>NZ_CP176429.1:0-4823686 GCF_046250075.1 Mycobacterium sp. SMC-14 | reverse complement strand
AGCCCCATCCCCCTGGTTCGACGCCGTCTGGACTGGCACCGTGGTGCATGGATGCCGTACCCGGACATGCTATCCACACAGTTATCCACAGGTGTGGATGAGGTGCGCATTCCGCGGTGAGGCCCTCTAGGCCGGTTGCTCAGCAACGGTTACTCCAGACAAAAGACGCAATATCTGAAGCGCCAGCCGCTTCGTGATCTTCGGTTCGTGGTCGAGAACCGCTCCGGTTCCGAAACGGCGCTGGCAAGCAAGTTAACAGGTTTCTGGGCGGACGACTACTCATTTCGCCGAGATGAATCGAAAGATAACGAGCGTCTTGAGACCGACCGATACGGGTGTGACCAGTGTGAATAGTGGGCCAGTTTCAGAGGGGGGCGAGTCGAGCACCGGACGGTGATGACGCCGGGGTTTGACCCGGCGAACCTGCGTCAGTACCCTCGAACAGTCGCCCGAACGCTGGCGATACGGCAGCGACCGGCCTTTGGCCGGAGCCCGCGCCGGTTACGAGCAAGACGCAGAAGTTCACCGAGCTTACCGAGTGCGTCGCGTGCGGCAGGCACAACGGGCTTCCGGTGTGTCGGGCTTACGCGACGCAAGATGCAATAAGGAGAGTGTGCCGTGGCCAAGGGCAAGCGGACCTTCCAGCCCAACAACCGTCGTCGGGCCCGTGTGCACGGGTTCCGGCTGCGGATGCGTACCCGCGCCGGTCGTGCCATCGTCACCGCCCGGCGTAGCAAGGGCCGGCGTTCGCTGACCGCCTGAGCACAGGCAGCTCGGCGGTGCTCCCGGCTCAGTACCGGATGAGACGATCGGCCGACTTCGGTGCAACGGTCAAGCATGGCCGAAGGGCAGTGCAGCCGGACGTCATCTTGTACGACCGAGTCATATGCGACCGACGGACGGACGTGTCCGAGGAGTCGGCGGGTGATTCCGTGACGGCACTGACGCCGCGCGTAGGTCTGATCATTGCCAAGTCGGTCGGGTCTGCGGTTGACCGGCATCGGGTGGCTCGCCGACTGCGCCATGTAGTCCGTGAGGTGTTGGCGGACCTGGAACCTCAAGAGCACCTGGTGATTCGGGCACTGCCTGGCAGTAAGGGTGCGACTTCGGATGTGCTCGGCATCCAGTTGCGTGCGGGCTTGCGGTCGATCCGCCGAGCAGCGGGGGCGGTGCGCTGATGCACGGAATCGCGGTCGCGCCAGTGCGCGGATTGATATTCGTCATCGAGCTGTACCGGCATCTGATCTCTCCACTGCGCCTGCCCAGCTGTCGCTTCATGCCGACCTGCAGCCAATACGCGGTGGACGCATTGACCGAATACGGATTGATTCGGGGCAGCTGGTTGGCCGCGGTACGGCTGGCGAAGTGTGGGCCGTGGCATGAAGGCGGATGGGACCCCATTCCCGAACGGTCCCAGGGAGCTGCCGAGTGCGGCTGCTCGACCGGAGACGCCCTGAACAAGCGCGACAATCGAGCGGAGGGTGAATACCGTGTCCTTTGATCCGGGCAGCCTGGACTACGTGTACTACCCGGTGTCGGGCATTATGTGGTTGTGGTACAAGGCTTTTGGCCTTCTACTGGGACCGGCGAGCTTCTTCACCTGGGCCCTGTCGGTGGTCTTCCTGGTGTTCACGTTGCGGGCACTGCTCTACAAGCCGTTCGTCAAGCAGATCCGGACAACCCGCCAAATGCAGGAGCTGCAGCCGCAGATCAAGGCGTTGCAGAAGAAGTACGGCAAGGACCGCCAGAAGATGGCGCTGGAGATGCAGAAGCTGCAGCGTGAGCACGGCTTCAACCCCATCCTGGGATGTCTGCCGATGCTCGCTCAGGTCCCGGTCTTCCTGGGCCTGTTCCATGTGCTGCGGTCGTTCAACCGGACCAGTACCGGGATCGGCCAGCTGGGACTGTCGCCGGATCTGAACCGTCAGCTGGGCAACTACTTCTTCAGCGCCGCCGACGTGGGCAACTTCCTGGACGCGAACCTGTTCGGTGCCCCGCTGGGCGCGACGATGATCCAACGGACCGGGTTGGATGCCTTCACCGAGTTCAACCGGGTCTCCGTTATCGCGGTCGGGGTGCCGATTATGATCGCGGCCGGTATCGCGACGTACTTCAACAGCCGGGCGTCGGTAGCGCGGCAGAGTCCCGAAGCCGCGGCGAACCCGCAGACCGCGATGATGAACAAGCTGGCGCTCTACGTCTTCCCGCTCGGCGTCGTGGTCGGTGGGCCGTTCCTGCCGCTGGCGATCATCCTGTACTGGTTCTCCAACAACATCTGGACGTTCGCCCAGCAGCACTACGTGTTCGGTCTGATCGCCAAAGAGGAAGAAGCGAAGAAGGACGAAGCGCTGCGCCGCCGCGCCGCCAACGCCCCGGCCCCCGGGGCTAAGCCGAAGCGGGCCGGTCGGGCGGCGACCACGGAGGCCGCGTTCGACGCCGAGGCTGCCGCGGAGGAGTCGAGCACGACCGAGGCGCAGGCCGGCGAGACCGGGAGCTCTGAGGGCGCCAAGCGGAACACCGGCCGGCCCGCTGCACGCGGCGGACGCCCCGGTGCCGGGGCGAAGCCGAAGAAACGCAAGCGGTGACGGGCCGCGACAAGCCAACCGGCGCGTGAGCCGCCGGGCACGGAGGGAGACGACATGACTGACACGACCGATTCGGACACCACGGAGCGCGAGGCTGTGGATTCCGAGGGGGAGACCCAGGAGGGCCAAGCCGCCCCCGGGGTCGACCTGGAAGATCGACTGGTTGCCGAAGGTGAGATCGCCGGCGACTACTTGGAAGAGTTGCTCGACCTGCTGGACTTCGACGGGGACATCGACCTGGATGTCGAAGGTCGTCGCGCGGTGGTCAGTATCGACGGCGGTTCAGACCTGACCAAGTTGGTCGGCCGCAAGGGCGAGGTGCTCGACGCGCTGCAGGAGCTGACCCGGTTGGCGGTGCATCAGAAGACCGGTGAGCGCAGCCGGTTGATGCTCGACATCGCCGGTTGGCGCCGTCAGCGTCGCGACGACTTGACCGCCCTGGGCGACGAGGTGGCCCGGCGAGTCTTGGAGAGCGGTTCCGACGAGGAACTGGCCCCGATGAGCCCGTTCGAACGTAAGATCGTCCACGATGCGGTGGCCGCCGTAGCCGGTGTGCACAGCGAGAGTCAGGGTGTCGAGCCGTCGCGTCGAGTAGTGGTTCGGCGGGACTGACGAGACCCAGCGACAGGGAATCACAGCCATGTGATTCCCTGTCTGCGGTCCGACCCCGGGAAGCCGGAGGAATGTTTCACGTGAAACATGTCGAGGGAACACCGGCACCCGAGCCACCCCCTGAGGCGGCGGAAGTATTCGGCGACCGGCTTTCTGTCGCCCAGCATTACGCGGCTCTGCTGGCGGGTGCCGGCGTAGAGCGCGGGCTGATCGGTCCCCGGGAAGTCGAACGGCTTTGGGACCGCCACCTGCTCAACTGCGCGGCGGTCGGCGAACTGCTGGAGCCTGCGGAGCGAGCGGCAGACATCGGAAGCGGCGCCGGCCTACCGGGGATACCGGTGGCGATTGTGCGGCCGGACGTTCCCATGATTCTCGTGGAGCCACTCCTTCGACGCAGCGAGTTCCTGCGTGAAGCGGTCGCCGAGCTCGGTCTCGATAACGTGCAAGTGGTGCGGGGGCGGGCCGAGGATCCAGCGGTGCGCGAGGCGGCGGGGGACTGCGATGTCGTGATGTCGCGAGCGGTCGCGAGCCTGGACAAGATCGGCCGGTGGAGCCTGCCGCTACTACGGACGGGCGGGCGGATGCTGGCGATGAAGGGGGAGCGGGCACAGGCCGAGGTCGAAGAGCACCGGGGCGCGATGGCGAGACTAGGCGCCAAGGACGTAAGGGTGGTGAGATGTGGCGTGAACTATTTAACCCCGCCCGCGACCGTGGTGCTGGCACTGCGGGCAGAGCCTCAAGCGAGGCGCCCACGCGGTCGGATGGCGGGCAGCCAGGCGCGACGGTCGAGCAGGAGGCAGGCATGAGCAGAGCAGTCCCCCCCAGCGTCACGCCCCGGCCGGCGGCCGCCAAGCGTGGCGGTTCCGCGGAGGTGGTTTCACGTGAAACATCGCCCGGGCCGGTTTCACGTGAAACATCGCCAGATTTTGTCGACACCCCGATCGGAGCGGCGGCCGAACGCGCGATGCAAGTGCTGCACACCAATAACCGACTGCCCCGCCCGAAGCGTCGGCGCGTGTTCACCGTGGCCAATCAGAAGGGCGGCGTCGGCAAGACCACGACGGCGGTCAACCTGGCCGCGGCCCTCGCCGTGCAGGGGATCAAGACCCTGGTGATCGATCTCGATCCGCAGGGCAACGCGAGCACCGCGTTGGGTATCGCAGACCGCAAATCGGGGACGCCGTCGTCCTACGAAGTTTTGATCGGGGCCATTCCGGTGACCGAGGCGCTCCAGCAGAGCCCCCACAACGAGCGGCTGTACTGCATCCCGGCCACCATTGATCTGGCCGGCGCCGAGATCGAGTTGGTGAGCATGGTGGCGCGGGAGAACCGACTGCGGAACGCCCTGACCGATCTGGACAGCTTCGACTTCGACTACGTCTTCATCGACTGCCCGCCGTCGTTGGGCCTCCTGACCGTCAACGCGTTGGTCGCCGCACCGGAGGTGCTGATCCCGATCCAGTGCGAGTACTACGCACTGGAAGGCGTGTCCCAGTTGATGCGCAATATCGAGATGGTCAAGGCGCACCTCAACCCGCGGCTGGAAGTGACCACCGTGCTGCTGACGATGTATGACGGGCGCACCAAGCTCGCGGACCAAGTCGCCGACGAGGTGCGCCGCTACTTCGGCGACCGGGTGCTGCGCACGGTGATCCCGCGCAGCGTCAAGGTGTCGGAAGCGCCGGGCTACAGCATGACGATCATCGATTACGACCCCGGCTCGCGCGGGGCGATGAGTTACCTGGACGCCAGTCGGGAGCTCGTCGAGCGCGACCTGGCCGACGGCGGCGGACAACCGTGACCGCCGATGTACGACGACCCGGAGAAGAACAGGAGCGCCACCGATGACCGGACCGTCGCGTAAGAAAGGCGGCTTGGGCCGCGGCCTGGCCTCGCTCATCCCGACGGGTCCCGGTGAGGGCAATGAGGCCCAGGGCGACCGCAGCGCCGACCTGGGCCCGCGCATGGGCGCTGCCGCTGCCGATGTAGTCCTAGGCGGCTTGGGCGGCACAGTGCCGGCGGCCACGCCCGACGTGGGCGCGGTGTACCGCGAGATCCGGCCGGCGGACATCGAGCCCAACCCACGCCAGCCCCGGCAGGTTTTCGACGACGAGGCACTGGCCGAGCTGGTGCATTCGATCCGGGAATTCGGGCTGATGCAGCCCATCGTGGTCCGGGCCGTGCCCGGCTCGTCGCGCTACCAGTTGGTCATGGGGGAGCGGCGTTGGCGGGCTTCCCAGCAAGCCGGTCTGGAGACCATCCCAGCGATCGTCCGGGAGACCGAGGACGACAACCTGTTGCGCGACGCGCTGCTGGAGAACATCCACCGGGTACAGCTGAACCCGTTGGAAGAGGCGGCCGCCTATCAGCAATTGCTGGACGAGTTCGGGGTGACCCACGACGAACTGGCCACCCGCATCGGTCGTTCCCGCCCCTTGGTGACCAACATGATCCGGCTGCTGCGTCTGCCTATCGCCGTGCAGCGCAGGGTCGCCGCCGGCGTCTTGTCGGCAGGCCATGCCCGGGCGCTGCTCTCCCTGGAGGCCGGATCCGAGGCCCAAGAGGAGCTTGCCGCGCGGATCGTGGCCGAGGGTCTGTCGGTACGGGCCACCGAGGAAGCGGTCACTTTGGCCAACCGGGGTGGTGCCTCGACACCGGTCGCTCCGCGGCGCAAGCCCATCCAGATGCCCGGACTGCAGGACGTCGCGGAGCGGTTGTCGACGACCTTCGACACTCGTGTGACGGTCAGTCTCGGTAAGCGCAAGGGCAAGATCGTGGTCGAATTCGGATCCGTCGACGATTTGCAGCGGATCGTGGCGATGATGGACTCCAAGACTTCCTGAGGCGTTGTAAGCCCAGGTCCAGGGCCACACGGCCGTTACGTCACTGTGACGCTACGGTGACCCCGGGCCGGTGGCGGAACTGAAACATGTTGATTAACAGCAGCTTTCGAAATTTCAAGGGGCCGACCCACCGAATGACGCCGCGGGTGGCATCCGGCGGCTCGACCCTCCTATCCTTAAGGGGCTGCCGTCGGCAGCAGCACGGGTTGAGACCGGGAGTCCAGTGTCTGTCCGAATCGCACCCCTGAAGCTCGAGGGTTTCGAGCAGCTTCCCAAGCACGCGCGCCGCTGTGTCTTCTGGGAGGTGGACCCGGCCACCCTCGGTAGCGACGATCACCTCTCGGACCCTGAGTTCGAGAAGGAAGCCTGGCTCTCGATGGTGATGTTGGAGTGGGGGACCTGCGGTCAGGTCGCCACGCCGTCGTCCGCCGCACGCGGGATCGGGGATCCGCCGTGCCTCGGCTACGTGCTGTATGCGCCACCGCGTGCGGTACCGCGAGCGCACCGATTTCCCACCGGGCCGGTTTCAGCCGACGCCGTGCTACTGACTTCGATCGGTGTCGATCCGGCTCCGATGGCAGACGGCCTGCCCCGGGAACTGATCTCCCGGGTAGTAGAGGAGTTGATGCGGCGCGGGGTCCGTGCCCTGGAGGCCTTCGGCCGTACGTCCGCGGTCTCCGAACTGCTGGATGCCGACACCGTGCCGCCCGACGTCGCGCCGGTGTTGGAGGCGGTCGGTGACTGCTCGGTGGAGCACTGCATCATCGCGGCGGACTTCCTGACCGACGTCGGGTTCACCGTGGTGGCGCCGCACCTGTACTTCCCGCGGCTGCGACTGGAACTCGACAAGGGCCTGGGGTGGAAGGCAGAAGTCGAGGCTGCGCTGGAGCGCTTGCTGGAGAGCTCACGGTTGGAGCAACCGATCGGTGCGGGCGCCCCCGCGGTGTCCGGCTCGGCGACCGGGTCAATGCGGCGGTCCCAGCTGGGGCTCTCCTGCGTTGAATCTCGCTGAACCGCCGGGGGTCAGGAACCGCGCCGGGGGTCAGGAACCGCCGAGCTGACCGGTCCGCTCGACCGACAGCTCGTGGGCCAGCAGTTCGGCGAAGGTGAAGGTTCCGGTCGGCCGGTCGTTCTTGCCGAGTAG
Source organism: Mycobacterium sp. SMC-14 (assembly GCF_046250075.1). Taxonomy (NCBI): domain Bacteria; kingdom Bacillati; phylum Actinomycetota; class Actinomycetes; order Mycobacteriales; family Mycobacteriaceae; genus Mycobacterium; species Mycobacterium sp. SMC-14. The sequence continues at coordinate 4,816,502 of NZ_CP176429.1, read as the reverse complement.
ATAGAGCCGCTTGACCGCGGCGAGCATGCCCTCGGCGATGGCATCGCGGGTTGCCGGAGAGGCCAGCATCCCGCGATCACGTGGGCTGGTGATGTAACCGACGTCGACCTCGACCGTGGGCATGCGGGTCAGGCGCAGCAGGTCCCAGGTCCGGCCATGTGCCCGGCAGTCCTGTAATCCGGTGCGGGCCACGATCTCTCGCTGGATGAAGTCCGCAAGATTGCGGCCAATGGTGGACACCGAACCATGCGAGTTGCCGAAGTGGAATGACGCCACACCGTTGGCCGCCGGGCTGCCGTGGGTGGCGCAGCGCAAGCTGATCATAAGGTCGGCGCCCACGGCGTTGGCGGTCGCGGCGCGCTCGGCGTCCGACGGATTGCGGCCGCTTGGACGGGACAGGAAGGTGTCCATCCCGATGGCCGTCATCCGGCCTTCCAAACGACTTGCCAAGTCCCACAAGATATCTGCTTCACTGATCGGACCCGAGGGGGTCTGGGTGATCAGCCCGTGGTCACGACCACCACGGCCCGGATCGATGACGATCCGCTTGCCGGACAGCCGAGGTCCGGACCGCCGCACCAGCTCCTCCTCGCGGATCGCGTGGGGAGAGCCGCCGGACACCCGCGAGGCTAGGAAGTTCAAGGAGCGCAACGTTTCCGGCCCGCAGATACCGTCGGCGTACAAGCCGTACTCGCGCTGATAAGACATCAGCGCGTTGTGTGTCTGGATGCCGAAGTAGCCGTCGACCAGACCGGTATAGAAGCCCAGATCCTGCAGACGCGCCTGCAGCGTGGCGACGTCGTCGCCGTACATCGGCGCCCCGAACTGATGGTTGAGAATGCGGGCGCCCAGGCGGTAGGACGCCTCCTTGAGCGCACGGTAGGTGGCCTCGCCGATCACGCCGTCGACGAGCAGCCCACGCTGCTGCTGGAAGGCACGCACCGCCTGGTCCAGGGCGTCGTCGAAGACATCCAATGCCACGTGTTTGCCGGTGCTCAGGTCCGCATCGGGGCTGTCCACCAGCCCAAGGGCGGCCAACGCTGCCCGGATCTCCACCACGGCACCGCTGCGGTCGCCACGACGCAGGCCCTGCTCGGTGCCGCGATGCCGACCCGACATTACTGAGCCCCTCCGGTTGTCGCTGTTGGCAATGGACCGTCGCTGGTGGTTGCCAGCAGATTAGCCAGAATTGTCTCAGATCCCCGGCCAATTTTCGAAAACGGCAAGGCAACAAACGGCACCTAAGAGCCGAGGCTCACAAGCGCGTCGGACGGTGCCCGGAATCGCTAGGTGGCGTCGGCGAGCTCGCGCAGCAGGGCCGCTTTGCCCTTGGCGCCCACGATCCGCTTCACCGGCTGACCGTCCTTGAACAGGATCAGGGTGGGGATGGAGACCACGTTGAAATCCCGCGCGGTGTCCGGGTTGGCGTCCACGTCGAGCTTGGCGACGGTGAGCTGGTCAGCCTGCTCCGCGGCGATCTCCTCCAGCACCGGGGCCACCATCTTGCAGGGGCCGCACCAGGTCGCCCAGAAGTCCACCAGTACGGGCTTGCTGCTGGCCAGGACATCGGCGGCGAAAGTGGCGTCGGAGACGTTCACCGTGGCGTGGTCGGTCATCGAGGTGCTCCCATCAAGGTTTCGGTACCGGTTTCGTGGGCGTCGGCGGTATCGGCCGCGTCTTCGGATTCTGCCAGCCAGCGTTCGGCGTCGATGGCGGCCGCACAGCCGGTCCCGGCGGCGGTGATCGCCTGCCGGTAGGTGCGGTCCACCAGGTCGCCGGCCGCGAACACCCCCTCCAGGGAGGTTCGGGAGCCCGGCTGCTGGACCAGCACGTAGCCGTCCGGGTCCAGGTCGACGGCTCCACGTACCAGCGCCGAGCGGGGGTCGTGGCCGATCGCGACGAACACCCCGGTCACCGGCAGGGTGGTCTCCTCGCCGGTCGCGGTGTCGCGCACCCGCAGCCCGGTCACGGTCGCCTCACCCTCCACGGCCACCGGGACGCTGTTGGTGAGGAACCGGATCTTGTCGTTCTCGCGGGCCCGGTTGAGCATGATCTTCGAGGCCCGGAACTCTTCGCGGCGGTGCACCAGGGTCACGCTGCGGGCGAAGCGGGTCAAGAAGGTGGCCTCCTCCATCGCGGAGTCGCCGCCGCCGATCACGGCGATGTCCTGGTCGCGGAAGAAGAATCCGTCGCAGGTCGCACACGAACTCACCCCGCGGCCGAGCAGTTCCTGCTCACCGGGGATGTTCAGGTAGCGGGCCGCAGCGCCCATGGCCAAGATGACCGCTCGGGCGCGGTGCGTCTCGCCGTCGGCGGTGACCACGGTCTTGACCGGTCCGTCCAGATCCACCGATTCGACGTCCTCCATGCGCAGGTCAGCGCCGAAGCGCAGCGCCTGCTCGCGCATCTCGTCCATCAGCTCCGGGCCCATGATCCCGTTGCGGAAGCCGGGGAAGTTCTCCACCTCGGTGGTGGTCATCAGCGCACCGCCGAAGGCGGTTCCCTCGAAGACCAGCGGGGCCAGTTGTGCCCGCGCGGCGTAGATCGCGGCGGTATACCCGGCCGGGCCGGAGCCGATGATGATCACATCGTAGGTGGATGGTGTCTCAGACATCGAGGGCCTTTCCGCGGGGATCTGGTTACTGGGGCTAGCAACGTCAGCGTAGGCGGCGATTGTTCCCGAACCTCGACGGACGGGTCTAGGGCCGCCGGATGGTCGTGTCGGCCAGCAGTCCGGTGTCTGCGGAACTGCAGTGTGGAGCCACCGCCAAGGCGCTGATTGTGCCCTCTGGCGTGCCCGGCAGCAGCAGAACGACCCCGGGGTGACCGTTGATCGTGATCTCACGGGCCCCGAGCACGCGCGTCGAGGCCGGGTAGCCCAGCCCGGCCAGGCAACCGGTCCGGCGTGCCGGATCGGCCAGTGGGCCGTATTCGGGGCGTCGGTCCAGCAGCTCGAGGAGCTCTGGTTCGGACAGCGGCAGCACCGCCGTCGGCGCGGACGCCACCGTTATGGCGTCCAACGAACGGGGGCCGCTGGGAGTGTCGCCGGGGAACCGGATCAACGCGGTCGTGCCGACCCCGATCGCGATCACCGCGGCCGCACCGCCGGCCCAGGCGGCGATCCGATTCAACCGGGGTAGCGGCCTGCTCGAGTGCGCCGGTGGACCGCAGGGGGCCCGGGATTGTTCGTCGCCCGCATCAATTGGCATGCCGCCGCTTCCGCTCGCTCTGGTAACCCGCCCTCCGGCGCCAAGGCTATCCGGCACGGGCCGGCCGGACCGCAGCGCCGGGCCCGGGGTGCAGGGATCGTCCGAGCAGTACGGCCAACCGGGCACGGCCGCGGGCGCAACGACTCTTGACGGTGCCCGGGGCCACGCCGAACGCGTGGGCGGCGTCGGCCACCGAATATCCCTGCATGTCGACGGCGACCACCGCTGCGCGCTGCTCGACCGGCAGCCGGCGTAACGCGGCGCCCACCTCCAGTGCGGTCTCGATCTCAGCGGTGCGATCACCGACGACGGGGTGCGTGACGAGCAGCTCGGTGTGAGCAACCTTGTTGCGGCGCAGGCGATCCAGGCAGGCGTTGATCACGATCCGATGCAACCAGCTGCCGACGGCGGCGTTGTGGCGAAACGATCCCGCCGCCCGATGCGCCGACAACATCGCCTCCTGCAGCGCGTCCTCGGCGTCTTGCGGACAGCCGGTGGTGAGCCGCGCCAGCCGGCGAAGCCGGCGGTGGTGGCGGCTGTAGAGCTCGCCGAACGCGTAGCGGTCACCGGCGACATGCGCGGCCAGCAGTTCGGCGTCGCTGCGGTCCCGGTGCCCCATGGGCGGACAGTAACCAGCGGTGGCGTCGTCGGCACTTCACCCAAACGAGCTGTGCACAGGCGGGCTGGGCGGTATCGGCGACCCGCTTAGGAGGAGGCTCCCTGCACGGTGATCTCAGAGATCTGGGTGCGGCTTTCGCCACCGGTGTTGCCCATCGTGGAGATCCACACCAGCAGGTTCGACGTCGGAGACGACGAGTCGGCGGTGATCTTGTTGGAGCCGGGCTGCAGCGCCTTTGCGGGCGCCAGCAAGGTGGTGTCTTCCAGACGCGACGGCTTCGGGGTCGGGGCGGACCGCAGCTCCACTCGAGTGCCGGTACTGGACACGTTGAGCGTGACGGTGCCGATCACCGTGGGCTTGGGCAGTTGCAGCATCAGCCCGACGCCGTTCTTGAAATTCGGGAAGGGCACCGGATCGGAGTAGGTGTCCGTCGACCAGGCGGTGGCCGGATTCCCGTCGATCGCCAGACCGGCGTCCTGGGGCCGGTCTGCTTCACCACCGGGGGAGAAGACCGTCACCTGGACGGGCTTGACGATGCCACTGGGCCCGGTCGTGCCTGGCTGCGACGACGCTGACGGACTGCTCAAGCCCAGTTCAGTCTTGTCCAACCCGTTGACGTCACCGAAGATCCGGTTGAGCACCGAGGCCAACACCAGCAGCGCGACCAGGATGACGGCCCCGCCAATGCCCAGGCCGATCAGCACCCGGCGGCGTCGCTCGGCCCGCGTCTCGTCGTCCGGTGGTGTGGGTGCCGGACGAGGCGCGGGCTGCTCCTCGCCGACCGTGCCCAACAGCTCGGTCTGCTCGTGCAGGGCGGTCGCCTGCTGCAGCAGGTTCGACAGCGTCGACGCGCCGCGGATCCCGCCGTCGGGCTGGATCGCGTGGCTGGCTGCCGCCGAGATCTGGAACGGGATGTCAGGGTTGATCGAGTCGGGCTTGACCGGGTTGCCGGCATCGTCCCGATCCGCCGGTTCCAGTCCGCCGTCGGCCCCGGCATCGGTCAGCGGCCACCGGTTGACCAGCAGTGCATACAGGGTGGCACCGATCCCGCGGATGTCGTCCTCGGGCTTGGTGTCGGGCAGCGTGGCGGGGAAGGCCAGCGTGACGTCGCCGTCGATGCTGACCCGCACCCGGGCCGGGTGGTCGATCGACAGGGCCACGCCGCTGTGGTGGGCGGACTCGGCCGCGGTGGCCAGCGACCGGATCGCCCGCGCGGCGCCGATCGGTGATGGCGACGTGCCGGCCACCTCCTGCAGCGAGGCGCCGCGCACCCATTCGGAGACCACCAGCCCGCCCGCACCGACGCGCACCACGTCAAGCACGCGGGCGATACCGGGCAGGTTGATCTGGCTGAGCCGCTGGGTGCGCGACAGGACGCCGGTGAGCTGGTCATCGGCCATGGTCTGATTCGGGTCGACGAAAGTCAGCGCGACCTGTCGATCCAGCGCGGTGTCCAGTGCCTGCCAGAACTGCAGCACCGCAGTGCCGCCGTGGCGTACCAGCAGCCGGTAGCGGCCGCCGGCGATGCTCAGGCCGGGTGTCAGCAAGCTGTCATTGCCGGCTGACTCGGGGGCCTCGGCGGCCCGCTGAGACTGCTGCGGAGCAACGGTCCGCGACGCGGCCGCAGACCCGGCGCCCTCGGAAGGAATGTCGGCCACCTCCGCGCCTTTCGGTGTCCGGCCACCGGCGATGTGCTCCGGCGGCGTATGCGCGACGGGATCGTTGGGCACGTCCCCGCCGGTTGTGGGCAAACGGTTGTGCTCAGCGTACGGGACGGCGAGATCGGGAGAAGGCGGGTTGGGCATGCTGATTGAGGCTCCTCGGGCACCTATTCTTCGGCGCACCGCGGCCAGGGCGGCAACGGCCTCGGGCACCTGCGCGCGGACCATGACCGCGCCGATGATCGGCAACATCACCAGCGCCATGACCAGCAGACGCAACATCGATCCCGCCGCGCCGTGGTCGGTCAGCATCCGTAGGCCCAGCACTCGATCCAGCACCTCGGCGACCAGCCCGGCCAGCAGCGACGCCGTCAGCGTCACCAGCACGGTGCGGATCACGTCCGGCCCCACCAGATGCCCACTGACCGGGCGCAGGGAGCGCCGCAGCAGCACGTGCCCGAGGACTGCCCCGGCAAGAAAGCCCAGACCGTTGGCCAGGCCGAGATAGGCGGCCACCAGATCCGGGTTGTCGGTCAGGTGCGGGGCCGCCACCGACGCGACGATCTTCACCGCGGTGATCACCACGATGATGGCGATGGGAGTCCACGGTTGTTCCCGGGCGTAGAAGACCCGCAGCTGCAGCAGCACCATGGCGTACGGGATCAACGTGAAGGCCGACATGGCGACCGCGGCGCCGAGGTAGCCCGCGTCCACGTTGCCGAAGTTGCCGTAGGCGAACAGCGCGCTGCCGATCGCCGGACCGCCGACGGTCATCAGCGACACGATCGGAATAAGGGTGATCATCATCAGCCGGGTGGCCAGCGACAGGTCGGCCAGCACCGCGGGGTCGTCGCCGGCGGCGGCGTTGCGGCTCAACCGGGGCATCACCACGGTCAGCACCGTTACGCCGATCATGCCGAACGGCAGCTGCAGCAGCAGCCAGGCGTAGTAGTAGATCGCCGGGCCGGACGCGGCAGCGGTGCTGGCGATCTGATTGGTCACCACCAGGCCGACCTGGCTGATCAAGACGTAGAGCACCATCGCCGAGGCCATCGTGCCGAAACGCTTGAGCCGGTCGTCGATTCCCCACAGCGGACGCAGGCTGATCCGCTCGCGGCGGATCGCCACCAGCAGAACCGCGGCCTGAGCGACGACACCCGCCGTGGTGCCCAGGCCGAGTACCAGCAGCTTGGCGTTGCCCATCCGCACCGGGTCGACCGACAGTTCCCCCGGTACCAGCAGGTAGGCCCCCAGGGCGGCGATCGCGACGACGTTGTTGACCACCGGTGCCCAAGCCGGTGCCCCGAAGATGTTGCGGGTGTTCAGGATTGCCATGAACACCGAGGACAACCCGTAGCAGATAACCTGCGGTAGCAGCAGATAGGCGAAGGCGATGGTCAGTGGCTCGTTGACCTGGGGGTCGCCGCCCAGCATCAACCGCACCAGCAGCGGTGCCGCCGCCACCGACATCACCGTGGTGGCCAGCAGCAGCGCGGTGGCCAGCGTGACCAGCCGTCGTACGAACGCGGCACCGCCGTCGGCGTCGTCGCGTTCGGCGCGGGCCAGCACCGGCACGAAGATCGCGGTGAACGTCGCCTCCAGCACCAGGGCGGCGATCTGATTCGGCAGCTGGTTGGCCACCGAGAAGGCGCTCGAGAGCGCCGCGCCCAGAATTGCTGCCAACAGCACCACCCGGATGAACCCGGTGATCCGACTGACCAGCGTGGCCAAGGCCATTCCCCAGGAGCGCGACACCACCGCGGCGTCGGTCAGCTCGGCGCGTGCGGGTTGCTGCGCCGGCGTGCTCATCGGTCTCCGCCTGGGTTGGAGGGGGGCGCGGGCAAGTCGGCGCGGTCGGGTTGGCCGCGGAAACGGTGCCAGAGCCGACGCCCGGTCAGCACCGTCAGCGCCGCGGCGGCGGTCATGGTGATCAGGAACAGCACCATGCCGTAGGCGTTGGAATGCACCGACAACCGCACGGACTCACCCAGCGGCAGACCGTCGGGAGTTTGCAGCGCCGCGTCGACGACGAAGTGCTGGTTGACGCGCACCTCGACCGGAACCCGCAGCGGCAGATACCCCGGCGGCAGTTCCAGTTCCCCGACATCGGTCACCGTCATTCCGGGTGGGGCCTCGACATGCAGCCGTACTCGGATCGGTACCGCCAGATCGTTGCGCAACGCCAGCGGCAACGGGCTGTGCTCGGTGGCCAGCGTGTAAGAGTCGGCGGGGTTGACGATGGTGACCGCGCCGATCAGGTCGGTGACGGTGTTGCCGATGATCGCCAGCCGCTGCGCCGCCAGGCCGTTGCGGACGTCGACCGGCTCGGACTGGGTCAGCGCGCGCAGCATGCCCTCGGCCAGTGGCGCCGTGTACGCCTCGCCGGTCAGGCCGGTGCGGGCGTCGGTGGTCAGCGCCGAGGTCAGACCCGACAGCCGACCGATGTCGTTGGCCACCGCGCCGATGACGTCGGGGCTGAAGCCGCCGGCCGGTTGTTGGGGCGGTAGCGGATGTTCGGGCAGGGCTGTGACGGCACGCGATTCGGCGATCACCGCGGTCAGCGGCCGGGCCACGGCCAGTCCGGACCGCAGCGCGGTGGCCAAGGTGGTCAGCACGGCCTGGGCGTCGTCGGCGCGGGGCTTCCAGTACGCCGGCGGCATCAGAATCTCGTCGCGTAGCGCGCCCGGATTCTCCGGGGATTCCAGTCCGCGCCACAGCATGGAGCCCAGGGCGTCCTGGCGCCGGGCCAACGCCGAGTCGTGACGAAGCCGGACGGCCAGCGAGCCGTCCTGGTAGCTGGGTGCGACCGGATCGGTGCCCATCGCTGCCAGCGCGGCACCGACGGCGGGGTCGTAGGGCACGGCCACCAGCTGTGGGGACAGCCGCCGCGGGGTGAGGTCGGCGGTGGCGGACGCGCCGGCCGCGGTGTCCTGGGCCGCGCAGTCGCCGGCGGTGATCACCACCGTGTCGCCCTGCGCACCGATCAGGTCCGCGGCGCCGGCCGTGAGCCGGCCGTCGCCGAGCAGGACCGCACCACGGGTCGAGGTCACCTCGAGGATGCGGTCGACGATGTCGGCGGGCTTGTGTACCGCGATCTCGTCGAGCCGTGCGTCGCCCACCCGCGCCAGCGCGTCCAGGTCGGCCTGTGCGTAGGGGGTTGCCGTGACACAGGTGTGGTGCGCCAACCGGCGCAGCCGTTCCAGCCAGGTCCGGGCGGCGTCGCGGCCGGTGCCCGGATGCGAAGTGGCGCTGTCCGGGGAGTCGGCGACGACGTACCCGCTGGTCATCGCGTTGACGGTGACGACCAGGTCGGGGTCGACGGCCAGACACAGTGCTTGGTTGACCACGCCGTTTGCGTCGACTGCGGGACTGGTGGCGAATTCGGCGGCGGACAGCAGCGCATCGAGGCGCCCGCCGGGGGCCAGCGATGTCGCCAGGTCATCGTCGGTGAGCTGAACCGGCAGGGTGCCGCCGGGCGCCCCGGGGGTCAGCCGGGGCCGATCGGCCAGCGGCCAGAACATGGTGAGCCGCACCGGCTGGGAGATGTCGGGGGCGACGGCGCCGGCGGACAGGTCGGAGTCCGCGTCGGGCTTGGGCAGCCCGGTCACCGGGAGCAGGAAGCGGGCGTCGTCGAGCCGGGTCGGCTCGCCGTAGTCGGGCGTCCCGTTGACGTTGACCAGTACCGGATAGATGCCGGGGTGGTCGACGTTCAAGGCCGGTTCGCTCGCCGAGCGCAGCGGCGCCGACAGCGTGAAGCGGGCTTCCTGACCGCGCTGCAGTTCGGTCGCCACGGTGCTGAACGTGCCCACCGGGCGGTACTGGTCGTTGGCCCCGCGCAGGTTGGTGCGCAACCCGGCCGAGGAGGCGACGGCGCCGGCCTGCTCGAGGCGCACCATCACATCGCGGACCGGCCGGTCCCCGACATTGCTCACCGTGCCGGCGACGGTGACCAGGGGGGCGCTGGAGGTGGTGACAACCTCCGGGGTGACGCGGTCGATCCGGATCTGGACGAACGGAGCCACGTCGGGTTCGCCGGCGGGAGCGTGCGGGGCGGCGCCGCCGAGCGCTGTGCCGAGGGTCATCAGGAGGGCGGCCATCACCGCCGGGAGGGCCGCCAACCGCCTCGGCGAGTGACCCTCACCGCTTCGTCGCGTGCGGGTCACGGGTCTAGCCTGCGACCGTTCTTCCGGTCCGGCGAGTTCTCGCCTGTGCGAGTACGGCGGGCGCGGGAATGCGTCTGCGGGCGTCGCCAGGGTGCGGTCACCGGAAGGGGCGGCAGGGCGGCCGGGCCGTCGGCCTGCAGCCGGTCGATCAATTCATCGGCGACCAGCGCCAAGCGTCGTTCGTCGGCGTAGGCCAAGCGGGACGGCAGCTCCCGGATGGGCACCCACGCCACTTCGGCGACCTCCACGTCGTCGTCGCACAGCTCCCCGCTGGAGAACCGCAGCAAGTAGTGGTGCACGGTCTTGTGCACCCGGCGACCGTCGGTGACGAACCAGTAGTCGATGCTGCCCAGGGCGGCCAGCACGCTGCCCTGCACGCCGGTCTCTTCGGCGACTTCGCGGATGGCGGTCTGCTCGGCGGTCTCACCGACTTCGATATGTCCTTTGGGCAGTGACCACAGCATCCTGCCGCGCCGGTCGACGCGCCCGATCAGTGCCGCGACCTGTCCTTCCCGCGGACCGTCGATGCCGTCGACGACAAGTCCGCCCGCGGATGTCTCGTGCACCGTGCGCAACCGTTCCGGCCCGTGCCGCGCGGTGCGGGGCCGGCGCTGGGCCGCCCGACTGGGCGTCGCGCTCGGGATGGGGCTGGCATCGGTGGCCGGGGATTCGGCGTGGTTGATTTTCGGACCAGACGTGCGTCGACCACGGCGCCGCCTGCGGCGCCGTCCCGAATTGGCTTCTCCGCCGTCGGCCGACACCCATGCGATAGTAGCTGGCACGCTTGGGCCGACCTGCCTCCCTCGCCGGTGTCCCGCGCCGCCCGGTTTCGTTGTGTGCAGTCCGCCGAGTGTGCGGAATCCTCGGCGCGGCCCGCGAAAAACCTACGAAATCGCATACTCGGCAGCGGGCGGGTGATGACTTGCCCGGCTTCGCCGTCCTCGCGACCACCGCTGGGTTGATGGCGGTGGCCCGCTTCGCCCGGCTTCGCCGTCCTCGCGACCACCGCTGGGTTGATGGCGGTGGCCCGCTTCGCCCGGCTTCGCCGTCCTCGCGACCACCGCTAAGCTCATCGAACGTGCCTGATGCCCATCGCGACGACGCCGACCTGCTGACCACGGCGGCCGTTGAGCTGAACCGGCACGCCGAGTTGCTGCGCAGCCTCGGCGCGATGTTCGCCGAAGCCGGCCAGGAGATCTACCTGGTCGGGGGATCGGTCCGCGATGCGCTGTTGGGCCGGCCGAGCCCGGATCTGGATTTCACCACCGATGCGCGCCCCGAACAGGTGCAGCGCATTCTGCGGGGGCGGATCGAGGCGATGTGGGACACCGGCATCGACTTCGGCACCGTGGGCGCAACGCTGGGTGGCCAACGCGTGGAGATCACCACCTTCCGGGCCGACAAATATGACCAGGTCTCCCGCAATCCCGAGGTGCGCTTCGGCGATTCGCTCGACGAGGACCTGGTGCGCCGTGACTTCACGGCCAATGCGATGGCGGTCCGCATCACCCCGGCCGGACCGGGGGAGTTCCTCGACCCGCTCGGCGGCCTGGCGGCCCTGCGGGATCGTGTGCTCGACACCCCGACCGCACCGCAGGATTCCTTCGGCGACGACCCGCTCCGGATGTTGCGCGCCGCGCGGTTCGTCTCTCAACTCGGGTTCACCGTGGCGCCACGGGTGCGGGCCGCGATCGAGGACATGGCGCCGCAGCTCGCTCGCATCACCGTGGAACGCGTGGCCGCCGAATTGGACAAGTTGTTGGTGGGCGCCGACCCGGTGGCCGGTCTGGACCTGATGGTGGCCACCGGGATGGGCGATGTGGTGCTGCCCGAGGTCGGCGGCATGCGGATGGCGATCGACGAGCATCACCAGCACAAGGACGTCTACCAGCACTCGCTGACCGTGCTGCGCCAGGCGATCGACCTCGAGGACCGAGGACCCGAAGGCGGTCCCGATCTGGTGCTGCGCTGGGCGGCGTTGCTGCACGACATCGGCAAGCCGGCCACCCGCCGGCACGAAACTGACGGAGGAGTCAGTTTTCACCACCACGAGGTGGTGGGCGCGAAGATGGCCCGGAAACGGATGCGTGCGCTGCGCTACTCCAAGCAGATGATCGACGACGTGTCCCAGCTGGTCTACCTGCATCTGCGCTTCCACGGTTACGGCGACGGCAAGTGGACCGACTCGGCGGTGCGACGTTATGTCACCGATGCGGGACCGCTGTTGGGACGGCTGCACAAGCTGGTCCGGGCGGATTGCACCACCCGCAACAAGCGGCGCGCGGCGCGCCTGCAGGCCAGCTACGACCAGCTCGAAGAGCGGATCGCCGTCCTGGCCGAGCAGGAAGACCTACAGCGGGTGCGGCCGGACCTGGACGGCAACGAGATCATGGCGCTGCTCGACATCCCGGCCGGCCCGCAGGTGGGCCGCGCGTGGAGCTATCTCAAGGAGCTGCGCCTGGAGCGCGGGCCGTTGACTCGCGAGGAGGCGACCGCCGAGTTGCTGTCGTGGTGGCAGACCCAGGGGAACCGATAGCGGCAGCTGCGCGTCTGAGCAGGGTATGGACTACTGCCTGGGCGACGGTGAGGGCGCGGCCACGATGTGGACCGGCGCTGCGGACTTGGATCTTGACGGGGACGGGTTGGCCGACGCCATCAGCCTCGATTTCGACGGCGACGGCCTCCGCGACGACGCGCTAGTGGATCTTGACGGGGACGGGGTCGCCGATCATCTCCTGCTGGACCTCGACGACGACGGCACCCCGGAGGCCTCCTTCGTCGACGACGGCTCCGGCACCTGGGGGCACGGCGCGGTGGCGGTCTCGGCGGATCGATCGGGCGGGCTGCGCTGGCTGGGACTCGACGACGTCGAGCACACCGGCGGTCCGCTGGTGGATTTCGACGGCGACGGGCGTGTCAACGACCGGCTGCTGGACTCCGACGGCGACGGACGGGCCGATCGGGTGCTGATCGGCAGTGAGGCGGGTCGCTATGGGGCGGCCTACGTCGATACCGACGGTGACGGGCGGTGGAACGTCAGGCTCACCGACGCCGATGGTGACGGTGCCGCCGACGGCGCCACCGTGTTGTGAACTGCCGGGCATCTAGGGGTATCGCAGAACGGCGAAGCCGGAAATACTGAACCCCGGCGACATCTTTGCCTCGGGTAAGACACCCCACGGGGGGAGGCACTAATGAAGAAGATGCGGGTCGGTGCTCTCCTGGGGGCACCGCTGGTGGCCGCGCCGACGGTGATCGGGGCGGTCGGTGGCGCGGGCGTGGCCGCCGGTGCTGAGCACCGGATCCTCGAGTACGGCCTGACCGCAGAAGCCCTGGTCATGATCCCGGCGATGAACCAGGATTGGCTTGACCTGAGCAAAGAGCTCTACCTGGTGCCGAGCGGATTCGCCCCAGACGGGACGGCGACGTTTCTGCAGGTGCCGGAGACCAACGACCTGAACGCCAGCCTGGCCGGTGCCACCGGCATCCTGACGGCCGCGATCGAGGAACGCTGGGACGCCGGCGATTTCAGTGCCGCAGACCCGCTGTACGTTTTCGGCTACTCCCAGGCGTCGGTCGCCGCAGGCCAGGCTCAGCTACTGCTCGCCGCATACGGGATACCCACGGATGCACTGCATTTCGTGTTGGTGGGTGACAGTGCCGCGGAGGGCGGTTTCTTGAGCGGGTTCATGGACACGCTGCTCAGCTGGTTTCCGGAGTCCTGGCATGACGGCGTGACGGCGATGGCTACGCAGATCTTCACCTGGCTTCATATCGATGACGCGATGGGCCTCACCACCCCGAGCGACCTGTACCCGACCGACGTCTACAGCCTGTCAAGCGACGGATTCGCCAATTGGGATGGCGGACAGAACTTCCTAGGCATGTTCGTCGACCACCTGGCGTACCTGGGCTTGTCGCCGGAGGAGATCGCCAGTGCTCAACTCGACCCCGACCTCGGCTCGGCGCTGACTCAATACTTCGTGATCGACGGTGCCAACGTGGACATGTTCCAAGCCCTGATGAACTCGTTCGTGATGATCATGGACGGGCTGGTGGGGTTGCTGTAGCGCGCTCAGCGCCCCCGCGGTGCTGATGCGGCTCCGGCTCTCTTCGCGCAAGCGCTCATCGACCGGAGCTCGGCTGATTCGGCTCCGGCTCTCTTCGCGCAAGCGCTCATCGACCGGAGCCGGGAGGTCCCGCGAAGGCTTGGGCGATCTCCAACCAGCGCTGCGCGTCGTCGCCGTGGGCGGAGACGTCCAGGTCAGCCAGCGCGCGCCGTTGCGTGACCAGAAAGCAGAAGTCCTCGGCGGTGCCGGTCACCCGCTGGTCAGCGTTCACCGGGCCCCATGCCCACACCCCGCCCTCGGGCGCGTGTAGTTCCACGTGAAACGGTTCGGCCGGCGGCGTCAGGTTGTGCACGCTGAAGGCGAAATCCCGGGTCCGCACCCCCAGATGCGCGATCGACCGCAACCGCGCCGTCGGGCGTCGCCGCACCCCGAGAGCGTCGGCCACGTCCAGACCGTGCGCCCAGGTCTCCATCAACCGTGCGGTAGCCATCGAGGCGGCGCTCATCGGCGGGCCGAACCACGGCAGCTTGCGCCCGTCGACCACTTCGAGCAGCGCCTCGTGCAGCTTCGCGCGGGTGGAGCGCCAGTCCGCCAGCAGTTCGGCCGGCGGCAGCTGGGCCAGGTCGGCGGCGCCGGCGTCTACGAATCCGGCCGGATCCTTCATCGCTTCGGTGAGGGCGGCGGCAAAACCCGCCTCGTCGGTGATGGCGGTCAACGACACCCGGTCGGTCCACAGCAGATGACCGATCTGATGGGCGATCGTCCAGCCGGCCGCCGGTGTGGGCGTGCCCCACTGACTGTCGACAAGCGGGGCCACCAGGGCGTCGAGTTCGTCGCTTTCGGCACTCAGGTCGGCGACAATCGATTCAGTTTCGGCCATGTTCGTACTTTAGGCCCACCGGTTCGCGGCGCCGCCCGACGAACGCGTGCCCGGCCAAACCGGCCAGATACAGCAGGGTGCCGGCCACGATCAGCGACGGAGCCTGTCCATCGGGGGGAATCAGCGCCGCGGCCCCGGCCACGGCGAGGATGAACGACAGCCAGAACAGCGAATCCTGCACCGCGAAAACATGTCCGCGCAGGGCGTCGTCGACGTCGATCTGCATCGCGGTGTCGGCGCACAGTTTGACCACCTGCCCGGCCACTCCGAGCAGGAAACCGCACGACACCAGCACCGGCAGGTACAGCCCGACGGCGGCGAGCTGAATGACCGCAGCCGCCGCCAGGGCACCGTTGGTGGTGGCGTAGCGGCCCCAGCGGTGCACCGCCGGCGGGGTCAGCAGCGTGGCCAGAAACGACCCGGCGCCGGCTGAGGCGACGAACAAGGCCGTGGTTCCCAGGCCGGACACCGTGTGCTCGCCGACGTGCCGGACCAGCACCAGCACCAGCAGGGTGTTGATGCCGAAAGCCATCCGGTGCGCGGCCAGTCCGCACAGGGTGGCGGCCACGGTGGGCCGGTCGCGCACCGTGCGGATGCCGTGCATCCAGCCCGTCGTCACCGCATAGAGCACCGAGCCGTGAATTGCGCGCTTGGTGTCGTCGGGTCCGAGCACATGGGCCTCGAAGCGCACCGAGAGAACCAGAGCGACCGCGACCGGCAGGGCCACCGCGGCGATGATCGACGCCGCACCGCGATCGTCGGTGCCCACCAGCCAGCGCGGCAGCAGCATGAAGTTGGCGCCCAGAAAAGCAGCCACCGCACCGGTCGCGATCGCCAGCGCGTTCATCGTCACGACCTGGTCGCGCGGCACCACGTGCGGCAGCGCCGCCGACAGCCCGGAGGCGATGAACCGGGTGAAGCCGTTGGCGATCAGGGCCGCGCACAGCACCGGCAGATCACCGGCGCCGACGGCCAGAAGCGCCGCGATCCCGAGTACCAGCACCAGCCGGGCGATGTTGGCCACCACCATCACCTGGCGGCGGTCCCAGCGGTCCAGCAGGGCGCCGGCGAACGGCCCCAGCACCGAATACGGCAGGAACAGCACGGCGAAGGCGCCCGCGATCGCCCACGGGGAGGCGGCCCGGTCCGGGTTGAACAGCAGTGCTCCGGCCAACCCGGCTTGGAACAGACCGTCGCCGAATTGGCTGGCGGCGCGCAGTTCCAGCAGGCGGCGGAACTCCGGCAGGCCACGCGCCGACCGCCACAGTGATGCGGGTGCGCGGTTGTCCACCACAGAACCTCTTCCAGACTCGGGCGGCGGCGCGGCGCCGGCCCCAAACCAGCCTACAAATATTGCGGGTCGGCCGATGTTCGGCACAGCACAACACGAATGACGGCGGCGGGTGCCATGATGGAAAAATGGCCCAACCCGAAGACCCCGAGGACTATGTCGCGCCCGCTGCGCATCGGGTCCGGGCCGGCACGCTGCTGTTGGCCAACACCGATCTGCTCGAACCCACCTTCCGCCGCACGGTGATCTACGTGGTCGAGCACAACGACGGTGGAACCTTGGGCGTGGTGCTCAACCGCCCCAGTGAAACCGCCGTCTACAACGTGCTGCCGCAGTGGTCGGAGCTGGCCGCCAAGCCCAAAACCATGTTCATCGGCGGCCCGGTGAAACGCGACGCCGCTCTATGCGTCGGTCTGTTGCGGGTCGGCGTCGAACCCCACGGTGTGCCCGGCCTCCGCCACATCGACGGCCGCCTGGTGATGGTCGACCTCGACGCGGACCCGGAGACCGTCGCGCCGCATGTGGAGGGCGTGCGGATCTTCGCCGGCTACGCCGGCTGGACCATCGGCCAGCTCGAGGGAGAGATCGAGCGCGACGACTGGATCGTGCTGTCGGCCCTGCCGTCGGATGTGATGGTCCCGCCGCGAGTCGACCTGTGGGGGCGGGCCCTGCGACGGCAGCCCTGGCCCACCGCGCTGTTGGCCACCCATCCGATCGACATCAGCCGTAACTGAGCCGGCGGCGAGCGCCGCTCGAGCGACCTAGCCGCAGCCGCAGCCGCTGCCGCACCCGGAGGCCGGCTCCGGCGGCGCGCTCTCGGAGCAGCCACAGCCCGCTCCGCAACCCGTCTCTTCGACGGGCGCGCTGTCGCCGCAGCAACCGCCGGACCCGCAACAGCCGGCATCGGCCGCCGCGGTGGCCGATGCCGACAGCCGAGCCGCGTAACGGGCGCCCTGCCAGGCCCCGGCGGCCAGGGTGGCGAGCGCCCCGGTGATCGAGATGATCAGCGCCAGCAGTGCCATCGACGACGGGCCGGCCAGCACCAGCAGACCGCCCGCCCCCAGGATCACCCCGACCGCGACCTGGGCGGGTGCGACGGCTCGCAATACCAGTTGCTCGGGGTCACCGGTGAGGGGCCGCACCAGGGTCCGAACCCCGAACCCCAGCGACACCACGGCCGCAACCAGGCACAACACACCCATGATCAGCATGGGCTACACAATACGAGCCCGGCGATCAGCCCGTGGTGCCCACCTGGTGGCGAATCGTGCCCGATTCCACCGGAGGGTGGGGGGCATCAGATGGCGGAACGGTGCCCACCTGGTGCCGCACCGTGCCCGATTGCACCGGACCGCTGGGGGCGGGGGGCGGCGGGTTGGTACCGGGCCGCTCGACGCGGAAGCCGTTGATGATCCCGTCGGTCGCCGGAGCGGTGCCGATCGCCCGGCCGGCGCCGGTGGTCACCGTCAGGGACACCAGGTAGGCCGCATCGTCCGTCGGCACGATCACGTGACGGCGCGAGGTGTTCAGCGTCATGTCGGCGTCGCGATAGGTCCCCTCGATGCTCGAGGAGGGGAACCCGTTGAAGTCGTCGAGGGAGGCGTTGGTGGTCTGCCAGGCCATCAGCGTCTGGCTGTCGACGAACCCGTGGGTGATCGCTTCCTTCGGGTCGAACTGCCCGCTCAACCGGTACACCACGACCTGGGCATTGGGGGTGTAGAGCGATCCACTGCGCCGGTCGGCGATCACGGCGAACGCGTCGGGGACGTTGGGGTCGGGCACGTGGGACCAGCCCGCCGGCATCGGCAGGGTGATGTTGAACGCGTTGAACCCGGCGGGCTGCTGCGGCTCCAGCTGCACCTTCTTGGCCGCGAAGTACTCGCGCAGGGTGCCAGAGGTCGCCGGGACCAGACCGCTCGGCGGCGCCGGCGGTGCTACGGCAGCCGGAGCAGCCGGGAGGGCGGGCGCCGGCGCCGCGGGACGCGGCGCCGCCGCAAGCGGCCCGGTCACCGGTGCCGCCGCCGGCTGGGCGGGTGGGCTGTAGGGGCTCGGCTGCGCCGGGACCAGCGGATCGGCCGCCACGGCGGGAATACCGGCCAAGCCCGCCGCCATGACAGCGGCGCAGCCGAAGAGGAGTCGCCAACGGTGCGCGGTGTTCGTCATCTCCAGGGTCCTTCCGGGGCGGGCCGGGCAGCGATGCCCTGGCCGTGAAATGACGGTAGCCAGCCGCTGACAGGGTCGCCAGGGCCGCAACCGACCTGGAACGAAGCCCTCACCGGGTCGCAATCCAACTGATACCAAGCTGTGGCGATCAGACCGGGAGACGCCGCCCTTTACCCTGTTGAGGTGAACGAAGCCCCGACCACCCAGGGATCCAGCGACCAGGCGCCCCGGCACCGCTACAACGCGACGCTGGCCGGGCGTATCGAAGACACCTGGCAGCAGCACTGGGAGCAGGCGGGGACCTTCAACGTCGCCAACCCGGTCGGTTCGCTCGCGCCGACGGACGGTTCGACCGTGCCCGCCGACAAGATGTTCGTCCAGGACATGTTCCCCTACCCCTCCGGGGACGGCCTGCATGTCGGGCACCCGCTGGGCTACATCGCCACCGACGTCTACGCCCGCTATTTCCGCATGACCGGCCACAACGTGCTGCACGCCCTGGGCTTCGACGCGTTCGGCCTGCCCGCCGAGCAGTACGCGGTGCAGACCGGCACCCACCCGCGCATCCGCACCGAGGCCAACGTCGAGAACTTCCGCCGGCAACTGCGGCGCCTCGGATTGGGGCACGACAGCAGGCGCAGCTTCTCCACCACCGACGTCGACTTCTACAAATGGACGCAGTGGATCTTCCTGCAGATCTACAACGCCTGGTTCGACACCAGTGCGAACAAGGCGCGCCCGATCCCCGAGCTGATCGCCGAATTCGACTCCGGGGCACGCATCCTCGACGACGGGCGGGACTGGGCGCAGCTGTCGGCCGGTGAGCGCGCCGACGTCGTGGACGGTCACCGGCTGGTCTACCGCACGGACTCGATGGTCAACTGGTGCCCGGGGCTGGGCACCGTGCTGGCCAACGAAGAGGTCACCGCTGACGGGCGAAGCGACCGCGGCAATTTCCCGGTTTTCCGGAAGCGGTTGCGGCAGTGGATGATGCGGATCACCGCCTACTCCGACCGACTGCTCGACGATCTCGAACTGCTGGACTGGCCGGAGAAGGTCAAGACCATGCAGCGCAACTGGATCGGGCGTTCCACCGGTGCGGCGGCGTTGTTCGCCGCTCCCACCGTCGACGGTGATGTGGTGGGCATCGAGGTGTTCACCACGCGCCCGGACACGCTTTTCGGCGCCAGCTACCTGGTGCTCGCCCCCGAGCATGAGCTGGTCGACCGGCTGACCGTCGCCGCGTGGCCGGACGGGACGGATCAACGCTGGACCTTCGGAGCCGACACCCCGGCAGCGGCAGTCGCCGACTACCGCAAGGCGATCGCGGCGAAGTCCGATCTGGAGCGCCAGGAGAACAAGACCAAAACCGGTGTATTCCTGGGCAGTTACGCCACCAACCCGGCCAACGGGCAGCAGGTGCCGATCTTCATTGCCGATTATGTGCTGGCCGGCTACGGCACCGGCGCCATCATGGCGGTTCCCGGACACGACCAGCGAGACTGGGAGTTCGCCGCCGAATTCGGCCTTCCGGTAGTCGAAGTCATTGCCGGCGGCGATATTACGGAAGCCGCTTATGCGGGCGACGGCACTCTGGTCAATTCCGGCCCGCTGGACGGGATGAGCGTCGCCGATGCCAAGAAGGCCATGACCCAACAGCTGGAGGCGCAAGGCCACGGCTGGGCGCGCATCGAATATAAGCTGCGGGACTGGCTTTTCGCCCGGCAGCGGTACTGGGGCGAGCCGTTCCCGATCGTCTTCGACGCCGACGGCCGCGCGCACCCGCTGGACTCCGCGGCCCTGCCGGTCGAGTTGCCCGACGTCGCAGACTACTCACCGGTGCTGTTCGATCCGGACGACGCCTCCAGTGAGCCCTCACCCCCGCTGGCCAAGGCGACCGACTGGGTGCACGTCGAACTGGATCTCGGAGACGGACTGCACTCCTACACCCGCGACACCAATGTCATGCCGCAGTGGGCCGGAAGCTCCTGGTACGAGTTGCGTTACACCGACCCGCACAACGCCGATCAGTTCTGCGCTCCCGAGAACGAGGCCTACTGGATGGGGCCGCGGCCGGCCGAGCACGGCCCCGATGATCCGGGCGGCGTGGACCTCTACGTCGGCGGTGCCGAGCACGCGGTACTGCACCTGCTGTACTGCCGTTTCTGGCACAAGGTGCTGTTCGACCTCGGGCACGTCAGCTCGCGGGAGCCCTACCGTCGCCTGGTCAACCAGGGCTACATCCAGGCTGCCGCCTACACCGACGCCCGGGGGTCCTACGTGCCGGCCGCCGATGTCGAGGAGCGCGACGGAAAGTTCTACCTGCCGGGTGCCGACGGCGACACCGAGGTTTTCGCCGAATACGGCAAAATGGGTAAGAGCCTGAAGAATTCGGTGTCCCCCGACGAGATCTGCGACAGCTACGGCGCCGACACCCTGCGGGTCTACGAGATGTCGATGGGACCGCTGGATATGTCGCGGCCGTGGGCCACCAAGGACGTGGTGGGTGCGCATCGATTCCTGCAGAGGGTGTGGCGGTTGGTCGTCGACGAGGAAACCGGACAGACCCGCGTGCTTGACGGCGAACCGGACACCGAGACCCTGCGCCTGCTGCACCGCACCATCGTCGGGGTGTCAGAAGACTATGCGGCACTGCGCAATAACACCGCAGCCGCCAAGCTGATCGAATACACCAACCACCTCACCAAGGAGCATCGCGACGGGGCTCCGCGCTCGGCCGTCGAGCCGCTCGCCCTGCTGCTGGCACCGCTGGCTCCGCACCTGGCCGAGGAGCTGTGGCGGCGACTGGGCCACGATGCCTCGCTGGCCCACGGACCGTTCCCGGTGGCCGACCCGGCCTACCTGGTGACCGACACCGTCGACTACCCGGTACAGGTCAACGGTAAGAAGCGCGGCCTGGTCACCGTGCCCACCGACGCGGACGGCGACGCGATCAAGGCCGCCGCCCTGGCCGACGAGAAGGTGCAGGCGTTCCTGTCCGGTGCCACCCCGAAGAAGGTGATCGTGGTGCCCGGCCGATTGGTGAATCTGGTGGTGTGACAACGATGCCGGTGCTGCGGAACCTAACGACGCCATTCGTCCTGTGGTGGCGGTACTGGCCGCAGCTGGCAGCGTGCTACCTCGCTGGACTGGTCGTCCGCCGGGTGGTGATCGCCGCGGCCGCCTGGGCCGGACACAGCAATCCGTTGTGGGCGGCGCTGATCATGCCCGGTGCGGGGCTGGCGCAGCTCGGTTCCTACGTGGCGATGTTCCTGGTGCTGCGCCGCGGGCTACCGGAGGTGGCCGCGCTGCCGCGCCGGTCGCTGCGCAGTGTCGACCTGTTCACCAGTGTGATCGTGCCGTTCTTCGCTATCTATCTGGCCTGGCAGATGTTCAAGGAAGACTGGCTGGCCTATCAACGTCTGGCCCTCAATTACCGGGTGGCCGACGCGATGAACGGCATCAACACCGAGATGCTGCCGATCTCCCGAACCACCTGGGTGATTGTCGGCGCTGCCCTGGTGGCCCGCTATGTGTTGGGGCACTTCAGTAGTCGGTTGCCGACCGTACTGATCGCGCTGCGGGTCTACATCGACGCACTGTGGGTGTTCCTGGTGCTGACCTTCTCGCTGGCGGCGGGCATCACCGTGTTGATCAAACCCGGAGATTGGCTCAGTCACCGTCGGCTTGTGGTGTGGTTCAACACTGTTCGCGCCGATGCATTCTCGCATGTCCAACCGCTGCAGACGGCGTGGCAGGGATTCATGTGGCTGGTGCGGACGGCCTTCGGTGGCGCCGCGGTACCGCTGATGTGGTTGGCCGCGGCCGGGATCGTCTACGGGGTGTCCGCCCAGATCGACTGGCCGACTGTCCTGCGGCGGACCGGTGCGCCGGGGGAGACGGCGGCCGGGGTCACCGAGCGCTGGCGACAGACGCCCGAACAGCTGCGGACCCGGGCCGCCGAGTATGCCAAGTCCAAGACGGGGCGGTTCGGCCCGATCGTCGATGCGGCCCGGCTGATCCTGCACGGCGGTGTGGTGGGCCTCTCGGGTTATGTGCTGGCGTATCTGGTGTTGGCGTGGCTGGACATGCGGGGCAGCTTCTACCGCACTCAGTTGACCGAGGGCTACCTGTACCGGGGAATGGCGAGGGTCCTCGGACCGCACGGCCCGGAGTTCTGGTCGGCGTTCGGTGGGACCATGAGCCTGGCCTCGCAGCTGATCGTTCAGCCGTTGCGGATCGCCCTGGTCGCGGCGATGTTCGCCTACTGCGTGCGCCGGGCCAACCTGGCAGCCGTCACTACCGTCACGGGAAGCCCGGGCTCACAAGGCGATTCGCAGCATGATGCCGCCGTCGGTGTTGATCAGGTCGACCGCGGTCGGCACGGCATCCGACGGGAGCAGGAAGCTCAGCTGCAGCGGCCCGGCCTTGGTGCACCGGTCGGTGGCGTCGCCGACCAGTGGCGCGGCGTTTCCGATGGCCGCGGTCTGCCAGCGACGCCGCCCGTCGGTGATGACCGCGGTGCATTCCCCGGCGGGTGTCGTCCCGGTCCGCTCGAGGATGACAACGGTTAGCGCCGTGTGGGTGGGCAAGGTGTTCGTTGGCGCGTGCGGTACCGCGTTGAGGTGGTGGACCGAGCCCAGCCGCCAGGTCTGCCCGTAGGCCATGACGGAGTCACCCTTGGCGACCAGCACGGCCGGGGTGACGCGGGCGCGGTAGGCCGACCAGTCCGGGTACAACTCGGTGATCCCGAGGACCCCCGCAGCGATCGCAGCCACCGCGAGGCCGATCACGTTGCGCTGCCAGAGGCGAAGCGTACGGTCGCTCATCCGGTCACCTCGGGCGCCACCACCAGGACGGTGCCGTCGGCGGAATCCAGGTGGCCGCGCAGGTTGATCACCAACCGGTCATCGAGGCGGTCGTCGAGACCCGGCCAAACCCTCAGCTCGAACGGGTCGGCGCCGGGGGGGTCGAACAGTTCGGGTGGCACGTCGAAGACCCAGGCGCCGCGCAGGGTGATGCCGGGATCGGCCCGGTAGCCCAACGTGTAACTGGGGAATCGGTCGGATGGCCGATAGGTGTTGGGGCCGACCCGAAGTTCGACGCTGGGCATCACCGTCCGCTGCGTCGCGGACACACTCGCGCGCACCACCACCCATGCACCGGCGGCGGTCACCGGCGGCGGATTCGCCCACCGCGCCGAACCCTGCACCTCCCGTGTCAGCTGCACGTCGTCGACGGTGACGGTCAGGGAACGGCCACTGGTCTGCACGCCGAACCGGCCGGGTACATCGAACGGTCCATAGACGCGGGTGCTGTCCGGAAGGTGTTGCCACAGCAGCGCTGCGGCCACCAGGATCGGCGCTGCGGTCAGGGCAGCAGTCGCTGCGGGGCGGGATCGCCGGAGGGGTGTACTCATTTGACGGTCACCGGCAGGGTGATCTCGGCATAGTCGGAGCTGTCCACCCAGTCCCGGCCGTAGGTGACCAGCAACTCGGTGAAGCGTTTCTTGGCGACCCGCAGCGTCACGGTGAGATCTGGATGAATCGCACTATCTGGGATGCGCCACACGAACACGAGCTGCTCCTGCAGTCCCGGCCCCAGCTGGGTGATGGGGGAGCCGTCGATGAGACGAAACACCCCGACGGGGCTGCTTTGCGGCTGGTCGCGCAGCTGCAGTTCGCCCATCAGCCGGCCGGGGATGGTTCCGTCGTTGCGGACGGTGCTCACCACACCGAGGTAGCGATGGCCGGGTTGGGCCGGCGCGACGATCCGCCGTCCGGCGCGCAGCTCGTTGACCACCGAAGCGCGAGCGACGGTCAGGGTGAACTCGCCGTCGCTGTGCGCTTCGTCGGCCGCGAAGACGGTGGGACCGGAGTCCACCGTGTCCAGCCCGCCGAACAGTCCGGCAACGGCCAGGATCAGGCCGACCGTGAAGGTCCGCAGCTGACGCAGTTTGCGACGCTTGAGCTCACCGCGCAGCCATGGACCCAACGCTGCGATGCGTTGCGCAACCTTGTGCGGAGTCATGGATGTTTCTACTCGCCGTGCGAATCAGGCACGCACGCCGGCGACCTGACTGGTGATCCGCTCGGCGATGGTGGCGGCGGCGGGCCCGCCGTTGCCGTACTGACACACCTTGATGCTGTACAGCACGTTGCGCGTCACCCCGGCAACGTCCGAGCAGCTGTAGCCGATGGGCTGCTGGTCGGACAGCTGGTCCTCCACCCACCGTGCCGAAGTCGGGGCGACGGTCTGAATCCGGAACCGCCACTGCGCATCCGTGTTGTTCTTGATGCTGGCGATGACGCCGTTGCACTTGGCCATCGCAGCCTTGGTGAACACCTTCTGGAAGGTCTGCGTGGCCGTGGCGGCGTCGGCGTAGGTCGCCACTCGCTGCTGGACGGTGAATTCCCAGTTCTCGGCGTCGTCGCGGTCGGCGCGGAACCGGTAACCGGTGTAGTCGCGGCCGAAAGTTTCGACGTCGGGACCGGTCAGCATGGCGCACGCCGAGTGCTCGCCCAGGTCGTCGGACTGATAGGGCCGCCGGTTGGCCTTCTCCCAGTCGAACGTGACCCCGACGATGTCGCCGACCGAGGCCGGGGACAACAACAGTGACTCGACCTTGCCCGCAGGCACAGTGGCCTCGCCCGAGTCGGCCGCGGCGACCGGAAGGGGTCCGGCGATCAGCGTGCCCAGGCACATGATGCCTATTCCGAGAAGCAGTCCCTGCGGTGCTTTCATCGCTGCCGCCTTTCCTCGCATGCCGGTCACGGGTGGGGGATCCAGTCGTTGATCTGATTGCCGATCGCTGTCGCAGCCGGTGCCGCGGTGCCGAACTGGCATACGGTGACAGTGAATTCGACGTTGCTTCGGGTCCGCGCCTCATGGGCACAGGTCCAGTCGTTGGGCTTGCCGTCGGCGTACTGGTCCAGCGTCCATCGGGCGGTGTCGGCGGTGGTGCCGGCCAGGTTGAGCCGCCACGTGATGCGGTCGTCGTCACCCTGGCGATGCACCACGGCACCGTCACATCCGGCCAGGGCCTTCTTGTCGAAGGTCTTGCCGAAATTCGCCGTCGCGGTGGCGACGTCGGCGAAGGTGGCCACTTCCTGGGCGACGAAATGTTGCGAGCTGTCCTCGCCGTCCCGCACGCTCTGGCGCCGGAAGGCGGTGTACTCGCCTCCGTAGCTGTCGGTGTTGGAGCCGAACAACACCGCGCAACCCGCTTTGTCGCCCAAGCCACCTGCCGGCGCACCGGGCCTGGTGAACACCGTCTCGAAGCCCAGCTTCGCGTCGACGATCTTGTTGAGCTCCTCGATCGGAACCAGCAGTGCGCCAAGCTTGCCCGGTGTCACCAAACGCGGCCCGGCGGCCGGCGCCGGAGCCGGAGTCGTTGCGCGCTGCCCGCCCGACTCACCGGCCGGGGCGGCGGGCGCGGCTGGGTCTTGTTGGACGCTGGGCGGAGCCGCGGCCGCGGCCGGCGCAACCGTGGCAGCGCTGTCCTGGTCGGGGTCGTCACCGGCGCAGCCGGCGAGGGTCAGCGCGGCCAGCCCGACACAGCAGCCGGCGATAAGTCGGCGCGTCACGGCAGCTTGACCAGCATCTTGTTGGCCAGCTGAAGGCTCTGCTTGACCAGACCGATGTTGGATCGGCATGCCGACACCTCGACCACGACGTTGCCCTGCGACGTCATGGCGTGCGAGCAGGCGCCGCCGTCGTCGGTGATGTTGTTGACCAGGTAGATGTCGTCGGTGGTGGAGACCACGTTGTTGACGGTCCGGGTCTGGGTGGAGCCGCTGAGGTCGCCGGTCACCTTCTTGCGGGAGCAATCCGTCCAGTTCTGGATGGTGTTGGCCACCATGTTGGCCGCGGTGTGCTCGTCGTTGTAGCTGGAGGCCACCGAGATCACCGAATAGCTGTTCTTGGAACCGAATCCGGTGAGCTCTTGGTAGTTCAGCCCGGTGTAGCCACTGCCGTCATAGGTCTCGTCCAGGCCGGCATAGACCGCACTGGCGCATTGCGCGTCGGAGGTGCCGGCCGCGCCGGCGATCGGCGAGGTCGCCGTCTTGTAGACCGTCAACTCGACGGGCGGATCCGACGGCCACTTGACGATGGGCGAGGTTTCCGCCGAGGTCAGCTGGAGAGCGGCCAGGTCGACGTCGGCGGAGGGGGTGGTGTCGTCGATCCCCGGCGCGCCCGGGGTGGCCGAGGCCAGGCCGGGCAGTACCGTCAGCGCCCCGGCGGCGCAGGTCGCGATCGCGAGCGCCAGGTAACCGATTCTCCGGTCGGTGTCGTCCCGTTGCATTGCACGTCCTTAACGTTGGGGTCGGTCGGTTCGGTTATCGATGGAACCACATTGCGGACTCCAACGTGGAGGTCTCCGCGGGGAACACCGGATAACATGCGGTCAGCCCCAGCCGCCGGTAGGGGATCTCAACACGGCGAAACGGAATGGATTTCGATGCGAATTCACCTGGTCCCAGTGGTGGCAGTCTCGGTCGCGGCGTTAATCGGTGTGGTCGCAGACGGTTCGATCGCGCAGGCCGCGCCCAGCGCCGCGGACCTGGCTGACGTGCTGGTTCCCGCAGATGAGGTCAGTGAGCGGATGGACACCGCCATGCAGGTGATCAGTTCAGAATCCGGCACCCAGCCATTGAGCACGCCGACCACCACCCCGGCGAACTGCACGGCCGTGTACGCGCCCGGCTCGGCAGCGGCCTACGACGGCTCGGGCTACACGGACTTCGTCGTGCAGACCCTTCGTCAGCCCGGCGGCGAGGTGAACCCCAACGTGGTTGAGGCCGTCGCGGAGTTCCCCGACGCGAAGGCCGCGCAGACCTACCTCAATGACCAGGCCGCCATCTGGAAGAGCTGCAAGGGCACGCCGTTGACCGCTGACTACGCCAACGGATTGACCTCCGACCTCAAGGCCGGGGTCGTCACCGCAGGCGGCCTGGAGCTGTTCGCCACCCTGTTCGCGAATCCCATGAAGGGCACGGCCGGTTGCGAGCGGGTACTGCAGGCCAAGGGCAACTACGTCGTCGACGTCCGGCTGTGCACCGACGACAACCCGGGTGGCAAGGGGCGCAGCCTGCGTTCGCAGATTGTCCGGAACCTCGCGTAGCGCCAGCTCGCAAACTACGTCGACGAAAGGTCAGCTTTCCATGCGCAATTCGCACACTCTGGGCATGTTCACCGCCGGCATCGCTGCGGCCGGACTGTTGCTTGCGGCCCCGGCCCTCGCCGCGCCGGTCGACGCCGACGACCTGGCGGCACTGCAGCCCGATCCCGCCTCGCTCAACAGCATCTTCGCGGGTCCGGGACTGCGGAATCCGTCGCTGACGGTCACCGACCATTCCAACGGGCTGCGGAACTACAAGTCCATTGAGAAAGGCTGTGTCGGTGCGGTCTATCCGGCCACCGAAGCGACCTATGGCGGCAGTTCATTCCGAGGGATCGATCTGCAGACCCTCACCAGTGACACCACCGGCCCGGTTCGGGTGCGGGTGACCACCGTGATCGCAGCGTTCCCCACCGAGGAAGCCGCATCGGCCTTCGTGAGTGAGACCGCTCAGTCTTGGCAGAACTGCGCCGGTGACCAGGTGAACCTGACGCTGCCCGGACAGGACGACGAGCAGTGGTACGTGCAGACGCCGTCGGAGGCCGGCGACGGTTTCGCGGTGCGCACCAACCGGGTGTCGGACCACTCGACGTGTTCCCACGTCATCACTGGCAAGTCCAACGCGGCCATCGAGGTGTTGGCGTGCAGCAGCGGCATCGTGTCCGATCAGGCGCTCAAGGTCGCTGACCAGGTCCGGGCGGGAATCACGGGCTGACCCGAATCAACCTGGTCAGCGCGGCCGGACTACCACTTCCTGCAGCTGCGCCTCGGCGGGGGTGCGGATGGCGGCGGCCACCACTTCGGCGACGGTGCCGGGGCGCAGGAAGCGGGCCGGGTCGTACTCGCCGCCCTCGTAGGCGACCAGGTCTTGCTGCATGTCGGTGTCGACCCGGCCGGGGTAGACCGTGGTGACCCGCAGGGCCGGCTCGTCGCTGCGCAGTGAATCCGCGAAGGCCCGCAGCGCGAACTTGCTCGCCGAATACGACGCCATGCCTGCAGAGACGCGTTGCCCGGCACCGGAGTTGATGAAGACCACCTGACCGCGGGCCGCCCGCAGGGCGGGCAGCAGCGCCAGAGTCAGGGCCACCGCACCGAACACGTTCACTTCGAAGGTGGCCCGCCACTCCTCGATATAGGACTCGCCGGCCGCGCCGGGCAGCATCACCCCGGCGTTGTGCACCAGCACGTCGAGTTCGTCGACGATCTCGGTGGCCGCCTCGATCCCGTCAACGTCAGCGAGGTCGAGCGGCCAGGTGGTGGCGCCGAGCCGTTCGGCAACTGTGTCCAGACGCGTCGACGGTCGGCCGGCCAGCAACAGGGTGTGGGTGGGCGCCAGTGCTTCCGCTATCGCCGAACCGATTCCGCCGCCGGCGCCGGTGATCAGGGCGGTCGGCATCAACCGCAGTCCAGGGGGCAGCCCGCATCGTCGGCGGCTGCCGGATCGATCCCATCGCAAGTGGCCAGTCGCTCCAGCGGTTCCAGCGCGCGCGTCAGGGTGTCGAGTTCTTCCGGGCTGAGCTTGGACAGCATCGCCGCCAGGGCGGCGTGCCGGTTTGCCAGCGACTCACGGTGGCTCGCCAGACCCTCGGGGGTGATGTCGACCAGCACCGCCCGCAGATCCGAGGGGTCGCGGCTGCGCTTGACCAAGCCGATCTTCTCCAGGCGGCGGATCGCCACCGTGGTGGTGGGGGTGCGGACCCGCTCGTGGGCGGCCAGCTCGGTCATCCGGATGGGGCCCCGGTCCAGCAGCGTGATCAGGATCGACAGCTGAGCCAGGGTGAGTTCGCCGGTCGGGGTGCCTCCGCTGATGTCGCCGCGCCGCAGTATCGAGAACAGTTTGGACAGCGAACGGTGCAAGCCTTCCGCGATCGCCGTCACCTGCGGCGTATCGGCCTTGCTCTCCGTCATAGTTCGCCAGTCTAACCGGTGACTGTAAACAGGGTTGACAAGTCGGACAGGTTGCTGTCACAACACCTGGGAAAGAAACTTCTGCAGGCGCTGCGTCTCGGCGTTGTCGAAGATCTGATCCGGCGGGCCGCACTCCACGACCTTGCCCCGGTCCATGAAAACAACCGTGTCCGATGCTGAACGGGCGAAGCCCATCTCGTGGGTGACCACCACCATCGTCATGCCGTCGGCCCCGAGTTCGGCGATCAACGCCAAGATCCCCTTGACCAATTCCGGATCCAGCGCCGAGGTGGCTTCGTCGAAGAGCATCACCTGCGGCTGCATCGCCAGCGCCCGAGCGATCGCCACCCGTTGCTGCTGACCCCCGGAGAGCGCCGACGGGCGGGAGGCCGCCTTGTTCTTCAGCCCGACCCGGTCCAGCAGGCCCAGCGCGAGCTCGCGCGCGGCGTCGACGGACATCCCACGCAGCTTGCGTGGAGCCAGCGTGATGTTGTCCAGCACGCTGCGGTGCGGAAACAGATTGAAATGCTGGAACACCATCCCGATCCGCTGACGCAGCCCGTCGGGGTCGTCGGCCAACACCGATCGGCCGCCCAGCAGCACGTCGCCGGCGTCGGGCTCGTGGAGCCGGTTCAAGGTGCGCAGCATCGTCGACTTACCCGAGCCGGACGGACCGATCACTGCGGCGGTGGAACCCGCAGGCACGTCGAGGTCGACTCCGTGCAGCACCTGGTGTTTGCCGAAGGATAACTGAATCCCTTTGGCCGCCAACGACACCGGCTCGCGGTCCGTGGGCGCCGTCACGTCATCTCCTGACTGGAGATAGCCGGGCTGAGCTCGACGGCATCATCGGCTTCGGGGGGTCTGCCGCGCCGCAGGCGATGATCAACGACGTTCACCAGGTGCGTCAGCGGGATGGTCAACGCCAGGTAGAGGATGCCGGCGGCCACCAGCGGGGACAGGCTGCCGGTCTGGGCGTTGAAGTCGCGGCCCACCTGGAACAGCTCCCGCTGACCGGCGACCAGGCCGAGAAAATACAGCAGTGCCGACGCCTTGAGCAGGGCGATGAACTGGTTGACCAGCGCCGGCAGCACCCGCCGGATGCCCTGCGGGATCACCACCAGCCGCATGGCCGACGGGTAGCCGAAACCCAGTGCGCGCGAAGCCTCCAGCTGGCCGGACTCCACACTCTGGATGCCCGAGCGCAAGATCTCCCCGATGTAGGCCGCGGCGGTCAATCCCAGTGCCGCGATCCCCAGCGGGTAGGGGTTGTTGTGCGTGAGCCCGCCGACCAGCGGCCCGACCACCAGGCCGATCATCAGGATGATCAGCACCTCGGGCAATCCCCGGAAGATGTCGGTGTAGATCCGCGCCGGCCAGCGCAGCCATCGGGTCCGCGAGAGTCCGGCCACGGCCAGCCCCAGCCCCGCCACCAAGCCGATCGCGCCGCCGCTGACGGTCAGCAGCAGTGTGTTGGGCAGGCCGGTCTTGAGCAGATCCGGCAGGGCGCGCCGGTACAACTCCCAGTCGAAAAAGGAGTCGCGCAGCTGTGCCAGCGTCGATTTGGGCGTGTACGGCTCTGACTCGGGTCGGTGATGTCGGGCCGCGATCGCGGCGAAGTCCGGCAGATGCGGGGTGGCCGCCGACTTGGACCCCGGCTGCCAGTCCGGCGGCAACGGCCGCGGCACCCAGTCGGTGAACAGCTGCGGCCAGGTGCCGTCCTCGATGACCGCGTCCAGGCCGGAGTTCAGCGCCGAGATCAGCGCCTGGTTCCCTTTGGCCACCGCGTATGCCTCGAAGCCGGCCGGGCTGAAGGTGTAGCCGACGATCTGCGCCGGATCGCCAGGCTTCAACAGGTTCAGCGCGGTGAGCGACGGTGCCACCCAGGCGTCGACCTGGCGGCTTTTCAGGCTGGCGTACAGCGTGACCGAGTCGGGGAAGCGCACCGGTTCGACTTCCAGGGCGTCGACGGCGTAGGCGTCTTCGACGGTGCCCTGGACCACCGCGACGCGCTGGCCGCCGGACAGGGCGTCGAACCCGGTGATCCCCGACCCGGCCGGGACCACCAGTGCCATGTAGCCGAAGTCGTAACCATTGGTGAAACCGACTGTGCGGCGGCGCTCGTCGGTGGCGTTGATCGACGCCGACCCGACGTCGAAACGTCCCGACTCCACCTGGGCCAGCAGGCCGAAGAAGTCGGTGCCGACGAAGTGCACCCGCAGACCCAGCTTCTTGGCGATGGCCCGCAGCAGTTCATTGTCGAACCCGCTGTAGCGGCCCTTGGCGTTGATGCAGTTCGTCGGGGGGCTTTCGGTGAGCGTGCCGACCGTCAGCACCCCGGGGGTACCCAGCCCCAACTTGGTCACGTCGATCGAACTCAGCGGCTCGACCCCGGCCGTGGTGTATTTGTCCTCGCGCGGACGCTTGGCGTTGGCCAGTTTGACCGGCAGCGCGACGGCGGCCTGCTCCCCGGGCGGGGAGCACAGGTCCGGGGCGGCCCCGGCCGGCGGCACCGCCGCCAGACCGCCCACGATCACGCACGTGGCGATGAACGCCGCGAGCCTTATTGCTCGTCGCGCCATCGGCACAGCGCCTCGGCGGCGGTCAGGTCGTAGTCGGGGCCACTGCTGCCGATGGTCAACAAGCTCACCCCGAGGCCGGTCAACGCGGCGGCCTCGGCCAGCAAGTCGGCCACGGTGCCGCGTGTCTGGTCGCCGCCCAGCGCCGCCGAGTGCTCGATCGTGGCGGGGTCTCGCCCGATGGCGGCGCAGTGCTGCGCCAGCACGGCGGCCTTGTGCGGGTAGCTGTCGGCGTCGGCGAAGCTGTGCCACATGTCGGCGTGCTCGGCCACCAGGCGCAGTGTCTTGCGCTCGCCGCCGCCCCCGATCAACATCGGGATAGCTCGAGTCGGCGGCGGATTAAGTTGGGCCAGGCGGGTTTTGATCCGGGGTAGTGCACCGGCCAAGTCGTCGAGGCGGCTGCCCGCGGTGCCGAACTCGTAGCCGTATTCCCGGTAGTCCCGGTGCTTCCAGCCCGAGCCGATGCCCAGGATCAACCGGCCGTCGCCGATGTGGTCGACGGTGCGGGCCATGTCGGCCAGCAGCTCCGGGTTGCGGTAGGAGTTGCACGACACCAGCGCACCGATTTGGATGCGCGAGGTCTGCTCGGCCCAGGCCGCCAGCATGGTCCAGCATTCGAAGTGCGGTCCGTCGCGGTCGCCGTAGAGCGGGAAGAAATGGTCCCAGTTGAAGGCGATGTCGACCCCTAGGTCCTCGCAACGCCGGACCGCGTCGCGGATCGCGCTGTATCGGGGTGCGTGCTGGGGTTGCAGTTGGACGGCGATGCGGATGGGCCGGGCCATCTCGCCACCTTAGCCCCGGAATCGGCGGGTATCAGGCGAGTGAACCGACGGGTTCAGGCGAGGGTCATGCGAAGCAGCTCGACCAGGACACGCGGCCGATCACTTTGCACGGAGTGCCCGGCGCCGTCGACCACGTGGGTGGTCAGTCCCGGCGATCGTTGCGCGTACTCGGCGACGTCGTCGGCGGAGACGAATACCGAATCGCCGCCGCGGATCAAGGTGGTCGGTGCGGTGATCGCCGAAACATCGGTCCACAGCTCGGTGAAGTCGCCGACCGAGCGGATGGTGTCGTAGCGCCATGTCCAACTGCCGTCCGGCAGCCGGCGGGTGTTGTGGAACAGTCCGCGTCGCAGCGACTCCTGGTCCCGGTGCGGCGCCGCGGCCGTGGTGATGGCCAACAGTGACTCGAAGTCGGGGAAGGTCCGTTCGCCTTGGGCCAATGACACGGTCCCGCGGTCGGCGGCACTCATCTCGGCGTGGCGCTGCAACGCCGACGGTGTCACATCCACGATCGCCAACCGGCGCACCAGCTCGCCGGCGGTGGCCGCCAACCGGATCGCGGTCAGCCCGCCCAGGGACATGCCGACCACCAACTCGGCCTCCGGTGCCAGCTCGCGCAGTACCGGAGCCAGGGTGGCGGCATTGCGCTGGGGTGAGTAGTCGCCGTCCTCGCGCCACGCCGAGCGGCCGTGCCCAGGCAGGTCCACTGCCAGCGCGGGCTGGCCGAGCCCGAGGATGACGGTGTCCCAGGTGTGGGCGTTCTGCGCGCCGCCGTGCAGGAACACCACCCGCGGCGGTGCCGAACCCCAGCGCAGTGCACTGACTTCGCCGGCCTCGATCCGCTCGACGTCGGGCAATGCGCCGGGCAGACCGGCCTGCTCGGCGTTGCCGCGCAACATCGCGAACTCCGAGAGGCCGGCCAGCTCGTCGTCAGTCATGTCCCCCCGCAGAGTGGAAGTTGTCTAGCCGACGATGAATTCTTCGAGCTGGGCGCGCGCGATGTCGTCGGCCAGCTGCTCGGGCGGGCTCTTCATCAGATACGCCGATGCCGGCAGGATCGGTCCACCAATGCCGCGGTCCTTGGCGATCTTGGCGGCACGCACCGCGTCGATGATGATGCCGGCCGAGTTCGGCGAGTCCCACACCTCGAGCTTGTACTCCAGGTTCAGCGGGGCGTCGCCGAAGGCGCGGCCCTCGAGGCGCACGTAGGCCCACTTGCGGTCGTCGAGCCAGGCAACGTGGTCGCTTGGTCCGATGTGGACGTTCTTGTCCTCGACCTTGCCGGCCAGCGAGCCGGTCAGGTTGGAGGTGACGGCCTGGGTCTTGGAGACCTTCTTGGACTCCAGCCGCTCACGCTCGAGCATGTTCTTGAAGTCCATGTTGCCGCCGACGTTGAGCTGGTAGGTGCGGTCGAGGGTGACCCCGCGGTCCTCGAACAGCTTCGCCATCACGCGGTGGGTGATGGTGGCGCCGACCTGGCTCTTGATGTCGTCGCCGACGATCGGCACGCCGGCGTCGGCGAACTTCTTGGCCCACACGGGGTCGGAGGCGATGAACACCGGCAGCGCGTTGACGAACGCCACGCCCGCGTCGATGGCGCACTGGGCGTAGAACTTGTCGGCCTCTTCGGAGCCCACCGGCAGGTAGGAGACCAGCACGTCGACCTTGGCCTCGCGCAGGGCGGCGACCACGTCCACGGCTTCGGCGTCGGAGACCTCGATGGTCTCGGCGTAGTACTTGCCGATGCCGTCGAGGGTCGGGCCGCGCTGCACGATGATGTTGGTCGGCGGCACGTCGGCGATCTTGATGGTGTTGTTCTCCGAGGCGAAGATGGCCTCGGAGAGGTCGAAGCCGACCTTCTTGGCGTCCACGTCGAACGCGGCGACGAACTTGACGTCGCGGACGTGGTACGGGCCGAAGCGCACGTGCATCAGGCCGGGGACCGTGGAGGTGTCATCGGCGTTCTGGTAGTACTGGACGCCTTGGACCAGCGAGGACGCGCAGTTGCCGACGCCGACAATGGCGACCCGCACATCCGTCGTTTGCTCAGTCATTTTCGACGCTCTCCTTTTTCTGCTTTCACTGCTGACGTGCTGTGTTGTGTTTCCCCGATGCCCGCGTCCGTATGCAGGATCAGGGTTGTTCGGCCCGGCCCTGCGATACGCGTTCGGCCGCGATCAGCTCGTTGAGCCACTTGACCTCCCGCTCACTGGACTCCAGCCCGAGCTGGTGCAGTTGGCGGGTGTAGCGATCCAATGAGTTGCTGGCCCGTGCCACCGCATTGCGCAGGCCTTCTCGGCGTTCCTCCACCTGCCGGCGGCGGCCTTCGAGAATCCGCATCCGAGCTTCGGCGGGGGTGCGGTTGAAGAACGCCAGGTGGACTCCGAAGCCGTCGTCGGTGTAGTTCTGCGGGCCGGTGTCGGACACCAGCTCGTTGAACCGCTGACGGCCGGCGTCGGTCAGCCGGTACACCCGCCGGGCCCGGCGCACCGGGGTTCCCGTCGGCGCGGCGTCCTCGGCGATGACTCCGGCCAGCTGCATGCGCCGCAGCGCGGGATACAGCGAGCCGTAAGAGAACGCCCGGAACGCACCCAGCAGACCGGTCAACCGCTTACGGAGCTCGTAGCCGTGCATCGGAGACTCGAGCAACAAGCCCAAAATGGCAAGCTCAAGCACTCCAGTCACCTCCTAAGATGGCGTAGCTACGACCGGTCGACGGTTCGCGCCATAGTATCGCGCCGATATAACCAAGCCCAAGTGGCTACTGTTCGTCAGGTGTTCAGGCCGTAGGGGCCAAGAATTTCAGGACGGGTAATTGATGCGTTTGACGGTGCCGTCGCCCGTGAAAGCGATGTAGCCACTGCCGTAGTCGCTGGAAACGTATACCGACAGCGACAGCGCCCCCGGCGTCGTGGGATCCCGCGCCGGATCGACGATCAGATAGGTGTTTTTCACGTCTGCGGGTTTGATCCCGAGTGTTTCGGCGCCGCCGCGCAGGATCCCGACCACGGTCTTCACATCGAATGCGCCCAGATCGACCAGCGTGTCGTCACTGCTCTTCGACGAGGTGGACGGGTCATCCCAGCCGCCGCGGTAGGAGTAATCCAACTTGCGGCGCTCCTCGGTGGGGTCGGCCCGCTCCAGGGATGCGTATTCGGGATAGACCACCAGCCGGTAGCCCATGGTGTCGCCGAACTTCTTGCGAGCCTGCTCCAGCAGGCCGGTGAGCCCACCCAGGGAGTGCAGCTGTCGCGGCGGCGTGAGCACCACCGGCGCCACACCGTCCGGCTTGGCCCCGGGATCAGAGGTGAAACTCAGCGGAGAGCTGGTGTTTCCGTACATTGCCCAGCCCAGCAGCATGCCCGCCACCAACGCGGCGCCAAGTGTGCCCAGCGCTTTGAGGGCGACACCGCGCACGCCGAACTTGGTGGGACTGCCCAACGCCGGCAGCTTGACCGGAGCGGTCTCGGTCTGCAGGTCACCGACCAGCGAATGCAGGTCTCCCAGCGTCACGGCACGGGTGGCCGCGCTGATCCGCTCCTGGTGCTCGGCGCTGGACACCTGCCCCTCACCCAGAGCGCTGTCCAGGATCCGGCAGACGTCGTCCCGGTCGCTGTCTTTGGCCCGGGTGCCCGCGGTCTGCCGTGTCGCCACGGCGACGATAGTAAAAGAAGGCCGCCCTGCGGTGACGCCGAATCCGCCGCTTGACGCCGGTTGGGGCGTTGATCGCGACTGCCGGAGAGCACCCGACGTACTCTGGTCACCGTGCGATTGCAGCGACAGATAGTGGACTACGCGCTTCGGCGCCGTTCCCTGCTGGCCGAGGTCTACTCCGGGCGCACCGGGGTGACTGAGGTATGCGACGCCAACCCGTATCTGCTGCGCGCCGCGAAGTTCCACGGCAAGACCAGTGCGGTGGTCTGTCCCATCTGCCGTAAGGAGCCGCTCACCCTGGTGTCGTGGGTGTACGGCGAACAGCTGGGTGCGGTCTCGGGCTCGGCGCGTTCTGCCGAGGAACTGGTCCTGTTGGCCACCCGCTTCTCGGAGTTCTCGGTGTACGTCGTCGAGGTGTGCCGGACCTGCAGCTGGAATCACCTGGTGAAGTCATATGTGTTGGGCCTCGCGCGCCCACCGAAGGGATCCCGCGGTCGGCGTACGGCACGTAGCGGAGCCCGTACCGCCAGTGAGTAAGCATCACGACGACGGGTCCGATGCTGGCTCGGCCCGGCACTCCGACGCCGGCGGCCGCCGCCCACCGGCGGGGCCGGATGACCGACTGACCGCGATCATTCCGGCGGTCGACGACGCCGTGACCGCCGACCTGCGCGACCCCATCGACGCGGTTCGGGCGGCCCTCGACGGGGCGCCCCCGCAACGCGAGCAGACGCTGAGTGGCCGGATCCCGAGGCGCGAGCCCCCTCCGGAGAAGCCGACCGCGCCGCCACCGCGACGGGCGGAACCCGCCTCCGACCGGCCGGCCGCGCCGAATCCGCTGGAGTGGCTGCGTGCGCACCCGCCGAATTGGCGGTGGATCCGGCGCGGGCTCTACACCGCCGTGGTGGTGATGCTGCTGCTGCCGGTCATCACCTTCGCGATGGCCTACTCCATCACCGATGTGCCCTCGCCCGGTGACATCCGGACCAACCAGGTGTCGACGATCCTGGCCAGTGACGGATCCGAACTGGCCAAAATCATTCCGCCGGAAGGCAACCGCGTCGACATCGACATCAACCAGGTGCCGGTCTACGTGCGTAATGCGGTGTTGGCCGCCGAAGACCGCGACTTCTACTCCAACCCGGGTTTCTCGGTGTCGGGCTTCGCCCGCGCGATCAAGAACAACCTCTTCGGCGGTGACACCCAGGGCGGTTCGACGATCACCCAGCAGTACGTCAAGAACGCCCTGGTCGGATCCGAGCGGGCCGGCATGGGCGGATTGGTCCGCAAGGCCAAAGAACTCGTGATCGCCACGAAGATGTCCAGCGCGTGGCGCAAAGACGATGTGCTGCAGGCCTACCTGAACATCATCTACTTCGGCCGCGGCGCCTATGGGATCGCCGCTGCGTCGCGGGCCTACTTCGACAAGCCGGTCGAGCAGCTCGACATCGCCGAGGGTGCGCTGCTGGCCGCACTGATCCAGCGGCCGTCCACACTCGACCCCGCGGTCGATCCCGAAGGCGCTCTCGACCGGTGGAACTGGGTACTCGACGGCATGGTGGAGACCGGGGCCATCTCCGCCGGTGAGCGTGCCGCCCAAGAGTTTCCGTCCACGGTCTCGCCCGAACTGGCCCGCGCCCAGAACATCACCACCGGGCCCAACGGGCTGATCCAGCGCCAGGTCACCCAGGAACTGCTCGAGTTGTTCAACATCGACGAACAGACACTCAACACCCAGGGCCTGCAGATCACCACCACCATCGACCCGGCGGCGCAGGACGCCGCCGAGGAAGCGGTGGCCACCTACCTCAAAGACCAGATCCCCAACATGCGGACCGCGGTGGTGTCCATCGACCCGCGCGACGGCGCGGTGCGCGCCTACTACGGGGGCTCGGATGCCAACGGCTTCGATTTCGCGCAGGCCGGGCTGCAGACCGGATCGTCGTTCAAGGTGTTCGCCCTGGTGGCCGCGTTGGAGCAGGGCATCGGCTTGGGTTATCAGATCGACAGTTCGCCGCTGACCCTCGACAATGGCCGGACCAAGATCACCAACGCCGAGGGCGAGGGCTGCGGGGTCTGCAACATCGCCGAGGCGCTCAAGCGCTCGCTGAACACCGCCTACTACCGGCTGATGCTCAAGCTCAAGAACGGGGCGCAGGACGTTGCCGACGCCGCGCATCAGGCCGGGGTCGCCAAGAGTTTCCCCGGCGTCCCGCACACCCTGTCGCAGGACGGCGGCCCGCCCGAAGGCGGAGTGGTGCTGGGCCAGTACCAGACCCGGGTGATCGACATGGCCTCGGCGTACGCGACGTTGGCGGACTCCGGCATCTACCACCCGCCGCACTTTGTGCAGAAGGTGGTCAGCGCTGACGGCAATGTGCTGTTCGACGCGACGACCTCCGAAGACACCGGCGAGCAGCGCATCCCCAAGGCGGTCGCCGACAACGTCACCTCCGCCATGCAGCCCATCGCCGGCTGGTCGCGCGGGCACAACCTGGCCGGCGGACGGCCCTCGGCGGCCAAGACCGGTACCACCCAGCTGGGCGACACCGGGGCCAACCGGGACGGCTGGATGGTCGGCTACACGCCGTCGCTGTCGACCGCGGTCTGGGTGGGCACGACCGGGGGAGACGAACCCCTGGTGAATCAGTGGGGTGGACCGGTCTACGGCGCGGGCATTCCCGCCGACATCTGGAAGGCCACCATGGACGGCGCCCTGAAGGGCACCCCCAACGAAACCTTCCCCACGCCCACCGAGATCGGCGGCTACGCCGGCGTCCCGGCCGCGCCGCCACCGCCCCCACCGATGGATACCGGCCCGCCGTTGCCGCCGGAGGAGACCGTCATCCAGCCGACGATCGAGATCGCCCCGGGCATCACCATTCCGATTGGTCCGCCCACGACGATCACGGCCGCCCCGCCTGCGCCACCTGCGCCGCCCGCGCCCGAACCGGGCGGCCCGCCGCCGGCGGAGCAGCCGCCCGCTGCGCCGTAGTGCGTTTGTGACCTGGTTTCAACCCGATGGTGAGTCCACGGAAGTAGTCTGTTGGCCATGCGACTGCAGCGATGCGTGGGGGACGGCTGGCTGCTGAGCACTTCGCCGATCGCCGAAATGGGTTGTGCCCGACTCGGGATGGCGAAGGGCCGGAAGCCTGACTCCTACCCGCCGGGACGCCCTGGGCGCCGGTGAAAACGCAGGGCCCGACAGCGCCGGGTGCCGACAGCGCTGAGGAAGAACACTTCTTGACGACGACCAACGCCAAGCCCACTGACAAGCCGAACGGGGCGGGCGCCGAGGGCACCGCCGACAACTCCACCGACATCATCGATGACGAGGCGGATCGCCAGGAGCGTCTCGAAGCGGTCAAGGCCGCCATGGAGCGACCACGCCCGGAGAGCGAAAAGCCTCCCATCCCAGCCGAATCGCCGGCAGATCACGACGTCGAGCCGGACCAGCAGGAACTGCGGCGGCGGCGGAATTGGCTCTGGGCCCGACGCGGCCTGTACGCCGCCACCGCGGCACTCCTTGCGGTGCCGGTGGTCACCTTCGGGATGGCCTACCGCACCGTGGAGGTCCCCGAGCCCGGTGACATCCACACCACGCAGGTGTCGACCATCCTTGCCGCCGACGGTACTGAGCTGGCGAAAATCGTTCCGCCGGACGGGAATCGGGTTGACATCAGGCTTGACCGGGTACCGGTTCACGTGCGTGACGCGGTGTTGGCCGCCGAGGACCGCGACTTCTACACCAACTCCGGCTACTCCGTCTCCGGGCTGTTCCGGGCGGTCAAGAACAACCTGCTCGGCGGTGACACCCAGGGCGGCTCGACGATCACCCAGCAGTACGTCAAGAACGCGCTGGTCGGGTCCGAGCGGGCCGGCATGGGCGGATTGGTCCGCAAGGGCAAAGAGCTCGTGATCGCCACCAAGATGTCCGAGGAGTGGTCCAAAGACGAGGTACTGGAGGCCTACCTCAACATCATCTACTTCGGCCGCACCACGTACGGGATCGCCGCGGCCGCGCGGGCGTACTTCGACAAGCATGTCGAGGACCTCACCGTCTCCGAGGGTGCGCTACTGGCGGCCGTGATTCAGCGGCCGTCCACCTTGGACCCGGCCATCAACCGGGACCTGTCCGTCGAGCGGTGGAACTGGGTGCTCGACGGCATGGTGGCCACCGGTGCCCTGACGCTCAGTGAGCGGGCCAAGCAGTTCTTCCCGACCACGATCCCGCCCGATCAGGCGCGCAACGCCGACCAGGCCTCCGGGCCCAACGGGCTGATTCAGCGCCAGGTCACCGAAGAATTGCTCGACATGTTCCACATCGACGAGCAGACCCTGAACATGGAGGGACTGCGCATCACCACCACGATCGACATGAAGGCACAGCGGGCGGTGGAGAAAGCCGTCAGGGCGACCATGGCTGGGCAGAAACCGACCATGCGGACCGCCGTGGTCTCCATCGATCCACGCAACGGCGCGGTGCGGGCCTACTACGGCGGCGACGAGGTCGGCGGTTTCGACTTCGCCCAGGCCGGCCTGCAGACCGGGTCCTCATTCAAGGTGTTCGCCTTGGTAGCGGCGCTGAAACAGGGCATCGGGCTCGGTGAGCAGATCGACAGCGGCCCGTTGACGGTCGGCAAGACCAAGATCAGCAATGTGGGCGGCGCCAGCTGCGGAGTCTGCAACATCGCCGAGGCACTCAAGCGGTCGCTCAACACGGCCTACTACCGGCTGATGCTCAAGCTCAAGCACGGACCGCAGGACGTCGCCGATGCCGCACACCAGCTCGGGGTCGCCAAGAGCTTCCCGGGTGTCGCGCACACCCTGTCCCAGGACGGCCTTGGCGGACCCCCGGAGAACGGCATCGTGCTCGGCCAGTACCAGACTCGGGTGATCGACATGGCGTCGGCGTACGCCACCCTGGCCGATTCCGGGATGTACCACCGGCCGCACTTCATCGCGAAGGTCGTGGGTCCCGACGACCGCGTGCTCTTCGACGGCACAGTGCCCGCCAAGGACTCCGGCGAGCAGCGCGTCCCGAAGGCGGTCGCGGACAACGTCACCGACGCCATGAAGGCGATTCCGAGCTATTCGGGTGGGCACGACCTGGCCGGTGGGCGCCCGGCCGCGGCCAAGACCGGCACCACCCAGCTCGGCAACACCGGCGCCAACCGGGATGCCTGGATGGTCGGTTACACGCCGACCCTGTCGACCGCGGTCTGGGTGGGCACCACCACCGGTGACGAACCGCTGACGAACAAGTGGGGCGGGCCGGTGTACGGCGCGGGTCTGCCGGCCGACATCTGGAAAGCCAGCATGGATGGCGCGCTGTGGGGCGACCCGATCGTGCAGTTCCCCAAGCCCACCGAGATCGGCGGCTCCGCCGGCGTGCCGACCGCGGCGCCGCCGGCCCCGGACTGGAACTGGTATGCGCCGCCTCCGCCGCCACGGGACTGGGACGAGCCGCCACCTCCGCCGCCGGGCTTCCCGATGCCGGAGCCGTTCCCGCCGCCCCCACCGCCGCCGCCACCCCCACCGCCGCCACCTCCACCACCCCCGCCGCCGGAGCCGCCCCCGGCGCCGGAGGCTCTGCCGTGACGGAGGAGACGACCGAACGCACGATGCGCTCGCCCCGCCGGCTGGCGGCGGACCTGCGCAGCGCCGACGACCGCGACCTGCCCAGCCGCACCGATGTCGTCGGTCATGCGCTGTCGAACACCATCGGCGGGCCGGTCGGCCGCCATGCGCTGATCGGGCGAACCAGGTTCATGACACCGCTGCGGGTGATGTTCCTGATCGCGGTGCTGTTCTTGGCGCTGGGCTGGACCACCAAATCGGCGTGCCTGCAGAGCACCGGCAGCGGGAGCCCCGATCAGCGGGTGGCCAACTGGGACAACGAGCGCGCGTACTTCCAGTTGTGCTACTCCGACGTGGTGCCGCTCTACACCGCGGAGCTACTGGATCAAGGCAAGTTCCCGTACAAGTCCAGCTGGGTGGAGAAGGACTCGTCAGGGAAGGAACAGACCCGCTACGACGGACTGCCCGCCGTGCGCTACATGGAGTATCCGGTGCTGACCGGCTTGTACCAGTACTCGGCGATGGCCTTGGCGAAGACGTACACGGCGATCACCAAGGTGCTGAAGATCCCGGCACTGAGCGGGGTCGCCGAGGTGGTGGTCTTCTTCGACATCGTCGCGTTGGGTCTGGCGCTGGCCTGGCTGGCAACGGTGTGGTCCACCGCCGGGTTGGCCGGCCGACGCATCTGGGACGCGGCGTTGGTGGCGGCTTCGCCGGTGGTGATCTTCCAGATCTTCACCAACTTCGACGCATTGGCCACCGCTTTCGCGGGGGCCGGTCTGTTGGCCTGGGCACGGCGCCGCCCGACGATGGCCGGCGTGCTGCTCGGTCTGGGCACCGCCGCCAAGCTCTACCCGGTCCTGCTGCTGTTCCCGCTGCTGGTGCTGGGCCTGCGCACCGGCCGTCTGCGGGAAGTCAAACGCACCGCGGCGGCCACCGCGGTGAGCTGGCTGGCGGTGAACCTGCCGGTCCTGCTGTACGCACCGCGGGGCTGGAGCGAATTCTTCCGGCTCAACTCCCGCCGCGGCGACGACATGGATTCGGTCTACAACGTGGTGAGGTCGTTGACCGGCTGGCACGGGTTCGACGGCGACCTGGGGATGTGGCAGCCACCGACGGTGCTCAACGGTGTCGTCGCCGCGCTGTTTGCGCTGTGCTGCATCGGAATCGGCTACATCGCGCTGACCGCGCCTCGTCGCCCGCGCGTCGCGCAGTTGGCGTTCCTGATGGTTGCGGCGTTCCTGTTGACCAACAAGGTCTGGAGTCCGCAGTTCTCGCTGTGGCTGGTGCCGCTAGCGGTGCTGGCCCTGCCGCACCGCAGGCTGCTGCTGATCTGGATGACCGTCGATGCGCTGGTCTGGGTGCCGCGGATGTACTACCTCTACAGCGTTGCGGATCGCAGCCTTCCCGAGCAGTGGTTCACTGCCACCGTGTTGGTGCGCGACCTGGCGGTCATGGGGCTGTGTGCACTGGTGATTCGGCAGATCTATCGCCCGGAGCAAGATCTGGTGCGGGCCCACGGCTGGGCCGACGACCCGGCGGGTGGGGTGTTCGATCAGGCGCCCGATGTGCCTGCGCCGCGGCTACCGGCCTGGTTGCGACCGAAGCAGCGATATCGCTCGAACGGTGTTGAGACGAGAACGGACGCGCACCGGCCCTAGCGTCACGTGGGGGTTTTGGGGCGGACTCCCAGAGTGGCAGCGCCGCCGGTCGAAAGAACGTTCGTTTACCTCGCCGAATTATTTTCGTGACTTTGCTGTAATCTCGCGGGCGCGATGACTACCGCCCCCACATCCCCCGACGGTCCGTCCACGCCGCAGGTCGCCGTTATCGGACTGGCCTGCCGGCTGCCAGGCGGAATCGATTCGCCGCAACGGTTCTGGGAGGCCTTGCTGCGCGGCGCGGACTTCATCGACGAAGTCCCCGCCGACCGATGGGATGCCGACTCCTACGGCGGCCCCGAGTCGGGCCCAACCGTACCCCGCTGGGGTGCCTTCCTGGCGGATATCGGCGGATTCGACGCCGAGTTCTTCGGCATGACCGAGGCCGAGGCCACCGCGATCGACCCGCAACACCGCCTGCTGCTGGAGACGTCGTGGGAGGCCGTCGAGCACGCCGGTCTCGACCCGGCGGACTTGGCTCGATCGCAGACGGGCGTGTTCGTGGGCCTGACCCACAGCGACTACGAGCTGCTGGCCGCCGAGTGCGGCGCTGCCGAGGGTCCGTACGGATTCACCGGCACCAGCACCGGTTTCGCTTCCGGTCGGGTTGCGCAGGCGCTGGGGCTACACGGCCCGGCGCTCACGGTGGACACCGCGTGTTCGTCG
Organism: Mycobacterium sp. SMC-14; assembly: GCF_046250075.1. Classification (NCBI taxonomy): domain Bacteria; kingdom Bacillati; phylum Actinomycetota; class Actinomycetes; order Mycobacteriales; family Mycobacteriaceae; genus Mycobacterium; species Mycobacterium sp. SMC-14. The sequence continues at coordinate 4,772,495 of NZ_CP176429.1, read as the reverse complement.
GGGCTGATGGCCGTGCACCAGGCCTGCCGCAGCCTGCAGGTCGGTGAAAGTGAGCTCGCCCTGGCGGGCGGCGTGTCGGTGATGCTCGAACCCCGCAGATCGGCCGCCGGGTCGCCGCAGGGCGCGTTGTCACCGACCGGGCGCTGCCATTCCTTCGATACCGCCGCCGACGGTGTCGTATCGGGTGAGGGCTGTGTGGTGCTGCTGCTCAAGCGGTTGCCGGATGCGGTTCGCGATCACGATCGCATCCTGGCCGTGCTGCGGGGGACCGCGGCCAATCAGGACGGCCGCCCGGACGCGGCCGCGGTGCCGCCAGAGTCGGCGCAGGTTGCGATGTACCACACCGCGTTGGCCGCCGCAGGCGTCGACGCCGGCACCGTGGGCCTGGTCGAGGCACACGGGGTCGGCAACCCGATCGGGGATCGGGTCGAATACACCGGACTGGCCGCGGTCTACGGCATCGACAACCGCTGCCTCCTGGGATCGGTAAAGACCAACTTCGGGCACTGCCAGTCGGCATCCGGACCGCTGAGCCTGATGAAGGCGATTCTCGCGCTGCAGCACGGCACGGTTCCGCAAAACCTGAACTTCACTCGGTTGCCCGACCAACTGGCCGCGATAGCGACCAACCTTCTTGTGCCGCAGAAGAATATGCCATGGCCCGAAACCGGCGAGCTTCCGCGGCGGGCCGCGGTGTCTTCCCATGGCCTGTCGGGTACCAACGTGCACGTCATCGTCGAACAAGCACCGGCGGACACTGCCCCCGAACCGGCGGCAGAACCCGACGAAGCGGCGCCCCGGCTCTTCCCCCTATCGGCGACCTCCGCGCCCCAGCTGCGGGTGACATCAGCCCGGCTGGCGGACTGGCTCGACGAGCACGCGACCGCGATGACCGGTTCCGGCTTCGCCGATCTGGGTTACACGCTGGCACGGCGGCGAGCCCACCGCCCGGTGCGGACGGTGGTGGCGGCCGGCAGCGTCGGCGAACTCGGTGCGGCGCTGCGTGAGGTCGCCGGTAACGACCTGCCATATCAGCCGGTCATCGGACCGGACGACCGTGGGCCGGTCTGGGTATTCTCCGGCCAAGCTCCCCGGTGGGTGGGGATGGCCGAAGCGCTCGCCGAAGAACCGGAGTTCGCCGCGGCGATCGCCGAGATGGAGCCGGTAGTCGCTGAGGAAGCCGGGTTTTCACTCACCGAGGTGATGTCCGCGTCGCAGCCGCCCACCGAAATCGACCGGCTGCAGGTGGCCACCTTCGCCACCCAGGTCGGGCTGGCCGAAGCCCTGAAGGCTTATGGGGTTCGGCCGGGTGCCGTGATCGGGCATTCGCTCGGGGAGACCGCGGCGGCCGTCGTCGCCGGCGGTCTGACGCTCGAAGACGGGCTCCGGGTCGCCTGCCGGCGCGGACGACTGTTGTCGGCTATCGCCGGCAGCGGTGCCATGGCTGCAGTGGAACTGCCGGCGCAGCAAGTGCTTTCGGAGTTCTCCATCCGCGACGTTTCCGACGTGGTGCTCGCCGTGGTCGAGTCGCCGGTGACCACCGTGATCGGCGGAAACGGCGGCATGGTGCGTGACTTGGTGACCGCCTGGCAACAGCAGGGTGTGGCGGCTCGCGAGGTGACGGTCCCCGTCGCCGCGCACACGCCCCAGGTGGAACCGATCCTGCATGACCTGACCCAGGCCCTTGCCGACCTGAAGCCGACCGAACCGGACATCCCGTACTACTCCGCAACGCTGTGGGCGCCGCGTGATCGGCCGGAATTCGACGGCCAGTACTGGGCGGACAACCTGCGTTACATGGCGCGGTTCGCGGCGGCGGTGCAGGCCGCGATCAAGGACGGCTACCGGATCTTTGCCGAGCCGGCGCCGCAGCCCTTGCTCACTGAGGCCATCGAGCAGAATGCCAGCAGCGGCGATACCTCGATTGCCGTGTTGTCGCCTACCCGCTTCCAGTACCAGGCAGGGACGTGGCCGGGATTGCGCGGCTTCGTCGCCGACCTGCACAGCGCGGGTACCGCGGTGGACTTCGCCGTGCAGTACCCGACGGGACGGCTGGTAGAGGCGCCGTTGCCGAGCTGGAACCATCGCGCGCTGATGTTCAGCCGCGAGGCAGCAGACGCCAAACCGCAGGGCGCCGCGGTCCGGGCGGTACACCCGTTGCTCGGGTCGCACGTGCACCTGTTGGAGGAACCCGAGCGCCACGTTTGGCAAGGCGATCTCGGCACCGTGGCGCACCCGTGGCTGGACCACCACCGGTTGGACAACGTGGCCGCGGTGCCCGGCGCCGCCTACTGCGAGATGGCCCTGGCGGCGGCCCGGGTCAGCCTGGGCGGATCGGCCGAGGTCCGCGACGTCCGGTTCGAACAGGCGCTGCTGCTCGACGAACATACGCCGGTGTCCTCGGGTGCCGCGGTGGCCGCGCCCGGCGTCTTGACCTTCACCGTGCACACGCATCAGGAACGGGCCCGCATCGGCCGGGCAAGCGCGGTGTTGCAGGCTCTGCCGGATGCTCCGCAGCCGCATGCCCACGACGTGGCGGCGTTGCTGGCCGCCCACCCGTCCCGCATCGACGACTCCGAGCTGCGAAAGCTGTTGGACGGCGGAGGTATTCAGTACGGCCCTGCGTTCGCGGGCCTGACCGCGGTCCATGTCGGCGACGGGCAACACCGCGACGCTGCCACGGTGCTCGCCGAGGTCGCGCTGCCGGGACAATTGCGCGCTCAACAGGCGCCCTATGAAATCCATCCCGCATTGCTTGACGCGTGCTTCCAATCGGCTGCCGTTCACCCCGGCATACCGCGCGCAAGCGACGGCGGCCCACTGCGGCCGGTCGGCGTGCGCAGGCTGCGCCGTCACCACCCCACCCGCACAGCGCAGTACTGCCTCACCACGGTGACGGCACGCCGCGCCGACGCATGCGAGGCCGACCTGGAGTTGATGGACGCGGCGGGCAACGTGTTGCTCAGCGTCGAAGGACTCCAGCTCGCCGCAGACAGCTCCGAGCACGAAACCGCTGAGCGCACCCTCGACGAGCGGTTGCTGGCCATCGACTGGGAGCGCCGCGACCAACCGGACGCCGCCCAGGCCGCCGCGGGGAGTTGGCTGCTGCTGAGCATGGCCGACGCCGCAGACCCCCTGACCACCGATCTCGATGCCGCACTGAAGGATGGTGGGGCGCAGTCCGATACGGTCTTGGTGCCGATTGACGGCGATCATGTGGCTGACGCGGCAGCGCTGAGGGGACGCCTGGCCGACGTCCTCAACGAGGCGCTGGGCGGACGCACCGGGATTGTCGTGGTGACCGCACCGTCGGTCGACGGGTGCCACCCACCGCAACGGGGCCGGGACTTCGTGTCCTACCTACTGAACGTCGTTCGCCAGTTGGCGGTGCTTCCCGGCGAATCCCCACGGTTGTTCGTGGTGACCAGAAGCGCCGCGACCGTGCGGCCAGGTGATCAGGCCAACCTGGAGCAGGCCGGCCTGCGCGGGCTGCTGCGGGTCATCGATTCGGAGTATCCGCACCTGCAGGTCACCCAGATCGACGTCGAGGGCAGCGCCGCAGAAACCGATCAGGGTTTCGCCGCGCGGCTCGCGGCGCAACTTCAGAGCGGGTCCGAAGAGGACGAGACCGCTTGGCGCGACGGTGCTTGGTATACCGCGCGGCTGCGCCCCGGACCGCTCAGCCCTGCCGAACGGCGGACCACCGTTGTCGAGCACGGACAAGATGGCCTGCGGCTGCAGCGCAGCAGTGCCGATGAGAGCGATTCGCTGGAATCGGTTGCGCACCCGCGGGTTGCACCGGGTCCAGGACAGATCGAGGTTGCGGTGGCGGCCTCCGGGATGAACTACGCGGAGGCGCACTCCGCCGAGGGGCCTGCTCGGCAGCTGGGCACCGACTTCGCCGGGGTGGTGGTCGCAGTCGGTCCCGACGTCACCGGTCACCGGGTGGGCGACCACGTCGGCGGAACCTCTCCTGACGGCTGTTGGAGCACGTTCATCACGTGCGATGCCCGCCTGGCCGTCACCCTCCCTCCGGAGGTGCCGCTGTCGGAGGCCGCCGCGCTACCGACCGCCTACGTCACCGCCTGGTACGGGCTGCACGAGCTGGCGCGGATCACGGCAGCAGACAAGGTGCTGATCCACTCCGCAGCCGGCGCCGTCGGTCAAGCCGCCATCGCGATCGCGCGAACGGCCGGCTGCGAGATCTTCGCCACCGCAGACACTCCGCAGCGTCGACAGCGGTTGCACGACATGGGTATTGAACATGTCTATGACTCCAGCAACCTTGAGTTCGCCGATCGGATCAAAGCGGATACCGATGGCTACGGCGTCGACGTCGTACTCAACTCGCTGTCGGGCGTGGCGCAACGTGCCGGGCTTGACCTGCTGAGCTTCGGCGGCCGGTTCATCGAACTCGGCAAGCAGGATGTCTACGGAGACAGCCGGATTGGGCTGTTCCCGTTCCGCCGCAACCTGTCGCTACATGCGGTCGACCTGGCGCTGCTGGCGCATAGCCACCCAGAAGTCGTCCAGCGCATGCTGACCACCGTCTATCAGCGCGCGGCGGAGGGCGTACTTCCGCAGCCGCCGACCACGCACTACCCCTTGCTCGAGGCGGCTGCTGCGCTGGCGCAGGCGGACGGCGCCGACAGTGCGGGAATGGTTCTGCTGGACGCCCCACAGACCGGCGTCAGCGTGGCGGTGGTCCCGCCGGAGCAGGCTCGGTTGTTCCGGACCGACGGTTCGTACATCGTCACCGGCGGCACCGGCGGCGCCGGACTGTTCCTGGCTGCCGAGATGGCGGCGGCGGGCTGCGGCCGAATCGTGCTCAACGGGCTGTCGGCACCGCAGGGCCAAGCGCGACAGGTCATCGAGCAGCTGCGCGCTGGCGGCACCGATATTCAGGTGGAGTGCGGCGACATCGCCGACCCCGCGACGGCGCGCCGGCTGGTGGCAGCGGCGACCGAATCCGGACTGCCGGTCCGCGGCGTGCTGCATGCGGCCGCCGCGGCTGCGGAAGCCGCGTTGACCGACATCACCGACGAACTCGTCGATCGTTGCTGGGCGCCGAAGGTCTACGGCGCGTGGAACCTTCACCAGGCCCTGCAGGAGGAAAGCGCCGCGCAGCCGCTGGACTGGTTCTGCGCGTTCTCCTCGACCGCCGCGCTCATCGGCCCGCCGGGGCAGGGTGCCTCGGCGGCCGCGAACAGTTGGTTGGACGCGTTCGGATGCTGGCGGCGGGCCCGGGGCTTGTCGGCGACGGTGATCGGCTGGGGGCCGTGGGCCGAGACCGGGGGCGGCACCGCTTCAGCCGATGACGCCCAAGCCGCGATCACCTCCGCAGAAGGCGCCCGCGCCTTCCGTGCGGTACTGAGCTATGACCGCCCGTACACCGGCTATGCACCGATTACCCGAGCACCGTGGTTGGCCGCATTGGCGCACCGCAGCCGATTCGCCGAAGCGTTCCGGGCGGTGCGCCACAACAGCCCCGACGCCGAGCGGTTCCTGGCCGAGCTGAAAGAGCTGCCGCGTCACGAATGGCTCAGCGCGATACTGCGTCTGGTGTCCGACCAGATCAGCCTGCTGTTGCGCCGTACCGTCGACCCGGATCGGGCGCTGCCCGAATATGGCATGGATTCGTTGGCCAGCTTGGAGTTTCGCACCCGGATCGAAACCGAAACCGGAGTACGTGTCGGTCCCGCCCAGCTCACCACGGTGCGTGGCTTGGCCCAGCATGTGTGCGATCAGCTGGCGACCCGGTTGGAGGACCCGGAGCCACGCGGTGGCAAGTGAGTTGAACCGGCTGGCGATCTCCCCCATCGACCAGCCGAGGTGTTGTTCGCCCGAGCAGAGGAGAAGACGTTGCGGGTAGGGCCATTGGCATTAGGGACGCTGGCTGACTGGGAACCCGACGCGGGTCCGACCGTGGTGTGGGGACCGTCAGCCGCCGCGCTGGCCGCGGCGCGGCGCGCGCCGGTCAATGCCGTGCCGGCCAGCTACATGCAGGAACAGCACATCCGCGGCTATATCGACCAGACGGCCGCCGGACTCGACTACTCGCGCCTGATGGTGCTCAGCTGCGACATGCAGGGCAGGTGCGACCGGCGCGCCATCGACTACATCATCAATGCGCATCTGCGGCGGCATGAGACCTACCGCAGCTGGTTCGAGCACGCCGAGGACGGGCGTCTCATTCGCCACGTTGTCGAGGACCCCGCCGACATCGCGTTCGTCCCGGTCGATCACGGCGAGCTGACGTTGCCGCAAGTCCGCGACCTGCTCAACGACACGCCCGATCCGCTGCAGTGGGACTGCTTCCGGTTCGGGATCATCCAGTCCAAGAGCCACTTCACGTTCTTCGCCAGCATCGACCACGTCCACGTGGACGCGGCGGTCGCCGGGGTGACGTTGATGGAGCTCTACATGATGTACAACGCACTGGTGGCCGGCGGCGCGCCGCTGGAGCTGCCCGCTGCGGGTAGCTACAGCGACTTCTGCGTCCGTCAGCACCAGTTCACATCTGCGCTCACGCTGGAGTCGCCGCAGATCCAGGCGTGGCGAAGCTTCGCCGAAAGCAACGACGGAAGCCTGCCCGGTTTCCCGCTGCCCCTCGGCGACCCCGCGCAGCCCTGCGAGGCGGCCATGGTCACCGTCACCATGCTGGGTGAACAGCAGACCGCCGAATTCGAGTCCGCCTGCATGGACGCGAACGCCCGCTTCGTCGGGGGAGTGTTGGCATGCTGTGGCTTGGCGCAGCGCGAATTGACCGGCGCGGACACCTATTACGGGCTCACCCCGCGCGACACCCGCAATTCTCCGGGGGACGACCTCACGCTGGGCTGGTTCACCGGCCTGGTCCCGATCACGGTCCCGATCGGTGACATCTCGTTTGAGGAGGCGGCCAGCGCCGCGCAGGTTTCCTTCGACTCGGGCAGAACGTTGGCGGAGGTGCCCTACCAGCGGGTGATGGAGTTGGCGCCGCAGTTGCGTAAGCCGCCACCGAATTTCCCCGTCATCAACTTCCTGGACGCCGGCGCCGCCCCGCTGTCGGCCTTGATCGCCGCGGGTTTGGATGATCTGAACATCGGCGTCTTCAGCGACGGCCGGTACTCGTATCAGATGTCGCTCTACGTGATCCGGGTCGAGGAGGAGACGGCGGTCACGGCGATCTTCCCGGACAACCCGGAGGCTCACGAGTCGGTGGCGCGCTACCTGGCGATGTTGAAGTCGGTGTTCGAGCGGGTCGCCGACGCCGGCGATTGGGAAAATGTCGCCTGATCTCATTCTCGTTGGTCGCGACCGCCAAGCCCAGCAGGTGCTGCCGGAGGTGAGCTCATCTTCAGCCGGCTAGGCGAGTTCGTGGTGCGGCGACCGTGGCCGGTGATCGGCTTCTGGGCGCTGCTGGTTGTGCTGCTGCCGCTGTTCGCGCCGTCGCTGACCGAGATGGCGCAACGCCACCCCGTGGCGGTGCTGCCCGCCGACGCCCCGTCGGTCGAGGCCGCCGCCAAGGTCTCCGCCGCCTTCGACGAGGACGGCTCGGAGAACGTGCTGACCGTTCTGCTCACCGATGACCAGGGCTTGGATCGAGCCGATGAGAAGGTCTACCGCGCGTTGGTGGACCGCCTGCGTCTTGATACCGAAGACGTGGTGATGCTGCAGGACTTTCACACCACCCCGGCGCTGCGGGAGGTGCTCGTCAGCAGTGACGGCAAGGCATGGATCCTGCCGGTCGGGCTCGCGGGGGACTTGGGCACTCCCGAGGCCTACGCGGCATACGCCCGAGTCGCCGGGATCGTCAAGGAGACCGTTGCCGGATCGACGCTGACCGCCGACGTCACCGGCCCGGCGGCCACGGTCGCCGACCTGACCGACGCCGGAGCGCACGACAGGCTGGCGATCGAGCTGGCGATCGGTGTCCTGCTGCTGTTCATCTTGGGCGTCATCTACCGCAACCCGCTCACCATGTTGCTGCCCCTGATCACCATCGGCGTATCGATGGTGGCCGCGCAGGCGGCAGTCGCGACGGCGTCACTGGTGACCGGAATGGCCGTCTCCAACCAGGCCATCGTGATGCTCAGCGCCTTGATCGCCGGCGTGGGAACCGATTACGTCGTCTTCCTGGTCAGCCGCTATCACGACTACATCCGGATGGGTTCCGGTACTGCCGAGGACTGCCAGCGCGCGGTGCAGCGGGCGCTGGCGTCGATCGGCAAGGTGATCGCCGCGTCTGCGGCCACCGTTGCCATCACCCTGCTGGGGATGGGCTTTGCCAAACTCGGGGTGTTCGCCACGGTCGGCCCGGTGCTGGCGATCGGGATCGCGGTGGCGTTCTTCGCCGCGGTGACGTTGCTTCCGGCCATTCTGACGCTGGCCGGGCCGCGCGGATGGGTGGCGCCGCGCCCCGAACGCGCTGCGCGGTTCTGGCGCCGCACCGGGGTGCGAATCGTTCGGCGCCCCAAGACGTATCTGGTCGGCAGCCTGGCGCTGCTGCTGGCGCTGGGCAGTGCGGCCGGGCTGATCCGGTTCAACTACGACGACCGCAAACAACTGCCGGCCTCCGTCGACAGCTCGGTGGGGTATGCGGCGCTGGACCGGCACTTCCCGGTGAACCAGACGATCCCCGAGTATCTGCTGGTCCAATCGCCCAACGATCTGCGTACTCCGCGGGCTCTTGCCGACATGGAGCAGATGGCGCAGCGGATCAGTCAGATCCCGGGTGTGGCCGCGGTGCGTGGCGTTACCCGGCCGAGCGGTGAGTCGCTCGAAGAGGCCAGGGCCACCTATCAAGCCGGTGAGGTCGGGGGCCAGCTGGGTGACGCCGCGGGCTTGATCGCCGAGCGCGATGGTGACCTCAACCGGCTGACCACAGGCTCCAGGAAGCTCGCAAACGGCCTCGGAGATCTGAACACCCAGGTCAGCCAGTCGGTCGCCAGCGTGCGCAGTCTGGTCGACGCGTTGGCGTATCTGCAGACGCAGTTCGGGGGCACCAAGACATTCGGTGAAATCGACCAAGCCGCAAGGTTGGTCAACAGTATCCGGGCGCTCGGCGACGCTCTCCAGGTGACCTTCGCCGGACTGGCGTCCAGCTTCGACTGGGTCGATCCCGTCACCGAGTCTCTCGATACCAGCCCGACATGCGACGCCAATCCGATTTGCGGAACCGCGCGAGCCGAGTTCCACAAACTGCAAAACGCCCGTGCCGCAGGCACTCTCGATGAGATCTCCAGCCTGTTTCGTCAGCTGCAGTCGGCGCAGCCCTCGCAGACCCTGTCGTCGGCGGTCAACGGGCTGAGCCGCTCTTTGCAGTCGGCCTCGCAGTCCCTGCATGCGCTGGGATTCGACAATCCTCGCCGGGTGCAGCGCAAGATCATCGAGATGCAGAACGGCACTTCCGAGCTCGCCAGCGCCGGCCGCCAGGTGGCCGACGGGGTGCAACTCCTGGTCGACCAGACCAAGGAGCTGGGACTGGGCCTGGACACCGCGTCGGCGTTCCTCATGACGATGGGCCACGACGCTTCCCCGCCGTCGATGGCGGGATTCAATGTGCCCCGGCAGGTTCTGGCCACCGAGGAATTCAGGACGTTGGCTCACACCTTCGTTTCGCCCGACGGTCATTCGGTGCGGTATTTCATCCAGACCGATGAAGATCCGTTCAGCACCAAAGCCATGGACCAGGTCAACACCATCCTTGCGACCGCCCAAGCGGCGCAACCCAATACCGTGCTGGCGGACGCCTCGATCTCGATCTCCGGGTACCCGGTCACCCTGCGTGATATTCGCGACTACTACGACCGGGACATCCGGCTCATCGTCATTCTGACGACGCTGGTGGTGCTGATGATTCTGACCGCCCTGCTGCGCTCGGTCATCGCCCCGATCTATCTGGTGGGCTCGGTGATCATCTCCTACCTGTCGGCGATCGGGCTCGGGGCGCTGGTCTTCCAGGTCATATTGGGGCAGCAACTGCATTGGAGCGTGCCAGGTCTGGCGTTTGTTGTGCTGGTGGCCGTGGGCGCCGACTACAACATGCTGCTTGCGTCCCGATTGCGCGACGAATCACCGCTGGGCGTGCGTACCAGCGTTATTCGCACCGTCGGGTCGACCGGCGCGGTGATCACCGCAGCGGGCCTGATTTTCGCCTCCGCCATGTTCGGGCTGCTGTTCGCCAGCGTCGGCGCTGTGGTGCAGGGGGGCTTCGTGATCGGAGCCGGCATCCTTGTCGACACGTTTGTGGTGCGCAGTATTACCGTGCCCGCCGCCGCAGCACTGCTCGGACGGGCGAACTGGTGGCCCGCGCGTCCGTGGCTACAACCCTTGCCCGACAACCCGAAACGGAGCATCGCCAAGGGCGGCGCGATCGAGACGGTGGCCGAGGCCTGACCTTTTGCGTCAGCCGGTGAAACCGAAGAAGTTGCGAAGCTTGCCGACGGTGTCGTCGACGGCGCTGTTGGTTTCTGGTCCCAGAATCTGCACCACATCCATGCCCGCCGGGTCGACCGAAATCGGTTTGGTGGCGGGGTCGTCATTGCGGGAGTAGCCGGCGTCGACCTGGGGCTGCAGGAAAGCGTCAAGCTGGTCGACCAGATCGTCCGGCACGCCGGCGAAGCGCAGCGGCAGCGTCAACGGCAGGTGATTGATCGGAATCAGGTACGACGTGGTCGTTGCGCCCCGGGAGTTGACGGTGGCCCGGATGTTCTGGGGTGGCACATCTGCCGGAGTCGTGAACGCGGCAGGAGTGTGCACAATCGCAGACCCCAGAAGGGCGTTGGCGACCGACCACAGATTGTCCGGCCGGTCGGGGAAGTCTGCCATGCCGTCGTAGGCGGCGACCACCCGGTTGGTGTCGTACTGGCTGTCCACCTCGGGGGGCATGACGTAGTCGTCCAGCGGCAGGCGGCTGCCCGGCGGGAAGAGTCCGCCGAGAAAGCTCTTCCCGAAAGCGTGCTTGCCCATAGGGGAGCCGAACGTCGAGAACTGCAGCATGTGGGGTGGCGGCGCGTTGGGATCGCTGGCGAGCCGGACCTGCTCCTTGTCGAGCGCCATGGTGCCCTGCGACAACCCGACCACGGCGGCCGGCTCGGTTCCGCTACGGATCACGGCATCCAGGCTGTCGGCCGCCGCGTCGACAGCGGCGGCCACGGTCACGTTGTCGCGTTGAGCGTCGGGCGCGAACATGGTGGGCACCCACCTGAACATGGCACCCGCCGGGTAGTCGATGATCTCGCGCTTCCTGTTGGGGAAGTAGCCGGCGCCGGCGCGCTTGGTGTAGTCCGCCCACGGGATGCCGGGGGGCCGGGCGCCGCCGACTGCGTAGACCACGTCAGCGGCCGCCGCATCACCCACGGGCGCCGGGGTCGGTGCGATCCATGGATTGTCCACCGGGGGTACGGGTGTGGGTGCAGCAGTGGCGACGCTGGAGCTCAGCCCACCAGCCGTGCCGGCCAGCCACACCGCGAGGGCTCCGGCGACCAGTCGCTTCATCGCTAACTCCTTACAGCTGTGCGCGGCGTCCGTTGGACCTGCCGGCAACCCCGGCCGGGGTAGCCGTCAGTACGCGCAAGGGGGGTGCCACCACTTTCTCACAGACCTACGCTGCCGGCAGGGGGCAAGACTCCACCGCCGGCAGCGCGTGACCGTGGGCTCAGCGGTCCATCCGGATGAACTGCTGACTCTGGTACTGCTCGACGCAGGCGGCCCGGCGAACCTTGCCGCTGGTGGTGATGGGAATCGAGCCCGGACCCACCAGCACCACATCGGCGACGGTCACTCCATGGGCCTGGGAGATCGCAGCCTGCACATCGTTCTTCAGGACGGCCAGCCGCGCTGCGGTGTCCTCGGTGGATTCGCCGCGATCCCGAACTTCGATGATGGTGACCAGGGTCTCGTCCTCGTTGACGGGAACCGCGATGGCCGCGACGCGACCCCCGCTGATCTCTTGAAGGGTGGCCTCGATGTCCTCGGGGTAGTGGTTGCGCCCGCGAATGATCAGCAGATCCTTCATGCGGCCCACGATGAACAGCTCGTCCTCGGAGATGAATCCGAGGTCGCCGGTCCGCAGCCACGGTCCGTTCGGGGTGCCCTCGGACGCTCTGACCAGTGTCGCGGCGAACACCTCTTGGGTCTGTTCCGGCTTGTTCCAGTAGCCGGCGGCCACGTTGGCGCCGGCCGTCCAGATCTCGCCGACAGTTCCCACCGCGCACTCGGCGCAGGTTTCGGGGTCCACGATGCGCACCGCCGGCGACTTCGGCACGCCGTAGGTGAGCAGGGGCGTGCCCTCCTCGGTGGCAGAGCGCTGCGCACTGCCGCGCGTCAACTTCTCCGACTCGAAGTAGACGGTCTGGGGCGGGCACTCCACGTCGAGGGTGGCCACATACAGCGTGGCCTCGGCCAGCCCGTATGCGGGGTGCAGCGCCCGGGCACGGAAGTTGTGGGGGGCGAATCGGTTGAGGAAGCGCTCCAAAGTCGCGGGGTGGACGCGTTCGCTGCCGCTGACGATGCCCAGCACGTCGCCCAGGTCGCGGCCGGCCAGGTCCTCTTCGGTGGTCTTTCGCACCGCCAGTTCGAAGGCGAAGTTCGGCGCCGCCGAAAATGCCCGCGGGTGGCTGGCCATGGCTTGGATCCAGCGCGCGGGGCGCTGCAGGAACGCGACGGGGCTGGTCAGCTCGCATCGGTAGCCGCCGAGGACCGGCGCGATGATGCCCAGGATCAAGCCCAGATCGTGGTAGAAGGGCAGCCACGACACGATCGTGGTGTCGGGCGGTGCCACCCCGTTGAACTCCGGGAAGTAGCCCGCCATGAACTGCCGGAAGTTCACCTGAAGGTTGCGGTCCGTCACCATCACGCCAGCAGGAAGCCGAGTCGAGCCCGAGGTGTACTGCAGATACGCCACACCGCCGGAGTCGACGGGTTGCTCACCCATGGCGACGCTGGCGTCCAGATCCAACGCGTCGACAGCGACGACGGTCGCCGTGGCGTCGGCTCCGGATTCGCGCACATACTCGGCGACCAGGTCTGCGGCCCCGGTCGTGGTCAGGACGACGGACGGTGCGGTGTCGGTGAGCACGGCGCTGACCCGCTCATCGTGTGCGCCGGGATGCGGCACCGGCAGCGGCACCGCGATGAATCCCGCCTGGATGGATCCGAGGAAGGCCGCGACGTAGCCGAGACCCTGCGGGGCGAGGATGACGGCCCGGTCCCCGGCGGAACCGTGTTGCTTGAGTTCGCGCGCGACATTGAGAGCCCGCCGATAGATCTGTGACCAGGACAGCGTCTCGGCGACACCGTCCCAGTCCTGCTCGTAATCGGTGTAGGTATAGGCGGGGTCATCGGGGGCAAGGAAGGCGCGTTCGCGCAACAAAGTTAATAGGGAAACATCAGGCATGGCGGTGAGGCTACCGTCACAATGCGAGATGTGCCGCGCAACAGTGGGCGGGAGGACCTTGTACCTCTATTTCGCCGGCGCGACCTGCACCCCCGCTGGAGTCGCCTCCGCCCCCGGCAGCAGCCGGCCGGCACGCCCGCTACCGCCGGACAGCAACCCGGTCAGCCGCTACGATCGTGACGATCCGGACCCGAGCTGCCACCGAGAGATGCGGGACGCCCGATGAACCGTTCAGTTCAAGCCGCGGCCTGCTGCACGCTGGCCCTGCTGGCAACCTTCGGCTGCAGTGCGACCACGGGTGAAATCCCCGTCGACGCCATGATGGCCAACGTGTCTTCGGCCCCCAGGACGCCCGGTGCGGCGCCCACGGACGGGCTGCCACCCGGGCGGGTCGGTGCTCTGCTCCTTTCCGACGACGATGTCAGCGCCATCGTCGGGCTGCCGATGCACGGAAACGGCAGTTGGCAGGTACCCGGCGCCGAGGTCACGTTGCGGGATCGCAACGACTGCAAGGCTCTTACGCTCTCCGGCAAAGATTTCTGGACCTCGGACTACACCGCGTATCGACAGGTCTCACAGCAGGACAGTGACGACATGAACTTCTTCACCTGGCAGGGTGTGGCCGCCTACCCGAACGGGCGAAGCGCGTCGCGGGTGTTCCACCGGACAATCAACGCCGATCTGCAGGCGCGCTGCCGGACGGCGACGGTGCCCGCCGAGAGCGATGAGCATGCGAACTGGCACGTCGATTCCCTCACGGTGACCGACTCGAAGTTGTCCGTCATCGTTTCCGAACAGCGTGACCAGACGAACACCGGATGGCGCTGCGCAACACAAATTCGTTTGCAGCGCAATGTGATACACCGTGACGGGGCGTGCCAGACCGGCAACCCCTCGACAACCACACAGCAGATAGCGGATATGACCGCGAACCGGATCGGGGGCTGACATATGAACGACGGATCGCCGAGGAGCGAGGTGATGAAGCGGGTATTGGCCGGAGTGGGCGTCGCGGGCCTGGCGGCGATGGCGATGCTGGGGTGTTCGCACGGCGGTGACCAGGATGGCGAAGCCGGCCAGGCCGTCAAGCTGCCGTCGCCCGGTGACACCACCAAGGCCCAGACCTCAGAGGCGCTGGCTCCCACCGGTGAACCCGCCGGCCGGTCCTCGATGCCCCCGGTTCCGCCGCCGCTGGTGCTGCCGGATCGGTTGCGCACCCTGTTGGTGCCCCCGGACGTGTCCGGCCCCATCGTCGGTTCACCGTTGGGTTTTGAGAAGCGCTTCGACCAGCCGGCGCCACCGGTGACGCCGGACGGGCACGCCGAGTGCGCGGTGCTGCTCGGCCCGGCCATGCCCGCCTTCGGCTTCGAGTGGACGGCCTACAAGGGCGCCCAGCAGAAGGACCGGGAAGAGGACGCCGACATCGTCGTCGGCCAGGGGGCGGGTTCCTACCCCGATGCCGATAAGGCGCGAGCCGCGTTCGGCGCGGCTTTCCCCGCCGAGCTGCGCACGTGCGACGGGGTCGCCGTGCACAACCCGCGCGATACCGACGCAGGCGTCACCTGGCAATTCCACGTCACCACCGTCGACGGCACCCGGGCGCAGTGGAGCCGGGTGCAACTGGCCGACGGCAAGCCGCTCGACTGGAGCTGCGCCTACGAAGCCGACGTCAAGAGCAACGTTCTGCTGCACACCTCGGTATGCCGGCGCGGCGCCGGCGCGGCTGAGGCGGCGGCGAAGCTCGCCGAGCGGCTGATGGTCTGGATTCCGGCCACCTGAGCGGGGTCAATGCACCCGATCCAGGACGTGCTGGCTGAGCCGGTCCATGGTCACGGCGGCGTTGCCCCACTGGCTGCACAGCACCTCGACCATGAAGTTGGCCCCGACAGCGACGAGGACCGCAGAGGTGAACCCCATATTCGCGCCGTTGTAGCGAGCCGAGAGCAGCCAGGAGGCCACTGTCGTGTCCGGGCTTAATTCGACGTGCACCAGGTCCATGGTGACGCCCGCGTCGACGTCGGTCCCAGCCATCCGTGCATTGAGGCAGCGGTCGACCGCCGGCCGGTTGTAGGTGTTGGTGAACGCCTCGCCCGCTTCGGCCACCGAAGGAAAGGTCGTCACGGCCACGATCGCGGCTGCTTCGTGTGCGCGGTTCTCCCACCGCTGTGCCCGGTGAGACGCGTAATTGCTGCCGACCACCTCGGTGGTGCCCACCTCGTAGAACGCCCGGCAGTCATCGCGCTGTCGCAGACGCTCCGGCTGTGATGGCACCATGCCCACCGGGCCCGTGCTGGACATCGGCATCCCGGCGAAGGTACTGACCTCGTCGTCGGACGGGATCAACATCGCGACCTGGCCCGGCTGCACCCAGTCGCCGTCGGCGGCCGCCGGCGCCGGCCCCGGCAGCGCGCCCAGTGTGGCCAGGACAATTGCCGATATCACGAACCACCTGCCGTGACGCACCATGGCGGTGAGCCTAATCGGACTTGATGAGCAACCCGCCGATTTCACTCCGGCCGTCCGCCTCCGGTAACCTAGCCCGGTTGCCGACGCAGGCGACCCTCCTGCCGTGGATACCTCCACGGCCGCACTACGACCATAGGAGGTGATGAGGTTCCCATGCGTCCATACGAAATCATGGTCATCCTTGACCCCACTCTCGACGAGCGCACCGTTGCCCCGTCCCTGGAGACGTTCCTGAACGTCATCCGTAAAGACGGCGGTTCGGTCGACAAGGTCGACATCTGGGGCAAGCGCCGCCTGGCTTACGAGATCGCCAAGCATGCCGAAGGCATCTACGCGGTCATCGACGTCAAGGCCGCTCCGGCCACGGTGTCCGAGCTTGACCGTCAGCTCAGCCTGAACGAGTCGGTGCTCCGCACCAAGGTGATGCGCACCGACAAGTCGTAGCCGACTGTCGCAGCCGTTGCGTAGGCTCATGCTGCGAATGCAGCATCAAGCGTTGACACCGATCCTAGGAGGGCCCCGTGGCTGTAGGTGACACCACGATCACCATCGTTGGAAACCTGACCGCGGATCCCGATCTGCGGTTCACCCCCTCGGGGGCGGCGGTCGCCAACTTCACGGTGGCGTCCACTCCGCGGGTCTTCGACCGGCAGAGCAACGAGTGGAAGGACGGCGACGCGCTGTTCCTTCGGTGCAACATCTGGCGCGAGGCCGCCGAGAATGTGGCCGAGAGCCTCACCCGCGGATCGCGGGTGATCGTCACCGGGCGGCTGCGGCAGCGGTCCTTCGAGACTCGCGAGGGCGAGAAGCGCACCGTTTACGAGGTGGAGGTCGACGAGGTCGGCCCCTCGTTGCGGTATGCCACCGCCAAGATCAACAAGGTCAGCCGCGGCGGCGGCGGAGGCGGTTTCGGTGGGGGCGGCGGCATGTCGGCCCCGGCGAGCCCCTCCGGACCGCCCGCGGAAGACCCGTGGGGCAGTGCTCCGGCGTCCGGCTCCTTCGGTGGCGCCGACGACGAGCCGCCCTTCTGACCAACGAACCACAGCACGAAAGAGATAGGTAGATGGCCAAATCCAACAAGCGGCGTCCGGCTCCTGAGAAGCCGATCAAGGCTCGCAAGTGCGCATTCTGCTCCAACAAGAAGCAGGTGATCGACTACAAGGACACCTCGCTGCTGCGCACCTACATCAGTGAGCGGGGCAAGATCCGCGCCCGTCGTGTGACCGGCAACTGCGTTCAGCACCAGCGCGACGTCGCGCTCGCGGTGAAGAACGCCCGCGAGGTCGCGTTGCTGCCCTTCACCTCGTCGGCGCGCTAGCCGACCACTCAATCTTGGAGAAAGTACGAAACGATGAAGCTCATTTTGACCGCTGAGGTGGACCACCTCGGAGCGGCCGGAGACACCGTCGAGGTCAAGGACGGATACGGCCGCAACTTCTTGCTCCCGCGGGGGCTGGCCATCGTCGCCACGCGCGGCGCGCAGAAGCAGGCCGACGACATCCGCCGGGCCCGCGAGACCAAGCAGGTGCGCGACCTGGACCACGCCAAGGAGCTCAAGGAAGCTCTGCAGGCGCTGGGCACCGTCACGCTGCCGGTGAAGACCTCCGGCGACTCGGGCAAGCTGTTCGGCTCGGTGACCGCCGCTGACGTGGTCGCCGCCATCAAGAAGGCCGGCGGGCCCAACCTCGACCGGCGGATCGTCCGGCTGCCCAAGGCCCACATCAAGGGCGTCGGCAGCCACGCGGTGTCGGTGCACCTGCACCCCGACGTGAACGTCGACGTCACTCTCGACGTCGCCGCGGCAAACTAAGCACGTATCTCAGCAGCCCCGGTAGCGCCCTGATCGGCGCCGCCGGGGCTTTGCTGTGTTCGGTTGGGGACCAGGCCGGTTAGTGCTGGCTAACTTTCAGGGAGCGCCTCGACGTGTGGGTTGTTTACCTTGTTGTGGAATCGCGTCTACCTGCCTGCAAAGCAACACGCCCAAGGCGGCAACCTGTTACGACACGCCGATGAGATTGTCTTCCACAATGAAAACACCCCTCGTTACCACTCTGACCTGGACGGACGTCCGTGGGTGGAAGAACAATCCACAAGTCTTCCCCACCGTCCCAAACAAATGGGGGACCGGTGTGCACACTTAATCCACACCTTTGTGAACAAGCTCGTTTTGTACGGCCGCCAGCAACGCCTACCGTCAACGCGGCACGACACAACGGGGGTGTCGGTGCCACCGGATATGTTCGGGCCAACCAATGCCGAACAGACGTTCGATCGTGCCAGTGGACGAGGAGGGGCGCATGGCAGTAGTCGACGACCGTGGTCACTCTGAGCTTGAGGAGCCGCCACGCGAGGACGTCGGCCGCCAACCGCCCCAGGACATGGCTGCAGAGCAGTCGGTGCTCGGGGGCATGCTGCTGAGCAAGGACGCCATCGCCGACGTGCTGGAGCGGCTGCGGCCCGCTGATTTCTACCGCCCCGTGCACCAGAACATCTACGACGCGATCCTGGACCTCTACGGGCGCGGTGAGCCGGCCGACGCGGTGACGGTGGCCGCCGAGCTCGACCGCCGCGGCCTGCTGCGCCGGGTGGGGGGCGCCCCGTACCTGCACACGCTGATCTCCACGGTGCCCACCGCGGCCAACGCCGGCTACTACGCCACCATCGTCTCGGAGAAGGCGCTGCTGCGCCGACTGGTGGAGGCCGGTACCCGGGTGGTGCAGTACGGCTACGCGGGCGCCGAGGGCGCCGATGTCGCCGAGATCGTCGACCGGGCCCAGGCCGAGATCTACGAGGTAGCCGAGCGGCGGAGCTCCGAGGACTTCGTCCCGCTCGAAGACCTGCTGCAGCCCACCATGGACGAGATCGACGCGATCGCCTCGCACGGCGGTATCGCGCGCGGTGTGCCGACCGGCTTCACCGATCTCGATGAAGTGACCAACGGGCTGCACCCGGGACAGATGATCATCATTGCGGCGCGGCCCGGTATGGGGAAGGCACTGGCCCTGAAAACCCCGTTGCCGACCCCGACCGGCTGGACCACGATGGGCGATGTCGCCGTCGGTGATGAGTTGCTGGACGCTGACGGGCGGCCCACCCGCGTAGTGGCCGCCACGGGCATCCTGTTGGGCCGGCCCTGCTACGAGGTGGAGTTCTCCGACGGCACGGTGATCGTCGCCGACGCCGAGCACTTGTGGCCCACGAACGCGGGTGTGCGCACCACCGCGCAGTTGCGCTGCGGGCTGGACAGGATCGCCCCGGCCGGTTCGGTGACGCAGGCCGGTGGCGGGACTACCACGTTGCTGGCGTCGGCCCTGAGCCTGACCTCGGTGCGGCGGGTGCCCAGCGTCGCAGTGCGCTGCGTGCAGGTCGACAACCCGGCGCGGCTCTACCTGGCCGGTCGTGGCATGGTGCCCACCCACAACTCCACGCTGGCCCTGGACTTCATGCGGTCGTGCTCGATCAAGAATCGGATGGCCAGCGTCATCTTCTCGCTGGAAATGAGCAAGTCCGAGATCGTCATGCGACTGCTCTCCGCTGAAGCCAAGATCAAACTCGGCGACATGCGCTCGGGACGGATGACCGACGACGACTGGACCCGGCTGGCGCGGCGGATGAGTGAGATCAGCGAGGCGCCGCTCTACATCGATGATTCGCCGAACCTGACCATGATGGAGATCCGCGCCAAAGCCCGCCGGCTCAAGCAGAAGGCGGACCTGCGACTGGTGGCGGTCGACTACATGCAGCTGATGACCTCCGGCAAGAAGGTCGAATCGCGCCAGCAGGAAGTGTCGGAATTCTCCCGGAACCTCAAGCTACTGGCCAAAGAGCTCGAGGTGCCGGTGATCGCGCTGAGCCAGCTCAACCGTGGTCCCGAGCAGCGCACCGACAAGAAGCCGATGCTCGCCGACCTGCGCGAATCCGGCTGCCTGACCGCCTCGACGCGAATCCTGCGGGCCGACAACGGGTCCGAGGTCACCCTGGGTGAGCTCATGCGCACCGGGGAACGCCCGCTGGTGTGGTCGCTGGATGAACAGCTGCGGATGGTGGCCCGGCCCATGACCAACGTGTTCCCCAGCGGGCACCGCGAGGTCTTCAAGCTGCGGATGGCCTCAGGGCGTGAGGTCGAGGCCACCGCCAACCACCCGTTCCTCACGCTGGACGGTTGGGTGGCGTTGGGCGACTTGAGCGTCGGGGACCGGCTGGCGGTGCCTCGGCGGGTGCCGGAGCCGGTCGACACCCAGCGGATGGAAGACTGCGAGGTCATTCTGCTGGCGCACATGATCGGCGACGGATCGTGCGTCAAGCGCCAGCCCATCCGCTACGCGTCGATCGACGAGGCGAACCTTACCGCCGTGACGGTTGCGGCCATGCACTTCGGGGTGGCGGCGGTGCGCGACGAATACCCGGCCGCCCGGGTGACCACGCTGCGCCTGCCGGCGCCGTACCGGCTGACGCACGGCAAGCGCAATCCGATTGCGGCGTGGCTGGACAAGCTGGGGCTGTTCGGCAAGCGCAGCTACGAGAAGTTCGTGCCGCAAGAGGTTTTCGCGTTGCCGAACGATCAGGTTGCGCTGTTCCTGCGGCATCTGTGGGCGACCGACGGGTCGGTGATCTGGGACGACAAGCGCGGTGTTGGGCGGATCTACTACGCGTCGACCAGCCGGCAGCTGATCGACGACGTGGCGGCCCTGCTGTCTCGGGCCGGGGTGTTCGGCCGCATCAAGAGGGTGCCCAAAGCCGGCTACCGCGACAGTTGGCACCTGCACATTTACGGGGCCGAGAACCAGGTCCGGTACCTGCACAACGTGGGGGCTCACGGCGCCAAAGCGGAGGGGGCCAAGGAGATTCTGGCTCACCTGCAAGGTGTGGCACGCAACCCGAACCTGGACACCGTCCCCAAGGAGGTATGGGGTCGGGTGCGCCGGGCGCTGGCTGACCAGCAGATGACCCAGCGCGAGTTCGCCGCGGCAATGGGCACCAAGTTCTGCGGGTCGACGATGTGGAAGCACGCGCCGAGCCGCGACCGCTTGCACCGCGCTGCCATGGTGCTCGAAGACCGCGACATCCACGATGTTGCGACCAGTGACGTGTTCTGGGACACCATCGTGGAGATCACCAGCATCGGCGAACACGATGTGTTCGATGGAACCGTTACCGGCACACATAACTTTGTGGCACAAGGGATTTCAGTTCACAACTCGCTGGAACAAGATGCCGACATGGTGATCTTGCTGCACCGTCCGGATGCCTTCGAGCGTGACGACCCACGTGGCGGCGAGGCGGACCTGATCTTGGCCAAGCACCGTAACGGGCCGACCAAGACGGTGACCGTGGCGCACCAGCTGCACCTGTCGCGGTTTACGAATATGGCGCACTAGGGTCCGGCAGGTGTGGCGTCTCACGCTGCGTGTCATATTCTCAGCGCCGGTGCCACGTGCTTGTCACATGTCTCACGAACGTGTCGTACAGATATGTGTATATGTCAGGACGGTCGGCGTTCGACTGAGGAAGCCCGGTGTTGTGTTGGCGACGACTACGCCTGACCCAAACTCGGGCGGTAGTCAGCCGCCTCAGACTCGGCAGCAAGCAACGCACCCAGCTCACCCTCCTGCTGGGCGACAAACACACCGATCACCTGCCGGCATACCTCCGGCACGCTCACCCCACGTATATCCGCAATACGTTTCAGCCCGAACAGCATTGACGTAGACACATGAAACTGAACAGCGAACTGACCGCATGAACCATCCTCAGGCGGCAACCCCGGACCCACCACCACAGGTTCATCAACCCCGTACTGGCCCACCTCAGCACCCCGAGCCCGCTCGACAACCCCACCACGATCGCCGCCACCAACGCCGTCGGCCGGATCCCGGAACTCCTCATGACTGAACAAACCCATTCCGCCTACGCTAGACCCCGCAGAATTTCACTGCAGCCTCCACGCGAATCGCCGGCTTCAATTACGCGACCCCTCAAGACTTGACTGCGGCCAGCAGATGCGGCCAGAGGCTCGGATAGATCCGACATGGCGTGATCTCAGCACCGTCACGGGACAGAACAATGGCGGACGGCGCGCGGGCGTAAATGATCTCGGTCGCGCCGGTTAGGTCGCCGACGGGGCACCGCCGAAGAAATGACACTAGCTTGAGACAAAGCGAGGTGACATCACGTGAGACAACCTGCATCGCCGCAGGTCTGACTGTCGTCACATGACACGGAGCGTGGAACTGGGGGGTCTCCGCCGATGTCATTTTCTCAGCGGTGATGTCACCTCGATGTCACTTGTCTCAACTCGTGTCACTTGGGTGAGGACATCGGGAAGGTTCGATAGCCGATTAGCTATCGCGAGCTTGACGGCGGCAAAACTTTCGCCAGCCAACAAATGCCTGCTCGCCAATGGATGAAGGCGCAGGTGGCCGTGTCTGGCCTGTTCGTGAAGGCTCGCTACGATCGTCACGCCGCCGACCGCCGGCGGATGCGTCGGGAAGTGAGCACGTCACGTGCGGGTAGTGCGGCGAATGTTTGGTTCACAGCTGGCTCCCGGGGTGGCGCTGCTTGTAGCGACGGCAGCCGCTTTGATATGGGCCAACTTGGCCGCCGACACCTACAGCAGCTTCTGGGCGCTGGAGTTCGGGTGGTCTGGCCTGGGGCTGCGCATGGATGGGCAGCACTGGGTCAACGACGCTCTGATGACGGTGTTCTTCTTCGTCATCGGTCTAGAGCTGAAACACGAACTGACGCAGGGGTCGCTGGCCCACCCACGACGCGCACTGGTCCCGGTCATCGCAGCAGTCGGCGGCGCGGTGGTGCCGGCCAGCATGTTCTTAGCCATGACCTGGGGAACCGATGCGGCAACAGGCTGGGGTGTGCCAATGGCTACCGATCCTGCATTCGCGGTCGGCGTGTTGGCGTTGGTAGCCCCCCGCGCCCCAGCGGGATTGCGGGCCATGCTGCTGGCGATCGCCACGGTCGACGACGTGCTGGCGGTCTTGGTGATTGCCTTCGGCTACGCGAATGGCCTGGCCTGGGGCTGGCTGGCAGCGGCGATAGCTGGATGCGCGCTCGTGGTAATCATGCGCCGCAGCGGTGTGATCGCCATCTGGCCGTATCTGCTCGTCGGAGTGCTGGTGTGGTTCGCCACCTTCCACAGCGGCATCCACGCCACTATCGCCGGTGTGGTACTGGCCTTGTTGACACCGGCGGTCCCGGTAGCAGGCCGACCAATCCTCACCGATCTACTGCGAGTAGCGGGCCCGGTGAGTGCCTTCGTGGCCGTGCCGATCTTTGCCCTCGCCAATACCGGCCTGCCCCTTGGCCACTCGACACTGAGCGAGGCTGCACAAGCACCGGTTTTCTGGGCAGTACTGCTGGCACTTCTCGTCGGAAAACTTCTCGGCGTGGCCGGTGCTACCGCGGCTACCGTCGGCTGCAAGCTCGGCCACCTGCCCGACGAGGTCCGCCCGGGCCATGTGGTTGGGTTGGGCTGCATCGCCGGACTCGGCTTCACCGTGGCCTTGTTTGTCACGGACCTCGCCTACACCGACACAATCATGATCCAGCACACGAAGATCGGCATATTCGCAGCGTCGGTGCTCGCCGCAATCACCGCCGCAATCACCCTCGCGGTCACCGATCTGCGGAATCGCTCCATCGCACGACCAGCTAGTCAGCACTGACCGGCGGCGTCCGCCCGTCAAGGGATCGGAACGCCCCGTTTGCTTCAGGAAGATCGATGTCCTGCCAAACCGCAGTCGCCGCATTGGGCTGACTAGGAATCGTGACGATCGGGGATCGGTCCATCACGTGACGCGAGTACGGCGCCGGGGGCTCGAGTCCGTTGAGGGTCAGGCCGCACTGGCGGTGCCCCCGCGGCCAGCGCCGTCGGGCGGGTGGCCCCCAGAGCCACCACCAACAGCGTCAGCGCCCGTGCGAGCGGTGCTGGTGCCGTTTCCAAATCCCGGATGAGTTGGCCAGCTCGAACAGCTGAGCACAGCCGCGCGCGAGTACGACGGCGGAGGTCCAACTTTCTAGCGGAACGTCCGGTGGCGTCAAGCGATAGCTGGTAAGCCAGTTTCATCGGCTGATGGATCCGACCAGGCGACAGGGGAAGCGCGTGGGTTTCTACGTTCGCAAGAGCATCAAGGCGGGCCCATTCCGGTTCAACTTGAGTAAGTCGGGGCTAGGCATCAGCACTGGCGTACCCGGGTTCCGAGTGGGTGCCGGGCCCCGGGGCAACTACGTTCACATGGGCCGCAATGGGATCTACTATCGGGCGTCGCTCAGCGGCGGTCAGCGAGCTGCGGCATCTGTACCCCCGCATGCCACGGAGCCCTCCCCGGGCGCGCGACTCCCGGCGTACAGTCCTGGTGAAATCGTCATGGGGGATACCACCGGAGTGACCGCGTTCACTCTGGAGCCCACGGGGCCAGATGACCTCGTCCAGCAGCTAAACACCGCTGCAGGCCGCTTTGTGTGTTGGTTGCCCACTGCCATAGCTGGCGCGCTTATTGCTCTCGCTAGTCCAGGAATTCTGGGATTGGTGATCGTGGTGCTCCTGATCCCGGCTTGCACGTGGCTTTACTTCAACGATCAGGGTCGTCGCACAGTCGTGCTGTTCTACGAAGTCGAAGATACGGCCGAACAGTGGTTTCAGGCCCTGGTCAACCAGTGGCCATGGCTGAGCCAGTCGCGACGGCTCTGGCGCATTACCGAATCTGGCGACGTCAATACCCTCTATCAGTTCAAGCGCAACGCCGGGGCCTCGCGATTGGTGGGCACCCTGGCGGCGACCGCTGGGGTTGGTGGTCCTGCGGAGCTCAAAACCAACATCGAGGTTCCATCCATCGTGGCCGGCCAATCTGCCCTCTATTTCCTTCCGGACCGACTGCTGATGCGTGACGGCAAGCGGTTCGCCGACATCAATTACGAACACCTGCAGGTCTTTCCGAGCACCCAGCGATTCGTCGAATCCGATGAACCGCCCGCGGATGGAACAGCAGTCGACACCACGTGGCTCTACGTCAACAAAGGCGGTGGCCCGGATCGCCGATTCAACAACAATCGGCAATTGCCCGTCATGCTCTACGGCCGGATTGCTCTGTCCACCTCAACCGGGCTGCGGTGGATTATCCAGATCTCCCGTCACCAGGCCGCGGAGCCTGTAGCCCGGGAGATTTCGAACGGATCCCAGTTCGCCCACCAGGTCAATCGGACGCAGGACCGAGCCATTTCGACGAACGCCGCACAAATAGTGGCACGCGCCGACCAGCAAAATGCGCTCTTCCTGAAGGGCGATGCGCAAGGCATCTACGGCCAGTTTCCGCCGGAGCCGCTCGAGGACGCCGTAGGCCAGGACGAGGTCGGGCCCACGCCGAAGCTGAAACTCGTTTCCCGCACCGGAAAGCCCCGGTTGTGGCGAGACCATCCAGGGCGTGACGAAATAATGATTCAAGTCGATATCCGGCCGGTTATACCTGATACTCGTTGGTGGACGTACTTAATGAAAGCTGTTGCCGATCAACAAACAAAGATCCAACTCGGCGCTGTTGCTCGTGGCGGCATAGCGACTTCAGCAGAGAATATTGCGGCCGTTCCGGCGAGCATCGCGGCGATAGATGCAGCAATTGCGAGCGCCAATGAGTCCTTCGTCAGCGCTGTTGCGCGGGACGAAGTGGAGAGCTACGTGGCAGCGCAGCGGTCAGCCAGACTGGCTAAAGCTCATGACCTCGCTGAACTCGATCTGGAGAGCCTGTCGGAGCTATTGGCTAAGCCGGACCCGGACTAGTTTCCTCTCGACGTGGCACGCGGTTGCGTCGCTTCGTGGGGCGACGGTATGGCCGCCTCAATGGCCTGGGACGGCAGCACAGCCTTTGGGCAGCCGGCGATAGGTTCGGTGCACGTCACTCGGCCGGTCAAGATCGCCTAATTCTGCAGCGTCGCAACCGCCGCAACTGGCGGCGCATGCCCGCGGCCGCCGACTATCTCCGGGGCTGGGCGCGGAACCTTCCTCGAGCCGGGCGCGAACATCCTCGGTGTCGAGGTGCGTGCCAATCGCAACACGTTGGCTTGGCCGCGGCCCCGGCATGTCGGTGTGGATCACCGCCGCTCCGGCATAGGGAAGTCGAGGCCAAGCCGTGAACCGGTACTAGCTGACAGATGGCTGCAGACCGCACCACCTCGCTAACCTCGATACGTGCCAGAGTCAACGACCCCCCCACCCGCACGAGGGCGTCCTCGCGAAGATCGAGCCAGCTCTGACGGCGGCGATGCCCCCAGCCCGATCGTTCTCGATGTAGAGGGCTCCGGTGTCCAACCGCCGGTTACCCCACGGGTGCGTCGGCTGTTCTGGCTACTGGAGCGAATCGCGCCCGCGATCGGGTCACGCTGGGCGCTGGAGCTGTGGTGCACCCCGCCGGTCCTTGAGTCCAGCCTGCGCATGCCGCCCGGCGTCCCGCCCGGCGAGCCGTTGGAGGCGCACTGGGACGGGCACCGGATCGTCGGCGAGTCCTGGGGCGAGGGGCCGCCGGTCTACCTGGTGCACGGCTGGGGCGGGCGTCGTCCACACCTGGGCATGTTCATCAAACCCCTGGTCGAATCCGGGCACCGGGTCATCGCGTTCGACCTGCCCAGCCACAACGAGTCAGAGCCGGGCGTACTCGCCCCCGGTCGCACCACCGCCATCGAGTGCGCCGAAGCTGTCGCCGCCATGATCCGGACCCACGGGCCAGCTCGCGCGGTGGTCGCCCACTCCCTCGGGGCCAACGCGACCGCGTTCGCGGCGTCGTGGGGCGCCACGGTCGGACGGTTGGTGTTTCTCGCGCCGATGGGTGAGTTCCCGGTCTACCTGGATCTGTTCGCCGCGCGCCACAACTTCGGCCGCCGGATACGCGCCGGCCTGCATCGCCGCCTGGAACGCCGTATCGGCATGCCGCTCGAGGACACCAACATGGTCCGGATCGCCGAGCGCACCGACTACCCGCCGCTGCTGCTGATCCACGACCCCGATGACCCCGACACGCCCTATGTGACGAGCGAGAAGGTCGTGGCGTCATGGCCGGGCGCACGCCTGATGACGACGGCGGGCCTCGGCCGGTTGGCGCATTTCCGCATCTTGAGGCATCGCCCCGCGATCCGCGCGGGGATCGACTTCATCGGCCCCGCAGCGGAGTGAAAAACCCTGGTTGTACGGCTGCGACCTAAATGCTGTACTGCCGCAATCGCTGCAACCGCCGCATGCCCGCGGCGGACACCTTCTCCCCGGCGGGCCGCAGTGCCTCTTCAATCCGGGCGCGAACGTCCGCGGTGTCGAGATGCGTGCCTATCGCGACGAGGTGGCTGGCCCCTGAGCTCGCCGCCGCGGTCACCACGTGCACGGACGTGCCGACGACGTTGACCAGGTAGTGACGCTTGCCGATCGCCACCGTGCCCTTCATCCGGTAGACCCCATGCGGCGGCTGTTCGAGCAGGTCGATGAGCGGTCCCGGGTCAACGGCGCCGTCGCCGACGACGGTCACCGAGTCCGCATGCACGTGGTCGTGGTGCTCGCCGGCGTCGTCGAGGAGCAGCTCCCGAAACGACATCTGCCCGGACTCGCCGCCGTCGCTGATGTCGTAGAGCAACCGGGGATCCACGCGTCCGGCCATCGCACCCACCACGTGAGCGTGGGGATTGAGTTCGCGCACGCGGGCTTCCACCCGAGCAAGGGCTTCTTCGCGGGCGTCCTCAGCGATCCGATCGAGCTTGTTGACCACGACCAGGGAGGCCACGCCGTAGCGCTGCGGCGGGGCCGACTCGGTATCGACCGTGTCGAAGTGTTCCGCTACGTCGATGACGTCGACGACACCGCCGTGGCGTATCCGCTCCACCCCGCTGAACCGAATCACCCGCGAGACATCCGCGGGTTCGGCCACCCCGCTGGCCTCGATGATGATCGCGTCGAGCGCCAGCTTCGGGTCGGCCAGCTTCTCCAGCGCCTCGTCCAGTCCGCCCTCATCCGGCAGGTGGCAGATGCACCCACCGGCGATCGACACCGGCTCGTCGACCTGGCCGGTGACCAGGCCGGCATCGACGTTGAGTTCGCCGAAGTCATTGATAATGACCCCGATTCGCGCCCCGGGGGCGCGCAGCACATGGTTGAGCAGCGTGGTCTTTCCCGCCCCGAGGTAACCCGTCAGCGCGATGACGGGGATAGTGGGAGCGTTGCGATCGGCCACCCGGCCATTATCGCCAGGTGCGCGCGGCCGGCTGTGACCACGGGTAGAAGTTGACCCGTCAGCTGCCGTACAGATGCAGCGCCCGGCCGGTCACGGTGGCCACGTCGCCGCTGAGCCCTGCGATGGGCGGTCCGCCGCGCTGATGGATCACGTTGGCGAGCACGATCACGTAGGTGTCCGACCCCGGGTCGATCCACAGCGTCACTCCGGTGAACCCGGTGTGCCCGAAGCTGCCGATCGGAAAGATCATCCCGCGCGGCCGGGAGTGCGGCGTATCGATGTCCCAGCCGAAACCACGGAGATCCTGTCCGCTGATCGCCGGATAGTGCGCGGCGAGCAGGGGGTCAGTCGTATTGGGCGACGTTGCATTGTCCTGTTGCGCAGCGGCGTTCGCGGCCACGAGCTGGGCTGGGTGGTGCCCGGGTTGCTGGGGTGTCGTCATCAATTCCAGGGTCGATTGCCGCAGCGGAAAGGGGCTCGGGCGCCCGGCCAGCCGATCGAGGAGGGCCTGGGCGTACCTGCCGATATCGGCGGCGGTCGAGAACACTCCTGCGCTGCCGGCCACCCCGCCCATGCGGCGTGCCGTCGGATCGTTCACCGTGCCGCGCAGCAGCTGATCGAAGTCCGGGTTGATCCCGGGGGTGTCCTCGTCATGCGCCGTGGGCGCGATGCGGGCCAACAGGTCGGTGCTCCAGCTACCCGACGGGCACTGGCCGTCGGAGGGTGCGCTCGCGTCCAGTGCAATAGCGGTGCCGCGGATCTGGTGGGGCCCACAGGCTTTGGTGGCGGGCAGGTAACGGGTGTCGGTCATGCCCAGCGGCGCAAAGACGTTGTCCTGCACGTAGGTGTCCAACGGTTGGCCGGTCATCGTCTCGACCAGCACGCCCAGGATGATGAAGCCGATGTCCGAGTAGTGAAAGATCTCGCCGGGACCGAACTCCAGCGGTGCGGTCAGTGCCCGATGAACACCACCCGCCTTGTCCGCCTCGGTCAGGCCCCACGGCCCCTGGTGGCTCAGATCGCCCCCGATGCCCGAGGTGTGGGTGAGCAGCATGCGTAACGTCACCTGGGCGCGCCGCGGATCGTTGGTCTCGTTGAACTCCGGCAGGTAGGTCTGGATGGGTTCGTCGATTGCCACCCGGCCCTGTTCATACAGTTGCAGGACCGCGACGGTCGTCGCGAGACATTTCGTCAACGACGCGATGTCGAAGATCGTGTCCTCGGTCATTGGCTCGGCCGGTGAGGGCGAGCCGTCAAGAGCGGGTTCGTCTGCGAGCCTGCGCGCGCCGAAAGCCTGGCTGAAGGCGATCGTGCCGGCGTGCCCGACCCGGACTACCGCACCCGGCAGCCGGGGAACCGCGACCGCGTCGTTGATCAGCGCAGAGATCGGCGCGACCAGCTCCTCACGAGGTAGGTAGGGCGCATCCGCGCGAGGTATGACGGGCACCGTGGCGGACGGGGTGCGGGCCGGCGGCGGCGGATGCCCCGGCTGGCTGCACGACGGGACCGCCCCAAGTATGAGCGCGACGCTTCCCACGGCGCAGGCGTGGGTGATGCGCGATCTCGACACCGTCACAGCATCGACGGTAGCCAGCTGCGAGGAGCGTCGCGACGGCCGCGTTAAACCTCCGCCGGGAACCAGAAGTCGAGAGTGTCTTCCACCCCGCCCCAGTCGATGCCCAGCCAGTCACCGAAGAAGTCCTCGATGTTGCCGAAGACGCTGTAGAAGGACGCCACCAGCGAGTAGAACAGGCCCTCCCACCAGCCGCTGTCGATCAGGCCGTGGGGCCACGCGTTGAGCCAGGCGCCGAACTGGTCGAAGTCGCCGGAGATGTTGATGTCGGTGAGCAGGCCGTCGATGGTCGCCGTGTGGTTGGCCACCTGATCGGGTGTGAGCCCCAGATACATCATGTGCTCGTAGAGGATCCCCAACGCGGAGGTGGACGTGTGGTCGGCGACCGGGTCGCCGGGGATCGTGTACACGGTTGTGGTAAACGCGTTGGTCGGGGTCTGCAGACCGGACAACAGGCCGATGTCGAAGAAGTCGCCGGGTGAAGACCCGCCGCTTCCTATTGGCTGCAAGTCATCACCGGCATCCAGCGGGTTGCCGATGAACACGAAGTGCAGCAGCGACGGGTCGATGCCCTCGTGAGCCAGCTGGGCCATCGCGATCGAACCGGCCGTTGCGCCCTGCGACCAGCCGAACACCCACAGCGGGTGGTCGGCGTCGTAGGCGTCCGGGTTGGCGGCGAGTTGGGCGTGCACCTCCCGCACGATCTCGGCCGCTCCGACAAAGCTGCTGTGGCCCTGCTGAACCAGTGCGGGGGTGGACAGCAGCAGCAGCGGCGCGTCGCATCCCGCGGAGCCGACCAAGCATGCACTCGCGTCGTCGTCGAGGTCGAACCCCAACGGCCGCAGGAAGAGATCGGCCGCGGTCTGGGCGAATGTCGCAGACGGTGTCGACAGGATCGTCGGGCCGACGAAGATCGCGGTGTCGGCCAGCAGGTTCACGTCGATATGCGTGGCGTGCACTACCGGAGCGGACAGCACACCGCCCGCCACCGTGCTGGCCACCGCGATCGGCGCCAAGGTCTTGGTCAGCATCGTGGGACGTCCGTTTACCACTGGCTTGCCGCCTTTCCGAATCATTCGCGAATCACAACCTCAAAATCGGTGACGAGTGGCGCTAGGCCGTCGGGAACCAGTAGTCCAGGGTTTCTTCGACCCCGCCCCAGTCCAGGCCCATCCAATCGCCGAAGAAGTCCTCGAGCTTGCCGAAGGCGCTATAGACGAACGCCACGGCGGAGTAAAACAGGCCATCCCACCAGCTGCTGTCGGCCAGTCCGTGGCCCCACGCGTTGAGCCATGCGCCGAACTGGTCGAAGTCAGTAGAGATGTTGATGGTGGTGAGCAGGTCGTCGGTGGTGGCGGTGTGGTTGGCCACCTGATCGGGGGTGAGCCCCAGATACATCATGTGCTCGTAGAAATCGCCGTACGGCGAGGTGGACGTGTGGTCGGCGTTGGGGTCGCCGGGGATCGTGTAGATCGTGGTCGTGAATGCGTCGTTGGGCGTCTCTTTGCCGTACAGCATCCAGGTGTCGGAGAAGTTGCTGTGCGCCGAGCCGTCGTCCTCCATATGTGGATATTTGCCGTCGGGAGCGGTCGGGTCGCCGATGAACACGAAGTGCAGTACCTGCGGGTCGACGCCGTCGTGGGCCAGTTGGGCCATCGCGATCGAGCCGGCGGTGGCGCCCTGGGAGTAGCCGAAAATCCACAGCGGATGCTCGGCGTCGTAGGCGCCCGGATTGGCGGCGAGTTCGGCCTGTACCGTCCGCACGATCTCGGCCGCACCGGCAAAACTGCTGTGTCCGACCTGGATAAGGCCCGGGGTGGCCAGCAGCTGCAGCGGCGCGTCACAAGCGGCAGACCCGATGAGACACGACGCGGGGTCGTCGCCACCGTCGAAGCCCAGCGGCCGCAGGAACAGGTCGGCCGCGGTTCGGGCGAATGTCGCAGACGGCGTCGACAAGATCGTCGGACCGACGAAGATCGCGGTGTCGGCCAACAGGTCGACGTCGACCTGCAGGTTGACATCGGTATGCGCGGCATGGACTACCGGGGCGGCGAGCACACCGCCTGCCGTGATGCCGGCGATCGCGATCGGTGCGCAGAGCTTGGTCAGCATCGCGGGGCGTCCTTCACCACGGGCATGCCGCCTTTCCGAATCATTCGTGCCAGACCTACTCCGATGGTCATAGCTAAAAATCACACGAGTAAATCGAAAGCTAAACCTGAGGGCGATCATGGCAGGGTTAATCGGAGCAAGTCAACGGCTCTCGGATCAGATCGAACGTGCTGGGCAACGGCGTTCTCCCGGAGCGGTATGCCAATTGACGTGTCTGCGGCGAGGCTGCCACTATGGGATCTTCAGGATCTCTTCCCTACCTCATACATAAGCCTTAGGATACTCGGGCATGAACGCAACCAAGGTTTTCGCGCCGCTTGCTGCCGCAAGCGTGATCGCGGCCGGCGTCGCCGGAACCCCGGTCGTCCAAACGGCGCACGCGCGCCAAGTAGCCCTGCTGTCGGACACTGCGATCTTCGTCGGCGGGACCATGCTGACCACGCCGTCGGCGCAGTTCGCCCACACCGCGGCCGATCTGTTCCTGCAGCCGCTGGGCTTCGACGCCGGCGACGACGCGAGCGTGTGCGTGATCGGCTCCGCCGGCTGCGATTCTGCGCTGCAGGTGCTGACCACCCCGCAACTCATCCTGCAGGGGCACAGCAGTTTCGCCGGGGCGGCACTGATCGTCCAGGCTGTGGAGGCCGAATTTGCCGCCAACCCCGGCGCCTACGACGAAGAGCACCCACTGTGGGTCTTCGGCTACTCGCAGGGCGCCACCGCCGGCTCGATCGCGATGGCCCAATTGGCCCATGAGGGTGTCATCCCGTCGGGGGCGTTGCACTTCGTTTTCATCGGTGATCCGTCCAGTACGACCGGCGTGTGGTCGGATCCCTCCGGTGCCACCAACACCTCCGACCTTTACCCACTGCTGAACGGCTTCCATACCCCCAACGACGCCTTCACCACCACCATCTACGAGTTCCCCGGTGACCCCGTTGCCGACTACACGTCGAACTCCATGCTCGGATTGCTCTGGGAGCACGTCATGTACATGGGCCTCACGCCGGAAGAGGTCGCCAACCACACCTTCAGTACCGACGGGTTGATCACCAACATCGACCTCTCCGGTGACATCGACCAGTTCAGCACCTGGATCAGTGCGCTGACTAGCGGCGGGTTGATCGAGAGTGGGGTGTTCGTGGGACTGGTCAACTCGATCGTGGAGATGATCTACAACGCTTTCGGCAAGATCGAGGAGTTCTTCACCGATTGGATGGGCATCGACTGGGGCGGCGTCGAGGACACCCTCGACTACTGGTTCCCGGCGGTCTGATCCAAGCCGGCTTCGCCGGCTCTCCCCTTGACAATGTACAACCAATCGGTTGTACGATTATCGGGTGATCACGCTCGACGACGACCGGGTGGACGCCCTGTTCCACGCACTTGCCGACCGCACACGACGCGACATCATGCGCCGGGTGCTGGCCGGCGAGCACTCGGTCTCCGACCTTGCGGTGAAGTACCAGATGAGCTTCGCCGCGGTGCAGAAGCACGTCGCCGTCTTGGAGAAGTCCGGCCTGCTCACCAAGCGCCGCAGCGGCCGCGAGCAGTTGGCCCGCGGTGACGTCGCCGCGGTGCGGTCGGTGGCGGCCATGCTCACCGAGTTGGAACAGGTTTGGCGTGGTCGCATCGCCCGTATCGACGAACTCATCTCGTCCGAGGAGCCCTAGGAGGCCCGCACCATGCCTGTGATCGACGTACAACACGACATCGACGCCTTGACCTTGACCATCACCGCCGACTTCGCCGCTCCCGTGCAACGAATATGGCAGATCTACGCCGACCCACGCCAGCTGGAAAAGGTCTGGGGGCCACCGACATTCCCCGCGACCGTGGTCGACCACGACCTCACCCCCGGCGGACGCACGAACTACTTCATGACCGGTCCCGACGGTGAGAAGTACGCAGGATACTGGCAGATCATCGCCGTCGACGAGCCGCGGAGCTTCACCTTCGACGACGGCTTCGCCGATCTGGACTTCAACCCCGATCCCGGCATGCCGACCTCCAGGAACGTCTACACCTTCATCGAGCACGACGGTGGAACCCGCGCGACGTACACGAGCACGTTCACTTCCGCCGCAGACCTGCAGAAGGTGTTGGACATGGGTGTCGTCGAAGGTTCCACCTCGGCGCTGAACCAGATCGACACCCTGATCGCCTCCTGAATCACGGGGACGGAGCCGGCCGACGCGTTTGACCCGGCGATGGAGCGGCAATTCCAGGTGTTCGGGCGGCTACAGCGGGCCGCAAGGACGGCAAGGACCCTGCGATGGCCTTCGACCTCACGCCGACCACGGCACAGCACGACCTGGCCCGCCGCGCCCATCAGTTCGCCGATTCGGTTATCCGGCCGGTCGCACTCGACTATGACCAGCGCCAGGATTTCCCGTGGCCGGTGCTCGAAGAGGCTGCCGCGCAGGGCTTCTACAGCCCACTGTTCTACCGCGACCTGATCGGCGACTCGACGGGGTTGTCGTTGCCGATGTTCATGGAAGAGCTGTTCTGGGGCTGCGCCGGAATCGGGCTGGCGATCGTGATGCCGGCGCTGGCCCTGTCGGCGATCGGGCAGGCCGCCACCGCCGAACAGATGCTGCAATGGGCGCCTGAATGCTTCGGCACTCCAGGCGATCTCAAACTCGCAGCGCTGGCGATATCGGAGCCCGAAGGCGGCAGCGATGTTCGCAACCTACGCACCACTGCCCGCCGCGACGGCGACGACTGGATCATCGACGGCCACAAGATGTGGATCGGCAATGGCGGTATCGCGAACGTGCACGTGGTCAACGCCGTTGTCGACCCGGACCTGGGCCACCGCGGCCAGGCATTATTCATCGTGCCGGGTGGCACGCCCGGGCTGGACATGGTCCGCAAACTCGACAAGCTGGGCTGCCGGGCCTCCCACACCGCCGAACTGCGATTCGACCACGTCCGCATCCCGTCCGAGAACCTGCTTGGCGGGCCGGACAAACTCGAGCACAAACTCGCCAAGGCCCGCGAAATCCTGGCAGGTGCACCAACATCCGGCTCCGCGACCTTGGGGACCTTCGAGCAGACCCGGCCGATGGTCGCCGCGCAGGCCATCGGCATCGCCCGTGCCGCACTGGAATACGCGACCGACTACGCCACCCGGCGGGAGGCATTCGGCGGACCGATCATCGACAACCAGGGCATTGCGTTCCCGCTGGCGGAGCTGGCCACCGCGATCGACGCGGCGCGGTTGCTGACCTGGCGCGCCTCCTGGATGGCGGCCAACGGGATCGGATTCAGTCGGGGCGAGGGATCGATGGCCAAGCTGGCCGCCAGCGAAGTCGCAGTCCGGGTCACGGAGCGGGCCGTTCAGACCCTGGGCGGCTGGGGATACATCACCGACCATCCGGTGGAGAAGTGGTATCGAGACGCCAAGCTGTACACCATCTTCGAAGGCACCAGCGAGATCCAGCGGATGGTGATCGCGCAGGCTCTGGGCGCCGCGGTCGGCACCCCGCCGCTGCACGTCGAGATCGAGCCGTCCGGCGGACCGCTCAACCGCATGTTCGGTCGCGGCACACCGCTGCGTACCAGGGCCGCCGCCGGCGCGCTGGCGATGCAGGACCGTATCCCCGCACCGGTGCTACGCGCCGCGATGAAAGTTCTACGTCCGCCGCGATGACCGGCCCGGTCGCTGCCGCGAGCCAGAGGGCATGGGCCGAAATACCTGTAATGCGCGGTAGCACGCGGTGAATTCGGCTTCCGCGCACGGGTTGTCGACCTCCCCATCGTGGGCGATCGGCGCGGGTCCGTCGACTGCGGTGAAGCGGAACTGCGGAACCCGCAACTCGTGGTAGAGCCGACTGCGCTGCAGCCGCCCGCTCAGCAGTGCCGCCACGACGCGCAACGTGGACCACGGCCGGCCGGTCTCCAGGATCCGCACATCCAGCAGCCCGTCGTCCATCCGGTGCCGTACCGCCGGCGCGAAGCCCTCGGGCTGATACGTCGAGTTGCCGAGGAAGAACAGCGACGTCTGCAGCGTCTTGTTGTCGTAGGAGATGCGCACCGGCCGTTCACGCCGCAGCGTCATCAGCATCGCGTACGCGCTGGCCACCGGCTTTCCGAGCTTGCCCTGCAAACGTTCCCGGCGGCGCACGAATGTCGGGTAGGCGCCGATGCTTGCCGTGTTGATCACGGTTGTCTCGTCGTTGAACCGCACCACATCCACCCGCGACAAGCTGCCCTCGGCGATGGCCCGGATGGTCTTCGCGGTGGTGTCGCAGCCGATGTCCTTGGCGAAGTGGTTCAACGTGCCGCCGGGAAACACCGCCAGTGGCAGGTCGTGTTCCACCGCCAAGTGCGCGGCTGTTGCGACCGAGCCGTCGCCGCCGGCGATAGCGAGCACCTCGGCGGAACCGGCGGCGCGGCGCAACGATTCGGCCAGGTCGTCCTCGGGTCCGACCTCGACGATGGTGACGGCCGGCAGGGCGTCGCGCACCTGCGCCGCGACTTCGCCCGCACGCCCGTCGCCGGACGCGGGATTGACCACCAGCGTCACGCCCTTGCCGTTGGGACGTGCGGGGGCGGGGACTCGCAGGGCCGTGGTGTGCGGCGCGGGCGGGGAGGCTATCGGCGGGACCAGCCTTGCCCCGGCCACCGCGATCGACGCACCGATGCCCAGCCCGGCGAGTACGTCCCCGGGATAGTGGACGCCGGTGGCGACGCGGGACAGACCGACCAGGCCGGCCAGCCCCGCGACGGGCAGGCCCAGCAGCGGGTTCTCCAGGCCCACCCCGGTGGCGAACGCCGCTGCGCTCGCGGAGTGTCCGGATGGCAGCGAGTTCGACAGCGGTAGCCGGTGGGCGCGGCGCAGCAGGGGCACCAGCAGGATGTTGGGGCGTGCGCGTGGTCGGATCCGTTTGATCACTTGGTTGGTCACCAAACTGGTCAGTGCCAGGCTGGCCACGCCGCGTGCGGCGCCCCGCTGAGTTGCCGGGCCCCCGGTCGCGGCCATGGCGGCTGCCAGAGCCAGCCACAGTTTGGAGTGGTCGGCGGCGCGGGTCAGGACCGGCATGGTGGTGTCGAGTAGTCGGCTGGGCGACTGGGCGATTGCCTCGAACACCTCGGCGTCGAGCTCGCCGAGACCGGCGGTGATCTGGCGCAGCCCGGAACGTCGGCGCAGCAAGGGCGCCATCGGTAGTTGACCCACGGCAGCGATTCCTCCGTCCACCGGCGCCGCCGCTGGCGCCGAATGGCAGCCCTATACCCGTTTGACGGTGGGGAGACTCCCGGCCATCGCGGTCCATGAGAAACTCTCATCGTTTTCTCCGGTTCGTGCGCAGGCCCCTCGGCGCGAGCGCTCACAGCACCGGTGATCGAGAGGAACCGACTGTGAACGAGCGACCTGGCGTAGTACTGGATCAGCGGACCGACGCGAGCCCGGGCCTGGGTTGGCGCCCCGTCGCCGCGTCCGCCGCGTTCGCCCCGCAGGACATCGCCGACATGATCGGCGACGTACGCATCCCCCTGCACGTGGTGCGCGAAACGGCCACCGGGATGCTGGGCCTGGCCCGAGGCGGTGAGGTGGTCGGGGCCGGGGAATCGGAATTCGCCCTGGAAGGAACCCTGCCCGCGATCTACCCCGAGTGGCTGGGAGACCGCGAATTCTGCGAGGCGCACGGCGTCCGCTTCCCCTATGTCACCGGTGCGATGGCCAACGGCATCGCGACGCCGGCGTTGGTCATCGCGATGGCCGAGGCCGGCATGATGGGCTTCTTCGGTGCGGGCGGGCTCTCCTATGAGGCGGTGGAGCGGGGGCTGGCCGAGATTCAGGCGGCGTTGGCCGGCCGGCCCGGTCTTGCCTGGGGAGCCAACCTGATCCACTCGCCCAATGAAGCCTCCCTCGAGACACGCGTCGCCGAACTGTTCATCGCGCGCGGCGTTCCCGTCGTCGAGGCCTCGGCATTCATGAAGCTGACCCCCGCGGTGGTGCACTACGCACTGTCGGGACTGGACACCGATCCGGCCGGCAACATCGTGCGCCGCAACCACGTGATGGCCAAGGTGTCGCGGCCCGAGGTGGCGCGGATGTTCATGGAGCCGGCGCCGGCGGCGCTGGTGTCCGCCTTGGTGGCGGCCGGAAAGCTGACCCAGCGCGAAGCCGACCTATCTCGGTATGTGCCGGTGGCCGAGGACATCACCGTCGAATCCGACAGCGGCGGGCACACCGACAACCGCCCGCTGCCGGCGCTTTTCTCCGAGATCGTCATGCTGCGCGATTCGCTGGCCCAGCAGCACCAGCTGAACTGCCGGGTGCGGGTGGGTGCTGCGGGCGGCCTTGGCGCACCGCAGGCCGTCGCCGGCGCCTTCGCGATGGGCGCGGCCTACGTGCTGACCGGGACCGTCAACCAGGCCTGCGTGGAGTCGGGCCTGTCAGCGCCCGGGCGCGCCATGCTCGCCAAGGCCGGCATCGCGGACGTGATGATGGCCCCCGCCTCGGACATGTTCGAAATGGGCGTCAACCTGCAGGTACTCAAACGGGGAACGATGTTCGCCCCGCGCGGCAAGAAGCTCTACGAGTGGTACGCAGGCAACCCCGACCTGGCCAGCGTGGTCGCCAAGCACGGTCCCGAGCTGGAGAAGATCCTGGGCACCACCGTCGCCGAAGTATGGGCGGACACCCAGCGGTACTGGCAACAGCGTGACCCGGCGGTCCTCGAACTCGCTTCCCGGGACCCGAAGTACCAGATGGCACTGGTGTTCCGCTGGTATCTGGGTCAGTCGAGCCGGTGGGCCATCAGCGGCATCCCCGAGCGAGTGCTGGACTACCAGATCTGGTGCGGCCCGGCCATGGGCGCCTTCAACAGCTGGGTGGCCGGCAGCCACCTGGAGGCGTGCGAGAACCGCCAGGCCGTCCAGGTCGCCCTTAACCTGCTTGAAGGTGCCGCGCACGTGACCCGCGCCGGTGCGGCGCGCTCCTGCGGGGTGCCTGTCCCGTCCGACGCGTTCGCCTACAGGCCCCGACCGCTGGCGGTCTGAGCCGCTCGGCGCCACGCGCCGGCTGGCCGTTTTCTAGCAGTTCAGCGGCCCGCTGGCGTGACATTCGGACGCACGACTGTAATGCACCGCCAGTCCAGCGCGGCCCTCTTCGATGTGTGATGGCGACAACACTCTGATATTGTCCCGGCAGCGTCTGGCCATCGGGATGATCAGCGGACCCCCAGCTGCAACTCACCGTCTCTGATGGCGAAACTTAGGCTTTCGATGCTTTGTGTCAAGGTTGTTCTTAAGGAGACCTGTGGTAGCCAAACATCCACCTGTCGCAGTGGTCGGCGTC
Source organism: Mycobacterium sp. SMC-14 (assembly GCF_046250075.1). Classification (NCBI taxonomy): domain Bacteria; kingdom Bacillati; phylum Actinomycetota; class Actinomycetes; order Mycobacteriales; family Mycobacteriaceae; genus Mycobacterium; species Mycobacterium sp. SMC-14. Next base: position 4,733,442 of record NZ_CP176429.1, on the reverse strand, counting down.
AGCGCGCTGTTTCCCGGGTCCGAAGAAGCCGAGCGATTCTGGCGCAACATCGTTGAGGGCGCGGACCTGTTCTCCGACATACCGGAGTCGCACTGGCGGATCGACGACTATTTCGACGCAGATCCTCGCACGCCTGACAAGGTATACGCCCGTCGCGGGGGGTTCTTGCCCACCGTGGACTTCTCGCCGATGGATTTCGGCATTCCGCCGAACGTTGTGCCCGCGACCGACACCGCCCAGTTGCTGGCGCTGAGGGTCGCGCAGCAAGTGCTGGAGGACTACGCCGGCGGCGACATCTCCGGTATCGACCGCGAACGTGTCAGCGTGGTGCTGGGTTCGTCCGGCGGAACCGAGATGTCCGGCTACATGAGCGGTCGCCTGCATCGGCCGATCTGGGAACGCGGCCTGCGCGCAGCGGGCCTCTCCGACAACGAGCTCACCGCGTTCAGCGAGCGCGTCGCGTCGGGCTACACCCCGTGGCAGGAGAACACGTTCCCCGGCCTGCTTGGCAACGTCATCGCCGGGCGTATCGCCAACCGGTTTGACCTCGGCGGCACGAACTGCGTTGTCGACGCCGCATGCGCCAGTTCACTGGCCGCGATCGAGATCGCGCTGCACGAGCTGTACCTGCGCGAGGCCGACATGGTGATCGCCGGCGGCGTCGACGCCTTCAACGACATCTTCATGTTCATGTGCTTCGCCAAGGTCACCGCGCTGTCGCGTACCGGCGACTGCCGTCCGTTCTCCGACCAGTCGGACGGCACCATGCTCGGCGAGGGCCTGTCCATGCTGGCGCTCAAGCGCCTCGACGACGCGGAGCGCGACGGCGACCGGATCTACGCCGTGATCCGCGGCATCGGCACATCCTCGGATGGTCGGGCCAAGAGCATCTACGCCCCCAGTCCCGATGGTCAGGCCAAGGCCCTGCGCCGCGCCTACGAGGCCGCCGGCTACGGACCCGAGACGGTCGGCCTCGTCGAAGCCCACGGCACCGGCACCAAAGCCGGCGACGTCGCCGAGTTCACCGCCCTGCGCCGGGTGTTCGACGAGTCGGGCCGGGCCGACCGGCAATGGTGCGCCGTCGGCTCGGTCAAGTCCCAGGTCGGGCACACCAAGGGAGCTGCCGGAGCCTGCGGCCTGTTCAAGACCGTGATGGCACTGCACCACAAGACCCTCCCGCCGACCATCAAGATCGACCGGCCCAATCCCGGGCTCGAGATCGAATCGTCGCCGTTCTACCTGTCGACGCAGACCAAGCCCTGGATCGCCGACCAGAATGTGCCGCGACGCGCGTCGGTCAGCGCATTCGGCTTCGGCGGTACAAACTTCCACATCACGCTCGAGGAATACTCCGGCGCCGGAAAGCATGCACCGCGCTACCGCTCCTGGGACTCCGAGCTCGTGGTCCTCGGCGCGGAATCCGCGGCCGCGCTGGCCGCGCAGGCTGGGGAGCTGGCCGCCTCGCTGGTCGACTCGCCGGACATGCTCGGCTACCTCGCGCGCAGCACGCAATCGGCATATGACGCCACCCGCCCGCACCGCCTCGCCGTCGTCGCCAACAGCGTCGAGGGCCTGCGCACGATGCTCGGGGAAGCCGCGGCCAAGCTGCAAACCTCCAGCGGCGAGACGTCATTCAGCTCGCCCAAGGGCTACTACTACTCCTGCCAACAGGCGGGCCCGGTCGCGCTGCTGTTTCCCGGGCAGGGCAGCCAGTACGTCGGCATGGGTGCTGACATTCCGCAACTCTACGAACCCGCCTTGGCGCCTTGGGAACTCGCGCGTGCCGACCTGCTTAACGCAGACCGCGACCTGCACGATGTCGTCTGGCCCAAAACGGCATTCAGCGAGGAAGACCGCGCGGCCCAGGCCGCCGAGCTGACCAAGACCGAATGGGCACAGCCGGGCATCGGCGCACACAGCCTCAGCCTGCTGGCGATAGTGCGCTCGCTGGGCGTCGCGCCGGTCGCCGTCGGCGGCCACAGCTTCGGTGAGGTCAGCGCCCTGTGTGCCGCGGGGGTGATCAGTGACGACGTCGCACTGCTCATCGCCCGCGCGCGCGGCGCGCTGATGGCCCAGGCTGCCGCCAGCAGCGACGGAGCGATGTGCGCGGTGACCGCCCCTGCCGAACAGGTCAGCAGACTTCTCGGCGAGTGGGGCTTGTCAGTGGTCATCGCGAACCACAACGCCCCCAACCAGGTTGTGCTTTCGGGCGACAGTGCGGCCATTGCCGATGCCGCGCAGCGCTTCAGCGCAGCGGGGATGAATGCGCGGCTCCTCGACGTCGCCACCGCCTTCCACTCCGAGATCGTCAGCTCCGCGGCGGCCCCGTTCGCCTCGTACCTGGCCGGCATTCCGTTCGGTGTGCCGCAGGTGCCCGTCTACGCCAACGCGACGGCTCAGCCGTATTTCGGTAGCGCCGAGGCGATGCAGGCCACGCTGGCCAACCAGATCGCTCAGCCCGTGCGGTTCGTCGAGCAGGTGCAGGCCATGTGGTCCGCCGGCGCCCGAACGTTCGTCGAGGTCGGCCCCGGCAGTGTGCTCACCAACCTCGTCGGCAAATGTCTGACCGGTCAGGACCACGTCGCGGTCTCCCTGGATGCCAAGGGCAGAAACGGGATTCGGTCGCTGTGGATGGGGCTGGCCCAGCTCGTGGCCGCCGGCGTCCCGATGAACTTCGAAGCCCTGTGGGCCGACTACCGCCAGGGTGACGATCCGCGAACCCGTCCGGCGCCCAAGTTGACGATGAAGCTCAACGGGACCAACTTCGGCCGACCCGACATCAACGACGAGCCGGTGCAGCGGCCCTCGGAAAGATTTGAGAAATCCACCCCCCGCAGTGACCACAACGGCCACGCGACCGTATCGGAGCCCACTATGACAGCAGCTCATCCACCCGTTCCCGCGGCGAACGGGTGGCCGGCACATGTCCCAGCGCACGTCCCGGTCCCGGTCCAGGCCGCCGCAGTTCCGATGGTGACCTCGCCGCTGATGTCGGGTCCCGGAGCCGAGATGGTGACGCACATGGTCGGTGCGCTGGGCAGCATGCAGCAGACCATCGCCCACCTGCAGGGCCTGCTGCAGACCCTGGTCTCCAGCACCGGGATGACGCCGATGCCGGTCAACCAGCTGGCCTTCCCCACCGCGACCACGGTGGTGCCGCCTGCGCCGGTGGCCGCCTACGGTGTTGCAGCCCCTCCGGCCCCGCCAGCGTTCGCCCCGCCGCCCGCGCCGGCCATGCCCGCGCCGCCTGCGGCTCCGGCAGCCCCGATCAGCGTTCCGCCCGCACCGGCACCTGCACCTGCACCCGCAGCGCCTGCGCCGGTGGCCGCGGCTGCGCCGGTCGTCACGATGCCGGCACCGCCTGCGCCGGCTCCTGTTCCGGTTGCTGCGGTGGCTGTTGCTCCGGCGGCGGGTGTGGATTTGGTCGGGGACATGTTGGCGGTGGTTGCTGACAAGACCGGCTATCCGGTGGAGATGCTGGATTTGTCGATGGCGCTTGAGGCCGATCTGGGGATCGACTCGATCAAGCGGGTGGAGATTTTGTCGGCGGTGCAGGATCGGGTTCCGTCGTTGCCTGAGGTGGAGACGGCGACGATGGCGGCGTTGGTGACGTTGCAGGAGATCGTGGATTACCTGCAGTCGCTGATGGGCCCGGCGGCCCCGCCGGCTGCTGCCGCCGCTGCGCCGGCTCCCGCGGCCGTGGCGCCCGCGGCGGCGGGTGTGGATTTGGTCGGGGACATGTTGGCGGTGGTTGCTGACAAGACCGGCTATCCGGTGGAGATGCTGGATTTGTCGATGGCGCTTGAGGCCGATCTGGGGATCGATTCGATCAAGCGGGTGGAGATTTTGTCGGCGGTGCAGGATCGGGTTCCGTCGTTGCCTGAGGTGGAGACGGCGACGATGGCGGCGTTGGTGACGTTGCAGGAGATCGTGGATTACCTGCAGTCGCTGATGGGCCCGGCGGCCGCCCCGGCTGCTGCCGCCGCTGCGCCGGCTCCCGCGGCCGTTGCTCCTGTTCCGGTTGCTGCGGTGGCTGTTGCTCCGGCGGCGGGTGTGGATTTGGTCGGGGACATGTTGGCGGTGGTTGCTGACAAGACCGGCTATCCGGTGGAGATGCTGGATTTGTCGATGGCGCTTGAGGCCGATCTGGGGATCGATTCGATCAAGCGGGTGGAGATTTTGTCGGCGGTGCAGGATCGGGTTCCGTCGTTGCCTGAGGTGGAGACGGCGACGATGGCGGCGTTGGTGACGTTGCAGGAGATCGTCGACTACCTGCAATCGCTCATGGGATCGCCACCACCGGATCTGGTGGCGACCAACGGATTGTCGGCAGGTGATCGCGCCCCTTTTGAGTTGACCGGGGCGGAGGTGGCGCGCTACGCGGTACGCGCCACCGCCGCTCCGGTGAGCGGGATGGGCATGCCCGGCCTCTATGCCGCCAGGACCGTCGAGATCGTGACGGCCGAGGCGGCGCAGGCCAGCCTGACCGAGATGGCCGAGGCCCTGGCCGCAAGGCTGCGGGCTCACGGCATTCGCGCGACGATCGCGGCCCGGCCCAGTGCCGACGCCGAAGCGGTCATCCATCTGGGCGGACTGCGGCCGATCGCCACTCGTGACGAGGCGCTTGCCGTCAACCGGGTGCTGTTCGCCGACGCACAGTGCGTCGCAGCGCAGTTCGCAGAGCGTGGCGGTGTCTTCGTCACCGTCCAAGACACCGGCGGAACATTCGGTCTGCTCACCGATCCCGGCCTGCGGGCCTGGTCGGGCGGGATCGGTGCGCTGGCCAAGACGGCTGCCCAGGAGTGGACCAGCGCGCAGGTCAAGGCAATCGACATCGCCGTCGGGCACCGTTCCCCGGATGTCGTCGCCGAACAGATCGCCGACGAAGTCCTGTCCGGCGGGATGGAACTCGAAGTGGGCCTGGGCAGTTCGCACGGGCGAACCACAGTCGTCGCGGACGCGCAGCAGGTGAGCACTCGCACGCACCGCATCGGTGCGCACGACGTGATCGTCGTTTCGGGCGGTGCCCGCGGGGTCACCGCCGGTTCGGTGATCGCCCTGGCGCAGCAGACCCAGGCGGCTTTCGTCTTGATCGGACGCACCGAACTCAGCGACGAACCACCGGAAGCGCACGGGCTGACCACCGACGCTGAGCTCAAGCGGGCGCTGCTGGCCAGCGCCGGGGCGCAAGGGCTCAAGGTCACACCGAAGCAGTTGGAGCAACAGGCCCAGCGCATCCTGGCCGACCGCGAGGTGCGGGCCACCCTGGCCGCGCTGACCGCGGCCGGCTCCCGCGTCCGCTACGCCGCCGCCGATGTCCGTGACACCGCGCAGCTGGGTGCGTTGCTGGACCGGGTGCGAAGCGAGTTCGGTCCGATCACCGGGCTGGTGCACGGTGCCGGCGTGCTGGCCGATGCGCCATTGCACAAGAAGACCCTTGACGGGTTCGACCGGGTCTTCGAGACCAAGGTCGGCGGCGCGTCCGCGCTGCTGGATGCGACGGCCAACGATGAGCTCAAGGTGATCTGCCTGTTCTCGTCGGTGGCCGCGCGCAGCGGAAACGTCGGTCAAAGCGACTACGCCATGGCCAATGAGATCCTCAACAAGGTGGCCCTGGCGGAGCAGGCTCGTCGCGGACCGTCCTGTGTGGTGCGGGCGTTGGGTTGGGGCCCTTGGGATTCCGGAATGGTGACCCCCGGGCTCAAAGCGATGTTCGAGTCCCGGGGCATCTCGCTGATCCCGCTCGCCGACGGCGCACGTGCGTTCGTCGCCGAGGTTCTGGACGGCGAAACCGGCAGTTCCGAGGTGACCCTCGGCGACGGCGTGCTGGCCGGGCTGCCCACGCATCCGATACCGCCGGAGGGTCGGGTCGCGCGGGTGCTCGCCCAGGTGGCGCAGCAGCCCTATCTGCTTGACCACCGGGTTCAGGGCAACGTCGTGTTGCCGGTCGTGCAGGCACTCGAATGGTTCATCCGGATGGCCGAGGCGTGCCGGCCCGGGCACTATGTGGACCGGGTGCTCGACCTCAAGGTGCTGCGCGGCGTGACGCTCTACGAGTTCGAGAAACACGGCAATCCCCTGTTGGTGCGGTGCGTGCCCGTCGACGATCGGCCCGAGCTGCTGACGTTGACGCTCAGCGACATCGAAGACTCGACCGCGTACTACTCGGCCAAACTCGAGATGCGTTCGGGCGCAGCCGTGGTCCCGAACGCCCCGATGTCGGCACCGGGCGATCGCCGGATCGACCGCGAAGGCTGCTATACCGGTGGGGCACTGTTTCACGGAGCGGCCTTCCAGGTGCTCGACGCCGTGGACTGCGCCGAAACGACCGCGACGGCCAACCTGTCCGGATTGACGTCGGTGGGCTGGCCGGGGGAGGGCTGGGCGACTGACCCGGCCGCCGTCGACGGGTGCCTGCAGGCGGCACTGGTCTGGAGCTACCAGCTGCTCGGCCGCAATGTCCTTCCGCTGCGGGTGGGCGAGATCATCCGGTACCGGTCCGGCGCGCTGGGTGCGGGACTGCGGTGCGTGCTCACCGGCGGGGACGCCAAGACCAGCCGCGCCGTCTGCGACCTCGATCTGGTCGATGCCGACAACCAGCTGGTGGTCAGTCTCAAACGACTCGAGTTGTATCCCTACGGCGGCTGAATCGACGGCGGCTGATACGAAGTGAAGTTTGATCCCATCGCGATCGTCGGGCAGGGCTGTGTCCTGCCCGGGGGACTGAATGCGGGTGAGCTCTGGACGACGGTGCGCGACGGCCGCGACGCGCTGGGTTCGCCCGGCCCGGATTACTGGGGCGTATCGCCGGCTCGCGTCCTGTGCGCCCCGACGGACGCACCCGAACTCGACCACACCTGGTCGGACCGCGGCGGCTATGTCCGCGGCTTCGACGACGCATTCGACCCCCGCGGACTGCTCGTCGACGCCGACGATCTCGCCGGCCTCGACCCGCTCTACCGGTGGGGCATCGAGGCGGCCCGCCAAGCACTGGACAGTGCCGGATGGCGAGCAGGTGAGGTCCCGGGCTCGGCGGGGATAGTCCTGGGCAACCTGAGCTACCCCACCAAGAAGATGACCGACCTCGCCGAAACCGTCTGGCGGGGACAACAGCCCGGCCTCGAATCCGGGGTGGACTGGCGCAATCGGTTCATGTCCGGGCTGCCGGCGCATCTGATCGCCCAGGCACTGGGTTTGACGGGGGGAGCCGCGGCTCTCGACGCCGCCTGCGCCTCGTCGCTGTATGCCATCAAGCTGGCGTGCGACCGGCTGCACGACCGCACCGCGGACGTCATGTTCGCCGGCGGCATCAACGGTGCCAGCGATCTGCTGCTGCATGTCGGCTTCACCGCGTTGCAGGCGCTGAGCCGAACGGGGCGGTCGCGGCCGTTCAACAACGGCGCCGACGGGCTGGTCCCCGCCGAGGGGGCGGCCATCCTGGTACTGCGACGGCTTGACGACGCGATCGCCGAGGGCGACACCATCCTGGGCGTTATCCGGGGCGTCGGCTTGAGCAACGACGGCCGGGGGCATGGGTTTCTGGTGCCCTCGCAGGACGGCCAGGAGCGCGCGATGCGACTGGCCTACGAGATGGCCGGCCTACAGCCGCGAGACATCTCGCTCATCGAATGCCATGCCACCGGGACATCGCGCGGCGATCTGACCGAGATGATGAGCATGGCGCGCATCTTCGCCGGTCTCACCGACGTGCCCATCGGATCGCTGAAATCCAATCTGGGCCACTCGATCACGGCATCGGGTGCGGCGGGAGCCATCAAAGTGCTCGCGGCGATGCGAGCCGGCATCCGCCCGCCGACCCTGCACGCCGACGATCCGCTGCCCTTCATCGCCGACTCACCGTTCCGGCTGCTCACCGATGCCGAGCCGTGGGACAGTGACGGCCCGCGCCGCGCCGCGGTCAACAACTTCGGCTTCGGCGGCAACAACGCCCACCTGCTGCTCGAAGAATGGGTCGAAGTTAGCGGTCCTACGCCGGTCGCGCCGACCACCGCCCCCCCGCCCGAGCAGGAGATCGCGATCGTCGGCCTGAGCCTTCTGGTCGGCGACGGACACGGAACCGCCTCTGTCGCAGAGCACTTGAAGACATGTCGGCCGATACCCACCGGCACGGTCGATGGAAGACGCGGCGCACGCATGGATGAGGTCTGTCTGGACCTGACCCAAACCCGCTTCCCGCCGGCCGACCTCAAACAGACCCAGCCCCAACAACTGGCACTGCTCGGCGCGGCCCTGGGCATCGGCGAGCTGATCAAGTCCTTGCCGCCGGACACCACCAGCGTCATCGTCGGAATGGGCTGCGACGCCGAAGTCACCCGATTCGGAATGCGCTGGCGGTTGGCGGACGAATGCGACGACCCCGATCAGCTCGCCGCGGCGCGCGACGGTGTCGTCGCGGGGTGGACCGCCGCGGGGGTCGTGGGCGCCATGCCCAACATTGTGGCGAACCGGCTGAACAGCCAATTCGATTTGCGTGGACCGAGTTTCACGGTGTCGCGCGAACAGCTCTCGGGCACCACGGCACTCGAGTTGGCTGCCCGGGCGTTGCGACGCGGCGAGGTCGACGCGGCCGTGGTGGGGGCGGTGGACCTCAGCTGCGAACCGGTGCACCAGGCCGCGGCGCGTGCCTTACTGCACGCCGACGAGCAGATACCCGGCGACGCGGCCGTTGTTCTCGTCCTCAAGCGCGCCGCCGATGCGCGCCGCGACGGTGACACCGTGTACGCGACCCTGCTCCCCGATCAGCAGGTAGACGCCGAATGTCTGCACCTGGGCACCGCTGCTGGTGCGGTGAACCTGTCGGCCCTGTTGGGTCACGCACACGCCGCCTCCGGGCTGCTGCATGTGGCCGCCGGCGTGCTCTACGGAGCCCTCGGCGTGTGGCCCGACGGCGAGGCCTGGACCTCCGAGCAACGGCTCGTCGCCGTCGAACTCACCGGAATGGCCGAGCAGCGACAACACGTCACGCTGGTGTCGTCGGCAACCGGGCCCCAGGCCGCGACCTTGCTGGCGCCGGCGGTAGCCAACGCCGGCGCGAAACCGATCCGGCTCAACTTCCCCGCGCACCTGCCCGCGGTCCACCTGCCACCACGCGTCACGGCCCCAGGAACGAACCCCCCTCATCAACTGGAGCGATTCATGCCAACCCAACTCCCGATGCCTCCGGCCCTGGCAACCGTCGCGGAGTCGCTGGCCCGGCTGCCGTTGGCTGTCGCCGCGGCAACGCCGTCGCGACCGGAGCCGCAGCCGGCTGCGGCCGCGGCTGAAAGCGCGGCACCCACCGCCGGCACCATGTCCGCAGGCGCGAGCCGGGCCATCCAGCCCGTCAAGCCGACCGACAAGGTGGTCCCGGCGCCGACGGTCAAGCGCGAGCCGGTAGGGCTCAAGCTCGACAAGGACGGCCTGCGGGTGCACTCCTCGGGGAACATCTCCGAGATCTTCGGTCCGGCGTTCGCCGAGCAGGACCAGTACCCCCGACAGGTCCGGATGCCCGAACCGCCACTGCTGCTGGCGGACCGGCTACTGGGCATCGACGCCGAACCGGCCCGCCACGGCACCGGAACGCTGTGGACCGAAACCGATGTCACCGCCGACTCATGGTGGCTCCAGCAGGGCCGGATGCCGGCCGGCATCATGATCGAAAGCGGGCAGGCCGACCTGATGCTCATCTCCTGGATGGGCGCGGATCTGCTCAACAAGAGCGAGCGGGTCTACCGGCTGCTCGGCTGCGAGGTGACCTACCTGGGTGGCCTGCCCGAGATCGGCGACACCCTGCGCTTCGACATCCATGTGGACGGCCACGCCCGCCAGGGCGATGTGCGGCTGTTCTTCTTTCACTACGACTGCACGATCGACGGTGTCGAGCGGATGTCGATGCGCAACGGCCAGGCCGGGTTCTTCACCGACGAGGAGTTGGCGGCATCCGGCGGGGTCCTGTGGCGCCCCGAGGAGCAGACCGTCAGCGGGCCGATGGAAGTTACTCCCGCCCAGACCTCGCGCACCTCACTGCAGCGTGCCGATCTGGAGGCGATGGCGTCCGGCGACATCTGGCGCACGTTCGGCGAGGGCTTCGAGCGGGCGGGCAGCCACACCCGCACCCCGAGCATTCATGCCGACGACATGCTCTTCGTCGACGAGGTCACCGACCTCGACTTCACCGGAGGCCCGTGGGGCCGCGGATACCTGCGGGCCGTCGCGCCCGTCACGCCGGAAAACTGCTTCTTCGCCGGCCATTTCAAGAACGACCCGTGCATGCCCGGCACGCTGATGTACGAGGCGACCATGCAGACCATGGCGATCTACATGACCGCCCTGGGCATGACGCTCGACTGTGACGGGTGGCGCTTCGAACCGGTGCCCTTCGAGACCTACAAGCTGCGCTGCCGTGGCCAGGTCACCCCGCAGTCGCGTGAGGTGGTCTACGAAGTGTTCGTCCGAGAGGTGATCGCCGGACCCGAGCCGACCCTGTTCGCCGACCTGCTCTGCACCGTCGACGGGCTGCCCGCCTTCCACTGCGAGCGGATGGGCCTGAAGCTGTCACCGGGCTGGCCGATGGACCTTGGCGCCAAAGAGCTCGAAGGCTACGTCGAACCCAAACCGGTCGCCGAAGCCAACGGATTCCGCTACGACTACCAGGCGATGCTCGCCAGTGCTATCGCCAAGCCCTCCATGGCGTTCGGGCCGCTGTTCGAGAAATTCGACTCGCCCCGCAAGGCGGCCCGGCTGCCCGGCCCGCCGTATCACTTCATGTCCCGAGTCACCGAGCTGGTCGGTGAGACCGGCGTGATGAAGGCCGGCGCCGAAGTCGTCGTGGAGTACGACGTTCCCGCCGACGCGTGGTATTTCGCCGAGAACGGCGCCGCGGGCGGACAGGAGACGATGCCCAACGCGGTGCTCATGGAGGTTGCGCTGCAGCCCTGCGGCTGGCTGGCCAGCTACGTCGGCTGCCCGCTGGACGGTGAGGCGGACCTGTTCTTCCGCAACCTGGACGGAACGGGAACCCAACACCGTGAGGTGACGCCGGCGACCGGAACGCTGCGCATCAAGGTGAAGCTGAAGAGCCTCGCCAAGGCCGCGGGCACCATCATCGTCAGCTTCGACGGGGAGATCACCGCCGACGACGGACCGGTCTACACCTTCGACACCGTGTTCGGCTACTTCAAACGCGAGGCGCTGCAGAACCAGGTGGGTCTCCCGGTCAGCGACGAACAACGTGCCGCACTGGCGCAACCCTGCGAGGCTCCGCTGGTCGACCTGACCACTCAGCCTGCCGAGTTCTTCGGCGCGGGAGCGCGGTTGGCAGAACCGATGCTGCTGATGGTTGACCGGGTCACCGGCCGCTGGCCCACCGGCGGCGCCGCCGGGCTGGGCCAGTGGCGCGGGGTCAAAGACGTCAACCCCGGTGAGTGGTACTTCAAGGCGCACTTCTTCCAGGACCCGGTCCAGCCCGGATCCCTGGGCATCGAAATGCTGTTGCAGGTCTTGCAATTCGGGATGCTCGACCTCGGGCTCGGCAGGGAGGCCGGCCCGTCGGCACGCTTCGAGCCGGCGGCCCTGCACGACGCCATGACCTGGCGATACCGCGGCCAGATCATTCCGACCAACAAGCAGATCACGGCACAGGTGGAGATCACCCGGATCGTCCGCGAGGACGCCGGCATCCTCGCGGTGGCCGAGGCAGCGCTGTGGGTCGACAACAAGCGCATCTACACCGCGAGCAACCTAGGTATGCGCATTGTCGCCGGCACCGGAGACGGGCCGTCCCCGGCCGATTCCGGCGAGATCACCACTTGCGCCCCGGCACCGGTGACCGTCGCAGCCGCGACCACCACGATGGAAGTCGCGCTGGATCCGGTCAACGACTCCTGGATCGTCGATCACTGCCCGACGTATGTCATCCCGTCGTTGCCGATGATGTCGGTCATGGACCTGTTCGCCCAGGCGGCAGCCCGGGCCACGGGCGGAGCCAAGGTCGTCGAGATCACCGATGTCCAGATGGTCCGGTGGGTGGTGATCGACTCCCCGAAGCAGCTGCGGGTCGTGCTCGAGCAGACGCAGCAGCCGGGGCATTTCCAGGGCCGGCTGGAGGTCTGGCGGGATGCACCGCGAGCGGAGTTGTCCCGCTGGGAGATTCACGCGCACGCCGTCGTCCTAACCGCCGCGCAGTACACCGGTGAGCCTGAGCCTCCCGCCCCACTGGAGGGCGCGGTGCCCTATGCCGACCCCTATGACGGAACGGTGTTTCACGGTCCGGCCTTCGCGACTCTGACCGAGGGTGCCCGCATCGGCCGCAACGGCTCGACCGGAACGCTTGCGATCGACCGCTGCGGGGTTCCGGTCGGCGAACTGCAGCCCGGATTGCTGGATGGCGCGTTGCACGTGGTGCCGCACACCGCGATGAGCGTGTGGACCACCGACACCACTGATCCCGCGTCGTACGCCGACGCGAGCGACCCCGATGTCGGGTTCCCGCGCCGCGTCCTCTCGGCGCGGTTCTACTCCGACACTCCCGTGGCGGGAACCGTGGATGTCGAAGCCCGATTCGTGGGATTCGATGACGACGAAGGTCGCATGCCGACGTTTGATCTGTGGCTCAGTGCCGGTGGAAAACCCTGGGCGCGCATCCGGATGGCCGAGTTCCTGCTGAGCAAGGGACCGCTGGCCGAGGTCGGCGGTCCAGAGCGGCGCGCGTTCATGGGTGACCGGCAGGCTGTCCCCGGATTGTCGCTGAGTGAGCGCCTCGGCCGCGGCGTCCTCGAGCTCGACACTGCCCGGATGGCAACGCTGGACTGGTTCAAGGGGACCCTGCAGGCCGTGTACGGGTCGGACAGTCAAGGCGATTCATTGATGGTCGACATCGTGACCAAGGAGGCGGTGGCCGACGCCGTCCACAATGCGGTTCATCCCGCACAGGTTCAGATCGTCGACGGACAGGTGAGCTGCCCCGCGCTGCCGCTGGAGCGCATCACCGTCGAGGTCGAGAACCTGGGTCCGGGGTCGTGCCGCGCGAGCGCGTCATCGGCCACCGACTGGGAGCCGGTCCGAGCCTGGTGGACCGAGAGCGCGGGCATGCCGGACGGGTGGTTCGGCGAGTTGGCCCTGGGGGCGGTGCTGTCGCGCTACGTGCGGCACGTCGTGGTGACGGATCCGGCCGCGATGGCAGCGGTGCGGGGTCGGCCGGTCCTGTTGCTGGCCAACCACCAGGTGCAGGTCGAGTCGCTGCTGGGCACCACCATCGGATCGTGGTTGACCGGTACGAAGGTGGTCACCATCGGCCATGCCAAGCACGAAACAGGCTGGGTCGGCAATCTCCTGCGGATGATCGACGCGGCGGCGGGCAAAGAGCTGGGGCATCTCCGCTATTTCGACCAGCAACAGCCCCAGGAGTTCTTCGGGCTGGTCGACGAGCTCAAGCGGGAGGCCGCGGCCCTCGGGGTGTCGGTCATGGTGCACGCCGACGGGACCCGCAGCGTGAGCTCGGGCCAGCGGGTCGAGAGGTTGACGTCGACCTTGCTGGACATGGCGATCGAGATGTCGATGCCGATCGTGCCGGTGTACTTCGCGGGCGGCTTGCCCGAGGAGCCGTTGCCGCACAAGCTCGAAGTGCCCTACGGCCATGCCGCTCAGGACTACATATTCGGCAGGCCGATCCTGCCCGAGGAGCTGCGCGGTCGGCCCTACGCCGAGTTGCGGCGCTACGTCATGGACGCGATCAATGCGCTCGCACCGTTCAGCGATGCTCCGCACGCCCCGAACTACGACGTGGAGAGCCGGATCACGGCGGCCGCTCCTGGCGCCTCGCCGCTGGAGTCGGTGTGGTTCTGCATTGAGGACGCCCTGGACTCCCTGCCGGTCGATTGGCGAAACCTGATCGCCGACGAGGAATGGGAGACGGTCCGGGCCGGCGATCCCAGCTGATATGTAGGGAATTTTGTCCAGGCGCAAGGGTGAGGCGCCGTCGGGGAGCGGCCCCGACGGCGCCGCGTTGCTTCCTCGGCGGGTCTGTGTGGTGAGCGTGTCGTTGGCGACGCACGGTCAGGCTGACATACGCGGGTCGGTTACCGCAGGACGGGGTTTCGGCTGGATCGCATCCGCTTGTCTAGGGTCGAGCGTCGACCCGAAGGTCACTCATAGGTAGCGGGGCGATTGTCACTTCTGGTAGTCGAGGTTGCCAAAAATATTCTCCGAGTAAAAGCTGCTGCAAACGGTTCCGCAGTGGTCGGTGGCCTTCAATGCGGTGCCGACGGTATGGATCATGGAAGTAATGAGGACCACGACTATAGAAGTAATCGACAGCCACCACGCTATAGTGTACAAAGTTGTTCGGCTTCCTCGGATAGACTCGAGAATCTGGATACTCTCGTCTGCCTTGGCCCAGCGAAGTGCGATGATTCCGAGCAGAAACGTGCACGAAAGAAGCAGTGCGACGTAAACAACGTCGAGTACCAAGTGCATGATATTTAGTGAAACGTAATTCAGCCACACGGACAGCGCAGTCAGCGTCATCGCGTTGAAAACGAGAAGCGCTGAAGCCTTGGAATCGAGAATCGACAGCAGTTCGTATTGCTTTTGAACCCGAGGATCGGCTGTCTCGAAGGCTCCGGGTGCCTCCTCGCATTCACCGACGTCAGCGTCCGTCATGATGCACCTATGTCCTCGCTCCACACCGTCGGGTGATGTCGAATAAATTCTTGCATCAACTCAACGCAGACCCGCTCATTCAAGTTGACGACGTCCACGCCCCGCGATTCCAGTAGCCGCACTTCTCCTTGAAATGTCTTCGCCTCGCCGACTACCACACGGGGAATGCTAAACAGCAGAATTGCGCCACTGCACATCGCGCATGGTGCCAGAGTGGTGTACAGCGTGCAATCCCGATAACTTTGCCGCCGGCCGGCATTGCGGAGACAAGAAATCTCACCGTGCGCTGTGGCGTCATGTCGTTGAATTCGCTCATTGTGCCCACGACCAACCACGGCACCGGATCCGTCAACCAAGACAGCACCAATCGGAATTCCCGAGTCCTCGCGAGACAGTCGAGCCTGTTCTATGGCGTACTGCATCATTTGTTGGTCGTGGGTAAGCGGCATCGCCTGAGGATAGCCGCTCAAACGGAATTGCACGGTGGAAGCGGAGAGCACGGCGAATACACATTGCACCGGGACGGACAACGATCTCGAGGTCCGGGGCCTTGTTGACGCCGCCCGAGGCAGGCGGCTAGCTTAGTGGCGATCGCGGCACGGCCGTCCAGCTACGCAGCTGGGCGTAGATCGGCCTCAACGAATCAAGACCAACCAAGTCTTTGCAGACAGGAGCCCACTTATGGCGTCAGCATCTCTGGGCGTCTACACGTGCCTTGCGTGTGTCGTGATGCTTACCCTGGCACTCTTCTTGTCCAGCAAATCCTGAGCTCTCGACTCAAGCGCCTGGCTCTCGGCTACGGCGGGGTTGAGGCCGAGCGTGAACGGGTGACGGCCTCGTCATCGACGTCTGGCTGCGTAGGGGCTGACCGGCTGGGGCGCTCTGGCGTGAGGCCAGCAGTGCCTCACGGCTGCGCGTCGGGCCCGGCTGCAAGCAGATTGCGCAGCTGCTGTCGTCCGCGGTTGAGCCTCGAACTCACCGTTCCCTGCCGGATCCCCTGCACGGCGGCGATCTCCTTGTAGGAGTAGCCGATTACGTCGGCAAAGTAGACAGCGACGCGAAACTGTTCCGGAAGCCCGGCCATGGCCGCCTTGATGTGCGAGTCGGGAAGCATTGCCAGCGCCTGATCTTCGGCTGACTGCAGGCCCATTGACCGGTGCGACGCGCTGGCCAGCAACTGACGGTCAGTGACCTCGCCCGCCGGGAACTCCGTGGGTGCACGCCTGCTCCTCCGGTAGTCACTGATGAAGGCGTTGGTCATGATTCGGAACAGCCACGCTTTGAGGTTGGTCCCGGGCAAGAAGGAATGCCTACCGGTATAGGCCTTGAGTGCCGTCTCCTGGAGGAGGTCCTCGGCATCCGCATGCCTTCGGGTCAGGCGAAGGGCATGTCGGTAGAGCGGCTCGAGCAGCGGGACCACATCGCGATCGAACTCGATATCGCTGCCGGGTCCGGCTGTGGCATCGCTACCCTCAGCAGGTCCGGCCGCTCCAATCAGTTCCCGAGCGTTGCCACGGGCTAGGAGTTGTCCGGCCAACTCGGCTCCGTCCCGGTGTCAGCCGGCGGGTCAGCCGCCTGCTGTGGTTGCACGCTGACCAGTTCAAGGCCCAGATCACGTACCCGGTCGAGAAGACCGAAAAGCTGTGACTGGTCACGGATTTCCCCGGAAAACCCCGTTACGGCCGCGCCGCACTCCAGCCGCATCCCCTCGAATGCCGACCCGAGTCGCTCGGTAACACAACCGCGAACGCAGATTCGGTACATCGTCGGTTCCACTGGTCCTCCGCTCGTATCAGATGTGTCAGCGTTCCTCGCAGTGGGGTGAGTGGTCATCGCCCCGCCAGGCAATTCACCCGGGTGACCGCGTGAGCCCACTCATGGGTGCTCCTGCGGCGCGTCGCGATAGACCGCAGCCTTCCGGTGCCACCGGTCGAAGTGCAGCACATCGTCGAGTGGAATCCGTTTGGCAGGACGAAAGATCGTGCCGGTGTAGTAGGCGGTGGGGATAGTTGTGGCGTGGTAGACGTTGTCGGGCAGCCCGAGGATGTCGCGCATGTCAGCGTCGGCCATCAGCGTCACGCCGGTCCATGTGGTGCCCAAACCCCGAGAACGCGCGGCGAGCATATAGTTCCACGTGGCGGGCATGATCGAACTCCAATACAGGTTGGCGTTCTCGGCGGTCAGTGTGCGTTCGCCGTCGATGACCTCGACGCACGGGATCATCAAGACGGGGATCTCACCGATGTGCTCGGCCAGATACGCCGCACTGTCGGATACTTTGCGTTGCTCGTGATTTCGGTCCGGGTCGTCCTTGAACCGGTCGGCGACCGCAAAAGGCGACGCGACGATCTTGTCCCACATGCGGCTGTACACCTCGGCGATCGCCCGGCGTTGTCCGGCGTCGGTGACGACGATGAAGCTCCAGTTCTGCGCATTGGCCGATGTCGGTGCCTGCACCGCTATCTCGAGGCATTCCCGGATCAAGTCGAGGGGAACAGGTTTGGTCAGGTCGAGACGTTTGCGCACCGAGCGGGTCGTGGTGAGCAGCTCGTCGGTGGACAAGCAGACGAGGGGGTAATTGCTCATGGCGACACGATCGCGGTGACTTCGACTTCCACGCGCAGGTTGGGCCACACCAGCCCGTCGATGACGCTGAGCATCGCGGCGGGTTGGTGATGGATGAACTCCTTGCTCACCGCCAGGTAGGCGGGAATAGTGTCGCGGCTGGTGAGCCACTGGCGCATGTAGACGATGTCGGTGAGTTCGGCGCCTGCGTTCGCCAGCGCACTTTCTACGTTGGCCCAGCACTGCCGGGCTTCTTCAGTGAAGTCCTCGGGAGGAGTGCCATCGACGCGCAGACCGGGTGTTCCCGAGACGAACACATTCACACCGCTTCCGGACACGGCAACAGCATCTGCGTATTTGGCGATATGGGCGGCTACGCCGGTGAAGATCGGGGTAATGGTGGTCATTTTCAGCCTCCTCGTCGGTAGCGATTCCTTCGGTGTGAAGGTGGATTCCTTATGTGTCGTTCGTGAGCGCGACGGCCCTGGGCTCCAGGCCGGCGACGACGTCGGCGAGAGCGGAGGCGGCCCGGTCCAGGCTGAGTGATCGTGGGGTGGGCATGCTGAGCCGGCCTGACCCGAGCAGCGCGGTGAGGCGCTCGAGCTGAGCTCCGTCCGAGCGGACGTACACCGCGGTGACGCTGATGCCGCGGGTCGAAGAGGGCGGGTCCGAGGTGATGGTGGCCAGTCGGCCACCATCGGCGAGCGCGGTCATCGCCGTGGCGGCACCTCCGGGGACGGCGTTCGCGACGGCGTCGATAGTGTTCCTCGCCAGAGTCCGTGCGTGGCGCGGCCACATCGGATCTCGATAGTCGAACACTTCACGAGCCCCGTGGGCACGGATTCGGTCGGCACTGCGAGGGCTTGCGGTGGCGAGTACATCGACCCCACGCAAGGCCGCCAACTGCACCACGAGACCGCCCGTGAGCCCACCGGCGCCATGGACGAGCAACGTTTCTCCGCCGTAGAGGGCCAACGCCTCGGCGACCACCTGTTCGGCGATCAGCGCCGGCACCGCAAAGATCGCCGCGGTGTCCCACGAAACGCTGGGCGGTCTGTGGGCGAGCGCTCCCATCGGTGCTATCAGAAGCGGCGCCCAGGCGCCTTGGTCGCGTAGCGGGACGGGGTGACCCAGCACCGCGTCGTTCACACTGAATCGGTTCGAGTGACCGCCGAGGGCTGTGATGACTCCGGCAGCCTCGACGCCGAGCGCCATCGGCGGTGTGACTCCGATGTCCCAGCCGCCGGCGCGAACAATGTTGTCCCAGTTGCCGACCCCGGCGCTGCGAACGTCGATGAGGACTTCGTCGGTAGCCAACGGCCGCGGCTCGTCGACTTCGAGCATCTCCAGTTCGGAACCGAAGCTGCGGATACCCGCCACGAGCATGGTCACGGTGATGCGCCTGAACGGTGACAGATCCCGGCGACAACTCGGACCGGAGCGCAGCTGTGCATGGAGACCTCCAGGAGGCGAATGATGCGTCGGACTGTCCCTGCAGGCCCGCCGTCGACGCTGTGGCGTGCTTCAGCTTCCCGCGGTGTCTTCGGTGGTGAGCGGGCCGTCACCGGTATCGACCAAGAAGACCGCCAGAAGTTCGGCAGGCTCGGTGGCACTAGCGTTTTCGCTGATCGTGTGGTGTGCCCCGGGAGTTTCAGTCCAGGTCTGACCGGCGTGATAGACCCGTGGCGCCTCGCCTTCGAGTTGGCTGCGGATCGCGCCGGAGATCACGTAGGCCATGATGAAAGCCGACTTCGCGTGGTGGTGGGCTGCACTCTTGGCCCCGGGCGGATAGCTGACGGACACCGCTTCCAATGATTTGCCCGGAATATCGGTAGGTTGGTCGAAAACAGTTCGGACAACCGGTTGTTGAGCTGAACTATGTGGCGCCGGATCAGCGTGGGCCGCGGGAGCGATTATCGCGCTGGCGGCCAGCGCCGCGAGAGGTACTTTGAGGGCCATCTTTGAACTCTTTCCGGTTATCAGTCTTCGGTGACGCGCAAGATCGTTTTGCCGTGAATCCGCTTCTCGGGAGCGAAGGCGGCGGGAGTCTCGGCGAGCGGCAGCACTGCGCCGACGATCGGCTTCAGTCGACCATCCCGTACCCGCGCGGCGAGGTCTGAGAGCCGGGCGCGGTCCGGCTGCACCAGTAGGAAAACTGCCCGGCCGTCGCGAGGCATAATGGTGGGCGGTTCGGCGATGGTGACGAGCGTTCCGCCGGCCCGCACCAGAGCCGCCGAGCGCGCCAGAATATCTCCGCCGATCACGTCGAAAACCACGTCGACTTCTCCTGCATCTTCGAGCTTTTCGGTCTCCAGATCGAGGAAGGTGTGGACCCCAAGTTCGGCCGCCTGGGCTCGATCGGCAGTGCGGCCGGTCCCGATGACGCGCGCACCGATCTCGCGGGCGAGCTGCACCGCGATGGACCCGACCCCGCCCGCGGCGCCATGGATCAGAACCGTTTGTCCTGCTGCAAGCCGGCCATGGTCGAACAGGCCTTGCCAAGCTGCCAACCCGGAGATCGGCAGTGCTGCGGCCACCGTGTGGTCGATGTCGACCGGCAGCGGGGCCAGATCGCGGGCTTCCACGGCGGCGTATTCGGCGAGTGAGCCGTTGCGGGCCCAGTCGATAAGGCCAAAAACGCGCTGGCCGACACTCAAACTGGCGGTGCCGTAGCCTAACTCGACCACGACGCCCGACAGTTCATGGCCGGGAATGCTCGGTGTCCGATCCCGGCCCGCGCGGTCGACCCAGGTACCCGGCCACTCAAGCTCCCCGGGTGTGAAACCCGCGGCGTGTACCCGGACGACGACCTCGCTGTCGGCGGCCTCGGGATAGGGCATGTCCGTCAGTGACAGGCCGGCGATACCGGCGTCGCGATCCTTGACAGTGATGGCTTGCATGGCAGGTCCTTCCTGAAGTTGTTGTCGAGCCTGTATCGGCGCGGGGTGATTCGGCATCACCCGGCGGATCAATTCACCCGGGTGACTACAGCGCGAGTCATCGGGTGGATGGCCTGCTGGCCAGAGCGGGTTGCACGCCGGGCCGGTCGCGGCACAACGCCGCGATGTCGCATGGGACCGGGCGGTACTCCGCAGGGGGATTGGTGATCAGCAGCGCAGCGCACAAGGTCGCAAGGACGAATAGTGCTGCGCACAACTGTAAGACGTGAGTGAATCCGGTCGCGCTCACGGCGCCCATGCTGATCAAGCCGATGGATCCGATCGACACCAGTGCGGTCAGCCGAGAGACGGCGTTATTGATCGCCGATGCCAGGCCACTGTATTCGGCCGGAACGGAGGCCAGCGTAAGAGACGTCAGTGGGGTGATGCTCATGACCAGACCGATCGCCAGCACGGTCATCCCAGGGAGCAGATCGGTGACCGCATGAAATCCTTCGGATTTGGGGCGGATCAACAGCAGCCCTATTCCGGCCACGGCGGGCCCCCCGATCAAAAACATGCGCGGGCCCACCCGGGCAGCGAGGCGCCCGACACGACTGGCGAACAGGAACGAGAGGGCCGGGATCGGTAGGGTGGCCAGTCCGGTTGCGGTGGCGGAGTAACCACCGATCTCCTGGGTGTAGAGAACGATGGACAGTGATCCCAACGTCAATGCGCCGTACACGAACCCGGTGACGAGGTTGGCGGCAGCGAAGTTCGGAAAGGTGAACAGCGGCAACGGAAGCATCGGCGCGGTGCTGCGCTGCTGCCAGCGCACGAAGCCGGCCAGGGCGGCCAGCCCGATCATCGATGGTGCGATGACCATCGGCGACGTCAGCCCGCGGCGCTGCGATTCGATCAACGCGTACACGGTCGTAGCCAGTCCTACCGCAGACAGGCCCATTCCGGCAATGTCGATACGTGCTCCCTCGACTCGTCCCGACATCGGACAAAGCCAGAACGTCAGCACGAACCCGACCGCCATGGGAATCGCCGACAACAGGAAAATCCAACGCCAGCCGAGTACGTCGACGCATGCACCGCCAAGCAGCGGACCCAGCGCGAAGGCGGTTCCCGTCCACCCGGTCCAGACGCCGATCGCCGCGGACTGCTGCCCCTTGTCGAAAACCGTGTTGATCAGCGCCAGCGATCCGGGCACCAGGAATGCCGCACCGAGCCCCTGAATGAGGCGCGCAATGATCAGCGTCGCCGGTGAGGTGGCCAGCGCCGCGAGCGCCGACCCCGCCCCGAACGCCAACAGTCCGAACCGGATCACCGGAACGCGTCCGAACAGATCCGAGATGGACCCGCCCGGCAGAATCGCCGCTGCCATCGTCAACAGGTAGCCGTCGACCACCCATTGCTGAAGCGCCAGACCGCCGCCGAGGTCGTGCTCGACGTCTGGCAACGCCAAGTTGATCACGGTGGAGTCGAGGAACGCGACCATCGAGACCATCACCGCAACCACCATGGCGCGACTGGTTGGTGCCGCGTCGCGCAGCGTCACCGGGCGAGCCCGTCGGTGCGGAGCGGTGACTGTGCGGCAGGAGCAGGGTGTGTGTCATTCATCGGTGTAGTGCCTTCCGCTGCCGATCGGACCTCGGAAGTCAGTAGTGCGATCGCCAGCTGCCTTAGAGCAGCATTCGACGGCTGACCATAAGTCGTCATCACCCGGCGCGCTGACTCACCCGGGTGATTCTCCGAGCCGGTAGCCGCGTGCGGTCGAACGCGTTTGCGGACGGGGCCGGCGAAACACGCCTACACTGCCGAAAAGCGCAAGCGGTGACGAGGATTGTGGACCACACATCTTGGAGGTCTTCCACCCGCCTACTCCGTGTTGGCGGGTGGCGGTTCGTGTGAGCACCGCGAGGGCACCGGGGCGGATGCCCAGACCGCCGATCCGCGGGCGGGCAAGCGAGCTGAAGGTGATCGAGGCGCTGATCGGGGCGGTCGTTCAGGGACGTGGCGGAGTACTGGTCATCGAGGGGCCGCCGGGCATCGGAAAGAGCCGCTTGTTGACCGAGGTATTGGCGCTCGCCGAGAAGGCCGGCGTTCGGGCACTATTCGGCGAGGCGTTCGAGTACCAGCAGACGGTGCCATTTTTCTCGCTGTTCATGGCCACCCTGCGTGCCGATCCCCCCGTCGGTGATGCCGGGGCCTTGCGCAGTTTGGGGGGCTCGGCTGATTTCCGCTATTGGGTGGTGCGCGACCTGCAGGCCGCGATACAGACCGCCGCATCCCAGACACCGGTGGCAATACTCCTCGAAGATATCCATTGGGCCGATAACGCCACTCTGCTGGCGGTGCGTTCGCTGGCGGCGACGCAGCCCGATTCTCCGGTCCTTTGGGTGCTCACCGCTCGAACCGGCGCCGGGGGGCCGGCCGTCCGCGAGACGCTGACCGCACTGGAACATGGGGACGCCCGGCTTCTGAGGTTGGCGCCCATGACGCCGGGGGCGGTCACCGACATTGTGCAAGATGCCGTGCGAGCCAATGCGGATGTGTCGCTCCTCGGTCTGGCGGACAAAGCCCACGGCAACCCGTTTCTGCTCACGGAACTGCTGCGCGGGCTGGATGAGGAGGGCAGGCTCGATATCGACGGAGGCTGTGCCGTCGCCACCGGCGACACGTTGCCGCGACGGCTCAGCAACACCATGCAGCAACGACTCGACCAGCTCTCCGACACTGCCAGTCAAGTCGTGCGGGTGGCCGCGGTGCTGCCTGACCGGTTTTCGGTTCGACTGCTCGCCGCGATGCTAGAACGCCGACCGGCGGCCCTGGTAGCTGCGGTAGAAGAAGCAGTCCGCGCCGACCTGCTCGTCGAAGACGGGGATCAGATGAGGTTTCGTCACGATCTGCTGCGCGAAGCGACGCGGCAGTCGTTGCCTCAGTCGCTGCGCCGAGCGATGGAGCGGCAATCGGCCACCGTGATGCTGGACATGGGCGCAGCTCCCGAGGAAGTCGCAACCCAACTTGCCCGCAGCGCTGAGGCCGGCGATCGTGCCGCGATCGCCGCGCTCCGACAAGCCGCCCAGTCGGTGGCGAACAGCGATCCAAGTGCGGCGTCGGATCTGAGCAAGCGCGCGCTGGAGCTGTTGCCCGCCGACGACGCCGAGCGCGGATCCCTGGTAGGGGAAACGGTGGGGTGGCTAAATCGGGGCGGCCGCTATCGCGAGGCCGAAGAATTGGCTGACGTGGCGCTCACGGAGGCGGCGTCACCCGAGGTAGAAGCCGAGATCCGTCTCCGGCTCCCGGTGCACACCAAGCACACTGACCAGCGCCGGGTAGCGGAGAATCGGCGGGCGCTCAAGTTGAGCGGCATCAGCGACATCACCCGGGCCCGGCACATGGCGTGGCTGGCGTACAACCTGGTGTTCGACGAAGGTGGGCATCGGCGCGCGGCCGCCGACGCGGCTACCGCTGCCGCGGCAGCAACCGGTGATCTCGAGGCCACGATCATGGCCGACGTGACCCTCGCTTTGCTCGATGCTGGCGAGGGTTACACGTCCCGCGCACTACGCCGTTTCGAACAGCTCAGCGCCCTCGCCCACACGAATGAAACGGCGTTAGCGCATTCCTATGCCGGAATGTACGAGGCAAACCTGCTGGCAGTGGTCGGCCGGCTGGACGACGCGACGGCCCGAGTCGCCGACGGCATAGAGCAAGCCTGCCGGGAAGGCAACGCGATGGCCCTCGATCTGTGGGCTGTCTTCAGCGGGCTCGTCCACCTCGCTGCGGGCCGGCTGTCGGCCGCTCGAGATGCCACGGTGTCCCTTCCGCCCCCGCAGCCGACGGGGGCAACCGAGCATGACGTACTTCGCATGGTGATTCTTGCAGAGGTGGCGGCGCATACCGATGACCGGAACTTGCTGCAGCAGATGGTCAACGATGCGCGCGATGCCCACGCCACTGGCTCCGCCGGCATACGTCGAGGGTCGGCGTATGTGCTCGCGCGGGCGGCGTGGCAGCGCGACGACGTTCATGACGCGATGCGCTGGCTCGGCGACGTCATCCTACTGGCCACGCCATTTTTCCCACATGCGTTGGTTCGGCTGATCTTAGGTGCGCGGGTGGCCTCGGCCGCAGGTGATGCCGGCTTGCGCGCGCGGGTCCTTCAGGCCACCGAGGTGCTTGAGCGTGAGCGGCCCGCGCTGCCGCTGTTGGCGACGGTGGCCCGGTATGCCAGGGCGATCCTCGAACACGATGCACAGGCGTTGGTGGCTGTTGCGGAGTTGCTCCGCGCGTCGTCGCGGCCGCTTCTTCATGCCAGCGCAGCTGAGGATGCCGGGGGTGAGTTGAGTCGTGCGCAGCGCAATGCTGAGGCGCTCGATCAGCTCAATGCCGCGTTCGAGGCCTATATCGAATGTGAGGCGATCGCCGATGCCCGCCGGGTCGGTCGGGCGCTGCGGCGGTTGGGTGTCCAGCGGCGCATCGTTCTGCATTCTCGGGCGAGAACCGGCTGGGACAGTCTGACCGATTCCGAGCTGAAGGTCGTCAATCTGATCGCCGAAGGCGCGACCAACCGTTCCGTCGCGCAGGAACTGCATGTTTCTCCGCACACGGTGAAAACCCACGTGCGCAACGCCTTCGCCAAGCTCGGCGTCACGTCACGGGCCCAACTGACACAACTCATGCGCGATACAGATTGACGGTTCCGTCAGATATCGGTGTCACTAGCTCTACCCCACGCCGGCGTTAAAGATCACCCCCAGGGCGATGGTCTCGGACATGTGGTGGTGCCAAGGTAGTCAGTCAGAGCACTGTGCTTCGACGCGGCGTGGTCAGTGGCCGGAGCCGCTATAGCGAAGGGTGAGAGGAGGATGCGGTGAGCAGGTACAGCGTGAACACCACCCACCCGACCAACATCGGCTCGGCGACGGTGCACGGCCTCGTCATGTCGGACGGGCACCGCCGGCGTGCGTTTGCAGTGATCGCGCCGAACGCATCTGATTCAATGGCGGTAACGCCATCGCCGGTGGCAACGAGTCCATCCGAATCTGGAGGGAGCGACCGGGATGCCGAGAATCCGGCGTTCATCCAGGACGCGTCAGCAACGGGTTACACAGCCCTGCCACGGGATTCGGCGAGATCGCGGAGTTCGGTCATGACCGACTCCTCGGGGCACAACGACGACGATGCCGGCGAAGCAGCCCGAGCGGTCCTGCTCGACACCAAGCTGCACGTCCCAACGATCGGGCCAGAGCTTGTCCTCCGGACGGCGTTGCTGGATGCACTGTCGGCGGGCAGGAACCGCAAGCTGACTCTGTTGAGCGCGCCGGCGGGCTGGGGAAAGACGACATTGCTAGCGCAGTGGGCTGCGGGTGCTGCTGAGCACGAGCGGTTCGGCTGGCTGTCATTGGATCCGTCCGATTCCGACCCCGTGTGGTTCTGGATGTACGTGGTCGCCGCGCTGCAGAAACTCAGTCCCGAGGTGGGGGCCCGCGCGTTCGAACTGCTGGCCATGGGTGCCGATCCGGTACAGGTCGTATTGCCCACATTGCTGAATGAACTGGACAGCATCGCCGTTCCGGTGGTGCTCATCCTCGATGACTACCACTTGGTGGCAAGCCGAACTGTGGACGAGCAGCTGGCGTTCGTCATCAGCCGGATGCCGTCGAACGTTCATCTGGTGCTGGCGACCCGATCAGATCCGCTGTTGCCGCTGGCGCGGCTTCGGGCCAGTGGCGAGCTCGCCGAAGTACGAAGCGACGATCTACGTTTCAGAGCGGACGAGGTGGACCATCTGCTCAACACGGTGCTCGGTCTGAAACTACCCGATGCGGATATTCGCGTGTTGCACAAGCGGACCGAAGGCTGGGCCGCCGGCCTCTACCTCGCCGCCCTCTCGCTGGCCGGTCGTTCTGATACCGCATCGTTCATCAAGACTTTCGCTGGGGACAACCGCCATATCGTCGACTATTTGATGGCCGAGGTGCTCGATAGTCAAGCGGCGGGCATGCGCAGCTTCTTGCTTCGCACCTCGGTGTTGGGGCGCCTCAGCGGTCCACTGTGCGACGCGGTGCTGCAAACGACGGGATCGGCCTCGGTCTTGGAGACGATCGAGCGCGAAAACCTGTTCGTTGTCCCCCTGGACATGTCGCGCCACTGGTATCGGTATCACCAGTTGTTCGCAGAGCTGCTGCGCACCGAGCTGCGCCGCAGCGAACCGGATCTCGTCGCTGACCTGCACCGCCGCGCCGCGAGCTGGTTCGAGGCGGAGGGGCTCATGGATGAGGCGATCCGGCACTTCGCCGCTGCCGGTGACATCACGCACAGCGCGGAGCTGATCGCCGCGGACTGGGTCAATGAGTTCAACGGGGGCGGGCTGTCCACCGTCACGGGATGGCTTGATCTACTGCCCGACCAGACCGTTCTCCACGAGCCACGGCTGAGCGTGGCCCGCGCCTGGATCGCGTTGAGCACCGGCCGACTCGATGACGGCGCCGAGTGGACCGACGTCGTCGAGTCTGGAACCCAGCCCGACGACGAAGCTATGGCCGCTCAAGTGGTCGTGCTGCGCGCGGTCCACTCGTTCAAGACCGCTGACGTCCCAGCCGCCCTCGAACAGGCTCGCCGAGCGACCACGCTGGACCTCAGCGATGCGCCGCTGTGCCGCTCAAGCGCCTACAGCGTCTACGGCGCCGCGCTGTACTTTTCGGATAGCACTCGGGAGGCGCAGGTCGCCTTCAGGCGGGCGTGGCAGCTCGCCGAGCAGGCGGGTGATCGTCGCGCGCGAACCTACGCGCTGGGCTACCTGGCGCTGATCGCCGCCGAGGAAGGTAAGTCCGCCGACGCTGAACGTCAGATCCGTCGTGCCTCCGGCAGTTCTCGGAACCTGGCGGATGGGGAAAACTTCGTGGACGTGATGGTGTCACTTGCCGCAGCTCAACTTCTGGACATGCGCGGTGACTCGACCGCCGCGGTAACCGCCGTGGACAGGGCCATCATGGCGGCCCGCCAGGGTGGCGCGATCCTCGAGGTCGCCAAGGCGCTGTCGGTCAAGGCGGAGATCTTCGAGGGTCTCGGCGACCGCCAGTCCGCGAAGGCCGTCCTGGACGATGCTCACAACCTGGTGCGCGGTCGTGCGGACATTGGAATCGCCCCGACTTTACTCGTTTCAGGCGAACGAAGCGCCGATGCCCAGAAGCGTTCTCGTGACACGGTGAACATGGTCAACGAGGAGTTGACCCCCAAGGAGCTCGAAGTCCTTCGTCTGCTGGCCACCAGACTGTCGCGCCGTGAAATCGGTGCGAGACTCTACATCTCACTCAACACCGTCAAGACTCATCAGCGCGCCATATATCGCAAGCTGTGCGTCGAGCACCGCAGCGCGGCGGTACGGCGGGCGCGAGAGCTCGACTTGTTGTGACGGCGTACCGGGCGTCAAATCACCCGGGTGAACCGCGGTTGGGGTGATGGCGACTCACCCGGCAACGCGGCAGTCTGAGCCGACAGCAGACTTCGGCGGGCGGCGGTCCGACGGCACGCCATCGCCGTTATAGCGGGCGAGTATTGCGGCGGAAGGGAGCGCCCATGAGTGAGGCGTATGTCCTCGGCGGAGTCCGTACGCCGTTTGCGCGCTACGGTGGAGCGCTATCGGCGATTCGTGCCGACGACCTGTTGGGAATGACACTCAAGGGCGCCTGCGACCGGGTGGGCGTTCCGTTGGACGCCGTCGAAGATATTGTCGCCGGCTGTGTGAATCCCTCCCATGAGGGGATGGGCGATATCGCGCGGTGGGCCGCACTTGCAGCGGGATTTCCCGACAGTGTCGCAGGTGCGACCGTGAATCGGTTCTGCGGCTCGTCATTGAGTGCGGCGGTGAGCATCAGCCACGCCATCAAGGCCGGTGATCTGGGCCTGGGAATTGCGTGTGGGGTCGAATCGATGTCGCGGTCGGGTTGGGCGCTGATGAAAGGGGATGCGGCATTCAGCCCTCGTGGTCCGGTGCTGATGCTCGACACCATGTGGAGTGGTGCCGGTGGACCGCCGAATCCGGTATTGCTGGCCCGCAACGCCTACATCAGCATGATCGAGACCGCGCAGAATGTCGCGGACCGCTATTCGTTGAGCCGCCAGGAGATTGACGCGTATGCGCTGCGCTCACAGCGCAATGCCAAACATGCTCGCGACCGAGGGAGGCTGGCCAAAGAGATCATGCCGGTGCCGATCGCGGCAACCAAGAAGTCCGCGGCGCGTCTGGTTGAGCATGACGAGTTCATCCGTGATGACACAACCGCGGAGGCGTTGGCTGCGCTGCCGGTGCAGCCGGGAACCACGCAGATGACGGCAGCCAACTCTTCGCCCCTGAGCGACGGTGCGAGCGCGGTGTTGATCGGTTCGAACGAACGCGCAGCCGAATTGGGCGTACGCCCGTTGGCCAGAGTGGTCTCCAGCGCCATCTACGGGATCGATCCGCTGATCATGGGGATAGCTCCGGCCTGGGCGATCCCGGCGGCCATCCGGCGCGCCGGATTGACCCCGCAACAGATCGACATCTGGGAGGTCCACGAGGCGTTCAGTGCACAAGCCCTGGGAGTACTGCGGGAGTTACCCCGTCAGCTCGACGGTTTCGTCGTGCCAGACGACAAGCTCACCCCTAACGGCGGCGCAGTGGCGATCGGGCACCCGTTCGGCGCGGCCGGGGCGCGGTACCTGTTGACGTTGTCCACCGAGCTTCGGCAACGCGGTGCGCGCTACGGCGTGATCGGGATATGCATCGGCTCGGGACAAGCGGTGGCGGTCGTCGTGGAAAATCCCGAAGCCGCATAGCTTTCTGTGATTCGGCGAAATGTGATGACTGGGAAAGGAACACGTGACCATGAGCGAATCGCCGACGCCGATGGGCATCATCGAACGCAGTGCCCACGACGGATTTCAGACGCGCATCAGTGACAACGTCGAAAAGGGTCGGTTTGAGACGACCGCCGGCGACCAGGTGATCGGCTGGCAGCCCTACCGTCGCTACCGCGGCCACATCGTGTTGCTGGCCACCGAAGTTGACACGCAATGGCGTGACCGGGGTATCGCCTCGGCCCTGATCGGCGGCGTGCTCGCACTGATTCGAGGGGCCGGACATACGGTCATTCCGCGGTGCAAGATCACCGCCGACTACATTCTGCGTCACCCCGAACATCAGGACCTGGTGGCCGATCAATATCGGGTCTTGCTCCAGCCGGTGTCGCGACCCGCTGGGCCGTCCGTTTCGGACAGTGCCTAGCGGGAGACCGCCGCAGAACAACTAACGATCTCCTGGCCCATGCCGATCACCCGGGTGAACTACGAGATCGGGCGACGACAGTTCACCCGGCCGCACGGCATGCTCGCACTGTCTCTGTGAATGGAGGATGCGCTGATGGCGATTTCTGAATTCGACGATATCGAGGCGCATCTGCTCGATCCGGAGGAAAGCCTGGATTCCGAACAGACCGGCATCGATCTGGACGAAGGCTATTCTCCCCCGGAACGCCCAAGTGAACTCCGCGCCTGGGGCCTGTCGACGTGGGAAGCCCGTCACGGTGAAAGCCTGGCGCGCCGCCTGGCCTATGAGCTGCCTGACGTGGCTGACGACTGGGGCGGTGACGGTATCGGTGACAGCGTCGACAGCGCCGGCGAACCAATCGACGACCAGGTCGGCGACATGCGGGCGGGCCGACTCGTGGCTTTCGGCTTCGACCCCACCGATCCCGGTAGCGACTACCTCGCCCGTGACGTAGGCCGTGACGGCGGGGCTGCGTCGGCCGAGGAGGCCGCCATGCACATCGTCGTCGATGACGACGCTTTCGGCGCCGACGGATAGTCGCCCACGGATGGCCGAGCATGTGCACCACGGCAGGCGGCGTCTTTGCGGCCGCTCACCCGGGTGAATTGCCCGCCCGGGTGAGGACAACTCACCCCGCGTGCACCGATGGTGATGGCAACGGAAAACACCGAACGGAGAACTCATGTCACTCGACGGGGCCACCACTATGACGATCGATGGCACTGCAGCAGAACGCGCGGCCGACAAGGCGGCCGTTGTTGCCCGGTATGGGCTGGTGATCGTCATTGCTTGGTTCGGCGCGATGAAGTTCACTCATTATGAGGCAGAAGGAATTTCACACTGGGTGGCCAATAGTCCCCTGATGAGTTGGACATACAACATCATGTCGATCGATGCCTTCGGACGATTGAACGGAACTGTTGAGCTGGTTACCGCGGGATTGCTGGCGGTCAAGCCGTGGTTCCCCAAGGCTTCCGTCGTGGGCGGTGCCGTCGCCTCCCTGTTCTTCGTGACGACACTGAGTTTCATGGTCACGACGCCGGGAACCGGTGAGGATTCAGCCGGCGGATTTCCCGTCCTGTCGGCCGATGGCGAGTTCCTGATGAAGGACATCGCATTGCTGGGATTGGCGCTATGGCTGTTGGCCGACGCGATCGACGCAACCCGCCTCAGGCGATAACCGGTAGGACCTGAGATGACAACGTCGGCCGCGGACCACTACGACCTTGTCGTCCTCGGTGCGGGATCCGGGGGGTATGTCGCTGCTATCCGTGCTGCACAACTCGGCATGACCGTCGGAATCGTTGAAGAGCGTTACTGGGGTGGAGTGTGTCTCAACACGGGCTGCGTTCCTTCAAAAGCGTTGCTCCGCAATGCTGAGATTGCCTCCATCGTCACCCAGCAGGCCGAGTTGTTTGGCATCGCCGGTGACGTGACTCTCGACTACCGTCGCGCGGTGTCGCGTAGTCGCGAAGTCGCCGATGCCCGTGTTCGTGGCGTGCACTTTCTGATGCGCAAGAACGGAATCACCGAGATCGATGGACGGGGTCGATTCACCGGTCCGCGCAGTCTTCACGTGGATCTGGGCCACGGCGAAACGAAAGCCGTGACCTTCGACCACGCCGTTGTCGCGACCGGATCCCGCGTGCCGACACTGCCGGGAGTGGCTGTCAGCGACAACGTCGTCACCTACGAGCAGCAGATCCTCAGCACCGACCTACCCGAGTCCATCGTGATCATCGGAGCAGGCAGCATTGGCATGGAGTTCGGCTACATCCTGCACAGTTACGGCGTACACGTCGAGATCCTTGAGTTCGCCGATCGCGTCCTTCCCAACGAGGATCCCGACGTCTCTCGCGAGCTCCAGCGGCAATATCGCCGGCGCGGAATCACAGTTCACACATCGACCCGGGTCGACAAAGTTGTCGACCACGGCGACCACGTCGTCGTCAGCCACACCCGAGCCGACGGAACGACATCCACCGCGCGGGCCACGCGGGCGTTCATCTGCATCGGATTCGCCCCGAACGTCGAAGGAATCGGCCTCGACGCCGCGGGTGTGCGTCTCACCGCTCGGGGGGCTATCGAGATCGACGACTACATGCGTACGTCGGCGCCGCACATCCATGCCGTCGGCGATGTGACCGCCAAAGTCCAGCTCGCCCACGTGGCTTCGGCACAAGGGGTGATTGCTGCCGAAGTCATCGCGGGCGTGGAAACGATGCCGTTGGATTACCGGATGATGCCGCGAGTGACCTTCTGCCAGCCGCAAGTCGCCAGCTTCGGCTATACCGAAGAGCAGGCTCGCGCTGCCGGCTATCGAGTGTGGATCGCCACCTTTCCTATGCAGGCCAGCTCCAAAGCACACGGCCTGGGTGAACGTGGCGGCTTCATCAAGGTTGTCGCCGACGGTGCGCACGGCGAGCTTCTGGGAGCGCATCTGGTGGGCAGCGAAGTCAGTGAGCTCCTGCCC
This sequence comes from Mycobacterium sp. SMC-14, assembly GCF_046250075.1. Lineage (NCBI taxonomy): Bacteria > Bacillati > Actinomycetota > Actinomycetes > Mycobacteriales > Mycobacteriaceae > Mycobacterium > Mycobacterium sp. SMC-14. Next base: position 4,701,545 of record NZ_CP176429.1, on the reverse strand, counting down.
GAGTTGACGCTGGCGCAGCTGTGGGATCTCACCGCTACCGAGCTGGCACGAAACGTCCATACCCATCCGACACTCGGTGAAGGGCTCCAGGAGTGCTTTCACGCCCTGAGTGGCCACGCCATCAATCTGTAGCGCGCACTTCGCGATCGGCGCGGCAATCACCCGGGTGAACAGGAGATCAGGGTGATGACAGCTCACCCCTGGCGGCAGCAGCCTCGGTGGTGACAAGCCAACTGGGACCGTCGGCGCCGCCGGCAGAACCAGGAAGGAACGCGAGAAGATGCATTTCTCTGCCAAGAAGGTCATTGTTGTCGGCGGCAGCGCGGGTATCGGGCGGCAGGTTGCGACCGATGTCGTCGACCACGGCGGCAGTGCAGTAATCGTCGGACACGCGAAATCCCGCGTCGAAGACACCGTCGCCGAGTTAACTGGCAGGGGTGGCCAGGCCTGGGGCATCGTCGCCGAGCTGACAGATCGCACCGCCGTCGCTGACGTGCAGCGCGCGCTGTCCACAGATCACAACGATGCGACGCTGCTCGTCAACGCTGCCGGATTCTTCATACCCAGGCCCTTTCTCGAGTACGACCCTCAGTTCTACGACTCCTACATGGAGATCAACTACGGCTTGTTCTTCCTGACCCAGACGGTCGTCGCCGGCATGGTTTCCCGCGGCGAGGGCGGCTCCATCGTCAACATCGGCAGCATGTGGGCGCACCAGGCCATCGGCAAGACACCCTCGGCTGGGCACTCCATGCAAAAGGCCGGGCTGCATGCACTCACTCACAATCTGGCCATCGAGCTTGCCGGGCAAAAGATCCGCGTCAACGCGGTGGCGCCGGCCGCGGTAAAGACCCCCGCACTCGAGCGATGGGTTCCGAAGGACGAGATCGCCGCCACGCTGGAGACTTTCGCCCCGTTTCATCCGCTGGGACGAGTCGGAACCCCAGCTGACGTCGCCAACGCGGTCACCTATCTGCTTTCCGACCAGGCCAGCTGGATCACCGGAGCCGTCCTCAACGTGGACGGCGGCGTTATGGCAGGACGCAACTAACCCGCGCGTCGACAAGATATCCCGAACTGTGCCGACGCTTCGGCCTGAGGTTTCCCGGCGAACGCATCCGATGGCCCCGGAGGATTCGGAACTGCATTCTTAGTCAACGCAACTGTGAAAGGTTCATCATGAAGGTCGTCGTCGTCGGAGGACGTGGGCTGATCGGCTCGAAGGTGGTCTCCAAACTCAGCGTGCGGGGACATGACGTGATCGCCGCTTCACGCCGATCAGGCGTCGACGCGCTCAGCGGTGAAGGCCTCGCTGACGCTGTCGCCGGTGTGGATGTCGTGGTCGACGTCGCCGACTCGCCGCTGTTCGACGATGAACCGGTGATGCACTTCTTCACGGCCGCCACGGCCAATCTCCTTGCCGCTGAGCGGGGAGCGGGGGTAAAGCTCCACGTCGCATTGTCGGTGGTCGGTGCGCAAAGCATGCCAGACAGCGGATACAACACCGCGAAAGCAGCCCAGGAGAAGCTGATCAAGGAGTCGGGACAACCCCATTCCATTGTGCGAGCAACTCCGTTCTACGAATTCGCTGTTGGCCTAGCCGATTCCGCGACGGAAGGAGACCTCGTCAGGCTGCCGCCGGCGTTGTTCCGGCCCATCGCCGGCAGTGATGTCGCAACCGCGGTGGCCGGCGCGGCTATCGGGCGCCCTATCAACGGAATAACGGAGATCGCTGGGCCGGAGGCAATCGGGATGGACGATTTTGTCCGCGCGGGCCTTGTCGCCAATGGTGATCGACGTCAGGTCGTGACCGACGCGAGAGCGCGCTACTTCGGCGCGCTGATCGACGATGACAGTCTTGCTCCCGCCGCTGACGCCACCATCTTCTCTACGCGATACGCCGACTGGCTGGCCACACATGCCGGTCGCTACGCCCACAGGCCACCACAGGACTAGCGAGCCGCCCAGCCCCGAAGTTCAGACATAACTGCCAACCACCCGGGTGACGACGGCCCCGGGGTGATGACACGTCGCCCCGATCGGCCGCAACCTCGAACAGGAGCGAACCGCGCGGCGACTGCGAAGCCAGCCTGCGCCGACCGGCGGGCGCCAGACCGAATAGAAAGGAAGTCAGGACATGCACTTCGAAGCCGAGAAGGTCATCGTGGTCGGCGGCAGCGCGGGAATGGGACGCCAAGTCGCGTTCGACGTCGTCAACCACGGGGGTCAGGCGGTGATCATCGGACGCTCCAAGGCACGAGTCAACGACACCGTCGCGGAGCTGAGCAGCCGGCGTGAAGCGGTTTGCGGAATCACCGCTGAGCTGACGGATCGTGCCGCTGTCGAAGATGTCCGGCGTGTGCTGTCGAGCGAGCACGGCGACGCCACGCTGATGGTCAACGCCGCGGGATTCTTCGTCCCCAAGCCGTTCCTCGAGTACGACCCGCAGTTCTACGACTCATATCTGGATCTGAACTACGCGCTGTTCTTTCTGACGCAAACGGTGGTATCGGGCATGATCGCCACGGGCCGGGGAGGATCGATCGTCAACATCGGCAGCATGTGGGCACATCAGGCCATTGGGCTGACCCCATCGTCGGGCTACTCCATGCAAAAGGCCGGGCTGCACGCCCTCACGCGCAATCTGGCGATCGAACTCGCTGAACACAAGATCCGCGTCAACGCCGTGGCGCCGGCCGTCGTCAAGACCCCACTGTATGAGGGATTCCTCCCCATGGACGAGATCGACGCCACCCTAGCGACATTCGCGCCGCTTCATCCGCTGGGAAGAGTGGGCACACCCGCTGACGTAGCCAGCGCCGTCACCTATCTGCTCTCCGAGCAGGCGAGCTGGGTCACGGGGGCAATTCTCAATGTCGACGGAGGTGTAATGGCGGGCCGCAACTAGCACGCTGACCGACTGTCCATCCAACCAAGGAGCGCATATGCCCAACGAATACCGTAAGGATCAAGCCGCGATCGACGCGTTGAACGCTGATCAGTACCACGTCACCCAGGAGAATGGGACCGAGCGCCCGTTCTCGGGAGAGTACTTGGCCAATAAGGAGCCAGGCATTTACGTCGACATCGTCTCCGGCGAACCGCTGTTCGCCTCGCTCGATAAGTTCGACAGCGGCACGGGCTGGCCCAGCTTCACCCAGCCTATCGACGCGGACAACGTCGTGGAGAAGCGTGATCGGAGCCATTTCATGGACCGTACCGAGGTGCGATCCGCGTGCGGAAACAGTCATCTCGGCCATGTATTCCCCGACGGCCCAGGCGAAACCGGATTGCGCTACTGCATCAACTCGGCTTCCCTGCGGTTCATCCACCGTGACGACCTTGAGGCCGAGGGCTACGGGCACTACGTGAAGCTGTTCGCCAAGCCGGCGCCGACAGGCCGCGAGGCAGCGGACGCAAGTGAGCGCCGGTCATGGTAGAGCGCGACAAGGTTGCGGTCCTGGCCGGTGGATGCTTTTGGGGCGTACAAGATCTGATACGGGAACTGCCGGGTGTGGTCTCAACCCGAGTCGGCTATACCGGAGGGCGGAACGCGCACCCCACCTACCGCAACCACCCCGGACATGCCGAAGCGATCGAGATCACCTACCGTCCGGACAAGACCGACTACCGGATGCTGCTGGAGTTCTTCTTCCAGATCCACGACCCCACCACGAAAAACCGCCAGGGGAACGACGTCGGCAGCAGCTACCGATCGGCGATCTTCTATCTAGACGATGACCAGCGCCGGACTGCGCTGAAGACCATCGCCGACATCAACGAGTCGGGACTGTGGCCCGGCAAGGTGGTTACGGAAGTGAGCCCGGCCGGCGAGTTCTGGGAGGCGGAGCCGGAACACCAGGACTACCTGAGACGTCACCCGGGTGGCTATACGTGCCATTACGTTCGGCCCGATTGGACGGTGCCACCCCAGGCTGATTCCCGGGCGGCACACGCGATCGGAGACGGCGTCATCGGAGGTGGTTGATATGGCAAGAGTGCGAAGAAGGTTCGGCGCAACGACTGCATCGCGACCCGCGATTCGCCATGCATCGACCGAATCCCACGCCCACTGCGACGGTCCGGTCTCCTCGGATGCGGAGATGGCCTGGCTGCTCGCAGACACGACAGACTGTCTGGCCAGCGCGGACCGTACCCGATTGTTCGTTGAACTAGGCTGTGGGGAAAGCTATCTCGCCATCGAACGTATCCTCAAAGCCCAAGTGTCGGAACAGGTCGCGTTACCTTACGCGGTGCTGGCCAAGCTGACCCATTGGCTGAACGGCCACGCGGGCAGCCCAGAAGAACCGTGCTTGCGGGAGCTGGTCAGCGAAATCCTCCGCCAGCGGCGCGAGGCGCATTGCCAGCCCGGTGACAGTGCCGTGTTGCCGGTGGTTTACGGCCTTACGGATGTAGATTCCACTGGCCGCAGTCCTGGGCCAGGACGTCGCTGACGTCGACTTCGATCCCGCCGACGATCGGTCCCGGGTTCGAGGCGGTACTCACTATCCGCTGGTAAAGCACAGCCCCGGGGTCGATCTGACCACGCGACCAGGATCGGGTCTGCCAGGCCCACCGCTTACCGGGTGTGCGTGAGACCCCGATGACACCGTCTTCGGCCGCCCACTGGCATGGTCTGATGCCGCCATAGATCCCGGTGCGCTGTACGCCGATCACCGAATTAATTCCTTTAAACCATTGCAATGCCACGGTATTCCAGGTGTTGCGGTCGATGTCGTCGTCGACGCTGAAGAAGACCGGTGCGCTTTGGCCCCCGCCGGCTGCGGTGTGCAGTTGCCAGGCGGTGCGCGCATCGGCGACCCCACCGGGGTATCCGCGGGTGAAGTCCGACGGGGCCGTCCCGCCGGGTTTGCCGTACTGAAAGTTGCTGACGATCACCAGCCCCGCGGCGGTCAGTGACTCGGCGTAGGGCCGGGTGATCGGCTTGGCACCGAAGTTGGAGCCGGGCCGCGACGTCGACACGTAGTTGATGACGCCGGCGTGGCCGGCGGCCCGGATGTCCTGCGCCGGAATCTGGCGCATGGCGTAGTCGATGAGCGTGGGCGCCGCGGCCGAAGCCGTCGGTGCGCCGGCGGACGCGGCGCCCAGTCCGGTGAGTGCCGCTGCGGATGCGTACCGCAGTGCGTCACGTCGGGAAACATGGTTCCGAGGGCGGGAAGTCCGCGGAGAGTCAGGCACGGCCCGATGTTAACAATGTGACTGCTGTTAACGGTGCTGCCCGCGCCGAGAGCGCCCGGCCGTCTTTCCGCGAATATCGCCGGGTCGTCCGGAAAGCGGGCCATCGCCAGCTACGGGAAAGCTACGATGCGTCGGTGTCGACGCCCGTGAGCAGCACGTTGTCAGCGACTCCGCGTGGGTCTGGGGCCAGGAGGGTGATCACCGGCTGGTGCCTTGTAGCGATCTGGCTCGCCGCGACGGTAACGGCTGCTCTGAGTGCCGGATCATCGATATCTCCTGTGGCCGAGGCCATCTCGGGTGCCTCGTTGCTCGTGTTCGTGTTGCTCCATACGCTGACGCTCTACAAGCCCGTCGGAGCCGCCGCCTACTTCGCCATCGCGGTGACCGTGGGTTTCGGTCTCGAGGCGTGCAGCATCGCGACCGGCTTCCCGTTCGGCTTCTACGTCCATTACTTAGAGGGTCCCCGCGCGCTCGGCGTGCCGTTCACCGTTGTGGCGGCCTGGGTGATTCTGGCCTGGCTGGCCTGGATTCTGGCCCGGGTGCTTGTGGGGGAGTGCCGGAGTCGCCGCCTATACGTGATCGTGACGCCCATCGTCGCCACCCTCGTCGTCGCCGGTTATGACCTGGTGATCGATCCGATCGGGGCCTACGCGCGTCACCTGTTCTCCTATCGGTCACCCAGTGGGGTTCTGGGCGTGCCGTTGAGTAACTACACCGGTTGGTTGATCACGGGATGGCTGCTGTTCCAGACGTTCGCCTTGATCGAACGCCGGTGGCGACGGGAACCCACTTCCTCAACCCGATCTGCGCTGCTGATGCCGGCCGTCGTCTGGTTCGGCATGGGCCTGCAGGTGAACCTCGGACTGTTGCGTGCCGGCGACGCCACGACGACCATTGCCGGCACGCCCGTCGCACTGGCTGATATCTACGAGACGTGCTCCGAGATAACCTGGTTCATGATGGGCTTGGTGGTAGTCCTCAGCGTGGTCCGGTTGGCCGCCACCGACAGCAGGGCCAGCTAACCGACCACGACGGGCCGCGGCATCACGGTCAGCTTGACGCCGTAGCGCGGCGTGCCGAGCCCGTAGCTGCCGTTGCGGCCGCCCCCACCAGGAGGAATCGGGGGAGGCATGGCGGTCATCGACCTGCTTTCCGGGGCGACGGTCCATCCGCTACCGGTCCCGGCGACGGGAGCACCCGTCGGGACGGACGCCGCCCAACTGGGTGGCGCCGACAACGAACCGACCAGGGTGGCCCGGCCCACTCCAGCAGCCACCGGTGAGCTGCTGCCACCGGCAGCAGCGCGGGCGGCGGTCTCCAGCCCACCGGTGGCCGTCGATGCCAGCGTCATACCTGAGCCGGGGCCCATTCCGCCACGTGCCAGGGCAGCCGTGCCGCCATCCATGCCGCGTGCCAGGAACCCGAGTGTGGCCAGTCCGGAAAAGCCCTCGATGTTGCCGCCGGGGTCGAAAATACCGGTTGCGGCGATGGTGTTCCACAACTGGGCATTGATGTTCAAACCCGAACCGTCATCGTGGCCCCACGTTCCGTCGAAGAGGCCATCGAAGAACTTCGTCCAGTGCCAGTCCGGATCCGTCGGACGCGTGCCCTCCGCCGGCGACGCCATGTTCCGCAACGCATTGGGCAGCTGGGCGTGAGCATCCGTGGGGTCTACACCACCGGCGGCCGGCCCACCTTCGTCCTGATGGGTGGTTTCGGGAGCATCGGCGAAGGGGATCAATTGCGTGGCAGTGGCCGAAGCCGCGGCGTAGCCGTACATCGCCACGGCGTCTTGCGCCCACATCTGGCCGTAGCGAGCTTCAGCGGCGGCAATGGCGGCGGTGTTCTGCCCCAGAGCGTTGGTCTTGACCAATGACGCCAACAGCACACGGTTGGTCTCGATCGCCGCCGGTGGCACCGTCATGGCGTGGGCACAGGCGTACGCTTCGGCCGCCGCGTAAGCCTGCGCCGCGGTCTGCTCCGCTTGCTCGGCGGTCAGGCTCAGCCACAGAAAGTAGGGCTCCGCCGCCGCCGCCATCGCCGATGCGGATGGCCCCGACCACCCTTGACTGGACAAGTTCGCCACCAACCATTCGAAAGATGTTGCAGCCGAACGTAGTTCCGCGGCCAGCAGGTTCCAGGATGCCGCGGCGGCCAGCATAGGTCCTGATCCTGCTCCCGCATACATGCGCGCCGAATTGATCTCTGGTGGCACCGATCCGTAGTCCATTGTCCCAAACCCTTTCAGTAGACCGAGATGACGTTCGCAGCGTCGGTCGCTGCGTATGACTGCGCGCTGCGCTGCAGTGTCTTCACAAACATCTCGTGCACTACCGCGGCGCGCTTGCTGATCACTTGGTACATCTGTGCGTGCCGTGCGAACTGAGCTGCGGTGAGCGCAGAGACCTCGTCGGCGGCGGCCGGAATAACGCCGGTGGTCGGTGCTGCGGCAGCGGCGCTCTGCGCGGCCACCGTCTCTCCGACACCGCGCAGATCAGCCGCTGTCGCGATCAGTTCTTCGGGAAGTGCGGACACAAAAGACATAGGGGACTCTCCTTCGAGAGGACATGACGAATTACACTGCTACACCTGAGCATTCGCGCGCCAAAGGAGCGCGGGTCCACGATGCGGACAGCGCTGATGCGGTGCGGGCGAACCGATTCAGAAGGTGAAAGCGGCGCCGGGGCAGGATTCGAACGAAATGGTCGTCGATCTCGGATAGGGACTATCGCTCGGACTCAATGTCGCTCTCACCTCCTCACGGCCAGGGCACACGGGGATGCCGTTGTGGCGGGCACAGCGGGACAAACCGAACCAGCGCAGAGTCGGCCGGACGGCACCCCTCTCGACAGAGTTTTGGCACTGCACGGCGTATCCAGTCATAAGCCGAAAGCCACTTGGGCTCAACCCTTAATCCGGGAAGAGCTGTCCTGACCCTGGGCGTCTCTCGACGTTTGAGGTCAGTGGCCTGTATCCGTACAGACGCCTCACCTAGCGAGGTGCGTTCGCGGCCATGGTGGCACCAATGTTGGTCAGAGTCAACTCGAATGAACAGCCCAGCGACCCAAAATGTGTTGCCCCAAATCAACATTGTGCATTGGAATCAGTTGTGCGCTCGGCATATTCGCGGTACCGAAAAGTTTGCCCGTCGGAGGAAAGCCAGCCCTAGTAAGAACTTCGTGGCGACGGTGTTAGCGAACTATAAGAAATACCAACGCTTCCCGTTGGCCACGCGCCGATCGGATGGCAGATCCTGGTCGTAGGACGCCGATTCGATGAATCAGAACGGTGAGGCCTCGGCGATCTTCGGAGTGTCTGTGGTCGATCTCTGCGCAGCTGGTCGCTCGAGCGGCGTGAGGGCCATGCCCTTGACCTGAGTCACCGGCCTTTACTTAAATGGGCTAGCAGTCACATCACCGGCTACCCGAGTCGGCAGTCCGCCGCGGACGGGCCACAGCGGGTGAGGAGGAACTTGTGCAGACGTCGGCGTCCGAGGTCTCCGCCCACTCCGATTACAGTGGTCCGCTGCTCGGCTCTGGCAGCCCACTGGAACGAGCCACGCTCGATGCGTTGGACAGGCTGCAGCAGGTGCTGACCCTGCAACCTTCTGGCGCCGACCGTTTCCTGGCGGACAACGAGGCCGGCCGGTTCGGCCGGATCTTCGGCGGCCAACTCATCGCCCAGGCGATGGCAGCAGCTGCGGCGACGGTCCCCGAGCTCACGGCCCATTCGATCCATGCATCGTTTCTGCGGCCCGGCGACTCAGCGGTACCTCTGGAGATCGCCGTCGACCGCACTCGTGATGGGCGCACCATGTCCGCACGGCAGGTCACCGTGCAGCAGGGTGGCCGCACCCTCATGGTGGCGACGGTGTCCTTCGACACCAGCCCCGACAGCACGGACGCCGCCTCCGCGCCCCTGCCGGGAGCCGAACCTGAAGCGCTTCCACTGCTCCAACACTGGGTGCAACACGCTCCGCCGTACCTGGCCGGGCGGGGAGCCACCTGGATCGAACGGCCCCCGCCGCTGGAAGTCCGCACCGCCGAAGCGCCCGTCTTCCTCGGCGGTGCACAGGCGCCGGGTCCGCGGGCGCATTGGATGCGACTGCCGCGCAGGATCGACGGCGACTCGCAGCTACACGCCGTGCTGCTTGCCTATGCCAGCGATTACCTCCTGGTGGACACCGCGTTTCGTGCCCACCCGCAGCCGGTCGACCATGCCACGCACACCGGCCTGACCCTTGATCACAGCGTGTGGGTGCACCGCCCAGTCCATTTCGATCGATGGCACCTCTATACCCAGCACACGGTGGCCACGGCCGGACACCGTGCCCTGGTGCACGGCACCATGGTGGACGTCACGGGCCGCCATGTGGCCAGTACCGCCCAAGAAGTCCTCGTCCGGCCGATCGCCGAGGCACAAGGACGGCAGAAACCCGAGGGCCAGTAGTGGTCCTGCGCAGAGAGGCGTCGACACTCGAAGGACGCGTAGCCGTCATCACCGGGGGCGGTTCGGGGATCGGCCGAGGTATCGTGGAGACTTTCGCGGAGTTCGGCGCCCGGGTGGTGATCTGGGAACGCGACACCCAAGCGGCCCGGGCAACCGCGAAGCTGGTCGGCGGTCACGCCTGCGCAATCGATGTCCGCGACCCTGATCAGGTCGATGCGGCACTGGCAGAAACCCTTGCCACGGTGGGCCTGCCGACGGTATTTGCGGGCGCTGCAGTATTTCTGGCCGGCAGCCTGAGTTCGTACGTGACGGGTCAGGCGCTGCATGTCGACGGCGGAACGCACGCTGCGGGTGGCTGGTACCACCATCCCGACAATGGCGACTACATTCTCGGTCCGTCGCGGCCGACGACCACTTAGCAACTCCACGCGAAGGAGAGCCGGATGCGGTTCGCGTTCACCTACCCGATCATCACCCATCCTTGCGATACCGAGCTGGTCTCGGCGCAGGGGGTGACCGCCGTTGCGCGGGCCGCCGAAGCCGCCGGGTTTGACGCCATGGGTTTCACGGACCACCCGGCGCCGACCCAGCGCTGGCTCGATGCCGGCGGCCATGACAGCCTTGACCCCTTCGTGGCGATGGGGTTCGCCGCGGCGCACACCGAGAAGATCCGGTTCGTTCCGAATGTCGTCGTCCTGCCGTACCGCAATCCGTTCGTGGTGGCGAAAGCGTCTGCGACACTGGATCGTTTGTCGGGGGGAAGGTTCACTCTGGCCGTCGGCGTGGGCTACCTCAAGGGTGAGTTCGCCGCTTTGGGGGTGGACTTCGATGAGCGCGCGGCCCTGGTCGAAGAGAGCCTGGATGTCATCCGAGCCATCTGGACCGGCGACGACGTCTCATTCGAGGGGCGGCATTTTCGCGCTCGCGGGATCACCGCGCATCCGCGACCGGTCAGCAGGCCCCATCCGCCGATCTGGATCGGCGGCAACACCGGCAGAGCTCGTCAGCGGGTGGCGACGCGGGGTGAGGGCTGGGCGCCGTTCCCGGCGCCGCCCGGTCTGGCCAGTACCGCCCGCACCGCCGAGTTGAGTTCCGTGGAAGCGCTGGCAGCAGGCATCGACGATCTGAAACGGCGCTGCGACGAAGCCGGCCGTGACTGGTCGACCATCGACGTCTGCTTCTCGAACCTTGTCGGCGGTCGTCTCGGCTACCACGACTTCGATCCCGGCGCCTATCTGGACGGGCTGGGCCGGCTGGCAGAGGTCGGCGTGACCTGGGTGCAGGTCGCCATTCCCGGCGACAGTCTCGGTCACGCGGTGCAGGCCCTAGGCCAGTTCGGCGAATCCGTGATCGGCGCGTTCTAGGTACTTCAGGCCGGTACCCTTGCCAGTTGTGACGCGTTCCGCTTCGCGGCGCGACGTGCTCAGGTATGCCGCGTTACTGGGCCCAGCACTGGCCCTGCCCGGCGCCCTCGGGGCGACGGTCGGCGCTGCGCGGGCCGGTGCGGACGGGCTGCAGGTCATCGATTTCGCCCACCGGCTGGTGTCGCCCGAACAGATCAAGGCCGCCGGATTCGACGGGGCGCTGGTCTACGTCTCCGAGCTCCGGCCGGGCGCCACCTTCGACTTCAAGCCCGTCACCCGCGACTATGCCGATGGGCTCCGCGCCGCCGGGCTGCAGGTCGCCAGCTGCTACCAGTTCGGCAAGCCAGGCTGGACGCAGTCGCCATCGGACTTCACCAGGGGCTACGACGGCGGCGTGGCCGATGCGCAGACGGCGCTTCGGCTGCATGCCGCGGCCGGTGGACCGCCGTCAGCGCCGATCTTCTTCAGCGTCGATGAGGACATCGACGCCGCAGCATGGAAGAGCCTGGCGGTCAAATGGTTTCGCGGAATCAATTCCGTACTGGGTGTCGACCGCACGGGAATATACGGCGGTGCCCGGCAATGCACCTGGGCGATCAACGACGATGTGATCGGGAAATCGACCAGCCCGGGTCACCGGTGGGCATGGCAGACCCGGGCATGGTCGCACGGAGACCGCGAAACGGCAGCCGTACTCTTCCAACGAGAAATCGTTACCGCGACCGAGCCGGGTTTCGTCATCGACGGCGCGCACGTGGACGTCAACGACGTCCTCGCCGCGGACTTCGGTCAGTGGGACCTCACCCGACAACAGGGGGAACTTTCGTGATCGGCACATCCTGGGACGCACCACGAGTGGCCCGGTGGTCCGGCATACTAGGCGTCTTCCTGCCCGCGACCACGTTGCTGGCCTATCCGATCTGGTCTTTCCCGGGGACCCGAACGCAGTCGATCGACGTGGCGCGGTGGGCCGCGGCTCACCACGACCGGTTAGTCGTGGCGATGGCGCTCAATACCGTCGGCGTCGCGCTCTTGTTCGTCTTCGGCGCCGCGGTGTGGGCGTACCTACGGGATCGCGTTCCCATGAAATCGATCCTTCCGACCTGTTTCGCCGCGGGATTCATCGGCTGCCTGACCCTGCTGCTCAGCGGGTTCACGGCCTTTGACCTCCTGCTGTACCGGCGCCGCAGTGCCGACGCGGCGTCAATGCTCTACGACCTGACGTTCGGATTGCTGGCCATGTCGGGGATGCCCCTGGTGGTGGCGCTGGGCGCATTCGTGATCTCGGTGTATGCCCGGCAGGCGTTGCCGGCGTACGCCGGGCACCTCGCGCTCGCCGCCGCGGTGGTCCATCCGGCGCTGCTTCTGACGTTCGTCTTCCGCACCGGCCCGCTGTCGCTGGAGGGATTCGCGATCACCGCAATGCCGGCGTTCTTGTTCGCGTGGATCCTCGGGACCGCGCTGGCGATGCCACACTCCAGCGATAGCGCCACGGCGAGTCCCGCGTCAGCGCAGCGGCGCGGGCCCGGCGTGCGCACCACTACGCCAGGGCGCTAGCAGCAGCTCGCAGGCGCGCCGCATGTCGCGTTCGGCCTGCGCAGGGGTCGTTTCACCCATCACCGCCCAAGACAAGATCCCGTAGGCGCACTGCTCCACCAGGAGCGCCAGTTGGGTGTCGGGCGGTGTGGGCCGGGAGATTCCGGCGACGGCCAAGATGTTGGCGCGCAGGTCGAAGTCTCCGGTTGCAGTCGATTCGGATCGCCGGGCATTGACCGAGGTGATCATTGCGCGTGCCAGCCGTGGGCGCGCGAGCATCGATCGGCAGACGCCGACCATGAGATCGGTGACGTCCGTAGCCGGACAGCCCGTCAGCGGCTGCGAAGGACCGGCAGTCTGGGTGTAGTGCAACAACAAGGCGCTGAACAAATGATGCTTGGTCGGGTAGTAGCGGTAGACGGTCGCGATCGACACCGCTGATTGATCGGCCACATCCTGCATCCGGACGGCCTCCAGGCCGTCGCGGGAACCGAGTCGGGCCGCGGTGGCAAGGATGCGCTCACAGCGTTGTCGTTGTGCGGGCGTATTGGGGGTGGCGGCTTCGCGCTCAACCGGCGGGCGGGGCATCAGTGCCTCGGGGGGCCGCTGCGAGCAACTTCTGCATCAGCCGATGCGAGGCGAGCACCGCTTCGGCGCGATCCGCGGTGGCGTGCAGGGCGGGGCTGTCGGCGTGGGCCGAGATGACGTGCACCGGTCCGCGGGAGAGCTGGTCGAGGCCTTCACGGGCGACATCGGCCGGATCGGACACCCGCAGCCCCGGCACGTCGAAGTTGAGGCCGGCCCGTGCCATGGCCGGCGTCCTGGTCACACCGAGCACCAACTCCAGGACGTGCACGTTGTGGTCGCGCAACTCCAACCACAGGCCCTCGGTGTAGATCCGGCTGAACGCTTTCGCGCCCCCGTAGACGGTCTGCCGCGTCGAACCGAGATACCCGGTCAGCGACCCGACCAGCAGCAGACCACCGCGCCGCCGGACCCGCATCGGCCTGCCAAAATGGTGGATCAGCGCCAGCGGTGTCCGCACGTTCAGGTCGAGGACGCGCTCGAAGGCAGCCGGATCGCCGTCGAGGAACTCAGCGCTGTGGGTGTTGGCTCCCGCGTTGTAGATCAGCAGCCCCACCTCGACGTCCGACGTTGCCTCGCTGATCCGCGTGACGGCATCGGCGGCGGTCAGATCCAGAGCGAGCTCCCGGACGTCAACGCCGCGCGCCCGGCACCGATCCGCGGTGTCGCGCAAGGGCTCTGATTTGCGAGCGATCAGGACCAGATTGATACCGGCCGCGGCCAGCTCGAACGCGAACTCGGCGCCGACACCTTCCGAGCCTCCAGCGATCACAGCCCAGGGGCCGTACTGCTGCGCCCATTCGGGTTGATCACCGCTGGACAAGAGACACCTCCGTAACTAAAATTCATTCTAGTTTTATCAAACGAGGCTACCTCACCCTCGTGGCGCAACGGAAGGCGCAGAGTCAATGCGATACAACGGTCACCGGAATCGGCCCTGCTGATGCGGCTGGGTTTGGCCACGCCGGTCGTCATCCAGATCCCCGGTGTGGCATCGAGCTGGGAAGCCGAGGGCAGTGTTGACGACCTTGGCCGGATCGCCTCGGACGCCGACGAACTCGGGTTCGCCTACCTCACCTGTTCGGAACATGTCGCGGTTCCCGCCGAGGCCGCGGCCGGCCGCGGGGTGACCTACTGGGATCCGTTGGCCACCTTGTCGTTTCTGGCCGCCCGCACCCATTCGATTCGATTGGTGACATCGGTTGTGGTGCTGGGCTATCACCATCCGTTGGAGATCGCCAAACGCTACGGAACCCTGGACCGGCTCAGCGGTGGTCGGCTGACCTTGGGTGTCGGAGTGGGGTCGCTGCGGGAGGAGTTCGACCTGCTCGGTTGCGCGTGGGAAGACCGCGGTGCCCGGGCCGATGACGCGATGAAGGCATTGCGGGCATCGCTGTCGACCACCCGCCCCGCCTATCACGGCACCTTTTATCGGTTCGACTCGATGATCGTGCAGCCCTGCGCCGTGCAACAGCGGGTACCGATCTGGGTGGGTGGACGCACCCGGCGCTCGCTTCGAAGGGCGGTGGGCCTGGGTGAGGGCTGGACGCCATTCGGTCTCACCATCGACGAACTGGTGAAACACCTTGACGCGGTGGACCTGCCGGACGAATTCGCAGTCGTCTTGTCGACGCCCCCGCTGGATCCGATCGGCGCCCCGCAGCAAGCCGTCGATCGGATCGGCAGATTGACCGACGTCGGCGCGACCGATGTCAGCTGCGTGATCTCGGCCCGTTCGGCGGCGCACTTCCGCGACCAGCTGAGCGCACTCGCCGAGCTGGCCGACCTACCGCGTCCGGGGCGACGATGAGCGAACAGCGGCTGACCGACCTAGAGCGGCGTCTGCAGCAGATCGAGGACGAGCGCGCCATCGAGCGGCTGATCGCGTCTTATGGACCGCTGGTGGACGCCGGTGACCCCGAATCGACCGCAGCCCTATGGCATCACGACGGTGTCTACGACGTCGAGAACTGGCTGATGAGCGGCCGCGAGCAGATTGCGGCCATGGTGCGCTCGCGTGGCCACCAGGATCTGATCGCTCGAGGATGTACGCACTTTCTGGGCCCGGCGGTGGTCACCGTGGCTGGCGACGAAGCGGTCGCGGTGTGTGAGTCGACGCTGCTGGTCAAACAGGGCAGCGAGTTTCGCGTCGCGCGGGGCGGCGCCAACTACTTTCACCTCAAGCGGGTGGCCGACTCGCCCGGGCAGTGGCAGATCGTCAAGCGGATCACCCGCATGCTCGATGGCGCCGCCCAGAGTCGGGAGTTGTTGACCGACGGCATGGCGGGACGAATCCGATGACGCCGGTTCTGAGTGGGAGAACCGCCCTGATCACCGGCGCGGGCGCCGGCATCGGTGAGGGGATCGCACGACGATTCGCCGAAGAGGGCGCGCATGTCGTGGTCGCCGAGCTCGACGAAGAGTCTGGGCGTAGCGTGGCCGCGTCGGTCGACGGGCTCTACGTGCCGATGGACGCAGCAGATCGGGCAAGCGTCGAAAACGCTGTGGCGGAAGCAATTGCGTCGTACGGGTCGATCGACATCCTGGTCAACAACGCATGGGGTGGTGGTGCGCTCGGCCGTGTCGAGCACAAGACCGATGCCCAGCTCACCGGGGCACTCGCTGTCGGCTACATGGGCCCTTTCTGGGCTATGCGAGCCGCTCACGCCGACATGAAGGACCGCGGCTGGGGCCGAATTATCAACATGTGCAGCCTCAATGGAGTCAACGCCCACATCGGGACCCTGGAATACAACGCCGCCAAAGAAGCGCTGCGTGCCCTGACCAGAACCGCCGCTCGTGAATGGGCGCCGAACGGCATCACCGTCAACGCGATCTGCCCAGCGGCCAAGAGCAAGCAGTTCTACCAGGCGATGAGTGAGCACCCCGAACTGGAACCGTTGGCCGACGCGATGAATCCGATGGGACGTATGGGCGATCCGTACGAGGACATCGCACCGGTTGCGGTGTTCCTGGCCGCCGACTCATCCCGGTATCTCACCGGCAACACACTTTTCGTCGACGGCGGAAGCCACATCAACGGCGTGGCCTGGGCGCCGAGCCTGCCAGACAGTTAGCTGCCGCGAGGTAGCCGGAACCGTCCTTCACTACTCGGCGGCTAGACTGCGCGCAAAAGCGTCTATCCGCCGGCACGGCAGGGGAGATTAATGGATCTGCGGTGGTCGGAGGAAGACCGGGCATTTCAAGCCGAGGTACGGGATTTTCTCGACCAGAAGCTGACACCGGAGCTGCGCCGAGCGGGCCGGCTGATGACCAGTGTCTACGCCGACCACGAGGCCAGCATGGCGTGGCAGGCGATTCTGCACGAGCGGGGTTGGGCGGCGCCCGCGTGGCCGGTGGAGCATGGCGGCTGCGATTGGAGCCTCACCCAGCACTACATCTTCAGTCGCGAGTCGACCCTTGCCGGCGCGCCGTCGCTGTCACCCATGGGAATCCGGATGGTCGCGCACGCGATCGTCCGGTACGGCACGGACGCACAGAAGGACTATTTCCTGCCCCGGATCCTGACCGGCGAGGTGTTCTTCTGCCAGGGGTACTCCGAGCCGGAGGCCGGATCGGACTTGGCGGCCTTGTCGATGGCGGCCACCGTCGACGGCGACGACCTGGTCTGCACCGGCAGCAAGATCTGGACCACCCACGCCGGTGAGGCGAACTGGATGTTCGCCCTGGTGCGCACGTCCCGGACCGGTAAGAAGCAGCAGGGCATCACGTTCTTGCTGATCGACATGACCTCTCCCGGTATCGAGATCCGGCCGCTGGTGATGACTTCCGGCGAAGAGATCCAGAACCAGGTGTTCTTCGACGAGGTGCGGGTCCCCAAGACCAACGTCATCGGGGAGATCGACAGCGGCTGGACGGTCGCGAAATATCTGCTCGAGTTCGAGCGCGGCGGCGGCGCGGTGGCGCCGGGCCTGCAGGTAGTGGCCGAGGAGGTTGCCACGGCTGCCGCGAATCAGCCGGGGCCCGGCGGCGGCAAGCTTGCCGACGACGACGCCTTCATGCGCAAGCTGGCGGACGCGCGGATTCGCGCCGAGGTGTTGGAGATCCTGGAATACCAGGTGCTCACCGCCGTCGCGCAGGGGCGCAATCCCGGGGCGTCGTCGTCGATGCTCAAGATCTTGGGCACCGAGCTGAGCCAGGAACTGACGGCGCTGGCGTTGGAGGCGGCCGGGCCGCGCGGACGGATCTACCAGCCGCACGTCACCGCGCCCGGCGGGCCGATCGCCGACTACCAGCCTCCCGCCGACGGGTATGCGTCTGGCGATCCGTGGCAGGCGGTGGCCCCGCTGCGCTACTTCAACGACCGGGCCGGATCGATCTACGCCGGCAGCAACGAAATTCAGCGGAATATTCTGGCCAAGGCGGCATTGGGGCTCTAATGGACTTCAACGTGAACAATGAGCAGCAGATGCTGCGTGACGGCATCACCAAGTTCCTCGCCGCACGCTACGACCTCGAGACGAGCCGCGCGGCAGCCAAGACCGGCGCCGGATGGCAGCCCGAGATCTGGCGCGCCTTCGCCGGCGAACTAGGCATTCTGGGTGCGACGTTCCCCGAAGAGTTCGACGGAATCGGCGGCGGTGCTGTCGAACTCATGGTCATCACCGAAGCGCTCGGGCACGCGCTGGTGATCGAACCCTATGTCGACACCGTCGTCGTCGCGGGCGGACTGCTGCGCCGCTCCGGCAGCCCGGTCGCAGCCGGTGTGCTCAAGGAGCTCGTTGCCGGTACCGCGGTAGCGGCATTGGCTGCAGCGGAACCGGATTCAGCCGACCGTTGGCAGGACGCGAAGACCCTGGCGCGCCCCGATGGTGACGGTTGGGTGTTGAACGGCGCGAAGATCATGGCCGTGGCGGCGCCCCTGGCAACGCATCTGCTGGTCACCGCGCGTATCGAGGGCGAGGACGGAATCTCGTTGTTCCTCACCGACGCCGACGCTGCGGGCATCACGCTGCACCCGTATCGAACCATCGACGACCGGAGCGCGGCTGACGTCACCTTCACCGATCTGCGCCTTGGCGCGGATGCGTTGCTGGGTGAGCGGGGCGGGGCCTGGCCCTCGTTGGCGCAGGCCCGTGACGAGGGCGCCGCCGCGATCTGCTCCGAGGCGGTTGGTTGTATGCGGAAAGTCCTGGCGGACACCGTCGAATACTGTAAGCAGCGTCAGCAGTTCGGGCAGCCCATCGGCAGCTTCCAGGTTCTCCAGCACCGCATGGTCGACATGTTGATGGAGGTCGAGCAGTCGGCTGCCGCGGTCTACCTGGCGATCCTCAACCTCGAGGCCGACGAAGCCGCCCGTGCCCGTGCGGTGTCGGCGGGCAAGGTCACCATCGGCCGGGCGGCCCGATTCGTCGGCCAGGAGGCGGTGCAGTTGCACGGTGGTATGGGCATGACCGAGGAGTTGGCGATCGGCCACTACTTCAAGCGGCTCACCGCTATTCAATACGAGTTCGGAACCACCGACTCGCACCTCGCCCGCTACGCGGAGCTGACAAAGGCGTAGTTGGGCCGGCTACTTCTTCAAGTGCTGTGGGCAGTAAGCGTTCGCGGCCGCCGCCGCGAACTGCGAAGCGGCATCCATGGTCAGCCCTGGGTTGTCGGCCGTGAGTTGTTTGACGACCTGCAATCCCGTCTCGCCGTTGTTGGCCATGCTGCAGACGGCATGACCGGCCACAATGGCCTGATCGCTACTGGCGAAGGTAAGTCCGACGGCTCTTACCGCAGTCAGGAAGGCGGCGTCGCCGCCGCCGGCATCGGGATCCGCGTACGCCGGTGCGGCACAACCGATGACGGCGGCTACGCCCAAGATTGATAACACGCTGCGCATGCCGTTCCTCCTATTCTTCACTCGACTGCCTGAGATTCCATGCTCTGCAATCCCTCTACTGCGATGTGATGAGACGGGCGATCTCGATGTAGAGCGGGATGCCGATGGTGACGTTGTAGGCGAACGTCAGACCCAGTGATGCGGCCAGCGGCAAGCTGGGGCTGGCTTCCGGAATCGCCAGCCGCTGGATCGCCGGCACGGCGATGTACGACGCCGCGCCGCACAGCACTGCGAACAGGACATAGGTGCCCAGCTGGAAGTGGATGCCGGTCAGCTGCGAATAGGTGTGTGCCACAAACAGGCCCAGCGTCGCGAACAGGTTGGGAACCAGTAGGCCGAAGAGGATGAAGCCGCGGCCGGCCGTTTTCAGGTCCTTCAGCTTGCGCGCGGCCGTCAGGCCCATCTCGAGCAGGAAGAGGCACAGGACGCCCTGGAACGCGGTGACGAAGACCGGGTCGTCGACTCCGGTGACCTTCGAGCCCTGCAGACCGCTGATGAAGCCGATCGCGATACCACCGAGCAGCAGGCAGATGCCCGGGTTGAGGAAGACCTCCCGCACCAGTTCCCGGCTGATCAGCCGTCCGTTGGAGGTCACTTCGGCCCCCGCGTGACGCTCGAGGCTGGTCTCGATGGCCAGGCCGCCGGTGGGATCACCGGCCTGGGTGGCGCCGACGGCTGCCGGGACAGAATCGGCCGGCACCGTGTAGCCCGGCTCGTGAGGCATGTTTCCGGCAGCGTCCATCCCCCGGTGGCGCAACCGGGCGACCAGGAACAGTGCCACCAAGCAGCCGGGGATCTCCATGATCGCCAGCATGACGGGCATGTAGGCATCGAAGGCCATGCCGATGGTGGCCAGCACGCCCATGCAGGTGGCGAAGGTTCCGGCCGAATCGGAGCCGTAGTACCCGGCGACCGTTGCGCGGTCGACTTCGCGCATCTTCGTGAGGTACTTCAGCAGCACATAGGCGATCGTGCCGATCACGAAGTTCAGGACGAAGCCGGTGAGCATGAATCCGAGGATTCCGCCGATCTGCGAGATGTCGATGCCGGCGAGCTCCTCGCCGCCGTGCCAACCGATGGCCAGCAACAGGTACATCGTCAGACCCTGATACACCGCGTTCGGAAACTCGAACGGCACCTTGGCCAGCGCGAGAAGGAAGCCGAAGTAGAAGAACAGCAACAGTGGCTTGAACAGGTTATGCGTGAAGTTCTGCCAGAACTCGAGAAGCATGACTCTCTCTTTCGGGGAAGGTAGGGGAGGGTTCGGCGCCGCTGGTAGGCGTCAGCTGAGGGGGGTTGCGGCCTTCTTGGCGCCCTTGAGGTGCACGGCGTGAACGCCGGGCTTGCGGGACAGCTCTTCAAGCAGTTCGTCGAGTCCGGCCTGGTCGACGTTCCAATGCTGGACCGCCTCGGGCTGGCTCTGCAGCTTGGCGATCACCGCGTCGAGCTTGACGGGAGTCTTCGCCTTGCCGCCCTGAATCCGGATCCGACCACTGCCCGCGGTGGCGGTGCGGGGGCGGGCACTTCCCAGGGCGCCGCCGGCCATGCTGCCCAGCGCAGCCTGGTTGAGCATGCCGCCGGCCATCCCCGAGGCGGGGGCGGCGGCCAGGGCTGCGGCGGGGGCGCCGGTGGCCGCCAGCCGGATCGCCGGGCTGGCAGAGGCCCAGCTCGGCGGGACGGACAGGTTGCCTACCAGGTTCGCCTCGGACATGGTGGCCGACACCGACGAGGTCAGGCCGGCCACGCCTCCCATCCGCAGCCCGGCGCCGAGGCCGCTGAGCGGCAGGCCCTCGAAAACCCGGCCTACCGGGGTTCCGAACTTGAGGAAGTTCTGGATGGGGAAGTTAGTCAGCAGCGAAATGTCGTTGAACGGCGTGGTCAGCCCCGCCGGACCCTTCAGAGCCGCGAACACCGAGGCGAAGTTGGCCGGAGCACTCGGATTGCCGGTCAGCTGGATGAGCGCGTTGTTGACGAAGTTGTTGTACTGGGTCGCCAGGTTGCCCAGGAAATCCATGATCGAGTTGCCGCCCGAGGTGGCTGCCGCCGACCCCGCGTTGGCCGCCGATGTGGCTTCGGCGGTCCCGGTGGTGGTCTGCGGTGGCTCGGTGAACGCGGTGGTCTTGGTTGCCGCGGCGGCCGATGCGGCGTAGGTCTGCATGGCGGCGGCGTCCTGCGCCCACATCTCCAGGTACTGGGCTTCGTTGGCCGCGATGGCGGCGAGATTCTGGCCGAGGAAGTTCGTGGCGTACAGCATCTGGTTCTGGGTGCGGTTGGCCGTAACGACTTCCGGCGGAACGGTCGCCGCGTGCGCCGCTTCGTAGGCGGTGGCCGCGGCCTGCGCCAGCGTGGCCGCCTGAGCCGCGGTGGCCGCGGTGGTCGACATCCAGGCGGTGAAGGGCTGGGCGGCGGCCGTCATCGCCGCTGCCGACGGACCGGTCCACGATTCACTGGCGAGCGAGTCGAGCACGGCGTTGTATTCAGATGCGGCGGTGCTTAATTCGCTGGCAAGACGCCCCCACGCCGTGGCGGCGGCAACAAGCGACGCGGATCCGGGCCCGGCATACATCTTGGCCGAGGTGACCTCTGGCGGGATCAAAGAGAAGTACATGTCGACACCTTTATCTGGTCGCGTGCGACCGGGTCAGCTGGGGGAGGCCACGTTTCGTCATCGTTGGGTCACTCATCCAGTGCCGGAATGACGATGATGGTGGCGGCCGCGGGATCGGCCTCACCGGGCGGAATGGGGCCGAAGGCATCGGACCCGCCGCTGTTGCGCAGCGAACGGGTTGCTGCGCCGACAGTTTGGGTGGCGGTGGTACCCATACCGCGGCCCAGCAGGCTGGACAGCGCCATCTCACCGAACATGGCGTCCTGGCCGGCAACCGCAGCCATCGGAGCGGCCTCCAGCGTCGCCGGCAAGGACGAAGCCATGCTGACCAGCTTGGTCGCCGGCGCTGCGACCGCCCAGGAAGCAGGTACCGACAACTTCCCGACTGTCGCGGCGTTGCCCAGCACGCCTGTGGCACTGGTCAGGCTTGCCGCCGGTAGTGCCGTTTGTGCGAGAGGTGCCAGCGGCAGCAGCGCCCCGGTAATGGCTTTCGGGCCGGCGAAGAACGACTGCGCAGCCATCCCATTCATGATCCACGAGTACATCTGTCCGAACGCCAGCCAATAGCCACCGGGGATTGTCGACCAGCCGAGCGGGGTCGTGGCCCCGGTCAGTGTGCTGAAGATCAAGTTCCAGTTGTCCAGGAATGAACCCGATGTTGTCGCCGCAGCGGTGCCCACCGGGTTGGAGGCCAACGACTGCAGTGCCTGGGGCATCGCGTTGAGCATCTGGGAAACCTGCTGCCCGATATTGGAAGCCGTCGAGTTTCCGGTTGCTTCTGCCGCTGCCGCTGCCTGATTGGCCGCGCCGGTCGGATTGGTGGTCTCCGGGGGCTGGTTGAACGGTGTGAGCTGCGTTGCCGCTGCGGCCGATCCGGCATAGCCGTACATCGCCCCGGCGTCCTGCGCCCACATCTCCGCGTAGTGAATCTCAGTGGCCGCGATCGCCGGCGTGTTCTGCCCGAGGAAGTTCGTCGCGACCAGGGTCGCCAGCTGCGTCCGGTTCGCCGCGACCACCGGCGGTGGCACCGTGGCGGCGAAGGCTGCCTCGTAGGCCGCGGCCGCGGCGCGGGCCTGGTTGGCCGAGAGCTCGGCCTGCGTTGCGGTCGTGCTCATCCACGTCACGTAGGGCTCTGCTGCGGCGGCCATCGAGGTGGACGACGGCCCTGACCATTCCCCCGTGAGGCTCGAGACCACGGACTCGTAGGCCGAAGCCGCAGAACCCAATTCCGCCGCGAGTGCGTCCCAAGCCGAAGCGGCCGCCAGCAGGGGGCCGGAGCCCGCACCCGCGTACATCCGGCCGGAGTTCATCTCCGGTGGCAATGCAGCAAAATCCATCTCGGGTGACTCCTTACGTCACGCGTCCTGACTGCCGACGCTCGAAAACTCGCCATCGAAACCCAAACCCTAGACGGCCGTTGTCTATTCGAGGTTCCTGCGATGTAAACAGCGTGCGACCATTTTCAGTTAATAGTGGTACCAGTAGATCTTTGAAAACTGTTGTGAGGCAGCTGTCATCAAGCTATCCGCAGCGATTACCCGCTTACATCAGGCTTTTGACGGTCTTTATGCCGTTAATTCCAAACGGGAGAAATCGCAGCCGGTTTCGAGTTTTCCGGCTGCGTCATCAGCCGGATTGCCGAAGCCAGTCCACGCCTCTTCGTTCGGGCGGAATTCTCTTCACAATCGTCATCTCAGTCGACTGATAGTACGCAGGGGTTGCTGGAAACTACCTGTATGCGAACTGGGTCTTCGCTGTCGCTGTGCTGCTGGCGGACTGTCAGGCTTGCGGTCGCCCGTACTCGGGCAGAGGTCAGCGGAAGCGGACGTGCATGGTCGCGAGGCCGAAGATCTTCCGGTTTTCGGACTTCGCGGCGACCAGGATGATACCGCTGCGCGTTGCGGCGTCCAGCGACTTGATCCGGCCGCTGAATTCGATGTCGGAGCCTTCTTTGGCGGACACGATCGCGGGTGCGGACAGTCGTACGGCGTAGCGAGTGACGGCTCCCGGGTCGCCGGTCCAGGAGGAGGCGAAGCCCGCGCCCAGGCCCATAGTGAGCATGCCGTGCGCGATCACGTCGGGAAGGCCGGCCAGCTTGGCGATGTCCTCGTCCCAGTGGATGGGGTTCGCGTCGCCGGCGACACCGGCGTAGTTCACCAGGTCACCCCGGGACAGCCGGGTGTGATGCACCGGCAGGGCGTCGCCGACCTTCACCTCGTCGAAGGACGGTGTCGCCGGGGTGCGGGTCAGGCCACCCTCGGATATCCGGATCTCGCCTGCGGGCCGCACCGTCTTTTCATAGCGGGCGGCCGATTCGCCGACATCGAGGATGTTGACGTCGTGCATCATCGCGCGCTGCACAGCGGTCTTGACTTCCGGGCCGATGTCCTCGGCGGTGACTCCGACCACGGTGGTGTGCAGGGTGTGCACCACTTCCCCCGCCGTGTCGGTGAAGGTGTTGGTGACGGTGATCAGGTCGCGGCCGGCGATCCGGCGTACCGAGGTCAGCTCGACGTCGATGGTCAGTTCGTCGCCGTCCACGATCGGACGGTGCTGCTCGAAGACCTCTTCGGTCTGCATGTAGGTGTCGTAGCCGACAACGACGGATTCGAACATGCGCCGGTTGCACGCCATGCCGGGGGTAGAGGTGAACGTCAGCGGCGCCACCAGGCCCGAGTAGCCCATCTCCGCGGCTGCGGCGACGTCCCAGTGCGCGGGGTGATAGTCCTGCACGGCGCGCGCGTACTCGCGGACCTTCTCGCGGCCCACCAGGTAGGTGCCGTCCATCTGGTAGTAGTGGCCGACCCGGGATTCCAACGCGGACGTCTCTGCTGCGGTCATGAGTTGACTCAACCGTTCTGTCGGCTGGTTGCGGAAGCCGACTAAAGCACCCTAGCGGGTCTCCGCCATCGGCTCAGCGGGGATCACGAGCGCGGCGAAGCCGGGCGCTGCGCCCCCGTCAGGCAGGTGATGGGTGGCCACCACCACCGTCCGGTCGGCTCCGAACAGCCCGGGTGCGGCCAAGACGGCCCGGAGCAGGTCGTCCGCGTCGGTGGCATCGAGGTGCTCGGTGGGTTCGTCGAGCAGTACGACCCGGGCCGGCGAGAGCAGGGCCCGGGCCAGTAGCAGGCGCCGTCGCTGCCCCGCCGACAGAGCCTCGGCGCCGCCGGCCAGCACGGTGGCCAAACCGTCCGGAAGACCCGCCAGCCACTGCCCGAGCCCCACCCGGCTCAATGTGCTGACCAGCTCGTCGTCGCGGCAATCGCCCCGCGCCACCAGCAGATTGTCCCGGACTGTGGTCGCGAAGACGTGTGCGTCTTCGGCGAAGAAACTGATCGCGGATCGCAGGTCGGCTTCGGAAAGCTCCTGCAGTACGGTCCCGCCGACGGAAACGTGACCGGTCAGCGGTGCCAGCAGGCCGGCCAGAGTCATCAGCAGCGTGGTCTTGCCGGCTCCGCTGGGACCGGTGATGGCCAGCCGGTCCCCGGGCGCCAGCTCAAGCCGCACTCGCACGGACTGATCCCGTCGATATCCGGACCGCAGATCGGCGCTCAGTGGCGGCGTGGTGGCCGAATCCGGCCGCAGGACTGCCGGCGTGTCCGCCGTCACGGGATCGGCCGGGGCCAGGTCGATCAGCCGCCGCGCCGCGATCCGTGCACGGGTCAGGGCGACGGCGGCGCCCGGTAGTGCGGTGGTCGCCTCGAACGCGGACAGCGGCAACAACATCAGAATTGCCACGGTGGTAGGTGCCACGGCATCGGCCAGCCCGATCCCGGCTACCACGGCGCCCAGCACACTGAACCCGATCGCGGCGGTGGGCAGCGCAGCGGCGATCGCGGCCGGTTCGGCGGCCCCGTCCAGGGCTGCGCCCCACGCCTGCTGCCGGCGTTGGGATTCGCCGATGACGGCGGGAAGCCGCCCGGCGATTCGCAGCTCAGGGGCGTGGTCGAGTGCGTCCATGGCTGCGACGTCACGCTCTGCGAGGTGGTCGCGGGCCGTGTGTTCCTGCGCCGCGGCGGCCCGCGCGGCCAGCCACGGCGCCACCACACCCGCAGCCAGCAGGCAGACCGCCAGGACCATCGCTGCCGCCGGCGAGATCACCGCGATCACCGCGGTGGCGACCATGCCCAGTACCGCCGCGACCCCGATCGGTAGCAGGGCACGTACCAGGACGTCTGCCAGCGCGTCGACATCGGCGCCCACCCGCGCCACCAATTCACCACTGTGCAACCGCACCGCGTTCTGTACTGGGCCACGGGCCAGTCGCCGGTAGAGCTGTCCGCGGGCGGTGCCTGCGGCCCGCAGCGCCGCGTCGTGACTCACCAGCCGCTCGCAGTAGTGCAGTACGCCGCGCGAGATCGCGAATGCCCGCACTGCCACCACCGCGATCGACAGGTCCAGCACCGGCGGCATCTGCCAGGCCCGAGTGATCAGCCAGGCCGAGATCGCGGCCAACGCGAGCGCGCTGCACAGCGACAACGTCCCGAGCAGGCCGGCCAACAGCAGCCGGGGCAGGCGCGGGCGCAGCAGCCCGACGGCCTCCCGCAGCGGATCAGACCGGCGCATGATCTGCCGCTCCCACACTGTGCACGGTGACGACGTGGTCGCCGATTGCCAGCACCGGTGTTCGGTGGCCCACCACCACGACCGTCGCCCCGGCGCGCGCACGTCGCACCAGCTCGGCCAGGACCCGTCGTTCGGTGGTGGCGTCCAGGTGGGCCGTCGGTTCGTCGAGCAACAGCACCGGCGCTGTCGAGCCCAGCGCTCGGGCCAGCCCCAGCCGCTGCCGCTGCCCCAACGACAAGCCGACACCACCGCGACCCAACCTGGTGTGCAGCCCGTCCGGCAGCCCAGCGATCACGTCATCGAAACCTGCGGCGGCGCAAGCGGTATCGGTGTCGATGAGATCGCCGAACAACGCGAGATTGTCCGCCACCGTGCCCGGGACCAACGCCGGACGCTGTGGCAGCCAGGACAGTTGGGCCCACCATGCCGGCTGGTCGAGGGCGGGGATGTCGACGCCGCCCACCGTGATGCGTCCGGAGCTGGGTGCGGTGAGGCCGGCGATCGCCGCCAGCGTGGTGCTCTTGCCGGCGCCGTTGGCTCCGGTCAGCACGGTGACCTGGCCGGGTTCGATCACTGTGGTCAGGCCGGCCGGCGCAGCGCCGTCTCGGCCGGCAACGCTGAGCCGATCGAGGCGAATCGGGGCACCACATGCGGCTACCGTGCGGGTTCCCGGCGCTTGGCGGGGAGGTTCACCGATCAGCGCAAAGGCCTTCTCGGCGGCGGCGCGCCCATCCTGAGCCGCGTGAAACTCCACCCCGATCCGGCGCAGCGGCCAGTACACGTCGGGTACCAGCAGCAACACCGTCAGCCCGGCGGTCAAGGTCATCTCGCCGAACACCAGTCGCAGGCCGATGCTGACGGCCACCACCGCCACGCTCAGCGTGGCCAGCAATTCGAGCACCAGCGCCGACAGGAACGCGATCCGCAGGGTGGCCATCGTCGACCGGCGCTGCGCGTCGGACAGTTCGGCGATACGGCGCTCCGGCCCGGCCGCCCGCCCCAGGGCACGCAGGGTCGGGATGCCGGCGATCAGGTCCAGCAGACGTGCCTGCAAGGTTGTCATGGCCGCCAGGGCCGCCGCCGAGCGATCCGCGGTGGCCAGGCCGATCAGCACCATGAACACCGGGATCAGCGGCAGCGTGATCATCACGAGCACCGCCGCGCGCCGGTCGTAGCAGGCGATCACCAGCACGGTCACCGGGGTCAGGATCGCCGCCAGCAGGAGTGCGGGCAGGTAGGCGGTGAAGTAGGGACGCAGTCCGTCCAGTCCCCGGGTGACCACGGTTGCGGCGGCGTCCCGTTCGGTGGCCAGCCGGCGGGGGGAGCGCGCGGTGACCGCGGTCAGCACTTGTCCGCTCAGCTCGCCGATCACCGCGCTGGCTCCGCGCTGGCCCAGGCGGGCTTGCAGCCAGTGCGCCAGGGTGCGCACCGTCCACAACAGCGCGAGTGCCGCCAGCAGCGGTGACCAGTGCGCGATGCTGCGTGTCGACGGTTCGGTGATCACGTGAGACACGATGTCGGCCAACACGATCGCGGACCCGATTGCGCAGGCCGAGATCACCACCCCGCAGCCCACCATGGCCAGCAGAAAGCGGCGCACCGCCGTCGATGCCTGCCAGAGCCGTGGGTCCAGCGGCGCCCGAGCTCCCCGGGCGCTCAGGACGGCTGCCTCGCCAACCCGATGGACGGCGGAATCTGATCCGCTGAGATCCGTTGCCGGAACACCCAGTACGTCCAGCCCTGGTACACCATCGCCAGCGGGGCGAATATCACCGCGGCCCAGGTCATGATCTTCAAGGTGTACGGGGTGGACGAGGCGTTGTAGATCGTCAGGCTCCACTGCGGATCCAAAGTGGAGGGCAGCAGGGCCGGGTACAGGGCGCCGAACAACAAGACGACCACCGCCGCGACGACGACGGCGCTGCAGGCGAAAGCCCAGCCGTCGGACACCCGGCGCCACACCAGCGCCACCGCCGCCACCTGCGCCACCACCGCGACGCCCAGCACCAGCCACGTCCACCCGGTGCCGTAGGCGAGTTGGGTCCACACCCCGAAGCCGCCGACCAGCGCGGTCACCGGTAGCGCGAGCCGGGTCGCGAAGCGGTGCGCGTCATCACGGATTGCCCCGGAGGTCTTCAACGCGGTGAAGACCGCGCCGTAGAACAGGAACAGTCCGCCGGTGGCCAGACCGCCCAACAGGGTGTAGGCGTTGATCACGTCGCGCAGCGCCAGGCCGACATGGTGATCGGCGTCTACCGGCAGGCCTCGGACCAGGACCGCGAACGCCACGCCCCACAGAATCGCCGGCAGCCAGGAACCGGCGGCGATGCCGAAGTCCGCCCAGGCTCGCCACTTCGGGTCGTCGACCTTGCCGCGCCACTCGATGGCGACGGCCCGCACGATCATGCCGAACAGGATGGCCAGCAGCGGCAGATACAGCGCCGAGAACACCGTGGCATACCAGCCCGGGAACGCGGCGAACATCGCGCCGCCGGCGGTGATCAACCAGACCTCGTTGCCGTCCCAGACCGGTCCGATGGTGTTCAGCGCGGCCCGACGGTGCGCTTCCGCTGAACCACCGGTACTGACGCGGCCGAACGGTGCCATCAACATCCCCACCCCGAAGTCGAAGCCCTCCAAGACGAAGAATCCGAGAAACAGCACCGCGACCAGTACGAACCACACCTGTTGTAGGTCCATCGCGATGACCTCCTTCTACGTCAGTAGGCGAACGACAGTGGCGCCACGTCGTTCTCGCCGGGCGGCGCCGGCGGAGCGGGTTCGGCGTCGTGCTCCAGTGGTCCCTCGGCCACGTAGCGTCTGATCAACCAGAACCAGATCACCGCGAGCACCGCATAAACCAGGGTGAACATCACCAGCGAGGTGACCACCACACCCACGCTGTTTCCCGACACGCCCTCGGCGACGGTCAGCCGTACATTCGGGTCCCCGGTCGGGTTGGGTACGACAACCCAAGGCTGGCGGCCCATTTCGGTGAAGACCCAGCCGGCGCTGTTGGCCAGGAACGGGGTCGGGATGGTCAGCAGGGCCAGCCAGGAGAACCAGCGCTGGTTCGGGATCCGCCCGCGGCGGGTCAACCACAGCGCGGCAAGCGCGAACAGCACCGGCAACAGCAGCAGGCCGATCATCGCGCGGAACGACCAGTACGTGACGAACAGGTTCGGCCGATAGTCGCCGGGACCGAATTTCTGCTCGTAGTGCTGCTGGATGTCGCGGACCCCGTCGAGCCGAACGCCGGTGAATCGGCCCTCGGCCAGGAACGGCAGCACATAGGGCACCTCGATCACCCGGGTCAGGTGGTCGCAGTTGTTCTGCCGTCCGACGGTCAAGACCGAGAAGCTCGGGTCGGTGGCGGTGTCGCACAACGATTCCGCCGACGCCATCTTCATCGGTTGCTGGACGAACATCAGTTTGCCCTGTATGTCGCCGGTGAAGAACAGTCCAACCGCGGCGACCAGTGAGACGAGGCACCCGAGGATGGTCGCCGGCCGGTACAGGGTGGCTGCGTCACTGCCGGCGGTCTGAGGGGCGCCGCCGGCACGGGACCGGACCATCCACCAGGCGCTGACCGCGGCGACGAACGTCCCGGCCGTCAAGAACGCGCCGGCAACTGCGTGCGACAGCGCGGCCTGGGCGGTGTTGTTGGTGAACAGCGCCATGATGCTGTCCAATTCGGCGCGTTTGGTCTCCGGATTGAAGTGAGCGCCGACCGGGTGCTGCATGAAGGAGTTGGCGGCGATGATGAAGAACGCCGACACGTTGGTGGCGATGGCGACAACCCAGATGCACGCCAGGTGCACCACCCGCGGCAATCGGCTCCACCCGAAGATCCACAGCCCGATAAAGGTGGACTCGAAGAAGAAGGCGGCCAGTCCCTCCATCGCCAGCGGTGCGCCGAATACGTCGCCCACGAACCGCGAGTACTCGCTCCAGTTCATGCCGAACTGGAATTCCTGCACGATCCCGGTGGCAACTCCCAGCGCGAAATTGATCAGGAACAGCTTGCCGAAGAACTTCGTCAGCCGATACCAGGCGACGTTGTCGGTGAGCACCCACACCGTCTGCATGACCGCGACCAACGGGGCCAAACCTATGGTCAGCGGCACAAAAATGAAGTGATAGACGGTGGTGATCCCGAACTGCCACCGCGATACGTCGACAACATCCATGGGCGATCTCCCGGAGCTGCAGGACAACTACTACGACAGAGCGTAGTAGCTCTGGCGGGTGGCAACAGACCGTTGTTATGCAGATAACGATGCCACCGTGACGTGACTTGAGTTGCTAAAACGGGGCGGTCACGCCGTGCTCGAAGATTCGGGTGAGCGTCGGCACGATGCTGTGGCGGGAGATGAGGCCGTGTGCTGCGTCGCTGCAGGCTTTGACCATCATCCCGAACAACGCGATCCGGATCCATTCCGTGCTGAGGCCGGGGTCGAAGACGCCTTCTTCTTGACCGCGCGCGATGAGTTCAAGGATCGGCGCGGAGTTCGGCAGGTCCTCGGCGGGGACATCGCGCAGTACCGCGGGGTCTGCGAACAGGAACACGATCCGATCGCCTTCGGGTACCAGGGTGGTGATCACCCGCCGCATCGCCTCGATGGCCGGGCCCTCGGCCGTCGCTGCCGTCGCGAGGATGTCGCTGATGACCCGGATCGAATCCAGGGTGGTTTCGTAAATCAGCCGCTCGCGGTCGTTGAAATAACGGTGCAGGGTCGAACGGGCGACCTGGGCGGCCGCAGCGATCTCGGGCAACGTGGCAGTGCGGTCGCGGGCCAGCACCGATGCCGTCGCCTCGAGGATCGCCGCCCGCGTGCGTGCTTGCGAACCGGTCAGCCTCCGGTCATCGACGTCCATGACCGGATGATATCTTGTCGCGCGTCCATATATCGGACGTTGACGTCCCATTAAAGGGCGTATAGTGTCCGCGTTCGGGTGGAGTTGTCCATCCAGAGAGTGCGGCCGCGCGCTGCGTGCGCGCTACAGATCGGGGGCGGGCGTTGCCATGAGCTGGACCATGTTCGGCACCAATTGGCACCTCTTCGGTGACCTTGCGGTGGTCGCTTTCGTGGCGTTACTGGTCTTCGCGACCGGGACGTTTCGCTACATCCGGCGATTGCGCAACCGGCCGCCCCTCCCGATCAGCGAAGGAATCGGCGCCCGAAAATTCGTACTGGCCAAGGTCCGCAAGGGTGAGGCGCTGGAACCGCAGGAGCTGGAGTTCGCCACCCGCACGATCGACGATCAGCGAAGCCCGCTGGCCTTCTGCATTCCCGCCACGATCTTCTCGCTCGGATGCTTCTACGTCCTCGGCAGCCTGGAGCAGCTACACGGTGCCACTCCATCCGAGCGGACCTTCCTGGGGCTCATTCCGATGCTCGGCGCATTCAATGTGACCGCCCAGCTGCTGCGGACGGCGAAACTGAAGAAGCGGCTCCCGGCGCTGCCCGGCGAGGCGGACGAATGAGCCCCCGTGCACCGCGGCGGTCACTGCTGGCACGCGCCTGGATGCCGTTGGTCGCGGTCATCGCGCTCGGCCTAGGCGCGCTTGGCATGTGGAAGGTTCACCAGATGTCGGCACCGGGGCCGGTGCTGACCGTCAATCCGCCCCAGGCAGCAGAGAAGTTCAACCCGAAGAAGCTCACCTATGAGGTGTTCGGCTCCGTCGGCGCGGGCGCCCTGCTGTCCTATGTCGACATCGACGGGCACCCGCACACGGTCGAGCTGGACACCCTGCCGTGGGCCCATGAGGAGACGACGATGCTCACGGTGGTGTCCGGCAGTATCTCGGCGCAGGTGCGCGGCGACTATGTCGGTTGCCGGATCCTGGTCGACGACGTGATTCGCGACGAGCGGACCAATGCCCATCCCAACGCGGACATCAGTTGCCGGGTGAAGTCCGCATGAGCGGACATCGCGCGGCCCGCCCACTGGCGGCCCGGCTGGTCCGTGTGCTGTCCGTTCCGATCATCGTGTTCTGGGCACTGTTGGCGGTGGTGACGAATACCTTTGTGCCGCAGGTGGAGAGGGTCGCCGAGGAACTCGCCGGCCCGATGGTCCCCACCTATGCACCCTCGCAGGCCGCGATGCTGGCGATCGGGGAGAAGTTCCAGGAGTCCGATTCGACGAGCATGACGATGCTGGTGCTGGAAGCCGATCGTCCACTGGGGGAGCAGGACCACCGCTACTACGACGCACTGGTGCGCACGCTGCAGGCCGACACCGAACACGTCCAGTACGTGATGGACACCTGGGGGAAGCCGATCACCGCGGCCGGGGCCCAGAGTGTCGACGGCAAGGCCGCCTACGTGCTGCTGCGACTGGCCGGCGACATCGGGCAGTTGCAGGCCAACGACTCCGTGGCCGCGGTACGGCACACGGTAGCCACCTCCGACCCGCCGTCGGGGCTGACCGTCTACGTCAGCGGCGCGGCACCGCTGGCCGCCGACACCGTCGCGATCGCGAATTCGAGCCTGAACAACATCACGATCGCGACGATCTTCCTCATCATCTTCATGCTGCTGCTGGTCTACCGGTCCTACATCACCATGCTGGTGCCGCTGTTCGGGGTGCTGATCCTGATGCTGGCGGCCAAGGGGGTCATCGCGACCCTCGGCCACTTCGGCTACATCCAGCTGTCGTCGTTCGCGGTGAACTTGGTCGTTGCGCTGACCCTGGGCGCGGGAACCGATTACGGCATCTTCTTGATGGGCCGCTACCACGAGGCACGGCTGAACGGCGAGAGTCGTGAAGACGCGTTCTACACGGCGTATCGCGGTGTGTCGCACGTGATCCTGGGTTCCGGGCTCACGATCGCCGGCGCGGCGTTCTGCCTGAGTTTCGCCCGCTTGAACTACTTCAACACGATGGGGCCCGCGGTGGCGCTCAGCATGGTGCTGACGGTCACCGGCGCGTTGACGCTCGGACCGGCGATTCTGAGTGTGGGCAGCCTGATCGGGCTGTTCGATCCTCGCCAGCAGGTCAAAGCACGGCTGTACCGCCGAATCGCCACCAGCGTGGTCCGCTGGCCCAAGCCGATCCTGACGGCCAGCGTCGCCGCGGTGGCTGCGGGGGCGATCTTCGTGCCGACCTACCAGGTCAGTTTCGACGACCGTACCTATCAACCGCGCAACTCCGCCGCCAATCTGGGCTTCGCCGCTGCCGACCGGCACTTCGCCAAGAGCAAGCTGTTCTCCGAGATGCTGATGGTCGAGTCGGATCATGACATGCGCAACTCGGCAGACTTCATCTCGCTGGACCGGGTGGCCAAGGCCCTCATCAGGCTTCCGGGCGTCGCGATGGTGCAGAGCATCACCCGGCCCATGGGGCGCGCGCTGGAACACGCGTCGCTGCCCTACCTGTTCACCACCCAAGGCAGCGGCAACGGCCAGCAACTGCCGTTCACCCGAGAGCAGAACGCCAACACCGAACGGCAGGCGCAGATCATGGCGCATTCGGTGGAGGTGCTGCAGAGCACCATCGTCTTGACGCAGAAACTGGCCGACGAGATGCATGCCACGGTGCTCACCATGGAGGAGATGCAGGCGCTCACCGAACAGATGGATGAGGAGATCTCCAATCTCGATGACTTCATGAGGCCCATCCGGAGCTACTTCTATTGGGAACCACACTGTTTCGATATCCCGGTCTGCTGGGCATTTCGGTCACTGTGGGACATGATGGACAGCGTCGACAAACTGGCGGCGAACATCAAAGACGCGGTATCACATCTGGAAGTCGTCGATACGCTGCTGCCGCAGATGGTCGCACAACTGAACAAGATGGCCGACGACCAGATCGCGTTACAAGCATTGATCGTGAACACATACGGCCCCACGAGCATTCAGGCCGAGAATACCGATCAGACTTTCGGTGACATGATCAACGTCGGCAACGACTTCGACGCCTCCGGAAGCGACGACTTCTTCTACATACCCCGACCGGCATTCGACAACGAGGACGTCAAAACCGGGATGCAGCTGATGATGTCCCCGGACGGCAAGGCCGCTCGGTTCATCGTCACCCACGAAGGTAACGCGATGGGTCCCGAGGGCGTCGAGCACGTCGAGAAGTTCCCCGAAGCCATCAAGATCGCGCTGAAGGAGACCTCGCTGGCCGGCGCGAAGATCTATATCGGCGGCTCGGGCTCGAACAACAAAGACATTCAGCAGTACTCACGATCGGATCTGCTGATCGCCGCGATCGCAGCCTTCGTGCTGATCTTCCTGATCATGCTGGTCATCACCCGAAGTCTGGTGGCGGCGTTGGTGATTCCCGGCACCGTGGCATTCTCCTACGCCGGCGCGTTCGGGTTGTCGGTATTGATCTGGCAGCATCTGATCGGGCTGCATCTGCACTGGCTGATCCTGCCGCTGACCTTCATCATCCTGGTGGCGGTCGGCTCGGACTACAACCTGCTGCTGATCGCTCGGCTCAAAGAGGAACTCGGTGCCGGGCTCAACACCGGTCTCATCCGAGCGCTGGGCAGCACTGGTGGCGTGGTGACATCGGCGGGCCTGGTGTTCGCCTTCACCATGCTGGCGATGCTTGCCAGCGATCTGCGGACCATCGGGCAGCTGGGATCGACGGTGTGTATCGGCCTGCTGCTGGACACCTTAATCGTGCGGTCGTTCATTGTGCCGTCGCTGGTGCGCATCTACGGGCCGTGGTTCTGGTGGCCGACGATCGTGCGGCAGCGGCCGCTGCGGCAACGGCTGCAGGTGACTACGTCGGTGTGATCGCCGGAGCCACCCAGCGTCGCAAGAACCCGCGCAGCTGCGCGCCACGACGCGGTGGGCGGCCTGGGTCGATGACCAGCGACTGCAGCACGCGCAACATGAACTCCACCAGC
Organism: Mycobacterium sp. SMC-14; assembly: GCF_046250075.1. Classification (NCBI taxonomy): domain Bacteria; kingdom Bacillati; phylum Actinomycetota; class Actinomycetes; order Mycobacteriales; family Mycobacteriaceae; genus Mycobacterium; species Mycobacterium sp. SMC-14. The sequence goes on along the minus strand of NZ_CP176429.1, from coordinate 4,666,518 downwards.
TGATCCAGGTCGTCGCTGGCGAAACCCGCGGCGGCCCAATCGACGTCGAACCGTTCGACGATCGAGCGCCCGAACGTCAGCGCCGCGTCCGAGGTGACTCCGGCGGAGAACGCGCTGGCCTTGCCGGGCGTCATCAGCAGGCTCATGTAGCGCTCTTCGGGAAGGAGTTCCAGGGTGTGCGCGATGCCCTCCACGACGGACTCGGCGGGATCGTGGATGCCGCGGACGTGGTCGGCCAGGCCGTCGAGGAAGGGGCCGACCTCGGCGACTGCGGTCGCGATCAGCAGCGCCTCGGTACTGGGGAAATAGCGATACACCGTCTGGCGGGTGACGCCGACGTCCTTGGCCACATCGGAGATCCCGAAGTTCATCCCGGACTGATCGATTCGCCGCCGCGTCGCGTCGAGGAGGCGGGCGATGGCCTCGTCATCGTCGGCCGGCTTTGCGCCCGACCACCCGTGGGTGCGCATGTGCGAACGTTACCGCCCGCCCGGCGCTCCCACTAGACCATACATAACTATTATGTGTATGGTCAGGGCGGCGATGCCGAAAGGAGCTTCTGGTGACGATCCCTCCGCAAGAGCGCACCGGTGCACTGGACACCGAACTCACCCGGCGGGCACTGCGGTTGGTGCTCGACAAAACCACCGAGATGGCAGACGACGTGCTGCGCGTACCGCTGCACTACTACCGGGACGCAAAGGTCACCGAGATCGAGGAGTCCCAGATCCTGCGGCGCACTCCGCTGGCGATCGTGCCGAGCGTGCAGGTACCGGCGCCCAACGACTACGTCGTGCGGTCGGTGCTGGGGGATTCGCTCCTGGTCACTCGGGACAAGGACGGCCGCAGCCACGTCTTCCTCAACTACTGCCGCCATCGCGGCGCGAAGCCGGCCTGCGGGGAGGGCAGTGCGGCGCGGTTCACCTGCCCGTATCACGCATGGACCTACCGCAACGACGGAAAGCTGCTGACCGTGCCCGGCAGCACCGGATTCACCGGTATGGCTAAGGAAGACTATGGGCTGGTCGAATTGCCCAACACTGAGAGTCACGGATTCATCTGGGCAGTTCTGACGGTCGGTGCCGACATCGATGTCGAGGCGCATCTCGGTGACGTCGGCCCGGACCTGGAAGCGGTGGACTACACCTCATTCGGCTACCACGACCTCCGCGAATTCGAGTCCGAGGTCTCGTGGAAGGGCGCCTTGGAGGCGTTCGCCGAGAGCTACCACTTTCCGTTCGTGCACGGCGAGAGTCTCATCGGCCAGAACACGCTGGCGAACACGTCGATCCACGACCGCTTCGGCAGGCATCACCGAATGGGCTTCCCGTTCAACTGGATCACGAACCTGGAAAGCGACGCGAACGCCTCGTGGGACGTGCGCGACAACATGGGGCTGATCTACTGGATCTACCCGAACATCATCTTGGCGAACAGCTCGGTGGGTGTGGAGGTCATCGACATCCTGCCCGCCGGTTCCCCGACTCGCTGCACGGTTCGGCACAGCTGGCTGGCCCGGATGCCGGCCGTCGACGACGCCACGCGCTCCGGTTACGACATGATCTTCGCCGCGGTCCACGAGGCAGTGCGCGATGAGGACTTCGCCATGCTGCCGCAATGCGGCGAGGGGGTCCGGCAAGGCCAACATGACCATATGATCATCGGCCGCAACGAAATCGGCGTCCAGCACATGATCCGGGTCTTCGCTGAGGAACTGGGTATCGCGCTGAGCTGAAGAGTCACGCGCTCTAGAACACCGCCTGCTGCAGCAGCACGTCGGCGAAGGCCGCCAGGTCAGCGGCGAAGATCGCGGGCTGTTCGAAGGCGGCGAAGTGCCCGCCGCGGTCTGCGACGCTGTAGTGAACGAGGTTGTAGCGGTTGGCGGCCCACGCCCGCGGCGTCTGCAGCAGCTCATACGGGTAGACCGCGTAGCCGGTCGGCACGGCGACGCGTCCCTGCCACGAGCTGAGCGCGCCGTTACCGGCGCGGGCGGACTCGCAGTACAACCGAGCTGACGACGTCCCGGTCACCGTCAGCCAGTAGAACATCAGGTTGTCGATGAGCCGATCGGTGCTGATCGGCATGCCCTCTCGAATGTCGCACCAGGCGTGGAACTTCTCCAGAATCCAGCCGGCCAGGCCCACCGGTGAATCGTCGAGGCCGAAGCCCAGCGAATGGGGGCGGGTGGCCTGCTGATTCAGGTATGCGGTGCCGTCGGTGGTGCGCTGTACCGAGTCGATGATCGCCGCCTGCTCGGCCGGTGTCACCGCGGCCATCAGTTCGGGGTTGTCATGATCGGGCGGAGCGAAGCACATGTTGGTGTGGATGGCCGCGACGCGCCCCGCGTAGTGTTCGCCGAGGTGGCGGGTGACCAGTGCCCCCCAGTCGCCGCCCTGGGCGACATAGCGGTGATAGCCCAGCTGCCCCATCACGTCATCTGCGGCAGCCGCCACGGCCGCGACGTCGACACCGGTCCGACGGGTGGGCCCGGAGAACCCGTATCCGGGCATCGAGATGACCACGACGTGGAATCGCTTCCGTAGCAGCGGCACTGCGTCGAGGAACTCCACAATCGAGCCGGGCCAGCCGTGGGTGACCAGCAGGGGGATGGCGCCGGGCTCGGATGACCGGACATGCAGGAAGTGCACGCGCAGCCCGGCGGCCTCGGTGACGAACGAGCCGAGCGCGTTGACCTCGGACTCGACGCGTCGCCAGTCGTAGTTGTGCAGCCAGTGCTCCACCACGGACCGGAGGAAGCTTTGGTCGGTGCCGTAATCCCAGGCCGCGCCATCGATCTCCGCCGGCCAGCGCGAGTTGACGAGCCGGCGGCGCAGGTCATCGAGCTCGGCATCGGGGACGCGCAGCGGGAACGGTTCAGGGTGAGTCACGGTGGCCTCCGGTCAGTCCGTCGATGATGTGGTCGCTGACGAAGCGGCGCACGGCGCGGGGATTGTCGAGGTTTACCCGCATGGGCGGGAGCAGCTCGAAGCTGAACAGCATCCGCACGATCCATTCGCCGGCACGGCCCGCGTCGAGGTTCTCGTCGACTTCGCCGCGGCGTTGCGCGGCGCGGACCAGCGGCATCCACAGCGCCACGGAGCGGTGCATCAGGTCGTCGCCGCCGTGTTCGAGCAGCAGGACCAACACGCTCTGATTGATGGTGCGCGGCTCGGCCGCCGATCTGCGGCGATGCGCGGAAATCAGTACCGCTGCGGCCGCAACCTGCTCGGCCAAGGTGTCCAGCTCATTGACCTCGGCGGCCATGGTCTCGATGAACGCCGCGGACAGATGGTCCAGTGCCGCGGCGATGGCGTCATCGCGGGTTCCAAAAGCGTTGTGCACGGTGCCGCGTGACACGCCTGCCGTTTCGGCGACCGCGGTGAGGCTGAAGCGCCGGGGCCCGAGATGGCGCAGGGTTTCGGTGGCGGCCAGGAGCAGCGGCGGGGGGAGCGGTTTCGACGATTTCTCACCGGGCACTTGCACACATTATCGAGATGTGTACAAATTGATCAACACCGTTCTTGGGTGTGCCCGGCACCACTATTGAAGGAGACGGCCGTGTACGACCTCACGATCACTGGTGGCACCGTCGTCGACGGGACGGGCGAGCAGCGCTATCTCGCCGACGTCGGCGTCCGGGACGGACGGATCGTGGCCGTCCAGCGTCGCACCGGAACCGATGATCCGGGGCTGACAGGTGCAGCGGCCGAAACGATCGACGCCACCGGCAAGGTCGTCGCACCCGGGTTCGTCGACATCCATACCCACTACGACGGGCAGGTCAGCTGGGACAGTCTGCTGGAGCCCTCCAGTGGTCACGGTGTGACCACGGTGGTGACCGGCAACTGCGGGGTCGGCTTCGCCCCGGTTCGGCCGGGCCGCGAGGAGTGGCTGATCAAACTGATGGAGGGCGTCGAAGACATCCCCGGCACCGCCCTGACCGAAGGCATTACCTGGGGGTGGGAGAGCTACCCCGAGTACCTCGACAAGCTCGAGAGCCAGAGTCTCGCCGTCGACGTAGGCAGTCAGGTCGCGCATGGCGCGATCCGCGCCTACGCCATGGGAGATCGCGGCGCCCGCAACGAGCCGGCCACCCCCGACGACATCGCGGCAATGAGCCGGCTGGTGCAGGAAGCCATTGAGGCTGGGGCGCTGGGATTCTCGACGTCACGCACCCTGGCGCACCGGGCCATGGACGGCGAGCCGGTGCCAGGAACCTTCGCCGCCGAAGACGAACTGTTCGGACTGGGCCGGGCCATGGCGGCCGGCGGACAGGCGGTCTTCGAACTGGCGCCGCAGGGGGCGGCCGGTGAGGACATCGTTGCGCCGAAGAAAGAGCTCGAATGGATGCAGCGCCTGGGCGCCGAGATCGACCGGCCTGTGTCGTTCGCATTGATTCAGGTCGATGCCGACCCGAATCTGTGGCGCGAACAGCTGGACATCTCCGCGGCCGCGCATCAGGCCGGCAGCGCGCTCTATCCGCAGATCGCCGCGCGACCGTTCGGCATGCTGCTGGGCTTCCCCGGGCATCACGCGTTCACCCACCGGCCGACCTACCGCCGGCTCAAGGCCGAAAGCAGCCGCGCCGAACTGGGTAGGCGGCTCGCCGAACCGGCGGTCAAGGCGGCGATCCTGTCCGAAGACGATCTGCCGGTGGACTCGTCTGTGCAGTTCGATGCGATGTTCGCGCTGGTCCAGCATTCCCTGCACCGCATCTATGACCTGGGCGACCCACCGGACTACGAGCCGACCCCGGACCGTGCGGTCGCGGCGATCGCCGCGGCGCGCGGAGAAGATCCGCTCGCAACGCTCTATGACCTGATGTTGGAGGCCGACGCCGGCGCCATGCTGATGCTGCCGTTCTTCAACTACGCCGACGGCAACCATGACGCGATCCGCGAGATGCTCACCCACCCGGCCGGTGTACTGGGACTCTCCGACGGCGGCGCACACTGCGGAATGATCTGCGACGCCTCCTATCCCACCTACCTGCTGACGCATTGGGCGCGCGATCGGCACCGTGGTGACAAGCTGCCACTGGAGTATGTGGTGCGCAAACAGTGCCGCGACACCGCGCAGCTGTTCGGCCTGGGCGATCGCGGGGTCATCGAGGTCGGCAAGAAGGCGGACATCAACGTGATCGACATGGATGCGCTGACCCTGCTCCCGGCTCGGATGGCCTATGACCTGCCGGCCGGCGGGCGCCGCCTGCTGCAGGGGGCGAGCGGGTATGTTGCGACGATCGTCAGCGGTACCGTCACCCGGCGCAACGGAGTCGACACCGGCGCGCGGCCGGGGCGTCTGGTGCGCGGAGCGCGCTAGCAAGCCACCACCGAAAGGAACCAGCAGTTGTCTCGGATGCACCCGTGTGAGCAGGTCGGCCTCGATTTCCTCGAGCGCGCGCCGCAGCGGTTTCGCAACAGCGTCGATCTGGCCGTGACGCCGGACGAGATCTGGGAGGTGCTGGCCGACGCCGAAGCTTGGCCGCATTGGGCCAGTGTCATCACCAACGTGACCTGGACCAGTCCCGAGCCGCACGGCATCGGTACCACCCGCGTCGTCGACATGCGAGGAGGCATCGTCGGCGATGAGGAGTTCCTGGCCTGGGAGCCGGCACGACACATGGCATTTCGCTTCAACGCGAGCTCGACTTCGGCGCTGGCGGTGTTTGTCGAGGATTACCTCATCGAGCCCACCCCGACGGGCTGCCGGCTCACCTGGACCCTGGCCAATCGGTTGACCGGCCCGGCAGCGTGGTTCTCGCCGATCAGCGGGCCGCTGATGAATCTGGGTTTTCGCCGCTTCCTGGCCAACCTGCGCCGCTACACCGACCAGCGTTTCGCGACCGCGGGCCGCGGGTAGATGAGCGCATCCGGATGGTCACCGGAGCAGGGTGCTCCGCAGGCCGGCCGGGTAGCCGTCGTCACCGGCGCGAACACCGGGGTCGGCCTCGAAGTCGCGCGGGGACTGGCGATCCTGGGCGCCACGGTCGTGCTGGCCTGCCGCAATACCGACGCCGCTGCCGCGGCCCGGCAAGACATTCTCCGGTCGGCCCCGGCCGCACGCGTCGACGTGGTTCGCCTGGACGTCAGTGACCTGGCATCGGTGCGGGCTTGCGCGGACGAGCTGCGCGCCGGCTATCCGGTGATCGACATCGTGGTCAACAACGCCGGTGTCATGCACCAGACCCGGAAGTTGACGGTCGATGGCTTCGAGGGGGATTTCGGCACGAACTTCCTTGGGCCGTTTGCGCTCACGGGGCTGCTGCTGGATCGCGTGCTCGCCTCCCCGGCGGGACGGATCATCGCGGTGAGCAGCAAGACCCACCGCAGTGGCCGGATCGCGTTCGACGATCTGCAATCGACGACCTCGTTCACTCCGGCGAGGGCCTACACCCAGTCCAAGCTTGCCCAATTGATGGCCACCTACGAACTGCAACGGCGGCTGGAATCGGTCGGCAGCCCGGCGATCGCGCTGGCGGCACACCCCGGTGGCACCCGCACCTCGATCCTGCGCGAGCAGTCCAGGGCGGTGCGCTGGGTGTTCAACAGCCGGTCTCGCTATGTGACGGGGTGGTTCACCCAGGGTCCCGCGGAGGGGGCCCTGCCGATGTTGCGGGCAGCGACCGACCCGGCCGCCACCGGCGGTCAGTTCTACGGCCCGGGCGGGCGTTTCGAACAGATCGGCCCGCCGGTGTTGGTGCGAGCCGCCGGACGAGCCGGTGATGCCGACGCCCAGCGGCGGCTGTGGACTGTCGCCGAAGCGCTCACCGGCGTCACGTACTCGCTGACGCGCGATTCGGCGTAGCGCTGCGCGCCGCGCTCACCGCCGGGGCGATCCACCGGCGCAGCAGGCGCCGTAGTTCCTCGCCCGGCGCGGGCAGCGGCGCCAGGATGAACGACTGCAGCGTGCGCAGCACCATCTCGATGATGTCGTCGATGCCCTGATCGTCGAAGCCGGTCCAGTCGACGTCGAGACGTTCGAGCAGGGAGTGCCCGAAGCTTCGGCCGGTGTCGGTGGTGACGGTCACGGCGAAGGCGCTGGCCTGTTGGGTGCGCAGCAGCAGACCGAGATAGGGGTCGACCGGGAGGCGCTCCAGGGTGAGTGCAACGCCCTCGGCGACCGCTTCGCCGGGATCGGTCATTCCGGCCAGGGCTTGGGCGAGCTGGTCCAGAAAGGTGCCGGCACCGTCGACGGCGGTTGCCGCCAGCAGCTCCTCGGTGCTGGGGAAATAGCGGTAGACCGTCTGCCGGGTGACGCCGAGCGTGCGTGCGACGTCGGCGATGCTGGTCTGCTCGCCGCGTTCGTCGATGGTCTGGCGGGTGGCTTGCAGAATCCGTGCCACCGCCTCTTCGTCACTGGCGGGCACATTCCCGCCCCAACCGCGGGTGCGCATCAGAACCTCCGTGCCAGGGTGCGACGCCGATTCATAGCCGGAACGGTAATCGATCCGCCTGCCGCACAATCGCCATGGACCGAGCGAGCTTGCGGCAGGCGGATCGATTCGTTCCCGTCCTCCTTGGTCATCTCATCGGTTCGTCGAGGCTGCGCGACGAGCGATTGCCTCCATGGTGTCGGCCAGTGTCAGAAGCGACACTGCCAGCAGCGCAACGTCTTTGACCAGAAACTGGCCGGTCATCGACAACAGGGGGAATCCGCCGGCGGACGCTTCCGCTACACCCGGCGTCGTCACCATGAACGACAGGGTGCTGAGGAAAAGCGTGATAGCCAACACGCTTCCCAGCAGCGACAATTTCGGATACCACGGTCTTACCGCCAGCAGCAATGCGGTGACCAGCTCTACGACGCCAAGAACAGACGAGAACGTCTCCACGCTGAAAATGCCATAGAACCAACCCATAAACGGGCTGTTGGCTACCAGGGGCGCGATGTTGTTCGCTTCGTAGGAGTGGAACTTGAGAACGCCGATCCATCCGATCACGAGCGCCAAACCGTAACGGGCAATGTTGTTTCCCGTTGCTCGTACCACTGGCGTTGCGTTGAGGGCGGACGTCACATACGTGTTGGATTCGATGGACATGGTGGAGGCCTTTCGTTGGTTTTTCGGATGACGAGTGGTGGTCTTCAGGAGAAGGTGAAGAGCTGTTCGGCCTCGATGCGCGAAATCGGATTGCCGTACGTCTTCGCGGGGTCGGGGTAGCCCAGGGCCAGCAGCACCGTCGTGGTGTATCCGCGCTCCCGGATCTTGAAGGCCTTGTCGACGCTGGCGGGGTCGAATCCCTCGAGCGGCGTGGCATCGAACCCGAGCTCGGCGGCGGCCATCATGGTCATGCCGAGGGCCAGATAGGTCTGCTTCTCCATCCAGTGGCCAAGATCCCGGTAACCGTTGGCGCGTAGGTGCAGGAAGTCGCGGGCCATCGATTCCCAATGCGCCTGCTTTTCCGGGTCTGGGAACCGCCCGTCGGCCTTCTCTTTGCCGAACACCTGCTCGAGGTGGCTGTCTGGCAGGTCCGTCCGGGTGGTGAAGATGATGGTGTGCGACGCATTGAGAATCTTGTCGCCGTTGTCTTGGAACCGTTCACCGAGATTGTTCGCGAGCCGCGCTTTGCCTTCCGGCGTTGCGAGCACATAGAAGCGGCTGGCTTGCACGTTCACCGACGAAGGCGTCGAGCGCAGGAATCTGAGTAGCTGTTGCAGGGAGTCCGAGGGGATGGTTCTGCTGGAGTCAAAGGCTCTCGTGAGGTGCTTGCTCATCAGTGCATCGAGGTTCATGTCAGTTCGCTTTCTCTGCAATGGGTTATGGGTTTCAACGGGGGGTGGCGGCCGGACTGGCCGACGGAATGTCGACCACGGTCTGGTTGACGTTGTTGATGTAGTTGGTCAACAGGGCCTGCACGGCGACCGTGACGATCGCCAAGATCTGCGGGTCGCCGTACCCGGCGCCCCGCACCGCTGCCAGTTCGGCGTCGCTGACCTTGCCGCGGGTCTCGATCAACCGCGCAGCGAAGCGAGCGACGGCAGCGCGCTTGGGGTCGGTCGAGCTTCCTGCTCGAGCCAGCTCGATGTCGTCGCTAGACATCCCGCCGAGCTCGGACGAGACATACGAATGAATCGCCAGGCAGTAGTCGCATCCGTTCGCCTCGGACACCGCGAGCGCAATGGTGTGGCGCGTCTTCGCGTCCAGAACTCGGCTCAAGGCGGTTTGCAGCGTCATGACGACGTCGAGGACGGTCGGATTCGACGCGAGCATCGCGAACATTCCAGGGACGAAGCCGAACTGATTCCCGACGTTGTCCAAGACGGTCTGTGCTCCAGCGGGCAGCACTTCGGGAGCGGGAGTGGTCAAACGTGACATGGCGGATCAACCTCCAGTAGGTGGGAGTGAGCCCCGGTGGGCGGGGCGCGGTATCAAATTTTGGGCTAGTTAGCCCACTTCTGGAGTAGACAGGATTCGAGAGTGGGCTGTCAAGCCCAATTCCGGTATTGTTTGGCGCATGAAGGTCTCAGCAGCTGCCGAGGAGCCCCGGAAGCTCACCGAAAAAGGGCAGGCGACGCGGGCGCGGATCCTCGAGCACGCCGCCGGGCTCATCTACGCCAATGGCGTCGCCGCCACGAACAATGAGCAACTCCGTCGGGTCGCCGGTGTTGGCGGGTCGCAGCTCAACCACTATTTCCCGACCAAGGAAAGCCTCGTCCTGGCGGTGATCGAGTGGCAGGCCGAACGCATTCTGTCGGCCTATCGGGCGGAACGATTCGCCGGCTTCGACACCTTCGAAGCGCTTCGGGACTGGGTGGATTCCTACGTCAATGACGAGAGCGCCTACCGGGACGGCTGCACCCTCGGCTCCCTCGCCAGTGAGATCATCAAGACCGACCTCGACGTTCACGATGCGCTCGCTGGGGCCTTTGATCAGTGGCGCGACATCTTTCGCGATGGAATCCAGCGCATGCAGGACCTCGGTCGAATCGGCGCCGAGGCGGACCCTACGCAACTGGCCGATCTGCTGCTGTCGGCATTTCAGGGCGGGATGCTGCTTACCCAGGTCAAGCGGGACGTCGGTCCGTTGAAGAACGCGCTACATGCGGCAATCGACCACGTGCAGACCTTCGCCAAATAGCCGATAGAAATTGGGCTTGACAGCCCAGTGTCCTCAGGCGTCTAATCGGGAAATGGGCGGAGCCGCCCAAAATTGCTCGATCCCGACGATCAAGGAGGCGCTGTGACCGATACTGCGACCGCAGCAGTGAGAAAAGACCGAGCGGACTTCTGGTTCGACCCGCTCTGCCCCTGGTGCTGGATCACCTCTCGCTGGATCCTCGAGGTGGCGAAGGTGCGCGACATCGAATGCCGGTTCCATGTCATGAGCCTTGCGGTGCTGAACGAGGGCCGAGAGGGCCTCCCTCAGCGGTACGTGGAGCTGCTGACCCGGGGCTGGGGGCCGGTGCGGGTGCTGATAGCCGCCGCGCAACGGCACGGCGACGCGATCCTGCTGCCGCTGTACACGGCGATGGGCACGCGGATTCACAACGAAGGCCGCACGGATATGGCCGAGATTGTTGTCGAGGCGCTGACCGAAGCGGGGGCCGACGTCGATCTCGCGGACGCGGCGACGTCCACCGACTACGACGCGGCGTTGCGCAAAAGCCACCACGCGGGCATGGACAAGGTGGGTCCCGACGTCGGCACCCCGACCATCCACGTCAACGGGGTCGCGTTCTTCGGTCCGGTGCTCTCACGCATTCCACGTGGCGAGGACGCCGGGCGGGTGTGGGACGGCGTCGTCGCACTCTCGTCCTATCCGCACTTCTTCGAACTCAAGCGGACCCGGGACGAGGATCCCGAATTCGGCTGAGCTCGCAACGCCCGCTGTTGACCACGCCGTGTCCGCAATGCTAAGCAGGTGCACAGCATCTGCCGCCGCGACCAAAGGACCCGTCAATGACAGTGCAGTCGGTAATCGATGATCTTGCGAAGCGGCCCGGTACCGGTGAAGTCATCCCGGTCATCGACCCGGCCACCGAAGAGCAGATCACCGAGTTCCGCGACGCCGGCCCCGAAGCCGTCGACGACGCTGTCGCCCGGGCCAAGGCCGCCTACCAATCCGGCGTGTGGACGGACCTGCCGGCGCGGCAGCGGGCCAAGGTGCTGTGGCGGCTCGCCGATCTGATCGACGAGCACGCAGCGCAGTTCGCCGAGCTGGAGTCCCTGGACGCCGGCATGCCCCCGGCCCAGGCCGCGATGATCGTGTCCACCTGCGCGGAGTTCTACCGGTATTACGCGGGTTGGTGTACCAAGCTCAACGGCAGCAGCTACCAGGTGCAGATGGAAGGCGGGGTCAACAGCACCTACGCCAACATGCACGCCTACACCGTGAAGGAACCCTACGGCGTGGTGGGCCTGATCTATCCCTGGAACGGTCCGCTGTTCAACGCCTGCGCCAAGGTCGCGCCGGCGCTGGCGGCCGGCTGCAGCAGCGTCGTCAAGCCGGCGGAGGAGACGCCGCTGTCGGCGGTGCTGTTGGAACGGCTGATCGCGCAGGCCGGGGTTCCCGACGGTGTCACCAACTTCGTCATCGGCTACGGCGCCACCGCCGGCGCGGCGATCACCAGCCACCCCGATGTGGAGAAGGTCGCCTTCACCGGCTCGACGGAGGTCGGCAAGGAGATCATGCGCAACTCCGCGGACAACCTGAAGAAGGTGACGCTGGAGCTGGGCGGCAAGTCCCCGGTGCTGATCTACGAAGACGCCGACCTGGACATGGCGATCATGATGGCCGCGATGGGCATCTTCGTGCACTCCGGTCAGGGCTGTGTCTGCGGATCCCGGATCTTCGTGCAGCGCAGCGTCTACGAGCGTGTCGTCGCGGGCATCGCCATGATCGGCGAGAACTTGGTACTCGGTGGTCCCAAGGACGAGGGCGCCATGATCAGCCCGCTGGTCAGCGCCAAGCAACTCGAGCGCGTCATGGGCTACATCGACCAGGGCCGCAAGGACGGTGTCGAGGTGGTGTCCGGCGGATACCGGGTGGATCGCAAGGGCTACTTCGTGAAGCCGACCGTCCTGACCAATGTCGACCCGACCACCAGCCGGCTGTACCGAGAAGAGATCTTCGGACCGGTCGTCACCATCTTGCCGTTCGACGACGATGACGAAGCGGTGGCGATGGCCAACGACACCTGCTATGGCCTGGCGGCCACGGCGTGGACCACCAACCTGGCTCGCGCCCACAACCTGGGCAAGCGTCTGCAGGCCGGCACCGTGACCTTGAACTGCCAACTGGTCTTCGATCACAACGTGCCGTTCGGCGGCTACAAGCAGTCCGGTATGGGCCACGAGTTCGGGTACGAGGGGATCGACGGTTACCTGAAGACCAAGTCGATCTGGGCGGCCCTGTAGGGGTCAGCGTGGCAGGGTGGGCCACCAGACCCGATCGCCGATCAGTGCGAACAGCGCTGGAATCACCAGGGTGCGGACGACGAACGTGTCCAACAGGATTCCCAAGCCCACGATGATGCCCAACTGGGTCAGCACGATCAACGGAAGCACTCCGAGTACGCAGAACACCGCTGCCAGCACGATGCCGGCACTGGTGATGACTCCACCGGTGGCTGACACGGCACGCACCATGCCGTCGCGGGTGCCGTGTTCGGGGGTCTCCTCACGGGCGCGGGTCACCAGGAAGATGGTGTAGTCCACCCCCAGCGCGACCAGGAACAGGAACGCGAACAGCGGAGTGCTGTTGTCCAGCGCGGGAAATCCGAACAGGTGCAGGCTGGCCCAGCAACCCAGCCCGAGTGCGGCGACCGCGCTGAGCACCGTCGCCGCCACCAGGACCGGCGGGGCCAAAACTGCCCGAAGCAGCACGAACAGCACGGTGAGCACCACCAGCAGGATCAACGGAATCAGCACCGCGCGGTCACGCACCGCCCCGTCGCGCACATCGAGGGCCTGCGCATCGGCGCCACCCACCAACGCCCGCGAGTCCACCGCGCTGACCGAATCGCGAAGTCCGGCAATGGTTGTGAAAGCCGCTTCTGTTGCCGGGGCGGCGTCGAGCACCACCGACCACATGGTTCGGCCGGTCTCGGACGTACCGGTCTGGACCACCGAGACGACGCCGGGGATGGCGGTGATCGCCTGTTTGAGTTGCTGCGACCGGGCGGTGGGGCCGATCACGATGGTCGGACTCGCCGCGCCGTCGGGAAAGTGCGCTGCCAGCGTGTCGAAGCCGATCACTGAGTCGGCCTGTAACCGGAACTGCTCCGTCTGCGACAACCCGATCCCGGCACCCAGCAGGCCGGTGGCGGACACCGCCAGGACGGTGATCGCTGCCGTGCACACCAAGGCCGGGCGGCGTGAGACGGCTTGGGCGACGCGATGCCACGGGCCGGCCGGCGTACCGCCCTCGTCCGTGGCTCGGGGAATGAACGGCCAGAACACCTTCCGGCCGAACAAAGCCAGTAGCGGAGGCAAGACAAACAATACGAACGCGGCGGCCACGACCAGCCCGCAGCTGGCGCAGATCCCGAGACTGCGGGTGCTTGGGGTGACCGCCAAGATCAACGTCAGCAGGGCCAGCACCACGGTGGCGTTGCTGGCCAGGATCGCCGGAGCGGCGGCGGCCACCGCACGCCGCAGGGCGGCGCGATGCGCGGGTTCGGTGCGCAGTTCTTCGCGGTAGCGCGAAATCAGCAGCAGCGCATAGTTGGTTCCGGCTCCGAAGACCAGGACACTGGTGATGCCTGCGGTGGAGCCGTCAAAGGTCACGCCGGCGGCGCGGGCGACGTCGGACCCCACCACCGTGGCCACCCGGTCGGCGAACGCGATCACCATCAGCGGTACCAGCCACAGCACCGGCGAGCGGTAGGTGACGATCAACAGCAGCGCGACCACCAGGGCGGTGACCGCCAACAAGGTGACGTTGGCGCCGGTGAAGGCATCGGCGATGTCGGCACCGAACGCCGGCCCGCCGGTGATGTGGGTCGACAGTGTCGTTGGCGAGCGGTCGTTGGCGGCCGCGCGCAGGGCTTTGACTGCATCGGTGAGCGCGAAACCGGACAACTCGGAACTCAGCGGCACCGTCGCCAGGGCAGCCTGCTGGTCGGTGGACAGCAGGACCGGTGGGGCCGGGCCGGTGAGCACGTCCGGCACCTGCGTCATACGGGCGCGAGCCGCATTCACCGCCGCGAGGTCGCCTGTCGTCAGCGGCGCGCCGTCGGCGCGGGTGGCGACCAGCAGGGCGGTCACCTGCTCCCCTCCGGCGAAGGTGGACAGTGCCGCGGCGGCGCGGGCCGATTCGGCGCTGGCCGGCAGTGACTCGGGAGATTGGGTCGCGCCGGCGTTGTCGTTGCTGAGCACCATCAGCGCGACGGCGATCAGGAGCGGACCCAGGGCAACGAGCCAGGAACGGCGGCCGGTGACGGTGGCGGACAATCGCTCCCAGACCATTCGGCGAGCATGGCACCGAATTATTGGCCGAACAACCGAATGCGCTCTGATCGCTTACTGTGAGGCTCGTGACCGGCAGTGCGAAGACGGCGATCTCGCGGCGCGTCTTCCTGCGCGGTGCAGCCTGGTCGGTGCCGGTCTTCGGCGCTGCGCTTGCCGCCCCGCGTGCGCTGGCGGCGCCGGTGGGATCGCCGGGGTGCGGCGATCCGAACGAGCTGGTCGGCAACTGCGCTGCGGAGCTGCCGGAGGAATTCAGCTGGACCAGCTTCTCCACCACCAGGGCGATTGGCGGTGGAACCAACTACGCAATCCAGTTCACCACCAGGATTCAGCCCGGGCCGCCGGTGCCGGCGGAAGCCACCGGCTACCGCATCGACAGCCTCAGCATCGCCGGTACCAAACCCGACGGTTCCGCGTTCTCGGTGGTGCCGTCGATCGGGGAGACCGGTGTGCGGGCAATTTGGATCCGGACGATGGACTCATCGCTCGGTTTCGTGCTGGATGTGCCCTGGGATGCCAAGCAATTGGTCCGCACGTTCGCCTACACCTACAACGTGGCCTACCTGAATTTATCCACCGAGATTCAAACCTGTACCTACGTGACGACGATGCAACTGGCCAACAACGGAGCCGTCGACGGCGGGGTCGGTTCGGTGGCCTTCTCCCCGCCGCGGCTGACCTCCTGCGGCGGGTGAGTTCGGCAGACCGGGACCGGGGCATCGAATCATCGACCGAACAACGAAAGTCGCTTCGGTCGGTACTGTTGATGCCATGACCGACTCGCCGTCGATTACGCGGCGCATCTTCATGCGCGGCGCGCTCTGGTCAGTCCCGGCGCTTGGTGTTGCACTCGCCGCGCCGCGGGCGCTGGCGGTGCCACCCGGCTCGCAGGATTGCGGCGATCCGAACGAGGTGATCGAGAACTGCGTCGTGCAGCTGCCCGAAGAGTTCACCTCGACGAGTTTCAGCACCACCGCCGTGGTCGGCGGCACCAACTACTCCATCTTGTTCAGTACCAATATCCGGTCGGGGCCGCTTCTGCCCCCAGCCGCTACCGGTTACCGAATCAATAGCATCGGCCTGGACGGCACCAAGCGCGATGGGGTGCCATTCTCGATCAAGCCACACATCGGAGAGAGTGGCCCGCGGGTACTGGGCGCACGGTCCGGGTCATCACTGGGTTTCGTCGTCGACAACCCGTGGGCGGCTGGACAGCTGGTCCGCAACTTCGCGTACACCTTTGACGTGGTGTACCTCAACGGGCTGACCGAGATCCAGACCTGCTCGTACGTGACCGCGATGACGTTGGCCGAGAACGGCATGATCGTCGGAGGGGTGGGGTCGGTGTCGTTCTCCCCGCCGCGGTTGACCTCCTGCGGCGTGTGAATCAGCAGACCGGGATCGGCTGATCGTCGTCGCGGTGGCCGAAGACACCGAAGCTGTCGACCAGCTGCGCCGACGGTTCGGGGGACCACTCCCACCCGGCGATCTGACTGCGGGAGCGCCTGCTGAACAGGCCGCGCATCAGCTCATAACCGTCGGCCCGTAATTCGGTGACGGATTCGCCTGAACCGCAACGCCATTCCTGACCAAGATCGTCCTTGATCACCAGGGTGGCGGTGTCACGCAGCCGTCGACTGGGCAAGTTCCCCAGGACGTCCAGGAACGGCTGCCAGTGTTCACGGTCGATCCGGGGCAGGCTCAGCGCCTCGCGCAGGTCGCCCTCATGGCAGATCGCGTCCGCGGCGAGGTTGGGCCCGGCGAACCGATCAGGCAGACTCGCCTCGGCTGCCGGGGACGCGTGCTCCCACTCGTCGAGCAGCTCGTCGACCGGGCGGTCGCGACGTTCGGCGACGTGCCGTGCGGTCCAGGACTCGCCCGGTGCCCCATCGAGTCGCTGCGCCAAGACATCTGCGGCGCCGCCGGTCAGGTGGGCCAACACGTCGTGCACCGACCATCCGGGTGTCGCTGGAACCGCGAGGCGCAGCTCGTCAGCGGAGAGTTCGGCGGCCAGGGTGCTGATCCTGCCGCGTGCGGCCCGGTAGATGGCGTCAAGCATGGGAGCCTCCTGTGTCGCGGCGTCGGGAAACCAGTGTGTGCATAAGACTTTGGGCCAGGCGTCGGTGGGTGGTGTTCTGCGAGGAGGCCAACCGCCAGCCATCGCCGGTCCGGACCGCGACACTGGTGTTGATCCGCACACGGCCACGTGCCTTCTTGGTCACCACGGCGTGGCAGTGAATCAGCGCCACGTCCGGTGTCACAAACCGCAGCCCGCGGACTTCGACTTCCAAGCGCGACCCTCGCAGCAGCTTGGCGAACAGTGGGCCGTACGCCGTGGCGATCGCCTCCCGACCTTGGTGGTGGGCACCCAGGAAGGTCACGTAGTCCGCGTCAGGGGTGAAGACGGCCGCATACGCCGCCGGATCACCTGAGTTCCAGCCGGCGACCTGGTGGGCGAGCAGCTGCCGGATAGCGGCCTCATCGTCCGTCATGAAGCGAATCCGGTGCCCCGCAGGTTGGCCCGCAGGATGCGGGCCAGCAGCACCGGATCACGCAGGCGCGATGGGGAATCCACCAGATTGCGCACCCGCAGGAAACGCTCGGTGACAGCGATGTCGCGCGATGCGGCGGTCCCCACCGCGTCGGTGAACCACCCGCCGAGCCGGCGGCGGATCGGGTGCGGGCGGTCGTGGGCAGCGGGACGATCCTGGGCCGCGTTGGCTGCCCAGATCGGTGCGATCTGGGCAGCCGCCGCGCGGAAGAAGCGCTGCGACAGTTCCGGACCGCCGTCCCGGAGACAGTCGCGCAGCGCCAGCGCCTGCAGTGCTGCCACGGTCATACCCTGTCCGTGCAGTGGGTTGAGCCGGCAGAGCCCGTCGCCGACCACCACGAGCCCTTCGGGGAAACGCTGCATCTGGTGGTAGCGGTGCCACAGCGCGCCGGTGTCGTGGGAGACCGCGATGTCACCCGCCGGTGTGGCAGCTCGCAGTCCGGCCATGATGGATTCCGGAAGAAGCTGCTTGGCCGCGGTCCGCATGGCGGTGAAATTCCTTGGGGGAGAGCCATAGTCACTGTGTCGGGCAATGGACAGCATCCACGTGTCGTGCTCGTAGGCCACCAGCAGCAGACCGGGATAGGCGCGCCCGGAGTTGACGAAGACCATCTGGTTCTGGAGCCGTCCGGGTGGGATGCGCAGCAGTTGGCTGGAGTAGGCCCAAGCGGGGCGCAGGCGGTGGTCCGGCACGCAGCCGAAGCCCTGTCCGGCCAGGAATTCCGCAGTCCGCGAGGCCCGCCCGGTCGCGTCGATGACGAGGTCGGCGTGCAGCACCTGGGTGAGCTTGTTGTCCCGATTCGTCACTCGCACGCCGCGGACAACCCCTCGATCGTGCACCGGTTCGATCGCGTCGTGGCCGTCGAGGAACGCGACGTTGGTGAGCTTGTCGACGCGTTGGCGCACGTGGAACTCCATGAACGGCCGGCTCGCACTGTAGATCGCCAGGGCCCGGGGATCGGAGAGTGTGCCCGTGCGGTTCAACTCATGACGGCCGATGCGCGCGTACCGTCCAGACAGGTCGCAGTTGTCGATCACCACCGCGCCGGCGGTGGCGAGCTCGTCGAGGATCCCCGGAAACAACTCGCCGAGGATCCCGGTGCCGCGGGTGAGGA
This sequence comes from Mycobacterium sp. SMC-14, assembly GCF_046250075.1. NCBI lineage: Bacteria > Bacillati > Actinomycetota > Actinomycetes > Mycobacteriales > Mycobacteriaceae > Mycobacterium > Mycobacterium sp. SMC-14. The sequence goes on along the minus strand of NZ_CP176429.1, from coordinate 4,648,442 downwards.
AGCTGTGCAGATGCCGCCCCTGCGGTACCCCCTTGCGCTGAGCGGGGTGATCGGGGAGCCGATCGCGGTCCACGAGCGTGACGGAGGCGTAGGACTCCGAGGCAACCCGCGCCGCCAGCAGGCCGGCCATCCCGGCTCCCAGTACGACTGCTGACCTATCCGAACTGACCATCGCAAGCCCCTCTCCATGACGCAAGGGACCCACGATACAGACAAATTAAGAAAAATAAGAGTATCTTGGCGTAACAGTAAGATTCTTAGCTCGCGGGGATCGGTGATGTGGGTTCGGGCGCCGGCGATTCCAGCGCGAGCGTGAAGGTGCCTTCACGCTCGTCCTCTAACGTGCGGCCAACTTCACGTTCGGCGGGGTGGGCGGCCGGTTCCGGGGCCGGGCGCCGGTGCACGTTGATCGGCCACCAGAACCACCTGCCCAGCAGCGCTGCGATCGACGGGGTGATCAGGCTGCGGACGATGAACGTGTCGAACAGCAGGCCCAGCCCGATGGTGGTGCCGATCTGTCCGACCGATCGCAGGTCGCTGGCGATCATCGCGATCATGGTGAAGGCGAACACCATGCCAGCTGCGGTCACCACCTTGCCGGTGGCGCCCATCGCCCGGATCAGTCCGGTGCGCAGACCCGTCGCAGATCCGCTGTTGATCTCCTCCTTCATCCGCGAGACCACCAGCAGGTTGTAGTCGGAGCCCACCGCAAGCAGCACGATCACGCTCATCGCGATCACCAGCCACTGCAGCTCGATGCCGAACACGTACTGCCATAACAACACCGACAATCCGAACGAGGAGGCCAGTGACAGCACCACCGTCCCCACGATCACGATCGAGGCCACCAGGGCCCGGGTAATCAGCAGCATCACCACGAAGATCAACACGATGGCCGCGATCGCCGCGATCAGCAGGTCATAGTGCGCCCCGGTCTGTATGTCGGCGTAGGTGGCGGCGGTGCCGCCCAGGTAGAACTTCGCCTTGGCCAGCGGCGTGCCCTTGACGGCTTCCTTGGCGGCCTGCAGCTCGGCGCCGACGTGCGAGATCCCGTCGACGGTCGCCGGGTCGGTGTCGTGGGTGATCAGAATGCGTGCGGCCTGGCCGTCCGGCGACATCATCAGCTCCATCCCGCGCTGAAAGTCGGGACTGTCGAACGCCTCCGGCGGCAGATAGAACATGTCGTCGTTGCGGGCATCGTCGAACACCTGGCCCATCACTGCAGCGGTGTCGGTCATCTGCTCCAGCTGGGTCACCACCTGACTGAAGCTGCTGTGCATGGTCAGCATCAGGTCGCGCATGTTGGTGGTGATGGCGATCATCGGCGGGATCTGGTCGGCGATCGCCGGAGTGATCTCATCGACGCGGTCCAACTGACCGGCCAATGACGCGGTGTTCTCCGCCAGCTTGTCGAAGCCGTCGGTGGCGTCGAACATCGAGCGGAACGCGTTGCACACACCGATGTTGAAACAGTGCGGTTCCCAATAGAAATAGTTGCGCAGCGGGCGGACCTCGTCGTCGAAGTCGGCGATCCGGTCCCGGACTTCCTCCATCGTGCCCTGCATATCGTGGGCGGCCTCGTCGGTGCCGTGGGTGGCATCGGAGAGTTGCACGGTCAGTCCGTGCAGCCGGTCCATCACCGTGATCATCGAGGAGAGCTGGTCGGCCATCGTCTGGGTGTCATCGAGGCGAGCCTTGAGGAACTGCAGGTTCTCCCGCATCGTGACGCCTTGTGCGCTGATCTGAAACGGCACCGATCCATGTTCCATGGGCGGTCCCAGCGGACGCGTGATGCTTTGCACCCGTTCGATGCCGGGCACCCGGAAGATGTTGCGCGCGATGCGGTCCAGCACCAGCATGTCGCGGGGATTGCGCATGTCGTGGTCGGACTCCACCATCAACATGTCGGGGTTCATCCGCGCGGAGCTGAAGTGCTTCTCGGCTGCGGCATAGCCGATGTTGGACGGGACGTCGGCCGGGATGTAGTGCCGGTTGTCGTAGCTGGTCTGATAGCCGGGCAGCACCAGGACACCCACGGCGGCAATTGCGATGGCGGCGGCCAGAATCGGCAGTGGCCAGCGCACCACGGCGGTGCCCACCTTGCGCCATCCGCCGGTCTTGGTGGCCTGCTTGGGGTCCAGCAGCCCGAATCGGCTACTGACCGCAAGTACCGCCGGAGCGAAGGTCAGCCCCATCGCCAGGATGGTGAACATGCCCAGCGCGCACGGCACCGCCAGGGTGTTGAAGTAGTTCAGCCGGGTGAAGTGCAGGCACAGCATCGCCCCGGCGATGGTCAGGCCGGAGCCTCCGATGACGTGGCTGACGCTGGACAGTGTTGTGTTCTGGGCGGTTTGGCGCTCCTCGCCGGCATTGCGTGCCTCGTGGTAGCGCCCGATCAGGAAGATCCAGTAGTCGGTACCGGCCGCGATGGCCAGCGCGGTGAGGATGCTGACCACGAAAGTCGAGATCGCGAAGACGTGGGAGTTGCTCAGCACCGCGATCAGGCCACGGGCCACGCTCATCTCGGTGACGACCACCAGCAGTCCGATCAGTGTGGTCGCGATCGACCGGTAGACCACCAGCAGCATCACCGCGATGACGGCCATGGTGATACCGGTCATCTTCACCATCGAGGCGTCGCCGGCCTCGTTGGTGTCGGCGACCAGGGCGGCCTGCCCGGTCACATAGGAGCGCAGTCCGGCCGGTGGGTCGGATTCCTCGACGATGTCGCGCACCGCGTCCACCGATTCCACGCCCTGCGCCGAGCCCTGGTTGCCCGCCAGATGCACCTGCACGTAGGCGGCCCGGCCGTCTTCACTCTGCGAGCCCGCCGAGGTGACCCGGTCACCCCAGAAATCCTGCACGTGTTCGACGTGCGCGGTGTCGGCCTGCAGGGTCGCCACCAGCCGGTCGTAGTAGCGGTGGGCGTCCTCTGCCAACTCGTCATCGCTCTCCAGCACGATCATCAGCACGCTGTCGCTGGTGAACTCACCGAATTTCTCGCCGATGTGCTTCATCGCGATCACCGACGGCGCGTCCTGCGGGGAGAGCGAGACGGCGTTACGTGCGCCGACGACCTCCAGCTGCGGCACCAGCAGATTGGTCGCGGCCGCCGCGGCGAGCCAGAACAGGATGATCGGGATGGCGCACGCGCGGATCAGCCGCGGGAACCACGGAGCTTTGGCTCCGGCGGGGGTGTGGTGGCCGCTCATGCCGCTTTCACCACGCAGAATGTCGCGGCGCTGTGGCCGTCGGCCTGGTGTTCGTCGCGGAGTTCGCCGTTGACGGTGATCCGGCAGCCCAACTCGGCGCTGTCACCCTGGGCCATGACGTTGGCGAACACGCTGGGCTGCGTGGTGGTCAACGTCAGCGACCAGGGCAGTGAGTGGAACTGGGCTTCCTGGGACTGGGCGCGCTCGTCGACGTAGCTGACCATGCCCGACGTCGACTCGGGGCCGTAGAGCTCGTAGGTGACGTATTTCGGCACTGTGGAGACGATTTCGCCACCAGTGCCGCCGGCGACCGCCGCCCCGTCCGCGCCGAAGACGCCGTGGAACCGGTAGATGACCAGCCCGCCGATCGCGGCGACCGGGACGATCACCAGCACGATCCACAGTCGCTCAAGCGGCCCGCGAAGCTTCTTCATTGCGCTCATGACCGTTAACCTTACGACCGTAAAGAAACGAGTGTAAAGTTAAACAGTGCCAGCTCACACTTGCGCGCGAGATGTTATGCAGAACGCAAGTGAGGACAGCTAACAAACCGTTAGGATCACCGCGTGCCCACTCCCCCTCGTCGGCGCAATTTGCGAGGTCACGGCGCGCTGCTGCGCGACGAGATCCTGGCTGCCGCTGTCCGGGTCATCGACGGTGCGGACAGCGAAGCCGAGGTTTCGCTGCGCGGCATCGCCCGGGAGGCCGGAATCGCCGCACCTTCGGTGTACGCGCACTTCGACGATCTGGACCGGGTGCTGGAGGCAGTCGCCGAGTCGAGCTGGGTTCAGGTCTCCGACGAGATCGCCGAGCACGTCCAGCAGGCCACTGACCCGCGGGAACGCCTCCTCATCGGTTGTCGGGTGTATGTGTCGTTCGCACAGCGCCATCCGCTGCGCTACGCGCTGATGACCCAGGACGGTCACGCCCCGCCGGCGGCCCGCCGCGCACTGGCCGTGGTGACCAGAGGATTGCTGGCCTGCCGGGGGGAGGCGCCGGAATCGGACTCGGATCCTGATTCGGACCGGATTGCCGCGGCATTGTCGGTGGCGCTGCACGGCGTTGCGATGCTGCACCGCACCGACGCGCCGAATCTGTGGCTCAGCGATTTCAGCACCGACGAGGTGATCGGAACGCTGGTTGACGGCGCCACCTTACTGCTGGCTGAGGCCGAACGCGTCTGAGCTGAAGGCCATGACGACCTGTCCATGGCAGCGGTGGGATCCCGCACGACTTACAGGAAATTATCACTGAATGCTCAGCTCAGACGCCCTAGGCTTCGTCCCACCCTGAACTGGTGTTACGTGCGGTGCCGTTGACCGCCGGCCAAGATGTGGGACTGGCCGTCGGAGGCGCCGTGCAGGACCTGTTCTGATCGTCGCCTGATCGAGCCGCCCGGCCGAGTGGGAATTTGGCGACGCGTCCACGGCGTGTCACGTCGTGAGTTTCACACTCGCGCGTGGAGCCGGCGGCTGGAGCGTTAGCCGCCGCTCGGGGCTGGGCTCGGGGCCGGGGGCCGAGCCTGCGGGACGAAGCCTTTGAGCACATCGGGCAGGCCCACCGACTGCTGCGGCACCGGTGCACAGGTGGGCGGGCATTCGGTCAGCTGCCAGGTCTGGCAGCGGTCGGTCCGGAACGCGGTGTCACTCGGCTCGATCAGCACGACCTGGGACTTCTTGGTCATCGCGCTGTCGAGGGTCTTGTCGCCGCCGATGCGGCGCCAGTAGCAGGCGGCGCCGTCACGCGGGCCGTCGGAGCGATAGGTGCCCGGCACGATGTCCTTGCCGACCGCGAAGGTGCCATCGCCGTCGATCACCTGCTTGGGCGCCGGCGGGGGAGGAGGGGCCGGATCGGCTCCGGCGATCCCGGCCGCGGCGCACCAGGCTGCCAGCGCGATCGCCGTCGTGCTGGCCAGCTTCATCGGTCTCATACCTAACGAAGGTACCGCGACGGGGCTGCGGGGGACGGGTCGTCGCGAGCTGGTTACGGCTTGACCCCGACCGTGATCAGGTCCGACACGACCAGTGTCCAGGCTGGACGCGCCACGCGATGCTGGTCGGGAACGGTGAAACCGGCGTCGGTGAACAGCGTGCGCATTTCACTGGGCGTCGGCTGGCGTGCCGGGTTCCACCGGATTCCGGTCAGCGCCTTGAGTGGATCGGACAGGCGGGGGCTCATCGCCGTGACCGCCACCGTCCCGCCCGGCGCCAGCACCCGGTAGAACTCCCGAACCGCGGCCGGCTGATTGAAGAAGTGAAACGCCGAGCTGGTGACCACCGCATCAAGCGCGCCATCTTCGAACGGCAGCTGCTCGGCGGGCCCGGTCAGCCACTGCACGCGCGCCGAGCGCTCCCGTGCCTCGTTGAGCATGCCGTCGGACATGTCCACCCCGTAGACCGCCTCCGGGGACAGCTCACGTTCGATGCGGTCGGCCAGGATGCCGGTGCCGCAGGCGATGTCGGCCACCCGGGCCGGCTTGTGCGAGCGCAGCGCGGCAATCAGCTCGTCCTGGGCCGGACGATAGACCCAACGTTGCAGAAACTGGGCGTCGTAGGCCGGAGCGGCGAAACTCCAAAACCGGGTGACGACGTCATTGAACGCTTGGCGTGGAGCTTGGGACGACATGATGTGAAATCTACCGGCAGCGCCCCGGCAAACGTGCTCTGAGAGGGTATAGCCATGACCGTCTGCTACCGGCACCCCGACCGGGCCACCGCACTGCGCTGTACCCGCTGTGATCGCTACATCTGCGGCGACTGCATGCGTAGCGCGGCCGTCGGTCAGCATTGCGTGGAGTGCGCGCAGGCGGGCGGAACGCCGGTGCGCCGGGCGGCGCGGCCCCTGGTTCGCGCGGCCTCGGGAGTACCGGTGGTCACCTATGGGCTGATCGCGCTGAGCGTGCTGGCCTTCCTCGCGCAGCTGTCGTCGCGTGAGCTGGAGTCCGAGTTGGTGCTCTGGACACCGGCGGTGGCAGACGGGCAGATCTACCGCTTGCTGACATCGGCGTTCCTGCACTACGGACCGATGCACCTGCTGCTCAACATGTGGGCGCTGTACGTGGTGGGCCCCGAGCTCGAGGGCCTGCTCGGCCGGGTGCGATACAGCGCGCTATACCTGCTCAGCGCGCTCGGCGGCTCGGTTGCCGTCTACCTGTTGGCACCGATCACCACCGCGACCGCCGGCGCTTCGGGCGCCATCTTCGGCTTGTTCGGCGCCACGCTGGTCATCGGGCGCCGCCTGCGGATGGACGTCCGCGCGGTGGGCGCGGTGATCGTGGTCAACCTGATCTTCACCTTCACCATTCCGCACATCAGCTGGCAGGGACACGTTGGTGGTCTGATCACCGGGGTGCTGGTCGCGTTCGCCTACGTCTATCCGCCGCAGGCGAGCCGGACCCGGATCCAGGCGGCGGCCAGCCTTGCGCTGCTGGCGTTGTTCATAGCGCTGATCTGGTGGCGCACTGCCGAATTGGTCTACTGATCGCGAGCGTGTCATCCGGCTGAGACGACCGCTCGCCCCCTAAGCTTTCGGTGGTCCACCAGCGAGAGGATCGACCAATCGGCGCCAACGGCGACCAAGATGACATGAGTCGACCGGCCGGGAACCGGACTCGCCAGGCCACCTCTATGCGCACCTCGGGTAAATCGCGCTGGGTTGCGCCGGCCCCGCGTGCCGCCCGGTTGACCACCGCGCGCGCCGCGGATCGGGTTCGGCGGGAGCGTCGACGCCCGGGCATTCACGCCCTGGACGGTCTGCGTGCGATAGCCGTCGCGTTGGTGTTGGCCGACCACGGCGGCATCCCGGGACTGTCGGGCGGGTTCCTGGGCGTGGACCTGTTCTTTGTGCTCAGCGGATTCCTGATCACCTCGCTGCTCATCGACGAGCTGGGCCGGACCGGCCGGATCGACCTCACCGGTTTCTGGATCCGGCGCATCCGCCGGCTGCTGCCCGCTCTGGTGCTCATGGTGCTGACCGTCGCCATAGCCCACGAGCTGCTGCCGTCGGAGGCGGTGGTGGGCCTGCGCGAGGACGCGATCGCCGCCTTCTTCTGGGTCGCCAACTGGCGGTTCGTCGCTGAGCACACGGACTACTTCACCGAAGCCGGCACGCCGTCGCCGCTGCAGCACACCTGGTCGCTGGGCGTCGAGGAGCAGTACTACTTCTTATGGCCGCTGCTGCTGATCGCGATCGCGTTGCTGCTGGGGGCCCGCGCCCGTCGCCGCGGCGGGTGGGCCACCGTCGGCGGGGTGCGACTGACGGTTTTCCTGTTGGCCAGCGCAGGGGCGGCAGCGTCGGCGACGGCCGCGGAGATGCTGGCCTCAGACGCCACCCGCGATCGCGTCTACTTCGGCACCGACACGCGCGCGCAGGCCCTGTTGATCGGTGCCGCGGCCGCGGCCCTGCTGGTGGGGGACTGGCCGGCACTCACCGCCGGCTGGTCGGTGGTGCGCACCCGCCGCGCGCTGTGGGTCGCTCGCCTGCTGCCGCTGGGCGGGCTGGCCGTACTGGCGACGGCGGCCCACCGCGCCACCGGCACGGCCGCGGAGTTCCACGGCGGCCTGCTCACGCTGGTGGCCGTCGCTGCGATCGCGGTGATCGCCCCGATCGCGCTGCATCAGAGCGGTCTGGTCGCCCGGACGTTGGCCTGGTCGCCACTGGTGTGGCTGGGGACCATCTCCTACGGCGTGTACCTGTGGCACTGGCCGGTCTTTCTGGTCCTCAACGGCGAGCGCACCGGGTGGTCGGGGTGGGCGTTGTTCGCCGTGCGGTGCGCCGCCACGCTGCTGCTGGCGACGGTGTCATGGTGGGTCCTTGAGGAGCCGATCCGCCGCTGGCGGCCGGCGCGGGTGTCGCTGCTGCCGCTGGGGGCCGCCGTCAGCGGCACTGCGGTGGCGGTCACGGTGCTGGTGGTCCCGGTCGTCGAGCGGCCCACAGCCGAGAATGGTGTGACCCCGGATGTGGCCGCGGCCGCCGCGGTGTCTCCCTCGCCGCCTGCGCGGCTTTCGGAGTCCAAAAAGCCACCACCGCAGGCCGCGCGACGCGACCCCAACCGGCCGCGCACCGTGTCGGTGTTCGGTGATTCGATCGGCTGGACCCTGATGCACTATCTGCCGGACACTCCCGGTTACGACTTCATCGACCACACCGTCGTCGGCTGCAGCATTGTGCGCGCCGGCCCGTACCGCTGGGCCGGCAAGGTCATCGACCAGGGCAAGGAGTGCGACGGCTGGCCGGCACGCTGGACTCGGCAGGTCAAGGCCGACCAGCCCGATGTCGTGCTGTTGTTCGTCGGCCGCTGGGAAACCGTGGACCGAGTCAACGAGGGCCAGTGGTCGCACATCGGCGACCCGACTTTCGACGCTTACCTGACCGCGGAGCTGCGCCGTGCGCTCGACGTGCTCCAGGCCGCCGGCAGCCGGGTCGTGGTGACGACCGTGCCCTACAGCCGCTACGGCGAGCGGCCCGACGGCAGCCTGTGGCCTGAAGACAAACCGGAGCGCGTCGACCGCTGGAACGCCCTGCTGCGCCGGGAGGTCGCCGGGCGAGAAGCCGTGACAGTGATGGATTTGAACAAGAAGCTGGGGCCGGCCGGCACCTACACCGCCAAAGTCGACGGCATCAAGGTCCGCAGCGATGGCATTCACCTCACGCCCGAAGGGGTGAAGTGGCTGCTCCCGTGGCTGGAGGAATCGCTGAGCTGACGCTCACTGGCAAACAGCCGTGAGTGCAACGTCACACCAGCTCAGGGATCCTAAATTAAGTTAGTTTTGCTAACGTAGTTTACATCGGCGCAGACCGCGCCCCTGAAAATCACTTTCACGAAATATCCGTTAGAGGTTCGCTATGTCGACTGTTTCCACCACCGCTGACGAGGAGCAACTCGCCCGCCGCATCGCCGACCTGGTCGCCACCGACCCGCAATTCGCCGCCGGCCGACCGGACCCGGCCGTCGCCGCCGCTATCGAAGGGCAGTCACGGCTGGCGCAGATCGCCCGGACCGTCTTCGACGGCTACGCCGAGCGGCCTGCGCTCGGGCAGCGTGCCGTCGAGTACGTCACCGATCCGGCCACCGGCCGCAGCACCGCAGCCCTGCTCCCGCGCTACGACACCATCACCTACGGCGAGCTCGGTGAGCGAGTCCGCGCTGTGGCTGCCGCCCTGGCCGCCGGCGCCGTGCGGCCCGGTGACCGGGTCGCGGTGCTGGGCTTCACCAGCGTCGACTACACCGTCATCGACGTGGCGCTGGGCCAGATCGGTGCGGTCTCGGTGCCGCTGCAGACCTCGGCGGCGATCAGCACATTGGTGCCGATCGTGACCGAGACCGAGCCCCGGGTAATCGCTGCCAGCGTGGACTCGCTGCCCGATGCGGTCGAGTTGGTGCTGACCGGTCCGGCCCCCACCCGCCTGGTGGTCTTCGACTACCACCAGCAGGTCGATGACCACCGCGAGGCGCTTGCCGACGCGCGGGCTCGGCTGGCCGGCGTCGAGGTGGTTGTCGAGCCGCTGGCCGACCTGATGACCCGCGGCCACTCGCTGTCCCTGCCGACCCAGGCGCTTGCGGAAGTCGGCGACGACGCCAACCCACTGGCACTGCTCGTCTACACCTCCGGCAGCACCGGCGCCCCCAAGGGTGCGATGTACCCCGAGAGCAATGTGTCCCGGATGTGGGTGCGGTCGACGAGGAACTGGTTCGGCCCGACCGCCGTCTCGATCACGCTGAACTTCATGCCGATGAGCCACATCATGGGCCGAGGCATCTTGTACGGCACCCTCGGCAACGGCGGCACCGCCTACTTCAGCGCGCGCAGCGACCTGTCCACCTTCCTCGAGGACCTCGCCCTGGTTCGCCCGACCGAACTGAACTTCGTCCCCCGGATCTGGGAGATGCTCTACCAGCACTTCCGCAGTGAACTCGACGGGGTGAGCGGAGACCGGGCCGCTGCCGAAGCGCAGGTCTTGGCACAGATGCGCGCCGAATTGCTCGGCGGGCGATGCGTGTTCGCGATGACCGGCTCGGCGCCGATCTCCGACGAGCTGCGGTCCTGGGTCGACAAGCTCACCGAGCAGCATGTGCTCAACGGCTACGGCTCCACCGAGGCGGGCATGGTGCTCTTCGACGGCGAAGTGCAGCGGCCGCCGGTCCTCGATTACAAGCTGGTCGACGTGCCGGACTTGGGCTACTTCGGCACCGACACCCCGCATCCGCGCGGCGAACTGCTGCTCAAGACCGAGAACCTGTTTCCCGGCTACTACAAGCGGCCCGAGGTGACCGCCGAGGTGTTCGACGCCGACGGTTACTACCGGACCGGCGACGTGGTCGCCGAGATCGCGCCGGACCACCTGGTCTACGTCGACCGGCGCAACAACGTGCTCAAGCTGGCCCAGGGCGAGTTCGTCACCCTGGCCAAGCTGGAAGCGGTGTTCGGCAACAGCCCGCTGGTTCGCCAGATCTATGTCTACGGCAACAGCGCGCAGCCCTACCTGCTGGCCGTGGTGGTCCCGACCCCGGAAGCTTCGGCCCGCTTCGACTCCGGCGCCGCCCTCAAGGCCGGGATCGCCGAGTCACTGCAGCAGGTGGCGAAAGACGCCGACCTGCAATCCTATGAGGTTCCGCGTGACTTCATCGTCGAGACCGAGCCGTTCACCCTGGAGAACGGACTGCTGACCGGGATTCGCAAGCTGGCCTGGCCGAAGCTGAAGGCGCACTACGGCGACCGCCTTGAGCGTCGCTACGCCGAGCTGGCCGAGGGACAGGCCAGTGAGTTGAGCGAGCTGCGTCAGCACGGTGCTCAGCGCCCGGCGTTGGAGACCGTCAGTCGTGCCGCCGCGGCGCTGTTGGGAGCCTCGGCCGGCGACCTGGCCCCAGAGGCACATTTCACCGACTTGGGCGGCGACTCACTATCGGCGCTGACATTCGGAAATCTGCTGCGCGACATCTTCGACGTCGACGTTCCGGTGGGCGTGATCGTCAGCCCGGCCAACGATCTGGCGGCCATCGCCGACTACATCACCGCCGAGCGCAACGGCTCCAAACGGCCGACTTTCGCCTCGGTGCACGGCCGCGACGCGGTCGAAGTGGCTGCGGCCGACCTGACCCTGGACAAGTTCCTCGACGAGGCGACCTTGGCCGGGGCTTCGTCACTGCCCGGCCCCTCCGAGCAGGTGCGCACAGTGCTGTTGACCGGCGCAACCGGCTTCCTCGGCCGCTACCTGGCGCTGGAGTGGTTGCAGCGGCTGGCCCCGGTGGACGGAAAACTGATCTGCCTGGTGCGTGGCAAGTCCGACGAGGATGCCCGCCGCCGGCTGGACAACGTCTTCGACAGCGGAGATGCGCAGCTGCTGGCCCGTTACACCGAACTGGCCGCCAAGCATCTCGAGGTGATCGCAGGTGACAAGGGCGAAGCGAATCTTGGTCTGGACCAAGAGGTTTGGCAGAGGTTGGCGGACACGGTCGACGTGATCGTCGACCCGGCGGCCCTGGTCAACCACGTGTTGCCCTACAGCGAGTTGTTCGGGCCGAACGCGCTCGGCACCGCCGAGCTGATCCGGGTCGCGCTCACCAGCAAGATCAAGCCGTTCACCTACTTCTCCACAATTGGTGTGGGCGACCAGATTCCGCTGGGCCAGTTCACCGAGGACGCCGACGTCCGGGTGATGAGTGCGGTCCGGGCGATCAACGACGGCTACGCCAATGGTTACGGCACCAGTAAGTGGGCCGGCGAGGTGCTGTTGCGTGAGGCCAACGACCTGTGCGGCCTGCCGGTCGCGGTGTTCCGCTGCGACATGATCCTGGCCGACACCAGCTACGCCGGCCAGCTGAACCTGCCCGACATGTTCACCCGGATGATGTTCAGCCTGGTTGCCGCCGGGGTGGCGCCCGGTTCGTTCTACGAACTGAGCGCCGACGGTCAGCGACAGCGCGCGCACTACGACGGCCTGCCGGTGGAGTTCATCGCCGAGGCGTCCACCGCGCTGGGATCCTTCGCGAGCGGCGGGTTCACCACCTATCACGTGATGAACCCGTACGACGACGGTCTGGGGATGGACGAGTTCGTCGACTGGCTGATCGAAGCCGGTTACCCGATCCGGCGGATCGCCGACTACGGCGACTGGTTGCAGCGGTTCGAGACCACCCTGCGCGCACTGCCGGAAAACCAGCGCCAGGCATCGCTGCTGCCGCTGCTGCACAACTACCAGAAGCCGCAGCCGCCGATCTGCGGATCGATCGCACCGACGGACAGGTTCCGGGCCGCGGTGCAGTCGGCCGGGATCGGGCCTGACCCCGAGCATCCGGACATCCCGCATGTCACGCCGGCGGTGATCGTCAAGTACGTCACCGACCTGCAACTGCTCGGGCTGCTCTGACTGAAGCGCTGAATAGCGCTTGCTGCGAAGGGGTTTCGGGAAGGTGCTGGTCGCCGTCAGTTAGACGGCCGGCGCCATCGGAACCCGTTTGCGTTTGACGGTCCAGTATTTCGATGCCACCATGGTGAACAATGCCACGACATGCCCGTGTGTCCCGACCGGAAGGAGGTGAGGGCGAAGTGAGTTCTAGTGACGGTCCGCATCCGTATCCGTGTTCCACGATCGATCTGTTCCTCACCGGTTCCGGCGCCTCCGCTGCGGTATTTTCCAAAGTATTTTCGAAGGCCTGAACCACGAGTTCCGCCGACCCGTACGGGTTGTGTCGGCCGGTGAGTTTCCCGGCAGGAGAAAATCATGGCTTTCATCACCATCAGTGTTCTGGCTCTCGACGGCTCGACGAACCACCAGGCGGGAAACCGCATGGTGAACCGGCTGCGCAACCGTATGGCCGCTCGTCGCGAAGTGCGTCGTGAGCAGCGTGCTCAGCGTTACGTGGCGCACATGCCCACGGCGGTCCTCGGCGCCTGCTGACGCGGTGCGTCCGAGGCCGAAGCCGAGGCGATCGTAAACGCGGAGACCCGTCCCCGCGTTTACGATCGCCTCGATTGCTTTAGGCCCTAGGTAACCAAGGCGACCCGCTGCGCCCGGCTCCGCCGCGCTTGCGATCGCCTTAGGCCTGCACGATGATTGGGTCGCCCAGGTGCACCGAGTTGAAGTACCACGCGGCGTCGTCGGGACTGAGATTGATGCATCCGTGGCTGACGTTCGAGTAGCCCTGTGAACCCACCGACCAGGGGGCGGAGTGCACGTAGACGCCACTCCAGGTAACCCGAACGGCGTACTCGCCGTTGAGCAGGTAGCCCTCCGGGTCATTGAGTGGGATGCCGATGGTGCGCGAATCGAACTTGATGGTGCGCTCTTTCGACAGTGCGGTGAAGGACCCGACCGGTGTGGGGCGCTTGGGTTTACCCATGGACGCCGCCATGATTCGTTGGATCTCGCCGTTGACGCTGACGGTGAAGGTGTGGTCCGAGATGTCGGCGAGCCCCACGACGGCGTCGCCGGTCTCGAAACCCGTTGACATCCCGTGGGCGTCGACGTTGATCTTGCTGTGCGGTGACCAGTAGCCATCTGGGACCCACTGCACGACATCGCTGCTCGTCCACTCGAAGTGGCCGGCATTGTTGCCCGTGGAGTTGATGTGGATCCCACGTTCGGCGGCAGCCCGGTCCGCGACCGGTCCATTGAAGGTCACGATCACCGGGTAGGCCACCCCGACGACTGAGCCGGCGGCCGGCTCGATCGCTGCGACGGCCAGTCCCCGTGCCGGCGACGTCTGAGCCGCTTCGCTGATTCCGGCCGACGCCCCAACAGACACGAGTGCCAGGGCCATCGACCCGGCAATCGCCACAATTCCCCGCCTCACATTGCGCATGGCATCCATTGTGCCAACAGCTACGGCATCAGCGCAGGTTTAGCCGTCGTCCGACGCGGTGAGCAGGTCTCCCCAGGCGGCCTCGGTCCCGGTCGAACCGATGTTGTGGATCGCCAACATCGACCCGCCGGCCAGCGCGATCACTGCGGTGACGACGCCCAGTCGCAGCAGCGAACCGACTTTGCTGCCGCGTGACAGCGCCACGTGCAGTCCGGCCAGCAATGCCGCGGCGACGGCCAGGCCCAAGGCCATGTAGAGGCCGTACTCGCCGGCGGCCATGTGGGCGTCCAGCTCTGGCGACCCGGCGAACTTACCGGTGTCGGCCAGCCACTCGCCGGCAGTGACTGTCAGCGGCGTAACGAGCAGCGTGATGGCGGAAAACGTCACCACCAGCCAGACCAGTCGCCGCCGGGCCGCCGGCCATACCGCGCACACGATCAGCAGTATCGCGGTCAGTGGCACCAACGAGACCACCACGTGCAGCAGTACGACGTGCGCGGGCAACCCGGCGATTGTCGACATGGACGTCCTCTCTCCGACGATCAGGCGGTGCTGGCAGCATGCGCGACCGCAGACTCCGGCAGCGGTTCATAGCGGGCGAAGCCGCGGGTGAACGAACCGGCACCGTGGGTCAACGATCGCAGGTCGACTGCGTACCGGATGAGCTCGGTCTGCGGTACTTCGGCCTTCACGCTTGTGCGGTCCGCACCGACCTTGTCGGTGCCCAGGACCCGGGCGCGGCGGGCGGACAGATCACCCATCACCGCACCTACCAATTCGTCGGGGATCACCACGGTGACGTCGTCGATCGGCTCGAGCAGTCGCACCCTACCGGCCGTCGCGGCGTCGCGTAGGGCGGCGGCGCCCGCCATCTGGAAGGCGAAGTCAGACGAGTCGACGCTGTGCGCCTTGCCGTCGGTCAGGGTTACCCGGATGTCGACCACCGGATAACCGCCGCCGGCGTCGAGCGTCAGCCCGCGCTCCATCTGGGCACGAATGCCCTTCTCCACGCTGGGGATGAATTGGCGGGGCACGGCTCCGCCGACCACGCGGTCGACGAACTCGAAGCCGGCGCCTTGAGTCACCGGCTCCACTTCGATGTCGCAGATCGCGTACTGGCCGTGGCCGCCGGACTGCTTGACATGGCGGCCGTGGCCTTTGGCGTTGCTGGAGAACGTCTCTCGTAGAGCCACGCGCAGGGCTACGGTATCCACCGACACCGCGTAGCGGTGGGCCAGCGCATCAAGCACGATTCCCGAGTGTGCCTCGCCCATGCACCACAGCACGGTCTGGTGGGTTTCCGGGTTCCGCTCGATGCGCAGGCTGGGGTCCTCGGCGGCGAGCCGGGCCAACCCGACAGCCAGCTTGTCCTCGTCGGTCTTGGCGTGCGGAATGACCGCGACCGGCAAGAGCGGATCCGGCATGGACCAGGGTTTGCACACCAGCGGTTCGTCCTTGCCCGACAGCGTGTCCCCGGTTTCGGCGTGGCTCAGCCGGCCGATGGTGCAGATGTCTCCGGCCATCACCACGGTGGCCGGACGCTGCTGCCTGCCGAGTGGAAACGCCAACGTTCCGATCCGGTCGTCTTCGTCGTGGTCGGTGCGACCGGTCCCGTCGCCGAAGAATCCAGCGCAATGACCGCTGACATGAATCCCGCTGTCGGGCTTGATGGTTCCAGAAAACACCCGCACCAGGCTGACCCGGCCGAGGTAAGGGTCCGATGTTGTCCGGACGACCTCAGCCAACAGTGGCCCGTCCGGGTCGCAACTCAGCCCGGCACGAGCCACGCCGTTCGGGCTGAAAACCTCCGGGAGCAGATGTTCCGGCGGTGCGGGGAAACCGGTCGAGACGACCTCGAGCAGTTCAGGGATGCCGATGCCGGTGCTGCCGCATGCGGGGATGACCGGGAAGAATGAGCCGCGCGCCACGGCCCGCTCCAGATCGGCGGCGAGCACCGCGGGTTCGATCTGTTCCCCACCCAGGTAGCGGTCCAGCAGCGACTCGTCCTCCGACTCCTCGATGATCGCCTCGATCAGCGCGCCACGCTGCTGCGCTCCGTCGGGCAAGTCGACGGATTCGGCTGCCAGCAACCCGATCACGCCGTCGCCCCGGCCCGGCGCGGGTAGATACAGCGGCAGCACCGTATCGCCGAACGCCGCCTGGGCCGCGGCCAGGCGGGCCGGGAAGTCGGCCCGCGCGTGGTCCAGCTTGGTGACCACGACCGCGCGCGGCATGCCGACCCGACTGCACTCCTGCCACAGCGTGGCGGTCGCGTCGTCGATGTCTTCGTTGGCCGCGATCACGAACAGTGCGCAGTCGGCGGCCCGCAAGCCGGCACGCAGTTCTCCGACGAAGTCGGCGTAGCCCGGAGTGTCGATCAGGTTGACCTTGACGCCGTCGTGCTCCAACGAGGCGCACGCAACCCCGACCGAACGCTGCTGACGGAGTTCGGCGTCGTCGTAGTCGCAGACCGTGCTGCCGTCGGCGATGCAACCGGCTCGGGTCAACACGCCAGCGGTCACCAGCATCGCCTCGACCAGTGTGGTTTTGCCGGAGCCGGGTGGACCGACCAGCACGACATTGCGGATGGCGGCCGGGCTGGCCGCGGTCGGGGCGGAACCGGCGCCCCGTGCTGTTCCGGTCTTGTCTGCCATGGCAGCCTCCTCCGCAGATCAGCCTTCCCTCAACGGGCGCTGAGCACAAGAGTTGCACCGCGGCGACGATTGCCCAGCTGGCGTATAGCGTTTGCCAGCCGGATTGGCTGTTCCGGTAAGCTGGGGATTCTTGTTTCGCGAGTCCCGCGGCACGACTGCAGGAGGTACGACGAATGAGCGGAGCGCATCGCCCTGTCCGGTGGCGGCTGCTCAGCGCGATGGCCGCGGCGGTCGCCACGGCCGGGCTGGTGGCGGCGCCGGTCCAAGCGTCGCCCACCCTGCCCGCTTTTCCGCTCGACCCTGCGGCGATGATTGCGCAGGTCGGTCCTGCGGTGGTCAACATCGACGCCCAGATGGGCTACCAGAGCGCAGTCGGCGCCGGAACCGGCATCGTGTTGGACCCCGGCGGCGTGGTGTTGACCAACAACCACGTCATCGCCGGCGCCACCGGGCTCACGGCGGTCTCGGTTGCCACCGGTCAGACCTACGAGGTCGACGTGCTCGGCTTCGACCGCAGCCACGACGTCGCAGTACTGCAATTGCGCGGCGCCGGCGGCCTACCGGCTGCGAACATCGGCAACTCCTCGCGGGTCGCCATCGGCGACCCGGTGGTCTCGTTGGGCAACGCCGGCGGCCATGGCGGTGCGCCGACTGCGGTGCCGGGACGGGTCATCGGTCTGAACCAGACCGTCTCGGCCGCCGACGAGTTGACCGGCAGCACCGAGACCCTGACCAACATGATCAAGGCCGACACCGCGATCCGTCCCGGTGACTCGGGCGGTCCGATGGTGAACGCCGCCGGACAGGTGATCGGGATGAACACCGCGGCGTCGGACAACTACAAGTTCGCCCAACCGGGTGGCGAAGGCTACGCCATCCCGATCGATCAGGCGATGGCCATCGCCGGCCAGATCCGGGCCGGTGTCTCGTCGAACACCGTGCACATCGGTGAGACGGCCTTTATGGGTGTCGGTGTGATCGACAACATCGGCGGCGCGCGGGTCGCCCAGGTGCTCGACGGCACCCCGGCCGCGGCCACCGGTATCGCCCGCGACGACATCATCACCTCGGTCAACGGCCGGCCGGTGAACTCGGCAACTGACCTGACCGATGTACTCGACCAGCGTCACCCGGGCGACACCGTCACGCTGACGTGGCGCAACCCGAGCGGCGGAGAACACAGCGCAACCGTGACCCTGGTTCCAGGTCCGGTCGGCTGACACATATTTAGGCGCGCGTGCTAGATAAACGCTATGGCAGTGAAGCAAGACTGTCGTGGGTTCTTGCTGGGCTGGCCGGGGTTCTGGCCGCCACGGCGTACACCCACTCCGAGGGGTACTTCGTCACCTTCATGACCGGCAACGCCGGGCGTGCGGCGCTGGGCTTGTTCACCGACAGCCAGTGGATGTCGATTTCCGCGGCGGCCCTGCTGGTGTCCTTCATCGCCGGCGTGGTGATCGCCTCGCTGTGCCATCGCCACATCTGGCGCAGCCGACCGCACGGCGCGTTGCGGCTGACCGGCGTGTCGCTACTGGCCGCCACCGTGACCGACTGGATCGAGGGCGGGCCGGCACTGCCGGTCCCCCTGCTGCCGATCCTGCTCGTCGCGTTCGGCGTGGGCGCACTGAACACCACGTTCGTCCGCGACGGCGAAGTGTCGATCCCCTTGAGCTACGTGACCGGCACAGTGGTGAAGCTGGGGCAGGGCATCGAGCGCCACATCAGCGGCGGAAGCATCCACGATTGGTTCTTCAATTTCATGCTGCTGACCGGATACATCTCCGGGGCGGTGGTCGGCGGCATCATCAGCGTGTTCGTCGGTGGTACCTGGATGTTGGCTACCGCCACGGTTATCTGCCTGATGGCCACCTGGTACAGCCACCGCTATGTCGACCGCCGCGGCTTGTGGCGCTGACCGCTCACTACTCCTAGTCCCACGCCGAAGCCGGCGTTTTGCAGGTCCGCTCTTGGGCTTTGTCTGTGAAACGTCGGCTTCGTTGCACCGTTTCCCCACATACACGTCGGCGGCAGTGCTGGATTGCACTGCCGCCGACGTGTTGGGGGATTGGTTAGGTCGGGTCGACTCCCACACCCAGCACCCGCTGGATGTCGGGCTTCATTGCGACCAGCTGCTCGTTCCAGTACGGCCAGTCGTGCGTCCCGTTGGCCGGGAAGTTGAACACGCCGTTGTTGCCACCGGCCGCCGCGTAGTTCTGCTGGAACTGCTGGTTGGTGCGCAGTGTCAGGCTCTCGAGGAACTTGGCGGGCAGGTTGTTGCCGCCGAGGTCGCTCGGCGTGCCGTTGCCGCAGTAGACCCAGATGCGGGTGCGGTTGGCCACCAGCCGCGGGATCTGCACCATGGCGTCGTTACGCTTCCAGGCCGGGTCGGACGACGGGCCCCACATGCTGTTGGCGTTGTAGCCGCCGGCGTCGTTCATGGCAAGCCCGATCAACGTCGGCCACCAGCCCTCGGACGGGTTCAGGAACCCCGAGAGCGCCGCTGCATAGGGGAACTGCTGCGGGTAGTAGGCAGCCAGGATCAGCGCCGAACCGCCCGCCATCGACAGGCCGACCACCGCGTTGCCGTAAGGCGAGACACTCTTGTTGGCCTGCAACCAGGCGGGCATCTCCCGGGTCAGGAAGGTCTCCCACTTGTAGGTGTAGTTCTGGCCGTTGCCCTGCGACGGCTGGTACCAGTCCGAGTAGAAGCTGGACTGTCCGCCGACCGGCATGATCACCGACAGCCCGGACTGGTAGTACTCCTCGAACGCCGGGGTGTTGATGTCCCAGCCGTTGAAGTCGTCCTGGGCGCGCAGCCCGTCGAGCAGGTACACCGCGTGGGCGCCGCCCGGCTGGAACTGCACCTTGATGTCCCGGCCCATCGCAGCCGAGGGGATCTGCAGGTACTCCACCGGCAGGCCCGGGCGGGAGAACGCGGACGCGTTACCCGTACCACCGACAGCCCCGACGAGGCCGCTCAGCAGCGCGGCCCCCACCGCCGCGACCATCAGCCGGCGCGGTAGCCGACTCGCCGCGTTACGCAACTTCTCAACGCTCTTCATAGCCCTTGTCCCATCCCAATGTCGTGCGGTCTAGCCCTTCTGAACGGAGTCAAACACGGTGTGCCGCCGTGACCTGTTCGCCGCCACGGGTTTTCATATCGCGGTTCGGCAACGATTGAGATTCAGCGCGGACTCGCCACCGGCCGGGTGGCCTTGTGGGTGGGCATATAGTCGACGTAATTGATCGACGGAGGGCAGGTCATGCAGGCGAGTGCTCGGGTCTTGGGGACTGCTGGGACTCCGTTGGCCGGGGTGCGCGTCATCGAGATCGCCAGCTTCGTCGCGGTCCCGCTCGCCGGAATGACGCTGGCGCAGCTCGGTTGCGACGTGGTGCGTGTCGACCCGGTCGGTGGTGCGGCCGACTACCGGCGCTGGCCGGTCACCGACGACGGCACCTCTATCTACTGGACGGGCCTCAACAAGGGCAAGCGGTCGGTGGTCGCAGATCTGCGTTCGCCCGAGGGGCAGCGCGTGGTGCAGCAACTGATCGCCGACAGTGGTGTGTTGCTGACGAATATGACTGGCCGGCAATGGCTTTCCTACGACACGCTCGCGGCGCTGCGTCCTGACCTGATCCATCTCGAGGTGCTCGGACGCGCCGATGGCTCGACCGCCGTGGACTACACGATCAATGCGGGTGTCGGCTTTCCGCTGGTTACCGGGCCTGGGGACCACGCCGCCCCGATCAACCACGTGCTGCCGGCCTGGGATATCGCCTGCGGGCTGCACGCCGCGCTGGCGGTGTCCGCCGCGCTGCACCGCCGGGACCACACCGGCGAGGGCTGCCGGATAAGCCTGGCGTTGGAGGACGTGGCACTGGGCACCGCCAGCGCCCTGGGCTTCCTCACCGAGGCCATGGTCAACGGCGCCCGCCGGGAACGCATCGGCAACGCGGTCTACGGCCAGTACGGGCAGAGCTTCGCCAGCGGGGACGGGGTGTCGTTCATGGTCGTCACGCTGACCGATCGGCACTTCCGAGATCTGGCCGAACTGACCGGATCGACGAAAGTCCTTGCCGCACTGTCCCAGGCGCGCGGTATCGATTTTGGCGACGAGGGGCAGCGCTATCGGCACCGCGACTTGCTGACTGGGCTGTTCAGCGGGTGGTTCGCCGAGCGACCGGCAGCGCAGATCGAAGCCGCCCTGGCCGGAACATCGCTGCTGTGGGACCGCTACCGCAGCTTTGCGGAGGTGGCCGCCGACGAGCGCCTGCGCGGCAACCCGATGTTCACCACGCTGCACCAGCCCCGGGTGGGGGAGTACTTGGCGGCCGGCCTGCCGGCGTCGATCGACGGCTCCCACCCGCCGGCCGTAGCGGCACCTGCGCTGGGCGCCGACACCGGACCGGTGCTGGCCGACCGACTGGGAATGAGCACCGACGATATCGACCGGCTGCGCCAAAGCGGCGCGGTGGCAACGGATTAGCAAAGGAACGGGACCAAGTGCGTACTTTCGGATCGATCGATGAACTTGCCGCATGCCAGGGTCAGGTGATCGGCCACAGCGATTGGGTGACCATCACCCAGGACGCGGTCAACCTGTTCGCCGACGCGACCGGTGACCATCAGTGGATTCACGTCGACCCGGAGCGCGCGGCCACCGGGCCCTTTGGGACCACGATCGCCCACGGCTACATGACACTGGCCATGCTGCCGCAACTGATGGCGCAGATCAGCCGCCTCGACGGGGTCAAGCTCGCGATCAACTACGGATTGAACAAGGTGCGTTTCCCGGCGCCGGTGCCGGTCGGCTCCAAGATCCGGGCCGAGACCTCCCTGGTCGAGGTGGCCGACGTCGGCGGTGGCGCCCACCAGGTGACCTACTCGACCACGGTGTCCATCGACGCCCATGCCAAGCCGGCCTGCGTCGCTGAGAGCGTCGTGCGTTACGTGCTCTGAGGTCGGCCCGGCTTCGCGTCCCGGCGTTGGGGGCGGGACGCGAAGTAGTGCGCGACGATCGCCGCGATCTGCAGGAATCGCCGGCGGGTCGCCGGCGCCATCTCGCTCATCACGTCGATCACTCCGCCCGGGCGCAGGTGCGGGTCGAACGGCACCTCAACCACCGCCTGGCCGTGCTGCAGGAACTGGGCAGTCAGTGTCGAGCGGGTGCGTCGGTCGGCATGGCCGTCGGAGTCGTTGAGCACCACCACGGTGCGCTGCAGCAGCCCGCCCTGGCCGCGGTCGGCCAGCCACTCCATGGTCTTGGCGGCCGCGCCGGCACCGTCCGCCCACGGTGACGAGACCACGATCAGGGCGTCCAGGTCTCGCAGCGCCTCCTGGGTCACCGGCGAGTCCATCGTCGAACCGCAGTCGATGATCGAGATGGTGAAGTGCCGGTCCAGGCGCAGCGCGGCCTCCCGGTACAACGCCGCGTCAAGGATCCGGCGACTGCCCGCGGCCGGCTCGCCCACCAGGACGTAGAGTCCCGCCGCATTGGCGCCCACTCGGCCGCTGATGTCGGCGAAGGACTGCATGCTCTGATCGGCGGCCAGATCCCAGTAGGAGCTGGTGGCATGCGGGTCGATACGGCTGCCCAGCCGGCCGAACGCGGTGTCGGCATCCACGGCCACCACGTGGTCGGCCCGGCGCAGTGCGGCGAACACCGACCCGACGCTGGCCGCCACCGTCGTCTTGCCGACACCGCCTTTGCCCAGCACGCCCACCTTGTAGCTGCCGTTGGGCAGCGACCGGATGGCCGCCTGGTAGGCCATCTCCTCCCGCTCGGCCGGTGACGGGCCCAGGTTGACCAGCCCCAGCGTCGCGGACAGGACCACCCGGCGCCAACCGCGGGCAGGTTGCGGACGCGGCATAGGGACCGCCGGCGGGTAGGACGGCTGCGGCTGCGGCGGAGGCGGCGTCCAGGGCCGGGGCTGTTGCTGCTGCGGCGGCACCCGCTGCCGCAGGAAGTCGTCCTCTGCGTTCATCGGCTCCTCGAGGCATACGCGGCATGGCCAGCTGGCCCAACACACGCAGCTTAGTCGCGAGGACTCCCATCACCGGTGAGCCCAGCCCGACAACCGCGCGTCGCGCTTGCGTCCCGATCAGCAGTCGTAATAGAGGGCGAACTCGTAGGGGTGCGGGCGCAGGTTGACCGGGGTGATCTCGTTGTCCCGCTTGTAGTTGATCCAGGTCGCGATCACGTCGGGGGTGAAAACCCCACCTTCGGTGAGATATTCGTGGTCGGCTTCGAGGTTGTCCATCACCTCGGCCAGGGTGGTCGGCGCCTGCGAAATCGAGGCCGCCTCGTCGGCCGGAAGGTCGTAGAGATCCTTGTCGACGGGGGCGGCCGGCTCGATCTTGTTCTTGATGCCGTCGATGCCGGCCATCAACATGGCCGAGAACGCCAGGTACGGATTGCCGGAGGAGTCCGGGCAGCGGAACTCCAGCCGCTTGGCCTTGGGATTGGTGCCGGTGATCGGGATGCGCACGCAGGCCGAGCGGTTGCGCTGGCTGTAGACCAGGTTGATCGGCGCCTCGTAGCCCGGAACCAGGCGCTTGTAGGAGTTGATGGTCGGGTTGGTGAACGCCAGCAGCGACGGCGCGTGGTGCAGGATTCCGCCGATGTAGTGCCGGGCGGTGTCCGAGAGTCCGGCATAACCGATCTCGTCGTAGAACAGCGGCTCGCCGTCCTGCCACACCGACTGGTGGACGTGCATACCTGAACCGTTGTCCCCGAAAAGCGGCTTCGGCATGAACGTCACCGTCTTGCCGTGCGCCCAAGCGGTGTTCTTGATGATGTATTTGAACAGCATCAGGTCATCGGCGGCGTGCAGCAGGGTGTTGAACTTGTAGTTGATCTCCGTTTGCCCGCCGGTTCCGACCTCGTGGTGGCCGCGTTCGACAGTGAACCCGGCGTTGGTGAGATTGGTCGACATTGCGTCGCGCAGATCGACGTATTGATCGGTGGGCGCGACCGGGAAATAGCCGCCCTTGGGGCGAACCTTGTATCCCAGGTTGGGGCTGCCGTCGGCTTCGGTTGTGCGGCCGGTGTTCCACCAGCCGGCTACGGAATCCACTTTGTGGAAAGAGCCGTTGATCTGTGAGTCGAAGCTCACTGAGTCGAAGATGTAGAACTCGGCTTCGGCGCCGAAGTAAGCGGTGTCGGCGATGCCGGTACTGGTGAGATAGCTCTCGGCCTTGCGCGCGATGTTGCGCGGGTCGCGCGAGTACGGCTCGCGGGTGAACGGGTCGTGGACGAAGAAGTTGAGGTTCAGCGTCTTTGCGGCCCGGAACGGATCGATGCGGGCGGTTTCCGGGTCGGGCAGCAGCAGCATGTCCGACTCGTGGATGGACTGGAAGCCGCGGATCGACGAACCGTCGAAGGCGAGGCCGTCCTCGAATACGCTTTCATCGAGCGCAGCGGCCGGGATCGAGAAATGCTGCATAACCCCCGGCAGGTCGCAGAATCGAATGTCGACGTACTCAACGGACTCGTCGGCGACGAGCTTGAAAATGTCGGCGGCCATATTGGTCTCCTTCGCGTGCAGACAGCCAAACGATAGGCAGTGCACATTTCCTGGACATCATCCAGTTATTGCGTTGGCGTAACACAAACCTCACGGCAAGCGTGCTGTCCAGCGAACTAGCACGTTTGCTGGGTCGGGGTATATCGTGGCGTTGCCTGTGAGATTTTTCAGGCAGGAACGCCGTTCAACGTCGCACGGACCAATCCCCTTGACCGCTTGTCCATTGAGGGCAACGGGCAGGGATGTGCGAAGGGTTAGGTGGCGATGGCACCCAGTCGGGTGGGGCTCTACAACCCCGCGTTCGAACATGACGCGTGTGGGGTGGCCATGGTGGTCGATATCCATGGCCGACGCAGTCGCGACATCGTCGACAAGTCGATCACGGCGCTGCTCAACTTGGAGCACCGAGGAGCTGCCGGAGCCGAACCGAACAGCGGCGACGGGGCCGGGATTCTGATCCAGATCCCGGATCTGTTCCTGCGGGCCGTAACCGATTTCGAGCTGCCTCCCGAAGGCAGCTACGCCACCGGGATCGCCTTTCTGCCGCAGTCGGCCAAAGAGTCGGCGGCAGCCTGCGTCGGCCTCGAGAAGATCGTGGAAGCCGAGGGCCTGCAGGTGCTCGGCTGGCGCGAAGTGCCGATCGACGACTCGTCGTTGGGTGCGCTGGCCCGCGACGCGATGCCCGGCTTCCGGCAGCTGTTCATCGGCGGGGCGTCTGGCATGACTTTGGAGCGGCGTGCCTATGTCGTGCGCAAGCGCGCCGAACACGAGCTGGGCAGCAAGGGCCCGGGTCAGGACGGACCGGGACGGGAATCCGTTTATTTCCCAAGTCTTTCCGGCCGAACCATGGTGTATAAGGGCATGCTGACCACGCCGCAGCTCAAGGCGTTCTATCCGGATCTGGCAGACGCGCGGATGCAGAGCGCGTTGGGCCTCGTGCATTCCCGGTTCTCCACCAACACTTTTCCCTCGTGGCCGCTGGCACACCCGTTCCGTCGTATCGCGCACAACGGGGAGATCAACACCGTCACCGGCAACGAGAACTGGATGCGCGCCCGGGAGGCGCTGATCCGTACCGAGGTCTTCGGCTCCGGACGCTCGGGGGGCGCGAAAAGCACAGTCGACAAGCTGTTTCCGATCTGCACGCCGGGCGCGTCCGACACCGCCCGGTTCGATGAGGTACTCGAGCTGCTGCATCTGGGGGGCCGCAGCCTGCCGCACGCGGTGCTGATGATGATCCCGGAGGCCTGGGAACGCCACGAAAGCATGGATGGGCCGACGCGGGCCTTTTACGAGTACCACGACTCGCTGATGGAGCCGTGGGACGGCCCGGCCTCGATGACCTTCACCGACGGCACCGTGGTGGGTGCCGTGTTGGACCGCAACGGCCTGCGGCCATCGCGTATCTGGGTCACCGCGGACGGGCTGGTGGTCATGGCGTCCGAGGCCGGGGTACTCGACCTGGACCCGGCCACGGTGGTGCACCGGCAGCGGTTGCAGCCCGGCAAGATGTTCCTGGTGGACACCGCCGCCGGGCGGATCATCTCGGATCGCGAGGTCAAATCGACGCTGGCCGGTGAGCGGCCGTACCAGCAGTGGATCGACGAGTGCCTGATCGGAATCGACGAGCTGCCCCCCGGTGACGCACCGCGGATGGAGCATCACCGGGTTCTGTTGCGGCAGCATATGTTCGGCTACACCTATGAAGAGCTCAATTTGGTACTCGCGCCCATGGCGCGTGCCGGCGCTGAGCCGATCGGATCCATGGGTACGGACACCCCGGTGGCGGTGCTCTCGGCGCGGCCTCGGCTGCTGTTCGACTACTTTCAGCAGTTGTTCGCCCAGGTTACCAACCCACCGTTGGACGCCATCCGCGAAGAGGTGATCACCAGCCTGCAAGGTGCGCTCGGGCCGGAAGGCGACCTGCTCAACACCGATGAACCCACCTGGCGGCAGATCGTGCTGTCGCAGCCGATCTTGAGCAACTCCGAGCTGGCGAAGCTGGTGAAGCTCAGCCCGGACCAGCGGATCGGTTCCCGGGGCCCGCACGGCCTGTCTACGGCCGTCATCAGCTGTTTGTATCCGCCTGCCGCGGGCGGTGCCGGGTTGCGCGCAGCGCTCAAGCAAGTGTGCGCCCGGGCCTCGGAGGCGATCGCCGAGGGCGCCAGCTTCCTGGTGATCTCCGATCGGGAGTCCGACGAGACCATGGCTCCCATCCCGTCGCTGTTGGCCACCGCGGCCGTACATCACCACCTGGTCGCCGAGCGGTCCCGCACCAAGGTCGGCCTGGTGGTCGAGTCCGGTGACGCCCGAGAGGTGCACCACATGGCGGCGCTGATCGGGTTCGGCGCCGCCGCGGTCAACCCGTACCTGGCGTTCGAGTCCGTCGAGGACATGCTCGACCGGGGCCTGATCGAAGGCCTCGAACGCGACAAGGCATTGTCCAACTACGCCAAGGCCGCCGGCAAAGGCGTGCTGAAAGTCATGTCCAAGATGGGGATCTCGACGCGGGCGTCCTACACCGGGGCGCAACTGTTCCAGCCGATCGGCATCTCCCAAGACGTCCTCGACCAATACTTCACCGGTCTGTACTGCCCGATCGGCGGGATCACCCTGGACGACATCGCCGCCGATGTCGCCGCCCGCCACGCGCTGGCCTACCTGGATCGCCCGGAAGAGCGGGCGCACCGCGAACTGCCGGTGGGTGGGGAGTACCAGTGGCGACGCGAGGGCGAACACCACTTGTTCAACCCGGAGACGGTGTTCAAACTGCAGCATTCCACCCGAACGGGCCAGTACTCGGTTTTCAAGGAGTACACCAAGCTGGTCGACGACCAGAGTGAACGGCTGGCCACGCTGCGTGGTCTGCTGCGATTCAAGGCCGGTGAGCGGCCACCGGTTCCCGTCGAAGAGGTGGAACCGGCCACCGAGATCGTCAAGCGGTTCGCCACCGGCGCGATGAGTTACGGCTCGATCTCCGCGGAGGCACACGAAACGTTGGCGATCGCGATGAACCGGATCGGCGGCCGCTCCAACTGCGGTGAGGGCGGCGAGCATTCCGGCCGCTTCCTTCCCGATGCAGATGGCTCCTGGCGGCGTAGCGCGATCAAGCAGGTCGCCTCGGCGCGATTCGGCGTGACGAGCGAATACCTGGTCAACTGCACTGATCTGCAGATCAAGATCGCGCAGGGGGCCAAGCCCGGTGAGGGCGGTCAGCTTCCGGGCAACAAGGTGTATCCGTGGATCGCCGAGGTTCGGCATGCCACCCCGGGTGTCGGGTTGATCTCTCCGCCGCCGCACCACGACATCTACTCCATCGAGGACCTCAAGCAGCTGATCCACGACCTGAAGAACGCCAACCCGGAGGCCCGCATCCACGTGAAGCTGGTCGCCGAGAACGGTGTCGGAACCGTGGCGGCCGGCGTGTCCAAGGCACACGCCGACGTGGTGTTGATCTCCGGTCACGACGGGGGCACCGGTGCAGCGCCGCTGACCTCGCTCAAGCACGCCGGAGCGCCGTGGGAGCTGGGGTTGGCCGAAACCCAACAGACCTTGCTGCTCAACGGACTTCGGGACCGAATTGTGGTGCAGGTGGACGGCCAGCTCAAGACCGGTCGCGACGTGGTGATCGCGGCGCTGCTGGGGGCCGAGGAATTCGGTTTCGCCACTGCGCCATTGGTGGTGTCGGGCTGCATCATGATGCGGGTCTGCCACCTGGATACCTGCCCGGTAGGTGTGGCAACTCAGAACCCGCAGTTGCGTGAACGGTTCAATGGCCAGCCGGAGTTCGTTGAGAACTTCTTCTGGTTCATCGCCGAAGAGGTTCGCGAGTACCTAGCGGCATTGGGGTTCCGCACCATCAACGAGGCTGTCGGGCAGGTGAACGCACTGGACACCACGCTGGCGCGGGCCCACTGGAAGGCCCACAAGCTAGACCTCGCACCGGTTCTGCACGAACCGGAATCAGCATTCATGAACCAGGATCTGTACTGCACTTCCAGTCAGGATCATGGTCTGGACAAGGCATTGGACCAGCAGCTGATCGCCATGAGTCGCGAGGCTCTGGATGCGGGCGCCCCGGTCAAGTTCAGCAGCGCGATATCCAACGTCAACCGGACCGTCGGGACGATGCTCGGCTATGAGGTCACCAAAGCCTATGGTGCTCAGGGGTTGCCAGAGGGAACCATCGACATCACCTTCACCGGGTCGGCCGGCAACAGCTTCGGGGCATTCCTGCCACCGGGGATCACCCTGCGGGTCTTTGGCGACGCCAACGACTACGTCGCCAAGGGTCTGTCCGGTGGTCGGATCGTGGTCCGTCCTCCGCTGGACGCGCCAGACGGCTACGTCGCCGAAGAAAACATCATCGGCGGCAACGTGATTCTGTTCGGCGCCACGTCCGGTGAGGTGTTCCTGCGCGGGGTGGTCGGGGAACGGTTCGCGGTCCGCAACTCCGGTGCGGTGGCGGTGGTCGAAGGAGTCGGTGACCACGGTTGTGAGTACATGACCGGGGGCAAAGTGGTGGTGTTGGGTCCGACCGGGCGCAACTTCGCCGCCGGCATGTCGGGGGGCGTGGCCTACGTCTATGACCCGGACCGGCAGCTGGGCTACCGGCTGAACACCGAGATGGTGGACCTCGACACATTCGACGATTTCGACGCCGACGATGTGGCTTGGCTGCGTGACGTGTTGGCGGCGCATATCGCCGCCACCGACTCGGTGCCCGCTCGCGCGATCCTGGCCGATTGGGCCAACCGCGGACGGGACTTCGTCAAAGTGATGCCGCGCGACTACCGGCGGGTTCTCGCCGCGGTCGCCGAGGCGAAAGCCAGTGGCACAGACCCAGAGGAGGCAATTATGGCGGCGGCTCATGGCTGACCCGAGAGGATTTCTCTACAACCCCGAGCGCACTCTGCCGTCGCGCCGCCCGGTCTCCGAGCGGCTGGGCGACTGGAACGAGGTGTATCAGGACTTCGCCGAGGACACCCTGCGCCAGCAGGCCGGACGCTGCATGGATTGCGGTATTCCGTTCTGCCACCACGGCTGTCCGTTGGGCAATCTGATCCCGGAGTGGAACGACCTGGTGCGTACCGGGCGCTGGCGTGAGGCATTCGACAGGCTGCACGCCACGAACAACTTCCCCGACTTCACCGGGCGGCTCTGCCCCGCGCCGTGCGAACCGGCCTGTGTGCTCGGCATCAACCAGCAGCCGGTGACTATCAAGCAGGTCGAGTACGAGATCGTCGAACGCGGCTTCGCCGAAGGCTGGGCGCAGCCGATCCCGCCGTCTGTCCGCACCGGGAAGTCGGTCGCGGTGGTGGGCTCGGGGCCGGCCGGGTTGGCCGCCGCCCAGCAACTCACCCGGGGTGGGCACACGGTCACCGTTTTCGAGCGCGACGACCGTATCGGTGGGCTACTGCGTTACGGCATACCGGAATTCAAGATGGAGAAGCGCGTCTTGGACCGGCGTTTGGAGCAGATGGCCGGCGAGGGAACACTATTCAAGACGAGTGTCAACGTCGGGGTGGATCTGACGGTCGAGCAGCTGCGCGAAGAATTCGATGCGGTTGTGTTGGCCGGCGGCGCTACCGCCTGGCGAGACCTACCGGTCCCGGGCCGGGAGCTCGACGGCATTCATCAGGCGATGGAATACCTGCCGTGGGCGAACCGGGTGCAGGCCGGCGACCTGGCGGAGCCGCCGATCACCGCGCACGGCAAGAAGGTGGTCATCATCGGTGGGGGTGACACCGGCGCCGACTGTCTGGGCACGGTGCACCGCCAGGGCGGGACGTGCGTGCACCAGTTCGAGATCATGCCGCGTCCTCCGGAGATCCGTGATCCTTCCACCCCGTGGCCGACGTACCCGTTGATCATGCGGACCACATCTGCGCACGAAGAGGGTGGTGACCGGGTGTTCTCGGTCAACACCGAGGCGTTCACCGGCCGCGACGGCCGGGTGACCGGGTTGCGGGCCCACGAGGTGCGCCGCCGGGGTGGTGGCTTCGAGAAGGTGGAGGGCACCGACTTCGAGCTCGAAGCCGACCTGGTGCTGCTTGCGATGGGATTCGTCGGGCCGGAACGTTCGCCGCTGCTGGCCGATCTGGGCGTGGAGTTCACCGAGCGCGGCAGCGTGGCCCGCGACGCGGAGTACGCGACAGCGATACCGGGTGTCTACGTCGCCGGCGACATGGGCCGAGGCCAGTCCCTCATCGTGTGGGCCATCGCCGAAGGGCGCGGTGCCGCTGCGAGTGTGGACCGGTATCTGATGGGCCGCACCGCATTGCCGTCGCCGATCGCCGCGACCGCGGCCCCGCTTCGCTGAGCCGGCCAGCCCGCATTCAGCTCGCGGCGCTCCGGCGTGGCGCGAGCAGGATGCGGGCGGCCAGGTCGAGCAGGTAGCCGAGGACGCCGATCACGGCGATCACCGCGACGACCTGGTCGTAGGCGAGCTGGTCGCGGGCGTTGAGGATCTGATACCCCAGTCCTGATCGCACGCCGAGCATTTCGGCGGGCACCAGGACCACCCAGGCGATGCCCAGAGCCAGTCGCAGACCGTTCTGTACCTGAACGCGAACCGCCGGCAGGACCACAGCGGTCAACTGCTCGAACCGGCTGGCGTGCAACGACCGCGCGACATGCAGGTAGCCCGGGTCGATCGCATGCACTCCGGCGACGGTTCCGAGCAGCACCGGCCAGACCGCCGCGGCGGCGATCAGGAAGATCACCGGCTGGCTGCCGATGCCGAACACCGCCACGATGATCGGGGTCCACGACAGTGGTGAGATCATCCGCAGGAACGCCACCACCGGCCCGGCCGCCCGCTCTGCGGTGCGACTCAAGCCGACGAGCAGGCCGGCCGGGATGCCGACCAGTGCGGCGATCAGCAGGCCGATCAGCAGACGGTAAAGGCTCACCGCGGTGTCGGACACCAGCACGCCCCGACCGACCAGGTTCGCCAGTGCGACAACGACATGCTGCGGTGCGGTCTGTCGCAGCAGCGACGCCGGGGCGCAGAGCACAGAAGTCGCGGCCCACCACAGCGTGATGGCCACGCCGACGCTGGCGACCGGGGGCCAGACCCGCGGCCACCACAGCGACCGTGCACCCGTACCGGCATCTGGGGCAGGTTGGTCATTGGGCTGCACTGCGATGGTGGTCATAAGGCATGTACCTGTTCTTCTCGGTCCAGTGATGCGGTCAAGCCGAACGCCCCCGGCCCACCGTGTTGCGCCAAGGCGGATCGCACGAACTGGTCGTCGACCAGGTCAGCGTGCACCCGGGCCGGGTCTAGCCGGTCCAGGAAGCGGCGATCGCCGTCGATGACCGTCTCACCCATCGCTTCTACGAGGCGGTGGGTGAAGCCGGCAAAGGGGAACGGGGTGAAGCCGAGCCGCTGCGGTTGCCAGTCCGGATGCGCCAGCGGATACGGGGGATCGGGATAGGTCAACGCCAGCTGAACCGCCGGCACGGGTTGCGGGAGGTAGCGGCCGCCGCCAAGTGCTTTGGCCGCCTTGACCCGGTCATCGTTCAGAAGCAGCTGGGCACCGACCACGGCGTCGGTCACCTGTTGGATGGCGTTGGGCCGCTGGGCGATCACGTCGTCTCGGGTGATCAGTGCACAGCAGGCGTGGTCACGCCACACGTCGCCGAGGAAGGTGTGGATCCGGCCGATCTTCTTGATCTGCGCGACCGCGTTGAACGGGTCCGCGACGACGTAGCCGCCGATCGAGCGGTTGGCCAGCGCGGGCACCATGTCCGACGGGCTCATCACGATCAGCTCGACGGTGCGTGCGGAGCGAGAAGCGCTGCGCCGCACCACCGGTCGCAAACCGTGTGCGCGCAGCAGCTGCTGCAAGACAATGTTGTGGATGGACCACCAGAACGGGATCGCGACTTGGGTACCGGCCAGGTCTGCCAGGTCCTCGATGTGCGGGGCCACGGTCAGCGCCGAACCGTTGGTGTGATTCCAGCCCAATACCCGAACTCCACCGCCCAGCGCGTAGCGCAGCTGGACGGCCATCGGCATCAGCAGATGCACCACATCCACCTTGCCCGTGACGAAGGCCTCGCCCAGCGCTGCCCAGCTGCGGAACAGCACCGGTTTGGCCGAACTGACCAGCCCAGCCGGATACAACGCTGCGCTGTGCGCCAGCAACAGGGGCGCAGCGTCGGTGATCGGCAGATAACCGATACGCAGCGGGCCGCCGGTGTCGGCCGCGCGGCTGGCGGTTGCGCTGCGGGCCAGGTCACCGATACCGAAGGCGCCGCCGGCCGCCGCAGCTGCCGCCGCGCCGATCAGCAACCTGCGTCGGGTCAGTGCGGTCACGACCGCGCCCCGGCGACGCCGATGGGTTCGGCGTCGTAGTGCGCGAGGATCTCCTGGCGCAGGCCGGTGTGACCGCCTGGTGCGGTGCTGCTGACCGACCACTCACTTCGCAGGCGCCCGTCGGCGCCGAGCAGCACAACCCGCTCGGCCAGTCGTAGTGCCTCGTCGACATCGTGCGTGACCAGCACAACGGTCACCCGCAGCTCGGCCGCCAACTGGGCCAGCCAGCCCTGCAAGTCGGTGCGGGTGGTGGGATCCAGTGCGCTGAAAGGCTCGTCGAGCAACAGCAACCGCGGGTTGGTGGCCACCGCACGCAAAATGGCCACGCGTTGCGCCTGACCTCCGGACAGTTGATCGGGATAGCGGTCGGCCAGCTGGTCGACACCGAAGCGGGTCATCAACTCAGTGGCGCGCGCCTGGTCGAAGTCCGCTCGGTGGGCGGCGAACCGCCTTGCGTAGGCGACATTGTCGGCGACGCTCAACCACGGCATCAGCAGCGGCCGCTGGAACACCACCCCGGTGCGTTGCCGGTTGCCGTCGGAGTTCCAGGTGACGGTGCCGCCGTCCAGTGACTCCAGTCCGGCCAACACCCGCAGCAGTGTCGATTTGCCGCTGCCACTGCTGCCCAGGACCGCGACGAACTCACCGTCACCGACCGAGAAGTTGATCTCGCGCAGGACGGTGACGGCTCCAAACCGTTTGCTGCCCCGGGCTACTCGTACCGACTCAGTTCCCACCGCAGTTGTCCTTCCGATGGCGATTGGATAGGGAGAAAGGCCGCTTCCCGGAAGCGCCGGTTGGCCGCGCTGCGGGTGGCGTAGCCGGCACCGCCGGCCAACGTCGATTCCAGCCGGGTGGCGTCGACCGCGGTCGTCGCGGCGTCCAGGCGCAGCCGGATGATCTCGGCGAGGCCGGCTGCGTGCGAGCGGCCGGTCAGGGTGAGCAGCTTGTCGCGCAACCCGTGAAGCTGTTGGCCGAGTTCGGCGTGCTCGGCACCGAACTGCTCGGCCAGCCTGCCGCTGGCGTGGCCGGCGCCCTCGATCGCGGCGGCGGCCACTCCGACACAGAAGGCCGTCTGCAGCAGCAGAAATGTCGGCCGAATGGTGCTGACGAAGGAAGCCAGGTCGTCGGTGAGGATCTGCTCTGGAGGGACCGGGACATCGTGGAGGCGAAGCGAGGTTGAGGCGGTGGCTCCCAGCGCCATCAAGTCGGGAGCCGGGTTGATCGTGATGCCCGGATCATTCGCATCGACCACCGCTACCAGGGTTGCTCCATCGGGTCGGCGGGCCGGCAACACGATCAGGGAATCATCGAAGACGTTGGACGCCCAGTGAATCGGCCCGGTGATGCGCAGGTCGTCACCGGAACCGTCGGCGACCAGTGGAACCGGGCCAAGGCCGGCGACCTGCTTGAGTCCGGCCGCCATCGCCGTCACTCCCGCGCGGGCACCGCTGCTCAGCGCCGCCAGGCGTTCCGCGCGTGCCGGTGCCGGTGCGTGGGCCAAGTAGGTCACCGCCATGGTGTGTGCCCACAACGAGAATCCGACCGCCAGACTCGCCGCCGCGGTGTGTTCGATCATCGAAACCAGCTCCGGCAGACCGTCGTCGCGCAGTGCCGACTCGAAGAAGCCGGCCGACCCGAAACGAGCCAGGTCGGCGCGGACGTCGAGCCCACCGGAGTCGAGCGCCTCGGCGCGGTCCGCCACGATCGCCGTGAGGTCGGCCAGCGCGGTCTGCACAAGGTCCGCCGGAGCGCTCACCGCTGCTCGCCTTCCAGGCGGTGCAGTCGGTCGATCGGAGTGGTGACGGCTTCACGAGCGCGGCGGACCGCGGACTCGTCGGGGGCGTCGTAGAAGCACAGGCACTTGTCCATGTCTTCGCGCACGTAGGTCCGCAAGAAGGTCACCTCGGGGACGTCGGCATACTTCGGCGACTTGGCTTTCTTACGGGCCAAGTAGGTGTCCATGTCCAGATCGGCGGGCAGGTCCCATTCGACGAGATAGCCGGCGGCGGGGCGGGCGGCCTTGAGTTGCGCGAGCTCGGCGCCGACCAGCCGTACCGGGTGTGGGCCACTGACCTCGTCCACCGACAGTGTGGTCGCGTCGATCGAAGGCGCCTGACAGGAGCCGAATTCCGCGATCGCGAAGATCCGGTGTGCCTCACCGGTCACCTGGGCCTCGATCAGTTCACCCCCGTCTTGATGGAGGACAGCGTCGAGTTCCTTGATCGCGCGGTCGGCGTCGGAACGGTCGAGGCGCAGCGGAGCGATCTCGTAGAGGTACAGGGTCATGGGGTTGTCCTTTCGCCGTCGGATGGCTACGACGGTGCCAGCGATAGACAACCCTGTCTATCGAGGCGACTGGGTTAATCTGCTGCCATGACGCGCACGACCGGCCCGGGCCGGATTCAGGCCTCGCAGGCCGCCCGTGGTGCGCCGCCCGCGCAACGTCTTCTCGAAACAGCGACAGAACTCTTTGCAGCACAAGACATTAGGGAAGTGGGCATCGATCGGATCCTGGCCGAAGCCGGGGTGGCGAAGGCGAGCCTCTACAGCCTCTACGGCTCCAAGGAAGCGCTCGTGCTGGCCTACCTCGCCGCTTTGGATCAGGCTGATCGCAAGCGATACCACGGGGCCGCGGCTCGACTGGACGATCCCATCGAGCAGATCCTGCTGTTCTTCGATCTGGCCGCGGCGGCCGCCAAGAAGCGTCGGTACCGCGGGTGCCTGTACGTCAACGCGGCCGGCGCGTACGCCGGTACCGAACTTGAGCCGGTGGTGGCCCATCGTCGCTGGATGCATGCGACGTTGGCGGGTCTCCTTGCTCAAGCCGGTGTTACCGACGCGCAGGATCGCGCGGGCGACCTTCAGCTGCTCTACGACGGCGCGCTGGTCGGCTCCAAGGTCGAGCGCTCCGTCGCGCCGATCGTCCGAGCGCGCAAACTGGTCGCGGAGCGTATCGGCGCTACATCCCCACAGACCACTTAGGCAACTTCTGCCCCAAGTGTCGGCGCGTCGTGTTTTGTTTGCCATGCGCCGGGTGTCTAATGGTCAACTATACGATCCGCGTTAACAGTGTGTTAACATGGTCCGCATTATTCCAATCTGGTCCGAGCCGGGGCGGGGGTCAGCGCCGTGTACATCAACCCGATATACCGATACCGGATGGGCCGTATGGCCTGGTCACTGCTGCGGCATCCACGCAGGAGCCGAGAGTTCCCCGCGAAGCACGAACGCTTGGTCACCGCCGACGAACTTTTGCGCTTCGCGACGTAGGAACCCGAGGCGGCCGGCGCCAGCTCCCGGGAAGAGTTTGCTGACCGTTATCAATTCGTAATCGGAGCCATCAGGCTGGAATCACGGATCGCCTCCGCCAACGGTTCGAGTACTGCCGGGTCGTGGGGCGTCGGCAGGTAGACGATCGCCAGGTCCAAACCCTCAGCGCCGAGTGCTGCAGCGTCCTCGATCACTCGCCCGTAGTCGAGATCCGGCTCCAAACGCAGGTGCGCCGACAAGGTGATCTGCTCCGGGGCGCGTCCGATATCGGCGCAATGGCCGGCCAGCACGTCGCGCTTGCGGGCGAACTCGGCGGGAGTGCCGCCCACGAAATTCCAATGTTGGGCGTATTTCGCGGCGATCTTCAGCGTGCGTTTCTCGCCGTTGCCGCCGATGCAGATCGGTGGGTGTGGGCG
Organism: Mycobacterium sp. SMC-14; assembly: GCF_046250075.1. Lineage (NCBI taxonomy): Bacteria > Bacillati > Actinomycetota > Actinomycetes > Mycobacteriales > Mycobacteriaceae > Mycobacterium > Mycobacterium sp. SMC-14. The sequence goes on along the minus strand of NZ_CP176429.1, from coordinate 4,612,233 downwards.
TTGGGGGCCCTTGGGCTCGTTGCGAGCGTCGGTGAGTTGATAGTAGGTGCCGGAAAAGGTGGTGGTGTCCGTGCTCAACAGGCTGATGAGGACCTGGCAGGCCTCCTCGAAGCGGTCGAAGCGCTCGCGGATGCTGCCTAACTCGATGCCGTAGGCCCCCGACTCCACTTCGTTCCAGCCCGCGCCGATCCCCAGCTCCAACCGTCCGCCGGAGATGATGTCGAGGGCGGCGGCCATGTTGGCCAGTACGGCGGGGTGACGGTAATGGATGCCGGTCACCAAGGTGCCCACGCGCAACCGAGTGGTGGCCTGGGCCAGCGCCGTCAGGGTGGTCCAACCCTCCAGGCATGGCCCGGTCGGATCGGAGAAGATCGGGTAGAAGTGGTCGAAGGTCCAGCCGGACTCGTAGACGTCGATGTCGTCCGCGGCCCGCCAGACGGCCAGCATGTCAGCCCAGGTGGTGTTCTGCGGTGAGGTCTTGAACGCGAAGCGCATCCAGCCGAGCTTAGCGGCGGGTCGAGAGCCGTGAGTCCAGCGGCGATCGCAAGGCCCGCGGAGCCGCAATCTCAGTTGTCGGGAAGTAGGCTCACCCGGTGGTCATGAATCTGGACATCGACACCAAGGTGACGTTGTTGTCGGCGGGCCTGATCTTTCTTCTCGCACTGTTGTTGGGTGTGTGGAAGTACCAACAGATCGCTACCTCGGAGAATCGCCAGGCGCACGTCTACGTTGACATCGCCCATCGAGCGGCGTTGATGTACTCCTTCGCGACCATGCTGGTCGCGGTGTTCGTAGAACTGAGTGCCTGGCCGACCTGGGTGAACATGGTCGCGGCGATGGTCATCGTGTTCTTCTTCGTCGTCGCGATCGGCAGTTACATGCTGCACGGCGCCTTGCGCGACACCACTAATCAGTTCGAGCACCTCGGTTGGCGTCTGCACGCCGGCATGTTGCTGCTGATCATCGGCGAGGTTGGCGGCTTTGCGGTGTTGCTGGCCGGGTTCGGCGTCGGCGGCTTCTGAACGCGCCTGGCTCCCGTCGGCGTCAGGACGCCTGGCCGTAGATGCTGCTGACCCAGACGTGGGTCAACGTTTCGACCACCTGATCGTGCGGCACTGACGGCTGCTCGGCCATCAACGCGGCCATCATGGTCCGCTCGTTCATCTGATTCAGTGACGTCGCGAGATTCAGAGCGTCGATGGTCGTCGGGGCCGCGCCGCGGTCGCGTTCGGCGGTGATCATCGCGGCGGTCTGGTGGATCCATTTCTGCATGAAGGCGTTCCACGTCGCCCGGAACTCCGGACTGGTGGCCAGCGCCTCTGTGCCGGCCCGGGCGATCGCCCGGTGCGAGCTGAACGCGACGAAGAACGCTTTGATGCCGTTGCGCCAGATCCGCCGCGGGTCGGTCGGCAGACGTTGCACCGCTCCGACGAACTCGGAGTCGGCCGCCGCGATGAGCGGCTCCAGCAGCGAGAGCAGCACCGCGTCCTTCGACTTGAAATAGAAGTAGAACGTGGGTCGCGAGATTCCGGCGCCTTTGGCCAGGTCGTCGACGGAGATCTCGCCCAGCGGGCGTTCCTCCAGCAGTCGTTCGGCCGTTGCCAAGATCGCCTGCTCGCGATCGTCGCCGGACGGCCGCGTCCCACGGCGTCCATGACGGGTCGCATTTGGGCTGGCCATGGCGGCTACTTTACACGATGTCGAGTTAATCAACAGGGTGTTGACTGACTCAACACCCCGTTGATAGCCTGGCGCCATGACTGAACACCTCGATGTTGTGATCGTCGGCGCCGGCATCTCCGGTATCAGCGCGGCCTGGCACCTGCAGGACCGCTGCCCGAACAAGAGCTACGCCATCCTGGAAAGCCGGGACAACCTCGGCGGCACCTGGGACCTGTTCAAGTACCCGGGCATCCGCTCGGACTCCGACATGTTCACCCTGGGCTTCCGGTTCAAGCCATGGCGGTCGGCGCACTCGATCGCCGAAGGCGCAGACATCTGGAACTACATCAACGAGGCCGCTACCGAGAACGGCATCGACAAGCACATCCGCTACCGCCACCGGGTCGTTTCGGCTGACTGGTCTGACGCCGACAACCAGTGGACGGTCACCGTCGACAACAACGGCAAGCAAGAGCAGATCACCGCGTCATTCGTGTTCGCGTGCAGTGGCTATTACAACTACGCCGAGGGCTACTCGCCGGAGTTCCCGGGCGCCGCGGACTTCAGCGCCGCCGGCGGCCTCATTGTGCACCCGCAGCACTGGCCGGAGGACCTGGACTACGCCGGCAAGAAGATCGTGGTGATCGGCAGCGGCGCCACCGCGGTGACGTTGATTCCCGCGTTGGCGAATTCCGGAGCCGGACATGTGACGATGCTGCAGCGTTCGCCGACCTACATCGGCGCGCTGCCCCTGGTTGACCCGTTCGCCGTGCAGGCAAACCGGTTCCTGCCGACCAAAGCGGCGCACTTCGCCAACCGCTGGAAGGCGATCGGCTTCAGCACCCTCCAGTACCAGCTGGCGCGGAAGTTCCCGAAGTACATGCGCAAGACACTGATGACGATGGCCAAGCACCGGCTGCCGGAAGGCTTCGACGTGCAGAAGCACTTCGGGCCGCGCTACAACCCGTGGGACGAGCGGTTGTGCTTGGCGCCCAACGGCGATCTGTTCAAGACCATCCGCAGCGGCAAGGCGGACGTCGTCACCGACACCATCGACACGTTCACCAAGACCGGAATCCGGCTGAACTCCGGCCAGGAACTCGAGGCGGACATCATCATCACCGCGACCGGCCTGAACATGCAGCTGCTGGGCGGGGCGTCGCTGCTGCGCAACGGCGAGCCGATCGATCTGCCCAAGGCGATGACCTACAAGGGCTTGATGTTCTCCGGCGTGCCCAACGCCGCGGTGACCTTTGGCTACACCAACGCGTCGTGGACGCTCAAGGCCGACCTGGTCTCGGAGTTTGTCTGCCGGGTGCTCAACTACATGGATGACAACGGTTTCGACCGGGTCGAGGCCCAGCACCCCGGTACCGCGGTGAAGGAAGAGCCGTTCATGGACTTCAGCCCCGGCTACTTCCGCCGGGCTATGGACGATCTGCCGCGGTCCGGGTCGGAGGCCCCGTGGCGGCTCAAGCAGAACTATCTGTTGGACCTGCGGCTGATCCGGCACGGCAAGGTGGACGAGAAGTCGCTGAAGTTCAGCAAGCACCGCGCGCCGGTGAGCGTCTAGCTGGGCTCTGGCCAGTAGTAGGAGTCGGGGTAGGGTCGGGACCCGAACAGCGCGGTCCCGATCCGCACCTCGGTAGCGCCCTCGGCGATCGCCAGCGGGAAGTCGCCGCTCATCCCCATCGACAACCGCGGCAGGTCGTGGCCTTGTTCGGCGGCGGTATCGCGTAGCCGGCGCAACCGGCCGAAGCAGCCGCGGACGGTGTCGGGGTCGTCGGTATTGATGGCCAGCGTCATCAAGCCGCGTACCCGCAAGGTGGAGTAGCCGGCCAGCTCGTCGAGGAACGGCAACAGCTGGTCGGGATCCAGACCGTACTTGCTGGGCTCGTCGGAGGTCTTGACCTGCACCAGCACGTCGATGACGCGGCCGGAGGCGCGCAGGTGACGGTCCAGCGCCACGGCCAGCTTGGACCGGTCCAGGGACTGCACCTCGGCGGCCAGCCGCGCCACCACGCCGGCCTTGTTCGTCTGCAGGTGCCCGATCATCACCCAGTCGATTCCGCAGTCGGACAATGGCCCTGACTTGTCCTTGATCTCCTGGACCTTGTTCTCGCCGAACCGGTGCAAGCCCAGGTCGACGGCCTCTCGGATCAGCTCGGGACCGAAGGTCTTGCTCACCGCCAGCACATCGACTTCATCCGGCGAACGCCCTGCCGCCCGGCATGCGTCGTCGACGCGCGCGCGGAGCTGTTCCCAGCGCGCCCGCAAGGTGGCGTCCATCGGTGTGCCGGTCCTAGACGACGACGATGCCGTCGTCGTCGCTGTGGGCGATCGCGCCGGGCACGAAGGCGATGCCGCCGAACTCGACGACAACGTCGCGTTCGCCGGCGCCGGTCTTGGTGCTCTTGCGGGGATTGGTGCCCAGCGCCTTGATGCCGATGTCGAGGGTGCGCAGGGTCGAGGCGTCGCGCACCGCGCCGTGCACGATCAGCCCGGCCCAGCCGTTGCTGCGGGCCAGTTCGGCGATGACGTCACCGACCAGCGCGGTATGCAGCGAGCCGCCACCCTCGATCACCAGCACCCCGCCGTTGCCCGGTTCGGAGAGCACCGATTTGAGCAGCGCGTTGTCCTGGAAGCAGCGCACGGTGCTGATCCGGCCGGCGAACTCCGTGCGGCCGCCTAGTTGGCGGAACTGAACGTCGCAGCTGCGTACGTCGGGGCCGATCTCGTCGACCAGGTCGGCGGTGGGCCGGAAGCGAGCCGTCACCGCCGGTCAGCCTCGGCGCGCACGCCGCAGCCGGCGAAGCAGCAGCAGTGCAAACACACCGAGGATTCCGGCAGCCAGCAGCGGGCCGGGCGAACGTCGTGCCGGCAACACGGACGGGCTCAGCGGATTGCGGGCCGTGTCCACCGTGGACTTCGCCTGGGCAGCCGTTTCCTTGGCGCGCTCAGTGAGTTGGCCCGAGCCGTTGGCGGCAGCCGCTGGCGGCGTGGGGACCGCGGCGGGGGTGGCAGGTGCCTCCGGTGCACTCTTGGCCGGTGCCTTCTTGGCGGGTGCCTTCTTAGCAGCCTTGGCCGGCGCTTTCTTGGCAACAGCCTTCTTCGCCGGCGCTTTCTTGGCGGGTGCCTTCTTTGCGGGAGTCTTCTGCGGCGCCGGACCGGGCGGCTCAGCCGGCAGGTCGGCTCCAGCCGGAGCAACCGGCTCGGGCGCAGCGGCGGGTTCGTGGTCGGGCTGGCCTTGCGGTTCGGTCATACGGCAGCTCCTCTGCGGCTTTTCGTCTCAGATCAACTCGGCGACACCGGCAACGTTCCCATCATGCCAGCATCTGTCAGCGGCGACCGCTGGCCGAAAGTCAGGATCGCGGCCGGTTGAACCACAGGCCGGCCCCGACAAGTGCCGCCGCGCCGACCACGAAGGGCCAAATCGGCAGGTCACCCTGGGGGTCGGCGTAGCGGCGCGGAACGGCGGGTGCCGTCTCATTGCGGTCGGTCACCGCGGGGCCAGGCTCCCCGGTACCGGCCACCGTGAGCTCGAAGGGCCATGAACCGGACACCACATGCCCGTCGGCGGAGGTGACCCGATAGTGGACGGTGTAGGTGCCGGCGGGTCCCAGCGGGCGCACCGCGACGCTGGCCAACGCGCCGTCTACCCGGGTGTCCCCGGTGGACCATAGGTGCCCGTCGGGTCCCACTACCGTCATGGCCGCGAAGTCGGACTGCAGTTGCTCGTTGAAGGTGGCGCTGACGCGCTCTGGCCCGCGCGAAAGCTGCGCGCCCCTGGCCGGGTCGGTTGACACCAGCACGGCGTGCGCGGCGGCTACCCCGGTTGCCGCGAACAACATCCCCAGCAGGAACACTCCCGCCAGTGCGCCGCGCAACGCCCGGCTCACGCTCGCCGCCTACCCAGGGCGATCGTGGCAGCCAGTACAGCGACCAGCAGCGCGGCGCCCCCGAGCAGCCGGGCCGGGTTGTCGGCGTGCTCGCCCGGGTGCTCACCGGCCTGCGATTCGTCGGTCGGTGCCGGTGCGGCGGAGACCGACGGTGCCGGGTGGTGCGCATGGTGTTCGGGTGCCTGTGCCGGCCCCTTCGCCAGGTGCAGCGACGGCACCGGGTGCTCCGCCTCGCCGCCACCGGGCGGCGGGGGCTGGTCCCAGCGCACCACGGTCCCGTCGGCGTAGCCCTGTGCCGAGGGGAAGTCCACGGTCTCGGTGTCGGGCAGTTTCATCTTGATCTGGAACAGTCCGAACTGGTCGGCACCGATGCCGGCGCCCGGCGCCGCGGTCCAGGTGACCGACCGCACCACGCCGGTCTTGGCGTCGCGGTCCAGTCGAGCGGTCCAGCCCGGCTTAGTCTCGGTGCGCGCCGCTGCCACGTCGGGCAGTGTCACGGTGAGTTCCGTTGTGGCAGAACCGGTCGGCGACTCGTTGGGAACCTCGAAGGTAACCATCGCGAAGTTGCCGCGGACCGCGCCAGGGCTGCTGGCGTGCACATGCGCCCAGGCCGGCGTGGCGCCGGCGAACGAACCTGCGGTGATCGCCGCGGCCAGCGCCAGGGCCCGCATCCGCGCGCTCATGACGGCAGCCCCAGCCGGGCCATCAGATCGGCGTCGATCCCGTCGAGCTGGTCGCTGATCGAGGCGGAGGCGACGCGGCGCCGCTCGCCCGGCATGGTCTCGATGGCGGTGACGGCCGTCGACAGGTCCGACAACCGTTCGGTGATCGCCGCGACGAACTGCTTGGTCTCGGAGTCCTTGGGCTTGCGGTCTTGCACCAGGCGCAGGGTCTTCTCCGCGCCGGCGATCCGCGCCGAGAGCCGGGCTCCGTTGCCGGAGAATTCGCCGATGCGGGCCAGCGGCACCCCGAGCCGGGCGGCGCGCTGCTCGTCGATCAGGCCGCGTACCGCCATCGCGGCGCGGTACACCAGCGGCACCACCACTGGCGCCAGCATTCGGGTGACCACCAGCGTCCGGCGGACACGCGCCGGAGAAAGCAGCCGGCCGTCGCGAGCGGCTTTGAGTTGGCTTTCGGCCGTTTTGCGCGCGGTGCGATCGCGGTTGCGGTCCGACTTGATCTGGGCATTGAGCGCGCGAGCGTCCGCGCGCTGGGTGGCCTTGAAGCGTTTCGCCTCGCCCTTGGCGGCCAGCCGGGCCTCGAGTCTGGCCCCGGCCTTCAGCGCCCGCGCTTCGGCGCGCCGGGTCGCGCGGCTCTTGCGTTTTCTGAACAGGCCCATCGCGGCCGCCTCCCCGGTGTCTCGCTGGAACCGATCAAGCCACCCTAATCGCGGCGCCGGCGCCTCAGGCGCTGAGGTGCTCCTTGCGGCGGAGCTCATCGATGCGGGCCAGGACGTCCTCCTGGGCCTCGGGCGAGAGCCCGACGGCCTGGGTCGCGATGCGGCGCACCCCGGCATCCCGGATGCTGTCCAGCCACGACAACTCGGCGTCGAGCTTGGCGTAGTAGTCGTCGTCGGTGAAGAACCCCGGTTTGATCCGGAAGAAGTTGGCCAGTGCTGCCATGGTGGCGGTGGACGGGTTCGTCCGGTTACCCGAGCGCAACTGGGAGAGGTAGGGGGCCGACATCGTGACGCCCTCCGCTTTGAGCGCCGCGATTACCTCGGCGGACGTATGCGGTCCGCGGCCGGGTGGATACACCACATCGAAAAGGCGATTCAAGCGGACAGCGAACGTCGCGCTCATCGATAGGACCTCCAGGGGGGTAGGCAGGCGGTCGACAGGCGCTCCGCGAGGGGGCATGCGGTAGCGCCTGATGATTTGCTGATCATCGTAGCGATAGTTACCGACACAACCAAGGGTGTTTCCGTAGCGAATTCGATCTTGAAGCATGAGATCGGGCTTGGTGCAGTTCATTCGGCCGGCCGGACCGATCACTGTGGCTGGATTTTCTTGTCGCACCAACACAATTGCGTCGTCATCGGTGAGCGAAGGATTCCACCAATACTCCGCTGCTGGTCCTCGCCTCTGGAAGCACCTCCGGTGAAGTGAAGTTTGAACCGTGCACTGAGCTGTCGGCGGGCTTTGCTAACGCGTGGCGGAATCGTCTCCGGCGGGCTGGCCGGAACACCGGAGGGAAGCTCGCCACAGCGCTGAACCTGCCGCCACCGACACCAATCCGGCGACCGAGGCGATGGCCACCGGCCGCCAGCCCAGCGCCTCGTCGAAGAGGATCCACAGGCCGCACGCCAGGAAGAGCAGTGCGGCCGCGGCATGCAGCAGGTGTTCGGGCAGCCGGCGGTGCAGCACCGTCCCGGCCGCGATCGCGACCGCGTCGGCCAGCACCATCCCGATCGTCGCGCCAAGCCATACACCCAGCCAGTTGCGGTCACTGGCCAGCGCGACCGTCGCCAGCATCGTCTTGTCGCCGAGCTCGGCCAACAGCACCGAGGACACCACCGCGAACAGCGCGAATCGCGGCTCGCGGACGGTGGCTTCTCCGGTCCCGGAGTTGGTTCCCTCGCGCCATGTCCACGCGGCGAAACCGATGAAGGCAACGCCGGCGACGGCGGCGATCGGGCGGGCGGGCAACGTCAGGCCGAGAAAATGCCCCACCGTCACCGAGATGCCATGGATGGCGAACGCCGCGATGGCGACCCCGCTGAGAACGACCCACCAGCGATGCCGCAGCGCATAGGTCATGGTTATCAACTGCGATTTGTCGCCGAGTTCAGCGAGGAAGACCACGCCCAGGCTGATCAGCATGGCGGCAAGCATGCGGGACGCCCTTTCGTCGCTGCCGAGGCTAGTGACTCCCCGGCCCGGCCGCCAGCCGGCAGGGAAATTCGGTGGGCCGAATTCGATGATCCGGCAACAGGACAACTCGGGTCGAATTCCCTTACGCGGCAAGCAGCATGGCCAGAATCGCCGTGTCGGGATGGCTGACCGGGTCGACACCGACCCGGCTCACCATCGAGGTGACGGTGCCGTCGGATTCGGCTTCCACCCAGGCGGCCCGATGCTCCAGTCCCAAGTAGGGCAAGCCGGGCAGCAATACGCATCCCGAGGCCGCGCCCCGGCATTCGGGTAGCGAGGGAATGGTCTCCGAGGGCGGGTGCAGCATCAGCAGTGCGGAGGGCTGGCGGCCGGCGAAGTACCCCGGTGCGATCGCCGATTCACCGGTCACGGTGCCCTCGGCCAGCAGCAATCCGACGGTGCCTGGCCCCGGGTTGTCGGGGAGTTCCTCGTGCGTGCCGAACACCGTTGTGGTGGGCAGCAATCCGGGCATGGAAGCGACACGAACCGCGATGCTGAGCAGCTGTGCCCATTCCTTGGTCGACTCGGGCCAGCGGCCGAAGACCACGAATCCGTGCAGCTCGCCACGGGAGTGAAACGGGGCGACTTCGATCGCCCGGCCGGACCCTGTCGTCTCCATCGCGCACCCTCCGCGACATTTGGCCTGTTGGCTGATTCGCCTGCTCGCATTTCAGCGGGTGGGTTATCTGGCAGCATGCGGCACCCACACGGCGGATTCAAGGTGACACGGCGGGGCAGCGGATAACGAAACGGTGAAAAAACCCGGCGGTTCAGCGAGGCTCGACGGAGCAGAGGCGACGCTGGAATCGCCGTATAAAACAGTGGGGCGCCACGCCCATGGCGCGACGCCCCACTCGTGCCGGCGGTGCGGCTAGAAGATCAGCCCCGACGTCTTCGAGGTGGCGGCCGCGAAACGCGACTGCACATCGGCCCAGTTGACCACGTTCCAGAACGCCTTGACGTAGTCCGCCTTGACGTTCTTGTACTGCAGGTAGAAGGCGTGCTCCCACATGTCGACCTGCAGCAGCGGGATGATGCCCAGCGGGACGTTGGCCTGCTGGTCGTAGAGCTGGAAGGTCAGCAGTTTCCCGCCGAGGGTGTCGTAGCCGAGCACCGCCCAGCCCGAACCCTGCAGGCCGTTGGCCGCCGCGGTGAACTGCGCACGGAACTTGTCGAACGAGCCGAACGCGTCGTCGATGGCTGCGGCCAGTTCGCCCGTCGGCTTGTCACCACCATTGGGGGACAGGTTCTTCCACCAGATCGAGTGGTTGACGTGCCCACCGAGGTGGAACGCCAGGTTCTTCTCGTTCAAGAAGATCGCGCCGTGGTCGTCGTTGGCCCGAGCGTCCGCGAGCTTCTCCAGTGCGGAGTTGGCGCCGGCCACGTAGGCGGCGTGGTGCTTGCTGTGGTGCAGTTCGTTGATCTGACCCGAGATGTGCGGCTCAAGAGCTCCGTAATCCCAGTCCAGGTCCGGCAAGGTGTAGTCGGCCACGGGGTTCCTTCCTTCGGTCAGTACTGATCCGGTGTCGATCACCGTTGATCATTGTCGAGAGGCGTTGACGGTCTAGCGGCACCCCACTGCCAGCACGGTCGCGGTGTGATCGGGCCACCTTCACCCACACTGCTCCAACACTGGATGTACCGCAACAACGGGTCGAGCTGACGCGCGGCGTCAGCCGATCACAGTGGTCGGGCTGAGGTTCAGGTCAGGACCAGCGCAAGCAGGACTGACAGCAGCACCAGTGCAATCACTCCCGCGCGCAACGACGCCAGCAGATAGGCGCGCTTGTAGGTGGACGATCCCGCATGCCATCCCGACGCCGTTGCGACGGATCCGGGTCCGATCGGGCGTGCCGTCATTCCCCTGCCCTCAACATCCCTGTGCCCCCAACTTCACCGCGCGCCCACCCCCGTGAGGCGCATCACATCAGTTCTGTGACGGCGATCATAGCGCTTTGTTCGCCCAGTGGAAAAATTCGATGCGATAACCCGACTTACCTGCACGGATGCAATCCGGGGGATTTCGGTCGCTGATCGCTGCAGCGGACGGCTGCTTAGCCGATCAAGCGATTTCGCTCGACGCTGTTAGTCGGTTCGCTTCGACGACGCTGCGTTATCCACAACCAATGCGTCATTCGGTATGTAAGAAGCACATCACGCCGCGTGTGGCTGTCGATGGGTGTGTGGATAAACCTGTGGAAACTGTGGATAGCTGTTGGTAGCTGTCGGCGCCCGGGCGGGCGGCAAGGAACGTCTTCGCCCCCAATTCCCGTCGGCGCTGGCCGTCGCACCGCCGACCTTGCGGTCGCCGCGGTGTTGATGGCGTCGACCCGACTGCGGTCGGCTCCGCCGACCTTGCGGTCGCCGCTAGGCTGGTGCCGTGATCCAGGTCTGTTCCCGCTGCAACACGCGGTGGAACGTGCGCGACCGCCAGCGGGCCTGGTGCCCACGCTGCAACGGTGCGCTGTGGGCGCCGCTGACACCCGAGCAAGAGGCCGAGCTGCAGTGGACCCAACCCGGGCCCCCCGCGCCGCCGCCGGCAGTCGGGGAAGCGCCGCCGCGGCTGGGGCCCGGTTACCGCTGGATCGCAGTACGACCCGGCCCGCCGCCACCGCAGTCGCCTGCCCGGCGTCCGCTCGGCCCCACCCCGCGTTATTCGGTGATGCCCCGCTGGACCCTGATGGGCGGCCCGATTCGCACTGCGGCACAGTCGAAAACGGGGGAGCGGGTGGCGCCTACGGCGCGCTCGCTGGAGAAGACGCTCGCGGCCGCGATCGCCGCGCTGGGCGTGGCGGCCCTGGTGCACGTCTTGATCTATGTGTTGATGATCGTCAATCGCACCATGCTGCTCAATCCCCTGGTTGCCGGTGGCGCGGTGTGGCTGGGCCGGCTGGCCGGGCTCGCCGCGATCGCGGCGGTGGTCGCCTGTGCGGTGGTGCTGACCAGGTGGCTGCTCGCCCGTCGTTCGGTAACCTTCGCCCGATTGCATCTGCCCGAGACGCGCCCGGCTTGGGCGGTGTGGGCTGGGTGCCTGGTGCCGGTGGTCAACCTGGCCTGGGCGCCGGTCTTTGTCATGGAGTTGGCCAAGCGGGAGGGCCGTCTGGACCGGCTGCGCAAACCCATCGTGATGTGGTGGGCGGTGTGGACGGCCAGCACTGCCGTCGCGATCTTCGCCACCGCCACCAGTTGGGCCGACGGGGCCCAAGGCATTGCCGACAATATGGTGGCGACGGTGGTGGCGTACCTTCTCGGCCTGGCCGCAGTGGTGACTGCGGCACGGGTGGTCGAGGGATTCGAGCGACGCTCGATGGGGCGGCCGGCCCACCACTGGGTGGTGGTGGCCGATGGCCGCGATACCGCTGCCGAATCGCCTCCCGCTCCGGCGGCCGCGGCGAAGCCGGACGAAGCCACGACACCGGCCCCGGCTCGTGAGCCCGACGGGCGGGAACCGGCAGCATAAGCCCATGACACCGGCCGGCGATGTCGTCTCGGAACACCCGTTCGTGGTCGCACACCGGGGTGCATCTATCGATCGTCCGGAACACACCCTGGCCGCCTACGACTTGGCGTTGCAGGAGGGGGCCGACGGTGTCGAATGCGACGTGCGGCTGACCAGTGACGGTCATCTGGTCTGCGTGCACGACCGTCGGGTGGATCGGACGTCCAGTGGGGCCGGGGTGGTCAGCGAGATGACGTTGTCGCAGTTGCAGCGCCTCGACTACGGCGCGTGGCACCGTGGCGGGCGAACCGGTTCACCGGAGCTCGACGGCATCGGCGACACGGGCCTGCTCACCCTCGATGCGCTGGTTGCGTTGGTCCTGGACTGGCACCGGCCGGTGAAGATTTTCATCGAGACCAAACATCCGGTGCGATACGGCTCGATGGTCGAGCGTGAGGTGCTGGGGTTACTGCAGCGATTCGGGCTCGCCGCACCGGCATCGGCCTCGCGGTCGCGTGCGGTGGTGATGTCGTTCTCCGCCGCGGCGGTATGGCGGATTCGCCGGGCCGCGCCCCTACTTCCGACGGTGCTACTCGGGTCGGGCGCCCGTTATCTGGGCGGCGGCGCGGCGACGACGGTCGGTGCCACGGCGATCGGTCCGTCGATCGAGACGCTGCGGGAGCATCCGGAGTTGGTGGATCAGGCTGCTGCGCGGGGCCGCGCGCTGTATTGCTGGACCGTCGACCGCAACGAGGACGTCGACTTCTGTCGCGATGTCGGGGTCGCGTGGATCGCAACGAATCAGCCCGCCCGAACCAAGGCGCGGTTGCGGACGGGCTGATCAGCGGGCGAGGGGTTTACCCGCCGGCGATACGCGGCGCGCCGGTCTCTTGGCCCACCGTGATCTCGCGTGCGATGAAGGTCTCCAATTCGAACAGGTTGTGCCCGGCGCGGTCGGCGACGCGGAGCAGCCGGGTCATCAGGGCCATCTCCTCGACCTGCTCGCGGAGGAACCACTGCATGAATTGTTCGCCGAGATGATCGCCCTCGTCGCGCGCGGCGCTGGTCAGCCGGCTGATCTGTTCGGTGACGGTGCGCTCCTGTTCGAGCGTCAGCGCCAGCGCGTCCCGCGGGGCGTCGAACTGGTTACGCACCGCGTCGACGCCGGGGATCTCCACCCGAATGTCGCGGTCGAGCAGGTACTGCACCAGCATCATCGCGTGGTTGCGTTCCTCGACGGCTTGGGCGTAAAAGAACTTCGCCAATTGCGGTAAATCCTCACCGTCGAAATAAACCGCAACCGCGATGTATTGCTGCGCCGCGGTGAATTCGTGGTAGATCTGCTCTTGAAGTAACGCGTGGAATTTCGTCTTGTGGCTGTCGGTCTCGATCATGAACGCGATGCTACCCCTGGTCAGCGATGGTTTGCATCCAAGGTGAGACTTACTCAGGTCAGCATTGCCTAAGTAAAGATAGGGTAGGCTGAAATGGCACAATCGTGCGCGGAAATTAGGTTTGGCTCAATTATCGAAGCTCGACGTGAGTGGTGTATCGCTACGCAATGCGTCGAATAATCGGTCGGCCTGGACGTGGTTCCACACCACCGCGTCGCCGACGTCGGTCGTGATGAATTCACCGATCGGCACGGTCAGCGTGGTGGCGGCACCGCGCAGCGCCCAGCCCAGGCCTGCCAGGTCCAAGACGCCCGAGTCGGCGTCGACGGTAATCGCGTGTGCGGCGGCGTGCGGCACGGTGTACCAGCGCACCGGATTGAGCCAGACCGCCGGATCCGCGACGCGGGCGAGCAGCGCCGACAGGAACAGCCGCTGGTGGGCCATCCGATCCAGGTCGGCGCGCGGTGTGGCCCGGCTACGCACATAGCCCAGCGCGGCCGCCCCGGCCAGTTTCTGGCAGCCGGCCGGCAGACTCAGTCCGGCCAGCGGATCGTCGATCGGTTCGTCCGGGCACAAAGTCACGCCGCCGAGGGCGTCGACGAGCGTGGCGAAACCGCCGAATCCGATCTCCAGATAGTGGTCCAGGCGCAGGCCGGTGGCCTGCTCCACCGTCCGGGTCAGCAGCGGAGCGCCGCCGAGGGTGTACGCGGCGTTGATCTTGTCTTGGCCGTAGCCGGGAATCGTGACGTAGGAGTCGCGCGGCAGCGACACCACGGTGGCCGGCGACGCTGATCCCGCGCCCGGCAGATGGACGAGCAGCACGGTGTCGGTGCGTCCGTCGCCGATGCTCGCGCCGGTGCTCAGGTCCCGCTGCTCCTGCATCGTGAGATCGGCACGGCTGTCCGAGCCGACCAGCAGCCACGTCGTCCCGGGGCCCGGCGCCGCGCGGTCGGCGTATTCGGAGAACGCCACGGTTCGCTGCAGCGCGGTGTCGAGCCAGGCGGCGGCGCCCACCGAACCCGCTGCCCCGAGCAACGCCACCAGCACAGCCAGTACCGCCACCCGGCGCGGCCAGGATCGCTGCCGACGCGAAGCGGGTGGGCGCGGCGCCGGCGGACGCGGCCCGGGCGGGGGCGCCGGGCGGTGACGCGGTTCCGCAAGGCGTGGTGCGGGGTGGGTCATTGGCCGCGGGACGGCTCGGGGTGGCGGCGTCGGCGAGGCCGGCCGGCCCTGGGGGACGCGGTACAGCAGCGGCGGCGGCTCACGGCGCGGCGGCCGAGGAATGTGCCAGGGCTGACCCGGCCCGCGATCGCCGTTCACTCGCCCAATCTACGTATCGCGCGTCGTCGGGGCGATCTCCCCGGCGCGCTGACCGGGCCGGTGGGCGCCGAACACGCCAGTTCATCGCCGTCGCACCACGTTTTTCTCAGGGATTGTTAGAAATTTTCCGAAGAAATCGTTATCTTGTCCACGTTGTCGCCGCGATTGTGGAGAGAGGTCTACCCGCAGATGACTCGTCAGTGCAGCACGAAGCGAAACCGCCGGGTCGCCGGACTGGGAACGGCAGTGGGGGCGTTTCTGGCGTTCGGAGTGATGCCGTTGGCTGCTGCGCCGGTGGCGTCCGCTGAGGGCTTCGAGGACATGTTCGACCAGGTACTGGCCCCGTTCATGGACACGACCACCGGCGGCTTGGACTGGGATGCGGTGTTCAGTCCGGCGGCCTGGGATGCGTTCGCCGGATCGGCGGCTGCGTCATCGCCCCTGGAGAACCTGCTGTACCCCGACGTTGCGGCGTTGGTCCAGAACTGGGTCTACAACCCGCTGTACACCGGTATCGACTGGTTGGTCAGCAACTCGTTGATGGCACCGGTCGTCGATGTGTACAACCAGATCAGTGGGGCACTGGGTCTGGGCCTGATGATCGGCGATGGCGCGGACGGTACGGCCGAGCATGTCGCCGGTGGTGCGGGTGGCTGGTTGTTCGGTGACGGTGGGGCCGGCTGGGACAACACCGAGGTCGGTGGTGCCGGTGGAGCCGGTGGATCGGCCGGGTTCTTCGGTAACGGCGGCGCCGGCGGCGAAGGCGGCGAAGGCGGCAGCGGCGGTGCCGGCGGCGTCGGCGGGTGGTACATGGGCGTCGGTGGCGCCGGTGGTGCGGGTGGCGACGGCGTCAACGGCGTCAACGGTGGCATCGGTGGAGCCGGTGGTGACGGACGCGGGTGGATGCTCGGTATCGGTGGTGCGGGCGGCGACGGCGGGGACGGCACCCACCTGGGTGGCAACGGCGGTGACGGCGGTAACGGGTCGATCTGGTTCGGCGGCGGTGGCGCCGGCGGTGACGGCGGTGACGGTGTCTACCTGAGCCAGGGGGATCTGCCCGCCCTGGGCGGGGCCGGCGGCCTCGCCGGCTCGCTGGGCACCCACGGCGCGGTTGGCCACTTCGGCACGCTGGACGGGGCCCCGGAGAAGGGACCGGCCGAACTCAGCACTGCCGGCGGCTGGATCGTCGACAACGACGGACGAGTCGTCATCCTGCAGGGCGTCAATCAGGTGTACAAGTCGCCGCCGTTCACGCCCGGCGGCGACGGTTTCGGCGCCGACGATGCGGCGTTCCTGGCCGCCAACGGATTCACCGCGGTGCGGGTGGGCCTGTACTGGGACCAGATTGAACCCCAGCCCGGGGTGTACAACTGGGCCTACCTTGATTCGGTCAGGGAGACCATCGCGATCCTCAAGTCGCACGGCATCGTCAGCATCCTCGACATGCACCAGGATCTCTACGGTGTGGAGATCGGTGGGCACGGCGCGCCGGACTGGGCGACGATGTTCAACCCGGACGACAACGACACCACCCAGCCGTTCCCGTTCGCCTACGCACTCAACCCGGCGCAGAACCAGGCCTGGGATGCGTTCTGGGCCAACGAGAAGGTCGACGGTATCGGGCTGCAGAACTACTACGCCCGGATGTGGCAGACCGTCGCCGACTATATGGCTGGCACGCCCGGCGTGGCCGGCTACGAGATCATGAACGAGCCGTGGGCCGGCTCCTCGTGGTTGGGCAGCCTGCTCGGCAACTCGCACTTCGACAACCAGTCGCTGACGCCGTTCTACGACCAGGTGATCTCGGCGATCCGGTCAGTGGACCCGAACACCACGGTGTACTACGAGCCGAACGTACTGTTCGGCAATGCCACCGCGGGCATCAACATGGGCGGGGTCGACGACGACAACGCCGTGTTCTCGTTCCACGACTACTGCATCTTCGACGCCCTGGGTGCCGGCAGTTCCGCCGGCTGCTCGCTCTGGGACGGGATGATGATGGAGAACGCCCAGCGCTACGTCGACCGCTACGGCGTTCCGGGCGTGGTCACCGAGTTCGGCGCCACCGGCAACACCGACACCATCGCCAGCCAGCTGAACTCGATCAACCCGCACAAGTTCGGCTGGCTGTACTGGGGCTACAACGACACGGGCTCGCTGGTGCACGACCCCAGCGTGCCGCCGACCGGCGACAACGTGAACGAGGCCATTGTGGCGACCCTGGCCCAGCCCTACCCCCAGGTGATCGCCGGAATCCCGAACAGCTGGTCGTTCGAGAACGGGGTCTTCTCCTTCAGCTACTCCACGGCGATGGCTGGTGGCGGGGGCAGCTTCGACGCCGGGTCGGAGACCCGGATCTCGATCCCGGACATCCAGTTCCCGGACGGCTACCAGGTGAGCGTCACCGGCGGGCAGGTCGTCTCGGCGGACAACGCCTCGGTGCTGGTCATCGAATCCAACGCCGGCGCGGGCACCATCACCGTCACGGTGACCCGGGCCGCGGGCTGAGGCCTGCGCGGGCCGCCGTAGCGGTCAGCGCAGCCACCCCAGTTTGTCGGCGAACAGTGCGTACCCGACGAAGGCCACGGTGTCGATCAGGCCGTGCGCCAGGATCAGCGGCCACAGCCGCCTGCTGCGCTGCCAGGTGTAGCCGAACACCAGGCCCATGGCGATGTTGCCCAGCCCGGCGCCGAACCCCTGATAGAGGTGGTAGGCGC
This sequence comes from Mycobacterium sp. SMC-14, assembly GCF_046250075.1. Taxonomy (NCBI): domain Bacteria; kingdom Bacillati; phylum Actinomycetota; class Actinomycetes; order Mycobacteriales; family Mycobacteriaceae; genus Mycobacterium; species Mycobacterium sp. SMC-14. Next base: position 4,594,929 of record NZ_CP176429.1, on the reverse strand, counting down.
CGCGCAGTAGCGCCGAACAGGCCAGCGCCACCCGCGGCGACACCCGCAGCTGCCGTAGCCGGGTCAGCAGGTAGCCGACCACGATCACTTCCTCGGCGAACCCGTTGGCGAACGCGATCACGATCAGCATCGGCGCACGCCACCAGGTGTCGTTGATCGCCGCGGGAATGACGTCGGCGTTGAGCCCCAGGATTCGGGCCAGCAGGTACAGGCCCAGTCCGGGCAGTCCGATCAGGGCCGCCAGGCCGAGTGCGCCGGCCAGGTCGGTGCGGCGGGGCCACCCGCCCAGCCCGATACGGGCGGGTCCGATTCCGCTGCGCCACAGCAGGTACAGCGCCAGCGCGCCCCAGGCGATCAGTTGGGCGGCCCAGGCGGCGTTGAGACCGAGGTCGATCAGGTCGAAATAGGACCGGCGAGGGTTGAGGGCGATCCGCTGGGCGCCGAGGTCACGCAGCACCGCGTCGGCGAGCTGCAGAATCGCGGTGACGGCGCTCAGCCCGTAGGTGACGGCCAGGACCAGCAGGATCTCCAGGCGCAGTGCGCCTCGCGGGGTCTGGAGGTCGGTCACCTGGCCACGGTAGCTACTGCTCCTGGCGTCGGGCCTGCAGCCCGTTGAGAAACGGGCAGCCCATCAGTGCGCGCACGGCCCGGTTCAGGCTCAGCACATCCTCGACCGGCTGCGGGAAGCTCAGTCGGACATCGCGGTCCCCGTCGGGCGCCTCTACCCGCAGCCACATGCCGTAGCGGTCCACGGCGAGCGGGCGGGCCTGACCACGCCGCAGCTGTGGCGGCAGCTTGGCGGCGGCGAGCCGGGCGACCATGTCAGGGTGCGCCGAGTCGAGGTGCTGCAACCAATGCGCCTCGATCGCGCAGAACGGGTCGGGACGGGCTGCCAGCAGCTCACGTACGTCGACCGCCTCGGCTCCGGTGGCGTCGGCCAGCACCGCCGACTCGGGCGTCAGCCGCAGCAGTGCGTAGTCGACGTCGGAATCACTGTCGTCGGGTGCACCGGTATCGCGGGCACGCGACGCCGAGCGAGGCGAGACGACCTGGAGCAGAGCAGGGTTCGGGTCGACCGCCGCGATCCGGTCGAGCAGCACGGAGATCTCGCGGTCGGGCACCGGGCGCAGCAGGCCCCGGAGCCACGCCAGGGCACGAACGCGTTCGCGCAGTCGCAACGGCGCGTGATCGGTCAGCTCGAGCATCGCCTGCACGCCGGACTCGGCGGCCTGCGCGACCGGGTCCGCGACGGGGACCGCGACCACCACGGATCCATCTCGCAGCAGGTGGCAGACCGGTGCGTTGACGGGCGCGGCGTCGGCGGCGTCGGCGATCGCCACGAGGGCTTGACCCCGGATGCAGGCGCTGCGAATCCGCTCGGCGGACGTCGGGACGGTTGCTGCTGTAGTCGTGGCCATCGATCACCTTTCGAAGTGAGGTAAGCCTAACTTAATTAATGACTCGGATGGGCGCAACAGGAATTGCGGAATCCGGTCGCGGGTGCCACCGCTGCCGTACGTGACGGTGGCGGCACGTTCGAGGGTCGAATGTGAACTTGGCAGCACGCTCGCGCCGCCGGTGAGCGCGTCGGACGGTCGCGGCCGATAGGGTTGTCCGGTGACCCGCATCAGCTATCTCGGCCCGGCGGGGACCTTCACCGAAGCGGCGCTGCTCGCGTTGACCGGCGCCGGACGGGTTCCCGGCGCCGACCCTCAACCGGTGCCGGCCGAGAGCACCCCGGCCGCTCTCGACGCCGTGCGCACCGGCGCCACCGACTACGCGTGTGTGCCGATCGAGAACTCGATCGAGGGCGGGGTGACACCCACCCTGGACGGGCTTGCGGTCGGCTCGCCGTTGCAGATTTTCGCCGAAACCGCTTTAGATGTCTCGTTCTCGGTGGTTGTCGCGCCGGGACGTGGTGAGGCGGGCATTCGTACGGTGGCCGCTCACCCGGTCGCCGGCGCCCAGGTTCGGCGCTGGTTGGCCCAGCACCTCCCGCAGGCCCAGGTCGTGCCGGCCAATTCCAATGCCGCTGCCGCGCAGCAGGTCTGCGCCGGTGAGGTGGATGCCGGGGTCAGCACCGCGCTGGCCGCCAAGCAGCGGGGTTTGGTGACGCTGGCCGAGGGCGTCATCGACGAACCCAATGCCCGCACGCGTTTCGTGCTGGTGGGCGCCCCCGCGCCGCCGCCGGTGCGTACCGGCGCCGACCGAACGTCCGTGGTGCTGCGTCTGGACAACGCGCCCGGCGCCCTGGCGGCGGCCCTGACGGAGTTCGGAAGTCGCAGTATCGATCTGACTCGCATCGAATCCCGCCCGACCCGCACCGAGCTGGGTACCTACCTGTTCTTCCTGGACTGCGTCGGACACATCGACGACGAAGCGGTCGCCGAGGCTCTGGCGGCGCTGCGCCGCCGCTGCGCGGACGTCCGCTACCTGGGCTCCTGGCCCATCGAGCCGGCGGGCCGAAGCGAGGCGGCGTCGTGAGCGGGCGGCTGGTGCTGCTGCGCCACGGCCAGTCTTACGGCAACGTCGACCGTCGCCTCGACACCCGCCCGCCCGGTTCGGAACTGACTCCGCTGGGCCGCGATCAGGCCAGGGCGTTCGCAGCCGAGGGAGCGCATCGCCCGATGCTGGTCGCCCATTCGGTGGCCACCCGTGCGATCCAGACCGCCGCCGAGATCAGCGGCCGGCTCGGCGTGACCGCCCGGGCGCTCGATGGCATCCACGAGGTGCAGGCCGGTTCGCTGGAGAATCGCAGCGACGATGACGCGATCGCCGAGTTCAACGCGATCTATCAGCGCTGGCACTCCGGCGAGCCCGGCGTCGCGTTGCCCGGCGGCGAGACGGCCGAGCAGGTGCTCGACCGCTACCTACCGGTCGTCACCGACCTGCGGATGCGTTACCTCGACGATGACGAGTGGACCGGGGACATCGTCGTGGTCAGCCACGGTGCGGCGATCCGCCTGGCGGCAGCGACGCTGGCGGGGGTGGACGGCAGCTTCGTGCTGGAGAATCACTTGGAGAACGCCACCGCCGTGGTGCTGGCCCCGATCACCGACGGTCGATGGAGCTGCGTGCAGTGGGGCTCGCTGACGCCGCCGTTCTATCCCGAACCGCACCCGGACCCGGTCGGCGACGCATTGCGCTCCGACACCGACCCGATGGGCTAAACCGCCAGCGCGTATATCTGCGCGCAGCGGCAGCCGACCGCCTCGCAGTCCAGGGCGAACGAGTGCGGCAGCACCTCGCCGGGGCAGCCGTCCTCGGTGCACTCCGCGGGCTGCTGGACGTGGTGGATGAGTGTGCCGTGGCAGTGCTCCAGGCCCGCCCGGCAGTCTCGGCAGTGGTCATCCATGGATCGTTCATAGCACTGCGTGCCGACAGGCTCGTTCCGGCGCGCCGCGTCGAGGGCCGTCAGCTCCAACCCAGTTCGTGCAGCCGGTCGTCGTCGATACCGAAGTGATGGGCGATCTCGTGGATCACCGTGATTCGGACCTCCTCGACGAGTTCGTCGTCGGACTCGCACATCTCCAGCAGTGCATCCCGGTAGATGGTGATGGTGTCCGGCAGCGAGCCGGCATAGCTCGAATCGCGCTCGGTCAGCGCGACCCCCTCGTAGAGCCCGAGCAGGTCGGGCTCCTCGGGGTTGCGGCCCTCGACCAGGATCACCACGTTGTCGAAGGCGGCCGCCAGTTCGGCCGGGATCAGGTCGAGCGCGTCGGAGACGAGATCGTCGAACCGGCGCGGGTCCATCGCGACACTCACCGCGGCTGGCTACCGGCCGGCAGTTGGTTCAGTCGTTCCGCGGGGATCGACGGAGGCGGGATCGGGGGCTGGCCGTTGATCAGCAGCGATCCGCGGGCACTGTTGATCAGCGCCGCCCAGCCACCGTTGCCCAGCGTGGCGCCCAGGCTGCAGGCCACCTCGCGGCTGCCCGCCGACCAGCTGGGCAGGGAGACGGTGGCGTAGGTCAACGTCAACGTCGTGTCGCGCAGCTGCACCGGGTCCAGGTAGGCGTCGGTGAGCCGGGTACAGGAATCCTTGATGAACGCATCCTGCTCGGCCTCGGGGGGCAGCGCGTCGGGGAACCGCTCGGTCAGATTGACCGTGCCGGTGACCTCCTTGGTATGCGGCGCCGCGCAGTCGACCGGAACGTCGTTGGGCTGGTTGGTGGCCGGATCGATGCCCAGGCAGGTGCCCGGCGGCCAGACCTTGGACTGGTCGATGTCGGCGACCTTGCCGACGAACGCGGTCTGCCGGCCGCCCACGCCGGGCAGCTGCAGGCCGCACAGCATCCGGCGCTCACCGTGCTGGCGCCATGCGCGTTCGCCGGCCCACAACATGCTGGCGACGAACTTGCTGTGCGGGTCGAACTTGGCGCCGAGGTAGCGGCGCACCGACGACTCGCACTGCTCCTGGGTGATCTGCTCGATGCGGGCCATCGACGGCGGCGGGGCGTCGGGACCGTATTCGGCGCCCGGGAACATCTTCATGTCCACCGGGCCGGCCACCTCGAACTTGTGCTCGTCGGTGCAGCTGACGATCGTCGCCGCGTCCAAGTCGTTCTCCGGCCAGTTCAGGCAGTCGCCGGCAACCGCGTGGTCGATCGCTTCGTTGCCCTTGACCGTGCCGAGTCCCAGCCCCGGCCCGGTGCCCTTGCCGCCCGCCCCCGGCGCCGGCTCGGCGTTCAGATGGCCCAGCAGTCCGCCGGGGCCCTCGCCGACGACGGGAACAACGGTGATCAAACCGGCGATCAGCAACCCACCCAGCGCGGTGAGCAACAGGGCACGGCGGGTCGGGGCGGCTTGGAGCGTGCGTCGCCAAGACACCCGCTTGGCGGGTGGATTCTCCTGGTCGGCTGCCTCTGACATCGGGTCCATTCTGACAGGCAGCCGCGAGCGCGTGACAAATGATGCGAAAGTGATGCAGCCGGGCAGGTTGTAGGGTTTTGCCGTGATCGACCTGAAGCTGCTGCGTGAAGATCCCGACCGTGTCCGCCGCTCCCAGGTGGGTCGCGGTGAGGACCCGGCCCTGGTGGACGCCTTGCTGGCCGCCGACACCGCTCGACGTGCCGCCATCGCGGCGGCTGACTCGTTGCGTGCCGACCAGAAGTCAGCCAGCCGGTCGGTCGGGGCGGCATCGCCGCAGGAGCGCCCGGCCCTGCTGGCGCGGGCCAAGGAGCTGGCCGAGCAGGTCAAGGCCGCCGAGTCCGCCCAGGGCGAGGCCGAGGCGGCGTTCACCGCGGCGCACATGGCGATCGCCAACGTGGTGATCGACGGGGTGCCGTCGGGCGGCGAGGACGACTTCGCGGTGCTGGACGTGATCGGCGAGCCGCCGGCGATCGAGAATCCGCGCGACCACCTCGAGCTCGGTGAGGCGCTGGGCCTGATCGACATGGGACGCGGAGCCAAGGTCTCCGGCTCGCGGTTCTACTTCCTGACCGGCCGCGGTGCGCTGCTGCAGCTGGGCCTGTTGCAGCTGGCTGTGCGCCTGGCGGTCGACAACGGGTTCACCCCGATGATCACCCCGTCGCTGGTCCGTCCCGAAGTCATGTCCGGCACCGGATTTCTGGGCGCGCACGCCGACGAAATCTATCGGCTCGAGGCCGACGACCTCTACCTGGTGGGCACCTCGGAGGTGCCGCTGGCCGGCTACCACTCGGACGAGATCCTCGACCTGTCGGCCGGGCCGCTGCGCTACGCCGGGTGGTCGTCGTGCTTTCGCCGGGAGGCCGGCAGCTACGGCAAGGACACCCGCGGCATCATTCGGGTGCACCAGTTCGACAAGGTCGAGGGGTTCGTCTACTGCCGGCCCGAGGACGCCGAAGCCGAACACGACCGGCTGCTCGGCTGGCAGCGCGAGATGCTGGCCCATATCGAGGTGCCCTACCGGGTGATCGACGTCGCCGCAGGCGATCTCGGGTCCTCGGCCGCCCGCAAATTCGACTGTGAGGCGTGGGTGCCCTCCCAGGGCACGTACCGGGAGCTGACCTCGACGTCGAACTGCACCACCTTCCAGGCCCGCAGGCTGGCGACCCGCTACCGCGACGAGAACGGCAAGCCGCAGACTGCGGCCACCCTCAACGGCACCCTGGCCACCACCCGGTGGCTGGTGGCCATCCTGGAGAACCACCAGCAGCCCGACGGCAGTGTTCGGGTGCCGCAGGCGCTGGTGCCCTACGTCGGCGTGGAGGTGCTGGAGCCGTCCAGCTCCTGACCGGCATCCGCGTCAGGCGGTGAAGAGTCGCCGTGAGCAGTCCAACAGCATCCGGTGCAGTTCCTCGTTGGGAATGTCCGACACCGCGGGATCGGCTGCCGCGCCGAGAATTCCGGGCACCAGAACCGCGATCGCGATGAGGGTGGCCGGGTCGGGCTGTGGTCCCGCCAGGATGGTCTGCAAGCGCCGGGAGGCGTCCCGGAAGTCTCCGATGGCCTCGACGACTCCCACCACGGCGGGATCGGTGTGGACCAGGGCCGTGGTGCGACGGTGCCGCACAGCCAGTTCGATGATGCCGCTGATGGTGGCCTCGCGCTGAACCTCGCGGGAGTCGATGGCCTCGACGATAGCGACCACCCGGGCGATGTCCTCGAACACCGGGCGAAACACCTCGACGACGATGTCGTCCTTGCAGTGGAACTGGTAGTACACCGCTGACTTGTTGACGCCCAATCGGTCGGCGATCATCTGCAGCGAGGTGCCGCTCACCCCGTGCTCGGCGAACAACCCTTGCGCGGCCTCTAATACGCGCTCCCGCGCGAATCCCCGCGGCGCCATCGTCTTCGCCACTGCATGTCTCCCTGCTGTCGGAGTCGACCGTTCACGGACGTGAGCCACACCGCACGGTTCTGCTGACCGATCGCTTGATTCTACTTTACCGATCGTATAACTTGGCTTTCCGTCACGCTTAACCGCAGATCTGGACAGAAAGGGCGTCGCCGATGCTGAACCCACAGGTGCACAGGCTTTCCCGCTCTGATCAGGCCACGCTGTCCCCGGGCGTCACGGCTTATGTGGTTGACGCGCCGGAGATCGTGGCCGGTGACCACCCGTTGTTCGATGCGATCGCCGAACTGGGCGCCACCGCGAATCGGTTCGCGGCCGACACCCATGTCCTGGTAGTGGTCAGCAAGGCCACCGGCAAGGTCGGATCCGCTCGGTGAAGGCGCTGAGGCGGGCGTGGATGCCGCTGCTCATCGTGGCGGTGGTGGTGCTCGGGACGCTGACCGTGCTGCGGTTGCGCACCTATTTCGGGGGCGACAACTCGCACCTGATCAGCACCAAAGTCGATGACACCAAGCCGTACAACCCGAAGGTCGTCACCTACGAGGTCTTCGGTGAACCCGGCGCGACAGCCGACATCAGATACCTCGACCTCGACAGCAGGCCCCAGCACGTCGACGCCGCAACACTGCCGTGGTCGGTGACCCTGAGCACCACGCTGTCCGCGGTATCGCCGAACCTCTACGCGCAGGGCAAAGGCTCCACCCTGGGCTGCCGCATCAGCATCGACAACGAGCTCAAAGACGAGAGAACCGCCACCGGCGTCAGCGCCCTGACCTTCTGCTTGGTGAAATCTGCATGAGCACTTCTACGGACAACTTCCCGCCCGAGGCGCCCACCGAGACCATGCCCGCTGTTGCGGAGTATCCCAAGCCGGGTGCGGTGGCGAAATGGATTCGACGACTGGCTATTCCGATCATGCTGGGCTGGATTGGGATCATCGTTCTGGCGAACGTGACCGTCCCCCAGCTGGAGAAGGTCGCCGAAATGGCCGCGGTCCAGATGACCCCGGACGATGCGCCCTCGATGATCGCGGTCAAACGTCAGGGCGAGGTGTTCAAGGAGTTCACCTCCAACAGCTCGGTCATGCTGGTCCTCGAGGGCGACGAGCCGCTGGGTGCCGATGCGCACCATTACTACGACCAGATCATCGACAAACTGAAGGCCGACACCACCCACGTCGAACACATCCAGGATTTCTGGGGTGATCGCCTGACCGCCGCGGGAGCTCAGAGCCCGGACGGCAAGAGCGCGTACGTGCAGATCTATACCGCGGGAAACCAGGGTGAGGCGCTGGCCAACGAATCGGTCAGAGCTGTCAATCAAGCAGTAGACAGTGTCACCGCGCCACCGGGTGTGAAGGCGTATGTGACCGGCGGTGCGGCGCTGGCGGCCGATCAGGACAAGGCCGGCACCCGCAGCATGCACATGATCGAGTCTCTGACGTTCGTCGTCATCATCACCATGATGCTGACGGTCTACCGATCCATCACCACCGTGGCGCTGGCGCTGGCGATGGTGGTGACCGGGCTGGCGTCGGCTCGGGGCATCGTCGCGTTCCTGGGCTATCACGGTCTGATCGGTCTGTCGCCCTTTGCCACCAGTCTGTTGGTGACACTGGCCATCGCGGCAGCCACCGACTACGCGATCTTCCTGATCGGCCGATATCAGGAAGCGCGCAGCGCGGGCGAGGACCGGGAACAGGCGTACTACACCATGTTTCGCAGCACGGCGCATGTGGTGCTCGGCTCGGGCATGACGATCGCGGGCGCCACCTTGTGCCTGCACTTCACCCGGTTGCCCTACTTCCAGTCGTTGGGGATTCCGCTGGGGATCGGCATGACCATCGTCGTCATCACCTCGCTGACGATGGGGTCCGCCGTCATCGCGGTGGCGGGGCGGTTCGGCACCCTGCTGGAACCGAAGCGAGCCAACAGAGGACGCGGCTGGCGCAAAATCGGTGCGGCCGTGAGCCGTTGGCCAGGGCCGATTCTGATCGCCGCGACTGCGGCCGCACTGGTCGGCATCCTCGCCCTGCCCGGGTACAAGCCCGGCTACAACGACCGCGCCTACATGCCCGCGGATCTACCCGCCAACCAAGGGTTCCTGGCGTCGGACCGGCACTTTCCCTCAGCGCGGATGAACCCCGAGATGCTCATGATCGAAACAGACCACGACATTCGAAACTCCGGGGACTTTCTGGTGATCGAGCGAATCGCCAAGCGGGTCACCGGGGTAGAGGGTGTCTCGCGCGTTATGTCCATCACCCGGCCGCAGGGCATTCCGATGGAACACTCCACCTTCGGCTACATGCTCGGCATGCAGGCCGTCAGCCAGGACATGACCCGCAAGTTCAACGAGGATCGCACGGCGGACATGCTGGCCCAAGCAGAGGATATGCAGGTCAACATCGACACCATGACGAAGATGATCGAGCTCATGGAGGAGATGAACGCCACCATGGGGCGCATGGTCGGCAAGATGCACCTGATGGTCGACGACATCGAAGAACTGCGCGACAAGATCGCCAACTTCGACGACTTCTTCCGGCCGATGCGCAGCTACTTCTATTGGGAACCACACTGTTTCGACATTCCGGTCTGCCACTCGCTGCGGTCGGTCTTCGACGCCATGGATGGTGTCGACACCATGACCGACAACTTCAAGCAGATCGTTCCGGACATGGACGCGATGGCGGCGCAACTGCCACAGATGCTCACGCTGATGCCGCCGATGATCCAGATGATGACGAACGCCAAGGCAATGATGCAGGCCACCTACGCCACCCAGAGCGGACTGGCCAAGCAGGCGCAGGAAGCCCAAGGGGATCCCGCCGCGATGGGGGAGGCCTTCGACAAGGCCCGCAACGACGACTCGTTCTACCTGCCGCCGGAGATCTTCGACAACGCCGAATTCCAGCGCGGCATGAAGAGTTTCGTGTCGCCGGACGGGCGTGCCGTGCGGTTCATCGTCAACCACGAGGGCGATCCACTGAGCGCAGAGGGCATCAAGCACATCGACGCGATCAAGCTCGCTGCCAAGGAAGCCATCAAGACCACCCCCTGGGAGGGCTCGAAGATCTACGTCGGCGGTACCGCCGCGATGTTCAAAGACATGCAGGAGGGCTCCAATTACGACCTGATGATCGCGGGCGTCGCGGCGTTGTGCCTGATCTTCATCATCATGCTGATCATCACCCGTGCCGTGGTGGCCGCGCTGGTGATCGTGGGCACCGTGGTGGTATCACTCGGCAGCGCCTTCGGACTCTCGGTGCTGCTGTGGCAGAACATCATCGGACTGCAGGTGCACTGGATGGTGATGGCGATGGCGGTGATCATCCTGCTGGCGGTGGGCGCCGACTACAACCTGTTGCTGGTTTCCCGCCTGCGCGAGGAGATCCACGCCGGCCTGCACACCGGCATGATCCGGGCGATGGGCGGCAGCGGCTCGGTGGTGACCGCCGCGGGACTGGTGTTCGCCTTCACCATGATGACGATGGCGATCAGCGAACTGCGCGTGATCGGTCAGGTGGGCACCACCATCGGCTTGGGGCTGTTGCTCGACACCCTGATCATCCGCTCGTTCATGACGCCGTCGATCGCGACTCTGCTCGGCAAATGGTTCTGGTGGCCGCAGGTGCCCCGACTGCGTCCCAAGCCCGCACCCTGGCCGGCGCCGTTGCAGCGCAACCCGAGCGACGACCTCGTGGAGTCCGGCGGTGGAGCGCATCGGGGAGGTTGGTGATGAGGTTCGGAGCCGCATACGCGTTGGCAGGTGTGTCAGCGGCAATCCTGTTCGCGGTGCCCGCGCACGCCGATGTCGACACCGATTTCGCCGGCCGATTGCATGGTTACGGCATCTACGGGCCGCGTGACTACAACGCCTGGCTCGGCAAACTCACCTGTAAACGGTTGACCAACGACGTCGACCATGACGCGTTCGAGTCGGCGGCCTTCGTGGGCAAGAACATCAAGGGTGCCGACTCCCAGCAGGCCTGGCAATTCGTGGGTACCGCGTTGAGCACCTACTGCCCCGACAAGCTGATCGTTCTGGAACAGGCCGGAGGTACTCGATGAACCGCAAGAGCTGGGCTCTGACGGTAGGGCTGCTGACCGGTATGGCCGCGGCGGGGACTGCGTCGGCGGATGCGACGGAGAACTTTCCGATTCCCAACCGGATGCTGCACACCACCTGTACCGCCGAACAGATCATGGCGGCCGCCCGCGATGTCGCGCCGGTCTACTACGAGCGCTACATGATCGACTACAACAACAAGTCCCCGCAGGTCCATGAGGCGGTGCAGGATCGGATTCACTGGTTCTACTCCATGGACTACCCGGGCCGTCGCGCCTACTCGGAGAACCTGGCCACCGACATCTACTACGAGAAGCTTGCTTTCACGTGGCCGAACTGGGCCAAGTTGTTCTTCAACAACCACGGGGTTGCTGCCCGGGCCACCGATGTGTGCGCGCAGTACCCCGCTGCCGACATGGGGGTGTGGAACTGGACCTGACCCGCTAGGTCAGTAACGTCATGATCTGCCGTGCCGTGTCCAGCAGGATCTCGTGCAGCTGTTCGTCGGCGATGTCTGCCAGTTCTGGGTCGGCTGCCGCGGTGAAGGCTCCAGCCATCAGGGTGGTCGTGATCACCCGAGTTCTGGCATCGGGATTGGGGCCCCGCAGGATGGCCGCCGCGGCGTCGCTAACGGCCATGAAGTCGTCGCGGGCCCGCACCGCGTGCTCCATGCCGCGGTCGTAGAACAGGAAGGCGAGCCGGCGGTAGCGGACGGCGAGCTCGACGACGCCACTGACGGTCACGTCGCGCTGGCCCTGCCGGGTCGGCATGGCCTCCGCGATCTTGATGACCCGGACGATGTCGTCGAACATCGGTTCCACGAGCGCCACGACAATGTCATCGCGGGACCGGAACTGGTAGTAGACAGCGGGTTTGCTCACGCCCAGCCGGTCGGCGATCATCTGCATGGATGTGCCACCGATGCTGTGCTCGATGAACAGGTCCAAGGCCGCCTGCAGCACCCGCGCGCGCGCGGAGCCGCGCGCCGCCACCGGCTTGGCCACGACATTCCTCCTCCTCGACGCGGCCAGCCTATCGCGCGAGGCCGGGGTCGCCGGCCGCTACGGGGCACTGTCATTTCGCACAGCGGGCGAGGTCGGGGTCGCCGGCCGCTACGCCGCAGCTTTGGCGTGCCGGTGCTGGCGCTCGATGGTGGCGAAGTAGAAGGCGTAGGCGAACGCGCAGCTGGTGAACAGACTCGACACGAAGTAGAGCCACGGGCGCCGCAGTCCACGCCGGTAGCCGTCGACGATGGTGAACAGCGGCAGCAGAACGACGTTGATGATCGTGTAGTCCTGGCTGGCCGAACCGGCGGCCGGGTTGGTGAACATCAGCTGGATGTACTGCGTCCAGCTGCCCGGCCCCCAGATCGGATTGTGGTTGGGACCCTGCGCGTACTCGTTGACGAAGCGGATGTTGAAGTACCAGCCCAGCACGATCGACGCGATGCCGATCAGGTAGTACACGATCTCCAGGGGTGAGAACGATGCACCCCCAGGGGGTTTCGCGAAAACCGCGCGATTGGATGCCACGATCCACCAGATGGTTGCCAGGCCCAGTACTGCATGCACGATGAGCGAGATCATGCGGTCAGTCTCACCATGCGTCGCAAGTTTTGTCAATAATGACATTCCTGACCCGGTGTAACGCTGAGGTACCTTTACGCGCATGCCACGAGCCCCGCAGACCGCGCGCAGCGAACGCACCCGCGAAGCGTTGCGGCAGGCCGCGCTGGTCCGCTTCCTAGCGCAGGGGGTAGAGGACACCTCCGCCGAGCAGATCGCCACCGACGCAGGGGTGTCGCTGCGGACGTTCTATCGGCACTTCACTTCCAAGCACGACCTGCTGTTCGCCGACTACGACGCCGGGCTGCAGTGGTTCCGCAGCGCCCTGGCTGCCCGGCCGCCGGCCGAGCCGATGATCGAGGCGGTTCAGGCGGCGATCTTCGCGTTTCCCTACGACGTCGAGGCGGTGACTCGCATCGCCGCGCTGCGCGAAGAAGAGCTCGATCCGGAGCGCATCGTGCGCCATATCCGGCAGGTGGAGACCGATTTCGGCGACGCGGTGGCCGAGCGGCTGCGGGCCACCACGAGGAATGCGTCCACTGACCCGCTGCGGGTCGCCGTGACTGCCCGCTGCATCGCGGCCGCCGTGTTCGCCGCGATGGAGGTCTGGATGCTGGGTACGGACCGCTCGCTGGCCGAGCTGGCCCGGATGTGCCGTGCCGCACTGGACTCGCTGAGCAGTCTTTAGTTACGTCAATATTGACAAAACTATCCACCCGTGCCAGCGTTCCCGGAAAGCGGGAAGGGGCGGATGGATGACCGACTACGACGCGATTGTCATAGGCGCTGGGCACAACGGACTGGCCGCGGCACTCATCCTGCAGCGCGCGGGTTTACGCACGCTGTGTCTGGAGGCCGGTCGATACGCCGGGGGGATGGCCTCCACGGTGGAGCTGTTCGACGGCTATCGGTTCGAGATCGCCGGCTCGGTGCAGTTCCCCACGTCGGCCGTGGTCAGCGCGGAGCTGGGCCTAGACGGTCTGGAGAGCATCGACCTCGAAGTCATGTCGGTCGCTATGCGTGGCGTCGGTGACGACCCGCTGATCCAGTACACCGACCCGATGAAGCTGTTCACCCACCTCAGTGAGGTACATGGCGCCGAGGCGGTCAACGGCATGGCCGGGTTGCTGGGCTGGAGCCAGGCGCCCACTCGGGCGCTGGGCCGTTTCGAGGCGGGCCGGCCACCGAAATCGCTTGACGAGATGTATGCCTGCGCCACAAATGAATTCGAGCGATCAGCTATCGACGACATGCTGTTCGGCTCGGTTACCGACGTGCTGGACCGTTACCTGCCCGACCGGGAAAAGCACGCGGCGCTGCGCGGCTCCTTCACCGTGTTGGCCGTCAACACCCTCTACCGCGGACCGGCCACCCCCGGCAGTGCCGCGGCACTGGCCTACGGCCTGGGCGTGCCCGACGAGAACACCGTGCTGATGAAGAAGCTGCGTGGTGGAATCGGCGCACTCACCGGGCACCTGTGCGACACGTTCACCGGTCTGGGCGGGCAGCTGCGGCTGCGCACCGCGGTGTCGGAGATCCTTGTCGCCGATGCGGCGGTGGCCGGCGTGCGTACCGAATCCGGCGACACCCTGAGCGCACCGGTGGTGGTGTCGGCGATCGCCCCCGACGTCACGGTCACCGGACTGCTCGACGCCGCTTCGGTCCCGGAGGACGTCCGCGCCCGCTACGCTCGCACCGACCACCGCGGCAGCTATCTGCAGATGCATTTCGCACTGGACGAGGCGCCGGTGTTCACCGCGCCCTACGAGGCGCTCAACGACCCGGCCATGCAGGCTTCGTTGGGGATCTTCTGCACGCCCGAAGAGGTCCAGCAGCAGTGGGAGGACGCACGCCGCGGCGTCGTCCCCGCCGATCCGACCGTGGTGCTGCAGATCCCGTCGCTGCACGATCCCGAGCTGGCCCCGCCCGGCAAGCATGCCGCGTCGGCGTTCGCGCTGTGGTTTCCCATCGAGGGGGACGGCAACTACGGCGAGATGAAGGTCGAGATGGGGCGGCGGGTGATCGACAAAATCACCAGACTGGCACCGAATTTCGAGCGCAGCATCACCCGGCACACCACCTTCACCCCGCGCCATATGGGCACCATGTTCGGTGCGCCCGGTGGCGACTACTGCCACGGCCTGCTCAACCCGGATCAGATCGGTCCCAACCGGCCCGGGCCACGGGGTTTCCTCGGGCAGCCGCTACCGGTGGCAGGGCTGTACCTGGGGAGTGCCGGCTGTCACGGCGGGCCGGGGATCACGTTCATTCCCGGTTACAACGCCGCCCAGCAGGTCTTGGCCGACCGCTGAGCGCGCACCTACCGCTGGGCTGCCAGTAGCTCGTCGAGCAGCGCCCGAAACGCGTCCGGGTCCGCCGGGGTGAACGCCGGGCGCGGCCACGGGTCGCCGTGCAGGTCCAGCGTGATCAGGGTGGACCGCGTCGGCCGCTTGATGTCCAGCGGCAGCCAGCGCCGCAGATCCGAGCTGCCCCAGATCCGAAATCGGTGGGTCAGCATGCCCAGCGGTTCAGCGCGGTAGCCGCGGATCGCCGACAGCGGGATCACTTTCGAGGTCCCGGAGGGGAAGTGATAGCGGCGCAACGTGATCGCCCGGCGATCCAGGACCACCAATCCGTCATCGTAGGAGTCGCCGCTCACAGCTTCTCGCAGCGCAATTCGTGGCCCTTGGCGGTCAGGCAGCGACCCGACTTGAGATCCCATTCCCAGCCGTGCTGATTGCAGGTCAGAGTGTCGCCCTCGACCACCCCGACCTTCGACAGGTCGGCCTTCATATGCGGGCAGCGACGCTGAATCTGCCAGTCGCCCAGCGTGATGGTGGCCGAGTCGTCATGGCTCTCGCCGAACCAGCCTTCGGCGTAGACGATCCGGTCCTCGGTGAGGCACTTGAAAAAGGTGTACAGGTACTCGTTGTAGCCGCCGACCCGCCACGCGCGGAATCGGGTGGACAAGAAGATGGTGTTGACCCAGTCCGGTTCGTCGTCGCGCAGCACGGTCCGCACCAGCTCGGGCGGAATACCGAAGCCGTAACGAAACTTCTCGCCGGGAATCGGCTCGCGCACCATGCGTTTGGGGAAGTCCAGCACCACGGTTTCGGTGTGGCCCTGCCCGTCCAGCACCAGCTCGACCGGATAGCCGATGCCGTCGCAGATCTCATTGCTGCGGGCCATGATCGGCTCGAACAGTGTGCGCAGCGACTCAAGCATCGCAGGACCGTCCGCCGGCGCCCAGGCGGCCTTCTCGGCGGCCAGCACCGGCGCCATCCGGTCTGCGTAGGCGGCGATGTAGTCCGCCTTGCCGGTGGTGAAGATGGCCTCGACGTCAGCGTCCTCCAGTGGGTGATTCAGTGAATCCAGCTGCGCCCCGGTGAAGCTCGCGGTGCTGCCGGGAATCATCAGCAGCCCGCGGTCATGCCCGTTGCGACGCAGCTGGTCCAAGAACACCATCTCGTCGGGGAAGATGTTGGCCGGATCGCCGTGATCGTCGTTGAGGTAACGCAGCTCGGAATCCAGGAAACATGGTGGACCCGCAGACGGCACCACCCACGTCGCTCCGACGTGGGCGATGTACTGGCGCGCGCGGTCCATCTGCCGCTGGCGCTTCTGGGTGCCGAACGCCTCCTTGGCCCGGGCCGGCATGTCGTAGACCATCGGGTACCAGATCGCCCCGGAGTACTGCACCAGGTGCACGTCGATCGCGTCGAAGGCCGCCAGCACGTCCAGATCGGTCGGGCGGGAGTCGTTCATGTTGAACACGGTGGTCACACCGTCGGACACCACCAGCCCGGAGTCACCGATCGGACCGTCGGCCGGGGCGCGCAACGCGATGATCATCACGTCCAGATCGCCCTTGGGGCCGGACACGGTGTGCCGCTGCGAATCGGCGGTCTCGAAGAACCGGTGAAAACCCAGGGCTTCCAGCTCGCGGCGCAGGTCGAGCACCGGATAGTCGGGCAGCAGCACCACCGCGTCCTTGTTGACGTGCGCCGCCAGGTGCCGCGGGTCGAAATGGTCGTGGTGCAGGTGCGAGATGTAGAGGTAGTCGCAGTCGCCGAGAGTGTCCCAATCCAGCGCGGAGTTGTCCGGGAAGGGGAACCACGACGCGAAGTAGGCCGGGTTCACCCACGGGTCGCACAGGATGCTGCCTGCGGCGGTCTCGATCCGGAAGCCGGCGTGCCCGACGCTGGTGACCTGCACGTGTACCTTCTCCCGACGCTGACAGAGATCCCCTGCGAGCTTACCGGCGGGGAAGCCGACCTCATCGCCTAGGCTTGGACCCTGTGGAGCCTTGGTACGGGAGTGTCGCTGCTGCTGCACATACGTTGTGGCGTTATGAGGGCTTGAAGATCACCGTCACCGGCCGAGAGCACCTGCCCGCCACCGGCGGCGCGGTGATCGCGATCAACCACACCGGCTATCTCGATTTCCTGTTTGCCGGCGTGGCCTCCTATGACGCGAAGCCGCGGCGGCGGGTGCGCTTCATGGCCAAGAAGGAGACGTTCGACAACCGCTTCACCCGCCCGATCATGCGCGGCTGCCGGCACATCGCGGTGGACCGCAGCCGGGGCGCAGAGTCCTATGCCATCGCCGTCGCCAAGCTCAAGGCCGGTGAACTGGTCGGGGTCTACCCCGAGGCGACCATCAGCCGCAGCTTCGAACTCAAGGAGTTCAAGAGCGGCGCCGCACGGATGGCGATCGAGGCGCAGGTGCCGATCATCCCGCACATCGTGTGGGGCGCCCAGCGGATCTGGACCAAAGACCACCCGAAGCAACTGGGCCGCACCAAGGTGCCGGTTTCGGTGACCATCGGCGAGCCGATACCGCCGACGTTGCCGGTCGAAGACCTACGCGCGCTGCTGCAGACCCGGATGCAACACCTGCTGGAGCAGGCGCAGGACGCCTACCCCGAACATCCCGCCGGCGCGTTCTGGGTGCCGAGGCGCCTGGGCGGCAGCGCACCCACCCCTGCCGAGGCGCTCCAGTTGGACGCCGCCGAAGCTGCCCGCAAAGCGCAGGAGCGGGCCGCCCGCCAGAAGCAGCCGCCGAGCCCGACGGGCGCTGCGGAGTAGAGCTGGCATGCAGCCGGTCTTTCGAGCCCTGGAGCTCACTGCGCTAAGCGCGGTGAAGATCACCGGCGCAGCGATCGACTACCGCGGCCTGGAACACATCCCGGCCGACGGCGGTGCGGTGATCGCGATCAACCACACCGGCTACGTGGATTTCCTGCCGGCCGGGCTGGCGGCGTACCACCGCGGACGCCGAATGCGGTTCATGATCAAGGCCGAAATGCAGCAGGTGCGCGTGGTCAACTATCTGATCCACCACACCGGCACCATCCCGGTGGACCGCGGGGCCGGATCCGACGCCTACCGCCATGCGGTGGCGGCGCTGCGCTCCGGCGAGGTGGTGGGTGTCTATCCCGAAGCCACCATCAGCCGCAGCTTCGAGCTCAAGGATTTCAAGTCCGGGGCGGCCCGCATGGCGCTGGAGGCGCAGGTGCCGATCGTCCCGCTGATCGTCTGGGGGGCCCACCGGCTGTGGACCAAGGGCCACCCGAGGGCGCGGCTGGTGCGCAGCAAGATTCCGATCACCGTCCTGGTGGGCGAAGCGCTGGCCCCGTCCGGTGACGCCGCGACGCTCAGCGCCCGATTGCGTGAGCGAATGGCACCGCTGCTGGCGCAGGTGCAGCAGGACTACCCGCATCCTGCCGGTCAGTTCTGGGTGCCGCGGCGACTCGGCGGCGGTGCGCCCACGCCCGACGAGGCTAGGGTTTTAGAAGTGCAAGAGCTGGCGGAACGGATGCGCAAGGGCGCGGGTGCCCGGAGGCCAGACCCAGGGATGACGGAGCGCACGGAGTAATAGAGCATGGCAGAACCCTTCTTCCGGGCGCTGGAGATTGTGGTCCCGCGGCTGGCGAACGCCAACGGGCCGCACGTGAGGATCGACGGCCTGGAGAACATTCCCGAGCATGGCGGCGCGGTGCTCACGGTCAACCACACCAGCTACCTGGACTGGTATCCGGCCTCGATCGCGGCCTTGCGCCGGCACCGCCGGCTGCGGTTCATGATCAAGGCCGAGATGACCGAGGTCCCGGTGGTCAACTACGTGATCAAGCACATCAAGTTGATCCCGGTCGACCGTTCCGCCGGAGCAGGCGCCTACGACGAGGCGGTGCGGCAGCTGCGGCAAGGCGAGCTGGTCGGCCTGAACCCGGAGGCGACCATCAGTCGGAGCTTCGAGCTGCGGGAGTTCAAGACCGGTGCTGCCCGGATGGCTCATGCCGCGGGTGTTCCGCTGATCCCGGTTGTCGTCTGGGGAATCCACCGGGTCTGGACTAAAGATCATCCGAAGCATTTGTGGCGCAACCATATTCCGGTGCTGGCGAAGGTCGGACGGCCGATGGCTGCCTCCGCGGATATCGAGGCGACCACGATCGAGCTGCGGAACACGATGGCGGCGATGCTGGAGGAGGCGCAGTTGGAGTACCCGCACCCCGCCGGGGCGCACTGGGTGCCACGCCGGCTGGGCGGCAGCGCGCCGACCATGGCAGAGGCGCTGCAGATGCGTGCGGCCGAGTTGGCCGAGCGTGATCGCAGACGTTTGGAGCAGGCCCACGGCGGCCGACTGCGGCGGGCGCTGGACGCGAGGAGTTCGCACTGATGCAGCCCCACGGCGGTCCTCCCGCCCTGATCGCCAGCGACGTCGACGGCACCCTGCTCGACGACACCGAGAACATCACCGCGCGGACCCGGGCCGCGGTGCACGCGGCCGTCGACTCGGGTGCCCGCTTCGTGCTGGCGACCGGACGTCCACCGCGGTGGATCGCGCCGGTGGTCGACGCGCTCGGATTCGCCCCGATGGCGGTGTGCGCCAACGGCGCGGTGCTCTACGACCCGGCCACCGATCGGGTGGTCTCGGCACGCACGCTCTCGGCCGACAGCCTGGTCAAGCTGGCCGAGGTTGCCAGCCGCGCCATTCCGGGGGCGGGCCTGGCGGTGGAGCGCATCGGCGAGAGCGCGCACGACGCGGCCACCCCGCAGTTCGTGAGCTCACCGGGCTACGAACACGCCTGGCTCAACCCCGACAACACCGAGGTGTCTCTGCAGGACCTGCTGTCCCAGCCGGCGATCAAGCTGCTGATCCGCAAGGCGGGGATGTCCAGCGCCGACATGGCGACGCAGCTGCAGGCCCACATCGGAACGGCCGCGGAGCTCACCTACTCCACCAACAACGGGCTGATCGAGGTGGTTCCGGCGGGCATCACCAAGGCCAGCGGCATCGAGGAGCTGATCGCGCCGCTGGGCATCGGCATCGAGCAGGTGGTGGCATTCGGGGATATGCCCAACGACCTGCCGATGCTGGTACGTGCCGGACACGGCGTGGCGATGGGCAACGCCCACCCCGACGTGTTGGCGGCGGCCGCCGAGATCACCGCACCCAACACCGATGACGGTCTGGCGCGGGTGCTGGAGCGGATTTTCCTGCGTTGACTCTGCGCTGAGGGCGGGGGTTACTCGAACTTTTCCGCCATGGCCGCAGAGTCAACGGTGGTCAGCTGACGCCGAACGGGTCGATCACCCGCGAGAAGCGCTCGAGCTGTACCGGCGGGCCCTCCGGTGGCGGCGGGGGCAGCACCTCGGCGTTGCCGTCGACGACCCGGATGACCGTCGCGCTGGCCCGGTTGTAGTTCAGGGTGCCGTGCTGGAAGTTCTGGCCCACCCATTCCGGTTCGGCGAGTTCGGCGCTGGTCGGCAGTCCGAGCACGCCGCGTTCGTAACCCAGCGACGCCCAGGCGTCGTAGATGGCCCCGGTGATCGGCTGCGCGCCGGTCTCCGGCGACCAGTACACCGCGCCGTGCTCGAACGTGGCGTACTTGGTGGAACCCTCGCCGATCGCCTCGGGCGACGTGGGGGCACCGAGCATGCCTTCGGTACCGCCCAGTTCCAGCCAGCGGGTGTGGATGGCGCCGCCCTCCATCACCCGGGCGAGGTCTTCCGGGCCGGGCGGTTCGTTGAACCGGGCGGCGATCTCGCGAATCTCGTTGAGCGCGACGTAGCCCTGCTCGCCGGGGCACTCCGTCGCGTCGAGGTCGCGGTGGCCGATGATCGAGGGCAGCGTCAGCGACGCACCGCGCGGAAAGTGGGTGAACGAGCCGCCGGCGGAGGTCAACTCGGCGATGCCACGCGGGTCGGTGCGGTCCAGACCGAGCCGCCAGCCCAACAGCCGGCCGACCGTCTCGAGTTGAATCGGCGGGGGAGGCGCGTCGTCGAAGGTGCCGATCATCGACACGCCCCAGGTACTTCTGTTGAACCCGCCCGCGTGGCTGCCGATGATGCCGCGGGCCAGGCCGCCGGCCCGGCCTTCGAAGACCTGGCCGTACTTGTCCACCAGGGCGTTGTAGCCGATGTCGCACCAGCCCAGGGTGCGGGTGTGATAGGCGTAGATCGCCCGGATGATGTCCGCGGAGTCTTCGGGGGCGTATTCGTTGGACCCCGCGGTGTGGTGCACCACGGCCGCATGGACCGGGCCGCTCTCCACGGGTTTGCCGCACCGTCCGTAGGCGCCCGCGCCCCAGTGACTGCGCGGGATGATGTTGGGTGGCTGCCCCGGGCCCAGCACCGCCTTCGGCGGTTGCCACTGCGAGTCGGCGGGCGCCTTCGGCGGCGTGATCAGCACCGCGGAGACATTCTGGGCAATGGGCTGCGCGGCGGTGGCCGGTAGGTAGCCGAGCTCGGGCCCCAGGACGGGCTTTTTGGGGGCGGGCTCCGGCTTGGCGGGGCCCTTCGTGGCGGCCGGCCCCTTCGCCTTGGGCTTGGCCTGAGCGTTCGGAGCAGTCCGGGTCACCGCGATCTGGACCGCCGTGGTCCGCCCGACGAATACCGGCTCGGTCCCGTCCGGGCCGGGAGCAGGGGCATCGGCAGGCCGTGGACCCGGGGTCTCCTGTTTGGTCTCGTGCGCGGTCGCATACCAGGGCCCCCAGGACCCGTCGGCGCGTTTGGCGCGGATGCGTGCCGACGTGCCGCTCAGGTCGGCGCCGGTGAGCGCGACCATGGTGAACGGTTCGTCCTGGCTGATCTCGCGGACGGTGACGCCCGGCTCCAGATTCGGCAGTGGCTGCTGGTTCAGCTTGGTCGCGGCAGCGCTGGGGGGTGTCTGCGAGGCGTCAACCGACTTGAAGCCCGACCCGGAGTTCAATGCCCACGGCAGGATCAGCACGGTCGCGAGGGACGCGGTCAGCTTGATCGTCGGCGGGGGACGACGACGGGTTGGCACGTGCTGATGTTACGTATGTGTCATGTGTTGTTGGTGATGCGACACGCGCCCGCCGACTCCGGCCGGATTCCCGGGCATTGTTAACGGCACCGCAGAGTCTTCCGGTGCCCGCCGGGTGCGGGCTGACTCTGCGGTGCCGTTGGGCGGAACAGCTCCGCTGTTGTGTCTATTACGGCAGCGGCGGGGCCGGGGCGGCGACCGCCGGACCGGCGCCCTGCGCGGCCTGCGCGATGGACGGGATCACCACACCCTTGAGCAGGTCGATGGCCTGTCCGGCGCCCAGCTGGTTGGCGGCGCTCATCAGGTCGCTGACCAGTCCACCCTTCTCCTCCGGCATGCCCAGGGACGGGTCGCCGAGGATCGGGTAGGTGCCGTCGAGGCCGGGGTCCAGGCCCACCGGCGAGGTGAGCGGCAGACCGTCGGACCCGAGCAGACCGGTGTCCGGGCTGGTCAGGCCGGGGCTGGTGAGGCCGGGGCTGGTCAGCGGGCTGGTCAACCCGGGGCTGGTCAACCCGGGACTGGTCAGCGACGAGTCGGTCAGCGGCGGCGTGGTCAGTCCGGGCGTGGTCAGTCCGGAAGTAGTCGACACTCCGGGCGTGCCCAGCGGCGGCGTCGACAGCGACGGCGTGGTCAGCGACGGGTCGGTGAGCCCCGGCGTGCCCAGCCCGGGGGAGGTCAGGCCCGGCGTGCCCAGCCCCGGGGAGGTGAGGCCCGGCGTACCCAGGGACGGGTCGGTCAGGCCCGGCGTGCCCAGGCCCGGTGAGGTCAGGCCGGGGTACATCCCGGTGGAGGCCCCGGGGTACATCCCGGTCGAGGCGCCGCCGCCGCCGAAGCCGGGCACCGGCGGGAGGTTCACCCCGAACTGGGACAGGCCCTGGGTCAGGGCGGTGATCAGCTCGCTGGGCAGGTCGGCCACGGACGAAGCCGCGACGAAGTCGTGGTGCTGAGGGGCGCTGTTGTGGGCGGCCAGCTCGGATACTGCGACAACTGCGAACGGACTCGCGACCGCCAGGGCGGCGACTGCGCTCATGGTTGTCGAGAGCCTGCGTCGACGTCGGTTCGGCACGGAAGTCTCCTCAATATGTTTTGCCGTCGGGCCCGCGCTTTTCCGGGGCCGTCGTGGCGCTCACTGCACTTGCATCTGTCCTACGTGACCGACGGTACGCGTGTGACTCGTGTGAAAAGAGTGACGAGATCGAATCGTGAGGGAACTGCTATCAACCCTTCTCCGGCGTCCGGGGGCGGCCTCGGCGCCTCCGGATTGCCGAGCCGCCGGTAATCGGCGGGCGATAGTCAAGGTGCAAGCGGGGGCGGCGGGGCGCCGACGATGCGCGCGGGCGCTGGTCGGCTACCCTTGGCGCCGATGACCGCTCGTTTTGACCTCTTTGTCGTGGGTTCCGGATTCTTCGGCCTGACCATCGCCGAGCGCGCAGCCACGCAGCTCGGCAAGCGCGTTCTCGTCGTCGAGAAGCGCCCGCACATCGGCGGCAACGCCTACTCCGAAGCCGAACCGCAGACCGGTATCGAGGTCCACAAGTACGGCGCGCACCTGTTCCATACCTCTAATAAGAGGGTCTGGGACTACGTGCGGCAGTTCACCGAGTTCACCGGATACCAGCACCGGGTGTTCGCCATGCACGACGGTCAGGCCTACCAGTTCCCGATGGGCCTGGGCCTGGTGTCGCAGTTCTTCGGCCGCTATTTCACCCCTGATGAAGCGCGGGCGCTGATCGCCGAACAGGCCGCCGAGATCGACACCGCCGACGCGCAGAACCTCGAGGAGAAGGCGATCAGCCTGATCGGCCGCCCGCTGTACGAGGCGTTCGTCAAGGACTACACCGCCAAGCAGTGGCAGACCGACCCCAAAGAACTCCCGGCGGCCAACATCGCCCGGCTGCCCGTGCGCTACACCTTCGACAACCGCTACTTCAACGACACCTACGAAGGCCTGCCGGTCGACGGCTACACCGCGTGGCTGGAGAACATGGCGGCCGACGAGCGCATCGAGGTCCGGCTCGACACCGACTGGTTCGACGTCCGCGACGAACTCCGGGCAGCCAACCCCGACGCCCCGGTGGTCTACACCGGACCGCTGGACCGCTACTTCGACTACGCCGAAGGCAAGCTGGGCTGGCGCACCCTGGACTTCGAGCTCGAAGTGCTGGGCACCGGGGATTTCCAGGGCACGCCGGTGATGAACTACAACGACGGCGACGTGCCGTTCACCCGCATCCACGAGTTCCGGCACTTCCACCCGGAGCGCGAGTACCCGGCCGACAAGACGGTGATCATGCGCGAGTACTCGCGGTTCGCCGAGGACACCGACGAGCCCTACTACCCGATCAACACCGAGGCGGACCGGGCGGTGCTGACGTCCTACCGGGCGCGGGCCAAGGCCGAGATGGACACCGCGAAGGTGCTCTTCGGTGGGCGGCTGGGCACCTACCAATATCTGGACATGCACATGGCCATCGCCAGTGCGTTGAACATGTACGACAACATCCTGGCGCCGCACCTGTCCGAAGGGGTGCCGCTGGGGGAGGGCAGTAAGGCATGAGCGACAGTTCGCGCGCGGTGAGCCGGCTTTCGCGGATCATCCTTCCTCGCCAGGGCGAACCGCTGGATGTGCGCAAGCTCTACATCGAGGAATCCGAGACCAACAGCCGACGGGCGCACCCGCTCACCCGCACCAGCCTGGAGATCGGCGAGGAGTCCGAAGTCTCGTTCGCCACGTACTTCAACGCCTTCCCGGCGTCCTACTGGCGTCGCTGGTCGATCCTCGAATCGGTGGTGCTGCAGCTGGAGCTGACCGGGGCGGGCCGAGTCGATGTCTACCGCTCCAAAGCGACCGGTGCACGTATCGCGGTGGACGGCAAGCCTTTCGGGTCGGTCGAAAACAGCGACACCCCCACGGTGGTGGAATTCGAGATTGGTCTGCAGCCGTTCGAGGACGGTGGCTGGATCTGGTTCGACATCACCACCGACTCCGCGGTCACGCTGGACCGCGGCGGCTGGTACGCCCCGGTCGAGGCCCCCGGCCGGGCCGACATCGCCATCGGCATCCCGACCTTCAACCGGCCCGACGACTGCGTCAACGCGCTGCTCGCACTGACCTCCGACCCCGACGTCGACGAGGTGATCAGCGCGGTCATCGTTCCCGACCAGGGCACGCGCAAGGTCCGCGACCATCCCGGCTTCGCCGCGGCCGCCGCCGGACTGGGAGACCGGCTCTCGATACACAACCAGCCCAACCTCGGCGGGTCCGGCGGTTACAGCCGGGTCATGTACGAGGCGCTGAAGAACACCGGCTGCGAACAGATCCTGTTCATGGACGACGACATTCGCATCGAGCCGGACTCGATCCTGCGGGCGCTGGCACTGAACCGGTTCGCCAAGACGCCCACCCTGATCGGCGGGCACATGCTCAACCTGCAGGAGCCCTCGCACCTGCACATCATGGGCGAGGTCGTCGACGCGGGCGTCTTCATGTGGACCAACGCCCCGCACACCGAGTACGACCACAACTTCGCCACCGACTCGCTGGCCGAGTCTCCGGATCTGCACCGCCGCATCGACGTCGACTTCAACGGCTGGTGGATGTGCATGATCCCGCGCACCGTTGCCGAAGAGATCGGCCAGCCGATCCCGTCGTTCATCAAGTGGGACGATGCCGAGTACGGGATCCGGGCCGGGGAGCACGGCTACCCGACCGTCACGCTGCCGGGCGCGGCGATCTGGCACATGGCCTGGAGCGACAAAGACGACGCGATCGACTGGCAGGCCTACTTCCACCTGCGCAACCGATTGATGGTGGCGGCCCTGCACTGGGACGGCAAGATCTCCGGGCTGATCCGCAGCCACCTCAAGGCCACCCTGAAACACCTTGCCTGCCTGGAGTACTCAACGGTCGCCGTGCAGAACAAGGCGCTGGACGACTTCATGGCCGGCCCCGAGCACATCTTCTCGATCCTGGAGTCGGCACTGCCCGACATCCACGCGCTGCGCAAGACCTATCCCGACGCGGTGGTATTGCCGGCGGCCAGCGAGCTGCCGACTCCGTCCCGGCGCAGTCGGGCAATGCGCCCGCCGGTGCAGCCGCTGTCGATCGGCTACCGCCTGGCCCGCGGCATTCTGCACAACCTCAAGGCCACCGAGCCGGAGCATCATCGCCGCCCGCAGCTCAACGTGCCCACCCAGGATGCTCGCTGGTTCCTGCTGTGCACCCAGGACGGCGTCACCGTCACCACCGCCGACGGGCGTGGAGTGGTCTACCGGCAACGTGACCGGGAGAAGATGTTCTCGCTGCTGCGCGAATCGCTGCGCCGCCAGTACGAATTGGCGCGTCGGTTCGACAGCCTGCGCAGGGCCTACCGCCGGGCGCTGCCCACGCTGGCGAGCAAACAGCAGTGGGAGACGGTGCTGCTTCCCGACAGTGCCACCTCGTCATGACCGAACTCGGCAGCGCCCCCGACCACATGGATCTGGCTGATTCGGTGCCCCCGCACGGCGAGGACGCCGTGCTGGTCGCGGTGCAGTCGGCACTGACCGGCCGGTCCGGTGTGCTGCCGGTGGCCCGGACGATGTCGCACTTCGGTGAGCACAGCCTGGGCTGGCTGGCGGTAGCGGCGCTGGGCGCACTGGCCGCGCCGCAACGCCGCCGGAGCTGGCTGCTGGCCGGCGCCGGAACCCTGGCCGCGCACGCCGCCGCGGTCGTCATCAAGCGCATCGTGCGCCGCAAACGCCCGCACCACCCGGCGATCGCGATCAATGTCGGCACGCCGAGTGCCTTGAGCTTCCCCTCGGCGCACGCCACCTCCACCGCGGCGGCGGCCATCCTGCTGGGCCGCGCGGCCGGCCTGCGGCGCGGAGCCCTGCCGGCGGCACTGGTACCGCCGATGGCGCTGTCTCGCCTGGTGCTCGGGGTGCACTATCCCAGTGATGTTGCCGCCGGCGCGCTGATTGGCGCCGCCGTCGCCGCAGCCGCGATCCGCCTGGACAACTCTGGAGACTCGGCATGAGCGCAGAAACGCAAGATCGCACCTCGGAGCTCGGCCCACCGGCCAACCTGCTCTCCGGGGTGATCAAGGCCATCCGGCCCCGCCAGTGGGTGAAGAACGTACTGGTGTTGGCCGCGCCGCTGGCCGCGCTCGGCGGCGGCGTGCACTACGACTACGCCGATCTGGCCCGCAAGTCGCTGATCGCCTTTGTGGTGTTCTCACTGGCGGCTTCGTCGATCTACCTGGTCAATGACTCTCGCGACGTCGAGGCCGACCGGGCGCACCCCACCAAGCGATTCCGGCCGATCGCCGCCGGGGTGGTGCCGGTGGGCTTGGCCTACGCCCTGGCGGCGCTGCTGGGGGCCACCTCGCTGGGTATCTCCTGGTGGCTGACGCCGAATCTGGCTCTGGTGATCGGCATCTATCTTGCCATGCAGTTGGCGTACTGCTTCGGGCTCAAACACCAAGCGGTGCTGGACATCTGCGTCGTGTCGTCGGCATATCTGTTGCGGGCGATCGCCGGCGGCGTGGCTGCGAATATCCCGCTGTCGCAGTGGTTCCTGTTGGTGATGGCATTCGGGTCGCTGTTCATGGTGGCCGGCAAGCGCTATGCCGAGAAGCAGTTGGCTGAACAGACCGGGGCGAAAATCCGCAAGTCGCTGGAGAGCTACACCAGCACCTACCTGCGGTTCGTCTGGACGATGTCGGCCACCGCGATGCTGGTCTGCTACAGCCTGTACGCGTTCGAACGCGACAGCGGGTCGGGTTCGTGGTTCGCGGTGTCGATCATCCCGATCGTCATCGGCGTGCTGCGCTACGCGGTGGACGTCGACGGGGGTATGGCCGGTGAAGCGGAGGACATTCTGCGCCGTGATCGGGTGCTGCAGCTGATGGCGCTGGCCTGGATCGGGACCATCGGTGCTGCCGTCGCCTTCGGCTAGCTCGGCCCGGGGGGCCACGAGCGGCAGAGCGCCGGACCCCCGGGTCCGGCCTCTGGGCTGGCCCGCGGTCTCCTACAGCCCCTCGGTGCGGCTGAGCTCGTGGGTCGGGGTCGCGGTGGTGCTGTTGATGTTCGGCATCGGTGCGTGGCGGCGGCGCTGGATCTCCGACGACGGCCTGATCGTGTTGCGCACCGTGCGCAACCTGCTGGCCGGCAACGGCCCGGTGTTCAACGTCGGCGAACGCGTGGAGGCCAACACCTCCACGGCCTGGACCTACCTGATGTATCTCGGCAGCTGGCTCGGTGGGCCCGTGCGCATGGAGTACGTGGCGCTGGTCTTCGCGCTGGTGCTGAGCCTGGCCGGGGTGGCGATGCTGATGCTCGGCGCCGCGCGGCTCTACGCGCCGGGCCTGCAGGGCCGCCGCGCGCTGCTGTTGCCGGCCGGGGCACTGGTCTACATCGCACTGCCGCCGGCGCGCGACTTCGCCACCTCTGGCCTGGAAGCGGGCCTGGTGCTGGCCTACCTGGGCCTGCTCTGGTGGATGCTGGTCTGCTGGTCGCAGGCGCTGCGGATGCCCCGATCCCGCGCTCGCGGAACCCTTTTCACCGCATGCCTGGCTTTTGTGGCCGGCTGCAGCGTGCTGGTGCGCCCCGAGCTGGCGCTGATCGGCGGCGGTGTGCTGGTCATGCTGTTGATCGTGGCGGCGGACTGGCGGCCGCGCGCGCTGATCCTGGTAGCCGGCGGCGCCCTGCCGGTGGCGTACCAGATCTTCCGGATGGGCTACTACGGCCTACTGGTGCCGGGGACCGCGCTGGCCAAAGACGCGGCCGGTGACAAGTGGTCGCAGGGAATGATCTACCTGGCCAACTTCAACGCCCCCTATGCACTGTGGGTGCCGGCCGTGCTGCTGGTAGCGCTGGGTGCGGCACTGTGGGTGGGCGCAGCCGTCCGCTACCGGCCGCGCCGACCGGTGCCGCCCGGCGTGGGCCCGTGGGCCCGACTGGTCCAGAGCCCGGGTGCGGTGGTCTGCTTCTTCGTGTTCAGCGGGCTGCTGCAGGCGGCCTACTGGGTGCGCCAGGGCGGCGACTTCATGCACGGGCGCGTGCTGTTGGCACCGCTGTTCTGCATGCTGGCCCCGGTGGCGGTCATTCCGGTGCTACTGCCCGACGGCGCGCGGTATCGCCGGGAAGCCAGCTTGCCGCTCAGCGGTGCGGTCGGCCTGCTGTGGCTGGCGGTGGCCGGCTGGGCGCTGTGGGCGGCCAACTCCCCGGGGATGGGCGATGACGCGACCCGCGTCACCTACTCCGGGATCGTCGACGAGCGCCGGTTCTACTCCCAGGCGACCGGCAATGCGCACCCGCTGACCGCCGCGGACTACCTCGGCTATCCGCGGATGCGCGCGGTGCTGACCACGATCGCCGCGACCCCTGACGGGGCGTTGCTGCTGCCGTCGGGCAACTACGACCAGTGGGATGTGGTGCCGGTCATCTTGCCGGTGCCCCCGGGGATCGGCGTGCCGACCGATCCCGATCCCGGCGGAACCGGCCCGCACACCGTCTTCTTCACCAATATGGGCATGTTGGGCATGAACACCGGCCTCGACGTCCGGCTGCTTGACCAGATCGGGCTGATCAATCCGATCGCGGCGCACACCGAACGGCTGGAGCACGGCCGGATCGGTCACGACAAGGATCTGTTCCGGGACTGGGTGGTGGCCGACGGCCCGTGGGTCAAGTGGTACCCGCTGATTCCGGGGTATCTGGACCAGGACTGGATCGCTCAGGCGGAGGCGGCCATGCGCTGCCCCGACACCGCGGCGGTGCTGGGCTCGGTGCGTGCGCCGATGGGCCCGCGCCGGTTCCTGTCCAACGTGTTGCACTCGCCGGGTTTCACCCGCTACCGGATCGAGCGCGTCCCGCGCGACGAACTGATCCGCTGTGGGCTGGCCGCCCCCGAACCGACGCGTCCCCCCTACACCGGGATGTCGCCAGACGTCCCCTGACCGCCTGGCGCCGGTCCTAGCCGAAAATTGTGACGGACGTCATTGTCCGGACCCGGCAGCTACCCGCCTTGCCGGGTCTACCGGCTGGAATGCCTGCCTGAGCGCAGCGGGCCGACTGTCACAAAATTCGGTTGCGGGCCCGGTTGCGGGCCCGGTGGCGGAACCCGGGGATCTCGATGGCGGGCGATTTGTGGTTGACTACACCGGCACTGTTGCGTTGGTACGCACAGATCGGGTCCGAGTCGGGCCACGCTATGAGCTAAGTACGGCAACGAACGAATGAGGATGCCAAGGATGAAGCTGCTTGACAGGTTGAAGGTCGCCGCCACCGGCGCGGCCGTGCTGGCGGGACTGGTCGGTGTCGTCGGCGGGACCCCGGAGGCGAACGCTTTCTCTCGGCCGGGTCTGCCGGTGGAGTACCTGCAGGTGCCCTCGGCCGGTATGGGTCGTGACATCAAGGTCCAGTTCCAGAGCGGCGGTTCGGACTCCCCGGGCCTGTACCTGCTCGACGGCATGCGGGCCCAGGACGACTTCAACGGCTGGGACATCAACACCCCGGCGTTCGAGTGGTACCTGAACTCGGGTATCTCGGTGATCATGCCGGTCGGCGGCCAGTCCAGCTTCTACAGCGACTGGTACAAGCCGGCTTGCGGCAAGGCGGGCTGCTCCACCTACAAGTGGGAGACCTTCCTCACCAGCGAGCTGCCGGCCTACCTGGCCTCGGAGTACGGCGTGAGCCAGAGCCGCAACGCCGCGGTCGGCCTGTCGATGGCCGGTTCGTCGGCGATGACGCTGGCGATCTACCACCCGAACATGTTCACCTATGCCGGCTCGCTGTCGGGTTACTTGAACCCGTCCACCGGTAAGGGCTGGATCGGCCTGTCGATGGGTGACGCCGGCGGCTACAAGAAGAACGACATGTGGGGCGACGACAACGACCCGGCATGGCTGCGCAACGACCCGACGGTCAACGTCGACAAGCTGGTGGCCAACAACACCCGCCTGTGGGTCTTCTGCGGTAACGGCAAGGCCAACGAGCTGGGTGGCGACAACATCCCGGCCGTGTTCCTCGAGCAGAACTTCATGATCGGTGCGAACAAGAAGTTCCAGGAGCTCTACACCGCGGCCGGTGGCAACAACGCGATCTTCAACTTCCCGGAGTACGGAACGCACAGCTGGGAGTACTGGGGTCAGCAGCTGCAGGCCATGAAGCCGGACCTGCAGAGCCACCTGGGCGCCACGCCCGGAGGCGGCGCGAGCAGCAGCAGCTCGGGCGAGTAGCCCGCAGCGCTAAAGATGTACCGCCGACGGCGGCGACCCCGAAGGGTCGTCGCCGTCGGTCGTTTCCTGCCCTGCCTGCGAGTGCCGTGTGATTGACTACCTCCCGGGGTCAGGGCGCGCGACCAGCGGGTGGAATCATCTGAGAATCTGTGCCGACGAGCGAGGTGGAAATGAGCGGACTGTCGAAGTTGCTGCGGGCGCTATGCGTTGCCGTGCTGATGCTGGGCTTGTGGGGTGGGGGCACCATCGTCAGCTCCACCGCGCACGCCGCACAGTTCGAGAACCTGATGGTCCCGTCGCCTTCGATGGGCCGCGACATCCCGGTGGCGTTCCTCAACCAGGGACCGCACGCGGTGTACCTGCTCGACGCGTTCGACGCGCACCCCGATCTGAGCAACTGGGTCACCGCGGGCAACGCGATGAGCACCCTGGCCGGTAAGGGTGTCTCGGTGGTCGCCCCGGCCGGCGGCGCCTACAGCATGTACACCAACTGGGAGCAGGACGGCAGCAAGCAGTGGGACACCTTCCTGTCCAGTGAGCTGCCGGACTGGCTGGCGGCCAACCGGGGTCTGGCTCCGGGCGGTCACGCCGTGGTCGGTGCGTCCCAGGGCGGTTACGGGGCACTGGCACTGGCCACCTTCCACCCCGACCGGTTCGGCTT
Source organism: Mycobacterium sp. SMC-14 (assembly GCF_046250075.1). Classification (NCBI taxonomy): domain Bacteria; kingdom Bacillati; phylum Actinomycetota; class Actinomycetes; order Mycobacteriales; family Mycobacteriaceae; genus Mycobacterium; species Mycobacterium sp. SMC-14. The sequence continues at coordinate 4,563,337 of NZ_CP176429.1, read as the reverse complement.
CGCCGGCTCGATGTCGGGCTTCCTGGGGCCGGCCAACACCACCGAGGGCGGCGTCATCGCCGCCGGCCTGCAGAACTTCGGCGGGGTGGACCCGTACGGCATGTGGGGCGCGCCCCAGCTGGGCCGGTGGAAGTGGCACGACCCGACCGTGCACGCCACGCTGCTGGCGCAGAACAACACCCGGGTCTGGATCTACGCCCCGCTGGGCGGCGCCTCCAACCCGGCCGCGATGATCGGTGACCCGTCGCAGGCGGCCGGCAGCGGTCGGTACTTCAACTCGCAGTACCGCCAGGTGCGCGGCAAGAACGGCCACTTCGATTTCTCGGCCGGTGACAACGGCTGGGGATCGTGGGCGTCGCAGCTGGGCGCCATGGCCGGCGACATCGTCGGCGCGATCCGCTAACTTGCGTTGACTCTGCACTCACCAGGCAGAAGTGCGAGTAACTCGCCTGGTGAGTGCAGAGTCAATCTCGGTTTGGGGGTGCCCGGTCAGGTGGTCCCAGGCCTGCCGGACCCGGCGGATGACGTCGTCGTCGCGGTGCTCCGCCAGCACCTTGATGTGCGTCCAGCTGAGCCGAGCGACGAACTCCTGACGTTCGGCGTCGCTGACGTATTGCGGACGGCTGGTCCGGTGTTGATCGCCGTCGTATTCGACCGCGAGCTTGATGTCCTCCCAACCCATGTCCAGGTAGTACCAGCGTCCGCCTCCGCGCCGTAGCGGAATCTGGGTCTGCGGGCGCGGGAAGCCCGCTGCGATGAGTTTTAGCCGCAGCCGCGTCTCTCGGGGGGAGTCGGCTCCGGCGTCGACGAGATCCAGCGCCGTTTCGAGTCTGCGCAGTCCCTTGGTATGCGGGTGCCGCTTCGCCAGCTGCGCCACGTCATCGATTTTGAAACGCGTTGCCTGTGCCAGGGCATCGAGCCGGGCCACGCGATGAACCAATCCCCCGCGCCGGCCGAGGTCGAATGCGGTGCGTTCGGGTGTGGTGAACCGCAACAGGCCCCACGACTGGGTCTCACCGTCGAGCAGTCGATCGGTCCGGGTTATTACGCCGTCGGGCGCCCTGGCATTGCGCCAGATCAACTCGACCGGAGTGTCGTCGTCAACCCATTTGGCGCCATGCAGCGCCGAGGCGGCAGCGCCGGCGACGACGGCCCGTCGATGTGTCCACAGCCACGCCGCGAGCGTCCGGTTCCGCATCGAGAGCTCGGCGCGCCGATCCAGGTAGACATCCGGCATGATCGCGCGGTGATACTTGGCCAGCTCATGCCAGGTGACGGTGCCGGCGCGCAGGGCCTCCGAGCCGATGAACGGCTGCGGGCCCGCGTTTTCCATGCCGGGATGGTGCCAGCGGCTGTTGCTGAGCGCACTTCACCCGTTGACTCTGCACCCACCAGGCAGAAGTGCGAGTAACCCGCCTGGTGAGTGCAGAGTCAATGATGGCCCGGACCGCCGATCTGTACCGTTAAAGGCGATATGGCCAAGAAGAAGACATCCAGCTCCCCGCGCAAATCCCCCCGGAAGTCGCCGCGCAAGTCGTCAGCCAACCGCCGTCGCGTCCTCGCCTGGATCGCCGCCGGCGCGATGGCACTCGTGGTGGCGCTGGTGATCGTGGCAGTGGTGATCTGGATCCGCCGGCCGGCCACACCCCCGATCGCGGAGCAGCCGGGCGCGGGCGTCCCGTCGACCAGTTCGGTCCCGACCCGGACCCGCAAGCCCCGCCCGGCCTACCAGGACGCCAGTTGCCCCGACGTGCAGCTGGTGTCGGTGCCCGGCACCTGGGAGACCTCGCCGACGGACAACCCGCTCGACCCCACCCAGTTCCCGATCGCGCTTCTGCTCACCGTCACCCGCCCGATCGCCCAGCAGTTCGACGCCGCCCGGGTGCAGACCTACACGGTTCCCTACACCGCGCAGTTCCATAACCCGCTGTCGGCCGACAAGCAGATGAGCTACAACGACAGCCGCGCCGAAGGCACTCGCGCCACCATCAAGGCGCTGACCGAGATGAATGACCGGTGCCCACTGACCAGCTACGTGCTGGTCGGCTTCTCGCAGGGCGCTGTGATCGCCGGCGACGTGGCCAGCAAGATCGGCAACGGGGAGGGGCCGGTCGACGAAGACTTAGTGCTGGGCGTCACGCTGATCGCCGACGGCCGCCGCCAGACCGGCGTGGGTGTAGACGTCCCGCCGTCTCCGCCCGGTCAGGGCGCCGAGGTGACCCTGCACGAGCTGCCGATCCTGTCCGGGATGGGGCTGACTATGACCGGCGCGCGCGAGGGCGGTTTCGGCGACCTCGATAAGCGCACCAACGAGATCTGCGCGGTCGGTGACTTGGTCTGCGCGGCCCCGCAGGAGGCGTTCAGCGTCGGCAAGCTGCCGGCGACGCTGTCAACGCTGGCCGGCGGTGCTGCTCAGCCGGTGCACGCGCTGTACGGCACCACCGACGTCTGGAGCCAGGACGGCATGTCCGCAACCCAGTGGACGCTGAACTGGGCGCGTGAACTCATCGACAACGCGCCACGTCCGCCGCACGGCTGAGGCCCGGCGGTTCAGCGAGGCTCGACGAAGGAGAGGCGAAGCTGGGACTGCCGCATGGACCCGGCGGTTCAGCGAGGCTCGACGAAGGAGAGGCGAAGCTGGTACCGCCTCGTGACCCGGAGACCGGCGTCACACGCGGTACCGTTTGATTTGGCATGGGCCGCACCGACCTCTAACATTAAGAGCAATTTAAGAGCGGCGCGGTCCATGGCCGCAGGGCAGCAGCGCGTCGTCGGGTGGCGGCAAACCATTACCATCTGTGAGGTTCCGGGCCCGCGCGATGTAACGCACCGGCGTAACCAGACACGCCCGGCAGCTGACTGAGAACGTATGTTCGCGACAGGAGATTTTGCATGGCCCCGGCAACACAGGCCAGTTACCACAACCCGTTCGTCAAGGACGGCAAGATCCGGTTCCCGGACAACGCCAACCTGGTGCGGACCGTCGAGCGCTGGGCTGCGCTGCGCGGCGACAAGATCGCTTACCGATTCCTGGACTTCTCCACCGAGCGTGACGGTATCGAGCGCGACCTCTCCTGGTCGGAGTTCGGCGCGCGGAACCGGGCGATCGGTGCGCGGCTGCAGCAGGTCACCAAGCCCGGTGACCGGGTGGCGATCCTGTGCGGGCAGAACCTGGACTACCTGGTGTCCTTCTTCGGCATCATGTACGCCGGTCGCATCGCCGTGCCGCTGTTCGACCCGGGCGAGCCGGGTCACGTGGGCCGGCTGCACGCGGTGCTCGATGACTGCACCCCGTCGGCGGTGCTGACCACCAGCGACTCCGCTGAAGGCGTCAACAAGTTCTTCCGCAGCCGCCCGGCCAACGCCCGACCGCGGGTGATCGCGGTCGACGCGCTGCCGCCGGAGGTGGGATCGACCTGGGTGATGCCCGAGACCGACCGGAGCGACGTCGCCTACCTGCAGTACACCTCCGGCTCCACCCGCACCCCGACCGGGGTGAAGATCAGCCACCTGAACCTGCCCACCAACGTCGTACAGCTGCTGGACTCACTCAAGGGCCGCGAAGGTGACCGGGGCGTCAGCTGGTTGCCGTTCTTCCACGACATGGGCCTGGTCACCATCCTGCTGTCGTCGGTGATGGGTCAGCAGTTCACCTTCATGAGCCCGGCTGCGTTTGTGCGCAGGCCAGGCCGATGGATCCGTGAGCTGGCCCGCAAGGAGGGGGAGACCGGCGAGGTCTACTCGGCGGCCCCCAACTTCGCCTTCGAGCACGCTGCGGCGCGCGGCCTGCCCAAGGAGGGCGAGCCGCCGCTGGACCTGAGCAACGTCAAGGCGATCCTCAACGGCAGTGAGCCGGTGTCTGCGGCGTCGCTGCGCAAGTTCAACGAAGCGTTCGCGCCGTACGGGTTCCGTGAGGAGGCCATCAAGCCCTCCTACGGTCTGGCCGAGGCCACCCTTTTCGTGTCCACTACCCCGATCGGCGAGAAGCCCAAGATCATCTACGTCGACCGCGAAGCGCTCAACAACGCCAACCGCCTGGTCGAGGTACCGGAGGATGCACCGAACGCCGTCGCGCAGGCCTCAGCCGGACGGATCAGCGTCGACCAGTGGACGATCATCGTCGACTACGAGACCGGCGCCGAGTTGCCCGACGGCCAGATCGGCGAGATCTGGCTGCAGGGCAACAACATGGGCGGCGGCTACTGGAACCGTGAAGAAGAGACCGCCGACACGTTCCACAACGTGCTCAAGACGCGTAACAACCCGTCTCGGGCCGAAGGCTCCGACGAGAACGGCTTCTGGGTGCGCACCGGTGACTACGGCGCCTACTACCAGGACGACCTCTACATCACCGGCCGGGTGAAGGACCTGGTGATCGTGGACGGCCGCAACCACTACCCGCAGGACCTGGAGTACTCCGCGCAGGAGGCCAGCCGGGCGCTGCGGGCCGGCTACGTCGCGGCGTTCTCGGTGCCGGCCAACCAGCTGCCGCAGTCGGCCTTCGACAACCCGCACTCCGGGCTGAAGTTCGACCCCGAGGACAGCTCCGAGCAGTTGGTGATCGTCGCCGAGCGCGCACCGGGCGCCCACAAGCTGGAATACCAGCCCATCGCCGACGACATCCGGGCGGCGATCGCGGTGCGCCACGGCGTGACTGTGCGCGACGTGCTGCTGGTGTCGGCGGGCACCGTGCCGCGCACCTCCAGCGGCAAGATCGGTCGCCGCGCCTGCCGGGCCGCCTACCTCGATGGCAGCCTGCGTGGCGGCACCACCGGCCCGAACGCCTACCCCGACGAGGTCTAACCCCAGATGAGCGAGGCTCCGCAGATGAACGGCGACGGCGACGACGCAATCCTGCGCGGCACCAGCCGCACCGACCTGACCGTCGCCGACATGCGGGCCTGGCTGCGCAACTGGGTGGCCAATGCCACCTCCCAGTCGCCGGAGAAGATCAACGAGACCGCTCCGCTGATCGAACTGGGCCTGTCGTCGCGTGACGCGGTGGCGATGGCGTCGGACATCGAGGACTTCACCGGGGTCACGCTGTCGGCGACGGTGGCGTTCCGGCACCCGACGATCGAGGCGCTGGCCACGGTGATCATCGAGGGTGAGCCGGTGCTGGAGGACGACGCCGCCGGCGAGGACTGGTCGCGCGACGCCGATGTCGCCGACATCGCTGTGGTCGGCCTGGCCACCCGATTCCCGGGCGACATGAACACCCCCGAGGACACCTGGGAAAAGCTGCTGGCGGGGTTCAACGCGATCACCGACCTGCCCGAGGGGCGCTGGTCGGAGTTCATGGAGGAGCCGCGGGTTGCCGAGCGGGTCAAGAAGGCGCGCACCCGCGGTGGCTACCTCTCCGACATCAAAGGCTTCGACGCGGAATTCTTCGCGCTGTCGAAGATGGAGGCCGACAACGTCGACCCGCAGCAGCGGATGGCGCTGGAGTTGACCTGGGAGGCGCTCGAGCACGCCCGGATCCCGGCCTCGAGCCTGCGCGGCGAAGCGGTCGCGGTCTACATGGGCTCGACGAATGGCGACTACCAGAACCTGGCGCTGTCCGACCCGAGCATCACCCACCCGTACGCCATCACCGGCAACTCCAGCTCGATCATCGCCAACCGGGTCAGCTACTTCTACGACTTCCGCGGTCCATCGGTCACCGTCGACACCGCATGTTCGTCGTCACTGGTCGCCGCGCACGCCGGTGTGCAGGCGCTGCGCAACGGCGAGGCCGACGTGGCGGTGGTCGGCGGTGTCAACGCGCTGGTCACCCCGCTGGTGACGGTCGGATTCGACGAGGTCGGCGGGGTGCTGTCGCCCGACGGCCGGATCAAGTCATTCTCCTCGGACGCCGACGGCTACTCCCGTGCCGAGGGCGCCGGCGTGCTGATCCTCAAGCGGGTGGACGACGCGCGCCGCGACGGTGACCAGATCCTCGCGGTGATCGCCGGCTCCGCCGTCAACCACGACGGCCGATCCAACGGCCTGCTGGCGCCCAACCCGGACGCGCAGGCCGCGGTGCTGCGCAAGGCCTACAAGAACGCCGGTATCGACCCGCGCACCGTCGACTACATCGAGGCGCACGGTACCGGCACCATCCTGGGTGACCCGATCGAGGCCGAGGCGCTGGGCCGGGTGGTCGGCCGGGGCCGTGCCGCTGACAAGCCCGCCCTGCTGGGTGCGGTGAAATCCAATGTGGGACACCTGGAATCGGCAGCCGGTGCGGCGAGCCTGGCCAAGGTCGTGCTGGCGTTGCAGCATGACAAGATTCCGCCGTCGATCAACTACGCCGGGCCCAATCCCTACATCGACTTCGCCGGCACCCACCTGAAGGTCGCCGACGCCGTCAGCGACTGGCCGCGTTACGGCGGCTATGCGGTCGCCGGTGTCTCCGGATTCGGGTTCGGTGGGGCCAACGCCCACCTGGTGGTGCGCGAGGTGTTGCCGCGCGACGTGATCGAGCGGGCGAAGGAGCCTGAAGCGCCTGTCGTCGACGAGGTTTCCGAACCCGAGATCGAGCACGAGGCCCCGCGCTTCGACGAGTACGGCGAGTTCATCGCGCCCGAGAGTTCGCACGGCTACGGCGATGAACCCGAGTACGAACTGCCCGGCCTGACCGATGAGGCGTTGCGGCTACGCGACGAGGCGCTGGCCGAACTGGCGGCGCAAGAGCCTGTGCAACCGCTGATCCCCCTGGCGATCTCTGCCTTCCTGACCTCCCGTAAGAAGGCCGCCGCGGCCGAGCTGGCCGACTGGATCGACAGCGAAGAGGGCCGGGCCACCCCGCTGACGTCCATCGGCCGGTCGCTGTCGCGGCGCAACCACGGCCGCTCCCGCGCCGTGGTGCTGGCCCACGACCACGACGAGGCCATCGCCGGCCTGCGCGCGGTCGCCGAGGGCAAGCAGAAGCCCAACGTCTACTCCGTCGACGGCCCGGTCACCAACGGGCCGATCTGGGTGATGGCCGGATTCGGCGCCCAGCACCGCAAGATGGGCAAGAACCTCTACCTGCGCGACCCGATCTTCGCCGAGTGGATCGAAAAGGTCGACGCCCACGTCCAGGACGAGCGCGGCTACTCCGTGCTGGAGCTGATCCTCGACGACTCGCACGACTACGGCATCGAGACGTCCAACATCGCCATCTTCGCCATCCAGATCGCGCTCGGCGAGGTGCTCAAGCACCACGGAGCGCGCCCGACCGCCGTCATCGGCCAGTCACTGGGCGAGCCGGCATCGGCCTACTTCTCCGGTGGTCTGTCGCTGGCCGACGCCACCCGGGTGATCTGCTCGCGCGCACACCTGATGGGTGAGGGCGAAGCGATGCTGTTCGGCGAGTACATCCGGTTCATGGCGCTGGTGGAGTACTCCGCCGAGGAACTCAAGACCGTGTTCGCCGACTTCCCCGGCCTGGAGGTGTGCGTCTACGCCGCCCCGAGCCAGACCGTGATCGGCGGCCCGCCCGAGCAGATCGACGAGATCGTCGCGCGCGCCGAATCCGAGGGCCGCTTCGCCCGCAAGCTGCAGACCAAGGGTGCCGGCCACACCTCGCAGATGGACCCGCTGCTCGGCGAGTTCTCCGCGGAGCTGCAGGGCATCGAGCCGCACACCCCGAACATCGGCATCTTCTCCACCGTGCACGAGGGCAGCTACGTCAAGCCCGGCGGCGAGCCGATCCACGATGTGGACTACTGGAAGAAGGGGATGCGACACAGCGTCTACTTCACCCACGGGGTCCGCAACGCCGTCGACAACGGCTACACCACCTTCCTGGAGCTGGCGCCGAACCCGGTCGCGCTCATGCAGGTGGGACTGACGACGGCCAGCGCTGGGCTCCACGATGCCCAGTTGATCGCAACGCTGGCCCGCAAGACCGACGACGTCGACGCCATGATCATCGCGATGGCCCAGCTCTACGTCTACGGCCACGACCTCGACTTCCGCACGCTGTTCCCGCGTGAGGTGCAGGGGCCGATCAGCCCGGCGGAGTTCGCCAACATCCCGCCGACGCGCTTCAGGCGCAAACCGCACTGGCTCGACGCCCGATTCTCCGGCGACGCCACCGGTGTCATGCCCGGCTCGCACGTCGCGACCCCGGATGGCCGGCACGTCTTCGAGTTCGCCGGTCGCGGCGAGACCGACTTGGCCGCCCTGGTGAAAGCCGCTGCCGCAACCGTCATTCCGGACTCGGCCCTGGTGGCCTCCGAACAACGGGCGGTACCGGCGGAGGGTTCGCGGCTGGTGACCACGTTGACCCGGCACCCGGGTGGCGCGGCCGTGCAGGTGCACTCGCGCATCGGCGAGTCGTTCACGCTGGTCTACGACGCGCTGGTGAGTCGAGGCGGTGCAGCCGGAGTCCTACCGGTGGCAGTCGGCGCCGGGACCGCCGTGACGGCGGAATCTGTTGCGGCACCGGCTGAACCGGAGCCGCAGGCCGATGACGCCGCGATCCTGAGCGACAACCTCACCGCGGGAGCCGGACTGGCGGCCGGCTTCGCCAAGTGGTCACCGGAGAGCGGGGAGACCGTCGCTGAGCGGCTGGGTGCGATCGTCGGCGGCGCGATGGGCTACGAGCCCGAGGACCTGCCGTGGGAGGTGCCGCTGATCGAGCTGGGCCTGGACTCGCTGATGGCGGTGCGGATCAAGAACCGCGTCGAGTACGACTTCGATATGCCGCCGATCCAGCTGACCGCGGTGCGAGATGCGAACCTGTACAACGTCGAGGAGATGATCCGCTACGCGGTCGAGCACCGCGACGAGGTGGAGGCGCTGCACGCCCACCAGCAGACCCAGACGGCCGACGAGATCGCCGCCGAGCAGGCCGCCATGATCGCCGCGGCAAAGGGCGCGGCGAGCGCGGAAGTCGCGCCCGCCGCCGAGCCGGCGCCGGCCGCCGAAGCCGCTGCCGGGCCACCTGCTTCGGACATCCCTATCCCGCCGCCGCCGACCAACCCGGCCGGCCCGGCAGTTCCGCCGCCGCCGACGGACCCCAGCGGCCCGGGCGTCAACGCGAGCGGCGTGAGCACCAAGACGGCTGCCGCGGCCGCCGCCAAGGTGCTCACCCAGGAGGCGGTCACCGAGGCGCTGGGCGCCGACGTGCCACCGCGTGACGCCGCCGAGCGAATCACGTTCGCCACCTGGGCGATCGTCACGGGGAAGTCCCCGGGCGGCATCTTCAACGAACTGCCCGCCGTCGATGACGACACCGTGGCCAAGATGGCCGAGCGGTTGTCCGAGCGTGCCGAGGGCATCATCTCGATCGACGACGTGAAGTCGGCGACCACCATTGAGTCGCTGGCGACCATCGTCCGCGATCAGCTGGAGGATGGCGTGGTGGACGGATTCGTCCGCACGCTGCGCGCGAAGCCCGAAGGCTCGAACAGGGTCCCGCTGTTCGTGTTCCACCCGGCCGGTGGCTCGACCGTGGTCTACGAACCGCTGATGAAGCGATTGCCCGCCGACCTCCCGGTGTACGGGATCGAGCGGGTGGAGGGCTCCATCGAGGAGCGCGCCGCCGAGTACGTGCCCAAACTGCTGGAGCTGCACGACGGACCGTTCCTGCTGGCGGGGTGGTCACTGGGAGGGGCGCTGGCCTACGCATGTGCGATCGGGTTGAAGCAGGCCGGCGCCGATGTGCGTTACGTCGGGCTGCTCGACCTGGTGCTGCCCGGTGAGCCGATCGACCAGAGCAAGGAAGGAATGCGCGCGCGCTGGGACCGCTACGCACGGTTTGCCGAGCGCACCTTCAACGTCGAGGTCCCCGAGATCCCCTACGAGGAACTGGAAAAGCTCGACGACGAGGGTCAGGTCCGTTTCGTGCTGGACGTCGTCGCGCAAAGCGGCGTGCAGATCCCGGGCGGCATTATCGAGCACCAGCGCACGTCGTACCTGGACAACCGGGCCCTGGACACCATCGAGATCCAGCCCTACGAGGGGCACGTCACGCTGTACATGGCCGACCGCTACCACGATGACGCCATCGTGTTCGAGCCCGCCTACGCGACCCGCAAGCCCGACGGCGGCTGGGGCGAATACATCTCCGACTTGGAGATCGTGCCGATCGGGGGCGAGCACGTCCAGGTCATCGACGAGCCGTACATTGCCAAAGTGGGCGCCCATATGAGTGAGGCGATCAACCGGATCCAAGCCGAAGGCGAGAGCGCGTGACGAACAAGACCACCGCCGAACTGTTGGCCGAACTCCGCGAAAAGCTGGAGCTGGCATCCGAACCCGGCGGCGAGGCGGCCGTCGCCAAGCGCGCGAAGAAGGGCATTCCCAGTGCCCGCGAGCGGATCCATGCCCTGCTGGATCCGGGCAGCTTCTTGGAGATCGGTGCGCTGTGCAAGACCCCCGGTGACCCGAACGCGCTGTACGGCGACGGCGTGGTCACCGGCCACGGCCGGATCAACGGCCGGCCGGTCGGGGTGTTCAGCCACGACCAGACCGTGTTCCAGGGCTCGGTCGGGGAGATGTTCGGTCGCAAGGTGGCCAAGCTGATGGAGTGGGTGGCCATGGTCGGCTGTCCGATCATCGGCATCAACGACTCCGCTGGCGCGCGGATCCAGGACGCGGTGACATCGCTGGCCTGGTACGCCGAGCTGGGACGGCGGCACGAGATGCTGCGCGGCTTAGTGCCGGAGATCTCCATCATCTTGGGCAAATGTGCTGGGGGAGCGGTGTATTCGCCGATCCAGACAGACCTCTTGGTGGCGGTGCGCGATCAGGGCTACATGTTCATCACCGGTCCCGACGTGATCAAGGACGTCACCGGCGAGGACGTGAGCTTCGACGAGCTCGGTGGCGCCGACGTCCAGGCGCAGCGCGGCAACATCCACAAGGTGGTCGACGACGAGGCGGCGGCGTTCCAGTACGTGCGCGACTACCTGTCGTTCCTGCCCGCCAACCACTTCGACGACGCGCCGATCGTCAACCCCGGGCTGGAGCCGGAGATCACTCCGCACGACCTGGAGCTGGACGCGATCGTTCCGGACGCCGACAACGTCGCCTACGACATGCACGAGATCCTGCTGCGTATCTTCGACGACGGCGACGTGTTCGAGATCGCCGATCAGCGCGGGCAGGCGATGATCACCGCGTTCGCCCGGGTCGACGGGCACCCGGTCGGGGTGATCGCCAACCAGCCGATGTACATGTCCGGGGCCGTGGACACCGAGGCTTCGGACAAGGCGGCAAGTTTCATTCGTTTCTGCGACTCCTACAACCTCCCACTGGTTTTCGTCGTCGATACCCCCGGCGCCATGCCCGGGGTGGCCGAGGAGAAGAACGGAATCATCAAGCGCGGTGGCCGGTTCTTCAATGCCATCGTCGAGGCCGACGTGCCCAAGGTGACAGTGATCATCCGCAAGGCCTACGGCGGCGGCTACGCCGTCATGGGTTCCAAGCAGTTGTCCGCGGACCTGAACTTCGCCTGGCCGACCGCCCGCATCGCGGTGATCGGTGCAGACGGCGCGGCCCAGCTGCTGGTGAAACGCTTCCCGGATCCGACCGCGCCCGAGGTGCAGAAGATCAAGCAGGACTTCATCGACGGCTACAACGAGAACATGGCGATCCCGTGGACCGCCGCCGAGCGGGGCTACATCGACGCCGTGATCCAGCCGCACGAGACCCGGTTGTTGCTGCGTAAGTCGCTGCGCCTGCTGCGCGACAAGCAGAACTTCCCCAAGGTGCAGCGCAAGCACGGCCTGCTGCCGATCTAGCCCGTGCTTCTCGGTGGGTGAGCGCTGCCGCCCCGCACCGCCGCTAAGTCCTGGCTCAGGGTGCGGGAACATTAGGTCGCCTGCGTTCTCAGGGTGAGAGCAGCTTGGTCCTGGTGGGGACGTTTTCCGGATTAGTGAACCTTAATTTGACATAACAGAGTGTGATTGAAATCATCCAGGTTCGGCAACGCCCACTCATGGGCGGCCTCGAGAATCTGGCGAGGAACTCTGGATGTTTGATGCAGTCGCGGCACGGTCCAGTCACTGCGAGCAAGGCCTGCGAACTGCGCTGGCCGCCGCCGTCTTGGCGGCCGGTATCGCCGGTGCTCCCCAGCTCACATCGCTGACTTCGCCGCCCGACCATGCCGGAGTGCTGCTGTCGGCTGCCGAGGGTGGCTCGCTCGCCAACTCCGGCGTCGCGCTGATCATGGGTCCCAGCATGATCCCGACTCCGAGTGAGCATTACGCCGAAACCGTTAATGACCTCTTTCTGCAGCCGCACGGGTTCGCCGGCCAGCTCGAGGTGCTGACCACTCCTCAGGAGGCCTACTTACTGGACGAGTCCATGGCCAAGGGCGCGACGGCGCTGACCGACCGAGTGCTGACCCTGCTCGATGAAGGCAAGGTGGACGAGGACCACCCGGTGACGGTCTTCGGTTACTCGCAGAGCGCCGCCCTCACCACACTGGCCATGCAGCAGCTCGACGAGGCCGGCGTACCGAGTTCGGCGGTGCATTTCGTGTTGATCGGTGACTCGGCGAACCCGAATGGCGGTCTGCTGGTCGGATTCTCGGACATGCCGGGCATCACCGCCAATCTCGCGGAACAGGGCGTGACACTGGGCAACCCGACTCCGAATGATCTGTACCCCACCGACATCTACACCTTGGAGTACGACGGCTACGCCGACTTCCCGAAATACTTCCTCAACCCGCTGTCCAGCCTGAATGCAATCATGGGCATGGCCATCCAGCACATTGCGTACCTTGGCTTGACCCCCGAGCAGATCGCGGACGCCGTCCTGCTGGAGTCCAGCCCGGACAGCATGATCAACTCCTACGTGATCCCCAGCGAGTACCTTCCGCTGCTGTACCCGCTGCTGTTCGTCCCGATCACCGGCAAGCCCATCTATGACCTGCTGGAACCGGTCATGCGCATCCTGGTGAACCTGGGTTACGGCAACATCGATCACGGGTGGAACGATGGCCCGGCGGATGTCCCGAACATGGCGACGGAGGACATGCCGAACCTCGACTGGAACGAGGTCAGCACCGCGTTGGTTGAAGCGACGATGACCGGCTGGGGCGCTTTCGTCAACGACCTGTTCGACCCCCAGACCTACGTAGAAGTGGACATGCTCGACAACCCCGCACTGGACGGACTGCTCGCAGCTATGGCCGGTGTGGGCGTCGCTGCCGGCGACAACCCGACGGTGGACGAAATGCTCAACGGCCTGACCAACATGATGTGGGAGTCGCTGGTCGGTCAATACCTGGATCCTGCTTACTGGGAAGCTGCTTCCTAGTCTCGGGCGGGTAAGTGTTGCGTAACGCTTCCGCAACACCAGTCACTTCTGTTGCAAACCAATTATCGTTTACCCCAGGCGATCCCATGATGGGCTAGCCGCCGAGGTTCCAATCATGCGGGGCCGGAACGTGATTCCGGCTGCCCGGATCGCCGTGCGAACCGTCGGAGGCATGACGGGGGAGACGACGTGTGCCCTAGCGGCGAGGCGCGATGAGTCTACTGCTGCCGGCGAGGCCGTCGGCGCCGGTCGTACGAAAACCGCGAAGTGTCCCAGATGGCCGTAAAAGGCTGCTGCGCAAAGCAATTGCTGCATCAGCCATCGGCAACGCTACCGAATGGTATGACTACGGCGTTTACGCGGTGGTCGCGACGTATCTGACTGAGGCGTTCTTTCCGGACACGCTGGGCAATCTCGGAACCATGCTCGGCTTCGCGGTCTCTTTCGTGCTGCGGCCGCTGGGAGGCATGATCTGGGGCCCGATCGGAGACCGGTTCGGACGGAAGTCGGTCCTGGTCGCGACAATTCTGCTGATCGCGGTGGCGACGACGTTGATCGGCGTGCTGCCCACCTATGCCAGCGCGGGGTGGTGGGCGCCAGGCCTGTTGATCGCCCTGCGTGTGGTGCAGGGCTTCTCCACTGGTGGCGAATACGGCGGCGCCGCAACGTTCATGGCTGAGAGCGCACCCGATGACAAGCGGGGGACGTACGGCAGCTTCCTGGAGTTCGGTGCCGTCGGCGGCTTCGTCCTCGGCAGCGCCGTCGTCCTGGCGCTGGAGGCGATGCTCAGCCACGAGCAGATGGCGGCCTGGGGCTGGCGCATCCCGTTCCTGCTTGCCCTGCCGCTGGGTGCGCTGGGGCTGGTGCTGCGCAGTCGGATGCCCGAGACTCCGGTGTTCACCGAGTGCGTCGCCTGCGATGCGATCAATGGATCGGCCTGGGACCGGCTGGTCGACCTGCTGACCAACTACACCCGACCGATCTTGGTCACGCTCGCGCTGCTGGTCGCGCTGAACATCATCGACTACACCCTGGTGACCTATCAACCGACCTACCTGCACGCCTCGGCCGGCCTGGACGAACGCAGCAGGACGGCGGTGGTGTTGGTCGGGGAGCTGGCCATGATGGCCTGCATCCCGTTCGCGGGCGCCTGGTCGGATCGGATCGGTCGAAAACCGCTGTGGCGCGGCTCCCTGATCGGGTTCGTCGTGTTGGCGCTGCCGATGTACTGGCTCATGGGCCAGGGATTCACCTGCGCGCTGGTGGGATTCACGGTGCTCAGTGTGCTGTTCGCTGGGCCGCTGGCAACCGTGGCGGCGACATTTCCGGCCATGTTCCCCACCCAGGTGCGCTATGCGGGATTCGCGATCGCCGACAACGCGGCCGTCGCGGTCTTCGGCGGCACCGCGCCGGTGTTGGCCGACTCGGTCATCGAACGCACCGGCTGGCAGCTTTTTCCGGCGGCATACCTGGTGCTCGCCGCGGTGATCGGATTGGTCGCCCTGCGGTTCCTGCCGGAGACCCTCGGGTGCTCACTGCGCGGTACCGGCATCCCCGGAGTGCAGGGCGAACTCGAACGCGAGCTGCGGGACTTGGCGTCCCTCTCCCGCGAGCGTGCACAACTGTCCGGTGTTTCCCCAGGTCGGGGCGGACAAATCTGCACGGTGGGCGAAGGAGCAGGGATTATCCACAGCGCCGCGGCAGGGTGACTGGGCGGGATGGGGTGCCGGCGCCGACGATAGGCGCCCATGAACCCCGACCTCCGCGAGCTGTTGGCACACCAGGGCGGCGTCGTCACCTGCGGCCAGGCCCTCAACCATCTGAGTCGGCGCGCGCTTCGTGACGCAGTCAAACACGGACAGCTGCAACAACTTTGGCACGGAATCTACGGTGCCGGAGAACCCGACGCCGAGTTGCGGCTGCGCGGCCTGGACCTGCTGACCGGAAGTCGAGTCTCGACCTGTCTGGCCACCGCAGCCGCCACCCACGGCTTCGACGTGGAATGCCCCCAGGAGCTGCATGTGCTGAATCCTGAAGGCAGACAGCTCCGGCCGGTCGACGGCCTGGTGGTGCACCGCCGGGAGGGCGCCCCGCTGGTGGAGGTCGACGGGAGGCTCGCCACCGCCCCGGCCTGGACTGCGATCGAGACGGCTCGCAGCCTATGGCGACCGCGTGCGCTGGCCACCCTCGACGCCGCGTTGCGCAGTGGCACCTGCACTGAACGGGAGCTGTGGGCGGCCGCGGAGCGCCAGGCCGGCCGGCGCGAGATCGTCACGGTGCGTGACCTCCTGCCGCTGGCCGACCCGCGCGCCGAGTCACCGATGGAGAGCGAGACGCGGCTGGTGATGATCGACGGCGGCCTACCCGCGCCGGAGCTTCAGTACGAGATCGTCGACCGCAATTTCCGGACCTGGCGAGTGGATTTCGCCTGGCCAGCGTACCGGGTCGCGGTCGAATACGACGGTCTGGAGTGGCACAGCGGAGTGGGTGCGTTGCGTTACGACCGGGTCAGACGGGCTGCACTGCAGGAGGCGGGCTGGGTGGTGCTGGCCGTGATCGTCGACGATGTGCGGCACCGGCCCTACGAGTTGCTGCGACGGATCAGGTTTCAGCTGGACCGGGTGGCCTGACCCCTACTCTTTGTGAGCGTGCAGAGTTGTCCACCCTCACCTGGGGAAATGCCGGACAACTCTGCACGCTCGCGGATAAAAATTACGCCTTGATCCGGATCTGGCCCGGTGACCACCAGCCCGAACGTGTGGCGCTGCCCAGGTCCAACTCCGCGGGCGTTGCCGGCGTGATCACGTCGAACTGGCGCAACGAGCCCCAGTCCCGGCCCCAGTCGTAGTTCAGGTAGGTGGCCATCACATGTGCGCGCAGCAGCATGTCGGAGATGCCCAGCAGCCCGCCGTTGACCCCGTCCTGCCAGGTGTCGGTGTCCTGCTTCTTGGCGTTGTAGTCCGGGGTGATCCGGTACTGAGGCACCTCGGTGACGCCGTTGGCGTGCAGCATCGGGTGCTGGCACGGGAAGGCCAGGCCCACCGCCCAGTCCAGCAGCACCGGCTTGTCGGAGCCGATGTACTCCTGGATTGTCTTCACCTCGGGCAGTCGCGGCGGGGTGAACGCGATCCAGTCCCGCGGGTTCAGCGACTTGTCCACGGCCACAATGCGTACCGCGACGGCGTCGGCGGGAATCTGGGCCCGCGGGTAGCGCAGGTTGCGCCACATCCTCGGCCACTCGCCGAACAGGTCGTAGGGCACCAGCCGGCCGGCGGCCACGGGCGCGCCGTCGGGGCCGGGCACGCCGTACTCCAGCTGCACGTCCTGGCCGGTGGTGTAACCCTTCAGCACGCTGTTGCCGGCGATGGTGCCTGCGGCGGTCACGGCCACCAGTGGGTGGCCGTCATCAGCCGGGGGCAGCGCGTACCACGCCGACGTCAGCTTGGACTCCTGCTGCCCGTCGGTGCTGTAGCTGCCCGCCAACGGAATCCGGGCCGGGTCCAGGCCGTAGGGCAGCGGGACGGTCGAGCCGTTGATTCCGGCCGTCTTCAGCTTCTTCGGGGCATCCCAGTCGTAGTCGGTGCCAGGCTGGGTGATCGGCATCCGCAGCGCCTCGGCGACCACCTTCTCCGGTACCCCGCTGGCGGTGAAGCCGACCGGGTCCACCCCGCCCAGCGGTCCCAGATCGCCCCAGCCGTCGGGGCCGGGCGATAGAGGTGTCAGCGCCCCGTCGTTGGGGTCCGGCTCCACGAGCACGTTGTCGGCCAGCCCGCAGCCACCCACGAACGCCCGCACATTGGCCAGGCCGTTGGAGTAGGTCGGGTACTCGCGAATGACCCCGGCCACCATCGAGGCGACGAACACGCACACCATGAAGCCGGCCGCCACCGGAATGGGAGCGGCGGTCAGTGCCCGGGCTACCCGGCCCTCGCCGCGATCACGCGGTGCGAAGTGCAGCCAGGCCGCCCAACCGGCTGCCACGGCGAACATGGCGAACAGGATTGTGCTGACGGTGATTCCGCCGATGCGCGGCATGTCGGCGTTGAACGGTACGCCGTAGCTGGAGACGTACCACCAGCCGTTGGTGGTGGCGAAACACAACGCCAGGATGAACAGCACCGCCGCCGCGAAGGCCATCCGGTTTCTCGACCAGCGCACCACTTGTCGAGATACCAGCACCGTGGTCAACGCCGCCATCGCCCCGGCCACCGCGGCGAACAGCCCGAAGTGGTGCACCCACTTGGTGGGCGCGAACATCAGCGAGAACATGGTCGCCAGGATCACGCCCATCAGCCGCCATACCGGGCCGCTGGCGACACCGGGAACGCGCTTGCGGCGCAACATGATGAACATCGCCGTGAACAGGCACAGCGCGCAGATCAGGAAACCGAACCGCCGCGACAGCGAGCCGTCGACGGTCGGCAGGATCAGGTAGTAGTAGCGCAGGTTCTCGGTGTACCAGGCCTGGCTGGGGCCGATCGCGGTGCGAACCCGGGTGGCTTCCAGCACGGTGCGGATGGTCTGGTCGGAAAAGACGACGGTCAGGATCACCGCACCGGCGGCCAGCAGCGGTGCCACCAGCGGCCAGGTGCCGTGAATGCGGTGGCGACGCACCAGGATCCGCAGCAGCGGCCGGCCACCGGCCAGCAGCGCGGCCACCGCGATCAGGCCGGTGGGCTGAATACCCAGGGTGAAGGCCGCACAGATGATCGCCAGTGCCGCCGGGGTCAACCGGCTGGAGATGATCGCCCGCTCCACCAGCACGTAGGTGATCAGCGCACCGACCGCGATGATCCCCTCGGGGCGCAGGCCGTTGTTGAACGGCATCCATGCCGCCAGCAGCACCAGGCCGGCCGCCCACAGCGCGGGCTTGCTGGCCGCCACCGCTGGACCGAACCGGGGCAGCACCTCGCGGCTCAGCAGCAGCCAGCACACCAGCCCGGCGACCAGGTCCGGCAGCCGGATCCAGATGCTGGCGTCGGACACGTGCGTCATCAGTGCCAGCAGGTTGTAGTACCAGCCGAACGGGTCCTCCGGGCTGCCGAACCAACGGAAGTAGTTGCTCATATAGCCGGCGTGGTCGGCCACCCGGGCCATCCCCAGGATGTAGCCGTCGTCGGAGGAGTTCGCGCCGATCACGTACCAGAGCAGGAACCCGAACACCACCGCCACGTCGGCCAGTGAGAAGAACCGCCAACGGCTCGGGATCAGCCGGTGCATCCGGTGGCCGTCGAGCCGGTCCAGGCGCCACAGCGCCAGCACCGCGATCACGGTGGCCAGGATGGCCACATAGATCGCGGCCCGCTTCAAGGGGGTCGGCTTGGTGGAGAACCGGGTGTCGATGTCGGCGGTCAGCTCCAGGCCTGTCGGGGCGGGACCGGCCAGGTCGGTGAACACGCCGACGATCTGCGGGCGAAGGTTCGGGTCGGGCCAGCCGTAGCGCTGGGTGATCCCGCCGATGGTGGCGAACGTTCCGGCGTGCGACGACGTGACCTCGATGTCGGTACAGCCAGGCCCTTCCACCTTGGCCCGCGGTGCGGTGGCCAGCACCACATTGCGGTCGGTGACGTCCACCCGCTTCTCGGTGACGGTGATGAACAGCCCGTTGAGCGCGGCGTCCTTGCCCTTGGCCGGCGCGGTGGCCAGCAGCGTGCCGCCCTCGGCGGGCAACTGGCGCACCAGCGCGCACGGCGCCTTCACCGACATCGAGATCGGGGTCTGCGAGATCAGGGGGGCGGTCACGCTGCCCAGCTCGCCGTGCTGGGGCCAGTTCAGCGTGGCGGTGGTCTGCACCACCGGCAGCAGCGGAGTGGCCACCGACAGCAGGAAGCCCACGAGGCCGGCGACGACGGCCACCCAACGGGTCAGTTTGAGGTCACGGTCGGTCAGAGGCGGCGTCATGGCAGTGCTCGAATCGGTCCGGACCGGCTCCAGCCGGTAACAGTGACGGTGCCCTGCTCGATGACGGCGTCGGGCGCGTCCTTGGCGGGGATCAGGCGGTGATAGGCCTCGACCGCACCCCAGTCGCGATACCAGTCATTGCGCAGGTAGGTCGGGAGGGTGGTGGTCCACAGCATGGCCTGGGTGATCATGAACGGTCCACCGTCCTCGGCGGACTGCCACAGGTTGGACGACGCCGCGGTCTGCTTGTGATCGGGCATGATCCGGTACTCCGGCAACTCGGCGATGCCCAGGTGCTCGGCGAACGGCCGCTGGCACGGGAAGTTCGCCGCGACGGCGATGTCCATCAGCACCGGGGTCTGCGAGCCCATCAACTCGGTGATGGTCTTGACCACCGGCACCCGCGGCGGGGTGAAGGCGATCCACTGCTCGGTGGACAGGTTCGGGTCGTTGGCCACGATGCGCACCACGTCGGTGCCCGGCGGCGCCCAGGCCAGCGGGAAACGCAGGTTGCGCCAGGAGTTCTGCGGCCCGATGTCGATCGGTTCGGTCTGCCCGAGCGCCTTGAACGTGCCGTCGGGGTTGCTGGTGCCCCACTCCAGGTTCAGTGGCTGGCCGTAGTCGAGCTTGCCGTCCTCGCCGTGCGACCAGATGGCTCCCGCGGCGGTGACCACGACAATCGGGGCCCGGGTGGCGGTGCGGTCGGGTTCGGGCAGTCGGTACCAGACCGAGGTGGCGTGCGCGGCCACCTGTTCCTTGTAGGAGCCGAGCACCGGGGTGACGGCCGGGTCCAGGCCGAACGGCAGTGCCACCCGGGAACCGTTCACCCCGTCGGGGGCGTCGTCGGGGATCTTGCCGCCGGCGGTGCCCGCCGCGTCGCTCTGGTTGGCGCTGGGCTTGTTCGGGGAGGCGTCCGCGTTGGGCACCCCGGGCTTGGCGATCACGGCCAGCGAGGTGAGGTCCTCGTCGACGGCGTTGGGGTCGAAGCCGTACGGGTCGGAACCGCCGAGCGGGCCGAGCTCGGTGTATTTCTGGCCTGGCACCGGCTGCAGCAGACCCGCGTTGACGTCGGGTTCGGCCAACACGTCGTCGGCCATGGCACAACCGGCCAGGCCGGACGTGATGGCGTCGGCGTTGGCCTTGGCGGTGGTGTAGGCGGGGTAGCGCCCAGCGGCGGCCTTGGCCATCGAGCCGACCATCAGCAGCACCATCAGGCTCGCGACGATCAGCAGCGGGGTGGAGGCCAGAATCCGGTTACGCCGGTTGGGAGTCACCTCGGTGTGCCCGGTGTAGTCCAGCCGGAAGTGCTGCCAGCCGGCCAGCAGGCCGGTGGCGATGGACGCAGCCAGGAACATCGACGTCACCGGGCGGCTGGCGATCACCGGCGGGATGTCGAACCACGGCACCCCGTAGCCGCCGACGTAGAACCAGCCGTTCACCCCGGAGGTCGCCACGGCCACCAGGAACAGCAGCGCGGTCACGTACAGGGTCATGTTGCGTCGGCTGTGCAGCCCGACCCGGGCGAAGGTGAACGCGGTGAGCGCGGCCAGCGCACCGGCCAGCCCGGCGAACCCGCCGAACTGCACCGCCCACTTGGTGGGGGTGAACGTCAGCAGCAACAGGCCCACCGCGGTCGACCCGATAAGCCGCCAGGCCGGGCCGCTGGCCACCCCGTTGATCCGGCCGCGCCGCAGCAACACCACCAGCATGGCGAACATGCAGAAGAGCAGCACCAGCACGGCGAACCTGCGGGTCAGCGAGGCGTCGACGTTCTCCTCGACGGTCAGGAAGTAGTACCGCAGGAACTCCTGGTACCAGGCGATGGTCGGGCCGACTACGTACTTGATCCGGGCCGATTCGGCGACCGCGGCCAGGGTCTGAGACCGGCAGACCACCACGGCGATCACCGATGCGGCTGCGGCCAGCACGGCCAGCGGTGCGAGCAGGCCGTCGGTGGCCCGCCGCTTGCGGATCACCGCCTCGATGGCCCGGGAGCCGGTCAGCAGCGGGGCCAGTGCGATCAGTCCGTGCGGAGCCAGCGTGACGGTGAAGACCGCCACCACGATCGCCAGCGCGGTGGGCACCAGTCGGCGGGTGGCGATGGTGCGTTCCACCAGCACCCAGACCAGCAGAGTGCCCAGCGCGATCAGGGGCTCGGGGCGCAGGCCGTTGTTGAACGGCAGCCAGGCCGCCGCGAACATGGCCGCGGCGGTGAACACCGCCACCCGGTTGCCGGACAGCCGGCCCAGCCGGGGCAGGATCCGGCGGCTGATGATCAGCCAGCAGGCCATGCCGGCCAGTGTGGCGGGCAGGCGCATCCACACCCCGGCCGTGCTGATCGTGCTCAGCTGGCCGAGCAGCGACGGGTACCAGTCGAATGGGGCCTCGGTGGCGCCGAAGAATCGGTAGTAGTTGGCCACGTAGCCGGCGTGCGCGACGTTGCGGGCCATCGTGAGGTTGTAGCCGTCGTCGCTGGAGATGGCGCCGATGACGTGCCACAGCGCCAGGGCGGCCAGTACGCCGAGGTCGGCCAGCCAGGTGATCGGGTTGGCCCGCAGCCAGTGCCGCCAGCTGCGCGGGGTGCGGTGAGTTTGGCGGCGGTCCAGGACCGCCAGCGCCAGGATTGACGCCAGTGCTGCCAGCACCCCCAGCGCCATGACCGCGGTCTTGAGCGGGGTGGGTGCGGTGATGAACCGGGTGTCGACGTCGATGCGGGCGCTCAGGCCGGGCTGCGGGCCGATCTCCAGTTCGGTGAAGACGCCGCCGACCTGCGGTTTGTTCTCCGGCGGCAGGGTGCCGGCAGCGCCGGGGATCCCGACGAAATCCGCGCCGACCTCGCCGGCGTTGGCCCATAGGTGCAGTTGGCTGCAGTCGGCGATCTTGGCGCGGGGGGCAGCCGCGGCCACGTGGTCGCGGTAGGCGGCGAACACTGCCGTCTTGTTGGCCCGCACGAACAGGCCGTGCGCGGTGGCGTCGACGCCGCCGGCTGGCACGGTCGAGAGCACCAGGCCGCCCTTTTCGCCCAGGGTGGCTATCGCCGAGCAGGGAATCGTGATGTCCAGGCTGCGTGGCGCACCGGACACCAGGGGAGCGGTGACGTCGCTGACGTGGCCGTCGACGTTGAGCCCCTGCGGCCAGGCGATGGTGGCGGTGGTCTGTTTGACCGGGAGCAACGGGGTGATGCCGCACAGCAGCACGCCGGTGACGCCGGCCACCACCGCGATCAGCCGTGCGATCCGATAACGCTGCTTGGGCTGGTCGTAGGTGGAGGACACGAGCCCTGATGCTATGCGACGGGGCGGGCGCCTCGGCGGACCCCGTCCCGCCCGTCTCGGAACCGCGACATCGCCCATCCCGCGAGCGGGACATATGTGCTTGTTGCCCGCCTACGAGCGACAGGGTGCGTTATGTCAGGTTGGGGACGGGGGCTGGGGATGGCCGGGCGCAAAGCCCGCGGCCTGAGCGCGCAGCGCCATCACCCGCTGGTGAATCCGGTACTCGGTGCTGCGCGGCATCGACGCGGGCCCGTAGCGGCCCCGGCCGCGCCGGAACGCCCGGCCGCGTCCACGCTCCCAGCGCAGGGCATCCGAGATCGCCTTCGATGGCCGCCCCGGGACGCCGAAGCCCCGGGAGTCCAGCTCCGCGGCCAGTTCGCCGATGCTGCGCGTCCCGTGATGCAGCAGATAGTGGGTCAGTACGTAACGCAGCTCGATGCCGCGCAATGATCTCCGGTTCGTCATGCGGCGAACCCTGGCACCGCGGTCCGACACGGCCGGCAGTTGTCGCTCAAAGGCGGGCAACTGCCACATCCCTCCAGTCCGGTGACGGGTGGGGCGAGTGAGACGCGTGACGGAAATCAGTGCCGCAACGGCGCCGGGCTCCACAGCCCGGAACGCACGGCGGTCCCCAGATCCAGCTGCGCCGGTGTGGCCGCCGGGTAGTACGGCGTCAACTGCTGCAGGGCACCCCAGTCGCGGAACCAGTCGTGGTTCAGATAACTGGGCACCGTGGTCGCGCGCACCAGCAGCTCGGTGATGCCCAAGGGACCGCCACCGTTGTTGTCCATCACCGGGGAGTTCGCCTCGGCGCCGAACCGGTCCGGCAGGATCCGCCATTTCGGCACTTCGGTCACCCCGTTCTGGTGACCGAACGGCCGCTGGCAGGGGAACGCCAGGCCTACCAGCCAGTCCAGCAGTACCGGATCCGAGGAGCCGACCGCTTCCTGCAGGGTGCGCAGCTGCGGCACCCGCGGCGGCGTCACCGCGATCCAGTGCTGCGGGGCCAGGTCGTCGTCGCGGACCACCAACCGGATACGGGTGGCCTCAGGCGGGATCGCCGACATCGGCGCGCGCAGGTTGCGCCATGCCGGGACCGCGCCGATGTCACCGAACTCCACGGTGCCGCTGGCTTTATGCGACGGTCCCAGCTTCGCCTCTCCTTCGTCGAGGCTCGCTGAACCGCCGGGCTTATCGTTCGCGGCGCCGGACTCGGTGGCCCACTGCGCAGTGACCTCGCCGCGGTCGAAGCGGCCCGCGGCCGTCACCACCAGCAGCGGCCCGGCGTTGGCCCGGTCGGCGGGCAGCCGGTACCAGGCCGAACGCAGCAGCGCGGGGACCTGAATGCCGGGGCGCCAGCTGCCCAGCACCGGCACCCGGGCCGGGTCCAGCTTGTAGGGCAGCCGGGCTCGAGAGCCGTTCACACCCTCGGCAGCAGTGGTGCCACCTTCGGTACCGGCCTCGCCCCCGGCGGTCTGTGCGTCGTCGTCGGCCAGCCGGCCCAGCCCGGGCGGGCCGATCACCTGGTCGGCCGAGACGTCGGCGGGAATCCCGTTGGGGGTGAACCCGACCGAGAACGTCGCGCCGAGGGCGTCAGCGACCGGAGCATCGATCGGGGTGAGCATCCCGGCGGTGGGGTCCTGCTCCACCAGCACGTCGTCGGCCAGTCCGCAGGTCCTGCCGGAACCCAGCACCGGAATCGCGGCCAGGTTGGAGCGGCCCACCGTCCAGGCCGGGTATTGGCCGAGCATCGAGGCGGTCAGCGACACCACCTCGAACACGATCAGCACCCAGGAGGCGATGGCCAGCGGGTAGCCGGACAGCGCCGTCCAGCGCGGCGGCCGCTCGGCGCCATTGACGAAGTGGAACCAGGCCGCCACCAGCGCCGCCACTACCGTCAGTGCCACACCCATGGTCGCGAACGCCAGGTGCCACTTGGGGAAGGCGTTCGACCACGGCACCCCGAAGTTGGAGACGTACCACCAGCCGTTGACGCTGGCGAACGACAGCGCGGTGATGAACAGGACCACCGCGGTGAACAGTGTCCGGTTGCGCCGGGAGTGCATGGCCGCGGCACCCACCGCGACGGCGGCCAGCGCCCCCACCGACCCGGCCAGGCCGGCGAACACACCGAAGTGATGCGTCCACTTGGTGGGCGTGAACATCATCGCGATGAACGAGATGATGGTGATCCCGATGATGCGCCGGCTGGGTCCGGCCGCGGTGCCGGGAATCCGGCCCTTGCGCAGCGCCATCGCCACCGAGACCGCCAGCGCGACGCCCAGTGCCAGCACCGGGAATCGGCGCGCCACCGAGCCGTCGGGGGTGGCCAGGAACAGCCGTTCGTAGCGGACGTGCTCCTCGAACCAGGCCAGGCTGGGCCCGACCGCGGACTTCAGCGTGCTGGCTTCGATCTCGCCGGCCAGGGTCTGGTCGCGGAAGATCACGATCGCGGTGATGCTGACCGCCGCGGCGATCGGCGCCAGTAACGGCGTCAGCCCGAACTGCTTGGAGCGCCGATGCAAGATGGTGCGCAGCGGCCCGATCGCCACCAACAGCGCACCGATCGACGCGATCCCGGTCGGGCCGGAGAACAGCGTCATCGCGCCGATGATGCAGGCGATCGCCAGCGGCAGCAGCCGGCTGGTGGCCACCGCCCGCTCCACCGAGCACCAGGTCGCCAGGATGCCCAGCGCGATGATCGGCTCGGGGCGCAGGCCGTTGTTCAGCGGCAGCCAGAAGGCCAGGAACATGCCGGCCGCGGTCCAGGCCGCCGCCCGGCTGTGTTTGACGGCGTGGCCCAGGCGAGGGATCACCTCGCGGCTGATCAGCCACCAGCAGGCCAGCGCCATGCCCAGGGTGGGCAGCCGCATCCAGATGCTGGTGGTGGACACCTGCGACCACACCGCCAGCAGGTCGTAGTACCAGCCGAACGGCGCCTCCGGCGTACCGAACCAGCGGTAGAAGTTGGCCATATAGCCGGCGTGCTCGGAGATCCGGGCCATGGTCAGGATGTAGCCGTCGTCGCTGGTGTTGGCGCCGACGAAGTGCCACCAGACCAGCACCAGCGTGACCAGCGCGTCCAGCGGTGAGGCCGACCACCAGCGGGCCGGCAGGAAGCGCCGGTGCCGGGTGCCGTCGGCGGTGTCCAGGATGTGCAGGGCGATCAGCGCGACGATCGTCAGCGTTACCCCGAGGATCATCGCGGCCAGCTTGAGCGGGGTGGGTGCGCTGGAGAACCGGGTGTCGACGGTGGCGGTGAAGTCCAGGCCGGCCGGTGCCGGGCCGGCCAGGTCGGTGTAGACCCCGACGATCTGCGGGCGGAAGTCGTATCCGCTGCGGGTCCCGGTCAGCGGGGAGCCGGGCTTCTCGGCGTGCGGTCCGTATTTGAGGCCGACGAACTCGGCGGTGACCCGGTCGGCGTGTGCGGTGAAGGTCAGCTTCTGGCAGTCCGGGCCGAGTACCTGGGACAGCGGCGCCACCACCACCGGCACGTTGCGCACCACCAGAACCAGGTCGTCGTTGACGAGTTCGATGAGCAGTCCGCGGTCGACGGCCTTGGGGGCCTGTTTGGGCACCGTGGACAGCAGCACCGACTTGGCGGGGGTGAGGCCCGCCGCGGCCTGGCACGGCACGCTGATGTCCAGGTCGGTGGCGACGTAGCCGATCAGTGGTGCCTGCACACTGGCCAGGACACCGTTCTGCGGCCAGTTGAGTTCGGCAGTGGTCTGTTTGACCGGCAATAGCGGGGTGAGGATCGCCAGTAGGGTGCCCAGCACGCCGGCGACGACGGCGACGGCCCGAGCGATCCGGAAGTCGGCGCGCGTATCGGTCACGGACAGATGCTATCGGTGCGGCCGATGGCGTCCGTCAGGTGCGGATGGCAAGCACGAACGGGCCGATCTTCTGCACGTGGAATTGCGGCCCGGCGAACAGGGCCGCATCGAGCTCTACGGCGTAGCGCCGGACGTTGGGATGGTTGGGGTAAACGTCCTTGGCCAGCCGCAGCGTGTAGGTGTCTCCGGCGCCGGGGCGCATCAGAAACACCGTCGGCGCCGGCCATGCCAAGTCGTCGAGTGCGCGGGTGAACTGCTCCGAGGTCTCGAGCTTGGACCAGGCCTCGATCGCGGCGGCGCGCGCGGAGAACTGTGCCAGCGGGTTGGCGTAGTGCGGCGTCAGCCCCTGGAAGCCCCAGTAGGGGTAGTAGGACAGGAAGCTGTAGTCGGCGGTGAGCACCACCGTCTCGTTGCGAGCCTTGCCGGTGGCCCGCGTGATGGCTGCGTCGACGGCCTCGTAGTACTTCGCGGCGCCCGGAGCGCGCCGGTCGCCGCGGTCGCCGTGGCCGTCGGTGTCGGTGTAGGCGACGGTGATGTCGGGCCGCAGCACCTCGGGGATGTCCTGGCTGAACGCGAGCGCCCCGGCCAGCCCCACCGCGGTCGCGACCGGGTACACGATGGTGTGCCAGCCCTGCGCGGCCCGGCCGAGCGCCTGGGCGCCCTCGACGAAGCCGAACACTCCGGCGGTGGCCAGCAGCACCGTCAGCGTCGGCTGGAGCCGGAAGCTCAGCAGGGTGGTGAGGGCCAGGGTCGACAGCATCGACAGCAGCGACCACAGGTACACGCCGACGACGCCGACGGCCAGCGCCCCGGCACGGGTTGACTTGGTGGCCCGCGCCACCAGCCACACCGTGCCCAGCAGACACAGCGCGCCGAGCAGCGTGAACTGCAGCATCGGGAAGCTCAGCTCCGCGCCGTCGCCCGGCAGGTAGTGGAAGGCGCTGCGGGACTCGCCGGGCGGGCGGTACAGCGCCCGCCGCAGGTAGGGCGTCCAGGTGATCGACGCGATGGCAACGGCGATCACGCCGATCACCGCCAGCCGCCCCAGCGGGCCGAGACTTCTCCGGGCGACAGCTGCCACCAGGGCCATCAGGATCACGGTGAACGCGGTGTAAGCCACCAGCAAGGTGTAGAAGGTCGCGGCGAAGCCGAGGAAGATGCCGGCGCCGATGACCGCACCCCAGCCGCCGCCGCGCTGGCCGGCACGCAGGCCCGACCAGGTCAGGATCAGCACCGGGGGCAGCAGCACGGTGATCATCGCCGCATAGGGCTCC
This sequence comes from Mycobacterium sp. SMC-14, assembly GCF_046250075.1. NCBI lineage: Bacteria > Bacillati > Actinomycetota > Actinomycetes > Mycobacteriales > Mycobacteriaceae > Mycobacterium > Mycobacterium sp. SMC-14. Next base: position 4,535,809 of record NZ_CP176429.1, on the reverse strand, counting down.
GGGGAGCTGTAGGCCAGCGTCACCGCGGCCCCGGCGATGGTGACCAGCAGTGCGTACTCGAAGCGGATCAGCTTGTTCCACAGCACCAGCGCTACCGCGACCGCCACGGCGATCGAGGTGATGGCCCACGGCTTGTACATCTCCCAGGCCGGCAGGCCGGTCCAGGCCGCGGCCCGCCCGCCGAGCCAGAACCAGCCCGGCGGGTAGAACGGCGGCAGCCCGAGGTAGGTCATGTCGGCCAATGCGGGACTGTCGGTCAGCCGGGTCAGGTATTCGGTGCGGAACTGCTGGTCCACCGAGATCCCGAACAGGTAGAGCTTGGTGGCCCCCAGCGGCATCGCCAGCGTGACCACCGAGAACGCGCTGGTGAACACCACCGCGGCCAGCCAGCCCAGCGCCTGCCGGCCGCGTCGCCACAGCACGGCGGCCGCGGCCAGCCCGGCCAGGCAGCAGACCTGCCCGACGGTGGTCAGCGCATGCAGTTGGTTCGATGACGGATACGCGGGCCACTGCACCCGGGCGATCGCCATCAGCGCGACCACCGCGACGACGACGGCCAGCGCGGCGGCCAGCATCATCTGGGCCACCGTGTTCAGCGCATTACGCACGGTCACCACTAGTCCCAACTGTTACCAGGAAACAGATATATGTCGATTGCCCGGCTTTGAGCGACAACCGTTGTCGCTCAAAGCCGGGCAACGCACCGCAGCCTTCCCCCGCGTGACGTGTGTGACGCACGAGACCGGCGCGGCTCATCGGCTAGATCGGCAGCCGGCGGAAGATCGCCCGCGGGACGTGCCGAAGCACCATCATGACGTAGCGGAACGCCCCTGGCGCCCAGACGATCTCCTTGCCCTTGGCGGCCGCGGCCACCGCCAGTTCGGCGACGTCTTCCTTATCGACGGTCAACGGGGCTTCCTTGACGTGCGCGGAGAACCGGGTGCGCACCTGGCCGGGCCGGATCACCAGCACCCGCACCCCGTCTTCGCGAAGCGCCTCGCCCAGGCCGAGATAGAAGCCGTCGAGCCCGGCCTTGGTGGAGCCGTAGACGAAGTTGGTCCGGCGAACCCGCTCACCGGCCACCGAGCTCATCGCGATGATCTGCCCGAAGCCCTGGGCGCCCATCTTGCCTGCAAGCAACACGCCCACCGAAACCGCTGCGGTGTAGTTGATCCCGGCGACCTGCACCGCCTTGGCCTGGTTGTGCCAGAGCTCCTCAGCGTCGGCGTCCATGCCGAACGCCACGATCGCCACATCTATATCGCCGTCCGAGAACGCGGAGTCGATCATCGCCGGGTGGCTTGCGGTGTCCAGCGCGTCGAAGTCGACGATCCGCACCGACTTGGCGCCGGCCGCCTCCATCGCCGCCACGGCGCCGTCGCGGCCGGGGTCACCGGGCAGGCAGGCCAGCACCACGCCGGCCGAGGCGTTGCGCAGATAGCGCGCACAGATCGCCAAACCGATCTCGGACGTGCCGCCCAGCAGCAGAATCGACTGGGGATTACCGGTCGCGTCGAACACCATCTAGAGCAGCTCCAAACGTCGGGCCATATCGGAGGCGAAGATCCCGTCGGGATCGACCTTGCGTCGCACCGCGATCCACTCGTCGATACGCGGGTACATGGCGTGGAAATTCTCCGCGGTGGTGCGGGAGTCCTTGGCGGTGTAGAGCCGGCCGCCGAACTCCAGCACCCGGCGGTCGAGGGAGTTGAGCAGCTCGTTGACGCCGGGTTTCATCGGGAAGTCCAGGCACACGTTCCAGCCGGGCATCGGGAAGCTCAGCGGCGCTTCATTCCCCGGTCCGAACAGCTTGAACACGTTGAGCGCCGAGTAGTGCCCGCTGGCCTGGATGTCGATGATGATGCTCTTGAACTCCTCGACGGCCTCGGTGGGCACCAGGAACTGGTACTGGGCGAAGCCGGCCGGACCGTAGCCGCGGTTCCACTCACCCAGCAGATCGAGCGGGTGATAGAACTGCGTCAGGTTCTGCACCTTGCCGCGATAGTGGCCGCCGCGGCGGTAGTACAGCTCGCCGATGGCGCTCAGGCTCAACTTGTTCATCAACCCGTTGGGGAAGATGTCGGGCACCGTCATCAACTGCGGTGCGTCGAACTTCAGTGGATTGCGGGCCAGCTTGGCCGGCAGCTCGTCGCGCAGGGCCAGGCGCCCGCGGGTGATGGTGGCGCGGCCCAGTTTGGGCAGCGGGCTGATCGCGTCGAACCACGCACTGGAATAGGTGTAGTTGGCTTCGCTGCCGTCGCTGTGAAAGGCGATGGTCTCATCAAGAGTGGCGGTGTTGTCGCCGTCGTTGATGAAGTACGCCGTCTCGGTCGGCGTCATGGCAATCGTGGCGCGCAGGATGATCCCGGTCAGGCCGTTGCCGCCGACGGTGGCCCAGAACAAGGCAGCCTCGGGGCCGTCGGGAGTCAGCTGGCGCACCGAACCGTCGGCGGTGAGCAGCTCCATGGACACCACGTGGTTGCCGAAGCTGCCCTCACTGTGGTGGTTCTTGCCGTGGATGTCGCAGGCGATCGCCCCACCGATGGTGACCTGGCGCGTCCCGGGCAGCACCGGCACCCACAACCCGAAGGGCAATGCCGCCTTCATCAACTGATCCAGGCTCACCCCACCGTCGACGTCGACGAGACCGCGGTCAGCGGAGATCGAGTGGATCCGGTTCAGCGCGGTCATATCGATCACCAGACCGCCGCCGTTTTGGGCGTTGTCGCCATAAGAACGGCCCAGGCCGCGGGCGATCACGCCGCGACTTCCGTCGTCGGCCGAGCGAGCCACCGCCTTGGCGATGATTTCGACATCCGGGGTCGACAACACCTGCGCCACGCTCGGCGCGGTGCGGCCCCAGCCGGTGAGGCGGCGCGTTGTGGTCTGCAACTCGGTGCTCAACATCGCACATGAGGGTACCGCCAACGCGCCGGATCCCGGTTCAGCGTGACTAATGCGATCTGTCCCGCTACGATCGCGCAATGCCTGAGACTTCTGCGAGCGAATCCTCCTCTGCCAAGCCCAAGACCGCGGGTTTTCCGCAATCTTCCACCTCGTCGTCGGCAATGTCGGTGCCCACGATCGCCGCGCTGGCGCTGGCCGTGATCGGCATCGTCTTGGCCATCTTCGGCTGGTTCCACCCGTCGACGAGCCAGAAGTTCTCGGACGACCAGCGTGCCGACGCCAAGGGCAAGATCTGCGAGGCGCAGGGCGTCGTGCGGCAGGGCACCCAGTTCAACACCAACCTGCAGAACCCGGTCCCGGGTGACCTGGCCGGTGACCTGGCGGTGGGCACCAACGCGCGGCTTTCGCTGTTCGCCGGTGGCGCCTTCCTGCACCAGAACCTCGAGGCCAACCCGGCCACCCCGGCCGACCTGTCGAAGGCCGTTGGCGACATGGCCGACACGCTCGAGGCACTGAGCATCAACTACCTGGCTGGGCACTCGCCCGAGGACGCCGTCCAGCAGCCGCTGCGCGACCAGCTGCGCGGTCAGATCGACGTCCTGGACAACCTCTGCCAGCAGCAGTAATTCAGCAGCAGTAAATCCGTTCGATCCGTAGGTGCGCTGGGCGATGTCAACGACAGAGCCCAGCGCATTTACGTTGGTGGACCTGCTTGCGCAGCAGGCCGGCCGCCACGACGACAAGGTCGCCTTCCGGTTCTGCCCGGAGGGCGACGACGAACACGACCGGCTGACCTATCGCGAGCTGGACCGTCGGGCCCGGGCCGTCGCCGCCGGTCTGCAGCAGCACGGCGCGGCGGGCCAGCGAGTATTGATCTTCTGCCGCCCGGGCCTGGACAGCATCGTCGCCTTCTTCGGTTGCCTGTATGCCCGCGCCATCGCGATTCCGGTGGACGCGCAGTGGAGCTCGGCGCGGATCGAGGCGATCGTGCCCGATGCGCGCGCCGAAATCGCTTTGGCCACCACGAAAACCCAGGAGGGGATCCGCGCCGCGGCGGACCGCGCAGCCCAGACGGCGGGCTTAGCGCCGCTGCAGTGGTTCGCCACCGAAGAATTGAGCGGCGACGAGTCCGCTGCCGACCGTTGGGCGCTGCCGCCGGTGACCGCGGCGACCGTTGCGGCGATTCAATACACCTCGGGAACCACCAAGGCGCCCAAGGGTGTGGTGCTGACCCACGGCAACTTCATGCACAACCTTCAGACCGTTCGCCAGGCCTGGAACCCCGCGCCGGACAACCCGGTGTTCCATCGCCCGGTGGGTTCGGTGACCTGGCTGCCGCAGTACCACGACCTGGGCCTCATCGGCGGTGTCCTGATGACGCTGTACGTCGGGACGACCACGGTGGTGATGTCGCCGGGCGCCTTCCTGATGCGCCCCATGCGCTGGCTGGAGGCGATGTCCCGGCACGGGGCCGTCATCTCCGGGGCACCCAATTTCGCCTACGACTGGTGTGTCAAGCGCAGCACGCCGGCCGAGCGCGCGGCGCTCGATCTGTCCAACTGGCAGGTCGCCCTGAATGGCGGCGAACCGGTGAACCCCGAATCGTTGCAGGCATTCTCGGAGGCGTTCGCGCCGGCCGGGTTCGCCCCCGAGACGTTTCTGCCGGTGTACGGACTGGCGGAGGCCACGCTGGGAGTGTCCGGCGGATCGGATTCGCCGCTGCCGGTGGTCGTGCACGTCGACCGCGGGGCACTCGGTGAAGACCGGGTCGTCGAAGCGGCCCCGGATGATCCGGTCGCAGCCGCGGTGGTCGGATGCGGGCAGCCGCGGGGCGGCCAGCGGGTCATCATCGTCGACCCGGAAACCCGAATCGAGTGCGACGCCGACGGAGTCGGGGAGATCTGGGTCGCCGGACCCAGCGTCGGGCAAGGATATTGGCGGCGCAGCGCGGAGACCGAGCAGACCTTCGCCGCACACCTAGCCGACACCGGAGTGGGTCCCTTCCTGCGCACCGGGGACCGCGGATTCCTGCACGACGATGAACTGTTCGTCACCGGTCGCTGTAAAGACCTGGTCGTGCTGGGCGACGTCGTTCACTACCCCAACGACATCGAGCGCACCGTGCAGGGCTGTGACTCGCTGTTGCTGCCCGGCCGCGGCGCCGTGTTCGCGATCACCGGCGAGCGCGGGGACCCGTTCGCCTGCGAACGGCTCGTGGTGGTCCAAGAGGTGCAGCGACACCGGATGACCGACACCGATACCGACGGTGTTCTGAGCGCGATCCGCGACGCGGTCCTGCGCCACCACCGGACCGAGGTGCACGACGTGCTGCTGGTCAGGCCGATGAGCATTCCCACCACCTCGAGCGGCAAGATCCAGCGGGCCGCATGCCGGGAGAAGTTCAGCGCGGGTGAGCTGGCGGTCCTCGCCCAGTGGAATGCACCGCGCCCGGTCGTCGACCCGGGAACGGCCGCCAAGCAGCAGATGGCGCTCGGCCTGGCCCGGTTCGTGGGCAGGCTGGCACGCCAGCGCCGCGAATCGGACTAAGCACCGGCGCATCGAGGGCCCCGCGGGGGGCAAGTTGACGGTACCGCGGGTACCGTCCAGCAAACCCGTCTTGCTTCGTCGGATCGACGAACACCTCCCGCGCCGTCGGTGACGGCAGCAAGCCCGACGAGCGGTGCCGGAACCGCGGCCCTCGGTGCCATGACGAACCTCAGGGTGCGCGCGGGCGTGGCGGAATGGTCAGTAACTCGTTGGCGGACAGTTGTCCACCGAGTTTCCCGTGGTGATGCCTGATCTCTCAGGTTGCCCTCAGTATTTATCGCTGGATAGGCAAGTGCGCATGTTGCCGGAATGTGCCCTGTTCGCCACCGCTCGGTTTGGGCGTTAGGGTGTCATCCACCCCCGACCCGCCAATTCTGACTGCAGGCGTTGTCAAAATATGACTACGCATGTTGTCGCCTTGAGCAGGCATGATGCCGCTATCAACAGGGCTGTTGTGAAATGCAATCACAAAATGTTGTCAATTCTCTGACTACGTCTGTTGTCGTTATTTTGACTACAAACGTTGTCTTTCGTCAATCGGGGAATTCCATCTGTGAGCCTGAGAGTTCCCTATTTGAAATGTGACGCTTCTCATGTACTGTCGCGAAAGTTTGATCCTCCGAGATGGAAGAAACTCCCGATGCAGCAGTTACTTCGTCCCTACGCCACGACGGGCGTCGCCCTGGTAGGTGCCGGTCTCGTCAGCGTCACTGCTGTGCCGATCCCGCAGGTGAGCTTGCATACCTCGCCGGCGCCACGGCCGGATCTCGCGCCGGTACAGCAACCGTCGAACCTGCGGTTGATGGCCAACACGTCCGACGTGCTGGTCACCTGGGATCAACTGTTCAGCAACACGGCCGCCAACCTGGCCAACCTGGGCCAGCACGTGGACTCCGGGATGCTGCCGTCGGAGCTCGGGCTGCTGTTGTCGTCGGTCGCACCGTTCGTCACGGTCGCCAACGCATGGAACGAGATCTGGGCCGCGATCGCCATCGACCCGGCGAACACGCTGAGCATCCTGTTCAACGCACCGGCCACCCTGCTCAACGCCTGGCTCAACGGCACCAACACCATCGAATTCTTCGGGATCACCGTCCCGGCGTTCAACGGCCTGCTGGCGGGTCCGCAGTCCTTCGATCTCGAGATCACGCTCAGCCAGGTGCTGGACACGGTGAACCTCGGCGAGAAGAGCCTGACCACGATCCTGTCCGGAATCGGGATCGGCGACCTGCCGATCGGGTCGATGCTCACCAGCCTGCTCGACGGGGTGGGGCTGGGCGATCAGACCCCGCTGGATCTGATCAACGCGATCGGTATCGGGTCGCAGTCCGCCGCGCAGCTCGCCACCGGACTGCTCGACGCCATGGGCCTGGGGCAGAAAAACCTGATCGACATCCTGGGCAACGTCGGCCTCAGCGACGAGTCGGTGGCGGATCTGGGCACGAAGGTGCTCGATGCGATCGGCATCGGCAATCCGACGCTCGGCGATCTGCTGGGCAACGTCGGCCTGGCCGACCAGTCGGTTTCGGGTGCGCTGTTGGCGGTGCTTGACGCGGCCGGCATCGGCGACCCGACGGTCACCGGCCTGCTCGACCAGCTCGGCTTTGCCGACCAGCCGGTCTCCGACCTGGCCGCCAGCCTGCTCGACGGTCTTGGCCTGGGTCAGCGGACCCCGGTCGACCTGCTCAACTCGCTGGGCCTGGCCGACCTGTCGATCGGCGACATCCTGCCCAAGGTGCTCGACGCGCTGGACCTGGGTCAGCGGACCCCGCTGGACCTCATCGACGCGATGGGCCTGGGCGACGTGAGCGTGGGCTCGCTGGCCGTCGACTTCCTCGGCGGCGCCGGCCTGGGCGACGCCACCGTCGGCGATCTGGTCAACGCCGCCGGCCTGGGCGGTCTGACCATGCAGAACATCGTCGACGCCGCCCACCTGGGCAACGTCTCGCTGGGCACCATCTTCAGCAACCTCGGCTTCGGCGGCCTGACCCTGAACAACCTGATCTGGGCCACCGGCGGTGACACCGTGGCCGACAAGATCGGCGGCCAGGGCATGATCGGCGGGCTCAACGCCACCACGATCAACAGCATCCTGGCGGACCAGGGCATGGCCGATCAGACCATCGCCCAGCTGCTCGGGCCGATGGCCGACCAGAAGCTCAGCGATCTGATCGAAGCCAACCTCTCGATGACCCTGAGCTCGGTGCTCACCGGTATGGGCATGAACACCCAGACGCTCGACGAGCTGGTCGCCAGCTTTGGTCTGGACAACTCCAGCCTGGGCCAGCTGCTCACCGACATGGGGCTGAACGACACCACCCTCAACGAGATGCTGGGCAACCTGCTGGGCACCGGCACCTTGGGCCAGCTGCTCAACGACGCGGGTATCGGCAACCAGCATCTGAGTGACCTGCTCGACGGCATCTTCAGCGGCCAGACCTTGGGCTCGTTGCTCGGTACCACCGACCTGGGCAACACCCACCTCGACGCGCTTCTGCACAGCCTGCTGGGTGACATGTCGCTGGGCTCAGTGCTGGGCGGTCTGGGATTCGCCACCACCGACTTGGACACGCTGGTCGGCGGCTTCCTGGGCGGACAGACCATCGCCGATCTGCTGAGCAGCTTCGAACTCGCCACCACCGAGCTGGACGAGCTGCTGGGCGACCTGTTCGGCGACGGAACGTTGAACTCGATGCTCACCAACATGGGCCTGGGCAGTGACACCCTCAACGACCTGCTGGACCAGTTCGGCCTGTCCGACATGGTGCTCATCAACACCCATCTCGGCGATTTCGGCGGATTCTTCGCCTCGCTGTTCGGCGGCGTGTAACCGCCCCCATCCACCGAATCGACTCGGAGAAACCTGATGCTGCAGACCCTTCGCCCCTACCTCACGCCCGGGATCGCCGTCGTCGGCGCCGGTCTGATCGCCGTGGTTCCGTCGGTTGCACCGATGCCCGCCGCCCCGACGTCCTTTGCTGCGCAGCAGCACTCGGTGACGCTGACCGCCGACCCGGCGAACGACGTCACCGGCCTGCTGACCAGCTGGGGACTGCTGCCGACGATCACCGTCAACGCGGTACCACTGCCGGCGCAGATCAACATCGAGCTGGGTTCGACGCTGCACAACCTGCTGGCGATGATCGGCCCGTTCATCACGCTGAACAACGCGTGGAACGACATCATGGATCAGCTCGCCGCCGACCCGGGCAACGCGTTCATGATCCTGCTCAACGCGCCGGGCACGCTGATCAACGCCTTCCTGTTCGGCACGGCGGGCATCGACGTAGCGGGAATGAACATCCCGCTGTTCAACGGGCTGTTCGTCGCACCACACACCGCGACCGTTGACCTGCAACTGGGCCAATTGGTGGACCTGGCCGGCGTCGGAAACACGACGCTCGGCGACGTGCTCGGCCAGTTCGGCATCGGCGACGAATCGGTGGAGGGCCTGCTGACCGGCCTGCTCGACAGCCTGGGCTTCGGGCACCTGAGCGTCACCGCGCTGCTGTCCGAATTCGGAATCGGCGACCAGCCGATCGCCGATCTGGCGGCCAACCTGCTGGACGTGATGGGCATCGGGAACCCGACGATCTCCGGCCTGGCTGACCAGGTGGGGCTGGGCGACAAGTCGATCGCCGAGGTGCTGACCGGCCTGCTCGGTCAGGCCGGCATCGGCAACCCGTCCCTGGCCGGCCTGCTCGACCAGTTCGGCCTCGGCGACCAGACGGTGGGCGAGTTGGCGACCGGACTGCTGCACTCCGCCGGGATGACGGACACCAGCATCACCGGACTGCTCGGCCAGCTCGGCGTCGGCGAACTCACCCTGGGCGACGCGCTCAAAGACCTCGTTCACACCACGGTGGGCGGCGACGCGACCATCACCGATCTGCTCAGTCAGTTCGGTGGTGCGGATATGACGCTCGGCAGCGTGATCAACCCGCTGCTGGACGCCTCCGGTTTCGGTGACCAGAGCCTCGCCGAGCTGATCGACAGCCTGCTGGGCGGCATGTTCGGTGGCGGCGGCGCCGGCAGTATGACCGTCGGCGACCTGGTGATCGAGATCCTGCAGGGCGCCGGCTACGACATGTCGCTGTCGGAGTTGCTGCAGAACGCGGAGATGGCCGACATGACGCTGGGTGACCTGCTCGAAGGCACCGAGATCGGCGACCAGAAATTCACCGACCTGCTGACCCAGGCCGGGATGGGTGACAAGACGTTGCTCGAACTCGCCGACGGCGCGATCCCCATCCCGGACGTCACCTGCCCCCTGCTGCCGGGGTTGTACAACGTGTCCTGCTACCAAACCCTCAACAGCTTGATGGGGCCCAACAGCCTGCTGGAGACTCTGCAGCGGCTGTACAGCGCCGGCGCCCCGAACCTAGGCGTGGCGCCCGGTACTCCACTGTCCGACATCACCATCGGTCAGTTGCTGGGGGCGACCGGCGTGGGCGGTGAGAAGCTCAGCGAGCTGCTCACCGGCCTGAATCTGAGCACCCCCTTCGACACCGTCATGCACAACCTCGGGCTGGACAACGTCACGCTCAGCGACCTTCTGAACAACGGCTTCTCGAGTCTGATGAACATCTCCGTGATGTCGATGCTCAGCTCCTGGGGTCTGAACAACCTGAACATCGACACTGTGATCGACCGGTTGGGCTTGGACGTCACGATCAACGGGCTGCTGACCAGCCTCGGCCTGAACAACGTCGACATCGGCGGCCTCCTCGATCACGTACTGGGTGGCATGACGCTGGGCTCGATCGCAAACGACTTGGGTCTGAACAACATTCACCTGGACGGGTTCTTGGAGAGCCTGCTGGGCGGCGCCAAGGTCGGGGACCTGCTCGACGACCTGAACCTGAACAGCGTCCACCTGGACGAGATTCTGCAGCGTCTGCTCGGCGGCGTCACCCTCAACGACATCGCCAGCTCGCTGGGCCTGGGCGCCGTCACCATCGACTCGTTGGTCGCCAGCCTGGGCCTCGACGGCCTGACGGTCAACGACGTGATCGACGACCTGGGCCTCGGCGGCCTGGACCTCGACGGCCTGCTGGCCAACATGGGCATCGCCGGCACCGATCTGATCTCCGTCAGCATCGGGCAACTCGGCGGGTTGTTCGGCTTCTAGGCCGGTCGCAGACGACCTCGGCAAAACCAACACTTCACGAAAAGCAAGGGCGGATAACAGCAATGGGTGGCAAGCGCGACGGTGTGGAACGGCGGACGGCGAACGCAGCCGGGGCGCGTCGGCGCAAACGCATCGCCGGTGCCGGAACCGCGGTAGGTGCATTCCTGGCATTCGGGATGACTCCGCTGTCCATCGCGCCGTCGGCCCATGCCGACGAGCTGGACTGGGTCTCAGACCTTTTCGGCGCCAGCCTGGGCGATGCCTTCGCCACCCTGGGCGACTCCTCGTCGTGGCAGACGATCTTCGATGCCGACTCCTGGGCGCCGCTGTTCACTCAGCTCGACACCGGCTGGGACGCCGCGCTGGTCCCGATGTCCGCAGCGGCCAGTGACCCGTTCGCGGACCTGTTCAACACCCTGTTCTACGAGCCGATGCACACCGGCATCGAGAACTGGATCGACAGCCCGCTCGGCCTGCAGGTCAACGGTGCGATCAACAGCATGTTCGGGGTGTACCTGATCGGTAACGGTGCCGACGGCACGGCCGACAACCCTGACGGCGGCGACGCCGGCCTGCTGTTGGGAGACGGCGGCAACGGCTTCGGCTACAGCGGTAGCGGCGGCAACGCCGGCTGGTTGTTCGGCAACGGCGGCAACGCCGGCAGCGCCGGTGACACCGGGGCCGGCGATTCCGGGGCCGGCGGGCCCGGCATGGTCACCTTCGCTGCGCTGGCCGGTGACCCGGCTCCGATCAACGGCGCGCCCGGAGTGGGCGGCGACGGCGGCGGCCTCTTCGGCCATGGCGGCAACGGAACCGACGGTACGGCCGGGCAGTTCGGTGGCGTCGGTGGCGCGGGCGGCGCGGGCGGCGCCGGCGGGTTCTTCTTCGGCAACGGCGGCAACGGTGGCAACGGCGGTGCCGGCGGTGACGGCACCGCTGTGCACCTCGACGGCGGGGCCGGGGGGGCCGGCGGCGTCGGGGGCCGGGGCGGGCTGTACTTCAGCAACGGCGGGGTCGGTGGCGCCGGTGGTGCCGGGGGTGACGGTTTCACCGGTAGCCGGGACGGCGGCAACGGTGGCGCCGGTGGCGCCGGCGGTGTTGGTGGCGGTGGCGGCACCTTCTTCGGCAACGGCGGGTCCGGCGGTACAGGCGGTCTCGGCGGCGACGGCGGGAGCGGCGCGGCGGGTACCGACGGCGCACAGGGCACCTTCACCGGCGCCGGCAACGGCAATGGTGGTGCCGGGACCAACGGCGGCGTCGGTGGCGTGGGTGGCAACGGCGGTGTGGGCGGCGACGCCGGGGCGGGTGGTCTTTTCGGCTCTGCGGGCCACAGCGGATCGGGTGGAGCCGGCGGTGATGGCGGCGCCAGTGGTGCCGGCGGCAACGGCGGCAACGGTGCGGCCGGAACCGCCGCACACGTGGGCGGCGGCAACGGCGGCCGCGGTGGCGAAGCCGGGATTGCCGGCGGCGCGGGCCGGGGCGGCGCGGCGGGCAGCGGCTCCGGCGGCGTTGCGGGCGCGGCGGGCAGTGCCGGCGAATCGGCCACCGTCAGCGGTAACGGCGGTAACGGTGGCGCCGGCTTCAGCGCGGTCAACCCGGGCCAGGCCGCCGGTAACGGTGGTCGGGGCGGTGACGGCGGGTCGACCGGCAACGGCGGCAACGGTGGCGTCGGCGGTAACGGCGCCACGGGTGCCCTGGGCGGCAACGACGTCAACGGCAACGGCTTGCAGGGCGGCGCCGGTGGTGTCGCCGGTAACGGTGGTGCCGGTGGTGCCGGTGGATCGGTCTCGGGTAACGGCGGCGCCGGAGGCGCGGGCGGTGTCGGTGGCGCCGGCGGCGCCGGCGGGACCGGAGAGACCGGCGATGCCGGGCAGAACGCGGCGGCCGGAAGCGGTGGTGTCGGCGGGACCGGCGAGAACGGTGGCAACGGCGGCAAGGGCGGGATCGGTGGTCTCGGCGGCAACGGTGGCGCCGGTGGTACTGCGGCGCACGGCAGCTCGGGTGCATTCGGTGCGGGCGGTGTCGGTGGTGCCGGTGGTGCCGGCGGTGACGCGGGCGACGGTGGTCAGGGCGGCACGGGTGCTGGTGGTGGCAAGGCCGCCGCGGCCGGCGCGGGTGGCCTCGGCGGTAACGGTGGTTCGGTGGGCGCCGGCGGTGCCGGTGGCGCCGGCGGTCTGGGTGCCGGCGGTGCGCATGCGGTTGGCGGCAAAGCGGGCGCGACGGGCACCGGTGGCGACGGCGGCGTGGGCGGTACCGGTGGTGCCGGGCAGCTGCTGGCCAATGGCACGGTCCAGGCCGGTGGCGTGGGCGGTCACGGCGGTAACGCGGGCGCGGTCGGCAACGGCGGTGCGGGCGGTACCGGTGGTGCCGGGGCGACGGGTGCTGCCGGGATCACCAGCGGTTCGGGTAACGGCACCAACGGTGCGACCGGCGGTGTCGGCGGTGCCGGTGGCGTGGGCGGTGCCGGCGGTTCGATCTCGGGCAACGGCGGCGTCGGCGGTGCCGGTGGCGTGGGTGGAACCGGCGGTGCCGGTGGCGCCGGCTCCAACGGAATCGACGGCGTGGATGCGGTCGCGGGAAGTGGCGGCAACGGCGGCGACGGCGGCAGCACCAGCAGCGTCGGCGGTAACGGCGGCAGCGGTGGTATCGGCGGCGCCGGCGGTGCGGGCGGCACCGCGGCGCACGGCTCCGCGGGCGGCCAGGGCGTCGGTGGCACCGGTGGTGCCGGCGGCGCGGCGGGCAACGGCGGCACCGGTGGTGCCGGCGGCGACGGTGCCGGTGGCGGCGCCAATGCAGTGGCCGGCCACGGCGGCAATGGCGGTAGCGGCGGCACGGCAGGTGGAGCCGGAAACGGCGGCGACGGCGGTATCGGTGCCGGCGGCCAGGCCGCCAGCGGAGCCGCGGGCGCGGCGGGCAGCGCGATCGGCGGCGTAGGCGGCAACGGCGGCAACGGCCAGGTGTTGGCCGATGGCACCGTCCAGGCCGGCGGTGCCGGCGGCAACGGCGGCAACGCGGGTGCGATCGGAACCGGTGGCGCGGGCGGCAACGGTGGTAGCGGCGCGGCCGGGGTGACCGGCGGCCGCGACGCGAGCGGCAACGGACTGACCGGCGGTAACGGCGCGTCGGGCGGCGTCGGCGGTCAGGGGGGCGCCGGCGGCACCCTCTCTGGCGACGGCGGTGCCGGCGGCCGCGGCGGCGCCGGTGGCGCGGGCGGCAACGGCGGGAGCGGCGGCTTCGTGACCCCCGGCAGCGGCGCGTCCGGCGCGGCCGGTGGCAACGGTGGCACCGGTGGCACCGGCGGAGCCGGGGGCCTCGGTGGTGCCGCGACCGACGGCAACGGTGGTGCCGGTGGTCAGGGCGGCACCGCGGGTGCTGCCGGCAACGGAGGCAACGGCGGTGTGGGCACCGGTGGGGGTACCGGTGCGACCGCCGGCAGCGGCGGCAATGGTGGCAGCGGCGGCGAGCGCGGCACCGCGGGTGCCGGTGGCGATGGCGGCACCGGCGCGGGATCCGGCCACAACGGCGCAGCCGGTGCGGTCGGCGGTATCGGCGGCGGCGGTAACGGTGGCGAAGGCGGCCGCGGCGGCGACGGTCGCGAACTGTCCGACGGCACCATGCAGGTCGGCGGCGCAGGCGGCCAGGGTGGCAGCGCCGGGTCGATCGGTAACGGTGGCCGCGGTGGTGATGGCGGCGCGGGCGCCAGCGGTGGGACCGGCTCGGTCAACAGCGTGAACGGCGCCAACGGTGCCATCGGTGGTGTCGGCGGCGCCGGCGGCAGCGGTGGCTCGATCGCCGGCAACGGCGGCGCCGGCGGCGTCGGCGGACATGGCGGCAACGGCGGTAACGGTGCCATCGGCCTGACCGGCACCGCGGGCACCGATGCCGCGGTCGGCAGCGGCGGCAACGGCGGCAACGGCGGCATTGGCCTCGACGGTGGCAACGGCGGGAACGGCGGCGTCGGCGGTCAGGGCGGTCTGGGCGGCAGCGCGGTCAACGGGGCAGCAGGCAAGGCCGGGATCGGCGGGATCGGCGGCAACGGCGGCAACGCCGGCCACGGCGGCGACGGTGGTGCCGGTGGCCGCGGCGCGGGCGGCGGCTTGAACCTGGTCGCCGGCAACGGCGGCGCCGGCGGAAGTGCTGGCAGCGCCGGCCAGGCTGGGGCCGCAGCGCAGGGCGGCCTCAGCGGCGACGGTGCCAGCCAGCGTGCCGGTGGTGTGGCGGGCGCGGCGGCGGTCGGCGGCGGCAACGGTGGTGCCGGTGGCGACGGTGGTGCCGGTGAGGTGCTGTCCAACGGTGCTTCCCAGGCCGGCGGTAACGGTGGTGCCGGCGGCAACGCGGGCGCGGTCGGAACCGGTGGCGTCGGTGGTGACGGTGGCGCGGGCGCGACCGGGAACGCGGGTGTCACGGACGCCGGTGGCGACGGAAGCAATGGCGGGGACGGCGCGGCCGGTGGAAACGGCGGGGTCGGCGGCGCAGGTGGCACTACCTCCGGCAACGGTGGCGCCGGCGGCAGCGGCGGTGCGGGCGGCAGCGGTGGTGCCGGCGGCAACGGACTCGTCGGCACCGCAGGGACCACCGATGCCGCGGGGCAGGGCACCGACGGCGGCGACGGTCGCGACGGCGGCAACGGCGGAGACGCGGCACACGGTGGTAACGGTGGTGCCGGCGGCACCGCGGTGAACGGTAACGCGGGTGCGGCCGGGGCCGGTGGGGTCGGTGGCACCGGTGGCGCGGCCGGTAACGGCGGGACAGGCGGTCGGGGTGGCGACGGGGCCGGCGGTGGCCTTGACTTCGAGGCGGGCACCGGTGGCAACGGCGGCGACGGCGGGGCGGTCGGGCAGGCCGGCCTCGGTGCCGCCGGTGGCACCGGCGCCGACGGCAGCCACGCCGCGGATGGTGCGGACGGCGCTGCGGGCCACTCCAACGGCGGCGCGGGCGGCAACGGTGGCGCCGGCCAGATCCTGTACGACGGCACCCTGCAGGTCGGTGGCCAGGGCGGTAACGGCGGCAACGCCGGGACGGTCGGCACCGGCGGTGCGGGCGGCAACGGCGGTGCCGGTGCTACCGGGGCGGCCGGGGTCACCGATGCCTCCGGCACTGGCACGCACGGTGGCAACGGTGGACTCGGTGGCAACGGCGGGACCGGTGGTGCCGGCGGCACCGTGGCCGGTGATGGCGGCGTCGGTGGTCAGGGCGGCGCGGGCGGCACAGGCGGTCTCGGTGGTGCCGGGCTCAATGCGTCTGTCGCCGGCCAGAACGGCGGCAACGCCGGTGACGCCGGCAACGGCGGTCAGGGCGGCGTGGGCGGTCAGGGCGGCAC
The DNA here is from genome assembly GCF_046250075.1 of Mycobacterium sp. SMC-14. Lineage (NCBI taxonomy): Bacteria > Bacillati > Actinomycetota > Actinomycetes > Mycobacteriales > Mycobacteriaceae > Mycobacterium > Mycobacterium sp. SMC-14. The sequence continues at coordinate 4,519,904 of NZ_CP176429.1, read as the reverse complement.
CGCCACCAACGGAACCGGTGGTGCCGGTGGGCGCGGCGGCGCCGCGGGTGACGCCGGCACCGGTGGCCAGGGTGGCCAGGGCGTCGGCGGTGGCGCCGCGGCAAACGCCAGTAACGGCGGCAACGGCGGCACCGGTGGGGAACGCGGCACGGCCGGGCAAGGCGGTGCGGGCGGGGCCGGTAGCGCGGGCGACGGCGCGCACGGCGGTGTCGGCGCGGTCGGTGGCGGCGGTAACGGCGGTAACGGTGGCGCGGGCGGCAACGGAATCGGCGTGATCAACAACGCCGGTCAATCCGGCGGCAACGGCGGCCTCGGTGGTGCGGCCGGTAGCAACGGCAACGGCGGAGACGGCGGCGCCGGCGGTAAGGGCGCGGTGGGCACCAACCCGGCCGCACCGACGGAAGGCGGCGCGAACCCGTTGGCCGGCAACGGCGCCGGCGGATCGGACTGCGGCAGCACCGCGGGCACCAGCTCCTGCACCGCCGGAGTCGGCGGCAACGGCACCGCGGGTAACAGCGCCAACAACGGCGGGCACATCCAGGACGGCGGCAACGGTGGCACCGGCGGCCGGGGCAACACCGGTGCGTGGTTGGGCCAGACGGCCACCGGCGGCAAGGGCGGCAACGGCGGTAGCGGCGGGGTTTCCGGTGACGGTGGCGACGGCGGTACCGGCGGCTACGGCTACGTCGGTGGCAGCTCCAGCAGCGCTCACGGTGGTACCGGCGGAAACGGTGGCGACGGTGGCAACGGTGTCAGCGGTGTGACCGGCGGCAACGGCGGTGCCGGCGGCGCCGGTGGTGCCGGCGGGTCGATGTCGGGTGTGGGCGGTAACGGTGGCGTCGGTGGCGCGGCCGGCAACGGCGGCGACGGCACCGTCGGCGGCGATGGTGGCGATGGCGGCAACGGCGGGCAGGCCTACATGTCGGCGCCGGTCGGCGGCACCTCCGCGGTCGGCGGCCAGGGCGGTAACGGCGGTAACGGCGGATACGGCGGGAACGGCGGATCCGGTGGCATCGGCGGCCAGGGCGGTGACGCGGGCGCGGCCGGTGCGGACGGTGCCGGTCAGGCCGGCGTTGGCGGTGCCGGCGGCAACGGTGGTTCCGGTGGTCAAGGCGGTAGCGGCGGCGACGGCGGCGACGGCGGCAACACCAGTCGCGGCACCTCCTTCGGCAGCCAGACGGCCGGCCAGGGCGGGACCGGTGGGACCGCCGAGGCCGGCGGAAGTGGCGGCGCGGCCGGCGGGGGCGGCGCGGGCGGCCAGAACGCCGACGGCTCGAGCGCATCCAGCGGTGCGGGGGGCACCGGCGGGACCGACGGCGACAACGGCGCCGCCGGCAGTGGCGGATCGACCGGCAGTACCGGCTAAGACGTCCGCGGCATTGGTCAACGAATCAACCATTCCTGCTTAAGTAATGAGGTACCCCCTGTGATTGGTAAGCGCCACAAGGCAACTCGGGCTACTCGTCGGCTATTGGGTGCGGGTTCGGCGGCGGCGGCATTTTTGGCGTTCGGTGTGACGCCGTTGGTGTCGGTGCCGGCGGCGCAGGCTGATGGTGAGTTTGATTGGCTGCTGGATGTTTTCGGTTCGGGGGCGTGGTCGGCTGCCGAGGAGGATGCCTCGGCGGGCTTTGACTGGGGGTCGTTGTTCGACCCGTCGTCGGCGGGGTTGGCTGGTGGTGATGCGTTTGATCTGTCGGCGTTGGTGCAGGCGTACATCTATACGCCGTTGCACGCGAGCATGGTCGATTGGCTTGAGAGCCCGTTGGGTGTTCAGGTCGGTTCGTTTGTCAATGACACGTTCGGGTTCGGCTCGATCATCATTGGTAATGGTGCTGCTGGTGTTGCCGGTGTTGATGGCGGCAATGGTGGTGCGGGCGGTTGGTTGTTCGGTGATGGTGGTGCTGGTGTCGCCGGTGGTGATGGTGGCGCGGCTGGGCTGTTCGGCAATGGCGGGGCCGGCGGCGCGGGTCTGGCGGGCTTAGCCGGCGGCGACGGTGGTGCCGGTGGTTCGTGGATGGGCGTCGGCGGTGTCGGCGGTGTCGGCGGTGACGGTGGTGGCGCCGGCGGTAATGGCGGCGACGGCGCAGGTTGGCTGTTCGGCTCCGGTGGCGCCGGCGGTGCCGGCGGGATCGGTGCGGCCGGTGCGGCGGGTCTGACTGGTGCTACCGGTGTCTGGGCTTCGGGTGGCAACGGCGCCGTCGGCGGCAACGGCCTCCTCGGCGGTAACGGTGGCAATGGTGGTGCCGGCGGTAAGGCATCGGGTTTCTTCGGTAACGGCGGCAGTGGTGGTGTCGGCGGTGTCGGTGGTGTGGGCGGTAACGGTGGCCGGGGTGGTGACGGTGCCGTTGGTGACTGGGATGTGGCTGCCAGCAATGGAAATGGTGGTGATGGTGCTGGTGGTGGTGACGGCGCCAACGGTGGCCAGGGCGGTCAGGGTGGTCTGGCAGGTGCGGGCACCAGCTGGGGTTCGTCGGGTGTCAACGGCCTGGGCGGTCAGGGTGGTGCCGGCGGCAACGCCGGGATCGCCGGCGATGGCGGCGCTGGTTTGGACGCGGACAGTGAGCACCCCGACGGCGGCGATGGTGGCAACGGTGGGGATCCCGGCGCGATCGGTCACGGCGGTCAGGGCGGCCTGAATGGGGGGTCGACCACCGAGCATGCGGCCAGTGGCGCCGATGGTGTGGCGGCCGGGCACGGCGGTAACGGTGGTAACGGCGGCGACGGGTTCGACGTGGCGGCCTACAACGCCGCCCACGCAGGCGAACTGGGCTTCAAGGCGCTGAGCATCGCCGGCGGCAACGGTGGCAACGCCGGCGACGCCGGACTGGTCGGCGACGGCGGCACCGGCGGCAACGGTGGCAATGGCGGCGCTGGCGGTCCCGGCGGCAACGGCGGCTGGTCGGGCGGCAAGGGCGGTACCGGCGGCGACGGTGGCAACGGCGGCAACGGCGGCGCTGCCGGCGCACTGAGTGGCAACGGCGGACTGGGTGGCAACGGCGGTCTGGGCGGCGACGGCGGGCACGGTGGAAACGGCACCGGCGCCAACAGCAATGCCGGCAGCGGCGGCGACGGCGGCAAGGGCGGCATCGGCGGCCAAGGCGGGGCCGGACAGACGGGTGAGACTGGCAGCTACCTGACCGGTGACGGCAACGGTGGCAACGGCACCAACGGCGGTGCCGGCGGAACCGGCGGCGACGGTGGCAAGGGAGGCGACGCGGGCACCGCCACCGGCACCGGCACTCTGGGTGCCAACGGCAACGGTGGCGACGGTGGCCAGGGCGGCACTGGTGGCGCGGCCGGCGACGGCGGCCGGGGATCGGACGGCGACGCTTCAAACATCGACGGCGGCAACGGCGGTAACGGCGGCAACGTTGGAATCGCGGGTGCCGGTGGCAACGGCGGCGCGGCCGGATCCGGTGGCCTGGGCGGCAACGCCGGCGCGCAGGGCGCGGAAGGCGACGCGCCGACTGTCGGGGGCAACGGCGGCGACGGCGGTAACGGCTTGGCCTCCTCGACCGAGGGCGTCGCCGGCGGCGCGGGCGGCGCGGGTGGCAACGGCGGCGACCACGGCAACGGCGGGAATGGCGGCGACGGCGGCAACGGCTTCACCGGTGCGGCCGGTGTGAGTGCCACCACCGCGGGCGGCTCCGGCACCAGCGGCGGCAACGGTACCGACGGTGGTGCGGGTGGTGCCGGCGGTCTGGGCGGCGCGATCAGCGGCGACGGTGGCAACGGCGGTCTGGGTGGTGCCGGTGGTTCCGGCGGCAACGGTGGGGACGGCCTAACCGGTGCACAGGCCACGGTGGCCGGGGCGAACGGCAACAACGGTGGCTCCGGTGGCAACGGTGGCAACGCCGGCTCCGGCGGCGCCGGCGGTAACGCCGGAGGCACGGCCGGCGGTTCAGGCAACACGGGCATCAACGGCAGTGGCGGGTCCGGTGGTTCCGGTGGCAACGCCGGCACGGCGGGTAACGGCTCGGACGGTGCAGCAGGCAACGCCTCAAACATCAACGGCGGCAAGGGCGGTAATGGCGGTGACGCCGGTGCTGCCGGAACGGCGGGTCAGGGCGGTGCGGTCGGGACCGGGGGAACCGGCGGCAACGCCGGGGCCGGCGGCGACGCCGGCGCGGCGATCACCGGCCCAGCCGGCAATGGCGGCAACGGTGGCGCGGGCTACAACGCGGCCGGCGACGCCGGTGCTGCGGCCGGAACCTCCGGGGGTAACGGTGGGGCCGGCGGTGACGGCGGCAACGTCGGTAACGGCGGCAATGGCGGTGTCGGCGGCAGCGGCAAGTCCGGCGTCGGCACCGCCGGCACAGCGGGCACGGCCGGCACCCCCAACGGCGGCGCGGGCGGTACCGGCACCGACGGTGGCAATGGTGGCAACGGCGGGGCGGGCGGAACCGGCGGTGCGCTGGCGATCAACACCGCGGGCAACGGCGGCATCGGTGGTGATGGCGGTGCCGGCGGCAACGGCGGTAACGGCGGCAACGGATTCAGCGCGACGGCGGCCGGCGCCGCGGGTGGCAATGGTGGGGCCGGTGGCGAGGCCGGCTCCGGCGGCCACGGTGGTTCCGGCGGCAACGCCGGAACCGCGCAGTCGGGCACGGTGGTCGGCGCCAACGGCAATGGCGGCCAGGGCGGTAACGCCGGCAGCGCCGGCCAGGGCGGCAACGGCGGCCGGGGCGGCGACGGCAATGCCAGCACCCCGAACGGCGGCCACGGCGGTAACGGCGGCGATCCGGCCAACATCGCGGGTAGCGGGGGGGCTGGCGGCGCAGCCGGCAGCGTCGCGGGCGGCGGTGGAACCGACGGGTCCGGCGGCGCAAGCGGAACTGCGACAGCGGGCGCGTCCGGCAATGGCGGCGCGGGAGGAAACGGCTACAACGCGGCCGGTGACGCCGGCGCGGCGGCAGGAGCCAACGGCGGCAAGGGCGGTGCCGGCGGTGACGGCGGTGCGATCGGCAACGGCGGCAACGGCGGTGCCGGCGGCAACGGCAAGGTGGGCGCCGACGGTTACACGGCCCCGAACGGCCAGGCGGCCGGCGGCGGTACCGGCGGTACGGGTGCCAATGGCACCCAACCCGGGCAGGCCGGCGGAAACGGCGGCCGGGGCAATGACAACAGCTGCGCAAAGTTCTTCGGCTGCGGCGACTTCTACGCCGGCGGTGGAGGAAACGGCGGCAACGGGGCGCAGGCCGCGGACGGCGGCAACGGTGGTGCCGGCGGGGATGCGTATGCCAATGCCGGCGGCACCAACGGCAAGGCCCACGCCGGCGACGGTGGCGACGGCGGTGACGGTGGTATCGGCGCGAACGGCGCGAACGGCGGTAGCGGCGGCGCCGGCGGTGCCGGCGGCAAGGGCGGCTCGATCTCCGGTGACGGCGGCAACGGCGGTGCCGGCGGCGCAGGCGCCAACGGCGGCGCCGGTGAGAAGGGCGGCGACGGCGGTGATGGCGGCAAGGGCGGCTATTCGCAGAACCGTCAGGGCTCTGGCTACGTCTGGGGCGGCAACGGCGGTGATGGCGGCACGGGCGGCGGGGGCGGCAATGGTGGCGACGGCGGTAACGGTGGTGCCGCTGGCGCGGCGGGCGTCGCCCTCGGCTCTGGCAGCTCCGGCGCAGCCGGTGCCAGTGGCGGTGCGGGCACTGGGGGCGCGGCCGGTGCTGGTGGCGCCGGCGGAGCGCGTGGGGAAGGCGGAACGACCTCGCCCGGAACCGTCGGCTCCTCCAACGGTTCCCCGGGGCAAATCGGAACCGGTGGCGCGGGAGGCACGAAGGGTAACGACGGCGCCCATGGCTAGCCACGTTCTCCCGCATGCATTTTCGCGGCGTTTCCTTTTGCGTGGGAACGCCCTTTCGCGCCGGTTCGCCGACGTCGAAAACTCAACCAACCTCATCCCGAACTCAGCAGATAGGCGTCGTTCCCATGGCTCGTAAACGTCGTAACACAGGTCAATACGTCAACCGCGGCAATGCATCTCGCCGAGCAGTCGGTGCCGCCGGAGCCGCCAGCGCGTTCCTGGCGTTCGGCATGGCCCCGCAAGCGCAGGCCGACTTCGATCTGGACGACCTGTTCGACCCGAGTACCTGGGCGCCGCTATTCGAATCCAGCACTTGGGATTCAGGTTTGAACTGGGATCAGCTGTTCGCCGGTGACGAGCTGGCCAACGCACTGACCGCGGGCTCGGCGGCCGACACCGGCAACCTCACCGCCATAGTCGACCAGTGGTTCTACACCCCGATGCATAGCGCGATGGTCGACTGGATCGAGAGTCCGTTCGGAACCCAGGTCAACGACTTCATCAACAACACCTTCGGCTTCGGCTCGATCATCATCGGCAACGGTGCTGCCGGTACCGAACTCAACCCCAACGGCGGCAACGGCGGCTGGTTATACGGCGACGGTGGCGCGGGCTACGACGGCTCGCTGACCGGGGTGGCCGGCGGCAATGGTGGCGCGGCCGGGATGTTCGGCAACGGCGGTGCCGGCGGCGACGGCGGAGCGGGCTTCGACGGCGGCACCGGTGGGGCCGGCGGCAGCTGGAGCGGTATCGGCGGCGTCGGCGGTATCGGTGGTGCCGGTGGCGACGGCGGCAACGGCGGGGCCGGGGCTGGCTGGCTCTTCGCTATCGGTGGTGCCGGCGGTGTCGGCGGCGACGGACTGGTCGGCGCTGCGGGCGCGGTCGGAGTCGCCGGTGTCGATGGCGGTAATGGTGGTGTCGGCGGCAACGGCGGTGTAGGCGGCAACGGTGGAGCCGGCGGCGCTTCCAAGGCAATCATTTTCGGTGCCGGCGGTAGGGGCGGCGCGGCCGGTGACGGTGGCACCGGCGGTGTCGGTGGTGCGGGTGTGGCCGGCACTGACGGAAACGACGGCGAGACGGGCACCTTCGCCGGCGGCGGTAGCGGCAACGGTGGCGACGGCACCGACGGCACCGACGGTGGTAACGGCGGCACGGGCGGGAACGGCGGTGCGGCCGGCACGGCCGGTGCCGGCGGGAAGGCCAGCTCGTGGTTCGGCAGCAACGGCACCTTGGGTGCCGGCGGTCAGGCGGGCAACGGCGGCAACGGCGGGGCCGGCGGCGTTGCCGGACTCGGCGGCAATGGTGGTGCGGGCGCGGCCGGCACGGCGTCGAACCTCAACGGTGGCGCGGGCGGTGACGGCGGCGACACCGGCACGGCGGGCGCCGGCGGTGCGGGCGGACAAGCCGGCGGTGCCGGAGCAGTAGCCGGTCAGCAGGGCATCAACGGTGCCGACGTGACCGGCGTCGGTGGCAACGGTGGCGTGGGCGGCGACGGCTATAGCCCCACGACCGCAGGCGAATCGGGCGGCAACGGCGGCGCGGGCGGTGACGGCGGCGCCTACGGCAACGGTGGAGCGGGCGGTAACGGCGGCAACGGGTCGACCGGCATCGCCGGCAGCGACGGCAGCGTCACCAACCCCGACGGCACCGATGGTCACACCGGCGGAAACGGTGGCACCGGTGGCATCGGTGGCAAGGGCGGTTCGATGGCCGGCAACGGCGGAACCGGCGGTCGGGGCGGCCACGGCGCGGACGGCGGCGCAGGCGGCGACGGTGTCGTCGGCGCGACCGGTTCGTTCGACAACGGCGGCACCGGCACCGGTGGCAACGGCGGCGACGCGGGCAGCGGCGGCACCGGCGGCAGCGGCGGCAACGGTGGTGCGGGCGGTACGGCGGCCCATGGGGTCGCGGGCTCCACCGGGGCCGGGGGCAACGCCGGTAGCGGCGGTGACGCCGGCAGGGCCGGCGACGGTGGCGCCGGCGCAGCCGGCACAGCAGCGCATCGCGACGGCGGCGACGGCGGCGACGGCGGGAACACCGGCACCGGCGGCAGCGCCGGCAACGCGGGCACCGGGTCTCACACCGGCGCAGCGGGTTCGGCCGGGCACGCCGCCGCGATCGGTCAAGGCAACGGCGGCGCGGGCGGCGCCGGATTCAACGCGACCACCGCGGGCGACTCCGGCGGCAACGGCGGCGTCGGCGGTGGCGGCGGCGATCGCGGCAACGGCGGAAACGGTGGCGCCGGTGGATCCGGCGCGGACGGCACCAACGGGGTCGTCGGCAACGCGGTGAACCCCGACGGCGGCAACGGCACGGTCGGCGGCAGCGGCGGCATTGGTGGCGCGGGCGGTAAGGGTGGTTCCGAGGCCGGCAATGGCGGCGCCGGCGGTGTGGGTGGTGCCGGGGGCGCGGGCGGCAACGGTGGCAACGGCGTGACCGGGGCCAACGCCAGCACGGCCGGCGGTAACGGCGCGAACGGCGGCGACGGCGGCGACGGCGCCCTCGGCGGCAACGGCGGCGCGGGCGGCGCTGGCGGTTCGGCCGCACACGGTACTTCGGGGGCCAACGCTTCCGGCGGTGCCGGCGGTCGTGGTGGTGACGCTGGGGCGGCCGGCAATGGCGGCGCCGGCGGCAACGGCAACGCGGCGCACATCGACGGTGGCAACGGCGGTGACGGCGGCGATGTGGGCGCCGCCGCCGCGGGCGGCAATGGCGGAGCCGCCGGTGGTGCCGGGGCGACGGTCGGCGCCACCGGCGCACACGGCGCCGAGATCGTCGGGGCCTCCGGCAACGGCGGCCAGGGCGGCGCGGGATTCACCCCCACCGCGGCAGGGCAATCCGGCGGCGACGGCGGCGCGGGCGGTAACGGCGGTGCTCACGGCAACGGCGGTAACGGCGGTGCCGGCGCGGCAGGCTCTGCCGGAACCAGCGGGCCAGTCGGAAACAACGGCACCCAGGGCAGCGTCAACGGCACCAACGGCGGACAGGGCGGTTCGGGAGGCAACGGCGGCAACGGCGGTGCCGGCGGCACTGGCGGCTCGCTGAGCATCAACACCGCCGGTAATGGCGGTATCGGCGGTGCGGGCGGCGCCGGTGGCAATGGTGGTGTCGGTGGGAAGGGCTTCACAGCCACGGCGCCCGGTGCCGATGGCGGCAACGGCGGCAAGGGTGGTCAGGCCGGTTCTGGCGGCGTCGGCGGTGCGGGCGGTAACGCGGGTACCGCGGCCAACGGAACCGTGGGCAACAACGGCAACGGCGGGGCCGGCGGTAACGCCGGCGATGCCGGAGCGGGCGGCAACGGTGGCGATGGCGCCGCCGGAAATGCGTCCAACCCCAATGGCGGCAACGGGGGCCAGGGCGGCGACCCTGGCAACGTCGCTGGGACCGGTGGCGCCGGCGGCACGGCCGGCGCCACCTCCGGCGGCGGCGGAATCCACGGCGGCCAGGGTGCCGACGGCGTCTCGGCGACCACGGTGTCGGGTAACGGCGGCAACGGTGGGGCAGGTTTCAGCCCGACCAGCATCGCCGACAACGGCGGCAACGGTGGCGCCGGCGGCAACGGTGGTGCGGCGGGTTCGGCCGGCAACGGCGGCAACGGTGGTGCCGGCGGTGCGGGCGCGACCGGAGTCGGAGGAAATGGCGCGGTCGGTACGGCAGGAACAGCCGGCGACCCGAACGGCGGTGCCGGTGGTTCCGGCGCGGCCGGCGGTAATGGCGGTGCGGGCGGCGCCGGCGGTGCCAGTGGCCTGCTGGGCGTCAACCACGCCGGCAATGGCGGCGTCGGCGGCAATGGCGGCGACGGTGGTGCCGGCGGCACGGGCGGTGCCGGGTTCAACGCGACGACGCCCGGCGCCAACGGTGGTGACGGCGGCAAGGGCGGTCAGGCCGGTTCCGGTGGCACCGGTGGTGCCGGCGGCAACGCGGGTGTCATCAACGGCGCGGCCACCGCGGGTGTCAACGGCAGCGGTGGTGCCGGTGGTAACGCCGGGACGGCCGGGCAGGGCGGCAACGGCGGCAACGGTGGCAACGGGGATGCCACGAACCCCAACGGCGGCAACGGCGGTCGTGGTGGCGATGCGGGCAATGTCGCCGGCACCGGCGGTGGCGGCGGCGCCCGTGGGACGGGCGGCACCGGTGGTGTCGACGGAGTGACCGGCGCCAACGGCACGGCGGTGAGCGTGGCCTCCGGCAACGGCGGCAACGGCGGCGCCGGTTTCAGCCCGACCAGCGTGGCCGACAACGGCGGCAATGGTGGCGCCGGCGGTAACGGTGGCGCGGCGGGTTCGGCCGGCAACGGCGGCAACGGTGGTGCCGGCGGTGCGGGCGCGACCGGCGTCGGTGGCACCGGCGCTGTCGGCACCGCGGGCACGGCCGTCGACCCCAACGGCGGTGCCGGCGGATCCGGTGCGGCCGGCGGCAACGGCGGTAAGGGCGGCGCCGGCGGTGCCAGTGGCCTGCTGGGCGTCAACCACGCCGGCAATGGCGGCGTCGGCGGCAAGGGTGGCGACGGTGGTGCCGGTGGCACCGGTGGTGCCGGGTTCAACGCGACGACGGCCGGTGCCAATGGCGGTGACGGCGGCAACGGTGGTCAGGCCGGTTCCGGTGGCACCGGTGGTGCCGGCGGCAACGCGGGTGTCATCAACGGCGCGGCCACCGCGGGTGTCAACGGCAGCGGTGGCGCCGGTGGTAACGCCGGGACGGCCGGGCAGGGCGGCAACGGCGGCAACGGCGGCAACGGGGATGCCGCAAACCCCAACGGCGGCAACGGCGGTCGTGGTGGCGATGCGGGCAATGTCGCCGGCACCGGCGGCGGCGGGGGTGCGCGCGGTACCGGCGGCACCGGCGGCGTCAACGGAGTGACCGGCGCGAGCGGTACCTCCGCGGTCGGCCCATCCGGTAACGGCGGCACCGGTGGTAATGGATACAACGCGGCCGCCGACCCCAACGCGGCGGCCGGCGCCCGCGGCGGCGACGGCGGCAAGGGCGGCACCGGCGGCTCGGTCGGCAACGGCGGCGACGGCGGCGCCGGTGGTACCGGTGCGGCGGGTCAGGCCGGCGGGAACGCCGCCAACGCCGGAGGATCCGGCACGGCCGGACTCACCGGTGGTGCCGGCGGCAACGGTGGTGCGGGCGGCAACGGCGGTGCGCTGTCCGGCGCGGCCGGCAACGGCGGTGTCGGCGGCAAGGGCGGCGTCGGCGGTGCAGGCGGTAGCGGTGCGAACGGCTCGACGGGCATCACTGCCCCCGACGGCGGCGGACTCACCGGTGGCAAGGGTGGCAACGGCGGCAGCGGGGCCATCGGTGGCGCCGGTGGGGTCGGCGGCAACGGCGGCGTCGGCGGCACCGCCACCGACGGCAGCACCGGCAGCCACGGTGCCGGCGGCCAAGGCGGTGCCGGTGGCCAGGGCGGCAGCGCCGGCAACGGTGGTACCGGCGGCACTGGTGCCGGTGGCGGCACCAACGCGGCCGCCGGAAACGGTGGCCAGGGCGGCAACGGCGGAAACCGTGGCACCGGTGGGGCCGGCGGTCTCGGCGGCGACAGCGGTAACGGCCAGCTTGCCTCGAGCGGAGCGGGGGGCGCGACCGGAGCCAGCGGCGGTAACGGAGGTAACGGCGGCGTCGGCGGTAACGGCCAGGGCACCGTCAACGGTGCTGCGCAGATCGGTGGAATCGGCGGCAAGGGCGGCGACGCCGGAACCGTTGGCAACGGCGGGACCGGTGGTGCCGGCGGCAATGGTGCGGTCGGAACCGCCGGCTACACCCCCCCGACTGGCCAGGCAGCCGGCGGCGGTACCGGAGCCAACGGCGCTAACACCACCCAGGCCGGTCAGATCGGTGGTGCCGGTGGCACCGGATCGTCCGCGTCGTGCGCACTGTTCTTCGGCTGCGGTGACATCAACGCCGGCGACGGCGGTAACGGCGGCAACGGCGGCCAGGCAGCGGCCGGCGGTAACGGCGGCGCAGGCGGTGGCGCCAATGCGCAGACCGGCGGAACCCGCGGCTACGCCTACGGCGGCGACGGTGGCAACGGCGGCAACGGCGGAGACGGCACCAACGGCACGGCCGGGGCCAGCGGCGGCGCCGGTGGCGCCGGCGGCAAGGGCGGTTCGATCGCCGGTAACGGTGGTGACGGCGGTCTCGGCGGCCTGGGCGGGAACGGTGGTGCCGGCGAGAACGGTGGCAACGGCGGCGCCGGCGGTGGCGGCGGTACCGGTGAGAACCACCAGGGCACCGGTTACGCCAAGGGCGGCGACGGTGGCGACGGTGGCACCGGCGGTAAGGGCGGCAACGGTGGCGCGGGCGGTAGCGGCGGCGTCGGTGGCGCGGCGGGGACTGCGCAAGGCATCGGCGCCAACGGGAACACCGGTGTGGGCGGCGCGGGAGGCACCGGCGGTGCGGCCGGTTCCGGAGGTGCGGGCGGCACCGCCGGGGCGGCCGGATCGGCGTCCGCGGGCGGTGCGGTCAGCGCGGACAAGGGCGCCGCGGGCCAGACCGGCACTGGCGGCGGATCCGGAACGAGGGGCACCGATGGCGCTCACGGCTAAATCCCTTGCAGGCAAGCGGTTATCCGGCCCGGCGCACAGCGCCGTGGCCGGAGAACCGGGGCCGCACGCCGTGTCCTCAGCGGCTGCATCCCCAACCCAGTTGCCCAACTAACTCGACTCACCCAGATACCAGATAGAGGTCATCCCCATGGCTCGTAAGCGTCGCAGCGCAGCACTGCACGGAACCCGCGGCAGCGCAGGGCGTCGGGCGGTCGGTGCCGCCGGTGCGGTGAGCGCCTTTCTGGCACTGGGGATGGCGCCACAGGCGCAGGCCGACTTCGGCATGGAAGACCTGTTCGACCCGAACGCCTGGGGGCCGTTGTTCGACGGCAGCACAGGCGATTTGGGCTTCAACTGGGATCAACTGTTCGCCGGCGACGAGCTGAGCGCCGCGCTGAGTGCGACCTACGCCGATCCGGGTTCAGCGGCGGCGATGCTGGGTGACCCGTTCGGCATCACCGGATTGCTGGGCCAGTACCTGTTTGAGCCCATGCACGCCGGAATGGTGGCGTGGATCAACGACCCATTCATCGGCAAGCCGGTGGATGACTTCATCAACACCTGGTTCGGGTTCGGCTCGATCATCATCGGCAACGGCGCGGCGGGCACCGAGCTCAATCCCGATGGTGGCAACGGAGGTTGGCTTTTCGGAGACGGCGGTGCGGGCTACGACGGTTCGCTGACCGGGGTTGCCGGTGGCGACGGCGGCACGGCCGGGATGTTCGGCAACGGTGGTGCCGGCGGGGCCGGTGGCCTCGGCTTCGACGGCGGTGACGGCGGCAACGGCGGCAGCTGGATCGGCGTCGGTGGGGCCGGTGGCGCTGGCGGGGCCGGCGGCAATGGCGGTGACGGTGGCGCCGGGCTGGGCTGGATCTACGGCATCGGCGGCAACGGTGGGGCCGGCGGGGACGGTCTGGCCGGGATCGCCGGTGCGATCGGCGTCGCCGGTGTTGATGGCGGCAACGGTGGCGCGGGCGGCAATGGCGGCGCGGGCGGCAATGGCGGGGCCGGCGGGGCGTCCAAGGCGCTGCTGTACGGCTCCGGCGGTCAGGGCGGCGCGGCCGGAAACGGTGGCACCGGTGGTGCCGGCGGCCAGGGCCTGGGTGGCGAGGACGGCACCGATGGAGCGGCTGGCACATTCGCCGACGGCGGCTCCGGCAACGGTGGCGATGGCACCGCGGGCTCCAACGGCGGCAACGGCGGGGCCGGTGGCAACGGCGGCGCGGCCGGGGTGGCCGGGGCAGCGGGTGTCACCCACGCGCTCTTCGGCTCGGATGGCAATACCGGTGCAGTCGGCCACGGTGGCGCCGGTGGCGCCGGCGGCGCCGGCGGTGATTCCGGGGTGGGCGGCAACGGTGGCGCGGGTGCGGCCGGGACGGCGGCCAACCCGGACGGTGGCGCCGGCGGTAACGGTGGCTCGACCGGCACGGCCGGCGTCGGCGGTGCGGGCGGCCAGGCCGGCGCCGGTGGCGTGGAGGGCCAGTCGGGTAACGGCGGCGAGGCCTCGACCGGTGCCGCATCCGGCGGCCGAGGCGGCGACGGTTATGACGCCGCCGCAGACCCGAACGCTGCAGCGGGAACCGCCGGCGGCAACGGCGGCAAGGGCGGCAACGCCGGCGACAACGGCAGCGCGGGCATCGGCGGCAACGGCGGCAACGGTGCCGCCGGAGCTGCCGGAACCACCAGCACGGCCGAGGGGCTGGACGGCACCGCCGGCACCGACGGTGGTGCCGGTGGCAACGGCGGCTTGGGTGGCCTGAACTCCGACGGAATCACCTACGCCACAACAGGGGTCGGCGGCGATGGTGGTGCCGGCGGTCAGGGCGGCCACGGCTACACCGGCTTGAGTGGCGCGATTGCCGGCGCGGACGGCGAGAACGGCAGCAACGGCGGTGCCGGTGGCAACGGCGGTGCCGGGGGCACTGGCTCGGTCGCGGGCCAGCAGGGTGCCGGTGGTGCCGGGGGTAACGGCGGTAGCGGCGGCGACGGCGCGGCCGGGGATGCGGGCATCGACGGCACGTCTGCCGACCACGACGGAACGGCCGGCGGCGACGGCGGCAATGGCGGCAACGCGGGCACCGGTGGTGCGGGCGGCCAGGGCGCAGGCGGCACCGCGGCCAGCGGCAGCGACGGCACCGCGGGCCTCGGCGGCAACGGTGGCAATGGCGGCAACGGCCTCGCCGGAACGGACAGCACCCAGGCGGGTATCGACGGCACCGCCGGCGGCAGCGGTGGTGTCGGCGGTAACGGTGGGCAAGGTGGTCTGCTGGCGGGCAGCGCCACCGACCGTGCCGCCTCCGGTGACGGAGGCAATGGTGGTGCCGGTGCCAAGGGCGGCAACGGATTCACCGGCGCCGACGGCGCGACCCCGGGCGCCGATGGAGTGAGCGGCACCAATGGTGGCGCCGGGGGTAACGGTGGCGCCGGCGGTAGCGGCGCGACGGCCGGCCAGCAGGGCGTCGGCGGCGTTGGTGGCAATGGCGGTAGCGGCGGCAATGGTGCTGCCGGTAGTGCCGGTACCGACGGCATTGCGAACAGTCACGATGGCACGGCCGGCGGCGACGGTGGCAGCGGCGGCAACGCGGGCATCGGTGGTGCGGGCGGTCAGGGCGCCGATGGCACCGTGGCCGGCGGCAGCGACGGCACCGCCGGCCTCGGTGGCAATGGCGGCAAGGGCGGCAACGGCCTTGCGGGTCTGGACGGCGCCGGGCCGGCAGTGAACGGCACCGCCGGTGGCAATGGTGGCGCCGGCGGTAACGGTGGGCAAGGTGGTCTGCTGGCGGGCAGCACCACCGACCGTGCCGCCTCCGGTGCCGGTGGTGACGGTGGTGCCGGTGCCAAGGGCGGCAACGGATATACCGGGTACAACGGTCTCACCCCGGGTGCCGATGGTGGCAGTGGCACCAAGGGTGGTGCCGGCGGCAACGGCGGCGCCGGCGGGACCGGCTCGAGTGCCGGCCAGCACGGTGCTGGTGGTGTCGGTGGCAATGGTGGTAGCGGCGGCAATGGTGCTGCCGGTAGTGCGGGTACCGACGGCACGTCGGCCAACCACGACGGCACAGCCGGCGGCAACGGCGGCAGGGGCGGCAACGCGGCACTCGGTGGCGCAGGCGGCGAGGGCGCAGGCGGTATCCACGCGGCCAACGGCACCAACGGCACCGCGGGCCTCGGCGGAAACGGCGGCCAGGGCGGCAGCGGCCTGACCGGAACCGACAGCACGCAGGCCGGTGTGGACGGCACCGCCGGCGGCAGTGGTGGTGTCGGCGGCAACGGTGGGCTAGGCGGCCTTCAGGCGGGCAGCACCACCGACCGGGCCGCCTCCGGTACCGGCGGCAATGGTGGTGCTGGTGGTAAGGGCGGCAACGGATTTACCGGTGCCGACGGCGCTACCCCGGGTGCCGATGGTGTCAGCGGCACCAACGGCGGCCAGGGCGGTAACGGTGGCGCCGGTGGTACCGGCTCGACGGCCGGCCAGCACGGCGCCGGTGGCGTCGGCGGCAACGGCGGCAGCGGCGGTAAGGGTGCGGCCGGCAGCGTGGGCGCCGATGGCACGTCGGCCAGTCACGACGGCACCGCCGGCGGCAATGGTGGCAATGGTGGTAACGCCGGCGCCGGAGGCACCGGTGGTCAGGGCCCGAGCGGTGCTGCGGCCAGTGGCTCGAACGGCACCGCGGGCGCAGGTGGCAACGGCGGGTCCGGCGGTAAGGGCATCGACGGCACCAGCAGCACGGCAGCGGGTGTGGACGGAACTGCCGGCGGAGCTGGTGGTTTGGGCGGCAACGGTGGTCAGGGCGGTCTGCTCGCGGGCAGCACCACCCAGCACGCGGCGTCCGGTACCGGCGGCAATGGTGGTGCTGGTGGTAAGGGCGGCAACGGATTTACCGGCGCCGATGGCGCTACGCCGGGTGCTGATGGTGTCAGTGGCACAAATGGTGGTGCCGGCGGTAACGGTGGCGCCGGTGGTACCGGCTCGACGGCCGGTCAGCACGGTGCCGGTGGTGTCGGTGGCGATGGCGGTAGCGGCGGTAAGGGTGCGGCCGGCAGCGTGGGCGCCGATGGCACGTCGGCCAGTCACGACGGCACCGCCGGCGGCAACGGTGGTAACGGCGGTAACGCTGGCCTCGGTGGTGCGGGTGGTCAGGGCCCGAGCGGTGCTGCGGCCAGCGGCTGGAACGGCATCGCTGGCCTCGGTGGCAATGGCGGGTCCGGCGGTAAGGGCATCGACGGGACCAGCAGCACGCAGGCGGGTGTGGACGGAACTGGCGGCGGCGCTGGTGGTTTGGGCGGCAACGGTGGTCAGGGTGGTCTGCTCGCGGGCAGCACCACTGCGCACGCGGCGTCCGGTACCGGCGGCGACGGTGGTGCTGGTGGTAAGGGCGGCAACGGATTTACCGGTGCCGACGGCGCTACCCCGGGTGCCGATGGTGTCAGCGGCACCAACGGCGGCCAGGGCGGTAACGGCGGCGCCGGTGGTACCGGCTCGACGGCCGGCCAGCACGGCGCCGGTGGCGTCGGTGGCAACGGCGGTAGCGGCGGTAAGGGTGCGGCCGGCAGCGTGGGCGTCGATGGCACGTCCGCGAATCACGACGGCACCGCCGGCGGCCAGGGCGGTAACGGCGGCAACGCCGGCGCCGGAGGCACCGGTGGTCAGGGCGCAAGCGGTGCTGCGGCCAGCGGCTCGAACGGCACCGCGGGTGTCGGTGGCAACGGTGGGTCGGGCGGTAAGGGTCTCGACGGCACCAGCAGCACCACAGCGGGTGTAGACGGCACCACCGGTGGCAACGGCGGCTCGGGCGGCAACGGTGGCCAGGGCGGTCTGCTCGCGGGCAGCACCACTGCGCACGCGGCGTCCGGTTCCGGCGGCGACGGTGGTGCCGGCGGTAAGGGCGGCAACGGCTACACCGGCTCCAGCGGCGTTAACGCCGGCGGCAACGGTGAATCCGGAACCAACGGTGGACAGGGCGGCAACGGTGGCTCCGGCGGCACCGGTGCCACGGGCGGCGCCGGTGGCAACGCGGGCAACGGCGGCGTCGGCGGCAACGGCGGCAACGGAATCGACGGCGCCAACGCCGCGACCGCCGGTACGGACGGCCAGAACGGCGGCACGGGCGGCAACGGCGGTCAGGGTGGTGCCGGCGGCCAGGGGGGCAACGCCGGTACCTCGACCTCCGGCAACGCGGCCGCCAACGGAAACGGTGGCAGTGGCGGGCGCGGCGGTGACGCGGGCACGGCCGGCAACGGCGGCAGGGGCGCCGACGGTGACGTCACCAACCCCGACGGCGGCAGGGGCGGCACCGGCGGCGAGGTCGGCACCGCCGGCAACGGCGGATCGGCCGGGTCGCACGGCAGCGGTGGTGCCGGCGGCACGAACGGCGCCACCGGGGCTGGTGGCACCGCGATCACCGGACCGGCCGGCAACGGCGGACAGGGTGGCAACGGCTTCAGCTCCACCAGCTCGGCTGAGAACGGCGGTGACGGTGGCAACGGCGGCGAAGGCGGCGCCGGCGGCTCACACGGCAACGGCGGCGACGGCGGCATGGGAGGTGCGGGTGCCACCGGCGTCGGCGGTACCGGTGCCGCCGGCACCACGGGAACGGCAGCTCAACCCGACGGCGGCGCGGGCGGTTCCGGTCTGTACGGAGGCAACGGCGGCAAGGGCGGCGACGGCGGTGCCAGCGGCAGCCTCGCAGCCAACCACGCCGGCAACGGTGGCGCCGGCGGAGTCGGTGGCGCGGGTGGCAACGGTGGGACCGGTGGCGCCGGCTATGACGCCGCCACCGACCCCGACGCGGCGGCCGGCACCAACGCCGGTAATGGCGGCAATGGCGGTGAGGCTGGATCCGGCGGTGCGGGCGGCGCCGGCGGTAACGCCGGTGCGGTCAACGGCGCGGCCAGCGCGGGTGCCAACGGCAACGGCGGCAACGGCGGGAACGCCGGCGTCGCGGGCCAGGGCGGCAACGGCGGCAACGGTGCTGACGGCAACGCCACCGCCCCGAACGGCGGCAACGGCGGAAACGGGGGCGACCCGGGCAACGTTGCCGGCACTGGCGGCGCCGGCGGCGCGCACGGCACCGGCGGAAGCGGTGGCGTCGACGGTACGAACGGTGCCAGCGGCACCCCGGTCACCACGGCGTCCGGCAACGGTGGCAACGGAGGCAACGGCTACAACGCCGCTACGGACCCCGCCGCCGTTCCGGGCACCAACGGCGGCGCCGGCGGCGACGGCGGCAACGGTGGCTTGGCCGGCAACGGTGGCAACGGTGGAACCGGTGGCAGCGCGGCTACCGGTGTGGGCGGCGCCGGTGCGGCCGGCACGGCCGGAGATGCCCTCAACCTCAACGGCGGCAACGGACTTCAGGGTGATTCCGGCGGCGACGGCGGCACCGGCGGCAATGGCGGCAATGGTGGCCTGCTGAGCGTCAACACCGCGGGCAACGGAGGTGACGGCGGTGTGGGCGGTGATGGTGGTGCCGGCGGCACCGGCGGCGCCGGCTACAGCCCGACCGCTGCCGGAGCCAACGGCGGCGTGGGCGGTAACGGCGGCGAGGCCGGCTCGGGTGGCACCGGTGGTGCCGGCGGCAATGCCGGAACCGCGCAGAACGGCAGCGTGGTCGGCGCCAACGGCAACGGCGGCAAGGGCGGCAACGCCGGCAGCGCCGGCCAGGGTGGCGACGGCGGCAGGGGTGCCGACGGCGATGCCACCACCCGCAACGGTGGCGACGGCGGCAACGGCGGTGACGCCGGCAATGTCGCGGGCACCGGCGGTCAGGGCGGCGCAGCCGGCACCACGATCGGTGGTGGTGGTACGGCCGGCGGATCCGGCGCCAGTGGCACCCCGGCGGCCGGGCCGACCGGCAACGGCGGCAACGGTGGCGACGGCTACAACCAGCCTGGAACCGGTGACGGCGGCCAGGGCGGCGCCGGCGGCGACGGCGGCAACATGGGCAACGGTGGCGACGGCGGGCGCGGCGGCGACGGCAGTGCCGCCGCCGGCGGATAGGCGTCAGGTCGTCGAGTGAACGGATGCCCGCGATGAGAACGCTGCCCTGGGATGCCAGGGCAGCGGGGCCGAGCACCTGTCAGCACAGGAAGCGCTCCGTACCCCGAGCTGCGTCCATCCGGTTCCGGATGGCTCAGGTAAGTACCGCGAAGACATGGGTGGATAGCTCGACGCCCCGCGGATTCTCCGTGGCGGATCGATCTCCGATCTGACTGTTGCCGCGCGGCAGGCGCGGCGATAGCCGAGCAAAAACATCACAACCATCCATCGGTCCATGCAGTGGGCCACCGTTTGAGAACTTGGGGCAGTACATGACTGGAAAGCGTGAGAGCGCACGGCAGACCGGAGCCGGGCGGCGTACAGGGGACTCGCGTCGTCGAGCGCTGGGTGCGGGTTCGGCGGCGGCGGCATTTTTGGCGTTCGGTGTGACGCCGTTGGTGTCGGTGCCGGCGGCGCAGGCTGATGGTGAGTTTGATTGGCTGCTGGATGTTTTCGGTTCGGGGGCGTGGTCGGCTGCCGAGGTGGATACCTCGGCGGGCTTTGACTGGGGGTCGTTGTTCGACCCGTCGGCGGGGTTGGCTGGTGGTGATGCGTTTGATCTGACGGCGTTGGTGCAGGCGTACATCTATACGCCGTTGCACGCGAGCATGGTCGATTGGCTTGAGAGCCCGTTGGGTGTTCAGGTCGGTTCGTTTGTCAATGACACGTTCGGGTTCGGCTCGATCATCATTGGTAATGGTGCTGCTGGTGTTGCCGGTGTTGATGGCGGCAATGGTGGTGCGGGCGGTTGGTTGTTCGGTGATGGTGGTGCTGGTGTCGCCGGTGGTGATGGTGGCGCGGCTGGGCTGTTCGGCAATGGCGGGGCCGGCGGCGCGGGTCTGGCGGGCTTAGCCGGCGGCGACGGTGGTGCCGGTGGTTCGTGGATGGGCGTCGGCGGTGTCGGCGGTGTCGGCGGTGATGGTGGTGGCGCCGGCGGTAATGGCGGCGACGGCGCAGGTTGGCTGTTCGGCTCCGGTGGCGCCGGCGGTGCCGGCGGGATCGGTGCGGCCGGTGCGGCGGGTCTGACTGGTGCTACCGGTGTCTGGGCTTCGGGTGGCAACGGCGCGGTCGGCGGCAACGGCCTCCTCGGCGGTAACGGTGGCAATGGTGGTGCCGGCGGTAAGGCAGCGGGTTTCTTCGGTAACGGCGGCAGTGGTGGTGTCGGCGGTGTCGGTGGTGCGGGCGGTAACGGTGGCCGTGGTGGTGACGGTGCCGTTGGTGAGTGGGATGTGGCTGCCAGCAATGGAAATGGTGGTGATGGTGCCGGTGGTGGTGACGGCGCCAACGGTGGCCAAGGTGGTCAGGGTGGTGTGGCCGGTGCGGGCACCAGCTGGGGTTCGTCGGGTGTCAACGGCCTGGGCGGTCAGGGTGGTGCCGGCGGCAACGCCGGGATCGCCGGTAATGGCGGTGACGGAGCCGAAGGGACAGCGGGCAACACCGGCGGTGGGCGCGGCGCCGACGGCGGAAACCCGGGCGCGATCGGTCACGGCGGCGAAGGCGGCCTGACCGGTGGGTCGACCACCGAGCATGCGGCCAGTGGCGCCGACGGTCAGGCGGCCGGGCACGGCGGCAACGGTGGTAACGGCGGCGACGGGTTCGACGTGGCGGCCTACAACGCCGCCCACGCAGGCGAACTGGGCTTCAAGGCGCTGAGCATCGCCGGCGGCAACGGCGGTCTTGGTGGCAACGCCGGCGCGGTCGGCGACGGCGGTACCGGCGGCAACGGCGGCAACGGCGGGGACGGCGGTAAGGGCGGCAACAGTGGTGTGCTGCTGGAGAACGGGCACGGCGGCAAGGGCGGTGCCGGCGGCAACGGCGGCAACGGTGGCGCGGGCGGCGCCGGCGGCTGGGAGGCCGGCCAAGGCGGTGCCGGTGGTACCGGCGGCAAGGGTGGCGCCGGCGGTGTCGGCGGTGACGCGCTGAACCCCAACTCCGGAACCGGTGGTGACGGTGGTGTCGGCGGCCGGGGCGGTCTCGGTGGTGCCGGCGGCGCCGGATACACCGGCGCAGCTGGCGTTCAAGGCGTCAACGACGGTGCGGGTGAGAACGGCGGCAACGGCGGTGCCGGTGGTACCGGTGGCGAGGGCGGCGCCGGCGGTAACGCGGGCAACGGCGCCACCGGCAACGGTGGCAACGGCAATGGCGGTGCCGGCGGCAAAGGCGGCGACGCCGGCGCTGGGGGCGACGGCGGCCGGGGCGCCGACGGCGACGCCACCTACCTCGACGGTGGACAGGGTGGCAACGGCGGCAATGCCGGTATCGAAGGTGCCGGTGGTGCCGGCGGTAGCGCCGGAACCGGCGGTAACGGCGGCACGGCCGGACTGCACGGAGTCGGCGGCAACCAGGTGACCAGTGGCGGAAACGGTGGAAACGGCGGCGACGGCTTCACCTCCACGGTGGCCGGCGCCTCCGGTGGTAACGGTGGCGCGGGTGGCGACGGCGGCAACCTCGGCAACGGCGGCAACGGCGGTGCCGGTGGCAACGGTGTGGCCGGCACCAACGGTGTCGGGACCGACGCCGGCGGCAACGGCAACTCCGGCATCAGCGGTGGTTCCGGTGGCTTCGGCGGCAAGGGCGGCAACGCCGGCACCGGCCTGAGCACCCTGACCGGCGGCACCGGTGGTGCCGGAGGTTCGGGCGCCGACGGTGGCGACGGCGTGGCCGGTGCGATCGGCGCTGCCGGTTCGTTCACCTCCGGTGACGGAAATGGCGGTGCCGGCGGCAACGCCGGGACGGCGGGCAACGGCGGCAGCGGCGGCAATGGCGGCGCGGGTGGCAGCAACGGCGACGGCAGCTCGGCCGCGACCGGAACGGGCGGCAACGCCGGCAGCGGCGGCGCGGGTGCCCAGGGCGGTGACGGTGGCGCGGGTGCCCACGGCGACGCAGCGCACCTCAATGGCGGCAACGGTGGCCGTGGTGGCGACTCCAGCCAGGGCGGTGCCGCGGGCACGGCCGGCACCGGCTCCACGACGGGCAGTGCCGGATCCCAGGGCGCGGGTGTCGCCGGCCCGGCCGGCAACGGCGGCCAGGGCGGTGACGGCTTCACCTCCAGCACGGCCGGCGAATCGGGCGGCAACGGTGGTGCCGGTGGTGACGGCGGCAACCTGGGCAACGGTGGCAACGGTGGCGCCGGTGGCGACGGTGTGGCCGGCACCAATGCCGTCGGCACCGACGGCAACGGCAATGGCAACTCCGGGACTGCCGGTGGCTCGGGTGGCACGGGAGGCAAGGGCGGCAACGCCGGTACCGGCTTGACCTCGTTGACCGGCGGCGCCGGTGGCAATGGTGGATCGGGCGCCGACGGTGGTGACGCTGCGGCCGGCGTGACCGGTGCGGCCGGGTCGTTCGCCACCGGTGACGGCAACGGTGGCGCCGGCGGCAACGCCGGGACGGCCGGCGCCGGCGGCAGCGGCGGCAACGGCGGTGCGGGTGGCACCAACGGCAACGGCAGCTCCGCTGTGGCCGGAAGCGGCGGCAACGCGGGCAGCGGTGGTGACGGCGCCGCCGGCGGAAATGGTGGCGCCGGTGCCAACGGCGATGCGAACAACCTCAACGGCGGCAACGGTGGCCGCGGTGGCGACTCCAGCCAGGGCGGCGCCGCGGGCACCGCCGGTACCGGTGCGTCGACCGGCGCCACCGGATCGCAGGGTGCCGGGGTCAGTGGCCCGGTCGGCAACGGCGGCCGCGGTGGTGACGGCTTCACCTCCAGCACGGCCGGCGCGTTCGGCGGCAACGGTGGTGCCGGTGGTGACGGCGGCAACCTCGGTGACGGTGGCGACGGTGGTGCCGGCGGCAACGGTGTTGCGGGCATCGACGGCGTCGCCGCCACGGCCGCGGGCGACAACGGCACCAGCGGTACCGACGGCGGGTCCGGCGGCAACGGTGGTGCGGGTGGCCTCGGCGGCTCCCTCTCCGGTCATGGCGGCAACGGCGGTGCCGGCGGTGCGGGCGCCCAGGGCGGAAACGCGGGAGCCGGCGCGGCCGGGGTGAACGGCAGCTACCTCAACAGCGGTGACGGTTCTGGCGAGAAGGGCGGCGACGCCGGTGTCGCCGGCAACGGTGGCCGGGGCGGCAACGGCGGTGCGGCCGGCGGTGTGGCCGCGGGCGGCACCGGAGCCGACGGCGCGGTGGGCGCGGCCGGGTCCGGCGGGGCCGGCGGCGACGGCGCAGCCGGTGGTAACGGCGGTGACGGCGCGGCCGGCGACGCGACCAACCTCAACGGCGGCAACGGCGGAGCCGGGGGCAACTCGAGCACCGGTGGAAACGGCGGCGCGGTCGGCACCGGCGCAGGCGCGGCGACCGGCGGAACCGCCGGCAGCAGCCCGACCGGCCCGGCCGGCAACGGCGGCGCGGGCGGTTCGGGCTTCACCAATGCGGCCGGCGTGGGTGGCGACGGCGGTACGGGCGGCGACGGCGGCAACATCGGCAACGGTGGAGCGGGCGGCTCCGGCGGCAACGGCGGCAACGGCATCGACGGCGATCAGGGCACGCTGGTTGCCATCAGCGGCACCGACGGCACCGCGGGTTTCCACGGCGGTAAGGGCGGCGACGGTGGTGTCGGCGGCTCGGCGTCCGGCAACGGTGGCGCCGGTGGCGTCGGCGGTGCCGGAGGTAAGGGCGGGTCCGGCGGTGACGGCCTGGCCGGCACCAGCGCCACTCTGGCAGGCGGTGCCGGTACCGATGGCGGGTCCGGCGGCAACGGCCAGGCCGGTGGCTATGGCGGGGCCGGCGGCAACGGTGGCGCCTCCGCCCACGGGACCGCGGGTGCCAACGGCAATGGCGGTGCGGGCGGAGCGGGCGGTAACGCCGGCACACCCGGTGACGGCGGAAACGGCGGCGACGGTGACGCGGTCACCATCAACGGCGGCAACGGCGGTGCGGGCGGTAACGCCGGCACCGCGGGCAGCGGCGGCGCCGGTGGGGCGCACGGCACCGGCGGAACCGGCGGCACCAACGGCGGCGACGGGGCCGACGGCACCGGGGTCACCGGTCCGGCCGGCAACGGTGGCACGGGCGGCAACGGCTACAACGCCGCCAACGACGCCGGCGCGGACGGCGGCACCAGCGGCGGCAACGGTGGAGCCGGCGGCGACGGCGGCAACATCGGCAACGGTGGCAATGGCGGCGTCGGCGGTGACGGTAAGACCGGAGTCGGCGGGACCGGTGCGGCCGGCACCGCGGGCACCCTCGCAGCCCCGAACGGCGGTGCCGGTGGCCAAGGCCTGGCCGGCGGCGACGGCGGCAAGGGCGGCGCGGGCGGCAACGGCGGTTCGCTGGCGGCCAACGTCGCCGGCAACGGCGGAAACGGCGGTAGCGGTGGAGCGGGCGGCGCCGGCGGCACCGGCGGCGCGGGATATGACGCCAGCACCGGATCGGTGGCCGGCGCGAGCGGCGGCAACGGCGGCAACGGCGGCGAAGCCGGCTCCGGCGGCACTGGTGGGTCCGGCGGCAATGCCGGCACCACCAGCCACGGCACTGCCGGCACCAACGGCGATGGCGGCAACGGTGGCAGCGCCGGCACCGCGGGCGAAGGTGGCCAGGGCGGCAACGGTGCCGCCGGCGACGCCAGCACCCCCAACGGCGGCAACGGCGGCAACGGCGGCGACCCGGGCAGCATCGCCGGCACCGGCGGCAGCGGCGGCGCGGCCGGAACCACGGCAGGTGCCGGGGGCACCGACGGGACCGACGGCGCGAACGGAACGCAGGCCATCGGCCCGTCGGGCAATGGCGGTAACGGCGGCGACGGATACGACCCGTCCCAAGACCCGAACGCGGGAACAGGTGCCTCCGGTGGTGCCGGCGGCACGGGCGGTAACGGCGGCGCGATCGGTAACGGTGGCGACGGTGGTGCCGGCGGCAGTGGCACGGCCGGGGTGGCCGGCCTCAGCGCTACCGTCGCGGGCGACTCCGGTCTCCAGGGCCAGGACGGTGGCGCGGGCGGCAACGGCGGCGCGGGCGGACTCGGCGGAGCCCTGTCCGGTAACGGTGGCGTTGGCGGCGCCGGTGGATCGGGTGCCGACGGTGGCCAGGGCGGTAGCGGTATGAATGGTGCTGCCGGCGCGGTGGCCTCCGGAATCGCCGGGCAGGCCGACAACGGTCAGAACGGTGGCGACGGTGCCGTGGGCGGTAACGGCGGTAACGGTGGTAACGGCGGAGTCGGCGGAACCGCGGCCAACGGCAGCACCGGCAGCCTCGGTGCGGGTGGCAACGGTGGCAACGGCGGAGCCGGCGGCTCCGCGGGTAATGGTGGCGCCGGCGCGAACGGCGATGCCACCAACCCCACCGGCGGTGACGGTGGTGACGGTGGCGACGTGGCCTACCCGGGCGCTGCGGGCGGCAACGCCGGGACCGGTTCTGGCAACGCCGCGGCCGGCAGTGCGGGCAGCGTGCCCGGTGGTCCGGTCGGCAACGGCGGGAACGGCGGTGACGGCTGGGACAACACCGGAACCTCCGGAATCGGCGGTGCGGGTGGTGCCGGTGGCGACGGTGGCAACCTGGGCCTTGGCGGCGACGGCGGCCACGGGGGTGACGGCCCGAACGGATCAGGCCCCAACGGCTGATCCTGGTTGGACAGACCGACGCGGCCACCCCGGGAACGGGGTGGCCGCGTCGCTTTTTTGGGCGGGAAAGCGGGAGATGGAGCGCACAGGTGAAGCAGTGTTACTGGACAGTAATTAGGTCATAGGGACTCACGGGTGGCCCCGAAGTTCCGACCTGGGCCGCCGAAACCCTGTGGCGAGGTTCCGTGGGCGAGGCCGTCGGCCTCATATCCACCGTCCTGTCGGGGTCGTACCAGGCGCTGCTGCGACGGCGCAGGCACCGTCGCGCCATGGGAGGCGTTTCCCAATCGTGGGCGCCAGGCCGCCGAGGCTACGCGGCCGCCGGTGACCTGCACCTAGTGTTGCCCGGCGCCATGATCCGTGGCCGCTGACCCCCCACCGTCGCCTCGGCAGCCTCTAGCGGACGTCTGTCCGGAGAATTCGCCCAACGCTAACGCGTTGCTGGACCTTTGCGGGCACGATTCCTTTGTCAATGCTGTGAGCAACCCATCAAGCTACCCCGCGGCGGGGGTCGGCGGGGGATATCGGGCGAACTCTCACAAAAGTGCAGGTCACAGGCATATTAAATACGCGGACATGTCCACTCTTCCGGGAAAGGCGACCGTTTCTCTCGGCGTCGGAAGCCTGCTCGAGATTAACTTGACCCGCTTCGGGCGCCGGCTGGCCGCTAATCCTGAGGAAACTTCGCCTGGACTTTGCTTGCTACTCATGTAGCCTTTGAGAAGTTTAGTCCTCTAACGTGGAAGAAAATTCCAATGCAGCAGATTTTTCGCCCGTACGTCACCAGTGGTATCGCGGTGGTCGGCGCCAGTGTCGTCAGTGTCGTCTCGGCGCCGATTCAGGCCTCTGACATGGCATTATGGCAATCCGATCTGCCTGCGTCGCCCGTCCACCTACCGGCCCTGCGGCTGGCGGCCAACACGTCCAATGTCCTGGTCACTTGGAGTGAGCTCTTCAGTAACACCAGCGCGAACCTGGCCAACCTGGGCCAGCATGTGGACCCTGGTTCACTGCCGTCTGAGCTGGCTCTCATGTTGGCATCGGTCGGGCCGTTCATCACCGTCGCGAACGCCTGGAACGAGATCTGGGTCGCGATCGCCGCCGACCCGGCCAACACCCTGAGCATCCTGTTCAATGCGCCGGCAACCCTGCTCAACGCGTGGCTCAACGGCACCGACACCCTCACCGTGCTGGGCGTCACCGTGCCGGCGTTCAACGGACTTCTGGCTGATGCCCAGCCCTTCGACATCGAGCTGAAGCTCGAGCAGGTGCTCGACGCTGCCCACCTCGGCGACAAGAGCCTGACCGACATCCTCAGCGGAATCGGGATCGGCGACGTGCCGGTCGGATCGATGGTGACCAGCCTGCTCGACGGGGTGGGGTTGGGCCAGCAGACTCCGCTGGACCTGATCAACGCGATCGGCATCGGCGCCCAGCCTGCCGCGCAGCTCGCCACGGGACTGCTCGACGCGATGGGTCTGGGGCACAAGGACCTCATCGACATCCTGGGTGACCTCGGCCTGAGCGACCAGTCGATGGCCGGCCTGGCCACCACGATGCTGGACGCGATCGGGATCGGCAACCCCACGCTGGGGGACCTACTCGGCGATGTCGGACTGGCCGACCGGTCGGTGTCGGGGGTGCTGGCCGCGGTGCTCGACGCCGCCGGCATCGGCGACCCGACCGTCGCCGGCTTGCTCGACCAGATCGGCCTGGCCGACGAGCCGGTCTCGGGTCTGGCCACCGATCTGCTCGATGCGCTGGGCCTCGGCCAGCAGACACCGGTCGCGTTGTTCGACGCCTTGGGCCTGGGCGACCTGACCGTCGGCGACATCCTGCCGACCGTGCTCGACGCGCTGGGCCTCGGACAGCGCACGCCGGCCGACTTGATCGATGCGATGGGACTCGGCGAGGTCAGCGTCGGGTCGCTGGCCGCTGACTTCCTCGGCGGCGCCGGCTTGGGTGACACCACCGTCGGTGACCTGCTGAACGCCGCCGGTGTGGGCGGGCTGACGGTGCAGAACATCGCGGACGCCGCTCAGGTGGGCGAGATCTCGCTGGACAAGATCTTCAAGCGACTGGGCTTTGGCGACCTGACCCTCAACGACCTGATCAAGGCGACCGGTGGCAAGGCCATCGACAACAAAATTGGTGGCGAGGGCATCGTCAGCGGGTTCAAGGACCAGACCATCAACAGTCTGCTGGCGGACCAGGGCCTGGGCAACCAGACCCTCGCCCAGCTGCTCGGGCCGATGGCCGACGAGAAGCTCAGCACGCTGCTGCAGGACAGCCTCTCGATGAGCGTGACCTCGTTGCTGACCGGCTTGGGCTACAACGACCAGACCCTCGACGACCTGGTCGCCAGCCTGGGCCTGGACGACACCAGCCTGTCCGCGCTGCTGTCCGACCTGGGCTTGAACGACATGACCCTCGACCAGATGATCGGCGACCTGCTCGGCACCTCCACCCTGGGGCAGCTGCTCGACGACGCCGGACTGGGCAACCAGCATCTGGGCGAACTGCTGGACAGCATCCTGGGCGACCAAACGCTGGGCTCACTGCTGGGCAGCACCGACCTCGCCGACACCCACCTGGACACCCTGCTCAACAACCTGCTGGGCACCATGTCGCTGGGCTCGGTGCTTGGTGGATTGGACTTCGCGCACACCGACCTTGACGCACTGGTCGGCGATTTCCTCGGCGGCCAATCCATCAGCGACCTACTGAGCAGCCTCAGTTTGGCCACCACCGACCTGGACAGCCTGTTGGGCGACCTGTTCGGAGACGGCACGTTGAACTCGCTGCTCGATGCCATGGGCCTGGGCGGCCAGAGCCTGAACGACCTGCTGGACCAGCAAGGCCTGCTGGATCTCGTGCTGATCAACGCCCATATCGGCGATTTCGGGGGCTTGATCGCCTCGCTACTCGGCGGCGCGTAGCCGACCCGCCCAGGAATCGATTCGGAGAACCTGATGTTGCAGACCCTTCGCCCCTACGCCACCTCCGGGATCGCCGTCATCGGTGCCGGCCTGATCGCCGTCGTTCCGTCGACCGCGCCCCTGCCCACCGCGGCGATGCCGTTCACTCAGCAGCACCAAGTGGCACTGACCGCCGATCCAGCCGCCGATGTCACCGGCCTGCTGACCGACTGGGGGCTGATGCCGACGATCACCGTCAGCTCGCTGCCGCTGCCGGCGCAGGTCGACATCGAGCTGGGTTCGACCCTGCACACCCTGCTCGCGATGATCGGCCCGTTCATCACTGTCTCCAACGCGATCAACCAGATCACCGCCGAGCTCGCCGCCGACCCGAGCAACGCCTTCATGATCCTGCTCAACGCGCCGGGCGCGATCATCAACGCTTTCCTCTACGGCACGGCCGGCGTCGACGTGGGCGGCGTGACCATCCCGCTGTTCAACGGACTGCTGGTCGCGTCGCACACCGAGCACGTCGACCTGGAGCTGGGCCAGCTGGTCGACCTGGCGGGCGTCGGCAACACGTCGCTGGCCGACCTGCTCGGCGAATTCGGGGTAGGCGACCAGCCGGTCGCCGGCCTGTTGACCGGCCTGCTGGACACCCTGGGCTTCGGCCACATGAGCATCACCGGGCTGCTCGAGGAGTTCGGGATCGGCGACCAGTCGGTGGCGGGTCTGGCGGCCAACCTGCTCGACGTGATGGGCATCGGCAACCCCACGATCTCCGGTCTGGCCGACCAGGTGGGCCTGAGTGACCAGTCGATCGCCGACGTGTTGACCGGCCTGCTCGACCAGGTCGGCATCGGCAACCCGACCCTGGCCGGACTGCTGGACCAGGCGGGCCTGGGCGACCAGTCGGTGGGCGAGCTGGCCACCAGCCTGCTGCACTCGGCCGGGATCAGCGACACCACCGTCGCCGGCCTGCTGGGCCAACTGGGGATCGGCGACCTCACCCTCGGCGATGCGCTGAAAGATCTGGCCCACCTCGCGGTCGGCGAAGACGCGACCATCACCGATCTGGTCAGCCAGTTCGGCGGCGCCGACCTGACGCTCGGCAGCATGCTGATGCCGCTGCTGGAGGATGCCGGCTTCGGCCAGCAGAGCCTCGCCGAGCTGATCGAGAACGTGGTCGGCGAGATGTTCGGCACCGACAGCGGTACCGACATCACCATGGGCGACCTGGTGATCCAGATCCTCAACAGCGCGGGCTACGACATGACACTGTCGGAGATCCTGGCGAGCTCCGACATGAGCAACCAGACGCTGGGCGACCTGCTCGAAGGCACCGATGTCGGCAACCAGCGATTCACCGAAATTCTGACCGAAGCCGGGGTCGGCGACCAGACGATACGCAAGCTCGCCGGCGACAAACTGCCCACCCCCGATATCACCTGCCCGTTGCTTCCCGGCCTGTACGGCGTCTCCTGCAACGACACCCTCAACGACTTGATGGGCAAGAACACCCTGCTGCAGACCCTGCAGAACCTGCACAGCGACGGTGCCGATGGCGTGCCCAAGGGCACCTCGCTGGCCGACATCACCCTGGGGCAGCTGCTCGGCGCGACCGGGCAGGCCGACGAGAAGCTCAGTGAGATCATCACCGGCCTGCACCTGTCCACGCCGTTCGACAGCTTCCTGACCAGCCTGGGCCTCGGCGACGTCGACCTGATCACCGCGCTCAACAACGCCTTCCCCGACCTACTGAACACCTCCCTGGTGTCGGTGCTCAGCTCCTGGGGGCTGAACAACCTGGGGCTCGACACCGTCATCGACCGGATGGGCCTGGATGTCACGGTGGGGACGCTGCTGGGCCGACTGGGCCTGGACAACGTCGAAATCGGCGGTGTCATCGACCACGTGCTGGGTGGCATGACCCTCGGCTCGATCGCAAACGACCTGGGCCTGAACAACGTTCACCTGGACGGCTTCTTGGAAAACCTGCTGGGCGGCGCCACGGTCGGCAGCCTGCTCGACGGCCTGGATCTGGACAACGTCCACCTCGACGACGTGCTGGAGCGGCTGCTCGGCGGCGTGAGCGTCAGTTCGGTCGCCAACATGCTCGGCCTCGGCAACGTCGACCTCGACTCGCTGATCGCGGGCCTCAACCTGGGCGACCTGACGGTCAACGACCTGGTCGAGGCCTGGGGGCTGGGCGCCCTCGACCTGGACGGCCTGCTGTCCAACATGGGCATCTCCGGCGCCGATCTGGTCAGCGTGAGCATCGGAGCGCTCGGCGGGCTTTTCGGCTTCTGACTCGAGTGACAGCTGGGCCCAACCAACCCATTCGGACATTGCGGAACACACGACATTTCGGAACACAAAGGCGGATGACAACGATGAGCGTGAGGCGTGGCGGAGCGGAACGTCGGGCGGCAAACACCAGCTGGGCGATCCGACGCCGGCGCATCGCCGGTGCCGGAACCGCGGTGGGCGCGTTCCTGGCATTCGGGCTGGGCCCGCTGTCGGCCGCACCGCCCGCGCACGCCGATGAACTGGACTGGGTCATCGACCTGTTCGGCGCCGGCCTCGGCGAAGCCTTCACCAACCTCGATGACCCGACGTCGTGGCAGACGCTCTTCGATGCGGACTCCTGGGCGCCGTGGTTCGCCAACTTGGACGGCCATTGGGACGCCGGCGCGATGTCGGCGGCCGGCACCGACCCGTTCTCGGACCTGTTCTACAGCTCGTTCTACGAGCCGATGCACACCAGCATCGAGAACTGGATCAACAGCGCGTCCGGTCTGCAGATCGGCGGCTTCATCAACAGCCTGACCGGCCAGTATCTGATCGGCGACGGCGCAGACGGCACGGTCGACAACCCCGACGGCGGCAACGGCGGACTGTGGCTCGGCGACGGCGGCGACGGCTACGGCCTGACCGGTAGCGGCGGCAACGCCGGCTGGCTGTTCGGGGATGGCGGCGACGCCGGCAGTGCCCTGGACGACGGGACCGCCGGTAGTGGGATCGCCGGGGCGGGCGGCAACGGTGGCTACCTGTTCGGCAATGGCGGTGACGGCGCCGGCGGAGTCGCCGGGATGGCTGGCGGTGACGGCGGCAACGGCGGATTCATCTTCGGCAACGGCGGTAACGGTGGCGACGGTGGTGCTGGTTTGGCCGGCACCGCCGCGCACGTCGACGGTGGCAACGGTGGTGCCGGTGGTGCCGGTGGCCGCGGCGGCACGTTGATGGGCAAGGGCGGCTCCGGCGGCTCCGGCGGTATCGGCGGTGACGGCGCGGCGGGCGCTACCGGTGCCGACGGCGAGCAGGGCAGCTTCGCGGGCGGCGGCAACGGTAATGGCGGTAACGGCAATGGCGGTGGCACCGGCGGTCGGGGTGGCAACGGCGGCGTCGGCGGCAATGCCGGTGCGGGCGGCACGTTCGGCGCCGCGGGCGTCAGTGGCTCCGGCGGCGCGGGTGGTGACGGCGGTGACAGCGGCGCGGGCGGCAACGGTGGTGACGGCGCCACCGGTACCGCCGGGCACATCAACGGCGGCAACGGTGGCCGCGGCGGCGAGTTCGGAGTGGCCGGTGCTGCGGGGCAGGGCGGCGCGGCGGGCAGCGGCGCCGGCGGTATCTCCGGCGTGGCAGGCAATGCGGGCGAGGCGGCCACCGTCAGCGGTAACGGCGGTAATGGTGGCGCCGGTTTCAGCGCGAGCAACCCCGGTCAGGTCGCCGGCGATGGCGGTCGCGGCGGCGATGGCGGGTCGACCGGCAACGGCGGCGTCGGCGGCGCGGGTGGTAATGGCGCGATGGGTGCGGTCGGCGGTACCGACGGGGCCGGCAACGGTTTGCAGGGTGGCATCGGTGGAGCAGCCGGCAATGGTGGTGCCGGCGGATCCGGTGGATCGGTCTCGGGCAACGGCGGCGCGGGCGGCGCCGGGGGTGTGGGCGGTGGCGGCGGAACCGGTGGCGCCGGCGTAACCGGTGTCACCGGCCATGATGCATTCGCCGGCACCGGTGACAACGGCGGGACCGGAAGCAACGGGGGCAACGGTGGCGTAGGCGGCGCCGGCGGCCTGGGCGGTAACGGTGGCGCCGGCGGTGCCGCGGCACACGGCAGCGTGGGTGTGCACGGCGCGGGCGGGATCGGTGGCGCCGGCGGGACTGGCGGCAACGCGGGCGACGGTGGCCAGGGCGGTACCGGCGCCGGTGGTGGTCTGGCCACCGCGGCCGGCAATGGCGGGAACGGCGGCAACGGTGGAGCCGTGGGTGCCGGCGGCGACGGTGGCACGGGTGGTCAGGGCGCCGGCGGCGTGGTGGCTTCGGGCGGCAAAGCGGGAGCGACCGGAAGCGGTGGTGACGGCGGCGCGGGCGGTACCGGTGGCGCCGGGCAGCTGCTGGGCAACGGGATGGCTCAGGCCGGCGGTGTCGGCGGTAACGGTGGGGATGCGGGCGCGGTCGGTGACGGCGGCGTCGGTGGCACCGGCGGTGCCGGGGCGACCGGCGCGGCGGGCACCACAAATGGATCCGGTGACGGCACCAGCGGTTCGACCGGCGGTAACGGCGGCTCGGGCGGCGTGGGTGGAGCCGGCGGCTCGACCTCGGGCAACGGCGGCGCCGGCGGCGCGGGTGGCATTGGTGGCACCGGAGGTGCCGGCGGTTCCGGCGTGGATGGCACCGACGGCGCCGATGCGGTCGCCGGGAGCGGCGGCAACGGTGGCGACGGTGGTGACACCACCGGTGTCGGCGGCAACGGTGGCAGCGGTGGCATTGGCGGTTCCGGTGGTGCGGGCGGTATAGCGGTCCACGGCAGCGCCGGTGACCAGGGCGCCGGCGGAGTTGGTGGCACGGGCGGTGCCGCCGGCAACGGTGGTACCGGTGGTGCGGGCGGTGATGGTGCCGGCGGCGGTACGAATGCGGTGGCCGGCCACGGCGGCCAGGGTGGCCACGGCGGTGCCGCTGGTCAGGCGGGTTCCGGTGGTGCCGGTGGTCTTGGCGGCGACGGTCAGGCGGCCGGTGGCGCAGACGGCGCGGCGGGCAGCGCGACCGGTGGCGCGGGCGGTAACGGTGGCAACGGCGAGGTGCTGGCCGACGGCACGGTGCAGGCCGGTGGCGCGGGTGGCAACGGCGGCGACGCGGCCGCAATCGGCAACGGCGGCGCGGGCGGCAACGGTGGTAGCGGCGCGAGCGGGGCGACAGGTGGCCGCGACGCGGATGGCGACGGGCTGGCCGGCGGAAACGGCGCCGCCGGTGGCGTCGGTGGTACTGGCGGGGCGGGCGGCACCATCGCCGGTGATGGCGGTGCCGGTGGTCAAGGCGGGGCCGGTGGCGCGGGTGGTGACGGCGGCGTCGCCGGATTCGTCTTCCCCGGCGGCGGCGCCTCCGGTGCCGACGGTGGCAACGGCGGAACCGGCGGCATCGGCGGTGCCGGCGGCAGCGGCGGCAACGCGACCAACGGTATCGGCGGTGCCGGTGGGCGCGGCGGCGTAGCCGGCGATGCCGGCAACGGCGGCAACGGCGGCGGTGGCACCGGCGGCGGCAGCGGCACGACCGCCGGCGGCGGCGGCCGGGGCGGCGATGGCGGCGAACGCGGTATCGCGGGCGTCGGCGGTCAGGGCGGTGTCGGCGCCGGCACCGGTCAGGACGGTGCTGGGGGCGCCAGCGGAGGCGCGGGCAGTGGCGGTGACGGTGGTCAAGGCGGCCGCGGCGGCGACGGCCGGGTGCTGGGCGATGGCACCGTGCAGATCGGTGGTGCCGGTGGTGCCGGCGGAAACGGCGGCTCGGTCGGTGACGGTGGCCGCGGCGGCGACGGCGGCGCCGGCGCTAACGCTTCGAACGCTGCAACCGAGGGCGCCTCGGCTAGCGATGGCGGTGCCGGCGGAGTGGGCGGTGCCGGCGGTTCGGGCGGCTCGGTCTCCGGTGACGGCGGTACCGGTGGTCTCGGTGGGCACGGCGGCAACGGCGGTCATGGCGGCGACGGCATGACCGGCGCGGCGGGCGAAGACGCCGCGGCCAACAGTGGCCTGGTCGGCGGTAACGGCGGCGACGGTACCAATGGCGGTAACGGCGGCAATGGTGGCGCCGGTGGGCAGGGCGGCGTCGGTGGCGACGCGGCCAACGGCACCGCGGGCACGGCGGGTCTAGGTGGAATCGGTGGTTCCGGCGGTGGTGCCGGCAACGGTGGCTTCGGTGGTACCGGTGGGGCCGGTGCCGGTGGTGGCACCCAGGCGGTGGCCGGTGCCGGCGGTGTCGGTGGCAACGCCGGCAGTGGCGGGGTCGCCGGTGCCGGCGGGCAAGGCGGTTTGAGCGGTGACGGCCTCAGTCAGCGCGCCAACGGTGGCGCGGGCGCCGAGGCCGGCGCCTCGGCCGGTGGCAACGGCGGCAAGGGCGGCGCGGGCGTACTGCTGGCGGACGGCACGGCACAGGCTGGCGGCGACGGTGGTCGCGGCGGCAATGCCGGCCTGATCGGTGCCGGCGGCGCCGGCGGTGCCGGCGGCAATGGCGCTGTCGGTGCGAACGGTATCGCCGATGCCGTGGGCAACGGCACCATCGGCGGCAAGGGCGGCGCCGGGGGCAACGGTGGCGCCGGGGGTTCCGGTGGCACCGTCTTCGGTGACGGCGGTGATGGCGGCGCGGCCGGTACGGGTGGTGCCGGGGGGAACGGCGGTACCGGTGCTACCGGCCGAGCCGGAATCACCGATGCCAACGGCAACGGCACCAACGCCGGAAACGGCGGCGCCGGCGGAATCGGCGGCGTCGGAGGCGCCGGCGGAAACGGTGGTGCCGGAGGCGCGGCCACCAACGGCACCATCGGGGAGCAAGGCGCCGGTGGTGCCGGTGGCACCGGTGGTGCGGCCGGTAACGGTGGCACCGGCGGCCGTGGTGGCGACGGCGCCGGCGGCGGACTCAACGCAGTGGCCGGCACCGGTGGCAACGGCGGCAACGGCGGCGTGATCGGCCAGGCAGGCGCCGGTGGCGCCGGCGGCCTGGGTGCCGACGGCGTTCGTGCCGCCGACGGCGGGTACGGCGCGGCGGGCAGCTCGAACGGTGGCGCCGGCGGCAACGGAGGCACCGGCCAGATCCTCGGCGACGGCACGGAACAGGTCGGCGGCCAGGGCGGCAACGGCGGAAACGCCGGGACGGTCGGCACCGGCGGTGCGGGCGGTAATGGTGGCGCGGGTGCGGCCGGTGCGACCGGTGCGACCGACACATCAGGGAACGGCTCCCGCGGTGGTGATGGCGCCGAGGGCGGTAATGGCGGTACCGGTGGCATGGGTGGCTCGGTGTCGGGCAACGGTGGTGTCGGTGGCCAGGGCGGCGCTGGTGGTAGCGGCGGTGATGGTGGTGCCGGTGCCGATGCGACCGTGGTGGGCCAAAACGGTGGCAGTGGTGGTGCCGGTGGCACGGGTTCGGACGGCGGTTTGGGTGGTGCGGGCGGCATTGCGCTGCACGGTGATGGTGGTGCCGGTGGCCGGGGCGGTGCGGGCGGTGACGCGGGCAATGGCGGTGTGGGCGGTCAGGGCATCGGTGGTGGCGGGAGCTCGGCGGCCAGCAACGGCGGCAACGGTGGCGCCGGTGGTGAGCGGGGTCTTGCCGGTGTAGGCGGTGACGGTGGTACCGGCAGCGGTCAGGACGGCGCGCACGGCGACATCGGAGCCGACGCGGCCGGGGGCAACGGCGGCAACGGTGGTGTCGGCGGCATGGGGATCGGCGTGACCGACGGGGTGTCCCAAGCCGGCGGTAGCGGCGGTCTCGGTGGTGATGCGGGCACTCAGGGCAACGGTGGTAACGGTGGTGCCGGAGGCCAAGGTGCGCTGGGTGCTGATGGGGTCAACCCGCCGGCGAATGGTCAGGCCGCGGCCGGTGCCGGTGGTACTGGCCGGGGCGGCAACGGCGGCAATGGGTCTGATGCCAGCGCCGCGGGCCAGGTCGGTGGCAACGGTGGTTCCGGTGCTGATGACAAGGACCACACCAACGTCACCGCCGGCAACGGCGGCAACGGCGGCAACGGCGGCGAAGGCGCGCGAGGCGGCAACGGCGGCGCGGGCGGCTACGGACGGTCCAACGACCGCGCCGGTGATGCCTACGGCGGTGACGGCGGTGACGGCGGTCAGGGCGGAGTCGGTGCGGCCGGCGCTGCCGGTGGCAACGGTGGTGCCGGTGGAGCCGGCGGTAAGGGCGGCTCAATCAGCGGTGACGCCGGCAACGGCGGTATCGGTGGTGCCGGCGGCAATGGTGGTGCCGGTGCCCAGGGCGGCGGTGGTGGTGACGGTGGCGGTGGCGGCAACGGCCGTGTGGATGCCACCAGTGTCGGAAACGGTCGGGCCATCGGTGGTGACGGCGGTGATGGTGGTCAGGGCGGCACCGGTGGTGCCGGTGGTGCCGGTGGTGATGGTGGCCAGGGCGGGGCGGCGGGCACGGCGGTCAATGGCAATGACGGCACCGGTGGTGAGGGCGGCGATAAGGGCGCCGGTGGCGCCGGTGGTCAGGGTGGTGCCGGTGGTGCCGGCGGTGGCAAGGGCGACGCCTCGGTCAAGGGGACCGGTCATGAGACCTCGGGTGACAAAGGCAGCGCGGGTGCGGTCGGGGACACCGGTGCGCAAGGTGCCGACGGCAACGTCGGTGCGCACGGCTGATATCTGGCACGTCGGCACGAAAAGCATTGCCGCACAGGAAGGGTAAGGGTTCTGCGATGACCAGCAGGCGCCGCGATGTAACCGGTTGCCATCGGGTGGTGGGGGCGTCGTCGGCGGTGGTGGCGTTCTTGGCCTTCGGGATGGCGCCCTCGGGTGTGCCGGTGTCGCGGGCGGATGGATTGGATTGGTTGTGGGACCTGTTCGAGCCGGTCGGTATCGGTGTAGCCGGGGATGTCGGATTTGATGTGCCGGATTCGGGTTCGTTCGATCTGACCGGGTTGGTGGATGAGTGGTTCTACACGCCGTTGCACACCTCGTTGCAGGACTGGATCCACAGTGACCTCGGTATGCAGGTCAATGGGTTCATCAACGAGGTGGCCGGCCAGTACCTGATCGGCGACGGCGCAGCCGGTGCCGATGCGACCGCGACGACCGCGGCCGGCGCCGGCGGCGCCGGTGGCCTGTGGTTCGGCGACGGCGGCGCCGGCGGTGCCGGCTACGACGACGGCGCCGGTGGTAGCGGTGGTGCGGCCGGGTTCTTCGGCGACGGCGGTGCCGGTGGAGCCGGCGGTGCCGATGGCGGTGTCGGCGGTGTCGGCGGCGACGGTGGCTGGTTCATGGGCATCGGTGGCGACGGTGGTGCTGGTGGGTCCGGCGGCAACGGTGGTGCCGGCGGCGATGCCATCGGGTGGTTCTTCGGTGCCGGCGGCAACGGCGGCGCGGGCGGCGTCGGTGTGGACGGCGTGGCCGGATCCGCGGGCGCCGCCGGGGCCTGGGCCGACGGTGGCGTGGGCGTCGCCGGAGGCACCGGTATCGGTGGCGGAGCCGGCGGCAATGGTGGTGCGGGCGGCCGGGCTTCGGGCATCTTCGGTGCCGGCGGCAACGGCGGGGCGGGCGGCAATGGTGGCGCCGGCGGTGCGGGCGGACGTGGCGGTGACGGTGCCGCGGGCAGTCGGGATGACGCGGTCAGTGCCGGCAACGGTGGCGGCGCCGGCGCCGGTGGTGATGGCGCCAACGGCGGCGCGGGCGGTCAGGGCGGCGCGGCCGGTACCGGCTCGGCGCTGGGCGGCGACGGACGTTTCGGTCTCGGCGGCACCGGCGGTCAGGGCGGCGCCGCCGGGATCGCCGGCAACGGTGGCACCGGCGCGGACGGCACCGCAGCCGATCCCGACGGCGGCAATGGCGGGGCCGGTGCGGATCCGGGTCAGGCCGGCCGCGGCGGCGCCGGTGGCCACGACGGTGGCGCCGCCGCCGCCCCGGGTTCGGCCCAGGACGGATCCGAGTTCACCCCAATGGCTTTCGGGAGTCTCACCGGCCAAGCAGACTCCGGCGCCGACGGCGCCGCGGCCACCTTCGGCGGCAATGGCGGCACGGGCGGCAACGGCTTCAGTTCCACGACCGCCCTGCTGCGGGCCGGCAGCGCCGGTGCGGGCGGAGACGCCGGATTGGTCGGCAACGGCGGTGACGGTGGCGACGGCGGCGACGGTGGTGACGGTGGCGCCGGTGGTGACGGTGGCTTCGGCGGCGGCAGGGGCGGTGCCGGTGGTGATGGTGGTGCCGGTGGCGCGGGCGGCGCCGGCGGCGCACTGGGCGGCTACGGGGGCCAGGGCGGCGACGGCGGTCGCGGTGGTGCCGGTGGTGACGGTGGCAACGGCACCGGTCTCAACAGCAATGCCGGCGCCGGTGGTGTCGGCGGTAAGGGCGGTATCGGAGGTCAGGGCGGCGCCGGTGTTGCGGGCGTGGCCGGCAGCTACGCCGACGATGGCGACGGCCACGGCGGTGACGGCAGCAACGGCGGCGGCGGTGGCAACGGCGGGCAGGGCGGTACCGGCGGTGGTGCCGGCACCGCGACAGGCACCGGCAACCTGGGCGCCAACGGTGACGGCGGTGCCGGCGGCCAGGGTGGTGCCAGCGGCGCGGCCGGTGATGGCGGCCGCGGCGCCGACGGCGATGACACCCACGTCGACGGTGGTCAGGGTGGCAACGGCGGCAATGCCGGCAGCGCCGGCAGCGGCGGCGCGGGCGGCGAACAGGGGACCGGCGGCGTCGGCGGTGCCGATGGCGCCCACGGTGCCGACGGCGCCATTGTGGTCAGCGGCAACGGCGGTGACGGTGGTGACGGCTTCAGCTCCACCACCGCGGGCGTCAACGGTGGCGCGGGCGGCGCCGGCGGTAACGGTGGCGATATCGGCAACGGCGGCAACGGTGGCCGCGGCGGGGACGGCTTCATCGGTGCGCAGGGCGTCAGCGCCACCACCGCGGGCAGTTCGGGAACCAGCGGCGGCGACGGCACCGACGGTGGTGCCGGCGGGGCCGGCGGCCTGGGCGGTACGACCTCGGGCAATGGCGGCAACGGCGGTTCCGGTGGTGCCGGCGGATCCGGCGGCAACGGGGGTGACGGCCTGGCCGGCGTCCAGGCGACTGCCGCCGGGGCGAACGGCAACGACGGCGGCTCGGGCGGCAACGGCGGCAACGCCGGCTCCGGCGGCGCCGGTGGCAACGCCGGCGGAACGGCCGGCGGGTCCGGCAGCGCGGGCATCAACGGCTCCGGCGGTTCCGGCGGCAACGGCGGTAACGCCGGTAGGGCCGGCGACGGATCCGACGGCGCCGACGGTGACGCCACCACTACCCACGGCGGCAACGGAGGTCACGGCGGCAACGCCGGGACCGCGGGCACGGCCGGTCAGGGCGGGACGGTCGGTACCGGAGGATCCGGCGGCGACGACGGTGCCGACGGCGGCGCGGACACCGCGATCACCGCCTCCGGCAATGGTGGCGATGGTGGCGCAGGGTATGACCCGACGCAGGATCCCACCGCCTCGGCCGGGGCGTCCGGCGGTAGCGGCGGCAACGGCGGCAACGGCGGCGACCGCGGCAACGGTGGCGCCGGCGGTGCCGGCGGCGACGGGTTGGCCGGTGTCGACGGTGTGACCGTGGACGGCTCGGGCACCGATGGCACCTCGGGCGGGTCCGGTGGCGATGGTGGCAACGGTGGTCTGGGCGGTGCACGCTCCGGTGACGGCGGCAGTGGTGGACGCGGCGGCTTTGGCGCCCGCGGCGGCAACGGCGGCGACGGGGTGACCGGTGCGGCCGGCTCGTTCACCACCGATGAGTCCGGTGCCGGCGGCAACGGCGGCAACGCCGGCAGCGGGGCCGACGGTGGCTCGGGCGGCAAGGGCGGTGCCGGTGGTGGTGTGGCCGGCGGCGGCTCCGGCAGTGCGGGCGCCGACGGCAGTGGCGGCGCCGGCGGGGCCGGTGGCAATGCCGGTGCGGTCGGCGAGGGTGGGGCCGGAGCGGCCGGCACGGCCGACCACATTCACGGCGGCGATGGCGGAAACGGTGGCAACGCCGGGCAGTTCGGGGTAGGCGGCAGTGGTGGCAGCGCCGGCGGTGGCAGCGCCGAGACCGGTGCCGACGGTGTCGACGGCACCGGCTACGCCGGCGCCGTGGGCAACGGCGGCAACGGTGGCGCCGGTTATGACCCGACGCTGGATCCCACTGCCGCGGCAGGGGTTTCCGGCGGTAACGGCGGTGCCGGTGGCAATGGTGGCGACCATGGCAATGGTGGCAACGGCGGTAACGGCGGCACCGGCACGGCCGGTCGGGTCGGGGTCAACCCACCCGCGAACGGCCAGGCGGCCAACGGCGGCAATGCAGGCGGGCGAGGCAACCCCGGTGGTGCGGGCACCAACGCCACCCAACCCGGCCAGATGGGTGGCAACGGCGGCGACGGCAGCGAGGACCGCGGCCACTCCCAGGGCGCCGGCGGCAACGGCGGCGACGGCGGGGACGGTGGCCTCGGGGCGGCCGGCGGCAACGGCGGCAACGGCGGTGGGGCCTCATCCAATGACAAGGGCAACTCCGCGACCGGCGGCAACGGCGGTGCCGGTGGCGACGGCGGAGCCGGTGTGTCCGGTACCGCCGGCGGCAACGGCGGCAGCGGCGGTGCCGGCGGTGCCGGCGGGTCGATCTCGGGTGACGGCGGCCAGGGCGGCACCGGCGGTGGCGGCGGTAACGGCGGCAGCGGCGACGCGGGCGCCCGCGGCGGCAACGGGGGCAGCGGCGGGTATGCGCTCACCGGTGAGAACAAGGTCGACCTCTGGGCCGGTAACGGCGGCGCCGGTGGCGCCGGTGGTGCTGGGGGTGCTGGTGGCGACGGGGGAGACGCCGGTAACGGCGGCGCCGGGGGCATAGCCCTCGGGTCGGGCAACAACGGCAGCGGCGGCAACGGTGGGACGGCCGGCACCGGTGGCGCCGGCGGTGACGGCGGTCGAGGCGGCACCGGCGGTACCCCGGGAACCATCTCGGCCAACGGCAGCAACGACATTCCGCACCCCGGCGCCGTTGGCACCACCGGCGCGACAGGCACCGACGGCACCACCGGAGCGGACGGCACGCCGGGCACACCCGGCACCTGACGGGGCAGGCAACTACACGTGATTTCAGATCGGTCCGCGAGGCAGATTCAGAGCGCGATTGAAGGTGAGGGCGCCGGTTGGCGTCGCTCTCCCGCGAGCGCGAGAGTCCCGGGTTCGACTTGCCTTGCGGTGCTTGAGGTTTTGGTTCTGTTCCATCTCATTTCGGTAGATCGAGGTTATTCGAATGGCTAGCAAGCGTCGTAGCACGGGTCAATCCTTCAGCGGTGGCAGCGCAGGTCGCCGGGCCGTCGGCGCCGCCTCAGCGGTGAGTGCGTTCTTGGCGTTCGGGATGGTGCCGCAAGCACACGCCGACTTCGATTTCGGCGATCTGCTCGATCCAGGATCCTGGGGATTGTTCGACTCCAGCACCTGGAGTTTCGGCTCCGAAGCCGATCCGTGGTCGGTGGGTTCGGCGGCCGACACCACCGACATCATCGCCATGATCGATCAATCGATTTATGAGCCATTGCATGCCGCGATGGTGTCGTGGATCAACGACCCGCTGATCGGCAAGCCGGTGGATGACTTCATCAACACCTGGTTCGGGTTCGGTTCGATCATCATCGGCAATGGTGCGGTCGGCACTGAGCTGAATCCCGAGGGTGGTGCTGGGGGTTGGCTGTTCGGTGACGGTGGTGCCGGCTATGACGGCTCGCTGACCGGAGTTGCCGGTGGCGACGGTGGTGCGGCCGGAATGTTCGGTAATGGTGGCGCCGGCGGTGCCGGTGGTGCGGGTTTTGCCGGCGGCACGGGTGGCGCCGGTGGTAGCTGGGCCGGTGTCGGCGGTGCCGGTGGTGCTGGCGGTGTGCACGGCGATGGTGGCGATGGTGGTGTTGGTGCGGGGTGGCTGTTCGCGGTCGGCGGCAACGGTGGTGTCGGCGG
Organism: Mycobacterium sp. SMC-14; assembly: GCF_046250075.1. Taxonomy (NCBI): domain Bacteria; kingdom Bacillati; phylum Actinomycetota; class Actinomycetes; order Mycobacteriales; family Mycobacteriaceae; genus Mycobacterium; species Mycobacterium sp. SMC-14. Next base: position 4,477,106 of record NZ_CP176429.1, on the reverse strand, counting down.
CGATGGTCTGGTTGGTACGGCGGGTCTGGCCGGTGTTGCCGGGGTGGATGGCGGCATTGGCGGGGTTGGCGGCAATGGTGGTGTCGGCGGTAACGGCGGCGCCGGCGGAGCGGCGAAAGCGTTGGTATTCGGCGCCGGCGGCCAAGGTGGTGCGGCCGGAAACGGTGGCAGTGGTGGTACCGGCGGCCAGGGTGTAGCAGGAGCGGCCGGCGATGACGGTGCGACGGGTTCGTTTGCCGAGGGTGGTACTGGCAACGGCGGTGACGGCACCGCGGGCTCTGACGGCGGCAACGGCGGCGCCGGCGGTAATGGCGGCGCGGCCGGTGTGGCCGGTGCGGGCGGTGGCGCGCGGGCGTGGTTTGGCGGGCAAGGCGGTGCCGGTGGGGTCGGGGTGGCTGGTGATGGCGGTGCCGGCGGCGCCGGTGGTGCGGCCGGTATCGGTGGCAACGGTGGTGCTGGGGCGCAGGGGACGGCGACCGATATCGATGGTGGCGCTGGGGGCAACGGTGGGGATTCCGGTGTCGCCGGGACCGGTGGTGTTGGTGGACATGCCGGTGGTGAGGGCGGTCTGGAGGGCCAGCGTGGTGCTGACGGTGCGGCGGCCAGTGGTGCCAGCAATGGCGGCAACGGCGGCAATGGCTATGACGCGGCCGGTGATCCGGATGCCGTCGCCGGTGCCGCGGGCGGCAATGGCGGTGCCGGGGGCAACGCGGGCGCCGGCGGGGTCGGCGGCCTAGGCGGTAACGGCGGTGATGGTGCCGCTGGTGTGGCCGGGGCCGACAGCACGACCGCTGGGATCGACGGCGGTGTGGGTGGTGATGGCGGTGCCGGGGGCAACGGTGGCGTCGGCGGTCTCAACGCTGATGCGATAACACGTGCTGCCAACGGAATTGGTGGCAATGGTGGCGCCGGTGGAAGCGGCGGCGACGGCTACACCGGGCTCAGCGGCCTGAACGCCGGCGATGACGGCCAAAGCGGCACGAACGGCGGTGCCGGCGGCAACGGCGGCGCCGGCGGCAGCGGCGCCACCGCCGGCAGCGACGGTGCGGGCGGTGGCGGTGGCAACGGTGGCAGCGGTGGTGACGGTGCCGCCGGCGAGAGCGGTTCGGACGGAACCGCTGGAGATAACGACGGCACCGCGGGCCAGGACGGTGGAGATGGTGGCAATGCCGGCACGGGTGGTGCTGGGGGGATGGGCGCCGGTGGTGCGGCTGCCGGTGGGGCTGATGGCGTTGCCGGTGTGGGTGGCGATGGTGGCGTGGGGGGTAAGGGTTTTGATGGGGTCGACAGCACGGCGGCGGGTGTGGATGGCACTGCGGGGGGTAATGGTGGTGCCGGTGGTAATGGTGGAGCGGGCGGTCTGCAGGCAGACGGAATAACACAGGCCGCCAACGGAATTGGTGGTTCCGGTGGTGCGGGTGGTCGCGGTGGTGATGGTTACGACGGCGTGAGTGGTGTGCTGGCCGGCTCTGATGGAACGAGTGGCACCAATGGTGGTGCCGGCGGCAACGGCGGTGTTGGCGGTAGTGGTGCTACGGCGGGCGTGCACGGTGCTGGTGGTGTGGGTGGCCGTGGTGGTGACGGTGGTGATGGTGCGACTGGGTCGGCGGGTGTTGACGGTACGGCGGCTGATCATGACGGCACTGCTGGTGGTCAGGGTGGCAATGGTGGCAATGCCGGCACCGGTGGTGCTGGGGGGATGGGCGCCGGTGGTGCGGCTGCCGATGGGGCTGACGGCACTGCGGGTGTGGGTGGCGATGGTGGTGTGGGCGGTAAGGGTTTTGATGGGGTCGACAGCACGGCGGCGGGTGTGGATGGCACTGCGGGGGGTAATGGTGGTGCCGGTGGTAATGGTGGAGCGGGCGGTCTGCAGGCTGGCGGAATAGGGCAGGCCGCCAACGGAATTGGTGGATCCGGTGGTGCGGGTGGTCGCGGTGGTGATGGCTACGACGGTGTCAGTGGTGTGCTGGCCGGCTCTGATGGCACCAGTGGTTCCAACGGCGGACAGGGCGGCAACGGCGGTGTTGGCGGTAGTGGTGCTGCCGCGGGTGCGCACGGTGCCGGTGGTGTGGGTGGCCGTGGTGGTGACGGTGGTGATGGTGCGACTGGGTCGGCGGGTACTGACGGCAATTCCGCCGATCACAATGGGACCGCTGGCGGTCAGGGTGGCAATGGTGGCAATGCCGGTACCGGTGGTGCCGGGGGGCTCGGAGCTTCGGGTGCGGCTGCCCGTGGTGCTGACGGCACTGCGGGTGTTGGTGGCGATGGTGGTGTGGGCGGCAAGGGCTTTGATGGGGTCGACAGCACGGCGGCGGGCGTAGACGGCACCGCGGGTGGCAATGGTGGCACCGGTGGCGGTGGTGGCCAGGGCGGTTTGGTGGCGGGCAACTCTGGCGTGCGTGCGTCATCGGGTGTTGGTGGTGCCGGGGGTGCCGGTGGTCGCGGTGGTGATGGCTACGACGGTGTCAGTGGTGTGCTGGCGGGTTCTGATGGCACCAGTGGCTCTAATGGTGGACAGGGCGGCAACGGCGGTGCTGGCGGTAGTGGTGCCACGGCCGGTGCGCATGGTGCTGGTGGCGTGGGTGGCAGTGGTGGTGATGGTGGCGATGGTGCGACGGGTTCGGCGGGTACTGACGGCAACACCACTGACCACAATGGGACCGCTGGCGGTCAGGGTGGCAATGGTGGCAATGCCGGTACCGGTGGTGCCGGGGGGCTCGGAGCTTCGGGTGCGGCTGCCCGTGGTGCTGACGGCACTGCCGGTGTGGGTGGCGACGGTGGTGTGGGGGGTAAGGGCTTTGATGGGGTCGACAGCACGGCGGCGGGCGTAGACGGCACCGCGGGTGGCAATGGTGGTGCCGGCGGCGCCGGCGGCCAGGGCGGTTTGGTGGCGGGCAACTCTGGCGAGCGTGCGTCATCGGGTGCCGGTGGTGCCGGTGGTGCCGGCGGTAAGGGCGGCAACGGCTACACCGGCCCCAGTGGCCTGAACGCCGGCGACGACGGGCAATCCGGTTCCAATGGCGGCGCCGGCGGCAACGGCGGCGCCGGTGGTACGGGCGCCAATGGTGGTGCCGGTGGCAACGCCGGGGCCGGTGGTAACGGCGGCAGCGGCGGTAATGGCCTAGACGGAACCAATGCCACCACGGCCGGTGCGAGCGGCACTGACGGCGGCAGCGGCGGCAGCGGCGGTCAGGGCGGCGACGGCGGGTATGGCGGCGATGGCGGCACGGCTACCACCGGCACCGCGGGCACCAACGGCAACGGCGGCGCCGGCGGCAAGGGTGGTAGTGCCGGTACGGCCGGCAACGGTGGCACCGGTGCAGACGGCGACGCCGACCACGTCGACGGCGGCAACGGTGGCGCCGGAGGCGATGTCGGTACGGCCGGCAACGGCGGCAGCGGAGGCGATCGCGGCCTCGGCGGCCTCGGCGGCAGCAACGGAACCGCTGGCGCCGACGGCACAGCGATCAGCGGTGCGGCCGGAAACGGCGGACGCGGCGGCGACGGCTTCAGCCAGACTGGCGCGTCCGGTGACGGCGGCAACGGCGGTGACGGTGGGGCCGCCGGTTCACACGGCAACGGCGGCAATGGTGGCGCCGGCGGTGCGGGGGCGAACGGCCTCGGCGGGAACGGAGCGGTCGGTATCCCCGGTTCCAGCGCCGACCCCAACGGCGGCAACGGCGGCCAGGGCGCAGCCGGCGGCAACGGCGGTAACGGCGGCAAGGGCGGTGCCAGCGGCTCGCTGGCCATCAACACGTCCGGCAGCGGCGGCATCGGCGGTGCCGGTGGCGCGGGAGGCGACGGAGGAACCGGCGGCGCCGGCTATGACGCGGCCGCGGACCCCACCGCGGTGGCGGGTACCGCCGGCGGGGCCGGTGGTCGTGGCGGTGAAGCCGGATCCGGCGGCACCGGTGGTGCCGGTGGTGACGCCGGTACGGTCAACGGCGCGGCCAGTGCGGGCGCCAACGGCAACGGCGGCGCGGGCGGCAACGCCGGAGTGGCCGGCCAGGGCGGTGACGGCGGCAACGGCGCAGCCGGCGACGCCACCACCCCGAACGGCGGAAACGGTGGCGCCGGCGGCGACGCGGGCAATGTCGCGGGCACCGGCGGTCAGGGCGGCGCACACGGCACCGGCGGCACCGGCGGCGTCGACGGAACCGACGGCGCCGGCGGCACCCCGATCAGCACCGCCTCAGGTAACGGCGGCAGCGGCGGAGCCGGATATGACGCGGCCAGCGATGGCAGTGCCGCCGGCGGCACCAGTGGTGGCAACGGCGGCGCAGGTGGCGACGGCGGCAACGCCGGTAACGGCGGCAACGGCGGTGCCGGTGGCGCCGGGAAGACCGGTGTCGGCGGTAACGGCGCGGTGGGCAGCACCGGCACGGCGGCGGACCCCGATGGCGGTAATGGCGGCTCGGGCACCGGCGGAGGTAACGGCGGTGCCGGCGGGGATGGTGGTGACGGTGGCGCACTGGAAGTCAACACCGCCGGCAACGGTGGCGCCGGAGGAGCCGGTGGCGCCGGCGGCAATGGCGGCACCGGGGGTGCCGGGTATGACGCGAGTACGGGATCGGTGGCCGGCGCGTCCGGTGGCCGCGGCGGCGACGGCGGCCAGGCCGGCTCGGGCGGCACCGGTGGCGCTGGCGGTAATGCCGGAACCGCGCAGTCCGGAACCGTGGTCGGCGTCAACGGTGACGGTGGCGCCGGCGGAAACGCCGGCAGTGCGGGCCAAGGCGGTGACGGTGGCCGAGGAGCCGATGGCGACGCCACCACCCCGGACGGCGGCGCCGGCGGCAACGGCGGTGACGCCGGCAACGTGGCCGGTACCGGTGGCGCCGGCGGCGCGGCCGGGGCGACAGCCGGCGGCGGAGGTGTCGAAGGCGCCGAGGGCAGCGCCGGCACCGCGGCCTCCGGCCCGTCCGGCAACGGTGGTGACGGCGGCGACGGATACAGCGCGACCACACCCGGGATCTCCGGCGGTACCGGTGGCGCCGGTGGCAACGGCGGCAGCATCGGCAACGGTGGCGCCGGCGGTGATGGTGGCGCGGGTGCGGCCGGTGCGGCCGGGGTGGCCGACGCGTCCGGAAACGGCTCCCGCGGAGGTGACGGCGGATGGGGCGGCGCCGGTGGCGCCGGTGGCATGGGTGGCTCGGTGGCGGGCAACGGCGGCGTCGGTGGCCAGGGCGGCGCTGGTGGTAGCGGCGGTGCTGGTGGTGCCGGTGCCGATGCGACCGTGGTGGGCCAAAACGGTGGTACCGGCGGTGCCGGTGGCACGGGTTCGGACGGCGGCTTGGGCGGTGCGGGTGGGGTCGCGCTGCACGGTGATGGTGGTGCCGGTGGCCAGGGTGGTGCGGGCGGTGACGCCGGCAACGGCGGTGTGGGCGGTCAGGGCATCGGTGGTGGCGGTAGCGCGGCGGCCAGCAACGGCGGCAACGGCGGCGCCGGTGGTGAGCGCGGTCTTGCCGGTATAGGCGGTGACGGCGGAACCGGCAGTGGCAACGACGGCGCCCACGGCGGCGTCGGCGCCGCGGCCACCGGCGGCAACGGCGGCAACGGCGGCACCGGGGGCACCGGCATCGGTGCGGTCAACGGCATCGCCCAAGCCGGCGGCAACGGCGGTCTCGGTGGTGATGCGGGCACTCAGGGCAACGGCGGTAACGGTGGTGCCGGCGGTGCCGGCGCCCTCGGTGCTGATGGGGTCAACCCGCCGCCCAACGGCCAGGCCGCGGCCGGTGCCGGCGGCACCGGTCGGGGCGGCAACGGCAGCAATGGGTCTGATGCCAGCGCCGCGGGCCAGGTCGGTGGCAACGGTGGTTCCGGTGCTGATGACAAGGACCACACCAATGTCAACGCCGGCAACGGCGGCAACGGCGGCAACGGCGGCGAAGGCGCGCGAGGCGGCAACGGTGGCGCGGGCGGCTACGGACGGTCCAACGACCGCGCCGGTGATGCCTACGGCGGTGACGGCGGCACCGGCGGTCAGGGCGGAGTCGGTGCGGCCGGCGCTGCCGGTGGCAACGGTGGTGTCGGTGGTGCCGGCGGTAAGGGCGGCTCAATCAGCGGTGACGCCGGCAACGGCGGTATCGGTGGTGCCGGCGGCAATGGTGGTGCCGGTGCCCAGGGGGGCGGTGGTGGTGACGGTGGCGGTGGCGGCAACGGCCGTGTCGATGCCACCAGCGTCGGAAACGGTCGGGCCATCGGTGGTGACGGCGGTGACGGCGGTCAGGGCGGCACCGGTGGTGCCGGTGGTGCCGGTGGTGATGGTGGACAGGGCGGGGCGGCCGGCACGGCGGTCAATGGCAATGCCGGCACCGGTGGTGAGGGCGGGGACAAGGGCGCCGGTGGCGGCGGTGGTCAAGGTGGCGCCGGTGGTGCCGGCGGAGGTAAGGGCGACGCCTCGGTCAAGGGGACCGGTCATGAGACCTCGGGTGACAAGGGAAGCGCGGGTGCCACTGGAGACACCGGTGCCCAAGGCGCTGACGGCAACGCGGGAGCCCACGGGTGAGACCGCACAGGAAGGGTAGGGATTCGTCGATGACCAGCAGGTATCGCAACATTGCCGGTTGCCATCGGGTGGTGGGGGCGTCGTCGGCGGTGGTGGCGTTCTTGGCCTTCGGGATGGCGCCCTCGTGTGTGCCGGTGTCGCGGGCGGATGGCTTGGATTGGTTGTGGGACCTGTTCGAGCCGGTGGGTATCGGTGTAGCCGGGGATTTCGGATTTGATGTGCCGGATTCGGGTTCGTTGGATCTGACGGCGTTGGTGGATGAGTGGTTCTATACGCCGTTGCACACCTCGTTGGCGGACTGGATCCACAGTGACCTCGGTATGCAGGTGAATGGGTTCATCAACGAGGTGGCCGGCCAGTACCTGATCGGCGACGGCGCAGCCGGTACGGCTGACAACCCCGATGGCAGCGCCGGGGGCTGGTTGTTCGGCGATGGCGGCGCCGGTTACGCCGGTGGTGCGGGCGGGGCTGCGGGATTGTTCGGCAACGGTGGTGCCGGAGGTGCCGGGGTCGACGGCGGCGATGGTGGTGATGGTGGTGCGGGCGGCTGGCTGTTCGGGATCGGTGGTGCCGGTGGTGCCGGTGGAGCCGGAGTCGGCGGTGACGGCGGCGCTGATGGTGTCAGCGATCTCGGTGGCGGCAGCGGCGGGGCCGGCGGCAACGGGGGTGCTGGCGGCAGCGGTGGTGACGGCGGTGACGGCGGCTGGCTGTTCGGGATCGGTGGTGCCGGTGGTGCCGGCGGTATCGGTGGCGCTGGCGGATTCGGCGGTGCAGGTCTCAGTGGCGCCGCCGGCGTCTTTGTCGAGTCCGGCGGGTTGGGCCTGATCGCCTCCGGCACCGGCAATGGCGGCAGCGGTGCGCTGGGCGGCGCCGGTGGCCAAGGTGGCGCCGGCGGCACAGGTGGTGCCGGTGGTGCCGGTGGCCTGTTCGGCGGCGCGGGCAGCAACGGTGATGGCGGCGCCGGTGGCACGGGTGGCGCGGCTGGCGTGGGTGGCTCCGGAGGCGACGGTGCCGACGGCATCGAAAGCCACATCAACGGCGGCAACGGAGGTGACGGCGCCGACCCGGGTCAGCGTGGTGCCGGCGGTGTCGGTGGCATGGCCGGCACCGGCGGCGCCGTCGGGACCGGCGCCGCCGGCGCCCAGGGCGTGGCCGGCGCGCAGGCCAGCAGCGGCAGCGACGGCGGTAACGGCGGCACGGGTTTCAGCGCCCAGTTCTGGTACCAGACGGCCGGGCTCGGCGGCAATGGCGGCAACGCCGCCCTTGATGTCGGCGATGGCGGCGCCGGTGGTGATGGCGGTGCCGGGGGCGCCGGCGGACAAGGCGGTAACGGCGGCTGGAGCGGCGGTGCCGGGGGTACCGGCGGAAATGGTGGTAACGGCGGCGCGGGTGGTCTGGGCAGTCTGACCGGCGCCGGCGGCCAAGGTGGCGCCGGCGGCCAGGGCGGCAACGGTGGGGCCGGCGGCAACGGCACCGGTGATGGTGTCACCGCTCCCGGCCTGCCCGGTGACGGCGGCGCGGGCGGCCGCGGCGGTATCGGCGGCGCCGGCGGGGCCGGCCGCACTGGCGACGAGGGTGATTTCACCGCCGGCGATGGCAACGGCGGCAACGGCGGCTCGGGTGGTCAGGGTGGCATCGGCGGTCGCGGTGGCGATGGCGGTGACGCTGGCAGCGGAGCCAACGACGCGGTGGGGACCAACGGCGCCGGTGGCTCGGGCGGCCAGGGCGGCGCCGCCGGTGTGGCCGGTGACGGCGGTCGCGGTGCGAACGGCACCGCCGGCCATCTCAACGGTGGTGACGGTGGCAACGGCGGAGACGTCGGCGTCGGTGGTCAAGGCGGTGTGGGCGGCAACGCCGGCGCTATCGGATCCGGCGGCAGGTCCGGCGATCACGGTGACGTCGGCGCTGCCGTGGCCAGCGGCAACGGTGGTGCCGGTGGCGACGGCTATGATCCGACGCAGGATCCGGAGGCCGCGGCCGGGGCGTCCGGCGGCAGCGGTGGAAATGGTGGCAACGGCGGCGACCACGGCAACGGAGGCCGCGGCGGTAACGGTGGTGACGGTAAGGCCGGCATGGACGGTGTCACCGTCGACGGTTCGGGCACCGACGGCACCCAAGGCGGTTCCGGCGGCAAGGGCGGGGCCGGCGGTAATGGCGGTTCAACGGCGGGTGCCGCAGGTGTCGGCGGCGACGGCGGCGACGGCGCCCGGGGCGGTTCCGGCGGCAACGGGGTCGACGGTGCGCAGGGTTCCTTCGCCACCGGCGACGGCAACGGCGGCGCCGGCGGCAACAGCGGGTCCGGTGCTGATGGCGGCCACGGCGGTGACGGTGGCGCCGGCGGCACCGCACTGAGCACCGGTGCCACCGCCGCGGCCGGAGTCGGCGGCAACGCCGGAGCCGGTGGCAACGGTGGCACGGCCGGCAACGGTGGCAACGGTGCCCACGGCACCGCCGCTCACATCGACGGCGGCAACGGTGGCAGCGGCGGAAACTCCGGGGTGGGCGGGGCCGCCGGTAGTGCCGGCAGCGGCTCCATCAACGGCCAAACCGCAGGTGACGGTGCCACCTATGCCGGCTTTGGTGACGGCGGCAACGGCGGCGACGGCTACACCGATACGGCAGCCGGCGTGGTGGGCGGTAACGGCGGTGCCGGTGGTGACGGCGGCGACCGCGGCGATGGTGGCCGCGGCGGCGACGGCGGCAATGGGACGGCCGGACAATCCGGCACCGATGCGACCGTCGCCGGAGAGTCCGGGACCAGCGGATCGCAGGGCGGCGCGGGCGGTAACGGCGGCGGGGGCGGCCTCGGCGGCTCGATCTCCGGTGATGGTGGTGCCGGCGGCACCGGGGGTAACGGCGGGGGCGGCGGGGCCGGGGGTGTCGGCCTGGCCGGTGCGGCCGGTTCCGGTGACGGCGGCGACGGTCAGGCCGGCGGTGACGGCGGTGATGGCGGCGGTGGCGGCCATGGCGGTGCCGGTGGCACCGGCGGTGGTGTGGCCGTCGGCGGAAACGGGCAGAGCGGCATCGCCGGCGTCGGTGGCCACGGCGGCAACGGGGGTAACGGGGGCACCCCCGGTGACGGCGGCGACGGCGCCGGCGCCACAACCGCCGGCAACAGCGGCGGTGACGGCGGTAACGGCGGCAACGCCGGAGCCGGGGGCGCCAAAGGCATCGGCGGCACCGGCTCCGCCAGTGGCGCAGACGGTTCCGACGGCACACTGCCGACCGGCACCGCCGGTAACGGCGGTGACGGCGGCAACGGCGCCGCGGCTACCGCACCGGGCGGTACCGGCGGGGCCGGTGGCGACGGCGGCAATGGCGGCAACATCGGCAACGGCGGCAACGGCGGTACCGGTGGCAACGGCACGATCGGTGCCAATGGGGTCAACCCGCCGCCTAACGGCCAAGCCGCAACGGGTGCCGGGGGCACCGGTCGGGGCGGCAACGGCGGCAACGGTACGAGTACCGGTGTTCCTGGACAGGTCGGCGGTAACGGCGGTAACGGCGCCGACGACACGAACCACACCAACGTCACCGCCGGCAACGGCGGCAACGGCGGCACCGGCGGTGCGGGTGCTCGGGGTGGCAATGGCGGTGGGGGCGGCTACGGAAAGTCGAACGACCGCAGCGGCGATGCCTACGGCGGTGACGGTGGAGACGGCGGTCAGGGCGGGATCGGCGCGGCCGGCAGCGCCGGCGGTGACGGCGGCGCTGGTGGTGCCGGTGGCAGCGGTGGGTCAATCCGCGGTGACGGCGGTAACGGCGGCGTCGGTGGTGCCGGCGGTACCGGTGGTACCGGTGCGCAAGGCGGCGGTGGTGGTGACGGTGGCGGTGGCGGCAATGGCCGTGTCGATGCCACCAGCGTCGGAAACGGTCGAGCCATCGGTGGTGACGGCGGTGACGGAGGTAAGGGCGGCACCGGTGGCACGGGTGGCGGTGGTGGTGACGGCGGTGCCGGCGGCGCGGCCGGAACGGCCGCCAACGGCAATGACGGCACCGGTGGTGAGGGCGGGGCCAAGGGCGCTGGCGGTGGAGGTGGCCAGGGCGGCGCCGGCGGCTCCGGCGGCAGCAAGGGGACCGCCTCAGTCAAGGGAACCGGCCACGAAACGAACGGCAGCAACGGCAGCACCGGTGCGACTGGGGACACCGGTGCTTCAGGCGCCGAAGGAACTGCCGGAGCGCACGGCTGACATCGAACAACGCAGGACGGTAAGGGGTTTTCAGGTGGCGAGTGGAGAAGGTCATTCGGATGGCGAGTAAGCGGTGTGGCGCAGGGCGTCGGGCGGTCTATTCCGCTGGTGCGGTGAGTGCCCTTGTGGCGCTGGGGATATCGCCCCAGGCGCATGCCGACTTCGATTTCGGCGATCTGTTCGATACGGGTGCCTGGGACCAGCTTTTCGCCGGTGACGACCTGAGCAACGCACTGGGTGCGGACTATGTCGATCCGGGTTCGGCGGCGGGGAGTTTGGGTGATCCGTTCGGCATCACGGGGCTCATCGATCAGTGGGTGTATGAGCCGTTGCATGCGGTGATGGTGTGGTGGATCGATGATTCGTTGATCGGTCGGCCGGTGGATGACTTCATCAATACCTGGTTTGGGTTCGGGTCGATCATCATCGGCAACGGTGCGGCAGGCACCGAGCTTGATCCCGACGGGGGCAACGCGGGTTGGTTGTTCGGTGATGGTGGCGCTGGCTATGACGGTGCGCTGACCGGGGTCGCCGGTGGCGATGGTGGCGCGGCCGGAATGTTCGGCAACGGTGGCATCGGAGGCGCCGGCGGGGCCGGTTTCGGTGGCGGCACCGGTGGTGCCGGCGGTAGCTGGGCCGGCGTGGGTGGCGCCGGTGGCGCTGGTGGTGTGGATGCTGATGGTGGCGACGGCGGCCTCGGTGCGGGTTGGCTGTTCAGTATCGGTGGTTCCGGCGGTGTCGGCGGGGATGGCCTGGTCGGTACCGCGGGCACGGTTGGTGTTGCTGGCATCGACAGCGGCAATGGCGGTGTCGGCGGCAACGGTGGCGTCGGCGGAAACGGCGGCGCCGGAGGCGCATCCAAGGCGCTGCTGTACGGCTCCGGCGGTCGCGGTGGTGCGGCCGGAAGCGGTGGCACCGGTGGTGTGGGTGGTCAGGGCGTGGCCGGCGAGGGTGGCACCGACGGCACCGAGGGCACCTTCGCCGATGGGGCCTCGGGCGACGGGGGTGATGGCACCGCGGGCTCTGACGGCGGCAACGGCGGTGCCGGCGGTAACGGTGGTGCGGCCGGGGTCGCCGGGGCTGCGGGCGTCACCCGTGCACTGTTTGGTTCGGACGGCAGTTCCGGGGTGGCCGGTCACGGTGGCAATGGTGGCGCCGGTGGTAGCGGTGGCGACTCCGGGGTCGGCGGCAACGGTGGCGCCGGCGCGGCCGGGACCGCCGCCAACCCGGATGGTGGCAGCGGCGGTAATGGCGGCGCTACCGGCACGGCCGGTAGCGGCGGTGCCGGCGGTCAGGCAGCGGCCGGCGGGGTGGACGGCCAAGCCGGTATCGGTGGTGAGGCATCCACGGGTGCGGCATCCGGTGGCCGGGGCGGCGACGGCTATGACGCGGCGGCGGATCCGAACGCAGCGCCGGGAACCGCGGGCGGCAACGGTGGTGCCGGAGGCAATGCCGGTGACAACGGTGTCGCCGGCGTCGGCGGTAACGGTGGTGGTGGTGCCGCCGGGGCGACCGGCGCGGACAGTACGACGGTGGGGGTCGATGGCGGTGATGGCGGTGCGGGCGGCGCCGGTGGTAACGGCGGTGTCGGCGGCCTCAACGCCGATGCAATAGCGCGTGCCGCCAACGGAATTGGTGGCGACGGTGGTGCCGGCGGCCGCGGCGGTAACGGCTACACCGGCTTGAGCGGTGAGGCTCCTGGATCTGATGGCCAAGGCGGCACCAACGGTGGCGCCGGCGGCAACGGGGGTAACGGCGGGGCCGGCGTCAGCGGTGGCGCCGGCGGCCAAGCCGGTGCCGGTGGTACCGGCGGTGATGGCGGCAATGGCGTGGACGGCGCGCATGCCACGGCTGCCGGCGCCGACGGTGGCAACGGCGGTAACGGTGGCGGCAGCGGCCAAGGCGGCAGCGGCGGACGCGGTGGCGACGGCGGCGCAGCCACCACCGGCGCCGCGGGTGCCAACGGCAACGGCGGTGCGGGCGGTGATGCCGGCGTCGCCGGGCAGGGCGGAAACGGCGGCGACGGTGCCGCCGGCGACTCCCTCACCGCGACCGGTGGTAACGGCGGCAGAGGTGGCGACCAGGGCAATGTCGCGGGCACCGGTGGACACGGTGGTGCGCACGGCACCGGCGGTACCGGTGGCGTCGACGGAACAACCGGTGCTGACGGCATCCCGGTCAGCACAGTGTCGGGCAACGGCGGCGCCGGTGGCGCCGGCTACGACGCGGCCACCGACCCCGATGCCGCACCGGGCACCAACGGCGGCGACGGCGGCAACGGCGGCGCCGGCGGGTCGGCCGGTAACGGCGGCAACGGTGGCGCCGGCGGTAGCGCGGCCGCCGGTACCGGTGGCGCCGGCGCGGCCGGGTCGGCCGGTGATGCCACCCGCCCCGATGGCGACCCCGGCCTTCAAGGCGACGCCGGTGGCGACGGCGGCAAGGGCGGCAACGGGGGAGATGGCGGCCTGCTGAGCTCCAATACGGCCGGCAACGGGGGTAACGGCGGAGCCGGTGGTGATGGTGGGGCGGGCGGCACCGGTGGCGCCGGGTACAGCCCGACCACGGCTGGGGCCAACGCTGGCAACGGTGGTAACGGCGGAGAGGCCGGATCCGGCGGCACCGGTGGCGCCGGGGGCAACGCCGGGACCGCGCGGAACGGCACGGTGGTCGGCACCAACGGCAACGGCGGCATGGGCGGTAACGCCGGCAGTGCCGGCCAAGGCGGAGACGGTGGAAACGGCGCCAACGGCGATGCCACCACCCCCGACGGCGGTGATGGCGGCAAGGGCGGCGATGCCGGCACCGTCGCGGGCACTGGCGGTTCCGGAGGCGCGGCCGGCACCACGGCCGGCGGCGGAGGCCTTGCCGGAGACCCGGGTACCGGCGGCACCCCCGCCACCGGGCCATCCGGCAACGGCGGCCGCGGTGGTGACGGCTACAACCCGCCCGGAACGGCCGGGGGCGGCGGCCAAGGTGGAGCCGGGGGAGACGGCGGAAGCATGGGCAACGGCGGCAAAGGCGGCCATGGCGGTGACGGGAGCGACGGCACGCCCGGGGGTTAGGCGATCGGCTACCTGAGTGGACTAACGTCCGGATTCTGGCCACTACTCAGCTCGGGGCATCCTGGGCTATTCGGTGTCCGAGCGCGCCAGAAAACGGTGTTTCTGAGTGCTGTGGACAGACGTCTACCAGCGGTTGACACCTGATGTCAGTAATCCTGTTTGAAATGGTCTTATGTCTCAGGACGAACACTCGGATATGAGTGCGAGAAGTGCTCGAAATGGGCTATTGACTCGCCACGTTCTCACCGCTAGCTTAAGAACACGTTAGAAGTACCCACAAGTTCACCGTAGTGAACGACTGTAGAGACTTGGGGCGAGTAGATGGCAGCACAACGTCAGAACGCGGGTCAGGCTGGATCGGGCCGGCGTATGGGGGGTCGGCGTCGTCGGGCGTTGGGCGCGGGCTCAGCGGCGGCGGCGTTTTTGGCGTTTGGGATGACGCCGCTCGCCGCGGCACCGGCAGCTCACGCCGACGGCGAGCTGGATTGGCTGCTCGACCTGTTCAACCCTGCGGCCTGGCCCGGGGCCGACGTCGACGCCTCGGCCGAGTTCGATTGGGCCGCCTTGTTCGACTCGTCGGCGGCGGATCTGCCGGCCGGGTTGGCCAGCGGCGACTCCCTGGATCTGACGATGCTCGTCGGCCAGTACATCTACACCCCGCTGCACGACAGCATGGTCGACTGGATCAACAGTCCGCTGGGGACCCAAGTCGACTCCTTCATCAACCTGACGTTCGGCTTTGGCACCACGATTATCGGCAATGGCGCCACGGGTGTTGCCGGTGTCGATGGCGGTGATGGTGGCGCGGCCGGCTGGCTGTTCGGTGACGGCGGGGCCGGTGTCGATGGTGGCGATGGTGGCGCGGCCGGACTCTTCGGCAATGGTGGCGCCGGTGGCGCGGGGTTGGCCGGCGGTGACGGAGGTAGCGGCGGTACTGGCGGCACCTGGATGGGTGTCGGTGGCGTCGGTGGCGTCGGCGGAGTCGGCGGTAATGGTGGCAACGGCGGCGACGGTGCCGGCTGGTTGTTCGGGTCTGGCGGTGTCGGAGGGGACGGGGGTATCGGTGCGGCCGGTGCCGTGGGTGCTGCGGGCGCTACCGGTGTGTGGACCGACGGTGGTACTGGTGCGGGTGCCGTCGGCGGCAACGGTGCGGCTGGCGGCAACGCCGGCAATGGTGGCAACGGCGGCAAGGCCTCCGGAATGTTCGGGGACGGCGGCAATGGTGGTGCCGGTGGCGTCGGCGGTGCAGGCGGTGCCGGCGGCCGTGGCGGTGCCGGTGCGGCCGGTGACTGGGACGCGTTGGGCAGCAGCGGCAATGGTGGTGATGGTGCCGGCGGTGGTGATGGCGCAAATGGTGGCGCGGGCGGCAATGGAGGTCTCGCGGGTGCCGGCACCAGCAGGGGATCCGCCGGGGAGAACGGTCTGGGCGGGCAGGGCGGTGCCGGTGGTGACGCTGGGATCGCCGGCAATGGTGGTGCCGGCGCTGAGGGCACGGCCGGGCACGCTGATGGCGGCCGCGGCGCCGACGGCGGGAACCCGGGTGCGTTCGGATTGGGTGGCCAGGGCGGCCTGAACGGCGGTTCGGCCACCGAGCGCGCAGCCGATGGCGCCGATGGCCTGGCGGCTGACCACGGCGGTAACGGCGGTAACGGCGGCAACGGATTCGATGTGGCGGCCTACAACGCCGCGAACGCCGGCGTCGTGGGTTTCACCCCGCTCGCTATGGCGGGCGGCAACGGGGGTTCCGCAGGCAACGCCGGCGCGGTCGGTGACGGCGGTACCGGTGGCAACGGCGGCGATGGTGGTGCCGGCGGCCGCGGCGGTAACAGCGGCGTGTTGTTGGAGAACGGCCAAGCCGCCGATGGCGGTGACGGCGGCAACGGTGGCAACGGCGGCTCCGGTGGTGCGGGCGGCTCGGAGGCCGGCCAGGGCGGTGCCGGTGGCACCGGTGGAAAGGGTGGCGCCGGCGGTGACGGTGGCGATGCGCTGAACCCGAACTCGGGGACCGGCGGAAGCGGCGGCATCGGCGGCAAGGGCGGACTGGGCGGTGCCGGTGGTGCCGGATACACCGGCGCGGCCGGTGTCCAGGGCACCAATGCCGGTGCCGGTGAAGACGGCGGCAGCGGTGGCGTCGGCGGTACTGGCGGCGAGGGCGGTGCGGGCGGTAACGCCGGTTCCGGCGCGACCAGTAATGGCAACAACGGCGACGGTGGCCGCGGCGGCACGGGTGGCAACGCCGGTGCGGGCGGTGACGGCGGCCAAGGTGCCGACGGCGACGCCACTCACCTCGATGGCGGTAGGGGCGGCAACGGCGGCAACGCCGGCACTGAGGGTGCCGGCGGGGCCGGCGGCGCGGCTGGCACTGGTGGCAACGGCGGCACCGCAGGACTCGGGGGCGCTGACGGCAGCACGGTGACCAGCGGCGGCAACGGTGGTGCCGGTGGCGACGGCTTCACCGCTACCGAAGCCGGGGCCTCCGGAGGCAACGGCGGTGCTGGTGGCAACGGCGGCAACTACGGCAACGGCGGCAACGGCGGTAGCGGCGGTGACGGGCTGGCCGGCACCAACGGCGTCGGAACCGACGCAGGTGGCAACGGCAACTCCGGCACCAGCGGTGGCTCCGGCGGCAACGGCGGCAAGGGCGGCAGCGCCGGCGACGGTCTGACGACGTTGACCGGTGGTATCGGCGGCGACGGAGGTTCGGGCGCCCGCGGCGGTGACGCTGCGGCCGGTGCGACCGGTGCGGCCGGATCGTTCGCCACCGGTGACGGCAATGGCGGCACCGGCGGCAATGCCGGCACGGCGGGCGCCGGTGGTAGCGGCGGCAACGGTGGCGTGGGCGGCGCGAATGGTGACGGCAGTTCGGCTGCGACTGGTACCGGTGGCAACGCGGGCAGCGGCGGCGACGGTGCCGAGGGCGGCGACGGTGGTGCTGGTGCCAACGGCGACGTGAACAACCTCAACGGCGGCAACGGTGGCCGCGGTGGCGACTCCAGCCAGGGTGGTGCTGCGGGCACGGTCGGTACCGGTTCCACAGATGGCAACGCCGGGTCGGCGGGCGCGGGTGTGGCCGGACCGGCCGGCAACGGCGGCGACGGTGGCGATGGTTACGACCCGTCGGCCGCGGGCGGCGAGGCCGGCGCATCCGGCGGCAACGGTGGTGCCGGTGGTGACGGCGGCAACCTCGGTGACGGTGGCGACGGCGGTGCGGGCGGCAGCGGTGTGGCGGGCACCGACGGCACGGACGCCACCGCATCCGGTGACAGCGGCACCAGCGGTACCGACGGCGGGTCCGGTGGCAACGGTGGTGCGGGTGGCCTCGGCGGCTCCACCTCCGGTGCCGGCGGCAACGGCGGTGCCGGGGGTGAGGGCGCGCGGGGCGGCAACGCCGGCGCCGGCCAGACCGGTGTGAACGGCAGCTACGCCGACACCGGTGACGGCAACGGTGGCAATGGCGGTAATGCCGGCACGGCCGGTTCGGGCGGCAACGGCGGCAACGGCGGCGCGGCCGGCGGTGTGGCCGCGGGCGGCTCCGGTACTGCCGGGGCGCTGGGCACGGCCGGTTCGGGCGGTGCGGGTGGTAACGGCGCAGCCGGTGGCAATGGCGGTGACGGCGCCGACGGTGACGCCGAGAACCTCAACGGCGGCAACGGTGGTGGCGGCGGCGATTCAAACGTCGGCGGTGTCGGCGGTGCGGCCGGTACTGGGGCCGGGAGCGCGACCCGAGGCGCTGACGGCACCAGTCCGGCCGGGCCGGCCGGCAATGGCGGCGATGGTGGTGACGGCTACGACAACGCGGTCGGCGTCGGTGGCGACGGCGGTCAGGGTGGTGAGGGCGGCAGCTTCGGCAACGGCGGCAACGGTGGTGCCGGTGGCACCGGTGGCAACGGCACCGATGGCGACCAGGGCACGCTGGCCCACATCAGTGGTACCGACGGCACCGTGGGCTTCCATGGCGGCGTCGGTGGTGACGGTGGTGCTGGCGGGTCGATCTCCGGAAACGGTGGCGCCGGCGGTGCCGGCGGGACCGGCGGCAAGGGCGGTAGCGGCGGTGACGGCTTGACCGGCACCAGTGGCACCGACGCCGGTGAGGCCGGTACCGATGGCGGCTCTGGTGGCAATGGTCAAGACGGTGGCTATGGCGGTGCCGGTGGCAACGGTGGTGCTGCCACCAACGGCAGCACGGGTGCCAATGGCAATGGCGGTGCGGGTGGTGCGGGCGGCGACGCCGGCACCCCCGGTGATGGTGGCAACGGTGCTGGCGGTAATGCCACCACCATCGATGGCGGCAACGGCGGTGCGGGCGGCAATGCCGGTACTGCGGGCAGCGGCGGGACCGGCGGGGCCCACGGCACCGGCGGAGTTGGCGGTACTGACGGCACCACGGGCGGCGACGGGGTCGGTGTTACCGGTCCGGCGGGTAACGGCGGCACGGGCGGCAATGGCTATGACGCGGCCAGCGACGCCGGCGCGGCGGGCGGAACCAGCGGCGGAAACGGTGGTGCCGGCGGGAACGGCGGCAACGTCGGCAACGGTGGCAACGGTGGTGTCGGCGGTGACGGCAAGACCGGCGTCGGCGGAACCGGGGCGGCCGGCGATGCCGGAACCCTCGGAAATCCGAACGGCGGCAAGGGCGGTCAAGGTTTGGCCGGCGGCAATGGGGGCACCGGCGGTGCCGGTGGAAATGGCGGTTCGCTGGCGGCCAACGTTGCCGGCAACGGTGGCCATGGTGGTACCGGTGGCGATGGCGGTGCCGGTGGTACCGGTGGCGCGGGATATGACGCCAGCACCGGATCGGTGGCCGGCGCCAGTGGCGGCAACGGCGGTAACGGCGGGGAAGCGGGATCCGGAGGCACCGGTGGCGAGGGCGGCAATGCCGGCACCACCAGCCACGGCACCGTCGGTACCAACGGCGATGGCGGCAACGGTGGCAGCGCCGGCACCGCGGGCGCGGGCGGTGCCGGCGGCAACGGCGCCGACGGCGATGCCGACACTCCCGACGGGGGCAACGGCGGCAGCGGCGGCGACCCGGGGACCATCGCGGGCACCGGCGGCAGCGGTGGCGCGGCGGGAACCACGGCCGACGGTGGCGGCACCGACGGGACCGACGGCGCGAACGGAACGCAGGCCATCGGCCCGTCGGGCAATGGCGGTAACGGCGGCGACGGCTATGACCCGTCCACCGACCCCGATGCCGGCTCGGGTGCCTCCGGTGGTGCCGGCGGCAACGGCGGCGACGGTGGTGCGATCGGTAACGGTGGCGCCGGTGGTGCCGGCGGCAGTGGCACGGCCGGGGCGTTGGGTGTCAGCGGCACCGCCGCCGGTGAGTCCGGCACCGCCGGTGAGGACGGCGGCGCGGGCGGCAACGGCGGCGCGGGCGGCAAGGGCGGTGCCCAATCCGGCGACGGCGGTAACGGCGGTGCCGGCGGTGTGGGCGCCGACGGCGGTGTGGGCGGTAGCGGCATGAATGGTGCTGCCGGCGCGGTGGCCTCCGGAATCGCCGGGCAGGCCGACAACGGTCAGAACGGTGGCGACGGTGCCGTGGGCGGTAACGGCGGTAACGGTGGTAACGGCGGAGTCGGCGGTACCGCGGCCAACGGCAGTGCGGGCAGCACGGGCTCCGGCGGCAGCGGCGGCAACGGCGGCGCCACCGGGACCCCGGGCGATGGTGGCGCCGGGGCGAACGGCGATGCCGTCAACCCCATCGGCGGTGACGGTGGTGACGGTGGCGACGTGGCCTACCCGGGCGCTGCGGGCGGCAACGCCGGGACCGGTTCTGGCAACGCCGCGGCCGGCAGTGCGGGCAGCGTGCCCGGTGGTCCGGTCGGCAACGGCGGGAACGGCGGTGACGGCTGGGACAACACCGGAACCTCCGGAATCGGCGGTGCGGGTGGTGCCGGTGGCGACGGTGGCAACCTGGGCCTTGGCGGCGACGGCGGCCACGGGGGTGACGGCCCGAACGGATCAGGCCCCAACGGCTGATCCTGGTTGGACAGACCGACGCGGCCACCCCGGGAACGGGGTGGCCGCGTCGCTTTTTCTAGCGTAGGAAATGGCAGTTCTTATTGCGAACTGTTGTCCTTATCGCCACAGGTCGCGAAGCGTTACTGGAGGGTAATCGGGACTGCGGCATTCGTGGTCGATTGCGAAGTCTCGACTCACCCGTCGAAACCCTGCGGCGAGATCGCATAACTGATGCCGTCGGACTCATATCGCCGTCATATCGCCGTCTGGGTCGGGGTCGCACCGGCGCCGCCGCGACGGCGGCACCATCGCGCCGCCGGTGGCGTTCCCCAAATCGTGGGTGCCGGGCACGCCGAGGCGACGTGGCTGCCGGTGACCTGCACCTGGTACTTGCCAGGCGCCCTGATCGGTGGCCGCTGATCCCGATCCCGCAACCGCCAGCAAACTAATTGAACCGCCCGATCTCTTTGCTGAGAGCTGCTAGCGCAACGTTTAACTGTCAGTTACCTGTGGATTGGTCAATTGACAACACTAGTTGTAAGCCGATTTATGGAGGAATGCTAACCGTAATCACGCGTCACATGCGTAATAGCCGCCCTCGAGTCTGCCAGAGTGCACTAGGGTTGACTGAGCCTGAATCGCTGTTAACGTAGCTCCCTAACGAGATTGCTGTGCCCGCATTATGCGTCAGTTAAGGGGGAAGGCATCATGGCTAGTCATCGTGAGGGTGGGTCCAAGGGTCGTCGCAGCCGAGTCTTCGGTGCCGGGACCGCGGTCGGTGCGTTCTTCGCGTTTGGGTTGGGGCCGTGGGCGGGGGCGCCGGCCGCGCATGCCGACTTTGATGATGTGTTGATCGACCTGTTGGGCGCCGACCTCGGTAACGCTGTTGCCGATCTGGGTGCCAATTGGGATGACCAGGCTGCCTGGGCGGTGGTATTCGACCCGGGGAGTTGGACACCCTTCTTTGACGGCCTCGGTGAACCGGCCATGTGGGATGCGATCCTGGCGGATCTGAATCTGGCCGGTATCGGGGCCGCCTCCCTTGACCTTCCGGGTGCCTCGGATGCGTCGTTCAATTGGAGCGAAATCAATTGGCTGATGCCATTCGGTGACGGAGCGGACGGCACCGCCGCCCACCCCGATGGTGGGGCCGGTGGCTGGATCTTCGGCAGTGGCGGTACGGGCTGGGACTCGGACGGTACAGGCGGCATTGACGACGGCGGATCTGGCGGGCAGGGCGGCCTGTTCGGTGGCAACGGCGGCGACGGTGGTTCCGGCTACGACGGTGGTGCCGGTGGCGACGGCGGTGCCGCCGGCCCCTTCGCCTGGTTCAGTCACGGTGGTGCTGGCGGCGATGGCGGTGACTCGGTCACCGCGGGTGGCGATGGTGGTGCTGGCGGCGCTGGTGGTGACGCCTCCCAGTGGGGTCTGTTCAGCACGCCTGGTATCGGCGGCAATGGTGGTGACGGATTGGCTGGTGCGGCAGGCGCTCTCGGCAGCTTTGTCACCGGCGACGGCAACGGCGGTTCCGGGCAAACCGGCGGTAGTGGCGGTAACGGTGGTGCCGGCGGTAAGGGCTCGACATTCTTCGGCGCCGGCGGCAAGGGCGGCGCTGCGGGGAATGGTGCCGCGGGCGGCGAGGGTGGCGGCGGTGCCGCTGGACACGACGCCGGCCTACTCGTCAATGCCGCAACCGGTGGTAACGGTGGGGCTGGCGGCGCCGGTGGCGACGCGGGCAAGGCCGGTGCGGGCGGCGCGGGCGGTTGGTTCGCCAGTGCGGGCGCTGCGGGTGCGGGAGCCGACGCCGGTGCCGGTGGTAACGGCGGCGTTGGCGGCAATGGTGGTAACGCGAACGGCGCGACCGGCGACGCCGGTGACAATGCTGTCGCCGGCAGTGGTGCCGACGGTGGCAATGGCGGTACGGGCGATGACGGTGGTGTCGCGGGCAATGGTGGCGTGGGTGGTGCCGGCGGCGCTGCGGGTACCTCGACGAACGGCACCACGGCGACTGATGGCTCTG
Organism: Mycobacterium sp. SMC-14; assembly: GCF_046250075.1. NCBI lineage: Bacteria > Bacillati > Actinomycetota > Actinomycetes > Mycobacteriales > Mycobacteriaceae > Mycobacterium > Mycobacterium sp. SMC-14. The sequence continues at coordinate 4,455,365 of NZ_CP176429.1, read as the reverse complement.
GCGGCCAGGGCGGCAACGGTGGTGACGCCAAGGGTGGAACCGGCGGTGGCGGCGGTAAGGGAGCCGGCGGGGGCAGCAATGCAGTCGCCGGCAATGGTGGTGACGGTGGTGACGGCGGTGCCGGCGGAACGGCCGGTGCCGGTGGTGCCGGCGGCGCCAATGCGAGCGGTATCGGTACCGGAGCCAGTGGGACGAATGGGTCTTCTGCAGGTGGTGCGGGTGGTGCTGGTGGCCAAGGAGGCAAGGGCATCGGCACGTACAACTTGTTCGGCGACGCCCAGGCCGGCGGCACGGGCGGCACCGGCGGCATGGGCGGGGCAGGTAGCAACGGCAGCGTCGACGGTAACGGTGGTGCCGGCGGCGCAGGTGGCGACGGCGCCAGTAATGGCACCGGTGGCAGTGGCGGCAGCGGCGGCGCGGGTGGCGACGGCGCTCAAGGCAGTGTCAGCGGACCGGGCTACGGCGGTGGCGGTGGCGGCGGTGGCGGTGGCGGCAGCGTCTTCGTCAACGGCGGAGCCTCCGCGAGCGGAACTGCCACGGGCGGTGACGGCGGATCCGGCGGTGCGGGTACTGCAACGGCCGCTGGTGGCCACGGCGGCACCGGCGGGCAGGGCAAGATTTCCGCCTTCGGAGCCGGCAGCAGTGCTGACGGCGCAGCTACGGGCGGCAACGGCGGCAATGGCGGGATCAACGGCGGCACAGGTGGTGACGGTGGCGCCGGGCTCATCGACGCGAGACTGGGCGGAAGCGTCACCGGTGGTGCAAGCACCGCCGCTACCGGTGGAATCGGTGGCAACGGTGTGAACGGTGGTGCCGGTGGTGATGGTGGCGCGGCCGAGATAACGACAACCGGTGGTGACGCCGCGACTGTGGGCGGCACGTCCTTTGGCACTGCCAACGGCGGCGCGGGCGGCACCGGCACCGGCACCGGCAGCACCGGCGGCAACGGTGGTGCCGGAACGATCCGAAGTGGCTATCAGCAGACCTACCTCGGCCAGGGTGGTCCCGGAGGTACCGCCAGCGGCACAGCGACGGGTGGAACCGGAGGCGACGCCACCGGTGGCGGCACCGGCGGTAACGCCGGGTCCGGCGGTGTCATCGCGGGCGGAACCGGATCGACGTCCCAGGGAATCGGCATCGGTGGCAATGGTGGAGATGGACTGGACGGTGGCACGGGCGGTAACGGAGCCACCGGGCAGATCACCGTTCTGAACAGCGGGTCCCACGCCACGGGAACGGGCCACGGCGGCAATGGTGGAACCGGCACCGGCGCAGACAGCAAGGGTGGCAACGGCGGTACCGGCTGGGCTCAGGCCCTGAGCCAGGACAGCACCATCACCAATGCCACCGCCACCGGCGGCGATGGCGGCTCCGGCAGTAACGGCGGCATCGGCGGCGCCGGCGGCACGGGCGTGATGCAAACCGCCGCCGGCCCGGGTAGCCCCGGCACCAGCGGCACCAACAGCAGCATTACCGACAGTTCGGTCAGCGGAGCCAAGGGCGGCGACAGCAATACGGCCGGCGTCACCGGCGGCGGCGGAGGCCGGGGAAACCTGGTGACCGGCAGCCGCTCTGTCGACACCACCGGTGGCGACCAGATCGATGGCGTCACGGTCCAAGGCGGCGACGCGAACGGCACCGCGGTAGGGGGTAGCGCCAATCTGTCCGCCACCAATGGCTCGACGATCACTGATTCGCAAGTTGTCGCCGGCGACGGCGGGGCCGGTGGATACGTGACCATGACGGCCGACGACGGCTCCTCCATCTCCGGCAGCAGCGCCACTGGTGCCGACGGCGGGTCCGGGGGTCTGGGCGGTTATGCCACGGTGAGCGCTACCGACGGGGCCAGCATCTCCGACAGCCACGCGATCGGCGGCCACAACAGCGACACCGCTGTTGGCGGCACGGCAACGGTGTCGGCCGACGGCGCAAGCAGCGCTGTGGACGGCAGCACCGCGACCGGCGGCAACGCCGGCTCTGGTGATGCCAACGGCGGCGTCGGCGGCAAGGGTGGCGACGCCCTGGCGGGGGCGAGCCAGGGCGGCACGGTCAGCGACGCCACCGCTACCGGTGGTGACGGCGGCGCCGGTACCAATGGTGGACACGGCGGTGCGGGTGGCTATTCCGAGGTCAGCGCTGGGCTACAGGGCGGCACCGGGGGCACCGCCACCGGCGCAGGCGCCGGTGGTGACGGTGGTAGCGCGGACGGGGCCGGCAGCGTCGGAGGCAGCGGAGGTAGCGGCAATATCCAGGGTGGCTTTGTCCGGCCGGGTATTGGTGGAAATGACGGTGCGGCAAGTGGTTTCGGAACTGGAGGGCACGGTGGTGCCGCTTCCGGTGGTGGTCACGGTGGTAGCGGCGGTATCGGCAGTGTGGTGGCCGGTGGCAACGGTGCCGTGGCTGATGGCTCCGGAATCGGCGGCAATGGTGGTGACGGTCTTGCCGGCGCTATCGGCGGCAATGGCAGTAGCGGTCAGGTGGGTGCCTTCGCTGACGGAGCCCACGCCAGCGGTACTGGCCAGAGCGGTAATGGCGGCAACGCCACCGGCGCGGGCAGTGTCGGCGGGAACGGCACTATCGGCAATATTCAGGCGTTCGGCGTCAACAGTGCGGCCAGCGGGACTGCCACCGGTGGTGACGGTGGTGCGGCCGGCAACGGCGGTCACGGTGGCACCGGTGGTCAGGGCAGGATCGTTGCCAACGCGACCGGTAGCCAGGCCACCGACAGTATCGCCACGGCCGGCGCCGGTGGCGATGCCTCCGGCGGCGGGACCGGTGCCCTCGGTGGTCAGGCGTATGTCTATGCCGGGACGTTCGGTGACGCCGGCAGCGGCGGCGACATCTCGGGCAGCACCGCTATCGGTGGTACGGCCAGTGAGTTCAACGGCGGCATTGGGCAGGTGCTTGCGGTCAACGGCACTGTCTCCGACAGCAGTGCCATCGGTGCCGATGGTGGGTCGGCTGGTCTGGGTGGTTATGCCACGGTCAACGCCACCGACGGTGGCAGCATCTCCGACAGTCACGCGATCGGCGGCCACAACAGCGACACCGCTGTCGGCGGCGCGGCCACCATCTCTGCCGACGGTGCGAACAGCACAGTGGCCGGCAGCACCGCGACCGGCGGCAACGCGGGAAGCGGTGACGGCAACGGCGGTATGGGCGGCAGCGGCGGTGCGGCCGACATCGAGGCGGTCCAGGGAGCCGCCGTAACCGACTCCACAGCCACCGGCGGCGTCGGCGGTGACGGCAGCAACGGCGGCACCGGCGGTACCGGCGGCGAATCGGGTGTCTATGCGGCTGGAGCAGGCACCACCGTTGCCAACGCGGTTGCCAGCGGAGGTGCCGGCGGTGCCGGCACAAATGGCGGCGTCGGCGGTGACGGCGGCTCGGGCTGGGTCACCGGCGGGTATGACGGACTCACGTACCCCGACAACACCGTCCACGATGTCACCGCCACTGGCGGTGACGGCGGCGTCGGCAACGGGATCGGCAGCAGTGGCGGCCACGGCGGTACTGCTCTTGTCCAAGGTGGGAACGGTGAAGCCGTCAATGGCGGCAGCGCTACCGGTGGTCTCGGCGGCACCGGAACCGATGGCGGCACGGGCGGCAACGGTGGCAACACCCAGCTCCTCGCCATCGATCAGGCCACCGTTAACGACGGCATCGCCGTCGGCGGCCTCGGCGGCGACGGTACAAACGGCGCCACCGGCGGCAACGGCGGCAATGCCCAAGTGGTGTCCTGGAATGCCGGCGGCACGGCTACCGGCACTGGTATCGGTGGCGACGGCGGCGCAGGCAACGGCGGTAACGGCGGTAACGGCGGGACCGGATCGGTACAGGGCCACGCGCCAGGAATCTCCGTGAGCGGGACCGCCACCGGTGGTGCGGGCGGCGACGGTGGCTACAACGGTATCGATGGCAGCCTCGGCGGCAACGGCGGAGCTGGCGGTCGCGGCAACGTCGAATCGATCCTCATCGCGGGCTTGTCCATCGACGCCAACGGTACGGGCGGCGACGGTGGTGCCGGCGGCGACGGAGGCATCGGCGCTGTTGGCGGCAGCGGTGGTGCCGGCGGCGTCGGCAATGCGAGCGTCGGTGGCGACGGTGTAGGCGGCAATGGCGGTGACGGCGGCTCGGTCGGAGCTGAGGGCAACGGAGACGGCGGCGCCGGTGGTGCTGGCGGCAACGGTGGAGACGCCGCCACCACCGGCGGTACCGGCGGCAACGGCCAAGCCGGCCAGGACGGTCAGCCCAACGGCGTGACCGGCGATAGCGGTCAGAACGGCGCGAACAACCCGTAAGGGGAGGGACGCGCTACTGGTCGTCCGTTCCAAGCGATCGCGGCCCGGTCTTTCGACCGGGCCGCGATGGCGTTGCGGCCCGCGGCCGAGGGCGCCGGGTGGCAGATCACCTACGCCAGCCCGTCCGCCCTGGCAAACGAAGCGTAGGCATTTTTACCTAATCTGAGAAGAAAATAAGTGATGTACAAGAGCTGTGAATGTAAGTGTTGCCGTTAACAACATTCTTCTCAGTTTCGTATTACACCTGGTCAAAGCGCTGAAAACAAGCGTTGTCGGCACCGTGCAGGTTCCTCAAGGAAATAGGGGTTGACTAAGAGTTAGCCCCTGCTAACCTAGCCCCCCATTAGATTTGCCGCCGTCGTCAATATCTGCAGCTAAGGGGCACGTGCCATGTCTCGCTACCGTCAGAGTCGTTTCAAGAGTCGTCGCAGCAGCCGGGCGTTGGGCTCCGGAACCGCAGTGAGCGCGTTTCTCGCGTTTGGGTTGGGGCCGCTGGCCGCGGCGCCTACCGCGCACGCGGATATCGAAGACGTGTGGGTGGACCTGTTCGGTCAGGACCTGGGTACGGCCGTCGCGGACCTCAGCGCCAACTGGGGTGATCAGGCCGCCTGGGGCGTCGTTTTGGACTCCGCCAGCTGGGACGGGGTCTTCGATTCCTGGAGCGATACCGCCACCTGGGATGCAGTGCTGGCCGACCTGAACCTCAGCGGTATCGGAGCGGCCGACTTCAGCTGGCCGGGTTCCGCGGAAGCATCCTTCAACTGGGGCGAGATCAACTGGTTCATGCCGTTCGGTAACGGCGCCGATGGAACGGCCGCCAACCCCGACGGCGGCGCCGGCGGTTGGATCTACGGCAGCGGCGGCGCGGGATGGGACGCCGACGGATCGGGCGGCGTCTACGACGGCGGTGCGGGCGGTCAGGGTGGCCTGTTCGGCGGCAACGGTGGTCACGGCGGCGACGGCTATGACACCGGTGCCGGTGGTGACGGTGGTGCCGCCGGCCTGTTCGCGTGGCTGAGCCACGGCGGCGACGGTGGTGACGGTGGCAGCGCGGTCACCGCCGGTGGCGACGGTGGTGCCGGGGGCGCCGGTGGGGACGCCGCGCTGTGGGCGTTGTGGAGCACGGCCGGTGCCGGCGGTACCGGTGGTGACGGGGCGGTCGGCGCAGCAGGACTGGCTGGTGTGCTGGCCGGCGCCGATGGTGGCGCGGGCCAGAACGGTGGTGCCGGCGGCAATGGTGGTGCCGGCGGCCGCGGCTCGAATTGGTTCGGTGATGGCGGTAAGGGCGGTTCCGGTGGTACCGGTGCCGCCGGTGGTATCGGTGGCCACGGCGCCGACGGCGAGGACGGCACCGCCAGCCACGTTGACGCGATCAGCGGCGGCAACGGTGGTGTCGGCGGTAACGGTGGTGCCGCCGGTAAGGCCGGCTCGGGTGGTGCCGGTGGCTGGTTCGCCGACTCGGGTGCTGCGGGCATCGGGGGTGAAGAGGGCGTCGGGGCGATCGGCGGCAACGGCGGTGTCGGTGGCGACGGCGCTGACGGTGCCGACGGCGCCGACGGCAACGCCGCGCATGTTGATGGGTTCGCCGGCCAAACCGGTGGCGCCGGTGGCAACGCGGGCCAGGGCGGTGTCGGTGGCCAAGGCGCCGGTGGGCAGGCCGCCAGCGGTTCCGGCGGTACGGCCGGTAGCGGCGGCAAGGGCGGCAACGGTGGAGCGGGTTACGCCGGAGCCGACGGCAGCGCGTCGTCGCATGACGGCGAGGCCGGCGGTAACGGTGGCGCGGGTGGCAACGGTGGCCAGGGCGGTCTCGAGACCGATGGCGTCACGCGCGCCGCTGAAGGCGGCGGTGGCAACGGTGGTGACGGCGCCCAGGGTGGTCGCGGTTATGACGCGCTCGCCGACGGTGCGGCGGCGGGCACCTCGGGTGGCCACGGCGGTGCGGGCGGCAATGGTGGTGTCGGGGGAACCGGCGCCACCACCGGTACGCATGGTGCCGGCGGCGTCGGCGGAGACGGTGGTTCCGGTACCGACGGCGGCGACGGTGCGGCGGGTGTCACGGGCACGGCATCGACCATGAACGGCAGCGCGGGCGGCAACGGCGGCAATGGTGGTAACGCCGGTGTCGGTGGCGCGGGCGGCGATTCCGGGGGTGGCAACCACGCCGCGTCGGGCACCCACGGCTCGGCCGGCAAGGGCGGCGACGGCGGTGTCGGTGGCGACGGCTACAACGCGGTCTCGGACCCCGGCGCGCTCGCGGGCACCGCCGGTGGCAACGGCGGTGCCGGCGGTAACGCGGGCCTCGGCGGTCTGGAGGCCGACGGATCACGCGCGACCTCCGGCGCCGCCGCGATCGGCGGCAACGGAGGCGACGGCAAGGACGGCGCCGACGGGGTCGATGGAAACGCCAACCACATCGACGGCACGGCCGGTCAAGCCGGTGGCCGTGGTGGCAACGGCGGGCAGGGCGGTCTGGAGGCCGACGGCGCGACCCGGGCTGCGGATGGTGTCGGCGGCGACGGTGGCGCCGGCGGCAAGGGCGGCACCGGGTGGGACGCGGTAGCCGCGGGGGCGGCCCCGGGCAGCGACGGCGGTGCCGGCGGTGCCGGCGGTAACGGCGGCACCGGAGGAACCGGCTCGGCCGCCGGGCTGCACGGTATCGGGGGTGTCGGCGGCAACGGTGGTTCGGGAACCGATGGCGCCCATGGCGCGATCGGTACGGCCGGTAGTGCGCTTGACCCCGACGGTGGTGCCGGCGGCAATGGTGGCAACGGTGGTAACGCGGGTGCCGGTGGCGCCGGTGGTGACTCCGGTGGTGGCAACCATGCCGCGTCGGGCACCAACGGCACCGCCGGTAAGGGCGGCAACGGTGGTGTCGGTGGCGCCGGGTATGACGCGGCGTCCGATGGTGCCGCTGCCGCGGGTACCTCCGGTGGCAATGGTGGTGCCGGCGGTAACGCCGGGCAGGGTGGTCAGCTGGTCGGTGGTGGTCGGGCCGCCGATGGCACCGCCGGTGTCGGCGGTAATGGTGGCTCGGGTAAGGCGGGCGCCGCCGGCACTGCGGGTGACGCGGTCAACGTCGACGGCACGGCCGGCACCTCCGGCGGTAACGGTGGAAACGGCGGCCAGGGTGGCCTGCAGGCCGATGGCAGTCATGCGGCGTCGGGCAAGGGCGGCAATGGTGGTGCCGGCGGTGCCGGTGGCGCCGGTTATGACGCGGTCAGTGCTGGTGCGGCGGAGGGCACGTCCGGCGGTGATGGTGGCGTAGGCGGCAACGGTGGTGTTGCCGGCACGGGTTCGACGGCCGGTACCCACGGCGCCGGCGGTGTCGGTGGCAAGGGCGGTTCGGGAACCGATGGCGCCCATGGCGCGATCGGTACGGCCGGTAGCGCGCTTGACCCCGACGGTGGTGCCGGCGGCAATGGTGGCAACGGCGGTAATGCCGGTGCCGGTGGCGCGGGCGGTGTCTCGGGTGGTGGCACCCAGGCCGCGTCGGGCGCCAACGGTGTGGCCGGTAAGGGCGGCAACGGTGGTGTCGGTGGCGCCGGGTATGACGCGGCGTCCGATGGTGCCGCTGCCGCCGGTACCTCCGGTGGCAATGGTGGTGCCGGCGGTAACGCCGGGCAGGGTGGCCAGCTGGTCGGTGGTGGCCGGGCCGCCGATGGCACCGCCGGTGTCGGCGGTAATGGTGGCTCGGGTAAGGCGGGCGCCGCCGGCACTGCGGGTGACGCGGTCAACGTCGACGGCACGGCCGGCACCTCCGGCGGTAACGGTGGAAACGGCGGTCAAGGTGGCCTGCAGACCGATGGCAGTCATGCGGCGTCGGGCAAGGGCGGAAATGGTGGCGCCGGCGGTGCCGGTGGCGCCGGTTATGACGCGGTCAGTGCTGGTGCGGCGGCCGGTACGTCCGGCGGCAGCGGCGGGGTAGGCGGCAACGGTGGTGTTGCCGGCACGGGTTCGACGGCCGGCACGCATGGCGCCGGCGGCATCGGCGGTAAGGGTGGTTCGGGCACCGATGGCGCCAACGGCGCGGTCGGCACGGCCGGTAATGCGCTTAGTCCCGACGGTGGTGTCGGCGGCAATGGCGGCAATGGTGGTAACGCCGGTGCTGGTGGCGCCGGTGGTGTCTCCGGTGGCGGTGTTCAGGCCGCCAGCGGCGGCAACGGTGTGGCCGGTAAGGGTGGCAACGGCGGTGTCGGTGGCGCCGGGTATGACGCGGCGTCCGATGGTGCTGCTGCGGCAGGTACCTCCGGTGGCAATGGCGGCGTCGGTGGTAACGCCGGGCAGGGCGGCCAGCAGGTCGGTGGCGGTCGGGCCGCCGATGGCGCGGCTGGTGTCGGTGGCGCCGGTGGCGATGGCAAGGACGGTGTGGCCGGTACTGCGGGTGACGCGGTCAATGTTGACGGCACGGCCGGTACTTCCGGCGGTAACGGTGGCAACGGTGGGCAGGGTGGTCTGCAGGCCGATGGTGTCACCCATGCGGCGTCGGGTGTGGGCGGCGATGGTGGTGCCGGTGGTGTTGGTGGCGCCGGGTATGACGCGGTCAGCGCTGGTGCGGCGGCGGGCACTTCCGGTGGCAGTGGCGGGGTAGGTGGCAACGGTGGTGTTGCCGGTACGGGTTCGACGGCCGGCACGCATGGCGCCGGAGGTGTCGGTGGCAAGGGCGGTTCGGGCACCGATGGCGCCAATGGCGCGGTCGGTACGGCCGGTAATGCGCTTAGTCCCGACGGTGGTGTCGGCGGCAATGGCGGCGACGGTGGTAACGCCGGTGCTGGTGGCGCCGGTGGTGTCTCCGGTGGCGGCACCCAGGCCGCATCGGGCGGCAACGGCAGCGCCGGTAAGGGTGGCAATGGTGGTGTCGGTGGCGCCGGGTATGACGCCGCTTCTGACGGCGGCGCTGCCGCGGGCACGTCCGGTGGCGATGGTGGTCTCGGTGGTAACGCCGGGCAGGGTGGCCAGCTGGTCGGTGGTGGTCGGGCCGCCGATGGCACCGCCGGTGTCGGCGGTAACGGTGGTTCCGGTAAGGCGGGCGCCGCCGGCACCGCGGGCACCGCAGGCAGCGTCGACGGTACGGCCGGTACTTCCGGTGGTAACGGTGGTAACGGTGGGCAGGGTGGTCTGCAGGCCGATGGTGTCACCCATGCGGCGTCGGGTGTGGGCGGCGACGGTGGTGCCGGTGGTGTTGGTGGCGCCGGGTATGACGCGGTCAGCGCTGGTGCGGCGGCGGGAACTTCCGGTGGCAGTGGCGGGGTAGGTGGCAACGGTGGTGTTGCCGGTACCGGTTCGACGGCCGGCACGCATGGCGCCGGCGGCATCGGCGGTAAGGGTGGTTCGGGCACCGATGGCGCCAATGGCGCGGTCGGTACGGCCGGTAATGCGCTTAGCCCCGACGGTGGTGTCGGTGGCAATGGTGGCGACGGTGGCAATGCCGGTGCTGGTGGCGCCGGTGGTGTCTCCGGTGGCGGCACCCAGGCCGCGTCGGGCGGCAACGGCAGCGCCGGTAAGGGTGGCAATGGTGGTGTCGGTGGCGCCGGGTATGACGCCGCTTCTGACGGCGGCGCTGCCGCGGGCACGTCCGGTGGCGATGGTGGTCTCGGTGGTAACGCCGGGCAGGGCGGCCAGCTGGTCGGTGGCGGGCATGCCGCGGACGGCGCGGCCGGTGTCGGCGGTAATGGTGGAGCCGGCAAGGACGGTGCTGCGGGTACCGCGGGTGACGCGGTCAACGTCGACGGCACGGCCGGCGGTAACGGTGGCGCCGGCGGAAACGGCGGCCAGGGCGGCCTACAAACCGATGGTGTCACCCGGGCCGCGGAGGGCGATGGCGGCAGCGGTGGTGCCGGTGGCGTCGGTGGTCAGGGCTTCAACGGTCTGACAGGAGTCGACGGCGATCCCAACGGCGGCCACGGTGGCGTCGGTGGCGCCGGCGGAACCGGTGGCGCGGGCGGAACCGGCAACGTCGGTGGTACCGGAGGCCACGGCGGTGCCGGTGGTTCTGGCGGTAACGGCGGCGAAGGCTTCACCGCCATCGGCGGAGGCGACTCCGGCGGCCATGGCGGCAACGCCGGAGCGGGTGGCGCCGGCGGCGAGGGCGGCACGGGGGGTGACGGCAGCCTCGTCAACGGCAATGGTGGCGTCGGAGGTGACGGCGGCAATGCCGGAACGGCCGGCACCGGCGGTGATGGCGCCGGCGGCGGTGGCGGCGACGTCGCCGGAGCTGGCGGTAACGGTGGCAACGGCGCCGCCGGTGGCGCGGTCGGCGGCGGCGGTACCGCCGGCACTGGTGCGGGAACGGCGGGGGTCGACGGTGCGGCCGGTGCGACGTCCGGCGTGACCAGCGACGGCGGCAACGGCGGCAAGGGTGGCGACGGCGATGGTGTCGGCAGCGATGGGCTGCTCGGCCAAGCCGGTGGTACCGGCGGCACCGGTGGTCTCGGTGGTGCGGCTGTCGATGGCGGAGCGGCCGGAAAGGGCGGTGACGGCGGTGCCGGCGGTACCGGTGTCGGCATCGGTGCTGGCGCGATCGGCGGCACCGGTGGCCTCGGCGGTAGCGGCGCCCTGAGCGCCGGCGCGGATGCCGGCTTCGGCGGTGCCGGCGGTGGTGGCGGCGGCGGTGCCTATGTGGGTGGCACCAACGGCGGCACTGCTACCGGTACTGCGACCGGTGGTAAGGGCGGCGACGGGGGCGCCGGCAGCACGACCGCGGCCGGCGGCCACGGCGGAACCGGCGGAGGTGCGACCATCCACGCCGACGGCCCGGGCAGCACCATCACCGACGGCACTGTCGACGGTGGCAATGGCGGCAATGGTGGTCAGGGCGGTGTTGTCGGCGAGGACGGTGCCAGCAACTCGCTGATCGCTGCCGACGGCGGCTCCATCGAAAACACCACGGTGTCCAGCGGGCTAGACAGCGCCAACGCCCTTGGCGGCGGCGCCTCGCTACTGGTCAGCAACGGTGGCAGTGTCGCCGGCAGCACGGTGACCGGCGGCGCCGCCGGCGACGGCTTCGACGGCGGCGCGGCGGCCATCATTGTCGACGGCCTTGGCAGCACGGTCACCGACACCACGGTGACCGGCGGCAATGCCGGCTCCGGCGGTGCCGGTGGTGCGGCATCGGTGAGCGTCACCGACGGCGGCACGGTGGACGGCAGCTCGGCCAGCGGTGGCAACGCCAGCGACACCGCGGCCGGTGGTGCGGCCAGCCTGTCGGCTACCGGGGCGGGCAGCATTGTCTCGAACAGCTCCGCGACTGGCGGCGATGCTGGGGCTGGTGACGGCAACGGCGGGGTCGGCGGCCAGGGTGGCAGCGCCAACGTTGAAGCCAACTCGGGTGGCAGCGTTGATAACGCCATCGTCACCGGAGGTGTCGGTGGTGCCGGCAGCGCCGGTGGAACGGGTGGTGCCGGTGGTGGCGGGTATGCGAGCGCTGAGCAGGGCGGCCTCGTCCACGACGCGACGATCACTGGCGCTAGTGGCGGCACCGGTAGCGATGGCGGCGTTGGCGGTGCCGGCGGCGCCGGGGCGGTCTATGCCGGCCTGGAAGGCTCCGGGACCGGCGGTGACGCGTCCGGCACGGCGACCGGTGGGGTCGGTGGCAGTGCCACGGGTGTCGGCAGTGTCGGCGGCGCCGGGGGCCTCGGTGGTATCCAGGCGGCCTGGAGTGACGGACAACCCGGTGGTTTGGGCGGAAACGGCGGCACCGCGTCCGGCAATGCGACCGGCGGTGCCGGTGGCAATGCGACCGGTGGCGGCACCGGTGGCCTCGGCCGAAATGGCGCGATCATGGCTGGCGGTGCCGGTTCAGAAGCCTCGGGCATTGCGGTCGGTGGTTCCGGTGGTGACGGCCTCGACGGCGGTACGGGTGGCAACGGCATCGGTGGTCAGGTGTCGGCACTGGCTGACGGTGCCAAGGCCGACGGCGAAGCCTACGGTGGCAGCGGTGGCAGCGGTGTCGGTGTTGGTGGTAAGGGCGGCGACGGTGGGCTGGGCTGGGTCCGGTCGGTAGGCGAGAACTCCACGGTCACCGGTGCCCAGTCGCACGGTGGCAATGGCGGTACGGGCAGTGACGGGCTGACCGGCGGCAATGGTGGCCAGTCCTACGTGCAGGCCAACTCGGACAACAGCACCAGCACCGACGGTTCGGCGGCCGGTGGGCGAGGTGGCGACAGTGCTGATGGCGTCAACGGCGCCAACGGCGGCCGCGCGACGAACTTCGTCGGGGCGGAAGGCTCCAACCCGGGCACTGGCAATGACCACGTCACCGACAGTCACGTCACCGGCGGCAACGGTGCTGCTGGGAGTGCTGGCGGAGCCGCCGGCATCAGGGCCAGCAACGGCAGCACGATCGAATCGAGCTCGGCGACGGGCGGCAATGCCTCGGCCGGTGCTGGCGGCGGCGCTGCGTCGGTCACTGCGGACGATGGCAGCACTATCACCAACAGCCACGTGACGGGCGGCAACGGTGGTGGCGAGGGCGGCGGCAGTGGCTTCGCTCGCGGCTTCGGCATCCTCGCTGTCGATGGCACGGATGGTGTCGGCGGTGCGGCAAGTGTGAGCGCCACCAACGGCGGCGTGGTGAACGATGCCACTGCAGTCGGCGGTAACGGCGGCATCGGTACCGATGGCGGTGTCGGCGGCGCCGGTGGTGCAGCCACCGTGAGGGCCGACGACGGCGGCGAGGTGACCGTCGGTCACGCCATCGGTGGTAACGGTGGCGTGGGTAACGCCGGTGGCACGGGTGGTGTTGGTGGTGCGGCGAGCGTCGGGGCGTACGGCAGCCAGACCACCACTGAGGGCACGGCGCAGGGAGGCGACGGCGGCACGGGTGAGAACGGCGGTACGGCGGGCGCGGGCGGTGCAGCCTCCGTCGACGCCGGTATCAATGATGCTGGCCAGATTGTCGGTAGCGATGAGCACACCTCGGGTAACGCCACCGGCGGCGTTGGTGGCCTAGCGGACGGCGCTGGTAGCACCGGCGGTACGGGTGGTGTGGCGATCGTTCGTGCTCCCGATGGCACGGTGGGTATTGCTGGTGATCCGGATCAGGTCCAGGCCATCGGCGGTGCTGGTGGTGTGGGTACCACGGGTGGTCACGGCGGTAATGGCGGTGCCGGTTTCGCCTTTGTCGGCAACGGCGGCACGGTCGGTAACGCGGGCGTGGCCACGGTGGCCCAGGGTGGCGCCGGCGGTGCCGGTGTCGACGGCGGGACCGGTGGTAACGGCAGCTACGCGCAGGTGACGGCTGGCCAGGACGGAACGGCGTTCGGTTCGTCTACTGCCGGTGCCGGTGGCACGGGAACGGGCGCGGGCAGTTTGGGCGGTAACGGTGGCAGCGCCAACATCCAAGGGGCTTACGCCAGCGGCGGCCTAGGCGGTGCGGGCGGTACCGCGCAGGGTGTGGCGACCGGTGGTGCCGGTGGTGACGCGGTCGGTGTCGGTAAGGGCGGCGCCGGCAATACCGGCAGCATCGTCGCCGGTGGCGTTGGTGCGCAGGGCAGTGGTAGCGCTCATGGCGGCAATGGCGGTGACGGTCTTGATGGCGGCACCGGCGGTCGGGGCTTTACCGGCCAGGTCGGTGCGCTCAATGAGGGCGCCACGGCTAATGGCACGGTGACCGCAGGTGATGGTGGTGACGGCACCGGTGTCGGCGCCGTGGGTGGTCAGGGTGGTTACACCTATGTGCAGGCTCTCGGAAAGGACTCCTCTGTTACCGGTGTGACCGCCACCGGTGGTGACGGTGGTGCCGGGGTTCCTGGGGCGAATGGCCGGGTGGCTTCTGACACGGTGATCATCGCCAGGGGTGAGGGTGACACCATCACCAACAGCCAGGTCACTGGAGGCAATAGCGCCGGTACCCAGCAGAGTCCCGGGGCGCGGATCGACGTCAACGGCGGCCACGTCGCCGACAGCTCCGTGACGGCCGGGCAGAGCACCGACACCACCCTCGGCGGTTCGGGCAGCCTGACCGTCACCGGCGGCGGCACTGTCACCGACACCCACATCACCGGTGGTAACGCCGGTACCGGCACCGGCAAGGGTGGCGGTGCCACCGTCACGGTCACCGGCGGCACTGTCAACGGTCTCGAGGTTGATGGCGGCAACGGCGGTGTGAACGGCGCTGGTGGTTCGGCCACGGCGACCGTCTCATCGGGCAGCTCCGTTTCGAACAGTTCTGTCACCGGTGGTGACGGCGGTACTGGCGGAAGCGGATTGGGCGGCAACGCGTCGCTGGTGGCCACTGATGGCAGCAACGTCTCCGACAGTCATGTAACCGGTGGTGCGGGCTCCGACACCGCGGCGGGCGGCGCGGCCAACATCATGGCCGGCGGAACGTTGCCGACGCTGGCAACGCCTGCTGTCGGTGTCGACCGGCTCGGTGGCGACGTCACCAACGTCACCGTGACGGGCGGTGACGCTGGCTTCGGTGACGACCTCGGCGGTAAGGGCGGCGCCGGCGGGTACGCGTCGGTGGCCTCGCAATTGGACGGCAGCGTCCACGACGCGCAGGCTATCGGCGGCAACGGCGGTGACGGGTACGACGGCGGCAAGGGCGGCGCCGGCGGTTACTCGGAGCTGTGGACCATTTACCAGGAGAACGCGCACACTTCGCATGCCGGCGGTGACGTCACGGGCAAGGCCCTGGCGGGCGTCGGCGGCGACGGAACCGGCGGCGGCAGTGTGGGTGGTCTGGGCGGTTCGGCCCGTATCGCTACCGGCTCGTACTACGTAGACGGTGGTTCGGCGGCCGGCACCATCTACGGCGGTTCAGGTGGTAACGCCACCGCTGATGCTTTCGGGCACGGTGGTACCGGTGGAAATGCCTCGGGTGGGCGGATTTACGCCGCCGGAGACGGTGCCACTGTGGACGCGAACACTGTTGTCACCGGCGGTAACGGTGGTGACGGTGTCGATGGCGGCAAGGGCGGTAGCTACACCTTCTACGCGCAGGTGGCCGCCTTCGGTGAAGACGCGCACGCCGGCGGCCAAGCAACCAACGGCAACGGTGGCGACGGTGTTGGCTACGGCAGCACCGGAGGTATCGGCGGTGACGCGCAGATCCGTGCCGACATGCAAAACGGCGGCGGCGGCAGTGTCACCGGCGAAGCCCAAGGCGGCGACGGCGGCACCGGCACCACCCTGGGCGGCACCGGTCACACCGGTGGTGCCGGCGGAACCGGCCGGATCAGCGCGGGCGGGTATGGCGGCGTCATCGCGAACGGGTCGGCAACCGGTGGTAACGGCGGCGACAGTGCCGGCGGTCTCAACGGCGGCGCTGGTGGCGAGGGCCGGATCGGGCACGCCAGCAACGGACCCGACGCGGCCGACGCCGGCATCAACGTCACCGACAGCAGTGCTGCCGGCGGCAACGGCGCCGCCGGTGCCGCGGGCGGCAACGGCCTGGTGCAAGCGACCAACGGTGGTGCGATCTCCGGCGGGCACGCTATCGCCACCGACGCCGCGACCGGCATTGCCGGAGGCGACGCGTCAGTCACCGCTGACGGCCTGAACAGCACCATCACCGACAGCACCGCCCGCGGTGGAGACGTCGGTGTGGGTGACGCCAACGGTGGCACGGGCGGTGCCGCCGGTGCGGCCAGCGTGAGTGCCACAGCGGGTGGCGCGGTTACGCAGGGCTCGGCTCTCGGCGGCAACGGCGGGGCCGGTAGCGACGGTGGCGCGGCCGGTGCTGGAGGAATGGGCAGGGTCACCGCCGCTGGCGCCAACAGCACCGCCAGCGGCGATGCCACCGGCGGCCAGGGCGGCAACGCCATCGGCGTCGGCAGCACCGGTGGACGCGGCTCGGATGCCGATGTCTGGGCCAATGACGGCGGCAACGTTTTCGGTGCCGCTGCCACGGGTGGCAACGGTGGTACCGGAACCGACGGTGGTGCCGGTGGTGCCGGCGGTTACTCCGGCATCACCGCCGGGGTCGAGGGCGGCACCGGCGGCAGCGCTTCGGGTGATGGCCAGGGTGGCGCCGGTGGTGACGCCGACGGTGCCGGCAGTGTCGGCGGCAACGGCGGCAGCGGCAACATCCAGGGTGGCTTTGTCCGAACCGGCTTCGGCGGCAACGACGGGTCGGCCAGCGGAACCGCGACCGGTGGCGACGGCGGGGTCGGATACGACGGCGGCACGGGCGGCAACGGCGGAACCGGCAGCGTGGTCGCCGGCGGCACTGGCGCCGTGGCCACCGGTGACGCTCAGGGCGGCAACGGCGGGGCCGGATACGACGGTGGAAAGGGCGGTAACGGCTTCAGCGGTCAGGTGGCCGCTGCCAACGAAGGAGCGCATGCCGACGGCACCGCCATCGCCGGGGACGGTGGTAGTGGCACGGGTGTCGGCGTCACGGGTGGTCAAGGTGGCTACACCTATGTCCAGGCTCTCGGCAAGGACTCGGTCGTCTCCGGTGCCACCGCGACCGGTGGTGACGGAAGCGCCGGTGCTGACGGGATCAACGGCAAGGTGGCGTCCGACACCGTCATCGTGGCCAGAGGCGAGGGCGACTCCATCACCAACAGCTCCGCGACCGGCGGCAACAGTGCCGGGACCCTGCAGGGCCCCGGCGCGCGGATCTCGACCAACGGTGGGTCCGTCGCCGACAGTTCCGTGACGGCGGGCGAGAGCTCTGACCGTGCGCTCGGCGGCGCGGGCAGCCTGACGGTGACCGGCGGCGGCAGCGTTTCCGACACCCACCTCAACGGCGGTGCCGCCGGTGCGGGCGCCGGTGCCACCGGCGGTAGCGCCACTGTGACCGTCGGGGAGAACAGCACTGTTGAGAACAGCAGTGTCACTGGTGGTGACGGTGGTGCCGGCGGAACCGACAGCGGCGTCGGCGGCAAGGGCGGTTCCGCCAGTATCACGGCGGCCACGGGCGGAAGTGTCGACGGCGGCCACGCCACCGGCGGTTCCGGCGGTAGCGGAGGCGACAACCTCGACGGTGGTACCGGCGGTAAGGGTGCGGCGGGTGGCAGCGCCACCGTCAGCGTCGGCAACGGTGGCAGCGGGAGTGGTACGGCCACCGGCGGTGCGGGCGGCAGCGGCGGTACCGGCAACACCGGCGGCAACGGTGGCAACGGTGGTGCGGGCGGTAACGCCACCATCACCGCACCCAACGGTGGCGCCGCCAGCGGTGCGGCCGCCGGTGGGACCGGGGAGGACGGCAGCGACGCCACCGCCGTCGCGCCTGGCGGCAACGGCGGCAAGGGCGCTGACGACACCATCACCGGGTAGTACGACCAACAGCAGTGACCCCGCTACGGTGCCGCCACCGTAGCGGGGTCACTGGTGATAGCGGCAGCCGTGGCGGTCAGCGCCGGATTTTCGTCGACGCAGATCACTGCGCTGGGCGAGGGTGCCCAAGCCACCGACAACACCGTGGCCGGGGGAACCGGCGGTGTCGGTATCGACGGCGGCCAGGCGGCCAAGGCGGCAAAGCCGGATACGTCCACGTCGGTGCGACCGGCCCGGGCGGGCCGAATAACCCCGCCAGTGCCGGTTCGTACACCAACGGCGAGCTCCAGGCCGGCAACGGTGGCACCGGCACCGGCGCCGGTAACACGGGCGGTAATGGTCAGTCCAACGAGAAGATCAACGGCGCTGGTCAGAGCAGCGATGGGGTGCAGTGGACCGGCAACAACGGTGCGAACAAACCGTAAGCCCCACACACCTAGTCCCCGCGGCCCGGTCGTTCGACCGGGCCGCGGTGGCGTTCGGAGACTTTCAGCCGGGCTGCGTGCCTTAATTATTGCTGAGATTTACTAGCCGCCGGACAGGGGGTGGGGGCCCCTTCGGGGGCGCCCGATCGAGGGTCGCCGCTTGGCGTTAGGCGAAAACTGAGCAGCTGAAAGCCGGTAATTAGCGTATCAAAGTCCGATTAGCCCAAGTTGTGCCGGCGGTCCGGTCGCCACGGGCTCCGTTCATTTCGCTGAAGCCGATGATTAAAACCCGTCTTGACTATGAGAAGAATGCCATTAGCGTACGCACTAAGTTAGTGACCGTTAGTCAACGTCTAGTGGGGGAGATCGCCATGTCCGCTCGGCCGGGCCGTTCCAAGGGGCTTGATGCCCGGCGGATCATCGGCGCTGGTGGTGCGGTGGGCGCGTTCCCGGAATGCGGAATGGCATCGCCAGCCGTCGTGCCGCCCGCACGGGCAGATGTGATCGATGATTCCGCTCTCGACCTCGACGCGTTCGACTTTATCGATGGCGGCACATTCGACACCGTGGGCGGGTTCCACTGCGGCGCGCTTCGGCGATGCCTGGGGGGTGCTGCAGTCCGCCGTGGCTGGGCCGGACTGGTTTGCTGCCATCCACCCCGACCTGCCGCTGATCTGCCAGGCGTTGCTGGACCCGATCAACGACTTCTCGGCACAACTGCCTGGGCGGGACCTGATCGGCAATGGCCGTGTCGTCGGCAGTGCGGGCCAGGGCGGGCGGTAGCGGCGGACTGATCGGCCGGGCCGGTTCGTCTGCCAGAGAGACCTCGGGGGAGTCGGAGGGAACGGCGGTGCCGGTGGTGAGGGGTCCATCGGCACCGCCGGAGCCGACAGCGGCCCGCGCACCGGAGGCAACGGCCATGACGGTGTTAGCGGCGGTGCGTCCGGACTAGCGCGCCCGGAAGATCAGCGTCCGCTGCACCACGAAGTTGATGACGGTCGCGGTGCCCTGGGCCGCTACGAATGCCACCGGAAGTGCCCACCGCTGGTAATCCAGTAGTTGCAGGCACAGGTGATTGATCCCCACCTGGACCGCGAACGTCAGTGCATAAAGCGCCATTACCGCGATGAACCGCCCGGCGTGGGCCGACGATTGGAACGTCCATCGCCGGTTGATCAGATACGCGGTGGTGGTGCCGGCCACGAAGCTGATGGCCTTGGCTACATCGACCGGGACGCCCGCGCCCAGGTACAGCAACAGGTATAGCCCGAAATCCACGACTGCCGACAGGGCTCCGGTGACCAGAAAGCGCCACACCTGCGTCGACAGCTGAAGGGGGCGGGGTGTTATCTCGGCCACCCGGGAATCCTAATCAGCAACTGCACCCGCCAACGGGCGACAGCCGCACCAGTGAAGGTGGCTAATAGCGTCTTGCAGGACACGCGACAGGCCGTGCGACCGCTCTAGTGAACCAAGGTGTACCGGCTCGACCTGCGGAAACGTGATGGAAAACCTACACGTTTCACAGTTTTTCGCTCAGCGTGAACATATCGCCGTTTCTTGTGATCCGTTTCATATTTAGACACGTGTCCAACTAAACCCGCGACAACTTCGGGAAACTAACTGTTCACGGGCATTTCAACAAGTTTCCAGGTTCCGGATGTCAGCTCGGTTGCCTGTGTTGTGGCCCCTCTGTTACCTTAACGGCGGCTTAGCAATTTACGACCCTGTCAGCCGCCAATAGCTAATCCTCACCTGAAGGGAAAACATGTCGAACCGATCTGCCGCCAAGAGCAGGACTCGTCGTCTCAGCCGCGCTGTCGGCGCCACCAGTGCCGCAGGCGCTTTCCTTGCGTTCGGCTTGACGCCGGTCACGGCGGCGCCGGCCAGTGCTGACTTCGAGGACTTCTTCGGGGACCTGTTCAGCTGGATCGAGCCTTCGGCCGCAGACACCTCTGGGTTTGACTGGTTGGGCTTCAGCGCGTTTGACGGTGACCTGGCCGGTTCGGCGGCCGCGAGCCCGCTCGATGGCCTGAACGCGTTGGTGGCCAACACCCTGAACACGCTGATCTACCAGCCGATCTACGGCATCAACCAGTTCCTGATCGACAGTGGTCTGCGCATCGACGGTGTCTTCGACAACGGCGACAACGCCTTCGTCAGCATCAACGACGACGGCGACCTGGTCTACAACGCGGCCTCGGCGGGTGGCTTCCTGTTCGGTGACGGCGGCAGTGGTGCGTTCGTCAACGCCGACGGTGAGGTGCTCGGCGCCAATGGCGAGGTCCTGCTGGACGGCGACGACAACGTCGTCACGCTGGCGGGCATCGAGAACGGCACCTACTCGTTCGCCTCGACCGACTTCAACCTCAACGGCGGCAACGCAGGCTTCGTCGGCAACGGTGGTGACGGCGGCAGCTTCTTCGGTATCGGTGGCGACGGCGGTGCCGGTGGCTTCTTCATGGGCCACGGTGGCGTTGGTGGCCAGGGCGGTCTCGGTGACACCGGCCTGATCGGTTTTGCCGGTGGTGACGGTGGCGCCGGTGGCTTCCTGGTCGGCAACGGTGGCGCCGGCGGT
Organism: Mycobacterium sp. SMC-14; assembly: GCF_046250075.1. Lineage (NCBI taxonomy): Bacteria > Bacillati > Actinomycetota > Actinomycetes > Mycobacteriales > Mycobacteriaceae > Mycobacterium > Mycobacterium sp. SMC-14. The sequence continues at coordinate 4,434,837 of NZ_CP176429.1, read as the reverse complement.
ATCGGTGGTACCGGTGGAACCGGTGCTGCCGGTGGTATCGGCCAGGCCGGTGGCGCGGCCGGTAACGGTGGCGCGGGCGGCAACGGTGGTGTGGCCGGCCTGTTCGGTAACTCCGGTGCTGGTGGCACCGGTGGCGTCGGTGGCGTCGGTGGCGCCGGTGGCGCGGGTGCTGCGGGCGCGGACACCGAGGACGGCAACGGTGGCGACGCCGCGGTCGGTGGTGTCGGCGGTAACGGTGGTGTCGGCGGTAACGGTGGCGCCGGTGGCTTCTTCGGTGTCCACACCCCGGGTGCTGCGGGCAACGGTGGCGACGCCGGTGTCGGTGGTGCCGGTGGCAACGGTGGCGCTGGTGTGACCGGTGCGGACGGCAGCTTTGCCGACAACGGCTCCGGCGACGGTGCTGCGGGCGGTAACGGCGGCAACGGTGCCCTCGGTGGCGCGGGTGGCGTCGGTGGCGCAGCCGGCCAGGGCTCCGTCCCGGGTGTGGCTGGCGCGAACGCCGACGGTGGCGTCGGCGGTAACGGCGGCGTCGGCGGCGACGGTGGCACCGGTGCCAACGGCCTCGAGGCAAACGGCCCGGGCGTCGACGGTATGGCCGGCGGCAACGGCGGCAACGCCGGTAACGGCGGCGCTGCTGCTGCCGGTGGTGCAGCCGGTGGCGAGGGCGCCAACAACGGTGCGGCCGGTGTCGACGCCGACGGCGGTAACGGTGGTAACGGTGGTAACGCATCTGCCGGCACCAACGGTGTGGAAGGCGTCAACGGCTCGACCGCGGCGGGCGGCGGCGTCCTTGACCCGGCGATCCCGGGCACCAGCGGTGGCAACGGCGCGGCCGGTGGCCAGGGTGGTGCCGGTGGCGCCGGTGGCGGCCAGAACGGTAACGGCGGTAACGGCGGTAACGGCGGCGTCGGCTCCGACGGCGGTAACGGCGGCCACGGCAGCGTCGGGGTCCACGAGGACACCGACTCCGTGCACGGTCTGTACAACGCCCCCGGTGACGGTGGCCACGGTGGTGCCGGCGGTAACGCAGGTGCGGCAGGTGCGGGCGCGGCCAACGGCAACGACGGTGTCATCGGGACCGGCGGCAACGGTGGTAACGGTGGCGTCGGCGGTGACGTCGCGGACGTGCGGGACTTCGCCTCGGTTGAAGGCCCGGTCGGTTCCGGCACCATGGGGCCGCAGGGCACCGCAGGCGTCGGTGGTAACGGTGGCGCCGGTGGTTCCGGCGCGACGGCCGGTACCGGCGGCAACGGCGGCAACGGCGGCAGCGACCTGTACGCGGGTGGCACCCACGGCGGCAACGGCGGCCAGGGCGGCGCCGGCGGTGAGGGCCTGGCGAACACCGACGGCACCGGTGGTGTCGGTGGCGACGGCGGTGCCGGCGGTAACGGTGGTGCCGGCAGCAACATCCGTTGGGGCGACCCGGACTGGAACACCACCTCGGGTGACTCCTCCTCCGGTCCGCTCGACGGCGTGCACGGCGGCGCTGGTGGCGACGGTGGTGCCGGCGGTGCCGGTGAGGTCACCGGCGGCAACGGCGGCAACGGCGGTAACGGCGGCGACGTCCTCACCCCGGCGTTCGGTGACGACGGCCTCAACGGTGGCGCGGGTAACACCCCGGGTGCCGACAGCGAGGGTGGTGCCGCTGGCGCCGGTGGCGCCGCTGGTGCCGGTCCGGACGCGGCGAGCGACGGCACTGCCGGCCAGGCCGGTCAGCCGGGCGTCGTGCAGCCTCCCGTGGTTCCGGAGGGCTAATCTCGACAACGCAAAAGAAACACCCCGCACATTCGTGCGGGGTGTTTCTTTTTGTGCCTGCGGACGGTGGTACCGGATTCAAGAAAACGGTGACCGCGTAGGCGTTGCGTGGCCGCGTTTACGCGCGGCAACGGCAACTGCGGGATAGTCGAAAGACTATGTAGCAGTTGCTCTTTGGGGAGAGGTCGACGCAGGCGGCCGTCCGAAGTCTGCTACGCGACAAAGCATTCCTCGGGAGTCGCAAACGATTTCATCTCGTGTTCAGTTTTGGGTTCGAAAATTCAGTTGCATTGCAATACAATCAGTCGCCATGTGGACTGCGTCGAACGGATATTCTCGGGCCCTCGCCGGCGCTGCGACCGCTGGTGTGGTCGCGTTTGCGGCCAGCGGCATCACGCCCATTCCTGCCACGGCCTTCCCCGTGGCTCTTCCGCCGGCGGCGGTCTTGACCCCGGTCGAGCTGACGGCGCTGTCCTCCGACTCCAGCTTGATGGACATCATCGGTGCGCTGACCGGATTGAACTGGATCATCCCGATCCTGGATGACCCGGATACCCCGTGGTTCCCGATGGTGATCGGCCTTGAGGCACTCGGCGAGTTGTTCTTCGTCATCCCGTTGACGCTGCTGGTGGGTGCGCCACTGCTGGTGCTCACCGAGGGCTGGCAGGGTATCGAGGACACCATCACCTTGCTGGGCACGGCCGGCGACGCCGTAAAGGACCTGTTCGACAACATGGTGGAGTGGTACGAGACGCGCAACTGGTTCACCGGTGAGTTGCTCGATACCGGCTCCAGCGAGGCTGGCCTGTCCGGCCTGAGCGATGTATTCCACAGCGGCAGTTGGGCAGACGTGTTCACCCCGGTCGGCTTCGACGCGGTGCTCGACGCCGGTCTTCCCGACGCCGGCCTTGGCGATGTCGGTCTTCCCGACGTCGGTCTGGGTGACCTGGGCGACCTGCTTGCCTGACCCGCGGGGCCGCTAACCCCCTAAGTCTTTCGCGCCCGGTGTTGCCACGGCACGACCGGAGCTGCGGTGCGGAGCTGAAACCGCTCCGTTGGAAACGACGAATCTTCTGGGATTCCGCACGCTGATGCGGACCGATGCTAGCCGGCAGCGCTCCCCACACGTCGCCAACCAGCCCCCGTTGCAGGGCGGGTCGCCCCCAGTGGACATCTGGGCCTCCGATGGCCGTGGCACCGTGGGGCTCTCAGCTTCGTGGATCACCCGGTTTTGCTGATCTAGCTACTACCCGACCGTGGCGCGCGAGCGCGAGGATCCTGCCTTAGCCCGTGGTCGGAAGGGTGCCGCTTGCAAACAAGCATCCTTGTTGAGACTTTGCTAGCAACCCAGGTAAACCCACAGCTTTCTGGTAAATGAGGACGGGTAAACCTCGTTATCGCTCTCCCTATAATTGCACCAAAGTCCTCTCGATAAGACAGCTTTCTACGTATATCGGCAGGTAGGAGCGGTTTACGGATTCCTCAGGCTGCCATTCGACGGAATTGGTTGCCGAATTCGAAACAGATCTGTTACCTTAACGCGAGCTAAGCAATTTACGTCCCTGTCAACCGTTAAGAGCTCAACTGCCTGGGGAGAATCTCATGTCACACCGCTCTGCTACCAAGACCGCAAAAAGCCGAGTCAGCCGCGCTGTGGGGGCTGCCAGCGCAGTGGGAGCGTTCCTGGCTTTCGGCATGACGCCGCTGACGGCGGCGCCGGCCAGTGCTGATGGGCTCGACGGCCTGTTCGACGACTTGTTCAGCTGGATGGAGCCGCCCGCGGCGGACACGTCGGGACTTGAATGGCTCGGTTTCGACGCGTTGAGCGGTGACTGGGCCGGCGCCGCGGCGAGCACCGACCCGCTGCAGGCCCTCAACGAGCTGGTGGCCAACTCGATCAACATGATCATCTATCAGCCGCTGTATGACATCGGTCAGCTCTTGATCGGCAGCGGCCTGCACCTCGACGGCGTCTTCGGCAACGGCGACAACGCCTACGTGGACTTCAACGCCGACGGCGACCTGGTGTATCACGCGGCGAGCGCCGGTGGATTCCTGTTCGGTGACGGCGGCGCCGGTGGGTTCGTCGACGCCGACGGCGATGTGCTCGGCGCGAATGGCGCGGTCCTGCTCGACGCCGAGGGCAACGAGGTCACGCTGGCCGACATCGAGGACGGCACCTACAACTTCGCTGCCGGTTCGGCGTTCGACCTCGACGGCGGCAATGCCGGCATGCTCGGCAACGGCGGTGACGGTGGCAGCGGCTTCGGTCTGGGCCTGGTGGGCGGCAGCGGTGGAGCCGGCGGCTCCCTGATGGGCAACGGTGGCGACGGGGGCGCCGGTGCGTCCGGCATCGACGGCATCGGCGCGGCCGGCACCGACGGCCTGGTCGGTGGGATCGGCGGCGCCGGTGGCTTCTTCTTCGGCAACGGCGGCAACGGTGGCACGGGCGGGAACGGCGGTAACGGCGCCGCTGGGACCAACGGAAGCGTGGGTGCGGACGGTCTGAGCCCGGTCGGCGGCACCGGAGGTGACGGAGTCGACGGCGGCAACGGCGGAGACGGCACCAATGGCTTTGCCGGCGGTAACGGTGCCGTGGGCGGCAACGGTGGCGCTGCCGGTCTGTTCGGGGTTTCTGGCGCCGGTGGTAACGGCGGCCTCGGCGGCAACGGTGGAGTCGGCGGTAACGGTGGCAACGGCGGTGCCGGTGGCAACGGCGATGTGAACAACGGGCCCGAGATCGGTCCCGCGGCGCTCGTTGCCGCGAGCGACCCGGGCGGAAAGGGCGGGCTGGGCGGCAACGGCGGTAACGCCGGTTCCGGCGGCGCCGCTGGTGCCGGTGGCGCGGGCGGTAATGGCGGCGGCGGTGGCTTCTTCGGCGTGCACCCCGCGGGTGCCGCGGGCAACGGTGGTGCCGGTGGCACCGGCGGTGGTTCGGGACTGGCCGGTAACGGTGGCGCCGGTGGTAACGGTGGCGCCGGTGGTGGCACCGCTCCGGAAGTCGCCGAGGGTCAAGTTGGGACCGATGCTGTCGACGAGGTTGTCGGCGGTGGTGTTGGTGGCGCCGGTGGTGTCGGCGGCAACCTCGGTACGGTCGGTGCCGGCGGCGCGGGTGGCGCGGCCGGCACCAGCACTGGCCCCTTCGGCGGCACACCGGGTACCGCGGGTGCGGACGGCGCCGCTGGCGTGCTTCCGGACGCGGTGTCGGGCAACGGTGGTAACGGCGGCATCGGTGGTGCCGGCATCGGCGGCACGGGTGTGTCCGGTGGTGCCGGTGGCGCCGGCGGCAACGGCGGCGACCACGGCAATGGCGGTAACGGCGGCGTCGGTGGCAACGGCGACCAGGGCGCGGCCGGCTTCGACAGCACCGACGTGGCCACGGCCGGCGGCGACGGGTCCGTCGGCGGCAACGGCGGCGCTGGCGGTATCGGCGGTAACGGTGGCTCGGTGTCGGGCAACGGTGGTAACGGAGCCGCCGGTGGTATCGGCGGCACGGGCGGCAACGGTGGCAACGGTGCGGCGTCGGATGACCCGGCCGTGGCCGGTGGCGCCGGTGGCAACGCCGGCGATGGCGGCCAGGGCGGCGTAGGCGGTAACGGCGGTTCGGCCACCAACGGCAATGGCGGCAACGGCGGCAACAGCGGCAATGGTGGCAATGGCGGCGTCGGGGGCGACGGCGGCACCGGCGCCAATGCCGGCGCGAACTCCGAGACCGGCAACGGCGGCGCGGCGGGTGCCGGTGGCAACGGTGGCAACGGCGGAGCGCCGGGTGCCACGGCCGGAACCGGTGGTCAAGGCGGCGGCGACGGCCACACCGACGGCACCGACGGCAGCCTCGGTCAGATCGGCAACGGTGGTGACGGTGGTGCCGGTGGACTCGGCGGCAATGCAGCCACCGGCGAGGAGGGCAGCTTCCTCGGCAACGGTCTGAGCCCGGCCAACCCCGATGCGACCGGCGTGGGCGGCTCCGGTGGCAAGGGCGGCAGCGGCGGTACCGGTTACCAGGCCGGCAACGGTGGCTCCGGTGGCTCCGGTGGCCAGGGTGTCTATGGCGGCACTGGCGGCGTCGGTGGCACCGGCGGCGCGGTGACCAGCACCGCTGACGGCGGCAACAACACCGGCGGCAACGGCGGCGCCGGCGGTGCCGGTGGCGACGGCTCGGGCCACGGCGGCTACGGCGGCGACGGCGGCGCCGGCGCCAACGCGACCGGTGACCAGGCCGCCGGCAACGGCGGCACCGGCGGTAACGGCGGCAACACCACCGGCGAGGGCAACACCGGCGAGTTCGGGACGCTGGCCGGCGGGCACGGCGGCAATGGCGGTGCCGGCGGCACCTCCGAGGACGGCCAAGCCGGCAATGGCGGTGGCGGCGGTAACGGCGGCACCGGCGCACCCGTCGTCGGTGACCTGCCCAACGTGCAGTTGAGCACCGGCGGATCCGGCGGCACCGGTGGCGATGGTGGCGCCGCCAGCGGTGCCGGAAACGGCGGCAACGGCGGAAACGGCGGCAACGGCAACACCGGCGGCTTCACCGGTGGTCACGGTGGCGCCGGTGGTAACGGCGGCACCTCCGGCACCGGCACGGCCGGTAGCGGCGGCGACGGCGGCGCGGGCGCCAACGGCGCTGGCATCGGCGACGGCGCGACCGGCGGCAACGGCGGCAACGGAGGTAGCGGTGGGGTGGCCGACGGTCAGACCGCGGGCCAGGGCGGCGGCGGCGGCGGTGGCGGCGGTGGCGCCGTCGTCGCCGGAGTCGGTGGCGGCACCGTCACCAACAGCACCGCGACCGGCGGTAACGGCGGCGACGGCGGAGCGGGCAGCACCACCGGCGTCGGCGGCAATGGCGGCGCCGGTGGACTCGGAGCGGTCATCGCCAGCGGGCCGGGCAGCACCATCGACGACGGCCACATCGCCGGCGGTAACGGCGGTGATGGCGGCGCGAACGGGGTCAACGGCGAGAACGGCGCCGACAACACCCTGGAGGCCCTCGGCGGCGGCACGATCAGCAACGTCACGGTGACCAACGGGCAGGACTCCGATGGCTTCCTCGGCGGCTCTGCCACAGTGTCGGCGACAAACGGTGGCAGCATCACCGACAGCACCGTGACCGGTGGCGCCGCCAGCGCGACCGCCAACGGCGGCGAAGCCGGGCTGAACGCCGACGGGGCGGGCAGCTCGATCACCGGCAGCCATGCGACCGGCGGCAACGGCGGTGGGACCGACGGCAGTGCCGGCGCCGCGGGTGGCGTGGGCGGCAGTGCCGTCATCAACGCCACCGACGGCGCGGCCATCAGCGACACCAACGTCAACGGTGGTGCCGGTGGCGGTGGCGTCGACGGAGGCCAGGGCGGCAAGGGCGGCTTCGGTCAAGCCGACGCCACCGGCGCCGGCAGCACCATCACCGGGTCCGCCGCCGGTGGTACGGGCGGCGCCGGCAACAACGGCACCGGCGGTGATGGTGGTAGCGGCCAACTGATCGTCGACGGTGCCGGCGGCAGCATCGGCGGTGGCGGCAACGACGCGATCGCTCAGGGCGGCAATGGCGGAACCGGAACCGACGGCGGCGTCGGCGGCAACGGCTCCTGGGGCGAGCTGGAGTCCGGCGAGATCGGCTACGGCGCCACCGGCGGAAACTCCTTCGGCACCTCAACCGGCGGTGACGGCGGTAACGCAACCGGCGACGGGAGCCACGGCGGTAACGGCGGAAGCTCGGACATCCAGAGTTCCAAGACCACCGATGGTGGCACCTTGGGCGGTCCGGGTGGAACGGCCAGCGGCAACGCGTCCGGCGGTAATGGTGGTGACGCCACCGGTGGAGGCCAGGGCGGTGACGGCGGCAAGGCCAGCATCGCCACCGGCGGTGACCCGGACAACGTTGCGAACGGAACGGCGTCCGGCGGCAAGGGCGGCGACGGCCTTGACGGTGGTACCGGCGGCAAGGCCGGGTCGAGCCGGCTCGACGCATTCGGCAACGACGGCGCGGGCACCCCGTCCACGGCCACCAACGGCACCGCCACCGGCGGCAACGGCGGCAGCGGTACCGGGTCCGGCGCTACCGGCGGCAACGGCACCGACGGCAACATCGTCAACCAGGGCGGGACGCAGTCCGACGGCCAGACCGCAACCGGCAACAACGGGGCGAACAACCCGGTCACCCCGTAGTTCCAGACGAAAAGGCCCCGGCTCTGGCCGCCTCTGGCGGCCCAGGGTCGGGGCCTTTCCGTTCACCGCGGTGGGATCTGTTGACCCGGCTTACTCCGAGTTCCTCGATGCGGCGCCGCGGCGCCGCGATCAGCTACGCAACACTTGGCCACACGCATCACTTCAGCACCGTCGGAGGGCAATGTGGTGTTGCCGAATCGGATAGCGGCGGCGATAGCCGATCCGGCAACACCCACATGCTCCTCATTAGGTGCACAAGGGGCGAATGTGGCGCGACGATGCGCTACACCCAGTACGCGACCCGCGCCCGGTACTGGCGCAGCACCAGCGCGGCCACCGACCAGCCGACGACGGTCAGCACCAACACCACCGCCCAGTGCCGCAGCGGCTGATGCGCCCCCAGCAGCGGCAGTCGTACCAGGTCCAGGTAGTGCATCAGCGGGTTGAACTCCACCACCGCCGTCCACCGCGACGCCCCCTGGGCGCGCAGGGTGTCGTAGTTCCAGATGATCGGCGTCATCAAGAACAGCAGCTGCACCACCGAGAACAGCAGCGGGGCGATGTCGCGGTAGCGGGTGGCCAGAATTCCGAAGCACAGCGACACCCACACGCAGTTCAGTGCGATCAGGAGCAGTGCCGGGATCACTGAAAGATCTGCCCAAGACCAGGGTTTCGGGAAGATCAGTGCGATAGGTATGTAGATGACGATGTTGTGCGCGAACAGGATCATCTGCCGCCACACCAGCCGGTAGACGTGCACGCTCAACGGTGTCGGCAACTGCTTGATCAGCCCCTCGTTGGCGACAAACACATCGGCGCCCTCGAGGATGGCCGCGTTCAACAGGTTCCACACGATCAGCCCGAGCGTCACATACGGCAGGTGTACCGACAGGTCGAGGTGAAACAACTTGGAGTACAGCCCGCCCATCGCCACCGCGGTGGTGGCGGTGCCGATGGTGATCCAGAACGGACCCAGCACACTGCGCCGGTAACGCTGCTTGATGTCCTGCCAGCCCAGGTGCAGCCACAGCTCGCGGCGGCCGAATCCGTCCACCAGATCGGCCCGCGCCCGCGCGAAACTCTTGGACTCCGCGGCCACATCGGTGAAACTCATTGCTGCCCCTCGGGTTTGGCGAACTGCTCTCGACGTCCCAGCCGGCGCAGCCGGACCCACTCGATCAAGCCCGCCGGATCGCGGCGCGACACCAGGAAGAACCAGCCGAACCGCAGCCACTCCTGGACCAGCAGCCGCCGCATCCCGGGCTGGGCCATCAGGTAGCCGCGGTTGCGGTAGGTGAAATACCGCTTCGTCGCGTTGTCCGGGTACTGGGTGTGCATCCGGCCGTGCAGGATCGGCTTGAACTCCTCGGACCCGCACGGGTGCAGGTATGACGCGGTCAGGCACGTCCCGAATGGCAGGCCGGAGCGCACCAGCCGTCGGTGCACCTCTACCTCGTCGCCGCGGATGAACAGTCGCAGATCCGGCACCCCCACCGCGTCGAGCGCGTCGGCGGTGAACAGCGCCCCGTTGAACAGCGACGCGATCCCCGGCAGCAGATCCTCACCCGCTGCGCCACTGTGCAATTCACTAACCTCGCGACGCCATACCAGCCCGCGCCGCAGCGGGAACGCCAGCCGGGAAGGGTCGTCGATGTTGCACACCATCGGGGACACCTCGGCCAACTGATGCTTGGTGGCGCAGTCCAACAGTGCCGCCAGCACGCCGGCATCCGCCGGACGACCGTCGTCGTCGGCCAGCCACACCCAGTCCGCGCCGGCGGCCAGGGCGTGCAGGATCCCCAGCGCGAAACCGCCTGCACCACCAAGGTTTCGCCGCGACCCGAGGTAGGTAGAGGGGACCGGTTGCCCCGCTACCAGCTCACGCACCGTGGCGTCTCCAGACGAGAAGTCGTTGTCGACGACGATCACGTGGTCGGGTGTCCGGGTCTGGCCGGTCAGCGCCTTCAGTGATTCGGCCAGCTGCTCCGGGCGCCGGTGGGTGACGACGACAGCGTAGACAGTGTCGGTCACGCCTGATCCCTGGCCTGCGTCTCGGCAAGCACCTCGCGCACGTGCCGGGCGGCATCCGGGCCTTCGTAGGCGCCGACCACTTCCTCGATCCCACCGGTCATCCGGATGGTGCCGTGGTCGATCCACATCGCGGTCTTGCACAGTCGGGCCAAGAATTCGTTGGAGTGGCTGGCGAACACCAGGATTCCGGATCGCTCCACCAGCTTCTGGAGCCGGGTCTGGGCCTTCTTCAAGAACTCGGCGTCCACGGCGCCGATGCCCTCATCGAGCAACAGGATCTCCGGGTCGATGCTGGTGACCACGCCCATCGCCAACCGCACCCGCATACCGGTGGAGTAGGTGCGCAGCGGCATCGCCAGATAGTCGCCCAGTTCGGTGAATTCGGCGATCTCGTCGACCTTGGCGGCCATCTGCTTGCGGGTCTGGCCGAGGAACAGTCCGCGGATGATGATGTTCTCGTAGCCGGAGATCTCCGGGTCCATGCCCACGCCGAGATCGAACACCGGCGCCACCCGCCCGACTACCGTTGCCGACCCGCGCGTCGGCTCGTAGATCCCCGAAAGCAGCCGCAGCAGTGTGGATTTGCCCGCACCGTTGTGCCCGACCAAGCCGACCCGGTCGCCCAACGACAGTGACATGGTGATGTCACGCAGCGCCTCGACCACCACCACGTTGGAGTTGTTGCGTCCGATCGCCCCGCCGGCCTTGCCGAGGAACGCCTTCTTCAGCGACCGCGCCTTGGCGTCGAAGATGGGGAACTCGACCCAGGCGTCGCGGGTTTCGATACGAGGATCGTTGGCAGACATGGCAATTCCGCTTGCAGGCTTACAGATACTGGCCGGAGCCGGTGTGGCCCTGGGCGTGACCGCCGCCGGCGGCGCCGGGGGGCAGTGCGCCGTGGCGCATCTGCTCCAGCTGCGCGCGAGCAGCCATCTGCTGGGCGAACAGTGCGGTCTGGATGCCGTGGAACAGGCCCTCGAGCCAGCCCACCAGCTGGGCTTGGGCGATTCGCAGCTCGGCGTCCGACGGTGTGGCGTCCTCGCGCAGCGGCAGGGTCAGCCGGTCCAGCTCCTCGCGCAGCTCCGGGGCCAGCCCGTCCTCGAGTTCGCGAATGCTGGCGGAGTGGATCTCGCGCAGCCGTGCCCGGCTCGCGTCATCGAGCGGTGCGGCGCGCACCTCCTCGAGCAGTTGCTTGATCATGGTGCCGATACGCATCACCTTGGCGGGCTGTTCGATCAGGTCGGTCAGCGACGCCTCGTCATCATCGACGGTTTCAGTGGAGCTGTTGAGTCCGGCCGCCAGCAGCCGCGGGTCGGCACCGCTGATGATCTCGACCCCATCTGAGTCGTCTGCGCCGTTACTGCCGCTGGTGCTCACTGTGCTCCGCCTCCCTGCCATTCGTAGATGCTGGCCCCGCCATTGTCGTAGATCTTGGCCCACGACCGCGATTTCTCCAGTGACACTAGCCCGTCGGGCAGTGTGAACCCGCGGACCGTCGGGCTGCTGATCAGCACGTAGCGGATATTGAGGTCGTGCACCGCGGCCGCTACCCGCGGATCGGTGTCTGCGTCGTCGGCGTAGGCCCAGAAGACGAACCGTTCCGGGCCCGGGCCCTGCTGCTGAGGATAGTCATAGTGCGTCCACAGCGGGTGCAGGTCGGCGACCGCGTACATCCAGGCGCTGCCGTCGACGTTGGCGTTGCCGATCACGGTGTCGTGGGCCCCGGGCAGGTCGGCCAGGAACGCGTACGCCTGCAGGTCGCGGGAGTCGACCATCACCGAGTCGTACTTGTCGCCGAGCAAGAACGCGTGCCGCGGCAGGTAGTGCCAGGCCAACCCGACCGTCGTCGCCACCAGCAGCAGCCCGGTCAGCACCGGCCGCACCCGCGCGCCCGCCGGCTTACAGATCAGCCCGGCCAGCGCCGCCAGGCCCACTCCGGCCATCGGAACCAACAGCAGCGTCATCGCCGCCATGATCCGGCGCGGGTCGCTGTAGAACAGGTCGGTGAAGGTGCCCACCACCTTGCCCACCGGGCCGCCGAGCGGAGCCGACGACTGCACCACTGCAACCACCAGCACCGCCCACAGCGCCAACGGCCACCACACCTTGCGGGCCACCAGCATCGCCGCCCCCGCCGCGGCCAGAGCCACCAGCGCGTATTGGATCGGAAAGTCGTTGAGGTGGCGGGTGTGCATCAACAGGGCGTCCCGCAAACCCGACCTGCGTCCTTCGTGGGTCAGGAAGGCGTGCCCGGCGATGATCTCGGCCTGCTTGCGCACACTGAGCAGTTGCGGCAACAGCAGCAGCGCGGTCGGGATCAGGACCCCGGCCAGGGCGAGGGTGTCGCGCCGCTTACCGCGCAGCGGATTCCACAGCGTGCCATCGCAGGGACTGAGCCACCAGGCCGCCACCAGCAAGACCGTGACCACGCCCCCGGTCAGGTGTACCGAGAACACGCCCAGCAGCGCCAGAACCGCTACCCACATCCGGTCCCGCAGGGTGCGGACCGCGGTGATCAGTGCGAACGCCGGCGCCACCAGTCCGTAAGCCACCAGATTAGGCATGGCGGCGGTGCCGAACTCGACGTAGGGCAGCGCGGTGAAGGACGCCGACAGCGCGGCAGCGGTGCCCGCTGACACCGCCGTCACGGCGGTGCTCGTCACGCGCTGCAGCAGATTCCAGGTGAGCAGCGCGGCGCTGACGGGGAACAGCCACACCGAGGCGGCCAGGCCGGCCAGGGTGTAGCCGGTGGTGGGTGCGGCGCCGGTCAGTTGGCACAGCACCGCGGTCAGCGCGTGGAATGCCGACGGGTAATAGAGCGCGGCGTGGGTTTCGACGTTGCGCAGCTCGCCCATATGGGTCGGTGAGGCCTGGCCGGTGTCGAGGATGAAGCGGACGGTGTTGGCGTGCCACACCGCGTCCCAGGTGCTGGGAATGCTCTGCCAGTCCGGGATTCCCCGCACCGCGGCCCAGCCGATCAGCAATACGCCCAGTAGCGTTCCGGCGGCCACCGTGAGTATCGGCCACAGCGCCAGCGAGGGCGCCGCCACATGGATGCCGGGACGGCGCTCCAGCAAAGACCGTATTCCTCGCGACAAGCCGCCCACCACGGCGCCGACCACCACCAGTGCGACCGCTGCAGTGGTTGCGTTCCAAGGGATTCCGGCGGCGCCGAAAGGGACGATGGCCAGGCCTACGACCCCGTAGGTAAGTGCCGGTCCTATCGCCACGGCTAATGGCCAGTTCAGGCCGGCGCCGGCCGCTACGAGCGCGCCCGGAAGTACCAGTAGCAAAAGCGCGGCGACCATTCCGAAGCCAAGAAGCACTGCACTAGTATGTCTGCCAAGGTGGCCTGGCTCCGTATTGCGGGGGAGCTATCTCGTTATCCGAGACGTTCACCGATCGATCTTGAGAAGTTTTAAGGTGGCTGGCATGGCCTATGACGTCGCTCGCGTGCGTGGATTGCACCCGACGCTCGGTGACGGATGGGTTCATTTCGATTCGCCCTCGGGCATGTTGATTCCGGACTCGGTGGCCACCACCGTGTCGACCGCCTTCCGGGGGTCGTTGGCGATGGCGGCCGGCCCGCACCCGGCGGCCCGGCGCAGTGCCGCGGTGTTGGTCGCGGCCCGCCAGGCGGTGGCCGATCTGGTGGGCGCCGATCCCGCTGCGGTGGTGCTGGGTCCTGATCGCGCCGTGTTGTTGAGCGCGTTGGCCGATGCCGCGTCGTCGCGGGTGAGCTTGGGCTACGAGACAGTGGTCACCCGTCTCGATGACGAGGCCAACATCGCCCCCTGGGTGCGAGCCGCCAACCGCTATGGCGCCAAGCTCAAATGGGCCGAGGTCGACATCGAGACCGGGGAGCTGCCCAGCTGGCAGTGGGAGAACCTGATCACCCCGTCCACCCGGCTGGTGGCACTCACCTCGGGGTCGGGGGTACTGGGCACCGTGACTGATCTTCGGCCGGTCACCAAGCTGGTCCACGATGTGGGCGGCGTGGCCGTCGTCGACCACTCGGCCACGGCGCCGTACCAACTGCTCGACATCAACGAGGTCGACGCAGACGTGGTGGCCGTCAACGCGGCCTCCTGGGGCGGGCCGCCGGTGGGTGCGTTGGTCTTTCGCGACCCGGCGCTGATCGACACCTTCGGGTCGGTGTCGCTGGACCCGCACGCCGTGGGCCCGGCCCGACTGGAAGTCGGTCTGCACCAGTTCGGTCTGCTGGCCGGGCTGGTGGCAAGTGTCGAGTACCTGGCTTCGCTGGACGAGTCGGCCCGGGGCAGTCGCCGCGAGCGGCTGGCGGTATCGATGCAGTCCGCCGCGGCGTATCTGAACCGGCTGTTCGAGTACCTGTTGAGCTCGTTGCGGTCGCTGCCGCTGGTGATGCTGATCGGCCAGCCCGAGGCACGCATCCCGGTGGTGAGCTTCGCAGTACAGAAGGTGCCGGCCGAGCGAGTGGTGCAGCGGTTGGCCGACAACGGCGTGCTGGCGATCGCCAATGCCGGATCCCGGGTGCTGGATGCGATCGGGGTCAATGACATCGGGGGAGCGGTCACCATCGGGCTGGGCCACTACTCGACGATGGCCGAAGTCGACCAGCTGGTTCGGGCGCTGGCATCGCTGGGTTAGTCCCGCCGCCGCGCGACCAGCGACGGCGACGCTTTGCCTCTCGTCAAGGCTCTCGACCGCGGGCGCGTGTTCCCGCCTCTTAGGCATTAGCCGAGGGCTTTCGCTTGCCGGCACCGCACACAACCGCAAGGGGCGCAAAGTGGCCTTCGGGCGGCTTGCCATGCCACATCCGACACGGAATCCACGCCGGCAGGAGCGGCGGAAACGGCCCTTTGAGTCCACTTTGGTGGGCGATTCTGCAGTCGACCGAAAGTTGCCTAAGCAATCTTAAGCGAACCGCTGCGGCGGCTCCTGCGCGGCAAAAGCAGCTATGAGCTGTGAGTATATGGCCATCGACGAGGCTCACGACTGCTTGTCGGCGTCCAGATCTGGAAGAGAGGCTTGACTTTGACTGAGGATATCGACAGACTCAACGACGCGACTGACCATTAGGCCGCACATAGTTCCTCGTTATCGGACGAAATCGACGTCGGAGCGGACACCAGACGTCAGGGTGGTTAAGGAGTTTTTCAGTGCGACACGGTGCGGTCTGTTCCCTGACGTTGGTCCCGACGATCCTGGCCGGCTCTGCCCTGGTGGGTTTGGCGCCGATCGTGTCGCCGGTCTCCCCCGGGCTGAAGACTGTGGCGGCAGCGCCCGCGCTGCTGGCCGACGAGGACTACCCCGGCATGGCCTTGCTCATGGGCGGCAGCGGTGTGCCGATTCCTCCTATGCGCCTGGTGCAGAAAGCATTCGATAACTACATCGCGACCAACGGCTACGCCGATTACGGGGTGAAGAGAATATTCACTCCCGAGGGGCTGAACCCCATTTTCACCCCGCCCAAGAGTCTGCCCCTGGACCCGTCGGTGGCGCAGGGTGTGACCATTCTCAACGACAGCATCAAGGCGGAATTGGAAGCTGGGCGCAATGTCGCGGTCGGTGGTGTCTCGCAGAGCGCCACGATTGCGTCGCTGGAGATGCAGAACATCGTCAACGGGTCGCTGGGCTTCCAGCCGGACACCGATCAGCTGGCGTTTTTCATGGTCGGCAACCCCAGCAACCCCAACGGCGGGCTGCTGTCGCGCTTCGACGTCCCGGTGGGCTTCCAGCCGACCATCCCGAGCCTGGGTCTGACCTTCACCGGCGCCACTCCCGCCGACACCGGTTTCGACACCCACATCTGGACCGGTGAATACGACGGCATTGCCGACTTTCCCCGGTATCCGCTGAACATTCTGTCGAACATCAATGCGTTCCTCGGGATCCTCTATGTCCACGGTGAGTATTTCAAACTGGACCAGTCCGAGATCGATAACGCCATCGAACTGCCGACGTCTGACGGATATGACGGCGGCACCCACTACTACGTGATTCCCACCGAGTTCCTGCCGCTGGTGGAGCCGCTGCGCGGCATCCCCTTCATCGGTGATGCGATGGCCGACCTGCTCGCTCCCAGCCTGCGGGTGCTGGTCAACCTGGGCTACGGCTCCGACCCCACGATCGGCTGGTCGGACGGCCCGGCCGATGTCGCGACACCGATCGGGCTGTTCCCTGAGCTCGACTCCGACGACCTGGGCATCATCTGGCAGGCGCTGGTCGATGGAGTCCAAACGGGGATTCACGACGCCATCGACCAGCTCTCGGACCCGGCGAACTGGGCGTTGCCGGTGGGCGAGTCGGCGGGAACGGGTTCCTTCGACTTGGCGGACCTGCCGTCGTTCCTCGAGGTCGTCAACGCCTTCAGTGGCGCAGCGTCGCTGGCCTACCAGACGCTGCTGCCGACCGCAGACATCCTCAACGCGCTGACGACCTCGCTTCCGGCGTTCGGCCTGAGCCTCTTCACGCACTACTTGGAAGAGGGTGACCTGCTGAACGCGATCGGCATGCCGCTGGCAGCCGGCGCGGGCCTGACGACGTTGGCGGCCGGCATCGAGTTCATGGTGCTGGCCCAGGCCTCGAACAGCATTCAGGACATCTTCGACGACCTCTTCTAGATCCGCGACGCCCTGGGCCGGGGCGATCTCATTCGCCCCGCCGGTAACAGGGGGCGAGGTCAGCGACAACAGTCGTTATGTCGAGTCGTGGCTGCTGCGGCCTACAGGGTAAGGCGCGTGAGCTAACAGGTGTTGTCGCTCGGAGGCGGGCGTTAGTCCCTGTGGTTCGGGATCGCCGCTGGCTTGATGGCGTCGATCCGCTTCGCCCGGCTCCGCCGCGCTTGCGATCGCCGCTGGCTTGATGGCGTCGATCCGCTTCGCCCGGCTCCGCCGCGCTTGCGATCGCCGCTGGCTTGATGGCGTCGATCCGCTTCGCCCGGCTCCGCCGCGCTTGCGATCGCCGCTACGCTGTGGGCGATTACCGACGTACTTTGAAGGCAGATCAGACGATGGCAGAACTGACAAGTTCCCTGGCCCCTTTGGCTCTGGACACCTTGGTTGACCTGATGCAGCAGCAGGCTGCGCGTTTTCAGGACACGCCCGCGTTCATCTTCTGCCCAGAGGGCGATATCGAAGAGGACCGGGTCACCTACCGCGACCTGGACCGGCGTGCCCGCTCGATCGCGGCGAACTTGCAGCTTCACGGTGCCGCCGGTGAGCGTGTGCTGGTGCTCTGCCGCCCGGGCGTGGACAGCATCGCCGGGCTGTTCGGCTGTTTCTATGCCGGCGCTGTCGCGATACCGGTCGACGAGCACTGGCCTATCCGGCGGATCGAGACCGTCGTGCCCGAAGCGGATGCGCGCTTCGCGCTGGCTACGGCCAAAACCCAGGCCAAGATGAAGTCTGCGGTGGACGGCCTCAGCGCTGGGCCGAAGCTGACCTGGCTGGCCATGGATGAGGCCTCTGGTGACGGGGCGGCCTGGGAGCCGCAGAGCGTCCGTGCCGACAGCCTCGCCATGATCCAGTACACCTCGGGCTCCACCGGGGTGCCGAAGGGTTGCGTGCTGACTCACCGCAACTACCTCAGCAATCTGGAGATAATGCGGTGGGCGCTCAATCCGCCGGATGACGCACCAGTGATGAACAGCCCGATCAGCGGGGTGTCCTGGCTGCCGCAGTACCACGACATGGGCTTCGTGGGGGGCATCCTCGGCACCATTTATGGCGGCCGCACCACCGTGCTGATGGCGCCGAGTGCCTTCCTGATGCGCCCACTCCGGTGGATGCAAGCGATCTCCCGCTACCAGGCCACCATCACCGCCGCCCCCAACTTCGCCTACGAGGCCTGCGTCAAACGCAGCACTGCGGAGCAGCGCGCCGCCCTTGACCTGTCGAGCCTGTCGATCGCCGTGGTCGGCGCCGGGCCGATCAGTTCTGAGACTCTGCAGTCCTTTACCGACGCATTCGCACCCGCCGGCTTTCGGCCGGAGGCGTTCATTCCGGCCTATGGGCTGGCCGAGGCGACCCTGGGCGTGACGGGCATGTCCGAGTCGGCGCTGCCGGTGGTCCGGCACTTCGACCGGACCGCGCTCACCGAGGATCGAGTCGTCGAGGTGGCAGCCGACGTCGCCAAGCCGGAGACCGCGCTGCCGCTGGTGGGCTGCGGCAAGAAGTCTGAGCTCCTGGACGTCCGAATCGTCGATGCCGAGACGCGGGTACTTCGCGCTCCTGAGGAAGTGGGCGAGATCTGGGTGTCCGGGCCGAGCGTGGGCGTGGGCTACTGGGGACGTCCCGAAGAGACCGAGCACGCCTTTGCGGCGCACCTGGCTGACACCGGCGAGGGCCCCTACCTGCGCAGTGGCGACCTGGGATTCTTCGCCGACGGCGAACTGTACGTCACCGGCCGGTGTAAGGACCTGATGACGATCGGTGGCTATAGTCACTACCCCAATGACATCGAGCTGACGGTGCAGGCATGCCACCCGGCGCTGATGCCCAGCCGTGGCGCGGTGTTCCAGTTGCCGACCGAGCGGTACGCCCCCGAATACCTGGTGGTGGTGCAGGAGGTGCACCACCACGAGGCGGTCGGGGTCGATCCGAAAGACCTGATCGAAGCCATTCGGGCGGCTATCCGCACCCACCACGGAATCGACGCACAGGCCGTCGTGCTGCTCAAACCGATGCGGATACCGACCACCACCAGCGGCAAGATTCAGCGCGGTGCGTGCCGCGACCAGTACGTCGCCGGTGAACTGACCGTGCTGGCGGAGTGGGCGCAACCGCGGCCGAGTAAAGGAGCGCCCGGGCTCAAGGGTGCGCTGTTGGCCGGACTGGGGCGGATGGTCGCGTCGGCTTTGGCGCACGACCAGAGACCGCAGGACGGGCCGGACCGGGCCTGACTTCAAGGCCCGCTGGGACTGCCGTTGTGCCTGGCTGCCTTGACGGCGCTGGCCCCGCAGGACCAGGTTCGACTACCCGGCGCCCGCTGCTTGTTCTGACAGTGGGCCGGAGTCTCGCCCGGGTGTCGAGTTTCCCGGTAGCCGCTCGGGCTCTGCCGGCCGCGCCACCCCCGACAAAACGTCCCTACCTCAGCGTCACCACACCCGCAGAATAATCATTAACAAAACCCAAGAATCCTGCATGGCGCCTGGGTGCACACCACGGTGACATGGGGATACGTCCGTCCCGCCTGATGGACATATATCGCCTCACGTGCAATCAACCAGGGTTTTTACGACTGTTTTCCTTATAAAAATTACGGTTCGACAAAGCGGAAAACTCATGTAAGTTTAAGCAACGTCCGTAGTCAGTGTCCGTAGGAGAGCATGATGCAGCTCGCGCTTCGCCCGTACGTCACCCCCGGTGTCGCGATCGCGGGTGCCGCGTTGATCGCGGTCAACGGGGCCGTTCCCGCGGCGGTGCTGCGGCCCCAGGTTGAGCCTCGCCAGTCCTATGAGTTGGTCCAGCACCATCCTGTGAAACTCACGGCCGATTTCTTCGGGCCGTGGCAGGACCTGTTCAACAACACCGCCACCAACCTGGTGGCGATGGGATCTGACAACGGGTGGATCAACCTGCTCGAGCAGGTCTTCAGCGACCCGAGCTCGCTGTCGCGGCTGCCGGAGGTCTTCGACTTCCTGACCAGCGTCATGCCCTCGATCAGTGGCTCCGACCCGCTCATGGTTCTGCTCTCGCCGATCCTGACCATCGGGATGGGTCTCATCGGCCCGCTGGTCACGGTCAACGACGCGATGCAGGACATTCTCAACGAGATCTTCAACCCCAATGACCCGCTGGACCCGTTCGCGGCGATCTTCACCGCGGTCCCGCGCCTCCTCGACGCCTGGCTGAACGGCACCAGCACCATCGACGTGGCCGGCATCAGCATCCCGGTCTTCAACGGCCTCCTGGTCCCGGGTCAGAACCTGATCATCGACCAGACGGCCGAGGAGCTGGCCAACAACCTCAATATCGGCAACCAGACCATCGCCAGCCTGCTCGACCAGACCGGCATCGGCACGATGCAGGTGGCGGGCATGTTGACCGGCCTGCTGGACAGCCTCGGCATGGGCGACGACACCCCGGTCGACGTCATCAACGCCCTCGGCCTGGGCAGCCTTGAGGTCTCCAGCGTGCTGAGCACCGTCTTCGACGCGGTGGGCATCGGCAACCCCACCATCGCCGAGCTCATGGACCAGCTGGGTATCGGCAACGTTCAGGTCGCCGACCTTGCGATCGACTTCACCCATGCCCTGGGCTTCGACAACCCGACGGTCGTCGACATCGCAGGCGACGTCGGCTTGGCCGACCTCAAACTGGCCGACTTGGGCATGGACGTGCTCAACGCGCTGGGCATCGGAGACCCGACGGTAAACGAGCTCCTCGGTGACATCGGCGCCGGCGACCTGACGCTCAACGGACTGCTGCAGACAGCGGTGGAAGCGCTGGGTCTGGGCGGTCAAACCCCGGCGGACCTGCTCGACGCCACGGGCCTCGGCGCCCAGACCACCCACGAGTTCATCACCTCGCTGCTCGGCGGACTGGGCCTGGGCAACCAGACGATGATGGACCTGCTCAGCCAGGCCGGCCTTGCCGACGCGGACATGTCCCAGCTGATCGTGAGCATCCTCGGCCCCTCCGGCAACGCCACGGTGGCCGACATCATGGGTTACGCCGGCTTCGGCACTGTGACGGTCGGGGACATCACCGACCTGCTGGGCATCACCAACCTGTCGCTGGGCACGATTCTGGGCAACCTGTCCTACATCACCGGCAACCTGACGATCAACGACATGCTCGTCGCCACCGGCATGACCCCGCTGGACAAGGGTGGTGACGCCCTGCTGTCCGACTCCCTGGCGGGTACCACCATCGCCACCTTCTTGGGCGACCAGCTGAACGACCCGCTGATTTCGATGCTCGGCCCCACCGGCGATATGACCATCGCCGAGATGATCCAGACGAACTTCGCGATGACCCTGGGCCAGATGCTCGAACAGTCGGGCATGGCCGATCAGACCCTGACCGACCTGGTGCTGGCCGGTATGCCCGACCAGCCGCTCTCCGAGCTGCTCGGCGTCATGGGCAACACCACGCTTGCGGACCTGATCAACCAGCTGGTGCCCGCCGACCAGACCATCATCGACATGCTCAGCGCGTCGGGTCTGGGCGACCAGACCATGAGTGAGCTGCTCACCCAGACCTTCGGTGACCAAACCGTCGCTAACGCACTGGACGACGGCGGACTGGGCAGCATGCACCTCGACGACATCATCCGTCAGGCGCTGGGCCCGCAGACCCTCAACGACATGCTCAACGACTTCGGCCTCGGCGGCCAGTCGCTCAGCGACCTGTTCGACCAGTTCTTCGGCATCACCACCATCGCCGACCAGATGCTGGCCCTGGGCCTGGGCGATCAGACGCTCAACGAGCTGATCGACTCGCTGTTCGGGACCTCGACGGTCAGCGCGCTGCTCGGCGACTTCGGCACCCAGACCGTCGACGAGCTTCTGACTTCCATGGGCCTCGGCGATATGACCGTGATCAACGCGCAGATCAGCGAGTTCTGGGGCTCCATGTCCTACTGGCTTGACGGTCTAGGGGACCAGATCACGGCGGTGCTCGGTGGCTAAGCGACAGGAAAACTTCGGAACTTCCGTCCGGGAGGGCGTCATGCAGCAAACACTTCGTCCGTACGTCACCACCGGCCTGGCTGTTGTCGGGGTGGGCCTGGTCGCGGCTCCCCCCGTGGCCTCGAACCTGCCGCAGCTGCAGCACCAGCTCGCGATGGTCGAGCAGCGCGGCGTCGCGCTCACGTCGGGCTTCTTCTCGCCCTATACCGACCTGTTCGAGCACACCATCGCGAGCCTGCAGGCGCTGAACCAGAACTCCGTGGACATGTGGGGTCTGCTGCAGCACATCATCACAAACCCGCAAGAGGCGATCAACGGCATCCCGGATGTCATCAACATCTTCACCAACGCGATGCCCACCGTCGGTGTCCAGATCTTCCCGTTCCCAGCGGAGATCGACCTGCAGCTGCCGACGTGGGCGGCTTCCCTGCTTGCGGGCATCGGCCCGTGGGTGACGATGGGCAACGCGTTCCAGCAGGTCATGGACGAGATCTTCGGTAACCTCTTCACCGACCCGATGAGGGCGTTCTCGGCGCTGATCGGTGCGCCGGCCACGCTGTTGGACGCGTTCCTCAACGGCAGCACCGGAGCCTCCTTCGGGGGCGCCTATTTCCCGTTGTTCAACGGTCTCTTGACCCCCGGACAGCCGATCGACGCCAACTTCAATATCGGCGACGTGGTCGAGTTGTCCGGCATGGGCGACACCACCATCACACAGCTGCTGTCGCAGGCCGGTATCGGCGATGTTCCGCTGGAAACGCTGATCATCGACCTGCTCGACGGGCTCGGCTTTGGCCACATGACGCCGGTCGACCTGCTCAACGACATGGGTATCGGCACCCAATCGCTCTCCGAACTGCTGATCGGCGTCTTCAACGAGGCCGGTATCGGCAACCCCACCATCGCTGAGCTGTTGGAGAGTCTTGGTGGAATCGAGCCCGGCGACTCGGTCGCCAGCCTGCTGATCGCACTGCTCAACCAGACCGATATCGGCAACCCCAGCCTGTCCGAGCTCATCCTGAGCTTCGTCGGCGGCGACGATGCCACCGTCGGTGGACTGATCAAGGATCTGCTGGGCGCTACGGGCAACGAGTCCCTGGCCAGCCTGATCGACCCGACCTGGACGATCGGCGGATTGCTGACCGATTCGCTGGGCGACCCCCCACTGACCGAGTTCTTCGAGCAGATGGGCCTCGGCACCATCACCATCGGCGCGCTCGCCGGAATGTTGGGCGAATACGGCGACCAGACGCTGGTCGACCTGCTCAACGAGGGGTTCCTCGGACCGGACATCACCGGCAGCACCCCGCTGATGGAAATGATGCTCTCCATGTTCCCGCCCGGCGCCACCTTGGGCGATCTGATGGGCCCCTTCGGCAGTCAGACCCTCGGCGATCTCATGGAGATGATGCCGATCGGCGAGAACACCATGGGTTACGACCCCACCACCCCGGTGACCGACGTTGTGCTCGTGGACTTGATGTACACGCTTCCCAGCCCCGAGCCGGGTTACGCGAACCTGGCCGAGACACCGTTGGGCGTGCTCGCCCCGGATCAGGCCGCCCTCCTCGAGAAGGCCGGCAACCCGACTCTCGGCGCGGTGATGGGCACCAACACCGTTGGCCAGGTTCTCGAGAACATGCACCTGTACGACGTCACCATTTTCCAAGGTCTTGACGCCATGGGCCTCGGTAACTACA
The DNA here is from genome assembly GCF_046250075.1 of Mycobacterium sp. SMC-14. Classification (NCBI taxonomy): domain Bacteria; kingdom Bacillati; phylum Actinomycetota; class Actinomycetes; order Mycobacteriales; family Mycobacteriaceae; genus Mycobacterium; species Mycobacterium sp. SMC-14. Next base: position 4,411,572 of record NZ_CP176429.1, on the reverse strand, counting down.
CGCTGGAGGCGTTGTTCGACGGCCTGGGCAATATGACCGGCAACGTCACTCTGGAGCAGTTCTTCCTCGCCTGGGGCTTCGACCCGACCCTGACGGAGCTCATGGAGAGCGCCGTCGCCGGACTGGGGCTGACCGACACCACACTGCTCTCCCTGTTCGAGGACTGGGGCATGGGTAGCGTCAGCCTATCCGGCCTGATCGACAGTCTCGGCTTGAACGACATCTACATCCAGTCGATTTTCAACAACCTGGGCCTGAACAACATCGACATCGATATGTTCATCGACCGCCTCGGGTTGAGCAGCATCTCGATCGCCGGCATTCTCAACGGCTTGGGCCTGAACGACCAGAGCCTCGACGAGTTCATCAACAGCCTGTTGGGCGGTGTTTCGATCGACAGCATCCTCAATGGCCTGGGCCTGGACGAGGTGCACTTGGACCAGTTCATCACCGACTTGATGACCAGTGTGCTCGGCGACCCCACGCTGGGCACCTTCCTCGGCTGGATCGGCCTGGACACCTTCGACCTGGACACCATCGTCGCCAACCTCGGCCTCGACGGCACGATCAACTCGCTGCTCACCGACCTCGGCCTGGGCAGCCTCGACATCAACGGCCTGATCGACGGGCTGGGGCTGTCCGACCAGGGCCTGCTGGGCATCAACGGCGACTTCTTCGGGGTGGCCTCGCAGTGGCTCAACGACATTCCGAACCAGATCGCCGCGGCGTTGGGCTTCTACGGCTGAACCTGCTGAGCGGTAAGCCACCAAATCCAAACTTCATGACAGACAAAGCGAGCACAACTGTGGGCCACACAGATAGGAAAACCCAAATGGCAGTAGGACGTAACGCTTCGGGCAACGGTCACTCACGTCGGCGTGGCCGCCGTCTGTTGGGTGCCGGTAGTGCGGTTGGGGCGTTTTTGGCGTTTGGGTTGTCGCCGTTGTCTGGGGCGCCTGTTGCGCATGCTGATGAGCTGGATTGGGTTGTTGATCTGGTTGGCGCGGATTTGGCTGGGGCTCTTGGTGATTTGAGTCAGGCGTCGTCGTGGGAGACGTTGTTTGATCAGGCTTCGTGGGAGCCGTTGCTGAGCAATGTTGGTTTGTCGTTTGATGCGTCGTTGGCGGGTGTGCCGGGGTCGGCGGCTGCTGATGATTGGTTTGGGTCGTTGTTCTATGACCCGTGGCATGACTTGGGTCAGGCGTGGATCAACAGTTCGTTTGGTTCTGCGGTCAATGATTTCGTCAATATTTTTGGTTTCGGTCAGATTCTGATCGGTAATGGTGCTGACGGTATTGATGGTGGGACGCTGGCGCAGGCTGCTGGTGGTGCGGGTGGTTTGTGGTTCGGTGATGGTGGTGCCGGTGGTACCGCTGCCGATGGCACCGGTGGTGTGGGTGGTTCGGCGGGGATGTTCGGCGATGGTGGCGCCGGTGGTGCGGGTATTGATGGTGGCGATGGTGGCGCTGGTGGTGCTGGCGGCTGGTGGATGGGTCTTGGTGGTGATGGCGGCGCTGGTGGTGCTGGTATCGCTGGTGGTGCCGGTGGTGTTGGTGGTGTCGGTGGTGATGGTCTTGGTTTGGCGTTCGGTTCGGGCGGTAATGGTGGTCTTGGTGGCGATGGTGCGGTGGGTGCTGCGGGGGCGACTGTTGGTGCTGGGCTGAATGGTCTTGCGGGTGCTAATGGTGGTGCCGGTGGTAATGGTGGTGCTGGTGGTCGTGGTTCGTGGTTGATCGGTTCCGGCGGTAAGGGTGGTGCCGGCGGTGCTGGTGCCGACGGTGGTAATGGTGGCGATGGCGGCGACGGCATCAACGCCACGACCCCCGGTGGAGCGGGCGGCCACGCCGGTGACGGTGGCAACGGTGGTACCGGTGGTGCGGCCGGTCGTGGTGGTGCTGCTGGTTCCGGTGGTCTGCTGGGGTCGTCGGGTGTCGCGGGTGTCGGTGGCACTGCTGGTGACGGTGGTAACGCCGGTGTCGGTGGTAACGGTGGCGACGGCGCCGACGGCGACTCGACGTATGTCGACGGTGGTGCCGGTGGTCGTGGTGGTGACGCGGGTGTGGCCGGTGCCGGTGGTGCGGCGGCACCGGGCGGCACAGCGGGTGCTGCGGGTGCGGCGGCGACCGGTGGTGGTAACGGTGGCCGCGGCGGTGACGGTGCCGACGCCGGCATCGTCGGGACCGCTGGTGGTGCGGGCGGCAAGGGTGGTGACGCTGGCTCGCTGGGCAACGGTGGCGCCGGTGGCGCCGGTGGTGACGGTGCGGTCGGCCTCGCGGGCCACACCGATGTCAATGGTGATGGCACGACGGGTCTGGCCGGTGGCGCCGGTGGTGTCGGTGGTGCCGGTGGTGCGGGCGGTTCCGACGCCGGCAACGGTGGTGTCGGTGGTGCCGGTGGCCGCGGCGGCACCGGTGGTGTCGGTGGCGCCGGTGCCGATGGCACCGCGGGTGTGGATGCGGCCGCCGGCAGTGGTGACACCGGTGGCGACGGTGGCGACGCGACGAACACGGCCGGCAACGGCGGCGTCGGCGGTGTCGGCGGTGCGGGTGGCGCGGGCGGTACGTCGGCGCACGGCACCGCGGGTGCGCACGGTGTCGGTGGTATCGGCGGCGACGGTGGCGCCGGTGGTCAGGCAGGCAATGGTGGTGCCGGTGGTGCCGGTGCCGGTGGCGGTAATGCCGCAGCGGCCGGTTCCGGCGGTAACGGTGGTAGTGCGGCAGCCTCCACTGCGGGCCAGGGTGGCACTGGTGGTAAAGGCGGCTCCAGCGGCGGGTCTGCTTACGCCGCGACCGGTGCGACGGGTGTTGACGGTGCCGAGGGCAATGGTGGTGCCGGTGGTGTCGGTGGCGCAGGTGAGCTCCTTGGCGACGGCACCGCGCAGGCCGGTGGCCAGGGTGGTAACGGTGGCGACGCCGGCACCGATGGCGACGGCGGCGCGGGTGGCGCCGGTGGCCGGGGTGCGACCGGTGAGCACGGTGTCACCGACGGCAATGGCAACGGCACCGCGGGCGCAACGGGCGGTGCCGGCGGTGCGGGTGGCACCGGTGGTGCCGGCGGCACCAACTCCGGCACTGGCGGCGTAGGCGGCGCGGGCGGAACCGGCGGCCTCGGTGGTAACGGTGGCGCGGCCGACGACGCGACGGTGGCCGGCAACGCCGGTGGTACCGGTGGTAACGCCGGTGCCGGCGGCCTCGGTGGTGACGGTGGTGCGGGTGGCGTCTCCGCGATCGGCGCCGGTGGTGCCGGCGGTGCCGCGGGTAACGGTGGCGCGGCCGGGCAGGCCGCGGCTGGCGGCGCGGGCCTCGGCGGCGGGGACTTCGACGCAGCCGGCGCCGGTGGCCAAGGTGGCGATGGTGCGGTCGGCGGAGCGGCCGGGACGGCCGGAACCGGGACCGACGGTGGCGCGGCCGGTAGCGCGGGCAATGTCGGTGCGGGCAGCGACGGTGGCGCCGGCGGCGCAGGTGGCAAGGGTGTCGGTCTGGCCAGCGATGGCGTAACCGGCCAGGCCGGCGGCGTCGGTGGTCAGGGTGGCAATGCCGCCACCGATGGCGACGGCGGTGCGGGCGGCGCCGGCGGCGCGGGTGCCAACGGTACGCAAGGCACGACAGACAACAGCGGCAGCGGTACCGCGGGCGGCAACGCCGGTGCCGGTGGCCAGGGTGGCGCCGGTGGTTCGGCCGGATCCAACTCCGGTACCGGTGGTGCCGGCGGTATCGGCGGCCAGGGTGGCGCTGGTGGTAGCGGCGGCGCCGCCGACGACGCGACGGTCGCCGGTGCTGCCGGTGGTAACGGCGGCAGTGCCGGTACCGGTGGTGCGGGCGGCAAGGGCGGCGCCGGCGGCTCGTCGGCCAACGGCACCGGCGGCGCGGGCGGTGACGCCGGTAACGGTGGCGCGGCCGGATCGGCGACTGCCGGTGGCAAGGGCCTCGGCGGCGGAGGAGGCGACGCAGCCGGCGCTGGCGGCGCCGGCGGTAACGGCGCCGACGGTGGCGCGGCGGGCGCTGGCGGCGCCGGCGGAAGCGGTGTCGCGGGCGGTGCCTCTGGCGACGCGGGCGTGGACGGTCTGAGCAGTGATGGCGCGGCCGGTGGTAACGGCGGTGCCGGTAGCGGCCTGGCCAGCGACGGCCTCACCGGTCAGGCCGGCGGTGCCGGTGGTGCCGGTGGTGACGCCGCCGCGAACGGCAACGGTGGTGCCGGTGGTGCCGGCGGTGCGGCTGCCGATGGTGCGAACGGAACGACCGACGGCAACGGCAACGGTACGACCGGTGGTGTCGGTGGTGCCGGCGGCGCCGGTGGTGCCGGCGGTGCGGCCGGTAGCAACTCGGGCACCGGTGGTGCCGGTGGTGCCGGTGGTACCGGTGCCTCCGGTGGTAACGGTGGCGCGGCAGACGATGCGACGGTGGCCGGTGCGGCCGGTGGCAACGGCGGAAGCGCCGGGGCCGGTGGTGCGGGCGGCGCCGGTGGTGCGGGTGGCACCTCGGCCAACGGCACCGGTGGCGCGGGCGGTGACGCCGGCGACGGTGGTGCGGCAGGTACCGCAGCGGCCGGCGGCAAGGGCCTTGGTGGCGGTGGCGCCGACAACGCCGGTAACGGTGGTGCCGGTGGTAACGGTGCCGACGGAGGCGCGGCGGGCAACTTGGGCGCCGGTGGCGCGGGCGTGCAGGCCGGTGCCGACGGTGGCGCGGGCGAGGCCGGTCTGAGCAGCGGCGGTGCGGCCGGCGGTAACGGTGGCGACGGCAGTGGTCTGGCCAGCGACGGGCTGACCGGCCAGGCCGGCGGCCAGGGTGGCGCCGGCGGTAACGCGGCCACGAACGGCAATGGTGGTGCCGGCGGCGCCGGCGGTTCGGGCTTCGCTGGAGCTGACGGGTTCACCGACGGCGGAGGCAACGGCACGACCGGTGGTGTCGGTGGTGCCGGCGGCGCCGGTGGCGTTGGTGGTGCGGCCGGTAGCAACTCGGGCACCGGTGGTGCCGGTGGTTCCGGTGGTGCCGGTGCGTCCGGTGGTAAGGGCGGTGCGGCAGACGATGCGACGGTGGCCGGTGCGGCCGGTGGCAACGGTGGTAGTGCCGGCACCGGTGGTGCGGGCGGCGCCGGTGGTGCGGGTGGCACCTCGGCCAACGGCACCGGTGGCGCGGGCGGTGACGCCGGCGACGGTGGTGCGGCAGGTACCGCAGCGGCCGGTGGCAAGGGCCTTGGTGGCGGTGGCGCCGACAACGCCGGTAGCGGTGGTGCCGGTGGTAACGGTGCCGACGGTGGTGCGGCGGGCAACTTGGGCGCCGGTGGCGCGGGCGTGCAGGCCGGTGCCGACGGTGGCGCGGGCGAGGCCGGTCTGAGCAGCGGCGGTGCGGCCGGTGGTAACGGTGGCGACGGCAGTGGTCTGGCCAGCGACGGGCTGACCGGTCAGGGCGGTGGTCACGGCGGCGCCGGTGGTAACGCGGCAGCGGTCGGAAACGGTGGTACCGGTGGTACCGGCGGTGTCGGCGCGACTGTCGCCGGCATCACCGACCCCAACGGCAACGGCACCGACGGCTTCCTCGGCGGCGTGGGCGGCAACGGTGGTACCGGTGGTGCCGGCGGAACCACCTCAGGCAATGGTGGTGCCGGCGGTAACGCCGGTAACGGCGGCAATGGTGGCGCCGGTGGCGCCGGTGGAGACGCGACGGTCGTCGACACCGATGGTGGCTACGGCGGCAACGCCGGAGCCGGCGGCCAGGGCGGTACCGGTGGTAGCGGTGGTGTGGCCAACAACGGCACCGGTGGTGCCGGCGGTAACGCCGGTGACGGTGGCAATGCCGGCATCGCGGGCAAGGGTGGTACCGGCCTCGGTGGTGGCGGCGCGGCCAACGCGGGTGCCGGTGGTGCCGGCGGCGCGGGTGCGGACGGCGGCAGCGCGGGAACCGAAGGCGTCGGCGGCACCGGCACTGCGACCGGAGCCCAGGGCGGAGCCGGCAACGGTGGCCAGGGCAGCGACGGTGGCGCCGGTGGCCAGGGCGGTGCTGGTGCCGGCCTGATCGGCGGAACCAACACCGGCCAGGGCGGTGGCGCCGGTGGTGCCGGTGGTGACGGCTCGTCGGTGCGCAATGGTGGTGCCGGCGGTAACGGCGGCACCGGTGCGACGGTCGACGGCATTACCGACCCCAACGGCAACGGCACCGACGGTGCCGACGGTGGTGCCGGCGGCGTCGGTGGTGTCGGTGGTGCCGGCGGCTCTGTCTCCGGCAACGGTGGTGCCGGCGGTAGCGGCGGCGCAGCAGGCCACGGCGGTAACGGCGGCAACGGTGCCGACGGAACCGCCGGCATCAACGCCGGTGCGGGCACCGGCGGTGACGGCACCAACGGTGGCGACGCCGGCGACGGCGGCAAGGGCGGCAACGGCGGCCAGGGCGGCAACGGCGGTGCGGGCGGCAGCGCCACCAACGGTTCGGCTGGCGTCACCGGGGTCGGCGGCGTCGGCGGGAACGCCGGTGATGCGGGCAATGCCGGTAACGGCGGCCAGGGCGGCCACGGTGCCGGCGGAGGCGCCGGGGCCAAGGCTGGCAACGGTGGTGCAGGCGGTCAGGGCGGTGTCCGTGGCGAGGCCGGCGCGACCGCTGGTGAAGGCGGTTGGAACGGCGACAACACCGACCAGGCCGCCAACGGTGCGGCAGGTGCCGCGGCGACCGGCGGTAACGGCGGTGCGGGCGGCAACGGTGGCGCCGGCGTGGTGCACGCCGATGCATCGCCTCAGGCCGGTGGCGATGGTGGCCGCGGCGGCGCGGCCGGACCGGTCGGCGTCGGCGGCGCCGGCGGTAACGGCGGAATCGGTTCGGCCGGCACCACGGGTGTCGACGGGATCGTCGACGGTGCGGGCAACGGCGGCAGCGGAACCAACGGCGGTCTCGGTGGTGCCGGCGGTGCGGGCGGTGACGGCGGCGAAGGCGGGAGCATCTCCGGTGACGCCGGTGCCGGTGGCGCTGGCGGCGCTGGTGGCGCCGGTGGCCGCGGTGGTTCCGGCGCCAACGGTGCCAACGCCGCATCGGTGGCATTCGGTAGCGGACTTTCCGGCGGCAACGGCGGTTACGGCGGCGACGGTGGCTCGGGTGGTCTCGGTGGCAACGGTGGCGCCGGTGGTGTCGGGGGCACGGCAACGCTCGGCAACAACGGTGCGGCCGGGGCCGGTGGCGTCGGCGGCCAGGGCGGCGCCGCGGGTAACGCGGGTAACGGCGGTACCGGTGCCAATGGCGCCGGTGGCGGCTCGAACGCGATTGCCGGACACGGCGGTAACGGCGGTGACGGCGGTGACCGCGGTGCGATCGGACTCGGCGGTAAGGGCGGCCTGAGCGGCGACGGCCAGCAGGCCGTCAACGGCGGCAACGGCGGTGCGGCAACCGGCGGCAACGGCGGTGCCGGTGGCCGCGGTGGCAACGGTGCGGTGTTGGCCAACGGCAACCCGCAGGAAGGTGGCGCAGGCGGACTCGGCGGTGACGCCGGCACCTACGGCAACGGTGGCGCCGGTGGCGCCGGCGGTGCCGGCAGCGTCGGCGGCAACGGCGCCAGCGGCACGTCCAGTTCGGTCAACGGCATCAGCGGCCAGTCCGGCGGCTCGGGCGGCGACGGCGGCGCGGGCGGCAAGGGCGGCTCGATCGCCGGCAACGGTGGTGCCGGTGGCGGCGCCGGCGCAGCGGGCAACGGCGGCAACGGCGGCAACGGCTTCCAAGGCAAGGCCGGCCAAGACGCGGTCGCCGGAACCGGAGGCGTCGGCAGCAACGGCGGCAACGGCGGCAACGGCGGCAGCGGTGGTAACGGCGGCAGCGGTGGTAACGGCGGTGCCGGTGGTACCGCCACCAACGGCACAGCCGGCACCAATGGTCTGGGCACAGTCGGCGGCAACGCCGGTAACGCCGGAACCGGCGCGGATGGCGGTCGCGGTGGCAACGGTGCCGGCGGTGGTGTCAACAGCCTCGCTGGATCCGGTGGTAACGGCGGTGCCGGTGGCAACGTCGGCACTGCCGGTATCGGAGGCACCGGTGGCTACAACGGTGATGGCGTAACTCAGCGGGCCGACGGCACCGACGGGTTGGCGGGCGCACACGGCGGTAACGGCGGTAACGGCGGTAACGGCGGCAACGCTCAGGGCACGAGTCAGGCCGGCGGTAAGGCCGGTAACGGCGGCGACGGCGGCAACATCGGTAACGGCGGTAACGGCGGTAACGGTGGTTCCGGTACCACCGGCGCGGCCGGGATCACCGGTGGCGACGGCAACGGAACCGACGGCGCATCGGGTACTGCCGGCGCGGTCGGCGGTAGCGGCGGCAACGGCGGCTCCATCTCCGGCAACGCGGGTAACGGCGGTAACGGTGGTAACGGCGGCAGCGGCGGTGCTGGTGGCAACGGAGCCCTCGGCACGGGCGGCTCGGCAGGCGGCAGCGGCGGTGACGGCGGCAACGCCGCATCCGGTGCGGCCGGTGGCAAGGGCGGCAGCGCCGTCAACGGCACCGCGGGCAACGGCGGTAACGGCGGTAACGCCGGAAACGCGGGTAACGGCGGTACCGGTGCCAATGGCTCGGGCGGTGGCAACAACGCGGTGGCCGGCGCAGGCGGCAACGGCGGCGACGGTGGTGACCGCGCTGCGGCAGGCCTCGGTGGTGCCGGCGGTACCGGTACGGGCGGCCCGGGCAAGGCGGGCATCGACGGCGCTCTCGGAGTCGGCGGCAATGGCGGCAACGCCGGCCACGGCGGCACGGGCCAGGTGCTCGCCGATGGGTCTTCCCAGGCCGGCGGTAACGGCGGCATAGGTGGCGCGGCCGGCACGATCGGAAACGGTGGTGCCGGTGGTAACGGCGGCGCCGGCGCTCTGGGTGCCAACGGAATCATCGATGGCAATGGCGACGGCACCAACGGTGCCGACGGCGGCATGGGCGGCAACGGCGGCGTGGGTGGCGCCGGCGGCAGCATCTCCGGTAACGGTGGCGCCGGCGGCCGTGGCGGTGTCGGTGGTACCGGCGGCATCGGTGGCGTCGCGCAAGGAACCGACGGGCAGAATGCGGTGGCCGGTAGCGGCGCCGACGGTGGCGACGGTGGCGACGCCGGTCTCAGCGGTAACGGCGGCGCCGGCGGCCACGGTGGTGCGGGTGCCCTCGGTGGTACCGCCACCAACGGAACCCAGGGCAGCACGGGTGCTGGTGGCGTCGGCGGCAACGGCGGTGCGGGCGGTGCGGCCGGGCGCGGTGGCAACGGCGGTAACGGTGCCGGCGGCGGTGCCGACCATGTCGCCGGCGACGGCGGCGACGGTGGCGCCGGCGGTTACGCCGGATACGGCGGTAGCGCCGGCAATGGCGGCGTCGGCGGCGACAACACCATCGCGGCCAACGGCAAGGCCGGCGCGGACGGCAACGTCAGCACCGGCAACGGCGGTAACGGTGGTGCCGGCGGCACGGGCGTGATGCTCGGTGACGGCGTCGCCCAGTCCGGCGGTAGCGGCGGTGACGGTGGTGCCGGCGGCGCTGTCGGTAACGGCGGCAACGGTGGGGCCGGCGGTGCCGGCGCTACCGGCACCAACGGCAGCACCGAGGCATCCGGCGACGGCACCAACGGTGTGGCCGGCGGCGACGGCGGCCACGGCGGTAGCGGTGGCGCGGGCGGCAGCCAGGCCGGTAACGGTGGCGCCGGCGGCGTCGGTGGCGCGGCGGGTTCGGGCGGTAACGGCGGCGACGCCGCCGACGGAGCCGCTGGCGGCGATGCGGCGGCGGGCAGCGGTGGAAGCGGCACCGACGGTGGCGACGCCACCGGCACGGCGGGCAACGGTGCGGACGGCGGTGTCGGCGGCAACGGCGGCTTCGGCGGCAGCTCTGCCCACGGCACCGCGGGTGCTGACGGCGTGGGCGGTAAGGGCGGCAACGCCGGTAGCGCCGGTAACGCCGGTGATGGCGGTCGCGGCGGTAACGGTGCCGGTGGCGGCGGTGGTGCGGTGGCCGGGTCCGGCGGTAACGGCGGCGACAGCTCCAGTACGGCAGGAACCGCTGGCACCGCCGGGGCCGGCGGCTGGAACGCCGATCACACCGCGCAGGCGGCCGGTGGTCAGGCCGGGGCTGCCGGTAGCACCGGAAACGGTGGCGTCGGCGGTAACGGCGGTACCGGCACCAATGCGGTGCTGGGCGGCGCGGCCGCCCAGCAGGGTGGCGCCGGTGGCGCCGGTGGCGACGCGGCACTCAACGGCAACGGTGGTGCGGGCGGTACGGGTGGCGCGGGCGGACTCGGGGCCAATGGCACTACCGGAACAACCGGAACGACGGGTGGCTCGAAGGCTCCTGGCGGAACCGGCGGTGTCGGTGGCGACGGAACGGCCGCGGCCGCCGGCGGTGCGGGCGGCGCGGGCGGTGCCAGTGGTACCGAGTCCGGCAACAGCGGCGCCGGCGGCAAGGGTGGCGCCGGCGGCACGGGCGGCAACGGCGGTGCCGGCGGTACGGGTGGTACGGGCGGTTCCGGCTCCAAGGGCAACACCGCCGGGGCCGGCGGTCTTGGCGGCAACGGCGGCACCGGCGGTACCGGCGGGGCGTCGGGCGAGGGCGGTGCCGGAGGCACCCTCCGCAACGGCGGCGGCATCGCCGGCGCCAACGGTGCCGACGGCGCGGACGGCAAGGGCGGCAACGGCGGTAACGGCGGTAAGGGCGGCATCGGCGGTAACGGCAGTACCGGTAAGAACGGCTGGACCGCTGGTGCCGGCGGTAAGGGCGGAACCGGTGGTACCGGCGGCACGAGTGGCTCTGGCCAGGGTGGTCTGACCGGTGGCGGTGGCACTGCAGGCAGCAATGCAAGTGGTACCGATAACGCCACACCCGGCCAAGGCGGTGCCGGCGGCACCGGAGGCAAGGGCGGCGGATCGTGATGATCCGCCGCCCCTGGCGACCGGCGCTAGGCGTCTTCGCTGTAGGCCGGAATGTCCTCGGGCGTTCGCGGCCAGGCGAACAGCGCGACGCGCTGGTTCCATTTCTCCACGTAGTGTTCGCCAAGGAACGCCCCACCACGTCGCTCCCAGAATCGGCGCCCGTACGAGCTTTCGCCGGCGAAGGTGTCGCCGAGGACTCGTCGGCACTGCGGTTCGATCTCGAACACGCTTTCCACGAATCCGCGGAACATGATGGCCCCGTGCCCGTGCTCGACCATGTCGAGTTCGGCGATGGCTGCGTGCAATCCGATGTCGTAGGGGTCGGCGTCGTAGATGGTCGCGATGTCGTCCTGGGCGGCCCGGAACAGCTCCATGTAGCCCATCGGACGGCCGTCAATGCTGAACACGTACGGCCGGGAGTAGTTGCCCTCGAATTGGATGCCCAAGTGTTGACGCCACTGATCGGCCGGGTAGTCGTAGTGCCACGTCTCGACCAGGTGCGGCCGGTTCATCCACTCGGAGATCATCTCGGCGTCGCCGTCCGGGTCTGCGAAGCGAACGCTGTACGGGGCGGGGAATATCGGCAACGGCGGGGCCGGAACCGCACGGACCTCGTCGGTCACGTTAGCCAGTTGTCGTGCCATCAGCGAGCTCATGGCGCACCGGAACCCGTTGTTGTTGAGTCGGTTTCGGTAATCACTACAGGTTCCTCCTGGAAGTCCTTTGACGGCAACGCCGTCGCCAATGGGTTCGCCCATGATGCCACGACAACCGACTGGCGGCAGGGCCGAAATGCCGAACGACACCGCCAGAACGAGCACCCGAAGTTCCCCCAACGGTGCTGAGACATCAGCACCGTAAAACACTCAAAAACTTGATCCGAGAAGACATCACCGACATGGGTTCGCAGCAGAATAGGGAGTCCCACATGACTGGAAAGCAGCACCGCGCAGAGCGTCGTGGTTTCACTGGCGCCGTTCGCCGCCGGAGTGGCCGAGTGGCAGCTGCCGGTAGTGCGGTTGGGGCGTTTTTGGCGTTTGGGTTGTCGCCGTTGTCTGGGGCGCCTGTTGCGCATGCTGATGAGCTGGATTGGGTTGTTGATCTGGTTGGCGCGGATTTGGCTGGGGCTCTTGGTGATTTGAGTCAGGCGTCGTCGTGGGAGACGTTGTTTGATCAGGCTTCGTGGGAGCCGTTGCTGAGCAATGTTGGTTTGTCGTTTGATGCGTCGTTGGCGGGTGTGCCGGGGTCGGCGGCTGCTGATGATTGGTTTGGGTCGTTGTTCTATGACCCGTGGCATGACTTGGGTCAGGCGTGGATCAACAGTTCGTTTGGTTCTGCGGTCAATGATTTCGTCAATATTTTTGGTTTCGGTCAGATTCTGATCGGTAATGGTGCTGACGGTATTGATGGTGGGACGCTGGCGCAGGCTGCTGGTGGTGCGGGTGGTTTGTGGTTCGGTGATGGTGGTGCCGGTGGTACCGCTGCCGATGGCACCGGTGGTGTGGGTGGTTCGGCGGGGATGTTCGGCGATGGTGGCGCCGGTGGTGCGGGTATTGATGGTGGCGATGGTGGCGCTGGTGGTGCTGGCGGCTGGTGGATGGGTCTTGGTGGTGATGGCGGCGCTGGTGGTGCTGGTATCGCTGGTGGTGCCGGTGGTGTTGGTGGTGTCGGTGGTGATGGTCTTGGTTTGGCGTTCGGTTCGGGCGGTAATGGTGGTCTTGGTGGCGATGGTGCGGTGGGTGCTGCGGGGGCGACTGTTGGTGCTGGGCTGAATGGTCTTGCGGGTGCTAATGGTGGTGCTGGTGGTAATGGTGGTGCTGGTGGTCGTGGTTCGTGGTTGATCGGTTCCGGTGGTAAGGGTGGTGCCGGCGGTGCTGGTGCCGACGGTGGTAATGGTGGCGATGGCGGCGACGGCATCAACGCCACGGCTCCGGGCGCCGACGGTGGCGCGGCCGGTGACGGTGGCAACGGTGGTACCGGTGGTGCGGCCGGTCGTGGTGGTGCTGCTGGTTCCGGTGGTCTGCTGGGGTCGTCGGGTGTCGCGGGTGTCGGTGGCACTGCTGGTGACGGTGGTAACGCCGGTGTCGGTGGTAACGGTGGCGACGGCGCCGACGGCGATGGCGCTCACATCGACGGTGGTGCCGGTGGTCGTGGTGGTGACGCGGGTGTGGCCGGTGCCGGTGGTGCGGCGGCGCCCGGCGGCACGGCGGGTGCCGCGGGTGCGGCGGCGACCGGTGGTGGTAACGGTGGCCGCGGCGGTGACGGCGCCGACGCGGCCGTGGCCGGTGGTGCCGGTGGTGCCGGTGGTCGTGGTGGTGACGCTGGCTCGCTGGGCAACGGTGGCGCCGGTGGCGCCGGTGGTGACGGTGCGGTCGGCGTGGCCGGACACACCGATGCCAATGGTGATGGCACGACGGGTCTGGCCGGTGGCGCCGGTGGTGTCGGTGGCGCCGGTGGTGCGGGCGGTTCCGACGCCGGCAATGGTGGTGCCGGTGGTGCCGGTGGCCGCGGCGGCATCGGTGGCGTCGGTGGCGCCGGCAATGACGGCGCCGCGGGTCTGAATGCGGCCGCCGGTAGCGGTGATAACGGTGGCGACGGTGGCGACGCGAACAGCACCGCCGGCAACGGTGGCGTTGGTGGTGTCGGCGGCGACGGTGGCGCGGGTGGTACTTCGGCGCACGGCACCGCGGGTGCGCACGGTGTCGGTGGTATCGGTGGCGACGGCGGTGCCGCGGGCGCGACCGGTGTCGGTGGTAACGGCGGCGACGGTGCGGGCGGCGGTACCGGGGCAGCGGCCGGTAACGGCGGTAAGGGTGGTGCCGGTGGTGCCATCGGTAGCGGTGGTGCCGGTGGCGCCGGTGGCTCCAGCGGTGGCGCTAACCACGCGGCCTCCGGCGCGACGGGCGCAGACGGCACGGGCGGCAACGGCGGCAACGGTGGTAACGGTGGTGCCGGCGAGCTGCTTGGCGACGGCACCGTACAGACCGGTGGCCAGGGCGGCAACGGTGGTAACGCCGGGGCGGTCGGGGACGGCGGTAACGGCGGCGTCGGCGGTAAGGGCGCGACCGGCACGGCCGGACACACGAACATCAGCGGTGACGGCACGGACGGCGTTGTCGGTGGCGCCGGTGGTGCGGGCGGCATCGGTGGGGCCGGCGGTAGCACCGCGGGCAACGGTGGCGCCGGTGGTGCGGGCGGCGTCGGTGGCACCGGCGGTGCCGGTGGCCACGGCCTCGACGGCCAGGACGGTGTTGATGCGACGGCCGGCAGCGGCGGTGACGGCACGGTCGGTATCGGCGGTGGCGACAGCGGCAACGGCGGCGCCGGTGGTGTCGGCGGTCAGGGCGGTGCCGGCGGCACTGCGACCGCGGGCAACGCCGGCACGGACGGTGACGGCGGCCAGGGTGGTGTCGGCGGCGCGGCCGGCAATGCCGGCAACGGCGGTCGCGGCGGTGACGGTGCGGGTGGCGGCAACAACGCCACGGCCGGCTCCGGTGCACAAGGCGGTACCGGAGGTAACCGCGGCGAGGCTGGCGCCGGCGGTGCCGGCGGCTGGAACGCGGACAACAGTGTCCAGGCGGACCAGGGTGCTGATGGTGCCGAGGGCGGCGGCGGCCACGGTGGTACCGGCGGCCGCGGTGGCGACGGTGAACTGCTCGGTGGAAATGTGCCGCAGGCCGGTGGCAACGGCGGTACCGGTGGTACGGCCGGTATCGGCGGCGACGGTGGTGTCGGCGGCGATGGCGGAAACGGCGCGTCGGGCATCAACGGAACGACGGTGGTCATAGACGGGACCACGGGTGGTACCGGTGCCGTAGGCGGCAACGGTGGAGCGGGCGGCGCCGCTGGCGTGGGCTCCGGAAACGGTGGTGCCGGTGGTAACGGTGGCACCGGTGGTAACGGTGGAAACGGTGGCGCAGCCGACGACGGCTACCTGTTGGACCTCGCGGGCGGCAACGGTGGTAGCGCCGGTGCAGGTGCCGCGGGCGGCACCGGTGGTGCCGGCGGCACCTCGGCCGAAGGCACCGGCGGCCAGGGTGGCGCCGGTGGTACTGGCGGCAACGCGGGGACCGCGGCCGTCGGTGGTCAGGGCAGCGGTGGCGGTGGCGGTGCGAACGCCGGTGCCGGCGGCAACGGCGGTGACGGCGCGCTCGGCGGCGCAGGCGGCCAGGCCGGCGTGGGTGGCGCTGGGGTTGACGCGGGCGCGGACGGCGCCGTGGGCGCTGACGGCGTAGCGGCCGACGGTGCAGATGGCGGTCGCGGAGGCGACGGATACGGCCTGATCAGCGGGACCAACACCGGGCAGGGTGGCGGCAACGGCGGTCAGGGTGGTAACGCCGCCGCAGTCGGTAACGGCGGAATGGGTGGCACCGGCGGAGCCGGCGCGACGGTAGACGGCAGCACCGGCAACGACGGGAATGGCACCGACGGTGCAGTCGGTGGAGTCGGCGGTGACGGCGGCCAGGGTGGTGCCGGCGGCAGCACCTCGGGTAACGGCGGTGCGGGTGGCTTCGGCGGCGTCGGTGGCCAGGGTGGTGCCGGCGGTGCGGGCGCGGACGCCACCGTGGCCGACACGGACGGTGGCAACGGCGGCAACGCTGGAGCCGGTGGCGGCGGCGGTAATGGCGGCCTGGGCGGCACGGCCACCAACGGCACTGGTGGCGCCGGCGGCAATGCCGGCATCGGCGGCAATGGCGGCGTCGCGGGCAATGGCGGCGCCGGCCTCGGTGGCGGCGGTGCGGCGAACGCCGGGAACGGCGGTCACGGCGGTAACGGCGCCGACGGTGGTGTAGCAGGCCAGGTGGGCCTGGGCGGCACCGGCACCACCAACGGCGCGGATGGCTCCACTCGCCCCGACGGTATTGCCAGTGACGGCGGCGTCGGTGGCCAGGGCGGCACCGGCGTGGGTCTGAGCGGCGGCGTCGGCCAGGGCGGTGGTCATGGTGGCGCCGGCGGTAACGCGGCTGCGACCGGCAACGGTGGTGCGGGTGGTGCCGGTGGTGCCGGCGCGACCGTGGACGGCATCACGGGCGGCGACGGCAACGGCACTGCGGGTGCGGTCGGTGGCATCGGCGGTAACGGCGGCACCGGTGGTAGCGGTGGCACCACGTCGGGCAACGGTGGCGCCGGCGGCAACGCCGGTAAGGGCGGCAACGGTGGCGCCGGCGGCGCGGGCGCGGACGCAACAGTGGCCGACACCGCGGGCGGTAACGGTGGGAACGCCGGTGCTGGTGGCCAGGGTGGTGTCGGCGGCCAGGGCGGTGACGCTGCCGCCGGCACCGGTGGTGTCGGCGGTAACGCCGGCGACGGTGGCAACGCTGGTACGGCCGGATCCGGTGGTAAGGGCCTCGGTGGCGGCGGCGCGGCCAGCGCGGGCGCGGGAGGCGCGGGTGGCGATGGCGCCGACGGCGCCGGCGCGGGCACGGCCGGTGCCGGCGGTACCGGCGCGAATGGCGACGGTGCGGACGGCAGCGGTGGCGTGTCCGGTATCGGCAGCGACGGCGGTGCCGGTGGCAACGGTGGTATCGGCTCGGGTCTGATCAGTGGCAGTGACACGGGCCAGGGCGGCGGTGCCGGTGGGCACGGCGGTAACGCGGCTTCGGTGGGCACCGGTGGTGCCGGCGGCAACGGTGGTGCTGGTGCGGCTGGTGAAGACGGCGTCACGCTGAGCGACGGCAACGGCACCAACGGCACCCACGGCGGCGTCGGCGGTGCGGGCGGTGTCGGTGGTGCCGGCGGAACGAATGACGGCAACGGCGGTGCCGGCGGCCAAGGTGGCGTAGGTGGCGGCGGCGGTAACGCCGGCCACGGCGCCAACGGCGTCAGTGGCGCCGTGGTTACCCCCGGCAGCGGTGGCTCCGGCGCGAACGGAACCGACGGCGGCAACGGTGGCGTCGGTGGTAACGGTGGCGCCGGTGGTACCGGTGGTGCCGGCGGTACTTCCAGTCACGGCAGTGCCGGTGTGGATGGATCCGGTGGCGCTGGTGGTAATGCCGGTAATGCCGGCAATGCCGGTAACGGTGGTCGCGGTGCCGACGGTGCCGGCGGCGGCAGTGGTGCGGTGGCCGGCTCCGGCGGTGACGGTGGTAACGGCGGCGTCCGCGGCACGGCGGGCACGGCGGGTACGGGCGGCTGGAACGCCGGGCACACCACCCAGGCGGGCAGCGGTAATGCCGGTACCTCGGCTATCGGCGGCAACGGCGGAGCAGGCGGCAAGGGCGGCACCGGCGTGCTGCTCGCCGATGGCACCGCGCAGCTTGGTGGGGCCGGCGGTGACGGTGGCAATGCCGGACCCGTGGGTAACGGTGGTGCCGGCGGTAACGGTGGTGCCGGTGCCGCGGGCGCGACCGGCTCGACTGCTCTGGCCAACGGCGGAACCGGTGGTAACGGTGCGGCCGGTGGTAGCGCGGGCAACGGCGGTAAGGGCGGCTCGATCTCCGGCAACGGCGGCCAGGGTGGTGTCGGCGGTGCCGGCGGCAACGGTGGTGCCGGCGGTGCGGGCGTGCAAGGTCTCGCGGGCGCTGACGCTGCCGCGGGCAGCGGCGGCAACGGCGGCGACGGCACCGATGGCGGTAACGGCGGCCAGGGCGGTAACGGCGGCCAGGGCGGTAGCGGCGGTCAGGGCGGTAGCGCCACCAACGGCACCGCCGGGCTCAACGGCAGCGGTGGTATCGGCGGTAACGGCGGCGCCTCCGGCCAGGCCGGTGACGGTGGCCGCGGTGGTAACGGTGCCGGCGGTGGCGCCGACGACACTGCTGGGCACGGTGGTAACGGCGGCGCCGGTGGCGACCGCGGTACAGCTGGTTCGGCCGGTAAGGGCGGCCTGAACGGTGACGGTGTCACCTACCGCTCCGACGGTGCGGGCGGCGTGGTTGCCGGCGGCGGCAATGGTGGTGTCGGTGGAGCCGGCGGCAACGGCGCAATGCTCGCCGATGGTGTCACCGGCCAGGCCGGTGGCTACGGCGGCAACGGTGGTGCGGCGGGTGCGATCGGTACCGGTGGCGCCGGCGGTGCTGGTGGACATGGCGGTAGCGGCTTGGTTGGCGGCACCGACATCGACGGCAACGGCACTCTCGGTGGCGATGGTGGCACCGGTGGCCATGGCGGTAACGGTGGCGCCGGAGGCACCACCTCGGGTGCTGCAGGTGCAGGCGGCGCGGGCGGTACCGGCGGTAGTGGCGGCAACGGTGGCGACGGTGTCATCGGCTTGGCCGGCGACACTGGCGGTAACGGCGGCCTGGGCGGTAACGCGGGCTCCGGCGGTGCCGGTGGCCAGGGCGGCGAGACCGCCAATGGTGCCGGCGGCGTCGGTGGCGCGGGCGGCAACGCCGGCAACGCCGGTAACGGTGGTGCGGGCGGCAACGGTGGCAACGGCGGTATCGATGCCGCTGCCGGAAACGGTGGCGTCGGCGGTGACGGCGGAAACCGTGGCCTCGGCGGCGCGGGCGGTGCGGGCGGCGTCGGTAAGGGTGGCGCTGCGGCGGGCGACGGCCAGGACGGCACCAACGGATCCGGCGGTGACGGTGGCGCCGGCGGTAACGGTGGTGCCGGCCAGACCCTGGGCGACGGCTCGGCTCAGGACGGTGGATCCGGCGGTAAGGGCGGTAGCGCCGGTGTGATCGGCACCGGTGGCGCCGGCGGTAACGGCGGCGTCGGCTCGGCCGGTGTCGACGGTCTCACCGACACGAACGGTGACGGCACGGCCGGCTCTGCCGGTGGCCACGGCGGTAGCGGCGGTGAGGGTGGTGCCGGTGGTGCTGAGGCCGGCAACGGTGGTGTCGGTGGTACCGGTGGCGCCGGTGGTGTCGGAGGCCACGGCGGTGCCGGTGACAACGGTGCAACCGGAACCAATGCGACGGCCGGCAGCGGCGCCAACGGCGGCAACGGTGGCGACGCCACCAGCACCAACGGTGACGGTGGAGCCGGTGGTAACGGCGGTAGTGGTGGAGCCGGTGGTTCGGCCACCAACGGCAACACCGGCGCTGCCGGTGCCGGCGGCAAGGGCGGCGCCGGAGGCAACACCGGCGACGGAGCCAACGGTGGTAACGGTGGCGCTGGTGCCGGCGGTGGCAGCGACACGATTGCTGGATCCGGTGGCAACGGTGGCCAGGGCGGCACCGCTGGAACGGCGGGCCAGGGTGGCACCGGCGGCATCGGCGGCAACGGCACGGCTGCTTCCGACGGCCAGGACGGCCTGGTGCTCGGTGGCAACGGCGGTGACGGTGGCGACGGCGGTAACGCCGCGCTCGGCCAGTCCGGCGGTAACGGCGGTACCGGCGGTGCGGCAGGCACGATCGGACACGGCGGCGACGGCGGTGACGGCGGCGCTGGATCCAACGGTGTGGCCGGAGGCACCAGCGGCAACAACGGCACCGACGGCACGGCCGGTACGGCCGGCGGCAACGGTGGTGTCGGCGGTGCCGGTGGCTCCATCTCCGGTGACGGCGGCGCCGGTGGCCACGGCGGTATCGGTGGTGACGGTGGTGTCGGCGGCAACGCCGCCAACGGCACTGCGGGAACCAACGCCACAGCCGGAACCGGCGGCAACGGTGGTGTCGGCGGTGACGCCACCGGCGCGGCCGGGGCGGGCGGCGCCGGCGGTGCCGGTGGCCAAGGTGGTGCCGGCGGTACGGCGACCGATGGCAACAGCGGTGCGGACGGCTCGGGCGGCCATGGCGGCAACGGCGGCAAGGGCGGCAACGCCGGTGTCGGCGGCCGCGGTGGCGACGGCGCCGGTGGCGGAACGAATGCCGCGGCCGGTAACGGCGGTAAGGGCGGCAACAGCAGCAGCACCTACGGAGCCGGCGGCGCGGCCGGTGCTGGCGGTCTGGGTGGCGACGGGGTGACCCAAGCCGACAGCGGCGCCGCAGGTAACCACGGCGCGGTCGGCGCTGGCGGCACCGGCGGTAACGGCGGCAACGGCACGACGCTGGGCAGCGGCCTTGCGCAGGTCGGTGGCAACGGCGGTACCGGCGGTAACTCCACCGCCGAGTACGGCAACGGTGGTGCCGGCGGTGTCGGCGGCAACGGTGCCGCTGGAACCTCCGGTACCAACGCCGCCAACGGCGCCGGTGCCGCAGGCGGTAACGGCGGTAACGGTGGTGCGGCCGGCCAGCACGGCACCGGTGGCGCCGGTGGTAACGCCGGTAACGGTGGGATCGCCGGCAACAACACCTCGGTTGGCGCGAACGGCGGCACGGGTAACCAGCCCAAGGACCCGAACGGTAACTCGATGGCCGGCGGCGAGGGCGGCAACGGCGCCAAGGGTGCCACCGGGTTTGCCGGTGGAAAGGGCGGCGTCGGTGGTGTCGGTGGTGCCGGCGGCACCGTCACCGGTGACGGTGGTGCGGGCGGCCTCGGTGGCAACGGCGGGGTCGGCGGCGGCGGCGGTACCGGTGGCAACGGCGGCACCGGTGGTGCGGGCGGTGCCGGCGCCCTGGGTCTGCCCGGGCGTACCGGTGGTACCGGCGGTGTCGGCGGTCAGGGCGGCGACGGCGGCATCGGCGGCGCGGCTGGCCAAGGTGGCGCCGGTGGTGTTGCGCTGGGCGACGGACAGGCCGGTGCACACGGCGGCGGCGGTCAGGGCGGTCAGGGCGGTGTCGGCGGTAAGGCAGGCGTCGGCGGCAATGGTGGCGCCGGTGGTGCCGGCTACAACGGCATCGTCGGTCAGGGCACCGGTGGTGGTGGTACCGGAGGCAGCGGCGGTACCGGCGGCCAGGGTGGCACCGGCGGGCAAGGCGGGGCCAACACCGACGGCACCAATGCTGACGGCGGTGCCGGTGGCATGGGCGGTAAGGGTGGTAACGGCGTCAACGGTGCCTCCAAGCCCAGCAAGTCCAACTGGGCGGGCAGCGGCGGTAGCGGTGGCAAGGGTGGTGCGGGCGGTACCAACGGCGACGGTGTCGCTGGTTCGTCGGGTTCTGCCGGTGTCAACGGCGGCAAGGCCAACGGCGGCACCATCGGTCAGGGCGGTGCCGGTGGCGCCGGCGGTACGGGCGCACCCTAGCCAGAAGCCTAGGCAGGGGCGTAGACGTACGAATCCCCGATCCGACACTTCGGTGTCGGATCCGGGGATTCGTACGTTGCGGGCCAACCGAACTCACGCCAACAAAAAGGGCGGTGACAGCTGCTCTGTCACCGCCCCTCTGTGCCGCTCCGCCTACGCTTTGCGATAGCCCGGCATGTCTTCCGGGGTCCGCAGCCAGGCGAACAGGGCAATGTTTTGATCCCACTTGGCCATGTAGTGCTCGCCAAGGAAGACCCCGCCGCGGCGCTCCCAGAACCGGCGACCGTACGAGCCTTCACCGGCATTGGTGTCTCCGATGATCCGTCGGCATTCCGGTTCGGCCGCGAAAATGCTGGACACCAAGGGGCCAAAGATGTTCTTGCCGTGGCCCTTTTCGACCGCGGCGGCGTCGGCCATGGCTCCGTGCAAGCCCACATCGTAGGGAAGGGCGTCATACACCGTTGCCAGATCGTCTTTTGCCACCCGGAACAGCTCCATATATCCGAGGGGCTCGCCGTGGAGGAGCCAGATGTACGGGCGTGAGTAGGCACCGTCGAACTGGGTTTGCAGGTGACGGCGCCATTCGTCGGCTGGATAGGCGTAGCCCCAGGTTTCGGCCAGATGCGGCCGGTTCATCCATTCGGAGATCATCTCGGGGTCGCCGGGCTGGTCTGCGAAACGGACACTGTACGGATCGGCGAGGATCGGTAGCGGCGGCGCCGGAACACTCAGGAGGTAGTCGCTCAGGCCGACCCGTTCCCGCGGCATACTCATAGCGCACCCGAATCCGTTGTGGCCGAGCTGGCTTGAGTAATCATTGCAAGTGCCTCCTGGGAATCCGTTGACGGCAGCGCCGTCGCCAATCGGTATCGACAATGATGCTACGTCGCTCCCCCTGGGGCGAGCGTGCGTGTTTGTACGGAGACACACCGCGAAAGCCGACATTCTGTGCACCCTCGGCAGGCGTCTAGACGGTCAGCACAACCTTTCCCGTCACCTCACCCGATGACAGCAGCTGATGTGCTTCGGCGGCCTGCTCGATAGGCAGCCGCGCGCCAATCACCGGTTTGACCCGGCCGTCGCCGAGCATGGGCCAGAGCTCGGTGGTCACCGCGGCAACAACCGCGCCCTTGCTGTGCGGCCCCTCCACCGGGCGACCGCGCAAGGCGGTCCCGATCACCCGGGCGCGTTTGGAGATCAGCTTGCCCAGGTTCAACTCGCCCTTGACTCCGCCCTGCATCCCGATGACCACCAGCCGCCCGTCGTTGGCCAGCGCATCGACATTGCGGTCCAGGTAGGCCGCCCCCATGATGTCCAGGATCACGTCGGCGCCGCCTGCCTCGCGGACCCGAGCCACGAAGTCCTCGTCGCGATAGTTGACGGTGATCTCGGCACCCAGTTCACGACAGAACTCCAACTTGGCCGCTGATCCGGCGGTGACGGCCACCCAGGCGCCCAATTGACGTGCCACCTGAATGGCATGGCTGCCCACGCCGCTCGCTCCGCCGTGCACCAGCAGCAGCTGGCCCTCGGACAACCCCGCCGTCAGCACCAGGTTCGACCAGACTGTGCACGCCACTTCCGGTAGGCCGGCGGCATCGGCCAGGTCCACCCCGGCCGGAATCGGCAATACCTGGGGGGCGGGAACCGCAACGTACTCGGCGTAGCCGCCCCCGGCCAACAACGCGCAAACCTGTTGTCCGGTTGTCCAACCCGACACTTCGTCACCCACCGCGGCAATGACTCCGGAGACCTCCAGGCCGAGGGTGTCGCTCGCCCCGGGTGGGGGCGGGTACAGGCCCGCGGCCTGCAGCAGATCGGCCCGGTTCACACCGGCCGCGGCTACCCGAATCAGTACCTCGCCGGGGGCGGGTTGCACGTCGGGGACCTCTCGCCATGCGAGGACTTCGGGGGATTCAGCGATGATGGCGCGCATGCCGGACACGCTACTACCGGCCCGACGCACCCGAAAACGATGAGGAACCCTATGTGTGTCGCTTAGCATGACGCTGTGCAGCGCCACGATCGCCGCCGGACGGGGAGTGATTTACCCGGCTTGGATCTCGCCGAACGTCAAGCATGGCAACACTATTTGGAAGCCGTGCTGCGATTCGACGCGGCCCTGAACCGGGCGCTCAACGCTGAGCATCAACTGTCGGTGATCGACTTGCGGGTGCTCGACATGCTGGTCAAGTCCTCGGACGGATCCGCTCGAATGGGAGATGTGGCCGGCCTACTCGGTGCGACGCGGCGTCAGATGACGAACCGGATCGACCGTCTGGGGGAGCGCGGGTTGGTACGCCGAGTGCCTGATCCGCAGGACAAACGCGGGGTGGTCGCGCTGCTCACCGCCGACGGCCGCGCGATAGTCGACCAGGCGATCATCAGTTACGCGAAAGCAGTCTCGACCTACCTACTCGGATCGCTGTCGACTCGCCAGGTCAGCATCGTGGCGGAGAACTGCTGGCGCATCGGCGAGGGCCTTCGGCTTTCCGAACTGCGGCGTGCATTGGTCGAACCTGGTCCACCCGTTCCGGTTCGCCTTGATGCCCAAGCCTTTCCGGAGGCGCCCACCTGCTATCTGCCCGGGGTCGACGATGCCGGGAAGCGTTGCTGGCATCAGTTCATGGCGTCGTCGGCGACGCTCTTCCCGGTATTGAACGAGCGATTGGTCGAGGCGGTACAGCTCGGTCTCATCGACATTCTGCTGTTGGATCTGATCGCCAAGTCCCCGGGCGGATCCGCGCCCATGAGCGTGTTGGGTCAAGCGTTCGCACTGCAACCCAGCCGGATCACCCAGCAGATCACCCGCCTCGAGTCCGAGGGCCTGGTGCGCCGCGCGCCCGGTGAGGGCGATCGACGACGCGTCGTCGTCACCATCACGCTGCACGGTCGGGTCCGGCTGGGGCCGGCACTTACGTTCTACGCCAGGGAAATTCGCCGGTATTACTTGAACCCGATGTCGCGCCAGCAGGCGATCGCTCTCGGTGATGCGTGCCGTCGGATCAGCTTGCCTCTCAAGTCCGGTGCCGACCGGCCGGTGCGGGCGGTACGCCGGAGTTCAGCGGCAGTCGCGGCCGTCGAAGGCGACGTCGTTCACCAGTGACCAGCTGACCGATCTAGCGCCGATACCACCCAGCCGCATTGTGGTTCACAGGGTTTCCACAGTTTGCTGGATCGGGATGGGGTAGTTCCGCATGGGAGAGAAGCGAACTGGTTACCCACGGGTAGTTACCGCTTGAAACAGTTAGGCCCGCTGTGGGGGTTGATGCGCGGCCCCCGATCGCGCCGCTGACCTGGGAATTCGGACATTATCCAAGTAGCCCCGCGTGCCACGGCGTCAAACGTCTTCGCGGATAACAACGTTCGATTAGAGACACTCAGTCCTCGCTTAGTTACGTTCAGCGCTGTTCAGCTCGTCACCAATCCACCTGCCGAGGAGTTCCCCTTGCACGCCACCATTCGCCCCTATGCCACCGCTGGTGTGGCACTGGTCGGGGCCAGTCTCGTCGCTATCACCCCGGTGTCTGCGCCGTTACCCGCTCTGCGTGATGTTCAGTCCCCGGTGGTGACGCTGACCAGCGCATGGGATGACGTGCTCAATGCCGCGTCGGCGAATGTGACGGCGATGTTGAACAACTGGTACCTGGCTCCCGGGGTGGGTATGCAGCAGTTCTGGGCCAACCAGATGAGCTACTGGAACCAGTTGGCCAACGACCCGGCGGGTTCGACCAACGAGATCAATGAGCAGATTCAGCTGCATCTGAACGCGGTGATCTCCGGCTGGGCGCTGCAGAACGAGACCGATGCGACGCACTCCACCGTGCTCAACCACACCATGGACGGCACGCATCAGTTGATGTTCGGCCAGGTCGCCGGCTACATCCCCGCGGATGTGGACAAAGACTCGATCATGCCGATCATCGACTACCTCGGCTCTCCGGCCAGTGCGGTGTTGATGGGCATGATCGGCCCGGGCATCAGCCCGTGGATTGCGTTGCTGAACGGCATCACCGATGGCGACAATCCGTTCGACATCTTGGTCAACATGGGTGGGGCGTTCTTCAACGGCGCCACTTTGAACCTGGATGCTCTGCTGCCGATGATCAACTCGTCGGGCTATTTCCCGGCTGGGATGAACATGGACCATCTGGATTTCGCCTTCGGCGGGCTGCTGTCGCCGGGCGCTGTCGCGGTGGGTCCGTACCAGGTGCTGGGCCCCGGCGGCGAGGTCGCCGCCTCGGTGCCCGCGGTCGGCGGGTCGATCTTCCAAAGTGTGGGTATCGAATTCAGCGGTGTCCCGGTACTGGGCACCCTTGATCTCAACAGCGCGGGCATCGGCCCGATCGCCGCCTGGCAGGCCTGGGGTCAAACCGTGGGCGCTCTGTTGGGTTCGGGCTGGGACGGCAAGGGCCCGGTGGTGGTTACCCCCCCGTTGGCCGGCGCGGAACTGCCCCTGCTCGATGACGGCGGTGCTGCAGCGACCGATGCATTCGGTTGGCTGGGCGACCTGCTCGGACTCTGATTCCTAAACCCTTATCCCCCAGCTCTTTAGAGAGGTATCCCTGCACATGAGTCATCACACCAATGCGCGCCGCCACTCCCGGGCGGTCGGTGCCGCCACTGCTGTCGGTGCGTTCCTGGCCTTTGGAATGGCGCCGCTCAGCTCCGGGCCGGTAGCTCAAGCCGATGAATTCGACTGGATCGCCGACCTTTTCGACGCGTCGGCCTGGCTGGCCCCGGAGCCTGCCGACGTGGGTGCCTTCGACTGGACCTCCATGATCGACCAATGGTTCTACGACCCGATCCACACCTCGATGGAGGCCTGGATCAACAGTGACTTCGGGTCCATGGTCAACGGCTGGATCAATACGTCGTCTGGACAGTTCCTGATCGGCGACGGTGTCGACGGCACCGAAGCCAACCCCGATGGCGGCAACGGCGGCTTGTGGTTCGGCGACGGCGGCGACGGCTGGGACAGCGCGACGGCCGGTGTTGCTGGCGGTAATGGTGGCAATGCGGCCGGTTGGTTCGGTGACGGCGGTGACGGCGGCAGCGGTGGTGCGGGGGCCGATGGCGGTGCCGGTGGAGCCGGCGGGCTCTGGATGGGCAATGGCGGTAACGGCGGCAACGGTGGCATCGCCCTGGATGCTGCTGTCGCCGGTGGCAATGGAGGCGCCGGCGGCGACGCCTCGGGATGGTTCTTCGGCAACGGCGGGGCTGGCGGCAATGGGGCAGCTGGGCTGGCGGGCGCCGCAGGCACTTTCGCCAATGGCGGCGACGGCAACGGCATAGCCGGCGGTTACGGCGGCAATGGCGGCGCCGGCGGGCGCAGCAGCTTCATGTTCGGCAACGGCGGCAACGGCGGCAACGCCGGAGCCGGCGGTAAAGGGGGCGATGGCGCCACCGGCACCGCCGATCACGTTGACGGCGGAAACGGGGCCTGGTCCTGGGGCGGCGGCGCCGGTGGTGCGGCCGGTGCGCGTGGATCC
The DNA here is from genome assembly GCF_046250075.1 of Mycobacterium sp. SMC-14. NCBI lineage: Bacteria > Bacillati > Actinomycetota > Actinomycetes > Mycobacteriales > Mycobacteriaceae > Mycobacterium > Mycobacterium sp. SMC-14. The sequence goes on along the minus strand of NZ_CP176429.1, from coordinate 4,385,210 downwards.
TCCATCTACACCAGCCCCATGTACGGACATGCCGGGCAGCTCGGAAACGGCGGCGACGGCGGCGACGCCGGTAATGGCGGGAACGCCTACCAAGACGTCAACGGCCACTACCTGGGCAACGGTGGTTCCGGCAGCGACGGCGGGTACGCCGGCAACGGCAACATCGGCGGCGCTGGCGGCCTTGGTGGACACGGCGGCAACGGCCTCAACGGTGGAGCTGGCGGGTGGGGCGGAAACGGCGGTCAGTCCGCCGGCAACAACACCGGCGGCGCCGGCGGAAATGCCGGCGCCGGCGGAGATGCCACCGCGGGTACCGGCGGCAGCGGCGGCTGGGGCGGCTCGGGCGCCCCGTCCCTCAGCGGAGTCGGTGGTGCGGGCGGCAACGGTGGCGCCGGTGGCAACGGTGCCACCGGCGACAACACCGTCAAGACCATTGGCGGTGACGGTGGCGGGGGCGGCAGCGGCGGAAGCACGCAAACCGGGGTCGGTGGAGCCAGCGGAAGCGGCGGGGACGGCGGCACCGGTACCTACGCCGGCGGCAACGGTGGAGAAGGTTTCTTCGGAGGTGGGGGCTCCGGTGCGACCGGCGGTGCCGGCGGCAACGGTGGCAACGGTGGCAACAGCACCGGGTGGAATGACGGAACCGGCACCATCTGGAGCCACGGCGGTAACGGCGGCAGCGGCACCTCTGGCGGCGGCGCCTACACCGGCGATGGCGCAGCCGGCGGCAACGGAGGAAACGGCGGTGCCGGGGCGACCGGGCCGGGTGTCATCAGCGTTGGTGGCGCCGGCGGCAGCGGCGGCACCGGCGGCACCGCCTACGGCGGCGGCAATGCCGGTGCGGGCGGAGTCGGCGGCAACGGCGGAAGCGGCACGGCATCGGGTGGCGATGGCGGCTCCGGCGGCGGTGGCGGCGCGGGCGCGGTCCTTCTCGGCGGAAGTGGGTCAGGCGGCACCGCCGGTGACGGCGGTGCGGGCGGTGCTGGCGGCAACAGTGGCGGAGTCGCCATGCCCGCCAACAACCCCTATGGTGCTGGCCCCAGCCACGCCGGCAACGGCGGCAACGGCGGCATGGGCGGCACCGGCACCATCGGCGCCGGCGGCGACGGCGGTGCGGGCGGCACCGGTGGCAACGCGCAAGGCAGCGTCGATGGTGGCAATGGCGGTACCGGCGGCGTCGGCGGAACCGGCTACACGGGCGCGCCCGCGACCAACCCCGCGCACGAACCTGGCGGTAACGGCCACGACGGTGGCACCGCCGGTAACGGCGGCGTTGGCGGTGCCGGCGGTACCGCGGTCTCCGGCAACGGTGGCAACGGCGGTACTGGCGGCGCGGGCGGCACCGGTGGAGCCGGCAGCCGCGGCGGCAACGGCGGCACCGACTCCAGCGGCAACACCCTGCCCGGCGGCAACGGCGGCGACGGCGGAACTGGCGGCAACGGTGCGGCCGGCGGCACGGGCGGCACCAGCACCAATGGGTCCAACGGTAACCACGGCGCAGCCGGGGCGGCCGGCTCCGGTGGCGCCGGCGGCGTGGCCGGTACCGGCACCCCGCCCGGCCAGCCCGGCACCAACGGCGGTAGCGGCCAACCCGGCTGACCCGGCGACGAACAGCCGCAGACTCGCACTAAAGGCGTCCTGCGCGTGCGCGTTTGCGGCTGCTCGGGAGCACTGATCCGGCCAAGGTACGATTTCCCGCGGTGGCGTGGCAGAGCGGCCTAATGCACTCGCCTTGAAAGCGAGAGACGGCTAACACCGTCCGGGGGTTCAAATCCCTCCGCCACCGCCATCCAAGCCAGGCGCACGCCGTTCCCCCCTTGTCACACCCTCTGGGGAATCGGCCCAGCAAAGTTCCGGTGCGCCGTCCGGTAGGCGGAGCCTCCGTCGAGTGCCTCCGAGTCTCAAGTGCCAGTTGAGGATTCGTCTGTCGTGTGCGGCGTTGCTCCCGATCAACCGGTTGAACCGTTTCTGGGATGTTGGTGCGGCAATCGGTCGCGGAGAATCGGTTTCGGCAACATCGGCGCCCCCAACCGGCGACGGTCGGGGCGCAGGTTTGCCGCGATGCACCGGAGTGCCGCCCCAATCGCTCAGCATGACGCGAAACCCCGCGGGCCCACGAACCACCGGCAATGCTCGGTCTCTCGTTGTCGATATGCATTCACTACGCAAACACGCCGTCGCCCGCGGGGAGTCTCCAGTGCGCCTAAAATCCTCTAGCTTGGACTAGATTTCCGAGCTGACACTGCGAACGGCACCAGCGCAGCGCGAGGCTGATGCTGCAGATTCAGTAGGTTTGTATCCAATTAGTGGGAGCGTCCGGAGGCACTGCGACCGGCGTGTTCCAGTGGTGGGCGAACTGGCAACCGCAATGATGTTGACGCGCTATGGCAACGCCTGGCTAACATGACGGCATGCAACGTCCGTCTCGTCGACGTACCCCCAGTGATCTGCCCGGATTGGACATCGCCGAGCAGAAGTCGTGGCAGAACTTCCTGCACGCCGCGTTGCGCTTTCACACCACGATGGATCGCTGGCTGACCGAAGCGCACCAGCTCTCGGTCATCGACTTGCGGGTGCTGGACATCCTGGATAAGACCGAGGACGGTGCGGCGCGGATGGGCGACCTGGCCGACGCGCTGGGCGCCAATCCGCACCACATGACCAAGCGGATCCGGCGACTCGAAGAGCGGGGTTTCGTTCGGCGCGAACAGAATTCCGATGACCGGCGTGGGGTGGTCGCTCGGATCAGCGACGACGGCCGGCGGGTGGCCGGTCATGCCAGCCTCAACTACGCCCAAGGTGTCAAGACCCATCTCATCGGCACGCTGTCGCGGCGCCAGCTCGCCACTCTCGAGGAGAATTGCCGGCGGATCAATTCCGGACTGAAGCAGGCCGATTCGACACTCTATGTCTCCCGGGCAGCTCACGGCGAGTCTGCGGCCAAGCTACCGCTCTGATCGGCGTCAAGGCTGCAGCGCGCCGGGGTTTGCTCACGCGCCGTTTCGCACTCGCTGTGAAGTCGCTGGGATATTTATTACAACCGTTCAGTTCCGAAGCTCTCCGTCAATGCTCGTTGGGCTCGCACATCGCAGGTGTCCAGCAGTTACCGGCCTAGCACGGGACTTAGCGGCTACCTCGGCCCGCTGCTAGAACACGTTCTGATTGCTACCCGTGAGTTAGTTTCCGGTTGAATCAACCGTCCCGGTTTGTACATTTGCTGGGACTATCCTAAAAGGGGCTGTGAGAAGCCTGGATGCGACGGCGGCAGGCGTTGCGGGCTGGCGGCGAGCGTCACTGATGTATGCAGCAGGATGCAAACTCCGCCGTTTTTCGTGGTCATTGTGGGAAGGGTTTCGGTACCGTCGCCCGCCGTGGAGGACACAGGGGGTCAGGTGCCGGCGATGCGGCTGCCGGGGCTCGAAGACATCGAACAGAATTCCTGGCAGGTGTTCGTCGAGTCATCGACGGGTCTGTTGGCCGCGCTGAACCGAAGCCTGTTGGGCCGCCACCGGCTTGACCTGTCCGAGCTTCGGCTGCTGGATCTGCTCGCCAAGTCCGAGACCGGTTCTGTCCGAATGAGCGAACTGGCTGCAGCGCTGATGCTGCTCCGCAGTCGAGTCACCTGGCTGACCCGGCGTCTGGAAAGCCGCGGCCTGGTCCGCCGGATCCCGATCCCCGGTGATGGGCGGGGCGTGCGCGCCGAGCTCACCCCGGAGGGGCGCAAGAGGTTGGGGGAGGCCCGCAAGACCTATGCCGAACAGATCCGCCGGCTCTACGTGAACCAGATGTCCCGCCAGCAGATGCTTGCCCTGGGTGCCAGTTGCCATCAGATCAGCGCCTCACTGGAAGACGCAGACCTTCCGAAAAAATCGACGCTGGATTGAATCGCTAGCCTCCCGCCCAGTCTGTGGGCATCAAGTTGCCGAATCAAGCACCGGTCGCCGCGTCACGTGGCTAACATCGCCCGACATGGGGCACCTGCGGGCTCTTAGGCGGCCAGTGTGGGAGTTGCCGGTGCTCGACGCGGCTGAATGCACGTGCGTGCACCAGTTTGTGGACACCTCCGAACGTCTGCTTGCGGCCTTGAACGACAGCCTGGTCCACGCCCACGGATTGACTCTCTTTGAGGTCCTGGTACTGGACCGGCTGGCCGGATCCGAGACAGGTTCGGCCCAAATGCGGGACTTGGCTCAGACTTTCGCGCTGGCGCCCAGCCGGGTGACGTCACTGATCGGCCGACTCGAGTGCCAGTCACTGGTCGGTAGGCGGCCGCATCCCGACGACCGCAGAGCGGTGCTTGCCTACATCACCGCTGAGGGCCGGAAGCGGTTCGCCTCTGCGGTGGTGACCTACGCGCGCGGGATCCGCGCGTACTACCTCGATCAGCTGTCGCATCAACAGGCGATCGCCCTGGGCGACGTTTGTCGGCGGACCGGGCCGCCCTAGCAGTCCTGGGCGCAGGTCGGAGTGCGCTAACCGGGGCCGGCCGGGCCCCCGGTTAGCGCTCACATAAATTCTCAGGGAACGCGGCCCTTGGCAGGAGATTCGGACGCCACGAGGCTGGGGCTTCGCGTCGGCTAGATGCCCGTTACCTGCATCAACAGCCATCTACGACATGTTAGCTAAAGTTCGCCTAATAGGGATCCGTGCTGTAGCGAAATTATTTGACACCTGTTTCTACAACACGCGTTTGAACTTTGTCGTCGCATCAGACCTACGCAGGTCAACGGCTATTACGCGCCGCAGAGACGCGGAATGGGCGCGAATGAACGTGTTCCAATTCTTACCGGTCGGTAATTTCCAGTTGAACCATTTAACCGACGTCAAAGGTTTGCTGATAACACATGTTAACGTGTGTACCTGGGATTTTATCGACCGCGCAGATTGCCAACGGCGTCTGGGGCGCACCCCTTTGCGGTCGGCCCTTTCCTGACTGCTGTTTTTCAGGTCTCCCTCAGTTACGTTCCGTGTGCTGAGTCACATGACCTGAAGGAGTTCCCTTGCACGCCATTCTTCGCCCCTACGCAACGGCCGGCGTCGTCATCGCCGGGACCGGCCTGATCGCCGCGACGCCGGTTGTGGCGCCGGCGCCTATGGCCCACACGGTCATTGACGTCGCGCTCACCGCGGGGGGTCTGCCCAGTGTCGCCGAGCCCTGGATTGACGTGTACAACGAATCGGCCGCCAACGCGACGACCCTGATCAACAACTTCTTGTTGGCGCCGGGGGTGGCCTGGCAGCAGCTGTACGCGAACGTCATGGGCTACGCGCAGCAATTCCTGGACGACCCGAGCGCCACCACGCTCGCCGACATCAACACCCAGATCCAGGAGCACTGGGTCGCGGTGCGCGATGGCTGGGCACTGCCGTTGGATGTCGCCAAGGAGACCTACAGCACCGTTAACCACCACACCATCGACGGGACCATCACCACGGGGCATCTCCTGCTGATTGCCCAGGTGCCGGGCTACCTGCCGGCCGGCACCGATGTCGACGGGGTCAACGCGGCGTTGAACTGGATGATCTCGCCGATGTCCGGCGTCATCATGGGCTCGATCGGTCCGGGCATCAGCCCGTGGATCGCCATGATGAACAGCATCACTGAGGGTGACAGCTTCAACGAGATCTTGGCCAGCGGGTGGAACGGATTCCTCAACGGCGCTGTCCTGCACCTGGATTCACTGTTGCCGATGATCAACGACGCCGGCTTCCTGCCGGCCGGCATGGCCCTGGATCGGCTGGACTTCACCTTCGGTGGACTGCTCAGTACCGGCCATGTGCAAATCGCCAACTACCAGGTGCTCGGCGGAAACAATGAAGTGCTGGAGACGGTTCCCACGGTCGGCGGCTCGCTGTTCAACGCCCTGGGTTTGGAAATGGTCGGTGTCCCGTTCCTGAACACGATCAACGTCGTGGGTCAGGGGATCGGCCCGATCGCCGCCTGGGAGATGTGGGGCCAGACCGTCAGCGCACTACTGGGCTCGGGCTGGGACGGCAAGAACACCGTCACTGTGACCCCGCCGTGGATGGGTGTCGAACTGCCCATCATCCCGGACAACTTCCTCGATGACGGTGGCGCGAGCGCGGAAGCCACTGACGTGTTCAGCGGGTTGCAGGACGTGCTCGACGGGCTCTTCAGCTAATCCGCCACCGCAAATCTTAACTCTTCCAAAGCTTTACATCTGATGAAAGGTGTTCCTCAATGAGTCGTCGTCACAGCAGCAACCGGCGCCGCGGCCAGCAGCAGGCTGGCCAGTCGCGCCGCAAGCGGGTGATCGGTGCCGGTGGTGCAGCCACTGCGTTCTTGGCGTTCGGGATGACGCCACTGGCCGGTCTGCCGTCAGCGCAGGCCGATGATGGGCTGGACTGGCTGATGGACCTGTTCGACCCCGCGGCCTCGGCGATCGATGTCGCGGGGCCCGCTGCCGGCGGTTTCTTCGACATGTCCACGATCATCGACCAGTGGTTCTACCAACCCCTCCACTTCGGTGTGGAGGCCTGGATCGACAGTGACCTCGGCGCCCTGGTCAACGGCTGGATCAACGAATCCTCCGGGCTGTTCCTGATCGGCGACGGTGCCGATGGGACCGCGCTCAACCCGAACGGCGGGGACGCCGGCCTGTGGTTCGGCGATGGTGGTGCTGGCTGGAACAGCGATGACGGCGCACTGGCCGGCGGTGACGGCGGCACCGCGGGCTGGTTCGGCAACGGCGGTGACGGCGGTGACGGCTTCGAGGGCAGTGCCGGCGGCAACGGCGGCATGGGCGGCTCCTACATGGGAATCGGCGGTGACGGTGGCGCCGGCGGTGACGGCGTTGGCTCCAGTGCCGGCGGTGGTGTCGGTGGCCTCGGTGGTGACGCGGTCGGCTGGTTCTTCGGCAACGGCGGCAACGGCGGGGCCGGCGGTAGTGGCACCGCGGGCGCCAACGGCAGCTACGCCAACGGCGGTACCGGTGTCGGCGGTAACGGCGGCAGCGGCGCTGCCGGCGGCGCCGGTGGCCGAAGCGGCTACCTGTTCGGCAACGGTGGCAACGGTGGTGACGGCGGTAAGGCCGGCGATGCCGGGACCTCAGCTGATGGCGTCAGCGACGGCATCGCGGCGCACCTCAACGGCGCCGCCGGTGCATCTGGCGGCAGCGCCGGTGCCGCCGGTGCCGCGGGCGTGAAGTTCGATGGGTCCTACGGCAGCGCCGGCGTCGCCGGGGTGTCGAGTGAGGGCGGTGCCGGCAGCGACGGTGGCGACGCGTACCAGGACGCGATCACCGGTGACTACCTTGGCAACGGGGGCGTTGGCGGTAGCGGCGGTACCGGCGGTGCCGGACCGCTCGCCGGTGCCGGCGGCGCAGCCGGCGACGGCGGTGCCGGACTAACCGGAGGTAAAGGTGGCGAAGGTGGCGACGGTGGCGCCGCTACCCTCGGCGGCGTCGGCGGCGACGGTAGTGACGGCGGTGCCGGCGGATTCGGTGCCACCCAGGGCGGCCATGGCGGAAACGGTGGTGTCGGTGGTGCATCCACTGAGGCCAACGACGGTATCGCCGGAAAGGGCGGCGCCGGTGGCGCCGGTGGTAACGCCGCCACCGATGACAACAACGTCAAGACCACCGGCGGTAACGGCGGTGTCGGTGGTACCGGTGGTGCGGCTGGCAAGGCGGGCCTCAACCAGCCCACCTTGAGCGGCACCGGCGGTGCTGGTGGTGCCGGCGGCGCGGCCGGCACCGGCACCTACGTCGGCGGCAACGGCGGTAACGGCGGTGTTGGCGGCCAGGGCGGCGGTGGCGCGACCAGCATCGCCGGGGAAGGCGGCCGCGGTGGCGACGGCGCCGCCAGCACCGGCTGGAAGTCCACCGACGGCAACATCTACAGCAAGGGCGGTAACGGCGGCAATGGCGGGGTCGGCGGCAAGGCCTTGCCCAATGGCTATTCGGGGCTCGGCGGTGACGGCGGTGCCGGTGCCGACGGAGCGACCGGTGCCAATGTCATCAGCACCGGCGGTAACGGCGGCAACGGTGGCGCCGGCGGTGCTGCCCCGCCGACCCTGATCGTCGCTGGCGCCTGGGGTGGTGACGGCGGTACCGGCGGCGGCGGCGGCGATGGCACTGCATCCGGCGGTAACGGCGGTAGCGGCGGTGCGGGCGGCGCCGCCCAACTGGCTGGCGGCAACGGCGGGCAGGGCGGCGCCGGCGGCAACAGTGCCGGCGCCACCAGCGTCGGCAACCCCTTCGGCGCCAGTCGCGCCGGTAACGGCGGTGCCGGCGGTGCCGGCGGCGTCAGTGCTCCCGGTACGTCCAAGATGCCGGTCGGCCCGGGTGGCGACGGCGGCAACGGCGGTGTGGGTGGCACCGGGGCCGGCGCGGTCAACGGCGGCAACGGCGGTGTCGGCGGTTCGGGCGGCAGCGGGACCATCGGTGGCGATGCCGGCAACGGCGCCAACGGTGGTGCCGCAACCGGCACCGGCAATGGCGGTAACGCCGGCAACGGTGGCGCCGGTGGTAACGCGATCGTGGGGATCACCGGAATACCGCACCCCCGTGCGGGCGGCGGCGACGGTTACACCGGCGGTAACGGCGGGGCCGGCGGCCAGGGCGGTGTCGGCGGCACCGCGGTCACCGGTGACGGCGGTCTGGGTGGCAACGGTGGCGTCGGCGGTACCGGCGGCCAGGGCGGTGCCGGCGGCAAGGGCGGTGTAGACGCCGACGGCAACGGCTTTACCGGCGGCAACGGTGGCACCGGCGGTAACGGTGGTACCGGCGGCGAGGGTGGCGCCGGTGGCGCCAGCACCAGCGGCACCAGTGGTGCTGCCGGTACCGATGCCCTCGATGGCAATGGTGGCGCTGGCGGCACTGGCGGTGCCGGCGGTGTCGGTACCGGCGACGGGACTTCCGGCGCCGGCGGCAACGGTGGTGTCGGCGGCACCTCCGGCACCGGTGACGGTGGCGCCGGCGGCGTTGGTGGTGCCGGTGGTGCCGGTTCGGCCGGCACCCTCACGGGAACCGCTGGTGGCGATGGCGGTAACGGCGGTAAGGGCGGCATCGGCGGTGCTTCTACCTCCGGCGCGTACGGGAACGCCGGGCTCGGTGGTGCCGGTGGCGTCGGTGGCGTCGGTGGTGTCGACGCTGCGGGCAATGGCCTGGACGGCGGCGATGGCGGCACCGGTGGTGCCGGTGGTAGCGGCAGCAACGGCGGTGTCGACGGCAACGGTGGCGCCGGTGGTGCCGGCGGTGCTGGCGCTGTCGGAACCAATGGCGGGGCCTCCGGTGACGGCGGCAACGGTGGTTCCGGCGGCACGTCTGGCACCGGCAACGGCGGAACTGGCGGCTTCGGTGGTGCCGGTGGCACCGGCTCTGCCGGTGCGGTCGGCAGCAGCACCGTCACGGGAACCGCAGGCGGTGACGGCGGTAACGGCGGCAAGGGTGGTGCCGGTGGCGCCTCCACCTCCGGCACCTACGGCACCGCCGGCACCGGTGGCACCGGTGGTGGTGGCGGCGTCGGTGGCGTCACCGCGGCCGGCAACGGTCTCAACGGCGGCGACGGTGGCAACGGCGGTGCCGGTGGCACTGGAGGCAACGGTGGCGTCGACGGCACCGGTGGCACCGGTGGTTTCGGCGGTACCGGCGGTGTCGGAATCGATGGCGCGACCTCCGGCGACGGCGGCAACGGTGGTGCCGGCGGTACCTCCGGCACCGGTAACGGAGGCAGCGGCGGCACCGGTGGCTCGGGCGGACAGGGATCCCTCGGCGGTACCTCCGGTGCCGGTGGTACCGGCGGTACCGGCGGCACCTCCGCCAGCGGCACCGCCGGCAACGGTGGCTCCGGTGGCACCGGTGGACTCGGCTACAACGGCAACGGCACCACCAACGCCGGCGGTGATGGTGGCAACGGCGGCAAGGGCGGTGTCGGCGGTGACTCCGGGACCGGCACCGATGGCAAGGCCGGCAACGGTGGCACGGGTGGCAGTGGCGGTGGCGGCGGTGTCGACGGCATCGGCAACGGCCTGAACGGCGGTAACGGCGGCATCGGCGGTGCCGGTGGCGCAGGCATCGGCGGGGGTCTCGACGGTAACGGCGGCACCGGCGGTTCCGGTGGTTCGGGTGGCATCGGAACGGGGACGTTCTCCGGTAACGGCGGTAACGGTGGAGTCGGTGGCACCTCTGGAACCGGTAACGGCGGTAACGGTGGTGTCGGTGGCTCCGGCGGCGTCGGGGCCGTGGCGCTCCCCGGTGGGCCCGGCGGTAATGGTGGTAACGGCGGCCTCGGCGGCCTCGGCGGCGCGTCCGACAGCGGTAACGGCGGTAACGGCGGTAACGGCGGGGCCGGTGGCGCCGGCCGAGCGGGCACGGCGGGAAGCGCGGGAACCACCACGGCCGGCGCCAACGGAACCGACGGCGGTAACGGCGGTAACGGCGGGCTCGCGGGCAACGGCGGCACGTCCAACACCGGTAACGGTGGCAAGGGTGGCGTCGGTGGCGCCGGCGGTGCCGGAGCCGCTGGCGGCAACGGCGGCACAGGCGGTGTCAATGCCGGCGTCGGCCAGGCCGGCGGTGCCGGTGGCGACGGCGGCAACAGCGGTACCGGCGGTAAGGGCGGCGCCGGTGGCGACAGCACCAGCGGAACCGACGGCGCCAACGGTAACGGCGGCGCCGGCCCGGCCGGTGGCAAGGGCGGTAACGGCGGTAACGGCGGTAGCCCCGGTGGTGCCGGTGGCACCCGCGGAACCGGCGGAACCGGCGGAACCGGTGGTGCGGCGGGTGGTCCCGGCGCAATCAACGGCACCACTGGCGCCACTGGCGCCAACGGCACGAACGGCAAAGCCGGCTAACGCCGACAGATCGCGTATCGCGGCCGTCGGGTCCCTCACCGGACTCGGCGGCCGCGGTCGCGTCTACGGCCTATTCCGTTGACTCTGCGCTCACGGCGTGTCCTACTCGCAGTTCCCCGCCCTGAGCGCAGAGTCAGCGCAAAGAAGTAGGGATCTCCGCCGCGATCCGGTCCATCAGCGCGGTGTAGCGCTTGGCCTCCGGGTCCTGACCCGGCTTACCGCTGGAAATCAGCCCGGCCGACAGCCCCCGCTCCGGGTCGGTCCAGATGGCGCAGTTGACCAGGCCCAGATGCCCGAACGCGGCCGGCGCGCCCCGGCCGAACGGCCCGAACCGCTTGGACCCCAGCATGTAGCCGGTGCCCCAGCGCAGCGGCGCCAGCCCGGTGGCCACGTCGGGGCGCAACCGGCGGCACTGGGCCGTCGCGCCCCGCAGGGTCTCCGGTGACAGCACCCGCACCCCGTCGAGTTCGCCTCCGCGACGCCAGATCTCGGCGAACCGCGACAGCTCGAACGCGGTGGAGATGGTGTTCGACGACGGCACCACCGTGGTCAGGAAGAACGGGCTGTTGGTCACCGGGATGATCTCGTACACCGACCCGCCGATCGCTTTGCGAAACACCGCGACCGCCGCGCCGGTCGGCTGCTTGCCGGTGGCATGGCTGGGCGCCACCAGCGGAATGTCCTGCGGGGCAACCCCATAATTGGTCCACCGGAAACCCAGCGGGTCCAGGATCTCGGTGGCCAGCACGTCCCGGATGTCCTTGCCGGTGGCCGCCCGCACGATCTCCCTGGTCAGTGGCCCCCAGGTCAGGGCGTGATACATGTGCATCAGCCCGGGAGGGTAGACCAGCCGCAGGTTGGCCAGCTGCGCCTGGGCGTACTCGGGGTCGTCTGCGCGGTTGAGGTCGGGCTTGGGCCCGGTGGCAAACGGTACCCCGGCGCTGTGCGTCATCACGTGCCGAATGGTGGTGCGGTGCTTGCCGTGTCGGCCGTAGTCGGGCAGATAGTCGCTGACGCGATCATCCAGGGAGAAGGCGCCGCGCTCGGCCAGCATGTGCATCACCGTGCTGGTAATGGCCTTGGCGGTCGAGTACACGCAGAACGGGGTGTCCACACCCACCGGGACCAGCTCCGCATCAGCGGGATCCGACGGACCGTTGCCCCAGCCGTGCCCGATGGCCCGGTTGAGCACCACGCGACCGTTGTGGCGCAGGCACAACTGGATCGCGGGGTGCAGTCCGGCCGAATACCAGTGCCGGGCGGCCTGCCAGATCCGCTCCACGGACGCCGGGTCGATACCGGAATGGTCCTCGTCGCCGATCGCGGTGACGGCGTCGAGGTCGGCGGGGATACGGACGGTGCCGTCGGGTGTCATGCCCGCCAGGTTACGTGGGACGCCGAGCTCCGCCCCGGCCGAAATACAGTTCCTGGGTCGCCACGCAGACCAGCTGGCCCGCCCGGTTGTACATCGTCGAGGTGGTCAGGCCGCGCCCGGCGATGCCGCTGGGCGTGAACTGGTCCGAGAGCACCCAGTCCGAGAGGTCGACGGGCCGCTGAAACCACAGCGCATGGTCGATCAGCGCGTTGAAGGTACTGGCCTGATTGGTCCGCCGCATGGCCAGCGCCGCCTCCACCATGGTGGTGCCGGACAGGTAGGTCAACAGGGCACTGTGCATCGCGGGATCCGCCGGCACCGCCTCGGCGGGTTTCCACCACAACCGCAGCCGCGGCGACGGCTCGCCACGCTCCATGGCGATCCGTGGCGGCGCGTCCACGTAACGCAGGTCGAACGGGTGCGGCTGAACCCAATAGCCGCCCAGTTCGTCGGCGTAGGCCGCCAGTTGTTCCTGCGACGACGGCAGCGAATCCGGGTCGGGGACATCCGGTATCGGCTGCTGGTATTCGGGCGCGTCGACCGCGGTGGTGAACGACGACAGCACTTCCAGCAGGATCTGGCCGTCCTGGCGGGCCGTGACCTGTCGCGTCGACAGCGTGCCTCCGTCACGGGCCACCTCGACATGCAGGTCGACCGGGCGGCGGGCATCCCCGGCCCGCAGGTAATAGACGTGCACGCTGTGCGGCACCCGGCCCGGCGCGGTGCGGCTGGCCGCGATCAGTGCCTGGCCGGCGATATGCCCGCCGACGATGTGGTGGATCCGGTTGTCCAGCTGGGTGGCCACGAAGTGCTCGTCATCGACGCGGTCGACGTCGAGGGTGGCGATGATGTCGGCCAGGGCCGGCTGGCGGTGCGGCACGTCGTGGCTCACGCGTGCGCGCCCATCTCCATCACGTACACGCCCGCGCCGATCAGCACCACGCCACCGGCCATCACCGGCGTGAACGGATCGTCGAACAAGAACCGGGCCAGCACGGCGGTCAACGCCACTCCGACACCCGACCAGACGCCGTAGGCCACCCCGACCGGAATGCCGCGCTTGAGCACCATCGCCAGCAACACGAAGGACAACACATAGCCGACGGCAACCGGGATCACCCACTGCCATCGAGAGAAGCCGTCGGAGGCGCGCATCGACAGCGTTCCGGCGACCTCGAAACCGATCGCCCCGAACAGGAAGAGCCAGGCCATCACTCGCCGGTGAATTCGGGCTTGCGCTTGCCCATCATCGCGCCGATGCCCTCCAACAGGTCCTTGGACGCCAAGAACGCCGAGTTCCAGGCCGCGACGTAGCGCAGGCTGGCCGACACCCGGTCGGTGCGCTGCTCGTCGAGCACGTCCTTGATGCCGGCGACGGTCAGCGGCGGGTTCTGAGCGATCTCGGCCGCTGCGGCGTGCGCGGCGGCCAGGCTGGCCTCGGCGTCGGCATAGACATCGTTGACCAGGCCGATCTTCTCTGCCCGGGCCGCGTCGATGTCTTTGCCGGTCAGCGCGAGTTCACGCAGGTGGCCGTCGGACAGGATCAGCGGAAGCCGGGCCAGGCTGCCCACATCGGCGACGATCGCCAGCTTGACCTCGCGCACGCTGAACTTGGCGTCCGCGGCGGCGTAGCGGATGTCGACCGCGGAGATCAGGTCGACCCCGCCGCCGATGCACCAGCCGTGAATCGATGCGATGGTCGGTGTCCGACAGTCGGCCACCGCGGTGATCGCACCCTGCATGCGCTGCAGCTCGCGGTGGAAGTCCGCCCGCGGCCGGGCCAGCGCGCCGTCGGCCAGCATCGGTGTCATGGTGCCGCCCATCGCGGCCACGTCCAGCCCGTAGCTGAAGTTCTTGCCGGAGCCGGTCAGCACGATCGCCCGCACCTCGCGGTCGGCGTCCAGCGCCGCGAAGACCTCCGGCAGCTCCGCCCAGAACGCCGGGCCCATCGCATTACCCTTGCCCGGCCCGATGAGCGTGACCTGGGCGACGTGGTCTTTGATCTCGACGGTGACGGATTCATACGACGCTGTCATACCCAGACCGTAGCGTTGGACGCATGACTCCTGATCTGCGACCCGGTACCGACGCGCCCCCCGCCGACGAGCTCGCCGGCGCCGAAGCCGCGTGGGCGGTGCTGGAGCAGGTGTTGAGCGGTATCAGCGGCGACGCATGGTCCAATCCGACGCCCTGCTCAGAGTTCGACGTCGCGCAGCTGACCGAGCACCTGTTGCACTCCATCACCATCCTCGGCGGCGCGGCGGGCGCGGAGTTTCCGGTCCGGGATACCGCCGATTCGCTGGCCGACCAGGTTTCCTCCGCCGCTCGGCCCGCCCTGGACGCCTGGCGAGGTCGCGGTCTGGACGGCACCGTCGCGTTCGGCCCCACTGAGCTGCCGGCCAAGATGGCTGCGGGCATTCTGGCGCTGGAGTTTCTGGTGCACGCGTGGGACTACGCGACGGCGACGGGCCGCACGCTGAATGCGGCCGAACCGCTGGTCGGATACGTGCTGGACCTGGCGCACACGATCATCACACCGGTGGGCCGGGTGCGAGCGGGGTTCGGCGACCCCGTCGATGTCCCCGATTCGGCATCGAGCCTGCACAGGCTGATCGCCTTCACCGGACGGTCATAACCTCGCAACCTGCTGTCCAATCCGGCGTCGTTCAAGCTGCCTAGCGTGGGTAGGACATGGACATTGCCGGATGGTTGTGGGCATTGACGATCGTCGGCCTACTAGGGCTCCTGGCGTTCGACTTCTTCGTGCATGTTCGCAAGGCGCATGTTCCGACGTTGACGGAATCCGCGCGCTGGTCCGCCGGCTACATCGGCGTCGCCGTGCTCTTCGGGGTCGGCATGTTTGTCTTCGGTGGCGCCGACGCGGGCTCGGAATACTTCGCCGGCTACCTCACCGAGAAGGCGCTCTCCGTCGACAATCTGTTCGTGTTCCTGGTCATCATGGCCAGCTTCCGCGTGCCTCGAGTCGACCAACAGAAGGTGCTGCTGTTCGGGATCGTCATGGCGCTGGCCGCGCGGACCGGCTTCATCCTGCTCGGCGCCGCGATGATCAACCGTTTCGCCTGGGTTTTCTACTTCTTCGGCCTCCTGCTCCTGCTGGCGGCGGGCAACATGCTCAGGTCGGGCAGCGCAGAGGAGGCTCAGCGAGCTCCCGACGTCATCGTCGGGCTGGTGAAGAAGGTGGTGCCTACCAGCGAGCGTTACGACGGCGACCGGCTGTTCACCCGGATTGACGGGCGCTGGGCGATCACCCCGATGCTGTTGGTGATGTTGGCGATCGCCGGCACCGATGTGCTCTTCGCGCTCGACTCGATCCCGGCGATCTTCGGCCTGACCCAGAACAGCTATCTGGTGTTCACCGCGACGGCCTTCTCCCTGCTGGGCCTACGCCAGCTCTACTTCCTGATCGACGGCCTGCTCGACCGGCTGGTGTACCTGTCCTACGGACTGGGGCTGATCCTCGGCTTCATCGGCGTGAAGCTGATCATGCACGCGATGCACGAAGGGGGCGCCGGGGGTATCGAGATCGGCACCGGGCCGTCGCTGCTGGTGATCGTCGGCGTGCTCACGGTCACCGTCATCGCCTCACTGCGGCACCGCCGGCACGCGGCGAAGGGCCAGACCGCGCGCGATCGGGAGCTGGTGCTGCGGCGCTGAATCAGATCCGGCCCAGGGGAATGCGGCAGTTGCCCCTCTCCGAGCGACAACTACCGACGCTTGGCAGTGCCCTGAGCCGTTTGATGCTCCTATAGACGTCAAGCCGCGGTTTGGTGGGTGGTGGGTTGTTGGCGTAGGTGTTTGGTGAGGGTCCAGATTTCTCGGATGAGGTGGCGTTTGAGGCAGCGCATGATTTCGGGTTTGGTTTTGCCTTCGGTGATACGTCGGGCGACGTAGGCGCGGGTGGGTTCGTGGTATTTCATGCGGACGACGACGATGCGGTGCAGTGCGGCGTTGGCGCGGCGATGCCCGCCTCGGTTGAGCCGGTAGCGGAGGGTTTTGCCGCTGGAGGCCGGGATCGGGCAGGTGCCGCAGAGTTTGGCCAAGGCGGCTTCGTTGCGGATACGTTCGGCGTTGTCACCGAGTGCCATCAGCAGCTCTGAGGCGTTGTCGGGGCCGATCCCGACCGCGGCGGTCAGCTGCGGGGCGATCTGTTTAATGAGGGTGCCCAGTAGCTTTTCGTGCTCGGTGACTTCGTCGTTGAGGGCCAGCCAGCGTTGGGCGATGGCCCGCAGACTGTATTTGGCTGCTGCGGTCACCGAGGTGGTCGGGCCCGGCCGGAGGCTGGCGCAGCGGCGCAGCAGGGCCATGTTGGGCAGGGGTTGGAGGGTTTCGCGTAACTCGGCCGGTGCGGTGATCAGCACGGCCTTGAGTGACTGCATGGCTGTGGTGCGGGCTTTGACTGCGGCGTTCTTGGCGACTTTGATGTGCCGGATCATCTCCACCGTGCCGTCGTCGGTCTTGGGGATCGCCTCGGTGTGGCCGGCTAGCACCGCGCGAGCGGCATTTTCGGCGTCGAGCAGATCGGATTTGCCGCGGCGATGGCGGTCTTGGCGGTTGGGTCGCATCACCTCCACCACATCGCTGCCGCTGCGACGTACCGCTGCGGCCAGGCCGCGGCCATAGGAGCCGGTGCCTTCAATCCCGAAGCTCGATGCGGTTCCGAACGTGCCGGCCCAGTCGATCAACGCGCGATATCCGCTGGTGTTCGCATCGAAGGTGGCCGTGGCCAATAGGGCGCCACGTTCATCGAGGACCGCCGCGGCGTGCAGGTGTTTATGGGTGTCGACACCGACGATGACTCGACCACCGGGGACTTGTGTTGGCATGATTGGTATCGCGACCTTTCAGCAGGGTTGTGACGCTGGCCGGTCGGGCCGGACAAGACTGTGATGGGACCTGAATTCCGGTCAGGCTCCTATGAGGTCACTGCCCGCCCGGTCAGCACCAGGGGCGCGACTGCCGAGCAGGCGACAGATCAAATCAAGGACACCCGCAAAGACGGGGTCAGTCGCTCAAGTGGGTCAGCCCGCCCGACAGCCACTCAAATCTTCACAGTCGCTCAAAGGTGGGCAACGGTCTACATGGCCCGGATTTCCGGGAACGGGCTAGACCCGCTCCAGGTAGAAGTAGAAGTACCGGCCGTTATCCAACACGCCCGCCTTGCCGTTCATGATGCCCAGCACGGTGTTGTCGTCCACCCGCTTGAAGTGGTCGTGGGTGGGCTGGCCGTCGTAGACCATGGTCGCCACCACCTCGCCGCGGAACTCCTCGGCCCACAGGCTCGCCTCGCCCTTGCCGAGCTTGACGTTGGAGAACTTGTTGCCGTCCTCGTCCAGGCACACCAGCGGCTGCACGTCGGTGAGCGAGTTGAACGTCTTGCCGAACCAGCGGGCCTTGTCCAACAGGCCGTTCATCTTGTGGCCGGTGACGAACTCCCCGCCGCGCCACTCGCCGATCATCTGCTCGACGGTGGCCGGTGGCAGCGTCGCCCACAACGCATCGATCTCGGCGTCGGGGATCTGGTCGGTGCGGTCCTTGAGTGCGTCGAACGTGGTGCGGGCCAGCTCGTCATTCATGGTGGTCATCGTGTCAGCCGGCCTTGTTCACGGCCCGCTTGAGGCCGAACAGCAGGCCGTGCGCCAGCACCGCGGCGACCCCGGGCAGCCGGTTGTCGGCGCTGACGGTGTAGCTGATCTCCGTGCCGGAACCCGTCGAGCGCAGGGCCACGTTGCCGATGTAGTTGCGGAAGGGGATGCCGGAGACGCCCCGGTAGCTCAGTCGCTGATCCGGCTCGAAGGCGATGATCTCCTCCACCAGCGGCGCCATCCCCGGCACCGCCTGGATGCGACGCTGGGCGCCGACGCCGTTGGGCTCGGGGGTTCCCGGCCGGATCACGGTGATCTTCAGACCGGGGGCCCAGTCGGACATGGCCTCGTAGTCGGAGAGCACCGCCCACACTCGAGATGCGGATGCGGCGACGGTGGCAGTCGCGGTCGCGTGCATGTCAGTTCCTCCTCAGCGGTACGTCTGTGCGAACCGTAACAGCGCGTCGTTCTCCTCCGGCGCGCCGATGGTCACCCGGACTCCGTCTTGCCCGTAGGGGCGGACCACCATACGGGCCGCCGCGGCGGCGGCCACGAAGTCGGCGGTGCGCTCGGCCAGCGGCAGCCACACGAAGTTGGCCTGTGAATCCGGCAGCTCGAATCCGGCATCACGCAGCGCAGCCGAAACCCGGGCCCGCTCGGCGACCACCGCGTCGGTGCGGGCCAGCAGCTCCTCGGCGGCATCCAGCGAGGCGATCCCGGCGACCTGCGCCACGCTGGACACCGTGAAGGGCACATAGACCTTGCCCAGTGCGGTGATGATCTCCGGGTCGCCGACCGCGTAACCCAGGCGCAGACCGGCCAACCCGTAGGCCTTCGAAAAAGTCCGCAGCACAACCACATTCCGGTGGCGTCGGGCCAGGCCCAGGCTGTCGGGGAGCAGGCCGTCGCGGATGTACTCCACATACGCCTCGTCGATGGCGATCAGGATGTGCGGTGGCACCGCGGCGACGAACCGGGCCAGCGCGCCGGGGTCGACGACGGTGGAAGTCGGATTGTTCGGATTGCAGACGAAGATCAGCCGGGTGCGGTCGGTGATGGCGTCCAGCATCGCGTCCAGGTCGTAGGTGTGCTCGCGTAGCGGCACCTGCACCGGTACGGCTCCGGCCGTACGGACCTGCAGCGGATAGATCTCGAAGCTGCGCCAGCCGAACACCACCTCATCGCCTGCGCCGGTGCTGATCTGGATGAGCTGCTGGCACAGGCTCACCGACCCGCAACCCGCCGCCACATGCTCGGGGCCGAACCCGACATGCTCGGCCAGCCGGGCGCGCAGCGCGGCGTAGCCGTTGTCCGGGTAACGGTTGGTGGTGGCCAGGGCGGCTTCGACGGCTTTGGCCACGCTGGGCAGCGGGGGGAACACCGTCTCGTTGCTGGCGAGTTTGATCGATCCGGGGACCGTCTTACCCTCGACGTAAGCCGGCAGCGCGGCGATCTCCGGGCGCAGTCTGACGGTCACGGACCACAGCATATGTGTGCCGTTGGCGGTGTAGTCCGGCGGCGGTTCAGCGAGGCTCGACCGAGGGGAGGCGAAGCTGGGACCGCCGTACTAACCCCGCGGTTTCAGAACTGGGGGAGTGATCCGGTACCCTCAACGAGTTCGGGAGGCGTGCCAGAGCGGCCGAATGGGACTCACTGCTAATGAGTTGTCCCCTTTACGGGGGACCGGAGGTTCAAATCCTCTCGCCTCCGCAACGGCCGGGCTTGCTCGACCGACAACTGAAGAGACAGGCGCCCGTAGCTCAACGGATAGAGCATCTGACTACGGATCAGAAGGTTGGGGGTTCGAATCCCTTCGGGCGCACATTTTCACGGTACAGATTGCCCCGGCTACGGCCGGGGCTTTTCTGTTTGGCGGGATTGACGGGCCGGGTCGTGTGGTCGGGACGCCGGCTCTTCCGCCCCCATACCATCTCGAATTAGGTTAGCCTTACCTCTAGCGTGTCGGAGGTCGTCGTGCTCCGCTCGCGATGGACGAAGGCGGCTGCGGATCGCCGCAGGAGGTGAAGGGCTGTGGCTGCGCGAATTGGGCTGGGTGATCTCGAACGCACGGTCATGGAATGCCTGTGGTCGGCGTCAGGGGCGTTGACAGTCCGCGAGGTTCACGCGTCGGTGGCCGTCAAGCGGAACCTGGCTTACACCACGATCATGACTGTGCTGCAACGGCTTGCGAAGAAGAATCTGGTGGTCCAGCGGCGGGACAATCGCGCCCACCGTTATGTGCCGACGCAGGGCCGTGCCGAGCTGGTCGCCGAACTAATGTCGTATGCACTCGATCAGGTTGTCGACTCGCGCGGACGCGAGGCCGCGTTGGTTCACTTCGTCGACCGCGTCGGCGCTGACGAAGCCGCCGCGCTCAGACGAGCGTTGGCTGAACTCTGATCGGTTGCGGCTCACACCACCGGCAGATCCATGCGCTGACCACCAAGGCGGGGTGTCGTCACCGATGGGTCAAGGGGTCCGGCGAGAACCACGCCCTCTTTGCCTGCCAGGACTTGGCCAACCCGTAGGCGAAGATCCCCACCGACAGGCAGATGCAGGCCCAGATCGCCGGGCCGGCGTAGCCGCGCGCCCAGATCGAGCAGACCGCAATCAGGCAGGCCCCCACCGCAAATACCATCGAGACCAGGTATAGCTTGATCGTCCTCCTGGCCCGCGGATCGTGTCGGAGGGCCAGCATCAGCCGGCCGACGTATCCGCTCAAGAGCAGTACCAGGATGCACACCGACACCTCGTAGGCCGTCATCCAGAAATCGCCGGTCAGGCCGGCGAACGTGTCTGGCTCGAAGCCCCGTGCGCTCATCGCGTAGGTCACCACCATCACGACGACGTTCAGTCCCACGGGTATCTGGAGATGCTTACGCATGATCGGGGGCACCTGATCGGGATCGGCGAGGCGGACCAGCATGTGGTAGATGTTCGCCAGCACCGCCACGATCAGGAACATGTTGCCGAGGAGCTGCTGGGCGTTCCACACGCCCAAGTGGCGGTGTAGCCGGGGTCCCAGCTCATCACCGGCCCAGGGCGACAGCAACACCAGCGCGCAGCCCTCCATTGCGATGGCAAAGGTGGCGGCGGCCTCCCAGCGTGACCACCACGTGTCGCGGCGGACCCACAGGCTGTACAGGACCACACCGAGGGTGATGACGATGAATAGGGAAATCATTGCGCGCCGATCACCTTACCGTCACCGGAGGTAAACCAAGCGCTTTTCGCCTTCCACGATCGCGCGGACCCGTAGGCGAAGGTGCCCACCGCCAAGCAGATGCTGAGCCAGATCCAGCGGCTGGCGTTGTCGCCGTCGACCCACGTCGAACCGACCACGATCAGACAGGCGGCGGTGGCGAATGCCATCGAGACGAGGTAGAGGTCAATGGTGGGCTTGGCGCGCGGATCGTGCCGCAGGGTCAGCATCAGCCGGCTGACGTAGGCGCTGAGGTAGATCACCAGCGCACAGCCGACCACTTGGTACAGCTCCATCCAGGCATCGGTCCGGGGTGCGGCGAACGCATCAGGCTGGTAGTCCTGGTCGGAGCGCAGGTAGGCCGGCACCATCACGGCGATGCTCAGCCAGATCGGGATCATGAGCTGGCGGCGCATGATGAACCGCACTTGATCGGGGTCGGCGAGACGGACCAGCATGTGATAGATGTTCGCCGTGACGGCCACGATCAGGCACAGGTGGCCGATCAGCTGTTGAACGTTCCACACCCCGAGGCCGTGATGTAAAACCGGGCCGATCTTGGCCCCGGCCCACGGCGACATCAGTAGCAGCGCACAGGCTTCCAATGCCAACGCGAAGGTGGCGGCGTTCTCCCAGCGTGTCCACCAAGTGTCGCGGCGAACCCAGAGGCTATAGGCGACGACTGCCAATGTGGTGGCAATGATTCCCGACGTCATCGAGTGCCCTCACGACAGGGCTTGCGGGGGATTGGGCTGCCCGACCGGAGGTTCGCTGCTGGCGAACCACGCGGCTTTGGCCTGCCAGGAACGGGCTGAACCGTAAGCGAAGATCGCCACGGAAATGCATGCGCACAGCCAAATCAGCGGGCTGACATCGGCTTTGGACCAGGCATTGCTCAAAAGCGCCATGATGGCCGCCACGGCGAAGGCCGTGGAGGCCGTGTAGAGCTCGACGGTCTCTTTGGCACGGGGGTCGGATCGCAGCATCGACAACACTCGCGTCGCGTAGCCGGACAGGTAGATCAGCACCAGCGACAACAGTGCCCAGTAGGCCCTCGCCCAGGCGCCCCCGCCCCCGAGCGATGAGAAGCCGTCCGGGCGATAGCCCGCGTCGGCGATGAGGAACACCGCCACCATCGCCACCACGCCGGCCTGTACGGGCAACTGCACGTGCAGGCGGAACAACGGTCGGATCTGGTCGAAGTCGGCCAGCCGTGCCAGCACGTGGTAGATGTTGGCCGCGATGGCGACGACGAAGCAGATGTGACCGGCCAGCTGCTGGATGTTCCATATCCGCATGGCGTGCCGCAGCGCCGGACCCAGGGTCTCAGCTGCCCACGGCGACATCAGGACGAGCGCGAAGGTCTCCAGTGCGATCGCCAGGGTGATGCCGATCTCCCAGCGCGACCACCACGTATCGCGGCGCACCCACAGGGCGTACAGCGCCACCACCACGGTGGCACCAATTAACGCCGACGTCATGCGTCGACGGTACTTCCTGGGGGTCGTCTTAGACGGGAGGTTTGTCCAGATCCGCCTTCAAATCACCCAGGCGCAGTGGCCGTGATGAGGACTCCAGGTACTCGGCGACGGCGTCGTGCTCGATCAATCCGAACCGTACCTGCAGGTCGACGGGGTTCAGCCCGAAATACCTGGCAACTCGGATCAGATTGTCCGCGCTGATCAGCCGACCCTCATGTGCCGCCTTGTAGTAGGCGGACTTGCGGTAGCCGAATGCCTCGTAGACCTCGGTCGCTCCAAGCGGCCTGCCTACGAGATAGGGCAACACGACGGTTGGATCTTTGTGACGATCGTCCACAGCAATACACCTTAGCTCTTCTTCGTGGACCGCACAAGTATTTCGGAAACTCGGCGGAGCATAAATACGCTAAAACCGACTGGTCGTAAGCAATTCAAGCATTGCACGGGCTGCAATCCTGGTTCCGAGGGGGATAGCGGAAAGGTCGACCATATAGTCCGGCGAGTGCGGTGTGAAGGGGAACAATTGACCCTTTTCCGCGGACTTCGCGTACACCTGTGGATCGGCGACGCCAACCAGCAGATATGACAGCGGTACCTCCAGGTGCTGCCCTTTGAGCAGGTGGCAGTCCTCCGAGCCGGTCAGCGCCGGCAGCTGGCGCACGACGTTGGCCGGACCGAGCAGGTCGCCGAGCGCGGTGGCCACCCGGTCGGTGAGGGTGGTGTCGTTGACCAGCGGAGTGGCGCCGCCGGCCAGCGAGATCTCCGGCAGCCGGTCCTCGCCCATCCCGTAGCTGCGGGCGATGCCCCGGCAGATGGACCGAATGCCGGCCAGCAGCGTCTCGCGCACGTCGGGGTTGAACCAGCGCAGGTTGACCTTGAGCAGCGCCCGGTCCGGAATGACGTTGTAGGCACTGCCGGCCTGCACCGAGCCGACCGTCAGCACCGCCGTCTCGCTGGGTGCGACGGCGCGACTGACAATGCTCTGGAACTGCACGACCGCCTGTGCTGCCATGAGCACCGGGTCGCGGGCCAACTGGGGCATGGACCCGTGTCCGCCCACACCGTGGAACACGATGTCGAGCTGGTCGGTGCCGGCCATCCGCTCCCCGCCGACCGCGGCAACCATGCCGACCGGTAGCGGCGCGGTGTGCATCGCCAGGAAGGCGTCCGGTCGGGGTGCGACGTCGTAGAGGCCGCCGTCGATCATGGCTTGGGCGCCGGCGATCAGTTCCTCGGCGGGCTGTCCGATCAGCACCGCGGTACCCGACCAGGTGTGGGTGGTCTCGGCGAGCACCTTGGCCAAGCCCAACATCCACGTCACGTGCGCGTCGTGTCCACACATGTGCCCGAGCGCCGGGTTGCTGCTGGCGTAGTCCAGGCCGGTGGCCTCGGGCACCGCCAACGCGTCCATGTCGGCCCGATACATCACCACCGGGCCGGGGCCGTTGGCCAGGACCGCCACCACGCCGGTGCGGCCGATCCCGGTGGTCACTGTGAAGCCGAGGTTGCCGAGTGCCTGCGCGGCGGTCCGCGCGGTGCGCACTTCGTTGAACCCCAACTCGGGATTGCGATGCAGATCTTTGAAGATGTCGACCAGGCGCCGAGTGTCGGCAGTGACGATCCTGTCGATGTCGTCGATGAGGTCTGTCATTTCGCATCCGCCATCCAGGCCTGGGCCCGCTCGAAGAGCCAGACGGCGGCCTCGTGCAACTGGTCGCCGACCTCCTGCTGCGCCATGCCCGCCGACGCGCGGGCCAGCGTGCCCTCGATCACGATGGCCAGCTTGAAACCTGCCATCACCGTGTACCACCCGAGGTGCGACAGATCGCGCGAGCTGCCCGCGGCGTAGCGCTGCACCAGGTCATCGGGGGAGGCCAGCCCGTCCATGCCGGTCAGTGTGTGGCTGAACACGCTGGACCCGTCATCTTGGCGCCAGGTGGCCAGCAGCCAGCCCAGGTCCAGCAGCGGGTCGCCGATGGTCGACATCTCCCAGTCCACAATCGCCACCACCTCAGGTCCGGTGGGGGAGAACATCACGTTGGCCGCGTGGTAGTCGCCGTGCAGGATCCCCGGCTGCCAGGATGCCGGCACGTTGCGCTGCAGCCAGGCGGCGAC
The DNA here is from genome assembly GCF_046250075.1 of Mycobacterium sp. SMC-14. Taxonomy (NCBI): domain Bacteria; kingdom Bacillati; phylum Actinomycetota; class Actinomycetes; order Mycobacteriales; family Mycobacteriaceae; genus Mycobacterium; species Mycobacterium sp. SMC-14. The sequence goes on along the minus strand of NZ_CP176429.1, from coordinate 4,360,618 downwards.
GTCCTCGAGGCCCGGCAGGTCGGGCCCCGGATAGTTTTCGAACTGTCGGTAGGAGTCCAGTTCGGAAAGCCACCGCGGCACTTGGCGTTCCAGGAACCCGTCGGGTTTTCCGTAGTCCGCCAGCCCCACGGCGACATGGTCGACGGCGCCGAGTTTCGCCAGCGCATCGGCCATCGACAGTCCCATCCCGTAGCGGACCGTCGGGTCGCCGGCGTGCAGGGCGGGCAGTTCTCCGCTCGCGTTGAACCCGTCGACCGGCTCCATCAGATAGAACACCGCATCGCCGAGCACCGCCGGGTCGTCGCAGACGGCGATCAATCCCGGATGCGGCACGTCGCTGCCGGCCAACGCGGCCAGCAGCCGGGTCTCGCGCAGCATCACCGCATTGCTGCGCGGTCGCAGGTGCCGCGGGCCGCGCCGCAGCACATAGCGGCGACCGGATCGGGTGAACGCCAGCATGACGTTCTGGGTGCCGCCGGAAAGCTCCGTGACGTTGTCCAGCGGGCCCTCGCCCAGGCCCTGAGTGGACATCCATTCCGCGACCGCTTCGAGGTTCACGGGGCGAACCTAACCCGTCGGCCCGCAGCGGTTCACCGGTTTCGCGGGCCCCGTCTCCGCGGTGTCAGCTCTTGGGCCGGACCTGCTGGGAGATCGTCTGCACCCGGATCGAGTCGTCGCCGAACAGGAACGTGTCTACCCCGTCGACGCGTGAATCCGGTGCGTCCAGGGTCCATTCCAGCAGCAGCACCGTGCCGCTGTAGGTCTGCGACTTGATCTCGAAGGTCGCGTCGGCCAGTGCGGCGGACAGCTGGCTGAACGCGGCCCGGATTCCGCTACTGCCCCGCGCAACGCCGGCGGCGGTGATCAGCTCGGATTCGTCGGTGTAGTCGGCGAGCAGCTCGTCGACGTCGCGAGCGAGCAGGGCCTGGAGGTGATGGTCGAAGATTTCCTGCGGTGTGCGTGCCATGCGATGAAGATATCGGCGCGCCCGACATACTGGAACGTGATGTCTACGCCACGGGGATCGGTCGAACGTGTCGTGATGTCGCGCGCCGACGGCAAGCCCATCACTGTGCTGGTGGTCGACGACGAGGCGGTGCTGGCCGAGATGGTGTCGATGGCGCTGCGCTACGAGGGCTGGACCACCGCGACCGCAGGCGATGGCGCTTCGGCGATCGCGGCCGCCAAGGCGGAACGTCCCGACGTCGTGGTGCTCGATGTGATGCTGCCCGACATGAGCGGACTCGACGTGCTGGGAAAGCTGCGGGATGTCAACCCGCGGCTGCCGGTGCTGTTCTTGACCGCCAAGGACGGCCTGGAGGACCGCATCGCGGGGTTGGCCGCCGGCGGCGATGACTACGTCACCAAGCCGTTCAGCATCGAGGAGGTGGTGTTGCGGCTACGCGCGCTGTTGCGCCGCACCGGGGTGAGCACCGCCGAGGCCGGCGCCCAGATCGTGGTCGGCGACCTGGTACTCGACGAGGACTCCCACGAGGTGACCCGGGGCGGTGACCCGATCACGTTGACGTCCACCGAGTTCGAGCTGCTGCGCTACCTGATGCACAACGCCAAGCGGGTGCTGTCCAAGGCGCAGATCTTGGACCGGGTGTGGGACTACGACTTCGGCGGCCGGGCCAACATCGTTGAGCTTTACATCTCCTACCTGCGGAAGAAGATCGACAACGGCCGAGAGCCGATGATCCACACGCTGCGCGGTGCGGGCTATGTGCTCAAGCCGGCTGGGTAAGCCGCCGCAAGGCGGCACCTGGCGCAACTGGTCGCTGCGGGCGCGCCTGCTGGCCGGTCAGATCGTGCTGCTCACCGTGGCCTGCCTGGGTATCGGCGCGGTGACGGAGCTCGCGCTGTACCAGTACCTGGTCAGCCAACTCGACCACCAGCTCTCCGACGCCTCGCATCGCTCGGCGCGGCTGCACGGCCAGCCACCGCCGCCGCCCGGGCACCGGCACCACCGGCCGCGGCCGGGGCCCGGCCCGGACTTCCTGGACGCCCCCGGCCAGCCGGCCGGCATGGTCGGTGCGGTGGTGGAAAGCGGGGACGCCCCCGCGGCCGGCCAGGACATCGAGGCGGGGTACCTGAGCACCTCGGGTCAGCGGGAGGAGCTGAGTCCTTCCGCCACAACACGATTGACCGATGTGTCGGCGGGATCGCCGCCGGTGACCCGGCGCCTCGACGGCGTGGGCCGCTACCGGGTGGTCGCGACCACCGCCCGGCGCAGTGACGACGTGATCGTCACCGGGCTGCCGCTGGCCGCGGTGGACGCCACCATGGTCCGGGTGCTGCTGATCTTCGGGCTGGTCACGCTGGTTGCGGTGGCCGCGGTGGCCACCGCCGGCAGCGTGGTCATCCGGCGAGCGCTGGCCCCGCTGCGCCGCGTCGCGCAGACCGCCGGCGAAGTGGCCGGCCTGCCGTTGGATCGCGGTGAGGCGACGCTGCCGGTGCGGGTCGCCGAGTCCGACGCCAACCCCCGCACCGAGGTCGGCCAACTGGGCGCCGCGGTCAACCGGATGCTCGAGCACATCGCTGCCGCGCTGTCGACCCGCCAAGACAGTGAGACCCGGGTGCGCCAGTTCGTCGCCGACGCCAGCCATGAGCTGCGCACGCCGCTGACCGCAATCCGTGGTTACACCGAACTGGCGCAACGGATCCCGGTATCCGACGACGCGGACTCGCAAGGCCTGGCGCACGCGTTGAGCCGGGTGCAGTCCGAAACCGAACGGATGACCCAACTGGTCGAAGACCTGCTGCTGCTGGCTCGGCTGGACTCCGGTCGTCCGCTGGAGCACGAGCCGGTGGACCTGTCCCGGATGGCGGTCGACGCCGTCAGCGACGCGCACGTCGGGGGCCCGGACCATCAGTGGCAACTCGATCTGCCCGATGAGCCGGTGACGGTGCCCGGTGATGCCGCCCGGTTGCACCAGGTAGTGGCCAACCTGCTTACCAATGCCCGTGTGCACACCGGCCCGGGAACCGTGGTGACCCTTCGGCTGGCCGTCGATGGCGACGACGCGGTGCTCAGCGTCACCGATGACGGGCCGGGCATCCCGGCGGAGTTCCTGCCGGAGATCTTCCAGCGGTTCGCGCGCGGGGACACCTCCCGGTCACGCAAGGGCGGCAGCACCGGGCTCGGGCTGGCGATCGCCTCGGCAGTGGTCCGCGCGCATCGGGGCAGCATCGGTGTCGCCAGCGAACCCGGCCGTACCGCGTTCACCGTGCGCCTGCCCCGGTAGCTCGGTACTTTCCGCGAGCGTGCGTGTCTGCCCGGCGACACGCCGGGTGTGTACGTACATCTGCGCGCGCTCGCCCCCCGGGTTTGCACACGCCCCCCGAGGGGTAGGCGACCCGGATGAACCCCGAACTGCCACCCGAACCGGGCCGGCCGGAAGAGCCGCCGCACCGGCGTACTCCCGAGGAGCCGCCGGAACGACTGGTGCCCGCGGACCCGCCGGAACGACTGGCACCCGCCGAGGTGCCCGAAAGGCTGGTTCCCGACGACCCGCCGGCCGCGCCCGACGACTCACCGGAGAGGTGATCCCATGCGTGCTGAAGAAGGCGACGAATCCATCCGTGACTACGCCCGCGAGGCACGCGAGACCCGCGACCGGGTCGCCCGCCCGTCGTGGCCGACGCGGCTGCGCAACGCACTGACCGCGTTGCGCCGGCGCCGTTGACGCGACAACCCACGCCGCGACACGGCATTGGTGGCAAGCTGGGCGCCATGGAAGACCAGCCGGTGAGTGCAACGATCGAGGCCGCCCATGCCGAGCACCGCAGCACGCTGCCCTTCGGCGACACAACAGATTTCGTCGACGCCGACCGCGGCTTCATCGCCGCACTGACGCCGTGTGTCATCACCGCCGCCGATGGCCGGGTGGTGTGGGACAACGACAGCTACGACTTCCTCGCCGGTGATCCGCCGACCTCGGTGCACCCGTCGTTGTGGCGCCAGTGCCAGCTGGCCGCCAAGCAGGGGCTCTACGAAGTCGTTGAGGGCATCTACCAGGTCCGCGGCTTCGATCTGTCCAACATCACCTTCGTCGAGGGCGACACCGGCGTCATCGTCATCGACCCGCTGATCTCCACCGAGGTCGCCGCCGCGGCGCTGCGGCTCTATCGAGAGCATCGCGGGAATCGTGCGGTCAGCGCCGTTATTTATACCCACAGCCACGTCGATCATTTCGGCGGTGTGCTGGGTGTCACCTCGCAGGCCGACGTCGACGCCGGCCGGGTGGCCGTACTCGCCCCGGAGGGCTTCATCGAGCATGCGGTGTCCGAGAACGTCTACGCCGGCACCGCGATGACGCGGCGTGCCGCCTACATGTACGGCACCGTGCTGGCGCGCGGCCCCCGCGGGCAGGTCGGCTGCGGCCTGGGACAGAACACCTCGACCGGGGAAGTGTCCGTGATCGTCCCGACCGTCACCATCTCTCGCACCGGTGAGACTCACGTCATCGACGGCGTGCAGATCGAGTTCCAGATGGCGCCGGGCACCGAGGCACCGGCCGAAATGCACTTCTACTTCCCGCAATTCCGGGCGCTGTGCATGGCCGAGAACGCCACCCACAACCAGCACAACCTGCTGACCTTGCGGGGCGCGCTGGTGCGCGACCCGCGGGCCTGGGCCGGCTACCTCACCGAGGCCATCGACACCTTCGCCGGGCGGGCCGACGTCGTGTTCGCCTCGCACCACTGGCCGACCTGGGGCACCGATCAGATCGCGGAATACCTCGGGCTGCAGCGTGATCTGTACGCCTACCTGCATGACCAGACACTGCGGCTGCTCAACCGCGGCTACACCGGGATCGAGATCGCCGAACAGTTCCAGCTACCACCCGCGCTGGAAAACGCCTGGCACGCACGCGGCTACTACGGATCGGTGAGCCACAACGTCAAAGCCGTCTACCAGCGGTATCTGGGCTGGTTCGACGGCAACCCGGCCCGGTTGTGGCCGCACCCCCCAGAGGAACTGGGACCCCGATACGCGGCAGCGCTGGGCGGCGTGGACCGCGTCGTCGAACTGGCCGACGCGGCCTTCAAAGACGGTGATTTCCGTTGGGCGGCAACCCTGCTCGACCATGCGATGTTCACCGACGCCGACCACGCCGGGGCGCGCAGGCTCTACGCCGACACGCTGGAGCAGCTGGCCTACGGCGCGGAGAACGCCACCTGGCGCAACTTCTTCCTCTCCGGTGCCACCGAATTGCGAACCGGCAACTTCGGCACCCCCACCCGGGTCGCCTCGGTGGGGCTGCTATCTCAGCTCAGCGCCGAGCAACTCTTCGACAGCCTGGCGATCCGGGTCAACGGGCCGCGGGCCTGGGATCTGACACTGGCCCTGGACGTCTCGTTCGCCGACACCGGGGTCAACTATCGCCTCACCCTGCGCAACGGGGTACTCGTGCACCGCAAGACGCCGGCGGATCCGGCCAGCGCTGACGTCACGGTCACGGCGGCCACCACGCCGGCGCTGCTGGCAGCGCTGCTGGGCAATGGCGGGCTGGAGGTCACCGGCGACCAGACCGCCTGGGCGAACCTGCTGCGCGTACTCGACAAGGCCGACCCGAACTTCAACATCGTCACCCCGTGAGGCGGGGCCGAACCGGCCCCTTAGGGTGACAGGGGTGCAGTTGCTGCTGATCCGCCATGCCCTCCCGCTACGCAGCGAGTACGGCCAGGGCTCCGATCCCGAGCTGTCCGAGACCGGCTTCGCCCAAGCGCGGCGCCTGCCTGATGCGTTGACTCGATTCCCGATCACCCGGCTGGTCAGCAGCCCGCAGCGCCGGGCGATCCAGACCGCTGAGCCGCTCGCCGCGCAGCTGGGGTACGGCGTCGACATCGACGAGCGGTTCGCCGAATACGACCGCGACCTGGCCGGCTACCTGCCTGTCGAACAACTGGCCACCGAGCGACCGCAGGATTGGGCCCGGATGGCGCAGGGCCACCTGCCCGCCGACGTCGACGAGGCCGCGTTCTGCGCCCGAGTATCTGACGCCGTCGCCGACGTGGTGGCCGGCGCCGAACCCGACGACACGGTCGCGGTGTTCAGCCACGGCGGCGTGATCAACGTGATCCTGCACCAGGTCCTGGGCACGCAGCGTCTGCTGTCATTTCCCATCGACTATGTGTCGATCACCCGCCTGCTGTACTCGCGGTCCGGGCAGGCAGCGGTGGCATCGACGAACGGCACCGAGCATGTCTGGGACCTGCTGCCGCGCAATCAGGCCCGGTTCTCCGGCGGCGAGGGCCGCGGCGAAGCCGCGGGCTGATCCCGGTCGGCTACCGGTGCGCCGCGAGGGACTTCTTGGCGGCGCGACGCAGTTGGAAGATGCGCGCGGTCCCGACCAGGGCGGTCAGCAGCCCACCGCAGATCGCCGCCAGCAGGATCGCCACCCCCGTGGGCAGGCTCCACGTCCAGGTCAAGAACGCCAGGTCCACCGGGCCGGTGTTCTGGGTGACGAACACCAGCAACACAATCAGGACCAGAAAACCGGCGATCAGCGCGCTCCACAGCGCGCCGGCGCGGGTCAACGGCATCGCCGCTGGAGGCGGCGGCGGGGGGCTGGCTTCACCCTGAGGTGGGTCGACGGGCACGCGCGGGTCGCTGCTCATGGGGATATCTTGCCGCCTGGGGCCCGGAAATGAACCGGTTCTCGTCAGTTTGCGCATCGGGGGGCCTGACGGCGGATCGTTGGCCGGTCGCTTACGGTGGATTGGTGAGCGCAGCCCCGTCCGGCCCGTGGCCGGCGATTCTGACCTGGCGGGCGCCCGACGCCCCCCGGATGGAGTCGGTGCGTGTGCAGCTGTCCGGCAATCGGATCAGGGCCAACGGCCGCATCGTGGCCGGGGCCACCGCCGAGCATCCGGCGTTCGGCGTCTACTACGACCTGCACACCGACGAGTCCGGCGCCACCAAACGGTTGGGCCTGACCGTCACGCTGGCCGAACGGGAACGGCAGCTGGTGATCGCCCGCGACGAAGAGAACATGTGGCTGGTCACCGATGCCCGTGGGCAGTCCCGTGCCGGCTATGACGGTGCCCTGGACATCGACATGCTGTTCAGCCCGTTCTTCAACACGCTGCCGATCCGGCGGGCCCGGCTGCACGAGCGGGAGGCGGCGATCACCCTGCCCACGCTGTACCTGAACCTGCCCGACATGTCGGTGGTGGCGGCCACCGCCAGCTACAGCAGCGTCGGGACCCGGCCCGGCATCAAGGTGATCACCCCGGGAACCGATGCCCGCGGCACCACCCTCACCGTCGATGACGACGGCTTCGTCATCGACTATCCCGGGTTGGCAACGCGGATCTGATCACCCCGCCGGCGCGGCCCGCGGCGGCCAATTCCCGGCGCCAGTCGTTGGCGCCGACGACGACGGTGACGATCTCGCTGCGCGGGAAATTGTCGTAGCGCGTGCGGGCGGCGTGCCCATGATTGACCAGTTCGGCCACCGAGTCCGACGCCGACAGCGAATCGCGCGCGTCGGCCAGCAGCGCGATCGCGCGATCCAGCGCCGGCAGCAGCCGTTGCCAGTTGGCCTCGCACATGGCCCGGACCAGGTCCGGTGCCGTGCCGGCGACGCGGGTGCCGTCGCGGAAGGATCCGGCGGCCAGCGCGAACGCCAGCGGTACATCGGCCGCTGTCACGGCCAACGCCTCGGCCATCAGATGCGGAAGATGAGAGATGGCGGCCGCGGCCGCATCGTGCTCCTCGGAGCGGGCCGGTACCGCCAGCGATCCGCAGTCCAGAATCAGGTCCAGCACCTCGGCGAACACCGCCGGGTCCACGTGGTCGTCGACGCTGATCACCCACGGTGCGCCCTGGAACAGATCGGCGTGCCCGGCGGGCCAACCGGAGTGGGCGGTCCCGGCCATCGGGTGTCCGCCGACGAAGCGGGCCTGCAGCCCGGCGGCGGTGATCTCGTCGAGCACCGGGCTCTTGACGCTGGTGACGTCGGTCAGCGGGCAGTCGCGTGCGAGCCGGCTGATGGGTTCGAGCAGCATCGGCAGCGCCGGCACCGGGACGGCGATCACGATCAGCGCGCCCGTCTGTGCGGCGCGCTTCAGGGCCGTTTCCAACTCGGTGGTGGCGTCGAAGCCGTCGGCGACCGCGGCGTTCACCCCGTCGGCCGACCTGTTGTAGCCGAACGCCGTCCGGCCTGCCGCCGCGGCCGCACGCAGCACCGAACCGCCGATCAGACCGAGCCCTAAGACGCACACCGGAGTCTTCACTGTGCTTACCGCCACCTGTCCAGGTTGGCACACGCTGGTCAAGGGCGTAAGCGGCGACTACCGTAGGCGCCCATGGGAGCACAGAGCTCGTCCGCACCGGGCCGGCCGGCGGAGACGCTGGACGGTTTCGGAGTGGCTGTTGTGCGTGAAGACGGCAAGTGGCGTTGCACGTCCATGCGTGCTGCAGCCCTTACCAGTCTGTCCACAGCAGAGACAGAGCTACGTGAACTTCGCAGTGCCGGAGCTGTTTTCGGTCTGATCAATGTCGACCACGAGTTCTTTGTGATCATCCGCCCTGGCCCGGCCGGCACCCGCTTGTTGCTCTCGGACGCCACGGCGGCGCTGGACTACGACCTCGCCGACGAGGTGCTCGAAGAGATCGACGCCGACATCGACGCCGACGACCTGGAAGATGCCGACCCGTTCGAAGAGGGCGACCTGGGAGTGCTGTCCGATATCGGCCTGCCCGCCGCGGTGCTCGGCGTCATCCTCGACGAGTCCGACCTGGCCGTCGAAGAGCAGCTGCACCGCATCGCCAACGAGATGGGATTCGACGAGCAGCTCACCGCGGCCCTGCCGCGACGCGCTCGGTGAGCGGCCCGCCCACCGACGAGGACCTGATCCGCGCGGCCCTGCTGGCCGCCGGCCAGGCCGGGCCGCGCGACGTGCCGGTGGGTGCGGTGGTGGTCGGTCCCGACGGCACCGTACTGGCCCAGGCGGCCAATGCGCGCGAAGCTCTCGGCGACCCCACCGCACACGCCGAACTGCTGGCCATCCGCGCCGCTGCCGCCGTCCTCGGCGACGGCTGGCGGCTCACCGGCGCGACGCTGGCCGTCACCCTGGAACCCTGCACCATGTGCGCGGGCGCGCTGGTGGCCGCGCGGGTGGCCCGGCTGGTGTTCGGGGCCTTCGAACCCAAGACCGGGGCGGTGGGCTCGCTGTGGGACGTAGTCCGGGATCGCCGGCTCAATCACCGGCCCGAAGTGCGTGGCGGGGTGCTGGCTGCCGAGTGCGCTGCGCCACTGGAAGCGTTCTTCGCCCGGCAGCGATTGGGCTGACGGGCACCTTGTTAGGTACGCTGTCCCGCGGTGGCGTGTCCGAGCGGCCTAAGGAGCACGCCTCGAAAGCGTGTGTGGGGTAACCCCCCACCGAGGGTTCAAATCCCTCCGCCACCGCCATGTGATGTCAGTGATCACCCCGGCTCGCTGCCGGGGTGATCACTGACTCGCGAGATCCGATCCACGCAGGAAATGTTCGAGTAGCGGCCTGCGTCAGCCCGATCTCGCGGACGGATGCGGCCGTCAGACGCCCGCAGTCACTTCCTTCTGCAGCGCCGAAGTACCGCGTTTGGGCGCGGTCCGCGAATGAGTCGCGTACATCGCCAATCCGGTGAACGCCAATCCGCCTACCAGGTTGCCCAGCACCGTGGGAATCTCGTTCCACTCGATGTAGTCCATGATGGTGAAGTTCCCGCCGAGCATCAGGCCGGAGGGGAACAGGTACATGTTGACGATGGAGTGCTCGAAACCCATTGCGAAGAACAGCGTCACCGGCAGCCACATGGCGATCACCTTTCCGGTGACGTCGGTGGCCAGCATGGCCCCGACCACCCCGGTGGACACCATCCAGTTGCACAGCATGCCGCGCACGAACAACGTCAGCATGCCCGGAAAGCCGTGTGCGGCATAGCCGAGCGTGCGAGCCTCGCCGATGTGCCCGATCAACTGACCGACTTCGTTGGGCGGGCTGGAGAAGCCGTAGGTGAACACGATCGCCATCAGCACCGCGACCGTGAACGCACCGGCGAAGTTGCCCAGGAAAACCAGTCCCCAGTTCCGCAGCACCCCGCCGATGGTGACACCCGGGCGCTTGTCGAGCCAGGCCAGCGGCGCCAGCACGAACACCCCGGTCAGCAGGTCGTATCCGAGCAGGTAGAGGATGCAGAAGCCGGCCGGAAACAGCAGTGCCCCGATGATCGCCTGACCGGTCTGCACGGTCATGGTGACCGCGAATGCCGCACCCAGTGCCAGGGTTGCACCGGCCATGAATGCGCGGATCAGGGTGTCGCGGGTGGACATGAAGATCTTGGACTGGCCGGCGTCGATCATCACATTGATCAACTCGGGCGGCTTGACGTAGGTCATCGAACTCCTCAGGGACCGCAGGGCGAAGTGGTTGGTTGCAACGGCGCGTGTGACCCTATTTCGCGACGGCCCGCTCGGACCCGGCTCGCCAGCCAACTCCTAGTCAGCCCACAGACGTTGCCCAACAACGTCTTCGCCGCACCTTCGCGGCGTTTTACCAGCTAAAACCTCACCGAGGCCGGTCGACTGCATACGTGCCGGCGTCGTCGGTGAATTCCGCAAGCACCCGGCGCTGGGCGCCGTCGACAGTGACCACACAGCTGAAACTGCCGCCCTTGCGCACGGTCGGATTGACCCCGTTGTTGCAGCGGACATCGGTCACGTTGTCGCGTCCATAGCCGTTGATCGGATCGGTGAGTACCTGCAGGACGCCGTCTTGGGCCTTGCGCACATCGAGTTCGACCGGCCCGGAGTCGCCGATGACGCCCCGCAGCACCAGAGTCAGGAGCATGGCCAGCGCGAGCAGTCCGGTGATGCCCGAGGCGATCAGCAGAACACGATTCGACAGCGGCTTCGGATCCGCCGGTTTGCCAGGAGCGGCCGCGGGGTTCGTCCGCGGCTGGCGACGGTCCTGCGGCACCGGAGGCCGCGGGCCCGACGGTGGCGGCCGATGCGTCTGCGGGGGCGGTGGCACCCGATGCGGTGGGGGCACCGGGGGCCGGCGGACCTCCAGATACCACGGCTGCTCAGGCCGGCCCAAAGGCGGCCGTGGGCGCTGCGGCGGCGGCCCCTGCGGCCCGCGCGGCCCACGCGGCTGCTGTGGTGGCCGGGGAAGGGGCGTGGTCCGCCGCTCCGGCCGTTCGCGCGGATCCTCTGGACGGTTCATGACATCGTGCCCATCACGGGAACCGCTCGAAGCAGCCGTCGATGTCGCCGTGCAGCCCGGAGCGGAACGCCAGGATCCGGGTGAAACCCGCAGGCACGGTGTCGTCGTTGGCGTCGCTGGCGACAATGCCGTTCATCAGCAGACCGGTGACGGCCTCGTCGAGGTCGCCGCCGGCCAGCGTCAAGCCCGGGCCGGACGACAACGTCATGGGTTCGGCCATCCGCCGCTGGGCCACCCCGGTCAGGCACGCGGTTCGCAACGCCGCCGCCGCCGATTCCAATCCGACTTCACGTTCGCGTTGCACCGCAAGGGCGTACCGCGACGTGACGGCCGACAACCCGGTGTTGTCGCCCTGCGGCATACCCAGGGTCGATTGATCTGTCGGCGCACTCATCTCCTGCAGTCCGGCCAGATCGACGACGATGAGGTTGGACTCCGGGCAGTAGGCCACCGGGTCGGGCTGGTGGCCACTGGGGCATTTGCCCGACGTGGACAGCTCCGGCGGGCGGGACAGGCCGAAGATCTGGCCCAGCTGCTCCATCAGGGTGGACAGCACGGACGCATCGATCGTGAGGTCGCTTTGCGGGTTCTCCGAATCGAACAGGGAATTCGGCAGATCGCCACGGCGCTTGCGGATCTCATCCATGTCGATCCCGGCGCACATCGCGGCGCCGCCGTCGAAGCCGGTCTGGAACGCGCCGACCCGGTCCAGGGCGGTGCCGTGCTCATCGGAGATCGACACCGGATTGTCCGGCGTCGACACCGGGTCGCGGATCACGATCAGCCCGGCCAGCACATGGTTGAGGCCGTCGCCGGTGCTCAACTGCACCCGCGACGAACTGCCCGCGGCCACCCACTGCAGATACACCCCGGCAAAGCAGTCGGCCTGCTGTTCGCGGACCAGGGTGCGGGTCAGCGGGTTGACGATCCCGGCCATGTTCTGCAGGGCGTGCCCGTACTCGTGGGCCAGTGTTCCGTTGATCGCCATGTCGCCGAAGTATTTTCGGGCCGTGGGCAGGAACTTGGCCCGGTCCCAGGCCATCGTGTCCATCCGGCGGCAATACATCGCGTTCGGCAGGTGGTAGACCTCGCCGCCGCACACCGACGGGCCGTCTGCGTCGGTGGAGTCATACGACATCAGCGTCGAGACCGGCTGGAAGCGTCCGCGCAGCGATTCGGTGTAGTGCTGCGTCCAGAAGTCCTCGATGTCGTCGATCGCCAGCAGCGACAACCGGTCGATGTCGCCGCCGTCGCTGCCCTGGACCCGGGCGGTCACCGGCGGAACGTCGCCGCGCGGGCCGCTGGGGCCCTCCGCGGTGGGCAGTCCGCCGACCCGCCCGGGGTCGTACAGCATCGATATCGCATGCCCGGCGACCACCGTCGGGACGCTGTTCTGTGAGCAGCCCGCCAGCGCCAGGGTCAGGGCGGCCACCCCGAAAAGTGTTCTGGCGGTACGGCCGAATCCGCGTTGAGCCATCGTCACCTGCTCAGGTAGGCCACGATCCCGCTGGTGACCGCCGAGGCGTACTGCGCTCGGCCGTCGGCGCTCTCCAACAGTGCCACGTCCTGGGGGTTACGCATGTTGCCCAGCTCGACCAGCACCGCCGGATACTCGGCCAGATTCAGTCCGGCCAGATCCGCTCTCCCGTAGAGGCCGTCGGCGCCCAAATAGCTGGATTGCGGGATCCCCGCGGCGGCCAGGGAATCCCGGATGTCACCGGCCAGCGCCACGGCCGGGCCGGACTGGGCGTCGTTGAGCGCCGGGCTGGAGTAGTTGACGTGGAAACCGCGGCCGGAGGCCGGCCCGCCGTCGGCGTGGATGGACACGATCGCATCCGGGTGAGCAGCGTTGGCCGCGGCGGCGCGCGCGTCGATGCACGGGCCTACCGAGGTGTCGTCGGCGCGCGAGAGTTCGGTGTGCACGCCGAGGCGCTCGAGTTCGGTCCGGATCCGGTTGGTCACGTCCCAGTTCAGGCTGTGCTCGGGGTAGCCGTCGTCGGCGGCGGTTCCGCTGGTCTGACAGGGCTTGGTGCCGCCGCGCCCATTGGGCACCTGCCGGCCGATCGAGGCGTCGTTGGCGCCGCTGTGCCCGGGGTCCAGGAACACCGTTTTGCCGGCAACGGCGGGATTCGCGGGATCTGCCGGAGCGGCGGGCGCAACAATGCCGGCCGTGAGCAAGCACCCGGCCGAGGCGACACAGACAATGGCCCGGCGACGCACGGGGCAAGACTAGCAAGCGGCCAAGGGCCCCTCCGGGGTGTAATGGATCGATGCAGCTGATGTCACCGCTCGACTCGGTCTTTCTGCTGACCGAAACGCGCGAGCACCCCATGCACGTCGGCGGGCTGATGCTGTTGGAGCCGCCGGAGGGGTCTGGACCGGAATTCGTCGGCGAGATCTACCGGAGCCTGTTGGGCGCCCGTGACCTGCAGCCCGCCTTCCGGAAGCGCCCGGCGTCGCTGTTCGGTGGCATACCGAGCGCGCGCTGGGCCTTCGACGACGACGTCGATCTTGAGTACCACGTGCGGCGCTCGGCACTGCCGGTGCCGGGGCGGGTGCGTGATCTGTTGGAGCTGACCTCGCTGCTGCACGGCAGCCTGCTCGATCGGCACCGCCCGCTGTGGGAAGCCCACGTGGTGGAGGGCCTGGCCGACGGCCGGTTCGCCGTCTACGTCAAGATCCACCACTCGCTGATTGACGGCGTCTCGCTGCTGCGGCTGATGCGCCACACCCTGTCGACCGACCCGCGAGAGTCGGAACTGCGCACTCCGTGGTCGGTCCGGCCCCCATCGCGGCCGCGCCCCGACTCGCCATCCCCGTTGAGCGAATTGACGTCGATGGTCAAAGGCGTTGCCGCCCTAGGGCCGTCGACGGTGAAGCTGGCGCGTGCCGCGCTACTGGAGCAGCAGCTGACCCTGCCGTTCGAAGCGCCGCGCACCATGCTCAACGTCAAAATCGGTGGCGCTCGCCGTTGCGCGGCGCAGTCCTGGCCGGTGGAGCGGGTGATCGCGGTCAAAAGGGCGGCCGGGGTCACCCTCAACGATGTGGTGCTGGCGATGTGCGCCGGCGCGTTGCGCGCCTACCTCGACGAGCAGCACGCCCTGCCGGACCACCCCCTGGTGGCGATGGTCCCGGTGAGCCTGCGCACCGAAGCCGAAGCCGACTCCGGCGGCAACATGGTCGGCACCATCTTGTGCAACCTGGCCACCGACCTCGAAGACCCGGCGCAGCGACTGGCGACCATCAGCGAGTCGATGCGCCGCAACAAGAAGGTGTTCAGCGAGCTGCCGCGCACCCAGGCGCTGGCCTTGTCGGCGGCCAACATGGCGCCGCTGGCCTTGGCGGCCATTCCCGGTTTCGTCTCGGCGGCCAAGCCGCCGTTCAACATCGTCATCTCCAACGTTCCCGGTCCGGCCGAGCCGCTGTACTGGCGCGGCGCCCGCCTGGACGGCAACTATCCGATGTCGATCGCGCTGGACGGGCAGGCACTGAACATGACCGTCGTCAGCAACGCCGGCAATCTCGATTTCGGGCTGGTCGGCTGCCGTCGGTCGGTTCCGCACCTGCAGCGCCTGCTCGGGCATTTGAACACCGCGCTGGAAGAGCTGGAACACGCCGTGGGGGTGTGAGGCGTGGCCAAGCGCAGCGCCGGGTTGCTGTTGTATCGGTCGGGCGCCGACGGCGGAGTTGAGGTGTTGATCGCCCATCCCGGCGGACCGTTCTGGGCGCGCAAGGACGACGGGGCCTGGTCGATTCCCAAGGGCGAGCAACCCGAGGGTGAGGACCCATGGCACACCGCGCGACGTGAATTCGCCGAGGAGCTCGGCCTTCAGCCGCCGGACGGCGAGCGAGCCGACCTCGGCGAGGTGCGCCAGGCCGGTGGAAAAGTGGTCACGGTGTTCGCGGTGCGCGGCGACCTCGACGTGACCGACGCCCGCAGCAACACCTTCGAATTGGAGTGGCCGCCGCGGTCGGGACAACTACGGCAGTTTCCGGAAGTAGACCGGGTCGGCTGGTTCTCGGTGGCCCAGGCGCGAATCAAGCTGCTGGCCGGGCAGCGGCCCGTCCTCGACCGGTTGGTGCACTACCTGGGCATCGAGCCTTAACCGCTGGTCTGGCTCGGCGGTGTTCCTTGTTGCTGTTGACGCCGCTGCGCCAAGCTGGAAACGATCATCCGCGCCAGCGTGTTCGCGCCGGTTGCCGCGGCCCCCTGCGGGGACCGCACGGCCGGCGCCGCCGGAGCGTGCCACTGCGCCAGCGCATTCAGTTCACCGTCGAGGAACTGGCGCCGGCATTCGCCCCGCTGAATCTTGCCGCTCGAGGTGGTGGGCACCCGCATCGCCGGCACCAGCAATACGTCGTGGGCGTCCAAGCCGTGCTGCTCGCTGACCGCCGCGCGGATGGACTCCATGATCCCGGGATATTCGCTCTCGGCGACCTGCTGCCGATAGTCCACTTCCTGCACGATCACCAGTCGGGCGTCGCCATGCGGTTTCGGTTGCACGGCGAAGACCGCGCCGCGGTCAGCGAGCAACGCCGGATGGCTGTCCTGCACCGTCGGCTCGATGTTGTTCGGGAAGTAGTTGCTGTCGCCGATGGTGACGAGGTCCTTCCACCGCCCGGTGACGAATACCTCGCCCTGGCATAGAAATCCCATGTCGCCGGTGCGCAGGAAAGGGCCTTCACCGGTGTCCGAGAGGAATCCGGCGAAGCTGTGCGCGTTCTCTACCGGCCGTGCCCAGTACCCCTGCGCAACGCTGGGCCCGGAGACCCAGATCTCGCCGACCTCGTCCGGTCCGAGGCTGCGGCGGGTCTCCGGGTCGGCGATCACGACCCGTTGGCCGTACACCGGTGGGCCGCAGCTGACCACTGCGACGGCGTCGGTGGTGGCGTCGACGTCGACGGTGCGGTTCTCGCTCAGCGCCTTGCTGTCGAGGTAGCGGACGCCGGCGACCTCAGGAGTGGGGTCGGCGGAGACCAGCAGGGTGGCCTCGGCCAGGCCGTAGCACGGCAGAAACGCCTCGATGCGGAATCCTGCCGGAGCGAACGCGTCGGCGAACTCCTGAATGGTCGATGCGTGGATCGGCTCGGAACTGCTCGCGGCGGTGGTCCAGTGCGACAGGTCCAATGCCGCACGCTGCTCGGGGGTGCTTTGTTTGACACACAACCGGTAGGCGCTGTTGGGTGCTGCGGTCGTGTTGGCGCGAAACCGAGACATGGCTTCCAGCCACGCCATCGGCCGCTGGAAGAAGACGATCGGCGACATCAATACGGTGGTGCAGCCGACGTAGATCATCTCCAGGACTCCGCCGATCAGTCCCATGTCGTGCTGCTGCGGCAGGAAGTAGACGCTCGTCTCGTTCTCGTTGCCGTGGTAGGCCCGCCGGATGGACTCCAAGTTGTGCATGAGGTTGCCGTGCGTCACGACCACACCCTTGGGTGATTTGGTCGACCCGGAGGTGTACTGAATCATCGCCGTGGTGCTCGGGTCGATGTCGGGCGCCTGCCACGCTTCAGGGGTGGCGGCGTGGTCGATGGCGCACCACCGCAGCGCCGACATGCCGGGCACATCGGCAGCTGCCATCTGAAGTTGGTTTTGGGTGGTGGAGGTCGCCACCGCGAAGGCGGCTTGTGCATCGGGCGCGACCAGCTTCAGACGTGCCAGGGGAGTGTCGACCGGCACTGCGATCGCCCCGGCGTAAAAGCAGCCGAAAATGCTGACGATGCTGTCCAGGCCCGGTCGGCAGATCACCAGCACTCGTTGCCCGGCGGCGCCTTGGCGCTGCAGGTCGGCCGCAACTGCTCGAGACTTGGCGTCGAGTTCCCGATAGGTCAGGCTGGCCGTGACATTGTTGCCGTCGGGGGCGAAGCGGAAAGCGACCTTGTCCCCGTATCGGTCGGCCTGCAGCCGAAGCAAGTCCACCAGGGTGGGCGTTGTTGGAATGAACTGCTCAGGCATGCCCACACCATAATCCGTGCGCCCAGGGGCGCCTCTAGGAGCGTTGCGTCTGCGAGTGGCCGCCGCACCACTGTTCCGGTGGCACCTGGGCCTTCACCTCCGCGACGTGCTCGCCGCAGCCGTCCCAGGTGATTTTGCCGCAGACCTGGCACGGCACGGGGTAGCACATCGGCGGTTCCTTTCAGGTGGTGCGCAAGGCAACTGCCAGCGTATCGATGACGGTGCGGATTTTCTCGCTCACCTCATCGGCGATCGCCGCCAACGCCGGATTGTCGATGACTTGGGCCATCAGCTGCGGATTCATCGCCTCCACCAGCACCGTGCCCGGATGTTCGGTGTCTTCGCGGACCACGACGTTGCAGGGCAGCAGCACCCCGATGCGCTTCTCGGCGCTCACGGCCCGGTGCGCCAGCGGTGGATTGCAGGCACCCAGGATGAGGTAGCGCTCCATCTCTTCGCCGAGCTTGGCTTTCAGCGTTGCCTGCATATCGATTTCAGTCAGCACGCCGAAACCGTTGTCCTTCAAAATCTCCCGGGTCTTCGCTGTGACGGCGTCGAAATCGGCGCCGGTCACTGCGGTGCTCATCGCCACGGACATGAGGCCTCCTTGGTTGCGGTGAGCCCAGTCTATCAGACACCCCCGGGGGTATATACCTTCACGGTATCGTCGCCTCATGCAGACCCTGCGCACGCCCGACGACAGGTTCGCCGGCCTCCCGGATTTCGCCTACCCGCCGCAGTTTTGCGACCTCGACGACGATGACGGTGGCACGCTTCGGGTGGCGTGGGTGCAAGACGGTCCCGCAGATGGGGATCCGATCCTGATGCTGCACGGCGAACCGTCGTGGTCGTATCTGTACCGCAAGATGATGCCGATCCTGGCCGAGGCAGGGTATCGGGTCATCTGTCCGGACCTGGTCGGATTCGGCCGTTCCGACAAGCCGACCCGCGCGCAGGACCACACCTACGCGCGACATGTCGAGTGGATGCGTGCGCTGGCGTTCGACGTCCTCGACCTGCGCAACGTCACGCTGGTATGCCAGGACTGGGGCGGGTTGATCGGGCTGCGGGTACTCGCCGAGAACCCGGACCGGTTCAGCGGCGTCGTCGTGGCCAACACCGGCCTGCCCACCGGGGACATTCCGATGCCGGAGGTCTGGTGGCGCTTCCGGGAGGCGATCCAGACCGCACCGACGATCGATGTCGGATGGTTCGTGCAGGCCGGGTGCCGCCGCCCGATGAGCGAAGCCGTCCGAACCGGCTACGACGCCCCGTTTCCCGACGACAGGTACTGCGTCGGTCCCCGGACGATGCCGTCGCTGATCCCCACCACGCCGGAGGATCCCGCGGCCCCGGCCAACCGGGCGGCGTGGGCTGCGCTGTGCGCCTCGCAGACCCCGATGCTGGTCGCGTTCAGCGACGGCGATCCGATCACCGGGGCCATGGCGCCGATCTTTCAGCGCGAGATGGTCGGGGCACACGGCCGGGCTCACCCGGTGATCCACGACGCCGGCCACTTCCTGCAGGAGGATGCCGGCGAAGAACTGGCCCGCCACGTCGTGGAATTCCTGCGCCGCTGACGGTTCCCATGCCGGCGGCCAAGGATAGGGGTCATTGTCCGACTTTGAGCGACAACGTCGCCCGATTGTCGGCCGATTGGCCTGGCGAGCCCGGGTTTGATGCTCCTATAGACGTCAAGCCGCGGTTTGGTGGGTGGTGGGTTGTTGGCGTAGGTGTTTGGTGAGGGTCCAGATTTCTCGGATGAGGTGGCGTTTGAGGCAGCGCATGATTTCGGGTTTGGTTTTGCCTTCGGTGATACGTCGGGCGACGTAGGCGCGGGTGGGTTCGTGGTATTTCATGCGGACGACGACGATGCGGTGCAGTGCGGCGTTGGCGCGGCGATGCCCGCCTCGGTTGAGCCGGTAGCGGAGGGTTTTGCCGCTGGAGGCCGGGATCGGGCAGGTGCCGCAGAGTTTGGCCAAGGCGGCTTCGTTGCGGATACGTTCGGCGTTGTCACCGAGTGCCATCAGCAGCTCTGAGGCGTTGTCGGGGCCGATCCCGACCGCGGCGGTCAGCTGCGGGGCGATCTGTTTAATGAGGGTGCCCAGTAGCTTTTCGTGCTCGGTGACTTCGTCGTTGAGGGCCAGCCAGCGTTGGGCGATGGCCCGCAGACTGTATTTGGCTGCTGCGGTCACCGAGGTGGTCGGGCCCGGCCGGAGGCTGGCGCAGCGGCGCAGCAGGGCCATGTTGGGCAGGGGTTGGAGGGTTTCGCGTAACTCGGCCGGTGCGGTGATCAGCACGGCCTTGAGTGACTGCATGGCTGTGGTGCGGGCTTTGACTGCGGCGTTCTTGGCGACTTTGATGTGCCGGATCATCTCCACCGTGCCGTCGTCGGTCTTGGGGATCGCCTCGGTGTGGCCGGCTAGCACCGCGCGAGCGGCATTTTCGGCGTCGAGCAGATCGGATTTGCCGCGGCGATGGCGGTCTTGGCGGTTGGGTCGCATCACCTCCACCACATCGCTGCCGCTGCGACGTACCGCTGCGGCCAGGCCGCGGCCATAGGAGCCGGTGCCTTCAATCCCGAAGCTCGATGCGGTTCCGAACGTGCCGGCCCAGTCGATCAACGCGCGATATCCGCTGGTGTTCGCATCGAAGGTGGCCGTGGCCAATAGGGCGCCACGTTCATCGAGGACCGCCGCGGCGTGCAGGTGTTTATGGGTGTCGACACCGACGATGACTCGACCACCGGGGACTTGTGTTGGCATGATTGGTATCGCGACCTTTCAGCAGGGTTGTGACGCTGGCCGGTCGGGCCGGACAAGACTGTGATGGGACCTGAATTCCGGTCAGGCTCCTATGAGGTCACTGCCCGCCCGGTCAGCACCAGGGGCGCGACTGCCGAGCAGGCGACAGATCAAATCAAGGACACCCGCAAAGACGGGGTCAGTCGCTCAAGTGGGTCAGCCCGCCCGACAGCCACTCAAATCTTCACAGTCGCTCAAAGGTGGGCAACAGCCGCATCTCCTCCCGGCCGTGGCTTCTATGACAGATGGGGCCGCAGCATCCATGATGGACACCATGGACCTGCCCGTGGCGCCGCCGGTGGCCCCGATGCTCGCCAAGGCGGCGGCCAAGGTTCCGAGTGACGGAGACGAGCCGGGGCGCTGGTCCTACGAACCCAAATGGGATGGCTTTCGTGCCATTGTGTTTCGCGACGGCGACGACGTGCTGCTGCAGTCCCGCAACGGCAAACCGCTGAGCCGCTACTTCCCGGAACTGCTGGAGGGGCTGCGCGCCGAGACCGCCCCGCGCTGCGTGCTCGACGGCGAAGTGGTGGTGCCGCGCCAGATCGGCGGGCGGATCCGGCTGGACTGGGACTCGCTGAGCCAGCGGATTCACCCCGCCGAAAGCCGGGTGCGGTTGCTGGCCGAACAGACCCCGGCGCAGTTCATCGCCTTCGACGCGCTGGCCACCGGTTCGGCGTCGCTGCTCGACGAACCGTTCCGCCTGCGACGCGCCGCGCTGGCCGAGCTGATCGCCGGCGGCGTGAGCTGTCACATCACCCGGGCCACCGCCGACCCCGAACTGGCCACGCGCTGGCTCACCACGTTCGAAGGCGCCGGGTTGGACGGGGTGGTCGCCAAGCGGACCGACGGACCATATCTGCCCGGCAAGCGCGAGATGGTCAAGGTCAAACACCACCGCGATGCCGATTGCGTGGTGATGGGGTATCGCATCCACAAGAGCGGCGTCGGCATCGGTTCGCTGCTGCTGGGCCTGTACCGCCCCGACGGCGAGCTGGCGATGGTCGGCGGTTCGTCGGCGTTCACCGATGCCGATCGGCTCAAGCTCCTGACCGAGCTGGAACCGCTTCGCATCGGTGACGTCCGCGACGGCGAGGCCAGCCGGTGGAACTCTGCCGCCGACAAGCAGTGGGTCCCGATCCAGCCCGAGCGCGTCGCCGAGGTCGCCTACGACCAGATGGAGGGAAGCCGCTTCCGCCACACCGTGAAGCTGCTGCGGTGGCGTCCCGACCGCGACCCGGCCAGCTGCACCTTCGACCAGCTCGAGGTGCCGCTGAACTACGACCTCGCCGACGTACTGGAGACCTGATGCCCGGCCCCGAGGAATTGGATGTCCATGGCATCGCCGTCCGTTTCACCAGCGGCGACAAGGTGTACTTCCCTCGGCTGGGCGCCGGCGGCACCAAGCGGGCGCTGGCCGACTACTACCTGGCGGTGGCGGGCGGACCGCTGCTGCACGCCCTGGCCGACCGGCCCAGTCACCTGCAGCGGTTCCCCGACGGCATCGACGGCGACGAGGTCTACCAGAAGCGGCTGCCGCGTTCGCACCCGGAAAACGTGGAGTCCTGCCGGGTGACGTTCCCGTCCGGGCGTACCGCCGACGCCCTCAAAGTCACCCGGCCCGCCGACATCCTGTGGGCCGTGCAGATGAGCACCGTGACCTTCCATCCCTGGCCGGTGCGCTGCCCCGACACCGATCACCCCGACGAGCTGCGCGTCGACCTGGACCCGCAGCCGGGCACCGGCTTCGCCGAGGCCCGTGCGCTCGCTCTGGAGGTGGTGCGCCCGCTGCTCGACGAGCTCGGGCTGGTCGGCCACGTCAAGACCTCCGGCGGCCGCGGTCTGCACGTTTATCTGCGGATCAAGACCGACTGGGACTTCATCGAGGTCCGCCGGGCCGGCATCGCGCTGGCCCGCGAGATCGAGCGGCGTGCACCGGAGGCGGCCACCGCTGAATGGTGGAAAGAGAAGCGTGGTACGCGGATCTTCGTCGACTTCAACCAGAATGCGCGCGACCGCACCATGGCGTCGGCCTACTCGGTGCGGGCCACGCCGATCGCCACCGTGTCCACCCCGCTGACGTGGGACGAGCTGGCCGACGGCGCCGATCCGGACGACTACACCATCAGCACGGTGCCGGAGTTGATCGCACGGCGCGGTGACCCGTGGAACGCCATCGACGACTTCGAACAGTCCCTGCAGCCGTTGCTCGACATGGTGGCCGCCGACGAAGCCCGCGGACTGGGGGACATGCCCTACCCGCCGAACTACCCGAAGATGCCGGGTGAGCCCAAGCGGGTACAGCCCAGCCGGGATACCGATTTGCACAGGAACACGTAGGTGTATGGCCCGCTGCTGAGGTCTCGTTTTTGCACTCAGGGCTGTGTTGGGACCTGAGACGGCAGCCCTGGCTGCAATCTCAGGCGTCAGGACCTTCACTCCTGGCGCAACAGCCCGATGCAGGTGGCGGTGAGCAGTCGGGTCAACGCGGTGGTGAAGTCCAGGTTCCACTCCGGTGGCACCTGCCGCTCGGCGGCATAAGCGTCGGCCAGCTTCGTCGGTGGGTGCGCGACCTGCCACAGCGGCGCCGCCAGCGAATAGGACGCCAACAACAGATCGAAGGCACCTTGCTTGCCCAGTCGGGGGAGTGCCTGCCGGAGGGCGTCGGCCATGGTCAGCCCCGCCGCGGTGATCTTTCGTCGGATCTCGATCACCCGCTCGGCGTCTACTTCGTGGTCGAGATGCAAGTGCAGGTTGGCCAGCATGTCGCAGAACAACGGGTCCGCGGCCAATCCGCTGGCCAGGGTGGCGGCCACCCGGTCCGGCGACATCGTTTCGGGCTGCCGCAGTGCGGTGCAAACGGTGTCTGACCAGCCTTCCCAGCTCTCGGCGGCTAGCCGCAGCAGCACCTCTTTGTGCGAGCTGAAGTAACGCCGTACCGCCGAGTGGTGCACCCCGGCCCGGCTCGCCACCGCCGTCAGCGTCACCGACGCGACACCGTTCTCCGAGGCCACCGAACGCGCCGCCTCCATCAACGCATCAGCCCGCTGACGCTTGTTCGCGTCACTGCGGGCACGTTTGAAGGAGACCTGACGCACAGCGAGAGGATAACGCACACGATGTGCGTTGCGGGCCTCCGTGGGAGTGCTGTAGCGTGCGTTTACGCACGTTGATGTGGGTTAGGGTATCCAAAGCTTGCTGGTGTGAGGGGACTTCGATTTTCAAGGTACTGAGCCGGGTGTGGATACCCCTGGTCATATTGGCGGTGGTCTGTGTCGCCGCATTCACCGTGACGCGCATCCACGGCCTGTTCGGCTCTGAAAAGCGCCCCTCCTATTCAGACGGCCAAAACGACGAGACCAAACCGTTCAACCCCAAGCGGTTGACCTACGAAATCTTCGGTCCGCCAGGGACGGTGGCCGACATCAGCTATTTCGACGTCAACTCCGAACCGCAACGTGTCTCCGACGCCACCCTGCCGTGGCAGCTCGAAATCGTCACCACCCTCCCCGCGGTGGTGGGAAGCATCATGGCTCAAGGCAATAGCAACAGCATCGGCTGCCGCATCATCGTGGACGGCGAAGTGAAGGCCGAGCGGATCTCCAACGAGGTCAACGCCTACACGTTCTGCCTGCTGAAGGCGGCATGAGCCAGCCCAACACGCCTCGCGCCGGCGAACAGCCGGAGCGGCCGTTCATCGCACGGACCATCCGCCGGTTCGCCATACCGATCATCTTGGCGTGGCTGGCGCTGATCGCGGTGCTCGTCGCCACCGTTCCGCCACTGGAAGAGGTCGGCAAACAGAACGC
The DNA here is from genome assembly GCF_046250075.1 of Mycobacterium sp. SMC-14. Lineage (NCBI taxonomy): Bacteria > Bacillati > Actinomycetota > Actinomycetes > Mycobacteriales > Mycobacteriaceae > Mycobacterium > Mycobacterium sp. SMC-14. Next base: position 4,336,829 of record NZ_CP176429.1, on the reverse strand, counting down.
CGTTTCGGCGAGTCCTAAAGACGCCCCCTCCATGCAGGCCATGACGGAGATGGGCAAGGTCTTCAAGGAGTCGGACTCCGACAGCACCGCGATGATCGTGCTCGAAGCCGACCACGAACTGGGCGACGCCGAGCACGAGTACTACGCCGAAGTGGTCGAGAAGCTCAAGGCCGACACCGCGCACGTCCAGCACGTACAGGACTTCTGGGGCGACCCGATGACCGCGGTCGGAGCCCAAAGTGCCGACGGCAGAGCGACATACGTGCAGTTGAACCTGGTCGGCAATATCGGCCAGGCGGCGGCGAACGACTCCATCGCCTCGGTCCGCGAGATCGTCGACTCGGTCCAGGCGCCGCCGGGGCTGACCGTCTACGTCACCGGCACCGCGGCACTGGCCGCCGACATGAACCATGCCGGCGACAAGTCGATGTTCAAGATGATGGTGGTCACCATTCTGGTGATCCTGACCATGCTGTTGCTCGTCTACCGGTCGGTCATCACGGTGGCGCTGCTGCTGGGCATGGTCTACATGGAACTGAACGCCGCCAGCGGCGTGGTGGCGTTCATGGGCCACCACCACTGGGTCGGGTTGACGACGTTCGCCGTCAACCTGCTGGTCTCACTGGCGATCGCCGCCGGCACCGACTACGCGATCTTCCTGATCGGCCGCTATCACGAGGCCCGCCAGGCCGGCGAAGACCGGGAATCGGCGTACTACACGGCCTTCGAAGGCGTCGCACACGTCATCCTGGGCTCGGGCCTGACCATCGCCGGAGCGGTGTTCTGCCTGCACTTCACTCGGATGCCCTACTTCGTCACGCTGGGCATCCCGTGTGCGGTGGGCATGCTCGTCTCGGTCACCGCGGCGTTGACGCTGGGCCCGGCGCTCATCACCGTGGGCAGCCGGTTCGGCCTGTTCGACCCCAAGCGCGCCACCAGCACCCGCGGTTGGCGGCGGGTGGCCACGGTGATCGTCCGCTGGCCCGGCCCGGTTCTGGTTGCCTCACTGGCGGTCGCGGCCGTCGGCCTGCTGGCGCTGCCGGGATATCAACCGGCGTATGACGACCGGAAATACATTCCGTCCGACATCCCCGCCAATGAGGGCTTCAACGCGGCGGACCGGCACTTCTCGCAGTCCCGGATGATGCCCGAGGTGTTGTTGATCGAGTCCGATCACGACATGCGTAACCCGTCGGACTTCCTGGTCATCGACAAATTGGCCAAGTCGGTGTTCAAGGTCGTCGGGATCTCCCGGGTGCAGGCGATCACCCGCCCGCAGGGAACCCCGCTGGAACACACCTCGATCCCGTTCCAGATCAGCATGCAGAACGCCGGCCAGCTACAGACCATGCAGTTCCAGAAGAAGCGCATGGACGACATGCTGACTCAGGCCGAGGCGATGGCTCAAACCATCGCCACCATGCGCCAGATGTACGGCCACATGAGCCAACTGGCCGGCATCACCCACGAGATGGTCGTCGACATGGATGACCTACAGGCCCAGATCTACGACATTCGGGACCACATCGCCGATTTCGAAGACTTCTGGCGGCCGATCCGCAATTACTTCTACTGGGAACCGCACTGCTACGACATCCCGATCTGCTTCTCGCTGCGCTCGGCGTTCGACATGGTCGACAGCGTTGATCCGATGAGCGAGAGCATGGACAAGATGATCGCGCACATGGGAGACATGGACGCGCTCATGCCGCAGATGCTGAGCACCTTCCCGCCGATGATCGACACCATGGAGACCATGCGGACCATGATGCTGACGATGCACAGCACCATGTCCGGCATCTTCGCCCAGATGGACGAGATGAGCGACAACGCCACCGCGATGGGCAAGGCGTTCGACGAGTCCAAGAACGACGATTCGTTCTACCTGCCACCCGAGGTGTTCGAGAACCCGGACTTCAAGCGGGCGATGAACATGTTCATCTCCCCGGATGGCAAGGCCGTCCGGATGATGATCTCGCACCGGGGCAATCCGGCCACGGCCGAAGGTATTTCGCACATCGACAAGATCCGCACCGCGGCCGAAGAAGCGCTCAAGGGCACGCCGCTCGAAGACGCCAAGATCTATCTCGGCGGCACGGCGTCGCTGTTCAAGGACATGCACGACGGCTCCAACTACGACCTGTTGATCGCCGGAATCGCCTCGCTGTGCCTGATTTTCATCATCATGCTGCTGATCACCCGTGCCCTGATCGCCGCGCTGGTGATTGTCGGCACCGTGGCGCTGTCCTTGGGTGCGTCGTTCGGGCTGTCGGTGCTGTTCTGGCAGTACCTCATCGGCATGCAGCTGCACTGGCTGGTGCTGGTGATGAGCGTGATCATCCTGCTGGCGGTGGGCTCCGACTACAACCTGCTACTGGTAGCCCGGTTCAAGGAGGAGATCCACGCCGGGCTGCATACCGGCATCATCCGGGCGATGGGCGGCACCGGGAAGGTGGTGACGTCGGCGGGACTGGTGTTTGCCTTCACCATGACGTCGATGGCGGTCAGTGACCTGCGCATCATCGGGCAGATCGGCACCACGATCGGGCTGGGGCTGATGTTCGACACGTTGATCGTGCGGTCGTTCATGACGCCGTCGATCGCGGCGCTGCTGGGGCGCTGGTTCTGGTGGCCGATCAACGTGTTGCCGCACGTCGGTGGGAAAGCCGCCCGGCATCGAGAAGCCGCCGCGCTCGCGCGGGGGGATGACACCCAGGAGCTGGCCCACAACCGGTAGCCGGGTGTGAGCGATTGCATGCTCAGGGGCCAGAAAACCAATTAGGTAGCATGACTAAAGTTATGTAGCATTGCTTACTGAGTTCGAATGGCTGAGCGGCCATTTGCTGGCGCATTCGCCTCACCTGCTTCACCCGACTCAGTGGCCTCACCGTCGGGTTCGGCGTCCGAAAACTGACAGAGTGAAAGGACCGGGGGAATGGCTACAGTGGATTCCATGCGTACGCACCGCCCGTTTCTGCGGGGCATCGTCGTGACTGCGGCCGCTGTAAGTGCAGCAGCGGCCGCGGTGCTGTTGCCCGCCACCGCCTCCGCCGACGCGACCGACGACTTCCCGATCCCGCGCCGGGTGATCCGGACCGAATGCAGCGCCGAGCAGATGCTGGCCGCCAGCCGTGACCTGTCGCCGATCTACTACGAGCGCTACATGATCGACATGCACAACAAGCCGGTGCAGGTGCAGCAGGCTGCCATCGACAAGATGCACTGGTTCTTCTCGCTGAACCCCGAGCAGCGCCGGGCCTACTCCGAGGAACTGGCGACCAACTTCGCCGACCCGGTGACGGTGTCGTGGCCCAACCACGCCAAGATCTTCTTCAACAACAAGGGCGTCGTCGCTAAGTCGACCGAGGCCTGCAGCCAGTACCCGCGCGACGACATGTCGGTGTGGGACTGGGCCCCCAAGCCGTAACAGGAGAGGCGATGAGCGGTTCCATCCGTCGAGTCATACGGGTTCTGCTCGTCGCCGGCGCGGCGGGCGGCCTGCTCCTCGGGGCTTCGGGATCTCCTGCGGGTGCTCAACCTGCGGGGTTCCCCAACTTTGACGACTTCACCGCGGTCCCGGTGGACAACTACATCTCGACGGGCCCGAAGGGGCCGGGGCGCTGGGTGAATTTCTCCACGCCCTACAACGTCGCCTGCCAATTCGACGCCATCGATCCGCCGGCGGGATCATCGCAGGCCATCATGTGCGACGGCGACATGCCGGGCCTGGCCAACGCGCCGCTCGGCTCCGGCGCCCCGGTGGCGGGCGGCTGTGTGATCGGGACCGTGCGCTCCCAGGGTGCGGCGGGCCTGCGGCTGAACCGCGAATCGACCGGCTGCGGCCGCCAATTCTCCAACGGGGCCTTCCTGGGCGTCGGGCAGAAGCTGACCTACGGCAACGTGACCTGCGCAGTGGGCACCGACCAGCTCGTCGCCTGCCTGGACACCTCGCTGGGACATCACGGGTTCGTGCTGAGCCCGTCGGGCAGTTCGGCGTTCTGACGCTGCCAGGGCCCCGGCTGCGCTACGGGTCGATGTTGAAGGTGGTCGTGTAGGTCCGCGGGTGATAAGGCGGTGGCGGGGCATCTGGCCCGACCGGCCAGCCCTCCGGTGTCGGCCACGTGCTGACCCGCATCGTCACCTGCTCTTGCCCGTTGGGAAGCGTCTCGACGTTGACGATGCTCGGCCCATACGGGACGGCCGGCTGATTGCCGGGGCTCGGGATGAATCCGGGGCCGGTGAGCTCCTGTGCGGGAGCCTGGAGCAGGCCCTGCGGGGTGCCCGCGGCCACGCCCATGACCTGATGGTCGTCGCTCGCGCTGGTCAACAGATACCCGCCCTGGGGCAGAGCCACAATCTGATTCTCCCGGTTGCCGGGACCGAGATTGTCGAAGGCGCCGACCTCGTGCAGGCTGTTCATCCAGGCGTTCGGCGGGTCACCGGCGACGACCGGGGCCGACTGCCACAGGGCGCGCTGACCGTCCTGGCCGACGTTCCCGACGATGACCATGGTTCCGGATGCCGGGTCGTAGACGCCGCTGGCTTGGGAGATACCCACCTTGGTGTCTGAACCGAGGGGGGTGCCCAGCAGCGGTCCCAAATCCGTTGCCGGGTCGGCCAGATTCTGTACTCGCGATTCCGGCGCGATGTAGTTGTCCGGTGAGGTGCCGGGCCCGTAGGGCCGCACACTGTAGAACGCGTATTGCTGACCGTCGGGGCCGACGGCGGTGCCGGTCGGCAGTGCCCGGAAACCATCGTCGACCGGGAACGGATTGTCGATGTCGGGCTTGCCGGGGATGTGTATGCGGGGGTGGCCGCTCTCCGGATCGCCGGTGATGACGATGCCAGTGCCCGGGATAGTCGCCCCCAGGTCATACGGTGCACCGTCCTGCTTCTCCGGCATCGGCGGGCTGCCCACGCCGGCGATGGTGGGATCGTGCGGCTGCTGACCGTCGGCGGGAATCGTGTTGTCCACCAGCCGGATATGCGGGTCCTGTCCGCCCTCACCGCTGCCCAGCTTGTAGTGGTTGGTCAGGGTCTGCACCAGCTGAGCCCGCTGGCGACTGTCGGCGGCGGCCTCGGAGACCACCCGGTGGATCTCGCGAGTCTTGGCGGTCAGGAATCGCTGGAATTGGCGGGAACCGGTGGGGGTGTCCAGGCCCGGCCAGCTGGCTGCCGATTGGCGGATCTCGGCCTCGATGGCGTCCAGGCGTTGCCGCGAACTCACGCTGTGCTGTACGGCCTGCTGCAGGACCGATTGGAGCTCTTTGTCGGCCGCTACCGATGCCGCCAGCCGGTTCGCGAGCAGGTCTTCACGCGCGCGTGCCGCATCCGCGAAAGCACCGAGGTTCTCGGCCATAGCGCACAGGGTAGTCGGCCCGGGTTGGGCTACTGGCTCTTTTTCACCCGGCGCTTGCCGGTGGGGCGCAGCTTGTCGTCGTCGGTCGATGCCGGCTCGTCCGCGTCCTCGCCCGCCGATTCGGCTTCAGTCTCGGCTTCGGTCTCGGTCTCGGTCTCGGTGTCGTCAGCGTCAGCGTCCGCGTCGTCGTCAGTGTCGTCAGCCTCGGCCGCGTCGTCGTCAGCCTCGGCATCGTCGTCGGCCTCAGAGTCTTCGGCCTTCGCGTCGCCGGACTTCTTGCCCCGCCGGCGCTCCTTCTTGGGCTGCTTCTCGGCCTTGGGCTTGATCGGTTTGGGGGGCGGCGGCGGCATCTCGGCGACGAACGCCAGGTAGAACGCGCCGATTCCCAACAGGGCGATCGCGGCCGCGGCCCCATAAATCCCGAACAGCCACATTCCGAAGCTGTCCAGCGACAACCAGATCTCGCTGACCGCGGTGCCCGCGATCAACGCGCCGGCCACCAGGTGCGCCACGATCGAGCCGGTCAACAGCGACAGCGCCAGCTGCGGGGTGCCGTACTCGGGCTTGCGGGCCTGCTTCAAGACCGTCGCCACCGGCAGGGCCGTTGCCCCGACCAGCAGTCCGAGGATGACTCGCATCACGGTGCCCAGCACATGCGGACTGAAGCCGGTCAGCTCCCACCATCGCGGCAGGACAAAGAGGAAATACAGAATGGCGGCGAGGGTCGAGAGCGACGCGTGCCAAATCGTGGCGACGGTACGACTCACGCCACCTCCCATGCTCGTCAGCTAGTGATTCAGGTGCGACCGGACCTCGATCTTTCGGTCCGGCCGCACCTGAATCGGGTGCGGAGGATAGGGGATTTGAACCCCTGAGGGCTATTAACCCAACCCGCGTTCCAGGCGAGCGCCATAGGCCACTAGGCGAATCCTCCGTCGGCAATGGTAACTGAGTCCCTCGGCGGGCCTGCGCACTGCTCTTCCAGTCGGGTTCCCGCCCCGCGTCGCCGCGCTCTGCTGGACCGCTAGACTTGCCCCTGGACCCCGCGCGGCGTCCATCCTGTGAACTCCCCCAGGGCCGGAAGGCAGCAAGGGTCAATGGGCTCTGGCGGGTGCGCGGGGTCCCCTTATATGTCGGGCCTTCGCCGGATGATTGCGCTTGATAAGGGACTTGAAAGGGACGTCGTGTCGCTGCATACCCTCAACCGTGCCGACCTGACCGCGCAACATGAGCGCTACCAGCAGGACTACGCCGCGCTGCAGGCCAAGAAGCTGTCACTGGACCTGACCCGCGGCAAGCCGGCGCCCGCGCAGCTCGATCTGGCCAACGGACTGCTGGCCCTGCCCGGCCCCGACGACTACCGCGGCGACGACGGCACCGACACCCGCAACTACGGCGGCCTGCACGGTCTGCCCGAGCTGCGCTCCATCTTCGGGGAGCTGCTCGGCATCGCGGTCCCCAACCTGATCGCCGGAAACAACGCCAGCCTGGAATTCATGCACGATGTCGTCGTCTACTCGATGCTGCACGGTGGCGTGGACTCGCCGCGGCCCTGGAGCCAGGAGCCGGCCGTCAAGTTCCTGTGCCCGGTGCCCGGTTATGACCGGCACTTCGCGATCACCGAGACCCTGGGCATCGAGATGATCCCGGTCCCGATGCGCGAGGACGGCCCGGATGTCGACCTGATCGAAGAGCTCGTCGCCGCCGACCCGGCCATCAAGGGCATGTGGACTGTGCCGGTGTTCGGCAACCCGACCGGCATCACCTACTCCTGGGAGACCGTGCGCCGGCTGGTGCAGATGAAGACCGCTGCCCCCGACTTCCGGCTGTTCTGGGACAACGCCTACGCGGTGCACACCCTGACCACCGAGTTCCCCCACCAGATCGACGTGCTGGGGCTGGCCGCGGCCGCGGGCAACCCGAACCGGCCGTACGTGTTCGCCTCCACCTCGAAGATCACCTTCGCCGGTGCCGGTGTCAGCTTCTTCGGCGGCTCGCTGGGCAACATCGCCTGGTACCTGCAGTACGCCGGGAAGCGCTCGATCGGCCCGGACAAGGTCAACCAGCTGCGTCACCTGCGGTTCTTCGGCGACGCTGACGGGGTGCGGCTGCACATGCGCCGCCACCAGGAGATCCTGGCGCCCAAGTTCGAGCTGGCCGCCGAAATCCTGGAGCGTCGCCTCGGGGACTCCAAGATCGCGTCGTGGACCGACCCCAAGGGCGGCTACTTCATCAGCCTGGATGTCTGGCCGGGCACCGCGCGTCGCACCGTCGCGCTGGCCAAGGACGCCGGCATCGCGGTCACCGAGGCCGGTGCGTCGTTCCCGTACCGCAAGGACCCCGAGGACAAGAACATCCGGATCGCCCCGTCGTTCCCGTCCGCCGAGGACCTGCGCGACGCCGTCGACGGACTGGCCACCTGTGCGCTGCTGGCCGCCGCCGAGCAGCTGCTGGGCTGAGATGTCCAGAGTCTGGGGCTGCGCGGTGGTGGCGGCAGCTTGCGTGGTGCTGGGCCCGGTCCCGGCAGCGTCCGCACTGCCGGGACCGCCGGTCGACCCGAAGCCGGTGCCGGCTCCAGTGGCCGCGCCCGAGCAAGTCGAGGCCTTGCCGCCCAGGGCGGCTGATGAGCTCGACCTTTTCCGGCACGACGCCGCCGAAGCCGCACTGGGCAATCCGGTGGTCTACGGCGACGGCCAGTGCTACCCGCTCGTCGAGCACTACATCCAGTCGCTGGGCTGGTGGCGCAACACCGATCCCAGCGGCAACGTCTCCGACCTCTACCACCATTTCCCCACCAACGGCCTGAGCCGATACTTCGACCAGGTGCCGTTCGACGGCGGCCTGAACGAGCCGCGGGTCGGCGACATCGTGGTCTACGACCCCGGCGGTTACGTCAGCGAGCACGGGCACGCCGCGGTCGTCACGGACGTCCGCGGCCACGGTCCGCTGCTGAGCTATGAAACCGCCGACCAGAACGCCGGCGGCCGGTTGTTCGTCACGCTCAACCAGCGTGACTTCAGCCCGATGTGGAACACGCTGGGGTATCTGCGCCCGAAGTCGTAGCGCTTGGCCTGGCGGGCCTGCACCGTCGTCGGGCCGAGCAAGTAACCTCCCTTGCGTGGCGCTCTACCGCAAATACCGGCCGGCAACCTTCGCCGAAGTGGTGGGGCAGGAGCACGTCACCGAACCCCTGTGCACCGCCTTGTCGGCGGGCCGGATCAACCACGCCTACCTGTTCTCCGGGCCCCGTGGCTGCGGCAAGACGTCGTCGGCGCGCATCCTGGCCCGATCGCTGAACTGTGCGCAGGGGCCCACCCCGACGCCGTGCGGCACGTGCGACTCGTGCGTGGCGTTGGCCCCCAACGGCCCGGGCAGCATCGACGTCGTCGAACTCGACGCGGCCAGTCACGGCGGCGTCGACGACACCCGCGATCTGCGCGATCGCGCCTTCTACGCCCCCGCCCAGTCGCGCTATCGGATCTTCATCATCGACGAGGCGCACATGGTGACCACCGCGGGTTTCAACGCGCTGCTCAAGATCGTCGAGGAGCCGCCCGACCACCTGATCTTCGTGTTCGCCACCACCGAGCCGGAAAAGGTGCTGCCGACCATCCGGTCGCGCACCCACCACTATCCGTTCCGCCTGCTTGCCCCGCGGACCATGCGGGAGTTGATCGGCCGGATCTGCGAGCAGGAGAACGTCGCCGTCGACGACGCGGTGTATCCCCTGGTGATCCGGGCCGGCGGCGGCTCGCCGCGCGATACCCTTTCGGTGCTCGACCAGCTGCTGGCCGGCTCGGAGAAGGACGACACCGGCATTGACCACGTCCACTATCAACGGGCGCTGGGCCTGTTGGGGGCCACCGATGTCGCCCTGATCGATGAGGCGGTCGACGCCCTGGCCGCCGGGGACGCCGCATCGTTGTTCGGAGCGGTCGAGGCGGTTGTTGACGCCGGCCATGACCCGCGCCGGTTCGCCATCGACCTGCTGGAGCGGTTCCGGGACCTGATCGTGCTGCAGGCGGTCCCCGACGCGGTCGCCAAGGGTGTGGTCGACGCGCCGGAGGACATGCTGGAGCGGATGCATGAGCAGGCCGCCCGGCTGGGTCCGGCCACCCTGGCGCGCTATGCCGAAGTGGTGCATGCCGGCCTCGGCGAGATGCGTGGTGCCACCGCGCCGCGGCTGCTGCTGGAGGTGGTGTGCGCCCGGCTGCTGTTGCCCTCGGCCGCGGACACCGAAGCCGCACTGCTGCAACGGGTTGAGCGCATCGAGGGTCGACTCGACATGTCGATCCCGTCGGCGCCCGCGCGAACCGGCACCGCTCCCACCGTGAGCTCGCCGGCTCCGGCCGCTGCCGCCCCGGCTGCCGCCCCGGCGGCCGCCCCGGCGGCACCCGCCGCGTCAGCCGGCAAGCAGTTCACCCGCCGCTCTGCCCGGGCAGCTGAGGCCGCGCCCGAGCCTGCGCCGGTGCCTGCCGCCGCCCCCACTCCCGAGCCGGTGCCGGCACCCGCGGTGGCAGTGCCCGAACCCGAACCCGCCGCGCCACCCGTGCCGGCGCCGACGCCGCAACCCGAGCCTGAACCCGCGCCGGCGCCGCCGGCGCCCGCTGCGGCAGCCACCCCGGGCGAACCCGACGCCGCCGCGGTGCGCGCGATGTGGACCACGGTCCGCGAAAAGGTGCGCCAGCGCAGCCGCTCGACCGAGGCGATGCTGGCCGACGCGACGGTGCGCACCGTGGACGGCAACACCTTGGTGCTGACCCACGGAACGGCCTCGCTGGCCAGGCGACTCTCCGAACCGCGCAACACCGACGTCATCACCGAGGCGCTCAAGGACGCCCTCGGGGTGAACTGGCGGGTGCGCTGCGAGGCCGGCGGACCCGCCCCGGAAGCGGGCCACCCGGCTGCGCCCGCTGCCGTCGATGTGGAATCGGCGCGGCGTGCCGACGAGGAGGCCATGCTGGCCGAGGCTGCCGGAGACGCCGGCTCAGACGCCCCGCCCCGCCGCGACCCCGAAGAAGTGGCCCTGGAGTTGTTGCAGAACGAGCTGGGCGCCCGCCCGATCAGAGGCGACTGAAGGCTGCTCTTTCTAGGGGGTCCACCAGGGCCGCAGCGGCAGGCCCCCATCCCCGCCCTGCTTGTCGACGTTGCCGGCCAGCACGTGGTGTAACTGACATTGGTTGCGCTCGAAGCCGATTACCGCCGCCGCCATGTACAGACCCCATACCTTGGCGCGGCCCAGGCCGACTTCGGCGACGGCCTCGTCCCAGTGGTCCACCAGGTTCTGGCACCAGCCGCGCAGCGTCTTGGCGTAGTGGAGCCGGAAGTCCTCCTCGTGCAGGACCTCGAGACCGGTCTGCTGGATCTCGGCGGTGATGGTTCCCACCCCGGTGATCTCGCCGTCGGGGAAGACGTACCGGTCGGTGAATGGGTCGCCCTTGTAGATCGAATTGTCCGCCGTTGTGATGCAGTGGTTGAGCAGCAGGCCACCGGTGCGCAGTTTCGATTTGAGGAAACCGAAGTAGGACGGGTAGTTCTTCACCCCGATGTGCTCAGTCATTCCGATCGACGAGACGGCGTCGAACTCGGTCTCTCGCACGTCCCGGTAGTCGCAGTGCCGGACTTCAGCGAACTCGGAGAGCCCTTCATCGGCGATCGCCTGCTGCGCCCAGGCGACCTGCTCTGCAGCCAGGGTGGCGCCGAGCGCGTGCACCCCGCGGCGCGCGGCGTAGCGCACCATGCCGCCCCAGCCGCAGCCGACGTCAAGCAGGCGATCTCCGGGCTTGAGGCGCAGCTTGTCGAAGATCAGCCGGTACTTGTTCTCCTGGGCTTCTTCCAGCGTCGCGTCGGCGGTCGGGTAGATCGCACAGGTGTAGGTCATCGACGGGCCCAGCACCCACTCGTAGAAGGTGTTCGACACGTCGTAGTGGTGATGAATCGCGTCCGCGTCCCGAGACTTGCTGTGCCGCAGCCCGCTGGCGGTGCGTCGCCATTTGGGTGGCGCCTCCTCCGGAGGCGGCGCGATCGGCTTGAGATTCCTCAGTCCGATGGAACGGACGATGTTGGCCATATCGCGCGGCGACGGGTGCTTGAATTCGAGGTCCGCCATGGCGTTGAGCACCTCGTAGGGATTTCCCGGATGGACACCACGCAGCTCCAGGTCACCCGAGACGTAGGCCCGGGCTATGCCGAGTTGGCCCAGTGAGGTGGCCAGATACGCGGTGGCGCGTGGATTCAGCAGATCGACTCCTAGTTCTGCGTCATCGGGGCCGGCACTGCTGCCGTCGTAGGCGGAGATCTTCAGCGGTGGCTGCCCCCCGCCGGCCAGCAGCACCAGAATCTCGGCCAGCCCCAGCTTGCCGTTCGCGGTGGTGTTCGTGCTTCTGATGAGTGTTTTGGCCGTCATGATGAAACCCCCCTTGTCGAGATGCGGATAACCGCCCGGGCGCCACCTCAAACACGCGTAACGTTGCACCGCAATGGGCGAGATGACCGAAACAACCACCTGCGCGATCGTCGGTGGTGGACCGGCAGGCATGGTTCTCGGGTTATTGCTGGCCCGTGCCGGTGTGCAGGTGACGCTGCTGGAAAAGCACGCCGATTTCCTGCGCGACTTCCGTGGCGACACCGTGCACCCCACCACCTTGCGACTTCTCGACGAGCTCGGGCTCTGGGAGCGCTTCACGACGCTGGCGCACAGCGAGATCCACCAGGTCAGTCTGGACGTGGCGGGGCGCGACGTGACGGTGGTCGACTTCGGCCGGTTGCGCCGCCAGCCGCACCCCTACGTCGCGATGGTGCCGCAGTGGGACCTGCTCAACCTGCTCGCCGAATCCGCGCAGACCGAGCCGACGTTCAGCTTGCGGATGCAGACCGAGGTCACCGGGCTGCTGCACGAAGACGGTCGGGTGGCCGGAGTGCGCTACCGCGATGCCGACGGCACCGGCGAACTGCGTGCGGACCTCACGGTCGCCTGTGACGGACGCTGGTCGGTCGCACGGCACGAGGCCGGCTTGCACTCGCGCGAGTTTCCGGTGAACTTCGACGTCTGGTGGTTCCGGCTGCCGAACGACCGCGCCGCTCAGCCCACCTTGTTGCCCCGGCTCGGGCCGGGCCGGGCCGCGATCATGATTCCGCGCGACAGTTACTTCCAGGTCGCCTACCTGGGGCGCAAAGGCACCGACGCGGACAAGCGGGCGCGCGGTATCGAGGCGTTCCGCCGCGACGTGGTCGAGCTCATTCCCGAGGCCGCGGATTCGGTGGAGGCGTTGCGGACCCTGGACGACGTCAAACATCTTGACGTACGGGTGAATCGGTTGCGGCACTGGAGTATTGACGGTCTATTGTGCATCGGCGACGCGGCGCATGCCATGTCGCCGGTGGGTGGTGTCGGCATCAATCTGGCGGTGCAGGACGCGGTGGCCGCCGCGACCATCCTGGCCGAGCCGCTACGCCAAAGGCGGGTGACCCGCCGGGATCTGGCCGCCGTACAGCGACGCCGGGAGCTGCCCACCGTCGTCACCCAATCGGTGCAGCGGGCGGCGCACCGGGCGCTCAACCCGATCCTGCGCGGCGAGAACCTCAGCCCGCCGGCGAGTGCGGGCACGTTGTTCGCCAGGTTGCCCTGGCTGTCGGCGATTCCGGCCTACCTCGTCGGTGTGGGGGTGCGCCCCGAGCGTGCCCCGGCCTTCGCGCGGCGTTAGGGCCGCCACCACGGCCGCAGTGGCAGGCCGACCCCAGCGCCGCCGTTGGTCGCCAGCGCATGATGAAGCTGAATCACGTTGTGCTCGAAGCCCAGCCGGGAACCGGCCATGTACAGACCCCACACCTTGGCGGTGGCCAGCCCGACTTCGGCGACGGCGTCGTCCCAGTGCGCCACCAGATTGGCGCACCAATCGCGCAGGGTCAGCTCGTAGTGGTTGCGCAAGTTCTCGGTGTGCAGCACCTCCAGGCCGGCGTCTTGGATCTCGCTGATGATCCGGCCTGATCCGGCCAGCTCCCCGTCGGGGAACACGTAGCGGTCGATGAAATCGCCGGCGGTCGCACTGGACTTGTTGTCCGCCCGGGTGATGCAGTGGTTGAGCAGTAGGCCGCCGGGGCGCAGCTTGGACTTGAGGAAATCGAAATAGGCGGGGTAGTTGGCCACCCCGATGTGTTCGGTCATCCCGATCGAGGAGACCGCGTCGAATCCGGATTCGCCGACGTCGCGGTAATCGCAGTGCCGCACCTCGGCCCGGTCGGCCAGGCCGGCGTCGGCGATCGCGCGCTGTGCCCACTGGGCCTGCTCGGCCGACAGCGTCGCACCGATGGCGCGCACCCCGTGCCGCGCCGCGTAGCGCACCATGCCACCCCAGCCGCAGCCCACGTCGAGCAGTAGGTCGCCGGGGCACAGCCGCAACTTGTCGAAGATCAGCCGGTACTTGTTCTCCTGGGCCTGCTCCAGCGTCGCATCCGGCGAGGGGTAGACCGCGCAGGTGTAGGTCATTGACGGCCCGAGCACCCATTCGTAGAAGTCGTTGGACACGTCGTAGTGGTGGTGAATCGCCTCGGCATCGCGAGACTTGCTGTGCCGTAAGCCTTCCGCGATGCGCCGCCACCGGGGCAGTGCCTCTTGGGGTGGCGGGGCGATCGGCACCAGATGTTCGATCCCGATCGAGCGCACGATGTTGGCCAGCACTCTCGGCGAGGGCCGCTTGAAGTGCAGCTCGTCGGCGAGGGCCTTGAGCAGCAGATAGGGATCCCCGGGATGCACGCCGTGCAGCCCCAGGTCGCCGGAGATGTAGGCGCGGGCCATCCCCAAGTCACCCGGTGCGGTGGCCAGATAGGTGGTGCCGCGCGGGGTCAGCAGGTCTAGGCCCAGGGGCGCGTCGTCGGGGCCGGTACTGCTGCCGTCGTAGGCGGTGAAGCGCAGCGGCAGGTGTCCGTCGGTGGACAGCGTCTCCAGCACCTGGGCCAGGCTCATCCTGCCGGTCGGAGTGCGTACCTGCGCGCTGTCGATCGTCATCGTCGTCGCACCGCCTTGGCGTAGAGGTCCAGTAGCCGCGAGTCGGGGTCGTAAATCTTCTTGATCCGCCGATAGGTTTCACCGCCGTAGAGCTCGTCAAACTCCGCGGCGGTGTAGTAGGAGTCGGAGTACAGCGACTTGTGGCCATCCAGCTCGCTCACCTTGGCCTCGATCAGGCGATTGGTGGCCCCCTCGGTGGCTCCGGCCGGGACCGACGACCAGAACCCGACGTTGACGTAGGTGCGATTGGACCGGATCGGGTACAGCGGCCACTCCTCGTCACCGCGCAGCCGCAGCGGGCATAACCACACCGGCTCGATCGGCACGTGGGCGAAGAACCACTCCAGAAATTGCCGGCAGCGTTCCAGCGGCACTTCGATGTCCTGCACCACGCGCTCACGTGGTGGGCGGTGATTCCGCTTCTCGATCCGGTCGGCGATGGCGAAGCGCTGGTCGTAGGCGATCAGCTTCGAATAGACACTGCTGCGCCGGTAGCGCCGCGGCCACCACCGTCGCACCAGGGGGCGTTGTGCCCCGAACGCGCGCGAGCACCAGAACCAGTCGGTGTCCCAGCGCCACAGGTAGTCGTGGATGGTCAGCCGGTCGTCTTTGATCCCGTGCGCGTGCCGGATCGAGCGGTAGTAGATCTGCTGGCCGGTGTAGTCGCTGACGGCACCGGGTGAATCGGTCGCGATACCGACACACAGGTAGCTCTCCCGGGGGCTGAACACCACCCCGTCGAGGTAGTCCACCGGAACGCCCTCGAACCCGCCGGTGTCGATGATGCGGTCCATCGTCGAGACCAGGTCGTCGAGGGAATCGAACCGGATGTGCCGCAACGCGACGAACGGCTTGACGGCTTCCAGCTCGATCCGCAGCCGCGTCGAATATCCCAGCGTGCCATAGGAATTCGGAAACGCATGAAACAGGTCCTCATGCCGGTCGCGCGATACTGTCAGCATTTCGCCGCTGCCGGTGAGCACGTCCATCTCCAGCACCGACTCGTGGGGAAGCCCATTGCGGAACGACGCCGACTCGATTCCCAGCCCACTGACCGCGCCGCCCACCGTGATCGTCTTGAGCTGCGGGACCACCAACGGTGCCAGGCCGTACGGGAGGGTGGCGGCGACCAAGTCCTCGTAGGTGCACATGCCGTCGACGTCGGCGGTGCGGTTCTCCGGGTCGACGGCGATGACGCTGACCAAGCCCGAGGTGTCCAGACCGGGTGCCTGGCGCTTCGCGCGCGCCCGAAACAGGTTGGAGGTGGGCTTGGCCAACCGGACCGATTCGTCGGAGGGGATGCTCCGGTAGCTGTCCAGCAGCAGCTGCACCCCCCGCGCGTGGGATGTCGGTGTATCGGCCGGCCGAACGGACATCACCTCCCACGCTAACGGCGGATCGGCGGATCTGCACGCACCGCGCAGCGGGTCAGGGCAGCTGAGTCTGACTACTCAGGAAACTGGCGATGCCGCGCGCCACCGCGTCGGCGTAGCGCTGGCGGCCCGCCGGACTCTCCATCAGGCCCGCATCGGTGGCGTTTTTCATGTTGCCCAGCTCGACCAGGACCGACGGGTATTCGGCCAGGTTCAGTCCGGCCAGGTCGGCGCGCCCTTTCAGGCCGTCGGTGCCGATGTAGTTGGCCGGGGGAATGCCCGCGGCCTGCAACTGGCTGCGCATGATCTGGGCGAACCGTACTGCCGGGCCCTCTTGGGCCGGGTTCAGTGGCGGTGCGGAGTAGTTGACGTGGAATCCGCGGCCGGCGGGCTGCCCGCCGTCGGCGTGGATGGACACGATGGCATTGGGGTGCAGTGCATTGGCTGCTGCGGCGCGTGCGTCGATGCACGGGGCCGGCCCGTTGTCGTCTCCTCGCGACATCGCGGTGCGGACCCCGGCGGAGTTGAGGGCTTGGCGGATCCGCAGTGTGGTGTCCCAGGTGAAGCTGTGCTCGGGGTAGCCGGAATTGGTCGCGGTGCCGCTGGTCTGGCAGTTCTTGGTGCCGCCCCGGCCGTTGGGCACCTGGCGTGACAGCGCGGCGGGGTCCCCCGAGCCGCTGTGTCCGGGGTCGAGGAACACGATCATGCCGGCGATATTGGCCGGAGCGGCCCAGGCCAAGGGAGCCAGCGGGGCGCTCGGTACCGCGGCGGCCACCACCAGGCCGGTGGTGATCGCGATACCGACACGGACAAGAACTGGTACGCGCACGCCGCCAAGGTAGGCCGGGGCCGACTACGCTGGAAATCTCACACGCACCGGGTCTCGCAGCTGAAACCAAGCCGCAACCCAGTCGAGACCACGCACACGACAACGCAAGGGGAGTGTCATGCAACCAGGAGGCCCGCCCGACATGTCGGCGCTGCTGGCCCAGGCTCAGCAGATGCAGCAGCGACTGCTGCAGGCGCAGCAGGAGCTGGCCGTCACCGAGGTGCACGGCGAGGCCGGTGGAGGCCTGGTCAAAGTCACCTCCAACGGCAGCGGCGAGGTGCTCGCGGTGAACATCGACCCCAAGGTTGTCGACCCCGAGGACATCGAGACCCTGCAGGACCTGCTCGTGGGAGCGCTCGCCGACGCCTCGAAGAAGGCGCACACGCTGGCCCAGCAGCGGCTCTCGCCGCTGGCCGGCGGCATGGGCGGTGCGCTCGGCATGCCGGGAGCCTAGGTGTGCCGCCTTGTTTGAAGGCCCGGTTCAGGACCTGATCGACGAGCTGGGCAAGCTGCCGGGCATCGGCCCCAAGAGCGCCCAGCGGATCGCGTTTCACCTGCTGTCGGTGGAGCCGCCGGAGATTGACCGGCTCACCGCGGTGCTCACCAAGGTCCGCGACGGGGTGCAGTTCTGTGAGGTGTGCGGCAACGTCGCCGACGCGCAACGCTGCCGGATCTGCGGGGACCCGCGCCGCGACTTCGCCCAGATCTGCGTCGTCGAGGAGCCCAAGGACGTCGCGGCCATCGAACGCACCCGGGAGTTCCGCGGTCGCTACCACGTGCTCGGCGGGGCGCTGGATCCCTTGTCGGGGATCGGCCCCGAGCAACTGCGGGTGCGTGAGCTGCTGAATCGGGTCGGCGAGCGGATCGACGGGGTTGATGTGAGCGAGGTGATCATCGCCACCGACCCCAATACCGAGGGCGAGGCCACCGCCACCTATTTGGTGCGGGTGCTGCGCGACATTCCCGGCTTGAGCGTGACGCGATTGGCGTCCGGTTTGCCGATGGGCGGCGACCTGGAGTTCGCCGACGAGCTGACCTTGGGCCGGGCCTTCACCGGCCGCCGCGCCATGGCCTGATTTCTCTCCCGCGAGCCTGGGGGTACCTCCCGCTTGCGGGGGAGAGTTATCGCGGTCACTACTCGCACTTCTTCGCGCTAACTACAGGCTCGCGTGGGGTGTCGGTGTCCGTCGGCAGTATCTGGACATGGGCGAGGTCTTCATCGGCAGCGAAGCGCTGGCGCAGGACCGGCTCACCGACTATGAACTGCGTCGCTGGCACCGGCCGATCTTCCGAGACGTCTACGTGGTCAAGACCCATGAGCTGACGCTGCGCGATCGGATCGAGGGAGCGTGGCTGCGGTCTGGACGCCAAGGCGTGATCGCGGGGGTCGCGGCTTCGGCGCTGCATCACGCCGAATGGGTTGATCGCGACATCCCCATCGAGTTGGTCTGGTCGAATACCAGGCCACCGCAAGGACTGATCGTTCGCGACGAAACCCTCTCCGACGACGAAATCACCAAAGTCGCAGGCATGCCGGTCACCACCTCGGCCCGCACCGCCTACGACCTAGCCCGCCACCTGCCCCGCGGCAAGGCGCTGGCCCGGCTCGACGCCTTGGCCCGGGCCACTCCGTTCAGCGCAGAGGACGTGCTGTTGATCGCCAAGCATCACAAAGGCGCACGGGGTCTACGCCGGCTGCGCTCGGTGCTGCCGCTCGTCGACGCCGGCGCCGCCTCACCCAGGGAGACCTGGCTGCGGCTACTCCTTGTCGATGCGGGTCTGCCGACTCCGACCACCCAGATCCCGGTGTGCGACCGCAGCTACGCGCCGTTCGCCTACCTCGACCTGGGCTGGGAGAAGTACCGGGTGGCCGCCGAGTACGACGGTGATCAACACCGCACCGACCGGTCGCAGTACGTCAAGGACCACCAGCGTCAGCGCCGGCTGGAAGCCGTGGGCTGGATCAATATCCGGGTGATCAATGAAGACCATCCCGGTGACGTGACGGCCCGGGTCCGCACGGCCCTGCAGTCTCGCGGCTGGCGACCCTGTAGCCCCTAGACCGGCTGCAGCACGTCGGAGATCGGCACACCGGCGGCGATCCCGGCGCGGGCGGTTCGCACCTTCTCCGGGATTCCCGCGCCCACCACGGCGACCAGCGCCCCGTCGCGCTCGTAGTAGGCCAAGAAGCGGCGACCGTCATCCTCGACCAGGTGCACGGTGTCGCCGGCTCGGGGCCGGCCCAGGCACTGGATCTTGACGTCGTACTGGTCGCTCCAGAAGTAGGGCACGCCGGGGTTCACCACCGCTTCCAGGTTCAGCATCGCCGCCACCAGGATCTTGGCCTGATCGGCGACATTGCTCCAGTGCTCGACGCGGATCTGCGTCCCGGTGGCGTCCCGCCAGGACGCCACATCGCCGATCGCCCAGACATCCGGGGCGCTGGTACGCCCGACCGCGTCGCAGACCACGCCGTCGGCCACGTCGATATCGCTGGCGGTCAGCCAGTCGGTGGCCGGGCGCGACCCGACTCCGACCACCACGAGGTCGGCCTCGATGACCGACCCGTCGGACAGCGTCACCGACTCGACGTCGTCGTTGCCAATAACGGCCTCCACCGCCACACCGGTACGCACGTCGACGTCCTCGTCGCGGTGCAGCCGGGCGATCAGTGCCCCAGCCCGCTCGCCCAGTACGCCGGCCAGGGGTGTGGCCTGCGGCTCCACCAGCGTCACCCGCGCTCCCAGGCGGCGCAGGCTGGCCGCGACCTCGCAGCCGATGAAGCCGGCGCCGATCACCACGGCGCGCCGCGCATCAGCAGCCCGGCGCTGCAGCGCTACGCAGTCATCGAGCGAGCGCAGCACACAGATGCCGTCCAAGTCGCCAAACGCCGCGATGCGGTTGGGCACCAGGCCGGTGGCGATCACCAGGTGGTCGTAGCCGAGCACCTGACCGTCGGCCAGCGTCACGGTGTGCGCCGCGGCGTCGACGGCAACTGCCGGGCAGCCGAGACGCAACCCGATCCCGTTGTCCTCGTAGAACCCGGCCGGCTTCAAAGCCACTGCGCTCAGAACGACGTCGTCGACTTCGCCGCGCAGCATCTGCTTGGACAGCGGCGGACGGTCATACGGAGGGTGCTCTTCGGCGCCGACGATCGTGATCGGGTCGCCGAAGCCGTTGCGCCGAAGCTGTTCGGCGGTACGCACCGCCGCCAGGCCCGCCCCGACGATGACCACCCCGCTCACGGCCGGACCACTTCCACCATCTCGAAGTCGGCCTTGGCCGCGCCGCAGTCCGGGCAGCTCCAGTCCTCATCGATGTCGGCCCAGCGGGTGCCGGGCTCGATGCCGTCCTCCGGCCAACCCAGCGCCTCGTCGTATTCGAAGCCGCACTGCAGGCACCGGAACAGTTTGTAGTCGCTCATGAGTTCACTCCGATCGGTTCGAAATCCAGCTTTTCTCGTACCGCACAGTCCGGGCAGGTCCAGTCGTCGGGGATCTGCGGCCAGGGGGTCCCGGCGGGAAACCCCTCTCGGGGCTCCCCGGCGGCCTCGTCGTAGACGTACCCGCAGCCCGGGCATCCGTACCCGGCCATCAGGCGAGCGCCCCGTAGCGAGCCAGGATCTTCTCCCGGCGCCGCGGCGAGATGTTGGCCCGGGTGATGTCACCGGCGTAGTGCTCGAGCACCCGGTGGTCCATCAGCTTGCGCCACACCGTCGGGAAGTACGTCACCCCGATCAGGGCCCCGTAGCCGGCCGGCAGGTTCGGCGAGTCATCGAAGCTGCGCAGCGTCTGGTAGCGCCGGGTCGGGTTGGCGTGGTGGTCGCTGTGCCGCTGCAGGTGGTAGAGGAACAGGTTGGTGACCATGTGGTCGGAGTTCCAGCTGTGCTGCGGTGTGCAGCGCTCGTAGCGGCCGCTGGACTGCTTCTGGCGCACCAGCCCGTAGTGCTCGAGGTAGTTCACCGACTCCAGCAGCGAGGACCCGTAGATGGCGTTGATCAGCACGTAGGGCCACAACGCGACGCCGAACACCGCGATCAGCACGCCCCAGAACAGCACCGACATCGCCAGGGCGTTGACCACGTCGTTGTCCGCCCAGGTCCGCGGGTTCCACGGGCTCTTTCCGGTCCGGCGGACCCGTTGGGCCTCCAGCTCCCAGGCAGACCGGATGCCGCCGAAAGTGCTGCGCGGCAGGAACTCCCAGAACGTCTCACCGAAGCGGGCCGACGCGGGGTCTTCGGGGGTGGCCACCCGGACGTGGTGGCCGCGGTTGTGCTCGACGTAGAAGTGGCCGTAGCAGACCTGGGCCAGGGTGATCTTGGCCAGCCACCGCTCCAGCGACTCCCGCTTATGGCCCAGCTCGTGGGCGGTGTTGATGCCGACCCCGGCCACGGTCGCGGTGGTCAGCGCCACCCCGATCTTGCCCAGGGCGCCCAGCGACCCGTCGAAGCCGAGCCAGCCCAGGTCCGAGGCGGTGAACAGGTAGGCGCCGAAGATGGCGCTGGCGTACTGGAAGGGGATGTAGGCGTAGGTGGCGTAGCGGTAGTACTTGTCGTTCTCCAGCGCCGCCATCACCTCGTCCGGCGGGTTCTGCCCGTCGGCGCCGATCCAGAGGTCCAGCGCCGGCAGCAGCACGTAGAGCAGGATCGGCCCGATGTACAACGGGAGTTGCGCCGCGGTGTGCAGGCCGGCCTGGTTCAGCGCCCAGACCAGCGGCAGCATCAAGAACAGCATGGTGGGCACCACCAGGCCCAACAGCCACAGGTGACGCTTTTTGTCCTGCCAGAGCTTCGGTTCGCTGGCCATCTCGGTGCTCATCGCGTTCAACCCCTCGCCTCGGTCACACCACGTGTTTTCGGATGTGCCTGACGTTAGGTAGCGCCGCAGCCTCGCCGCTCGTCCCGCGCGGCCGGAATTCGGCCGGCTATTCGTCCTGCGAAGACAACACGGCAGCGCCATACCACTGACACAGCAGCAAGGCGATCTCGACGTCCAGACGATCGTCGGCGATCGGGCGGCCTCGCCGCTCGACCGCCCGCTGCACCCGGTACTTCATGGTGTTGACATGGAAATGGAGTTGCTCGCCGGCCGCCTTGAAGCTGGATCCGGTCCGCAGGAAGACCCGCAGGGTGTCGCGCAGCCGGCCGTCGCTCTCGGTCGCGCAGGCCAGCGGGCCGAGCACCTCGGCCACCCAGGCCCGCGCGGCCGGCAGGTTGTCACCGCCGAGTAGTGCCGCCGCGGACAGTCCGGGGTCGCTGGCCGCACTGACCCGGTTCTCGGGTGCACCGGAGGCGACGGCCAGGGTGTGCGCCGCCAGAGCCTGTTGATGCGATCGGCGGAAACCCTCGACGCCGGGGAGCGGATCGCCGATCGTCACCCACGGCTGGCCGTCCGCGTTGAGCGCGTAGGCGCGGATCTGTTCCACCACGTCGTCTCCGGTGCCCGACGGCAGCGGAAGCCATGCCCACCCGGTGGTGCTGTCGGCCGGGACGAACAGCGGTGCCCCGTGCACCGGCAGTGACTCGGCGAGGTGCTTGACGAAACCCTCCGCAGCGGAAAGCCTGTCGCCGCCCGACTCGGGGTACCACACCACGATCCCGGCGTGGGTGCGCCGCAGCGGATAGCGAATCGCGGTCGTCATCGCGTCGACGTCTAGGCTCTCATCGGCAAGGATGTCTCGGACCCGCAACGCGCGCACCGCATTTCGACTCTCCAGCCAGCGTTCCCGTTCGGCTTGGTAAACGGTCGAGACCTGCTGCGACATCTCGTCGATATAGCCGAACATGAGCGTCGACATGGTGCCGAGCACGCTCAGGCTCAGGTCGGGTTCCAGCTCGGCGGAACGGATCTCGGCCAGCACCAGTTGCAACGCCACCGAGTGCCCCAGCCGGTAACCGCGCACCAACGCGTTGACCGGCACCCCGCGCTGCGCCAGCCGGCGGGCGTGTTCCAGGGCAACAGGCGGTGCCGCGATGTCGGCCACAGGAATGTTGTGGCGGATTGCCGAGAAATACGTGTCGACGTTCGCCGACACGGTCTCATGCAGCAGCTGCAGCAGCGACGAATCGCTGGTGAGATCCGGTGACTCCTTGGCGACCAGATCTTCGATGACGCCGATCGTCTCGGCCAGGCGATCGTAGAGGCGCTGGGAGATCTCGATCGCGGCCTGGGCGACGGCGCTCTCATCGGTCATGGTCTGACCGTAGTCAGACTCGCCGGGGCGCAGCCAGCCGTTCGCGGCGCAGCACGTCCACTTCCGGCAGTTCCAG
This sequence comes from Mycobacterium sp. SMC-14, assembly GCF_046250075.1. NCBI lineage: Bacteria > Bacillati > Actinomycetota > Actinomycetes > Mycobacteriales > Mycobacteriaceae > Mycobacterium > Mycobacterium sp. SMC-14. Next base: position 4,313,996 of record NZ_CP176429.1, on the reverse strand, counting down.
GGGTGCCAGGTCGCCGACCACCTTCGCCAGCAGCAGATCGGCCAGTTCGGGGTTGCGGGCCAGGCATGGCCCGTGCAGATAGGTGGCGACGACGCTGCCCTGCACCGCGCCGTCGTAGCCGTCGCCGGCCTTGTTGCCGGCGCCCTTGGTGACCGCGCTCAGCGGCGAGGCGTCCGGCCCCAGCACGGTGCCGCCGCGGTGGTTCTCGAAGCCGGTCAGGGGCGCGGACAACCCCGCCAGCAACGGTGTGGCGACCACCTCGCCGATGGTGCGCGACTCCTGTGGAGAGGTGGTCACGTCCAGCAACCCGACCCCTTCGACCCGCTCACCGGCCGAGGTCTCATACCAGTGCCCCAGCACCTGGATGGCCGCGCAGATCGCCAGCACGGGTGCTCCCCGCGCCGCCGCGCGCTGCAAGCCGGGATGGGTGATCAGATGCCGGGTGGCCAGTCGTTGCGCGTAGTCCTCGGCGCCGCCCAGGGTGTAGAGGTCCAACGACTCGGGCACCGGCTCGGCCAGGGTGATCTCGACGATTTCGGCGGGAATCCCGCGCAGCAGCAGTCGCTGCCGCAGCACCACCGCGTTGCCGCCGTCGCCGTAGGTGCCCATCACGTCGGGCAGCACCAGCCCGATCCGCACGGTGCCGTCAGCCATCACCCAACCTCCGCTGCAATTGCAGGAACGCGGTGTAGTTGGCCACCACCTCGACCGGCCCGGGTGGGCAGGACGCGATCGCGGCGAGGGCGTCGTGCACCAGGGTGTGTTGCACGCCGGCGTAGCCCAGTCGCACTGCCAGGTCGGTGCCGCGCTCGCCGGCCGCCACCACGGGAACACCCTCGAAGTGCTCGAAGCGCACATCCCACAGCCAGGACAGGTCTTCGCCGTCGGGCACCTGACCGTTGACCGCGATCACCACGCCTGCGGCATGTTTGTCGACCATCGCCAGTGCTTCCTGCCAGCCGGCGGGGTTCTTGGCCAGCAGCATCCGCACCGTGTGGTCGCCGACCTGCACGCGGCGGTAGCGCCCGGCCACCTCGTCGACCGCGGACACCGCGGCCACCGCTTTGGCCGGGTCGGCGCCCAGGGCGACGGCGGCCGCGACGGCCTGGGCGGCGTTGCCGCGGTTGACGGTGCCGGGCAGGGCCAGCCGCATCGGCAGCACCAGACCGTCCGGCCCGTAGAGCGAGTCGTCGTCGAACCACCACTGCGGGGTGGGCCGACTGAACTCGCTTCCGGTGGAGCGCCAGTGGTCCTCGTGGCGGTCGATCACCTCGCCGCTGCGTGGGCAGCTGACCGAGTCGCCCGACCAGCCGGCGCGCGCGGCGACCCAGACCACGTTGGGGGAGTCGTAGGCGGCCGAGGTCATCAGCACGTCATCGCAGTTGGCGACGACCACCGTCTGCGGATGACGGGCCAGGCCGGTACGCAGCGCGCGCTCCACGGCGTTGATCTCCCCGACCCGGTCCAGCTGATCCCGGGACAGGTTGAGCAGTACCACCACGGCCGGCGACACCGCATCGGCCACGTGGGGGACATGCATCTCGTCGACCTCGAGTGCCGCCAGCTGTGCGGTCCGGTCGGCGGCCAACGCCGCAACCAGCCCGGCGTCCATGTTGGCGCCCTCGGAGTTGGTGGCCACCGCGCCCAGGTCGCCCAGCGCGGCCGCCAGCATGCGGGTGGTGGTCGACTTGCCGTTGGTGCCGGTGACGATCGCGGTGCGTCGCCCCGCGCCGAGCTGACGCAGGATCGATCGGTCGAGGGTCATCGCGATCAGACCGCCGATCATCGCGCCGGCGCCGCGGCCGGTCACTCGCGACGCCCAGCGGGCACTGGCACCGGCGGCCAGCGCCAGGCGTCCGCGGGCGGTGATCATCCGGTGAGTTTAAAGTGCCCCGACACGGGCCATCGCCGGCCGGCATCGTCCGACCCGCATGCCATCCTCGTCACATGAGTGCTCGGTGGGGCCGTCCGGCCCGCGAACCCGGCGACGGCTGGGTCGTTGTCGACGTCGAGACGTCGGGGTTTCGGCCCGGACAGGCCCGGGTGCTCAGCGTCGCCGCGCTGGCGCTCGACGCCGACGGTCGGGTAGAGCAGTCGGTCTCGCACCTGGTCAACCCGGGCACTGACCCGGGCCCCACCCACGTGCACGGGCTGACCGCGGAGATGCTGGCCGGACAACCGCAGTTCGCCGATGTCGTCGACGAGGTTGTCGCACTGTTGCCGGGGCGCACCCTGGTGGCCCACAACGTGGCGTTCGACTACACGTTCCTGGCGGCCGAAGCGGAGATGGCCGGCGCCGTACTGCCCGTCGATTCGGTGATGTGCACCCTGGAGCTTGCGCGACGGTTGGACCTCGGCCTGCCCAACCTGCGGTTACAGACGCTGGCCGCGCATTGGGGCGTCGTCCAGACCCGGGCGCACGACGCACTCGATGATGCCCGGGTGCTGGCCGGCGTGCTGGAGCCTGCGCTGCAGCGCGCCCGGGAGCGTGACGTGTGGTTGCCGGTGCGGCCGGTGACCCGGCGCCGCTGGCCCAACGGCCGGATCACCCACGAGGAACTGCGGCCGCTGAAGGCCCTGGCGTCACGGATGCCGTGCGCGTACCTCAACCCGGGCCGCTACGTGCGGGGCCGCCCGTTGGTGCAGGGCATGCGGGTGGCGTTGTCGGCGGAGTGCACCCGCACCCATGAGGAACTCGTCGAACGCATCCTGCACGCCGGGCTGGCCTACAGCGACGTCGTCGACGCCCACACGTCGCTGGTGATCTGCAACGAGGACCGCCCCGAGCAGGGCAAGGGCTACCTGGCGCGCGAACTGGGGGTGCCGACGGTTTCCGACCGCGACTTCATGGCGTATGTCGGCGGGAACGGCGGCGTCGTCGGAGGCACCGGCATCGAAGAATTCGTCGACACCGGTGTCGCCGGCGATCAGATCTCGCTGTTTTAGTGCCTCGCCCGAGGCGGGGAGTGTCCCAATTTGGGACATCCACAGGTGAACGGATAACGCCATGCTGTTAACCGTGACGAAACATTTGCGGTCATCGGCGCTGCAGCGATGACCACCGCGGTACGCGATGACCGGGCAACCGCCGACGTGACCCCGCTGTTAGGCCGGGCACGCCGAGGCGCGTCGACCCCGGCTCGCCTGCGGGAATCTTCGATGCCGGACGAGGTCGTGGAGAACGGTCCCAGCCTCGCCGGCCAACTCGTCGGGCTCGCCGCCCGGCTGAGCATTCGGCCCATCCTGGCGATCGGCAGTCAGCTGCCGCAGGCGCCATGGCCATGGGGCCTGGTGGACCACGCTGCCCGGGTCGTCCCCTCCGCCCCGGGCAGCGTTCGCCACACGGTTCGGTTGTCGCGCTGCACGGCACGGCTGGTCCGCGCCGCCGGCGTGCTGCCGGCGGACGGCACCGGGCGCGTCGTGCTCTACCTGCACGGCGGGGCATTCTTGACGTGCGGTGTCAACACCCATGACCGGCTGATCACGATGTTGTCGAAGTACGCGGACAGCCCGGCATTGGCGGTCGACTACCGGAAGATCCCCAAGCACTCGGTGGGTGCGGCGGTCGACGACTGTTATGAGGGCTACCAGTGGCTGCGTAGCCAGGGCTATGCACCGGACCAGATCGTGGTCGCCGGTGACTCGGCCGGCGGCTACCTGGCCCTGGCGTTGGCCCGACGGCTCCTCGATGAGGCCGAACAACCCGCGGCCCTGGTCTGTATGTCACCGCTGACCCAGATCGCCAAGGCGTCTCGGAGTACGCACTCCAATAGCGGCAGCGACGCGATGTTCCCGGCCAAGGCCTTCGACGCGCTGGTCGAGCTGATCACCTACGCCGCCAAGCGGCGCAGCGTGAATGGCATCCCGGAGGAGGTCTTCGAGCCACTGGACCACATCGAAGCCGGATTGTGCCCCACCCTGATCCACGTCTCCGGCTCCGAGGTCATGTTGCAGGACGCCAGGCTGGTGGCGCAGCGCCTGGCCGACGTCGGTGTTCCGGTCCAGCTGCGGGTGTGGCCGGGCCAGATGCACGTGTTCCAGATCGCCGGCCCGATGGTGCCGGAGGCCGTCCGCTCGTTGCGTCAGATCGGCCAGTACATCCGTGACGTGACCGACTGGATGACGGTTCCCGAGGCAATCGACGACTACGTGGTGATCCCGTAGGTCTTCAGCTTCCGGTACAGGCTCGACCGCGACATCCCCAGGTGCGCGGCCGCAGCGGCCCGATTGCCATCGGCCTGTCGTAGCGCCGCGACGATCGCGTCTCGTTCGATGACTTCGAGCTGAGTCAAGGCCCGGCGGGCGACGCTTTGGCAGTATCCCGGCAGGTCGGTGTCGGCGATCTCGCCGATCTGGCGTTGGCGAAGGGCATGCACCAGGGCCTCCCGCAGCTGAGTGATGTTGCCGGGCCATGAATATCGGCCGACGAGCCGGCGGGCCGCCGCACTGAGCCGCACTTTGCGTTCCGGTGCGATCCCGCGCAGCAGGGCGGCGGCGATGCCCGGCAGGTCATCGGTGCGGTAGCGCAGCGGCGGCACGGTGATCGCGGTATGAAAGTGGCCCAGTAGCTCACCGAACTCCGGCGTTGAGTCGGATGGGTCCTGCGACACCGTAGCGACCACCCATCCGAGTTGATCGAGCGATTCGATCGCAGCGAAGTAGGCATTCAGCGCTTCGATGCCGACTGCGTCTGCCCGGTCGATGTCCCGGGCGATATGCAGCGTGGGCCCGTCGGTCGGCGGGCCGACCGTGCCATCCGCCGCAAGCTGTTCGGCGTCGACGGTGATGCTGCGAGCGCCGGGATAGACCGACTGAAAAAGTTGTGTCGCCAGAGTGAATTTGCCTACTCCGGATTCGCCGACCAGCAGTACCGGCGCGGTGTTGTCCAGGGCCTGCCGAAGTTCGTCGATTGCTCGCACCCACGCCGGCGAGCGACCGCCGGCCAGCGACTCATGCGAGCCGAACAACGTGGTCAGCCCGAGCGGGAGCACGCCGGGCTCGGCGGATGCTCCGATCGATGTGGCGCGCCCTGACGTCGCCGGTTCGGCGATCACCAGCAGTCCGGCGACCTCGGTGCCGGCGAAGACCCGGGTTCCGCGGATGCGCACGATGCGTTGGCTGCTCGGCAGGACAACGGTGTCGCTGGCACGTTCCCTGCGGGCCAGCAGGAAGGTCGCATGGTCGCGGAGTACCTGTTGTTCGCCGGCGTCGAACATCTGCTGGGCGGCGGGGCTGGCGATCAACAGTGCGGCACCGAAGGCGAAGACCGCCGCCCGGGCCGACCGGGCCGTGACGCGTAGGTAGGCGTCGAAGACGGCCTGTTGCGTCTGGCTACGGTCGAGCAGCAGGTTGCGGCTGATCTCCTTCGCGGCGTTCTTGACCAGAACATGCATCACGGGGTTCCACGCCTGGGTCAGCGTGGCGATTGCCACCACGCCCTCGACGCGGCCGGTGACGGGGTCGAGGATCGGAGCGCCACAGGCGGCAAAGTTCTCCAGGCTCTCGCTGTAATGCTCCGGGCCGACGATGCTGACGGGCTGGCCCGACTCGAAGACGGTTCCGGCCCCGTTGGTGCCCACGGCCGCCTCCGAGAAGTCGAATCCGGGCGCGTACTGGACTCGGTCGAACAGGCGCGTGGCCGTCGCGGAGGTGTCGATCCGTTCGACGACGCGCACCCTGCGGTCGGTCAGGCCGATGGCCAGCGGCAGGTCGGCGGGGGAGGTGTCGTCGCCCAACTGCTTCAGCACGGGTCGCGCGCAGCGCGCCAGCAGCGAATCGGTGTCAACCTCATCGGTGAACGTGCTGATCGGGCGGACGACATCCACCCCAGCGTCCCGGCTGCGCTCCCACGAAGCGACCACCAGGTCGGAGACTCCCGCGACGCTTGGCCTGCCGAACTCCAGGAATGCCATCCGGTCGGCGGCAGCCCTCAGCAGCGGGTTGTCATCCCCGGACATCGCGTCATACCTGCCCCCCGTAGGTCGCGTCAGCCGAGCCGGGCCGCCCTGTTCACCGCGGAGACCACCGCCCGCAGCGACGCGGTGGTGATCGACGGTGCGATCCCGACGCCCCAGACGGTGTGGTCGCCGATCTGAGCCTCCACGTACGCCGCGGCCTGAGCCTCCTCACCGGCGCTCATCGCGTGCTCCGAATAGTCCAGCACGTGGACCTGTACACCGACCTGGCTCAGCGCGTCGACGAACGCGGCCAGCGGGCCGTTGCCGGCCCCGGTGATCTCGGTTTCCACGCCGTCGACCAAGACGGTGGCCTCGATGCGGTCGGTGCCGTCGTCGGTCTCGGCGGCGAGCAGCTTCTGGTGCATCCGCTCCAGCGGACGGATCGGGTTCAGGTACTCGTCGGCGAAGGCGTCCCACATCTCCTTCGGAGTGACCTCGCCGCCTTCTCCGTCGGTCAGTTGCTGGATCACCCGCGAGAACTCGATCTGCAGCCGGCGCGGCAGCACCAGGCCGTGGTCGGTCTTCATCACATACGCCACGCCGCCCTTGCCGGACTGCGAGTTGACCCGGATCACCGCCTCGTAGGTACGGCCCACGTCGCGGGGGTCGATCGGCAGGTAGGGCACCTGCCAGAGCATGTCGTCGACGTCGGAGTCGGCCGCGTCCGCATCGATCTTCATCTGGTCCAGGCCCTTGTTGATGGCGTCCTGGTGACTGCCCGAGAAGGCCGTGTAGACCAGGTCGCCGCCGTAGGGGTGACGCTCGGGTACACCCAGCTGGTTGCAGTACTCGACGGTGCGGCGGATCTCGTCGATGTTGGAGAAGTCGATCTGCGGGTCCACGCCACGCGAGAACAGGTTCAGGCCCAGCGTCACCAGGCAGACGTTGCCGGTGCGTTCGCCGTTGCCGAACAGGCAGCCCTCGATCCGGTCGGCCCCGGCCGCATAGCCCAGCTCCGCGGCGGCCACGGCGGTGCCGCGGTCGTTGTGCGGATGCAGGCTCAGGATCACGCAGTCGCGTCGCTTCAGGTTGCGGCTCATCCACTCGATCGAGTCGGCGTAGACGTTCGGGGTCGCCATCTCCACGGTGGCCGGCAGGTTGAAGATGATCGGGTTGTCCGGTGTCGGCTCGATGACATCGCCCACCGCGTCGCAGACCGCCTTGGCGTACTCCAGTTCGGTTCCGGTGTAGGACTCCGGCGAGTACTCGTAGCGCCAGCGGGTCCTCGGGTGCTTGGCCTGCTCCTGGAGGCACTTGCGCGCCCCGGCCACCGCAATGGCCTGCACCGCAGCCTGATCGGCGCGGAACACCACCCGGCGCTGCAGGACCGAGGTCGAGTTGTAGAAGTGCACGATCACGTTCTTCGCGCCCGTGCAGGCCTCGAAGGTGCGCTCGATCAGCTCGTCACGGCACTGGGTCAGCACCTGCAGGGTGACGTCGTCGGGAACGGCGCCCTCGGTGATGATCTCGCGGACGAAGTCGAAGTCGGTCTGGCTGGCCGACGGGAAACCGACCTCGATCTCCTTGTAGCCCATGGCCACCAGCAGGTCGAACATCCGGCGCTTGCGGGCCGGGCTCATCGGGTCGATCAGCGCCTGATTGCCGTCGCGCAGGTCGACCGCGCACCACAGCGGGGCACGCTCGATGACGCGGTCGGGCCAGGTGCGATCCGGCAGCGTGATGGCCTCGACCTCATCGGCGAAGCTGCGGTACCGGTTGACCGGCATTGCCGAGCCGCGCTGCGGGTTCCAGGCGGGCTGGCCGGGGTTAGCTGGTCCCGCGGGTTTGGTGATGGCGCGGGTGGACGTGAAGGCGTCCGGGTGAGAAGGGGTGGAATAGGTAGTCACGATTTTCGCTCCGGCTTGTCAAGGGACTTGTCCAGTGGACTGGAGAACCGGCGCATCGGCGAAACCCGCGACGGGGAGCCGGTCCTGGTCAGACCCCGTCGCGGCGACCGAGCAGGAGCGCGCGCTGCACGTGAAGAAGCTTACACGCCGATCCGGCGGCCGCAGCGCGATGTCCTCGCACGTTGCCGCGCTGGAGGCCAAGTGAACCGGCGAAGTCCTTCCCCTATCCTTGTTGAGGTTCTTGTAGAGGCCCGATCAGTGAAATCGGCGGAAAGGACGACCGTGGCGCTCGTCGTGCAGAAATACGGCGGATCGTCGGTGGCCGACGCCGACCGGGTCCGCCGGGTGGCCGAGCGCATCGTCGAGACCAAAAGGGCTGGTAACGAGGTCGTGGTGGTGTGCTCCGCGATGGGCGACACCACTGATGACCTGCTGGACCTGGCACAGCAGGTCTGCTCCGCACCGCCGGCCCGTGAGCTGGACATGCTGCTGACCGCCGGGGAGCGGATCTCCAATGCCCTGGTCGCGATGGCCGTCGAGGAGCTGGGCTGCAACGCCCGCTCATTCACCGGGTCGCAGGCCGGCGTCATCACCACCGGCGCGCACGGCAAGGCCAAGATCATCGACGTCACCCCCGGCCGGCTGCAGGCCGCGCTCGGCGAAGACCAGGTGGTGCTGGTCGCCGGGTTCCAGGGCGTCAGCCAGGACACCAAGGACGTCACCACCTTGGGCCGCGGCGGCTCGGACACCACCGCGGTGGCGCTGGCCGCGGCGCTGAGCGCCGACGTCTGCGAGATCTACACCGACGTCGACGGCATCTTCAGCGCCGACCCGCGCATCGTGCCCAACGCCAAGCGCCTGGACACCGTCACCTTCGAGGAGATGCTCGAACTGGCCGCATGCGGCGCCAAGGTGCTCATGCTGCGCTGCGTGGAGTACGCCCGCCGCTACCACCTGCCCATCCACGTCCGGTCGTCCTACTCGGACAAGCCGGGCACCATCGTTTCCGGATCGATCAAGGACATCCCCATGGAAGACGCCATCCTGACCGGAGTCGCGCACGACCGCAGCGAAGCCAAGGTGACTGTGGTCGGTATCCCCGACCTGCCCGGCTACGCGGCCAAGATCTTCCGTGCCGTCGCCGACGCCGACATCAACATCGACATGGTGTTGCAGAACGTCTCGAAGGTCGAGGACGGCAAGACCGACATCACCTTCACCTGCCCCCGCGACAACGGGCCGGCCGCGGTGGCCAAGCTGGAGTCGCTCAAGGGCGAGATCGGCTTCACCGAGGTGCTCTACGACGCCAAGGTGGGCAAGGTGTCGCTGATCGGCGCCGGGATGCGCAGCCACCCGGGTGTGACGGCCACGTTCTGCGAGACGCTGGCCGACAACGGGGTCAACATCGACCTGATCTCCACCTCCGAGATCCGCATCTCGGTGCTGTGCGCCGAAGATGATCTGGACAAGGCCGTCGTTTCGCTGCACGAGGCGTTCGGCCTCGGCACCGACGAGGCGGCCACGGTCTACGGCGGGACGGGGCGCTAAATGGTTTCCATCGGTGTGGTCGGTGCGACCGGCCAGGTCGGCCAGGTGATGCGCGCTCTGCTGGAGGAGCGCAACTTCCCGGCAGACGAGGTGCGGTTCTTCGCCTCGGCGCGCTCGGCCGGACGCAAGCTGGAATTCCGCGGCGCCGAGATCGAGGTCGAAGACTCCGAGACCGCCGACCCGTCCGGGCTGGACATCGCGTTGTTCTCCGCCGGGGCGACCATGTCGCGGGTGCAGGCGCCGCGGTTCGCCGCGGCCGGCGTCACGGTGATCGACAACTCGTCGGCCTGGCGCAAGGACCCCGATGTGCCGCTGGTGGTCTCCGAGGTGAACTTCGACCGCGAGGTGCGCGGGAAGCAGTTGGCCAAGGGCATCATCGCCAATCCGAACTGCACCACGATGGCTGCGATGCCGGTGCTCAAGCCGCTGCACGACGAGGCCGGTCTGACCCGGCTGATCGTCTCGACCTACCAGGCGGTCTCGGGCAGCGGCCTGGCCGGCGTGCAGGAGCTGGCGACGCAGGTGCGTGCGGTCTCCGGCGGTGCGGAGGCCCTGGTGCACGACGGCGGCGCGGTGGACTTCCCGGCGCCGGACAAGTACGTCGCGCCCATCGCATTCAACGTGGTCGCGCTGGCGGGTTCGCTGGTCGACGACGGTTCGGGCGAGACCGATGAAGACCAGAAGCTGCGGTTCGAGAGCCGCAAGATCCTCGGCATCCCAGAGCTTTTGGTGAGCGGCACGTGCGTCCGGGTGCCGGTCTTCACCGGTCACTCGCTGTCGATCAACGCCGAGTTCGCCCGGCCGTTGAGCCCGCAGCGGGCCGCCGAGCTGCTGGCGGACGCCCCGGGCGTGACGCTGACCGACGTGCCGACGCCGCTGGCTGCTGCCGGCGCCGACGACTCGCTGGTGGGCCGAATCCGGGTTGACCCGGGCGCTCCCGATGGGCGCGGCCTGGCGCTGTTCGTCTCCGGGGACAACCTGCGTAAGGGCGCGGCGCTCAACACGATTCAGATCGCCGAGCTGCTGGCTGCATCTTCCGGGTCCTGACGCGGCCCTGCCAAGGCGCCGAACGTGCAGTCAGCGCGAAATTCTCCGCGATTTTTCGGGCTGAGTACACGCTCGGCGGGGTCGGTGTTGATGGCACTGCTGTTGGCTCTGCCGGGGGTGGCGCACGCCGAGCCGCCCGCGCCCATCCCGCGTCCGGTGCTGTGGCCGCTGGCCGAAGGCCAAGTGGTGCGGATCGGCCCCAGTGCCGGAACCGGAACGCCCACCGGCGATTACGGTATCGGCGCCACCGACCTGTGCGAGTTCATGGAGTTCCCCACCGCGGTGCTGCAGATCTGCGGGGACAGTTTCGCCGGCCAGGGCGTCGGGTATGGCGGCTGGTATTCGCCGATCGCGCTGCGCGCCGACGCCGATTCGGTCGTTGACTCCGACGGGGTGCGCTACACCGGGGTGATCGGGGTGGACAAGCCGTTGTTGGCCGACCCGGCGCCGGCGGGCAGTACGCAGCTGCCGGCCGGGATCGTCTCGATCAACCGGACCAACTATCTGATGGTGACCACCGCCAAGATGCTGGTTCCCCAAAGCACACGGTTGGTGAAAGCCGATCCGGCGCAACCGGGTTGGCAGACGGTGCCGGGATCGGTGCGGCCCGCCTCCTACCAGGATCACGGGCAGTCCCAGATCAGCGGTTACTACGACCCGATTCCGACCCCGGACTCGGCCACCGGCTGGGTGTACATCGTGGCCAACAACTTCGACCGCAGTGCGGCGGTGACGCTGTATCGGGTCGCTCCGGGTGCGTTCACCGACCGGTCGGCCTGGCAGGGCTGGTCGGCCACCGCGGGCTGGGGCCATGCGCCCACGCCGCTGTGGAACGACCAGATCGGTGAGCTCAGCCTGCGCCAGATCGACGGCAGGCCGGTGCTGTCCTACTTCAACGGCACCACCGGGAACATGGAAGTTCGGGTGGCCTACGAACCGACCGGGTTGGGCACCGCCCCGGTGACCACGGTTGTGCAGCACGCCGAGTGGCCGGATCCACCGGTGCCCGTCGAGACCCTGCCGTCGCCCTACGACAACCGGCTGGCCCAGCCCTACGGCGGCTACATCTCGCCGGGATCAACCCTCGATGAGCTGCGCGTGTTCGTCAGCCAATGGAACACCCAGCCGCGTGACCGCGCGCCCTATCGGGTGATCCAGTTCGCGGTGAACCCGTTCAAGCCCTGGTCGGTCAGCTGAACAGGGGGCCGGCGGGGCGCCGGGCTCATAGCGGATGCATAGCCAAGACCTAGCGGTGCCTGGTGTTGCCCCCGGCAAGATGCCTTGCATGAGCGAAACACCTGTCACCACAACTACCCCACCCGCACCGCCGGGTGAGCCCAAGCCCTACTGGGTCTACCGGCTGGCTGCCTGGGTCGCCATCGTCGCCGGAATCGTCTTCATCGTGTCGTCGATCTTCTTCGCCGGTGTCTGGGTCAGCCGCGGCGGCCCGGGCGGACACCACTGCCACGGTCATCACGGGCATCACGGCCAACACGCGATGTTCCACAAGGGCCACCACCACCGCGGACCGGGGCCGATGGGACCCGGCCCGGACCAGCGGGGACCCGGCGAGCTGCCGCCATCGGTGAGCACCCAGGCTCCGCCGTCCCCGCCCGGCCGGTAACCCGGTCCGGCCACGAGCAACCGGCCGCCGCCCCTCCCGAAGGGCGGCGGCCGGCGCCGTTCTCGGGCATGATTGATCGGTATGAGCGAGTCGCCAGCCCCCACTCCACCGTCGCCTCCGCCGAACCGGCTCTACCAAGCTGCGGCCTGGGTGGTGATCGTCGCCGGAACGGTCTTCGTCGCCGCCGTCATCTTCGGCACCGGTGTCTACCTCAGCGGCAACGGTGGGTGCTGGCACCATCACCACCACGGCCCAGGCATGATGCATCACGGTCCGCCGATGGGCCCCGGATTCGGGCCCGGCGGCCCCGGCTTTGGGCCCGCAGGTCCCGGCGAAGAGCCGGAATGGCCGGGCTTCCGGCCGGCCGGCCCGGGTAATGGGCCCGGTGGTCCCGGTGGCCCACCCGCTCCGCCACCACCGACGTCGGCTCCACCGCACCGCTGACCCTGAAAAGGGCTGCTGAGTGTGCGGTCTCCTGCGCGACTGGTCATGCCGGGTGTAGGTAACCGCACACTCGCCGGAACGCGTTGAGTCACAAGGTCTTGACCACAAGAGGAGACAGACAGATGACCGAGCACTACACCACCACCGATGCCGGAATCCCGGCACCCAGCGACGGCGAATCGCTGACGATCGGCCCGGATGGTCCCATCCTGTTGCAGGACCACTATCTGATCGAACAGATGGCGATGTTCAACCGGGAGCGCACCCCGGAACGTCAGCCGCACGCCAAGGGGGGTGGGGCTTTCGGGCATTTCGAGGTCACGGCAGACGTCACCAAGTACACCAGGGCCGCGGTGTTCGCGCCGGGCGCCAAGACCCCGACGCTGACGCGGTTCTCCACCGTCGCGGGCGAGCGGGGCAGCCCAGACACTTGGCGCGACCCCCGCGGTTTCGCGACAAAGTTCTACACGTCTGAGGGCAACTTCGACCTGGTCGGCAACAACACCCCGGTCTTCTTCATGCGTGACCCGCTGAAGTTCCAACACTTCATCCGCTCCCAGAAGCGTCGCGCGGCAAGCAACCTGCGTGACCACAACATGCAATGGGACTTCTGGAGCCTCACGCCGGAGTCGGCGCACCAGGTCACCTGGTTGATGGGGGACCGGGGCATTCCGAAGAACTGGCGCCACATGAACGGCTACTCCAGTCACACCTACAGCTGGATCAACGCCGCCGGAGAGATCTTCTGGGTCAAGTACCACTTCATCAGCGACCAGGGTGTGGAGTCCCTCACCCAGGACGAGGCCGACCGGTTGGCCGGTGTCGATGCCGACTATCACCAGCGCGACCTGTATGAGGCGATCGAGCGGGGTGAGTATCCGAGTTGGACGCTCAAGATGCAGATCATGCCGTTCGAGGAGGCAAAGACTTACCGCTACAACCCGTTTGATCTGACCAAGGTATGGCCGCACGCCGACTACCCGCTGATCGACGTCGGCAAGCTGACCCTGGATCGCAACGTCAGCGACTATCACAGTGAGATCGAGCAGGCGGCATTCCAGCCCAACAACATGGTGCCCGGGACAGGTTTGAGCCCGGACAAGATGCTGCTGGCCCGAGGTTTCTCCTACGCCGACGCGCACCGGGCCCGGATCGGGACGAACTACAGCCAATTGCCGGTCAATGCACCGAAATCCGAGGTGCACAGCTATTCCAAGGACGGCGCCATGCGGTTCGTCAACGCGACGGACCCGGTGTATGCGCCGAACTCGATGGGCGGTCCCAAGGCCGACCCGGCCCGTGCCGCCGAAGTGCGCTGGCACGCCGACGGGGACATGGTGCGTGCCGCCTACACACTGCGCCCCGACGATGACGACTTCAGCCAGGCCCGAACCCTGGTCCGCGATGTCCTCGACGACGATGCACGGAAACGATTGACCGCCAATATCATTGGGCACGTATCGGCCGGTGTCACCGAACCGGTGCTGTCCCGGGTGTTCGAGTACTGGCGCAATGTCGACCCTGATCTGGGCAGCGCGGTGGAGGCCGGGGTGCGGGCCAACCTTGCCTGACGGTCGGCGCGCCGCCGCAACCCTTTTGGCGGGGCTGGGATTGGCCGCTGCGGGCGCAGCGGCCGCTCCGGTCGCCGCCGCCGGACCGTCCGAACCTGGTGTGGTCTCCTATGCGGTGTTGCCCAAGGGATCGGTCGGCAACATCGTCGGCGCCCCGATGGGCTTCGAAGCCGTCTCCGGGCAGCCGTTTCAGGCCTTCTGGGTCGACGACCCGGCATGCAACAACTGGGCCGACATCGGCCTACCCGAGGTCTACAACGATCCCGACCTGGCGTCGTTCAACAGCGCCGTCACTCAGACCTCGGCCAACGATCAGGGCCACTTCGCCAAGCAGGCGGTGGGGGTGTTCGCCACCAACGATGCCGCCGCCGCGGCGTTCCGTCGCGTGGTCGACCGGACCGTCGGCTGCTCGGGCCGCACCACCGCGATGCATCTGGACAACGGAGCCACGCAGGTCTGGGAGTTCAGCGGTGGGCCGGCCACGGCAACGGATGCGGCCTGGACCAAGCAGGAGGCCGGCACCGACCGGCGCTGTTTCAACCAGACCCGGCTGCGGGCCAATGTCGTGCTGCAGGCCAAGGTCTGCCAGTCCGGTAACGCCGGCCCGGCGGTGAACGTGCTGGCAGGAGCGATGCAGAACTCCCTGGGTCAGTGATCACCGGTCCTCTTGTCGGCCCTCTCCGGTAGCGTCGGGAAGATCAACGGGCGGAGGGGTTGATATGGGGTTCGCCGCGGCGACGCAACTGTCCCGCGGAGATCAGTCTTGTCTGGGCGGCCCCGAGCTGTCTGGCGCCGCCGAGGCCGCCGACTACATCACCGAGCGATGCCTCACCGATGCCCCGCACGGCCGGGTGGGCCTGGAGATCGAGGCGCACTGCTTCGACCCGACCGACCCGCACCGTCGCCCGGGCTGGGCCGAGATCGGCGATGTGCTGCGGTCCCTGCCGGAGTTGCCGGGCGGCAGTGTCGTCACCGTCGAACCCGGCGGCGCAGTGGAGCTCTCCGGCCCTCCGCTGACCGATGCCCTCGCCGCGATCGAAGCGATGACCGCCGACCAGGCGGTGCTGCGGGCGGCTTTCGCCGACGCCGGGCTGGGGCTGGTGCAGCTGGGTGCCGACCCGCTCCGGCCCACCGAGCGGGTCAACCCCGGCGAGCGTTACGCGGCGATGGAACAGTTCTTCGCCGCCAGCCACACCGGTTCGGCCGGCGCAGCGATGATGACGGCGACGGCGTCGGTCCAGCTCAATCTGGATGCCGGTGCGCGTTCCGGTTGGGCCGATCGGGTCCGGCTGGCCCACGCGCTGGGCCCGACGATGGTCGCGATCTCCGCCAACTCCCCGCTGCTGGCAGGCGAGCTCTCCGGCTGGCGCTCCACCCGGCAGCGGGTCTGGAGCCGGCTGGACTCGGCGCGTTGCGGTCCCGTCCTCGGCCTGGACGGCACCGACCCCGCCACCGACTGGGCGCGGTATGCGCTCAAGGCGCCCGTCATGCTGGTGCACACTCCCGAAGCGATTCCGGTCAGCCGCTACGTGCCGTTTGCCGACTGGGCCGACGGACGGGTGCGGCTCGGTGGCCGCCGCGCCGGTATCGAAGACCTCGACTACCACCTGACCACGCTGTTTCCTCCGGTGCGCCCGCGCGGATGGCTGGAGATCCGCTACCTCGACAGCGTCGACGACACCCTTTGGCCGGCACTGGTATTCACTCTCGCCACCCTGCTCGACGACCCGGTCGCCGCCGACAGCGCAGCCGAAGCAGTGGCGCCCGTCGCCACCGCCTGGGACGTCGCCGCCCGGATCGGCCTGGCCGACCCGCGGCTGCATGCGGCCGCCGGGCGCTGCATTCGCCTGGTCGTTGACCGGGCGCCGGCATCCCTGCGTGACGGGATGGATCGGCTGGCCGGCATGGTCGAACGGGGCCGCTGCCCGGCCGACGACGTCACCGACGAAGTGACCCGGAGCGGCACCACGGCGATGGTCACCCGACTGGCGCGCAGACAATCATGACCCCATCGGAAACCTTGGCCCGCGACCTGACCCGGGCGCGGAGCCGCACACTGGCGCTCGTCGATTTCGACGACGCCGAGCTGCACCGCCAATACGACCCGCTGATGAGCCCGCTGGTGTGGGATCTGGCCCATATCGGTCAGCAGGAGGAGCTGTGGCTGCTGCGCGACGGAGACCCGGCCCGGCCCGGCATGCTGCCGGCGGATGTCGAAGGCCTCTACGACGCCTTCACTCACCCGCGGGCCAGCCGCGTCGCCCTTCCGCTGTTGGCACCGGAACAGGCCCGGAAGTATTGCGCCACCGTGCGTTCCAAAGTTTTCGACAAGCTGGAGACGTTGCCCGCCGGTGCGGGCCATGCCGCCGACTTCTCGAACGGGTTCGCGTTCGGCCTGGTGCTCAGCCATGAACACCAGCACGACGAGACCATGCTGCAGGCGCTGAACCTGCGTGCCGGCCCACCCCTGCTCGGCGCCGGCGCTGTTCTGCCCGCCGGGCGGCCCGACCTGGCGGGAACCTCGGTGTCGGTACCGGGCGGTGAATTCGTGCTCGGCGTCGACGCAGCCGAGGAGCCCTTCTCGCTCGACAATGAGCGCCCCGCGCACCGCGTCGACGTGCCGGGCTTCCGGATCGGCCGGGTGCCGGTGACCAACCGCGAATGGCGGGCCTTCATCGACGACGGTGGCTACCGGCAACCTCGGTGGTGGACCGAACGGGGTTGGCGCCACTGTGTGCAGGCCGGGTTGACGGCGCCGGAGTTCTGGGGCCCCGATCACCGGACCCGGGTACGGTTCGGCCACGTCGAGGACCTGCCTGACGACGAGCCGGTGCAGCACGTGAGCTACTTCGAGGCACAGGCATACGCGGCGTGGGCCGGGGCCAGGCTGCCCACCGAGATCGAATGGGAGAAGGCCTGCGCCTGGGACCCGGTCATCTCGGCGCGGCGGCGCTTTCCGTGGGGCGCCGCCGATCCGTCGGCCCAGTTGGCCAATCTCGACGGCGCGGCGCTGCGTCCGGCTCCGGTCGGGGCCTACCCGCAGGGGGCATCGGCCTATGGCGCGCAACAACTGCTCGGCGATGTCTGGGAGTGGACGAGTTCGCCGCTGCGACCGTGGCCGGGCTTTTCTCCGATGATCTACCAACGCTATTCGGAGCCGTTTTTCGGCGGAGACTATTGGGTGCTGCGCGGTGGGTCCTGGGCGGTCGCCCGCGAGATCCTGCGGCCGAGCTTTCGGAACTGGGACCATCCCTATCGGCGGCAGATCTTCGCCGGTGTGCGACTGGCCTGGGACATCTGATGTGCCGGCACCTGGGCTGGCTGGGCAAGCCGCGTTCACTGGCCGAGCTGATTCTCGAGCCGCCGCAGGGCTTGCTAGTGCAGTCCTATGCACCGCGCCGGCAGCAGCACGGGTTGCTCAACGCCGACGGTTGGGGCGCTGGATTTTTCGACGGCGATGTGCCGCGACGTTGGCGCAGCGCCGCACCGCTGTGGGGTGACGTGTCGTTCGCCTCGGTCGCCCCGGCGCTCGGAAGTCACTGCGTGGTGGCCGCGGTGCGTTCAGCCACCGTCGGGATGCCCATCGAAGCCAGCGCCACGGCTCCGTTCACCGACGGCAGTTGGCTGCTGTCGCACAACGGCGTGGTGAACCGTGGGGTTCTGAAAACCACCGATTGTGCCGAATCGGTCTGTGACAGTGCGATCCTGGCCGCGGCGATCTTCGATCGTGGGGTGGAATCGTTGGGCGAGGTGATCGCCGATATCGGTGCGGCCGACCCGCAAGCACGACTGAACATACTGGCCGCCAACGGTTCCCGGATGTTGGCGACGACCTGGGGAGACACCTTGTCGATGTTGCACGGATCCGATGGCGTGGTACTGGCCAGTGAACCCTACGACGACGACCCGCGCTGGGTGGATATCCCCGACCGGCACCTGGTGGACGCGCACGACGGCGAGGTCTGTGTCACGGCCCTGGGTGCGGCTCGATGACGGGGGTCACCATAGCCAATCACCTGGCCGCCGACGCGGCGCGCACCGCACTGCGCGCCGATGTCCGTCAAGGGCTGGCGCAGCGTCCGAAGTCTTTGCCGCCCAAATGGTTCTACGACGACGTCGGCAGTGATCTGTTCGACCAGATCACCCGACTGCCCGAGTATTACCCCACCCGGGCCGAGGCGGAGATCCTGCGGGCACATTCGGGTGAGGTGGCGGCGCTGTCGGGTGCGGACACCCTGGTGGAACTGGGCAGCGGCACCTCGGAGAAGACCCGGATGCTGCTCGATGCGCTGCGGGACGCCGGGGCACTGCGCCGGTTCATCCCATTCGACGTCGACGCCGGGGTGCTGGAGACGGCGGGGGAGGCGATCGCCCGTGACTATCCCGGCGTGCGAGTCCAAGGTGTCTGCGGCGACTTCGAGCACCACCTGGCACAGATCCCCGATGGTGGCAGACGACTGTTCGTGTTCCTGGGGTCGACCATCGGCAACCTGACACCGGGCCCACGTGCCGACTTCTTGGCCGGCCTGGCCGCGGTCATGCACGACGGTGACGGCCTGTTGCTGGGCACCGATCTGGTCAAAGACACCGGCAGGCTGGTGCGTGCCTACGACGATGCGGCCGGGGTGACCGCGGCGTTCAACCGCAACGTGCTCGCGGTGGTGAATCGTGAACTCGATGCCGACTTCGACCTCGACGAATTCGCCCATGTGGCGCGCTGGAATTCGGCGGAACAGCGCATCGAGATGTGGTTGCGCGCCCGCCGCGCCCAGCATGTCGTGGTCAAGGCGCTGGACCTGGCTGTCGATTTCGCCGCGGGCGAAGAGATGCTGACCGAGGTGTCCTGCAAGTTCCGGCCGGAGCAGGTGGCCGACGAACTGGCCGCCGCGGGACTGCGCCGTCGACGGTGGTGGACCGACGCGGCAGGCGATTTCGGCCTGTCGCTCGCCATCAAATGAGCCTGGCCGACCGTTGGCGCGCGGCGCGCCCTCCGGTCGCCGGGCTGCACCTGGACAGTGCGGCCTGTTCACGGCAGAGCTACGCGGCGTTGGACGCCGCAGCCCGCCACTCCCGCCATGAAGCCGAGGTCGGTGGCTACGTCGCCGCCGAGGCGGCCGCGCCGGTGCTGGATGCCGGGCGGGCGGCTTTCGCCGCATTGACCGGCATGGCCGACGCCGACGTGGTGTTCACCACCGGATCGCGAAATGCGCTGGACCTTCTGCTGTCCCGGTGGCCGGGTGCGCAGCGCACCCTGGCCTGCCTCCCCGGCGAATACGGCCCGAACCTGGCGGTGATGGCCGCACACGGATTCAGCTGGCGAACGCTACCGGTGGACCACACCGGCCGCTTGGTGCTCGACGAGGCGGCAGCGGTACTTGCCGCCGACCCGCCCGGCCTGGTGCACCTGACCCCGGTCGGCAGTCACCGCGGGCTGGTGCAGCCCCTGGCGCAGCTGGCGGATATCTGCCGGTCGGTCGGTGTTCCGCTGGTGGTCGACGCGGCGCAGGCCTTGGGCCAGATCGACTGCGCCGTCGGCGCTGACGGCGTCTATTCGTCGTCACGCAAATGGCTTGCCGGACCGCGCGGTGTCGGGGCGCTGGCGGCACGACCGGCGTTGGCTGAGCTGGCGTCGCCGGGCCCGGAGGCCGGTGACGTCAATGTGGCTGCACAGGTGGGGTTCTCCGTCGCGTTGGGGGAACATCTGGCGGCCGGGCCGGCAGCGGTGCGGGCTGCGCTGGCCGGCGTAGGTGCCCGGAGTCGACGGGTGTTGGCTCAGCTATCCGGCTGGCGGGTGGTCGAACCGCTCGACGAGCCGAGCGCCATCACCACCTTGGCCCCGCCGGCCGGCATTGATCCGGTGGCGGTGCGGGCGTGGCTGATCGCCGAGCACAGGATCGTTTCCACCGCAGCCGGAGTCGAGCGGGCACCGCTGGAGCTGACCATGCCCGTGCTGCGGATCTCACCGCACGTCGACACCACCGAGGCCGACGTGCAGGTGCTCGCTGCGGCGTTAGCCGAAGCGCCGCAAGGCGGATGAAGGCGGCTCTCGGCCAACGCTAGTGGCCGAACAGCCCGCCGCCGTGGCCTCCGCCGAACAGGCCGCCGCCTCCGCCGCCGAACAGGCCACCACCGCGGGATCCTCCTCCGCCGAACAGGCCGCCGCCGCCTCCGCCGCCGAACAGCCCACCGCCGGGCTTTCCGCCACCGCCGAACAGCCCACCGCCGGGGTTGCCTCCGCCGCCGAAGATTCCGCCGGGCTTACCGCCGCCGCCGAACAGGCCACCACCCAGGTTGGGCATGGAGGGAGCGCTCGGTGCGGGCAGGGACGGCAGCGACGGTGCCTTGGGTGCCGGAAGGGACGGCAGTGAGGGCGCCTGGGGCGCGGTGAACGACGGCAGTGAGGGCAGCGAGGGTGCCTTGGGCGCTGGCAACGACGGCAGTGCGGGCGCCTGCGGTGCCGGCAGCGACGGCAGTGCGGGCGCTTGGGGTACCGGGAGCCCTGCCGGGGGGCCTGAATTCGGCAGCTGGATCGGCAGATTCGGCAGTTGGATTCCCGGGGCCGGATTGACGGCGGGTGCGTCGGGAACCTTGACCGGCAGCTCAGGCAGCTGAATGCCCGGGTTGGGGTTGACCGCGGGAAGGTCCGGTACCTGAACCGGCGGATCCGGCAGTTTCACCACCGGCGGGTTCGGTTTGATCACCGGGATCTCGGGTTTGACGACCGGTGGGTTCGGGTTGACCACTGGGATTTCAGGGTTGAGCACCGGGGGATCGGGCTTGACTACCGGGGGATCGGGCTTGACCACCGGGGGATTCGGCTTGACCACCGGCGGAATCGGTTTGATCACCGGCGGATTGGGCTTCACGACCGGAGGATCGGGGAGCTCGACCGGCGGATTGGGCTTCACGACCGGCGGAGTGGGGAGCTCGATCGGCGGGTGGGGCTTCACGACCGGAGGATCGGGCTTGACCACCGGAGGAGTGGGGAGCTCGACCGGGGGTTCGGGCTTGACCTCGGGCGGTTGGGGCTTGACCACCGGCGGGACCGGGGCCGTCGGTTTCTTCGCGGGCAGCCCCCACAGGAATGACAGGTCTGGCATCCCCGAAAGGACGGGCCGGTGGGGGGCCGGCCGCGGAAGCGGCGCGACGACGAAGGGCGACAGGGCATGCGTCGCCGGCGGCTGCATGGGCAACGGCGGACCGAATATCGGTGCGGGAACAAACAATGGCCCGGTGGTTGCCCCGGCCGCCACCGGCATTGGTGCCGGCAGGCCGGGCGCCGGGGCATCCAGCGGCACCGCCGCCGGGAGATCGGGCGCCGACGGCAGGCTCAACGGCGGCAGCGGAATCGAGTCCGCTGGAGCCTGCCCCATCACCGGCGGTTGTCCCCCGAACGGCTCGGTGGCGGGCACCTGAAGATTCGGCGCCCGGTGGGGAATGGTCAGCGCTCGACCCAGATCCGGCCGCAACGCGACGAGGTTGGGGGTGATATCCAGGGTCATGGCCACCATCAGCGCTGACGCCGCAGCGAATGCGGCCGAAGCAAGCGCCGCACCGGCCACCAGCAACGGGCGCCGGGCCGGCGGACCCGCGGGAGCGAAGATCTCGGTGGCCGCTTCGGCTTCGTCGTCGGGCACCGCGCTGTAGGCCAGATCGTCGGCTCCCAGATCGGGGATGTCGTAGTAACAGGGGCCGACAGCAGCGGAACCGGGTTCTTGCGTGTAGGCCAGCGCTGCGGACTCCGCCTCGACACCGGCCAGCCGGGCGGATGCCAGGGCTGCGCCGCGGGCCAGGGCCGCACGCGGTTCCGCGGGTTCGCACACCTCGTGGTCGACCGTCGCCTCCAGTCGCGGCCGAAGCGCCGTCGAATCACCCTCGGGGCAGATCAGGAACAGGCCGTCCGGGCAGGTCTGGGCGGCGTTGAGCCGATCGGCGACCGTGTCGACCGCGGCGGTGGCGTCGCCGTCATCGAGGGCTTGGCGAAAGATCCGGGTGATGGTGCCGTGGGTGCAGTCGACCATGGCCAGGGTCGCGGTCGACGCCTCGACGGACAGCAGCCCCATCTGGTCGCAGCCGACCGTCTGTCCCAGGTTGTGGGTCAGGCTTGCCGCCGCAAGCACCGGCGAGACCAGAGCCACGTTGTCCAAGCCTTCGAGGGCGCCGCTGGCAAGCCGCGAACTCAGTGCGGCCGCGTCGAGCGGATCGGTCACGGTCACGCCGGTCGCGACCAGGTGAAGTCCGGCCGAGTCCGCGGCGTCGCGCGCTCGCAGGATCGCCGCGATCAACGCGTCGACGGCGGCGAATTCGGCGAACTCGTCGGTGGGCACGTCAATGCTGAGCTCTTCCAGCGTGACGCCGTCCCCGCGTTCTCCGCGGACCAGCACGGTGTGGATGGTGGCGGGTGTGCTCGACGCAAGTGCCACACCGAGGACGACGTCCATGTCTTCTCCGATTCAGTTCTGACCTGCACGCGGTCGGCCACGGCGGCTTCTGGGGGGCACAGACATCGGCGGCGTTCCGACACCGTTTGTTCACCATCACGAGATCTACTCGCAATACATCGAAATATGCGTCTGAGTGAATAAATAGCGTCTGATGGGTTCGTGAAGAATGTCTGATTTTGTGGACCGACGCTGGCGAGCGTCGCGATCCTGCCGCGTAGCGCCACCCGATCGGGCCAGGTAAGCCATGATGGACGCGGCACCGACGGGCACCGGTATGGACAGGAGTCAGACTTGGCCGATTTCGTCGCGTCGATCGACCAGGGCACCACCAGCACCCGCTGCATCATCTTCGACCATGACGGTGCGGAGGTGGGCCGTCATCAACTCGAACACGAACAGATCCTGCCCCGAGCCGGCTGGGTGGAACACGATCCGTTCGAATTGTGGAACCACACCGCCGCGGTGCTGGTTTCGGCGCTCAACACCACCAAGCTGCACGCTTCGGACCTGGCGGCGCTGGGCATCGCCAACCAGCGCGAGACGACGGTGGTGTGGAACAAGAACACCGGGCAGCCCTACCACAATGCGATCGTCTGGCAAGACACCCGAACCGACGCCATCGCGGCGGCTCTGGAGCGTGACGGCCACGGCGAGGTGATCCGGCGCAAGGCGGGCCTGCCGCCGGCCACCTATTTCTCCGGCGGCAAGCTGCAGTGGATTCTGGACAACGTCGAGGGTGTGCGCGCCGATGCCGAACGGGGCGACGCGCTGTTCGGCACCTGCGACAGCTGGGTGCTGTGGAACCTGACCGGCGGGCCGCGCGGCGGCGTGCACCTGACCGACGTCACCAACGCCAGCCGCACCATGCTGATGAACCTCGAGACCCTGGACTGGGACGACGAACTGCTGGCGTTGTTCTCGATCCCGCGGTCGATGCTGCCGCGCATCACGGCGTCGTCGACGCGGCGCCGGCACGCGGTCACCGCGAGTACCGGGCCGTTGCGCGGCGAGGTGCCGATCGCCGGCGTCCTGGGCGATCAGCAGAGCGCCATGGTCGGCCAGGTGTGCTTGTCCGCGGGTGAGGCGAAGAACACGTACGGCACCGGAAACTTCTTGCTGCTCAACACCGGTGAGCAGATCGTCCGCTCCGACAACGGATTGTTGACCACGGTCTGCTACCAGTTCGGTGACGCCAAGCCGGTCTATGCGCTGGAGGGCTCGATCGCGGTCACCGGCTCCGCGGTGCAGTGGTTGCGCGACCAGCTGGGCATCATCAGCGGAGCCACGCAGGTTGAGTCCCTGGCCCGCCAGGTCGCCGACAACGGCGGAATGTACTTCGTGCCGGCGTTCTCCGGACTGTTTGCGCCGTACTGGCGTTCGGATGCGCGCGGTGCGATCGTCGGGCTGTCCCGCTTTAACACCAACGCACATCTGGCGCGGGCCACGCTGGAGGCGATCTGCTACCAGAGCCGGGATGTGGCCGAGGCGATGGAAGCCGATTCCGGTGTGCACCTGGGTGTTTTGAAGGTCGACGGTGGTATCACCGCCAACGACCTGTGTATGCAGATCCAAGCCGACGTGCTCGGTGTCGACGTGGTCAAACCGGTAGTGCCCGAAACCACCGCGCTGGGCGCGGCCTATGCGGCAGGCCTGGGCGTCGGGTTCTGGAAGGGGCCCGACGAACTGCGTGCCAATTGGCGCGAAGACCGGCGCTGGACCCCGAACTGGTCGGATGACCAGCGCGCCGAAGGCTATGCCGGGTGGCGAAAGGCCGTGCAGCGCACGCTGGACTGGGTCGAGTTGCCCTGAGGATGGCCGCACGCAAGCGGGTGCTGCCCGGCGCGCTCATTGCGCTGGTAGTGGTGGCAGCCGTCGGCTGGGCGTGGTGGCAGAACGGCGGTTTTTCGCAGCCGTCGGGTCCTTCTCCGGCTCCGACGCCGCCGACGCCGAGCGCGGCGCCGCTCGACCCGGGCTATGACGATGCCCGCCGCATGCTCGAAGCCCTACCGGTCAAGGGCTGGGATCGAGTGCAGGACTTCAAGCGCTACCGGTTCGGCGAGCGGTGGAGCGATGACGTCGACGTCGAATTCGGCCACAACGGCTGCAATACCCGCGACGACGTCTTGCGCCGCGACTTGGCGCAGGTCGAATTGCGACGGGGCACCTGCCTGGTGCAGCGCGGGGTCCTGCATGACCCGTACTCCGGCGAGACCATCGCGTTCGTCCGTGGTCCGGAGACATCCGACGCCGTGCAGGTCGACCATCTCGTGTCGTTGGCCGACGCCTGGTACAAGGGCGCCCGGTCTTGGGACGACAGGCGTCGCCGCGATTTCGCCAACGACCCCCGCAACCTGCTTGCGGTCAGCGCCCAGGCCAACTTTGACAAAGCATTCCGCGACGCCGCCGGCTGGCTGCCGGCGAACGTCGCGTTCGAATGCGAATTCGTAGCCCGTCAGATCACGGTCAAAACCGCGTACGGACTGTGGGTTTCATCCAACGAGAAGACCGCGATGCATCGGGTCCTTCGCCACTGCTGACGGTCGCGATCAGTCGGTTTCCCCGAGGATGCCGTAGATCTCCTTGCGGGCGCTGTTGACGATGTCGACGATGCGCTGCTGCTGTTCGGGCGTGGCTGCCTGGCCGGCCTGAGCGACGGCACCGAACAGCTGGCCGGTCGCGGTGCGCAGATTGATCTGCCCCGGGTCGGCGCCGTCGGCGATCTGCTCCCACGGTGGTGTCTCGATCGTCTCGGCGACCCCGCGGCCTTCTTCGGTCAATTCGAAAAGGCGCTTCTTACCGTCGGTTTCGGTGCCGGTGATCAGGCCCTCATCGACCAGCATCTGCAGGGTCGGGTAGACCGAGCCCGGACTGGGGCGCCACAGCCCTTGGCTGCGCTCGGCGATCTGCTGGATGATCTCGTAGCCGTGCATCGGGCCCTCGGCCAGCAGGGCCAGGATGGCCAGCCGCACGTCGCCGCGTCGGCCACGATTGCCGCGCCGGTGTCCACGGTGCCCGCCCGGACCGAAGCCGAAGCCGAAACCGGGACCGCCGGGTCCGAAACCCGGCCCGAAACCCGGACCGAATCCGTGCCGGAAATCCGGGCCGAACCCGGGGCCGGGGGCCTCGTGGCCGGGACCGAAGCCCAACGGAGCGCAGTGGTCGGCGGCTTGGTCGCGCAGCTGCCGGCGAAATTCGCGCCGGGCCTGCGGGCGCGCGATGTGTGCGGCGCGGCGCTGATGTGGCGACGCCGGGCCGAAACCGAATCCGAATCCGACCTGGTGTTCGGCATCGTCTGGGAAGGGCCCGCCGGGCGGACCGAAAGGGTTGTTCATGCGTACCTCATTGCTCCGGAAGGGGGAGCGCGATTCGCTCCCGATACGTTGACGATATATCGGGAACTATCGAGATGCAACGGTAGTGTCGATCCGGCCGACAGAATCGACACCATCCGAACGGGATTTATGGGCAACGGCATCCCCACGGGAAGCACCGCTGGCCGAGTCGATCGCCGGGGAGCTCGGGCCGGCGATCGGCAATGGCGTGCTAGCTCGGGGGAAAGAAGCCGCCCGCATTCGGTGGCGGCCACGGCGCCGGAGGCGGCGGGAAATACGGTCCGGGCGCTTGAGCCTGAAACCGCGCCAGTTCGCGTTGATGGCGTTCGGCCAGTACCGCAGCCAGCACCAGTTCGGGCGGGGCATCCGGGGGCGGTGGCGGTGAGATGTGCGCGAGTACGTCACCGGAGATCCGGTAGGCCATCATCTGGCGGGTGTGCGGGTCGAGCTGTGCGGCCCGGCCGAGGAATTGCCGTGCCAGTTCTGCGGATTCGGCACGCAGGCCCGACAACTGCAATGTCGACGCCCACCAGGCCAGCCCCGGCGGCATCATGGGCGGCGGCGTCGAGGCCGGCGCGCGTTCGCTGATCACGACGGTGCCGGCGAAGATGTCGCCCAGGCGCTTTCCGCGCGGCGACAGCAGGCTGCAGATCACCGCTGGGCTGCCGGTCAGTCCCCAGATCTCGATCACCGAGGCCAGCGCCCGAAAGAGGGCCTGCCGGAAGCGTTCCGGGCCGCCGTCATCGGAAACCACCCGCAGTCCCATCGCCATCTTGCCCAGCGACCGGCCCCGGGTGACGGTCTCCATGACGACGGGGTAACCGACCAAGAGCAGTACGGCGAAGATGATCATGACCGCCGTGGTCAAGGCGTCGTCGAACTGGCCGAGGGTGGTGGCCCACAGCACGATCGCGCAGAGGTAACCCACCATCACGACGGTGATGTCGATCAGCGCGCTGACCGCGCGCACCGGCAGTTGCGCGATCGCGATGTCGAGAACGACGGCGTCGCCGGTCACCAGCTCGGGGCCGCGGTTCGCCATAGCTCAGACGCTACTCGCCGAACCGGTGACATCGAGGCGCTCGCCGCCGTGCCCGATGGCGCGGACCTGCATCGCCCGGCTTCGCCGCTAGGCTCGGCGACGTGGATGTCGACGCCTTCGTGCTGACCCATCGACCGACCTGGGAACGGCTGGAGTCACTGGTCAAGAACCGGCGGCGGCTCACCGGAGCCGAGGTCGACGAACTGGTCGACCTCTATCAACGCGTGTCCACGCACCTGTCGGTGGTGCGCTCGTCGTCGTCGGACGCGGCGCTCATCGGCCGACTTTCCGCCCTGGTGGCGCGGGCGCGTGCGGCCGTCACCGGTGCTCATGCGCCGCTGGCCTCGGAGTTCGTCCGGTTCGTGACGGTGTCGTTCCCGGTTGTCGCCTACCGCGCCTGGCGGTGGTGGCTGGGCACCGCCGTGGTGTTCCTGGCGGTCTCGGCGGTCATCGCCTGCTGGGTGGCCGGCAATCCCGATGTGCAGGCGGTGATCGGCACCCCCGCCGAGATCGACCGGTTGGTCAACCATGACTTCGCCGCCTACTACAGCGATCACCCGGCAGGGTCGTTCGCGCTACAGGTCTGGGTGAACAACGCCTGGGTAGCCGCCCGTGCCATCGCGTTCGCGGTGCTGCTGGGCCTGCCGATACCGGCGCTGTTGTTCGCCAACGCGGCCAACGTCGGCTTGGCGCTCGGGCTGATGTTCCACGCCGGCCGGGGCGGTTTCATGCTGGGACTGCTTGCCCCGCACGGACTGCTGGAGCTGACGGCGGTGTTCCTGGCCGGCGCGGTGGGGATGCGTCTGGGCTGGGCGGTGATCGCCCCGGGCGATCGGCCCCGCACACAGGTGCTCGCCGAGCAGGGCCGGGCCGTCGTCGCGGTCGCGGTGGGGCTGGTCGTGGTGTTCGCCGTGGCCGGGCTGCTTGAGGCGGTGGTGACCCCGTCGCCGCTGCCGACGTGGCTGCGGGTCGGCATCGGCGTGCTGGTCGAGGCGGCGTTCCTGGCCTACGTGGTGTACTTCGGGCGCAAGGCGGTGGCCGCCGACGAGACCGGTGACATCGCCGATGCCCCCGACGTGGTGCCCACCGCCTAGCCCCGTCCTGCGCGAGCCGGCGGTCCCCCCGCCCTTGCGCGAACGTGCGTGTCTGCGCAGCGACACGCCGCAAATGGTGGCATTGTGCGCACGCTCGCGGCCGCGATCAGAGCCGCCCGGCGGCCTTCATCGCCAGATAGGCATCGGCCAGCGCCGGCGCCAGGTCCTCCGGTGGGGCGTCGATGACCTGCACGCCGCTGCGGCGCAACTGGGTTGCCACCGCACGGCGATCGTTGCGGGCTCGCTCGGCGGCGCCGGCGTCATAGACAGCGGCAGCGTCGCCGCGGCCCCGCGACAGCCGTTCCACCCGCGGATCGGCAACCGCGGCCAGGATCACCTGGTGTGCTGCAGTCAGTTTCGGCAATACCGGCAGCAGGCCCTCTTCCAGGGCGGAGGGGTTGAGATCGGTCAACAGCACTACCAGGTTCTGTCGCCGCGCCCGCCGGGACAAAGCGGCCAGCATCGCCGCCGCGTCGGATTCGACCAGCGCCGGTTGCAGTGGCGCCATCGCGTCGACCAACTGGGCGAACAGCCGGGTTCTCGACGCCCCGAACACCCCGGCCCGGGTCACAGAGTCGTGTGCGAGCAGATCGACGTGGTCGCCGGCGCGTAATGCCAATGCCGCCAACAACAGTGCGGCGTCCATCGACCAATCCAGCCGCGGCCAGCCCGCGGGGTCCCGCGCGGTCGGGTCGACCCCGATCCGGCCCGCCGCGGTCCGGCCGGTGTCGAGCACGATGACGACCCGCCGGTCACGCTCGGGCCGCCAGGTGCGCACCACGACGTCGGAGCGCCGCGCGGTGGCCCGCCAGTCGATCGAGCGCACGTCGTCGCCGACGACGTATTCGCGCAGTGAGTCGAACTCGCTGCCCTGACCGCGCACCAGCGCCGGAAGATTCCCGTCGATCTCGCGCAGCCGGGCCAACCGTGCCGGCAGGTGTCGGCGCGACAAGAACGGTGGGAGCACCCGCACGTTCCCGGGCACCTGCCGGGATCGCTGGCGTCCGGCCAGCCCCAATGGTCCGATCGAGCGCACGGTGACCCGGGCGGCCTGTTGGTCGCCGCGGCGGACCGGCCGTAGTTCGGTGACCAGCCGGTATTGCTGTCCGGCCGCCAGCTCCAGCGGATGGGAGTGCGGCGTGGCACAAGCGCTGGGCGGCCAGGAGTCACGTATCTGACCGCGGAATCGGCTGCCACCGTTGCCGATCCACAATGTCGTCAGCACCGTCTGGCCGAGCCGTGCCGCGTTGTCCATGGACCGTTCGATGCGCAACGTCGCGGGATCGGTCGTCAACGCGACATCGAGCACCACGGCCGAGATGAGCCCGGCCAGCAGCACCGTAAACGCCGCCGCCGGCCAGGGTGCCACCGTGATCGGCACGGCGCAAAGCAGTGCGATCAGCGCGGTGCGACCCGTCAGAATCACCAGCGCGGCACCGGAACCGAGGCCAGGATGGCATCGAGAACGCCGTCGGCGGTGGCGCCCTCGAGGTCGGCCTCCGGGCGCACCATCACCCGGTGCCGCAGCGTGGAGCGGGCCATCGCCTTGACGTCGTCGGGCGTCACGTAGTTGCGCCCGGACAGCCACGCCCACGACCGCGAGGTGGCCAGCAACGCGGTCGCACCGCGCGGCGAAACACCCAGTTGCAGGGCGGGGGAGCGCCGGGTCGCCGAGACCACGTCGACGATGTAGCCCAGCACCTGGTCTGCCACCAGGACCTGGCGCACCGCGGCGCGACCGGCCGCCAGGTCCTGCGCGCCGGCCACCCGGGCCACCGCGGACAGATCGTGCGGGTCAAAGCCCTGTGCATGCCGAGACAAGATGTCGATCTCGGCCTCGCGCACCGGCAGCGGCACGGTCAACTTGAGCAGGAACCGGTCGAGCTGGGCCTCCGGCAGCCGATAGGTGCCCTCGTACTCGATGGGGTTGGCAGTGGCGGCGACGATGAACGGGTCGGGTAGCGGCCTGGCCGCACCGTCGACGCTGACCTGCCCTTCCTCCATCGCCTCCAGCAGCGCCGCCTGGGTCTTGGGGGGCGTCCGGTTGATCTCGTCGGCCAGCAGCAGGTTGGTGAAGACCGGCCCGGGGCGGAACACGAACTCCGCGGTGTGGGTGTCGTAGACCAGCGAACCGGTGATATCGCCGGGCATCAGGTCCGGGGTGAACTGGACCCGTTTGAAGTCCAGCTGCAACGCGGCGCTCAGAGTGCGGACCAGCAGTGTTTTCGCCACGCCCGGGACGCCTTCGAGCAGCACATGGCCGCGGCATAACAGTGCGATCACCAGGCCGCTGACCACGGCGTCCTGGCCGACAACAACCTTGGCGACTTCGCTGCGCAACGCCAGCAACGCCTCGCGGGCCGCGGCAGCAGCCGGATTCTCGGCGGGAGTGTGAGTCACGAGTCGGTGACCTGCCTTTCGATGTCGTCGAGTGCGTGGGCCAGGGCGACCAGGGCATCGTCGGAATCCGGAGGTGGTCCGAACAGTAAGTGCCCGAGCCAGTCCGGGTGGGCGCCGATCCGCGCCGACACTGCGGCGATCAGCGTGGGTGGCTCTGGTCCCGGGCCCAATCCCAGTCGTGGAGCCAGTCGGCGCAGGGCCGCAGTGCGCAGCGCGGCGGCGGCTCGGTCCCGGGCCCGGTGGGAGCGGTAGAGCCGGCCAAGCCCCTCGACGGCCTCCGATGCGCGGACGACGACGGGCAGTGGCTCGGCGACCAGGGGGCCCAGTCGGCGGCCCTTCCACACGGCGGCCAGTGCCAGCGCCACACACAACTGCCAGAACAGCCATCGCACGTTCGACGGGATCATGCCGGAAATCGCTGCCTTCCCCGACCTTGCGCCTTGAACATGTTGGGGCGCATACCAGATCAGGCGATCTGAGGTGCCGGCAAGATTCATCGCCAGTGCGGCGTTGCCCGCGCGGGCCAGGTCGGCGTTGGTCATGAAGGTCTCACTGCCGATCACGGTGATGGTCCGCTTGCCGTCTCGATAGCGCACCAGGGCGCCGTCGTAGCAGCTGTCCACCGAATGGCCTTGGACCGCAGCGTAGGTCGCGGTGGTACGCAGGTCCACTTCTCCCGCCCGTTGCGCCTCGCGCAGGCTGCAACCGGGCTGGTGGGTGTATGCCCGGGCCGGCCCGGACCGGATGCCCGGTGCCAGGGCCTTGCGGGCCAGGGCATCGGGTGCCACCAGTAGCAGGTCGCCCGGCAGATCGGCCAGCCGGTTCATCAGCTCACTGCCGGCGATGCGCGGGGTCTGGGCCACCAGCACCAGCGTGTCGGGACGCGCCTGCAGCGCAACGTCATCGACGGTTCCGGCGGGCACAACCTCCACTCCGCGGTGACGCAGCAGCGCCACCAGCGCATGCGCGCCCTCGGGCCCGGTGGCATTGGGATCCATTCGGCCGCCGGGCCGCGGTGTGGTCAGGTAGGCGCCCACCGCCGAAACCGCCACGATCACAGCCAAGGCCGCGGCGACCCACAGCCACGTCCGCCGCCGGGTTCTCATCGGAACTGCCGTGCCGGTGTTGTGGCCCGCATCCGCTCGTCCAGGTCTGCGACGATCCGATATCCCTCCGGGGTCGCGGGCAGCTCGCCGTAGCTGACGTCATTGAATATCTCGGCGGCCCGGAACAACTCACCGGCCAGAACCGGTAGCGCCGTACCGGCGTCGCGGGCCAGTTCGGTGGCGGTACGGCCCGTGGCGGGATGCAAGACCCCGGTCTCCTCGAGTTGGCGAGCCACCGCCCGCAGTCGGTGCCGGATCGCTTCGACCCAATCCCCCGCTGCGGCATGCCGTTGCGCAGCGGCGCGGTGTTCGGCGGCACTGAGTTGCATTGCGCCGTACAACGGGTCGCCGCGGCGGCCATCGTGCAGCATCCGGCGGCTGACGTGGACGGCAGTCACCACGGCCGCCGCGAGGACGATCAGCAGCAGGCTGATGGTGAACCACCCGCCCGGCAACTCCGCACCCTTGAGCACCAGCCGCCGTACCAGCGTCTCGATGAAGTCGAGGAACTGTTGTTTGGGCGACGGCCGCGGGTACATCGGTTTTGCCAGCTCGCGTTCGGCCGCCTCGCGGGCGGCTTCGCGGTCGACGTCGACGGTGGGCACCCGGGGTCCTTACCCCGGGGGCCGGGTCAGCCAGAGGTTGTCGGTCCACCCGGCGCCGTAGGGCCCACCGGTTGCGCCGGTGCGCAACACCAGGTCGAACGCCTCGCCCCGGATACGGCGGTCGGTGTACAGCAGTACCGACACCCCGGCGCTGAAGGGCAGCACGATGATCTGACCGATCGTCGTTCCGATCCGGGAGAACAGGCTCAACTGTGCTCCGCCGGTCAGGGCGTCGGTGCCGTGGGTGACGATCATCCCGAAGATGTTGAAGGGAAACGCCACCGCACTGCTGATCAGGGAGACGATCAGTGCGGTCAGCGCCATGATGCCCAGCACCCGCCAGAAACTGTTGCGTACCAAGTAGAACGAGCGCCGCATCGCTTCGAACACGGGTTGACGCTCCAGCACGATCACGGTCGGCGCGAAGACCAGCACGGTGTAGCCGTAGGCCAATGCTGCGATCAGTGCCGGTACCAGCGGCACAGCGATCAACACGGCAGCGCCGGTGCCGCCGGCCCCGGCGGCGAAGGTGACCAAGGCGGCCGCGAAGCCACACAGCACCGCCGCGGCCAGGCCGATCAGGGCGGTCAGACCGATCAGCGGACCGAAGCGGTCGCGGACGCTCGCCCAGGCTTCGGCGATGGTGATCGGCGACCCGAACACCGCGCGACCGACCACGACGGTCAGCAGGCCGGTCAACACGATGGTGCCCAGGGCGGTCACGATGGCCGCGCCGACAGAACCGGTCAGCCACGCCGCCACGTCGCCGCCGGACAGCTCCGAGGACGACCTGCCCGGGCCCGACGGGCCGAGCGCCGACAGCAGGCCGAACAGGGCGATCCCGCTGATGATCTGGGTGGCCACCACGACCACGGCGGTGAGCCCGAGGACGGTCTTGGGGTTGGCCCGGATGTAGCCGACCGCACCGTTGTAGATGTCGGTGAGGCTCAGTGGGCGCAGTGGAATGATGCCGGGCTTGAGTTCCGGCTGCGGATAGCCCTGCGGGGGGCCGTATCCCGGCGGCGGGCCGTAGCCGGGTGGGGGACCGTAGCCCGGGGCCGGGGGACCATAGCCGACCGGCGGTGGGCCGTAGCCAGGCGGCGGGCCGTAGCCCGGAGGGGGTGGGCCGTAGCCCGGCGCTGGCGGTCCGTAGCCGGGCGGCGGGCCGTAGCCGGGCGGCGGGCCGTAGCCCGGAGGTGGCGGGCCGTAGCCGGGAGGCGGAAAACCGGGTCCGGGGTAGCCGGGCGGAGGCGGATTCACCATGTGGCTGAGCGTAGCGTTATGGGGCATGGCGGAACTCAAATCCCAGTTGCGTACCGATCTGACGGCGTCGATGAAGGCGCAGGACAAGCTGCGCACCGCAACCCTGCGAATGTTGTTGGCCGCGATTCAGGCTGAAGAGGTCGCCGGAAAACAGGCCCGGGAACTGACCGACGAGGACGTCTTGAAGGTGCTGGCGCGCGAGGCCCGCAAGCGTGCGGAGTCCGCGACCATCTACACCCAGAACGGCCGGGGCGACCTCGCCGCCGAAGAGCACGCCGAGGCCCGGATCATCGACGAGTACTTACCTGCGCCGCTCAGCGACGCCGAACTGGCCGACGTCGTCGACACCGCGCTGGCCCAGGTCGCCGAGGCGATCGGGGAGCGGCCGCACATGAAGCACATGGGTCAGGTGATGAAGGCCGCCACCGCGATCGCCGCGGGCAAGGCCGACGGTTCGCGGCTGTCGGCCGCGGTCCGGGACCGGCTCTAGCGATAGCCCGCGGCATCGGCGCCGATCAAGGCGGTAGCACGCAGACCAATTTCGGCATTGGCCGTGATTGATGTAGCCAGCACGGAGGGGAAGGGCCCGGACTGGCCGCCATCGAGGCCGAATTTCGGTATCGATGTCGCCGAGTCGTCAACACCGCTCAGTCGTGGTTGAAATGTGCCGAAAGCGCAATCAGGATCGTCACGATGACGAGAATGACGATGATGGGAAGCGCCCACGGGAGTACCGCTTCGATCACCACACCAGCATAGGCCGGTTTCGGCTGGCAGTAGCCCGGCCGAGTGGAAGCGCATAGGCCAGGTGGTGAAGGCCGCCACCGCGATCGGCGCGGTCCGCGAACGGCTCTAGGAACCGGTTGCCGGCAGCTGCCAGCCCGTCAGAGCGGCGATGAAGCTGTCGGGGTCGGTAACGCTGACGTAGAGAACGCGGACCGGCCTGTTGAACCAGCCGGCCGTCGGCGCTTTGCTGGGTTTGACGGCGTGGGTCAGCCGTATCTGGACCACGCCGTGCCGGGATCCGTTGACCAGCCAGCCATTACACGCCTGATGGACCCCCCAGCCCCACATGCGTTCCGGTGCCGGCCGGGCGGATTCGATGTTGTCCAACGCGATGTCCATGGCGAAGGCCCATCCGCTGCGGACTTGCAGCAGCCCGTCGGCCACCCGGATGCTCGCCCGCCCGGGCCCCAGGCCCAACGCGGACGCCAGTGGTCGATACCACCGGTCATAGCGCATCGGGAAGTCCACAGCAGACATTGTCTACGGCTAAGGAGCCTGGTGGACCGGTTTCGATACAACCAGTAACCGAAGGGCGTCCGCTATTCCGCTTGGCGGAAGTAAGGCTCAACCGTGCCGCTGAGCTTGACGACCATCGGATTTCCGCGGCGATCCTTGGCGGTAGGGACTTCCACCCGCACCCAACCTTCGGCCACGTTGTATTCGTACACGTTGGTCTTCTCGACGCCATTGAAGCGAATGCCGACGCCGCGGAGGAGCGTCTCTTCGTCATAGAAGGCGCTGCCCGGATCGATGGAGAGGTGATTCGGTGGAACGTCTGTGTTCTGATCCTCGGACAAGATGATGGCCTTCGTCGAATGCTGCGGGAAGTTCGTGGATTTGATTCGCTAAGAAACCTACGTGACCAAGGCTGGCTGGATGAAATCACGGCCAACCCAGGTCGCCGGGCCCGACCCAACTGCGGACCACGACGAGAAAGGGCTCCGACTGGATTGACCAGTCAGAGCCCTCTACCTGCAACAACATGAGTCGGGGTGGCGGGATTCGAACCCACGACCTCTTCGTCCCGAACGAAGCACGCTACCAAGCTGCGCCACACCCCGTGTGAAGCCACGACAGCGTATCGCACCGCGCCGCCGGTCACCCAAACGCCCAGTTCAACCAACATCGAGGCCCAGCTCACTAGCTCCCGAGAGCATGAAACGCCCCACATTCCGGCGTGTGGAGCTCGCAAACATAGGCGGACTTAGGCAGACTGACTAACAAGGTTTAGCGCAAAGGGAGTCAAATCATGACGCTGTTAGGCGGAGCGGTGTATGCCGGTTTCTTCGCTCTGGCTGCGGTGTGGCTGGTGGCCACCAACCCCGACGCAGCCGAAGAGCGGGCTCAGGCGAACGCGAACCGGCAGGACCTCTCGAACTCGGCCAGAACGGCCGCCGGGCCCGTCGGATCGAGCCCTTGCTGCGCCAGCCAGTCGTCGTTGTAATAGGTGTCGGCGTAGCGGTCGCCGCTGTCGGCCAGCACGGTGATCACCGATCCGCTGCGCCCGTCGGAAACCATCTCGGCCAGTAGCGCAAACGCACCCCAGACATTGGTGCCGGTCGAGGCACCCACCCGACGGCCCAAGACCGCGCTGACGTGCCGCGCAGTGGCCACCGAGGCGGCATCGAGCACCGTTACCATCCGGTCCACCACGTCGGGCAGGAACGACGGTTCCACCCGCGGCCGGCCGATGCCTTCGATCCGCGACGATTCCTCGACCACGACGTCGTAGCGGCACTGTGAGTAGGCCGGGTAGAAGGCCGAATTCTCCGGGTCGACCACGCACAGCCGGGTGGCGTGCCGGCGATACCGGATGTAGCGGCCGATCGTCGCGCTGGTGCCGCCGGTGCCGGCCCCCACCACGATCCACTCCGGGATCGGATGGGCTTCCTCGCGCATCTGGGAGTACATCGACTCCGCGATGTTGTTGTTGCCGCGCCAGTCGGTGGCGCGTTCGGCGTTAGTGAACTGGTCCAGGTAGTGCCCGCCGGTATCGGCGGCGATCCGCTCCGCTTCGGCGTAGACGTCGGCCGCATGCGTCACGAAATGGCAGCGTCCACCCTGCGCCTCGATCAGAGCCACTTTCGACGCACTCGTCGAGGCCGGCATGACCGCGACGAACGGTAGCCCCAGCAGCGCCGCGAAGTAGGCCTCGGACACCGCGGTAGACCCCGAGGACGCCTCGACCACCGTGGTGCCCTCGGCGATCCGGCCGTTGCACAGCCCGTAGAGGAACAGTGAGCGGGCCAGCCGGTGCTTGAGGCTGCCGGTGATGTGGGTGGTCTCGTCTTTGAGGTACAGCGCTACGTCGGCTTCGGCGGCCCACGCCGAGGGCAGCGGGTAACGCAGCAGATGGGTGTCGGCGCTGCGCCGCGCGTCGGCTTCGATCAGCCGGATCGCGTTGTCGGCCCAGAGCCGTGGATGCCCGTGGTCGGCGATCCGCCCAGTCAACGGGCCGACACGGAGGGCTGGGTCGAGCCGCGGATGAGCTGCGAATCGTCACCGCCGGTCGGCGCGGCCACCAGGGTCAGCAGGCTGGCTTCGGGGCGGCAGGCGAACCGCACCGGCGCGAACGGCGAGGTGCCGATTCCCGCCGAGACATGCAGGCGCATGTGCGCACCCCACTGTGACGGTCCCTTGACCCGCGAGCGATCCAGTCCGCAGTTGGTCACCAGTGCGCCGTAGAACGGCACGCACAGCTGGCCGCCGTGGGTGTGTCCGGCCATCACCAGCTGATACCCGTCGCCGGCGAACCGATCGAGCACGCGTGGCTCCGGCGAATGGGTCAGCCCCAAGCGCAGATCGGCGGTCAGGTCGGACGGACCGGCGATGGTGTCGTAGCGGTCCCGCTCGATGTGTGGGTCGTCGACGCCGGCCGCGGCGATCCGATGTCCGGCCACGTCGAATTCGCGACGGTTGTGGGTCAGGTCCAGCCAGCCGCGCTCGGTGAACGCCGCGCGCAGGTCCTGCCACGGGAGCGGGACGCCGTGGACCCGATGCGTCGGCTTGGTCAGGTACTTCGCCGGGTTCTTCAGTCGCGGTCCGAAGTAGTCGTTGCTGCCGAACACGAACACTCCCGGCACCGACAGCAGATCACCCAGGGCCTGAACCACCGCCGGCACCGCCTTCGGATGCGCGAGGTTGTCGCCGGTGTTGACCACCAAGTCCGGCTCCAGGCGCACCAGCTCCCGCAGCCAGGCCTGTTTGCGGCGCTGGCCGGGACGCATGTGGATGTCGCTGATGTGCAGCACCCGCAGCGGTGAGGAGCCGGGAGCCAGCACCGGCATCGTCGCCTCGCGCACCACGAACGCGTTGCGTTCGATGATCGCGCCATAGCCGATAGCGAGGGCCGCCGGTCCGAGCGCCGCCGAAGCGGCGACGACAGACCGGGTCAGGGCAGGTGAGGCAGCCATGGCGTTCAGACTACTGCGCCCGGACCGCGTCGCCGCGACTACGGCGGCGGCGCAGGGGGTGGCAGCAGCGGAATGGTGATCGGGGGCAAGCCGGGAATCTCCACCACCGTCGACCCCACCGGTCCGAGCGGCGGCAGGCCGTCGGGTGGCGGTGGCGGTGGCGGTGGGATGCCGTTGCTGACGTCGATGGTGATGATCGAACCGGGAATGGTCTGCCCACTCGGTGACGTACCGACGACGGCACCGGAACGGGCGCTGCTGTTGACCCAGTTCGGCTGGTCGGCGACCTGGAACCCGACTTCCTTCAGGCGCGCCCGGGCGGCGTCCACGTCCAGGCCGGTGACGCTGGGCACCCGTGAGTTGGGACCGCCGTCGACGTACCGCGGATCGGTCGGCGGCATGATGACATCGCCGAAGTCGTTGGCGATCGGTTTCATTGCCGCAAACCAGGTCCGGGCCGGCTCGTTGCCGCCGTAGAGGTCGCCGTCCCCACAGTGCCGCAGCGGGAACGAGCACAGGTCGCCGGGCGAGAGGGAGTCGTCGAAGATGTAGTTGGCGGCGGCGTAGCGGTTGGTGAAGCCCAGGAAGCCCGACGAGCGGTGCGCCTCGGTGGTGCCGGTCTTGCCCGCCATCGGCAGGTCCCAGCCCACCGAACCGGCGGCGGGCGCCGCGGTGCCGCCACCTTGGATGTCCTTGCTCAAGGCGTTGGCCATGGTGTTCGCGAGCCCTTCGGGAACCACTCGCTCACAGGTCTCGGTGGTCACGGCCACCTCGTTGCCGTTGCGGTCGAAGACCTTGTCGATCGGGTTCGGCGGGCACCAGACGCCGCCGGAGGCCAAGGTGGCGGCAACGTTGGACAGCTCCAGCGCGTTGACCTCGATCGGGCCCAGGGTGAACGAGCCCAGGTTCTGCCGTTTGACGAAATCGGCCAGGCTCTCGCTGCTGTCCGGGTCGTAGTCGCGGGCGGTGCCCGGATCGGCATAGGAACGCAAGCCCAGTTTGATCGCCATGTCCACGGTGCGGCCGACACCGACCTGGGAGATCAGCTTTGCGAACGCGGTGTTGGGCGAGGTCGCCAGCGCGGTGGAGACGTTCATCGGCGACCGGTAGGGGGCGACGTTGACCACACACCAGGTCTCCTTGGGGCAGCCCTTGGCGCCGCCTGAGCCCATGCCCTTGGTCTGGAACCGGCCGGGCACTTCGAGGTCGGCGCTGATCCCCATGCCCATCTCCAGTGCCGCTGCCACGGTGAAGGTCTTGAAGATGGATCCGGCGCCGTCGCCGACCAGCGAGAAAGGTTGCGGCCGCATGGTTTCGCCGAGGTCGGCGTTGAGCCCGTAGGTGCGGTTGCTGGCCATCGCCAGCACCGGGTGTGCGTCGCTGCCGGGCTTGATCACGCTCATCACGCTGGCGATGCCCTGCACGTTGGGGTTGGCGAAGCTGTCGATCGCCTCTTTGATCGGGGCCTGCACGTCGGGGTCCAGCGTGGTGTGGATGACGTAGCCGCCGCGGGCCACCTGTTCCTTGCTGATCCCGGCCCGCGTCAGGTACTCCTGCACGTAGTCGCAGAAGAAGGCCCGGTCGCCGGCCGCGATGCAGCCCCGCGGCAGCTCGTTGGGCTGCGGCAGGATGCCCAGTGGCTCGGCCTTGGCCGCTCGCAGCGCGTCGGCCTCACCGGGGATGTTTTCGATCATCGTGTCCAGCACCAGGTTCCGTCGCGCCAGTGCGCCCTCGGGATTGGTGTAGGGGTTCAGCGTGCTGGTCGACTGCACCATGCCGGCCAGCAGGGCCGACTGCTGCCAGTTCAGGTCCGCGGCGTCGACACCGAAGTAGGTCTGGGCGGCGTCCTGGATGCCGAACGAGTTGTTGCCGAATGAGACCAGGTTCAGGTAGCGGGTCAGGATCTGCGGCTTGGTGAAGGTCCGGTCCAGGGTGAGCGCCATCCGGATCTCGCGGAGCTTGCGCGCGGGGGTGGTCTCGATCGCGGCACGCTTCTCGGCGTCGGTCTGGGCCAGCACCAGCAGTTGGTAGTTCTTGATGTACTGCTGCTCCAGCGTCGACCCGCCGCGGGTGTCGATGTCCCCGGAGGCGTAGCCGGCCAGCCCGGTCAGCGTCCCCTTCCAGTCCACCCCGCTGTGCTCGGCGAACCGCTTGTCCTCGATGGAGACGATCGCCAGCTTCATCGTGTCGGCGATCTTGTCGCTGGGCACCTCGAACCGGCGCTGCGAGTACAGCCATGCGATCGTGTTGCCCTTGGCGTCGACCATCGTGGACACCGCGGGCACGTCACCGCTGACCAGCTGGGCCGACCCGTTGGCCACCACGTCGGAGGCGCGGTTGGACATCAGGCCGACACCGCCGGCGACGGGAAACAGCAGCGCCGCGAGCAGCACGGCGGCGAGCAGACAACACCCGGCCAGTTTGAGCACAGTAGGGCCGGTCGGGGGGCGCTCCGACATGGCTACACACTAGCGGTGGTCGCAAGCGCGGCTGAGCCGGGCGATCGGGGCACTCACCTACCTGCGGTGTGGGCCCACCCGCTTGCGGGGGACGGGCCACCGCCATCAACCCGGCCCCGGGGCAGGCGGGCGCTCGCCGAAGACGCCGAAGACCGTGGGTGCCCGGGCCGATTTAACTGACATAGGCGTCAAAAACTGTCGCGTTCAGGCAAGGCTTTGCTGCTGATGGCGGCGCAGATCATGATCGGACGGCACGGTTGTCCCAAAAAAGTGCCGGTCAACCTGTTGCGCAGACAGCACCTGACCACCTAACTTGGACATCAAGTGCGATTCAGGTAACACTGATGACACGATGTGGCGTAGATCGCAATGTTGGTTCGCGTCGATGTTGAATAGGTGGCTGCCGGGGCGGCCGGGACGGAGGATCGTCAGTGTCTGTTACGGGGACAGCGGTTCATAACGCCAGCATGCCAACGGATTCATCCCAACCCCCCCGAACCGTCCTGCGCGGCGTGCAGGACGAGGGGCGAATCGCCTGGGTTTCCAAGGCCGTATGCCGCGGTGCGGATCCCGACGAACTCTTCGTACGTGGTGCGGCACAACGCAAAGCCGCAGTGATCTGTCGGCACTGCCCGGTTGTGCTCGAGTGTTTGGCCGACGCCCTCGACAACCGGGTCGAGTTCGGTGTGTGGGGCGGCATGACCGAGCGGCAGCGCCGAGCACTGCTCAAGCAGCACCCCGAGGTGACCTCCTGGGGCGAGTACTTCGCCGCTCAGCGCAAGCAGCGTGACGCCGGCTGATGCCCGGCTGAGTCCCTCTTCGCTTCTACTTCTACTTCTTCGCCGTCAGCTGATCGGCGATCGCGCCGAGCGCCTCCAGATCGGAGACGTCGAACGGCAGTGACGGCACCCCGACGATGGGGACCCGCGGGTTGGCCCGGGTGAAACGCGACAGCAGTCGGATCTCACGTTTGGCGGTAGCGCCGCGTTCGGCGTGAATCTGCAGCGCCGCGGTGGTGAGCGCCTTCGTCCCCTCGGGCAGCGACGCGCTGACCTCGGGCTCCTGCAGCGTCTCGATCGCGTCGATGGCGCGCTCGATGGGCAGGTCGCACAGCATCGGATGGGTGCGGTTGAGGATCAACCCCGCCAGCGGCATGTGCTCTTGGGAGAGTCGGTCGACGAAGAACGACGCCTCCCGCAACGCGTCGGGCTCGGCCGCCGACACCACTACGAACTGGGTGCCGCGGCGCTTGAGCAGGTCGTAGGTGCGGTCGGCCTTCTCCCGGAAGCCGCCGAAGGTGGCGTCGAGGGACTGCACGAAATTCGCTGCATCGGAAAGCATTTGAGAGCCCAGCACAGTCGACAGTGCTTTCATCGCCAGACCGACGGCGCCGGCTACCAGTTTGCCGATGCCCCGGCCGGGGCCGAGCAGCAGCTTCCACAGCCGGCTGTCCATGAAGCTGCCCAGCCGCTTGGGCGCGTCCAGGAAGTCCAGGGCGTTGCGCGACGGCGGGGTGTCGACGACCACCAGGTCCCAGCGGTCCTCGCTCAGCAACTGGCCGAGTTTCTCCATCGCCATGTATTCCTGCGTACCGGAGAGCGAGGTGGCCACCGTTTGGTAGAACTGGTTGCCCAGGATCGCCTCGGCCCGCTCCGGGCCCGAGTACTGCGTCACCATCTCGTCGAAGGTGCGGCGCATGTCGAGCATCATCGCGTACAGCTGACCGGGCACTTCCGCAGGCAGCGTGACTTGCTGCGGGTTGTTGCCCAGGTCGTCGATGCCCAGCGCCTGCGCCAGCCGGCGGGCCGGGTCGATGGTCAGCACCACCACGGTGCGGCCGTATTCGGCGGCCCGCAGCGCCATCGACGCGGCGGTAGTGGTCTTGCCGACGCCGCCGGCGCCGCAGCACACCACCACACGGTTGGAGGTGTCGGCCAGGATGGCCGCCAAGTCCAGCGCCAGCGGCTTGCCGGTCGTATCGGGTGTCATCGAACCCCCTGTTGGCCGAGAACTTCGGAGAGCTCATAGAGGCTGCCGAGGTCGACCCCGTCGGTGATCGTCGGCAGATGCAGGCGTGGCACGTCCAACTGCTGCAGCTGTTCGGCCGTTTCGGTCCGGGCGCTGATGCGGGTGGCGTGCTGGATGGTTTCGGTCAGCAGGCCGGCGAAGTCGTCGTCGGTCAGCGTGATCCCCGCCGCCGCCAGTCCGCTGCGAAGCGCGTCGGCGTCGACGACGCCTTCGGCTGCCTTGGCCAGGTCGGCGGGATCCAGGTGTGCGGGGATGTCGCGGTTGACGATCACACTGCCGATCGGCAGGTCCAGCGCCCGCAGCTCGTCGATGGCTTCCAGGGTTTCCTGCATCGGCAGGGCCTCCAGCAGCGTCACCAGGTGGATGGCCGTCTGATCGGAGTGCAGCAGCTTCACCACGCCGTCGGCCTGGGAGTGCACCGGGCCGCCCTTTGCCAGCTGCGACACCGCCTTGGTGACGTCGAGGAATCGGGAGATCCGGCCGGTCGGCGGCGCGTCCACCACGATCGCGTCGTAGACCGGCTTGTTGTTCTTGTCGGTCTGGATCACGTGGTACTTGATCTTGCCGGTGAGGATGACGTCGCGCAGGCCGGGCGCGATGGTGGTCGCGAACTCGACCGCCCCGACGCGCCGCATCGCCCGCCCGGCGATCCCCAGGTTGTAGAACAGGTCGAGGTATTCCAGGAACGCGGCCTCGATGTCCATCGCCAGCGCGTCGACCTGCCCACCGCCCTCGGCGGTCGCAACCTTGAGTGGGGTGATAGGCAGCGGCGGCACGTCGAAGAGCTGCGCAATGCCTTGGCGCTCTTCGACTTCCACCAGCAGGACCCGACGTCCGCCGGCCGCCAGCGACAACGCCAGCGCGGCGGCCACCGTCGACTTGCCGGTACCGCCCTTGCCGGTCACGAAATGCAGCCGGGCCTTCGTCAATCGCGAAGGCCAGCCGAGAGCAGGCTCGCTGCTGGATGTGGCTGTCACCACTGCATGCTAACCAAACGCTTGGACGTCCTAGCGATAAGCTCGCTCCCATGAGTGAACGCACGGTCTGGGAGTACGCCACGGTCCCCTTGATCACGCACGCCACCAAGCAGATCCTCGACCAGTGGGGCGAAGACGGCTGGGAGCTGGTCTCGGTGCTGCCGGGGCCGTCCGGTGAGCAGCTCATCGCCTTCCTGAAGCGCCCGAAATGAGCTGGCGGGCCCGGCTGACCGAGCTCGGGATCGAGCTGCCCGACGTGGTGGCGCCGCTGGCGGCCTACGTGCCGGCAGTTCGCACCGGCAACCTGGTCTACACCTCCGGTCAGCTGCCGATGCAGTCCGGGGCGTTGCCGCACACCGGCAAGGTCGGTGCGCAGGTCAGCCCGGAGGAGGGCCACGCGCTGGCGCGAATCTGCGCTCTCAACGCGCTGGCCGCCGTGGATGCCCTGGTCGGGCTCGACGCGGTGGCCCGGGTGGTCAAGGTGGTCGGGTTCGTCGCGTCGGCGCCGAACTTCAACGGGCAGCCCGCCGTGATCAATGGGGCCTCCGAACTGCTGGGTGAGGTGTTCGGCGACGCCGGCAAGCATGCCCGCTCGGCGGTCGGCGTCTCCGAGCTGCCGCTGGATGCCCCCGTGGAGGTCGAACTGATCGTCGAGCTGAAGGCCGCGGCGGAGTAGTCGAGCGGTGTCCGCCAGTCATCCCGCCTACGGTCGGTTGCGGCCGGTCACCCAGACCGCGTCGGTGCTGTTGGCCGACAACCCGGGCTTGATGACGCTGGAGGGCACCAATACCTGGGTGTTGCGTGGCCCGGGCAGCGACGAGGTGGTGGTCGTCGACCCGGGGCCCGACGACGACGAGCACATCGGCCGGTTGGCCGAGGTCGGCAAGATCGCCCTGGTGCTGATAAGCCACCGGCACTTCGATCACACCGAAGGCATCGACAAGCTGGCCGACGCGGTGGGGGCACCGGTCTACTCCGCTGGGAGCGGGTTTCAGCGTCGACTCGGCGGCGGCCTGACCGACGGTCAGGTGATCGACGCAGCCGGACTGCGCATCAAGGTTTTCGCCACCCCCGGTCACACCGCGGACTCGCTGTCGTTCGTGCTGGATGACGCCGTCCTGACCGCCGACACCGTGCTGGGCCGCGGCACCACCGTGATCGATACCGAAGACGGCGACCTGACGCACTACCTGGACTCGCTGCGGCGCCTCCGCGGTTTGGGTGGGCGCACGGTGCTGCCCGGGCATGGACCGGAGCTGCCCAACATCGAGGCGGTGGCCACCGGCTACCTGGAGCATCGCGAACAGCGGCTCGACCAGGTGCGCTCGGCGCTAGCCGCGCTGGGTGAGGACGCTACTGCCCGTCAGGTGGTCGAACACGTCTACACCGACGTCGACGAAGAGCTGTGGGGTGCCGCCGAATGGTCAGTGCAGGCCCAGTTGGACTACCTGCGGGGCTGAGTCACCGCCGCGAGCCTGTAGTTAACGTGGGAAAGTGCGAGCAGCGGCCACGCTAACTACAGGCTCGGCGAACAGGTCCCTAGCGCGC
Organism: Mycobacterium sp. SMC-14; assembly: GCF_046250075.1. NCBI lineage: Bacteria > Bacillati > Actinomycetota > Actinomycetes > Mycobacteriales > Mycobacteriaceae > Mycobacterium > Mycobacterium sp. SMC-14. The sequence goes on along the minus strand of NZ_CP176429.1, from coordinate 4,269,461 downwards.
CCGGCGGGCCAGCCGCTCGGAGTCGGAGATCAGCACGCTCTTGCCCTCGAGCCGGATCCAGCCGCGGTGGGCGAAGTCGGCCAGCGCCTTGTTCACCGTCTCCCGCGAGGCCCCGACCAGCTGGGCGATCTCTTCCTGGGTCAGGTCGTGGGTGACCCGCAGGGCCCCGCCTTCCTGGGTGCCGAACCGTTGCGCCAGCTGCAGCAGCTGCTTGGCGACCCGACCGGGCACGTCGGTGAAGATCAGATCGGCCAGGTTGTTGTTGGTGCGACGCAACCGGCGGGCCAGCACCCGCAGCAGCTGCTCGGCGATCTCGGGCCGATCGGAGATCCACGACCGCAGGGCGTCGCGGTCCATCGAGACCGCGCGCACCTCGGTGATGGTGGTCGCGCTCGAGGTCCGCGGACCCGGGTCGAAGATCGACAGCTCACCGAACATGTCCGAGGGGCCCATGATGGTCAGGAGGTTCTCCCGGCCGTCGGGAGACCGTCGGCCGATCTTCACTTTCCCGGAGACGATGATGTACAGCCGGTCGCCGGGCTCTCCCTCGGCGAACACGGTGTGTCCGCGCGGAAAGTCCACGGGCTGAAGCTGCTTGGTCAGCGCGGCTACGGCGCTGGGCTCAACTCCCTGGAAGATTCCGGCCCTCGCCAGGATCTCGTCCACGATGCCCCTTAGATGTTTTTGATGAAGGTTTGAAATCGTAAGTGCGGGCCGCTACCCGGCCAGCCACCTGAGTCTAGAGCCACGCGTCAAGCGAGATTACAACGCTATACACGGTTGGCATGCCGATTCGGAGGAAACTGCGGATTGGCCTTCGCCTCCCGGCTCAGCCCCGTTTCGATGCGTTCCAGCCCGACTGCTGACAGCATCAGCAGCATCGGGATGGCGGTGATCAGCAACCAGGACACAAGTCGTCAGTAAACATGGGCAAGGTCTCGTTGGGGTCACAAATTAGTACCCTGTCGGAGGTGACAGTGGACAAAGGCTCCCGCGCGTCGCGGACGGAGACCCGAACCGGACTGGTCCGGCGTGCTCGTCGGATGAATCGGACTCTGGCGCAGGCCTTTCCCGACGCCCACTGCGAGTTGGACTTCACCACGCCGCTGGAGCTGGCCGTCGCGACGGTGCTCTCGGCCCAATGCACGGACGTGCGGGTGAACCTGACGACGCCGGCGTTGTTCGCCCGGTACCCCACGGCGCTGGACTACGCCCAGGCCGACCGCACCGAGCTGGAAGAGCTCATTCGGCCCACCGGCTTCTACCGCAACAAGGCGTCTTCCCTGATCAACCTCGGCCAGATGCTGGTCGAACGTTTCGACGGGGAACTGCCCGACACCATGGAAGAGCTGGTGCGCCTGCCCGGGGTGGGTCGCAAAACCGCCAACGTGATTCTGGGCAATGCGTTCGGGGTCCCGGGCATCACCGTCGACACCCACTTCGGCCGGCTGGTGCGGCGTTGGGCCTGGACCAGCGAGGAAGACCCGGTCAAGGTCGAGCATGCGGTTGGTGAGCTCATCGAGCGCAAGGAATGGACGTTGCTGTCCCACCGGGTGATTTTTCACGGCCGACGGGTGTGTCACGCCCGCAAGCCGGCCTGCGGAGTGTGCGTGCTGGCCAAGGACTGCCCGTCGTTCGGGATCGGGCCCACCGCCCCGATGGAGGCCGCCGCGCTGGTCAAGGGCCCCGAAACCGAGCATCTGCTGGCTTTGGCCGGGCTAGCGGCGGTCGCCAGCACGACGGAGTCGGTCGCAGCGGGCCGCCGCAGTCCGGCCTAGCGGGTCCCTGGATCAGATGGCGCCGATGAGCAGGTCGCGAGGATGGACCCTGACCGGGTTAGCGGTACTGGCGGTGGTGGCCGCGCTGCTCACCGGGCTGGTCACCGAACTGCGCCGTGAGCCGACCGCCGTGCAGCCGGGCCGCAGCCCGGCCGTGGCCGGCGCCGGCGCGGACCTGACGTCGCTGCGGCAGCGCGCCGACCTGCCGCCCTGTCAGGTGGGGCCGGGAGACACCGGGCCGACTGCCCTGCGCGGCGTGACCGTCGAGTGCGCGGCCGACGGGTCGCCCGTCGACGTGGCTGCGATGTTCGCCGGCCGGAAGGTGGTGCTCAATCTGTGGGCGTACTGGTGCGGGCCCTGCCGCGACGAACTGCGGGCGTTCGCCGAGTACCAGCGCCGGGTCGGGCCGACCGTGACGGTGGTGACGGTGCACCAAGACGACAACCAAGCGGCGGGCTTGGCCCTGCTGGCCGAACTGGGCGTGCGGCTGCCCACCCTGCAAGACGGCCGCCGGCAGCTTGCGGCGGCACTGCGGGTGCCCAATGTGATGCCCGCGACTGTGGTGCTGGCCGCGGACGGTAGCGTTGCCCGCATCCTGCCGCAGCCCTTCGCCAATGCCGAAGAGATCGCCGCCGCCGTCGAGAACAGCGGCCGCTGATGTGGGGCGATCAGGATCCGGCACGCAAGGGAGGCGCGGTGAGCGCTGGCGAGTCCCAGTCCTGGGCCCCGTCGCGCGCCCCGTCTTGGCTTCGCCCGCTCGTCGACAACGTCGAGAAGGTGCCGACGGCCTACCTGCACCGGCTGCCCGCCGATGTTCGCGCGATGATCACGGCGGCCAACGCCAAGGCCAGCGCCGGCGGCCGCGGGCGCGACGCGGCCGTCCTGGTGCTGTTCTCCGGGCCGCCGGGAGGCCCGCCGGAGGCGATATCGGAGTCGGCTGACCTGCTGGTAACGGTGCGGGCCTCGACGCTGCGCCACCATGCCGGCCAGGCCGCATTTCCGGGTGGAGCAGTCGATCCCGGCGACGACGGACCGGTTGCCACGGCGCTGCGGGAGGCCAACGAGGAGACCGGAATCGATCCGGTCCGGGTGCATCCGTTGGTCACGATGGACAAGATCTTCATCGCCCCCTCGGGATTCCAGGTGGTGCCGGTGCTGGCGTACTCCGAGGATCCTGGGCCGGTGACCGCGGTGGACCCCGGCGAGACCGCTATCGTCGCTCGCGTTCCAGTCCGGGCATTCATCAACCCGGAGAACCGGTTGATGGTTTACCGTGATGCGCGCAGTCGGCGTTGGGCCATGCCGGCGTTCCGGCTCAACCAGATGCTGGTCTGGGGATTCACCGCCCAGGTGATCTCGGCGATGCTGGATGTGGCCGGCTGGGCACAGCCCTGGGACACCAGCGAGGTGCTTGGGCTGGACGAGGCCATGGCGCAGGTTGGAGGAGAAGGCGAGATATGACGTCGTCGCAGTGGCTGGACATCGCCGTCCTGGCGATCGCCTTCGTTGCCGCAGTGTCCGGCTGGCGCTCGGGTGCGCTGGGCTCCCTGCTCTCTTTCGTCGGTGTTGCGTTGGGGGCCATGGCCGGCGTGCTGCTGGCCCCGCACCTGATCGAGAGCGTCTCGGGTGCTCGGCTGAAATTGTTCGCCGCACTGTTTCTGATCCTGGCCATGGTCGTCATCGGTGAGGTCGCCGGCGTGGTGCTGGGGCGGGCGGTGCGCGGGGCGATCCGCAGCCCGGGTGTTCGGGGAGTCGACTCCGTCGTGGGCGTGGTGCTGCAGCTGGGCGTGGTGCTGATCGCGGCCTGGCTGCTGGCCACCCCCCTGACCGCGTCCGATCAGCCGAACCTGGCTGCTGCCGTCAATGATTCACGCGTGCTGCGTCAGGTCGACGACCTCGCGCCGCGTTGGCTCAAGAACGTGCCTCGGCGGCTCTCGGCGGTGCTCGACGACTCCGGGTTGCCCGCCGTGTTGGAGCCCTTCAATCGCGCCCCGATCGCTGCGGTGGATGCGCCGGACCCGGAACTGGCTGCAAGCCCGGTGGTGGAAGCCACTGCGCCGAGTGTGCTGCGGATCCGCGGCGTGGCGCCCAACTGCCAGAAAGTGTTGGAGGGCACCGGATTTGTCATCTCACCCACTCGGGTGATGACGAACGCGCACGTGGTGGCCGGTTCGGACAGCGTCACCGTGGAAAGCGGCACCAAGTCGTACGAGGCCACGGTGATCTCCTTCGACCCCAAGGAAGACATCTCCATCCTGGCGGTGCCCGATCTGCCGCTGCCGCCGTTGGCGTTCGCCTCCTCGCCCGCCCAGGCTGACACCGACGCACTGGTGTTGGGCTACCCCGGAGGCGGCGTCTTCGAGGCCACCCCGGCGCGAATCCGCGACGTGATCAATCTCGAGGGCCCCGACATCTACCGCAACACGACCGTCACCCGCCGGGTGTACACCATCAGAGGCACTGTGCAGCAAGGTAATTCCGGTGGTCCCATGATCGATATGGACGGTCGGGTGATCGGCGTGGTGTTCGGTGCCGCGGTCGACGACGCCGACACCGGGTTCGTGATGACCGCCGAGGAGGTGGCGGGTCAGCTCGCCCGCATCGGCGACACCCAGCCGGTCTCGACACAGACCTGTGTCGGGGGAGAGTGATCAGGCGAGGAACCGCAGCAGGTGGTCATTGACCACCTCGGGCGCCTCTTCGTGAGCGAAATGCCCCGCGCCGGGCACCGACACGTACTGCCCGTGGGGCGCATACTGCCGCGTCTTGTTGACCGGATCGGCCAGCACGTAGGGGTCGTTCGCGCCGCGTAGGTGTAGCAGTGGAATATTCAGCGTGCGTAGGTCCAGCGCCTTCATGAACCGCCGGCCCTCAGCCCGGAGCTGGCTGCGCACCGCCCAGCGCTGGTACTCCAGCGCGCAGTGCGCCGCCGACGGAATCTGTACCGCGGTGCGCAGGTGCCCGATGGTTTCGGCGAAATCCTGACTCGCCTGCCAGCTCGCGCCGGCTCGACTGCGCACCAGGCGCTCGAGCTCGGCTCCACCTCGGCGGGTCAGGGAGCGCTCCGGCCAGAACGGCACTTGGTAGCGAAGCAACCATGGCAACAGCGCTCGGCCCTGATCGGCATGGGTCAGCGCCGAGTGACGCAACGCCGCCGGGTGCGGTGAGCTGACCACGGCGATATCGCGCACCAGGCGGGGGTGCAACAGTGCGGTGGCCCAACACACCAGGCCCCCGTCGGCGTGGCCGACCAGGGTCGCCGAGGAGTGCCCCAGGGCGCGGATCAGCCCGGCCGTGTCACCGGCGAGGGTCCAGCCGTCGTAGCCCCGGGGAGGCTTGTCGCTACCCCCGTAGCCGCGCAGGTCGACTGCGACGACCCGGGCGTCGTCGCTCAGCCCGCGCAACTGATGACGCCAGGTCCACCAGAACGAGCCGAACCCGTGCAGCAGCATCACCAGCGGCCGTGAGGTCGGCGGGGCGTCGGCGGCGTTGGGCGTGTCTTTGCCGACCGTTGTCGCCTCGACGACATGGAAGCGAATGCCGTTGGCGTGGATGTCCCAGTGTCGCCACGGCCCGTCGATGCGGGTGATCGACGGATCCGGTGGCGGCACTACCAGCCCGAGGGATCGGTGGTCGGCCTGCCGTCGGGCGAGCCCGCCGGTGACGCCGACGAGCCGTGCAGGCGGGTCGGGTCGGGGCGCAGCGCATCGCGGGTCTCACGCACCGATTCGATCGTTTGGCGCGGCCCGCGGATACGGCGCACCCGCAAGAAGCCGAGCAGCGCCAGGGCCACCGTCACCACCAGCATGATCCCGAACACGATCAGGTAGGCCGCCCAGTCCTGCAGCCACATGTTGAGCAGCTCGGCGACGAAGAAGAAGAAAAAGAAGGTGGAGTAGAACAGCACGACCAGGGCCGCGATGAAGAAAACGCTGCCGGTCAGGCCCTTCTTGACGTCTCGGGTGATCTCGGCGCGGGCCAGCTCGACCTCCGCGCGAACCAGCGTCGACACCTGCGCCGTGGCGTCCTTGACCAGCTCGCCCAGGGACGGGTCGGCGGGCAGCGCGTGCGGGTCGGCCAGCGGGATGGTCGCCAAGGTGTTCGGCACGCCGTTGCGGTCCGCCCTAGCTGCGGCGCGTGGTGCATTCCTGCGGTCGCCCTTGCTCACTGGCTGTCCTCCCGTTCGCCGTCGTCGCGGCTTAATGTTGCCATGCGGTAGCCGACCCGACGAGTGACCCCGGAAAGCTGCGGCAGATCGCGAGCCACCGCGCCCCCGACGGCGCTGGCCCGCGGCGCGCCCAGCCCCGCCACGTCACTTACCGCCGTTAGGCTGTTTCTCTACCACCGGGGGTGGAGTTGATCGACGGGAGAACCGCTGTGCAGATCGCACACCGCTGGTCGTTGCGCGCCGCGACGGTGCTGTTGGCATGGGTGGCCTGTGCCGGCTTGGCCACAGTCGCCGTACCGGCGGGCCGGGTAGCCGCCGACGACAAGGTGGTGATGGGCGGGGGCGCGGGCATCGTGGTCGACGAGGACACGCTGTGCACCCTGACCTCGATCGGCCACGACAAGACCGGTGCGCTGATCGGTTTCACCTCGGCACACTGCGGCGGGCCGGGCGCGCTGGTGGCCGCCGAGGGCTCCGAGGGCAACGGCACGATCGGCCACATGGTCGCCGGCAACGACGGCCTGGACTACGCCGTGATCGAGTTCGACCCCAACAAGGTGACGCCGGTGCCCAACTTCGGCGGCTTCGTGATCGGCGGCATCGGGCCGGACCCCATGTTCGGTCAGATCGCCTGCAAGCAAGGCCGCACCACCGGCAACTCCTGCGGTGTCACCTGGGGGCCGGGCCAGGACCCGGGCACCATTGTGATGCAGGTGTGTGGGCGGCCTGGTGACTCCGGCGGGCCTGTCGTGGTGAACAACATGTTGGTCGGCATGATCCACGGTGCGTTCAGCGATGCGTTGCCGACGTGCGTGGTCAAGTACATCCCGTTGCACACGCCCGCGGTCGTGGTGTCGATCAACGCCGTGCTGGGCGACATCAACGCCAACGACCGGCCGGGCGCGGGCTTCGTCCCGATCGGCTAGGCGGGGCTCAGTCGGCCGCCCGGATCGCGTCGAACACGCTGGGGTCCACCAGGGTTGAGGTATCGCCCAGTTCGCGGCCGTCGGCGATGTCGCGCAGTAGCCGGCGCATGATTTTGCCGCTGCGGGTCTTGGGCAGCTCCGGGACGATGTGGACGTTGCGGGGCTTGGCGATCGGGGAGATCTCCACGGTGACCCGCTCGCGCAGGTCGTCGACGATCGTGCCGCCCACGTGGCTGTGGGATGCCGCCAGTACCACGAACGCGCAGATCCGTTGGCCGGTCTGCTCATCGATGGCGCCGACGACGGCGGCCTCGGCCACCGCTTCGTGACCGACCAGAGCGGACTCCACCTCCGCGGTGGAGATGCGGTGCCCGGACACGTTCATCACGTCGTCGATCCGGCCCAGTACCCAGATATCGCCGTCGGCGTCGTAGCGGGCGCCGTCACCGGCGAAGTACCAGCCCTGCTCGGCAAAGCGCGACCAGTAGGTCTCGATGAAACGCTGCGAGTCACCCCAGATCCCGCGGGTCATCGACGGCCACGGCTGATCGATGACCAGGTAGCCCGAAACCGGTTCCCCGGCAGCGTCATCCGGAGACAGCAGGTCGCCGTGATCGTCGACGATGCGAGCGGAAATCCCGGGCAGCGGGGTCATCGCGGCACCCGGTTTGGCCGCGGCCACACCGGGCAGTGGGGTGATCATCGCCGCGCCGGTCTCGGTCTGCCACCAGGTGTCGACCACCGGGACGGCGTCCGCGCCGATCACTCGCCGGTACCAGCGCCAGGCCTCCGGGTTGATCGGTTCACCGACTGAACCCAACAGTCGCAGACTGGTCAGATCGTGGGCGTCGGGGACCTCGCGGCCCCACTTCATGAACGTGCGGATCAACGTGGGCGCGGTGTAATAGATGGTCACACCGTACTTTTCGATGATCTGGAAGTGCCGGTGCTGGTCCGGGAAGTCCGGGGTGCCCTCGTAGATCACTTCGGTGGCGCCGTTGGCCAGCGGCCCGTACACCGAGTAGGTGTGGCCCGTGACCCAGCCGACGTCGGCGGTGCACCAGAAGACGTCGGAGGCGGCCTTGAGGTCGAAGACGTAGTGGTGGGTGTAGGCCGCCTGCGTCAGATAACCGCCACTGGTGTGCACGATGCCCTTGGGCTTGCCCGTGGTCCCCGATGTGTAGAGCAGGAACAGCGGCTGCTCTGCTTCGAACGCCTCGGGGGCGTGCTGCGGTGCGGCCGGATCCACCACGTCGTGCCACCACAGGTCGCGGTCGGGGTTCCAGGCCACCTCGCCACCGGTGCGGCGCACCACCAGAACGTGCTCGACACTCGGAGCATCGGCTACCGCCTCGTCGACCGCAGGCTTGAGCGGTGCCGGCTGGCCGCGGCGGAACTGCCCGTCGGAGGTGATGACCACCTTCGCCTGCGCGTCGTCGATGCGGGAACGCAGCGCGTGCGCGGAGAACCCGGCGAACACCACCGTGTGCAAAACGCCCAGCCGCGCGCACGCCAGCATCGCGATGACCGCCTCGGGGATCATCGGCAGGTAGATGGCCACCCGGTCACCGGCGACCAAGCCGAGCCCGGTCAGCGCGTTAGCCGCCCGGGAGACCTCGGCGAGCAGGTCCGCATAGGTGATGGTGCGGGCGTCGCCATCCGGCTCGCCCTCCCAGTGGATCGCCACCCGGTCGCCGTGGCCGGCTTCGACATGGCGGTCCACGCAGTTGTAGGCGACGTTGAGTTTGCCGTCGGCGAACCAGCGCGCGAACGGAGCGTCTGAGTAGTCGAGCACCTCGGCGAAGGGCGTTGCCCAGCTCAACCGGTTGGCCTGCTCGGCCCAGAACGCGAGCCGATCGGATTCGGCTGCGCGGTACAACTCCGGACCCGCGTTGGCCTGGGCGACGAACTCGGCGGCGGGTGGGTACGACGGCGCTGAAGCGGCGGGTGTTGCGGTCACGGTCACCGAGCCTAGGCGTGTGCCTGATTCGCCGCAGGAGTAGGGCGATGTGGCTGAGTCAGGCGGACGCCTGGGCTGTGTGATGCCTTCACCTAGGCCGAGTCGACTACCGAGGTCGGTCGTGTCCACGGTCCGACGGTTTAGAGCATCGCAGGGGATCATTGTGGTCCAAATGCTGGCTCAGTGCTTGCGCACGAGACTTGTCGGTGGGGAGTGGCAGGTTCTGCGGTGATGGCGCGTCACACCACGTTTAAGTTCTGCCTCGATCCCACGGTCGAGCAGTGCGACGTGCTGGCTCGGCACGCCGGGGCGGCACGATTTGCGTTCAACCAGTGCGTTCGTCTGGTGAAGACCGCGCTGACCGAGCGGCGCACCGACGCGGGCGTCGAGGTGCCGTGGACCGGGTTTGATTTGATCAATACGTTCAACGCATGGAAGAAGACCGCAGAAGCGGGGCGGGTCTTTGCCGTCAATAACGCCGGTGTGGCAGAGGTCGTCGCCGTCGGCCTGGCGTGGCGCACCGAGGTGCGGCAGCAGGTGTTCGAGGAAGCAGCCGTCGACCTGGGTAGAGGACTCGCGGCGTGGTCGCAATCGCGGTCCGGGAAACGCAGGGGCGAGCGCGTCGGCTTCCCTCGCTTTAAGAAGAAGGCCCGTTCGATCCCGTCATTTCGGTTGCGCAACAAGCACCCCAAGAACCGGCGGCCGGCGATCCGGGTCGGCGAGGGCGACCGGCCACGTTCGGTCACCCTGCCCGGCGTGGGTCAGATCGGGGTTCACGACGACACTCGCCGCCTGCGGGGCATGCTCGCCAAAGGCCGGGCCAAGATTCTGTTCGCTACCGTGTCCCAGCGTGGGGGGCGGTGGTGGGTCTCGCTGACCACCGAAGCCGCCGAGTTGCACCCCAGCCAGCGACACCACCCTCGCGCAGCCGACGACGGTGGCGGCTGGATCGGCGTCGACCGGGGGCTATCAGCATTCGTGGTCGCCGCTGACGCTGCTGGCATTGAGGTCGCACGCCTCACCGACGCACCCAAAGCACTCGCCGCCGGCATCGCCAAGCAACGCCGACTTGCGAAATCGTTGTCCCGCAAGCAGAAAGGATCACACAACCGTCTCGATGCCGCGGCCCGCTTGGCCCGGCATCACCATCATGTCGCTAATATGCGGCGGCATTTCGCACACCAGGTCTCCAACCAGCTGGTCAAGACCCACGACCGGCTCGTCATCGAGGACCTGCACGTGGCGGGAATGCTAGCCAACCACCGGCTGGCCCGCGCAATATCCGATGCCGGCTGGGCCGAGTTCGGCCGCCAACTGCACTACAAGCAGGCATGGCGGCGCGGTGAGGTCATCACCGCAGACCGCTGGTACCCGTCAAGTCAGCTCTGTTCGATCTGCGGCGACCGCCGAACCGACCTGAGCCTGGCCGACCGGGTATTCACCTGCGCACACGGCCATCGCCTGGATCGTGACGCCAACGCCGCGACGAACCTGGCCCGATGGGGTCAAAACTACTATGCTCTGCACCGATCCCCGGCCCCCCAAGCAGGAGGCCGGGCCACCAATGCCCGCCGACGGGACGGCTCTGGCCAACACCCCCGTGTTGGTGAAACCAGCCCGGTTGACGCGGGAACAGATGTCCAGGCCGCGCCGGCGGCCTGAACCGACGACGCCCGAGAAGGGCGGTGCCGAACAGTCACCACAGCTGTCCGACACGCTTGAATCACCTCGCCGGTAGTGTCACAGCCCGTGACCACTTCGGAGGATCCACTGGCCCCGTTAGCTGCGCTGCCCGGTGTCGCAGAGGCCAGTGAGCAGGTTCGCGACGAGCTGGCTCGGGTGCACCGGCACAAGACCAACATGCGGGGCTGGCCGGTCAGCGCCGCGGAGGCGTCGCTGCGGGCGGCCCGGGCGTCGTCGGTGCTCGACGGGGGCCCTGCGGCCGTGGACGCCGCCTCGACTTCCGACCCGGTGTTCGCCGGTGCCCTGCGGGTGGCCCAGGCTCTGGAAGGCGGCGAGACCACGCTGGTTGAGGTGTGGCGGCGTGCGCCGCTGCAGGCCTTGGCTCGGCTGCATGTGCTGGCCGCCGCGGACCTCGTCGACGAGGAGCGCCTCGGCCGGCCGGAGGGTGGCGCGGCCGTCGGGCGCCGGCTGGAGATGCTGGCCGACCTGGCCACCGGCGGCACCTCGGTGGCCGCCCCGGTCTTCGCCGCGGTGGTGCACGGCGAAATACTGACGTTGGCGCCGTTCGGCAGCGCCGACGGTGTGGTGGCCCGGGGCGCGGCCCGGCTGGTCACCATCGCCAGCGGATTGGACCGTCACGGGCTGGGCGTCCCCGAGGTGACCTGGATGCGCAACGCCCGGGACTATCGACGGGCGGCGACGGATTTCGCGAGCGGTTCAGCAGAGGGTGTCACCGCCTGGCTGCTGCTGTGTTGCGGCGCGATGCGCACCGGTGCGCTCGATGCGCTGGGGATAGCTGAGGCCGGTCGCTAGGCGCTGATTCGGGCTGCTTGAAGACCACCCGGAACGAACGAAGCGGGCGGCGCTCCGAATGATTCGGCTCGCCGCCCGCTAGCACGGTACACGGTTACCAAGCGTCCAACTTGGGCTGCGTGGGTGGCCTCGGCGCTCCTGCGGTGTTCTTCGGCTGCAACCCCACCCAAAGGGCTGGCAACACCGATCACGTTCCGCAATTACGCAGGCCCGCAACACTTCTGCCATCTTCGCGGCTGTGGCTCCGCGTGGGTACCGCTCTCCGTACTGGGAAGTGCGGTTCGGGAGGTCGATCCTTCTCTTCCGGGTCGACCCTGGCCTTACCGGCTTCCGTGCTTCCTTTGTACTACGTGACGCACGACACAGCAAGGGTCAATCGCATACGACGTGTGTCGTGTCATCGGATTGTGATCAGCGATGTTTGCTGGAAGCGGGTTCAGGGCACCAGTCGGCGCAGCAGGGAGTAGGTCAGCGCGCCCGCGGCCAGTGCGCTGACGCCGACCGCGGCGGTGGTGGCCAGCGCGGCACCGGAGGGCGCCGGGATGCGGTCACGCAGCGACACCGGCCGCGAGAAGGTCAGCACCGGCCAGCCGTTGGCGATCGCCTCTTTGCGCAGCGCGCGGTCGGGATTGACCGCCGATGGATGTCCGACCACCTGCAGCATCGGTAGGTCGGTGATCGAGTCCGAGTAGGCATAGCAGTGCTCCAGCGGGTAGCCCTCGCGGGCGGCCAGTTCGCGGATGGCCTGCACCTTGCCTTCGCCGTAGCAGTAGAACGCGATCTCCCCGGTGTACTTGCCGTCGGCGACGACCATCCGGGTCGCCATGGCGTGGGTGGCGCCGAGTGCCCGGGCGATGGGCGCCACGATCTCCTCCCCGGAGGCCGAGACCACCACCACGTCGCGGCCGCAGAGTTTGTGATCGGCGATCAGCTCGGCCGCCTCCGCGAAGATCAGAGGCGTGACGATATCGTGCATCGTCTCGTTGACGATGGCCTTGATCTGTTCCACGTTCCAGCCGGTGCACATGTTGGTCAGGTGGGCGCGCATTCGCTCCATCTGATCGTGGTCGGCGCCGGACAACAGCATCAGGAATTGCGCGTAGCTCGACTTGAGCACGGTACGACGGTTGATCAGTCCCTGATCCATAAAGGGTTTGCTGAAGGCCAGCGCGCTGGACTTCGCGATCACCGTCTGATCGAGGTCCAAGAAGGCGGCCGTGCGGGTTCGGGGAGCCCCGGAAGGGTCGCCGGATGCCGCAGGTGAGGTAGGCGGTGACTGCGGCTGCGGGGTGGGTGCGGACACCGCCACAGCATAGGTCCGGGAGGCCGGCCAGCCCGGTGCTACGGCAGAAAGAGCACTTCACACGTAGTGCGAGATTTGAGTCGCCATTCGATAGCAACACTCGCAAACACTTGCGCCGGACCACCCTGTCGTGTGTATAGTGGCATCACTCGGCTTATGCTGAGGGTGTATCGGCCCGACCCCCCGGGGTTGATACGCGACGACCTCCGCCTCCTCCCCCCCTGGCGGGGGTCGTCTTTTTTAACCGGTAAGTTGTTCGCCGGAGCCCCCTCTTGCTGACTGGAACGTGTTACAGATCCGGCTTCTCGTACCATTAGTTTGGTTTTTTAGATAACGCATTACTTCGAGTTATCCACAGTCGCGAATTTCATCCACACTTGGTGTGAATTGGCTGGCGTCGCGGGGTGCGTCGCACCACGGTGAGGCGGTGAGCACAGCCACCCGCCTGTTGGCCCTCGTCACCCAATCGGCGCTACGCGACGAACTGGACCGGGTGGCCGCGGCGGTGGGTGTCCGCGTGATCCACCTGGGCTCGGCGATACCGAACCGCAGGGCCTGGTCCGCCGCTGCCGCGGTAGTGCTCGACGAGCAGGCTGCCGCCCGCTGCGGCCCGGCCCGATTACCGCGCCGCCCCCACGTCGTCGTGCTCACCACCGGCGAGCCCACCACCCTCGCCTGGCAAGCCGGCGTCGTCGTCGGGGCGCAACGGGTCCTCGCGCTGCCCGCCGAAGCTGACGAACTGGTGGCCGAGCTGGCCGAAGCCGGCGAGTCGGTGCGGGACGGGGCGCGCCGCGGCGACGTCATCGCGGTGATCGGCGCACGTGGGGGAGCGGGCGCATCGTTGCTGGCAACGGCGCTGGCCCAGCAGGCAGGTGATGCGCTGTTGGTCGACCTCGACGCTTGGGGCGGCGGTATCGATCTGCTCGCCGGTACCGAGAATGCCGCCGGCCTGCGCTGGTGCGACCTGGCGCAGCACAGCGGGCGGCTGACTTGGCCGGCGCTGCGCGGAGCCCTGCCCCGCCACCACGGGGTGAGTGTGCTGTCCGGCGCTCGGCGGGGCGACGCGGCCCAGGAGACCCCTGGAGTCGAAACCGGCCCCGTCGACGCAGTCGTGGATGCCGGCCGTCGAGGCGGGGTGACGGTGGTCTGCGACCTGCCCCGGACGTGGGCCGACCCGGTCGAGACCGCGCTGAGCGCCGCCGATCTCGTCGTGGTGATCAGTCCCTGCGACGTGCGGTCGTGCGCGGCCGGGGCCGCGATCGCACCGCGTCTTCGCGCGCTGAACCCCAATGTCGGCCTGGTGGTACGGGGGCCGGCCCCCGGCGGACTCCGAGCCGCGGAGGTGGCAGAGATCGTCGGGCTACCCTTGCTGGCCGCATTGCGGGCCGAGCCGCGACTGGCCGAGCGACTCGAACATACGGGCTTGCATTTGCATCGGCGTTCGGCGCTGGCGGTGGCAGCCGGACGAGTACTCGAAATGTTGCCCCAGCGGAAAGCTTTGGCATCATGAGGGATTCGTTGATCGACCGGGTCCGGGAGCGGCTGGCGTCGGAGTCCGGGGGATCGTCGGAGTTACGCCCCCAGGCGGTGGCCGCGGCGATCCGGGCCGAATCCGGTGGGGTGCTCGGCGATACCGAAATGCTGTCCAGCCTGCGAGTGTTGCAGACCGAACTGACCGGCGCCGGGGTGCTGGAACCACTGCTGTGCGCGTCGGGCACCACCGACGTCCTGGTCACCGCGCCCGACGCCGTGTGGGTCGACGATGGGGCAGGCCTGCGGCGCACCGAGATCCGGTTCGCCGATGAAGCGGCGGTGCGCCGGCTGGCTCAACGACTGGCAGTGGCGGCGGGACGCCGGCTCGACGACGCCCAACCCTGGGTGGACGGGCAGCTGCACGGCTTCAACGTCGGAGGCGCCGGCGAGTTCACCGTGCGTCTGCACGCGATCCTGCCGCCCGTCGCTGCCGATGGCACGTGCCTGTCGCTGCGGGTGCTGCGCCCGGCCACCCAAGACCTCGCCGCACTGACCGCCGCGGGCGCCATTGCGCCGCCGGCAGCGGCGCTGCTGACCGACATCATCGCCGCCCGACTGGCGTTTCTGGTCTCCGGCGGTACCGGCGCCGGCAAGACGACCCTGCTGGCCGCCCTGCTCGGCGCGGTCAACGAAGGCGAGCGTGTGGTCTGCGTCGAGGACGCTCCCGAACTGCAACCCCGCCACCCTCATCTGGTCCGGCTGGTGGCCCGCGCGGCGAACGTTGAAGGCGCCGGCGAGGTGGGGCTGCGCGAGTTGGTCCGGCAGGCGCTGCGGATGCGGCCGGACCGGTTGGTGGTCGGCGAGGTCCGGGGCGCCGAAGTGGTCGACCTGCTCGCCGCATTGAACACCGGCCACGACGGCGGTGCCGGGACCGTGCACGCCAACAACCCCGCTGAAGTCCCGGCCCGCCTCGAAGCGCTTGCCGCACTGGGTGGTCTGGACCGTGCGGGCCTGCACAGCCAGTTGGCGGCGGCCGTCTTATCTGGTGTCGCGAGCATGTGTGTATGACTGTTACCGATTAGGTGCGTCCCGTGCCGATCAGCCTAATCGGGAACGATTGAATCGCACGGTGTGCCCGCCTAGGGATTGCGCGGCTGCCATCCCGGCCCGTTTCTCCTGTCGCCTGCCCGGTTGCACTGATTGCGCCCCGGGAGAGGGCTCACCCCGGGCGGTTGTCGTCTGTGCCCCTTTGACCGTCGGGCTGTGGAACTGCGGATTGGGCTTCCTGGGTCCGGTGAGTGGCCAGGAAGTCGTCGACGATGCGGGCGCAGTCGTGTGCGGTGATGGATCGCAGGCCGGTCATTCGTGCGAACGCGAGTGGTCCGATGAGTTGGCACAGTGCGAGATCCGGGTCCAGGCCGTCGAATTCAGCAGCGGCCTCAATGTCTTGCAGGATGGCGTCGAAGGGCTGCCGGTATTGGTTGATGACCCGCGCTCGCAGCGCCTGCGGGGCATGTTCGGTGCTGGCGTGATCGATTGTGGTCGGGCCCAGGGCGAGCCAGGCCAGCATGGTGATGTGTGCTGGGGCGTCGGCGAACAGCGCAGACTGTCGGGTGAGCAGTTCGATGAGTCGTTCGCGCAATGTCCCACTGGCCGGCCCGGGTGGGGTTACTTGAGGTAAGAGTCGCTCGAAGGTGGCCGCGAGCAACTGCGATGAGCTGCCGAAATGGCGGTAGAGGGTGGTGCGGGCCACCTTGGAAGCTTTGGTGACCGCCTCGATGGTGACGGCTTCGATGCCACCGCTGCTGAGCAGCGCGGTCGCGGCGTCGAGCAAGCGGTTGCGCGACCGGGTCCGGCGGGGGTCAATATCGTCGTCATCGGGCACCGGCGGTACCTGCTCGCTGCTCACACCCACTCACCCCTCGCCTCATTCCAGATTCCCGACCAATTACCCGCGTCACCGCCCGTAACGGGTACCGTACCAACGGTAGCGCAGCGAAACTATGTGTACCGAAGGTGTCGTTGGTGGCCGATCACTCACCGCATCACGATGTCGCGTCCGGCCGCTCGGGTGCGGCACGGCCTGAGCTGCTGCCCGCACATACTCGGACGTGTATGGGTTGCGGACCGCAGAATCCGCACGGTCTGCAGCTGGTGGTTTACCGCAGCGGCGACACGGTGTACGCGGACGTGACTTTCGACGAACGCCACGTCGGCGCGCCCGGTCTGGCGCACGGCGGGGCGGTCGCCGCCGCCTGCGACGACGTGCTGGGGTTCGCGCTGTGGATTGCCGGCGCGCCCGCTGTGACACGCAGCCTGACCGTCGAATACCTCCAGCCGGTCGTGCTGCATCGATCCCACCGCATCACCGCGCACATTGCCTCCCGGGAAGGCCGCGTGCTGCACATCGGCGCAACCGGCACCGACCCCGAGGGGGCCACCCGATTCACCGCAAATGCGGTGTTCGTCGTGGTCACCGCCGATCACTTCGCCGCCTATGGCGACGTAGCAGCGTTCGAACATCTTCTTCGGCGGCTCGGGGACAACGGGGCGCCGAGCGATCCGGAATCCTGACCCGCAACCCGTAACGCTATTACTAGTAGCGCAGCGCTACTTGCCGTACCATTTCAGTGCAGACCGGTTGGGCGTCGACGGAGGTGCGCGATGTACACCACGTGGATCGAAGGTTGCACCGTGCAGCGGATGTCGTTGCAGGGTGATCTGGTGTTGAGCTTTGATGACGCCAACGAGGTAGTCATCAGTTGCCTGCTGTGGCTTGCCCTGCCGGCTAGCGGTGAGTTTCCGGCCGAGGAAGTGCTCATCGACCCGCGCGAGGTCGCCGCCCACCAACGTCCGCTACTGGATCTGGCGGGTGCGGTGTGCACGAAGGCATGCCACGACGATTCCGGTCGGCTACTCCTGAGCTTCTCCAACGGCCTGCGCATCGAGGTCAGCGCCAACGAGCGCGCCACCGCCTGGGAGCTCTACGGCAAACACCACGGTTACATGGCGTGCCTGCCGCACGGCAGGGTCAAGGTGGTCCGCCATGACATCCCCTACGACGAGGACGACAATGCCGGTGCAACGACCCCCAACTAAGGATCTTCGTCATCGCCGGCAGCCGAGTCATTGTGACCGGCGGCAGCGTCTTTCGTGGGCGCAGGCGCGGTGAGTGCGGACAACCCGGGCGGTGCGGGCACGGCAACCCTGCCTGTGCGGGCCCGCAACGGGGTGGCCGATCCGGGCCAATCCAGTGAGTACAGCAGCCGGTTAGCAACACTGGCCGGGTTCACGGTGCGTCATAAAGCACTGGTCATCGGCGGCTGGATCGCCGTCGCCGTGCTGCTTGCACTGGTGTTCCCGCAGCTGGAAACGGTGGTACGGCAGCAATCGGTGAACCTGATCCCCCGCGACGCCGCGTCGTTTCAAACCGTGGACCGCATGAGCGCGGCCTTCGGTGAACAGGGCTCCAAAACGATGCTGGTCGTGGCGATGGAAGACCCCGACGGCTTAACCGCGCCGGTGCGCAACCGCTATGAGCAGTTGGTGGTGCAGCTGCGCGCCGATACCGACCACGTCTTGCTGGTTCAAGATCTGCTCGCCGACCCGGTCACCGCGGCGCATGCGACCAGCAATGACGGCAAAGCCTGGTATCTGCCGGTGGGTGTGGCCGGCACCCTGGGTGACCCCAAGGCCGCCGAATCCGTCCAAGCCGTGCGCGACATCGCCGCCGGTTTATTCGCCGGTTCACCGACGACCGTGCACGTGACGGGCCCGGCGGCCACCTTCAACGACCAGATCGCTGCCGCCGAACACGACCTGCTGCTGATCTCGATCGCCACCGCCGCGCTGATCGCACTGATCCTGCTGATTGTCTACCGGTCGGTGTTCACCGCCTTGCTGCCCCTGCTGGTGATCGGGGTCAGCCTGGCCGTCGGCCGTGGTGTGCTGTCTGTCCTCGGCGAGAGCGGCATGCCCGTCTCGCAGTTCACCGTGGCGTTCATGACCGTGATCCTGCTCGGGGCGGGCACCGACTACACGGTGTTTTTGATCAGCCGCTACCACGAACAGCGCCGCGCACATGTCCCCGCCGATCAGGCCGTCATTCATGCCACCGCCAGCATCGGGCGCGTGATCCTGGCCTCGGCGGCCACCGTTGCGCTGGCCTTTTTTGCCATGGTTTTCGCTCGCCTCAGTGTTTTCGCCGGGCTCGGCCCGGCCTGCGCGGTCGCCGTGCTGGTCGGATTCCTGGCCACCGTGACCCTGTTGCCGCCGGTGCTGGCGCTGGCCGCCCGCCGTGGAATCGGCGAGCCGAAATCCGATCGAACCCGCCGCTACTGGAACAGTGTCGCTGTCGCGGTGGTCCGCCGGCCGGTGCCACTGTTGGCCGTGAGCCTGGTGATCCTGCTGGCCCTCTCGGCCATCGCCACCACGATGAAGATCAGCTACGACGACCGCAAAGGCCAGCCTGCCACCACCGCCAGCAACCAGGGTTACCAACTGCTGGATCGCCACTTCCCCAAAGACGTCGTCATCACCGAATTTCTCGTCGTGGAGAACCCCGACGACATGCGCACCAGCAAAGGTCTGGCCGACCTCGACGAGATGGCCTCCCGGGTCGCCCAAGTATCCGGGGTCACCAAAGTCATCGGGATAACCCGCCCCACCGGCACCCGTCTCGAACAAGCCCAACTGTCTTGGCAGAACAGGCAGATCGGCGACAAGATGGCCGACGCCGTCGCCGATGGCGACGCACGAAAAGGCGACCTCACTCAACTCACCGACGGCGCCGATCAACTCGCTGGCGGCCTGGCCCAGCTCGATGCCGCCCTGCACGCGATCTTGACCCCGCTGTCGGGCGTACTGGCCCGAGCCCAATCCGGTGACACCCTGCTGTGGTCATCTCGACCGTTGCTGCAAGAACTTTCGGCCTCCGCACCCACCGTCGACCAAGCCATCCAATCCGGCCCCGGGCTGCGGTCGCGGGCGGATCAAGCCGAAACCGCCCTCGCCGTGCTGGCCCCCCTCGTCGATGGCCTGAACACTTCCGAGTGGTGTGCCACCACGCCGCAATGCGCGCAAATCCGTAACCAGGTCCGGATCCTGGTGAGTTTGCGCGATAACGGATTCTTCACCGAAGTCGCCACCCTCGGCGATCGCTACAACCCTGACACCGACGCCACCATTGCTGGCACCCTTGCCGACATACAAGCCGCTGCCGCAGCACTTGACAAGGCCTTCGGAACTCAGGGTGATCCCGCGGACCCGGCCGGCAACATCGGCCGGCTCCAAGAGGGCGTCGGCCAACTCGCTTCCGGGGCGCAAGCGCTGGCCGCCGGTGTGCACGCCCTGGCCGACAGCAACATCGAAATGTTGGCTCGGATGGGCCAGGTCGCCGCCCAACTGCAGAACTCGGCCCGCGCCAGCGCCGGCTCTGACGCAGCGAGCGGTTTCTACCTGCCCGCCAGTGCCTTCGATAACCGTCAATTCACCGACGTTGCCAAACAATTCCTCTCACCCGATGGCAAAACCGCCCGCTTTGTCGTCGAATCCAGCTACGACCCCTACAGCGCGCAGGCGATCACCCTCGCCCGCCAGATCGTCGAGACCGCCGACACCGCCCGCCCCAACACCACCCTGGCCAACGCCACTATCGCCGTTGCCGGGTTCCCCGCCGTCAACTCCGACATCCAACGGCTCCTGTCGGCTGACTTCACCCAACTGGCCATCAGCACCCTGGTCATCGTCGGACTCATCCTCATCCTGCTCTTGCGCGCCCTGCTCGCCCCGCTATACCTGCTGGGGACGGTCGTGCTGAACTACCTGGCCTCACTGGGCATCGGAGTGCTGGTCTTCCAATGGGGACTCGGCTACGAAATCGCCTGGCCCGTCCCGTTGCTGGCTTTCATCATCCTGGTAGCCGTCGGCGCCGACTACAACATGCTGCTCGTCTCACGGCTGCGGGAGGAATCCAAACACAACATTCGCGTAGGGGTACTGCGCACCGTCGCCCGCACCGGCTCGGTCATCACCTCGGCCGGAATCATCTTCGCCGCCAGCATGTTCGGACTGATGTTCGGCTCCATCGCGATCATGATCCAAGTCGGCCTCATCATCGGCTGCGGACTCCTACTCGACACATTCCTCGTTCGCACCCTCACCGTCCCCGCCATCGCCACACTCCTGCGCGAAGCCAGCTGGTGGCCCAACACGCCGCGCTCTATCCCACCTCCACACCGTCAGGCCCGCCTGAGCGATCCGTATTACGACACAGGCACCCTGTAACCGCCGCAGATTGGGGGATTACGGCTACGGGTGCGTGGTTTCGGCGCCACAATGGCTGGAATCGCGAGTGAAGTGCAGGCGGTGCCCCAAGCCGTTGTTGCGATGGCACCCATTAGCCGCCGCCCCCTGCACCGTTTCCGGCGTCGAGTTGTCCGTAGAGCAGTGCGATTGTCGATTCTTGTTCGGCAAGCTTGGTTCTCAGTGCGCGGATCTCACCGTCCTTGGCGACCAGTTGGGCACGTAGGGCGGCTACGACGGTGCTCTCGCGGCCCGTCGCGGCGTCGAGCGAAGGCGGCTGGCGTCGGTAGGCGTCGATGATCGCGACGAGGTCGCGGTGCTTGTAGACGGTCTTGCGTTCTACGCCGGCGCGGGCAGCGACGGTGGATATGTTGATGATGGCGTTGGTCTTGCGCAGGTGTTTGATGGCGCGTTCGATATCCCGGCGCTTGGTCTGGGAGATGTTCTTACGGTAGTCGGCCAGGGCGCGGCGGGCGTTATCCGAAGGGGGAGGGGGGCGTTGCCTCATCCGGGTGCGTTGGGGTCGGCTTTGCGTAGAACAGATTCGTGGCTGCCGCGGGTCTTGACCTTCAACAGCGGCAACCGGTTTGAGGCACCAGCACCGCCCACACTGGCTCCGTTCGCGAGGCCCTCGGTGTCGGTGTGCAGACGCTCGATGATCGCGTCCAGAGAGGCGATCTCCCGGCGCCGTTCGTGAATCCACACGTTGTCGTCGGTGAGTTCCCGCCCGCTACGTCGCCGGTACTGTTCGCGGCGGACCTCGATCAAGTTGACGGTCTTGGCGCGCTGCGCGATCAATTCGTCGAGATGAGTGGCGTCGGTGGCGAAATGCCCGCATGACAGACAAGCATTTCCTTTGTCACAGCTCTTCAGCGGAGGAAGCAGGCACACGCCGTTGGGAAGTACCCGATCCGTGCGGGCCGCCAGTTGAGTCATGTCATAAATATCGGATGGACTGATTGCGATATCGGTGCCGTGTGCGCCGACCTTCTTGTGCCGCAGGAATTCTGACTCAGCTGTTGCAGCAAGCGTCGCAGCGTAGCGCAGGGTCATCTCAGGGGATGCGTGCCCAAGGTATCGCTGTACCACGTGAATGGGAACGCCGTCGTTTAGCAACTCGGTGGCCCGGGTATGGCGCAGCCGATGGGTCTGGCTGAACCGCAGCGGACGCCCGGCCGAGTCGGCCAGGCCGTGAACCTTGTCGAGTTTGTTCAGTGCCACACCGTAGGACTGGTAGGTGCGGGCCCGGTGGCCCTGATGCTGGTGGCGCAGTCCGAGGAACAGGTACTTCGGGCTCAGCCCAGGGTAGCGGCGGCGAACCCACTGTTGCTGTTCGGTGATCACGTTGACCACCGCCTTCTCAACCAGGATCGACGGCAGTACCCCGTCGACCTTGGTCTGCTGGTAGCGCAACTTGGCGACGAATGCGTTGGGGTCATCGGAATCTGTGGGGCGTTCCGGGCCGGGAATAGCGGTCAGAGGGTCGAAGTCGAGCATCAGTATCTCCGAGGCTCGGCGTCCGGTCAGCGCCTGCAGCAGCCAGACGCGCGCGGCTTGCGGGTCTCCGAGGCCGGCGACAACCGAGATCGTTGCATCAGGGTGAGTGATGGCCACCGGCATACCGCGATCGGCCGCCAGCACATCGAGGTAGCACAGCATCTGCTGCAATTCCGACGTGGAGAACCACGTCAGCTCCCGCTGCCGGTTGGCGCGGCGCGTTCGAAACGCCGCGCCCCACAGACGCGTGTAGGTGTCGGTGATCTGAGCCCACCGGGGGTCGCCGGTCGCCGCAGCGGCTTCCTCGGCGTGATCAACCATGAAGGCGTAGAACACCTGGGCCTGCGACTGGGTCGAGTCCACCGCGGATGCTGACAACGGCCGGTCTGGTTTGAACTGTGCGGATGGGGATTTCAGGTAGTTGGAGAACTCGGTGAACAACAACCGCAGGGCGGCGCGGTCATCGGCCAACAGTGGGGTGCTGATGTTGCGGGCGGCCAAGAACGGGCCGAGGTGCCTGGCCATGTTGCGAGCACGATCGGCTACCGATGACCAGCGCAGCAATTCCGCGGTTATGGAGGTGCGCAGCCAGAACCGCACGCCCTCACGCAGCCAGGGCGGGTGGATCGCGGCAAGTTTGACGACTTGGTCATGGCTGGGTTCATGTTCGCGCTGTGGTATGCGGGGATCAGCCCGTAGATCCCAGATGTCATGGGCCCACCACGGGGCATCGGTGCAGCGCACCGATACGTAAAGATGCAGGTGCTCGATCAAGGCCACGACCTGGCGCCGAGCCCCCGCGGAGGGCAGGCGGGCGTTGCGGCGCTCAAAGCGCACCACGGCGTGACGTACGACATCCTCGGCCGCGAGGTCTGCAATGCTCACTGGAGGCCGGTGATACCGCTGCTGGTGCTCGGCGGCGGCGTCGGTCAAGGCGACGGCCGTCCACTTCAGCAGGAACGGCTCGATCTTGCGGATTCCTTCGTGGCCGCACAACCACACCCACCACGCCATTTCTTGGCGAAAGCGTTCTGGGACATCGGCGGGGGTGAAGTCGTGGCCGTCGGGATTGTTCAGGTAGCGCTGGTTGCGCACGAACACGGCGTCGAACGGTGCAGCGTCGATGCGGTAGTGCAAAGTTCGCCACGATTCAGGGACCTGCTGCCATTGCCGATCCCACACGGTGGCCGCCGCGGATCCTGCAGAATCGACGTGACTGTTACGGGGTTGAGTCATGGCTCACCTTCCAGCCGGCGACGAAGCTCTTCCACTGCGCGACCGTGCGCATCTCGGCGTCGGCGGTCACCCACCCGTAGATCGACAGCGTGGTCTGCACATCGGCGTGGCCGAGACGGCGCATCACCACGTGTTCAGGCACCCCAGACAACAGCAGAGCTGTAGCGTGGGTGTGGCGCAGCCAGTGAGGAGTCCAGTCCTGCGGCAACACATCAGCATGGGCGGCCGTGAGGGTGTCCACCTTGTCGTAGACGGTTTCCGGGCGCAACGGTGCATAGCGCTGGCCGCGTGCCAGATTGACGAACACGAAGTGCGACGCCAGATCGGCAACCGCGACGTCGGCGGCCCACCCGATCAGCTGCCACACGTACTCGCTGTAGAGGGCTACCAGATCATCGCCGATGTAGATCCGGCGTGCACCGGACTTGGCTCGTACCCCATGGGGGTGATCGTCGCGGCCGGCCACCAGAATCGACGGAGTCTCACCCCCGGTGATATGGAAATCATTGTGGCGCAAAGATAATGCTTCACCTATTCGCATTCCGGTCTCGGCCAGGACGGCGAAGAATAACCGGTCACGCAAACCCGCCTCGCTGCCGGTCCACTCACCCGACGGCGACTGCACACTGCAGCCATCCAGGATGGCGTTGACTTGATCGGGCAACAACACCGGCGTCTCGCTGCGATTGGGTGCACGCCGGCGGTGCACAGGCACCTCCTGATCACGTCGCGGTCCGACACCAGCCAGGGTGGGGGCATAGCGGCGCCGCGAGGATCGGGCGTGGGAGGAAAACAAGCGGCGGTACGGGCGGGTCAAATCGTGGGCGTCGGCGAAGTACCGGTACATCGACAACACCGCAGCCCCCCGCGGCTGCAACGACGACTCGGCCATCCCAGGCCCGGGCTCACCGATACGGACCATGCCCGGCAGATCCCCAGTCCGCAGATAACACAGGAACTCGCCAAACAGGCTAGTGGGAAAATCATCCCAGGCCGCGCCGGTGTGTTCGAGCACCGTCCACCACGCCGATAGCCCGTATGCGTAGGCACGCACCGTATTTGGAGACGCGCCCTGATCTGCGAGGAACCGCAAGTACTCTCGGGCAGGTGCAACGGGTAGCCGATCGGCGCCGACCACCGTGTAGGTATCAGGCCGGTCCGGGAAACACAGCCGCTGCACCCGCGCCACGTTCAGCAGCCTCTCGCGCCGTTCATGGAGTTTTACCGCGACGGAAATCGTCGAGGCGGACCACTTGATGCCGCTCTTCCGGGGCTGATCCGCTAGCACCGCGCATCCCGACGGCAGCCATCGGGCGCCTGTCAGATGCAGGTGAAGGCCGTTGCGTAGCCAGGAACCATTCGAGCAGATCCGATGGAAATATCATTGACTCGCGTGCGGCCAGCATCGGCACCGAGGCATCCCCGTAGCAGCGTTCCACCCACTTGCGCAGCAGCCTGGGCCGCTCGGGGTCACGTTCGTTCCATCCGGGTTCCGTCATACCCCAGGTATGCCCAGTCTCAGGATTGATCCGTGAATACAGTTGTGTGGTAAGCATTTTTGCGCGATCAGCGTCGATCAATCCCGAGTCACGCATGTGCATGATCAGCGAACCCAACGACAAGCCCCACTTGTCCTTGAGCGGTTTGAGGTTCAACAGTGACATCACCTGTGGCAACTCCGGCGCCAGCGCGGCGACGGGCGCCAACAACTCGGTGGCGAACCGGTTGGCCTCCAACTCCTCGCCCGAGTTCACCGAGCAGTGCCCACGGCTGTGCAACACCAAATGCCCCAACTCATGGGCAACGGTGAATCGGGTCCGTTCCCACGACTCGGATTCGCGCAACACTACGAGCGGGCGATCCCGGTGTCGTCCCACCCAACTCGAATAACCCAAGTGCTTCTCGTCACGCGCTCTCCCCGGTGTGGCCGCGAACTCGCTCTCCCACTCACCCGGAGTGCGCCGCCGGACGATCACCGGTGCACCCAATCGCTCAGTTTCATACATCAAATCATCCAGTGGCTCATGAGGTTCTAGCCCCATCGCCTCGCGCAGCCACCCTGCGGCCTGGACCGCGCTCGGCCGGTGATGATCCTTGCCGCAGATCGACGGGACCTTCACATGAGGCAATTTCGACCGCTCATCCAGGTCGCCGAGAAAATCGCCGGCGAGCGAAGCGAACGTCGCCAAGAAGTCCTGCTCGCCAACAGTCATCGACTTTGGCGCCCGGAAAAGCAACTCACCCGCCGATACGCGAGACTGCGGTTCCGAGCTGAAAAACCGTGCAGGAAAGCGGAACAACTCCGACAGCCCCGCAACCTCATCAACGGACAACATGATCGTCGAAGACTTCTCGATCTTCGTCTGGCGGGCATTGCTCCAGCCAACCAGGCCCACCACAGAAGTTGCCGTCATGCGCCGCAATAGCCGGGCCTGCCGGACCCGTGCACCAAAAACCTCGATCATCGTGCGCTCGATTCAACATCACCCGAGTGGGAGCCCCGCATGCACCCAGCAGTGTGCACGAGGGCTACGACGATTCCGGCGGCGCTTCGTTCAGTGTCTCCTCGGTGACGCCGTCGGCATCCGCGAAGTCCTCGTCCCGGCGCCGCTTTCCGGGCATTGCAACCTCGGTAGCCTGCGTGAACGGATCCATGGTGGGTGCCGTTTTCGCACGCTGCTCCATGATCGGTGGCGGCAGCGGAGTGCTGGCGTAGAGTACCTGAACCTTGTCGGTGAGTATGCCCGCAGCCAAGACCGCACCACCCAAGCCCAGATTGCCTGGCCACCACAGTACGTATTGCCGATACCCGGGAGGCTCCGGAATGCCATCCCCGCCGCCGATTGGGTACCCCAATTCCTCCTCGATACTCAGCTGATGCTCGCCGGGCACATACTCCACCGATTCGAGCAGGCTGCCGTCCCAGTTGCGTGGATGTTTGCGCACCCCGATACGAGACCCCTTCCCGTCGACCAGAACAATCCCAAACCCGTTGCCCTTGATCGCCTTCAAAGTCGAGTCCTCGGTCTGGCGACGCCACCTCGAGAACAGCAACGTCTCCAGCAGCGTGCATGACACGGTGATTCCTCGGGGATCGTTCCCCTGATCGACGTACCGGTCCGGAACCTCCGCCAACCTCGCACACAGATCGCCATGCGTTTCGCCCAACACGAGAGCATGCTGCTCGACGAACTTCTCCACCAGCAGTTGTGGATTGTCGTGTAGGTCCATGGGGTGAATTTTTACCCCGGTATCCCACATCGGCCGGCGCGCCACGCCGTGCAAACTTGGAAAATGTTTGGCCAACCATACCTAAGAGGATACATGTATACGATGATTAATGTGCAGGTAAACACGCTGATTAACCAATAGAACGTGTTAAACCTCTGATAAACCTACCAGGTGCTGGTGCACGTGGCGCGGGATCGCGATGGCAGGCGGCGACTCACCGACATCTCGATGCTGCGCCGCGCCGCCGGTGGACAGGTACAGGTCGCGCCGGTATGGCAGGCCGGGCGTGGCCTGGTCGACCACGCCGTCGAATTCCGCGGCATGCTGCGCGATCGGATGCCCGCGTGAGCGGCCCCGCGGCCGCCGCACTGGCCTTGGCCGCGGCGACGCTGCTCGGTGTTTCACCGCGCCGCCGCATCGCACCGATCGGCCGCCGCCCTGGCGCTCCGATCGTCGGCCGGGCCGGCCGGTGGAGCGTCGTCGGCACGGTGGCCGGAGTCGCTGTGCTGGCGGTGCTGGCCCTGCCGCCGAGCACGTGGCTGGCTGGGGTCGTTTTGGCGGCCACGTTCGCGGTGCGCCACCGCCGCGGTCTGCGCCGCCGCCGGGCCGGCGCGGAATCGCGCGCCTTGGAAACGGCCCTGGATGCCTTGACCGCGGAGCTGCGGGTGGGAGCACATCCGGTGCGCGCGTTCGCCGTTGCGGCTGCAGAATCCAACCACCCCGCGGTGGCCGCCGGCCTGGGCGGCGTCGCCGCCAGGGCCCGACTGGGCGCCGACGTGGCGACCGGCCTGCGTGATGTAGCCGGATCCTCGGCGCTGCCCTCGCAGTGGGAGCGGCTCGCCGCCTATTGGGAGCTCGGGGGACAGCACGGCTTGGCGATCGCCACCCTGATGCAGGCCGCGCAACGCGATATCACTGCCCGGCACAGGTTCACGGCGCGCGCCGAAGCCGGTATGGCCGGCGCCCGCGCCTCGTCGACGCTCTTGGCCTGTCTGCCGTTGCTCGGCGTGTTACTGGGGCAGTTGATCGGCGCGCGGCCGGTCGGATTTCTCCTTGGCGGAGCGGGTGGGCTGCTGTCGCTGATCGGGGTGAGCCTGGTCTGCGCCGGGCTGCTCTGGTCCGACCGGATCACCACGCGGGCCGGTGGTGTCACGTGACCGCCGCAGCGATGTTGCTGGCTGTGGCAGTGCTTGCCGCCGCCGGACCGGCGACGGTGCGGGCGCGCGCCGGGCTGCCCCGGCCAGTCAGTCCGCCGCCCGGTCGGCCAGTCGCGGGCAGGGACGCGCTGGCGCTGGCCGCCGACCTGGACGTGTTCGCGCTCTGCCTGACGGCGGGGATGTCCGTCTCTGGTGCGGCCGTGGCCACCGCCCGGCACGCGCCGCCGCCACTGTCCGGGGTGTTGAGCCGGGGCGCCGACCTGCTGGCGCTGGGGGCTGAACCGGCCATTGCCTGGTCGGCGCCGAACGGACCGGCCGGCGGGGCACTCGACCCGACCACCACCGCGGTATTGCGTCTGGCTCGAAGGTCGGGGTCATCCGGCGCTGCGCTGGCCGCCGGGCTCGGCGAACTTGCTGCGCAGTCCCGTGACGAGGCCGCGCACACGGCCACGGCCGCTGCCGAGCGGGCGGGAGTGCTGATCGCCGGGCCGCTCGGGCTGTGCTTTCTGCCCGCGTTCGTGTGCCTGGGCATCGTGCCGGTGGTGGCTGGGTTGGCCGGCGACGTGTTGCGGTCGGGCCTGCTGTGATCGTCGATCTTCGCGGGCGGGCCGCGAGAGCCGAAGAGGGTTACCGATGAAGGAGGCTTTATGAGAACGCGGGTATTTCAGGCGCGCAACATGTTTCGTGTCATCTCGTTGAAGATGGTGCTGTTGGCATCCGATGATTCCGGGATGTCCACGGTGGAATATGCCATCGGGACCATCGCTGCCGCGGCTTTCGGCGCGATCCTCTACACCGTGGTCACCGGTGATTCGATCGTGTCGGCACTGAACCGCGTCATCGGACGCGCGTTGAACACCAAGGTCTGACGGGTGGCGACCGGCCGTGCGTCACTTGCCGAGGATGCCGGCGCCAGCACGGTCGAGGCGGCGTTCGCGCTGGCGGCCCTGGTCTCGGTGCTGGTGCTGTGCCTGGCCGGGATCACCGCGGTATCCGCCCAGATCCGCTGCGTCGACGCCGCCCGGGAAGCCGCTCGGCTTGCGGCGCGCGGAGACGCGACCGCGGTCACCGCGGTGGTGCGGCGAATCGCACCCGACGGTGCGACGGTCCGGTTGCGCTCCGAGGGCGACCTGGTGGTTGCCAGTGTCACCGCTCGGCCGGTTCTGTTGCCCGGCATGGCGATCACCGCCGAGGCGGTCTCGGCAGCCGAGCCGCCGCGGTGAATCCGGTGGGGCCACCGTGGCGGCCGCCGCGATGATCGCGGTGCTGCTGAGCGTCACCGGCGGCGGCTTCATCCTCGGTGCCGCGGTCATTGCGCGGCATCGCGCGCAGGCCATTGCCGACCTGGCAGCTCTGGCCGGTGCGGCCCGGATTCCCGCCGGGCCCGCGACGGCCTGCGCGCACGCCACCATGCTGGGCTCGCGGATGCATGCCGCTGAAATCACCTGCACGGTCGACGGACTCGATGTGGTGATCGCTGTCGTGATGCCAGTGCCAGGCTGGCGGCTCGGCCCAGCCCGGGCGGCGGCTCGCGCCGGGCCGATCGCGACGGCCTAGGGGGCCTCGAGCGCCTGTTCCAAACCGGCTCGATCAGAATCGGTGGGGCCCAACCCCGCCTCGGCGAGTTCGGCAGCGGTGGGCAGGCGCAGCGCGATCAGTCCGGCTACGGTGCCCTCGTCGAGATCCACCCGGTTGACCGTCACGTGCACCGGCGCCCAACCGCCGTCCACCTGGCGCAGCCGCAGCACTCCGCTTGCCGGGGCCTGGGAACGAGCCAGGTCGCTTTCCATTCGGGCGATCTGCACCTGGTCGTCGGGATGTGCCCGCGAGACGTCCGCCGGACCGCGCCAGTCGTAGAACGGGCACGGGTCGTCGAGCCACTTCAACAGCCGCCGGGTGGCAAGATCGACCACGGCCCGGTGCACGCCCGGCTGGGCCAATGCGTGCAGGATCTGCTGCGCCAGGAAGTCGGGGCGCTGGACCGCGCCATCGAACTGGCCGCGCCAGTTCATCCCGCGTGTCACCAGGTGCTCACGCCCGCCGGGGACGGCCTCGCGGGCGGTGCGGACCACGAAGCCCACCCGAATGTTCTCACCGTTGAAATCGGTGACATCCCAACTGCTGCAGATGGTCTGGCCGGGTTCGGCCCGGATCGCCAGCGCCAGCACCTTGTTCTCGTTGGGGCTGAACTCGCGGGCGGGCAACTCTTCGACGAACGCCCTGCCGTGGGTGGCCTCCACCTCCGGGTCTTTGCCGCTGTTGATCAGCGACTCTCGGGTGTCGGTGGCCACTCCCTGGGTCAGGTCCCATTTCAGCGGGCCCGGGATGGGGCGCTCGGACGGTTCCATGTCGGCCGGCCCGGTCCAGACGTGCACGCCGTGCACCCGACCGTCGGACATCACCACGGGTTCGGTGCGGATCACCCGATCGCGGCGGGGTGTGATGCTGGCCAGGGGCTGCCCGGTCCGCACCGATTCGGCGATCGCGGTCTGAATCGCCGCGAGGTGTGGGCTGCGTCGCAGGAACTGGGTGAGCGGCACCAGGTTCTTCAGCTGACGGCCTTGGGCGACGACTACCGGTTCACCCCCGAGGGTCTCCACCAGCAACCAGTCGTGCGCCATAATCCACCGATATTACGGCCACCGCCCTTCTACCAGCGTCAACAGCGAATTATTTCCCGGATCCGACGAGCGCTTCTCGCGGGCCGGCGCCCTGCCAAGTTGCGGAGGATCCGGTGCAGCCGGTAACTTACGGCCGCATCCGATCATGTATCGGGTTGGGAACGGATCGCATCTCTCGACCGTTCGTCTTACTGGTCCCGCGCGCCTTTTCGCGTGGTGACGCCCGTCACTGCGATGCAGTTACCGGGGTAAGGGCTCGGGGGAGTCGGCCGTTCGGGGGGTCGGCCGACTCCCGCAGTCATTCCGCACTGATGCGCCAGCCGTCGAGCTTGCCCAGCACCAATCGCAGCACGCGCACCGCGCCTTCTTTGTCCAACGGGTCATTGCCGTTGCCGCACTTGGGGGATTGCACGCACGACGGACAGCCGTTCGGGCATTCGCAGGATTCGATCGCCTCCGCGGTGGCGGTCAGCCAGGTGGCCGCCGCACGGAATCCCCGTTCGGCGAAGCCGGCACCGCCAGGGTGGCCGTCATAGACGAAGACGCTGGGCAAGGCGCCCAGCGCCGCGGGACCCACCGCGGTGGACAGCCCGCCGATGTCGCCGCGATCGCAGCTGGCCACCAGCGGCAGCAGCCCGATCGCCGCATGCTCGGCGGCGTGTAGCGCCCCCGGGATCGCAGGTTCGGCGACCCCGCAGGCGGCCAGCGCGTCGGCGGCGATGGTGTAGACCACGGCCATGGTGGGCAACGTCGCCGGCGGCACGTCCAGATCGATGAAGTCCAGCACCTCCCCGGTCGGCAGCCGTCGCAGGTAGCCGACGATCTGGCGGGTCACCGTCACCGGCACCAGGCCCAGACTGACCGGGCCGAACCAGGCACGCTCACCGTCCCCCGTCACGTCGATGTCGGTGATCTCGCGCGCGAATGTGGCGTAGCCGGGATCCTCGGCGTGCACAAACGCGATCTGGCGCTCCGTGTCCAGCGAGTCGACCACATAACTCTCGCCCTGATGCAAATACACCGCGCCGGTGTGCACCGTGGCCGGCGCCCGTCCGGCGTCGACACTGCCCAGCAGCCGGCCGGTGTCGGCTTCGACGATCACCACCTGCCCGCCGGCCGACCCGCGGATCTCTACCGTCGCGTGCGGCTCCAGTCCGGGCGCCGGGAAGTATCGGTCGGACCGCCGTCGCAACAATCCGTCGTCGACCAGGGTGTCGGCCACCTGCTCGGCGCCCAGTTGCGCCACCTCGGCGGCGGTCAGCGGCAGTTCGGCGGCCGCGCACAGCAGCTGCGGTCCCAGCACGTAGGGGTTGGCCGGGTCGATCACCACCTGCTCGATCGGCTTGTCCAGCAGCGCCGCGGGGTGGTGCACCAGATAGGTGTCCAGCGGGTCGTCGCGGGCGACCAGCACGATCAGCGCCGTCTGCCCCCGTCGGCCCGACCGGCCGGCCTGCTGCCAGAACGATGTCACGGTGCCGGGGAAGCCGGCCATCACCACCGCGTCCAGCCCGGCGATGTCCACTCCGAGTTCCAGGGCGTTCGTGGTGGCCAGGCCATACAACTGGCCGTCGGCCAGCGCACGCTCTAGGGCGCGACGATCCTCGGCCAGGTATCCGGCCCGATAGGAGGCCACCTTCTCGACCAGGGCCGGGGCCACCGATTCCAGCCGGGTGCGGGCCGCCAGCGCGGTGAGCTCCGCGCCCCGGCGCGAGCGCACGAAGGTCAGCGTGCGTGCCCCCTCGGCGATCAGGTCGGCCATCACCCGGGCCGCCTCGGTGCCGGCGGCGCGACGTACCGGTGCGCCGTTCTCCCCGGTCAGGTCGGTGCGCAGCGCCGGTTCCCACAGGGCCACCGTTCGGGCCCCGTGTGGTGAGCCGTCCTCGGTGACCTCTGCGACGGGTTGTCCGACCAGCGCCGACGCGCTGGCTCCCGGCGATGCGGTGGTGGCACTGGCGAAGATCACGGTGGGACCGGTAGGTGCCCCCGGCGCCGAGTAGCGCGCACACAGCCGCAGCAGCCGTCGCAGCACCATCGCCACATGCGAACCGAAGATCCCCCGGTAGTAGTGGCATTCGTCGACGATCACGAAGCGCAGCCCGCGCAGGAAGGCCGCCCAGCGGGCGTGGTTGCGCAGTAGTGACAGATGGATCATGTCCGGGTTGGAGAACACCCAGCGGGACCGTTCCCGGGCGAACCGGCGGATCTCGGCGGCGCTGTCGCCGTCGTAGGCGGTGGGGGCCACCGCTCCGGCTGCGCCACCGAGTCGGGGAACCGCCGTGGTCAGCGTGTGCGCTGCGCGCAGCTGATCGTGCCCCAGTGCCTTCGTGGGCGACAGATAGAGCACCCGGGCGCGGGGATCGGTCACCAGCGCCTGCAGCACCGGCAGCTGATAGGCCAGCGATTTCCCCGACGCCGTACCGGTGCTGATCACTACGTGACGCCCGGCGTGCGCCAGTTCGGCGGCGGCCAGCTGATGCGACCACGGCGCCTCGATCCCCCGTCCGGTGAAGGCAGTGATCACGTCGGGCTCGGCCCAGCCCGGCCAGGCGCCGGTGCGGCCCGCTGACGCCGGCAGATCGGCGACGTGACGCAGCGGGTCTTCACCGGATTCGACCCCGGCGAGCGCGGCGGCCAGCAATTCACCACCGAAACTCGCCGTCATTGGCCCCGTCCTCAATTGCCTGGTTCATGCGGCGGTCCCAGCTTCGCCTCTCCTACGTCGAGTCTCGCTGAACCGCCGGCCTCGAATGCCCGCCGCCGTATTGTTCACCCTGCCTCAAACCTTCGACAGGTCATTTAGGCACCGCAGTCTGTCCTAAGGGCCACGAACATGGTTGACTGATGGGCGGTCGTAGCTTCTGTGTTCGTGTTAAGCCTTCGCAGGATCTGTGGTTGCGGCCGCAGTGCCCGCGGGGGAGTGTCGGTGTCCGCACCGGCCGACCGCCAGGGTACGGCGGTCGGAACAGGCCCGGGGCAGCGAAATGCGGTGCCCCGAACAACGGTGCGTACCGCACCGGGCAAGAAGAGTAAGGAAAGATCGACAAATGCCACAGGGAACTGTGAAGTGGTTCAACGCGGAAAAGGGCTTCGGCTTCATCGCACCAGAGGACGGCTCGGCGGACGTGTTTGTCCACTACACGGAGATCCAGGGAAGCGGCTTTCGCACCCTTGAGGAAAACCAGCGGGTGGAGTTCGAGGTCGGGCAGAGCCCCAAGGGCCCCCAGGCCACGGGCGTCCGCGCCGTCTGAGCCACGGAATTTGACGTCACCCCCCGGGCAGCTCCCGCCAACGGAGCTAAGCCGGGGGGTTTCGTTTCGGGCGGGTAAGACCTCCCCGGATGCCGCCGGATGGTGGACCGGCTTACTGTCGGTGACGTGAGCCAGCTTTCCTTCTTTTCGGCAGAGTCGGTGCCGCCCAGCGTCGCCGACCTCACCGGGGTGCTGGCTGGCCCGGGGCAGATCGTCGTGGCGGGCGATGGAGCGCGACTGTCGGTCGTGGTCGACGCCCAGTGGCGAGCTGTGGCGTTGGCCGAGCTGATCGGCGAGGCCGGTCTGTTGTCCGAGGTCACCCGCACCGAGGAGGACACCCCGCTGGTGCGGACCGCGGTCGACGCACGCTTGCGTGTGCTGGCCCAGGCGTGGACCCGCGGTGCGGTCAAGACCGTCCCGCCGCAATGGCTGCCGGGTCCGCGTGAACTGCGGGCGTGGACGCTGGCGGCCGGCTCCGTCGAAGGCGACCGATACCTGCTCGGGCTCGACCCACACGCGCCGGACACCTTCGAGCCGCTGGCTTCGGCCATGATGCGGGTGGGCATCGCGCCCACCCTGATCGGCACCCGCGGGGGTCATCCAGCGCTGCGGATCACCGGCCGCCGTAGGTTGTCGCGGCTGGTAGAAAACGTCGGGGAATCACCCGCGGACCCCGAGGCGTTGAGCCAATGGCCGCGTGTCGGAGCCACGATCCCGGGCTATGCGGACGGGTTTTGAGAGAATGCACTGCTGAACGCCGGTTTGCATCGGCGCGGTCGTGAGTGCGAGATTGTCAGGTGTCCACTGGCGGCGTGACGCGGCGGTGCGGACAGAAGTGGAGTGGTAAGCGCAAGGTGGCTGACTCTGAAACGGTGAGCGCCCGCAATGGCGATAAGACACCCGTGCGGCGGCTCGTCATTGTCGAGTCGCCCACCAAGGCACGGAAAATTGCGGGTTACCTGGGCCGTAACTACGTTGTCGAGTCCTCCCGAGGGCACATCCGGGACCTGCCGCGCAACGCCGCCGACGTGCCGGCGAAGTACAAGACCGAAGCATGGGCGCGCCTGGGCGTCAACGTCGACGCCGACTTCGAACCGCTCTACATCGTCAGCCCCGACAAAAAGAGCACCGTTGCCGAGCTCAAGGACCTGCTCAAGGACGTCGACGAGCTCTATCTGGCCACCGATGGTGACCGGGAGGGCGAGGCGATCGCCTGGCACCTGCTGGAGACCCTGAAACCGCGCATCCCGGTCAAACGGATGGTGTTCCACGAGATCACCGAGCCGGCGATCCGCAACGCCGCCGAAAACCCCCGCGACCTGGACATCGACCTGGTAGACGCGCAGGAGACCCGGCGCGTCCTGGACCGGTTGTACGGCTACGAGGTCAGCCCCGTGCTGTGGAAGAAGGTCGCGCCGAAGCTGTCGGCGGGCCGCGTCCAGTCGGTGGCCACCCGCATCATCGTGCAGCGCGAACGCGAGCGGATGGCGTTCCGCAGTGCCTCCTACTGGGACGTGGTCGCCCAACTGGACGCCAGCGTCTCCGACCCGACGGCCTCCCCGCCCAACTTCACCGCCCGACTGGTCGCCGTCGACGAGCTGCGGGTGGCCAGCGGACGCGACTTCGACTCGCTGGGGGCACTGAAGAAGCCCGCCGAGGTGCGGGTGCTCGACGAAGCCGCGGCCACCGCCCTGGCGGCTGGGCTGCAGGGCGCGTCGCTGTCGGTGACCTCGGTCGAGGAGAAGCCCTACACCCGGCGGCCCTACGCGCCCTTCATGACCTCGACGTTGCAGCAGGAAGCCGGCCGCAAGCTGCGGTTCTCCGCCGAGCGGACGATGAGTATCGCCCAGCGGCTCTACGAGAACGGCTACATCACCTACATGCGTACCGACTCGACGACGCTGTCGCAGTCGGCCATTGATGCCGCGCGTACCCAGGCCCGCCAGCTCTACGGCGAGGAGTACGTCTCGCCGTCGCCGCGGCAGTACACCCGCAAGGTCAAGAACGCCCAGGAAGCCCACGAGGCGATCCGGCCCGCCGGCGAGACGTTCGCGACACCCGACGCGGTACGCAACGAGCTGGGCAGCGATGAGTTCCGGCTCTACGAGCTGATCTGGCAGCGCACCGTCGCCTCGCAGATGGCCGACGCCCGCGGCACCACGCTGAGCCTGCGGATCGGGGGGCGATCCGGCAGTGAGCAGGTGACGTTCGCCGCCAGCGGCCGCACCATCACCTTCCCCGGCTTCCTCAAGGCCTACGTGGAGACCGTCGACGAGTTGGCCGGCGGCGAAGCCGACGATGCCGAGCGCCGGCTGCCGCAGCTGACCCAGGGCCAGCGGGTGGACGCCACCGAGGCGAACCCGGATGGCCACGCCACCAACCCGCCCGCGCGCTACACCGAGGCCTCGCTGGTCAAGGCGCTCGAAGAGTTGGGCATCGGACGGCCCTCGACATACTCCTCGATCATCAAGACCATTCAGGACCGCGGCTACGTCTACAAGAAGGGCAGCGCCCTGGTCCCGACCTGGGTGGCGTTCGCCGTGATCGGCCTGCTCGAGCAGCACTTCGGTCGCCTGGTCGACTACGATTTCACCGCGGCGATGGAGGACGAGCTCGACGGGATCGCCGCCGGGCGCCAGCGTCGCACGGACTGGCTGCACAACTTCTACTTCGGCGGCGACTACGGCGTGGAAGGCTCGATCTCCCGGGCCGGCGGGCTGAAGAAGCTGGTCGGGGTGAACCTGGAGGGCATCGACGCCCGCGAGATCAACTCGATCAAGCTGTTCGACGACGCCGAGGGACGACCGGTCTACGTGCGGGTGGGCAAGAACGGGCCCTACCTGGAGCGCATGGTCACCGGTGACGACGGCGAGCCGACCCCGCAGCGGGCCAACCTGGATGATTCGCTCCCGCCGGATGAGCTGACTCTGGCCTTGGCCGAGGAACGCTTCGCCACCCCGCAGGAGGGCCGACCGCTCGGTGTCGACCCGGCCACCGGGCACGAGATCGTCGCCAAGGACGGCCGCTACGGCCCGTATGTCACCGAAGTTCTGCCGCCGCCGCCCGATGACGAGTCCGGTAGCACCGCCAAGAAGGGCAAGAAGCCGGTCGGCCCCAAGCCCCGCACCGGTTCGTTGCTGCGCAGCATGAGCCTGGAAACCGTGACCCTCGACGACGCCCTGAAGCTGTTGTCGTTGCCGCGGGTGGTCGGCGTCGACCCGGAGTCCGGTGATGAGATCACCGCTCAGAACGGCCGCTACGGGCCATACCTGAAGCGCGGCACCGATTCTCGGTCGCTGGCCACCGAAGAGCAGATCTTCGAGATCTCTCTCGAAGAGGCGCTGAAGATCTACGCCGAGCCGAAACGCCGTGGCCGCCAAGCAGCTGCGACCGCGGCGCTGCGGGAGCTGGGTGTTGACCCGGCGAGCGGCAAGCCCATGGTGATCAAGGACGGCCGGTTCGGCCCGTACGTGACCGACGGTGAGACCAACGCCAGCCTGCGCAAGGGCGACGAGGTGGCCACGATCACCGATGAGCGTGCCGCCGAACTGCTCGCCGACCGGCGGGCGCGGGGACCGGCGAAGAAGGCTGCCAAGAAGACCGCCCGCAAGGCGCCGGCGAAAAAGGCACCGGCGAAGAAGGCAGCCGCGAAGAAGGCTTCGAAGAGCTGAGTCAGTCCGCGGCGGCTGCGGTCTCGGCGCCCTCGGCCGGGATCACTTCCAGCGCTGCGAGATTCAGTGGCCGTGCCAGCTGAGTGGGAGCGGCGCGCCCGCGCAGCTCGACGATCTCGCCGACCTCCCAGCACAGCGCCTCGGCGTCGACCGCGCCGCTGACCGCAACCGCCGACGCCAGCACGTGGCCATCCTCCAACTTGGCCAGCTCGGTCAGCCGGGCGGCCTCGTTGACCGGGTCGCCGATCACGGTGTACTCGAAACGGGCCCGGGCGCCGATGTGGCCGGCGATGGCCCGCCCGGCCGACACCCCGATGCCGAACTCTTCGGAACCGAGCACCGGAAGCAGGCCGTCATGCAGTTCGCGGGCCGCCGCCAAGGCCGCGCTCGAGGCGTCCGGGTGCTCGATGGGCGCACCGAAGATGGCCAGCGCCGCGTCACCCTGGAATTTGTTGACGAAACCGCCGTGGCGTCCGACGGCCTCGACCACGACCCGGAAGAACTCGTTGAGCAGGTTGACGACCTCGCTGGGCGGCCGTGTCGCGGCCAGCTGGGTGGAACCCACCAAATCGATGAAGAGCACCGCCACGTCGCGCTCCTGGCCGCCCAGCTCGGTGCCGCGCTCCAGCGCACGCCGGGCTACGTCCTCGCCGACGTAGCGGCCGAACAGATCGCGCAGCCGCTGCCGCTCGGCCAGGTCACGCACCATGTCGTTGAACCCGGCCTGCAGCAGGCCGAGTTCACTGGCGTCGTAGATCTGCATGTGAGCGTTGTAGTTACCGCGCTGCACCTCGCCCAACGCCCAGCGCAACTGGCGCAGCGGGTCGGCGATCGACATCGACACCAGCACGGTGCCGGCCAGCCCGATGACCAGTGCGGCCAGCGCCATCAGCAGGATCGGGGTGAACAGTTTGTCCGGCGAGGCGTTGAGCAACGACGCCTTGCCTGCCAGCACCGACAGCACGATCGCCAGCACCGGCACCCCGGTCGACAGCAGCCAGGTCAGCAGCTGGCGCAGGATCACTCCGGGCGCCCGCAGCTTCTCCGGGGTGCCGTCGCGCAGGGCCGCAACGGCGACCGGCCGCAGCACCCGCTCGGACTGCAGGTAGCCGATGATCGCGGTGGCGGCGGCACCCAGGGCGGTGGCGGTGACCACCACCGGCACCACGTCGTGCACCACTTGCCAGCTGATGACGACGAACACCACCCCGCCGACCGTCCAGTAACAGATGCTGATCAGGGAGCGGTAGAACGGCATCCGCAGCGCCCGGGACCGGGCCAGCTCGGTATCGGCGGGATCGGAGTCGCCGTTGGTCTCGAGATCGGCGAGCAGCGCCTCCCGGCGCTGCCAGCGGAACACCGGCATCAGCAATGCGGTGCTGATCGAAAACCCAAGGCCGAACAGGCACAGCAGCACGATCGCGAAGAGCGCCAGGTTCAGCCGCGGCAGGTCCTGCAGGTTGATCCGGTCTTCCTCGGGCAGGCCGAAACGCAGGAATCCGAACACGAACAGCGAACCGATGATGTCGGCCTGCAGCATGCTCAGCGTGAAAACCGGCCAGGGTGTGCGCACGACCCAGCGGACGAATCGGTTGATCCGCCCGACCAGGGTCGTGGTGCTCACCAGCACACCGTATCGGGCCAGCCGACAAAGCCCGAGTCCGAATGTCCGGTCAAGCCACTACTGTGGCCGATGATGTCCGGGGTTTTCGCGCGTTTGGTGGGCCAGCAGTCGGTCGAAGCCGACCTGCTGGCTGCCGCGCGGGCGTCTCGACGTGATTCAGCACACAGTGGCACGACCGCCGGCGGTATGACCCACGCCTGGCTGATCACCGGCCCGCCCGGTTCGGGCCGGTCGATAGCGGCGGTGTGCTTCGCCGCGGCGCTGCAGTGCACCGCCGACGAGTCCGACGGCGGTCCCGGCTGCGGTCGGTGCCGCGCCTGCACCACGACGATGGCCGGCACCCACGCCGACGTGCGGCGGGTGGTGCCGGAGGGACTGTCCATCGGCGTCGACGAGATGCGAGCCATCGTGCAGGCCGCCTCCCGCCGGCCCGGCACCGGCCGCTGGCAGATCGTGGTGGTCGAGGATGCCGACCGGCTCACCGAGGGCGCGGGCAACGCGCTGCTGAAGGTCGTCGAGGAGCCGCCGCCCTCGACGGTGTTCCTGTTGTGCGCCCCCTCGATCGACCCCGAGGACATCGCGATCACGCTGCGGTCCCGGTGCCGTCACGTGGCGTTGGTGACGCCGCCGCCGGCGGCCATCGCCCAGGTGCTGATCGAGGCCGACGGGCTCGACCGGGAGACGGCGGACTGGGCCGCGGCGGTCAGTGGCGGCCACGTGGGACGGGCCCGGCGCCTGGCCACCGATTCCGAGGCCCGCCAGCGCCGCCAGCGCGCGCTGTCACTGGCGCGCGACGCGGCGACCCCGTCGCGGGCGTTCACCGCGGTCGACGAGTTGGTGGCCGCGGCGGAGTCCGAGGCCCGGGATCTGACCGCCGAACGCGCCGAGGTGGAAACCGAGGAACTGCGCACCGCGCTGGGGGCCGGCGGCACCGGCAAGGGCACCGCCGGAACACTGCGCGGCACCGCCGGGGTGATCAAGGACCTGGAGCGCCGGCAGAAGTCCCGTCAGACGCGGGCCTCGCGCGATGCGCTGGACCGGGCACTGATCGATCTGGCCACCTACTTCCGCGACGCCCTGCTGGCCGCCACGGCCTCGGCCGGCGTCGCCCGGCCCAACCACCCGGACATGACCGATGCGGTCGCGGCGATCGCTTCTCACGCGTCGCCGGATCGGCTGTTGCGCTGCATCGAGGCGGTGCTCGAATGCCGCGACGCCCTGGCGGCCAACGTCAAGCCCCGCTTTGCCGTCGGCGCCATGGTGGCCACCGTCGGGCAGGCCCTGCGGGACGACCTGTAGACTGACCCGGCCCGGTTTAGGCGGGGCGCGCCACCTTAGCTCAGTCGGTAGAGCAATTCACTCGTAATGAATAGGTCAGGAGTTCGATTCTCCTAGGTGGCTCCACTTTTTGGCAGTTCAGGCCGTCGTCATCCGGCCAATCGATCCCGCAGTACGTCGACTCCGTTCCCCTGGAGATGCTGAAGCGCCCACGGACGGCCCGCGAGTACCGAGGCCAGGTGTGCTGCGTTCCCGGTGACGGTGAGCCCGTCGCCGTGTTTCCAGTGCAGGTCTTCGGCCCGTAACGACAATCCGCGGGCCCACGCCCGCGACGGGATGAACGGATTCGGTATCTGCACCTGGGTGTCCAGCACCGCGGCCAGTTGTGCCGGCCCGATGGTGGAGTCCAGTCCCAGCGCGAACCGAATGTCCAACTCGTGGATCACGTGATCGCCCAGCAGCAGTCGTCTGGGGAAGGCCCTGCCCAAGCCTCGCGGGGCTGACATCCCGGTGGCAAAGTCCTCCAGCAGCTCCGCCGGTGACCGACGTTGGGCAAGGCGTTGTGCAAGAACCGCATTAGCACGGTCGAACGATCCGCCACGGCGCACCATCGCGAAAGTCATCTGCGTGCCAGAGGCGCGATAGCCCAGTGCCAGATGCGCCAACACATCGTGATTGGTCCAGTGCGTACACAGACTCGGCTGCGCCCACTGTGTCGGTGACCATTCCCGGGCTGCCGCGAGAAACCGGATGTCATTCTGGTAGAGCAACTTACGCGACTGCATCGAAGCACCCCCGCAAGAAGTCGGTCTGATCGCGCAGAAGTCTGTCCAGCAGGGGCGGGTGGTAGACCTCGAAGTGGTCGCTGTCGTAGTGGCGGGCCTGTCCGCGCGGGGCGCGCTCCGCGACGGTGACGGCGTGGCGCGGGTCCATGAGGTTGTCGCGCTCGCAGACGCACACCAGCAACGGTGCCGCAATCTCACGGGCCGACCGCAGGGCACTGGTGAACGCGATACCGAGTACATCCGAGGCGCCGACCCGGTTGTCGAATGACCCGTCTGGCGAGGCGACGCCGTTCCAGCCCTGCACGGATCCGGCAACGGTCACTGCGGCCGTACTTCCCGGTGGGCCCACGATGGGCACGTAATGCGGTGTGGCATCGACCAGGCGCCGGGCCGCATCGGCGAGCAGAGCCGGCCCGAGCCGCAGTGCTGCCCCGAGTCCGAGCCGACGCAATGTCGCCGGTCCGGCGACGATGGGACACTGCACCACGACGGCAGCCAGATCAGCACGCCCGACGGCGACCTTGAGCACGTGCATGGCGCCTAAGCTGGTGCCCCACAGCGCGATCCGGGTGGAGTCCAATTCGGGACGGCTACGCGCGAAGTCGATCGCCGCGCCTACGTCCTGACGATGGCGGGTCAGGCTGAGGCGCTGCCGGGGTAGCCCTCCGGAATCGCCGGTGTGTCGGTAGTCGAACGCCAGCGTCGCGATTCCGGCCCCGGCGAAGTGCTGCTCGTACTGGCCGAGGGACATGGTGTGGTTGGCGCCGAACCCGTGCGCAAGTACGACCACCGGGTGTGGGCCAGGCCCCTCGGGCAGCGTGAGCCAGGCGGCACAGCGAGTGCCTTCCGAATCGAATCCGGTGCTGACAGTGGTGAACGGCATATCGCCTCCTTAGATACGTACGATGTACGTGTTGTATATTGCGTACACCGTACGTGTCAAGGGGGAGGTGGCGATGCGAGCCCGATTCACGCTGGCTCAAGTTCAGGCGGCCGCGCTGCGCATCGTTGATGGCGAAGGCTTGCCCGGTCTGAGCATGCGGTCCCTGGCGGCAGCGTTGGGCACCGGCCCGATGACGCTCTACAACTACGTGTCCAACCGTGAAGGCCTGGAGGATCTGGTTGCCGAGGCGGTCATCGCCGGCGTCGAGATTCCGGCGGCGAGCGATGACTGGGTCGACGACGTGCGGTCAATCGCGACGGCGCTGTGGCGGGCAGTTCGCAGTCACCCCAACGCGATACCGCTGGTCCTCACCCGCCGCACGATGTCGCCCTCGAGTTATTCGGCGGCCGAATACCTGATCGAGGCGCTGGGGCGTGGCGGCCTGTCTGAGGATCGGTTGCTTGTCGCGTTTCGGGCCGTGCTGAGCCTGGTGATGGGCAGCGCGCAAGTCGAGCTCGCCGGCCCGGGATCCGGCGCCGGCCGCGACCAAGAGCAACGTGAGATCGCCAGGCGGATCGGTGAACTCGCCGGCGACGAGCATCGGCACATCGCGGCGCTGAGCAAAGTCAGTCAGCGTTCAACGGCGGCCGACGAGTTCGCCGGCGCCCTGGAGCTTCTGCTGGCCGGGATCCAGACGCGCGCTCACGCTATTAATGATAATGATTGTCAATAAGGGT
The DNA here is from genome assembly GCF_046250075.1 of Mycobacterium sp. SMC-14. NCBI lineage: Bacteria > Bacillati > Actinomycetota > Actinomycetes > Mycobacteriales > Mycobacteriaceae > Mycobacterium > Mycobacterium sp. SMC-14. The sequence goes on along the minus strand of NZ_CP176429.1, from coordinate 4,227,086 downwards.
CAAATCGCGCTACCCTGAGATCCGCGCAACGCGGCCTTGGTCCACACGGCTGTAGGCGCGGCGACACCACGACGCGAAGTGAGCGATTTCCTTGTACGCCAATCCCAAACCCGAAGTGTCGTCACTCTTTCGCTACGTGGAGACTCTGCACGCCGACCGAGAGTGGGGCGCCATGCTGGATTCCGGCGCCGGAGTGAAGTCCCTGCAATGGATCCAGGCGCTGCCGACCGACCGGTGGACGGCGATCACCGCGGCGCCTGGCATGGCCGAGGCGACACGTGCCGCGCTGGGCGACGGAATCCGGTCACAGGACCAGCTGTTGGTCGGCAACTGGATCGATGACGGCCTGCTTGCCGGCGAAACCTTCGACACCGTGCTGGTCGACTATCTGGTCGGCGCGATCGAGGGTTTTGCCCCGTACTGGCAGGATCGGGCGTTCGAACGATTGCGTCCCCTGGTCGCCGACAATGGCCGGCTCTATGTCATCGGGCTGGAACCCTACGTTCAGTACAAGCCCAAGACCGAAAGCGGCCGCATCATTTGGGAAATCGGCCGGGTCCGCGACGCGTGCCTGTTGCTGGCCGGCGAGCGGCCCTACCGTGAGTACCCCCTCGAATGGATGCTGCGCCAGCTCGAACGGGCCGAGTTCCGGGTCGTGGAGAGTCGACGTTTTCCGATCCGATACGGGTCCCGTCATGTCAACGGCCAGCTTGATATGTGCCGCAGGCGACTTGAACGCTTCAATTCCTCTGCAGTCGGCAGCTCGATGCTCCAGTATGTCGAAGAGCTACGGCTTCGAGCGCTGATCGTCCTCGCGCGCGAAGGTGGCCTGCGGCACGGTCACGACTACGTGATCGCCGCGGAACCGCTGCCCTGAACGTGGCTTTAGATGTACATCGCCGGGTCGATGTAACTGGTCGGGTCCACCAGCGGCTCCCGCTGTTTCTCGGTGCGATGGCGCACCGCAGCCGGGATTCCGGTGGCGATGCAATCCTCCGGGACATCCTGGGTGACAACGGCATTGGCGCCGATCGCACTGCCGTCTCCGACGGTGATAGGACCGAGGACCTTCGCGCCGGCGCCCACCGTGACACCGTTACCGATGGTCGGGTGGCGCTTGCCGTGACTCAGCGAACGTCCGCCGAGGGTGACGCCGTGATAGACCATGACGTCATCGCCGATCTCGGTGGTCTCGCCGATCACCACGCCCATGCCGTGGTCGATGAAGAACCGCCGCCCGATGGTCGCGCCCGGGTGAATCTCGATGCCGGTGGCGAATCGGGTGGCCTGAGCCAGCAGGCGGGCCACCCCGCGCAGTGCCGGCCTGGCCCACAGCCGATGCGCGATTCGATACGACCAGATCGCATGCAGACCCGAATAGACCAGCGCGTTCTCGAAGTCCCCGCGCGCGGCCGGGTCATGCTCGCGCGCGTTGCGCAGGTCCTCGCGCAGCCGCGCCAACACACCACTCATAGGTGTGATCATTCCCGAATGTGCTCGAACAGCGGCGTGGAGATATAGCGCTCGCCGAAGTCGGGGACCACCACCACGATCAGCTTCCCGGCGTTCTCGGGGCGCTTGGCCAGCTCGAGGGCGGCCCACAAGTTGGCGCCGGCCGAGATTCCGCCGAGGATCCCTTCCTCGGTGCCCAGCGCGCGAGCAACCCGGATGGCGTCGTCGAATTGCGCGTCGATGATCTCGTCGTAACAGTCGCGGTCGAGTACCTCGGGGACGAAGTTGGCGCCCAGGCCCTGGATCTTGTGCGGACCGGGGTCGGCGCCGTGCAGGATCGCGGAGTCCTTGGGTTCCACGCCGACGATCTGGACCTCGGGCTTGTGGGCCCGCAGGGTGTGCGAGACGCCGGTCAGCGTGCCACCGGTACCGATGCCGGCGACGAAGATGTCGACCGCGCCGTCGGTGTCCTTCCAGATCTCTTCGCCGGTCGTCCGTTCGTGGATGGCCGGGTTGGCCGGGTTGGCGAATTGGTCTGCGGACAGGGCGTTATGGGTGTCGGCGACTATCTGCTTGGCCTTGGCCACCGCACCGGCCATGCCCTCCGAGCCGGGAGTCAGCACGATCTCGGCGCCGTAGGCGCGCAGCATCACCCGGCGCTCGGTGGACATGGTGTCCGGCATGGTCAGGATCACCTTGTAGCCGCGGGCGGCGCCGACCATCGCCAGGGCGATGCCGGTGTTGCCGCTGGTGGCCTCGACGATGGTGCCCCCGGGGCGCAGCTGGCCGGATTGCTCGGCGGCGTCGATGATCGCGACGCCGATGCGGTCCTTGACGCTGTTGGCGGGGTTGTAGAACTCCAGTTTGGCCGCCACCTGGGCGCCCAGGCCCTCGGTCAGCCGGTTGAGTCGCACCAGCGGGGTATGACCGATCAGGTCGGTGACGTTGTCGTAGATCCTGCCCATCAAATGCCCTTTCCTACCAAGGCCGCCATAGGTGCTAGGCGCTCCCTTCGGCGATACGCCGTACGGCCCTGATGAAGACGTCGATCTCTTCGAAAGTGTTGTAGAACGCGAACGACGGTCGCACGGTGGCCTCCAGGCCGTAGCGGCGCAGGATCGGCTGCGCGCAGTGGTGACCTGCGCGCACCGCGATGCCCTCGGAGTTGAGCGCCTTGCCCACGTCCGCCGGGTCGTGGCCGGCCAGGACGAACGACAACACGCTGGCCTTCTCGTCGGCGGTACCGACGAGCCGCACCCCGGGGATATCGGCCAGGCGTGGGGTGGCGTACTCCAGCAGGGCGTGCTCGTAGGTGGCGATGCGTTCGATGCCCACTCGTTCCACATAACGCAGGGCTTCGCCCAGGCCGACCGCGTCGGCGATGTTTCCAGTGCCCGCCTCGAACTTGTTAGGCGGTTCTTGATAGATAGAGCGTTCCAGGGTGACGTCGGCGATCATGTTGCCTCCACCCTGCCACGGCGGCGTCTCGGCCAGCGCCTCGGCGGTGCCGTAGAGCGCTCCGATACCGGTGGGACCGAAGATCTTGTGTCCGGAGAACGCGAAGAAGTCCGCGCCCAGTGATTGCACATCGATGGGAATGTGCGGGATCGACTGTGCCCCGTCGATCAGCACCCGCGCGCCGTAGCGGTGTCCGAGCTCGACGATGTCGTGCACCGGGGTGACGGTGCCCAGCGCGTTGGAGACATGCGTGGCGGCAACCAGTTTGGTCCGCGGACCCAGCAGGTCCTCGAATTCGCCCAGCAGCAGGTTGCCCGCGTCGTCCACCGGGGCCACCTTCAGAATCGCCCCGGTCTTCTTCGAAATCAATTGCCACGGAACGATATTCGCGTGGTGCTCCAGATGAGTGATGACGATCTCATCGCCGGGGCCCAGATTCTTGCCGCCCCAGGCATGAGCAACCAGGTTGATCGCCTCGGTGGTGCCGCGCACAAAGACGATGTCCTCGCTGCGCGGTGCCCCGAGGAATCGCCGCACGGTGTCGCGGGCGTCCTCGTAGGCGTCGGTGGCGCGGGCCGCGAGTTCGTGTGCGGCCCGGTGGATGTTGGAGTTCTCGTGGGCGTAGAAGTACGACAGCCGGTCGATCACGGCCTGCGGCTTCTGTGTGGTGGCGGCGTTGTCGAACCAGATCAACGGCTTGCCGTTGACCGTCTCGCGCAGGATCGGAAAGTCGGCGCGCACCGCGTTGACGTCGAAGATCTCACGCGAGTCCGGCACCGTCGGAGCCGGTTCGGCGGCCGGCACCCGATGGGATAAAAAGGCGTAGTTCGCCTCGTCGCCACCGGCGGCCGGCGCGGGCGTGTCGTGCCAGTCCAGCTGCGGAATCGTCGGCACGCCCCCGGGCCAGCCGGGGGCCGATCCACGTGGCGCGACCGGGACAGCCCCGGCCGGGGAGCCGGCCAGCACCCCGGGCACGGTCGGCACGATGCCGCTCGGCACCGCGAACGCCGACAGGTCGGCTAACCCGGGCGGCAGCAGCCCGGACGGGTCGGGAACACCGCCCCGCGGTGCCACCGCGGTGGTCTGCGGCGGTGAGTCCGGTCCGGGCCGGGCGGCATACAGCTGATTGGCCAGTACCTCCAGCTCAGCAGCGCTGACCGGTGGGTTTACCGGCCCGCGATCACTTGTACTCATGGAAACGGTCCACCGAGACGTCGTCGAGCACAGCGAGCGCATCGTCGGTGAGCACGGCCAGCGAGTTGTACAGCGTGACCAGGTAGGACGCGATCGCCGACCGGTTGATGCCGGTGAACCGGACCGACAGGCCCGGGGCCTGCTCGCCGACCAGGCCGGGCTGGAACAACCCGACGACGCCCTGGCGCTCCTCGCCGGTGCGCACCAGCAGGATCTTGGTCTTGGAGTCCTCCACCGGCACCTTGTCGCTGGGCACGATCGGAATGCCGCGCCAGGTGATGAACTGGGCACCGAACAGGTTCACCACCACCGGCGGCACTCCGCGGCGGGTGGCTTCGCGGCCGAAGGCGGCCACACCGAGCGGGTGGGTCAGGAAGAACCCGGGGGTCTTCCACACCTTGGTGATCAGCGAGTCCAGGTCGTCGGGGGTGGGCGGGCCGGTCAGGGTGGAGATGGTCTGCTCCGGGGTGACCTGGGCCAACAGGCCGTACTCCGGGTTGTTGACCAGCTCGAACTCCTGGCGTTCCTTGATGGTCTCGATGGTGAGGCGCAGCTGCTGAGCGACCTGGTCGTGGGGGCTGGAGTACAGGTCGGAGACCCGGGTGTGCACATCAAGCAGCGTGGAGATCGAACGCAGGGTGTACTCCCGCGGGCTGGTCTCGTAGTCCACGAACGTCTGCGGCAGCGGTTCGGTCGAACCGGCGCCCTGCTCGGCTGCGATAGCGACCTGGCCGGGGTTGACCACCCGGTTGACCCGGTAAATACCGGCTTCGACCGGGACCCAGTTCAACAGGTGCAGCAACCAGCGCGGCGTGATGGTGGCCAGTTGCGGGACAGTCTTGGTCGCATTGGCGAGTTGCCGTGCGGCGAGGTCCCCGAGCGCCTGAGATTCGTTCTGAGCGGACGTCATTGCTTTCCTCCTGATGAGTGACGGCGCCAATCATGGACCATGGTCCGGGTTTGCCCACCAGTTGCGCTCAGGGCGAATTGAATCCCTCGCAGTTCGCGCCGCTGCGGTACATGTCGTAGGGTATGTGTATGTCGAACATCACGCTGCCACAGCCGCACGCTTTGTGCCGCCTCGCCGCGTGTTGTTGTTGTTGATTCTCTGACGCCCTGATTCCTTAGCGTCGCAGCCCGCCCCTTTTTCTCGGCGAGATGCTGCCGTGCGCGCTTCAGACCAGAAAGTCGACTCGGCATGACCGTTTCAACCTCCCTTTTTCCCGTTCTCGACACCGAGCCCGGGGTGACCGTCCGCCGCAGGGTGCAACCCCGCCCGGTCGTCGATATCGACCGAATGACCCGCTATCACGGCGGCACGTATTCGCACACCGTCGACCGGATCGTGTTCACCGACGGAACGAGCGCGCGCACCGATCTGATTCGCCTGAACCCAGGCATCGCGGCATATTCGCTGGACTTTCACGGCATCGCCCCGACCCGGCCGTCGGCCTACCGGATCGATACCTGGTCGGCGGTTCCGAACCTGCGCAGTCCCGGACAGGGCGCCCGTGACCCCCGCGAAGTTCAGGTCGATTGGATCCTGCGCAATTCGGTTCCGCGGCTGACCACCGTCGAGTTGAGTCGACGGCTGCGGGAGGCCGGCCATCAGCTGGGCCGCGGCAACATCACCGAGCACGAGGCGATAGCCGCCACCCAGGCAGCGATCTGGCGGCTGGCCAACGGTTTGGAGCTGGACACGCGTGCCCGCACCGAGCCGGTCCGGGTGTTGCGCGACGCCGACGGGGTGACCGTCGAGTTCGAAGAGGCCCTCGAGTTGGGCGGCTACACCCTGGAACTGGTCGCCTCGGAGCCGGTGACGGTGACCCTGCACAAGTCCGACGACGGCCGTAGCTGGCGGGAGGTGCCCTCGTCGCGGCTGGCCGCCCCGGCCGCCGGCGCTCATCGCAAGGCGCTCGGCGTGGGTGCCACCGTCGGGGGTCACCGGTTCTACCGCCTGTCGGTGGCTGGGACCGGACCGTCGGCCACGCTCGGCGACGTCGACTTCTGGCTCAACGGCACCAGCACCTATCGCAACGCCGACCGCATCGTGGCCCTCTACCGGTATCTGCTGGCCGGTGCGGCACGGGCGCGCTCCACCGCACCCGGATTGAACGTCTCGTCGGCCACCGTGGCCGACGGTCTGGTGGGCCCGCTGCGCCTGTCCGTCGCCGACTCTGCCGCCCTGAGCGCCGAGGGTGCGGTGTTGCTGGACGACGACGGCAACGAGTTGACCGGTCCGGTGGAGCCGGGCAGCGTTTTCTACCTGCGCCCGCGCCCGGGTGCGGTGTCGGCGCGGGTACGCGTCACGGTTCCCGGTACCGACGACGGCTACGGCGGCCGGGTCCTCACCGGCATTGCCGGAGAACAGGACTCGCAGATGTTCACCCCGGTAGCGCTGGCGGTTCCGGCCGCGCTGGTCGTCGACTTCGACCTGACCTGGTCTCAACGGGCCTTGCCGCACCGGTCGCGACGGCCGCGGTCAGCGGCCCGATCCGCCTAGCGACGGATCCACCAGCGGCAGTCGCACCCGAAACACCGTCCAGCCTTCGGTCGACTCCACACCCACCGAGCCGCGGTGTGCGTCGACGATCGAGGAGACGATCGCCAGCCCCAGCCCGGTGCTGCCCAATTCGCCGGAGCGGGCCTTGTCCGCCCGGACGAACCGCTCGAAAAGGTGCGGCAGGAGGTCGGCGTCGATACCGGGCCCGTCGTTGGCCACCGTCAACTCCGCGGCAGGCCCACCGACTCCGCCGTGGTCCGCGGTGATGGCCGTGGTGACCGTCACCCCGGGCGGTGTGTGCACCCAGGCGTTCTTCAACAGGTTGGTGACGACTTGGTGCAGCCGCGCGCGATCGCCGCGAACCCAGACCGGGGTGTCGGGCAGGTCCTTGATCCAGTGATGGTTCGGTGCGGCGGCGGTCGCGTCGTTGACCGCGTCGAGCACCAGATCGGCCAGGTCGATATCTTCGAGCTGCAGGTCCTGGCCTTCGCCGAGCCGCGACAGCAACAACAGCTCCTCCACCAGCGAGGCCATCCGCTGCGCCTCGGACTCGATGCGGGCCAGGGCGTACTCGGTGGTCGGCGGCAGGGCCGCGCTGTCCTGCCGAGTCAGTTCGGCGTAACCCTGGATCGCGGCGAGTGGCGTACGCAGTTCGTGGCTGGCGTCGGTGATGAACTGCCGCATTCGCCGGTCGGCATCGCTGCGATAGGCCAGGGCGCTGTCGACGTTGTCCAGCAAGCGATTCAGGGCGCCGGCGACGATTCCCACCTCGTTGTTCGGGTCGACGTCGCCGGCGGCCACCCTGATGGTGATGCGCTCGTCACCCTCGGCCAGTGGCATCGCCGCAACCGAGGCGGCAGTCGCCGCGACCCGGCGCAGCGGCCGCAACGCGTAGCTGACCACCGTGATGGTCAACCCCGCGGTGATCAACAGTGCCAAGGTGTAAAGCGCTGAGGCAGCGGCCATTCGGCGATCGACGGTACGGTTTGCCAGGTGCATCGAGCCGCCGATGAACAACAGGTCGTCGTCGTCGACCGCGCGGGTGCTCACCCGATAGGAGCCCAGACTGCCTAGCTCCACCGTCTGCGGCGGACCACTGGTCCAGTGCCGCTCGGAGATGGTGGCCACCACATCGGCGGGCGCCGGATACGGATCGCGCTTGGTGAACACCACCGCCCCGATCACCACGCCGTCGCGTAGCACCGCGAGGACGTTTCCCGGGGTCTGATCGCTGAAACTGAGCATGGCCGCGCCGATGTTCGACTGGCCGTCGGGTCCCACCACGTTGTCGACGTGGCGATAGTCGGCGAAATAGTGGCCGAAGGCGTTGAGCGACTCGTAGAGGTCGGCGTCGATCGTGGCGGTGACATAGGTGCGCAGGCTCAACACCGACACCGCGCCCACCGCCACGAACACCACCGTGACGACGGCCGACACCCCCAACACCAACTGACGGCGTAGGCCGCGCGGACGCCACCGGGGTGGGTTGGGGGCTGCGGTCATTCCGGCGACTTGCACATGTACCCCACACCGCGCACGGTGTGGATCATCGGCGCCCGGTCGGCGTCGACCTTCTTACGCAGGTAGGAGATGTAGAGGTCGACGATGCTGGTGCGGCCGGCGAAGTCGTAGTTCCAGACCCGGTCCAAGATCTCCGCACGACCCAACGCCCGCCCCTGGTTGCGCATCAGGAAACGCAGCAGTTCGAACTCGGTCGTGGTCAGCGCCACCGCGGTGCCGCCGCGGGTGACCTGACGGCTTGCGCCGTCCAACGTCAGATCGCCGACGGTGATGACTTCGTTCACCGGTGGTGTCTGCTGGCCGGACCGGCGCAGCAACCCGCGCAGGCGGGCCACCAACTCTTCCAGGCTGAACGGCTTGGTCATGTAATCGTCGGCGCCCGAGGTCAGTCCGGTCACTCGGTCGGTCACCGAGTCGCGGGCGGTGAGAAACAGTGTCGGCGTGTAGGGGTCGGATTCGCGGACCCGCTGCAGAATCCGCAGCCCGTCGATATCGGGCAGCATGATGTCCAGAACCAGCAGATCGGGCGCACCGCCGTGGAACTTGGCGACGGCATCGCGTCCGTTATGGGCGACGTCGACCACCCACCCCTCGTAATGCAGGGCCATCGTCACCAGGTTGGTCAGCGCCGGCTCGTCGTCAACCAGCAGTACCCGAATCGGTGATCCGTCGTGACGATAGATCCGCGGAAGCTGCCCGAGGATCGCCTTGCGCGGAGGCTGACCGTCCGTGTTACCCACCATCGGTCGCCATTTTCCACCGAGTCGGGGTCATTCGCCGAGCAGACGTTGCTTTCGCTGGGCGAATTTCTCCGGCGACAGAACGCCCGAGTCCCGCAATTCGACCAGCGCGCGCAGTTCGGCGACGACACCGATGGCTTTCGACTTGTCGGCTTTGCCGAGCTTGACCGAGGTGTCCGGATCTTCGGGATCGGTGGCCCGCTTGCGCGCTGCGGTGACGTTGGGCCCCGTGGCCTGCGGGGAACGGCGTTCGGTGCCGGCCATCGCGCCCCCGGCCGCGCCGGCCAGGGCCATCTGCGAGTACGGGAGCTTGGCGGCGGTTGCCATCGGCCCCGCTGCCGCGGAGGCGGTACCGGCTTGTGCCGATACCAGGCTGGCTTCGCGCAATACCGAGGGAACGGCCGCCGCCCAGGCTCGCGGCACCGACATTCCGCCCAGCGGCATCGCCTTGCCGGTACTGGCCCACGCCGTACCAGTCCCGGCCAGGTTCGCGGTGGGAACCAAACCTCCTAGGGCGGGCGCGGTTTCACCGATCAGACCCAGCGCTCCCAGTTCGGCTCCTTCGGGAAGGGCGAGTTCTCCCAGCGTCATCGCCAAGCCTCCGAACGCTCCGCCCAGGCCGATCGCCCCGAACGGCCCGACGCTGCCGACCTCGAAAACCGCGCTGATCATGTCGAACAGCAGGCCCGGCGACACCGAGCCGTCGCTGGTGTCGGCTGCGGTATTGGGTGCGGGTGGGGTGAAGGTGGGCAGTTGGGTGGCTGCTGCGGCGTTGGTGGCGTAGTCGTACATGGCAGTGGCGTCTTGGGCCCACATTTGGCTGTAGTGGGCTTCGGTGGCGGCGATGGCGGGGGTGTTGTGGCCGAGGAAGTTGGTGGCGACCAGGGCGGCCAGTTGGGCGCGGTTGGCGGCGATGACGGCGGGGGGCACGGTCATGGCGTAGGCGGTTTCGTAGGCGACCGCGGCGGCGGCGGCTTGGGTGCCGGCGTGGCCGGCTTTGGTGGCGGTGGTGCTCATCCAGGTGGCGTAGGGGGTTGCGGCGGCGACCATGGCTGCTGCGGAGGGTCCTTGCCAGGTTTGGTCGGTGAGTCCGGCGATGACGGTTCGGTAGTTGTTGGCGGCTGATTCGAGTTCGGCGGCCATGGTTTTCCAGGCTGTTGCGGCGGCGCGGATGGGCCCTGAGCCGGCTCCGGTGTACATCAGCCCGGAGTTGACTTCAGGTGGCAGCGCTGCAAAATTCATCGGCCGCCCGCCGCCCCGTCGACGAACGTGTCGATGACGCGTTCGCGTTGCCGGTGGAATTCCTCGTCGCTGAGAACGCCCGCGTCGCGCAGTTCGGCAAGCCCGCGCAGTTCGGCCAGGACCTCCACGCCCGTCACGGTGTCATCCGGCTCCGGGACTGGTTCCGGGTCCGCCTGTTTCGGCGTAGTCACCGACGCGGTAGTCGAGGGGGAACGACGTTCGGCGCCGGCGGTGCCGGCCAGCGCCCGCCCGGCCGCGCCGGCCAGAGCCATCTCGGCGAAGGGGAGATCGGTTCGGGCCGCAGTCGCCGCTGCTGAAACAGCGCTGGATTGTGCTGAGAGCAAGGTGATTTCGCGCAGTGCAGTGGGTGCCGTCGCTGCCCAGGCTCGCGGCACCGACAACCCGCCCAGCGGTAACGCTTTGCCCACACCTGCCCAGGGCATTGTGGCGCGGCCGGCACTGGCCAGGCCGGCGGAGGGCGCCGATCCCATGGCGACCGGGCCAATACCCAGGGCGCCACCGATGGGCACCGCTTCGCCGAGCAGGCCCAGGCCGCCGGCGGCGCCGAAATCGCCGGTGAAACCCAGGCCCGCGAACGGCGCCAGGCTGGCTGTTTCGATTGCCAGACCGCCGAATTCCAGTCCCGCCCCGCCGCCTTCGAAGGGCGCGATGCTGTCCACCTCCAACAGCGCGACCAGGATGTTCAGCAACAAGCCTTCCTCGCCGGCGCCGTCGTACGAGCCGCCCGAAGTGTCCTCGGCGGGTGCGGTGAAGGTGGGCAGTTGGGTGGCTGCTGCGGCGTTGGTGGCGTAGTCGTACATGGCGGTGGCGTCTTGGGCCCACATTTGGCTGTAGTGGGCTTCGGTGGCGGCGATGGCGGGGGTGTTGTGGCCGAGGAAGTTGGTGGCGACCAGGGCGGCCAGTTGGGCGCGGTTGGCGGCGATGACGGCGGGGGGCACGGTCATGGCGTAGGCGGTTTCGTAGGCGACCGCGGCGGCGGCGGCTTGGGTGCCGGCGTGGCCGGCTTTGGTGGCGGTGGTGCTCATCCAGGTGGCGTAGGGGGTTGCGGCGGCGACCATGGCTGCTGCGGAGGGTCCTTGCCAGGTTTGGTCGGTGAGTCCGGCGATGACGGTTCGGTAGTTGTTGGCGGCTGATTCGAGTTCGGCGGCCATGGTTTTCCAGGCTGTTGCGGCGGCGCGGATGGGCCCTGAGCCGGCTCCGGTGTACATCAGCCCGGAGTTGACTTCAGGTGGCAGCGCTGCAAAATTCATCGGCTACTCCTCGATTGCCGATATCTGACGCTATTTTCGGCCGCTACGACCGGGCAACTCTGCAGCGATGACTCATACGAAACACATATCTACCGGGCTGGTTTGGTTAACGCGGCGCTGCCAGCGGGGGAACTGCGGTGGAATACAGCCAGGCCTGCCATAACGACTGCAGCGGTTCGCCCGCGTATCCGCCGGCCAGCGCGGTGAAGTCTTCGGTGCCGGCGTTGCCGTGGCGGTAGCGCGACGTCCAGTCGCGCAGCAGGGCGAAGAAGGCATCGTCGCCCAGCCTTTCGCGCAGCAGATGCAGGGTGATCGCGCCGCGTTTGTAGACCCGATCGTCGAACATGTCGGCAGGTCCGGGATCGGCCAACAGCAGATCTTGTGGCAGACCTGCCAGTTGCCGGTGATAACGCCGAGCCAATTGGTCAGCGCTTGGCCCGCCGGAATGCTCGGACCACAGCCATTCGGCGTAGCAGGCGAAGCCTTCATGCAGCCAGATATCGCTCCAGCGCCGCAACGTGACGCTGTTGCCGAACCACTGGTGGGCCAGCTCGTGGGCGATCAGTCGTGTCGATGACCCGGTGCCGTCGCAGTGGTTGGCCCCAAAGATCGAAATCCCCTGTGCTTCAAGGGGGATCTCCAAGTTGTCGTCGGTCACCAGCACCGTGTAGCCGGCCGCCAGCGGGTAGGGACCGAACAGTCGAACGAACAGCTCCACCATCTGCGCCTGGTCGGTGAAGTCGCGCTCGAACTCGTTCTGCAGGCGGGCGGGCAGCACCGCACGGATTGCCACCGCCGACCCCGGCACCTGGCGGGTCACGTACCGGCCGATCTGCAGGGTGACCAGATAGGTCGGCGTCGGCTCGGGCTGCTCGTAGGTCCAGGTGGTGCGGGTCGCTCGGGTCCGCCGCGATATCAGTTCGCCGTTGGCGACCGCGTAGTACGGGCTGTCGGTGCTGATCTGGATCCGGTAGCTGGCCTTGGCGTAGGGATGATCATCACAGGGGAACCACGACGGTGCTCCGTTGGGCTGTCCGGAGACCAGCGCACCATCGGATAACTCCTCGAAACCCACTTCACCCCACAGTGTTTCGCTGGGCCGGGGCGATCCCGAGTATCGGACGACGATCACCAGCGCGGCACCGGGCGGCACCGTGGCGGCCAGCGTGATCCGCAGCTTCGCCGACGAGGTGGCGAACCGGGCGGGTGGGCGACCGTTGACCCACACCTTGGCCACCGACAGTGCGTCGGCAAGGTCCAGGGTGATCTCGCGCAGTGCTGTCAACGCGACGGCGGTGATGGTCGCGGTGCCTGAGAGTCGGTTGCTGCTGACCTTGTACTCCAGGTCGAGCTCGTAGCGCGAGACCCGGTAGCCGCTGTTGCCGCTGGTAGGCAGGTAGGGGTCAAGAACAGGCGCCGCGGCCTTGGCTGCCTTCGTGGGTTTGCTCATGCCGCGGGCTCCTGACTCGCGGCGGCCGACGAGCCGCGCTTCTTGCCCGACACCTGCCACGGCGCAATCGGATTGCCCTGCCAGCGGGTCGCCGCCGGCACCTCGTCACCGCGCATCACCAGCGAGGCCGGCCCGACGGTGGCGCCGGCGCCGACCCGGGCCGCGGGCAATGCCACGCAGTTGGGCCCCAGGGTGGCGCCCGCCTCCAGTGTGACGGTGTCCATCTGCATGATCCGATCGTGGAACAGGTGCGTCTGCACCACGCAGCCGCGGTTCACCGTCGCGCCGGCACCCAGGGTTACCAGATCGGCCTCGGGCAGCCAGTACGTCTCGCACCACACGCCGCGGCCGATGGTGGCGCCGAGCGCCCGCAACCACAGGTTCATCACCGGGGTACCGGTTGCGGCCCGGGCGAACCACGGGGCGGCAACGGTTTCGACGAAAGCGTCGGAGACCTCGTTGCGCCACACGAACGACGACCACAGCGGGCGCTGTGACGCCCGGATCCGGCCCACGATCAGCCATTTCGCCACCACCGCGCTGCCGCCGGCCACCGCGCCCGCGGCCAGCAGCGTGACACCGCTGCCCAGCGCGGTCCAGCCATAGCCGAACCGTGTTGCCCCCCACTGCAACGTGCCCAAAACTGCGGCCCCGATCGCAAAGGTGACCACCACCGGGATCAGCCGGAACGTCTCCATGACGGCGCGCATGATCTTTAGCCGAAGCGGCGGTTCGAAGGTCCGTTCGGCATCGAGGTCGGCGGCCTTGCGCCGCAGGCGCACCGGCGGGCTGCCCAGCCACGACGACCCGGTCTTGGCCTTATGCGGTGCCGTCGACAGCACCGCCACCAAGGAGTTGTCGGGGACCCGCCTGCCCGGCTGGGTGATCCCGGAATTGCCCAGGAACGCGCGCTTGCCGATGGTGGCCGGCGCGACGTGGATCCAGCCGCCGCCCAACTCGTAGGAGGCCACCATGGTGTCGTCGGCGAGGAAGGCGCCGTCGGCGATCGTGGTGAACTTCGGGATCACCAACGCGGTGGAGATCTCGGTGCCATCGCCCACCTTGGCTCCCAGCAATCGCAGCCACCAGGGCGTGATCAGGCTGGCGTACACCGGAAAAAGGTAGTCGCGCGCGGCGTCCATCAGACGTTCGGTGGCCCACAGCTGCCAACCCACCCGGCTGCGCACCGGGTGGTAGCCCTCCGTCAGTCCGATCGACAACAATCGCACCCCGACCACGGTCAAGGCGGCGTAGCTGAGCATCGCGACCAGCGCGGCCGGCGGGGTGGCCAACATCGCCGGGCGGACCGCGTCGGCCAGGGTGGCGCAGTCCCGCACTGCCCAGCCCAGGACCGCCAGCCCGGCGCCCAGCGCCAACAATGGCAGGCCGGCGAGCGCCAGTGAAGTCAGCCCGTACAGCGCAGCCCACACCGGGCGCGGCGGCGGCCGGTGATCCGGCCAGGGGTGGTGTGCCTTACCGGATTTCACCGCCGGCGAGCCGGTCCAGTACTGGCCCTTCTTCACCTCGCCGACCACCCCGGAGCCGGGAGCCACATCGGCGTCCTTGCCGACCGACGCACCGGGCAGCAGCGTGGTGCGGGCACCGATGGTGGCGTCGTTGCCGACCGTGACGGGACCGACGTGGAACGTGTCGCCGTCGATCCAATGCCCGGTCAGGTCCACCTCCGGTTCGATGGAACACCGGTGGCCCAGCGTCAACATCCCGGTCACCGGCGGGGCGGAGTGCAGATCCACACCCTCGCCGATCTTGTTACCCAGCGCTCGCGCGTAATACACCAGCCACGGTGCGCCGGAAAGATTCTCGGCGCCGCCGGCGGTGGCGAGCCGTTCGGCGATCCAGACCCGAAGGTGCTCGGGGCCGCCGCGCCGATAGGCTCCCGGCTGCAGGTTGGAAAGCAGTGCGCGCGCCGCCAGTGCGGCGATGCCCATCCGGCCCAGCGGGGTGACGAACAGCACGAAGGCGGCGATCACCCACCACCAGTCGAGCCGCGCCAGCCAGGGCAACGGGTGTACCGCCGCCACCACGTTGTTGGTCAGTGCCAGCCAGGTCACCCACTGCAACCCGGTCAGCGTGGCCAGCGGCACTGACAGCAGCACCTGCGCGGCCTGGGTCTGCCACGGCGTGGGCTCAACTGTGCGGGAAGTGGCCTCCGCGCCGGGATCACTGCGGCCCATGTCATCGAGAAAGCCGGCCAGGGAGCCCAGGCGTGGACGGTCGTAGAGCTGGGCGACGGTGGTCTGCGGGTAACGCTGTCGCACGGCGGCCACCAGCTGTGCGGCTTGCAGCGATCCGCCGCCGAGGGCGAAGAAGTCGGCCTGTTCGTCGTCGACCGGGGCGCCGAGCACGTCGCGCCACAGTCCGGCCAGCCAGCCCAGGGTGCTGTCCGGGTCGTCCCCGAGAACTCCGCAGCCGGCCAGGGCGCCCGGCTCCGGCCCCACCGGCCACGGCAGCGCATCGCGGTCCACCTTGCCCGATGTGCGGGTAGGCAGTTCGTCGACCAGCACCAACCGGGGGACCAGCGCCGCGGGCAGTCGCCGACCCAGCTCGGCGCGGGCGGCTGCGAGGTCGAAGTCCAGATCGGTGCTGACCAGGTAACCGACCAGCAGTGGGGTCCCGGCGGCGCTGGTCCGCACCGCCGCCGCGCCGCCGCTGACGCCGGGCAGTGTCACCAGCGCGCTGTCCACCTCGCCCAGTTCGATGCGGCGGCCGCCGACCTTGACCTGGTCGTCGGCCCGGCCGCAGAACACCAGTCCGTCGGCGTCGAGGCGCACCAGATCGCCGCTGCGGTAGGCCCGCGGCCATTCCAGGGCGGGCAGCGGCGCGTACTTCTCGGCGTCTCGGTCGGGGTCCAGGTAGCGGCCCAGCCCGACACCGCCGATCACCAGCTCGCCGACTTCGCCGGTGGTCACCGGCGCCCCGTCGGGGCCGAGCACGGCCAGGTCCCACCCCAACAGCGGCAGTCCGATCTGAACCGGGCCGTTGCCGTCGAGCTGCGCCGCGCAGGCCACCACGGTGGTCTCGGTGGGGCCGTAGGTGTTCCACACCTCGCGGCCGTCCACTGCCAGCCGGGACACCAGCTCCGGCGGGCAGGCCTCGCCGCCGAAGATCAGCAGCCGTACCGCTTCCAGTGCCTCTGCGGGCCACAGCGCCGCCAGGGTGGGCACGGTGGACACCACGGTCACGTCCCGCGCCACCAGCCACGGGCCCAGATCCATGCCGCTGCGCACCAGCGATCGCGGTGCCGGCACCAGACAGGCGCCGTAGCGCCAGGCCAGCCACATCTCCTCGCAGGACGCATCGAACGCGACCGACAGTCCGGCCAGCACCCGGTCGCCGGGCCCGATCGGGTTGTCCTGCAAGAACAGCTGAGCTTCGGCGTCGACGAAGGCCGCCGCGTTGCGGTGCGTGATCGCCACGCCCTTCGGGGTGCCGGTCGATCCCGAGGTGAAGATGATCCAGGCGTCGTCGCTGGTCTGCGGTGCCGTGGCCCGCCAGCCGCGGGACGCGCCGGGGCCGCGGATCAGACCCTGCTCGGTGATGACCGCCGCCACCTGGGCCTCGTTGAACACCAGCTCGGCGCGCTCGGGCGGATCGTCGGCGTCCACCGGCACGTAGGCCGCGCCAGTGGCCAGCGCGGACAGGATCGCCACGTACAGCGCGTAATTGCCCGACGGCATCCGGATGCCGATGCGGTCGCCACGGCCCAATCCGCGGGCGGCCAGCCACGCGACGCTGTCGGCGATGTCCTCGATCAGCTCGCCATAGGTCAACACCACGTTGCCGTCGTCGATGGCGGGAGCATCGGGGTAGCGAGCAGCGGTCTCTTGCAGGATGTCGATCAGGGTGCGGGGCTGCGGCGCCGAGGAGCCGCGCAGATATTGCGCGGGGACTTGCAGTGAGGGCACGACTGTAGAACGTACCCAGCACGGTCGGGGCGTGCAGCGCGTCACCGTCAGCTCGGCGCGTTGTTCGCAGGTGTTCAGGTCTACCGGCGACCGCCGAGCCGCGCCAACTGACGGTGGGCGCCGTAGGCGGCAACACCGACCGCGAAGACCACAAGCCCGGCCAGGACCGAGGTGAGGGGCAGGGCGAAAGCGACAACGATGCAGCCGAGCATGCCGATGATGGGGATCAGGCTCGGGGGACGGCCTTCCGCGGGGGTCAGCGTCCAGGCCGCGGCGTTGGCCACGACGTAGTAGATCAGGACCGCGAACGAGGAAAAACCGATGGCGCCACGGATATCGGTAGTGGCGGCCAGAACGGTGATTACCAGACCAACGGCGATCTCGGCGCGGTGCGCTACCCCGAACCGGGGATGCACCGCGGTCAAATACGCGGGCAGATACCGGTCACGGGCCATGGCCAGGGCGGTTCGCGACACTCCCAGAATCAGGGCGAGCAAGGACCCGGTCGCCGCGAGTATCGCCGCGATCTGGACTGCCACGGTCAGCTTGCCCGCCTCGGCGACCATCGCCACCTGCACCAGGGGCGCCGACGCGCCGGCGAGACCTTCTGGGCCAAGAACATTCAGTGCCGCCGTAGCCACCAGCGCGTACACCACAAAAGTTATAGCCAAGGCGATCGGGATCGCGTGTGGAATGGTGCGCGCCGGCTCCCGGACCTCCTCTCCCAGGGTGGCGATGCGGGCGTAGCCGGCGAACGCGAAGAACAGCAGGCCCGCTGCCTGCAGCACACCCGACACCGACACCGACGAGTGGTCGAACCGAAGGGGTTCAATACCCGAAGTGGCCACGGCGGTCACCACAACCGCTGTCAGGACCACCAGCACCACGGCCACGATCACCCGGGTCAGCCACGCTGATTTCTGCACCCCCAGCACGTTGATGGCGGTTAACCCGAGTACCGTCGCCACCGCGATCGCGTGTCCGTGCGCGGGCCACGCGTAGAAACCCACGGTCAATGCCATCGCCGCGCACGATGCGGTCTTGCCGACGATGAATCCCCACCCGGCCAGATAGCCAAAGAACGGGGTCAGTCGCTCGCGCCCGTATACGTAGGTACCGCCCGATGCCGGATACCTTGCGGCTAGCCGCGCCGAGGAATTGGCGTTGCAGTAGGCGATCGCCGCTGCCACGACCAGACTGATCAGCATCGCCGCACCGGCCGCCCGTGCCGCGGGCGCCAACGCCACGAAAATTCCGGCACCGAGCATCGAGCCCAGCCCAATCGTCACCGCGTCGAACATGCCCAGTTGCCGGCGCAGCTCGCCGGACTTGCGCTGCCGGTCAGGCGTGGCGTGATCCTCCATCAACCCAGCCCACTGTCGCTAGCGCGGCGCGAGATAGCCGACCGGGCCGACGGCGATACACACCGACAGCGCTGCGGTGTCGGCGCGCGCGGACACGTTGTGTCCGGCGCCGGGCAGCCGGACGAAGACACGGTTGAGGCCCGGTCGCACTCGGACCCGCACGTCGGGGCCATCGGACAACGACAGCGTCATCGCACCGTCGACGTTGGCCAGGTAGTTGATCTCTGCGGTCCAGTCCGCGGGCAACAGCGGGCCGTCCAGTGCCAGTGTCGCCGGCAGGTCCGGTTGCACCAGATACCCGCAGCGGGGCACCGGCCCGGCCACCAGGGAGCGGACCCAGGTGACTTGGGCGTCGGTCACCGTCCCCGAAGTGGTCAGCATCCGCAACTTCGTTGTTGTGGAGGCGAATTCGGGACGGTCGCGAAGCAGGGTGAACATGTGGCTGGCCAGGTTCTCCGGGTAGACGACACGCTGCAGTACCAGCGGGTCGACCTCCTGATCCAGCATCGGCGCGTCGGAGGCGGCGTGGGCGGCGGCCAGGCCGTGCTTTGCGTTCTGCAGATACGCGCGAGCCGGGTCGTCCCGCCAGCAGGTCAAGAACGTCACCGTCGAGTACAGGCTGCTCGCGGTAAACGCGGCCGCCAGGCCGGTTACCGCCACGGCGCGCGGGCGGGCGGCGTCCAGCCACCGCGACGAGTCCCGGTTGGGGGCGCACAACCCGACAGCCCCCAGGATCGCCAGCACCACGACGAGGTCGGCCAGGTAGCGCAGGGTTTGGGCCAGTTCTAGCGCGGTGAACGCCGAGGACCGCATCAGATAGATCGGGACCTGGCAGGCCGCCGCGTAGCCTGCCGCAGCCAGCCACACCGGTGCCAAGCGGTGCTTGCGCGCCAGCGACACCGCCAGCAGCGTGGCCAGCACCAGAGCGCCGAGCGTCATCACCACCGGCCCCGGCAGCGCCCACGGCGAGGCCGGTGCCCAGCGCGCCCACGTCCACGGGCCGCCGGCCAGGCTCGGGACGATGCCGTGGGTGATCGAGCGCAGCAGCAGGTCGCGGGTCATCTCCAGATCGAAACTCCACCGCTTCTGATTGACCACCGCCAGATAGACCCCGATCCATCCCGCGGTCACCGCCAGCATCGCCGTCCACAACCGGACACCGGCCCGCCACGTCCCGGCGATCGCGCTGGTCAGCGGCGAGCCGCAGACGTAGCCCAGCAGCGCCACTACCGCGAACGCGACGAACGGGATGACCGCGGACTTCTCGAAGAACAACAAGCCGCCCAGGTAGGTCAGCGTGGCGGTGTACGCATAGCGCCGGTTGCCGGTGCGCGCCAACAGGATCGCGTCGGCGCACACCCAGGCCATCGCGGCGCACAGCGGTAGGGAGTTCAGCGCCGCCGACCACCAGGCGAAGGCCGGCAATCCCAGCGGGGTCCACAACGCGAAGGTCAGCGGCACCAGCAGCACCGGCCGCCAGCCCAGGATCACCCACAGCACGCGCAGCAGCGCGCAGGACGACAGCAGCTGCAGCATCACCAGGCTGACCGCGGGCGCCGCCCACTGCAGCGGCCACAGCTTGGCCAGCGCCCCGGCCACCAGGAACGCGCCCGGCATCACGTGACCGTCGTGGTCATCGAACAGGTACGCCGGCGACAACAGCGGGTGGGTGCCGGCCCGGCCGACCAGGATCAGGTCGTCCCAGTAGAAGTAGCCCCCGAACGCCACCACCGCCCGCACTACCAGCTGGGCGGCGATCAATCCCACCGCCGCCCAGCAGACCCAGGGCAGGGCGGCGATCCGGGTGCGCATCCGTCTTTCTTACCTGTCGGTATGGTGGGCCGGTGCGAGCACTGGTCACCGGGGCAGCCGGATTCATCGGATCGACGCTGGTCGACCGCCTGCGGGCGGACGGACACCAGGTAGTCGGGTTGGACAATTTCGCGACCGGGCGTGCCGGCAACATCGAGCACCTGGCCGACGACGCCGACTTCAGCTTCGTCGAGGCCGACATCGTCTCCGCCGACCTGAACGCGATCGTGGCTGAACACCGGCCCGAGGTGATCTTTCACCTGGCCGCCCAGATCGACGTGCGCCACTCGGTGGCCGACCCGGTCTTCGACGGCTCGGTCAACGTCATCGGGACGATCCGGCTGGCCGACGCCGCGCGCGCCGCGGGGGTGCGCAAGATCGTGCACACCTCCTCGGGCGGGTCGATCTACGGCACCCCGCCGCGCTATCCGACCAGCGAAGACGTCCCGACCGATCCGGCGTCGCCGTATGCCGCCGGCAAGGTGGCCGGTGAGATCTACCTCAACACCTATCGCCACCTCTACGGGTTGCAGTGTTCGGCCATCGCGCCGGCCAACGTCTACGGCCCCCGCCAGGACCCGCACGGCGAGGCCGGGGTGGTGGCGATCTTCGCCCAGGCGCTGCTGGAGGGCCGGCCCACCAAGGTGTTCGGGGACGGGTCCAACACCCGCGACTATGTATTCGTCGACGACGTGGTGGACGCCTTCGTGCGGGCCTCGGGGCAGCAGGGCGACGGGCAGCGGTTCAACGTCGGTACCGGCGTGGAAACCTCGGACCGGCAACTGCATTCGGCGGTGGCCGCCGCGGTCGGAGCGCCCGACGACCCGGAGTTCCATCCGGCCCGACTCGGTGATTTGCGACGCTCCTGCCTTGACATCGAGCGGGCGCGACAAGTGCTGGGATGGAGCCCGCGGGTCGGGTTGGCCGACGGCGTGACACGCACCGTCGCATATTTCCGGCAGATGAAGTCCATCTGAAGTCTGTGGCATACTGGCCGGTCGGAGGGGAGTATTCCCCAATTCGCAGTGTCGTCATCACGTCGCCCGTCATCGGGTGACCGGGGCTGTGGGCCGGACCACCGGCGGAAGAGACCTCCAGCGCTGCAATAACGCTGGAGGCAATCCATGGATGTGTTCGCAATCGGCCGTATCGGACTGGACGCCGTCGGCGCCGTCGCATCGGCCAGCCTGGACCTGGCCGCCATCCCGCTGCGTGAAGGCGCCAAGATCCTGGCCGGTGAGCCCTCCGATCTGACCAGCCGACGCAGCTGGCGCGGTGCTGGACGGGCCTGGATCGAGGTGCACGGGCTCGACGACGCCGACGGCGTGGACATCGGTGCCGAGGTTCTCGAAGCCCTGCGGGCCGAGCCCGGCGTCACCTCGGTGCGGCTGAACCGCCCACTGTCCCGGGTGGTCGTCGAGATCGGTGACCACGTTTCGCTGGCCGATCTGTGCGCCGCGGTCGAAGCCGTCGAAAAGAACGTCGAATTGACCGCGACCGAAACCGCGGCGCTGCCGGGCGACGGACTGCTGCTGGCCACCAAGGGCGCGATGGTGGGCGTCAACGCGGTCGGGCTGGCAATCGCAACCGTGGGCAGCGCGATGCGCCTGCCCGCCGCGCCCAAGATCTTCGACGCCGCAGCGTCGGTGGCCCGCTATCAGCCGCTGGTCAGGGGCGCCCTGGAAAGCCGGATCGGCCCGGCCAAGACCGACCGGGTGCTTTCCCTGGTCTCGCTCGGGTCGCACGTCATCACCATGTCCCCGGCGATCCTGGCGGTGGACCTGATGGTGGAGGGGCTGAAAGCCTCCGAGACCCGCGCCGGGGCGCTGGCCTGGAATCGCTACGAGCCGGAGCTGGCCCGCTGGGATTGCTCCGAAGCTGAGCACCCGGACGTGCACCCCTCCGCGCGACCTGTCCCGCGGCCGGACGGTATGGCCGAGCGCTACCTGAAACGCACCGCGGTCGCGCAGGTGGTCGCGGCCGGGGCGGTGGGCGCGCTGACCCGCAACCTGGACATGACCTCGAGTGCGATTCTGGCCACCTCGCCGAAAGCGGTGCGCACCAGTTGCGAATCGTTCGCCGCGACCCTGGGACAGGGACTGGCGGACACGCACGGAGTGCTCCCGCTGCGGCCGGACAGCCTGCGCCGCCTCGACAAGATCGACACCGTGGTCATCGACCCGCGAGCGCTGATCGGTGAACAACGCCGGGTGGTGCAGATCCGCGGTGCGAGCGAGCACGAGCTGCCGAAGGCCTGGAACAGCGCGCAGAGCCTGCTTGACAAGCCCGGACTGCGCCCGGGCTGGCACCGGGTCCCCGGGATGACAGTCCGCGGGTCGACCCGCAAGGAGCCGGTGGACGCACTGATCCTTCCCGCGCACCACGCGCTGGCGTCGGCGGTGGTGCTCGAAGGGCGTGCCGCGGGCGTCGAACTGGTCACGGTGGACACCGAGATCCTCGGTGAGCTGCGCCCCGGCTTCGACGACATCCGCCCGGTCTCCGGCGACGATTTGGACGCCGCGCTGGCCGCGGCCGTGACCGACCTGCAGCAGGCCGGCCGCACCGTCGCGGTGCTGTCCACTTCGGCGGCGCAGGCGCTGGCGTCGGCGGATCTGGCGCTGGGTGTCATGCCGACCAGCGAGCACGCCGACACCCCACCACCCTTCTATGCCGACCTGTTGCTGGCCGACCTGGCCGGAGCATGGCAGGTGCTGCGCGCGCTGCCGGCCGCCCGGTCAGCCACCGAGCGCGGGGTCGCGATCTCGATCGGCGCATCGTCCATCGCCGGGCTGCTGTTGGTCCGGGGGGTCCGGGCGACCATCCCGGGGGTCGGGGCGGGGCAGAGCCGCGGTCCGGGGCCGGTGACCGTCGGTGCCGGCGCCGGAATGCTCTCGGGATATCTGCTGGCCCGCCGGGTGCTGCGGGCGCACGCGCCGAAGCCGGCCCCGGCCTACGAGTGGCACGCCATGACGGTCGAGCAGGCGCGCGAGCTGCTGACGCCGGACGCCGTGCTGCCGCTTGCCGAACGCGCGCCGGTCGACACGGAAGCGCAAGGCATGTTCTGGCCGTACTTCCACGCCGTGCGTGAGGAGTTGTCCGACCCGATGACGCCGATCCTGGCGCTGTGCTCGGCGGCGACCGCCATGCTGGGTTCGCCGATCGACGCCGTGATGGTGGGTACGGTGCTCACCGGCAACGCCATGCTGGCCGCCTACCAGCGGTTGCGGGCCGAGAGCCGACTGAACATCTTGCTGGCCCAGCAGGCCCCGCCCGCCCGGGTCGTGCAGCTGGGTGCCGACGGCACACCGACTTACCACGAGATCGTCGCCGAACAATTGCTGCCCGGTGACCTGATCGAGGTGCGTAGCAACGAGGTGGTGCCCGCTGACGCGCGCGTCATCGAGGTGTCCGACCTGGAGGTCGACGAGTCCGCGTTGACCGGCGAATCGCTGTCGGTCGGCAAGCAGCTCGACCCGACTCCCGGCGCCGAACTGGCCGAGCGCAGCTCCATGCTCTACGCGGGCACCACGGTGATCGCCGGAAAGGCGCTGGCGCTGGTGACCGCCGTGGGTGCCGACACCCAGGCCCGCCGGGCCTCCGAACTGGCCTCCGGCGAGCTGCCCGAGGTCGGCCTGCAGCACCACCTGTCCCAGCTGATGTACCGGACCTTCCAGTACAGCGCCGCCGGCGGTGTGGCGGTCGGTGCGCTCGGCCTGCTGCGCCAGGGCGGGCTGCGCGTCGCGCTCGGCAACGCGATCGCGGTCGCGATCGCCGCCGTCCCGGAGGGCATGCCGCTGATGGCCACCCTGGCCCAGCACGCGTCGTCGCAACGGTTGAGCAAAACCGGTGCGCTGGTGCGGATCCCGCGGTCGGTGGAGGCACTCGGCCGGGTCGACGTGGTCTGCTTCGACAAGACCGGAACGCTGTCCGAGAACCGGCTGCGGGTCGCCACGGTGCGCCCGCTCGCGGGATATTCCGACGACGACGTTCTGGGCACCGCCGCGCAGGCGGCGCCGGCCCCCGACGGTGCGGCCCACGCGCACGCCACCGACCAGGCCATCGTGGAAGGCGCAGCGGCCGCAGCCGGTTCCCGGCCGTGGATCGAACCCGACGCACACCTGCCGTTCCGCTCCGGGCGGGCCTTCTCGGCATCGGTGCTGGGTTCGGAGCTGCTCGTCAAGGGGGCACCGGAAGTGGTGCTGGGAGCCTGCAAGAACGCCGGCGCCGCGGTCGAGCAGCAGGTGGCCGCGATGGCGGCCCAGGGGCTGCGGGTGATCGCGGTCGCCCACGGCACACTGACGGCCGCCCAGGTGCGGGCCGTGCAGGAAGATTCCGACCGTCTCGCGGAGGTCAGTGCCTCCGGGCTGACGCTGATCGGGTTCCTCGGCCTGGCCGACACGCCCCGGGCCGACGCTCCGCAGCTGCTGGCCGATCTGGCCGCCCGCGGTGTCGACATCCGGATGATCACCGGCGACCACCCGATCACGGCCACCGCGATCGCCGCCGAGATGGGTGTGACCGTCGCCCCGGAGCAGGTCATCACCGGCTCGGAGTGGAATGCGTTGAACCGCAAGGAACAAGAGCACGTGGTCTGCGAGCGGGTGATCTTCGCCCGGATGTCACCGGAGAACAAGGTGCAGATCGTTCAGACCCTGGAGCGTGCCGGCCGAGTGTCGGCGATGGTCGGTGACGGCGCCAACGACGCCGCCGCGATCCGGGCCGCCACGGTGGGGCTGGGTGTCGTTGCGCACGGCAGCGACTCGGCGCACGCCACCGCCGACGTGGTGTTGACCGACGGCAAGATCGGTGCTCTGGTCGACGCGATCGACGAGGGTCGGCGGCTGTGGCGGGGCGTGCAACTGGCGATCTCCGGGCTGCTGGGCGGCAATGCCGGCGAAGTGATGTTCTCCGTGATCGGCACTGCGATCACCGGGAATTCACCGCTGAACACCCGGCAGTTGCTGTTGATGAACACTCTGACCGACGCACTGCCGGCCACCGCCGTGGCGGTGAGTACGCCGGCCGGCCCGATCGGTGACGCGGTGCCGGGACTCGACGAGCGCAAACTGTGGCGTGCGGTGGCGTTCCGCGGCGGTGTCACTGCCGCGGCCGGCACCGCCGCTTGGGCGATGGCCTCAGCAACCGGTTTGCCGCAGCGGGCCGCAACGGTGGCGCTGATCTCGCTGGTGACCACCGAACTCGGTCAGACCGTGGTCGACTCGCGGGCGCCGATGGTGCTGGCGACTGCGGCCGGATCGTTCGCGCTGTTCGCGGCGATAGTCTCCACCCCCGGGGTCAGCCAGCTGTTGGGCTGCACGCCGGTCGGCCCGATCGGCTGGGCGCAGGGTCTCGGTACGGCCGCGGCGGCCACCGCCGCAGTGGCCGTGGCGAGCAGGTTCTCGACGCCGGCTAAGGAGATCGCTGCCCCGGCTAAGGAGATCGCGGCCCCCGCCAAGGCGGTAGCGGCGGTTCCGGCGAAGAAAGCCCCGGCTGCCAAGAAGGCCCCGGTCAAGAAGGCCCCGGTCAAGAAGGCTCCAGCCAAGAAGGCCCCGGTGGCGAAGAAAGCTCCGGTTACCAAGAAGGCCCCGGCCGCCAAGAAGGCCCCGGCTGAGAAGGCCGTGCCGGCCAAGAAGGCACCGGCCAAAAAGGCCGCCGCGAAGAAGTCTTCCGCCAAGCTGGAGCTGGTGCGCTGAGGTTGTCCCGTTACGCCGGCTGAAGCACCGGCACCTGCGACAGCGGTCGTTTGGATGCGCGAACTTGCGCATCGAGCAGCCCGGCGCGCCAGAGCACCGCGTACAACTCGACCATCGGCACTGTCAGCAGTGCCGCTGTGACGTCGGCCAGAGGTTCTGCCAGGATGTCGGTCCCCCGCATACCTGCAACGGTGAGGGCTCGAATCGGACGAGCGGCAAACCCGTTGTTACCACAGGGACAACTGTTGCCGAATTACTGGGTTTCAGGCGGTTCGGGCGGTTGGGCTTGCCCGAGCGCTATCACCCGTGCCAGCCGGGCAAAGCGCAGCTCCAGATCGCGGAATCGCATGTAGGTGCTCAGTGTGGTGAACGCGAAAACCATGATCAGCACGTACAGCATCAGATCGGTACCGCGGCGCACGCCGAGCCAGTTAGCCAGCACGGTGGTGTCGTCGGGACGCAGCACCGCATAGATACCGGCCACCACAAACACCAGGTAGCCGACTTTCACCCAGGCTCGCGACTGGGCGGATCGTCGCGACAGCAGCAGGTAGATCAGCAGCACCAGCACCGCCGCGATCAGCAGTACCTTGATCCAATTCATGAGGAGAACCTGTTCACGCTGGCGATCCTGTTCATCGCGACATCCTCTTGCGTAGCAACCCGTCGAAAAGGATGTTGACGCCGTTGAGCAGCGGCTGCCCCTTCGACTTCGAGTAGTCGGTGTAGAGCACCTCGACCGGCTCTTCCCCTACCCGCCAGCGGTTCTCGGCGATCAGCGCGATGAATTCCCCGGCGTGGCTCATGCCGTTCATGGTGAGGTCGAGTCGGTCGGCGACCCGCCGGTTGAACACCCGCAGACCATTGTGGGCGTCCGAGAGTCCGAGCCGGCGGATCCGCGGGTTGAGCAACACGGCGGCCCGCAGCACCACTCGTTTGAGCGGAGGCACTGTCGCGGCAGCCTCGGGTGCGCCGAACCGCGTGCCGATCACGATGTCGAGGTCGGTGGCGTCGAGACGGTCGATCATGCGCAGCAGATCGGCCACCCGGTGCTGGCCGTCGGCGTCAAAGGTGGCGAACAGCCGGGCGCCGGGCCGCCCGCGGGCGAACTCGACCCCGGTCTGGATGGCCGCTCCTTGGCCGAGGTTGACCGGATGGCGCACGACATAGGCGCCCGCACGTCGGGCTGTGACGGCGGTGTCGTCGGCGCTTCCGTCGTCCACACAGACCACGTAGTCGAAAACCGAACGGATCCCGGCGATCACGTCACCGATGACGGTCGCCTCGTTGAACGCCGGGACGATGATCCAGACATCGGGGTAGCGGGTATCGATGGTTTAGAAAATACACGCCCGCCCGCCTTAGGAATCGGTGCGCAACGCGACCAGATGCACGGCGATTCCCACCAGCGGACCGCACAGCAGGGCCACCACGGTCCTGGTGGGCAGGTCCAGCGGGAGCAACAGGAGCAGCGTCGAGGCCACCGTGGCGCCCACCCAGCCCAGCGCGTACGCGCGATGCAGTGCCGCGGCGACGGTCGCTGCCCCGGTCAGCGTCAGCAGCGCGATCGCGGTGGCCGCCGTGGTCAGTCCGGCCAACAGCAGCCCGTCGGCGCGGTAATCCGGGCCGAACACCGTGCGCAGCAGCCACGGACCGAGCAGGCCCGCCGCCACCGCGCCGGCCGCGCCCAGCGCGGCAACGGCCGCGGCCGGCGTGCTCAGCGCCCGCAGTCGGCGACCTCGTTGGTCGACGAAGTGCGCGATCAGGTTGCCCTGCATGGCGGTCAGCGGCACCAGCAGCGGCGCGCGGGTCACCGTGACCGCCAAGATCACCACACCGCCCGCGGCGCCCAATTCGCCGTAGGTGGCCTGTAACAGCACCGGAAAACCCATCACCAGGATCGCGCTTGCCCCGGCGGCGGTGATCGAATGCGCCGCACCGCGCAGGAACTCCGCCGTGCTCACCGGAGTCAGCAGTCGCGCTGCCGAGCGGGCCGCGGGCGAGGCGGCCAGCAGCAGCAGCCAGGCCAGCGCGCCGGCCACGGTGGCCCACAAGAACCCGAGCAGGCCCCAGCCGATGACGAACGTCGCGGTGGCCACCGCCACCCGAATTGCCGCATCGGTCACCATCAGGGCGCCGTACTGCGTCCACCGGTTGGCGCCGGCCAGCACGCCGAGCAACGTGGCGTGCACCGCGAAGTTGGCCAGACCGAAGCACAGCAGCCCCACCGACAGCCAGCGCGCCTCGACGAACACGTGGCCGCTCCACAGCGGCGAACTGGCGGCGACCACGCCGACCGCCACCAGCCCGGTCAGCCCGGCAACCCGCAGCGGGCGAGTGTGCGCCGTGGGGGAGGGCCCGGGCTCGGATTCGCTAGCGCGCCGGACTTCCCTGGTGGTCTCCTGCAGCAGGCCGTTGGCGGCACCGTTGACCAGGCCGAAGGCGCCCCAGAAGACGCCGAACACCGAGAAACCTGCCGGATCCAGGTCGCGTGCCGCCAGGTACAGCACCGCGTAGCCGCAGAGGGCGCTGAGCAGGGTTGCGGTGCCGACCCGGGCCATACTGGCTCGGGCGACGGGGCCCGTGGCCACCCCGCGAGGGAACCCGGGGGATCCGGTACCACCGACATCGGTCACCACGGCGAAAATACTAAGCGGGTCGCGGGGTACGGTCGGTCAGCCCGCTGAACTGACTGGACGACCGGAGGCTCCCCGATGGACCCGTCGCTGTTGGAATGGCTGGTGACATTCGCGGGCCTGGGTGCGGTGCTCGGTTTCGATCTTTTCCTGGTGGCCCGGCGCGTACACGAGCCCACGATGCGCGAGGTCGCGATCCGGCTGTCGTGCTACATCGGGCTGGCGGTGGCGTTCGGCATCTGGGTGTGGCATTTTCACGGCGCGAAGTACGGCATGCAGTTCTACGCGGGGTGGCTGACCGAGTACAGCCTGTCGGTGGACAACCTGTTCGTGTTCGTGATCATCATGAACAGCTTCAACGTGCCCAAGAAGTACCGCCAGGAGGCGCTGTTCGTCGGCATCATCCTGGCGCTGTCGTTCCGGGCGGTGTTCATCGCGCTCGGCGGCGTCGCCGTGCAGCGGTTGTCGTGGACGTTCTATGTTTTCGGCGCATTCATGGCCTACACCGCGATCAAACTCCTGCGCCACGAGGACCCGACCGGGGAGGGTGCGGGCGAGGGCGGCAACAACGCCGTGGTGAGATTTGCGCGCACCCATTTCAACGCCACTGATCGGTGGGCCGGCGTGCGGTTCTTCGTCCGGGACAACGCCGGGGCGTGGGCCGTCACCCCGATGTTTCTGGTCGCGCTCGCGTTGGGCACCACCGATCTGGTGTTCGCGATGGACTCCATCCCAGCCATCTACGGGCTGACTCGCCAGCCCTACCTGGTGTTCACCGCCAACGTGTTCGCCCTGATGGGGCTGCGGCAATTGTTCTTCATCCTCGGCAAGCTGCTGAGCCGGCTGGTGTATCTGTCGCAGGGACTGGCGGTGATCCTGGGCTTCATCGGGGTGCGGATGGTGTTGCACGCGCTGCGCACCAACGAGGTCTGGTTCATCAACTCCGGTCGTCCGCTCAACGTCCCGGAGATTCCGACCCCGGTCAGTCTGGGGGTCGTGGTGGGGGTGTTGCTGCTGACGACGGGGGCCAGCCTGTACCGGACCCGCGGAACTACCTCAGTGGAGTGAGAAGACCGGAATCGACGGCGCCGCGATCCGCAGTGCGTCGTCCCTGGAATCCGGTGTCAGTCCCGCTACATAGCCTTTGACCTGCCAATACCACCGTTGCAGGTAGTGTCGCAGCACCTCCGGCTTATCGTCGTCTGCCACCTCGGTGACCCGGGCCGGCCTCGGGCGCCACCGCGGCCCGATCTGGATTTCGCCGGCGGCGCGCACATTGCGCACCCACTCGGTGTTGCCGCGCGGCGACACCAGGTAGTCCACCCCGTCGACGGTCAGGAGATTGATCACGACGCCGCGGCGTTTGCCGCTCTTGCGGCCTCGTACCGAGAGCGCGCGGGTGCCGGCAATGCTGATCCCCGCCTCGGCCAGCTTGCGGATCAGTGCATTGGCGAATCGGGCGGCTGCACTGGGTCGGTCGTATCCGGCGGCCATGGAATCGTCCCCCTTAGCGGAAAGTTTCGAGAGCACCGCTCTCGTTTGTTTGATGGTGACACACTGGACGGACCAAAACAAGAGCGGTGCTCTCGAATCTGTCAGACTGGCGCGATGGGCAGACGGCAGGAATCGCGGGAACGTATCGAGGCGCAGATCATCGAGGTCGGCCGGCGCCAACTGCGCACCCACGGGGCGGCCGGGCTGTCACTGCGCGCCGTCGCCCGCGATGTGGGCATGGTGTCCTCGGCGGTCTACCGATATGTGGGCAGTCGCGACGAGTTGATTACCCTGCTGCTGGTCGACGCCTACAACGATCTGGCTGACGCGGTGGCGCGGGTTCGGACGCGGACGTCGTCGTGGCACGCGGACATTCAGGCCATCGCCCATGCGGTGCGGGACTGGGCGTTGGCCAATCAGGCCGGGTGGGCACTGCTGTACGGCAGCCCCGTTCCCGGCTATCACGCGCCGGTCGAGCAGACCGTGGCCCCAGGCACCCGGGTGGTCGGTGCGTTCTTCGAAGCGATCGCGGCGGGCATCGCCGCCGGCGACATTGCGTCTGGCAACAGCGCTGTCGCGCAACCACTATCGGCAGACTTCGAGCGACTGCGGCATGAGTTCGGGTTCCCCGGCGACGATGCCGTCGTCGCGAAATGTTTCCTGCTGTGGGCCGCCCTCGTGGGCGCGGTCAGCCTGGAGGTGTTCGGCGGGTACGGCGAGGACACCCTGTCGGCGCCGCGGGCGGTGTTCGACGTCCAGCTCGCACTCCTGCTGGACGTCCTGGCGCGGCCGCAGCCGCCCGATTAACGCGGCGGTCCCAGCTTCGGCTCTCCTGCGTCGAGGCTCGCTGAACCGCCGGGTTGATGCGGCGGTCCCAGCTTCGCCTCTCCTGCGTCGAGGCTCGCTGAACCGCCGGATCAGTGACCGGAGGTCTTGAACCGCTCGATCGACCGGGTGATCTCGGCCTCGGCTTCGGCACGGTCCACCCAGTCGGCGGCCTTGACGAACTTGCCCGGCTCCAGGTCCTTGTAGTGCACGAAAAAGTGCTTGATCGCGTCCAGCTCATAGGCGGGCACGTCGCTGATGTCCTGAATGTGGTCCCACCGGTGGTCACCGGCCGGCACGCACAGCACCTTGGCGTCGCCGCCGGCTTCGTCGGTCATCTGGAACATCCCGACCGGCCGTGCCTCGACCAGCACACCGGGGAACACCGACTGCGGCAGCAGCACCATCGCGTCGAGCGGGTCGCCGTCCTCGCCGAGGGTGTCCTCGATGAAGCCGTAGTCGGTCGGGTAGCCCATCGGCGTGTACAGGTAGCGGTCGAGCTTGACACGCCCGGTGGCGTGGTCGACCTCGTACTTGTTGCGCTGGCCCTTGGGGATTTCGATGGTCACGTCGAATTGCACCGGGCCAGTCTAGAGCGGCCCGCATTCACGCTCGGACTCCGCCCGTCCGGCACAATTGCGCCAGAGAAGGCAGGAGAGACATGCAACCCACTCGGTGGCGACACAGCAGCGCCCATCTGGGTATCGCGGCCGCGGTACTGGCACTGGCCGCCGCGGTGGTGGTCATCGCGGTGGTTGTGCTCCCGGATGAATCCGGCGCCGGTGCGCGCGTCGTGTCGCCGGCACCGGTGGCGACTGCCAAACCCGGGGTGGTTCCGGTCTCCGACGACGCCCCGATGCCGGTCGGCAGCGCCCTGGCGGCAGCCATGGCGCCTGCGCTGGCCGACCCGAATCTGGGCCGGTTGACCGGGCGAATCACCGATGCGTTGACCGGCAAGGCGCTGTGGACACAGCAGGAAGATCTGCCGGTGCAGCCGGCGTCGACCAACAAGGTGCTGACCGCGGCCGCCGCCTTGCTGGCGCTGGATTCCGGCGCCCGGGTCACCACCCGCGTGACGGCCGGCGATCAGCCCGGGGTGGTGGTGCTGGTGGGCGGCGGCGATCCCACCCTGTCGACCGCCGAGGTCGGTCAGGACACCTGGTACCGCGAAGCCGCGCGTATCAGTGATCTGGCCGAGCAGGTTCGCCGCAGCGGGGCAAGTGTCTCCGAGGTGCAGGTCGACGTGTCGGCGTTCACCGGCCCCACCATGGCCCAGGGTTGGGACGCCGAGGACATCGAAGGCGGCGACATCGCCCCGATCGAGGCGGTGATGGTCGACGGCGGCCGCGTCCAGCCCACCACAGTCGAGTCGCGGCGGTCCCCGACGCCCGCGCTGGACGCCGGGAAGGCGTTGGCCGCGGAGCTGGGCGTCGACCCCGACAAGGTGAGCATCGCGTCCTCGACGGTGACCGGGCGCGAACTGGGGGCGGTCCGATCGGCGCCGCTGGTGGTCCGGCTCGGCGAGATGATGAACGCCTCCGACAACGTGATGGCCGAATCCATCGCCCGGGAGGTGGCCGCGGCGATGGGCCGGCCTCGTTCGTTCGCCGGCGCGGTCGACGCGGTGACCAACCGGCTGGCCACCGCCCACATCGCGGTGAGCGGAGCCGCCCTGCAGGACTCCAGCGGGCTGTCGGTCGACGACCGGCTGTCGGCCCGGACCCTCGATTCGGTGGTGCAGGCGGCTGCCGGGCCGGACCTGCCCGAATTGCGTCCACTGCTGGACATGCTGCCGGTCGCCGGCGGCAGTGGCACGCTCTCCGAGCGGTTCCTCAACCCCAAGACCGGGCGCGGCGCGGCCGGCTGGCTGCGGGCCAAGACCGGCTCGCTGACCCGCACCAATGCGCTGGCCGGCATTGTCACCGACCGCGATAAGCGGGTGCTGACGTTTGCGTTCATCTCCAACGACGCCGGACCCACCGGGCGTACCGCAATCGACGCGCTGGCCGCGGTTCTGCGAACCTGCGGGTGCGGATGAGCGAGTCCGACGTCGGCAGCGCGGTGGACTTTGAGTTCGCCGCGACGGTCGGTGGCTGGCTGGCACGTCCCGCGCCGCCGATGACCGATTACACGCGCCGTCAGGTCGTCGAGGAACTGCACACCAGCGCTCGCGCGGCAGAACCCCTGGTCCGCGAGGTCACTGGTCTGGGCGACGACGGTCCGGTCCCCGACGCCCGCGTGGTCGACCGGCGACAGTGGGTCGCCGCCGCCGCCGAATCGATGCGGGTGATGATGGGCGCCTCCGAGCGGCCCGCCGGTTTCCTCACCAGCCGGCTGACTGGGGCGCAGACCGGCGCGGTGTTGGCCTTCGTCTCCTCGGGCATCCTCGGCCAGTACGACCCGTTCTGTGCTGACGGTGGCGCGCTGCTGCTGGTCTACCCCAATGTGGTCGCCGTCGAGCGTCAGCTGCAGGTGACTCCGGCCGACTTCCGGTTGTGGGTGTGCCTGCATGAGGTGACGCACCGCGTGCAGTTCAGCGTCAACCCGTGGCTGGCCGGCTACATGTCCGAAGCACTGGCGGTACTGACCGGCGACAGCAGCCCGGACCTCACCCAAGTGGTGGGCCGGCTGGCCGACTATCTGCGGGGCCGCCATGACGACGCGGCCTCGCCGGGCCCGGCGGGGATCCTGGGCCTGGTGCGGGCGGTGCAGTCCGAGGAACAACGCACCGCGCTGGACCAACTGCTGATGCTGGGCACGCTGCTTGAAGGCCACGCCGATCACGTGATGGACGCGGTCGGGCCGCTGGCGGTGCCGTCGGTGGCGACCATTCGGAGCCGCTTCGAGGAACGCCGCCAGCGCAGCCAACCCCCGCTGCAACGGCTGTTGCGGGCCTTGCTGGGCCTCGACGCCAAGCTGAGCCAGTACACCCGCGGCAAGGCCTTCGTGGACGCCGTGGTCGGCCGCGTCGGCATGGACCGGTTCAACGCGGTGTGGTCGAGTCCGCAGACCCTGCCGCTGCCCGCCGAGATCGAAGAGCCCCAGCGGTGGATCGACCGGGTGCTGTAGCCGCGCTGCGCGCCGCCCTGGGGGCGTTCGCCGAGCAGCATCTGCCGCAGGGTGGAGGCTGGGCGGTCGCGTTATCCGGTGGGCCGGACTCGCTGGCGCTGACCGCCGTCGCCGCCCGGATGCGGCCGACCACCGCGCTGATCGTCGACCACGGCCTGCAAGCCGATTCGGCGCAGGTGGCCGAGGCTGCGCGAAGTCAGGCGCTCGAACTGGGATGTGTTGATGCGCGGGTTATTTCGGTGACCGTCGGAATTGTGGGCGGTCCAGAGGCGGCGGCGCGCACGGCCCGTTACGCCGCGCTGGCCGATGCCCGCGGCGCAGGCCCGGTGTTGCTGGGACACACACTCGACGATCAGGCCGAGACCGTGCTGCTCGGGCTCGGCCGCGGGTCGGGCGCTCGGTCGATGGCCGGCATGCGGCCGTACGACCCACCATGGTGCCGGCCGCTGCTGGGGGTACGACGCGCAGTGACCGGACAGGCCTGCGCCGAACTGGGGCTGGCGCCGTGGCTCGACCCGCACAACAGCGACCCTCGCTTCACCCGGGTGCGGTTGCGCGCCGAAGTGCTGCCCCTGTTGGAGGACGTGCTGGGCGGCGGGGTGGCCGAAGCCCTGGCCCGGACCGCGATCGCGCTGCGGGAGAACACCGAGCTCATTGATGCCTTGGCCGAGCAGGCGCTGCCCGGCGCCACAGCCGGTGCCGGGTTGGACGCTGCGGCCCTGGCGGCCCTGGCGGCTCCGGTACGCCTCGCGGTGATCCGGCGCTGGCTGATCGATGGAGGCGGGCGCGGCCTGACCGACCTGCAGATCCGCGCAGTGGACCGACTGGTCACCGCATGGCGCGGGCAGGGTGGGGTGGCGATCGGATCAGACCTACGGGGCCAGCGACTGTTCGCGGTCCGCGGCGACGGGTTGCTGCGGCTGCGCCGCGAGCCGGTCTGAGCCCCGGACGTGAATTTGTTCGCCGCAGTTGGTTGTCGAACGCGCGCCATGGCACGCTGTGCTGGTGGCTGAGAACTCGCCTGGGGAGGGACCCGAGTTGTATGCGGGTGACATCAAATCGGTATTGCTGAGCGAGGAGCAGATCCGGACCCGCACTGCCGAACTCGCTGCGCAGATCGCCGCCGAGTACGCCGATGGCCGTGCCGAGGGTGACGACCTGCTGCTGATCACCGTGCTCAAGGGCGCGGTGCTGTTCGTCACCGATCTCGCCAGGGCGATTCCGCTGCCCACGCAGTTCGAGTTCATGGCGGTCAGCTCCTACGGATCGTCGACGTCGTCGTCGGGGGTGGTGCGCATCCTCAAGGACCTCGACCGCGACATCAGCGACCGCGACGTGTTGATCGTCGAGGACGTCGTCGACTCCGGGCTGACCCTGTCGTGGCTGCTGCGCAACCTGGCCACCCGCCGGCCCCGGTCTCTGCGGGTCTGCACTCTGCTGCGCAAACCCGATGCGCTGGGTGCGGGCGTCGACATCTCCTACGTGGGCTTCGACATCCCGAATGATTTTGTGGTCGGCTACGGCCTGGACTACGCCGAGCGCTACCGCGACCTGCCGTACATCGGCACCCTGGACCCGCGGGTCTATCAGGGCTGAATGCCGCTGTAAGGGCGGGGCCTTCTGGCGAAGGAATCGTGCTCCGCTGCGACCGCCTGCTGTCGGGCAAAGTCCACCAGGTTGGCAATCTCGGTGCTGGTGGGCAGCCAGCCGTCAGCCAGGCCGCTGGAGATGGCGGTGTAGATGGTGTGGCAATCGGCGACGGAGAGCTCGGCAGTGAACTCTTCGACAATGCGCCACAGCCAGATAGTACCGTTATTGCTGCCATCGTCTCTGATCGCCGTGGCCGGCAACGCCGTCGCCTCTTCGGGTCTTGTTTGGGTTTTCACGTTTGTTTTCCTTGTTTATTGATTGTCTTGTGAACGAAAGTGCTTTGTCTCGAAAGATATTCAGCAGCTGACGAGACTGCCGGCGTCGCCACGGTGGCACGGAGAGCCAAACTCATGTCGATTTCGCCCGTCGGCGTCGGGAACAATGGCGTAAACCGTGCGCTGATACGGCAGAACCGGCTCCGGGTCAGCCGTCGGCCCAAGCGAATTAACCGAGGACGGGCCGGCTAACCGAGGCCGCCGCGTCCGGCAACCCATTGGTCTTCCGCGTGGGCTCGTGTGGTGCGCGTTGCCCTTTCGCGGTCACTGATCACCAGAAGTGCGTCGACGCTTGAGTCGTTGTTGGGTGCCGCCGCGTTCATCATCGTCTCGTGCGCCTGGTCGGGCTTGGTCCGAGGGGGAACCACGAGCAAGAGGATCCGGTTCCGGTCGGCACCGAGAACCTCCAGAGTGTTGACCGGCTGCCGTTCGTAGCCATGGAGTTGCACCGTTCGTCCGTCGGTGCGGAGTTTGGCAGGTGCCGGCGCCCACTCGCCGAGGTTGTACCGCACTCGTTGAATGCTTCCGATTCGAACCGATAACATCGAGAGCAGGTCCGGGAGCTCGGTGGTGAGAGTGCCACTCCATGGCCACCATGCCCCGTCGACCTGTCCGGTCTGCGGCGCCTTTGGCTTCAGGCGCAACCGTGGTCTGCGTTGCGGCGGTGTCGGGTGTCGGCCCGTTGCTGAGCGGAAATATTGCTGCGTCATAACGACGCTCCTGACTGGGCCGCGAATCGGCCGGCTACCTTCAGATCGGCGGCGATACAACCCAGAACGGTCAGATGCGGAATACCGCCGATATGCCATACCCTACCCGTACCTTGGCTTAGGGGCGCCCGATCGGCGTGCTCAGAGCCCTGCGGCGTGCTCGAGCAGGCGGAGTTCTTCGCCGAGAAGTCTGGTCAGCTCACTCATTCCGGGAACGGCTTCGCGGCAGCCGGTAAGCCCGAACGCAATCGTATCGTCGGTGCTCGTGCAGGTGATGTTGAGTGCCTGCCCGTCGACTGGGATCGACAGGGGATAGAGCTCGTCGAGTCGGGCGCCGTTCCAGTACAAGGGCACCTTAGATCCGGTCACGTTCGAGATCATCACGTTCGGGGGCCGCAGCAGCCTGTGCTGACCGAAGAGCATGCCCAACGCCAGTGGTGTGGCACCCAGCGCACTCATCGCGAGGACCTGCAGCTGACTGTGCGCACCCAGCGCCGTCTTGCCCTCGCGCATGCTGTTCCGCACCGACAGCAGTCGCTCGCCGGAATCGGCCAGGTCGGTGGCCAGGCCGCACATCAGAGACCCGATTCTGTTGCCGGTGTCGTCCCGGCCGGCCGCAGGCCCGGGCAGCCGCAGTGAGACCGGAATCATCGCCACCAGCGACGCCAACGGCAGCGCTTTCCTAGTGGTCAGGTAGTTGCGCAGGGCGCCGGCGCACATGGCCAGCACCACATCGTTGACCGTTGCATCGCTGTGTTTGGCGACCAACTGCAATCGTTCCAGCTGCCACGAGCCCCCGGTGAAGGACCGGGCACTGTCAATCGCCACATTGAACATGGTGTGCGGTGCGACCAGCGACAGCGCGCCGCCGCGCTGGCGCAGGGCCTGCACCAGCGTGCCGGCGAGTGCCGGCAGCAACCCCGCGGCATCGCGTGCTCCGTCCCAGATCGCCGCCGTCGCCCGCCCCGCCAGCGAACCGCTCGACGTCGAGTCCGGTGCAGACGCGGAGCGCGTGTCGGCCGGCTCCCACAACGCAGGTTGACCGCGGCGAGCCGGGTCAGTGCTCAACGCCGCACGCAGCATCCCCATCGCGTAAACCCCGTCGGCGAGCGCATGGTGGACCTTGATGTACACGGCATAGCGGCCGTCGGCGAGGCCTTCGATCAGGTGCATCTCCCACAGCGGCCGATCCCGGTCCAGCGGGATCGCGTGCAGCCACGACACCAGCGTCCACAACTCCCGCAGTCCGGCGGGCCGCGGCAGCGCCGAATACTGCACATGATGGTGGAGGTCGACGTCGGTGCCACTGTCCCAGCCCCACTGCCCCAGCGACAGCACTGAGCGGCGAGCCCGTTTGCGCCACATGCCGGCGACTTCGTTGCGAGCGATGGCTGCCGCGAACATCTGACGGACATCCAAGGCACAGGCACCTTCGGGCGGGGTGAACATGGCAAGCCCACCCACCTGCATCTGGCGATTGTCCGATTCGGCCAGCAAGAACATCGAATCGGTCGGGGACATGGGGATCAACATCAAGGCACAGCTCCAGACAGAAAGTGAGCACCATCAGTGGTGCAGCAATGGCTTTCGGCGAGAGCATCGGTTCGGCTGGGCGAATCTCGTTGATTCAGGCCCAGATACCGCGGAGGGTTGCCTTCGCCTCGCACCTTCAGGTCGGCGATGATCTCGCTGGTCGCGGTGGTGCAGTGGCACCTCGTTGCGATTGGGAGGCTGGAGTGCCCGCCCTGCGGATCCGCAAAGAATGTGGCTTCGATCGGATGAGGTGGAGCCTCACCGCTGGAATCAACCGTACGCCTCACGCTGGTCGTTGTCTCAGCTCGCCGGCTTGGTCGGCCACCGGGACCGGATCGATGTGAGCGGCGCGGTTCTTGCGCTTGGCCGGCCGCCTTCTGCCGGCTCTGTCAGAGGCCCCGCCGATCAGCGAATCGGTGTTCCGGCGTACGGCGTTCGAATACCGGCGTCTCGCATGCGCCGGCCCCTGGAGAAGAGCCGGGTCAGGCGCGCGATTCGCTTGATGGGACCGCCGGGGATCGCTAAGTCCTCAGCGGTGCGCGGCCGCTCCCACCGCAGCTCACCCTGGTAACCCGCGTCTGCAATGGCCCCGCACAGTTCAGCGACATCGACGGTGGAATCCGCGTCGATCGTGGCGGTCGCGGTCGGGAAGTCCACCGAGGCCCGCACGCCGTTGATCGTGTTCAGCTTTAGCTCGATGTGCGCCGAGCACATCCGGCAGGTCATGCCCGTCACATCGAGTTGGATCCGTCGAATGTCGGTCAAGGCCTCTCCTCCTTCAATCCCTCTGTAAGTAGTCGCTGGGCGGGGCTGTCCGGTTCCGATGAACAGCCGTGAGCCACAAGTTCGGCCAGCGGCGCAGGCGTGGCAAACAACTCGGTGACCCCGTCTACCGTCAGGTCGACAGTCGCGTGGCCTGCCAGGTACTGCGCGTACGAACGCTCGCCGAGTCGCATCCCGAGGGTGAGCCAGGCGTCGATGACCGCCCACCGGCGTGGATTGCACCGTGCCCAATCACTGTCGTCGAGAAGCTGCTTCCACTGGTCGACATCGCACTCCCGGGCGCCGAAGCGGGCGAGAAACTCCGAGTACTCGACGGGCGTCCCCCGCAGCACGGTGATGGTGCGGCCGAGCGGGGCCGACAGCATGCCCAGGATCGCCGCCGCTGCCGACCGGCTGTGGGTGACTTCCTCCGTTAGTTGCACGGCGGGGTAAGCGCGCAGTGCCGAGCAGGCATCGGCGAGTGCGACCAAAATATCGGCCGTTCTTCGCAGTTGGTGCGGCTCGCCCAACACCCGGGGTAGCCGCACCAGGGAGAAGGCCAGGTGGCCAGCGTTGCGCGCGACAATCAGCTCGGCCAGCGACTTGGACGCCGCGTAGGGATAGGGCGCGGCGCGCGGATCGACAACCAGCGGTGTTGCCGGTTGCGCGCTCACCACTGAGGTCGACAAATGCACCAACCGGGCGTCGTGTGCTGCGCAGGCCGCAGCGATGGTCGACACCGCTTCCACGTTGGCCGGCCGCAGCTCCCGATAAGGCACCACCACATTGGTATTGCCGATGGCGTTGACCACGGTCGCTGCGTGGGTGGTGCGAATCAGCTCAGGGATACGTTGCGGGGCAATGTGTTCGATGCGAACACCGTCGACGCGGGCCAGCTCCCGCCAGGGACCGGCATCGGGCAGCTCCGAGGTGGTGGCCAAGACCAGCTCCGAATCGAATCCGTGGGCGCGCAGCTCGGCCGCAGCTCGGGCAAAGCCGGTGCCTAGGATTCCTGAGGCGCCGAACACCACAACGGTGCCGGTGCCATCGGAGCTCGGGCTTGGTGCGGGGTAGGGCAGTGATGGGGCCAAGATCGCGAGATCGTCGTCGATCTCGGCGGCGGTGACCTCGTCCACCCCCATCCCGTCGGTGCTTTCGATCAACCGGCTGGCACTGTCGGCGCTGATCACATCCAGCAACGACACGTGTCGGCCGAGGTAGCGTCGGGTGGCAGGCAGGATACGGATCAGATCCAGCGAGCCGACACCTTCGCCCAGCAGTGAGGAGTCCGGCCGCAGGGCGCGGTTCAGATGCCGACTCCACAATTGCGCCAGGCCGTTTGCTTGGGCGGGCGCTGCGCCGGTTTCTGCTTGGTGAGTCTTGGGCAGACGATCCGAATCAACCTTGCCGCCGGGCTTGCGTGGAATCTCCGGGACGCCGGACACCACGAAACCGGGGACTCTCGCCGCCAGCAGGATGCCTCGAATGCGTTCGGCTGCAGCAGAGTCGGTAGACCCCATCTTAGTGTTCGGGGTCTGAAACCAAACTCCGAGCCGGGTGCCGTCCGGCTCGACGGCGACATCGCAGATCGCGGGATCCTCGGCGATAAGCCGGGTGACTTCGGCAGTGTCGACGCGCTTGCCGGCAAGCTTCACAACGGCGTCCTTGCGACCCGCAAACACCGGAAAGCCCGCGCCGTCAAAGCTCACCCGGTCTGCGGTGGCAAACGCACGCAGCGGCGAACCGTCGACGGCGAGTACGGTGCCAAAGGTGGTGCTGGCGATACCCACGTAGCCCGCAGACACCTGGTCGCCGAGCAAGACCACCTCACCGAATGCGATGAAAACGGTGTTGGGAGCCAGGGGTTTCCCCAGTCGCCGTTGGCAACTGGGCTCGACCACAGTCTCCTCCCCGTTCAGCGACAGGTTTGTCACCACCACCGTCGCCTCGGTGGGACCGTAGCTTGAAATCAGCGCGACGTCTGAAACACCGCGAAACGCCTGCCACCTCTCGACGGCGCGGGAGCGAACCGCCTCTCCGCCGATCACGATTTGGCGCACGCGTGATGCCGCCACGGTGTCAAGCATGTCGGGTTTGTCGCAGCACAGGTGCCAGATGGCGGTAGGCAGATCGAGGACCGTAACGCCGTGGCGCATCAGGTCTTCTCCCAGTCGCGTGAGATCTCCGGTTCGTGTTGCCGCCGAGCGAACCAGAGCGGCACCGGATTGCGCGGCGCCGAAAATCTCCTCCACACTGATATCTGACGTCAGGGGCGCACATTGCAAGACGGTGTCGTGCTGCTCCCATCCGTAGGCCAGCCGTGCTCCCCGACAGAAGATCGCCAGTGCGCCGTGAGTGATCGGCACCAGCTTGGGACTGCCGGTAGAGCCTGAAGTCGGCATGACGTAGGCGATCCGTTGCGCCAAGTCATCGTCGTCGCGGACCTGCTGAAGGCGGTCCGAAAGGCGGGAGGGCGGTGTCGGCAAGTCGGTATAGTCGATGTCGACCAATCGTGCTGAAAGCCCACCTTCCGAACGGAGGGCCGCCAGGCGGTTTTCGAGTTCGCCGGCGCTTTCGCAGACGCTGTAGCCGCAACCGGCTAGATGGCATGCGACCAAGAGATCGATGGTCTTGTCGGTGTGATCGTCGATGAATACCAACAGTTCACCGGGCTCGACGGCCGAACTCTCCAGCCAAGCGATCCAGGAATCGACATACCGACGGCGTTGCCGCCAGCCATCGATATCGGCGTTCGGGTCGAGAAACCATGCCGACACGGCCGGCCTTGTGGGGCTGGGCGCGATATCGGTGGAATGGCACGTAGCGTCGGCGTGGACCTCGAACCACTGGCCCACGCTCATCGCGACGGGCTGATTCCACTGGGCCGGCATCTGCAGCAACACCCGGGCGATCACGGCTGCGATTCCCGGGGGTTGGGTCCGGTGATCGCCATCCCAGATCGACAGCGTCAGAGTCTGGTGCGGATCGTCTTGGACGGCTGCCACGGTCAGGCCCTCGATCGGCCCGATATCTGTGGTAGCCGGCATGCCGTCAAGGAACGGACGCAGTTCGGGAGCGCAGGGGTCCGGAAGGAAGTTGAGCGCCAATGCGTCGGTCTGGGGAGTCCGGTTGACCGTCAGATAGATGCGGCGATACAACTCCTCCCGGAACCAGCGCCGCCGCACCGCTTTGACGTATCCGCGGTCCACATTGGCCACGAGCTCTCGCACTGATGCGAAACCCGGGAAGCGAACAGATTGGGCAACTGAGTTGACGATGCAGGTGGCCACCTCAAGAGCGGGCTCACCAAACCGATTGTCGATGGCGTGCACCACCAAGGCATCGGTACTGCATCGACGGCCTGCATCGACGGCGACGGCGGCTGCCGTCACCAACACATGCAGCGGCACCTGTGCCCGAGCGGCCAGCTTCGTGATCGCTTCGTAGTCGGGTCCGGTGATCTGGACCGACTCGAGCAGCACCCCTCGGCGAGCACTGCCTGACCTCGGTGGCGATTGCGGATAGCCCCCCGCGGTTGCCTCGCCTGCCAACTCCCGCTGCACCGATTCGGTCAACCGCTGCTGTGCGGCGTCAACTTGTTCGGCTTCGCGGCGGTGGGCTTCGGCCAGGCGCTCGAGCTCGGCTGCCACGTCGGGCAGTTCGGGGCCTAGGGCCGACAGGTTGCGGCCCAGGTCGGCTTCGATCAGACCGGTCGCACCACCGTCGAGCAGGAGGTGGTGTGCATGCATATCCAGGCCCACGACGTCGCCGCTCGAACTGACCTGCATGGTGTAGCGCACCAGGGGGCGGGACAGAATTCCCGAATCCCATTCCCGCACCAGTGGTTCTGTGCCGTCATGGGACATTCGCATGAGATCGTCCGCCCGCAGCCGCGGAACCAGGTGAGGATACTGCGCTTCGGCCTGTTCGAGAACGCACAATTGCACCGGGTTGCGTTGGACAGCGGCTGCCAATGCGAGCCGGAATCGGGGAAGCGGTATGGGCGACAAGCGATACCGGCGGCCGATCAGATACAGCGTGGGATCGGCATCCTGCAGCACGCCGCGGTAGATGTTCTGCTGGGAGACTGAAAGCGGGATAGACACCGGGGAAGGGGAGTCAGGCATGCCGGCCGGGAACTTCCAGCTCGGCAACCCAGCCGGCGATCGACAGGTCGCGCGCCAAACGTGCCGGTAGCTCAGACTCGCGGTCCACTCCGAGACGCTTCATCAACAAGACGAATCGAACCGAGTCCAGGCCGAGGTCCCGCAGGTCGGTGCCGTCGCCGTCGAAGAGGTCGGCTTCGTCGATGTAGAGCACATCGCAGACCGCGGCGAGGATCCGCTGGCGGATGGTCTCAACCATGTGCTCGAGCATCGATCGCTGCGGCCAGCGACGTGCGCATGACCTTGCCGGACTGGGTTCGCGGAATGCTGTTCACCAGGACGATCCGCGACGGGCGGGCGGCGGATTCCACCTCGCTTCGGTAGCGGGCTGCAATTGTCTGTTTGAGGCTGCGAATACCGGCCTGGTCCAATACTTCCGACGCGACCACCGCGAGGCCGACCAGGGCTCCGAACTCCGGGTCTGGGATCTCGTAACATGCCGCCTCGCGGACCCCCGGAATGGATTCTGCGACGCGGTCAACCTCGTCGGGGGCAACATTGACTCCGCCGCAGATGATCATCTCCGAGGCCCGCCCCCGGATATAGAAGTACCCGTCGCTGCCTTCGTCGAGCAGGTCACCGGTGTTCACCCACCCGTCACGCAGTACTTCGTGGGTCCGGTCCGGGTTGTTCCAGTACCCCAGCATGTTTGCCGGCGAATTGATCCACAACGTTCCCGACGAGGCCGGCGGGCCGGCCGGTCCGCTGCCATCGCCGTCGAGGTGAACCCGCACGCCGGGGTAGGGTCGTCCGACCGCTCCTGCCTCGATGGCGGCGATCGACCCCGGCGCGGTGGGAAGACACAGTGCGGTGCAACCAGTTTCGCTCAAACCGTAGACCTGGGCGGTCCGTATACCCGCGGTCTCGACGAACTGCACATCGGATGCGATAGCCCGCGATCCGCCGTAACCGAGAAAACGCAGCGAAGGCGGCACCGATGCGCCGGTCGCTTTCAGCTCGGCGACCAGACGTGAGAGCAGTGTCGGGACCAGGCAGACCGTAGCGACCTCGTTGGTCGTGAGTATCTCCAACAGCGACGCCCCGTCTTCGCCGCCGGTTACGCATGTACCACCTTGCATCAGGCAGTTCAGAATCCACCACAGGCCACCGATGTGCGTGGCCGGCAACGGCGAGTACGCGACTTCGCCTATCACCCAATCGATCCACGTCAAGCCGGTCTCCCGCAAGATGTCGGCGACGGCGTAGAAGGTCCGATTGGCCAGCAGCACAGCCTTCGGTTCGCCGGTGGTGCCGCTGGTGAAGATCATCGCCAGCGGGTCGTCTGCGCCGCCGTTCGTCCCCGGGAGCACGTCGGGAGCTGCGAGCGGGGCGCTGCCTTCGGCCACCGACAGCGTCGGTACCGCGGCGAGGGTCTCCGGTGGGTCGGAAAGGGACAGTCGGGCACCCTCGGTGCACAGAACTGCGGCGGGTTGCGTGAGTTCGGCGAACCTTTCGACGGTGGCCATCGGCAGATTGCCGTCCGCCAGAA
Source organism: Mycobacterium sp. SMC-14 (assembly GCF_046250075.1). Classification (NCBI taxonomy): domain Bacteria; kingdom Bacillati; phylum Actinomycetota; class Actinomycetes; order Mycobacteriales; family Mycobacteriaceae; genus Mycobacterium; species Mycobacterium sp. SMC-14. Next base: position 4,182,851 of record NZ_CP176429.1, on the reverse strand, counting down.
CGGCAATGGCGCTCAGTCGGGCGCAGGCAAGCACCGCGAGGTATGTCTGCGGTCCGTTGTCGGAAATGACAAGTACGCGAGAGCCCATGGACACCCCACTCGCCTGCAGTGCTGCGGCCAGGCGTTCCCATTCGGCCGCCAGTTCCTGGTAGCTGAACGGACTGCTTCCGTCGCAACGACGTAACGCGATGGCGTCGGGGCGTCGGCGCACGTGTTCGAGAATGCGATCCAGTACGGACGTGTGGGCCGGACTCATCATGTCTGCGTGCCTATTCTGGGTTGTCAGCCGGGGATGTTCAGTGCGGCGAGTTCGAATTCGCCGAACGCTGAACCGCCGTGTTCGTCCCAGAATTCGATTGCGCACGGCACACGCAGATACCGCACCGTGCGTTGCATGATCTCGAAGTTTCGGCACTCCAGCCGGGCGCTGAACTTGTTGGCATCGATCGGCCTTTTGAACCGTGACGATGAGGTTCTGATGAACATGCTGGACAGCTGGTGCTTGCAATAGTCTTCCAGCCCCCAACCGCGGAAGGCCGGAATGATGCCATCGGCGATGGCCGGTGCAAAAGCGCTGTAAGCGAGCTGGTTGAAACACAGCACCAACTCGACCGCGTTGAAATGCCCAGTGCTACGGATGTAGGCGGACTCGGCGATCGTGAAGTTACCTTGAGCTAGAACAGAATCAGCGTCGGCCTGCGACACCGCTTCGACCAGATACCGGCAACCCTTGTAGGTATAGGGCTCCAGGACGGTGGCCAGCACGTCCTCGGTGATCGGTGCAGCGTCGCTCAGTGCGGGATGAGGCGAAGCGATGCCGCTCATGCTGCGTATCCGGGAGTCTGGTGGCCGTCGAGCATGGTCAGCCGATACGTGGTCAAGGTTCCTTGAGAGCTTCCGTGCTTGGCACGATGCATCAGAACTCGGTTGTCCCACAAGATGATATCTCCGACCTCGTAGTGCTGGGTGTGGATAAAGGGATGTGTGAAATCCGGATCAAGCTGCCCGGTCGACTCCATGAGCTGTTGCAGGATCTGTGGGGCGAGCTCCCGACCATCCTGGCCTTCGATTCGAGTGGTCCCCGAAGCGCAGATATACAGAATCTCTTCCCCGGTCTTCGGATGCCGGATCACGGTCGGCCATTTGATGGGCGGTGTCGTCCGGGTGATTTCGTCCCACACTTCCCCGATCGGCCGGTATATGTCGTCGGGGCGGATCTTGATGTGCCGCCGGGGATCATGAGTGCTCAACGTCCCTCGGGCCGCGTCCTGTAGCGCGGCGGGCACCGAGGCCCAGGCCTGGTTGAGGTCGATGAAGTAGGTTCCCCGGTCAGGCCCGGGAACGGTCAGGGGCAACACCATCGAGAACGCGAACGGCTCGGGCATGAACATGTAGTCGATGTGCCAGAACGCGCCGGTTCGCGGAACGCCTTGGTGTTCCTCCGTGGACGATACGAATATCTCTGGAAACTCGTGATGGTGGTACATGGATTCGTAATAGGGCACGATGTCGCCGACGATCCTGCCCAGCTGCAGGTACTGCTCCGGCGAGGGGTGAACGCCCTTGAGGATGACGAGCTTGTTGGCGTAGACGACCTCGCGAATCTCCTCGCGGGTGATGGTGCTCAGATCGTTGGGGTCGACCCCGGTGATCTGCGCTCCAAGGCCGGTGCCGGTGACGGTCAGCGTCATCCGATCGTGCTTTCCTTGCTCATTGTTCTTTTCCATCCTCTATTGGTTGTGTGAGTTGCTCTACCTGGTCGGAGTCGCACCAGCTGGTGGGCAACATCGGTACTCTCCGGATTTCGTCAGCGTGCCCCGCGAGTCCAGCGGCGCGGGTGGAGGCGACCACTGCTGCGATGGGATCGGGACGTTCGGCAGGGCCGGCATCGGAATCCGCCGCCACGACAGCGCCGTCGCCAGCCTGGAGGAACTCGTAACGGTTGCCGTGCATGCGAACCCGGCCCCTGCTGCGACGACTGCGTCGGCCGCGGGCGTCCGCAGCGATGCCCCGCGGAGAGGTTGCGCGACGGGAAGCCGCAGCACTGCTGGAGGACGCCATATTCTCTTTGGGACCGGTCTTGACGCCGGGTGGTCCCCAGCCGGAGACGAGATAGGGGATCAGTGCGGCAACTCCGTCAGCGCTCGGTGTGAGGACGGGTGTGCTCGGTCCCGGCGCACTGGCGGTGCCGCCCACGCCGGCGGAGGAGCCGGCCGCAGCGGGCGGTGCCACAATCGCCGCAGCGGGGATGTCCACGCTTCCTTCACCGATCAACGTAGCGACGATGTCCGGTTCTTGATCAGCCGGGATCTGTTGGCCGTTCAGCAGCGGTAGCAACTTCAAGGCGCTCAGCGCGCTGAGGGCAGGAGCGAAGAAGGGCAACAGCAACAGGGCATATGACGCGTAGTAGGGGTACCACAACACGTCGTAGGCGATCAATGCGACCACCGCCAGGAAGGTGGCGACCACCGGATTGAAACCTAGGCCCTGGAAGAAGTCCTCGAAGATTCGCAGCAGTTCTTCGGCATTGCCGGCATTGTTGAGAAGGTCGGTGATGAGTCGTGAAAGTTCCTGCAGCCAGTCGCCGTTTCCAACGCGTTCTGGGGCGGTGGCCTCGGCGGGGGAGGCGATGGGCGGCGCGGGGAGGAGCTGCGGGGTCGAGGCGAGTGCCGCGGTGGCGGTGCCCTGGTATACGGACATGGTCTCGGCGGCCTGCACCCACATCCGCGTGTAGTCGGCCTCGTTGGCGGCAATCGGGACGGCGTTCACTCCGAAGAAGTTCGTGGCGAGCAGCACCGCGTGGACCGCGTGGTTGGCGGCCAGTTCTTCGAGACTGGGCATCGAGGCCACTGCGGCGCTATATGCGGAGGCAGCCGTCTGGTGTTGTGCGGCAGTCGCGGCAGCGTCGGCGGCTGCTTGTTCCAACCAGGTCAGGTATGGCGTGTGCGCGGACAGATAGGCCGTGGCGCTGGGGCCCTGCCAGTGGCCGGTCTGCACGGCGGCCAGCACCTGGGTCAATTCAGCGGCGGTATCGTCGTAGATGCCGCTGAGCTGCTGCCATTGCGCGGCGGCTGCCAACATAGGGCCCGGCCCTGGGCCAGTTGCGAGCATGGCGGAGTGCGTCTCGGGAGACATTGCCATCCAGATCGGGGCGGTCAGGATGGCACCTCCTCTGATGTCGTGGATTGCGCGGAACGCAAGGCGCGGGCCAGTTCCCCGTCAACGAGATGGTCGGAGATGGGAATCAAAAAGTTCCGGTCGGTCGCGGTTAGATTTCTCGCAGCGACTCGCGGGGGCCCGGCGGGTACGGTCTGAAGGCGTGCCAGTCATTGACGCGCGCCATCTCGATGGGATATCCGAGACCGCGTTGCTCACGTTGTATCAGCGAGCTGCCGAGGCGAAGCGGCCTGACGGGGTGATCGATGACCCGATGGCGATCGAGTTGCTCAATAGCCTTGATTACGATTACGCAGACTTCGGCAGGACGCACCAGGCCACTGCGATGCGGGCTCTGGTGTTCGACCAGGCCACGCGGGAGTACTTGGCGGAGCATCCGCGCGCGACCGTGGTCGCCCTTGCGGAAGGGCTGCAGACCAGCTTCTGGCGGGTCGATAACGGCCAGTTATGCTGGCTTTCGGTGGATTTGGAACCCATCGTTGCGCTGCGCCAGCGGTTGCTGCCGGCATCAGCCCGGCTGCGGCACTGTGCCCAGTCGGCACTCGACTACTCGTGGATGGACGAAGTCGACGACTCCGCTGAGGTGTTGATCACTGCCGAGGGGTTGCTGCAGTATCTGGATCGCGAAGCGGTGTTCGCTCTGTTCGCCGCCTGCGCGGAGCGGTTCCCTGGCGGCCGGATGATCTTTGACAGCGTCCCGAGGTTGTTGAGTTCCTACTCACGCTCGCGACGCGGCTTCAAGCTCAGCGACAACTACACGGCGCCACCAATGCCGTTCTGGTTCACTGCGCATGACTACGACGAACTGCGTGCGGTGCCCGGGGTCAGGGCCGTCTCTGAACTCGGCATGCCGCCTGGGCGAGGCACCGTGCTTGGAGCGGTGGTTCCGCTGATCTATGGTGTGCGTGGTCTGGCGAGGTTTCGTGCGCCAACCACTCTGGTCGATTTCGGCTGACGAGAAGTCAGACCTGACAGCAAGATTGAGAAAACTTCAGAATCTCTTCTCCGCTCAGGAACTTATCCTGCTTCCGGCTCGACAAACTAGGCATGAAATCGTCTCATCACGCTCACGACCTCGCATCGCACCTCGGCATCGGTGGCCTCATGGCCGGGGGGACCGCACTGGCCCTTACCGGAATGATCGCAGTAAGCCCGGTGGCGCCGGCGCTGGGTGGAGCCGTGCCGCCGTCCGTGCAACTGACCGCGTCACTCGACCTGTTCGGGCCATGGGCCGACGTGTTCAACACCACGCTGGCCAACGCCACCGAGGTCTTCGACGCAATCAAGGATGCTGACTTCGGTTTCCCCGGCTCGCTGCAAGAGGCTTTGGCCGCAACAACGTTCATCGGCGTCGACGTGGCAACGCCCGAGGGCTCGGACCTGGCGGCTCAAACTCTGGACTGGAGTCATCTCTGGGGCCTGCAGTATCTGGCCGGGATGGACATGGGTATGGGTGTCGTGCCGGTAGACGCTGCCGAGCCCGCGGCCACAATTCTGACGCTCTTGTCTTCACCGTTGAGCGGCGTCCTGATGGGACTGATCGGCCCGCTGGTAAGCCCCGGGGTAGAGCTGATCAACAGCATCGGGTCGATCGTCGACAGTATCGGCGATGGCGACTTTGAGGCAGCGCTGCAAGGGCTCCTGGCCGTTCCGGCCAACGTTGTCGGTGCGTTCTTCAACGGTGCCACCTTGAACCTTGATGCGTTGGTTCCGTTGTTGAACGATGCTTTGCAAGTCCCGGAAGGCAATGCGGTCCTCGGTGCCAGCTTCGATTTCGGCGGTCTTTTCACACCCGGAGTAACAGATTCCGGGAGCATCGGTGGTTCGATCTACAACTCACTCGGTCTCGACCTGCAGATGGTGGGGATGGGCATGCCGTACTCGGCCCCGGGTGAGGGTATTGGTCTCATCGCGTCGTTGGTCAATCTCTTGGATATGTTTGTGGCCGGAACGGACTGACGCCGAACCGCAGTGCAATGCGGGAAGCGGGCGCCCGGAATCTCTCAAGGCGCCCGCTTCGTCGCAACCGATGGTGGTCAGCTCCCGATCGATAACTTCGGTCTTGAGTGTTCTTCCAGATCAACCGGTTTCGGAACCGGCCGGCGGGCGGGGGTCGGACGCGTCCGAACCACCTGTGGCCACCAGAACCACTTGCCGAGCAGCGCGGCGATGGAGGGCATCACGAACGACCGGATAACGAGTGTGTCGAACAGCAGTCCCAGTGCGATCGTAGTTCCAATCTGCGCTACCACCCTCAACTCGCTGACAGCCATGGACATCATCGTCAGGGCGAACACCAACCCGGCCGAGGTCACCACCGAACCCGTGCCGCCCATTGCCCGGATGATGCCCGTGTTCACGCCGGCCCGGATCTCTTCTTTGAACCTGGCGACCAGCAGCAGGTTGTAGTCCGAGCCAACAGCCAGCAGGATGATCAGCGACATCGCCATCACCATGAAGTGCAGCTCCAAACCGATAATGTGCTGCCAGAACAAGATCGACAAGCCAAACGACGCTCCCAGCGATACCAGGACGGTGCCGACGATCACTGCGGCGGCGATCACGCTACGGGTGATGATCAACATGATGATGAAGATCAGGCACAGTGCGGCTATACCGACTGCCAAGAGGTCGTAGTTGTTGCCCTCCTGCATGTCCTTGAACACCGACGCCGTACCGCCGACGTAGATCTTCGAACCTTCCAGCGGAGTGCCTTTGATGGCCTCCTTGGCGGCGTGCTTGATGCCGTCGACGCGTGTGATCCCTTCGGGGGTTAGGGGATCGCCGTCGTGCGTGACGATGAACCGAACGGCGTGGCCGTCCGGTGACAGAAACACCTTCAAGCCGCGTTTGAAGTCCTGGTTGTCGAAGACCTCCGGTGGCAGATAGAACGTGTCGTCGTTCTTCGATTCGTTGAACGCCGTGCCCATTGCGGACTGGTTGTCCAGCATCGCCGCGGTCTGATCCAGCAGGCCGCTCTGGGAGGAATACATGGTGAGCATCGCCGTCTGCGTCGACGTCAGTGTCTGGATCTGTGCAGGCAGTTGCCGGAGCAGCTGTGGTATCAGAGCGTCGAGTCGATCGAGGTCAGGCAGCACCTGGTCGATATCGCCGCTCAGTACATCGGTGCCGTCGAGGGCATCGAAGACCGATCGCAGGGCCCAGCAGGTCGGGATGTCGAAACAATGCGGTTCCCAGTACAGGTAGCTGCGCAGTGGTCGCATGAAATCGTCGAAGTCGGCGAGATGATTCCGCAGTTCCGCAGTGTCAGAGGCTAGTTGATGTGTCTTGTGGACCATAGCGCGGGTTGTCGCGCTCATCTCGGTCATCAACAGCTGCATCTGCTCCATGGCATCGATGCCGCGCTGCAGATCTTCGGCACTGGCGCGGAACCCCTCCATGCGGTCCTGCAGGTATCCCTGATTTAGTACCTGCACGGTGCCCTGCAGGCTGAGCTGAGCCGGCAGCGTGCTGAACCTCAATGGCGTGCCATCCGGGCGGGTGATCGTCTGGACCCGGCTTATCCCAGGTTGGCGCACGACCTTCTTGGCGATCTTGTCGATCACCAAGAAGTCTGCCGGATTGCGCAGATCCCGATCGCTCTCCACTAGCAAGACCTCGGGATTCATCCGCGCCGTGGAGAAGTGCTGTTCGGCTGCGGCATAGCCGGCGGTGGAAGGCAGATCCGAAGGAAGGTAGCGGCGTTCGTTGTAGCTGGTGCGATAGCCGGGCAGCGTCAGCAGGCCGATCAGGGTCAGCGCAGTACTGGCCACCAACACCGGAGCCGGCCATCGGACGATGACCGCACCGAGTTTGCGCCAGCCACGGATTCGCATGGCGCGCTTGGGTTCCAGGAGTCCCCGACGGCTGGCCACGGTGATGATCGCCGGGCCGAGCGTCAGCGCCACCAGCATGGCGACGACCATTCCGGCGGCCAGCGGAATACCGAGCGTCTGAAAGTAGGGGAGCCGGGTGAAGTGCAGACAGAACGTGGCACCTGCGATCGTCGAGCCCGACGCCAGGATCACGTGCGCCGTTCCGTCGAACATCGAGCGGTAGGCGGTTTCGCGGTCTTGACCGGCTGCCCTGGCTTCCTGATAACGGCCGACCAGAACGATCGCGTAGTCGGTCGCGGCGGCGATAGCCAAGGTGACCAGCAGGTTGGTTGCGAAGGTGGTCAGACCGATGAGATGGAAGTAGGCGAGCCAGGCCACCACGCCGCGCGCCGCTGCGAGGGCGAGAAACACCAACGCCAAGACAATCAAACCGGTGCTTATCGACCGGTACACCAACAGAATCATCGCAGTGATGACCAAGAACGTGAGACCCACGATGACTTGCGCGCTGTGGTCACCGGCTACCTGCTCGTCGGCGGCCAGAGCCGCGGGGCCGGTGACATGGGTGCGCGTTCCCGGAGGGGCTTCGACCTCGGCGACGATTCTGCGGACCGCCTCAAGCGACTCGTTCGCCAGTGTCTCGCCCTGATTTCCGGCCAGGTAGACCTGCACGTAGGCCGCTCGGCCGTCGTTGCTCTGCGCGCCGGCAGCGGTCAGCGGATCTGCCCAGAAATCCTGCACATGTTCGACATGGACGGTGTCGGCGTTGAGCCGGCTAACCAGTGCGTCGTAGTAGCGGTGCGCATCATCAGCCAGTGGCTGCGGGCCCTCCAGCAGGATCATCGCCGAGCTGTCGGAAGTGTATTCGCCGAAGACCTGGCCGACGCGCTTGATCGCGGTAACCGATGGTGCAAAGTCTGGGCTCATGGGTACCGAGCGCATCTGGCCGACGATTTCCAGTGGCGGCACCGCGGTGCTGAGGACGACGACGACTGCGAGCCATCCCAGGATGATCGGGACGGCGAGCCGCCGAATCCAGGTGGCGACGGCGGAGTGTTCTGCCCGGGGTAGCGGCGCCGGTGCAGGCGAGGTGATCTCAGGACCAGCAGCGGCTGTCATAGATGGCGCAAGCGTTGGGACAAGTCATCGCCCAATGAGTCGGACGAGGCACGTGGAAAGTTCCCACGCCCGCAGCTCGAACCTACGGGGCCGTTAGAAGGGCGGTGGATCGTCGTCTGGGGTGGCGGCGACCTTGGGGAACCAGGTGGCGTCGAATGCGGCGCGCCGGGCTTGGCGGGCCTTGTGGTTCTGGTTGCGTTCGGTGGCGATGCGCGCCGCGCGGTTCTGAGCCCGGGTGCGTCGGCGGCGGGGCATCATCGCGGTGCGATCACCACAGCGGTCATCGTCGCGGCGCAGCGGTGCCGGCAGTTCCCCGGTAGGTGCGCACAAATGCGGGAACAGCAGGGAACTGCCCGGAGTGGTGACATAGGCCTGCCCCGACGGCGAAGTCAGGATCACCGTGCCATCGGGCAGCTGCTGATCCCGCCAGCCCCAAAATGTCTTCACCAAATGATGTGTGCGGCAATAGCATTTGAGATTCGATGGATGGGTGACACCGCTGTCGCCACGGGCAATCGTGTGGATGCTCCTATGCAGCGTCAAGGGCCCCGTTTTGAGGGTTGAGATCGGCTTGGAGGGCTCGGTATAGCTCACGGACTACCGCTCGTTTGAGGCAGCGCATGATTTCCTTTTTCGACTTGCCCTCTTCGGTGCGGCGGGCTGCGTAGATTCTGGTCGGTTGGTGCCAGCGCAGCCGGTTGACCACGACCAGGTGGATCGAGCTGTTGGCTTGCCGGTCGCCGCCGCGGTGCAGTCGGTGCCGTGTGGTGCTACCAGTGCTGGCCGGGATGGGGGCCACGCCGCACAGTCGGGCCAGCGATGCTTCGGATTTGAGACGGTCGATGTTCTCGCCGGCGGTGGTCAGGATTTGTCCTGCGGCCTCGGTACCGACGCCGTTGACGGCCAGCAGATTCGGAGCGTGGCGGGTGAGGAGGTCGTGAAGTTCATGGTTAGCCTTGGCGATTTCGTCGTCGAGCATCTGGATACGTTTGGCCAGGCGGCGCAGCATGCGGCGGGCGTTCATCGCGGGGTCTTCCAGGGTGGCGCTAGCGGGAATGCGCAGCCGTGCGCATCGCGAAACCAGGGCGGCTCGGTCATAGCTGCCCAGTTTGGCGCGTAGCTCTTCGGGGGCGCACCACAGTAGACCGTGCATCTGGTGCAATGCGGCCCGGCGAGCTTTGGTGGCGCTGCGCCGGGTGGCGCGAATTTGGCGCACCGATTCGACGTACCCGTCGCGGTCTTTCGGGGTAGTGGTTGCCGACTCACTCAACACCGCACGCGCGGCGTTGATCGCATCGATCGGGTCAGATTTGCCTTGTCGGCGTCGATCTTGGCGGTTGGGTCGAGCCACTTCGATCACCGTCACCGCGTGTGTTTGCAGATACCGGTGCAGCCCAGCGCCGTAGGAACCCGTGCCCTCCAGTCCCGCCTTGACCACCTCGCCGTACGAGCGCATCCAGGACAGCATTTTCCGGTAGCCGGCGCGGGTTGCCGGAAACTCCTGTTCTGTCAGTAGCTTTCCCGTGTTGGCGTCGAGGAGGGCGCCATGATGGGTCAATTTGTGGGTATCAACCCCGGCGACGATGTGACGCGACCCTGCCTTACTTGTCATGCTTGTTCTACCGTCCTCAATTTCCGGTGGATGGGTGGCATCACCGGCGTTGGCGGTTGGACAAGACAGAGATGGGTGCTTGTGGCGCAAGCTCCTATGAAGTCACAGCCGTCACGTCGGTGACGTCGAGCGCGTCACCCACGACGGCGGTCGACAGATCCACACAAGGACAGCCCACCGGCGCCAATCGAGGTCAGAGTCAGGCCGCCGTCGCGGGTGACACCTCATCATCTCTGTCGATGTCGCACTCGAGCGCCGGACGGTCACAACCGGGCCAGCGGCACGTCATGTCCCGGCACCGCACAAAGTCCGCCAGCGCCTTCGAAGGCACATACCCCGACTCCGGCGGGGCATCGCCGGGATGCATCAACGACACCAACCGGGCCGATCGGGCGAGCTCGGCGATCAACTCCGGCGGGATCAGCCCATCAGCCTCCACCAACGAACCCGGCTCATCACCAGTCCCATCCACGGTGGCCTGCTCAGCGATCACATGAATCACCACCGGCGACACTGCCGCACGCCCCCCCGCCACACAATCCGGACGCCCGCACCGGCAACCCAGCCGATCCGCCCGCGCCGCCAACGCCCCCATCGCATCGGCACGCCGCTGCTCCCGCGTGCGTGGATCGTGCTCACACACCGTGGCCGCCAACGCATCCAGCGCCTTCCCCAGGGCACGGGCATCGGGGGTGAACAAGCTGCCGTAAACCTCCGAGAGCCCGCCCTCTTGGTCCTGAAACCCGATCTTCCGCTCCGCTTGGCGCTCCTTGCGGCGCCGCACCGCATCAGCGTCGGCCTTGGCCACGATCTTGTCGATCTTTCCCGCCAACCGACTCCTGGTCAGGGACGGCCAACGCACCACCTGCGCCGCCAACTGGCCATCGACCAGCGCCAACACCTCACGATTAGCAATCAGATCCGTGCGATACACCATCGTCTGAAACAACCTCATATCGATGTCGCCGGCCTTGAACACCTCCGCCACCTGCGGCAACTGCTCACGCATCGCCCGCGCATAGTGCAACCGACTGCCCGCCAACCCCTGACTGATCCGCAACGCCGCCGCCACCTCAGCAGCCACCGCCGCCTCAGTATCGACCGCCCACTCCTGCGTCTCACCACAGCGACTCAACCGCAGCGCAAACAACTCCCCGATCGCCACCAACTGCGCCGCCGCCGCCCGATTCTCCGCCCGACCCGCCGCACAGATCCGCTCCACCAACGCAGCCGACTCCGGCGTCACCGACGGATAACGCCGCTCAAACCGCTCACTGAGCCGCGCGACCGACTCCGCGGAGGGAAGCGTTCGTTCGAACATATGTGCGACTCCTCAGGTTTGTGTGGGGAGTTTGGGGTGTAGGCCGCCGAGGCAGAGGTAGATCATTGAGCTCAGGGTTTGGGCGGAGTGGTGTCCGTAGCCGCGGGCGTTGATGAGTCGGATCTTGGCGTTGATGCCTTCGATGAGGGCGTTGCTGATGCCGAGTTCGATCGCGGCCAGAATGGGTTCGAAGTAAGCCTCGAAGCGTTTTCCCAGCGCGACGAACGCGGGGATGCGGGAACGCTTGGCTGCGGTGATCCAGGCTTTGAGCAATCTGCGGGCGACACCGGGTTCGTGGTCGTAGCGGTAGAGGTCGCGCGCTTGTTCTTTGAGGGTCCAGGCTCGGCCTATACGACGGTTGGTGCGTGCGATCTGGTTGACCAGGGCGCGTTTTTCGTCGTTGAGTTTGTTCTCGCCGGTACGCAGCGCCCATCGGGCGGCTTTCCAGTCCGCTGTGGCGTACCCGGGTAGGCGGATCGATTCGGCGAAGACGCGGTCCAGGGCACGGTTGACCCATTGCATGATGTGGAAGCCGTCGTAGCAGATGGTCGCGTGTGGGACCGCTGCGGTGGTGGCGGCGGTGTAGGCGGCTGAGACGTCCATGCTGACGGCTTCGATCTGTGCCAGTGAGCAATCCGTCTGGGCGGCATAGAAGTTGGTCAGTGATTGCTCGCTGCGGCCGGGTTGGATGTCGACGACGGTTCCGGTGTCGTGGTCGCCGATGATGGTCAGGTATCGGTGGGGGTGGCGGTAGCAGATCTCGTCGACCCCGATGCGGTAGAGCGTCTGCAGGCGGCGCTGATCAAGCAGCTCGGCCACGCCGCGGGTGATGATCGCGGTGACGGTTTCCCAGGCGCAGCGCATTAACGTGGCCACCGAGGTGCGGTCGGTGCGTTGGGCCAGCCAGAGCACCATGTCCTCGAAGTCGCGGGTATGACGCGCGCCGGGACGGGCCCAGGGCAGTTCTTCGGTGATCACCCCGCAGTCTGGGCAGTCGATGCGGCGAATCTCGTAGACCAGCCACAGCTGTGATCGAGCCAAATCCAGATGGCGCCAGCGCCGGCGCCGGCGGTCATAAATGGACCGTGAGTGTTTGCCGCATGGGCAGCGCAGCAGCCTGGCCTTTGGGCGCAGGCTGACCTCGATCTCACCGCCGTCGATGGCGACATCGGTGACCGTGGCTCCGGGAATCTGCAATAGGCGGTTAAATGCAGTACTGACGCGCACGCGGATCGTTCCTTGCGGTTGAGGTTGGTGTGGTAACCCCGAAACCTAGAGGCGCACCGCGTGCGCGTCCCTCATTTCACCGACGAACCGTCAAATCCTATTGCAGCGCAGACCAATATCGCCCTGAGCAGGGAAAAGGCGCCCACTAGAACCCTAGGAGCGCCACATATGTTCGATTGTACGCGTCTCCACTGACTCAAACTTTCTGACAGGGTCGCCAGTTGTGGATAACTGCGGTCACTGCCGGAAGGCTGTGGAGTGAGATCTGACTACGGATCAGAAGGTTGGGAGTCTTAGCTCAGCTCCCAGATCGCCGTCACGGTGAAGCTCACGGTCTGCTGTCCTGGCTCGACCGGGGGAGCGGCGGCCATCGCGCGGGGCATCGGCATCCCCACCGGCATCGGCGGCGGCGTTCCTCCGGCGATCTCGGAGATCGAGATCACCTGTCCGAGCCGCAGGCCCGACAGCTGGGCGTACTGCTCGGCGCGGTCCTTGGCGTCGTTGAAGGCCCGCTCCCGGGCGCCGCGCACCAATGCCGAGTCGTCCTCGATGGAGTAGCTCACCCCATTGATCCGGGTGGCGTCGCCGCCGGCCCGCACGATGACCGCCAGCACCTGGGAGGCGGAATCGCGCTCGACCTTGACCCGGATGGTGTTGCCGGCGCGGTAACCGGTGATGTTCGCCGACCCGCTGGCGTCGGGATTGCCGTACTGCGGCTGCAGGCTGACCTGAGTGGTGCTGATGTCCTTGCGGTCCACGCCGGCGTCCACCAGTGCGTCGATCACCGCCTGCTGACGCTCGCTGGTCTGGTTCATCGCGCTGGTGACATCTCCGGCGACGAACTCGATCCCCGCCTCGGTGGTCAGCGTGTCAGGCACCCCCTGGACCTCGCCGGTGCCCACCACAGTCACCTGACGTGGGATGTCCGTCCCGCTGCCGCCCGGTGCGGCGTCGCAGCCGGCCATCGCGAGCGCGGCCACGCCGGCCAGCGCCAGCGTCATCGACCAGCGGAGAACCATCCGGGCACTGTGTGTCGGCATGAGTGGCACCTTATCGGAGTCGACGCAGACACCGGCGGAAAAGATCCATGCGGCACACTGAGGCGATGACCTCCGCGCCGTCGCGAGCCCTGTCCAGCGCCATCGAGCCGTTCGCCGGCCAGGTGTACTTCTCCCCGGAGTGTCACCGCGGCTACGCGGCACTCGGTTTCGGCGCCAGCCCCGCAACAACCGATGGGGTCGAAATGCCGGACGGGCCAGCGTACTTCTGCAGCCGGGGTTCCGCGCTGGGCCAGGCGCCCGGCGACGTGATCGCCGCGACGTTCGGGGTGTTCAATCCGGCCGTGGTCGTTCCCGCCGTCGGTTACGGCTGGAAGCTGACCGATGCGCCGACCATCCGAGCGGCGCGTACCGAGGGTGCGGTGGCTCAGCTGCGCCGGGTCCTGGGTGCAGCTCCCGACGGCATTGAGCGCGCCGTGGAGCTGCTGCGCCGCGCCGTGGATGGTCTCTCGGTGGCCGGCAAGCCGCTGTTCGCCGGGCTGGTTGCCGACGGTCTGGCCGGTGAGCCGCTGACCGATGCCTGGCTGTTGGCCGACCAGCTCCGCGAATTCCGTGGCGACGCGCACGTGAACGCCTGGGTCGCAGCGGGATTCGATGCCGTCGAGATCGGACTGATCACCGAGCTCTATCGCGGATTCCCGCCGCGCACCTACGTCCGGTCCCGGGCGTGGAGCGATGACGACTTGGCCGGGGGTGAGGCCCGGCTGGCAGAGCGCGGCCTGGCGCGCGCCGGCGTGCTCAGCGATGCCGGGCGCGCCGCGCGCGAGGCGGTCGAGACGTCAACCGATGCGGCATGTGCTCCGGTCGTGGGCCGCCTCGGTGACGACCTGGGTGAATTGGTGGAACTGGTGGGAGGGTGGTCGAAGCAGCTGGTCGACGCCGGTGGCTTCCCGAAGGCGTGGCTGGGCGCTTCGGCTACGGGGTAACCAGGATCTTGCAGTGCCGGTCGGGGTCGGCCAGCTCGTCGAAGGCCGCGCCCACGCCGTCGAGTCCGACCTCGCCGGTGATCAGCGGTGCCACATCGATGTGGCCCTCGGCGATGGCCCGCAGTGACGCGGCGAATTCCGCCGGGTCGTAGGCCAGTACGAACTGCACGCTGATTTCCTTGGCGATGCCGTAGAACGGGTGCACGGTGTCAGATTCCATGCACACGCCGGCCACCACTAGCCGGCTGCCCACCGGCGCTCGCCGCAGCACGTCGTCGATGATGCCCGGCACCCCGACCGCCTCGAAGATCACCTTCGGGGTGACGGTGTCGAACGGCGAGCCCTGCGCCGGATCGAGCGTGCGATGCGCACCCATTCTGGCGGCAAGTCCTCGCCGGGCGGGCGAATAGTCAGCGGCCGCAATGTCTTCCACCCCTGCGGTGCGCAAGGCGGCGATGATCGCCATCCCGATCGGTCCGCAGCCCAGCACCAGCGCAGTCTCGCCGGCCGCGATGCCGGATTTGTTGACCGCGTGCAGGCCCACCGCCATCGGTTCGGTCAGCGCGGCGTGGCGGGGATCCAGCCCGTTGGGGATCGGCACCAGCAGCGGGGCCGACAGCAGCATCTTCTCGGCGTAGCCGCCCACCGTGGTGTTGGAGTAGACGATCGGTTCAATACCCTTGGCGGCCAGCAGGACCGGTATGGAGGTGATCGGTGTTCCGGCGGCAAACGTGTCGGTGCCGGGACCGGCTTCGAGCACCGTCGCACTGAACTCGTGGCCCATGAAGATATCGGCGCCCAGATCGACGGACGCACGGGAGGACGGGCTGCCGGACATGGCCTGCGTCGCGGCCAGCACCTGCTCGCCATGCGAGGCGAAATGCAGGTCTGATCCGCAGATGCCGCAGGCGGTCACCTCGACGAGCACCTGGCCCGGACCGGGCGTCGGCTCGGGCACGTCGTCGCGGTAGATCATCCGCCCGTCGCGCAGCACCGCCGCGCGCATCAGTGCGAACTATCCGTTTCGGGGGGCGCGGACTCGGCCACGTGCTCGACGACGGCGTTCGTGATCGCCTCGCCGACCCGGCCGAACAGTGAGTCGCGCATGCCGCGGGCCCATTCGTGCGACGCCCTAGGCGCGGTGAGCTGGCCCTTGAAGTGGGGAATCACCTTGCGAGCCAACAGCTCGTAGCTGTGATACGTGGCCTCGGGTGAGGCCCAGTCGTGCCCGAGGAACAGCAAGGTTCCGAATCCTCCGGAGCGCTCCAACAGCCCGGTGATGTGTTCGATCGCGTCATCGGGGGTGCCGATGCAGCTACTCCCGGCCGCGGCGTACGCCTCGACGAACTCGGTCGGCGTCTGCGGCGATCCTTCGACTTCGCTTGCCAGCGGTACGAACCCGGCCGCGCCGAAGTAGTTCGCGAAATCCTGCAGCCCGTATGTGCAGTCGGCCACCGCCTGCTCGCGGGTGTCGGCGATGTGCATGATGCTCAGCACCCGCCAGTCACCCCGATCCGGCTCGTCGCGGCCGGCCTTGGCGGCCTGATCGCACACCACCTGCCAGGTGTTCTCCAGTGCAGCGAAGCCGCCCGGCACCGACATCGACAGGGACAGCAGTGAAGTGCCCAGCGCGCCGGCCAACCGCGGGCCGGACGGCGAAATCATAGCGGCCGCAGAAACTTCCGGGTATGGCCAGGTGTAAGGGCGAATATGCAGGGCCGCGTCGCGCAGGGTGAACCAGTCCGAATGCCGGGTGATCAATTCGCCCGGCTCAGCCCGGAACAGTGCCAGGATCGCCTCCAGGGACTCCTGCATCATCCGGCGCTGCTCGACGGGATCGATGCCCATCATGTGGGCGTCGGTGGGCAGGGCGCCCGGCCCCGCGCCGAACATCACTCGGCCGCGCGTCAGATGATCCAGCAGTACCCAACGGTCGGCCACCATCAACGGGTGGTGATAGGGCAGCGAAACCACGCCGGTGCCCAGCCGGATGTGCTTGGTGCGCTCCGCGGCCGCGGCGATGAACACCTCGGGGCAGGCGATGAGCTCGTAGCCGCCCGAATGGTGTTCGCCGAACCAGGCTTCGTCGAAGCCCAGCCGGTCCAGAGCGACGACGCGTTCCAGGTCATATTCCAGTGCGACCGTCGGTGATTGACCTAGCGCGTGAAACGGCGTGATGAAGACCCCGAAGCGCAGCGGCCGGGCGGTCACGATGCCGCTCCCGCCGGCAGGCCCGCCAGAAATTCCAGCAGCACCGTGTTGACCTCGTCAGGCCGCTCCTGCTGCAGCCAGTGGCCGGCGCCGTCGATGATCACCTCGCGGTAGGGGCCGGTCACCAGCTCGGCGGCCCGGTCGCGGCGGGTGAAGGTCAGCACCGGGTCGGCGGATCCGGCGATGAACATGGTCGGGACGTCGATGGTGGCGGCGGCCGGATTGGTCATGATCTCCCAGTTGCGGTCGAGGTTGCGGTACCAGTTCAGCCCACCGGTGAACCCGGTGCGGGTGAATTCGGCGATGTAGTGGTCCAGTTCGGTGGCGCTGATCCACTCCGGTCGCGCCGCCGGCTCGGCCAGTCGATCGATGAAACCCATCGGCCCGGGCGCGACCATCAGCAGCGCCGTGTCGTGGTCGGCCGGGCTGAGGCTGCCCATCATCCGGCGCATGGTGCGGGCGGGATCGGCATCCAGTTCCGCATCGGCGACGCCCGGTTCCTGGAAATAGAGCATGTAGAAGAAGTTCTCGCCGAAGACCTTGGCGAACGCCTCGGTCGGCGGCAGTTGCGGGCGGGGCACCGGCGGCACGCTGAGCCCCACCACCGCGGCCACCCGCTCGGGGTGCAACTGCGCGGCGTTCCACACCACCGGACCGCCCCAATCGTGGCCGATCCAGATTGCCTGCTCGGCGCCGACGTCGTCCAACAGGCCGACCAGATCGCCGGTGAGTGCTGCCATGTCGTAGGCCGCGATCTCGTCGGGTCGCGACGAGCCGCCGTAGCCGCGCTGATCGGGGGCCAGCACGTGAAAGCCCGCGTCGGCCAGGGCCGGGATCTGATGTCGCCAGGAGAAGGCCAACTCCGGGAATCCGTGCGCCAAGAGGATGACCGGGGCACTGGGCCCGTTTCGCTCGCCCGCTTCGGTGACCCGCAGGGTCACGCCGTTGGTGTCGACGAATCGTTGAGTTGCTCGTTCGATTGCGGGAGCCACCGTCACACCAAAGCACAACCGGGCCGGGATCGAACAGGGTTCCCGAGTCCGGCCAGGCAGGTTAACCGCAAGGGACGGTAGCCTGAACATGCCCAGCTGCATGTATTGGAAGGATTTGGCCGCGCCCGGCCGATGTCTGATGAATCGCAAAAACGTGATCCGCACCGTAACCGCGATCGCAGTGGTGTTGCTGCTCGGTTGGTCGTTCTTCTATTTCAGTGACGACACCCGCGGATACAAGCCGGTCGACACCTCGGTGGCGGTGGCCCAGATCCACAGCGGCAACGTCAAGAGCGCCCAGCTCGACGACCGCGAGCAACAGCTGCGGCTGGTCCTGAAGACTCCGCTCACCAGTGTCGAGGTGACCGACAAGGCCGGCCAGTCGGGCAAAGCCGACAAGCCCGGCCGGGCCGAGAAGGTCGACAAGCTGATCACCAAGTACCCGACCGGGTACGCGGTTCCGCTCTACACCGCGTTGACGGCGAAGAAGGCCCAGATCAACACCGTGGTGAACCAGGGCAGCCTGCTCGGGTCACTGCTGATCTACATGTTGCCGATGTTGCTGCTGATCGGGTTGTTCGTGATGTTCTCCCGCATGCAGGGCGGTGCCCGCATGGGCTTCGGCATGGGCAAATCACGGGCCAAACAGCTGGGCAAGGACATGCCCAAGACCACCTTCGCCGACGTCGCCGGCGTGGATGAGGCGGTCGAAGAGCTCTACGAGATCAAAGACTTCCTGCAGAACCCGGGCCGCTACCAAGCCCTGGGCGCCAAGATCCCCAAAGGCGTGCTGCTCTACGGCCCGCCCGGCACCGGTAAGACGCTGCTGGCCCGCGCGGTCGCCGGTGAGGCAGGCGTGCCCTTCTTCACCATCTCCGGCTCGGACTTCGTGGAGATGTTCGTCGGCGTCGGTGCCTCCCGGGTGCGGGACCTGTTCGAACAGGCCAAACAGAACAGCCCGTGCATCGTGTTCGTGGACGAGATCGACGCCGTCGGCCGCCAGCGCGGCGCCGGCATGGGCGGTGGACACGACGAGCGGGAGCAGACCCTCAACCAATTGCTGGTCGAGATGGACGGGTTCGGCGAGCGGGCCGGGGTCATCCTGATCGCGGCCACCAACCGGCCCGACATCCTCGACCCCGCGCTGCTGCGCCCCGGCCGGTTCGACCGCCAGATCCCGGTGACCAACCCCGACATCGCCGGGCGGCGGGCGGTGTTGCGGGTGCATTCGGCGGGCAAGCCGATCGGCCCTGACGCCGACCTGGATGGGCTGGCCAAGCGCACCGTCGGCATGTCCGGCGCCGATCTGGCCAACGTGATCAACGAAGCGGCGCTGCTGACCGCGCGCGAGAACGGCACCGTCATCACCGGCGCGGCACTGGAAGAAGCGGTGGACCGGGTGATCGGCGGCCCCCGGCGCAAGGGCCGGATCATCAGCGAACACGAGAAGAAGATCACTGCTTACCACGAGGGCGGCCACACCCTGGCGGCGTGGGCGATGCCCGACATCGACCCGGTCTACAAGGTCACCATCCTGGCTCGCGGCCGTACCGGCGGGCACGCGGTGGCGGTGCCCGAGGAAGACAAGGGACTGCGCACCCGCTCGGAGATGATCGCCCAGCTGGTCTTCGCCATGGGCGGGCGCGCCGCCGAAGAACTGGTGTTCCGCGAGCCGACCACCGGAGCGGTCTCCGACATCGAGAAGGCCACCGCGGTCGCGCGGGCCATGGTCACCGAATACGGCATGAGCGCCAAGCTCGGCGCGGTTCGCTACGGCACCGACCACGGCGATCCGTTCGTCGGACGTGCGATGGGTAAGCAGGCCGACTACTCGCACGAAGTGGCCCGCGACATCGACGACGAGGTACGCAAACTGATCGAGGCCGCGCACACCGAGGCCTGGGAGATCCTCACCGAATACCGCGATGTCCTCGACATCCTGGCCGGCGAGCTGTTGGAGAAGGAGACGCTGCACCGCGCCGACCTGGAGAAGATCTTCGGCGACGTGAACAAGCGGCCCCGGCTGACGGCGTTCGACGACTTCGGCGGGCGGGTCCCGTCCGACAAGCCGCCGATCAAGACCCCCGGTGAGCTGGCCATCGAGCGTGGCGAGCCGTGGCCGCAGCCGAAGCCGGAACCGGCGTTCAAGGCCGCCATCGCTCAGGCGTCCCGGGAGGCGGCGGCCCGGGCGGGTGAAGCCGGGCCCAACGGCAGCAACGGTGTGCCCGCCGGCGGTGACGCGGGCACCCAACCGGACTATGGGGCCCCGGCGGGCTGGCACGCGCCGGGTTGGCCGCCCTCCCAGCAGTCGCAGCCCCAGCAGCAGGGCGGCTACTGGTATCCGCCTCAGCACTGGCCGCCCAGTGGTTACCCGCCCGCCCAGCACTACCCGCCCTATCAGCACCGGCCCCAGCCGTACCCCGGTGCCGGCCAGCCGCCGCCACCGCCGGCATCGTCCGGTGAGGCCGATGGCGGTGGTCGTGGCACGGAGAACAAGCGGTCCGAGCAGCCGTCCGGTGACTGAGAAAGCGGGGTCGACGATGACGTCGGCAATTTTCGATCAGGCGCGGGCCGAGGCCGCCGTGCGCGAGCTGCTGCTCGCGGTGGGCGAAGACCCCGACCGGGCGGGCCTGCTCGACACTCCGGCGCGGGTCGCACGGGCCTATCAGGAGATGTTCGCCGGGCTCTACACCGACCCGGACGCGGTGCTGGAGACCACCTTCGACGAGCAGCACGAAGAGTTGGTGATCGTCAAGGAGATCCCGCTCTACTCGACCTGCGAGCACCACCTGGTGTCTTTTCACGGTGTCGCGCACGTCGGGTACATCCCCGGCTACGACGGCCGGATCACCGGTCTGTCCAAGCTGGCGCGGGTGGTGGATCTCTACGCGAAGCGGCCGCAGGTGCAGGAGCGGTTGACCGCGCAGGTTGCCGACGCCCTGATGCGCAAACTCAATCCACGCGGAGTCATCGTGGTGGTCGAGGCTGAGCACCTCTGCATGGCGATGCGCGGAGTGCGCAAGCCCGGTGCGATCACCACTACGTCGGCGGTCCGCGGACAGTTCAAATCCGACAGCACGTCGCGCGCTGAGGCCCTGGAACTCATTCGGCGCAAGTGAGCCCGACACGCGTGCAGGTCGTCGGGGTGGTCAACGTCACCGCCGACTCGTTCTCCGACGGCGGCCGCTACCTCAACGTCGACCGTGCCGTTGCGCACGGCTGCCGGCTGGCGGACCAGGGTGCGGCGATCATCGACGTGGGGGGTGAATCGACCCGGCCGGGCGCGCTGCGTGCCGATCCGCGGGCGGAGGCTCAGCGGGTCGTTCCGGTCGTGAAACAACTTGCTGAGCAAGGTATCACCGTCAGCATCGATACGATGAACGCCGCCGTCGCCGATGCCGCGCTGGACGCCGGCGCCACGATCGTCAACGACGTGTCCGGAGGAGCCGCCGACCCGGCCATGGCACCGCTGTTGGCTTCCTCGGGTGCACGATGGGTGCTGATGCATTGGCGGCCGGTCGATCCGGACAATCCACATCGGGTGCCGTGCTACCGCGACGTGGCGGCCGAGGTCCGTGAGGATCTGCTCGCCTCCGTCGACACGGCTGTGGCCGCCGGTGTGGATCCCTCGCAGCTGATCATCGATCCTGGCCTGGGCTTCGCCAAGACCGCGCAACACAATTGGGCCCTGCTGCATGGGCTGCCGCAATTGGTCGGTCTCGGCGTGCCGGTTCTGGTTGGCGCGTCACGCAAGCGGTTTCTCGGTACGCTGCTGGCCAGCGAGGACGGTACGCCGCGGCCGCCCGACGAGCGCGAAACGGCCACCGCGGTGATATCGGCGTTGTCCGGGCTGCACGGCGCCTGGGGCGTGCGGGTGCACGACGTGCGAGCCTCGGTCGACGCGCTACGTGTCCTGGGAGCCTGGAGCCAAGGAGGTGCGAGCCGTGACTGATCGGATTGAGCTGCGCGGCTTGAAGGTTCGTGGCAATCACGGTGTGTTCGAGCACGAGCGGGCTGACGGCCAGGACTTCATCGTCGACATCACGGTCTGGATGGACCTCGCCGCCGCGGCGACCAGTGACAACTTGGCCGACACCTACGACTACGGACTGCTCGCGCAGCGCGCCGCGAATATCATCGCCGGCCCGGCTCGCGATCTCATCGAGACCGTCGCCGCTGAGATCGCCGAGGAGGTGATGGGCGACGCACGAGTGCAGGCCGTGGAGGTGACGCTGCACAAGCCGCACGCCCCCATCCCGCTCACCTTCGCCGACGTCGCGGTGGTGGCGCGGCGCTCACGCAGCGACCGGCGCGGCAAGGTGGTTCCGGCGTGAGTCGCGCGGTTCTTTCCATTGGGTCCAACCTGGGGGACCGGTTGGCCCTGATCCAGTCGGCGGTCGACGGCCTGAGCCCGGCCGTGCGCGCCGTATCGGGGGTGTACGAGACGCAGGCGTGGGGCGGCGTCGAACAGGGGCCCTTCCTCAATGCGGTGCTGATCGTCGAGGACCCGGCCACCGATGCGCACGGCTGGTTGCGCCGCGCGCACGAACTGGAGCAGGCGGCCGAGCGGGTGCGCATCCAGCGATGGGGGCCGCGGACCCTGGATGTCGACGTGATCAGCTGCCACGACACCGGGGGCACGGAGGTGCTGTCGGACGACGACGAGCTGACGTTGCCCCATCCCCGGGCCCATCTGCGTGCGTTCGTACTGGTGCCCTGGCTGGCGGTAGAGCCGCAGGCACGACTCACGGTGGGCGGCCGGCCGCGTGCGGTGACGGATCTGCTCGACGAGCTGGAACCGGCGGAGCGGGCCGGGGTGTCGCTCACCGATTCGGGGCTGCAGCTCTGATGGGCCCGACTCGCAAGCGTGACGTGGCCGCCGCGGCCGCCGTGGTCGCGATCATCAGCTACCTGGCGGTCCCGCTGCTGTACCGATGGTTCCCGCCGATCACTGTGTGGACCGGGATATCGCTGCTGGCGGTCGCGATCGCCGAGCTGGCCTGGGGCCGCTACGTCGGCGCGAAGATCGACGACGGTCAGATCGGCGCCGGAGCCGGCCGGCTGCATCCGCTTGCGGTGGCCCGCACCGTGGTGGTTGCCAAGGCGTCGGCCTGGATGGGGGCGCTGGTGCTGGGCTTCTGGCTGGGCGTGCTCGGCTATCTGCTGCCGCGCCGGTCCACCCTGCACGTCGCGGATCAGGACACCGGCGGGGCGGTGGTCGCGGCGGCCAGCGCGCTGGCTCTGCTCATCGCCGCGCTGTGGTTGCAGAACCGCTGCAAATCGCCGCACGATCCGGGCCCGTCCACCGAGCTGACCGGAAATCAAGCCGGGTAAGAATCGCCGGAGCGGGGCGACACGCGGATTGACCTCGTACAGGTACAGTCGGGCAATGCGCGCCAGCAACGATACGGGACAGAGCGACGAGGTGGAGCGGCGCAGATGAATTCGGTCCTGTCCCGCGCCCCGGGTCGGCGTGGAGTTCGCAGGCCGGGCTGGACATTGATGACGGCGTTGCTGATTCTTGCGATCGCCGCGAGTTCGGCGCTGGTGTTCACCAGTCGGGTGGAGCTGCTCAAACTGGCAGTCATCATCGCGCTGTGGGCCGCGGTCGCGGCGGCATTCGTGTCGGTGATCTATCGGCGGCAAAGCGATGTCGACCAGGCGCGGGCGCGCGACCTGAAATTGGTGTACGACCTGCAATTGGATCGCGAGATTTCCGCTCGGCGCGAGTATGAGCTGACGGTGGAGTCCCAGCTGCGCCGTGAGCTGGCCTCTGAACTGCGGGCGCAGGCCGCCGACGAGGTCGCGGCCCTGCGGTCGGAGTTGGCAGCGCTGCGCACCAACCTGGAGATCCTCTTCGACGCCGACCTGAGCCACCGGCCGGCGCTCGAGCCTGAGCGCACCCCGGTCCGTGCCTACAGCGACTGGGCGCGCTCGGGCGGAGAACCCTCCACCGGCGCGACCCGAGTCGCGTCGGCGGCCACCTCGATGTACCCGCCGGACTCGGTCACCCAGACCGCGGAGAACCCGATCATCGACGTCCCGGAGGTGCGGATTCCGGCCGCCGGGAACCCCACACCGCAGGCGCCGCAGGCGCCGCACGCCGAGGGCCGCCGCGGTTCGCATCGCCGGCGTGCCGACGAGACACCCCGGCGTAGCGCCGAAGAGTCACCACGGCGGGCCCCCGACGAGACGCCGCCACCGCAACCGGCCGCCGCCCGTTGGGCGCAGCCGCCGCAGCCCTTCATCGCTCCCGAACCGCGCCGTGAGCCGGAACCGCCGCAGCCCCCGCCGGCCCCCCAGCCTCCCCGGGCCGCCGCGCCGACCCCATCCTGGAAACCCGTTGGTGCCGAAGGGGAATGGCTGCCGCCTGGCGCACCGGGTAGCAACTGGTCCGCGGAGGTTCCGGCCGACACCGGGCGGCACGGGGCACCCGACCACAGCGCGGAAGCGCCGAGCCGACACGGTCGCCACGCAGACCCCGCCGAATCCGTCGCCGGTCCGCCGGTCAACGGCGCCGAGCCGGCACCCAACGAGGGAGGGGGGCGCCGGCGGGCGCGCTCCCGGCACGCGGCGGAGCCGGCCGGCGACCATGCCCGGCCGGCGCAGGACGACGCCACGCCCCCGGTAACCGCCGAACCGCAGCCGGCCGAGCCGCCGGCTCCCGCCCACGCCAGTGCGCCCGCGTCCCGGCATTCCGCAGGCGCCGACGGGAGCGCCGAGGGCCCCAGCACCGGCGGCCAGTCGGTGGCCGACCTGCTGGCCCGGCTGCAGCCCACCGCAGGCGAAGGGCGCCGGCACCGCCGTCGCGAGGGGTAATCCGCGGCCAACTGCGACCAACGTCACTCGCAGCGCCGCGACCGATCGGGATAGACTCACCGGCGACCGTCCGGTACCCGCAGCGCGGGACTGGAACGAATACCAAGAGAACCTGTGAGGTCGTCTGCATGGCGCAGTTCGACGGACTGCGGCCCGCCCGGCTCAAGGTCGGCATCATTTCGGCTGGCCGCGTAGGCACCGCACTCGGTGTCGCGCTGGAGCGCGCCGAGCATGTGGTGGTGGCCTGCAGCGCCATCTCCGAGGAGTCGCGCCAGCGCGCCCGGCGCCGGCTGCCCGACACCCTGGTGCGGCCGGCACCCGATGTGGCCGCGGACGCTGAATTGCTGCTGCTCGCCGTTCCCGACACCGAACTGGCCGGCATAGTGTCCGGCCTGGCCGCCACCGGTGCGGTGCGGGCCGGCACGATCGTGGTGCACACCTCCGGCGCCGCCGGGATCGGCGTTCTTGCGCCGCTGACGCAGCAGGGCTGCCTGCCGCTGGCCATCCATCCCGCGATGACTTTCACCGGCTCGGATGAGGACATCGACCGGTTGTCGGAGAGCTGCTTCGGCATCACCGCTGGCGACGAGATCGGCTACGCCGTCGCTGAAGCGCTGACCTGCGAGATCGGCGCCGCGCCGTTCCGGGTCGAGGAGTCCGCCCGCACCCTCTATCACGCCGCGCTCTGTCACGGCGGAAACCATGTGGTGACCGTGATCGACGACGCGCTGGCGGCGTTGCGGGCGGCGTTGCCGGGGCGGATCGGCTCAGTGGCGGCCGATGACCCGGACGGGATTGCCGAGCGGGTGCTCGGACCGCTGGTGCGTGCCGCACTGGCCAACACCCTGCGTGACGGGCGGGCCGCGCTGACCGGGCCGGTGGCCCGCGGCGACTCGGCCACCCTGGCCCGGCACCTGGGCGCCCTGGCCGATGTGGACCCGGACCTAGCCGAGGCATATCGCACCAACGCGCTGCGCACCGCGCACCGCGCCGGTGCCGCCGACGACGTACTGGAGGTGCTGGCCCGATGAGCCCGAACACGTCCCGGGGTCCGCAGCCCACCTTCACCGCCGGCGGGTTCAACGTCTACGAACGCCCGGATGATGTCGCCCGGGTCAGCCGCGCGCTGCGGTCGACCGGTCGCCGGGTGATGCTGGTGCCGACCATGGGCGCCCTGCACGACGGCCACCTGTCGCTGATTCGAGCGGCGCAGCGAGTGCCCGGTTCGGTGGTCGCGGTGTCGATCTTCGTCAACCCGCTGCAGTTCGGCGCCGGTGAGGACCTCGACGCCTACCCACGCACCCTGGATGCCGATCTGACCGCGTTGCGCGCCGCGGGCGTAGACCTGGTTTTCACGCCGACTGCCGCGGCCATGTACCCGAACGGCCCGCGTACCGCGGTGCACCCGGGTCCGCTGGGAGCCGAACTCGAAGGTGCCGCGCGCCCGACCCACTTCGCCGGCATGCTCACCGTGGTCGCCAAATTGCTGTCGATCGTGAGCCCCGACCGGGTGTTCTTGGGCGAGAAGGACTATCAGCAGTTGGTGTTGGTGCGGCAGATGGTCACCGACCTCAACCTCGACGTGACCGTGGTCGGCGTGCCCACCGTGCGCGAATCCGACGGCCTGGCGATGTCGTCACGCAACCGCTACCTCAACGCGGCGCAGCGTGAAGCGGCGACGGCCCTGTCGGCGGCCCTGGCTGCCGGTGAGCGCGCGGCCGCGGCCGGCGCACCAGCGGCGCTGGACGCCGCCGCCGCGGTGCTGTCCGCGGTCCCTGTCGTCGACGTCGACTACCTGCAGGTACGAGGGGTCGACCTCGGCCCGGCACCCACCGACGGACCCGGACGGCTGCTGATCGCCGCCCGGGTGGGTTCGACCCGACTGCTCGACAACGCGGCGATCACGCTCGGACTTCCCATCGACGCCGACGTGGCGTTAGCCGCACAAACCCGGAGGAATTGATGTTTCGGACGATGCTCAAGTCGAAGATTCACCGTGCCACCGTCACCCATGCGGACCTGCACTATGTCGGCTCGGTGACCATCGACGCCGATCTGATGGACGCCGCCGACCTGCTCGAGGGTGAGCAGGTCACGATCGTCGACATCGACAACGGCGCCCGGCTGGTGACCTACGCCATCACCGGCGAGCGGGGCAGCGGTGTCATCGGGATCAACGGTGCGGCAGCGCATCTGGTGCATCCCGGCGACCTGGTCATCCTGATCGCCTACGGCACCATGGAGGACGCCGAGGCCCGCCGTTACCGGCCGCGGATCGTGTTCGTCGACGCCGAGAACAAGCAGGTGGATCTCGGCGATGACCCGGCCTTCGTGCCCGATGACGTCTCGGATCTGCTCTCGCCCAGAAGCGTGCGCTAACCGTGCTGCTGGCGATCGACGTCCGCAACACCCACACCGTCATCGGCCTGATCGCCGGCTCCGGTGATCACGGAAACGTCGTGCAGCAGTGGCGGATCAGGACCGAGGCGGAGATCACTGCGGACGAGCTGGCGCTGACCCTGGACGGACTCATCGGCGACGACGGCGAACAGCTCACCGGTGCCGCCGCACTGTCCACCGTGCCGTCGGTGCTGCACGAAGTTCGGCTGATGCTCGACCAGTACTGGCCCTCGATCCCCGCCGTGTTGATCGAGCCGGGTGTGCGTACCGGGATCCCACTGCTGGTGGACAATCCCAAGGAAGTGGGGGCTGACCGGATCGTCAACGGGTTGGCCGCGTTTCACAAGTTCAAGACGGCGGCGATCGTCGTCGACTTCGGTTCTTCGATCTGCGTCGATGTGGTTTCGGCCAAGGGCGAATTCCTGGGCGGTGCCATCGCGCCCGGCGTCCAGATCTCGTCGGACGCCGCCGCGGCCCGCTCCGCCGGCCTGCGCCGGGTCGAACTCACCCGGCCGCGCTCGGTGATCGGCAAGAACACCGTCGAATGCATGCAGGCCGGTGCGGTCTACGGGTTCGCCGGTCTGGTCGACGGTCTGGTTCGCCGGGTCCGCGAGGAAGCCGCGGGAGCCGGAGACGACGTGACCGTGGTGGCCACCGGTCACTCCGCACCGCTGTTGTTGGCCGATCTGGAGACTGTCGACCATCACGATCCCAACCTCACCCTGGACGGACTGCGGCTGGTGTTCGAACGCAACCGGGACAGTCAGCGGGGCAAACTGCGCCCGGCGCGCTGAGTGCCGCGGGCTTTTCGTCCTGTCGCCCTGTTCCTCTAAGCTGGCGGGTCGTGAGCTCCGCCGATGTATCCCCTGAGACGCAGGACGAATCCGACCTCCCTGAGCAGTTCCGGATCCGACGCGACAAGCGAGCTCGGTTGCTGGCCGAAGGCCGTGATCCCTATCCGGTCGCGGTCGATCGCACCCACACACTTGCCCAGATCCGGGCCGACTACCCCGACCTGGAGGCCGACACCGCCACGGGCGACGTCGTCGGCGTCGCGGGTCGGGTGGTGTTCTCCCGCAACTCGGGCAAACTGTGCTTCGCGACCCTGCAGGAGGGCGACGGCACCCAGCTACAGGTGATGATCAGCCTGGCCAGCGTCGGGGAGCAGGAGCTGGAGGCGTGGAAGACCGACGTCGACCTCGGCGACATCGTCTACGTGCACGGCGAGGTGATCAGCTCCCGCCGCGGCGAGCTGTCGGTGCTGGGCGACTCCTGGCAGATGGCGTCGAAGTCATTGCGACCCCTTCCGGTCGCGCACAAGGAGATGAGCGAGGAGTCGCGTGTTCGGCAGCGCTATGTCGACCTGATCGTCCGGCCGGAAGCCCGTACGGTGGCGCGTCAGCGCATCGCGGTCATTCGCGCGGTGCGCAACGCGCTTGAGCGTCGCGGATTCCTTGAGGTCGAAACACCGATGTTGCAGACATTGGCCGGCGGAGCGGCCGCCCGGCCTTTCGTCACTCATTCGAACGCGCTCGACGCGGACCTTTTCCTGAGAATCGCACCAGAACTGTTCCTGAAACGGTGCGTTGTCGGCGGCTTCGACCGGGTCTTCGAACTGAATCGGGTGTTCCGGAATGAAGGCGCTGATTCCACGCATTCGCCCGAGTTTTCGATGCTGGAGACCTACCAGGCCTACGGCACCTATGACGACTCGGCGGTGGCTACCCGAGAGATTATTCAAGAGGTTGCCGATGAGGTGATCGGGACCCGTCAACTGCCGCTGCCCGACGGCAGCATCTACGACATTGACGGTGAATGGGCGACGGTTGAAATGTATCCATCATTGTCGACCGCACTCGGCCAAGAGATCACCCCGGCCACCTCGGTAGCCGACCTGTGGGCGATCGCGGATCGCCTCGGCGTAGAGATCCCCAAAGACCGCGGCTACGGTCACGGGAAACTGGTCGAGGAACTGTGGGAACATGCCGTCGGCCATGCGTTGAGTGCCCCCACTTTCGTCCGGGATTTCCCGGTCGAGACCACGCCGCTGACCCGCCAGCACCGCAGCATCGAGGGTGTCACCGAGAAGTGGGATCTCTATATGCGCGGTGTTGAACTGGCCACCGGCTATTCCGAGCTCGTCGACCCGGTGGTGCAGCGTGAGCGTTTCGCGGAACAGGCGCGCGCGGCGGCTGCCGGCGATGACGAGGCGATGGCGCTCGACGAGGACTTCCTGGCGGCCATGGAACATGCGATGCCGCCCTGCACAGGTACCGGAATGGGTATCGACCGCCTGTTGATGGTGTTGACGGGTCTATCAATTAGGGACACCGTTTTGTTTCCGATTGTTCGTCGTCAAGGCAACTGAACTGCACCGCAGCCTGTTGTGTTGAAGCAGGCGTATTTTTATGGCAGATTAGTCGGCGAGGTCGAATACGGCTTTGCGCACTGTTCGCGCGCAGGAAAGCTACCTAGGGGTACCAATGGCGAAAAAAGTGACCGTCACCTTGATCGATGATTTCGATGGTGAGGGTGCCGCCGACGAAACGGTCGAATTCGGCCTGGACGGGGTGACCTACGAGATCGACCTTTCGAGCAAGAATGCTACAAAACTGCGCGCAGAACTGAAGAAGTGGGCCGACGCAGGCCGTCGGGTCGGAGGTCGCCGGCGTGGACGGTCCGGTGGTGGCCGCCGTGGAACCATCGACCGTGAGCAGAGCGCCGCGATCCGCGAATGGGCCCGCCGCAACGGACACAATGTGTCGACCCGCGGGCGTATCCCGGCCGACATCATCGACGCATTTCACGCCGCAACCTAGCCGGCAGTTCAGCGAGGCTCGACGCAGGAGAGGCGAAACTGGGACCGCCGGATTGGCCCAATGGTTTCGCTGCTGGCGAACCCAGGAGCCGTCGGAAACACATTCGATGGGTTAGACGTTGCTCCCTTGCATCCGGTGCCAGGTCCTTCGGGGCGGGCCATCGGGTGGTCGATTCAGTACGCACTGCAAGGCAGGTCACAGCGCGCTGCGCCGCCCACTAGAGTGGACAGCAGGCACGCCGGCCGAGCCGAGGCCGATCAAGTGCCGATCGCGAGGGAGAGCAGGTAGCCACCGATGTTCGAGAGATTTACCGACCGCGCCCGCAGGGTTGTCGTCCTGGCCCAAGAAGAGGCCCGGATGCTCAACCACAACTACATCGGGACCGAGCACATCCTGCTGGGCCTGATCCACGAGGGCGAAGGCGTAGCCGCCAAGTCGCTGGAGTCCCTGGGCATCTCTTTGGAAGGGGTGCGCAGCCAGGTCGAGGAGATCATCGGCCAGGGCCAGCAGGCGCCGTCCGGGCACATTCCGTTCACCCCGCGCGCCAAGAAGGTGCTCGAGCTGAGTCTGCGCGAGGCGCTGCAGCTCGGCCACAACTACATCGGCACCGAGCACATTCTGCTCGGCCTGATCCGTGAGGGTGAGGGCGTCGCCGCGCAGGTTCTGGTCAAGCTGGGTGCCGACCTCACTCGGGTGCGCCAGCAGGTGATCCAGCTGCTGAGCGGCTACCAGGGCAAGGAGACCGCGGAGGCCGGCACCGGAGGCCGCGGTGGTGAGTCCGGCTCGCCGTCCACCTCGCTGGTGCTCGACCAATTCGGCCGCAACCTGACCGCGGCCGCCATGGAGGGCAAGCTCGACCCGGTCATCGGCCGCGAGAAGGAAATCGAGCGGGTCATGCAGGTGCTGTCCCGGCGCACCAAGAACAACCCGGTGCTGATCGGTGAGCCCGGCGTCGGCAAGACCGCCGTGGTGGAGGGCCTGGCGCAGGCCATCGTGGCCGGCGAGGTCCCCGAGACGCTGAAGGACAAGCAGCTCTACACCCTGGACCTGGGTTCGCTGGTGGCCGGCAGCCGTTACCGCGGTGACTTCGAGGAACGCCTGAAGAAAGTCCTCAAGGAGATCAACACTCGCGGCGACATCATTCTGTTCATCGACGAGCTGCACACCCTGGTGGGTGCCGGTGCGGCCGAGGGCGCGATCGACGCGGCCTCGATCCTCAAGCCGAAGCTGGCTCGCGGTGAACTCCAGACCATCGGCGCCACGACTCTCGACGAGTACCGCAAGTACATCGAGAAGGACGCCGCACTGGAGCGCCGGTTCCAGCCGGTTCAGGTCGGCGAGCCCACCGTCGAGCACACCATCGAGATCCTCAAGGGTCTGCGGGACCGCTACGAGGCCCACCACCGGGTCTCGATCAGCGACTCGGCGATCGTGGCGGCAGCCACCCTGGCCGACCGCTACATCAACGACCGGTTCTTGCCGGACAAGGCGATCGACCTGATCGACGAGGCCGGTGCGCGGATGCGTATCCGCCGGATGACCGCGCCGCCGGACCTGCGTGAGTTCGACGAGAAGATCGCCGACGCACGTCGGGAGAAGGAGTCCGCGATCGACGCGCAGGACTTCGAGAAGGCGGCCAGTCTGCGGGACCGGGAGAAGCAACTCGTTGCGCAGCGCGCCGAGCGCGAAAAGCAGTGGCGCTCAGGCGATCTGGATGTCGTGGCCGAGGTCGATGACGAGCAGATCGCCGAGGTGCTGGGCAACTGGACCGGTATCCCGGTGTTCAAGCTCACCGAGGCCGAGACCACCCGCCTGCTGCGGATGGAAGACGAGCTGCACAAGCGGATCATCGGCCAGGAGGACGCGGTCAAGGCGGTCAGCAAGGCGATCCGGCGTACCCGCGCCGGGTTGAAGGACCCCAAGCGGCCGTCTGGCTCGTTCATCTTCGCCGGCCCGTCCGGTGTCGGTAAGACCGAGCTGTCCAAGGCGCTGGCTGAGTTCCTGTTCGGCGACGACGACGCGCTCATCCAGATCGACATGGGTGAGTTCCACGACCGCTTCACCGCCTCAAGGCTGTTCGGTGCCCCTCCGGGCTACGTCGGCTACGAAGAAGGCGGTCAGCTGACCGAGAAGGTGCGGCGCAAGCCGTTCTCGGTGGTGCTGTTCGACGAGATCGAGAAGGCCCACGCCGAGATCTACAACAGCCTGTTGCAGGTTCTCGAGGACGGCCGGCTCACCGACGGGCAGGGTCGCACGGTGGACTTCAAGAACTGCGTGCTGATCTTCACCTCCAACCTGGGCACCTCCGACATCTCCAAGGCGGTCGGATTGGGCTTCACCCAGGGCGGCGGGGAGAACAACTACGAGCGGATGAAGCTCAAGGTCAACGACGAGCTCAAGAAGCACTTCCGTCCGGAGTTCCTCAACCGCATCGACGACATCATCGTCTTCCACCAGCTCACCAGGGAAGAGATCATCGAGATGGTCGACCTGATGATCGGCCGGGTGGCCAAGCAGCTGCGGGCCAAGGACATGGACATCGCGCTGACCGACAAGGCCAAGTCCTTGCTGGCCAAGCGTGGCTTCGACCCGGTGCTGGGTGCGCGTCCGCTGCGGCGCACCATCCAGCGCGAAATCGAGGACCAGCTCTCGGAGAAGATCCTGTTCGACGAGATCGGTGCAGGTCAGCTGGTCACCGTCGATGTCGACAACTGGGACGGCGAGGGTGCGCACGAGAACGCGGTGTTCACCTTTGCCGGTAGCCAGAAGCCGACCGCCGAGGCGTCCGATCTGGCCAAGGCCGGCGCGCCCACTGGCGAGTAACTGCTACTGACGCGAAGCGGGCGGCACCTTCACTCGAGGTGCCGCCCGTTTCGTTTCCGGCAGACCGGTCAGCTCAGACCTCGGCGCCAGAAGAAGTGATGCACCATCCCACTGGGGCTTGGGACCTGCTCGAGATGGAAACGGTCCACGAGTTCGTCGGGGCTCGTCCACAATCTTTCCCCGCGGCCGAGGTCGACCGGTGCCACCGCGACATGCATCGTGTCGATGAGATCGGCGTCGAGGAACTCGCGCACCGTGGCAACGCCGCCGCCGATGCGCACATCCTTGCCCTGGGCCGCAGACAATGCGCGCGCCAGTGCTTCCTCGGGGGAGGCGTCGAGGAAATGGAAGGTGGTGTCTCCCAGCGTGAAAGATGGCCGCGCATGGTGGGTGAGGACGAACACCGGTGTGCGGAACGGGGGCTCGTCGCCCCACCATCCTTGCCAGTCGTAGTTTTCCCACGGACCCCGCTGTGGACCGAACTTGTTGCGCCCCATGATCTCTGCGCCGATGTTGTTGGCCCAGTCGCGGGTGATGTAGTCATCTAGTCCGAAGCTGCCGCCGGGATCGGTCCGGTTGACCCAGTGCGCGGTGGCACCTGCCCAGGACATGAAGTCCGCCGGATCGGCGTGACCGAACGGACGGTCGCGGCTCTGTCCTTCCCCCGCACCGTATCCGTCGCTGGAAACGCTGAAGTTCTGCACCCGGACCAGTTGTGACATGGGGTCCCTTCCTGGTTGCACTGTGCGGACGGTTCGGGCTAGCGCTGTACGGGCAGCAGGCCGAACGCCTGCTTGGCGACCTGCAGCATCCAGCTGCCGACGCTCTTGCCGTGGTCACGCGGCCAATTGAGCTGGAAGCTGACCACCCATGGCTGACCGCCCCGGTCGACGGCGTACCAACTGAAGGTCAGATCGCCGGGCAGGCCACCGGCTTTGGCGCCGATATAGGGCCAGTCGGTGCGTGGCAGGTCGATGCCACGAACCGCGGACAGGATCTCCCGGACCGGTGCGGCCTTGCCGACCGCAGCGGCCTGCAACGCGACGTGCACCCGGCAGATGTCCTCGGCGCTGCCGTACCACTCGGCGCCGTACGCAGACGCCGGGATGTGCGCACGGATCGGATCCGGCTCATAGGGGCGGGAATCGGCCTGCTGCAGTAGCTTTGCCCGTTCCTGCGGTGAGCCGTGCTGCCACTGCTCGCGCAGGTCTGGTTTGCCCCAGCCCACCGAGAACAGTTCGTACATGGTGGGAAACGGCGTCATGCTGGCCGGGTCGTGGTGGCCGGCCGCGGCCAGCGCGCGCTCGACCGCCCGAGTGCCCACCCGGCCGATGAGCAGATCGGTCGCCATGTTGTCGCTGGTGGCGATCATCTTCTCGGCTGCCCTGCGCACCGAGACGTGGGCGCCGTCGGGCAGTTCCTCGAGTCCGGATGAGCCGACCGCCTTGGCCCGGCCGGTGATGGTCAGGGGGTCATCCCAGGACACCGTCCCGGCCTTCACTTCGTTGGCCACCGCCAGCAGCACATACAACTTGAAGATCGATGCCAGCGGCAGGGGCTGGGCGGTGTTGGCACCGGCCACCGGTTTGCAGACACCACTCTCGATGCGCGAGGCCTGGTAGGAGTACCGCGCGCCGGTCTTGTTCAGCACCGAATCGAGGTCATGCCACGAGCCGATGGTCGGTGCCTCGGTGGTCGGTTTGAACAGGTCGACCATGCCGTTGTCGTCGGTGCGGAGCCTGATGTCCTGCCGAGCGCCGTAGGAGGTGGTCAGGTGCAGGGTGGCCGCGCCGGCGCGAATGTCGACGCTGTCGAGGTGGAACGGCCGGTCCCACCACAGCGATTCCATGGTCGTGACCACCTGCTCGACCTTGTCCGGTGCGGCCAGGGTCGCCACCCCGATCGGGCCGATCGGCCAATCGGAGTTCAGCATGTCCATGGTCTGCTTGGCGCGCAGGCCGGGCGGAGTCTTGGTCGAAATCGTCACGCCGCTGCCGGAACCGTCGTCGGCGGGAGATGCCGGTGAAGGGGCGCAGCCGGCGGCTGCCCCGGCGGCAAGGGGGACCAGGGTCAGAGCGGTCGTCCATGCCGCCAGGTGGCGCCGCACGGGACTAGGCCTGTGCGGCGGTTCCGGCGACGTCAAGCACGACCTCGAACTCCAGCAGTGATGCCCCGGTCGCCACCGGCTTGGCGCGCTGCCCGGCGTGGGCTTCGACGGCGGGTCCCTGCGCCCACGCCTGGAACGCTTCGTCGGACTCCCAGTGCGTCACCACGAAGTAGCGGTCGTCGCCCTTGACGGGGCGCAGCAGCTGGAAGCCAAGAAAACCGGGCTGGTTCTCCACCGCGTGCGCGCGATTTGCAAACCGTTTCTCCAGTTCGGGCCCGGCGTCGGCGGGCACCTCGATTGCATTGATCTTCACCACTGACATGGGCCTAGGCTACCGTGCCCCGGGTGGGGATCGTGTCGACCGAGTTGCTGACCTACCGCGGCGGCCACGGGGCGCCGTTGGTGCTGGTGCACGGTCTGATGGGGCGTGGCACCACCTGGCCGCGGCAACTGCCCTGGCTGACCAGGCTCGGTGCGGTCTACACCTACGACGCCCCCTGGCATCGAGGCCGCGAGGTCGCCGACCCCCATCCGATCGCCACCGAACGCTTCGTCGCCGACTTGGCCACCGCTGTGGAGCAGTTGCCCGGCCCGGTGCGGCTGATCGGACATTCGATGGGCGGATTGCATTCGTGGTGCCTGGCGGCCCGTCACCCCGAACTCATCTCCGCACTGGTGGTCGAGGACATGGCGCCGGACTTCCGGGGCCGCACCACCGGCCCGTGGGAGCCGTGGGTGCATGCCCTGCCGGTGGAGTTCCCCAGTGCTGAGCAGGTGATCGCAGAATTCGGCGACGTCGCCGGACGCTACTTCCTGGAAGCCTTCGACCGCACCGAGACCGGTTGGCGGCTACATGGTCGGCCCGAGTGGTGGTTGCAGATCGCCGCCGAGTGGGGCACTCGGGACTACTGGGAGCAGTGGCGCGCGGTGCGTGCGCCCACCCTGCTGATCGAGGCCGGTAACTCGGTGACTCCGCCGGGGCAGATGCGCGAAATGCACCGCATCGCGTTCGACAGCAGTTACCTGCACGTTCCGGAGGCGGGACACCTGGTGCACGACGAGGCGCCGCAGGCCTACCGCGAGGCCGTCGAGTCGTTCCTGTCCTGACCGGGCAGCGCGAAGCGGCCGTCGGGCAGTAATTCCACCAGTCCATCGCCCAGCAGGGAGCTCAGGGCACGCTCGCGTTGGACCGGGTCCGCCGGCCAGGCCAGGTCAAGCTCGGCGCGTGTCACTGCAACGGCGTTGTCCCGCAGCACATCCAGTAGCCGTCCGCGGACTTGTCGGTCGGTGCCGGCATAGCGTTGGGCGGCGCGCTTCGGACCGGCGGGCGCCGGCGAGCCGGCCAGCCGCCACCGGCAGGTGGCCCGCAGCGGGCAGGAGTCACAGCGCGGCGACCGCGCGGTGCACACGATGGCGCCCAGCTCCATCAGCGCCGCGGAGAACCTGGCGGCCCGATCGGGTCCGGGCAGCAGGGCCGCCACATCGGCGTGGTCGCGTTTCGCCGACGGGGCGCCGGCGTCAGCCTGCCCGTGCACAGCCCGGGCCACCACCCGGCGCACGTTGGTGTCCACCACCGGAACCGGCTGGCGGTAGGCGAAGCTGGCCACCGCCCTGGCGGTGTAGCTGCCGATCCCGGGCAGCTGCTGCAAGACATCGACGTCGTCGGGCACCACGTCGGCGAATTCTCGAGCGATCACCGTCGCGCATTCATGCAGCCGCTTGGCGCGGCGGGGATAGCCGAGTTTCCCCCATGCCCGCAGGATGTCGGCCTGGCTTGCGGCCGCCGTCGCCGACGGCGTGGGCCAGCGCGCCACCCAATCCGGCCAGATCGGCAGGACCCGTGCGACCGGCGTCTGCTGCAGCATGAATTCGCTCACCAGGATCTGCCACGGCGTGACATCGCCCGCCCGCCAAGGCAGATCCCGTTCAGCCGACGCGAACCAGTTGAACAGCTGGTGAAATTCGATGCTCGCCGCGCGCTGCGATTGATTCACAGGCAGAATATCGGGCATGCCTAATTCCAACCCGATCTCAGCGTGGAAAGCACTCAAAGAGGGTAACGAGCGCTTCGTCGCAGGCGAGCCCAGCCATCCCAGCCAGGACGTCGCGCGCCGCGCTGCCCTGGCCGCCGGCCAGAAGCCGACCGCGGTGGTGTTCGGCTGCGGTGACAGTCGGGTGGCCGCCGAGCTGATCTTCGACCAGGGGCTGGGCGACATGTTCGTGGTCCGCACCGCCGGCCACGTCGTCGACGCGGCGGTGCTGGGCTCGATCGAATTCGCGGTTGAGGTGCTCAACGTTCCGTTGATCGTCGTGCTCGGCCACGACAGCTGTGGGGCGATCTCGGCGACCCTGGGTGCGTTGGACGGCGGGGCCGTGCCGGGCGGTTATCTGCGGGACATCGTCGAGCGGGTTATGCCGTCGATCCTGCTGGGCCGCCGCGACGGGCTGAGCGCCGTCGACGAGTTCGAAGCCCGGCACGTCACCGAGACGGTGGCCCAGCTGGCAACGCGGTCCGCGGCGATCGCCGAACGGATCGTGGCCGGTTCGTTGGCGATCGTCGGCGCCACCTATCACCTGGCCGACGGACGGGTATCGGCGCGCAATCACCTGGGCGACATCGGCGATTACGGCGCCGAATAGTCGCCGAAGGTCACAACGCGGCTACGACACGCCGGGACGGGTCGAACAACTCTCGGTGAGGTCGTCCTACCGTGAGAACGTGCTCGATTTGGAACCGCAGGGTCCGCTGCCTTCGCAGATCTATTGGCGACGACGTGGCCTCGCGCTGGGCATTGCGCTCATCGTGATTGCAGTCGTGTCGGCCATCATCTTCGGTGTCGTTCATGGCAGCGCTGGTGCCGACAACGCCGACGGGAAGAAGTCTTCCGCCGCGCAGCACGCCAAGCCGCAGAACCCCTCGCCTGAAGAGGTCAAGACGCCAGTGGTGGCTCCCGCAGAGCAGGTGCCACCACAAGCGCCGACGCCTACCGCTGCGGTGACCCCGCCACCGGTGCTCAAGGAGGGTGACGACTGCCCCGACTCGACGCTGGCGGTCAAGGGTCTGACCGGTCCGCAGTACACGGTGGGTGAACAGCCCCAGTTCACCATGGTCGTCACCAACATCGGGTTGGTGGCCTGCAAGCGGGACGTGGGTGCCGCGGTACTGGCTGCCTACGTCTACTCGCTGGACAACCAGCGGCTGTGGTCGAACTTGGACTGCGCGCCGTCGAACGAAACCCTGGTGAAGACCTTCGATCCCGGCGAGCAGGTGACCACCACGGTGACCTGGACCGGAATGGGTTCGGCGCCGCAGTGCCCACTGCCGCGGCAGCCGATAGGTCCCGGTACCTACAACCTCGTCGTCCAACTGGGCAATCTGCGATCAGCGACGGTGCCGTTCATGCTTACCGAGCCTTCGCCGGACATGCCGCCGCCGGCGCAGGACGTGCCCCCGCCGGACGCTCCGCCACCGGGCAACTGATCGTCGGATTGGGTTTAGCTTCGGTCCAGTAGTTTCGGTGGGGCCAGCTGGCCCACGCGCCGGTCGGCGATCTCGACCAGGTGGTGTAGCGCGGCAACGATATTGGCGGCCGGCACCGTACGCAGGGCGCCCACGCTGGCCGGGGCGCCCGGGGGAGTCAGTGCGGTGGTGAATCCGAGCCGGGCCGCCTCAGCGAGCCTGCGGTCCATCCCGCTGACCGGACGCAGGTCACCGGCCAGACCTACTTCGCCCACCACGACGGTGGTCGCCGGTAGCGGCAGATCCGAATAGGCCGATGCCAGCGCGATGGCGACAGCCAGATCCGTGGACGGATCGGTCAACCGCATACCGCCCACCGTGGACAGGTAGATGTCGCCGGCCGCGATCGGAAGCTCGGCGTGCTTGTCCAGCACCGCGGTGATCATGGCCGCCCGGGCGTGGTCGATGCCGCTGACCGCGCGGCGCGGCGAGCCGCCCGCCGGCTTGGCCAGCAGCGCCTGCACTTCGCCGATCAGCGGCCGCTTGCCATCGAGTGCGATGGTGATCGCGGTGCCCGGCACCGGCTCGCTGCGCTGTTCCAGGAACAGGCCGGACGGGTCGGCGATCGGTTCGATGCCGTTGTCACGGAGCAGGAAACAGCCCACCTCGTCGGTGGCACCGAATCGATTCTTGACCGCTCGCACCATTCGCAGCACCGAGTTGCGGTCTCCCTCGAAGTGCAGCACCACGT
Source organism: Mycobacterium sp. SMC-14 (assembly GCF_046250075.1). Classification (NCBI taxonomy): domain Bacteria; kingdom Bacillati; phylum Actinomycetota; class Actinomycetes; order Mycobacteriales; family Mycobacteriaceae; genus Mycobacterium; species Mycobacterium sp. SMC-14. The sequence continues at coordinate 4,144,193 of NZ_CP176429.1, read as the reverse complement.
CGACGAGGTGCTCCAGTGAACGCGGGCCGGCGATAGCACCGTCCTTGGTCACGTGTCCGACCAGGATCAGTGCCACATCGGCGGTCTTGGCGGCCGCGGTCAGGGCGGCCGTGACGGCCCGCACCTGGGTGACACCGCCGGCCACCCCGTCGGTGTCGGCAGCGGCCAGCGTCTGCACCGAATCCACCACCACCAGGGTGGGCCGCACCGCCTCGATGTGGCCCAGCACGGTCTGCAGGTCAGCCTCGGACGCCAGGTAGATCTCGTCGTGGCTGCATCCGGTGCGTTCGGCGCGCAGCCGGATCTGCCCCGCGGACTCCTCTCCGGACACGTACAGCGCCCGGCGCCCGGCTAGCGCCCAACGGTGAGCGACCTCGAGCAGCAGCGTCGATTTGCCGACCCCGGGATCGCCGGCCAACAGGGTGACCGAGCCGGGGACCACCCCGCCGCCCAACACCCGGTCGAGTTCGGTGACCCCGGTGGGCGCCGGCTGTGCGCGCCCCACCTCGATGGAGCTGATCGGGACCGCGGGCCGTGCCGGTGCCGCCGGCCGCAGCCCACCCGCCGGTGCAGCCGCTTCGCCTACCGGGTCGATACCACCCCAGCTGCCGCAATCCGGGCAACGGCCCAGCCACTTCGCGGTGGTGTTCCCGCATTCCGAACAGCGATAGAGCGAACGCGCTTTGGCCACTGGGCGACCGTATCGGGTAGGTCCGACAGTGACGGCGGCGACGGATGCGTCAGTGGTGCGAAAGCGGGCCGGCCGAGATCGGGACGTCCACGCGCACCTCGCCGGCCTTCTTGAAGTTGAAGGTGAAGTCGTAGGTGAGCCCGTTGCGGATCGCCTTGTCCAGGGTCACCGTCGCCGTGGCGGTGTTGGCGTTGGCGACCTCGGGCAGCGCCTTGGCCGCGGGAGCCGTCGGCAGGTCGGGGCCGGCCGGCGCGCTCACGACCAGGACACCGCCGACCGGCACGGTCTTGCTGCCGGTCGGTGACACCTTGCCGATGGAAGTCTTGATGTCGGTCAGCTCGTCGTCGGCGTCGGTCGACTGGTTGCTGACCACGAACACCAGGTCGACGGTCTGGCCGGGCTCCAACGCGTCGCCGGTCTGAGTCGCCTGGATGCGCACGTCGCGCAGTGCCAGGTCGCCGACGGTGGCCGAGGAGCCGTTGACCGCGGACGCCTGGTCCGCGGTCTGAGAGATCTGACCGGTACCGCAGCCGGCCAGCGCCGCTGCAGCAATCAGCGCGATCGCAGCCTTGTTGAAGGCCCTGCTGAACGAGTTCACGTATGGTCTCCTGCTCGGCCGTGGCGACTTGTGACTATGCACTGTAGTAGCAACCATCTGCTGGCGGTAGCGCAGGGTTACCGGTCGTCCACCACCCCCATCGACCAGCCCGGATCAGGCTCCAATCAGGATCGACCCAGCACGCTTCCGTCGTGGTGTCAACCCCCCTTCTGGGGTCGCGGTGCCCCTGACCTGCACCGTTGGTGGTCGCGTGTTGTGGCGGCGTGTTAGCATGGGGTAGCGAAAGGGGCTCAAATCAGATGATCTTTAAGGTCGGAGACACCGTCGTATATCCACACCACGGTGCAGCGTTGATCGAGGCGATTGAAACCCGGACCATCAAAGGCGAGCAAAAGGACTATCTGGTCCTTAAGGTGGCGCAGGGCGACCTCACCGTTCGAGTTCCCGCTGATAATGCCGAATATGTCGGTGTGCGTGACGTTGTCGGCCAGGAAGGCCTGGACAAGGTCTTCCAGGTGTTGCGTGCCCCGCACACCGAAGAACCGACCAACTGGTCGCGTCGTTACAAGGCCAACCTGGAGAAGCTCGCCTCCGGTGATGTGCACAAGGTAGCCGAGGTTGTTCGTGACCTGTGGCGGCGTGACCAGGAGCGCGGTCTGTCCGCCGGTGAGAAGCGCATGCTGGCCAAGGCACGTCAGATCCTGGTCGGTGAGCTGGCCCTGGCCGAGAACACCGATGACGCCAAGGCGGAGATCATCCTCGACGAGGTGCTGGCCGCGGCGTCCTGACCGCGACGTTCTCTGAGCGACCGGGGATCCGGTGCCAAGCACAGTAGCCGTGGTACCGGCTGCCGGTTCGGGTGTGCGGCTGGGCGCCGGCATACCGAAGGCGTTCTTTCTGCTGGGCGGCGTGACGCTTGTTGAGCGCGCCGTGGCCGGCCTGCGGGAGTCCGGGGTCGTCGACCAGGTCGTGGTCGCGGTGCCGCCGGACCGCACCGATGAGGCCAAATTGATCCTCGGTGGGGCCGCCACCATCGTCGCCGGCGGCGCCGACCGCGTCGATTCCGTTCGATTGGCGCTGGCCGGCGCTGGAGACCCCGATTTCGTGCTGGTCCACGACGCCGCACGACCGTTGACTCCGCCCGCACTGGTGGCCCGGGTGGTCGAGGCATTGCACGCCGGGTACCGCGCCGTCGTTCCGGTGCTTCCGGTGGCCGACACCATCAAGGCGGTCGACGCCAACGGCACGGTGCTGGGCACACCTGAGCGGGCCGGACTGCGGGCCGTACAGACACCGCAGGGCTTCGCCGCCGACCTGCTGTTGCGGGCCTACCAGCAGGCCGGTGCGGGCACGCAGTTCACCGACGACGCTTCGATGGTCGAGCATGTCGGCGGCCAGGTCCAGACCGTCGAAGGCGATCCGTTGGCCTTCAAGATCACCACCGCGCTGGATGCGGTACTCGCCGAGGCGGTGGTCAACCGGTGAGCGCACTGCCGCGGGTCGGACTGGGCACCGACGTGCACCCGATCGAGCCGGGGCGGCCCTGCTGGTTGTTGGGATTGCTGTTTCCCGACGCCGATGGCTGCGCCGGACACTCCGACGGCGATGTGGCCGCACACGCCCTGTGTGACGCGCTGTTGTCGGCGGCAGGGTTGGGGGACCTCGGGACGGTATTCGGCGTCGACGAGCCTCGCTGGGCACGAGTAACCGGTGCTGTGATGCTCGGCCACGTGCGTGAGCTGCTCGCCGAGAACGGGTTTGTGATCGGGAATGCCGCGGTGCAGGTCATCGGCAACCGGCCGAAGGTGGGGCCCCGCCGCGCCGAAGCGCAGCAGTTGCTGTCGGAATTGTTGGGCGCACCGGTCTCGGTGTCGGCGACAACCACCGACGGCCTAGGGCTCACCGGTCGTGGCGAGGGACTGGCCGCGGTGGCTACCGCGTTGGTAGTGCCGGGGTAGTTGCTTCGGCGGGATCTAGCAGCCGAAGCCGAAGATAGCCCCGACGATGCCGCACGGAACCTCGGTGGCCACCGCAGTGCCAATCTGCACGCCAGCGTCCGCGCCGGCGTCGGTGAGGCTCTGGGTGAGCGACTCGGTGAGGCCCTGGGTGACGGAGTCGGTGACGCCCTGGGTGACAGAGTCGCCGAGGCCCTGGGTCAGGGTGTCGCCGACGCCGCCTGCGGCGTCGGCCCCTACGCCGCTAACGAGGTCCGCGGTGCCACCCGTCAAAAGGTCAGGGGCGATGTCGAGGTTCGGGGTCAGGTCCGCACCCAGACCGAAGGGTAGCGATGCCGCGGCCGAACCGACGTCCGGTGCGCCCAAGTTCAACGCGTCGGTCGCCGCGGCCGAACCGGCGTCGCCAAGCGCGTTCGCGCCCGTGTTCGAGCCCGACTGGGCCAGACCGGTCAGCCCCGAGGTCAACAGGGGCGTCACCAGGGGCAAGCCCATCATTCCGACCATCGGCGCCATCATTGCCATCGACATACCGATCTGGGGACCCATCGCAGCCATACTGGCGCTGCTCGCGCCGGCGCCAGCACCAGCAGCGGCACCCGCCGCCTGGTCGGCCTGCGCCTCGGCCTGCTGCCGCTGCTGCTCGGCCTGGGCGTCTTGCATCGCCTCGTGCTGGGACTGCATGTCCGGATCGACCTGCTGCTGGGCCTGCTGGGCCTGGAGGTCTGGCGTCGGCTGGTGCTCGGCTGGCACCGGAGTAACCGCAGCGACAACTTCTGCGGGCTGGGGCTGCGGCTGGTTGTTGTTCGGCTCATCGGCGTAGGCGGTCGCGCTACCTGCGAATGCGACCGCAGCCAAGACTGCTCCCGAGACTGCCACCAGACGTTTACTCACTGCCGCAATATATGCCACGTCACACCCCCTGTCCACCGATACGGCAGGTGGTGGCCGTTCCTGGCAAGGCCCTGGTAGCGGCGGGCGTGGCGGTCGTGGGCTCGGCGCCCGGTAAGCTGGCCCGTCGTGACCGATCGCCCCAGCCTGCGGCTGCACGACACGGCAACCGGCGCCGTGCGTGAATTCATCCCGCTGCGGCCGGGTCATGCCTCTATCTATCTGTGCGGTGCCACCGTCCAGGCCGCGCCCCACATCGGCCACGTCCGCAGCGGCGTGGCGTTCGACGTATTACGCCGGTGGCTCACCGCCCGAGGCTACGACGTCGCCTTTGTGCGCAACGTGACGGACATCGACGACAAGATCCTCACCAAGGCCGCCGCGGCGGGCCGGCCGTGGTGGGAGTGGGCCGCCACCCATGAGCGTGAGTTCACCGCCGCCTACGAAGCGCTGGGCGTGCTGCCGCCGTCGGCCGAACCGCGCGCCACCGGACACATCACCCAGATGGTGGAGCTGATCGAGCGGTTGATCGAGCGGGGCCACGCCTATCCCGGCGGCGGCGATGTGTACTTCGACGTGCTCAGCTACCCCGACTACGGCCAGTTGTCCGGTCATCGGATCGACGATGTGCACCAGGGCGAGGGGGTCGCCACCGGTAAGCGCGATCCGCGCGACTTCACGCTGTGGAAAGGCGCCAAGCCCGGTGAGCCCAGCTGGCCCACGCCGTGGGGTCCGGGCCGTCCGGGCTGGCACCTGGAGTGTTCGGCGATGGCCCGCTCCTACCTCGGCGCCGAATTCGACATCCACTGCGGCGGGATGGACCTGGTCTTCCCGCACCATGAGAACGAGATCGCTCAGAGCCGCGCCGCCGGAGACGGATTCGCGAACTATTGGCTGCACAACGGCTGGGTCACCCTGGGCGGCGAGAAGATGAGCAAGTCGCTGGGCAATGTGCTCTCGATGTCGGCGGTGCTGCAGCGGGTCCGGCCCGCCGAACTGCGGTACTACCTGGGCAGCGCGCACTACCGGTCGATGCTCGAATTCTCCGAGACCGCGTTGCGCGACGCCGTCAACGCCTACGTCGGCATCGAGGACTTCCTGCACCGAGTGCGCAGTCGGGTGGGCGCGGTGGTTCCCAGCACCTGGACGGACCGTTTCGCCGCAGCGCTCGACGACGACCTGGCGGTGCCGATCGCGCTGGCCGAGGTGCACCGCACGCGCGCGGAGGGCAACCGGGCCCTGGACTCCGGTGACCACGAGGGTGCGCTGGCTGCCGCCGGTGCCATTCGGGCGATGATGGAAGTGCTGGGTTGTGACCCGCTCAACGAGCGCTGGGAATCGCGCGATGAGACCTCGGCGGCACTGGCCGCGGTCGACGTGCTGGTCCGAGCCGAACTGGAACGCAGGGAAACGGCTCGCGCGGAACGGGATTGGCAACTGGCCGATGAGATCCGCTGCAGGCTCAAGGATGCCGGTATCGACGTCACCGACACCGGAGACGGTCCGCAATGGTCACTACTGGTGGAGGGGTCTGAGTAGATGGCCGGAAATTCCAAGCGCAAGGGTGCGGTGCGCAAACCCGGCACCAAGAAGGGGCCCACCGTCGGCTCTGGAGGTCAGCGCCGCCGTGGGCTCGAAGGCCGCGGCGCCACCCCGCCGGCGCACCAGCGGGAATACCACCCGGCGGCCAAGGCGGCCAAGCGCGCGGCGAAGCAGCGCGCGTACCGGACCACCAAGCGCACCGACGAGAACGAGACCGTGCTGGGCCGCAACCCGGTCCTGGAGTGCCTGCGTGCCGGAATCCCGGCCAACGCGCTGTATGTGGCGCTGGGGGCCGAAGCCGATGAGCGCCTGACTGAATCAGTCACTCGGGCAGCCGATTCCGGATTGCCAATCCTGGAGGTCCCGCGGTCCGACCTGGACAAGATGACCACCAACGGTCTGCATCAGGGCATCGCGCTACAGGTCCCGCCCTACAACTACGCGCATCCCGACGACCTGATCGCCGCCGCGCGGCGCGATGTCGCACCGCCGTTGCTGGTCGCACTGGACAACATCTCCGATCCACGCAATCTCGGCGCCATTGTGCGCTCGGTCGCGGCGTTCGGCGGGCACGGCGTGGTCATTCCGCAGCGTCGGTCGGCGTCGGTGACCGCGGTGGCCTGGCGCACCAGTGCCGGTGCGGCAGCTCGGGTTCCCATTGCGCGTGCGCCCAACCTGAACCAAACGCTGAAAGCGTGGGCAGATCGCGGCCTGCAGATCGTCGGCTTGGACGCCGGCGGCGACACCGTGGTCGATGAGTTGGACGGCACCACGCCGATGGTGCTGGTCGTCGGTTCCGAGGGCAAGGGGCTGTCCCGGCTGGTCCGGCAGAACTGCGACGCCATCGTGTCGATTCCGATGTCCGGGCCCACCGAGTCGCTCAACGCATCGGTGGCTGCCGGGGTGGTGCTGGCCGAGATCGCCCGTCAGCGACGGTGATTCGCCGCGCGTTGATTGCTGCGGTGCTGATGGCTTCGGTGGTGAATCCTTCGTCAACGGCCGCCGCGCAACCACCGGCGTTCGATCTGCAGGCGCATCGCGGGGGCCGGGGCGAGACCACCGAGGAATCGCTGCGAGCCTTCGCCAAGTCGCTCGAGTTGGGGGTCAGCACGCTGGAGTTGGACATCGTGCTGACTCGTGATGGCCAGCCGCTGGTGTGGCATGACCCGGTCATCGAGCCGGCGAAGTGCGCCGACACCGGACCGGCCTTTGTCGGCGACCCCGATTACCCGTACGTCGGCAAGCGGGTAGCCGATCTCACCCTCGCCCAGATCAGAACCTTGGACTGTGGACAGCTGCTGCCGGAATTCCCCGACGCGGAAGTCGTGCAGCACAACGTGATCGCAACCCTGCCGGAGGTTTTCGCGCTCGCCGGCCACACGGGCGTCCGCTATAACATAGAGACCAAGGTCGACGCGGCCAACCAGCAGCAGCTCGTCGACGTGATCCTGGCGGCGGTGCGCGCCGCCGGCAAGCTGGATTCCGTCGAGATCCAGAGTTTCGACTGGCGCACTCTGCCGATGGTCCGCGCCGCCGAACCGGCCATTGCGCTGGTGGCGCTGGCCGAGCAGGGGCCCGACCCGATCTCCGGGGCGGTGGGGGTCGGTGCCGACGTCGTGTCCCCGGACTACTCGATGGTGGATCGAGCATTCACCGAACGCGCGCATGCCGCTGGGCTGCGGGTGATTCCGTGGACGGTCAACGACGCCGACGCCATGCGCGAGCAGATCGCTGCCGGCGTCGACGGGCTCATCACCGACTACCCGGCGCGCCTGCGTGCCGTCATGGCCGAACTCGGCATGCCCCTGCCGCCGTCGTTTCCCCGGTCCTAGACGCCCAGCAGTCGAGCGCCGGCCCACAGGGCCAGCACCGCCACTCCCAGCGTGGCCGGAACCGTGCACAGCCCCAGACGGGTGTATTCGCCGACCCCGGCCGCAACACGGTAGCGGCGCAATACCCGGCGCCACAGCAGATTCGACAACGAGCCGGTGTAGCTGAGGTTGGGCCCGATGTTGACCCCGATCAACACCGCCAGCACTGCCAGCGGGCCGCTCGGTGCCACCAACGGCACCAGTACCAGGGTCGCCGGCAGATTGTTGACCACGTTGGCCAGCACCGCGGCCACCGCCGCGATACCCAGCAGCGCCGGCAGACCCGACCCGGTCGGCAAGACCGTGGTCATCCGCTCGCCCAGCCCGTTGTCCACGACGGCACGCACCACCACGCCGAGCGCCAGCACGAACACCAGGAAGCCCGGGTGGGCGGCCCGCGCGATACCGGCGGGGGTGCTGCGCCGCTGTGCCAGACCACGGACGGCGAGTACGGCCGCACCGGCGACGGCCGCCCACGCCGCCGGCACGCCGAATGTCTCGGCGACCACGAAACCGGCCAAGGTCAGGCCCAGTACCACCAGCACGAACACCGGGACCGGGGGCGGCGGGCCGGCGTGCTGGTGCACCGGTGTGGCCCGCAGATCGGCGCGGAAAAACCAGCGGAAGATCAGATAGACAACGGCCGTGGTGGCCAGCCACGGCGCTGCCATCAGCGCGGTGAACTTCACGAACGACAGCCCAGCTTGGTTGAACGCCAACAGATTCGTCAGGTTGGACACCGGCAGCAGCAGGGACGCCGTGTTGGCCAGGTGCGCGGTGGCATAGGCGTGTGGACGGATCGGGGCGTGGCGGCGGCGGGCCATCATCAGTACCACCGGAGTCAGCAGCACCACCGTCGCGTCCAGGCTCAGCACCGCGGTCAGGCCGGCAGCGATGACGAAGACACGGCGCAGCAGATGTTGCGGCGGGCCGACATCGCCTCGTGCCATCGCCGCGCCGGCCGCTTCGAACAGGCCCTCATCGTCACAGAGCTGAGCCAGCACCAGTACCGCGCCCAGAAACGCGACGACGTGCAGCAGCGTGGCGGCTTCGGTGAGTGCGTCGTGCATCGAGATCGCGCCGGTGGCAACAAGGATGCCGGCGGCCGGCACCGCCGCGAACATCTCCGGCCAGCCCCGCGGGCGAACCACCGCGAAGCCCAGCACCGCGGCAAGCAGCAGCAGCGCAAGAGCCAGGTTCAGGCCCACGGATCCTCACGACGCCACACGGTGGGCAGGTGTAGTCCGACTCCATCGGATTCGGCCAACTCGGACAGCACCCGCATCGTGACGTCGAGGTCATCGCCGGCGTAGGGCAAGGCACGCAACGGTTTCGACAGGGGTTGGAAGAAGTCGTCCCAGTGGGTCAACACCACCGTCGAGGCTCCGACGGCGCGGACCGTCTCGTTCCAGTAGTCGACCAGATATTGCCGCGGCTGAACGCCGAGCTGGCCGATGCCCAGGTAGACCACGTCGGCGCTGCGGCCGGCCAACGCCCCCGGGATGAACCCCGCGCTGCCCATGATCAGCAGGCTGCGCCCCGAGCAGCGGTGGGCCACCAACGCCGACCATGCCTCACCGCATTTGTACGCAGACGCCCGCACCGGCGGAACCACCGCGGTGGTGATGGTGCCGGGGAAGCGGTCCGGCGGGCAATGCCGCGACTCGATCAGGGTGACGTCGTAGCCGCCCAACGTAAGGGACGCTCCGGTGGTGGCCACGATCAGGCGGTTGTCCGAGAGTCCATGGCCCCGGCCGACATTGGCTGTCGACTCACCGCCCACCAGCGCCGCACCGGTACGTTCGGCCACCACAGCCGAGTCCAGCGCGTGGTCGATGTGTGAGTGCAGGGGAATCACCGCAGCCAGCTCATGCACGCCGGCCCGGGCCAGGCAGCCGTCGATGCGGGCGGCCGACGGCGACACCTTGCGCAGTGCCACCCGCGCCAGACTGGGCCGGGAGAAATAACCGTCGGTCATCAGCGCCGACGACCCGTCGTCGATCAGCATGCTGGTCACGCCGAGCCACGTCACCGTCAATGGTGCACCCGGCGCCGCGGGTGTGACGTCGAACCGGTCGGCGTACCGGCCGATGTCGGGGCGGCCGAGCTTGAGGCGCATCCGCTTAGGCTAACGGGGGTGCGGTGGCGCCGCTGAGTCTGGCCGTTTCGGGCATCGCGGTCAGGTAGAGCATGAAGCCCGCGCCGGCCACCGCGGCCAGGGTGATGAACGCCGCGTTGTAGCCCGCGGCCGAGACGATGTGGCCGGCGACGAAGTTCGACAATGCGGCGCCGACGCCGCAGGCCGCGGTGATGGCCCCCAGGCTGACGTTGAAGCGGCCGGTGCCGTGCGTGACGTCCTGGACCACCAGCGGGAACAGCGCCCCGAAGATCCCCGCTCCCACCCCGTCGAGCAGCTGCACTCCGACCAGCCAGTAGGAGTTGTCCCAGACCGGGTAGAGCAGTCCGCGGATGGTCAGCACCGCGAACCCCACCAGGAAGATCGGCTTGCGACCCCAGACATCGGCTTTGGAGCCGGTCAGATAGGCCACCGGCACCATCACCAGTTGGGCGGCCACGATGCACGCCGCCATCAGAGCCGTGCCGACCTCGGTGTTGACCAGTGCCAGCTCCTGGCCGACCAACGGCAGCATCGCCGCGTTGGCGAAGTGGAACATCACCACGGTCGCGGCGAACACCAGCAGTCGCCGGTTGCGCAGCAGCACCGCGTATCCCGACGGCTGCGGATGGGGCTGGCCGGCCAGATGGTCCATGCCCCGGGCCACGTCGTGATCGATCGCGGACTCGGGGACCCGCAGCGTGGCCACGACGCTCAGCGCGGCCATAGCGGCCAGCATCCAGAACACCACGATCGGGCCGTAGAAGTAGGCCAGGGCCCCGGTGGCGGCCGCGGTCGCGGCATTGCCGGCATGGTTGAACGATTCGTTGCGGCCGAGCCGTTTTGCGAACATGCGGGGGCCGACCACGCCGAGGGTGATCGCGGCCAGCGCCGGCGCGAACACCGAACCCGCGATTCCGGTGAGCAACTGCAACGCGGCGACGCTGTAGAAGCCGGGGAACAGTGGCATCGCCAACGCCGCCGCCGTGACCGCCAGCGCACCGACGACCAGCAGCGCGCGCTTGGCGGTGGTTCGATCGACCAGCGCTCCCACCGGGGTCTGCGCCACGACCGCGGCGATCCCGCCGATCGCCATCACGAGGCCGATCGACGCCTGGTCCCAATGGTGGGTCACCAACAGGTAGACCGACAGATAGGGGCCCAGCCCGTCCCGTACGTCGGCCAGGGTGAAGTTCAACAGATCCAGCGCGTGCGCCAGCCGGCGTGAACTTGGATCCGTCACCGGTTCTGAATCTCGCAAACCGGTCCGCATCTTCTGGAGAAGCGGGGTTAGACCTTGGGGCTGTCGTCGTCGCCGATCAGCAACCGGACCGCCAAGTCCAGTCGGGTGCTGAAATCGGTGGCCGACGCCCGCCGGGTCAGCCAGGCGAGCAGGTTCGACAGCCACACATCCGAGATCACCCGGGAGATGTGGTACTGCTCCTCGGTCGGCTCGCCGTCGCTCATGGCCCCGGCGAACATCGAGTCGATCAGCTTCTGCACGTGGTCGACTTCGCCGGCCGCCGAGGCGTCGGCGAAGACATAGGCCCGGGTCATCGCCTCGGTGAGCAGCGGGTTGCGCTGCATGGCGCGGTTGAGCTTGTTGACCACCAGGTTGAGTCGCTGGTGCCGGGTGGTTGCGGCGAACGTTGCCGGGTCGGTCTTGGTGTCCACCCGCGCGATCTCGCGGCCCATCGCCGAGACCAGTAGGTGAACCTTCGACGGGAAGTAGCGGTACAGGGTCCCGACGGCCACATCCGCACGATCGGCTACCGCACGCATCTGCACGGCGTCGTAGCCGCCCTTGGAGGCGATCGCCAGCGTCGCGTCGAGGATGCGCTTTCGCCGCTCGCGCTGCGCTTCGGAGCCCAGGTCGGATTCGGTCAGCACGGCGACGCTGACCACCTCGCGCGGTTGGCTCGACGATCCGCGGCCTGCGGTGCCCCCAGCTGGTGACGACATGTGCTGCGCGGCTCCCTCCGTCGATCTATTGGCCCATAACGATACGCACCGCGTAGTTGAATTTCGCACTCCCGACATCGGCCGGACCCAACGTGTCCAGCCATTACGGTTCGACTTGACGCTCGGACGCTGGCACTATTAGAACACGTTCTAGTGGTTGGTGGGGGCGTTCGTGACCCGCCTCTCTCAAGCCCATCTCGACCCCGAGGAGCCCAGCGTGTCCGTGACCATCAACGACGAACAGCTCGCTGCCCGCGAGCTGGTCCGCGACTGGGCCGCCGCCGCGGGCACCGCCGAGGCGATTCGTGCCGCGGAGTTGGGTGAAACCGATTCCTGGCGAGCCGTTTTCGCGCGCCTGGCCGATTTGGGCCTGTTCGGAGTGGCTGTGCCCGAGGAGTCCGGCGGAGCCGGTGGGCGACTCGAAGACCTGTGCGCGATGGTCGATGAGGCCGCCAAGGCTCTGGTCCCCGGGCCGGTGGCGACCACCGCGCTGGCCACCTTGGTAGTCACCGATCCGACGCTGGTCGAAGCTCTGGCAGCCGGCGAACGGGTGGCCGGCGTGGTCACCGACCCTTCCTCGGCGGCGGTGAGCTTCGACGCCGCGGCTGGACAGGCCTCCGGCACCGCTGAGCGGGTGCTCGGTGCCACCGCCGACGGTCTGCTGCTGCTGCCGGCCGGTCAAGAAGGTCAGGCCTGGGTGCTCGTGGACGCCCGAGCGGACGGCGTGGAGGTCGAACCGCTGGCCGCCACCGACTTCTCCCGGCCGCTGGCCAAGGTGACGCTCTCGGGCGCGCCGGCGGTGCTGGTGGATGCGGGCAACCGGGTGGAGAACCTGGTGGTCACGGTGCTGGCCGCCGAGGCCGCCGGGGTCGCCCGCTGGGCGTTGGACACCGCCGTCGAATACGCCAAGGTGCGTGAACAGTTCGGCAAGCCGATCGGTAGCTTCCAGGCCATCAAGCACCTGTGTGCGGAGATGCTGTGCCGGGCAGACCAGGCCGCGGTGGCGGCCAGCGACGTGGCGAGTGCCGCGTCGGACCCCGATGACCAGCAGTTCACGATCGCGGCCGCGGTCGCCGCCGCGATCTGCATCGATGCTGCCAAGTCCAACGCCAAGGACTGCATCCAGGTGCTCGGCGGCATCGGCATCACCTGGGAGCACGACGCGCACCTGTACCTGCGCCGGGCCTACGGCATCGGGCAGGCACTGGGCGGTCCCGAGCGTTGGCTGCGCCGTACCGCCGCACTGACCCGCGACGGCCTGCGACGTCGACTGGAGGTCGACCTGGGTGAAGCCACCGAGGTCCGGCCCGAGATCGCCGCGGAGGTGGCCCGCATCGCGGCGTTGCCGACCGACCAGCGCCAGGTGGCGCTGGCCGAATCCGGGCTGCTGGCGCCGCACTGGCCGGTTCCCTACGGGCGCGCGGCCGGCCCCGCCGAACAGCTGGTGATCGACCAGGAACTGGCCGCGGCCGGTGTCGGACGTCCTGACCTGGTGGTCGGCTGGTGGGCGGCGCCGACGATTCTCGAGCACGGCACCCCCGAGCAGATCGAGCGCTTCATCCCGGCCACCCTGACCGGCGAGGTGTTCTGGTGCCAGTTGTTCTCCGAGCCCGGCGCCGGCTCGGACCTGGCGGCACTGCGCACCAAGGCCGTGAAGGTCGACGGCGGCTGGCGGCTGACCGGTCAAAAGGTCTGGACGTCGCGGGCCCATGACTCGCAGTGGGGCGTCTGCCTGGCCCGAACCGATGCCGAGGCGCCGAAACACAAGGGCATCACCTACTTCCTGGTCGACATGGCCGCAGAGGGCATCGACATCCGGCCACTGCGGGAGATCACCGGCGAGGCCTTGTTCAACGAGGTCTTCCTCGATGACGTATTCGTCCCCGACGAGCACGTGGTCGGCGGCGTCAACGACGGCTGGCGGCTGGCCCGTACCACGCTGGCCAACGAGCGCGTTGCGATCGCCGGGGGAACCGCGCTGGGCAACCCGATGGAGGAGCTGCTGAAGACCCTGGCGGATCGGGAACCCGACACCGCCACCGCCGAGCGGTTGGCCCGGCTGATCATCGCCGCGCAGGCGGGCTCACTGCTGGATCAACGCATCGCCCAGCTTGCCGTCGGTGGACAAGACCCCGGCTCGGAGTCCTCGGTACGCAAGCTCATCGGCGTGCGCTATCGCCAAGAGCTGGCCGAGTTCCGGATGGACGTGGCCGATGGCGCCGGTGCGGTGGCCGGGCGCGAGGTGCACGACTTCCTCAACACCCGGTGCCTGTCGATCGCCGGGGGCACCGAGCAGATCCTGTTGACGCTCGCCGCCGAACGGCTGTTGGGGCTGCCGCGCGGGTAGACCCGCCGTTCGCATAGCTTCGGCCAGCCGCGGGTATCCCAGTCGGAAAGACGCAAGTCGATCCGACGAACAGGGAGCTCGGTGCTGAACCGAATCGAGATCGACCGGCTGTTGTCCGGTGCCCATCACGATCCACACGCGATCCTCGGCGCCCACGACAACGGTGAATGCACGGTGATCCGCGCCCTGCGCCCGGGGGCGGCAGCCGTGACGATCCTGGTGGGTGACGACCGGGTGCCCATGGATTACCTGGGTGAGGGGTTGTTCGCCGCGACGCTGCCGTTCGCCGACCTGATCGACTATCGGCTGCAGATCGACTATCCCGGCGCCGCGGAACCGCAGATTGTGGCCGACGGGTATCGCTTCCTGCCGACACTGGGCGAGATCGACTTGCATCTGTTCGGCGAGGGGCGACACGAACGGCTGTGGGAGGTCCTTGGGGCCCATCCACGCACGTTCACCACCCCGGACGGGTCGGTGACGGGTGTGTCGTTCGCGGTGTGGGCGCCCAACGCCAAGGGAATCGGGTTGATCAGTGACAGCACCGGCTGGGACGGTATCGGAGCGCCCATGCGGGTACTCGGCTCTTCCGGTGTGTGGGAGCTGTTCTGGCCAGGATTTCCGATCGACGGCCTGTACAAGTTTCGGGTCCACGGCGTAGACGACGTCGTCACCGAGCGGGCTGACCCGATGGCGTTCGCCGCTGAAACTGCGCCGCACACCGCTTCGCGCGTCACCACCAGTCGCTACACCTGGGGTGACGGCGACTGGATGAGACGGCGGGCCAACGCAGATCCCGCATTCGAAGCGATGAGCATCTACGAGGTGCACCTCGGCTCCTGGCGGCCGGGGTTGAACTACCGTCAGCTTGCCACCGAATTGACGGACTACGTTGTGGAGCAAGGGTTCACCCATGTCGAACTGCTGCCGGTCGCCGAGCACCCGTTCGGCGGATCGTGGGGCTATCAGGTCACCTCGTACTACGCGCCGACCGCGCGCTTCGGCACGCCCGACGACTTCCGTGCCTTGGTCGACGCGCTGCACCGTGCCGGCATCGGAGTCATTGTGGACTGGGTGCCGGCGCATTTCCCGAAAGATGCCTGGGCATTGGGCCGGTTCGACGGCACCGCGCTGTATGAGCACGCCGATCCGCGACGCGGCGAGCAACTCGACTGGGGAACCTATGTTTTCGACTTCGGCCGCCCTGAAGTACGCAATTTCTTGGTGGCCAATGCGCTGTACTGGCTGCTCGAGTTCCACATCGACGGACTGCGAGTGGACGCCGTGGCATCGATGCTCTACCTGGACTATTCGCGACCCCAGGGCGGCTGGACGCCCAACGTCCACGGCGGTCGAGAGAACCTCGAGGCGGTGCAGTTCCTGCAGGAGATGAACGCCACCGCACACAAGTCGGTGCCCGGCATCGTCACCATCGCCGAAGAATCGACTTCGTGGCCCGGGGTGTCGAGGTCGACCGGCCTTGGCGGGCTGGGCTTCTCGATGAAGTGGAACATGGGCTGGATGCACGACACCCTCGCCTTTCTCGGTCACGATCCAGTGCACCGCTCCTACCATCACCACGAGATGACCTTCTCGATGCTCTACGCCTACAGCGAGAACTTCGTGCTGCCGATCAGCCATGACGAAGTGGTGCACGGCAAGGGCACGCTGTGGAGCCGCATGCCCGGCGACGACCATGCCAAGGCGGCCGGCGTGCGCAGCCTGCTGGCCTATCAGTGGGCACACCCCGGCAAGCAGCTGCTGTTCATGGGCCAGGAGTTCGGTCAGCGCGCCGAGTGGTCGCAGGAGCGTGGGTTGGACTGGTTCCAGCTCGACCCGCAATGTGCGGAGTCCGGATTCTCCGCCGGAATACAGCGCTTGGCACGCGATCTCAACTCCGTTTACCGCAGTCATCCCGCGCTGTGGAGCGAAGACTTCAACCCGAACGGCTATTCCTGGATCGACGCCAACGACTCCGCCAACAATGTGCTGAGCTTCTTGCGGTACGCGTCGGACGGGTCAGTGCTGGCGGCGGTGTTCAACTTCTCCGGTGTGGCGCACACCGACTACCATCTGGGCCTGCCGTTCTCGGGCCGGTGGCGCGAGATACTCAACACCGATGCCGTCGACTACAACGGCGGCGGCGCGGGCAATTTCGGTGGCGTGGACGCCGTCGACGAGCCCCGTCACGGCCGCCCGGCCTCTGCGGTGCTGGTACTGCCCCCGCTGTCGGCGCTGTGGCTGGAGCCCCAAGAGGCTGTTGTCACGCCGGACTGATGAGTCGATTCAGCGCGCGCAGCGGAATGGGCAGCCAGGCGGGGCGGTGCCGGGCCTCGTAGCCGGCCTCATAGACCGCCTTGTCCACTTCGTAGGCGGCCAGCAGTGCGGCGCAGTCGCGCGGATCGGTGCCCGATTCCGCGCCATAGCCGTCACAGAATGCGCTGCGACAACGGTCCAGCCACTCGCGCGCCCGAGTGGCCAGTTGCCGGTCTTGGCCATCACGCGCCACGTCGGCCAGCTTCCCGTACGCGGCGTACTCGTAGGACCGCAGCACGCCGGCGACGTCTCGCAGCGGCGAGTCCGGCCTCCGGCGCTCCGACAACGGCGCGCCGGGCTCGCCTTCGAAGTCGATCAGCAGCCATCCGTTCGGGGTGCGAAGCACCTGGCCCAGATGCAAGTCGCCGTGGATTCGCTGGACCGTGATGGTCTCACCGGCCAGCGCCGCAAACCGTTGTTCGATAGCGGCCATGTGGGGGCGTACCTCGGGCACCGTCGCCGCCGTCGCCGACAACCGTGACAGCAGCGCCTCAGCGGGGAAGACCGACTGCGACGTCCCCAAGCTGTCGGCAAGTGCCCGATGTACCGATGCGACAGCCTCGCCGAGACGGTAGGACTCACCGGCAAAGTCGCCGCCCACTTCATAGGCGTACAGATCGGCTTCGGCGAACAGGTCGCGCACACTGGCGGTCGCCATCGCCCAACCCTCGGCCGAGTTCATCGCGTATTCGCTGACCATGCCCAACGCGTAGGGCAGCGTGCCAGAGTCGCTCGGCAACTCGATCTGGTAGGAGCCCAGCAGGCGCGGCACGTGTGGGTTGGCGGCCCGACCCAGCGCCGCGTTGAGCTCGATATCCGGATTGATGCCAGCCCTGATCCGCCGGAAAACCTTGAGGACCACCTTTTCCTCAACGATGACGCTGGTGTTGCTCTGCTCGGCTTCCGATACGCGAGAATCGGCCCGGACCGGCAGCGGCACTCCCGGCTCCGGTGTGAACGTGACCCCGCCGCGTCGGGCCGAAGAATCGATCAGCGACAACAAGACTCGGGTTGCCGCAGCGTCATACAGCGCGTCGTAGGCGGTATGCCCGTCGTGGGTTCCGATCGTCGCGATCTGGGCGTACTCCGGTGCCATGTCCACGTCCCAGCTGACGAGCACCTGGTAGCGATCGGCGGTTCCGTCGGCGTAGCCGGCATCGATCAGCACCAGCTGCAGCCCGCCACCCAGCTGCACCACCAGGGCGGGATCTGCGCTCGCCAGTTGCCGATTGCGTCCCGCGTACCAGCGTCGGGTCAGTAGCCATTCCGCCCACGGCAGGCCCGCTGGTTCGCCGATGCCACCGGTCATGACATGTCCTCCCTCGGCTCGCATGGCTCGCTCAGCTGAAACCAGTAGAAGCCGTGGCCGGGCAGCGTGAGTAGGTAGGGGAGCTTTCCGATTCGCGGAAACTCCACGGACCCGGTGAGTTCCACCGGCGTGTGGCCGTCCCAGTGCTGCAGATTCAATTCGATCGGCTGCGGAAACCGGGACAGGTTGTTGACGCACAAGACGGTGTGACCCTGGAGGCGCCCATCGCCGCCGGAGGTCTCCCGCACCATCTCCCGCACAAAGGCCAGCACCGACGGATTGGACCCGCCCAATTCACGGAATCCGCCGAGGGCGAAAGCCTCGTATCGGCGTCGAATGGCGAGCATGGTGCGGGTCCAGTTGAGCAGCGACGTGGAGGTGTCGCGTTGCGATTCGACATTGACCGACTGATGGCCGTACACCGCGTCTTGAATGGGCGGCAGGTAAAGACGGCCGGGGTTCGCAGTGGAGAAGCCCGCATTGCGGTCGGGTGTCCACTGCATCGGGGTACGTACCGCGTCGCGGTCACCCAGCCAGATGATATCGCCCATTCCTATCTCGTCACCGTAGTAGAGGATCGGGGATCCGGGTAACGACAGCAGCAGTGCGGTGAACAGTTCGATCTGGTTTCGGTCTTTGTCCAGCAGCGGGGCCAACCGGCGCCGGATCCCCACATTCGCCTTCATCCGCGGATCTTTCGCGTATTCGGCGTACATGTAGTCGCGCTCGTCGTCGGTGACCATCTCCAAGGTCAATTCGTCGTGGTTGCGCAGGAAGATTCCCCATTGCGCCAGGTGAGGGATCGGTGGCGTCTGCGCCATGATCTCGGAAATCGGGAAGCGCGACTCGCGACGCACCGCCATGAAAATACGTGGCATCAAAGGGAAGTGGAATGCCATGTGGCATTCATCGCCGCCGGTGTCGGGGTTGCCGAAATATTCGACTACATCTGTGGGCCATTGATTGGCCTCGGCCAGCAGAACCCTGCCGGGGAACTCGTCGTCGACCACCTTGCGGCAGCGCTTCAGGAAATCATGTGTCTCGGGCAGGTTTTCGCAATTGGTTCCCTCCCTCTCGAACAGGTACGGCACCGCGTCCAAACGAAAACCGTCGATACCCAGGTTCAGCCAGAACCGCAGCACGTCGATCATGGCCTCCTGCACCGCGGGGTTGTCATAGTTCAGGTCGGGCTGGTGGGAGAAGAACCGGTGCCAATAGAACTGCTTGCGCACCGCGTCGAACGTCCAGTTGGATTCCTCGGTGTCGACGAAGATGATCCGGGCATCGGCATACCGTTCGCTGGTGTCGCTCCACACGTAGTAGTCGCCATGCGGGCCGTCCGGGTCTTGCCGCGACTGCTGAAACCAGGGGTGGCTGTCGGAGGTGTGGTTCATCACCAGGTCGGTGATGACCCGAATGCCGCGACGGTGCGCAGCGTCGAGCAGTTCGACGAAATCGTCGACCGTGCCGAACTCCGGCAGAACCTTGTAGAAGTCCCGGATGTCGTAGCCACCGTCGCGCAACGGCGAGTCGTAGAACGGCGGCAGCCACAGGCAGTCGACGCCGAGCCACTGCAGGTAGTCCAGTCGCTCGGTCAGGCCCCGCAGGTCGCCGATGCCGTCCCCGTTGGAGTCGTAGAACGCCCGGACCAGCACCTCGTAGAACACCGCTCGCTTGAACCAGACGGGATCCGCCGGCAGGGCCGCGGCATCGCCGAAGTCGTCCGCGCTCGGGTGCTCGACGATGCCGTCCTCGACATGGCTACCCGCCATGGGGTCCGCTAGGTCCTGACCAAATTCGTCGTCAGCGTCTGTGGCCATATCTCGACATGTACCCCATTCCGGAACTGATTACCTGGCGGAGGTTTGGTGACCGTGATCGTGCGAGAACAACGCGGCAGTGCGGGCGATCCTCGGATCGGTCTGCAACAGCTCAAGAGGCTCGGACAGCGGCAGGCGCCAGTTCGGATACTGATCGACGGTGCCGGGCAGGTTGGGCTGACGGGGCTCGGCCAGCACGTCGTAAGGGGAGATGAGTTTCAGCCGGCTCGGCGTGGCTGCCAAGAAGCGGTGCATGGCGTCGATGATCCGTGGCTCATCCGGGGCCATGTCGTCATGCTCGAGGAACCCTTCGGAACGCAGCAGCGCGAGCCATTCGGCGCGTTCTTTCTCGGCGGCGTCCTGCGCGGCCGCCACGTCGTCAAGCAGACCCCGCTCGGCGCGTGCCCGCACATGCTCGGCGCGGAAGAATCCGGCCGCGGTGGGCAGGTCGTGGGTGGAGATGCTGGCGGCCACCCGCGAGGGCCACTTCGCCGGCGGAAGCAACGGCTGACCGGGGGACGATTCGTCGCGGGTGAACCAGGAGACCGCGCACCCCAGCATTCCATTGTCGGCCAGTGCACGGGTGACTTCGGGTTCGACGGTTCCCAGGTCCTCGCCGACGACGACAGCGCTGGCGCGATGCGCCTCCAGTGCCAGCACCGCGATCATGACGTCGGCGTCGTAGTGGACGTAGGTGCCGCGATCGGGGCTTTCGCCAGGCGGGATCCACCACAGCCGCCACAAGCCGGCGACGTGATCGATGCGCACACCGTCCGCGTGGGCCAGGACGGCCCGCAGCATGTCGCGCACCGCGCGGTAGCCGGTGGCCGCCAAGCGGTCCGGCCGCCAGGGCGGTAGACACCAGTCCTGTCCGCGGGGGCTGAACGTATCCGGGGGCGCGCCGACACTGGCCTCAACGGCCAGTACGTCGGCCAGGGCCCACGCATCGGCGCCATCGCCGTCGACGCCGACGGCCAGGTCGTGCAGCACGCCCACGGCCATGCCCGAGTCCCTGGCGGCGCGCTGCGCCGCCAGCAGCTGCTCGGTGCAGCGCTGCTGCACCCACGCATGAAACGCGACCCTCGGCGCGAGCTCCCGCCGCGCGGCTGCCACCGCGGCGCCGGTTACGTCCTGCAGCGGCGCAGGCCAACCGGACCACCGACCGCCATGGCGTTCGGCCAGCGCGCAGTAGGTGGCCCAGTCACGCAGCGCCCGGGATTCCGACGACTCGTCAAGCCCGCCGGGACGCCCTTCAGCACGCCAGAGCAACTCCAGGGCCGCGCGTTTGGCCGCCCAGACCAGGTCGTAGTCGATTCGTGCGGTGTCCGCAGCGACCCGCAGCGCGTCGACCTCCGCCCGGGTGTCCGGGTCGGCGCGGCGGTAGGCGGCCAGGTCAACGACGCACAGTGCCAACGGGTTGGCGAACCGCCGGCTCGACGGCGTATACGGTGACGGCTGCACCGGATGCGTCGGTCCCGGCGCGTGCAGCGGATTGAGCAGCACCGCCCCGGCGCCGTGGTCGGCGGCGGTCCAGGCCACCCAATCCCGCAGGTCTGACAGGTCGCCGATTCCCCAGGAGCGCGCGGACCGCAACGCGTACAGCTGCAGCATCCATCCCCACGCATCCGGCGCCTGCGGCACCCGCGTCGGAGCCGCCACCAGCGTCACCTCTTGGCCGTTGCGCAGCTCAACCTGATACCAGCCCGGCGACAGCTCGGCGGGCAGTTCATCGCGCACCACCGTGCGCTCGCCGTGCTCGCTCACCAGTGCGGCGGCCCCGGGAAACGGTAGGGCAGTGCCGGTCACCCGCACGGCGGCCGTCGGAGGCGAACCGCCGGCCCGCTCGCGTTCGTCCAGCCTGATCAGCTCATGACGACGGGCGGCTTGGTTGCCGGCCTCGACTTCCATCAGCCGAAGAACCCGGACAACGACGTCGGCATCCACCTGCACCAACTCGCGCCGTTCGTTGCGATAGGCGGTGGCTACGCCGTGCGCCGCCGCCAGCCGGCGTAGGTCATCGGGTGCCACGAACAACGCCTATACCCACCCGGGGTGCATTTCAACAGTCTGCACCGTGAACCGGACCGTGGTGTCCTAGCAGGCGATAGTTTGACCGCCTGGCGGGCGGGTAGCCCCCGTCGGCAAAGGCGGGTGGAATCGAAAGTGCTGACGAAATTGGGTGAGGACGGGCATCGCCCGAGGTCCGGCGGGGTGGTTGACCCGTTCCCGCTGTGCTTCAATGCGCACGAGGGGACGGGCGAGTTCGCTGTTCCCGGCAAGGATTACGCCCCAGAATGGACCGTCGAATTGGACACCGCAGAGCCGGCATCGCGCGCTGAGCAGGCCGTGCGCCCCGGGGGCGCGCTGCGCGTTTCGGGGCGTTCGCTGCTCGTCTTGAGGAAAGTGCGCTAACGCATGGCCCGCCCAGTGCTGTCCACCTACCGGTTACAGCTGCGGGGCGCGGAAAGCGGCTTCGCGTTCACCTTCGCCGACGTCGAGAAACTTCTCGACTATTTCGATGCGCTGGGGATTTCGCACCTCTACCTCTCGCCAATCATGACCGCGGTGCGCGGATCGAGCCATGGTTACGACGTCGTCGATCCGACCACGGTCTCCGCCGAGCTGGGCGGCGCGCAGGGTTTGGCACAGCTCTCGGCGGCCGCGCATGCCCGCGGGATCGGGCTGATCATCGACATCGTGCCCAATCATGTCGGCGTGCAAAGACCCGAGCAGAACCCGTGGTGGTGGGACGTGCTCAAGCACGGCCGATCCTCGCGGTATGCCGCGTTCTTCGACATCGATTGGGACCTTGGTGACGGACGAATCATTCTGCCGGTACTGGGCTCCGACGACGACGTCGCGGACCTGGCCGTCGACGGCGAGTCGCTACGTCTGGGTGATCTGGTGTTTCCGATCGCGCCCGGAACCGGCGCCGGCAGCGGAGCTCGAGTCCACGATCGCCAGCACTATCGGCTGGTCGGCTGGCGCAGCGGCGGCTGTGGATACCGCCGCTTCTTCTCGATCACGTCGCTGGCCGGCCTGCGTCAAGAGGACCGGGCGGTCTTCGACGCCTGGCACGCCGAGCTGGCGCGCTGGTTCGACACGGGCCTTGTCGATGGCGTGCGGGTCGACCACCCGGATGGGCTGGCGGATCCGCAGGGGTATCTGCGATGGCTGCGGGCGCTGGTCGGACCTGACGCCTGGATCGTCGTGGAAAAGATTCTGGCCGTTGACGAGTCGCTCGACGTCAACCTGCCGGTGGCCGGGTCCACCGGTTACGACGTCCTACGGGAGATCGGCGGGGTGTTCATCGACCCCAACGGTGAACCGGCGCTGACCGAGTTGTGTGAAACCGCCGGCGTTGACTATCGCGCGATGCCGATCCTGCTGGCCGAGCAGAAGGAGATCGCGGCTGCCGAGACGCTGGGCAGCGAGCTGGCGCGGCTGTGTCGTTGTGTGGTGAGTGCCACCGGCGCCGATCATCCGCGGTTGGCCGACGCCATCGTGGCGGTGCTCGGTCAGATAGGCGTCTATCGCAGCGATTATCCCGGGTTGACGGCGATATTGCCGGTGGCGCTGGCACACACGCATGCGCGGCGGCCCGAACTCGACGATCCGCTTGCACTCCTCGCAGCTGCGATCGCCGGCGGTGGGGAAGCAGCGGTGCGGCTGCAACAGCTGTGCGGAGCGGTGACCGCCAAGGCAACCGAAGACTGCCTGTTCTACCGGGATGCCAGGCTGGTGTCGCTCAACGAAGTCGGCGGGAACCCGCAGTATTTCGGTGTGGGCTCGGCCGAGTTTCATCACCGGGCCGCCACCAGGGCCCAGCATTGGCCGCAGACCATGACGACGCTGTCCACCCACGACACCAAACGCGGCGAGGATGTACGGGCGCGCATCGGCGTGCTGTCGCAGGTGCCGTCGTTATGGGCGGAGTTCGTCGCTCGTTGGGAATCCAGGACGCCCTCACCCGATCCGTCTACCGGACTTTTCCTGTGGCAGAACATTTTCGGTGTGTGGCCAGCCGACGGCCGGGTGACCACCGCACTGCGCGAGCGGCTGCACGCCTATGCCGAAAAGGCGGTTCGCGAGGCGGACTGCCGGACATCGTGGCACGACCCCGACACAGAGTTCGAGGGTGCGCTGCACCGATGGCTCGACGACATACTGCACGGCCCCATCGCTCAGGAGCTGACGGAGTTCGTCGCCGAACTCGCTCCGCATATCGACAGTGACATCCTCGGCCAGAAGCTCTTGGCCCTGACCGTCCCCGGCATCCCGGACGTCTATCAGGGCACCGAACTCTGCGATGACAGTTTGGTCGACCCGGACAACCGACGACCGGTCGACTACGTGGCGTGCCGCGAAGCGCTGGAGTCTTCGCAGCACCGGAAGATGCGGGTGGTCGCCGCCGCGCTGCAGATGAGACGAGCACGTCCCGACACCTTCCTGCACGGCGGCTATCGGCCCCTGCCGGCGTCGGGCGCGGCTGGAGAACAGGTCGTGGCTTTTCGCCGGGGCGATGACGTGGTGGTGGCGGTCAGCCGTTGGACGGTGCGCCTGCAGGGCGCTGGGTGGGGCGATACGGTGGTCGCGCTGCCTCCCGGCACGTGGTCCGACGCGCTCTCCGGCATCAGACACCGCGGGTCGGTGCGGGCCGTCGAGTTGTTCGCCGATCTACCGGTTGTTCTGCTGGAGCGTGTCGATGACTGAGTTCGCCGTCTGGGCACCAACTTCGGCAGTCGTCGGCCTCGATGTCGATGGGGTGCCGCACCCGATGGTCCGTTCGGATGACGGGTGGTGGCGGACGACGCTCGACGTCGCGCCGGACGCGCGCTACGGCTACCTGCTCGATGACGACCCGCAGGTGCTCCCGGATCCGCGGTCGGCCCGCCAGCCCGACGGAGTGCACGCGCGCTCGGCCTTGTGGGATGAGTCCAGCCCGAAATGGACCGATGACGACTGGACGGGAAGGCCAGTCGAAGGTGTGCTGATCTACGAACTGCACATCGGAACATTCACGCCTGTCGGCACATTCGATTCCGCGATCGCCAAGCTGGATCACCTGGTCGATCTGGGCGTCGACTTCGTGGAACTGATGCCGGTCAACGCCTTCTCCGGTGAGCACGGCTGGGGATACGACGGTGTGCTGTGGTACGCCGTGCATGAGCCCTACGGCGGCCCGGATGGGTTGGCGCGCTTTGTCGACGCCTGCCACAGCCGTGGCCTGGGGGTACTGATCGATGCCGTCTTCAATCACCTTGGGCCGTCCGGGAATTTCCTTCCCCGTTTCGGGCCGTACCTGTCGCAAGCACGTAACCCGTGGGGCAATGCCATCAACATCGACGGCGCCGACTCCGACGAAGTGCGCCGCTACATCATCGACTGCGCGCTGCGCTGGATGCGCGTCTTCCACGTCGACGGCCTCCGGCTGGACGCCGTGCACGCGTTGGTGGACACCACAGCGATCAATATTCTTGAGGAGCTGGCTGCCGAAACCGACGCGCTTGCCGCACAGCTGGGGCGGCCGCTGTCACTGGTCGCGGAAAGCGATCGCAACGATCCACGGACCATCACCCGGCGCGATGACGGTGGTTACGGGATCACCGCGCAATGGGATGACGACATCCACCACGCCATCCACACCGCGGTATCCGGCGAGCGGCAAGGCTATTACGCCGACTTCGGCAGCATGGCCACCCTGGCGACCACGTTGCGCAACGGCTTCTTCCATGCGGCCACCTACTCGTCGTTTCGCCGCCGGCGCCATGGCCGGCCGCTGCCGATCTCGCAGATCCCGGCTACCCGTCTCTTGGCCTACACGTGCACCCACGACCAGATCGGCAACCGAGCGCTCGGTGACCGCCCATCGCAGAACCTGACCGCCGGGCAACTGGCGATAAAAGCCGCATTGGTACTGCTGTCGCCCTACACCGCAATGCTTTTCATGGGAGAGGAATGGGGTGCGCTCACCCCGTTTCAATTCTTCAGTTCGCATGAGGACCCACAGGTGGCGCGTGCCACCGCCGAAGGCCGCAAGGCCGAGTTCGCCGAGCACGGCTGGAACGCCGACGAGATCCCCGACCCGCAGGATCCCGAAACCTTTCACCGGTCCAAGCTGGCGTGGGGCGAGCTCGAAGATCAACGCCACGTGCAGCTGCTCCGCCTCTACAAGGCGCTGATCGGGCTGCGCGCGGAGATCGATCCGGCCGGCCCCTGGTTGAGCCAGCTCGTGATCGACTACGACGAGGACAGGCGATGGATCGCCATGCGCCGCGGTCCGCTGCTGCTCGTCTGCAATCTCGGCGAGGACACGGTGAGTGCGCCGGTCTGTGGCGATCTGGTACTGGCCTGGGGGGCGCCAGAGTGTGAGACCGACGCCACACGGTTGCCGGGTCATTCGTTCGCGGTACTGCGTCTGACCCAGAAGCCCTTGGCCCCGGAGTGATTCACGCAACATTCCTCCCGCGATGACGTGGGCATCACCCCCGGTCGGCAACTCTGCAGGAATATCGCAACGCGTGGTAATGGTCCCGAAATGATCTTGAAACCTGGGCGCGGCAGGGTGGCGGCAAGGCCCGCAACCGCAGGAGGTGAGCTTCCGTGCCCACGTCAGACGACTCCCAGCGCGCACAGGCCGTCTCCAGTCTCTGCGCCTACTGCGGGGTCGGCTGCGGCATGGTGCTGCAGGTCGAAACAGATCCCGCCACCGGGCGCCGCCGGGTGGCCAAATCCACCGGCGACCAATCCCACCCGACCAACTTCGGCCGACTGTGTACCAAGGGCGCCACAACCGCCGACCTGCTCGCCGCACCCGGCCGCATGGAGTCGGCCTACCTGCGGCCCGAACGCGACGAGCCCGTCGAGCCGACCGACATCGATGCCGCCATCACCCACTGCGCCGGCCGGCTGCGGGCGATCATCGACCAGCACGGGCCCGATGCGGTAGCTCTCTACGTCTCCGGCCAGATGTCCACCGAGGCCCAATACCTGGCGAACAAACTCGCCAAAGGTTTCATCGGCACCAATCAGATCGAGTCCAACTCGCGGCTGTGTATGGCCAGCGCGGGCAGCGGCTACAAGCAGTCACTCGGCGCCGACGGTCCGCCCGGGTCCTATCAGGACTTCGATCACGCCGACGTGTTCTTCGTGATCGGCGCGAATATGGCCGACTGCCACCCGATTCTGTTCCTGCGGATGATGGATCGCGTCAAGGCCGGCGCCAAGCTGATCGTCGTCGACCCGCGCCGCACCGCCACCGCGCAGAAGGCCGACCTGTTCTTGCAGATCGCTCCCGGAACCGATCTGGCGCTGCTCAACGGGCTGCTGCACCTGATCGTCGCGAATGGCCACACCGATGACGAATTCATCGCCGAGTACACGCAGGGCTGGGAGGTCATGCCCAGCTTCCTCGAACAGTTCACGCCGGAGGTGGTGGCCGAGCTCACCGGAATCCCCGAGGCCGACATCCGCACCGCCGCAGCGTGGATCGGCGAAGCGGGCAACTGGATGAGCTGCTGGACGATGGGACTCAACCAGAGCACCCACGGAACCTGGAACACCAACGCCATCTGCAATCTGCACCTGGCCACCGGAGCCATCTGCAAGACCGGCAGCGGGCCTTTCTCCCTGACCGGTCAGCCCAATGCGATGGGTGGCCGGGAGATGGGTTACATGGGCCCGGGCCTGCCCGGTCAGCGCAGCGTCGTCTGCGCCGACGATCGCGAATTCGTCGAGGACATCTGGAGTATCCCGCGCGGCTCGCTGCGCACCGAGGTGGGCGCCGGCACCATCGACATGTTCTCGCGGATGGCCGATGGCCAGATCAAGGCGTGCTGGATCATCTGCACCAATCCGGTTGCCACAGTGGCCAATCGCAAGACGGTGCTGGAAGGACTGGAACGGGCCGAGCTGGTGATCGCCCAGGACGCGTTCGCCGAGACCGAGACCAACTCCTACGCCGACGTGCTGCTACCGGCGGCACTGTGGAGCGAGTGCGACGGGGTGATGGTCAACTCCGAGCGCAATCTCACACTCTTTCAGCAGGCGGTGGACCCGGTCGGGCAATCGCTGCCGGACTGGCAGATCATCGCCCGCGTCGCAGCAGAAATGGGCTACGCCAAGGCGTTCGACTACTCGAGCGCCGAGGACGTGTTCGAAGAGATCAAGCGATTCGCCAATCCCAAGACCGGCTACGACCTACGCGGCATCAGTTACGAGCGATTGCGTCAGAAGCCGATCCAGTGGCCCTGCCCGCCGGACAGCGCGCAAGACCGCCACCCGATCCGTTACCTCAACGACGGGGTCAGTCAGGCACAGCTGGTACGCGAGGACGGCGGCGTGCCGCGGTTGGCGTTCGCGACCGAGTCCGGCCGAGCGGTCTTCTACCCCCGCCCGCACCTGCTGCCCGACGAGATGCCCGATGACGACTATCCGTTCCTGCTCAACACCGGACGGCTGCCGCATCAGTGGCACACCATGACCAAGACCGGAAAGGTTGCCAAGCTCAACAAGCTCAACCCCGGCCCGTTCGTGGAGATCCACCCCGACGACGCCGTCCGGCTGGGCATCGTCGACGACGATGCGGTGGAGATCGCCTCGCGCCGGGGCCGGGCCGTGCTGCCGGCGGTGGTCACCGATCGGGTGCGGCAGGGGAACTGTTTCGCCCCGTTCCACTGGAACGACGCGTTCGGTGAATACCTGTCGATCAACGCCGTCACCAATGACGCCGTCGACCCGACGTCGCAACAGCCGGAGTACAAGGCGTGTGCGGTCACCTTGGCCAAGGTTCTGGTCGATTCGCCGCCCATACTGGAAACGCCCGAGACGCCGAAGGCCGGCCAGGTCAGCTTGGACCGGGTGGACACCCTCATCGAATTATTCGGGCTCAGTGGAGAATCCGTGACCACGGTGCCCTCATTCGCTCCCATGGAGCGCATCTATCTGAGTGGATTGCTGGCCGCGCTCCGCACCGAGGCGGGACGCAGCGCCGGCGGTGTGCCGACGGTACCGGCCAATGCGCCGCTGGAGCCGGCCACCCGGATGTGGGTAGACGGCCTGCTGGCCGGGTTGTTCTCCCGGTGCCCAACGCCGGCGGCGTCCCCACCCCAGGAAGTCGGGTCTCGGCATGAGTCGATCGTGGTGTTGTGGGCCTCGCAGACCGGCAATGCCGAAGAGGTGGCCGCCCGTTGCGCGGCACACCTCGGCGAGGCCGGACTTCCGGTCGCGTTGCACACGATGAACGACTTCCCGGTGACCGACCTGTCCGCAACCCGACAGTTGATCCTGGTCTCCAGCACCACCGGCGACGGTGAGCCGCCCGACAACGGCGCTGTCCTATGGGACGAGTTATCCGCCGAGGGGACACTACAACTCACCGACACGCGCTACGCCGTGCTGGCGCTGGGCGACTCCAACTACGACGACTTCTGTGGCTACGGGCGCAAACTCGACACCCGGCTGGCAGAACTCGGCGCCACCCGCATGCTGGACCGTGTCGACTGCGAGCCCGATTACGACGACGCCGTGGACGAGTGGTTCAGTACGCTCCGCGGGGCACTGGGCGCCGCACCGCCTGCAGCCGCGACGGTTGTTGCGGCTCCCGTCGCTGCCCGCTCGTCGCGGGAACCGGGGCGGTACAGCAGGAAGAACCCGCTGCTCACCAGGCTGATGCGTAACACCGTGCTGAGCGGACCGGGTTCGACGAAAGAGGTGCGGCAGCTGGTGTTCGCGCTCCCGGAAAAGTCTCTGAGCTATCAGGCCGGTGATGCACTCGGGGTGTGGCCACGCAACTGCGCCGCACTGGTAGACGAATGGCTGACGGTGACCGGCCTCGATGGTGGGCACGTCGTCGACCTCGCCGACTACGGATCGATGTCATTGCGACAAGCCCTGGTCGAGCGATTCGAGATCGCCCGTGTCACCGGTGAGTTACTACGGTTCGTGGCGCAGCGCAGTCAAGACCGCGAGCTGCTCGAGTTGTTGCGGCCGGAGAACAAGGCCGCGCTGACGGACTGGATGTGGGGTCGCCAGTCGGTGGATGTGCTGGCCGCAACCCCGGTCCATGCCACCGTCGACGACTGGCTTGCCGTGCTCAAACCGCTGACGCCGCGGATGTATTCGATCTCGTCGGCATGCGTGGATAACCCCGGCGAGGTGCACGTGACGGTCGGCGCGGTGCGCTATGAATGTCAGGGGATGCCGCGCGGAGGCGTGTGCTCAACGTATCTGGCTGATCGAAGCGACGACGCCGAGGTCGGGATATTCGTGCAGCCCACCAATCATTTCCGGCCGCCGGCGGATCCCAACGCCCCGATGATCATGATTGGGCCGGGGACCGGCGTCGCACCGTTCCGTGGTTTCCTGCAGCAGCGCCGTGCGCTCGGGCACCGAGGCCGGAACTGGTTGTTCTTCGGCGAACGCAATGCCGCTACCGATTTCTATTACCGCGACGAGCTCAAGGACATGCACGCCAGCGGTTTCCTCACCGAACTCGATCTGGCGTTCTCCCGCGATCAGCCGGAGAAGGTCTACGTACAAGACCTGCTTCGCGCGCGCGGCGCCCAAGTGTGGGAGTGGTTGCAGGACGGCGCACACCTCTACGTGTGCGGCGATGCCAGCCAGATGGCCAAGGAGGTCGACCGCGCGATCTGCGATATCGCCGCGCGCCATGGGCTGCTCGCCCGCGACGCCGCCAAGGCCCATGTGCGGGCGCTGTCGTCCGCCGGTCGCTACCAGCGCGACGTGTACTGAGTGCGCCGCTAAAAAACCGTCTGGGCGCAGGTGGACGGCGTGGTCAGGTTGACTCCGGCGTAGACCACCTGCACGTGGGTGCAGACGATCACGTTGGCGTCGGTCTTGGGCCGGCCGGTGGAGTATTCCAGGACGTCGATGCTGCCGTTGGTCTGGTATTTCTCCGGTGGACCCTCGCCGTAGTACATCGATTGGATCACCGCGCCGGTGCCGTCCTTGAACACCTTGGTTCCCGGGCCGCCGCGGTCCTTGAACCAGCCCTCACCGCCGTCGGTGTGCACGTCCAGATAGGCGGTGCGCTTGGACGAGCGGATCTCGGTGCTTTGGCGGGCCCACAGGTCCGGCGGGAACCCGGCCATCCCCGCGGGCGTCTGCAGTTGCACCCCGACGGTGAATCGGCACAGCGGCGGTGCGCTGCAGTCGACCCAGCTGTGAGTCTGCAGCTGATCGGCGTCGTTCACCGGGAACAACGTGGTCTTGGTGTCACTGGCCGCCGACGCGATCGCGGACGGGATCAGCGCCGCCAACAGCGTCAAGGCCGCTGGGATCATCAGCAACCGCTTCATGTCGCACCAACCTAGACCGGACATCACTCGTCGTAGGTCACTTCCACCGAATCGGTCTCGGGATGGGCTTGGCAGGCCAGGATCAGCCCTTCGGCAAGGTCCTGGGGTTCGAGCACGTCGTTGATCTCCATGGAGACCTTGCCCTTCTTCAGCTCGCAGGCGCACGCACCGCAGTGGCCCTCCCGGCAGGAGAACGGGGCGTCGAGGCCCTTGTCGAGCAGCAGATCGAGCAGTTTGACGTGCCGGGGCCACACCAATTCGTGCTTCTCGCCGTCCAGCTCGACGATGACGGTGGCCGGCGCCGCGGCCTGCTCGCCTTCGGGAGCTTCGGTGATCTTGACCGCGGCGAACGGGTCGCTGTCCAGCGACTTGAACACCTCCAGATGGACCTGCTCGGCCGGGACGTTGCAGGCATCCAGGGCCTCGCGAGCGGCCTGCATGAACGGGCCCGGACCGCAGATGAAGACCTGGCGATCGGTGTACGGGGCGGCCAGCTGCGCCAACGCCGCGCGACTCGGCAGGCCCTGGACCGACTCCAGCCAGTGCAGGACCGTCAGCCGGTCGGGGTACTTGTCGGCCAGCTCGCGCAGCGCGGCACCGAAGATCACGGACCGCTCGTCACGGTTGGCGTAGACCAGCACCACCTTGCCGCTGCCCTGCGACAGCGCCGACTTGCAGATCGCCATCATCGGGGTGATCCCGCTGCCGGCGGCCAGCAGCAGAAAGTCGCTGTCCAGTGACTTGGGCACGAAGGTTCCCGAGGGTGCCAGCACATGAACGCGCATCCCGGGCCGGGCGTTGTCGCACAGCCAGTTCGATGCGTAGCCGTCGGCGGTCCGCTTGACGGTGACCGCCAGCGAGTCGTCGGTGAAGGGCGAGCTGCACAGCGAGTAGCAGCGGGCCACCGAGCCGGTCTGATCGCTGGGGATTCGCAGCGTCAGGAACTGGCCCGGCGAGTACTTCAAGCGCTGCTCAGGGATCTCCGGGTCGTCTGGCCCGTCCGGCACGCCGAATACCAGCGACCGCGCATCGTCGGTCTCGGTGACGACTTGCGTGATCTGCAGTTCCAGCACGTGAGCACCGAGTGGTTCGTCCGGAATGGTCTCCGTCACGGGCCGCCCTTCATCTTCGGTCATAACTAGAACAGGTTACAGAAAAGTGGTCCGGTATTGCTACCAGCTGCAGGAACACCCCGCTCGACACAAATCGGAACGTGTTCTAATCTCACTCTAGGCCGGTTGGAAAACGCCGCCGATGAACCTGTTCACTTCTGGGAGGCAATCTAGTGACGTCCATTCAACAGCGTGACGCGCAGTCGGTGTTGGCCGCCATCGACGACCTTCTGCCGCAGTTGCGTGAGCGCGCCCAGGAGACCGAAGACCTGCGCAAGCTGCCCGACGCCAACGTCAAGGCGCTCGAGGACGCCGGTTTCTTCCGGCTGCTGCAGCCCGAGCAGTGGGGCGGCTTGCAGTGCGACCCGACCCTCTTCTACGAGGCGGTACGCCGGCTGGCCAGTGCCTGCGGCTCCACCGGTTGGGTCGCCGGAATCATCGGCGTGCACAACTGGCACCTGGCGCTGTTCGACCAGCAGGCGCAGGAAGACGTCTGGGGCGAGGACACCAATGTCCGGATCTCGTCGTCGTACGCGCCGATGGGCGCCGGTGTGGTCACCGAGACCGCCGACGGCTACATCGTCAACGGTTCGTGGAACTGGTCGTCGGGCTGTGACCACGCCACCTGGGCGTTCCTGGGCGGCCCGGTGATCAAGGACGGCAAGCCGGTGGACTTCGGCAGCTTCCTGATCCCGATCTCCGACTACCGCATCGACGACGTGTGGCACGTGGTCGGCCTGCGCGGCACCGGCAGCAACACCGTCGTGGTCAAGGACGCGTTCGTGCCGCGGCACCGCTTCCTGTCCTACCGGGCCATGAACGACGGCACCGCCGGCGGCTACCAGACCAACACCGCGCCGGTCTACAAGATGCCGTGGGGCACCATCCACCCGACCACCATCTCGACGCCGATCATGGGCATGGCCTTCGGCGCCTACGACGCTCACGTCGAGCACCAGGGCAAGCGGGTGCGCGCGGCGTTCGCCGGCGAGAAGGCCAAGGACGACCCGTTCGCCAAGGTCCGGATCGCCGAGGCAGCCAGTGACATCGACGCCGGCTGGCGTCAGCTGATCGGCAACGTCGGCGACGAGTACGCGCTGCTGTCCGCCGGCCAGGAGATCCCGTTCGAGCTGCGGGCCCGGGCCCGGCGCGACCAGGTCCGTGCCACCGGCCGGGCCATCGCCTCCATCGACCGGCTCTTCGAGGCGGCCGGCGCCACCGCGCTGTCCAACGACGCTCCGGTGCAGCGGTTCTGGCGCGACGCGCATGCGGGTCGGGTGCACGCGGCCAATGACCCGGAGCGCGCATACATGATCTTCGGCAACCACGAGTTCGGGTTGCCGCCCGGCGACACCATGGTCTGATCGAACTGGACCTGGCTGGGACATAGAAGAGCTTGCTGGAGGTATCACCGATGAGTATCCGTTCGCTGGGCTACCTGAGGATCCAGGCCACCGACATGGCGGCCTGGCGGGACTTCGGACTGAAGGTCCTCGGCATGGTCGAAGGATCCGGTACCACCGAGGGTGCGCTGTACCTGCGGATGGACGAGTTCCCCGCCCGCCTGGTGATCGTGCCGGGGGACACCGACCGGTTGCTGGTGTCCGGGTGGGAATGCGCCAACGCCGCTGGGCTGGCCGAGATTCGGCAGCGCCTGGACGCCGAGGGCACGCCCTACAAGGAAGCCACCGCCGCGGAGCTGGCCGAGCGCAGCGTCCAGGAGATGATCGCGTTCGACGACCCGTCGGGCAATCACCTGGAGGTCTTCCACGGGGTAGCGCTGCAGCACCGCCGCGTGGTCAGCCCCTACGGGCACCGGTTCGTCACCGAAGAGCAGGGCCTGGGCCACGTGGTGCTGTCGACCACCGATGACGCCGAGGCGCTGCACTTCTACCGCGACGTGCTCGGTTTCCGGCTCCGTGACTCGATGCGGCTGCCCCCGCAGATGGTCGGCCGCCCCGCTGACGGCGACCCGGCCTGGCTGCGGTTCTTCGGCTGCAACCCGCGCCACCACAGCCTGGCCTTCCTGCCGATGCCGACTCCGACCGGAATCGTGCACCTGATGGTCGAAGTGGAGAGCGCCGACGACGTCGGGCTCTGCCTGGACCGCGCCTACCGCCGCAAGGTGCCGATGGCCGCCACCCTGGGACGGCACGTCAACGACAAGATGCTGTCGTTCTACATGAAGGCGCCCAGCGGTTTTCAGATCGAGTTCGGCTGCGAAGGCCTGGAGGTCGACGACGATGACTGGGTGGCTCGGGAGAGCACCGCGGTCAGCCTGTGGGGGCATGACTTCACTGTGGGTATGCAGTAGCAGTGACTGACGACCTCTCGATCGACCCGCGTGCGTTCCGCAACGTACTGGGCCAGTTCTGCACGGGCATCACCATCATCACCACGGTGGATGATGAGGTGCCGGTCGGTTTCGCCTGCCAGTCGTTCGCCGCGCTGTCGCTGGACCCGCCGCTGGTGCTGTTCTGCCCGACCAAGCAGTCGCGGTCCTGGCTGGCCATCGAGTCCAGCGGAAAGTTCTGCGTCAACATCCTGGCCGAGGAGCAGAAGGACGTCTGCGCCCGCTTCGGCTCCCGTGAACCGGACAAATTCGCCGGCGTGGACTGGAGTCCGTCCCCGTTGGGGTCGCCGATCCTGGCCGGATCGCTGGCCCACATCGACTGCACGGTGGCGTCGGTGCACGACGGTGGCGACCACTTCGTGGTGTTCGGCGCGGTGCAGTCGCTGTCGGATATCCCGGAGGTGAAGCCGCGGCCGCTGCTGTTCTACCGCGGCGACTACACCGGCATCGAGCCGGACAAGACCACTCCGGCGCACTGGCGCGACGACCTGGAGGCGTTCCTCACCGCCACCACCGACGACACCTGGCTGTAATTTCTGCGCTCGAGTGTGAATCCGGCGACGCCGACGCGGCGTGTCGCGTCGTGAGATTCACACTCGCGGGGAGGGCTGGCGCCTAGCATGCACCGGGTGAAGCGACTTGGCTGGTCGGCGGTGGCGACTCTCGCCTACGCCGCGGTGATGCTGGTGCCAGAGCGCGGGATGCGCAAGACGGGTGGCCCCGGCATCATTCCGTTTGAGCTGGCCGGCAATGCCGAACGAGTTCAGGAGATCTTGACCGCCTGGGGATCCGAGGGCCGTCGGTGGGCGCGCTGGTCGCTGTGGCTCGACTTCGGCTACATGCTCACCTACGGGACCTTGGCTCTGTTGCTCATCGAGCGGGCCCGCAGTCGCCACGGTCATCCGATCGCGCTGCGGCTGTTGCCGATCGGCGCGGTGGCCGGCGATGCGATCGAGGGGGTGGCATTGCTCAAAGCACTCGACGGCGTCGAGGTCGACGCAAACGCCCGGCTTGCCCGTAGCGCGGCACTGGCCAAGTTCGCGTTGTTGGCGGTGGGGCTGGTCTACACCGTCATCGGGGGAGCACGCCGGCGGTCATGAGCCGTGCCAGCAGCGCTGGTGCTCGGCGTGGGTGCGCAGATACGCCCCGGGGGAGTAGAACTCGTCGTAGAAATCGGTGTCCAGATGCTGGGCCTGCAGGTACATCAGCACGTGCACGGTCGGGACGGTGCCCGGCAGTTTGCCGAAGGTGTCGTAGATGTAGGACGCCTCGCAGGTGACCAGTTCGGCGATGCCGTCGGGTGGCAGGGCCGAACCGCGCACGGCCCGACTGTCCGACCATGGACCCGGGGTTTCGGGATTCGACGGCCCACCCGGTCCGAACTTGCGGGCCACCAACTTGCGCACACCCTCGGCGACCGAGGTGACATGCGGGGGGCTGAGTGTCTCGAAGTAGCCGGGTAGCCCGGTGACATTCGGGAACGGCCAGCGCGGATCGGTGTCGGCGACGAAGCCCAATCCGGGCGCACGCGGGTCACCGGAGCCGCCCAGCACCGACAGCCGATCCAGGCCGTCGAAGATCCAGCCGCCCAAGCCCATCGCCTGCAATCCCAGCGCACCGTTGTGGGCCGCGATGGACAACTCGGCGCTGGCCTCGGTCAGGGTGTACTGCTCCACGAACGACAGCGGTATCGGGTCGTCGGCATGCGTCAGGCCGGAAAACGCTTGCACGCCTGGGATGCCGCGGCCAGTGATGTCATCGGTGATCGGATAACCATTGGCCGCGAAGAACCACAGATTCTCCAGCAGGTGTTCGGCCAGGTCGGCCACGTTGAATGCCAGCAGGCTGCCCGGGTGGTTGCCGATCCAGGTGTTGTGGCCCTCCATATAGGGCTCTTCGCGGGGCAGTTCGAGGCGGGAATCCGAGAGACGCACATACGAATCGGCGGTATGGCCGATCCACGCTTCGATGGTGTCGAACTCCCGTGGCGTCTGGTCGCGAGTGGGCAGCAGGTAGCAGCCGGTGTCGTCGGTGAAGAACAGCTGGCTGGTGTGAAAACCCGCAGCCGACGGGATGGCCCGTCCGGTGGCGCTGCCGGGGTAGTTCGGCAGCGCCGGGGCGTACCCGGGATGGTGCGCGATGCCGTCGTGCCATCCGGTGGTGCCGGCCATCAGCGACAGCAGCAGCGCCCGTTCGACCGCCGACAACGGCTGTACCGGACGGCTGCTGGTGTAGGCCAGCGCACCGGCGGGAATGGCGCCGCCCACGGGGAACCGCCGCGACCGGCGTCCGGTGATTGCGGCGAACAGCCCGAAACCGGCCGCCTGCGCCAGCGCGGCCCGTTCACGATCATTGATCACCAGGGCCATGGCCCGGACCTACTTGCTGACGGTCTCCAGCAGCATGGCCAGCTGGGTCGGGGAGACTGCGATCCCGCACTGGCTCTTGAGGTCGGTGAGCGGCTGGGCGATCCCCTGCAGGGTCGCCAGCTGGTCGAGGTGGCCGATGAAGTAGCCCTGCACCGAGGACTTGGCCTGATCCGCCGGCATGGTGGCCGCGGCGGTCAGCACGTCGTTGGTCTCGGGGTGGTCGTTGAGGAATCCACCGGCCTGGCCCAAGACGCCGCTGGCAGTGGTGGACAGCCCGGCAGCCGTGCAGGCACCGGGTGCGGCATCGGCCGGGTTGCTGGTCGTCAGCGTGGATGCGGCCACCGCCCCGAGGATGCCGACGGCTGCGGCGCCGAGCGCCAGGCGGTTCAGCGAGCCTCGACGGAGGAGAGGCGAAGCTGGGACCGCCGCGAGAGCAGGGCCAGAAGTCGTGGTGATGCGCATAGCAGTGGTCCCTTCGATCAGGTATTTCCAGCTCGGAAGGTAAACCTACCGGAGCGGCAGCCAACCGCGGAGTCGGCGCAGGGCTTCGTCGATGTCGGCGGTGGGGCCGGCGAACGACAGACGGACGAAGGTGTTGCCGCGCTCGGTGTCGAAGTCGACTCCCGGCGTCAGCGCAAGACCGGTGTCGGCCAGCAGGCGCGCGCAGAACCCCAGTGAATCGTCGGTGTGCTCTGCGAGGTCGGCATAGACGTAGAACGCCCCGTCGGTGGGCGCCAACTTCTCGATGCCCATGCTCCGCAGGCCGCCCAGCAGCAGCTCCCGGTTGGCCGCATAGTGCCGCAGGTGCCCATCGGATTCGGCGATGGCTTCCGGGGTGAACGCGGCGACCGCCGCGTACTGGGCCAGTACCGGGGGGCAGATGGTGAAGTTGCCGGTCAGACAGTCCACCGCCCGGCGCAGTGCCGGCGGCACCAACAACCAGCCCAATCGCCAGCCGGTCATCGCAAAGTACTTCGAGAAGCTGTTGGCCACCACCGCGTTTCGGGAGGTCTCCCACGCACAGCTGGTCTGCGGAGCGCCCTCGTAGACCAGGCCGTGGTACACCTCATCGCTGATCAGTCGCACGCCGGCGGCGTCGCACCAGGCGGCGATCGCGGCCAGCTCCGCCGGTTCCATGACGGTCCCGGTCGGATTGGCGGGGCTGGCGACGATCACCCCGGCCAACGGCCCTTCGATCTCGGCGAGCATGGCTGCGGTGGGCTGGAAGCGGGTCTCGGGCCCGCAGGGGATCTCGACCACCTCGCAGCCCAGCGCGGTCAGGATGTTGCGGTAGCAGGGATAGCCGGGGCTGGCGATCGCCACCCGGTCGCCGGCGTCGAAACAGGCCAGAAACGCCAGCAGGAATCCGCCCGACGAGCCGGTGGTCACCACCACGTCGTCGGGGTCGACGTCCAGGCCGTAGCGGTCGGCGTACGAGCCGGCGATGGCCGAGCGCAGCTCCGGGATGCCCAGTGCGACGGTGTAGCCCAGTTCGTTGGTCTGCAGGGCCGCCGCGGCGGCAGCGCGCACAGGCTCGGGTGCGCCCACGCTGGGCTGGCCGGCCGACAGGTTCACCAAATCGCCATGGCTGCGCTGGCGTTCGGCGGCGGCCAGCCATACGTCCATCACGTGGAACGGTGGAATGCCGGCGCGCAGCGCCGTGCGGTCGAGATGGTTGGTCATGCGATTCACCCTGTCATCAGTTGCTGGAGGAACCGGGTGGAGTCCGGCATCGAGGCGAGCACCGTGCCCGAATGGTCCTGGTCGGGATAGATGTGCAGCTCGACATTCTGGTGGTTGTCGATCAGCTGCTGATACAGCGTCTGACTGGACCGGGGCGGCACGTCGGTGTCGCGCAGGCCGTGTCCGAGAAAAATCGGCCGGTCATACCCGTCGGTCGGGGTGCCCATGAAGCGATCGAGCGCGGCGCCGATGCCGTCCAGCGAACCCACCGGTGCGCTGAACAGCTCGTTCAGTGTCGTTCCCGCCACCTGTTGATCCAGCTCCGGTTTGCACACCGTTTCCGCCCGGTCTGCCAGCTCGCGCCCGCGCGAAGTCAGCACGCTGTCGATGGGAATCTCGGGATGCGCTTCGCGCAGGGCAGCCACGATGTACGAGGTGTAGCTGATCGCCGCCGGCGGCACCGACTGCGGCGGCAGATCGGGGCCGGCCTCCATGACCAGCCGTTCGATGTTGGCCGGGGTCCCGGTGGCCACCACTCCGCGATAGTCCAGGCCGGTGCCGGCGGTGAGCCGGGTGGCCCACCAGGCGCTGTTGATCGCCGCACCGCCGCCCTGGGACTGCCCGACGATCGCCCACTTGGGGGACAGCGGCAGGTCCAGCTGGTGGACGGCTCGCACGGAGTCGATCACCGAGTGCGCTTCGGTGGCGCTGTTGAGATAGCTCATCAGTCCTGGCGTACCGAGCCCGACGTAGTCGGTGCCGACCACCACATAGCCCTGGTCGAGCCAGTGCGACAGGTATTGGTTATCACGGGGGCTGCGTGGCCGGGCCGACGGGGTGCAGTCGTCGCCGAGACCGACGGTGCCGTGCGCCCACGCGATCACCGGCCATCCCCCCGCCGGGGCCGCGCCGCGCGGCACGAAGACCGCGGCGGTGCTCACCGCGGGGCGATCGTGTTGGTCGGGCGTGGTGTACAGGATCCGGAATGCTTGGGCGGCGCCGGTCACCGACAACGCCGGGTCGAGTGGTGCCGAGGTGATCAGCTCCCCGTCGGCGGGAATGGCACCGGCGTACGCGCGCGCGTCCAGTCCCGACCACTGCGGCCCCGGTTCGGCGGTGGCCGATGAGGCCAGCACCAGGGCGACCAGCCCAATCGACAGCGAGGCGGTGGCCAGACGGCGAGCCGCGCTCACGTGTTCAGGGCCAGGAACGTGAACGGTTCGGCGACTTCGAAGTTCGCCGATGTCTCACCGGCGAAGACGTTGCTGTCGTCGGAGCCGAGGTCGAGCTTGCGCACCGCGGCGCCGTCGGTGAAGTCGAGCTTGGTCAGGTCCACCCAGAACACGTTGGGCGTCAGCGCCGACTCGAAGCAGTACAGCTTGCGGGTGTGGTGGGCGACGGTGCGCCAGCGGGTCGAGGAGATATTCGGCTCGCCCGGTGTGGAGATGCCGAACGGCACCGACACGTTGCGCACCACGCTGAGCACCGAAGCGAGTGCGATCTTCATGTCGTCGGCCTTCGGAATCGCGTTGACGTAGAACGAAGCCCGCGCGAACCGGTCCGCGGCCCGATTGGTGCCCGGCAGCATGACGGTGCCGCCGAGCTGCTCCCAATAGGCGTTCACGGCGAGCTGCTGGTCGAAGATCGGCGAGTTCGTCATCACCTGGTACTGGCGCCCGTGGTGGATGACCTGCTTGCCGTCAACGTATTCCACGATCGCACTGTCACCAGTCGCGTCCGACAGCGACAGGTGCAGAGTGGCCAGGCGGTCCTCACCGGGCACGCCGTCGGTGACCACCTCGAACGCTTCGGTGCTCAGCGCTGCGACGGCTTCGGCGACCGTGGCGAAGTTGTCCAGGGCGTACTGCGCCCAGACCGAGATGCACAGGCCGGGCCGGCTGCCGTCGTATTTCGGATACACCGACTCCGCCAGCCAGAGCAGGTTGGCGGACAACCCGGCTTCGTTCAACCCGTCGGTGGTGCAGATGTCGTAGCCGGTGGCCACCACACTGCCGTACTTTGCGGTCCACGTGGCGGAGTTCGCTCCGGCCCGGCCGTCGCGCTTCATGCCTCGCGGCAACGACCACAGATTGGTCGCCAGATCCAGCTTCCAGTCCATGGACCGTCCGGTGATGATGTTGCCGTTCGGGCCGAGATAAACCAGTCGGGTGCACATGCGGCTACCGTACGGGGCTGCTACAGCACCTCGGCCTGCAACCGGAGAAGATGCTGTGCCGGCAGGCCGAACAACTGTGAACTGCCGTGCGCGCGTTTGAAGTACAGCTGGATGTCGCTTTCCCAGGTGATCGCGATACCGCCGTGCAGCTGCACGGCTTCGCCGGCCACCTTGGAGAATGCCTCGCTGGCGATCACGCGCGCCAGCGCGGCCGAAGTCGCCGATGGCTCGGCGATGGCGTCGTCGACGACGGCGCGGGCGGCCGACACGGCCACGTACAGGTCGGCCATCCGGTGCTTGAGCGCCTGGAAGCTGCCGATCGGCCGGCCGAACTGCACCCGGCTCTTGGTGTACTCCACTGTCAGGTCCAGGCAGCGGGTTGCGGCGCCGATTTGCTCGGCCGCCAACAGGATCGCCGCGTAGTCCGCGATGCCCGGGTCGTCACCGATGGTTGCGGTCGCGGTGGGGGTGATCCGGCCCAGGCGCCGGGTCGGGTCCATGGTGGCTACCGGCTCGGTGCCGAATTCGGTCCAGCGCTGCAATTGCCCGTCCTGGGCGCCCACGACGATGTCCGCGATATCGCCGTTGGCTGCGTAGTTGTCGCCGAAGACGACCGCTCCGATAGCGCCGCCTTCCGCCAGCTGTTCCAGCGCTTGGGCGTCGGGCTCGGGCGCGGCCAGCAGCGCCAGTTCGGCCAGAATGGTGCCCAGCAGCGGGGTGGGCACCAGTGCCTTGCCCAGTTCCTCGAGAACGACTGCGGCATCACCCAGCTCGCCACCGGCGCCGCCGAGCTCCTCGGGCACCACCAGGGCGGCGGCCCCGACCTGCTCGCACAGCAGCTGCCACAGGGATTCGTCGTAGCCGCGCTCGGACTCCATCGCCACGCGCACGGCTTCGGGTGTGGCGTGCTTGTCGACCAGTGCGGCCACGGTCTGGCGCAGCAGGTCGCGTTCGTCGTTGCGGGCCACTTAGATCGCCTCCAACACTCGCCGCCGGTGTGCGGTCGCATCCCCCCACGCGGGACGCAGGGCCTGCACCCGCAGTAGCCACAGCGACAGATCGCACTCGCTGGTGAAGCCGATGGCGCCGTGGGTCTGCAGCGCCGAATGCGCGGCCAGCAGAGCGGCATCGGATGCGGCCACCTTGGCGGCGCTGACGTCGCGGGCAGTGTCGGCGTGGAGCGGTCCGGCCGCGGAATCAGCCAGAGTCAGGGCTGCCCCGTACACCAGCGGTCGGGCCAACTCGAGCGCGATGTGCACGTCGGCCAGCTTGTGCTTGATCGCTTGGTAGCCGCCGATCACCCGGCCGAACTGGGTGCGCTGCTTGGCGTAGTCGACCGCGGTGTTCAGCATCGCCTGCCCGGCCCCGATCAGCTGCGCGGCGGTGGCCAGGGCGCCCATCTCGTAGGCGCGGGCGGTGTCGGCGTCCCAGGCCGCTCCGTTGGCGGTGACATCGAATAGCGCCCGGCTGGGATCCACCGAGGCGTGGCGGGCGCCGGCCTGGGCGATCGATGCCGTCCCGTTCTCAGCCAGCAGAACAAGATCGGCGGCTTGAGCATCCAGGGCCCGCGGGGTGTGCGGCGGCAGTGCCGCGGTCGCGATCAGCTCACCGGCGGCGAGGGCGGCCAGCTGTGATCCAGCATCGGGCGAGCCGGTCAGCAGGATGGGCGCCACCGCAATGGACTCCACCACCGGGCCGGGCACGCACCAGCGGCCGAGCGCCTCGATGGCCAGCACCAGGTCGACGGGATGGGCGCCGATGCCGTCGAACTCCTCCGGAACCGCCAGCGCGGTCACGCCCAGCTCGGCCAGCTGATTCCACACCTGACGGCCCCGCTCGGTGTCGCCTTGCGACCAGGCGCGCACCGCGCCGGGCACATCGGCGGCACCCAGGGCGGCGTCGATGCTGGCCGCAAAGTCGCGCTGCTCTTGGTCTAGATCGAATTTCATTTCTTCTCCCGGGGCAGGCCCAGCAGCCGCTCGGCGATGATATTGCGCTGAATCTCGTTGGTGCCGGCATAGATCGGGCCGCCGAGCGAGAACAGGTAGCCGTGGGTCCAGGCGTCGGCGAGTTCGCCGTCGGCGCCGCGGATGTCCAGACCGGTTTGGTGCAGGGCGACGTCGAGGTCGGACCAGAACACCTTGGTCACCGAGGACTCCGCGCCCAGTTCGCCGCCGGCAGCCAGCCGGGTCACGGTGCCGAACGTCTGCAACCGGTAGGCCTGCGCCCTGATCCAGGCGTCGGCGACGCGGTCGGTGAACGCCGGATCGCTGCCGTGTTGCTTCCACATCGCGGCCAATTTCTCGGCGCCCACCACGAATCGGGCCGGGCTGCGCAGGCTCATGCCGCGCTCGTTGCTCGACGTGCTCATCGCGGCGCGCCAGCCTTCGTTCGGCACACCGATCACGTCGTTGTCCGGCACGAAGACATCGTCGAGGAAGATCTCACCGAAGCCGGTCTCGCCGCCGAGTTGTTCGATGGCACGAACGGTGATCCCGTCGGCCTTCAGGTCGAACATGAAGTAGGTCAGGCCGTGGTGGCGCTGGGCTTCGGGGTCGGAGCGGAACAGCCCGAAGCCGCGCTCGCCGAACGGGGCGCGCGAGCTCCAGATCTTCTGCCCGTTGAGTTTCCAGCCGCCGTCGACCTTGGTCGCCGTCGAGCGCAGCGACGCCAGGTCACTGCCGGACTCCGGCTCAGACCATGCCTGCGCCCAGATCTCCTCGCCGCTGGCCATCTTCGGCAGGATGCGGTCCAGCTGCTCTTGCGTGCCATGCGCGAACAGCGTCGGCGCCAGCATCGAGGTGCCGTTGGCACTGGCCCGGCCGGGCGCGCCGGCGCGGAAGTACTCCTCCTCGTAGACCACCCACTGCAGCATGGTGGCGTCGCGCCCGCCGTACTTCTTCGGCCAGGCGATCACCGACAGGCCGGCATCGAAGAGCACCTTGTCCCAACGGCGGTGCTGCTCGAAACCCTCGGCGGTGTCGTAGGACAGGAGAGGGAACTTGTCCCGATTGTCGTGCAGGAACGCTCGCACTTCGGCCCGGAAGGCCTCGGTCTCGTCGTCGTAATTCAGGTCCATCAGGCCCACTCTCTCAATTCAGGCTTGACCACCTTGCCGCCGGGATTGCGCGGTAGGGAGTCGGTGAAGGTCACCGATCGCGGTGCCTTGAAGTTCGCCAAATGTTCACGGGCGTAAGCGATCACCGCTTGCTCGTCCAGGGTCGACCCGGCCCGGCGCACGATGAAGGCGCGGCCCACTTCGCCCATCCGTTCATCGGGCACGCCGATCACCGCCACGTCGGCCACGCCGTCGAGGCGGGCCAGGACCTGCTCGATCTCGGCCGGATAGACATTGAAGCCGCCGGAGATGTACATGTCCTTGAGCCGGTCGGTGATTCGCAGGTTCCCGGCGGCATCCACGGTCCCGATGTCGCCGGTGTGCAGCCAGCCCTGCTCGTCGATCGCCGCGGCGGTGGCCTCCGGGTCATCGAGGTAGCCGAGCATGATGTTGGCGCTGCGCAGCAGTACTTCGCCGGAATCCGAAGCGCCGCCGGTGCTTTCCAGCCGCAGCTCGAAGTCGCCGATCGGACGCCCGCAGGTGGTGGCGACGGTGACGGCGTCGTCATCGGCGCGGCACATGGTGCCGAATCCGCCGGATTCGGTCAGCCCGTAAGCGGTGAGCACGATGTCGATGTCCAGTTCGGTCTGCATCCGCTCGATCAGCACCACCGGGACGGTGGCCGCTCCGGTGACCGCGAACCGCAGCGAGCTCAGATCGTGTTGGTCACGCTCGGGGTGATCCAGCAGGGTCTGGTAGATGGTGGGCGGCCCGGGCAGCACGGTGATCCGGTGGGATTCGATGGCGCGCAGCGCCCCGGCCGGGTCGAAGGTGAGCTGCGGGATCAGCGTGGCCCCGGTCTGCAGGCAGGCCAGAATGCCGGCCTTGTAGCCGAAGTTGTGAAAGAACGGATTGATGCACAGGTAGCGGTCCTGCTCGGTCATCTGACCGCACTGG
Organism: Mycobacterium sp. SMC-14; assembly: GCF_046250075.1. Lineage (NCBI taxonomy): Bacteria > Bacillati > Actinomycetota > Actinomycetes > Mycobacteriales > Mycobacteriaceae > Mycobacterium > Mycobacterium sp. SMC-14. Next base: position 4,099,791 of record NZ_CP176429.1, on the reverse strand, counting down.
GCCCAAGCCGCCGGGCCGGCCAGCGACTGGCGGTGGGCGCAGAGCACGCCCTTGCTGCGGCCGGTGGTCCCGGAGGTGAACAGGATGTCGGAGAGATCGTCAGGTCCGACGGCGGCGGCACGGGCGTCGACGTCGGCTGCCGGAACAGCGGCCCCGGCGGCGATGAACTCGTCCCAGGTTCCGTCGGCGATATCTACCGGAATCCGGATGACGTGCTGCAGATCGGGCAGTTGGTCTCGATCCAGTTCGGTGAGCCGGTCGGTCTTGAGGAACCGGCCCATGCCGATCAGCACCTTGGCTTTACTGCGGGCGAGGATGTCGGTGGCTTCCGCTGCGGTGTAGCGGGTGTTCAGCGGCACCAGCACGCCGCCGGCGTAATGGGTGCCCAGGCAGGTGATCACCCAGTGCCAGGTGTTGGGCGACCACAGCGCAACCCGGTCGCCGGGCTGCACGCCCAGGGCGATCAGGGCCGCGGCGGCCCGGCGCACTTCATCGCGCAGACCGGCGTAGGTGAAGCGTTTGTCCTCGGTGACCAGGGCGTCATGGTCGGGAAGCGCGCGTGCGATGTGGTCCAGGGCCGCAGGTGTGGTCTGCGGTTCTGTACTCATAGGCGCTGCTCCTCCCCGTCGCTGAACTCTGCATCGCCGTCAGCGCGGGCTCCCGGGGCTCGACGGCTCGTAGCCGAGCAAGTGCTTGGTAGGTTAGCCTACAAGGGTGCAAGCAGTCGAGGAGTTCCGGGCTGAGGTCCGTGCATGGCTGGCCGACAATCTGGTCGGGGAGTTCGCCGAGCTCAAGGGCCTCGGCGGCCCGGGGCGGGAGCATGAGGCGTTCGAGGAGCGGATGGCGTGGAACCGCCATCTGGCCGACGCCGGCCTGACCTGCCTGGGCTGGCCGGTGGAACACGGCGGGCGCGGCCTGTCGGTGGCGCACCGGGTGGCGTTCTATGAGGAGTACGCCAAAGCCGACGCGCCCGACAAGGTCAATCACCTGGGCGAAGAGCTCCTGGGCCCGACCCTGATCGCCTTCGGTACGCCCGAGCAGCAGCACCGGTTCCTGCCCGGCATCCGCAATGTCACCGAGCTGTGGTGCCAGGGCTACTCCGAGCCCGGTGCCGGCAGTGACCTGGCCAATGTGGCCACCACCGCGGTGCTCGACGGCGATGCGTGGGTCATCAATGGCCAGAAGGTCTGGACGTCCCTGGCGCACCTGTCACAGTGGTGCTTCGTGGTGGCCCGCACCGAGAAGGGCTCCAAGCGGCACAACGGGCTGTCGTACCTGTTGGTGCCGCTGGACCAGCCCGGCGTCGAGATCCGGCCGATCGTGCAGCTCACCGGCACCTCGGAGTTCAACGAGGTGTTCTTCGACGACGCTCGCACCGACGCGGACCTGGTGGTCGGTGAGCCCGGTGACGGCTGGAAGGTCGCGATGGGCACGCTTACCTTCGAGCGTGGCGTGTCGACACTGGGCCAGCAGATCCGTTACGCCCGTGAGCTGTCCGCGCTCGCCGAGCTCGCGCAGCGCAACGGGGCCGCCGAAGACCCGCTGATCCGTGAGCGGCTGACCCGGTCCTGGGTGGGCCTGCGGGCGATGCGGTCCTACGCGATGGCCACCATGGATGTGGAGCAGCCTGGCCAAGACAACGTATCGAAACTGTTGTGGGCCAACTGGCACCGTGACCTGGGCGAGCTGGCGATGGACGTGATCGGGCGCGACTCGATGGTGCTGGCGGACGGCGAATTCGACGAGTGGCAGCGGCTCTACCTGTTCACCCGCAGCGACACCATCTACGGCGGGTCGAACGAGATTCAGCGCAACATCATCGCCGAGCGGGTTCTCGGCCTACCCCGGGAGGCAAAGGGATGAGCTCGACGTCCAAGGATCTGTCCAAGACGCCGGAAGAGATCGCCGGGCACGGCCTACTGGCGGGCAAGACGGTCCTGGTGACCGCTGCCGCCGGCACCGGGATCGGCTCCACCACCGCGCGGCGTGCGCTGCTCGAAGGCGCCGACGTGGTGGTCTCCGACTACCACGAACGCCGCCTCGGCGAGACCCGCGACGAACTGGCCGGCCTCGGGCTGGGCCGGGTGGAGGCGGTGGTCTGCGACGTCACCTCCACCGCAGCGGTCGACGCGCTGTTCGACGAGGCCGTGGCGAAGATGGGCCGGCTTGACGTGCTGGTCAACAACGCCGGACTCGGCGGGCAGACCCCGGTCATCGACATGACCGACGACGAGTGGGACCGCGTGCTCAACGTGACGCTCACCTCGGTGATGCGGGCGACGCGGGCGGCGCTGCGCTACTTCCGCGACGCCCCGCACGGCGGGGTGATCGTCAACAATGCCAGCGTATTGGGTTGGCGTGCACAGCATTCGCAGTCGCATTACGCCGCGGCCAAGGCCGGCGTGATGGCCCTAACCCGGTGCAGCGCGATCGAGGCCGTCGAGTACGGGGTGCGGATCAACGCCGTCTCGCCGTCGATCGCCCGGCACAAGTTCCTGGAGAAGACCAGCTCGTCCGAACTGCTGGACCGGCTTGCCGACGACGAGGCGTTCGGCCGGGCCGCCGAGCCGTGGGAGATCGCCACCACCATCGCGTTCTTGGCGAGTGACTACTCCAGCTACCTGACCGGCGAGGTCATCTCGGTTTCCAGCCAGCGCGCCTGATGCCATGACGCGCCGTGACGAACTCCTGAACCTGGCGGCGGCGATGATCGCCGAGCGTGGCCTGCGCGCCACGACTGTGCGCGACATCGCCGACGCCGCTGGGATCTTGTCCGGCAGTCTGTACCACCATTTCTCCTCCAAAGAGGAGATGGTCGACGAGGTGCTGCGCGACTTCCTGGACTGGTTGTTCGCCCGCTATCAGCAGATCGTCGACAGCGAAACGGATCCGCTTGCGCGCCTCAAGGGACTGTTTTTGGCCTCGTTCGACGCGATCGAGCATCGACACGCCCAAGTCGTCATCTACCAGGACGAGGCCAAGCGGCTGTCGTCTCACGAGCGGTTCTCCTACGTCGAGGAACGCAACCGGCAGCAACGTAAGATGTGGCTTGACGTGCTGCAGCAGGGCATTGAAGCGGGAATCTTCCGCCCCGACCTCGACGTCGACCTGGTCTATCGCTTCATCCGCGACACCACCTGGGTATCGGTGCGTTGGTACCAACCCGGTGGTCCACTGACCGCCGAACAAGTCGGCAGACAATACCTCGCCATCGTGCTGGGTGGTATCACCAAAGAAGGAGTCTGAAATGGCCGCACAAGTTTCCGAGGCGTATGTCATCGACGCCGTTCGCACCGCCGTCGGCAAGCGCAACGGGTCGCTGGCCGGTATCCACCCGATCGACCTGGGCGCCTTGGCCTTTCGCGGCCTGCTGGACCGAGTCGGCGTAGACCCGGCCGCCGTCGACGATGTGATCGCCGGCTGCGTGGACGCTGTCGGCGGCCAGGCCGGCAACATCGGCCGGCTCGCGTGGCTGGCAGCCGGCTTCCCTGAAGGAGTGCCCGGCGTCACCGTTGACCGGCAGTGCGGTTCGTCCCAGCAGGCCATCTCGTTCGGTGCACAGGCCATCATGTCCCGCACCGCGGACCTCATTGTGGCCGGTGGGATGCAGAACATGAGCTGGATCCCGATTTCGTCGGCGATGGTCGTCGGTGAGCAGTTCGGCTTCACCTCGCCGACCAACGAGTCGAAGAAGTGGCTGGAACGCTACGGCGACGAGGAGGTCTCGCAGTTCCGCGGCGCCGAGATGATCGCCGAGCGCTGGGACATCTCCCGCGAGGACATGGAGCGCTTCGCGCTGCAGAGCCACCAGCGGGCGTTCACCGCTATCGCCGAGGGCCGGTTCGACAACGAGATCATCGACGTCGACGGTTTCCGGGTGGACGAGTGCCCGCGTGAGTCCACGCTGGAGAAGATGGCCGGTCTCAAGACGCTGGTCGAGGGCGGCCGGCTGACCGCCGCGCTCTCCAGCCAGATCTGCGACGGGTCGGCTGCGGTATTGCTCGCCTCGGAAAGCGCAGTGCAGGCGCACGGTCTCAAGCCGCGCGCCCGCATCCACCACATCAGCGCCCGTGGCGACGACCCGGTGATCATGCTGACCGGCCCGATTCCGGCCACCCGCTACGCGCTGGAGAAGACCGGCCTGAGCATCGACGACATCGACGTCGTGGAGATCAACGAGGCGTTTGCGCCGGTGGTGCAGGCCTGGATGAAGGAGTTTCCGATCGACCCGGCCAAGGTCAACCCCAACGGCGGGGCGATCGCGCTGGGCCACCCGCTCGGGGCGACCGGGGCCAAATTGTTCACCACCATGCTCAACGAACTGGAGCGCACCGGCGGCCGGTACGGTTTGCAGACGATGTGCGAAGGCGGGGGCACCGCTAACGTCACGATCATCGAGCGCCTTGGCAGCTAAAATCGGGCCTTATGGAAACACCGACTCCGACGGCACCAGGGGGGCGCCGGATTCGCGGGCTTGACGCTGATCAGCGTCGAGCTCAGCGCCGCGAGCAACTCTTGACCGCAGCGTTCGAATTGTTTGCCCGAGACGGCTACGTCAACACCTCGATCGAGCAGATCTGCCAAACCGCCTACGTGGGCAACAAGGCGTTCTACGAGCTGTTCGACAGCAAAGAAGACTGTTACCTGGCGCTGATGAACGAGATCGGCGACCGCATCGAGGCGCGGGTCTCGGAGGAGTTGCTCCACGGTGCTCCCGACGAGACCGAAGAGGCGACGGTGCGCCGTGTCCTGACGGTGTTCGCCCATGAGCTGGTCGTCGACCCCCGAGTGGCCGTCGTTGCGTTCCGGGAAAGCACCGGAATCTCGCCGCGGGTCGAGGCGCAACGGCGGGCGAACCGCAAGTGGGCCGCGAACTTCATCGAGTCGTTCTGGCGCAGCAAGGCCCAACCCGGCCAGACCGTCGACTACCGGGCGATGGCGGTAGCCACCGTCGGGGGACTGTTCGAGATCATCGTTGATTTCTTGCACCAGACCGACCCGCCGCGATCGATCGACGACCTCACGCGCGACCTCACCACATTCCTGATCACGGTCAGTAACGGGATCCATCTTCCCGCCCAAGCCAGCTGAACCCGCGCGGTCGGGGCCTCACCTCACCAGCCCGGCGATGATGTCGTCGACCGTTCGCCCTGCCAGCGCATCCAGGTCGGGGCGGGGGGCGCCGCGCAGCGGCCCGCGCAGGGCCAGTTCGGCGAATCCGTGCACGGCTGACCAGCACGGCCACTCCGCGCCCGCACGCCGGTTCGCGTGCAGCACACCGGCCTCCGTCATCGCATCGAGTGCGGTGACCAGTGCGCGAAACGGTGGTGGGACTCCGTCGTCGTCGACCGAGGTGACACCGGAACCGAAGAAGGCCACGGTGAACCATCCCGGCTCGTCCAACGCGAATCCGATGTAGCCGAGTCCGACCGCGCGAAGCTGATTGCGCGCCCGGTTCGCCGGGGTGCCGCGTCGGCCCACCGATGGCAGCATGCGTGCGGCCATGCGGTCTCCGATGGCGATCGCGACGGCTCTCAACAGCGCCTCGCGGTCGGCGAAGTGGCGGTATGCGGCGTTGGGGGAGACCCCGACCCGCCGGGTCGCCTCCCGGACGGTCAGAGCCTCTGGGCCGCCGAGACGGGTCAGCTGTAGTCCGGCGTCGATCAGTGCCGCGCCCAGGTCGCCATGGTGATAACCGGTCTTCGTCGCAGTCACCTCTTGACAGCCCCCTCGGGTTCAAGTGTACGGTGTGAACATAGCCAATGTAGACGCCGTACACATGCCAATGGGGGTTTTCAGCGATGACGGGTTTCAAGGCGCCGCCGGTCGTGGATCACCAGACCTGGCAACGAGAACTCGATGCGTTGCGTGCCCGCGAGAAGGCGGCCACCCGCGAACTCGACGCGATCGCCGCGCAGCGCCGGCGCCTGCCGATGGTCGCGATGGACGACTATGTGCTCGAAGGCGAGAGCGGACCGGTGCGCCTGCCCGAGGTGTTCGAGGGTAAGAGTCAATTGATCGTCTATCACCACATGTGGTCGCCGGGCCAGGAATGGCAGTGCCCGGGGTGTACCGGCTACACCGCACAGTTCACCCGGCTCGACTTCCTCGACGCCTATGACGCGCGGTTCGTCATCGTCACGCAGGGGCCCATCGACGAAGCGATCGCCTACAAGCGGCGGGTCGGCAATCAGATGCCCTGGTACAGCACCGCCAACAGCCCGTTCGGGACTGATGTCGGGGTGCCTCCAGGTGGCCAGTTCGGGGTGAATGTCTTTCTGCGCCAAGGTGATGCGGTCTACCGAACCTGGCACACGAACCATCGCGGCGTAGAGCAGCTCAGCCACGTCTTTCCGTTGATCGACGTGCTGCCCTATGGGCGTCAGGAGCAGTGGCAGGACTCGCCCGACGGCTGGCCGCAGGGTCCCACCTACGGTCGCTGGGCAAGCTCGCCGGAGATCGCCCAGTTATACGGCGTCAATTCGTAGTGTCCCCAACCCATCCCAACCCCGAAGGAGCATGATGAGCACTGCCAAGATCGGCTTGAAGACGATCAACCTCGTGTGCGTGCCGACGCCCGAGCAGGACAAGGCGGTTGCGTTCTACGAGTCCCTGGGCTTCGAGAAACGTACCGATATCGACATGGGTGATGGCTACCGCTGGGTGGAGGTCTACCCGCCCGAGGGCAACACCGGGATCGCGCTGGCTCCGCCCCCGCCGGAGAGCGGGCCGGTCGAGCCGACCGACACCGGCATCGCGCTCACCACCGACGACATCGACGCCACGCATGCCGCGATCCGTGAGCTCGGGGTCGACGTGGACGACCAGGTAGCACGGATGGGCGACCCGGTTCCGCCGATGTTCTGGCTTCGCGACCCGACCGGGCACACCCTGATGGTGGTCGAGGCCTAGCCTGGCCTCACCGCCGAGTGTGAATCTCACGACGTCTTCCCAGCGTGTCGCGTCGTGAGATTCACGCTCGGCAGGCTGTGGATGGGCGTCCGCACGTTTCCGTCGGTGGCCGCACGCTTCGACCATGGCGGAAGTGGACTGGCCGTTTCTGGGTACTGAGGCGTTGGCCGACAAGGCGATCCCCGAGCGGGCGATGCGGAGGCTCTACGAACCGGTATATCCCGGAGTCTTCGCGCCGTGGGGTATCGAGCTGGATGCGTCGCAACGGGCACTGGCCGCCTGGCTGTGGTCGCGGCGCAAGGGGGTGGTAGCCGGCAACTCGGCCGCGGCGCTGCTGGGCGCGAAGTGGGTGAGTCCCAGGCTCGCGGCCGAGTTGGTGCACATCAACCGCAGGCCGCCGGCCAATCTCGTGGTGCATACCGACACGCTGAAGGCGGGCGAGGTGGCGAACGTCGCCGGGATCGCGGTCACCGCCCCGGCGCGTACCGCTTTCGATATCGGACGGCGAACGTCGTCCAGGCTGCTGGCTTTGCAGCGGCTCGACGCGTTGGCCAACGCCACCGGCCTCGGAATCGACGAAGTCGAATCCGTTGTCGCCGACCACCCCGGTGCGCGCGGGCTCAACAGGCTGCGACGGGTCTTGCCGGTGGTGGACGGCGGGGCGGAATCGCCGCAAGAGAGCCGCACCCGGTTGGCGTTGATCGACGCCGGTCTGCCGCGCCCGGAGACCCAGATGATGGTGTATGACGAGTGCGGCGGATTCGTGGCGCGGATCGATATGGGATACCGGCAATTGAAGGTCGGTATCGAATACGACGGCGAGCAACACTGGACGGACCCGGCTCAGCGGCAGCGCGATATCGACCGACACTGGGCGCTGGCCGCCCTGGGCTGGGTGATCATCCGGGTAAGCGCCGAGCTGCTGCGATACCGTCGCGCCACGCTCATCGGCCGGGTTGAAGGCGCCATGCTCGCCGCGGGATGGGCGAGGACCGGCGCGAGTGTGAATCTCGCGACGACGCCTCGGCGAGTCGCGTCGTGAGATTCACACTCGGGGTCAAACGATGTGGGACGAGGCAGCCTTCAGGTGCTCGACGGCTTCGTCGACGATCGAGGTGATCAGCTCGGCGCAGGACGGCAGGGTGTCCAGGATGCCCGCCACCTGACCTGAGGCCAGCACGCCGGCTTCGGTGTTGCCTTCCACCAGACCGGCTTTGAGCAGCATCGGGGTGTTGCCGGCCATGAGCACCTGCGACCAGGTCAGCTCCTTGCCGTGCCGCATCGCCAGCCCGTCGCGGACCATTGCCGGCCAGCTCATGCCTGACATCTTCTTGAACTTGGCCGCATTGACGATCGCCGCACTGAAACCGCGCGCCCGCGAGCCGCTTTCGAGCTTCTCCACCAGCTCGGTGCGCAGCACGCGGTGCGGCATGCCGTCCACTCGGGTGGAGACCACAGTGCCACTCAGGTCCGCGGCCAGGTAGCGCTGCTTGACCGCGTCCGGAACGGTGGAGTCGCTGGTCAACAGGAAGCGGGTGCCCATCGCGACACCGGTCGCGCCGTAGGACAGCGCGGCGGCCAGGCCGCGGCCGTCGAAGAAGCCGCCGGCAGCGATCACCTGCACATCGGTACCGGCGACGGCGTCGAGCACCGACGGCAGCAGCAGCGTGGTAGCGACCGGGCCGGTGTGTCCACCGCCCTCGCCGCCCTGCACGATCACTGCGTCGGCGCCCCAGGAGGCCACCTTCTTGGCGTGCTTGGCCGCACCGACCGACGGGATCACCACGGAGCCGGCCTCTTTGAGCTTGGCGATCAACTCGGCCTTGGGGGCCAGCGCGAACGACGCGACCTTGACGCCCTCACGGATCATCAGATCCACCCGGTCGCCGGCGTCGGCACCGTCGGCGCGGATGTTGACGCCGAACGGCTTGTCGGTGGCGGACTTCACCTTGGAGATCGCGGCGGCCAGCTCGTCAATCGTCATGGTCGCCGACGCCAGGATGCCCAGTCCGCCGGCGTTGGCGGTGGCCGAGACCAGTCGAGCGCCGGCCACCCAGCCCATCCCGGTCTGCACCACGGGGTGTTCGATGCCGACCAGTTCGGTCAGCGGGGTTTTGAGGCGGCTCATTGGCCACCGCCGACGATGCAGAGCGGAGCGATGAGGTGGGGGTACCTCCCGCTTGCGGGGGAGAGGCGGATCATCATGCTCGTACTTCTTTGTCCCGCAGCGACTTCGGGTCGATAACCTCGCGGATCAGTCGCAGCTCCTCGACCTCGGGCAGTCGGGTCGTTGCCGCGTCGGCCAGGCCGTGTACCTCGAAGGAGGTGTTCTCGGTGACCTCGTCGGCGGTCACGCCGGGGTGCAGCGAGACCGCACGCATCTGGTGGTCCGGGCCGCCGAAGTCGAACACTCCGAGGTTGGTCACCACCCCGCCGAGGTTGAAGAACCGGAACGCCGGGTTGGCCGGATCGACCTTGTCATAGCCGATGCCCGAGACGATGTCGACGGCCTCGCAGAACACCCGTGACGAGTGGGCGCCCACCCAGTAGCTGGTGGTGTGGTTGATGGTGTTGCCGGGTGCGCCGCGGACCCCGAACATCTGCCGGGTGGGCTGCTGCAGCGGACCGAATGCCGACAGGTTCTGGTTGCCGTACCGGTCGATCTGGTTGGCGCCCATGATCACGTGCCGCCGGCCCCACGACAGGGTTTCGAAGACCCGGTTGAACGGCATCCAGCCCTCCAGCGGCCCGACCTTGCCGATCGCCGGGGTGTCGGCCAGGATGCGGGCCTCACCGTCGGTGAGCACCAGGTCGGGGGAGAAGGTGAGGCGGGCCAACCGGGCACCGACCGAGGGCACCGTGGCCATGGGTGAGGCCATGATCTCGCCGGCGTCGCGGAACAGCTCGGCGCAGGCGACGGCGCAGATCTCGGCGCGTGTGGGTGAGTCGGTCATGTGAGTGCCTCCGCTCCGAATGCCTTAACTGCCGCTTGGTAGTCGTCTTCGCTGCCGGACAGGTAGGTGGCCTTGAACTCCGCCCAGGTCTCGTCGGACTTGGCGGCTTCGGCGTAGTGCCGCTGGAACTTCTCGTCGCGGCCGTAATCCGCTGCGCCAATGGTGAAGTGGGCGCCACCCGGGGCTTCCACCACCTTGTCGACCATCATCCGGTTGATCACCTGGGTCTGCGGCGACGTGGTGGTGATCAGCTCGTCGGTGGGCACGATCTTCTCCACCGACAGGAACCGGCGCTGCGCCGACATCAAGAACAGGTCGTCGAAGTACGGGTCGATCCCGGTGTAGGCGGCGTTGCCGCGCTCATCGCCGATGTTCATGTGCACGAACGCGGCGTCCAGGTTCAGCGCCGGCATCGCGACCAGCGTCTCGTGTCCGCCCCCTTCTGCAGCCGAGACCGGGTACGGGGAGGAGACGGTCTTGAGCTCACCCTCCCAGAAGTCGATCACCGAGCTGCCCAGGCCGGCGCGGATCGGCAGGAACGGCAGCCGCTGGGCGGCGGCCTGCAGACCGCAGCGCAGCATGCCCTCGTCCATCTCGCGGGCCTGTATGGCACCGGTGGTGCGAGCCTTGGCGAACCACGGGTCGTAGAACGGTGCGGAGTCCAGCGAGACGAAGCCGTAGTAGGCCCGGCGCACCTTGCCCGCCGAGCACAGCAGCCCAAGGTCCGGTCCGCCGTAGGTGACCACCGTCAGGTCCTTGACGTCGGTGCGCAGGATGGCGCGAACGAACGCCATCGGCTTACGGCGCGAGCCCCAGCCGCCGATACCGATCGTCATGCCGTCGCGCAGTTCGGCGACGGCGTCATCGAGAGTTGTTACCTTGCTCATTTCTTAGCGCCCTTCTCGGTACCGGCGAACTCGTCGCGGTGCTCGTCGGCGACACCGGAGAGGTTGAGCTCGAAGGTGAAACCCTGCTCCATCCGGTAGCTGGAGTTGACCTTCTGCACATCGATCAGGTTCAGGGCTTCCTTGGCGGCCCGGATCACCCGGGTGTCCTTCGACGCGATGTCACGGGCCACCCGCAGCGCTGCCTCGTCGAGCTCGGCGCGCGGCACCACCTCGTGCACCGAGCCGTAGTTGGCCAGGACCGAGGCGGGGACGGTGGCTGCGGTGTAGAACAGCCGGCGCATCATGTGCTGCGGCACCAGCCGGGACAGGTGGGTGGCCGCGCCCAATGCGCCGCGTTCCACCTCCGGCAGACCGAACTTGGCGTCGTCAGAGGCGACGATCACGTCGGCGTTGCCGACCAGGCCGATGCCGCCGCCGACGCAGAAGCCGTTGACCGCGGCGATCACCGGGACTGCGCACTCGTAGACGGCCTTGAACGCCGCGAAGCAGCCGCGGTTGGCGTCGATCAGGGCGGTGAAGCCCTCGGTGGCCTGCATCTCCTTGATGTCCACACCGGCGTTGAAGCCACGACCCTCGGCGCGCAGGATCACTGCGTGGGTCGACATGTCGTTCCCGGCGGCAGTGATGACCTCGCCGAGCTCGAACCAGGCCCGCGACGGCAGAGCGTTGACCGGGGGGTAGTCGACGGTGACCGCGACGATCCCCGGTTCGACGGTTTTGGATGTGATCGGCATGGGCGGACTTCCCTGTCGTATTGGGGTCTTGGATACCTAAGCAAGCACTTGCTTGGTACGCTAGCACAGTGTCTGACTCTGCGGCTGCCGCTATCAACCTCGGATTGACCGGCAAGGTGGTGCTGGTGACCGGTGGCGTCCGGGGGGTCGGTGCAGGCATCAGCGCCGTGTTCGCCGATCAGGGCGCAACGGTGGTGACCTGCGCCCGACGCCCGGTGGACGGTTCGCCGTATGAGTTCCATTCCTGCGACGTCCGCGACGACGACGCGGTGCGGGGCCTGATCGAGGCGATCGTTGCCAGGCACGGCCGGATCGACGCCGTGGTCAACAACGCCGGTGGGTCCCCGTTCGCGTTGGCCGCCGACGCGTCGGCCAACTTCAGCCGCAAGATCATCGAGCTGAACCTGCTCAGCGCCCTGTACGTGTCCACCCACGCCAACGCGGTCATGCAGAACCAAGACGGTGGGGGCGTGATCGTCAACATCACCAGCGTCAGTGGCCGCCGGCCGTCTCCGGGGACCGCCGCCTACGGCGCGGCCAAGGCTGGGGTGGATAGCTTGACCACGTCGCTGGCCGTCGAATGGGCGCCGAAGGTGCGGGTGAACTCGATCGTGGTGGGCATGGTCGAGACCGAGCAGTCCGAACTGTTCTACGGCGACGCCGAATCGGTGGCTGCCGTCGGCGCCACCGTGCCGCTGGGCCGGCTGGCCAAGCCATCCGAAATCGGTTGGACGGCCGCATTTTTGAGTTCCGAACTGGCGTCCTATGTCAGCGGTGCCAGCCTGACCGTGCACGGTGGCGGCGAGAACCCCGCTTACCTCGACGCTTCCAGCGCTAACAAATAAGGAGAGAGCACTCATGGGACTTCTTGACGGCCGCGTGGTCATCGTCACCGGAGCGGGCGGTGGAATCGGGCGGGCGCACGCGCTGGCCTTTGCCGCCGAGGGCGCCCGGGTCGTGGTCAACGACATCGGCGTCGGCCTGGACGGTTCGCCGGCCGGCGGCGGCAGCGCCGCCCAGAACGTGGTCGACGAGATCGTCGCCGCCGGTGGCGAGGCCGTCGCCAACGGCTCGAACGTCGCCGACTGGGGCCAGGCCGAGGCTCTGATCAAGCAGGCTGTCGACACTTACGGCACGCTCGACGTGCTGGTCAACAACGCCGGCATCGTCCGCGACCGGATGTTCGCCAACGCCACCGAAGAGGAATTCGACGCCGTCACCGCGGTGCACCTCAAGGGTCACTTCGCCACGATGAAGCACGCTGCCGCGTACTGGCGGGCCAAGGTCAAGGGCGGCGAGACCGTCGACGCCCGGATCATCAACACCAGCTCGGGCGCGGGCCTGCAGGGCAGCGTCGGGCAGGCCACCTACAGCGCCTCCAAGGCCGGCATCGCCGCACTGACCCTGGTCGCGGCCGCCGAGATGGGCCGCTATGGCGTCACCGCCAACGCCATCGCCCCGTCGGCACGGACCCGAATGACTGAGACGGTCTTCGCCGACATGATGGCCACCCAGGGCGACGCCTTCGACGCAATGGCGCCGGAGAACGTGAGCCCGCTGGTGGTCTGGCTTGGCAGTGTCGAGTCGCGCGACGTGACCGGCAAGGTCTTCGAGGTCGAAGGCGGCAAGATCCGGGTCGCCGAGGGTTGGGCGCACGGGCCGCAGGCTGACAAGGGCTCGCGCTGGGATCCCGCCGAGCTGGGGCCGGTCGTCACCGAGCTGCTGGGCCAGTCGCGGCCGCCGGTGCCGGTGTATGGGGCGTAGCGCCTCAAGGAGACGGAAGTCTCGATGCGCGGACCTGCGCTGTTATACGCGGGCGTCAATATTGTGATACTTACTTAGCCGGACAAGTATGCGTTGTGGCCCGGCCCTCATCGGGAAGCGACGTAACCTTTCACCTGCTCTTAGGTGACGCGCTCGTTGTTCATGTCCAGCTGCTGGAGGTCACGTGTCGGTGCTCGAGGTGGAAGACCACCGACCCGCGGCAGTACGGCGTCGGCGCCACCCACACCCCGGCGAAGGCGTACCGACTTTCTCGTGGCCCACATTCGGGCTCGGGGTGGCCGGCGTCACCGTATTCGTGCTGGTGGCCATCGGCGCGGCCCGCGGATCACTTTCGGCCTGGGTCGTCATACCGGTGAGCACCCTGGTGACGTATGTGTTGTTCTCGGTGGCGCACGAAGCCCTGCACCGTTCGTTTTGCTCGGTGCGCTGGGTCAACGCCGTGGTCGGCAGGGTGGCTTGGCTGTTGGTGGTGCTGCCGTTCTCGTTACCGGCTTTCGGTTACGTCCACGGCGAGCATCACCGCCACACCAATGATCCTGAGCGTGATCCCGACATGTTCGCCACCCACGCGCCCACCTGGCAGCTGCCGTTCCGCTGGGCGCTGATGGACCTGTTCAACGCGACCTGGTACGTCCGCAAGCTGTGGCCGCGGATACGCCATTCCTGGCGGCGTCCGGTTGCCGAGCTCGCCGAAACCTCGGTGCTGTTCACGCTGACGATCGTCATGACCGTCGCGGCGATCCTCACCGACCACTTCTGGCTGCTCGCGGAGGTGGTGTTGATCCCGCAGCGCCTCGGTCTCTTCATCATCGGCTGGGCGTTCGACTGGCTGCCGCACCACGGCATCGACGTCACCCAGCGTGAGGATCGTTATCGGGCCAGCCGACTTCGGGTGGGGATGGAATGGCTGATGGCTCCGCTGAGCCTGTCCCAGAATTACCACCTGATCCATCATCTGCACCCGTGGTTGCCGTTCTACCGCTACCTGCCGGCGTGGCGACGTAACCAGGAGCTCTACCTGGAGCACGACGCCGCCGTCACCACCTTGCTCGGCCGGGAACTGACCGCCGAGGAATACCGGCACTGGAAGCAGTGGGCGTACGTGGAGCCCGAGTCCCGCATCGCCTGATAGGTCGGGGCAACGCTGCCGGGTCAGGTATGTTGCGCCGCCACTTGGGCGAGTTGCAAGCGGGACGAGATGTTGAGCTTGGTGTAGATCCGGTTCAGATGCGAATGCACCGTTCGTGGTGAAACGCTCAGTTCGGCGGCGATGTCTTTGTCGCGGAGACCGGCACTGATGAGCCGGACGACATTGCGTTCGGCCGGCGTCAGCGATGCCCAACCGCTGGAAGGGCGTTTGGATTCGCCCTTGGCCTTTTCGTCGCCGCGGCATGCGTAGGCGATGGCCTCAGTCGTCGACATCGCCTCGCCCTGAGCCCAACGACGCTCAAAATCATTCTGCTGCATCGCTTCTCGCAACGTGTCCGCAGCGGTTTCGTAGTCCGCGTCGTAGACCTTGGCGCGGACCGCGCCGGTGCGACTACGGGCACCGGCTGCTGAGCCGAACATGCGTGCTGCGTCGTGGTGTCGCCCTGCGGTAGTGGCCAATGCTGCCAGCAATTCGATCAGATCCGGGGCGCCCAGAAATGCCTCGGTGTGCGCCGCGATCGCCAGCGCGTCGCGTGCGTCCCGCTCGGCCTGCTCGAACTCGCCTTCGGCCATGGCCACCCGGCCGCGTATCTCCAGCAGCAGTATTCGGTGGATTCCCGAACCCACGGACAGTGCCTCGTCAGCCCAACGGCGCGCCGCGACCAAGTCGCCGGATGCCAGTGCGACCCGGGCGACCGGATTGCCGTTGATGGCCAGCAGTTGGGGCAGCTCGCACGCGTCACATGCCGCCTCAGCTGCACGGATTGCGCCGGGCACATCGCCGGCGGCCAACAGCGTGTCCGCGACCGCGCCGAATCCGAACGCGCGGTGGAAGTCGATGAGTTCGGCCGCGGCCTCGACACATGCGCCCGCTGCCGCGTGCGCCCCGCGGATATCGCCTTGGCACGCAAGGGCTTCGGCCAGGACTGTCAGACTCTGGGAGCTGAACAGTGGATCGTGTGCGGCCTCGGCCTCCATGGCTACCTGTCGGGCCTGCTCGGCGGCCAATGGGAGCTCTGCGCGGTGCAGGTGCGCCAGTCCCAGGCAAAGGCGGCACAGTCGCGCAACCGACCAGTCACCGACCGCGTCGCCGAGGGTTGCTCCTTTCTCCGCGGCTTGGCGCATCGTGTCCAGATCCCCGGCCACGAACGCCGAATACGCCTGTACGCCATACAACTGGCTCAACCGCCAGTCGTCGTTCATTGCCGGGGAAAGCGCGATGGCCTGCTCAAAGTAGGGCAGCGCGAGCTCGGGGTTGTAGCTACAGGTGAAGCCGCAGGCGGCCAGCGCCCACGCGAGCAGTCCCGGTTCATCGAGATTCTGTGCTATCGAGACTGCTTCCTCTGCTCGTTCGACCTGCCCGTAGTTCCCGATCAACGCGTCGAAGATGGCCTTGTCCGCAAGCGCGCGGGCGCGCGCGCCAGGCGCCATCGCGTCGCCGACGACGAGCACGGCGTTGAACCATGCCAGCCCTTCTAAGGTCCGGCTATGGATCCACAGCGGGAGTAGTGATGAGGCGAGACGCGCGGCAAGTTCCAGCTCGCCATGCTGGCGGCTCCAGGTGAAGGCGGCCCTGAGGTTGTCGATCTCGAGTTCCGCCTGCGCGATGTGCCAGCCGTATCCGGCGGTCACCTCGGAGCCGAACAGGGCCGTGTAGTGATCACGGTGGCGCGCCCGGATGGCCTTTGATTCCCCGGCCTGTTCAAGCTTTTCCAGGGCGTACTGCTGCACGGTCTGCAACATCCGGAAGCGCGTCGACTCTCCGGTGCTGTCGGCTATCACCAGCGATTTGTCGACCAGCTGCGTGAGTTTGTCGATGATCTGTCCGCGCGGCAGGTCAGTGCCGCCGGCGACGGCGTGGGCGGCATCGATGTCGAAACCGCCACGAAATGGCGCCAAACGGCGAAACACCACGCGCTCGGGTTCGCTCAACAAGTCGTGCGACCAGTCCTCGGAAGCCCGCAGTGTCTGCTGGCGTGGGACCACCGTGCGCGCACCGCCGGTCAACAGTTGGAACCGCTCGTCCAGTCCGTCGGCGATCTCGGCCAGCGACAACGCCCGAACCCGCGTCGCGGCGAGCTCGATGGCCAATGGCACCCCGTCCAGGCGCCGACAGATCTCGGCTACTAAGGCGGCATCTCCGTCGGTGTCGGTGAATCCGGGCCGGACCAGCCGAGCGCGCTGCCGGAACAACTCGACAGCCTCGTCGACGAGCGAGAGTGAAGGGGTCTTCCAGGTCACTTCGCCGGCTACCCCGATGGGCTCGCGACTCGTCGCCAGGATGGTCAGCTCTGCACCGGCGGCCAACAGCGTCGCGGTCAACTGCGCGCACGCGTCCAGTAGATGCTCACAATTGTCGAGCACCAGCAGCAATTGGCGGTCCGCGATGAAGCGGACGAGGGTGTCGACCGGGGGGCGGTCCGGTCGGTCCGGCAGGCCCAGCATGTGCGTCACTCGCTCGGGAACCAGCTCCGGATCGGTGATGGGCGCCAGGTCCACGCACCATGCTCCATCGCGGAACCGGTCGACAAACTCCTCGGCCAGTTGCAGCGCGAGCCGTGTCTTGCCGACACCGCCGGAGCCGGTCAGCGTCACAAGGCGGTTGCCGTCAACCAGCCGCCGCAGCTCGGTCAACTCCGTATCGCGCCCGACGAAACTCGTCAGCGGCGTCGGAAAGTAGGGCTCGTGCACCGCATTTCCGGTTCGAAGCGGCGGAAAGTCGATGACAAGCTCGCGGTGGCAGAGCTGCGCCACCCGCTCCGGATACGGTATGCCGCGCAGTCGAAACACGCCCAGATCGATCAGCCAAGCCTCTGGTGGGAGTCGGTCAGCCAGCAACCGCTGGGCCGTCTCCGACAACAACGTCTGACCGCTATGGGCGAGATCGCAGAGCCGTGCGGCGCGATTCACCAGCGAATGCGGGTGCGCCCACGGCTCGGTCACCGAGATCTTGTCGGCGTGCACGGCGATCCGCGGACGGATCGGTGCCGAGGGGGCGTGCTGCAATGCAATGGCACAAGCGGCTGCGTCGCCGGCGTCGGCGAACCCGACGGCGAACTTGCCCTTGTGGTCTTGGTCCATCAGACGTTCACCACGATGGGCGGCAACAACTTCGGCGAGCGTGCTTTCCAGCCACGAGAGCCCGGTGGTCAAGGACTCTGTCGGAGGCTGCCATTGCGGCCGCGAGTCTCCGGGGCTGACCACGAGGACCGTGCGAGGTGGGGAAGGCGACGAAAGCGCCACATTCGCATTCGACATCATTTACCGTCTCTCAGAGGCAAGGACGCCCGCGCACGCGGGCAAGCCCTCCATTCCCCCCGGATGGATCAGCTGTGCATCCATGCAGTTGTGCAGTCGTAAGGCTTGCTTCCTGTCGTCTAGGTACTTTTACCGCTAAGTTACCGCCCAGTCTCGGCGCCACGATACCAGCGCGATTTCGGCAATTTTGCCGATGCTCTTGGGGGCGCACTGCCGCACAGTGACAGTGGCAGAGCTGCGCTTGCCCAGTCCGACAACGCGACTATGGCCGGCGGCGCCACCAACGGCACGACCGGCGCGAGCGGCAAGACGCCTTAAGCGTCTCGACAACGAGAGCCCCGCACACCGGGTGTGCGGGGCTCTCGTTGTCGGCTGGTCTGATTCGCAGCCCGCGCGAGGTCGCTGCTAGGGCTCGCAGATGACGATCGGGATCTCCCGATCGGTCCAGGCCCGGTAGTTGACGAAGTCCGGGTACATCTTGTCGAGCTTGGGCCAGTAGGCGGCCCGCTCGGCCTCGCTGGCGTCGCGGGCACGCAGGATGAGCACCTCGCTGCGGATCCGGAAGGACACCTGCGGATTGGTCTTCAGGTTCAGGTACCACATCGGATTGGTGGCACGCCCGCCCTGGGAGGCCACCAGGATCACTCGGTCACCTTCGCGCAGGAACAACAGTGGGGACTCGCGCGGCTGACCGGACTTGCGTCCGGTGGTGGTGAGGATGCCGACCTCGGGAACCTCACCGAAATGCTTGGTGCCCAACCGCCATTTACCGCCGACCCGGCCACCGGTCGCCTTGTAGGCCCAGGTGTTGGCTCGCGACATCCACTTGATCACCGTTCCGGTGACTGGCGAATCCAGCGACTTCGGCTTTTCTGGTGTGTCTGGGTTGCTCACGGGCTCACTCTAACGGTGGATGAACGGACGAATCCCCGCGCGGATGTGGTGGATCACGGCCGTGCCGTCCGCGCTGTCAGCAGGGATCCGGAAAACCTCGTCGACATGCGAGCAGACCCGGACCCCGAACAGCGACGGCTTGGTGATGATGTCGTAGACCGCCCGCACGTCGTCGCCGTCGATGCTGTACTTGGGCAGCGTGGCCGCCGAGATCAACCGGAACTGCGGACCGCGGTTGAGGCTGCGCCGCAAATGATTTCCGGAGAAACCGGTCTTGAGTCCGACCTCGATCCGGACACAGTCCGGGCTGAACCGAACCGCCGAGGCGTCGTGACTGACCAGGGCGTCGATGTAGGCCTGGGCCGCCGCGATGCGGTCAGCCTCCGGAACCGAGGCCACTAGATGCGCTCGATGATGGTGCCGGTGGACAGCGCTCCGCCGGCACACATGGTGATCAGCGCGGTCGACTTGTCGGTGCGCTCGAGCTCGTGCAGCGCCGTGGTGATCAGCCGGCTGCCGGTGGAACCCACCGGGTGGCCCAGCGCGATCGCCCCGCCGTTGACGTTGACCCGATCCATGTCCGGCTTGTGCACCGCGGCCCAGGACAGCACCACCGAGGCGAACGCCTCGTTGATCTCGACCAGGTCGATATCGCCGATCTTCATCCCGGCCTTCTCCAGCACCCGAGCGGTGGACTGCACCGGGCCGTCCAGGTGGTAGTAGGTCTCGGCGCCGACGTTGGCCTGGCTGATGATCCGGGCCCGCGGCCGCAGGCCCAACGCCTTGGCCTTGTCCTCGTCCATCCACAGCACCGCGGCGGCGCCGTCGGAGATCTGAGACGAGGTACCGGCGGTGTGTGAGCCGCCCTCCATGACGGGGTTGAGCGCCGCGAGGCCCTCGGCCGTGGTGTCACGCAGGCCCTGGTCGCGGCTGACGATGTTCAGCTCGGCGGTGGGTTGCTTGTTCTCGTCGATCACCGGGGCCTCGATCGGGGAGATCTCCCGGTCGAACCGGCCCTCGGCCCAGGCCTGCTTGGCCAGCTGCTGGGACCGCAGCCCCAGGGCGTCCAGGTCGGCGCGGGTGATGCCCCGGCGCTTGGCGATGCGCTCGGCCGCCTCGAACTGGTTGGGCAGGTCGATGTCCCAGGACGCCGCTCGCGCACCGCCGCCGTTCGCGCCCAGCGGGACGCGGCTCATGGCCTCGATGCCGCAGGCGATGCCGATGTCGATGGCGCCGGTGGCGATGAGGCCGGCGATCAGGTGGTTGGCCTGCTGCGCGCTGCCGCACTGGCAGTCGATGCTGGTGGCGCCGACGTGCTCGGGCAGCCCGGCCACCAGCCACGACTGCCGGGTGACGTTGTTGCCCTGCTCGCCGAACTGCGTGACGCAGCCGCCGATGACCTGCTCGACGCTTCCCGCGTCGATCCCGGCCTTCGCGACCAATGCCTTCTGGACCGCCCCGAGAAGTTCGGTGGCGTGCAGGCCGGACAACCAGCCATTACGTTTACCGATGGGGCTGCGGGTGGCTTCGACGATGACAGGATTACCCATGCGGCCAGGCTAGAACACGTTTCATTAGTCTGACAAGCGACGATGCAGCACCGCCTTTGATCTGCGGTCGGGCCGTGTTTCAATGGTCGCAATCAGGCACTAGACGGCGTTGTTCCTGCGTCGTCGAACCTACTAACAGATCACTCTAGGAGTAGACACATGGGCTGCCCCGCCATCCCCAGCGACTTCGACTTCCTCGATTCCGAGATGAGCCTGCAGGGCCTCCCGGTCAAGGAACTCGCCGAGCTGCGTAAGTCCGAACCGGTGCGTTGGGTCGACGTTCCCGGCGGAACCGGAGGCTTCGGCGACAAGGGTTACTGGCTGGTGACCAAGCACAAGGACGTCAAGGACGTCTCGCTGCGCAGCGACGTCTTCTCCAGCGCCATGAACGGCGCGATCCCGGTTTGGCCGCAGGAGATGACCCGCGAGGCGGTTGACCTGCAGCGGGCGGTCCTGCTGAACATGGACGCGCCGCACCACACCCGGCTGCGCAAGATCATCTCCCGGGGCTTCACCCCCCGGGCCCTCTCGCGGCTCGAGGACGAGCTGAAGGCGCGGGCGCAGAAGATCGCCCAGACTGCCGCGGCGTCCAACACCGGCGACTTCGTCGAGCAGGTGTCCTGCGAACTGCCGCTGCAGGCCATCGCCGAACTGCTCGGTGTGCCCCAGGACGACCGGGACAAGTTGTTCCGCTGGTCCAACGAGATGACCGCCGGCGAGGACCCGGAGTACGCCGACGTCGACCCGGCGATGTCATCGTTCGAGGTCATCACCTACGCCATGAAGATGGCCGAGGAGCGGGGCAAGAACCCCACCGACGACATCGTGACCAAGCTGATCCAGGCCGACATCGACGGCGAGAAGCTCAGCGATGACGAGTTCGGCTTCTTCGTCATCATGCTGGCGGTTGCCGGCAACGAGACCAGCCGCAACTCGATCACGCACGGCATGGTCGCGTTCTCGCAGAACCCCGACCAGTGGGAGCTGTTCAAGCGGGAACGGCCGCAGACCGCCGTGGACGAGATCATCCGTTGGGCCACCCCGGTTTCGGCATTCCAGCGCACCGCGAGCCAAGACACCGAGATCGACGGCGTCAAGATCAAGGCCGGCGACCGTGTGGTGATGTCCTACCGTTCGGCCAACTTCGACGAGGAGGTGTTCGACGACCCGTTCACCTTCAACATCCTTCGTGACCCGAACCCGCACGTCGGCTTCGGCGGCACCGGGGCGCACTACTGCATCGGTGCCAACCTGGCCCGCCTGACCATCAACCTGATCTTCAACGCGGTCGCCGACCACATGCCCGACCTGAAGCCGATGGGCGACCCCGAGCGGTTGAAGTCCGGCTGGCTCAACGGCATCAAGCACTGGCCTGTCGACTACTCGGGTGCGTGCCCGGTCGCGCACTGACCTGACTGACGGCCCAACGAATCAAGGAGGATTCGGGTGGACTTCACACCGAACCCGGAGCAGCAGGCTGTCGCCGATGTGGTGACGTCGGTGCTCGACCGAGACAACAGCTGGGATGCGCTGGTAGCCGGCGGGGTCGCAGCGCTGGGTGTGCCAGAGCGACTCGGTGGCGACGGTCTGGGCCTGTCGGAGCTGGCCACCGCGCTGACCGAGATCGGCCGTCATGGCACCATCGGTCCTGCACTGGCAACGTTGGGCCTGGGGTTGATTCCACTGCTGGAGCTGGCGTCCGATGCCCAGCAGGACCGGTATCTGTCCGGTGTGCCCGCCGGCGCGGTGCTGTCGGCCGCGCTGAACGAACCTGGCCGACAGTTGCCGGAGCACCCCGCGACCAGCTTTGCGGGCGGAAAGCTCAACGGCACCAAGACCGGTGTTCCCTATGCCCAGACGGCGACTCGGCTGATCGTCACGGCTGACAAGGCGGTGGTGGTGGTCGCCCCGGACGCCGACGGTGTCACGGTCACCAAGACCCCGACCTCCAACGGATCCGACGAATACGTGGTGACGTTCGCCGACGTCGCGATCGCGGACGCCGACGTGCTCGACGGCGCCAGCGTTGCCCGGGTCAACCAGTTGGCGCTGGCCGCCACCGGGGCGTTCGGGGCCGGGCTGGTGGCGGGCGCCCTGCGGTTGACCGCCGACTACGTCGCCACCCGCGAGCAGTTCGGCCGTCCCCTGTCGACGTTCCAGACAGTGGCCGCGCAGCTTTCCGAGGTGTACATCGCCTCGCGGACCATCGCCTTGCTGTCGACGTCATCGATTTGGCGGTTGGCCCAAGGTCTTGACGCTGGTGATGACCTCGGGATCCTGGGCTACTGGCTGACATCGCAGGCTGCGCCGGCCATGCGACTCTGCCACCATCTGCACGGCGGCATGGGCATGGACATCACGTACCCGATGGACCGCTACTACTCTTCGATCAAAGACTTGACCCGGCTGTTGGGCGGTCCCGTGCACCGCCTCGATTTGGTGGGAGCGTAAATGTTCATCGACCTGACACCCGAGCAGCGGGCACTGCAAGCCGAACTGCGCGAGTACTTCTCGACCCTCATCACGCCGCAAGAGGCGCAGGCGATGGAGTCGGATCGGCACAACGAGGCCTACCGCGCCGTGATCAAGCGGATGGGCAGTGACGGCAAGTTGGGCGTCGGCTGGCCCAAGGAGTACGGCGGCCTGGGATTCGGCCCACTCGAGCAGCAGATCTTCATCAACGAAGCCAACCGGGCCGACATCCCGTTGCCGATGGTCACCTTGCAGACTGTCGGTCCCACGCTGCAATTGCTCGGCACCGAAGAGCAGAAGAAGAAGTTCCTGCCGGGAATTCTTTCCGGCGATGTACATTTCGCGATCGGTTACTCCGAGCCCGACGCCGGCACCGACCTCGCGTCACTACGCACGACCGCGGTCAAGCACGGCGATGAATACATCGTCAACGGGCAGAAGATGTGGACCACCGGCGCCCATGACGCCGACTACATCTGGCTGGCCTGCCGAACCGACCCGACCGCTGCCAAGCACAAGGGCATCTCGATCCTCATCGTCGACACGAAGGATCCCGGATACTCCTGGACCCCGATCATCCTGTCCGACGGGGCCCATCACACCAACGCGACGTACTACAACGACGTGCACGTACCCGCCGACATGCTGGTCGGCGAGGAGAACGGTGGCTGGAAGCTCATCACCACGCAGCTCAACCACGAGCGTGTCGGTCTGGGTCCGGCCGGTCGCATCGCCGGCATCTACGACCAGGTACACCACTGGGCGTCCAAGCCCGGTTCGGACGGCGTTACGCCGATCGAGCAAGACGACGTGAAACATCTTCTGGCGCAGATCAAGTCGATCTGGCGTATCAACGAGCTGCTCAACTGGCAGGTGGCATCCTCTGGTGAGAACATCGCCGTCGCCGACGCTGCGGCCACCAAGGTGTTCTCCACCGAGCGGATCCAGGAAGTCAATCGCCTCGCTGAGGAGATCGTCGGCAGATTCGGCAACCCGGCGGACCCCGAGACCGCCGAAGTCCTCGTCTGGCTGGACAAGATGGCCAAGCGCAACCTGGTGATCACCTTCGGCGGCGGCGTCAACGAGGTCATGCGCGAGATGATCGCCGCTTCTGGGCTGAAGGTTCCGCGGGTTTCACGATGAGTCGAGGAGAGGTGATGACCGACATTTCCTCCGGGATCGAGCAGATACTGGCGTCGGGCCGCAGCAAACCACGGACCGGCCGGGATCCGGTGAACCAGCCGATGATTCGCCATTGGGTCGACGCGATCGGCGACGCCAACCCGATCTATACCGACGAGGCAGCCGCGCGGGCCGCGGGTCATCCCGGAGTCGTCGCTCCGCCGGCCATGATCCAGGTGTGGACGATGATGGGCCTGGGCGGGGAGCGTCCGGCGGACGATCCGCTCGGCAAGGTCATGGAACTGTTCGACGGCGCGGGCTATGTCGGCGTGGTGGCCACCAACTGCGAGCAGACCTACCACCGCTACCTGCGCCCCGGCGAAGAGGTCAGCGTCACCGCGGAGGTCACCGACATCGTGGGCCCCAAGAAGACCGGCCTGGGTGAGGGGTACTTCGTCACTCAAAAGATCCGCTGGTGGGTAGGCGAAGAGAACGTCGCCGACATGAATTGGCGCATCCTGAAATTCCTGCCCGCCGATAAGGAAAACGCGGGCTCCTCAACCGCGGTGCCCGAGGACCTCGACCCCGACAAGATGATGCGCCCGTCATGGTCACGGGACTCCCAGTACTTCTGGGACGGGGTGGCCGCACACGAGCTGCGCATCCAGCTCCGCCCGGACGGCAGCCTGCAGCATCCGCCGGTGCCGGCGGTCTGGAAGGACAAGACGGAGACCACCGACTATGTCGTTTCCAGCGGTAAGGGAACGGTGTTCAGCTACGTGGTGCACCACGCGCCCAAGGTCCCCGGCCGCAGCCTGCCGTTCGTGATCGCGCTGGTCGAGCTCGAGGAGGGCGTGCGCATGCTCGGTGAGCTCCGCGGCGCCGACGCGGCATCGGTAAAGATCGGAATGCCTGTCCGCGCAACCTATCTCGATTTCCCCGCCAGTGATGTCGGTCCGGCGTGGTCGCTGTACGCCTGGGAGCCTGTGGAAGGAGACGGGGCATGAGCGCTGCGACTGTCGACGTGGGCACCAAGCTGCCCGAACTGAAGATCTACGGTGACCCGACTTTCATCGTCTCCACGGCGATCGCCACTCGCGACTACCAGGACGTGCACCACGACCGGGACAAGGCGCAGGCCAAGGGCTCCAAGGACATCTTCGTCAATATCTTGACCGACACCGGCCTGGTGCAGCGCTACATCACCGACTGGGCGGGATCCAACGCGGTGATCCGTTCGATCGGGCTGCGGCTGGGTGTGCCGTGGTACGCCTATGACACCGTCACCTTCTCCGGTGAGGTGACGGCGGTGGAAGACGGCCTGGTCACCGTGAAGGTCGTGGGCAGCAACAGTCTTGGTGACCATGTGATCGCTACCGCCACTCTCACCCTCGGGGAGGAATGATGCTGTCCGGTAAGGCGGCTATCGCCGGAATCGGCGCCACCGACTTCTCCAAGGAGTCCGGGCGTAGCGAACTGCGTCTGGCGGCCGAGGCGGTGCTCGACGCCCTCGACGATGCGGGCCTGAAGCCCGCCGACGTCGACGGCCTGGTCACCTTCACCATGGACTCCAACCTGGAGACCGCCGTCGCGCGTGCCACCGGGATAGGTGAGCTGACGTTTTTCTCCCAGATCGGTTACGGCGGCGGTGCCGCCGCGGCGACCGTGCAGCAGGCCGCCCTGGCGGTGGCGACCGGAGTCGCTGAAGTCGTTGTGGCGTACCGGGCCTTCAATGAGCGCTCGGAGTTCCGGTTCGGCCAGGTGATGACCGGTTTGACGGTCAACGCTGATTCGCGCGGCGTGGAGTACAGCTGGTCCTACCCGCACGGCCTGAGCACTCCGGCGGCATCGGTGGCGATGATCGCCCAGCGCTACATGCACGAATACGGCGCCACCAGTGCGGATTTCGGTGTGGTATCGGTGGCCGACCGCAAGCACGCCGCGACCAACCCCAAGGCGCATTTCTACGGCAAGCCGATCACGATTGAGGACCACCAGAATTCGCGGTGGATCGCCGAGCCGTTGCGGTTGCTGGACTGCTGTCAGGAGACCGACGGCGGGGTGGCGATCGTCGTCACCACTCCGGAGCGGGCCCGCGACCTCAAGCACCGTCCGGCGATCATCGAGGCGGCCGCACAGGCCGCTGGGGCCGACCAGTTCACCATGTACTCCTACTACCGCGAGGAGCTCGGGCTGCCCGAGATGGGCCTGGTGGGCAAGCAGCTGTGGTCGCAGTCCGGCCTGACACCGGCAGACATCCAGACCGCGGTGCTCTACGACCACTTCACCCCGTACACGCTGATCCAGCTGGAGGAGTTGGGATTCTGCGGCAAGGGGGAGGCCAAGGACTTCATCGCCGGCGGCGCCATCGAGCTCGGCGGCCGGCTGCCGATCAACACCCATGGCGGCCAGCTCGGTGAGGCCTATGTGCACGGCATGAATGGCATCGCCGAGGGTGTGCGCCAGCTGCGCGGTACCTCGGTCAACCAGGTCGATGGCGTCGAGCACGTGCTGGTGACCGCCGGGACCGGCGTGCCGACGTCGGGCCTGATTCTGGGCTAGCCGCCGTCGCTTCCCGCCGAACGTGAAGTTGGCTTCACGCTGGGTGGGAGGGGAACCCGGCACCGCTCAATCGTTGGTGGGTTCGCCCCAGCTCTCGGGCAACAGCGGAAGGGTCGGCCCGTCGTTGAGACCGCCGCTCGCCAGCGTGGTCAAACCCGTCGCGGGCAGACCAGGCTTGGCTTGCGCCGCAGCGAATCCCAGGCGACCGGCACTGCTGTCGGAGGCGCGAGTTGCGGCGTCGGGTCCGATGTCGGGGGTGTCGTCGGCATAGACGTAGATGTGCGCGTCCGCGTGACCGCGAGCGGCTCGGCGTCGGCGGGCCCGGGACCGATCCCGTGCCGAGGCGGCGGTGGCCGCATCCTCGGCGGCCGAGTCGGGATTCGATGCCTTCTTCACGGCATGGCGGCGGGCCACGGCGCTCACCTGGCCGGCGACGCCGGGAGGCCCGATCACATACGGGGGGAAGAACGCCGGGCTACTAGCGGCGGGGGGAGCGGCAGGCGGTGCCGCAGCCGGCGCTGCGCTGGTGGTCGGCGCCGAAATGGAGCCACCCGTGGCCGGTGCCGCGGCGGTGTTGGCGACGGTGGTGGACGAACCCGCCGAGCCCCCGGCGGTCAGCGGATTGGCCGGAGGTACGGCCTCGACGGCCAGCGGAACCGGGGCAGGCTGAATTCCGGCCAGTCCGGCCAGGCCGGCCGCCCAGCCCAGGTTGCCGATCGCCAGGCCCAGCGCGGGTTGCAGCAGCGCCGGCGCGAATTGGCTCAAGGTGGCGGCGAGCTGACTGGCGTGGAAGGTGACATCGGCCATGATCATGGGGAGATCGGTCAGTAGCGCGGCCGGGTCGGTCAGCAGATCGTTGATGATGAGTTTGGCCCACTCGCCCATTTCGCCGAAGACGTCTTTCCACCATTCCGGGTCGGTCGGATCCAGATCGCCGTCGTGGATCCCGTCGTGGTCGTGGTCGTGGTCGTGATCGTGGTCGTGGTCGTGATCGTGATCGGCCTCGGCATAGCCGACGATCGGCGGTGCCACGGCGAGCTGTGGGGCTGACGCCACGGCTGCGCCGGAGACCGCCTCGTAGGTCGCCATGGTGGTGGCGGCCTGGATCCACATCCGCACATAGTCGGCTTCGTTGACCGCGATCGGGATGGTGTTGACACCAAAGAAGTTGGTGGCGACCAAGATTCCGTGGATAGCGTGGTTGGCCGCCAGTTCGGGCATCGTGGGCATGGCCGTCAACGCGCTGATGTAGGCCGCGGCCGCCGTTTCATGTCGGGATGCTCGCGCGGCGCTGTCCGCGCTGGCCGTCGCCAACCAGGCCAGGTAGGGCAGGTGTGCGGCGAGATAGCGCTCGGCGCTAGGCCCCTGCCATGACGCTGCCTGGGTGGCTCCCAGCAGGTCCCGCAACGCCTCCGCGATCGCGGTGTACTCCAAGCTCAGCGACGACCACGCGCCGGCAGCAGACAACAATGCCCCGGGCCCCGGGCCGCTGCTCAGCGCAGCCGAATGCACCTCGGGGGGCGAGGCCATCCATACCGGCGCGGTCATGCCGGACAGATTATCCGAAGATGAAAGTCATTTTCAATTAGGGTTGCCTGGGTTCAGGCGGGCGCTGCCGGGAAACCTAGGCCGAAACAAGCTCCCCATCGTTGAGGATGACGGCGTCCTTCCGTGCCCGCGCCACCACATTGCCCACCAGTCGGCCGCTGTCTTTCCACTGAATAGTTGGGGTCGTCATGGTTGGGGCCGTCGTTTCGCCTGGCCGGGAACGTGACCAAACGGCGGGAGGTGCGCCGTAACACTAGCCTCGGAAGTTCATTGCTTGGCATCAGTAACACGGCGGGGGTGGCTGATCGACTTACCGAATGGCGGGAGGGCCCCGCACGGCCGGCGTGCGGGGCCCTCCCCGAAGGACCTCAGAGGCGGTGACTTCCGCCAGCGACTACGACGTTAGTGGTCGTGGTCGTGGTCGTGGTCGTGGTCGTGGTCGTGGTCATCGTCTTCGTCGGGATTGATGGGCGGTTCTTCCCCACTGTGGTCATGGCTGGAATCGTGCTCATGCCCGGCTCCGCCAGTACCACCGATACCTCCGAATGGTCCACTGGCCGGCCCACCCGCGATACCGGCTTCGCCCAACAACTCGCCGGAATCGCCGCCATGGCCGCCATGGCCGCCGGCACCACCAGGCGCTAGGGCCTCAACGCCGTTGCCGCCGCGACCGCCGGCTCCGCCGTCGCCACCGGCGCCGTGGGTGCCGATGTTGTTGCCGCCGTCACCGCCGGCCCCGCCGTTACCCGCTGCCCCGGAGATCACAGTAGTGTCCGGCAAGGTGATGGTCGCACCGGCAGAGTTGCCGCCAGCACCCCCGGCACCGCCGGCCCCGCCATCGCGTGTCTCACTGTCGCCACCGATTCCACCGGCACCACCGGCACCACCGATATGGGTTCCGTTGCCACCGGCACCACCGGTGCCACCGGCACCGCCGTGGACTGCGCTGCCGATTCCGCCGTTACCGCCAGCACCGCCAGCACCGGCGGTAATTCCGGCGCCGCCGTCACCACCGGCGCCGCCGCCACCACCGGTACTACCGTTTCCGCCGTAACCGCCCACGCCGCCAGCGGCTCCGTCCGAGAGGACGTCGGTGCCGTCGACGGCACCGGCTCCGCCACCGCCGCCGTCACCGCCGGCGCGCCCCATCCCTGCTGCCGTAGCGGCACCCGTGGTTCCGAAGGTGGTACCGAAGAGCGTGCGAGCCAGCCCGCCCTCGCCCGCAGCGCCGCCATTGCCGCCGTTTCCGCCGGCCCCGCCAGCGGTGGCCTCATGGATGAAGAGTTCGCCGTGATCATGGTCGTGGTCATGACTGTGCGCTACGGCGTCGGCGCCCTCGCCGCCGTCACCGCCGTAGCCGCCGTTGCCTCCGCGACCGGCAGCACCGCCGTGGCCGATGACCCACCCGCCGTTGCCGCCCGTTCCACCGACACCACCAACACCGCCGTCGCCGCCAGCACCGCCGACCTGGTCTATCTGTCCGTCAGCACCCGCTGCGCCGTTGCCGCCGGCGCCGCCCCTGCCGCCCGCACCACCGGAACCGTAGAAGTAGGCGTTCCCTCCCGCGCCACCGGCGCCGCCGACACCACCGTCGAGGCCGTCGGCGATGCTGCCATTCAGACCCAGGCCACCCACGCCGCCGGCGCCGCCGTCACCGACCAGCAGGCCACCCGATCCTCCTGCCCCGCCAGCAGTCGCTGCGACCAAGGTGTCACCACCGTAGTAACCGGTGGCCAGACCGACGCCGCCGATGCCCCCGTTGCCGATCAGCCCAGCATTGCCGCCCGCGCCGGCGGCGCTCAGAACACCGTCGAGGTAGCTGGCGTCAGTGCCGGTACCACCGTCACCGAACAGGAACCCCCCGTCGCCCAGGTCGCCGATACCGGGCAGCCAACCGAACAGCGAGGTGTTGGCGCCAGCGAAGTCGTCGATTCCGTTGCCGATCAACAGCCGCCCGAATAGTGCCTCATAGAGGCCGAAGCCGTTGAGCAACTCAAGCAGCCCGGCATTGGCGGGGTCAACGAGGAATTCCTGTGCTCCAGCATGGAGATTGTCATAGGTCGCGTCAAAGACATTGGCCCAGCTAAAACCCGATTCCGCTGCCGAGCCGGGCACGTCCGTTGATAGGAAACTGGCATCGGTCAGACCGCTGACATCGGATAGCGTGCTGAAATCCGGCAGGTCGATGAGGAGATCGTCCGCGCGCACAACCGGCACTGATATCAATGGCGACATCCCAAATGCCAAAAGCGCACCAACTGTGCTACCTGCACCTATTGCGCGACGCAGCTCGTTGTTCTTCCGCCTTGTGTTGTTGTGATCACTCATCTACACACTCTCAATCTATGTTGGGACTACTGGTCAAATTGTTATGACTGCATATATGCAACGGTCCATATCTATCCGAAATCAGATATGGGTGGAGTCGCATATATACGCTTGGATATATGTATGCCTTAACACCCTGCTCTGCAAATTGTGGCGGTAATTTCACAGGCGGGCTATTAGGCATTGTCGTGCCAGCTTTCGGGTAGCAACGGGATTGTCGGCCCGCTACCGAAGTCATCACCGGACAAGGTGGTTAATCCCGCTGCAGGGGAATCCTCCTCGGTATGTGTGCCGGAGATCCCCAGCCCACCGGCGATACTGGCCGACACGCGAGTCGACAATGTGGGCTCGGGTTTAGGGAGTGCTGTGTTGTCGGCGTACACCTTGATGAATTCGTCTGCGTGCCCTGGTGCAGTTCGACGCCGCCGGCTTCTGGTCCGACTCCGTACGGCAGCGGCCGCCGTCGAGTCTTCGGTGGCCGGATCGGGATTCGATGCCTTGCTCGCGCTGCGGGAGCTGGCTTTGGCGTTGGCCCGGGTTACTGCGCCCGTAGGGCCGATAACGTACGGCGGGAAGAACCCCCCGCCTGCTGGCGGATGTGGAGCCGGTGGTGGCATCGGACTCGGTGGAGCGCTGGTGGGAACCGAAGCCGGCGAAGGCGTGCCGACAGTCGTGGACGCTGGAGCGGGTGGTGCACCCAACGACGCGCCGGTTGCAGGTGTGGTCGGGGCGATCGGTTCGGCGCCGACCGGGACGGAAGCCGGCTGAATTCCGGCTAGGCCTGCCAGGCCGGCAAGGCTCGCCGCCCAACCCAGGTTGCTGATGGACAAGGCCAGCGCCGTCTGCAGCAGCGCCGGGGCCAGCTGGCTAAGCAGCGGCGCGAGCTGGGCGGCATGGAACGTCAGGTCGGCGATGATCCAGGTGAGGTCGGTCATGAACGCGCCAGGATTGGTCAGCAGGTCGATCAGCAGCACTTCGGCGTAGTAGCCCAGTTCGCCCCATACGGCCACCCACCATCTCGGGTCAGTCGGATCCAGGCCCTCGCTGGCGTGATCGTGGTTGTGACCGCCATCCAGGTCGTCGTCGTCGTTGTGCTCGTGCTCGTGCTCGTGCTCGTGGTCGTCGTGCTCGTCGTGCTCGTGGTCGTCGTGACTGTGGTCGACGATCGTTGGCGCTACAGCCGGCTGCGGCGCCGAGGCCAATGCTGCGCCGGACACCGCTTCGTAGGTGGCCATAGTGGTCGCGGCCTGGACCCACATTCGGAGGTAGTCGGCTTCGTTGAGCGCTATCGGAATGGTGTTGATGCCGAAGAAGTTGGTCGCGACCAATACACCATGGCTGGCGTGATTAGCGGCCAGCTCTGCCAACGTCGGCATGGTCGCCAGCGCGGTGACGTAGGCCGCAGCCGCTGCTTCGTGCAGGGAGGCATGCGCGGCGCTGTCGGCACTGGCTTTGGTCAGCCACGCCAGGTACGGGAGATGCGCGGCGAGGTAGCTCGCGGCGCTGGGTCCCTGCCATGCCCCGGCCTCGGTGGCGGCCAACGATTCCCGCAGCGCTTCGGCGATCGCGGTGTACTCAAGGCTCAGCAATGACCATGCGCCGGCGGCGGACAACAGTGGGCCGGGCCCAGGGCCGCTGCTCAACGCAGCTGAATGAACCTCTGGAGGAGATGCCATCCACATAGGCGCGGTCATAGAGCTCACCATACTGAAAATGAAAATCATTATCAATAACGATAAGAGTTGTGCGCTGGCCGTGGACGCCGAGGACTCCTAGTGGACACGTGACTGGTGGTACTGCTGTTCCCGTGAGGCGGATGTCCGTATGTCGGGCAAGCGCAAGACGTACGCCCCGGCGTTTCAGGGGCAGGCGGGCCGCCTGGTAGTCGAGACCGGTCGGCCCGTGCCCATGTGGCCGCCGAGATCGGTGTGGGTGAGCAAGCGTTGGGCCGCTGGGTGCGCCCCGCCGGCGAGGTGTCCGACGCCGACAATAATGGTGTGGCGCTTAATGCTGACGAGCGTCCTGAGCGGGTGCTGTTGAGCGAAGAGAACGCTGAATTGCGTTCGGGCCGGCAGCTTTTGAAAAATCCGCAGCTTCGTCGCCTCCGAACGGAACGGTGGAAGCGTACCGGCTCATCGAAGTCGAGAAGGTCAACTTCGCCACCGTGCCGATGACCGGCGTTTCCATGACGTCTCCGGTCAGGTGTACGGCGCACCGCGATCCGGGCTGATCTGCAGATCCGAGTGAGGACGGGGAAGTCATTTCCGGTAAGACCGCGGCAGCCTCCATGTGTCGGCAGCGGCTGGCCGGAATCAGCCCACGGCGGTTCGTTCCGGTGGCCACCCTCGTCGATCTCGACGCCCACCGGCCCACCGGCTTGGTAGATCGCCCATTCGATCAGGGGCGCTCGAGGTGAGCCCTGGACATACCCACTTCCTCCCAGCGAACCCGTGCACCGCTGTCTCGGGTGTCCACTGAAACTGAAGGCTCAATCACATGACAGACTCGCTCATCCCGGCCGTGACCACTCCAAGCCACGCTCACCAGAAGCCCGTTTCAGGTCGAAGTAGCTATGCCGTAACAAGCTCCACATCATTGAGGATGGCGGCATCGTCACGCGAGGGTGCGATCACGTTGCCCACCAGTCGATCGCCGTCTTTCCACAGCCGGGCCCGCAGCGTCTCGCCGGGGAAGACCACGCCGGCGAACCGGGCGCCGAAGGAACGGACCGCGCCGGCGTCGCCGTCCAGCGCGGTGTCCGCCGCTGCCTTGCAGGTCATGCCGTAGGTGCACAGGCCGTGCAGGATCGGCCGGTCGAAGCCCGCCGCGGCCGCGAACGCCGGGTCGGAGTGCAGCGGGTTGCGGTCGCCGCAGAGCCGGTAGAGCAGTGCCTGCTGCGGGGACACAGGGATGTCGACTTCGAAATCCGGTGCCCGGTCGGGCAGTTCGCTCGACGTCGACGGCCCGCGCTCGCCGCCGAAGCCACCCTCGCCGCGAGCGAAGATGGACCGGTGCTGCGTCCACAGTGGCGTGCCGTCGGTGCTGGTCACCGAGGTCTCGAGCACCACCACGGCAGCCTTGCCCTTGTCCCACACCTCGACGATCCGGCTGATCGCGCGGGCGCTGCCCGATGGAGGCAGTGGCGCGGGCACGGTCACCTTCTCCGAGGCGTGCAGGATCTTGGCCAGGTCGATCTCAACACCGGGCCAGCTCACCTTCGGCGGGTCCACCTCGTTGAACGAGGCTGCGACGCAGCCGAAGGTCGGTAGTACCTGCGGCTTGCCGTCCACCACATAGCTCAGCTCCCGCGGATCCATCGGGTCCGATCCGGCGCCCAGGGCCAGGTTGTAGAGCTGCACATTGGTTGCGGTCCAGGAGAATTCGACCTGGCCGAACTCCGCTCCCAGTGCGACGTCGAGATCGATCGCCATATCTAGGCCTTTCCGGCGATGTCGAGGGCGGCCAGGTAGCCGAACGTCATGGCGGGTCCGATGGTGCCGCCCGGTCCGGGGTAGGTGTGGCCCATCACCGGTGCGCTCACGTTTCCGGCCGCATACAGCCCGGCGATGACGCTGTCGTCGTCGCGCAGTGCCCGGCCGTTCACGTCGGTGCGGATCCCGCCCTTGGTGCCCAGGTCGCCCGGCACCATCTTGGCCGCGTAGAACGGGCCCTGTGCGATCTGGCCCAGGTTCGGGTTCGGCTTGTTGGTCGGGTCGCCGTAGTAGCGGTCGTAGGCGCTCTCGCCGCGGTGGAAGTCCTCGTCCACACCGGTGCGGGCGAACTCGTTGAACCGCTCGACGGTCGCGGTCAATGCGGCGGCCGGAACGCCGGTCTTGGTCGCCAACTCCTCCAGGGTGTCGGCGGACACGATCACGCCGGACTCCAGCCATTTCTTCGGAATCCGTTGGCCCGGCTGCAAACCCGCGAAGATGAAGTTGTTGCGGTAGCGCTGGTCGAAGATCAGCCAGGCCGGGATGTTCTCGCCGGGCCCGGCGCCCTGGCCGTATTGGCCGCCGTACATGTGGTGGCAGGCCTCCACGTAGGGCATCGACTCGTTCATGAACCGCTTGCCGGACATGTTCACGATGATCGATCCGGGCGAGTTGCGCTCCGACAGCGCGAACCATGGCGACCCGGGCAGCGGCACCGTCGGGCCCCACCAGGAATCCTCCATGATGTCCAGTGCTGCACCGAGCTTCTCGCCGGCCAGAATGCCCTCGCCGGTGTTGGCCTTCGCGCCCACCGTCCACTCGGTGGTGATCGGGGCGCGCTGGTACTTCACCCGCATCTGCTCGTTGTGTTCGAATCCGCCGCTGGCCAGGATGACCCCACGCCGGGCGCGGATCAGCTGGGGCTCCGCCGATTCGGAGTCCTGGGCTCCGCGGACGTAGACGCCGGAGACCACGCCGTCTTCGACGTAGAGATCGGTCAGCGCGGTGTTGAGCTGCACCGGAACGCCGGCCTTACGCAGCGCGAGGCGCAGCGGTGCGATCAGGGCCCGGCCCATGCCGACCAGGTTCTTGCCGGTGGCCTGGGCCCACATGGTGCGGGCGCCGACCTTCAGGCTGCGCAGCACCCCGCGCGGGTGGCGCTTGAGCTGGTTGAGCCGGACGTAGTCCTGTTGCATGACAACCACGTTCAGCGGGACCTTGCCGTAGGCCGGCTCCAGACCGGACATGTCGGCGCCGAGTTTCTTGGCGTTGAACGGCTTGGGCTCGATCGAACGGCCGGTGGGCTTGCCGCCCGGCTGCTCGGGGTAGTAGTCGGCGTAACCGGGGACCCAGCACATCTTCAGCGGCGAGTTCTTCAGCACGAACGACAACATCTCCGGGCCGCGCTGCAGGTAGGTGTCGATCTTTTCGGCCGGAACCACGTCACCGACGATGGTGTGCAGATAGGTACGGGCGGCGTCGGCGGTGTCTTTTACGCCAGCGCGTGCAAGCACCTCGTTGTTGGGGATCCACACGCCGCCACCGGAACGAGCGGTCGAGCCGCCGTAGTGGGCGGCTTTCTCGATGACGATGGTGGACAGTCCCTGGTGGGCGGCAGTGAGGGCGGCGACCAACCCGGCGCCGCCGCTTCCGACCACGACGACGTCGTATTCCTGTTCGGCCATGTAGAACACGTTATAGAATTGCCCTGCCCGGGCGCCAGTTGGCTGGCCCTATTGCTCGGGCGCCCCCCGGGCAAGCGTTCCCTACCCTGCTGGTAACCCCGCGGTTCCGGCCAGGTCAGGCCCACTTCACGCAGCAGTAGAACGTGTTCTAGTTTTGCCCCGAATGCAGGGCCTTTCTGCCCTTTCGCCTGAGGTAAAGGCATGCTTTACTGACGCGAGAACGTATCGTTTTCTCCTGCGGATCAGTAGTGAGGAGTTGTCATCGTGGCCAGCCCTACTATCTCGTCAGCCACCGGCATTCCGGCCGGTTTCGACCTCACCGACCCGGAAATCTATGCCGAGCGACTGCCCGACGAGGAGTTCGCCGAACTGCGGCGCAGCGAGCCGATCAAGTGGATCGCGCAACCCGACGACAAGAGCGGCGGATTCAAAGACGGCGGTTACTGGGCTATCACCCGGCACGAGGACGTCAAGGAGATCTCGCGGCTCGACGACGTGTTCTCCAGCGAGCGCAACGGCGCCATCCCCAGGTTCCATGACGAGACAACCCGTGAACAGCTCGACGCGCAGCGGATCCTGATGCTCAACCAGGACGCGCCGAAGCACACCCGGCAGCGGCGCATCATTTCCCGGGGTTTCACGCCTCGGCACATCTTGCCGCTGCACGATGACCTGCAGGCGCGGGCGCAGGCGATCACCAAGGAGGCATTGGCTCGGGGGAGCGGTGACTTCGTGGTGGAAGTGGCTTCGGAGTTGCCGCTGCAGGCGATCGCGGGGCTGATGGGGGTGCCGCAGGAGGACCGCGGCAAGTTGTTCGACTGGACCAACCAGATGACGTCGTACGACGACCCGGAATTCGCGCACTACGACCCGGCGGCCTCGGCGTTGGAGATCATCACCTACGGGCTCAAGCTCGCGGAGCTCAAACGCCAGAACCCCGGTCCCGACATCGTGACAACGCTGGTTGAGGCCGATGTCGACGGCGAGAAGCTGGGTGATGACGAGTTGGGTTACTTCATCATCCTGTTGGCGGTGGCCGGCAGCGAGACCACCCGCAACTCGATCACCCAGGGGATGATGGCGTTCACCGAGCACCCTGAGCAGTGGGAGCTGTTCTGCAAGGAACGCCCGGCGACCACCGCCGATGAGGTGGTGCGCTGGGCCACGCCGGTGACGTCGTTCCAGCGCACCGCAACCCGTGATCACAACCTGAACGGCACGCTGATCAAAGAAGGTCAGCGGGTGGTGATGTTCTACCGGGCGGCCAACTTCGACGAGACTGTGTTCGACAAGCCGCAGGAGTTCAACATCTTGCGTGACCCCAACCCGCATGTCGGTTTTGGCGGCACGGGTGCGCACTACTGCATCGGTACGCACCTGGCACGGATGACCATCGGGTCGATCTTCAACGCGATCGCCGACAACATCCCGAACCTCAAGCCCCTGGAGCGCCCGCAGCGGCTGCGCTCAGGCTGGCTCAACGGCATCAAGCACTGGAACGTCGACTACACCGGCGGTCGGTGATCTACAAGCCGCCGGTGTTGCAGCGGGCGAAGTAGGGCAGGTCTGTCAGCAGCGCTGCCACGGTGGCCTCGGAGGGGCCGGTGTAGCTCCCGTCGCTGTCTTTCCGTGTCCAGCAACCGGGCGGGAAATAGACCTTCCGCGAGGTGGCGCCCTGGGTGACGACCGGGGCGACTAGGACATCGGATCCGATCATCCATTCCTGGTCGGCTGCCCATGCCCGGGGATCGTCGGGTGCGGCCAGCCACACCGGCCGGGACAGCGGCACGCCGGTGCTGGCCGCGGTGGCCCAGGTGGCGGAGATCAATGGGATGGCCCGCTGGCGCAGCTCGGCAAGCTGCCGGAAGGTGTCCAACGTCTCCTGGTCGTAATCCCACGGCATGTGGGTGCCGGAGTGCGCCCCGTGTACCCGCATGATCGGTGACAGTGCAGCCATCTGAGACCACCGCACGAACAGTTCCTTGGGGGTGGGACCGGCCAGCAGGTCCTGGTAACCGCCGATGTCGGTGCCATAGCCGTAGGCGCCGGCCAGGCCCCGGTTGAGCATGTCCGGGATGAGTGCGGCCAGGCCAGAGGCTACCGAGAAGTCGGTGCTCTCGTCGCCCGGGAAGTTCCCACCTTCGTAGCCGGTCGACCCGGTATAGCCGGCCCGGTTGTAGAACCAGATGTTGCGGCCCGGATGTGATTGCTCGAAGGACTCCACCGCTTCGCGTACGGCCCGCTGGTACAGCGCGGGGTAGGCGTTGTGCATGGTGGCGCCGGTCTGCCCGTTGGCGAAATGCATGTCAGGCAGGGTCTGCTCGCCGAAATCGCTCATGAAACCGTCCGCCCCGGTTTCGAGCTGCTCGATCACGGTGCGTTGAAACCAGGCTTTGGCGGCCGGGTTGGTGAAGTCGATGACGGCGGCCTGCCCGCCGAGCGCCTGGTTGGGGGAGCCGACGATGTAGGGCCTGCCATTGGCGTGGGTCGCCACGTAGTTGTTGGCCACCGCGTACCGGTAGTCCGCCGGGGAGGTGTTGCGCAGCGGATCCATGCTGACGAAGCTGCGGGTGTAGAGCAGCACGTGAATACCGTGCGCACCGAATTCGCTGATCAGTTGGCGTAGGACTGCCGGGTCCAGGGTCATCCAGGCCTCGGGGCGGTAGGCGGTGATCGGCAGGTTGTAGGCGACGATGTTGGCCAGGTCGCTGCGGACCACCGCCGCGTAGTCGGCCCCGGTCTGCCCAGTCACGATGCGGCGGTCCAACTGGGTGCCCAGCGCCCATGCCGGCGGTACGCGATGGCGGCCGTTGGCCGCGCTGAGCGCACTGATCACCTGTCCCGTGTCACCGACGGCGACCTCATAGTCCAGGTGGGCGGCGGCCACGTTGACGTGCCAGGCGTCGGGGCGGTCGGAGTCCAAATGCCAGTCGGCCAGCTCGGTCTGGGCCAGTAGGAAGCCGTAGCCTGCTGTGGAGGTGAACTGTGGCTGCACGTAGTAGGCGGCCCTCGGACCGCCGGGGAACAGATAGTGCGGGCCGCCGGAGCTGGCCATCAGGACATTGAACACCGGTGCCAATGGCCCGGCGCCGACGTTGGCCTCCTGCACCCAGTTGGTGAATCGGCCCCCATGCTGATCAAGTCCGTTGTGCAGGCCGCCGAAGCCGGCGAACCGCTCGCCGGTCGGCGACGCGAAACTGTCTCCCATCGAGACGATGCCCGCCGTGCTGCTGGGGATGACCGACACCCGCAGCCGCCCGGAGTCCTCGCTGAGGGTCACCCCCAGGGTGCGACCCGATGGGTCGTCGGTACTGAGCGTCAACTCCAGGCCCTGTGGCAAGGGGCGACTGGAAAGCACTCCGGTGGCCGCGTACTGCATCCCGCAGCTGGAGGCCTCCCATAGGTCACCCACCCACAACGGGCTGATAAGAAACGGGGTCGCCGAGGACGTACCCACGGTGAAGGTGAATGGCGTGTACCGGGTGGGAAACAGCCACTCGGACGGGGTTACACCCAGCGGTTTCGCGGCCTCGTTTTTGACCAGTCGCGGCCCACCGTTGCTGGGCACCTGCGTCAACACCGGTTGACCAGAGGAGTTGAGCACCTGCATGGCAAACGGTGCCTGATTGACACGCACGGTGAATCCGGAACCGGCAAAGCTCAGCTCGCCGGCGTCCGGGAGTGCTGCGGTGGGTGGGATAACCGCGATCGCTATTGCGGCCAGGGCGATACTGATCAGGATGGCCATCGACCGCACGGCGCCTCCGGGTTTCACAAAGTGGACTGTTGTCCTGACAGTTGTTCCATCGGCAGATCCTGGCGGCTACAGATCACGTCCGGGCCGCTACGGGGCTACGGCCTCGTCTCAGTTTGCGGTTTTAGAACACGTTATAGAATTGCCGCTGAACGGCTAGTTTCATCCGCTCAACACCACCCGAGGGGACCATCGAAGATGCTCAGCGCCCAGATCCGTGAGGAACTCGCTGCCGAGTTGGCGCAAGCGGAGCGGAGTCGGGTTCCGATCTCTCCGTTGACGGCGGCTCAGCCCGGCATCGACGTCGTCGACGCCTACGAGATCCAGCTGATCAACATCCGCCAGCGGATCGCCGAGGGCGCCCGCGTCGTCGGACACAAGGTCGGTCTGTCCAGCGAGGCGATGCAGCAGATGATGGGCGTCGACGAACCGGATTACGGCCACCTGCTCAACGAGATGCAGGTGTTCGAGGACAAGCCGGTCAAGGCGGCGAACTACCTCTACCCGCGGATCGAGGTCGAGGTGGCGTTCATCCTGGCCGCGGATCTGCCGGGCGCGGACTGCACCGAGGAGGACGTGCTGGCCGCCACCGAGGCGTTCGCCCCGGCCATCGAATTGATCGACAGCCGGATCAGCGACTGGAAGATCAAACTCTGCGACACCATCGCCGACAACGCCTCGTCGGCCGGATTCGTGCTGGGCACGCAGCGGGTCAAGCCGGGTGACATCGACATCAAGAACATCGATGCGGCGCTGACCAAGAACGGCGAGGTGGTCGCGCAGGGCCGCAGTGACGCGGTGCTGGGCAACCCGGTCACCGCGGTGGCCTGGCTGGCTCGCAAGGTGGAAAGCTTTGGGGTGCGGTTGAAGGCGGGCGACATCGT
This sequence comes from Mycobacterium sp. SMC-14, assembly GCF_046250075.1. Classification (NCBI taxonomy): domain Bacteria; kingdom Bacillati; phylum Actinomycetota; class Actinomycetes; order Mycobacteriales; family Mycobacteriaceae; genus Mycobacterium; species Mycobacterium sp. SMC-14. The sequence goes on along the minus strand of NZ_CP176429.1, from coordinate 4,059,861 downwards.
CTTGCCGGGCACCGCGACCCGGGCCATCGACGTACACGCCGGTGACGACTGTGTCGCCGAGTTCACCGGGCTGGGTTCAGTCCGGCTGGTTTTCGCATAGATTCCAATAGAGGAGCGTTCATGGCTGCCAAAGCCTCAGTGGCGATCGTCGGGTCGGGCAACATCAGCACCGACCTGCTGTACAAACTGCTGCGTTCGGAGTGGCTGGAGCCGCGCTGGATGATCGGCATCGACCCGGAGTCCGAGGGTCTGGCCCGGGCCCGCAAGCTCGGCCTGGAGACCTCCGCCGAGGGGGCGGACTGGCTGCTGGCCCTGGATGAGAAGCCGGACTTCGTCTTCGAGGCCACCAGCGCCTACGTGCACAAGGCGTACGCGCCCAAGTACGAGGCCGCCGGCATCCGGGCCATCGACCTGACCCCGGCCGCGGTGGGGCCGGCGGTGATCCCGCCGGCCAACCTGCACGAGCACGTGGATGCGCCCAACGTCAACATGATCACCTGCGGTGGACAGGCCACCATTCCGATCGTGTACGCGGTCACCCGCGCGGTCAAAGAGCAGGGCGGCACCGTGCCGTATGCGGAGATCGTGGCCAGCGTCGCCAGCGTGTCGGCCGGTCCGGGCACTCGCGCCAACATCGACGAGTTCACCAAGACCACTTCGGCGGGTGTGCAGACCATCGGTGGTGCCGAGCGCGGCAAGGCGATCATCATCTTGAACCCCGCCGATCCGCCGATGATCATGCGCGACACCATTTTCTGCCAGATCCCCGAGGACGCCGACCGCGACGCGATCACCGCGTCCATCAAGGACGTCGTCGCCCAGGTGCAGACCTACGTGCCGGGCTACCGGCTGCTCAACGAGCCGCAGTTCGACGAGCCGTCGCTGAACTCCGGCGGGCGCGCGGTGGTCACCACGTTCGTCGAAGTCGAGGGCGCCGGCGATTACCTCCCGCCGTATGCGGGCAACCTGGACATCATGACCGCCGCCGCCACCAAGGTCGGCGAGGAGATCGCCCGCGAGATGGCGGCGGCAAAGGCTGGAGGAGCGAAATGAGCGACCACATCTTCGATGTGCGGATCACCGACACCTCGCTGCGAGATGGCAGCCACCACAAGCGCCACCAGTTCACCGGTGAGGAGGTCTCGGCGATCGTCGCCGCGATCGACGCCGCCGGTGTGCCGGTGATCGAGGTGACCCACGGTGACGGGCTGGGCGGGTCCAGCTTCAACTACGGGTTCTCCAAGACCCCGGACCAGGAGCTGATCAAGCTCGCGGCGGCCACCGCCAAGGACGCCAAGATCGCCTTCCTGATGCTGCCCGGTGTGGCCACCAAGGAAGACATGAAGGAGGCGCAGGGCAACGGCGGCGAGATCTGCCGGATCGCCACCCACTGCACCGAGGCCGACGTCTCCATCCAGCACTTCGGCCTGGCCCGGGAGCTCGGTCTGGAGACCGTCGGGTTCTTGATGATGGCCCACACCGTCACCCCGGAGAAGCTGGCCGCCCAGGCCCGCATCATGGCCGACGCGGGCTGTCAGTGCGTGTACGTGGTGGACTCGGCCGGTGCGCTGGTGATGGAAGGTGTCCGCGACCGGGTGCAGGCGTTGGTCACCGAGCTCGGTGACGACGCGCAGGTGGGCTTTCATGGTCACGAGAACCTCGGGCTCGGCGTCGCCAACTCCCTGGAGGCGGTGCGCGCCGGTGCCAAGCAGATCGACGGCTCGGTGCGCCGGTTCGGTGCGGGCGCGGGCAACGCCCCGGTCGAGGCGCTGATCGGGGTGTTCGACAAGGTCGGGATCAAGACCGGCATCGACTTCTTCGACATCGCCGACGCCGCCGAGGAAGTGGTGCGCCCGGCCATGCCTGCCGAGTGCGTGCTGGACCGCAACGCGCTGATCATGGGCTATTCCGGGGTGTACTCCAGCTTCCTCAAGCACGCGGTGCGCCAGGGCGAGCGTTACGGCGTGCCCGCCCACGAGCTGCTGCATCGGGCCGGGCAGCGCAAGCTGATCGGCGGCCAGGAGGACCAGCTCATCGACATCGCGCTGGAGATCCAGCGGGAGCGGGCTGCGCAGCAGTGATTTCGGCGCGATCCTGCCCGCTCAACGGGCATAACCGCGCCGAAATCTGATGAGAAGTCACGCCCAGGCGATTCTGGAGCAGCTGGCCGGACCGCAGGCGCAGCTGCGCGACGACCAGTGGGCTGCGATCGAGGCACTGGTCGTTGGGCGCCGCCGCGCGCTGGTGGTGCAGCGGACCGGCTGGGGCAAGTCGGCGGTGTATTTCATCGCGGCGAAGCTGCTGCGGGCCAGCGGGCACGGGCCGACGGTGATCGTGTCGCCGCTGCTGGCGTTGATGCGCAACCAGGTCGCGGCCGCAGAACGCGCCGGTGTGCACGCGGCCACCATCAACTCGTCGAATGTGACCGAGTGGGCCGACGTGCAACGTCGGGTGACCGCGGGCGACCTGGACGTGTTGCTGGTCAGTCCGGAGCGGCTCAACAATCCGGACTTCCGCGATGAGGTGCTGCCGGCGCTGGCGGCCCGGGCCGGGCTGGTCGTGGTCGACGAAGCGCACTGCGTGTCGGATTGGGGCCACGACTTCCGGCCGGACTACCGGCGGATCCGCACCCTGATCGCCGAGCTCGGCGCCGACATCCCGGTGCTGGCGACCACGGCGACCGCCAACGACCGGGTGGTCGAGGACGTCGCCGGCCAGCTCGGAGTCGGCGGTGGCGACACACTGGTGCTGCGTGGTGATCTGGACCGCGAATCGTTGCGGATGTCGGTGGTGCAGGCCGGCGGCCCGGCTGCGCGGGCCGCCTGGATCGGCGCGCACCTGGAGAAGCTGCCCGGATCCGGGATCGTGTACACGCTCACCGTGGCCCAAGCCCACGACGTGGCCGCCGACCTGCGCGCTCAGGGGTTCGCGGTGGCCGCTTACACCGGCTCCACCGATTCTGCCGACCGGGAGCAACTCGAGGCCGACTTGCTGGCCAACCGGGTCAAAGCGCTGATCGCCACCTCCGCGCTGGGCATGGGATTCGACAAGCCAGACCTGGGCTTCGTCGTCCACCTCGGCGCACCGTCCTCGCCGATCGCCTACTACCAGCAGGTGGGTCGAGCCGGGCGCGCCACCGCCAGCGCCGAGGTCATCCTGCTGCCCGGCGCCGAGGATCAGGACATCTGGCACTACTTCGCGTCGCTGGCCTTCCCCGCGGAGTCCTTGGTGCGCAAGGTGATCGGCGAACTGTCGCCCGACCAACCGCTGTCGACACCGGCGCTGGAGGCCCGGGTGGACCTGAATCGGTCGCGGCTGGAGATGGTCCTCAAGGTCCTCGATGTCGACGGCGCGGTGCGCCGAGTCAAAGGCGGATGGCTGGGAACCGGTGCGCAGTGGAGCTACGACGAGCAGCGCTACCGCAAGCTCGATGAGCTGCGACGGGCTGAGCAGCAGGCGATGCTGGACTACCAGGGCACGCACGGCTGCCGGATGAGCTTCCTGCGTGCCCAACTCAACGACCCCCAGCTGCAGGCGGGGGAGCGTTGCGGGCGGTGCGACAACTGCGCCGGGCCGCGGTTCGACGCCGCGGTGGATCCCGCGGCCGCCACGGCCACCCGCGAGCGGCTGATGCGACCCGGGGTGGAGATCACGCCGCGTCGACAGTGGCCGTCGGGGCTGGCGAAACTCGGCGTCGAACTGTCCGGCCGGATCTCCGACGGGCCGGAGCCCGGAAGGGTCATCGGCCGGCTCACCGACCTGGGCTGGGGCGCTCGGCTGCGGCGGCTGCTCGACGAGCCCGACCGCGAGGTGCCCGACGAGGTGGTGCGGGCGGCCGTGAGCGTGCTGGCCGGCTGGGAGTGGCAGAGCAGGCCGACCGCGGTGGTGGGCATGGATTCGGCAACGCACCCGGTGCTGATCGGCTCGTTGACCGAGCGACTGGCCGGACTCGGCCGCCTGACCCGCTTGGACACGCTGCGGTACGCGCCTGGGCGGAGGGCGGCGACCGCCGCGAACTCCGCCTACCGGGTCGCCGCGCTGCAGGGTTGCTGGCTGCCGCCGGCGGAACTACCGGCGGACATCGGCCCGGTGTTGTTGGTCGACGACGTGACCGATACCGGGTGGACGTTGACGATGGCGGCGCGGGTGTTGCGCGCCGCGGGTGCACCCCAGGTCCTGCCGTTCGCCCTGGCCAGCGTGAACTAGGAACGCGGGTACCGTCGAGTGATGAGCGGTATTACTCGAGCGATAGCGGTCGGCTTGCTGAGCGTTGCCGGGGTACTGACACCGGTGGCGAACGCCGCGCCGGAGCAATGCGACCAGACCTTCGGTAACTCCATCGACTCGTACCTGAACCGGCATCCGGACGTCCGGGCCGAATTAGACGCGAAAGGACGGCAGGAGGATCCCGGCGCCCCGAACCCGGTGCTGTCCTACCTCGAACGTCACCCGCATGTACGGGAGGCGTTGATCACGCTGTCCCAGCAGTGTGTGTGACGAACGGCGACCGGAACACATAGCGGCTGGTGGGCACGGTGTCGATGTTCAGGTGTGCGCCGAACGCGCTGACGCTGGCGATCATCCGGCCCGCCCGGTCGGTGAGGTCGGCCTGGTCGGCCGCGCCGTAGAACGCGTACGGATCTGACACCGCCTCGTCGGGGAAGTTCTCCTCGACGATGGCATCGATGCGGGGTGCGTCCTCGGTGAGCGGGCGGATCACGACATTCTGGGTGTAGCCGAAGGTCGCCTGGGTGTCGATGGCGACCTGGGTGTGGTCGATGTGCCAGCGGTGCAGCCAGGTCGCCTCGTCCAAATCAGCCGGCCGGCGCAGCAACGCCACATTGGCCAGCCCCCGGGTACGGCGGCCCTCGCCGAGGTCCGGCGGCGGCATGGGCATCGATTCGGTCACCAGATACGCTGCCGCCGAATCAGATTCGGCTTCGATCAGTGCGATGGCTGCCCGGGTCGCTTCGCTGTAGTACTGCTGGGTCCACAGGCTGATGACGGCCGCCGCCGGTGGATCCAGCGTCGTCAGGGTCATCATGGAGTCGCGCACCGCCTCGTCGCGCACGTTCACCACGACGCCCGGCAGCCCCAGATCCAGCAGTTTCGCCGCGATCGGACCGCGCATATTCTGGCACCATTGGTCGCTGAAATCGGCTGTGCGCGCGATGATCATGACCTTTTCCATCGATGTCTCCCTTAACCGGTTGCGGCGCGGAACGCCTCGACGAGTTGGCCGAGCAGCTCAGTGGCCCGGCCCATTTCCTTGGGCAGCGAGCAGGTAACCCGCACGTCGGTGACCCCGGCGGCTACCAGTGCCGGCGCCGAGGCCGCGGTGGCGGCGGTGTCCAGGGAGCCGTCCGGGTTCTTGGCGGTGGTCGCGTGGCCCAGCACCTGCAGGCCAGTCGGATCGCCGCCCAGCGCGGCGATGCGGTCCTTCATCGACGCGATGGCACCCGCCGGGTCGCGCATTGCCGGGCCCCACGGGATCCAGCCGGACCCGAACCGGGCCAGCCGGCGCGCCACCGCGTCATTGACGGTGCCGCTCACCCAGATCGGAACCCCGCCGGGTGTAACGGGTTTGGGCATCTGGTGAATGTTCTCGAAGGACAACTCCGGGGACGTGTAGCTGCTGCGCTGCTGAGTCCACAGGGTCTGGCAGACCTCCAGGGTGTGGTCCAGAAGACGGCCGCGGCGCTCGAAAGACAGTCCGGCGGCCTCGTACTCCTCGCGTTGCCAGCCGACGCCCACGCCGAGGTCCAGCCGTCCTCGCGACAGCACGTCCAGCGTGGCCAGTTCCTTGGCCAGCACCGCCGGCCGGCGCAGTGCCGCCAGCAATACCGCAGTGCCCAGGCGGATGCGGGTGGTGGTTGCGGCCAGTGCGGTCAGCACGATCAGCGGATCCAGCCACTGGCCGTCGGGGCCAGTCGGCTGGCGCCCGCCGCTGATACCGCCCAGCCGCGGGTCGGCGTAGGCATCCGGGTTCTCGCCGAAAACCACGTGGTCGGAGACCACGACACGATCGACGCCCGCGGCGTCCATCGCGGTGCCCAGGGCCAAGGTGGTGGACCAATCGTGGCCGGGGTCGTCGGTGAAAGTCTTGAGCTGGAAAGAGATCTGGGGTCTGGTCATGAGCGCACCTGGCGAGCCGGCCGCGACTCGATCGCGTCGATGGTCAGCTCCCGCTGCGCGATCCGCCAGCCTTGCTCGACGCGGTGATAGGCGTCGCGGTAGCGCAGGTACCAGACGTGGTCGGTGAGCTTGCCGTCATGTTCGCGCCAATGATGTGCCACCCCGGCGATCTCTCCGGTCGCGACGCCGGCCGAGGTCGAGGCGGTGTAGAACTCGCCGACGATGCCGTGGTGGGTGCGGGTCATGCCGGCCAGTGCTGACATTGCGTCCCGCACGCCGGCGTGGCCTCGGTGGCGCACGCATGGCTCCAGGTGATCCGGCGGATTCGGCAGCACGAGTTCGGCGTCGGCGGTGAACAATTCGGCTACCTCGTCGAATCGTCGTGCGTCGACGAAGCCGGCGTAGCGGTGCACGAGCCCGGAAAGCTCGAGCCGGGAGGCAGTCGACAAGGCCGGCGCGGTCATGGCGCCGAACCTAACAGCCAGGCGGGCTTGCTTCCGCCGAGTTGCACGGTGAGCGCCTCGGCGGTCCGTAGCAGTCCACGGGCCCACTTGGTGATCTCGGCGTCGGTCAGTGCCCGCTGAGCGTGTAGCGACACCACCATCGCTTGGCGTTGATGGTGGTCGTAGACCGGCGCGGAGATCACGCTGATGTCGTGGCGCCCCCGGCTGCCGGCTTCACCGCGCAGATACACCCGCTCACCGATATCGGAGACCAGCTCACCGAGCAGGGCACGCAGCTCGTCGGGCAGATCGCTGGACAGGCCCGCCATCAACCCGTAGAGCCGTTGCCCGCCCGGTGTCAGCCGCTCGACCAGGTACCCGTCGGCACGGCATTCGTCGACGACGCGCTGCAGTCGCTCGCTCTCCGACCGCAGCGGGATGGTGGGCTGGCGGGCCAGCCAGTCCTGCAGGGCAGGGTCGTCCCAGAGCACGAACATCAGCCCGACCGGCGGTGCGAACGGATAACTCTGGCCGGCTTGAACCCCCAGATGCGCATTGGGCGCCGCCACCAGCTCCAGCACCGTGATCCGGTCGTCGACCACCGCGCTCAGCGCCGCGGAGGTGGCGAAATCCGCTGACAGCCGCCGCAGTTGCTCACGTGCCTCGGGGCCGACCCGCAACGACTGCTGGGCCGCGCGGCCGAGCGAGATCAGGCCCGGCCCGAGCCGGTAGGTCTTGTCGGGATCGTCTCGCGTCAGGTAGCCCGCGTCAGCCAGGGCGTTGGCGATGCCCAGGCAGGTCGGCTTGGACAGCTCGGTGCGGCGGGCCAGCTCGGACAGGCCGAAGCTCTGGTCGGGGTGGCGGGCCAGAAAATCCAGGATCGTCACCACCCGCTCGGTCGGCGGAGACGACCGCACGACTCGTTGGGACGCCGCTTGTTCAGGCACAGCCATTGCAGCATGCTACCGCGACCGTCTAAAGTCGGTTCGAGATATCTACCACTGCGGTCCAATATTGGACCAATTGACGATCTGTGAGGTGCTGCAGCGATGTACTCCGAACCCCTGTCGGCCGCGATCGCCGAGGCGGAGAAGCTGGTTGCCGCGGCCCCGCACATCGAGACCGAGGCCGACCTGCTCGAGGGCCTGCAATACCTGGCCGGCGGCGTCGAGGCATGTGTGCACGCCGCCTTCAACAGCGAGCGCGATCACCCGTTCTTGCTGTCGGGCACTGGGCCGTTCACCAAGATGGGCCTGGACAACCCCGACACGCTGTACTTCGGCACCGTGGTGCGTCCCGGCAACGACTACATCGTGCAGGGCACCCGGGGAACCACGACCGACCTCAGTTTCCAGCTGCTCGGTGGCGAATACACCGACGACAACGTCCCGGCCAGTGAGGCCGCCTTCGACGATCGCGAACTCGACGTTGCCGCCGACGGCACCTTCACCTGGCGGTTCCAGCCGAAGGCACCGGCGCAACTGGTGATCCGCGAGGTATACAACGACTGGGCCGCGCAGCGTGGCACGCTCTCGATCGCCCGGACCGATACCGAAGGCACCGCACCGCCGGAGTTGACCCGGCAGCTCATCGAGAAGCGTTATGCCGCAGCGGGAAAGCAGCTGATCAACCGCATCAAGACCTGGCTGGCGTTCCCGCAGTGGTTCTACCTCAACCTCCCGGTCAACACCATGGTGGCGCCGCGGCTCACGCCGGGCGGCCTGGCCACTCAGTACTCGTCGGCCGGGCACTACGAGCTCGAGCCCGGCCAGGCCTTGGTCATCACCCTGCCGGTGTCGGATGCGCCGTACCTGGGCTTCCAGTTGGGCAGCCTGTGGTACATCTCGCTGGACTACATCAACCACCAGACCTCGCTGAACGGCACTCAGGCGCAAGCCGATCCGGACGGCAAGATCCGGATCGTGGTCTCCGACACCGATCCCGGGGTCACCAACTGGGTCGAGACGCTGGGGCACCGGCGCGGCTTCCTGCAGTTCCGCTGGCAGCGGGTGTCGCGGCAGCTGACCGAGGCCGACGGCCCGACCGTCGAGCTCATTGACGTCGATGCGGTGCAGGCGGCGCTGCCCTTCTACGACCACAACAAGATTTCCCAAGACAGCTGGCGAGCGCGTATCGCGCAGCGGCAGCAGCAAATCGCTAACAGAATGCTGGGGTGAAGATGACCGGAATGCTCAACGGCAAAGTCGTTGTGATCAGTGGGGTCGGGCCGGGGCTCGGCAGCACGATGGCCAATCGGTTCGCGGCCGAGGGTGCCGACCTGGTGCTGGTCGCGCGCAGTGCGGATCGCTTGGAAGAGGTGGCCAAGCAGGTCAGGGCCGCCGGGCACCGCGCCCTGGTGGTGCCGGCCGACATCACCGATGACGACCAGGTGGCGCACCTGGTGGAGGCGGCCTCGGCCGAGTTCGACCATATCGACGTCCTGATCAACAACGCCTTCCGGGTGCCTTCGATGAAGCCGTTGGCGCAGACCACGTTTCAGCACATTCGCGACGCCATCGAGCTCAGCGGTCTCGGCGCGCTGCGCCTGACCCAGGGCTTCACACCGGCACTGGCCGCGGCAAACGGCTCGATCGTCAATCTGAACTCGATGGTGATCCGGCACTCACAGCCCAAGTACGGCGCCTACAAGATGGCCAAGGCTGCCCTGCTGGCGATGTCGCAGTCGTTGGCGTCCGAATTGGGTGAGCAGGGCATCCGGGTCAACTCCGTTGCGCCCGGATATATCTGGGGTGACACTTTGCAGAGCTACTTCGCCCACCAGGCCGGCAAGTACGGCACCACCGTCGAGCAGATCTATGCGGCCACCGCCGCCAACTCCGACCTGAGGCGGCTGCCCACCGAGGACGAGGTGGCGTCGGCGGTGCTGTTCTTGGCCAGCGATCTGGCCAGCGGCATCAGCGGCCAGGTTATCGACGTCAACTGCGGGGAGTACCACAACTGATGACGGCTCGTACCAACGTCGGCACCGTCGAGGATCTGCACGCCTCGGCCACCAAGATGGTGGGTCTGGACGACTTCGGTCCCGACGACGACAACTACCGCGAAGCGCTCGGCGTGCTGCTGGACTCGTATCAGAGCGAGGCCGACCTCACCGAGCTGGGCAGCAAGATGAACCGGTTCTTCCTGCGCGGTGCGCTGGTGGCCCGATTGCTGTCGCAGGCCGGCTGGAACGCCAACCCCGAGTACACCCAGGTCGGCATCGAGCGGCCGATCTTCGTGACCGGGCTGCCCCGCACCGGAACCACCGCGCTGCACCGGCTGCTGGGCGCCGACCCGGCGCACCAGGGTTTGGAGATGTGGCTGGCCGAGTTCCCGCAGCCGCGGCCGCCTCGCGAAACCTGGGCCAGCAACCCGGTTTTCCAGCAGATGACGGCTCAGTTCGCTCGGCACCATGACGAGAACCCGGACTACACCGGGCTGCACTTCATGACCGCCGACGGATTGGAAGAGTGCTGGCAGCTGCTGCGCCAGTCGCTGCACTCGGTGTCCTATGAGACGCTGGCGCACCTGCCGAGCTATTCGCGCTGGCTCTCCGAACGGGACTGGGTCCCGTCGTACCAGCGGCACCGCCGTAACCTGCAACTGATCGGGCTCAACGACCCCGGCAAGCGCTGGGTGCTCAAGAACCCCAGCCACCTGTTCGCGCTGGACGCGATCATGGCGGTCTACCCCGATGCGCTCATCGTGCAGTGCCACCGGCCGGCCGAGACCATCCTGGCGTCGATGTGTTCGCTGGCTCGGCACACCACCGAAGGTCAGTCGAACACCTTCGTGGGCGCGCGGATCGGCGCCGACGAGATGGAGACCTGGGCTCGCGGGTTGGAGCTGTTCAACAGCCAACGCGCGCAATACGACCAGGCTCAGTTCTGCGACATCGATTACCAGGAGTTCGTCGCCGACCCGCTGGCCACCGCCGCGAGCATCTACGAACGCTTCGGCCTGCCGCTGTCCGATGAGGCGCGCCAGGCCATGGCCGACGACTATGCCGCAAGCAAGACCGGCCCGCGCGCGCCGAAGCACGAATACTCGCTGGCGGACTATGGGTTGACCGCCGAGCAGGTCCGGGAGCGCTTCGCCGGCCTGTGAATTGCCCCGACGCGAAAGCCCCCTCCGGATGACCCGGAGGGGGCTTTCGCGTCGCTCAGTCGATACCGTCGCCGGGCGGGGGAGCGCTGGATCGCTCCTCCAGGTGGCCCTCGGCGACCGCGTGCAGGATGCTCTTCGCCAGCTTCGGGCAGCCGCGGTTGCGGCTGCTGGTGTGGCCGGCTTCGCGCTCAGCGGCGAAGTGGGCACACTGCTGCACCGCCGCCGAATTCCATTGCACCGAGGTGTATCCGGGTCCCAGCTTCTTGACCTCGACGGTGGCGGTGCAGTGCCGGCACTCCACCGGCATCAAGCCTGAATGCAGGTAGCGGTCGGTATCCCGTTCGGTCGCAGCACGAATCGCCTCGTAGCGTTCCGGGTCGACCGGAAACAGCGGCTGTCGCGAGTAGCGGGTGTCGGGCCCGTCGTCGTCGGGGTGGTCGCCGTGCTCGTCGTGGTCGTCATGCGGACCGTAGAGCACCAGCATGGACCGGGCCAGCTCGCCGGCGTCGGGAACCTCGCGGGCCATGGCGGCCGCCCTACTCGGCGTTAACGGTTTCGGAAGCCTTTGGGGCGTTGGCTTCCTCTTCCTGCACCCGCAGGTTCTCGGCGACTTCCGCGTTCCACTTCTCGTTGGCCACCGTCGCGTCGATCTCGATCTCGTAGCGATCGGTCATCTCCGAGGTGACGTCGGCAGCGTCGACGTAGAACTGCGAGTACCACCGGCGCAGCTGGTAGACCGCACCGTCTTCCTCGACCAGCAGCGGGTTCTCGATCCGGCTCTTGTGCGTCCAGATCTCGACGTCCTGCAGGAAGCCCTTGCTGACGCCGTCTGTCATGGCGTCGGCGATCTTCTCGGTGGTCGCGTCGTCGAGGCCCTTGGGTTTCTGCACGATGACGCCCCACATCAACCGGAACTGGTCCTGGCTGATCGGGTAGTGGCAGTTGATCAGGATCGACTCGGCCTTGAAACCGCCGTAGCTGTTGTGCAGCCAGTTGATCATGAACGACGGACCGAAGTAGGAGGCCTCGGAGTCCAATTCCGAACCGCCGTAGCTGGTGCCCAGGCCGGGAACGTCGGAACGCCCGACGTTGTGCAGGTACTGCGAGGCGATGTGGCCCTCGAAGACGTTCTTGAACGAGGTGGGCAGCCCGTAGTGGATGTAGAAGAAGTGCGCGAAGTCGGTGACGTTGTCGATGATGTCGCGGCAGTTGGAGTCGATCACCATGGAGTTCCAGCGCCAGTCGGTCCACTCGCCGCTGGACCACTCCTCGATCTCCGGGATCCGCACCTCGTCCGGCGGCGGGTTGCCCTCGGGGTCGTTGTACATGAACAGCAGCCCGCCGCGCACGTCGGTCGGGAAGGACTGGGTGCGCGCAACCCGCGGGGTCCGCTTGGAGTAGGGCACCAGCTTGCAGCGCCCGTCGCCGCCCCAGCGCCAGTCGTGGAACGGGCAGGCGACCGTGTCGCCCTTGATCTCACCGCGGCTCAGGTCGCCGCCCATGTGGCGGCAATAGGCGTCGAGCACGTGCAGCTCGCCCTGCGAGTCGGCGAACACCACCAGCTTGGCGCCGAACGCATGGATGGAGTGCGGCTTGCCATCCTGGAAGTCCTTCACCGGGCCCAGGCAGTGCCAGCCACGCGCGTAGCGGTCCGGCAGTGTTCCGGTATCGATGTGGCGGACGCCGACCTCGGCGTTGTCAGTGCTCACCTGTTGCCTCCAACCCTTTGCTTCTAACTAGAACACGTTACAGTTTTGACAGCTGTTTGCGCAATAAGCCCTGCTGGTTCGGGGTCTTTCGTCCCTGGTATATGTGAACGATGCAGCTGTTCTCATTCAATGGTCGCTCGCCGCGGATCGACCCCACCGCCTTCGTCGCTCCCACCGCCACGCTGATCGGTGACGTCACCATCGAAGCCGGGGCGTCGGTGTGGTTCGGCGCCATCTTGCGCGGCGACGACGCTCCCATCGTGGTGCGCGAGGGTGCCAACGTACAGGACGGCTCGGTGCTGCATGTGCCGCCGGGCGTTCCGGTGGACATCGGCCCGGGCGCGACGATCGCCCACATGTGCCTGATCCATGGCGCCAACATCGGTGCCGAGGCGCTGATCGGCAACCACGCCACCGTGCTCGACGGTGCCGTGATCGGCAGCCGCAGCCTGGTGGCGGCCGGAGCGACGGTGCTCGCCGGCACCAAGATTCCGGCCGGGGTGCTGGTGACCGGTTCGCCCGCCGTCGTCAAGGGACCGATCGCCGGCACTGGCGCCGAGATGTGGATCAACGCCAACCCGCCGTACTACCGCAACCTCGCGCAGCGCTACCGCGAAGGCCTGGAGCCGGTTGAACTGGGCGGCTGATGCAGTTCTCGCCGAGCGTGTACTCAGACCGAAAAACTGCCGGGAAACTCGGTCTGATTACACGTTCGACGCGGCTATTGGCGCCGCGCTGAACTGGCCTGTTTAAACGGGTTTGGCGGTCTTGGCGGCGCGGTCCAACTCCCAGTAGGCGCGCAGCGCCACCAGTTCACCCTTTTCGTTGGCGCGGTAGGTGAACACGCCCTCGGTGACGATCTGGTGGCCGCCCATGGTGATGGTGATGTTGCCGGTGTTGGCTTCCTCATCGCCGCACTGGAAGGTGTCGGAGAAGTTGAATTCGATCTTGTCGGTGCTCGCGATCGCGTTGTCCCAGAACTTCGAGATCGCGTCGCGACCGCGGTGCCCCTTGCCCTCGGGGTCGAAGTGCGACGGCCCGATCGGGTCTTGCACGATCGCGTCGTCGGCGAAGTTCGCCAGCCAGGCGTCCTTGTCGCGGGCCGCGACCGCGTCACGGGAGCGCTTGCCGGCGACGTGGGCGGGGTGATCTGCGTTCATGCGGATGTCCTTCTCAGTTGGCGGGCTTGTCGGCGGGCTTGTCAGAGGAGACCACCCACATCGAGTAGTACTGCGAGCCACCGCCGTAGGCGTGGCCCAATGCCTTGCGGGCATTCGGCACCTGGTGGTCGCCGGCCTTGCCCATCACCTGGATCGCCGACTCGGCGAACCGGATCATGCCCGAGGCGCCGATCGGGTTGGAGGACAGCACCCCGCCGGAGGCGTTGACCGGCAGCTTCCCGCCGATCGCCGTCTCGCCGGCCTGGGTGAGCTTCCAGCCTTCGCCGGGCGCCGCAAAGCCCAGGTTCTCCAGCCACATCGGCTCGAACCAGGAGAACGGCACGTAGATCTCCGCGGCGTCGATCTCGTCGATCGGGCTGGTGATCCCGGCTTCCTTCCACAGTGCGGCGGCGGCGTCCCGGCCGGCCTGCGGATTGACCTGGTCGCGCCCGGAGTAGGCCAACGGCTCGGTGCGCAGCGCGGTGGCGTGGACCCAGGCCACCGGCTCGCCCGCGTCGATCCGCGCCTGCGCGGCCGCTTCGTCACCGATCACGATCGCGCAAGCACCGTCTGAAGACGGGCAGGTCTCGTCGAAACGGATGGGGTCCCACAGCATCTGGGACGCCATCACCTTCTCCACGGTGATGTCGGGCTGGTGCAGGTGCGCCAGCGGGTTGCGGGCGCCGTTGAGCCGGTCCTTGACCGCGACCATCGCGCCGATGTCGTTCGGCGCTCCGGACCGGCGGATGTACGCGCGCACGTGCGGCGCGAAGTAGCCGCCGGCGCCGGCGCCGACCGGCTTGGTGAACGGCACCGGGATGCTCAGCGCCCACATCGCGTTGGACTCCGACTGCTTCTCCCAGGACATCGCCAGCACCCGGCGGTACTTGCCGGACTTGACCAGGCTGGCCGCCACGATCGCCGTCGACCCGCCCACCGAACCGGCGGTGTGCACCCGGATCAGCGGCTTGCCGGTGGCGCCAACAGCATCCGCCATGAACAACTCGGGCATCATCACGCCCTCGAAGAAGTCCGGTGCCTTACCGACCACCACCGCGTCGATGTCGTCGAACGTCGAGCCCGAATCGGCCAGCGCGCGGTCGATGGCCTCACGCACCAGGCCGTTCATCGACACGTCTTGGCGCTTGGCGACGTACTTGGTCTGCCCGGTGCCCAGCACTGCAGCGAGTTGGCCCATCAGTTGCGTCCTTCCATCACCGCGACCAGGTTCTGTTGCAGGGCAGGCCCGCTGGTGGCGTGGGCCAATACCCGGCCCGCCGAACCGTCAAAGATGTGCTGTGCGGCGAAGCCGATGCGCTCCAGACCGGCGACGAACATCGGATTGGCCGCCAGGGCGCCGCCGGACGGGTTCACCTTCGTCTTCGACGGCAACCGCATCGCCTCGGTCAGGATCAGATGCTGATGGGTGAACGGCGCGTGGATCTCGGCGACGTCCACCGCCGGCATGTCGTCGCCGGATGCGGCGCGCGTCGAGGCGGTGGTGGACGCCGACCGGGTCAGGTCCCGACTGCCCAGCACCGGAGACTCGATGCGGTGCTCGAAACCGGTGATCCAGGCCGGGTTTTCACACAGTTCGCGGGCCTTGTCACCGGCGGCGAGCACGATAGCGGCGGCGCCGTCGGTGATCGGTGCGATGTCGTGCCGGCGCAGCGGGTCGGCGAAGAACGGACGCTCCAGCAGCTCGTCAAGGCTGGCGGACGGCTCCACCGAGTCCACCCGGTCGGCGACCGCGAAGGTATCCAGTGCCACCCGCGCCATCTGCTCGGCGGTCCATTGGCCGCCGTCCAGACCGAGCCGAGCCTGCAGTGCTGCGATCGAGACCGAGTCCGGCCACAGCGGCGCGACGGTATAGGGGTCGGTCTGCAGGGCCAGGATCCGGCGGAGCTGGCCGGCCGAGGACTTGCCGAATCCGTAGGCCAATGCGGTGTCGACCTCGCCGGTCAACACCTTGATGTAGGCCTCGTACAACGCCCACGCGCCGTCCATCTCCACATGCGACTCGTTGATCGGCGGAACCGCGCCGATCGAGTCGATCGCCGAGATGAACGAGAAAGCCCGTCCGGCAAGGTAATCCGAGGAACCCGAGCACCAGAACCCGATGTCGGTCTGGGCGATGCCCAGCTCGGAGTACAACTGAGCGAAACACGGCATCAACATCTCGACGCCGTTGGTGGTGCCGTCGGTGCGGCGAACGTGCGGGGCGTGGGCGAAACCCACCACCGCGACATCGCGTTGCGTCATGCTGCCCCTCACAGGTGGTGCTTGTAGGTGTCGTAGTCGGCGTCCGGTTCGCCGGTGGGCCGGAAGTATTCGATGTTGTCGATGCCCAGGCCCCACTCCTCGCGGGGCTTCCACACCGCCTCGACGCGCATACCCATCCGCACCTCGTGTGCGTCGATGTCAGACACCAAGTGCAGGAAGGGAATATCGGCGCCGTCGAGCAACACATAGGCGGCCACGTACGGCGGCTTGATGCGCTGCCCGGCGAACGGGATGTTGATGATGGCGAACGTCGTCACCGTGCCCTTGTCGGGCAGCTCGACGAAGTTGTCCAACGGCAGGCCAGTAGCCGGGTCGGCCTCCTTGGGCGGGAAGTACAGCTTTCCGTCGGCGCCGGTGCGCGCACCGAGCAGCTTGCCTTCCTGTAGGGCGCGCAGGTACGCACTCTCCGGAAGCGAGGCGGTGTGCTGGATCTCCAGGCTGGACGGGATCACCACCATGCTCACCGGGTCGCGCTCGTCAGGGGTGTCGGCCACCGGTTCGGCGTCCTCACCGATCGCGAAGTAGGCGATGTCGGTGATCGCGCCGACGGTCTCGTCGGCCCAGTGCGCGTGCACCCGGGTGCCGACGCTGATCTCCTTGGGGCTTTCGGCCGCCACCGCGTGCAGAAGCGGCACGTCGGCGCCGTCGAGCTTGATCAGCGCCCAGGCGAACGGGCGCTGCAGCGGCTGGCCCTCCAACGGGGCCGGTTGCCAGGACCACGAGACCACGGTGCCGACACTGCCCACCGGTACGATCTCGGTGAGCGGTTCGTAGCTGACCGGGTCGTACTCGGCCGGCGGCACGTACACCCGACCGTCGGAACCACGGACGCCGACGATGCGGCGCTCACGCAGAGCGGTGAAGAACGCGCCTAGAACGGGGCCGACTGAACGTGTGTAGTCGAAGGACAACTTCAGCGGCGCAGAGAGGGGTGGCTCATGGTCATCGATCTGCGCGCGGTTGCTTTGGCTGGCAGTCACGGCATCGAGTAGAACAGGTTCTAACAATGGTGGCAAGCAGGCGAGCGAGGAGCCAAGGATGAAGCTGGGACTGCAACTCGGATATTGGGGCGCGCAGCCGCCGACCAACCACGCCGAACTGGTGACCGCGGCCGAGGACGCCGGTTTCGACTCGGTCTTCACCGCCGAGGCGTGGGGCTCCGACGCCTATACCCCGCTGGCCTGGTGGGGCTCGTCGACGTCACGGGTTCGGTTGGGCACGTCGGTGGTTCAGCTTTCGGCACGTACTCCGACCGCCTGCGCTATGGCCGCTTTGACGCTGGACCACCTCTCCGGTGGCCGCCACATCCTGGGCCTGGGCGTGTCCGGGCCGCAGGTGGTGGAGGGCTGGTACGGCCAGCGCTTCGGCAAGCCGCTGGCGCGCACCCGCGAATACATCGACATCCTGCGCCAGGTGTGGGCCCGCGAGGCCCCGGTGACCAGCGCCGGCCCGCACTACCCGCTGCCGATCAGCGGCGAGGGCAGCACCGGACTGGGCAAGGCGCTCAAGCCGATCACCCACCCGCGCCGTGCCGACATCCCGGTGATGCTCGGCGCCGAAGGCCCGAAGAACATCGCGATGGCCGCCGAGATCGCCGACGGCTGGCTGCCGATCTTCTACGCCCCGCGACTGGCCGACATGTACAACGAGTGGCTCGACGAGGGCTTTGCCCGACCGGGAGCACGGCGCACCCGCGAAGACTTCGAGATCTGCGCGACGGCCAACATCGTCATCACCGAAGACCGCGCCGCGGCGTTCGCGGCCATGAAGCCCTACCTGGCGCTCTACATGGGCGGCATGGGTTCCGAGGACACCAACTTCCACGCCGAGGTCTACCGCCGGATGGGCTACGGCGAGGTGGTCGACGACGTGACCAAGTTGTTCCGCAGCGGGCAGAAGGACAAGGCCGGCGAGATCATCCCCGACGAGCTGGTGGACGACGCCGCGATCGTGGGCGACCTCGACTACGTCCGTAAGCAGATCAAGGTCTGGGAGGCCGCCGGCGTCACCATGATGGTGGTCACCGGACGCAGCACCGAGCAGATTCAGCAGCTGGCCTCGCTGGTTTAGTCCGGTTCGGCGTGCGGCGCTGGTTCCACCTTGCGGGCAGACTAGAACGCGTTCTAGATTGGCCGAATGAGCGAAGCCGGCCTGTGGACCATTGCCCGTGACACCCCCGACGCCGCCGCAGTGGTCGACGTCCATGGGGGTCAGCTGACCTACGGGGAGCTGGCAGCCCGCGCGGACCGCTACGGACGCGGCCTACAGGCGATGGGCCTGGAGCCCGGCGACGTGCTGGTGATGGTGCTGCCGAACATCGTCGACACGCTCGCGGTGTATTTCGCCGCCATGCAGACCGGGCTCTACATCGTGGCCATCAACTGGCACCTGACCGGTCCGGAGATCGGCTACATCCTCTCCGACAGTGGCGCGAAAGTTGTTGTTGCCCACGAGCGATTCGCGGAGGCTTCCAAGATCGCCGCGGACGAGGCCGGTCTGCCCGCGGCTGGGCGTTTCGCGGTCGGCGAGATCGAGGGGTTCGCCCCGCTGTCCACGCTGGGAGCGGGCGAAGAGGGCCGGCCCGATGTGCGCACCATGGGTGCGGCGATGCTCTACACCTCCGGCACCACCGGTAAGCCCAAGGGCGTCAAGCGTCCGCTGACCGGCGCCGACCCCGACGCGGTGCCGGTTGCCTCGGCCGGCTTCTTCGCGCTGTATGACCTGTTGCCGTTCGACAATCACGTGCACATCTGTGGCTCGCCGCTGTATCACACTGCGGTGCTGAACTTCTCGTCGATCTCCATCCAACTGGGCCACAAGGTGGTGCTGATGGACAAGTGGGATCCCGAAGAGATGCTGTCGCTGATCGACCAGCACAAGGTCACCCACAGCCACATGGTGCCCACCCAGTTCCGTCGGCTGTTGGCGCTGCCCGCCGAGGTGCGCGAGCGCTACGACATGTCTTCCCTGCGCAACATGATTCACGGCGCGGCGCCGTGCCCGCCCGAGGTCAAGCGTCAGATGTTGGACTGGTGGGGTCCGGTGATCACCGAGTACTACGCCGCCACCGAGGGCGGCGGCACCAAGATCAGCGGCGCCGAGTGGCTGACCCACCCGGGCTCGGTGGGTAAGGCCTGGCCGTATTCGGTGGTCAAGGTGCTCGACGACGAAGGCAATGAGCTGCCGGCCGGCGAGGTCGGCACCGTCTACATGCAGATGGGCGGCTCCACCTTCGCCTACCACAACGACAAGAAAAAGACCGAGGAAAACCGTGCCGGTGACCTGTTCACCGTCGGTGACGTCGGCTACCTCGATGAGGACGGCTACCTGTATCTGCAGGACCGCAAGACCAACATGATCATCTCCGGCGGGGTCAACGTCTACCCTGCCGAGATCGAGAACGAGCTGATCATTCACCCGAAGGTGCTGGACGTCGCGGTGTTCGGGGTGCCCGACGAGGACTGGGGCGAGGCGATCAAGGCCGTTGTCCAGCCGGCCGAGGGTGTGGTGGGCGATGACGCGCTGACCGCCGAGCTGATGGAGTACGCGGCGGCACGGCTGGCGAAGTTCAAGCTGCCCAAGAGCATTGACTACATCGCCGAGATGCCGCGCGACCCCAACGGCAAGCTCTACAAGCGCAAGCTGCGCGACCCGTACTGGGAGGGGCGGGACGCCAAGATTTAGGGGCCCACCACCTCGGCATCGCCGAAGGTCATCTCGACGCGGCCCACGGTCGACGACATCATCGGCCGCTTGGGCAGGCCCAGGGCAGCCAGCTCACGCGCATAGGGGTGGGAGCCCAGCCGCAGCGTGGTACCGCCCAGTGACCCGCGTACCTTCGAAATCCGCATCTCCCAAGGGACTTGGCGGGTAACTCCATCGAGATGGCTGAATGCTTGCAGGACCCGTGGCCGGGACGTGAGCAGGCCTGGAACCGGCAGCCCGCGACCGAATTCCATGGTGGCGATGTGCTGGCCGTCCGCGGCGACATCGAAGCCCAATTGCCGGCCGTCGCGAACAGTGAAGTCCGCCATGATCTTCGGGAATCCCCAGATGGTGCGTCCAGCCTCGAGGGTGAACTCCTGGTCGACCGGGAGGTGGTGGATGAACGCGCCTGCGGCGCCCAGTGCGCGCCAGCCACTGGCTTCGGTGCCCGGCGGGTTGACCATCACCGCGGTGCCGAATTCCAGGTAGCGGCCCAGGTCGCCGTCGATGTAGCGGGCCAGCATCAGATTGACCACAGCGTGTCCCGGCTGCTGCTGGAAGACCTGCAGACCGCTGTAGTCGATCATCGCCTGCGCGGCATCCGCGGGCACCGAAAACATTGCGGAATGTACATCCGCATGACGGATACGGACGGGCATGGTAAGCACAGTGCCAGCGATGGTGTGCTGTGAAAGAGCCATGACTCCCACTGTAATCCGGAGGACGCAAATGACCGAGGTAATGGCCGATGCGAAGCCGGCGACCAAGCCGGACGTCGACTTGACGGACGGCACCTTCTACTCCGACGGCGGGGCGCGCGCCGCCTACAAATGGATGCGGGCACACGAACCGGTGTTCCGGGACCGCAACGGCCAGGCCGCCGCAGCCAGCTACGGCGCGGTGATCGACGCCGAGCGCAACGCGGAACTGTTCTCCAACACCGGGGGCATCCGTCCCGACCAGCCGGGCATGCCGTACATGATCGACATGGACGACCCGGAGCACCTGGTGCGACGCAAACTGGTCAACGCCGGCTTCACCCGCAAGCGGGTGCACGCCCAGTTGCCTTCCATCGGGACCCTCTGCGACACGCTGATCGACGCGGTCTGCGAGCGGGGCGAGTGCGACTTCGTCCGCGATATCGCCGCGCCGCTGCCGATGGCGGTGATCGGCGACATGCTCGGGGTACTGCCCGAGGACCGGTCGAAGTTGCTGAAATGGTCGGACGACCTGGTGGCTGGGCAGAGTTCACACCTGGACCCGGAGTCTGCGACGTTTCAGGCGGTCATGGAGGCGTTCGCCGGTTGGACCGAGTTCACCCGAGAGATCATCGTCAAACGTCGGGCCGACCCCACCGACGACCTGTTCTCCGTCCTGGTCAACGCCGAGGTGGACGGTGCCGTGATGACCGACGACGAGATCATCTTCGAGACCCTGCTGATCCTGATCGGCGGCGACGAGACCACTCGTCACACGCTATCCGGCGGAACCGGGGAGTTGATTCGCCACCGGGATCAGTGGGACATGTTGCGGGCCGACTCGAGTCTGCTTCCCGGGGCCATCGAGGAGATGCTGCGCTGGACTTCACCGGTGAAAAACATGTGCCGCACCCTGACCGCCGATACGGAGTTCTACGGCACCGAACTTAAGCAGGGCGAGAAGATCATGCTGCTGTTCGAGTCGGCGAACTTCGACGAGTCGATATTCGATGAACCGGAGCGGTTCGACGTCCAGCGCAACCCCAACAGCCATCTCGCGTTCGGCTTCGGCACCCACTTCTGCATGGGCAATCAGCTGGCCAGGCTGGAGCTTTCGCTGATGACCGAACGGGTGCTGCAGCGGTTGCCGGACCTGCGCCTGGCCGAAGGAGCCGAGGTTCCGCTGCGGCCGGCGAACTTCGTCAGCGGCCCGGAAGCGATGCCGGTGGTGTTCACCCCGAGCAAGCCGGTGCTGGCTTAGTCGTCCTCGCCGAGCGTGTAATCAGTCTGGAAAGTTCGCGGGATTCTCGGTGTCAGTGCACGTTCGGCGAGCCCAGGCATCGCTGACTCGGCCAATGATGCCGCCTTCGGTGTCCTCGCGGGTGATCCGCAGGTCGATCCAGCCAAGACCAGTGACCGTCTCGTGGCGCCGGATGTCCTTGTTGAATTGCCGTGCGCTGGTGCGATGGTGGTCGCCCTCGTAGTCGAGGCCGACTTTGATGTCCTCCCAACCCATATCCAGCACAGCCACCAGTTGTTGCCACTTATCGTAGACCGGGATCTGGGTCTGCGGCGGTGGGAAGCCCGCCCGAATCAGCAAGAGCCGCAACCAGGTTTCGCGGGGCGACTCCGCGCCGGAATCGACGAGCTCCAGCGCCATCCGGGCACGGCGGATGCCCCGGCGGCCGCGGTAGCGCTCGGCCAGTAACTCGACATCGGCAATCTTGAGGCGGGTCGCACGAGCCAGCGCATCGATGGCCGCGACTGCTTTCCCGACTGGGTAGCGGCAGGCGAGGTCTAACGCGGTGCGTGCTGGGGTGGTGACCCGCATACCCTCGATCGGTTGCACCTCGTCGTCCGCTTCCCGGTCGGACCACGTCCGCACGCCTCGGGGCGGACGCCGGCAGTCGAAGAGCAACTCGGCCGGAGCGCGGTCCTCGACCCACTTCGCGCCGTGCAGCGCGGCGGCGGATTGGCCGGCGATAACCCCGCGCCGTCGTGACCACAGCCATGCGGCGCGTGCGCGCAACGCGGCAGTGAGCTCCGTTCCGGCCGGGACGTAGACGTCGGGATGGAGCGCAGTGAATCGGCTGCTCAGCACATATTTCGTCACCTGTGCTGCGGCGACGGCCTCACTGCCCAGGAAGGGTTGGAATGGCTCACCCATGCCGGGAGTCTGCCGATGACCACCGACACAACGCCGAGCGTGCACTCAGAGGAGAAAAATCGCCCGAAAAATCGGGCTGGTTACACGTTCGGCGAGCAGGGAGGCAGAGCGGGCAGGCGACGGGAGACTGCGGGTCAGTGCGCCCGCAGTGACTCGATGATCGCCTCGATCGGTGACCGCCACGCCAGACCCAGATCGGCCAGCGTGGCCGAGTCGTCGGTCGGGGTGGCCGAGGTCAGCAGCCAGGCCGCCTCGTAGCTCAGTGACTCGGGCAGCGGCAGCAGTTTGCTGGCCAGGTCGCTGACTCGTCCGATGCCCTTGAAAACGCTGGGGGCCACCCGGATTCGGCGCACCGGCTTGCCCAGTCCCTGTTCCACCGCGGCGATCATCTCGTCGAAGCTGACCATGATTCCGCCACACAGATAGCGGTGGGGACCGCGGCCGGGCCGCATCAGCGCCTCGTGCACCCGGCCGATGTCGCGAACGTCGACCATCGCCATGCCGCCGCGCACCACCGGTGCCACCCGGTACTTGACGATCGGCGCCCAGCCCCGTTCGGTGACGCCGGGCGCGGTGTGAAACGCCGGGCCGACCACGCTGGAGGGATAGGTGACCACGACCGGTGCGCCCTCGTCCTGCAGCCGGCGGGCCACCCGCTCGCCGTAGGCCTTGGTGCGGGCGTAGGCACTGCGCCCGGGCACGGTGGGCGAGTTGGGGCCGATGACCCCGTCCGGCGGCGGGAACAGCGCGCTGTAGGAACTGACCGACACCACCGGGTCCAGACCTGCGGCCACGGCGCGGGTCAGGATCGCCTCGGTGGCGTAGGCGTTGATGTCCCACATCAACTTTTCCTGGCGGTCGTTGGTGCCGACCACCCCGGCGGCATGTAGCACCGAGTCGCAGCCGTCCAACAGCGCAGCCACCACCGCGGTGTCGCGGATGTCGCCGTCGAGCACCTCGAGCGCACCCAGTTCACGCAACTGGGGAATAACCGGCTCGTCACCGCAGCCCGGGGCGACCAGCAGCCGCACCGAATGCCCGGCTTCCAGCAGTGTCTTGACCGTGTGGGCGCCGAGGTAGCCGGTGCCGCCGGTGACTGCGACCCGCATCAGCGGTTCTTGAACTCCGGCTTGCGCTTCTCGGCGAACGCCCGCGGACCTTCCTTGGCGTCCTCGCTCAAGAACACCTTGATGCCGATCTTGGTGTCGATCTGGAAGGCGTCGTTCTCGTGCAGGCCCTCGGTCTCGTGGATGGTGCGCAGCATCGCCTGCACCGCCAGCGGGCCGTTGTTGTTGATCTGCTCGGCGATCTCCAGGGCCTTGTCCAGCGCGGAACCGTCCGGCACCACGTGGCCGATCAGGCCCATCTCCAGCGCCTCGGCGGCGGTGATGTGGCGACCGGTGAACAGCAGGTCACAGGCCATCGTGTAGGGAATCTGGCGCACCAGCCGCACCGCGGAGCCGCCCATCGGGTACAGGCTCCACTTGGCCTCGGAGATGCCGAACTTCGCGCTTTCACCGGCGATGCGGATGTCGGTGCCCTGCAGGATCTCGGTGCCCCCGGCGATGGCCGGGCCTTCCACCGCGGCGATCAACGGCTTGGTCAGCCGGCGGCCCTTGAGCAGGCCGTCGATACGCGACGGGTCGTAGCTGCCGTCTTTGAACGAGTCGCCGGGTGCCTTCTTGTTGGCTGCCTTGAGGTCCATGCCCGCACAGAAATAACCACCGGCGCCGGTCAGGATGCACGAGCGGATCTCGTCGTCGTTGTCGACGCGGTCCCACGCCTCCACCATGATCGCCAGCATTTCGCCGGAAAGAGCGTTGCGGGCCTCGGGACGGTTCAGCGTGACGATCAGCGTGTGTCCGCGCTGCTCAACGAGGGCGTGGGGCTGTTCTGACGACTCGCTCACCGGCGTCCGCCTTTCCGGGTTGGGACCTCGACTTGAAATCGAAATGTAACACGTTCTAGTTTGTGTGTTGTGGCTCTCAACATCGCCGACTTAGCCGAACACGCCATCGACGCCGTACCGGATCGGGTTGCCCTGATCTGTGGGCCTGATCAGCTGACCTACGGGCAGCTCGAGGAGAAGGCCAACCGGCTGGCTCATTACCTGATCAGTCAGGGCGTCAAGAAGGACGACAAGGTCGGCCTGTACTGCCGCAATCGCAACGAGATCGTCGTCGCGATGCTCGGCATCATCAAGGCCGGCGCCATCCTGGTCAACGTCAACTTCCGCTATGTCGAGGGCGAACTGCGCTACCTGTTCGACAACTCGGACATGGTCGCGGTGGTGCACGAGCGCCAGTACGCCGACCGGGTGGCCAACGTGCTGCCCGACACCCCGCACGTCAAGACCATCCTGGTGGTCGAGGACGGCAGCGATCTGGACTACCAGCGCTACGGCGGCGTGGAGTTCGAGGCCGCACTGGCGCAGAGCTCGCCGGAGCGGGACTTCGGACCGCGCAGCGCCGATGACATCTACCTGCTCTACACCGGCGGCACCACCGGCTTCCCCAAGGGCGTGATGTGGCGTCACGAGGACATCTACCGGGTGCTGTTCGGCGGAACCGACTTCGCCACCGGCGAACCGATCGCCGACGAGTACGACCTGGCCAAGCTGGCTGTCGCCAACCCGCCGATGGTCCGCCACCCGATCCCGCCGATGATCCACGGTGCCACCCAGTCGGCCACCTGGATGTCGCTGTTCAGCGGCCAGACCGTGGTCCTGGCACCGGAATTCGACGCCGACGCGGTATGGCGCACCATCCACGACCACAAGGTCAATCTGCTCTTCTTCACCGGCGACGCGATGGCGCGCCCGCTGCTGGATGCGCTGCTGGCCCATCAGGACGCCGGTAACGAGTACGACCTGTCGTCGCTGTTCCTGCTGGCATCCACCGCGGCACTGTTCAGCCCGAGCATCAAGGAACGCCTGCTGGAGCTGCTGCCCAACCGGATCATCACCGACTCCATCGGGTCCAGCGAGACCGGTTTCGGTGGCACCAGCATCGTCGCCAAGGGCGAAGCGCACACCGGCGGCCCGCGGGTCACGATCGACAAGACCACCGTGGTGCTCGACGACGACGGCAACGAGGTCCAGCCCGGGTCCGGTGTGCGGGGCATCATCGCCAAGCGCGGTCACATCCCGGTCGGCTACTACAAGGACGAGAAGAAGACCGCCGAGACGTTCCGCACCATCAACGGGGTGCGCTACGCGATTCCCGGCGACTTCGCGCAGGTCGAGGCCGACGGCAGCGTCACGATGCTGGGCCGCGGCTCGGTGTCGATCAACTCCGGTGGGGAGAAGATCTACCCCGAAGAGGTCGAGGCCGCCCTCAAGACCCACCCCGACGTCTTCGACGCGCTGGTGGTCGGCGTGCCCGACGCCCGCTACGGCCAGCACGTGGCCGCGGTGGTGCAGGCGCGCGGCGATGCCCGGCCTTCGCTGGATGAGATCAACGCCTGCGCCCGTACCGAGATCGCCGGGTACAAGGTTCCCCGCAGCCTGTGGTTCGTCGACGAGGTGAAGCGTTCCCCGGCCGGCAAACCCGACTACCGCTGGGCCAAAGAGCAGACCGAGGCTCGTCCCGCCGACGAGGTGCATGCCAAGCACGTGGCGGCAGAGAGCTAACTCACCGAATTTTTGGTGCAGAGCTGCCCTCGACGGAACGCTCTGCGGGCTAGTCTCTGTCGATGCAGCGACTTTCGGGCGTCGACGCGGCGTTCTGGTCTGCCGAAACGGCGGGCTGGCATATGCACATCGGTGGGTTGGCGATCTGCGACACCACCAATGCGCCGAACTACAGCTTTGAGCGGGTTCGCCAGCTGTTGATTGAGCGATTACCGCAACTGCCGCAGCTGCGCTGGCGGGTCAGCCCTTCGCCAATGGGGCTGGACCGGCCGTGGTTCGTCGAAGACGAGCACCTCGACATCGACTTCCACCTGCGGCGTATCGGCGTTCCCGCGCCGGGCGGGCGGCGTGAGGTCGAAGAGCTGGTGGGCCGGCTGATGTCCTACAAGCTGGACCGCTCCCGCCCGTTGTGGGAGATGTGGGTCATCGAAGGCGTCAGCGGCGGCCGGGTCGCGACGCTGACCAAGATGCATCACGCGATCGTCGACGGTGTCTCAGGCGCAGGACTGTTCGAGATCATGCTGGACATCACGCCGGAGCCGCGGCCGCCACTACCGGAGGCGATCGGATCGTCGAACGGAGCCGTCATCCCCAGCTACGAGCGCCGGGTCGTCGAGGAATTGGTCAACGTCGCGGTCAAGACGCCGTACCGCATCGGCCGGCTGCTGCAGCAGACCGTCCGCCAGCAGATCGCCACTGTCGGACTGGGACTTCCCCGCAAACCACCGCGCTACTTCGACGCCCCGGTGACCCGATTCAACGCCAGCGTCTCGCCGCACCGGCGGATCAGCGCCGCCCGGGTCGAGCTGGCCCGGATCAAGGCAGTCAAGGACGCCTACGGGGTCAAGCTCAATGATGTCGTGCTCGCCATGGTCGCCGGCGCGGTTCGGCAGTACCTCGGCGAGCGCGGCGAACTGCCGGACAAGCCGCTCGTCGCCCAGATCCCGGTGTCGACCCGCACCGAAGAGAGCCAGGGCGAGGTCGGCAACAAGGTCAGCTCGATGACGGTGTCGATGGCGACCGACGTCGAGGGAGCAGCCCAGCGGCTCAAATCGATTCACGCCAGCACTCAGAGTGCCAAACAGATGGCCAAGGCGTTGTCGGCGCACCAGATCATGGGTCTGACCGACACCACCCCGCCGGGGCTGTTGCAGCTGGCCGCCCGTGCCTACACCGCGACCGGGCTGTCGAACCGGCTGGCCCCGATCAACCTGGTGGTCTCCAACGTGCCGGGTCCGCCGATTCCGATCTACATGGCCGGAGCGGAACTGGAGTCACTGGTGCCGCTCGGCCCGCCGGTCATGGACGTGGCGCTGAACATCACCTGCTTCTCCTACCGCGACCATCTCGACTTCGGATTCGTGACCACGCCGGAGGTCGCCGAGGACATCCACAAGATGGCCGACGGGATCGAGCCGGCGCTGGCCGAGTTGGAGCGCGACATCGACCGGGGGAAGAACCGCACCGGCCGGCGCTGACCGCTAACGCCCGGGCAGCGCCTGCACCACGCGGATCATCGGGGTCAGCATCTTCTGCCACAGCGGGCCGGAAATCCCCAGCGGCGGGTCCAGATTCAGGATCCGGGCGGTGGAGACCGTCTGCGATTCGGTGTACTTGAGGATCCCGTCGGCACCGTGGCGGCGGCCTACCCCGGAGGCTTTCATGCCGCCCATCGGCGCGGCGACGCTGCCGAAGGCCAGGGCGTAACCCTCGTCGACATTGACCGTGCCGGACTTGATCCGCGCGGCGATCGCCTCACCCTGGGACTTGCTGGCGGCCCACACGCTGGCGTTCAGCCCGTATTCGGTGTCGTTGGCCTTGGCGATGGCCTCTTCGACGCTGTCGACGGGGTAGATGGAGACGACCGGGCCGAACGTCTCGTTGCGCCCGCACTCCATCTCGTCGGTGACATCGGTCAGCACGGTCGGCTCGTAGAACAGCGGCCCGATGTCGGGGCGGGCATTTCCGCCGGCGATGACCTTGGCGCCCTTGGCCTTCGCGTCGTCGACGTGGTTGGAGATGGTCTTGATCTGGTCTTCGGAGATCAAGCTGCCCATGTCGGCGGTGAAGTCGTAGGCGGCCGAGAGCTGCATGGCGCGCACCTGCTCGGCGAACTTCGCGGCGAACTCGTCCGCGACATCGCGCTCGACGTAGATCCGCTCGATCGAGATGCACAACTGCCCGGCGTTGGAGAAGCAGGCGCGGGTGGCGGCTTTCGCGACCTCCGACAGGTTGGCGCCCTTGGTGACGATCATCGGGTTCTTGCCGCCCAGTTCGGCGGAGAAGCCGATCAGCCGGGAACCGCATTGCTCGGCCAGGGTGCGGCCGGTGGCGCTGGAGCCGGTGAACATCAGGTAGTCGCACTGCTGCACGATCGCGGTCCCGACCACCGACCCCGGGCCGGGCACCACCGCGAACAGGTCGCGCGGCAGGCCGGCCTGATACAGCAGTTCGGCGTTGGCCAGCGTGCAGTACGGGGTCTGGCTGTCCGGCTTGACCACCACCGCGTTGCCCGCCAGCAGTGCGGGGATGGCGTCGGAGATCGACAGCGTCATCGGGTAGTTCCACGGCGCGATCACGCCCACCACGCCCTTGGGGTGGTGGTTGACCACGGTCTTGACGACGGCGGGCAGCAGCCCCGGCACCCGCTTGGAGGCCAGCAACTTGGTGGCCTGGCGCGCGTAGTAGCGCGCGTTGAGCATGATGTCGAGGATCTCTTCCTGGGCAGCCGAACGTGCCTTGCCGGTCTCGGCCTGGCAGACGTCCATCAGGAAGTCCCGGTTGGCGATCACCAGATCGCGGTAGCGCTCGATGATCGCGCTGCGCTCCTTGACACCGCGCGCCGCCCAGATGCGCTGGGCCGCGCGGGCCTTGGCGAATGCCGCCGTCACGTCCTCGGCGTTGCCGACCGGGATGGTGGTCAGCGGCTTGCCGGTGAAGACCTCGTCGATGGTCTTCGACTGCCGCGCGTCGATGTCATCGATGGCGGACAGTTGGCGCAGCCGGTCGAAGTCTGCGGCGGATGGGGCGGGCATGGTGAACTCCTACTGGCGGGTAACACGTGGTTAGCGGCCAACCTACCCCGCGCAGCGGCCACCCGGTAGCTCGGCGGCATGGGCACTGAGCCACTGGGTCATCTGGTTGAGCGCCGCGATCCCGGATCCGAAGCTGCCGTCTTTGGGCTCGGCGGCCAGCGCCACCGCGAGCGACCCGGCCGGCGTGCCGACGATGCCGAACTGCCGCACCAGATACCCGCTGCCCTGGCCGGGACCCCAGCCGCCCTTGGTCGGCGCGCCGATGCTGGCCAGCCCCCAGCGCTGGTCGGGAACGGTGTTGCGCATCAAGCTGTAGACGGGCGCGGCGGCGGGCATGCACGGCAGATGGGCGGCGAACACCGCTTGACGAGCCAGCGGCCACTGCGTCTGGCCGAAGGCGCTGAATTCGGGACGCAGCCGTCGGGATTCGACCGCGGTGCCGGTGTCTCCGCCGGCCCGCAGAACGGCCTGCACCTGCTGGGCGGCCTGGGGCGCCGGCCCCAGCGAGGACCACAACTGCTCGGCGGCATCGTTGTCGGATGCCGTGACGGCCTTGGCGGCCAGGTCCTGGGCGTTCGGGCGGTTGGCGTGCAGCGCCGCGATGGCCAGCGGGACCTTGATGGTCGACCAGGCGACGCCGTTCTGCAGGGAACCGAGCGTGCCTACCTGGTTCTGGCCGACCGGGGCATAGGCGATGCCGACGTTGGCCGGGATGGTGTTGGCCAGCTGCGCGAAGCTGGTCTGTAACGGCTCTGCGGTGGCGGGGGAGGCCAGGGCCAGGGGGAGGGCCATGACGGTGGCCAGGACTGCGACGAGCACGCGGCGGGCAGCAGGCATTGATTCAGTATTGCGCGCCGGGTGGCCGGAATGGGGGCGGCGCGGCGGGTGGCCGCTGAGGTGAATCATCGGACGAAATCGCGTACTTTTTTCCCGCACGCGGATATCGTCGCGGCATGCGACCTTCCGTCGGCGCCATCGCGGTAGCAACCGCGGCTCTGACCTCAGTGATTATCGGCGGTGCCCCTGCGGTCACCGCCCAGCCGGACATGCACTTCTTCGAGTCCCCCAGCGGAAACATCGCATGCCTGGCGGATTCGGACTCGGTTCGCTGCGACATTCAGGACCGTGATTGGTCGCCGCCGCCGCGACCGTTGGACTGTGCCAGCCAGACCGGGTACGGGCAGGGCATCGTGCTCGAGGTCCACGGCAAGCCCAAGTTCGTCTGCGGCGGCGACACCACCTTCGGTGGTGACGCCCGCGTCCTGCAATACGGCGATCGTGACGCGACGACCGCCTACACCTGTGTCAGCGAGAAGTCCGGTATCCGCTGCGAAAACCGTGACGACCACGGATTCGCGATCAGTCGCCAGTCCTACGAACTGTTCTGATCGCGGTTGGTTGCGGCGCTCGGTGGCCGGCGCCAAACAGAGGGAGCGAACAATGCATCGGCTGCAGCGAATGGGCGGAGTCGGTCGGGTTTTTGCCGTGGTCGCCGCGGTGCTGTGCGTCGCGGTGGGGATCGCTGGTGTGGCGGCCGCCGACGACACCGTCCGACTGAGCAGTCGGCTGGGCGATTTCTGTCTCGACGCTCCCGGAGCGGACTACTTCACCGCGGTGGTGATCAACCCCTGCGAGGACTCTGACTCCCAGCGCTGGTATCGCAACGGCCGGCAGCTGCAGAACGTCGCCTTCCCGGGCGGATGCCTGATCAATCCGGCGGTCACTGTGAATCCGTCGGGCGAAGGTATGTTCGCGCACCTCGGTCCATGTGTCGCAATGGCGCCCCAGAACTGGAACGTCGACCCGAATGGCCAGGTGAAAAACGACACGGGCTGGTACTGCCTCACAGTCCTCGGCGGACCAGGGCCGGGAACGTGGGTCTCCGCCCGCTACTGCAACGGCGATCCGAATCAAGGCTGGGACGTCATCTCCTGACCCGGCTGGCAGGGGGTCGGACTGCCGCTACCGCGAGATCCGGAACACCGGATCGGCGCACCCGGTGCCCTCGGCGGTCAACACCCGCTTGAGCACCTTGAACGTCTCGGTGCGCGGCAATTCCTCGGCCACCCGCACATACGACGGCCACTGCTTGGGTCCCAGGTCGGGCTGCTCGGCAAGGAACGCCTGAAACTCGTCGGCGTCGAACGAGGTCCCTCGGGCCAAGACCAGCGCGGCCATCACCTGATCACCGACCGTGGGGTCCGGGATGGGATACACCGCGACCTGCGCGACGGCATTGTGGCGCAGCAGGATCCGCTCGATCGGTGCGGTGCCCAGGTTCTCGCCGTCCACCCGCATCCAGTCGCCGAGCCGGCCGGCGAAGTAGGCGTAGCCGGCTTCGTCCCGATAGGCCAAATCGCCGGAGTGGTAAATCCCGCCGGCCATCCGCTGCGCCTCGGCCTCGGGATCGCGGTAGTAGCCGCGGAATTGGCCGCGCCCACTGGCATTCACCAACTCGCCGACCACCCCGGGCGGACACTGCACGCCGGTCTCGACGTCGATGATGGTGTTCCCGTCGATCAGCGGCCCCAGCGCGCCGGCCGGGGTGTCCGGAGTGCGTCCGATCGCCACCCCGCCCTCGGTGGAACCGAAGGCGTCGATCACCGTGCACCCGAACCGAGCCGCGAAGCGCTCCAGGTCCCGGGGTGCACCCTCGTTGCCGTAGAGCAGTCGCAACGGGTTGTCGGCGTCGTCGGGCTGTGCCGGAGTGGCCAGCACGTACGACAGCGGTTTGCCCACGTAGTTGGCGTAGGTTGCGCCGAAGCGGCGCACGTCGGGAATGAACCCCGAAGCGGAGAACTTGCGGCGCAACGCGATCGACGCGCCGGCGGCCACCGCCACCGACCAGCCCGCCATCACCGCGTTGGAGTGAAACAGCGGCATCGACAGATAGCAGACATCCGAGGTTCCCAGGCCGAACCGCTGCGAGAGCATCAGCCCCGGGAACGCCGCCTTCCACTGGGTGCAGCGCACCGCCTTCGGGTCACCGCTGGTGCCCGAGGTGAAGATCAGCATGAACAGCTCGTCGGGGCCGGCCTGCCGGAAGGTCACCGGTGTGTCGGCATGACCGGCCAATTCCGATTGCCACGAGGGTGATTCGACATCGATCATGCCGGGAACCGTGACGTCGGTGGTGTTGTCGGCCAGCACCAGCTGGCAATCCGCATGGGCTACGTCGCGCTCCAGGGCCGCGCCCCGGCGGGTGGGGTTCAAGCCCACCGGCACGATGCCGGTCAGCGCCGCCGCCACCAGCATCATCGAGAAGAACGGCGTATTGCCCAGCAACACACCGACATGCGGTGGCTTGTCCGGATCGAGCCGGGACCGCAGCGCAGCACCGAGCCGGGCGCCCGCCGTGATGTGGTCTCGCCAGCTGACGAACGTGTCCTCGTAGAAGACACCGCGATCGTCCACCTCGGCCAGCGCGGCCAGCATCGCTGTGACGGTGGACTGTTCGTCAATTTGGGTGGGTGCTGACATGGTGATCAGATTAGTGTTGCAATAGAGCGGTGACTGACTTCGACGCCATAGCAGCCCTGAAAACCATCGCCGACATCGACGCCATCAAGGGAGTCAAGTACCGCTACATGCGGGCATTGGACACCAAGCACTGGGACGACTTCGCAGCCACCCTGGCCGAGGACGTCACCGCCGCCTACGGCCAGTCGATGGGCAGCAAGCACACCTTCGCCGACCGTGACTCGCTGGTGGAATTCATGCGGAACTCGCTTCCCGGCAACGTCATCACCGAGCACCGCGTCAACCATCCCGAGATCACCCTCACCGGCCCGGACACCGCCACCGGTATCTGGTACCTGCAAGACCGCGTGATTGTGCCCGACGTCAACCTGATGCTGATCGGGGCGGGTTTCTATCACGACACCTACCGCCGCACCTCCGACGGCTGGAAGCTCAGCCACACCGGCTACGACCGGACCTACGACGCCACCGTGGCCCTGACGGACCTGCCCGGGTTCAAGGTGACGTTCGGAGATGCGCTGAACCGCTGACGTACCCCCGCCCGCTAGGTACATGGCGGCGACCCGCGGCGCGTGACTTCGTCGCGCTTGCGATCGCCGCTAGGCCGGGGTTTCGGCCAGTTCGCGGCCGATCGCCAGCAGCGCTCCGGTGGCGCCGCCAAGCGCGAATTCAGTCTGCTTGGCGGCCAGGAAGTAGCGGTGGATCGGGTGGTCGATGTCGATGCCGACCCCGCCGTGAATGTGGACGATGCTGTGCGCCACCCGGTGACCGGCCTCGGCCGCCCAGAATGCGGCGGTGGCCACCTGGGTGGTCGCGGGCAGACCCTCACTGATCCGCCACGCCGCCTGGGTCAGCGTCAGGCGCAGCCCCTTGACGTCGATGTAGCCGTCGGCCAGCCGCTGCGACACCGCCTGGAAGCTGCCGATCGGCTTGTCGAACTGCTCGCGCTCGCGGGCGTATTCGGCAGTCAGGGCCAGGCCGCGCTCCAGGACGCCCAGCTGGTAGGCGCTGTGGCCCAGGGCCGCCACGCTGATCAGGTGGTCGAGTACGTCGGCGCCGCCGACCAGGCGACCGGCCTCCACCGTGACCCCGGACAGCTCCAGATGGCCAACGCTGCCCCGTCCGGTGGTGGCCAGCGAGGTCACCGTCACGCCAGGGTCGGAGGCGGCGATCAGGAACACCGCTGCGCCGGAATCGGTTTCGGCCGCCACCAGGAAGGCGTCAGCGATCGAAGCGAAACCGACCTGGGTGCGGGTGCCGGTGAGGCGGTAGCCGCCGTCGGCCGTCGCCGCCCGGACCGGGCCCTCGCCCATGTCGCCGTCGAGGGCGACGGTGAGGATCTTCTCGCCGGCCACGGCCGGGACGCCCCAGGCCTGCTGCAGTTCGGCTGAGCCGAACTTGGCCAGCGTCTCGGCGGCCAGCACCACCGACTCCAGGTAGGGCACCGCGGCCAGTTGACGGCCGAGTGCGGTCAGGATCGCCGTCTGCTCGAGCACGCCGAAACCACCGCCGCCCAGCGACTCGCTCGCCGCACTGGACACGACGTCGGCGTCGATCAGCTTGCGCCACAGCTCGGTGTCGAAGCGCTGCTCCAACGCGTCGAGCTCACGCTGGCGCTCCGGCGTGCACACCGCGTCCACGATGGTGCTGACCAGACCCGAAAGGTCGTCAGATGCTTCGGTAGTGGTGAAGTCCATGGGTACTTGCCTCCAAAGTCCTTGGGGTAATTGGGTCAGCGGTTACGGGGCAGGCCCAGGGCGACCATGCCGATGATGTCGCGCTGCACCTCGTTGGTGCCGCCGCCGAACGTCAGGATCAAGCAGGCCCGGTGCATCCGCTCCACCCGGCCGCGCAGCAGTGCGCCGGGGGAGTCCTGGCGCACGGTGGCGGCGGTGCCGAGCACCTCCATCAGCAGGCGGTAGGCCTCGGTGGCCAACTCGGTGCCGAACACCTTCGCCGCCGAGGCGTCCGCCGGGGACGGCGCAGCCTTGTCAGTTGAGGCCAGCTCCCAGTTGATCAGCTTGAGCACTTCGGCCTTGGCCAGCACCCGGGCCAGGTTGAGCTGAACCCACTGTGAGTCGATGATCCGGTTGCCGTGGGCGTCTTTGGTGTTCTGCGCCCATTCGCGGACCTCTTCGAGAGCCAGCAGGATGGGCTGCGCCGAGACCAGGGCAACGCGCTCGTGGTTGAGCTGGTTGGTCACCAGCTTCCAGCCCGCGTGCTCTTCGCCGACCAGGCTGGTCACCGGCACCCGCACGTCCTGGTAGTAGGTGGCGCTGGTGTCCGGGCCGGCCATGGTGTGGACCGGGGTCCACGAGAAACCCTCGGCGGTGGTGGGCACGATCAGCATTGAAATCCCGCGGTGCTTCTTGGCTTCCGGGTTCGTCCGTGCCGCCAGCCACACGTAGTCGGCGTAGGCGATCAGCGACGTCCACATCTTCTGGCCGTTGATCACGTAGTCGTCGCCGTCACGGACCGCGGTGGTGCGCAGCGAGGCCAGGTCGGTGCCGGCGCCCGGCTCGGAGTAGCCGATCGCGAAGTGCAGCTCGCCGGCGGCGATCTTGGGCAGGAAGAACTTCTTCTGCTCTTCGGTGCCGAACGCCATGATCGTCGGCGCGACGCTGTTGATGGTCAGGAACGGCACCGGGGCACCGGCGATCGCGGCCTCGTCGGTGAAGATCAGCTGCTCCATCGGCGAACGCGCCTGGCCGCCGTACTCCTTCGGCCAGCTCAGCGTCAGCCAACCGTCGTGCCCCATCTGGGCCACGGTCTCGCGGTAGACGTTGCCGGTGCCGTACTCGCCCTGGGTCGAGCTGAGGGCTTCACGACGCTCCGGCGTCATCAGCGTGGTGAAGTAGGACCTCAGTTCGCTGCGCAGCTCTTCTTGGGCCGGCGTGTAGCTGATCTGCATCAGGGGAGTCCTTCGCTGGTGATCGGTGTCACGATAAGATTCTGGTTCGACAGCCCGTTGTAACACGTTCTAGTCCCGGGGTCCAACGGCCCTAGCGGCTCGTGTGGGAACGCTGTCGGATCGTATGGTGACACTAGTGGATGACGGCGGCCGGAAACGCTCGGTCGGCGCAGGGCTTTTACAGGAGAATGTCATGCGAGTTGAGGTAGATCTGGATCGTTGCGAAGGCAACGCGATTTGCGTCGGAATCGACCCCGACCTGTTCGATCTGAACGATGACGAGCAGGCAGAGGTGAAACTCGCCCCGGTCCCCGCCGACCGGGAAGCCCACGCTGAGCAGGCCATCGCCGAGTGCCCGCGGGCCGCGCTGCGCCGCGTCGACGACTAGCCTCCCCCTAACAACGACTAGAGGTATTCATAACCGCCGGTGACGATGAGTGCGCCGGTGACGCAAAGGAGCGGCGTACATGACTGACAACGCGATCGATCTGACCGGCAAGGTCGCAGTGGTGACCGGCGCAGCCGCCGGCCTTGGCCGAGCTGAGGCGATCGGGTTGGCCCGCTCCGGGGCGACGGTGGTCGTGAACGACATCGCTCCGGCGCTGGAGTCCTCCGACGTCATCGAAGAGATCGCCGCGGCCGGCGGTAAGGGCGTGCCGGTGGCCGGTGACATCAGCCAGCGGTCCACCGCCGACGAGCTCGTCAGCACCGCCGACGGGCTGGGCGGGCTGAACATCGTCGTCAACAACGCCGGGATCACCCGCGACCGGATGTTGTTCAACATGTCTGACGACGACTTCGATGCTGTTATCGCAGTGCACCTTCGTGGACACTTCCTTTTGACCCGCAACGCGGCCGCCTACTGGCGTCAGAAGGCCAAGGACTCCGAAGGTGCCGTGTACGGCCGCATCATCAACACCTCTTCAGAGGCCGGCCTCATGGGTCCGGTCGGGCAGGCTAACTATGGCGCGGCCAAGGCGGGGATCACCGCGCTGACGCTCTCGGCTAGCCGGGCGCTGAGCCGCTACGGCGTCTCTGCCAACGCGATCTGCCCGCGGGCCCGCACCGCGATGACCGCCGATGTGTTCGGTGACGCCCCGGAAGGCGCTGCGGGAGATGTCGACCCCTTGTCGCCCGAGCACGTGGTGACCTTGGTCCGGTTCCTGGCATCCCCGGCCTCGGCTGCGGTCAGCGGTCAGGTTTTCGTGGTCTACGGACCTGAGGTAACCCTGATGGCCGCGCCGACCGTCGAACGTAAGTTCAGCGCCGATGGGCAGGCGTGGGATCCGGCCGGACTGTCCGACACGCTGGCCAATTACTTCGCCGGCCGCGATCCGGCGCGGACTTTCTCGGCGTCCGAACTGATGTCCGGCGATTAGAACAAAATTAGAACGCGTTATAGCGAGGCGTGGGTCACAATGCACTGTGACCAGGGCGGATATCTCAGGAATCTCGCTGAAACGTGTCCTTTGACACTGAGAACGTGTTCTAGTTAGTATGATCCGGCTCACGTGAGGCGGCGTCTGAATTGCACGAATGACGCCGATCGCACGAGGTTGCCGGATACAGTTTTGCGACCACCGATGCCCCGGAAGCCCGACCTGAGGGAAGGACGTGTCTTGATCGAACAACTCACGGTTCCGGCTCGGGCCGTGGGCGGGTTCGTTGAGATGTCCCTGGAGACGTTCCGGGCCATGTTTCGCAGGCCCTTCCAGTACCGCGAATTCCTCGACCAGACCTGGATGATCGCCCGGGTGTCGCTGCTGCCGACGGTGCTGGTCGCGATCCCATTCACCGTGCTGGTGGCGTTCACCCTCAACATCCTGCTGCGTGAGATCGGCGCTGCCGACCTGTCCGGCGCCGGTACCGCGTTCGGCACCATCACCCAGCTGGGCCCGGTGGTGACCGTGCTCGTGGTGGCCGGCGCAGGCGCGACCGCCATCTGTGCTGACCTGGGTGCTCGCACCATCCGCGAAGAGATCGACGCGATGCGGGTGCTCGGTATTGACCCGATCCAGCGGCTGGTGGTACCTCGGGCCCTGGCGTCGACGTTCGTCGCATTGCTGCTCAACGGGTTGGTGTGTGCGATTGGTCTGGTCGGCGGCTATGTGTTCTCGGTCTTTCTGCAGGGCGTCAACCCCGGTGCCTTCATCAACGGGCTGACCGTGCTCACCGGGCTCGGCGAGCTGGTGATGGCCGAGATCAAGGCGCTGCTGTTCGGCACGGCAGCCGGCCTGATCGGCTGTTACCGCGGACTGACCGCCAAGGGCGGCCCTCAGGGCGTAGGCAACGCGGTCAATGAGACCGTCGTCTATGCCTTTATTTGTCTGTTCGTCATCAACGTCGTCATGACCGCGATCAGCGTCCGGGTGTTGGTGAAATGAGTTACGACGCCACGTTGCGGTTCCGGCGGCTGTTTCGCGGACTGCCCAAGGCCGTCGACAACTTCGGCGAGCAGGCGCTGTTCTACGCCGAATCGATCCGGTACGTCCCCAACGCGCTGACCCGGTACCGCAAGGAAACCGTCCGGCTGATCGCCGAGATCACCATGGGAACCGGCGCGCTCGCCATCATCGGGGGCACGGTGGGGGTGGCCACCTTCCTCACCCTGGCCTCCGGTGGCGTGATCGCGGTGCAGGGCTTCTCGTCGCTGGGCAACATCGGCATCGAGGCGTTGACCGGCTTCTTGTCGGCGTTCCTCAACGTGCGGATCGTGGCGCCGGTGGTTGCCGGGATCGCACTGGCCGCCACCATCGGGGCCGGCACCACCGCCCAGCTCGGCGCCATGCGCGTCGCCGAAGAGATCGACGCCGTCGAATCGATGGCAGTACATGCGGTGTCCTATTTGGTGTCCACGCGTTTGGTGGCAGGTCTGATCGCGATCATCCCGCTGTATTCCCTGTCAGTGCTGGCCGCGTTCTTCGCTGCCCGGTCCACCACGGTGTTCATCAACTCGCAGTCACCGGGCCTCTACGACCACTACTTCGACACCTTCTTGATCCCCACAGATCTACTGTGGTCCTTCCTGCAGGCGATCATCATGTCGATCGCGGTGATGCTGGTACACACCAACTACGGCTTCAACGCGGCCGGCGGCCCCGTCGGCGTGGGCATCGCGGTCGGTCAAGCCGTGCGGACCTCACTGGTCGTCGTCGTCGTCATTACGCTGTTCGTTTCACTTGCCGTCTACGGCGGCTCCGGCAACTTCAACCTCTCGGGATAGCAGGGATCAAGCGTGGACACGGGATCGAGGCGTACCCAGGTACGGATTGCTGCGGCAGTCCTCGGTGCGATCTTGCTTGCCGCCACCGTGTTCACCTACCTGTCCTACGTGTCGGTCTTCAGCTCCACCGACAAGGTCACCGTCACCTCACCGCGCGCCGGCCTGGTGATGGAGCAGGATGCCAAGGTCAAGTACCGCGGGATCCAGGTCGGCAAGGTCAAGTCGATCAAGTACCAGGGTGACCAGGCCAAGCTCCTGCTGTCCATCGACAGCTCCGCGATGCATCAGATCCCGTCGAACGCAGCGGTTCACATTGCCGGCAATACCATCTTCGGGGCCAAGTCGGTGGAGTTCGTTCCGCCGCCGGTGCCCTCGGGTGCGACGCTGCGCAACGGCGCGAACGTTCAGGCGTCCGACGTGCAGCTGGAAGTCAACACGCTGTTCCAGAAGCTGACAAACCTGCTGGACAAGATCGACCCGGTTCAGCTCAACGGGTCGGTCAGCGCGCTGGCCGAAGGATTGCGGGGCAACGGCGACAACCTGGGCGGGCTGCTGTCGGGGCTGAACAGCTACCTCGGAAAGCTCAATCCGAAACTGCCCCAGCTGCAGTCGGGCTTCGCCAAGACCGCGATCGTCGGCAACATCTACGGAGATGCCGCCCCGGACCTTGCGACGACCTTCGACAACATCCCGACGATCAGCAAGACGCTGGTCGACCAGCGGGAGAACCTGAGCAAGGCGCTGCTGGCAACGACCGGACTGGCCAACAATGGTTACGACACCTTCGCTCCAGCGGCCGACGATTTCATCGCCGGTGTCCAGCGCTTCCGCGCCACGAGCAGCCTGTTGGCCGAGTACTCCCCGGAGTTCGGCTGCCTGTTCAAGGGAATTCAGAAGGCCCTCGAGCGTTTCGGCCCGTCGCTGGGTGGCACCAAGCCGGCGCTGTACGTGCAGTCCAGCTTCATCCCGGGCGCACCGGCCTACACCTACCCGGAGAGCCTGCCGGTGGCCAACGCGACCGGTGGACCTAACTGCCGCGGCTTGCCGGACATCCCCAGCAAGCAGTACGGCGGCTCCTGGTTCCGCTCACCGTTCCTGGTGACCGACAGTGCCTACATCCCGTTCCAGCCCAACACCGAGGTCCAGTTCGACGCACCCTCCACCGCGCAGTTCCTCTTCAACGGCGCCTTCGCGGAACGGGATGAATACTGATGAACTCGCGCGGCACGCTGATCAAGGTCACCGTCTTCACCATCGCCATGCTGCTGGTGTCGGCCGGTCTGGTGGTGGTGTTCGGCGAGTTCCGCTTCGCCTCGAATCACACCTACCACGCGGATTTCTCCAACGCCTCCCGGCTCAAAGGCGGCGAGGACGTGCGGATCGCCGGCATCCCAGTGGGCACGGTGAAACGCGTCGAGTTGACGCCGGACAACAACGTCAGTGTCACCTTCGACCTCGACAAGCGCTACCAGCTCTACGACTCGACCCGCGCGGTGATCCGGTACGAGAACCTGGTCGGTGACCGGTACCTGGAGATCGCCTCGGGCGCCGGCGAAATGCGTAAGCTGCCGCCCGGCAGCACGATCGCACGGGACCACACCCAGCCGGCCTTGGACCTCGACGCGCTGCTGGGCGGGATGCGTCCGGTGCTCAAGGGGCTGGACGGCAAGAAGATCAACGAGATCAGCAGCGCGCTCATCGAGCTGCTGCAGGGTCAGGGTGGTGCGCTGTCGCAGATGCTGGCCAGCACCAGTTCGTTCACCACCACGCTGGCCTCCCGTGACCAGCTGATCGGCGACGTGATCAACAACCTGAACACGGTGCTGACCACTGTCGACGACAAGAGCGAGCAGTTCGACGCCACCGTCGACCGACTGCAGCAGCTGATCACCGGTCTGGCGCAGGGCAAGGATGCGATCGCCGGGGCTATCGGCCCGCTGTCCTCCGTGGAGAACGACCTCGCCGACACGCTGCGCCGCACCCGGCGGCCGCTGCAGGGCGTGATCGAGAACGCGCGGCCGCTGGCTACCGTTCTGGACAAGCGCAAGCAAGAGCTGAACGACGTCATCGACCCGTTGGAAGAGAACTACCTGCGGCTCAACGCGCTGGGCGCCTACGGCTCCTTCTTCAACATCAACTACTGCACAGTCGCGCTGAAATTCAACGGTCCGGCCGGCAGTGACATCACCTTGCCGATGGGTGGCCAGAACGACACGAGCAAGGGGAGGTGCTCTCCTGTCAAAAATTGACGGCGTAAACCCGGTTCGCACGGGTCTGCTGGGCATCGCACTTGTGGCCTGCCTGGTCTTGGTGTCGTTCGGTTACACCAGCTTGCCGTTCTGGCCGCAAGGCAAGACGTATCATGGCTATTTCGCCGATGCCGGTGGCATCATCCCCGGTAACGACGTGACGGTGTCCGGGATCCGGGTGGGCAAGGTCAAGTCGGTGGCGTTGGCCGGGGCCAGCGCGAAAGTGGACTTCACCGTCGACCGCAAGGTCCGGGTAGGGGATCAGTCGCTGGCCGCCATCCGCACGGATACCGTGCTGGGCGAGAAGGCACTGTCGATCACTCCCGCTGGTGCCGGCTCGGTCACCTCGATCCCGCTCGAACGCACCCGGGCGCCGTACACGCTCAACAACGCGCTGCAAGACCTGGGCGGCGATGCTCGTGATCTCGACAAGCCACGATTCGAAGAGGCCCTGCAGGTGCTCACCGACTCGATGCGCGACGCGACCCCGCAGCTGCGGGGAGCCCTGGACGGCGTCACCGCCCTGTCGCGCAGCATCAACCGCCGCGACGAAGCGTTGGGTCAGCTGCTGACTCACGCCAAGGTGGTTACCGGTGTGCTCAATCAGCGTGCCGACCAAGTCAACCGGCTGGTGCTCGACGGCAACCAGTTGTTTGCTGCCCTCGATGAGCGCCGGCAGGCCCTAGCCGCGCTGATCGGTGGCATCGACGATGTGTCGCAACAGCTTTCCGGATTCGTGACCGATAACGAGAAAGAGATCGGTCCGACCCTGAACAAGCTCAACCTGGTGCTGGACAACATGATCGAGCGCAAAGACCGGATCGCCGGCGCTCTGGAGAGGCTGCCCGGGTACGCCACCACGCTCGGCGAGGTGGTGGCCTCGGGTCCGGGCTTCCAGATCAACCTGTACGGCCTACCACCGCCCACCATGTCGGAGGTCATGGTCGACATGTTCTTCCAGCCCGGCAAGCTCCCCGACAGCCTGGCCGACTACCTGCGCGGGATGATCTCCGAGCGCACGATCATTAAGCCGAAGTCACCATGACGCGCCGAACTTCACGTCTCGTCCTTGCCGGGCTGCTGGCGGTACTGCTGGCCGGCGCCGCATACGTGGTGCTGCCCGCGCAGCGCAGTTACCGCATCACCGGCTACTTCGCCTCGGCGGTGGGCCTCTACCCTGGCGACGACGTCCGGGTGGTTGGGGTCCCAGTGGGGCGCATCGAGTCCATCGAGCCGCGGGCCGAGAACGTCAAGATCACCATGACGGTGAACAAGGACGTTCCGCTGCCCGCCGACGTGCGTGCCGTGTTGATGGCGCCAAATATCGTGTCGGCGCGCGTCATTCAGCTGGCCCCGGCCTACACCGATGGCGAGAAGCTGGCCAACGGTGCGGTGTTGGGCGAAGACCGCACCGCCGTGCCGGTCGAATGGGACGAGGTCAAGCAGGAGCTGACCCAGCTCAGTGCGCAGCTGGGACCCGAGGGGGGCAAGCTCAACGGCGCACTGAGCGCATTCGTCAACCAGGCCGCCGACACCTTCGACGGCAAGGGTGACTCCTTCCGCAACGCCCTGCGCGACCTGTCGGCTACCACCGGCCGGCTCGGGGACTCGCGCACCGACCTGTTCGGGACCGTGAAAAACCTGCAGGTTCTGGTGGACGCGCTGTCGGGCAGCAACGAGCAGATCGTGCAGTTCACCGACCATGTCGCCGGCGTGTCGGCGGTTTTGGCAGACAGCTCGAAGGATCTGGACGTCACACTGGGCACCCTCAACCAGGCATTGCGTGATGTTCGGGGCTTCCTGCACAACAACAACGACGCATTGGTCGCACAGGTCAACAAGCTTGCGGAGTTCACCAAAACACTGTCGGATCAGAGTGAGAACTTCGAGCAGGTTTTGCATATCACCCCGCACGGCCTGGTCAATTTCTACAACATCTACAACCCGGCTCAGGGCACGCTCGCCGGCCTGCTCTCGCTGCCCGACTTCGCCAACCCGGTGCAGTTCATCTGCGGCGGTGTCTTCGACATCGGTTCGGTGCCGGACAACTTCAAGCGGGCAGAGATCTGCAAGGAGCGGATGGGGCCGGTCATGCGTCGCTGGTCGATGAACTTCCTGCCGTTCTTGTTCCACCCGATCAACTCCATAACCGCCTACAAGGGCCAGATCATTTACGACACGCCTGCCACCGAGGCCAAGGCCCAGACTCCGGTGCCCTACCTGAAGTGGCTGCCCGCGCCGGGCGTCACACCGCCGAGCACCGAGGACGTCGCCGCACTGTTCCTGCCGCCGCCTGCGCCGGGGCAGCTGGGCAAGGCGCCCGGCCCGACGGGGCCGGCGCAACCCGGTGCCGGCGCACCACGGGAGGGCGGATGAGCGTGAAGTCTCTTCCCGGCGCGCTGCGACGGGTCGGCAGGCGAGGCGCGGTGCTCGGCGCCGGGGCGCTGGTGTTGTCCGGTTGTCAGTTCGGCGGGCTGAACTCGCTGAACATGCCGGGAACCGCGGGCCACGGCCGCGGTTCCTACAGCATCACGGTGCAACTGCCGGATGTCACTACGCTGCCGCAGAATTCGCCGGTGATGGTCGATGACGTGACCGTCGGCAGCGTCTCTGGCATTCGGGCGGTGCAACAGCCCGACGGCAGCTTCTATGCCGCGGTCAGGCTGTCGCTGGATGGCAATGTGCAGCTGCCGGCCAATGCCACCGCGAAAGTGGCCCAGACCTCGTTGCTGGGTTCCCAGCACATCGAGCTCGCCGAGCCGACCGACCAATCTCCGGTTGGCAGACTCGTCGCTGGCGATGAGATTCCGCTCAGCCGTACCGGGCGCTACCCCAGCACCGAAGAGGTGTTGTCGTCACTGGGTGTGGTGGTGAACCAGGGCAATCTCGGTGCGGTGCAAGACATCACCGAAGAGGCCTATGCCGCGGTCGCCGGTCGGGCCGGTACTTTTGCCGAGCTGGTGCCCCGGCTCGCCGAACTCACGGCGTCGCTGGATCACCAGGCGCGCGACATCATCGCCGCCGCCGATGGTCTGAATCGGGTTGGGGCCACTCTGGCCCGCAGCGCGCCCAGCCTGGCGCGGGCCCTGGACACCATGCCCGCCGCGCTGCAGGTGCTCAACGACAACCGCAGCAATATCGTCGATGCGTTCGGTGCACTGCAGAGATTGGCCGTGGTCGGGTCTCGGATCTTGAGCGAGACCAAGGAGGACTTCACGGCCGACATCAAGGACCTTTACCCGGTCATCAAGGCGTTCGCCGACAACGCCAACGAATTGGTGACGGCGTTCCCGTTCATCCCGACCTTCCCGTTCCCGTCGATGTATCTGCGCAACGCCGTGCGCGGCGACTTCCTCAACGTCTA
This sequence comes from Mycobacterium sp. SMC-14, assembly GCF_046250075.1. NCBI lineage: Bacteria > Bacillati > Actinomycetota > Actinomycetes > Mycobacteriales > Mycobacteriaceae > Mycobacterium > Mycobacterium sp. SMC-14. The sequence continues at coordinate 4,015,561 of NZ_CP176429.1, read as the reverse complement.
TGTCACCTTCGACATGACCCTGCGGCGCTTCGGCGAAACCGTGTTCACCACCGGCGGTTTCGACCCGAACATGCCGCACATGCATGACGTCCTGAACCCGCCCGACTTCTTGATCGGTGAGATGGCGAACCTGTCCGGACAGGCGGCCGATCCGTTCAAGATCCCGCCCGGAACGGCTGTCCACTATGAGGAATGACCTACGATGCTGACCCGCCTCGTCCGAATTCAGCTCGGGATCTTCGCCGTGGTCACCGTGCTCGCCGTCGGTGCGATCTCGATCCTCTATCTGCATGCGCCGAGCCGGCTGGGCATCGGCACCTACAAGGTGACGGCCGACTTCATCGGCGGCGGCGGTATCTACAAGAGCGCCAACGTCACGTACCGCGGCGTGACCGTGGGCCGGGTGGGCGACGTCCGCCTCACCGACCACGGTGTCGACGCCGAAATGCGGCTCAACAGCAGCACCAAGATCCCTGGCAACGTCACCGCCACCGTCAAGAGCATGTCCGCGATCGGCGAGCAGTACATCGACCTGGTGCCGCCGCCGGAGACCACGGCAGCCGCGGCGCTGCGCAACGGCGCGCGCATCGGCCAGGACCGCACCGCGATCGGCCAGGACATCGCCGGATTGCTCGACCAGGCTCAGTCGTTGGTCAACAGTGTCGCCAACAGCCGCCTTCGTGATCTGCTGCGCAGCGCGTTCGACGGGTTCAACGGCTCCGGGCAGGAGCTGGCCCGGATGATCGCCTCGTCGCGGCAGCTGATCGACGAGGCCAACGCCAACTTCGATGCGACCTCGAAGCTGGTCGACCAGGTCGAGCCCTTCTTGGACGCCCAGATCCGCGGCGGCGATGGCATCAAGAAGCTGGCCCGGTCGCTGGCGGCGGTCACCACCGAGGTGCGCAACGCCGACCCGCAGCTCCGCGAGGTGCTGCAGACGCTGCCCAGCGTCGCCGACGAGGCCAACACCACGTTCGACGGAATCCGCGCTTCCTTCCCGACATTGGCCGCCAGCATCGCCAACTTCGGCCGGGTCGGGGTCATCTACCGCAATTCCATCGAACAGGCGCTGGTGGTTTTCCCCGCGCTGATGGCGGCGCTGATCACCGTGGCCGGCGGTGTGCCGATGGAAGAAGGCGTGAAGCTGGACTTCAAGATCGACATGCACGACCCGCCGCCGTGCACGGTCGGCTTCCTGCCATTCACCGAGATGCGAACACCGGCCGACGAGACCGTGCGCGAACTGCCCAAGGATCTGTACTGCAAAGCCGCGCAGAACGACCCGTCTGCGGTCCGCGGTGCGCGCAACTACCCGTGCATGGAACATCCGGGTAAGCGGGCGCCGACCATCCAGCTCTGCCGCGACCCGCAGGGCTACGTCCCGGTCGGCAGCAACACCTGGCGCGGCCCGCCCGTCCCGTATGACACCCCGATCACCGATCCGCGGATGCTGACGCCGATGAACAAGTTCCCCTACATCCCGCCGTCGACGGACTACGACCCCGGCCCGCCGGTGGTGGCACTGCCGCCGGGTGTGCCCGCCGGCCCCGGTCCGGCGCCCAACCCGCCGTTCCCGCTGCCATACCCGCCGAATCAGCTCGGACCCAACCCCCCGGCGCCGTGGCCCTACTACGCGCCACCGGACCAGAACCTGCCGACTGGCCCCGGGGGCAACGGTGGCCTGCCCGCCTACGGGCGTGACTCCGCGCCGGGACCGGCTCCCGCGCCCGCTCCGGGTCCGCTGCCCGCCGAGGCCAACGGCGTCGCCTACAGCAGCTACGACCGGTCCGGAAAGTTCGTGGATCCGGCCGGCAACAGCGGAGTGTTCGTCTCCGGCTCCGACAAGTGGCTGCCCGCGGAGAACTGGGCTGATCTGATGCTCGCGCCGAGGCAGACGTGACGGGACCCGACGACGCGAAGGTCCGGCGCCGGGCCTCGCGAGCCGCGGGCCCAGCGGGTGATACCGCCGAAACAACGCCGGCCACGGTACGGATTCCGGCACCCAGCAAAGCCGCCGTACGGGCGGTTCGGCCGGCGGGACCGCCACCGCGCCGGCGGCCCAACGCCCGCAAGACCGCGCAACTGGCGGGCGCCGCCGGGCTGGCGGCATCCGTCCTACTGGGCGGGATGGTCGGCGCGCTCGCGCTGCAACACCGGCATGCCGACGCGACGCAGCAGCGGGACCAGCGATTCGTCGACGCCGCGGTCCAGACCGTGCTGAACATGTACACCTATACGCCCGACACCATCAGCTACCAGGTGGACCTGTTCGTGGCAGGCACCAGCGGCCCGCTGCGCGACACGATGGCAGCCAATTCCGAGAACCTCAAGGCGCTGCTGCGGGAGACTAAGCACAGCTCCGAAGCCGTCATCAACGCCGCGGCCCTCGAAAGCGTCGACAACATCGCTGCCAACGCGTCGGTGCTGGTGGCGATGCGGGCCACGGCCACCGATGTCGATGGCGTCAACAAGCCGTCGCAGCCCTACGCATTGCGGGTGATCGTGCACGAAGACGACGCGGGCAATATGACCGCCTACGACCTCAAATGGCCGGACGGCAGCCGATGACGCGCCAGTGGATGTGGCTTGCGGTCCTGGTCGGGGTGCTCGGCGCGTTCGTGGGTCTGGGTGCCGCGGCGGGATCGCTGTACTGGAGCCGGGTCGAGGTGCGGGGTGAACAGTCGGCCCGTACCGAGTTGGTCCAACTGGCGAAGGACGAGATCCCCAAAGTTCTCGGCTACGAGTACAAGACGGTGGAAGGCAGCCTGACCGAGACGTACTCGATGTTCACCGGGGACTACCGTCGCGAGTTCGAAGCCCGGGTGGTCAACGACATCATTCCGCAGGCCCGCGCGCAGCAGTTGGTGAACCAGGTCGACATCGTCGGCATCGCCGCCTTGCCGTCGCATCGGACTTCCGGCTCGGTGCTGGTGTTCGTCAACCGCACCGTGACGGGCAAGTCCAAGGAGAAGTACTACGAGGGCAGTCGTCTGCGGGTGGACTTCCGCAAGATCGACCGCAAGTGGCTGATCAGCAATATTGTGCCGATCTAGCTGAAAGGATGAGCACCATGGGCAAACTCGTACGTGGTCTGGTCGCCTTGGCTGCGGCGATGACGGCAGCCACCGGGCTGGCAGTCCAGGCCGGTGCCGACGACGATGCGATTCCAGAAGGCACGGTCGAGGGCGTCTACACCTACAACGACGGTGCGAAGACCGCGACCTGGACGATCTATCCGCTGTGCGTCCCGACCGTCGGTGACGGCCGAGTGCCACTGCACCTGGCCGTGGGCTGCAAGCTGCAGGTCGAAAGCAACGGGCCGCCCGGACAGGCCGGGGCCTACCGGCTGTCGAACGGCCAGTGGACCTACAAGACGCCGCTACTGGCGGGCACCCGATGCTCCGATGGCAGCACCGCCGGCAGTGACGAGATGTACCAGTTCGACACGTCTCTGCACGGTACCTACACCACTGCGCACAATGCGGTGTGTGGGCTGCAGCCCGGGTTGAGCAAGCGCGCTTTCACGCTGACGTTCGTCTCGCCGCTGCCGAACCCGGTCATCCACTACCCGCTGAACTGCCAGGACAACCCGCAGCACCTGTGCAGCTAGCGTCGATCGCAAGCGCGGCGTCAGCCGGGGCGCTGGGGGGCACCACCCGCTTGCGGGGGACGGGTCGGCGCCGTCGGCTGAGCTACTCCGCCGAGTCGGCCAGCGCGCCGAGGAACGATCGGGCCCAGCGGTCCACGTCGTGGGCCAGCACCTGACGGCGCAGCGCACGCATCCGTCGGCGGCCTTCCTCGGGGGTCTGGTTGACCGCTGCCTCGATGACGTCCTTGACGCACTCCAGATCGTGTGGATTGACCAGGTAAGCCTGGCGTAATTCCGCTGCCGCACCGGTGAATTCGCTCAGGACCAAAGCGCCGCCCAGGTCGCTGCGGCAGGCCACGTATTCCTTGGCGACCAGATTCATCCCGTCGCGCAGCGGGGTGACCAGCATGACGTCGCTGGCCACGAAGAAGGCGATCAGCTCGTCGCGGGGGACCGGGCGGTGCAGGTAGTGCACCACCGGATGGCCGACCTCGCTGTACTCACCGTTGATATGGCCGACTTGACGTTCGATGTCGTCGCGCAGGATCTGGTAGCTCTCCACCCGTTCCCGGCTCGGAGTCGCCAGCTGCACCAATACGGTGTCGTCCCGTTTGGCGCGTCCCTCGGCCAGCAGCTCGTTGAACGCCTTGAGCCGGACGTCGATGCCCTTGGTGTAGTCCAGCCGGTCGACGCCGAGCAAGACCTTGCGCGGATGGCCCAGTTCGGCGCGAATCTCCTTGGCGCGTCGACGGATCCCGCGTTCCCGCGCCTTGCGGTCCAGTTCGCCTGAGTCGATCGAGATGGGGAAGGCGCCGACCCGCACTGTGCGATCGGTCAGCCGCACCTCGCCGAACCGGCTGCGCACCCCGACTGAGCCTCGCGAGGTGACGGCGCCGGCCAGGTTGCGGGCCAAGAACAAGAAATTCTGAGCGCCGCCGGCCAGGTGAAAGCCGACCAGGTCGGCGCCGAGCAGTCCGTCGACGATCTCGGCCCGCCATGGCAGCTGCATGAACAGCTCCACCGGCGGGAACGGGATGTGCAGGAAGAAGCCGATGGTCAGATCGGGGCGCAGATCCCTCAGCATCTTGGGTACCAGCTGCAGCTGATAGTCCTGGACCCAGACCGTGGCGCCCGGCGCGGCAGCTCGCGACGCGGCCTCGGCGAAGCGGCGGTTGACGTCGAGGTAGCGGTCCCACCACTGCCGGTGGTAGATCGGTTTGACGATCACGTCGTGATACAGCGGCCACAGAGTGGCGTTGGAGAAGCCCTCGTAGTACTCGGCGATATCGGTGGTGTCCAGCGGGACCGGATGCAGCCGTAGATCGTCGATGTCGATCGGCCCGTCGGGAGCCTCCAGGCTGCCGGGCCATCCGACCCAGGCGCCGCGGCGCTTACGCAGCAGAGGCTCTAGTGCGGTGACCAATCCGCCGGGGCTGCGCTTCCACGCCGTCGTACCGTCCGGGAGCACCTCGATATCGATCGGCAGCCGATTGGCCACCACGACGAAATCGGACTCGCCGGGCTCATGCGGCGGTCCCAGCTTCGGCTCTCCTTCGTCGAGCCTCGCTGAACCGCCGGGCTCGTGCGGCGGTCCCAGCTTCGGCTCTCCTTCGTCGAGCCTCGCTGAACCGCCGGGTTCATGCGACGTGGCCGGGTCCCCCGACTCCGGCATTTACGCCCCGTTCTTGTCGGGTGTCGCGGGCCCGATCCCCAGCATGGACAGGAACACCCGACACTCGTCGGCGTCCTCGGCATAGGCGGCGACCACTCGCCGGGCCTGGCGCGCGGTGCTGTCGGCCAGCGGTTCCACGTCCTCGATGTCGGCGTGTTCGGATTTAGCAGGCATGCATTGACTCTAGCGAAGTGCGCGCTGTGTCACACCTGGCTCGGGCAGCTCAGGCCCGCCGCCGTAGCCTGTGATGCGAAGACGACGAGGGCGGAGGCAATGGTCACATCGGACACCGCATCGGAGCAGGCTGGCGATACTTCGGATCGCCTGGTCGACTACGAATTGCTGGACGACGGGCGCATCGCCCGGATCTGGCTGAACCGCCCCGACGTGCACAACGCGCAGAATCGCACCCTGCTGGTGCAGCTCGATGAGGCTTTCGGCCGCGCCGAGGCCGATGACACCGTCCGGGTGGTGATCCTGGCCGCGCGAGGCAAGAACTTCTCTGCCGGCCACGACCTGGGTTCGGAGGCCACGTTGCTCGAGCGGCGCCCCGGTCCGGCGCAGCACCCGACGTTCCAATCGCACGGCGCCACCCGCGAGCCGGTCGTGGAGAAGACGTATCTGCAGGAGTGGCACTTCTTCTTCCAGAACACTTGCCGGTGGCGGGACCTGCGCAAGATCACCATCGCGCAGGTGCAGGGCAACGCCATCTCTGCCGGGCTGATGTTGATCTGGGCCTGCGACCTGATCGTGGCCGCGGACAACGCCCGGTTCTCCGACGTGGTCGGGGTGCGCCTCGGCATGCCGGGTGTGGAGTACTACGCCCACCCGTGGGAATTCGGCCCCCGCAAGGCCAAGGAGTTGCTGCTGACCGGGGACTCCCTGGACGCCGACGAGGCGCACCGGCTGGGCATGGTGTCGAAGGTGTTCCCGACCGATGAGCTGGCGGACAAGACGCTGGAGTTCGCCCGGCGTATCGCGAAGCTGCCCACCATGGCCGCGCTGCTGATCAAGGATTCGGTGAACGGCGCCGCCGACGCGATGGGCTTCACCGAGGCGTTGCGGCACGGCTTCCACATCCATCAGCTGGGTCACGCGCACTGGTCTGCCCACAACGAAAACCGGGCCCCGTTGGGGTTGCCGCCTGATGTCGAGGATTGGCGCACCGCCAGGCCCACCGCCGTGGCCCGCCGCGACCAACCCTAGGCGCGCACCGCCTCGGTCTTGTTCTGTCGTCCCTCTTTCGCCGAATGTGTTCTCAGCCCGGGAATTCGGCCCGAATTTCGTGCTGAATGCACGTTGGGCGATGACGGCGCCATGGTTCCATAGGTAGAACCTGTTTCAGTTTCGACGTGAGGGGTCGGTGTGCAGCTTTCCTTTGAAGACCGCAGCTACCTGGTCACCGGTGGTGGCAGCGGTATCGGCAAGGCCGTGGCGGCGGGGCTGGCTGCCGCTGGGGCCGACGTCCTGATCGTCGGGCGAGACGCCGATCGACTGGGGAAGGTAGCCGCAGAACTCGGCGGTTCAGCGAGGCTCGACGGAGGAGAGGTGAAGCTGGGACCGCCGGATGGACCCCGCGGTACGGTCCGTCACCTGCCGACCGACGTCACCGACGAGGACAGCGTGATCGCCGCCGTCGATGCCGCCGTGGCCAAGCACGGCCGGTTGCACGGGGTGGTGCACTGCGCCGGTGGATCACAGACCATTGGACCGATCACCCAGATCGACTCGGAGCTGTGGCGGCGCACCGTCGACCTCAACGTCAACGGCACCATGTACGTGCTCAAGCACGCCGGCCGAGCGCTGGTGCGCGGCGGCGGGGGCTCGTTCGTCGGGATCTCCTCGATCGCGGCCAGCAACACCCACCGGTGGTTCGGTGCCTACGGCCCGACCAAGTCGGCGCTGGACCACATGATGCAGCTGGCCGCCGACGAGCTGGGTGCCTCCTGGGTGCGGGTCAACAGCATCCGCCCCGGCCTGACGCGCACCGAACTGGTCGCCCCGATCCTGGACTCGCCCGAGCTCAGTGAGGACTATCGCGTGTCGACACCGCTGCCGCGGCCCGGCGAGGTCACCGATGTCGCCAATCTGGCGCTGTTCCTGCTCAGTGACGCGGCCGGCTACATCACCGGTCAGGTCATCAACGTCGACGGCGGGCAGATGCTGCGCCGCGGCCCGGACTTCTCATCGATGCTGGAGCCGGCGTTCGGGGCCGACGGGCTGCGGGGAGTGGTCGGGGGTTAGCTGTAACAGCTAGCCGGGGCTCAGAGCCCCGCGTCGCGTTCGGCCAGGGTGGTGATCGCCGACCAGTCCAACTGTCCGCCGCCGTTAGCGATCAGCGTCAGGAAACGGTCGCGCAGCAGGCTGCCCAGCGGCAGCGGCACGGTCAGATCCTCGGCGGCCTGCAACGCCAACCGGACGTCCTTGAGGCCGAGGGTGGCGGCGAAACCGGCCGGTTCGAAGCTCTTGCGGGCGATCAGGTCGCCATAGGTGGCATACGCCGGGGCGTTGAACAGCGTCGAGGTGAGGATGTCGACATAGTTCACCGGATCCACGCCGGCTTTCTCCACCAGCGCGATGGCCTCACCGAGCGACTCGATCACGGTGGCGAGCAGAAAGTTGCCGGACAGCTTCACCAGATTGGCGGTGTACGGCTGCTCGGACACCACAAAGGTCCGCTGGCCGATCGCCTCGAAAAGCGGCGTCACCAAATCCAGCACCGCTGGTGCCCCGGCTGCGATCACGAAGAGCTTTGCCGCCGCGGCGGCCTCAGGTCGGCCGAAGACCGGTGCGGCGACATAGGACTGCCCCGCGTCGGCGTGCGCGGCGGTGAGCCGTCGGGCGAGCGCCACGCTGATGGTGCTCGACGAGATGTGGGTGCCGCCCGGCGGCAACGACGCCACGATGCCGTCCGGCCCGAGCGCGACGTTCTCGACGGCGTCGTCGTCGGCCAGCATCGTCTGCACCACGTCGCCGCGGCAGGCGTCGGCCACCGTGCGCGCCGCCGTGGCGCCCTGCTGGGCCAGGGCGTCTACCTTGGCCGGTGACCGGTTGTAGGCGGTGACGGCGTGGCCTGCCTTGAGCAGGTTGGCGGCCATCGCGTTGCCCATGTTCCCGAGTCCGATGAATCCGACGTGCATGGTGTCCACCTTGCCCTGTATGTCTGTATGACGGAACGCAACGGCCAGAGGAGGACGTCTCGTGGGTGTGTACGCGGTGACCGGGTCGGCATCCGGGATGGGACGCCAGGCGGCGGAGAAACTGCGGGCGGCCGGTCACACCGTGATCGGGGTCGACCTGCGCGAGGCCGACGTCGTTGCCGACCTGTCCAGCCCGACCGGCCGCGCCGCCGCAGCCGAGCAGGTGCTGGCGCAGTGCGGCGGCCGCCTCGACGGCGCGGTCATGGCGGCCGGGCTGGGCCCGAAGCCGGGACCGAGCATGCCCCGGACCATCTTCGAGGTGAACTTCCGCGGGGTGGTGGATCTGCTCGACGCGTGGCGGCCGGCGCTGGCCGCCACCGCCCGAGCCAAGGTGGTGGTGATCGGTAGCAATTCGTCGACCACCATCCCCGCCGTTCCCCGTCGGGCGGTGCGTGCCCTGCTCGCCGGCAAGACGGCACAGGCGGTGCGAACGGTGAAGCTGCTGGGCCCCGCGGCGCCGTCGATGGCCTACGGCGCGTCGAAGATCGCGGTGACCCGCTGGGCGCGCCGGCGCGCGGTCACGCCGGCGTGGGCCGGCGCCGGGATCCGGCTCAACGTGCTGGCGCCCGGGGCGATCCAGACCCCGTTGCTTGACGAGTTGTTGGCGATACCCCAGCAGGCCAAGGCTGTTCAGTCGTTCCCGGTGCCGGTCGGTGGGTACGGCGATCCGGCGCAGCTGGCCGACTGGATGATGTTCATGCTTTCGGATGCCGCGGAATTCCTGTGCGGCAGTGTCATTTTCGTCGACGGCGGCACCGACGCGTACTTCCGCGGTGACGACTGGCCGCGCAGTCTCGGATTGTTGGGAGTGCCGCGCTACCTGCTGCGGTTGAGGTCGTTCACCAAGACGCGTCAGGTGTAGGTCAGTCGCTGCGCACTCGACCGTCCGCATCGAGTAGCCGCCCCTGACGCTTCACCGGGTGCGTGACGGTGGCGCGGTCACGGACCTGCCAGCCGGGAGCCAGGGCGGACGCCGCGGACTCGAACTCCGCCAGGTTGGCCAGGGACACGAATCGCGCCACCAGCACGAGGTTCGCCGGACCGACGACCGTGGCGCAGCGCAGCACCGGTGGAAGCGCGGCTATCGCCCGTCCGGCACCGTGCGGATCCTCGACCTCGACCTCGAGCAGGACGGCCCGACCCGCGCCCACCGCCGGTGCCACGACGTCACAGCCCAACCGGATCGACTGGGTCCGCAATGCCCGATCGAGCAATCGCCGGGCGGTGACCTCGGAGGTCCCCAGGCGTCCGCCGAGGTCAGCCAGACTCATCCGGGCATCTTCGCCGAGGGCTGCGGTCAGGTCGGCGACGACCTCGGGACGTGGTGGCCGCCCGCGGTCGACCGTGTTCGTGTGGGGGCTCGTGAGGTGGGCCTGCTGGGCCGGGGACAACACCCGAAGCCGCCATTGGGCATCCTCGCGGTGCACGGCGGTGAGGAAGACCGTGCGCGCCCCGGTCACGTCGGGGTGTTCGGCGGCGAGCCGTTCGACCTCGTCGTGCAGCGGAGCAAGGCCACGGCCGAGCAGGATCGCGGCGACGGCATCCGTTCCCGCCAGCACGTCGACGGCCAGGACGTCCCCGCGTTCGGCGATCCCGGTCGCCACCGCCGCCGCTGAGCCCGGGCGGCAGGCCAGGCGGACCAGCGTCGCATCGCGATCGGGGGCCAACTGCTGCGCGCTCGGGCGGATGACGAGCCACGCGAGCCGGTCGTCGACGAGTCGCTGCCATCGGCGCGCCGCGGTCGCGGGGTCGATGCCGAGGGCTGCTCCGATCGCACGCCAGGGAGCCCGCGGCCATACCTGGAGGGCGTGAATGAGAGCGAGGTCGATCTCGGCCAGGGGTTCGGGGGGTCGCCACGCCGCAGGCAAGGGCCCATTCACGGGCTCGAGAATAGCGGAATCCTGCATCAACGGTCATTTTTCTGTTAGAAGAGCGCATAATTTCATGTAAAAACGTCGGATCATCTTAAGGTCGCAAGGTGATCCGCACCGACGAACTCGTAGCCACCATCGTCGACCTCGTCGACCTCGCCCCCCGCGCCACCGGCACCCCGGGCGGCGTCGCGGCGGCCGAGTATGTGCGCGACCGGCTGACCGCCGCCGGCCTCGATGAAGTCTGGATCGAGCCGGACGACGCCTTCCGCTGGCAGGCGCCGCGCGTGGGTGTGCGCGTCGGGCATGAGCAGGTGCCCGCAGCACCCGTGCGGCACTGCCAGTTGCCGGCCCACGACGCCGTGGGGGCGTGGTCGGCCGGACCCGACGGGCTCACCGCAGAGGTCGTCGACGCACGCTCCGACCGGGTCGCACGCCACGACGTGCGGGGACGCCTCGTGCTGTTCGATCTGCGGTTCACGATGAGCCAGGCCAGCCTGTTGCCGCTCACCGAGTACGTCCACGATCCCGGTCGGCGGATGCTGCGCCGCGAGGTGCTCACGTCGCGCAACCCCTACGTGACGACGCTGACCCGGGTCATGACGGAGGCGAAGGCAGCTGGTGCCGTCGGCGTGATCGGCGTGCTGGCCGAGTACCCGGAGTCACTGGCCTACCACAACGAGTACTACCGGCGCACGCTCATGGAACTGCCGGGCGTCTGGGTCACCCGTGCCGGCGGCGCGCGGTTGCGCACCCTGTTGCGCGAGGAACCGCGTGCGACGCTCACCCTCGATTCGACCCGCGAACGCGTCCGATCGTCGACGGTCGTCGGCGTCCTGCGGGGCCGCTCCGCCGAGACGATCATGGTGCAGTCGCACCACGACTCGGTCGGTCCCGGCGCCGTCGAGGATGCCAGCGGCACCGCTGAGGTCATCGCCATCGCCGAGGAGGAGGTCGCTCGTGCCCGACGCCACGGCCGCCGCGAGAAGACCCTGATGTTCGTCACCTTCGACACCCACTTCACCGGCTACCAGGCCCACCAACGCTTCGCCCGCCAGTACGCCCTGGACCCGCAGAGCCCCTTCCCGCTGGCCCTCAACCTCACGGTCGAGCATGTGGGCCTGCGGTCTCGTGTCGGCGCCGGTGGCGGGTTCGAGACGCTGCGCGACACCGAGCCACGCGCCTTCTTCGAGAACGTCGGTCCCGCGTTGAAGTGGCAGTTGGTCCGCACCATCCGCCGCCGCGGACTGCACTCCACCTCGGTGCTCAACGCGACGGCCCTGGAGTTCCTCGTCGGCGGCATCCCCACGGACGCCTCGTTCACTCTCGCGGCGGGCGTGCCCACGATCAGCCTCGTCTCGGGCCCCTTGTACCTCTACGACGATGCCGACACCATCGAGCAGGTGGACGTCGACCAGCTCGAGGCCGTGGGCCGGGCCTTCGTCGACCTCATCGATGCCGCCGACCACCGGCCAGCGGGCCGGATCGGCCTCGTCCCGCGGCGTCTACGTCGACTGCTCCCGCGGGGCCGCTGGTGATCGTCGACTCCGTCGCGTTCGGGTCGACGTCGATCGATGGCGAACCGATGACGCAGACCGGACTGGTGTGGCTGCCGGACGGTCCGCCACCGGCATCCGGCTGGCCGGTGGTGACGTACGGTCACATGACGACCGGCGGTTCGGACCGGGCCGCGCCGAGCCTGGCCACGACTGGCCATCCCGAGTCGCGCCGCATCCATCAGGGTGACGCGTTCGTCTCGCGGCTGGCCGACGCCGGCGCGGTGGTCCTTCAACCGGACTACGAGGGCCTTGGCAGCCCCGGCCCGCACCCGTACCTGCGCGGCGCCTCCCTCGGGCGCAGCGTGCGTGACCTGCTGGCGTGGGCCCGCGAGCAATGGCCGCTCGACGGTCGGTGGATCAGCGCCGGCCACTCCGAGGGCTCGCTCGCGGCGTTGCACGCGGTCGCGGTCGGACCCGTCGAGGGGTTCGACCTGCGCGCCGTGGTCGCCTTCACGCCCGTGACCCGGATGGGCCAGACGATCGGGGCAGCCCTGCGACTGCCGGTCGTGCTGCCCGGATTTCAGGTGGTGACGGCGCTCATCGCCCTGATGATCGACGGCGCAGCGACGACGAGGGAGCCGTTGCGGACGTTGTTGGCGGACGGCGGGCTGAGCCGCGAGGCGCTGGCCCGATGGCCGCACCTGGGCGACCGCAGCCTGAGCGAGCTGTGCAAACGGGATTCCTTCGGCGCGCTCGCGCCTCGCGCCCTGCTGGGGCCGCGGGGCGCCGAGGTGCGCCGGCACCTGCTCGACTCGTTCCGGACCGACGAGGTGGCCGACCTGCGTCTGCCCGCCGGCGTTCCCCTGCGCATCGACGCCGGCCGGTTCGATGAAGTGGCGCCCTTCTGGCTCTCCCACCGCCTGGCCCGGTCGCACCGTGGACGCGGCACCGATGTCGAGCTGCACTGGTGGAACGGTATGCACTCGCGCACCGTCGATCTCGCCGCGGCGGACGCCGCGGATTGGTGTCGGGGGAAGCTCTGGCAGTGACGGACCGTCGCAAAGACGGTTGCGCCGTCCTGGCCGCAGGCCTCAGGCCCGCTGGACGCTGACCGGGATGCCGTTCACCGCGCCGTTGCCCGACGGTTCGTCGATGAACGTGGGCGGCGCCAGGATGTTGTTGTTCACCCCGGGAGAGCCGTTGGCCACCGCCAGGCGGGTGCCGGCGCGGCCGTGACCCCAGCCGTGCGGCATCGACACCACGCCCGGCTTGATGGCATCAGTGACCTCGACGGGAACCTCGACGCGCCCGGTCGCCGACGCGACAACGGCGGTGTCCCCGGTGCGCAGGGCGCGTGCCGCGGCGTCGTCGGGGTGGATCAGCAGCGTGCAGCGGTCCTTGCCCTTCATCAGCGGCCCGAAGTTGTGCATCCAGGAATTGTTGGAACGCAGGTGGCGCCGGCTGACCAGGACCAATTCATCGGACTCCCGCTCCAACCTCGCCGCCAGCCGCGGCAGGTCGTCGAGCAGATACTGCGGTGCCAGCCGAACCTTCGCCTCCGGCGTGGTCAGGATTTCGGGCACCTGCGGCACCATCGGGCCGAAGTCGATGCCGTTGGGCTGGGATTTGACCATATCCAGCGTCAGACCGTCGGGCTTCTCCCCGTAGCGGTCGCCGAACGGCCCGGTCCGCAGGGTCAGGTCGAGGATCCGCTCCGGGCCGCCGTGGTCGTACTGCGCGCGGATCTCCGGCCCGGTCAAGCCCTGCAGGTAGCAGAGGACGTCGAAGAAGCCGTCGTCGAGCGCGGTGACGTCGACGTCTTCGGCCGGCGTCCCCGTGCACAGGCCGGTCAGCCGGATCAGAATCTCCCACTCGTCTGGGCGGTCGGGGTCCTCGGGGACGAACACCGCCGGTGAGTAGTTGCTGATGCTGCTGATCGCGAATTGCAGCAGCAGGTCGTCGTGATGCGGTTGCTCGAGCGGCGAGAGGCCGGGCAGGAACACGTCGGCGTGCCGCGTCGTCTCGTTGAGCCAGCAGTCCACCGCGATCATCGCGTCCAGCCTCGGCAGTACCGCGTCGAGGTCGTGACCGGCCGGGCTGGACAGCACCGGATTGCCCGCGACGGTGATCAGCGCTTTGACCTGTCCCTCGCCCGGGGTGGCGATCTCTTCGGCCAGGCATGACACCGGGGTCTGGCCCAGCACTTCCTTGGCGCCGCGGACTCGGCTGCTCCACCTGCCGAACTCGGGCCGACCGCCTTCTAGGCCGGGCAGTTGCTGTGTGGTCAGCGACCACGCTGTGGCGCGCGGGAACATCGCGCCGCCCGGGGTGTCGAAATGTCCGGTGAGGATATTGACCACGTCGACCAGCCAGCTGGCGAGAGTCCCGAACTCCTGCGTGCACAAGCCGATTCGGCCGTACACCACCGCCTTGTCAGTGGCGACAAGTTGTCGCGCCAACCCGCGGATCCGATCGGCACTGATCCCCGTCGCCGGGGCCACGCGCTGAGGCGGCCAGTCCGCGGCGATCGCCCGCAACGTGTCGACACCATCGATGTACTCGCCGGCGACGCCCAGCCGGACCAGGTCTTCGTCGAACAAGGTGTGGATAACCGCGAGCAGCAGTGCTGCGTCGGTACCCGGCGTGATCGGCAGCCATTCGTCTGCCTTGGCGGCGGTCGCGGTGCGCACCGGGTCGATCACGATCACGGTGCCACGGCTGCGGATGTCGCTGATGATCGCGTTGATGTTCGGCGCGGCCAGCAGCGAACCCTGCGACACCGCCGGGTTGGCGCCCATGATCACCAGCAGGTCAGTGCGTGCAATGTCCGGGACCGGGATAGCCCACCAGCTTCCGTACATCAGGTGGGAGGTCACGTTCTTGGGCCACTGGTCCACCGTGCCCGATGAGTAGCTGGTCGGGATGCCGGACATTCCGAGCAGCATCCCGATGTAGCGGCCCAGGGAGAACGTGTGCGCAGTCGGATTGCCGACGTAGGAACTCACGGCAGCGATGCCGTGTTCGGCGATGATCGGTTGCAGCAGTTCGGTGCAGCGGCGAAACGCGGCATCCCAGCTGACCTGGCGCCACTCGCCGTCCACCTTGATCATCGGCACTCGGATGCGATCCGGGTCCTCGTGGACCGCGCCGAGCGAGGCGCCTTTCGGGCAGAGGTGACCGCGGCTCCAGACGTCGTCGCGATTGCCGCTGATCCGGACGACTCGACCGCCGTCGACGTGAATCTCTAAGCCGCACATGGCTTCACAGAGCGGACAAGTGAGCAGGTGGCGACCGTCTTCGCCGGTGTCGGCCAATGACCCAAGCGTCATGTCGGCGATGTTAGGAGCATCGCGGTCAGGACGGCTGGGCTCGTCCCGCTCAGTGGACAAACTCTATTATCCCATTCACTGAGACAACTGGTTCTTTCCTCACGTTTCCATCAGCTAGCGTCCGGCGCTGTGAGTCCGATCACAGCCCAGCGCTGAAACGCTAGAAACGGAGACTGCCATGCCTCACGTTGTCGCCCGCTCTTTGATCACCGCCGGTGTCGCCCTGGCAGGCGCCGGCATGGTCGCCGCCACCCCGGTAGCCGCACCACAGCCGGGGTCCACGGTCGCGGATGTTCGGCTCACCGCCGGTGGGGCCCAGGACATCCTGCTGGAGTTCGTCCGACATGGCACCTCGACGGACAACGTGAATCTCATCAACGGGACCCTCGCGCCCGGGGCGCACCTGACCGGTGACCCGTATCCGGCCGCCTACAACGGGCAATTTCAGGCAGAACAGGTCGGGCAGCAACTCTACGACCAGTACGGTGCGACGGGTGTGGACGGGATCTTTGCATCCGGGCTGGTCCGCACCCAGGAAACCGCCGCTCCGTTCGCCGATCTGATGGGCATGAACGTCACCAACCTGTCCGGCCTCAACGAGATCAGCGCCGGCATTTGGGAAGGCATCCAGGCGTCGACCGGGGATGAGTTCAAGAACATGGCCTTCATGTATCTGGCTGCCCCGATCGCGTGGACCTACGGGCTGTATTGGGTGCCGCTGCTGGGCTCCTCGGACTACAACGGGATGGCGTTCGAGGACCGCTTCAGCGGGGCCGTTCAACAGATCTACGACACCAGCATCAACGCCGACGACCCCACCTACCAGGATGTGGCGTTCTCGCATGGCGCGGCGATCATGGCGTGGGTGCAGATGAACGTCGACAATCCCGACCCTTCGCTGATCTGGACCCATCCGCTGACTAACACCAGCCAGGTGGTGCTGGAGGGCAACCCCACCGACGGCTGGACGCTGGTCAGCTGGAGACGGCCGCAGCAGGTTGCCGACCTCGCCGCCGCGATTTGATGGCTCTGCGTTTCTCGGGCCGGCCTGCCGACGAGCTGCCCGTGAACCTCGATCCTCAGATCGCCGAACTTTTGCCGGCGCTCAATGCGGGCTTCCCGCGCGTCGAGACGATGACCGGTCCGCAGGCACGGGCGGCAATTCGCGACCGCCGGCAGCTGCCCGGCGAGCCGGAGCCGGTCGGCGGTGTCGCCGAGCGCAGCGTGGCCGGCGCCGGGGGGCTGATCCCGGTCAGAATCTACCGGCCCGCAACGGCAGCTGATGCGGTGTTGCCGGTAGTGGTATTCGCGCACGGCGGTGGATTCGTGTTCTGCGACCTGGACTCTCACGACGGACTCTGTCGGGCCATGGCGAACGGGCTGGGCTCGGTGGTGGTGTCGGTCGACTACCGGCTGGCGCCGGAGGCGCGCTGGCCGGCGGCTGCCGACGACGTGTACGCGGCGACCGCTTGGGCGGCGCGCAACGCCGAGCGGTGGGGCGCGGATCCGGGTCGGCTGGTGATCGCCGGGGACAGCGCCGGCGGGAATCTTGCCGCGGTCACCGCGATGATGGCCCGCGACCGTGGCGGACCGGAGATCGCTTGTCAGGCACTGATCTACCCGGTGATCGCCGCGGACTTCTCGACCGCGTCCTACCGGAGGTTCGGGGAAGGCTTCTACAACACCGCCGCGGCCATGGCTTGGTACTGGGATCAGTATCTGCCCGGCAGCACCGACCGCACCCACCGCTACGCCTCGCCGATCCAGGACGTACGCGTCGGGCTACCCCCGGCCGTGGTGATCACCGCGGGCTGCGACCCGCTGTGCTCTGAGGGGCAGGCCTATGCGGCGGCCCTGGCATCCTCGGGCGTTGCGACCACCCACCGCGACTATCCGGGTGCCATCCACGGGTTCTTGACCATGCCGATGTTGCAGCTGGCGCGGCGCGCCCGACAGACGTTGTGGGCCGACATCGCGGAGTTCTTGAGGGGCTGAGGTTCGGCCCTGCCCGCGTACCGCTCAGCGGGACTTCCGCTTGAACCGTCCCGCCGTGCTTCGCACACTTGACCCACTGACCGTTCAGGGGAGAACCATCGTGTCGCCAGTGATCAGCATCGCCGAGGCGTCCGGACGCGCGGCCGCGGCAACCTCGTTGTGGCGCGCGGAACGGCTGGGCCGTCCTATCGAATCCCTGCGAGATATGTCCCCGGGGCTGAACATCGATGACGCATATGCGATTCAGCGGCGCAACATCGCGCGCAGAGTCGACGCCGGCTCGGCGATCTGCGGGCACAAAGTCGGACTGTCCTCCCCGATGATGCAGCAGACGGTCGGGGTGTATGAGCCGTGCTACGGCCACCTGCTCACCGACATGATGGCCCACGACGGCGATACCGTGAAACTGTCCGGACGGTACCAGCCCCGGATCGAAGTCGAGGTCGCATTTGTGCTCGGTGACCGGCTTCCTGGGCACGGTTGCACTGAACGCGATGTGCTCGCCGCCACCGACTACGTCACCGCAGCGATCGAGGTGATCGACAGTCGCATCCAGGATTGGCGTATCGGCATTGTCGACGCGATCGCGGACAACGCCTGCGCCGCGCGATTCGTGCTGGGCTGGCAGGGCTGTTCGCCGTCAGCCGCGGACCTGGCCGACATCGATGCGGTGCTCTACTCCGGTCACGCGGGACGCGAGGTCGTCGTCACGCGGGGTAACACCGGTACGGTGCAGGGCAATCCGGCGGCCGCGGTGGCCTGGCTGGCTCGCACTGTCGCACGATCCGGGGTGCGTCTGGAAGCGGGCCACACCATTCTGTCGGGGGCGTGCACCGATGCCTTCGATGTCGGTGTGGGCGATCGATTCCGGGCCGAATTGGCCGGCATCGGCAGCGTCTCTGTCGAATTCTGGTGAACCGCCGGTCTTAATGCGGCGGTTCCAGTTTCGCCTCTCCTTCGTCGAGGCTCGCTGAACCGCCGGCTCAGGATTCGATAACGTCGAATCCCTTGTAGCCGGCCTCGGCAACCGCGGCGATGATCTGACCGTATACACCGAATCCACCGATGAAGGGCATGAAGACCCGCGGCCGGCCCGGGATGTTGGCGCCCAGATACCACGAGTTCGCTTGCGTCATAAGGGTCCCTGCCGCACGCTGCGAGCATTCGGCACCCCACTCGGCGGCCGCGTCCCGGCGCGCTTCCAGAGCGATCGCGTCGTGGGCGACCAGATAGCCGATAGCGTCGGCGATCCAGTCGACATGCAGCTCCGAATGCAGCACCATGTTGGCCAACACCGAGGGGCTGCCGGGTCCGGTGAGGTTGAACAGATTCGGGAAGCCCGGAATCCCCAATCCCAGATAGGTGTTCGGGCCGTCGGCCCATGCCTCATTGAGGGTCTGACCGTCGCGGCCCACGACCCGCAACTTTTCAACCGATCCGGTCATCGCGTCGAATCCGGTCGCGAACACCAGGGCATCGAGCTCGTAGTGCGCGTCGGACGTGTGCACACCCGTGGCGTCGACCCGTTCGATTGGCGTAGACCGAAGATTCACCAGGGATACGTTGTCCCGGTTGAAGGTCTGAAAATAGTTCGAGTCGGTGCAGATTCGCTTGGTGCCGATCGGATGATCTTTGGGAATCAACAGTTCCGCCGTCGCCGGATCGTCGATGACAGCACGCACCTTCTCCTCCCAGAACGCCCGTGCGGTGTCGTTGGCCTCGATCGTGGTGGATTGGTCGGCGAAAGTCTTGGCGAACAGCACGCCGCCGAGCTGCCAGCGCTTCTCATAGGCGTCACGAAGTTCTTCGGGGGAGGCTTCAACGGCCAGTTTCGGGTGGGGCCGGTGCGGTGAACCGCCGCCGCTGTCCATCGACAGCCGCCGGCGTTCGGCATAGCCGGCCTTCTGGGCCTGCCTAGTGGCGTCATCGAGCGGGATGTTGCCGGCCGGCACACTATAGTTGGCGGTGCGCTGGAACACGTTCAAATGGGCCGCTTGCGCAGCGATAGGCGGAATCACCTGAATGCCGGACGAGCCGGTACCAATGACGCCGACCCGCTTGCCGGTGAAGTCGACGCCTTCGTGCGGCCACCGTCCGGTGTGATAGATCTGCCCGCCAAAGGTGTCCAGCCCATCGATCGCCGGGATGTTCGCATTCGACAGCGGGCCGACCGCCAGCACACAGAATTTGGCTGACACCACGTCGCCACTGTCGGTGCGGACCTCCCAGCGCAGCGCAGTCTCGTCGAGGGCCATGTCGGTGACCCGGGTGGCGAACCTGATGTGCCGCCGCAGGTCGAAACGGTCCGCGACGTGATTCAGGTAGGCCAGGATCTCCGGCTGGGTGGCGTACTTTTCGGTCCAGTCCCATTCCTGTTGCAAGTCTTGGTCGAACGAGTACGAATAGTCGACGCTTTCCACGTCGCAGCGTGCCCCGGGGTAGCGGTTCCAGTACCAGACGCCGCCCACACCGTCGGCGGCCTCGAACGCCTGTACCGACAGACCGTCGCGGCGGAATCGGTGTATCGCGTAGAGCCCGCCGAAGCCGGCACCGATCACTACGACATCAACGGAGCTCGTCATGCAAGGAAGCTACCGACGCGGCCAGAGCCTGGAACAGGGGTTGTCCCGCTGGGTGGGAATTGAGGCGGGCGCTATTTCCCGCTGTGGTTGTGTGCAGTAGATGAGCCTGGCTTGCGGCAGGTGGGAAAAGGAGATTGTTGCGATGAAACCGGATTCGGACCGACTCTCGGCGGTGGTAGCCCTGGTCACCGGCGGTGCTCGAGGGCTCGGCGCAGCATTCGCCCACCGCATCGCCGGCCTCGGCGGCAAGGTGGTCATCGCCGACCTGCTCGACGATGAGGGGGGCCAGCTGGCCAAGGAGCTCGGTCCGAATGCGCGTTACATCCACCTGGACGTCACCGATACCGCGCAGTGGGCCGATGCGGTGTCCTATGCGAGTGCCGAATTCGGATCGCTCAACGGTCTGGTCAACAACGCCGGCATCGCGACCGGACAGTTCATCGAGCATGAACCCGTCGACCACTTCCGTACGGTGCTGGAGGTCAACCTGGTGGGCGGGTTCAACGGTATTCAGGCTGTGATCGGGTCGATGAGGGCCGCCGGTGGTGGCTCGATCGTGAACATCTCCTCTGCGGCCGGTCTGATGGGGCTCCCGCTCACGGCGGGCTACGGAGCCTCCAAGTGGGGCGTGCGGGGGCTGACGAAGATCGCGGCGGCCGAACTCGGCACCGACCGGATCAGGGTCAACTCGGTACACCCCGGAATGACATACACCCCGATGACCGCCGAAGTCGGTATTCAACTCGGCGAGGGCAACTACCCCAACACCCCAATGGGACGGGTCGGTGTCCCCGACGAAATCGCCGGTGCGGTCACTTATCTGCTCTCGGATGACGCCGCCTACGTGACCGGGGCCGAGATCGCCGTGGACGGCGGCTGGACGGCCGGCCCCACAGTGAAATACGCGATGGGCCAATAGGAGATGAGCCGGTCGGCCGACAATCTGGTCCTGTTGGCCGGCGCGGCCGCCGCGGGCTCCGACGAGGGCGCGTACATCACCGGCTGCGAAATCCGTATCCGCGGGGTCGTGCACGCTTAGCGTGGAACTATGGCAGCTGCTGGCCGCGGGGACCCGCCGACGTCGATGGTTGCTCGGGTCGCGCTGATCATGAACGTGTTCGAGCCCGGCGAGTGTCTGCGGCTCGATCAAGTGGTGTCGCGCACGCAGCTGCCACGCTCCTCGGTTCATCGCATCCTCAACCAGCTGCATTCCGCCGGGTTGCTGCGTCACCGCTCCGACGGATACACGCTGGCGGCCTCATCACTTCCGGTGACCCGGATGGTCGAGTACTCCCAGCTACGTGCCGTCGCCTCGCGGACACTCGAACGGCTCCACGCAGATACCGGATTGGTGGTCCACCTCGGCGTGCTGCTCGGCGGTGAAGTCGTATATCTGGACAAGGTGGCCGGGCGCAGCGGAGTCGTGCTGCCGACCCGGATCGCCGGCCGTACCCCCGCGAATGCCAGTGCGCTGGGCAAGGCGATGCTCGCGCAGCTCCCGGCTGAAGAGGTCGACTCGGTGTTCAGCGGGCCGTTGACCAGGCTCACCCGGACCACGATCGTGGAACTGGCCACCCTGCACCAAGAGTTGACCCGAATCCGGTCCCGGAACGGCCTGGCCTACGACAACGAGGAACTGACCGTCGGTCTGTGCAGTGTCGCCGCCCCGATCCGCACCAGCGACGGGGAAGTGGCTGGTTTGTCACTGACAGGTACGTTGCCGATGCACCGGTTGCAGCGCACTGCGCCGTTCGTGATGCGCGCTGTCGGCCGTATCTCCCACTATCTGGGCAGAGCTGATCCCGAAGCGGCGGTGCGGGGTTCGCAAGCTTCGGTGAGCGAAACCGACACCATGCTGTCCCGGGTACTGCGCACCCTGACCTCTGATGCGTGGGTGTAGCTCAGCGGGTGCGGCTCACAAGATGAATTCGTCGACTTTCAAACCGAATGCGAACTGACCCACGACCGAAAGCACCCGCTCGGAGTCGTTGGACACGTGCATGCGGGCAGTCTGTACATCGCGCCAGACCCGCTCCACCAGCCCGTCGAGATCCGGTCCGGACCGCTCGACGAACCATCGGATCACCTGCGCCGCGCGTTCGAACGCCATCACCTGGTCGCGTCTGCCACGCAACAACAGCGCGGCGTCCGGGAATTGATCGCCGGTCGCGCAGATCATGAATTCGTCTATATTGCGTGCGATTTGCCGTATCGACAGCTGCACGCCGGTACTCGCGAGCGCTATCGCGTCCAGGGGGCCGCTGAAGGCCGGGCGGCGCGCAGCAAGCAGCCCGAGCGCGGCACCAATCACCGGCACGGTCCCGGCATGTGTGTACAACACTGTCTGTGGAAGTCGGTAGAGCGGCGCCAGGCCGGGGCGTGGCTGCTGGCTGACACCAAAGGTGCGGTAGTGCGGCACTATCGCACGGGAGACCACCACTTCGTCGGCGCCGATACCGCGTAGACCCAGGCCATTCCAGTTCGACTCGATCGTGAAGTCCTCACGGGGCACCAGAGCGACAGTGAAGTCCTGGGCGGCGCCGTCCTCGCCGACCAGCACCGCCCCGGCCATCAGCCACGACGCGTGTTGCGCGCCCGCGCAACGGCTCCACCTGCCGGACAGGCGAAATCCCCCGCTGGTCTGTTCCAGCCGCCCAGTGGGCGCGTAGGACTCGCAGAGCAACGCTCGTGGGTCGTCGGCCCAAACATCGCGCTGAGCCCGCTCGTCGAACAGTGCTAGGTGCCAGGCGTGCACGCCCAACATCGCGGCCAGCCAACCTGTCGAGGTACATGCCGCCGCGATGTCGCGGCTGGCGGTCAGATACTCGTCCGGGTGGGCCTGCATCCCCCCGAATGCGGCGGGCCGCAGCATCGCGAAGAACCCGGCTTCGTGCAGGCCGTCGATAATGTCGTCGTGGACAGCGCCGTTGCGGTCGACGTCGGCCGCCGCCTCGGCGATCGCCGGAAGTAGCGCGCGGACCGCCTCGACGGTCATGCGACGCCGCCGACGCGTTCCAACTCTGCGGCGTTCGGGCCCAGCGCGTCGACACCCGAAAGCCGTTTCATACGATCAGCCTAATGAACTGCGGCACAACAGCCGCTTCGTTTCGGTCAAACTTGGATACCATTCCTCATCGCACAAGGAGGTGGGAGTGGCCCGGCCGTCTACCGTGCACAGCGTCGCGCGCGAGATCCTCGATGCGGTGGCGCCGATCCTTGCTGTTGAGGACGAAAAGCTGCCGTCGACACCACAATTGACGGCAGTGCTGCAGCAGTGCGGCGGATGGCGAATGTTGCAGACGGTGCGCTACGGAGGCCCGGCGGTGGCGGCCGAAGAGTTCGTCGAGGCGGTCTCGGAACTTGCCGCGCTGGACGCTTCGCTGGGATGGCTTACCGCGATGTTCAACTCGGCCGCCCACGAGGTCGGCAGCCTGCCTGGCGCTGCCGCCGACGAAGTGTGGGGCGCTGACAGCACGGCGTTGATCGCGCCGGGCTACTGCTCGGAAGGACGCCTGGTACTCGCCGGTGCGGAATCCCGACTGACCGGCTGTTGGCACGCGGTCGGCGGCGCGGATCTTGCGGATTGGCTCCTGTTGACCGCTGACGACGACGGCGGCCGTTGCCGGGTGCTACTGCCCCGTGAGCAGGTGAGCGCCCAGCCGACGCGCAATCCGTCCGGACTGTTCGGACCCGACATCTGCGACGTCACCGTGTCCGACGTTGCCGTGCCGGCACACCGAATCTTCCAGTCTTTCGCGTCGATGTTGCCCGGCGCGGGGGCGGCCGCGACGGTGATCGGGGCAGCCGATGGAGTCTGGCAGCGGCACGTCCGGGAGATCCGCCAGCGACTGTCGGCCTCTTACGGCAGCGAGGAGGTGATGGACCGGCCATCGTCGACCGCGCATGTGGGTCGTGCTGCCTGCGATATCGACGCGGCCAGACTGCAACTCAGTGCAACGCTGCCGCCGCTCGGCGGCTCCGCCGACGCTGCAGCGCTGCGCGCGGCGGCATCAGAACAGTTGCAGGCCGCTGCACGAGTACGTGATGCGGCCGACGATCTGCTGGCCAGCAGCCGGAGGCATGCACTGGCCGCCTCGGATCCGGTTACGCGTTTATGGCAGGGCACGCACGTGTGCTTCCGGCTGACGGCGCGGCTGCTGGACGGCCTGTCAGACGGCTTCGTCGACTGACTCGGGTGCGGCCGGTGCCAAAGCCGCCAACTCGGCGAGCGCCCGGGGAAGGCCATCCGCGATCTCCCATGCGTTGGAGACATGGTCCCCGCAAGCGAGCGTGCAGATGGTCATCTGGTCCTCATAACTCCACCCGGTGAAGTTCAGGCCCATGGGGAACACCACCGGGCCCGTCGAGATGAGTTTTTCGATCGGCGCTCCAGCCCAGTACAGGCGGCGCTGAGGGCCCCGCATGTTCGATGCGATCAAGCTGAAGGTCGGCCGGCGGGTCATCCGCTCACTGACCAGTGGCAAAGCGCGGGAATAGAACCAGAACAGCGGCCAGTACTCCATCCAGTCGTGCTGCAGCAGGGCATCCCGCTCTGCCTGTACTTCGCGGGCCGTCTTCGTGGCGTCGGCGATCGCACGCAGACGTTCGACTGGATCGGCGATATCGGTCGCGAGCACCACGTTCCACCGCGCTACGTGGTTACCCCACTCCGTCTCGGCCCCCGGCGGCCGCATCGACACCGGGACCACCGCGGTCAGTGTCTCGACGGGCAGTTCACCGTTGCGGTCCAAGAAGTCGCGCAGCGCGCCGCTGCAAACGGCTAGGAAAACGTCGTTGACCGTGACGCCGAAAGCCTTGCTGAGCCGTTTGATGGCCGGCATGTCGCAGCTGTGATAGGCAAACCTGCGGCTGGTCGTCAGCGGTGCGTTGAACCGGGTTCCTGGTGCGGAGAATGCAGCGGCGTAGCCGGGCCTACCGGACTTCTGGCGACGGCGCATGATGCCGGCGACCCGCACGCTGCGGGCAATGATGCGGGGGAAGTTGAGTGCCGCGTCAGTCTGGTGGCGCAGCACCATCGGCAGCCATGTCGACAGCGCCGGGCGCTGCTCCACCGCCGGCGGTGTGGACGGCGGTAGGGGAACCGAAGCGTCGGGATCGGTGCTGTAGATGGTCTCGAGGAGCCGCAGGGAGGCCATGCCGTCGGCAATGGCGTGGTGAACCTTCAAGACGAAGGCGACCCGGCCGTCGGCGAGACCATCGACGTACCACAGTTGCCACGGTGGGCGGTGCCGCTCGGTGTCGGATTCCAGGATCTCGCCGATCACCGCCGCCAGTTCGCAATCACCGCCGGGCGCCGCCGCTGTCGTGTGCTTGACGTGGTAATCCAGGTCGATGCTGGGGCGCGCGACCCACCAGGGCCGGCCGAACCCCAAGCGCGGCATCAGCAACTGCCATTGCAGCGGTTCGACGTGTTGCACCAACGCCGGAACGGCGGCCCGGACCGTGTCCAGGGTGACCGCCTCACGCCCCTTGCTCGGGTCGAGCACGACTGCCTTGATCGTGTACTGCGGCTGTACGTCGTTCTCCCATGCGAAGAAACTGTTGTCCTCGCCCTTCAGGCGGCGCATTTCTCACCTCACTGGCTGCATTGGCTGGCACGCACGTCGCTTTCACGGCGCTCCGGCGTGTGGCTTGAGTCACTGTGGCATGCGGCTGTGTCGGGGAAGACCGTTTGTCTCACCCAGTGAGACGCAGCGGCTCGGAAGCGGCCCGTGCCGCCATATGGTGCAGCTTGTGAAGCCAGAGAAACCCCCTGGACCAGGGCGACTGGCGTTGTGGACCGCTTACTCGCTCCCGGTCGGGGATGTGGTCTGCAGCCACTCGAAGGGAGTGCCCCATGAGCCGACCGACCCCCGACTCGATGAAGCGCGAGACCGCCGGCCGGATGGGTGCGGCGTTCGCGTCGATCGCTGCTGGAAATGGCAACGCAGCTGAGGTACGGGCCAACTTGAAAGCCAGTCGCCGGCCGGCCGTCCCGGTTCCGGTGGCGCGCATCGAGGAGCGCCTCATTCCGGGCCCCGTTGGGGCGACGTCGCTGCCCGTGCGGATCTACTACCCGGCCGGTGCGGGCGAGTCCGGTGAACGGCCGCCGGTGCTGGTCTACTTCCACGGCGGCGGATTCGTGTTGTGCGACCTCGATTCTCACGACTCGTGCTGCCGGCGGCTGGCGAACGGAACGGGGGCCGTGGTGGTGTCAGTCGACTACCGGTTGGCGCCCGAACACCCGTTCCCGGCGGCGGTACAGGACGCCTGGTCTGCCACCGAATGGGTGGCCGGCCATGCCGAGGAACTCGGCGCTGACTCGGCGCGGCTGGTGGTCGCCGGGGACAGTGCGGGCGGCAACCTTGCCGCGGTGGTGGCCATGGTTGCCCGCGATCGAGGCGGACCGGAGATCGCATTCCAAGTGCTGATCTACCCCGTCGTCGACCAGCGGCGCAAGTCGTCGACGGCCAGCCGGCACGCTAAGAACGGCGTGCTCACCGGGTCGCATATGCAATGGTTCACCGAGCAATACCTGGGCAGTGACGGCGACCGCAGCAATGTGCTGGCCTCGCCGATCCTCGGCGAGTTCGCCGGACTGCCGCCTGCGCACGTGGTGACGGGAACGCAGGACCCGCTGTGCGAGGAGGGCGAAGACTTCGCGGGCCGGCTGCGCGGCGCTGGAGTTCCGGCCACGGTACGGCGCTACGACGACGGCTTTCACGGCTTCTTCAATCTGGCCGACCACCTGCCGTTGGCTCGTGAAGCCAACGAGGACGTGTGCGCCGTCTTGCGCAACGCCTTGGGCACCAAGACATCCCGACCATCCCTCACCGACTCAGCAGAAGAAGAAAGGGCGCGATGAAACTGCAGAACAGCCGAGTGCTCATCACCGGCGCCAGCCGCGGGCTCGGCAGACGCATTGCCGAAGTGCTGACTGCGCATGGCTGCGCTGTGGCTCTGGTGGCGCGCGACGGTGCTGCCCTCGAGGAGTTGGCCAAGGAACTGGGCGGCAAGGCCTACCCGACCGACCTGTCCGACCCGGCGGCGGTGGAGGCGCTGATCGGCCGGGTCGAAGCCGACGGCCCGCTGGACGTGCTGATCAACAATGCCGGCGTCGACCATGTCGGCCGGTTTCACGAGGCAACCCCTGCGCAGATACGCAACCTCCTGCAGATCAACCTGGCAGCGCCGATGGAACTGTGTCGCCAGGTGATACCGGGCATGGTGGCGCGTGGTCGCGGCCATATCGTCAACGTGTCGTCGATGGGCGCCATCTCGCAGGGGCCCGGACTAACCCTGTACGGGTCGTCGAAGGCCGGGCTGAGCCACTTCACCGCCGGTATCCGCGGTGAGCTACGGGGGAAGCCGGTCGGCACCACGCTGGTGCAGATCGGCGAGGTCAAGACGGACATGATCGACCACATTCGGGCATTCGGGCCGGCCCGGCGCACCATTGAACGGTCTATTCGGTGGCGGATGATTCCCCGCGAATCGCTTGACCCGGTGGCGGTATCGGAGGCCATCGCGGGGGCGATCGAACGCAACCGCCGGCACGTCATCATGCCGCGCAACATCGTTCCGATGGCGAAGTTCACCGAGTTCCCCCGGCGCGTTTCCGAACTGATGTTGACCGGTATCGATCAGGATCGCGACTGATGGCGGGCGTGGATCTGACCGGGAAGGTCGCAGTCATCACCGGAGCAGCGCGCGGTCAGGGTGCCGCCGAGGCCCGGTTGTTCACCGAGCTCGGTGCACGGGTGGTGCTGACCGATGTGCTGGACGACGAGGGGGAGCGGATCGCCACCGAACTCGGGGGCCGGTTCGTGCGGCACGACGTCGCGGACGAGGCCGGGTGGGCGGCCGTGGTTGAGACTGCGGTCAGCGAGTTCGGGCGCCTCGACGTGCTGGTCAACAATGCCGCGATCTGCCAGTCGGTTCCGCTCCTTGAGCAGTCCGCCGCGGGTTTCAAGGCGATGCTGCGGGTCAACCTCATCGGCGCGTTTCTGGGCGTCAAGGCGGTGGCCGAGCCGATGCGAGCCAGCGGTGGAGGGTCGGTGATCAACGTGTCATCGCAGGCCGGGTTGCAGGGCCTGGCCGGCTACAGCGCCTACGGGGCGTCGAAGTGGGGGCTGCGTGGCATGACCAAAGTCGCCGCAATCGAGTTGGGGCCCTATGGGATTCGCGTCAACTCGGTGCATCCCGGCATGATCGACACCCCGATGGTCGCGCACCTGGGCATCCAGCCCGGCCCGGGTGGGCATCCGGGAGCACCGCTGACCCGCATCGGGTTGCCCTCCGAAGTCGCCGATGTGGTCGCCTTCCTGGCCTCGGATGCCTCGGCGTATGTGACCGGAGCAGAACTGGCCGTCGACGGCGGGGCGAGCGCAGGCAAGATCCCTACCCCGACACCGTGACCGGCAACGTCCGGCGTTAGCGTGTCTAAAGAGTTTCGGGATCTTTGAGGAGACACATGCCGGCCGAGCTGAGCCACGACGAGACCCTGCGCGAGGTCACCACCGAGCAAGGGGTGCTGCGCTACCACGAAGCCGGGGACGGGCCGACGCTGCTGATGCTGCACGGCTCCGGTCCGGGCGTGACCGGTTGGCGCAACTACCGTGGCCTGCTGCCCGCGTTCGCCGAGCACTTCCGCTGTCTGGTGCTGGAGTTCCCCGGGTTCGGGGTCAGCGACGACTTCGGTGGGCATCCTATGGTGACCGCGTTCGGTGCGGTGCCGGCGTTCGTTGAAGCCCTCGGCCTGGACAAGTTCAGCATCGTGGGCAACTCGATGGGCGGCGGCGTCGGGATCGGCTATGCGATCGGCAACCCCGACAAGGTGAGCAAGCTGGTGACCATCGGTGGCATCGGCACCAACCTGCTCAGTCCGGGACCGGCCGAGGGCATCCGGTTGCTGCAGGACTTCGTCGACAACCCGAGCCGCGACGCGCTGGTGCGGTGGCTGCACTCGATGGTCTACGACCCGTCGGTGGTCACCGACGAACTCATCGAGGAGCGGTGGGCACTGGCCACCGACCCCGACACCTTGGCCAGCGCCCGGCGGATGTACGGCAAGGAAGCCTTCACCAACATGGTGAAGATGATGCAGGCGTCCAAGGGCCCGCTGCCGTGGGCGATGATGCACCGGCTCAAGACACCGACGCTGGTCACCTGGGGCCGAGACGACCGGGTCAGCCCGCTGGACATGGCGCTGATCCCGATGCGGACCATCCCCGACGCCGAGGTGCACGTGTTCCCCAACTGCGGGCACTGGACCATGATCGAGGCCAAGGACGCCTTCACCCGCGTGGTGCTGGAGTACCTGACGCGCGACTGACGCGGGTAATCCAGCCCCCCGGGGCAGCCGGTCTTTAGAAGCTGAAGCTGAACAGGGCGTGGTCGTAGAGGCCGAGCCCGTTGAGCAGGTCGTCGATGGTTGCGTCATCGGCGCCGACGTTGGTGAGCAGATCGTTCAGGCTGTCGTTGAGCAGGCTCAGCCCTGAACCGTTCAGTCCGGCGATCAGGGCGTCCAGGGTGGTGCTCGAGAGGCCGAGGGAATCGAGCATGCCGCCCACCGTGGCACCCAACGGAATCAGGCCGGAGCCCAGCAGGTCGCCCAGGGTGGTGTTGTCCAGGCCCAGCCCGCCCAGCAGGCTCTCGACCGACATGTTCAGCGGGAGCGTGGGCAGCAGCTGGCCGAGGGTGGCGCCATCCAGGCCCAGGACGTCGAGTGCGCTGCTGAGATCGATGCTGCCGATACCGGCGGCCGGGTCGGTCAGCAGAGTTGCCAGGCCGGGGAAGATGGCGGCGTCGCTGAGTCCGGCGACCTCCAGCAGCCCGCCCAGCGTGGTGATGTTGTTGAGGCCCGGGATCACCCCGACCCACTCCAGCAAGGTGTTGAGGAAGATGGCATTCCCGCCGAGGTCGGTGAGGATCGTGCTGAGTTGAACGTTGCTCATGCCCAGCCCGTTCACCACGTCACCGAACGTGACGTCGTTCAGGCCCGGCACGGCGGCGCCCAGGGCGGTCAGGATGGGCGCCAGGTCTTTCATCTCCATGTCGCCGAAGCCCAGGCCGGTCACCAACTGGTCCAGGGTGACGCCGCTCAGGCCCAGCCCGTCGACCAGGCCAAGGGCCAGGGCTCCGACGTTCTGGCCGCCCAGGCCCAGGCCGTCGACCAGGCTGCCCAGCGTGACATCGTCCAGGCCGAGCCCGTCGACCAGTCCGTTGAGCAGGCCGGCCAGCCCGACATCGGCGAGTCCGAGACCACCGACCAGCGTCCCCACCGTGGTGTGGCCCAGGCCCAACCCGTCGACCAGGCCGGGAAGCAGGGTGCTCAGTTGGTCGTCGCCCAGGCCCAGGAAGTTGACGATCTGCGCCAGCGTCACGTGCCCGAGGCCGAACATGTCGGCCATCGGGCCGAGGGGGAACAGGCCGACGGTGCCGTCGTCGATGACGATGAAGCCCAAGTTGGTGGCGTCCGCAGCGGACGCGGCGACCGCGGTGAGTTCGACCGCCCGGTTCTGGAGGGCCGGCAGTTGAGGCGCCGCGGGTGCGACGGCGACGAGGGCGGCGCTGGTAACCGTGAGGCTGCCGGTGATAAACGGATTCCGCGTGAGCTGCATAGTTGTTCTCCCCCAAGTCGAATGAACTGACTACAACCTGAGACCCTATACGGGTTTTCGTAAGAAAAAGCGCAGGAAACGTGAACCGGGATTCCCGGCGCCCACCTCGTGGGTGGTCCGCGTGTTTGCTGTACCAGCGTCCGATGTGGGGCAGAACCGACCACGCAATGCCGGCTGATTGCGGTATCCGGGGGTTGCCGCCGCGCGGGCCTAGGGTGGACCGACGAGCTCCGTCTGCGTTCTGGAGCCCCCTGTCAGGATTGAACTGACGACCTGCGCTTTACAAGAGCGCTGCTCTACCACTGAGCTAAGGAGGCGGGTCTAGCGCTGCCAGTTTAAGCGGCGGGCCGCCCCCAACTGCGCAGCGGGTTCAGCTCTGCGGATCGGTCGGGTCCTGGTCGATCACCCGTTGGGAGCGCACCGTCCGGGTCGACGAGCGGCGGCTGGATCGGCGCGGCAGCAACGGAATCCGCTCGGCGATGTTGCTCAGCGGATTGACCACCATGGTCAGCGCGATCACCGCCTCCTGCAAGGTCTCGATCGCCGGCTCCAGAGCCTCCATCCCGGGAGCGAGTCGGCTCAGGGTGTCGGCGACACCGGCGAGCTGCTCCAGGGGTCCGTTGCGGGCGGTCAGCTTGTCGATCAGTCCGCCCTCGGACAGCAGCCGGTCGGCCAGGCCGTCTTCGGCCAGCAGTCGTTCGATCAGCCCGTCTTCGTCGGTCAGTTGATCCACCAGGCCGCCGGGCTGTAAGGCCCGCTGCAGCCCGCCACCCTCGGCGGTGAGCCGGTCGATGACTCCGCCTGGCCCGGTCAGCTGGTCCACCAGGCCGCCCGGTGCCAGCAGCCGGTCGGCCGGCCCACCCGGCGCCAATGCACGTCCCAGGGGTGCGTCGTCGTCCATCAATTTGGCCAGCCGGTTGGCCCGGGCAATGGTGTCGTCCAGGCCCAGCATGTGTGCCATCGAGCTGTTCGACCCCTGCTTTCCGGCGTCGCCGAGGGCCTGGCGAGCCAGTCCGAGCGCCGTCGTGGCCACGCCCAGACCGGCGTCTGCGATCGACAGGCCGATGCGCGCCGGGGCGGTGGACACGGCAATCAGCTGCTTGACCAGGCTCACCAGGCCAGTCTAGGGGGCATTCGGAGCGGGCATCGGCTAGTTTGATTGACAGTAAACATGCAGCCGATATCCAGGTGGTTTTCACCGGACCGCGAGGGAATTGACGCTATGGGAGCAACAGCCGCGCATGACGCTGCACCGGAGGCCCGCGTTCTGGTCGTCGATGACGAGACGAACATCGTGGAACTGCTGTCGGTCAGCCTCAAATTCCAGGGTTTCGAGGTCTACACCGCTTCCAGCGGACCGGCGGCGCTGGACCGCGCGCGCGAGGTCCGGCCGGACGCGGTGATCCTTGACGTGATGATGCCGGGCATGGACGGATTCGGGGTACTGCGCCGGCTACGTGCCGACGGCATCGACGCCCCGGCGCTGTTCTTGACCGCCCGCGACTCGCTGCAGGACAAGATCACCGGGCTGACCCTCGGCGGCGACGACTACGTGACCAAGCCGTTCAGCCTGGAGGAGGTGGTGGCGCGGCTACGGGTCATCCTGCGCCGGGCGGGCAAGGGTGCCCAGGAACCGCGCAACTCGCGGCTGGCGTTCGCCGACATCGAACTCGACGAGGACACCCACGAAGTGTGGAAGTCCGGCCAACCGGTGTCGTTGTCACCCACCGAGTTCACGCTGCTGCGGTACTTCGTGATCAACGCCGGCACGGTGCTGAGCAAGCCGAAGATCCTCGACCACGTCTGGCGCTATGACTTCGGCGGCGACGTCAACGTAGTGGAGTCCTATGTCTCCTACCTGCGGCGCAAGATCGACACCGGCGAGAAGCGTCTGCTGCACACGCTGCGCGGAGTCGGTTATGTGCTGCGCGAGCCGCGATGAACGCGAGCCGCGACGAACGACGGCGGCCCGTGAAGGCCGGAAACGAGTTGTAGGTCGAAATTTATGGGGACGGTCAAACCCCTTCGGGACATCTTGCCGCTGAAAGTCAGCCTGGTCGCTGCCACCCTGGCCATGGTGGCCATCGGGTTGCTGGCGCAGGGGTACGCCGTGAACACGATCCTGCGGCATCGGCTGATCAGCAGGATCGACGCCACGCTCATCGACGCCGCCCACGGCTGGGCGCTGGAACAGCGCGGGCGGCTGCCGTCGAGGGAGGGGGAGGACCCCAGTCCCGGCCGGCCGCCGACGAGCTTCTACGTCCGCGACGTCGATCCCGACGGCAGCATCTGGACCGTCGTCAATGACCAGAACGCAGAGCCTTTGCTGCCGCCGGACAACGACGTGGGATCGGTGCCGATCACGATCGGCTCCGTGGACGGGTCGGGTGTGCAGTGGCGGGCGTTGTCGGTGCACGGCGAGAACGGCAGACTGATCACCGTCGCCCGGGATCTGTCCGATCCCCGGGCCACGTTGCGCTACCTGGCCTGGTCGCGGGTGGCGATCGACGTAGCGGTGCTGCTGGTGCTGGGCGCCGCCGGGTATCTGGTGGTCAATCGCAGCTTGCGGCCGCTCGCCGAGGTCGAACGGACCGCGGCGGCTATCGCTGCCGGTCAGTTGGGCAGTCGTGTACCCGAACGTGATCCGCGTACCGAAGTCGGACGGCTCACATTGGCGCTCAACGGCATGCTGGCGCAGATCCAAGAGGCAGTGGCCTCCTCAGCGGACTCGGCGGAGAGCGCGCGGATCTCCGAGGAGCGGATGCGGCGGTTCATCACCGATGCCAGCCACGAACTGCGCACTCCGCTGACCACGATTCGCGGCTTTGCCGAGCTGTATCGGCAGGGGGCTGCCCGCGATGTGGAGTTGTTGATGTCGCGCATCGAAAGTGAAGCGCGCCGGATGGGGCTGCTCGTCGAGGACCTGCTGCTGCTGGCCAGAACCGACGCGCAGCGTCCGCTGGAGCGGCACTGGGTCGACCTGTTGGTGTTGGCCACCGACGCTGTGCACGACGCGCGGGCCATCGCACCGAATCGGGCCGTGGAGCTCGAGGTGTTCGACGGCCCAGGAACTCCGGAGGTGCTCGGCGACGAAGCGCGGCTGCGGCAGGTGCTGAGCAACCTGGTCTCCAACGCGCTGCAGCACACCCCCGATGGGACGGCGATCACCGTGCGGGTCGGCACCGAGGGCGATGACGCCATCCTCGAGGTCGTCGACCAGGGGCCCGGGATGAGCGAGCAGGACGTGGAGCGGGTCTTCGAACGGTTCTTCCGGACCGACTCCTCGCGGGCGCGGGCCAGCGGCGGCACCGGATTGGGGCTGTCGATCGTCGACTCGCTGACCCGGGCGCACCACGGCTCGGTGACCGTCAGTTCGCCGCCGGGCCAGGGCTGCACGTTCCGCGTCTCGCTACCGCGTCTTGCCGACACCGCGGCCCGCTCGGCCGAGTTGCCCGCTGAGATCGTCTGATTCTCAGGCCAGTTCGGCCAGTGCGGCCTTGATCTTGGCCTGCGCTTCGTCGAGTGATTCCGCTGAAGGGTTGCGATCTACGCCAGCGAAACCGAAGTCGGACAGGCTGCGGGTCGGGAAGACGTGGACGTGCAGGTGGGGAACCTCTAGGCCGGCGATGATCATGCCGGCCCGCTCGGTGTCGAACGCTCGGCACACCGCTTTGCCGATCTTCTGCGCCACCGCCATAACCTGGGCGAAGGCGGCGCCGTCGATGTCTTGCCACTGGTCGATCTCGGTTCGGGGCACGACCAGGGTGTGGCCCTGGGTCATCGGCTCGATGGTCAAGAAGGCGACGACGTCGTCGTCCTCGTAGACGAATCGACCCGGCAGCTCCCGGTTGATGATTTTGGTGAACACGGTGGTCATGGGATCAGCATATGCGCCGAGTGCCAGATTAAACGGCCGCTGCTGCGTATTATCGAGGACGAGCTGATACCCATCGTGCGGGCTTGCCACGCCGGAGGCGGAGGAGATGAGATGTCATCTGTCGCAACATTTCTCAGCAGTCCTAAGGCAGTGGGAAACTGGAATCTGGATCCCGGGCAATCAAGCATCCGATTCGAGAACGGAACCATGTGGGGCGCGCTGAAGGTCCGCGGCGCGTTTACCGAATTCAGCGGCAGCGGCGAGATCAAGAACGACAAGACGGTGTCGGGCAGGGTCGATATCAAGGCCGCCTCGATCAACACCGGACTGGGCACCCGCGACCACGATCTGCGCCGATCGAACTTCTTCAACACCGACCACTACCCCGACATCACCGTCGTGGTCACCGGTGGGGAGCCGGCCGGAGGAGATGTCGCTCGGCTGGAGGCCGAACTGACCGTCAAGGGCATCACCGGGCCGTTGCCGCTGAAAGTCGAGGTGACCCCGATCGAAGACGGCGGGGTACGGCTGACCACCGAGACGACCGTCACCCGCAAGCAGTTCGCGGTGGAAGGGAACTTTCTGGGCATGGTCGGCAACCGGACCAGGCTCAGGGCCAGCCTGGTCTTTCGACCCGCTTAGTTCCTCGTTGACTCTGCGCTGAGGGCGGGTGCTTCTCGCACTTCTTCGCCCTCAGCGCAGAGTCAACTGGTGGGTTAGCGGTCGGCGGAGTCTTAACGCCGACCCGCTGCGCCCGGCTCCGCCACGCTAGCGGTCGGCGTCGGTGTAGCGGATGATGCCGCGAATGTTCTTGCCGTCCAGCATGTCCTGGTAGCCCTCGTTGATCTGCTCCAGCTTGTACTGGCGGGTCACCATGTCGTCCAGGTTCAGCTTGCCGACCTTGTACATCGACAGCAGCTGCGGGATGTCGTACTGCGGGTTTCCGCCGCCGAAGATGGTGCCTTGCAGGTTCTTCTGCAACAACGTCAGCATCGCCAGGTTGAGCGTGACCTGGTTGTCCAGCATGGAACCCATCGCGGTGAGCACGCAGGTGCCGCCCTTGGCGGTCAAGATCATGTAGTTGTCGACGTCGGCGCCGTGTACCTCGCCGACGGTGACGATCACCTTGCGGGCCATCAGGCCGGCGGTGACCTCCATCATGCCGCCCATCGCGGCGAAGATGTCGGGGTAGACGTGGGTGGCGCCGAACTTCAGCGCCTGGTCGCGCTTCCAGTCCACCGGGTCGATGACGAAGATGTTGCGGGCACCGGCGTTGACCGCGCCCTGCAGTGCTGACATGCCCACCCCGCCGACGCCGACGATCGCGACGTCTTCACCCGGGCGGATGTCGGCGCTGCGGACGGCCGAGCCGTAGCCCGTGGTGACACCGCAGCCCACCAGGCAGGCCACCTCGAACGGAATCGACGGGTCGATCTTCACCACCGAGGACTTGTGCACCACCATCCACGGCGAGAAAGTGCCCAGCAGTGTCATCGGGTAGACACCCTCGCCGCGAGCGGTGACGCGGAAGGTGCCGTCGCTGACCGCCACGCCATTGAGCAGCCCGGCGCCCAGGTCGCACAGGTTGCGCAGTCCGGACTGACAGGTCGGACACATGCCACACGACGGGATGAAGGACAGCACCACGTGGTCGCCGGGGGCGATGTCTTCCACCCCCGGGCCGACCTCGGTGACGATGCCGGCGCCCTCGTGTCCACCGAGGACCGGGAAGCCGGCCATGGGGATGCTGCCAGTCATCAGGTGGTGGTCGGAGTGGCACATACCGGCCGCCTCCATCTGAATCTTGACCTCGTCTTTCTGGGGGTCACCGATCTCGATCTCCTCGACCGACCACGGCTTGTTGAACTCCCAGAGCAACGCACCCTTTGTCTTCACCGCGAACCTGCTTTCCTTTTGAATTTCTCCGACGTCCGGCAGTCCCCTGCTCGGAGCCTATAACCGACTACGGGGCGGCGGGAAGGTTCGTTCGAACCCCTTCAAACCCCTGGGCCCGCACCGCCGAGTCGCGCTGCCGACGGCCTAGCCGTGGTAGGCGACCTGCAGATCCTTGACGCCGTTGATCCAGCCGGAACGCAGTCGCTGCGGCTCGGCCACCTTCGCGATATCCGGGAGCTGGTTGGCGATTTCGTCGAAGATCAGCCGGATCTCCATCCGGGCCAAGTTGGCACCGATGCAGTAGTGGGTGCCCTGCCCGCCGAACGCCAGGTGCGGGTTGGGATCGCGCAGGATGTCGAAACTGAACGGCCGGTCGAAGACCTCTTCGTCGTAGTTTGCCGAGCTGTAGAACAGTCCGACCCGCTGCCCTTTGCCGATGGCCACCCCGCCGAGCTCGGTGTCGATTTTCGCGGTGCGCTGGAAGCAGTGCACCGGGGTCGCCCAGCGCACGATCTCGTCGACGGCGGTCTCGGGCCGTTGCCGCTTGTAGAGCTCCCACTGATCGGGGTTTTCGGCGAACGCGTTGATGCCGTGCGTCATGGCGTTGCGGGTGGTCTCGTTGCCCGCCACCGCCAGCAGGATGACGAAGAACGCGAACTCGGTCTCGCCGAGGGATTCGCCGTCGATGTCGGCCTGGACCAATCGGGTGACGATGTCGTCGGCCGGACAGCGCCGCCGCTCCTCGGCCATGGTGTAGGCGTAGCCCATCAACTCGGCGTTGGCCATCGCCGGATCGGAATCGAAATCCGGGTCATCGGTGTTCATGATCGAGTTGGTCCAGTGAAACAGCTTCTCCCGATCGGCCTCGGGAACCCCGAGCAGATCGGCGATCGCCAACAGCGGCAGTCGCATCGCGATGTCGTCGACGAAATTGCCGCTGTCCTTCTCGGCCGCCGCGGCGACGATCTCGCGGGCCGACTGGGCCAGCTTCTCCTCCAGCGCACCCACGGAGCGGGGCGTGAACAGTCGCGACACCAGCTTGCGCAGCCGGGTGTGCTCGGGCGGGTCGTGGTTGATCAACAACGCCTTGGTCAGATCCAACTGGTCGGCGGTGATGCCGTCGGGCAGGCGCATGACCGCGCCCTTGGCATTGGTCGACCACACGTCGTTGTCGCGCGAGATCTCTTTGATGTGTTGGTGTTTGCTGATGACCCAGTAGCCGCCGTCATCGAAGATGTTGCTGTGTGCGGCCTGTTCGTTCCACCAGATCGGCGCTGTCTTGCGCAGTTCGGCGAACTCGGTGATCGGCATGCCGTGGAGTAGGACGTCCGGATCGGTGAAGTCGAAACCAGAACCGAACGGACAAGCTGATTGCGTTGATGTCAAGACGAACACCTTTGGTTTGTCACTGGAGCGCTAACCTCGCCCGGGCATACACATGATGGCTAGGTGTATGACCGGGTGTCAACCATTTTTGTGCGGAACATCGGTGACCAGACCGCCGTCCATGACGAACTCCGAACCCGTGGCGTAGGAGGACTCGTCGCTGGCCAAGAACAGCACGAAGGTGGCGACTTCGTCGGACGTACCGGGCCGTCCCAGCGGGATCGTCACCATGTCCTCGGGCAGGTGCTCGGTCATCGGGGTGCGGATGAAGCCGGGATGCAGCGAGTTGACCCGGATGTTGTGGCGGGCCAGCTCGAGAGCGGCGGACTTGGTCAGTCCACGCACCGCCCATTTCGAGGCCACGTACGGGTGCACCATCGGCGCGCCGCGCAGACCCTCGATCGAGGACACATTGATGATGGACCCGCCGCCGGCGGCGATCATCGAATCGATGGACGCACGCATGCCCAGGAATGTGCCGTTGAGGTTCACGTCAATGACGTTGTGCCACTGGTCCAGATCGAATTTGCGCAGTGGCCCGAGCGCGACGGTCCCGGCGTTGTTGACCAACACGTTCAGCTTCCCAAACGTGTCGACCGCGACGCTCACCGCGGCAGCCCACTGCTCGGGGTCCCGGACGTCGAGATGCACATACCGCGCGGCGTCACCCAGCTCAGCCGCGAGTGCTGCGCCCTCTTCGTCCAGCACGTCGCCGATGACCACTTTGGCGCCCTCGCCGACCAGCATCCGGGCATCGGCCGCGCCCATACCGCGCGCACCCCCGCTGATCAGAGCTACCTTGCCGTCTACACGCCCCATGTGCATTCCGCCTTTCGGTCTGGTGTTGGTTGTCGTCGGTGTCTTCAGTCGGTGGCTGTCGCGATGACGGCGGGTGCGCCGGCTACCGGCAGGTCGAGGGTGGTGACGATCCCGGCAGGTGCCGCGACGACGGCGGGAATCGCGTTGACCACCCGGCCAACGCCGACGGCGATCGCGGCGTAGTTGTGATCGCCGTGCCGGCTGGTCGGGCAGATGTCGACGCTGTAGGACGGCTCACCGGTGATCTCCACCCGATAGGAGCCGCCCGGCTGAGCCGGCTGCGCCCAGTCCGGTCGCAGGTCGCTGCGCAGCCGGGTTACGTGCTCGACCACGATCAAGGGTTTGCTGTCGACGATGCCGTTGATCTCGAATTTGAGTGCGGCGACACCGCCTTTGGGGATATGGCCGGCGGCGATGTCGAAGGCCTCGGGCGCCGGCTCGCGCTCCGATGAGTCAGTGATGGCGTCCAGGGTCACGCCCAGTCCGGCGGCCAGCTCGCGGATCGTGGCGCCCCACGCGATGCTCAAGATCCCGGGCTGCAGCAGCATCGGCACGTTGTCGAGCGAATTGCCGAAGCCCATCACATCGAACATGACTTCGGCGCCGTCGTAGGTCGCGTAGTCGGCGATCTCCAGGCAACGGATCTGCTCAATGTTCTGGCATGTGCTGGCGAAGGCCAGCGGCACCAGATCGGTGATGAATCCGGGGTCGACACCATTGACGTAGACGCTCGAATTGCCCTGCCGGGCTGCGTCTTCGATAGGCGCGATGAACTTGTCCGGGATGACGCCCCAGGGATACTGCAGCACCCCCGGGGCGGTCCCGATGACATTGATGCCGACGGCCAGCAGCCGACAGACGTCCTTGAGCGCGTCGGGCAACCGGGTATCACCCATCGCGCAGTAGACCGCGGCCTCGGGCTTGGCGCCGATGATCGCCTCGAAGTCGTCGGTGGCGGCGATGCCGGTGTGGACGTCGAGACCGGCGAGCTCGCCGGCATCTTGGCCCACCTTGGCTGCTGTCGAGACCCACACTCCGGTGAGCTCGTAGGCGGGATTGGTGATCAGTCCGCGCAGGGCGATGCGCCCGGCGTTGCCGGTGCCGATCAGGGCGACGCGTATGGCCACGAGTTCTCCTGGAAGTGAGTTGTGTTCTACCAGAGTGGAACCGGAGCTGTTCCCAGCGGGTAGTAGCCGGGGAGCTTCTCGCCGGCCAGGCTGCGCTCGATGCGCTTCTGCATTCCGGCCGAGAGCTTGCCGGCGGTCATCAGGTCCAGGTAGAGCTTCTGGACGTGACCGAAGTCGAAGAAGTCACGCTGCCATTCGATCTTCGCGTCCGCGTTGAGGCGAAACCAGCTGCCGCCGATGCCGTAGATCTCCGACTCGGCACCGTCGGCGTCTGTCGCGACCTGCTTCCAGAAGCCGACGATCTCGCCCTGCTTCTCATCGATGAGCACCTTTTGGTAGGGGTACTGCCAGTTGTCCAGCCCCTCCATCTCCAGACCCAGGGCGATGTCGCGGATCTCGTCGATCCCGACGCACATGACGTCCTCTTTGGGACCGATGTTCCAGCCGTAGGTGGCGTCATCGGAGTAGAAGTCGGCCAGCGGCCGCCAGTCACCGGCCGCTTCAGCGTCGCGGTTGACCTGCAGCCAACGCTCGACCCAGTCATCGAGTTGTTCGCGGGAAAAAGACGCCATGTTCAATCCTGTTTCTCTTCGATGGACAACGCTCGGGTGGGGCAGGACCGCACGGCTGCCTGGATCTGGCGGCGGTCTTCGTCTGGTGGTTCGGAGTCGAGGATTTCGACCTTGCCGTGCTTGGGCACCTGGAAGTAGTCGGGCGCCTCCAGTTCGCACATGGCGTGGCCCTGACACAAGTCCAGGTCCACCTTCACTGTGTAGCTACCCATTTCAACGCTCCCTCGGCCTCTACTTGTTGCGCCGGCGGTAGCGCACCTTGGCGGGGCGAGCCAGTTGCACCACCATCTTGGAATGGTCGTTGCGGTAGGTCT
Source organism: Mycobacterium sp. SMC-14 (assembly GCF_046250075.1). Lineage (NCBI taxonomy): Bacteria > Bacillati > Actinomycetota > Actinomycetes > Mycobacteriales > Mycobacteriaceae > Mycobacterium > Mycobacterium sp. SMC-14. Next base: position 3,975,211 of record NZ_CP176429.1, on the reverse strand, counting down.
CCGGAGGCTGCGACATCTCGAACTCATACTCGCGCAGCAGAACCGAGAAGATCGCCTTGATCTGCATGGTGGCGAACGCCGCCCCCACGCACCGGTGCCGACCAGCCCCGAACGGGATCCACGTCCAGCGGTGGATGACGTCTTCCTCGCGCGGTTCGTTGTAGCGCTCCGGCACGAAGTCATTGGGCTCGGGGAAGTTCTCCGGTATCCGGTTGGAGACCGCCGGCGAAGCCGCCACCATGTCGCCTTCGTGGATCGGGTAGCCACAGACCTCGAATTCACCCTTGGCGACCCGCATCAGAATGATCAGCGGCGGATGCATGCGCAGGGTCTCTTTGAGCACGTTCTCCAGGTTCGGGATCTGGCGCAGCGCATGGAAACTCACCTCGCCACCGTCGGCGTAGAGCTCGTCGAGTTCGGAGATCACCGCGGCATGGGCCTGCGGGTGGCGCAGCATCTCGATCAGCGTCCACGCGCTGGTTCCCGAGCTGGTGTGATGCCCGGCGAACATCATCGAGATAATGATCCCGGTGATTTCGTCGGCAGAGAACCGCGGGTTGCCGTTCTCGTCCGGGATCGACACCATGACGTCGATCATGTCCCGACGCTTCTTGTCGGACTCCGGGTTGGCCAGCCGGCCGTTCATGATGCCCTGCACCAGTTCGACCAGCTTGACTCGGGCCTCGTCACGGCGACGGAAGCTTTCGATCGGCAGGTACGGGTCGACGTAGCACAGCGGGTCGGTGCCGTTCTCCAGTTCGTAGTAGAGCTGGGCGAACCGGTTGTCGAGTTCTTCACGGAACTTTCGCCCGATCAGGCACGCCGTCGAGGTGTAGATGGTCAGCTCGGCGAAGAACTCCAGCAGGTCGATCTCGCCTTCGTCGCCCCAGTCGGCGATCATCTGGCGCACTTCATGCTCGATGGTGCTGGCATGGCGCTTCATGTGCTCGCCGCGAAGTGCGGTGTTGTGCAACATCTCCGCGCGCCGCTCCGGCGGGGCGTCGAACACCACGCCGTTGCCGAAGATCGGAGTCATGAACGGGTAGGCCGCGGCCTGGTCGAGCTCGTCGTCGGTGGAACGGAAGAAGAACTCGTTGGCTTCGGCGCCGGTCAGCAGCACGACCTTGCGGCCGGCCAGGTCGAACCAGCCGACGTCGCCGCATTCATCGCGCACGCGCTGCATCAACGCGATCGGATCGGTGCGGAACTCTTCGAGGTGGCCGTGTTCGGCCTCGCCCCCGGAGACCCGGGGAACCTCAGTCGCTAGCACCGTTGGTGCCACTCCTTCTCCGCCAGCTACGCGAGCTCCGCTGGCGGCATCGTCGATATCGCGGGTCATGACGGCATTCCTTCCTCACCCAGTTGCAGGTTCTGGCGATCGGAGGCGGTGTCGCGCAGCGGGGCCTCGGGCTGCACCTCCATGTCGACGATGTGTGCGCCGCGCGGAGTTTCGGCGACAAACGCGATGGCGCGAGCCAAATCTTGCGGGCGCAGGAAATAGCTGTGCCGGGCCTGACCCCACTTGGCCCAGTCCTCCAGCATCGGCCCCACCTGTTCGGCCGATAGCTTCCAGCCCATCTCGGTCAGGGTCGGGCCGGGGTGGACGATGGAAGCGCGTACCCCGGTGCCCTCCAACTCCATCCGCAGGTTGTGCACCATCGCGACCAGCGCAGCTTTGGCGGCGCCGTAGGCGCCCATGTGCGGACGCTGCTGCAACGCGACATCGGATCCGACGAAGATCACGTCGCCGCGCTGGCGGGCGACCATGTCCGGTAGAACCGCGGTGGCCAACCGGTTGGCACCGATCAGGTGTACTTGAATTTGGTCGTTGAACGCCTCGGTGGGCAGCTCGTGGATGCGCCCGGGGAACATGTCGCCTGCGCCGGAGACCAATAGCTCGATCTCTCCCAGTGCGTCGATACTTTGCGCCACAAACGATTTGACAGAGTCAGCGTCGGTTACATCGAGTGGGAACGCCACCGCCTCACCGCCATTGTCGCGGATCTTGGCGACCAGATCGGCGAGCCTATCCACACGCCTGGCGCCCAAGGCTACCGGGAATCCGCGGCCCGCCAACTCTTCTGCGGTGGCGGCGCCGATGCCCGAGGATGCACCCGTGACGATGGCGGGCCGCCGCTCGGGGGATGGGTCGAAACGTGGCATTTATGCCTCCTTGACGGTGATCGGGAGGTCGGCGAAGCCGCGCACGTTGGATGAATGCACCCGCACGGCCTTGGCCTCATCGACCTGGTAGTCGCTGATTCGACTGAAAAGTTCGTCGAGCGCCACCCGGGCCTCCATCCGGGCCAGGTGTGCGCCGAGGCAGAAGTGGGCGCCGCTGCCGAAACTGAGCAGCTTGGAGCCGATGTCGCGGCCGATCCGGAAGGCGTCGGGGTCGTCGAAGACCCGCTCGTCACGGTTTCCGGAACCGGGCAACAGCAACACCACCGAGTCGGCGGGAATGGTGGTGCCGTGCAGCGTGTAGTCCTGGGCGACGGTGCGCGCCAGGATCTGGCTGGGCGTGTCGTAGCGCAGTGTCTCCTCGACCCACAGCGGTATCAGCGAGCGGTCGGCGTAGAGCGGCGTCAGCTGGTCACGGTTGCGGTGGCCCCAGTAGATGGAACTGCCCAGCAGCTTGGTGGTGGTCTCATTGCCGGCGATCACCATCAGGAACAGGAACGCCAGGATCTCCTGGTCGCCAAGCCGGTCGCCGTCGACCTCGGTCTCCAGCAGCGCTGAGGTGAGGTTGTCGGCCGGATTTTTCTTGAAATCGGCGATCATCTCGTTGTAGTAGGTCATCAGATCCATCGATGCCTGGATCGCCGACTGCGGGACGTCGGTCACCCCGTCTTCGCGGTGCAGCACCCCGTCGGCGAGCTCCCGGATGCGTGCTCGATCGGCCTCCGGCACACCCATCAACTCGGAGATGACGTCCATCGGCAGCTTGCCGGCGAAATCGTTGATGAAGTCGAACGAGCAGGTGCCATCGGAGCCGGGCTGGATCGCGTTGTCCAGATGCTGACGCGCCAGCCGAATCACCTGCGGTTCGAGCTCGCGGATCCGGCGCGGGGTGAAGCCCCTGGACACCAGGGTGCGCAGTCGCAGGTGCTGCGGATCGTCCATCGCCAAAAACGACATCACCAGCTGGGCATGGGGACCGCGGGAGACCGGGTCCAGGGAAACCCCGTCCCGATTGGAGAGCGCTTCGCTGTTACGGAACCCGTGCAGCACATCCTGGTGGCGCGAGATCGCCCAGAAGTCGAGCTCTTCGTTGCGATACACCGGGGCCTCGTCGCGCAGGCGCCGATAGTAGGGGAACGGGTCCTCGTGGAAGTCGTAGTCGTACGGGTTGAGGACGGGTGGTGCCGTCTGCAAGCTCATCGTGGTGCTCCTGATTCGAGGATCAGGCTGACGACGTAGGCCAGCCGATCGGTGATCTGGTGGTAGGTGAAGGCGCCGCTGCCGGCGTTGACCAGAGCGCCGAAGAAGGTCATCTCCAGGGCGGAGACCTTCCGGGCATCCGCGTCCGGGCCGAACGCCGAGGTGATACGGCGGTGGATCTCCGCGCCGATCCGATCGCGCACCGTGCGGACCGCTGGGTCGCTGTTGCCGCTGAGCAGCGCTGCCGTGCAGGCCGCCGCGACTTCGGGTTCGTCGGCGACCACCAGTGCCAGGTGCCGCAGCGCCTGGTTGACCCGACTCGGCATCGGCTCGTTGACGTCGGTGAAGTACGGGACCTGACGAACCAGGTCCAGATACACCTCGGCGATCAGATGATTCTTGGAGGAGAAATAGGTGTAAGCGGTGGCCGGGGCGACCTTGGCGCGGGCCGCGACCGCGCGGACGGTCAGGTCTGCATAGGACTTCTCCCGCAGCATCTCGACGCCGGCGCTCAGCACCTTGCGGAAGGTCTCCTCCTGGCGCCGATTGCGGGTTGCGGGCGTGGCACCCGCAGTTGCGGGGTCAGCCAAGGCAGCGTTCGTCGATGTGACTGCCGCCACCGATTCGCTGGACACGTGTCCAACGTAGCTGAAGGTAGATTTGTTAGGCAAGTCCCCTGGGAAACAAGGGTTTCAGGCTCAGAGGGTTGCGGGGGCGCCAACTCTGGGTCTAGGGTTCGAGCCGGTGATAACGGACATGTGTCCATTTTCGCAGTGTTTCTTCACGGGGGCCTGCGACCAAGCTGCGGGAGTGAGACGATGGCGCTACTGGCTGACGGCGTGAGCCGGCTGCTTATCGACGGCAAGCTGACCTCGGGCGGAGCCGGCGGCTTCGCCACCGTCAACCCGGCCACCGAGGAGGTGCTCGGTGAGGCGGCCAATGCCGACGCCGCCGACATGGACCGCGCGATCGGTGCGGCGCGCCGGGCGTTCGACGAGACGGACTGGTCGACCAACACCGCACTGCGGGTGCGCTGTGTACGTCAGTTGCGCGACGCGATGCTCGAGCATGTCGAGGAGCTTCGCGATCTGACCATCGCCGACGTGGGCGCGCCCCGGATGCTGACCGCCGGCGCGCAGTTGGAAGGGCCGATCAACGACCTCAGTTTCGCCGCGGACACCGCCGAAAACTACGAGTGGACACAGGATCTCGGTCAGGCCTCGCCGATGGGCATCCCCACTCGACGCTCGGTGGTGCGGGAGGCGGTGGGCGTCGTCGGCGCCATCACCCCGTGGAACTTCCCGCACCAGATCAACCTGGCCAAGCTGGGCCCGGCGCTGGCCGCCGGCAACACCGTCGTGCTCAAGCCCGCCCCCGACACGCCGTGGGTCGCCGCGGTGCTCGGCGAGCTGATCGCGGAGAAGACCGACATTCCGCCGGGCGTGGTCAACATCGTCACCTCGACCGACCACGCGTTGGGCGCCACACTCGCCAAAGACCCACGGGTGGACCTGGTTTCGTTCACCGGCTCGACCGCCACCGGCCGCAGTGTGATGGCGGATGCCGCCGCCACCATCAAGAAGGTGTTCCTGGAGCTGGGTGGCAAGTCCGCCTTCCTGGTACTCGACGACGCCGACCTGGCCGCCGCCTGCTCGGTCGCGGGATTCTCGGTCTGCCTGCACGCCGGGCAGGGCTGCGCGATCACCACGCGACTGGTGGTGCCCCGGGCCCGCTACGACGAGGCGGTCGCTATCGCGGCCGGCACCATGGGCTCGATCAAGGCCGGCGACCCCTCGAAGCCCGGCACCATCTGCGGCCCGGTGATCTCGGCTCGCCAGCGTGACCGGGTGCAGAGCTACCTGGATCTGGCGATCACCGAGGGCGGGAGCTTCGCCTGCGGTGGCGGTCGCCCAGCGGACCAGCCCGCCGGCTTTTTCATCGAACCCACCGTGATCGCCGGGCTGACCAACGAGGCGCGGGTGGCCCGCGAGGAGATCTTCGGCCCCGTGCTCACCGTGATCCCGCACGACGGCGACGACGACGCGGTGCGCATCGCGAACGACTCGCCCTACGGGTTGTCCGCCACCGTCTACGGCGCCGATGCGCAGCGGGCGGCAGGGGTGGCCGCCCGACTGCGGGCCGGCACCGTCAACGTCAACGGCGGGGTCTGGTACTCCGCGGATATGCCGTTCGGCGGGTACAAGCAGTCCGGCAATGGCCGCGAGATGGGCGTCGCCGGGTTCGAGGAATACCTCGAAATCAAAGCCATTGCGACAGCAGCGAACTAACGACAATCACCGGATCAAGGAGAACAAGCTGATGGGTCAATTCGACGACAAGGTGGCTATCGTCACCGGCTCCGGTGGCGGGATCGGGCAGGCCTACGCCCAAGCTCTCGCCGCCGAGGGCGCCGCGGTGGTGGTCGCCGACATCAACGTCGACGGCGCGAAGACCGTGGCCGACCAGATCGTCGCCGACGGCGGCAAGGCCATCGCGGTGCGCGTCGACGTCTCGGACCTGGAGTCGGCGCAGGCCATGGCGGATGCGGCCGTGGCGGAGTTCGGCGGAATCGACTATCTGGTCAACAACGCCGCGATCTTCGGCGGGATGAAGCTCGATGGCCTGCTGACCGTGCCGTGGGACTACTACGAGAACTTCATGCGGGTGAATCTGGACGGTGCGCTGATCTGCACGCGAGCGGTCTACGAGCACATGGCTCAGCGCGGCGGCGGCGCCATCGTCAACCAGTCCTCCACCGCGGCATGGGTGTACTCGAACTTCTACGGCCTGGCCAAGGTCGGGGTCAACGGCCTGACCCAGCAGCTCTCCCGTGAACTGGGCTGGCGCAACATCCGGATCAACGCGATCGCGCCCGGCCCGATCGACACCGAGGCCAACCGGGTCACCACCCCGCAAGCGATCGTGAAGCAGATGGTGCAGCAGCTGCCGCTCGCTCGGATGGGCACGCCGGAGGATCTCGTCCCGATGTGTCTGTTCCTGTTGTCGGATCAGGCGTCGTGGATCACCGGCCAGATCTTCAACGTCGACGGCGGACAGATCATCCGGTCATAGCCACCGGTGACGACGCAGAGCGAAGCGATGAGGAGGAATCGGAACTTATGACTGTAGCCCCGGAAGAACAGCCCCGCCTCGGTTACATCGGCCTCGGCAATATGGGTGCGCCGATGGCCAAGCGTTTGGTGGAATGGCCGGGTGGCGTAACGATATTCGACCTGCGGACCGAGGCGATGACACCGCTGGCCGAGGCCGGAGCCAGTGTCGCCGGCAGTGTTGCCGAGGTGGGCGCGAACGCCGACATCATCAGCATCACGGTGCTCGACGACGCCCAGGTCCGACAGGTGGTCGCCGAACTGGTGCCCACGGTGAAGCCGGGCACCGTCATCGCAATCCACTCGACGATCGCCGATACCACGGCCGCTGAGCTGGCCGAGGAACTCAAGCCTCAGGGCATTCACGTCGTCGACGCACCGGTCAGCGGTGGTGCGGGCGCGGCCGAAAAGGGTCAGCTGGCAACCATGGTCGGTGCCGATCGCGCGGTCTACGACCAGATCAAGCCGGCGTTCAAGCAGTGGGCGTCGTTGGTGATCCACGCCGGGAAGCCTGGGGCTGGAACCCGAATGAAGCTGGCGCGCAACATGTTGACGTTCACCGCGTACGCTGCGGCCGGCGAAGCCATGAAGCTGGCCGAAGCGGCCGGACTCGATCTGCAGGCGCTGGGCCGGGTGGTGCGCCACACCGATGCGCTCACCGGCGGCCCCGGCGCGATCATGCTGCTGGACTCGACCACACCACTGCCGGCGGACCACTTCCTGTACAACGCCTTCACCCACACCCGCGGACTCGGCGAGAAAGATCTGCACCTCGCACTGGGATTGGGACAGGCCACCGGAGTCGACCTGCCGCTCGCCCAGGTGGCGCTCGCCGAACTCGCCGCCGGTCTGGGCGTGCCGCACACCGAGGACTCCGCTTTTCAAGAACCGGGAGAGATCTGATGGACGAACTGCGCCGTACCGGGCTTGCCAAGATGAACGAGGTCTACGCCTGGGACATGCCCGACATGCCCGGCGAGTACTTCGCGCTGACCGCCGACCACCTGTTCGGTCGAATCTGGAGTCGGCCCGGGCTTTCCATGCGCGACAAGCGCCTGATGACGCTGACGGTGGTCACCGCGGTGGGGGAGAAGGACCTGGCCGAGATCCAGGTCAACGCCGCCCTGCACAACGGCGAGCTGACTGAGGACGAGCTGCGCGAGATGGCCATCTTCATCACCCACTACGTCGGCTTCCCCCGCGGATCCGGGCTGAACGCCGTGGTGGAGAAGGTGATCGCCAAGCGCAACAAGGCCGCCGCCGAGGGCAAGGGTGAGGACAAGAAGGCCAACGTCGCAGCCGTGCTGGATAAGCAGAAGGGCGAGTGACCGAGTCCCTGCTCGCCGCGCGGGGCGCCGTCGTGGTCGGCGGCAGCCGTGGCATCGGCCGAGCGGTGGCGGAGCTGCTGGCGGGCTGCGGTGCCGGAGTGGTGGTGAACGGCCGGGACCCAGAGGCGGTGGACGAAACAACCGAAGCGATCACCGCATCGGGTGGGCGGGCCGTCGGCCTGGCCGGTGCGGCCCATGTCGAGGCGACCGCCGTGGCGCTGGTCCACGCCTGTCGGGAGGAATACGGCAGCGTCGACGTGCTGATCAACTGCGCCGGCGTTGCCGAACCCCCCGGCTCCTCGATCCTGTCGGTGTCCACCGAGCAATTCCAGGATCTGCTCGACGCACACTTGGGCACGGCTTTTCAGACCTGCCGGGCGGCCGCGCCGGTCATGGCCGAGCAGCGCCGCGGCTCGATCGTCAACAGCGGCTCGGTGGCATTTCTGGGCGATTACGGCGGCACCGGATATCCCGCCGGCAAGGGTGCGATCAACGGCCTGACCGTGGCGGTGGCCGCGGAGCTTGCGCCTTACGGGGTGCGGGCGAACGTCGTCTGCCCGGGCGCGAAGACACGGTTGTCCACCGGCGATGACTACGAGAAACACATCCGCGACCTGAACGCCAGGGGCCTGTTGGATGAGATCAGCATGCGGGCTTCGTTGGATCCGGCCCCCGCCGACTACGTCGCCCCGCTGTACGCCTACCTGGCCAGTGACCTGTCTGCCGGGGTGAGCGGATCGGTGTTCCTGGCATCGGGTGGTTTCCTGGGCCGTTTCGATCGGCCGGTCCCCGCGGTACTCGGATACCGCGATCACCAGCGCTTTTCGCCCTGGACCGTCGACGAACTGCACGCCATGGTGGCGAGCCGCTGACACGACGGAAGCGATGCCCGTATTGCCAGTAGGCCCGACTGTGGCGCGAACAGTCCGCACGCACCGCGGGCGGGCTCTTGCCTTCGATATCCTTTGTCTCGCGCCTCACCGATGACCATGCGAGGCGAACTCAGAGAGGAGTAGCGCCCATGCGCGTCCTGGTGATCGGTTCCGGCGCCCGGGAACATGCGTTACTTCTAGCCCTTCGCAACGACCCCAAGGTCGACCACGTGGTGATCGCCCCCGGTAACGCCGGTACCGCGGCGGTGGCCGAGCAACGAGACATCGACATCACCTCGGCGTCGGCCGTCACCGCCTTGGCCCGCGACGTCGAGGCCGACCTCGTGGTGATCGGGCCGGAGGTGCCGCTGGTCCTGGGTGTGGCAGATGCGGTGCGGGCCGCCGGCATCGCCTGCTTCGGGCCGTCGCAGGACGCCGCTCGCATCGAAGGCTCCAAGGCGTTCGCCAAGGACGTGATGGCCGCCGCCGGCGTGCGCACCGCCCGCTCGGAGATCGTCGACAGCCCCGCTGACCTGGACGCCGTCCTGACCCGCTTCGGCCCTGATGCCGGGGAGGCGGCCTGGGTGGTCAAGGACGACGGGCTGGCCGCGGGCAAGGGCGTCGTCGTGACTGCAGATCGGGCAGCGGCCCGGGCGCACGCTGCCGGGCTGCTCGACAGTGGGCATCCGGTGCTGCTGGAATCCTTCCTCGACGGACCCGAACTGTCCCTGTTCTGTGTCGTCGACGGCGCCACCGTGGTGCCGCTGTTGCCGGCGCAGGACTTCAAGCGGGTCGGCGACGGCGACAGCGGACCCAACACCGGCGGCATGGGCGCATACGCCCCGCTGCCGTGGCTGTCCCGGGAGGCCGCGGCCGGCATCGTCACCGACGTCGTCGAACCCGTCGCGGCCGAACTGCTCCGGCGGGGCAGCCGGTTCACCGGATTGCTGTATGCCGGTCTGGCGATGACGTCGACCGGGCCGGCGGTGGTCGAATTCAATTGCCGCTTCGGCGATCCGGAGACCCAGGCGGTGCTGGCGCTGTTGGAGTCGCCGCTCGGACAGTTGCTGCATGCCGCCGCCACCGGCGGACTGAGCGAGTTCGGTGTGTTGCGCTGGCGGGATGCCGCCGCGGTGACCGTGGTGCTGGCCGCCGAGAACTATCCCGGCCGGCCGCGTGTCGGTGACGTGATCGTGGGCGCCGAGGCCGACGGGGTGTTGCACGCCGGTACCGCGCGCCGTGACGACGGGGCGGTGGTGTCCTCCGGCGGGCGCGTGCTGTCGGTGGTGGGCGTCGGAGACGACCTCAATGCCGCGCGTGCCGACGCCTATCGGATCCTCGATTCAATTCGTTTGCCGGGAAGTCACTTCCGCAGCGACATCGGCGCGGCTGCCGCCGAGGGGAAGATCCAGATCTGACCGGATAGGCCTACCGCTATCCTTGGTGGCATGGCTGACCAAACTGAACCGGAGTCCACCGAATCCGAAACGCAGGATGCCCCGGCGAAAAGTGCCGGCGCGGCGAAACGGCGGTCAGCTCCCCTTCCGGCCCCGGCTCCGGCGCAGTCGAGCACCGGCCCCCTGCTGATCGCCGCGGCGGTCGGACTGGTCGCCGGGCTCATCGGTGGTGCGGCGGTAGCCGGCCTGTGGCACCCGGGTGGTTCGTCCTCGAGTGGTTCGACCAAGTTCAGCGGTGAGCAGGTCAACGACGCGAAGAAGGATGTGTGCGGCGCGGTCGTGCTTGCTCGTCAAGCGGTGGCCAACAACATGCACATGAAGAACCCGGACCCGGAGAACCCCATCGCCCAGCTCGCGGTGGCGGCCAACGCTCGGTTGTCGCTGACTGCGGGTGCGGCATATCTGCGTGGCCGGCTCGAAGCGGACCCCGCGACGCCGCAAGACATCGTGGAAACCACCCAGAAGATGGCCGGTGCGCTGGAGCGTCTGAACCTCAGCTACCTTGTCGGGCAACCGAATACGGAGCGCGAGCAGCTGGGGCATGACCTCGATGCGCACATCACCGCGCTGGGCAAGCTCTGCCAGTAACCCCGTTGGGGTTACCGCTCAGAGCCCGAACAGGGCCAGCGGGTCCATTGCCGACATGGCGCCGGCGTCGTCCAGGCCGTTGAAGGCGTCGCCCGGATCCAGTGGGTTGGCGGCGGAGAACATGCCGAACAACGAGCTCAGATCGACGTTGCCGAACGGCGTCACCAGGGTGTCGGTGACCGTGCCATCGTCGCCGGGCGTGGCGATGTAGATGTTCTGCCAGCCGCCGCCGAAGTTCAGGACGTCGTAGACGGTTCCTGCCGCCGGCAGCAGCGAGGCGTCCACCCCTTCGGCAGCGGCGACGCTCGCCACGGTGAACTCTGTGTTGGCCATCCCCAGCAAGTTCGACACATTCACGCCGGTGGTGATGCTCCCGAGGTCGGCGGGGCTTGACCCGGAGTCGTCGTAGACAGTGAAGACCTGCGGGGCGAAGTCGATCGGTGCACCTCCACCAATGCCGACCGAGGCACCGCCGAGGGCCAGCAGCGGCCCAACACCGAATAGCGCCGGCACGATGTTGAAACCCTCTTCCGAGCCGGTCAAGCCGAGCGTCGGGTCGAAGACGTACCCACCGAGGCTGAAAGCGTCCTCGCCGAGGCTGCTGTCGCCGACCTGTAGCCCGGTGAACGCGTCACCCGGGTCGAGCGGGTTGGCGGCGTTGATGCCGCCGAACAGCGAGTCCAGGTTCATGTTGCCGAACGGCGTGACCAAGGTGTCGTGGACGGTGCCGGGAGTGACGGTGCCGTCGACGGTGACGTCCGGCGTCGCCGTGTAGACATTCACCCATCCGCCGCCGAGGTTCAAGGCGTCGTAGACCGATCCCAGTACCGGTAGCTGCGAGTCCTCCACGCCGTCGGCCGCAGTGACATCTTGGACGATCAACTGGGTGTTGGTCATGCCCAGCAGATTCGCCACGTCCACCGCGGTCTTGACGCTGCCGAGCTCGCTGCCGTTGCTTCCGTAGACGTCGAAGTCCTGGGGTGCGAAGGCTTGTGGCTGGGTTCCGGGATACCCCAGGCTGAACACCAGTTGGCCGCCGCCGAGATTCAGCAGGGGCGGCAAGCTGGCGAGAGAGTCGACCGGGGTGAACCCCTCGGTCACCGTGCCGTCATCCCCGGTGCTGAATGGGTTGAACGTGAACCCGCCGATGGTGAAGGCGTCGGCGCCGATGCTGCTGTCACCGGCCTGCAGCGGGGTGAACGCATCGCCCGGCTGTAGCGGGTTGGCGGCGTTCATATCGGCGAACAGCGAGCTCAGGTCGGTGTTGCCGAACGGCGTCACCAGGGTGTCGGTGACCGTGCCGTTCGCGCCCGGGGTGGCGACATAGACGTTGTAGAAGCCATTGCCCAGGTTCAGTACGTCGTAAACCGTTCCCTTCACGGGTAGCGCCGAGGCCTCGACCCCGTCGGCGGGGGTGGTGTCGAGCACAGTGAACGCGGTGTTGGACAGGCCCAGCAGGTTCGCGACGGTTTCGTTGGTGCTGATGCTGCCGAGCGATTCGGTGCCGTTGTACAAATCGAAGGTCTGCGGGGCGAGGTCCAAGCTGGTGGGCCCAAGGCTCACCGACCCGCCGCCGAGACCCAACAGCGGCGGAGCCAAGCTGAGCGGACCGACCGGGTCGAAGCCCTCGGTGCCGGATGAGGTGATGGGGTCGAAGATGGTGCCGTCGATGGTGAAGGCGTTGTCACCGGGCGCAGCAGCGCCCAGCGCGGCCTGCATGAGTGCTGCGGTGATCAGCCCACCGCTGGCGGTGGCCGCAACGGCGGCAGTCTGAATTCGTCGATTTGTCATCACAAGGCCTTCCAATTCGTTCGGTTGGACTGGCATTTGGTGCGACCCAGAATCAGTTGAGTTACTGGTGAGTACTTTTTGACGCTACCGCGGGTGTTCTTCATCACACAAGGTTTTGTCGGGCTCATATACCGGACAATTCCGACGATTTCGGAGACAATGCGGCCGAATTACGGGACATGCACCCAGATTCGCGGTAAGTCCCGCCCGCGGCCTTCCGCTTCTTGTTCGTGCAGCGGTGTTCGCCAGACTGAAGAACGTTTAGGCAGTCAGGAGTGGGGCAAGCCAGGTCAACTCGGCGGGCAGCTGAGAACTCCAGTACGACCCGTCGTGCCCTCCGGGGGAGAAGCCGCCCGCCGGGGGGCTGGGCAACTGGGCGATGAAGGCCTGGGTCGCCGAATAGAACGGGTCGTCATTGCCGCAGTCCACCCGGATCGGGATCGAGCCCAATGCCGGCATCCCGAACACCGAGTTGGCCGCGAAGTCCGATGCGCCGTCGAACGCGCCCGGCGCCGTCGCTCCGGGTGACAGCCACAGTGCGGGGCTGACCGCGCAGATCGCCGCGGTTCGGCGCGGGCCGAGTCGGCCCCCCAGCAACAGGGCGCCGTAGCCGCCCATCGACCAGCCGATGAATCCCACCCGGGAGGTGTCCAGGCCCTGTTCGGCCAGCAGAGGCAACAACTCGTCGGTCACCATTGCGTCCGAGTCTTCACCGGAGGCGCGGTGGTGCCAGTAGCTCCCGCCGCCGTCGACGGCGACCACCGCGAACGGGGGCAGGCCCGCGTCCACGGCCTCGGCTAGGCCCTGCTCCACGCCGCCGGCCATCACGGTCGCGGCATCACTTCCCTTGCCGTGCAGCGCGATCAGTGGCCGCAACGCGCCGGTCTGGCCGGGCGGGCGGGCGATCGCCCAGTTGGTGGTGATGCCCCCGCGCGCCGCCGAGGTGAACGAGCCTGTCGTCATTGTTGGCGCGGCCTGCGCCGGGGCGGCCTGCGTGGGACGCGCATCGAGTAATGAGCTCGCCCCCAGTGCGCCCGCGGTACCCATCGCGGCTCCGAGGCGTAGTACCGTCCGTCGGCTCAACTCTGGCATGGCGGCCATCATGCCAGCGGGTGCTGTTTGTCCGAAAAGGCGGAAACGCATGATGCGGCGCTACCCGGGCTGGCAGCATCTCTAGGCGTGATGACAGCAGTGACGCCCAAGGGCGAACGACGGCGGTATGCGCTGATCAGCGCCGCCGCCGAGCTGCTGCGCGAGGGCGGTTTCGACGCCGTGCGGCATCGTGCCGTGGCGCAGCGAGCCGGTCTGCCGCTGGCATCGACGACCTATTACTTCTCGTCACTGGAAGACCTCATCGCCCACGCCGTGGAACACATCGGGATGTTGGAGGTCGCACAGTTGCGAGCGCGCATCACCGAGCTGTCCCGGCGCCGACGCAGTGCCGAGACCACAGCCGACATCTTGGTGGAGCTGTTGGTGGGGGAGGGCAGCGACGAGCAGATCGACGAGCAGCTCATCTCCCGCTATGAGCGCTATATCGTCTGTTCTCGCCACCCGGCGCTGCGCGGCATTCAGCGCCGGGTCCTGCATCAACGGTCCGACGCGGTCGCTGAAGCGGTCGAACGCTCCGGTCGGATCGCGCGGGTCGAGATGGCATATGCCCTGGTCTGCATGGTGGACGGCGCGGTGATGGCGGCACTGGTCGATGATCTGCAGGGGCCGCGGGTGGCCGCCCGGGCTGCGGTCGTCGACGTCATCGATATGCTCGCCCCACTGGATCAGCGCGCAGTGTCGGCCTGAGAGCCGCACACGGTATGCTGCCTCGATCCCTTTGTCGCTCCTTAGCTACTGGCGGGTAACAAAGGGGCCGGAGACGCTTGGAGAACGCCCGTCAGCGCCTGAAGACGGCCAAGAGATGCGAATGTGGAGAGCTACGTCATGAATATCGGTGTCCTATCCGAGGCGCAGCCCGGTGAGACGCGTGTGTCGGCGACGCCGACGACGGTCGCTGCACTGACCAAGCTCGGTTACGACGTCGTAGTGGATTCCGGTGCGGGCGAAGCGTCGTCCTTTTCCGACGCGGCGTACACCGAGGCCGGCGCCACGATCGGCGATGCGCGTGCCGCCGACATCGTGTTCGGTGTCAACGCCCCGTCGACCGAGCAGCTGGACGGCATGAAGCCGGGCGCGACGCTGGTCAGCCTGCTGGCTCCGGCGCTGAACCCGGACCGAGTGGAGGACCTGGCTCGCCGGCCAATCACGGCGCTGTCGATGGACGCGGTGCCCCGGATCTCGCGGGCGCAGTCGCTGGACGTGCTGAGCTCGATGGCCAACATCGCCGGCTACCGCGCCGTGATCGAGGCTGCCCACGTCTTCGGCCGGTTCTTTACCGGCCAGGTGACCGCCGCGGGCAAGGTACCGCCGGCCAAGGTGCTGGTGGTGGGCGCCGGGGTGGCGGGCTTGGCCGCGATCGGTGCCGCCGGCAGCCTGGGCGCCATCGTGCGGGCCACCGACCCCCGCCCGGAGGTGGCCGACCAGGTGCGCTCGCTCGGCGGGGAATACCTGTCGATCGAATCGACCGAGACCGAGGTTTCGGCCACTGGCTACGCCAAAGAGATGAGCGACGACTACAAGGTCCGCGAGGCAGCGCTCTACGCCGAGCAGAGTGCCGACGTCGACATCATCATCACCACCGCGCTCATCCCGGGTAAGCCCGCGCCGCGGATCATCACCGCCGAGATGGTCGCGTCGATGAAACCGGGCAGCGTGATCGTCGACATGGCCGCGGCCAACGGCGGCAACGTCGAGGGCACCGTCAAGGACCAGGCCGTCGTCACCGCCAACGGGGTGACGATCATCGGCTACACCGACCTGGCCGGCCGGCTGCCCGCGCAGGCGTCGCAGCTCTACGGCACCAACCTGGTCAACCTGATGAAGTTGATGACTCCCGGCAAGGACGGCCAGCTGGTGCTGGACTTCGACGACGTGGTGCAGCGGTCGATGACCGTGGTGCGCGACGGCGCCTCGACATGGCCGCCGCCCCCGGTGCAGGTCTCGGCCGCTCCGGCCAAGGTCGCCGAAGCCCCGGTGGTCACGCAGAAAGCCAAGGAACCGATGTCGGCCGGACGCCGGCTGGGCGTGGTGGTGTCCGCGGCGGCAGTGCTGTTCGCGCTGGTCGCCATGGCGCCGGCGGCGCTGCAGGTGCACCTGATCGTCTTTGCGTTGGCGATCGTGATCGGTTACTACGTGATCGGCCATGTGCACCACGCGCTGCACACGCCGCTGATGTCGGTGACCAATGCGATCTCCGGAATCATCGTGGTGGGCGCGCTGCTGCAGATCGGCCACGGTGACCCGGCCATCACGAGTTTGGCCGCCGCGGCGATCCTGCTGGCCAGCATCAACATCTTCGGTGGTTTCGCGGTGACCCGCCGCATGCTCGCCATGTTCTCCCGCAGCTAGGCGCTGCGCACCCCGACTTGGAGTAGACCCCGCTTATGTTTTCAGTTGAGACCGCCGCCTCGGCGGCATACATCGTCGCGGCGCTGCTGTTCATCCTGGCTCTGGCCGGGCTGAGCAAGCACGAGACGTCCAAGGCCGGCAACAGCTTCGGCATCCTCGGGATGGCGGTTGCGCTCGCCGCGACTATCACCTTGGCGGTCCATCACGACATCAATCAGGTCGGCCTGGCGCTGCTGATCGGGGCCACCGTGGTGGGTGCGGCGATCGGGTTGTGGCGCGCCAAGGTGGTCGAGATGACCGGCATGCCGGAGCTGATCGCGCTGCTGCACTCGTTCGTCGGTCTGGCCGCCGTGTTGGTCGGCTGGAACGGCTACCTGCACGTAGAAAACAGCCCGTGCAGCGCCGACGCCCGTGAACTGGCCGCCCAGGGGCTGTTCGGCATCCACTCGGCCGAGGTGTTCATCGGGGTGTTCATCGGTGCGGTGACCTTCACCGGCTCGATCGTGGCCAACCTCAAGCTCTCGGGGCGGATGAAGTCCAACCCGCTGATGCTGCCCGGCAAGAACTTCCTCAACATCGGCGCGCTGGTCGCGTTCGTCGCTTTGACGGTGTGGTTCGTCAACGAGCCCAAGCTGTGGCTGCTGATCGTGGTGACCCTGCTGGCGCTCGCGCTGGGCTGGCACCTGGTGGCATCCATCGGCGGCGGCGACATGCCGGTGGTCGTCTCCATGCTCAACAGCTACTCCGGCTGGGCGGCGGCGGCCTCGGGCTTCCTGCTCTCCAACGACCTGCTGATCATCACCGGCGCTTTGGTCGGCTCCTCGGGTGCCTACCTGTCCTACATCATGTGCAAGGCGATGAACCGGTCGTTCATCTCGGTGATCGCCGGCGGGTTCGGGATCGAGGCCGGACCGGCCGAGGACAAGGACTACGGCGAGCATCGGGAGATCACCGCCGAGGGCGTGGCCGAGATGTTGGGCGGCGCCGACTCGGTGATCATCACCCCCGGCTACGGCATGGCCGTCGCTCAGGCCCAGTACGGGGTCGCCGAGCTCACCCGCAAGTTGCGCGACCGCGGCGTCAACGTGCGCTTCGGCATCCACCCGGTCGCCGGCCGGCTGCCCGGCCACATGAACGTGCTGCTGGCCGAGGCCAAGGTGCCCTACGACATCGTGCTGGAGATGGACGAGATCAACGACGACTTCGGTGACACGTCGGTGGTGCTGGTGATCGGCGCCAACGACACCGTCAACCCGGCGGCCGCCGAAGACCCGTCCAGCCCGATCGCGGGCATGCCGGTGCTGACCGTGTGGGACGCCGACAACGTGATCGTCTTCAAGCGCTCCATGGCTTCCGGCTACGCGGGCGTGCAGAACCCGCTGTTCTTCCGGCCGAACTCCGCCATGTTGTTCGGTGACGCCAAGGACCGGGTCGAAGACATCCTGCACGCGCTGTAAGGCCGCGGCGGGTCGCCGTCAGCAGCACCCGGCGATCGCAAGCGCGGCGGAGCCGGGCGCGGCGGGTCGCCGCCACCAGCACCGCGGCGCCCCTTGCTGGGGCGTTTTCGGCTAGGGCGTTTTCGGCCGGGCGAAACCCAACCGTTTGGTTTCGCCCGCCGACTGCGGCTGGTCGCGATGCAGGCCGTTGAGCAACGCGAACAGCACCGGCTCGATCTCGCTGACCGCGTGTGCGGGATCGGCGGCGGCAGCGATGATGGGTCCGGTCTTGCTGAGCAGCGCGTAGAGCAACTCGGCGGTCACGGCAACGGGCACCGCTACGATCTCGCCGGCCTCGATCAGCTCGCCGAGTACCGCGCGCAGCAATGGAAGCGCCAGTTCCTCATCGACGGTCTGCTTGCGGTCCCAGCCCAAGGCGCTGGCCGATTCCCGTAGCAACACCCGTGCGTCGTGATTGTCGACGTAGCAGCGCAGCACCGCGCTGATGGCCAACAGCGCCTGTTCCCACGGGCTCGCGTCGCCAGGCATCGACTCCAGGGCGCCCGGTAGTACGGCCTGCATCACATCGGACTGGCTGAGCCGGAAGACCTCGGCGAAGATCGCCTGCTTGTCGCGAAAGTGGTGGTAGACGGCGCCCTTGCTGGACTGGGACGCCTGCGCGATCTCATCGACCGAGGTCGCTTCGAAGCCCTTGGCGACGAAAAGGGTCCGGGCGGCGTCGAGCACGGCGGTCCGCGTGAGCTCAGCGTGCATATCCCGCCGGGTTGGCCTCCCGTTGCTCATCGGCAAAAGGGTACTCACCGACCGGCAGTCTGTGTCAGACTACGAGCCTGTCCGTTTTTCTCGACATGTGGAGTCGCCATGTTGACCGTTGGCCGCGCCAACGAGAGTAATGCCGCGTTGGCGCATCATGAGTGGCCGCCGGCAGCCCGGATAGCGGTCGAGGTCTTCCTTGAGTTCATGCGTAACAAGCGAGTGCGCCCCTACGACATTGCCACCCGCTGCCGCACCCGTTCCCTCACCCGGCATGTCCCCGTAGGGCCGCGCCGAGAGATCGTGCGCTCCTTCGACCTCGCGCCGCCCTTCTGGCCGGTCACCGTCGACCCGTATGGCGGCCTGCTGGCCGGTTACGGCATCGACCGCGACGGGGCGTGCATTCGTTACACCCAGAACCCCTACCCGCTCACCAGCCGGGCTGACGAGGTGACGGTCCAGCGCGTGCAGTTCTCGCAGGGATGTCACCACGTGATGCGGCGCGCCACCCGAACCAACCCCGCCTTCATCTGCGAACCGCTGCCCTTATGGCGTGCCGTCCAGGTCGTCCGGGAGCACCTCATCGATGCCGCGATATCACTGTCCGAAGGTCGCGGCCCGGTCATGCTGCGAGCGGCGCCTGCTGTCCAGGCCGGTCAGACGCCGCCGGACAGGACGACCGTAAGCTAGCTGCTCGTGAGCATCCCCAATGTGCTGGCCACCCGTTACGCCAGCACCGCGATGACAGACATCTGGTCCCCGCAGGCCAAGATCGTCGCCGAACGGCGGCTGTGGCTGGCCGTACTGCGCGCCCAGTCCGAGCTTGGTGTGCCGGTCCCCGCACAGGCGATCGCCGACTACGAGGCCGTCCTCGGTGACGTCGACCTGGCGTCGATCGCAGCCCGCGAACGGGTGACCCGCCACGACGTCAAGGCACGTATCGAGGAGTTCAACGCCCTCGCCGGTCACGAGCACATCCACAAGGGCATGACCAGCCGCGACCTGACCGAGAACGTCGAGCAGCTGCAGATCCGCCAATCCCTGCAACTCGCCCACGACCACGGGGTCGCGGTCGCGGCGCGTTTGGTCAACCACGCGGTGGCCTACCGCGACCTGGTGATGGCCGGGCGCAGCCACAACGTCGCCGCGCAGGCCACCACGTTGGGTAAGCGGTTCGCTTCGGCTGCCGAGGAAACCCTGCTCGCGCTGGCGCGAGTGCGTGAGCTGATCGACCGCTACCCGCTGCGCGGCATCAAGGGGCCGATGGGCACCGCGCAGGACATGCTCGATCTGTTCGACGGCGACACCGCCAAACTCAGCGAGCTGGAACGTCGAGTCGCGGAATTCCTCGGGTTCTCCGCGGTGCTGACCAGCGTCGGGCAGGTATACCCCCGCTCGCTGGACCACGACGTGGTCTCCGCGCTGGTGCAACTGGGCGCCGGCCCCTCCTCGCTGGCCCAGACGATCCGGCTGATGGCCGGCCACGAACTGGTCACCGAGGGCTTCGCGCCCGGCCAAGTGGGCTCGTCGGCGATGCCGCACAAGATGAACACCCGCAGCTGTGAGCGGGTCAACGGCCTGCAGGTGGTGTTGCGCGGCTACGCCTCGATGGCAGCCGAACTGGCCGGCGCGCAGTGGAACGAAGGTGACGTCTTCTGCTCGGTGGTGCGTCGCGTCGCACTGCCCGACGCCTTCTTCGCCGTCGACGGGCAGACCGAGACCTTCTTGACAGTGCTCGACGAGTTCGGGGCCTACCCGGCGGTGATCACCCGCGAACTGGACCGCTACCTGCCGTTCCTGGCCACCACCAAGGTGTTGATCGCCGCGGTGCGTGCCGGGGTCGGCCGCGAAGCCGCTCACGAGGTGATCAAGGAACATGCGGTGGCCGTCGCGCTGGCGATGCGGGAGCGGGGCGCCGAACCCGACCTGCTGGACCGGCTGTCCGCCGACGAGCGGCTGCCGCTGGATCGGGCCGCGCTGGATGCGGCCGTCGCCGACCGGCAGGCATTCACCGGTGCGGCCGCCGACCAGGTCGACCGAGTGGCGGCAGAGGTGGCCGAACTCGTCGAACGGTATCCGGCCGGGGCTGCCTACACCCCGGGCGCGATCCTGTAGCCGTCATGGAGGTCCAGGGGCTCGCGGGCATCGATTTCACCGATCTGGACAACTTCGCCGACGGCTTCCCGCACCAGCTGTTCGCGCTGCACCGCCGCGTCGCCCCGGTGTTCTGGCACGAGCCCACCGCGCACACACCGGACGGCGACGGCTTCTGGTCGGTGGCCACGCACGCCGAAACACTCGAAGTGCTGCGCGACGCGCAGACCTATTCGTCGGTCACCGGCGGGGACCGGCCGTTCGGCGGCACCGTGCTGCAGGACCTACCGATCGCGGGCCAGCTGCTGAACATGATGGACGACCCGCGGCACGCGCAGGTCCGACGGCTGGTCAGCTCCGGACTGACTCCGCGGATGATCCGCCGCGTCGAAACCGACCTGCGCCACCGGGCCCGGGCCTTGCTCGACGCCGTCGAGCCCGGGGTTCCCTTTGATTTCCTGGTCGACATCGCTGCCGAGATACCGATGCAGATGATCTGCATCCTGCTGGGCGTACCCGAGGCCGACCGGCATTGGCTGTTCGAGGCGATCGAGCCCAGCTTTGACTTCCGCGGCTCGCGCAAGGCAGTGGTGTCGCGGCTGTCCATCGAGGACGCCGGCAACCGGGTCTACACCTTCGGGCGGGAGTTGATCGCGGCCAAGCGCGCCGAGCCCGCTGACGACATGCTGTCGGTGGTGGCCAACTCGACCGACCCCGAGCTCAGTGATCTCGAGGTGTATCTGTTCTTCCAGTTGCTGTTCAGTGCCGGCGCCGAGACCACCCGCAACGCCATCGCCGGCGGCCTGCTGGCGCTGGCTCAGCACCCCGACCAATATCGTGCGCTGCGTGGCGATCTCGGTCTGTTGCCCACCGCCATCGAGGAGATCCTGCGCTGGACCTCACCGGCGCCGTCGAAGCGGCGCACCGCCACCCGGCGCGCAGTGCTGGGCGGGCAGACCATCGAGGCCGGCCAGAAGGTACTGGTGTGGGAGGGATCGGCTAACCGCGACCCGGCGGTCTTCGACCGGTCCGAGCAGTTCGACATCACCCGTAAACCCAATCCGCACATCGGTTTCGGACACGGCGCGCATTTCTGTTTGGGCGCCCATCTGGCCCGATTGGAGCTACGGGTGCTCTACGAGGAGTTGCTGGGCCGATTCGGCGAATTGGCGGTGGTGGCGCCGGTGGAGTGGACGCGCAGCAACCGGCACACCGGGATGCGGCACATGGTGGTGGAACTGCGGCCCTGATATCCTGCGATTTCGGCGCGATCTCTCCCGGTCAGCGGGCACTACCGCGCCGAAATCGCCCACCGGATCTCGGCGATGACCCGGTCCGGGGCGGTGACCAGGTCCAGCCAGGTAAACCGGAGCACCGTCCAACCTCGCAACACGATCTGGTTCTGCCGCACCCGGTCACCTTCGAATTCATCCGGGCCGCTGTGATACGCCCAGCCGTCGACCTCGATCGCAATTGTGATTTCGGGAAAGGCAACGTCGATCTTGTAGCCGCCCAGTCGATAGTTCGCCACCCATCCAGTGATGCCGGCATCGCGCAACAGTTGGACTAGCATTCGCTCGGCCTGTGAACGCGCGCCGCTCTGCGCTGCCTGCAGCATCCGACGGGCCGCCGGGGATCCCTGCCGGCCTGCGTTTCGCAGCTGGGCCCGCCACAGGTGGGGTAGTTCAGTGTGACGCTGCAGGGCGGTATCCATCACCTTGGGGCCCCCGCCACGACGGGCAGCGGCTTCGACCGTTGTCAGGGCGAGCCCGGTAACCAGCAGCCCCCTGCGCTCGACCATGTCAGCGGGAAAGAGGTCCCGGCGCCTGAGCCGGGTGCCTCGGTGAGCCCGCCCATGTGAATTACGAGGAACGGTAACCTCGACCAAATTCGGTGCGGCGGTGGTCAGCTGGTGCCACCAGGCCGCGGCCAATCCGCTGGCGACGGCATTGGGTCCGTAGCTCCACACCGCTGCTCGGATGCGCGCGGCGGTGGTGAACGGACGATCGTCGGCAAAGTACACGCCCGGCCCGCAGCGCCGCCAGCGTCCGGATTGGAGTCGCCGGCCGATGGCGGAACTGGAGAGGCCGCACTCCAAGGCCTGAGAGCGGGTAATCACACCGTCATGACGCCGTAGATAGTTGTCCACACAGGTCGGACGTAGCCTGACCCGCCCGCGGTTCCCTGCGATTTTCGGCGCGATTTCTCCCGTTCAGCGGGCTGGACCGCGCCGAGATCGCCGGGCCAAGCCCGCGGAGTGCAGCTCAAGGGCGGCCAGTCCTCCGATCACCGCGGGGTCGGCATGCCGCCAGGCGCCGGCGGGATCGGGACTGATCGCGGTCAGCTTGCCCAAGGGACGATTGGTCAGCGCGCGCAGCGCCAGCAGTTGCTGCCCGGCCATGGTGGCGTACAGCCCCAGCACCGCTCGTTTGCGCAGGAAGAACCGCAGTCGCAAGGCCAGCCACGGCATCGCCACCGCCAGAATCGGCGGGGCCGCGACCGCGAACGCGAGCGCGTAGGCCAGCCAGCCGGCCGTGGTGTTCAGATTGTGGCCGGCCCCGGCGATGTCGACGGCGGCATGGCCCGCCGCGGTGAGCGGCTTGCTCACCGCGTCGCCCACCAGCGGGATACGGTCCGCGCTCTTGCCTGCCGACGTCAAGCTGTCGGCCACACCGTTGGCGCCGCGTTCGAACTGCTGCCCGACACCGGCGATGGTGGTGACCGCCCCATGGACGGCGAGCGCGACCAGCACCCACAAGAAGGTCCACGCCGCGACGACGACGTCGCTGAACAGTTGGGCCAGCAAGCGGCCGGGGGAGGTGGCGTAGGGCAGCAACCGGGACGTCATGATCCGATCCCAGCACATCCGAGGGCGTGCTGCGCCCGGCTTCGCCGGCCTTGCGGTCCCCGCTGCGTTTGTTGGCGGGGACCCGCTTCACCCGGCTTCGCCGGCCTTGCGGTCCCCGATAGGCTGACGCAATGTCGCGACCTGCGCTCTCCGATTACCAGCACCTGGCCAGCGGCAAAGTCCGCGAACTCTACCGGATCGATGATCAGCATCTGCTGTTCGTCGCGACCGACCGGATCTCGGCGTTCGACTACATCCTCGACAGCGAGATCCCGGACAAGGGCCGCATCCTGACCGCGATGAGTGTGTTCTTCTTCGACCTCGTCGAGGCCCCCAATCACCTGGCCGGGCCGCCCGACGACCCTCGCATCCCCGATGAGGTGCTCGGCCGCGCGCTGGTGGTGCGCCAGCTGAAGATGATGCCGGTGGAGTGTGTGGCCCGCGGCTACCTGACCGGCTCGGGGCTGCTGGACTACCAGCGCAGCGGTGCCGTGTGCGGCATCCCCTTGCCGCCCGGATTGGTCGAAGCCAGCAAGTTCCTCAACCCGCTGTTCACTCCGGCAACCAAAGCCGAGATCGGCGAACACGATGAGAACATCTCGTTCGCGCAGGTGATCGACCTGGTGGGTCCGGTGCGGGCCGGCCAGCTGCGCGACCGCACCCTGGCAACTTATGTGCAAGCGGCCGACCACGCGCTGACCAAGGGAATCATCATCGCCGACACCAAGTTCGAGTTCGGGATCGACGAACACGACAACCTGGTGCTGGCCGACGAGGTGTTCACCCCCGACTCGTCACGGTACTGGCCGGCCGACCACTACCGCGCCGGGGTCGTGCAGCAGAGCTTCGACAAACAGTTCGTTCGCAACTGGCTGACCGGTCCGGAATCCGGTTGGGACCGGGCTTCAGACCAGCCGCCCCCGGCGCTGCCGGACGACATCATCGCCGCGACGCGCGCCCGTTACATCGAGGCTTACGAACGTATTTCGGGTCTGTCCTTCGACGACTGGGTCGGCCCCGGAGCATGACCGACGTATCGCAGGATCTCCCGGGTCCACCTTCGGCAAAGCGGGTAGCCAGCACTCGCACGCACCACGGGGACGTCTTCGTCGACTCCTACGAGTGGCTGCGTGACAAGTCTGATCCCGCGGTGATCGCCCACCTGGAAGCCGAGAACGCGTACACCGACGCCGCCACGGCACATCTGGAACCCTTGCGGCAGACCATTTTCGACGAGATCAAGGCGCGTACCAAGGAAACCGATCTGTCGGTGCCCGCCCGCCGCGGCGACTGGTGGTACTACGCGCGCACATTTGAAGGAAAGCAGTACGGCGTCCACTGCCGCTGCCCGGTCAGCAGCCCCGATGACTGGGATCCGCCGCAGCTCGACGAGGCCACCGAGATCCCGGGCGAGCAGGTGTTGCTCGACCAGAATGCCGAGGCCGAAGGGCACGACTTCTTCGCGCTCGGTGCCGCCAGCGTCAGCCCGGACAGCCACGTCCTGGCCTACTCCGTCGACGTCGTCGGCGATGAGCGATACACCCTGCGGTTCAAGGATTTATCCACCGGCGAGCTGCTTGCCGACGAGATCGCCGGGATCGGCGCCGGGGTGACCTGGGCGACCGACAATCAGACCGTCTACTACACAACCGTCGACGAAGCCTGGCGCCCGGACACTGTGTGGCGCCACCGAATCGGCAACCCCGCGGACTCCGCCGAGCAGGTCTACCACGAGGCCGACGAACGATACTGGCTGTCGGTGGGACGCACCCGCAGCGATGCCTACGTGTTGATCGCGGCAGGTTCGTCGATCACCACCGAGGTACGCTACGCCGACGCGGCCGACTCGCACGCCGCGTTCACTGTGGTGCTGCCTCGCCGCGAAGGCGTCGAATACTCCGTCGAGCACGCCATCATCGGCGGTCAGGACCAATTCCTGATGCTGCACAACGACGGTGCGGTCAACTTCACTTTGGTGCAGGCCCCGGTGAGCGATCCGGCCGCGCAGCAGACCTTGATCGCCGGACGCGACGACGTGCGGCTCGACGCGGTGGACGCCTTCGCGCATCACCTCGTGGTCGGATACCGCGCCGAGGGCCTGCCTCGCATCCAGCTGTGGCCGATCGGCGCCGATGGTGATCTCCAACTGCCGCAGGAGATCACGTTCGACACCGAGCTGACGTCGTCGGGTCTGGCAACCAATCCGAACTGGGACGCCCCGAAGCTGCGGGTAGGTGCGACGTCGTTCATCACCCCGGTGCGGGTCTACGACATCGACCTAGCGACCGGTGAACGCACCCTGTTGCGCGAACAACCGGTACTGGGCGAATACCGCGGCACCGACTACGTCGAATATCGCGACTGGGCCTATGCCGAGGACGGCACCCGGGTACCGGTGTCGATCGTGCACCGAGCAGGGATCGAACTGCCTGCTCCCACACTGCTTTACGGCTACGGCGCCTACGAGGCGTGTGAGGACCCACAGTTCTCGATCGCTCGGTTGTCGTTGCTGGACCGGGGGATGGTGTTCGCCGTAGCTCACGTTCGCGGCGGCGGCGAGATGGGCCGGCTGTGGTACGAGCGCGGCAAGCTGCTGGAGAAGAAGAACAGCTTCACCGACTTCGTCGCCGTGGGACGTCACCTGATCGATGCAGGGGTGTGCCGGCCCGGGCATCTGGTGGCGATGGGCGGCAGCGCCGGCGGCCTGCTGATGGGGGCGGTTACCAACCTGGCGCCGGATCTGTTCGCCGGGGTGGTGGCGCAGGTCCCGTTCGTCGACCCGCTGACCACCATCTTGGACCCGTCGCTGCCGCTGACCGTCATCGAGTGGGACGAATGGGGAAACCCGTTGGACGACAAGGACGTCTACTTCTACATGAAGTCCTACTCGCCGTACGAGAACATCGCCAGCCGGGAATACCCGCCGATCCTGGCAATGACCTCGCTGAATGACACCCGGGTGTACTACGTCGAACCGGCGAAGTGGGTCGCGGCGCTACGGCATACCAAGACCGACATCAACCCAGTGTTGCTGAAAACCGAGATGAACGCCGGCCACGGCGGTATCTCCGGGCGCTACGAACGCTGGAAAGAGATCGCGTTCTCCTACGCCTGGCTGCTGGCGGTTGTCGGCTGCGGGTAACGTCGCGGCCATGAGCCTCGTCGATATCCCGCTGACCACCCTTGACGGCCGTGCCACCTCGCTGGCCGACTACGCCGACCGTGCGGTCCTGGTCGTCAACGTCGCGTCCAAATGCGGACTCACCCCGCAGTACGGCGCGCTGGAGAAGCTCGCGCAAGACTACGGCGACCGCGGGCTGACCGTGCTGGGCGTGCCCTGCAACCAGTTCATGGGCCAGGAGCCCGGAACGGCCGAGGAGATCGCGACCTTCTGCTCCACCACCTACGGGGTGACCTTTCCGCTGCTGGCCAAGACCGATGTCAACGGCGCGGACCGCCACCCGCTGTATGCGGAGCTGACCCAGACCGCCGACGCCGAGGGCGCTGCCGGTGACGTGCAGTGGAACTTCGAGAAGTTCCTGCTCGCCCCCGGTGCCAGCGTGGTCAACCGCTTCCGCCCGACCACGGTGCCGGATGCACCCGAGGTGATCGCCGCCATCGAAGCCGTCCTGCCTGGCTGATGCATACCCGGTCGGAACGCTTCCCCAGCGTGCGGGCGGCGGCGCTGGCCTACCGGTTCCGGGAGAGCCTGTTCGCGCTGCCGTTGGTGATCGTGTTCGGCGGAATGGCGCTCGCCGTCATCACCCGGGTGGCGGACCGCAACATCGGCCCGTCGCCGCGCTTCCTGCTGAAGATGGACAGCGGTGTGGCCACCACGCTGCTGTCCACCATCGCCGGCGCGACCATCACCACCGCGGGGGTCATCTTTTCGTTGACCATCGTCAGCCTGCAGCTGGCAAGCTCGCAGCTGTCGCCCCGAGTTATGCGGTGGTTCATCCGAGACCGGCTCAGCCAGGTTGTCATCGGCCTGCTGGTCGCGTCGTTCGTGTACTGCGTGCTGAGCCTGCCCGACCTCGATGGGTCGTCGCCGGTCCCCGCGCCACCGCTGACAGTGACGGTCGCGGTCGTACTGACAATCGCCACGGTCATCACGATCATCGCCCACGTCGACCACCTGGCCCACCGGCTGGAGGTCGGGCAGGTGGTGCGCGAGATCGCGGCCGAGGGATCGATGGTGATCGACGCGGTCGCGGCCGCGGCCGCCCACGAGCGGCCCGCGCACGAGGCGGACATGGAGGTTCCCTCGGACGCACTGCGGCTGACCTCGCCCGGCAACGGCTGGGTCAGTCAGGTCAACCCCCAGCGGCTGCTGGCCGCGATCCCGGCCGGCACCACAATCCGGTTGGACACCCGCGTCGGTGCCTACATCCACCTCGGCCAGCCGCTGGTCACCATCTGGCCGGTGCCGGCCAATCCGGATCGGGTGCGGGACAAGCTGTCCCGGGCCGTCGTCGTCAGTGACAGCCGCACCATGCAGGAAGACGTCGACTTCGCCTTCCGGCAGCTGGTCGATATCGGGCTGCGTGCACTCAGCTCGGCGATCAACGACCCGACCACGGCGGTGGAGGCCACGCTGCGGGTGGGCAGCCTGCTGCGCCGCGTGCTGACGGTGCCACCGCGACCGCGGGCGGTGGCCGGGCCGGACGGGCGAATACTGTTGCGGCCCTGGGATCTCGACCCCAAGGAATACATCGGGCACGGTTTCGACCAACTTCGCCAGGTTGCGCCCAGTCAGCCCCTGGTGGCAGCGGCGATCCTGCGGGTGCTGCGGATGCTGGTCGCTCACGTTAAGGAATACGGCCGGCCCGAGCACCTGCCCGCCCTGCGGGAGCAGACCGACCTGCTGCTGGAATCGCTGGAGATGACGCCGGGGCTGCACCCCCGTGATCTGGCCAGGCTCAAGGCTATCGCCGCGGACACCACCGATCCGGCCGACCACAGCCGCCGCCGGGCGACTCCGTAGCGCTATCTGACGTCTTCCTCGATGTCACCGACAGGACACCTGCGCTGGTCACACTGATGTGGTGACCGGACAACTGATCGTCTCCGTCTCCGGGATCGGGCCGCACACCCGGGCCGACGCCGAGGCCTTCTGCGCGCAACTGGACGCCCGCGGCGTACCGGTGTCGCTGCTGGTGGCGCCCCGACTGGGGGGCGACTACCGGCTCGACCGCGACCCCGACACCGTCGACTGGCTGACGCAGCGGCGCGCCGACGGCGCGGCGATCGTGCTGCACGGCTTCGACGAGGCCGCCACCAAGAAGCGCCGCGGCGAATTCGCCACACTGCCAGCCCATGAGGCCAATCTGCGGCTACTGGGCGCAGACCGCGTACTGGAGCATCTTGGTCTGCGCACCCGGCTGTTCGCCGCACCCGGCTGGACTGTTTCGCCGGGCACTGTCAAAGCATTGCCGCGCAACGGTTTCCGGATTCTAGCCGGTTTGCACGGCGTCACCGACCTGGTGCTGGGCCATACCGTGCGGGCCCGGGTGGTCGGCGTCGGGGCCGGATTTCTCGCTGCGCCCTGGTGGTGCCGGATGGTGGTGGTCACCACTGAGCGCATCGCTCGCCGCGACGGCGTGGTGCGGCTGTCGGTAGGCGCGCGACAGCTGAAGAAGCCAGGCGTGAGCGAGGCCATGCTGGACGCGGTGGACACGGCGTTGGGCCACGGTTGCCGGCCGGAGCGCTACCGCTGGCCGCTCGCGCCGGTCGACGTGGCCTCGGAGTTGAGCGCCTGAGTCGTTACCCTGGGACGCCATGAGCAGTAAGGCGGACGCTGACGCGATCGTCGTCGGGGCGGGTCTGGCGGGCCTGGTGGCGGCCTGCGAACTGGTGGACCGCGGCCAGCGCGTCCTCATCCTCGACCAGGAGAACAGCGCCAATCTGGGCGGACAGGCGTTCTGGTCCTTTGGCGGACTGTTCTTCGTCGACAGCCCCGAGCAGCGCAGGCTCGGGGTCCGTGACAGCCACGAACTGGCGCTACAGGATTGGCTGGGCACCGCCGGCTTCGACCGGGTGTGCGACCACTGGCCGCGCCAATGGGCACACGCCTACGTGGACTTCGCCTCGGGTGAGAAACGCAGCTGGCTGCGGGCCCGCGGGCTGAAAGTGTTTCCGCTGGTGGGCTGGGCCGAACGTGGCGGTTACGGCGCCACCGGGCCCGGCAATTCGGTGCCCCGATTCCACATCACCTGGGGCACCGGACCGGCCCTGGTGGAGATCTTCGCGGGCCGGCTGCGGGGCCGCTCACGGGTCCGATACGCCTTCCGGCACCAGGTCGACGAGCTGATCGTCGAGGGTGGCCGGGTGACCGGGGTGCGGGGCAGCGTGCTGGAGCCCTCGGCCGCCGAGCGCGGCGTGGCGTCATCGCGGAACACGTTGGGACAGTTCGAGTTCCGTGCCCCTGCGGTACTGGTCACCAGCGGCGGTATCGGCGGCAATCTCGATCTGGTGCGACAGAACTGGCCGGAGCGGATGGGCCGGGTGCCCGCGCAGCTGCTGGCCGGGGTGCCCGCCCACGTCGACGGCCGGATGATCGGGATCACCGAGGCGGCCGGCGGCCGGGTGATCAACCGGGACCGGATGTGGCACTACACCGAGGGCATCACCAACCACGACCCGATCTGGCCGGGCCACGGCATCCGGATCATTCCCGGCCCGTCGCCGCTGTGGCTCGATGCCGCCGGTGTGCGACTGCCCGGGCCGCTGTATCCCGGTTTCGACACCCTGGGCACGCTCGAGCACATCGCTCGCTCCGGTCAGGACTACACCTGGTTCGTGCTCAACCGGCGGATCATCGAGAAAGAATTCGCGCTGTCGGGCCAGGAGCAGAATCCCGACCTGACCAGCCGCAGTCTGCGTCAGCTGGCCGCGTCACGTGCCCGGTCCGGGCCACCCCCGCCGGTGCAGGCGTTCATCGACCGTGGGGTGGATTTCGTGCACGCTTCGTCGCTGCGTGACCTGGTAGCGGCCATGAACGACCTGCCCGACGTGGTGCCGTTGGACTACGCGACGGTCGAGGCCGAGGTCACCGCCCGCGATCGTGAAGTGGCGAACCGATTCAGCAAGGACGGTCAGGTCACAGCGATCCGCGGCGCCCGGGCCTACCTGGGTGACCGGATCGGCCGGGTGGTGGCCCCGCACCGGCTGACCGATCCGTCCGCCGGTCCGCTGATCGCGGTCAAGCTGCACATCCTGACCCGGAAAACGTTGGGCGGCTTGGAGACCGACCTGGACTCCCGGGTGTTGGGTGCCGACGGCAGGCCGATCGACGGGCTGTACGCCGCCGGCGAGGTGGCCGGTTTCGGGGGCGGCGGCGTGCACGGCTACCGGGCGCTGGAGGGGACATTCCTGGGCGGGTGCATCTTCTCCGGTCGCGCTGCCGGGCGGGGCGCCGCCAGCGACATCGCCTGACGCCGCTTGTCCCGCGAGCGTGCACAGATGTACGGCGTGGGCGGTGTGTCGCCGTACAGACACGCCCGCTCGCGCCGGGATTAGAACGTGACGGCGCTCTCCTGCGGCAGCACCTGGAAGTCGGCGCGTCCCATCTCGGCCAGGCGGCCGTGATAGATCCCGCGGGCCTCGGCGGCGATGATGCCCTGGTGGATCGGCACCGCGGCCCGCGGCGCGACCGCGCGCAGGTACTCGACCGCCTCGGAGATCTTCATCCACGGCGCCGCCGCCGGGGTGGCCAGCACGTCCACCGGTTCGCCGGGCACGAACAGCGCGTCGCCGGGGTGCATCAACCGGGCCGGATGGCCGTCGTCGCCGACCAGGTAGGAGATGTTGTCGATCATCGGTAACTCCGGATGGATCACCGCGTGCTGCCCGCCCACCCCGCGCACCCGCAGCGGCCCGACGTCGAAGGCGTCCCCGACGTGCACCGGCTGCCAGGGCGGGCCCAGCTGGGCGGCGGTCTGCGGGTCGGCGTAGAGCGCGGCACCCGGGTTGGCGTCGATCAGGGCCGGCAGCCGCGCCACGTCGGCGTGATCGGGGTGCTGATGAGTGACCAGGATGGCCGCCAGACCGGTGATGCCCTCGAAGCCGTGCGAGAAGTTGCCGGGGTCGAACAGCACCGTGGTCCCGCCGAAATCGGCGAGCAGACAGGAATGGCCGAAGTGGGTCAGTTGCATACCTAAAGATTGTGCGCTCCGGCGCCACCGACGGGCATCGGTATTGTTGACCCGACCGATTCCCCCGTCGACAGTAGGGAGCACCCGTGGCCCGGGTGGTTGTGCACGTGATGCCCAAAGCCGAGATCCTTGACCCGCAGGGACAGGCGATCGTCGGAGCGCTTTCTCGGCTCGGACACACCGGAGTGTCGGATGTGCGGCAGGGCAAGCGCTTCGAGCTCGAGGTCGACGATTCGATCGACGACGCCGCGCTGGCCGAGATTGCCGAGTCGCTGCTGGCCAACACGGTGATCGAGGACTTCACTGTCAGCCGGGAGACCTCGTGAGCGCCCGGATCGGCGTCATCACCTTCCCCGGCACCCTCGACGACGTCGACGCCGCCCGCGCGGTCCGGTTCGTCGGTGCCGAGCCGGTCAGCCTCTGGCATGCCGACGCCGACCTCAAGGGCGTCGACGCCGTGGTGGTACCCGGCGGCTTCTCCTATGGCGATTACCTGCGCTGTGGGGCCATCGCCCGGTTCGCCCCGGTGATGGGCGAGGTCATCAAGGCCGCCGGCCAAGGCATGCCCGTACTGGGCATCTGCAACGGCTTCCAGGTGCTGTGCGAGGCCGGGCTGCTGCCGGGGGCGCTGACCCGCAACGCGGGCCTGCACTTCGTCTGCCGCGATGTCTGGCTGCGGGTGGCCTCCACCTCGACGGCCTGGACCTCCCGATTCGACGCCGACGCCGACCTGCTGGTGCCGCTGAAGTCCGGCGAGGGCCGCTACGTGGCCTCCGAAGCGGTGCTCGACGAGCTGGAGGGCGAAGGCCGGGTGGTGTTCCGCTACCTCGACAACATCAACGGCTCACTGCGCGACATCGCCGGGGTGAGCTCGGCCAACGGCCGGGTTGTCGGGCTGATGCCGCACCCCGAGCACGCCATCGAGGCCCTGACCGGGCCCAGCGATGACGGACTGGGGCTGTTTTACTCTGCGCTGGACGCGGTGCTGTCGGTCTGACGGGCTCAGCCCGCCGGGGGCCGTGGCGTCAGCAGGTCAAGGCGACTGCTGCCTCGGCGGTGTAGCACAGGAACGTCAGCGTCTCCTGCAGGTAGAGCTGCACGTTCTCGGCATCGTGCGACAGGTAGCCGATCGACACGTCGGTGCCCAGCCGCAGGTCGAAATCGCCGCCCCGGGTGGTCAGCACAAACGCACCGTCGATCGCCGGTGCCCAGATGATGTCGCCGGTGACCAGCCGGCGCAGGTGCTCCAGGATCGGGTAGCCGTGATCGGAGGTCTCGGCGACCTTGGTGTAGGTCTCTGCCGACAACAGCACCGAGTACGGGCCGTCCACCCCGGCCAGTCGCAGCGCTGAGAGCGCCTGGCTGATCACGTCGGGGATGCCGCGCGGGTCCTCGGGCAGCGTCAGCTCCGGGTTCGAGCTCGCGCTGCGGATGCCCTCCACCGCGGCGCCCGGGTAGCCCCCGAAGATGATCCGGTCCTCGGCGAACGCCAGCTTCTTGGCGGCGGCCTTCACCGGGTCCCAGTCGGGATCTTGCGAGCCCCGCTCGACATCGTCGATCTCTTCACGCGACAGGGTGAACGGAACCCGCAGGCGCACCAGCGGTTTGCTGTCGCGAAGGTGGGCCTGGACGCCGTCGGCCGGGGCCCCGATGCCGGTCAGCCGGCCGGTGCCCACCGCGGCCGCCGTGGGGCCGGCCGGCTCGCTGACGTCGACGACGCGGCGCCCGGCAATGTGCCGCTTGAACGTCCGGGTGGCCTCCTGCTCGATGTCGGCCCAGGCCGCTTCGGTGACCGGGGCCAGATCGCGATACAGGTTGTTCATTGCGAGGTTCCTTTCAGGCTGCCGATGTTCAGTGCGCCGTCAACGGCGGTGGATTCGACGGACTCGGCGGGGGTGGGCGTCGCTGCTCCCGGCAGCGGCGGCGGATCGTCGAGGAAGTCGGCGGTCGGGGTGAAGAACATTCCGCCGGTGACCGCGGTGGAGAAGTCCAGGATGCGGTCGGTGTTGCCCGGCGGGTCGCCGAAGAACATGTTGCGCAGCATCTGCTCGGTGACGTCGGGAGTCCGCGAGTACGCGATGTAGTACGTGCCGGACTCGCCGGCGCCCACCGAGCCGAACGGCATGTTGTGCCGCACGATGTCCAGTTCGTTGCCGTCCTCGTCGGTGATGACATTCAGCGCGATGTGCGAGTTGGCCGGTTTCACCGCATCGTCGAACTCGATGTCGTCGGCCTTGGTCCGGCCGATCACGCGTTCCTGTTCGGTGACCGGCAGCGCCTCCCAGGCGGCCATGTCGTGCAGGTACTTCTGGATGTGCACATAGGACCCGCCGGCAAAGTCGGGATCGGAGTCACCGACCGCGGTGGCCTCCAGCGCCTCGTCGTCGACCGGGTTCTCGGTGCCGTCGACGAACCCGAGCAGGTCGCGATTGTCGAAGAACCGGAAACCGTGTACCTCGTCGACCACGGTGATCGCGCCGGCCATCGCCTTGACGATCCGCCCCGCCAGCTCGAAGCAGACGTCCATGGTCTCGCCCTTGACGTGAAACAGCAGATCCCCCGGGGTGGCCGGGGCGGTGTGGCGGGGACCGGTCAACTCGACGAACGGATGCAGCTGCGCCGGCCGGGGCCCGGTGAACAGCCGGTCCCAGGCCTGCGAGCCGATCGAGGTCACCAACGACAGACGTTTGGTCGGGTCGCGAAAGCCGATCGCCCGGGCGAAACCCGCCAGGTCGGGCAACGCGTCGTGCACTGTCTGCTCGCCGCCCTCGTTGACGGTTGCCACCAGAAAAATGGCCGCACAGGTCAGGGGAGCGGTCACGGGCTGGACGGACGGCACGGTATCGACCCTAACGCCCCCGCCGGCGTCCGGATGCGAAAGACTTGAGTCATGGCGGCCACCGCAACCGGATTATGCGAGTTCATCGACGCCTCACCGTCGCCGTTTCACGCCTGCGCAACCGTGGCCGAGCGGCTTCGGTCCGCCGGCTACACCGAGGTCGCCGAGACCGATCGGTGGCCGCAGGCGCCGGGGCGATACTTTGCCGTCCGTGCCGGTTCGCTGATCGCATGGAACAGTCCGGAGCGCGGCGGCCACATCCCGTTCCGGATCATCGGCGCGCACACCGACAGCCCGAACCTGCGGGTCAAGCAGCACCCCGCCCGCGAGGTCGCCGGCTGGCAGCTGGTGGCCCTGGCGCCGTACGGCGGGGCCTGGCTGAACTCCTGGCTGGACCGCGACCTGGGCATCAGCGGGCGACTCTCGGTGCGCGACGATTCTGCGGGCGCGGGAATCGGCCACCACCTGGTCCGTATCGATGAACCGATCCTGCGCGTGCCGCAGCTGGCCATCCACCTGGCCGACGACCGCAAATCGGTCACACTGGACCCCCAACGCCACGTCAACGCCGTCTGGGGAGATGGCCGGTCTCCGGACTTCCTCGGCTACGTGGCGCAGACCGCCGGCGTGGAACCCGGCGACGTGCTGGGCTTCGACCTGATGACCCACGACCTCGCGCCGTCGGCGGTGACCGGGGTGGGCCAGGAATTCGTCAGCGCGCCGCGGCTGGACAACCAGGCCAGCTGCTACGCCGGGCTGGAAGCGCTGATCGCAGCCAAGCCTGGCCGCCATCTGCCGGTGCTGGTGCTGTTCGACCACGAGGAGGTCGGATCGACGTCGGATCACGGCGCCCAGTCCGATCTGTTGAGGGGCGTGCTGGAGCGGATCACGCTGGCCGCCGGCGGCGACCGTGAGGACTTCCTGCGTCGGCTGACCGCCTCCACGCTGGCTTCGGCGGACATGGCGCACGCCACCCACCCGAACTACCCGGAGCGTCACGAACCGAGCCATCCGATCGCGGTCAACGCCGGCCCGGTGCTCAAGGTGCAGCCCAACCTGCGCTACGCCACCGACGGCCGCACCGCCGCCACCTTCGCGCTGGCCTGTGAGAAGGCCGGGGTGCCGCTGCAGCGCTACGAGCATCGAGCCGATCTGCCCTGCGGTTCGACCATCGGCCCGATGAGCGCCGCGAGTACCGGGATCCCCACCGTTGACGTCGGCGCTCCGCAGCTGGCCATGCATTCGGCACGAGAACTGATGGGCGCACGGGACGTGAGCTCCTATGCGGCGGCTCTGACGGCATTCCTGGCGCCGGACTGAGCCGAAATCGGTGCCATAGACTGTGCCCGTGACGCCCCCGACCGCGCTGGACACCGTCGAACACGCCGCTGCAACGCCCGAGCACCCGCAACCGTTCGCCGAGTTGGGTCTCAAAGACGACGAGTACCAGCGAATCCGTGACATCCTGGGCCGCCGCCCCACCGACGCCGAGTTGGCCATGTACTCGGTGATGTGGAGTGAGCACTGCTCCTACAAGTCCTCCAAGGTGCATCTGCGCTACTTCGGCGAGACCACCACCGACGAGATGCGCAAGGCCATGCTGGCCGGCATCGGCGAGAACGCCGGCGTCGTCGACATCGGCGACGGCTGGGCGGTCACCTTCAAGGTGGAGTCGCACAATCACCCGTCCTACGTCGAGCCCTACCAGGGTGCGGCCACCGGAGTGGGCGGCATCGTGCGCGACATCATGGCGATGGGCGCCCGCCCGGTCGCGGTGATGGACCAGCTGCGGTTCGGCGCCGCCGACGCCCCCGACACCCGCCGGGTGCTCGACGGGGTGGTGCGCGGCATCGGCGGCTACGGCAACTCCCTCGGGCTGCCCAACATCGGCGGCGAAACGATCTTCGACCCGTGCTACGCGGGCAACCCTCTGGTCAATGCGCTGTGCGTCGGCGTGCTCAAGAAGGAGGACCTGCACCTGGCGTTCGCCTCCGGTGCCGGAAACAAGATCATCCTGTTCGGCGCGCGCACCGGGCTGGACGGCATCGGCGGGGTGTCGGTGCTGGCATCGGACACCTTCGGCGGCGACGAGAGCGGTGCCGGCCGCAAGAAGCTGCCGTCGGTTCAGGTCGGCGACCCGTTCACCGAGAAGGTGCTCATCGAGTGCTGCCTGGAGCTCTACGCCGCCAAGCTGGTGGTCGGCATTCAAGATCTCGGTGGTGCCGGGTTGTCTTGTGCCACTTCTGAGCTGGCTTCCGCCGGTGATGGCGGGATGGCGATCCAGCTGGACCAGGTGCCGCTGCGCGCAGCGAACATGACTCCGGCCGAGGTGCTGTCCAGCGAGTCGCAGGAGCGCATGTGCGCCGTGGTCGCCCCGGAGAACGTCGACGCCTTCATGGCGGTCTGTGCCAAGTGGGACGTACTGGCCACCGTGATCGGCGAGGTCACCGACGGCGACCGGCTGCAGATCACCTGGCACGGACAGACCGTGGTCGACGTGCCGCCGCGCACCGTGGCCCACGAAGGCCCGATCTATCAGCGCCCGGTCGCGCGCCCCGACACCCAGGACGCGCTCAACGCCGACCGCTCCGACAAGCTGCCGCGGCCGGTCACCGGTGAGGAGCTGCGTGCGACGCTGCTTGCGCTGCTGGGCAGCCCGCACCTGTGCAGCCGGGCGTTCATCACCGAACAGTACGACCGCTACGTGCGCGGCAACACCGTGCTGGCCGAGCACGCCGACGGCGGGATGCTGCGCATCGACGAGGCCTCCGGTCGCGGGATCACGATCTCCACCGACGCCTCCGGTCGCTACACCAAGCTCGACCCCTACGCGGGGGCACAGCTGGCGCTGGCCGAGGCATACCGCAACGTGGCCGTCACCGGCGCCACCCCGATCGCCGTCACCAACTGCCTGAACTTCGGTTCTCCCGAAGACCCCGGGGTGATGTGGCAGTTCGCCGAGGCCGTTCGCGGTCTGGCCGACGGCTGTGCGGCACTGGGGATTCCGGTGACCGGCGGCAACGTGAGCTTCTACAACCAGACCGGCGCCACGCCGATCCACCCCACCCCGGTCGTCGGGGTGCTCGGGGTCATCGACGACGTCGGCCGCCGAATTCCCACGGCGTTCGGCGTCGAACCGGGCGAGACGTTGATCCTGCTCGGCGACACCCGCGACGAATTCGACGGGTCCATCTGGGCGCAGGTGACCGGCGATCACCTGGGCGGACTGCCGCCGAAGGTCGATCTGGAGCGCGAGCAGCTGCTGGCCGAGGTGCTCAGCGCGGCATCGCGCGACGGCCTGATCTCGGCTGCCCACGACTTGAGCGAAGGCGGGCTGATCCAAGCCGTGGTCGAATCGTCGATCGCCGGTGAAACCGGTTGCCGCATCTTGCTTCCCGAAGATGCCGACCCGTTCGTCTTCCTGTTCTCCGAGTCGGCGGGCAGGGCCCTGGTGGCGGTGCCGCGCACCGAGGAGAGCCGATTGCGCTCCATGTGCGAGGCGCGCGGCCTGCCGGCCACCCGCGTCGGCGTGGTGGACCAGGCCTCGCAGGAGATAGAGGTCCAGGGCCAGTTCAGTGTGTCGCTGACCGAACTGCGCAGCACCTCCGAAGCGGTGCTGCCGGGGCTGTTCGGATAGTCCGACCAGGATGCAGGCGCCGGCCAAACACCCACTGCTGGTGTGGGCTTGGAGCCTGCTGCGGCTGGGGTTCGTCGGGGTGGCGTTCGGCGCGCTGTTCTTCTGCCTGTCGCTGACCCCGTCGCTGCTGCCGCGCGACTGGCTGTTCCAGGGGCTGATCGGCGGGATCAACGCGGCATTCGGCTACGGGCTGGGGGTGCTGATCGGCGCGGCGGTGGAGCGGTTCGTCCTGCGCGGCGCCGACTGGTGGCCGCCGCCGCGCCCGGTCTTGTTCGCGCTCAAGGCAACAGTGGTGGTGGCGGCCCCGGCCGCGTGCATTGTGATGCTGATCCCGGCCGCCGGCTGGCAGCGCCAGGTCTCCGAACTGCTGGGCATCGAAGGCCCGGCAACACTGGGCTACCTGCGCACCCTCGGCGTGGCTATCGGGGTGGCCGCGGCGCTGGTGGCGACGGTGCGGGTGCTGATCGACGCCAGTCGGCTGCTGGCACGGGCGCTGATCCGGCGTTGGCACCTGCACCGCGAAGTCGCCATGTTCATCGGCAGCGCGATCGTGGTCGTGCTGCTGACCACCTTGATCAACGGCGTGCTGATCCGCGGTTTCTTCGCCGGTGCCAGCGCGGTGTTCCAGCCCGAGGACAGCGCCACCGTGCCCGGGACGAACCAGCCGCTGCAACCGGAGCGATCCGGCAGCCCGGAGTCGTTGGCGCCCTGGGCCACCCTGGGCAGCCAGGGCCGCAGCTTCGTTGCCGGAGGAGTGCACGCCGCCGAGCTCGCCCGGATCAACGGACGGCCCGCCCGTGAACCCATCAGGGTGTATGCCGGGCTGCACAGTGCGGGCGACGACCAGGCGCGAATGCAGCTGCTGCTCGACGAACTGGACCGCACCCACGCCTTCGACCGCCAGGTGTTGGTCGTGGTGCCCACCACCGGCACCGGGTGGGTCGACCCGGCCGCGGCCGACGCGCTGGAGATGCTCTACAACGGCGACACCGCCATCGTCGGTGTGCAGTACTCCTACCTGCCGAGCTGGATCTCGTTCCTGGCCGACCAACGTAAATCGATGGACTCCGGCCGGTTGCTGGTGCGCACCATCGCCGAGCGGTGGCGAGGCCTGCCCGAGCAGCACCGACCCAAGCTGGTGCTCTACGGGGAGAGCCTGGGATCGATGGCAGGGCAGGCCGCGTTCGACTGGCTGCCCGATGTCGCCGACATGGGCTATGAGGCCGTGCTGTGGGTGGGGCCACCGCAGGCCAGCCCACTCTGGCACGCGCTGCTGGTGCGGCGGGACCCCGGCAGCCCCGCGGTGTTGCCGCGCTACGACAACGGCCGCACAGTGCGGTTCGCTCAGGGCACGGTGCCGGCCGAGATCGCCCGGATCGCCGCGCCGCCGTGGCAGGGCACCCGGGTGCTGTTCCTGCAGCACGCCTCCGACCCGGTCGTGTGGTGGTCACCGGACTTGCTGTTCGCGCGGCCGGACTGGCTGACCGAAGCGCCCGGCCCGGACCGGACCGCCTCCATGCGCTGGTACCCGGTGGTGACGTTCTGGCAGGTCAGCGCGGATCTGTTCCACGGCGAGCAGATGCCCGCGGGGCACGGGCACAACTACGCCGACACCATCCTGGACGGTTGGGTGGCGGTGTTGCCGCCCGACGGCTGGACGCCGGCCGAGACCGAGCGGGTGCGGGCGGTGCTGCGGGGCGGCTAGGCAACCGCCGGGGTCTTGCGGAATGCTGCACCTATGGAGCGCTACACCCGTGACGGCCTGGTCTTCGATGTCCGCGACGCCGGGCCGCCCGACGGTCCCGTTGTGGTGCTGCTGCACGGCTTTCCGCAGCGAAACGACAGCTGGAGTGCCGTCATCGACCGGCTGACCGCCGCAGGCTACCGGTGTCTGGCGCCCAACCAGCGCGGCTATTCACCCGGTGCCCGGCCACCCCGGCGTCGGGACTATCGCATGTCCGAACTCGTCGCCGACATCGGCGCACTGATCGACGAAAGTGGTGCGCAGCGCGTGCACCTGGTGGGACACGACTGGGGTGCCGCGGTGGCGTGGGGAGTGGCAGCCGAACTGCCCGAACGGCTCGCTACGGTGTCGCCGGTGTCGGTCCCGCACCCCGCCGCCTTCCTGAAGTCGTTTGTCACCAGCCGTCAGGGGCTGGCGTCGTGGTACATGGGTTTCTTCCAGCTGCCGTGGCTGCCGGAGTGGTTGCTGACGCGTGGGAACGGCGCCGTGGCCGCCAAGACTCTGCGGCGAAGCGGCCAGACGGCGGCAGCTGCCGAACGGGATGCGCAGGCCATGACGGAGCCGGGCGCGCTGACTGGCGGGCTCAACTGGTACCGGGGTCTGCCGATGTCGAACCTGCAAGACAGCAACCAGCAGATCTCGGTGCCGACGATGTATGTGTGGAGTGACGACGACATCGCGCTGAAGCCCAAGGCGGCGCGCAACACCGCCCGATACGTCGACGCGGATTACCGATTCGAGATCATGTCGGGCGTCTCGCACTGGATTCCCGATACCGAGCCCGACCGGCTCGCCGACCTGCTGCTGGACTGGTTCGCCGCACACCCCATCGACTGACCCATGGCAGCCGCCCGCTCACGTGCGAAGCCCGACCCGGCGCAGACCCGCGCGGCAGTGCTGGCACTCGCGGCGTGGCTGCGCGACGAGACGCTGCCTGCCCCGGATCGCATCGAGCTGGCGGCCGCGGTTCGTCTGACCGCGCGCACCCTGGCCGAGCTGGCCCCCGGTGCCAGCGTCGAGGTGCGGATCCCGCCGTTCGTCGCGGTGCAGTGCATCGCCGGATCGCGGCACACTCGCGGCACCCCGCCCAATGTCGTCGAGACCGACCCGCGCAGCTGGCTGCTGCTGGCCGCCGGGCTGCTGGAGACCAGCGCGGCGACCGCGGCCGGAACGCTGCGGCTATCGGGTTCGCGGGCCGCCGAGATCGCCGATTGGCTGCCGTTGGTGAAACTTGACGCACGTTGACCGTAGACTGAACCTCGTCACTGTGGCCCGTCCCCCTGGAGCAGCTGAAACGTGCCGGACCAGCAGGTAGTAGACCTTGAGAACGCACCCCGTGAAGAGTGCGGCGTCTTCGGAGTTTGGGCTCCCGGCGAAGAAGTAGCCAAGCTCACTTATTACGGCCTGTATGCGCTGCAACACCGTGGCCAAGAGGCCGCCGGGATCGCGGTCGGCGACGGCTCGCAGGTGCTGGTCTTCAAAGACCTGGGCCTGGTCAGCCAGGTGTTCGAGGAGCAGACGCTGGCGGCCATGCCCGGGCACGTGGCGGTCGGGCACTGTCGCTACTCCACCACCGGCGACACCACCTGGGAGAACGCCCAGCCGGTGTTCCGCAACACCGCGGCCGGCACCGGTGTGGCCCTGGGGCACAACGGCAACCTGGTCAACACCGCCGAATTGGCCGGCCGTGCCCGCGAACTGGGCCTCATCGACACCCGGCGTCCCGGCGTGGCCACCACCGACTCCGACATCCTGGGTGCGCTGCTGGCGCACGGCGCCGCGGACACCTCCCTGGAGCAGGCGGCGCTGGAGCTGCTGCCGACGGCGCGCGGTGCCTTCTGCCTGACTTTCATGGACGAGAACACCCTGTATGCCGCCCGCGACCCGTGGGGGGTGCGGCCGCTGTCGCTGGGCCGGCTCGACCGCGGTTGGGTGGTGGCCTCGGAGACCGCGGCGCTGGACATCGTCGGCGCCTCGTTCGTCCGCGACATCGAGCCCGGAGAGCTGCTGGCGATCGACGCCGACGGGGTGCGCTCCACCCGGTTCGCGAACCCCACCCCGAAGGGCTGCGTCTTCGAGTACGTCTATCTGGCCCGGCCCGACAGCACGATCGGGGGGCGGTCGGTGCACGCCACTCGGGTGGAGATCGGCCGTCGGCTGGCGCGCGCGCACGGGGTGGAGGCTGACCTGGTCATCGGTGTGCCGGAGTCCGGCATCCCCGCCGCGGTGGGCTATGCCCAGGAGTCCGGTATCGACTACGGACAGGGCCTGACCAAGAACGCCTACGTCGGGCGGACCTTCATCCAGCCGTCGCAGACCATCCGCCAGCTCGGTATCCGGCTCAAGCTCAACCCGCTGCGCGAGATCATCCGCGGTAAGCGGCTGATCGTCGTGGACGACTCGATCGTGCGGGGCAACACCCAGCGCGCCCTGGTGCGGATGTTGCGGGAGGCCGGTGCCGTCGAGGTGCACGTGCGGATCGCCTCCCCGCCGGTGAAGTGGCCGTGCTTCTACGGCATCGACTTCGCCTCGCCGGCCGAGCTGATCGCCAACGCCGTCGAGGACGAGACCGAGATGGTCGAAGCGGTGCGGCGCGCGATCGGCGCCGACAGCCTCGGCTATGTCGGTCAGGAAGACATGATCGCGGCCACCGAGCAGCCCAAATCGCGGCTGTGCTGCGCCTGCTTCGACGGCAGCTACCCGATCGAGCTGCCCGATGACAGTGCCCTGGGCAAGAACGTCATCGAGCAGATGCTGAGCAACACCGCGCGCAAAGCCGAGAGCGACAACGACGCGGCACTGAGCAAGTCCTAGCCCGAAGTCAGTCTTTCAGAAACTGCTGAAGCTGACTTCCGGACACAGTATCAACTACTTGACACTAACCCGGCCGCTCGATAGCGTCGGCGCCAACGAGGCTCGTGACCCGACATGAGGACAGGAGTGGTTGTGGCGCGTTTTCCGAAGCCGCCCGAGGGCAGTTGGACCCAGCACTACCCCGAACTCGGTACCGAACCGGTGTCCTACCGCGATTCCATCAGCCCGGATGTCTAC
This sequence comes from Mycobacterium sp. SMC-14, assembly GCF_046250075.1. Classification (NCBI taxonomy): domain Bacteria; kingdom Bacillati; phylum Actinomycetota; class Actinomycetes; order Mycobacteriales; family Mycobacteriaceae; genus Mycobacterium; species Mycobacterium sp. SMC-14. The sequence goes on along the minus strand of NZ_CP176429.1, from coordinate 3,932,646 downwards.
GAAAAGGAGCGCGCGGCGATCTTCCGGCGCGCCTGGCTCAATGTCGGTCGGGTAGAGCAGATTCCGCGAAAGGGCAGCTACTTCACTCGGGAACTCAAGGTGGTCAACACCTCGATCATTTTGGTGCGAACCGGATCTGGCCAGATCAAGGCCTACCACAACGTTTGTCGGCACCGCGGCAACAAGCTGGTGTGGGACACCATGCCGTTGGAGGAGACGAGCGGGAACTGCCGCCAGTTCACCTGCAAATACCATGCCTGGCGCTACGACTTGGATGGCAATCTGGCCTTCGTCCAACAGGAGGAGGAGTTCTTCGACCTCGACAAGAGCCGCTACGGGCTGGTCGGCGTGCACTGCGACGTCTGGGAAGGGTTCATCTTCGTCAACTTCGCCGCCACCCCGGAGCAATCGCTGCGCGAATTCCTCGGGCCGATGGTTACGGCGTTGGAGGGCTACCCCTTCGGGCAGATGACATCGCGGTGGCAATACCGCTCCTCGGTCAACTCCAACTGGAAGCTCTTCTTGGACGCGTTCCAGGAGTTCTATCACGCGCCGGTCCTACACGGGAACCAGACGCCGACGGCCTTCCGGGTAGCGGCAGAACAGGCCGGCTTCGAGGCGCCGCACTACCAGATCGAAGGCCCGCACCGGCTGGTGAGCACCTCGGGGGTGCGAGCCTGGGAAATGCCGGCCGAGATGCGCAAGCCGATCGAGGAGATCTGCCAGAGCGGGTTGTTCGGGCCATGGGACTCACCGGATCTCGGCCCGATGCCCGACGGCCTCAACCCCGCGAAATGCGAGCCGTGGGGCCTGGATTCGTTTCAGATCTTCCCCAACTTCACGATCCTGTTCTGGGGTCAGGGCTGGTATCTGACCTACCACTACTGGCCAACCGGACACGACTCGCACATTTTCGAAGGAACGCTGTACTTTCCTCAGCCGCGGACTCCCCGTGAGCGCGTCGCTCAAGAACTCGCGGCGGTGTCGTTCAAGGAATACGGGCTGCAGGACGCCAGCACCTTGGAGGCCACCCACACGATGATCGGCACCGGCGCGGTGGACCGGTTCCTGCTCAACGACCAAGAGGTGCTGATCCGGCACTTCCACTGCGAAACCGCCGCGTGGATCGCCGAGCACGAGCATGCGGCAGCGAAGGCGTGAGGAGCTTGACCGCCATGCTGCCCAAGGAATTCGGCGACCTCGAACCGTTCAGTCAGTGGTGCCTGCCGTCCGAGCCGGAGCGCTACGCCAAGCGCCTGAGCAGTTCCATGTTGGACATGCAGGTCTTCTACGACGCCGTCACGGCGCGCGCCGAAGACGCGCTGGCCTATTGCGACAAGTTCAGCCTCGACGACATGCCCGACGATGTGCTGAACCTGATGTACCTGCTGTATTCCATGATCACAGTGGCCTTTCCGGCCGAATCCTGGAAGCAGCCGCGCGTACCCGACTCCGGCGCCGCCGTCATCGAATGCGTCTCGGAGCCCTATCCGTGACCGGGGTCTTGGTGCTGCGCGCCGATCGGTGGCTCGACATCGACGCCGGTGTGGTGCGATCGCCCGCCGTCGTGGTGGTCGAGGACGGCCGCATCGCGGCCGTCAACCCCGAAGCGCCCCTTCCTGTTTCGGCTGAGGATATCGACCTCGGTGACGTCACATTGCTGCCCGGACTGATGGACATGGAGCTCAACCTGCTCATCGGCGGGCCGGGCAGTCCGGAAGGGCTCCCCACGCCGCTGCACGGCGTGCAGGACGACCCCGCCTACCGCACGTTGCGGGCCGCGGTCAACGCACGAACCACGCTGGAAGCCGGCTTCACCACCGTCCGCAATCTGGGGCTGATGGTCAAGACCGGCGGTTACCTGCTCGACGTCGCGCTACAGCGTGCCATCGACCAGGGCTGGCATGTCGGTCCGCGGATCTATCCCGCCGGCCACGCCGTCACGCCCTACGGTGGCCACCTGGATCCGACGGTCTTCCAACGGCTTGCGCCCGGCGTGATGCCGCTGTCGGTCGCCGAGGGCATCGCCAACGGCGTACCGGATGTGACCGCCTGCGTGCGCTACCAGATCCGCCACGGCGCCAAGCTGATCAAGGTGTCGGCCTCCGGCGGGGTGATGTCGCACAGCACCGCGCCGGGCGCCCAGCAGTACTCCGACGCCGAGTTGGCCGCAATCGCCGACGAAGCGCATCGTGCCGGGGTACGGGTGGCCGCACATGCCATCGGCGACACCGCGATTCGGGCGTGCATCCGGGCCGGTATCGACTGTATCGAGCACGGTTTCCTGGCCACCGACGAAACCCTGGCGATGATGGTGGACCATGGCACCTTCCTGGTCTCCACCACCTACTTGACGGACGCCTTGGCCGTCGACCGGATCGCCCCGGAGCTGCGCAAGAAGGCGGCCGAGGTGTTTCCGCGGGCCAAGGCCATGTTGCCCCGGGCGATCGAGGCCGGTGTACGCATCGCGTGTGGCACCGACGCGCCGGCAATTCCGCATGGCCAGAACGCCAAGGAACTGTGCGCACTGGTGCAGCGCGGCATGACACCGGTACAGGCACTGCAGGCGGCCACCGTCGTCAGCGCCGACCTCATCGACGCCGCCCACGAACTGGGCAGGCTGGCCCCGGGCTACTGCGCCGATATCATCGCGGTGCCGGGTGATCCGACCCGGGACATCAGCACCACCGGAGACGTGCGATTCGTCATGAAGGACGGCCGGGTCTGCAAGCGCAGCTGACAGGGAAGCGGGACATGGATCTCACCAACAACATCCTGTGGCTGCTCAAGCAGGCCTTCTACTACTCGCTGACGACCGTGAACGAGGCGATCAGCGAGCACGGGGTGAGCACCGCTCAGATCGGCCTGTTGCGCCAACTCGCCGGCGAACCGGGGTTGTCCGGTGCCGAACTGGCACGTCGTCTCCTGATCACCCCGCAGGGTGTGCAACTGGCCCTCAGTGCGCTCGAGCGCCGCGGATTGGTCGAGCGCAAGCAGGATCCCCATCACGGCCGAATCCTGCGGGCCTACCTGACCGACGAGGGGCGGGCGGTGACCTCGGCGGTCGTCACGGACGCGATCGCCGCCCATGACCAGGTGTTCGGGGTGTTGAGCATCGACGAGCAGGAGACGCTGCGAGCGTTGCTGGCCCGAGTCGTCGAGCAGGGTACCGGCCACACCCTCTTCGCCGACCACGTCGAGCCCTAAGGGCGCCGTCACGCAGTTCCGACTCGTGCGGGCATGCTGTCCCAGCCACGGACCGCTGAGGACGACGAAAAGATCGCAGCGTCGTGATCGATCTCCCAGTCCGGGAAGCGGTTGAGGATCTCATCGAGGGCGATCCGGCCTTCGAGACGGGCCAGGGCGTTGCCAAGGCAGTAGTGGGCGCCGACCCCGAAGGTCAGGTGTTGCCGTGGGGCCCGGGTGACATCGAAGGACTCCGCGGTCGCGCCGAATCGGCGCTCGTCGCGATTGGCCGCACCGATCAGGGTCAGCATTGCCGCCCCCGCGGGAACCACTCGGCCGTGTAACTCGACGTCGCGGGTGACATAGCGCGCCGCCTGCAGTGCCGGCGGTTCACAGCGCAGGATCTCCTCGATGGCGCTGCCCAGCAGCGACCGGTCGTCGGCGAGTAGCCGGCGTTGATCGGGGTATTGGGACAGCAACTTGGCCGTCCAGCCGATCAACCGGGTGGTGGTCTCGGCGCCGGCCACGGCGACGACGTTCATGAACATCAGCAGTTCGTCGCGGCGTAGGCGCCGCGTGTGACCGGTCTCGTCGGTGAACTCGACGTGCAGGAGTTCAGTGGTCAAGTCGTCGGCCGGATGGTTGATACGCCAGTCGATGAAGTCGGCGAAGACCTGCCCGTCGGTGAGCGCCCCGTCGGGATTGTCGGTCAGCTGCCCGCCGCGCTGGGTGCGCACATGCTTGTCGCCGTCCTCCTGAACACGGCGCTGGTAGTCCTCGGGAATGCCGAACAGCATGCCCACCACCCGCAGCGGCATCACCGCGCCGAGGGCGGTGACGAAGTCGATCCGGTCCGCGCCGATCAATGGGTCCAGGCACTGGGCGGTGAATTCTCGGATGGCCGCTTCGAGCGCAGTGATCTTGCGTGGAGTGAACGCCCGGGACAACAGGCTGCGGTGGATGTCATGGATCGGTGGGTCCTCGAAGATCAGCATGCCCGAAGGGATTTCGATGCCGGACTTGAGGATCTCCAGTACCACACCGCGTGCCGAGCTGAAGGTCTTGTGGTCGATCAGGGCCGCATTGACGTCCTCGAACCGGCTCACCGCGTAGAAGTCGTGAACTGCGTTGTAGTACAGCGGCGCTTCGGCCCGCAGCCGCGCGAACATCGGATAGGGATCGGCGTTGAGGGCGACGTCCCAGGGGTCGTAATACACGTCCTGAGTGGCGGTGGCGGCCACGGCGTAATTCACTCTCCGCGCTCGAACGGCACTATGGGTGGCACGCCGATTCCCTGTGGCATCACCAGGTGACCGTCGACGTCGATATAGCCGGAGCGGTTGGTCGGCAGTGGCAGAACAGGATTCGGGCAGGGCCGGTCGGTACCGTCACCGCAGATCCCGCCGGTGAAGTACGACCGCTTCTGGTGGTCGGCCGGCCACGGGTCGGAGTGCAGGGCGATCCATTGCGCAGGAACCATGTAGAGCACGAAGAAGCACGAGCTGACCCAGGCGAAGACCGCCAGGAACCGGGTGAACTGCTGACGGGCAACGCCCCCTCGTACGTGGTCGAGACCACGTTCGACGACGGTGCGCCCGCGCTCGTCGGTGAAGAAGCGCAGTGAGCACAACGCCGCCTGGACGGCGCCCCACATCAGGCCTTCGTAGATGGGCCATTGGTAGTAGGTGTCGGCATGGATCGACACCGACCGGATAGCGCCGGGGTAGGTGTAGAAACCGATCGGCAGCAGGACCAAGCCTTCCATGACGAAATCGAACACGAACGAGATCGCGTAGGTGATGGCAATAAGGCGCAGATTGCTGATGGAGGGCCAGCGCGCCTTGATCTTTCCCATGATCCAGCATCCGGCGATGGTGATCAGCAGAACCCCGTAGGCGTACCCGGGAATGTTGGTCAACAGGGGTTCGGCCACCTGGCGGCCGGGCTCCTCGGGCGATACCCAGCCGGGGATATGTGAGGTCCACGAACCCCGGTTGAACAGCCAGGTGTTGTAGGTGCACCAGGTGTTGAAGTAGTTCAGCAATGGGTCCAGGAAGAACATCAGGCCCATCGAGACAAACAGCAAGCCGTCCAACGTGATTCGGCGCTCGCGGCGCCACGGGCGGATGAAGAACCACCACACGGCCACTGGCAGGCCGACCCACAGCACGATGGCGTTGGCCATCAGGGGCACCTTCATGTACATCGGCGGATCGTTCGGCCCGCCTGGGACACGCTCGAAAAAGGGGCCGGTGATCCACCGGGTCCAGACATACAGCTGTAGTGCCAGCAGCGCGCCGCCGACGGCTGCCCACACCCGGATCGCTCCGCCCCCGCGCCCAGGCCGTTCCGGCTCGGCAAGAACGGATTCGATCTGCTCGCTCGACAAGCCGTTACTCACTGCACGGTCTCCTTCCGGGATGTCCCAGCACGGCGAAATATACTCATTGGTATCTGTGATGCCAATAGGTATCGAAGAATCTGTGGGAGAATTCGCGCCATGGTGGAGCAGTGGACCCGCGAACGCCGACTAGAGCGCACGCGGTCGCTGTTGCTGGACGCGGCCGAGGAAGTGTTCGCTGAAAAGGGCTTCACCACGGCGACTCTCGATGACATCGCCCAGGCTGCCGGCTACACCAAGGGCGCCATCTACAAGCACTTCACGGCCAAGGATGAGCTCTTCCTGGCGGTCAGTGATCGTTACTGGCGCCGGTACTTCGAGAACTTTGCCGAGGTGATGGCCAACGCCACGAAGGTCGGGGTGCGAGAGCTCGACGACATCGCCGAGCGCTGGCAACGGCTGAGCCGTGACCGGGGTGCCGAGCATGCCGCGCTCGGGTACGAGTTCACGCTGTACCTGTTACGCAACCCCGAAGCGCGCGAGCGCGTCGCCGCCAAGCGGGCCGAGGTCGTTGAGCAGTTGGCGAAGTTCATCGTCGAGGGCGTCCAGCGGCTCGGGGGGTCGCTGCTGATCCCGGCCCTCACCTTGGCGCAGGTCCTGGTCGCCACCAGCGACTCCGCCGTGTTGGCGAGCGAGCTCGACGGCATCGACCTGTATCGGCCGGTGGTGGCGATGTACGTCGCGATGATCAAGTTGCCCTGACGCCGCACGGCGGGTCTGAATATCAACCCTTGAGGTCAATGACAAGTACTTGATAACATACGCCACGAGGTGCGGTTCGCCGATCGACGCCGAAGGGGATGCAATGACCACAGGGGTGCCGCAGCGGGTTGCCGTGGTCACCGGTGGAGGCTCGGGCATGGGCGAGGCCACCTGTCACGAACTCGGCCGGCGCGGCTATCGCGTTGCCGTTCTCGACGTCAACGGCCAAGCCGCGCAGCGTGTTTCCGATGACCTGCGAGGCGGCGGAATGGCCGGGCTGGGTGTCGAGGCCGACGTCACCGATCGGGCCGCCGTCGACGAGGCCTTCGCCAGAGTGCGCAGTGAACTCGGCCCGGTCGCCGCGCTGATCACCAGTGCCGGACTCTTCGGCCACTGTGCCTTCGCTGACATCACTGAAGAGGCCTGGGCGCGGATCATCGACGTCAATCTGACCGGCACCTTCCACTGCTGCCAGGCCGCGTTGCCGGACATGGTCGCCGCCGGGTGGGGTCGCATCGTGATGATCTCCTCGTCCAGCGCCCAGCGCGGATCGCCGTTCGCCGCGCACTACGCGGCGTCCAAAGGGGCGGTCATCACCCTGACCAAATCGCTGGCGCGCGAATATGCCGCCCAAGGCATCACGGTCAACAACATCCCGCCGTCGGGTATCGAGACACCGATGCAGCACCAGGGTCAAGCGGCCGGATATCTGCCGCCGAACGAACAGATCGCCGCCAACATCCCGATGGGCCGGCTGGGCAGCGGCGCGGACATCGCCGCCGCCGTCGGATTCCTGTGCTCGGAGGAGTCCGGCTTCATCACCGGCCAGGTGCTCGGTGTCAACGGAGGGGCGGTGTTGTGACAGAACAATCTTCGGCGCGATCGGGCCGGACTCCCGAGGGCTCGTGGACGGAGCACTACCCGGAATTGGGTACCGGCCCGATCTCGTTCGCCGACTCCACATCGGATGAGTTCTTCGAGCTCGAACGCGAAGCGGTGTTCAAACGCGCCTGGCTCAACATCGGCCGCGTCGAGGAACTGCCCGATCACGGCAGCTACGCCACCAAGGAGATCGAAGCCGCCCGGGCCTCCGTCCTGCTGATCAGCACCACCGGCGGAATCGCGGCCTTCCACAACGTCTGCCCGCGGTGCGCGACCAAGCTGGTCTGGAACGATTTCCCGGATCGCGAGACCGCCGGACAGGGCGAGGCGATCACCTGCAAGCGCTGCCGGCGGACGCACGAATTCGACGGTGCCGACAGCGCGGCCCTGGTGCCGCTGCACTGCGACATCTGGAACGGCTTCATCTTCGTCAACCTCGACGCCGAGCCGCGTCAGGGCCTGCGGGAGTTCCTCGGGCCGATGATCACCGGCCTCGACGGCTACCCGTTCGAGAAGCTGACCGAGCGCTATGACTGGGTGGCCCACAACAACAGCAACTGGAAGATCTTCGCCGACGCGTTCCAGGAGTACTACCACGTTCCGGCGCTGCACTCCCAGCAGGTGCCCGCGCAGGTCCGGCTGCCAGGAGCCGGATTCACCTGCGGCCATTTCCAACTCGACGGCCCGCACCGATTGGTCTCGACCGCCGGTCGGCGCCGATGGCTGCTGCCCCCGGACTACATGTATCCGATCGAGCGGGCCACCCGCAGCGGGCTGGTCGGGCCCTGGGAGACCCCCGATATCGGTGAGCTGCCGGCCGGGGTGAATCCGGGCGGCATCGAGCCGTGGGGGATCAGCAACTTCCAGATCTTCCCCAACACCGAGATCCTGATCTACGGCGGCTGGTATCTGCTCTACCGGTACTGGCCCACCTCCCACAACACCCACCGGTTCGAGGCCCACACCTACTTCCATCCGGCCCGCACGGTGCGCGAACGCATCGAGCACGAGGTGGCGTCGGTGGTGCTCAAAGAGTTTGCGCTGCAAGACGCCGGCATGCTCGGCGGCACCCAGGCCGCGCTGGAGTACGGCGTCGTCGACGACTTCCCGCTGGGTGATCAGGAGATCCTGGTGCGGCACCTGCACAAGGTGATCGTCGACTGGGTGGAAACCCACCGGCGCGAGCATGCCGGCGTGGGAGCGGCGCAATGACCGGACCACGGCTGCCCAGCGCGTTCGCCGAACTGGAGAGCTTCGCCGAAACCTGGTGCTTACCAACCGAAACCGAACGCTTCAATCAAAGGCTGGCCAGCACCATCGGTGAGCTGCGGCAGTTCTACGACGCGTTCTTTCCGCGCCTGGAAGACGCGATCGAGCACTGCGACAAGTTCGCGCTGGACGAACTTCCCGAGGACGCCCTCAATTTGCTGCATCTGATCTATTCGCTGGTGATGGTGGCGATGGCGGTGGAGATCATGGGCCAGCCCACCCCCGTCGACGCCGCCGACGCCGTCATGATCCGCACCGGCTGGCCCCTTCCGTAGCGGTCACAGGCGCGAAACCCCTTGTCAGAAAGGACAGGCCGATGAGTCTGCTCACCCTCAACAAGCTGACGTCCTCGGTCGGTGCCGAGGTGCTCGGCGTCGACCCGGAGCGACTGGCTGCCGACGATAGCCTCGGTGCCGCGGTGCTCGAGGCGTTGGAAGACAACGGTGTTCTGGTCTTTCGCGGCCTGCATATCGGCCCCCGCGCCCAGGTCGGGTTCTGCGGACGCCTCGGCAGTGTCGACTACTCCGCGGACGGCCACCATGAGGTCGCGGGCATCTACCCGGTCACGTTGAACCGGTCCAAGAACTCCTCGGCGAGCTACCTGCGTGCCACCTTCGACTGGCACATCGACGGCTGCACGCCGACCGGCGACGAGTACCCGCAGAAGGCCACCGTGCTTTCGGCGGTGCAGGTCGCCGAGCGGGGCGGCGAGACCGAATTCGCCAGCTCATATGCCGCCTACGACCTGCTCACCGATGACGAGAAGCACCGCTGTCGCGCGCTGCGCGTGGTCCACTCGCTGGAGGCTTCCCAGCGGCGGGTCACCCCGGATCCGTCACCGGAGGAGCTGGCCCGGTGGCGGGCCCGGCCCACCCACGAACATCCGCTGGTGTGGACGCACCGCAACGGTCGTCGGTCACTGGTCCTGGGCGCCTCCGCAGACTACGTCGTCGGGATGGACCTCGACGAGGGGCGCGCACTGCTGGATGAATTGCTCACGCGCGCCACCGTTGCCGGCCGGGTCTATCGTCACCACTGGTCGGTGGGCGACACCGTCATCTGGGACAACCGTGGCGTACTACATCGGGCCGCTCCTTATGACCCCGATTCTCCCCGGGAGATGCTGCGCACCACGGTGCTCGGTGACGAGCCCATCCGGTGAGCGCGGTTATCGGGAGGAGATGACATGACCGACTCGTCAACGGAGAGCGAGCTGTTCGTCGCCACTGCGCGCGCATTCCTGGACAAGACCGCGACGCTGAGCGACTATCGCGACCTGCACGCGCGGGGCGGGTCCTATGACGCGCTGTGGTGGCGGCGGGCGGCCGAGCTCGGCTGGGCCGGCCTGCTGGTGCCCGAGGAGCTCGGCGGCGGCAGTGTCTCGGGCTGCGGCCTGCGCGACCTGGCCGCGATCGCCACCGAGATCGGACGCACCGTGGCGCCCGGGCCGCTGAACCCCGTGAGTGTGGTCCTGGCCGGTCTCGTCGACGCCGACAACCGGGACACTCACGCGCAGAGCATCGCGGCGTTGATCTCGGGGGAGATGGTGGCAACCTGGGCCTGCGACGAACCGGGCCGGGGCTTTCACCCCCAGCAGCCGGGCCTGACCGCGACCAGCATCCCCGGCGGCTACCGGCTCAACGGAGTCAAAGATCGGGTGGAGGCCGCGGACCGGGCGGACCTGGTGCTGATCGGCGCGCGCACCGACGACGGCGCGCTGCGCCAGTTCCTGGTCCGTACCGACAGTGTCGGAGTGCGGGTGGCGTCCCAGCCCGGCATCGATCTGGTGAAGCAGTACGCCCGCATCGAATTCAGCGATACCGACGTCGACGCGTCCGCGGTGGTCGGCACCGCGGCACAGACCGGTGCGCTCATCGACCGGCAGACCCAGGTCGGGATCGCGCTGGTGTGCGCCGAAACCGCCGGGATCCTGGACGCCGTCATGACCATGACGGTGGCGTGGGCCCGCGACCGGTACAGCTTCGGCAGGCCGCTGGCGTCTTACCAGGCGATCAAACACCGGCTCGCCGACATGACCATGTGGCTGCACGCCTGCCGCGCGATCACCGCCGGCGCCGTGGACAAGGTGGCAGCGCGTGACTCCGGCGCCGCCATGTGGGCCGGCGCCGCCAAGTCCTATCTCGGCGAACACGCCGGTCGGCTGATTCAGGAGTGCGTGCAACTGCACGGCGGAATCGGAGTCACCTGGGAACACGACCTGCACCTGTATCTACGTCGGGCCGCCCTGTACCGGAATCTGCTCGGCACCCCTGCCGAGCATCACCGGGCCATCTACGCGGCCGCCAGCGCCACGGAGCCCGCCGCATGATCGACATCACCGTCGAAGCCTTCGCCGCGTCGGCCCGCGACTGGCTGGCCGCCAACATGCCGCGCCTGGACCCGCGGCACCCCCCGCGCAACGGGCGCGACGACGACGGAGCCTGGCAACGCGCCCGCGAACTGCAGCGACTGCTGTACGACGGCGGTTTCGCCGGCATCTGCTTCCCCCGCGAATACGGCGGGCTCGGCCTGGACCTGCGCTACCAGAAGGCCTTCGACGCCGCGTCCGCCGGCTACGAGATGCCGCTGATCCTCAACGTCCCGACGTTCACCATCTGCTGCGCCACCCTGCTCGACACCGGCACCGAGGAACAGAAGCGCCGCCACATCCGCGCCGCGCTGCGCGGCGACGAGGTGTTGGTGCAGCTGCTCTCGGAGCCCAGCGGCGGCTCCGACCTGGCCGGCCTGATCACCCGCGCCGAGCGCGACGGCCAGGACTGGGTGGTCAGCGGGGCCAAGACGTGGAGCACCAGTGCGTTTGCCGCCGACTTCGGGCTGCTGCTGGTCCGCACCGATTCGACGGTGCCCAAGCACGACGGTCTGACGATGTTCCTGGTGCCGATCGACGCGCCCGGCGTCACGCTGCGGCGCATCGAGCAGGTCGACGGCTCCAACGAGTTCTGCGAGGAATTCTTCGACGGGTTGCGGCTTGGGGCCGACACGGTGGTCGGTGAGGTCAACAAGGGCTGGGACGTCGCGTCGCGGCTGCTGTACCACGAGCGGCGGGCCGTGGGGCAGGGTTCGGAGTTCGCCAGCGGGCGCGGCCCCGAACGAACCGAGATGGCCGCCGGCGACTTCCTGACCCTGGCGCAGGACGCCGGCACCGCGGACGACCCGCTGACCCAGGACCAGATCGGCCGGGTGCTTGCCCGGCGCATGGTGCGCGACAAGCTCATCGACTACGCCGGGAGTGGTATGCGCAGCGGTGAGCTTCCGCCCGCCGCGGCCTCGATCATCCGGCTGTTCCATTCCGATGTGACCTACCTGGAGGTCGACACCGCCATGGCGGTCGCCGGTCCGTTGGCGGTGGTGGACGACGAGGCGCACCTGCTCAGAGTGGGCCGGCGGTATCTGTCGCGGCAGACCGTGGGCCTCGGTGGTGGCAGCGACGAGATGGCGCGCAATGTCATCGCCGAGCGCGTTCTGGGCCTGCCCCGCGAGTACGCCGCCGACCGCGGCGTGCCGTTCAATCAGGTCCGCCATAACCGGCTCTGAGGCCGCAACGTCGAGCGCGATACCGCGCGCAGTCGGCGACCGGTAGCCTTTACCGCGATGACCTCAGCAGAATCAAGCTCCCAGGGCGTTACCTACGCATCGGCAGGAGTCGACATCGACGCCGGCGACCGGGCCGTCGAGTTGTTCAAACCCTTGGCCGCCAAGGCCACCAGGCCGGAGGTGCGGGGTGGCCTCGGCGGCTTCGCCGGCCTGTTCGCCCTGCGCAACGACTACCGCGAGCCGCTGTTGGCCTCCTCGACCGACGGCGTGGGCACCAAGCTGGCGATCGCCCAGGCGCTGGACAAGCACGACACCGTCGGCATCGACCTGGTTGCCATGGTCGTCGATGACCTGGTGGTGTGTGGCGCCGAGCCGCTGTTTCTGCAGGACTACATCGCCGTCGGCCGGACCGTGCCGGAACGGGTGGCCGCGATCGTCTCCGGCATCGCCGAGGGCTGTGTGCAGGCCGGCTGCGCGCTGCTGGGCGGGGAGACCGCCGAGCATCCCGGACTGATGGAACCCGATCACTACGACATCTCCGCGACCGGTATCGGCGTGGTGGAGGCGGACGACGTGCTCGGCCCCGAACGGGTCCGTCCCGGCGACGTACTGATCGCCATGGGTTCCTCAGGCCTGCATTCCAACGGCTATTCACTGGCCCGTGCCGTGCTGCTGGACATCGACCGGATGAACCTGGCCGGCCATGTCGAGGAATTCGGCCGCACCCTGGGCGAGGAACTGCTGGAACCGACCCGCATCTACGCCAAGGACTGCCTGGCGCTGGCCGCCGAGACTCAGGTGCGGACCTTCTGCCACGTGACCGGCGGCGGATTGGCCGGCAACCTGGCCCGCGTCATCCCCGACGGGCTGATCGCCGAGGTGGACCGTGGCACTTGGACGCCGGCCCCGGTGTTCGCCATGATCGCCCAGCGTGGACGGGTGAGTCGCGCGGAGATGGAGAAGACGTTCAACCTGGGCGTCGGCATGGTTGCCGTCGTCGCGCCGGAGGACACCGACCGCGCGCTGGCAATCCTGACTGCCCGCCACGTCGACTGCTGGCCGCTCGGCACAGTGGCCAAGCCGGGGAAGAACGCGGAACCGGGAGACGGGGCGAGGCTGGTCGGGGAGCACCCGAGGTTCTAGGCCCTATCGGGTCTGCCGAGCCCCATCAGGTCCGGTCAGGACCGGCGTTACGCCTGGGCGCTCAACGGCGCCAGTCGTCGTCGCCGTTCCAGGAGTCGTCACCCTCGGAGTCGTTGACCTCAGACCCGGCCAGCTCACGCTGAAGCCGACTGAAATCGGTCGACGGTGAGCTGTACTTCAGATCCCGAGCAACCTTGGTCTGTTTCGCCTTAGCCCGGCCGCGGCCCATGGGGGACCCCCTCGCGCAATAACGGAGCGGCCCCACGTGCAGGCGGCTCCGATCTGAATGTGTTTATTGTCCTGCCGACAGCTTACCGTGCCGATCGCGGAGGTGCCGACCTGCCCTGCGCCGGTGTGACCACTATCAAAGCCGGCCCCGTAGCCGGTCGACGGCGAGCCGCCCCGCGCCCCGCTCATCCGGCGGCGGCATCGATTCCGGGTCGATCACGGCACTGACCTCGGAGTCGGCGCCGGTCAGCAGCGGGGTGTCGGCCGGGAGTCCGCGTTTGAGCAGCGCCAGCGCGATCGGACCCAGTTCGAAGTGGTCCACCACCGTGCCCAGCCGGCCCACCGAGCGCCCGCCCGAGGTGACCGGGTCTCCGGTCGAGGGCCTGTCCACCGATCCATCCAGGTGCAGCAGCACCAGCATCCGGGGAGGCTTACCCAGGTTGTGCACCCGGGCTACGGTCTCCTGCCCGCTGTAGCACCCCTTGTCCAGGTGCACTGCGCCGACGCCGGGCCCGCCGATCCAGTTCAGCTCGTGCGGGATGCTGCGCTCGTCGGTGTCCACACCCAGTCGCGGGCGTCGCGCCGCCACCCGGTCGGCTTCGTAGGCCCATATCCCGGCGGGGCGCACCCCGGCCTGGGTCAGCCGGCGCTGCCACGCGCTCTTGTCGGCGCGCGGCACCAGCAACTCCAGCGCGTCGTGGCCGGGGGTTCGTCGCAGGAGACCGTCGGAATCTCCCACCGGCACCGCGGTAGCCCCGGGCGCAGCGGCCAGTCCCAGTGCGTCGAGGACAGCCGGGGCATCCCGGTCGGGACCCAGCAGCGACAGCACCGCAAGATCCGCCGGCTCGATGCTCACGTCGGCCCAGAACACCATCTTGCGCAGGTGTTCGGTCAGGGGCTCGCCGCGCCATGGCTCGGTGTCGAGGTAGGTCCGCTCGGCGAGCTCGGTCTGGATCCAGTGATTCTGGATGTGGCCCTTGGCGTCCAAGGTCAGGTTCTCGGTGCTGGCGCCGTCGGGAAGATCGGCGACGTGCTGGGTGCACAGGGTGTGCAGCCACGTCTTGCGCTCCGCGCCGCCCAGCGCGAGCACCGCCCGGTGGGACCGATCCACCAACACCGCTGCGGTTTCCGCGCTGCGCTGTTCGCCGAACGGGTCGCCGTAATGCCAGATGGCGCCCACGTCGGGACCGGAATCGGGTGCGGGGACGGCGGACACGTGTCAACTCTACGGAGCCGCTACGCTCACGGTCCATGGCAGCGGAGGCCGATGTGCAAGACAGCGTCGTGACGATCGTCACCGTGGGCGGCGGACCCGCTGCGGCCGGCTCACCACTGCTGCACGCCGACGACCTGGCGGCGCTGCGCGGCGACGGGGTTTTCGAGACCCTGCTGGTGCGCGACGGCGCCGCCTGCCTGCTCGACGCCCACCTGCGACGGCTGGCGCGCTCCGCCGAACTGATGGACCTGCCGACCCCGGACCTGGACGCCTGGCGCCGTGCCGTCGAGCAGGCGGTGCAGCAGTGGGCCGGGACGGGCGAAGGCGCGCTGCGGATGATTTACAGCCGGGGCCGAGAAACCGGTTCGGCACCAACCGCATACGTGATGCTGACCCCGCTGCCGGAACGCATCGCGGCGGCCCGGCGTGAGGGCTTGACGGTGGTGACCCTGGACCGCGGTCTGTCGGCGCAGGGGCTGGAGCTGCCGTGGCTGCTGGCCGGCGCCAAGACGCTGTCCTACGCGGTGAACATGGCGGCGCTGCGGTATGCCGCGAAACAGGGCGCCGATGACGTCATCTTCATCAGCTCCGACGGCTACGTCTTGGAGGGTCCCCGCTCCACGGTGGTGCTGGTGGAACCAGGACGGCTCATCACCCCGCCGCTGTCGCACCCGATCCTGCGCGGCACCACCGCCGAGGCGCTGTTCGACGTGGCCCGCGGCGCGGGCTATGAATGCGAATACGCCCCGTTGCGGCCGGCGGATCTCGCTGCGGCGCAAGATGTCTGGCTGGTGTCCAGCATCACCCTGGCCGCGCGGGTGCACACCCTCGATGGCCGGGTGCTGCACCCGCGGGTGTCCGAGGAGGAATTCGCCGGACTGGTCGACACCGCAATCGGCCACTGAAGGCGCACCGAAGTCGTTGACTCTGCGGTCATGGCGCAGAAGTGCGAGAAGCCTGCGCCCTCAGCGCAGAGTCAACGCAAGGGGTCAGCCGATGAAGCGTGTCAGCCGCGCCGACAGGTGCGGCACCAGCTCGCCGTCGGCGTTCACCCGCTCCTCGACGTAGGCCAGGTCACCGTCCTCGACGATCCCGTAAAGCCGCTTGGCCCCGCCGATCAGCGCCCCCGATTTACTGCGCGCCAGCGCGTCGGTGACCAGCTCCCATGAGGCCGGCCCGTGTGGACGCCCGTAGAACAGCTCCACGTAGCCGGTGGAGTGTGCCAACAGCAGTTCGATGGCCTGCGTTTCGTCGGGGTCGTCCGGATCGTCCACGAACCGCCAGAAGCCGGTTTCGCGCAGGGCCGGTTGGTGCGACTCGTCGTCGGACAGCTGCCAGGACCGCGCTTCCCAGTTCAGGTAGTCGCCGCCGTCGTGAGACACCACGATCTGCTGGCCGAACCGGTAGTCACCGTGCGCGCCATGGCCCACGCCCTCACCACGCCACACCCCGACCAACGGGAGCAGTGCCAACAGGGCGTCGTGCAGGTTCGCACCCTCGCGCAGGTTGGCGGTATCGGTGAACGGCAGGTCGTCAAAGACCGGAATGTTGCGTGCCGCGGTCGCCTTGGCACGTTCTGCGGCGGCAGCTACCGCGCGGTCGCCGGAACCCCGATCGACCTGGCGCTCGCCGCCATCCGGCGTACCTCCGTCGGGGGCACTCACATCTCGTCGGTAATCAGCCGATACAGCGTGTACAGCGCGAACCAGGTGATCAGGCCAGTTGCCGCCACCAGCATCAACTCGAAGAACAAAACCACGGGGGGAGTCTATCGCGAGTCGTCAGGCGACTTTGATGTCGACCTCGTGGAGGCCCGCCCCGGAGGGCGTCACCACGGCGTCACCGTTACCGGCCGAGGACAGAGCACGCACCCTCCAGGCTCCTGGAGCGGCGAAGAACCGGAAGTCACCGGTCGCCGAGGTGACCACCTCAGCAGTGAACTCGTCCGAGGAGTCCAGCAGTCGGACGAACGCACCGCCGACGGACGCGCCGGAGCTGTCCACCACGCGCCCGGTGATGACGGTCTCCTTCTCCAGGTCGACGTTGGCAGGCAGGGCGAGCCCTTGCTTGGGTCCAGAGCACATATCAGCTTCCCAATTCGATCGGGGCGCCCACCAGGGAGCCGTATTCCATCCAACTACCGTCGTAGTTCTTCACGTTGTTATGTCCGAGCAGCTCATGCAGCACGAACCAGGTGTGCGACGAGCGCTCACCGATACGGCAATAGGCGATGGTCTCCTTGTGACCATCCAGGCCGGCGTCGGCGTATAGCTTGGCCAGCTCCTCGTCGGACTTGAAGGTGCCGTCCTCGTTGGCGGCACGGCTCCACGGCACGTTGATCGCACTCGGGACGTGGCCGCGCTGTTGGCTCTGCTCCTGAGGCAGGTGCGCCGGAGCCAGGATCTTGCCGGAGAACTCCTCGGGGGAGCGCACGTCGACGAGGTTCTTGGTGTTGATTGCTGCCACCACCTCGTCGCGGCGGGCCCGCAGTGATTCGTCCAGCGGCTTGGCGCTGTAGGAGGTGGCGGGCCGGCTGACGGCTTCACTCGACAACGGACGCCCGTCGAGCTCCCACTTCTTGCGGCCGCCGTCGAGCAGCTTGACGGACTCGTGTCCGTAGAGCTTGAAGTACCAGTAGGCGAAGGCGGCGAACCAGTTGTTGTTGCCGCCGTAGAGGATCACGGTGTCGTCGCCTGAGACGCCGCGCTCGGAGAGCAGCTTGGAAAACGCGGCCTCGTCGATGACATCGCGGCGTACCGGGTCCTGCAGGTCCTTGCGCCAGTCCAGCCGGATTGCGCCCGGGATGTGGTTGATGTCATAGACGCTGGTGTCTTCGTCGACTTCGATGAACACGGTGTTGGGCGCGTCGAGATTGCTCTGGGCCCAGTCGGTGGAGACCAGGACGTCCGAGCGTGCCATGTGGGAATCCTTCCAGTTGCTTCGGGGAGAATGCTGTGAGTTATGCCGTGGACGGCCGCAGGCGCACGACGAGCGGGTAGAGCTGGCAGCCCAGACAGATTCCGAAGGCGGCGTTGAGGAAGGCGGCGGCCAGCGCAAACGCCGTCGCGATCAGGCCGACCGCCGGGGCGAAGGCGAAGCCGGCGACCCCGATCAGGGCGAATACCAGGCCGACGAGCTGGGCGAAGCGCAGTGGCGCGACCGGCTCACGCTCGGTGACCGGCCCGAGCCGTGGCGCCACCAGTCGGGCGAACAGCAATCCGTAGGGGTGACGGCGGGGGCCCAATGCCGTGCCGACCGCGAACACGACGGCCTGGGCGGCCAGCAACGCGGCCGCGCCCAGGGGGCTGAACTGGGAGATCAGTAGGACGGCCACCAGTACGGCGGTGGTGATCCAGGCGGTGAACCGGGGACCCCGGACATCTACCTGTGTGGTGTCGGTGTTGGGCATGAATGCTCCTGGCTGTCGTGGCGAGTGGCTGGTGGAGACATGCCACGGCTTCCCGGGCGCTCCGATAGCGACGCGAAAACGCGCGTCTCAGCGACAACGACAACAACAGCAGCCCGCGGTGCGGCACAGGTCAACTGCGCGGCGCTTGGTGAGCACAAGCTCAAGGCGGGCGAACACGACGTACAGCCTACCCAACGCGGGGGTGGTCAAGCCAACAGAGGTTCCAGCGCAGAACGCAGGTCCGCCGACGTCGGGACACCGGCGGCACGGTAGCGCTGGCGCCCTTCGGTGTCGAAAATCACCGTGGTCGGCAGCGACAGCACCGAGAACCTGCGCGCGGCCTCGGGGTTGGCGTCGATGTCGATCTCGTGATGGGGGACGCCCCCGAGGTCATCGCAGACCTTTTCGACCACACGGCGTACGCCGGCGCACGGTCCGCACCACGGCGCGGAGAAGTGCACCACCGCCGGTCGCCCGGCTTCCACCCCCAGAAAGGCGGCATCGGAAGCGGCGTTGGCGTCATGGCCGGTGCCCGGGTCGGGCAGTTCCCGCAACACGCCGGCTCGTCGGTTCAGCCACCATCCGATCGCGCCGGCGAAAACCAGGGCGGCAACGATCGCAAGGATGCTCATCGCGGGCGGAACTCCGGCAGTGTGACGGTCAGGTCGTCGGCGATGCCCTCGATGATCACATCGGAGCCGCGGGCGCCTTGGCTGGTCGGTACCAACCCGAACGGCAGCCGCTGCTGGGGCAGGCTGCCGCGGAACGCGGTGAGCACCGCGGCGCGCTGCTCTTCGGGCACACTCTGGTCGGCGGTGTCCGGGCCGGTGAGGACGCCCGTCGGGGTGATGACCAACGTGGTGTGGTCGGGTCCGGCGATCGACAGGTCCACGGCAACGCTCACCCGCTTGCCGAAACCCGCTGGCGTGCCGGTGAATACCAGCCCGTGGTTGCTGGAGATTCCGGACTCGGTGGTGCCGCCGGTGTTGTCGTTGGTCTCCGCCGGTGGGGCTTCCACCATCAGGTCGCGGATGCCCAAGTAGCGGCCCAAATGCACAGAACCGATGATAATCCGGCTCTCCAGCCGGGCTACCGGGATCGGGGCGTCCGGCCGGAACCGCCAGGTGGCTTCGGTCAGGTCGACCGAGTGCATGGTGGCTTCCAGCATCGACTTGCCGATCATCGGCTGCTCGACCGCCGAGGCCTTGATCTCGACCTCGTCGTAGTGATCGCGTCGCGCCTGCGGCAGGAACGGGAAGCCCAGAATCGCCACGAACGGGTCCGCTTGGAGGCCTGTGGCCTTGCGTACCGACCGGGACAATTGGTACTCGGCGTAGACGCTGGCTCCGAAATCGACGCCGACAGCCAGCACAACCAGGGCCGCGATCGCGGCCGACATACCGATAAGCACCCTGCGCACTCGGTCATTCTGGCAGGTCGCACGCTATCGTTAGATCACCTGGGACGCTGGAGGGCCTCTATTGGAGCTACTGCTGTTGACCGCTGACCTGCACCCTGACGGGGTGCTGCCGTCGCTGTCCCTGCTGGCACACACCGTGCGGACAGCGGCGCCAGAGGTTTCTGCGCTGCTTGAGGCCGGTTCGGCCGAGGTGGTTCTGGTCGACGCACGCACCGATTTGGCTGCGGCACGCGGACTGTGCCGGCTGCTGAGCGCCACCGCGGGATCGGTCCCGGTGGTCGCGATCGTGACCGAGGGCGGACTGGTGGCGGTCAACGCCGAGTGGGGCATCGACGAGATCCTGCTTCCCGGTACCGGGCCCGCCGAGACAGATGCCCGATTGCGTCTGCTGACCGGACGTCACGGCGCACCGGCCGCCGAGCAGGCTTCGGGTCAGACCAAGCTCGGCGAGCTGGTGATCGACGAGGGCACCTACACCGCAAGGCTGCGGGGCCGTCCGCTGGACCTGACCTACAAGGAGTTCGAGCTGCTGAAGTACCTCACCCAACACGTCGGTCGGGTCTTCACCCGAGCGCAGTTGTTGCAGGAGGTCTGGGGCTACGACTTCTTCGGCGGTACGCGCACGGTCGACGTGCACGTCCGGCGGTTGCGCGCCAAGCTCGGTCCGGAATACGAGTCGCTGATCGGCACCGTCCGCAACGTCGGCTACAAGGCGGTCCGGCCGGTGCGTGGTCACGCCGCGGCCACCTCCGACGACGACGCGGACGACGACGTGGTCGAGGACCTCGACGGCGCTGACGGCGGCGCGCCCGAGCCGCTGACCAGGCAGTGACCGCCCCCCAGTGGCATGCCGCACTGACCGATGACGAGCAGCGCCAGATCCGCGAGCTGATCACTGCCGCCGGTGAACACGACGGAGTCGCCCCGGTGGGGGAGCAGGTACTGCGGGAACTCTCGGCAACCCGCACCCAGCATCTGGTCGTCGCTGACGGCGCATCGGTGCTGGGCTACCTGAACCTGGCCGCCGGCTCGGAGGACGCCGCGCCGATGGCGGAGCTGGTGGTGGCGCCGCGCGCCCGGCGGCGTGGGATCGGGGCGGCGATGGTCCGCGCTGCACTGGCCAGAACCGACGGCGGTGCCCGGTTCTGGGCGCACGGCACCCTGCCGGCCGCCCAGTCCACGGCCGAGGCGCTGGGCCTCGCCACGGTGCGCGAGCTGCTGCAGATGCGCCGATCGCTGCGTGGGGTGCCCGAGCCGACGGTTCAGCGAGGCTCGACGGAGGAATGCCGAAGCTGGGACCGCCGCATAGGCACAGCGGTTCCGTCTGGGGTAACGATTCGCACCTATGCGGGCCCGGACGACGACGCCGAACTGCTGCGCGTCAATAACGCCGCGTTCTCCTGGCATCCGGAACAGGGCGGCTGGACGGCGGAGGACCTGGCGCAGCGCCGCGCCGAGGCGTGGTTCGATCCGGCCGGTCTGTTTCTGGCGTTCGACGGACCCGTGCTGCTGGGGTTTCACTGGACCAAGATCCACGCCGGCAAACCGGGCGCCGAACGCGCCGGGGAGGTCTACGTGGTGGGAGTCGATCCGGCCGCCCAGGGCCGTGGTCTGGGCCGGGTGCTGACCGAGATCGGCCTGGTCTACCTGGCGGACCGGCTTGCTGATGTCAAGGAGCCGATTGTGCTGCTGTACGTCGAGGCGGACAACACCGCGGCATTGCGCACCTACCAGCAGTTGGGCTTTGACGTGCACAGTGTCGACACCGCTTACGCCGCTGTGGACCAGCTTTGAGACGGCACCGGAATCTATTCACCGCCCGTTCATCTGGCATGTGGTTGCCATCCATAAGTGCCGCATACGTTCCCGGAGAGATTTGAACCGGAAGCGAGAAAGCGAGAACTGATGAAACGCACAAAGGCGGGTCTTGCGCTGGTAGCGGCCGCGATGACCGGTCTGGCGCTCAGTGGCTGTGGCAGCGATGACAACAACGCAAGCCCGGCAGGCACTGGAACCACCTCGGGTAAAGCCGACTCCGCTGAGTGCCCCGGTAAGAGCACGCTGACCGCTGAGGGATCGACCGCTCAGCAGAACGCGATCGCCGTGTTCAACCAGGTGTGGGGCAAAGAGTGTTCGGGCAAGAACCTGTCCTACAACCCGACCGGGTCGGGCGCGGGCCGCGAGCAGTTCATCGCCGGGCACGTCGACTTCGCCGGTTCGGACTCGCCGCTGAGCGAAGCGCAGGTCGCCGAGGCGGCCGACCGGTGCGGCCAGAACCCGGCATGGCATCTGCCGCTGGTGTTCGGCCCGGTCAGCATCGCCTACCACCTCGACGGGGCGGAGAACCTGGTCCTCAACGGTGACGTGCTGGCCCGGATCTTCAGCGGGGCCATCACCAGCTGGAACGATCCCGCGCTGGTGGCCCTCAACCCGGGCCAGGAACTGCCGGCGATCGCCATCACCCCGATCTACCGGTCGGACTCGTCGGGCACCACCGACAACTTCCAGAAGTACCTCAGCGCCGCAGCGCCGCAGGCCTGGACCAAGGGTGAAGGCAGCGAATTCCAGGGCGGCGTCGGTGAGGGCGCGCAGAAGTCGGCCGGGGTCGTGCAGGCGGTGCAGAGCACTCCTGGTGCCATCGGCTACGTCGAGAAGGGCTTCGCCGACCAGGCCAACCTGCGGTCGGCGATGATCGACTCGGGCTCCGGGGTGGTCGCCGCAACCGACGAATCGGCCGGTGTGGCGATCCAGTCGGCCGGATTCGTCTCCGAAGACAGCAACGACATGCGGCTGGACCTCAGGTCGCTTTACGGCACCAAGCAGGCCGCTGCCTACCCGCTAGTCTTGGTGACCTATGAGATCGTCTGCTCCAAGGGCTATGACCCCGACACGTCGGCGGCCGTGAAGTCCTTCTTGAAGACGGCCTCCACCAGCGGCCAGGACGAATTGTCGTCCGCCGGTTACGTTCGGCTGCCGGACCAGTTGAAACGGCGCTTGAGTGCCGCCATCGACGCGATCCAGTAGCCGCCATGCCGCAAGCGATGAGGGGGTGTCAGGCATCGCCGACTCGTCTGTGTCCGCGCCTGCGTCGACGCCGTCGGTGACCCCGACGGCGGTGCGTTCCACCGGGAGCCGCCTGCAAGATCGGCTGTTCCGCCTGGTCGCCGAAGGCTCCGGGGTGCTGATCATCGTCTTGATCAGCGCCGTCGGGGGCTTCCTCTTGTTGCGGGCGATACCGGCGCTGGAGCGCAACCGAGAGAACTTCTTCACCTACGGCGGCAGTTGGATCACCACCAACACCTCCGCCATGCATTTCGGCATCGCGGAGATGCTGCAGGTGACGGTGCTCGTCTCGGTGTTTGCCCTGCTGCTGGCCATGCCGGTCGCCCTGGGCGTCGCGGTCTATCTCGCCGAATACGCGCCCCGGCGGCTGGTGGGGGTCCTGGGCTACCTGGTCGAACTCCTTGCCGCCGTGCCGTCGATCATCTACGGAGCTTGGGGCCTGTATGTGCTGGCCCCGCAGTTGCGCGGCACGGCGCTATGGCTCAACGAGCATCTCGGTGGATTCTTCCTGTTCGCCGACGGCAACGCGTCGGTGGCGGGCGGCGGCACCATCTTCACCGGGGGAATCGTGCTGGCGGTGATGATCCTGCCGATCATCACCGCGGTCACCCGCGAGGTGCTGGCACAGACCCCCCGGGGCCAGGTCGAGGCCGCCCTGGCGCTGGGCGCGACGCGCTGGGAGGTGGTCAAGATGGTGATGCTGCCGTTCGGCCGCTCCGGCTACATCAGCGCGGCGATGCTGGGCTTGGGACGCGCGCTCGGCGAGACAGTGGCATTGCTGATCATCCTGCGCTCCACCCAGAAGGCGTTCAACTGGTCGCTGTTCGACGGCGGTTCCACCTTCGCCACCAAGATCGCGGCCACCGCATCGGAATTCAACGATCAGTACAAGGCGGGTGCCTACATCGCTGCCGGGTTGGTGCTGTTCGTGCTGACGCTTATCGTCAACGCGCTGGCGCGCGTCGCGATCACCCAGAAGGTGCATTCATGACCGCGTTGCTGGACCGGCCCGTCAAGCTGCGCACTTTTGCGGGGGTAGGCCTGCGCCGCCGGGTGGCCAATTCCATTGCGACGGTGTTGGTCACCTCCGCGATGGCGTTGGCGTTGGTGCCGTTGGTATGGGTGATGTACTCGGTCTTCGACTTCGGTTTCGGTGCGGTCAGTACCAGTTCCTGGTGGACCCACTCGCAGGCCGGCATGACGGCGTTCGTGGCCGGCGGCGGTGCCTACCACGCGATCATCGGGACGCTGCTGCAAGGACTGCTGTGCGCGGCCATCTCGATCCCGATCGGGATCTTCGTCGCGATCTATCTGGTCGAATACGGTGCCGGTACCCGACTGGGCAAGCTCGCGACCTTCATGGTCGACATCCTGACCGGCGTGCCGTCGATCGTCGCAGCGCTGTTCGTCTACGCGCTGTGGGTGGCCACCTTGGGATTTCACCGCTCGGGCTTCGCGGTGTCACTGTCGTTGGTGCTGCTGATGGTGCCGGTGATCGTGCGAGCGACCGAGGAGATGCTGCGGATCATTCCGATGGACCTGCGCGAAGCCAGCTACGCGTTGGGCGCACCGAAGTGGAAGACCATCACCAGCATCGTGATTCCGACCGCGTTGTCCGGCATCGTCACCGGGATTCTGTTGGCGCTGGCCCGGGTGATGGGCGAGACCGCGCCGCTGCTGATCCTGGTCGGCTATTCCCAGGCCATCAACTTCGACATGTTCCACGGCTTCATGGGGTCGCTGCCGGGAATGATGTATGACCAGACGTCGGCCGGGGCGGGTGCCAGCGCGGTTCCCACGGATCGTCTCTGGGGCGCTGCGCTGACGCTCATCCTGCTGATCGCGATACTCAATGTCGCGGCCAGGTTCGGGGCGCGCATCTTCGCCCCCAAGAAGTTCTAGACCAGTCTCGACAACCAGCGCGTAGCGGTGGGCGAACAAGGAGAGCTGCACGGTGGCTAAAAGGTTGGATCTCACCGACCTCAACATCTATTACGGGTCGTTTCACGCTGTGGCGGACGTGTCGCTGTCGGTCGCGCCGCGAAGTGTCACCGCGTTTATCGGTCCCTCCGGATGCGGCAAGTCGACCGTGCTGCGCACGCTCAACCGGATGCACGAGACCACCCCTGGTGCCCGAATCGAGGGTTCGGTGCTGCTGGACGGCGAGAACATCTACCGCCCCGGAATCGACCCGGTGGGGGTTCGCCAAGCCGTCGGAATGGTGTTTCAGCGCCCGAATCCTTTCCCCACCATGTCTATTCGCGACAACGTGGTAGCAGGTCTCAAGCTGCAGGGAATCCGTAACCGCCGCACACTCGACGAAACCGCGGAGTTTTCCCTGCGCGGGGCGAACTTGTGGAACGAGGTCAAGGACCGGCTGGACAAGCCCGGTGGTGGGCTCTCGGGGGGTCAGCAGCAGCGATTGTGCATCGCGCGAGCCATCGCGGTGCAACCGGACGTGCTGCTGATGGACGAGCCCTGCTCGGCGTTGGACCCGATCTCGACGATGGCCATCGAAGAGCTGATCTCCCAGCTCAAGCAGGACTACACCATCGTCATCGTCACCCACAACATGCAGCAGGCGGCGCGGGTGAGTGACCAGACGGCGTTCTTCAACCTGGCCGATGTCGGCAAACCCGGCCGGCTGATCGAGATCGACGGGACCGAGAAGATCTTCTCCAACCCGAGCTTCAAGGAAACCGAGGACTACATCTCCGGCCGATTCGGTTAGGCGAGCCACACTCGGCGGCTAACCAGCTGGGGCGCAGCGCATTTCAGGCAGCGGCTGAAGGATCCGCATGGCGCGAGTTGCCGGCGCGCAACCCGGATCTGAAGGTGATCATCACCCTCGGCCGCCATCGAACCCCGGCGCTTCGCGGCCTACCTCGGCCGACCCGGTGCTTTTCTCCACATTGCAGGACTTCAGATCGTGGCTAGGCTGGCGCGCAGATCGTTGCTCCAAGAAGGTCCAGGCCGTCGGACATTGCGGCCGGGACGGGTTGAGTCGAGTAAGGAGAAGGCTGCCAGTGGCCAAACGGTTGGACCTGAGCGACGTCAACATCTATTACGGGTCGTTTCACGCGGTCGCCGAGGTGACACTGTCGGTGCCGCCACGCAGCGTCACCGCGTTCATCGGCCCATCGGGCTGCGGCAAGTCGACGGTGCTGCGCACGCTCAACCGGATGCACGAGGTTATCCAGGGCGCGCGGGTTGAGGGTTCGGTGCTGCTGGACGGCGAGGACATCTACCAACCCGGCATCGACCCGGTGGGGGTTCGCAAGGCCATCGGGATGGTGTTTCAGCGTCCAAACCCGTTTCCCACCATGTCGATCCGCGACAACGTGGTTGCCGGGTTGACGCTGCAGGGGGTGCGCAATCGCAAATTGCTTGACGAGACCGTCGAACAGTCCCTGCGCGGGGCGAACTTGTGGAACGAGGTCAAGGACCGGCTGGACAAGCCCGGTGGTGGGCTCTCGGGGGGTCAGCAGCAGCGATTGTGCATCGCGCGAGCCATCGCGGTGCAACCGGACGTGCTGCTGATGGACGAGCCCTGCTCGGCGTTGGACCCGATCTCGACGATGGCCATCGAAGAGCTGATCTCCCAGCTCAAGCAGGACTACACCATCGTCATCGTCACCCACAACATGCAGCAGGCGGCGCGGGTGAGCGATCAGACGGCGTTCTTCAACCTGGAGGCCGTCGGTAAACCCGGCCGATTGGTCGAGATCGACGGGACCGAGAAAATTTTCTCTAATCCGAGACTTAAGGAAACCGAGGACTACATCTCGGGCCGTTTTGGCTGACCTATTACCGGGTCCGGCTACCGTGTGGTTTCCACGCTGACCGCCGAAGGAGCGCCGTTGAGGATCAACCGATTCGGTATCGTCTCGAGTCTGCTGGCAGCCGTACTGCTGATGGTAGCGGCCTGCGGTGGTGGCGAATCGTCGTCGGCCTCAGGTTCGGGCTCCTCAGCGGTGCAGTGCGGTGGCAAGCAGAAGCTGACCGCGAGCGGTTCGACGGCCCAGGCGCACGCGATCGAACAGTTCGTCTATGCCTACATCCGGGCCTGCCCGGACTACACCCTGGACTACCGGGCCAACGGATCCGGCAACGGCATCGCCGAATTCGCCAGTGGGCAAACCGAATTGGCCGGGTCGGACTCGCCGCTCGATCCGTCGAACGGTGAGCCGCAGCGGGTGGCGGCGCGGTGCGGCTCGACGCCCTGGCACCTGCCGACGGTCTTCGGTCCGATTGCCGTGACCTACAACATCGGTGGCGTCAACGAACTCGATCTGGACGGGCCCACGGTGGCCAAGATCTTCAACGGCACCATCACCAAGTGGGACGACCCCGCGCTGAAAGCTCTCAACAAGGACGCGGCACTGCCCGCCGAGCCCATTCACGTGGTGTTCCGCAGCGACGCCTCCGGAACCACCGACAATTTCCAGAAGTACCTCGACGTCGCCTCGGACGGCTCCTGGGGGCGCGGCGTGGGCAAGACCTTCAACGGTGGTACCGGTGTCGGAGCGGCCGGCAACGACGGTACGTCGGCGCTGTTGCGAAGCACCGAGGGGTCGATCACCTACAACGAGTGGTCCTATGCGGTGGGGCGCGAGCTCAACATGGCCCAGATCGTCACGTCGGCGGGCCCGCAACCGGTGACCATCTCTGTCGACTCGGTGGATAAGACCATCGCCGGAGCCAAGTTCAGCGGTGCCGGCAACGATCTGGTGGTGGATACCTCCTCGTTCTACAAACCGACCGTGGCGGGCGCCTACCCGATCGTGCTGGTGACCTACGAGATCGTCTGCTCCCAATACCCGGACCCGGCGACGGCGCAAGCGGTCAAGGCGTTCATGCAGGCGGCGATCGGCGACGGACAGCAGGATCTGGACCAGTACGGCTATATTCCCCTGCCCCCGGAATTCACGTCGAAATTGAAGACCGCGGTCGACGCTATTTCCTGATCGTCGAGATCTGCGGCGATCCATTTTCGCTGGTAATCTTTGGTTAATCTTCTGTTCACGCAACAGTTGATCGAATGATGCCAATCGTGACCGGTGGATGGAGCGTCGTGAACAATAGCGGGCTGGCTTCGCAGGTGGGTTCCCAATTCGGTCCTTACCGGTTGCTTCGGCTGCTGGGGCGAGGTGGGATGGGTGAGGTCTATGAGGCCGAGGACACCCGCAAGCACCGATCGGTTGCACTGAAGCTGATCGCCCCCGTGCTGTCGGGCAATCCCGCATTCCGAACCCGGATGCAGCGCGAGGCCGACGCGGCCGGCCGACTCACCGAGCCGCATGTGGTGCCCATCCACGACTACGGCGAGATCGACGGACAGATGTTCGTCGAGATGCGGCTGATCGACGGCAACGACCTCGGCATGGAGTTGCAGCGCCTGGGCCCGCTGACCCCGGCGCGAGCGGTGGCGGTGATCGAACAGGTGGCCGCCGCCTTGGACGCCGCACACGCCGGCGGAATCACTCACCGCGACATCAAGCCGGCGAACATCCTGCTCACCCGGGACAATTTCGCCTACCTGGTCGATTTCGGGATCGCCCGCGCCGCAGCAGATCCCGGCCTCACCCAGACCGGGATGGCGCTGGGCACCTACAACTACATGGCGCCAGAGCGGTTCAGTGGTGGCGAGGTCGACTACCGTGCCGATATCTATTCGCTGGCCTGTGTGCTGAGCGAGTGCCTCAGCGGTCAGCCGCCGTACCGGAGCGAGACCATTGAACGCCTGATTGCCTCACATCTGATGGAGCCCGCCCCGCGGCCCAGTCAGCTGCGGCCGGGCCAGGTGCCGATCGGATTGGACCAGGTGATCGCCAGGGGGATGGCGAAGAATCCGCGGGAGCGATACAGCAGCGCCGGCGATCTGGCGCGTGCCGCACACGATGCGCTGACCACCGCCGAGCAGCATCAGGCCGCGATGATCGTGCAGCAGGGCGATGTGGCGACCCGAATGGCCAGCGCCGTCTCCAACAGCAGCGGCGGCGCCGTCTCTCCCGCCACCGGGTATCGGCAACAGCCGGTCAACTACGAACAGCGCGGCTACGAACCGAACTCCTACGACCAGCCGCCGGAGCAGACTCAGATGCGGCCCGCCCTCACCGGTTGGCGGGACCGGCCGGCGCAGCAGTCCTCGGCTGCCACGCCGGAATTCGCCGCCGAGGCAAAAAACCGCGGCGATCGCCGATGGCTGGTGCCGGCTGCGGTAGCCGCGGCGCTGCTGGTGGCGGTCGGCGTGGGCGGCTACGCGGTCACCCACCGATCGGACACGTCCCACGGGTCGACGGCGACGGCGTCGGCGAACGGGCAGAGCGTGTTGCCCTTGGACGGCCTGAGCTTCCGGCTCTCCCCGGGCGGGTTGGCGTTGGACAGTAGCGGAAACGTCTATGTCACCAACCAGAGCATGTACGGCCGGGTGGTGAAGCTGGCACCGGGCTCGAACAAACCGGAAATGCTGCCGTTCACGGG
Organism: Mycobacterium sp. SMC-14; assembly: GCF_046250075.1. Lineage (NCBI taxonomy): Bacteria > Bacillati > Actinomycetota > Actinomycetes > Mycobacteriales > Mycobacteriaceae > Mycobacterium > Mycobacterium sp. SMC-14. The sequence continues at coordinate 3,903,689 of NZ_CP176429.1, read as the reverse complement.
GCTCTACGAACCGCAAGGCGTCGCCGTCGATCGGGCCGGCGCGGTGTATGTCACCGACTTCAACAATCGGGTGCTGAAGCTGGACCCGGATTCCCACGTCCAGTCCGAGCTGCCCTTCACCGGGCTGAACTATCCGGAAGGGTTGGTGGTGGACAACGACGGCAGCGTCTACGTCGCCGACCGGGGTAACAACCGGGTGGTCAAGCTGCCGGCCGGGACCGACGCCCAGGTGGTGCTGCCGTTCGCCGGGCTGCACAACCCCGACGACGTGGCTGTCGACTCCTCCGGCAACGTCTACGTCACCGACACCGACAACGATCGGGTGGTGCGACTCGCCGCCGGATCCAATACCCAGAGCGTGCTCCCGTTCACCGGTCTCGATGCCCCGTGGGGCGTCACCGTCGACGGGGCCGGCAATGTCTTCGTCACCAACCACGACAGCCACACTGTGGTGAAGCTGACCGCCGGGGCCAATACCCAGACGAAGCTGCCGTTCACCGGCCTGAACACCCCACTACAGGTCGTGGTCGGTTCGGACGGCGCCCTTTACGTCGCCGACCGGGGCAACAACCGAGTGGTGAAACTGGTCGGCGGCACGGAACCGCGGGGTTGATGCGGCGGTTCCAGCTTCGGCTCTCCTGCGTCGAGCCTCGCTGAACCGCCGGGGTTGATGCGGCGGTTCCAGCTTCGGCTCTCCTGCGTCGAGCCTCGCTGAACCGCCGGTCAGCGGTCGTGGACCGAGGTGATCCGGGTCGCCACGGCTGCCACGATTGCGCTGACCGCGACCAGGATGATCAGCGTCAGCGCCGCACCCCAGACTCGGGCAGCCCCGGCCGCCTGTGGGTTCCCCAGCTCGGAATAGATCAGCAGCGGCAGCGACGCCATGTTGTCGTGAAAGACGTCGTAGTTGATCGAACGGCTGTAGCCCACCAGCACCAGCACGGGGGCGGTCTCACCCATGATCCGGGCGATCGACAAGAAGATTCCCGACAGTATTCCCGAGAGCGCGGTGGGAATGACGATGCGCAGGATCGTCTTCCATCGCGGCACCCCCAGTGCGTAGCTGGCTTCCCGCAGTTCGTCGGGGACCAGGCGCAGCATCTCCTCGGTGGAGCGCACCACGATCGGCAACATCAGCAGTGCCAGCGCCAGCGACACCGCGAATGCGCTCTGCTCGAATCGAAGGGTGGCGATCCACAGGCTGAAGACGAACAGCGACGCCACGATCGAGGGCACCCCGGCAAGCACGTCGACCATGAAGGTGGTCAGTCGCGCCCAGCGGCCGCCGCCGTATTCGATCAGGTAGATCGCCGTCATCAGGCCCAGCGGTACCGCTAGCGCGGCGGCCATCCCGGTCTGCACCAGGGTGCCGTACAGCGCGTGGTAGACGCCGCCGGCGAATTCTTCGGGCAGTACGCCGCGGAGTGAGTGCGTCCACCAGTCAAGGTTGGTGATCGCGTGCCAACCGCGGGCCAGCACGACCCAGAGCACCCAGACCAACGGAATCGCTGCCACGGCGAACGAGCTCACGAACGCCGCCGTGGCGATCTTGTCCGTCAGCCGCCGCCGCAGGCTGAGGTGGTGGTGATGTGGCACCGGCGACGGTTTGACCGGTGCGTCGAGCAGTTGGGCGGTCATCCGTTGACCTTGCCGCCGGCCACCGCGCGAGCGGCGGCGTTGACGAAGAACGTGAGTGCGAACAATGCGAACCCCGCGGCGATGTAGGCGCCGGTCGGCAGCGGGGCGCTGAACTCCGCGGCCGCCGAGGCGATTTTGGAGGCGAATGTGTACCCGCCATCGAACAGCGACCAATTCCCAGGCTTTGCCGCGGCCCGCAGGATGATCAGCATCGCGACCGTCTCGCCCAGTGCCCGCCCCAGGCCCAGCATCGCCGCGGCGATCACGCCGCTGCGGCCGTAGGGCAGCACCGCCATGCGGACCACCTCCCATCGCGTGGCTCCCAGGGCCTGGGCGGCTTCGATGTGAGCGAACGGGGTCTGCCGGAACACCTCCCGCGAGACCGAGGTGATGATCGGCAAGATCATCACGGCCAGCACGATTCCCGCGGTGAAGATCGTGCCGCCGCCGGCCAGCGACACGTTGCCCTTATGGAACAGGAACAGCCAACCCAAGTGACTTCTGAGGAATCTCATCAACGGCACCAGCATCGGCGCCAGCACGAAGATCCCCCAGAGACCGAAGATGATGGACGGCACCGCGGCCAGCAGGTCGATCACCACGGCAAACGGGCGGGTCAGCCGCCGGGGCGCGTACTGGGTGAGGAAGACCGCGATACCGACCGAAATCGGCACCGCCAGCGTCAACGCGAATACCGAGCTCAACACCGTGACCATCAGCAGGTCTCGGATGCCGAACGACAGGTGGTCGGGATCGTTGGTGCTGAACTCCGGGCTGGTGAAGAAGTTCCCGTCGTTGGCGAGCAACGACGGGAAAGCGCGCACCAGCAGGAAGATCGCGATCAGCGCGATCGCCACCACCACTGTCGATCCGGCCGAGACCGCGGCCGCCCGGAACAGCCGCTCGCCTCGCGGCGAGCGGCTGTTCGCCAGCGGCGTCGATGGATCCCCGGGGGTCACGAGATGGCGTCGACCGCGGACGCCAGGCGGGCCTTGAAGGCCTCGGGGATCGGCACGTAACCGTTGTCGGCCAGACCGCTCTGGCCTGCGCCGATGGTGGACTTCAGGAACAGCCGGACCGCCGTGCCGACCTCAGCGTCCGGGTACTTCGAGCACACCACCTCGTAGGTGGCGAGCACGATCGGATACGAGCCCGTCTGAGTCGGCTGGTAGAACGACGCCGTGTCGAGCACCAGGTCGTTGCCTTGGCCCTTGATGGTGGCCCCGGCGATGGTCTTGCCGACCGACTCGGTGCTGATCGCGACCGGGTCGGGGCCGGCGGAGGTGACGATCTGGGCGGTCGCCAGGTTCTTGGCCTGGGCGAATGACCACTCGTTGTAGGTGATCGCCCCCTCGGTGGACGCGATGGCTCCGGCCGTGCCGTCGTTGCCCTTGGCGCCTTCGCCGACACCACCGTTGAACGTCTTTCCGGCGCCCTTGCCCCAGGCCCCACCGGAGGCGGCATCCAGGTACTGCTGGAAGTTGTCGGTGGTCCCGGACTCGTCACTGCGGAACACCACGTGGATCGTCTGGGCGGGCAGTGTGGCCGTCGGGTTGAGGGCCTTGATCGCCGCGTCGTCCCAGCTGGTGATGGTTCCGTTGAAGATCTTGGCGGCGGTCGGGCCGTCGAGGATCAGCGTGTTGACGCCGGGGAGGTTGTAGGTGATCGCGATCGGGCCGAACACCACCGGCAGGTTCCATGCCGGGGACTCGCAGCGTTGTTGCGCCTGTGCGTAGTCGTCGGCGCTCAGCGGGACGTCAGAACCGGCGAAGTCGGTCTGGCCGCCGACGAACTCGCGGATACCGGCGCCCGATCCGTTGGCGGTGTAGTTGACGTTGTGGTCCGCGCATTCGTCGATGAAGACCTTGACGAACCGGGCCATCGCGTTCTGCTGGGCGGTCGATCCGCTGGCCTTCAGCGTGTCCGTGCCGCCGCAGTTCCCGCCGGCGGCTGCCGAGCTCGAGGTTGCCCGCTCACCGGTGTCGGCGTTCTTGTCGCTGCCACACCCGGACAACACCAACGCGCCGGTCGCCATAATGCCCAGCGTCGTACCAATTCCATTCAGTTTCACATTGCCCTTTCGCAGACAAATTAGGGTGATGACAGTTAGTGCGACATCACCGAGCCAACCCGACCGCTAATTCGCAACAATCACGTGCGGGCCGGATCACTTCTCAATTTAATGCGGTGAACAGAGGTGACGGTACGGTGAACGGCCATGATCTCACGGTGGAATTCTGGTGGAATTCTGATGACGCCGATATGGACTGGCTAAATGCCAGATGACAGGCAAGTCGACCGGGCCCGTATGCTTCGCGAAGTGGTCGAACCGTCCGTCGCGCAGTTGCGCACCCTCCTCGACGAGCTGACCTTCCGGGACGCGGCCTACTTCGGACGGCGCCTGAAGGACCTGCGCGGCGGAAAGCCGGAGCAGTTGCACAAGCTGGCCGAGCGGATGGGCGAGGCACAGGCACTGGTTGCCGCGCGGCGCGCCGCGGTGCCCGATGTCCGCTATCCCGACCTGCCGGTCAGCGACCGCCGTGACGAGATCGCCGCGGCGATCAGGGACCACCAGGTCGTGGTGGTGGCCGGCGAGACCGGCTCGGGCAAGACCACCCAGCTGCCCAAGATCTGCCTGGAGCTCGGCCGCGGCATTCGCGGCACCATCGGGCACACCCAGCCGCGGCGGCTGGCCGCCCGCACCGTTGCTCAGCGGATCGCCGACGAATTGGCCAGCCCGCTCGGCGACGTGGTCGGCTATGCGGTCCGGTTCACCGACCGGGTATCCGATCGCACCCTGATAAAACTGATGACCGACGGCATCCTGCTGGCCGAGCTCGAGCGGGACCGCCGGCTGCTGCGCTACGACACGCTGATCATCGACGAGGCCCACGAACGCAGCCTCAACATCGACTTCCTGCTCGGCTACCTGCGGGAGTTGTTGCCGCGCAGGCCGGACCTGAAGGTGATCATCACCTCGGCCACCATCGAACCCCAGCGCTTCGCAGCGCACTTCGGCGGAGCCGAATATGGGCGCGGTGCTGGCGAAACTGGTGCGCCGATCGTCGAGGTGTCCGGCCGCAGCTACCCGGTCGAGATCCGGTATCGCCCGCTGGAGCTGCCGGTCAGCTCGGAGGCCGGGGATGACCCGGATGACCCGGATCGGGAGATCATCCGGACCGAGACCCGCGACGAGATCGAGGCGATCGTCGATGCGGTGCACGAACTGTCCACCGAACCGCCCGGCGACATTTTGGTGTTCCTATCCGGCGAGCGCGAGATCCGCGACACCGCAGAGGCTCTCGGCCGGCTGCCTAACACCGAGATTCTGCCGCTGTATGCGCGGCTGTCCACTGCCGAACAGCAGAAGGTATTCGCCCCGGCGCGCGCCGGCCGGCGGATTGTGCTGGCCACCAACGTGGCTGAGACATCGCTGACGGTGCCGGGCATCCGCTACGTGATCGACCCGGGCAACGCGCGCATCTCCCGCTACAGTCGCCGACTGAAGGTGCAGCGGCTGCCGATCGAACCCATCTCGCAGGCCTCGGCCGCGCAGCGCAGCGGCCGGTGCGGCCGCACCGCGCCCGGGGTATGCATCCGGCTCTACAGCGAAGTCGACTTCGACACGCGGCCGCGCTACACCGACCCCGAGGTGCTGCGCACGAATCTGGCTGCGGTGCTGCTGCGGATGGCGTCGCTGCGGCTGGGTGCAGTGGAAGACTTCGGCTTCCTCGACCCGCCCGATTCGCGCAGCATCCGTGACGGGGTTGCGCTGCTGGTCGAGCTCGGCGCGTTCACCGCGCAGGGCGCCATCACCGATGTGGGGCGCCGGCTGGCGCGGCTGCCGGTCGATCCGCGATTGGGACGGATGATCCTGGCCGCCGAGACCGAGGGTTGTGTGCGCGAGATGCTGGTGCTCGCTGCCGCCCTGACCATTCCCGACCCCAGGGAGCGGCCAGTCGATCGGGAGGAGGCGGCCCGGGCCAAGCATGCCCGGTTCGTCGACGACGATTCCGACTTCACTGCCTACCTCAACTTGTGGTCGTATCTGTCAGCGCAGCGGAAATCGCTGAGCGGCAGTGCATTTCGCCGGATGTGTCGCAATGAGTTCCTGCACTACCTACGAATCCGGGAATGGCAGGATCTGGTGGGGCAGCTGCGGAGCATTGCCGGCGACATCGGCATCCGTGAATCCGGCGAGCCGGCCCAGCCGGCAGCCATCCACGCCGCGCTGCTGGCCGGGTTGTTGTCGCACGTCGGGATGCGACGCGACGACGGCCGCGAGTTCGCAGGCGCACGCAACTCGAAATTCGTGCTGGCGCCCGGTTCGGTACTGGCCAAACGACCGCCACGCTGGACGATGGTGGCCGAGCTGGTCGAGACCAGCCGGCTGTTCGGGCGCACCGCCGCACGCATCCAACCCGAAACCGTCGAGCGGGTCGCGGGAGATCTGGCGCAGCGCAGCTACAGCGAACCGCACTGGGACGCCAAGCGCGGCGAAGTGATGGCGTTCGAAAAGGTGGCGCTGTACGGACTTCCCTTGGTGGCGCGCCGTAGGGTCGGCTACGCCCGGGTGGAACCGGCGGTGGCCCGCGACCTGTTCATCCGGCATGCGCTGGTAGAGGGCGATTGGGCGAGCCGGCACCGGTTCCTTGCCGACAACGCCGCACTGCGCGCCCAACTGCAGGAGCTGGAGGACAGGGTCCGGCGTCGCGATCTGATCGTCGACGAGGACACCGTCTATGACCTCTACGACACAAGGATTCCCGCCGAGGTGGTCTCGGCGCGGCACTTCGACGGATGGTGGAAAAAGCAGCAGAAGGTCACGCCCGACCTGCTGACCTTCACCCGCGACGAGTTGCTGCGGACCGACGAGACACTCGGTGCCGATCGGCCGGACAGTTGGGCGACCGCCGACCTCGCATTGCCGCTGAGCTATCGCTTCGAGCCGGGCGCCGCCGACGACGGCGTCACCGTGCACGTGCCGATCGATGTGCTGGCACGCCTCGGCGGCGACGAGTTCGCTTGGCAGGTTCCGGCGCTGCGCGAAGAGCTGATCACCGCGCTGATCCGGTCCCTGCCCAAAGATCTGCGACGCAACTTCGTCCCGGCTCCCGACACCGCCCGCGCGGTGCTGTGCGCCATCGGGCCGGCAGGTGAGCCGCTGCTGGAGACACTGGCCGGTGAGCTGCGTCGCCGCACGGGTGTGCTGGTCCCGCTCGATGCCTTCGACCTGTCCAAGTTGCCGGCGCATCTGCGGGTCACCTTTGCCGTGGAGGCCGCAGACGGCACCGAGGTGGCACGCGGCAAAGACCTTGGTGCCTTGCAGGATCGACTGGCGGCGTCGGCCCGCGATGCGGTCGCAGACGCAGTCGGCGCGGAGCTGGAACGCAGCGAAATGCGCACCTGGCCGGATGACTTGGACACGCTGCCGCGGGCTGTGCAGCGGATGGTGGCCGGGCGCGCCGTTCGCGGCTTCCCGGCCTTCGTCGATGCCGGCGCCACCGCGCAGCTGCGGGTGTTCTCCACCGAGGCGCAGCAGCGCTCGGCGCTTGGCCCCGGCATCCGGCGGTTATTGCGCTGCGATATCCCTTCACCGGTCAAAGCGGTGGAACGGCAGATGGATTCCCAGACCCGGCTGATGCTCAAGGCGAACCCGAACGGGACCTTGGCGGCGCTCATCGACGACTGTGCCGACGCCGCGACCGACGCGTTGACACCGGCGCCGGTGTGGACCCGAGACGAGTACGGCGCGCTGCGGGGCCGGGTGGCCGCCGCGCTGGTCCCGACCACCGCTGACGTGGTGACGCGGGTCGCGCAGGTGCTGGCCGCGGCCCGGGACACCCAAGTGGCGCTGCCGGCGCAGCCGACGGCCGGGCAGGCCGAGGCGATCGCCGACATGACCGGCCAGCTGGATGCGTTGTTGGCGCCCGGGTTCGTCACCGCCACCGGGCGTGCGCACCTGGGGGACCTCACCCGCTATCTCACCGCGATCCGTCGCCGCTTGGAGCAGCTGCCCCGCGCGGTGCAGGCCGACCGCGAACGGATGGCCCGGGTGCACGCGGTGCAGGAGGCTTACCAGGATCTCTTGGCAGCCCTGCCTACGGCACGCAGCCACGACAACGACGTGCGCGACATCGCCCGCCAGATTCAAGAGCTACGGGTGAGCCTGTGGGCTCAGCAACTCGGCACCCCGCGCCCGGTCAGCGAACAGCGCATCTACCGGGCGATCGACGCACTACTCGCTTGACGGCAGGGTGTGCTCGTCGGGGAACTTGCCGGTGGCCTGGAAGATCACCCGACGAGCGACCTCGACGGCATGGTCGGCGAACCGCTCGTAGAACCGGCCCAGCAGCGTCACGTCCACGGCGGCGGCTACCCCGTGCCGCCATTCCTTGTCCATCAACACCGAGAACAGATGCCGGTGCAGGTCGTCCATCGCGTCGTCTTCTTCGCGGATCCGGGCGGCCTTCTCCGGGTCGCGTGACAACAGCACCTCTTGCGCGCTGTTGCCCAACTCGACTGCAAGCCTGCCCATCTCGGCGAAGTAACCGTTGACCTCTTCGGGCAGTGCGTGCTGCGGGTGGCGGCGACGGGTGATCTTGGCGACGTGCAGGGCCAACGCGCCCATTCGGTCGATGTCGGCGACCATCTGAATGGAGCTGACGATCGCTCGCAGATCCCCGGCGACCGGGGCCTGCAACGCCAACAGCACGAAGGAGCTCTCCTCGGCGCGGGTGCTCATCGCGGCGATCTTCTCGTGATCGGTGATCACCTGCTCGGCCAGCATCAGGTCGGCTTGTAGCAGGGCCTGAGTGGCGCGTTCCATTGCTGCCCCGGCCAAGCCGCACATCGTGCCGAGCTGTTCAGCCAGATCCGAGAGTTGCTCGTGGTACGCGGTTCGCATGCCCTCAAGACTAACCGTGGACCGCGATCCGCGCGGGTTGGGCGGGAGTGGGCGCTACTCGCAGGTGGTATCGGCGGCGTTGGTGACAGTCAAATCGTCGGGCAGTTCGGTCGGCTCGACGCTGGCGCCGCGGTTGAGTTGCACGCTGACCTGCGAGCCGCTGGCCGCGGGTTTGGTCACGGCACGGAAGTCCGACCCCAGGACAACTCGGACGATGCTGCCCAGTCCGCTGACCCGTTCGACCGGTGCGCCCGACAGTGCCGAGGACACCGTGGCGGCGGCCTGCTCGTTTCCGGGGGAGTACAGCACTTTGGTGGACTTGACGGTGCCGGGGTAGTCGTCGGCGTTGTCGACGTTGAAGCCCCACTGTTGCAGGCCTTCGGAGGTGGCGCCAGCCAGGCCGGACTGCTCGGTGGCGTTGGACACCCGCACCGTGACATCGGCGGGTGAGGTCGTGACCGCGTGTACCTGCTCGCTGAGCGGCTTGGCCGCCGGGCTGGCCGGTGATCCGGGCAGGGCGCTGGACTGGGTGGTGGGGCTGGCCGTCGCCGTGGTGGGTACCGCCGTGGCGTTGTGGTCGTTCTCGCCGGGCAGGGGGTCGTCGTTGATGATGGCGTCGAACAGCGCCCGCACGTCGTCCATCCTGGGGACCTCGTCGCCGTTCTCATCGGTCTCACTGGTCGGCACCGTGACGAAGGTGATGTGCCCAGCGGCGACCTTCTGCAACGACTGGCCGAGGTTCACCAGGTCCTTGGTGGTGACGTTGTCCACCGAGCTGTCGCCGATGAACATGTTGACCACATTGTTGAGCTTGGTCGGCGAGAAGAACGTGTTGGTGGAGATCAATGAACGCAGCAGCGACGACAAGAACAGCTGCTGGCGTTTGATGCGGCCGTAGTCGCCGTTGTCCTCGGTGGTGACGTGACGGGCCCGCACGTAGTTCAGCGCGGTCCCGCCGTTGACTCGCTGGCGTCCGGAGTCCTCCAGGACGCTGCCCAGCACAAGGTCGTACAGCGGGCTGGGGGTGCACACCTCGACGCCGCCCAGCGCGTCGACCATCTTGCCGAACCCGACGAAGTCGACGGCCATGAACCGGTTGATCGCCAGTCCGGACAGTTTCTGGATCTCCTTGACCAGACACTTCGGGCCGCCGAAGGCGTAGGTCGAGTTCAGCTTCGTCTCGGTGTAGACGATGTCGTCGCTGTAGGTGCCGGTTTCCTCGTCGTAGATCGGTCCGTAGGCGCCGGTCACGGAGTTCCAGACCTCGCACTGGATCGGGGTGATCGCCAGGTCCCGCGGGAACGACACCACCACCACGCGTTTACGGTTCGCCGGGATATTGACCAGCATGATGGTGTCGGAACGGGCGCCCTCGGCGTCCTCGGTGCTCCCGGCTCCGATGTCGCTGTTGGCGCCGGCGCGGGTGTCCGCGCCGACGATCAGAAAGTTCTCGTCGCCGTACTGGCCGGCCGCATCGAGAATGTCGTGCGAGTCGGGGTCCAGCGCGCTGACGTGGTTGAGGCTGCGGTTCTTCGACGAACTCCACTGCCAGGCCGATCCGGTCAGCACCAGCGCCAGGATCGCCATCATGGCGGCGACCGCACGGCCCGCGAGCTTCGCCCGGTGGTGAGGCCCGTGCGGGATCGGATCGGCGTCCGCTGGGCCGGTGTGGCGAGGCGGGTCGATCCGCGCCGGCGGCATCTCGGGGGCGGCGTCCGGCGGTTCAGCGAGGCTCGACGGGGCCGAGAGGAAGTTGGGACCGCCGAATGAACCCGGCGGTTCAGCGAGGCTCGACGGAGCGGAGAGGAAGCTGGGACCGCCGAATGATTGCTCGGTAGGCGGCGCCCACTCGTCTCCGTCGGGGGCGTCGGCCGGCAGGAGTGACGTGCCGTGAATACGGTCCAGGTCGGGTACCTCCGACGGGTAGGCCACGTCGGCGATGTCGGGTATCGGGGCCGATGCATCGGCCAGGTCGAGCGCCGGCGCGTAGGGGGCTTCCGGCTCGGATACCGAGACGGGCTCGGGTGCTTCTGGAGGTAATGGAGTCTGCGGGGTGGCCCGGCGCTGGCTGCGCCCGCCGGACGGCGGCGCATCGGCATTGACCCTGGCGATCAGTTCGGCAACGCTCACCGAGCCGTTGCCGCCATTGCGGCGTCGCGACCCGCTTCGCCGACGGGGGGCGGGGTCCTCCGACGACGGGTTCTGCCAGCGTTCCCAGGGTGCGGGGCCGGGCGGCGGCATCGTCATCAGCTGATGGTCGCCGTCGTCGTCATTGCCCTCCGGCGCCCAGCGGCCAGGAGTGGCGTTATCGCCGTCACTCATGTCCTCAGGGGCCTCCGAGTCCTTGGTACCGGCGCACGTCGATCGCACGTCGGCGCGGTGTGGATGATCGGCATTGGTCTCCACACCTGCGTCCGCCCCCGCAGGGGCAATCCCTGCCTCGGGCAATAAGGTACTTATTCTACTGAGAACTTGCCAGACACGCGATGTCGACAAAGTCTCATTTCAGCCACCTGAGTGCATAATGTCCGCCCCGGTTGGCACCGCACAGTCATCGGGGTCCTCCAGCCACCCTTCGGGCAGGGTGACCTTGGCCGGCGATCCCTGACGTCCGCGAGGGCCGGTGGCGGCTGCGGGGAAGGGGATCGATCCGTCCAGCTGCTTCAGCAATTCGTCGAGCTCGGCCAGCGTGGTCACCATGGCCAGCTCGCGCCGCAGGTCGGAACCGGCAGGGAACCCGTGCAAGTACCAGGCGACATGCTTGCGGATCTCCCGCATGCCCTTGTCCTCGCCGAAATGCTGCGCCAGCAGCTCGCCGTGGCGGCGGATGATGTCGGCGACTTCGCCCAGGGTGGGAGGGGTGGGGGCGGGCCGACCCGCAAAGGCCGCCGAGAGCTCGCCGAACAACCAGGGGCGCCCCAGGCAGCCGCGGCCGATCACCACGCCGTCGCAACCGGTGGCCGCCATCATGGCCAGGGCGTCGCCGGCCTCGAAGATGTCGCCGTTGCCCAGCACCGGGACCGAACGGACCTGCGCCTTGAGCGCCGCGATCTGCTCCCAGTCGGCGGTGCCGGAGTAGCGCTGCGATGCGGTGCGAGCGTGCAGGGCCACCGCGGCAGCACCCTCGGCCTCGGCGATGCGCCCGGCGTCCAGGTGGGTGTGGTGGGCGTCGTCGATGCCGATGCGGAACTTCACGGTCACCGGAATGTCGGTGCCGGCCGTTCCACGCACCGCTGCGGCGACGATATTGCCGAATAGCCGGCGCTTGTAGGGCAGCGCCGACCCGCCGCCCAGGCGGGTCACCTTGGGCACCGGGCAGCCGAAATTCATGTCGATGTGGTCGGCCAGTCCTTCATCGGCGATCATTTTCGCCGCGGCGTAGGTGGTGTCGGGGTCGACGGTGTAGAGCTGTAGCGAGCGCGGTGACTCCTGCGGCCCGAATGTCGTCATATGCAGGGTGGCGGGGTGCCGCTCGACGAGCGCGCGTGCGGTCACCATCTCGCAGACATAGAGCCCGCTGACCGTTCCGGCCCGGGACTGTTCCAGTTCGCGGCAGAGCGTGCGGAATGCGACGTTGGTCACGCCGGCCATCGGGGCCAGCACCACGGGGCTGGCAAGCTCGATCGACCCGATCTTCAGCGGCGACTGCAAGCGCGGCGAAGCCGGGCGCGGCAGGTCGCCGTCATGGTTCAGCGGCGACTGCAAGCGCGGCGAAGCCGGGCGCGGCAGGTCGCCGTCATCATCCAGCGTCGGCTGCTCGTCAGTTAGGACGCTGATGGCTCCAGCACCTTCTTGGCGGCGCGCTTCTCGGCCACCTTGGCCTCCCGCTCGAGCCGGCGCTGCTTGGCCAGCTCGAACTTCTCGCACGTCTCGTCCAGCTCGGCGACGATCTTGGCGATCCCCTCCTGGTAGCGGGCGGCCTCGCCGCTGAAACTCCGCTCGAGGATGCCCCACTTCTTCAGCACCGGCATCACCACGTCGTCGCGGTGGATCATCGGGTCATAGACACCGCCGACCGCGATGATCACGGCCTTGCGGCGGAACTCCGGCACGACGAACCCGGGCATCTGGAAGTTGGCCAGCACCCGGTGCAGCGAGGCCATCGCCTGTTCCGGCGCGATATCGAAGCCGACGGCGCTGATGTCGCGGTAGAAGATCATGTGCAGGTTCTCGTCGTGCGAGATCCGCGCCAGCAATTGGTCGGCGATCGGGTCGTTGCAGGCCTGGCCGGTGTTGCGGTGCGAGATCCGGGTCGCCAGCTCCTGGAAGCTGACGTAGATGACGGAGTCGAACAGGCTCTCGGCGAACAGGTCGCCGGAGACCTGGTGGTTCTGGCCCGGGCTGAAGCCGCGGTTGACGGTCTCCATCCGCAGCGTTTCCAGCTCGATCGGGTCGCAGTTACGGGTGACGACGAGGTAGTCGCGCAGGGCGATGCCGTGCCGGTTCTCCTCGGCGGTCCACCGGTTGACCCAGGTGCCCCACGGGCCGTCCATGGTGAAGTTCATCGCGATCTCGCGGTGGTATGACGGCAGGTTGTCCTCGGTCAGCAGGTTCTGCACCATCGCGGTGCGGGCGACCTCGGATAGCTTCGACTGCTCAGGATGCCAATCCTGCCCGCCGAGCGCGTAGTAGTTCTTGCCGTCCGACCAGGGGATGTAGTCGTGGGGGTTCCAGTCCTTGGCCATGGAGAAGTGTCGGTTGATGAACTTCTCTACGACGGGCTCGAGCTCGTGCAGCAACTCCAGATCGGTCCACTCCCGTGCCATGCCAGCTCCCCAGATATCTGTGTCGACTAGTTGCAGGCAATATATCTGTGTCTGTCGGTAGCATCAAGTTTTGGCCGTGCGTGTTTGGCTGTGAACTTGTGGCCCCGACTTAGCGCGCGATTTGCGCAGTGAGCAGCATGTCGACGCAGAAGTCGATGAATTGGTCGCGGCCGGCCTTGAGCTGCCCGTTGAGATAGGCGGCGAAAAGGGTGGTCAGGGCGCCGATCAATCCGGTCGCCACCATCTGTCGAAGCGCCGAGTCGCCGATAGCGGTGAGGGTGCGCTGCAGCATCACGATGAAGTCCGGCATCCATTTGGCGCCGGCGCGATACAGGATCGGTTCGCTCTCCGGTGCCAGCAGCAGCACCCGGCCGCGTGCCGGGTCGTCGACCACCATGGTGACGAAACGTTCCACCGCGTCCCGGGGGCCGCTGGCCGACAGCAGTGTCGCCAACGCCCGGGTGCACACGTCGTCGTACACCTCGCGCACAAACTCGTCGCGGTCGGCGAAGCTCTCGTAGAAATAGCGTTCGGTCAGCCCGGCCGCGCGGCAGGCTGACCGGATGGTCAGCGTGGGCCCGCCCGCATCGCCAAGCAGCTGCACGCCGACCGCGAGAAATTCGTCTCGGCGCAGGGCTTGACGCTCTGCCAGTGGGACACCGGACCAGCGGCCCCGACGTTGGCTGGAAGACACTCCGCATCTCCTCAAGCTCGTTCTGACAACGCGTGTAGTCAAATTTGGCGACGTTCGACGTGGGTCCCATCATGACGCAAGGCGTTTCGGGTAAGTGAACGCCCCGCCGGTGTGTGCCGTCCGGCGGCGCCGAGCGGGGACGGCTGCGCTACATCGCATTGGTCCAGACAATAAGGCTGGCAGGCCTCCGGGTTCTGCCCTTGACTCTGCGCTTGCCGCTGCGGAATAGTGTTCTTCAGAACGAAGAATGACATATGTTGTCCGGACAAATTCGCGATCTCGGGGACCGCCGGGTGTGCGAATTACGGTCGGTGCCAGGTGAAAGCGGGTCATGGCGGATCACTGCACTCCTCCCAGCCTGTTGAGCGATTTCAATCCCCTGGACCTGCACGGCCGGATCGTGGTGGTGTCGGGCGCCGGCGGCGGCGGGATCGGCACGACGATCACCGCGATGGCCGCGCAGGCAGGGGCCACCGTGATCGCGGTGAGCCGCTCGCAGCAGAACCTCCGTGAGCACATCGCGCCCATGGCCGACCGAGGCCTGTCGGTGATACCGGTGGCGGCTGACGCGTCCACCGACGAGGGTGTTGCCACGGTGCTCGATGCGGCCCAAGGTGCCGACGGGCGGCTCTACGGACTGGTCAATGTCGCCGGTGGCGCGGATCCGGCGACCTGGATGCCCTCGACCAGGGTGGCGCGCGCCGATTGGCGAAAGATCTTCACGCACAACCTGGAGACCTCCTTCTTCATGAGCCGCGCGGTGGCCGCCGCTCTGGTGGCGCAGCAGCTTCCGGGCTCGATCGTGTCGATCTCCTCCATCAGCGGGATGAACACCGCGCCGTTCCACATCGCCTACGGCACGGCAAAGGCCGCGATCGTCGCGATGACCCGCACTATGGCAGTTGAATTGGCAGCGGCTGGGATTCGCGTCAACGCGGTGGCTCCGGGAGTCACCAACACCGCCGCCTCGGCCACCTACACCGACGATAATCCCGATCGTGATCTGCAGGCGATCGCCATGGGGCGCCGCGGGCGGCCCGAGGAACAGGCCGGGCCGATCCTGTTTCTGCTGTCGGACCTGGCCAGTTACATCACCGGGCAGACCTTGCTGGTCGACGGCGGACTCAACCTCAGATGGACACACCTTGACGCCGACAACACCTCACTGTTCCTCAAGGACGACACCTTCCGTGCTGCGATAAGGAGGATGTGATGACCGATCCGGTCCAGGGTTCAAACGAAGAACTCGCCAGCCCGGTCACGATCGGTGTCGAGGCCTACACGTGTCCGAACTACGCCCGTGCCGAGCGAGACAAGTTGTGGCGCAAGGTGTGGCAGCAGGTCGGGCGGGTCGAAGATCTGCCGGAGGTGGGCAGCTACCTCACCTACGACATCCTCGAGGACTCGGTCATCGTCGTCCGCAGCGGGCCGGACGAGTTTCGGGCCCACCACAACGTCTGCATGCACCGAGGCCGCCGGTTGGTCGACACCCCGGCCGGGGCGAAGAACGCCTGCGCGCGTACCCGTAAGTCGTTCGTCTGTGGATTCCACGGCTGGACCTACGGACTCGATGGAACCTGCACCCACATACGCGAACAGGAAGACTGGCAAGGCACGTTGACGCCCGCGAACACCCATCTGGGGTCGGTGCGCGTCGACACCTGGGGCGGCTGGCTCTGGATCAACATGGATCCCGACTGCGAATCGCTGGCCGACTACCTGTTCCCGGCCGCCAAGATTCTCGAACCGTTCGGCCTGGAGAACATGCGCTACAAGTGGCGCAAATGGCTGGAGTTCGACTGCAATTGGAAGGTCGCGATGGAGGCCTTCAACGAGACGTACCACGTCTACACAACCCACCCGGAGTTCAACAGGTTCGGTGAATTCAAGGGCTGGGCGCGGGTGCAGGGCAAGCACAGCAACCTCGGCTACGACGCTCCCGACGATCTGGAGGCGACCAAATCCAAGATCCGGCTGGGGACCGGCGCCGATCCGCGGGTGTCGACGGCGGAGATGCAGATCTACACCATGGAGGAGACCAACGCCACCACCACCGCAACCCTGGTGAACGCCGCCAAGCGACTGGTCGACGAGCTGCCCGAGGGCACTCCGGCCGACAAGGTCCTCGAACACTGGCTGGCCTCGGCGCGCCGCGACGACGAAGCCCGCGGGGTCATCTGGCCGACGATTCCCGCCGACGTGCTCGGGCAGGCCGGCACCGCATGGCAGATCTTCCCGAACTTCCAGATCGGCCAAGGACTCACCAGTGCCCTGTGCTACAGCGCACGGCCGCACCCCAGCTACAACCCCGACAAGTGCATCTTCGAAGTCTCGGTGTTCGAACTCTTTCCCAAAGGTGAAGAGCCGCAGACGCAATGGGAGTACACCCCGGTGGGCGACCCGGGCTGGCGCTCGGTTCTTCCGCAGGACTTCTCGAACATGGCAGCGGTGCAGCAGGGCATGAAATCCCTCGGCTATACCGGCGCCAAGCCCAACCCGTACCGGGAGCGCGCCATCGTCAACCTGCACCACCAGTTGTCGAAGTACATGGGCGCCGGTGCGCCTCAAGAGATCCCGACAGGAAACGATCGATGACGGACTGTCCGCCGACCCAGACTCCCGATGACTTCGACATCGAAGCGCTCCGGCGCAAATACGCCGTTGAGCGGGCCAAACGCATTCGCACCGACGGTTCCAGCCAGTACCTTGAAGTCAAGGATGATTTCGTGGAGTTCGCCGAGGTGGATCCGCACACCGTGGTGACGCCGCGTGAACCCATCGATGCCGACATCGAGGTCGTGGTCCTCGGCGGTGGCATCGCCGGACTGCTCGCCGGCGCCTACCTGAAGAAGGCCGGCGTGCCGGACGTGCGTGTGATCGAGATGGGCGGCGACTTCGGCGGTGTCTGGTACTGGAACCGTTTCCCCGGAATCCAGTGCGACAACGACGCGTACTGCTACGTCCCGATGCTCGAAGAGCTGGACTTCATCCCGTCCAAGAAGTTCGCCGACGGCGCAGAGATTTTCGCGCATTGCCAGAACCTCGGTAAGCACTTCGGCCTCTATGACGGGGCGATCTTCTCGACCCAGGTGCGCGCCGTCCGCTGGGACGAGCAGATCAAGCGCTGGCGGCTGACGACGAACCGGGGAGACGACCTGCGGGCGCGTTTCGTGGTCATGGCGCAGGGCTCCTACAACCGGCCCAAGTTGCCCGGCGTGGCGGGCATCAAGGAGTTCATCAACGCGGGCGGCCACGTCTTCCACTCGGCTCGCTGGGACTACGACTACACCGGCGGCGACGCGAACGGTGGCCTGAACAAGCTGGCCGACAAGCGGGTAGCTCTGGTTGGCACCGGCGCAACTGGTGTGCAACTGGTCCCGCACTTGGGTCGGGATGCCAAGCAGCTCTATGTTTTTCAGCGCACGCCGTCGTCGGTGGACTTCCGGGGAAACGAGCCTACCGATCCCCAGTGGGTCGCGTCGTTACAGCCGGGGTGGCAGGCCGAACGCAAGCGCAACTTCCACCGCTGGTCGCCGTTCGAGGGCGTGGTGTTCGACGCCCCCGACATGGTGTGCGACTTCTGGACCGAGTTGGGTCGCAACCTGACCGCTCGGATCGGCGCCAGCCCCGACCCGATGGCTCTCGGCGTCGAGGAGATCATGGCGATGCGGGAGGAAGAGGACTACAAGATCATGGAGCGGCTACGCCGCCGGATCGACGATATCGTCGAGGATCCGCAGACTGCTGAGGCGCTCAAGCCGTACTACCGGTTCATGTGCAAGCGCCCGACCTCCAGCGACACGTACCTGCCTGCGTTCAATCGGCCCAACGTCACCCTGGTCGACGTGGCCGAATCCAAGGGGGTCGAAAAGCTTACGGAGAAGGGCGTTGTCGCGGAAGGCGTCGAGTACGAGGTCGACTGCGTCATCTTCGCCAGTGGTTTCGAGATCTCTACGGAGATCAGCCGTCGGTACGCGATCGACGTGATCGAGGGACGCGACGGGATATCGCTGTTCGACCACTGGCGCGACGGGCACAAGACGCTGCACGGGATGACCAGTCGCGGGTTCCCCAACCAGTTTCACACCGGCTTCATCCAGGGTGGCGTGTCGGCCAACACCACCGCGATGTTCGAGCAGCAGGCCGAGCACATCGCCTACATCATCGCCGAGGCTCTGAAGCGGGGGGCGACGGTCGTCGAGCCCAATCAGGAGGGTCAGGACGCCTGGGTCAACACCATCCGGGAGTTGGCTTTCGACAACTCGGCGTTCGACTTATCTTGCACGCCGGGCTATTACAACAACGAGGGCCGTGGATTCGGCGACGCGAGCCGCTCGTTCCTGGGCGAGGTGTACTCACCGGGCTTCTACGCCTTCGACGATCTGCTGAAGCGGTGGCGCGAGGCGGGCGACCTGAAAGGCCTGGACCTGCAGTGACATCGAAGACGACGGCTACAACACTGCAGACGCGCGATCTCACCGAGGAACCCTCCGCTTGAGTCGGCGCCAGGCTGCGGATCTGAACTTCGATGGCCGTGTCGCCGTCGTGACCGGCGCCGGGCGGGGACTGGGCCGCGCCTACGCACACCTGCTGGCGCAGCGGGGAGCCACCGTCATCGTCAATGACACCGGTGCCGACCTTACCGGTGACGGCATGCAGGAAGGCCTGGCCGAGCGGGTCGCCGCCGAGATCCGCGACGCGGGCGGCGCCGCGGTGGCCTGCACCGCCTCGGTCGCCACACCCGGGGGCGGCGAGGCGATTGTCGGCGCCGCACTGGGGCGCTACGGACGGGTCGACATCCTGATCCACAATGCCGGAAACGTCCGCCGGGCCCCGCTACGGGAGATGAGTTCGGACGACTTCGACGCGGTCCTGGACGTCCATCTGCGTGGCGCGTTCCATGTGGTACGGGCGGCCTTCGGCGCGATGTGTGACGCAGGCTACGGTCGCATGGTGTTGACCTCGTCGATCGGCGGTATCTACGGCAACGCCGACGTGGCCAACTATGCGGCCGCGAAGGCGGGCGTGATCGGGCTGAGCAACGTCGCGGCGCTGGAGGGCGCAGCGCACGGCGTCCGGTGCAACGTGGTGGTCCCGGCGGCGGTGACCCGGATGGCCGAGGGGATCGACACCTCGGCGTACCCGCCGATGGAACCCGAGCTGGTGGCGCCGGTGGTCGGCTGGCTGGCACACGAAACCTGTTCGGTCACCGGTGAAGTGCTGATCGCGCTGGCCGGGCGGGTAGCCCGGGCCGCGCTGGTCGAGAGCCCCGGCGTGTATCAACCGTCCTGGACGGTCGAGGACGTCGACGCCCGGATCGAGGCCATCCGGGACGTCACCGGACCCGTGATCTTCCCGGTCGTGCCCGACGGGCACGCCGCACATATCCGATACAGCTTCGGGATGGCCCAGGCAGGCCAAGCCGAGAAACCCCAGTAGTCGAAGGAGTGTTGTGATGCGCGAATACACCCAGTTCTACGTCGACGGCCGGTGGGTGGACCCGGCCGAAGCGAAGACGCTCGACGTCGACAACCCGGCCACCGAAAAGGTCTGCGGGAAGATCGCACTCGGCACGGCGGCTGACGTCGACCTCGCGGTCGCCGCGGCCCGGCGGG
The DNA here is from genome assembly GCF_046250075.1 of Mycobacterium sp. SMC-14. Lineage (NCBI taxonomy): Bacteria > Bacillati > Actinomycetota > Actinomycetes > Mycobacteriales > Mycobacteriaceae > Mycobacterium > Mycobacterium sp. SMC-14. Next base: position 3,884,069 of record NZ_CP176429.1, on the reverse strand, counting down.
CCTTTGACAGCTGGTCGCAGAGCAGCCGCGCGGAGCGGCTGGATCTGCTGCAGGCGATCCTCGCCGAATACCAACGGCGCAGCGGCGACCTGGCCGACGCGGTGAGCGAGGAGATGGGGGCGCCGCCCAGCCTCGCGGCCGGGGTCCAGGTCAATCTCGGGGCCGGTCACCTCGTCACGGCGATCGACGCGCTGAAGAACTTCTCGTTCAGCGAGCAGCGCGGCGACACCCTGGTGGAGCGCGACCCGATCGGCGTCTGCGGCCTGATCACGCCGTGGAACTGGCCGCTGAACCAGATCGCGGTGAAGGTCTACCCGGCGTTGTCCACCGGCTGCACCATGGTGCTGAAGCCCTCTGAGGTCGCGCCGTTCTCGGCCTACATCTTCACCGAGATCATGGACGCCGCCGGCGTCCCGGCCGGCGTGTACAACATGGTCAACGGCGACGGCCCCGGCGTCGGCGTGGCGCTGTCTCGCCACCCGGACGTCGACATGGTGTCGTTCACCGGCTCCACCCGCGCCGGCGTCGCGGTGGCGGAGAACGCCGCGCCCACGGTGAAGCGAGTGACCCAGGAGCTGGGCGGCAAGAGCGCCAACATCGTGCTTGACGACGACGCCTTCGTCGACAGCGTCACCGCCGGGGTGTCGACCATGATGGTCAACTCCGGGCAGAGCTGTAACGCGCCGTCACGGATGCTGGTGCCGAACTCGCGGATGGACGAGGCCATCGCGATCGCCCATGCGGTCGCCGGCCAGGTGAAGGTCGGCGACCCCGCCGATGCGAAGGCGATCGGACCGGTGGCGTCGGCGGCGCAGTTCGCCAAGGTGCAGGGCCTGATCGAGCAGGGCATCGCCGAGGGTGCGACGGTCGCGGCCGGCGGCGCCGGCCGGCCGGACGGGCTCGACACCGGTTACTTCGTCCGACCGACGGTCTTCGCGCGTGTGACGAACCAGATGACGATCGCGCGCGAAGAGATCTTCGGGCCGGTGCTGTGCATCCTCGGCTATGACGATCTCGACGAGGCCGTCGAGATCGCCAACGACACCGAGTACGGTCTGGCCGGCTACGTCTCGGGTGCCGACATCGACGCCGCGCGGGGAATCGCCCGCCGGATCCGGGCCGGTTGGGTGGCGATCAACCACGCCTTCGACCTGAACGCACCGTTCGGCGGCTACAAGCGCAGCGGCAACGGCCGCGAGTGGAGCGACGCGGGATTCCACGAATACCTAGAGACCAAGAGCACTTTGGGCTACGGGGCGGCTGGCTGAGGGCGGCCGCGCGTGCACTACTCGTAGTGCACGGTGATCGAGCCGCCCTCGGGCAGGCCCTGGCAGGTCAGGATGTAGCCGTCCGCGACCTCGTCGTCGTCGAGCACCGTGTTGTTGAGCATGGTCGCGCTGCCCTCGGTGATGTGCGCGATGCAGGTGCCGCAGTTGCCCGCCTCGCAGGAGAACGGGGGTGCCAGTCCGGCGCGCCGGGCGCTCTCGAGCAGGGTCTCGCGAGCGACCCGCGGCACCGTTTCCTTCTGGCGCCCGAGGTGGATCGTCACAGTTCCGGTCACCTCGGCGTCGTTGCTGGGCGCTGGGGCCGCCGCCGAAGACGGGGCCGGGGTCGGGGCGGTCGCCAAGTCGAAGTCCTCGATGAGCAGGCGGCCCGGACCCGGCCAGGCCGCGCGCACCACATCCATGAATCCCGCCGGTCCGCACACGTAGCAGTCCGCGTCGGCATCGGCGCCGATGAATGTCGTCACCGCGGCGGCGTCGAGTAGGCCGTCGTCGGCGTCGCAATGCCGCTGCACGGTCAGTCGGCCGGGGTAGCGGGCGGCGAGTTCGTCCAACGCGCTCCCGAAGATCGCCGCGGACGCCTCCCGGTCGGCGCAGAGCAGCCGTACGACGCGTTCAGTGGTCGCCAGCGCGCTCTTGGCCAGCGACAGGATCGGCGTGATCCCGCTCCCGCCGGCGAACGCCAGCAGCGGAGCCGTCGACTCCTGCAGGCAGAAGATCCCCGCCGCGCGGGTCATCACCAGCTCATCGCCTTCGGCGACGTTGTCCAACAACCAGTTCGACACCTTGCCGCCGGGAACACGCTTGACCGTGGTCATCAGCTCGGTGTCGGTCTCCGGAGCGCTCGACATCGAGTAGGACCGGTACAGCTCCTCACCGTCGACCCGCACCTGGAACGTCGAGTACTGACCGGCCCGGTAGGAAAACGGCGGTTCCTGTGGCGCCAGCACGAATGTGTAGGCGTCGGCCGTCTCCTTGACGATGCGCGTCACGGTCGCTCGCTGGAATACATGAGTGACCGCCATGCCCACCCCTTCCGGTTTGCGTTCTTCGCTTTAGAGAATACTATTCTCTCAAACCGATAGGATCTTCTCAAATGTCGCCAGGATCGTCCACCGCAGTGCTCGCATTCGAGGATCGGCAGTGGTGCCTGCCCGAGCTCGACGCGCTGGCCGGCGACCTGGCAGCCGCCCTGGTGGCCGAAGGCGTGCGTGCCGGGGACCGGGTGGCGCTGATGTCGTCGAACCGGCCGGAGTTCGTCATCGCGGTGCGTGCCATCTGGCGCCTGGGGGCCGTCGTCGCGCTGATCAGCCCCGCCTGGAAGCGCGACGAGGTGGCGCACGCCCTGGCGCTGGTGCAACCCCGGTGCGCCCTCGGTGACCATCCGGTGTTGGCCGAGCTGATGCCGATGCGGCACCTGGACGACGAGATTCCCGCCGGTACCTGGGAGGGTGATCCACCGCCGGCAGGTTCCGACGCGCTGCTGGTGTTCAGCTCCGGCACCACCGGGCTGCCCAAAGCCGTCCGGCACACCCACGCCTCGCTGGCCGTGGCAGTAGATCACTGGCGGGATGCGTTGGGGCTGACCGCCGCCGACCGGATCCAAGTGGCGACGCCGCCATCGCACATCCTCGGGCTGCTCAACATCCTGACTGCGCTGAGCGTCGGGGCGTGGGTGCGGTTGCACCGGCGCTTCGACATCGACGCGATGCTGCAATCGATCGGCGCGGACCGGATCACTGTGGAGATGGCGGTGGCGCCGATCGCCCTGGCCATCGCCGCGCATCCGGAACTGGAATCGTTCGACCTGTCTTCACTGCGTTTCATCATGTGGGGCGCCACCCCGGTCACCGCGGCCGTCGCGGACACCGTCACCCGGCGCACCGGCGTGCCGTTCGTGCCCGCCTACGGCACCAGCGAGTTTCCGGTGATCGCGTGCAGTCCCGCCGGCGCCGGGCGCCTGGACACCGTGGGCCGGCCGGTACCCGGCGTGCAGCTGCGGGTAGTCGATGTCGAAACCGGTGAGCAGCTCTCGGCCGGTATTCCCGGCGAGATCCTGGTCCGGTCCGCTTCCTTGATGGCCGGCTACCTTCCCGCGTCGGCCACCAAAGAAGCCGTGCGCGACGGATGGTTTCACACCGGTGATGTGGGATATCTCGACGCCGGCGGCTGGTTGCGGATCACCGACCGCTGCAAGGAGATGATCAAGGTGCGCGGCTTTCAGGTCGCTCCCGCCGAGATCGAGGCGGTGCTGCACGAGCACCCCGCGGTCGCGGACTGCGGCGTGTTCGGCGTGCCCGACGAGCGTGACGGTGAGGCCGTTGTCGCGGCTGTCGCGCTGCACGCCCCGGTCAGCGACGTCGAGCTGTGCGCGCTGGTCAGTGACCGTCTGGCGTCCTACAAGCGTCTGCGCCGGGTGGTGTTCGTCCCCGAGATCCCCCGGTTGCCCTCCGGAAAGCTGTTGCGCCGACTACTGAAGGAGCGCCTATGGATGTCCGGCTGAATGCCGAGCAGCGCCAACTGCGAGATGCCGCGGCCAAGCTCGCCGACGACCTCGGACCGGGCTCGGTGGCCGAGCTCGGTGACGTGGGTCGGATAGAGCGGCTGGAACGCGCCGTCGATCAGACCGGTTGGCGCGCTTTACGTTCCGACGGCGCATCGGGAGTTGAGGTGGCGATCGTCGCCGAGGAGTTCGGTCGCGGCCTCGTCGACGTGCCGTTCCTCGGCCCGGTGCTTGCCGACGACCTGCACCGCCAGGTGGCACTGGGCGAGGGCCCGGCCACCGTCGCGGTCGGTGACACCGCCATCGACGCGCGCGGCGCCGCCCAAGCGGTGATGGTGCGCGAGCGTTCGGTGCTGACCGCCCCGATCGGGGGCTTGCGAACCGGAGCCGACCTCACCCGGCCCGTCGCCGACCGTGCCGGCGCGGTGCAGCAGGTCGGCGAGCTCGGCGCCGAGGACGCACTGCGTTGGCAGGCACTGGCACTGGTGGCGACGTGCGCCGATCTGGTCGGCACCGCACGCGGCGCGCATGGCCTGGCGTGCGACTACGCCCAGATCCGTGAGCAGTACGGCAAACCCATCGGCTCCTATCAGGCCATCGCCCACCTGCTCGCCGAGGGACTGGCGCTGATCGAGGGCTCGGTGAGTGTGTTGCGGCACGCAGCTTGGGCGGTCGACGAGGCACCCGCGGCCGACGCGGTCCGTGCCGCCCGGATCGCCAAGATCTATTCCGCGCGCGCCGCCCGGACTGTCTGCGAAACCGCGATCCAGGTGCACGGCGGAATCGGCAACACCTGGGAATGTGCGGCGCATGTCTATTTGCGGCGAGCGCTGACTTCCACCGGCCTGTGGCCCGTGACGATAAGGGAGATCGCAGATGGACTTTCGTGATTCGCCCGCCGAAGCCGACTTCCGCAGCAAGCTCAGGGCCTGGCTGAGCGAGCAAGCCGGCAGCTTCCCCGCCGCCGGCGACGACGAGTACTGGGCGCGCCAGGGTGAATGGCATCAGGCACTGCATGCGGGCGGATTCTTCGGGGCGTCCTGGCCGCGCGAGTACGGCGGCCAGGAGCTGCCGCCGGTCTATGACGTCATCGTCGACGAGGAACTGGCCGCCGCCGGCGCACCCCCGCGGCCGAGTCTGGGCTATCTGGTCGTCGGGCTGGGCCGCCACGCCAGTGAAGAACTGCAACAACGGTTCTTGCCCGGCATGATCGACGGCACGCAGCGCTGGTGCCAGGGATTCTCCGAACCCGGTGCCGGCTCGGACCTGGCGTCGCTGACCACCACCGCGACCCGTGAAGGCGACGACTACGTCATTGCTGGTCACAAGATCTGGACCAGCTACTCCGACGTCGCCGACTGGTGTCTGCTGTTGGCCCGCACCGACAAGGACGCGCCCCGGCACCGCGGCATCTCGGCGTTCATCATCTCGATGCACCAGCCCGGAATCGAACAGCGGCCACTTCAGATGATCAACGGTGTCACCACGGAATTCGGTCAGGTGCTCTTCGACGGCGCGCGGGTGCCGGCGAGTCAGATGATCGGTGCGCCGGGGGAGGGCTGGGCGCTGGCGATGACGGTGGTCGGCCACGAGCGCGAACCGTCGACCCTGGGTTATTCGGCCCGCTACGGCAAGCTGGTGCGCCAGATGGCAAAGCGCGTAGCCGGTGACGTCCCGGAGGAATTGGCTTGGGCGGCCGTGGAAACCGAGATGCTGCGGTTGCATGTGCGGCGGCGGCTTTCCGAACAGCTCGACGGGCTCAGCCACGGCCCGGAAGGCTCGCTGGACAAGCTGCTGATGACCTGGGTGGAGCAGTCCGTCGGCCACGCCGCGCTGGCGGTCGGCGGGGTGGACGACCCCGATCTGCTCAGCGCCTACCTGTACAGCCGCGCCCAGAGCGTGATGGGCGGAACCTCGCAGATTCAGAAGAACATCATTGCCGGCCGAATCCTGGGATTGACGCAGTGATCGCGAACGCGGGCGAAGCCCGGGTGAAGCGGGTCACGACCACTGAAGGAGTCTGAGACATGTACGACATGCCTGCTGAAATCGACGTGCGTGCCGACGGCCCGCTGCGGATCGTCACCCTCAATCGCCCCGACGCGCTCAACGCCGTCAACGACGCACTGCACACCGGCCTGGCGAGATTGTGGCCGCGGTTGGAGGAGGACGACGGGGCGCGCGCGGCGGTGCTGACCGGCAGCGGGCGGGCGTTCTCCGCCGGGGGCGATTTCGCCTACCTCGACGAACTGCGGCGCGATGAGAAATTGCGTGCCAAGACGATTGCGCACGGCCGCGATATCGTGCTGGGCATGGCACGCTGCCGTACCCCGGTCATCGCCGCGGTGAACGGGCCCGCCGTTGGTCTGGGCTGCAGTCTGGTGGCGCTGAGCGACATCGTCTACATCGCGGAGTCGGCTTACCTGGCCGATCCGCATGTGCAGGTGGGTCTGGTCGCCGCCGACGGCGGACCGCTGACCTGGCCGTTGCAGATGAGCCTGCTGCTGGCCAAGGAGTACGCCCTGACCGGAGCCCGTATTCCGGCAGCTCGGGCAGTGGAGTTGGGACTGGCCAATCACGTGGCGGAAGACCCGCTCGCGGAGGCTATTTCGTGTGCCAGGCGAATCGCCGAGTTGCCCCGCCAAGCGGTGGAGAGCACTAAGCGGCTGCTCAACATCCACCTGGAGCGTGCGGTACTGGCCACGTTGGATTTCGCCAACATGGCCGAAGATCAGTCTTTCAAGACCGACGACTTCGCGGCCATCATCGATCGGCTCACCGCGAACAAGAACTGACGGTGTCGATGACCATTGCCGAGTTGCTTGCCGCGGCGCGCGGGGGCTCCGTCCGTGCCACCGGCCGCTTGCTCAGCCTGGTCGAAAGCGGCCGGCGCGCCGAAGTCCTGGCCGCCGTAGGCCCGGCCGCCACGCGAGTCATCGGGGTGACCGGACCGCCGGGGGCGGGCAAGTCCACCACGATCGCTGCTCTGGTGGGGGCATACCGACAGCGGGGCCTGAGGGTGGCGGTGCTTGCCGTCGACCCGTCCTCGCCGTTCAGCGGTGGCGCCCTGCTGGGCGACCGCATCCGGATGGCGGCCCACATCAACGATCCGGAAGTGCTCATCCGGTCGGTGGCGGCCCGCGGTCACCTGGGCGGACTCGCCGAGGCGGTGCCCGCGGCCATTCAGTTGCTCGCCGCGCTCGGCTTCGATGTGCTGCTGTTGGAGACGGTCGGGGTGGGCCAATCCGAGATCGAGATCGCCGCGATCGCCGACCCAACAATCGTGGTGCTCAATCCCGGCGCCGGCGACGCAGTCCAGGCCGCCAAAGCCGGATTGCTGGAAGTGGGCGACATCGTGGTGGTCAACAAGGCCGACCGCGAGGGTGCCGAGCAGACCGTGCGTGACCTGCGGGTCGAGCTGATGCACACCGGCGCACCGATTCTCACGTTGATCGCCGCGCGCGGTGACGGTCTCGACGAGCTGGTGGACACCATCGAAGCCCATCACCGCACCGACAGTCGGGAGCGCCGGCTGGCCCGGGCGCGCGCACAGATCCTGTCGCTGGCTCAGACCCGGCTGCGCGCCCACCCCGCACTGGACCGGCTCACCGAACGGGTGGTCGACGGGACCGACGATCCCTACTCCGCGGCGGAGCGACTGTTGTCTGACTAGCCGACTGGCTACTCTCGTCGGATGGCTTCCACTCCGGCCGCTACCCAGTTCCGCTTCATCCCCCGCAGCGCGGCGCAGACGCGCATCCTTGATGCCGCGCTGCAGTTGATCGGTGAGAACGGCGTCGGCGGAACGTCGCTGCAGATGATCGCCGACATGATCGGGGTGACCAAGGCCGCGGTCTACCACCAGTTCAAGACCAAGGAAGAGATCGTCGTCGCGCTCACCGAACGGGAGCTGGGGGCATTGGAGGAGGCGCTGGAGGTCGCCGAAGCCGAGCAGAGTCGGCCTCGGGCTCGAGAAGTGTTGCTCGACGGCGTCATCGACATGGCGGTACGCCGACGGGGCGCGGCGAGCACCCTGCAGTTCGATCCGGTGATCGTCCGGCTGTTGGCTGAACATCAGCCCTTTCAACAGTTCATCGCGCGGTTGTACGGCGTGCTGGTCGGCGACGCCGGCGACGACGCCGTGGTGTCGGCGGCGATGTTGTCCGGTGCCATCGCTGTTGGGGTAATGCATCCGCTGGTGGGCCACGTCGACGATGACACGTTGCGTGCCCAATTGCTGCGGCTCACGAAGCGATTCATCGAGGCTCCCGCGGGGCATTGACCGTTGGATAGCCGTTCGGCTATCTTCGGGTAGTCGATCGGCTAGGGGGGCGTTCCGGTGCACGTGGTCGCCCGACGGGTCGCCGGGCGAGCAGCGAAGGGATCACGGGAATGCAGATGATCGCCGAGGCGGAGGAGACGCCCCAGGCCACCGCGTTGCGGGCGCAGCTGGTGCTGCTCTGGTCGGGTCCGGTCATCGCCGCGGTATTACTCGTCCTGTTCGCGACCTTCCCGGGGTTCTTCCCGCCGATGTCACCGACCATGTCTGCCGAGCAGGTGGCGCAGTTCTACGACCAGCACCGGTCGTGGATCCGGTTCAGCATGGTCGGGTTCAACCTGTGCGGCATCATGATCGTGCCGTTCCTGGTGCTGATCGTGGGCCAGATGAAGCGGATGTCCACCCAGAGTCACGTGTTCGCCTACGGATATCTGGCCGCGGTGGTCAGTGGCGCAACACTTTTCGCGCTGTCCAACATCTTCTTTGGGGTGGCGGCATTTCGTTCCGACCGCAGCCCCGAAGTGATCGAGGCGCTCAACGACTTGGCCTGGATGTCATTCATCGCACCGGTCGGCATGATCGTCGGGCAGTTCGCGATGCTGGCATGTGCCGTCTACGCCGACCGTGGACCCGACCCGGTCTTTCCGCGTTGGGTTGCTCACCTGTCCGTGGTCACCGCCCTGGCGATGCTGCCCTCGGTCACCGCGACCGTGTTCAAAACCGGGCCGCTGGCCTGGGACGGTCTCATCTCGTTCTGGGTGCGCAACGGGGCGTTCGCGGTATTCGTGTTCGCGATGTTCTTCGCACTGCGAGATGCGCTGTACCGGCAGGGCGTTGCCGAGGGTGTGCTGCGGTGAACATCGCTACCCTGCTCTACGGCGACGACGTCGATGCGGTCCCGTCGCCCGATGCCGGCAAACCCGATGTGCGGGTGGTGTGGTGGATCTTCGTGGTGTTCTACGGGCTGATGGGCCTGGGGGTGTGCCTGCTGGGCCGGGTGACACCGCCGCCCCGGCCCGACGTGGGCCCGGAGCAGATGCAGGCCTGGTTCGCCCAGCACGCGACGACCATGCACTTCGGCTTCGTGCTGCTGCTGGCGATCACCGGCGGGGCTGCGATCTCCAACGGCCTGGTCGGCTATCACATGATGCGGATGACATCGGGTTCGGTGCTGGCCTACGCCTACATCGGCGGGATGGCGGTCGGGGCCGTCCCCGGCTTTCAGATGGTGATCCTGTGCTATTCGCTCGGGGCGTTCCGGCCCGACCGTGACCCGGAGTTGGTGCGGTTCTTCTACGACCTGGGGATGCTGTCCTACAACGGCTCGCTGGGCTGCTTCACCGCCGCCTACTTCAGCCTGGCGATCGCGATCTTCTACGACAAGAACAACATCTTCCCCAAATGGTTTGCCTACGTGAGTATCTGGCAGATCGTCACCGAGGTGATCGCGAGTCAGATGTGGCTGTTCGACTCCGGTGCATTCGCCTGGAACGGGGTCATCACGTTCTACATCGCGGTCGTGGTGTTCTGCGTTTGGCTGGGGGCGCTGATCGCATTCCTGCAGGTGACGGGTGCGCGCGAGCCCATCGACTCACCACCGATCGTCTGACCGTCTGACTGGGGGCGCATGTGATGACTGACCAGAAGACGCCGACCGTGCGGCGAGCGCAGACCGGCGTTGGACGCGCAGCGCCCCACCTGCCCGGCGACGGACACATGTGGTTCATGGTGCTGGGCGATCTGGTCATCTTCGGCGGCTATTTCGTGGCGTACATGGTGTTCCGCGCGAAGGCGCCCGTGGAGTTTCTGGCTGATCAACAGCACCTCAACATCACCCTCGGCGTCGTCAACACCATTGTGCTGATCACCAGCTCATGGCTCGTCGTCGAGGGTGTACACGCCGCCCGTGCGGGCAACCGGGCAGGCGCCGTCGGCCTGGTCCGTGGGGGAATGGTCTGCGGTGTGCTGTTCGCGGTCATCAAGGTCTATGAATGGACCGCTGAAATCCAGGCCGGATACACCAATTCCAGCACCTTCTTCAGCTTCTACTACGTGCTGACCGGGGTGCATCTGTTCCATGTGGCCCTGGGCCTGATCATTCTCGGCGTGGTGGTCCGCGACCTGCGCAATCCTCGTCGGGCCCGGGTCGGCATGGTCGAACAGGGAGCGACCTATTGGCACATGGTCGATCTGCTCTGGGTCGTGATATTCGCACTGCTCTACGTGATGAGGTGAATCGGCGTGACCGCACAGCCACAATCGCTGCTTACCCATCGGCCGGAGCGTCTGACCACCGGAACCTGGCTTGTCCTGGTGGCCATCACCGTGCTGGCCTGGTGGCTGGCTCCGGGGCACAACGCCGGGCCGGTCGAGCCCAGCATCCCCATCACCGTCGCGGTGATCGCCCTCTCGGCCATCAAGGCTCGGTTGATCATCCGCAACTTCATGGAGGTGCGCGCCGCACCGATCTGGTTGCGCCGCGCCACCGATGCCTGGCTCGCCGTGCTGTGGACGGCGGTGCTGGTGATCTACCTGTTCTGAGCGGGGAATCGGGGCAGGTTCAGCGGCAGATCGTTATAGGTGGCGATCCCGGGTTCGGCGGCGACGACGGCCGGGATGGCGTTGATCGGCGGCATCGCGGTCATGATGTGGCCGAGCTCGAAGAAGTCGTCGAGAGACTTCGCCGTGGCGATCAGGTCCGGCGGTGGAGTGAAGCCGACCTGCATGTTGACCGTCGGCCGGCCGTCGATGGTGATCTTCCAGCCATCGCCGTCGAGCTGCCAATCCGGCTCCAGCGTTTGACCCTTGCGCCACCGCACGTTGATGTCGATGACGCATTGGCCGTTGACGATTCCCTGCCAGCTGGCGAACACCCCGGCCACATGCCCGGCCGGGATCGTCCACGATGCCATCGATAGATCCGCGGTGGTCTGGGCGTATTCGCACGAGCAGGTGATCTCATCGAGTTCGACGCCCATCGCGTCGGCGACCAGCCGGACCGCCTCGGCGAAGACAGCCGTGCCGCGGGCGGCCATCGGCTCCAGATCGGGATCGTCGATCGCAGCGCCGAAACCCACCGGCCGTTCGGTGTCGGGCGAGTCGTAGAGGGTGGTGTCCGCCGTCTCGGTGATGGTGATCTTGTCGACCCGGTCGCATGCCGTCGCCGCCACGATCGCCAACAGTTCGGCGAAGCCCGGGCTGACTCCGGATCCGAACAGGGTGGAGCCACCCTTGCGGCACGCCTCATCGAGCCGGACTCGGTCGTCGCCGAGGTTATGACCGGTGATGAAAGATGCTGATGTCACGACGTTTACGCCCGCCGACAGGATCTGCACCAGTTCGTCGACGTTGATCCACATCGGGTTGTAGACGACGCAGTCTGGCTTGAGCGCCAGCAGCGCCGCGGCGTCGTTGGTCGCGGTGACGCCGAGCGGGTCGATGCCGGCCAGCTCGCCGGCATCGCGGCCGACCTTGTCGTCCGACCATGCGAAAAGGCCGACAAGGTCGTAGTTCGGGTTGCCGGCGATCGCCCGAACGGAGCTCTTGCCGACGTTGCCGGTCGTCCACTGGACGACCCGGTAGGAGGAGGCGGGGGAGTCAACCATGTCGTTATCGCGTTCTGCGGCTACATCTGCGCCCAGACGATCTTCGTCTGGAGATAGGTTTCGATGCCCGCCTTGCCGGATTCGTATCCCCACCCGGACTGCTTGTAGCCGCCGAACGGCATCGAGTGGTCGAACTGCATCTGACAGTTCAGCCCGACCGTTCCGGCCTTGAGCCGCTTGGCCAGTCGGTGCGCGCGGCCCAGGTTGGACGTCCAGGCGGTCGCGGCCAGCCCGTAGCTGCTGTTGTTGGCCAGGGCTATCGCCTCGTCTTCGTCGTCGAACGGCAGCACCGTGACCACCGGCCCGAAGATCTCCTCCTGGAACAGCCGGCTGGAATCGGGGTCGACGCCTGTGACCACGGTGGGATGCACGAAGTAGCCCTTGCGGTCCAGCCGGTGGCCGCCGGTGACGAACTCATTGCCGTCGGCCTTGCCCTGTTCCAAGTAGCCGAGCACCCGGGTCAGCTGCTTCTGGCTGATCAGCGGACCTGCCATGGCGCCCTCTTCCTTGGGGCCACCGAGCTTCATCATGTTGGCCATGTTCGCCAGGCCCTCGACCACGCGCTCGTAGACACCGCGCTGGACGAACACGCGCGAGCCGCATACGCAGGCCTGCCCGGAGTGCACGAAGGTTCCGAACGCGGCCATGGTGATGGCCATGTCGAGGTCGGCGTCGTCGAAGATCATCACCGGCGACTTGCCGCCGAGTTCCAGGGTGATCTTGTTGAGATTGCTTGCGGCAGAGGAGCGCACGATCTCGCGACCGACTTCGGTGGACCCGGTGAACGCGACCTTGTCCACGTCGGGGTGCGCGGTGATCGCCGCACCGGCGGTGTGGCCGTAGCCGAGCACCATGTTGACCACGCCGTCGGGAACGCCGGCCTCGCTCAGGATCCGGTCGAGGACCAGCGCCGACAGCGGGGTCTCCTCGGCCGGCTTGACGACACTGCTGCAGCCCGCGGCCAGTGACGGTGCCAGCTTGGCGCAGAAGTTGAAGACCGGTCCGTTCCACGGGAAGATCAGGCCCACCACGTCATAGGGCTCGCGCAGCGTATAGACATGCTGATGCGACTCGATGCCGGTCAGGCCACCGGTGTTCACATCCCGTGCGATGCCGTCGATCTTGGTACACCAACCGGCGTAGTAGCGGAACCACTCCGAGCCCACCTTGGTGATGATCGCGGCCTGGGAGGCTGGAATGCCGGCGTTGACCGACTCGAGTTCGGCCAGGATCTCGGCGTTCTCGTCGATGAGGTCGGCGACCTTCCACAGCACCTTGGCCCGGTCGTAATCGGCCATCTGCGACCACACCCCGGACTCGGCGGTGGCTTTGGCCCGGGCGACGGCGTCGTTGACCGCTTCGGGTCCGCAGTCGGTGAACTCGGTCAGCTGCTCCTCAGTGGCCGGATCGATGATCGGAATCACGTCTCCGGTGCCGGGGACCTTACGAATGTCGTCCAACACCGTCTGCACCGACATGGATAATCCCCTTCTCGCATTCGGATAATTGCGTTTGCACGAGGGTATGTGGTTCCCCAGCCGATGTCTAGGGTTCGCGGTGGTCTCTGGCTCAGCCGGCATCGTGCTGTTCACGCACCCCGGCGCTGATCGCCCGCATCAGCCGGTCGATCTGTTCGGCACCGCGATCGGCACCTTGGCCCTGGCGGGACTGCGCCATCACGCCGTTGACGAAGCGCAGGACCGGGTCGGGCTTCCTGCGCGTGGCAAATGGCCGCAGTCTGATTCTGCTCAGCGCAGTTCGTCGACGTGTTTTGCGGGGTTAGTCGACCGGCTCAGCTGCGCCCGAAGCCGTGCGCGCAGAAGTCCCAGACTTCCTCGGCGGTCAGCGGGTTGACTGCCGGATCGGCTGAGGCCGGGCTGGATTGGGCGTTGAACATGACCGTCTGCATGATCATGGCCGCCACCCGCCGGGGGTTGGCGCCGGTGCGTAGCCGGCCGGCGTCGGCGGCTTGTTCGGTCAGCTCGGCGAGCAACTCCAACAGTGGAGTGTGGGCGACCCGGACCTCGACGGGGTGGGTCAGTAACAGGGTCGGGGCGAAGTCGGTGAAGAGCGGCCGTTTGGCGGCCGGGTCCGGGCGGGACGACTCGAACAACAACTCGACGGCGACCTTGAGCCGTTCCAGCGGATCGGACTGATTGGCGGTGGCGGCGCGGATCTGATCGGCGGCGCGGCTCAGGGCGTCTTCGAAGAGAGCCAGCAGCAGCTCGTGCTTGCCGTCGAACTGGAGGTAGAAGCTGCGCAGGGACTGGCGCGAGCGGTCCACGACCTCCTGGACGGTGAAGTCAGTGCTGCCCTTTTCGATGATGATCGACTGGGCGGCATCCAGAAAGCGCTGGACGCGTTGCGCCGCGCGGATCTTCGCCGTCTTGATTGAGCGTTCGACCGCGCGCTGCTTCCAGGCGGGTTCTTCGCTCGGATTGGTCACCGGCGTTCCGGACGCTGCGGTGGCCGAGACATGGCGCAACTGTACTGGACATAAAGGCACCGGTGGTGCGGCACACCGGCGTGGGGGCGACGATTCAGAGATCGTAACTTCTCCATTCGAGAATGATATTCTCATCTCCGCGTCTAGGGAAGCGGACGAGCAAGATCGCCAGCCGCGTTCGAATCGGGTATCCCGAGGGCGCCCGAGCCGAGGAGTTCGCCCATGCAGCTGACCTTTGATCCTGAAGTCGAGAACTTCCGGGCCGAGTTCTCGGCGTTCCTCGACGAGCATCTGCCCACCGACGCCGAGGCGTTGGAACGGTCACATTCGTGCTCGGACGTGCCGGACTGGGCCCGCCGCTGGCAGCGACTGTTGTTTGACAACGGCTGGCTGCTGCCCGCGAATCCGCCCGAATTCGGCGGCCGCAACGCGACGATTCTGCAGCAGTACGTGCACTCCGAAGAACTGTCCCGCCGGCGCATCTACCCCAGTTTCAACCCGCAAGGGGTCGGCATCATCGCCGCGTCGCTGCTGTCGTTCGGCACCGAGGAGCAGAAACATCGGTGGGCGGTACCGATTCTGCGGGCTGAGATCACCGCGTCGCTGGGGATGAGCGAGCCTGGTGCCGGATCGGACTTGGCCGGCCTGCAGACCCGGGCGGTGCTCGATGGCGACCATTTCGTGGTCAACGGACAGAAGGTCTGGACCTCCGGCGCCCACGATGCCGATGTGCTGCTGACGTTCGTGCGCACCGACCCGGATGCTCCTAAACACAAGGGCATCAGTGTGCTGCTGATCCCCACCGACACCGAAGGCGTTGTGCGACGGCCCTTTGCGTCGGCCTGTGCGCACGACGACATCGACTTCAACGAGGTGTTCTTCACCGACGTCCAGGTGCCCGCCGAGAACTTGGTGGGGCCGCTCAACGGCGGTTGGGGAGTGGCCAACGGCTCACTTGGGCACGAACGCACGCTGCTGTGGATGAGCTTCGCCGAACGGCTGCGCGATCTGATCCATGACTTCCGTCCCGCCGGTGCGCTGGACCGCGACCGGTTCGCCACGTTGCTGATGGACAACGAGGCGCTGCGGCTGCTTGGCTCGGTAGCGCTGGCGCAGGCCGCGCGCGGCGAGCAGGATGTGCCCGCCTTGTCGGTGCTCAAGCTGCTGGGTTCAGAAGCCGTGCAGAACGCCGCGGAACACGCACTCGACAACGCAGGTGCGGCCGGCCTGACCCACCCCGCCAGCTCCGGTACTTACATGCCGCTCAACGAGGATCACGCTTCCGGAAGTTGGTTCGACCGCTACCTGCGCAGTTTCTCGGGAACTATCGCCGGCGGCACCTCGGAGATCCAGCGCAACATCATCGCGCAACGGGTGCTCGGCCTACCGCGGGGGTAGCCCAACTGCCTCGCTACCTCGCGAGTGGGAATTCAGCGACGCCGCAACGGCATGTCGCGTCGTGTGACTCCCACTCGCCGACGGTCAGAGCTCGACCATGCGGGGCGCCGAGCCGCGGGCCCGCAGGCCGCCGCCGACCTGGCGGGTCAATTCACGGGCATTGCCGAGCAACCCGTCGAGCACCAGGACCCGCTCGATATGGCGGTGCAGATCGTGTTCCTCGGTGAAACCGACGCCGGCAAGCACCTGCTGGCAGTGCTTGGCTGCGGTCAGTGCGGCCTTGCCCGCGGCGGCTTTGGCCAGCATGGCGGTCAGATCAGGGCTGTCGATGACAGGCACGGTCAGGGTGGCCTCGGCGCCCTCGATGGCGACAAGGGTTTCGGCGAGCCGATGCCGAATGGCCTGGAAGGAGGAGATCGGTTTGCCGAACTGCATCCGGTCCAGGGCATGCCGGCGGGCCAGAGCCAGCATTGCCCGCGCCGAGCCCACCAGCCACCATCCCAACGCGCGGCGAGCCTCGCCGACGCGCATCAGTTCCCCGCTGGGTACTTCCAGCAACGGCAGCCCGCCGAGAACGGGATTGCCGTCGCGTTCGCTGCGCTCCCAGATCACCCAGCTGCCACCGGCATAGGGCATCGGGGGAGTACCGCCGGGCAGGCCGCCGATGGTCTCCAGGATCACGTCGTTGATCACCGAGGCGTGCGACCCGGTCTCGCCGAGCAACCGGAACACCAGTGGGATCGCCAGATCCGGCTCTTCGGAAAGCATTTCCGCCCAACCGAGTTCGGCCAGGGATCGGTCCAGCGCAGCGCCGGACGAAGACGCCATGGTTTTGCGCAGTGCGTCTTCGAGCAGGACAAGCGAGGCGGCGTCCATTCCGGTGGTCATCGTCACTCCTTCGGCAGATCGAGCAGTCGACGGGCGATGATGTTGCGCTGAACCTCGGCGGTGCCGCCGTAGATGGTGGCCGCCCGGGAGTACAGGTACTCGGCGCGCCACTCGCCCTCGTTCCGTTCGATGACGCCCGGCAGCAGGTCGCGTGCGGTGTCGTAGAGCAACTGTTCGGCGCCGGCCAGCAGCACCTTGTCGATGGAGGTGTCCGGGCCCAGCCGATGACCGTCGGCCAGCCGGTGCTGGGTGGCACGGGAACGGCAACGCAGGGTATGCAACGCCAGATACACCGCCCCCAGGTCGTTGTCGACCGCGGCGCCCTGGCGCTTCACCTCGGCGATCAGCGCATCGAAGCGCGAGTACAGGTAGGCGATGCGCTGCCAGAAACAGGTGGAGCGCTCATAGGGCAGCAGATCCATGGCCAGCTGCCAGCCGTCGCCGGGCTTGCCCAGCATGCGCGAGCCGTCGACGACGACATCATCGAAGTACACCTCGCAGAACTCGTCGACACCGTGCATGGTGCGCAGCGGGCGCACCTCGACGCCGGGGGTGTCCATGTCGACGAAGAACGCGGTGATCGCCTGGTGATTGGGCGTATCGGCGTTCCCGGTACGAGTGAGCAGGATGCAGCGCTGCGAATACTGGGCGAAGCTGGTCCAGACCTTCTGGCCGTTGATCACCCACTGGTCACCGCGCGAGATGGCGCGGGTGCTCAGTGATGCCAGATCGCTTCCGGAACCTGGTTCGGAAAAGCCTTGGCACCACTGTTCTTTGCCGCTGAGCAGCTTGGGGACCATCTCAGCGGCCAGCTCGGGGGTGGCGTAGTCGATCATCGTCGGTGCCAGCACCTCGAGCATGGAATAGGGCCCCGGCTCCACCAGGCGCCGCCCGACCACCTCTTCGCCCACGATGGCACGCAGCATGGCCGGGCCGCCGAGGCCGCCGGCGTGCTCGGGCCAGCCGTAGCGGCTCCACCCGCCTGCGTAGAGAGCCTGCTGTACCCGGGCGAACTGATGCAGGTGTGCCTTCAGGCAATGATCGGCAGGCGGAGTCAGATCGTTGGATGCGAGCCAGGCGCGTAGTTGGGCGCGGAACTCGGCGGGATCGTGCAGTGCACTCATCCGGCTTCGGGCCTGCCTACGGCGTGCGGGCGCCCGGCGTCATGGGCACCACTGCGCCGGATGAATGTCATCTTGCGGGTCCGCAGCCGCCAGCCTTCGGTGGTGCGCACGTAGGTGTCGTTGTAGTACCCGATCCGCATGTCGTGGCTGGCGTGGTCGATGAAGCACAGCGGCTGTGTAGCGGTGGCGGTGTCGCCGTCCAACTCGATCGCCGGGGTGCCAGTCATGAACAGGCCCTTGGGCGCGGCATCGACCAGCACCGGAAACCGGTCCAGCGAATAGGTTTCGCCGAACGCACTGTAGGTACCGTCCGGGGTGAACACGGCCACCAGCCCGTCGATGTCGCCCTGGGTGATGGTCACCGCGTAGCGGGCCAGTGTCTGTTGGATCTCGACCAGGTCGTCAGTTCTTGTGGACATAAACCTTGCCGCCTTTCATGACGAAGTTCACGTTCCGGGTGACGGTGATGTCGGCCAGCGGGTCACCGGGAACGGCAATGACATCGGCCAAGAGCCCCTCGGCCAGGCGGCCCCGGTCGGCGGCGTTGATGAGCTCGGCGGCAGTCACCGTCGCTGCCCGCAGCACGGCGGCCGGGGGCATCCCCCAATCCACCAGAGTGACCAGCTCATCGGCATTGCGGCCGTGCGGGATCGCCGGCGCGTCGGTGCCGACGGCGATCTTCACCCCGGCCTCATAGGCCGCCTTGATCGAGGTACGGGCCTTGGGGAACATCTCGGCGGCCTTGGCCTGCAGTTCGGCGGGGGCCTTGGATACGTCCATGGCCTCGGCTAGCCGCCGCGTGGTGACCAAGAAGCGGTCGTTCTCGACGAGCATCGAGATGGCCTCGTCGTCCATCAGGAAACCATGCTCGATGCAGTCGATCCCGCACGCCACCGCGTGTTTGACGGCCTCTGCGCCGTGGGTGTGGGCGGCCACCCGCAGCCCCCGCCGATGTGCCTCGTCGACGATAACGCGCAGTTCTTCATCCGAATAGTGTTGTGCTCCCGCCTCTCCGGTCAATGACATGACACCGCCGGAACAGCACACCTTGATCAGCTGAGCGCCGTGCTTGATCTGGTAGCGAACCGCCTTGCGGATCTCGTCGACACCGTTGGCGATGCCTTCCTCGACGGTCAGCTCCAGCACGCCAGGCATGAACGCCGCGAACATCGTCGGATCCAGGTGTCCGCCGGTGGGGGTGATCGCGTGCCCGGCCGGCACCACGCGCGGCCCCTCGATCCACCCGCCGTCGATCGCTTTGGCCAGCGCCACGTCGAGCAGATATCCACCGGTCTTGACGAACAGACCCAGGTTGCGCACGGTGGTGAACCCGGCGCGCAGCGTGCGCCGGGCATTGCCCACCGCACGTAGCACCCGGGTCGGCGGATCATCCTGTACCTGTGACAGGCCGGGGTTCTCGCCACGGCCCCCCATCAGCAGGTTTACTTCCATGTCCATCAACCCGGGCAGCAGGATCGAGTCGCCGAGGTCGATGACCTCATCGGCTTCAGTGCCGCTCGCTGGGCGCTCGCCGACTCCGACGATCCGGTCCCCGTCGATATGCAGCACACCAGGCCGGATGATCTCACCGGTGTCGACATCGAGAAGGCCGGCCGCCTTGAGCGTCAGCACCCCTAGATCACCGGCTCGCTCAGCAGTTCCACCCACGCCGCGCCGCTGTCCGGGACGCGCGGCTGTTTCCATGCCTCGATCGGGAACGAAACCATGACGAGGGATTGCATGATGTGCATGAGAGTCTTTGCTTCATCAGGCAAGTCGTCCAGCGGGAACTTGTCGCAGTAAGTCACGACGTCGTCCAGCATCGGGAACGCGACGTCGTAGAACTCCTGCATCTCCGCCATGGATGATCCCAGCCGCTTGGCATAGCGGTCGGGCTCATGAGCCAGAGCCCAGCCCAAATGGGGTTCCAGGGCGGCGAATTCAGACGGTAGCGGCACTTTGGTACTCCTTCACGAAGTCGCGGTTCACCTTGTGCAGGTGGCGGATAAGGATCTCTTGGTCGCACAGGAGGAAGTCCTTGACGGCCTTGGTGCCGATCATGGTCTGGGTGGCTTCCAGGGTGTTGGCGTCCTGTAGCGCGTACTCCTTGAACGTGACGGCGGCCAGCTCCTGGGCCAGGCGTTCGCGCGCATTCTTCGGCGGCACGAAGTACAGGTTCGCCTCGAAGGTGTGCTTGTCGACGGCGGTCGGCCAGTACTGGTAGGTCAGATACCAGCCTGGCTCCCAGATCAGCAGCATGAAGTTCGGGTAGAAGAGCCACGAGTCGATGCCCCACTGCGGCACTCGCTTGACGTTCACGCCCGGCGGCAGATCCTTGAGGTTGGCGATGAGCTCCGGCTTGTCCCACGGGCCGAACAGTCCGCTGCGCAGCACCTGGTCCAACGGCTTGACCATGGACATGTCGGGCGGCGGCGCCTGGCCACCCCACGTCGACTGCAGGCTGTGCGGGCCGGCCAGCTCGTAGTGCAGCGCCTCGTAGCCGAACTTCTGGATCTTGGCGGCTTCCTCCTTGGTGTACTGCCCCTGGTGCAGGATCGGCGCGTGGTAGAACTCGATGAACGCGTCAATGAAGAGCTTCCAGTTGCTGCCGACTTCGGCTCGGTAGGAGTAGGTCTCGGTCATCTCGCCGAACGGATAGCCCTCGATCCCCTTGGCCAGCGGCCCCAGGTAGTCGGCGAGCGGCCCGGCGTTGTCGTCGAAGTTGACGAAGATAAAGCCTTCCCATACTTCGCAGCGCACGCCTGCCAGGCCGTAGTCGGTCTTGTCGACGTTGAAGAACTCGTCTTCCTGCTGGACGAAGGTCAGGTCGCCGTCCAGGCCGTAGCGCCAGGCGTGGTACTTGCAGGTGAATTGCCGGCAGGTACCGGAGGTCTCCTCGTTGGGGAAGTCATTCCACACCAGCTTGTTTCCGCGGTGGCGGCAGATGTTGTGGAAGGCCCGCACGACGCCGTCTTTGCCCTTGACGACGATGATCGACGTTCCCTTGCACACCGAGGGCAGCTCCCGGGTGAAGTAGCTGCCGGTCTTGGGGAGCCGTTCGACGCGTCCGACGTTGATCCACATGCGCTTGAAGACCGCCTCGCGCTCGGCATCGAAGAATGCCGGGTCGATCGAATCGCTGTAATCGACTGGCTCGGTGCCCAGTTCGGGATAGCTCTGCGTCCAGCTGCCAGCAGCGGGCTTGGGGAAGTGCGCCACGGTACTACCTCTCTGATTCGGGTTTTTCGTCAAGTTCAACGCCAAAGGTGTTGAAGGCCATGGCCAACATGGAATAGCAGCCGACCGTGAAGACGAGTTCCATCAGTTGTTGCTCGTCCAGGTGTTCGGCGAGAACCGCCTCGGTGGCGGGGGAGAGCCGGGAGTCCTCTTCGAGTTCGTCGGCTGCGTTCACCACGGCTTGATGCAGGTCGTCACGTCCCGCGCCGTGCTGCAGGTCTTCGATGTCGGAGTCGGTGAGGCCGGCCTCCTTGCCGATCGTGATGTGGTGCACCCACTCGTATTCGCAGCCGCGGCGGTGGGCGGTTCGCAGGATCGCAAGCTCACGGAGGTTGCCGGGCAGCGATGAGCGGTACAGCAGTTCGACATTGAACTTGAGGAACGCCCGGGCCAGTTTCGGGTGGTGAACCAGCATGGTCATCGCCGAGCCGGCGTCGCGCGAGTTGCGCCGATCCGCGGTCAGCATCTGAGCCAGGGCGCGCTGGACCGCCTCATCGTCCCACTGGGACTCCGGCAGCGGGGTCAGGCGCATCGGTTCCTCCTCGTGAATGAGAATCACATTCTCATATTTGACCAACAGATTTCCATGTTTGGCTCGATTGGTCAACACTTCGCCGTTTGTGCAGGTGGAGTGAGTAGGTGGAACGGTGCTCGGCGCGGCCGGTCGCGCCGCGGACGCCGCGACGCCGAGAGTCTGCGCGAAGGTTGATTCTCCGAAAACGGGAAGATAGTTTTCCTAGGAGACGTCGTTGGGGCGGCCCACCCGCCGCCCCCGGAACGGAGGATGGCCGTGAACAAGGACGACATGATTCTGGTCAGCGTCGACGACCACACCGTTGAGCCACCGGACATGTTCGCCAACCACCTGCCGCGTAAGTACCTCGATGACGCGCCACGCCTGGTGCACAACCCGGACGGTTCCGACTCGTGGCAGTTCCGTGACGTGGTGATCCCCAACGTCGCGCTCAACGCGGTCGCGGGCCGGCCCAAGGAGGAGTACGGGCTCGAGCCGCAGGGTCTGGACGAGATCCGGCCCGGTTGCTACAACGTCGACGAACGGGTCAAGGACATGAATGCCGGTGGCATTCTGGGCTCGATCTGCTTTCCCTCGTTCCCTGGCTTCGCCGGCCGACTCTTCGCCACCGACGACCCGGACTTTTCGGTGGCGCTGGTGCAGGCCTACAACGACTGGCACATCGACGAATGGTGTGGCGCGTATCCCGGGCGCTTCATACCGATGGCGATCCCGGTGATCTGGGATGCCCGCAAGTGCGCCGAGGAGGTGCGGCGGGTGTCCAAGAAGGGCGTGCACGCCTTGACGTTCACCGAGAACCCGGCCGCGATGGGCTACCCGAGCTTCCACGACGAGTACTGGAATCCGCTGTGGCAGGCTCTGTGTGACACCGACACGGTACTGAATGTGCACATCGGGTCGTCCGGCAAGCTGGCCATCACCGCCCCCGACGCGCCGATGGACGTGATGATCACCCTGCAGCCGATGAATATCGTCCAAGCGGCCGCGGATCTGTTGTGGTCCAAGCCGATCAAGCAGTATCCGGACCTCAAGATCGCCTTGTCCGAAGGCGGCACCGGGTGGATCCCGTACTTCCTGGAGCGCGTGGACCGCACCTACGAGATGCATTCGACCTGGACCGGTCAGGACTTCGGTCCGAAGGTGCCTTCCGAGGTGTTCCGGGAGCACTTCCTGACCTGTTTCATCTCCGATCCGGTGGGTGTTGCGCTGCGCCACTTGATCGGCATCGACAACATCGCTTGGGAGGCCGACTACCCGCACAGCGACTCGATGTGGCCCGGAGCTCCCGAAGAGTTGTGGGATGTGTTGACCGCCAACAGCGTGTCCGATGACGACATCAACAAGATGACCCACCAGAACGCCATGCGCTGGTACTCCTTCGACCCGTTCTCGCACATTCCCCGCGAGCAGGCCACGGTCGGCGCGCTGCGGAAGGCTGCCGAGGGGCACGACGTCGCGATCCGGGCGCTTAGCCACCACAAGGACGGGGATCGACAGGCGAACGCGTTGATGGAAGCCGCGCGGTCGAACAGCTGAGCCGGGCTCGGCGGATCGGTCAACATTGACGGGCACGGCCGCATATGAAATTCTGTTCACCGGTTACGAGAATGGGATTCTCGGTTGTGAGAGGGAGCGAAACGGCTCGATGGATCCAGACACGATCGATTTCTTCACCGACCAGGCGGTGGTCGGCGACCCATACCCCTACCTGCGCGCGCTGCGGGAGCGGTCGCCGGTCACCCGCGAACCGCACCACGGCGTGACGATGGTGACCGGCTGGGACGAAGCGTGCGCGGTGGCCGGCAATGCCGAGGTGTTCTCCTCGTGTATCGCCGTGACCGGCCCGTTCCCCGGCTTCCCGGTTCCGCTCGACGGCGACCTGGGGGGCGAGACCGTCGCGGGCCTGATCGACAAGCACCGCGACGAACTGCCGTTCAGTGACCAACTGCCGACCCTGGACCCGCCGACGCACACCAACCACCGTGCGTTGCTGATGCGGCTGCTCACCCCCAAGCGTCTCAAGGAGAACGAGGACGCCATGTGGGAGCTCGCCGATGCGGTGCTCGACGATTTCCTGGCTCCCGGCGCCGGTGAATTCATCGGCGGGTTCGCGGCTCCGTTCACCCTGCTGGTCATCGCGGACCTGCTGGGCGTTCCGGATGAGGACCGTGACGACTTTGTCAAGAACATGCACCACAACGTCGGCGGTGGGATCGGCAGCACCGACGCCAAGGCGCTGGCGCACAGCCCGTTGGAGTTCCTCTACGCCACGTTCGCCGGCTATGTCGCCGACCGTCGCAGTGCACCGCGCGAGGACGTGCTGACCGGTATGGCGGAGGCGACGTTCCCGGACGGTTCCATTCCGGACCCGATGGACGTGGCCAAGGTGGCCGCCAACGTCTACTCGGCAGGCCAGGAGACCACGGTACGACTGCTCGGCTCGGCGCTGAAGATCATCGGGGAGCGGCCTGACATCCAGCAGCGTCTCCGTGATGACCGCAGCCTCATCCCGAATTTCATCGAGGAGGTGCTGCGCTTCGAGAGTCCGGTCAAGGGCGACTTCCGCCTCTCCCGGGTGGACTCCGAAATCGGCGGGATCCACGTCCCGGCCGGCACAACACTGATGGTGCTGGCCGCCGCGGCGAACCGGGATCCGCGCCGCTTCGCCGACCCGGACACCTTCGACCCCGCCCGCTCGAATGCCCGCCAGCACATCACCTTCGGGCGCGGCATCCACAGCTGCCCCGGCTCGCCGCTGGCCCGCGCCGAAACCCGCATCGCCATCGAGCGGCTGCTGGACCGCACCACCGAGATCAGGATCTCCGAAGAGCTGCACGGTCCTGACGGTGCGCGCCAGTTCCGCTACATCCCGACCTACATCCTGCGCGGGCTGATTCAACTCAACCTGGAATTCACCCCGACCGAGCGGGCAGCCCGATGAAGGCCTGGGTCGACCCGGATCGCTGTGCCGGACACGGTATCTGCACCACGATCTGTCCCGAGGTGTTCGCCATCAACGACGACGGATACTCCGAGGTCACCGTTGATGAGGTACCAGCACAGTTCGAAGGCGCGGTTCGCGATGCCATCAAACAGTGCCCGGAACGTGCCATCGACGACGTCACCGACGATTCATCCACGAAGGAGAGCTAATGGCGAACGCGCCAAAGGGATATGTCATCCTGACCGAGGCCATCAAGGACCCCGCGGGCATGGTCGCCTATGGCAAGGCGGCGGGGCCGACGATGGCCAACGCCACGATCCTGGCTGTCGAGACCCAGCATGAGGTGCTGGAAGGCGACTGGCACGGAAACCAAACCGTCGTACTGGAATTCGAATCCGTCGATGCGGCTCGATCCTGGTACCACTCCGAGGGCTACCAGGAGGCGGTGAAGCTGCGGCAGGCCGCGGCCGAGTGCAACGCGGTAATCCTGTCCGGATTCCCGGCGCGCTCCTGATCTGGGCCCCGCTATGCGGCGGGAAAACTCGTGCCCAGTGTGAACATGGCGACGTGACGTCGGCGTGTCGCGTCGTCAGATTCACACTCGCGGCGGGGAAGGTCTAGTCGTCGGCTTCGACGATCGCCAGCGCTTGGCGAGGGCAGCGGCGTACCGCCTCGGCGACGTCGCGTTCGGTCTCGGCGGTGATATCCGGCTTGAGAATGAAGAGGTTGTCGTCGTCATCGACGTGGAACACCTCCGGGTTGATCCCCATGCAGATCGCATTGGATTCGCACAGCCCGTAGTCGACCACTACCTGTCGCCGCGACATCGACACCCCTAACGCAACACGCGGACTGGGACGTTCTTCCATCCCGAGACATTCTGCATGTGAACTCGTTGCAGGCCAGACCAATCCACTTCGTAACGAGGCATGAACTCCAACAGTCGCTCCAAGGCGATGACGCTTTCCATCCGGGCCAGCGCCGCCCCCAGGCAGCTGTGAATCCCATAGCCCAGTCCGAGGTGCTGCGCCTGCGTCTGGTCCCGGTCGATGTCGAAGCTGTCGGGATCGGTGAAGGCTTCGGGATCCCGGTTGGCGGCCGCGGCGATCAGGAACACCGGCTTGCCAGCCGGAATGGTGCCGCCGGCGACGTGGGCTTCCTTGAGGGTGTAGCGGACGTTGTACTGCACCGGGCCCTCGTAGCGCAGCAGTTCCTCGACCGCGGCGGGAACTTTGCTGGGATCGTCGAGCAGCTTCTGCCACTGGTCGGGCTGGCGGGCGAAGATCACCGCGGCGTTGCCGACCAGCTTGGTGACGGTTTCCGCGCCGGCGGCCCCGAGCAGCGAGGCGAAACCGGTGATCTCGATATCGTCGAGGCGTCGCATCTGGCCGTTCTCGCCGGGCATTTCGGCGGCGATCAGCCTGCTGATCATGTCGTCCTGTGGGTCGACGCGCCGTTCCTGGATCAGTCCGTAGTAGTAGGTCGCGGTCTCGATGGTGGCCTGCATGCCGGCCTCGCTGATCTCGATCTGCCCCGGTTCGCGGTGAAGCGAGGTGTCGATCCAGTGCCGTACCTGTTGGCGGTACTCGTCGGGCACCCCGGCCATCCGTGTGATGACCTCCACCGGAAACGGCCCGGAGAAGTCCTGCACCACGTCGAAACCGTCGGGGTTGACGGCGCCCAGGAACCGCTCGACCTGCTCGATGACGGTGTCGCGCTGGGCCTGGATCGCGCGCGGGGTGAAGGCCTTGTTGAGCAGGCTGCGCATGTGCCGATGATCGGGTGGGTCCATGAAGATGATCATCTTCTGCGGCGCCTCACCGGAGCGCACCATCGCGAGGTCGCAGCCGCGAGCCGACGAGTAGGTTTCGAAGTCCTTGAACGCCGCCGACACATCCTCGTGGCGGGTCAGGGCGTAGAAATCCTCTTCGGCGTTGTAGTACAGGGGCGCTTCCTCGCGCATTCGCCGATAGATGTCGAATGGGTTGTCGTAATACTCTTCGGAGAACGGGTCGAAGACGACTTCCGCCTTGGTCATCGAACCTCCTCAGGGCGTCGGACGGTAGGGGAAGCCGACGCTGGGACGGTGGACTATAACCGCTACTGTAAGACAAACGGCAGCGACTCGGAAGGGGGCGTCGCACACCGGCGTCACCGGGGGTGGTCCATCAGCGACAGCGCCGCGTCGGCGGCGTCGAGTACCGCGCCGGGATCCGCCTCCGCTCGCTGCGCCAGGTCGGACACCAGCCGAACATCCTTTTGCAGCAAGGACCCCGCCAGGCCGGCCAGCCTGTCCAGGGTGCCGCCGGAACCTCGGATGCTGTTCAGCGCGAAGCTGTTCGCGCTGCCCCGTGACACCACCTCGGCGAGCCGGTCGGTGGCGACGCCCAACTGCTTGCCCAGGTCCAACGCGGTGGCGGCGGTCCCGAGGTTGGCGGTGAACAACAGATTGTTGAGCAACTTGGTCACCTGGCCAGAGCCGAGGTCGCCCAGGTGCACCACCGGGTCGGCAAAGGTCTCGAAGACCGGCCGGCAGCGCTCCACGACCTCGGCCTCGCCCCCGGCCATCACCAGCAGCGTGCCGGCCGCGGCGGCCGGACCGCCCCCGCTCACCGGAGCGTCGATCACCGAAACCTGCTGTTCGGCACAGTGTTGTGCCAACCGGCGGCAGGTGTCGGGATGGACCGTGCTGTGAATCGCGATGATCCCGCCGGGCTGCAAG
The DNA here is from genome assembly GCF_046250075.1 of Mycobacterium sp. SMC-14. Lineage (NCBI taxonomy): Bacteria > Bacillati > Actinomycetota > Actinomycetes > Mycobacteriales > Mycobacteriaceae > Mycobacterium > Mycobacterium sp. SMC-14. Next base: position 3,857,105 of record NZ_CP176429.1, on the reverse strand, counting down.
CCGGCCAGCACACCGTTGTCTCCCCGCACCACTTCGTCCACGTCGGCGTCACCGACCACGCACAGGCAGACCAGGTCGCTCTGGCCGGCCAGTTTCGCGGGGGAGTCGGCGATGCGTGCCTCGGTGTCGGCGAAGGGCTCCAGCGTGCCGTCCCGTCGCGCCCACAATGTGGTGGCGTACCCGCCCTCGACGATGCGTCGCGCCATCGGCGCACCCTGGCTGCCCAAACCGATGAATCCAACGCGCATCAGCTGACCTCCGAGTCCCGCGCGACGACAGCCGCCGCGCAATCGTTGACGAATGACAGCACCGAGCGGTGATATTCCGCTGCGCTGAAGCCGAGGCTGAGATTGTGGCCCGCCTCGGACTGGTGGTTGCTCGTGAAACTGTCGGCGGCGACGAAGATGTCGCGGATCTCGCGCTGCGCGTCCGGGCCGGATTCCCAGACCTTCTCGTGTTCGGCGAAGGTGAAGCGCACCGGCACCCGAATCTCTCCGGCCAGCGACGGAAAGTCCCGCCGCGGCCAACTGGCGACCATGTCGGCTTCATACGGTGCGCCCGACGATGCGTTGGTGATCCCGCGCAGCACCGCCTCCGGATACAGCGAGGCGGGCTCCCAGAGCAGTTCGCGCAGACCGGTTGGCCGCTGGCCCGGTCCGGCCGAGCCCAGTGCGGCGCGCGCGGCGTCTTGGTAGTGCAGTCCTGTGCCGGCCAGTTCCAGGCCGAGCAGCTGCGCGCCGCGATCGGCCGCGGCCATCCGCACCGCCAGCTCGCAACCGTTGGAGTGTCCCAGTAGGAACAGTCCGGCGCCGCGCGCCCGGTCTCCGAGGATCCGGTCGACGGCCAGGTAGGCCAGTCGGACGCGTTGCTCGGGCTCGGCCATGGCTTCCGGATACAGGGCCGAGGAGCCGTAGCCCGGACGATCCAGCGCGATCACGGTGTAGCCCAGCGCCGCACCGCTTCTCAACAGCGACAGCGTGGGCTGTCCGGGGCAGTCGAAATAGATCGACGTGGTTCCACCGCCATGCAACGCGATGACCACCGCGTGTGGATTGGGAACCTCGGCCACCAGCGCCGACATCGGCACCCCGTCGGCGCTGACCATCCGCGGGCGAACCGTGGCGCTCACGAGTCGGTCCGCAACAACATGACCCCGCTCGGTGTCAGCCCACCGCTGCTGGCCACGGCGACCCGCGCGCCGGCGACCTGGCGGTCACCGGCCTCGCCGCGCAACTGGGTGACGGCCTCGTGGATCAGTCCCATCCCATGAGTGCGGCCATGCGAGAGCTGACCGCCGTGGGTGTTCAATGGCAGCACTCCGTCGCGCGCGATGTTGACACCCCCGTCCAGGAAGCCCTTCGCCTCACCGATGCCGCAAAAGCCCAGAGCCTCAATCCAAGACAGGCAGTTGAAAGTGAAACCGTCGTAGAGTTCGGCGACGTCGACATCCGCCGGCCGCAACGATGTCCGCGACCACAGATGCGCGGCCTGGCCCAGCACCTGCGGTTCGTGAGTCAGCGTGCTCTGGTCCCAGTCGATGCGCTCGATGATCTGGGTCCCGACCGCTTCGACTCGGATCGGTGGCTTGGCCAGATCGCGGGCCGCATCGACGGCCGACACGATCACCGCGACCGCGCCATCGCACGGGACGTCACAGTCGTAGAGGCCGAACGGTGTGGTGATCATCCGGGCGGACAGGTAATCGTCCATGCTCATCGGGTCGCGGTAGATCGCCGTCGGGTTGAGCGCGGCATTGGCCCGTTGGTTCAACGCGATCCAGCCCAATGTTTCCCGGGTGGTGCCGTACCGGTGGAAATGTCGCTGGGCGTTCTGCGCCAGCGTGTGCGCGGCCGAGGTTGCCCCGAACGGCATCTGCCAGCTCGTGGTCCGCCCGCCTTGCGGCCGGATCTTGCCCTGTTTCATCAACTCGTTGTAGGTGGCCTCCCACAGAGTGCGGAAACACAGCACATGGCGTGCCAGGCCGGTGGCCACGGCCATCATGGCGGCGATCACCGATCCGCTTGGCCCGAACGTCTCGAGGCCGCCGTTGTGCCAGGTCGGTCGGAGGCCCAAGGCGGCTTCGAGCGCGGTCACCCCGCCCTCACCGAACGGGCCGGGGAGGCCGGCGCCGGGGTACGTGGAGAGTCCGTCGATGTCACCGAGGCTCAGTCCGGCGTCGGCGATGGCCGCTTCGCACGCCGCCACGGTCAGCGACAGGGGATCCACCATCTGCCGGCGGCCCAACGTGGACATGCCGATCCCGGTGAGCGCTACCTTGTCCTCGAACTTGTCGCTCGTCACCATCGGGCGCACGTGCTGTGCGTAGTCCTCGGGTGCGATCTCGTCATCGGGAAGCGGCGCGATGTCACCTGCGTCGCCGGCGGGGCGAAACAGCGGCAACCAGACGTCTTCGTGCTGTTCGAACACCACTTCCAGTTGCCGGCCGAGCTCGAGTCGCTCCGGATCACAGTCGATGATGTTGGTGGTCAGCCGAATTCGCGGGTCCTCGCTGATAGCAGCCTGCGCCACCACATACGGAGCCGGCAGCCCGGGCAGGCTGAATCGGTGGTTGACGGTGAACCCGGCCAGGGTGGCCCGCCCGGACACGTCGCGCACACCCACGTTCGTGCTGCGGCAGTAGCGGCATACCGGCTGTGGCGGATGGATCAGCGAGGCACAGTCGCGGCATTCCTGCAGCCGTAGCACGCCGTCAGCGCCGGCGGTCCAAAAGAATTCGTTCTCGGGGGTGACCGCGGGGAGGGGGCGCCCAGGTGCGCTCATGCGTCGTCCTCCTCGGTGATTTCGATGATGGCGTGGACCGGGCAGTCCAGCAAGGCACGCTTGACGTCGTGCTCGTCGGCCTCGGCCACGGTCCCGTCGCCCGTCAGGGACGCATAACCCCAGTCGTCCAGCGAGAAATATCCGGGCGCGTGCTTGGCGCAGAAGCCGAACCCGTCGCACAGCGTGCGGTCCAGGCGGATCTTCATGCCCTCACCTCCTCGACCGCATAGGGACGCATCGCGCGAAATGCGCCGCCGCGGCACGACTCGCAGGCATCGTCGAGGTGGCTGGCCACCAAGTCCGGGAACCGGGTCAGCAGGCTGGACGCAACGTTGGTGGCGCCGTCCAGCGTGCCGCAGGCACCTCGACCGGGCAGCACGCCGGCCCAGCGCTGCAGTCGCTGCACGTCTTCGGTGGTGGCGGCTCCGTCGCGCAGCGCCTCGGCGACCGCCGCCATCGCTACGGTGCCGTTGAAGCATGACCCGCACTGTCCGGCGTTCTCCCGGCCGAAGTAGGCCAACACCGAGGCCGCCACCGCGACGGGGCAGTCGTCGGTGAGCACGGAGATCGCCCCACAGCCCAGACCGCTGCCGGCGGCACGCAACGACTCATGGTCGAGGGTGGCCGCCAGTGCGTCCCGATTGAGCAGGCCGGCGAAGTAGCCCCCCATCAGCACACCGCGTACCTGGTCGGCGGGAATCCCGTGCGCGCTCAACAATTCGGCGACCGTGACGCCGTGCGGTAGCTCATAGAGCACGGGAGGTCTCCCGCCGCCACTGACCGTGGCCAGGAAGGTGCCCGGCGACAAGGCAGTGCCGCGCGCCCGGAACGTGTCCGCGCCGTGGCGCAGCAGATAGGGCAGGTTCGCCAGGGTTTCGACATTGGAGACCAGGGTCGGGCGCTGGTGGATTCCCTGCTGGTACGGCCGTGGTGGTTTGTCGGTCGGCTTGGCCGGGCCGCCGTTGATGGCCCGCACCGCCGCGGTCTCCTCGCCGGCCACATAGCCCGCGTCGACGGTGTGTACCGTGATCAGCAGCCCGCCAAGGACTTCCGGGCCGGCCTCGGCCAGTGCGTTCTCGACACTGCGGGCCGCCGAGGGATCGGAGACATAGATGTAAGCGCGGCGGGCCGCCACCGTCGCGGCGGCCAGCCGCAATCCGTCGAGCACCAGATGCGGTCGGTTGCGCAGCAGCCAGCGGTCCTTGACCGAGGCTGGTTCACCTTCTTCGCCGTTGGCCAGGACCACGGTGTCGCGACCGCGCAAGGCCGCGTCGCGCACCGAGCGCAGCTTCACCGCAAGGGGAAACGCCGCCCCGCCGCGGCCGAGTAATCCACTGCGCTGAACCTCGGCCAGGAACTCCTCGGCATCGGGCAGTGGCCGATAGCCCTCGCCTGCCAGGTATTCCGCTGCGTCCTCGACGCCGGATTGCTCGCGCAGCAGCCGTGGTGCGCAGCCCGGCCAGGTGGCTACAGCGAGCTTCGGAGTTGCTGCCGTTGTCGTCATTGACACCTCTTTTGGCTAGGCTCGCGGACGTGAGAACAGCGGTGGTGCGACTCGACGTCGACCCGGCCGGGAAGCTGATGCCCGAGCATCTGGCGGCGGGAATGGCAACGCTGCGAGACTTGGCCGGCCAGGCCGGTGTCGACGTGGTCGATGCCGATATCGCGGCCTTGCCGGTGGGTCGGCGCCACGTACGGCTGCTGATCACCGGAGCCGAGAAAGACGTCGTCGACATCGGTATGAGGCTGTGTGCCAAGGCATTCGACACGATGCCGGCACCGGGTGTGGTCACCTACCTGAGCAGGGGAACCGATGATGACGTGCACGGGGTGCTGGCCGGGCTGGGACTGTCCGGCCAGATAGTCCGGACTCCGGGATCCGATGGTCTTGACGTCGTGCACGTGACCTTGGTGGAGTCGGATCTGCAGCGGGTTGGCGAAAGCCGTATCCACACCGCGCTGGAGGCGTCGCTGAACTGCGAGGTCCACATTCACACCTGCTGAGTCCATCAGCGGCCCAGGAATTCCAGGATCGCCGGGGCGGCCTGCACCCAAGTGTCGAACATGTTGAAGTGACTGACTTTTCCGGAAGCGCGATCCTCTGCCGCCCGCTCCCAGGCATCTTCGGGCCACGGCGGGTCGATCAGTTCGGATCCCTTGATCAGGCAGTTGACCTCCAGCGAGGTGCGCTTGGGATGGTCCCAGTCGTTCTCGCCGCCGCGGATGATCAGCGTGGGAACCGTGATCGCATCGAACATCTCGTCATCGACACCGGGAATCGTCTGGCCCGGCTTGGAGACGAATGCATTGAGCCAGCGCAACATCACCTTGAGGAACGCATCACCGTCCAAGTCGAGCAGTCGCTGCTTGTTGTTCGGGTTCTCCTCGATCCGCTCCTGCCACTCACGTACCCCCAGCAAGGCCGCCGGCCCGCCGCCGCGCGCGGCCAGGATGCTGGGCACCACGTAGTAGGAACCGAGCACGAAGGTGCCGTAGATGCCGCCCACGATGTTCCACAGCGCCAGCTTGGTGACCAGTTCTGGATAGAGCATGGTGGTCAGGATCGAGTCCCGCGCACCACCTGAGCCGCCGGCCAGGATGACCGGCCCGGTCTCCAGGGCGGTGAGTAGCCCGTGCAGGGTCTCGGCGCGCATGTGCGATTCGGACTGACCGTAGAACTGCACGTCGGAGGCGCCGCAGTTGGGGCGGTCCCACAGCAGTACCCGGTAGCCGCCGTCGACCAGTGCATCGGCGAGGGGGCGCAGCCCCGGTATCTCCTTGGAGAACCGGCCACCGGGTGTCAGGACGATCAGGTGGCCGGAGGTACCGAGGATTTCGTAGACAACGTTGCCGGCGTTGACTTCGATTGAGGCCACCGAAAACTCCTGTGTGCTAGGCCTGGACGAGGACGTCGTTACCGACTACCCGCACCGGGTAGGTGCGAATGCTCCACTCCGGTTTGACCGCTGTCGTACCGGTGGCGAGTTCGAAGCCCCATTGATGCCAGGGGCAGTAGATGTATTCGAGGTCCCGGACCATGGTGGCCTCTCCGGGGCTCTCCTCGTCGACGATGGTGCGGCCACGCAGCCGGCCCGAGCACAGTGGACCACCCTGGTGGGGGCAGAAGTTCGCGATCGCGTAGAACGTCCCGTTGATGTTGTAGACCCCGACGCCGTGATGCCCGATCGGCACGAGCTTGTGTGTGCCGGGCGGTATTTCATCGATGGTGGCAACAATGTGTTCACGGCCCTGGGCCAGCCGGGGCCGCTGTTCGTCTTGGCTCATCTAGAACACCCGCACCTGTCCCTCGAGGGCCGGGACCGTGTCGGGAAGGTGGTAGGTCTGCAAGCCGTTTTTGAACATCACCGCTTCCCGGGCCGCCTTGGGCAGGTGCTTGACCAGCCAGCGCGGGTCGTCGAAGGTCCAGTGTGGGTAGTCCGAGGAGTACAGCAGGATCTTCTCGCACTCCATCCATTCCAGAGCCCGCGTGAGTTCGGTCTTGTCTTCGGGGTAGTCCAGAGGCTGGGTGGTGAACTTGATGTGGTCCTTGACGTATTCGCTGGGCTTGCGCTTGATGTCCACCCATGACTTGCGAGCCTCGTAGATGGCGTCCATCCGCCACATCAGCGGCAGGATCCAGCTGAAGGCATGCTCGACGAGCACGATGCGCAGGTTCGGGTGGCGGTCGAAGACGCCGTCGAACACCAGGCTCATCACTTGGTTCGCTGCCAGCAGTGAGTAGGTGACCATGAAGTCGTGGTTGTAGCTGGGCATGCCCACCGGCGGCATCGGCAGCTCTTCGTGATGGCTGCGCGACAGGTGGCAACTCACCGTGATGTCGTGCTTGGTAGCCGTCGCCCAGATCGGGTCGTACTTGGGGTCGCCCCATGCGGGCCGCGGTTCGGCCTTGATCAGGATCTGCGCCATGTAGGGGTGGCCGGCCCACTTCTCGATTTCGGCCACGGCGCCGGCGGGGTCCTCGATCGCGGCACAGATCGAGCCGCGCCAGCGCTGGTGCCAATTGTTCTTGGCATCGAGCCAGTGGTTGGCCTGCCAGTCGTTGAGTGCGGACGACATCGCCTGCTGTGCTTCGGGAAAGCGGGCCGGGTAGGCGGCGGGCTCGAGGATCGCGTAGTCGGCGCCCGCTTCCATGATCAGCTGCTTGAATGCCAACTCCGGGTCGCTCCCGGGGAATTCGCCGTCGGACGGGAACGCGTCGACTCGCATGGCGTAAGCGTGCGCATAGTCCGGGGCGTCGTAGTAGATCTGCTCACCGACCCGACGGGGCAGAAAGTACTTGCTGCGCCAGGGCTCGGGGAGATACTGCACCAGATCGCCGCGTCGCGGCACCGGGTGAACGTCCGAATCCACGCACCGCACGGCGATTCGCTCGGCGGCCGGCTTGCGCTCGGTAGCTGTCACGGTCATCGTGAACTCCCTTGGTCCCTACTGCTCTCTAGTGTGCTCCCGCGACGGCTGGTACGGCAGGGACTTCTATGCCGTAGAGGCCAGCGGCGTTGCGCCAGCACAGCTTGTCGCGTTGTTCGGCGCTGAGCGCCCGCGGAACGCTCAGTTCGTTGCGCTGCCAGTGCGGGTAGCTGGATCCGTACATCACCATGTCGTCTTTGCCGGTGAAGCCGAACCACTCACCGGCGAAATCGGTGTCCCCGGGGCCATCCATGGCGCCCTGCACGAAGTAGACGTGGCCGGGCAGGTAGTCGCTCGGCATCTTGGGCGCCCAGGGCGTCTGCTCCAGGTGTGGCCGGCCGAAGGTGTCCATCCGCCAGATGATCGGCGTCAGCAGATCCGCGGCGCCGTCGGCCCACACGAACTTCAGCGCCGGCATCCGCTCGAAGACGCCCTCGGCGATCATGTTCATCAGGTGGTACAGGTAATTGCACGCCATGAAGCTGACGTACTGCTCGTAGGTGCGGGGAACGCCGGACGGCGTCGGCGAGGCGGAGATGCCCGAACCGACCTCGATATGCGCCACGACCGGCAGGCCGGCGTCGATGGCCGCCTCCCACAATGGCCAGAATTGCGGCTTGCCGAAGAGCTCCCGGGATTGCAGCGGAACGCCGATCTGCACAACGCGGGGGTGGCCGGACCATCGGTCGATCTCGCGCAGCGCTCCGGCAATGTCGTCCGGGTTGACGCGGATGGTGCCCCGGAAGCGCTCGCCGTACTCGGGGTGGTCCAGCCAGCGCGACACCAGGATCTCGTTGTGCGCTGCGGCGATCGCCGATCCCAGATGCCGGTCCGGCATCACTCCACGCGTCATCGGGTGCAGTACCGCCACGTCAATCCCACGTTCGGTGAAGAGGTGCTGGGCGAGGACCGCGGGGTCCGACCCCGGGTATTGGCGCTGTGGGCCGTCTGTGCCGGGTGCGTACTCGCCGCCCGGCGCGCCGTACCAGTCCATCTCGTAGTCGGGGAAGCCACGGCTCTTGAACGGCTCCCGCATGAAGCCGCGTAGGTCGGAGTTGGACGCCGCGAAGATGTGCACGCTGGCGTCGATGACGGGCGTGCGGGTGCCGTCCGGGTGTTCGATCATCAACGCCGCCCTTCGTCCTACCGCCCGCCGGGCACTGTGGTGCAGTCACCGTGCCGCCCGACCCCCCGGTGGGACTATTGTATAGCTGTATTCTTTGCACGCAAGAACTATATTCTCATTCTGGCGCGCAAGGGTTGAGGGTCACCGGCCGCGCCGTGGCTTGATCGACGGCGCGTTGTGCGGCGGTGACAAGGAATCTCAAGCCGAGATCGTTACATCCGTTTGCGAGAATGTTATTCTCGATCGGCGCTTGGGAGAGGTGACTGCAATGCTCTTGGAGTTCGACGAAGATCAGCGACTGTGGCAGGGCACGGTACGCGATGTGGTGGGCAAGCAGTGTTCGCCTTCGCTGGTGCGCAGCGTCGCCGAGGGCGAGGAAGACGGCGCAGTCGACTCCCTCTGGAAGGTCTACGTGGACCTGGGCTGGACCGAACTGCACGAACCGGAGACCGCGGTAGAGCTGGCGATCGTCCTGGAAGAGCTGGGCCGCGCCACCGACCCGACCCCCTTCCTGGCGACCATGACCCAGTTCGCTCCGCTGGTAGGTGAGCATTACAGCCCGGACGGGTCCACTGGTGCAGCAGTTTTCAGCGGGGTGACCGCGCATCGCAACGCCGGCGGCTGGGTGTTGGACGGAACCGCACTGAAGGTATTGGACGGCGATCGCGCCGACCGGCTGGCGGTGGTCACCGCGGCGGGGGTCTTCATCGTGGATGCCGGCACGGTGACGACACGCAAGGCGGCCGTCTTCGACCCGACGTTGCACCTGAGCGACGTCTCCTTCGCCGGAGTCGAGGTTCCCGACAGCGCCCGGATCCGGGTCGATGCCGAGCGGGCCCGCCACGTCGCGCTCAGCGGAATGGCGATGACGATGGTCGGCGCCTGCCAGCGCATCCTCGATCTGGCGTTGGAGCATGTCCGCAGTCGGCAGCAGTTCGGGGTCCCGATCGGGTCGTTCCAGGCTGTCCAGCACAAGGCCGCGGACATGCACGTGGCGATCGAACGCGCCCGGGCGCTGGCCTATTTCGCCGCGCTGACGATCGCCGTCGATGACCCGCGGCGCCGGATGGCGTCCGCCATGGCCAAGGCCGCCGCCGGGGAATGCCAATCGGTGGTCTTCCGGCATGGGCTGCAACTGTTCGGTGCGATGGGATTCACCTGGGAGAACGACCTGCAGTTCGCGCTCAAGCGGGCCAAGGCGGGGGAGCTGATGCTGGGTGGTGCCGCGCAGCACCGGGCCGCGATCGCCGAGGAATACCTTGCAGCTCGCATTTGATCCCGAGGTCGAGGAATTCCGCGCCGAGTTCGCGGCCTTCCTCGACGCCAACCTGCCCCCCGAGGCCGACACCATGGAGCGGCCACGTTCGGTGTCGCACATGCCGCAATGGGCCCGCCAGTGGCAGCGATTGCTGTTCGACAACGGCTGGTTGTTGCCCGGCAATCCGCCGGAGTTCGGTGGCCGCAATGCCACCCTGCTGCAGCAGTTCGTGCATCTGGAGGAGCTGTGCCGGCGCCGCATCTATCACAGCTTCAATCCACAGGGTGTGAATATCATTGCGGCGTCTCTGCTTTCGTTTGGCAGTGCTGAGCAGAAGCATCGCTGGGCGGTGCCGATTCTGCGCGCTGAGATCACCGCCTCACTGGGCATGAGCGAGCCGAGCGCAGGCTCGGACCTGGCGTCCTTGCGGACCAGGGCGGACCGTGACGGTGACGATTTCATCGTCAACGGCCAGAAAGTGTGGACCTCGGGCGCTCACGACGCCGACGTGCTGTTGACGTTCGTCCGTACCGATCCCGACGCGCCCAAACACAAGGGCATCAGCGTGCTGGTGATCCCGACAAACACCCCGGGCGTGGTGCGTCGTCCGTTCCCCACCATCTGCGGAATCGACGACAAGGACTTCAACGAGGTCTTCTTCACCGATGTGCGGGTGCCGGCGGAGAACCTGGTCGGACCGCTGCACGGTGGCTGGCGGGTGGCCAATGGATCCCTGGGCCACGAACGCACCATGATGTGGCTCGGTTTCGCCGACCGGTTGGACAACATCATCGCCGACTTCCATCCCGAGGGCGCGCTCGAACGCGACCGGTTCGCCACGGCGGTCATGGACTATCAGGCGCTGCGCCTGCTGGGGTCCGCAGCGCTGGCGCGCGCGGCGCGCGGCGAGGAGGATGTCGCTGCTCTGTCCGTGCTCAAGCTGCTCGGCTCCGAGGCAGAGATGTTCGCCTCCGGTCACGCGCTGGATGCGGCCGGGGCCGACGGCCTCGTGCACCCTGCGAATTCGGGACCGTATGCGCCGATGAACCTCGACAGCTACTTCGCCAGCTGGTTCGAGAGGCATGCCCGGAGCTTCTCCGGCACCATCGCCGGGGGCACCTCGGAGATCCACCGCAATATCGTCGCTCAGCAGGGGCTGGGCTTGCCTCGCGGCTGAAAGCTCAGTACCCCGCGAGCTGGTGGTCGGTCTACCTCCGCGTAGGTGATCCAAGGCGTGCGCCGAGCTTGGCGATCTCGGTACCCAGTTGTGCACCGATCTCGGCGAGGGTCGTCCGCCGTTGGTCGGGGTTGTTGCGCAGTGTCGTGTATGCGGCAGCGAACAGCCGTGGCGGGGTGAACAATTTGGTGGACGGGAGGTCGCGGTTCATCACTTTCAGCAGCGTCGCCGCGCCGTCCGGGTCAGCCGCGACCCGCCGGATGACTTCGGCGACCAGCGGTGAAGGCGCCCCTGGAGGTGCCATCTGCATCGCGAACCAGTACATGTCGTAGGAACTGCGGTCCCGGCTCTTCCACCACCGTTTCAGTGCAGCGTCTTGGGTGGCCGCAGCCCCGGCTGAGCCGCTGATAGCCATCGACAGCGACTTGGCTTCGCAGAGCGCATCGGAGATGCCCTGCCCCGGAGAGAAATCCTTGAAATGCCCGGCGTCTCCGGCGAGCACCCAACCCGGTCCAGCTGACTCTCGAAAGTAGCTGTGCCAGTTAGCCATGACGCGAAGTGGCCCGTCACGGTCGGTGCCTCCGACGATATCGTCAAGTTCAGGCCACTGACGAAGTGCATCGCGGTAGTTGGCCTCTCGGTCACGATTGAAGTCATCGGCCTCGCGATGATCGACACCGACAGCTGCCATATAGAGGCCTGAGTCCGTCGGACTGGCCAGGAAAGACAGATTGCCCCTGCGTCCGATACGCAGACGTGGCTCCTGGGGGCCCGTCGCGAAGTACCCCCACACGGGTATACGCCCGCCGGGTTTCACCAGATACTTACGAGCGCCAACTGACTTGGCCACCACCGATCCCCGGCCGTCGGCGCCCACCAGCAGAGCGGCCTCGACGGGTCCGTCCTCGGTGTCGATGCCGATCACGCGTGCGCCCGAGGTGCGGGCCCCGGTAACCCGGCATCCGGTCCGCACGTCGACGCCTGCGTTCGCCGCCGCTGTCACCAAAGCGTGGTCGAGGATCGTACGCCGCACATTCAGGCCGAGATGGGGAAACACATCGCCGAGAGCGCCATCGAGACGGACATCGTCGATCACCAAACTGAAGCAGTCCAGTTGGGTTGCGCCACGCGCAAGTACCGGCTCCAGAGCCCCGATCTCGGCGAGGATGGCCACGCCCCGGGGCTGGATTACATGGGTCGAAGGCGTCTCGCTCGGAAACCTGGCCTTGTCGACCAGGCACACCCGCATGCCAGCCCGCGCCAAGTAGATGGCGAGCGCGGAACCCGCACAGCGTCCGCCCACCACCACAACGTCAAACGGATCCATCGAGAGCCTCCGCGTCCACTCGACATCGGGGTGAACTAGCCGTTGGTGACTCTAATGTCGACCTTCTTTCCCCAATGGGCTTTGAGCTGACTTTGTCTCATCTCGACGGGCACACCGTTTCAGATAGGACTGTCGCCCACGGGAAACCGGATTGCGGTCGCTCGCGGGGAGCGTCAGTCGATGACGACCTGTTCTTTGAGCTCGGTGATCGGACGCGCGCACCCCTGCTCGTCGCAGATCCGCTGAAGTTTCTCCAGGGTCTCGTCCAGCCCCGGCCCGAGCCGCTTGCCCGGGGTGAAAGTCGCCGGCAGGTTCCGCATGCCCTGGATGACGCCGATGGTGTCGTAGTGCACCGCACCTTCGGTGTCGCACTGGTAGTCGGGCATCCGGTCGAGCACCGCGGTCACCATCGACTTGAAAACCGTGCGTGCCACGTTGGATCCGATGCAGCGGTGCACTCCCAGGCCGAAACTGAAGTGCCGGTTGCCTTTACGGTCCATGATGACGCGGTTGGGTTCTTCGAAGATGGCAGGATCGCGGTTGGCCATCGCCCAGGACAGCCAGAGCCGTTCGTACTGCTTGAACTGTTGCCCTTCGACCTCGACGTCCTCGGCGAATGTCCGGCCGTCGCCGGGCGCGGGCGTGAAGAAGCGCAGGAATTCCTCGGTCGCCGGGTCCAGCAGCGTTGCACGCTCCTCGCTGAGCCGGGTGCGCTCGGATGGGTGCTGGCCGAGCCATTCCAGTGCGTGCGCGGTCAGCGCCGTGGTGGTGTCGAAGCCGCCGCCGATGACCAGGCCCAGGTTGCCCAGGATCTCGATGTCGGGAGCGGGCTCACCGTCGATACGGAATTGCATCAGCGCGTTGACCAGACCGGGACGCGGGTTCTCCCGGATCTCCATCATGTTGTTGATGATGTCGATACCCATTTCGCGGTGCTGCTCGTTGATCTTCTCGCGATCGGGCGAGTGCTCGGGCGTGTACACCGAGGCGTGGGTGGGCTCGCTGTAGACGTTCCACTTCTTGAGCTCGATGCCCATCATCGCGAGGGTGAACACCGCGGGAACCACGTTGGCCAGATGCTCGACAAAATCGATCCGGCCCGACTCGATGTGCTCATCGAGTGCGGCGCGGGTGATCTCGTCGACGAATGGCACCCACCGCTTGATCGCGGCGGGGGACAGGTACGGATTCAGTGCGCCGCGGTAGGCGCTGTGCTCGGGCTCGTCCATCTCCAGGATGCCGCCGCGCACCACCGTTGCGCGGCTGGCCTTGGGAATCGTGATGCCCTGGAAGGGGGTTTCGCCGCTGATGTCGTGATGGTTGGAGACCACCGGGCAGCGGGCCAGTTCGAAGACGTGCTTGCTGTCGGCCGCCACCCAGTGCCCGCTGTACGTGGGACTCCACGCCATCGGGCACTTGGCCTGCATCTCGTTGGTGATCTCTTCGAACCGATCGCGGTACTCCGGAGCGTGCCGATCGAAGAAGAAGGTGTTCTTCTTCCGATCGTCGGACGCATCGTCTTGGCCGGTCGCGGCGAGTGAATCGTTGACGCTCAAGGAATCCTCCCTATTCATTCCTCGATGAGAATGGCCTGTTCGGGGCAGGAGTGTGCGGCCTCGCGCACGGCGTCCTGCTGATCGGCCGGAACCACTTCGGACACCGGCGAAGAGGTGCCGTCAATGTCGTTGAGCACGAAGGAGTCGGGCGCGATCATCGCGCACAGCGTGTGGCCCTGGCATCGTTGGCCATCAACGGAAACCTTCATGTTCTCGCTCCTTTCAACCGATTTCGGTGCGCTGGGATACGACGGGCGTCATCAGATGTGGTAGTCGTACCACTTGAGATATCCACCGGCGTCGACCCGCAGCTGCATCCCGGTGACGTACCGAGCCTCGTCGGAGACCAGCCACAGCACCGCGTTGGAGATGTCTTCGGGTTCGATGAACGGCACCTTCATCGCCTGCTGGACATAGAAGACCGGTTCGGCGTCGGCGCGGGTCGGGTGTTCGAGGTCGGGGCGGAACGAGCGATACATCGGCTCGCTCTGCAACATGTCGGTGTTGCAGTTGGTCGGGTGAATCACGTTGGCCCGGATGCCACGCGGTGACAGCTCGGTGGCCAGGTCGTGCATGAACTGCGAGATCATCCGCTTGGACGTCATGTAGGCCATGCCGCCCGGGTCGCCACCCGGGTTGGGCTTGCTGTGTGCGTCCATCAGCGCGGCGGCCGAGGCGGTGGCCACGATCGCGGAGCCTTCCTTCAGGTGCGGCAGCGCGACATGGACGGCGTTCATGGTGCCGACCAGGTTTGTGTTGATGACGTCGGTCCACGCCTGCAGCGGTGGCTGACCCTTCATGCCGGCGATACCGGCCTGTGCCACAACGATGTCCAGCTTGCCCAACTCGGCGATGCCGGCCTCCAGTGCCGTCTTGAGCGCGGCTGCATCGCGGACGTCGGCCTGTGCAATGACGCAGCGCTGACCGGATTTCTCGACGAAGTTCTTGGTTTCTTCAAGGTCTTCGGCCGTGGCCATCTTGTAGCCGATGGTCTCGAAGTCGGTGCAGTAGTCGACGGCGATGATGTCGGCGCCTTCCTCGGCCAGCCGCAGGGCGTGGCTGCGGCCCTGCCCGCGGGCTGCTCCCGTGATGAATGCGACCTTTCCGGCAACGCGTCCCACTGCTGTTCCTTTCGTTGGTGTCCGTGCACGCCTGGCTTGGCGAAATGTGGTGAAAGTCAGGTATTGCGGCCACCGTTGACGCCGAGGATCTGTCCGGTGATGTAGCCGGCCTCCTCGGACACCAGGAAAGCGCAGGCCGCGGCGATGTCCTCGGGCTTGCCGATACGCCGCACCGGGGTCTTCGCGATGCTGTCCTCGATGTTGCCGAGGAACCCTTGGCGATCGGCATTGCGCAGCATCGGGGTGTCGATGAAGCCCGGCGGCACGGCGTTGACGGTGATACCGCTCGGCCCGTACTCCAGCGCCAAGGTCTTGGTGAGCCCGTTGACGGCGGACTTGGCCGCGACATAGTGCGCCATATAGGGAGTCCCGGAATGCGTACTCGACGAGGAGATGTTGACGATGCGCCCCCAGCCGGCTTCGACCATGTCGGGCAGCACCGCCTGAATGGTGTGGAAGACACCGTTGAGGTTGATATCGATGATCTGCTGCCAGTCCTCGAAGCTGATGTGACTGAACTTTTTGAATCCGTCTTTGCCGGCTGCGTTGACCAGAATGGTGATCGGACCGAGCTGTCCGCGGATCTGCGTCAGTGCGATGTCGATCTGCCCGCGATCGGTCACGTCGGCGGCGAAGGCCAGATCTTCTTCGTTCGGTTTCAGATCGATGATGGCCACCCGGTGGCCGGCGGCGCGCAATCGGCTCACGACTGCCGCACCGATGCCCGAGGCGCCCCCGGTCACGACAGCAGTCCTCACGAGGCCCGTCTCGATCACAAAGAATCTCCTTTCCGAGCGTTGAGAATCGTACTCTCGCTTGTCGGATTCTGGCAAGGTCCATCCGGACCCCTTCTCAGCAGCGAAAATGCCGTAGTCGCATTAACTCTCGCCATAGAAGTGCAGGTTGTAACGCTTTTCGTCCACCCTTGAGTTCTCACATATGAGATGTATGATTCGCCGCAGATGAGAATCTAGTTACCCGCCGGGGAGGCTTGATGCGTTCGCAGGACACGGCAGACACCACCGCCGACGGCTCCACAGGACAGGTTGTCGACCGGCGACTGCTGATCAACGGTGAGCTGGTGGAGGCGGACGCCACGTACGCCTCGCTCAACCCGGCCACCGGAGAAGTCCTGGGCTATGCCCCCGCGGCCGGCGTCGAGCATGCGGTCGCGGCCATCGCGGCGGCACGCCGGGCCTTCGACGAAGGTGACTGGGCGACCGACACCGACCTGCGGGTCCGCTGCCTGGATCAACTGCACCGTGCACTCGTCGAGCACCGTGACGAATTCGCCGCGCTCACCATCGCCGAGGTTGGCGCGACGCCCGCGCTGACCCAGGGTGCACAGCTCGACCAGCCGATCGCGATCGTCCGCTACTACGCCGATCTGCTCAAGAACTATCCGATGACCGAAGACCTCGGCAACGTCGAGAGCCGCGGAATGCTGCACCACCGTTGGGTGGAGAAGGAAGGCGCGGGCGTCGTCGCCGCGATCATCGCCTACAACTACCCCAACCAGCTGGCCCTGGCGAAGCTGGCGCCCGCGCTGGCCGCCGGGTGCACCCTGGTGCTCAAGGCCGCGCCCGACACTCCGCTGGTGACGCTGGCGCTCGGCGAGCTGATCGCCAACCACACCGACATCCCGGCCGGCGTCGTCAATGTCCTCAGTTCGTCAGACCCCGCGGTCGGCGCCGCGCTGACCACCGACCCCGACGTTGACATGGTCACCTTCACCGGATCCACCCCGACCGGCCGGGCGATCATGTCCGCCGCCAGCGGGACACTCAAGCGGGTCTTCCTGGAGCTGGGCGGCAAGTCCGCGGCGATCGTCCTCGACGACGCCGACTTCAACATGGCCTCGGTGTTCGCTGCGTTCTCGATGGTGACCCACGCCGGCCAGGGCTGTGCCCTGACGTCGCGGCTGCTGGTACCTAACAGTCATCACGACGAGATCGTCGAGATGATCAAGACGAACTTCTCTCATGTGCGCTACGGCGACCCCACCGACCCCAAGACCTACATGGGTCCGCTGATCAGCGCCAAGCAGCGCGACAAGGTCGATGCCATGGTGCAGCGCGCGGTGGCCGCCGGCGCCACTCTGGTGACCGGCGGGGAGAAGGTCGATCCCGGCTTCTTCTACACCCCAACGCTGTTGACCAATGTCGACCCGGACAGTGAGATCGCCCAGGAAGAGGTCTTCGGACCCGTGCTGACGGTGATCGGCTATGACGACGACGACGATGCGGTCCGGATCGCCAACAACTCGATCTACGGCCTGTCCGGTGCGGTCTTCGGTAGCCAGGATCGGGCGCTGGCGCTGGCCCGCCGGATCCGGACCGGAACGTTTTCGATCAACGGCGGCAACTACTTCAGCCCGGACGCACCGTTCGGGGGATACAAGCAGTCCGGGATCGGCCGCGAGATGGGTATCGCCGGGCTGGAGGAATTCCTGGAAAGCAAGACGTTCGCGGTGCCGGTAGCCGGAGCAGGCGGATGAGACCGCTCGAAGGCGTTCGCGTCCTCGAAGTCGCGATGTACGGGTTCGTCCCCTCTGCCGGTGCTGTGCTGGCGGAGTGGGGCGCCGAGGTCATCAAGGTCGAGCACGCGGTGACCGGCGACCCGCAGCGCGGGCTGCGCCAGACCGGCATGTTGCGGGTCGAAGGCGACCCCAACCCCAACATCGAGCACGCCAACCGCGGAAAGCGCAGCATCGGCCTGGACGTGTCGACGCTCGAGGGTCGCGAGGTGTTGCTCGAACTGGCAAAGCGCGCAGACGTTTTCCTGACCAGTTTCCTTCCCGGCCATCGCAAGAAGTTCGCCATGGACGTCGAGGACATCCGTGCGGTGAACTCGAAGATCATCTACGCCCGCGGCAGCGCGCTGGGCCCCCGCGGAGTCGAATCGGAAAAGGGCGGCTACGACATGACCGCCTTCTGGTGTCGCGCCGGTACCGCCGCCACCATCACCCCGCCCGGCATCGAGGGCATGATCGGCCCGCCCGGACCCGCATACGGCGACACCATCTCCGGCACCAATCTGGCCGGCGGTATCGCGGCGGCACTGTTCCAGCGCGAGCGCACCGGCGAGCCGTCGGTGGTGGACGTGTCTCTGCTGGGCAGCGGCCTTTGGGCCATGGGCCATACCGTCGCCTTGACCAGTCATCTGGGCGAGCGTCTGATTCAGCAGCCGCCCGGTGTGCATGGTTCGCCGATCAATCCGCTGGTCGGGGTCTACGCGACCGCCGACGAGCGCTACATCTCGTTTGTGATGATGCAGCCCACCAAGTTTTGGGCCGACGTGTGCAAGCACATGGAACTCGACGACTACATCGACGATCCGCGGTTCGCCACCGCACAATCGTTCGCCGAGCACACCCCGGCCGCCGTGGAGATCCTGCGCGCGGCGATGGCCAAGCGGACGCTGCCGGAGTGGAGTGAGCGCTTCGCCACCCTGGCCGGACCGTGGGCGCCGGTGCAGGACACCCTGCAGGCTGCTGCGGACGCGCAGATCCGCGCCAACGAATACATCGTGCAGGCCGGTGAACTGGAGTTGGTGGCCAATCCGGTGCAGTTCGACGTGGCCGCCCCAGCGACCGGGCCGGCACCCGGATTCGCCGAGCAGACCGACGAGATCCTGGTCGAGCTCGGCCTGGACTGGGACCGCATCATCGAACTCAAGACCGTCGGCGCGGTTACCTAGGTCATCGGGCAGGAGCTGGGGAATCGCAATGCCGTGCTGCTTGACTCGCAAAGGCCACCCGCCGGGTGCCACTGGTGTGGCACAGTGCGTAGAACTCTTCGGGGGTCGATCCGCGGTGTCGGCGGTAACCATCGTGGAAGGGGCGGCAGCGGTGGTGCCTAGTGGTGTGGGAGCACTGATCTCGGCTCACGATGACGTCTGCCTCGACGCCGCGGTGATGGAGCGGTAATGGTTCTGGGAGCGACGGCGGATCCACCCTTGGGCGGCGACCTCCACGACCCGGACCGGCGGTCCGCCGCCGCGGGCCGGCATCGGCCCGCCGGTGCCAGGCGCCAGCCGCCGGCGTACCTGCGTCCGCTGATCGGACTGGCGACGGTGCTGACGATCGCGGCAGCGATCGGGCTGCCGATCGGCTTGTTCCGGGGCAGTTTCACCCGCACGGTGCCCGTCACGGTGCTCTCGCAGCGCGCCGGCCTGGTGATGTACCCCGACGCCAAGGTCAAGATCCGCGGTGTGCAGGTCGGCAAGGTCGGCGACATCGAGGCCAAGCCGGATGGCACCGCCGTCCTGCATCTGAAGATGGAACCGGGACAGCTGTCGCTGATCCCGGCCAACGTCAGCGCCCGGATAGCCTCCTCGACGGTGTTCGGAGCCAAGTTCGTCGATTTGGTGCCGCCGCCCGAACCGGTCACCGCCCGCATGCACGCCGGCCAGGTCCTGGCGGGCGAGCATGTCACGGTCGAGATCAACACGGTGTTCCAACAACTGGTGCGGGTCCTGGACAAGATCGACCCGAAGAAGCTGAACGAGACTCTGAGTGCGGTCTCGACGGCGTTCAACGGACGCGGGCAGAAGCTGGGGCAGGCGCTCACCGACTTCGACAAGCTGCTGGCCGAGATCGAGCCCAGCCTGGGCACCCTCGAACACGAGGCCACCACCATGGCTCCGGTGTTTCGGTCTTACGCCGACGCGGCACCGGACCTGACCGCCGCACTGAACGCCACCAGCACCATGAGTGAGAGCGTTGTGCAAGAGCAGAACAGCTTGGACAGCTTCCTGCTCAGCGCCATCGGGCTGGCCGACACCGGCAACGAGGTACTGGGAGAGAATCGGCAGGTCCTGACCGAGTTGACGCAGGTACTGGAGCCGACCGCCGCGTTGCTGGACAAGTATCACGAGGAACTCGGCTGCGCGATCGGCGGCTTGGTGCCGTTCGCCAAATCCCCGCCGTTCGACGTCCCCGGCATCATCATCACCGCCAGCTTCACCCTGGCCAAGGAACGCTACCGCTACCCCGATCATCTACCGAAGGTGGCGGCCCGCTCCGACCGTTCCTACTGCACGGAACTGGGCCTGCCCGATGTACCGCCGGAGTATCGGGTGCCCGCGTTGATCGCCGACACGGGAGCCAACCCGTACGAATACGGCAACCAGGGCATTCTGCTCAACTCCGACGGCCTCAAGCAGGCGCTGTTCGGGCCGATCGGTGGGCCGCCGCGCAACAGCGCCCAGGTGGGGATGCCGGGATGAGAAGCGGAATGGGAACGCTGATCAAGTTCGGTATCTACGCCGTGGTGATGGCGTTGGCGACGGTATTTCTGTTCGCGATCTTCGCTGAGGTCCGAACCGGGCCCACGGTGGGCTACCAGGCGGTGTTCGCCGACGCCTCCCGGCTCAAGGCCGGCGACAGCGTGCGGGTCGCAGGAGTGCGGGTCGGCACGGTCGGCGGCGTGTCGCTGCGTCCGGACGGAACGGTTTTGGTGAAGTTCCAGGCCGACCGCAACATCCCACTCACCACCGGCACGCAGGCCTCGGTGCGCTACTTGAACCTGGTCGGTGACCGCTACCTGGAACTGGCCGACGGGCCGGGTTCGACTCAGCTGTTGGGAAAGGGAGGGCAGATCCCGCTCGAACGGACCGCGCCGGCCCTGGACCTTGACCTGCTGCTCAACGGCCTCAAGCCGGTGATCCGCGGCCTGAATCCTCAGGACGTCAACTCGCTGACGGCGTCGCTGATCCAGATCATGCAGGGTCAGGGCGGCACCATCGACTCCCTGATGTCGCGGACGTCGTCGTTCTCGAACTCCCTGGCCGACAACAACCAAGTGATCGAGTCCCTGATCGACCAACTCCGCACGACGCTGGCCACCCTGTCGGGCGGTGACAAGCGGTTCTCCGGGGCGATCGATCGGCTGAGCAAGCTGGTCGCCGGGCTGGCGGCTGACCGCGACCCGATCGGGACTGCGGTCACGGCCCTGGACCGGGGCACCGCGTCGCTGGCAGACCTGCTCGGCAACGCCCGCGATCCGCTGACCAACACCATCACTCAGGTCGATCGGTTGACCACCGCGATCAACGCCGACCTCGCCGGCCTGGACATGTCGCTGCAGAAGGCGCCGGAGAACTACCGCAAGGCCATCCGGCTCGGGGCGTACGGCGGGTTCATCCAGTACTACCTCTGCGCGGTCCAGATCCGGGTCAGCGATACCCAAGGCCGTACCGCGGTGTTCCCGTGGATCAAAGCGGAGGAGGGCCGATGCAGCGACACCGACTGAGCGCCGTGCTGCCCGGTGCCGCCACGGTACGACGGGGGACCCGCCGATGCTGAAATACCATGGCAGCCACCTGATGCGCATGGGCCTGATCGGCGTCGTGGTCGTCGCATTCATCGTTGCCATCGGGCTGCAGCCCGAGCAGCTGATCCAGTGGGCCACCTGCGTGCGCTACCAGGCCCGGTTCGCCGAGGCCGGTGGCCTCAGTACTGGTGCCGACGTCACGCTGTCGGGGATCAAGGTCGGCTCGGTAACCGACGTCGCGCTCGACAACGGCGACGCTCTGGTGACCTTCACTCTGGCGGGCAAGTACGGACTGGGGACGCAGACCACGGCCCACATCCGCACCGGTTCGTTGCTCGGTGAGCGGGTGCTGACCGTGGAGCCGACTGGCAGCGGCAAGATGCATCCGCTGGAGGTCATCCCGCTCACCCGTACGTCGTCGCCGTACTCGCTGGTCGACGTGGTCGGCGAACTCACCACGAACACCGCCGGCACCGACACCGAGTCACTGAACCGGTCGTTGGACACCCTCTCCGAGACCATCGACCAGATCGCCCCGCAGCTGGGGCCGACGTTCGACGGACTGAGCCGGCTGTCCCGGGCAGTCAACAGTCGCAACGAGGGCCTTGCCGACCTGTTGAAGTCGGCGGCTGATCTCACCGGTGTGCTCTCCGAACGCAGCCAGCAGATCAACTCGCTGATCCTGGACGCCGACAGTCTTGTCGATGTGCTCAACACCCGGCGGCAGGCCATCGTCAACCTGTTGGTCAGCACCTCGGCGGTGTCGCGGCAGCTGTCCGAACTGGTCGCTCAGAACAACGAACAGCTCAAACCGACGCTGGACAAAATCATCGAGCTGAACAAGATCTTGGTGAAGAACCGGGACAACCTCGCCAAGGCGTTGCCAGGTTTGGCGAAATACGAACTCACTCAAGGTGAGACGGTGTCCAACGGGGCTTACTACAGCGCCTACGTCCCGAACCTGTTCCTGCCTCAGTTGCTCCAGCCGTTCTTCGACTACGCGTTCGGATTCCGTCGTGGCGTCGATGCCGGTCAGCCGCCGGACAATGCCGGACCGCGTGCCGAATTGCCGTTCCCGGTCAATGGGATTCCACAACCAGGAGACCTGCCGCCCAGATGAGGACTCGTAGACCACTGCAGATGGCGGCGGCCGTCCTGGCGGCACTGCTGCTACTGGCCGGTGCAGGCATACTCGTCGGCCAGACCGTCCTGAAACCGACCCGGATCACCGCGTACTTCTCCACTGCGACCGCGATCTATCCCGGTGACGAGGTCCGGGTTGCCGGGGTGAAGGTCGGCACCATCGACCGGATCGAACCGCAAGGGACTCAAGCCAAGCTCACCCTGCGCGTCGACCGCAAGGTGCCGGTCCCGGCCGAAGCCAAAGCCGTGATCGTCGCACCCAACCTGGTGGCGGCACGGTTCGTCCAGCTGACCCCCGCCTACCATCGCGGCGACGGGCCGACGATGGCTGATGGCGCAGTGATCCCGCGCGAGCACACCGCGGTCCCAGTCGAGTGGGACGAGGTCAAGACCCAGTTGAACCGGCTTGCCGCCGAATTGGGGCCGCGCAGCGGCGTCTCGGGAACGTCGGCGGCGCGCTTCATCGACAGCGCGGCCAATGCGATGGACGGCAACGGCGCCAAACTGCGCGAGACGCTCAAGCAGCTCTCCGGCGTGGCCCGGATCTTCGCCGAGGGCAGCGGCAACATCGTCGACATCATCTCGGGTCTGCAGACATTCGTGACGGCGCTACGCGACAGCGATCAGCAGATCGTGGTGTTCGAGTCGCGGCTCGCGACGTTGACCAGTGTGGTCAACGACAGTCGATCCAACTTAGATGCAGCTCTCACCGACTTCGCCGGTGCGATCGACACGGTGCGGGATTTCGTGGCGGGAAGTCGCGCCGAAACCGCCGAGGCGCTGCAGGGTGTGGCCAAAGTCAGTCAGACGCTGGTCGATTCGAAGAATGCGATCCGCAATATCCTGCATATCACCCCGAACGCGATCGCCAACACGCTCAACATGTACAACGTGACCAGCGGGACCCCGGTGGGTTCGTTCGCGTTCGCCAACTTCAGCAACCCGGTGCAGGCGATCTGCACGATGAACGGCGCGATCGGCAACGTGACGTCGACGGAGACCGGCAAGCTGTGCGAGGGTTACCTCGGTCCGGCCATGCGGCTGCTGAATTTCAATGGGCTCCCGTTCCCGATGTCTCCGTACCTCACCAAGGCGGCCAGCCCCGACAAGTTGATCTACACCGACCCCGCGTTGATGCCGCACGCCGAGCACCCGGGAGACCTGCCGGAGCAGACGCCGTCGATTTCGGCCTACACCGGGCTGAACGGCGACGTCCCGCCCCCGCCCGGGTGGACGGATCCGTTGCAACCGCGCGGTTCCTACGCGCCGGACGGACTGCCCGCCGCAGCGACGCCGCCGCTGATCTCCGGTGTACCGCCGCCCAGCCCGACCACCTTCGACGGGATGCTGCTGCCGGGCGGTCCGCCGCCGCCTGGGCCGTTGCCCGGACCGTTGCCCGCAGAGGGGGTGCCCACGCCATGATCGGTCTGAAATCCCTGCGGCACAGCGCTGCGGTCGCCGTCCTGGTCGCCGGCACCACCTCCGGCTGTGCCTTCGGCGGCCTGAACTCGATGGCGTTGCCGGGCGTTCAGGGCCGCGGTTCCGGGGCACAGCACTTCACCGTCGAGCTGGCCAATGTCGGCACGCTGGAATCCAATTCGCCGGTGATGCTCTCCGACGTGGTGATCGGCAGTATCGGCAAGATGACCGTCAGCAACTGGCACGCTAACGTCGATATCGCGGTCAACCCCGGCGTCGAGGTGCCGTCGAATGCGGTGGCGACCGTCGGGCAGACCAGCCTGCTCGGTTCTATGCACCTGGCGCTCAATCCGCCGATCGGGCAGGCGCCGACGGGGCGGCTGAAGTCCGGGGCCAAGATCCCGCTGAGCGACTCCTCGACCTATCCCTCTACCGAGCAGACCCTCTCGTCGCTGGCGGTGTTGGTCAACGGGGGCGGACTCGGTCAGATCGGTGACATCATCCACAACTTCAGCGCCTCCATGGCAGGCCGGGAAGGCGACATCCGCGACCTGATCGTCCGGCTGGACCACTTCACCGGTGCGCTGGACCGGCAACGGAACAACATCGTCGAGGCCATCGAAGAGATGAACCGGACAGCCACCACCTTCGCCGGGCAGCGCGACACCATCAACCGTGCGCTGAACAAGATTCCGCCGGCCATCGACGTCTTGATCAAGGAGCGTCCCAAGTTCGTCACCGCGTTGACCAAGCTCGGTCAGTTCGGCGACCTGTCAGCGGGTCTGGTCAACGACTCCGGGCACCAACTGGTCTCCGACCTCATCCATATCGAACCGGCGTTGCGTTCGCTGGCCGACATCGGCCCAGAGCTCAACTCCGCAGTGGCCTACGCCTCGGCCTTCCCGTACGGGCCCAACGCGATCGAGCGCGCCGTGCGGGGCGACTTCTTGAACCTGTTCGCCGTCTTCGACCTCACCAAACCCCGACTCAAGCGGGCCATGTTCGCCGGCACGCAGTGGGGCGACGAGGACGCGAAACTGGTTCCGGCTCCCGGCGATCCCTGGTATCTGAACTACTCCTACGACCCGCTGCAAGAGCCGATCCTGCAGTCGTCTGGCCAGGCCCTGCCGCCAGGAGCGGTTGGCTCGGGAGGCGGTGGCTAGATGCTGACACGCTTTGTCCGGATTCAGCTGATCCTGTTCCTGGTGGCTTCGGTGATCGGCGTTTCAGCCATGCTCTTCGGCTACATGCAGGTGCCGACCATGCTCGGGATCGGCCGGGTGGTGGTCAAACTGGACCTGCCCGAAACCGGGGGG
The DNA here is from genome assembly GCF_046250075.1 of Mycobacterium sp. SMC-14. Taxonomy (NCBI): domain Bacteria; kingdom Bacillati; phylum Actinomycetota; class Actinomycetes; order Mycobacteriales; family Mycobacteriaceae; genus Mycobacterium; species Mycobacterium sp. SMC-14. The sequence continues at coordinate 3,832,178 of NZ_CP176429.1, read as the reverse complement.
CTCTACCGGTTTTCCAATGTCACCTACAACGGGGTGCAGATCGGCACGGTGACCAAGGTCGAGCTGACGCCGGGCGGGGTACGTGCCACGTTGTCGCTGAATCGATCACCTAAGGTGCCTGCCGATCTGGTGGCTGCGGTGCGCAGCGTGTCAGCCATCGGCGAGCAGTACGTCGATCTGCTGCCACGCAGCGATGGCGGTCCGTACCTGCACAACGGCTCGGTGATCGCGGCGTCGGACACCCAAGTCCCCCAACAGGTCGGTCCGATGCTCGATCAGGTCAGTGCGCTGGTCGACTCGATTCCCAAGGATCAACTCAGCAATCTGCTCGACGAGACCTTCCAGGCTTTCGACGGTGCCGGCTACGACTTCCAGTCCTTGCTGGACTCGGCAACCACCATCAGCGGTGACGCCAACCGGGTTTCGGACAAGGTGCGCAAGCTGGTCGATAACAGTGCGCCGCTGCTGGACTCGCAGGTGAAAAGCGCCGACGCTATCCGGACCTGGGCAGCCAGCGTGGCCGGGATCTCCGAACAGGTAGCCGCCAACGACCCGCAGTTGCGCGCCATCTTGCAACGCGGCCCCGGATTCGCCGACGAAGTATCCGGCCTGATGGCCGATCTCAAGCCGACGCTGCCGATCCTGCTGGCCAACCTGAACACCCTCGGGCAGGTGCTGATGGTCTACAACCCGTCGCTGGAACAGCTGATGGTGCTGCTGCCCGGTTACATTGCGGCCCAGCAGTCGTTCGGTCTGCCCAAGAACAACCCGACCGGTCTGCCGCAGGGCGACTTCACCCTCACGTTCGGGGACCCCAACCCATGCACCGTGGGGTTCCTGCCGCCGTCGTCATGGCGTTCCCCGGCCGACACCACCACAATCGACACCCCCGACGGCCTGTACTGCAAACTGCCGCAGGACTCACCGGTATCGGTGCGTGGTGCCCGCAACTTCCCGTGTATCGAGCATCCTGGTAAGCGCGCGCCGACCGTCGAACTGTGCGACGACCCCAAGGGTTTCGTCCCGATCGCGATGCGCCAGCACCTCACCGGACCCACTGCGTTCGACCCGAACCTGCTCAAGCAGGGCATCCCGGTCGACGACCGGGTCGATTTCAGCGACCGGCTCTTCGCCCCGGTCGGGGGTACTCCACTGCCGCCCTGGGCCACCCCGTCGGGCACATCACCGGATTCTCCGCGGCCAGAGGTGCCGGCGCCGCCGCCGTTGGCTGGAAACGCCGGGATCGGTGAACAGACGCCTTCGGTTGCGGTGGTGCCCTATGACCCGAACACCGGCAAGTACATGACCCCCGATGGGCGCTACGAGCAGCAGGCGAACCTGGTGCCCGGCTCCGGGCCCAAGTCGTGGACCGACCTGATGCCGTACTGAGTGCCGGAGGAGGACGAATGCGCGCACGTGAATTGATCGTCGCTACAGCGGCTTTCGGACTTGTCGTCGGGGCAACGCCGGGACCGCCGGCGCAGGCGGCCCTGGGCTTCGAGCTCAACGGCCCCTACCGGGTCATTTCGAACGGGGACTGGGCCAAGACCAACGAGGTCTTCATGAATGAGGTCACGGTCACGTCGGTATGGACATTCAGTTCCAGTTGCGAGAATGCGCACGTCTGCACCGGCCAGGTGAGCAGCGACCAGGGCTGGACCGCTCCGCTGGAATTTCGCACCTCGCGCTGGATTGTCGACCGCTTTCACCAGAACTGGCAGACCTGCCCGGACGGCACTACCTCATCCGGCCGCCAGCGCTACCAGTTCCAGGGCAGCGACACCAACGGCCAGTACGACAAACGCAACATCGACCGGCTGGTCGGCTACGACCGGACGATCGGCGTCTCGGGGGCCTGTGGACGTAACCAGCCCACGGTGATCCTCATGCCGTTGACCGTCGAGCGGCTCTAGACCGTGGGGGAGACCATGCAGACCACTCGCGTGATGAAAGTGCTTGTCGCGGCGCTACTTGCCGCCGGGACGATCGCCGGCGTGACGCCCGCGGCGCCGGCGGTTGCCGACCCGTACGTACCGATGTGCGACGTCCCGGCGTGCACACCCGGAATCATGCCGAACGTCGTGCTGGGTGCGCCGTGCTCCAACACCACCTACTTCGTCTTCGGGTCCGCAGTCGCAGGGGCCTCGACCCTGCCGGGCCGGCTGGTGTACTGCGCGTCGCCGCGCCGCTACGAGCCCCGCTGGTTCCGCTCCCCGGAGATGCACGGCATCAAAGAGGAGAACAGCAAGTGTGACGAATACTCCGGAGAGGTGGCGCAAGCACCCGACGGGCTTTTCTTGACCTGTGTCGCCGACGGCGAGTCGTTGTGGCGTCGCGGTGATCTGTAGCGGGACAACAATCTTGGCACGTCGAGGGAGTTCGCCCATGTTCCGAACCACTGCCGCTGCAGCGGTGGGCACGTTGACTATCGCCATTGCGGTGGCACCGACCGCCGCGGCCGACATGCGCTATGGCAACTACGAGGTCCTGAGCAACCGGTGGACCGACGCGACGTGGGTGTGGGCGGCCTATCCGTGCGAGACGATGGGCAAGTTCGACGACCTGCCCGCCGGCTGCGTGACGGTGAGTGCGATCGACCGGCCGCATTTCTTCGGTCGCGGATATTACGGTGGCACCGCCAAACTGGTGGACGGTCAGTACTCGTTCACCTCGGATTACCCCAACGGTCTGAACTGTCCGTTCGGGCCCTCGATGCCGACGCGCGACACCTACACGTGGGATGCGAACACACTGGCCGGTGTCGTCGAATCACATTTCGACGTGGGCTGTATGAATGGCCCGGGCGGGGTGAACACCTGGACGTTCGCGTTGGTGCGGATGTAGCGGGCTAGACCGGGTCGAACGAGGAGATCAGCCACCGGCCGTCGTGCTTCTCCAAGCCGACCTTGACGCTGCTCATCGAAAACGAGCCGTCCGGAATCGACTTGCTGATCGTGGTCTGATTGAGATAGATCAGCACCTCCGCGGAACTGGGGTGCAGGGATACGACGCCCTTGCGCACCACCGCGGCCACCGTCTGTACCTGCTTCTCCTTGACCGCCGGGGTGACGACCTTCTGGGTGAAATCGATGTAGTGCGACAGGAAGTCACCGGTGAGGTGGTTCTCGGCGGCGGCGAAATCCTGGTCCATCGTCTTTGGGGCGTAGGTCAGTATGGCGATCGCGCCGTCGGCGGCGGCAGCCATCACCGCCTGTTCGTCCGCGGGCCCGAGCTGCCGATCGGCACCTAGCACCCCGAAGTAGAGCCAGCAGGTCAGTGCCGCGGCGGCCACCAGCAGCCCGGCGAGCGCGGCCGCGATCCAGCGCGTCGTCGAGACGGCCGGTGCCGCCGACTCGGCCGCGTCCTCGACCGGTCCCTGGCCCCCGAGCGCGGCATCCACGGTCTCGTCGTCCGCGGTCGGTTGGTCGCCCACCGACTCCTCGGTGGTTTCGACGGTCACGTCATCCTCGTCGGATTCGCTCATGCCGCGAAGTCCACCTTCGACATCTTGACCTGGTCGCCTTCGCGGGCCAGGTGCACGGTGAGGCGCCAGGCACGGGGTTCTTCTTTCGCCCCGGCGGTATTGGTGACCTTGGTGTTGGCCGCGACCAGCACCACCGCGTCGTTGTCCGACATCGATTCCACCCCCGCGACCGCCGAGTCGACCGTGGTGACGGTTTTCGACTGGCGGGCCACCTTGGTGAAATCGCCGACGTGATCTTCGAAGTCCTTCTTGAACTCACCGGTTGAGTTGTCCAGGATCGCCTTGACGTTGTCATCGACGGTTTCGTAGTTCAGTGACATCAGCGTCACCACCCCTTGGCGTGCGGCGGCGGCATACTCGGCCAATTGGTGCTGGCGCTGCGCCACGCTGTTGTGGTGCACCAGCATCACCACGTCCGCGGCGATCAGACCACCGATGGTGAGCACGGCCAGCGTCGCCGCCGCCCAAGGCAGCACGTTGCGGGCGCGCGCGAACTTGCGGGGCCGCTCGGCCGGCTGCTCGGCGGCGCCCTCGTCAACGCCTGAGGCCGGCTCGACCGCTGCGGAGGTCTCGATTACCTGCGCGGTATCCGGCTCGATCACCGCGGTGGCTTCCGGCTCGGACTCCTGCTGCGCCTTGAGCAGCTCCGCTCGGGCGCGGGCCAACTCCGCCGCCGCCTCGGCGGCCTTCGCCTCGGCCTCCGCCAGCGTCAGGGCATCCTTGGAAGCGCGCTTGGCGGCGTGCTTTCCGGGGTGTTTTCTGGGACCCCCCGGCTTCGCCGGATCACGCGACGGCATACGCCTCTCCTGTCCGTTGTCCACCCAGCACCAGGGTCCCTCACCAAGTGCGGAGGGAGCAGAGCGCCCCCTTGGTACCGGCGTCGGTGGCGACCACGACGTCGTCGATGCGCAGTTCGCAGACGAACCCGGGCGCGCCCGGAGCGGGATGCATCGCGGGCAGTGATACCACTACCATTGCCCAGTCTTCGGGGTTGGCCAGGGTGGTGTCGAAGATCCAGGGCTGGCCCGGCCCGATGATGACGTCTGCCTTCGGACTGTATTGATACGGGTTGTGGCTGTACTCGCCGAAGTTGGGTGGTTGCACTTCGCGGTAGTAGATGTATGCCTGGGCGGTCTCGGTGGAACTGACCGAGTAGCGCACCCGGTGCGGCGCCGTGTCATCGGCGCTCGCTGGGATGGCGGCGGCCAGCGCAGCGGCAAACGCCATCCCCGCAACCAGGGACGATACGGCGACCTGCCTGCCTGTCACGGGCTCCTCCACTGCTGCACCCGCCGGAGCGGACGCGTGGGCAAAGACTCAAATTCTTGGTAGCGAAGAATAACATTTCCGCGGTGCTTGCGACGGCGAACCATCCGGCCCGTCATCCCCTGGGGTCGGTGGTCGCTGCTGCACGCCCCGCCCGGAAGCCGAACACCATGGCCGGGCCGATGGTGCCGCCCGCGCCGCCGTAGGCCCGGCCGGTCACTCCCGCCATCGCGTTGCCCGCGGCGAACAGGCCGGGGATCCGATGCCCGGTGACGTGCAGAACCCGGCCGTCGGAGTCGGTGCGGGGTCCGCCCTTGGTGCCCATGGCTCCGACGGACAGTGGCACGGCGTAGAAGGGCGCGGTGTCGATGGGCCCCAGGGTGCGGCCGGCGACAGTGCTTGCCTGGTCGTCACCCCAATAGCCGTCGTAGGCGCTGGATCCCCGCCCGAATTCGGGATCCGCCCCCGCCGCGACGTCGCGGTTCCAGGCGGCCACCGTCTGTGCCAGACCCTCGGCGTCGATCCCGGTCTTGGTGGCCAGGGCGGCCAGATCGGGCGATTGCGAGAACCAGTCCGGTGCGGTGCCATCGGGTGCGACGCCCAGGAATCCGTACCGGCGCAGGTGTCCGGCGTCGAACACAATCCAGGCCGGATCGTTGACGTATCCGCCGCGCGGCTCCAGGTAATGGAAGGCGCCGGCCATCGAGTTGTAGTCGCAGGCCTCGTTGACGAACCGCCGCCCGGCCCGGTTCACGATGATGCTGCGCGGGCGGGTCCGCTCGAGCCGTACGCTGCGACTGCGCTGCTCGCCGGCGATGATGTCACCCGGGATCCGGACGATCGGGACCCACCACGCCTCGCCCATATTGGCCAGGTCCGCGCCGTGCGCCATCGCCATACGCAGTGCGTCACCGGTGTTGTTCGGCGGCGACACCGCACCGCGCATCGGCCCGCGCAGAAACGCCTCCACCAGAGAGGCGTCCCATTCGAAGCCGCCGTTGGCCAAGATGACGCCCCGCCGGGCGCGCACCCGGCGTGTCAAACCGTCGCCTTCGACCTGCACACCCGTGATGCCTTCGGCGTCGGCGAGGAGCTCGACGCCGCGGCACCCGGTCTGTGGTGTGATCCCGGCGTCGAGCGCGCCGCGCAACAGCCCGGCGATCAGCGCGGTGCCGGCTACGCAGATATCGCCCGCCGCTGTTGCCTCGATGTCGGCGTGCAGCCGGGCCCGGGTCTCGGCGTCGAACCCGACGTTGCTGTAGTCGGCGGGGAACGCCGTGATCCGGTCCTGCCAGGAGCCCACCCGGGAGACGTCGTAGGGCAGCGGGCTCAGTGAGCGCCCCCCGGACGGGCGTCCGCCGGGCAGCTCCGGTTTGTAGTCCGGGAAGCCGGTGGCGACCTCGAAGCGGACATCGCTGTGGGCTTCGACGAACTCGACCATCTCCTGACCGGTCCGCACGAACGTCGAAACCAGCGCGTCGTCCATCGCTCCGAAGGATTGGGCGCGCAGGTAGTCCATCGCTGCCTCGACGGTCAGCCCGGGAGCGCGATCGTGGGCCGGAATCCACGCGATGCCACCGGAGACCGCAGTGGTGCCGCCCACGGTGTCGGACTTCTCGTAGAGGGCCACCGATGCGCCATGCACGGCCGCGGTCAGCGCGGCGGTGAATCCGGCGCCGCCGGTGCCTAAGACCACCACGTCGACTGAGTTGTCCCACGCGTCGTCGTCCCAATCGCCATGCGCGCCGGCTGACATCATGTGTTCCTCTCGGGCAGCTTCAGCTCAAGATTTCGGACAGCCGGCCGGCCGCGGCCAGCACGGCGTCGCGGCCGCGCAGCACCACGTCCTCGCGGTGCGAGATCAGGTTGATGCAGGTCGGCGGTGCTGGGGGGCGGCGGCGAACCGGAACGGCCAGTCCGAAGGTTCCGGGCTCGATCTCGCCGTGGGTGACCACCCAACCGCGCTCCCGGGTCTGCGGAACGATGTCGCGTTCGCCGGGGCGCGCGGGCATGGCTGCCAGCAGTGCGATCCCGGCGGCGCCAAGGCTGAGCGGATGGCGGCTGCCCTCGTGGAACGCGAGTTGATAGCCGACCTGGGTGGGGACAATGACCGCGACGGCCACCTGCTGGTCGCCCTCGGCAACCAGCAGTGACACCGTGGTCCCGAGTTCGTCGGCGAGCGCGCGCAGCGTCGGCAGGCAAAGCTGTCGCACGTTGTTGTCGAACGAGGCTCCGAGTACGGCCAGTGCGGCGGCCGAGCGGTACCGGCCGTCGTCTCCCTTGGCGATCAACCGGAAGCCGGTCAGCGTGTTGAGTAGTCGGTAGCTGATCGTCCGGTGCACGCCTACCCGGTCGGCGACCTGCTGCACCGTCAATCCCTCCGGCTCGGCGGCCACGGCCTGCAAGGCGGCCAGCCCCCGGGCCAGCGTCTGAGAGCCTCGCGCGGTCTCGGTGGCAGCGTCCGGTATCAGCGTGGGCATCAGCAGGGCCTCCTTGACATACACCCGTGTGAGAGTGATGCTCTTGAATATAACGTACATATGTGTGCGATAAAAGCACGTCTGATATGTCGCAAAACGAGAATGATATTTCCGAACAAGTCAGGGAAGAGGTGGGCGGTGCCGGAGTTCGAGAGCGTCTGGAGTGACCTCCAGGGCGTCGCGTTCGAGCAGGGCTACCTCGACGCGAGCGGCGTGCGGACCCGGTACTTGCGGGCCGGTGATCCGGCCAAGCCGGTTCTGGTGCTGCTGCACGGCTCCGGAGGGCACGCCGAGGCCTACGTCCGCAATCTCGCCGCCCACGCCGAGCACTTCTGGACCTGGTCGGTGGACATGCTCGGTCACGGCTACACCGACAAGCCCGGTCATCCACTCGAGGTTGGCCACTACGTGGCGCACCTGGTGGATGTGCTGGACGCGATCGGTGCTCGGACGGCCAGCATCAGCGGTGAATCCCTCGGCGGATGGGTGGCGGCGCGCGCCGCCATCGACCACCCGGACCGCGTCCATCGGCTGGTGCTCAACACCGCGGGTGGTTCCCAAGCCGACCCCGAGGTGATGAAGCGGATCATCACGCTGTCGATGGCTGCGGTCGAGAATCCCAGTTGGGAAACAGTGCAGGCGCGCATCAAGTGGTTGATGGCAGACAAGACGAAGGACTACGACGACATCGTCGCCAGTCGCCAGCGGATCTACCGCCTGCCGGGTTTCGTCGACGCGATGCGCGACATCATGGCGTTGCAGGACCCGCAGATCCGCGCCCGCAATCTGTTGGGGCCGGCCGAATACGGACAGATCACCGTGCCCACGCTGGTGGTCTGGACCAGTGATGACCCGACGGCCGACGTCGAAGAGGGCAAGCGGATCGCCTCGATGATCCCGGGTGCCCGGTTCGAACTGATACCCGGCTGCGGCCACTGGCCCCAGTACGAGGACCCCGAGACCTTCAACCGCCTTCACCTGGAATTCCTGCTGGAGCACTAGCGTGACCGCACCCAGTGATGTCGAAGTCGTCGTGGTCGGCGCCGGCCCGGTCGGCCTGACTCTGGCCAATATCCTTGGCCTGCAAGGGATTAAAACCCTGGTCGTCGAGGATCGAGACACCCTCATCGACTATCCCCGCGGTGTCGGCCTCGACGACGAGTCGCTGCGTACCTTCCAGGCGATCGGCCTGGTGGACGCCATACTGCCGCACACCGTCCCCAACCAGATCCTGCGGTTCTACGACGGCCGCCGGCGCCTGCTGGCCGAAATGGCGCCCGCCGACGCCTGTTTCGGCTGGCCCAAGCGCAACGGATTTGTGCAGCCGCTGGTCGACGCCGAACTGCTGCGCGGCCTGGAACGCTTCGAACACGTCGAAGTGTTGTGGGGCCGGCCGATGACCGGCTGCGCCGAAGTCGATGAATCGGTCACGGTGAGCATCGGCGGCGAAGGACTGGAACCGCAGACCGTCTCGGCCCGCTACGTCGTCGGGTGCGACGGCGGACGCAGCGCCACCCGCCGGCTGATGGGGGTGTCCTTCGACGGCACCACCTCGTCGACGCGCTGGCTGGTGGTCGACATCGCCAATGATCCACTGGGCCATCCCAACAGCGAGGTCGGCGCCGACCCGGCACGCCCATACGCCTCGATCTCGATCGCGCACGGTATCCGCCGGTTCGAGTTCATGATTCACGCCGACGAGACTGACGAGCAGGCGCAGGACCCCGAGTTCGTCGCGGCCATGCTGGCTCCGTTCGTGCCGCATCCGCACGATGTCGACGTGATCCGCCACCGGGTGTACACCCACCACTCCCGGATCGCCGGGGCCTTCCGCCGCGGCCGACTGCTGTTGGCCGGTGACGCCGCGCATCTGATGCCGGTCTGGCAGGGCCAGGGCTACAACAGCGGGATCCGCGACGCGATGAACCTGGGCTGGAAGCTGGCCACCGTGGTCCGCGGCCAAGCCGGGCCGAGCCTGCTGGACAGCTACGACACCGAGCGCCGCAAGCACGCCCGCGCGATGATCGACCTCTCCACGATGGTGGGCAAGGTGATCTCGCCGACCAACCGCCGCGTGGCGGGTCTTCGTGACCGGGTGATCCGCGCGGCCTCGGCGGTGCCGACCCTCAAACGCTATGTCCTGGAGATGCGGTTCAAGCCGATGCCGCGCTACGAGCAGGGGGCGGTCGTTCATGACCCACACCGTCCCGACTCCCCGGCGGGAACCCTGTTCATCCAGCCGCGCGTTGACACCCGCAGTGGCACAGACCTACTCCTCGACGAGGTGATCGGCACCGGGTTCGCGGTATTGGCCTGGAACAACAATCCCCGGGCGCTGCTCGGCGAAGAGGTCTTCGCACGGTGGACGGCGCTGGGGGCCAGCTTCATCGCGGTGCGGCCGTCGACCCAGCTGCAGTGGACCCCGCCCGGCCAGGCCGATGACCCCGCGATCACCATCGTCGGCGATCGGACCGGAGCGCTGAAAGCCTGGTTCGACCGGCACAGCGAATCGGTGCTGTTCCTGCGCCCGGACCGTTGCATCGCCGCGGCCTGCATCGCCCAGCGCGCCCCCGAGGTGAGCTCACGACTTTTTGACGTGCTGGCCCTGACCGTGCAAGGGGGTGATCGCCCCGATGCCACTGGCCCTGTGCTGCATGTCCCACAGCCCACTGCTGAATCTGCCGGGACCACCCCGTGAGTTGATGGACGACATCGACGCCGCGATCGCCGACGCCGCGGCGTTCGTCGCCGACTTCGACCCACAGCTGACGGTGATCTTCGCGCCGGATCACTACAACGGGTTCTTTCTACAACTGATGCCGCCGTTCTGCATCGGCACCGCGGCCCAGGGCATCGGTGACTATGGCACGCACCTCGGGGCGCTGAACGTTCCGGCAGACATCGCGCGCGAGTGCGCCGAGGCGGTGCTGGAACGCGGTGTGGACGTGGCTGTTTCGGCGTCCATGGACGTCGACCATGCCGTGGCGCAGCCGTTGGAGCGGCTGTTCGGCGACGCCGGCGCGTGCCCGGTGATCCCGGTCTTCATCAACGCGGTCGCCGCCCCGCTGGGACCGATACACCGCGCCCGCGCGCTAGGCGCGGCGGTAGGGGAGTTCGTCGCCGGCCTGGACCTACGCGTACTCGTGGTGGGATCCGGTGGACTCTCGCACGATCCGCCGATCCCGACACTGGCGACCGCGCCACCGGTCACCCGGGACCGGATCCTGCACGGCACCGCGATGAGCGCCGAGCAGCGCCAGGCCCGCCAGGCGTCGACCATCGCGGCAGCCCGCGACTTCGCCGCGGGGACGAACAACCTCGCCCCGCTGAACCCGGAATTCGACGAGCGCTTCCTGTCGATCGTGGACAGCGGACGCCTCGACGACCTCGACGACTGGACCAACACGTACATCACCGAGGCCGGTGGAGGATCGGCGCACGAGATCCGGACCTGGGCAGCCGCTTTCGGTGCGCTCGCAGCCCAGGGCGGCTACCGCACCGGCCGCCGTTACTACCGGGCGGCACCGGAGCTGATCGCCGGGTTCGCCATCCGCACCGCAGAACACACGGAGGCGCTCCGGTGACCGACGCAGAACACGTCGTCGTCGACGTGCTCATCATCGGCTCCGGCGGCGGCGGAATGACCGCGGCGTTGGCCGCGCATGCCCGCGGCCTGGACACCCTGGTGGTGGAGAAGTCGCGATACTTCGGCGGCTCTACCGCGCTGTCCGGCGGCGGTATCTGGGTGCCGGGGGCGCCGTCGCAGCGTCGGGAGGGCTATGCGCCCGACCCCGACGACGTCCTCACCTACCTGCGCGCGATCACTGACGGGCTGGTCAGCGACGCCCGGCTGCGGCAATACGTGGATGCCGCACCGCGGATGATGGAGTTCCTGGAGCAGACCAGCGCCTGGTTCGAGTTCGTCTGGAAACCCGGCTATGCCGACTACTACCCGGAATTGCCCGGCGGCTCCGAGCTGGGCAGCACCATCAACGTGCCCGCCATCGACCTGCGCAAGCTCGGCGACGAGGAACAGAATCTACTGGCGCCGCTGGCGTTGGCGCCCAAGGGGATTTGGCTGGGGCCCAAGGACCTTCGGCTCTTCTATCAGGTCCGTCAATCTTGGCGCGGAAAAGCGGTGCTGGCCAAGCTGCTGTGGCGGATGTTTCGCGCCCGAGTTTTCGGAGACCGGATGGCCGCCATCGGCCAATCGCTGGCCGCGCGGCTTCGGCTGGCGATGGTCGAGCGCGATATCCCACTGTGGCTCGACACGCCGATGACCGAGCTCATCACCGACGAATCGGGTACGGTCACCGGTGCGGTTGTGCACTGTGGCGGCCGGGCGCAGCGCGTATCGGCACGCCGCGGCGTGATCCTGGCCAGCGGCGGATTCGACCACGACCTGGCCTGGCGCCAGCAGCATCAGCCTGTGCTGGAACACGATTGGAGCTTCGGCAATCCGCTCGCGACCGGCGACGGGATCCGGGCCGCCGAACGCATCGGCGCGGCCACCGAACTGCTCGACGAGGCCTGGTGGTTCCCGGCGCTGTGTTGGCCCGATGGGCGACTGCAGTTCATGCTCAACGAACGCATGATGCCGTCGCAGTTCATCGTCAACGGCGACGGCGAGCGCTTCATCAACGAGGCGGCGCCCTACATGGATTTCGCGCACGCCATGATCGCCGGACAGCAGGCCGGCGTCACCCACATCCCGTGCTGGCTGATCACCGACCAGCGATCCTTTCACCGCTACGTCGTCGCTGGACACCTGCCGATCCCGAAGATCCCCGGGGCGCCGGTACCAACCGGGCGCCGGATACCGCAAGCCTGGCTGGACTCCGGAGTGGTCAAGGCGGCCAACTCCTTTGAGGAGCTGGCAGGCGAGATCGGCGTTCCCGCCGAACGGCTGCGCGGCACCGCGCAACGGTTCAACGAGTTGGCTCGATCCGGCCACGACGACGACTTCTATCGCGGCGACAGTGTCTACGACAACTACTACGGGGACCCGACGCTGCCCAACCCCAACCTGCACCCACTGGGCAAACCGCCCTACTACGCGTTCCGCATCATCCTCGGCGACCTGGGCACCTCGGGTGGCCTGCGTACCGACGAAGACGCGCGGGTGCTGCGCGCCGACGACTCGGTGATCGACGGTCTCTATGCGGTGGGCAACACCGCGGCCCCGGTGATGGGCCGTAGCTACGCCGGGGCGGGAGCAACCATTGGACCGGCGATGACTTTCGGTTACGTGGCCGCCCAACACATCTGCACGCACCATCGTTCCGCCGAATCGCAGGCTCCCAACCAATCGCCAGGAGGTAAAACGTGAAGATCTCACTGTTCTACGAATTCGCGCTGCCGCGTCCATGGTCCGACGACGATGAACGCCAGCTGTTCTCCGACGGCCTCGACGAGGTGGAGCTGGCCGACAAGGCTGGGTTCTCCACGGTCTGGCTCACCGAGCACCACTTCCTGGAGGAGTACTGCCACGCCACCGCGCCGGAGATGTTCTTGGCCGCGGCCAGCCAGCGGACCAAGAACATCCGGCTCGGTTTCGGGATCATGCATCTGCCCCCAGTGGTCAACCACCCCGCCCGGGTGGCCGAGCGGGTCGCCACTCTGGACCTGTTGTCCGGTGGCCGGGTCGAATTCGGTACCGGAGAGGGATCCTCGATCGCCGAGCTCGGCGGATTCGGGATCGACCCGGCCGACAAACGGACCCAGTGGGAGGAAGCACTCGAGGTCTCGATCCGCTGTATGACCGAGGAGCCGTTCACCGGCTTTGACGGCCAGCATGTCCAGATGCCGGCCCGCAACGTGGTGCCCAAGCCGATGCAGAAGCCGCATCCGCCGGTCTGGGTGGCCTGCACCCGGCCGGCGTCGGTGCAGATGGCCGCCCAGAAGTGCATCGGCGCCTTGAGCTTCGCCTACACCGGTCCGGGACCGCTGGCCGAGCGCGTCAACGGCTACTACAAGGAACTCGAAGAGAACGGCGTCCCGGTCACTCCCCAGGTGAACCCCAACATCCTGGCCATCGGCGGCGACCTGTCGATGATGGTGGCCCCCACCGACGAGCAGGCCGTCGCGCGCCTTGGGGTCGGTGGCGGATTCTTCTCGTTCGGGATCATGCACTACTACATGACCGGCGAGCACACCCCGGGCCGGACCGGGGTGTGGAACCGCTACCTCGAAGAGGTGAAGAAGGACCCGACGCTGGCTTACGGGCCAGGCCGCGGGGCAATTGGAAGCCCTGCGACCGCAAGGGAGTTCCTGCGTGGCTATGAGGAGAGCGGCGTCGATGAGCTCATCCTGTTGCTCAACCCGCGCAGCCACGAGGCGACCATGGAGGCCATCGAGCTGATGGGCAAGGAGGTGCTGCCGGAGTTCATCGAACGAGATGAGAAGGCGGTCGCCGAGAAGGCCAAGCGGCTTGAACCGGTACTGGAGAAGCTGGAGGCCCGTCGACAAGCGCCCACCGCACCGGCATTCGACGAGTCCTACTCGTTCGGCGGATTGCCGACCGGTCGAGGCGGCACCTTCACCGCCACCGAGATCCCCGAGGCGATGGCCGAGATGAACGAGGGTCGGGTGCAGGCTGCGCAACTTGCCAAGGAAGAGCGGGAGCGCGGCCAGCGGTGAGCGCAGCGTCCGCGTTGTGGCGCTACGACGGTCGACGGACCGTGGTTACGGGCTGCGCGTCGGGAATCGGCGCGGCGCTGGTGACGCACCTCGGCGAACTCGGAGCGCAGGTCGTCGGCCTGGACCGGCTCGAACCCACGGCTAGTGTCGACGAATTTCACGCGACAGATCTGGCTGATCCGGCGTCCATCGAACGCGCCGCTGCTGCCATCTGCGAGGTGGGTCGGGTCGATGCGCTGTTCAACGTTGCGGGGGTGTCTTCGGGCATCGGCGACCCGGAGCGGGTGGTCACGATCAACTTCCTGGGCTTGCGTCACCTCACCGAATCGCTGTTGCCGGTGATGCCGGCGGGATCGGCGATCACCAATGTGTCCTCGCTGGCTGCGGCGGCCTACCGTGAGAACGCCCAGACCACGGTCGGCCTGTTGAACTCCCAAGACATGGCTGCCGGATTACAGTGGTGCCGTGCCAATCCCGCCGCGCTTGCCGACGGCGGCTACCGGCTGTCCAAAGAGGCGATCATCCTCTACGGCATGCTCAACGCCGGCTCGCTGGCGAAACGCGGAATCCGGATCAACTGCACCGCGCCCGGCGTCACCGAGACCCCGATCCTGGACCAACTGCGCACCAGCTACGGGCAGGACTTTCTCGACGACATTCCCAAACCGCTGGGCCGGGTCGCCAGCGCCGAAGAACAGGCTGCACCACTGGTGTTTCTGAACAGCCCGGCCGCCGGTTACATCACCGGGCAGGTGCTCTGGGTCGACGGCGGCAACATCAGCGGCCGAGCCGCCGCCGCGCTGACCGACGGGTCGGTGCCGTGGCCAGCCTGACCGAGTTCCGGCGAGTGGCCGAGACGGTGCGCAACTGGGGGCGGTGGGGTGCCGCCGACGAACTGGGCACCCTGAACCTCATCACGCCGCAGAAGGTCGCCGAGGCCGCGGGCCTGGTTCGGCACGGCAAGGTGTTCCCGCTCGGGGTGGACTTCGGTTCCTCGGGACCGCAGGGCGCGCTTCAGTTCCGGCACAATCCGATTCACGTGATGACCGTCGATGGCGGCGACGTCAGCACGCTGGCGCAGTACGGCCCGGAATGGCACCGCAACATCGTGGCACAGCAACTGGGCGAGTTCTTCGTCGATAACCCGTTCCGGTTCAACGACGACATGATCGTGATGCCGCTGCAGGCCGCCAGCCAGTGGGATGCGCTATCGCATGTCTATTACGACGACCAGCTCTACAACGGCTTCCCGGCGGGTTCGGTGACCAGCCTGGGCGCGTACCACTGCGGTATCGACAAAGTCGACGGCAAGGGGATCACCTCGCGTGGAGTGCTGCTCGACGTGGTCGCCCACCGCGGAGCGGACACCTTCCTGCCCTTGGGCACCCCGATCACCCCGGAGGAACTCGACGAAATCGCCCGAGCCCAACAGGTCAGTGTGGAACCCGGTGACATCGTGGTGGTTCGAACCGGTTGGTGGGAGAGGTTTTCTCAGACCGGCAACGGTTCCGAACCGGGAGCCGGTCTGGACTGGCGGTGCGCCTCCTGGCTGCACGCCCATGACGTCGCCGCTGTGGCCGCCGACAACTTGATGGTCGAGGACCCGGTTTCCGGCGTCGAGGGAACCTATCTGCCCCTGCACATGTTGTGCCTGCGCGACATGGGGTTGATGCTCGGGGAGTACTGGGACCTCGGCGCGCTCGCCGCAGATTGCGCCGCCGATGGCCGTTACGAATTCCAGCTGGTGGCACCGCCTTTGCGGGTGACCGGCGGAGTCGGGTCACCGGTGAATCCGATCGCGATCAAATAGCCCGGGGCAGGAGCAGCATGCGATTCGTCTTCGTGCACGGTGGATTTCATGCGGGGTGGTGTTGGAGTCGCACCATCGCGGAGTTGGCAAAGATCGGCCACACCGGTATCGCCGTCGACCTACCCGGGCACGGCGACCGGCTCCACGAGGAGTCCACCCTGGCCAACCGCCGGGAGGCTGTGGCCGCGGTGCTGGAACCCGGCGACGTCCTGGTAGGGCATTCCGGCGGTGGGTTCGACGCTATCCTGGGCGCCGACAGTGCCCCAGATATGGTGCGCCACATCATCTATCTTGCCGCCGCGCTGCCCAGAGAGGGCCGCAGCTACACCGATGCGATGACGATGGGAAGCGAGGGAGCCCAGTTCTTCGACACCGCGGCCGCTGGCATGCTGAGCCATCTGCACTTCGCCGACGACGGGACGATGACCTTCGCCGACATCGGCGGGGCGCGGCAGTACTTCTACCACGATTGCGATGACGAAACGCTGCGGTGGGCCTTCGAACGGCTCGGGCCGGAACGGTTTGGCGAGACCACGGTTGCGCCAGTGTCGGTGCCCGACTTCTGGGCGGCCGATATCGGCCGCAGCTTCATTCGCTGCGAACAGGACCGTGCCTATCCGCGCTGGCTGGCCGACCTGGTCTGCAGGCGGCTCGGCGTCGAAGCGCTGACCATCGACGCCTCGCACTCGCCGTTCCTGAGCCGTCCCGCCGAACTGGCCGAACTGCTGGTGCACGCCACCACGACCCGGCCGATCGGCCCGCTGATCCCTGACTGAGGAGTCCCCGTGCCGGTTACCCGCAAGACCGTCGTCGTGGACGGCCTGAGCACTTCCTACCTGGAGGCAGGCGACCCGGCGGCCCCCGCGGTGGTCCTGCTGCACGGCGGTGAATTCGGTGCCGGCGCCGAGATCGGCTGGGAACGCACCATTCCCGCGCTGGCCCAGCGTCACCGGGTGCTCGCACCCGACCTGCTCGGGTTCGGGGAATCGGCCAAAGTGATCGATTTCAACGACGGGCGCGGCATGCGGATCCGGCACGTCGCACGGTTCTGCGCGGCACTGGGTGTCGAATGGGCGGATTTCGTAGGCAATTCGATGGGCGCGATCATGCTGCTGGTCGATACCACCTCGGAGGCGCCGCTGTTGCCGGTGCGGCGACTGGTGGCCATCTGCGGTGGCGGCGACATCCAGCAGAACGAGCACATGGCCGCGCTCTACGACTACGACGCGACGGTGCCGGCGATGCGCCGGATCGTGGCAGCGCTGTTTCACGACCCGACCTATCCGGCCGACGACGAGTACGTGGGACGGCGCTACGCGTCGAGCACCGCGCCCGGGGCCTGGGAGGCGATCGCGGCGGCGCGGTTCCGCAGGCCCGGTGCCGAACCGCCGCCACCGGCGTCGAGCAGTCGCCGCTACGAACGCATTTCGGTACCGACGCTGGTGGTTGAAGGTGGCTGCGACAAGCTGCTCCCGCCCGGCTGGGCGGCCCAGATCGCCGACCAGATACCCGGTGGGCGCGCGATGGTCGTCGCCGACGCCGGCCACTGCCCGCAGATCGAACAGGCTGAACAGGTCAACGGCTTACTGCTGGATTTCTGTGCCGGGTGACCGACCTAGTTCGTGATTGGTGGTGCTTGCGGTTGGAATGGTTGGTACCACCACCATTGGGCGCGTTCGCCGGTGGGCCCAGGACACGGTGCCACCGCGGGCGGGGATTGCTTGGGTGGGCGTGCCAGCGATGCGGCGCTCAGTGGTCGGTCGCTGTTGTCGGTGACGATGAGGTGGGTGGCCGGTCCGGTGATGGTGATCAGACCGCGATGGTGCAGCCGATGATGGTAGGGGCAGACCAGCACCAGGTTGTTGAGTTCGGTTTCGCCGCCGTCTTCCCAGTGCCGGATGTGATGAGCATGCAGGCCACGGGTGGCACCGCAGCCGGGAACCACGCAGCAGCGGTCGCGGTGCTCAAGGGCACGCCGTAGCCGGCGGCTGATTGCGCGGGTAGTACGGCCGGCGCCGATGACCTCACCGTTGCGCTCGAACCACGCCTCGAAGGTGGCGTCGCACAGCAGGTATTGGCGTTCGTCGTCGGTGAGCAGTGGGCCCAGGTGCAGGGCTGCTGCTCGGTCGTTGATGTCGAGGTGGGCGACCACGGTGGTGTGGTGGCCGTGGGGGCGGCGGACGGCCTCGGCGTCCCATCCGGCTTCGACCAGACGCATGAACGCATCAGCGGTGGTGGGCAGCGCAGGCCGATGCTCTGAGCCGCGGTCGTCGTTGTCGTGGTCGTGTTTCCATTGCGCCATCAGCGCGTCCAGGTGCGACTGCAGGGCGGCGTCGAACTTCGCCGCATCCAGGGGGTTCAGTTTGATCCGCCAGCAGGAGCCGTGTTCGTCACTGGTTTTGGTGATCGAGCGTGCCGGCTCGGGTCGGGGATCGGGTTCTGGGCGTGGTTCGAGTTTGACTGCGGTTCGCAGCTGGCTGACGGTGGCCACCCCGGCCAGCTGGGCATAGTGCTCATCGGAGCCGTCGGCGGCTCGCTGCGCGATGACACCGACCTGGTCCAGGGAGACTCTGCCGTCCCGCATGCCCTGCACGCAGCGGGGGAATTCGTCGAGCCGGTGCGCCACGGTCGCGATCGTGTGGGCGTTGCCCGGTGACACCCCGGTCTTCCAGGCCACCAGTGCCGGGATCGAGCGCCCCCCGGTCACACCCCACAACTTGTCGCGTTCGATCTCGGCGACGATCTCCACGATGCGTCCATCGATCGCGTTGCGCTGCCCGGTCAACTCCGCCAACTCGCCGAACAACACCTCAAGACGCTGAGCGGGCGACAACCCCGTGGCGTCCGGAACTGCGATCGAAGACATGACTTCATCATCGCAGGGGGGTCTGACAATTCTGTGCCGCCGAATCTGGCTGCCGACTCTCGGTCGACAGGCCATTTAAATCAGTCGCTTGACTGAACACCGGGAAACGGGTTGAGTCGAACGACGGGCGCGGTAGCAGCGGAAGGGCGCAGATGGGCAACGAATTGGCCGGCAAGGTGGCAGTCGTCACCGGAGGTGCATCGGGTATCGGCCGCGGGATTGCCGAGCGATTCCTCGCCGAGGGAGCACGCGTCGTCGTCGCCGATCTGGATCGCGAACGCGGCGAAGCACTCGCGGGACAACTCGGTGCCGATGCGACCTTCCGGGTCGCCGACGTCTCCGAACCGGCCCAAGTGGGCGCGCTGGTCGAAACGGCCGTCGAGACGTTCGGGGCACTGGACATCATGGTCAACAACGCCGGGGTGTCTGGCACCATGCACAACAGGTTCCTCGACGACGACCTGGCTGACTTCCACCGCATCATGGCGGTCAACGTGCTCGGCGTGATGGCCGGCACCCGCGACGCGGCCCGGCAGATGTCCAAGGCCGGCGGCGGGTCGATACTCAATCTGACCTCGATCGGCGGCATCCAGGCCGGCGGCGGGGTGATGACCTATCGTGCCTCGAAAGCCGCGGTCATCCAATTCACCAAGTCCGCGGCGATTGAGTTGGCCCACTACGACATCCGAGTCAATGCCATTGCGCCCGGCAACGTTCCGACGCCATTCGTGGCGTCGTCGGCGGCGACGAACCTGGACCCGGATGACCTGGCACGGTACGAAGCGGCGATTCGAGAGACGATGCGGGCCGACCGGCCCCTGAAGCGGGAGGGCACCGCGGCCGACGTCGCCGAAGCCGCGCTGTACCTCGCCGGTGAACGCTCCCGGTACGTGACCGGCGTGGTGCTGCCGGTGGACGGCGGGACTGTCGCGGGCAAAGCGATCCGGCGGCGCAGCAAGCCGGCGGACGGCGCAGACAATTAAATCAATCGCTTGACTTAAAACGTGAACCACGATTGACTGGCGTCGTGACTACCGCTGATCGAGCCGTGCGGGCTGAGCGGGCCAACAGCACGCGGGAGGCGATCCTGACCGCGGCCGAACAGCTGTTCGCCGAACATGGTGTTTTCGCGGTTTCCAACCGGCAGGTCAGTGAAGCTGCCGGCCAGGGCAACAACGCCGCCGTCGGGTACCACTTCGGCACAAAGACCGACCTGGTTCGCGAGATCGAGCGCCGCCACCGGGTGCCGGTCGAGCGGCTGCGCGAAGAGATGGTGTCGGCTGCGGTGGAGTCCACCGAACTGCGCCACTGGGTGTCGTGCCTGGTCCGCCCGCTCACCGATCACCTTGCCGCATTGGGCAATCCGACCTGGTACGCGCGATTTGCCGCGCAGGTGATGGCCGATCCGGCCTACCACAACATCGTCGTCAAGGACGCGTTGAGCTCGCCGTCTCTGGTGCAGGTCGTCGATGGCATCAACGCCTGCCTTCCAGATCTTCCGGTCCGGGTCCACCAGGCCCGCAATGTGATGGCCCGAAACCTGTTGATGCACACCTGCGCCGAACACGAACGAGCGCTGGCGTCCGGGGCGTCGACATCCGCCAGCTGGACCGAAGCCGGGTCCGACCTGATCGACGCAATCGTGGGGCTGTGGCTCGCTCCGGTAACCGGAGTTCGGCGAGGGTCGCGATGAAAGTGACTGCCGAACAAGACATCTGCGCGTCATCGGGGCAATGCGTGGGCTTTGCTCCACGCGTGTTCGACCAGCGTGATGAGGACGGCGTCGTCGTCCTGCTCGATGAGTCCCCGCCGCAGGAGTTGGCCGACGCCGTGCGCCAGGCGGCCCGCGTCTGTCCGTCCGGAGCCATCAAGATCGTCGAGGAGTGAGCGTGACCGAAGCGTCCACCATTGCCAGTACCGCAACACCGGAGTACCCGATGAGCCGCGATGGCCGGTGCCCCTTTGCGCCGCCGCCGGAGACCATGGCGCTGGCCGCGCAGCGGCCGCTGAGCCGGGTGCGGATCTGGGACGGCAGCACGCCGTGGCTGATCACCGGCTACGAGGCGGTGCGCACCCTGTTCTCCGATCCCCGCGTCAGCGTCGACGATCATCAGCCCGGCTTCCCGCACTGGAACGAGGGTATGCGCGCCAGTGTCGATCACCGCCCCAAGTCGGTCTTCACCTCCGACGGCGCCGAGCACATCCGGTATCGCCGAATCCTCTCGCCCGCACTGACCATGAAGCGCGTCGAGGCGATGAAGCCAGTGGCGCAACGGATCACCGACGAATACATCGACGCGATCTTGGCCGGTCCGCAACCGGCCGACCTGATCGAGGGATTCGCGCTGCCGATTCCCTCCCTGGTGATCAGCGAACTGCTGGGCGTGCCGTATGAGGACCACGAGTTCTTCCAGCAGCACGCCACCATGGGGGTGGATCGCTACGCCACCTCCGACGACCTTGCCGCGGGCGCCACCGAACTGTCCAAGTACCTGGTGCGGTTGTTGGAGGCCAAGATGGCCGACCCGGCAGAGGACATGGTCTCCGACCTGGGTAAGCGCGTGTCGAACGGTGATCTGTCGGTACGGGAGGCCACCCAGCTGGGCACGGGGATGCTCATCGCCGGACATGAGACCACCGCGAACATGATCGGCCTGGGCATCGCGGCGCTGTTGCGCGAGCCCGACAGGATTGCCGAGAAGACCGCGGTGTTCCGCGACGGCGACGACGCCGCGATCGCCAACGCCGTCGAGGAACTGCTGCGCTACCTGTCCATCATCCAGAACGGGCAGCGCCGGGTCGCCCTCGATGACATCGAGATCGCCGGCGAGACCATTCGCGCCGGCGAGGGCATCATCATCGACTTGGCGCCGGCCAATTGGGACGCCTCGGTCTTCCCCGACCCGGACGCGCTGGACCTGGCGCGCCCGGCCCGCCAGCACATGGCGTTCGGGTTCGGCCCGCACCAGTGCGTCGGTCAGCAGCTGGCCCGCGCCGAAATGGTGATCGCCTTCCGCGCCCTGTTCCAGCGCATCCCCACCCTGAAGCTGGCGGTGGACATCGACGAGATCCCGTTCAAGAACGACCGGCTCGCATACGGCGTCTACGAGCTCCCCGTCACCTGGTAACCGCCCGATTGGAAGTGGATTGATATGTCCAGCACATCAACTCAGCACGTCGCGTTCTATCCCGCCGGCGGTTACGGGGCGCCCAAGGACCGGCACGGCCAGGCGGAGGCGGGCATCGGTAACGTCGGGCTGCCTGCGGGAACCGAGGTGTTCTCCGCCGACAATCACATCTCGATCGCCGACGACATCTTCTATCAGCGGTTTCCCGAGGACCTCAAGGACAAGGCGCCCCGGATCTGGTACGAGGACGGCGCGTACATGGTCGGTCGCAAGGGACAGTCATTCCTGCCGGGCGACTTCTCGGCGGTCCTGATGCAATACGACGATCTGGCCGGTGCGGCCAGCAGCAATATCGAGGCCCGGATCCAGGAGCTGGCCACCGACGGCGTCGACAAGGAACTGGCGTTCCCCAACGCGGTGCTGGCGCTGTTTCACTTTCCCGACAAGGAACTGCGGGAGCGGGTGTTCCGCATCTACAACGAGTACATGGCGGAGCTGCAGGAGCGGTCGAAAGGTCACTTCTACGGGGTGGGTCTGATCAACTGGTGGGACCCCGCCGGTACCCGGCGCACGCTAGACGAACTGAAATCCCTGGGACTCAAGACATTCCTACTGCCGCTGAACCCCGGCAAGGACGACGACGGCAACATCATCGACTTCGGTGCCCGGGTGATGGATCCGGTGTGGGACGAGATCGAGCAGGCCGGGTTGCCTATCACCCACCACATCGGTGAAACCCCGCCGAAGACGCCCTGCGAAGTCAACAGCGTGGTAGTGGGCATGATGGTCAACGTCGACTCATTCCGCGAGCAGTTCGCCAAGTACATCTTCTCCGGCATTCTGGACCGTCACCCGGCACTGAGGATCGGCTGGTTCGAAGGTGGGATCGCTTGGGTTCCCACCGCTTTGCAGGACGCCGAACACCTACTCGCCTCCTACCAACACATGTTCACCCACCAGCTGCGGCACGACATCCGGCACTATTGGGACACCCACATGAGCGCCTCGTTCATGGTTGACCCCCTTGGCCTGCGACTGATCGACCAGATCGGGGTGGACAAGGTGATGTGGTCGTCGGACTACCCGCACAACGAGAGCACCTTCGGCTACTCGGAGAAGTCGCTGGCCGGCGTTGTCGCAGCACTGGGACCGCAGGAGGCGGCGAAAGTGGTGAGCGCCAACATCAAAGCATTCCTGGGTGTCTGATGGTGGCTGCTGCGGCAACGCTGTCGGCCGTGGCCGGCGGCGTAGAGATCGCAGAAGTCCCGGACCGAGCCCGGCTGCGCCGGGAAACGGGCGCGCGGCTGCGAGCGGCGATGGCCGAGCGGGGCATCGATGCCCTGGTGCTGTTGGGCAACAACGCCGTCACCTATGCCACCGGTACCAGCTGGCGGCTGGGTGACGCCGGCCTGTCCCACATCGATCGACCGGTCGCCGTGGTGCTTGCCGACGACCCGTACCCGCATCTGTTCGCCCCGCTGCGGAACGCCTGGGACACAGATCTGGCCGCCGACCACCTGCACGCACCGGCGTTTCTCGAATGCGACGAAGGCGTCGACCAATTCGCCCGAGCCATCGCCGAACTGATCCCAAGTGCCGCAGTGGTCGGGGTCGATGAATGCACCGGTGCCATGCGGCGTGCCCACCAGCGGCTGTTCGCGGCGCGCCGACCGGTCGACGCGGCGCAGGTGGTCAACGCCGCCAAACTGACCAAAACCGCCGATGAACTGTCGTACATCCGCACCGCATGCCGGGTCACCGCACTGGCGATGGACGCGGTGCACGCGACGCTGGATCCCGGTGTCCGGCCACGCGACCTGTCGGCGCACTTCCTGCGGCGGGCTTTCGAACTCGGCGCCGACGCCATCATGCTCGAACCGATCTGGCAGGTGATGAGCGACGGCAGAGCCCCCGGTGACCTGCCGCTGTCGCCCTCCGATCGGGAGCTGACCGTGGGTGACGTGGTGTGGTCTGATGCCTCGATCAGCTACGGCGGATACTGCTCGGCCTTCGGATGCACCCGGTTCGTCGGAGCCAACCCGAAACCACACCAGCATGCGCAGTTTCGACAGTGGCATGCGGTGCTCTCCGCGGTGCTGGACGCGACGCGAGCCGGCGTCACCGCCGGAGACCTGGCCCGGGTGGCGACGGCCGCCAACGGTGGACGGCGGCCGTGGTTGCCGCACGGTTACCTCGGCCACGGCCTTGGCGTGACTGCGGGTGAGGCGCCGATGATCGGTACCGACCTGGGTACCGAGTTCGACGAGAACTTTGTGTTCGAGCCGGGCATGGTGTTGGTGCTGGAGCCGATGGTACGGGGGGACGGCACGGGCGGATACCGCAGCAAGCACGTTGTGGTGGTCACCGAGGACGGCTTCCTCTCGCTGACCGACGACCCCCAGGTGCCGTATGCGTACTGAGGTTGCGCCGGATGCGCTGGCGTTGGGTTGCGGGCGACTCGAGCGCGCGCTGGCTCAGATGGAAGCCCATGATCTCGATGTGCTGGTGTTGGGGCGCCAGGCCAATGTCCGCTACCTGGCCGGCACTCCGCAACGCTGGATGGCCGGCACCCGTTCGTTTGCCCCCAACTGCGTACTGGTGCGTGCGAGCGGCGCGGTTCATCTGCTGAGCTCGTCGGATCAAGGTGTACCCGAGGATATTCCGCACGATCACCTGAACGAGGTTTCGTGGAATCCGACGAACATCATTGCCGCGCTGGCGCATCTCGACGGCGCGCTGACCGCACGACGGGTCGGAACCGATGCGATGTCACCGCTGTTCGCCCAACTGCTCCCGCTGGCGTTCCCGCAAGCGGACCTCGTTGACGGGGAGCCCGCCATGCGGGCCGCGCGGTCAATCAAGACCGCCGAGGAGATCGCCGCGCTGCGGGCCGCGGTGGCGGCCGCTGAGTCGGCGTTGGCAGCGGCGGCGGGCGCTGTAGAAGACGGCGTCAGCGAACAGACGTTGGCCGGGGTGCTGATGGAGGCGATGGCCGCGGGAGGGGACAGCACCCCGGCCAACCAAGACGTCGCCTGGATGACCTCGCGGGAACATCCGTGGCGGCGTGCGAGCGGCGACGGCCGGGCCCGGACCGGTGACCTGGTAGCGATCTCGGTAGCTGTGCTCGCCGGCGGCTACCTCGCCGAGGTGGGACGCACCTTCCCGGTTGGCGGTGGGGCCGACGTTGACACCGCTGCTCTCTACCGGCGCTGGGACAGATTGTGGGAGAGGCTGTCCGGCGCCTGCCGTCCCGGCGCATCGTGCAGCGCGCTG
Organism: Mycobacterium sp. SMC-14; assembly: GCF_046250075.1. Classification (NCBI taxonomy): domain Bacteria; kingdom Bacillati; phylum Actinomycetota; class Actinomycetes; order Mycobacteriales; family Mycobacteriaceae; genus Mycobacterium; species Mycobacterium sp. SMC-14. The sequence continues at coordinate 3,807,232 of NZ_CP176429.1, read as the reverse complement.
CTGAGTGCCTACGCCGACGCCGGGGAGCCGCTGCCGCCGATTCCGGTGGCCCATGGTCTGGGTCTGGGACTCGACCCGCCGGTGGTGTCGGCTCATCTGCCGCGGACCGCGGCGTCCGGGCGGTTGGAGCCGGGCATGGTGCTGGCCGTCACCGGCTATGTGTTCGAACCCGGGGTGGGTGCGGTATTCGGGCGTGAGGCCGTATTGATCACCGAAGACGGCCACGAAGTGTTGACCACCAGTCCGAGTTGAAGGAGCAGTTCGCGAATGTCAGACACGCCAGGGCCTTCCGAGCGGCCATCCGCGGAAGAGATCATCCGCTACCACAAGGATCCGGCCACCAAGATCGCCACCATCACGTTCGACCGTCCCGAATACCTCAATGCTCCGACGTCATCGGCGCGGTTGCGCTACGCGGACCTGCTGCGTGCAGCTAGCGTGGACAACGACGTCAAAGTCGTGGTGATCCGCGGTGTCGGGGACAACCTGGGTAGCGGTGCGGATCTTCCCGAGTTCATGGAGGGCGTAGACGAGCCGGAAAAGAGGTTGGCCGAGCTGCGTTTGGAAGGCATGGACGTCAACTATCCGCCCAAGGGCACCTTTCGCAACGGCGCCACCATCAGCGCCTGGTACGCCAACGTGCAGGCCGGCAACCGGCCGCTGCAGGAGCTCAAGAAGATCAGCATCGTCGAAGCGAAGGGCTACTGCTACGGCTGGCACTTCTATCAGGCCGCCGACGCCGATCTGGTGATCTCCAGCGACGACGCACTGTTCGGCCACCCATCGTTCCGCTACTACGGCTGGGGACCGCGGATGTGGACCTGGGTGCAGATGATGGGGCTGCGCAAGTTCTCCGAAATGGTTTTCACCGGAAGGCCTTTCACCGCCGCCGACATGGAGAAGTGCAACTTCCTCAACAAGGTGGTCCCGCGTGAGGGGCTCGAAGCCGAGGTCGACAAGTACGCGCTGGCCTGCGCGCGCAACCGCCCGGTGGACACCGTGTTCATGCAGAAGATGTTCTTCGAGGTGTACAAGCAGCACCAGGGCGAGTACATGGGCAGTCTGCTGTCGGCGTTCTTCGAGTCGATGGGCTCCGGCGTGGCACCCGACGCTGATGACCTGATGCTCGACGATGCCATCGAATCCGGCCTGTCCGGAGCGGTCAAGGACAATGACTCGAGGTTTCCCCCCGACTTCCGGCTGAGCAAGTCAAGTCGCAACAAGGAATCCTGACGCCGTGGAACCACTGCACGGCTACACCGTCGTCGACCTGTCCGACGGTATCGCCGGCGCCTATGCCACCAAGATGCTCGCCGACGGGGGAGCGACGGTGGTTGATGTCGAACCCCCGCATGGTGACTCGTTGCGGGGATGGTCGGCCTCGGGAGCCGAGGTCGACATCGACGCCGGCGGTGTGCTGTTCAGCTTCCTGGGCTGCTCCAAACACAGTGTCGTCGCCGACCCAGACAACGCCGACGACATCGAGTTCGTGCACCGGCTGCTGGCATCCGCCGATGCGGCGGTGTGGTCGCCCGACGGAGCTGTCGGTCGCCACCCGTCGCTGGCGCCCGCCGAGATCCACCGGCGTCACCCGCACCTGGTGGTCACCGCGATCACGCCGTTCGGACTGCATGGGTCGTGGCGGGACCGCCCGGCCACCGAGTTCACCTTGCAGGCCTGGTCGGGGGGAGCGGTCGGACTGGGGCGGGGTTCGCAGGACCGCGCTCCGGTACACATCGGCGGGCAGGTCGGCGACTGGCTCGCTGGGGCCTACGCGGCCGCGATGACGTTGGCGTCGCGGGTCCGCGCGCTGCGTGACGGCCGCGGGGAACTGATCGACCTGTCCGCACTGGAAGCCCAGATCCTCGGTCTCACTTACTATCCCGTCACCTACTTTCAGGTCCTCGATCGCCCGTGGCGGTCCGAACGCCGGCCGACCGTACCCGGTGTGTCCGAGGCCGCCGACGGTCTGGTGGCGCTGGGCTGCGGCACCGCGCAGCAGTGGTTCGACCTGTGTGCGATGTCGGGTCACGACGAGTGGATCGACGAGAACTCGCCGCTGTCGATCACCGAGCAGGCGAACCTGCACGCAGCGGAGCTGTACGAGTGGGTTCGCAGTCACAAGGTCGACGATGTCCGCGACCTGGCGTCGGCGTTCCGGATACCCAACTCGCCGGTCGGCAACGGGGAGAACGTACCCACCTTTGACCATTTCCGGCATCGCCAGGTGTTCACCCGCAATCCACGAGACGGGTTCCTCCAGCCGGTTCCGCCCTATCGGCTCAGCGGTGTGGCGCTACAGGCACCGACGTCGGCGCCGCGCCTGGGTGAGCACACCGACCACTACCGGCAGATGCCGCCGGCGCGGCGCGACGCCCCGGCTTCGGAATCAGCTGGGGATCGGCTGCCGCTGAGTGGCATACGCGTGCTGGACATGACCACCTTCTGGGCCGGACCGTCGTGCACGCACCTGCTGGCCATGCTCGGCGCCGAGGTGATCCATCTCGAGTCGACCCGGCATCCCGACGGCACCCGGCTGATCGCCGGGATACCGGTCAGCGAGGAGTCGTGGTGGGAGAAGTCCCCGATCTTCTCCGCGCTCAACACCAACAAGAAGGGCCTGACGCTGGACTTCCAGACGCAGGCCGGCCGCGACGTGCTGCACCGACTGATCGCCGACTGCGATGTCATCGTCGAGAACTTCACCCCCCGTGTCATCGAGAATCTAGGTCTGGACTTCGAATTCGTGCAGTCGCTGCGCAGCGACGCGATCATGCTGCGGATGCCCGGATTCGGCCTGGACGGTCCGTGGCGGGACAACCCGGCGTTCGCCTATGTCATCGAGGACGCCGCCGGGCTGAGCTGGCTGACCGGCTACCCCGATCGCAACCCCTACGAGCCGTATTCGATCGGTGACCCGAACGCGGGTGCGCATGCGCTGACGGGGCTCTTGCTGGCCCTGGAGCATCGGCGTCGCACGGGGCAGGGCGTACTGGTGGAGGCGGCCATGATCGACGCCGCACTCAACATCGCGGCCGAGCAGGTGCTCGAATACTCCGCCAACGGTGCACTGTTGCAACGTGATGGAAATCGTGGGCCCGCGGCCGCCCCGCAGAACTTCTATCAGACCGCCGGCGTCGACGAATTCGGCCGCGAAGACTGTTGGGTCGCGATTGCGGTGGCCACCGACGAGCAGTGGACCGGCCTGCGGGCCGCCCTGGGTGACCCGGCCTGGACCGCCGATCCAGCCTTGGCGGACGCGGCCGGACGGCGCGCACGCCACGACCTCATCGACCAGGAGCTGTCCGGCTGGTGCGCGACCCGCAGCGCCGACGACGTCGTCGAACCACTGTGGAACGCAGGCGTTCCGGTCGCCAAGGTCATGCAACCGCATCGCCAGACCGAGTTGGCGCAGTTGGCCGAGCGGGGCTTCTTCGAACAGGTCGATCACCCGGTCAACGGCCCCGCGCCGCACAGCACACTGCCCGCCCGGATGTCGCAGCGCCCGCAGCGTATTCATACCCGCCACGCACCGCTGCTGGGCGAGCACAATCATGAGCTGCTCAGCGAGCTGGGACTTTCCGCGACTGAGATTGCCGCGTTGGCGGCCGACGGGGTTATCGGCAGCTCACCCGGCTAGCCGGGCCGCTACCGCCCGGTGGGTTTGATCGAGTGCACCAGCTCGATCGCGGCGCCCAGCGTGGCGATCCGATCTTCGAGGCGCTCGCCGGCCGGGTAGACCCGCACGGTGTCCACGCCGGTGTCGCACCAGACCTGCAGGCGATCCCGGACCATTGCGGGGGTGCCGATCAAGGTGGTGGCCAGCACCATCTCGTCGGTGATCAGCGCGGCGGCGCCCTCCCGGTCGCCGGCCTGCCAGCGCCTCTTCACGGCGGCGGCGACATCCGACCAGCCCTGGCGACTGTAGGCCTGGTTGTAGAAATTGGTGCTGGTCGAACCCATTCCGCCCAGGCTGAAGGCCAGTTCGGTCTTGCGGCTGTCGATCAGTTCCTTCAGATGCTTCTCGTCGCTGGCGAACGACACTTCCGCGCCCTGGCAGATGTCCAGGTCCGCTCGGGTGCGCCCGGAGCGGGCCAGGCCGTTGTCGAGGTGGGTGAAGTAGGCCGCGTCGGCGCCCTCGGGCACGAAGCTGGTGCCCAGCCAGCCGTCGGCGATTTCGCCGGTCAGCGTCAACATCGCCGGGGTCAGGCTGGCCAGATACAGCGGAATCCGGTGTTCGGCGCGCATCGATAGCCGCATAGCCTTGGTGGCTGAATCGGTGCGGGGGATCTGGAAGTGCTTGCCGCTATGGGCGATTCGATCTCCGGCGATCGCCTGCCGGATGATCTCGATGGTCTCGCGCATCCGGCCGAGTGGTCCGTCGAACGGCTGACCATGCAGCCCCTCGATGACCTGCGGGCCCGAGGCGCCCAGACCGAGCAGGAACCGTCCCCCAGAGAGGTTGGACAATGTGATGGCGGCTTGGGCGATGGCGACCGGAGTGCGGGTGGACAGCTGGATGATTCCGGATCCCAGCAGCATGCGGTCGGTGCATGCGGCGTAGTAACCCAGCGCGGAGACCGCGTCGGAGCCCCACGCCTCGGCGACCCAGCAGATGTCCAGGCCCATCTTCTCCGCCTCGCGGACCAGCAGCTTCTGGTGCTCCCAGCTGCCGACGCTGGCAGCTTCCAGCGTGATGGCCGCGCGCATCAGTGCTCGGCGCGCTGTTTGAGGTGATCGAGGGTGGCCGTCATACTCGCCTCGAATTCGCGCAACCGCACGAACACGATCTTCTGTTCCTTGTCCGGCATCGCGGAGATGGCCAGCGAAAGCCCGGACGGCGCGGGCCCCAGCTGCATCCATTCGGTCAGCCGGGTGCCGGTACCCTCCGGGGCCAGGCTCAACCGCCACGAGGACGTGGGATTGGCGGGATCACTGACTGCCCATCCGAACACCGTCAGCGGTTCGAACTCGACCACCTCGGAGATCGTGGACCATTCCCCGAGGGCGGGATGCCGGTTGTATCCGGTGAACCGAGCGCCCAGCCGAGGCCCGTCGTCGTCGGCCCATTCGACGCGCTGAAGTTCCTGACTGCTCTCGGCGACGGCGTGGATGTCGCTAGCCAGTTCCCAGACGCGTTCCGGCGGGGCATCGATCCAGGTGGACACCTCCACCGTCGGTGCGTCGGCGTATACGGCTCCGGTCCACTCCATGCGGAGATTCTCGCACTTGCTGCCCCAGCGGGTGTATGGCTCGCGGGAGGTCAACAGGCGCAGGAGTCCAGCGCGTCCAGCGCGCCACGGGTGTCCAGATCGGTGAACGCCGCGGCGTAGCGCTGCGCGAACGCCAGACTGATGTCCGGCCGTTGCCAGTTGTCGCCACCGGACAGCGTCGCGATCCAGATCGCCAGGCCATGCGCCGCCGAGGCCCGATAGTGCAGCCAGATCTCGTCGGCCGACGGCAACTGCACGGTTGGCAAGCCCAGGGCTCCCCGGTATTCCTCGAGCAGCGCACGTTCTCCGGCGCGCCTGTCGTCGACGGTCAACGCACCCTGTAGGAAATAGCCCAGATCCAGCGAGAAATTTCCGCGCCGCACCATCTGCCAGTCCAGGAAGCCGACGTCGCCGTCGGGCAACAGGTAGGTATTGCCGACGTGCGGATCGCCGTGCAACAGGGTCTGCGGTCCCCGGGCCAGGCTGCGGATGTAGCGGGCCCAGGTGTCGCTGAACAGCTCCGTGCCGGTCATAGCGGTGATCTCGGACGGCACCGAGTCACCCAGCCTTTGGTGGGCCACCTCCAGCGGCGCCAGCTCCAGGCCGGCGAACGGGACGAACGGCTCCACCCAGCCCAGCGCGGGGTTGCCGCTGATGCGCTCTCCCCAGAACGCACCATGCAGGCGGGCCAGGCCGCGCACCCCTTGGGCTGCCTCGTCGATGGTGAGCGGACGGGTCGCATCGCACGGTTGTGCCCCGCGCGCCACGGTGATGTCCTCCATGATCAGCAGGAAGTCGCGACGCTGTTCGTCGATCACCGCCCGATAGACCGTCGGATGGTCAAGCGGCAATGCGACATCGGAGAGAAACAGCCGCGGCTCGTGGTAGAGGCCACTGGTCAGTTCCACCAAGTCGGCATGCTCGGGGTCGATCGCCTTGGCGAACACGGTGGCCGGCCCGCTGCCGGACGAATAGCTCAGGGCCAGGCGCGCTCGGCGGTTAGTGCCGTCGTCACGGGATGCCACCGTCACGGCATCCACGACCGCCCCGGGGTGGTGCCCTCTGATCGCAGCGGTCATCCACTCCGGAGATATCGCGTCCCAACTGTCAGGGATGGCTGACGGCGCTATTTCAGGCAGCTTCCCGCGTCGACCGGCAAGGTGACACCGGTGATGTAGCGGGCCTCGTCGGAGGCCAGGAACAGCACGGCGTTGCTGATGTCGATCGCGTCCACCCACGGCACCGGCAGGGTGTGGAACATCTGGCAGATCGGTGCCATGTCGTCGGGACCCGGGTTCTCGAGGTCCGGGCGGAACATCTTCCAGGTGCCCTCGTTCATGATCATGCCGGTGCTGACGTGAGTGGGGTGCACGGTGTTCACGCGAATGTTCTGGTGTCCCAACTCGACGGCGAACGAGCGCATGATGCCCACCACGCCGTGCTTGGCGGCGACGTAGTTGCCGCAGTGCGGGTAGGCCTTCAGCCCGCCGACCGAGCTGGTCAGGATGATCGACCCGCCCTTGCCGCTGGAAATAAGATGCGGGACACCCGCTTTGACCGTCTTCCACACGCCCGACAGGTTGATGTCGATCATCTCCTGCCAGTCGTGTTCGCTGCACTGGTCCAGGGTGTCGCCACCGTTGCCGATGCCGGCGTTGGCAACGATGATGTCCAGGCCGCCCAGCTCCTCCACGCCGGCGTCCACCGCGGCCTTGAGCCCGTCGAAGTCGCGTACATCGACTTCGGCCGTGAAGATCCGGCGCCCCCGTGCCTTGACCAGGTCGACGGTCTCGGCCAGTTCCGCACGCGTGGCCGGCGGAATGGGCGAGTTCTGCACGATCGGCTTACAGACGTCGATCGCGATGATGTCGGCGCCCTCCTCGGCCAGCCGCACCGCGTGGCTGCGGCCCTGACCGTGGGCCGCGCCGGTGACGAATGCGACCTTGCCCTCAACACGTCCAGCCATGGAAACCCTCAATTCATAACTAGTAGAAGTGGATTCATCCGACCGAAGCGGGCATGGACTCCCACCCGCGGACCGTCGAAGTCGGTGACAGCGCTGCCTTGGTGAGATCGACCTCCCAGTCGGGGAAGCGTTTGAGGATCTCCTCCAGTGCGATACGCCCTTCCAGGCGGGCCAGTGCGGCACCCAGGCAGTAGTGCGCGCCCACGCTGAAAGTCAGATGCTGGCGGGCCTCGCGGTGGATGTCGAAAACGTCACCGTCGGGGGCGAATCGGCGGTGGTCGCGGTTGGCCGCGCCGATCAGCATCATCATCACGCTGCCCTCGGGCACGGTCTGGCCGTAGTACTCCACATCCCGGGTGACGTAGCGCGCCACGTGCGGTGCCGGTGGCTCGTAGCGCAACAGCTCTTCGATCGCCTGCGGGACCAAGGCCGGGTTTGCCACCAACGCGCGGCGCTGGTCGGGATGCTCGGCCAGCACCTTGCCGGTCCAGCCGATCAGCCGGGTGGTGGTCTCGTTTCCGGCCCCGGCCACCAGCATCACGTACATCAGCAGCTCGTCGCGGGTCAGCCGCCGAGTGGTGCCGGATTCGTCGGTGAATTCGACATTGAGCAGTTCGGTCATGATGTCGTCGGACGGGTGCTCGACGCGCCAGTCCAGATAGTCGGCGAAGATCGATCCGTCATCAAATCCCTCGGATGCGACCGTCATCGGCTTGCCGGCCTCGGTGCGCATGTTGTCATTCGAGCGGTCCCGGATGACCTCCTGATCTGCTTCGGGAATGCCCACCAGCATGCCGATCACCCGCATGGGCATCTGCGCGCCCAGGTCGGCCACGAAATCGAGGCGTCCGGTACCGATCAGCGGATCCAGGCAACGGGCGCAGTACTCGCGGATCTTGGATTCGAGTTCGGAGATCTTGCGCGGGGTGAACATTCGGGCCAGCAGCTTGCGGTGAATGTCGTGGATGGGCGGATCCTCGAACAGAATCAGCCCCGGCGGAATCGGGGTGTTGGCCTTGATCAGTTCCAGAATCGCGCCGCGCGCCGAGCTGAACGTCTGGTGATCGACCAGGGCCTTGTTGACGTCGTCGAAGCGGCTCAGCGCGTAGAAATCGTGCTCGGCGTTGTAGTACAGCGGTGCCTCTTCGCGAAGCCGGCGAAACATCGGGTACGGATCGCTGTTGAGGTCAACGTCATACGGGTCATAGCGCGCTTCGTCGGTGGTGGTCACCGTCATGTTGTTCGTCCCTTCGGCGGAGCTGCGGTCTACAGGCCGGCGGTGACCGGAGCCGCCACCGGGGTGAATTCCAGGTGCAGTTCGGTCAATCCGCGCAGGATGAAAGTCGGCTCGAAGGTGAACCGGCGCTCGCCGGCCGGGCCGTGTTGGGATTCGTCGAGCCGGATATCGGTCATGCGATCCAGGATTCGTTCCAACGAGATGCGGCTCTCGGCGCGTGCCAGCGGTGAGCCCGGGCAGGTGTGGCTGCCGCGGGCGAAAGCCAGGTGCTCGCGCACATTGGGACGGTCGATCCGCAGTTCGTGCGGGTCGTCGAACTTGCGTGGATCGCGGTTGACCGCGCCGGGGAACATCACCACGACGGTGCCGGCCTTCAGCTCCACCCCGCCCAGCGTGGTGGTCTTGCGCACCAATCGGGGGTCGGTCTTCACCGGGCTTTCCAGCCGCAGGGTCTCCTCGAGGAAGTTCGGGATCTTGCTACGGTCGCTGCGCAGCTGCTCGACCAGGGCCGGGTCCTCGGCCATGAATCGCAATGCGGCACTGAGCAGTTTGGTGGTGGTCTCCTGACCGGCACCGAACAGGAACGTGGCGCTCTTGACCACGTCGGCGATCTCGGGAATCGAGCCGTCCTCATAGGTGGCGGTGGCCAGGTCGGTCAGCACGTCGCCGCGTGGGCTTTCCCGCCGGTCAGACAGGTAGCGGCTGAACTTGTCATCCAGCCAGGCCAGCGGATCGTGGGCGAGCTCCTCATGGTCCAGCGCGCCGATGCGGGCACCGGGCTGTGGTGCGCCGAGCACTTCCTGGAACACCGGCCGGTCCTCTTCGGGCACACCCAGCAGGTCGGCGACCACCAGCATGGCGAACGGGCGGGCGTAGGAGGTGAGGAATTCGCAGCTGCCGCTGTCGATGAAGTAGTCGAGCTGGCGATCGGCCAGCTGCCACATGAAGTCCTGATTCTCCTTGAGCCGCTTGGGCGTGAGCAGCCGGCTCAATATCGATCGGGCCTTGGTGTGCATCGGCGGGTCCATCGTCACCATGTGCTCGGTCATCGGCATCAGGTGGCGGTTGGCCTCGATCTGAGCGCTGATGTCGTCGCCCTCGGGGGTGAACGGCAGCGGCGGGAACGGTCCGCCGACCGCGACCAGGTTGGAGTAGGTGTCGGAGTCGCGGTAGATCTCGTTGGCCTCTTCGTGGCCGGTTACCGCGACCACGTCGTACACGCCCAGCGGCGTGACCGGGTTCTGAGCCCGCAGATAGTCGAAGTACGGGTGGGGATCGGGTACCAGGGACTGATCGGTGAAGAAGTCGATCGTCGCGAAGTCAGTCAACATGGACCTCTCTGCAGAACGGGCTGACAGCTGCTGTGCACCTGCTTAGCATGGGCGGGGTTGGGGGGTCAAGGGTTGCGACGCCACTACGATGGCCGCCGGACATGTAAAGGTGACGACAACGATGCGGAGCGAACTGTATGTCCGAATCGGCTAAGGGACAGCGCAGAATTGGGGCACCGGACGCGAAGAACCGGACCCTGTTGCTCGACGCTGCCGAAGAGCTTCTGCTGACCGCCGGCGCCGGCGCGGTGAGTTCGCGTCGTGTCGCCGAGCGGGCCGGCCTCAAGCATCAGCTCGTGCACTATTACTTCCGCACCATGGACGACCTGTTCCTGGCGATGTTCCGCCGGCGCGGCGATCAGGGGTTGGCCGAACAGGCGGCGGTGTTGGCGTCGCCGCAGCCGCTCTGGGCGCTGTGGCGATTCAACACCGACCCGGCGTGGACGGCGCTGACCATGCAATTCATCACCGTGGCCAACGAGCGTGAGGCCTTGCGGGCCGAGATCGCCAATTACGCCGAGCGGCTGCGCGCCGAACAGATCGCGGCGGTCTCCGGGCTGTTTGCCCGGTATGGCGTCGACGACGGGGAGTTCCCGCCGACGGTGTTGATGGTGCTCATGACCAGCGCCTCGCGGATGCTGATCATCGAGCAGGAGGCGCTGGGCATGACCCTCGGCCATGCCGAGACCGTGGAGTTCGTCGAGCGCTGGCTGCAACGGCTCGAGGGCGACCCGCCACCGCGCGCGCCGCTCGCCGGCGTCGCGCTGGCCACGGGGCCCGCCCCGCATTAGCGCTGCTTCCGGCCTTGTTGGAGGCGATCCGCGGCCTCCCAATGCGCGTCGGCGACCCACAACCGGGCGAATGCCGCCACCGCCTCGTCTGCCGATGCGCCACCGAGCACGCGCTTGATCTCACCGGCCGAGGGATTGGCCAATGACCGGGCCAGGGCACGCCATTCGGCGTCGAAAGACTCCCGGGGAACCACCCGGTTGATCAGGCCGATGCGTTCGGCCGCCGGAGCGTCCAGCATGGTTCCGGTGCCGGCCAGCAGCAGTGCCTGACTGTGTCCGACCAGTTTGCCCAGCCGCTCGGCGCCACCCCACGCCGGCATGATCGCCAGTGACACCTGATTGAACCCGATCTTGATGTCCGCGGCCGCGATGCGGATGTCGGCGGCGACCGCGACTTCGGCGCCACCGCCTAATGCGTGGCCGTTCAAGGCGGCGATCACCGGTGCCGGGAACGCGGCGATCCGATCGCACAGCGTGCGCATCCGCCAGGCCATCGCCGCCGCTTCGGCCTCGGTGCGCAGGGCGGCGAGCTGCTTGAGGTCCCCGCCGGAGACGAAGGCGCGGTCGCCGCCGCCGGTGATCACCAGCGCCTGAGCCCCGGCGACCTTGTCCAGCGCCCGGTCGAGTTGCTCCATGGTTTCGGGGGCGATGGCGTTGCGTGCCTGGGGCCGGTCGATGGTGATGATGGCCAGGCCGTCATCCACGTGTACGTCCAGCTCGTCCGGACAGTCCTGGCCCATGGCTCTCCACTCAAGATATTGGCATTCTCAAAAACGGAGAATAGCATCACGGGCAAGATGCGAAATATTCCTGCCGACCTGGTGCGGCGCTATGAAGAGCAGGGATGGTGGACCCGCGAAACCCTCGGTGACCTGCTCGCCGCCGGGCTGGCGGCGAGCGCCGAGACCGGGTTCGAGGTGCACTCGGCGGTACGGCCGTGGCGGGGAAGTTTTGCCGACGTGGAGCTCGTTGCCCGCCGGCTGGCGGCCGGGCTGCGGGCCCGCGGAGTCGGCCCGGGTGACGTGGTGGCCCTGCAGCTGCCCAACTGGATGGAGGCCGCCGCGGCATTCTGGGCGGCGGCGTTTCTGGGCGCGGTCGTGGTGCCCGTCGTGCACTTCTACGGCCCACGGGAACTGGGCTTCATCCTGTCCGCCAGCCGGCCGCGGGTGTTCATCACCGCCGAGCGGTTCGGGCGGATGAGCTTTCGGCCCGAGCTGTGCGCCGACGTCCCGATCGTCGGGGTGGTGGGCGGGAGAGACGTGAGCGTGGTGGGCGGGAACGTTGTCGACTTCGAAGACCTGCTCGCCGACGAACCGATGGTGGGCACGCTGGACGCCGACCCCGGGGCGCCGGCGTTGATCGCGTTCACCTCCGGGACCACCCGCGAACCCAAGGGCGTGATCCACAGTCACCAGACCCTGTGCTGCGAGACCCGCCAGCTGCTGGCCAACTACCCCAAGGATCGCGGTCGGCAGCTCACCGCCACTCCGGTCGGGCACTTCATCGGCATGGTCGGGGCGTTCCTCATCCCGGTACTGGAGGGGGCGCCGATCGACCTCGCCGACGTCTGGGACCCCGCCAAGGTGCTGGCGCTGATGGCCGGGCAAGGCGTGTCGATCGGTGGCGGTCCGCCGTACTTCGTCACCAGCCTGCTCGATCACCCGGACTTCACCGACGCGCACCTGCGCCATATCCGCCACGTCGGTCTGGGTGGGTCGACCGTGCCCGGGGCGGTCACCCGACGACTCGCCGACCTGGGCATCTTCGTCTTCCGCTCCTACGGCAGCACCGAGCATCCGTCGATCACCGGTTCAGGCCCGAGCGCGCCCGAGGACAAGCGATTGTTCACCGACGGCGATGCGCGGCCCGGCGTGGAGGTGCGGTTGGCCGACGATGGCGAAATCCTGAGCCGCGGACCAGACCTGTGTCTGGGCTACACCGATGACGCTCTGACCGCGGCGGCGTTCGACGCCGAGGGCTGGTATCACACCGGGGACATCGGGGTGCTCGACGCCGACGGGTATCTGACCATCACCGACCGCAAAGCCGATGTGATCATCCGCGGTGGCGAGAACATCAGCGCCGTGGAGGTCGAGGACGTCCTGTTGGCGATGCCGGCGGTGGCCGAGGCGGTCGTGGTCGCGGGGCCGGATGCCCGACTGGGGGAGCGGGCGGTCGCGGTGCTACGCCTCAAGCCGGGGTGTGTGCTGCCGGCCATGGCGCAAGTGCGGGAGCACTTCGAGCGGATGGGCGTCGCGCGGCAGAAGTGGCCCGAGGAACTGCGTGAGGTCGAGGACTTCCCGCGCACCGCCAGCGGCAAGGTGCAGAAGTACCTGGTCCGCAACCAGCTCGCCGAGAGTGTTGCAACGACACCTATGTGAGAATAAGATTCTCATGAACCGAAAAGGAGCATTTCATGGGTCAACTGTCACATCGCGTGGACGTCCCGTTCCCCTTGTTCGATGCGGATAACCACCTTTACGAACCGCCGGAAGCGCTGACCAAGTACTTGCCCAAGGAGTACAAGGACGTCGTCCAGTACGTGGAGATCAACGGGCGCACCAAGATCGCCATCCGCGGCCAGATCAGCAACTACATTCCGAACCCCACCTTCTCGGTGGTCGCCAAGCCGGGCGCCTGGGAGGAGTACTTCAAGTACGGCAACCCCGACGGCAAGAGCAAGCGCGAACTGTTCGGCGAGCCGATGAAGTCCATTCCGGCGTTCTTCGAGCCCGCCCCCCGGCTGGAGCTGATGAACGAGCTGGGCATCGACCGCTCGCTGATGTTCCCGACCCTGGCCAGCCTCATCGAGGAGCGGCTGCGCGATGATCCGGTCACCATCCACGTCATCATCCACGCGCTGAACCAGTGGTTGGACGAGGTCTGGGGCTTCAACTACCAGAATCGCATCTTCACCACGCCGGTCATCACGCTGCCGATCGTCGAGAAGGCCATCGAGGAACTGGAGTGGGCGGTCAAGCGCGGTGCCCGCGCCATCCTGATCCGCCCGGCCCCGGTGCCCGGCTTCCGCGGCCCGCGTTCGTTCGCGCTGCCCGAGTTCGACCCGTTCTGGGAGAGGTGCGTCGCGCACGACGTCTTCATCGGGATGCACTCGTCGGACAGCGGCTACTCCCGCTACACCTCCGAGTGGGACGGCTCGGTGGAAGAGATGCTGCCGTTCCAGACCAACGCGATGGGCATTCTCAATGAGTGGCGCCCGATCCAGGATGCGGTGGCTTCGTGGGTGATTCACGGTGCCCTGTTCCGGCACCCCAAGCTGAAGGTCGGCATTGTGGAAGCCGGCTCCAAGTGGATGTTCCCGCTGCTGGACTCCATGACCGAGGTCTATCGGAAGGCGCCCGAGGCGTTCCTGGGCAACCCGATGGAGGAGATCAAGAACCGGATCTACGTCAGCCCGTTCTACGAGGAGGGCATCGACGACCTGATCAACCTGGTGGGCGTGGAGCAGGTGCTCTACGGTTCGGACTGGCCGCACCCGGAGGGTTTGGCCGAGCCGACGCACTACATCACCGCGCTGTCGCACTTGCCCATCGAGGACCAGGCCAAGATCATGGGCGGTAACCTCGGTCGGCTCGTCACCGTCTAGCGGTGCCACGCTGGCAGACCATTCCCGAGATGGTCCTGAGCGCCGGCCATCGCTTCGGGGACGCCGAGGCGATCGCCGACGGTCCCCTGCGGCTGAGCTTCGCTGCGCTGGCCGACCGGGTTCGTTGTGCGGCAGGCGCATTCGCCGCGGCGGGTGTCGCCAAGGGCGATCGGGTCGCGATCTGGGCGCCGAATTCCGCGGACTGGATCATCGCCGCGTTCGGGCTGCTGACCGCCGGTGGGGTTCTGGTTCCGGTCAACACCCGATTCAAACCGGCCGAGGCCCACGACATCATCCGTCGCAGCGGCGCCAAGCTGGTGCTGGTCGAGAAGGGCTTTCTCGGACTGGATTTCATTGCTCCGCCCGGAGTTCCGGTGGTCGACCTGAGATCGGATTTCCTGAGCAGCGGTTCGCCGCTGCAGCGCAGTGTCGGTGGCGGCGACGTCGCCGACATCATCTTCACTTCGGGTACGACCGGCCGGCCCAAAGGCGTGATGATGACCCACCAACAGAACCTGCGGCTCTATGCCGAATGGTGCGACCTGGCCGACCTGCGCGAGGGTGACCGGTATCTGATGGTCAACCCCTACTTCCACACATTCGGCTACAAGGCGGGCTGCCTCGCGGCGTGCATCCGGGGCGCCACCATGGTTCCGGTGCGGGTGTTCGACGTTGACACCGTGGCCGAACTCATTGAAGCCGAACGCATCACCATGCTGCCGGGGCCGCCGACGCTGTATCAGTCACTGTTGGATGCACGCGGGACTCGCGACCTGTCGTCGCTGCGTGCCGCGGTCACCGGTGCCGCAGACATCCCCGTGGATCTGATCCGCAGGATCCGCAATGAGCTGCCGTTCCGGTCGATCATGACCGGATACGGCCTCACCGAAGCCGGTACGGTGACGGCCTCCCGGCGGGGCGACTCGTTCGAGGACATCGCGACCACGGCGGGGCAGGCCTGCGAAGACATCGAGGTGAGTATCGCCGGCGACGGCGAGGTCTTGGTGCGCGGCTACAACGTGATGGTGGGCTACCTCGATGACCCGGCGGCCACCGCCGAGGCCATCGACGCCGAAGGCTGGTTGCACACCGGGGACGTCGGCACGCTGGATGCCGCCGGCCGGTTGCGGATCGTCGGCCGCAAGAAGGACATGTTCATCGTCGGCGGATTCAACGCCTATCCCGCCGAGATCGAGGGCTTCCTGCTGGAACATCCGGGGATCTCGCAGGTTGCGGTGATCGGCGTGCCCGATGAGCGGATGGGCCAGGTGGGCAAGGCGTTTGTGGTGAGAAGTGCCGCGGATGCGCAGCTCTCCGAGGAGGCATTGATCGCCTGGAGCCGAGACCGCATGGCCGGGTTCAAGGTGCCGCGCTCGGTGTGTTTCGTCGAGGCACTGCCGCTGAACGCCACCGGCAAGGTGGATAAGGCTCAGCTGGAGACAAGGGTCTTCGAGACCGGGGCGTGACGGCTCGTGTACGTCTGCTTGTGTGCCGGGGTGACCAGCCAGCAGGTGATCGACGCCGTCCGGGACGGCGCAGCTACCACCAAACAGGTCGGTGAGCGCACCGGTGCCGGAGCGGCGTGTGGACGCTGCCGAACCAACATCCGGGCCCTGATCTCAACGACCCTGCGGGAATCCAGAATGCTGACTTAAGTCATCTAATATGCGCGGCCGCCGGGAGGCGATACTGTCGTGGCGGCGGATGACGCAGAGTCGGTGAACAGAGGGATCAAGGCATGGCCGTGGCGGACAAGTCAGAGAAGGTGACGGCGCGCGAAGCTCGGCGCCTACAGACGCGCGAGAGGCTGCTGGGTGCGGCGACCGCCGAATTCAAGCGGACCGGGATGGCCCAGGCCGACGTCGGCGCCATCGTGGCCGCCGCCGGCGTCGCGCACGGCACGTTCTTCTTTCACTTCCCCACCAAGGAGCATGTGCTGCTGGAGTTGGAGCGCCGGGAAGAGGAACGAATCACCAAGCAGTTCGAGAAATTCCTTGCTGGGCACCAAAGCCTTTCGGACATCTTGGCTGAGTCCACCCGCCTGATCATCGACCTGGAGCGGCGCCTGGGCGATCCGCTGTTCACCGAATTCCTGGCACTGCACTTCTCGCCTACCCGACCGCCCGCCGAGAACGGCGAGCATCACCCGCTGATCGTGTTGATCGCCGAGCGTATCGAGGTGGCGCGTGAGTGTGGCGAGATCGACGACGACGTGGCCGCAATGAACAGCGCGGTGTTCTTCCTGCTCGGTCTCTACGCCCTACTCATCACCACCCACGACTGGCCGAACCGGCCGGAGTTGGTCGCCGACTACTTGGCCAGGACTTTGCGCGGCTTGGGTGCCGCACGCTGATCTCACCAAAAGTCATTGACTTAAGTCAGTAAGGTCCCTACCGTCGTAGGCGTTCCACAAACGGCGAGGGGCGGCTATTGCCTACTGCACCGCAGCAACTGCGCGACGGGCTCGGGCTCGATGAGCATCTGGAGCTGTCACAGGCTGCCCAGCGCCGAGCAGACCGGTGGCTGATCTGTGGCGGCATGCTCATCGGCACGGCGGCGGCCGGGATCTTCGGCCTCCCGCTGTTTCTCCGGGGAATCTGGTTGCAGCGCAAAGCTCAGCGCGACGGACTGACCGTGCGGCCAATGCTGGTGACGCTGCTGGGCTATCTGGTGATCATCGACGCCGCGATCAACGCCGTGGGCTGGGCACTGGACATGGTGGCCGGCCACACCCTGCTGGCCCGGGTGCTGCTCAACGGCTGGGGCGCGATGTTCGACGGCGGCTATTTCTGGCACTACAACGAGTTGTGGATCGGCGGAGCTGCCGGCCCGGGGGAGAAGGGCTGGGAGATCGGGCTGATCTTCACCGTCTTCACCATGCGCATCGCGGCGGCGATCGGGTTTCTGCAGATGAAACGGTGGGGTCATCAGTGGATGGTGGTGACCTGCTGGATGGGCGTGCTCATCTGGATCGGCTACGTGTTCAACATGACCATGTATGCCGATGTGCGTTACGCCGGTGTGGTGTTCCCGGTAATCGGTTGGTGGCTCTACGACATTTTCTACATCACACCGTTTTTGGCGATCCCGTACCTGCACACCGTCAACCGGGAGATCTTCTCCGACTGACCGACGATAGGAAACTGTGATGACCTGGCTCTGGGAGATTCTCCGTTACGTCGCCGCATGGGGCGGAACGTGTTTGATCATCGCTTTCTGGTACTGGATGTTCTCCAGCATCGGAACCTTCTGACCGGGGTAGGCGTGGACCCCCTGGCGCTGGAGACCAGCTGCGCGCTGACGGCCGTCGCACTGAGCGATCGACGCCGCGACGGTGCACGGTTGATGACCGGCGCCCGAAGAGGTTTCAGCCTCAACCCGAACCTGTCCACCGTCTATGTTCCCCATCCCGCGGAACCGGGCTGGACCAGACGGACGCTGACCTGCGGGGTGGCGTTGCAATGCTCACCCTCCAAGGAGAGAATCGCGCAGTACCGATTGGCCGACCTGTCGCCGCGTGAGCGTCAAGCCTTAACGCTCGTCGAGGCGCAGGTGGCCCTCGGCTGGGTCGCCGTGCGCTGGCCGGGACTGGTGGCCGAGCTGCGGCGGGTGCTGCCGGATCTCGTCCCCGCGGATCCCGAGATGCAGGCCGCCGAGATGTTCGATCGTGCGATCGCGACGGCGCGCAACGGGCAGTCGCTATCCGGGCATCCGCTGACGGGGACACTGCCGGCTGCCTGGACCGAGCCGGGGCGACTGGCTTCCTCGGTACGCCGACTCGGCCGCATGCCCTGGTCCAGCAACCAAAAGCGGCGCCCCCGCCCGTATTCGGTACCGGTGGGCGGTGACGGGGGAGTCCGCAACACCACCATGCCGCCACCGAGCCGGCCGCAAGACGATGATCGCTTTCTCGGCCGTGAGCGGCGACCGGGGATCCCATACCCGGAGTGGAGCATGCACACCGGCGCCCTGCTACCCGACCATGTCGCCGTCGTGGAATACGACCGGCGCACGCCATCGGGCGAGCCGTCCCCGGCCGCGGTCGATCTGCGGAAGTGGTTCGAACAACACACCGTCCGTGCCATGACCAATCGGCTCGCCGACGGATCAGACCTCGACGTGGATGCCTACGTCAGCCACCGCCTGGACGTGTTGGCCGGGGCGGCGGGGGAACCCCGGATCTTCCGGGAGCTGCTGCCGGCGGATAGGGATGTGACCGTCGCGGTGCTGCTCGATGCGAGCTCGTCGCTGGGCGTGCACGGTGGTCGGCTGTTCGGCCTGGAACTGGCCTGCGCGGACGCGCTCTCAGGAGCAATGACCAGCGCGCGTCAGCGCCACGGAGTCTTCGCGTTCACCGGCAACACCCGCCACCACGTGGAAGTGCACTGCCTCAAGGATTTCGGTGACCGGAATTTCGTGGCGCCGAGCGGCCTGGGACTGCGGACCGGTGGCTACACCCGACTGGGTGCACCGCTGCGGCATCTGACCAGCCGGCTGCTCGCCCAGGCCGGAGAACGGCGGCTGCTCCTCATGATCGGCGACGGGCTGATGTCCGACGAAGGCTACGAAGGCCGATACGCCTGGGCCGATGTCGCGCACGCCGTCGAAGAAGCCGACCGGGCCGGTGTGTGCGTGTACTACGTCGGAGTCGGACCGGTGCGCGTGGACCCCTTGCCTGAAGTGTTCGGACCGCGCCGCTCCCAACGGATTCGGCGCGTCGCGGAGCTACCGCGAGTACTGGCCCACGTGCACCGCGAACTGACCGCAGCATGACCGACGACGCGCGAGGAGTCCGATGAGCAGCGATGTTTACTTGGCCAACGGCAACGAAGTGCAGTTGTTCGAGAAGGCGTACCTGCGCCGCATCCCGGTGATGCTCACCGGTCCGACCGGCTGCGGCAAGACCCGGCTGGTCGAGCACATGGGCTTGCTGCTGGGGCGGCCGGTGATCACCATCAGCTGCCACGACGACCTGACCAGCTCGGATCTGGTGGGCCGATTCCTGGTGGCCGGCGGTGACGTGGTGTGGAACGACGGGCCGCTGACTCAAGCGGTGAAGTCCGGGGCGATCTGCTATCTGGACGAAGTCGTGGAGGCGCGGCATGACTCGCTGGCCGTGCTGCATTCACTGACCGATCACCGTCGCGCTCTATACCTGGACCGGGCCGATGAAACCATCACGGCCCCAGACACCTTCATGCTGGTGTGCTCCTATAACCCGGCCTACCGCAGCTCGCTCAAAGAGCTGAAGCCGTCTTTCCGGCAACGGTTCGCCACGCTGCCCATGCACTACCTGCCGCCCGAGCGCGAGGCGCAGGTGATCGTCGCCGAGACCGGTATCGAACCGCAGATCGCCGGTCGCCTGGTGCAGTGCGCCACCGCGCTGCGCACCGCAGACCAGGCGTTGCACTTCGAACCGCCCTCGACGCGCACCCTGGTCAACGCTGCGCAGCTGGTCGGCGCCGGCGCGAGCGAGCCCGAGGCCGCCGAGGCGTGCATCCTGGCGCCGCTGACCACCGACGGCGGAATCCACGACGGCCTGCGTGAAGTGGCCGCCGGCGTGTTCACCACCCAGACCGAGCGCCCCTAGGAAAGGAAGCCGCGAAGTGGACCAGCAAGAACGCAACCGCAAGCGAGCGCTGATCGTCTTTCAGATCTTCATCTACGGCTATCTGGCCATCATGTTCGGCGTCCAGCTATATATGTCGTTCGCCCGGGGCTGGTGGCTGTTATGAGCCCGAACCGGTCCGGTTCGACAACGGACTTCGCCGCGATCGAGGAGCACGAGACGCAATCCCGTGCCGCCCAACGCCGGGCCGACCGCTGGATGATCGCCGGTGCGGCGCTGATGGGAATGTGGGTGCCGGGCATCATCGGCTTACCGATCTTCTTGCGCGGCGTGGGGCTGCAGCGCGAGGCCCAGCGTGCGGGTCTGGCGATGCGGCCCATGATCGTCACCTTGATCGGTTACCTGGTGCTGATCGACGGCATGCTCAACAGCCTGGGCTGGTCGTTGGACCTGGTCGCCAACCACACCCTGATCAACCGGGTGCTGATGATCGGCTGGGGCCACATGTTCGACGCCGGCTACTTCTGGCACTACAACGAACTGTGGGTGGGCGGCGCCGCCGGGCCGGGCGAGAAGTCCATGGTCTTCGGCATGATCCTCACGGTGTTCGCGATGCGCTGCGCCGCCGCGATCGGCTTTCTGCAGATGAAGCGGTGGGGCCACCAGTGGATGATCGTCACCTGCTGGATGGGTGTACTCATCTGGATTCTCTACGTGTTCAACATGACCATGTATGCCGATGTGCGCTATGCCGGTGTGGTGTTCCCGGTGATCGGCTGGTGGCTCTACGACATCTTCTACATCACACCGTTTTTGGCGATCCCGTACCTGCACACCGTCAACCGGGAAATCTTCTCCGACTGATAAAGGAGTCCCACGATGGAAACACCTGCCGCCGAGGCACTGCCACCGGGCACCACCCCCTACTACGCACGAATGCACAAGTGGATCAAACGCGCCACCTTGGTGTGCCTGGTGGCGCTCGTCATCGAGGGCGCGTTCACCCTGCCGTTCATGGCGGTCTACTACGGCTACCCGACGCTGAGCCTCACCCAGATCTGCAGCGAACTGCTGAAGACGCGGTTCTCCGACGACACCATGGAGTGCAAGTACCCCTACCCGCCGCTCGGTCCACCCGAGGGCGCCGCGGGAAAGGCCAGTGCGCAGGACGAGTGGGGTATTCAACCCGTGCCCAAGTACCACCGGCTGGGCTTTCGCGAACTGGTCCGCATTCACCAGGAGCGGCTCGCACATCAGAACTAGCGAACCCTGGTCGCTAACGGCCAGGTTTCGCTGGGGAGATATCTAGCGCCGGCCGGGTCCGACGGGGCCGGGGCCGGCCGGGCCGGGACCGACCGGGCCGACGCCGACGGGGCCGACAACGCCACCCGGTCCGACGGGTCCGCCGACACCGATTCCGGCCGGTCCGACTGGGCCGATAAACGGATGCGGGTCGACGCCACCGGGCTCGCACTGATTGGTCTCTGTGTTGAAGTACATGCCGTAGCCGCAGCCGTCTAAGGGGTCGGCCTGGCTGACGGCGGGCGACGCGAGTCCGATCAGCGCGACTGATGCCATAGCAAGGGCAAATACCGGCGTCGTGGCGCAATGCCGCAGCAGTGGACTCATTGCCGTCCTCATCTCTGTCGTCGTCTGGGCCCTGCCAACGGGGTTAGCCCGCTCACTCTAATTGTGTGTGACCGGATCTACAGGTGGATCACCCGAATTGCGCCCGTACGGGCGCCGATCCGACTCAGTACTGGGTGCAGCCCTGATCCACCGGAATCGCCGCGGCGGTAACCAGGTTCGAGTCGGCACTGGCCAGCCAGCACACCGTGCCGGCGATGTCCTCGGGTTCGGCCACCCAGGTGGGCAGGAACGGCGTGAGCATCTGGGAGAGTTGCGGATTGGTCTCCATCGCTCGGCCGAGCGCGCTGACCATGTCTCCGGTGCCCATGTCGGTGTTGACCGGTCCGGGGTGCACACTGTTGACCCGGATCGCGTGCTTGCCCAGTTCGGCCGCGAACGCGCGGGCCATTCCGGTGACGGCATGCTTGCTGGCCGTGTAGTGGACCATGAACGGCTGCATCTTGATGCCGGCAGCCGAACTGATCAAGATGATCGAGCCGCCGCGGCCGCCGTCGATGATGTGCGGTGCGCCGGCCATCACGGTGTTCCAGGTGCCAGTCACGTTGATATCCATGACATCGCGAAAGTTCTCCGGGGAGATCGCATCCCAGGCCTGAGGGGCCGCCACGCCGGCGTTGGCGACGATGATGTCCAGGCGCCCGAGTTCGGCCACACCGGCCGCGACCGCCTCGCGAAGACCGTCATAGTCGCGGGTGTCGACGACGGCGGACACCATGCGCTGCCCAGTGGCCTGCACCAGTCGGGCGGTCTCGGCCAGGTCTTCGGGACTCGCCGGGTTGTACGGTACGCAGTCGGGCAGCTTGCCCGCCACATCGACCGCGATGATGTCGGCGCCCTCGGTCGCCATCCGCACCGCGTGGGCGCGTCCCTGTCCCCGTGCCGCACCGGTGACGAATGCCACCTTGCCGGTCAATCGGCCCGTCATAGCTCTCCTCTGCGTGTTGTTCTACGTTCTGCCGTTTGAATTGGGTTCTTCAGCAGGCCAGCCTGATTCAGCTGGTGGCCAAGCCGCCCAAGGGACCGATTACGCCCAGGATCGGGTCGATCAGAGCCTGTTGAATGCCGGTCTCATCCAGCAGGTCCTGGATGGCCAGGCCGATCGGTCCTTCGATGGCGAAGAACATCGTGAAGGGATTGAAGTCGGCGTTGCAACACGGCTCCGGTGAGTGCGACGAACTGACGACGTGTCACGATCCACTCCCTGACTCGATTTCTTGACGGCAACCGGCGGCCAGAAGCTCCCGCAGTCTCCGCATGTCCACCTTGCCGGTCGGCCCGCGGGCAATGGCATCGGATCCTTCGACCAGCAGCCACACCGTCGGCACCTTGAACGGGCTGAGCAGATCGCGAGATCGCCCGCGTAACCCTTCGATGGTCAGCCCGTCACCGGCCACCACCGCCCCCACCCGATTCCGGCCTGCGTCGGGCACATTGGTCGCGAAAGCTGCAGTGACACCATCGATGGCACGCAACGCTCTTTCGACCTCGCTCGGATAGACCGTGGCGCCGCTGACCTTGAACATATCGTCGGATCTGCCGTGGTAGAACAGGAATCCGTCGTGATCGAGCCGGCCCAGGTCCCCGGTGGGGTAATAGCCGTCGACGGTGAAGATCTCCTCACGGCTGCGGCCGCAGATGCCGCGCAGTACGTGCGGTCCCCGCAGCTGGATCTCGCCGACCGTCCCTGCGGGTACCGGCTCCGCAGTATCGATATCGACGATCCGAACCTCCATGCCCTCGAACGGTTTTCCGCAGCTGCCCCACGCCGATTGCGGCATATCGGTATCGCTGGCAAAACCGCAGTACGGTCCGAACGACTCGGTCATCCCGAACAGATTGGCCCGCGCCCCGGGCTCGGCACGCAACTCCGGTGGCAACAGCGCCTCCAGGCTGCCGGGCCGCAGCGCCGACAGGTCTGCCGAACCGGCGTGCCGGGCCAGTTCCTGCGCCTGGTCCGGCCACCCGCGAAACAACGTGACCCGCTCGGATTCCACTAGGGCCAAGGTAGTCTCGGGTTTCGGAATCTCCTCGGTGATGAGGGTCGCGCCGGCCAGCAGCGCCGAGAGCACCCCGCCGCCGAATCCGCCGACCCAGAAGAACGGCATCGGCAGATACAACCGGGTGTCAGCGGTGATGCAACGGGCGGCCAGCCCCGACGCCACCGCGCCCAGCGCGCTGCCATGGGAGTGCCCGACCCCTTTGGGTGGGCCGCTGCTGCCGGAGGTGAACATGATCAGCATCAGGTCACTGGGTGTCACCGCTTCGGTCATCGCATCGAACACCCGGACCGGGCCGGGCCCTGCGGCAGTCGTGGCCAGGTTCTCCAGGGTCGCGACCTGTTGCAGCGCTGGAAGAGCCGCCGAGCGTTTGCCGGGGAGTCCGTCGAGGTATCGCCGGCCGCGGAACTCCTCGACGCCGATTAGGTACTGAACCGCGGCGACCTGGAGCTGTGTGCGCAGCTCTGAGGGCGTCAGCAGGGTGCTCAGCGGAACCAGGACTGCACCGATGCGGGTCACGGCGATCGCTGTGCGGACCCAGGCGACACTGTTGGGCATGATCAGCCCCACCCGGGTGCCCTTGCCGACGCCGGCCTGCACCAAGCTCGCGGCCAGCTCCCGCGATGACGTGTCCAGGTCGCCGTAGCTGAGCCGGGCGCCGGAATCGATGACCGCCGGCTTGTCCGCGTAGCTGGCCGCACGGGAACGAATCAGTGCGTCGATCGTCGCGGTGTCAGGCATCGAATACCTTTGCCAGACTGCGCAAATCCACCTTGCCACTGGAGAGCAGTGGGATGTGTTCGGGCCGCACCGCGGCGAACCTGCGGGGGATCTTGTACGCCGAGAGCTCCTCGCGCAGCGAGTCGCGGAGTGCATCGGTGTCGCTGTCGGCTCCCACCAACACGGCGGCGACCACCTGACCGCGGTCTGGGTCGGGGATGCCGATCACGTGGGCGGTGACACCGCCGGTGACCTTGGCGATCGCGCGTTCCACTTCGGCCGGGGCGACATTTGCGCCGGCGGTCTTGATCATGGCGTCGCGGCGGCCCAGAAAGTAGAAGAATCCGTCGGCGTCGGTGCGGACCTGATCGCCGGTGCGGAACCAGCCGTCGGCGTCGAAGCATTCCTCGCGGCTGCGTCGGTGATAGCGCTGCATCACATGGCGCCCGCGGATCAGCAGCTGGCCGTCGTCGACCCGGCACTCGCTTCCCGGCGCCGGCTTGCCGAAGCTGCCGCGCCGGTGCTCGGGCTGGTCGGTGACGTCGTCGCTGAGTAACACCGGGCCACCGGTCTCGGTCATCCCGAGCATGCCGTGCCGCAATCCGGGGTCGGCGGGCCGCACGTCGGGCGCCATGATCGCGTACAGGTTGCCGCGGCGGACGCTGGACAGGTCCCGTGCGCTCAGGCTCGGATGGTGAATGAGGCCGGCGACGCCACTGGCGAAGCCGTTTGCCAGGGTGGGTTTCTCAGCCTCCAGGAGATCCAAGGTCTCACCGGGATCGCTGGCGTTGGAGCACAGCAGGGTCGAACCGGCCAGCACGGTGCCCAGCAGGGCGAAGGCGAAGCCCCCGACCCAGAAGAACGGCGAGTTGCTGAAATGTATGTCGCCGGACGTGATTCCGCAGACCTCATTGAGGTAGCTCTGATGGCCGATCAGCCCGCCGTGAGTGTGCACCACGCCTTTGGGGGTGCCGGACGACCCCGACGTGTAGATGATGGCCAGCGGATCGCTGGGCTCGACGTCGGCTTCCAGCGCCGGTAAGAGCGCATCTATCTCCGGTGGCGAGTATCCGAAGACCACATGGCGCAGCTGCGGCACCGCAACGCTGTAGATCGGGTCATCTTCGACCGCGGCGTCGATCAGCACCTCTGCCAGCCGTTGCCGGTAGTCGTGGGAGCGATACGACTCTGCGGACAGCATGATTCTCACGTCGCTGTGCAGCAGCTGATCGCGGAGCTCCGGTGTCGTGGCGAAGGTGGGGAAAGGTACCACTACCGCGCCGATCCGTGCTGCGGCCAACATGGCCACCACGAACTCAGGGCCGTTGGGGTGCAGCACACCGACGTGCGTGCCCCTGCCGGCGCCTAGTGAGATCAGCTGCGAGGCCAACGCCGCGGAGCGCTGGTCGGCGTCGGCGTAGCTGAGCCGCTCGGTGTCGCAGATCAGCAGCGGGTGCGAACCGCGGGCCCGCGCCTGCGTGCCGAGGATCTGCGGCAGGGTCTCATCGAGCATGCTTGCCCGACATTCCGATCAGCTCCCGGACTGCAGCCAGGTCGGCTTTGCCCGATGGCGTCCGTGGGATGACGTCGAGGATCGTGATCTCGGTCGGGATCTCATAGCGAGCCAGCCGGCCCCGCAGAAACTCGGTGAGCGTCCCGGCGTCGGCGACGGCACCGGATCGCAGTTCGACCGCTGCCACCGGGGTCTCGCCGAGACGCTCGTCGGCACGGCCCACCACGGCGGCGCTCTTGACCGCCGGATGCGCCTCAAGTGCTACCCGCACATCGTCGGGCAGCACTTTGAAGCCGCCGCGGATGATGGCCTGATCGGCCCGGCCCAGGATCCACAAGAACCCGTCGGCGTCGATCCGGGCGAGATCGGTGGTGCGCATCCAGCCCGCCGTCCGGCCCAACTGCCCGGGCTTGACCTCGAGCAGGCCGGGCTGATCGGCGACGAGCGGGACACCGTCGTCACCGACCACGCGCAGCTGCGCGCCGAGGCTGGCGCGCCCGACGCTGCCGCGCTTGGCCCGCCAGAACTGTTGATAGTCGGCCAGCGTCCATCCGGCCACGCCGCCGCCGAATTCGGTTGCCGCATAAGAGGTGAGTACCGGGATGCCGAACTTGGCGGTGAACGCGTCGGCGTCATCGGCGGACAGCGGGGCCGTACCGGAGGTGACCGCCTTGATGCCGGCCAGATCCTCGCGGGTCAGGTCCGAATGCAGCACGGTACGCAGCGCGGTCGGCACCAACGAGACCGCTTTCGGCTGGTAGGCGCGGACTGCCGCCGCCCACCGATCCAGATCGAATCGATCCAGCAGCACAAAGGATCTCGCTTCGGCCACGCATTGCAGGATCCGGTACACGCCGCCGATGTGCACCAACGGGGAGTTGACGATCGCCACCCCCCGGCGCGGATGCTGTGGTGGTTGCGGGGAGGCGATCACGCTGTGCGCGAGCATGTCGTAGCGCAGATCGACACGCTTGGGTGGACCGGTGGTGCCGCTGGTCAGCATCCACACCGCCACACCGGGGCGTCCGTTATCGGGGCTGGGCGCGGCCGCGCGAGCGATCTGCGGCGGCTCGGTGAGATCGGTAAGGGTCACCACCGTGGTTGACGTATCGGTGGTGACGAGGCCGGCCAGATCCGCAGGCGCACCGATGATCGCCGGTAGCCCCAGGGCGGCGATATCGGCGCGGGTGCGTTCATCGCCGCGCGACGGGTTGATGACCACAACGCAGCCTTCGCTCAGCAGCACCCCGAGTACGGCGGCGGCGTGGGTGGGCCGGTTGCGCAACAGGATTCCGATCCGGCCACCGGGTTCGGTCACGGCGGCGACCGCCCGGGCCGTCTCGCCGAGCTGCGCCCAGGTGTACCAAGCACCGTCGTACTCGACAGCCGGTGCCTCGGGCGCCAGATCGAGCACGTCGGCGATGCGCCGGCTCAGCGGATGCGTCATCAGCGGATCCGTGGCGGTGCGGCGGGACGCTGCGCTAGTGCGTCGAGTTCGGCCTTGCCCAGCGGGTTGCCTAGCCTGGTGTAGATCAGGCCCTGTTCCAGGGCAGCACGGTACGGCTTGTCCAGGGACTCCCAGATCGCTTTGACCGTGCCCTGGGTGGCCGAGGGCGGCTTGGCCGCGATCGTGGCGGCGATCTCGTGCGCTCGCGTCCAAAGCTGTGCGCGCACCACGATTTCCGTCACCAAGCCGATGCGTAAGGCGGTGTCGGCACTGACCCGCTCATCGTTGCCCATCAGCGCGATCCGCAGCGTCTCACCCAACCCGATTCGGCGCATCAGCCCGATCGGCTCGAGTGCGCAGACCAGTCCGGCCGAGACGTGCGAGTCGAAGAACGTGGCCTCGTCCGAGCAGATCACCACGTCGGCCTCGTTGAGGAAGTAGAACGCTCCCGCCGTGCACATGCCCTGCACGGCACAGATGACCGGTTTGAACATCTTCTGCCACTTGGGACTGAGCAGCTCGCCGGGATCTTCGTGGTTCCAGACGTTGTCGGGCTGGCCGTAGGGGGACTTGATGTCCAGGCCGGCGCTGAATGCCCGCTCGCCCGCGGCACGCAGCACGACGGCGTTGACGTCAGCATCGAGTTTGACGATCCGCCATGCCGTTGCCATCTCCTCGCACATGGTGCGGTCGAACGCGTTGAGCCGGTCCGGCCGGTTCAAGGTGATGGTGGCGACGCGTGCGGCGCGGTCGAAGTCGAGCAGGATCGTGGTGAACTCGGTGCTCATCGGCATTGCCATTCCGGTGCGCGCTTCTCTACGAAGGCCCGGGGCCCCTCCAGGGAGTCCTCGGTGTGCAGGTTACGTTCCCGGAACGACTCGGCGAGCATCTCCGCCTCGTGCAGTGGCAGGTCCAAGCCCTTGAGGATCGCCAGCCGGGTTCCGCGTACCGCCAGCGGGGCGTTGGAGTTCAGCACGTCAGCGATCTCGTGCGCGCGGGTCAGCAATCGGTCATGCTCCACCACCTCGCTGATCATGCCGAGGTCGTAGGCGCGTTGCGCGTCCATGCGCTCATGTTTGCCCATCATGGCCATCCTTAGCGCGATGGAGCGAGGTAGCACCCGGGCCAACCGCACCACTTCGCGCCCGGCGACCAGGCCGATCGAGACGTGCGGGTCGAAGAACGTCGCGCGGTCCGAGGCGATCACGATGTCGCAGGTGGTCACCCAGTCCAGTCCGGCGCCGCAACAGATCCCATTGATGGCCGCCAGCACCGGTTTGGCCATCGTCCGGAACGGGGGAGTGCCCTCCTGCGGTGCCTCCCACTGCTCGTAGGTGGACAGGTAGGGCCGTTCATTGATCACCTTGCCGTCGCCAGGGATCGCCTTCACGTCGGCGCCGGTGCAGAACGCCCGCCCGGTGCCGGTGACGATGACCACCCACACCGCCTGGTCGCTCTCGGCCTCGGCGTAGGCGGACCGCAGTTCGGTGACCATGTGCGGGCTCAACGCATTGAGCGCCTCGGGACGGTTCAGCGTGATGGTGGCGGTGTGCCCGCGCACGTCGTAGTCGATGGTGTCGAACATCGGCATTTGCCGTCTCTTTCCTTCTCAGCGGCCCGTGAAGCCGGGCGGTCGCCGCTGCGCAAACGCGGCTAGGCCCTCTTTGAAATCGCCCGTACGGCAGCTGAGCTCAAGGTTGAACAGCTCCTGGGTCAGGGCTTGCGGCAGCGTTGCCTGCTGTGCGTAGTGCAGCGCCTGCTTGGTCAGACCGATCGCGACCGTGGGCCCCTGTGTCAAGGCGGCCAGCAGTTCTTCGGCGGCGGAGTCCACGTCTGCCGGTGCCACCGCCCGGTGGATCAATCCCCAGTCCTGCGCGGATGCGCCACTGACCTGCTCGCCGAGCAGCAACATGCGCCGGGCCCGGGCCAGTCCCACCAGGCGGGGCAGCAGCCACGTCGAACCCGAGTCGGGGCTGAAGCCGCGCGCCACGAACGGTTCCCAGAACACCGCGTCGGTGGCGGCCACGGTGAAGTCGGCGGCCAGCGCCAGATTGCAGCCCAGGCCCACCGCCCAGCCTCGGACGCTGCATACGACCGGCAACGCGATGGTCTGCAGCAGTTCGATCACCCGGTGCGCGCCGTGGGGGACGCGGCGCAGCAGATCGCCGGTGCGGGGTCGCTGGTCGCCGGCGTTGGTCGCGACCCAGTCGGCGCCCGCGCAGAAGTCATCGCCGGCGCCCCGGATATGGATGGCGCGCAACGTGTCGTCGCTTGCCGCCTCGGTCAGGGCTTTGACCAGGGCATCGGTCATCGACGCGCTCAGGCAGTTCCGGCGGTCCGGGCGCGCCAGGGTCAGCCGGAGCAGCGCGCCGTCACGCAGCGCTGTCACCGCGCCATCGGGGGCGGAGCCGGACCCGGAATCGGGGGAGTCGGCCACGGTGGTGTCCACCTTTCAACGCTATATCGTGATAGCTACAGTAGGCTATACGATTGACGCGATTCGGCGGAGAAAGGCCTATGGCGGACGGTTCGGGGAGCTCAGTGGTTTCGGCCGGCGACGCCGCCCGTTTCGGTGAGCGCCCGCTGCCGCAGACCGTCGCGGTGGCCGGCGCCATGCGGCGCCTGACCGGGCTGCTGCTGGCGTTGGAGCACTCGCATCCGGCGGTGGACGACATGCTGACGCAGTTCGCCGACTGGGAACGGCAACTGGCTGCGGTCGCGGCGGTAGAGGCGATGCCCCGCTTGGAAGACGCTGACGGCCCGGCGGGCCGGGTCTACCTGGGGCACGCTTTCGACGTCGGGTCGTTCAACCCCTGCTTCCCGGAGTATCGATTCGACCACCTCGATGGCGAGACAGCCTCGGGGACAGTCACGTTCCCGCTGCCCTACGAAGGGCCTCCGGGGCTGGTGCACGGCGGCTTTCTCGGAGTGTTCTTCGACTGCGTGACCCAGCATCAGAGCTGCGCGGCCGGCTCGGCCGGGCGTACCCGCTCACTGCTGGTCACCTACCGGCGCCCGACGCCCATTCTCAGCGAGCTGGACTTCGACATCGTGCGAACTGAGGTGGAGCGGGGTATCGCCTCGACAGCACGACTTCTTCATCGCGGCGAGGTGCTGTGCACCGGCGAAGTCACCACGGCGGCGGCGCCGCCGAACAAATTGAGTGCCATTCGATTCGGCCGCAGACAGGATGAGGAGTCCCACCGATGAGCGCTGCCGAGACCACCGACGACCGCGTGCTGTTCGATGTCGACCCCGACGGGCGCATCGCCACCATCACGCTGAACAATCCCGGCCGGCGCAATTCCTACGATGCCGCGATGCGCGACGCGGTCGCCCGCTGCCTGGACCGGGTCGCCGAGGACGACGATCTGGTCGTAGTGCTGCTGCGCGGCACTGAAGGAGTGTTCAGCACCGGAGCCGACATGAACCACGCCTACGGCTGGTATGGCGAGCGCGGGGAGACCGCGCAGCCGGCGGCCAAGGGCCGGCCGAGCCAGCGCCGCCGGCTTACGGTGGACCGCAAATCGTTTGGCTTCTACCACAACCTGATGGGCTTTCCGAAGGTCACGGTGGGTGAGATCAGCGGGTATGCGCTCGGCGGCGGTTTCGAGATGGCGCTGATGACCGACATCTCGGTGATCGCGCGCGACACCAAGATCGGTATGCCGGCGACGCGGTTTCTGGGCCCGGCGCTGGGCAGCCTGCACATGTTCTTTCATCGCCTCGGCCCCGTGCTGGCCCGGCGCCTGTTGTTGACCGGGGACATCGTCGAGGCCGCCGCGGTCGAACATCTGGGTGTGTTCACCGAGACCTGCGATCCGGCGGCGGTGACCGCGCGGGCTCGCTACTGGGCATGCAAGGCCGCCAAGATGCCCGCCGACGGCGTCGTCATCGCCAAGGAGGCGTTTCGGCTCGTCGAGCAGAGTCAGGCGTATCAAGGCGAAGAGGTTGCCAGCTACCTGTTTCACGCCTACGGCACCAACCTGCAGTTCGCGCCGGGGGAGTTCAACTTCGTCAAGACCCGGGCGCAGCACGGAACCAAGGAGGCGTTCCGGCTGCGTGACGAGCACTTTCACGTGCCGGAGCCGTGACCCTGGTCCGGTGCGATAGGCCAGGCTCGATCGATTGCTTTACAAAAATAGCGAATAATGTAAGGTCGGAAAAATGCCTACACCTGTCATCGTCGGCGCCGTTCGCACGGCCATCGGACGTTCGTTCAAGGGAACATTGGTCAACACGCCCCCGGAGACGCTGATCACCACGGTGCTGCCCGAGGTGGTGCGCCGGGCCGGCATCGAGCCGGCGGAGATCGACGACATCATCTTCGCCGAATCGCACTACGGTGGCGGCGATCTCGCTCGCTACGCGGCTGCTGCGTGTGGCATGGAGTCGGTGCCCGGCCAGTCGGTCAACCGGCATTGCGCCGGCAGCCTGACCGCGATCGGCAACGCCTCGGCGCAGATCGGTTCCGGGATGGAGCGGGTGCTGATCGCCGGCGGCGTGCAGTCGCTGTCGATGACGCCGCTGACGAACTGGCGCATCCCTGGCCCCGAGCTGAAGTTCGAGGAGCGCTGGATGCCCCCGACGCACCCCGAGACCCCGGATGCGCCCACCCGCGACATGTCGATCACGGTGGGGTGGAACACCGCGCAGGCGGCGGGCATCACTCGCGAGGAGATGGACGCGTGGGCCGCGCGCTCGCATCAGCGGGCGATCGCTGCGATCGATGCCGGCAAGTTCGTCGACGAGATCATCCCGCTGAAGGTCGAACTGCCCGACGGCTCGGTGACCGAGTTCAAGGTCGACGAGTTCCCCCGCCGCGAAACCACCGTGGAGAAGCTGGCGGGCCTGAAGGTGCTGCACCCCGAGATCGACGGATTCTCGATCACCGCCGGCAACAGCAGCGGCACCAACGACGCCGCGGCGGCGGTTGCGGTCGTCGAGTCCGACTACGCCCGCGACAACGGCCTGACCGTGATGGGCACCGTCAAGGCCTGGGGCTCGGTCGGTGTCGCTCCCCGCGACACCGGGCTCGGCGGCGTCCAGGTCATCGGCAAGGTGCTCCAACGGGCCGGGCTGTCCGTCGGCGACGTCGCGCTGTGGGAGATCAACGAGGCTTTCGCCTCGGTGCCGATCGCGGCGTGCAAGGAATACGGCATCGACGAAGAGCTGGTGAACTTCTCCGGCAGCGGCTGCAGCCTCGGGCACCCCATCGCCGCATCCGGTGCCCGGATGGTGACCACGCTGCTCTACGAACTGAAGCGACGTGGCGGGGGCATCGGTGTGGCCGCCATGTGCGCCGGTGGCGGCCAGGGTGGCGCGGTGGTGATCGAGGTCTAGGTGATCTAGCGCTTGGCCGACGACGGCGTGGTACGACGCCGCGCCGGCTTGGCGTTCTGTTCGATCAGCCGCTCGGCGTGATCGAGGATGCAGTTGAGGCCGTAGTCGAAGTTGGCATCGTCGGCCGCACCGATCCGATGGCCCTGCCGGGTGGTCTCTGCCAGCAGCGGGGTCACCGCCGGGTCGATGACCAGGGCCTCCTCGAAATCGGACGGCCCCTCGGCGTCCGACGCCCGGTTCTTCTCGTAGAGGCGCTGCAGCACCACGGACCCGCGGATGTGCACCGAGACCGTCGAATAGGTGTCGAAGGCGTCCTGCGGCGACAGGCCGGCCTCCACCAGACTGGCGATCGCCCGCTCCACTTCCTGGACGCCGAGCTGTGCGGCCCGCGGACTCAGTGCGGCCCGAATCAGGATGAGATCGCACAAGATCGGGTTGCCCAGAAACGTCGACCGCATGCTGTGCGCGTGATTGCTCAACGTCTGACGCCAGTCCTTGGCCTCCACGTACGGGGTGGCGAAGGTGTACTGGCGCAGGGCCCGGGTGGTCATCGCATTGAGGAGGTCATCCTTCTTGCGGAAGTACCAGTAGATGCTCGTCACGCCGACGCCGAGATGCTTACCGAGCAACGGCATGCTCAGGTTGTCGACCCCGATTTGTTCGGCGAGCTCGAAGGCGCCGTCGATGATGTCATCGGGGTTGATCGATCCGCGTTCGCGCCGTTGCCGTTTCTCGGCGACTGGCTGCTTTGCCACTGCGGGTACCTCCAGTTCTGGTCGAACACGGACGGATTCTTCGCTGTTTAACCTAGCCGTCAAACCTACCTGTACCGCTCGCCTGCGCGGGGTAATGAGCTTCTCTTACCGTAAAGCCTATGGTAAGCATTTTGATATAACTTGTCACAACGCCTGAAGGGTGAGCCGTGTCAGAAGCGGTACTGCGCGAGCGTCGCGGACGGATTCTCGTCATCACGATCAACCGGCCGGAAGCGCGCAACGCGGCCAACAAGGCGGTCGCCGAGGGGTTGGCCGCGGCGTGCGACGAACTGGACGACACTCCCGAACTGTCGGTCGGGGTGCTGACCGGAGCCGGCGGCAATTTCTGTGCGGGAATGGATCTCAAGGCGTTCGCGGCCGGGGAGCTGGCGTATGTCCCGGGACGTGGGCTCGGCTTCACCGAGCGCCCGCCGCGCAAGCCGCTCATCTCCGCGGTCGAAGGGCACGCGGTGGCCGGCGGCACCGAGCTGGTGCTGGCCACCGACCTGGTGGTGGCCGCCAAGGACGCGAAATTCGGTATCCCGGAGGTCAAGCGGGGGCTGGTGGCCGCCGGCGGTGGCCTGTTGCGATTGCCGCACCGTATTCCGTATCAGAAGGCGCTCGAATTGGCTTTGACCGGTGAGAGTTTCACCGCGGAACAGGGCGACCAGTGGGGCTTCGTCAACGTGCTGACCGAGCCGGGCGGAGCGCTGGACGGGGCCATCGCCCTGGCCGAGCGGATCACCGCCAATGGCCCGCTGGCCGTCGCGGTGACCAAGGAGATCATGGTGAAGTCGGCCGGCTGGAGTCAGGATGAGATCTGGCGCAAGCAGGGCGAACTGATCGCGCCGGTGTTCACCTCCCATGACGCCAAGGAGGGTGCCATCGCGTTCGCCGAGAAGCGCGCTCCGAACTGGACCGGCTCCTGAACACTGGTCTGCGGCCGTGGATCTGGGTTTGCACAACGCGCGGGCCGTCGTCGTCGGTGGTGGCCGGGGGATGGGACTGGCCACCGCTCGTTGTCTGGCCGACGACGGCGCTCGGATTGCGGTCATGGCACGCTCGGCTGCTGATCTGGACCGCGCGTGTGACGACCTGAGGGGGCGCGGTAGCCCGGAGGCGATCGGCATAGTCGCCGATGCCTGTGACGAGGAGCGGGTGCGGGAGGTCTTCGACGAACTCGGGCGGCGCTGGGGCGGCGAACTCAACATCCTGATCAACGCGGCCGGCCCCGACGTGCAGGGCACGTTCGAGGATCTCACCGATGAGCAGTGGCGCCGGGCGATCGACCACGGCGCGATGGGGATGGTGCACACCGTTCGGGCGGCGTTGCCGTTGCTGCGCAAGGCGCAGTGGGCGCGAATCGTCAACTTCTCGGCGCAGTCGACGCAGCGCCAAAGCACGGTCCTGATCGCGTACACCGCGGCGAAGGCGATGGTGAACAGCATCTCGAAGAACCTGGCCCTGCTGCTGGCGCCCGACGAGATTCTGGTCAACGTGGTCTCGCCCGGAAGTGTCGCCTCCGAGGCGCTGGTCGGCTGGGCTCGCTCGGTCGGTGTGGACGGAGACGACCCGTACCGGCTGATGGAGGCCATCGCCGAGCATTTCGGCCACCCGGCGCAGTTGCCACGGGCCGGCCTGCCGGACGAAGTGGGCGCCGTCGCAGCCTTTCTGGCCTCGCGTCGCAACGCCTACATGACCGGCGCCAACGTCAACGTCGACGGCGGCTCGGATTTCACCTGATCGGCCGACCTGGAATCGGCCCTGAACTGCTCTTATAGTCGTTTTCGGCCGGATTGGCGCGGGTTGCGGAATGCGCTACCGAAAGGTATACAGTAAGAACTATTCCAGTCGGATTCCTGCGGGCGGCCGCGACGGTCGAGGCGAGGAGGTGCGGAGTCGATGACCGCTGCCGACGACGGCACGCTGGTGGCGACGGGCACTGCTGTGCTCTACGACGTACGCGACGGTGTCGGGGTGATCACCTTCAACCGGCCGCAGCGGCTCAACGCCTGGGGACCCGACATCGCGGCCGGCTTCTACGCCTCGATCGATCACGCCGAGGCGGATCCTGCGGTCCGCGCGATCGTGGTGACCGGCAGCGGCCGGGGGTTTTGCGCCGGCGCCGACCTGGGTCCCGCCACCAGCCTTGAGAATGCCGATGCCGACACCTCCGAGACCGACGTGGCCCAGTTGGTCGGGGACCGCCCCCCGCATTTTCTGAACGAACTGCGCAAACCCGTGATCGCCGCGGTCAACGGATCCTGCGTCGGGATCGGCCTCACCCACGCACTGATGTGCGACGTCCGATTCGCTGCCGCCGGAGCCAAATTCGCCACCGCGTTCACCCGGCGCGGGCTCATTGCCGAACACGGGATCACGTGGATTCTCCCGCGACTGGCCGGCTGGGGTGCGGCGATGGACCTGCTGCTGTCCGGGCGCACCTTCCTGGCCGAGGAAGCCCGCGAGCTCGGTCTGGTCAACCACGTCGTGGCACCCGAACTGCTGCTGGAACGTGCCATGGACTACGCGCGGGACATCGCCGCCAACTGCTCACCGGCATCGCTGGCGGTGATCAAAGGCCAGGTCTATCGCGATGCGCTCGACGACGTCGCCGCGGTGAGCGCGCGCGCCGAATCCCTGATGTACGAATCGCTGGCGCGGCCCGACCTGATCGAAGGTATCACCAGCTTCTTCGAGAAACGCCCACCGAACTTCCCGCCCCTGTCTTAAGAAAGGTTGAGCGCATGACTGCCGCACCTGAACGGCTCCCGTACTTGGCCGTCGACGTCGACAACCACTACTACGAGCCGCTGGACGCCTTCACTCGACACCTGCCCAAGGAATTCCGCAGCCGCGGTGTCCAGATGGTGCGGGATGGGAACCGCACCCTGGCGGTGTTCGGCGGGGTCGTCAACCACTTCATCCCGAACCCGAACTTCGATCCGATCATCGAACCCGGCTGCCTGGATCTGCTGTTCCGCGGCGAGATCCCCGAAGGTGTGGAGCCGGCCTTGTTGATGAAGCTCGACCGGCTCTCCGAGCATCCCGAATATCAGAACCGCGACGCCCGCGTGCAGGTGCTCGACCGGCAGCGGCTGGAGACGGTGTTCATGCTGCCGACCTTCGCCTGTGGTGTGGAGGAGGGACTCAAGCACGACATCCCCGCCACCGTTGCGTCGGTGCACGCGTTCAACCTGTGGCTCGACGAGGACTGGGGCTTCGACCGTCCCGACGGCCGCGTGATATCCGCACCGATCATCTCGCTGGCCGACCCCGAAAAGGCTGTCGAGGAAGTCGAATTCGTGATCAGTCGCGGCGCCAAGCTGGTGTGTGTGCGCCCTGCGCCCGTGCCTGGCGAGGTTCGGGCCCGGTCCCTCGGCGACCCCGTGCACGACCCGGTGTGGGCGCGCCTTGCCGAGGCGGGCGTCGCTGTCGTCTTCCACCTGTCTGACTCCGGTTACATGGCGATCCCGGCGTTGTGGGGCGGTAGCGGTGTGTTCAAGGGATTCGGTAAGCGCGACCCGCTGGACATGGTGATCATGGACGATCGCGCGATCCACGACACCATCGCCTCGATGATCGTGCACCAGGTGTTCACCCGTCACCCCAACCTCAAGGTGGTCAGCATCGAGAACGGCTCGTACTTCGTCTACCGGCTGATCAAGCGGTTGAAGAAGTCGGCCAACAATGCGCCCTACCACTACAAGGAAGATCCGATCGAGCAGCTGCGCAACAACGTCTGGATTGCCCCCTACTACGAGGACGACGTGAAGCTGCTGGCCGACACCATCGGCGTCGACAAGATCCTGTTCGGTTCGGACTGGCCGCACGGCGAGGGCCTGGCCGACCCGACCACCTTCACCGCCGACATACCGCAGTTCCCCGAGTTCAGCGCGGAAGATACCCGAATGGTGATGAGGGACAACGCATTGACCCTGCTGGGTGATCCGAACCGTACTGCACCGGGCGTCGCCCACCTGGCAGCTTCGGCCTGACGGTGGGCGAATGGACCCTCGGCGCGGTCCTCGACGCGATCGCCGAGGCCGTACCCGACCGGGCGATGACGATCTGCGGAAAGCGACGCAGCACGTTCGCGCAATCCGCGCAGCGCACCCGCAGGCTGGCCAACTATCTGGCCGGCCGCGGACTCGGTGCCCGGCGTGAGCGCGCGGAGCTGCGCAACTGGGAGTGCGGCCAGGACCGGGTCGCGCTGCTCATGCACAACGACCTGTACCCCGACATGGTGATCGGCTGTCTCAAGGCCCGCACGGTCCCGGTCAACGTCAACCACTACTACACCCCGGCTGAGGCCGACGAGCTCCTGGAGTATCTGCGGCCCCGCGCGGTCATCTACCACGCCTCGCTCGAGGCGAAATTCGCCGACTCCCTCCGCGAATCCGGCGCCGAGCTGCTGATCCGGATCGACGATGGGGCCGTCGAAGCCCTTTCGCTTGATGCGATATCGCTCGATGACGCACTGGCGCAGGGCGATACCGATCAGCAGGTGGCGCCGTCGCCGGACGATCTGCTGATAATTTGCACCGGGGGAACCACCGGGCGTCCGAAGGGCGTGCTGTGGCGACAAAGTGACATCTACGTGTCGTCGATGGTCGGTGACGATCACGCCTGCGTGGCGGAGATTCACCAGAAGGTGCAGCATGCCGGTCCGCCCTGGTTCGCGCTGTCGCCGCTGATGCACGCCGCCGGGCTGTGGACCGCGTTCTCGGCGATCCTGTCCGGCCAGACCGTGATCCTCAATGACAGCCGCACCAGGTTCGACCCCCGTACGGTGCTGGAGACCGCCGCGCGCGAAAAGGTGGGGCTCATGACCATGGTGGGCGACGCCTACGCCGCGCCCCTGGTCGCCGAACTGCGCAACGCGACCTATGACCTGACATCCCTGCACTCGATCGCAACCGGCGGTGCCGCAACCAATCCGAAGTATCAGGCCGCGTTGCTGGAACTGCTTCCGCAGATCACCCTGATCAACGGATACGGCTCCTCGGAGACCGGGAATCTGGGCTTCGGGCGCAGCCAGCGCGACGCGCGGCGTGACACGTTCGATCTACGGACCGGGGGATCGGTGGTGTCGCAGGACCGCACCCGGTTCCTGGAACCCGGTGAAGCGGAAGTGGGTTGGGTGGTGCGGACCGGCCGGATCCCGCTCGGATACTTCGACGACGCGGACGCGACGCAGCGCACCTTCGGCGAGATCGACGGTCAACGGATGGTGATCTCCGGCGACCGCGCCGGCATCGAGAAGGACGGCACGCTGCGGTTGTTCGGGCGCGACGCTCTGGTGGTCAACACCGGCGGGGAGAAGGTGTTCGTCGAAGAGGTCGAGGGCGTGCTGCGTGCTCACCCGGCGGTGGCCGACGCGCTGGTGGTGGGCCGCCCGAGCGAGCGCTGGGGTGAAGAACTGGTGGCGCTGGTTGTTCCGCAACCGGATTCGGGTGTTATCGACGAGCAGTTGGACGCACACTGTCGATCGGTGCTGGCGGGCTTCAAGGTGCCCAAGGCGTTCGTCATGGTGACGCAGGTGCGCCGACTGGGCAATGGCAAGGCCGACTATCGCTGGGCCAAACGACAGGTGAGTGAGGTGACTACGGCATGAGTGGCACAGGCGAACGGTCACGAGCCATCGATTGTCTGGTGAACGTGCACTTCGGCGAGAATGAGCAGCCGTCCTGGATGGTCAGAACGCGCGATGACTACTTCAAGGGACCCGAGTCGATGTTCGCACCGGTCGACATGTCGGCGCTGCTCGACGAGATGGACGCCCACGGCGTGGCCAAGGCCGTCTTGATGGACAACCTGGTCAAACCCTCGGTGACCGCCCGAAAGTTCGTCGAAGCCCGGCCGGACCGTTTCGTGCTGGCGATGGGCGGAATGAACCTGCTGCGTCCGGTGCCCGCGCTGCGGGAGCTGAGCGCTGTCGTCAATGAACTCCCGGTGGTCTACGCCGTTGTGGGACCGAGCTTCTGGGGCGATGGCCAGTATCCGCCCAGTGACGCCGTTTACTACCCGCTCTACGCCAAGTGCGCCGAGCTGGATCTGCCGCTGTGCGTCAACACCGGCATTCCAGGGCCGCCGATCCCGGGCGAGGTACAGCACCCGATCCACCTGGACCGGGTCTGCGTGCGATTTCCCGAACTGCGGCTGTGCATGATCCACGGCGCCGACCCATGGTGGGACGTCGCGATCCGCATGCTGATCAAGTACCGCAACCTGCGGTTGATGACCTCGGCCTGGTCGCCGAAACGTCTGCCGGAAGCCCTGCTGCACTTCATGCGCACCCGGGGTGCCGGCAAGGTCATCTTCGCCTCGGACTGGCCGGTGCTGCGGATGGACCGGGTGGTGCCCGAGGCGCGCGCTCTGGACCTGCCTGCCGACGTGCTCGACAACTACCTCTACCGCAATGCCGCCGACTTCTTCTTTGCCGAACGCGGCACCGTACCCGAACAGGAGAGCTGAGATGGATCGCTTCGAACTGCGCAGGCTGGACTACAGCCTGACCGAGGACCACGTCGCGTTGCAGGCTGCCTACAAGCAGTTCTTCACCACGCACTGTCCGATCGAAACGGTGCGCACCGCAGAGGAGTCCGGCTTCGACAAGAACCTGTGGGAGCGCCTCTGCGCGATGGGTGCCACGACCATGGCATTGCCGGAATCGGTCGGCGGCGACGGCGCCACCCTGGTCGACCTTGCGCTGGTCGCCGAGGAGATCGGTCGATCGCTGGCGCCGGTTCCCTGGATCGACCAGGTCTGTGCGGCACGGCTACTGCAACGGCTTGGAGGCTTGCCGCCGGAGGCGGACGACTCCGCCGACATCGTGAGCGGGACTCGTCTGATTGCGTTCGACCCCCACCAGGAGGCCACCACCGGACGCCGACTGCTGCCGACCGGATCGATCGCCGACACGATCATCGTCCGTGACGGTGATGCGGTGGTGCGACTTTCCTTCGGTACCCGGCCGGTTCGGGTCGACAACATCGGTCGGTTGCCGATGGCCTGGGTCGACCCGGCCGACGCCGACGCGGCGACCGTGCTGGCCAGTG
The DNA here is from genome assembly GCF_046250075.1 of Mycobacterium sp. SMC-14. NCBI lineage: Bacteria > Bacillati > Actinomycetota > Actinomycetes > Mycobacteriales > Mycobacteriaceae > Mycobacterium > Mycobacterium sp. SMC-14. Next base: position 3,767,032 of record NZ_CP176429.1, on the reverse strand, counting down.
GACCGGAGGCGCTGGCGGAATATCAGCAGGCACTGGATGAATGGCGACTGCTGACCGCCTCCGCGTTGGTCGGGATGGTGGAGCAGACCATGACCATCGCCGCGGAGTTCGCCAAGACCCGCTACACCCTCGGGGTGCCGATCGGCACCCTGCAGGCGATCTCGCATCCGTTGGCGAATATGGCGATCACGGTCGCCTCCGGACGCAATCTGGCCTACCGCGCCGGATGGTTCATGGACAACGAGCCCGGCGAGCGTCCGGAGCTGGCGGCCTCGGCCTTCGTCTTCATGGCAGAGGAGGCCGCCAAGGCCGCCACCATGGCGGTGCACATCCAGGGCGGTCTGGGCGTTTCCGCCGAAGCCGCGGCCACCGCCTACCTGGTCCGGGCCCGCGGCTGGCCCCTCGCCGGAGGCGACCCCGGAGCCACCGCCTGCCGCATAGGGGAGCTCGTCGCCGTTCGTGAAACAGCCGCCCGCGAAACCACTGCCCGCTCAGCCGGATAGGACATCGACCATCATGGACTTCTCACAGCCGCAACTGACCGACGACGACCTGGCCTTTCGCGACGAGGTGCGAGCATTCCTGGCCGCCCACGTCACCGAGGACGTGAAACGCCGCGACCGCGAGACCGGGGACAACTTCGACGAGGGCGTCCACCTGGCGCTGGGCGCCGCGGGTTACCTGGAATCGGAGTGGAAAACCGAGGCCGATGGCGGCTTCCCCCGCGTGCGCCGACGTATCTGGGAACTGGAGAAGCGTCGCGCCCATGTGCCCTGGGTCACCTGGGGAACCACGGCGATGGTGGCCCGCTCCGTCGCATCCTTCGGCTCGCCCGAGTTGTGCGAGGAGATTCTGCCCGGCGTCTTCAGCGGCCACATCCGGCTCTGCCTGGGCTACACCGAGCCCGAAGGCGGCTCCGACGTCGCAACCTGCAAGACCCGCGCGGTGCGCGACGGCGCCAACTGGATCATTAACGGCTCCAAGATGTTTACCACCGGCGCCCACAACTGCCAGTACGTCTTTCTGATCACCAACACCGATCCGGATGCGCGGAAACACAAGAGCCTCACCATGTTCCTGGTGCCGTTGAACACTCCGGGGATCGAGATCCAGGGCCTGCGCACCGTCGACGGTGACCGTACCAACATCGTCTACTACAGCGACGTCCGCGTCGACGACAAATACCGACTCGGTGAGGTCAACGGCGGGTGGACCGTGCTGCGCGAGCCGCTCAACGTCGAACACGGTGCGGTGGACGCCAATCCCGATGGATTGCAGGACGTCTCGATCATGATGCACCAGGCCAACTTCATGGCCGTCGCCGTCGACAAGGCGGGCGAGGTGGCCGGGCGGTCGGGGAGCATCGCGGATCGTTCGGTGGCCTACCGGCTCGGGCGCGCCGCGGCGCGGGTGGAGGCGTCGCTGTCGGCGCCGTCCATTTTCGGACGGGTGGCACTGGCGCAGGCGATGCGCGACGTCTCGCCGGACCTGATGGACCTGCTCGGAAGTGCATCGGCGCTGCCGATCGACACCGACGGTGCCATCGACGGTGGGGCGTCGGACTACGTCTTCCGGTTCGCACCGCTGGTCGGCATCTACGGCGGGACCCTGGAGGTGTTCCGCAACATGATCGCTCAATACGTGTTGGGTCTGGGCAAGCCGAATTACTCGCCGCCGGTGGTTAAGACGTCGTAGTGGTCATGATTCGGCGGTGGTAGCTCGACGGAGCCTCGCCGGCGAATCGGGTAAACGCCCGAGTGAACGCGGACAGGCTGTCGAACCCGACGGCGGTAGCGGTCTGCTGCACGCCTTGATCCGGGGCGGCCAGCAGTGCCATCGCCTGCAGCATCCGGGCGTTGAGCAGGTAGGTCCGCCACGACATGCCGATCACCGCTTCGAACTGACGGCGCAGGGTGCGCTCGGACACGGCGACGGCGTGGGCGACCTCAGCCGCGGTCACCGATGCCAGGTGGGCCTTGGTGTAGGCCATGGCCGCGCCGACGATCGGATGATCGGAGATCGGCAGGCTCAGTGGCGCCTCGTGGTCCAGGGCGTCGGAAACCAGGTGCCCCAGGGTGCGGAAGAAGTCGTCGGAGACGGTGTCCCCGTCGGCCCGCTCGATCGGCCAGCGCAGCGAGTGCAGCATCATCTCCCGGATCAGCGGCGAGACGGTCAGGATGCGGGCCCGGTCGCCGGCGAGCGGAACCAACTCGGGATCGAACATCACCGCCACGGTGCGTACTTCCGGGCGCATGGTGGCCTGATGCTCCAGGCCGGCCGGGATCCAGGCCGCCTGTTGCGGCGGCAAGAGGTAGTGCGCCGCGGCGGTCTCGACCTCGACCACGCCGCCGACGGCGTACTCGATCTGGTGCATGTCGTGGGAATGCCATCCGGTGACCAGTTGCCGTCCCTCGTAGAGGTAGCTGCCGGCCCGCGCGCGCCCGCCGCGACGCAGATCGATATTGGCCGGTTCTGCAAACTCTATGGCCGATCGCGCGGAGACGGTCACGGTTTTTCAGGGTACTAGTAAAGGCATGAACATCGACGACTTGATCCTGGTCAGCATCGACGACCACGTGGTGGAGCCGCCCGACATGTTCCTCAACCATGTCCCGGCCAAGTTCAAAGCGGAGGCTCCGATCGTCGTCACGGATGACAAGGGCGTCGACCAGTGGATGTATCAGGGCCGCCCGCAAGGCGTCAGCGGTCTCAACGCGGTGGTGTCCTGGCCGGCCGAGGAGTGGGGTCGCGACCCCGCCGGTTTCGCCGAGATGCGCCCCGGCGTCTACGACGTGCACGAGCGGGTCCGCGACATGAGCCGCAACGGCATCCTCGCCTCGATGTGCTTCCCGACCTTCACCGGATTCTCGGCACGGCACCTCAACATGACCCGCGAACATGTCACCTTGGTGATGGTGTCGGCCTACAACGACTGGCACATCGACGAGTGGGCCGGCGCCTATCCGGGCCGCTTCATTCCGATCGCGATCCTGCCGACCTGGAACCCCGAAGCGATGTGCGCCGAGATCCGCCGGGTGGCGGCCAAGGGCTGCCGCGCGGTCACCATGCCCGAGCTGCCCCATCTGGAGGGGCTGCCCAGTTACCACGATGACGAGTACTGGGGGCCGGTGTTCACCACGCTCTCCGAGTGCAACGTGGTGATGTGTCTGCACATCGGCACCGGGTTCGGGGCGATCAGCATGGCCCCCAACGCCCCGATCGACAACATGATCATCCTGGCGACCCAGGTCTCGGCGATGTGTGCCCAGGACCTGCTGTGGGGCCCGGCGATGCGCAACTACCCGGACCTGAAATTCGCGTTCTCCGAGGGCGGTATCGGCTGGATCCCGTTCTACCTGGACCGCAGCGACCGGCACTACACCAACCAGAAGTGGCTGCGCCGCGACTTCGGCGACAAGCTGCCGTCCGAGGTGTTCCGCGAGCACTCGCTGGCCTGCTACGTCACCGACAAGACGTCGCTGAAGCTGCGCCACGAGATCGGCATCGACACGATCGCCTGGGAGTGCGACTACCCGCACTCGGACTGCTTCTGGCCGGACGCTCCCGAGCAGGTGCTCGCCGAACTGGAGGCAGCCGGCGCCGACGACTCCGACATCAACAAGATCACCTGGCAGAACTCCTGCCGGTTCTTCGGCTGGGATCCGTTCGCTCACACCCCGCGCGAGCAGGGATGCGTCGGTGCGCTGCGTGCGACGGCCACCGATGTGGACACCTCGATCCGGCCGCGTGCCGAATGGGCGCAGCGGTACGCGCAGAAGCAGTTGGCGCAGGCGTAGCGCGATGGTCTCGGTGATCACCGGCGGCGCCGGCGGGATGGGGCTGGCCACCGCGAAGATCGTCGGTCGCGGGCAGCCGGTCGTGCTCTGCGATGTCCGCCAAGACCGGCTGGACGGCGCGGGGGCCGCCTTGAACGGCCTCGACATCACGACCGTCAACTGTGACGTCACCGACCGCGACGCGGTCACCGCGCTGTTCGATACCGCGGCCGGCATCGGGCCCGTCACCTCGGTGATCCACACCGCCGGAGTCAGCCCGAGCATGGGGGATGCCGACTACGTCATGCGGACCAATGCCGTGGGCACCGTCAACGTCAACGAGACCTTCTTTCGTGCGGCACCCGAGGGCGCTGCGATCGTCAACGTGGCGTCGATGGCCGCGCACCTGTTGCCCGACGAGGTGATCCCGACCGGTCAGTTTCCTTTGGCGCTGCAGGATGTCCACGGCTTCACGCAGGCCATGGCGGCGGTGTGCGAGCCGATGCCGCCGGATGTGCGTTCGGGTTTCGCCTACGCGGTGAGCAAGGCGTTCGTGCGCTGGTACTCCAGCTCGCAGGCCGAACGGTTCAACGGCCGAGGATTGCGCATCGTCTCGGTCTCTCCGGGTTCGGTGGACACCGAGATGGGCCGGTTGGAGGAGCGGGCCGGTGCGGGGGCGATGGTCGCCGACGCGGCGGTCCCGCGTTGGGGGACGCCCGAGGAGATGGCTGAACTGCTGGCGTTCTGCGTCAGCGCCAAGGCGGGTTATCTGACCGGCACCGACATCCTCAACGACGGCGGTGTGGTGGCTTCGATGCGGGAGCGAGTGCGGGTGGCGGCCGCCGGCTGAGGTCCGCCCAGATTTGCGCACGTCGACTATTCGACGTAACTTTCGAAAGTATGACGGCGACGATGGACGGGGACGGCACGGCGCGCCCGGTCTCGTCGCCGCCGACCGAGCGGGTGATGCGGATCCTGGAGCTGCTGGCCGCCGACCCGGAACGGCATTTCTCGCTCTCGGAGATCTCGCAGACTCTGGGCATCAGTCACGGCACCTGCCACGCGATTCTTGCCACCCTGGCGGGCCGGCAGTGGCTGGTGCGGGACCGCCAGTCGGCCGGGTATTCCTGGGGTCCGGCCCTGGCCGCGCTGGCCCGCCCGGTCAACCGGCAGGCGTTCCGGCCCGAGTTGCAGCGGCTTTTCGACGCGGTCGGCCGACTGGTGATCCTCGGCGTCCGCCAGGGTGCGACGGTGGTGGTGACCGATTCGGTCGGGGAGTCGATCGCCGGGCTGCAGTTGGGCGCCGGATTCCGGATGCCGCTGGTTGCCCCGTTCGGGCGCGAGTTCATTGCCGGGGTGGGCGAGAACGTCAAGAAGGAATGGCTCGGTGGGCTGGGCGCACCGTCGCCGCGGCTGCGGCGCCGGCTGGCCGCGGTGCTCGACGAGGTCGGCCGGCGCGGTTACGCGATCGACCGGATGAGCCGTGAGTACGTCCGGGTGTACTCGGCGCTGCAGGCGCTGGCGGCCGACGGCGAGCCCGACGAGATCACCGCGCGACTGGCGACGGCCTTCGCCGATCTCACCGAGGTCGACTACCTGCCCGACGAACTCGGCGGCATCGAGCGGCATCCGATCGCCAGTGTCTCGGCTCCGGTTCGCGACATCGACGGGACGGTCACGATGTCGGTGGGGGTCGCCCCGTTCGCAGCCTTGACCGCCGCGGAGGTCGCCGATCTCGGTGCGGCTGTGCGCGAGACCGCTGCGCGTATCCAATCCCAGTGGACTGCACGTGGAGAACATGAGGAGAGCTCGTGAGCGTGACGCTCAGCGCCGAACAACGCCAGCTCGGCGAGTCGCTGCGGCAGTTCGCCGCCCGGCACGCGCCGATGACCGATACCCGTAAGGCCTTCGATGCACTGGCGGACGGGGAGTTGCCACCCTGGTGGGATGACCTGGTCGCCAACGGGTTTCACGCGATCCACCTGCCCGAACAGTTCGGCGGGCAGGGCGGCGGGCTGCTCGACGTCGCCGCTGTCCTGGAGGCCGCGGGAACGGTGTCTCTGCCGGGTCCGTTGCTTCCGACGGTGACCGCGGGCGCGGTCGGGCTGCTCGCCGAGGCCACGCCGGCGCAGGAGGACTATCTGCGTGCACTTGCCGCCGGCGCGCCGGCAGCCGTCGTACTTGCCGGGCAGTCGGACTTCACCGCGCGACGAGCCGACGACGGCTGGCTGATCAGTGGTGCCTCCGAGGTGATCTCGGGGGCCCGCTCGGCCCGTCTCGCACTGGTCTGCGCCCGCGGCGAGGAGGGAACCGACCTCTGGGCCGTCGTCGACACAGCCCGGGCGGCGATCCGGCCGGTGGCCGGCACCGACCTGCTCACCGACCTGGCCACGATCACCCTGACTGATCACCGGGCGAGCGCCGACGACGTCCTGACCGGGATCGACACCCAGCGCGCGGAGTACCTCGCCGTCGGTCTCGCCGCAGCGGTGTGCGCCGGCATCGCCGGGTGGTGCGTCGAGGCGGCCACCGCGCATCTGCACACCCGGGAACAGTTCGGCGTCCGCATCGGCACATTCCAGGCATTGCAACACCAGGCGGCGATGTTGCTGGTCAACGCCGAATTGGCCTGCGCCGCTGCCTGGGACGCGCTGCGAGCCGTCGCCGACACGGTCGATCAGCAGCGCATTGCCGCTGCCACCGCGGCATTGACGGCAGTCACGCCATGCCCGGACACCGTATTCGACACCTTGACGATGTTCGGTGCCATCGGGTTCACCTGGGAGCACGACCTGCACCTGTATTGGCGCCGCGCCACCAGCATCGCGGCTTCGATCGGCGCGGCCACCGACTGGGCGCGCCGGCTCGGCGAGCTGACCGTCGCGCAGCAGCGAGACTTCACCGTGGACCTCGGCGGCGCCGAAGCCGAGTTCCGGGCGGGTGTCGCCGCGACTCTTGACGCTGCCCAAGTGCTGGACAACGATGGTCCGGGACGCCAGGGCCACTACCCGCACTTCGAGACGGGCCCGCAGCGGACGCTGATCGCCGACGCTGGGCTGATCGCCCCGCAGTGGCCCGCACCGTGGGGCCGGGATGCCTCCCCGTTGCAGCAGTTGATCATCATCGAGGAGTTCGCCAAGCGGCCCGGGCTGGTCCGGCCCTCGCTGGGCATCGCCGAATGGATCCTGCCGTCGTTGGTACGCGCCGCGCCGGATGCCCTGCAGCAGAGGCTGATTCCCCCGACTCAGCGCGGCGAGCTCGCCTGGTGCCAGCTGTTCTCCGAGCCCGGGGCCGGCTCTGACCTGGCGTCGCTCACCACCCGCGCGGTCAAGGTCGACGGCGGATGGCGCATCAACGGCCACAAGATCTGGACGTCGGCCGCACAGCGTGCCGACTACGGCGCACTGCTCGCCCGGACCGACCCCGCGGCGGCCAAACACCGCGGTATCGGCTATTTCATCGTGGACATGCGCTCCGCCGGTATCGAGATCCAGCCGATCGTGATGGCCACCGGGGCGGCCGAATTCAACGAGGTGTTCCTCGCCGACGTCTTCGTTCCCGACGAGATGCTGCTCGGGGAGCCCACCGAGGGTTGGCAGCTGGCGATCGCCACCATGGCCGAGGAGCGCACTGCCATCAGCGGCTACGTCGAGAATGACCGAGCCGCCGCGCTGCGATCCATCGCCGCGGTCCCGGGCCGATCACGCGACGACGCGCTGCGCGCACTCGGCGAACTCGACGCCTACGCCAATGCGATCAGGGCGCTCGGGGTACGCGAGACCATCAGGCTGCTCGATGGCGAGGGATTCGGGGCGTCGTCGAGCATCGCAAAAGTGGCGATGAACGTTCTGCTGCGCCGCACCTTCCACGCGACATTGGCCACCGTCGGCCGACTGGCGATGGTCGCCGATTCCGACCCGGCCGTCGTCGAGCCGTATCTGTTGTCGCCGGCCGAGCTGATCGGCGGCGGCACCAAGGAAATTCAGCTGAACATCATCGCGCAGATGATTCTCGGCCTGCCCCGCAAATGAGATGAAGGACACCCGCATGGGACTACGTGGAGACGCCGCGATCGTCGGCTATGTCGAGCTGCCGCCGGAACGGATGAACAAAGCCACCCCTGCCCCGTTCACCCTGGAGCAGTGGGCCGAGTTGAGCGCCGCGGCGCTGGCCGACTCGGGCCTTTCGGGCGAACTCGTCAACGGCATAGTCACCTCGCATCTGGGCGAATCCGAGATCTTCGTGCCCTCCACGATCGCCGAATACCTAGGGGTCCCAGCGCGATTCGCCGAGATCGTGGATCTGGGCGGGGCCAGTGCGGCGGCCATGGTCTGGCGGGCCGCGGCGGCGATCGAACTCGGCATCTGTGACGTAGTGCTGTGCGCGCTGCCGGCCCGCTACATCACCCCGATGTCGGAACGCAAACCCAAACCGCTGGTCGACGCCATGTTCTTCGGCTCATCGAGCAACCAATACGGTTCTCCGCAAGCCGAGTTCGAGATTCCCTACGGCAACCTCGGTCAGAACGGTCCCTACGGTCAGGTCGCCACCCGCTATGGCGCCGTCTACGGCTACGACGAACGGGCGATGGCCAAACTGGTCGTCGACCAGCGTGTCAATGCCAATCACACCGACGGCGCGATCTGGCGGGACACCCCGCTGAGCGTCGAGGACGTCCTGGCCAGCCCGGTGATCGCCGATCCGCTGCACATGCTCGAGATCGTGATGCCCTGCGTGGGCGGCGCCGCGGTGGTGATCGCCGGTGCCGAGTTCGCCAAGCGGGCCCGCAACCGCCCGGTGTGGATCAAGGGATTCGGCGAGCACGTGCCGTTCAAGACTCCGACGTACGCCGCAGACCTGCTGGCGACTCCGATCCGCGAGGCCGCCGACACCGCATTCGCCATGACCGATCTGACTCGCGCGGACATGGACATGGTCTCCATCTACGACTGTTACACGATCACTGTGCTGCTGTCGCTGGAGGATGCCGGGTTCTGCGAGAAGGGCAAAGGCATGCAGTTCCTCACCGATCACGACCTGACCTTCCGCGGCGACTTCCCGCTCAACACAGCGGGCGGCCAGCTTGGATTCGGGCAGGCCGGCCTGGCCGGTGGCATGCACCACGTCTGCGACGCCACCCGTCAGATCATGGGCCGGGCCGGGGCCTCGCAGGTGGCCGACTGCAACCGGGCCTTCGTCTCGGGCAACGGCGGGATCCTGTCGGAACAGACGACGCTCATCCTGGAAGGGGACTAGACCGCAGATGATCACTTTCGAACGGCCGATGCCGGTCAAGACGCCCACCACCGCTCCGTTCTGGGATGCGCTGGCGCAGCACCGCATCGTCATCCAGTACTCACCGTCGACCGAGAGCTACGTGTTCTATCCGCGAGTCCGCGCTCCGCGCACGCTGGCCGATGACCTGGAATGGCGCGAGATCTCCGGAATGGGCACGCTGTACTCCTTCACGGTGGCCCGCCGCCCGGTCGGGCCGCACTTCACGGACGCCGTCCCTCAGCTGCTGGCGATCGTCGAATGGGATGAGGGCCCGCGGTTCTCCACCGAACTGGTCAACACCGATCCCGCCGATCTGGCGGTCGGAATGCGGGTGCAGCCGGTGTTCTGTGACTACCCCGAACACGATGTCACGATGCTGCGCTACGAACCGGCGACGGATCGTGGCTGACGACGCCGCGGCGCAGATCGAGGCGATCAAACGCCTCAAGTCCCGCTACTGCCGGTATCTGGACACCAAAGACTGGGCTGCCTGGCGCGCGCTGTTCACCGATGATTTCGTCAGCGATACGTCGCGTGCGGGTGGCAAAGTCATCACTGGCGCCGACGAATTCGTGGCTTTCACCCGAAAAAGCCTGCGTGATGAGCCCACTGTCCACCAGGTCCACGCGCCCGACATCGAGCTGGACTCGCCGACCACGGCGCACGGGGTGTGGGCGCTGGAAGACGTGGTGCGCTTCGGCCCCGGCGTCAACCTGCGCGGCTACGGGCATTACACCGAGACCTACGAAAAGGTCGACGGCGGCTGGCGGATCAAGACCTCGACGCTGACCCGGTTGCGCGAGGACATCTTCAACGGGGTGTTCGCGGTCTATCTCTCGCCGCGGGTTCGCGCCGTGCTGGCCGCAGTCGCCGGCCGGTTCATCACCTGACTGCCTGCCGCGGCGGCCCAGCTCGATCGTCGTGACCCTTCTACGCCATACTGAATGCATTACGGGAATAGCTATAGTATAGGCGCCGGGGCGGATCCCGGATCGTCGTGTCCAAGCAAGGGGAGTGTTCGTGGAGATCGAGAACAAGCGCGCGATCATCGTTGGTGGCGCATCGGGGTTCGGTAAGGCGACAGCGGAGCTGTTGGCCAAACGCGGGGCCCAAGTAGCGGTCTTGGATCGGCCGCAGTCCAAAGGTAAGGAAGTGGCCGAGTCGATCGGCGGGCAGTTCTTCGAAGCTGACGTCACCGATTTCGCCGGCACCGAGCGGGTGTTGAACGAAGCGGTCGAGGCGTTGGGCGGGCTACACATTGCCGTCACCACAGCGGGTGGCGGTATCGGGCAACGAACGATCAAACGGGACGGACCGCACGACCTGGAGGCCTTTCGCAGTACCCAGGATCTCAATGTCGTCGGGACCTTCAACGTCAGCCGGCTCGCTGCCTGGCACATGAGCACCAATGAGCCCGAAGACGACGAGCGCGGCGTGATCATCAATACGTCCTCGATCGCGGCGTTCGAAGGCCAGATCGGGCAGGTGGCCTACACGGCATCCAAGGCCGCGATCGCCGGAATGTGCCTGACGATGGCCCGCGATCTGGGCAGCGTCGGCGTCCGGGTGCTGGCGATCGCTCCCAGCCTGTTCGCCACCGGCCTCACCGAGGGCATCCCCGACGAGTTCGCGGCCGTGCTGACCAAGGATGCGGCGTTCCCGAAGCGGCTGGGCCGGCCCGAGGAGTACGCCAAGCTGGCGGCCGCCATCGTCGAGAATCCGATGCTCAACGGCCAGTGCATCCGCCTGGATGCCGGCCAGCGCTTCGCACCGAAGTGACACCGCGTTGACTCTGCGGTCAGGGCGGCGAAATGCGGTGTGTCGCGGCCCTGACCGCAGAGTCAACGTCAGGCGTCGGCGAGCGCCGGTGGCTTGAGTGCCGCCGGATCCGGGTTCGCGATGGGGCGCCCCATGAACCGGCGGGCGTTGTCGCCCATGAAGTCATAGGTGCGCCGAACGTCCATCCCCTCGGCGTATTTCCAGAATCCCTTCGGCTCGGCCAGTCCCTCGGGATGCGGATAGTCCGATCCGAACAGCACCTTGTCCCAGCCGACGGTGTCCACCACGTCGGAGACGGCGCCCTCCCAGAACGGGCTGACCCAGATGTTGCGCCGGAACACCTCGTGCGGATGCTCCGGGAAGTTCTGCGGCATCTTCTTGTAGAGGTCGCCGAAGTCGTGAAACAGCGGCCCGATCCAGGAGCTGCCGTTCTCCACGCTGGCGATGCGCAGCTTGGGGAAGCGGGTCAGGGTGCCGTGGCAGATCAGCGCGGTGATCATGTCGGCGATCTCGCGGTGCCCCAGCACCATCCAGCGGAAGGCGCTTTGCGTCATGAAGTTCTGCGTGTACGGCGGCTCCCACCGGCCAACGTAGTCGTCGAGCGGCGGGAAGCTGGCGTGCAGCACGATGGGCAGACCGGCGGCCTGCACGTCACGCCAGAACGGGTCGAACTCCGGCAGCGCCGGAGAGCGCCAACCGCGGATGCCGTTGACCGGGCCAGGTTTGACGAGCGCTACCGCTGCGCCCTGGTCCAGGATGTACTCCAGTTCCCGCTGGGCGCCCTCGACCTCGGACAGATTGATGATCGGCGTGGAGAACACCCGGCCGTCGTAGTCGTAGGACCAGTGCTCGGCCATCCACTGGTTCAGCGCGTGAATGATGGCCAGCGTGAGCTCCGGGTCGTCGGCGCTGGAATGCTCGACCAGGCTGGCCAACGTGGGGTAGTTCAACGCTTCGGTGACGCCCTGGCGGTCCAACTCGGCGACCCGGTCCGCGGGGTTGCGGGTTGCCGACGGCGCCTCGATCGCCCTGCCCTGCATCTCGCGCAGGGTCAGTCCCTCGGTGTTCTCCCCGGCGAAGAACTTCTCGTGTGCACCCGGCGGGGCGACCCGCTCGAAGGTGGGATTGGGGATGAAGTCGCTGACCTTGCCGTTGATGATGATCCGGGTCTGGTGGCCGATCTGGGCGAATTGCACCGCCCGCGAGTACTTCTCCGGCAGGTACTTGGTCAGTGCCTCGGGGGTTTCGTACATGTGTTGGTCGGCATCGAAGATCGGCGCGTCACGGAACTGGCTCATGATTGCTCCCGGTCGCTAGGTGGTCAGGATGGTTGCCGCGGCGGTGCCCGGCGCGCCGTAGAGCTGAGCGAATCCCACCTTCGGGCCCCCGGGCACCTGACGGTCACCGGCTTCGCCGCGCAGCTGGCGGACCAGCTCGTGGATCTGGCGCAGTCCTGACGCGCCGATCGGCTCACCGTTGGCGATCAGCCCGCCGTCGGTGTTGATCGGCAGTGACCCGGTGATCTCGGTCGCGCCGTCGGCCAGCAGCTTCTCCTGGTCGCCGTCGGCGCAGAAGCCGCACTCGGCCATATGGATGATCTCGGCGCCGGCGTCGGTGTCCTGCAACTGGATGACGTCGACATCTTCGGGTGCGACACCGGCCTTTTCGAAGGCGGCGCGGGCGGCGTACACCGTGGGTGCCACGTCTTCGGTCACCGGAGCGAAGGTGGTGTTCACCTCGTAGGCGCCGTAGCGCCGCGTGCGGACCTCCACCGCGCGCAGGTACACCGGCTTGTCGGTATAGCGGTGCGCGATGTCGGCGCGGCACATCACCACCGCCGCCGCGCCCTCATCCGGTGCGCAGAACATGTACTGGGTCAGCGGATAGTTCAGCATCGCCGAGCCCAGGATCTCCTCCTCGGAGATCGGCTTACGCCGGAACGCATTCGGGTTCAGCACGCCGTTGCGGAAGTTCTTCGCCGCGACCTTGGCCAACGTCTGCTGGGAGATGCCGTGATCGTGTAGGTAGCGATTGGCCTTCATGCCGAAGAACTGGGTGGTCAGGTATTGGCCGTTCTCGGCGTACCAGCGCGGCATCCCCACCAGGGCCGGGTCTTCGGTGAACGCGCCGCGCGGGTGTTTGTCCAGGCCGACGGCGATGCCGATGTCGTAGTCGCCCAGCCGGATGCCGTCCGCGCAGACCTTGGCTGCGCTGGCCGCGGTGGCGCACGCGTTGAACACGTTGGTGAACGGGATGCCCGACAGCCCGACCATCCCGACGATGGCGTCCGGGTTGGCCACCGTCCAGCTGCCACCGGTCGCGGCCCCGATGTCTTTCCAGTCCACGCCGGCGTCGGCCACGGCGGCGAAGATCGCCTCGACCCCCATCGCCATCGCGGACTTGCCCTCGAATCGGCCGAACGGGTGCAGGCCGACACCGATGATCGCTACGTCATGAGTCATGGGATCGCGGTCTCCGATACCGGCCGAAAGGCGAAGGTGATGACCTCGGTGCCGTCGGCATCGGAGGTGAACGGCACCATGACCAACTCCACCGGCATCCCGAACTCCAGCTTGTCGGGGTCGTTCTCGGTGAGGCGCCCTTCGACCCGGATGACGTCGCCGAGCTGCACCAGCCCGACACCGAACGGCACGAAATCGTTACCGGTCGGGCCCAGATACGGTGCCCCGGGTGGAAAGCCCTGGGTGGTCCAGGCCACCAGGGTGCCGGCCCGCGGCAGCAGCTCCTGGCTCATCTGATCGCCGCTGCAGCTAGGACAGTGCGGCTGGGCCGGGAACACCGTGGCGTCACAGGCGCCGCATCGGTTGCCGATCAGCTGCGGGTTCGCCTCCGGCCATGTCGAAATATCGGGTGCTAGAGCTTTCTGCATCGGTCCTCCGTTGACTCTGCGTTGGTGGCGGAAAAGGTCGAGTAGGCAGCACCGTGGCCGCAGACTCAACGATGGTTAGGCGATATCGCCCGATTCTTTGAGCTTTTCGATACGGTCCCAATCCATCCCGAGCTCCATCAGCACGATCTCGGTGTGCTCGGAGGCCTGTGGAGCACGCGTGGTCTCCAGCGGCTCGTGGTTGAACTGAACCGGGCCGCGGACCACCTTGAACGGCGGTCCGCCGTCACCGGGTTCGACCTCGGCGATCATGTCGTTGGCGATGGCCTGCTCGTCGGAGCCCAGGTCGACCAGGCTTTGGAACGGCGCCCACTGACCCTTCATGGTCTTGAGGTGTTGGCGCCAGTATTCGAAGGGCTTGGCGCCGATCGCGGCGACGATCAGTGCGCCGGCCGCTTCGGCGTTCTGCATCAGCGGCAGGACCTCGGCGAAGCGCGGGTCGTCGGCGGCCTCGGGAATCCCCAGATGCTCAAAGGTGTCTCGGATGTAGCCGGTCGGGCTGACGATGCACAGGTTGATGGTGCCGCCGTCGGAGGTCGTGTAGTTGCCCAGGAACGGGTTCGCCGGTGAGCCACTCGATTTGTGCGGCGGTCCCAGCTTCGCCTCTCCTTCGTCGAGTCTCGCTGAACCGCCGGATTCGGGCATCATCGCCCGCATCGCCTCGCCGGTGTCCATGCCCTGCGTCACGCTGGCTCCGGCCGCCCACCATGCGGTGGACAGCAATGACACGTCGACCTCAAGCGCCTCGCCGGTGCGTTCGCGGTGTAGCAGCGCGGCGGCGATCCCGCCGGCGATGTTCATCCCGCCGATTGAGTCGCCGAACGCGGGGATGCCCTGGGACAGCGGCGCCCCGAGTTCCTCGGGACTCAGCGCGTGGCCTACCCCGCTGCGGGTCCAGAACGCGGTGCCGTCGAAGCCGCCGATGTCGCGTTCGGGCCCCTTGTCGCCGTAGGCACTGCCGCGGGCGTAGACGATGTTGGGATTCGCGGCGCGGATGTGCTCGACGTCGAACTTGTTCTTCTGCCGCGCGCGCGGCAGATAGTTCGTCAAGAACACGTCCGCCGTTGCTGCCAGTTCGTAAAGGACCTGCTGCCCACCGGAAGTCGATACGTCGATGCCGACGCTGCGCTTGCCCCGATTGGGGTGCTCGATCAGCGGATGCCGGTCGGGGTTGAGCTCGAAACCGCCCATCCGGATGAACCCGCGCTGGGCGTCACCACGCACCGGGTGCTCGACCTTGATCACGTCGGCGCCCCAGTCGGCAAGGATCGCGCCGGCCGCGGGTACGAAGGTGAACTGCGCGACTTCCAGCACCCGGAAGCCGTCCATGACTTTGATCAACTCAGCGCGCTCCTGCCGCCGTGTGAACCCCTCGAGAACCAATTGAAGTATTCTACTGTAATGGTTACGGTTGGGCATCCGAAAGGGGCGAGGTGAGCGACATCGGACGGCAGACCAGCAGCGTTGAGATCGGCGAACTGGCTGCGGCCGCGGCCGAGTCGCGCCTGCTGATCGACGGCAAACTGGTGGCAGCGGCGTCGGGTGCGGAGTTCGACAACCTCAGCCCGGCCACCGGACGGCTGTTGGGGACTACCGCGGCCGCCGATCGCAGCGACATGCGGCAGGCGATCGGTGCGGCCCGGCGCGCGTTCGATGACACTGATTGGTCGACCAACCGCGAACTGCGCAAGCGCTGCCTGGCGCAACTGCAGTCGGCGCTGGAGGTCGAGAAGGAAGAGCTGCGCACTGAGCTGATCGCGGAAGTGGGCTGCCCGGTGATGACGACCCAACTGGCGCAGCTGGATTGGCCGCTCGCAGATGGGCTGCGCTACCCGGGACGGTTGATCGACGAATTCGACTGGGAGCGGCTACTCGACGGCGGGGGACTGTTCGGCGACCGCAACGTCCGCACCGTCGTCAAGGAGCCCGTCGGTGTGGTTGCGGCGATCACGCCGTCCAACTTTCCCATCGAGGTGATCCTCAACAAGCTGGGGCCGGCCTTGGCGGCCGGCAACACCGTGGTGCTCAAGCCCGACCCGAACACCCCGTGGAACGCCACCCGGTTGGGGCGCCTGGTCGCCGAGCACACCGACATCCCGGCCGGGGTGGTCAATGTGGTGCCCACGCCGTCCAACGAGGTTGCCGGACTGCTGGGCACCGACCCTCGGGTCGACATGATCTCCTTCACCGGATCGACCACGGTCGGCAAGCTGCTGGCCCGCAACGGCGCCGACACCATGAAGCGCACCTTCCTGGAGCTGGGCGGAAAGTCGGCGCTGATCGTGCTGGATGATGCCGACCCGGCCAAGGTGATCCCCGGTGCGGTAGGGGTGTGCGTGCACGCTGGGCAGGCCTGCGCGGCCACCACCCGGATGCTGGTGCACGCCAGTATGTTCGACGAGTTGGTTGCCGCGGTCACCGCGGCCTTCGCGGCCGTCACCGTGGGCGACCCGGCGCTGCCGCGAACCCTGGTCGGCCCGCTGATCAGCGCCGCGCAGAAGCAGCGGGTACTCGACGCCTACGCGCAGGCCCGCCGTGACGGGGCCGAGATCACCACCGGCGGAGGCGAAGTCGACGGCCTGCCGGATGAGCTGGCGGGCGGACACTACGTGCAGCCGACGGTGATCGTGGGGGTCGACAACGGCGCCGCCATCGCGAGGGAGGAGGTGTTCGGGCCGGTGCTGGTGATGCTGCCGTTCGGCGACGATGACGAGGCGGTGCGGATCGCCAACGACAGCGCCTACGGGCTGGCCGGCGCCGTGGTTTCGGCATCGAACGAGCGGGCACTGGCTGTGGCTCGCCGGATCCGGACCGGCGCGGTCGGCGTCAACGGCGGCATGTACTACGGAGCCGACGCGCCGTTCGGCGGCTACAAGAGCAGCGGCTGGGGCCGGCAGTGCGGGATCGAGGGGTTCGCGCAGTACTTGGAGACCAAGACGATCGGCTACCGCAAGCCCCGGGGGGCGTGAGTCATCAGCCCCGCTGGGCGGTGAACGTCACCGGCAGCGACCGCGGGGAGCGAAACGGCTGCCCGTAGATATGCGGATTACCGTCGGTGACCAGGGTGATCTCGCCGAGGCGTTCCAGCAGGCATTCCATCGCGACCCGCATCTCCATGCGGGCCAGATGCAGGCCCATGCAGGTGTGCTCGCCTGCGGCGAACGTGATGTGCGGAATCCACTTGCGGAAGATGTCGAATTCCTCCGGCCGCTCCCACCGGGCCTCGTCGCGGTTGGCGGAACCGATGCAGACATCGACGACCGCGCCGGCGGGGACTTCGACGCCGGCCACCTCGGTGACGCGGATGGCGGTGCGCTGCACCGTGGTCAGCGGCGTCTCGTAGCGCAGCCCCTCCTCGATCGCGGCGCCGATCAGATCGTGGTCGGCGCGCACCGCCGCGAACTGTTCGGGATGGGTGAGCAGCAGATACAGCAGGTTGCTGGTGGCCCGGTAGGTGGTCTCCAAGCCGGCCGGCAGCAGCAGGCGTAGAAACGAGAAGATCGCTTCGTCGGTGAGCTTTTCGCCATCGACGTCCGCGGTGACCAGGTCGCCGATGATGTCTTCGGTCGGCTGGGACTTGCGTTTGGCCATCTGGGCCAGGAAGTAGTCCTTCAATTCCGCTGAAGCGGCAAACGCCCGCTCGTAGTTGACGGTGTAGCTGATCAGCTCGATCGCCCGCTGGCGGAACCAGGGCAGGTCCTCTTCGGGCAGGCCCAGCAGCTTGGCGATGACCCGGGTGGGGAACTCGAAGGTGAATCCGGACACCAGATCGGCGGTACCGCCGCCGATGAACTCGTCGATCAGGGCGTTGCAGACCGGCCGGACCACCTCCGGCTCCCAGTGCACCAGTGATTTCCTTTTGAAGGCCGCCGAGACCAGATTGCGATGCTTGCGGTGCGGCTCGCCCTCCATCGCCAGGATCGTCGGTCCGATGAACAGCCCGATGGTGACGTCGTAGATGTGCGAGTTGAAGGAATCAGCCTCGCGGAAGACCTGATTCACGGCCTCGAAAGAGACCGCGGCGAATTGGGTCTTGGGCCGAAGCGATGCTGGGGTCTTGGAGTAGTCCATGACCGTTCCGGGGAAGACCCCGAGTCCTTCTCGCTTGCTCCGGAAGTACGGATAGGGGTCCTTCAGGTAGTCGGCCGGCTTGTCGAGTGCGGCAGCGATGTCGTCAACCTGACTCTCCACGGCTGATCTCCCGTCGGGTGTATCTACATACTGTAATGATTACAGTAAATGACTAAGCGAGTATTGCGCCAGCGTCAGGCCAGGCTGATCGGCATCCGCTTGATGCCGTGCACGAAGGTGCTCTGCAGGTACTCCGGCTCGCCGATCCTGACTTCCGGCAGCCGGGTGAGCAGCTCGTAGAACAGGTGACGCAGCTCCATCCTCGCGACATGGGTGCCCAGGCAGTAGTGCGCGCCGCCGCCGCCGAAGCCCAGGTGCGGGTTGGTAGCGCGGGTGAGGTCGAACTCATGCGGCCGGTCGAACACCGACTCGTCGCGATTGGCCGAGCAGTAGTACAGCGCCACCTTCTCGCCGGCCTTGACCTCGGTCCCGGCGACCTCGGTGTCCACCACCGCGTGACGGGCGAAGGCGAGTACCGGTGTCGCCCATCGCACGAACTCCTCGACCGCCCCGCCGATCCGATTGTCGTAGTCCGCCAACAGCCAGGCGCGCTGCTCAGGATGTTCGACCAGGGCCTTGAAGGCGTGCGTGGTGGCCTGTTTGGTGGTGTCGTTGCCCGCAGAGCCCAGCAGCACCATGAATGAGCCGAGCTCGGAATCGGTGAGGCGGTGGCCGTCGACTTCGGCATTGACCAACTCGGTCATCAGGTCATCGTGCGGTTCGACGCGGCGGCGCTGTGCCAGCTCGACGCCGGAGCCGGCCAGCACGCCCAGCTGCGTCATGACGTGCACGGCCCGCTCCTCCAGTGAGGCGTACTCGTCGTCGCTGCCACTGAACAGGCATTCGGCGGCGTAGGCCACCTTCTGCTGGTCGGCCGGGTCGATGCCGATCATGTCGGAGACGGTGCGCATCGGTAGTTGGCCGGAACAGCTTGCGACGAAGTCGATCTGGTCGCCGGTGCGCAACTGGGTCAACAGGTCGTCGACGATGCTGCGGGAGTTGGCCTTGATCTGATCCTCGATGCGCCGAACCTGCCGCGGGGTGAATCCCGAACTGATGAGCTTGCGGTACCGAGTGTGGTCGGGTGGGTCCATCGCCAGGAAGAACGTCATGTTGCGCTGGATCTCGGCCGGCATCGGGTCGACGCTGACGCCTTCGCTGGAACAGAATAGCTCTTCATGCTGGCTGATGAACTTGACGTCGGCATGCCGGGTTGCCGCCCAGTATCCGGTCTCCTGGTGGGGGAACACCGCGTCTATGGGCCGGTGCCAGGTCAGCCCCGGTTCGCCCCGCAGCGTCGCGAACGTCTCGTCCCGGGTCCGGAAGTCCTTGCCCCAAAAGTCGGTTTCGGAGATGTCCAGGCGATGGTAGGGGTGCGGCGATACCGGTGTGGTCGGTGACGAATCCAGTGTCATGGTTTCCTCTCGGGGCGTTGGCCCTACGCGGTGATGGGTGTGCCGGCGGCGATCGAGGTGATGAACCCGCCGTCGACGAGAACGTCCTGGCCGGTGATCCATCCGGCGGCGGGGGAACCCAGGAAGTCGATCACCGGCACGATGTCGTCGACGCCGGCATGCCGGCCGACGGTGGCGCGTACGGTGTCGAGCAGCTGTTTGCCCATCGACTGCTCGAAGTCGGGCAGGATCGGCGTTTCGACCGGGCCCGGGCTCACCGTGTTGATCCGTACGCCGTACTCGGCGTGGGCCGTCGCGGCTCGCCGCTTGGCGTACAGGATCATCGCCTGCTTGGAGGTGCTGTAGACCGGGTAGGCCGGGTCCTGGCCGGCCTGCCAGCGCAGGACGGCCTGCGCGTCCGTCGCTTCGAGTAGGTCGTTGAGCACTCCGATGCGCTGCTCCCACCCGAGTGCCGCCGTCGATGCCACCGCGACCACCGACCCGCCGCGACGAAGCCGCGGTAGCAGGCCCTCGGTCATCAGGCGCATCCCCAGGTAATTGACCGTCAGCACATCGGCAGCCGATGCGGTGCCCGGTATGCCGGCGACGTGGGCCAGTAGGTCCCAGCCGTCGCCGATTCCGGCGGCGAACTCAGCGATGGCTGTCGGATCCCGCAGGTCGCAGTAGGCGTGTTGCGACGCCGGCGTGTGGTGGGCGCGCACGTCGACGGCGAGAACGAAATCTCCGCGCTCGAAGAAGTGCGCGGCGGTGGCGGCGCCGATTCCAGACCCCGCGCCCACGACCACGACCTTGCGCTGCGGGTTGGTCATCCTCGCCAGCCTTCTGGTGTACCCGAAAAGTCGACAGTAAGCACGACTGTAACTAATTCGGCGCGTGCGGACAATGCTACGGTTGCCCTTACCGGATAGCCGAAAGCTGCCTTGAGGAGCCGAGAATGAGCGCAACGGGCCAGGTCGTCGGGTTCGTGGGAGCCGGCAAGATGGGCGAACCGATGGTCGCGCGCCTGGTCGCCGCCGGCTATCGCGTGCAGGTGTACGCGCGCCGGCCCGAGGTGCGCCAGAGGCTCGCGGACACCGGTGCCGTGCCGGTCGAGTCGGTCGCCGCGACTGCCCGCAATGCCGGCGTCGTGATCAGCTGTCTGTTCTCCGACGCCCAACTGCTCGATGTCGCCACCGGCCCCGACGGCCTGCTTGCCCATACCGACTCCAGCACAGTGCTGGTGTCCCACACCACCGGGACGGTGAGCACCTTGACCACATTGGCGGCGGAGTTTCCGCACGGCCCGGTGCTGGTGGACGCTCCGGTGAGCGGCGGCGCTCATGACATCGAGGCCGGCAAGCTGACCGTGCTGCTCGGCGGCCCCGACGAAGCGGTCGCCCGCGCGCAGCCGGTGCTGGCTTCCTATGCCGATCCGGTGATCACTACCGGGAGTCTGGGCACCGCGCTCAACCTCAAACTGATCAACAACGTGCTGTTCGCCGCCAATGCGCAACTGGTCGCCGCCGCGGTCGAGCTGGGCAAGAGCCTCGGAGTGCGCGACACCAGCCTGTTCGAGGCGCTGTCGCAATGCAGTGGCGGCAGCCGGGCCGCGGGGTACGTGCAGTCGGCCGGTGGTGTGGAGAGCTTCGCCAAAGTCGTTGCACCCTTTATGCGCAAGGATGTGGCGGCCTGCATTGAGGCCGCCGCAGACCGTGGCGTCGAACTGGGCCAGTTGCGGACCGTGGCCGAAAACGGGCCACTGGACCTGTCGTGACGGCCGAGCTGGCAAATCTGCTGGAGAAGCAGCGGCGGTCCTTCGTGGCCGACGGGCCGCCGGGTGTCGCGGTCCGGCGTAGCCGCATCGACCGATTGCTCGCGATGGTGCTGGAAAACGTCGACGCCTTCACCGAGGCGATGGCGCAAGATTTCGGCACCCGGTCGAGAGCGGCCTCACTGGCCACCGAGATGATTGGCATCGTCCCCGTGGTCGAGCACACCAGATCGCATGTCCGACAATGGATGCGACCGGGCAAGTTGTTGCGTGCGGCCCGGCTGGTCGGGTTGCGTGCCGAGGTGCAGCCCAGTCCACTCGGCGTGGTGGGAATCATCGGGCCGTGGAACTTCCCGCTGCAACTGGTGGTGGTGCCGGCGGCGGCGGCTTTCGCGGCGGGCAACCGGGTGATGGTCAAGATGTCCGAGATCACGTCGTGCACCGCCGATCTGATGGCACAGCTGGCGCCGAAGTACTTCGAGGAGAGCGAGTTCGCCGTCGTCACCGGCGGTGCTGAGGTGGCGGCCGCGTTCGCCGGTCTGCCGTTCGATCACGTCTTCTTCACCGGTTCGCCGTCGGTGGGTGCACTGGTTCAGCGCGCCGCCGCGGACAACTTGGTCCCAGTGACCTTGGAACTGGGCGGGAAGAATCCCGTCGTGGTGGCGCCCGGCGCCGATATCGCGCGATCGGCGAAGCGGATCGCGTCGGCCCGCATGGTCAACGGCGGTCAGGTCTGCGTGTGTCCGGACTATGTTCTGGTGCCCGAGCGCGACATCGACGCATTCGTCGATGCGGCCCGGCAGACGTTGCGGGACATGTTCCCGACGATCCTGACCAATGGCGACTACTGCTCAAGTGTCAACGAAGCCAACTTCGACCGGGTGCTGGCTCTGATCGACGACGCGCGCGACCGCGGCGCCGTGGTGGAGGCCGTCGCGCCGGACGGGGAGGCGCTGCCGGATCGTGCGTCCCGCAAGATCGCCCCCACCCTGGTGCGTGGCGTCGATGCGACCATGCGGATCGCCGACGAGGAGATCTTCGGTCCGGTGCTGATGGTGCAGGGCTATGGCACCCTCGATGAAGCGATCGCGACGATCAACGCACGCCCCGCTCCGCTGGTCGCCTACTGGTTCGGTCCCGGCGGCAAGAGCTTTCGGGACTTCGTGCAGCGCACCAGAAGCGGTGGAGTGGCCCGCAACGATTTTGCGGCACAGATGATTCCGTCGGGGGCACCGTTCGGCGGGGTGGGCCGCAGCGGCATGGGCGCCTACCACGGCAAGGCGGGCTTTGACGCGTTCAGCCACTACCGGACCGTGGTGGGCTCCGACCTGCCGTTCAGCATGACCGGCAGTGCGGCGCCGCCGTTTCGGCCCGCGATGCGCTTCTACGCCGATGCGATGCTGCGCTCGGCGCTTGGCCGGACTCGTCGCCGGATCAAACGCGGCTGACGACGCTAGCCCTGCTCGGCCTGTTCGCGCGCCCACCGGTAGTCGGCCTTGCCCGCCGGGCTGCGCACGATCGTCGACCGGAACACGACTGCCTTGGGCAGCTTGTAGCGGGCCAGCGACCCGCCGGCATGCTCGATGAGTTCGGCGGCCGTCACGGCGGCACCGTCGGCGAGGGCCACCACGGCCACCACCTCCTGGCCCCAGCGTTCACTGGGCCGGCCCGCGACCACCACGTCGACGACACTCGGATGTGAGGCGAGGGCCGTCTCGACTTCCTCGGCGAAGATCTTCTCCCCACCGGAGTTGATCGTCACCGAATCCCGGCCGAGCAGCTCGATCGATCCGTCGTCCAGGTGCCGGGCCCGGTCGCCGGGGACCGCGAAGCGTGCTCCATCGATCACCGGGAAGGTGGCCGCGGTCTTGGTTGCATCGCCCTTGTAGCCCAACGGGACATAGCCGCGCTGGCCGAGCCAGCCCAGGCCGTCGTGCCCGGGTTGCAGCACGGCCCCGAGGTCTTCGGCCACCACGCAGGTGTCCGGTCCGCCGGCGAACGTTCCGGTGGACACGGCACCCGATGTCGACATGTGACGCATCTGGGCGCCGGTCTCCGAGGAACCGACACCGTCGATCACCATCGCGCCGGGCAGGGTCTCGACGATCTGCTGCTTGACGTACGGCGTCAACAGGGCGCCGCCGTTGGCCACCACCAGCAGTGACGATACGTCGGCGGTGCCGTTGCGGATCGCGTCCAGTAGCGGCCGGGCCATCGCATCGCCGACCACGGTCACCGACAGCACTTTCTCGCGCTCAATGGCGCGTACCACGTCGTCGGCGTCGAAATGGTCCACAACCGAAGGGAAGACCAGGGTTTGGCCGGTGTTGATCGCGGTCATCACCGCCCACTGGGCGGCGCCGTGGATCAGCGGCGGCAGGATCATCAGCCTGATGCCCGGGTTCTCCCGAGCCGGCCCCACGATGTCGTCGATGGAGCTGACCTCTTCGGCGGTCATCAGGTTGCGGCCGCCGAACGAGCCCATGAAGATGTCGTGCTGACGCCAGAGCACGCCCTTGGGCATCCCGGTGGTGCCACCGGTGTAGAGCACATACAGATCGTCGGGCGAGGGTTGCACCGGAGGCGGCTCCGGCGAGCTCTCCGCCAGCACCGTCTCGTAGTCGACCGCCCCGTCGAGCAGGGTGTTGCCGGAGTCGTCAGCGATCTGGATGAGCACTTTGAGTTGCGGCAGGTCGGGCAGCACTTCGGCCAAGGTGGGGGCGAACGCGGCGTGATACACCAGCGCGGTGGCGCCGGAATCCGCCAGCAGGTACGCCAATTCCTTGCGCACGTAGCGGTAGTTGACGTTGAACGGTGCCACCCGGGCCCGGAAGCTGCCCAGCAGGGTCTCGACGAACTCGTTGCCATTGTAGGCGTAGATGCCCAACAAGTCCTGGCCGGTCTCGTGCGCAGACAGATCCGACCGGGGCGTGTGGCACCCCAGCCCGCGCGAGTGCAGGTAGGACGCCAGCCGGTTGGACCGCTCGAGGATCTGGGCATAGGTGTAGCGCCGGTCGCCCTGGACGATCATGTCGCGGTCGGGGATCGCCGCGGCCACCGCGTCGGTGACCTCGGGCACGGTGAACTGGGTCAGGGGTGCCACGTGTCCATCAGCTCCTGTGTGGTGGTGATCGTCGCCAGCAGCGACAACGTGTTGTCGATGATGGCAGCACCGTACTCGGCCGGGACACCGGCCACCGCGTCGCGGGGCACCACCACGTGGTAAGCGGCGTTGACCGCGTCCATGACCAGGTTCGGGATGGCCACGTTCAGCGAGACCCCCACCGCGACAACGGTGGATATGCCCAGGTTGCGCAGGACTGCATCCAGATCGGTTCCGCCCATCGGCCCGAGGCCGTGACAGCGGCTGAGCACCAGGTCATACGGTTCCGGCCCGAACTCGGGTAGCAGGGTGGCGCCGGCGCTGCCCGGATCGATGCGCACCGCGCGGCGGCCGGCGGCGAACAGCCGCGCGTTGTGGTTCGAACCCAGGCCGTCCGGGCGACGGTGCACCAGGCAGTGCACCACCGCAACGCCGGCCGACCGCGCTGCCGGCAGCAGCCGGCCGATGTTGGGCAGCGCCTCACGGCGCGCCTCGTCGGCTAGGGCCGCCAAGCCGGCGTCGGGTCCCACCACCGCGCCCTGCAGCTCCTGGGTGATGAGTGCGGTGTGCTGGGGCGCCACTAATTCCGCCAGTGTGGCGGTCATGCCGGCACATCGTAGAACTGTGTCGCCCACTTTCGCAGTGTCATAAACGGTTTCGCGTCGACCTTGGACAGCGCCGGATTCTGGATGTAGCGCTGGTAGCGCCAGATGCCCAGATCGTCTTCGACGGTAGTCAGGAATTGCTTCTCGACACGCGCCCGGACGTCGTCCGGCGGCGCGTCGGAGTCGTCGCCGGGAACCCTCGGCCACCAGATCGAATAGAACAGGTCCGAGCGGCCCTCGTCGACCGGGGTGCAGGTGAAGATCAGCCGGTGCTGCTGCACGCCCTCGAAGATGCTGATCGCCCCGCCGAGCCCGAACAGGTGACTGTGGAAGCGCAACGCCATCTGTTCCGGGTCAGCCGCGCGCTCGTCGGGAAAGCCGGCGACGAAGTGCCATTCCTGGCCGGCCATCTCCCAGTCGAGCAGTCTGGGCGTCACCGTCGCGTGGTGTACGTACTGGAAATGTGCGCTGTCAGCGGCATTTTCGGCGACGATCTGTGGATGGACCGGTTCGCCCTCCAGACGTCGGGAGAATTCCGGGTAGGCCCGGTAGTAGTCCTGCGGGCCGGCGGTGAATTGGGGAAACTTGCCGAAGATGTCGGGCATCTCCCAGTGGGGTTCGGCGCCGTCGGGGTGGTGCCATGCGAACACGCAGCCGTGCTGCTCGCGGACCGGGTAGACCCGCAGGCGCAACGCTTTGTTCGGCCGGTCCGGCTGATAGGGGATGAATTTGTTGCAGCCGTCGGGTCCCCACTGCCAGCCGTGGAAGGGGCACTCGACGCGATCTTCGACCACCGTGCCGCCGTGGCCCAGGTGGGCGCCCATGTGCTTGCAGTGCGCCTCCATCACGTGCAGTTCACCGCCGGCGTCCCGGTAGGCGACCAGGTCCTCGCCGAAGTAGTGCAGGGCCCGGGTCTCTCCGGTGGTGAACTCCGGTGACCAGCCGATCATGAACCAGCCGGTGACCTTCCAGGTGAACGGAACCTTCATCGCATTTCCTCCCGCGGCGTCCAACTGAATACCGTACCGTAAACCCATCGATAGATATATCGGCAGGAATGGAGCGTGGTCATGGTCGGGTCCGATCGGATTCTCGACGAACTGGGCTACTACCTGCTGGCCGGCGCCGGCGGGGAGGGCCCGGCCGTGCTGATGGATGAAGCCCGCCGTGGCGAGGAACTCGGGTTCGGGACCGCGTTCATCTCCGAACGCTGGAACGTCAAGGAGGCGTCGTCGCTGGTCGGGGCGGCGTGCGCGGTCACAGACCGGATGCAGATCGCCACCGCGGCAACCAATCACAACACCCGCCATCCGTTGATCACCGCGTCATGGGCCACCACCATGCACCGACTGTCCGGGGGACGGTTCACCCTGGGCATCGGCCGCGGCGTGGCTGCCATGTACGCCGCGTTCGGGATCCCGAACGTCACCACCGCGCAGATGGCCGACTTCGCGCAGGTGATGCGCCGACTCTGGAAAGGCGAGGTGATCTTGGGCCACGACGGGCCGATCGGCCGCTATCAGGTGCTGTTCTTGGACCCGGACTTCCGAGAAGACATCCGGCTGGCGCTGGTGGCATTCGGGCCCAAGACCCTCGAGCTGGGCGGCGCATTGTTCGACGACGTCATTCTGCACACCTACTTCACCCCGGAGACCTTGCAGCGCAGTGTGAAAACGGTGAAGGACG
This sequence comes from Mycobacterium sp. SMC-14, assembly GCF_046250075.1. Taxonomy (NCBI): domain Bacteria; kingdom Bacillati; phylum Actinomycetota; class Actinomycetes; order Mycobacteriales; family Mycobacteriaceae; genus Mycobacterium; species Mycobacterium sp. SMC-14. Next base: position 3,740,602 of record NZ_CP176429.1, on the reverse strand, counting down.
CCGCGGAACGAGCCGGCCGCGACCCGGCGAGCGTGCGGGTGTGGTCGTGTTTCGCCACCGTGGGCGATCACCTGCCCGAAGAGTTGCGGCTGAAAAAGACCGTGGCGCGGCTGGCTACCTACCTACAGGGCTATGGCGATCTGCTGGTGCGCACCAATAACTGGGACCCGGCGGTGCTGCAACGCTTCCGCGAAGACCCGGTGGTGACCTCGATCCCGGGCGGTATCGACCACAAGGCCACCGCCGAGCAGATCGAGCACATCGCGACGTTGATCCCCGGCGAGTGGCTGGAACCGGCGGCCACCGGACCGGCGCGGTGCTGCGCGGAGCGTATCCGCGAGGAGTTCGACTACGGCGCCGACGCGGTGATCCTGCACGGGGCCACCCCTGACGAGCTGGAGCCGGTGGTCACCGCCTACCGCGACGTCGTGGGGTGAGCGTCAGTCCAGGCCGCCGCGGATCGCGTCGAACGCCGCACCGAGAACCTGGGGCAGCACCAGCGACTCATCTCCCAGCCAGCGTTCGTAGGCGCTGAGCGCCACCCCCAGCATCATCCACGCCACCGTCTGCGGCCGCAGGTCGTCGGGGTCCAGGCCCGCGCGGCGCGCCACGAACTCCGCGATGACGTTGCGCCATCCGGCGTACATCGTCATCGAGTACGCCTGCAGCTCATCGGTCTGCAGGATCACCCGCATCCGCCGGCGATGGCGCGCCGTCTCACTCGCGCCGAAAGTGTTGAACGCCAAGAGTGCCGCGCGTAGCGCATCGCCGAGAGGTGCGGCCGGGTCGATGCCGTCCAGGGTTTCGCGCAGTTGTTGCAGGTGTGCGTCGAAGTCGCCCCACGGGATGGCGTTCTTCGAGGCGTAGTACCGGAATACCGTGCGCCGGCCGATGCCGGCGGCCTGCGCCACGTCGTCGACGCTCACCTCGCCGAATCCGCGGGCGGCGAACAGGTCGATGGCCACGTCGGTGATGTGCTGCGGGGTGGTGGAGCGCCGCCTCCCGGCGCGGGGGTGCGGATTCGGTGTACCGCCCATCTGACAGCCCCACTTCCTTTACGGCACTCGATGCCATATTCTGTCCGAGATTGTGACCGACACGACAGTCCGTTGTCGAACCCGAACGTGAGAAAGGCCCGCGTCATGGACCAGAACCAAAAGATTGATAGCGCTGCCGGAGCCGCTTCGTCGGCGACATCGAACTCAGAGATCGTCACCGAGACCCTGGTCGAAGAGGTGTCCATCGACGGCATGTGCGGCGTCTACTGACCATGCCGGACGTCGCCGTGGAGTCGGAGGCAACGGTGTTCGACCCCGACCGCGGCTGGGAGCTGCACCCGCAGGTGGCGCTCCGTCCGGAGCCGTTTGGTGCGCTGCTGTACCACTTCGGCACCCGTAAGTTGTCGTTTCTGAAGAACCGCACCATCGTCGAGGTGGTGCGGTCTCTGCCGGAGCACGACGATGTCCGATCCGCCTGCCGCGCAGCCGGAGTCGACGACGCCGACCAGGGTCCGTACCTACACGCGCTGCGCGTGTTGGCGGATTCGAAGATGCTGATGCCCAGGGAGGGCCAATGACATCCGTGGCACCGGTGCCCCGGCTGATCGAACAATTCGAGCACGGGCTTGACGCTCCGATCTGCCTGACGTGGGAACTGACCTACGCCTGCAACCTGGCGTGCGTGCACTGCCTGTCCTCGTCGGGCAAGCGCGATCCCCGCGAGCTGTCCACGCAGCAATGCAAGGACATCATCGACGAGCTGGAACGCATGCAGGTGTTCTACGTCAACATCGGTGGCGGGGAACCCACTGTGCGCTCGGACTTTTGGGAGCTGGTGGACTACGCGACCGAGCACCACGTCGGGGTGAAGTTCTCTACCAACGGTCTGCGGATCACCCCCGAGGTGGCGGCCAAGCTGGCGGCCAGCGACTACGTCGACGTCCAGATCTCCCTGGACGGTGCCACCGCCGAGGTCAACGACCCGATCCGTGGCCCCGGCTCGTTCGACATGGCGATCCGCGCGCTGGAGAACCTGGCCGCGGCCGGATTCTCCGATGCCAAGATCTCGGTGGTTGCGACCCGCCACAACATCGACCAGCTCGACGACTTCGCCGCGCTGGCCAGCCGCTACGGAGCCACGCTACGGATCACCCGACTGCGGCCGTCGGGGCGCGGCGCCGACGTGTGGGACGACCTGCACCCGACCGCCGACCAGCAGGTCCAGCTCTATGACTGGCTGGTGGCCAACGGGGAACGCGTGCTGACCGGCGACTCCTTCTTCCACCTGTCCGGCCTGGGCGCGCCCGGCGCGCTGGCCGGACTGAACATGTGTGGTGCCGGACGGGTGGTGTGCCTGATCGACCCCGTCGGCGATGTCTACGCCTGCCCCTTCGCTATCCACGACCGCTTCCTGGCTGGAAACGTGCTGTCCGACGGCGGTTTCGACAACGTATGGAAGAACGCCCCGCTGTTTCGTGAACTGCGTGAGCCGCAGTCCGCGGGGGCGTGTGGAAGCTGCGACCACTACGACAGCTGCCGGGGCGGCTGCATGGCCGCCAAGTTCTTCACCGGCCTGCCGCTGGACGGCCCCGATCCGGAATGCGTCCAGGGCTACGGCGCTCCCGCGCTGGCCGCCGATCGGACCAAGCCCCGTCCGGCCGCGGACCACTCCCGCGGCAAGCCGATCACCACTGTGGTGCCGTTGACGCTGTCCATGCGTCCGCCGGCCCGCCTCTGCAATGAAAGTCCAATCTGATCATGGCTCGTGATGTCTGGTTCGAAACCGTTGCTATTGCCCAGGAGCGAGCCAAGAAGCGGCTCCCGAAGTCCGCGTACTCCTCGCTGATCTCGGCCAGTGAAAAGGGCCTGACGGTCAGCGACAACGTGGCGGCGTTCAGCGAACTGGGATTCGCGCCGCACGTGGTGGGTGCTCCCGCCAGCCGCGAACTGTCGACAACGGTTATGGGGCAAGAGATCTCGATGCCGGTGATGATCTCGCCGACCGGTGTGCAGGCAGTCGACCCGGACGGCGAGGTTGCCGTCGCGCGAGCGGCGGCGGCGCGCGGCACCGCCATGGGCCTGTCGTCGTTTGCCAGCAAGCCGATGGAAGAGGTCATCGCCGCCAACCCCAAGACCTTCTTCCAGATCTACTGGCTGGGGGGACGCGACGCCATCGCCGAGCGGGCGGAGCGCGCCCGGGCAGCCGGGGCCGTCGGGATGATCGCGACCACCGACTGGAGCTTCTCGCACGGGCGGGACTGGGGCAGCCCCACCATCCCGGAGAAGATGGACCTCAAGACCATGGTCAAGATGATGCCTGAGGCTCTCACCAGGCCCGGATGGTTCCTGCGGTGGGCCAAGACCCTGCGTCCGCCGAGCCTGCGGGTGCCCAACCAGGCAGGCCGCGGCGAGGCCGGTCCGCCGTTCTTCCAGGCCTATGGGGAATGGATGGGCACCCCACCGCCCACCTGGGAAGACATCGCCTGGCTGCGTGAGCTGTGGGGCGGGCCGTTCATGCTCAAGGGCGTGATGCGGGTAGACGACGCGAAACGGGCTGTGGATGCCGGTGTTTCGGCGATATCGGTCTCCAACCACGGTGGTAACAACCTGGACGGCACGCCCGCGGCGATCCGGGCCCTGCCTGCCATCGCCGAAGCGGTGGGCGACCAGATCGAGGTGTTGCTGGACGGTGGCATCCGGCGGGGCAGCGACGTCGTCAAGGCAGTGGCGCTGGGAGCGCGTGCGGTGATGATCGGCCGGGCCTACCTGTGGGGGCTGGGCGCCGCCGGACAGCCCGGGGTGGAGAACGTCTTGGACATCCTCCGGGGCGGCATCGACTCGGCCCTGATGGGCCTCGGCCGGGCGTCGGTGCACGACCTGTCGGCGGACGACATTCTGATTCCGGCCGGTTTCACCCGGGCGCTCGGCGTGCCCGCCGCCGAGGTCTAGTCGGAAGGCGCAGGTCCGCCACTGGTCGGGCCGGCGCGCCCACCTGCTAAATCAGCGTCAGTTCTGATACGCCCGTGGCGGACGGGACGGACGTGATCACGGGAAAGCATTCCGGTCCCCGGAGCGAAAAATTTACTCGGGTCGTACTCGTCAACAACTGGTGTACGACAGGTGAATTCGCTTACCATCGTCCGATGGCGGTTGGCGGCGAGCTCGGTAGTTCGACCTGGGACGAACTGCAGAACCAGCTACAGGGTCAGCTGCCGGAGCGGGGGATGCGGCTGCTGGTCCCGGTCGGGTCGACTGAGCAGCACGGCCCGCACCTACCGCTGGACACCGATACCCGGGTCGCACAGGCGCTCGCTCAGCGGTTGGCCGAGCGGTTGGCAGCAGCCGGGTCGGGGCAGGGTTGGACGGTCGCGCCGGCCATTGCCTACGGCGCCAGCGGCGAGCATCAGAGCTTTGCCGGCACCATCTCGATCGGCACCGAGGCACTGACCCAGCTGTTGCTGGAGTACGGGCGCTCCGCCTGCTGCTGGGCGCAGCGGGTGGTCTTCGTCAACGGCCACGGCGGCAATGTGCCCGCATTGGTCGAGGCGGTAGGCCGGCTGCGGTTCGAAGGCCGCGACGTGGGCTGGCTTCCGTGTGCCGCCCCGGGTGCTGATGCCCACGCCGGACACACTGAAACCTCTCTGCTGCTGCATCTTTCGCCGGAAAGCGTCCGGCTCGACCGGGCGCGGCCGGGTAACAGCGCACCGTTGGCGCAGCTGCTTCCCGCGATGCGCGGCGGCGGGGTCGCGGCGGTGAGCGCAGTCGGGGTGCTGGGTGACCCGACCACCGCCACTGCCGGTGAAGGGCAGCGGCTCTTCGCCGAGATGGTCGACGCCGGCCTGGCGGCCGTTGATACCTGGGCTCCCGGGGCGAACGGGATGCTGCGGTGACCGCGGCCCGGCTGCCTGACGGCTTCGCCGTGCAGGTCGACCGGAAGGTACGGGTCCTGGGACGCGGATCCACACTGTTGGGCGGGTCGCCGACCCGGCTGCTGCGGCTGGCGCCGGCCGCCCAGGGGATGTTGTCCGACGGCCGTCTGGAGGTACGCGACGCGGTCAGCGCACAGCTGGCCCGTACCCTTTTGGATGCCACCGTTGCCCATCCACGGCCGGCCGGCGGGCCATCGTATCGAGACGTGACGGTCGTTATTCCGGTGCGGGACAATATCATCGGACTGCAGCGGCTGGTTGCGGCTCTGCGTGGGCTGCGTGTCGTGGTGGTGGACGACGGGTCTCAGGTTCCGATCTGTCGGGAGGATTTGACCGCGGCGCACTGCTGCGAGGTGCAGGTGCTGCGCCACCCGGAGAGTCGGGGGCCGGCGGCCGCGCGCAACACCGGGTTGATGTCCTGCACGACGAATTTCGTGGCGTTCCTGGATTCCGATGTGGTGCCGCGTAGGGGCTGGCTGGAGGCCCTGCTGGGGCACTTCTGCGACCCGGCCGTGGCCCTGGTAGCCCCGCGGATCGTCGGTATGGCCGACAGTGGTCACCTGGTAGCGCGGTATGAGTCCATGCGTTCGTCGCTGGACCTGGGTGGCTGCGAGGCACCCGTGGTGCCCTACGGCAAGGTCGCCTACGTCCCCAGCGCGGCGATCATCTGCCGTTCCACGGCGCTGCGGGAGCTGGGCGGCTTCGACGAGGCGCTGCATTCCGGTGAAGACGTCGACCTGTGCTGGCGATTGGTGGATGCGGGCAGCAGGCTGCGCTATGAGCCGATTGCGCAGGTCGCCCACGATCACCGGGTGGAGCTGCGGGATTGGGTGGCGCGCAAGGCTTTTTACGGGGGATCGGCGGCACCGCTGTCGGCCCGCCACCCGGACAAGGCCGCACCCATGGTGATCTCCGGCTGGGCGCTGGCAGGCTGGGCGCTGATGGCGCTCGGCTCGGCGTTGGGCTATCTGGTCTCCTTGACCATCGCCGCACTGACCGGGCACCGGGTTGCCCGGTCCATGCGGGGCCCAGACACTGCGCCGGCCGATGTGCTGATGGTGACGTTGCGCGGACTGGCGAGCGCCGGGCTGCAGATCGCCTCGGCGCTGTGCCGGCACTACTGGCCCGTCGCACTGCTGGCCGCGTGCGTGTCACAGCGCTGCCGCAGGGCGCTGCTGCTGGCGGCGGTCGCCGACGGGGTGGTGGATTGGCTGCGGCACGCGCGCAGTGAGGACGATTCGCGGCCATTGGGGCTGCCGGCCTATCTGCTGCTCAAGCGGGTGGACGATCTGGCCTACGGCGCCGGCCTGTGGAGCGGTGTGGTGCGTGAACGCAACCTCGCCGCACTCAGGCCGCAGATTCGCAGCTAGGCCGCCTTGGCCGTTCCGGTGGTACACAGCGATGCGCTGGTGGTGGGGGCTGGGAGCGCGGGATCGATTGTCGCGGCAATGCTTTCGTCGGACCCTTCATGCTCGGTCACGGTGGTGGAATCGGGTCCAGGTCTGGGGGATCCGGTGGTGGCTGCGCAGACCGCCGACGCGATGACATTGCCGATCGGCCCGGCCAGCCGGCTGGTGCATCGGTATCGTGCCGAGCTGATCAGCAGGGCCGGCAACACGGTGACAATCGTGCGAGGTGCCACCTTCGGCGGATCCGGCGCGGTCAACGGGGGGTACTTCTGCCGGGGGCTCCCGGCAGACTTCGCCGGCTACCCTGCGGGTTGGGCGTGGCCGCAGCTGTTGGAGTCATTTCGCGCCGTCGAGACCGACCTTGACTTCCACGGCCCGCAACACGGCGATGCCGGCCCGATACCCGTCCGACGGACTCGTGAAATGTGCGATAGCACAAAACGATTCAATGATGCCGTGCAGCGAGCGGGGTTCGGGTGGATCGACGATCTCAACGACGCGACGCTGACGACGAGATCCGGCGCGGGTGCCGTCCCGCTCAACGTAACTGCCGATGGCGTGCGCACCGGACCGGGGGTGGCGTACCTGCGACCCGCACTGTCGCGGGACAACCTCGCGGTCCTGACACAGACCCGGGCGGTCCGCGTCGCCATCGAAGCCGATCGAGCCATAGCCGTGGAAGCGATCGGTGAACAGGGTCCCATCAGGCTGACTGCGGATCGGATCGTGTTGTGCGCCGGGGCGATCGGATCGGCACACCTGTTGATGCTGTCCGGTGTCGGTGGAGAGGCCATGCTTCGTGATGCGGGTGTCGCGGTAAAGGCAGCGCTTCCGGTCGGCGCGTACTGTGCGGATCACCCGGAATGGCTGGTGGCATCGGCATGGCCGGGCACGCCCGGCCGCCCGGTGCTGGAAACGGTGCTGCACCATGAGAACGTCGAGATTCGACCCTACACCGCCGGTTTCGCCGCGATGGTCGGTGAAGTCGACACGCCCGACCAGCCGCAGATCGGAGTGGCGCTGATGACTCCGCGGGCCCGCGGGCGGATAAGCCTGGTCTCGGCGGACCCGCAAGTACCACCGCGTATCGAACACCGCTATGACACCGAGCCAGAGGATATGGCGGCGCTGCGCAGCGGTGTGGACGTGGTCGATCAGATAGTGGGCGTGAAAGGTGTTGGTGCAGAGCCGCGTTGGTCGACGTCACAGCACCTGTGTGGTAGTGCGCCGATCGGCGACGACGGCGACCAGGCAGCGGTGCTCGATGCGCAGTGCCGGGTGCGTGGCATCGACGGGCTGTGGGTGATCGACGGCTCGGCGCTGCCCCAGATCACCAGCCGCGGACCGCACGCGACGATCGCGATGCTGGCGCACCGGGCCGCGGTACTCCTCTGCGGTCAGGACCGCAGCCGGTAGCGGATCGGCAGGTGCTTGAGGCCGCCGACGAACGTCGTCGACGCCAGCTGGGGCTCGCCGGCGAGCTCGATGGCCTCGAGCCGCGGCAGCAAGGCGCTGAAGAAGCTGCTGATCTCCATGCGCGCCAAGGCGGAGCCCACACAGAAGTGCACTCCGTGCCCGAATGCCAGATGCTTGTTCGGGTCGCGCCCGACGTCGAAGGCGAACGGGTCGTCGAACACGTCCTCGTCACGGTTGGCCGAAACATACGACAGATAGACCGATTCGCCTTCCGCGATCGGTACGCCGCGCACCGTGGTGTCGGCGGTGGCGGTGCGCATGAATTCCTTGACCGGCGTCACCCAGCGGATGATCTCCTCGACCGCGGTCGGCATCAGTCGCAGGTCGGAACGCAGCCGCTCCCGCTGATCCGGGTGTTCGATGATTGCCCGAAGGCCGCCGCCGATCGCGGCGCTGGTGGTGTCGTGGCCGGCGGTGGCGATGATGACGTAATAGGAAGCCGTATCCACATCCGACAGCGGTGCGCCGTCGACGGTCGCGTTGGCGATAGTGGAGGCCAGATCGTCGGTTGGTTGTGCGCGCCGCGCCGCGGTCAACGCCCCGAAGTAGGAGAAGAAGTCGAGCAGCACCGGCAGCTGCTCCTCGGGAGTCAAGCCGCGGCGGTACTCCTCGTCGTCGCCGCCGAACAGTTCCTGGGTCAGCCGCAGCATGCGGCCGAAGTCCGTTTCCGGCAGACCCAGCAGCGACATGATGACGAACAGCGGGTAGTTGACCGCGACCTCCTGCACGAAATCGCACTCCGGGCCGAGCTGCACCATCTTCTCGACGTAGCGATGGGCGAGTTCATCGATGCGGGTCTTGAGCATCCGCATCGCCTTGGGGCGGAACCAGTCTGAGACGATCGTGCGCATCTTGTGGTGCTGCGGATCGTCCATGTGGATCAGGGTCCGCAGCCCCATTCCGGACTCGAGCAGGGAGCGCTGCAGGTCGTCGGCGTCAGCGGGCGCCAGCACGGGCCGCGGTGCGTTGATCCACAGCACGTTGTCACGCTCGATCTCCATGATGTCGGCGTGGCGGGTGATGGCCCAGAACGGGCGGTACGGCCGATGGTCGACCAGGGACACCGGTGCGTGTGCGCGCAGATGGGTCAGGGCCGCGTGTAGCCGAGGTTCGTCGGCGTAGGCGCTGGGGTCGACGAACACCTGGGCGGCCTGGTCGATGATCGGTGTGCTCATACCCTGCTCCTAGTCCCCATTTTTGACACGTGTCAGGTTTGGGTCCAGTGTTGCGGATCGCCGGCCGTCGTGGCGGCGCTTTGGGCTGATTGCGGCCGATTAGGCTCTTCGGTCATGTCGATCGGATCGTGCCGCTGGCCTCGCCGGGTCGGCGCTGTGGTGCTGGCGCTGACTGCGGTGTTGGCGGCCGGGTGCGCGCGCTCGGACGGGGCGGCATCCCACTCGAGCGTGGGGCCCCGTGCGGTCGCGCTCAACGCCGATGTGGTGCGGACCGGATCCGGCCTGTTGAAAGGCACCGTCGGTCCGGATCACCGGCTGTTTCAAGGGATCCCGTACGCCGCTCCGCCGGTTGGGCCGCTGCGGTGGCAGCCGCCGGCGCCGATGCCGGCGTGGCCCGGTGTGCGTGATGCGGTCAGACGTGGCCCCTGGTGCATTCAGCCGGATGCCGCCGACGTGGATCCGATCAGCGAAGACTGCCTGACGCTCAACGTGTGGACTCCGACCGGCTCGGCCGCCGAGCCGCTGCCGGTCATGGTGTGGATCCACGGCGGCAGTTTCATGCGGGGCGCCGGCGACATCTACCACGCGCAACGGCTTGCCGTCCGCGGACGCATCATCGTCGTCACCATCAACTACCGGCTGGGCGCGCTCGGATTCCTGGCCGACCCCGCGCTGGGCAACCCCGGCAATTACGGGCTGGCCGACCAACAGGCGGCGCTGCGCTGGGTTCGCGACAACATCGACGAATTCGGCGGCGACCCGGACAAGGTGACCATCGCCGGTGAGTCCGCCGGCGGCATGTCGGTCTGCGACCACCTGGCTGCCCCGGATTCGGCGGATCTGTTCCGGGCCGCGATCATTCAAAGCGGCCCGTGTCAGGCCCAGGTCGAGGTGCCCGACGCGCAGCGGATCAGCCGTGAATACACCGAATCCGTGGGGTGCGGCGACCGGGCCACCGCGCCGCAAGACCCTGATGAGCAGATCGCGTCGTGCCTGCGGGCGTTGCCGCCCGACCGGCTGGCCAAGCCGCTGTGGTACTCACGGTTCGGCACCGATCACCTCAGCGGCCCGGTGGTCGGAACCGCGCTGCTGCCCAAGGATCCGGTGCGAGTGTTCCGGGAGCCACCGGGCGAGGGCGGCCCCGCGGGTAAGCCGGTGCTGCTCGGGGTCAACCGCGACGAGTTCGCACTGTTCGTCGCGCTGCGCTATCTACGCGTCGGGCAGGAGATCACCGCCGCGGAATACCCCGACGAGCTCAGCGACACGTTCGGTCGTGACTCCGCCGCCGCGGTGGCCGAGCACTATCCGCCGGCCAGGTTCGACGGGAGCGTCTCACTCGCCTATGCCGCCGCTGCGACCGACGACATCTTCGCCTGCCTGGCCGACCGGATGGCCCGCGGCCTGGTCGGCGGTGCGCCGGTGTACGGCTATGAATTCGACGACCCGCACGCGCCTGCCCCGGAGTTGTTCGACCAGGTGCCTTTCCCGATCGGCGCCACGCACTCGCTGGAGATGCGCTACCTCTTCGACATCGGTGGCGCCCCGCCGCTCGATCCCGCGCAGCGCCGGTTATCCGACCAGATGATCGAGTACTGGACCGGGTTCGTCGTGACCGGTGCACCGATCGCCGTCGACCAACCTGATTGGCCCGCGATAGGAAACGGGCCCGACCGGCGGTGGATGTCACTGCGCACCGACGGCAGCCGGATGATCACCGACTACGCCGCCGAGCATCAGTGCGACTTCTGGGCGACGGTGCGGAGCTGACCCGCGACCGCTGATCCTCGCCGAGCGTGTACTCAGGACGAAAATTCACCCGAAATCTCGGCCTCACTACACGCTCGGCGAGAAGTGGGAGGCGTGAGGTTCAGGCGGGCGTGACCCAGGTGGTGATGTCGGCGTGCACCACCTCGACGCCGGACTTGTCGGTGATGCTGACCGGCACCACCACCTCAGTGCCTTCGGTGATCGAACCGAAGTCCGGTGGGTCCAGGCGGGCGGTCGCCCGCAACGACGTCGTCGCCTTGGCCAGGTAAGCCACGTTCATCGCCTTGGGGATCCAGCGGTGGCTGCGCGGCACGGTGGCCTCCATCAACATCCCCATCGCCACTTCGGCCGCGTTGCAGGACGCGATCGCGTGCACCGTGTGCAGGTGGTTGTAGACGAACGGCCACTTGGGCACCAGCACCTCTGCCAGTCCGGGTTCCATCCGGACCACGTGCGGCAGCACCGAGGCGAAGTAAGGGACCCGAGCCATCGCCGCGGCCGAGAACAGTCGGGTCCCGCCGGGGATGCCCGCCAGCCGTCGCCATGTCTGATAAGTACTGGTAGATCCGGTCACGTTGAGCTACCTTACCGGCAAGTAAGGTCGACTGCCGGGCGGCTCGGCGGCGGCTGGTCCGAGGGCCCGCGAGCGCTGTCGCTGGGTCGATGCCGCGGTTCCAGCGTCGCCTCTGCTTGGCTGAGCCTCGCTAAACCGCGGGGATTTGGCCGCTGACCCGATCTGGGGCATACTATTCAGGTTCGCCTGCGCCGGGGTTGTCCCTGGCCGGGCATACGACCAGCGCCCACCCGGGCGCGTCCGGTCCCATTCTCGCCGTACGGAGCTTTTTCACCGTGCACGGGGCCGCGTGAGGGCGACACGCCCGACCGCGGGGACCGGTGGACCAGGACAGGTAAACAGCGGCGGCAGCGCCCAGCGCAGTGTCGACACCGGACCCACGGGTCCTAAAAGGTACAGACGAGCTGGGGCACGTAAGGGTTCGAAAAACGGACCCCCTTTGCAGGAGTGAGGTAGCAGAAGCGTGGCGGGACAAAAGATCCGCATCAGGCTCAAGGCCTACGACCACGAGGCGATTGACGCCTCGGCGCGCAAGATCGTTGAGACGGTCACTCGTACCGGTGCGTCCGTAGTCGGCCCGGTGCCGCTGCCGACCGAAAAGAACGTGTATTGCGTCATCCGGTCCCCGCACAAGTACAAGGACTCGCGGGAGCACTTCGAGATGCGCACCCACAAGCGGCTGATCGACATCCTCGATCCCACGCCGAAGACCGTTGACGCCTTGATGCGCATCGATCTGCCGGCCAGCGTCGACGTCAACATTCAGTAGGAGCACCGAAAACCATGGCACGCAAAGGTATTTTGGGTACCAAACTGGGCATGACGCAGGTGTTCGACGAGAACAACAAGGTCGTGCCGGTCACGGTCGTCAAGGCCGGGCCCAACGTGGTGACCCGCATCCGTACCCCCGAGCGCGACGGCTACAGCGCCGTCCAGCTCGCTTACGGCGAGATCAGCCCCCGCAAGGTGAACAAGCCGGTCACCGGTCAGTACGCCGCCGCGGGTGTGAACCCCCGCCGTCACCTCGCCGAGCTGCGGCTCGACGACGAGGCCGCCGCGGCCGCGTACGAGGTCGGCCAGGAGCTGACCGCAGAGATCTTCGCCGACGGCAGCTACGTCGACGTCACCGGAACCTCCAAAGGTAAGGGCTTCGCCGGCACCATGAAGCGGCACGGTTTCCGCGGTCAGGGCGCCGGGCACGGCGCCCAGGCCGTGCACCGCCGGCCGGGTTCGATCGGCGGCTGCTCGACCCCCGGCCGGGTGTTCAAGGGCACCCGGATGTCGGGCCGGATGGGTAACGACCGTGTCACCACCCAGAACCTGGTGGTCCACAAGGTGGACGCCGAGAACGGTGTGCTGTTGATCAAGGGCGCCATTCCGGGCCGCAACGGTGGGCTGGTTCTGGTCCGCAGCGCGATCAAAAAGGGTGAGAAGTAATGGCCGGCATCAAGATTGACGTCAAGACTCCGGACGGCAAGAAGAGCGGCTCGGTTGAGCTGCCCGCCGAGCTGTTCGACGCTCCCGCCAACATTGCGCTCATGCACCAGGTGGTGATCGCTCAGTTGGCTGCGGCCCGTCAGGGTACGCACTCCACCAAGACCCGCGGTGAGGTCAGCGGCGGTGGCCGTAAGCCTTACCGGCAGAAGGGAACCGGCCGGGCCCGCCAGGGTTCGACTCGCGCACCGCAGTTCACCGGTGGTGGCGTGGTGCACGGCCCCAAGCCGCGTGACTACAGCCAGCGCACCCCGAAGAAGATGATCGCCGCCGCCCTGCGCGGAGCGTTGTCGGACCGGGCTCGTAACGGCCGCATCCACGCGGTCACCGAGCTGGTGACCGGTCAGACCCCGTCGACCAAGGACGCCAAGGCGTTCCTGGGCTCGATCACCGACCGCAAGCAGGTGCTGGTGGTCATCGGCCGGGCCGACGAGACGGGCGCCAAGAGCGTGCGCAACCTGCCGGGTGTGCACATCCTGTCCGCGGACCAGCTCAACACCCACGATGTGCTGCGTGCCGACGACGTGGTGTTCAGCGTCGAGGCTCTGAACTCCTACATCGAGGCTCACACCGCCAAAACCGAGGAGGTTTCGGCCTGATGGCGACCATCACCGACCCCCGCGACATCATCCTCGCGCCGGTCATCTCCGAGAAGTCCTACGGGCTGATCGAGAACAACGTGTACACGTTCGTGGTCCACCCCGACACGAACAAGACGCAGATCAAGATCGCGATCGAGAAGATCTTCGCGGTCAAGGTTGCGTCGGTGAACACCGCGAACCGGCCGGGTAAGCGCAAGCGGTCCCGGACCGGCTACGGCAAGCGCAAAGACACCAAGCGCGCCATTGTGACTCTGGCGCCCGGCAGCAAGCCGATCGACCTGTTCGCCGCACCGGCCTGACCGGAGTGAGAGAGAGATCTAACTGACATGGGAATCCGCAAGTACAAGCCGACGACCCCCGGTCGTCGCGGTGCCAGCGTCTCCGATTTCGCTGAGCTCACCCGCTCTCACCCGGAGAAGTCGCTGGTTCGGCCGCTGCACGGCCACGGTGGGCGTAACGCCCACGGCCGGATCACCACCCGGCACAAGGGTGGCGGTCACAAGCGTGCCTACCGCGTGATCGACTTCCGTCGCCACGACAAGGACGGCGTCAACGCGAAGGTCGCACACATCGAGTACGACCCGAACCGCACCGCCCGCATCGCACTGCTGCACTACCTGGATGGCGAGAAGCGCTACATCATCGCTCCGCAGGGTCTGTCGCAGGGCGACGTGGTCGAGTCGGGCGCCAACGCCGACATCAAGCCCGGCAACAACCTGCCGCTGCGCAACATCCCCGCGGGCACCCTGGTGCACGCCGTGGAGCTGCGGCCGGGGGGTGGCGCCAAGATGGCCCGCTCCGCTGGCTCCAGCATTCAGCTGCTGGGCAAGGAAGGCGCCTACGCCTCGCTGCGTATGCCGTCGGGTGAGATCCGCCGTGTCGACGTGCGCTGCCGCGCCACTGTCGGCGAGGTGGGCAACGCCGAGCAGGCCAACATCAACTGGGGTAAGGCCGGCCGTATGCGGTGGAAGGGCAAGCGCCCGACCGTCCGTGGTGTGGTGATGAACCCGGTGGACCACCCGCACGGTGGTGGTGAGGGCAAGACCTCCGGCGGCCGGCACCCGGTTAGCCCGTGGGGCAAGCCGGAGGGTCGCACCCGCCGGCCGAACAAGCCCAGCGACAAGCTCATCGTCCGACGCCGGCGCACCGGCAAGAAGCGCTAGGAATCGGAGGGAAAGCGATGCCACGCAGCCTCAAGAAGGGTCCGTTCGTCGACGAGCATGTGCTCAAGAAGGTCGACGTTCAGAACGAGAAGAACACCAAGCAGGTCATCAAGACCTGGTCACGTCGGTCGACGATCATCCCGGACTTCATCGGGCACACGTTCGCCGTTCACGACGGCCGCAAGCATGTCCCGGTATTCGTCACCGAGTCGATGGTCGGGCACAAGCTCGGCGAATTTGCTCCGACGCGCACCTTCAAGGGACACATCAAAGACGACCGGAAGGCTAAGCGCCGGTGAGCGTTACGACTGAATTTCCGTCCGCTGTCGCCAAGGCCCGCCATGTGGGTATCTCGGCCAGTAAGGCGCGCCGGGTGATCAACCTGGTGCGCGGCAAATCGGTGACTGAAGCGCTGGACATCCTGCGCTGGGCGCCGCAGCAGGCCAGCCTGCCGTTGGCCAAGGTCATCGCCAGTGCGGCGGCCAACGCCGAGAACAACGACGGCCTGGACCCGTCCACCCTGGTGGTGGCGACGGTCTACGCCGACGAGGGCCCGACCGCCAAGCGGATCAAGCCGCGCGCCCAGGGGCGTGCGTACCGGATCCGTCGGCGCACCAGCCACATCACTGTGGTGGTGGAGAGCCGGCCGTCCTCCGGCGGCGGTTCGGCGCAGTCCGCCGGTGCCACCCGGGCGCGTCGTGCGCAGGCCAGCAAGGCCGCCTCCGAGGCGGGCGCGAAGGCGCCGGCCAAGAAGGCGCCGGCCAAGAAGGCTTCCGCAGCCAAGGCTGCTGAGAAGACGACTGAAAAAGCGGCGGCTAAGAAGGCGCCCGCCAAGAAGGCGGCAACCAAGAAGGCGCCTGAGACGTCCGACGCGAAGGAGGGCTCGGAGTAATGGGCCAGAAGATCAACCCGCACGGCTTCCGGCTCGGGATCACCACCGATTGGAAGTCGCGGTGGTACGCCGACAAGCAGTACGCGGACTACGTCAAGGAAGACGTGGCGATCCGCCGCCTGCTGTCGACGGGACTCGAGCGCGCCGGCATCGCCGATGTCGAGATCGAGCGCACCCGTGACCGGGTTCGCGTCGACATCCACACCGCCCGGCCCGGCATCGTCATCGGCCGCCGCGGTACCGAGGCCGACCGGATCCGTGCCGACCTGGAGAAGCTGACCGGCAAGCAGGTGCAGCTGAACATCCTCGAGGTCAAGAACCCGGAGTCGACGGCGCAGCTGGTGGCCCAGGGCGTGGCCGAGCAGCTGAGCAACCGTGTGGCGTTCCGTCGGGCGATGCGCAAGGCGATCCAGTCGGCGATGCGTCAGCCCAACGTCAAGGGAATCCGGGTGCAGTGCTCGGGCCGTCTCGGCGGTGCCGAGATGAGCCGCTCGGAGTTCTACCGTGAGGGTCGGGTGCCGCTGCACACGCTGCGCGCCGACATCGACTACGGGCTGTACGAGGCGAAGACCACCTTCGGCCGGATCGGCGTGAAGGTCTGGATCTACAAGGGCGACATCGTCGGTGGCAAGCGCGAGCTGGCCGCTGCCGCACCGTCGGCCGACCGTCCGCGCCGGGAGCGGCCGTCGGGCACCCGCCCGCGCCGCAGCGGCGCCTCGGGTACCACCGCGACCAGCACCGACGCCGGGCGGGCCGCTGAGAGCACTGAGAACACCGCTGCTGCGGAAACGGTCACCGAGACCGCTCCCGCCGCAGCGGAAACGCAGAGCACGGAGAGCTAAATCATGTTGATTCCCCGTAGGGTCAAGCACCGCAAGCAGCACCACCCCAAGCAGCGCGGTATCGCCAGCGGCGGCACCGCGGTGACGTTCGGTGAGTACGGCATCCAGGCACTGGAGCACGCCTACGTCACCAACCGGCAGATCGAGTCGGCTCGTATTGCCATCAACCGGCACATCAAGCGTGGCGGCAAGGTGTGGATCAACATCTTCCCGGACCGTCCGCTGACCAAGAAGCCCGCCGAGACCCGCATGGGTTCCGGTAAGGGTTCGCCGGAATGGTGGGTCGCCAACGTCAAGCCGGGTCGGGTGCTGTTCGAGCTGAGCTACCCGAATGAGGCCATTGCCCGCGCCGCACTGACCCGGGCGATCCACAAGCTGCCGATCAAGGCGCGCATCGTCACCCGAGAGGAGCAGTTCTGATGGCAGTGGGAGTTACCGCTGGCGAACTGCGCGAGCTTAACGCCGACGAGCTCGTCGAGCAGTTGCGCGAGTCCAAAGAAGAGCTGTTCAACCTGCGTTTCCAGATGGCGACCGGGCAGCTCACCAACAACCGTCGGCTCCGCACGGTGCGCCACCAGATTGCGCGCATCTACACCGTGTTGCGCGAACGGGAACTGGGCCTGGCGTCCGGTCCCGCTGGTTCTGAAGGCGAGGCATCGTAATGGCACAGGCTGCAAAGGCTAACGCCGCGGAGAAGGGTGCCAAGCACACCCCGCGCACGGAGACGGTGCGGGGCCGCCGCAAGACCCAGATCGGCTACGTGGTCAGCGACAAGATGGAGAAGACCATCGTCGTCGAGCTCGAAGACCGTGTGCGGCACCCGCTGTACGGCAAGATCATCCGGACCACCAAGAAGGTCAAGGCGCACGACGAGAACAACACGGCCGGCATCGGCGACCGCGTGTCGCTGATGGAGACCCGTCCGTTGTCGGCGTCGAAGCGCTGGCGCCTGGTCGAGATCCTGGAGAAGGCCAAGTAGTACGGCGACGTAATATCGACAGAGCCCCGCGACCTGGGTCGCGGGGCTTCGTCGTGTCTGGGGTCGGGTGCGGCTTAGGCCGGCACCTTGACCCGCGCCACTGGTTGCGGCGCGGTCGGACCGAGCGGAACCTGCAGCGACTCCTGGCCGTTGAGCACCCGGGCCGGCACCACCAGCGTGCGTTGTGTCGGCGTCGGCAGACTGGTCCGCAGCGCTGTCAGTTGTCGGCCGTTGAGACGGTTCAATCCGGCCGAGGTGTTTCGGCGTAATCTGCTCGCGCTGTGGTAGCGCACCAGCACGGCGACGTCGGTGTTGCGCTGACGCGGTGTCAGGCGGACCGTGACCGCGGTCGTGTCGGTCTCAGGCAGCCACAGCCGTTCCAGGTTCTCCGTGGAGATGTCTCGCGGCGACATCCAGAACGTGGCCGCGAAGTGTTTGGGCCCCTTGGGCTCCTTCTGCTTCAGTCGGCGGCGACGTCGGCGGATCTGGGTCGGCTGCAGGCCCGCCAGTAGCGCCGCATCGACCTGGTCGAATTCGTCGGCCGACAGGATTCGCGCGTCCAGGTGACGTTCGCAGAGGTCTCGTGCCAGGCGTTCGGTGGCTACGGCCAGGGTCGCTGCTACGGAATCGCGAACAGCCACCGCCTCGGTGTTGTGCATCGGATCCATCCGCAGGATCAGCCAGTTGTCTTGCGGACCAGGGGAGCTGGGCACCGTGGCTGCCGCCGTGTCGTCGTCGTTGTGTTCGCCGTCGGGGGAGTCGCACGTTCGTACTGACACGATGTCGATCCCGTCCAGACGCACGTCGAACTGCCGCAGGCCGGCGGCGACGAGCGTAGCGGGAAGAGTCGGTGCCGGTACCGGTGCCGGGACGCGGCGATGTCGGCCAGCCGCTTCGGCCGGGGCCGCGGGTATGGCGGGTATGGCGATCACCGAGACCAGCCGGCCGCGATATTCGCGCACGCCGACGACGTCGCGACTGTAGCGGCGGCGGTGGTCGAAGCCGGGCGTACAGCCTTCGGTGAGGAACGCCGCGGGCGTGGCGAACCGATCGAACAGCCGTGCCAGCACGATTGCCGTCAGCGGTACCCGGCGGTGCGTGATCAACGCGGCCGTGGTGAGCACCGCGGCAAGTCCGACCGCCGGCCACCATGCGCGCTCGGCCGGCCCGAGCTGCGCCGGCCAATGACCCGCTACCCACAAGATGCCGATGTCGATCAGAAACACCGTGGTCACGCGCAGCCAGGACAGATTCAGCCCCAACGAATGCTGCGCCCTCATCGACGTGTCCAACTCATGGTTCCCCCCAGAACTTCCATGAAGTGTGCGGTGACCGGGCTACCCACTGAATCGCCGGGCCAAACATCCCAGGCCCGGGGTGCGAGGGTGGACCTGGGATGTTCGGCTTGCGACGTGGGTCAGATTCCGAAGAGGTCCGACGGATCGAACATGCCCGAGATGTCCGGGAGACCCCCGGCGAGGTCGGCCGCGCCGCCGGCGGCGTCCGCGGCACCACCGGCTGCGTCGGCTGCGCTGCCCGCCGCTGCGGAAGCGGCGTCGGCCGCACCACCCGCGGCATCGGCGCCCATTGCGGACATACCGAACGCCTCTCCCGGATCAATGAGCCCGGCCGCGTCGAAATCGGTCGGGATGTTGAAGTCGCCGAACGGAGTCGACAGCGTGTCGGTGATGGAGTTGGCGGCGCCGTCCACCCCGGGGATATCGGTGTAGACGTTCTCGAACCCGTTGCCGAAGTTCATCACGTCATACACCGTGCCCACCGTGGGAAGGTCCGAGGCGGTCGCACCGGAGGCCGGGTCCACGTCGGTGATGGTGAACTGCGTGTTGTGGATACCGCCGAAGAGGTCCGTGACATTCTCGCTGGCGGTCACGGTGCCCAGGTCAGTGGCGCCGCTCCCGGTACCGCTGGAGACGTCGAACGATTGGTCGCCCTCGCCGACTTGGAACAAGGGCGGAGCGCTGAACAGCGGGCTGAGCGGGGTGAAGCCCTCTGAGCCGTCGGCCTGCACGGGATTGAAGGTGGTGTCGCCGATGGTGAACCCATCGCCGGTACCGGGCGTGACGTCACTGGGCGTGGCATCGGGTGTGCCGGCGGGCGTGGCGTCGGGTGTGGTGCCGGGTGTGCCGGCGATCGGCGGGATCGCCCCGGTGTCGCCGAGCGGCGACGGGCTGGGGGTGCCCGCGGTGGGTGTCAGCGCGCCGAGATCGCCGAGCGGGGCAGGGGTGGGCGTGGTCGCGTCCGGGCCGAGGGCACCGGCGTTGCCCAACGCTCCTGTTGCGCCGGTACCGGCGACATTGCTCGCCAGGTCGACTGGAATCGCGGTACTGCCGACATTTCCGGCCGCGCCGATCCCGTTGTCGGCCAAAGCGACTGTCGCGGGCAGGAATGTGGTCGAGAGTAGACCGGCGGTGACCCCACCGGCCGACAAGATGATCCGACGATTCATTTTCGGTACGTTCCTTCCGTACGTGGATGGTCCCGGTCCTGAATGTTCCCCATCGAACATGCCGGGAAGAGCTGAACATCGTCCGCCGTCCCGCGGTACGCGCACGACAAAACCGTCTGGGATGTTGTTGTAGCGGCGATAGTGTTGGGCGACAACGGATGTCCGGATGCCAGCGACTGCTTCTCAACCCCCCGTTGGCATCCTCGTCAGACGCTAACGGGTCGGCGACGCCGTCACCACCCCTGTGGGCGGATATTTCAACAGTTAATCTCAATGTAGAGAATCGCCATCGTCGATCGATGCACGTAAAGGCGGCGATGTAAGTTATTGCGGCAGAGGAATTGTGGCAAAGGACAGTTTCTACTGAGGTTTTGTCTCAGCCAGCTCAAAGTAATCGTGTTGGGGTAGGCCAACATTCGATTTGACCAAACCGAGCTGGGCGGCACACTGATCGCTATGGAGCTGCGGCAGTTGAAACATTTTGTCGCTGTTGCCGAGGAGCTGCACTTCACCAGGGCGGCTGCGAAGGTTCACGTGGTGCAGTCCACCCTGTCCGCGTCGATCAGCAGTCTGGAGCAGGAACTCGGTACCGCGCTGCTGGTCCGCAACAATCGCCGCGTCGACCTCACCACGGCTGGACTGGCGCTCCTGCCGGATGCACAGAACGCCCTGGCTGCCGCCGACCATGCGCGAGCCGCCGTCGACGCGGTCCGGGGGGTGTTGTGCGGGCGACTGAGCATCGGGGTGATCCAGGGACTGAGCACCGTCGATCTGCCGGGGTTGCTGGCGCGATATCACCGAAGCTTCCCGCGCATCGACATCACCCTGCGACACGATCCCATCGACACATTGGTGCAGGCGACCGCCGATGGCGACCTGGACCTGGCCCTCGTCAGCCGGCCCTACGACGACAGCAGGGTCAAGGACCTGCCCTTGGGAATCGAACCGCTGGTGCTGGCGGTGCGCCGCGACGATCCGCTCGCCCGCAATGCCGTCGTCGCCCTGGCCGCACTGCGCGATCGCGAGTTCGTCGAGCGTCGGGCGGACTTGCGGACCCGACTGCACATCGATGGCATCTGCGCCGAGCTCGGATTTGTCCGAACCGTCTGCGCCGAATCCAACAGTCCGCTCGACCTGGTCGATCTGGTCGCTGCGGGGCTGGGCGTCGCTTTCCTGCCGCCGGCGTTGGTGGCGAAGTCGGATCAGCTGGTCGGGGTGGCGACCGATCCGGTGCTCCCGCGTGAACTCGCACTGATCACCCCGATCGAGCGGGCGCCGTCGCCTGCGGCCGCGGCGTTTCTCGGCGAGCTGGTGTCGGCGGGAGCGGGGGACAATCGTCCATCGGGCGCGCCCGAGCGGCCCCCGGCTTCAAAAGCTGCCGCTTCGGCACCGGGCCGGTAGTGTCTCATCCGTTCCGGGGGCCGACGACGGAGTGAGCGATGGTGGAATTCACGGGCAAGGTCAGTCTCGATATCCGGGATTCCGAGCCGGACTGGGGGCCGTTCGCTGCGCCCACCGCCCCCGAGGGGGCGCCCAACGTGCTGTACCTGGTCTGGGACGACACCGGCATCGCCACCTGGGACTGCTTCGGCGGACTGGTGGAGATGCCCACCATGAGCCGGATCGCCGAGCGTGGCGTCCGGTTATCTCAGTTCCACACCACCGCACTGTGCTCCCCGACCAGAGCGTCGCTGCTGACCGGGCGGAACGCCACCAGCGTCGGCATGGCCACCATCGAGGAGTTCACCGACGGCTTTCCCAACTGCAGCGGGCGTATCCCATTCGAAACCGCCCTACTCAGTGAGGTTCTCGCCGAGCAGGGGTGGAACACCTTCTGCGTCGGCAAGTGGCACCTGACCCCGTTGGAGGAGTCCAACATGGCCGGCGCCCGGCGGCACTGGCCCACCCAGCGTGGATTCGAACGGTTCTACGGTTTCATGGGCGGTGAGACCAACCAGTGGTACCCGGATCTGGTCTATGACAACCACCCGGTCGCACCGCCGGCCACGCCCGAGGACGGCTACCACCTTTCCAAGGACATCGCCGACAAGACAATCGAATTCATCCGGGACGCTCAGACGATCGCGCCCGGAAAGCCCTGGTTCGGCTATGTCTGCCCCGGCGCCGGGCACGCCCCGCACCATGTGTTCGCCGAATGGGCCGACCGCTATGCCGGACGCTTCGACATGGGCTACGAACAGTACCGGGAGATCGTGCTGGCGAACCAGAAGAAGCTGGGGCTGGTGCCGGAAGACACCGAACTCTCCGAGATCAACCCCTACGCCGGCGTCACCAGTGCCGACGGCCAGCCCTGGCCCCTGCTGGATACGGTCCGCCCGTGGGACAGCCTCGATGACGCCGAGAAGCGGCTGTTCGCCCGGATGGCTGAGGTGTTCGCGGGATTCCAGAGCTATACCGACGCCCAGATCGGCCGGATCCTGGACTACCTGGAGGAGTCCGGGCAACTCGACAACACCATCGTCGTGGTGATCTCGGACAACGGCGCCAGCGGCGAGGGTGGACCGAACGGGTCGCCCAACGAGAACAAGTTCTTCAACGGTTACATCGACACCGTCGAAGAGGCGATGAAGCTCTTCGACGAGCTGGGCAGTCCGGAAACCTACAACCACTACCCGGTCGGGTGGGCGATGGCGTTCAACACGCCCTACAAGCTCTACAAGCGCTACGCCTCCCACGAAGGCGGCATCGCCGATCCCGCGATCGTCAGCTGGCCCAACGGAATCGCCGCGCGTGGCGAGGTGCGTGACACCTATGTCAACGTGTGCGATGTGACCCCGACGGTCTACGACCTGCTCGGTATCGAAGCGCCAGCAACCGTGCGCGGCATAGCCCAGCGTCCGCTGGAAGGCGTGAGCTTCAAAGCAGCGCTGGTGGATCCAGCCGCAGATACCGGCAAGCACACCCAGTACTACACGATGTTGGGCACCCGCGGGATCTGGCATCGCGGCTGGTTCGCCAACACTGTGCATGCGGCGACCCCATCGGGATGGAGTCACTTCACCGACGACCGGTGGGAGCTCTACCACCTCGCCGAGGACCGCAGTCAGTGCCACGACCTGGCTGCAGAACATCCCGAGAAGCTCGAAGAACTCAAGGCGATGTGGTTCGCCGAGGCTGAAAAGTACAACGGGCTGCCGCTGGCCGACTTGAACATCTTCGAGATGACCAGCAGGCAGCGGCCTTACCTGTCCGGCGACCGTACCGGCTATACCTACTACCCCCACACCGCCGAGGTGCCGTTGGGGGCCTGCGTGGAGCTTCGTGGCCGGTCATTTTCGGTCCTGGCCCGTGTCACGGTGGATTCGGCCGACGCGCAGGGAGTGCTGTTCAAGCAGGGCGCCCGGCACGGCGGGCATGCGCTGTTCGTGCAGGGCGGCCAGTTGCACTACGTCTACAACTTCCTCGGCGAGCGCGAACAGTGGCTGTCCTCGCCCGGTCCGATTCCGTTGGGCCGACATGTTTTCGGCGTACGGTTCGAGCGCACCGGCACCGTTGAGGGCGCTCACACGCCGGTCGGCGAGGCCTCGTTGTACATCGACGACACAGTGATCGCCACTTTGCCGGACATGGTCGCCCAGCCGGGCGCCTTCGCGTTGGCCGGCGGCGGAGTCAGCGTCGGGCGCAATACCGGCCAGGCGGTGTCCTCGGCGTACCGTGCGCCGTTCGCCTTCACCGGGGGGACCATCGCGGACGTCGCGGTGGATGTCAGCGGAGAGCCCTACCTGGACGTGAAAAGAACTATCGCGGCAGCATTTTCGCGGGATTGATGTGATGCTGACGGACCTCGTCGAGATCCCGGCCGGGATGTTCCGGATGGGCTCGACGAGTTTCTATCCCGAAGAGGCGCCCATTCACAGCGTGGCGGTGCAGCGGTTCGCGCTGGAGCGCCATCCGGTGACCAATGCGCAGTACGCTGCATTCGTCGCCGCAACCGGGTATGTGACCCTCGCCGAGCAGGAACTCGATCCCGCGCAATACGGCGACGCCGAACCGGGCGCCCTGGTGTTTCACCCCACTGACGGGCCGGTCGACCTGCGCGACTGGCGGCAATGGTGGCGGTGGGTCCCCGGCACCAGCTGGCGCCACCCGTTCGGACCGGACAGCACGGTTGAAAACAAGCCGGATCACCCGGTGGTCCAGGTGGCCTATCCCGATACGGCTGCTTACGCCCGATGGGCCAGGCGGCGGTTGCCGACCGAAGCCGAGTGGGAGTACGCCGCCCGCGCCGGGCGCGTGAGCACCTATGCGTGGGGGGAGGAGGAGAAGCCGGGCGGTGCGTTGATGGCCAACACCTGGCAGGGCGACTTTCCGTACCGCAACGACGGTGCACGGGGCTGGGCCGGGACGTCGCCGGTGGGGACTTTTCCGCCGAACGATTGGGGGCTGGTCGACATGATCGGCAACGTCTGGGAGTGGACGACCACCGAGTTCTCGGCCCACCATCGGCTCCAGGACCGGCCAGCGCCGCCGAAGTCCTGCTGCACTCCCGTCGGCCCGGCCGACCCGGGTATCAGTCAGACCCTCAAAGGCGGATCGCACCTGTGCGCGCCGGAGTATTGCCATCGCTACCGACCGGCGGCCCGGTCCCCGCAGTCGCAGGACACCGCCACCAGCCACATCGGGTTTCGTTGCGCGACAGACGGACAGAGCTAGCGCGACCGTGCGCGTCTGTGCGTCCTGGCGCGGCGTGTCGCTGTACAAACACGCACGCTGGCGCCAAATGCCGGACGTCCTAGGAGATGGTGTCGATGGCCGCCCAAACCCGTGATTGGAAGTCCGGTGGCAGCGGGATATAGCCCTGCTTGTTCAGATTGGCCTGGCCCAGGCCGGCGGCCGCCTGCAGGAAGCCCTTGACCGCCTGGCCCACGGCGGGGTCGGGATACTTCGAGCAGACGATCTCGTAACCGGCCAAGACGATCGGGTACACGTCGCCCTGGGTCGGGTTGTAGAACGACGAGATGTCGACCACGAGATCGTTGCCGCTTCCGGTGATCTTCGCGCCGGCGATGGTTTTGCCCACGGAGTCGGCTCCGATGCGCACCGGACGCTTGGACTTGCGGCTGGCCGGGGTTTTGATCTCGGCGGCGAAAAGTCCTTGGTCCATAGCGAAAGCCAACTCGTTGTAGCTGATCGAACCCTCGATGGTGCGCACCATCGCGGCGGTGCCCTCGTTGCCTTTGGCGCCCACACCGACGCCACCGTTGAAGGTCTTGTCGGCGCCTTTGTCCCAGACCCCACCGGATGCGGCCCTCAGGTAGGCCTGGAAGTTCTCGGTGCTGCCGGACAAGTCGCTGCGGTAGACGACACGGATGTCCTGGGCAGGCATGGGCCCGTTGAGTGCGACGAGGTCCGGATCGTCCCAGCGCGTGATGCTGCCGTTGAAGATCTTGGCGATGGTGGGCGCGTCGAGTACCAGCGAGTCGACTTCGGGCAGGTTGTAGGTGATGGCCATCGGCCCGAACGCGATCGGTAGGTGCCAGGCGTCCGCACCGCCACAACGCTGCTTGGCCAGCTCCCGCTGCTCGGCGTTCAGGGGTGAGTCGGACGCAGCGAAATCGGTGTCTCCAGCCAGGAAGTCGGCGATGCCGGCGCCCGACCCGTTGGCGGTGTAGTCGAGTGTGCGATCAACGCAGGCGGCGCGGTAGACACCGACGAACTCGGCCATCGCGTGCGCCTGCGCGGTCGAACCACTGGCCTTCAGATCTGTTTTGCCTCCGCACGTCACCAGTTCACTGGCGTAGGCCAGCGTCATATGGGGAACGCTGCACGCCGACAGTGCCAGTGCGCCCGCAGTCAGCAGGATGCCGGCGGCCACGGCCGGCGTTCGGGTTGCGACAGCCCGAAAACGATTCATGGCCGTGTGTATAACAACCGAAACCCGCATATTGCCGAACAGTAGGTAAACGGGGTGCGGGCGGAGAGTGACGTCTGAGCGAGTTAGATCGGATTCCGATACGCTTGCTGGCCAGCGTGTTTCGGGGCATCTGCTGCTCGGCGCCGCTGTTCGCTACCCTGACTGCCGATGACCACTGAGCCCGAATCAGGCGCGGCCGGCACTGCGGTGGCGAAGCGGCGCCAAAGGCCGCGCTATTTGACCGGCGCGGTGATCCTGGCCGCGATCGTTGTGGCGTATGCGTCATCGCTGTTCGGCGTCCACACGCTGCAGAGATCGGACAGTCCGCTGCCGCCGCTCGATCTGAGCGCGGCGAATCCGGAGGACACCATCGTGCAGGTGCGCCTTCAGGAGCTGAACCCGGTCGCCAATCGACTCGCGGTGGATGTGCTCGTCCATCCCGGAGAGGCGTTGTACGACAAGCGCTTCGATGTGCTGAACACCGAGCTTGCGGTGCGGCTGTATCCCCCGAACGATCTTGGGGACCTCCACTTTCCCCAAGGGGATGCGCCGGCACGGGTCAGCACGACGATCGAGGCGTACGGCGCCCCCGGAAACTGGCCCTTCGACAGCTATGTCACCGAACAGCTGTCGGCCGATGTGTTCGTCGGGACCGGCGAAGGCCGCAGGCGGCTCCCCGCCCGAGTGGAGGTCACCGGATCGCTGGACGGCTGGGACGCCAGCGTCGCTCGGGTGCATGACGCGAGCCGGACCCGAAACCAGCGAGGTGATGCCGATGCCGCGGTGGTGTTGAAGATCCAGCGCGCCCGCGGGCCGCTGATCTTCGACCTCGGAATCTGCCTGGTTCTGATCAGCCTGCCCACCCTGGCGCTGATCGTGGCCGTGCCGATGGCGATGGGCAGGCGGAAGTTTCTGCCCCCATTCGCCACCTGGTACGCCGCGAATCTGTTCGCCATCATCCCGCTGCGCAACATCCTTCCCGGCGCCCCGCCGCCGGGCTCCTGGATCGACCAGGCAATCGTCCAGTGGGTGCTGATCGCGCTGGCGGCGGCGATGGGTCTGTTCATCTACGCCTGGGTGCGGCAAGGGGACGACTGATGCCGTCGCGCCGGCCCTTGGCCGCCGGGCTTGGCCAGCAATTTGGTGTTGCGGGATCCGTCACCTAAGCTCTAGGGGTTGCCGTCAGCAGACCTCGGCCAGCGCAAGTTGGCCCTGCGTGCACTTCGGCAATGAAGAAGACAATGCACGACCGGGGAGAATCCGGCATGCCACTTGGCGTGTCGGGCGTCGACTCGATTATTTAGGAGATCTGGTGATTCAGCAGGAATCGCGGTTGAAGGTCGCCGACAACACCGGCGCCAAGGAGATCTTGTGCATCCGGGTGCTCGGCGGCTCGTCGCGGCGATACGCAGGCATCGGTGATGTCATCGTCGCAACCGTCAAAGACGCCATCCCGGGCGGCAACGTCAAGCGGGGTGATGTCGTCAAGGCCGTCGTGGTGCGCACCGTCAAGGAGCGTCGCCGCGCCGACGGCAGCTACATCAAGTTCGACGAGAACGCGGCCGTGATCATCAAGGCGGACAACGACCCGCGCGGCACCCGCATCTTCGGGCCGGTCGGTCGCGAGCTGCGCGAGAAGAAGTTCATGAAGATCGTCTCGCTGGCACCGGAGGTGTTGTAGATGAAGGTCCACAAGGGCGACACCGTCCTGATCATCGCCGGTAAGGACAAGGGCGCCAAGGGCAAGGTCCTGCAGGCTTTCCCAACCCGCAACCGCGTGCTGGTCCAGGGCGTCAACCGGATCAAGAAGCACGTCGCGAACTCGGCCAACCAGGCTGGTGCATCCTCGGGCGGGATCGTCACGCAAGAGGCCCCGATCCACGTCTCCAACGTGATGGTTGTCGACTCCGACGGACAGCCCACCCGGATCGGTTACCGGGTGGACGCCGAGTCCGGCAAGAAGGTTCGCGTCTCCAAGCGCAACGGCAAGGACATCTAGAGATGACGACTGCAGAAAAGATCCAGCCCCGGCTGAAGGTGCGCTACCGCGAGGAGATCCGGGACGCGCTCAACAAAGAGTTCAACTACGCCAACGTGATGCAGATCCCGGGCGTGGTGAAGGTCGTGGTGAACATGGGTGTCGGCGAAGCCGCCCGGGACGCCAAGCTGATCAACAACGCGGTCACCGACCTGGCCGCGATCACCGGCCAGAAGCCGGAGATTCGCAAGGCCCGCCTGTCCATCGCACAGTTCAAGCTGCGCGAGGGCATGCCGATCGGTGCCCGGGTCACCCTGCGCGGTGACCGGATGTGGGAGTTCCTGGACCGGCTTACCTCGATCGCTCTGCCGCGTATCCGCGACTTCCGCGGGCTGTCGGCCAAGCAGTTCGACGGTTCCGGCAACTACACCTTCGGGCTGGCCGAGCAGTCGATGTTCCACGAGATCGATGTGGACTCCATCGACCGCCCGCGGGGGATGAACATCACCGTCGTCACTTCGGCGACCAACGACGACGAAGGACGAGCGCTACTGCGGGCTCTCGGCTTTCCGTTCAAGGAGAACTGACCATGGCTAAGAAGGCGTTGGTTATCAAGGCGGCCCGCAAGCCCAAGTTTGCGGTGCGCGCCTACACCCGCTGCAACAAGTGCGGCCGCCCGCGCGCGGTGCTCCGCAAGTTCGGCCTGTGCCGAATCTGCCTGCGCGAAATGGCGCACGCCGGCGAGCTGCCCGGTGTGCAGAAGAGCAGCTGGTGAGGGTGGAGGAGCAGCCTAAATGACTATGACGGATCCGATCGCGGACTTCCTGACCCGTCTGCGTAACGCCAACTCGGCGTACCACGACGAGGTGACCCTGCCGCACTCGAAGATCAAGGCGAACATCGCCGAGATCCTCAAGCGCGAGGGTTACATCACCGACTACCACGTCGAAGACGCCCGGGTGGGCAAGGCGCTGGTGGTCAACCTCAAGTACGGCCCGAACCGGGAGCGCAGCCTCGCCGGTCTGCGCCGGGTGTCCAAGCCGGGCCTGCGGGTCTACGCAAAGTCGACCAACCTGCCACGGGTGCTCGGCGGCCTGGGCGTGGCGATCATCTCCACGTCCTCGGGTCTGCTCACCGACCGTCAGGCGGCCAGGCAGGGCGTGGGCGGCGAAGTCCTCGCGTACGTGTGGTGAGGGAGTAGCAGACATGTCGCGTATTGGTAAGCAACCGGTCCCGGTTCCCGCCGGGGTCGACGTGACCATCGATGGTCAGAACGTATCGGTCAAGGGACCCAAGGGCACCCTGGAGCTCTCCGTGGCGGAGCCGATCAACGTTGCTCGCAACGATGACGGCGCCCTCGTGGTGACCCGGCCGGACGACGACCGGCGCAACCGGTCGTTGCACGGCCTGAGCCGCACCCTGTTGGCCAACCTGGTCACCGGTGTGTCGGAGGGCTATGTCCGCAAGATGGAGATCTTCGGCGTCGGCTACCGCGTCGCGCTCAAGGGCAGCGACCTGGAGTTCGCGCTGGGCTACAGCCACCCGGTGCTGATCAAGGCTCCGGAGGGCATCACCTTCGCGGTGGAGACGCCCACCAAGTTCTCGGTCTCGGGCATCGACAAGCAGAAGGTCGGCCAGATCTCGGCGAACATCCGCCGTCTGCGTCGCCCCGACCCGTACAAGGGCAAGGGCGTGCGCTACGAGGGTGAGCAGGTTCGCCGCAAGGTCGGAAAGACAGGTAAGTAGTCATGGCGCAATCACAAACAGGCACCCCGGACCGCAAACCCGTCGGGCAGAACATCTCCGAGGTTCGGCGCACCCACCGGATTCGTCGGCACGCGCGGCTGCGCAAGAAGGTGTCCGGCACCGCCGAGCGTCCCCGCTTGGTCGTGCACCGCTCCTCGCGGCACATCCACGTCCAGCTGGTCGACGACCTCGCTGGTCACACCGTGGCTGCGGCGTCCTCGATCGAGGCCGACGTGCGGGGTGTGGACGGCGACAAGAAGGCCCACAGTGTGCGGGTCGGCCAGCTGATCGCTGAGCGTGCCAAGGCCGCCGGCGTTGAGAACGTGGTGTTCGACCGCGGTGGCTACACCTACGGTGGGCGTATCGCGGCGCTGGCAGACGCAGCGCGCGAGGGCGGATTGAACTTCTGATGACTGACGTGAAGATGACTGGAAGGACCGCATGATGGCGGAGCAGCCGACAGGGGCCTCCTCGGCAGGTCCCGACACGGGCAGTGCCCACCGCAGCGACGGGCGCGACAACCGTGACAACCGGGGTGGACGTGGTGGCCGCGACGGCGGCCGTGGCGGCCGCGACAACCGTGACGGCGACAAGAGCAACTACCTGGAGCGCGTCGTCGCGATCAACCGGGTGTCCAAGGTGGTCAAGGGTGGCCGCCGGTTCAGCTTCACCGCATTGGTGATCGTCGGCGACGGCCACGGGCTGGTCGGCGTCGGCTACGGCAAGGCCAAGGAAGTGCCCGCCGCGATCGCCAAGGGCGTGGAGGAGGCTCGCAAGGGCTTCTTCCGGGTTCCGCTGATCGGTGGCACCATCACGCACCCGGTGCAGGGTGAAGCCGCCGCCGGTGTGGTGTTCCTGCGCCCGGCCAGCCCCGGTACCGGTGTGATCGCCGGCGGTGCGGTGCGTGCCGTGCTGGAATGCGCCGGCGTGCACGACATCCTGTCCAAGTCGCTGGGCAGCGACAACGCGATCAACGTGGTGCACGCCACCGTTGCCGCGCTGAAGATGCTGCAGCGTCCCGAAGAGGTGGCGGCCCGACGTGGCCTGCCCATCGAAGACGTTGCGCCGGCCGCGATGCTCAAGGCTCGTCGCGAGAGCGAAGCTCTGGCTGCCGCCGCGGCGCGGGAAGGCACGGCGTAATCATGGCAAACCTGAAGATCACCCAGGTCCGCGGCACCATCGGTGCACGCTGGAAGCAGCGCGAAAGCCTGCGCACCCTGGGCCTGCGCAAGATCCGCCAGTCGGTGGTGCGTGAGGACAACCCGCAGACTCGCGGGCTGATCCGGGTTGTTCACCACCTCGTAGAAGTTGAAGAGGCCGGGGAGAAATAATGACGCCCATCAAGCTGCACGACCTGCGCCCTGCGCCCGGGTCGAACACCAAGAAGACCCGCGTCGGTCGTGGTGAGGGTTCCAAGGGTAAGACCGCGGGCCGCGGTACCAAGGGCACCAAGGCACGGAAGAACGTGCCGGTCCGGTTCGAGGGTGGGCAGATGCCGATCCACATGCGGCTGCCCAAGCTGAAGGGCTTCCGTAACCGGTTCCGCACCGAGTACGAGGTCGTCAACGTCGGCGACATCAACCGGTTGTTCCCGGAGGGTGGCACCATCGGCCTCGACGAGCTGGTCGCCAAGGGTGCCGTTCGGAAGAACACGCTGGTCAAGGTGCTCGGCGACGGGAAGCTGACCGTCAAGGTCGACGTCACCGCTCACAAGTTCAGCGGCAGCGCCCGGGACCAGATCACCGCAGCCGGAGGCACCGCCACCGAGCTGTAGATCTCGCCGCTGCGCGAGAAGCCACAGAATCGCACTCCATCAGTTGGTGGGGTGCGATTCTGCGTCTGGGCGTCGTGTCCGGCGGCGCCGGTAGGCTCAAAAACATGTTCTCCTTGCTGACCGGCGTGCCCGGCCTGGACGACCTGCGCGGCGTCGCCCGTCGTATCGACACTGCTCGCCACCACGGCGTGCCCAACGGCGTCATCCTCGAACTCGACCTGCAGGAGTTGCCCCACGAGACCGGGGCTTTCGACCCGCTGGCCCTGATCCGTTCCGGTGGTCGGCCGCCGGTGCTGCGCGATGTGGTGGCCGCGATCCACCGCGCCGCCGAAGACCCTCGGGTCGCCGGACTGATTGCGCGGGTGCAGCTGTCGTCGGCGGCCGCCGGGCCGGTGCAGGAGCTGCGGGCTGCGATCGCCGATTTCGCCGCCGTCAAGCCGTCGCTGGCATGGGCCGAAACCTACCCGGGCACGCTGTCCTACTACCTGGCCTCGGCGTTCGGCGAGGTCTGGATGCAGCCGTCGGGGACGGTCGGGCTGATCGGATTCGCCACCAACGCGACCTTCCTGCGCAGTGCGCTGGGCAAGGCCGGCATCGAGGCGCAGTTCGTGGCCCGGGGCGAATACAAGTCGGCAGCCAACCTGTTCACCCAGGACTCCTACACCGAGGCGCACCGCGAGGCCGAGACCGCGTTGGTGGAGAGCCTGCACGCCCAGGTGCGCGCGGCCGTCGCCGAGTCCCGCAAGCTCGACGCCGGCGTCATCGACACCCTGGCAGACAAGGCGCCGCTGCTGCGGGACGACGCGGTGGCCTCTGGCCTGATCGACCGGATCGGATTCCGCGACGAGGCCTACAACCGGATCGCCGAATTGGCCGGAGCCGAGGGCACCACGAGCGCCGACGACGACGACGCGCCACCACGCCTGTACCTGGGGCGCTACGCCCACGCCACGGCCGGCGGATCGGGACCCGCCCTGCCTGGGCGCAAACCCAAGCCGGCGATCGCCGTGGTAACGGTGTCCGGGGCGATCGTCAGCGGCTCGGGCGGGCCGCAGCTGTCACCGCTGGGCAATCGCAATGTCGGTGGTGACACGATCGCCGCGGCGCTGCGCGAGGCCGCCGCCGACGACGAGGTCGCCGCGATCGTGCTGCGGGTGGACAGCCCGGGCGGCTCGGTCACCGGGTCGGAAACCATCTGGCGAGCGGTGCAGCAGGCCCGCGATGCGGGCAAGCCGGTGGTGGCCTCGATGGGCGCGGTCGCGGCTTCCGGCGGCTACTACATCTCCGCGGGCACCGACACCATCGTGGCCAACCCCGGCACCATCACCGGATCCATCGGGGTGGTGACCGGCAAACTGGTCGCCCGTCAGCTCAAGGACCGCCTGGGCGTCGGCACCGACTCGGTGCGCACCGGCGCCAACGCCGACGCCTGGTCGATCAACGCCCCGTTCACCGCCGAGCAGCAAGGACAGGTCGAGACCGAAGCCGACCTGTTCTACAACGACTTCGTGGCGCGGGTTGCCCAAGGCCGCAACCTGTCCACCGACGCAGTCGACGCGGTGGCGCGCGGGCGGGTGTGGACCGGCGCCGACGCGGCCGAACGCGGGCTGGTCGACGAACTGGGTGGGCTACGCACGGCGGTGCGCCGCGCCAAGACGTTGGCCGGGATCGACGCGGACGCGCAGGTCCGTACCGTGTCCTATCCCGGCTCGTCGTTGTGGGAGTTCGTCCGGCCGCGCCAGTCATCGCAGCCGGCGGCGGCCCTGTCCGACGCGGTCGGCAACCTGCTGGTGCGGTCCTTGACCGGGATCGTCGACCAGGTCGAACGCTCGGTCAACGGGGCGCACGTGCTGTGGCTGGGGGAGTCGCGCTGGTAAAGCGCGTAACGCAGAATCAACAATTCTCTTCGCGGCAGTAAAAGCTCGGTAACACGTCTTTAACGGGCCCCGGCCATCCTTAGAGCCATGAAACGGTTACTGCTGCTGGCAGGTCTGAGCGCGATGGTCGGCCTGGCCGCTCCCGCCAACGCCGCGCCGACCGGTATCGATGGGCAGTTCCTGGCCACCTTGAACGGTGCCGGACTCAGTCACCGGGCCAACGACGATGCCACCGTCTCGGCCGGCCACGCCGTGTGCCAGCTGATGGACGCGGGACTGTCGCCGATGGACACCGTCGTCGCGGTGCAGACCACCAACCCGGGCTTCACCATTCAGACGGCCGGCCAGTTCGCCGCGATCTCCACGGCGCACTACTGCCCGCAGTACATGTAGTCCGGTTTGGCTAGGACTGCAGCCGGGCACCCAGCACGTCGCGGAACAACGCCTGGCGCAGTGCGAGTTCGCGAGGATCGCTGTAGAGGTGAAAGCCCAGGCGGTTCATCACATACGAGTAGCCGATGCCGGTGTCGGGGTCGGCAAACCCGAATGAGCCGCCGAAGCCCGGTGTGCCATAAGCCCTATCCGAGGAGCCGAAGGCCGAGGCGAACGCCGGCTTGGACAGCCCCAGCGAGAACACCACGTCAACTCCCAATACCTTGTCGCGTTCGCCGCGAGACGGCGGTGTCGGCATCGCGGTGAGCTCATCGTGGACGCCTGGGCTCAGGGGCAGGGTGGGATCCGCGATGGCGGCGGCGCCATAGAGTCGGGCGATCGCCGAGGCGGTGCCGATTCCGTTGGACGAGGGCATCTCCACGGCTCGCACGTCATCGCGGTTGTAGTCGCCGTCCCACGGTTTGATGTCCCTGGGGAGGTCGCTCGCCCGTGCCAGCAGCCCGAACGGGTTGAACGACGCCGCCACCAGGGCCGCCGGCATCACATTGAGGTGCAGTAAGGACTCGGCGCGCTTCCACTGGTGCAGCAACGCCACCTGATCGCGGGTTACCGAAGTCGGCAGGCCGATGTGCATGTTCAGCCCGAGCGGCCGGGCGATTTCCTCGGCGAAGAAGCGTCCCAGGGTGCGACCCGCTGGGTCGGTGCGACGGATGAGCTCGGATTCGTACCAGCCCAACGTGATTGCGTGATAGCCATGCCGGGTGCCCGGCGCCCAGCGCGGCTTCTGCGCGGCGAGTATGGGCGCCAGCCGGTTCGGGTCGGCGACGTCGGCCAGGGCGGGTGCGGGTTTGAGCGCGCACAACCCGGCCTGATGCCCCAGCAGTTGGCGGACCGTGACGTCACCCTTGCCGGCCTGGGCGAACTCCGGCCAATGGGTTGCCACTTTGTCGTCGTAGCCGAACAGTCCCCGAGAGACCGCCAGCGCCACCGCCAGCGCCGCCACGCCCTTGGTGCTGGAGAAGACGTTGACCATGGTGCCGGGCTGCCATGGCTCGCGCGCAACCCCGTCGCGGTAGCCGCCCCACAGGTCCACGACCTTGACACCGTCGCGGTACACCGAGACCGCGGCGCCGACCTCACGGCCTGCCGCGAAATTGGCCCGGAAGGCATCGGCCACCTTGCCGTAGCCCGCATCAACGTCGCCGCTGATCAGGTCGTGCGGAACCTTGACTTTGAGCACCATGGGGTGGTTATACCGCCGCCGGTCGCCTGGTTATCGCTGAATGGCGAAGTCAGGGCGCCGCGCCCGCACGGTCGCCACGACGGGACACCTCGGTAACCGGCGCTGCACCACCATGTCAGGGCGGTGTCCGGGATCGGTATTTCGGTCGGTCGGTGCACGAGATCGTCCGATAGGGCCGTTAGTCATTTTTTTGGAGGGTCTTGCTATTTCAAATAGTGGAGCCCATATCTAGGCAATATTACCTAATCTGTGGCGGCAGTCACATATGTACGTAAGTCATGATGTCGCCCATATGACACGCCTCTCAATTTCGGCTAATTCTCAGGTCAGTCATGGTTTATCGCGACACGAGCCTATGCGGAACCCTAAATTTCAATTCGTCGGGGTCG
This sequence comes from Mycobacterium sp. SMC-14, assembly GCF_046250075.1. Taxonomy (NCBI): domain Bacteria; kingdom Bacillati; phylum Actinomycetota; class Actinomycetes; order Mycobacteriales; family Mycobacteriaceae; genus Mycobacterium; species Mycobacterium sp. SMC-14. Next base: position 3,705,560 of record NZ_CP176429.1, on the reverse strand, counting down.
TCAAATTCAGCTAGCTTGCAGCACGAGTGATCGCGTTACGGTTCGCGTTTTTCATGCTGAACCGGCGATTAATTAGGCAATGAATTCAGAAATTGAGAGGTTCGGCATGAAACAGAGTCGTGACCGTCGGCAAAGTGGCCGTTCGGGTGGCGTCGCACGGCGGGTAGCCGGCGCGGGTAGCGCAGTCGGTGCATTCCTGGCCTTCGGGGTGGGCCCGGTGGCAAGCGCTCCGTCTGCCAGTGCTGACTTCGACGACCTGTTCTCGCAGCCTCTCCTGGAGATGTTCGACTCGTGGTCCGCGGGCTCAGACCTGTGGCTCGCCGGGTCGTCGGACGACTTCCTGGACGGCTTGGACGCGGGTGCGGCGTTCGACTCGAGCATTTTCGCCTTCGACCCGACCCAGCCGTTGGGGCCGTGGCTGGCGGAGCTGGATCACCTGCTCTACTCGGGATTCCAGAACTACGTCTACCTGCCGTTGTACGCCGTCAGCCAAGACCTGATGGGCTACGCCGAGCCGTTGCTCAACATCGTCAACCAGCCCTTCGTCGACCTGTTCGGTCGGGTGCTGATCGGTAACGGCATCGACGGCTTCGACGGCGTCAACGACTCGCTGCTGGGCAGCTCGGGACTCTTCGGCAACCTCGGCGACGGTGGGTTCCTGTTCGGCGACGGCGGCGCCGGGGTGGCCGGTGACGCCATCAATGCCGACGGTGGGTTCGGTGGAGCGGCCGGCCTGATCGGCAACGGAGGCGCCGGCGGCGCCGGGCTGGACGGCATTGCCGGCGGCGATGGCGGTGCCGGCGGAGATGGTGGCGCCGGCGGCTGGCTGCTGGGCAACGGTGGCCTGGGTGGCGCCGGCGGCGTCGGCGGAATCGGCGGCGGCGCAGGTGGTTTGGGTGGCGCCGGCGGTGCCGCCATCTTCATCGGCAACGGCGGCGCCGGTGGCGCTGGTGGTGCCGGAGGTTTCGGGGGCGACGGAGCCGACGGAGCCACTTTCGGCGCGAGCGGTGACAACGGCGGCTTCGGCGGTATCGGCGGCAGCGGCGGTACCGGCGGCCGGGCGGGCTTGCTGTTCGGTGCCGCGGGCAATGGCGGCAATGGTGGCATCGGCGGCGACGGCGGTGCCGGCGGCGACGGTCAGAACGGTCTGCACGGCACCAACGCCGGTGGCGCCGGCGTCAGCAGCGGCCTGCCTGGGCAAGACGGCATGGACGCCGGTAACGGTGGCAACGGCGGCAACGGTGGCGCCGGTGGGAATGCCGGTAAGGGCGGCGCGGGCGGCTTCCTCGGCATCCACCCGGCGGGTGCGTCCGGTGTGGCCGGTGCCGGCGGCAGCGCCGGTGACGCCGGCAATGCCGGTAACGGCGGCAATGGTGGCAACGGCGGCAACGACGGGACCGGCCTGTCCGCCGGTGACGGCGGTAACGGCGGGGCGGGCGGTGACCGTGGTATCGCCGGTATCGCCGGCCTCGGCGGTCTGAACAGCGACGGCACCCGCGCCGCTTCCGGCGCGGACGGCGCGGTCGCCATCAGTGGTGGTAACGGTGGTCACGGCGGCAATGGCGGCAACGGCGGCGTGCTTGCCGACGGCCAGGGCCAAAACGGTGGTGCCGCCGGAAACGGTGGTGCCGCGGGCCGGATCGGCGACGGCGGTAACGGCGGTAACGGCGGCCATGGTGGCGACAGCGCCGCCGGGGCCGACGGGGCCAACTCCGGCGACGCCGGGGTGGACGGCAAGGTCGGCGGCTACGGCGGCGACGGTGGACACGGCGGTGCCGGTGGCCGCGATGCCGGAAACTCCGGCAACGGCGGCAACGGCGGCAACGGCGCGGACGGCGGCGACGGCGGAGCCGGTGCCAACGGTGCGGACGGGATTCTCCCCGGCCAGGACGGTCAGGACGGTGGCCGCGGCGGCAGCGGCGGTGACGGCGGCGCCGGCGGTAACGGTGGCAATGCGGGCGTCGTCTACAACGGCGTGGTCGGACTCAACGGCAACGGCGGCGACGCCGGTAACGGCGGCAACGCCAACACCCCCGGCAACGGCGGCAACGGCGCGGCCGGCAATGCCGAAAACCCCAACGGCGGCAAGGGCGGCAACGGTGGCGACCCGGGCACAGCGGGCAACGCCGGCGTCGCCGGTGTGCACGGCACCGGCGGCAACCCGGCCAGCGGCGTCGACGGACTTGGCGGCGTGGCCGGGACCGGAGTGACCGGCATTCACGGCAACGGCGGTAACGGCGGCGCCGGCTATGACGCCTCGGCCGACCCGGACGCGGTTCCCGGTGCCGACGGCGGCGCCGGCGGGGCCGGCGGCCACGGTGGCCTGATCGGCAACGGCGGCAACGGCGCGGCCGGTGGTAGCGGTGCGCTGGGTGCACTCGGCGCTGACGGCGACGTGCCCGGCGCATCCGGTGGTACCGGCGGTGCCGGTGGCGCTGGCGGCGCTGGCGGCGCTGGCGGTAACGGCGGCGCGCTCGCAGGTAACGCCGGTAATGGCGGCAACGGCGGTGACGGCGCAACGGGTGGCAGCGGTGGTACCGGCCAGGACGGAGCAACCGGGGTGGCCGGCGTCGACGACGGCGCGGGCGGCGACGCCGGCGACGGCGGTAACGGCGGCGTGGGCGGAAATGGCGGTGTGGGCGGCAATGCCGGTACCGCGGCCAACGGCAACGGCGGCAGCAACGGTGACGGCGGGAACGCCGGTGACGGCGGGAACGCCGGGAACGCCGGCAACGGCGGGACCGGTGCCGCCGGTGACGCCGACAACCCCGACGGCGGCAAGGGCGGCGACGGCGGCAATCGCGGTGAGGCCGGTCTGGGCGGCACCGGTGCCGGACCCGGCACCGGTGGCGACGGCGGTACCGCCGGAAGCGACGGCGTTGCCGGCGCGGACGCCACCGCAGGCGGTAATGGCGGTGCCGGCGGTCGCGGCTTCGACGCCACCGCCCCGGGAACCAATGGCGGTAACGGCGGTGCTGGCGGTAACGCCGGGGCCATCGGCACCGGTGGCGACGGCGGCGCGGGTGGTACCGGCGCCAACGGCCTGGCCGGTGTGACCGACGGCAACGGCAACGGCACCCTCGGCGGCGATGGCGGTCAGGGCGGCAATGGTGGCGCTGGCGGCGCGGGCGGCACTACCTCCGGTGACGCCGGAAACGGCGGTGTCGGCGGGGCCGGTGGTGTCGGCGGCATCGGCGGAAGCGGCGCCAACGGCACCGCTGGTATCGACGCCACCCTGCCCGGCGGCAACGGTACGGACGGCGGCGACGCCGGCAACGGCGGTGTCGGCGGCGCGGGTGGCAGCGGCGGCAACGGTGGCGTCGGGGGCACTGCCACCGACGGCAAAGACGGGCATGCCGGCGATGGCGGTGTCGGTGGTGCGGGCGGTAACGCCGGTAACGCCGGCAACGGCGGTGTCGGTGGTGCCGGCCTAGGCGGCGGTGCCGGTGCGGAAGCCGGCAACGGTGGCGACGGTGGCGACGGCGGCGTGCGCGGCACGGCCGGGGCAGGCGGCCAGGGCGGCACCAGCGGCGACGGAACCACCCAGGCGGCCAACGGCTCTACGGGTGCCAATGCCACCGGCGGCGACGGCGGTGCCGGCGGCAAGGGTGGTGCGGCAACCAACGCGAACCAGACCGGCGGCGACGGCGGCAAGGGCGGCAACGCCGGCCCCGATGGCCGCGGCGGCAACGGCGGCGCGGGCGGCACTGGCTTCAACGGCGCCAACGGCACCAACTCCACGGACCCGAGCGTCGACGGCACCAACGGCGGCAACGGCACCGCCGGCGGTAACGGCGGCGCGGGCGGTCTCGGCGGCACCAACTCCGGCGTCGGCGGCAACGGTGGCGCCGGTGGTGCCGGCGGTAACGGCGGCAACGGCGGCCACGGCAGCAACGGCACCGTCGGTGGCAACGGCACCAGCGCGAACCCGGACGGCGCGGCCGGCGGCGACGCCAGCAGCGGCGGTAACGGTGGCAACGGTGCTGCCGGCGGTAACGGTGGCGTGGCCGGTACCGGGGCCAATGGCAGCGGCACCGCCGGTGCCGGGGGCAAGGGCGGCAATGCCGGTAACGCCGGCAATGCCGGCAACGGTGGTAACGGCGGCGACGGGATCGCCACCAACACCACCGGGTCCGGTGCGCATGGCGGTCACGGCGGCAACGGCGGCGACGGTGGTGACCGTGGTACCGCAGGTACCGCGGGCACGGGCGGCACCGGCGGTAACGGGAGCCAGGCCGCGGACGGCAAAGCCGGGTCGACCGGCACCGGCGGTAACGGTGGGAACGGCGGCAAGGGTGCCGACGCGACCAGTACCGGCCAGTACGGCGGCAACGGCGGCAAGGGCGGCAACGCCGGCGCTGACGGGAACGGCGGTAACGGTGGAGACGCCGGTAAGGGCGCCAATGCTCCCACCGGGCCCGGCACGACCGGAGGGACCGGGGAGACCGGCACCAACGGCGATCAGTCCGGCAACCCCAACGGCGGCACCGGCGGTACCGGCAGCAACGGCACCGGGATCGGCGGCAAGGGCGGCAACGGTGGCACCGGTGGTACCGGCGCCGACGCCGGCAATGCACCTGGGGAGTCGGCAGGTGCCGGTGGCACCGGTGGTACCGGCGGCAACGGCTCCAACGGCGCCGACGGTGGCTACGGCGGTAAGGGCGGCGACGGCGGCCTCGGCGGTAGCAACTCCGGCAACGGCGGCGACGGCGGCAAGGGTGGCGCCGGCGGCAACGGCAGCAGGGGTGGCGATGGCGGCGCCGGTGGTGCCGGTGCCGGCGGCGGTGACGGCAGTGCGTCGAACCCCAACGGTGGCGCCGGCGGTAACGGCGGCAGCGGCGGTAACGGCGGCAGTGGTGGAAACGCGGCCGGCGGCAACGTCGGTGGCAAGGGCGGCGCGGCGAACAACCCCAACGGCACCGGCGGCCAAGACGGTGGCAACGGCGCCGACGGCACTCCCGGCGGACCCGGAGCCGCCGGACCGGGTGGCCCGGCTGGTGGCGGCGGCGCGGCTGCCGGCGGTGGCACCGCAGGTCCGCCTGGACTGCCCGGCGAGGGTGGCAAGGGCGGCGGGGTCATTCCCCCGAGCTGATAGCGGGGCCACCGGGCAACGCGACAATGGCCGCCGGTCCTTCGGGACCGGCGGCCATAGTCGTTGTGGTGGCGAAGTGCCGTTTAGAGCCGAATCGCCTCGATCGCAACGGAATTGCGCAGCCGCGCCACGATGTCACCGTCGGGGAAGGTGCGACCGTAGTCGGCGAACACGGTCTCTCGGCCACGCTCGCGTACCTGCCATCCGCGCTCGGTCAGGTATGCCCCCACCGGGTTTCGCTCGCCGGAGTACACCAGGCTGGTGATGTCGAGATCCAGCCCCTGTTCGGCGAACCGCTGACCCAGCGACTGGTTCGAGCCGCTCAGCGCGGCCGCGCCGTCGGGGTGGTACTCGGTGGCCAACCGGCTGCCCGGAGCGCTCAGCGCGGTGATGTGATCGAACAGCCGGTCCTGGGCCTCCGGCGGCAGGTAGATGAGCAGGCCCTCTGCGCTCCACGCGGTGGGCTTGGTCTCGTCAAAACCGCTGTCGCGCAACGCGGCCGGCCAGTCGTCGCGCAGATCGATGGCCACGGCGCGGCGATCGGCGGTCGGCTGGGCTCCCAGATCGCCCAGGGCGCGTGATTTGAACTCGATCACGTCCGGCTGGTCGATCTCGTAGACGACGCTGCCCTGCGGCCAATCCAGCCGGTAGGCCCTCGAATCCAGTCCGGCGGCCAGGATGACCGACTGTCGGACTCCGGCGTCTGCGGCCTGGCCGAAGAAGTCGTCGAAGAACCGGGTGCGTACTGCCATCACGGCGGTCATCGGTTCGGCGGCGGACTTGGCCTCCGCGGCCACTGCGGGGTCCAGGGTGCCGTCGACCATCTTGGTGAAGAAGTCGATACCGACCGCACGCACCAGGGGCGCCGCGAACGGGTCGGAGATGATCGGCTGGGCTTCCGCGGTGGCCAGCGCGCGAGCGGCGGCCACCATGGTGGCGGTGGTACCCACGCTGGAGGCCAGGTCCCAGCTGTCCCCAAGGGATCGTGCACCGCCGGTGCGTTCCATCACTGTCCGCCTCCCCGGACCGCGCTGATGTAGGCCAGCTTGCCGAAGCCGGGCTCTTGGTCGATATCCAGCGGTGGCAGCCCGTACTCGGCGAACAGCGCGCCGACGTCGTGGCTGTCGACCCGCCAGTCGTGGCCGGCCAGATAGGTGCCGGCCTCATTGCGGTCCCCGAAATAGAGCAATTCGGCCATATCGATGTCCACGCCGTGGCTGCGCATCCGTTCCGCGGACTCCTGCATGCGCCGGCGGGTCTGTTGTTCGGTGTTGGCGTCGAGGCCTGGGGTGCTCTCGGTGGCAATCCGGCTGCCCGGTGCACTCAGCGCGGTGACGGTGTCCAGCAGCCGGTCCTGTGCGTCCGGTGGCAGGTAACCCAGTAGTCCCTCCGCGCTCCAGGCGGTCGGCAGGGCCGGGTCGAACCCCGCCGCGCGCAGCGCCACCGGCCAGTCATCGCGCAGGTCGATCGAGACGGTTCGCCGGACTGCGGTGGGCTGGGCGCCCTGGGCGGCCAACACCCGGGTCTTGAACTCGATCACTTCGGGCTGGTCGACCTCATAGACAACGGTGCCGGCCGGCCAGTCCAGTCGGTAGGCGCGCGAGTCCAGTCCAGAGGCCAGGATGACCGCCTGGCGGATGCCGGCCGTACCCGCGTCGGTGAAGAAGTCATCGAAGAAGCGGGTGCGGGCCGCCATGTTGTCGGCCATCCGAGCCATATCCATCGGCGCCTGGTCGCCGAAGTCTTCCGGGGCGATCTCGCCACTGGCCAACCGGGTGAACAGGTCCAAGCCGACGGCGCGCACCAACGGTTCGGCGAACGGGTCGTTGATCAGGGGATGGTCGGCGCGGCTGGCGATCGCACGGCCCACGGCCACTCCGGTGGCGGTGATGCCCACGCTGGAGGCCAGGTCCCAGGTGTCTCCAGGAAATCGGCCGGTACCTGCCATGGTGCACACTCCTATCTCTAGCTTCTATCTAGCTCTGCCGGCCGAACGGCGCCGGGAAGTTAGTTAGCGTATTTAACGAGCTATCGGTGACTGTACGCCGCTACGCTGATCGCACGCTGGCAGTGGCGCTAACGCCCGCCCGGCCCGCAGTGCGCAGCTGTTACTCTCGTAGACTGCTGACGCGCCTAGGACACGCGTGGCCCCGTCATGATTCGGCCGGCACGTGGACGCGAAAACGCAGGACTAACCCAGGACTAACCGGGGCTGGGACAGAACAGCCCATTGGAACGCCGCGACCGGACCTCGGCTGCGCAGGAGGAGAAGAGTGTTCTCGGCTTTCATCTCATCACTGCGGACGGTCGACCTGAGGCGCAAGATCTTGTTCGCGCTGGGCATCATCGTGGTGTACCGCCTGGGAGCCGCGATCCCGTCGCCCGGCGTCGACTACCAGAACGTGCAGCAGTGCATCAAGGAAGTCAGCGGTGGCGATGCCGCGCAGGTCTACTCGCTGATCAACCTGTTCTCCGGCGGCGCGCTGCTGCAGCTGACCGTGTTCGCCATCGGCGTGATGCCCTACATCACCGCCAGCATCATCGTGCAGCTGCTCACCGTGGTGATCCCGCGCTTCGAGGAGCTGCGTAAAGAAGGCCAGTCCGGCCAGAACAAGATGACGCAGTACACCCGTTATCTGACGGTCGCGCTGGCCGTTCTGCAGGCCACCAGCATCGTGGCGCTGGCCGCCAACGGTGGACTGTTGCAGACCTGCAGCCTGCGCCACGACATCATCTCCGACCACAGCATCTTCACCCTGATGGTCATCGTTCTGGTGATGACGTCCGGCGCGGTGCTGGTGATGTGGCTCGGTGAGCTCATCACCGAGCGTGGCATCGGCAACGGCATGTCGCTGCTGATCTTCGTGGGTATCGCCGCCCGCATCCCGATCGAGGGCAAGACCATCCTCGACTCCCGCGGCGCCATGGTGTTCACCATGGTCTGCCTGGCGGCACTGGCCATCGTCGTCGGTGTGGTCTTCGTGGAGCAGGGCCAGCGTCGTATCCCGGTTCAGTACGCCAAGCGCATGGTGGGCCGGCGCATGTACGGCGGCACCTCGACCTACCTGCCGTTGAAGGTCAACCAGGCCGGCGTTATCCCGGTCATCTTCGCCTCGTCGCTGATCTACATTCCGCAGCTGATCACCCAGTTGGTCCACAGCGGTGGCGGCGCCGGCAACGGCTGGTGGGACAAGTTCGTCAGCACCTACCTGTCCGATCCGTCCAACTTCGTCTACATCGCCCTGTACTTCGGCCTGATCATCTTCTTCACGTACTTCTACGTGTCGATCACGTTCAACCCCGACGAGCGGGCTGACGAGATGAAGAAGTTCGGTGGCTTCATTCCAGGCATCCGGCCGGGACGCCCGACCGCGGACTACCTGCGCTACGTGCTCAGCCGGATCACCCTGCCTGGCTCGATCTACCTCGGCGTCATCTCGGTGCTGCCCAACCTGTTCCTGCACATGGGCAGCTCGGGCACCGTTCAGAACCTGCCCTTCGGCGGCACCGCGGTGCTGATCATGATCGGCGTCGGTCTGGACACGGTGAAGCAGATCGAGAGCCAGCTCATGCAGCGCAACTACGAAGGGTTCCTCAAGTGAGAGTCGTACTGCTGGGACCGCCGGGGGCAGGCAAAGGCACCCAGGCGGTGAAGCTCTCGGAGAAGCTGGGGGTCCCGCAGATCTCCACCGGTGACCTGTTCCGCCACAACATCGCCGAGGGCACCGAGCTGGGCAAGCAGGCCAAGCAGTACCTCGATGCAGGAGACCTGGTGCCGCCCGAGCTGACCAACGCGCTGGTCGAAGACCGGCTGGACCAGCCCGATGCCGCAGGCGGGTTCATCCTGGACGGCTACCCCCGCTCGGTAGAGCAGGCCGAGGCGCTGCACGCCATGCTGGAAAGCCGTCAGACCAAACTGGACGCTGTGCTCGAGTTCCGGGTCACCGAGAGCGAACTGCTCAAGCGGCTCAAGGAACGTGGTCGCGCTGACGACACCGCCGAGGTCATCCACAACCGCATGATGGTCTACCGCGAGGAGACCACGCCGCTGCTGGACTACTACCAGGACGAGCACGACCTGCACGTCGTGGACGCGCTCGGCACGCTCGATGAGGTGTTCACCCGCGCCCTGAACGCCCTGGGACAGTAGTGATCGGACTGCCGAAGCGGCGCAAAGCGGTGCCGCATCGCAGCCCGGGTGAGCTCGACGCGATGGCTGCGGCAGGGGCCGTGGTGGCCGCCGCACTGGCCGCAGTCCGCGAAGCGGCGGCCGTCGGCGTCTCGACCCTGCAACTGGACGAGATCGCCGAATCGGTGATCCGGGACGCGGGCGCCACGCCGTCGTTCCTGGGCTACCACGGATTCCCGGCGTCGATCTGCAGCTCGGTCAACGACCGGGTGGTGCACGGCATCCCGACGGCGGCCGAGGTGCTGGCGGAGGGCGATCTGGTGTCCATCGACTGCGGCGCGATCCTGGACGGCTGGCACGGCGACGCCGCGGTCACCTTCGGGATCGGGACGCTGAGCACGGCCGACGACAACCTCTCCGCGGCCACCCGGCAGGCGATGGAGGCCGGAATCGCCGCGATGGTGGTGGGCAACCGACTCAGCGACGTTTCGCACGCCATCGAAATGGGTGCCCGGGCCGCGTCGAATGAGTTCAAGCGCTCGTTCGGCATCGTTGCCGGTTACGGCGGCCACGGCATCGGCCGTCAGATGCACATGGACCCCTTCCTGCCGAACGAGGGATCGCCGGGCCGCGGACCGCTGCTGGTTGCGGGCTCGGTGCTGGCCATCGAGCCGATGCTGACCCTGGGAACCGACCAGACCGTGATCCTCGAAGACGAATGGACCGTCGTCACCGCCGACGGGTCACGCGCCGCGCACTGGGAGCACAGCGTCGCCGTGACCGAGGACGGGCCCAGAATTCTGACCAGCCCGGCCGCCGGCTGACCCGTAGGGAAATGAACCAAACTCCCCGCTGAACCGTGTCACCACGGTGAAGGTGCGAGCCTTGAACGCGCCATCAGCCTTGCGCATCCTCGTGGTCGGTGCAGGCGTGGCGGGGATTTCGCTTGCTCGCGGGCTGCTGCGTGACGGTCACGACGTCACCGTTTTCGAGCAGCGGCCCCACCTTCAACCCGGCGGCGGTGCCGTGACCATCTGGTCCAACGGCGCGACGGTGTTGGGGCAGCTGGGCGTGGACATGGTGGGAGCCGGGCAGCCGTTGTCGGCGGTGCGGGTGATGACCTCGACGGGCCACTCGCTCGCCACGCTCGACATGACCGCGATGGCGCGCGGGCTGGGCGCACCGGTTCGGATGGTTCCGCGCCGGGTTCTGCTGGAGCGCCTGTTGGAGGACTTTCCGGCCGAGCGCATCCGGTGTAGTGCCCGCGTGGTTGGCGTGAGCGCTACGGAGGGCGAAGCGCGAGTCGACTTCGACGATGGCAGCTCGATCAGCGGCGATCTGTTGATCGGTGCAGACGGGCTGCATTCGATGGTGCGGGACCTCACCGACGCACCGCCGGCCCAGCCGACCGGCTGGAGCAGCTGGCAGGGCCTGGTCGACCTCCCCGACGTTGTCGCGGACAAACGGGTGGCCCTGATGATTGTCGGCAAGCGCGGAAACCTCGGCCTGTGGCCGGCCGGCGGATCCGAGCTGCAGTGGTGGTTCGACCTGCCGTGGTCACCGGACTTCGTTCGCCCGGCATCCCCGATCGACATGATCCGGCAACACTTCACCGGCTGGTCCGAACCGGTCGATCGCGTGCTGAGTGCCCTGACCGACGACGACCTGGCGGGCTCGCCGTACCCGCATTTTCGTCATCCGGTTCCCGGGGCGGGCCGCGGTGCGCTCACCCTGATCGGCGACGCGTCGCACACCATGCCGCCCACCATGGCGCAGGGGACCAACCAGGCGCTGCTCGACACCATGGTGCTGTGCAAGGCGCTGGCGGATCTGCGGCCGGACCCATCACACGGCGATCTGGCGCGCGCGCTGCGCTGGTACGAGAACACCCGACGCCGCAAAGTGGCCGCGGTGTCCCGGGTGACAGCGCTGCAGCTGTCCCACAGCGAGCTGGTGCTGCGACCGGCGGCGTTCATCCCGGACCGATTGCACACCTGGGGGATGACCATGTTCCTGCGCTCGGTCAGTCATCGCCGGATGTCGGCCGAGATCGGGCGCGGACTCGGCCCGGCCGATATCAGCCACATCGCCGGCCGGACAACAGATCGCAGTCATTGAGGAGAGTGGACCGATGTCACTTCCCGCGCATGAGGACGTGGCCGCTCGCCGCCTCGCGCCGGCACCGGCCGATCCGGTCCGGGTGCGCGGTGAATTCGACAGTCCGTCGCGCTGGCTCTGGCTGATCAAATGGTGCGTGCTGGCCACCCCGCACTACCCGATCTTGATCGCCCTGTATCTGGCCTACGTGCCGATGACCCTCGTTGCCGGAGTGGCGATTGCCATCACCGGTCGATACCCGCGGCCGATCTTCGACTTCAATGTGGGCGTGCTGCGCTGGTCATGGCGCGTCATGAATTACCGGTTCCCGATGAACAGCACCGACAGATTCCCGCCGTTCACGCTGGCGTCTCGGCCCGACTATCCGGCCGATCTGCAGGTCGACTATCCCGAACGGCTCGACCGCCGGGCGGTGCTGATCAAATGGTGGCTGTTGGGGTTGCCCCAGATCCTGATGTGTTGGGCGCTGGAGCCTGCGCTGCAGTTGCTGTGCGTGATCACGGCGGTGACGCTGTTGATCACCGGGACGATCCCGGCCGGCATGTCGGACCTGCTGTTGGGCATCGTTCGGTGGCGCTACCGGGTGGCTGTCTATGTCTCTTTGATGAGTGACGTGTATCCGCCTTTCCGGCTGGATCAGGGCGAGCTGTGGGGGACCGATGGCGCGCCGTAATCCGCTGTTCCCGTACGTGTATCGACTCGGGATGCCGTTCTTCGACCGGCTGTTCTATCGCCGGTACCGACGGACGGCCATGAGCTACGCGATGGGCCGGTTGCTGATGATCGGCCTCGGTCCCGGAGCGGACCTGATGTTTCTGCCGGCGGCGGTCACGTCGGTCGCGGCCGTCGAGCCGGAGCCCGCGATGCGTCGGATGGCCGCCGCGATCGCCCGCCGTCACGGCATCACGGTGGATATCGTCGATGGGGTCGGTGAGTCGATTCCCTTCCCGGATAACAGTTTCGATTCGGTACACGTTGGGCTCGTGCTGTGCTCGGTCGACGACGTCGATGCCACTCTCGGCGAGATTCGCCGGGTGCTGGCCCCGGGGGGCCGGCTGGTGGTGCTTGAGCACGTCCGCGGCGATGGCGCGATGGGTCGATTCCAGGACCTGATCGCGAAGCCGTGGGCGTGGCTGGCATCCGGCTGCCGGCCGAACCGCCGGACCATCGACGCCATTGCCGCAGCAGGATTCGACACCACCGCTCTGTCGAGCATTCGACGTACACCGGTACCGCCGCCGTGCACACCGCAGCTGCAGGGGTTCGCCACTGTGCTGCGTGGTGAACCGGGTGGCAGCAGCGTGGGTCTAGGTAATGTCGAGAGATTGGAGTCCCACCATGAGTAATACCGTTGCGAATCGGCGCCGGGCAGTGATAGCCGTCGGCGCGGCCCTGGCCGCCGGGCTGGTCCCGCTGGCGTTCACCGCCCCGGCTTACGCCGACGGGGGTTCTCGTGGAACGAGTCCGGACCCTTGGTTCATCGGTGATCCCGGCGACCTGAGCGCTGTGCTGTTCGGGTCGGCCGATGATCCGGATTTCATCAGTAACACCACCGATTTCGGGTTGTTCACCCTCACCTCGGCTGGCGACCCCTCGGACGACAACTATGTTGCGGTCGTCCTGCAAACCTCGCTGTTCACCAACATCCTGACGTCGGGAACCGACCCGGAGGACAATCTGGGGTTCGGGGCCGCGAGCATCGGGGTGGCCGGGGAGACGGTCAACACGTTCATCGTTCCGGACCATCCGGACTTGGACTTCACGTTCTCGCTGCCGTTCACGGATCCCTTCGCCGCGCTGTTCATTGACCTCATCGAACTCGGCCTCGTCTGAGCCAGAACACTATTCGGAGGCGACCGCGTCGATGATGTTGAGGCGGGCGGCTCGTCGTGCGGGCGGCACCGAGCCGAGCAGGCTGATCGCCACCGCCCCCAGGGCGTAGGCCGGTGCCACCGCGCTCGGCCGGAACGTGACGGTGAAATTCATGATCTCAGCACTGACCAGGCTGTAGAGCCACTGATCTGTCAGGCCGATCGCCAGCCCGATCAGGCCGCCGATCACCCCGATGCCCACCGCTTCGGCCAGCACCATCTGCACGGTGAAGCGGCGATTGGCGCCGATCGCTCGCAGCACTCCGATTTCGCGGCGTCGTTCGAGCACCGAGAGCGTCAACGTGGTGAACAAGGCCACCGCGGCCACGAACACCACGATCAGCCACACCGCGTTGGCGATCACCATGCTCTGATGCAGCGGCGCCTCCAGGCCCGCCAGGGCGGCGCGTCCGTCGTAGACGTAGTTCGGCTCGGGGACCACGCGGCGGATGTCGGTGAGCAACCGCGCCGGGTCGGCATCGTCGCCGGCGGTCACCTGCAGCGTGGTCACCGCCGGGCGATCGAACCAGGTGCGCAGTTGGTCGAGCCCGATCCCGACGGTCCCGATGACCGTCGAGAAGTAGGGGACCAGCGCCAGCACTGCGGCCTGCCGGGGGCCGCGGGGTGTCTGCAGGTGCAGCTCGTCGCCGACCTGCACACCCAGGGTGGTGCCCAGGTTCTGTGACAGCACCACCCCCCGGCCGTCGAGCACGTCGCGGCGCGTCTGGTCGTCGAGCGCGCGAAACAGCGGATCGGCCGATCCGGGAGAGAATCCGTCGAGCATCACCCGGGTGCCGCCGATCACCGCAAATCCGTAGGCGCCCGGGCAGACCCGGGCTACCCCTGGCAGCGCGGCCACCCGATCCTCCAGGCCCTGCGGCAGCGCGTCGGTGGGAAAGCTGTCCGGAGCGTTGGCGCTGACCCACACGTCGACTCCCGCGACGGGGGCGAAGATGGCGCGCGCCGACGCGATCATGTCGTTGTCGGTCCCGGTGATCACCACGGTGGTGACCACGGCGATCAGCACGGTCATCACGGTCGCCCACACCCGCCGCGGTGCACGCTCGATCGTTGCCGCCCCGACCGCGCCGACCGTTCCGAAGATGCGGGCGGCTGCGGCCGCGGCGGCGACCAGGGATGCGGTCAATGCGAAACCGAGGGTGATCTCGGCGCAGAACACCGCGATCATCGCCGCCAGGGAACTGGTGCCGCGGTGGCCGACGATGATCAGCAGTGACACCGCGATCACCGCGATGGCCGCGATCCCGCTCACCGTCCGCAGCCGACGGGGCACGGTGTCGGCGGCGGAAGCGCCGACGGGAGCCAATGCCTCGATCGGCGACACCTTGTAGACCTGTCGCGCGGCCATGGCCGCCGCGGTCACGCTGGACAGTACTGTCGCGGCTATCGCGACCGGCAGGGCGTAGCCGGGCAGCCAGTACTCGACCCGGGCTTCGAGTCCCTGCGTGATGGCCGGCGGTAGTCTCCGGATCGCCAAGCGTCCCAAGATGATTCCCAACATCGATCCGGCGGTGCCGCCCAGCACGCCCAGGGCTGTGGCTTCACCGATCAAGTCGGCGACGATGGTGGAGCGTCGGCCTCCGATCGCTCGCAGTGTCGAGATGGCCGGACGGCGCTGGGCGATCGCCATGGTCATCGTGGTGTAGACCAGGAACGCTCCCACCACCAACGCAACCGCCGCGCCCATCAGCGCCATGTAGTTCATCAGCCGGACGCCGTCGCCGGCGCGGGTCGCCCGCATCCGTGGCTCGGCGACGATGGCTCGCCCGTTGACGGCGGAGGCCACCGCGGTGCGAACTGCCCCCGGGTCCGTTCCTGGCTTGATGGTGATCAGAATCGAATCGAGCTGGCCGAGCCGCCCACTGATGTGCTGCGCCAGGGCAAGCGGAGCCAGCACGTAGTTGCCGCCGTTGAGGTCGGCGAGATGTTTGCCGGTCAGTACCTGGGTCACGGTGACCCAGGTCGTGCCCAGCCGGAACCCGTCGCCTCGGCTATGGCCGACGCCCGGCCCGACCTGCACGCCGCTCGGTGTCCTCGATGGCCCGGTCGGCGGATGAGCCAGGGCGTCGGCCAACGCGCCGGCCAGGGCGACGCTGCTTGCATCCGCGCCGAACAACAGCATCGTCCCGGTGGCCGTGGGGGTAGCCGTCCGGATCAGCGGTGCCGCGGTGGCGACGCCGGGAACCCGGGCCACGTCGGGCGCCAGCGAGTCGGGAAATCCGGCGTCGGTGACACCGGACACCTCGAGTGCGGCGATCCCGGCGATCCCGTCGGAGAGCCGGTTCACCGATCCGGTGATCGACCCGAAGATGCCCAGCACCGCAACCAAGTACATGGCCGACACGGCCATGACGGTGATCGAGGCGACGGTGCGCCGCCGGTGAACGGCCAGTTCGCGCAGACTGAACAGTCGAAGCCGGCTCGCAGTGGCGGCTATCGCCGACGTCATCGCCGGACCGCGGCCCGCTCGTGGCGCGGCGACCCGTTGCGCCCGGCGTCGCCGGGCTTGCGATCGCCGGAGTCGTTGGGCGGCGACCCGCTGCGCCCGGCTTCGCCGCGCTTGCGATCGCCGCGGTCGGACCCGACCCGGCCGTCCTGCAGGCCGATCACCCGGTCGGTGGCCGCCGCGGCATCGCGGTCATGGGTCACCATCACCACCAGCCGGGCTCGGCCTCCCTCGTGCGCCACTTCGGCGAGCAACCGCAAAATCGAAGCGCCCGTTGCGGAATCGAGGTTGCCGGTTGGTTCGTCGGCCAGAATCAGGGACGGATTCATCATCAGTGCCCGCGCGATCGCGACGCGCTGCAACTGACCGCCGGACAGCTCCGCCGGCCGGTGCTCGATTCGGTTGCCGAGCCCGACCCGCTCCAGCAACCCGATCGCATCGTTCTTGACCCGGTCCAGTCGGCTGCCGTCGAGCAGTTTCGGAACTGCCACGTTCTCCCACGCCGACAGGGTCGGCAGCAGATTGAAGAATTGAAAGACGAAGCCCACCCGGTGCCGGCGAAACGCGGAGGCCCGCTCGTCCCCGAGTCGGCCGATCTCGGCGCCGTCGAAGATGATCGAACCGCTGTCGGGCGAGTCCAGTGCCCCGAGTAGGTGCAGCAGTGTGCTCTTCCCGGCGCCCGACGGCCCGACGACCGACACAAACTGGCCGCCGGTGAGGTGCAGGTTGATCCGGTCGAGTGCTCGCACCCGTTGGCCGCCGATCCGGTACTCGCGCACGACGTCGCGCAGTTCGATGGTCAGCTCGCGCGCGCGCGACTGATCCGCGTGAAGACGAAGATCGGTGTGCAAGGGCGTCACTCCCTATCCGCGGGTTCTGACCCTTGACACGGTTGGCGACGCTGCGCGGTTCACGGTGGGGGACTCCGGTGCCGGGAATGCGCCGACCGACACCTAGGGAGTCGCGGCGTCGAACAGTGCGCGCAAGGTGGTGTGGATCTGGCGGACGGCATCGTCGATACCGCCCATCGGCTGCAACAGGTGGCTCAGCGTCAGCCGGACGTCGACCTCGACGATCGAATTGAGCTGCCGGTCGATCGCGTCCGTCAGGTCGTAGGACGACCGGACCGCAGCTGCCATGGCCTCGATCGCACCGGCCAGGATCGGTCTGGGCCCCACCGTCAACAGCGGTGTCAGGCCCGCTTCGGCGTCGTTCTCGTGGGTCAGCGTAGCGCTGACCAGCGGATCGTCGGCGGCGGCGCGCAGGGTGAAGGCGGCGCCGGCCGCCAGGCCTGCGGCGACGTCGTCGGGGTGCGACTGGATGGCCGTGATGACCCCGGTGATGAAACGGCTGGTTTCGCGCTGAACCAGGGCCTCGCCCAGCGCCTGCTTCGCGCCGATCTCCTTGTACAGCACCTGACGGCTGATGCCGACGGTGGCGGCGATGCGGGACATGTTCACCGCTTGCCAGCCCTGCTCGCAGATCAGCGCATGGGCCGCGTCGAGGATCCGGTTGTGCAGCATCTCCCGGACCTCGGCCTGAAAATTCGGCACGGCGGGCATGCCTCACAGGGTAGACGACAAAAACGTAGAAATGTCGCGCCAGGTACATCTATGGTGTAGCTGTATCGTTGCCGTACAAATACTGGGAAGTTGCACCGGGTCGGAGGCGGATCGGGATGGTGCCGTCGTCGGGGAGCGTGGACCAGGTCAAAGGTGCGCTGGCCCGGTTGTCGAGCCGGTATCGCGCGGTGATCTACCGGGCCTACTACCTCGGCTGGACGACTGCACAGATCGCCCGGGATCTCGGGATCGATGACGACACGGTCAAGGGCGAACTGCACGAAGCGTTGTGCGCATTGTGGGCCGGGCTGAGGTCCGTGGACGGGCGGCCGTGGCGGCCGTCCTGACGAGCGTGGTTGCGACTCAGGCGTAGCCCAGAGCCGTGTTCTCCAACCGGATCCGGACCCACAGCAGTGCGGCATTGGCCAGCGTGAAGGCGACGGCAGTGAGCCACGCCGTGTGTATCAGCGGCAATGCCAATCCCTCGAGGGAAACCGCCACATAGTTGGGATGGCGCAGCCATCGATACGGCCCCCGCTGCACCAACGGAACATCGGCCAGCACGATCACCCGGGTGTTCCAGCGTCGGCCCAACGTTCGCACGCACCACCAGCGCAACGCCTGGCTCAACGCGGCCAAAACCAGCATCGGCCAGCCCAGCCACCCGATGAACGGGCGGTGCAACAGCCACACCTCGGCCGCGCAGGCGATCAGAAAGCCGGAGTGCAGGATGACCATGGCGGGATAGTGGCCACGGCCGAACTCCTTGGCTCCCCGGCTGAAAGCCCAGTCGGCGTTCGAGGTGGACACGGCCAGCTCTGCCAGCCGTTCAAGCCCGACGGCCAGGATCAACAGGTAATACATCGGCTACCAGCCGAGCAGCACAAGCTCGGAGCAGAATCCCGGACCCATCGCGACCATCAGGCCGAACGAGCCCGGTGGCGGCGGATCGGCCATGGTGGCCCGCAGGACGTCGAGTACCGAGGCCGATGACAGATTCCCGTTCTCGCGCAACGATGTTCGGGTTCGTTCCAGCGCATCGGCAGGCAGGTCCAGGACGTTTTCGACCGCCTCGATGACCTTGGGCCCGCCGGGATGACAGACATAGGTCGACACGTCATCGGCGGACAGTCCGCAGTCGGCCAGAAAGTTGCGGACATCCTCGGCGAGATATTTCTCGACGACCGTGGCGACCTCGACGGACAGCTTGATCCGGAACCCACTGGTGCCGATATCCCAACCCATCACGTCCTGGGTGTCGGGATAGAGCCGGCTGCGGGTTGCCAGAATTCTCGGCAACCTCGGTTCCGCCGGGCGCCGGTTCGCCCCCGTTGCGATCACGGCGGCCGCACCGTCACCGAACAGGCTGGCCGCCACGAAATTGGCCATCGAACGGTCATGGCGCTGGATGGTCAGCGAACACAGTTCGACCGCGACCAACGCCGCCACGTGGTCGGGGTAGGAGCGCAGATAGTCGTACATCCGGGCCACCCCGGCAGCGCCCGCGACGCAGCCCAGGCCGAACAGGGGCACCCGTTTGACGTCGGGCCGCAGCCCGACTCTGGCCGCCAGCCTGGCCTCCAATGTCGGTACGGCGAGCCCGGTCACCGTCGTGGACACCACCACGTCGACGTCGGCCGGTTTCACCTTGGCGGCATCCAGGGCCGCCAGCAGCGCCTGCTCCCCAAGGTCCAAGGCGACCTCGATGAAGGTGTCGTTCGCTTCGGTGAAACCGCTCAGCTCGGCGTAGCGCGGCAGCGGCAACGCTAGATGGCGGGATGCAACCCCGCTGGCCTCGAAGAACCGCCGAAATTCTGGGCCGGCGAAATCGCCCAGGGCTTGGGCCGCTTCCTCTTGGCTGTATCGGTTCGGCGGGAATTCAACGGCTACCGCGGCAAGCGAAGGCGACGAGGGGCTCATGCCGGTGTCACGTTGCCGAGCGCTCAACGGTTCAATTCCGCTACCGCGCTGAACCTTCCGGCCTGTGCCCTCGCGGTCTGCGACCAGCGCGCAGGTGCGCTGAACTTGGCAATTGACGCACACCGACGTGGGCGCGCCGCGCGGTGCGGTAAGAAAAGGGCGTGGCAGCTTCCAGTTCCTCCGGCGATCTCGCCCCAGCCGACCCGATCGCGCTGGCCCGCGCCAACTGGGAGCGGGCCGGCTGGGGTGAGGTCGCGGACGGGATGGTGGCGGTGACATCGGTGATGCGCGCCCACCAGATCCTGCTGGCCCGGGTGGAAGCGACCCTGCGGCCCTACGACTTGAGCTTCTCCCGATTCGAGCTGCTGCGGCTGCTGGCGTTCAGCCGTTCCGGCGCCCTGCCGATCACCAAGGCGTCCGACCGGCTGCAGGTCCACGTCACCAGCGTCACGCACGCGATCCGGCGGTTGGAGGCGGCCGGCCTGGTCGAGCGGCTGCCGCACCCCACCGACGGCCGCACCACGCTGGTGTCCATCACCGATTTGGGCCGCACCACGGTCGCGGACGCGACGGTCAGCCTCAACCGTGAGGTGTTCGCCGATGTCGGTATGTCGGTGCAGGAATCGCGGACGCTGTCGTCGGCGATCGAGACCCTGCGGCGCAACGCCGGAGACTTCTAGGGATTCACGCTCGCGCGGCCGGGGACGGGATGGGGATGGTGGCGGTGACGGCGGTGCCCGCTCCCGGGCGTGACCGGATGTTGAGCCGGCCACCGACCAGCTCGGCGCGTTCGGACATCGACAGCACCCCGTAGCCGCCCATCTCGTCGCCGCCCACCGGGTGCTCGAAAGTGTCGAAACCCACCCCGTCGTCGATGATCTCCAACCGCGCGGTATCGGGATCGGCGGTGATCGCGAACCCCAGCCGCACCGTCGTCGCGGCCGCGTGTTTGACCACGTTCTGCAGGCCCTCCTGCGCGATCCGGTACAGCGCCAGCTCGATGTGTTCGGGCAGCCGGGTCTCGGCCAGGTCCAGCTCAATCGTGAGTTGCGGGATGGACTGGGCGAGGCTGGCCAGACCACCGGACAGGCCCAGATCGTCGAGCACCGGTGGCCGCAGCCCGCTGATCGCCACGCGGGTCTCCTGCAGGGTCAGCCCGGCGAGTTCACGAGCGGCCTCCAGCTGTGCCGACGCCTCGTGCGGATCGTTGCCGACGGCACGGGCGGCGGCATCCAACCGGTAGGACAGCGTCACCAGCCGCTGCGAGATGCCGTCGTGGATATCGCCGGCCAACCGGCGTCGCTCGATCTCCTGGGCCTCGATCACCTGCTCGACGAAGAGCTCGTGGGCACGTTCGCGCGCCACCAGCTGCCGGTGCAGCCGGGCCTGGTGCATGGCGCCGGCAATGAGCCGGCCGATCACCCGCAGCAGCTCGACGTCCCCGGGGGTGAACTCGCGGCGCGTCACGGTGTGCACGTTGAGCACACCCACCAGCCCACCCGGATCGGTCTCCATCGGCACCGACACCATCGAGGTGAAGTCACGCCCGCGCAGCGACTCGATCGGCAGGTAGCGCGGGTCGGACTCCTTGTTGTCGCTGATCACCACCGGCTCTCGGTGCCGCGCCACCCAGCCCGACACCCCCGATCCCAGCGGCAGCCGGATCTTGCCCACCTCGGTGTCGAACGGCGGGGTCGCGCCGGTCAGAGTCAGCGAGCGCTCGGTGTCGTCGAGGACGTGCACGAAGCAGACGTCGGTGCCGGTGGCTGCGGTGATCATCCGGGCGGCCGCGGCGGCCAGCGGTTCCACTCCGGGCCCGCTGGAGGCGGCCTGGATGAGCTCCCGCAGCAGCGCCAGCTCATGGTTGGCGTCGACGAAGTCCCGTACCGCATTGGGTTTGCGGGGGCGGGAGCGCGGGCCGCCGGCGGAACTCACCGGTAGATGCCTTCGCGCAGTGCGGTGGCCACCGCACCGGTCCGGTCGGAGACCCCGAGCTTGCGGTAGATCGAGCGGAGATGGGATTTGACCGTCTCGTCGCCGATCACCAGCTTGGTGGCGATCCCGCGGTTGGACAGCCCGCTGACCATGTAGGCCAGGATCTCACTTTCCCGCTGGGTGAGCCCCTGGCGGGCGCCGGGCCAGAACTCATCGCGCTGCAGGCGGGCGGCGGTGCCGGCCGCCCGTGCCGCCAGACCGGGGTCGATCACCGTCTCACCGCGGTGCGCCAACTCGATCTGGTGCACCAGATCGTCGCTGCTGATGCTCTTGAGCAGGTAACCGCTCGCACCGACGCGCAGCGCCTCGAACAGGTACTGCTCGTCGTCGTAGACCGAGAGCATCACGACCTTGCGTTCCGGGTCGCGTTCCCGCAGCGCCAGGCAGAGGTCCAGGCCGCTCTCACCGCGCATCCGCACGTCGCACAGCACGACGTCCGGGTCGGTCTCGCCGATCACGGCGATGGCCTGCTCGGCGTTGATCGCCTGCCCGACCACTTCGATCCGGTCGGCGAACGCGGTGAGCATGGCCCGCAGGCCCTCGATCACCATTTCGTGGTCGTCGACGAGGACCAGGCGCACGGGCATAGCAAGACAATAAAGCCTCCCGCAGCGGCGCCCGGAACGGTTCCGTCGGGCGATTTCCCCGCCCAGATCCCCCCAATGGGGGAGGACACCCGCGCTCGTTTCCGGCACGGTGTCTGTTATGCAGATCACAACTGAACTCGCGACATGGACCGGTCCGGGCCGCCCGTTCTGGTGGGACCAGGTGCGCCCGGATGCCGAGGTTTACCCCCTACAAGCGGTGATCTTTGATCTCGACGCGCTCGCCGACGCTGACGGTGAACCCCGGTCGGGCCTGGTGGACCTGGTGTTGAGCCTGTTCGCCACCGGTCTGTGGATCGCGGTGGTCGGTGCCGGCCCGCGTGCCTGGGTGCAGGAGCGGGTGCGGGAACTGATCGGCGACGGCATGGCCGAGACCGTGGTCAGCGCGGACGACCTGACCGGCCCCGCCGGTGACGCCGAGCTCTACCGGCTGGCGCTGTGGGAGCTGGGCATTGTGGCGGGAGAGGCGCTGGTGATCGCCGGCTACGAGTCCGGGGCCCGCACCGCGGCCGCGATCGGCCTTCCGGCGATCTACGCGGGTTCCAGTCGCTACGACGGATTGCTGGCCAACGGATGCCGGGAGTTGCAGTCGCAGCGGGTGGTCGCCCGATTCAGCTCCCGCGAAGCGGGTTGATCTCGGCGCCGGTTTACGCCGCGCCGCAGTCATTGTTTGACGCTGACGCCTCCGGTCGCTGACCATGATGGGGTGCGTCGACTGGTGGTTCTTTGGTGCGTAGCGCTGTGTGCGATGGGCGTGAGATCGGTGACTGCGCCGCTGGCCGCGGCGGTCGTCGAACCGTGGTTCGGAAATGCGGTCGGCAACGCCACCCAAGTGGTTTCGGTTGTCGGAGTGGGGCATTCGACCGCAAAGATCGATGTCTATCAACGGACACCCGCGGGATGGGAACCGGTCGCGGCCGGGATTCCGGCGCATGTCGGCTCGGCGGGCATCACGCGAGAGACCAAGGAAGGCGAGCCGTCGACCCCGATGGGCATTTTCACCCTGGATTCGGCGTTCGGCACCGCCCCGAATCCCGGTGGGGGCCTGCCGTACGTGCAAGTCGGGTCCGACCACTGGTGGGACAGCGACTCGGACAGCCCCACCTACAACACCATGCAGGTCTGCAAAAAAGCTCAGTGCCCGTTCAACACGGCGGTCAGCGAGAACCTCAACATCCCGCAGTACCGGCACGCGGTGGTCATCGGCGTCAACAAATCTCGCATACCCGGTGCCAGCTCTGCCTACTTCTTTCACACCACCGACGGCGGGCCGACGGCGGGCTGCGTGGCGATCGATGACGCCACGCTGGTGAAGATCATCGGCTGGCTACGGCCCGGCGCGGTGATGGCAATCGCGAAGTAGCCCGGCAGGCCGGCGGGGCACTCAGCCCTCGCGCAGCAGGTTGATCACCGCGCTGAAATCCTGCGCGCCGTGCTCGGCGGCGAAGTCGCGGTAGATCGCCGCGGCGTGGCTGCCGAGCGGGGCAGCCGACCCGGTGGAGGCGACCGCGTCCATGGCCAGGCCCAGGTCCTTGTTCATCAGCACAGTGGCAAAACCCGGCTCGAAATTCCGGTTCGCCGGCGACGTGGGCACCGGCCCCGGGACCGGGCAGTTGGTGTGCAGCGCCCAGCAGTTCCCGGTGGCGCCGGTCATCACGTCGAACAGCGCCTGGTCGGCCAGTCCCAGCTTTTCGGCCAGCACGAACGCCTCGGCGACCGCCACCTGCTGCACGGCCAGCACCATGTTGTTGCAGACCTTGGCGGCCTGGCCGGCGCCCGCCGCACCGCAGTGGATGATCTTGGCGGCCATCGGCTCCAGCACCGGGGTGGCGCGCGCTACTGCGGCATCCTCGCCGCCGACCATGAACGCCAGCCGCCCGGCGACCGCACCGGTCACCCCGCCGGAGACCGGCGCATCGAGCTGGGCGAACCCGTGCGAGCCGGCCAGGGCGTGCACCTCGCGGGCGTCGGCCACCGAGATGGTCGAGCTGTCGATGAACAGGGTGTCGGGGGAGGCCGCGGGCAGGATCTCGGCGTAGCAGCCCTTCACCGCGTCCCCGTGCGGAAGCATGGTCACCACCGTGTCGGCGCCGGCCACCGTCTCAGCGGCGCCGGCGTGGATGCTCACGCCGTGTTGCTCGGCGGCCGCGGTGGCCGCCGGCGCCGGGTCGAAGCCGCGCACGGTGTGCCCGGCGGCGACCAGGTTCGCCGACATCGGCCCACCCATGTGGCCCAGACCGAGAAACGCGACGATTGCCATATGTGCTCCTAAGTGGCCCAGGGGGTCCGGGTGGCGGGGGCTACTGGCCGGACCGGACGCGGGCCGCCTCGGCCCGGCCGATCACCAGCCGCATGATCTCGTTGGTGCCCTCCAGAATGCGGTGCACCCGAAGATCGCGGACGATTTTCTCCAGACCGTATTCGCGCAGATATCCATACCCGCCGTGCAGCTGCAGCGCCTTGTCGGCGACATCGAAGCATGCGTCGGTGACGTAGCGCTTGGCCATCGCGCACAGCTCCACCTTGTCGGGGGAGTTGTTGTCGAGCGCGGTCGCAGCGCGCCACAACAGCAGCCGGGAGGTCTGAAGCGCGGTGGCCATGTCGGCGAGGGTGAACCGGATCGTCGGTTCGTCCAGCAGCGCCTTGCCGAATGCCGTCCGGTCAGCCAGGTAGCTGCCGGTCTTGTCGAACGCTGCCTGGCCGCCGCCCATCGAGCAGGCAGCGATATTGATCCGGCCGCCGTTGAGGCCGTTCATCGCGATAGCGAAACCGTTGCCCTCCCCGTCGGGACCTCCGAGCATCGCCTCGGCCGGCACCCGCACCCCATCGAAGATCACCTGCGCGGTCGGCTGGGAGTTCCAGCCCATCTTCTGCTCGGCGGCACCGAAACTCAGCCCCGGCGTGTCCTTTTCGACGATGAACGTGGAAATTCCCCGGGGGCCGTCACTGCCGGTTCGGGCCATCACCACGTAGACGTCCGAGACGCCGGCGCCGGAGATGAACTGCTTGACGCCATCGAGCACGTAGTCGTCGCCCGAGCGCACCGCACGGGTGCTCAGTGCGCTGGCATCCGAGCCCGCCCCGGGCTCGGTGAGGCAGTAGCTGGCCACCACCTCCATCGACGCCAGTCGGGGCACCCAGCTCTTGCGCTGGTCTTCGGTGCCGTAGCTGTCGATCATCCAGGCGCACATGTTGTGGATCGACAGATAGGCGGCGATCACCGGGTCGGCGATCGAGAGTTGCTCGAAGATGCGCACCCCGTCCAGGCGGCGCAGCCCGGAGCCGCCGACGTCGTCGCGGCAGTAGATCGCCGCCATCCCCAGCTGGGCCGCCTCCTGCATCACGTCGACCGGAAAGTGGTGGGTGGCATCCCACTCCAGGGCATACGGGGCAAGTCGCTTGTCGGCGAACGCTGCCGCGGTGTCGACGATCACCCGTTCTTCGTCATCCAAGATCGTGTTCATAAAGCGGCCCTATTGCATTGTGGGGATGTGGAATTCAGCGCCGTCCTTGATGCCCGAAGGCCAGCGCTGCGTGACGGTCTTGACCTTCGTGTAGAAGGTGATCGACGCCGTCCCGTGCTGGTTGAGGTCGCCGAAGCCGGACCGCTTCCAGCCGCCGAAGGTGTGATAGGCAACCGGCACCGGGATCGGCACGTTCACCCCGACCATGCCGACCTGCACCCGGGAGGTGAAGTCGCGGGCGGTGTCGCCGTCGCGGGTGAAGATCGCCACCCCGTTGCCGTACTCGTGTTCGCTCGGCAGCCGCAGGGCCTCTTCGTAGTCGTGAGCCCGGACGATGCACAGCACCGGGCCGAAGATCTCCTCGGTGTAGATCGACATGTCGGTGCCGACGCGGTCGAACAACGTGGGGCCGGCGAAGAAGCCGCCGGTCAAGTCGGCGTCCCCGAAAACGGTGTCGTCGCTGGCCCGTTCGCGACCGTCGATCACCAGCTCGGCGCCGGCGGTGACGCCTTGGGCGATGTAGTCGTTGACCCGGTCCAGAGCGGCCCGGGTGACCAGCGGGCCGTAGTCGGCCTTGGGGTCCAGGCTGTGGCCGACCCGCAGGTTGTTGATTCGCTCCACGAGTCGCGACCGCAAGCGCTCGGCGGTCTGCTCGCCGACGGGCACCGCCACCGAGATCGCCATGCAGCGCTCGCCGGCACTGCCGTAGCCGGCGCCGATCAGCGCGTCGACGGCCTGGTCCAAGTCGGCGTCGGGCATCACGATCATGTGGTTCTTGGCCCCGCCGAAGCACTGGGCGCGTTTGCCGTTGGCCGTGGCCGTTGAGTAGATGTACTGCGCGATGTCGGAGCTGCCGACGAACCCGATGGCGGCGACTCCCGGGTGGTGCAGCAGGGCGTCGACGGCTTCCTTGTCGCCGTGCACCACCTGCAGCACGCCCGGCGGCAGCCCGGCCTCACCGAACAGTTCGGCGAGCCGCACCGGCACCGACGGGTCACGTTCGGATGGCTTGAGGATGAAGGCGTTTCCGCACGCCAGGGCCGGTCCGGCCTGCCACAGCGGGATCATCGCCGGGAAGTTGAATGGGGTGATCCCGGCGACCACGCCCAGCGGCTGGCGCAGCGAGAACACGTCGATGCCGGGGCCGGCACCCTCGGTGTGCTCGCCCTTGAGCAGGTGCGGGATGCCGACGCAGAACTCGATCACCTCGATTCCGCGTTGGATGTCGCCGCGGGCGTCGTCGAGGGTCTTGCCGTGTTCGCGGGAGAGCAGCTCGGCCAGCTCGTCGACATGGGTGTTGACCAGGTCGATGAAGCGCATCATCACTCGGGCCCGGCGCTGCGGGTTGTAGGCGGCCCAATCGCGCTGGGCCGCTGCCGCGGAGGTGACCGCGGCGTCGACGTCGGCGGTGTTGGCCAGCGGCAGGGTGGCTTGCACCTCGCCGGTGTTGGGGTCGAAGACGTCCGTGCTGCGCTGCGAGGTGCCGGCGTTGCGGCGGCCATCGATGAAGTGCGGAATCTGGCGGGTCATGGTCGCCAGATTACTAGGACATCCTAGTAAATGCGAGGGGGTGTGATCCTCGGGTGTGCGGATTTGCGGGGTTTGCCGCCGTTGGGCCTACCAATCCGCACAGTCGGCGGGGTGGGCGTTCTAGCTCGGCTCCCAGGCGGGCAGAAGCCCGGCGGCGCGGACCTGTGCCAGCGTCGGTGCATCCGCATCGCGGTGCGAGAGCACCAACGGGTGATCGTCGGGCCAGTCGATCCCGATCGTGGGGTCGGTGGCGCAGATAGTGTGCTCGCGCTGGGGATTGTATTCAGCGGAGCACAGGTACATGACCGTCGAATTATCTTGCAGCGCAATGAATCCATGCGCCAGTCCGGCGGCGAGATACACCGACCGGCGGTTCTGGGCGTCCAGCAGCACCGCATCCCAACGGCCGTAGGTGGGGGAGCCGACCCGGATGTCGACGACAACGTCGAAGACCGAGCCCGACACGCAGGTGACGTACTTGGCCTGCCCGGGCGGCAGCTGGGCGAAGTGCAGGCCGCGCAGCACGCCGGCACTCGATACCGAGCAGTTGGCCTGGCGCAGGTCGAAGCGGTGTCCGGCGAACGCGGTGAAGTCGTGGTCGGTGAACCATTCGAAGAATGTGCCGCGGGAATCGGCGTGCTGGGTCGGGGTGAGCTCCCACGCTCCCGGGATGGTCAGTTCGCGCGCGTCCACGTCAGCGTCCCAGTGTCGCGTAGCGGGCTTCGGCGGCCTCTTTGAGTGGGGCCCACCAGGATTCGTTGGCGCGGTACCAGTCGATGGTGTCGCGCAGGCCGGCATCGAAGTCGGTGTGCTCGGGCTTCCAGTCCAGTTCGTCACGCAACGCCGACGGGTCGATCGCGTAGCGCAGGTCGTGACCGGGCCGGTCGGAGACGTGGTCGAAGTCGTCGGGGTCGTGGTCCATCAGCCGCAGGATGGTCTGCAACACGGTGCGGTTGTCGCGCTCCCCATCGGCGCCGATCAGGTAGGTGCGGCCGATATGGCCGCCGGTCATGATCCGCCAGACGGCGCTGTTGTGGTCGTCGACGTGAATCCAGTCGCGGACGTTGGCGCCGCTGCCGTAGAGCTTGGCCCGGCGCCCGGTGAGCAGGTTGGTGATCTGGCGTGGGATGAACTTCTCCACGTGCTGGTACGGCCCGTAGTTGTTGGAGCAGTTCGAGATGGTCGCCTGCACCCCATAGGAGCGCACCCAGGAGTGCACCAGGAGATCGGCGGCGGCCTTGGTCGATGAATACGGGCTGGACGGGCGGTAGGGCGTCGTCTCGGTGAACCGGCGCGGGTCGTCGAGGGCCAAGTCCCCATAGACCTCATCAGTGGAGATGTGGTGCAGCCGTACCCCATGCGCGCGCACCGCCTCCAGCACGGCGAAGGTGCCGATCACGTTGGATCGCAGGAACGGCTCGGGGTCGGCCAGCGCGTTGTCCACGTGGGTCTCGGCGGCGAAGTGCACCACCGCGTCGGTCGCGGGATCCAGCTCGGCGACCAGCTCGGTGACCAGCGCGGCATCGGTGATGTCGCCCTGCACCAGCCGGATCCGATCAGCGACCTTGTCGAGGGACTCGCGGCTGCCGGCGTAGGTCAACGCGTCCAGCACGGTGATCGTGGTGCCGGGGCGCTGCGCGAGTGTGCTGTGCACGAAGTTGGCGCCGATGAACCCGGCGCCACCGGTGACCAGCAGATGCATGGGGCAACCCTAACGGTGGGGCGAGTGGTGTCGTGGCTGCCAGCGGGAAATCCACGACACCGCGTCCGCCCGTTGCGTGGTGAGGTTCCCGCTCGCGTTCAACCCCGCGGCGTCAACCCGAGCGGCCCCGCCAGCTCCGTCAATGTCGGCAGCAGGTTCTGCCAACCGCCCAGCACCTGGATGGTCACCTGATCCGCGCCGGCCGCCAAATGCTCTCCGAGCCGGGCGGCGATCTGGCCGGCGGTGCCGTGGGCCACCACGGCGTCGATCAACCGGTCGCTGCCCGGCGCGCGCACGTCGCGGTCGGAAAAGCCCAGCCGGCGCCAGTTGTTGACGTAGTTGGACAGTCGCAGGTAGAAGCCGACCGCCTCGCGTCCGGCCTCGCGGGCCGCGGCGGCATCCGTGGACAACACCACCTTGTGCTCGGGGGCCAGAAACACCGACGGGCCGACCAGCTCGCGTGCGCTGGCGGTGTGCTCGGGCGTGGTCAGGTAGGGGTGCGCCCCGGCGCTTCGCTGCGCCGCCAACTGCAGCACCTTGGGGCCCAGCGCTGCCAGCACCCGGCGGCTGGTCGGCACCCCGGCCTCATCGAGGGCATCCAGATAGTCGGTCAGGGCGGCATATGGGCTGCGGTACTCGGCGGTGGCCTCGGAATGGCCGACGCCGATGCCGAGCAGGAACCGATCCGGGTAGGCCGATTCGATGCGGTGGTAAGACTCCGCGACCTGCTCGGCCGGCGCGGACCAGATGTTGATGATCCCGGTGGCCACCTGCAGGGTCGATGTCGCCGCCAGCAGTGGCTCGACAAACGCCAGGTCGGCGGCTGGCGAGCCGCCCACCCAGATCGCGCCGTAGCCCAGGCGTTCGATCTCGGCGGCCTGCTCGGGGGTGGGGGATCCGAAGGTCCACACCGCGTAGCGGCCCAGGTCGGGCTTGAGTGCGAACGTGTCCGACATCGTGACTCCTGTGCTCCTGGTAGTTACTCGGCGGGCAGCGGATACGAGTTGTCGACCGGTGGGGGTTCGGCGGCCTTTGGGCGCAGCATCGCCGCCACGTCCACCCCGGAAGCCTTCAGCGTTTCCAGCACCTTGGCAATGCCCAACGGACTGATACCCAGCAGACCACCGATCGCATCATGCGCATCGCCGGCGCCGCCGACGATCGACAGTCGCTCGATGTCCGACAGCGGCGCGGCCGCAGCCTGGGTGGCCGCCACCACCGAGGCCAACACGTCGGGGAGCATCAGCATTCGAGCCGCCTCCGCGCTGTAGCTGTTGAGGGCGTTGGCGATCTCCTTCTTGCCCTCGGCTTCGGCAAGCAGCTTGGCCTTGGTGCCCTCGGCCTCGGCGACCAGACTCGCCTTGGCGCCGTCGGCCTCGGCCTGGCGTTCCACCCGCAGCGCGTCGGCGGCTGCTTTGCGTGCGTCGGCTTGGGCTTCACCGGCTTGTCGGGCCGCTTCCGCCTGGGCCTGCGCCGCCAGGATCGCGGCCTGGCGCTGCCCCTCGGCGCGGGCCACATCGGCCTGGCGCTGCGCCTCGGCGGGGGCGATCACATCGGCCTGCAGAGCGGCCTGGGCCTGTTCGGCGCGACGCTGCTCCACCTCAATGCGGGCCTGCACCCGGGCGGCCTCGGCCTGCTCGACGGCGATCCCGACGTCCTTCTCGGCGCGGGCGTGCGCCAGCGGGCCGGCCTGGTCGGCTTGGGCGTTCTCGGCCTCGGTCTGGGCACGCAGCCGGGCCAGCTCGACGTCGCGCTTCTGATTGGCGGTGGCGATCGCCGTGTCGGCTTCGGCCTGGGCGACCGCCCCCGCCTGGCGGGCCTTGGCCGACTGGATCTGGGCGTCCCGCTCGGCCTCGGCGGTGCCGACCGTGGCGTCCCGTTTCACCTCGGCGATGCGGCGCTGACCCAGCGATTCGAGATAGCCGTTGCGGTCGGAGATGCCGGCGATCTTGAGCACGTCGACTTCCATGCCGATGCGGGACAGGTCGGTGCCGGCTTCCTCGACCACGCTGCGGGCCAGCGTGTCGCGGTTGGAGTTGAGGTCCTCGACGGTCATCGTCGCGGTGATGCCACGCAGGCTCCCGGCGAGGATGTCGTTGATCTGGCGTTGCAGATCGTCGAGGTCCGAGGTCAGGAAGCGCTGTACCGCGGTCTGCACGGCATCGTCGGCCGAGCCGATCCGGACCAGGCCGACGGCTTCCACGTTCACCGGCACCCCGTTGTTGGACAGCGCGTTCTGCAGGTTGATGCTGACGTTGAACGGCTCCAGCGACATGATGTCGACCCGTTCGATGCCCGGCATCCGGAACCTGGCCCCGCCGCGCACCACCTTCGGCTGACCGCGCCCGGTGAACACCGCGACCTCGTTCGGCGGGACCTTGATGTAGTTCTGGACGTAGATCATCGGCAACACGACCAGCAACAGCAATGCGGCGACGGTGCTGATGACCACGATCAAGACAAGCGACACGATTTCTGCCTCTCCACCTGAGTTACTGAGCGGGTACTGCGACGACGTGCAGGTAATCGGCGTCGACATCGGCGATGTAGACGCGGGTGGCTTTGGCGAGAGTCTGCGGCTCGGGGCTGATCGCCCGGGACCGGACCCGGTTGCCGTCCGGGTCGACGAAGGCGATCTCACCCCACCCGCCGGGCGGCACGTCGATCGTCACCGTGCCCAACAGGCCGATGTAGGCCGACCGTCCGTGCTGGGAGTTGGATTCCTGTCGCCGCAGGTAGGGCAGTACCACGCCGTGCAGGATGAAGGCCAGCGTGACTCCAGTGCCGAGTCCCAGCGCACCCGCGGGCAGGGCGCTGAACCCGGCCCACGTCCCCACCAGTCCGCCGGCACCCGTTCCGACCAGGGCGGCGGACATTCCGGTCAGGCTCAGGAACGGCATCCCGTCGTGCCCGATATCGGTCAGTAGCAAGGCGGTGAGCAGGGCGATCGCGCCGACGGCGAATGCCGCCAGGTACACAGCCGTCACCACGCCTCCTGCAGATCGAGCGCCGCCACATCACCGCTTGTCAGGTCATCCTCGCATGTCGCGGGCGTGTGTGACGGTGGCGCTTTTGTGAGGCTTGACGGAGGAGGGGCGAAGCTGGGGCCGCCGCATAAACCCGGCGCTTTTGTGAGGCTTGACGGAGGAGGGGCGAAGCTGGGGCCGCCGCATAAACCCGGCGGTTTAGCGAGGCTCGACGGAGGAGAGGCGAAGCTGGGGCCGCCGCATAAACCCGGCGGTTTAGCGAGGCTCGACGGAGGAGAGGCGAAGCTGGGGCCGCCGCATAAACCGAGCGCTTTTGGCGTGGGAGGCGGATGCGGGTATCGTAGGTCGACGGTGCGGCGTCCGCGTCGACTCTTGCGTGTCCAGTCTGAGATTCTTGGGGTTCTACCTGGAATTTCCTGTCACCGGCCCACGTTTTGAAGTCGTAGTCGATGCTGCGCCGTGGCGGGCGCATGCACACGCGACAAGTAAGTCAGACACGGAGGATCGCCGGAGAGTAATGGCCAAAAAAGACGGTGCAATCGAGGTCGAGGGTCGAGTGGTCGAGCCCCTGCCCAATGCGATGTTTCGCATTGAGCTGGAGAACGGTCACAAGGTGCTCGCCCACATCAGCGGCAAGATGCGGCAGCACTACATCCGTATCCTGCCGGAAGACCGGGTGGTCGTGGAGTTGTCTCCCTATGACCTGTCCCGGGGACGCATCGTCTACCGGTACAAGTAGCTCCCGACCCCCGAAGTACGTCAACCAGCGATTAGAACAGGACCACAGCAGCCGTGAAGGTGAACCCCAGCGTCAAGCCGATCTGCGACAAGTGCAGGGTGATCCGTCGGCACGGCCGGGTCATGGTGATCTGCTCGGACCCGCGCCACAAGCAGCGCCAGGGCTAGCAGTCGCCGGCCCGGCCTAGCCGGGCACCAGCCACAACTGAATGCAGACCTCCCAGTACCAGTGAGCGGATAGGCCGCTCACACACGCCCGGATCGGAGGCCGGGCCCCGGAGCTTTTGGCCGGGAACGGGCTGGGACCATAACCTCCGCTACGAAAGAGGAATGCCACACATGGCTCGACTTGTGGGCGTCGACCTGCCGCGCGATAAGCGCATGGAGATCGCGCTGACCTACATTTACGGCATCGGCCGTACTCGCTCCAACGAAATCCTGGCTGCGACCGGTATCGACAAGGACCAGCGCAGCAAGGACCTGACCGACGACCAGCTCACCCAGTTGCGTGACTACATCGAGCGCAACCTGAAGGTTGAGGGCGATCTGCGCCGCGAGGTGCAGGCAGACATCCGTCGCAAGATTGAGATCGGCTGCTACCAGGGTCTGCGGCACCGTCGCGGTCTGCCGGTGCGCGGCCAGCGGACCAAGACCAACGCGCGCACCCGTAAGGGCCCGAAGCGCACCATCGCCGGTAAGAAGAAGGCCAGGTAATCGTCATGCCACCGAAGAAAGCGACCGGCCCGAAGAAGGGTCAGAAGACCCGCCGGCGGGAAAAGAAGAACATCCCGCATGGTGCCGCTCACATCAAGAGCACCTTCAACAACACGATCGTGACGATCACCGACCCGCAGGGCAACGTGATCGCGTGGGCGTCGTCGGGCCACGTGGGCTTCAAGGGCTCGCGTAAGTCCACCCCGTTCGCCGCGCAGCTGGCCGCGGAGAACGCTGCCCGCAAGGCGCAGGAGCACGGCGTGAAGAAGGTCGACGTGTTCGTGAAGGGTCCGGGTTCGGGCCGCGAGACCGCGATCCGCTCGCTGCAGGCCGCCGGCCTCGAGGTCGGCGCGATTTCCGATGTCACCCCGCAGCCGCACAACGGCTGCCGTCCGCCCAAGCGGCGTCGGGTCTAGGAGGACTGAAACAACATGGCTCGTTACACCGGACCCGCCACCCGCAAGTCCCGTCGTCTGGGCGTCGACCTCATCGGCGGCGACCAGGCATTCGAGAAGCGGCCCTACCCGCCCGGCCAGCACGGCCGCGCCCGGGTCAAGGAAAGCGAATACCGACTGCAGCTGCAGGAGAAGCAGAAGGCTCGCTTCACCTACGGCGTGATGGAGAAGCAGTTCCGTCGCTACTACGAGGAAGCCGTCCGTCGCGGCGGTAAGACCGGCGAGGAACTGCTGCGCATCCTGGAGAGCCGGCTGGACAACGTGGTTTACCGCGCTGGCCTGGCCCGCACTCGTCGGATGGCCCGTCAGCTGGTCAGCCACGGCCACTTCACCGTCAACGGTGTGAAGGTCGATGTGCCCAGCTACCAGGTGTCGCAGTACGACATCATCGACGTCAAGGACAAGTCGATCAACACGGTGCCGTTCCAGATCTCCCGTGAGGTCGCGGGCGACCGCCCGATCCCGGGTTGGCTGCAGGTGGTCGGGGAGCGTCAGCGCATCCTGGTCCACCAGTTGCCCGAGCGCGCGCAGATCGTCGTCCCGCTCACCGAGCAGCTGATCGTCGAGTTCTACTCGAAGTAAGACAACTCGGGGTCCGACCCCGAGTCCCCCAAACGGCATCAAATAGCGGGTGCCAGAAGGAGAAAAGAACACCATGCTGATCTCACAGCGTCCGACCCTGTCCGAAGAGGTCGTGGCCGACAACCGGTCGCAGTTCGTCATCGAACCGCTGGAGCCGGGATTCGGTTACACCCTGGGCAACTCGCTTCGTCGCACCCTGCTGTCGTCGATCCCCGGCGCGGCGGTCACCAGCATCCGCATCGACGGTGTGCTGCACGAGTTCACCACGGTCCCGGGCGTCAAGGAGGATGTCACCGACATCATCCTGAACCTCAAGGGCCTGGTGGTCTCGTCCGAGGAGGACGAGCCGGTCACCATGTACCTGCGCAAGCAGGGCCCCGGTGCGGTCACCGCCGGTGACATCGTCCCGCCGGCCGGCGTGACGGTGCACAACCCCGACATGCACATCGCCACCCTGAACGACAAGGGCAAGCTCGAGGTGGAGCTGATCGTCGAGCGTGGCCGCGGTTACGTTCCGGCCGTGCAGAACAAGGTGTCGGGCGCCGAGATCGGCCGCATCCCGGTGGACTCGATCTACTCGCCGGTGCTCAAGGTGACCTACAAGGTCGAGGCCACCCGTGTCGAGCAGCGCACCGACTTCGACAAGCTGGTGCTGGACGTGGAGACCAAGAATTCCATCAGCCCCCGGGACGCGCTGGCCTCGGCCGGTAAGACCCTGGTTGAACTGTTCGGTCTGGCACGCGAGCTCAACGTGGAGGCCGAGGGCATCGAGATCGGGCCGTCGCCGGCCGAAGCGGACCACATCGCGTCGTTCGCCCTGCCGATCGACGACTTGGACCTGACCGTGCGGTCCTACAACTGCCTCAAGCGCGAGGGAGTGCACACGGTCGGGGAGTTGGTCGCTCGCACCGAGTCCGACCTGCTCGACATCCGTAACTTCGGTCAGAAGTCCATCGACGAGGTCAAGGTCAAGCTGCACCAGCTCGGCCTGTCGCTCAAGGACAGCCCGGCCAGCTTCGACCCGTCGCAGGTAGCGGGTTACGACGTTGCCACCGGCACCTGGTCGGCCGACGCCGGATATGACGAGCAGGACTACGCCGAAACCGAGCAGCTGTAACGCCCAACCTCTCGAAAAGAGAGCCGTCCCGGCCCTACCTGATACGGGGGCCGGCCCCATTTAGGAGAAGTCGCAATGCCCAAGCCCACCAAGGGCCCCCGCCTCGGCGGATCGTCCTCGCACCAGAAGGCGCTGCTGGCCAACCTGGCCACGTCGCTGTTCACTCACGGCCGGATCAAGACGACCGAGCCGAAGGCGCGGGCACTGCGGCCGTACGCCGAGAAGCTGATCACGCACGCCAAGAAGGGCACGCTGCACAACCGGCGTGAGGTGCTCAAGAAGATCCGTGACAAGGACGTGGTGCACTCGCTGTTCGCCGAGATCGCCCCGCACTTCGCGGACCGCAACGGTGGCTACACCCGCATCATCAAGGTCGAGCCGCGTCAGGGTGACAACGCCCCGATGGCCGTGATCGAGCTGGTTCGGGAGAAGACCGTGACGTCGGAGGCCGACCGCGCTCGCCGCGCCGCGGCCAAGGCGGAGAAGGCTGCCAAGGCCGAGAAGCCCGTCAAGGTCGAGGCCGAGGAGAAGGTCGAAGAGCCGGCCGCCGAGGAGACCGAGGCCGCTGAAGCCACCGAGGCTGTTGAGGGTACCGACGAGTCCTGACGGCGTGGCCGAAGCCGTCCGGCTTCGGCTCGACATCGCCTACGACGGCACGGAATTCGCCGGCTGGGCGGTTCAGGCGGGACAGCGCACGGTCGCCGGAGTCCTCGACGAGGCTCTGACGACCGTGTTCCGCACCCCGGTGCGGTTGTTCGCGGCGGGACGCACCGATACCGGCGTGCACGCCACCGGACAGGTGGCTCACATCGATGTTCCGGATTCGGCGCTCCAACATGCCTATTCGCGGACTCGGCGTGACGGTGAGCCGGAATTCTTAGCACTGACACGGCGATTGGCGCGTTTCCTGCCGATCGACGTGCGAGTGTTGCGGGTGCAGCGCACTGTTGCCGAATTCGACGCCCGGTTCTCGGCCCTGCGACGCCATTACGCCTACCGGTTGTCGATCGCGCCCTACGGTGTGGTGCCTTCCGAGGCCCGCTACATCACCGCGTGGTCTCGCCCGCTGGACGTCGACGCGATGACCGAGGCCTCCCGACACCTGGTGGGGCTGCATGACTTCGCGGCTTTCTGCCGGCATCGCGAGGGTGCCACCACCATTCGCGACCTGCAGCGCCTGGACTGGGTCCGTGACGGTGATCTGGTCACCGCCCACGTCAGTGCCGACGCGTTCTGCTGGTCGATGGTGCGCTCGCTGGTCGGCGCGGTACTGGCGGTCGGTGAGCACCGGCGCGATGCCGCGTGGTGCGCCGATCTGCTGAACGCGCAGCGCCGATCCAGTGATTTCACCGCCGCGCCCGCACGTGGGCTGACGCTGGTCGGCGTCGATTACCCGCCGGACGACCAGCTGGGGGCGCGCACCCTCATCACCCGGGATCTACGCACGCGCTAGGCGTCCCCGGGTGCGAGCGTGCACGGTTGTACAGCTTTGGCGGCGTGTCGGTTGGGGGCACCTCCCGCTTGCGGGGGAAAAACACGCTCCCTCGCGGGAGATGGGCTACAGCAGGCCGGCGACGAACGAGGCGGCCTGATTGGTCATGCCGGGTGTGTAGCCGGAGTGCGCGGAGAAGATGCGCCCGGGGGAGCAGATCGGGTCGCCGTCGGTGCACAAGTCGATGGTCTTGAATCCGTAGGCCGGACTGTTGGTCAGCGGCTGCCCGATCTTGGTCGACGGGTTGCCGAACACCGCGATCGCCGCAACGTGATCGGCGGCCTCGGGCGGTAGCGGGGCGGTGAAACCGAAGCCGGGCACCGGTGCCGCCGCCACGATGTCGATGATCGCCGCGCCCTGCGAGTAGCCACCGAGGACCAGGCGGGTGCCGGGGCAGTTCTCCACCATCCACATGACGTGCCCGCTGGCGTCGTTGGCGCCGTCGGCTGCCCGGCCGAAGTCGTAGCTGGCCGGGTAGTTGACCGCATAGGCGCCGACCGACCGGGACGTCCGCCCCCGCAGGGCGCTGACCAGGCCGTCGCCGACTCGGCCCAGGCCCGGGGGCTCGCTGGTCCCGCGGGCGAACACCACCTCGACGTCGGGGCAACCGTCAGCCGAGGCTGTCGGCATCGACGACGCGGTGGGGTCCATCAGGAGCGCTGCGGCAGCGGCCCCTGCCGCCAGGATCCGGAATGCCTTCATGGTGAACGATAGTAGCGAAAATAAGCCTTGATCAGCTAACTAAACCGGCGTGGGCCGCATCACGGCGCAAGCGTCGGTGCCGGACCCGCGGCTCGCAACCGGCCGGCCACGAAGTTGGCGGCCTGGCTGGTCAGGGCCGGGATGTAGCCGTCGGTGTGGTCGGTCCACTCGTTCCCGGGACCTTCATGGCAGATCGGGTCACCCGGGTTGCACAGGTCGATGGCCTTGGAACCGAACAGGACGCTCTGCTGGCTGATCGGCCCGCCCGTGCGGTCGGCGGGGTTGCCGAACGTGGCGACAGCCACCACCTGGTCGGCAAGGTCCGCGGGCAACTGGTTGCCCCAGGTGATACCGCCTACCTGCGTACCGGTGACGATGTCGATGACCGAGGCTCCCTGTGAGTAGCCGCCCAGCACCAGATCGGTGTTCGGGCAGACGTCGGCGGCCGCCTTGACCCGCCTGATCACGTCGTTGGCGCCGTCGCCGCCGCCCAGCTGCAGCCGGCCGGCGGGGTAGTCGACCCCGTACTCGTCGACCTTCTTGGAGGTCTGCTGGCGCAGCGAGTCGATGAATGCCCGCCCCACCCGGCCCACGCCGCGCGGTTCGCTGGTGCCGCGGGCGAAGATGACCTCGACGTCCGGGCAGTCGTAGGCGGACGCCACCGGGGCGATGCCGGGGGCCAGTGAAGACATTGCCGGGAGCGCCAGCAGTGCGCCTGCCATCAATGTCGCGGAAAAAATGCTGCTCAGCTGAACAAAACGCATACCCGAGATGGTACCGAAACAGAAATTCGATACCGACGGGCCTGTGGATGGCCGGACGCGGGCGCTGCGGTCTCGCGGTTAGCGTCGCCAGAACACCGATGACGGGAGTGGGTGGCCGAGATGGCCGGGCGATCGACGACGCGGCTGCAGCTCAGCGCCCACCGCTTTGTGGCCCGCCGGATGGAACGGGCGCTGCGGTGCGGGCAGGTGACAGGCGGCCCCGTCCCTGGCCGGGCCGCCTTGGGCTTGGGGTGGCTGCTCAGTATGGTCATGGCCGCGGGCGCGGTGGTGCTGGCAGTCCTATGGCCGCAGCCGGTCCTCGGTGACGCGCCCATCGTGCTGGATCGCGCGAGCGGGGCACTGTATGTCCGGATCGGCGACACGGTGCATCCGGTCTACAACCTCGCTTCGGCTCGGCTGATCACCGGTGCAGCCGACCCGCGACCGGTAGACGGCGGCGCCGTCGGCCGGGCCCGGCGTGGCCCGCCGCTGGGTATCCCGGGTGCGCCCGACGTACTCGGATCGGCACTGCCGGACTCCCAGACCTGGTCGCTGTGCGAAGACTCGGCCGGCACCACCCTCATCGTCGGGGCCGACCCGCCGCCATCCGCCCGCCTCGACCCGCAGCAGCCGATACCGGTCCACTCCGAGTCCGGCGCACTGTATCTGTTGCGCGACGGACGTCGGGTTGCGGTCGACCCTGCCGGACCGGTGCTGGACTCCGCCGTATCGAGACGTGTCTCGGCGTTGCTGCTGAACGCGATCCCCGAAGCGCCCTCGGACCCGGCAGACCACCGCGCGATGGGTTTCAGGGTGGGCTCGGCCCCGGTGGCGCTGTGCGCGCACTGGCGCGCGGATGATCCGGGCGGGGTCACCCTCTCGAGTGGGGTAGGCCTGCCGGCGGGAGCGGCGCCGACCGTGCTGGCTCAAGCGGACGGGCCGGGCCCCGCCCTGGACGGCGTCTACCTTCCGCCGGGACACAGTGCCTACGTGCGCGCGGTCGACAGTTCCGGCCACGCCGGGGGTACGGGATATCTGATCGCCGACAGCGGGGTGCGGTTCACCGTCGACGACGACGATGCGGCGCGCAGGCTGGGGCTTCCCGCGGTGGCCGCCGGGGTGCCGTGGCCGATGTTGGCCGGTTTACCGGCCGGCCCCCGGCTCAGTCGGGATCAAGCGTTGTTGGGTCGCGACGTGGTTTCCGGCCCGTGACCGCCCGGCTGGTGACGGCTGCCAGGAGCAGTGCCAGGAGGACAGCCGTGCCGAAGATCGCGGTGTGCAGCCCGGCGGGCGCGGGTTCGGCAGCGGCTTCTGAGTCCGGGGCGGGACGGGGGACAGGCGCGGCAGGCCGGGGCTGCTCTCCGGAGGCCGCCACCTCAAAGGTGAGCGCCGCCAACGGGTCTACCACTCCGGCGCCGACGACGTCATCACGCCCGCCGGGTGGGTGGTGTGCGGTGTCCTTGATCCGGTCCATCACCTGCCGCGGCGTCCACTGTGGGAACCGCGAGCGGATCAGCGCGGCCAGACCGCTGACCACTGGCGCGGCGAAACTGGTGCCGCGCAGCGCCGATCCGTCGGCGGTATCGGCCATCGCATCGCCGACGGTGCTCAACGACAGCACCGCTTCGCCGGGAGCGGCCACGTCGACCCATGGGCCGGGCAGGGTGAACGCCGAGGCAGTGCCGCGGGCATCCACCGAGCCCACGGTCAGCACATAGTCGTCGTACCAGGCCGGAGTGACGATCATGGGTCCCCCTGCGCCGCAGCCCTCGTCGGTGTTGCCCGCCGCTGCGACGACGACGCTGTTCTTGACCTCGACTGCATACGCCAGGGCGGCGCCCAGCGCGCGGTCATCAAGGCCGGAGCTCGCTGGCCGGCAGGCCACCGCGGAGATGTTGATCACCGACGCGCCCAGGTCGGCCGCGGTGCGCACCGCCTTGGCCAGGGTGTCGACATCGCCGATTCCGGGGCCATCGCCGCGGACGGCGAACTTGGCGCTGGATGCGCGAATGCCGATCACGGTGGCCAGCGGTGCCACGCCGCTGAACCGATCGGTTGCGGGATCCGGTGCGGCCGCGATGATTCCGGCGACCACGGTGCCATGCCCGTCGCAGTCGCGGGTGCCGTCGCCGGCGGACACGTAGTCGCCGCCGCCGATCAGACCCGGCAGCCGCCGGTGCGCCGTAACACCGGTGTCGATCACGGCAACCCGCTGGCCGGCCCCGCGGGTGAGCGCCCAGGCCGCGGCCAGGTCCAGTCCGTCGAGCTGGGTCGGTGCCCCACCCGGACCCAGCGAGCCCACCGTGCACACCTCGCGCTGGACGGTGCGGTGTGCCGGAGCGGCCGGCGTCGGCGCGGGCAATCGGGTGTGGTCGATCGGGGGCGGTGCGACCGCGTTCGCCGGTGGTGCGCACGGTGTCGCTGCGATCAAGGCGACCGCCGCCAACCGGGCGATCCGGGTCCACCGCACGGGTCAGCCCAGATTCAGTCCGCGGGCGAGGCTGTACAACCCGCACAGCCAGCAGGTCAGCGGCGCCAGCGACCCGAGGGCCAGGCCCTCGATGATTTCAGCGCCACGCCCGATCAGCGGGGACATCCTGGGCGTGGCGAAGCCGAGGCCCAGCACCACCGCCATCAGCAGCACGGCTGCCGCCGCCGGCCATTGCGCCGTCGTGTTGCGCGCCGCGCCGAGCAGGGCGATTCCCACCGTGGCGGTACCGCCGGCAACCAGCGCCGCGATCTGCACGCCGTCGGTGAGCGAGCGGGCCCGCAGCGTCAGTGCCACACCGGCCGTCGCCGCGAATACCGCGCCGACCAGTCGGGGCGCCCCGCCAACCGGCGGCCCGGCGACCACCGCGGCGGCGCCCAGAGTCACCAGTGCCGCGGCACCCGCCACCAATCCCGTCAGCAGATCGTGCGCCGCGCCCACCTGCGCTTCCCGGCGGGCGAGCCCGGTGGCCGCGGAGACCATCCGGTCGGCGATGCGGATCATGCTGACTCCGGCGACAGCGGCCACGGCACCCACTCGCGTCGGCGCGATCCCGGTGACCGCTGCGGCCATTCCCGCGACCGCGGCCAGTACCGCCAGCCCGGCCAGGCAGCACAACGTCGTGCGTACCGGCCCGCTCCAGCCGCTCGGCGGGACGCTCATCAGGGCGACCGTCCCTGCCGCCGCGGCCGCCAACAGTGCGTTCGGGGATCCGGGACCGCCGGGAATCGCCACGAAGCCGGCAACACCGGCCAGCCCGGATGCCGCCAGCGCGGCACTGAGCCGGCGCGCCGCCGGACCCCAGGGCCGCTCCTTCGTTCGCACCGCGGCCGCCACCCGTTCTGCCGGATCGTCGAACAGCACCCGCGGAGCCCGGCATTCGGCGTGCGTCAGCAGTAGTATCGATCCATCTCGGATGCCTTGTTGGGAAAGGGTTTTCGTTCCATCGAGGGCGGCCTTACCCGGCTCGGCCAAGCGGTAGGGGCGCAGTGGTTCCGGGCCGGTCCGGTGCGGTATCAGATCTGCGACAGCCGGGATCAGGGCCGCCACCGGGACCCCGGACGGGAGCGTCAGATCGGCGTGCGCGGTGTCGGCGTGTACGGCGACCCGGTACATGCCGGAATCCGGAGTCGACACGTCGCGTTCTCCTTTCGGCTTCGTTGGCCGCACGCTACCGCCGCGGCGAGGGAGAGGTTTTCGGCTATCCACAGCTGACTTGCCGGTGAAATGGGCGCTGTCTACGGTGTGCCGATGACCGGTCCCGTGTTGACCGCGATCTCGCCCCCGCCGCCGTCGCGGGGTGAAATCGCCGTCGCCGCACCGCCATCAGTGCCCGAAACCGAGTCTCGGATGATGCTGACCCGGTTGCTACCGGCCGTCATGGCAGTGGGGATGCTTG
Source organism: Mycobacterium sp. SMC-14 (assembly GCF_046250075.1). Taxonomy (NCBI): domain Bacteria; kingdom Bacillati; phylum Actinomycetota; class Actinomycetes; order Mycobacteriales; family Mycobacteriaceae; genus Mycobacterium; species Mycobacterium sp. SMC-14. Next base: position 3,663,667 of record NZ_CP176429.1, on the reverse strand, counting down.
CCGTGACCGCCGTCGCCTACCGCTCGGGAACTCCGGCCGCACGCAGCCCGCTGTTCGCTCTGTTCCCGCTGATGATGCTCACATCAGCGGTGGCAGCCGTACTCGCCGGACGAAACCGGGGACGTGGCAGCGACATCGACGACGACCGCGAAAACTACCTGGCCTATCTCGGCGAGTTGCGTGAGTGCGTGACCGACCGGGCCGCCGCCCAGCACGCGTTTGCGGTGTGGTCGCATCCGGAACCGGATGCACTGTGGGCGCTGGTCGGCGGGCCCCGAATGTGGGAGCGCGGACCCGGCGATCCCGCGTTCGGTTCGGTGCGGTGGGGGATCGGGTCGGCCGTCCCGGCCACTCGCCTGGTGGCGCCGTCGCGGGATCCGGCGCGGCGGGTCGATCCGGTCACCGATGCCGCGCTGCGACGTTTCCTCGAGACCCACGCAGCGATAGCCGAGGTGCCGGTCGAGCTGACGGTGCTGGGCCCGGCGCCGCTGCTGCTCGACGGCGACATGGAGCGGGGGCGAGGTCTGTTGCGTGCGCTGATCTGCCAGCTCGCGGTCCTGCACGGCCCCGACACGGTGCTGATCGCGGCCGTCGCAGGTCAGCCTTACTGGGATTGGCTGAAATGGCTACCGCACCACCAGCATCCATCGGCTTCCGACGTCGGCGGTCCGCTACGGCTGACCTACCCTGACCTGACGGCCGCCGAAACCGGCTTGGCCGGCCGGCGGGCGGTAGTGATCATCGACGATGTCACTGGTCTGCGGGTGGCCGAGGCAGGTGCGCGAGGCGTTGCTCGCCAGCTGCACGTCACTGCGGCGACGCTGCGCGACTCCGATGGCCACGTCGGCCGGCCGGATTTTCTGGCCCTGGCCGACGCGACGGTGTGCGCGCGGCGACTGGCCGCACACCTGCCCGTCGGCTCCGGCGATGGGCAGGGGTGGGCGCACCTGCTGGGCATCGGCGACATCGACCGCTTCGACCCGTCGGCGCAATGGGCAGGTGCCGCGGCACCGCGATTGTGCGTCCCGATCGGCGCCGACGCGAGCGGAGATCCGGTGTGGCTGGACGTCAGAGAGGCCGCCGAGCGGGGCAGCGGGCCGCACGGACTGTGTGTCGGCGCCACCGGCTCGGGCAAATCGGAGTTCCTGCGCACCCTGGTGCTGGGCATGACGGCCAGACATTCACCCGAGGACCTGAACTTGGTGCTGGTGGACTTCAAAGGTGGCGCAACCTTTCTCGGCTTCGAGCAGACCAACCATGTTTGTGCGGTGATCACGAACCTGGCCGACGAGGCACCGCTGGTGGAGCGGATGGGCGATGCGCTGGCCGGCGAGATGCACCGGCGCCAGCAACTCCTGCGCGCCGTCGGGGCATCCGGCATCGCCGCATATCGGCAGGAGCGGACCGCGCAGCCGCAGCTACCGCCCCTGCCTGCACTGCTGGTCATCGTCGACGAGTTCTCCGAACTGCTGCACCAGCATCCCGACTTCCTCGACACTTTCGTCGCCATCGGTCGGCTGGGCCGATCACTGGGAATGCATCTGCTGTTGGCCAGCCAGCGACTAGAGGAGGGCAGGCTGCGCGGCCTGGAATCGCACCTGTCCTACCGGGTGTGCCTCAAGACGATGTCGGCCGCCGAATCCCGGATCGTGCTGGGCACCAGCGACGCCTACGAACTGCCCAACACCCCCGGAATTGGGTTCTTGCGGACCGCCGCCGGCGCGATACGGCGATTCCAGACGGCCTACGTCTCCGGGATGTACCCGCGTCCTAGAGCGGCCTCTGCCCCGGTACGCCCGTTCACCGCAGCGCCGCTGGGCCCCGCCCTGGAAGGGGTCGATCCGGCCGGACGCACCGTGCTGCAGACAATGCTGCAGCGATTGTCCGGGCACGGACCCGCGGCACGGCAGATATGGCTGGCGCCGCTGGGAGATTCCCCAGCCTTGGGATCCCTGCTCGACGTCGACCATGGCGATCTGACGGTTCCCGTCGGCGTCGTCGATCGGCCCTTCGACCAGCGTCGCACCGCCTTGTCGATCCGGTTGGATGGCGCCGCCGGACATGTCGCCGTCGTGGGCGCCCCGCAATCGGGCAAGTCGACCGCGCTGCACACGCTGATCGCCGCGCTGTGCGCCACCCACGATGCGACGCGGATCGCGTTCTACTGCTTGGACTTCGGTGGCGGTGCGCTCTCGGCGATTCGAACCCTGCCGCACGTCGGGACGGTGGTCGGACTTGGCCAACCCGATCTGGTTCGGCGGGTGGTCGCCGAGATGGAGACAATCCTGGCGCGGCGCGAAGCCCAGCGGGCCGGCCGTATTGCGGACATCGAAGGCCCGGCCCCGGACATATTCCTGGTGATCGACGGATGGGCCGCCCTGTGCCGGGAATTCGAACTGGAGGCCAGGATCGTCGCGCTGTCCGCCCGCGGTCTGTCCTTTCGGGTGCACGTGATGCTGGCTGCATCGCGGTGGGCCGAGGTGCGGCCCGCGTTGCGTGACCTGATCGGCACCCGTATCGAGCTGAGGCTGGGGGATCCGGCCGAATCCGAACTGGATCGCCGCCAGGCTCAGCGGGTTCCGCAGGGCCGGCCCGGGCGCGGCCTGACTCACGACGGCATGCACATGCTGCTGGCCCGCCCGCAGGGCTGGGAACCGATGCACCACCCCGACGGTGCCGTCGCACCACCGATCCGGCTGTTGCCGACCCTCGTCGACCGGGCCGAGCTGGCCGCCCACCCGACCGGCTTGCCGGTCTTGGGCATCGACGAACGCGAACTCGACGGTGTTCCCGTCGATTTCGGCCGCCAACCGCACCTGCTCATCCTGGGCGACAGCGAATGCGGCAAGACCTCGGTGCTGCGAACGCTCTGCCGCGAGCTGGTGCGGGCGCACCCCGCCGGGCAGGCTCAGCTATGGGTGGTCGACTATCGGCGGGGCCTGCTGGACGTGGTACCGACCGGACATCTAGCCGGTTACGCGGTGTCTCGGCCCGCGCTGACAGCGCTGCTGCCGAGCCTGACAGACCAGCTGGCCGAGCGGATGCCGGGCGCCGACCTCGGCTCGCAGCAACTGCGCGCCGGGTCTTGGTGGTCCGGGCCGCAGCTGTATGTGGTGGTTGATGACCACGACCTGGTGGCCGCCGCCAGCGGCAATCCGCTGACACCGCTGCTGGAATACCTGCCACATGCCGCCGATCTCGGGCTGCACCTGATGGTGGCCTGCCGCAGCGGGGGAGCGGCCCGGTCGATGTACGAGCCGATGCTGACCGCGCTGTCGGATCTGGGCGCGATGAGGCTGATGATGAGCGGGGTCGCCCCGGACGGCCCGCTGAGTTCGGTTCGACCGGCAATCCTCCCGCCCGGGCGCGGCACCCTGATCACCCGCGCGGACGGTGAGCGGCTTATTCAGGTGGCGTGGGAACCATGAGCCTCGGGCATCGGGCGGTGATCGAGGCCGGACCCGCAACCATCCGCCGACTGTGTTGCGGCGGAGCTGAATCGGCGGACGCCGCAGCGGCGCTGGAGTGGATCGATGACCCGGTCGGTCTGGTCGATGGGCAACCGGTCGCGATGCCCGAGCTCTTGCGCGAGGCGCTGACCTGCTCATTGCCCGTTGAATCGGTCGAGCTCATCCATCCGTCCTGGTGGCCGGTCCGCAGGGTGCAGCTGCTCGCCGCGGCGGCGCGAGTGCTGACCGGTGAGGTGGTCACCCGATCGCGGGCAACGGTGCTGGGTGCCGCGGTGGTTGTGGAGATCGCCGCCGGTCTGGTGGCCGTCGCGGGCGCCGATACCACCGACGTCGTCGCCGAGCCGCGCCTCGGCGCCGTCGGTGCGGTCGCCGACGCGGTGGCAGGCCGGATACGTGCGGCGGTGCGGGAACGTCCCGGCGCTGTCGTGGTCGACGCACCGGTCGGGATCGGTGGGGCCGCGGCGCTGGCTGCGCTGATCGAGGAGCGGCTGCGCCCCGGGGTGCGGGCGACCGTGGTCGATCGGCTGCCGCCGGTTCGCCTCGCTGCCAGTACGCCGGTCGCCAACCCGGCACCCGTCGGTCGCCGGCTTCGGTTGGCCCCGGCCGTCGTGGTCGGCTGTGGGGTCGCGCTCACCCTCCTAACGCGTTGTTCCGCGCGGCCCGCCACCGAGACGCCGGCTACCTACCTAGTGGAAGGCCATGTAGCGGTACAGATTCCGGATGGGTGGTCGACGCGACGGGTGACAGATGGGCCAGGGTCGGACAGGGTGGAGGTGGTCTCGCCCAGCGACCCGCAGCTGGTGCTGCACGTCACCCAAGCGCCGGCCGCCGGTGACACCCTGACGGCCATCGCAGAGCCGTTGCAGCGAGCCCTGCAACGCGCTGAAGCCGAAACACCCGGAGTATTCACCGATTTCGCCCCGGAAGGTGCCAGCGCGGGACGCCCCGCAGTGACCTATCGGGAAGTTCGCAACGGCCGCCATGTCGATTGGGCGGTCTTGGCCGACGGTGCGGTGCGCATCGGAATCGGGTGTCAGAGCGAGCCGGGAGGCGAGGACGCGTTGCGTGTGGTGTGTGAGCAGGCGGTGCGCTCTGCCCACGCGGTCAGCTGAGGATGTGAAGTCGCCGACCGTCAAAGGGGAGGTGGGGGAGACTTTCGCCATTGGCTGGGTGAAACGCCGTGTGTTTGGCGAAACTGCCTGGTGAAGTAGGCCGCATCCGGTAGTCCGACCCGCTGGCCGATTTCGGTGATCGACAGCCGCGTATCGGTCAGCAGCCGGCGGGCTTCGCCCATGCGCCGCTGGGTGATCCACTCCAGGACCGTGCGGCCGGTGCGGCGGCGCACGACGGTGGTCAGATGCCCCGCCGATACCGAGACCTCACGGGCGACTTCGCGTAACGAGAGCGGTTCGGTGTAGCGCCGGTCGATGGTGGCGAACACCTCGGCCAGTAGGGGTTCGTCTTCGTGACGCAGACCGCCGATGGTGTCGGCGGCGAGTCGGGTGAGCTTGACCAGCAGCAGGGTCAGTAGAGCCGATATCGCTTCGCGATCTCCGTCTTGGCGTTGCCCGAGTTCGGATTTCATCGCGTTGAGGATGTTGAAGATCGCTGGACGATCAGCGACGGGTAGCTCGATGCGCAGCAGGCCGTCTTCGTTCTCATGCAGGAACAGGCAGAGTAGCGGATGTGATCGCCAGGAGAGCCACGGCGATGCGCTGTCATGGCCGACCGCTGCTGGGTCGAAGAACACCGCGATGCCGTCGTCGGCGCACTCCACTGCGTCGGGACCGACGGTGGCGCCCATCGCGACCACGTAGAACACCCCGGTCGACCGGTCGCACCACAGGGCCGGGAAGTTGTGGATCTGGCCGTGTTGGGACAGCCTCTCCCGTCCCACCCGGGCCACCACCACCGGTGGCAGGTGTGGGTCGGTCGGATAGTCGTAGACCTTCACCCCGGCGCGCTGACGCACCAATCGGGCCGTAGGAAGCATGCGCCGACGATAATCCAAACCTGCGGAAGAACGTCCTAACTTCACAGAAAAATGACGGTTAGCTTTAAGTCGTGCTGACTGAGATGCGCTGTTATTGCTGCGGATTCATATCGCGTGGGCGACCGGCGCTGCCGAATACCTGCATTTACCTGAGAAAACTCTGGTAAGCCTCGCCTTTCTTTCAGCGCGCCAGCTAACCCAAATCCGACCCGTGCTCGTGCCACAACCTTGAGGAGATCTCCCTTGCGCGCAACAATCCGCCCCTACGCCAGCGCTGGTGTCGCGATCGTGGGCGCTGGCCTGATCGCGGCCACTCCGGTGGTCGCGCCGCTGCCCACTGTCGGCGCGGTGCGCGATGTGGCGCTGACTGCGAGCAGCGCGTGGGACGAGGTGTTCAATGCGGCGTCGCAGAACCTGACGCAGATGCTCAACAACTACTACCTGGCGCCGGGGATTGCGTTTCAGCAGTTCTTCGCCAACCAGATGCACTACGCCCAGCAGCTGATGGATGACCCGGCGAACATCACCGCGGTCACCGAGCAGATGCGCCACAACCTGGATGCGCTGCTGACCGGCTACACGATGACCAATGCCTCCGAGGAAACCCTCAACATCGTGCTGAGCCACACCTTGAACGCCGGCAGCCTCGCCGACGGCCTGGGTTGGTACGACATGTTCGCCGGGCCGTTGGCGTCGCTCGCGGGCGGGATGTTCCCGGCGGATCTCATCCCGATCATCCACTTCCTGTCCTCACCGATGAGCGGGCTGATCATGGGTTCGGTGGGGCCGTGGATCGCGCCCGGGGTCGGCTTGCTCAACAGCATCACCGACGGTGACAGCCTCGGCGACACGCTGGCAAACGTGTTCGGGGCCTCCCTCAACGGTGCAACCTTGAACCTGGACAGTCTGCTGCCGATGATCAATGAAATGGCCGGCGGCATGCTGCCGGACGGCATGGGCATCGGGCACCTGGAGGTCGCCTTCGGCGGTTGGCTCACCGCCGGCAATGTGGCAATCGATCCGTATCAGGTTATGGGTGCAGGTGGCGAGGTTATCGCCGAGACGCCCGCGGTGGGTGGCTCGATCCTCAACAGCGTCGGTATCGAGCTCACCGGTGTCCCGGTGCTCGGCGCCCTCAACATCGGCAGCAATGCGATCGGCCCGTTCGCGGCGATGCAGGCCCTCGGTCAGACCGTCGGTGCGCTGTTGGGTTCCGGTTGGGACGGCAAGGGCGCGGTGCCGGTCACCCCGCCGCTGGCCGGTGTCGATCTGCCGGTGATTAACGATCTCGATGACGGTGGTGCCGGTGGCGCTGCGGCTACCGACTGGTTCGCCGACTTGGTGGCGGGGCTGGGTCTGTAACCCGCTCTCGACGTAGATCCCCTAAAAACCCTTCCCAAACCAGACTTTTCACACGAGAGGTATTCACACATGAGTTACCGCAATCGCATGATTGGCGCCGGCAGCGCCGTGGCGGCGTTTCTGGCGTTCGGCATGACGCCGTTGGCGCCGGCGCCGGCTGCTTCGGCTGATTTTGAGGATCTGTTCAGTTTCGATTGGTTGGTCCCGACGGCCGCCGATGTCGACGTTCCTGGCTCGGCGGACGCGTTCGATATGTCGGCGATGTTCGGTGATTTCAACGTGGCCACGTTGTTTGATCAGATGTTCTACAGCCCGTTGCACATGCTGACGGAGTTCTGGATCAACAACCCGCTTGGTGAGATGGTCAACGGCGCGATCAACACCATCTCGGGGCAGTACCTGATCGGTGACGGTATCGATGGGACCGCGGAGAACCCCGATGGTGGCCATGGTGGGCTGTGGTTCGGTGATGGTGGTGCCGGTTGGAACAGTGATGTGGCCGGGGTTGTCGGTGGCAACGGTGGTAACGCGATCGGCTTCGGCAACGGCGGCGATGGCGGTGACGGCGGTGCGGGTGCGGCCGGCGGCAACGGTGGCATCGGTGGGGTCTGGATGGGCCACGGCGGCGACGGCGGCGCCGGCGGCATTGCGACTCTGGCGGGCGGTTTCGGTGGCGCCGGTGGCGATGGCGGCGCGGCCATGGCCTGGATGTTCGGCAACGGCGGGGCCGGCGGGGCCGGCGGCACGGGCATGGACGGCACCCAGAACGTCAGCGGCACGGGGATGAGCGGGGGCCAAGGCGGCAACGGTGGGGCCGGCGGTGTCAGCGGATACCTGCTCGGCAACGGCGGCAGGGGCGGCGCCGGCGGCGCGGCCGGCGACGGTGGTAACGGCACGAACGACGGCACCAACGGACTGGCCGGTGGCGTCGGCGGCCGCGGCGGTGTGGGCGGTCTGGGCGGCGCCCGCGGTTCCAACTTCTACGGCGCCCCGCTCTACGGCAGCGCCGGCCAGGCCGGTGACGGCGGGCACGGCGGCAACGGCGGCGTCGGCGGCGAGGCGGCCACCGACGCCAGCGGCCACTTCCTCGGTAGGGGCGGCGACGGCGGCGTTGGCGGTGACGGCGGCGCCGGCTACGCCGGTGGCGACGGCGGCAACAGCGGCAACGGCGGCTCCGGCATCAACGGCGGCAACGCCGGCGGCTGGGGCGGCAGCGGCGGCTACGGTCTGGGCAACTCCGCGACCACTGAAGGCGCCGACGGTATCGGTGGTCACGGCGGCAACGGCGGTGTCGGTGGGAATGCCACCGGCGCGGTCGGGGTGACCGGCACCGCCGGCAACGGCGGCTCCGGCGGCCAGGGCGGCTACAGCGGTTCCAACCAGGCCGGCGGCGACGCCGGTAAGGCCGGGGCCGGCGGTAACGGCGCCACTGACGACAACACCATCCAGACCATCGGCGGCCGCGGCGGTTACGGCGGCGGCGGCGGAAACGGCCAGATCGCCGGGGCCAGCACCGACGGTGCCGCCGGCGGCACCGGCACCTACAAGGGCGGTGACGGCGGCGGCGGTGGCAACGGCGCTCAGGCCGCCAACGGTGGTGCCGGCGGTAACGGCGCCGACGGTGGCGTGGCCACCGGCTGGAAGGACGCTGACGGCACCATCTGGAGCATCGGCGGCAACGGCGGCAACGGCGGCGGCGGCGGTCAGACCAGCGCGAACATGCTCACCGGCGGCACCGGCACCGGCGGTGTCGGCGGTCAGGGCGGCAATGGCGCCGACGGTCTGACCGGCCCCGGCGTGGTCAGCATCGGCGGCAACGGCGGGTGGGGCGGCAACGGCTCCGCAGGTAGCGGCGCCGATGGTGGTGCCGGTGGTAGCGGTGGTTCCGGTGGTAACGGGACCGCCTCCGGTGGAAACGGTGGTAGCGGCGGCAGCGGTGGTACTTCGGACACCACCGGAAACGCAGGAGTCGGCGGAGCGGGCGGAAACGGCGGCAACAGCGGCGGTGTAGCCACCCCGACCAACACCTTGGGCATCGGGCCCAGCCACGCCGGTAACGGCGGCAACGGTGGGGATGGCACCACTTCCTACGGCGGCACCAGCAGTGTCGGCGGCGCCGGCGGCAACGGCGGCAACGGCGCCGGCAGTGTCAACGGCGGTAACGGCGGTAACGGCGGTACCGGTGGTCGCGGCAATTTCGGGGCTGATGGATCGACCGGCAACAACCCGCTCACCGGCGCCCCCGGAAAGGTTGCTGGTGGCGACGGCGGCGACGGTGTCACCGGCGGGGTCGGCGGCAAGGGCGGCAACGGCGGCAACTCGGAGAACGGTGTCGGCGGCAATGCCGGCAACGGCGGGCGCGGCGGTGACGCCGGGCAAGGCGGTAACGGTGGCGCCGGCGGTGTCGACCCGACCACCGGAGCCGGGTTGGCCGGCGGTAACGGTGGCGATGGCGGTAACGGCGCGGCCGGTGGCGCGGCGGGCACTGCCGGGCAGGGCGGGGCCGGTAACGGCGCCGCCGGCACGGTGGGTGCGGGCGGTGCCGGTGGTGCTGCCGGTAACGGTGGCGCCGGTGGCGCCGGCGACCCGGTCGGCCCCGATGGCAACCCCGGCAACCCGGGCAACCCCGGCTAGCCAGTACCTCTCGACACGGTCGCCGGGTCCCGCTACGGGACCCGGCGATCGTGCCATTTGCGGGGCGTCGTTACAGCGAGCCCCCTTAACGCGAGGGTGCGTGTCTGTACAGGACACGCCGCGCAGAATCGTGCGTCTGCGCACGCTCGCCGTGGTCCGGGCGGGTGGTTAGAGCAGCGCGCCGATCAGCATCAGCGGGGCGAGTCCGACCAGCGCTGCCAGTGGTTCGCCGATCGCGTCGAGTGGGTTGCCGGCGGCCATCTCGGTGTTGAAAAGCTCCACGGCCAGCGGTGGCAGAGTGAACAGCAGCGCGCTGGCCATGTCGACCGCGGGGAGGCCGGTGTGGGTGAATGACAACTCCCCGAAGCCCTGGGTGAACCAGTTCGCGGCGCCGGCGAGGAACGTCGAGAGGTAGTTCGAGATGTCGTCCGGTGATCCGTCGAGGTTGAACGCGGCTATCGCGGAGTTGATGATCGGACCGAGTACGTAGTCCATGGTCTGGGGCGAGATCAGTTGGTAATTGGTCGGATCCATCAGGGTGTTGAACGCATCCTGGAACCCCTGTTGTAAACCGTTCAGCAGGGCGTCGGGAACTTGGTCCAGGACACTTTGGGGCGGCAGAAACCCCATGGGAGTGGGCACATCGGCGAACCCCGGCGACCAGCCGTTGTCGATGCTGCCGTAGCCCAGATTGACCAACACCGACAAGCTCGGCTGCAGCAGATCCGCCAGCGGATTGCCGACCACCGGAATCAACCGCAACGGGTCCAGCAACGGCAGGCTGGGCGACTCGATCATGAAGTGGTTGGTCAGCGAGTCGGCCGTCGACGTCGGGAGTTGGATCGCGTTGTCGACCTGATCCGGTGTCAGCCCCAGGTACGCGATGTGGTTGAAGACGATGCCGAGGTAGGCGTTGAGATCCGACAGCAGGTTGATCGGGTACTTCGGGAAGTCCGCGAAGCCGTCGTATTCGTAGGTGTAGATGTCGGTCGGGGAGATGTCCGACGGTGTCGCACCGCTGAAAGTAAGCCCCAGGCTGGTGGCGTCGGGAGTGTTGCCGTCCGGGACCGCGAAGCGTTCCAGCAGGCCGCCGTTGGGATTGCTGGGGTCGCCCAGCAGCACGAAGTGCACGTCGTTGGGGTCCACCCCCTCGCTCGCCAGCCGCGACATCAGCAGCGAGTCGATCGTGGAACTCTGCGAATAGCCGCTGACCACAACGGGATTGTCGTGATTGACTCCGCCGGCGGCGATCTGCGCTTTGATCGCGTCCAGGATGATCTGCTGGCCCTGGGCCGTCGAGTTGTCGAACGTCATGCTGAACGGGCCGGTGAACGGATACAGCGACTCCGGTGTGGTCACCGCCCGCATGTCGCCGGTGAAGCCATGTGGTTGCAGGTAAAGCCTGTCGAACGCGTTGAGCCAGCCCTGGCTGGGAGTTGCGACGAAGCTGGCGCCCATGATCAGGGCGGTGCCGTCCCCGAGCGAGGATTCAGTGGCGGCCAGTAGCGCCGACGCATGTGCTGCAGCCGCTGGTTGCACCGGCGGAACGACCAGCGTGCCGGCGCCGGTGATGACCAGTCCAGCGGTGAGATAGGCGCCCAGAGCTAGCTGCATTTCCCCTCCTCGATGCAGTCGACGGGCCGGACGCAGCAGTCAGCTCAAGGCGTACGGTCCTCGTTCTGCATTTATGTCATCCAGGCGGTGGCCGTGGACGGGGAATGCGCAGATCGACGCGTCGGCCCGTACGACAACGCGCTGCGGTTGCAAAACCCGATGGAACCGAACCCACCCGGCCGCAGTCGAACTACATATCAACGCGACTGAATCGCGGCCGCCGACCGATATGGGGGAGACGTGACCACACCCGCAGCCACCAGCACACTCAGCGCCGACTTCGACGTCATGCTCGCCGTCGCGGCGGCCACCGACGCCCGCAACGAGGAAATCCGGGGGATGCTGCAGGCGTTCGTCGGCAAGATGCGGGCGGTGCCGCCGTCGGTGTGGTCGGGCCTGGCGGCTGCCCGCTTCCAGGACGTGCTGGACCGCTGGAACACCGAATCGCTGAGGCTGCACCACGCGCTGGCGCGCATCGCCGAGACCATCCGCCACAACCAGCGGGCGCTGCGTGAAGTAGCCGAGACCCACTCGCACCACATCGCCGCCGCCGGCGACGGAATCTGAGTGGGGCCGGGTATGGACGCCGCATTGTCGTACAACTTCGACGAGATCGAATATGCCGTCCGTCAGGAGATCCACGCCACGGCCGCCCGGCTCAACGGGGCCCTGGAGGAGCTGCGGTCGCAGATCGCGCCCCTGCAGCAGGTGTGGACACGGGAGGCGGCCGGTGCCTACCACGCTGAACAGCTGCGGTGGCAGCACGCCGTCAGTGCGCTGAACCAGATCCTGTTCGATCTGGGCAGCGCCGTGCGCGACGGCGCCGCCGACGTTGCCGATGCCGATCGTCGTGCCGCGGGAGCTTGGGGCAGCTAGGAGAGTCTGCCCCCGGAGCACGGTGTGGCCCCGAAGGAGGAGAGCCGACGGGGCCACACCGGCATCTAGGCTGGCCATGGCGGCTATCGGGGTGTGACGCCCCGTTTTGACCTGCGCGGATCCCCGCCGGTAAGCTGCACCGTTGGCGTGCGGTGCCTCCTGGCACAGCGGGTCCTCGGGTCACTGTCGGTCGCCGAGAACCAACGCGTCGACGCCAGACCGGCACCCGGCTCGCACCGGGATCCGCAAGAACCGGGAAACCCCGGCTCGAGTTAAAAGAAGAGGTAAGCGCTGTGCCCACCTATGCGCCGAAGGCGGGTGACACCACGCGTTCGTGGTATGTCATCGACGCCACCGACGTGGTGCTCGGCCGGCTCGCCGTTGCGGCAGCAACCCTGCTGCGCGGCAAGCACAAGCCGACATTCGCGCCGAACGTTGACGGCGGTGACTTCGTCATCATCATCAACGCCGACAAGGTCGCCATCAGCGGCGACAAACTGCAGAAGAAAATGGCTTACCGCCACTCGGGCTACCCGGGCGGGCTGCGCAAGCGCAGCATCGGTGAGCTGATGGAGACCCGTCCCGACCGCGTCGTGGAGAAGGCGATCCTCGGGATGATCCCGCACACCAAGCTGGGGCGTCAGATTCAGCGCAAGCTGCACGTCTACGCCGGGCCGGTGCATCCGCACACCGCCCAGCAGCCGATCCCGTTCGAAATCAAGCAGGTGGCGCAATGACCGAGACGGCATTTGAAGGTACTGAGGCCCACGAGGTCGACGAGGCCCCCGAGGCCATCGTGGTCGAGGAGACCGTAGAGGTGCACGAAGAGGTCGCGCCGGCCTACGAGCCGCACGACCTGGGTCGGCCCATCCAGACCGTCGGCCGCCGCAAGGAGGCCGTGGTGCGGGTGCGTCTGGTGCCCGGCACCGGCAAGTTCAACCTGGACGGACGCACCCTGGAGGCGTACTTCCCGAACAAGGTGCACCAGCAGCTGATCAAGGCTCCGCTGGTCACCGTGGACCGGGTGGACAGCTTCGACGTCTACGCCCACCTCGACGGCGGCGGCCCCTCCGGCCAGGCCGGTGCGCTGCGGCTGGCTCTGGCCCGCGCGCTGATCCTGGTCCAGCCCGAAGACCGTCCGGCGCTGAAGAAGGCCGGCTTCCTGACTCGTGACCCCCGGGCCACCGAGCGCAAGAAGTACGGTCTCAAGAAGGCCCGCAAGGCTCCGCAGTACAGCAAGCGCTGATCTGCGATTGCATTCTGGCAGCGAGTTGGGGGTGCCTTCCGCACGCGGAAGGTGCCCCCGGCTTGCGTTTGAGGGTGCGTGTTCTCGGTCCGATACCGGCGTGTCGGGTCGGGGATACGCGCGCTCGCGGCGATAAAGGATAGTTATGGGTCGACTTTTCGGCACCGACGGCGTTCGCGGGGTTGCCAACCGCGAGCTGACTGCCGAGCTGGCGGTCGCGCTGGGCGGCGCGGCGGCGCAGCGGCTCTCCACCGGTACCGGACGCCGGGTGGCCGTCGTTGGACGCGACCCGCGGGCCAGCGGCGAGATGCTGGAGGCCGCGGTCATCGCCGGGCTGACCAGTCAGGGCGTTGACGCGCTGCGCGCCGGTGTGCTGCCGACCCCGGCGGTGGCCTATCTGACCAGCGCATATGAAGCCGACTTCGGGGTGATGATCTCCGCCTCGCACAACCCGATGCCCGACAACGGCATCAAATTCTTCGGCCCGGGCGGACACAAACTCGACGACGCCACCGAGGACCAGATCGAAGACCTGGTAGCCGCCGGACCGGGCTTGCGCCCGATCGGCGCCGAGCTGGGCCGGGTGGTGGACGCCAAGGATGCGCTGGACTGCTACCTGCGACACCTGGGCGAATCCCATCGCACCCCCTTGGACGGCTTGACCGTGGTGGTGGACTGCGCTCACGGCGCGGCATCGGACGCGGCACCGCGGGCCTACCGGGCCGCCGGTGCCACCGTCATCACGATCAATGCCGAGCCCGACGGGCTCAACATCAACGAGGGGTGCGGCTCGACGCACCTGGAACCCGTGCGCGCCGCGGTGCGGCACCACGGCGCCGACCTGGGCCTGGCACACGACGGGGACGCCGACCGCTGCCTGGCCGTGGATGCCGACGGCAACGTGATCGACGGCGACGCCATCATGGTCGTGCTGGCGCTGGCGATGCGTGATGCCGGTGAACTGTCCGACGACACCCTGGTGGCGACCGTGATGAGCAACCTCGGACTGCACCTGGCGATGCGCGAGGCCGGGGTGACCGTGCACACCACCGATGTCGGCGACCGCTATGTCCTCGAACAGCTGCGGGCCGGCGGATTCACCCTCGGTGGTGAGCAGTCGGGTCACATCGTGCTGCCCCAGGTGGCCACCACCGGCGACGGCATCATCACCGGCCTGCGTCTGATGGCGCGGATGGCGCAGACTCGCACTTCACTGGCCGACCTGGCCGCGGCGATGCGCACGCTGCCGCAGGTGCTGATCAATGTCGAGGTCACTGACAAGGCCGAGGCGGTGGGGCGCCCGACGGTGCGCGACGCGGTGCAGCGTGCCACCGACGAGCTCGGTGATACCGGACGAATCTTGTTGCGCCCGTCGGGAACCGAGCAGCTCGTCCGGGTGATGGTGGAGGCCTCCGACGAGGAGACGGCGCGCCGGATCGCGGCCGACGTCGCCGACGCGGTCCGCACCCGGAACTAAGCCCGGCGGTCCAGCGCGGCTCGACGGAGGAGAGGCGAAGCTGGGACCGCCGAATGAACCCGACGAATCTCGGCGAACCCGGGGGAACCCCTCGAGCGCTGTCAGCGTCAAACCCGTATGGGACGACAACAGCTCTACATCAAGGACTCCGCATTGCGCTCGGTGGCCGACCGCTTCGATTCCACCGCGGCGGCTATCGATATGGCTTCCCGTATCCGGTTGGGCGGGTTGACATTCGATGGCGGCACTGCCGGGCGCGACCATGTCGGGGCAGGGGAAGCACTGCGCCGCGCCGTACAGGCCTGGTCGCCCGAGCTGATGCGCTGGTCGCGGGCCACCAGTGAGGTCGCGACGGCACTGCGGGCTGCGCTGGCGCGCTACGGGCAGGCCGAGGCCGCTTCTGCCGTGCGAGTGGGCTGAGGTGGCCCTGCGATATGACGTGTCCGCACGGCTGGCCGAGGGGCGCGAGGCGGTCGCGCACACTCAGACCTACGTGGCGGCCTGCCACCGGCGGGGATACCGGGATCCGGAGCTCACCGGCTACGACGCTCAGCTCGCCGACCGGTACGACAGTGAAGCCGGCCTGGACCTGCGGTCGCTCGATGATGACTGCGCCGCGCTGAACGCACTGGCCGATGCCGCCGACGACGCACTGCGCGCCCAACGACAGCAACTGGTCGAGCTGGACAATGCCTGGCGGGGGTCGGGCGCCGACGCCGCCATGGAATTTCTGCGCCAGCACTGCGACGCCGCAGCACAGCTGACGGACCGGCTGCGTGCCGCGGCCGCGGGCTGTGGTGCGCTGCGTGATGAGCTGTGGCGGTTGATCGACACCAAGGTCGCCGCGGTGGTGGCCGTCGATGAGCGGGTGGGTGCGCACCGGCCCTCCTGGCTGGCGGCAGCCCACGCGGTGAGCTCTGGCGCCAACGACGAGCGTGCTGCCGAGGTGGTGGAGACGCAAGTGATGCCCTACGTGGACAACGATGTTCGCGGCGAGTGGGTGGCGGCCGTCCGGTCGGCGCAGGACGGGTGTGCCGCGGCCTACAGCGCCGCGGTCGCGGCAGCCGAACCCGGGGCGGGTGTGGTGTTCGCGATTCCGGGGGATCTCGGACCGGTGCTCGAGCCCGACGTGGCGGTGCCCGCCGTGCCGGTCCCGGTTGCGCCGATCGCCGGCCCCGTCGATGGTCCGCCGGTCCAGACGGCAGCGGTTGCGCCGGATCCACCGGCCCAGCCGGCGAGCGACCCGGCGCCCGCAGGACCACTTGCGGGGCAGCCGGGTGATCTGGGGCCGCCCGGAGCGCTCGGCCTGCCCAGCGACTGGGGTTTGCCGTCGGCGGGACTGCCGGGCGGCGCGGGTGGTGGGCTCGGCGGACTCGCGGGCCTGGGCGGGCTGATCCCGCGGCTTGCCGATGCGCTCGGCGAGCCCGGCGTCGGGGAGCCGTTCGACGAGCCGTTCGATGATCACCCCCGGGTCGACGCCGACCCCACAGACTCCGATGATCCCGCCGATTCCGAGCCGGACGCCGAACCGGCGGCGGAGACCGCTGAGGAGCCTGACGCCGAGGACCCCGCCGGCGACGTGCCGGTCGGCGATGCCGCACCGGAGCCGGCGCCGGCCGCCGGGGACTTCGAACCCGTAGTCGACACCGGCGACAGCGAGGACGAACAGTCGACGGGCGTCATCCCACCGAAGACTCCGTGCGAGACCGCCGCCGAAGAATTGCCGCAGGTGGGGGAATGATCCAAGGGATTTGCATCATGATGCGAGACCTGCCGCATCATGATGCGCCGCGCGTATGATGCTCGAGGTGAGAACCACCGTGGTGATCGATAGCGATGTCGCTGCCGAGGTCGAGCGACTTCGACGGCAGGGCCTGGGTATCAGCGAGGCGCTGAACCTGCTTGCCCGCCGCGGCATCGCCGCACAGGCCAGTGCCCCCGGGTCTCGATACGTTCATCGCACCGCGCCGATCGGCCTGAAGGTCGATGTCACCAACGTGGCCGAGGTGCTCGACCTACTCGATGACGACCGATGATTGTCGACGCGAACCTCCTGCTGTACGCCGTCGACGCCGAGAGTAAGCACAATCCGGTGGCCGCGGCGTGGCTGGAAGAAGCGTTGAACGGCCCCAACCGGGTTGGTCTGCCATGGCAGACCATCGGTGCGTTCTTGCGGATCGTCACACACCCCAGGGTGGCTGCCAACCCATTGACCGGGCCTGAAGCGTGGACGTACGTTGCGGACTGGTTAGCAGTCCCGGTGGTGTGGATCCCGCCCGCCACCGAATCGACGGCACAGGCATACGCGAAGATCTGTACGCAGGTCGATGTCACCGGCAATCTGGTACCGGATGCCCAGCTTGCTGCCCTCGCGATCGAGCATGGCGTCGAACTCGCCTCTGCCGACTCCGATTTTCAGCGATTTCCCGGCCTGCGCTGGATCAACCCGCTGACTTCCGGCTAGGTGCCCGGCGCGTCGTTCAGCTCGGGCGGACTCCCCAGGACTGTAGCGTCGAGACGATCTTGGCCGCCGCCTCCAGCTCTTCCAGCGACAGCTCTCGGGTAGGCGTACGCCACTCGGCGACGGTCGCCAGCTTGCCCTCGACGAAGTTCTGCTTGGACTGGCCGCGCTGGATCTTGCCGCTCGAGGTGGTGGGCAGTGACACGTGATGCACCAGCACTACCGCGTCGGCCGCGATCCCGTGATGGGTGGCGACCGCCAGCCGAATCGCCTCGATGACGGCGTCGAGGTCGGTCTCAGCGGCCCGCGCACTGTCCACTTCGCTCACGACGACAAGCTGTTCGACGCCACCGGGCGGCGCGTCGGTGGCGAAGACCGCCCCGCGTCCCGACACCAGTACTGGGTCGCATTGCTGCACGGTGAACTCAATGTCGTTGGGGTAGTAGTTGTGACCATCGATGGTGATCAGGTCCTTGCATCGTCCGGTGGTGAAAATCTCACCGGCACAAAGGAATCCAAGGTCTCCAGTACGCAGGAACGGGCCGCGGGTCGTCTCGCCCGGCTCGGCCAGCACCGCCCCGAACGTCGCCGCTGTCTCCTCTGGCCTGTTCCAATAGCCCTGCGCGACATTGGGTCCGGCGACCCAGATCTCGCCGACCTCGTCGGGACGGCAGGGCTGGCGGGTCACCGGGTCGACGATCGCGATGTCGGCTTGTCGTGGCTGACCGCAGCCCACGAACGTCGCGGCGGCGGGGTCATCGGGCGCCACGTCGACGATGCGGTCCTGCTCCAGCGCGACCCGGTCGAGGTAGCGCACCCCGGGCACCCCGGCGGGCGATCCGGACGCCACACACAGGGTGGCCTCGGCCAACCCGTACACCGGATAGCACGACGAGAGCTGGAAACCCGCGGGCGCGAAGGCGTCGGCGAACGCCGCCAGCGAGGTGGCGCGCACCGATTCGGCGCCGTTCATCGCCACGGTCATGCAGGAAAGGTCCAGTGCGGCGCGCTCTTCGGGAGTGCTGGTCTCCACGCACCGGTCGTAGGCGAAGTTCGGTGCGGCGGTGATCACGCCGCGATGCGCCGACACCAGTTCCAGCCAGCGCATCGGGCGCTTGATGAACGCCGTCGGCGACATCAGCGCCGTGCTGGCCCCGATGTAGATCATGGACAAGATTCCGCCGATCAAACCCAGGTCGTGGTGCGGTGGCAGCCAGAACACGCCCTTGGCATTCTCGTCGCCGTTCCACGACTGACGGATGGCATCGCAGTTGTGCAGGATGTTGCCGTGGCTCAGCAGCACGCCCTTGGGGGAGCGGGTCGAGCCCGACGTGTACTGGATGGCGGCCGGGGAGTTGATGTCGATATCGGGAGCGACCCAGGTGTCGGGGTCGGCGCCGGCATCGGTGAAGAACCACTGCTCGGGTTCCCCGGGAATCCCGGCGACCGCGGCCCGAGTGTCCTGGCTCTTCTCCGCGGCGGTGAGCGCGAACCGGGCCTGGGCGTCGGGGACGACGACCTGCAGGCGCGGCGCCAGCTTCTGGTGCACCGGCACTGCCACGGCACCCGCGTACAGGCAGCCGAAGAACCCGGCGATGAAGTCCAGGCCCGGCCGCACCAGCACCAGCACCCGTTCGCCGGTGACGTCGTAGCGCTGCAGGTTTGCCGCGATGGCCCGGGCGCGACGGTCCAGCTCACTGAAGGTCAGCTCGCTGCGGCCCTCGGCGTCGCCGTTGTAGGAGAAGCTGAAGGCAACCTTGTCACCGAACCGCTCGGCTTGCCGCCGTAGCAGCTGTACCAGGGTTTCTGCAATGGGGGTGGTCACGGTGGGCGTGAATTCCATGGGCCCATCTTGGCGTGCGGGGTGTTCTGGACCACACCCGGCCCCCGCGCACTGAGTCAGGCCGGCAGCAGGGCGCGCAACTCTTCGACGTAGCGCAGCGCTTCGTCGGCCCCGGTGGCCAGCGGACCGACCAGCAGTGTCGTCACGCCGGCCTCCGCGTAGGCAGCCAACCTTTCGGCCACCAGACCGCGCGGCCCGACCAACGATGTGTTGCGCACCAGCTCATCGGGAACCGCGTCGATCGCCTCGGCCTTGCGTCCGGACAGGTAAAGCTCCTGGATGTGGTTGGCGACGTCGCCGAAGCCGTACCGGGTGGCCAGATTGTGGTAGAAATTGCGGCCTTTGGCACCCATTCCGCCGATGTACAGGGCCAGCTGCGGTTTCACCCAAGCCAGCCGGTCCTCGACGTCGTCGCCGATAGCCAGCGACGCCCCCACGATGACGTCGAGCGGGCCTAACGCCGGATCACGCTTGGCCGCACCGGCTTTCAGGGACGGTCCCCACACGTCATCGGCCCGTTCCGGGTAGAAGAACACCGGCTGCCAACCGTCGGCGATCTCCGCGGTCAGTTCGACGTTCTTGGGCCCCAACGCGGCGATCGAGATCGGAATCCGCTCGCGCACGGGGTGATTGATCAACTGCAATGACTTGCCCAGGCCGGTTCCGCGCTCCGCCGGAAGGGGCATTTGGTAGTGCTTCCCGTCGTAGCTGAGGCGTTCGCGGCGCCACACCGCCCGGCAGATCTCCACGACCTCTCGAGTACGGCCCAGCGGGGCGTCGAACGGCACCCCGTGGAAGCCCTCCACCACCTGCGGCCCGGACGTGCCCAGCCCCAGGGCGAACCGGCCGTCGGACACGTAGTCCAAGCCGGCGGCCGTCATCGCCAGCAGGGCAGGCGTTCGGGTGTAGATGGGCAGAACGCCAGTCAGGAGCTCGACACGCGACGTCTTGGCCGCCAGGTAGCCCAGCTGGCTGATGGCGTCGAACGAGTAGGCCTCGGCGACCGAGACCACGTCGATCCCGACTCGCTCCAGCGCGACAACCTGCTCGACCGCTTCCTTGAACCCACTCGCATAGGCCAGCTGTACACCGATCCGCACTTAACAGAGATACCACGACGCTCCTTAGCGCAACAGCCTGAGTGGTGCGCGATATCGGCAACAAGTCCACCGATTGGTCTCAGGTTTTACTTACGGTTAACCAGGCAAGTTAAGGCGTGTACTGGGAACAAGCTCCGAAAACACTGGAAAAACATCTAACGAATTTGCTTGCCTCTAAGGTTACTCACCGGTAGTGTCGCCTTTCACATCTGTGGACAAATGTGACCGCAGACGCAATACGGCGGCGTCACGGCCTTCGAGGCGCTGGTCAAGGGCGGTACCCAACAACAAGGAGATGGCTGTGCAACAAACCCTTCGTCCCTACGTCACCGCCGCCGGCGTCGCGATCGTGGGCGCAAGCCTGATCGCAGCCACCCCGGCCGCGATGTCGCCGCCGAACATCAGCACGGCGCGTGATGTGGCGCTGACCGCGAACAGTGCATGGGACGAGGTGTTCAACGCCGCGCAGCAGAACCTGACCCAGATGCTGAACAACTACTACCTGGCTCCGGGGATCGCGTTTCAGCAGTTCATCGCCAACCAGAACGACTACGCCCAGCAGTTGCTCGACGACCCGGCGAACATCACCGCAGTCACCGAGCAGATCCGCCACAACCTCGACGCCGTGCTGACCGGGTACACCCTGAGCAATCCCAGCGAGGAAACCCTCAACATCGTGCTCAGCCACACCTTGGCGGCCGGCAATTCGGCGGACTTCACGTTCGGCTGGTACGACCTGTTCGCGGGCCCCTTGGCGTCGATTGCGGGTGGAATGTTCCCGGCGGATCTCATTCCGATCATCCACTTTTTGTCCTCGCCCTTGAGCGGCATCATCATGGGCTCACTGGGCCCGGCGATTGCCCCGTGGGTCGCGCTGCTCAACAGCATCAGCGACCACGACGGCATCTCCGAGACATTGGCCAACATGTTCGGGGCCTCGCTCAACGGCGCCACCCTCAACCTGGACAGCCTGCTGCCGATGATCAATGAAGTCGCCGGTGGCATGCTGCCGGCCGGCATGGGGATCGGCCACTTGGACATCGCGTTCGGCGGGCTGCTCAGCGCCGGTCATGTGGCCATCGACCCCTACCAGGTGCTCGGCGCCAACGGCGAGGTCATCGCCGAGACGCCCGCGGTGGGCGGCTCGATCCTCAACAGCGTCGGCATCGACCTCACCGGTGTTCCGATTCTGGGGAGCATCAGCATCGACAGCAACGCGGTCGGCCCGATCGGCGCGATCCTGGGTCTCGGTCAGACCGTCGGTGCGCTGTTGGGTTCCGGTTGGGACGGCAAGGGCGCGGTGCCGGTCACCCCGCCGCTGGCCGGCACCGACCTGCCGCTGATCCCCGACCTCGACGACGGCGGTGCCGGTGGCGCTGCGGCTACCGACTGGTTCGCCGACCTGGTGGCGGGGCTGGGTCTGTAACCACCGCCGGACATAGATCACCCGAAACCTGCTATCCCCAAACGACTTTCACACGAGAGGTATTCGCATGACTCAAGGCAAGACCGCATCGCGGCACCGCAACCGCATGATCGGCACCGGCAGCGCCGTGGCGGCGTTTCTGGCGTTCGGCATGACGCCGTTGGCGCCGGCGCCGGCTGCTTCGGCTGATTTTGAGGATCTGTTCAGTTTCGATTGGTTGGTCCCGACGGCCGCCGATGTCGACGTTCCTGGCTCGGCGGACGCGTTCGATATGTCGGCGATGTTCGGTGATTTCAACGTGGCCACGTTGTTTGATCAGATGTTCTACAGCCCGTTGCACATGCTGACGGAGTACTGGATCAACAACCCGCTTGGTGAGATGGTCAACGGCGCCATCAACACCATCTCGGGGCAGTACCTGATCGGTGACGGTATCGATGGGACCGCGGAGAACCCCGATGGTGGCCATGGTGGGCTGTGGTTCGGTGATGGTGGTGCCGGTTGGAACAGTGATGTGGCCGGGGTTGTCGGTGGCAACGGTGGTAACGCGATCGGCTTCGGCAACGGCGGCGATGGCGGTGACGGCGGTGCGGGTGCGGCCGGCGGCAACGGTGGCATCGGTGGGGTCTGGATGGGCCACGGCGGCGACGGCGGCGCCGGCGGTGACGCCGTGGGCCTGGCCGCCAACGGCAACGGTCTGATGGGCGGCGCCGGCGGTGACGGTGGTGCGGCCATGGCCTGGATGTTCGGCAACGGCGGCGCCGGCGGTGCCGGCGGCCATGGTTCGGGCGGTGCGCAGGGCAGCTTCGCCAATGGCGGCACCGGCAACGGCGGAATCGGCGGGAACGGCGGTGCCGGCGGTGCCGGCGGGGTCTCGGGCTACCTGTTCGGCAACGGCGGTAGCGGTGGCGCCGGCGGAATCGCCGGCAACAGTGGCGACGGCGCCGCGGGCACCGCCGACCACCACAACGGTGGTAACGGAGGCTCGGCCTCGTTCAACCAGGGCTTGGGAGGTGCGGGCGGCGCGGCCGGTGCCCGCGGCTCCAACTTCTACAACTCCCCGCTCCTCGGTGCGGCCGGCCAGGTCGGCGACGGCGGCGACGGCGGTGTCGGTGGCAACGGCGGCGCGGGCTTCAAGGACGCCACCGGCACCTTCCTCGGTGACGGGGGTAGGGCCGGCCTCGGTGGTTTCGGTGGTAACGGCAACATCGGTGGCAATGGCGGCAACGGCGGCAACGGCGCCGAAGGCATCAACGGCGGCGGCGGCGGTCAGGGCGGTCAGGGCGGCTCGTCCGTCGGTGGCAACGCCGGTGGCACCGGTGGAAACGGTGGTGTCGGCGGTAACGCCACCGGTGCTGTCGGGGTAACCGGCACGGCCGGCGACGGTGGTCGCGGCGGCACCGGCGGCGCTAGTGAGACAGGTGCCGGTGGTGCCGGTGGCAACGCCGGTGCGGCCGGCAACGGCGCCACCGGCGACGCCACCATCAAGACCGTCGGTGGTAGCGGCGGTGCCGGCGGCGGCGGCGGTGCGGGCCTGACCGGCGGCAACGGCGGTAACGGCACCGTGGGTGGCACCGGCACCTTCAAGGGCGGCGCCGGCGGCTTCGGCGGTACCGGCGGCGGCACCATCACCGGCGGCACCGGTGGCAACGGGGGTAACGGTGGTGCCGGCGGCACCAGCACCGGCTGGAAGGCCGCCGACGGCACCATCTACAGCCAAGGCGGCAACGGTGGTGCCGGTGGCAGCGGCGGTGGAGTCTCGGGCGTGCTGATCGGTGCCTCCGGCGTCGGCGGCAACGGTGGTGCCGGCGGTGACGGCGGGGCCGGTGCCTCCGGCGCCGGTGTGGTCAGCGTGGGCGGTAACGGTGGCAACGGCGGCAGCGGTGCGGATGGTTACGGCGAGCAGGTCGGGGGCACCGGCGGTGCCGCCGGTAACGGTGCTGACGGCACCGCGTCCGGCGGCAACGGCGGCGTCGGCGGCAAGGGCGGCGACGCCGAGCGCGGGCCCGCCGGAGTCGGCGGGGCGGGCGGCAACGGCGGCGACAGCGGCGGCGTGCAAACCACCGTCGGCAACCCTGCCGGCTTCGGGACCAGCCACGCCGGTAACGGCGGTAACGGTGGCATCGGCGGCAGCGGCAACGGCAACAGCGGCGTCGGTGGCGTCGGTGGCAACGGCGGCAACGGCGCCGGCGACGTCAACGGCGGAAACGGTGGCACTGGCGGCGTCGGCGGCGCGGGTGCGGGCGGCGCTGTCGGGTCGACCACGAATGGCGCCTTGACCGGCACCGGCGGTACTACCCCCGGCGGCGTTGGCGGCGACGGCACCAACGCCGCCGCTGGCGGCAAGGGCGGCAACGGCGGTACCTCGGAGAACGGGATCGGCGGCAACGCCGGCAGGGGCGGTGCCGGTGGCCGCGGTGGGGCGGGTGGCGACGGCGGTGCCGGCGGCAACGACCCGACCACTGGCGTTGGTCTGGCCGGCGGCACTGGCGGCAACGGTGGGCTCGGCGGGGCAGGCGGTGCTGCCGGTACCGCCGGGCACGGCGGGGCCGGTAACGGTGCCACCGCCACCGACGGTGACGGCGGCCTCGGCGGCTTCGGCGGCCAGGGTGGCGCAGGCGGCAACGGCGCCGCGGGCACCAGCTCGGCGACTGCGGCCGGCGGTAACGGCCAGGCCGGCGGCGCCGGCGGTCAGGGCGGCAACGGTGCTGCCGGCGGCACGTCGGGCACCGGCAACGGTGGCGGTGGCGGCGCTGGCGGTCAGGGCGGCAAGGCCGGCGACGGGGGAGCCGGCGGGGCCGGCGGCGTCGACGCCAACGGCAACGGGCTGGCCGGCGGTAACGGTGGTGCCGGTGGCGTCGGCGGCCACAGCGGCACCGGCGGCGCGGGTGGTGCCAGCACCAGTGGCACCGCCGGCACCACCGGCACCGACCTGTTCGGTGGCGCGGGCGGCGCGGGCGGTGCCGGCGGGGCCGGCGGCAATGGCACCGATGGTGCCAGCGTGCCTACCAAGCCAGGCGACGACGGCGGTAACGGCGGGGCCGGCGGCACGGGCGGCACTGGCGGGGCCGGTGGCGGTTCCACCGCCAACTCCGGCGGCGCCGGCGGCGCGGCCGGCGCTGGCGGCCACGGTGGCACCGGCGGTGACGGCGGGACCGGCAGCGCCGGGTCCGGCGCCAATGGCAATGGCCTGGACGGTGGCGCGGGAGGTGACGGCGGTAAGGGCGGCAGCGCCGGGACCGGCGGCAACGGCGGTTCGAGCACCAGCGGCACCGACGGCCGTGGCGGTGCCGGCGCCAACGGAGGCGGCGGCGGTAACGGCGGTAACGGGGGTAACGGCGGCGACGCGGCCGGCACCGGCACGCCCGGCGACGGGGGCTCGGGCGGCACGCTGGGGACCGGTGGTGCGCCCGGTGCGGGCGGCACCGGTACCCCCGACGGCAGCCCCGGCACCTCGGGTGCCGACGGCACCGCCGGCACCCCGGGCAATCCCGGCAGCTAGTTACATCACCTCGCGGTCGCCGGGTCCCTCACCAGGGGCCCGGCGACCGCGTCGTTTTCGGGGCTGATCAGGGATTCGCACACGCCATTCACCTAGGTTTGTTGTGAATATGCGCCATGCCCAGAACAGGGCGACCGTCCACTCTCAGGCGAAAATTATGCAGGATCACGAGATACCGCAAAGTTAACGCCTGTGAGCTTTGAAAACTCAAGAAGAATGTTTGACGAAGATGCTTGTGTCTTATGTTCTTCACGGTTAGTGTTCTGTTTCACATCAGTGAATAAGTGTGAATCCAGGAGCAACACGGCGGCGCCATGACCTCTCCATGCGCTTGCCGAGGGCGGCACCTCACCTAAGGAGATGGCTGTGCAGAAATCCCTTCGCCCCTACGCCACCACCGGTATCGCGATTGTGGGCGCCAGCCTCGTCGCCGTCGCCCCGGCCGCCGTGACGGCGCCGGATGTGCACGTCGGGCGCGATATCGCACTCACCAGCGTCCTGACCGACGCGATGGCGCCGTGGATCGAGCAGTACAACATCGCGGCGCAGAACGCCACGGTGCTCGCCAACAACTTCAGCGTCGCACCGTTCGTGGCGCTCCAGCAGTTCATCGCCAACCAGTACGCGGCCTTCCAAGAGGTCCTCAGCGACCCGTCGAAGATCCCCGACGTGGTCAACGAGATGCAGGAACACCTGCGCGCAGTGAGCAATGGCTACACCCTGCTCAATGTTGCCGGGGATGACCCGATCGCAGCTACCACGATTCTGCACACCCTCAGTGGGGGTGCCGACCTCGGCACCTTCACCCTCGGCCACTCCCTGCTCTTCGGTCTCCTGCCTCAACTGTTGCCGGCCTTCTTGCCCCCCGGTACCGACGTCGAACCGATTAACGCGATCATCAACTTCATCTCCTCACCGATGAGCGGCATGATCATGGGCATGCTGGGGCCCGGGCTGAGCCCCCTGGTTGCGCTGATGAACAGCATCTCCGACGGCGACGGCCTGAACGAGATCCTGGCCAATATGACCGGCGCCTTCTTCAATGGCGCCACCCTCGACCTCGGCTTCATCCTGCCGCTGCTTGACGGTGTGGTGCCGCCGGGCACCATCTCGCATCTGGATTTCGCGTTCGGAGGCCTGCTTTCCCCCGGCTCGGTGGCCAACGCCGATTACACCTACTACGACTCCGCCGGAAACATCGTCGACTCAGTGCCCGCGGTCGGCGGATCGATCTTCAACAGTGTCGGCCTAGCCATCGACGCTTCGGGGTTTCTGGGGACACCGCTCACGCTTACCGTTCTAAGCCAGGGGGTAGGCCCGATCGGCGCCATCATGGGTTGGGAGCAGGCCATCGCGGGATTGCTGGGTGGCGATGCCTGGAACTGGGACGGCAAGAACCCTGGCCAACCGCCAGTGGAGCCGCCGCTGTCCGGATTCTCCTTCCCCGTCGTCCCCTCTGACTTCTTCGATGACGGCGGTACCGGCGGGGCGGAAGCGGGCGATTGGACGTCCATCCTCGACGCCTTGGGCCTGGGCCTTTAATCCCGTACAGCCAGCACGTCGCATGACCCGAACTGAGAAGTCACAACCGCTCAACAGGACTGTTCACACGAGAGGTGTTCGAAAATGAATCGTCGTCACACCAGCAGCCAGCGTGGCCCTCAGCCCGGGACCCGACTGCGGTACCGCAACCGAGCGGCCGGCGCCGGCAGCGCGGTCGCCGCGTTCCTGGCGTTCGGCATGGCCCCGTTGGCGTCCGCGCCCGCGGCGCAGGCCGACTTCGAAGATCTGTTCAACTTCGATTGGCTCAACGACATGTTCCAGTCCGACGCCCAGCCGGCGGACTTCAACTTCAACTTCGAACCCATGCCCGCGGCCGACTTCGGTACGGACCTGCTCACCAACCTCCTCTACAACCCGCTCCACATGGTGATGGAATTCTGGATCAACAACCCGTTGGGCGAGTTCGTCAACGGTGCCATCAACGACATGTCCGGGCTGTATCTGATCGGTGACGGTGCAGATGGGACGGCGCTGAATCCCGATGGTGGCGACGGCGGCCTCTGGTTCGGTGACGGCGGTGCCGGCTGGACCAGCGACGCGGCCGGTGTTGCCGGCGGCAACGGCGGCAGCGCGCTCGGCTGGATCGGTAACGGTGGTGACGGCGGCGCCGGTGGAGCCGGTGCGGCTGGCGGTGATGGTGGCTCCGGTGGCTGGTTCATGGGCCTGGGCGGTGACGGCGGTGCCGGCGGCAGTGCCATCACTGCCGGCTTTGCTGGCGGCGCCGGCGGTGACGGCGGTGCCGCGGTGGCCTGGTTCCTCGGCACAGGCGGAAATGGCGGTGCAGGCGGCGACGGCAGCAATGGCGCGGCCGGCACCTGGGCCAACGGCGGCAGCGGCACTGGCGGCACGGGCGGTAGCGCTGGCGTCGGCGGTACCGGCGGCCGCAGCGGGTACACATTCGGCGCCGGCGGCAACGGCGGCGCGGCCGGCACTGCAGGCAACGGCGGCGCGGCCGCTGACGGTGACGCCACCCACCTAAACGGGGGTACCGGTGGCAACGGTGGCGCCGGCGCCGCCGGTGGCGCCGGCGGTGAGAAGTTCAACGGCTCCCTCGGCGGGCCCGGCCAACTCGGCGCCAGTTCGGCTGGTGGTAACGGTGCCGCTGGCGGTGACGCGGCCAAGGACGGCAGCGGTGCCTTCCTCGGCAACGGCGGTAACGGCGGCTCGGGCGGTCAAGGCGGTGGCCCCAACTACGGGGCGACGGCCGGCGCCGGAGCGGACGGCGGTGATGGCGCGGCCGGCGGTGACGGGATCAACGGCGGCGCCGGCGGTAGTGGCGGTAGTGGCGGTATGGGCTTCGGGACTGACACCGGGGGTAACGGCGGTGCCGGCGGTGCCGGTGGTGCCGCGACCGGTTCCGCACTAACTCCCGGCGTCGGCGGGGCCGGCGGTCAGGGCGGCTTCGGCGGTAGCGGCAACGGCACAGGGGCAGCAGGTAACGGCGGTAACGGCGGTGCCGGTGGTGCCGGTGCCACCAACAATGCCAACGTGCAGACCACCGGTGGAGCAGGCGGCGCCGGCGGCACCGGCGGCTTTGGCAGCAAGGGCCTCGGCGGCGCCGGCGGTAACGGTGGTGGCGGTGGTACAGGTACCTTCGCCGGCGGCAATGGCGGTGGCGGCGGCAACGGTCAGTATGCCGGTTCCGCCGGCGGCAACGGTGGCGCCGGCGGCAACGCCACCGGCTGGAACAACGGCACCGGTGTCTACAGCAAGGGTGGCAACGGCGGTGCCGGTGGCTACGGCAGCGGTGGGTCTGGCCTCACTGGCTTTAACGGCGGTAACGGCGGTGCCGGTGGTGCCGGCGGTGCGGGCGCGGCCACCGGCGTCAGCGTGGGTGGCAACGGCGGTGCGGGTGGTTTCGGTGGCGCCGGCGGGGCCGGACTCACCGGCGGTTCCACGAACGGCGGTAACGGCGGTGCAGGCGGTGCCGGCGGCAGCGGCACGGTCATCGGCGGTAACGGCGGTGCCGGCGGGAATGCCGGTGACCCGGGAGGTACTGCAGGTAACGGCGGTAACGGCGGCGCGAGCAGCGGCAGCGCGGCGGCGCCGGTCGGCAACCCCCTCGGCATCGCGGCGGGCGACGGCCACGGTGGTAACGGCGGTGACGGCGGGGCCGGCGGCGGCCAGGGCGGTAACGGCGGCGCCGCTACCGGCACGGCCGACGGCGGTAATGGCGGTAACGGTGGTGCCGGCACGGCCGGAGCGGCCGGCGCCGCTGGCACCGCGCTTGCCGGCGCAGCCGGTGGTAACGGCGGTGACGGCTCGGCCGGCAGTGCCGGAGGCAAGGGTGGTGCCGGCGGTACCGCGACCACCGGTGACGGTGGTAAGGGCGGCAACGGCGGTGTCGGCGGCATCGGTGGTCACGGTGGGGCAGGCGGCGCCGGCGGCACTGATGCCAGTGGCAACGGCCTGGCCGGCGGTAACGGCGGCAAGGGTGGTGCCGGTGGCGACGGCGGCGCCGCGGGCGCGGGCGGCGTGAGCACCAGCGGTACTAGCGGTGCTGCCGGAACCGTTGGGCTCGACGGCGGTGGCGGTGCCGGTGGTGCCGGCGGTAACGGCGGGGCCGGATCTGCCGGCACTGACGGCGCCAGCTCGGCGAGCGCGGCCGGCGGCAACGGGACCAACGGCGGCAACGGCGGCAGCGCTGGCAACGGCGGGGCGGGCGGTACCTCGGGCACCGGGGCCGCCGGCAGCGGCGGAGTCGGTGGCACCGGCGGGGCCGGCGGCGCGGGCGGCAACGGCGGGGCCGGTGGCACCGGCCAGGACGGCGGAAATGCCGGCAATGGCGGCATCGGCGGCAAGGCCGGGGTCGGCGGTGCGGCCGGTACCAGCACTAGCGGACCGGCCGGAACCGTCGGGGGCGACGGCACCGGTGGAGCCGGCGGGGCCGGCGGCAACGGCGGGACGGGCGGTGCCGGTGCGGCCGGCACCAACAACTCGAACGCGGCCGGCGGCAACGGCAGTGCGGCCGGCGATGGCGGCAACGGCGGGAAGGGCGGTGCCGGTGGCACCTCCGTCGACGGTCACGGCGGCGCCGGTGGCGCCGGTGGCCTTGCCGGCGCGGGTGGTGCCGGAGGCAACGGCGGCACCGGCGGTACCAACGCCACCGGCGACGGCTTTGACGGTGGCAACGGCGGGGTCGGCGGCACCGGCGGTCAGGGCGGCGTCGGCGGGGCGGGCGGCAGCGGCGCCACGGCCGGTAGCGACGGTGCTGACCGGGTCGGCGGATCTGGTGGTCACGGCGGGGCCGGCGGTAAGGGCGGTAC
Organism: Mycobacterium sp. SMC-14; assembly: GCF_046250075.1. NCBI lineage: Bacteria > Bacillati > Actinomycetota > Actinomycetes > Mycobacteriales > Mycobacteriaceae > Mycobacterium > Mycobacterium sp. SMC-14. Next base: position 3,633,834 of record NZ_CP176429.1, on the reverse strand, counting down.
CGCTCAGGGCGCTGGCAACACCGGCGGCGACGGCGGCGATGGCGCCAACGGGGGCAACGGTGGCACCCCGGGTGGTCCCGGCGGGGCCGGTGGGGCAGCCGGTACCGGCGGCACCGGAACCGGCGGTGCCGGCAATGGCGCCCCCGGTACCCCGGGCACCGACGGGGCGCCCGGCGCCTAGCCGACAGCTGAACGCGACCACGGTCGCCGGGTCCATCACGGGCTCGGCGACCGTGGTCGTTTTGCTGTCGTTTTCGCGTTCCCTCCGCGCGAGCGCGCGTGCCCCCATACGACTCGACCGGCCTTAGAGCCAGGTATGCCCCTCGAGAGTCCACTTGGGAGGCGTTCAGCGCACCTGTCTGAACCAGTAATCCACTGACGGGTTCACGCCGCGAAGCGGACGCAAGTTATCGGCCATGAGGATTTCCGCCGGTCCGGACGCTCGTCGTCCCTCAAACGCCATTCCTCAGTGCGTTCACAGCTTCTTGGATAAGTCCACTTACGTGAACGATCCTTCCGGGGAGCGGGATTCGGATCTGCTGACAACTGCGTGACCGATAACCGCAGGTCAAAGACGGTTAACGGCCGCCGATTCGAGGCGTGGATCACGTTTGGGGCTGTCGTTGAGGCACTTCACGTTTCCAGTTGCTTCTAAGTTAAATATTAGATAGGTTCCCCGTGGTCCTACCTGCGCCTCAGGGTGCGGCGACAAGTTGTGAGGAGAAATTTTGATGCAGCAAGCACTTCGCCCCTACGCCACCGCCGGTGTCGCGATCGTGGGCGCAAGCCTGATCGCTGCCACCCCCGGTGCCACACCGGCGATCCACATGGCCATCGCACGTGACTTGGCCTTGACCGCCGGCTTCAGCCTCTCGGATTTCACCGACCCGTACGTTGCGGCCTACAACACCGCTCAGGACAACATCGCGCAGATGATGGCCTCCTACAACGCGGCGCCCAACATCGGGTTCACGCAGTTCACGAATAACGTCGAGGGCTACATCCAGAGCATGATCGACGACCCGTCGACCATCCCGGCGATGGTCAACGCGATCCAGACGGACCTCAAGAACGCGTGGTCGGCGATCACGTTGATGAATGCCGATCAGGCCACCATCAACGACGTCATCCGCCACACCATGGACAGCAGCTACACAGTGGGCAACCTCAGCGGTGGCCACGAAATCATCTTCAACCAGGTCCCGGGCTTCCTGCCGGAGGACCAGGCCGACACCCTCACCCCGATCATCAACTTCCTGGGCTCGCCGATGAGCGCCCTCATGCTCGCCTCGGTGAGTCCGTGGATCGCGCCCTGGGTCGCGTTGGGCAACAGCTGGGACGACATCAGCGACGCACTGCGTGACGGTGACACGTCAGGAGCGCTGCAGGGCCTGATCAACATCCCGGCGAACATGTTCGACGCCTCGCTCAACGGCGCCACCCTCAACCTGGACGGCCTGCTGCCGGCGATCAACGGCGCCGGTCTGCTCCCGGAGCCCATGGAGATGACCCACCTGGACTTCGCGTTCGGCGGATGGTTCAGCACCGGCGGGCATGTCACGGCCGGGCCCATGCACATCCTGGACGCCGACGGGAACGAGATCGCCACGGCGCCGGCTTCCGGCGGCTCCATCTTCAACAGCATCGGCTTCGACCTCAACACCGGTGTCGCGCTGTCGCCCACAATCCACGCGCCCAGCGACGCGATCGGCCCGTTGGGTGCCCTGCTGGGTCTGTCGCAGGTCATCGGGTCGCAGCTCGGCTGGGGTTCGTGGAGCGGCAAGGACCCGATCTTCAGCATCCCGGCGCCCGAGGGCTTCGTCGTCGACGACGGCGGCATCGACGACGGCGGTGCGGGCAGCGCGATGGCGGACAGCTTCAGCTTCGGCGACCTGCTGCAGGACCTCGGCCTGGTCGGCTGAGTCTTCGCCCGTACCCACAGCAACTTCCACTACTAGCCGAACTTTTCATCAGGAGAGGTATTCCCAATGACTCGTCGTCACACCGGTAGCCAGCCGGGTTCAGAAGGTCAGGCCGCACAGCGGCGCGGTAACCGAGCGGTCGGCACCGGCAGCGCCGTGGCAGCGTTCTTGGCCTTCGGAATGGCCCCGCTGGCCGGCGCGCCGGCGGCCCAGGCCGACGGTTTCGAGGATCTGTTCGACTTCAGTTGGCTCACCCCGACCGACGTCACCTCCGACGTCGACCCGGGACTCGCGGCCTTCGATCCCGCCGCATTCGACATGATCACCATCCTCGACCAGTGGTTCTACACCCCGCTGCACATGGGGATGACCGCCTGGATCGACAGCGACTTCGGTGCGATGGTCAACAACGCCATCAACGAAATGTCCGGGCAATACCTGATCGGTAATGGTGCGGCCGGCACGGAGCTCAACCCTGACGGCGGCGACGGCGGGCTGTGGTTCGGCGACGGCGGTGCCGGCTGGAGCAGCGATGTCGACGGCGTGGCCGGCGGCAACGGTGGCGACGCACTCGGCTGGCTGGGCAACGGCGGCGACGGCGGGGCCGGCGGGCTCGGTGCCGCCGGTGGCGACGGTGGCGCGAGCGCCTGGGGCCTGGGGCACGGCGGCGTCGGCGGTGCCGGCGGTATCGGTGGCGACGGTGGCGACGGTGGCGCCTCTGTGGCCTGGTTCTTCGGTAACGGTGGCGTCGGTGGCGATGGCGGTAACGGCGTGGCCGGCAGCTTCGCCAATGGCGGCAACGGCAACGGCACCGCCGGTGGTAACGGGGGCGCGGGCGGACGCGGCGCCTTCAACCTCGGCAACGGTGGCGACGGCGGCAAGGCCGGCGCCGGTGGCGACGGCGCGGCCGGGACCGCGGACCACCTCAACGGTGGCAACGGCGGCGCTGGCGGTAAGGGCGGCGCGGCCGGCAGCAACTTCTGGGAGCAGGGCCACGCGGGCGTTGGGGCCAATGGTGGCGCAGCCGGTAACGGTGGCGACGGCTTCAAGGACGCCGACGGCAACTACCTCGGCAACGGCGGCAACGGCGGTGCCGGTGGTGCCGGCGGAAGCAGCGGTGACCCCCTGAGCAGCACCAGCGGTGGTGTCGCGGGCAACGGTGCTGCGGGCGGTTTCGGTGGTGACGGTGTCAAGGGCGGCAACGGCGGCGTCGGTGGCGCCGGCGCGAACGCCGGTGACGGCACCGGTGGTACCGGTGGCATCGGTGGCGCCGGCGGTGACGGCGTGAGCAACGGTGGCAATGGTGGCGTCGGTGGTGCCGCTGGTGCCTCGACTGGATTCAACGCGGGCGCTGCCGGTGGTGACGGCGGCCGCGGTGGTGACGCCAGCGGCGCAGTCGGTGTCCAGGGTGTCGCCGGTAACGGTGGTGCCGGTGGTGCCGGCGGTGCAGCGGCCAGCGCGCCTGCTGGCAACGGCGGCAATGGTGGCGCGGGCGGTAACGGCGCCACCGATGACGACACCATCCAGACCTTCGGCGGTAACGGCGGTAACGGTGGCACCGGCGGTGCGCCCGGCAGTGGTGTCGGCGGCACCGGTGGTAACGGTGGCGCCGGTGGTAACGGCACGGTGGGCGCCGGTGGTGGCCTGCTCTCCGGCAATCACGCCCAAGGCGGTAACGGCGGTGCCGGTGGTGGTACCGGCCTGGCCGGCGCGGGAACCGCCGGCAACGGCGGAGATGGCGGTGCCGGCGGTAGTGGCACCGGGTGGCGCGACGTCAACGGCGACCACTTCACCGCGGGCACCGTCTACAGCGTCGGCGGTAATGGCGGTAACGGCGGATCCGGACCGTCCTCCACGGCCGGTACCGGCGCCACCGGCGGCGACGGGGGTGCCGGCGGCAACGGCGCGGCCACCGGGGTGAGCATCGGCGGCAACGGCGGCAACGGCGGCAGCAGTGCGGTCGGTGTCGGCGGCGCCGGTGGTGACGGTGGCAACGGCACCGCCAGCGGCGGTAACGGCGGCAATGGTGCCACCGGTGGCGCTGGGTCGGCCGGCGGAGCGGGCGGTAAGGGCGGCAACAGTGCCGGCACCGTGGTGCCGACCAACAACATCGGGGTCGCACCCAGCCACGCCGGCAATGGCGGTAACGGCGGCACCGGCGGTGCCAACGGGATCGGCGGTGCCGGCGGTGCCGGCGGTAATGGCGCCCTTGCGGTCAACGGCGGCAACGGCGGTAACGGTGGCACCGGCGGTACGGGCGCCGCCGGCGGCGCTGGTGGCAACGGTGGCACGGCGGACGCCGGTAACGGTGGTAACGGTGGCGCTGGTGGCGCCGGCGGCACGGGCAGCACGGGCAGCACCGGAGCAACCGGCGCGACGGCGACGGACACTGTCGCCGGCACGGCGGGTGGCAACGGTGGTAACGGATCCGCCGGCGGAGCCGGCGGCACCGGCGGCAACGGTGGTACCTCGAACACCGGCAACGGTGGCAACGGTGGTGCCGCGGGCAAGGGCGGCAACGGCGGTACCGGTGGTGCCGGTGGGACCGGTGGCGTGGACAGCGACGGCAACGGTCTGGCAGGCGGGCTCGGCGGTGACGGCGGGGCCGGCGGAGCGGCCGGGACGGCCGGCAACGGCGGTGCCAGCACCACCGGAACTGCTGGCAACTCCGGTGCCGGCGCACTGGACGGCAACGGCGGGACGGGCGGCCGGGGTGGCACCGGTGGGGCCGGGGTCGCAGGGACGGCCGGCGATGCCGGCACGACCGCGGCCGGCGGCAACGGGACCACTGGTGGCAACGGCGGCGCGGCCGGCGCCGGCGGTAACGGTGGTACCTCGGGCACCGGTAACGGTGGCGCTGGTGGCGCCGGCGGCACCGGTGGTGCCGGCGGTAAGGGTGGTGTCGGCGGTGTCGGCGGCACGAACAACGGTGCCGGCTTCGACGGCGGTACCGGTGCTGCCGGTGGCAACGGCGGTACTGCCGGGTCCGGCGGGTTGGGCGGTGCGAGCACCTCGGGAACGAATGGTTCGACCGGTGCCAGCGGCGTCGGTGGAGCCGGCGGCGTGGGTGGCACCGGCGGGGCCGGCGGCGCGGCCAGCGGTGCGGGCAACACCGCCGGTAACGGCGGCGCGGCCGGAACCGGCGGCAACGGCGGTACCGGTGGAGCCGGCACCGACGGTGTTGCCGGTGGCAAGGGCGGCGCTGGTGCCGCCGGCGGGGTCGGTGGAGCCGGTGGTGCCGGCACCGATGGGGCCGCTGGCGGTAATGGCGCCAACGGTGGCCAGGGCGGCGACGGTGGCACCGGTGGGGCGAGCACCGGAACGCCTGGCGCTGGTGGAGCGCTCGGCAAGGGTGGCGCCGGCGGCGCGGCCGGTACCGGCACCCCCGACGGGACTGCCGGCACGGTTGGCGCTTCGGGCACCGCGGGTGCAGGCGGATAGACGCCACACCACAACGGCAGCGGCCGTCGAGTCGATGAGGACTCGGCGGCCGTTGCCGTTGCTGCAAAAACCTGGTTGCGTTTGCCTGCTCGAGGCTGTCGATTCCAAACCAGAAATCTCAGTATTCCCTCATTGGAGAATGGCTTTCATCAAGATGGACATTTGGCCGCAAGATGTAATCTTGCGCGCACGTCAATAGGTGTGAGGTCGCTGGAAAGTCGTTGTGATCTGTGGTTATCTGAAAACTATTGGTGTATAGGGAATCGAAGTCTCGGGCTTCCCGCTGGATATTGGTGAATTTTGCCGATCCGAACATCTGCATTATTTCTCAGCCTAATGTCAGTTGTGTTGCATGAATTGATATGGCGCCTAAGGGGCGCGCAACGGAAATTTGAGGAGATGTCGATGCACCAATCACTTCGTCCCTACGTCACCGCGGGTGTAGCGGTGCTGGGCGCCAGCACGATCGCTGTCGCTCCGGTGGTCACCGCGTCGGCCGTCGCGCCTGCGCCAGCGCTGCGACTCACCGCCGGTGAGGGCTTCCTTGACACGTGGCAGAACGTCTTCAACACCGCGTCCGCCAATGCCACGCAGCTCGCCAACAACTACCTGATCGCCCCCGAGGTGGGGCTGCAGCAGTTCATCGTCAACCAGCAAGCCCTCTGGGCGGAGGTCTCCGACGGCACCAAGACCGTCCAGGACGCGCTCACTGAGATCCAGGGCAACTTCCAGATGCTGGGGTCGGCGCTGACGCTGAACGTCGACACCTCCGAGGACGCCGGCAAGGCCATCTGGGATGCGGTGACCCCGCATACCCTCGACGGGTTGCGCGGCCTCATGGTCAGCCTGTTGCCCGGCTTCCTGCCCGAAGACTCCGGGATCGACCCCGATCAGGTGACCGACATTCTGCAGTTCCTGTCGTCGCCGTTGAGCGCCATGCTGGTCGGGTCCCTCGGACCTTCTATCAGCCCGCTGGTGGCGTTGGTCAACAGCGTCACCGACGTTACCAATGCCCTGAACGGTGACACCCCGGACTTCGAGGCGGCGTTCAACGATCTGCTCAATATTCCCGCCAATATGGTCAACGGGTTCCTCAACGGTGCCGATCTCAACCTGGATGCGTTGCTGCCGGCGATCAACGACGCGGGTGTCTTGCCGGAGGGCATGGAGCTCACCGCGCTCGACTTCGCCTTCGGCGGACTGCTCAGCCCCGGCATCGCGGGCGGGGCCGGCGATCAGGGCACCTACACCTTTGCCGACGGCACCACGGTGGACCCGGTGGGCGGGTCGATCTTCAACAGCCTGGGTCTGACGCTCACCGGTGTTCCGATCCTTGACACGCTGACCCTCGACAGCGTGCCCATCGGTCCGATCGCGGCGATGGAGCAGTGGTCGCAGGTCATGGGGGTGCTGCTCGGCGACAACTGGGATGGCAAGGGCGCCGACCAGGTCCCGCCCCTGTTCGGGCTCGACCCGATCGGCGACATGTTGTCCGACGTCTAGACACCACAGCGGTTGCGGCCGTCGGATTCCATCCCGGCGGCCGCGATCGCTTCCCGCGCACTACTTGAACAGTGCGGCGATCTTCTCTTCCGGGCTCACCGGCTCCGGCAGAGTGTCTAATGACTCGGTCTTAGGCAGGGTCGCCCGCGGATTGGCGAATTCTCGGAACGTCTTGTCGCCCACCAGCTGTGCAAGCAGATATCCGGTCAGCAGTGCCCGGACCCGCCGCTGGGTGCGCCGGTCCGAGGTGGGCAAGCCGAAGAAGCCGGTCAGTCGGCGGCCCTGTGGAAGACCGGCCGGCGACACCTTGCCGATCACCCGCAGGGTGGAATGCTGCCACGCATGCGCCAGCTCTATCGCGTTGGAGCGCAGTGCTTTCGGGTCGTCGGGACTGCTGAACACCACGCCCGGGACGTCCAGCGTCAACGCCGCCTGCTCGGCGGGCGGGGTGGTGACGGTCGGGAAAATCGCCGCCACCGCTTTGGGTTTCACCGATAATGTGGCCGCAGCGAACACCGCGGCCGAGCCGCCGAATCCGTGACCGGCCACCGCGAGTCGGTCCCGATCGACACTGATCCGGCCCGGCCCCAATCGGACCTCGGTGGCGATCTCCAGGGCTCGGCCCAGGTCAGCGGCCAGATCCAGCGCCGAGGGTGCCAGCCCCCGTCCGGTGTCGGGGGCCGCTGCCACGATGCCCCACGAGGCCAGGTGTTCCAGCAATCCGGCGTAGCGATCGGCCCCGGTCAGCCAGTCGTGGCCGAAGGCCACCGCGGGAAGTCGATACCCGGACTGTGGGGAGTACACGACCCCGGCCAGGCCCGCATAGGCCAGGTTTCCGCGCAGGACGCGATGCGGTCCGGGACGGGTCAACGCGGCGTAAAGGCGCTTGATGCTGGCCATCTGATGACCGTAACGCACGCCGGTTCGTACGTTGAGCTCTCAGCCCTGCCGTGCCTTCCAGTACTGCAGCGCCACCGCCCGCTGCGCCGCAGCGGCGGTCTGGGCCGCCGCCAGGGGCTGCGCGGGAGCGCTGCCGGATCCCTGCGCGGCTCGCCATTGCGCCAATACGGTGAACCCTCCGTCGAGGAACTTCTGCCGGGCGGCCTGCCGTTGGATTTTGCCGCTGGAGGTGGTCGGGATCGAGCCCGGCTCAACCAGGGCGACGGTGTGGGCCCCGATGCCATGGTGGCGGGTGATCGCCGCTTTGATCGCGTCCAGCAGGCGGGTGAGGGCGGCGGGGTCGCCGGTGGCTCCGACTTCCTGTACCACCACGAGTTGTTCGCCGGAACCCGGTTTCGGCGTCACCGAAAAGGCCGCGCCGCGCCCGGACAACAGCGCTGAATGACTGCCCTGCACCGTCTTTTCGATGTCGTTGGGGTAGTAGTTGTTGCCGCGGAGAATGATCAGGTCCTTGCAGCGCCCGGCGATGAACACCTCGCCGGCTCGCAGGAAGCCCAGATCGCCGGTGCGCAGGAAGGGTCCTTCGCCGGTGTCGGCCAGGTAGGCGCCGAACGTCTGCTCGGTGTCCTCCGGTTTGCCTCGGTAGCCGTGGGCGACGCACGGGCCGGAGACCCAGATCTCGCCAACCTGCTCGGCGCCGCGGCGCCGGCGAGTCTCCGGGTCGGCGATCACGATCTGCTGATCGCCTCGAGGGCGGCCGCACCCGACCAGCTCCACGACGCCGGGATCGTCGTCGGCGGCGTCGGTGATCTCGACGACCCGATCTTCGCCGAGCGCGGTGCGGTCGATGCAGCGGATCACCGGTGCGGTGGCGTCCGATCCGCCCGAGACCAGCAGGGTGGCTTCGGCCAAGCCGTACACCGGTAGGAACGCCTCCGGCCGGAAACCGGCGGGCGCGAAAGCCTCGGCGAAGGCGCGCAGGGTGTCGGCCTGTACCGGTTCGGCACCGTTCATCGCGGTCGACCACTGCGACAGATCCAGCGCCGCGCGTTCCTCGGCGGTGCTGCGCTCGACGCAGAGCTGGTAGGCGAAATTCGGTGCGGTGGCGATGGTGGCGCGGTACCGGGACATGGCCTCCAGCCAGCGCATCGGGCGAGTGATGAAGCCGGCCGGCGACATCAGCACGGTGTTGCCGCCGACGTAGATGCTCTGCAGGATGCCGCCGATCAAGCCCATGTCGTGGTGCTGGGGCAGCCAGCAGACTGCGACTTTCTGGTCGTCGCCGCCCCACGCCTCATGGATCGCGACCAGGTTGGCCAGTAGATTGCCGTGCGTCAGGACGACGCCCTTGGGCGCCCTGGTGGAGCCCGAGGTGTACTGCAGCATCGCTGTGCTGTCGGCGCCGATGTCCGGCGGCGCCCAGCTGTCCGGGTCCGCGCCGGGGTCGTCCGGGGCCAGCCATCGCAGCGGCCGTTTGGTCATACCGTCGACCTTCGCCCTGAGTTTGTCTTGTGTCGCGGAGTCCGCCAGGGCGAAACCGGCCCGCGCATCGGGGGCGATCAGCGTCAATCGCCCAAGCCGATCCTGCACCGGCACGGCAACCGCGCCGGCGTACAGGCAGCCGAAGTAGGCCGCGACGCTGTCGAGGCCCGGCCGGCAGATGACAAGCACGCGGCGTCCCGCCGCTCCCTGTTGTTGCAGGGCGGCCGCGATCGCCCGCGCGCTGCGGTCGAGTTCGGCGTAGGTCAGCCGCCCCTGTTCCTCCAGGCCATCCGGGGCGAACACGAACGCGACCTTGTCCCGATAGCGATCGGCCTGCTGACGTAGCAGTTCCACCAGGGTGCGCGCGGTGGCTGGGTTGTCCTCTGGCATGTCGTCACCTAGACCGTCGTTTGCTGGCCGACCCCGCCTCGGGTCTTCGTGCGGATTCCCAACATAACCGCTGGGGACCGGAGCTGAGCCGGGTTGGCCGCAACGTGCTGGGAGCAGCCCAAGAAAGTGTCGGAGTCGAAAACGCCGCGTCGGTGCCGAAACGCCCGGCAGCGATGCCGGAAATCTGGGAACTGAGCCTTGCGTCACAGCTATTTATTAAATATGATCTTCCTCACACTCAGTTATTTCCGCTGGCAAGACACTGGATCTTGAGGAGTTGCTCAAATGAATCCGACACTGCGCCCCTTCGTCACCGCCGGAATCGCGCTGGTAGGTGCGGGCATGATCACTGTCACGCCGGTGGCCACGCCGTTGCTCGAAGCTCACACGGTTCATGACGTCGCGTTGACCGCCGATATCGATTTCACGGGGGCTTGGGCCGACGCCTTCAATACCGCGGAAGTCAACTTCGAGCACCTGCAGACCGCGATGCAGGACGCCAACAGCGCACTGAGCGAAGCGCTCAGCAACGCCGATCTGAGCAACCTGGACCTCGAACAGCTGGGTGCCGCCCTGACGTTCCTTGGTGGTGACCAGAAGGGCTTCCTCAACCCGCTGGCTGAATTTACGACCAGCCTCCCGTCGGGCGACGGTGGGATTGGGAGTCCAGACTTCTTCCTGGGCAACTTCTTGCTTTACGGCCTGCTCAGCAACCAAGGGGAAGCCTTGGCTCCCGGGCTCATCCCGGCAATTCCCGACCCGATCCCGGAGATCGTCCAGGTCTTGGCCTCGCCGCTGTCCGGGTTGCTGATCGGCGCACTGGGGCCGTCCCTGTCGCCGTTGGTGGCGCTCATCAACAGCATCGAAGCCATCAGCGCCAATCTCGGCGGCGACAACCCGGACACCACGGCGGCGTTGCAGGAGCTGATCAACATTCCGGCCAATATGTTCAACGGCCTACTCAACGGCGCCACGCTCAACCTGGACGCGTTGATCCCGATAGTCGCCGACGCCGGCCTGCTGCCGGAGGGCGTCGCCGTTTCCGGCCTGAGCTTCGCCTTCGGCGGGCTGCTGTCCCCGGGAGAAGTCGGCGGCAATATCGATGCGTTGTCCGCGGAGGAACTCCCTCCGCCCATCTACGGCGGCGGCTCGATCCTCAACGCGCTCGGAATCACCATTTCGGTCACCGACCCACTCACCCTCGACCTGACCTTCGGCCCGGGGCAGGGGGTCGGGTTGGCCGGCGCGTTGGCCGGCTTGGAGCAGGTGATCGCATTACTGCTCACTGGCGACCTGGACTTCGACGGGCCTCCTCCCGAGGTTGAGCCGGATCCTGGCGCGGCTACCGACTTCGACTTCGGCGCCCTGTTGGCAGACCTGTTCGGTGGTGCGCAGTAGCGAGTAGCGGCAAGCCTCGGCCTGAAACGGTAGTTCCACGGCTCGCAGCCGGGAAGCCACTGACCTGCGCGGTTGACGGGACCGGGCTGCCGGTGCACTACCCTGAACAGCTATGTGTGGAATCGTCGGCTACGTCGGGCAACGCCCTGCTCGCGACGTCGTCGTCGAGGCCCTGCGTCGCATGGAATACCGGGGCTATGACTCCGCGGGCATCGCCGTCGTCGACGGAATCGGGCAGCTGACCGTTCGGCGCCGAGCGGGCCGGCTGGCCAACTTAGAAGCCGAACTGGCCGCGACCGATCCCGCGCTGCTGGCCGGGGGCACCGGGCTGGGCCATACCCGCTGGGCAACTCATGGCCGCCCCACCGACCACAACGCCCACCCGCACTGCGACGCGGCCGGCAAGTTCGCCGTGGTGCACAACGGCATCATCGAGAACTTCGCGGTGCTGCGCGACGAGCTGGAACGCGCCGGAGTGGAGTTCACCAGCGAGACCGACAGCGAGGTGACAGTCCACCTGCTGGCCCGCCAATACCGGGACGGTGACACCGCCGGGGACTTCGTCGCCTCGGCGCTGGCGGTGCTCCGCCGGCTGGAGGGCCACTTCACCGTGGTGTTCGCCCACGCCGACGAGCCGGGCACGATCGTGGCGGCCCGTCGGTCCACCCCGCTGGTGGTCGGTATCGGTGACGGCGAGATGTTCCTGGGCTCCGACGTGGCGGCGTTCATCCCCTTCACCCGCGAAGCCGTCGAGCTTGGGCAGGACCAGGCGGTGGTCATCACCGCCGACGACTACCGCATCACCGATTTCGCGGGCAACGACGACGCCGCCAACGCCCGGCGTTTTCACATCGACTGGGACCTGTCTGCCGCCGAGAAGGGCGGCTACGAGTACTTCATGCTCAAGGAGATCGCTGAGCAGCCCACCGCGGTGGCCGAAACCCTGCTGGGGCACTTCGAGGACGGCCGGATCGTGCTCGACGAGCAGCGCCTGAGCGACCAGGAGCTGCGCGAGATCGACAAGGTGTTCGTCGTGGCCTGCGGCACCGCGTACCACTCCGGTCTGTTGGCCAAGTACGCGATCGAGCACTGGACGCGGCTGCCGGTGGAAGTCGAACTGGCCAGTGAGTTCCGTTACCGCGACCCGGTGCTGGACCGCAGCACCCTGGTGGTGGCGATCAGCCAGTCGGGCGAAACCGCCGACACCCTGGAGGCTGTCCGGCACGCCAAGGAGCAGAAGGCCAAGGTGCTCGCGGTCTGCAACACCAACGGCTCGCAGATCCCGCGGGAGTGCGACGCGGTGCTCTATACCCGGGCCGGACCGGAGATCGGTGTCGCGTCCACGAAGACGTTCCTGGCCCAGATCACCGCGAACTACCTGGTCGGTCTGGCGCTGGCGCAGGCCCGGGGTACCAAGTACCCGGACGAAGTCGAGCACGAATACCGGCAACTGGAGGCGATGCCCGAACTGGTGTCGCATGTGCTGGAAGGCATCGACTCGGTCGCCGAGTTGGCGCGGCAGTTCGCGTCATCGAGTGCGGTGCTCTTTCTTGGTCGCCACGTCGGCTACCCGGTGGCACTGGAAGGCGCGCTCAAGCTCAAGGAACTGGCCTACATGCACGCCGAAGGCTTTGCCGCCGGTGAACTCAAGCATGGCCCGATCGCACTGATCGAGGACGACCTTCCGGTGATCGTCGTGATGCCTTCGCCCAAGAACGCGGCGATGTTGCACTCCAAGCTGCTCTCCAACATTCGCGAGATCCAGGCCCGCGGTGCCGTCACCATCGTGATCGCCGAGGAGGGCGACGAGACGGTGCGTCCCTACGCCGACCATCTGATCGAAATCCCTGCGGTGTCAACGCTGTACCAGCCGCTGCTGTCGACCATCCCGCTGCAGGTGTTTGCCGCCGGGGTGGCGCAGGCTCGCGGCTACGACGTGGACAAGCCGCGCAACCTGGCCAAGTCAGTCACCGTCGAGTAGCGGGAGCATTCAGTGCGACAATTGTTGGCGGTGGTGTGCGCCGCGATGGCGGTGCTGGCGCAGGCGCCGAATGCCGGTGCGGCGAACGAGGTTCCCGACCTGGGCCCGCTCTTCGACGACAGCGGACCGCTGCCCGGTTCGGTCGCTGACCTCACCGGAATCCCGGATCTGGCGTTTACCACCCCGTCGGGTCTGGCCTGCCGGAAGAGTCGCGGGAAAGTGACGCACAGTGTGGCCTGTGCCGGGAATCTCGTTGGCGCCCCGGCGGGAACCCGCAGCGTCAGCCTTGGGACCGTCTACGCCGACGGCAACGGCCCGGCACAGTTCATGTCGATGGCGCCCGCCGGGCTCCTCGGCGATCCCGCAAAGGTTCCGTCGATCATGTTGGCGCCCGGCCACAAGATCGTGTTCTGGGATTTCTCGCCCACCGAATCGCTGGTCTGCGGCGCACCGATGGGTACCGAGGTGGCCTGTGTGCTCAAGGCTGCGCGCGAGAACGGCGCCAAGAGCGGCGGCCCGGCGGTGACGCACGGATTCGTCATCTCCGCGCCGAACAGCGAAGTCTTCTAACGCGGCACAGATTCGCGGCAGTGCCGGAATCTGATTGCAGCAGCTCGATTGTGTGGCGCCCGTCCGCCGAAAACTCGGCGGCATTCGCGGCGGCGATGAGACGATGCAGCCGTTGTTGTCGACTGCGAAGCTGACCGAGTGAGGGAGAACAGACTTGTCCAACGTTGAGCCTGCTGTTCACGTCAACCGGCCCAGACTGCTTCTGATTCTCGGCATGACGATCTTCTTCGTCGCGTCCTACCTCGTCACCGTTGCGCTGTATGAGCGCGCGGGGTGTGGATGCCCGCGCCACCTCACCGAAGGTCTGGCGTCGGCCGACGGCACCACCGTGACCATCGACATCGAGGACCTCCAGACGGTCAAGGGCACATTGACCGGCAAGGTCACCATCACCCCGGGGGCCGATCTGCTCGATCCTGTCCGGCATGGGCTCACCGAAGAACTGAGCATCGCGGTGCACTCCGCGGTCACGCCGACGAAGCGCACCTGGACGAAGGGCATGGTGCCCGGTGAGTTCCCGGTGCCCTTGACCATCTCCGGTAACTCGGCGAAGTGGCCGTTCGACCACTATCAGACCGGGCCGATCACCGTCGATGTCGTGCGCGGGGATGCCACGATTCCGGAACGGATGTCGGTGACGTTCGTCGACCATATCGCCGGTTGGAAGAACGAGATTGTCAGCGACCGCGAGGATGGTGGCCCATACCGCATCACGCTGCACCGGTCGCCGAGCACCATGGCGTTCGGTGCCGTGATCGTAGGCGTCTTGATCGCCCTTGCCGCGGTGGCCGTCGTCGTCGCGAACCTGACGTTCCTGGGCTGGCGCAAATTCCAGCCGCCGATGACGACCTGGTATGCGGCAATGCTTTTCGCGGTGGTCCCGCTGCGAAACGCGCTGCCGGACGCTCCGCCGATCGGATCCTGGATTGACGTCACGATCACGCTCTGGGTGATCGTCGCGCTGGTGATGTCGATGCTGCTGTTCATCTACTGCTGGTGGCGCGACCTGAAACCCGAGCCCGTCACACCGGCCTGACAAGATGCGCGGCAAGCCGCAGTACTGTGAGCGGCATGTCGGTCACCGTCGACGAACTCCATCTTGCCGATCCGGCTGACACGTGGCGGTCGGCGGGGTTCAGCGTGGACCCCGACGACGTCTGCCGGGTGGGTGAGGTTCGGCTGCGGCTGACCGGGGGCGGCACCGGCATCCTCGGGTGGGCGCTGCAGGGCTTGCCCTCCGGCGGCCCGCTCGACGGTATCCCCACCTCCCGTTCCATTGCGGTGGCCACCGAGCCGGCCACGCATCCGAACGGCGTGATCTCGATCGATCACGTTGTGCTGTTGTCCCCCAACCTGCCTCGCACCGTCGAGGCATTGGTTGCCGTCGGACTGCAGTCGCGCCGGGTCCGCGACGCCGAACTCGGCGGCCGGCCGATGCGGCAGATCTTCTTCCGGCTGGGTGCGGTGATCCTGGAAGTCGTCGGGTCGCCCGACACGGAGGCGGACGGCCCGTCATCGCTGTGGGGTATCACCTACGTCGTCGCCGATATCGAGGCGACGGCGTCGTTCTTCGGCGAGCGCACGTTGCCGGTGAAGGACGCCGTGCAGCCCGGTCGCCGGATCACCACGCTGCGGCATCGCGATCTGGGTATGTCGGTCCGCACCGCGATGATCTCGCCGCCTATCCTCGGCCGATGACCGAATCCACCGATGACGTGGTCGTCATCCATACCGACGGTGGGTGCCGCCCCAACCCGGGCCCCGGTGGGTGGGGCGCGGTGCTGCGCATGCGCCACCACGTCCGCGAGATGTGCGGTGGTGAGCCCGGCGAGACGAGCAACAACCGGATGGAGCTGACCGCGCCGATCGCGGCGCTGGAAGCCCTCACCCGGCCCGCGGTGGTACATCTGCACACCGACAGCACGTATGTCCGCAATGGCATCACCAAGTGGGTGTCAGGCTGGGAACGCAACGGCTGGCTTACCGCCGCCAAGCAGCCGGTGAAGAACGTCGACCTGTGGCAACGGCTTCAGGCCGCCTGCGCACGTCACCAGGTCGAGTGGTTCTGGGTGAAAGGTCATTCGGGGGTCGCCGACAACGAGCTGGCCGATGAGTTGGCAACGCGGGGCCTACAGGAAGCGATCGCCGCTTCGGCCATGCGCACCGTGGCCGGCGACATTGACCAGCGAGCCCGCCGCTCGTAGTTTTGAAGATCTGACGGCGAACAGGGAGGCTTCGGGTGGTGCGGCGAGCACTGGTAGTGGCGGTCAGCTCGGCTGCACTGCTGATGACGGTGCCGAACGCCGTGGCGGCACCGGGCTTTCCCGACGTGGACTCCCTGATCGATGACAGCGGACCGCTGCCCGGCTCGGTCAGCGACCTGCAGCAGGCTCCCAACGTCGTCTTCGCTACCGAATCGGGGCTGGTCTGCCGGGCGCGGCAGGGCAGGATCACCCACGAGGTCAACTGTGAGGGCGACATTCCGGGGGCGCCGCGCGACGCCGGCTCGGTACAGCTGCCCGGGATCTACGGGAAGGAAAGCATCCCGGCGCGTTTCCTTCCCGCTCCGCCGGACTCGCTGCTCGCCGGAAACCCCCCGGCCGCAAAACTTCCGGTGGGCCACAAGATCGTGTTCTGGGACTTCTCACCCGCCCAGTCGATGGTCTGCGGGGTTCCGCCCTCCACCGACTTGGTCTGTGTGCTCAAGGAGCCCCAGGTGCGCGGTGCGGTGAGTCCGGTGGCCGCCCACGGCTTCGTCATCGCCGCACCGCAGAGTTGGGTCTTCTAAACCTCACGGATGCCGGGCGGTGACTCCGCCGTCGACGACGATCTGGGTTCCGGTGATGAACGACGCCCGGGGCGACATCAGGAACGCCACCGCCTGGGCGACCTCGGCAGGCTGACCGATCCGCCCCAGCGGCGCGGCGGCCACAAAGCCGGCCGCGACTTCTTCGACGTCGAGTGCGATCTGCAGCATCGGTGTTTCGATGAAGCCAGGGCAGACCGCGTTGATACGGATTCCGGCCGGACCCAGCTGGGCGGCCATCGACCTGGTCAGCCCCAGCAGTCCGGCCTTGGAGGCGCAGTAGGCCGGGATGAACGGGTTGGCGGTCAGCCCTTCGATGCTCGAGATACCGACCACCGCCGGGTCGCCGCCGGCTCGGGCGACGGCCTCCAGGTGAGGCAGCATCAACTGCACCAGCATCGCCTGGGCACGCAGGTTGACGCTCATCACAGCGTCCCAGGATTCGCCGGTGTAGGCGCCCACCGGTTCGGGCAGCACCCGGCCCGCGGCATGCACCAGCCCGTCGATTCCGTCCAGCGCCTCAGCCGCTACCGCGACCGCGGCGGGCATCCCGGCGTCGTCGCAGACGTCGATCACCGCACCGGGCATTCCCAAATTCTCGGCCACGTTCAGGACCGTTGGGGCTATGTCCCACAACGCAACCCGGCGGCCGTCGGCGACCAGGGCCTGGGCGCAGGCCCGGCCGATTCCCGATGCTGCCCCGGTGACGACGACTCCGCTCAACTCAGCGCTCCTTTGCGATGACGAACTGCGACCAATCTGGTTCACGCACCGCCGACCAGTACTCGTCGAGCCGCCACGGGCTCACGGTATGGATCTCGCCGTCGGCGTTCTTGAAGTAGGAATGCTTGACCGCCGGATGCGCCCACACCGTCTTGGTGATCGCGGCCTGGGTGGCCTGATGCCACTCGGTGGCCGCCCGCACGGTCGGCTCGATCGAGTGCAGCTGTTCATCGGCGAGCTTGGCCAGGCAGGCGTCGATGTAGCGCATCTCCAACTCGGAGTTGAAGATCAGGCTGCCGCCGTGTGCCAGATGCGCGCCGGGGCCGTAGAGCACAAAGAAGTTCGGGAAGCCGGGCACGGTGATGCCCAGATACGCGTACGGCTTGCTGCCCCACAGCGCGTGCAGATCGGTGCCGTCGCGGCCGGTGATGCGCATCGGCCACAACACATCGGTGTGCCGAAAACCGGTGGCGTACACGATCACATCCACCTCGTGGTGGACGCCGTCGTCGGTCTCCACGCCTTGCGGGGTGATTTGCCGAATGGCGGTGCGGTCCAGTTCGACATTCTCGCGCCGCAGGGTTTTGAGCCAGGTGCCGTTGTCCTGCAGGGTGCGCTTGCCGGTCGCCGGATAGTCCGGCAGCACCTTGGCCAGCAACTCGTCGTCGTCGCCCACCTGATCGGTGATCCAGCCGGTGAACATCTGCCGGGCCAGGGCGTTGATCTCGCTCACCGCGTAGTCCTGGTCGGGATAGTCCGGGTCTACCCGGGCGGCCTCCAGGCCCTTGTCGGCGCCGGGCCACAGCAGCAGGAAGCGGTACCAGCGGCCGTAGAACGGCAGGTGCTCCAACGCCCAGCGCACCCCGCCGTCGACCGCGTCGTGATACATCGGGTTGGGGAACATCCACTGTGCGGTGCGCTGAAACACCGTCAGATGAGCCACTTTCTCCGCAATCGCCGGTGCGATCTGAAATCCACTGGCGCCCGCCCCGATCAGCGCGACCCGCTTACCGGTCAGGTCGACGCTGTGATCCCACGCCGCAGAGTGAAACGACGGCCCGGCGAAACCGTCCGCCCCGTCCAGATCGGGCAGATGCGGCCGATTGAGCTGACCGACCGCGGTGATCACCGCGCGCGCCGACAGCGCGGACACCGCACCGTCGGCGGTGCGGGTGGTCAGCGTCCAGGTTCCGTCGCCCTCGTCCCAGACGGCGTCGGTGACCTCGGTGCCCCACCGAATATGTTCAGTCAGGCCGTGTTTGGTGACCAGATCGCTGAAGTATGCCCGCAGCTCGGGTTGTTCGGCGAAATAGTGGCCCCAGTCGTTGTTGGGTTCGAAGCTGTAGCAGTAGAAATGGTTCGCGACATCCACCCGAGCTCCCGGGTAGTCGTTCTCCCACCACGTTCCGCCCGGGCCCTCGTTCTTCTCGATGATCGTGAAGGGAATACCGGCCTGGGCCAGCCGAATTCCGGCCAACACGCCCGACTCGCCACAGCCGATCACCACCACCGACAATTCCGCCGCGCGTTCCACCGGCGCTGGACTGCGCGGGTCGACCCCGTCGAGGTCGAGTTCTTCGGAGAGCAACCCGAGATAGGCATCGGGCACGGTCTCGCAGGCCGCCCAGTCCATCATCTCCTTGACCAGCTCGGCAGGCAGGGGAGCGGGCTGCGGGCAGCCGCGATCGCGATAGTCGGCGATCACCGGCAGCGCTTCGGCGCGGGCCCGGGCCTTGTCCTCTTCGGACATGAACCCCTGGATCTCGTTGAGGAAGATCCCGTTCTGTCTGAAGTCCCGGATAAAGCGGGGGTCGCCGGTGATGTGCACGCACGACAGCAACAACGTGGGGATGGAGACCTGCTCCAAGGCCGCGGCGATCTCAGCATCGGCGGTGGTGAACGGTTCCCCGGCGTAGCGGTTGCGCAACGGCTCGGCCCTTTCCCTGTATTCGCTACTGTGCGACGCGAAATTGAATCGGACGATACGCGAGGCGCAGGGGCTGATCAAGGGATTGGGTGGCCGGCGGCTCACCCGGCCGCGTCGACCTTCGAGGTGATCGAGTCGAGCAGCGTCTGTACTGCCGCTACCGAATCGCTGTACCCGCACGCGTTGACGCGGACAACGACGTTGTTGCGCACGGTCAGTCTGGATTGACACGTCCAGCCGTTGCCTCGGGCGTTCGACGTAGTGGCAGCGAGCACTCCGTCGGAGTCGCTGACCTTGCCGACGTACCAGAGCACATCGGGTGATTCGGTCGCACTGGCAGCGCGGCTGTTGACAATACGGAGGTTGCACTTCCGCCACGCAGAGCTCTCACTGGTGTAAAACGTCCGGGCTGCGTCGGCTAGCGGGTAGGTGGCTACGCTGAGCGTCACATGCTTCCACAGCTTGGCGGGATCGAGATCGGCCGGACTGTTCCATTGTTGCCAGCGGATAGCGGTCCACCCGGAGCCTGCGTAGTCCCGCGGAGCCACGCCGATGACACCTTGACAATCGGCATCCACCGGCTCCTCGGTGGCAATACCGTCGCCGTGAGCGACGAGGCCGATGTCGGGTGCGCGCACCGCAGTAGACACCACGCCACTGTCCGGCAACAGGCCGTCGATGGCCGAGGCGGAAAACGGTGCCCGGTGGCTCGATGTCGCGGGTGCCGATGTCGTGGTGGGGGATTGGGCAATCTCGTGTCGGTCACGGCCTACGACGGTCACGCTGAGTACTACGACGATCGCCGTCAGCACGCAGATCAGCCCCACCAGCAGCCATATCAGCCGTCGGCCGCCATTCGGTGGTGGATTCGGTGGCCAGAACGGCGGTGCCTGACTGCCTGGTGAGACGGGTCCGTTGATCGGCGCGAATCGCATCGGATCATAGGGGTTGGGAGTCCGACCCTGCGGTTCACTCATTGGTGCACTCCACTTCCCGTCGGGCCTGTCGGAAGTCAGCTCAGCCGGCCGCGTCGACCTTCGGGGCGATCGAGCCGAGGATCTCCTGCGCCGCATTGGCCGGGATGCTGTTACCGCAGACATCGGCCTGCGCAACGACGTTGTTGCGGATGGTCAGGGCGTCCTGGCATGACCAGCCGCCGCCGCCCTCACTGATGGCGGTCGTCTTGACCAGCTCATCGGACTCGGTGACCTCGGTGACGGTCCAGAAAACGCGTGGCTCATTGTCGCCGCTGGTCACGGTCATGTTCAGGGTGCGGCCGGCGCACCTTTTCCACTTGTCGCTCTGCTTCGCGTAGAAGGCCTGCGCGTTCTCCGCCCGCGGAAAGGTCGCCACCGACACCAACAGACCGTGCTTCAGGTCGTGGGTGTCGATGTCGGGCGGGCTGTACCAGCGCTGCCAGCGGATCGCGGTCCAACCGGTACCGGCGTAGACGGGACCCGAGGCGACCGAACTGATGCCCTGGCAGTCCGCGTCCACCACGGTGACCTCATCCATCGCCTCACCACTCATAACGACACCGAGTTCGGGATCGGCCACTGCCGCGGCGAGAGCCTCCTGGCGAGGCAGCAACTCCTCAATCTTGGAGACCGGCACCGGTGACTTGTCAGCGGATGCCGATGCCGTCGCCGAGGTCTCCGTTCTTGCGGCGGGCCTGGCCGTGTCGTGCCGGCTACGCCCGGACAGTGTCACGGTGAGCACGATGCCGATCACCGCGACCACGGCGACCGTGGCCAACAGCGCCCACATCTTGCGGCGGTTGGGCCCCGGTGACCCCGGTGGGGGTCCCCCGAGCCCAGGCGGCAGCGGCGGCACCGGGTATTGCCCGCCCGGGAATGGCTGGATGGGCCGGTTCATCGGCGCAAATTGGGGCTGGGTGTACTGATTGGGTGTCGGACCGTGCGGTTCGCTCATTGATGCCCCCACATCCCAACGGGGCCGGTCGCAGGCGGACAGCCCTCACTCGCGTGTGACGTTATCAGCGGTTGGGCTATCACGGTCTGCACTGACAATGCGAAGCTGCACGCCGTCGCAGCGGTGAGAATCGACGCGAACCGCTTGTGCCCGAGTCAGGCCGCCGCGTCGATCTTCGCGGTGATCGAGGCGAGGACCTTCTGTGCCGCATCGCCAGACGGGGTAAGGGCGCACAAATTCAGCTGCGTGATGATGTTGTTGCGCACCGCGGTCGTGAGCCCGCAGGACCAACCGGCACCGCCCTCACTGATCCCGGTGGTACTGAGTACACCGTCGTTTTCGGTGACCGCTCCTACGGTCCAGAAAGCGTCGGTTGGGTTCTCCAGGTTTGTTACCCGCATGTTGACGGTACGGTCAGAACACGACTGCCAGTCGGTGCGCTGTTTGTGGTAATAGCTGCGGGCGGCTTGGGCAGAGGGGTAACTCACCACCGATGTCAACATCTGATGCTCCAGCTTCTCCGGTTTGGGTTCGGCGGGACTGTTCCAAATCTGCCAGCGGACGCTGGTCCAACCCGAGCCCGCATAGACCGGGCCCGCGGCGACGAAGCTCATCCCCTGGCATGATTTCTCCTCCACGGCCCCGGGGAACATGCTTTCGCCTTTGTCCACAATGCCGATCCCAGGGTCGGCCGTCGCGTCGCGGACGACATCCGCGGCCGGCAGCAAGGTCTCGAGCACCGAGACGGGTACCGGCGCCCTGTCGCCGGAGCCGGACTCTGCGGTGGCATGCGCGTTCTCCTGCCGGTCGCGCCCGACGACGGTCACGCCGAGCACTACAGCGGTCACGGTCAGCACAATGACCAGCCCCAGCAGAGCCCAAATCAATCGGCGGTTGCGTTGCGGCGGTGGACCGGGTGGCCACGACGGCGGGAACTGTCCGCCCAGCGGCGGCATGGGCCGGCTGGTGGGCGCAAATTGTGTTGGGTCGTACGGATTGGGAGTTGGACCGTGCGGTTCGCTCATCGGGGCACCCCCGTCCCGTCGGGGCCGGTCACAGGCGGACGGGCCTCACTGGCATGAGACGTTATCAGCGGTCGGTCTGTCCGTGTCTGCATCAACCATGCGACGCTGTACGCCGTGGCGGACGTCAGAACGCGCCTGGCCGCGGTGTGGCACTTCGTGCACACCGCGCCGCTGACCTACCTGTGGCTGGCGGTGCTGGGAGTCACCACCGTCATCCAGCACCTGGTCGGCCGGCGCCTGCACACCATGCTCGTCGAGCAATCCACCAACCTGCACCATCTGGCCACCGACCCGCTGGAGGTGCTGGTCTCCAGCCTGCTGTGGATCGACGGCAAGGACTGGTCGCCGTACCTGGTGCTGTTCACCCTGTTCCTGGCGCCGGCCGAACATTGGCTGGGCCACCTGCGTTGGCTGATGGTCGGATTGATCTCCCACGTCGGTGCCACCTACGTCAGCGAGGGTGCGCTGTACGCGCTGATCCACCTGCACCGGGAATCGGAGCGCCTCACCTACGCCCGCGACATCGGCGTCAGTTACTTCCTGGTCGGGTTGATGGCGGTGCTCACCTACCGGATACGTCGGCCGTGGCGCTGGGTTTACCTGGCCGGCCTGGTCGTCATCTTCACCGTGCCGCTGCTCATCAATCCCGACTTCACCGCGATCGGCCACGCCGCCGCCCTGGTGATCGGGTTGTGCTGTTACCCGCTGACTCATCCCCACCATCCGCTGCGACATCACCCGAGTACCGCCGGCGGCCACTAGCCTGACAAGCGCGAGCAGCGCGAGGAGGGCAAGTGCGGCATTACTACAGCGTCGAGGTCATTCGCGCCGCCGAAGCACCGCTGTTGGCGAGCCTGCCCGACGGGGTGCTGATGCGCCGGGCCGCGTTCGGGCTGGCGACCGCGATCGCTGGGGAACTGGCCGCGCGCACCGGCGGGATAGCCGGGCGCAACCTGTGCGCGGTGGTGGGTTCCGGCGACAACGGCGGCGACGCGCTGTGGGCGGCCACCCTGCTGCGCCGACGCGGCGTGGCGGCCAGCGCCATCCTGCTTGACCCCGGGCGCGCCCACGCAAAAGGGCTCGCAGCCTTCAGACATGCCGGCGGCCGGATCGTCGACACCGTGCCGCCCGCAACGGATCTGGTGATCGACGGCGTGGTCGGCATCTCCGGGCGCGGCCCGTTGCGGCCGCACGCCGCCGAGATCTTCGCCGACGTCGATGCGCGAGGCATCCCGGTGGTGGCCGTCGACATCCCCAGCGGCCTGGACCCGCACACCGGCGCGGCGGACGGTCCCGCGGTGCACGCCGCGCTCACGGTCACCTTCGGTGGTCTCAAACCGGTGCACGCATTGGGGCAGTGCGGACGGGTCGAGCTCGTCGAGATCGGCCTGGAGCTGCCGGACACCGACATTCACTCTGTGACCGCAGCCGACGTCGAGGCCTGCTGGCCGGCGCCCGGTCCCCGCGACGACAAATACACCCAGGGCGTCACCGGAATCCTGGCCGGCTCGGCGACCTACCCGGGCGCGGCGATCCTGTGTGCCGGGGCAGCGGTGGCCGCCACCTCCGGGATGGTGCGCTACGCCGGAAGCGCTGACGCCCAAGTGGTTTCGCACTGGCCGGAAGTGGTCGCCGCACCCAGTCCGGCGGCCGCCGGGAAGGTGCAGGCCTGGGCGGTCGGTCCGGGTCTGGGCACCGGCGAACAGGCTGCCGCCGCACTGTGGTTCGCGCTTGACACCGATCTGCCGGTGATCGTCGACGCCGATGCGCTCACCATCCTGGCCGCCCACCCAGCCCTGGTGGCCGAGCGCAACGCCCCAACGGTGCTGACCCCGCATGCCGGCGAATACGCCCGGTTGGCCGGGCACCCACCCGGACCCGACCGGGTCGGTGCGGCGCGCGAGCTGGCCGAGAAGATGCGCTGCACTGTGCTGTTGAAAGGCAACGTCACCGTCATCGCCGACCCCGACGGCCCGGTCTATCTCAACCCGTCGGGCGGGTCATGGGCGGCCACCGCGGGCTCCGGCGACGTGCTTTCCGGGATGATCGGCGCGCTGTTGGCGTCGGGCCTGCCCACCGCCCACGCCGCTGCCGCCGCCGCGTTCGTGCACACCCGCGCCGCCGCAGCCTCGGCCGCCGACCCCGGCCCCGGCGACACCCCGACCTCGGCCTCGCGCATCCTGGCCCACATCCGCACCGCCCTGGCCCAGCTATAGAGGAGAGTCGCGCATGACCCATTCCCACCCGTCCGTGCCGGCGCATGCCATCGCTCCGGCCTACACCGGCCGGATGTTCACCTCGCCGGTCCCGGCGCTGCGGTTGCCCGACGACCCGATGGACCCGCAGACCGCCTACCGCTTCATCCACGACGAACTGATGCTCGACGGCAGCTCCCGGCTGAATCTGGCCACCTTCGTGACCACCTGGATGGACCCCGAAGCGTCGGCGCTGATGGCGGAGTCGTTCGACAAGAACATGATCGACAAGGACGAATACCCGGCCACCGCGGCCATTGAGCAGCGCTGCGTGTCCATGGTCGCCGACCTGTTCCACGCCGAGAACCTGCGCGACGACGACCCCGCCAGCGCGATCGGGGTGTCCACCGTCGGGTCCAGCGAGGCGGTGATGCTGGGCGGGCTGGCGATGAAGTGGCGCTGGCGCCAGCAGGTCGGTGACGACTGGAAGGGTCGCACTCCGAACCTGGTGATGGGCTCCAACGTCCAGGTGGTGTGGGAGAAGTTCTGCCGCTACTTCGACGTCGAACCCCGCTACCTGCCGATGGGCCAGGACCGCTACGTGATCACGCCCGAGCAGGTGATCGACGCCGTCGACGAGAACACCATCGGCGTGGTGGGCATCCTGGGCACCACCTACACCGGCGAACTCGAACCGGTCGAGCAGATCTGCGCGGCACTGGACACCCTCGCCGCCGGCGGCGGGCCGGACGTGCCGGTGCACGTGGACGCCGCCAGCGGAGGATTCGTGGTGCCCTTCTTGCACCCGGGCCTCAAGTGGGATTTCCGGCTGCCGCGGGTGGTCTCGATCAACGTCAGCGGCCACAAGTACGGCCTGACCTATCCGGGCATCGGCTTCGTGGTGTGGCGCAGCGCCGACTATCTGCCCGAGGAGCTGGTGTTCCGGGTCAACTACCTGGGCGGCGACATGCCGACGTTCACGCTGAACTTCTCCCGGCCGGGCAACCAGGTCGTCGGCCAGTACTACAACTTCCTGCGGCTGGGCCGCGCCGGCTACACCGAAGTCATGCGGACCCTGTCCGACACCGCCCGCTGGCTGTCGCATCAGCTGGCGGCATCTGAGCACTTCGAGGTGATCAGCGACGGTTCGGCGATCCCGGTGGTGAGCTGCCGGCTGGCCGGCGAGCGCGGCTACACCGAGTTCGACGTGTCCCACGAGTTGCGCACGTTCGGCTGGCAGGTGCCGGCCTACACCATGCCGGAGGGCGCCGAGGACGTCGCAGTGCTGCGCGTCGTGGTCCGCGAGGGGCTGTCGGCGGATCTTGCCCGGGCGCTTTTCGACGACATCATGAAATCGGTGACCGCCCTGGACCGGGTCAAGCCCGCGGGCCATTACGACGATCAGCAGCACTTTTCGCACTGATCAGGCGGGCGCTGCGGCCGAGTGTGTGTTCTCGGTCGCAAAACGGCATTAGTGCCGATCAAACCGCACACTGGGCGATCCGGCGGGCCGTTTTGGGAGGTTCTGGGACAATCGAAGCTGACATGACTGCCGTATCCCGAACGTCCGGCCTGCTTGCGCAGGCGCTGGTGGACCTGGACGCCATTGCCCACAACGTGCGGGTGCTGGACGAACACGCCGGCGCCGCCGGGGTGATGGCTGTGGTCAAGGCCGATGGTTACGGCCACGGGGCGGTCCCGGTGGCCCGCGCCGCGCTGGGTGCCGGCGCGGCCGAACTCGGGGTGGCCACCGTCGACGAGGCGTTGACGTTGCGCGCGGCCGGCATCACCGCACCGGTGCTGGCATGGCTGCACGGGCCGCACACCGACTTCGCTCCCGCCCTGGCCGCCGACGTACAGATTGCGGTCTCTTCGGTCGCGCAGCTGAACGAGTTGCTCGATGCGGTGGGGCGCACCGGGCGCACCGCGACCGTCACGGTCAAGGCCGACACCGGCATGAACCGCAACGGGGTGGGCGCCGCAGAATTCCCGACACTGGTGAGCGCGCTGCAGCGGGCCGTCGCCGACGACGCGATCCGGGTGCGCGGCCTGATGTCGCATCTGGCCTGCGCCGACGAGACCGACAACCCGGTCAACGACGTTCAGGCGCAACGCTTTTCCGACCTGCTGAAGGTTGCTCGCGACCAGGGGCTGGAGTTCCCGGTCGCCCACCTGGCCAACTCGGCAGGGGCGATGACCCGCCCCGATCTGGCCTTCGACATGGTTCGGCCGGGAATAGCCATGTACGGCCTGAGTCCGATCCCCGAACGCGGCGACATGGGCCTGATTCCGGCGATGACGCTGAAATCGCTTGTGGTGTTGGTTCGTCCGATCAAGGCCGGTGAGGCCGTCTCCTACGGGCACACCTGGGTCGCCCCGGTCGACACCACCGTGGCGCTGGTGCCGATGGGTTACGCCGACGGGGTGTTCCGACCGCTGAGCGGACGGTTCGACGTGTTGATCAACGGCCGGCGTCGGCGCAGTGTCGGGCGAGTGTGCATGGACCAGTTCGTCGTCGATCTGGGGCCCGGCCCCGTCGACGT
Organism: Mycobacterium sp. SMC-14; assembly: GCF_046250075.1. Lineage (NCBI taxonomy): Bacteria > Bacillati > Actinomycetota > Actinomycetes > Mycobacteriales > Mycobacteriaceae > Mycobacterium > Mycobacterium sp. SMC-14. Next base: position 3,607,096 of record NZ_CP176429.1, on the reverse strand, counting down.
CACCGAGGGTGACGAGGTCATCGTGTTCGGGTCCGGAACAGACGGCGAACCGCTGGCCCAGGACTGGGCCGACGTGCTGGGCACCATCCACTACGAGGTGGTCAACAGCCCGCGTGGGCGGGTCGCCAGGACATATCGGGGCGCCGATGGCGGGTAATCGGCGCGGGTCGCGGCGGGCCGGCGGCTGGCTGGCGGGGGTGGCCGGTCTGGCGGCCGTCGGCACCATCGCCGGAAGCACCATCGCCCGGTCGGTGACACGACGCACCACCGCCGAAGACGCTTACGCCGAAGAGGATTTCGAGATCCTCGACCACGACCACAGTTCGGTGGTGGTCACCGACGACGGCGTCGAACTGGCGGTGCGCGACGTGGGTCCGCGCAACGCACCGCTGACCGTGGTGTTCGCGCACGGATTCTGTCTGCGGATGGGCTCTTTCCATTTTCAGCGGGCGCGGCTGGCGGCGGAGTGGGGCGATCAGGTGCGCATGGTCTTCTACGACCAGCGTGGGCACGGGGATTCCAGCGTTGCCCCACCGGGCACCTACACCGTGCCGCGACTCGGCCAGGACCTGGAGGCGGTGCTGCGGGCGGCCGTGCCGCGCGGACCAATCGTGCTGGTAGGCCATTCGATGGGCGGCATGACGGTGTTGGCGCACGCACGGCAGTTTCCCCAGCGCTACGGCAACCGGATTGTCGGTGCGGCGTTGATATCGTCGGCCGCCAAAGGTGTTTCGCGGTCCCCGCTGGGTCAGATCCTGCGCAACCCGGCGCTGGAAGCCGTGCAGTTCAGTGTGCGGTACGCGCCGAAGTTGGTGCACCGCGGCCGCGGCGCGGCGCGCGGGGTGATCGCACCGATTCTGCGGGCCGCCTCCTACGGCACAGACCTGATCAGCCCGAGTGTGGTGGCGTACTCCGAGGAGATGATGCACTCCACCCCGGTCGCCACCATGGTGGGTTTCCTGCACGCCCTGGAAGTGCATGACGAGAGTGCCGCGCTGCCGACGCTGGCCAAGATCCCTACCCTGGTCGCCTGTGGCGACCAGGACCTGCTCACCCCGCCGGGGTACTCGCGGGCGATGGCGGCCACGTTGTGGGATTGTGAGCTGGTGATCGTGCCCGGGGCCGGGCATCTGGTGCAGTTGGAGGAACCCGATGTCATCGACGAGGCGCTGGTGCGACTGGTTGAGCGAGCCACCCCGCGCCGTGGCATGCTGACGCACCGGTTGCGCCGAAAGGCCGGGCGCAGTGGCTGATCCGCAGGAGGCGACCCTGTCCACCACCGAGGACACCGTCGCGCTGGGCGCCCGGCTGGGCGAACAGCTACGAGCCGGCGACGTGGTGGTGCTGTCCGGTCCGCTGGGTGCTGGAAAAACCGTGTTGGCCAAGGGGATCGCCGCGGCACTCGATGTCGATGGTCCGGTGACCTCGCCGACGTACGTGCTGGCCCGCGAACATCGGGCTCGCCGGCCGGACAGTCCGGCGATGATTCACGTCGACCTTTACCGGCTGCTCGATGAGTCAGGCCTGGACCTGCTGGCCGAGCTGGACTCTTTGGACCTCGACACCGAACTCGACGACGCCGTCGTCGTGGTGGAGTGGGGTGAAGGCCTGGCCGAGCGGCTCTCCGACCGGCACCTGGATATTCGCCTGGACCGCGCGGCGGACTCCGAGACACGCACCGCAACCTGGCGGTGGCACGCGCCGTGACCGGAGCGATTCTGACCATCGACACCGCCACCCCCGCCGTCACCGCGGGCGTGGTGGCCGCCGACCGCCGCACCGTGTTGGCCGAGCGGGTCACCCCCGACGCTCGCGCGCACGCCGAACGGCTGACCCCCAACGTGCTGGGCGCACTGGCCGATGCCGGCCTGGCCATGGCCGATCTGGCTGCGGTCGTAGTGGGTTGCGGGCCGGGACCGTTCACCGGCCTGCGGGTGGGGATGGCCAGCGCCGCCGCCTATGGCCACGCCCTGGGCATCCCGGTGTACGGCGTGTGCAGCCTGGACGCGATCGGCGTGCGCACTTCCGGACCGACCCTGGTGGTCACCGATGCCCGCCGTCGAGAGGTCTACTGGGCGCGCTATCGCGACGGCGCCCGGGTGGCGGGCCCGGCGGTGTGTGCCCCGGCCGCCGTCGACCCCGCCGATGCCGTCGCGGTGGCCGGCTCGCCTGCGCACACCGAGCTGTTCGGCCTGCCGGTCCTTGACATCACATATCCGACCCCTGCGGGACTGGTTGCCGCAGTGCGGGATTGGAATGAGGATCCGGAATCGCTGGTGCCGCTGTACCTGCGTCGCCCCGACGCCAAACCCCCGGCGACGACCGCTGCGCCGGTGACACTGGGCGCGCTGGTTCACAGCGACGCGCTGCGCTGCGCCGAACTGGAAGCCCAACTGTTCGGCGGCGACGACCCGTGGCCGGCCGAGGCGTTCAGCCGGGCGATCGATGCGCGTGACAACCACTACGTCGCCGCCCGGATCGGCGACGCCGTGGTGGGCTACGGCGGAATCGCGCGGCTCGGGCGCACCGCGCCGTTCGAGTACGAGGTGCACACGATCGGAGTGGACAAGGCACATCAGGGGCGCGGCATCGGGCGGCGGCTACTCACCGACCTGCTGGAGTACGCCGACGGGGGCGTCGTGTACCTGGAAGTCCGCACCGACAACGCCGCGGCGATCGCGCTGTACCGTGACGTCGGTTTCGTCGAGACCGGACTTCGTAAGCGTTATTACCGCAACGGCGCCGACGCCTACACGATGCGGCGGGAGGCTGTCTCGTGACGATAGTCCTGGCCATCGAATCTTCCTGCGACGAAACAGGTGTCGGCATCACCCGCCTGGAAGCCGACGGCACCCTGACGCTGCTGGCCGACGAGGTGGCCTCCAGCGTGGAGGAGCACACCCGGTTCGGCGGGGTGGTGCCCGAGATCGCTTCCCGGGCACACCTGGAGGCGCTGGGCCCCACCATGCGCCGGGCGTTGGCGACGGCGGGGTTGGGAGAGGACCGCCGTCCGGACGCAGTCGCGGCCACCATCGGGCCGGGCCTGGCCGGGGCGCTGCTGGTGGGTGCGGCGGCGGCCAAGGCCTATGCGGCGGCCTGGGGAGTTCCGTTCTACGCCGTCAATCACCTGGGCGGGCACCTGGCCGCCGACGTCTACGCCCATGGCCCACTGCCGGAGTGCGTGGGACTGCTGGTCTCCGGCGGCCACACCCACCTGCTGCACGTGCGGTCGCTGGGGGAGCCGATCGTCGAACTGGGCAGCACCGTCGACGACGCCGCGGGGGAGGCCTACGACAAGGTGGCCCGGCTACTCGGGCTGGGCTATCCCGGCGGGCGGGTGCTCGACGAGCTGGCCCGCACCGGCGACCGCAGTGCTGTGGTGTTCCCGCGCGGGATGACCGGTCCGCGCGATGACCCGTACGTGTTCAGCTTCTCCGGCCTGAAGACCGCGGTGGCCCGCTATGTGGAGCGCAATCCCGATTTCGTCCCCGCCGATGTGGCGGCCGGGTTCCAGGAGTCGGTCGCCGACGTGCTGACCGCCAAGGCGGTGCGCGCGGCCACCGACCTGGGGGTCGGGACCCTGCTGATCGCGGGGGGAGTGGCCGCCAACTCCCGGCTGCGTGAACTTGCCGAACAACGCTGTGCGGCAGCAGGCTTGAGGCTGCGCATCCCGCCGCTGCGGTTGTGCACCGACAACGGGGCGATGATCGCGTCGTTCGCGGCACACTTGATCGCCGCCGGAGCGGGGCCGTCGCCGCTGGACGTGGCCACCAATCCGGGCCTGCCGGTGGTGCAGGGCCAGATCTCCTGACCGATTCGCAGCGGGGTCACCTTGAGTGCTAGCACTCTCATGTATAGAGTGCTAGGTGGCAGTCGGTCGGATTCTCGCTCGGCACCCGCGACGACGACGCGAGGGCTCGTACGAATGCCGAACACCTTAAGTAAGTACGTTCCGATGGGCTCGGCATCGGCCGGGTCGCATCCAGACAATGTGGAGGGCTCCAATCGTGGCGAGCGTGAACATCAAGCCACTCGAGGACAAGATCCTCGTTCAGGCCAACGAGGCCGAGACCACGACCGCTTCTGGTCTGGTCATTCCGGACACTGCCAAGGAGAAGCCGCAGGAAGGCACTGTCGTCGCCATCGGCCCCGGCCGGTGGGACGAGAGCGGCAGCAAGCGGATCCCGCTGGACGTCGCTGAGGGTGACGTCGTCGTGTACAGCAAGTACGGCGGCACCGAGATCAAGTACGGCGGCCAGGAGTACCTGATCCTGTCCGCGCGCGACGTGCTGGCCATCGTCGGCAAGTAGCCACAAAGCAACCACCGTGCCCGCCCCGGAGATCCCCGTAATACGGGTGATGTCCGGGGCGGCACGCGTAGAGAAAAGGGCTTAAACAGCTATGAGCAAGCAGATTGAGTTCAACGAGGCCGCGCGCCGGGCGTTGGAAGCCGGCGTGAACAAGCTCGCCGACGCGGTCCGGGTGACACTGGGCCCGCGCGGCCGCACGGTGGTGCTGGCCAAGTCCTTCGGCGGCCCGACGGTGACCATGGACGGCGTCACCGTGGCCCGCGACGTGGACCTGGAAGACCCATTCGAGAACCTCGGCGCCCAGCTGGTGAAGTCGGTGGCCACCAAGACCAACGACGTGGCCGGCGACGGCACCACCACCGCCACCGTGCTGGCCCAGGCCATCATCTCCGGCGGGCTGCGCAACGTTGCGGCCGGCGCCAACCCGATCGCGCTGGGCGCCGGCATCGCCAAGGCCGCCGACGCGGTGTCCGAAGCGCTGCTGGCCGCGGCCACCCCGGTCTCCGGCAAGGAATCGATCGCGCAGGTGGCCAACGTGTCCTCGCGTGACGAGGAGATCGGTGAGCTCGTCGGCGAGGCGATGACCAAGGTCGGGACCGACGGCGTGGTCAGCGTGGAGGAGTCCTCGACCCTGTCCACCGAGCTGGAGATCACCGACGGTGTGGGCTTCGACAAGGGTTTCCTGTCGGCGTACTTCGTCACCGACTTCGACTCGCAGGAAGCCGTCCTCGAAGACGCCCTGATTTTGCTGCACCGCGACAAGATCAGCTCGCTGCCGGACCTGCTGCCGCTGCTGGAGAAGGTCGTTGAGGCAAACAAGCCGCTGCTGATCATCGCCGAGGACGTCGAGGGCGAGCCGCTGTCGACCCTAGTGGTCAACGCAATCCGCAAGACGCTCAAGGCCGTTGCCGTCAAGGCGCCCTACTTCGGTGACCGCCGCAAGGCGTTTCTGGAGGACCTCGCGATCGTCACCGGCGCTCAGGTGGTCAACCCCGATGTGGGCCTGACGCTGCGGGAGGCCGGTCTGGACGTGCTGGGCACGGCTCGCCGGGTGGTGGTCAGCAAGGACGACACCGTGATCGTCGACGGTGCCGGCACCGCCGAGGCCATCGCGGGGCGGGTCAAGCAGCTGCGCGCCGAGATCGAGGCGACCGATTCGGACTGGGACCGCGAAAAGCTCGAGGAGCGGCTGGCCAAGCTGGCCGGCGGCGTGGCCGTGATCAAGGTCGGCGCAGCCACCGAGACCGCACTCAAGGAGCGCAAGCACCGGGTCGAAGACGCGGTGGCGGCGGCCAAGGCTGCGGTGGAGGAGGGCATCGTCACCGGCGGCGGTGTGGCGCTGGTACAGGCCCGCGCGGCGTTGGCGGGGCTGGCGCTGACCGGCGACGAGGCCACCGGTGCGGAGGTGTTCGCCGCCGCGCTGAGCGCGCCGCTGTACTGGATCGCCACCAACGCCGGCGTCGACGGTGCCGTGGTGACCAGCAAGGTCGCCGAGTTGGCGGCCGGACAGGGCTTCAACGCCGCGACACTGTCCTACGGCGACCTGGCCGCCGATGGTGTCATCGACCCGGTGAAGGTGACCCGCTCAGCGGTGCTCAACGCCGCGTCGGTGGCGCGGATGGTGTTGACCACCGAAACCGCTGTGGTTGACAAGCCCGTCGAGGTCGACGCGCACGCCGGCCACGGCCATCACGGGCACGCCCACTAGATAGTTCGCACGAAGCGCCCCCGGTCCCGCCATGGGCCGGGGGCGTTTTCGTCTTGTGCGCGGACCTTGACCGGTGCCTCGCCCGCCGGAAGCTGACGGTGGGCTCCTCGATCGTCGCAATTACTACCCGACAGCCTGACGGAATAGCACTCCCTGCAGCTTGGTTAGGTCTCTCTAGGGGAGTGAGGCTCTCTAGCGGAGTGAGAAGTGGCCCAGACGTCGAGAAAGGCGTCCTGTTGGTGGTTAGAAGTAGCACGATAATAGTAGAACTGTTCCAATATTTTCGCGGCTAAGCATTTCTCACCGGTTTCAGGATCCGTCTTGACATCAATAATCTCTTCAATACCGCCTACCGTGTCGACGAGTGCAGGATCCGTCTTCAACACGACAGCTGCTCTTCCGTCGACTAACCCCCGAATAGCGTATAGATCCCACAACGGGCGGGTTCTGTCGAGGGGGGTTTCCGCGATCCGACCGATGAGATCCTCCAGTTCATGCGAACTGCCGGGCGGTGGCAACGCCATGACGTGAATGTGAAGTCCGACATCGAAGTCCGGGTCTTCTTCCCAGGACGAGGCCGGAATAAACGGCACCTCTAGGCGTCTTCGGCGCAGTGCTGGTGTCACTCGCGAGAGCGAGCGGATGTGTCCGACTAGATCCGCTACCGTACCTGCGGGATCTGCCGACCCATCAACTACCATCACCAGGCAGCCATCGGGGGTGACGCTTCCGTCTTTGCTCGGCACGCCAGCCGCGACGGGCGGCGGCCAGCCGCCGGGTGGCTGCCCTGGTGCAAGTCGGGCTCGTGGGTTGCGACGACTCCACGACAGCGCACCAACAGCGAGAGCGGCAAGGCTTACTAGCGTGCCGACTATTGCAGGGATCCAGATATTCATCTGCGTCCCTCCTCTGGGTCCACTAACAGAATACCGACCACGGTTGCCAGCGCCCATACGAGCGGGCCTATGCAGAGGTAGCCAACCACCGCCGGATGGGTCGGCAAGTGTCCATGCTTTACAAAAGCCCAGAGGTAGCCGTCGACGAGCAACAGGACTCCAGCGAAGCCGACGATCAACAGCTGAGCGGTTGTAAGACCGTTCTTTTTCTTCATCACAAAGTCTCCGACCGAGGCCCACGTCAGAGCCGCTGCAATGAAGTTGAGCTCGCCCGATGAGAAAATATCCCAGACGCTGTCAAGTTCGCCTTGGTCTAAAAGGTCAAGGGTGTGAATTCCGATTGGAACGAGCGAAAACACTAGACTGAATCCCACGAACCAGGCAAGGTCGCGGCTAAGGTGATTTCTCGCCTCCAGCTTACGAGGGTTAACTGGCCGCCTGGGTTCCGTACGATCCGTCCACTGGTGTCCATTCCAATAACGCAGCCTTGCAGGATCTATCGGGTCGGGATACCAGTCGCGCGATGCCAGACTCGCCACCCCCTTATAGTCACTAGTGGCGCACTCACGCGCATGACGATAATCATGTCTCCCCCCGACCTGGGTCCATTGGTAAAACTTGGCTCCGAAACCCCTACAGGATGGCTGGGCCGCATGCCCGCCCGGTCAAACAAGACGACGCCTGGGTCGGATCCTTAACCGCGGAAAACGACTCGGCTTGCGGAAGCCACATCGCCATCGGGGTTGGGCAAGGACGCGGGAGGTGTAACCAGCCCGTGGTCGGCAGGCGGCGCCTCAGAGTCCGACGATGACAATGATCACGCCGACCACGATCGACACTGCGAGGGACACCAATAGGAAGCCGACGATGCCTTCTTTGCCCGCTGATGTCGCATGCTCCCCAGCCGCGATCGGGGCGAATTTCCGGCCGGCGCCCCATACCGCCGCGAGCAGTGTCGCCAGCCAGTTCGCGTAGGCGGCGTAGACGATCAATGAGACTGCCGTAACTCCCCACGCGTTGGGCAAATGGATGTGTGGCCACAGCAGGCCCAACAGCGCCAGGAACATTCCGTTGAGCGTTGCCTCCAGATGGCTCGACAGCGCCATGCGCGGGTTCTTGCACGCGGGAATGGCGAGCCCGGTGAGTAGGCCGAGCAGAAACAGGAGCAATCCGAGCTTGAACAGGACTGTCTGCATGTCAGAAGCGTAGAAGTCCGCGTCAGATGGCGAAGTGGAACAGCCCGTACCAGACGACGAAGGCGAACAGCGCCAGACCACCCAGTAGGGCCAGGGCGAACTGGCCCCTGGTGAGGACCCCCTCCTTGATGGTGACGGTGCCGATCACGAGGCAGATCGGGTAGTAGAACAGCATGGCGGTGACGAGGCCGGGCGAATACCGATCGAGAGCCGGCGTCATCGCCAGATGAAAGAGTGCGTCCCAGAAAAGGTTTGCGCTGGCGAAGGCAACCAGCGCAGCGCTGCGAGGCAGGGTCTGCCGTCGGTAGTTCGCGTAGACGAGTGTCACCAGGATCGCCATAAAGGCGACGTTGTTGGCGGCGAAGGCGGCGTTGTCGAAGCGACCGTGGACGTCATGGGTGACCCACGCGGGAAATCCGCCGAGGTATTCCTCGACGATGTGCAGGAGGTAGGCGGCCGGCATCAGCCAGATGACGTTCCGGAAGCGCGGCAGCGTCAGGCCAGTCCGGGGTTCTGCCGCCGCACGCCGCGCTCCTGCGTCGTTGCCGTCCATGCCGACGATCTTCGCTCACTGCGGGGCCTTCGGTCGGCGATTCGAGGGGGCCGCGACGAAGGCTTCGGCCCCGCCATCCTTGACGCGCCGCCGCCCGCGGCGCAGTGTGATACACGTCATGAGACCACTGGTCACACCCGGTAAAGGCGGCAGCGCATGACCACAAGGGACAAGTACACCGACGTTCCCACGCCGTACTCGTGGGAGGTCCCCAGCGCCGGCGACGCGCGCTTCACGTGGGAGTACGACGACGGGCGATCCCGGCTGCTGTCGCTGTATCAGAAGGGCAAGGACAAGCAGTGGGATGCCCAGTCACGCATTGACTGGTCCCAGGACGTCGATCCGATGAACCCGGTGGGTCTGCCCGACGAGTTCCATCCACTGTTCGGCAGCCCGATGTGGGAGGCCGCGGACGACGCGCGTCGCGCCGAGATGCGCCAGCACTCCCAGGCCTGGCAGTTCTCCCAGTTCCTGCACGGCGAGCAGGGCGCGATGGTGTGTGCGGCCAAGATCGTCGAGGTCGTCCCCGATCTGGACGCGAAGTTCTACGCGGCCACCCAGACCATGGACGAGGCCCGGCACGTCGAGACATTCTCGCGGTTCCTGCAAGAGAAGATCGGCCTCGTCTACCCGATCAACAAGAACCTGACCGCGCTGCTGGACGACACCCTGCGTGACTCGCGCTGGGACATGCCCTATCTGGGCATGCAGGTCCTCATCGAGGGGCTGGCGCTGGCGGCGTTCGGGGTGCAGCGTGACCTGGCGGCACCGGACTCACTGGCCAAGAAGGTGCTGGCCTACGTCATGCAGGACGAGGCCCGCCATGTCGCCTTCGGTCGAATCTCTTTGAAGGACTACTATTCCGAGCTCACTGACGCTGAACGGGACGACCGCGAAGAGTTCGTCGTGGATGCCTGCTACCTGATGCGCGACCGATTCCGCGGCGAGGAGGTCTTCGAGACTCTCGGCATGAATGTCAAAGAGTGCGCGGAATGGGTCGACTCATCGCCGCTGATGATCCAGTTCCGGTCGCACCTGTTCAGTCGCATCGTGCCGATCGTCAAGGACATCGGGTTGTGGGGCCCCAAGGTGCAGAAGGCGTTTCGGGACATGGGGGTGCTCGACATGGCCGGTTTTGACATCGAGGCCCTGATGAAGGCCGACGAGGATCAAGCCGAATCCCTGGACCGGGCGCACGCCGAGATGGCCGCGCGCGCCGTCGAGGTCAACGAGGTGATCACGGCGGGCGCGAGCTAGCCCGACGGGCTGGGCGCCAGCAGTCCGGCCGAGGCGAACCTCGGGCCGGCGAATCCATTGCATCGTTTATCAATTCATTTTTCGGTTCAATGGTGAACAGCGGCGATGGGTGATTAGCCGCCGCGCAGAATGGGTATGAATCTCCCGCGGCGCTGACTGGGGCGGCGCTAAAGGTGTCGAAAAGGAGATCACCATGAACGCAGTGGCGGCCACCGAATTCCTGGCCCGTTCCACAACGTTGACCAGCGTGGGGTGGATCGGCTACATCGTGATCGGCGCTATTGCCGGCTGGATCGCGGGTATGGCCATGAAGACCAAATACGGTCTGCTCGCCGACGTACTCGTGGGTGTCGTCGGAGCGTTGATCGGTGGGTTCCTGCTCAGCTTCGTGGTCGACACGGCGAGCGGCGGCTGGTGGTTCACCCTGTTCACCGCAATTTTGGGCGCGATCATCCTGCTCTGGCTGCTGCGCCTATTCGGGCGCGAGGCGTAGGGGAGTGGCGATGATGAAAAACGTTGCGTTTGCTGCCTTTGCGCTGGGCGTGCTGATTTCCAGCGGTTGCTCGGCCTCGCAGGTGATCAACACCGGCGGCGACACGAAGTGCAAGGACTTCGTCGACCAGGACGAGAAGAAGCAGGACGACGAAATCACCAAGATGCTGCAAGACAAAAGCGGTGCAGCCCCATCGAATCTGGAGATCTCGGCAACCCGTCTATCGGTGTCGACCTACTGCAAGACGTTGGGAAAGCCGGAGAGCAAGATATCCGAAGCGCCGCACGGCTGAGGGCACAGCGCAGTTCGAGCCGGATAAGACAGGCTGAGCTCAGTACGAGTTGGTGAACAGCAGCACCAGCGAGTCCCACACGCTCTGGAGTGGATCGCTGGTGGCGACCCCGTTGAACAACAGCGCGTTGAGCCAGGCGTCGAAGCCGTTGATGTCGTCGTCGTTGATGTTGACGTAGGTCAGCAGGCCGTCGGTCATGGTGGTGGCGTCGGCGATCTGCTCCGGGGTCAGACCCAAGTACTCCACGTGTGGGCCGAAGATGTTCAGCAGCGCACCCCACAGGCCGTTTTCGGCGTAGGAGTCCACGAAGTTGGCCACCGGGTCGGTGGGCAGGCTGTAAATGGTGGTGGGGTACAGGTCATTCGGCGTAGAGCTGCCGATGCTGTCATCCATACCGGTAAAGCTGAGGAAGGCGTCGGTGAACTTGGTGCCCAGCGTCGCGTCCATGGCAGCTTCCAGGTGTTGCCAGACGCCGTCCGGGTTGGAAGGGTTGCCGATGAATACGAAATGCAGAGCTTCACTGGGGATTCCGTATGCCGCGAGTTGGGCCATGGCCATCGACCCAGCGGTGGCGCTCTGCGAGTAGCCGAAGATGGTCAGCGGGTGGTCGGCGTCGAATGCGCCTGGGTTTGCGTCGAATTCCTTCTCCACGGCCAGGACGAGAGCTGTTGCGTCGGCAAGGCTGCTCTGCTGGAACAGCTCGGGTGTCGTCAGCACCTGCAGCGGGGCGCTGCACGGGTCGGTGCCGTCCATGTGGCAGACCATCGAGCCGGTCGAACCGCCGTTGAAGCCCAGCGCGTTGAGGTACAGCTCTTCTGCGGAGCGTGCGTACTCTGGCGACGGCGTCGGCTGGCCGGTTCCGCCGAGGATCAGTGCGGTCTGGCTGCCCGCCAGCGGACCGGTGGTGGCCAGCAGGGCCGCCTCGGCGAGCAGGGACCCGGCGGGTGCGATGATCGCTGCGCCGGACGCAGCGAGAACCATGCTGACAGTGGCCAGGCGGCCGACAGTGTCAGCACCTTTGCCCCTGCGCAATGTCACCTGAGCCATGAGAACCCCCCGCCGTGTATGGCATATGAATACCACATTCTCATTTTTGAAGTCTAGGGTTCTCGTGGCCGCTGACGGCCCTCAAAACGGTGCTGCCGTGCACCTTCGACTACCGGTTCGTCACCGGCCTCATGGTCAAGGACGTCCGGCTCTACGTCCTGAATCGTCAAAGGTGTTGGCGAAAGCCGCCGGCGTCGCCGTGCGGCGCTCAGAAGAAGTCATTGAAGAACAGCTGCAGAGAATCCCACAGGCTGTCGAAGATGCCGCTGTTGGCGGCCCCGCCGAAGAAAACCGCGTTGATCCAGGCGTCCAAGCCGTTGATGTCGGTGTCGGAGATGTCGACGTAGGTCAGGCTGCCGTCGACCGTGATGGTGGCGTCGGCGACCTGCTCCGGGGTCAATCCGAGATACCACACGTGCGGGCCCACGACATCCAGCAGCGCGCCCCACAAGCCTTCGGAGGCGTAGACGCCGGCGAAGTTGGAGACCGGGTCGCCAGGCAGTCCGTAAATGGTGGCCGAATACAGATCATTGGGTGTCTCGACGCCCAGCACATCGGTCATGCCGAAAAGGTTGAGCAGATAGACCGTCAGGTCAGGGCCGAGCAGCGCTTCCACGGCCGCTTCCAGGTGTTGCCAGATGCCGGTCGGGGTGGAGGGGTCGCCGATGAACACGAAGTGCAGAGCGTCGCTGGGAATGCCGGCCTCGGCCAGTCGGGTCATGGCGATCGACTCGGCGGTGGCGCTTTGTGAGTAGCCGAAGATCGTCAGAGGGTGCCCGGCGTCGAAAGCGCCTGGGTTGGCGTTGAATTGGTTCTCCACGGCCAGAACGATTGCCGAGGCTGCCGTGAGACTGCTGGGGCCCTGCTGGATCAGTTCGGGTGTCGTCAGCACCTGCAGTGGGGCGCTGCAAGGGTCGGTGCCGTCCATGTAGCAGACCATCGAGCCGGTTGAACCACCGTTGAAACCCAGCGGGTTCAGAAACAGGTTCTCGGCGGAGCGCGCGAACTCGGGCGACGGCGTGGGTTGGGTGGTTCCGCCAAGGATGAGCGCCGTCTGGCTGCCCGCCAGCGGACCGGTGGCAGACAGCAGCGTGGCCGCGGCGTAGACGACCGGTTGGCCGGTTGCGACACCGGCCGCTACCAGACCAACGGCGACGACGTGAGCAACTGCGCTTGTGCCCGCTCTGCCTTGCGATGTCATCGCATGTACGACTTCGGATGCCTCAGAGCGTATCGGGGCACAGGTGATGCTGCGCGGCGTTGATCAGCATGCGCCCCTTGTCGACGTCGTTCGGGTTCACCTGGGCCAGCGTCTGTTCGGGCTTCTCACCCAGATGCAGCCTGTTGCACGCCATCCAGCCGTTGGCCACGACCACGCCGTCGGGCATCTGGGCGTCTCCGATGCTCAACCCCGGGAACCCATTGGCCCGCAGTTCGTTGAGGAAACCTTGCTCATCGGCGCTCGCCGTGGGTGCGCCGATGAAACCGATGGCGAACCCGGCCGCGATGGTCCCGAGCAGAAGCTGCTTCTTCACGTTGCTCCCCCTTGTACTCCGCGTAACGGTTGTGTTGGGAAGCGTATGGCGTCGGCGCCAGGCGAGTCGGGTAATGACCGAAACCGCGGCGGTAGGTTCGCAAGGTGAAGTCCGAGTGGATCGCCGCGAACCGCGCCAACTGGAACGACCGGGCGACGATCCACGCGGCGCGGGACGGAACGGGATATCAGGTACAGCAAGCTGCCGCGCATTGCCGCTTGGGCTGACGCGGTCTCGGCACTACTTGCACCGGGCGGGTCCCTCGTCATGCGCGAAGCACATCCCATCCTGCTATCGACGGACGAATCCCTGGGTGACGATCTGCACTTGAGATATCCGTACTTCGAACACGACGAGCCGGTGCAGTGGGACGACGACCAAAGCTACGTTCCGACGAGTCGGGCTGTTGCGGCGACGAGAACCTACGAGTGGAACCACTCCCTGGGCGAGATCGTGACCGCGTTGATCGCCAGCGGATTGCGCATCGACCTTCTCGTCGAGCACGACACCGCGCCGTGGGAAGCGCTTCCCGGTCAGATGACGCGCCGAGAAGGTAGCGAATGGGCGCTGGCCGCGCGACCTGGCGTGATGCCGCTGAGCTTCACGATCCGGGCCACCAAACCTGCCGACCAGGCGTAACGGTCGGCGGGTTCGACACTGGGTAGGGCGAACAGCCCCCGGGAAACCGGGGGCTGCTCAGGTACCCACTGGGCCGCGGATGTGACGCCGCCGGCCCGGTCGGGAAGCAATTAGCCGCTGGGGCGCAGGTTGCAGCGCAGGGCGGCGTGCCGCTCGGCTTCGGACATACCGCCCCAGATGCCATAGGGCTCGCCTACCGCGAGCGCGTGCGTCCGGCACTGTTCCAGCACCGGGCAACTGCGGCACCACTGCTTGGCGTTCTGTTCACGCTGTGCTCGGGCGCGACCGCGCTCGCCGTCGGGCGGGAAGAACACCGATGAGTCGACACCTCGACATGCTCCCCGGAGCTGCCAATCCCATACGTCCGCGTTGCGCCCGGGCAATTGCTCAACCTGTGGCATGGGAACCCCTCTCAAAACGCTGTTCGGGCCGGACCTTTGGGATGCGGCTTGTCGAGCGGTGTCTCAGGTGGTGCGCGTAAAACAGCGCCGGCTGTCTTCCGGCGCCGAGGGGACGGTAACTAAACGATCTGAAGTAAAACCAACGCGATGGTTAAGAAAGGCTGGCCTAAAAGGGTGGAGTTTCCGTGAGAGTGGATGTTATTCCGCATTCTGTGGAGTGGTTATGCGTAGGCCGTACCGCGTAACGTCGCGCAGCGATGATTGAGGACCCAAATGCGGTCTTGGCGGCCGCCGCGTTCGGCGATGAGCCCGGTCGCTGGCCCCTGCCGAAGGCGACCAATCCCCGGCAGCGGTGGCTGCGCGCCGTCGCGGCCGGGGGGCAGGGTCGCTACGCCAGCGCCGCCGCCGATCTGGCGGTGTTGCTGCGCGAGGCGCCGGCCGGCCCGCTGGTGTCCCTGGCCTACAGCACCCGGGGCTCGTTTCTGCGCCAGCTCGGCGGGCACGTACTGGCCCGCGGTGTGGACGGCCGGGCGCTGGCGCTGGCCGGTGACGATTATGTGGCCCGCGCCGACGCGTTGGTCGGGTTGGCCGCTGACGCCCTGGGAATTGGGCGTTTCGCGGCGTCGGCGGCACTGCTGGGCCGAGTCGAGCCGGAGCCGTCCACCGCGCAGGCGCGCCTGGCGGTCCGCCGGCATTGGGTGACCGCCGAACTGGCGATGGTCACCGGCGACGGAGCCACCGCGGTGCGCCATGCCGAGCAGGCGTGCGAGCTCGCGAGCGACGTCATGGTGCGGCACCGGGTGAAAAGTCAGGTGGTGCTGGCCGGCGCGCTGTGCTGCGCGGGAAATCTCGACCGGGCGCGCGTGGTGGCCGAGGCGGCGCTGCAGGACACCGACCGGCTGGGGTTGATTCCGTTGCGATGGGCGCTGGCGTGCATGTTGGCCGATATCGGCAGCAATACTCGGACGGCTGAAGAGTTACGCGGCCTGCGTGAGGATGCCGCAGAGCTGGTGCGCCACCGCGGTGGCTACTGGAATTAGGACCCGATCAGCGGTAACCGTCGGCTTCCGAGGTCGCCCCGTTGAGCGACGCATCGGCATAGCCGCGGCAGTAATCCCACGTCACGTAGCTGTCCGGCTCTGGGTCGTAGGCCGGCTCGTGCGGGCGGACGGTGCCGTCGATGAGCAGCTGCAGCAGGTTGGCGCGCAGCATGTCCCAGTCGTGGTAGTGGTCCTGCTGGCAGTCGTCACAGCACACCACCAGGCCGCGAATTCCCCTGTGCGCCAGTAACGCTTCGTAGACCGCCAGATCCGCGAGGTCAGCCTCGACAGCGGTCCGTTCCTGCGGGTCCAGTGGCTGGCCCGGTTCGACGGCGTCCAGTGCGGCGGACGGGTCATGCGGATCGTCGGCGAACGGGTCGGGTGGCAAACCGGGTGGCAGGTGGTCACGCACGCCCATCAGGGTACGCAGTCGCCATGACAGAACGCCAGCGGTGGGCCGTGGGACGCCGCCGGGGGTCAAGGGTGGTGGCGGGCGAAAGCGCTCGCGGGACGCTATTAGGATGGACTTTTCACCCCGGCTTTGTAGTGGAGGCTCCCAGATGGCCGTTGGTTGTCCAAAACAGAGGTCAGCGCTCCGATGACCGGTGCCATGGGCCCGCAAGATGATGTGGTGTACGCCGATGGTGCGGTCGGTGGGCAGTCCCCCAAGATCGCCATGCTGGGGCTGACCTTCGACGATGTCCTGCTGCTTCCGGCCGCGTCCGACGTGGTGCCGGCTACCGCCGACACCGCCAGTCGGCTCACGCGCAACATCACGCTCAAGGTGCCGCTGGTCAGTTCCGCGATGGACACCGTCACCGAGGCGCGGATGGCGATCGCGATGGCCCGCGCCGGTGGCATGGGCGTCCTGCACCGCAACCTGCCCGTCACCGAGCAGGCCGGCCAGGTCGAGACCGTCAAGCGGTCCGAGGCCGGCATGGTCACCGACCCGGTCACCTGTACACCGGAGAACACCCTGGCCGAGGTGGATGCCATGTGCGCCCGCTTCCGGATCTCCGGGCTGCCGGTCGTCGACAAGAACGGCTCCCTTGTCGGCATCATCACCAACCGCGACATGCGGTTCGAGGTCGACGAGAACAAGCCGGTCGCCGAGGTGATGACCAAGACGCCGCTGATCACCGCGCAAGAGGGCGTCTCCGCCGACGCCGCGCTGGGTCTGCTGCGCCGGCACAAGATCGAGAAACTGCCGATCGTCGACGGCCACGGCAAGCTGACCGGGCTGATCACCGTCAAGGACTTCGTCAAGACCGAGCAGCACCCGCTGGCCACCAAGGACAGCGACGGCCGGCTGCTGGTCGGGGCCGCGGTAGGCGTCGGCGACGACGCCTGGGTACGGGCGATGACGCTGGTAGACGCCGGGGTGGACGTGCTGATCGTGGACACAGCGCACGCACACAACCGCGGGGTGCTGGACATGGTCGGCAAGCTCAAAGCCGAGGTGGGGGAGCGCGTCGAGGTGGTCGGCGGCAACGTCGCCACCCGAAGCGGAGCCGCTGCGCTGGTCGAGGCCGGAGCCGACGCGGTGAAGGTCGGGGTGGGCCCCGGCTCGATCTGCACCACCCGGGTGGTCGCCGGGGTGGGCGCGCCGCAGATCACCGCCATCATGGAGGCCGTTGCCGTCTGCGCACCGGCCGGTGTGCCGGTGATCGCCGACGGCGGCCTGCAGTACTCCGGTGACATCGCCAAGGCGCTGGCCGCCGGCGCGTCCACGACGATGCTCGGCTCGCTGTTGGCCGGCACCGCCGAGTCGCCCGGCGAGCTGATCTTCGTCAACGGCAAGCAGTTCAAGAGCTACCGCGGGATGGGTTCGCTGGGCGCCATGCAGGGCCGCGGTGGAGCCAAGTCCTATTCCAAGGACCGCTACTTCCAGGACGACGCGCTCTCCGAGGACAAGCTGGTGCCCGAGGGCATCGAGGGCCGAGTGCCGTTCCGGGGCCCGTTGAGCACGGTCATCCACCAGCTCACCGGCGGGCTGCGGGCGGCGATGGGCTACACCGGTTCGGCCACCATCGAGGCGCTGCAGCAGGCACAATTCGTACGGATCACCGCCGCGGGCTTGAAGGAAAGCCACCCGCACGACATCACCATGACTGTCGAAGCGCCTAACTACTACGTGCGTTAAGCAGGCGTTAGTCCGGCATATTCTCGCGCAGCGAAACAGAAACGAGGCTGACCCGTCATGCGTGACATGGTTGAGATCGGCATGGGCCGCACCGCCCGTCGCACCTATGAGCTCGACGACATCAACATCGTGCCGTCCCGGCGTACTCGCTCATCCCAGGACGTGTCGACGGCCTGGCAGCTGGATGCCTACCGGTTCGAGATGCCGGTACTGTCTCATCCCACCGACGCGCTGGTCTCCCCGGAGTTCGCGATCGAGTTGGGCCGGCTCGGCGGGCTGGGGGTGCTCAACGGTGAGGGGCTGATCGGCCGGCATGCCGACGTCGAAGCCAAGGTCGCTCAGGTCACCGAGGCCGCCGCCAAAGAGCCGGAGCCGTCGGCGGCAATCCGGCTGCTGCAGCAGTTGCATGCCGCGCCGTTGAACCCCGAGCTGCTGGGTGCTGCGGTGGCGCGCATCAGTGACGCCGGGGTGACCACCGCGGTGCGGGTCAGCCCGCAGAACGCCGCGGCGCTGACCCCAGCGCTGGTGGCCGCCGGTGTCGACCTGCTGGTCATCCAGGGCACCATCATCTCCGCCGAGCGGGTTGCCGTGGACCGTGACGGGGCCGGGGAACCGCTCAACTTGAAGACTTTCATCTCCGAGCTCGACATCCCGGTGGTGGCCGGTGGGGTGATCGACCACCGCACCGCGCTGCACCTGATGCGGACCGGCGCGGCCGGGGTGATCGTGGGCTACGGCTCCACCTCCGGGGTGACCACCTCCGATGAGGTGCTGGGCATCTCGGTGCCGATGGCGACCGCGATCGCCGATGCGGCCGCCGCGCGCCGCGAGTACCTCGACGAGACCGGCGGGCGCTACGTGCACGTGCTGGCCGACGGTGACATCCACACGTCCGGGGACCTGGCCAAGGCGATCGCGTGCGGTGCCGACGCGGTGGTGCTGGGCACGCCGCTGGCGGCCGCGGCCGAGGCGCAGGGCGACGGCTGGTACTGGCCGTCGGCTGCCGCCCACCCGTCCCTGCCGCGCGGCGCGCTGATGCAGGTCGCCTACGGGGAGCGCCCCAGTCTGGCGCAGGTGCTCGAAGGCCCCTCCGACGACCCGTTCGGCGCGCTGAACCTGGTCGGCGGGCTGCGCCGGTCGATGGCCAAGGCCGGCTACTGCGATCTCAAGGAATTCCAGAAGGTCGGCCTGACCGTCGGTTCCTGAGCCTGGCAGGTAAGGGCAGCCTATCTAGCAAGTTACCGGTGAGTACGGTCATACTTGCTGGCTATGGAGCCTGACTACGACGTCCTGATCATCGGCTCGGGTTTCGGTGGCAGCGTGAGTGCGTTGCGGCTGACCGAGAAGGGCTATCGGGTCGGTGTGCTGGAAGCGGGTCGCCGATACGCCGACAAGGATTTCGCCAAGAACTCCTGGCATCTGCGCGAATTTCTGTGGGCGCCGAAGCTGGGTTGCTACGGCATCCAGCGCATCCACCTGCTCAACAACGTCATGGTGCTGGCCGGCGCCGGGGTCGGCGGCGGGTCGTTGAACTACGCCAACACCCTCTATGTACCGCCGGAGCCGTTCTTCGCCGACAAACAGTGGGCGCACATCACCGACTGGCACGCCGAGTTGATGCCGCACTACGACCAGGCAAAGCGGATGCTCGGCGTGGTCAAGAACCCGACGTTCACCGACGCGGACCGCATCGTCAAGCAGGTCGCCGACGACATGGGGGTCGGCGACACGTTCGTGGCCACCCCGGTAGGGGTGTTCTTCGGTGAGGACGGGGCTCAGGCCCCGGGCAAGACGGTGGCCGACCCGTTCTTCGGCGGCGTGGGCCCGAAGCGCACCGGGTGCATCGAGTGCGGCGAATGCATGACGGGCTGCCGCTGGGGCGCCAAGAACACCTTGGTGAAGAACTACCTGTATCTGGCGGAATCGAATGGCGCACAGGTACATCCGATGACGACCGTGACGGCCTTCGAGCAGGGTGCCGACGGGTTGTGGCAGGTGACGACGGTGCGAACCGGCCTGCGTGCGCGCCGGCACCGCAAAACCTTCACCGCCCGGCACCTGATCCTGGCGGCCGGCACCTACAACACCCAGCGGCTGCTGTTCAAGATGCGCGACAAGGGCAAGCTGCCCAAGCTGTCCGACAACCTGGGCGTGCTCACCCGGACCAACTCCGAATCGATCGTGGGTGCGGCGACATTGACCGTCAACCCGGACCTGGACCTGACCCACGGCGTGGCGATCACCTCCTCGATTCACCCCACCGCCGACACCCACGTCGAACCGGTGCGCTACGGCAAGGGCTCCAACGCCATGGGGCTGTTGCAGACCCTGATGACCGACGGACCAAGCCCGGGGGGTGGAAAAGGCACCGATGTGCCGCGCTGGAAGCAACTGCTGAACCAGGGCCGTGAAGACCCCCGCAACATTCTGCGGCTGCTGAACCCCAAGGACTGGAGTGAGCGCACCGTGATCGCCCTGGTCATGCAGCACCTGGACAACTCGATCACCACCTTCACCAAACGCGGCAAGCTGGGCTTGCGCCGCTACACCAGCAAGCAGGGCCACGGCGAGCCGAACCCGAGCTGGATCCCGGTCGGCAACGAGGTCACCCGCCGCATCGCCGCCAAGATCGACGGCGTCGCCGGTGGCACCTGGGGTGAGTTGTTCAACATCCCGCTCACCGCGCACTTCTTGGGCGGGGCGGCGATCGGGGACAGCCCCGAGCACGGCGTCATCGATCCCTACCAACGGGTGTACGGCTACCCGACCCTGGCGGTGATGGACGGCGCGGCGGTCTCGGCCAACCTCGGCGTCAACCCGTCGCTGTCGATCACCGCGCAGGCCGAGCGGGCCGCGTCGCTGTGGCCCAACAAAGGCGAGGACGATCTGCGGCCGGTCCAGGGCGAGGTCTACCGGCGGCTCGACCCGATCGCGCCGAAGAACCCCGCGGTGCCCGACAGTGCCTTCGGCGCGCTGCGCTGGAAGCAGTGATCTCGGCGCGGTAATTCCGGCTGAGCGGGCGCAACCGCGCCGAAATCGCGGGGTTATCGCACGGGTTTACCGCGCGACCTCCCGCCGGTGCTGTGGCTCGCGCCCCGGCGGCTGGGTCGGGGTGGGCAGCAACGGTTCACGCCGACGGGCAGGCAGCGTCGTCGGGGACTGCGTGCTCAGTTCGATGTCCTCCCCGGCATGGTTGATCGTCAGCCGACCGTCGGGGCCATCGCGCAGCGTGTAGGTGACCTTGCTGTGGTTGGCGTCGACCGTCACCCGAAATCCCCGCCAGCGCAACCCGAACCGTAGCCGTGAGATCCCGTCCGGCAGTGCGGGATCCAGCGATAGCACGCCGGCGTCGTCACGCAGGCCGCCGAACCCGGCGACCAGGGCGAGCCAGGTCCCGGCCAGCGACGCCATATGCAGGCCGTCGCGGGTGTTGTCGTGCAGATCGCGCAGGTCGACGAACGCCGTCTCGTAGGTGTAATCGTGGGCCAACTCCAGGTGCCCCACCTCGGCGCACATCACCGCCTGGGTGCACGCCGACAGCGACGAGTCGCGCACCGTGCGCCGCTCGTAGTAGTCGACGTTGCGGGCCTTCTGCTCGTCGGTGAACGCGTGGCTGCGCCACTGCATGGCCAGCAGCAGATCGGCCTGCTTGACCACCTGAGCCGGATACAGCCGCACATAGGGTTCGTTGAGCAGCAGCGGGTAGGTGTTGCGGGTGTCGAAGTCCCATTCCGCGGCCGTGGTGAAGCCGTCGCACTGCGGATGCACCCCGAGTTCCTCGTCATAGGGGATGTGCGCCGCGTCGGCCGCGTCCCGCCAGCCGGCCATCTCTTCGGTGGTGACCCCCAGCTCGTGGGCGGCGTCGGGGTGGCGGGCGCACGCCTCGGCGGCGGTGCGCAGATTGTGGGCGGCCATCAGGTTGGTGAACACGTTGTCCCGGACGATCGCGGTGTATTCGTCGGGGCCGGTCACCCCGTACAGGTGCCACACCCCGTGCCGGTCGTGGTGCCCGAGCGAGCGCCAGAGCCGCGCGGTCTCGATCAGCACCGCCAGCCCGCATTCCTGCTCCACCGTGGGGTCGCCGGTGACCACCCGGTACTGCTCGAACGCCGCCGCGATGTCGGCGTTGATGTGCCAGGCGGCGGTGCCCGCCGGCCAGTATCCGGAGCACTCCTGGCCACGGATCGTCCGCCACGGGAAGGCCGCGCCGGACAGCCCCAGCTCGGTGGCGCGACCGCGCGCGAGATCGAGGGTGGTCGCCCGCCAGCGCAGCGCGTCCGCCGCGGCGTGCGGAGCGGTGTAGATCAGCACCGGCAGAATGAAACTCTCGCTGTCCCAAAAGGTATGGCCGTCATACCCGGTGCCGGTCAGGCCCTTGCTGGGGATGGCGCGGCGTTCGGCGCGGGCGCTGGCCTGCAGCAGGTGGAACAGTGCGAAGCGGATCGCCTGCTGGCAGTCCGGGTCGCCGTGGACCTCGACGTCCGCACCGTCCCAGAACTCGTCGAGGTAGGCCCGCTGGGCGTCGACCAGCCCCTGCCAGCCGCTGTAGCGGGCACCGGTCAGCGCCGCGATGGCCTGATCGCGCAACGCGGGCCGAGACCGCTCACTGGACCAGCCGTAGGCCAGGTATTTGACGATGCGCAGTTTCTGCCCCGGGCGCAGACCGCACACCACGGTGGTCGCCGCCACGTCGGGAATCGTCATCGTGGAGACCTGGACCCGCCCCGGTACCTCGACTTCGTGATCCATGGCCGCGGCCATCATCAGTTCGCTGGCGCGGGTGCGATGCACCAGCACCGCGCCGGTGTTGGTGTTCTCGCATTCGACGGCCTCCAGCGGGTTCTCCAGGATCGCCGCCACTCGCGGGTCGGTGGAGGTCGGGGGTTGGTCCTCATTGGCGACCAGCTCGGATTGCACTGTCACACGGACGAACTCGTCGATCGCCTCGACGACGTATTCGATGGCCGCGACGCTGCGGTGGGCCAGCGACACCAGTCGGGTGGAATGCACCTTGACTTGTTTTTTCGCTGGTGAGCGCCAGTGGATGTGGCGGGACAGGGTGCCGGCCCGCAGGTCGAGGATGCGCTCGTGGCCGATCAGCTCGCCGTAGCGGACATCCAGCGGTTCGTCGTCGACCATCAGCCGGATGATCTTGCCGTTGGTGACGTCGACGACGGTCTGTCCGGCCTGCGGGTAACCGAATCCGGACTCGGCGTGTGGCAGCGGCCGCACCTCGTAGAACGAGTTCAGGTAGGTGCCGGGCAGGCCGTGCGGTTCGCCCTCGTCGAGATTGCCGCGCAGGCCGATGTGTCCGTTGGACAGGGCGAACAGGGACTCGGTCTGCCCGAGCAGATCCAGGTCGAGGTGGGTTTCGCGGATCTGCCACGGTTCTATCGGAAAGTAATCCTCGGAGATCATCGGCCCGCTTTCACATCAGTTCCGCCAGATCGGTCACGACGACGTCGGCGCCGTGGCTCAGTAGGTCGTCGCGCTGGCCCACCCGGTCGACGCCCACCACGAAGCCGAACCCACCGGCTCGGCCGGCCGCCACCCCCGACAGCGCGTCCTCGAACACCGCGGAAGCGGCGGGGGCGACACCGAGCAGCTGCGCCGCCCGCAGGAACGAGTCCGGCGCGGGCTTTCCCGCGATGTGTTCAGTGCGCAGCGTCACGCCGTCGACCCGTTCGCCGATGAAGCGCTCCAGACCGGTGAGCGCCAGCACTGCACCGGCGTTGGCGCTGGCCGACACCACCGCAGTGGCCAGGCCGGCATCGGTGACCGCCGTCAGGTAGCGCCGGGACCCTTCGAACACCTCCACCCCGTCGGCCTGCAACGTCACCCGGAACGCCTCGTTCTTGCGGTTGCCCAGGCCGTGCACGGTTTCGGCGTCGGGCGGGTCGTCATCGGTGCCGTCGGGCAGGGTGATGCCGCGGCTGGCCAGAAACGCGCGCACTCCATCGTCGCGTTTGCGGCCGTCGACGAAGCGCCGGTAATCACCTTCGGGGTCGAACGGCACGAACGGCTCGTCGGTGCGTTCGGCACGCGCCGACAGGTAGGCGTCGAACATGGATTTCCAGGCGCGGGTGTGCACGCTTGCGGTGTCGGTAAGCACTCCATCGAGGTCGAACAGGCAGGCACGCACCGTTTCGGGCAGACCCAGCACGTGTTCTCCCTCCGGCGATCCGGTGTGCCTCCACTTCACCATGCCCGCCGTCGGCTCGGCTGACTTTTGCCGCCACTACACTCTTTGCGTGTCATCACCATCTTCTCGCCCCGTGTTGGTCATCGACTTCGGCGCGCAGTACGCCCAATTGATCGCCCGCCGGGTTCGGGAGGCGCGGGTGTTCTCCGAGGTCCTCCCGCACACCGCGACCGTCGAAGAGATCGCCGCGCGCGATCCGCTGGCGGTCGTGCTGTCCGGTGGACCGGCCAGCGTCTACGCCGAGGGCGCCCCCCAGCTCGATCCAGCGCTGTTTGATCTCGACATTCCGGTGTTCGGCATCTGTTATGGCTTTCAAGCCATGGCGGCCGCGCTGGGCGGCACCGTCGAGCACACCGGGACCAGTGAGTACGGCCGCACCGAACTGACGGTGACCGGCGGGGAACTGCACTCGGGTCTGCCGGGCACTCAGCCGGTGTGGATGAGCCACGGCGACGCGGTGACCGCCGCGCCGGACGGGTTCACCGTGGTGGCCGGTACCGCGGGTGCTCCGGTGGCCGCGTTCGAGAACCGTGCCCGCCGACTGGCCGGGGTGCAGTACCACCCCGAGGTGCTGCACACCCCGTACGGGCAGCGGGTGCTCAGCCGGTTCCTGCATGAGTTCGCCGGCATCGACGCGACCTGGACGCCCGCCAACATCGCCGATGCGCTGATCGAGCAGGTGCGCGAACAGATCGGCGACGGCCACGCCATCTGCGGACTGTCCGGCGGGGTGGACTCCGCGGTGGCCGCGGCGCTGGTCCAGCGTGCCATCGGTGACCGGCTGACGTGTGTCTTCGTCGACCATGGGTTGTTGCGCGCCGGGGAACGCGAGCAGGTGCAGAACGACTTCGTCTCCGCCACCGGGGCCAAGCTGGTCACCGTGGATGCCGAAGCGGTGTTCCTGGACGCGCTGTCGGGGGTGTCCGATCCCGAAGGCAAGCGAAAGATCATCGGGCGCCAGTTCATCCGGGCCTTCGAGGGTGCGGTGCGAGACACCTTGGGAGACCACGATGTCGAGTTCCTGGTCCAGGGCACGCTGTATCCGGACGTGGTGGAATCCGGCGGGGGTACCGGCACCGCGAACATCAAGAGTCACCACAACGTCGGCGGGCTGCCCGACGACCTGAAGTTCAGCCTCGTCGAGCCGCTGCGGCTGCTGTTCAAAGACGAGGTGCGCGCGGTCGGACGCGAGTTGGGACTGCCGGAGGAGATCGTTGCCCGCCAACCGTTCCCGGGCCCCGGGCTGGGCATCCGGATCGTCGGCGAGGTCACCGGACCGCGGCTGGCGACATTGCGGGCGGCCGATGCGATCGCCCGCGAGGAGTTGACCGCCGCCGGACTGGACCACCAGATCTGGCAGTGCCCGGTGGTGCTGCTGGCCGATGTCCGTTCGGTAGGGGTGCAGGGCGACGGCCGCACCTACGGCCATCCGATCGTGCTGCGGCCGGTGTCCAGCGAGGACGCCATGACCGCCGACTGGACTCGGGTGCCATACGAGGTGCTGGAGCGGATCTCAACCCGGATAACCAATGAGGTTCCCGAGGTCAACCGCGTAGTGTTGGACGTCACCAGCAAACCCCCCGGCACTATTGAGTGGGAGTAGCCACGATGATTGCTGCGTTTTCGGCTGCCGACGTCCAGCGTCGCGAATTCTGGGCGCAGCTGTGCCCGGGAATGTCGATAGAAGCCGGGGGCGCCCGCCCGTCCGCTGCAGTCGGTGAGCTTGATACCCAGCTGGCCAACCTGAAGCGCGAGGGCTACGTCCAGGTCCCCGACGCCCTGCCGGAAGCGGCCATCGCGCCCATTCGCGCGGGGGTGTCGACGCTGTTCCAGCAAGGAATCCCACTGGCTTTCGCCTTCGTCTATGACGAGCTGTGGCTGGCTTTCCAGGGGCTTTCGGAGTTCCTCACCAGCGTGATGGGCGAGGGGTATCAGGCGTTGCCCGACTTTTGGGTCTGGCACGTCAATCCCAGCGATAACGCCGTGGGCTGGGGCCCGCACCGCGACCGGGTGATCGGGACGCTTGACGACGACAACTCGCCGCGGACGTTGACTGTGTGGCTTCCGTTCAGTGATGCCACCCCGCTGAACGGATGCATGTACGTGCTGCCCGCCCATCTCGACGATCGTTTCGTCCAGCGTCGATGGGACGGGCCGGACAACACCGTGGTCCGCAATGTGCAGGACGTTCGGGCGTTGCCCGCCACGGCCGGCACCATGTTCGCCTGGAATCAGGCAGTGCTGCACTGGGGCGGGCGCGGCAGCCGTCTCGGGGCCGCGCCGCGGATCAGCGCGGCTTTTGAGTTTCAGCGCTCCGACTGCGCGCCGTTCAACACGCCGTTGCTGGATCCGGGCCGCATGCCGACGTTCACCGAGCGGCTTGGGCTGATCGGCAAACAGGTTCTGCAGTATCGCCACATGTATCCGCTGGCCAGCGATGTCGAGGCCATCGCGACCTTGCTGGCGGAGCGCTACATGCCCGAGGTAGCCGCCTCGATGGGGGTCGGTGCGGCTCTCTGACCGAGTGGGGTTTTGAAGTGCCCTACACCGGCATTGCGCGCAGCGCCGCGGGAAGGCTGGGCAGAAAATGCACGGTCGCGAACGTTCGGATGTCCTCGGCGGAATCCAACGGTTCGCGCGACGGCAATAACAGTGCCAGCGCCGCGTATCGCAGGATGGTGTCGGCCAGTTCGGTGACCACCTGCGGGCCGATGCGTTCGGCGAACCCGGCCGGGAAGATCACCCGCAGCGCTTCGGACATCCGGTCCACGATCGCGTCGTAGTGCCGTCGGCCCAGTTCCAGGGCCAGTGCCGGCTCGTCGGTGATCATCCGGTTGAGCACCCGATGCCGGCGAAACTGCATGATCGCCGAGGTGAACGCCTCGACATAGTAATTCGATTGGGCGCCAGAGCTTTTCAGCTCGGCCGCGATCTCGTCGTAGAGCGCGGCATTCTCCCGGTCGATGACCGCGGCGACCAGCTCATCGCGGCCGGCGAACCGGCGGTAGATGGTGGTGCGGCTGACCTTGGCGCGGCGAGCGACGTCGTCGAGTGCGACCCGCCGGAAGCCATGCTGCTCGAACTCGACGACCGCGGCATCGAGGATGGCGGTGGTCGCCGAGTCAGTCCCGGGTGTAGCCGGCATAGGCGAATTGGTTGTAGCGCAGTCGCATCGGCAAATGATCCCATGCCCAGTTGACCGGCCGCGACCGACAGGCCGCAGCGAACCGCTGATAGCGACGCTCTTGTCGAGCACTCCACGGCAGGCCCAGTTGGGCACGGGTGCTCGGCGGCATACCGCCGGTGGTGAGAAACGCCGCGAGCGGATTGAAGACCACCGAGATCGCCCGCCACAGCGCCGGCGGCATCCCCTTGGGGCAGGGGAAGCCCTTGGTGACATAGCCGACGCCGTACTTGGCGGTCGGGTGGTCGACGAGAACCTTGTCCAGCATCTGATTCCAGTAGCGCTCGAACTCGGCATAGTCGGCCGGCATCGCCCGGTCGCTGACACCGTAGCGGCGATACCAGGTCTTCGATTCGAGGTAGATCCGCTCCTTGTCGGCGGGGGTCAGCCGCTTGACGAAGGTGTCGGCGAAGTACAGCACCTGCTCGACGAAGGTGGCGTGCGCCCAGAAGTAGGTCTCGGGATCCAGGGCGTGATACCGGCTTCCGTCGGGCATCGTCCCCTTGATGCCACGGTGGAAGTCGCGTACCTGCTGGCCAGGGTTGTCGGACTCGGCGCCGTAGACGGTCATGAAGATCGGCGGCAGGGAACGTTTGATGCGGGCGGCGGTGTCGGTGAAGAACACCGAGTGATCCAGCACGCCCTGGCCGAGTTCGGCGAGCATGTTCTGCAGCACCGCGGGCCGCGGCCCGATCAAGAACATCCGGTTGTCGCCGAAGTAGCGCCACACCAGGGATTGCGGCCCCAACGGCAGGGCGTCGGTAGCCGCGTCGGACTCCACGGATTGGGTCATGCGGAACAGTGTTACATATTTTGAACTATGTACCAACCCTGGTGGCTGACAGCCTTGGCGGCGGTGCTGATGGGGCGCGCGAGGCCGTTGATGCGCCGCCGGGAGATCCGGCTTGACGGTTGTCGGTGGGGGAGTGTTCACTCGGGTCAATCGAACATAGTTTCGAACATATTCGAGTGTTTTCCGGAGGCGATCATGACGGCGGCAGTGGACTTGGGGCAACGTCATAGCTCCGGAGAAAATCGCGCCGACCAGCTGGAACAACTGCGTCGGCAGATGGCGGCGGTGGCGGGCAAGGTGGGTGCGGGCCGGCGGGGGGCCGGACCGTCGGCGGCGACCTCTCCGGCGGCCCCGGCCGCCGACTCGGTGCTGCCGGTCCCGTCGCTGCTGGCCGAGGTGCTGCCCGTCGGACTGCCGCGTGGCACGGTGGCAGTGCTCTCGGGGGCCCGCTCGCTGATGCTGAGCATGGTGGCCACGGTGACGGCGGCCGGGGGTAATGCGGCCATCGTCGGTCAGCCGGACCTCGGGCTGCTGGCCGCATCCGAGATGGGCGCCGATCTGAGCCGGCTCGCGGTGATTCCCGACCCGGGCCACGACCCGGTGGAGGTGGCCGCGGTGCTGATGGACGGCATGGATCTGGTGGTGCTCGGACTGGGCGGCCGATCGGTGCCGCCGGCACGCACCCGGGTGGTGCTGGCCCGCGCCCGTCAGCGGGGCTGTGCCCTGCTGGTCTCCGGCGGCACCTGGCAGGGCGCGGCGCTGCAGCTGGACGCTCGGGTGAGCGGCTACGAGACCGTAGGCGACAAGATGACGGGCTGCGGCGCTATGTCCGGGTTCGGCCGGATCGGCGCGGTGCGGCTCGAGGTTCGGGCTGCCGGACGCGTGGCCGGTCGAACCAGGGCCGGGTAGCGAGTCCTCTCATGGCCGACTCTCGAGTACTGGCGCTGTGGTGCATGGACTGGCCCGCGGTTGCCGCGGCGGCCGCGGCGGGGCTGCCGGCCACCGCACCGATTGCGGTCACCCTGGCCAACCGGGTGATCGCCTGCTCGGCGGGCGCCCGTGCGGCGGGGGTGCGGCGCGGGCTGCGGCGCCGAGAAGCGGCGGCGCGCTGTCCGGCACTGCACGTGGTGGCCGCCGACACCGATCGTGATGCCCGGCTGTTCGAGCCGGTCCTGGCTGCGGTCGACGAACTGATGCCGGCCGCCGAGGTGCTGCGGCCCGGACTGCTGGTGGTGTCGGTGCGCGGTGCGGTGCGGGCCTTCGGCTCCGAGGAGCAAGCCGCCGAACGTCTCGTCGACGCAGTGGCCGCGACCGACGTCGAATGCCAGGTCGGGATCGCCGACGGGCTCTCCACCGCGGTGCTCGCCGCGCGTGCCGGCGCCGTGGTGCCGCCTCGGGGAGACGCCCGGTTCCTGTCGGCACTGTCGATCCGTCAGCTGGCCGCCGAGCCCAGCCTGTCCGGGCCGGGGCGTGACGGCCTGGTCGATTTGTTGTGGCGCTTGGGTATTCGGACCATCGGGCAATTCGCGGCGCTACCTCGTCCGGATGTCACTTCGCGGTTCGGCCCCGACGCGCTCACCGCGCACCGGTTCGCCCGCGCCGAGCCGGAACGTGGGCCGTCCGGGCGGGAACCCACGCCGGATCTCGAGGCCGTGCTGCACTGCGATCCGCCGATCGACCGGGTCGACGCTGCGGCGTTCGCCGGCCGCTCGCTGGCCGGTGTGTTGCACCGGACGCTGATGGCCGCCGGGGTCGGCTGCACCCGGCTGGCCATTCACGCCGTCACCGACACCGGGGAAGAGCTGACCCGGGTGTGGCGGTGCGCCGAGCCGTTGACCGAGGACGCCACCGCGGATCGGGTGCGTTGGCAGCTGGATGGCTGGCTGAACAGCCGCGTCGGCTCCGACCGGCCGACCGGTCCGGTGACGCTGTTGCGGCTGGAGCCGGTGGAGGTGCTCTCGGCGACCGAGGCGCTGCAGTTGCCGCTGTGGGGTGGCCTCGGGGAGGAGGACCGGTTGCGTGCCCGCCGTGCCCTGGTACGGGTGCAGGGCTTGCTCGGCCCCGAAGCGGTGCGGGTGCCGGTGCTCTCCGGCGGCCGCGGGCCCGCGGAGCGCATCACCTTGACCCCGCTGGGGGATGAGCCGGTGCCGCTGGCCGACCCGCGCCAGCCGTGGCCCGGCCGGCTCCCCGAGCCGTCGCCGGCGGTACTGCTCGACGACCCGGTGGAACTGCTTGACGCCGAACGCAATCCGATCCGGGTGACGGGCCGGGGATTCTTCTCTGCCGACCCGGCGTGGCTGGTCGCCCGGGGCCGCGACGATCGGCTGCGCTGGTGGGCCGGCCCCTGGCCGGTCGACGAGCGGTGGTGGGACTCGCAGCGGGAGGGGCCGGGCTCCGGGCGCACCGCCCGGGTTCAGGCGCTGCTGGAGAACGCGTCGGGAAGTGCGGCACCCGGGCAGGCGCTGCTGCTGTGCTACCGGCTGCGGCGGTGGTATCTGGAGGGGGTGTACGAGTGAACCGGGTCAATTGCCCGATCGGAGTCCCCGCGCCGAACGTGTACTCAGGACGAGAAGTCGGCTCCGAAATCGCCCTCAGTACACGTTCGGTGGGAGAGCGCCGGCGAATGCGCTGACCCGCTGCACGAACCGGTCGAAGAACGCCGCCGGGTCGACGCCCACCCCGATCAGCGCGTTGGGCTGTGCGGCATCCCAGTCGGGGATCGTCCTCCCGCGTGTGTCTCCGGGCGCAAGCTCGACCCGCACCGCAGCCGGGCGGGTCGTCACCAGCGTGGGTTCCAGCGCGACCGCCGCGGCCAGCGGGTCGTGCAGATACGCCAGATAGCCGTAGCCGCGCGCCTCGTGTGCCTCGAAATAGAACCGCAGCGCGTCGTTGAGCATCCGGACCATCGGGTTGATGCTTCGCCTCTCCTTCGTCGAGCCTCGCTGAACCGCCGGGTTTATGCGGCGGTTCGGTGCGGCCAGCCGCGCCAGGATCGCCGGCGTGATCGCGATGTGCCGGGTCAGATCCAGGCCGCACACGATCGGGAGCCGTTGCGGTGCAACTGCTCCCCACGCCGTGAACACCTGCGCGGCCGCCTCCGGATCGAATCCGATGTTGAACTCGGCCCAGCCGGACCGGTCACCGGAGAACGCGCCGCCCATGATCACCAGCCGACGCAGCAGTGTGGGCAGTGCGGGTTCGGTCCGCAGTGCCAATGCCAGATTGGTCAGCGGGCCGGTGGCTAATCCGATCAACTGCCCCGGGTGTTCCCGTGCGGCGGCGACCCAGGCTGCGGCGGCGTCGTATCCGGTGAGCTGTCCGGTGCCGGGCGGCAACTCGGCGTACCCCAGCCCCTGCGGCCCGTGGATGTTCTCCGCGGTGTGGGCCGGGCCGTTCAACGGCACTTCGGCGCCCCGCGACACCGGGACTCCGGTCGTCCCGCACAGTTCCAACAACGCCAGGTTGTTGTGGCAGACCTGTTGCACCGCAACGTTTCCGCCGGTCGACGCGATCCCGACAAGTTCGGCATCCGGGCTGGCCAGCAGGTACACCAGTGCGACCGCGTCGTCGACGCCGGTGTCGAAGTCGGCGAAGACGGGCAGCGTCACGAGGGCAGGCTCACCAGTACACGCCCGGAACCAACCGCACCGCCCGCTTGACCGGGCGAGGCACCCGCACCCGCGGGATCGCCCGCGCCGGCCGCTTCGGTCGGCGTCGAGTCGGGTGCGCCGCAACGGCTTCGGTCGGTGTCACGCCGCGCGCGGCGGCCGAGTCCGGATAGCCAAGGTAAAGCTGGTGCAGGATCCGGCGCGACAGCCGGGGTGTGAAGTAGTTGCCGGCCTGGCCCAGCGTGCCCGACGGGGTGTCGATCCGGTCCGGCTTCTCGACCAGGCCGCGTACCACCATGGCCGCCGCGTGTTCGGCGCTGATCGCCCCCATCGGCACCAGTTTTCCGGTCGGCGCGATCATCGGGGTGGCCACCAGCGGCATGTGGATGGTGGTGAACGTGATGTGGTCCGACAGGGTTTCGGTCGACACCACGTCGGCGAACGCGTCCAGCGCCGCCTTGGTGGGCACGTACGCGCTGTACTTGGGGCTGTTCGCCTGTACCCCCACGCTGGAGACGTTGACGACATGCCCGAACCGGCGTTCCCGCCAGTGCGGCAGCAACGCCAGCACCATGCGCACCGCACCGAAGTAGTTGACCGCCATCGTGCGCTCGTAGTCGTGCAGCCGGTCGGTGGAGTTCACCACCGAGCGGCGGATCGACCGGCCGGCGTTGTTGACCAGGTAGTCGACGTGGCCGAATCGGCCCAGGATGTCCTTGACTGTGTGCTCGACCGACGCCGAATCGGTGACGTCGCAGCTGAATGCGTGCGCCTGTCCGCCCTCGGCGCGGATCTCGGCCACCAGCTCGTCGAGGGCGCCGGCGCTGCGGGCCAGCGCGAACACCGTGGCGCCGCGCTCGGCCACGGCGATCGCAGAGGCCCGGCCGATCCCGCTGGACGCCCCGGTGATGATGACGTGCCGCCCGACCAGGGGCCCGGCCGGATCGTCACGGCGGGCGCGGTCGGGATCCAGATGCTGCGCCCAATACCGCCACAGCCCCGGTGCGTAGTCGGCGAACTCGGGCAGCCGGACGCTACCGCCCAGCGCCGCGCGGGTGGCGTCGGCGACGAACGTCGGTCGCAGGTTCACCAGGTCGAGCACCTCGGCGGGAAGGCCCAGCTGGGTGGCCATCATGTTGCGCCACACCCGGGCCAGTCCGCGGACGTTGAGCACCGGCGCCGCCACGGCCCCGGGCAGCGTGGCGCGCAGCGGCGGAAGCCCGGCCTCTCGGGCAACGGCCCGGTAGATGTCGGGCAGCCCGATGGAGCGCGGCGCGGTGAGGTGGAAGGTGCGCCCGTCATATCCGTCGGCGTGCATCAACTCGATCAGCGCATCGACGACGTAGTCGACCGGAACGACGTTGGTGCGTCCGGTGTCCGGCACCGCCATCGGGCTGAGCCGGGGCAGCGCCGCCAGCTTGGCCAGCAGCGGAAAGAAGTAGTACGGCCCGTCGACCTTGTCCATCTCGCCGGTGCGGGAATCACCCACCACCACCGCCGGCCGGTACACCCGGTAGCGCAGTCCCGGTGCCGAGCGCACCAGCGCTTCGGCCTCGAACTTGGTCTGGTGATACGGGGTCGGCAGCTTCTGGCCGATGTCGAAGTCGTCTTCGGTGAACTCGCCGGCGAAGTCGCCGGCCACCGCGATCGACGACACATGCGACAAGGTGGCGTTGAGCCGTCGCGCCAGCCCGATCACCGCGCGAGTGCCCTCGACATTGGCTGCTTGCTGTTCGGCCGCACCGGCGGTGATGTCGTAGATGGCCGCGCAGTGCAGCACGTGATCGATGTCGCCCAGTTCGGCGAGCACCGAGTCGGTCAACCCGAGGTTCTCTTCCGTCAGGTCGCCGACCAGCGGATTCACCCGCTCGTCCCACGCATGTCCGTGCTGAGAGGCCAGGGCTTCGAAGCGGCCCAGCGACGCGCGCCGCACCAGCACCCACACCTGCGCATCGGGACTGTGCTCCAGAATTCGGGCCACCGCTCGCCGTCCAATAAACCCGGTACCGCCGGTAACGACATAACGCATGCGGTCATGGTGGTCGCTCGGGTCGGCTACGTCAATGGTGAGTTGAGTCTCGCCGTCCGATGCCCGGGATATTGATTGCGTAGAACGCCGGCATCACGACGAACACCGCCAGTGCCAGCAGGGGCGACCACACGACGCCGATCGCGCCCGCCACCAGGTAGGCGACGATCCCGGTCATCGACCGGAACCGTTGCGCGGCGAACACGCGCGGATCCGTCTCGTCGGCGGCCAGCCGGTCGGGGCATCGGCCGACCTGGTCGAACAGCAGCAGCCAACTCGCGCACATGGCCGCCAGAATGCCGGCGTACAGGGCCACGGCGGTACGGGCGTCGTGGGCGTCGGCGCCGTCGATGAACGCGCGGGAGAGCACCGCGGTCGGAAAGGGGATGAGCGCCGTGGTGAACAGCAGCGCGATGTTGGCCAGGTGTACGCCCTTGTTGACCTGTTTGATCGCGGTGAACGCCTGGTGGTGGTTGAGCCAGATCACCGCGACGTAGCCGAACGACGCGAGGTAGCCGAGGTAGGCCGGCCACTGCCGGATCAGACCCTCCAGCAGCTGACCGGGGGCGTGCTCGGGTGCCTTGAGGTCGAGCACCAGCAGGGTCACCGCGATCGCGAAGACGCCGTCGCTGAACGCCTCTACGCGTCCGGTGTCGGTCAAACCGGCCGGGGCATCGGAGCCGTCAGACGTGCTCATCGGCGCCTGAGGTCAGAATGCGCGAATTCCGTCCCAATCCAGCAGTTTCCAGCCGGTGGCCGGGTTGCCGGTGATCACCACCTTGCCGAGGTTGGGCAGTGGATGGTCGATCAACAGTTCATCGCGGGGGTTCTTGACATTCATCAGGGTCCACGTCGCGATCGACGCCCCGTGTGCGAACGCCACCGGGTTGGTGTCGCCGGAGTCGTAGATCTGCTGGATCGCGGCGCCGAACTCGTCGTTGAACTGGTTGCCGTCGATCGAGCCGGGGATGGCCGCGGTCCGGTCACCGTGCAGCCATGCCTGCGGGGCAAGCCAATACGCCGAATTGGCCACCGATCGGGGCTTGTCGCCGAACCAGCCGGCGCTGATCTCCCGCAGGCCCGGCAGGATCTGCACCTGCCGGCCGAGTTCGCGGGCCAGCGGGGCGGCGG
The DNA here is from genome assembly GCF_046250075.1 of Mycobacterium sp. SMC-14. Taxonomy (NCBI): domain Bacteria; kingdom Bacillati; phylum Actinomycetota; class Actinomycetes; order Mycobacteriales; family Mycobacteriaceae; genus Mycobacterium; species Mycobacterium sp. SMC-14. The sequence goes on along the minus strand of NZ_CP176429.1, from coordinate 3,572,639 downwards.
TCTGCTGAGTGCGCACCATCGACGAGGCGTAGACACCGTCGTGGTGGCCGCGGGAGAGCTGATCTGCGATTTCCTGAGCCTGGACGCGGCCCTTGTCGGTCAGTCCCGGGCCGGGCACCGACGTGTCGAGGATTCCGGCGGCGTTGGCTTCGGATTCCGCGTGCCGGACCAGCGTCAGGGTGATGTTGCGCGGGTGCGGTGTCCCCGAACAGCCGCTGAGCACCACGACCGCGGCCAGCGCCGCCGCCAGCAGTGCGAACAGCGTGCCGGTGCGGTCCCAGATGTGCTTCCCCATGCCGACAGCCTGCCGTGTGGATGGCGCTGACGCGACCGGTTCTGCTGAAATGGTGGGGGCCCATTCGTCCCTGGTGAAGGAGAATCCGTGGCACTGGATCCGACGGCCATTGGCGCGACCGCTGACCCGATGCCGTTCGCATGGACCGAGCGCGACACCATGCTCTACGCGCTCGGGGTCGGCGCCGGAACAGCCGATCTGGCATTCACCACCGAGAACAGTCACGACATCCCGCAGCAGGTGTTGCCCACCTACGCCGTCATCTGCTGCATGGGCTTTGCGGCCGTCGGCAAGATCGGCACGTTCAACCCGGCGCTGCTGTTGCACGGCTCCCAAGAGGTGCGACTGTTCGCCCCGCTGCCGCCCGCCGGAAGCCTGCAGGTGGTGGCCGAGGTGGCTGACATCCAGGACAAGGGCGAGGGCAAGAACGCCGTCGTCATGCTGCGGGCGCGTGGCACCGATTCGAAGACCTCCGAACTGATCGTCGAGACGTTGACCACCCTGGTCATCCGCAAGGCCGGTGGCTTCGGCGGGGAACCCGGGCGACGGGCGGTCGCGCCGCAGATCCCCGACACGCAACCGGATTCACGCGTCGCGTACGCGACCCGGGACGACCAGGCGCTGCTGTATCGGCTTTCCGGCGACCGCAATCCACTGCACAGCGACCCGTGGTTCGCCACCACGCTGGCCGGCTTCCCCAAGCCGATCCTGCACGGGCTGTGCACCTACGGTTTCGCCGGTCGTGCCCTGGTCGCCGAGCTTGGTGGCGGCGACGCCAGCCGGGTGGGCGCCATCTCGGCGCGGTTCACCGACCCGGTGTTCCCGGGGGAGACGCTGACCACCTCGATCTGGCGGACCGAGCCGGGCAAGGCGGTGTTCCGCACCGAGGCGGCCGGTCCCGACGGCGCCAACCCGCGAGTGGTGCTCGACGACGGCGCGGTGGAATACCAGGACTGACGCTTCTAGTCAGCGCTCTCACCGGGTGCCAGGGGCAGGCTGAGCCGGAATGCCGCACCGGTCTGGCTGGGCAGACATTCGAGGCTGCCATGATGCGCCTGTGCCAGTGCTCTGGCGATCGACAGGCCCAGACCGGCTCCGCCGGAGTCGCGATTGCGCGCGTCGTCGAGGCGGACCAGCCGATCGAAGATCCGCTCGCGGTCGGAGTCCGGGACGCCCGGGCCGGTGTCGACGACGGTTACCTCGGCGTTGTGCTTGCGGCGGCCGGTGCGCACGATGATCTCGCCGCCCTGAGGGGCGTGCCGACAGGCGTTGTCCAGCAGGTTGGACAGGATCTGCGCGATGCGTTGCGGGTCGGCATGGACCGGTAGCGGCACGTCCCCGCTGAGGTGAACGTCCAGGTGGGGTGCCAGCATGGCGGCACGGTCGACTTCGGCGGCTGCGATCTCGACTAAGTCAACGTCTTCGCAGCGCAGGGCCACCCCGGCGTCAATGCGCGCGATATCGAGCAGGTCACCGACCAGCCGAGCCGCGCGGCGGGTTTCGCCCGTCAGCAGCGTTGCGAAGCGACGCCGACGCGCGGCGTTTCCGGTGTCGGTGGCGAGCTGCTGTGCCAGCGCCTGTATCCCGGCGATCGGGGTGCGCAACTCGTGTGCGGCGTCGGAGAGGAACCGGCGGGTATTCGCCTCGGCCCGCTGCGCGGCATCCGCGGCTTGGCGGGCGTCACTCTCGGCGGTCTCCAGCGCGTCGAGCATGCTGTCGAACGCGGCGGCAGCCTGCCCGAGCTCGGTTTGCGGCCGATCCGGGCGCAGTCGACGGCCCCGGTCGCCGTGGGCGATCAGCAGCGCCGTCGCGGTCATCCGTTGCAGCGGGGCCAGTGCCTGGGCAGCGGCCAGGCCGACGAGCAACGCGACCAATCCGAGCCCGATCGCGCCGCCCACGAGCAGGTCGTACCGCAGCTCCGAATGGCGCGCCGTGATTCCCGAGGTGTCCGCCACCAGGGTGAGCGTCGAGCCGTCCGGCAGCAGGCGGGTCACCGTGGTGCTGGTCCACTGGCCGGGCGGGGGTGGAGGAGGGGGCCCGCCGAGCGCTGGGTGATGAGGCGGTGGGTGATGAGGCGGTGGTGGGGGTGGAGGTGGCGGCCCCCCGGGCGGGGGCGGGGGGCGATGACGAGGTGGCGGTGGAGGCGGAGGCGCGGGCCGGAGAGTCAGATCGCCGAAGGCAGTGCCGTCCTGGTCGATCACCTGGACGCGGATGTCGTGTCCTTGCAACTGGGTGACGAGAGCTGCGGGACTCACCCCGGCCTCGACCAGATTCGCGGCACGAACAGCGGTGTCGTCGAGCCGCGCCCGGAGGTCACGGCCCAGTTGTGCACCGAGCAGCTGGTCGCCGGCCACGCCGAGCACCACCAACAGTGCAGCGATCACGCCGACCGTGGCCGTAGTCGCCCGCCGGCGCAGCGATGGCGTAGGAGTGCTCATGGACGGGCGGCCGCCAGCCGATAGCCAACACCGCGGACGGTGTGCAGCATTCGAGGGCCGTGGGCCTCCAGTTTGCGGCGAAGACCGCTGACGTAAACCTCGACGAGGTTGGCGTCGTAAGCGTCGTAGCCCCACACTGCCGCCAGGATCCGGTCCTTGCTCACTGTCCGGCCACGCTGTTCGGCGAGATAGCCGAGCAACTTGAGTTCGGTGCCGGTCAGCTCCAGTACTGCACCGGCACGGCTCACTACGCCGGCTTCCAGATCGACCACCAAGTCGCCGACCTGAATCGCAGATGGCACTCGTCCACGCCGTCGTAGCACCGCTGCGATACGGGACAGTAGTTCGGCCAATTCGAATGGCTTGACCACATAGTCGTCCGCGCCGGTGTCCAGCCCGCGCAGGCGGTCGTCGAGTGCATCTTTGGCGGTGAGAAGGATGATGCCGGTGTCGCCGTAGTCGCGCACCACGTCGATCAGGGTGAATCCATCTCGGCCCGGCAGCATCACGTCGAGCACCACCAGGTCCGGGCGGAATGCCGGTAGCACGTCTTCCAGACCGCGCCCGTCGACCCGCCCGCCGCTGACGAATCCGGCGTCGGCGAGCGCCACCACGAGGGTCTCGCGGATCGCGTCGGAATCCTCTACCACCAGCACCCGGGGTGCGCTGTTGTGCACCTTGCCATTGTGACCGCCCGATTACTGAAGCGGGGCTGAGCAAACCGGGCCCAGGCGGATGTTTTCAGCTGCGCTTCAGCGTGGCCTCGCAGCGTGGGGTCTGACAGCAGTGCACGACGACGCACGGAGGAGACCATGACTGAATCCGAACAGGTCGAACCGTCGACCTCGATCCCCAGCCCGACACCCACGCCCGAGGGGCCGGCGCGACGGCTGATCAAGCGACCCTGGTTCGCCACGGTCGCAGCCGGTGTCGGGGGCCTGATCGTCGGCGGATCGGCCGTGGCGGGCTGCGCCGGGCTGATAGGCCTCGGGCCGGGGCCGGTGCCCCCTATGCCGGCGTCGATTGCGGCTCCGGCTCCTCATTGGCCGGCGCCGCCACCCCCTCCGTTGCCGCCGGGACCTCCGCCGGCTCCGGCATGGGGGGCCCCGCCACCTCCGGCGTGGGGACCGCCGCCCCCTCCGGCGTGGAAGGCGCCGCCCCCGCCGGGGCCGGGCACACCGCCGCCGCCTCCGGCGTGGGGACCTCCGCCTCCGGCGGGGCCGGCGGGACCGCCCGGGCCATCGCGGTGATCCGGTCATGATGATGGTGCTTTTGCTCGCGGCGGTGGCTGCCCTGGCCTACTGGCTGGGCACCCACCGCCGGGCAGATGACGACAACCCGGCGGCCTGGCGGCCCTGGCTACTGGTCGTCGGGACGGTGTTGGGTGTCATCGTGCTGGCCAGCCTGCTCACCGGCGGTCCGGGGCCGATCGGCGGCCCCGGACCGCTGTGGGGCCCGGGCCCGATCTTCGGGCCGTGACCGGCGGTGCGCTCAGCCGGCCAGGTGCTTGGCTAACTGCGCGGTGAACTCGGCCGCCTGCGCCGGACTCTCCAGTGCATAGCGCGCCGCGGTCGCGCGGTCGCCGTCGTCGTTGTGCCGCACCACTATTCCGGCGCCCGACAGTTCGGCAACCGCGTCGAATGCGTCCTCGTCGGTGATGTCGTCGCCGAGAAACAGTGGTGCGGCCACCCCGGTCATCCGATCCAGCAGCCAGTGCAGCGTACGGCCCTTGTCCCAGTCGATCTCGGGACGCAGCTCGATCACCTCGCGCCCGGTCGTGACCCGCAGCCCGCGGCGCCGGCCGGTCTCGCGCACCGCCGCCAGTACCTCGCCGACCCGATCCCTGGCGGCGTTGCGGTAGTGCACGGCGACGGCGAAGCGCTTGTGTTCCACCATGATTCCCGGGATCGCGCCGAGTTGCTCGGTGAGCGAGCCGGCCGCGGCGGCCAGCACCAGCACGGCATCGACGGCGGCGTCGTTCTGGTGGTGTGAGCCGTCCGGCCCGATCAGCTCGAAGCCGTGGCTGCCCGCATACCAGATCCCGTCCAGCCCCACCCGGGTCCGCACATCGGCCAGGTCGCGACCGGACAGCACCGCGACCGGGCATTGGGCGGCCAACGCGGCCAACGCATCCACCGCGCCGGCCACCGGCCGGGCCGCGTCGGGATCGTCGACGATGTCTGAGAGGGTCCCGTCGAAGTCGAAGAACACCGCCGGGTGATCGAGGCCGCGCAACTCCGCAGCCGTCATCGCATCCGGCAACGCCGACATCGGCCGGTCGCCGGTTCGCACCTGCACCGCGCTCGCGTCAGCCACCACTGCGTCACCGCCATCGCGCGCCACACTGATCACCAGGGCGAATCCAGCACTGCGAGCGGCGATTACCCCCGATTCGGAGTCGGTGAGCACCACGCAGCGGCCCGGCCGTACCGCTAACCCGGCGGCGGCAGTCACCAGTTCGGCGACGGAACTGTCGGAGCCCACCGCGGCCACCCGCACGCCGGCCTCTCGCAGGCGTTCGGTCAGTGCCGCCGTGTCGGCACCACCGTCGAGCCGCAACAGCACCGCGTCATGCCGGCGCGGGTCGATCGTGACCGACATGCCAACCATGTCCACCACGGTGCCACAGCCGCGCTCCGATTAGCGTAGTAGGGGTCTAGAGAGTTCCCCGAACACAAGGAGAGCCCCGATGTCGTCCACTCCCGGAATCCTGGTCGGTGTCGACGGATCGCCGTCGTCGGTAGCGGCCGTCGACTGGGCGGCGCGTGACGCCGCGCTGCACAACTTGCCGCTCACCCTGGTGCACGTGCTGGCCTCCCCGGTGGTGATGACGTTCCCTGAGACACCGATGCCGCCCGGCTACACCGAGTGGCAGCGTGACCAGGGCGAACACCACCTGCGTGAGGCCGTCGAGATCGCCGAGGCGGCCGGCGCGACGCGGGTCGCCGCCGAGACCGTCGTGGGTTCCACGGTGCCGATGCTGGTGGAGATGAGTCGCGAGGCCGCCCGCCTGGTGGTCGGGTCGCGCGGGCACGGGCGGATGCGCCGGCTGTTGCTCGGCTCGGTCAGCTCGTCGCTGGTGCGTCACGCCCACTGCGCGGTCGTGGTCATTCACGAAGACCATCTGCGTCCCGACACCGCGCCGGTGGTCGTCGGTATCGACGGGTCCCCGGTGTCGGAGGCCGCAACGGCGCTGGCGTTCGAAGAGGCCTCGCTGCGCGGGGTGGAACTGGTCGCGGTGTATGCCTGGCATGACACCGGCCTGATGGACTTCCCCGGCATCGACACCGCGGCGATGGCCTCGGAAGGTGAACTGGCCCTGGCCGAGCGGTTGGCGGGCTGGCGGGAGCGCTACCCCGACGTCACCGTGCGCCGGGTGGTCGTCGATGACCGACCGGCCGACCAACTCGTCGACCAATCCCAGCAGGCTCAGCTGGTGGTGGTGGGAAGCCACGGCCGCGGCGGCTTCACCGGCATGCTGCTGGGCTCGGTCAGCCAGGCGGTGGTGCAGTCGGCGCACACACCGGTGGTCGTCGTCCGCCCGCCGTCATAACGGTCGGCGTCAGCTGACCGACGCCGGCTCGCTCGCCCGTGCCACGGCCTGCTGCGCCACCGGACTCGGCCGCAACGGCACCCGCTGCGGCCACCAGAACCAACGGCCCAGCAGCGCGGCGATCGACGGCGTCATGAACGAGCGGATCACCAGGGTGTCGATGAGCAGACCCAGTCCGATGGTGGAACCCACCTGACCGATCACGCGCAGGTCGGAGACCAGCATCGACATCATGGTGAACGCGAACACCAGACCCGCCGAGGTGACCACGGAACCACTGCCTCCCATGGCGCGGATGATGCCGGTCTTGAGTCCGCCGTGCAGCTCTTCCTTCATCCGGGAGACCAGCAGCAGGTTGTAGTCCGAACCCACCGCCAACAGGATGATCACCGACATCGCCAGCACCATCCAGTGCAGGTCCAGGCCGATGATGTGCTGCCAGATCAGCACCGAGATACCGAACGACGTGCCTAGCGAGAGCAGCACCGTGCCGACGATCACCGCCGAGGCCACCACGGCCCGGGTGATCAGCAGCATGATGATGAAGATCAGGCACAGCGAGGCGATGCCGGCGATGATCAGGTCGTAGGCCGACCCGTCCTTCATGTCCTTGAACATGGCCGCGGTGCCGCCGAGATAGACCTTGGAGCCCTCCAACGGGGTGCCCTTGAGTGCTTCGTGCACGGCGTGCTTGATCGGCGCGATATGCGAGACGCCCTCCGGCGACATCGGGTCGCCCTCATGGCTGATGATGAACCGCACCGCGTGCCCGTCGGGGGACAGGAACATCTTCATGCCGCGCTTGAAGTCGGGGTTGTCGAACGCCTCGGGCGGCAGGTAGAACGAGTCGTCGTTCTTGGAGTCGTCGAACGCCTTGCCCATGGCGTTCTGGCCTTCCATCATCTTCTCCATCTGAAGCTGCAGGCCCTCCATGGTGGACTGCATCTTCAGCTGGGTGGTCCGCATGTTCGACATCGTCTCGATCATCGGCGGCATGATCTCGAGCATCCGCGGGATAAGTCGGTCGAGGTTGTCGATGTCGGGGAGCACCTGTTCGAAGTCCTCGGTCATCTGGTCGAGGCCGTCCATCACGTCGAAGATCGACCGGATCGACCAGCAGATCGGGATGTCGAAGCAGTGCGGCTCCCAGTAGAAGTAGCTGCGCATCGGGCGCCACATGTCGTCGAAGTCGGCGATGGAGTCGCGCATCCGCTGGATGTCATCGAGCATGTGGTGCATCTTGAGGTCCATGCTGTGGGTGGTCTCCGACATCGCGCGGGTGACCTCGAGCATCTGCTTCATGCTCTCGATCGAGACCGCCATGTCGTCGCCCATCTTGAGCATGTTCTTCATGCTGTCGAGCTGGTACTTCATGTTCAGCTGCTGGGTGGTGCCCTGCATGCTCATCGCGAACGGGATCGTGGTGTGCTCGATCGGCGTGCCCAGCGGCCGGGTGATGGTCTGCACCCGCCCGATACCCGGAACCTCGAACACCCGCTTGGCGATTCGGTTGATCACCAGGAAGTCGGCCGGGTTGCGCAGGTCGTGGTCGGTCTCGATCATCAGCAGTTCCGGACTCATCCGGGCCTGGGAGAAGTGCCGGTCCGCGGCTGCGTAGCCGATATTTGCCGGCACGTAGTCCGGCAGATACTGCCGGTCGTTGTAGTTGGTCTTGTACCCCGGCAGCGTGAGCAGGCCGATCAGGCAGACCGCCGTGGTGGCCACCAGCACCGGCCCCGGCCAGCGCACGATCATCGCGCCGATCCGCCGCCAGGTGCGGATTCGCATCGCCCGCTTGGGTTCCAGCATGCCGAAGCGGCTGGCCACCGCAACGACCGCCGAGCCGAAGGTGAGGGCGGCCAGCACGATGACCAACATGCCGATCGCCAGCGGAACGCCCAGCGACTGGAAGTAGGGCAGTCGAGTGAAGTGCAGGCAGAAGGTCGCACCGGCGATGGTCAGACCCGAGCCCAGGATCACGTGCGCGGTGCCGTGATACATGGTGTGGAAGGCCGATTCTTTGTCCTCGCCGAGCGCGCGGGCCTCTTGATAACGGCCCAGCAGGAAGATCGCGTAGTCCGTCGAGGCGGCGATGGCCAGTGTCACCAGCAGGTTCACCGCGAACGTCGACAGGCCGATGATGTTGTAGTAGGCCAACACGGCCACCACACCGCGGGCAGCGCTCAGCTCGAAGACCACCATGCCCAGCACCAACAGCACGGTGCCGATAGAACGGTAGATGGACAGCAACATCGTGATGATCACCACGAACGTCAGCGCGGTGATGATCTTCAGGCTTTTGTCGCCGGCGATGTGCTGATCGGCGTTGAGGGCGGCCCCGCCGGTGACGTAGGCGTGCACCCCCTCGGGCGCCGGAGTGTCGGCGATGATCTGCTGGACGGCCTCGACCGACTCGTTGGCCAGGGTCTCGCCCATGTTTCCGGCCAGATACACCTGAACGTAGGCGGCTTTGCCGTCCGGACTCTGTGACCCCGCCGCGGTCAGCGGGTCGCTCCAGAAGTCCTGGATGTGCTCGACGTGGGTGTGGTCGGCCTCCATCTTGGTGACCAGCTGGTCGTAATACTTGTGCGCGTCGTCGCCGAGCGGCTGGTCGCCTTCGAGGACCACCATCGCCGAGCTGTCCGATTTGAACTCGTCGAACACCTTGCCGATGCGCATCATCGCGATCATCGACGGAGCGTCGCGGGGGGCCATCGAGACCGCGCGCATCTTCCCGACCTCGTCGAGCTGCGGCACGATGACGTTCACCAGGACGGTGATCGCCAACCAGGCCAGGATGATGGGCACCGCGAGCCGGCGGATCCACGCCGGGATACCGCCGCGCTTGGGCGGCGGCTGCGTGGCCGGCAGCGTGTCGGTCGGGGTCTCGTCGCTGGTGTGCTTGCTCATGCGGATTTCACAATGCAGAAGGTCTGGGCGCTCACGGGGCCGGTGGCGATTCTTTCTTCTTTGATGACGCCGTCGATGGTGACGCGGCAGCCGATGGTGGCGCCGTCACCTTGGGCGACGATGTTGGGGCTCACCGCCGGGTTGGTGGTCGACAGGGTCAGCGACCACGGCAGGCTGGCGCCGTCGATCCGCTGCGGGGTGGCATCGAGGTCCAGATAGTTGATGTCGGCGTAGGTGCCGTCCGGGCTGAAGATGTCGTAGACCACGACTTTGGGGTGAAACGGCTTGGTGTCCTCGAACGGGACAGTCCCATTGCCGCTGTCGTCGGCTCCGAAATAGCCGCGGACTCGCTGCACGGTGAACCCCCCTACCGCGACGACTACAACGATGAGCAGGGGTAACCACGCGCGTCTGAGAGCGCCGAACATGAAAGCAGTGGCCCTTTCGCATCGTGCCGGAACTGACACAGATTAGTGCATCAAAGTTCTTTTTCACACCCTTCCCAGGGTGTTTCGCACATATGTTCGATATCTTGGGGGGTGTGGGCTGGGGTAGCGGGCCGCCGAGCTGGGCGGAAATGGAACGTGTTCTAGATGGTAAGCCTCGTCACACCGGTATTGCCGCCGGTGTGTCGACGGATCACGGCTCGTCGTCCCCGCAGGTCGAGTCGCTGCGGCCGGCTGGGCGGACAGTGCCTTATGCCGAGCTGCACGCGCACTCGGCGTACAGCTTTCTGGACGGGGCCAGCAACCCGCAGGAGCTGGTCGCCGAGGCTGCCCGGCTGGGCCTGCGGGCGATCGCGCTGACCGATCACGACGGTTTATACGGGGTGGTGCGGTTCGCTGAGGCGGCGGCCGAGCTGGATATGGCCACCGTCTTCGGCGCCGAGTTGTCGCTGGGGAGGGTGGCGCGCACCGACGACCCGGACCCGCCCGGCCCGCACCTGCTGGTGCTGGCCCGCGGCCCGGAGGGCTACCGGCGGTTGTCGCGACAGATCGCCGCCGCGCACCTGGCCGGCGAGAAGGGCAGGCCGCGTTTCGATCTGGATGCGCTGACCGAGGCGGCGGGCGGGCACTGGCACATCCTGACCGGCTGCCGTAAGGGGCACGTCCGTCACGCGCTGGCCACCGGCGGCCCGGATGCGGCCGCCGCCGCGCTGGCCGATCTGGTGGACCGATTCGGGGCCGGGCGAGTCAGTGTGGAGCTGACCCGGCACTCCGATCCGTGCGACGACGAGCGCAATGCGGCGCTGGCCGGTTTGGCGCCCCGGTTCGGGGTGGGGCTGGTGGCCACCACCGGCGCGCACTTCGCCCGACCGGATCGGGGCCGGCTGGCGATGGCGCTGGGTGCGGTGCGCGCCCGCCAGTCGCTGGACGCCGCCGCCGGCCGGCTGGCTCCGCTGGGCGGCTCGCATCTGCGGTCCGGCGCCGAGATGGCCCGATTGTTCGCGGCGCATCCGGCGGCCGTGCCGGCGGCAGCCGAACTCGGTGAACAGTGCGCCTTTCCGCTGGCGCTGATCGCCCCACGGCTGCCGCCGTTTGCCGTCCCGGACGGTCACACCGAGGACAGCTGGCTGCGGCGGCTGGCCCTGGACGGCGCGGTGGGGCGCTACGGCCCGCCCGGGCGCATGTCGGCCGCTTACGCCCAGATCGAGCGTGAGCTGGAAGTCATTGCCCAGCTTGGTTTTCCCGGATATTTCCTGGTGGTACACGACATCACCCAGTTCTGCCGGCGCAGCGACATCTTGTGCCAGGGCAGGGGATCGGCGGCCAACTCCGCGGTCTGCTACGCCCTCGGTATCACCGCGGTGGATCCGGTGGCCAACGGACTGCTGTTCGAGCGCTTTCTGTCTCCGGCCCGCGACGGCCCGCCCGACATCGACATCGACATCGAGTCGGATGAGCGTGAAAAGGTGATCCAGTACGTCTACGACAAATACGGCCGAGATCACGCCGCCCAGGTGGCCAACGTCATCACCTACCGGGGACGCAGTGCCGTGCGGGACATGGCCCGCGCGCTGGGCTATTCACCGGGACAGCAGGACGCCTGGAGCAAGCAGTTGAGCCGATGGGGCTCGCCCGGCCGGGAGGACTCTGATCTTCAGGGCATCCCCGAACAGGTGATCGAGCTGGCCAACCAGGTCGCCGACCTGCCCAGACATCTGGGCATCCACTCCGGCGGCATGGTGATCTGTGACCGCCCGATCGCCGACGTGTGCCCGGTGGAATGGGCCCGGATGCCTGGACGAAGCGTGCTGCAGTGGGACAAAGACGACTGCGCGGCAATCGGTTTGGTGAAATTCGACCTGCTGGGGCTGGGGATGCTCTCGGCGCTGCACTATGCGATCGACCTGGTGGCGCAGCATTGCGGCGTCAAGGTGGACCTGGCCGCGATCGACCTGTCCGAGCCGGCGGTGTACGAGATGCTGGCGCGCGCCGACACCGTCGGGGTATTTCAGGTGGAATCGCGCGCGCAGATGGCCACCCTGCCGAGGCTGCGCCCACGGGTGTTCTATGACCTGGTGGTGGAGGTGGCGCTGATCCGCCCCGGGCCGATCCAAGGCGGATCGGTGCATCCCTATATTCGCCGCCGCAACGGTATCGACCCGGTGACCTATGAGCATCCGTGCATGGCCAGGGCGCTGGAGAAAACCTTGGGAATTCCGCTGTTTCAAGAACAGTTGATGACGCTGGCGGTGGACTGTGCCGGGTTCACCGCGGGCGAAGCCGACCAACTGCGCCGTGCGATGGGCTCCAAGCGGTCACCGGAGCGGATGCGCCGGTTGCGCGACCGGTTCTACTCCGGCATGGCGCAGTGCCACGGCATCACCGGAGAGGTGGCGATGCGAATCTACGAGAAGCTGGAAGCCTTTGCCAACTACGGATTTCCGGAGAGTCATGCGATGAGCTTCGCATCGCTGGTGTTCTACTCGGCCTGGTTCAAGCTGCACTACCCGGCGGCGTTCTGCGCCGCGCTGCTCCGGGCCCAGCCGATGGGCTTCTATTCTCCGCAGTCGCTGGTCGCCGACGCCCGCCGGCACGGAGTCGTTGTGCATCGCCCAGACGTCAATGCCAGTCTGGCGCACGCCACGCTGGCCGAAGCCGGAACGCAGGTACGGCTGGGGCTGGGTGCCGTCCGTGGCATCGGTACCGACCTCGCCGAGCGGTTGGTGGCCGACCGCGAGGCCCATGGCCCATTCGCTTCGATGCTGGACCTGACTGCGCGGGTTCAACTTTCAGTGCCCCAGACTGAGGCGCTGGCGACGGCCGGCGCGTTCGCCGGTTTCGGCGTGTCACGCCGGGAGGCGCTGTGGACGGCCGGCGCAGCGGCGGGGCAGCGGCCGGACCGGCTGCCCGGGGTGGGGGTCGCGACGCATACCCCGGCCCTGCCCGGGATGAGCGAGATCGAGTTGTCGGCTGCCGACGTTTGGGCCACCGGGGTCTCCTGCGACAGCTTCCCGACCCAGTTCCTGCGCGCCGACCTCGATGCGCTCGGGGTGATTCCGGCCGTGCGGCTGACCGCGGTTCCCGACGGCACCCGGGTGCTGGTGGCCGGGGCGGTGACGCACCGGCAAAGGCCGTCGACCGCTCGGGGGGTCACCTTCGTCAACCTCGAGGACGAGACCGGGATGGTCAACGTGCTGTGCACACCGGGGGTGTGGGCTCGGCATCGACGGCTGGCGCAGACCGCGACGGCACTACTGATCCGCGGACGGGTGCAGAACGCCAGCGGGGCGGTCACCGTGCTGGCCGACCGGCTGGGCGCCCTTGAGTTGACTGTGAGTTCGCGCTCCCGGGACTTTCGGTAGCCGCCGGCGGTAACCTCCAGGCCATGAACCTCAACTTGTCCGCCGACGAAGTCCTGACCACCACCAGATCGGTCCGCAAGCGTCTTGATCTCGACAAGCCGGTTCCCCGCGAGGTGCTGATGGACTGTCTCGAGATCGCCCTGCAGGCACCCACCGGATCCAACGCTCAGGGCTGGCAGTGGATGTTCGTCACCGACCCGGTCAAGAAGCAGGCGCTCGCCGACATCTACCGCGCGAACGCCATGCCGTATCTGAACCGAATGAAGCCGGACTACGGCGAGGGTGACGTGCGCAGTGAGCGGATGGAGTTCGTCAGCGGCTCGGCCAGATATCTGGCCGAGAACCTGCAGGACGTACCGGTGCTGATGATCCCCTGCCTGGAGGGCAAGCCTGAGACGGCGTCGCTGGGGTTCGGCGCATCGTTCTGGGCGTCGCTGTTCCCGGCTGCGTGGAGCTACTGCCTGGCGTTGCGTAACCGTGGACTGGGTTCCTGCTGGACCACCCTGCACCTGCTCGAGGACGGCGAGCAGCAGGCCGCCGACGTCCTCGGCATTCCCTACGAGAAGTACAGCCAGGGTGGACTGTTCCCGATCGCCTACACCAAGGGCACCGACTTCAAGCCGGCCAAGCGGCTGCCGGCCGAGCAGGTGGCGCACTGGGACAGTTGGTGAGGTCCGGGTCTGGGTGCGTATCCCAACCAGGTTCCGGGCCAAGCGAACCCAACACTTATCGTCAACATCCCATGCCGCCCCACGTTGACTGAGCGCCGGTGTGGCCGATGCGGATGACCAGCCACGTCGACACGGCGGCGAATGCCAGAGTGCCTGCTCCGGTGACGGTGATGCCGATGCGACGGATCGCCGGTGACATCGCGCCCACTTCGTCGGCAAACAGTGGGGTATGCAGCGCCCACCACCCGATCATGGCGACGGTGAGCAGCGCGGACCAGAGGACCAGCTGAGCACCTAACGCGGCGTGACGCTGGAGGATCTCACCTCCCATCACCCGTTGCTGGAGCCAGCTGCCGGCCGTCGTGGTCAGCGGGATCGCGATCAGCGTGCCCATAGCGACGACCGACGCGGCGCCACTGATGCGGCGTCGTGCGCCGGGCCAGAGCACGGCAAGTACGGCCAGTAGGGCGGTCACGGGCACCAAGGCCGCGACCAGGTGTGCGAGCAGCGGATGTGCCGGTAGGCCATTGATGGTGTCAAGCACGAGGACTCCCTTTCCGGCCGCGAATCACGGCTTGTCGCAGCACTTCTTGTCCGACTTGTGCATGGGCATGCTCGGCTTCATGGGCTTGTTCGGCCCCATTTCGTCGCGGGGCATCTCGCCGTGCTTCTTCATGTTCGGCCCCATCTCGCCGTGGCCCATCTCGCCGTGCTTCTTCATTCCCGGGCCCATCTCGCCGGCGGGCATCGGCTTGTCGCAGCATGATTCCTCGGGCTCATGGCCGTTGGCTCCGGGTGCATGCATGGCGTGCGACGTCACGGCCGGAGTCTGGCCCAAGGTGAGTGCTCCGGAGGATCCTGCCCAGGCTCCGGTGACGAAGACTGCCACCGCGATGCCGGTGAAGGCCAAGGTGGCGGCAACTCGGCGCTTGTGCTCGCCGAACTTGGTGCTGAGTTTGCGGAAGATTCCCATCGTCTGTTCCTTTCAGTGGTGGTGAAATCGCTTCTTCTACGGTGCTTTAGGTGCCGCAATGGCAGCCTGAACGGCTGTCAACGCCCACACTGTCCTGCTCAGCTCCTGGGCTATCCGCGTGCGGTTGCCAGTCGAAGGGGAAGTGTTTGCTTGAGCCGCCGCGGTATTCGTGGGAGTAGTCGAAACCCTTCGCCTGGTCGCGTTTGACTACGCCCCACGTCGCCACCTGGCCCGGGCCGACCTCCGCGCCTGGTGCGTTGGCGGTGGTGACCCGCCGGTTCGGATCCGACGTCGGGCCCGTGAGCGCCTCGACACGTACGTCGACCTTGCCCGGTATCTCCGCGCGCCAGTACGCCAGATCGTCGGCGGCTTCGAAGGTGATCGGCGCGTACTCGATCTTGTCCAGCGTGCCGATCAGGCTGCCGAATTCGCCCGGCCAACCGCCCTCTTTCCCGGTGAAGATGCGCTCGAGGGCGTAGCGCTGGTCCGTGTCCGCCTTGGCGTCGATGTAGAACATCAATTTCATCGTGGCGTTGGGATCGTCGACCCACATGTTTCCCTCGAACTCACCCAGGGCGATCACGCCCAGGCCGGCGAGTTCAATGTCGCCGTAGTGCCCCTCGTGGATCTGCCAAACCAGGGTGAACAGGCAGTCTCCGTGGGTGGGCTCCTGGGCGAAACTGCACGGGCAGGGCAGTTTGCAGCTGCACACGTCAAACCACTCGCCTCGCAAGTGCCAATCCACTGTTGTCGCCGACGCCATGAGTTCCTCCCTTGGTAAATACCCATAGGGGGTATGGGTATAGGCAGGACGGTACACGGTCTCGCCGAGTGGTGACAAGTGCGTCGGGGAAGCGGCCTCACTCGGAGGCTGGGCTGAAGGGTGACTACACCCCGTCGGCGAACCCGTGCTGGCGCCACGCCTCGTAGACCGCGACGGCGGCGGCGTTCGACAGATTCAGTGACCGCCGCCCGGCCAGCATTGGGATGCGCACTCGCGCGGTGATGTGTGGGTCGGCCAGGGTCGCCTCGTCGAGGCCGGTGGGCTCGGGGCCGAACATCAGCACATCGCCGGGCTGATAACTCACATCGGTGTAGGGGATGTGGGCGCCGGCGGTGAACGCGAACACCCGGGCGTCACCCAGCGCCTCCCATGCCGCCGGCAGCGACGCGTGCACCCGCACCCAAGCCAGATCGTGATAGTCCAAGCCGGCCCGCCGAAGCTTCGGTTCGGACAGGTCGAAACCCATGGGTTCCACCAAATGAAGCTCCGCACCGGTCGCCGCCACCATCCGAATCGCGTTGCCGGTGTTGGGCGGGATGCGGGGCGAATAGAACATCACTTTGAACACAACGGCATCCTCGTATGGCGGCAAGTGGGAAGCGACCGATCTCCGGTCGTCGCGGTACCAGGCAGGCTATGCCCGGTGCGGATTGCCGCGCCGGGCCGGGGCGCCCAGCCGTCGTCAACAAACTCACGCAATGATTGTCCGAAACTGAACTTTGGCTTTCGCTTCGAGATGAATTCTCCAGACAAATCGCGCGCCTTGTCTGGGAGCGGTAATCTCGCACTCCGAACCATAGTGATCACAAAAAGAATAGGGAATCGAAATGCTTTTTGGTAAAGCGGGGGTAGTTGCTCCCATTGCAGCGATAGGACTCTCGGTTGGAGTTCTGACTGCGCCCGCGGCTCACGCCGATGAGCAGACCTTCGTTGACGCGTTGCGCGAAAAGGGTTGGTCGGCAATGAGTTTCGGTGCAACAGGACACCCGTTGGCGCCGGGGCTCATCACGCGTCCGGACGTGGCAATCGCGAACGGTCACGACGTGTGCAACCAGCTGCAGTTGGGGTTGACGCCAGACCAGATGGTTGCAACCACACTCCCGGCTGCTCAGGATAATTATCGGATTTTCATAACAGCCGCGCAGGGGCATTTGTGCTGAGGGGCTAGCGCCTGTTGTTATGGCGCGCCCTTTTCTTTGTGCGGGGCGCTAGAACCCGGCTCGTCGGGTTCTAGCGCCCGCGTTTATTCGGTTGTGTGACGCGACCGCCGGCGCCCCCTGCACGTTCTCGGTGACCTCTGCGAAGTACTCCGGGCGTTGTCCCGCAGGACAACGCCCGGATTGGGGGGTCGGTCATGGCTCGTCGGTCTGTTTGCTCGACCGGAGTTCGCCAAGACACGCGAAGGTCTCGGAAAGTGTTCTGTTCAGTAAAAATTCTGGTCATGCCTGCAGCCGACTGTCATACTCGTCGAATTGCTATGCCGTGAAACGCACCGCAACCCGCTGTGTGGGTGCGATGTCCCCGGAGAGTCCGATGAATGAGGCGCAGACGGTGAATTTCAGCCGAGCGGTCGGCGAATCGGCCGCTGACCGGTGACGCTCTTTGACCACCCAGAAGGGGTGGACCAGGTCCTGGACGAATCGGCCGAGGACGGCCACCAGCCGGAGACTGCGGCGGTAAAACGTCCATCGCGATGGTCGGTACGCAACTGGCCGGTGCGGTGGAAGGTGCTGGCGATCGCGTTGCTGCCGCTGGCGCTGGCCGGGCTCTTCGGTGGGCTGCGGATCTCCAATGCGCTCACCGAGGCCAACCGGCTGCGCCTGGTCGCCGACCGCGCCGAGATGATCCCGGCGGTCACCAATTACATGTCGGCGCTGGGCGACGCGTTGGTGGCCGCATCCTCCGACGGCGATGCCGAGGGTGCCCGAAAGAACTTCGAAAACCGCAAGTACGAGCTCCAGTCCCGGCTGTCGCACACCGATGTGGCGACCGATGTCCGCTCCGGGGTGGAGACGCTGATCGAGCGTGGCCAGGGGCTGTTGAGCTTGGTCTCGACCACCGGTGTGGGCTTGCGCGACGAGGTGACCGGCTACGCGCCGATCCTGCTGACCGCCGAGGACGCCATCAATGGGTCGGTGCGGGTGGACAGCGAGCGGATCCGGGCTCAGACCGAGGGCCTGAGCCGTGCGGTCGGCGCACGGGGCCAGATGATGATGCAGGAACTGCTGGTCAATCGGGGTGGCGAGCTTCCCGATCCCGAGTTGCGCAGCTCGATGATGACGCTGGCCGGTACCGAGCCGTCGACCCTGTTCGGGATGTCCGAGGTGCTCGGTGTGGACTCCCCGGACGCCAAATCGTTGCAACAGCAGCTGGTGACCCGGATGTCGATCATGTCCGACCCCGAACAGGTGCTGCCCAACAATCCGGTGCTGCGCGACTCGATCCGTACCACCGACCAGATCGCCGCCCGGCTGATCAGTGAGAACACCGGTGCGGTCACTGCGGCGGTGGAAGACCGGGCCGCGGACCGGCGCGCCGCCGCCCTGCGCGACATCGTGCTGGTGCTGGCCGCGATCACCGCCACGCTGCTGGCGGTGTGGTTGGTGGCGCGCTCGCTGGTGCGCCCACTGCGCACCCTGCGCGACAGCGCGTTGCAGGTCGCCCACACCGACCTGGAACAGGAGATCGCCCGGCTGCGTGCCGGCGTGCCCGGTTCAGACCGCGACCCCGACCCGCTGCCCGTCTACACCACCGAGGAGGTGGGGCAGGTCGCCCACGCCGTCGACGAGCTACACGCCCAAGCGCTGCTGCTCGCCGGTGACGAGGCACGGTTGCGTCGCCTGGTCAACGAGATGTTCGAGACGATGTCGCGGCGCAACCGATCGCTGGTGGACCAGCAGCTGGCCCTCATCGACCGGTTGGAGCGCAACGAGGACGACCCCGACCGGCTGGAGAGCCTGTTCCGGCTGGACCACCTGGCCGCCCGGATGCGGCGCAACGGCGCGAACCTGCTGGTGCTGGCCGGTGCCCGGGTTCCGCACGAGCGGGGCCGGCCGGTTCCGCTGGCGACCCTGATCAGCGCGGCCGCTTCGGAGGTGGAGGGCTACGACCGGGTGCAGACCGTGCTGGTGCCCGACACCACCGTGATCGGCGGCGCCGCGGCGGATTGCGTGCACCTGCTCGCGGAACTGATCGACAATGCGCTGCGCTATTCGGCGCCGACGGAGCCGGTGCGGGTGGTCGCCGGTTTCGAGAACGACGGCGGGGTAGTGGTCGAGGTCGTCGACGTCGGATTGGGGATGACCGACGCCGACCTGCGAATGGCCAATATGCGGCTGGCGGCCGGCGGTGAGTTCAGTCCGGAGAACGCCCGCCACATGGGCCTTTTCGTGATCTCGCGGCTGGCGGCCCGGCACGAGATCGAGGTTCGGCTCTTCCCGGCGTCGCAGGGATCTCGCGGTATCACCGCCGAGGTGTACTTGCCGCCGCATCTGCTGACCGTCAGGCCCGCCGTGGAGTCCGAGCGATCGCCGATGCTCGCGCCGCCCGTCCAGCCGTATTTCGCCCCGGCCGAGCCGGCGCAGCCCGAACCGGCGCCGTACGAAGCCGAACCGTACGAAGCCGAACCGTACGACTACCAGCCCGAACCCGAGCCCTACCAGTCCTATGAGTCCGCCGAGGACGTCGATACGGCCGAGCCCGGTCCCGTCGTATCGCTGCTGCCGCGGCGCACTCCGGGGTCCAGCGGCATCACCGGTGTGCCCTCAGAAGAGCCGGCACAACCCGAACCGCCAGCACAACCGGCGGCGGCCGAACGCGGACGCCGCGAGCTGCCGCAACCGTGGTGGGAAGCCGAGGAGCAGGGCGGGGGACAGGGAGTCCCGGGCCCGCAGCCGGCGCCCGAACCGATGGCCGAAACATTTGCTCCGGCTGACACGTCAGGGTATTTCGCGGCGCGCTCCCGAGTCGGCGCTACAACTTCCGAGACCACCGAGCCCGAGACCGACTCGATCTACCAGCGGATGCTCTCGGAATCGGTGGGCAATGACCCCAACGAGGCCAGCCTGCGCGCCGACCTGGACTGGCAATCGGTGTGGGACCGGGGTTGGTCGGTAGCCGCCGAAGCGGAGAACGTGCCGGTGGTCGACCACACCGAACACGGCCTGCCGGTCCGTGAACCCGGCGCTCGACTGGTGCCCGGCTCGGCCGTGGAGGAGGAACCGCCGGCGGTGCAGGACAACCCCCATGCCACGGCGGACGATCCGGCTTCCCCGGAACAGCCGGTAACATCGAACGGCGTGCCGCCTGAGCCCGCCCACGAGCAACTGGAACGGGATCCCGCGGCGATCCGCACGTCGATCAGCAGCCACTTCGGCGGGGTGCATGCCGCACGATCGCATTCCCGGGAGAACGGCCGAGACAAAGGCTCAGAAATGGGCTTCGACACCGACCAGGGACAGAACCAGCAATGACTTTCCCAACCGATCCCACCGCAGCGCGCCGTACCGCCGAAAGCTCGTTGGACTGGCTGGTATCCAATTTCGCCCGCGAGGTGCCCGGGGTGTCGCATGCGGTGCTGGTGTCGGTCGACGGTCTGACGGTGGCGGCCAGCGAGCACCTGCCCACCGAGCGGGCCGACCAGTTGGCCGCGGTGGCGTCCGGATTGGCCAGCTTGGCAACCGGGGCGTCGCAGTTGTTCGAAGGCGGCCGGGTACTGCAGTCGGTGGTGGAGATGGAGCACGGCTACCTGCTGCTGATGCGCGTCGGGGACGGCTCGCACCTGGCGACGTTGGCGAGCACGTCCTGCGATATCGGCCAGATCGGATACGAGATGGCGGTTCTGGTGGAACGAGTCGGAGCGGTGGTCCAGTCGTCGCGCCGATCGGCGCCGTCGCGGGGCGGCCACTCGTGAGGTGCCGGTGAATGGTGATGGACATCCCCGAGAGCTGGGCGCGCCCGCAGCCGCCAGAGGCCCTGCACACCCTGGAACCTGAGGCCAATCTGGTCCGCCCGTACACGCTGACCGCCGGGCGGACCCACACCGACGTGCCATTGCCGCTGGAGGCCCCAGTACAGACCCTGCGAGTAGCCCAGCCCAATCAATGGCCGGTCAGCGATCCGCGCGGCCGGATCGTCGAACTGTGCCAGGGCGCGCCGTCGGTCGCCGAGATCTCTGCCCGGCTGAACCTGCCGCTGGGCGTCGCGCGGGTGCTGGTGGGTGATCTGGTCACCTCGGGATACCTTCGAGTACGTGCCACACTGACCGAGGCATCCACCCGGGACGAACGCCGAGACCTGATAGGAAGGACCCTTCGTGGCCTACGAGCGCTCGGATAGGCCCTCGGACAGGTCCTGGGACAGGCCAGCTCCGCGAGACTCGGCGTCGACGAAGATCGTCATCGCCGGCGGATTCGGGGTCGGCAAGACCACGTTCGTCGGTACGGTCTCGGAGATCATGCCGTTGCGCACCGAGGCGCTGGTCACTGATGCTTCGGCCGGTGTCGACGGTCTGGAGGCCACCCCCGACAAGCGGACCACCACGGTGGCGATGGACTTCGGTCGCATCACGCTGGCCGAGGACTTGGTGCTGTATCTGTTCGGTACGCCGGGCCAGCGTCGGTTCTGGTTCATGTGGGACGACCTGGTGCGCGGTGCGATCGGTGCGATCATCCTGGTCGACTGCCGCCGGTTGCAGGACAGCTTCGCCGCGGTGGATTTCTTCGAGCATCGCAATCTGCCGTTCCTGATCGCGGTCAACGAGTTCGACGGCGCGCCGCGTTATCCGGTCGCCGCGGTCCGCAAGGCCCTGGCGCTGGCCGAACACATCCCGGTGATCGCCGTCGACGCGCGCGATCCCCGGTCGGCCCGCGATGCGCTCATCGCGATCAGCGAATACGCGCTGTCCACCCTGGCGCCGCAGGCTTGAGCGATACACACGAGTGGACCGGGCGTGAGTTCACCGGCCACGATTTTCGTGACGCGGACCTGTCGCGGTTGCGCACCGAGCGGGTGGTGTTCGACGAGTGCGACTTCACCGGTGCCGACCTCGGTGAGTCGGTGCATCGCGGATCGGCGTTCCGCAATTGTCGCTTCGAGCGGGCTTCGCTGTGGCATTCCGAGTTCGTCCAGTGCAGCATGCTCGGCTCGCAATTCGTGCAGTGCCGGATGCGGCCGCTGGTGTTCGACGAAGTGGACTTCACCCTGGCCGGGCTCGGCGGTGCTGACCTGCGGGCGGTGGACCTGAGCGGTTGTCGGCTGCGAGAGGCCAACCTGGTGGAGGCAGACCTGCGCAAGGCGGTGCTGCGGGGCGCCGACCTGACCGGCGCCCGGACCGTCGGCACCCGGCTGGACGAGGCGGACCTGCGGGGCGCTCGGGTCGATCCCACGCTGTGGACCACGGCCTCGCTGACCGGCACCCGGATCGACATCGCCCAGGCTCTGACCTATGCCGCCGCCCACGGGCTGCGCCTGGACGGCGGAGAGGACTCGTGAATCCGGCTAGCGCTTGAGCCGGATCTTCCACCACACCAGCACGGTGTAGAACACCGACAGCAGCCCCAGCATCCCCATGTCGAGCAGCCAGATGCCCTTGGTGTGGTCCCACAGGTGGTCTTTGGGGATCTGCGGCACGTTCACCAGCTTGTTGAAGTCGATCGCCGATGCGCCCGCGGCATATCCCCACCGGCCCGGTGTCACCCAGGCGGCCTCCGCCAGCCCGGCGCGCCCGGTCACCGGGATCATGCCGCCGGCCAGCACCAGCTGCGACATGATCGAGACCACCAGCATCGGCATGATCTGCTCGTTGGACTGCGCGAACGCCGACAGGGCCAACCCCAGGACCGCCGAGGCCACACAGGTACCGGCCACGGCCAGGAACAGGTCGAAATTGGCGCTGCCGAACATCACGGCGCCCTGCGTCGGCCCGCCCTTGCCCAGGATCACGATGGTGGTGGCGACCGCCCCCTGCACCGTGGCGAATGCGCAGAACACCGTGACCTTGGCCAGCAGATACGCCACGGTCGACAGGCCCACGGCCTGTTCTCGTTTGAAGATCGGGCGTTCGCCGATCAGATCTCGAATGGTCAGCGCGGTGCCCATGAAGACCGCGCCGATGATGAGCAGCACCATGATGTACTGCGGCTCGGTCGGCGCATCAGGCCCGGGCATCCCGAGCCCACCGTTGCCCTTCACCGTCAGCGACAGTGCGCCCACGATGAAGGGAAGCACGGCCAAGAAGACCGAATAGCCGCGGTCGGAGATGATCAGCCGGACCTGCCGGCGCGCGATCGTCGACAGCTGCTTGCGCAGGCTTTCCGGGGGCGGGCTGCCCAAGTCGGCCGGGGGCGTCGAGGGGACCGCAGCGGCCGGGCCCTTGGGTCCGCCGTCGCGCTCCAGGAATCGCCGGTTGGCTTCGTCCGGGTCGGCCCCGACGTTGGCGAAGATGTCGGCGTAGTTGTCGGCCCCCATCGCCGGAAAGACCTCTTTGGGCGGGCCGGAGAACGCAGTCTTGCCGCCCGGGGCGATCAGCAGAATCTGGTCGCACACGTCGAGGTAGGACACCGAGTGGGTGACCACCATGACCACGCGGCCGGCGTCGGCCAGACCGCGCAGCATCAGCATCACCTGACGGTCCAGGGCAGGGTCCAGCCCCGAGGTCGGCTCGTCGAGCAACAGCAGCGACGGTCCGGTCAGCAGCTCCAGGGCCACCGAGGCGCGCTTGCGCTGGCCGCCGGAGAGCTTGTCCACTCGGGTGTCGGCATGCTTGGTCAGCTCGAGTTCCTCGAGCACCTGCGCCACGGCCTTGTCCCGGTCGGCTTTGCTGCTGTCCGGCGGCAGGCGCAGCTCGGCGGCGTAGCCCAGGGCCTGGTTGACGGTGAGCTGCCGGTGCACCACATCGTCCTGCGGCACCATCCCGATCCGGCTGCGCAACGAGGCGTACTCGGTGTGGATGTTGTGGCCCTCGAAGGTGACCGAGCCGGCGGTGGGCTTGGTGTAGCCGGCGATCAATCGTGACAGCGTCGTCTTGCCGGCACCGGAGCCGCCGATGATCGCGGTCAGGGTGCCCGGGCGGGCCGTCAGCGTGATGTCATTGAGCAGCCGCTTGCCGCCCTCGACGTCGAAGCAGACATCGCGGACTTCCAGGCCACCGGTGCGGCTGGCGGCTTCGGTGCGGCGCAATAGGGTGCCGCCGGTGAATTCCAGGTCGACGTTGCCGATCGTGACCAGGTCGCCTTCGGACAGTATCGCCGAACCGATCCGAACGCCGTTGACGAACGTGCCGTTGATGCTTCGGCTGTCGCGGATCTCGGTGCCCAGCGGCGTAGCGATCAGCATGGCGTGGTGGCGCGAGGCCAGCACGTCGGAGATCACCACGTCGTTGTCGGTGGCACGGCCGATGGTCAGCGCCCCGACCGGTGCGTCCGGCGCGGAGCTGGAGGCCGGCCGCAGGATGTCGATCATGCGGGTGGCGATGTTGCCGACCTCGGGCGGCGTCGCCGACACCGGTGCCATCCGGGTGGAGGGCTGGTGCGGGGGGAACACCTCGGCGGGGGCCACCGGCGGCGCGGGCGGTTGGTAGCCGGGGCGCAATGCCGCATCGGAGGCCGGGCTGGGAGGACCGGACTGATATGCCGGCGGCCGGTGCGGGGCGGGCGGCGGTGGATACGGGGCCGGGCCGGATTGCGGCCGGTAGGGCTGTTGCACGCCGGGGTGCCCGGCCGACCGCAGGTCCGGGTGGTGCCCGAGATCGGGAGCAGCCGCATACGGCGCGGGTTCGGGCGGTGACGGCCAGCCCGACGGCTGTGGCGGCCGGGCCGGACGTGCTATTCCTGGCTGGCCGGGCTGCGGCACCTGAATCGAGACGGTCTGTGGCGGCCGGCCGGCCTGGCCCTGGTGTCGGCCCACCTCGAAGGAGACCCGCGGGCCGTCCGGGTTGCCGAGGTTGACGGCCTGGCCGTCGCGGATATCGACGACGGGAACCCGCTGGCCGTTGACGTAAATGCCGTTCAGGGAGCCGTTGTCGATCCCCAACCACCGACCCTGCTCGAAGCGCAGCAGTAGGTGAGCGCGGGATACCAAGGGATGTGGGATGCGGACGTCAGCCCGCAGGTCGCGCCCGATGACCACGTCGTGGCCTGCGGAGAACGTGCCTTGCGACCCGTCGTGGCGGACGGTCAGCACCGGCGGGGCTGGGTGACTCATTGACGTCAACTCTAGCGAGTTGCGTCCGGGGCGCCCGTAACGACGCAGTGCGTGCGCCGGTAGATGGTCGGCATGCACTGGTTGCAGTGGTTGCACTCCGACAGCGTCGTGGACTCGTCGGCGATCCGGTTGACCAGGTCCGGTTCGGCCAGCAGCGCCCGGGCCATTGCGACGAACTCGAACCCCTCGGCCATCGCCTGATCCATCGTCGCGCGGTTGGTGATGCCGCCCAGCAGGATCAGCGGCAGCGACAGCTCGGCGCGGAACAGCCGGGCGTCATCCAATAGGTAGGCGTCGGTGTAGGGGTATTCGCGCAGGAATCTGTTGCCGGTCATCCGCATGCCCCAGCTCAACGGCGGAGGGAAGACGCTCGCGAATTCTTTCACCGGGGCGTGTCCGCGGAACAGGTACATCGGGTTCACCAGCGAGCTGCCCGCGGTCAGCTCCAACGCGTCCAGGCCGCCGTCGTCCTGCAGCCATTTTGCGGTGGTCAGCGACTCGTCCAGACTGATGCCGCCGCGCACCCCGTCCGACATGCTCAGTTTGGCGGTGATCGCGATCTGTCCGCCCACCGCGCGATGAACGGCCGCCACGATGCCGCGGGCCACCTTGGCCCGGTTGGCCAGCGATCCGCCGAACTCATCGGAGCGGCGGTTGATCAGCGGGCTCAGAAAGGAACTCGCCAGGTAGTTGTGGCCGAGATGGATCTCGACGGCATCGAACCCGGCGTCCACGGCGTAGCGGGCGGCGTCGGCGTGCTGGGCGATGACCTGGTCGATGTCGTCGCGGGTGGCCTTCTTGGCGAAGCGCATGCCGATCGGGTTGAAGAACCGCACCGGGGCCAGGGCGCGGGCCTTGTTGGAGCGTGCGTCGGCGACCGGGCCGGCGTGGCCGATCTGAGCACTGACCAACGCTCCCTCGGCGTGTACCGCGTCCGTGAGTCGGCGCAGGCCGGCGACCGCCTCCGGGCGCATCCACAGCCCGTCGTTGGAGGTGCGACCGCCCTGCGAGACCGCGCAGTAGGCCACGGTGGTCATGCCCACCCCGCCGGCGGCCGGCAGCCGGTGATACTCGATGAGATCGTCTGAGGCCAGTGCACCCGGCGTCCGGTTCTCGAACGTCGCAGCCTTGATGATCCGGTTGCGCAATGTGAGCGGGCCGAGTTTGGCGGGACTGAAGACGTCGGGAACTCCCATAGCGGGAGCCTACAAGTGGCGCGCGGGGAATAGTCGCTCTGTCGCATTGGAAGAGCCGTGCCGTCGCCTCCAACAGGCCGGAACTCGGCGGCGACATGCCACAATGTCCGGCGTGGGTGCGATTACGTTGGACGGCAAGGCCACGCGCGACGAGATCTTCGTCGACCTTCAGGCACGGGTGGCGGCTCTGTCCGCCGCCGGGCGTACGCCCGGTCTGGGCACCATCCTGGTCGGCGACGACCCCGGCTCGCACGCCTACGTGCGCGGCAAGCACGCCGACTGCGCCAAAGTCGGCATCACCTCGATCCGCCGTGACCTGCCCGCGGACTGCAGTCCGGCCCAGCTCAACGACACGATCGACGAGCTGAACGCCAACGACGAGTGCACCGGCTACATCGTGCAGCTGCCGTTGCCCAAACACTTGGACGAGAACGCCGCGCTTGAGCGCGTCGACCCGGCCAAGGATGCGGACGGGCTGCATCCGACCAATCTGGGCCGGCTGGTGCTGGGCACCCCGGCCGCGCTGCCGTGCACCCCGCGCGGCATCGTGCACCTGCTGCGTCGCTACGAGGTGCCGATAGCCGGCGCCCATGTCGTGGTGATCGGACGTGGGGTGACGGTCGGGCGCCCGCTGGGACTGCTGCTGACCCGCCGGTCGGAGAACGCCACCGTCACGCTCTGCCACACCGGGACCCGCAATCTGGCGGAGCTGACCCGCCAGGCCGACATCATCGTCGCCGCGGTTGGGGTGCCGCACATGCTCACCGCCGACATGGTGCGTCCGGGTGCGGCCATCGTCGACGTCGGCGTTTCGCGTACCGACGCCGGACTGGTCGGCGACGTCCACCCCGACGTGTGGGAGGTGGCCGGCCACGTGTCGCCCAACCCCGGTGGGGTGGGTCCGCTGACCCGGGCTTTCCTGCTGACCAACGTCGTGGAAAGAGTCGAGAGCACGCTGTGACCGTCGCCGATGTCCGCCGGGTGATCGCCGCACAGTGGCCGATCCTGCTGGTCGGGCTGATCTTCACGGCGGCGTTCGTGCTGGCCGGAGCGAACTTCTGGCGGCGCGGCGCCCTGCTGATCGGGATCGGGACCGGGGTGGCCGCCGGGCTACGCCTGGTGTTGTCCGAGGACCGGGCTGGGCTGCTGGTGCTGCGGGACCGCGGGCTGGACTTCGCGACCATGACGACAGCGGCGACGGTGATGCTCTACGTGGCCGCGACGATCGACCCGCTCGGGACCAGCTAGCTCGTTTTTGACCGGCCCGACAATTGTTCGGCCGGGTGCGATGACGCGTATTCGCCCATCCCTCAATCGGATCGGGTGCGTGTTTGACGGCCCTGCTGTGGGGGAACCCGTGTGCGGTCGGCCGGTAGCGGCCGGCTGTGTCGGGGAGGGGGCCGTTGCCCGAATTCAGTTCATCGCACAAACAGTCCTTGTGAAGTCGCCTGGTGCAGCGGAGGAACAGATGAGCGACGTCGAATTGATTCCGGATGTCGATCACATTCGGTCGCACTACGACCGGTCCAACGAATTCTTCCGGCTATGGCTGGATCCGACGATGACCTACAGCTGTGCATATTTCGAGCGCGACGACATGACGCTGGAACAGGCTCAGATGGCCAAAGTGGACTTGGCGCTGGGCAAGTTGGGCCTGCGGCCCGGGATGACGCTGCTCGATATCGGTTCTGGCTGGGGCTCCACCATGCGGCGGGCCATCGAGAAGTACGACGTCAACGTCATCGGGCTGACGCTGAGCGAAAACCAAGTGGCTCATTGCGAAGAGAAGTTCGCCGAGATGGACAGCCCGCGGTCGAAACAAGTGCGGTTGCAGGGCTGGGAGCAGTTCGACGAACCGGTAGACCGCATCGTGTCTCTGGGCGCCTTCGAGCATTTTGCCGACGGGGTAGGCACCTACGAGCGCTACGACGACTTCTTCAAGATGTGTTACCAGGTGCTGCCCGATGACGGTGTGATGCTGCTGCATTCCATCGTGGTGCCCTCCGAAGAGGAAGCCGAGCGGATGGGGTTGAAGCGGACGATGAGCCTGCTGCGCTTCATCAGCTTCATCCGTAAAGAGATCTATCCTGGCGGCCGGTTACCGCTGATCTCGATCGTCGACGAGCACGCGACCCGCTGCGGCTTCTCGATCACCCGCCACCAATTGATCGGGTCGAACTATGTACGCACCCTGGACACCTGGGCCAAGGCGCTCGAAGCGCACAAAGACCGGGCGGTTGAGCTCAAGGGCGAGCAGACCTACGAGACGTTCTTGAAGTACCTGACCGGTTGCCGGGAGCTGTTCCGTGACGGTTACACCGACGTCTGCCAATTCACGATGGAAAAGCCAGTGGCATAAGTGAACTCGAAGGGAGCGGGGTGGCGCGGATGACCGATCTCAAGCCGTACTACGAAGAGTCTCAAGCAGCATATGACATCTCCGATGACTTCTTCGCGTTGTTCCTCGATCCGACGATGGCCTACACCTGTGCGTACTTCGAGCGCGACGACATGACCTTGGAGGAAGCGCAGAACGCCAAGTACGACTTGGCATTACGCAAACTCAATCTCGAGCCGGGCATGACGGTGCTGGACGTCGGCTGCGGGTGGGGGGCGGGTCTGGTCCGGGCGGTGACAAGGTTCGACGTGAACGTCATCGGTATCACGCTCAGCCGCAATCATTGCTCACGCAGTGCGGCCATGCTGGCGGCGATCGACACCGAGCGTCATGCGGAGGCTCGCTTGCAGGGCTGGGAGGAGTTTGACGAGAAGGTCGATCGGATCTTCACCATCGAGGCGTTCGACGCGTTCAAGAAGGCCCGCTATGCGGCGTTCTTTGAACGTGCTTACGAGATCCTGCCCGATGACGGCCGAATGTTGTTCCACAGCATCTTCACCTACCCCCAGACCTATTGGCGCGAGCACGGCATCAAGGTGACGATGAGTGACTTGCGCTTTGTCCGATTCCTTGGCAAGGAGATCTTTCCCGGCGGGGAGATGGCAGGCCGAGACGACATCTACGAGTACTCCCAAGGCGCCGGATTTCGTATCCAGGACGCGCTTTTGATGCCGGAGCACTACATCCGGACCTTGGATATGTGGGCGGCCAATCTGCGGAACAACCGCGAACGTGCCATCGCCACTCAGTCCGAGGACGTGTATGAGCGCTACCTGCGTTATCTGACCGGCTGTGCCGATCTCTTCCGCAGAGGAATCAGCAACGTCGGGCAGTTCATCCTGACCAAGTAGCGGTCCGGAAGGGAGGCGCTGGCATGGCTCGACGGACTCGGCTGTCCACCGGGAACGGCCTCCCCGAGGTCGTCGTCACCGGTGTCGCGATGACGACTGCGCTGGCGACGGACGCCGAGGACACCTGGAAGAAGCTGCTGGACGGACAGAGTGGCATCCGTAAGCTCGACGACCCCTTCGTCGAGCGGTTCGACCTCCCGGTACGGATCGGCGGGCATCTGCTCGAGGACTTCGACCACGAGCTGAACCGCAAGGAACTACATCGGCTGTCGTATTTGCAGAAGATGTCGGTCATCCTGGGCCGTCGGGTCTGGGCGAATGCCGGTTCGCCGGAGGTGGATCCCCGGCGATTGCTGGTGTCGATCGGCACCGGGCTCGGCTCACCGGAGGAACTGGTCTGGGGATACCAAGGCATGGTGGAACGCGGCATGAAGTCGGTTTCGCCGCTGGGAGTACAGAAATACATGCCCAACGCGGCGGCCGCTGCCGTCGGGCTGGAACGCGGCGCCAAAGCCGGCGTCTTCACCCCGATTTCGGCATGCGCTTCCGGCGCCGAAGGTATCGCGCAGGCCTGGCGCAATATCGTCTACGACGAAGCCGACATCGCGATCTGCGGCGGAGTCGAGACCAAGATCGAAGCGGTGCCCATCGCCGGATTCGCCGCGATGCGTATCGTGTTGTCCACCCACAACGACGACCCGGCCGGTGCCTGCCAGCCATTCGACGCCGACCGTAGCGGGTTCGTCTTCGGCGAGGCCGGCGCCTTGATGGTCATCGAGACTCTAGAGCACGCAAAAGCGCGTGGCGCAACCATTCTCGGCCGATTGATGGGGGCTGGAATCACCTCGGACGGCCACCACATCGTGGCGCCCGATCCGCAGGGCGAGCGCGCGGGCTACGCGATGACCCGGGCGATGGATCTTGCGGGTCTGGCTCCGACCGATATCGACCACATCAATGCACACGCCACCGGCACCCGGATCGGCGATCTGGCCGAAGCCCAGGCGATCAACAACGCCATGGCCGGGCATCGCGCCGCGGTGTATGCACCGAAATCCGCTCTCGGCCATTCGGTCGGGGCGGTCGGCGCGGTGGAGGCGATTCTGACAGTGCTGGCGCTGCGGGACGGCGTGGTCCCGCCCACGTTGAATCTGCACCGCCTCGATCCGGACATCGATCTGGATGTCGTGGCCGGTGACGTACGGGTGGGGGACTACCGGTACGCGATAAGCAATTCTTTCGGATTCGGTGGCCACAACGTGGCCCTCGCGTTCGGAAAATACTAGAGGGGGGGCGCTTTCGGCGCTGAGCCGAGAGCACATTGTCATGCCGAAAAATCTGACACCACATTTCAAAGACGTGCAGGCACACTACGACCTGTCCGACGAGTTCTTCCAGCTCTTTCTCGACCCGACCCAGACTTACAGCTGTGCCTACTTTGAGCGTGACGACATGACGCTCGAGCAAGCCCAGATCGCCAAGATAGACCTTGCGCTGGGCAAATTGGGCCTGCGACCGGGTATGACGCTGCTTGACGTCGGCTGCGGTTGGGGCGCCACCATGCGGCGTGCCGTCGAAGTCTATGACGTCAACGTCATAGGCCTGACGTTGAGCAGGAACCAGGCCGTGTACGCGGAGGCGATGTTCGCCGGCATGGACAGCACTCGTACCAAGCGAGTGTTGTTGGAGGGCTGGGAGAACTTCGGCGAACCGGTCGATCGGATTGTGTCCATTGGCGCCTTCGAGCATTTCGGCCATGAGCGCTACGCGGACTTCTTCGCCATGGCCCACGACGTCCTACCGGCCGACGGAGTGATGCTGCTGCACACCATCTCGGGGTTGACCCTGCCTCAGATGGCCGACCGCGGGATGCCGCTGACGTTCGCGATGGCCCGGTTCATCAAGTTCATCGCCACCGAGATCTTCCCCGGCGGCCGGCTGCCCACCATCGAGATGGTCGAAGAGCACTCAGCCCGAGCGGGTTTCACCCTGGCCCGAAGGCATTCGCTGCAGCCGCACTACGCCAGGACTCTGGACTGCTGGGCGGCAGCGCTGGAGGGTAACCGGGAAAAGGCCATCGAGATCCAGGGCCAAGAGGTCTATGACCGCTATATGCACTATCTGACCGGTTGTGCCAACGGCTTT
The DNA here is from genome assembly GCF_046250075.1 of Mycobacterium sp. SMC-14. Classification (NCBI taxonomy): domain Bacteria; kingdom Bacillati; phylum Actinomycetota; class Actinomycetes; order Mycobacteriales; family Mycobacteriaceae; genus Mycobacterium; species Mycobacterium sp. SMC-14. Next base: position 3,541,416 of record NZ_CP176429.1, on the reverse strand, counting down.
CGCACCGGGTATATCGACGTCAACCAGTACACCTTGCTGAAGTAGGTCTGCCGATGACTGACACTCCAGCCGCCAGATCCCTGCGGCCGCATTTCGCCGACGTCCAAGCCCACTACGACCTCTCCGATGACTTCTTCGCGCTGTTCCAGGACCCGACCCGCACCTACAGTTGCGCCTATTTCGAACCACCGGAGCTGTCGCTGGCGCAGGCACAGATCGCCAAGATCGACCTCAACCTCGACAAGCTCGACCTGCAGCCCGGCATGACGCTGCTCGATGTCGGCTGCGGCTGGGGCTCGACGATGAAGCGTGCGCTGGAGAAGTACGACGTCAACGTCATCGGCCTCACCCTGTCGAAGAATCAGCATGCGTATGCGCAGCGGCTACTGGACACCATTGAGACCGATCGCGAGCGCCTGATACTGCTGCACGGGTGGGAAGAGTTCGACCAGCCGGTCGATCGGATAGTTTCCATTGAGGCGTTCGAACACTTCGGCCATGAACGCTATGACGACTTCTTCGCACGGTGTTTCGACATCCTGCCCGCTGACGGGCGAATGACGATTCAGAGCAGCGTGAGCTATCACCCCTACGATCTGAATGCGCGCGGCAAGAAGCTGACGTTCGAGACCGCGCGGTTCATCAAGTTCATCCTCACCGAGATCTTTCCCGGCGGGCGACTGCCCACCACCGACATGATGGTGTCGCACGGGGAGAAAGCCGGTTTCACTGTCCCCGAAGCGCTTTCGCTGCGGCCGCACTACATCAAGACCCTCCAGATCTGGGCCGATGCGTTGGAAGCCAAGAAGGACAGGGCCATCGAGATTCAGTCCGACGAGGTTTACCAGCGCTACCTGAAGTACCTGCGTGGGTGCGAGTACTACTTCATCGACGAGGTCCTCGACGTCAGCCTGGTCAGCTACCTCAAGCCGGTCGCTGCGACGGCCGGCTAGAACCCGGGGATGGCCCCAATGGCCGGGACTGAGCCGGATAAGCCGGGGATACCGACCGACATCCCCGGGATCTGCGGCAGATCCGGCACCTGACCGCTGGCCAGCTGAGACAGCATCTGCGGGCAATAGATCTGTACAGCGATCTCGGTGAACAGCTGCGCCATCTGCGGCGACATGGTGGGCCCGCCACCCAGCCCGGCGACCGGGGCCGCCACGGACGCGGCGGTGCCGGCGGGCTCGGACAGCATCGGGCACACCGACTGGCCGAGTGCCGCCGTCGCGGCCGGGTCGGCGACCGGGATGCCCGCGCCGGCCAGATCGGACAGGAACGAGGTGTCGACAGGGCTCGCCTGCGCCGGTGCCGCGAATCCGGTGACGGCCATCAGGCCTAGGAGCCCCACTCCGGTGCCGGCCTTGATCATGAAGCCTTGCATGCATCCCCCTCGTCGTGTCCGGAGCCGAGCGGTTACCCGGGACGTGTCCGAACGTTCTGGTTGAAATCCTGCATCAAAGCGGTAACACCGGCGAGTCGGCCGGGTCACGGTTTGCCTACGGCGCTGTCTCGCCCTGGCCTATGCCGCGTTTTCGGCACTTTGAGCCGAAACCGACACTCCGACCGCTAGGTTGTTGGAATCATTCATCAAGCACACATGCAACGCTCAGTTTTTATGGGGACGAAGAGAGGCCCACGGCAGATGGCTCGACGTCGCAGCGGCAAGGTCAATGGTCGGGTGGTCGGGCTGGGCGCCGTGGTCGGCTCGGCCTTGGTGTTCGGCGTGGCAGTGCCGGCCCCTGCGAGCGCCGAGATGTTCGACGACATGCTCGAGCAGGCGCTGGCCCCGTTCGTGGACGCGGCAACGCACACCGTGGACTGGTCCGCGCTGTCGAGCCCGGCGGCCTGGGACGCGTTCTTCGATCCGGCGCACTGGAATGATGTCCTGACCGGGATCGCCGGAGCGCCGAGCGTGGGCGCAGCCGATGCGACGGCGTGGCTGCAGCAGCTCATCTACACGCCGCTGCACACCGGGATCGAAAGCTGGATCCATGCCGCCGGACCCACTCCAATCCTGGACGGGCTCAACGAGTTCAGCAGGGCGCTGGGTTGGGGCGCGATGATCGCCGACGGCACGGCAGGAACCGAGGCGCATCACGACGGCGGTGGCGCGGGCTGGCTGTTCGGCGATGGCGGTGCCGGCTGGGACAACACCGCCGGCGGTGGCGGCGGGGCCGGGGGAGCGGCCGGCATGTTCGGCAACGGCGGTGCCGGCGGCGCCGGGGGCGAGGGTGGTTTCGGCGGAAATGGCGGAGACGGCGGTGCCGGCGGCTGGTTGATGGGCGTCGGCGGTGCCGGTGGCGACGCCGGCAACGGGGTCTATGGCGGTGCTGGAAGCTTGCCCGCGCTGGGCGGTGCCGGTGGAGCGGCCGGCATGTTCGGCCTCCACGGCGCGGTCGGGCACTTCGGCACCCTGGCCGGCGCCCCGGACACCGGCCCCTACACCGGCCTGTCCACCGCCGGCGCCTGGATCACCGACAGCGACGGCAAGGTGGTGATCCTGCACGGGGTCAACCAGGTCTACAAGATCGCGCCGTACACCCCGGGTGCCGACGGGTTCGGCGACGATGATGCGGCGTTCCTGGCCGCCAATGGCTTCAACGCCGTTCGGGTAGGAGTGCTCTGGGCCGGAGTGGAGCCGCAGCCGGGCGTGTTCGACGCCGACTACCTCGCCGCGATCAAACAGACCGTGCAAACCCTGGCCGACCACGGCATCTACAGCGTTCTCGACTTCCATCAGGATTTCTACAGCGCGGGCTTCGGCGGTGACGGCGCGCCGGACTGGGCGGTGCTGACCGGTGGGCTGCCCAACCCCGACGTGGGCCAGATCGGCACCTACCTGTTCAACCCCGCGCAGCTGCACGCCTGGGATGCGTTCTGGTCCAACGCCAAAGCCGAAGATGGGATCGGTCTGGCCAATCACTACGCGCGGTCGTGGCAATACGTCGCCGACTACTTCAAGGACGACGCCGGCGTGGCCGGCTACGGCATCATCAACGAGCCGTGGCCGGGCTCGCCGTGGCTGTCGAGCGTGCTGGGAAGCCCGCAGTTCGACGCCCAGACCCTGACGCCGTTCTACAACCAGATGGCCGCGGCGATTCGCTCGGTCGACCCGAACACTCCGGTGCTGTTCGAACCGACTTTCCTGTTCAACACGGCGGTACCGACGTCGTTGGGCGCCGTGGATGATCCGCACGGGATCTTCGCGTTCCACAACTACTGTCTGGCGAATTCGGTGTTCGAGATCGACTTCGGCTGTGGGCTCAACTTCGACATCCTGTTGAACAACGCCGCGACATATGCCGACTCACACAACATTCCGGCGCTGATGACCGAGTTCGGTGCCACCGCCAACGTCAGTGTCATCGCCAATACCCTGCAGCACACCAATCCCTTCCGGTACGGCTGGCTGGAGTGGGCCTATACCGGCGGTGATGTCGCCAGCAGCTCTCCGGAGGGCCAGGCGCTGGTCTTCGACACGAATCTGCCGCCGGTCGGCGACAACGTGGACGCCGCCAAGCTGGCAGCGCTGGCCGAGCCGTACCCGCAGACGATCGCCGGGGTGCCGAACGCCTGGTCGTTCGCGGGTGGGATCTTCCACTTCAGTTACTCCACCGCGATGGCTGACGGCTCGGGCAGCTTCGCCGCCGACGCGCAGACCCGAATCGTGGTGCCGGCTCTGCAGTACCCGAACGGCTATCAGGTGGACGTCATCGGCGGGCACGTGGTGTCGGGACCGGGGTCCTCGGTGTTGGTGATCGCCGCCGACCACGGCGCCACCACCGTCGACGTTCAGGTGAAACCGGCGTAAGGCCGGTGGGCGCCCGGAATTCGGGGCCCGCTGGTCGAACCTTGGCGTTTCCTCTCAGGATGCGGACGGCTACCAACATGAGTCGGATTATGGACATTGGCCCGGAGAAAATGCCTGTTCGGCGGAAGTTTCCACAGTAGAAAGTTTGAATTATTCAGAATTGCTTCAGGTTTTCATCATGTCGGCGTTAAGGTGCTGCGAGCAATTAGCAGTCCCGCGTTCGCTGCCGGAGGTCGCCATGAAGGTCAGCCCCACATTCCACTCCCTGGGCGTTGCGGCAGTGGCCGTGACCAGCGCCGCGGCGGTGGTTGCCTCGCCGGTCATGACGCCGGCCTTGGCGTCCTCGATCGCTGGGGCGCGCACGGTAGTCGCCGACGTGGCGCTGCTCGACAGCGTCGCGCTGGTCATGGGCGGCAGCGGCACCCCGATCCCCGGGACGTGGGACTTTCACTGGGCTGATCAATACCTCTCGCACCTCGGGTACGACGGCTACACCATGCAGGGCGTCTTCACCCCCGAAGGCCTGTACCCGGGCACCGGCGTCAAGAGCCTGCCGCTGGACACCTCGGTCGACCAGGGTGTGCGGATGCTCGACTCGACCATCCGCGATCACATCGCGGCCGGCGACAACCTGGTGGTCTACGGCGTATCGCAGAGCGCTGTCCTCTCCTCGATCGAGATGAACCAGCTGCTCGCCTCCGGAAATGCCCCCGACCCCGACCAGCTGTCTTTCGTCTTGATCGCCAATGAGATGTTCCCCAACGGCGGCCTGCTGTCCCGCTTCGCCATCCCGGACGTTCCGCTGTACATCCCGTCGATGGGAATCGACTTCTACGGGGCCACGCCCGACACCCCGTACGCGACCGATATCTACATCGCCGAATACGACGGCTTCGCCGACTTCCCGCGCTATCCGCTGAACTTCCTGTCGGTGCTCAACGCCGTACTGGGAATCGCGCTGGTGCACGGCCCCGGCTACAGCCGGCCGGACTCCATCGACAGCGCACAGCTGCTGCTGGGCTCCACCAACTACGACGGACCCTTGACACTGCCCGACGGCGCCTCGGCCGCCCTCAACACCGACTACTACATGATCCCGACGGAGATCCTGCCGCTGCTGCAGCCGCTGCTGGGAATCCCGGTGTTGGGCGAGCCGCTCTATGACCTGCTGGAGCCCGTCACCCGGATCCTGGTCGACCTGGGCTACGGCAACGTCGACACCTACGTCGACGGGGAGCTGACTCATGGTGGCTGGGACATGGGTCCGGCGAATGTGCTCACCAACTACGGGGTATTCCCGGATATCGACGTCATGACGCTGCTGAGCTCCCTGTGGCAGGGAGCGCAACACGGATTCGACGACTTCATCTACGACCTCGGGCACCTGTCGCTGGGAGGCCCGGCGGATGCGCTCGGTTCGGGAATGGACTTCGCGCTGCCCAGCCTTCTCGACGTCGTCAACACGTTCTCCAGCGCGGCCTCCACGCTGTATTCGGTGCTGCTGCCGACCGCGGACATCATCAACGCCTTGCTGACCACCATGCCGGCTTATGACATCAGCATGTTCTTCAACGCGTTCGGCAACGGCGACGACCTGCTGACCACACTGACGAACGCCATCGGAATGCCGATCGCGGCCGACGCTGGGCTGATCCCCACAGCCATCGGGTTCGGCCTCTTGAGTGTGATGAGCGCGTTCCAGTCGATCGCCGACGACTTCACCGACCTGTTCAGTGCGTAGTGGGAATCGCCGTCGCGGAAGGGCTTTGGCTAAGGCTATTTGGCCAGCGTGAACTGGTTGATGTCGAAGCGGCCCTCCCGGAATTCCTCCGCGCAGCCGGTCAGGTAACGCATATAGCGCTCGTAGACCTCTGCGGACTGGAGCGCGATGGCCTCACATTCGTGCGCTTCCAACGCCTGCGCCCAGTGGTCGAGGGTCATTGCGTAGTGCTGCTGCAGTGACTGGATGCGGTTCACCGTGAATCCGGCCTTGACGGCGTGCTCTTTGACCAGCGCCACCGACGGCAGCTGGCCGCCGGGGAAGATCTCGGTCATGAGGAAGATCTGAAAGGCGGCCAGTTCGGCCGTCAGCTGCATGCCGTATTCGACTATCTGTTGCGGGGACAAGCCACAAATGGTGTGCAGCATCATCACCCCGTCGCTGGGCAGCGCCCGGTAGGCCATCTCGAAGAAGTCGTCGTAGCGGTCGTAGCCGAAGTGCTCGAACGCCCCGATAGACACGATCCGGTCAACCGGCTCGTCGAACTCCTCCCACCCGGCCAACAGCACCCGTCTGCTGCGCGGGGAGTCCATCGCGGCGAACATCGATTGCACGTGGACGGCCTGGTGCTTGCTCAACGTCAGACCGACCACGTTGACGTCGTACTGTTCGATCGCCCGCTGCATGGTGGCGCCCCAGCCGCAGCCCACGTCGAGCAGCGTCATGCCGGGGCGCAGGCCGAGCTTGCCGAGCGACAGGTCGATCTTGGCGAGTTGGGCTTCCTCGAGCGTCATGTCGTAGTGCCGGAAGTAGGCGCAGCTATAGGTCTGGGTCGGATCCAGGAAGAGCCGAAAGAAGTCATCGGACAGGTCGTAATGGGCTTGGACGTCAGCAAAATGTGGAGTCAGGCGGTGAGTCATGCGGGTTGGCCCTTCGGGCAGCCGGGGCCTTGATGGACGCCAACCGTAGGGCCCCCGGTTCCGGCCGACCGAAGCCGCATACCCGATGTCGGCCGGCATAAACACCTGCCGGTGTTAGGAATCCGAGAGCGTGGCGCGGGCGCACACCGTGATGTAGGGCAGCGCCAGCCCGGTGGACCCGACCAACGCCGGATGGGTGGCCAGTAGGTTGCGGACCTGGTCCAGGGTCTTGGTGCGCACCGCGTCCGGTGAGGTGATGCAGTAGCTGCGGGACGCGACCAGATCGATCAGGGCCTGCGGCGTCAGGTAGTTGGTCCACTCCACCTGATGGCTTTCGATGTCACCGAAGGGCGCGGGCAGGCTCACCCCGGCGTCGACCACGTCGCGGGCATCTTCGCGACCGATGATACTGCCGAGTTCCTTGACCCAGCCCAGCCGCTCATCGCGGGTGTTCCACACCAGCCCCAGCCGGCCGCCGGGGCGCAGCACCCGCACCAGCTCGGGGATGGCCCGGGCAGGGTCGAACCAATGCCAGGCCTGGGCCACCAGCACCGCGTCGACGCTGTTGTCGGGCAGCGGGATCTGCTCGGCCGACCCGAGCAGTGCCGGGGTTCCGGGCAGGGCGGTCGCCAGCACCTCGAGCATCTCGGCGATCGGGTCCACCGCCACCACGTCCAGGCCGCGTTCCACCAGGCGTGCGGTCAGTTTGCCGGTGCCGGCGCCCAGGTCCAGGACGTCGCGGGCGCCCGGTGGCAGCAGCCAGTCGATGGCCTCCGGGGGGTAGGACGGGCGGCCCCGCTCGTAGGCGGCGGCTTGCGATCCGAACGACAGCGAGCGGTCGCGGCGGCCCTGCTCGGACGGGCTCACCGCCGGCGGTCCCGGGCCGAACTTGCCAAGTCCAGGGTCTGGCGGATCAGCTCGCCGACCCGTGCGGTGTCCAGCAGGAAGCCGTCGTGCCCGCAGTCGGAGTCGAGCACCTGCAGTCCCTCGCAGCCGGGCAGCAGCTCGGCCAGCTCGGCCTGCAACCGCAGCGGGTACAGCCGGTCCGAGGTGATCCCGGCGACCACCGCGGGAACCGGGCAGCCGCGCAACGCCGCGGCCACCCCGCCGCGTCCGGCGCCCACGTCGTAGCTGGACAGCGAGTCGCTCAGGGTCACGTAGCTGCCCGCGTCGAACCGCGACACCAGCTTGTCGCCCTGATGTTCCAGGTAGCTCTGCACCGCGTAGCGCCCGCCGTCGGCCGGGTCTTCCCCGTCCTGGGCTGCATTGGCGAATCGCAGGTCCAGCTCGGCCTCGCCGCGGTAGGTCAGGTGCGCGATGCGCCGGGCGATCGCCAGTCCGGCTTCGGGACTGCGGCCGGTGCCGTGGTAGTCGCCGCCCTGCCAGTTCGGGTCGGCCTTGATGGCCGCGATCTGGGTGCTCTGGGTGCCGATCTGGTCGGCGGTGGCCCGAGCGCCGACGGCCAGCAGCAGGCCCGCGCCCACCCGGTCCGGGTGGCCGACCATCCACTCCAGCCCACGGGCGCCACCCATCGAACCGCCCAGCACGGCGGCCACCTCGGTGATCCCCAGCGCAGCCAGCGCGGCGATGTCGGCCTGCACCTGATCGCGAATCGTGATCGCGGGAAACTTTGAGCCCCAAGGCTTCCCGTCGCGAGCCAGCGATCCCGGGCCGGTCGACCCGCGGCAGCCGCCCAGCACATTGGTGGCCACCGCGCACCAGCGGTCGGTGTCGATCGGAGCGCCGGGGCCGATCACCCCGTCCCACCAGCCCGGGGTGGGATGGCCCGGCCCGGCGGGCCCGGTGACGTGGGAATCCCCGGTCAGTGCATGCAGCACCATGACGACGTTGTCGCGCTCGGGCGACAGCTCGCCCCAGCGCTGCACGGCGATGTGGACGTCATCGAGCACCGCGCCGCTCTGCAGCGTCAGCGACCCGATGGCGACCACGCCGGTCTCTCCCTCGGCGGGCAGTAGCTGCCTGGACACGTCGGAGATTGTCACCGGGGACCGCCTCAACGGGCCGCCAGCGCCGACGAGCCGCCGAGCTGTGTCGATGCCGCGGCGAAACCGAGCTCCAGGTCCGCCAGGATGTCCGCGATGCCCTCGATGCCGACCGCCAGCCGAACCAGGCCCGGCGTCACACCGCTGGCCAGCTGCTCTTCGGCGCTGAGCTGGCCGTGCGTCGTCGACGCCGGGTGGATCACCAGCGAACGCACGTCACCGATGTTGGCGACGTGGCTGTGCAGCTTCAGTGCGTCGACGAACGCCTTGCCGGCCTCGATGCCGCCGGGGAGCTCGAACGAGAGCACACCGCCGACACCCTTCGGTGCCAGCTGCTGGGCCAGTGCGTGCCACGGCGAGCTGGCCAGCCCGGCGTAGTTGACGCTCAGCACGTCGTCGCGGGCCTCCAGGAACTCCGCGACCCGCTGGGCGTTCGCGACGTGGCGCTCCACCCGCAGGCTCAGCGTCTCCAGGCCCTGGGCGATCAGGAAGGCATTGAACGGCGAGATCGCAGAGCCCAGGTCGCGCAGCAGTTGCACGCGGGCCTTGAGTGCGAACGCGGGCGCTCCCAGGTCGGCGAAGACCGCGCCGTGGTAGCTCGGGTCGGGTGTGGTGAAACCGGGGTGGCGGCCCTGGGTCCAGTCGAAGGTCCCACCGTCGACGATCACGCCCGCGATCGCCGCGCCGTGCCCGCCCAAGTACTTGGTGGCCGAGTGCACCACGATGTCGGCACCGTGGGCCAGCGGCTGGATCAGGTAGGGGGTCGCCACGGTGTTGTCGACGATCAGCGGCACCCCGTTGTCGTGCGCCACGCCCGACACGCCCGGAATGTCGAGCACGTCGATCTTCGGGTTGGAGATGGTCTCGGCGAAGAAGGCCTTGGTGTTGGGCCGCACCGCCGCCCGCCAGGACTCCAGGTCATCGGGGTCCTCGACGAAGGTGGTCTCGATACCCAGCTTGGTCAGCGAGTAGTGCAGCAGATTGTAGGTGCCGCCGTAGAGCCGCGGGCTGGAGACGATGTGGTCGCCGGCGCCGGCGAGATTGAGGATCGCGAAGGTCGCCGCGGCGGACCCGGAGGCCACCAGCAGCGCCGCGACCCCGCCTTCGAGTGCGGCGATCCGCTGCTCGACGACGTCATTGGTCGGGTTCATGATCCGGGTGTAGATGTTGCCCGGAACCTCCAGCCCGAACAGCTTGGCCGCGTGATCGGTGTTGTCGAACGTGTAGGAGGTGGTCTGGTAAATCGGCAACGCGCGGGCATTGGTGGTCGCGTCGGGAACCTGCCCGGCGTGGACCTGCTTAGTCTCGAACGACCAGTGCGAACTTGGGTCGATGTTGTTGTCGGCGGTCATTGCTGAATGGTTTCCTCGGGTTTGTTGTCGCTGGTGACGAGCGGATTAGGCCTGGGTTCAGCGACAACAGCAACGGGTGAGCGGGCGCAAGGAGGCACGCATCAGGTTCCCCTGTCTACTCGGGGGGCCCGTTGTGGCGGACCCGCGCTTGCCGCGTAGCCGATAGTGGCTACTCAACCCGGTCATCACCCGGGGCACCCCACCGCGGTTGGAGGGTTGCCGGCCAGCAAGCCGGGGCTTCGCGCTGGCACTCATGACCGTCACGCAGCCTATCGCATCCCGTATAGCTGTCGCCACCTGCTCACCGGCGGTGAACGCCGTGGACCGGTACGCGATACTGATGCCGCCGTGTACAACGCGGGACAATCGAACACCTAAGAACCTGACGCCGGGAGAACAGCCATGTGCGCCGACCAGCCGACCATCATCTACACGCTGACTGACGAGGCGCCGCTGTTGGCGACGTACTCGTTCCTGCCGATCGTGCAGGCCTTCACCGGGCCCGCGGGTATCGACGTCCAAGCCAGTGACATCTCGCTTGCGGCCCGCATCCTGGCCGCCTTCCCCGACTGCCTGACCGACGAGCAGCGGGTGCCGGACAACCTGGCCGAACTCGGCCGACTTACCCAGCTGCCGGATACCACGATCATCAAGCTGCCCAACATCAGCGCCTCGGTGCCGCAGCTGGTCTCCGCCATCAAGGAGCTGCAGGGCAAGGGCTTCAAGCTGCCGGACTACCCCGAGGACCCCAAGTCTGAGCAGGAGCGCGACGTTCACGACCGCTATGCCAAGTGCCTGGGTTCTGCAGTGAATCCGGTACTGCGGGAAGGCAACTCGGACCGTCGTGCGCCCAAGGCGGTCAAGGAGTACGCCCGCAAGCACCCGCACAGCATGGGCGAGTGGTCACAGGCCTCGCGCACGCACGTGGCGACCATGAAGCACGGCGACTTCTACCACGGTGAGAAGTCGATGACGCTGGACCGCGACCGCGACGTCAAGATGCAGCTGACGACCAAGAGCGGCAACACGATTGTGCTCAAGGAGAAGGTGTCGCTGCTGGACGGCACGGTCATCGACTCGATGTTCATGAGCGTGGCGGCGCTACGCGAGTTCTACGAGGAGCAGATGGAGGACGCCCGCAAGACCGGCGTGATGTTCTCCCTGCACGTCAAGGCGACCATGATGAAGGTCAGCCACCCGATCGTGTTCGGCCACGCCATCAAGGTGTTCTACAAGGACGCATTCGCCAAGCACCAGAAGCTCTTCGACGACCTGGGCGTCAACGTCAACAACGGCATGGTCGACCTGTACAGCAAGATCGAGACGTTGCCGGCCTCCCAGCGCGACGAGATCATCGAGGACCTGCACGCCTGTCGGGAGCACCGGCCGGAGCTGGCGATGGTGGATTCGGCGCACGGGATCACCAACTTCCACTCGCCCTCGGATGTCATCGTGGACGCCTCGATGCCGGCGATGATCCGGGCCGGCGGCAAGATGTACGGCGCCGATGGACGGACCAAGGACACCAAGGCGGTCAACCCGGAGTCGACGTTCGCCCGGATCTACCAGGAGATCATCAACTTCTGCAAGACTCACGGGCAGTTCGACCCGGCCACCATGGGCACCGTCCCGAACGTCGGGCTGATGGCGCAGAAGGCCGAGGAGTACGGCAGCCACGACAAGACGTTCGAGGTCCCCGAGGCCGGCGTCGCCGACATCGTGGACCTGGCCACCGGTGAGGTGCTGCTGACCCAGAACGTGGAGGCCGGTGACATCTGGCGGCTCTGCACGGTCACCGACGCCGCCATCAGGGACTGGGTGAAACTGGCCGTTCAGCGGGCCCGGGCGTCGGGCATGACGGTGGTGTTCTGGCTGGACACCGAGCGTCCGCACGAGGCCGAGCTGCGCAAGAAGGTCAAGGCCTACCTGTTGGATTACGACACCGAGGGCCTGGAGATCCAGATCATGCCGCAGGTGTGGGCCATGCGGTACACCCTGGAGCGGCTGATCCGCGGACAGGACACCATCGCCGCCACCGGCAACATCCTGCGCGATTACCTAACCGACCTGTTCCCGATCCTGGAGCTGGGCACCAGCGCCAAGATGCTGTCGATCGTGCCGTTGATGGCCGGCGGCGGCATGTACGAGACGGGTGCGGGCGGTTCGGCCCCCAAGCACGTCAAGCAGCTGGTGGAGGAGAACCACCTGCGCTGGGACTCGCTCGGCGAATTCCTGGCGCTGGGTGCCAGCTTCGATGACCTGGGTGCCAAGACCGGCAATTCCCGCGCCAAGATCCTGGGCGAGACGCTGGACTCGGCGATCGGCAAGCTGCTGGATGCCAACCAGAGCCCGTCGCGCAAGACCGGCGAGCTCGACAACCGCGGTAGCCAGTTCTACCTGGCCAAGCACTGGGCGGATGAGCTTGCCGCGCAGACCGAGGACGCCGAGCTGGCCAAGCACTTCGCGGGGCTGGCGAACACGCTGGCCAAGAACGAGGACGTCATCCTGGGTGAGCTGGCCGTGGTGCAGGGCAACGCGGTGGACATCGGTGGTTATTACGCGCCGGACCACGACCTGACCTCGGCGGTGATGCGGCCCAGCCCGACGCTGAACGCCGCGATCGACGCCAAGGACTGAGGTTCCCCGCCGAGTGTGAATCCGCCGACGGAAACGCCGGAGGATCCGTCGTGGATTTCACACTCGGCGGCGCTCAGGGCGCCTAGCGTGCGACAATTCGCTGGTAAGGCGAAGGCGACGTTAGGAATCCGGTGCGAATCCGGCGGTTCAGCCAGGCTCGTCGGAGTTGGCCCGAAGGGTCGGCGAAGGCGAGCCGAAGCTGGGGCCGCCGCTTCAATTCCGGAGCGGTCCCGCCACTGTGATCGGGGGAGTGAACTCGCCCGAGAGCCAGATACTCACGTCGTCGCACCCTCGGTTTGGGGCGGAGCACCCCGAGAGAGCTGGCGATAGTGACCGCGCCGATCTGGATCGCGTCACCTCCGGAAGTCCATTCCACGTTGCTGTCGACCGGTCCTGGGGCAGGCCCGCTGCTGGCGTCGGCGGCGGCGTTGACCACGCTGAGCACCGAGTACGCCGAGATCGCCGACGAGCTGGCAGCGCTGCTGGGTGCGGTGCAGGCCGGGGCGTGGCAGGGCCCGAGCGCCGAAGCCTATGTGGCGGCGAACGTGCCGTATCTGGCCTGGCTGCTGCACGCCGGCATCACCAGCGCGGTGATGGCCGCCCAGCAACAGACCGCGGCCGCCGCCTACAGCTCGGCATTGGCGGCAATGCCGACCCTGGCCGAGCTGGCGGCTAACCACGCCACCCACGCGGTGCTGGTCGCCACCAACTTCTTCGGCGTCAACACCATCCCGATCACGCTCAATGAGGCCGACTACGGCCGGATGTGGTTGCAGGCCGCCACGGTGATGACCACCTATCAGGCCGTCGCGGGCACCGCGGTGGCGTCGAGCCCGCAGACCTCTGCGGCGCCGCAGATCGCCAAGGCGCAGTCCGCCGACGCCAGCCAGCCGCAGCTCCCGCCGGATCGGCAGAACGAGATCATGGAGTGGTTGCAGAACAGTGGCTACGTCGACTTCTACAACAAGGTGCTGCAGCCGATGATCGACCAGCTGGCGAGCAACCCCTTCTTCCAGTCGATGTTCGGCGGGTTCGACCCCTGGCTGCCGGTCCTGGGCAACCCGCTGAGCTTTCTGAGCCCCTACAACCTCGCGTTCGCGATCGGCTATCCGATGGACTTCGGATCGTTCGCCGCCTACCTGTCGCAGACATTCGCATTCATCGGCGCCGATATCGCCGCGGCGTTCGCGTCCGGTAATCCCAGCACCATTGCATTCACGCTGATGTTCGCCGCAGTGGAAGCGGTCGGCACGATCATCACCGACGTGATCGCGCTGCTCAAGACGCTGCTGGAGCAGGCTCTGGTGTTGATTCCGGTGGTGCTGCCGATGCTGACTGCCGCTCTGGCGCCACTGGCCGCGGCACCGTTGGCCGGACTGGCGGGGTTGTCCGGGCTGGCCGCGCTGCATGCCGTTCCGGTGCCGGTGGTTCCGATCATGCCCCCGCCCTTCGCCGGGGTGACGGTGGCTCCCACGCCTCCGGTTCCCGCGCCGGCCCCGGCTCCCGCGCCGGCACCCGCTCTGGCCCCGGCGCCGCCCGGTGCGCCGCCGGCGCCCCCTCCGCCGCCCGCGCCGCCGTTGGCCCCGGGGGACAGTCTGGCCGCCATGTATCTGGTCGCCAGCGCGAGCCAGCAGTCCCGCCGGGCCGCGGGCACCAGTGCGCGTCGACGCAAAGCGCCCGAACCCGACGCCGCCGCGGCACCGGCGGAGGCCGCCGTCGCCGAGGAGAAGACCAAGGCCCGCCGGCGGCGGCGTGTGAAGGCCGACATGCTCGGCCGCGGGTATGAGTACATGGACCTCGAAGACGCCGCGGACGCCGTCGAGCCGAGCGGACTCACCGCCCTTGGCGCCGACGCATTCGGTGGCGGTGCCACCACCCCGATGACGCCGGGCACTTGGATGCCGGAGTACGGCAGGCAGGCGACCTAGGTCATCGCGCTAACTCACCGCGGCCTGCGATAGGACTTCAGGTAGGGCGGCAGCGCGATGGCCGGGTCGAGGTCGGCGGCCGGCTCCGGGCACCCGGCGACCATCCGCAGCGGAACCACGCCCGCCCAGTGCGGCAACGCGATGTCTTCGGGTTCGTCGTTGGGTCCGCCGTCGCGCACTGAGGCGGACACCTTCACCAGGTCGAGGGCCAGCACCGCGGTGGCCGCCAGCTCCCGGCGGTTGGGCGGCCGGGCATCGGCGGCCCGGCCGGGTGCGACGTGATCGAGCAGCGCATCGAGCCCGAGCCGCTTCTCGGCCTCGTCCTGGACCAGGCGGGCGGCGCCGATGACGACCACCGAGCGGTAGGCCATCGAATGGTGTAGCGCCGAGCGGGCCAGCACCAACCCGTCGATCAGGGTGGCGGTGACGCAGACCGGTAGCCCGGTGGGGCCGGCGGCCAGCACCGGGCCGCTGCCGGTGGAGCCATGCAGATACAGCGTCTCGTCGACTCGGGCGTGCGTGGTGGGCAGCACCACCGGATGGCCGTCGCGGGAGTAACCCAGATGGCAGATCAGCGCCTCGTCCAGGATGTGGTGCACGGTGTCGCGGTCGTAGCGGGCCCGTTCCCGATACCGGGTGGGGGTGGTCTGCGGCGTCGGTGCGTAGGACACGAGCTTGCCTCCGTTAATGTACTAGTGCAATATTGGAGTTGTGTCAGTACAATACAGCATTACCGGCGAGGGTGCCGAGGCCATTGCGGCCAGCGTCGAGGAGGGCATCGCGCAAGGTGCGTTGGCGCCGGGGGCCGCGCTGCCACCGATTCGCGGGCTGGCCCAGCAGCTCGGGGTGAATCCGAATACCGTGGCTGCCGCCTACCGGTTGTTGCGAGACCGCGGCGCCGTCGAAAGCTCGGGACGGCGAGGTACCCGGGTGCGCGATCGGCCGGCGACCACACCGCGGTCGCTGCGCGGGCTGGCGGTGCCCCCAGGCGTGCGAGACCTATCGACGGGAAACCCCAATCCGGCGCTGCTGCCCGTAATCACCGCAGCTCCGGGACCCGTTGTGCTCTACGGGAACCCGCCGATCACGCCGGCGCTGGCCGAGCATGCCGCGGCCGAACTGGCCGCCGACGGTGTGCCGGCCGATCACCTGGCGGTCACCTCCGGAGCGCTGGACGGAATCGAGCGGGTGCTCTGCGCCCACCTGCGTCCCGGCGACCGGGTGGCCGTCGAAGATCCGGGGTGGCCCAACCTGCTCGACCTACTCGGTGCGCTGGGCCTCATTCCGGAGCCGGTCGCGGTCGACGACGACGGTCCGCTGCCTGCCGAATTGGCTCGCGCGCTGGGGCGCGGAGTGCGCGCAGTGGTGGTGACCAGCCGTGCTCAGAACCCCACCGGCGCAGCGGTTTCCGCGGATCGTGCGGATGCCCTGCGGGCATTGCTGGACGATTCGGAGGTGCTGCTGGTCGAAGACGACCACGGCGCGGCCATCGCCGGGGTGCCGCTGCACTCGCTGGCAGGCGTGACCCGGCACTGGGCGTTCATTCGGTCGGTGGCCAAGGCGTATGGCCCGGATCTGCGGCTGGCGGTGCTGGCCGGTGACCCGCGCACCGTCGAACGGGTGCAGGGTCGCCAGCGGCTGGGGCCGGGCTGGGTCAGTCACCTGCTGCAGAACCTGTCGGTCGAACTGTGGCGCGACGCCGCGGCGACGCAGCGGGTGGCCGACGCCGAAGCCGCTTACCGTGCGGCCCGCGACGGACTGTGCACGGCACTGGCCGACCGGGGCGTGCTCGCGCACGGCCGTTCCGGGCTCAACGTGTGGATCCCGGTACCCGACGAGGCGGTGGCGATGACGGCGTTGTTCGCCGCGGGCTGGGCCGCGGCGCCGGGGGCGCGGTTCCGGATCCGGGGCGCCCCGGGCCTGCGGATCACCATCGCCGAGTTGGCCCCCGCCGACATCGAACCGCTGGCCGATGCGGTCACCGAAGCGGTGCGCGGCCCCGGCCGCGCCAGCGTGTAGTTGCGCTTTAGGGGCGTTACGCGTCGCAGCGTGCGATAATGCACCGGTACGGCAACGATGGTGCAGGAAGCCGGTGTGAATCCGGCACGGTCCCGCCACTGTGATCGGGGAGCGACCCTCAACTGCCACGGCTCTGATGGAGCTGGAAGGCGAGGCGAGCGTTGATCCGAGAGTCAGGACACTCACATCGTCGCATCCTGCGACCCGGGGCGGTGTACCCCGAGAGAGCTGACAAACTCCCATGTTGCGCCCTTATCGGGTGGCATCCGGTGGTCTGCGATGACTGCGCCGATCTGGATGGCCTCTCCGCCAGAAGTACATTCGACGTCACTGTCGGCCGGCCCGGGTGCCGGTCCCTTGCTGTCATCGGCCGCCGCGTGGAGCGCGCTGAGCACTGAATATGCCGCAATCGCCGACGATCTGACGGCGGTGCTGGGTGCAGTGCAGGCCGGGTCGTGGCAGGGGCCGTCCGCCGAGGCCTTCGTGACCGCCCACGCGCCGTATCTGGCCTGGCTGATGCGCGCCGTCGCCAACAGTGCCGCCACGGCGGCTCAACAGGAGACCGCTGCCGCGGGGTACACCGCCGCGTTGGCGGCGATGCCGACCATGGCCGAGCTGGTCGCCAACCACGTCACGCACGCGGTGCTGGTGGGCACAAACTTCTTCGGCGTCAACACGATTCCGATCGCGTTGAACGAGGCCGACTATGCACGGATGTGGGCGCAGGCCGCCGCCGTGATGACCACCTATCAGGCGGTGGCCGGCGCGGCGGTGGCGACCGCGGCGACGGCTCAGACCGAACCGGCGCCGGTGGTGCTCAAGACACCCGGCAGTGCGGCGGACACCGCGCCGGCGCCACCGCAGTGGTTTCTGGACTTCGCCAAATGGCTAGAAAGCCTGGTCCCGCATCCGCCCTATCCCGACAGCGGCCAGTACCCGCTGTATGCCGAGCTGCAGGAGTTCTTCAACAAGATCGGCTTCACCGGGCTCGCGGATCCGCTGGCCAAGTTCTTCGCCGCCCTGCAGAACGGATCGTCGTTACTGCCACCGCCCGGAGTGCCCGGGTCGTGGCTGGCGTGGACCGGCAACCCGCTGAGCTTCTTCAACCCGGGGAACCTGGCGTACATCTTCTCGGTGCCACTGGACCCGGGGTCCTACTTCGCCTTCACCAGCATCGTCATCATCGACGACCTGATCGCGATCATGTACACGGCCCTGTTCAACCCGCAGGGCCTGGCCCTGGTCATTCCGATGGCCATGGTCGAGATCGTCACCTCGACGATCGGCAACACCATTCAAGCGCTCAACTACCTACTCACCCAGACGATATTGCTGCCGGCGCTGTTACCGGCGCTCGCCGCCACGAGTCTGCTGGCTCCGGCCGGGGTGATCGGCGGTCTGGGCATCGGGGCGCTGGCACATCACGCGGTGGCAGCCGCGGTTCCGCCGCCGGCCCCGCCGCCGCCCGCGCTGACGTTGGCCCAGCCGCCGGCACCGGCCCCCGCGCCGGCTCCGGCGCCTTCACCCGCCCCCGCGCCTTCACCCGCACCGGCAGCCGCCCCTCCGCCGCCCGGTGCGCCGCCGCCGACCCCCGCGGGACCTCCGTCGGTCACGATGCCGGCCTACATGTACATGGTCGGCGGCCTGGACATGGGCGCTCGACGTGGCTCGGGCACCAGCTCCCGCAAGAAGGCGGCGCCGCAGCCGGACAGTGCCGCGGTGCCCGCGGAGGAATCGGCGGAGCAGAAATCGCCGCAGCGGCGCCGGCGCCGGGCCAAGGCCGGCATGCTCGGCCGGGGCTACGAGTACATGGACTTGGAGCCGGATCCGATGGAGCTTGCCGGGGCGGTCGCCTCGAGTAGAGGCGCTGGATCGCAGGGCTTCGCCGGTGCCACCCACCGGGTGACCAGTGCCCGACCGGGCGGGCTGACCGCCCTGGCCGACGATGGTTTCGGCGGTGGTGCGGTCAGCCCGATGATGCCCAACACCTGGCCGATCGAACCCGACTAGCGAAGGCCAGAGCTAACCGCCGGGTCTGTTGCGGCGGTCCAGCTTCGGCTCTCCTTCGTCGAGTCTCGCTAACCGCCGAGTCTGTTGCGGCGGTCCAGCTTCGGCTCTCCTTCGTCGAGTCTCGCTAACCGCCGCAGCGGATCCGATTCCCGCCGCGGTCCAGCGGGTCCGGCCCCAGGCCCAGGTACTTGTCGCGCAGCTTGTCCCACAACTCCAACTGGCCCCACTCGGGCTCGTCGCGCATCTGCTGGTCGTTGGTGAGGAACGGGTTCGGCAGCATCACCGTCATCATCTGCTCGTCGCGCCCGTTGAACAGGCGCACGCCCCACGACTGCGGGTTGCCGTCCTTGCCGATTCGGCGGTACAGCTCGGCCCGCGTGCAGCGGCGAATGCGTCCCAGTTCCGAGCCGCTGGCCCGGTGCTTGCCGATGCACAGGTGGAAGTGCCAGCGGCCGAAATCGATGGTGGCGTAGCCGTCGAGCATGGAGATCTTGCGCGGCGCGCTGGGGGCGGCCACTTCCCAGGCTGCGCCCTCCATGATGATGCCGAACCAGATCTCGTCCCAGTACTCGTCGAAGCACAGGTGCAGCAGATCCAGCAGGCTCTGCTGATCGGTCGGCAGCGGCCAGCGTTGTTCGCGGCCGCGGTCTTCGGTGTCGACGATCGGGGGATCGGCGACGACGGTTCCGGTGTTCTCGGTCATGGGAATCCCTTCCTTCATGGGTTCAGGCGAACCTGGGGCTTGTGGGTCAGTGCGCAGTCGCCGCACAGTCCGCCGCCGGGCGTGCGGTAGAACAGGCAGCAGCTGGCTCGGCGGTAGTCGGTCCCGGAGTCGCTGAAACATACTGCGCCAGAGAGTCGTTCGTCATCGCACATGGTACGTGCGAGATTCCAACTGGGCTGGTCTGCAAGGTCACCGCCGTGATGCCAGCGCAGGGCACGGGCGGCGCCCAGGGCTGCGGAGGCGATATTGCCGCGCAGCAGCCCTTCCGAGATCGGGCCGAGCCGGCGTACCGCGGCGGCCAACGGTTCCAGGTGGCCGGTCAGGATCATGTCGGCCAGCTCCGGCTCCAGGTCGTCGCCCGCCGAAGACCCCTGCCAGGCCGTCGGATTCGGCAGATGCAGCCGGACCGGCCCGCCCGAATCGGTGTACCAGAGCTGGTCGGGATCCAGATCGATCAAGAGTCGATGCTCGGCCAGTCCGCCCAGCCCGACCGACCACAGTCGTGCCGCGAATCCGAGGTAGAAGGTGGACACCGCCACACGAAGATCTGCTGTTCCGATGCGGTCCTGCACTCCGGCGATAGCGTCCGCGAGCAGATCGGGGTCGGTGTAGAGCTGTGTCACCGGATGCCAGTCGGCGTCGTCCGCCATCCCGGTGGAGACCGCGAAATAGGAGCTGACAGCGGATAACTCGGCCAGCGCCGTGATCGTCTGATCCTGGGAGGCGCAGCGGTGGGTGGTCGCAGGCAGGGCGCGCAGTCGCTGCGGCAGGTCGCGTAGCGCCATGACCTGATTGCCGGATGTGGAACGCAGCATGACGGCGGCAGGATCGGTTGCCGTGAGCACGATTTCGGCGGAATCGCCGAGTCCCCAGCCCTCGCGGGACAGCACCCGGGTCAGTGCCGAGCGCAACGGCTCCTCGGCGTCGACCCGGGCGGTGCGCTCGTTGGCGTCCCCGACGAAGGTGAACATGCCGCTGGCCGGGTCGAAGCGCAGTGTGTCGTTGCCGAACATCTCCCCGATGCGCCCGGACACCATCAACTCTTCGCCGACCGTGTCCACCAACGTGCCCGCCGGATCCATCAGCCACACCCGATCGGCTACCCGCAGCGCCAATTCCAGATCGTGGGTGCTCAACACCACCGCCAACTGCTGGTCGCGGGCGAGCTCGCGCAGCAGCCCGAACAGTGCGGCCCGCGAGGACACATCCAGGAACGCGGTCGGCTCGTCGAGGATCAGCAGGCCCGGCTGTTGGGCCAGCGCCCGGGCGGTCAGGACCCGTTGGCATTCGCCGTCGGACAGTTCGGTGGCCGGCCGTGACGCCAGATGCTGGGCGCCGGTCGCCGCCAGCGCCCAGTCGATGATCTCCTCGTCGGCCGGGCGCAGCCGGCCGCCCAGACCCAGGTGTGGGATGCGGCCCAGCCCCACGAGCTCCCGCGCCGACAGTAGGCCCGGATCGACGCGCTCGGTCAGCACCACCGCGACCCGGCGGGCCAGCTCGTCTCGGGGCAGTGCGGTCAGGTCGGTGCCGTCCAGCAGGACACGTCCGCCGAGCGCGGGCTGCAACCCGGCCAGTGTGCGGATCAGGGTGGACTTGCCGGCACCGTTGGGCCCGATCAGCACGGTCAGTTCGCCGCGCCGCGCTTGGGCGGCCAGTCCGGCCGCTACCGTCGTCGACCGGCGCCGGTTGCGGTAGCCGATCGCCAGACCGGCGAGCTCGACAGCCGCCGCTGTCATAGACGCCGGCGTCATGACGGCAACCCCGATCCGCGACGGGCCCGCAACAGCACGGCGATCACCACCGGCGCCCCGACCAGCGCGGTGACCGCATTGATCGGGATGATCAGGTCGCTGCCGGGCACCTGGCTGACGATGCCGCAGCCCAGCGCGGCGACCGCGCCCAGCAGTATCACCGCCGGGACCACCACGCGATGGTCGGAGGTGCCGACCACGATGCGGGCGATGTGCGGCACCACCAGCCCGAGGAACGCGATCGGTCCGCAGAACGCGGTCGTGACACCCGCCAGCAGCGACGCCGAGATGACCGTGACCACCCGGGCCCGGTGCACGTTGATGCCCATCGTCGCCGCGTAACTCTCGCCGAGCAGCAGGGCGTTGAGCGGGCGGATCGTCAGCGCCGCGGTCAGTAGCCCGACCGCCACCAGCGGCAGCAGCAACTCCAGATCGGCCCAGCCGGTTCCGGCGAAACTGCCCAGGCCCCACAGCAGGTACTGCTGCACCCGCTGTGGATCGGAGTACACCATCGCCAGGCTCACCAGCGCGGTGCTGGCCGCACCGATCATCACCCCGATCAGCAGCAGCGTCGCCGCCGAGCGGGTCCACCGCGACAAGACCAGCACCAGCGTGAGCATCGCCGCCGCCCCCAGGGCCGCCGCGATCACTTCCGCGGCGCGGCTGGCTCCGGCCACCGCGGTGGTGAATCCGCCGCCTGCCGCGCCACCGAGCAGCACCACCAGCGCGACGCCGAGGCTGGCACCGGAGCTCACGCCGAGGATGTAGGGGTCGGCGAGGGTGTTGCGGAATAGGGTTTGCAGCTGCAGTCCGGCGACCCCGAGCGCGGACCCGGCGGCCAGCGCGGTGAGCACCCGCGGTAACCGCATGTTCCAGACGATCACCTGCCAGCGCGGGTCGGAGGGCTCGGCGCCGAACAGCACCTGCACGGTGTCGAGCACCGGCACCCGCACCGGCCCGAGCACCAACCCCAGCACGGCCAGCAGAACCACCGCGGCGCTCAGCGCGGTCAATACCAGGGCGATACGTGGCTTCATCGCGACACCCGCCGGTAGAACTCGAATGGATGGTTGGCGGCCAGCGCGGGATGCAGGATCGCGACCAGGTCGCCGAGCAGCAGATCCGGGCGCGCGGTGCCGCGTTCCCAGTAGAGGTTGCCGCCTCCGGGGGTCATCGCCTTGGTCGCCGACCACACGTGGCCGATCCGCAGCGCGGTCAGCTCGCCGTAGCGGCTGTCGCGGGCCACCGCGTCGCCCAGGGTCCGCCAGTCGTCGGTGACCAGCCATACCGGCGCGGTGCCGGCACTGGCGTACACCGACTCGAAGTTCAGTTGCCGGTTTTCGGCGCCGGTGTCCGACAGCCAGGGGTAGGTGCCTCCGGCGTCGGCGACCAGACGCCCCGAATAGCTGTCGCCGGTGGGCATCGACCAGCTGCCCGAATACATGGTGCCGACCAGAACCTCGGCGGGCTTCGCCCCGGCGGCTTGAGCGGCCAGGGCACGGTAACGGTTGCGGATGTCCTGGTAGGTCTGCGCGGCCTGACGTTCGGTCCCGGTCAGCGCGGCGAACACCTTCATCCACTCGGCTCGGCCCAGGGGAGTGGATTCCAGCCATTCGGCGTCGGCCAGTACGGGCAGACCGGCCTCGCGCAGCTTGGGATAGCCGGGATCGTCGATACCTTCGGTGACCAGCAGATCGGGGCCGGCACTGAGCACCCGCTCGACGTTGAGCTGTCCGCCGGGGGCGTACCCGACGATCTCACCGGTCTCGATGCGGGCGCGAATCTGCGGATCGGCGACGGCGGCCGGGCTCGCCACTCCGGTGACCACGCCGGCTTGCCCGAGTTCGGTGATCATCGCCAGGTGCGTCGTCGAGCCCGAGTAGAGGCTGTGTACCGGGACGGTGATCTGTTGGGCGTGGGCCAGTTCGCCGCTCAGTGCCGGTGCGGGCGCACCGCAACGCACCAGTACATAGGACACCGGCTTGCCGCCGAGGTAGGGCCGTTTGACAGTCAGGACCTGGTAGCTGCCGTGGTATTCGAGGACGAAGTTGGTGGCCTCGGTCAGCGTCGACTTGTCGGGAAAATAGTCGGCAGCCGGATCGAAGTCGGTGATGCAGCCGGCGCGCGCCTGCGGGGTGCGGGCTGCGAGTTCGCCAGAGCAGCTGGCCAACGACAGCGCGGTGGCCAGCGCTACCAGGAGCGCAGGAACTACCCGCAACGCACGGGGCATGGGCGTGAGTCAGCTTCCTCGGGGTACACCGCCCCGGTACGCAGGACGCGTTGACGTGAGTCTCCTGGCTCTCGGATCACTGCTTGCCTCGCCTTCCAACCCCACAAGTGGCGGGCCGTGGCTGATGAGGGTCGCTCCCCGATGACAGTGGCGGGACCGCGCCGGATTCACACCGGCTTCCTCAATCGTCATCGCCTTACCGGCGACATTGTTGCATGCCGTGCTGCGTTAGGCTGGCCGCCGTCTCGTGGCGTCAGGAACCCGGTGCGAATCCGGGGCGGTTCCGCCACTGTGAAGGGCCATCGGCGCAGCCGGGCCCGTTAGCCAGATACGGCCACGAGACATCCGACGACGAGGGGCGAGAACCCCGAGGAGGCCCCTGATGGCTGATGCACGCCGTATCGCGCTGTTGTCCACGTCCGACACCGACCTGCTGTCCGCGCGGGCCAGTGGCGCGGCGTACCGGCTCGGCAACCCGGCACGCCACGACATCGAACCGCTGGTGGCCGGCACCGACGTCGTGGTGCTGCGCATCCTGGGGTCGTCGGCCGAGATCGCCGACGAACTGAAGCTGCTGCGCGCGACGGGCCTGCCGCTGGTGGTGCTCGGCGGGGAGCGCTCGCCCAACGCCGAGTTGATGGAGTGCTCGACGGTCCCGATCGGCCTGGCCGCGCAGGCACACGCCTATCTCGCCGAGGGTGGGCCGGCCAATCTCGCGCAGCTGCACGCGTTCTTGTGTGACACGGTGCTGCTCACCGGGGAGGGTTTCGATGAGCCGGCGGTGATCCCGGAGTGGGGTTACGGCAAGCGCGAGTCTGTCGAGGCTCCCGACGCGGTGCGGATCGGGGTGCTCTACTACCGGGCCCATGAGGTCAGCGGCAATGCCGGTTTCGCGCACGCGCTGGCCGACGCCATCGATGGGGTAAAGGTCGCCACCGGGGCGGTCGGGGTGCCGATCTTCGCCGCGTCGCTGCGCAACGCCCCCGATGAGCTGTTTGAGGCGCTGGCGCAGCTCGATGCGGTGGTGGTCTGCATGCTGGCGGCCGGTGGGGCGATGAATGCCACCGCCGGTGTCAGTGCCGGTGACGACGACGGCGCGTGGGACATCGAACGGATCGCGGCGCTGGACATTCCGGTGTTCCAGGGACTGTGCCTGGCGTCGTCGCGCGCGGATTGGGAGGCCAACGACGACGGCGTCAGCCCACTGGATTCGGCCACTCAGATCGCCATCCCGGAATTCGACGGACGAATCATCACGGTTCCGTTCTCCTTTAAGGAGATCGACGACGACGGGCTGCCGCACTACGCCGCCGACCCCGAGCGCTGCGCCCGGGTGGCTGGAGTCGCGGTGAATCACGCTGTGCTGCGCCGCATCCCGAATGCCCAGAAGAAGCTGGCGCTGGTGCTGTCGGCCTACCCCACCAAGCACTCCCGGGTGGGCAACGCCGTCGGCCTGGACACCCCGGTCTCGGCGGTGCGGCTGCTGCGCCGGTTGTCCGACGAGGGCTATGACGTCGGGGACGGCTTCGGGGTGCTGGATGTCGCTGACGAGACGCAGGCAGGGGATCGGCTGATCCACACCCTGATCGAGGCGGGCGGTCAGGACGAGGACTGGCTGTCCGCCGCGCAGCTGGCCGGCGCGCAGGTGCGGGTCACCACGCAGCAGTACGCGCAGTGGACCGCCGAGTTGCCCGACGACCTGCGCGATGCCATGTCAACGGCGTGGGGTCCGGCACCGGGCAAGCTGTTCGTCAACGAGGCCGGCGAGATCGTGCTGGCCTCGCTGCAATCCGGCAACATCGTGCTGATGATCCAGCCGCCCCGCGGATTCGGGGAGAACCCGGTGGCGATCTACCACGACCCGGAGCTGCCGCCGAGCCACCACTACCTGGCCGCGTACCGTTGGCTCGCACATGGTTTCGGTGCGCACGCGGTGATCCACCTGGGCAAACACGGATCGATGGAATGGCTGCCCGGAAAGACCGCGGCGCTGTCTTCGGCCTGCGCCACCGACGCCATGATCGCCGACCTGCCGCTGATCTATCCCTTCCTGGTCAACGACCCGGGTGAGGGTGCCCAGGCCAAACGGCGGGCGCATGCCACGATCGTCGACCACCTGATCCCGCCGATGGCGCGCGCGGAGTCCTACGGCGACATCGCGCGATTGGAGCAGCTGCTCGACGAGTACGGCAACATCGCGACCATGGATCCGGCCAAGCTGCCGGCGATCCGCGGTGAGATCTGGAACCTGATGCGGGCCGCGGAGATGCACCGCGACCTGGGCCTGGACGAGCGGCCCGAGGATGAGGAATTCGACGACTTCCTGCTGCACGTCGACGGCTGGCTCTGTGAGATCAAGGACGCCCAGATCCGCGACGGCCTGCACGTGCTCGGCGGCGCGCCGGCCGGCCCGGAACGGGTGAACCTGGTGCTGGCGATCCTGCGCGCCCCGCAGGTGTGGGGCGGGGTGGACCACGCGGTGCCCGGCTTGCGGGCCGCCTTGGGGCTCAAGGAAGAGTCCGCTGCCGCGGTCGTCGACGAGATCGAGGGCCGCGCCCGCGCATTGGTCGAAGCCATGGAGTCGGCCGGTTGGGAAGCAGGCCTTGCCGACACGCTGCATCCCGACCCCGAGGTCTGCCGGGTGCTGAGATTCGCCGCCACCGAGGTTGTTCCGCGACTGGCCGGCACGTCGGCCGAACTCGACGCGGTGCTGCACGCGCTGGCCGGCGGGTTCGTGCGTCCGGGGCCGAGCGGTTCGCCGCTGCGCGGTCTGGTCAACGTGCTGCCCACCGGGCGCAACTTCTACACCGTCGACCCCCGCGCGGTGCCGTCCCGGCTGGCGTGGCAGACCGGGCAGGCGATGGCCGACTCGCTGGTGCGCCGCTACCTCGACGACACCGGCAGCTATCCGGAGTCGGTCGGGCTGTCGGTGTGGGGAACCTCGGCGATGCGCACCTCGGGCGACGACGTCGCCGAGGTGCTGGCGCTGCTCGGGGTGCGTCCCGAATGGGATGAGGCATCCCGGAGGGTGTCCGGGCTGGCAGTCATCGCACCCGAAGAGCTTGGCCGGCCCAGAATCGATGTGACGGTCCGGATCTCCGGGTTCTTCCGGGACGCCTTCCCGCACGTGGTGGCGATGCTCGACGACGCGGTGCAGATGGTCGCCACCCTCGACGAGCCCGACGACGCGAACTTCGTCGCCGCACACGCCCGCGCCGATCTGGCCGAACACGGGGATCTGCGCCGCGCCACCACCCGGATCTTCGGTTCGGCGCCCGGTTCCTACGGGGCGGGAATCCTGCAGGTGATCGAATCCGGGACCTGGCGTGACGACAAGGACCTGGCGGAGGTCTACACCACCTGGGGCGGGTTCGCCTACGGCCGCGGGCTCGGCGGCGCGCCGGCTGCCGACGACATGCGCACCAACTACCGCCGGATCAAGGTGGCCGCCAAGAACATCGACACCCGAGAGCATGACATCGCCGACTCCGACGACTACTTCGTCTATCACGGCGGCATGATCGCGACCGTGCGTGCCCTGACTGGCGCCGACCCGAAAGCCTATGTGGGCGACTCGACCTCGCCGGATGCGATCCGCACCCGCACGCTGGCCGAAGAGACCGCCCGGGTGTTCCGGGCGCGGGTGGTCAACCCGCGCTGGATCTCCGCGATGCGCCGACACGGTTACAAGGGTGCGTTCGAACTGGCCGCCACCGTCGACTACCTGTTCGGCTTCGACGCCACCGCGGGCGTGGTGCACGACTGGATGTACGAAAAGCTCGCGGCCGAGTACGTCTTAGACCCGCAGACCCGGGAGTTCCTCGACAAATCGAACCCGTGGGCGCTCCACGGAATCGTGGAACGGCTGACCGAGGCCGCCGATCGCGGCCTGTGGGAGCACCCCGACCCGGAGACCCTGGCGGCATTGCGGCAGGCTTACCTAGACGTGGAAGGCGACCTGGAGGACCGGTGAAAGTCTGGATTCTCGGAATCGGCATGGGACCTGCGCACGTCACCGCCGAGGTCGCCAGCGCACTGCGGTCCGCCGACTACGTAGTGGCATCCGAGAAGTCCTCCGACGACGGTCTTTTGGCATTGCGGCGCACCATCGTCGACACCTACGCCCCCTCGACCCCTATCGTCGCGGTCGCCGACCCGGCCCGCGACCGCTCCCCGGGGCTGACCGAGCCCGGCTATGCCCACGCCGTGGCGGACTGGCATGCTGCCCGGGCGCAGCGCTACGCCGACGTGCTGCGGTCCCGCGGCGGCACCGCAGCCTTCCTGGTCTGGGGCGACCCGGCACTGTACGACTCGACCATCCGGATCGTCGAGCGGGTGAAAGCCCTTGGGGTCGAGCTGGATTACGACGTGCTGCCAGGAATCAGCGCCCCGCAACTGCTGGCCGCCCGGCATCGGATCGTGCTGCATGAAGTGGGCCGGCCGGTGCACATCACCACCGGCCGGCGGCTGGCGGAGGCGGTCGCCGCCGGTCAGGACAACATCGTGGCGATGCTCAACCCGGACAGTCTCGATCTGTCCACGGTGGCCGAGTGGACGATCTGGTGGGGCGCCAACCTCGGTGCGGCGGGGGAGCGGCTGGTCACCGGACGGGTTTGTGACGTCGTCGAGGAGATCACGGCCGCCCGCGATGCGGCCCGGGCCGAGGCGGGTTGGGTGATGGATGTGTTCCTGGTGCGGCGAACCTGATGGCGGGCATCCTGATCGCCGGAACCACCAGCGACGCCGGTAAGACGGTGGTGGCCACCGGAGTGTGCCGTGCGCTGGCGCGCCGCGGTGTGCGGGTGGCGCCGTACAAGGCGCAGAACATGTCGAACAACTCCATGGTGTGCGTCAGCGCCGCCGGTGCGACGACGGAGATCGGTCGGGCGCAATGGATTCAGGCCTGCGCTGCGCGGGTCGAACCGGAGCCGGCGATGAACCCGGTACTGCTCAAGCCCGGCAGTGACCAGCAGAGTCATGTGGTGCTCATGGGCCGGCCGTGGGGGACCCTCTCGTCGTCGAACTGGATGCACGGGCGCGCGGAGTTGGCTGCGGCCGCGCACCGTGCCTACGACGATCTCGCCGGGCGCTACGACGTGATTGTCGCAGAGGGAGCAGGAAGCCCGACCGAGATCAATTTGCGCGCCGGCGATTACGTGAACATGGGCCTGGCGCGGCACGCCGGCCTGCCGGTGGTGGTGGTCGGCGATGTGGACCGCGGCGGGGTGTTCGCGGCGTTCTTCGGCACCGTGGCCCTGCTGTCGGCGGAGGATCAGGCATTGGTGGCGGGGTTCATCGTGAACAAATTCCGTGGGCAGCTGCGGTTACTGGAGCCCGGCCTGGCCGATCTGGAGCGCCTCACCGGTCGGCGGGTGTTCGGCACCCTACCGTGGCATCCGGAGCTGTGGCTGGACTCCGAGGACGCGCTGGATTTGGACGGCCGGTGCTCGGGGCGCACCGGGGCGCGACGGGTCGCGGTGATCCGATTGCCGCGGATCAGCAACTTCACCGACTTGGACGCTTTGGGGCTCGAACCCGATCTGGACGTGGTGTTCGCTGCCGACCCGCGTGGGGTGTCCGACGCGGATCTGGTGGTGCTGCCCGGAACCCGGGCAACCATCAGCGATCTGGCCTGGCTGCGTTCACGCGGGATCGATGCCGCGATCGCCGCCCACGCCGCCGCGGGCAAGCCCGTACTAGGGATCTGCGGGGGATTCCAGATGCTGGGCCAGATGATCCGCGATCCCGAGGGAATCGAGGGAGCGCCCGGCGAGGTGCCCGGGCTGGGCCTGTTGGACGTCGAAACATATTTCACGGCAGAGAAAACCCTGCGGCTGTCCGATGGCGGCTACGAGATCCACCACGGCCGGATCAGCCGCGGAGACGTCGCCGATGCGTTTCCCGGCGGGGTCCGCGCCGGCCAGGTTTTCGGCACTATGCGACATGGGTGCTTGGAGGTCGACGCGTTGCGTGCGGCGTTCCTGGCCGACACCCTCGGGCTGGCGCCGTCGCAGGTGTCCTTTCCCGCCGCCCGGGAGCGCCGGCTGGACCTGCTCGGGGATCTGATCGAAGAGCACCTGGACGTCGAGGCGCTGTTGGAGTTGGCGGGCGGCGGCGCGCCGGCGGGGCTGGCGGTCCTACCGCCGGGGGCGCCATGACGCGCGTGCTGCTGCTCGGCGGCACCGCCGAAGCCCGAGCACTCGCCGATCGGCTGGTCGGTGCGGGCGTCGATGTCACGACGTCACTGGCCGGCCGGGTCGCCGATCCCCGGTTGCCGGTCGGAGCGGTGCGGATCGGCGGGTTCGGCGGAATCGCCGGTCTGCGGGCGGTATTGGCCGACTACGACATGGTCGTGGACGCCACCCATCCGTTCGCGACGACGATGTCGGCCAATGCGGCCAGCGCGTGTGCCGCGGCCGGCAGACCACTGCTGCGGCTGGAGCGGCCCGGCTGGTCGCAGCGGGCCGTGCAGTCGTGGCATTGGGCCGACTCACACGAGCAGGCCGCACAGATCGCGGCCCGGCTGGGGCGGCGGCCGGTGCTGACCATCGGGCGCCAGCAGTTGGCGTCATACCTACCGGAGTTGTCCGACGCTGCAGTGCTGGCGCGCGTGGTCGAGCCGCCGTCGATCGACCTGCCGTCCGGCTGGTCGCTGATCAGGGACCGGGGACCCTACGAGCTGCCCGGAGAGCTGGCGCTACTGCGCGATCACCACGCCGACGTCGTCGTCACGAAAGACTCCGGGGGGCAATACACCTGGCCCAAGATGCTGGCCGCCGAGGAACTCGGCCTGCCGGTGGTCATCGTGCGGCGTCCGGCCCGTCCGGCGGGCGTGGCCACGGTGAACGACGTCGAGCGGGCGCTGGCCTGGGTGCTAACCGGCGACTGAGGCGAGCTGCAATGCGGCGCCCGCGGTCAGCAGTGCGGCGACCTTGACCACCTCCAGCCCCGCATAGGCGTAGTGGGCGCGGGAGCGCTCGACGATTCCGCCGGGTGGAGCAGTCTGCGCGGCCAGCACCGCATCCGAGCGGCGGCGCAGCCGGGGCCGGACCACCAGGATCTGCGTGGTCAGCACAGCCACCGCAATGCAGACCCCGGCCAGCGAAATCGGTTCGGGGGGAGCGGTGGCCACCGCCAACACCACTACCGTGGCCAGCACGATCTCCACCGCATTGAGGGCCCGGAACACCAGCCGCCCGATCCCCAGTCCTAGCGGGATGGTGATCCCCGGTGCCCGGAACTTCAGTGGGGCTTCCAGGAACGAGATCGCCAACACCATGCCCAACCAGGCAAAGACCACTGCCGCCGCGAGAGCGCTCACCCCGCCACCTCCAGGAGTATCTGTGTCTATCAGTTGCAGGTAACCTATCTGTGTCATCCGGTAACAGACAAGAGTCTTTAGGCGGTAATCCTGGCCACACGCCGTCGGGCAGACTGGCAGCGTGATTGTGGAACATGGAGTACTGCCCATCCGGCCCGGCAGCGAAGCCGACTTCGAAGCAGCGTTCGCCAAGGCGCGCCCGTTGATCGCCGCCCAGCCCGGATTCCTGGGGATTTCGATGTCCCGGTCGGTCGAGTCGCCGAACCTCTACCTGTTGCTGGTGCAGTGGGAGAACATTGAGGCGCACACCGAGGGGTTTCGGAAGTCGCCGGAATTCGAGCAATGGCGTGTGTTGTTGCACGGTTTCTACGACTCACCGCCGGTGATCGAGCACTTCGTGGGTATCGACTAAAGGAGATGGTCGCCCGTGGACGCACAGCGAACCCTGGAGTTCAACGCCCGTAACATTGCGGAGTTCCGCAGCAGCGGCGGAAAACTCGGCGGACGGTTCGAAGGGGCTCCGGTCCTGTTGCTGACCACCACCGGGGCCAAATCCGGACAGCAGCGCACCAGCCCGATGATGTATCTCCCCGAGGGGAACCGGATCATCGTGTTCGCCTCCAACGAGGGCAAGGACAACCATCCGAGCTGGTATCACAACCTGCGGGCGAATCCCTCGGCGACTGTCGAACTCGGTACCGACACCTTCGCGGTCACTGCTACCGAGATCACCGGTGCCGAACATGACCGGCTCTACGGGATTCAGGCGCAGCGTTACCCGGGTTTCGCCACGTACCGCGAACGAACCCAGCGGGTCATCCCGGTGGTGGAGCTGGTCAGAACGGGCGCCTGACCCTAGCTAGGCCGCCCCTTCGGCGGGTGGGTCGGTGTCGCCTGCGAGGAGTTCGTCGGGGTGGTGGGCATGGTTGATTCGGGGTGGGCTGGTGGTGTCGGTCCAGGCGAGGCGTCCTGATGCGGTGACGGTGGTTTGTTGGCGGCCTTCGCTGGTGTCGGTGTGGTGGGGGGCGCAGGCGAAGTAGAGATTGTCTGCGTTGGTGCGGCCATGGGGGGTCCAGGGTTGGGCGTGGTGGACTTCGCAGTGATAGCCCGGGGCCAGGCAGTTGGGGTGGGTGCAGCCGCGGTCGCGCGCATAACAGATCAACCGCTGGTCGGCGGTCGCGATTCGTTTCTGTCGGCCGAGGTAGAGCGGGCGTTTGGTGTGGTCGTCGAAGACGGCGAGGTAGTGGATCGTCTCGGCGGCCATGGCGATCAGATCTCGCATGGGCAGTCGGGATCCGCCGCCGGTGAGTGCTGGTGGTGGCATTGGGACCGATGGATCGCCTGTGGCCTGGGCGGCTTGATTCAGTTCGGCCAGGGTGGTGGTGACGACGACGGTGACGGGGTGGCCGCGGTGGGTGCCGAGTTTGCCGGAGGCGATGGCGGTGGACATGGCCAGGCGAAAGGCGTCGTGGCAGCGCTGCGCCGGCGTGCGGTCATCACGCCCCTTGGCTCCATCGGGCACATGTCGTCCGGGGCGTACGGCGGCGGCAATGGCTTCGAAGTAGGCGCGGGCTTGGGGGTCGAGGAGTCCGGTCAGTTTGGACATGCCGTCGGGGCCTTGGCGGCCCAGCACGAGGGCGCGGCGTCGTGCGCGGTCGCGGTCGCTGAACAGTCCGTCGGGGTTGAGGTGATCGGCGATGCGTTGTCCGATCTTGGTGACCACCCCGGCATCGACTCCGGTGGCGTGGGAGACCAGGGCGGCTTCGGCCTGCGCGATCTGGGGCGGGGTCACTGATCCGGGCAGGACGTCGACGGCTTGGCAGATCGCGCGAATGTGTTCGTCACCAATCGAACCGGATTCGATCGCGCTGGCTAGGGCCGGGAGTTCGGGCGGGATCGGTGCGCCGGTCAAAGAGCGTCGGGGCCGGATGCGGGCGGCCAGGCGGCAGCGGCGGGTGATCTCACGTGGGGTGATGCGCAGTCGCGTCCACAACGCATTGCGTGCCGCCGCGATGCTTCCTTCTCTATCGGGTGGGTCGGCGAGTTCGCCGAAGATCCGGTACATCAACCCGCGATTGACCCGCTCCTGGTTTTCCAGCCGGTCGGCAAGGTCGATGCGAAAGGTGTTGCCCACCAGATCCGTCGAAGTCGTCCGCAACACCGCATGGGCGGCATCAATGGCATCCAGGGCAGCGCGGATCTGCTCCCGCGCCGCTGGCGCACCCACGACTGTTGCCATACCCCCGACGCTAGAAACCACCCCCGACAAACACGCCGGAAGACAGCCCAGGAAAGGTCGCGGCTGTGGATCAACCCGCAACTGTGGATGAATCCCGTAGCATCGCAACCCATGGTTCGTCATGCCTACGCCCACGATGCGGTCGTGGTGATCGACCCGGGTGGTAGCCCGAATGCGCCCGGCGGAGCCATCACCAAAGCACTGTGCGGCAGCTGGGATCACCAGCCGCCGTGCCCACTAGCGCCCCACCACGTTGCCAATCACCTTGACGGCGAGGAGCTGGTGTTGCGGGTGCTGTTCGCCACAGGAGCCGCCGACGAGCCACGTGTGCGACTCCTGGTCGGTGAAGCGCTTGCTGCCGGCGAGCTGACCGGCCCCGACGGGTTGGTCACGACATGGCGGCTGAAATCGAGCGATGCCAGCGATATCCGGCCGAGCGAGAAGAGCCACGCCGCGGACCTGATGCACACCTGAAGGTGTCAATCCCGGATATGCGCCAGCCGCGACGGCCGTTCCATGTATGTCGCGTCGGGCGCCGCAAAGCCGAATTGCCCATACAACCCGTGCGCGTCAGCGGTGTGCAACGCCCAACGGAAGTCCTGACCCGGGCCCTCGTCGATCATCGTCCGCAGCAATCCCTTGCCGATCTCCTGTCCGCGCTGATCGCGACAGACATAGACGTCAGCCAGGTAGGCGAAGGCGGCACCGTCGGAGACCGCGCGGCAGAAACCGATCATCGCTCCGTCGTCGGCCCGGTAGGCGCCCACCGTGCGCCACGCGCTGTCGAGTTGGCGGTCGAACATGGCGCGGGTGCGGTATTTCGCCCAGTAGGTGTGTTCGACCAGCTCGTTCCAGAGCCAATCCCGATTCACGCGCGCAGCATCGGTCGAGAACTCGACACCATCGGGGGCCGCCACCGCTACCTCCTCATCCGCCCTCGAGCCAGGCACCACGCCACCGCGGTGAGCAGGGCGCCCACGCCCACTCGCCGGGCCAGCCGGGTCGTCCGCGGAATGTCGGACGGCGCAGGCGGTCGACCGTAGCCCATCCGCGCGCGATCTTCACGCCGATTTCCGTAGTAGGTGTTGACCCCGCCGAGTTGCAGCCCCAGCGCCCCGGCGAACGCGGCCTCGACCACCCCGGCATTGGGGCTGGGATGGTGGCGGGCGTCGTGGTGCCACGCCCGCAGTGCGCCGGCGGGGTCGGGCCCCAGGGCGGCGGCCAGTGCCCCGGTCAGCCGGGAGGCCGGCAATCCCAGCAGGTCATCCAATCGTGCTGCGGCCCAGCCGAACCGGTCGTAGCGGGCGTTGCGGTGACCGATCATGGCATCGAGCGTGTTGGCGGCGCGGTGCGCGACCAGACCCGGAACGCCCGCGACCGCTCCCCACACGAACGACGCCACCACCGCGTCGGAGGTGTTCTCCGCCACGGATTCGACGACGGCACGGGCGATCTCGTCGGGTTCCAACGCGCTCGTATCGCGACCGACCAGGTTGCGCACCCGGGTCCTGGCCGACTCCAGTTCGCCGTCGGCCAGGAAGGCGTGCACGGCATCGGCCTCGCGTTCCAGGGAACGGCCGCCAAGCACCGCCCAGGTGGCGAGGGCGGTCAGCGCGGTGCGTGCCCAAGGGTTTCGGGCGAATTGTTCGCCCGCGTACGCCAGGGCGGTGACGCCGCCGACCAAGACCACGACGTGGGCGACCCCGCTGGCTCGATGGTCGCGGTAGATCCGCCGCTCGAGCGCCAGCGCGCACGTCCCGAACCCGGCGACCGGATGCAGTCGCCGCGGATCACCCCAGGCGCGGTCGGCGG
Source organism: Mycobacterium sp. SMC-14 (assembly GCF_046250075.1). Taxonomy (NCBI): domain Bacteria; kingdom Bacillati; phylum Actinomycetota; class Actinomycetes; order Mycobacteriales; family Mycobacteriaceae; genus Mycobacterium; species Mycobacterium sp. SMC-14. The sequence goes on along the minus strand of NZ_CP176429.1, from coordinate 3,506,933 downwards.
CGTAGCCGAGCGCCAATCCGAGTGCCCGGGAAGCAATCATCGGCGGTTACGGTCGAGCACGGCCAGCAACTGATCGGTCAGGTCCGGGGGCCGCACCGCGATCCGCACCCAGCTGTCATCCAGGCCCGGAAAAGTGTCGGCACGGCGCACGGCAATACCGTTCTCGCGCAACACCGCATGCACGCCGCGGCCGACCTGGGCCAGCACGAACGGCGCCGACCCTGCGGCGAATCGCACCCCGCGCGCGGCGAGGCCCCCCTCCAAATGCTGCCGCCAGGACACCAACTGCCGGGCCCGGCGCTCACCCTCGCCCACCGCCCGCTGATCCGAGCAGGCCAGCATGGCGGCCAGCGCCGACGCGGATACTGACCAAGGGATCTGCAGTCGTGCCGCGTCGGCGAGCAGCGTGGGATCGCCGAGCAGATACCCGGCGCGAATGCCGGGGATCGACCAATGCTTGGTCAGGCTACGGCTCACCAGCAGCCCCGAATGCCGCTCCTCGGACAGGGCTTCGGGCTCGCCGGGAATGGCATCGAGGAACGCCTCGTCGACCAATACCACCCGGCCGGGACGGAGCAACTGACGCAGCGTCCGCGCCGGATGCAACACCCCGGTGGGATTGGTCGGATTGCCGATGACGACGAGGTCGGCGTCTTCGGGCACCGCTTCGGGGTGCAGTGCGAAGCCGTCGTCGGCCCGGCACAGCACCGTACCGACGGTGTGTCCGGCGGCGGTCAGCGCGGCATGCGGGCCGGTGTACTGCGGATGCACCACCACCGGGCAGCGCCACGGGCGTAGTCGAGCCACCAGGTCGAAAGCCTCCGACGCGCCCGCGGTGGGCAGCACCTCCGCGGCGGTGCGAGCGTGCCGGGCAGCCAACGCGGCGCGGGCCGCTGACGTTTCGGGGTAGGCCACGGCATCGTCCAGGGAGGCATGCAAGGCGCGCTCGAGCCAGTCCGGGCGCGGCCCGGCATAGACGTTGACCGCGAAATCGAGCAGCCCGGGCCCGGCCTCGACATCGCCGTGATGGTGCAGATCCGGGCCGGTGAAACCGTGCACCGCGTCGGCGAAACGCTGAGCCAGTCCGGGATGCCCGGCCCAATGGGTGTGCAGGTAGGACGCGTGCAGGCTGGCAGAGGCAACGCCGTCCGGTCCGTCGGGAAGCCGCCAGGCCGCGCTGACGGCGTGATCGAAAACGACCTGGGTGCGGTGGAATTCGTGACCGGTGACCTGCTCTCCGGTACGCGCCAGCAGGTTGTCGGCCGCCGCGGTGGCCTCTCGATAACCCAGCGCCAGGCGTGGGGTCATCGCCGCGTGGCCCGGCAGCGCCCCGACCCCGGCGTCCTCACCCACCCGGCGGCATAGGTACGCCAGCCCGCCACACTCGGCGACGGTCGGCACTCCCGCCGCGATCGCCGTCCCCAGCGCACTCAGCAGTGCGGTGTTGGCGCCCAACGGTTCTGCGTAGACCTCCGGGAACCCGCCGCCCAGGTAGATGCCGGCGGTGCCGGCCGGCAGGCAGGTGTCGGTGAGCGGGTCGAAGGTCACCACCTCGCAACCGGCGGCACGCAGCAGCTCGAACGTCTCGGTATAGCCGAACGTGAACGCCCGCCCTGCGGCGACGGCAACCACCGGCCGGCGTCCCGAGGCCGCGGTGATCTGGGCAGCGGGATCCCAGGGGCGGCCGGTCAATTCCGGAGCCTGGCGCGCGACCGCCAACACCGCGTCCACATCCACGTACCGCTCTATCAGCCCGGCAAGTCGAGCCGCCATGGCCGCCGATTCGTCACGCTCGGCCGCCGGCACCAGCCCGAGATGCCGCGACGGAGTCTCCACGCCCGCGTCACGCGGCAACACCCCGAGTACTTCAATGCCGCTCGGGCGCAACGCGGCAACGACCTCATCGGCGTGGCGTGCGCTGCCGGCTTTGTTCAGCACCACCCCCGCGACGCGCACCGCCGGATCGAATCCGGCCAGGCCCGCCACCACCGCCGCATGCGTGCGGGAGGCATGCGAGATATCGGCGACCAGTACCACCGGGGTCGCCGTCAACGCCGCGACATGTGCGGTGGAGGCCTCGCCTCCAGTGCCCAGGCGCCCGTCGAAAAGCCCCATCACGCCTTCGATCACGGCGACATCCGCGCCCGCGGCGCCGTGCACCAGCAACGGCACGATCCGGTCGGCACCGACCAGATACGGATCCAGGTTGCGGGCCGGCCGCCCGGTGGCCAGCGCGTGGTAACCGGGGTCGATGTAGTCCGGGCCGACCTTGTGGCCGCTGACCTGCAGGCCGCGGGCGGACAGCGCCGCCATCGCGCCGACCGCCACCGTGGTCTTGCCGTGCCCGGACGCGGGGGCGGCGATGGCCAGGCGGGGAAGGGAAACGCCCACCACGCTCACCATTCGATGCCGCGCTGACCTTTCTGGCCGGCATCCATCGGGTGCTTGATGTTGCCCATCTCGGTGACCAGGTCGGCGATCTCGATGAGTCGCGGATCGGCGCGCCGGCCGGTGATCACGACGTGCTGGTGGCCCGGCCGGTTGGCCAAGGTCTCCACCACGTCGTCGACGTCCACCCAGCCCCAGGCCATCGGGTAGGTGAACTCGTCGAGGATGTACAGGTCGTGGGTCTGTGCCGCCAGGCGCTCCTTGATCTGGGCCCAGCCCTCGGCGGCGTCGCCGGCGTGGTCCTCCACGCCACCGGCCTTGCGGCTCCACGACCAGCCCGAGCCCATCTTGTGCCACTGCACCGGGCCGCCCTCACCGGTCTCGGTGTGCAGGGCGCCCAGGCGTTCGAGCACGGTTTGTTCGCCGACCCGCCACTTGGCGGATTTCACGAACTGGAAGACCCCGATGTTGAAGCCCTGATTCCAACCGCGCAGTGCCAATCCGAACGCGGCAGTGGACTTCCCCTTGCCGTCGCCGGTGTGCACCATCAGCAGCGGCCGGTTGCGGCGCTGGCGGGTGGTCAGATTGTCATCGGGCACCGTCAACGGTTGTCCCTGCGGCATCAGGCGGCTCCTCTTCCGGTGGCATCGCGGACGACGTCGGTCAGTGTCTCGGCGCTTACCTGCGGCAGCGGAACGTATTCGGCGCGCAAGTGCTCGGCCAGCGTCCGAGCCAGCCCGAGCCGCATCCGACCGTTCTCGCAATCCACCACGACCGCCGAAAATCCCTGGGAAGCAAGATGGTCGGCCGCGAGAAGAGAACGCGGCACCGGGTCGGCGCCGGCGGTTGCCCGGCCGTCTGTCAACACCACCAGCAACGGGCGGCAGGCTGGCTCGCGCAGCCGCTCCCGGCGAATCACCTCGGCGGCCTCCAGCAGGCCTTCGGCCAGTGGGGTGCGGCCGCCGGCAGGCAATTCGTCGAGCCGCACGGCCGCGATCTCCACCGAGCCGGTCGCCGACAACACCAACTCCGCCTTGGTATCCCGGAATGTCACCACCGCCACCCGATCCCGGCGCCGGTAGGCGTCCAGCAGCAGGGACAGGATCGCGGTCTTGACATGGCGCATCCGCTCGGCGGCGGCCATCGACCCGGAGGTGTCGACCACGAACAGCACCAGGTTGGCCTCCCGGCCCTCGCGAACCGCGCGCCGCAGATCGCCGGCCGCCAGGATCATCCGGCCCTGAGCCCGGCCCCGGACGCCCTGATGCGGGGCGGCGGCGCGCAGCGTCTCGAACAGGTGCAGGCCGCCGGAGTTGCCGGACGCGGTGGCGCCCACCCGCCGTCCGGAACTGGTGCGGGCCCTGCTGCGCCGGCCCGCACGTCCTTCACCGACGCCGTCGACAGAGAAAAGTCTTGCCCGGTAAGGGGAGTCGGCGGCCACCGTCGACGTGGAGCCCGGCTGAGAGCGCCCAGACGGCGCCGGACCGCTCTGCTCGGGCGATGGTGCGCCATCGCCGCCGTCCGGTGGCCCTTCGGGTTCGGGACCGTCGGGTCCCGGACCGTCCGGGTCGGGCTCGGGATCGGAATCCTCCGGCGGCAGCAGCTCGTCGAGCTCGGACTCATCGAGACCCGGGGCGTCGAACGGCTTGCGCCGCCGTCGATGCGGCAGGGCCAGCCGGGCGGCGACCCGTAGGTCCTCGATGTTGACCGCGTCGCGCCCCTGCCACGCCGCATGCGCCACCGCGGTGCGGGCACAGACGATGTCGCCGCGCAGACCGTCCACGTCGAACGCCGCGCAGATCTCACCGATCTTGACCAATGCGTCATCGGTGAGCGTCACCTGGGGCAGCAGTTCCTGGGCCTGGCGGATCCGGGCCCGCAGTCCTTCTTCAGCCTCGGCGTAGTTCGTGGCGAAGCCCTCCGGGTCGGCGTCGAACGCCAGCCGCCGCCGAACCGCCTCGGCCCGCAAAACCGGATCACGCGGCGCGGACACCTCGACGGTCAACCCGAACCGGTCGAGCAGTTGGGGACGCAGCTCGCCTTCCTCGGGATTCATCGTCCCGACGATCACGAACCGCGCGGCATGGGTGACCGAGACCGAGTCGCGTTCCACGGTCAGCCGCCCCATCGCCGCGGCGTCCAGCAGCAGGTCCACCAGGTGGTCGGCGAGCAGGTTGACCTCGTCGAGGTAGAGGATGCCGCGGTTGGCGCGGGCCAACAGCCCGGGTTCGAAGTCGACGGTGCCGGCGCTGAGCGCCCGTTCCAGATGGATCGAACCCACCACCCGGTCCTCGGTGGCGCCGACCGGCAGTTCCACCAGACGCACCGGGCGGGTCTCGACGGGGGCGTCGCTGGGGAACGGGCCGTCGGGGGAGAGCGGGTTCGCCTCAGCGGGATCGGAAGAGAACCGATCGCCGGCCAGCACGTCGATGGGCGGCAGCACCTGGGCCAGCGCCCGGACCAGCGTCGACTTGGCGGTGCCCTTCTCGCCGCGAATGAGCACCCCGCCGATGCCGGGGGAGATCGCGCTCAGGACAAGCGCCAGTGCCATGTCGTCGAGGCCGCCCGGGGCATCCGGGTCGCCGCCGAGGACAGCGGGGAAGGGGTACAGCTGTTGCATTGAGGCTCCGCTCGTGTGGCCGACACCTCTGAGTCGGCGACGCGAAGCCGGTATTCGGACTGACCGTGGCGCACCGAGATGCGCCGCGGAACACCGTAGCGGGCCTGCGTCGGAGTCACACCGACTTCCCTGGCGCTTCGCGCCGATACCCTAACACTCGGGGCGCGAGACGCCGACCTGGGCGAAAGGACACCGAAGACAGTGAGTGCACCTGAAGCAGATCTGACCGGATGGGTCGCCGAGCCGTTCACCGGCGGCGAATTCACCCACGACGTATACCGCAAGGGCAAAGGCCCCGGTGTGGTGCTGATCCCGGAGATTCCGGGGATTCACCCCGGGGTGCTGGCGCTGGGAAATCACCTGGTGGACAACGGCTTCACCGTGGCGATTCCCTCGTTGTTCGGCGAGCCGGGTAAGGCGATCACGCCCGGCTACGCACTGACCACGATCAGTCGCGCCTGCGTGACCCGGGAATTCGCCGCGTTCGCCACCGACAAGCAGCGGCCGGTCACCCAGTTCCTGCGGGCGCTGGCCCGCGACCTCAACGAGAAGACCCCTGGCAAGGGCGTCGGGGTGATCGGCCAGTGCTTCACCGGCGGCTTCGCGCTGGCCGCGGCCGTTGACGACGCCGTGCTGGCCCCGGTGCTCAGCCAACCGTCGGTGCCCATTCCGCTGACGCTCAAACAACGCCGCGACCCAGGGCTCTCCGAGGTCGAGCTGGGCGTTGTCGCCGACCGGGCCGCCAAGGACGGCTTGTGCGCGCTCGGCCTGCGGTTCAGCGAGGACAAGATGGCCCCCGGTGACCGCTTCGCGACGCTGAAAGCGCGGCTTGGGGACGCTTTCGAGGTCATCGAGATCGATTCCTCGTCGGGCAACCCGCACGGTCTGTCCCGGATGGCGCACTCGGTGCTCACCGACCAGGTCCGTGAGGTCGACGGCCATCCTGCCTACGAGGCGCGCAAGCGGGTGGTGGAATTCCTCACCGAACGATTGACCTAGTTACGATCGCCGCTGTGCCTGCCCAGCCCAGCCCAGCCGAACGCATCGCCGTAGTGGGCATCGGCGCCGACGGCTGGGCCGGGCTGGGCGGGCCGGTGCGGGAGACCGTGCTGGCGGCCGACGTCGTACTCGGCGCGCCCCGCCAACTGGACCTGCTGCCCGAAGCCGACGGCCAGCGGCGGCTCAAGTGGCCGGTCCCGCTGCACGCCGGGCTGCCGGCGCTGTTCGAGGAACTGGCAGGACAGCGGATCGTGGCGCTGGCATCCGGGGACCCGCTGCTCAGCGGCATCGGCAGCACCCTGATCGCGCTGCTGGGCACCGAGCGAGTGACGGTCGTGCCCGCGATCTCCTCGGTGACCCTGGCTCGCGCCCGGTTGGGCTGGCCGGTGGAGTCCGCCGCGATGATCAGCGTTGTCGGCCGCGACGTGCACGCGGTGCTGCGTGAGCTGGCACCGAACCGGCGGGTGCTGGTGCTGTCGTCGGACGAGCGCACCCCGGGACAGCTGGCCGCACTGCTGTCCGACCGCGGCTACGGAGCGAGTCGGATGGTGGTGCTGGGCGATCTCGGCGGAGCGGCCGAAAGCATGCTGGACACCACCGCCGCAGCCTTTCAAGGCCCGGCACCACGGCTCAATATCGTCGCGCTGGAACTGGCCGGCCCGCCGGCGTACGGCTGGGTGAGCGGCCTACCTGATCAGGCCTACGAGCACGACGGGCAGCTCACCAAACGTGACCTGCGGGCCGCCGCGCTGGCGCGACTGGCCCCGGCCCCCGGGCAGCTGCTGTGGGACGTCGGTGCGGGCGCCGGCTCGGTGGGCATCGAATGGATGCGCGCGCATCCGACCTGCCGCGCCGTCGCGGTTGAGGTGAACGATGCTAGAGCGCAACGCATCTCGGAGAACGCCCGCAACCTCGGTGTTCCCGCGTTGCAGGTGGTCCGCGGCGCGGCCCCGCAGGTGCTGGTGGACCTGCCCACCCCGGATGCGGTGTTCATCGGCGGCGGCTTGAGCCGGCCCGGGGTGCTGACGGCCTGCCTGGCGGCGCTGGCGCCGGGCGGGCGGGTTGTGGCCCACGGTGTCACGCTGGAGACCGAGACTCTGCTGCTGGAGGCCTACCGCGAACACGGCGGCGAGCTGACCCGCATCCAGGTCGAGCACGCCGCACCGCTGGGGTCCTTCACCGGCTGGACACCCGGCCGGGCGGTCACCCAGTGGGCGTTAACGACGTAGTTTCGCCATGATCGGCGTCGGGAAGCTCCCTCCCACTCGATCACGGCTGCGACGCGGGAGTCGGGCTGGCGGCTCGAGTACGTCTGCCCGGTTCGGTCATAACGCGTCGTCGCAGCAACCCGGAGAGCCCCGTCGCGATCGCCAATGCAGTTTCGTTTCCGTGCGGTGGTCACCGTATTTCCATGGCAACTGCGGCAACGTGCTCCGAACAGGTATTCGCTAACTACGACCACGACAAGCCACCGCCGGGGATGCTGGGACGATGAAGCAATTCCGCCGTGGCGAACTTGTTTTTGACGTGGTTGATTCTGGAGCGGCAGACGGTTCGGTCGTCATCCTGTTGCACGGGGCGCCACAATCCAATGCCTCTTGGAAGGCGGTTATCCCACACCTGACGGCCCGGGGTTTTCGCTGCCTGGCGCCAAACCAACGCGGTTACTCGCCGGGGGCGCGGCCTGAACGCCGACGCGACTACCGGATGTCTGAGCTTGTCGACGACGTCCGCGCGCTGATCGACGCAAGCGGCGCCGAGAAGGTGCATCTCGTAGGTCACGATGCTGGCGCTGGTATGGGGTGGGTCTTCGCGGCAAATTACGCAGACCGTCTTCACACCTTCACGGCATTGTCGACGCCCCACCCAACCGCATTCAAAAAGGCGATACTGACAAGCCGACAAGGAATTACATCTTGGTACATCTACTTCTACCAGTTGCCCGGCATTCCTGAGCGGTACTACGTAGGCCGGCGCGGCGACGCTGCACCTTTGGCGCGCTACATGCAGGCGGGCGGACAAACACCTGCGCTGGCTGACCGGGATGCTCGCGCGATGGCCGAACCCGGAGCGCTCACCGCGTCCATGAACTGGTACCGGGCACTTTCATGGTCAGACAAAATTGGCCAGATAACGGTTCCGACCATGTATGTGTGGAGCGACCGCGACAAGTGGGTCCGTGACAAGGCTGCTCGCAACACGGGCCGTTACGTGAGCGGACCGTACCGCTTCGAAGTCCTCCACGGAGTTTCTCACTGGATACCCGAAGAGCAGTCAGACACCGTCGCCGGCCTACTGCTCGAATGGATCGACACCCAATCCTCTGCATGACCCACGCAAAGCCAATCGATTGCCGTCAGGGCGCCCCTGCGCCGAGGTTCTCGGCCTGCCCGCCAGGCGCAACACGGGTTTGCTGATGGCTGGTGGCGTGGGACCACGGCTGTACAAACCGCAAGCCGCTGGCCCATCCGCGCACTAGCAGCCCCGGGGCCGATCCCGCGCGGGGTCATAGAGATGGCTCTCCCCGGCGCACGGATCAGGTAGCTTTGCGAGAGCCCGACCGACCAGGATGACCGCGGCAGACCGCAGGCCCGCTGCCTCGACCGCGTCGGCGATGTCGGTGATCGTTCCGCGCAGCACCAGCTCCTCGGGCTGTGATGCGCGATAGACCACCGCGACCGGGCAGTCTCCGCCGTACTCGGGGGCCAGTTCGGCCATCAGTGCCCGGACGCGGGTGATCGACAGGTGCAACACCAGCGTGGCCTGCGTCGCGGCGAACGCCGACAGCGCTTCGCGTTGCGGCATCGCGGTGGACGCGACTTGAGTTCGGGTCAACACCACCGACTGCGTCACCAGCGGCACCGTGAGCTCACGGCCCAGCGCCGCCGCTGCCGCCGCATACGCCGGCACGCCGGGCGTCACCTCCCACGGCACCCCGGCAGCGTCGAGGCGGCGGGTCTGCTCGAAAAGCGCGCTGTACAACGACGGGTCTCCGGAGACCAGCCGCACCACCGCGCGGCCCGCCCGATGCGCGGTGACCAGCCGGTCGGTGATCGCATCCAGATCCAGGTCGGCGGTGTCGACGAGTTCTGCTGTGCTGGAGCACTGTTCGAGCACTCGCGGATCCAGGTAGCTGCCCGGGTAGAGCACTACGTCGGCGGCGGCCACCAGGCGCGCAGCCCGCACGGTCAGCAGGTCCGCCGCGCCAGGGCCGGCGCCGACGAACTGGACCGCTAACGCACCCATCGCGGCGTCCACACCCGTCCAGCCGTCACCCGTGTCGATGATGCCCCCACCAGGACAAGGCATTTCATGTCGATGGAGTCGGTGTCCAGCTCGCCCAGGGTGGTCACGGTCAGTGCTTCGGACTCCCGGCCGATGTCACGGCCGACGACCACCACGGTCGCCGCGTCCCGGTGTTCCAGCAGCACCTTGCGCGCGATCGCGATCTGGTCGGGCCGGGCACGAGAGGCCGGGTTGTAGATCGCCAGCACCAGATCGGCCTCGGCGATCGCCCGCAGCCGCGACTCGATCACCGACCACGGTTTGAGCCGATCCGACAGGCTCAGCACCGCGAAGTCGGCCCCGATCGGGGCGCCGGCCGCCGCGGCCACCGCCTGTACCGCCGACACTCCGGGCAGCACCCGCACCGAAACATGTTGATATTGCGCATTATCGGCAGCTTCGAACACCGCGGCCGCCATTCCGAACACCCCGGCGTCCCCGCCGGATACCACGGCCACCTTCTCGCCGCGGGCGGCCAGGTCCAGGGCGAAACGGGCCCGGTCCAGCTCGACGGTGTTGCCCGAGGTGTGCCGCTGCAGCCCCTCGCGCTGCGGAACCCGCGCGACGTACGGTCCGTAGCCCACCACGTGGTCGACGGTGGCCAGCGCCGCGGCCGCCTCGCCGGTCAGCCAGCCCTCGGGTCCCGGGCCGAGGCCGATCACGAGCAGCTCGGCGGCCGCGCGCACCGGCGTGGCGACCACGGCGACCTGATCGTCCGGGGTCCGGGAACGCTGCCCATTGCGCGAATCCCCGTCCACGACGATCAGCGACAGATAGGGAACGCTCGCCTCTTCCACCTCGGTGACCGGCAGCCAGCGCTGCTGGGGGTGACTGGCCCGCTCGATGTAGTAGGCGTGCTCGAGGCGGCCGGCGGCGGCCAGCGCGCGACGCACCGCCGGGAAGGTGCGGCCCAGCTTCATGATGATGGCGCCGTCGGTGTCGGCCAGCCGCATCGCCAACTCGTGCTCCGGCAGCGTTCCCGGCAGCACGGTCAGCACGTCGGTCTGGCGCACCAGCGGCATCCCGAGCGCGGCGGTGGCGGCGCTGAACGCCGGCACGCCCGGAATGATCTCGGTGTCGAAGCGCGTCGACAACCGGTCGTGCATGTACATGAACGAGCCGTAGAACAGCGGATCGCCCTCGGTCAGCAGCGCCACCGTGCGACCCGCATCCAGGTGGGCGGCCAGCCGTGTCGCCGAGGCCTCGTAGAAGTCGGCGAGTGCTCCGGCATAGCCGCCGGGGTGATCGGTGACCCCGGTGGTGACCGGGTAGCGCAGCTCCTCCTCGATCACCCCGTCCCGGATCAGGTCGGCGGCGATGGTGCGCGCATAGGACGCCTTGTTGACCCCGGCGTGGTAGGCCACCACGTCGGCGTCGGCGATGATCCGGGCGGCCTTGCGGGTGATCAGCTCCGGGTCGCCGGGGCCCAGGCCCACGCCATAAAAACGGCCGGTCATGCTGTGTCTTTCATTCGGCATCCGAGGCGAGGGCGTTCAACGCCGACGAGGTGATCGCCGAGCCGCCGCGCCGGCCGCGCACCGTCACGTACGGGATGTCGATGCCGTGATCGGCGTGCAGTGCGGCCAACGCGGCTTTGGACTCCGCGGCGCCGATGAAGCCAACCGGGCAGCCGACGATCACCGCCGGGCGCGGCCCGCCGTCGAGGATCAGCTCCAGCAGGTGAAACAGCGCGGTCGGGGCGTTGCCGATCGCGACGACGGCGCTGGCCAGCGCGGGTTCCCACAGCGAGACGGCCGCCGCCGAACGGGTGGTTCCCCACTCCTTCGCCAGGTCCGGGACGCGTTCGTCGCGCAGGTAACAGTGCACCTCGTTGCCGGCGGGCAGCCGCCCGGCGGTCACCCCGACCGCCACCATCCGGGCATCGCAGAGGATGGGCGCCCCGCCGTCGAGTGCAGCCCGGCCGGCGGGCACCGCGTCGGGGTGGATCAGCAGGTCCTTGGCGACGTCGGTCTGTCCGGCACCGTGGATCATCCGCACTGCCAGCCGCTCGGCGCTCGCCGGGATGTGGGACAGGTCGGACTCGCGGCGGATGGTCGCAAACGATTCGACGTAGATGGCCGGTCCGTCGGCGATGTAGTCATAACGCCGAGACGGGCGCGTGGGCCTGCTCACCGATTCGCCTCCTGGGCTTGGGGGATGAAGACACCCTGCCACGGCGTCACCACGAGCTCGGTGTGCTCCACCAGCGACCGCCCATGCCCTGGCGTGAGCACGCCGTCGGGCACGTGCGCGTGGGTGCCGCCGGGCACGCTGCCAAACGGTAACGGACCCGCCGGGGCCGGGACGCGCGGGTCGGCCGCACCGAGCGGCGCCAGCGGCCGGGACAACTCGCGAACGTGCCACGGCGCGTCCGGCCGCCCGCCGCGGGCGGCCTGGAAGGCACCCGCGAGCTCGGCGAGCCGGGCGGCGGCGTCCTCGATGTCGATCACGGCACCCCAGCGCTCGCCGATCCGCAGCTGCGCCGTCGTGGCGTTCAGCGCGACAAGGCCGGCATCGGCGGAGCGACCCAGTAGGTCGCCGCGGCCGTCGTCGAGGACGAACAGGAAGCGGCCGGGCAGCCCGGCGAGCCGTGGATCGGCACACAGCAGCGCGTCCAGTCGCGCCGCTACCGGTCGCAGGTCCGCCCGCCCGCCGGCGTAGCCGGTCTGCGGCGAGACCAGGATGTTGCGGACCAGCTCGTGGCTGCGCGACGGCAACAGCCCGGTCGACTCGCACGCCGCCACCGCGTCGGGAGCGAGCTCACCCCCGTGATCGGCCAGCCCGCGCAGCTGCAGGTTGGCCCGTTTGGTCAGGTAGACCGAACCGTCGGCGAACTCGGCGCTGACCTGCAATAGCCGGGCCAGCGACGCGGCCGGTAGCCGGCCACCGACCAGTCGCAGCCGCACCAGCAACCCGTCGTCGGCCACCCAGGGCCGCAGCACGCCCGGGCACCGATCGGCTCTGGTCCTCATCTGTCACACCCGCCACGTGGGGGGCGGCATGCGGCAGTTGCCCGGCTTGGAGCGACAACACGAGTCCGGTCGTTCGCGCCGGTGCGTGCGGGTTGGGGCACCGCCTGATTGTCGCTCAGAGGCGGGCAACCAGCATGCGCCCGCCCTGCGGTAACGGATGGGACTTGTGAAGGGTCTACCCGCCCAGCGCCGCCACCGCCGGGCCGAACATGCCCGCCTTGATCGCGCCCAGGGTGCCCGAGTCCTTGCCGGCCAGCGGCCGCAGCACCTCGGTCGCGGCCGGGGTCACCGCGCCCTCGGGGGCGGTGGTGTCCACAATGCCGAAGGTCGCGGCATCCACCCCGCCGAACCGGCGGCCGGTGGTCATCGACGCCACCTGAGCCTGCGGAGTGAGCTTGGCCTGGATCAACGCGGTCATCCCCGCGGTGAACGGAATCCGGATGTCGACCTCGGGGAAGCAGAAGAAGCCGCGGTCGGCGCGCATCACCCGGAAGTCGTGGGCGATCGCCAGCATGGCGCCGGCCCCGAACGCGTGGCCGACGACGGCCGCCGCGGTCGGGATCGGCAGTGTCAGCACCCGCGCGAGCAGGGCGTGCACCCGGCCCACGTACCAGTCGGTGCGGTCGCCGTTGGCCATCAGCCAGTCCAGGTCCAGGCCGTTGGTGTAGAACTTGCCGCCCGCGGTGGTCACCAGGCCCTGCGCACCTGCAGCCAGCACGTCGTCGAGTACTCGGTTGATCTCGTCGAGAAAGTCTGGGGAGAAGCGGTTTTCGTCGTCGCCGAGGTCCAGCACGGCAATCTTGTCGTCATAGGACAGGTTCACTTCGAGGGATCCTTTCTAGAGGGTGGACCGACCGACAGGACGGCGCGGACCGCCGCGTGCAGGTGGGACCGGGCGATGGTGCTGCCCAACCGATTACGGCTGAGCACGATAGCGGTGGGCAGATCGACGACGCAGGTGGTGATGGTGTCGACGGCGGCGGCGTCGCGGCGTTCCCACAGGCCGTCCGCAAGCCGGATGAGCAAGCCGACCAGTTCGGCGTCGGCGCCGCGCAGCTGCTTGGCCAGCTCCGGAGACAGGTCGTCGTCGGGCAGTTCATCGCGCCGGATCGCGAACAGCAGCTTGCAGGCGTCGGGATGACGCTGCGCGAATGCCACCGGGGCGTCGGCGGCGGCAACCACGGCTTCGAGTGGGTCCGAGACCGCGTCCACCAGCTCGCCCTGTACCGCGAGGAAGCGCCGGGTGGCCCGCAGCCAGGCGGCGGCGACGAGCCCAGCCCGGGAGCCGAAGCCGTGGTAGACCGCCCCGTTGGAGGCGCCGGTGGCCTCGCCGATCGCGCGAATCGTCACCGCGGCGGGGCCGGACCGCGCGGCAAGTGACTCGACGGCGTCCAGCACCTGCTCGGGGTCGTACACACGCGGGCGGGGCATGGCCGTCACCGTAACAGAGCGGTCGCTCTGTTACCAGGTGCGCTCATCCGGTCCCCGGCGTGACAGGATCGAGCAATCATGAGCACTCCCGGATCCCGTCCCGTCGTATTCTCCGGCGCCCAGCCGACCTCCGACTCGCTGCACCTCGGAAACGCCCTCGGCGCGGTCGCTCAGTGGACCAGCCTCCAGGACGATCACGAGGCGTTCTTCTGCGTCGTCGACCTGCACGCGATCACCGTTCCGCAGGACCCGGCGACGCTGCGCCGTCGCACGCTGGTGACTGCCGCCCAATACCTGGCACTGGGCATCGACCCGACGCGCAGCACCGTCTTCGTGCAGAGCCACGTGCCCGCCCACGCCGAACTCGCCTGGGTGCTGGGCTGTTTCACCGGTTTCGGGCAGGCGTCGCGGATGACGCAGTTCAAGGACAAGTCGCAGAAGCAGGGCGCCGACTCGACCACCGTGGGTCTGTTCACCTATCCGGTGTTGATGGCCGCCGACGTGCTGCTCTACGACACCGAAGTGGTCCCGGTCGGGGAAGACCAGCGCCAGCACCTGGAGCTGGCGCGCGACGTCGCGCAGCGCATCAACGCGCGCTTCCCGGACACCTTCGTCGTCCCCGAGCCGATGATCCCGAAGGCCACCGCCAAGATCTATGACTTGCAGGACCCGACCGCCAAGATGAGCAAGTCCGCGGCCACCGACGCCGGGTTGATCAGCCTGCTCGACGATCCAGCGAAAAGCGCCAAGAAGATCCGCTCGGCGGTCACCGACTCCGAGCGCGAGATCCGCTACGACCCGGAGGCCAAGCCCGGCATCTCCAACCTGCTCACCATTCAGGCCGCCGTCACCGGTTCGGAAGTCGACACGCTGGTGGACGGCTACGCCGGGCGCGGCTACGGCGACCTGAAGAAGGAGACCGCCGAGGCGGTGGCCGAATTCGTCACCCCCATCAAGGCCCGGGTGGATGAGCTGCTCGCCGACCCGGCTGAGCTGGAGGCGGTGCTGGCCGCCGGGGCGAGCCGGGCGCGCGCGGCTGCCGCCGCAACCCTGACGCGGGTGTACGACCGGGTGGGACTGCTTCCTCCGCCGGCATGAGTAAGGCCGTGACCGACCCCTCTAAGCCGGGCGTAATCGACCGGCTGCGGGCCAGGTACGGCTGGTTCGACCACGTGGTGCGGGCCCAAGAGCGCTACGACGACTGCCAGGGAAACTTCTTCGCCGCGGGGATGAGCTACTACACCATCTTCGCGCTGTTCCCGCTGGCGATGGTCGGGTTCTCCATCGGCGGTTTCCTGTTGTCGCGACGGCCCGAGGTGCTCGACGAGATCGAGCGCCGGATCAAGTATTCGATCCCCGGGGAGTTCGGCAACGAGCTCGTCACGCTGATGGACAGCGCGATCTCCTCACGCGCCTCGGTCGGGGTGATCGGCCTGGCGACCGCCGCGTGGGTGGGGCTGACCTGGATGGCCAACCTGCGCGAGGCGCTCTCGGAGATGTGGGAAACCCGTTCGGACAAAAAAGGTTTCGTCTCATCTAAGCTGTCCGACCTGCTCGCGATGGTGTGGGCGCTCGGCGCCATGCTGGTCACCCTCGCACTGACCGCGCTGGCTGATCCGAAGCTGATGCGAAACATCCTGCGCTGGCTGGGGGTCCCCGACTTCACCTTGTTGGGTGGGCTACTGCGCGTTGCGTCGCTGCTGATGGCGGCGACGGTGTCGTGGCTGCTGTTCACCTGGATGATCGCCCGGTTGCCCCGGGAGTCGGTGAGCTTCAACAGCGCCATGGAGGCCGGTGCTATCGCCGCAGTCGGCTACGAACTGTTCAAGCAGGCCGGCTCGGTGTATCTGCAGTCGGTGATCAACGGCCCGGCCGGAGCGGTGTTCGGACCGGTTCTGGGTCTGCTGGTGTTCGCCTACGTCACCGCCCGGCTCATTCTGTTCGCCACCGCGTGGGCGGCGACGTCGGCGGATAACCTGCGCACCGCCTGACGGTGTGATTGGCTCCCGAAAGGGGTAGTAGGCATTGCGGGAGCGGACCGTCTGGTTCCTGCTCCGGCCTGCCCGACTGCTCGTGGAGGGAGGACGATCGTGGCTGACGAATCCGCAAGTACCTGGCCAAGTCTTCGTGTCGAGGACTGGGGTCCGACCCGGGACACCCTGCACATGTGGACCCAGATCGTCGGCAAGGTCCGGTTGGCGCACGCGCCCCTGGTGAACCACTGGTGGCAGGTGACGCTGTACGTCACCCCACGAGGGCTCACCACGTCGGCGATCCCTTACGGCTGCGATGTTTTCGACATCGCATTCGACTTCATCGACCACCAGTTAGTGATCCGAACAAGCTCCGGTGCGACCCGGACCGCGCCGCTGCGGGAGCAGTCGGTGGCGGAGTTCCACGCCACGGTCATGTCGATGCTGGCCGAGTTGGGTCTGCAAACCCGTATCCAGTCGCACCCCAACGAGGTCGAGCCCGCCGTGCCGTTCGCCGAGGACGTCGAGCACGCCTCCTACGACCCGCAGGCCGCCCACCTGTTCTGGCGGCAATTGGTGCAGGCGGACCGCGTGCTGGGCCAGTTCAGGTCGCGCTTCATCGGCAAGGTCAGCCCCGTCCATTTCTTTTGGGGAGCAATGGATCTTGCCTGCACCCGATTCTCGGGCCGACGCGCTCCGACGCACCCCGGTGGGGCACCCAACTGCGGTGACTGGGTAATGGTCGAAGGCTACTCACACGAACTCAGCAGCTGCGGGTTCTGGCCGGGCGGCGGCGCCGAAGGCGGCTTCTATGCCTACGCCTACCCGGCACCCGAGGGCTTCGCCGATCACCCGGTCCGCCCCGCAGAAGCCTTCTACAGCACGCAGATGGGGGAGTACGTGCTGCCCTACGAGGCGGTGCGGCAAGCGCCCGAGCCGGACCGGGTGCTGCTGGACTTTCTGCAAGACACCTATGAAGCGGCGGCGGTGCGCGGCAACTGGGATCGCGCTGCCCTCGAAGCAGATCCGAATCGGTGGCAGCCGCAATCACGCGCCTGAATGGCGCCGGCCGTCACGCCGGGCGGTGGGCAGTCAGCAGGAGGCCGGGCATCTGACCGATCGTGGCGAACAGCGGCGCCGGCCGAACCTCGTCGACAACCCAGCACGTCGAAACCTCTTCGCGCAGCTGCTCTTCGGTGAACTGTGTGGGTGCCGGGCCCTTGTGGTCGGTGAAGGCGCCCGCGGCGAAGGCCAGAATGTAGAACGTCGCGCCCGGAGCCGCCGCGCGGTACATGGCCCGCAGATAGTTCTCCCGCAGTTCGTCGGGCAGAGCGTGCAGCAGTCCGCTGTCGAAGATGGTGGAGAACCGGCCGTCATAGCCTGTCAAGGCGGTGATGTCGGCCGCCGTGAAGGTTGCGGTGGTCAGGGCGCGCTCGGCGGCAGCAGCGGTGGCCGCCGCGACCGCGGTGGGGGACAGGTCGATGCCGACAACGGTATGACCGCGCGCGGCCAAGGCCAGGGACAGTTCGGCGTGACCGCACCCGGCGTCGAGCACGTCATCGCGGACCGTGCCCGGCCGCGCGATCAGCGCCGCGTATTCCGGTTGCGGCGCACCGATGTTCCAGGCGGGCACCTGCGGTTGCCGGTAGGCGTCATCCCAGTTGATCCTGTGTGTCATGGTGTGTTCCTTTCGTCGTCGGTGATGTCGCGGGCACTGGTGCCGGCTGAGTCGAGACCCCAGGCCACGATCCGCCGCGGGGTGATCCGGATGATGTCGCCGGAGAGTCCGTCTTCGGTGCGGCCCGCTCCGGGCAGTGCGGTGGCGATGCCGCGGATCTCGATGCCACGGGCCTGCGGCGGCCTCACCGAGATCACGGTGTCGACGATGAAGGCCACCTGAGGATCCCGGAGCACGTTGCGCCATTTCTGGGTTGTCGAGAGTGCGTGGCCGACGATGTCGATCGTGGCCTGGTCCGGACCGAGGTGGACACTGACCGGTCTGATCTGGGGATCGCCGGCCGGCCCGACGGTGGCCAGCCGACCGATCGATTCATCGCGCAGGTAGGCCAGTTCGGCGGGAGTGAATGTCACGATCGGACCTTTCGTTCGTCGCCGAGCCGGTTACGTAGCCGACTGAAGATGCGCTCGACGCAAGCCAATTCGTCGGAGTCCAAGTCGTCGAGGAACAGCTCGCGAACCGAGCAGGCATGTGCCGGCATCGCCTCCTGGAGGGCCTTCAGGCCGGTGGCGGTGAGCACGGCGCGGTAGCCCCGCCGGTCGTCGGGTGCCGATTCGCGTACGGTCAGCCCGCGTTTGGTCATCGAATCGATCTGGTAGGTGATCCGGCTGCGAGAGAAGACCATCCGATCGGCCAACTCGCTCATGCGCATGCGCTGTTCCGGGGCCCCGGCGAGCAGCATCAGCAGGTGATAGTCGATCAGCGTGAGACCGGTCCGCCCGCGGAGCAGCTCGTCGAGCCGGGTCTCGAGTTGGATGCTGCTCTCGATATAGGCACCCCAGGCCTGCGCCTGCCGGTCGGACAACTGCTGGTCGGACACCGGGCACCTCATCTCGAGAAGTAAGTCGTACGTATTTGGATCAACGATGGCCGAGCAAGTCGCTAACCCTGCTGATCGGCCTTGTTGACACCACCATAGCCCTGCTCGCTAGGTAATTCAAATTTGAACTATATGGGCAAGACTGGCCGGCGATACCCCCAGAGGGGTGACGCGGTTTCCTACTGTTCGGCCCGCACCGGGTAGCGGCTCATGATCGAAACCCGGTTGAACGCGTTGATCGTGATCGCCGCCCAGATCAGCAGCGAGACCTGGTCGTCGGTGAGGTGCTCGCGCAGCAGCGCGTACTCGTCGTCGTCGAGGTGGGTGTCGGAGATCCACGTGACTGCTTCGGCGAGCTCCAGGGCGGCCCGTTCGGTGTCGGAGAACAGCTGCGTGTCCCGCCAGGCCGGCAGCACCGCGATCCGTTGCACGGTGTCACCGGTGTCCAGCAGCGCCTTGCTGTGCATATTCAGGCAGAACGCGCACCCATTGATCTGTGACACCCGCAGATTCACCAGCTCCAGGACCGTCCGCGACAACCCGGCCTCTTCGGCCCGCGCCCGCACCTCCGCTGCGGCGTCCAGGTAGGCCTGGTAGACCGAGGCGGACTGCTTGTTGAGGGGGATCCGCGTCACTGCTCACCAGCCGGGTCGACGAGGTCGGCGAACTCCGGGTGCTTGGTGATGTAGGCCTCCACGAACGAGCAGGTCGGCACCACCCGCTTGCCGGCCGCGCGGGTGTCGGCCAGGGCCGCGCCGATCAGCGTGCCGGCCAGGCCGCGTCCGCCGAAGGCCTTGTCGATCACGGTGTGGTGGAAGATCCGCTGATCGCCGTTTTCGATGTAGTCGGCAAACCCGGCCTGTTCGCCGTCGACGGTGATCTGGTACTGCCGGTTGTCGTGGGTGACGGTCGGTTCGCTCATCACCGCAGCTTAACCGAGCCAGGCGCCGCGCCGCATTACTCGCGAGACCCGCCAATCCCGATCCAGCACAACCAGGTCGGCGTCGCGTCCGGCGGCCAGGACACCGGTGCGATGCAGCCCGAGGGTGTGCGCCGGAGTGGACGAGGTCATGCGCACGGCCGCGGCAATGGCGGCCTCGATACCGATCTCGGCCCCGAGCAGTCGTACCGCGGTCGCGAACAGCCGGTCCATGGTGGCGGTGCTACCGGCGATGGTCGCGCTGCCGCGCAGCCGGGCCACCCCCTCGGTGACGTCAACGTCGAGCCCGCCCAGGGTGAACGCGCCGTCACCGGCGCCGGCGGCGGCCATCGCATCGGTGACCAGCGCGACCCGGTCCGGGCCGGCAGTGGCCACGACGTGCCGGATCACGCCCGCGTGCAGGTGCACGCCGTCGGCGATCAGCTCGACGGTCACCCGAGGATCGGACAGCAGCGCGGGAACCGGGCCCGGCTCGCGATGGTGCAGGGCCCGCATCGCGTTGAACAGGTGCGTGCCGACCGTCGCGCCGGCGTCGACCGCCTCCTGTGTCAGTTCGTAGCCTGCGTCGGTGTGGCCCACGGCCACCACGATTCCCGCATCCACCAAGCGCCGGATAACCGTGATGGCGCCGGGCAGCTCGGGTGCCAGCGTGACCATCCGGATCGTGCCCTCACCGGCGGCCAGCAGCGCGTCGACCTCGGCGTCCTCGGGGGCGCGCAGCGCTCCGCTGTCGTGTGCACCGCAGTGCAACCGGCTCAGCCACGGCCCCTCCAGGTGGATGCCGTCCACCACGCCGCGCCGGACCGCGGCAGCCAGCGTGCGCACCTGGGCCAGCAGGGTTTCCCGGGAGGTGGTCACCAAGCTGGCCAGGCCCGCGGTGGTGCCGTGCGACGCATGCAAGGCGGCCGCCCGGTCCGGATCGTCGGCGTAGGAGACGCCGGCGCCGCCGTGGCAGTGCATGTCGACGAAGCCGGGCACCACCACACAGTCACCGAAATCGGTGTCCGCACGAACCGGCCCAGATCCGCAATCGGCGATCCGCCCACCGGCCACCGCCACCCAGCCCGGCCGGTGCACCCGGCCGTCGAGCACGACGGCGCCGGCGGCGATGACGCTCATGCCGATGCCTCGCTGCCCGGCACCAGGGCCCCTGCGTCCCGGCCGTCCTCGGCTGGCCAGTGTCCGTCGTTCTCCCAGAAGTGCCGGATGTCTTCCAACTGCCGGCCCTTGGTCTCCGGGGCGTAGCGATAGACGAACGCCAGGCCGAGGATCGCCAGGACGCCGAACACCGCGAACGTCCCGGCGCCGCCCAGCGAGGTGAGCATGGTCAGAAACACCGCGGCGACGATCGCGTTGGCCACCAGATCCGAGGTCAACATCGCCGACGCCCCCACCGACCGCATTCGGGCCGGCAGGCTCTCCCCGGCATACACCCAGACCAGTGAACCGAATCCGAACGTGTAGCCGACGGTGAACAGCAGTACCCCGCCGAACTTGACCGCCGTCAGGGCGTTGCCGAACGCGTCACCGGCGGCGAACACCGCGATCAGCAATAGGTTCGCCGCGACCATGGTGGCAATACCGGACAGCAGGATCGGCCGCCGGCCGACCCGGTCGATGATCACCAGCGAGACGACCATTGCCGCCAGGGCGGCGACCTGCACCAGCGCCGGCAGGACCAGCAGTGCGAAATCGCCCTCGAAGCCCATCTTCTCGAACAGCCGCGGGCTGTAGTAGACGATCGCGTTGATCCCGGTGATCTGGATGAAGAAGCCCAGCGTCACCACGAACAGCGTCGCCCGCAGATACGGCGGCCGCAGCATCTCGCGCAGCACGCCGACCCCGCCGGCCTGTTCCTCGGCCAAGGTGCGGTTGATCTCGGCCAGCTCGCGCTGCGCGTCGGCGCCCGGTTCGATGCGCCGCAGGGTGCGTTCCGCGTCGTCGATACGGCCCTTGAGCAGATACCAGCGGGCGGTGTCGGGGATACGTGCCAGCAGTAGGGCGACGAGCACCGCCGGCACCGCGGCCAGGCCCAGCATCGCCCGCCAGTTGCCGGAACCGGCCAGGAGGTAGGCGAACAGGTAGCCGGCGATGATCCCGATCACCGTGGCCACCCCGTAGGTCACCAGCAGTGCGCCGCGGGCGTGGGCCGGCGCCGACTCGGCCACGAACACCGGCACCACCACCACCGATACGCCGATGGTGATACCGAGCAGCAGTCGTGCCACGGTCAGTGTCGACACCGACGTCGACGCCGCCCCCAGCAACGCGAAACCCGCGTAACCCAGCGTCACCACGACCATCGAGCGCTTCCGGCCGATCGCGTTGGCCAGCCACCCGCCGGCCATGGCGCCGGCGATCTCGCCGATCACCGTCGCGGTGGCGATCATCTCCTGCTGGGCTTCGGTCAGCCCGAAATCACGCTCGATGAACAACAGCGCGCCGGCGATATTGGACAGGTCGTAGCCGTAGATGACGCCGACGCTGGCGGCGGCCACTCCCACCAGCAGCG
Organism: Mycobacterium sp. SMC-14; assembly: GCF_046250075.1. Lineage (NCBI taxonomy): Bacteria > Bacillati > Actinomycetota > Actinomycetes > Mycobacteriales > Mycobacteriaceae > Mycobacterium > Mycobacterium sp. SMC-14. The sequence continues at coordinate 3,485,255 of NZ_CP176429.1, read as the reverse complement.
CCAGCGGCGAGGAGCGGCGCAGTTCCTCGAATCGGCCCATGCCGCCCACGGTAGGGGATCGCCTTGCTGGCGATCAGGATCGGGTGAGAACCCGCGGGCCGATCTGGTGGGCGAGTTCGAGCGCGAGCTCTACCGCCAGCCGCCGCGTGCTGGGCGGGTAACCGAGTAGCTCGGTGGCCCGCGCCACCCGCTGCAGCACCGTGTTTCGGTGCGCATGGAGGCGGGCCGCGGCCCGCGGCGCGTTTTCGGCCTCGTCGAGGAACACCCGCAGCGTCTCGCGCAGGCGATCCGCGCTGGAGTTGTCGGCAGCCAACGGGCCGAGTGTGGTGGCCACGAATTCGGCTGCGCGGTCGAGATTCTGGGCGGCCAGTTCGGTGACCTCCAACTCGTCGTAGAGCCCGATCCGGGTCCCGGCGGGATGCGCGGCAAGCACCCGCTGGACAGCCAGGGCTGCGCCGTGGGTGCGGCGGAAACCGCCGATCCCGCGCCGGGCGGGGCCCACCGCGACGCGGATATTGGGATGGATGCGATTGATCGCCTCTTGCAACGCATCCAGGGCCGGCGCGGCGTCACTGCCCAGCCACGCCCACAACGTGGACGTTCCGGCGGGCAGCGTCAGCGGCCGCCGCGCGCCGGCGGCTTGGGCCAGCACACCGGCGGCGGATTCCAGGGCGCCCTGGATCTCGCCGAGCGGGGGAGCCCACAGCACCAGCGCGGTGTGGTGTCGGCCCAACTCATAGCCCAGCTGTTCGCTGGCCCGCCGGCTGTCGATCGGGGCGTCGTCGAGGATCAACCGGATGGTCTCGGCGCGGCGCGCCAGCGCACCGCCGAGCACCTCCTCGCGCTCGCGCTGGGCCTCGGCGATCACGTGACTGACCACGTGGTCGACGTACTCGAACATGCGTTGCGAAGAGGCGTTCAGCAGCTCGATGAGCAGCGGGCCCGGCGGCACGATACGAGCGGCATGCGCCATATAGCGCTGCCAGCCGACGTTCTGTCCGCGCCGGTAGGACTGAAACAACACGTCGAGGCCGATGCCGCGGCGGGCAATGGTCCGGGCGACGTCCAGGGCCTCGGGCGGGACGTCGAAGGGGGCCGGCCGGTCGTCGCGGCGGGCGAACATGGTCATCACCCGGGCGAGGTTGGCGCGGTTGCTCGCCGACATCTCCGCGGTCAGCGCAGCATCAGCGCCCAGGAACGGGCTCAGTTCGATCTCGGCGGCGTCCATCTCCGCGACCAGCTCGTCGATCTCGGACAGCATCATCTCTGCCACGTCGCCCATCAGCGCGGCGACGTCGGAGGGCGGCGGCGAGGCCGGTGAAGAATCCATCCGATGAGTGTGCCACTGCACATATATCTGCGAAAGATCTGAGCGAACGGACATACCGCACCCGGTCGTTGCGACTTTAGCGTGAAGCACGCCACATCCGGAATCCCTCCAGGAGCGAGTCACAGTGACTACCGAGACCACCGCGACGCAGACCGCGGATTACGACGTCCTCGTTGTCGGCGCCGGCATCTCGGGGATCGGCGCGGCCTATCACCTCAAGACTCGCCGGCCGAGCACCTCGTTCGCGATCCTGGATGGCCGGGACTCCATCGGCGGCACGTGGGATCTGTTCCGGTATCCCGGGATTCGCTCCGACTCCGACATGTCCACCTTCGGCTTCGGCTTCGCGCCCTGGACGCACCGCAAGGCGATCGCCGATGGGCCCATCATCATGGACTACCTGCGTCAGGTGGTCGCCGACAACGAGCTGGCCGACCACATCCGATTCGGCTACCGGGTGCTGGCCGCGGACTTCTCCCGGGAACTGGGCCGCTGGAGCGTCACCGCCGAGCACACCGGCAGTGGTGCGACAGCGCGGTTCACCGCACGATTCCTGTTTCTCGGCACCGGCTACTACGACTACGACGAGGGCTTCACTCCCGAGTTCGCCGGGGTCGAGGAGTTCGGCGGCCAGGTCATCCACCCGCAGCACTGGCCGCAGGATCTGGACTACACCGACAAACGGGTGGTCGTGATCGGCAGTGGCGCAACGGCGGTCACGCTGATCCCGGCGATGGCCCCCAAGGCCGGTCACATCACCATGCTGCAGCGCTCGCCGAGTTACGTGTTCTCGATCCCGGCTGAGGACCCCGTCGCCAACATCTTGAACAAGGTGTTGGGCGCACAACGCGCCAACCCGATCATCCGGCGCAAGAACATTCTGCTCAACCGCGGAGTCTTCAAGGCCTGCAAACGCGCGCCGGAGCTGATGCGCCGGCTGCTGATCGCCAATGTGCGTCGCCAACTGCCGAAGAACTTCGATGTGGACACCCACTTCACCCCGCGTTACGACCCGTGGGACCAGCGGCTGTGCATGGTGCCCGACGGTGACCTGTTCAAGGCGATCTCGTCCGGGCGGGCCAGCGTGGTCACCGATGTGATCGACAGGTTCACCCCGACCGGCATCCGGCTGGCCTCGGGCCGTGAGCTGGCTGCCGACCTGGTCGTGACCGCCACCGGGCTCACCATGTCGGCCTTCGGCAAGATCACTCTCAGTGTCGACGGCCAGGCGGTGAATCCCGCTGATACCACGGTCTACAAGTCGATGATGCTGTCCGGGGTGCCGAACCTGGTGTTCGCCTTCGGCTACACCAACATCTCCTGGACCCTCAAAGTCGACCTGGTCTGCGAACACTTCTGCCGGTTGCTCGACCACATGGACGCCCACGGGCATCAGGGCGTTGAACCGGTCCTTGATGACCCGGGCATGCCGCGGATTCCGCTGCTCGACCTGGGATCGGGCTACGTGCAGCGCGGTGTCGCTCACTTCCCGCGCGCCGGCACGGTCGGCCCGTGGACGGCTGAGATGGCCTACGAAAAAGACGTCGAGCGGCTACGCACGGGGCCGGTCGAAGACAGCTCGCTGAAGTTCAGCGCCGACAGGCCGGCCGTGCGCGCATCCGTAGCGAGGTAGCGCTATCGCCACATCACAGCACCCAAACACCAAATCAGATCAGATCGTTCATCACCCTTTGGAGAATCGCATGGCACACATCGCAGTCACCAACTGTTCCACCCTCGTCAACCGGGACGAGCGTCGTCGGCTCTCCCGCCGGCTGGTTCGCGTCGCCAGCGTGGCGGGCAGTATGGCTGCCGGCGGGCTGGCCATGGCGCTGACCGCGCCGCACGCGGCCGCCGAGGCCGCCGCCCTGCAGGGCGCGGTCGCTGCCCTGGAGCAGGCCCAGGCCCAGATCGCGGACTTCGACGCCAACAACCCGCTGTTCGACTTCATCAACCACGGAGCGTCGGATGGCATGCTGCCGCAGTACGTACAGAACATGTCGGCGACCACCCTGTCGATCATCCTGTCCCAGTTCAACGCGGGCACGCTGAAATTCCCTGGCTTGCCGGACTTCCCGCAGATCAACGGGACTGCCTACACGGCGGCCCCGTTCATGTGGAACGCTTCGGGCACCGACCCGCAGTCGTACCTGATCTACGGCAACCCGGACAACCAGTACGGCCTGATGCCGCTGGACCCGAACGGCAGCTACACCATCACGGTGCACCCCGGTGACGGGTCCATCGGCGGCGGGCTGGCCACCTACTCCGGCAGCGTCGTGCAATCGAATTTCGCGCCGATGGCAAGCTTCAGCTTCGCCGACGCGACCCCTAACGCGGACGGCAGCTACACCATCATCGTCAGCGCCACAGACCCCGGTAACGGGGCCAACTGGTTCAGCAGCGCCGGCGCGACCTCGCTGCTGGTGCGAGACACCGTAGGGGACTGGGGCCAGATCCACAACGACGTCCATATCGTCAAAGATGGTGCAGAGCAGAGCGTTCCGTGGCTCAACGATGACCAGATCGGCACCATTCTGGGTATCACCGGCAAGGTGCTGCCCTTGGTGAACATGTCCGACACCTACTACCACCAGATCCAGTACCCGCTGTTGAACGACCCGAACGAGTTCAGCAAGCTCGGCGACACCGCCGCCAACATCCCGGGACTGACCCTGCCGGGTCAGGTCAGCAGCATGGGCAACTTTGCGCTGGAGCCGGGCCAGGCGCTGGTGCTCAAGGTGCCCGAGCTGGAAGCCGACTACCACGGCCTGCAGGTCACCAACGAATGGGGACAATACGTTCCGTTCGCCAGCGTGACGGGCAGCCTGAACAGCACCCAGATCTTCCAGGGCAACGACGGCTACACCTACTACATCCTCAGCGGCGAGAACCCCGGTTACGCGAACTGGGTGAACATCGGCGACCTGACCAATGGTGGTGTCCTGCTGCGCTGGCAGGACGTGTCCGGAACGATCACCAACCCCAACATCGAGACCACCGTGGTGCCGATCTCCGACGTCAAGGACTACCTGCCGGCGGACATGCCGACGGTCACCCCGGAGGAGTACGCGGCGCTGGCCCAGGAGCGGCTGCTCGAGTACGGCTACTCCTTCCACCAGTCGTCGAACATCAACTGGCTCTGGGACAACCTGCAGATCGGCCAGATCAAGGCCGCGATCGGATCGGATACCTTCGACCAGCTGTTCGGCGGCCAGGACTCGGTGCCGTCGATCTTCGACCGGATGGTGTCGGCGGACCTCGGGCCCAACTGGACAAGCGTCTTCAACAATGTGCTGGCCAACCCCGAAGGTGCCTTCAACGCACTGATCAACAACCTGCCGCTGGCGATCAAGGACGTCGAGTTGCCGAGTGTCCTGGCCGGGCTACAACTGCAGCACCTCACCGAGCAAACCCTTGCGGCGATGCAGAATCCGGACTACTGGTCGGACTCGTCGAATCTGCTGTCCAGCTTCAACGCGTTCGGCACCGTCATCAACGACGCACTGTTCGACCCGGCCACCAGCATCACCGCCGGCTTCCTCAACGCGCGCGATGACTTGTCGGTGGGGCTACTGAACGCGACCGACGACACCGAGCTGACCAACACCCTGTGGGCGCAGCTGTCCGAGCTCAACGACACGCTGGCGCAGGCACTGGGCGGTATGGCGCTGTGAGAACCACTGCGGCGGTGTTGCTGGAGCCGGGCAAGCCGTTCGAGATCATGGAACTCGATCTCGACGGCCCCGGCCCGGGAGAGGTGCTGATCCGGTATGTCGCTGCCGGCCTGTGTCATTCGGATCTGCACCTGACCGACGGTGATCTGCCACCGCGGTATCCGATCGTCGGCGGTCACGAGGGCGCGGGAATCATCGAGGACGTCGGTCCCGGGGTGACGAAGGTCGTCCCGGGTGATCACGTGGTGTGTTCGTTCATCCCCAGCTGCGGCACATGCCGCTACTGTGCCACCGGTCGCCAGAGCCTGTGCGACATGGGGGCCACCATTCTGGACGGGTGTATGCCGGACGGCACGTTCCGATTCCGGGCCGGCGGCAAGGAATTCGGTGCCATGTGCATGCTCGGCACGTTCTCGGAGCGAGCCGTCATCTCTGAGCATTCAGTGGTCAAGATCGATGATTGGCTGCCGCTGGAGACCGCGGTGCTGGTGGGCTGCGGGGTGCCCACCGGCTGGGGCGCGGCTACCTACGCCGGCAACGTCCGGCCCGGGGACATCGCGGTGATCTACGGCGTCGGTGGTATCGGGATCAACGCCGTACAGGGCGCGCTGCACTCGGGCGCCAAGTACGTCGTCGTAGTCGACCCAGTGGAGTTCAAGCGCGAGGCGGCGCTGAAATTCGGTGCCAGCCATGCATTCTCATCGGCCGGCGAGGCAGCGGAGAAGGTCCACGAGCTGTCCTGGGGACAGGGTGCCGACCAGGCGATTGTCACGGTCGGCACTGTCGAAGAGGAAGTGATCTCGGCGGCGTTCGACGTCGTCGGCAAGGGTGGGACCGTGATCGTGGTCGGTCTGGCCAGCCCGGAGAAGCTGACGGTCCATGTCTCGGGCATGATGCTGACGCTGATGGAGAAGACCATCAAAGGATCGCTGTTCGGCTCGGCCAACCCGCAGTACGACATCGTGCGGCTGCTGCGGCTCTACGACGCCGGTCAGCTCAACCTCGACGAGCTGGTGACCGCTCGGTACCGGCTCGAGGACGTGAACCAGGGGTATCAGGATCTGCGGGACGGCAAGAACATTCGCGGAATCGTGCTGCATTCCGGAGCGTGATCGTTCAGCGCCCTGGCGGGTGCTCGGCGAGGGTCGCGTACCAATAGGTCAGTGCGGCCGCGGCGAATTCGACGGCGCATGCCGCGGTGAAGGCCGGATGCGGCATGCCCACGTCGGCCATGGACATCAGCCGGGACACCCCGAGCAGCGCCATGGTGGCGGCCAGCAGGCGCACGGCTGAAGCCGGGATCGGGGAGCGCCGAAAGGCCTCGAGGTAGCCGACGCCGAAGCCGATCAACAGGGCTCCGGCTGCGCGGCTCTCGCTGTCCACGGTCGCGTTGACGGTCTGGCCGTCGGGAATGGAATCCAGCGAGAACGCCATCCGGCTGATCCCCAGCGCTATCAGCAGCAGCCCGGTGAGCCAGCCGAATGCGCGCAGAGACTTGATCACCATGCCGAGCCCCGTCCGGGGCGCCGGTTCACCGCCCGGGCGCCCATGATGAGCGCGAACACGACGATCGTTCCGAAAATGCCCACCCCGACGCGCACCGGCACCGTGTCGTCGGACGGGGCCAGCAACATCGCCTGGGGGTTCGCGGCGTCGGCCGGGCTGCGGGGCGCCACCAGCGATGGGTCCGGTTCGATGAGCGTCCCGACCCGGGTGCCGGGCGGGACGGAGAAGCCGTAGTCGAGCAGTTGGGCGGCCTGCTGCCATGGCGGGATCGGCTGCCGGGTGCCGCGCAGCAGCACTGCCACCAGCCGGCGCCCGTCCCGGGTCGCGGCGCCGACGAACGTCTGTCCGGCGTCGTCGGTGTAGCCGGTCTTGCCGCCCAGGGCACCCGGGTAGTTGTAGAGCAGCTGGTTGTCGTTCTCCAGCTGGTATCCGGGGGTATCGCCGTAACCCGGGAAGTCGAAGCTGCGGGTCGCCACGATGTTGGTGAACGCCGGGTTGTTCCAGGCGTAGCGGTAGAACAGCCCGATGTCGTAGGCCGACGTGCTCATGCCCGGCCCGTCCAGCCCGGATGGGGTGGCGGCGCGGGTGTCGCGGCCGCCGAGCCGCGCGGCCAGGGTGTTGATCTTGTGCAGCGCCACATCCCAGCCGCCGAGCTGCATGGCCAGGGCATGTGCGGCGTCGTTGCCCGATCCCATCAGCAGTCCGTGCAGCAACTGGTCGACGGTGAAACGGCCGCCGGGGCCGACGCCAACCCGGGTGCCTTCGGCGTTGGCGTCTTCTTGGGTGCCGGGAACCACCATGTTGGGGTCCAGCTCGTTCAGCGACGCCATCGCGGTCAGCACCTTGATCACGCTGGCGGGCCGGTGCCGGCCGTGCGGGTCGCGGGCAGCGATCACCGCGCCGCTGTCCAGGTCTGCCACCAGCCACGATTCGGCGGAGACCTCGCCGGGCACCGGTGGGGTGTCGGGTGCGGCCACGATCCCGCAGCCGGCCAGCGCCTCGCCGCCGACCGGGGTGGCCGGCACCGGCAGCGGCAACGGGGGAGCACCGGCTTGCGGCACTTCGGAGGCGTCCACCGCGGGAGGGGTGCTGACCTGATACGGGCAGCCGACCGTTCCCGCGCCCCGGCCCGGGGTGGGATCTGCCGTCGCCAGTGGAGCGGAGGCGGCGAGGAAACCCGCGGCCACCAGGGCTGACACCGAGCGCAGAGAAGTCATCGTGTGTGCAGGGTAGGTCACGGGCGCCGCGAAACCGCGGAGCCACGCTGTGGCTGGTGGGGCGCAAGTTACGGCGGGAGGCTACAGCTGGAAGTAGGCCAGACCCGGCCCGGCGATCCTGCCCATCCACAGCCGGCCGTCGGCCTCCACCACGCCCGTGGCCAGTCCGAAGTCGGGGTGTTCGGTGCGGTATTGGGCCAGCACCCGCCCGTCGTCGGCATCGAAGGCGACCACCCACACCACCGGCGTCGGGTCGGGCAGCCAGCGATACGGCAGCAGTCGCCACAACAGCCGGCGCAACACCGGCGCACGCGGGCTCAGCCAGTCGGACAACGCGTTGCGCTCGGAGACCATGGCAACCCAGATGCGTCCGTCGCGCCCGGTGGAGATGTTGTCGGGATGGCCGGGCAGTTCCCGCACCAGCGCAGTGATCGAACCGCGGCGGGGGCCGGTCAGCCAGTACTTGGACAATCGCCGCCCGGTGCTCTCGGCGAACACCACCGCCGACTCGTCAGCGGTCAGCGTCACGCCGTTGGCGAAATGCAATCCCTTCGCCAGCACGCTCACCGTGCCGTCAGGACTGCGTTGCATCAATGACCCGCTGCCGCGAGCCTCGATCACCGAGCCCTTGTAGTGCTCATAGTGGAACCGGCTGGTCGATTCGGTGAAATAGATTGTGCCGTCAGCAGATTCGACGGCATTGGAACAGAACGTCAGCGGCTCTCCGGCCACTTCGCTCACCAGGGTCTCCAGCTGATCGGTCTGCGGGTCATAGCGCAGCAGACCGCGGTGGCTGTCGCAGATCAGCAGCCGGTGATCGCCGGTGAAGGCCAACCCCAAGGGGCGCCCGCCGGTGTCGGTCACCACCCGTGGTGCGCCGCCTGCCGGGTCGACCGCGATGATGCGGCCGTCTTCGACCCCGGTCCAGATGGTGCCGTCGGCTGCCGCGACGACATCCTCGGGAGCGGTACCGGGAATCTTTACGAGTCGCAGTGCCGGGGTGGGATCCGGCGGGGGCAGCGGCCGTGATCGCGGGGGTTGCCAGCGGACGGGGTCGATACGCGGCTTGGCCATTCCTGCATTGTGTCCGACCGGCTGTGCCCGGCACAGGCCTAGGCTGGTGGCGATGACGGCGTCGGTGGAGGACTTCGAGGCGTTGCGGCCTCATCTGCTGGCGGTGGCCTACCGGCTCACCGGCATGTTCGCCGACGCCGAGGACATCGTGCAGGACGCCTGGCTGCGTTTCGACGCCGCCGAGCGTGACCGCATCGTCGACCCGCGGGCCTGGTTGACCACGGTGGTGAGTCGGCTCGGCCTGGACCGGCTGCGTTCGGCGCCGCGCCGCCGCGAGACCTATGCCGGCGAGTGGTTGCCCGAACCGGTGGTGACCGGCGATGACGCGGATCCGTTGTCGGCGGTCGTGGCCGGCGAAGATGCCCGGTTCGCCGCCATGGTGGTGCTGGAGCGGCTGACTCCCGATCAGCGGGTGGCCTTCGTACTGCACGACGGGTTCGCGGTGCCGTTCGGCGAGGTGGCTGAGGTGCTGCACACCACCGAAGCCGCGGCCCGCCAGCTGGCCTCGCGTGCCCGCAAGGCCGTCACTGCTGATCCGCCGCCGCAGCCCGATCCGCGCCACGACGAGGCGGTCGGGTCGCTGATGGCCGCGATGGCAGCCGGTGACCTGGCGGCCGTGGTGGCGCTGTTGCACCCCGACGTGACGTTCACCGGCGACGCGAATCGCCGGGCGCCGACCGCCCCGCGGGTCATCCGCGGTCCCGAGAAGGTGGCCCGGTTCCTGCTCGGCCTGGCACGCCGCTACGGCCCGACCCTGATCACCGCGAACCAACTGGCACTGGTCAACGGCGAACTGGGCGCCTACACGCCGGGCGCGCCCGGGGCCGACGGGTTCCCCGAGCTGATGCCGCGCGTTACAGCGATGACGGTGCGCGACGGGCGGGTGGTGGCGATCTGGGATATCGCCAACCCGGACAAATTCACCGGGTCCCCGCTGCGCCCCGCCAGCCGATCGGAGGAAGAACGTGGCCGCTAGCGTCTCAAAGAATTTGGGTGCGTTGATGTTTCGCGCAATGGACAAAATGCGTCACCGCGACGCCTTTGACATCGGAAAGCCCACCGGTACGGACTTCGCCGGGTTCGACAAGACCCGGCAGATCCTGCTGGTCACGTTCAAACGGTCGGGGGAGGCGATGCCGAGCCCGATCAACCACGGCGTCGATGCCGGAAAGCTTTACGTGCGTACCGACGCATCCACCGGCAAGGTCAAACGAATCCGCAACAACCCGAACGTCGTCGTGGTCCCCAGCAGCCTGCGCGGGAAGCCCGAAGGGCAACCGGTGGCCGCGATCGCCCGGATTCTGCCCGAGTCAGATCATGCTCACGCCGAACGTGCGATCGCCGCCAACTGGAGCCCGGCGATGCGGATCTTCGAGCGCGGTCTGGACAAGGGGAGTGCGGCGGCCGGCCTGCCGATCGCCTACATCGAGATCACTCCGGCGAGTCAGCCTCGTTGATCTTCGGTGGCCCAGGGCACCCGGCAGGAATCTCCGGAGTTGAAGCCCTGCTCGGTGATGCCCAGCGCCGAGTACATCCGGGATCGCATGTTCTCCACCCCGATCTGGTAGGTCAGCTCGATCACCCCGGCGTCACCGAACCGGTGCTGCAGATCGGCGACCTGTTCGTCGGTGACCGAATGGGGGTCGGTGGTCATCGCGTCGGCGTAGGCGATCGCGGCCCGTTCGTCCTCGCTGTACAGCGGGGAGGTCGCGTAGTCGTCGATCTGCTTGAGCCGGTCGGTGTCGATCCCCTCCAGGCGTTGCAGCATGGATCCGAAGTCCACGCACCACGAGCAACCGACGGTGCGGGCGGTCCAGAACACTGCCAGATCCCGCGGGCCGGCGGGCAGCTTGCGCGACGCGGACTGCAACAGGCCCTCATGCACCGCATTGGCCACCAGCAGCCGCGGATGATGCGCGGCGACGGCGAAGGGCTCCGGCACTTCACCGAAGCGCCGCTTGGCGTAGCGGTACATGGCGCGCACCAGCATGTTGGTGCGTTTCGGCGGCAGCGGGTCGATGCGAGGTTTGGTAGTCATACCCCTAAGACGAGCCGGCCCGGAAAAGTGTGACAGCGCCCTTCCCGCGAGTGTGCGTGTTTGTACGGCGACACGCCGCCAAAGCTGTACAACTGTGCACGCTCGCGACATGTGAGCGCCGGGGGTGTCAGACCAGGAAGGGAACCAGCGCCTTGCGGTCGGTGGGGTAGTCGACGAACTTCTCCTGGTACCACTTGTGGGTGCCCAGCGCCCGTGGGATCAGATTGCCCGCGGTGATCAGCAGGATGGCCACGCCGGGCAGCGCCCAGGTCAGGATCGCAAAGCCCGTCCACGCCGTCATCTCGCCCAAGTAGGCCGGGCTGGTGACGAACCGAAAGCCGCCGCCGAACGGGATCCGGTACTCGGCGCCGCCGGGATTGTTCTTGTCGCGCAGGTTGCGCACGATCGACTCGGAGTTGACCAGCAGGGCGAATCCACACAGGTAGACCGCCAGGCCGATCAGGAACCGCGGGTCGGTCAGCCAGTCGGTGCCGTACTGGCCGAAATAGTCGTGGCTGAACAGCGCACCGTTGAGGTAGCCGTGCATGGACGTGACGAGCATGCCCATCACCACCACCGAGATGTTGAAGGTGCTGCGCTTGCCGGGCACTTGGCGGATGGCCAGCGGGAAGAACCAGCCGCGGTTGGCGTAGTGCAGCGCCCAGATGCCGGCCAGCACCAGCGACGTCGGCTCGAAGCGGTGCGGCCCGCTCAGGTAGGCGACCAGAAACACCACGGTCGCCGGGATCTCCATCAACCACCAGCCGAACTTGGGGTTCAAGTTCAACCCGAGCTTCGTCGTCGAGAACCGCCCGTAGGAACTCTGGCCGAAGAAGCCGCCGATGATCACGAACGCCGCGAAGGCGAACGCTGCGGTCAGGACGGTGTCGTAGACGGTGTTGCCGGTGTACCAGTGCATGCTCAGTGTCCTATCACGACGGGCGCGCCGGCGTCACCGCGAGCGTGCACAGTTGTACGGCCGTCGCGGCGTGTCGCCGGGCAAACACGCACGCTCGCGAGCGAGACGTGGCCCCAGCTCGCCCCAGCGGGGCCGGAATGTCAGCGGGCGAACATCAGCGCCCGCTTGACCTCCTGGATCGCCTTGGTGATCTCGATGCCACGGGGGCAGGCATCCGTGCAGTTGAACGTGGTACGGCAGCGCCACACCCCGTCGACCTCGTTGAGGATGTCCAGGCGCTCGGCGGCGGCCTCGTCACGGCTGTCGAAGATGAACCGGTGGGCGTTGACGATCGCGGCCGGCCCGAAGTAGGCGCCCTCGCTCCAGTACACCGGGCAACTCGTGGTGCAGATGGCGCACAGGATGCACTTGGTGGTGTCGTCGTAGCGCGCACGGTCGGTCTGGCTCTGGATGTGCTCGCGGGTGGGGTGGTTGCCCGAGGTGATCAGGTACGGCTTGACCGCCTTGTAGGCATCCATGAACGGTTCCATGTTGACCACGAGGTCTTTTTCCACCGGAAGCCCGCGCAGCGGCTCGATGGTCAGCGTCAGTTCCTTACCCGGCTTCTTGGGCAAGATGTCGCGCATCAGCAGCTTGCAGGCCAACTTGTTGTTGCCGTTGACCCGCACGCCGTCGGAGCCGCACACGCCGTGGGCGCAGGACCGGCGGAAGGTCAGCGTGCCGTCCAGGTAGCTCTTCACGTAGATCAGCAGGTTGAGCAGCCGGTCGGTGGGCAGTGCCGGAACCCGGAAGCTCTGCCAGCCACCGGTGGCGGCGTAGGCGTCGGGGTTCTCCGGGTTGAACCGGGCGATCTTGAGCGTGACCATCTGCGCGCCCTCGGGGATCGCGGGCAGCGGCGGGTCGCCGGCCGGGACAGTGTCGACCAGCGCCGCCGGTGCCGCGCTCGATGGTCCCGGCGAGCAGCATCCGCCCTCGGACGAGCAGCAACCGGAGTCAGCTGAGGAGGACATCAGTACTTCCGTTCCTTCGGTTCGTAGCGGGTCTGCACCACCGGCTTGTAGTCCAGCCGGATGTCGGCGATCAGGTCGGAGCCCTGCTTGTAGGCCATGGTGTGGCGCATGTAGTTGACGTCGTCCCGGTTGGGGTAGTCCTCGCGGGCGTGTCCGCCGCGCGATTCCTGGCGGTTCAACGCACCCAACACGGTGACCTCGGCCAGCTCCAGCAGGAAGCCCAGCTCGATGGCCTCGAGCAGGTCGGAGTTGAAGCGCTTGCCCTTGTCGTGCACGGTGATCCGGGCGTACCGCTCCTTGAGTGCGTGGATGTCGCTCAGCGCCTGCTTGAGGGTCTTTTCGGTGCGGAACACCGCGGCGTTGTTGTCCATCGACTGCTGCAGTGCGCCGCGGATGTCGGCGACCCGCTCGTTGCCGTGCTCGGAGAGGATGTCGGACACCCAGCCGGTCACCATGTCGGCGGGGTTCTCCGGCAGGTCGACGAAGTCGTGCGCGTTGGCGTATTCGGCGGCGGCGATGCCCGCACGGCGGCCGAAGACGTTGATGTCCAGCAGCGAGTTGGTGCCGAGCCGGTTGGCGCCGTGCACCGAGACGCAGGCGCATTCACCGGCGGCGTAGAGGCCCGGCACGGTGTTGGTGTTGTCGCGCAGTACCTGGCCGGTGTTCGTGGTCGGGATGCCGCCCATCACGTAGTGGCAGGTCGGGTAGACCGGCACCAGTTCCTTGACCGGGTCCACGCCCAGGTAGGTGCGGGCGAACTCGGTGATGTCGGGCAGCTTCTCCTCGAGCACCTCTTCGCCGAGGTGACGCACGTCGATGTAGACGTAGTCCTTGTTCGGTCCGGCGCCGCGGCCCTCAAGCACCTCGAGCACCATCGAGCGGGCCACGATGTCGCGCGGGGCCAGGTCGACGATCGTCGGGGCGTAGCGCTCCATGAACCGCTCACCGTCGGCGTTGAGCAACCGGCCGCCTTCGCCGCGGACGGCCTCGGAGATCAGGATGCCCAGGCCGGCCAGGCCGGTCGGGTGGAACTGGTGGAACTCCATGTCCTCGAGCGGGAGCCCCTTGCGGAACACGATGCCCAGGCCGTCGCCGGTCAGGGTGTGCGCATTGGAGGTGGTCTTGTACATCCGGCCCGAGCCGCCGGTGGCGAACACGATGGCCTTGGCGTGGAAGACGTGGATGTCACCGGTCGCCAGCTCGTAGGCGACGATGCCGGTGGCCACCGGGCCCGACGGCGTCTCGGTGAGCACCAGGTCCAGGGCGTAGAACTCGTTGAAGAACTCCACGCCGTGCTTGACGCAGTTTTGGTACAGCGTCTGCAGGATCATGTGGCCGGTCCGGTCGGCGGCGTAACACGCGCGGCGCACCGGGGCCTTGCCGTGATCGCGGGTGTGCCCGCCGAACCGGCGCTGGTCGATACGGCCCTCCGGGGTCCGGGAGAACGGCATGCCCATGTTCTCCAGGTCCAGCACCGCGTCGATGGCCTCCTTGGCCATGATCTCCACGGCGTCCTGGTCGGCCAGGTAGTCGCCGCCCTTGACGGTGTCGAAGGCGTGCCACTCCCAGTTGTCGTCCTCGACGTTGGCCAACGCCGCGCACATGCCGCCCTGGGCCGCGCCGGTGTGGCTGCGCGTGGGGTAGAGCTTGGTCAGGACCGCGGTGCGGGCCCGCGGGGCCGCCTCGACGGCCGCGCGCATCCCGGCGCCGCCGGCACCGACGATCACCACGTCGTATCGATGTTCTTGAATCACCGCGATATCACCCGTTCGCTACCGAATCTGCCGTCAAGAAATGTTCGCGTCGAAGCTCAGCAGCACGTAGCTGCCCAGTGCCAGCGTGAAGACGATCGACACCGCCAGCAGCGCCATCAGCCAGAACCGGCTGCGGGAGCTGCGGGTGTAGTCGCCGATGATCGTGCGCATGCCGTTGCCGCCGTGCAGTTGGGCCAGCCACAACAGGAGCAGGTCCCAGATCTGCCAGAACGGCGAGTGCCAGCGCTCCGCCACGTAGTTGAAGTCGATGCGGTACACGCCGTCCTGCCACATCAGCATCACGAACAGGTGACCGAGCACCAGGAAGATCAAGACGGCACCGGAGAACCGCATGAACAGCCAGGTGTACTTCTCGAAGTTGGGCATCCCGCTGTGCCGCTGCGGCGCACGAGGGTCGCCGAGGCTGGCCGGGCGGTCGCGGTCCAGGCCGCGGACCGGAGCTATCGGGCCCCTGCTGCCTTGTACGTCAATTGTGCTCATAGGAACCGCTCCACCATGTGCATGCCGATCCGAACCACCACCGGAACCATCACCACCAGCCAGATCACGCCGACCGCCACCAGCATCTGGCGGTGCCAGCGGGTGCCCTGCCACCAGAAGTCGATCAGGATCAGCCGGACCCCGTTGAGACCGTGGAACAGCACCGCCGCCACCAGACCCAGCTCCATCAGGCCGACGAGCGGGGTCTTGTAGGTCGCGATCACCTCGGTGTAGGCCTCCGGGCTCACCCGCACCAGGGCCGTGTCGAGCACGTGTACGAACAGGAAGAAGAAAATGGTCGCACCGGTGATCCGGTGTAGCGCGAACGCCCACATCCCCGGGTCACCCTTGTACAGACTCTGCCGCCGGAACCGCGTCCCATCCGTCCGGGTCCTCGGCGTCGCCGCATCCGCGGATGTCGCCGTCATCAGCGCCTCCAAATTTTCTGCAGCGGCCCGCTGCGCCCGGCCTATACCGTGCGTACGGTCGCTCCGCAACGCAATCGCTGTCAACAAACCTCGGCAAGGACTCTAAACCCATCAACAGGTCCGAAACGACCACGCAAAAGTTACTGACGAGTAGCCAGAGCCTGCGGCTACGCTGATTTTTGATCGTTGCCGACGGACGGACGAGGTGATGTGGTGCGCTCGGATCGACAGGAGACCTGTTGAATGTCCCACCAAATCGACTGGGATATGTTGCGGCGCAGCGCAATCAAGGTTTCAGCTAACGCCTACGCGCCGTATTCGGGCCTCCGGGTCGGTGCTGCCGGACTGACCGATGACGGCCGGGTGGTCACCGGCTGCAATGTGGAGAATGTCTCATATGGACTGGGCCTGTGTGCCGAGTGCGCGGTGGTTTGCGGGCTCTACGCGGCCGGCGGCGGGCGGCTGGTGGCGCTCTCCTGCAGCAATTCCGACGGGGCCCTGCTGATGCCGTGCGGTCGGTGCCGCCAGGTGCTGCTCGAACACGGTGGTTCCACACTGCTCATCGACCACCCGGCGGGGGCACGGTCGTTGGCCGAGCTGCTGCCGGAGGCCTTCGGACCAGACGCGCTGCCATGAGCGTGCCGGCCTCCTTCGACGCCCCGACCCTGATCGCCACCAAGCGTGACGGCCACCGGCTGCCCGATGCCGGGATCGACTGGCTGATCGACGCCTACACCGCGGGCGTGGTCGCCGAGGAGCAGATGTCGGCGCTGCTGATGGCGATCTACCTGCGCGGGATGGACGCGGCCGAAACCGTCCGGTGGACCACGGCGATGATCGCCTCGGGGGAACGGATGGACTTCACCGACCTGTGCCGCGGCGGCAAGCCCCTCAAGACCGTGGACAAGCACTCCACCGGCGGGGTCGGCGACAAGATCACCCTGCCGTTGGTTGCCGTCGTTGCCGCCTGCGGAGCTGCGGTACCGAGCGCGTCGGGTCGCGGCCTGGGGCACACCGGCGGCACCTTGGACAAGCTGGAGGCGATACCGGGCTTCGATGTGGCGCTGTCCACCACGCGGCTGCGTGAGCAATTGGCCGGCGTCGGCGCGGCGATCTTCGCCGCCGGCGCTCTGGCACCTGCCGACGCCAAGATCTACGCGTTGCGGGACGTCACCGCCACCGTGGAATCGCTGCCGCTGATCGCCAGCTCGGTGATGAGCAAGAAGCTCGCCGAGGGCACCGGAGCCCTGATCTTGGACGTCAAGGTCGGGTCGGGCGCGTTCATGCGGTCCGCTGAGCAGGCCCGGGAACTGGCCCAGATGATGGTCGGGCTGGGTGCGGCGCACGGCGTGCCGACCCGAGCCCTGCTCACCGACATGAGCGCGCCGCTGGGGTGCGCGGTCGGCAACGCGATCGAGGTGGCTGAAGCCCTCGAGGTGCTGGCGGGCGGCGGCCCGGCCGATGTGGTGGCGCTGACGGTGCGGCTGGCGAGCGAGATGCTGGCGCTGGCCGGCATCGACGGTGTGGACCCGGCGCACACCCTGTCCGACGGCACGGCCATGGACCGATTCACCGCGATGGTGTCCGCCCAGGGCGGGGATCTGGGCGCGCCGTTGCCGGTGGGGGCGTGCAGCGAGACCGTGCCTGCCGATCGGGGCGGCGTCATGGGGCCTATCGACGCGATGGCGGTGGCGGTGGCGTCCTGGCGGCTCGGTGCGGGCCGGTCCAGGCCGGGGGAGCGGGTACAGCACGGGGCGGGGGTGCGGATTCACCGCCGGCCGGGCGACCCGGTGGCGGCCGGCGACACCCTGTTCACGCTGTACACCGATACCCCCGAGCGGCTCGCTCCCGCGTTGGCCGAGCTCGACGGCGGCTACCGCGTCGGCGACACACCGCCGCAGCCGCGTCCCCTGATCATCGAGGCGACCCCATGATGAAGTCATGAGCACACCGGTGAGCCTGGAGACCATCGGGCACGTCCCCAAGGCGCTGCTGCACGATCACCTGGACGGCGGGCTGCGCCCGGCCACCGTTGTCGACATCGCCGGACAGGTCGGCTACGACGGGCTTCCGGAGACCGACCCCGACGAGCTGGCGACCTGGTTCCGAACTCGCTCGCACAGCGGCTCGCTGGAGCGCTATCTCGAACCGTTCAGCCACACCGTGGCCGTGATGCAGACCGCCGAGGCGCTGCACCGCGTGGCCCGAGAATGCGTCGAGGATCTGGCCGCCGACGCCGTCGTCTATGCCGAGGTGCGATTCGCGCCGGAACTGCATATCGAGGGCGGGCTGTCGTTCGACGAGGTGACCGATGCGGTGCTGGCCGGTTTTGCCGACGGTGAGCGTGACGCCGCGGCCACCGGGCGGGAGATCACGGTCCGCTGCCTGGTCACCGCGATGCGCCACGCCGCGCTGTCCCGGGAGATCGCCGAGCTGGCCATCCGGTTCCGGGACAAGGGCGTGGTCGGGTTCGACATCGCCGGCGCCGAGGCCGGCTATCCGCCGAGCCGGCACCTGGATGCGTTCGAGTACATGCGCGACCACAACGCCCGGTTCACCATCCACGCCGGCGAGGCATTCGGGTTGCCCTCCATCCACGAGGCGATCGCATTCTGCGGCGCCGACCGGCTGGGTCACGGGGTGCGGATCACCGACGACATCACCGTCGACGATGACGGCGGCGTGCGGTTGGGGCGGCTGGCGGCGATCCTGCGCGACAAGCGGGTCCCGTTGGAGCTATGCCCGAGCTCCAATGTGCAGACCGGCGCGGTCGACAGCATCGCCGAGCACCCGTTCGATCTGCTGGCCCGCGCCCGGCTGCGAGTGACGATCAACACCGACAACCGGCTGATGAGCGACACCACCATGAGCAAGGAGATGTGGGTGCTGGCCGAGACCTTCGGGTATGGCTGGGCCGATCTGCAGCGATTCACGGTGAACGCGATGAAGTCGGCGTTCATCCCGTTCGATCAGCGGGTGCAGATCATCGAAGAAGTGATCAAGCCGCAATACGCGGTGCTGATCGACTGATTCACGCTGGGAGAAAACCGGCGAAGGCCGGACAATCGCGGTGGCGATTGCCCGGCCTTCGATCCACCGAATCAGTGCTCGGTGACCGTGGCCTCGGCGTCGCCCTGCTTCCAGGTGATGATGCCGTGCTCGAAGGTGGTCTGCTTGGACCCGTCAGCATTGGTGGTCTCGTCGCTGGTCGGGTAGCCGAGCTTGCCCTGGGAACCGCCCAGCTCGTTCCACTTGTCGCGGATCTTGCCCCACACCACGTAGGACCGGGTGGTGTGAACGATCACGCCGCCGTCGAACTGCTGGTAGATGCCGCCGTCAGGGTTCTTCTGCTCCGCGCCGGTGGGCTCGCCCAGGTCCTGCTTGGCGGTCGCGTCCAGTGAGTCGAGCTTGGCCAGGATCGGTCCGGCGACGGTGTACTCCTTGCCGTCGGCGCCGGTGATCACGGTGGAGCTGGCGGCGCTCTCGTCCTCGGAGGGGGCGCTGACCGCGGACGAGATCACCGAGCTGGCCGAGGACGCGACCGAGCTGGCCGAGCTGAGCGCTTCGCTGGTCTTCTCCTTGGCGGTGCCATTGCAACCCGTGCCGATCAGCGCGACTCCCAAAACTGCTGCGGATACTGCTGCGGCCCGCTGTGTTGCCTTGCGCATGTGTAGTCCTTTCGAATTGGAAGGCCCCCGCAAACCGCACGGCTCGGCCCGAGTGTTATCGGGCCAGATGTTAGTCGTGAATATGACCACTCGGCAGTGAAATGAGGCAAATGATTGCCGCATTTCCAGTGAATTTCCGCAGTACCGCGCACGTCGCGGTAGGCGCGGCCGGGCGGAAAATCGTTATTCGCGCCGCAGTCGCGACTGCACGAACTGTTCGAGCTGTTCCCATTCCTTGACGGCGGGTGCGTACGGGCGTTGCGGTTCGTTCACCGATTCCCGGTCGAGCACGTAGCTGACCATGCGGCCCAGCGGACGGTCCGGCTTGAGGGTGTCGGCGACCACGCCGTCCTCGGCGTAGGTGCCAACGTCCTGCAGGAATTCGACGGCCAGGTCGAGCTGCTCGCGGTCCACCGCGTCCGGCCCGTCGGTGATGTCGTCGGACATCCCGGAGAGCACGTAGACATTGTCATCGGTGATGTCGATCGTCAGGGAACCATCGGTGGCGGCGGTCCGGATGTCGTCGTAGGTGCTCAGATCCGACAGGTCGTGGTCGTGCTCGTCGGCCAGGTATCGGGCCAGAGCGCGCTCGGAACCGAACACGCTGATCCGGCCGTTGCGGCCCAGGAACACCGGCTGGTCCCCGAGATAGCAGCGCAGCGTGAAGAACGTCCCGTTGTCGGTGATGATCCGGATCGGGTCGATGCCGACCTTGGTCCAGAAGTTCGCGTCGCCGCCAAGCACCACGCGGTCTCCCGAGGCCCGCTCGGTCGCCGCGGCGGCCGATTCGTCGTCGCCGTCCTGCTCGTCGGTGTCCTCGGTGTCCTCGGTGTCCTCCGCCGGCTCTGGTTCGGCCGGGGCGTCTGCGGCCAGCTCATCGGCCGCCCGCGAGGCCGCGGCGGCGTCGACGTCGGGCGTGCTGATGATCTCTTCAACGGCGGCCAACACACCGCCCCAGTTGCGGCCGATGATCTCGGCGATCGTCTCCCAGCGCTTGCGGCCGGCCCGACCGGCGAAGTTGTCGACGCCGCCGGCCAGCCACCCCAGGTTGGGGTTGCCGTTGAAGAACTTGGTCACCGCCGGAAGGTCGCACACCGATCCGATCGCCGAGACGATCTCCATCGCCTGGGCCAGCGACTGGACTGACTGCTTGGTCGGCTTCTCGGTCAGCAGTTCTTCGACCGCGATCAGGTCATACTGCCTGCCCCGGCCCGGGTCCAGCTTGTGGGCGTTGGCCTGGACAAGCTGCGGCCAGCTGGGGTGGTCGGCCAGGTCGTTGTTGACGTTGACCCGCACGAATGCCACCAGATCGGCCACGGTGGCGAAACCGTAGAGGTCTTCGTCCCTGCCCAGGAACGCCTGCCACTCGTCACCGGAGTCGCGCCAGCTCGGCGCCCACAGGGTGTAACGGTCACCATCGGTCACCGCGAGGCGGATCGGTACGAGGTCAGCTGCCATGGCGCACAGAATAACGATGCAGCCCGCGGGGCCTGAAGGCGGGATTGCGCCGGGATTGGCGCCGGGATCGGCGCCACGCCGGCCCGCATCGCGGATGAGAGAATCCTGAATATTGCGGTGATCGGGTTGGCGGCTTCCGCCGGATGGCTAGCGTCGCTGCTGTTGGAAATCCGGGGCCGGGGGAGGTCGCCATGACGACTGGTCGGTTGCGCCCGGCGGGCGCCATGCTGCTGGCGGTGCTGTGCGCCGCGGTACTGGGCCTGACATCGGCGTTGTCCTCGGCGGTGGCCTACGGCGTGGACCAGCTGGCGATCCGCTTGCGGCTGCTGGCCGACCAGGGCTGGATCATGAGCGGCACCGGTGTGCCCGATCCCAGCGTCGGCCCCTACCTGGGGCAGATCCTCGCCGGCTACCTGCAGCCGTCGTCGCCGCTTTTCTCCGGCCAGCCGACATTTCCCGGTTACACCTTCGCGGGCCTGACCACCCCGGAGCAGTTCTGCCCGTTCGTGTGCATCCCCGGGCAGCCGGCGCTCAACTTCGGGCAGTCGCTGAACGCCGGTGTGGGCTTGCTGAATCAGGGGATCCTGCCGCAGCTGCTGGCCGGCGACAACGTGGCGGTGTTCGGTTACTCGCAGAGCGCCGCCATCGCGACCATCGAGATGAACAATCTGATCGCGGGCGCCGGGACCGCCGGTTACCCGACCCTGGATCAGCTGGACAACATGCACGTCGTGCTGATCGGTGACCCGAACAATCCGATCGGTGGGATCCTCGATCGCTTCCAATTCCCCGACGACCAACACCTGCCGTTCGTCAACATTCCGCTCAGCCTGGGCGCCACCCCGACCGACCACATCGCGTCGGACATCTACACCGGTGAGTACGACGGCTGGGCCAACTTCCCGCAGGACCCGACCAACATCCTGGCCGTCATCAACGCCCTCATCGGCATCCGCACCGTGCACCCGTACTACCCGGACTACACCGCAGAGCAGTTGGCCAGCGCCATCAACGTCGGCACGATCGGCGACGCGAACTTCTACATGATTCCGCAGAACCTGCCGATCCTGCAGTTCATGTTCAACGGGGGGACTGCTGGGCAGTTCTTCGGCGACTTCTTCTCACCGTGGGCCAGGCTGGTCATCGACTGGGGCTATGGCAATGCCGGCGACCCGGCCGTCAACGGGCTTTACCAGATCCCGGCCGGTGACTTCATCAGCGGCAGCGCCTACCAGCAGGCGTTCGGGGTGGCCGGCGGCCCGTGGGCGATGACACCGACCGGTGAGCTGTACGACGGCTCCAGCGTGATGGGCCTGTTCGAGCGGATGGACCCGCTGCAGATGCTGGCCGGTGTCCAGAATGCGTTGATCCAGAGCCTCGTCGGCCCGTGGGCTGACGTCGCGGCTGCCGCCAACGGCGGTGCCCTCAGCGCCACTGACATCAGCACCATCACCGGCATCACCGACTTCCTGCAGACCATCACCGGCTACGACCTGATCAACTCCATCGATCAGTTCCTGATCAACGGGTGGAGCGACCTGGCCGCTTCGCTGGACCTGAGCGACGTCCTGGGCCCCGACGCCCTGCTGAGCGGGGCCGGGCTGCCCGGCGACGGGCTGCTGGATCTGATCGGTCTGGGCTTCAGCCTCTTTAACTTCTTCGGCGCGTAGACCGACCCGCCCGGAGCAAAAGCCAGGTCGATTGTCATCGATTTGACAACACGCGTTTTCTCAATGAAGGTCAACGCTGAAATCCACCTAATAGATTAATGTGATCTTGTCAGGTGGGGGAAATTGATCGCTGAGGACATATTCGATCCGGCCCGGGAGGTCTGCGATGACGATTAAGCGAGTGCATCCTTTCGGGACGGCGTTGTTGGCCGCGCTGTGCGCCGTTCTCCTGGGCGTGTCATCGCTGCTGAGTCCGGCGCTGGCGTCCCGGATCGAGAAGATGCTCGCCGACGTCACGCTGCTGGCCAGCGAGGGCTGGATCATGACCGGCACCGGTCAGTCCGACCCCACGGTGGGCAACTACATGGACGTGGTGCGGCACTTCTACCTGCAGCCCACGGCGCCGTGGTTCGCCGGGCAGTCGACGTTCGCCGGTTACAACTTTGAGGGGCTGGTCACCCCGGAGCAGTTCTGCCCGATCGTCTGCCAGCCGCTGCCGGTCCCGCAGCTGAACTTCGCGGACTCACTCGCACAGGGCGCGGCCAGCCTGGACGCTGCGATCCGCCCACAATTGGAGGCCGGCGACGACGTCACGGTGTTCGGCTACTCGCAGAGCGCGGTGGTCTCCACCCTGGCGATGCAGAAGCTGCTCGCCGACGTACCGGGCGGTGCCTACGACCCGGACAACCTGCACTTTGTGCTGATCGGCGACCCGAACAGCCCGATCGGCGGCATTCTGAGTCGGCTGCACTTCGCCGACGGACTGGACGGGGGAATGCAGCACATCCCGTTCCTGGGTATCCCGGTTGGCATCGGAGCGGGTCCGACGGACTTTTCGGCCAGCATCTACAGCACCGAGTACGACGGCTGGTCCAACTTCCCGCTGGACCCCACCAACCTGCTGGCCGTCCTCAACGCCATCATGGGGATCGGGGCGGTGCACGGTGCCTACTTCAACGACAACCTCGCCAACGTCATCGACCTCGGTTCGATCGGATCGAACGACTTCTACATGCTGCCCACTGAGCAGCTGCCGATCCTCGGCCCGCTCTACGGGCTCGGCGACATCGGCAAGTTCGCTGCTGACGCGCTGGCGCCCCTCCTGAAGACGTTCATCGACTGGTCCTACGGCAACCCCGGGGCCCCGGACGCCGGGATCACGGTGAACGGTGTCGACCCGATCGGCGCGGCCGGCGCTTGGGCGGTCACCGCGACCGGACAGCTGTCGGAGGACACCGGCGCCGCCGGGTTCCTGCTGCGGATGGACCCGCTGCAGATGCTGGCCGGCCTGCAATACGCCGGCGTGCAGAGCCTGACCAACACCATCAACAACCTGCTGGACTTCGCCGGGCAGGGCCCGCTGTCGGATTCGTTCGTCGACACGCTGCTGTCGGGCTACAACCTGACGCTCGGCCTGGACCAAGCCCTGCTCACCGGATGGCAAGACCTGGCCACCCAGTGGAACGTGCTCGACGTGCTGGGCCCCGACGCCATCTTCAACGGTGCGCCGCTGATCTCCGCTCAGCCGCTGCTGGACCTGGTCGGCGTGGGCTTCAGCTTGATCAACCTGCTCGACGCGTAACCCGATGCAGCACCGACGCTCGCTGGGAGCAGCACTGCTCGTGGCGGCGTCGGTGCTCTCGGTGACCTGCGGGCCGGGGTCGGCGCCCGGAATCGGCACGGCAGATCGGCGCGACGTCGCACTGCTGGGCAACGAAGGCTGGATCATGGGGCCGACCAGCATTCCCGACCCCACGGTCGGGGGCTACATGGACGCAGTGTTGGACCTGTTCCTGCAGCCGGCCACGCCGTGGTTTCCGGGGCAGCCGACGTTTCCCGGCTATCAGTTCGAGGGCCTGGTCACTCCCGAGCAGTTCTGTCCGCTGGTGTGCCTGCCGCCGCCGAACCCCTACCTGACGTTCGCCGAGTCAGTAGCCAGCGGCGTGCAGATCCTGCACGCCGCGCTGGCGCCACAGCTGGCCGACGGCGACCGCGTCACGGTTTTCGGCTACTCGCAGAGCGCCACCATCTCCACCCAGGAGATGATCAACCTGCTCGCGGCAGGACCCGGCGAGCTCGGTGGCGGGTATGACCCGGCCAACCTGCACTTCGTGCTGATCGGCAACCCGAACAACCCGCTCGGCGGTGTCCTGACCCGATTCCCGGCGTATCCGCTGTTGGGCGACCAGCCGGTGCACCTGCCGTTTCTGGGCATCCCGTTGAGCATCGGGCCGACTCCGACCAGCGGTTTCGACACCGACAGCTACACCGGCGAGTACGACGGCCTGGCCAACTTCCCGCAGGATCCCGCCAACCTGCTGGCCATGATCAACGCGCTGATCGGTACGGCGACCGTGCATTTCTCCTACGTCGACTTCGACAACCTGGCCGAGACCATCGATCTCGGCAGAATCGGGGACACCGACTTTTATCTGATTCCCCAGCAGTTGCCGATCCTGTGGCCGATCTACCAGCTCGGTGACGTGGGCAAGGTCATCGGGGATGCGCTGGCGCCGATGCTGAAACTGGTCATCGACTGGGGCTACGGCAATCCGGGCGACCCCTTCGTAGGGATCAACGGCACCGATGCCGTCGGGCCCTGGGCCGTCACCGCCGGCGGCCAGCTGGCCGACGGCTCCGATGTGGCCGGTTTCGTATTGCGAATGGACCCACTGCAGATGTTGGCCGGACTGCAGTATGCCGCCGTGCACAGCTTCGTCGACCCGGTCAATGACCTGCTGGGTTTCGCTGGGTTGTCCCCGCTGTCGGATTCGTTCGTTGACGCGCTGCTGACCGGCTATCACCTCACCAATGCCGTGGACGCCCATCTCCTCGACGCCTGGAACGAGCTGGCGGTGTCGCTGAACGTCGCCGATTGGCTGGGCCCCGACGCCGTCTTCAACGGCGAGCCGTTGATCTCGCTGGCGCCGATGTTGGAGATGGGTGCGGTGGCCTTCGAGATCCTCAACTTCCTCGGCGCATGACCCGTAGGGTCCCAGGCGTGGATGTGTGCGTCGTCGACCACCCGTTGGCCGCGGCGCGGTTGACCGCGCTGCGCGACGTGCGCAGCGACAACGCAGCGTTCCGGTCGGCGCTGCGCGAGCTGACCTGGATGCTGGTCTACGAAGCCACCCGTGACGTGCCCCGCGAGCACATCTCCGTGCGCACCCCGCTGACCGACACCGGCGGGGCGCGGCTGGCGCGACCGCCGCTGCTGGTGCCGGTGCTGCGCGCCGGGCTGGGAATGGTGGACGCGGCGCACGCCCTGATCCCCGAGGCCGACGTCGGTTTCGTCGGCGTGGCGCGCGACGAGGCCACCCACCAACCGGTGCCCTATCTGGCATCGCTGCCGACGGACCTGAGCACCACTCCGGTCATGGTCCTCGACCCGATGCTGGCCACCGGCGGCTCGCTGGTGCACACCCTGGGACTGCTGATCGACCGCGGCGCCACCGACATCACCGTGTTGTGCGTGGTGGCGGCACCGGAAGGCGTTGCGGCGCTGGCCCAAGCGGCTCCGGGGGTGCGGCTGTTCACCGCCACCGTTGACGACGGACTGAACGAGGACGCCTTTATCGTTCCGGGCCTCGGCGATGCCGGCGACCGCCAGTTCGGGCCGCGCTGAGATCCCCACCGTCACACCCGTAACCGGCGGGCGAGTATGTGAATGTTGCCCGTCTTTGAGCGACTGTGAAGATTTGAGTGGCTGTCGGGCGGGCTGACCCACTTGAGCGACTGACCCCGTCTTTGCGGGTGTCCTTGATTTGATCTGTCGCCTGCTCGGCAGTCGCGCCCCTGGTGCTGACCGGGCGGGCAGTGACCTCATAGGAGCCTGACCGGAATTCAGGTCCCATCACAGTCTTGTCCGGCCCGACCGGCCAGCGTCACAACCCTGCTGAAAGGTCGCGATACCAATCATGCCAACACAAGTCCCCGGTGGTCGAGTCATCGTCGGTGTCGACACCCATAAACACCTGCACGCCGCGGCGGTCCTCGATGAACGTGGCGCCCTATTGGCCACGGCCACCTTCGATGCGAACACCAGCGGATATCGCGCGTTGATCGACTGGGCCGGCACGTTCGGAACCGCATCGAGCTTCGGGATTGAAGGCACCGGCTCCTATGGCCGCGGCCTGGCCGCAGCGGTACGTCGCAGCGGCAGCGATGTGGTGGAGGTGATGCGACCCAACCGCCAAGACCGCCATCGCCGCGGCAAATCCGATCTGCTCGACGCCGAAAATGCCGCTCGCGCGGTGCTAGCCGGCCACACCGAGGCGATCCCCAAGACCGACGACGGCACGGTGGAGATGATCCGGCACATCAAAGTCGCCAAGAACGCCGCAGTCAAAGCCCGCACCACAGCCATGCAGTCACTCAAGGCCGTGCTGATCACCGCACCGGCCGAGTTACGCGAAACCCTCCAACCCCTGCCCAACATGGCCCTGCTGCGCCGCTGCGCCAGCCTCCGGCCGGGCCCGACCACCTCGGTGACCGCAGCAGCCAAATACAGTCTGCGGGCCATCGCCCAACGCTGGCTGGCCCTCAACGACGAAGTCACCGAGCACGAAAAGCTACTGGGCACCCTCATTAAACAGATCGCCCCGCAGCTGACCGCCGCGGTCGGGATCGGCCCCGACAACGCCTCAGAGCTGCTGATGGCACTCGGTGACAACGCCGAACGTATCCGCAACGAAGCCGCCTTGGCCAAACTCTGCGGCACCTGCCCGATCCCGGCCTCCAGCGGCAAAACCCTCCGCTACCGGCTCAACCGAGGCGGGCATCGCCGCGCCAACGCCGCACTGCACCGCATCGTCGTCGTCCGCATGAAATACCACGAACCCACCCGCGCCTACGTCGCCCGACGTATCACCGAAGGCAAAACCAAACCCGAAATCATGCGCTGCCTCAAACGCCACCTCATCCGAGAAATCTGGACCCTCACCAAACACCTACGCCAACAACCCACCACCCACCAAACCGCGGCTTGACGTCTATAGGAGCATCAAACGTTGTTGCGTTGGCGGAGTCAGCCCACTCGACGCCCGCTGTCGCTCAAAGGCGGGCAATCATCACACCCTGCCGAGCTGGTGGCGGCTGAGTCGGGTGCCGCGGCTGGTAACGAATGGGGCGAATGGGTGCTACCAGGAACGGACCGCATCGGCGACGGCCGCACACACCCGCTGCGCCTCGGCGCGGTCCCCGGCAAGGTCATCCGACGGCGGCCGAGCTACCTCGAGATAGCACTTGAGCTTCGGCTCGGTCCCCGACGGTCGCACCACCACCCGCACCGAGCTACCGGCGCGCTCGCCGGTGAACTCCAGCGCGTCGGTTACCGGTCCGCCGCGGTGCAGCAGATCGTTTGCGGTGACGGCGAATCCGGCCAGCGAACCCGGTGGGTCTGTACGTAGCCGGGCCATCACCGCGGCCGCCTCGGCGGGGCTGGCGACCCGGCGCGACACCGCGTCGGTGACGTGCACACCGTGCCGACGGGCCAGCACGTCGAGTGCTTCGGGAATCGAGCTGCCTCGATCCCGCAGCGCCGCTACCAGATCGCAGACCAGCACCGCGGTGCTGATGCCGTCTTTGTCGCGCACCGCTTCCGGGTCGACGCAGTAGCCGATCGCCTCCTCGTAGGCGTAAGCCAAAGTGGCGCCCGGCAGACCGTTATCGGCGCGTGCCAGCCACTTGAAGCCGGTCAGCGTCTCCACATGGCGGGCGCCGTAGCGCTGCGCGATCCGCACCAGCATCCGCGACGACACCACGCTGCTGGCCACCACGGTGCCGGCCGCCCGGCTCGCCGGCAGTCGTGACAGCAGGTAATCGCCCAACAGCCAACCGGTTTCGTTGCCGGTCAGCATCCGCCAGCCGCGCGGGCCGCAGATGCCGACCGCGCAGCGGTCGGCATCTGGGTCCAATGCGATCGCGACGTCGGCGTCGACCTCGGCGGCCAGCTTCAGCAGCGCGTCGGTTGCCCCCGGCTCTTCCGGGTTGGGGAACGCCACCGTGGGAAAATCCGGATCCGGATCGAACTGGGCTGCCACCGTATGGATATCGGCAATCCCCGCGGCGCGTAGGACCTCGACCGCCACCTTGCCGCCTACGCCGTGCAGCGGCGTCAGAGCTACCCGAACCCGACCGCCGTGCCGCCGCACCATGGCGGCCCGCCCGATGTAGCGCGTGACCAACTCATCTCCGGCCGGCGTAACGGGTCGGCGGGCAATTGCGTCGGCCGGAGGGGCGTCGGCCATCGCCGCCTCGATCTCGGTGTCGGTCGGCGAAACGATCTGCACGCCGCCGTGGAAGTACACCTTGTAGCCGTTGTCTGCGGCCGGGTTGTGTGAGGCGGTGATCTGGATGCCGGCCGCGGCGCCGGTGTTGCGCACCGCGAACGCCACCACCGGCGTTGGGCACGGCTGGGGGAGAACCAATACCGAGAATCCGGCCGCAGCAAACACTTCGGCTGTCGCGGTCGCGAATTCCGCAGAACCGTGACGTGCGTCGCCGCCGACTACCACCGTCGAGCCGCTGCGCCGATGTGCGGACAACACCCGGGCCACCGCCCAGCTGGCGCGCAGCACTACAGCCAGATTCATCGCGTCCGGTCCGCCTCGCACCGGCCCGCGCAGCCCGGCGGTGCCGAACCGCAACGGTGCGGCGAACCGGGCGGCCAGCTCGCTGGGGCTGCAGGCGCGGAGTTCCGCGGCGGTCGCGGGGTCGGGGTCGTGGGCGATCCAGTCCTCGGGGGTCACCCGTTGATTGTGGCAAGCGGTAACTCGACATGTGTCAACTACTTGCTACGATGCCGGGGTTTGTGCCCAACGTGACAATGGAGTGCCGGTGGCTGGTTCGACATCCTCGCTGGTGAGTCGTTCAACTGCCCCGTCGGTGAGTCGACGAACGCTGGTGCCGGTAGCCATCGTGGTTGCCGTAGCGGCGGCCGTCCACGGCGCCTTCGCCCTGAATTACGGCTGGCACCCCGACGAGTTCTACTACGTGATCTGCGGCCAACACCCGGCCTGGGGATACTTCGACCATCCTCCGCTGGTGCCGCTGCTGGCCCGGGTTGCCGCCTTGGGTGGCTTGTTGGGGCTTCGCTTGTTGGCCATCGCGGTTCACCTGGGCTGCATCGTGTTGGCGGCCCTGCTGGCCGCCGAATTCGGTGGACGGCGCATCGCCCAGGTCATCACGGCGGCGGCCGTCGCGGCCAGCCCGCTGTTCATGGGTGCGGCGATGTTTTTCGGCACCACTGTGGTCGACCAGCTGATCTGGATCGCGGTGTTGCTGCTGGTGACGCGGGCGTTGCGGATCGCAACGGTGCTGGCCTGGCTGCCGGCCGGTGTGGTGGCCGGTATCGG
Source organism: Mycobacterium sp. SMC-14 (assembly GCF_046250075.1). Lineage (NCBI taxonomy): Bacteria > Bacillati > Actinomycetota > Actinomycetes > Mycobacteriales > Mycobacteriaceae > Mycobacterium > Mycobacterium sp. SMC-14. Next base: position 3,455,650 of record NZ_CP176429.1, on the reverse strand, counting down.
GCTGGAAACAAAGCAGACGGTCGCGTTGCTGCTCATCGGTATCGCCGTAGGTCTGGCGATGTTCCGCCGCGACGCGCTGCGCACGGCCGGACCCTGGCTGGCCGGCGCCGTGGCGGTGGCCCTGGCGGTCCCCAACCTGATCTGGCAGGCCGGGAATGGTTGGCCGAGTCTGACGTTCGCCCACGCGATGTCGGTGCGGATGGGTGGCCCGGCGGGATCGCTGACCCAGCTGCCGCTGCTGCTGCTGTTGTACGCGGGCCCGCTACTGGTGCTGCTGTGGGCGATCGGTGCCCACTGGCTGGCTTCCGACGAGGCCCGGAAGTACCGCTGGGTCCTGGTGGTGCCGGTGGTGGCATTGGTGCTGTGCATCGTCACCGGCGGTCGCTGTTACTACGCCGGGCCGGCGCTCGCGGCGCTGTTCGCCGCCGGGGCAGTGCGTATTGAATCCCAGGATCGTGACCGGCCTCCGCGAGGCTGGGCGATTGCACTGGTCGCACTGTTCGCCGGCGCGGTGGTGTTCTGCTTACCGGTGTTGCCGCCGGCGAACGCCACCACATTGCGCAAGGTCAATCCGATCCCGATGGAGACCTACGGATGGCCGCGATTCGTCGAGGATGTGGCGGCTGCCGCGGCTCCGCTGCCCGATGACGTGCCGATCTTCACCAGCAACTACGGCGAAGCCTCGGCGCTGCGCGTCCTCGGGCCGGCGGCCGGCATCAACCGTCCGGTGGTCAGCGGTGACAGCAGTTACGCCCAGTGGGGTCCGCCGGCCGGCAGCGCCGACACCGTGCTGTGCGTCGGGCGATTTCCCGTGGTGAAGTTGACCCAGTACTGGCGGCACGTCACCTACCTGACGTCGATCCGGTTCCCCACCGGGGTGCGCAACGGGGAGAGCGCCGCGAAGATCTACCTGTGCGAGCAGCCGGTGGGCAGCTGGGCAACCATGTGGCCGCGGATGCGGCACAGCTCGGGCGTGAGCTACTGACCTGAGGGCGCCGGCAGCAGGGTGATGACGTCGGCCAGCAGCGCGCCCATGCGGGCCGCCGACTCCCGACCCGCGGCCAGCACCTCGGCGTGGCTGAGCGGCTCACCGGTGATGCCGGCCGCCAGGTTGGTCACCAGCGACAGGCCCAGGACCTGGGCCCCGGCCGCCCGGGCGGCGATCGCCTCGTGCACGGTCGACATGCCCACCAGGTCAGCGCCCAGGGTGCGCAGCATCCGGATTTCGGCGGGGGTCTCGTACTGGGGGCCGGCCATCCCGGCATAGACGCCCTCGGCCAGCGACGGGTCGACTTGGTGAGCCAGCGCGCGCAGCGACGGGGTGTAGGCATCGACCATGTCGACGAAGTGTGCGCCCTCCAGGGGGGAGCGCCCGGTCATGTTCAGGTGGTCGCTGATCAGCACCGGTTGGCCGACGTGGTAGCTGGTCCGCAGGCCGCCGGCCGCGTTGGTCAGCACCACGGTGTTGGCCCCGGCCGCGACGGCCGTGCGTACCGGGCGCACGACGTCGACGAGCTGATGACCCTCATAGGCGTGGATCCGGCCGACCAGGACCAGCACCCGATGCGTGCCGATCTGCATGGACACCAGCTCGCCGGTGTGGCCCGCCGCGGTCGGCGTGCTGAACCCGGGCAGGTCGGCCATCGGCAGGCTCGCAGTCGCGGTGCCGAGGGCTGCCACCGCGGGCGCCCAACCGGAACCGAGCACGACCGCCACGTCATGCGTCTGCACGCCGGTGCGCCGGGCTACGACCGCGGCCGCCTGAGTTGCCAGCGGTACCGTCACAGCCACTGAGTTTAATAGCGCGCCGCGATGGGATACTGCCTGAATGTCTCCAACTCCCGTGTCGCACGCCGTCGAGGCGTGGCTGGCCGCCCATGCCGAGGAATTGGTGGCGTGGCGACGGCATCTGCACCGGCACCCGGAGCTGAGTCGCCAAGAGTTCGCCACCACTCAGTTCATCGCCGAACGCCTCGCCAGCGCCGGACTCAACCCCAAGGTGTTGCCCAGTGGAACCGGTCTGACCTGCGATTTTGGTCCAGAGGATGGGCCGCGCGTCGCATTGCGAGCCGATATCGACGCGTTGCCGATGACCGAACAGACCGGGGCGCCGTACGCCTCGCTGGTGCCGGGGGTGACGCACGCCTGCGGCCACGACGCGCATACCGCGATCCTGTTGGGTGCGGCGCTGGCGCTGGCTTCGGCGCCAGAATTACCGGTCGGTGTGCGGCTGGTGTTCCAGGCCGCGGAAGAACTGATGCCCGGTGGCGCGATCGATGCGATCGCCGCGGGCGTGTTGAGCGGGGTCAGCCGGATCTTCGCGCTGCACTGCGATCCGCGGCTGGAGGTCGGCCGGGTGGCCACGATTCCTGGGCCGATCACCTCGGCGGCCGACACCATCGAGATCACCGTCAGCGGTCCCGGCGGACACACCTCGCGACCGCATCTGACCGCAGACCTGGTCTACGGGTTGGGCACGCTGATCACCGGGCTGCCCGGTGTGTTGTCCCGGCGCATCGACCCGCGTAACAGCACGGTGATGGTCTGGGGCGCGGTGAATTCCGGCGCCGCGGCCAATGCCATACCGCAGTCGGGGCGCCTGGCCGGAACGGTGCGCACGGCCAGCCGGGACACCTGGGTGGCGATGGAGGGCATCGTCGAGGAGGCGGTCGCGTCCCTGCTGGAGCCGCTGAACATCGAGCACACGCTGAACTACCACCGCGGAGTGCCGCCGGTGGTCAACGAAGCGGTGTCGACGCGGATGCTGACCCACGCGATCGAGGCCATCGGGCCCGAGGTGCTGGCGGAGACCCAGCAGTCCGGCGGCGGGGAGGACTTCTCCTGGTATCTGGAGCAGGTGCCCGGTGCCATGGGCCGACTCGGCGTGTGGCCGGGCAGCGGGCCGCAGCTGGACCTGCACCAGCCGACGTTCGATCTCGACGAGCGGGCGCTGGCAGTCGGCGTGCGGGTGATGGCCGGCGTCGTCGACCAGACCGATCTGCTCTAGGCCTCCTTTGGCGCGCCCCCTTTTGGCGCGAGGGTGCGTGTTTGCACGCCGACACGCCGCAGATTGCGTACAACGATGCACCCTCGCGGGGTGGAGAAACTGCACAGTCCGGCCGTTGTCCACAGTTGGGGCCGGCCGGGCCGAATGGGGGAGCCGGCTTTCGTTGCCGGCGTCGACGATCGGCCGCATGGATCAACGACTGCACCAACTACTCGATCGCCAGGGCGGCGTGGTTACGTCCGCCCAGGCGCTGACCTTCCTGACCCGCCGCGGATTTGACGCAGAGCTGAGACACGGCCCTCTGCAAAAGATTTGGTACGGAATCTATGGCTAGGGACGAATCACGACCGAGCTCCGGTTACGTGGGCTGGACCTGGCGACAGGCACCCACGTTGCGGTCTGCTTGGGGACCGCGGTGGCGCGCTGCCGCCTGACCCGGGCTGCCGTGTGCGAGGGTGCACAGTTGGACAACCACGGCGGCGTGTCGCGGTACAAACACGCACACTCGCGCCAAAACCACATAGAGAGGCGCTAGGACCCGGGGCCGATGTTGCGGGCCGGACGGGTCCGCAGGTTTCGCACGTATTCGTCTGGGGCACCGGCGATCTGGGCGGCCTCGGCCACCACGCCCAGATATCTCGCCGACGGTAGCCCGCGCTCCCAGGCATCAACGACATACAGCCACGCCAACACGGGCGCGGGCTCGCTGTCGACCGGATCTGAGGTGATCCCGTCCACCCGGTCCACCCGGAGGCGGATCTTCTTGTGGATCCCGAACTCCGAGCCTTCCCAGCTGTCCATGTTCTTCTCGTCCTCGGGAGTCACGTCGTAGAGGACGACGAAAACACTCGAGTCCGGGTCCTCGACCACGGTCGCCAGGGCGCCCTCCCAGCCGATGTCTTCGCCGGCGAACGTCAGGCGCCAGCCGTGCAACCAGCCGGTGCCGGTCATCGGGGAGTGCGGAGCCCGCTGCAGCATCTGTTCGGGATGCATGTTCGACCCGTAGGCGGCGTAGAGCGGCACGGCAGAAATCTTAAACGCAGCGCTGCAGATAGGTTAGTCGCTGTGACTTCTCCCTCGACGCGCATCGTGATCGTCGGCGGTGGCCCGGCCGGCTACGAGGCGGCGCTGGTGGCGGCGGCCAAGGGGCCCGATGCGGTATCGGTGATGGTGGTCGACGCCGACGGCCTCGGCGGCGCCTGCGTGTTGTGGGACTGCGTGCCGTCCAAGACGTTCATCGCCTCGTCCGGGGTCCGTACCGAGCTGCGGCGCGCCCCGCACCTGGGTTTCGACATCCACTTCACCGATGCCGAGATCGAGCTGGACAAGATCCACGAGCGAGTGAAATCCCTGGCCGCGGCGCAGTCCGCCGACATCCGCACCCAGCTGCTCAACTCCGGCGTCGAGGTCATCGCCGGGCACGGGGAGCTGATCGACCCCGAACCCGGCCTGGCGCATCACCGAGTCCGGGTCACCGAGCACGACGGTGCGCAACGGGTGCTCGACGCCGACGTGGTGTTGATCGCCACCGGCGCCAGCCCGCGCATCGTGGCCGGTGCGGAGCCGGACGGCGAACGGATTCTGACCTGGCGCCAGCTCTATGACCTGCACACGCTGCCCGAGCACTTGGTGGTGGTGGGCTCGGGGGTCACCGGCGCGGAGTTCGCCAACGCCTATACCGAACTCGGGGTCAAGGTGACGGTGGTGGCCAGCCGCGACCGGGTGCTGCCGCACGAGGATCCCGACGCGGCGCGGGTGCTCGAGAGTGTGTTCGCCGAACGCGGCGTCACGCTGGTCAAGAACGCCCGGGCCGCCTCGGTGACCCGCTCCGGCGACGGCGTGCTGGTCACCATGACCGACGGCCGCACCGTGGCGGCAAGCCATGCGCTGATGACGGTCGGGTCGGTGCCCAACACCTCCGGACTGGGCCTGGAGCGGGTTGGGATCGAGCTCGGACCTGGTAACTACCTACAGGTGGACCGGGTGTCGCGCACGTCGGTGCCCGGCATCTACGCCGCCGGTGACTGCACCGGACTGCTGCCGCTGGCTTCCGTCGCGGCCATGCAGGGACGGATCGCGATGTATCACGCGCTGGGCGATGCGGTGGCCCCGATCCGGCTGCGCACGGTGGCCGCCGCGGTGTTCACCCGCCCCGAGATCGCCGCGGTGGGGGTGCCGCAGTCTCAGATCGATGACGGCACGGTGCCCGCCCGCACCGTCATGCTCCCGTTGCAGACCAACGCGCGGGCCAAGATGAGCCGGATGCGCTACGGGTTCCTCAAGCTGTTCTGCCGGCCGGCCACCGGCACGGTGATCGGTGGGGTGGTGGTGGCCCCGATCGCCTCGGAGCTGATCCTGCCGATCGCGCTGGCGGTGCAGAACCGGATCACCGTCGCCGACCTGGCCCAGACGCTGGCGGTGTATCCGTCGCTGTCGGGCTCGCTCACCGAAGCGGCCCGCCGGCTGATGACGCACGACGACCTCGACTGAGCGCGGTGCTGAAGCGAGCGTCACAGCGTGTTCGGCCGGGCAGCCACGTAGCCTGGCACACGTGAGCACGCTGGGACCGGACCAACGAGCACGAGCCTGGGAACGACTGGGCAGTGAGCAGTTCGACGTAGTGGTGATCGGCGCTGGTGTGGTGGGCGCCGGCTGCGCGCTCGATGCTGCTACGCGCGGCCTCAAGGTGGCGCTGGTCGAGGCGCGTGACTTCGCCGCCGGGACGTCGAGCCGAAGCTCCAAGATGTTCCACGGTGGCCTGCGCTACCTCGAGCAGCTGGAGTTCGGGCTGGTGCGCGAGGCGCTGCATGAACGCGAGCTGTCGCTGACCACCCTGGCACCACACCTGGTCAAGCCACTGCCGTTCCTGTATCCCCTGACCCGGCGGTGGTGGGAGCGGCCATACGTGGCCAGCGGGATCTTCCTCTACGACCAATTGGGCGGCGCGAAATCGGTTCCCGCTCAACGGCATCTGACTCGCGCTGGAGCCCTGCGCCTGTGCCCGGGACTCAAGCGCAGCGCCTTGATCGGCGGCATCCGCTACTACGACACCGTCGTCGACGACGCCCGCCACACCCTGACCGTCGCACGCACCGCGGCGCACTACGGGGCGGTCATCCGCACTTCCAGCCAAGTCGTCGCGCTGCTGCGCGAAGGCGACCGGGTGACCGGGGTGCGGGTCCGCGACTCCGAGGACGGCGCAGTCACCGAGGTCCGTGGACACGTCGTGGTCAACGCCACCGGGGTGTGGACCGATGAGATCCAGGCGCTCTCGCGCCAGCGTGGCCGGTTCCATGTCCGGGCCTCCAAGGGCGTGCACATCGTGGTGCCGCGGGACCGGATCGTGTCGGAAGCGGCGATCATTCTGCGGACCGAGAAGTCGGTGCTGTTCGTCATTCCGTGGGGCACCCACTGGATCATCGGCACCACCGACACCGACTGGAATCTGGACCTGGCCCATCCCGCGGCCACCAAGGCCGACATCGACTACATCCTGACCAACGTCAACACCGCGTTGGCCACGCCACTGACCCACGCCGACATCGAGGGTGTGTACGCCGGCCTGCGGCCGCTGCTGGCGGGGGAGAACGACGACACCTCGAAGCTGTCGCGCGAGCATGCGGTCGCCGTTCCCTCGCCGGGCCTGGTGGCCATCGCCGGCGGCAAGTACACCACCTACCGGGTGATGGCCGCCGACGCTATCGACGCCGCCGCTGAGTACATCCCGACGCGGGTGGCGCCCTCGATCACCGAGAAGGTGCCGCTGTTGGGCGCCGACGGCTACTTCGCGCTGGTCAACCAGGCCGAGCATGTGGGCGCCCACCAGGGTCTACACCCGTATCGAGTGCGGCATCTGCTGGACCGTTACGGCTCGCTGATCCACGACGTGCTGGCGGTGGCCGACGGTCAGCCGGATCTGCTGGACCCGATCGCCGAGGCGCCCACCTACCTGAAGGTGGAAGTCGCCTATGCGGCCGTCGCGGAGGGCGCTCTGCATCTGGAGGACGTGCTGGCCCGGCGGACCCGGATCTCCATCGAGTACGCCCACCGCGGGGTGAACTGTGCGCGCGAGGTCGCCGAGGTGATGGCGGCGGTGCTCGGCTGGGACGACGCTTACGTCGACCGCGAGGTGGCCAACTACACCGCACGGGTGGAAGCCGAGATCCTCTCGCAGGAGCAGCCCGACGACGCATCGGCGGATGCGCTGCGAGTAAGCGCCCCCGAGGCGAGGGCCGAAATACTGGAGCCGATTCCGCTTACCTGAACAGGACTTCATTACTGCGGGTATGATTCAGGGAATCTTTCCGATCATTTAGGCTGATATCAGCATTCACATGTGTTTGACACACATTTCTGGCGGGGTTACTTTCTGCCCATGAGCTGGATCACATGGGGGATCCGGGCGTGGGGAAGGGGGGCGGCTCATGTCGGGTGGGATCGGGGGGTGGCACTCGCGTGAGCTGTCCGTAAGGGGCGGCGCGCTAGTCGCTTCTGCCGTCGTCGCCGGGGCGGGGCTGCTCGGTGCCGGTGCACTCGGGCCGCGGCTCTCGAGCCTGCCGACCGCGTCGGCGCAGCACGATGTGGTGTTGACGGCCTATCCGACGTTCACGCAGAGTCTGCAGGCCTTGCTAGACACGATGTCGCTAGGGGACCTCAACCAGGTGCTGGCTGCACTGGGCGATGTGCCCGGGACCACCACTCCGCTGAGTGTCAGCTCGGACGTCTCGGCGCTGCTGGCCGCCTTCAACCCCGACGCCACCACCCTGGCGGGCATCGCGGACATCTTCGGGGTCTCGCTCACCGAGCCGCTCTACAGCTCCAACGCCGCCGTGCAGTCGCTGCTGGGCGCCGGCAGCCTGTTCCTGGTGGACGGCGTGCCGATCGGCAACGTGGACCTCGGTGAGCTGGTGGATGTCGTTCTGGGCGACGGCGCCGGAACGCATTCGCTGACGGACCTGGCCAACGCGGTGGGCCTGGGAACGCTGCTCGGTCAGTTCGCGAGCATGATCAACGCGCTGGGCTTGGAAAACCTGAACGTGGAGAACTGCACTTTGGCCTGCGGCGCACTCCTCAACATCACCAGCCATCCCGATCTGACGGTCAACAGCTCGCTGGTCGATTGGTTGAGCGCGATACTGACTGTTCCCACCGCCGACGTCACCCAACACGCGTATTCGGGTCTCGGCTCGACCACGGTGGTGGCGGGTAGCGCCTACACGCTGGGCGAATATCTGCACATCCTGCCCGTCAGCTCCACCAACAGCACCACCATGGACAACGCCACCCTGGCGCTGCTGTTCACCCTGAATCCCGCCCAGACCTGGGACAAGTACCTCGACGGCCTGCCGTTCGGCGGGACGCTACTCGACCCCTCCGGCGAAACGTGGGGTGAGCAGAGCCTGGGCACCTTCCTGGCCAGCTTCCTGCCCGACGGCAGCACCCTGGCGATCACCGGCGACACGCTGGTCACCGACTTCTTGGAAGCCTTCGGTCTGCTGGCCCCGTAGCGGCCCTGCCCTTCTCGCCACGCCCGGTCTGTCCCCGCGGACCGGACGTGGCTTTTTTGCCTGGAATCGACGCGCGATAAACGCACCTGTTAATTTGCTGGGGCGAAATATATCGCCCCGTGCGCATTTCGCTCCATGCCGCAAAATAGCTCAAGTATTTTTATCCCGTAAATTCCATACCGATTGTCTGTTACGAACGGATGTTAATGTCGGTTAGGTATTGGCTGGTTGTGCGCCGCGTTCGGCTGGGCTGAAAATGCCGAGAAAAGTCTGAGCTTCTTGCTGCCGGCGGGCGACTCTCTGGCCGGCGCTGCATTACCCGTGGTCGTTGCCCACCGTGGGCCGCCAACCGGATGAACTGGAAATTTGCTGTGAGCAAGCGTTGCTGGTTCGAGGGAATCGGCTAATGAAACCGTTGACACAAGCCTGAGCCCATAATAAGTTAATGATGATGTGGGAATCGCATCGTCTTAATGTTCGATCCCAGAAGGGGGACCTATTCATGTCTACTTGTTCCACTGTTGCCGCACCGATAGGGGCGCGCGGCTTTGTGGTCAAAGTCGGCGCCCTAGCGGCCGGAACTGTTTTTGCCGGTACGGCTCTGCTGGGCGGTACGGCTGTCGCTCCGACGATTACCGCCGGCCTTACCGCGTCGGTACAACACGAGGTCATGCTGACCGCCGCTTTCCCGACGTTCAGCGAGAGCCTGCAGAGCCTGCTGAACGCCCTCGACTTCGGCAACATGGGTCAGGTCCTGGGGATATTCGGCGACAACATCTCCACCACGTCGAGCCTGGCGGCCCTGCTGGCGGCGCTGAACCCGGACGGCATGACTCTGGACGCCGCCACCTTGGGCATGCTTTCCACCGACATCACCGCCCTGCTCAACGATGTCGATTTCGGCGGGGCTCCACTGGGCTCGATCCCGATCGACACGTTGATCGGCGGCTTCATCGGTGGCGACGGCGCCGCCACGGAACTCGGCACGCTGCTGGGCTACCTCGGTCTCGGTGAGTTCGCCGGCCTGCTGAACATCCCGTTCACCGATTTCTCGCCGGAGATGACGGTGGCGCAGCTGCTCGACGTCCTGATGGGAATCGACGGCACCACCACGCTGAACGGCCTTCTGGACCAGAACGGGATGCAAGACGCCACTATTGGCGGCCTGCTGGGAATCACCCCCGAGCAGCTCGACGCGGGCTGGGACAAGTTCGTCGACGGCATGGTTGTCGGCGGCACGCTCGCCGACCCGGACGGCAGCGGCGTCCTGGGCGACGAGACGCTGGGAGCCCTGTTGACCGCCCTGCTGGGCACGGGTGCCGACCCGGTGACCGATGCCACCACGCTGACCGCCTTCCTGGACGATCTGGGCATCTTTGCGATGCTCGGCGTCAGCTGAGCGGGTAGCGACCCCGCGTCACCAAGCCACATCGGCCACAGCCCCCGACGGTTGTGGCCGATGTGTCGTTGGGGCCTTTCAATGCTGCGTGCGATCCGGTCGCGACCCCGTTGACCTGGCGCAATGTGTGTCGGGCCCGGTAGGGTGAGCGGCATGCCCGAGCCGACGTACCGCACCGTCATGCGGGAAGTGCTGCTGCCGGCCGATCGGGATCTGCGGCATCGAGGCACCAACGGCTACACCACTTCCTGGGGCAACAATGCGCACGGCAAGCTTGCCGGCTGCCCACCGGCGCACCACTGAGCGACAACGCCTTTCAACTTTGAGGCTCTAGGCCTCTGACAATCTGTCACTCGAATCAAAGGCTCCCCCTTGACCTCTGGTCGCCCCCCGCTTTTCGGCCGCGGATCGTCTGCTGAAGCCAGTCGACTCGCCGACGTGCTCCGCAAGGAGACCGTGGGCGGGGCGCTGCTGCTTGTCGCGGCTACCCTCGCGATCGCGTGGGCCAATTCGCCGTGGTCGGCCGCCTATTACCGGCTCGGTGACATCACGTTCGGTCCCCGCGCCTGGGATCTGCATCTCTCGGTGTCGGCGTGGGCCGCAGACGCCCTGCTGGCGATCTTCTTCTTCGTGGTCGGGCTGGAGCTCAAGTACGAAGTGCTTGCCGGCGACCTGCGTGACCCGCGTCGCGCAGCGCTTCCGGTGGTCGCCGCGATCGGCGGAATGGTCATGCCCGCAGCGATATTCGTCGCCGTCAACGCTCACACCGGGGGTGGAGCGCTACGCGGGTGGGCCATTCCCACCGCCACCGACATCGCTTTCGCGCTGGCCGTACTGGCCGTGATCTCCTCACACCTGCCCTCGGCGTTGCGCACCTTCCTGCTCACCTTGGCCGTGGTCGACGACCTGTTGGCGGTCACCGTGATCGCGGTGTTCTACACCGATGACCTCAACTTCACCGCTCTTGCGCTCGCGCTCGTCCCATTGGCGTTGTTCGCGGTGGCGGCCCGGCGTCTCGACAACGCTGCGGTGCTGCTCCTGTTGGCCGCAGTCACCTGGTATCTGGTCCACGAATCCGGTGTGCACGCCACCATTGCCGGCGTGCTGCTCGGCCTGACCGTTCCGGTCCGGGAGGCGGGCAGGCGCGGCACGTCAGCGCGCCGCCGGCTGAACGCTAAGGACCTCGAACACCGCATTCGCCCGCTGTCCGCCGGCCTCGCGGTGCCGGTGTTCGCGTTCTTCGCGGCCGGTGTGACCTTTGGTGGGCTCCACGGATTGGCTGCCTCACTGCGCGATCCCGTCGCCATCGGGATCGCCGCCGGCCTGGTCATCGGAAAAGCTGTGGGCATCGCCGGCGCCGCGGTGTTGACCGCTGTGTTGACCCGAGCCGAACTCGATGCCTCGCTGAAGTGGATCGACGTGGTCGCTCTGGCCTTACTCGGTGGCATCGGGTTCACCGTCGCACTGTTCATCGGCGACCTCGCCTTCGGTGATCCTGTCCGCCAACAACACGTCAAGTTGGGCGTGCTGATCGGCACCCTGACCGCGGCCGCGCTGGCGACGGTACTGCTGACCATCCGCGACCGCGCCTATGCCCGCGACGCCGACAGCGCGCGGTCATTCGACCTCAAGATGCGATGACCCGCCGACGTCCCGCCCCGCTGCCGGTCCGCGACGGCCTGGGGCCGGCCCGGCTGCGCCTGCAAGGCGGTCTGGTCGCCGCCGAGCTGCGTGCCCGGTTCGGTGCGGCTGTTGCGGCGAAAGTGGCTGCCGGCGAAGTGGTTACCGCGGGCGGTGCGGTGGTCGACGACACCACGGCGTTGCCGGCCGGGGCGCACGTGTTCCTGTATCGGGACCTGCCCGATGAGGTACCGGTACCCTTCGACATCCCGGTGCTGCACCGCGACCAGGACTTGGTGGTGGTCGACAAGCCGCACTTCCTGGCGACCATGCCGCGCGGCAGCCATGTGGCTCAGACCGCGTTGGTACGGCTGCGGCGCGAGTTGGATCTGCCGGAGCTGAGTCCGGCGCACCGGTTGGACCGACTCACCGCCGGCGTGTTGTTGTTCACCACCCGTCGAGAGCTGCGCGGGGCCTATCAGACCCTGTTCGCCCGTGGCGCGGTGCGCAAGCACTACCTGGCGCGGTCCTCCGCCGAGCCGACCGTCGCGTTCCCTCAGCTGATACGCAGCCGGATCGTCAAAGAGCGCGGCTGCCTGCAGGCTCGCGAAGAGTCCGGCGAGCCGAACGCCGAGACCCTGGTCGAATCATTGGGCGCTGGCCGCTACCGGCTCACCCCCCGCACCGGCCGTACCCACCAGTTGCGGGTGCACCTGGCCTCACTCGGTCTGCCGATCGACGGAGACCCGCTGTATCCGCAGGTCATCGATGTTGCCCCCGACGACTTCTCGCAGCCGCTGCAACTGCTGGCCCACCGGCTGGAGTTCGACGACCCGTTCACCGGACGGCCCCGCGGTTTCGTGAGCGAACGCGTCCTCGACGCGAACTGACTTCGGCTGCCGGGGTTTCGGCTGTGACAGTCCTGGGTACAGGTAGGCACGACCAGAGCAGAGGGGAGTCTGATTCTGATGAAGGCACACAGCAAGATGACGATCGCAGTGCTCGGCAGTGCAGTCGCGCTGGTAGCAGCCGGTTGCAACGGCACCAAAGAAGAGGGGCCGAGCACCACCACGACGACGACCACAACGACCACCACCACCACGAGCGAGACCACCCTCGAACCGGTTCCAGGTGGGCCGGGACCAGAAAACCCGGGCGAACCGGGCGAGCCTGGTGGCCCGACCGGCGGTGGCGGGCCTGGCGGAGGCGGTGGTCAGATTCCCGGTGGCCCGACCGGTGGCGGTGGGCCCGGCGGTGGCGGCGGCCAGATCCCCGGCGGCCCGACCGGTGGTGGTGGTCCTGGCGGGGGTAGCGGCACGATCCCCGGCGGCCCCACCGGCTGGGGCGGACCCGGCGGCGGAGGGGGCTGCGTGCCCGGTGTGGGTTGCGGCGGGTGGCCGTGATCGACCAACGCTTCGAGTAGACACAGCCGAAAGTCGGCCAGCCTGATGGCTGGCCGACTTTTGTTGTGGTCAGTAGCCGGAAGGCCGCGGCGTTACCGCTGACATGACGGGCACCAGAAGCGAATCCGCTCGCCGTTGCGGTCGGACTCCACACCGGTACCGCATCGCCGACACGGCAGTTCGGCTCGGCCATACACCCACAACTGTCGGCCCGGCCGGGTGTCGCCGGTGGTGCAGCGCGACCACCGCAACCGATTCGCCCACAACATTTCGCGGGCCCGTGACATCAGCCGACCCGGATCAGTCAGTTCCGCGACGGGTGTAGTCGGCAGCCGGCCGACGACGAAGCACAACTCGTTGCAGTAAACATTGCCGATCCCGGCCAGCACCGTCTGGTCCAACAATGCCGATGCCAGCGGGCGCTGCGGATCGGCGACCAGCCGGGCGGCGGCCACAGCCGGATCCCAATCGGGGCCCAGCAGATCCGGGCCGAGGTGCGCGACGGCATCGCCGTCATGACGGCGTTCCAGCACCTCGAGAACACCCAGATCAATACCGGTGGCGCGAACGGAGCCGGCCTCTAAGATGATTCGTGCCCGATGATCGACTGGGCTGTGTCTGGCAAGACGTCGACCCACCCGCCAACTGCCCTCCATTTTCAGGTGCGAATGGATGCTGGCCGACCCGACTCGGATGAACAGATGCTTGCCGCGGCTGATCACCTCGTCAACGCGTTGTCCGCTCAGATCCACACCGGCATATCGGGGGACCCGGATATCGCAGCGAGTCAAGGTCTTTCCCGCCAACGCGGTGGCCAGCACCGTCGCGGTGTGAAAAACCGTGTCCCCCTCGGGCATCAGCGCATTCGCAATCCGCGCGGCGTGCGGGAGAACCCGGCATCGGTCAACGCGTCCAGCGTCGGCGAATCGTGAAGCTCCAGCACCGGAACGCCGTCCACCCGCTCGACCAGAATCCCGTCAACCCGCCGGTCGGCGATCAGCCGAGCCAGTGCCCCGGCGGCGGCACGCTGCGCCTCGGCGGCATCGGCGAAGTTCAGCAGCGTCCGGCCGCCCCGCTCGACAAACCAGGCCAGTTCACCGTCGACCAGGACCACCAGCGCTCCTGCCTTGCGGCCCGGACGGGCCGTCCCCGAGTGTGCCGGCCAGCTCAGCGCCGCGCCATACGGGTTAGCCGGGTCGGCGGCGGCCAGTGCCACCGCGTGGTACTCGGGCCTGGTCGGGTCCACACTGTCGAGGTAGCCGCGCAGCCGGTCCACGGTGGAGGCCAGCGCGAACTGCGCGGCCCCCAACGACTCGATGAAATAGCCACGCTGGCATCGCCCGGCCTCCTCGAACGCGGTCAGCACCTTGTAGACGGTGGCGAAACCGCCGGGTACGGCCTCGGCGGCAACCGCGCCCCGAGTCAGCACGCCATAGCGGTGCAGCAGTAATTCGGCGGTGTGGTGCGCCCGAAGGGTGGAATCGGATTGCGGGGCAGGCAAAGCCGACCAGCGACCGGACACCGCTGGGTCGGCGGCGCGGGCGCTGGCGTGCACCACACTGTAACGACTGAGCCGGGGCGGGCGTCTGCTGCGGTGCGCCGGGGTGGCGCGACGGGTGCCGGCCAGCACCGCGCGCACCGGAGCGAAGGTATCGCCGGTGACCCATCCCGCCCAGATCAGCTCCCACAGTGCGGCTTTGCGTTCTGCCTCGCTCGCGTCACCGCACAGGTGGCGGAAGAAGAACGCACCGCCACCGCCGAGGGCATCCAGAATCGCCCGGTGCGCGTGGCCGAATTCGATCGGTGTTCCGGGCGTCAACGTCAGCGGTGCCGAATCCGCGGTGTGAAAGCTGATCCAGCCGTCGGTCGCCGGGGCGCTGCCGGCTGGGGCTCCCGCGCCCGACCACAGCACCTCTCCGGAGGCCAGCAGTTCGTCGAGCATGGCCGGTGCGTAGTCGCGCACCCTCGGGCCGAAGATCAGCGGTTCGACCGCCGACGCGGGCAGCGCCACTCCGGCCAGTTGCTCGATCACCCCGGCCAACCCGTCGACGCCGGTCGCGGCAACGTCGGAAGTGCCGATCTGCTGCCAGGCCGGCAGGAAGCGCCCGTAGGCGGCCGGCGACACCGGCTCGATCGCCGAGCGCAGCGCGGCCAGTGACCGGCGCCGCAGGATCCGCAGCACCTCGGTGTCGCACCACTGTTCACCGGGAGAGTCCGGGAAGTCGGTGAATTCGCCGCGCACCACCCGTCCGTCGGCGGCCAGTCGGCCCAGCGCATCGGCCGCCACCCGCACTCCCAGCCCGAACCGGTCCGCGGCGTGCCCGGTGGTGAACGGCCCCCGGGTGCGGGCGAATCGGCCCAGCAGCTCGCCCAACGGGTCGGCGACCGGTTCGGTGAAGCCCGTCGGCACACCGGGCGGCACCGCAACCCCGAGGCCGTCGCGCAGCCGACCGATGTCCTCGATCGCCACCCACCAGCGGTGCCCGCCGAACGCCACCGTCAGCACCCGCCGAGCGGCCAGCAGATGTTCCAGCCACCCGCCCACGTCAGCCCCCGCGGCCCGGGCGCTGATCTCTTCGGTGGTGAGCGGACCGAGCAACCGCAGCAGGTCGGCCACCCCCTCCGCGTCACGGGCGGCCTTCTCTGGCGTCAGGTGCTGCAGCTGCGCGGTGAGACCGGTGATCACCTCGGTGTCGAGCAGCTCGCGCAGCTCGACCCGGCCCAGCAGTTGCGCCAGCAGTGTGGGGTCCAGTGCCAAGGCCGCCGCGCGGCGCTCCGCCAGCGGGCTGTCGCCTTCGTACATGAACGCCCCGACGTAGCCGAACAGCAGCGACGCCGCGAACGGCGACGGGGTGGCGGTCTCGACCTGGGACACCCGCACCCGGCGTTGGGCGATCTGCGCCATCAGTGTTGTCAGCGCCGGGACGTCGTAGACGTCCTGCAGGCATTCGCGCACGGTCTCCAGCACGATCGGGAACGTCGGGTATTTGCGGGCCACGTCGAGCAATTGGGCCGCCCGCTGGCGTTGCTGCCATAACGGGGTGCGGCGGCCGGGGTGCCGGCGCGGCAACAGCAGGGCGCGCGCTGCGCATTCCCGGAACCGAGAGGCGAACAACGCTGAGCCGCCGACTTCGGCGGTGACGACCGGCTCGATCTCGTCCGGGTCGAACACGAAGAGTTCGGCGCCGGGCGCTTCCGCACCGGCGTCGGTGTCGGGCAGCCGGACCACGATGCCGTCGTCGGAGGCCGTCGGCTTCTCGTCGATGCCGTAGCGGTCGCGCAGTCGTTTGCCTACTGCCAGCGCCAAAGGCCCGTGCACGCGCAGCCCGTACGGTGAGTGCAGCACCACCCGCCAGTCCCCGAGCTCGTCACGAAACCGCTCCACCACCAGCGTGGTGTCGGTGGGCACTATTGCCGTTGCGGTGCGCTGATCGTCGAGTAGCCGCCTCAGGTTGTCGATCGCGTAGTCGTCGAAACCCAGCCCCGTGCAGCGCTTGTCGAACGCCTTAGGGGCAAGGGCGGCCAATTCGCCGGTGAATGCGCCGAGCGCGGCACCCAGCTCGGCTGGCCGCCCGACACCGTCGCCGTGCCAGAACGGCAGTCGGCCCGGCTGGCCGGGCGCCGGTGCGACCAGTACTCGGTCGTGGGTGATCTCGGTGATCCGCCACGTGGTGGCGCCCAGTGAGATCACGTCCCCGGGACGCGACTCGTACACCATCTCCTCGTCGAGTTCGCCGACGCGGGAAGGCTTCCGCGTTTCGTCAGTGCCGGCCAGATATACCGCGAACAGTCCGCGGTCCGGGATGGCGCCGCCGGAGGTGACGGCCAGCCGCTGCGCGCCGGGCCGGCCGGTCAGGGTCCCGTCGTCGCGGTCGTAGACCAAACGCGGCCGCAGCTCGGCGAATTCGGTCGACGGATACTTGCCGGAGAGCAGGTCCAGCGTTGCCTCGAAAACACCGCGCGACAAGGTCGCGAACGGAGCGCTGCGGCGTACGGTGTCGAACCAGGCTTCGGCATCCAATGGCTCCAGCGCGGCCGCGGCTACCGTGTGTTGGGCCAGGATGTCCAGCGGATTGGCCGGTACCGTCAGGGTTTCGATCTGGCCGGCGAGCATCCGTTCTACTGCGACGGCGCACCCGATCAGGTCGGTCCGGTGCTTGGGAATCAGTACGCCGGAGGAGATCTCGCCGACCTGATGACCGGCCCGACCGACGCGCTGCAGGCCGCTGGCCACCGACGGCGGCGCCTCGATCTGGATGACCAGATCTACCGCACCCATATCGATGCCCAGTTCCAGGCTGGAGGTCGCCACCACCGCGCGCAGCCGCCCGCTCTTGAGGTCCTCCTCGACGTCGGCTCGGGTCTGCAGGGAGACCGAGCCGTGGTGGGCTCGTGCCAGCGGCGCCGGCGCCTGCTCCCCGTCAACGTAGCGTTCCGCGTGAATCTCGTTGAGCCGCCCCGTCAGGCGCTCGGCGAGCCGCCGTGAGTTGGCGAACACGATCGAGGACCGGTGGGCTTCGATCAGGTCGACGATGCGTTCTTCGACCTCGGGCCAGACGGTGCCTTCGGCCGGATTGGCCATGTCGGGCACCGGAACCTGAACGGTCAGCTCGAACGTCTTGGATGCCGGGGGAGCCACGATTGTGGTGGGGGACTGCCCGGACAGAAACCGGGCTACCTCTTCGGCGGGGCGCACGGTGGCGCTCAACCCGATCCGCTGGGCGGGCCGGGTGAGCATCGCGTCGAGGCGCTCCAAAGACAGTGCCAGGTGGGCACCCCGTTTGGTTCCCGCCACCGCGTGCACCTCGTCGACGATCACCGTGCGCACCCCGGTCAAGGTCTCGCGCGCTGCCGAGGTCAGCATCAGAAACAACGACTCCGGTGTGGTGATCAGGATGTCGGGCGGCTTGGCGACCAGCTCGCGGCGCCGCGCCGGGGACGTGTCGCCGGAGCGCACTCCCACGGTGATGCCGGGAGCGGGCAGCTCGCGCTGTGCGGCCATTCGGGCGATGCCGGCCAACGGGGTACGCAGGTTTCGCTCGACGTCGATAGCCAGTGCCTTGAGCGGCGAGATGTACAGCACCCGGGTGCCGCTACCGGGCTGTGCTGCGGCCAGTTGGTCCAGTGCCCACAGGAATGCCGCCAGCGTCTTGCCGGAGCCGGTCGGAGCGACCACGAGTGTGTTGTGGCCGTCGGCGATCGCCGCCCAGGCCTGCTCCTGCGCCGGGGTCGGTGCGGTGAAGGTGCCGGCGAACCAGTCCCGGGTCAGCGCCGAGAACCGCGCCAGCGGGGCTGGGGTTGCTCGGTCGGGTGGGCTCACCCAGCCATGGTGCCAAGTTCGGAGCCGGAATGCTCCCGCGCTGCGGTTTTGTGCCCGCCGTCGCCGGGTATCCGCCAACGGTGATTTCGGTGAGCGGAGGCGGGGGATGACCATTCTGGATGACGGGGCGACGGCGGTCCGGCCGATATTCGCCGACGCCCGCCCGCGTGCGGCGGGGACGTCGGCGCCGGAAGCTTTGCCCCGCGATTGGACGTGGGCCAACTGGGCGCTGTCCCTGCTGACCGCGCCGGCTGCCGCGCTGCTGATGGCATTCGCGCTGACCAGGGTGTCCGGCTCCGCGTTGTGCAACAGGGTGGCGTGCCCGGAGCTCAAGGTGCACGGGTCCCTGTTCGGTGTGCTCTATCACGGAGCGGCCGGCGTAGCGGCTCTGACGCTGTTTCTGGCCTTTTTCCTGGCGACGCACCGCGGCGGGATCGCGGTCTGGGCGTGCGGGTGGGCCCTGCTGTTCGCTGATCTGGCGGTCTTGGTCCTGATGTTTTGACCTACCTGCGGCGGATCTACAGAGGGGAACGCGAGATGTTTGGCCTGATCAGATTGTCTGCAGCGGTGGGGGTTGCCGCCGTGGCGCTGACCGCTGGACAGGTAGTGGCTTCGGCCGACCCGGACACCGATCCGGTGGTCAACACGACCTGCACTTACGCGCAGGTGGTGTCGGCGATGAACGATCAGTCACCTGGAGACGCCGAGCAGTTCAACGCGACACCGGGGGCGCGATCCTGGTTGCAGAACTTTCTGGCTGCCCCGCCCCCACAGCGCCAGCAGATAGTCGACCGGGCGCAGGACACCCCCGATGCCGCGCACTACGTTGCGCTCCTTAGCCCGTTGGCAAACGCCTGCGACAACTACTACTGAGCTCACTCCTCGACGGCGAAGAACGAGTCGCCGTCTTCGGGACTTCCGGACACCTGCGCGCGGTGGCGCCCGCCCCCGACGGCTTCGTCGGGATCATGCTGAGGGCCGGCCACGTCGGGTTGCTCGGCGGCCAGCTTGTCATCCAATGACTCATGGGCCGTCTCGTCGTCGGCGGCCTGCCAGTGGTCCGGTGCGGTGCCTGCCGCGTCGCCGTCGTCGTTGCGCAGCTCGTCGGAGTCGGTGGCCTCACTCGGCGGTAGCGTGTCGTCGCCGGTGGTGTCGGTGGCCGCTGAATCGAAATCGGGTTGTCCAGTCATGGCATGTGACCCTCTCAGTTGGCGATGGCCCATTGCGACCGCGGCGTTTCCGGCGTCATGTACCCGACACCGCGGACCGTGTCGACGATCGAGTCATGGCCGGCGCCGAGCTTCGCGCGCAAGCGCTGCACGTGAACGTCGACTTTGCGACGGCCGCCCTCGCCGTCCCAGATCTCACGCAGCAGCCGGGCCCGGGTGAATGCTTGACCGGCGTGCTGCACCAGATAGCTGAGCAGTTTGAATTCGGTGAGTGTGAGGTCGAGATCGCGATCCGACAGTGACGCCGTGAAGCTGTCCGGGTGGATCGCCAGGGCGCCGAACTGCAACGTGTGGGGGGCGGATTCGTCCCGCCGCGCCAGGGCCAGTCGCAGCCGCGCGTTCGCCTCGGCGGGGCTTGCGGTGGCGATCAGGACATCGTCGACGTGCCAGTCGAGGCCGACCGCGGCGAGGTCTTCGGCGGCAACCACGGCGAGCACGGCAGCCGACGGCTCCCAGGCTCCGAGCTTGCGGCAGCTCTCCCGCGCTACCGGCACATCAGAACAGCCATCGACCAGAACGGCTTTCGCCCCGTGGCAGTCGGCCCGCACGGTGAGGGTGAGCGGACTACGGACGACCGAATGCCCGAAGGCAGCGACCCCCGACAATGACCGTGCGAACTCGTCGCGGTCGGTCAGTAACAGGATCTTCATCGTGTGGCTCCAACCCATGGATGCTATGCCGCCTCAAGGCTTTTACTACCCGTTGCTCCCTGGAAATAACCCGATCACGTAGCGACGGGCCCGGCCCGCCAAGCGGACCGGGCCTGCCCTCCCCTCGGGCTACTGGTGGGACTGCTCGCGCGCCTCGGCCGCCTTCGCACCCGCCCGGGCCGATTCGGCCTCGGCTTGGTGTTTGGCGGCGTCGCGCTGCGCTTCGCCCTTGTCCTGCTGCGCCCGGCCCTCGCGGGCCAGCTCGTCGTTGCCGGTCACGGCCCCCAACGCTTCCTTGGCCTTGCCCTTGACGCCCTCCACGGTGCCGCGGATGCCGTCTTCGGTCGCGCTGCTCTTGTCGTCCGACATGAGCCCTCCCTTCGTGTTCTTGTGGCAGCCCCACACGGTGTAGAGGCCCGCCACAACGGCAAGGCTTCCCGGGCTGCCGCGCGCCCAAACGTTGACGCAAATGAATGAATCGCCTTGACGCAGCGCTCATCAGCGCGGACGGTGGGAGATGTGGAATCGCGCACACCGTCGCGCTCTACTGCCGGTGGCGATCGGCTGGGTCAGGAGGACCGGGAGGTCCGCGCGGCCGCTCGGTTCGCCGGGTTGATCGTTGCCACCGCACTGGCGTTTGTCGTCATAGCCATGTTGTGGGTGGGTTCGTGCGACCCCCAGTCGGCCACGGCGGGGTGCGGACGGCCCTACCGGACCGTACTTGCCGTTGGAGCCCCGCTGATTCTGGCCGCTGGTGGGCTGCGGGCATTTGTGCGCACGTACCGGGTGTGGCGCGCCCGGGGCACCTGGTGGGGTTGGCAGGGCGCCGGGTGGTTCTTGTTGACGCTGATGCTGGTGGTCTTGCTCATGACCGCCGTGCCGATCATGGGTAGCGGCTGATCTCCCGCCGCGGCATGGGCATCGCTGTTGTATGACTGTGAACATCCTGTTAAGGAGGCGTCGTCTTCAACCTATCGGCATACGATAGTTTTGGGTCGCGGACGGGTCCACCTCATACCGGTCGACTGCTTGGGGCGGCTTCAAAATTGCTGTTCAGGAGGAGGGATTGCAATGGGTGACACTTTTCATGACCCGGTCGACCATGTCCGGACGACCCGGCCCCACGCGGGTCGCGCCATGATCGACGTCATGGGCTGGCCGGGCTATTCCTTGCTGGTGGTGGGCATGGTGGCCGGGATCGGCTGCCTCGCCGCATTCGGCACCGGGCACGATCGCCAGGGCGTGGAAGTCGCGGTCGTCGCAGTGCTCGCCGCCGCCCTGGGCACCGTGTGGCTCCTGCTCGAGCATCGCCGGATCGGCAAGGTGAACCATCAGTGGCACTTGGCGCACGCCGAGATGCGGCAGCAGCCCTCCACGAGTTAACCCGAGGGGTCAAGTCGGCCCGGCCGGTATGCCGGCCGGGCCGCGCTACGACTACGTGCCGAAATCGATGATTGAGTTCCCCGCCGATCGGGTACAGACTTCCCATGACTGATCTCCGGGCAGCCGGCGTGCGATGGTGACGGTGCCGGCTGAGGGCGAAATGCACGAGGGTGCCTGCAGGCGAGGGTGGTGAGCAGTCGATTGACACGCAGCAGTAGTCTCGGTCCGATTTCGCCGGGAGGCCTCATGACCGACATTGACAGTGACCGGGCTCAGCGATCGTGCAGCGAACGGGCCGTCGAACTGCGGGTTACGCCCAGGCTGGAAAGCCTAGCGGTGGTACGCATGTTGGTCGGTGCGATCGCCACCTACGAGGATCTTGACGTCGACACCGTCGCTGATCTGCGGCTGGCGATCGACGAGCTGTGCACCCAGCTGATCCGTAGTGCCGCGCCCGACGCGATGCTGACTGTCGTCATCGACCCACACGACGACTATGTGACGATTCAGGCGTCGGCTGCCGGCGACGGGGCCGGCGTGCTGACCCCGGGAAGCTTCAGCTGGCACGTGCTCACGTCGCTGGTCGATGACGTCCAGGCATTCCGCGATGGGCATGAATCCAACGGCGCGGGTGAGGTATTCGGGGTCACGTTGACAACCCGCCGGGCGGGCTCCGGGCGGTGAGTCCGCGTGCCGCCGGCAGCGGCTCACAGTCCGGATCCGAGTACGCCGACGTCGGCGACATGTTTCGTGAGCTCGCCCAATACGATGCCGACTCGCCTGACTTCCGTAACCGCAAAGACAAGATCGTGGAGCGGTGTCTGCCGCTGGCGGACCATATCGCTCGTCGGTTCGAGGGCCGCGGAGAGTTGCGGGACGATCTGGTCCAAGTCGCCCGGGTGGGTCTGGTCAACGCCGTAACACGCTTCGACGTCGAAACCGGCTCGGACTTCGTCTCGTTCGCGGTTCCGACGATCATGGGCGAGGTCCGTCGCCATTTCCGCGACAACAGCTGGTCGGTCAAGGTGCCCCGCCGGCTCAAAGAGCTACACCTTCGGTTGGGGGTAGCCACAGCCGAGCTGTCGCAACGCCTGGGTCGAGCGCCGACCGCCTCCGAGCTCGCGGCCGAACTCGAGTTGAGTCGCGACGAGGTGGTCGAAGGGTTGGTCGCGGGCAGCTCGTACAACACGCTATCGATTGACGGCGGCGGCAGTTCGGATGAAGACGACGTCCGTTCGATCGCTGACACCCTCGGCGAGGCCGACGCCCGGATGGACCGGATCGAGGACCGAGAGGCGTTGCGGCCCTTGCTGGATGCACTCCCGGAGCGGGAACGCACCGTGCTGGTGCTGCGGTTCTTCGAATCGATGACCCAGACTCAGATCGCTGAGCGGGTCGGCATCTCGCAGATGCACGTGTCCCGCCTGCTGGCCAAGTCGCTGGCGAAGCTACGTGATCAGCTGCAGTAGCCCTGCTCAGTGCAGCCCGTAGATGTCCGACCACAATCGGCTGAGTTCTGCTTCGTGGGCGTCGCCGAACATATAGTCCGGTGAGGCGATCGGCAGCACACGTTCGACCCGTACCAGTACGGCTTCACGACACGGAAACTGTGGTCCGTGGGTGTCGATGACCCACTGCCGCAGCCACTCGTAGACCTCGTCGCCGGGCTGTCGCAGCTGTGCGGTGCCTTTGAAGCGGTAACCGCGCCGTTTGAGGAAGTCCACCACGTTGACCTCGATGCGCGGGTCACGGCGCAGATCGGCCACCGTCGTCGGCGACGCCATGTGCATGAACACCAGGTGTTCGTCGCCGTAGACCAGCAGGGACTCCTTCGGTGACAGGTTCGGCGAGCCGTCCTCGCAGACGGTGGCCACGAACGCCAGCTTTGCGCTCTCGACGATCTGGCGCATGTCATGGTCGATGATGCACACCGCTCACCCCGTCGTTTCGCAGCCGTCCTCCACCGCCCAGCGGTCGATTACCCGCCCCGGCGTGCGGTAAACGACGGCCGCCGGCTCGTCAGCCGCCGGCGGACAGGCCGCGGGTGGCCGGGCCTTCCAGAAGGGTGCCGTCAGGGGCGAAGCGTGAGCCGTGCAGCGGGCACTCCCAAGCCCGGTCGGCGTCGTTCCAGGTGACAACGCCGCCAAGGTGAGGGCAGACCGGGGAGAGGCGATGTTCGACGCCGTCCACCCGGCACTGGGCCTGCAGGTGCCAGGGGGGTCCGCTGACCACGCCGGCGTCTTTCCCCAGATACTGCTGGCCGATGTGGGCAGTCGGAGTGATCCAGCCTTTCGCCAGATTGACGCCGACCGCAAGATTCGCCGTCAGAGCCGCCGGCAGGCCGCGAAGCTCGCGGGGACTCCAACTGGCGAACGCCCGCTCCCACCCCGGTCGCTCACCGAGTAGCCGGCCCGACAACGCCAATGCGGCGGCCGCCCCGTTGGTCATGCCCCACTTGTTGAAACCCGTTGCCACGTAGATGGCGTCGTTCTCCGGCAGGATGGGCCCGACATAGGGCAGCGCGTCGGCCGGCGCGTAGTCCTGCGCTGACCAGAGATGGGTGCGGGTTGCGCCCGGGTAATGCCTGACCGTCCATGTCTCGAGCTCGGCCAACGCATCGATGGGGTGCTTTTCGCGGCCGACGGTGTGCCCGGCTCCGCCGACCAGCAGCAGCTGCGAGCCGTTGACCGGGGCGTAGCGCAGCGATCGCGTCGGTGAATCGGTAGAGATCATCATGGGGCGGGTGATCTCGCCGGGCACGTCGAACGCCATGCAATATGACCGGCTGGGTTTGACGCGGGCGAAGTATCCGCCGCGGTCCAAGATCGGGATACCGGTCGCCAGCACCAGCTGGGTGGCCCGGAGTTCTGCATGCCTGCGCGGACCGCCTACTTCCAGTCGAAGGCCGTGACGACTGCTGGAAACACGCTGTACCCGTGTGTGTTCCAGCAGTTGTCCGCCGGTGGCGAGCAACTCGGCGCGCAGCGCGTCGAGAAACGGCATCGGGTCGAACTGCGCTTGATCACCCAGCCGTGCGCCGCCGTGGTAGGAGAACGGCACGTCGGCCTCCGCCTCCCACGTTGCCGGCAGGCCCAGGGCGCGGCAGGCCTGGTACTCGGCGCGCGCCGCCGCCACGCCACGCTCGGACTGGGCGAAGCTGTAGGCGTCCTCGCGCTGGACCGGCACCCCGGTAGCCGCGCAGAACGACAGCAACCAGTCCTGTCCGGCGCGGTTGCCGTCCACGTATGCAGCCGCCAGACTCTTGCCCTGCTTCGCCGAAATCGTCGACAGCTGAGTGCCCTGCAGCAGACTGATCTTGGCGGTGGTGTTTCCCGTCGCGCAGGCGCCGACCGTCCTGGCCTCCAGTACCAGCACTTGGCGGCCGGCGCGGGTCAGCAGCACCGCGGCCATCAGTCCGGTGATGCCGGCGCCCGCCACCACCACGTCGGCGATATCGGGCAGATCGTCGGCGGTGCCCGAGGCCGGTGATGTCGTGATCCGGTCGGCAAGCCACAACGAGGTCATGGTCGATCAGGTACCCCGCGGTACGGCCGTGAAACGTACGAGATTCGCCAGCATGCCTAAGGCGTTTGCACCGGGCTGCGGGCGGGTAGCCGGGCGGTGTTCGCGAGACACGACGGAGGCGACCCGATGCGGGCAGTCACATGGCAGGGCAAGCGCAAAGTTCAGGTCGACACGGTGCCTGATCCGGTGATCCAGAATCCGACCGACGCCGTCATCGAAGTGACGACCACCAACATCTGTGGATCCGATCTGCATCTCTACGAGGTGCTCGGTCCGTTCATGGACCCCGGCGACATCCTGGGGCACGAGCCGATCGGCATTGTGGCCGAAGTCGGTCGTTCGGTCAGCAATCTCAAACCGGGCGACCGAGTGGTCATCCCGTTCCAGATTGCCTGCGGTCATTGCTGCATGTGCCGACAGGGTCTGCCGACCCAGTGCGACACCACCCGGGTGCGCGAGCAGGACACCGGAGCCGCATTGTTTGGTTACTCCAAGCTCTACGGCCAGGTCCCGGGCGCGCAAGCGCAGTACCTGCGGGTGCCGCAGGCGCAATACACTCACATCAAAGTGCCTGAGGGCCCGCCGGATTCGCGCTTCGTGTATCTGTCCGATGTGCTACCGACCGCAATGCAGGCAGTTGACTATGCCGCGATACCCGACGGCGGGTCGGTGACCGTGCTGGGACTCGGACCGATCGGAGACATGGCGGCCCGGATCGCCACCCACCAGGGGGCCCGGGTTATCGGCGTAGATCTGGTGCCCGAGCGGCTGGGCCGGTTGGCGCGGCGAGGGATTGAAATCGTCGACCTGAGTGAGGTATCCGATATTGGCGAGGTGATTCGTGACCGCACCGACGGCCGCGGAACCGATGCGGTGATCGATGCCGTCGGCATGGAGGCCCACGGCTCCGGCGGCGCCAAGGCCGTGCAGCAGCTCAGTTCGCTGCTGCCGGACGCCGTGGCCGGACCGCTGATCAGTAAGGCTGGCATCGACCGGCTCGCCGCGCTGTACTCCGCGATCGACATCGTGCGCCGCGGCGGCACCCTGTCGATCGTCGGTGTCTACGGCGGCAAACTCGACCCGTTGCCGATGTTCACCTTGTTCGACAAGCAGATCACCCTGCGGATGGGGCAGGCCAACGTCAAACCGCGCGTCGAGCGGCTGATGCCGCTGCTGACCGACGACGACCCGCTGGGGGTCGACGCCTTCGCCACTCACGAGCTGTCGTTGGAACAGGCACCAGGGGCCTACGCGATGTTCCAGGAGAAGCGCGACGGCGCGGTGAAGATCACCCTCAGGCCGTAACTCAATCCGTGTCGGGGCGGGCCAACACGTGCGCGGCTTCGAACAGCAGCGCGTGTGCGAAGGCCTGCGGCAGATTGCCGCGCAACTGACGTTGTCCCACGTCGTATTCCTCCGAAAGCAGGCCCGGCGGTCCGCACGCGGTGCGGCCTCGCTCAAACCATTGAAGCGCGGCAAGGTCATTGCCCTGCTGGTGATCGGAGAGCGCCATGACGAAGTTGCACAACAGGAACGCCCCCTCGGCCTGGCCGAGGGCGCGCTGGTCGGGCCGGTATCGGTAGACGAAGCCGTCCTGGGTGAGGTCCCGGCGCACGGCGGCCAAGGTGGCCAGGGTGCGTGCGTCATCGGTCGCGACGGCTCCGCGCAGACCGGGCAGCAACAGAGCCGCGTCGATACCCGGGTCATCGGGTGCGCGCTGCCATCTGCCGTCTCGGTGCAGACAGTCGGCGCTGGTATCGCTGACGACCTTGTCGGCCAGCTGTTGCCAGCGTGCCCCTTCAGCCAGCGACGCCACGCCGGCGATGCGGCGCAGCCCGGCTGCGCACATCAAACGGGAATGGGCCCAGCGTTGGTCGTCGAGTTCCCAGATGCCCGCGTCCGGTTCGGTGCAACGTTTTTCGATCGCATCCACCAGGGTGTGCACCGCACCCCAATGGGTGCCGTCCAGCCGGTCAAGCCGG
Organism: Mycobacterium sp. SMC-14; assembly: GCF_046250075.1. Classification (NCBI taxonomy): domain Bacteria; kingdom Bacillati; phylum Actinomycetota; class Actinomycetes; order Mycobacteriales; family Mycobacteriaceae; genus Mycobacterium; species Mycobacterium sp. SMC-14. The sequence goes on along the minus strand of NZ_CP176429.1, from coordinate 3,428,625 downwards.
CCGGCGGCGGCCAGCAGCAGCAGCGCCTCGCCGAAGGTGTCGAGCTGGAACTGGTCACCCACCCAGTTGCCCGTCTTGGCCCTTGCTCCCGGGTACCCGGGCAGCGGCAGGTCGTGTTCGGGCGGTGGCGTCGTGGCATCGACGCGGTAGGCCGGTCGCAGGTCAGGTCCATCGGCCAGCACCCGCTCGGTGACGAAGCGGACGGCGTCATCGAGCAGCGGATGCGGGCCGGCCGCCGCGATCGCCTGTCCGGTGTAGCACTGGTCGCGAATCCAGCAGTAGCGGTAGTCGTAGTTGCGCCCCTCCTTGGCCCGCTCCGGCAGCGACATCGTCGCCGCTGCGACCATGCCACCGCCGGTGCTGGTCAGGCCGCGCAATACCGCATAAGACAGTTGTGCATCGACATCGGCCAGGGTGCCGTTGACTTCGGGAACTGCTTGCTTCCAAGCGCTTTCGGTGGCAGACCAGGCCTGCGCCGCGCCGGCCGGCTGCGCGGGCAGCTCGCGATCGGACAACTCCAACACCAGATCGTGGTCGCTTCCCGGTGCGACGTCGAGCACCAGACGCAGCGATCCGTCGGCGGCGGGGCGGGCCTTGGCCGCGCCCGCCCAGCGGAATCGGTGCGGCCCCGACCGGCCGGTCCAGACCCCACCTTCGCAGGAGAGTCCCGACATGGCGGTGGCGCCGAAGTCGGCGCGAACGTCGAGTGCGATCTGCATCCGCATCGGCCGATCGAGCGCGCGGATGCGACGTAGCACCACGGCGGTGTGCATGTCACCGGGGAAGGCCAGCGCCTCGCGGCACTCCACGATCCCGTCGGTGGTGACCCAGCGGGAACGCCAGATCAGCGATCGCTCCTCGTAGTGCCCGCCCCACACGTAGCGCAGCTCAGGGGTGACGGCATAGACCCCGGAACCGCCGAGCAGTGAACTGAAGACCGCTGGACTGTCCCAGCGGGGCAGGCACATCCAGCAGAAGTCGCCGCGCGGTCCGACCAGGATCCCGCGTTCGCCGTCGGCGATCAGCGTGTACTGGCGTAGCACCTGCGGAGGAAAGCGTTCAAGCAGCGAAGATCCCTCGTCCATGGCGGATGCATACCCGCGGCACAGCGCGGGTAGTCACCGGCTCATGAGCCTGCCCCGCGGCATGCCGGTTCCGGTCGACTCGGTGGAGGTCGCCGCCTACTCGATTCCCACGGACGCGCCGGAATCCGACGGCACCGCAAGGTGGGATTCCACCACGATGGTGCTGGTGAGGGTGCACGCCGCCGGACATATCGGCACCGGCTACACCTACGCCGGTACGGCGGCGGCCACGGTGGTGCGTGACGAGCTGACTGAGGTTATTACCGGTGGCGACGCCACCGTCCCGCCGGCTCGCTGGGCCGACATGGTGCACGCGGTGCGCAACCTGGGCCGGCCCGGAGTGGTGGCCGAGGCGATCGCCGCCGTCGACATCGCGCTGTGGGATCTGCGGGCCCGTCTGCTCGACGAACCGCTGACCGTCGCGCTGGGGGCGATGCACGAGGCCACCCCGATCTACGGCAGCGGGGGCTTCACCTCCTACGACGACGACGCGTTGTGCCGCCAGCTCGCCGGATGGGTGGAAGAGGGCATCGGCCGGGTCAAGATGAAAGTCGGCCGCGACCCCGCCGTGGACGCCGCACGGGTGGCGGCGGCCCGCCGCGCGATCGGCACCAGCACCGAGTTGTTCGTCGACGCCAACGGCGCCTATCAGCGCAAGCAGGCACTGGGCTGGGCGCAGCGCTTCGCCGAACATCAGGTGAGCTGGTTCGAGGAACCGGTCAGCTCCGACGACCTGGAAGGCCTGCATCTACTGCGCGACCGCAGTCCGGCGGGCATGGATATCGCCGCCGGCGAATACGGCTACGACGTTCCGTATTTCCAGCGCATGCTCGACGCTGGTGCCGTCGACTGTCTGCAGGCCGACGTCACCCGTTGCTTGGGCATCACCGGAGTGCTCAAGGTGGGAGCGCTGTGCGATGCCCGCGGTTTGGATCTGTCGTTGCATTGCGCACCCCAGATCAGCGCGCACGTCGGCACCGCACTGTGGCATCTGCGTCATTTGGAGTATTTCCACGACCATGTGCGGATCGAGCAGATGGCCTTCGACGGTGTTCTGCTCCCACAAGCGGGCGGCGTGCTGCGTCCCGACCGCAGCTCTGCCGGGCACGGACTTGCGGTCAAAGCGACTGACCTGGAACGCTTTCGGGTGGTTTGAGGCGTTCGACGGCGAAGTCCGCCGCTTGCGCGGTCATGCCGTTGGCCGCGTACGCGGCGTGCGCGGCACCGTCCCCGCCCACCGAGCAGACCGGATCGCCGGGCGCGCACAGGTCGATCGTCTTGGCTGCATAGCCTGGCCCGACCGTCACCGGCGGCGCGCCGATGGAGGTCAGGAACGCCGCTGACGGCTTTCCCAGCAGCGCCACGGCGGCGACATGCCCGGCCGCCTCGGGCGGCAGTGCGGCCCCGAGCCCACCGGCCGTCGGCTCGGTGACGTACCCCATCAGTGCAGCACCACGCGAGTATCCGCCGAGGACCAGTTGGGTGCTCGGACAACCGGTTGCCATATCGCGGATGTGGCCGGCTGCGTCGGTGACGCCGGTGGCGGACGGGCCGAATTCGGGTACTGCCGGAAAGTCGACCGGGTAGACATCCACGTTGCGGCCCCAGGTGCGCCACCGTAGTGCGTCGATGAACTGCTGGCCGATCCATCCGACCCCGGGCGCTTCGCCGGTGCCGCGCGCGAACACCACCTGGACATCGGGGCAACCGGCGGCAACCGCGTCGCCAACGGCCGGCGAACACAACAGCGTGCAGCCAGACAGGGTCGCCACGGTGAGGATCCGAGTAATCACAGCAATTCGTCCGATACCCACTACAACCGGTGGGCAAACCGTGGTTTAGCTCGGGCAAAAACGGCAAGCCTAATTCGGTGCCGTCGTCGACGGAGCATGTGTCAAACATGAATTCAAGGATTGAAGGGGAGAAACCCATGATGACAACGTCTTTGACCAGGCTTGCCGCTGCCGGCGGCATGGCGCTGGCGTTGGCGAGTGGCACCGGACTGGCAAACGCCGCCCCGGCCCAGCCGACTCAGCCGGGGCAGCCGGCCCAACCCAGCCAGCCAGCCCAGCCGGGCCAGCCGGCCCAACCGGGCCAATCAAACCAATGGTCACAGAATCCCGCGGTGAACACGACATGCAGCTATTCCCAGGTTGTGGCGGCGATGAATGCGCAATCACCTGACACCGCGGCACAATTCAACGCAACACCCATGGCGCAGTCGTTCCTGCAGAACTTCCTGGCTTCGCCGGCGCCGCAGCGTGAGCAGATGCTCGAGCAGGCCCAGGGGGTGCCGGAGGCGGCGCCGTTCGTCAACATGGTCGGCCCCATCGCCAAGACCTGTGACAAGTACTGAGTGATGGCTCAATCGACCGGGGCCGGCAGCGCTATCGCGGACGCGGCCACACGGGAAGCCGACGCGTACCGCGGCGACAACCCGCGTCCGCTGGGGGGATACGTGATGGTGCTGCTGGTTTACGGCGGGTTGGTCGCGGCGGTAACCGTGGCCGCCGCGGCCACCGGCCGCCGTCTGCCGCAGGGCTGGGCGACCGCAGATCTGCTGACGGTGACTCTCGGGGCCCACAAACTGTCCAGGACGTTGGCTAAGGACGCGGTGACCAGCCCGCTGCGCGCGCCCTTCGCCCACTACACGGGCACCGGCGGCCCCGCCGAGGTGATGGAGGAGACCAGGCATTCCAGCGCGTTGCGCCACAGCTTGGGGGAGCTGTTGACGTGTCCGTTCTGCCTGGACATGTGGGTGGTCACCGCGTTCGCCGCCGGGCTGGTATTGGCCCCGCGGCCGACCCGGCTGGTCGCGGGTACGTTCACTGCGCTCGCGGGTGCTGATTTTCTGCAGCTGGCTTACGCGAAAGCCCAGCAGATGACCCAGGAGTGAGATCGGAGATTCCTCGATGCCGAAGCAAGCTTTGGAGCGTTCCGGACGCCTTGGATCGCCCAGCGCCGCGAGGTCGCCGGTCGCATCGAAGCGCGCAGGTTAACCCCCATGACCAGCATCGCCTTCAACCTGCCGCGGACGGTGACGCTGGCCGCCGATGCTGCCCTGCTGGGTTTGGCGGCCACGCACGCCTACGTGTTGGCCACCGCCGTGCACCGTCCCGGGTACTTCGCGGTGTATTGCGTCGCGGTGATCATCGGCTGTGTCGTCGCCGCCGCGACTACCTGGATTGACGTCGCCGACGTTGTGCCGGCCGCGGGGTGGGTGGCGGGCGGCCTCCTGTGCGCGGCTTTCCTGATCGGCTATCCGATCAGCCGGTTGGTGAGTCTGCCGGGACTGTCGGCGCTGACCGGGCGATGGGATCTGGCTCCGGGAAACCTCGCGCTGGCCTGCGCGGCGGCCTTCCTGGGGCTGTATCTGACGGTGCTGTCCGGGGTCAATGTGGCGTTCGGACAGCGCAGGGGCTGGTATGACTGATGCTGCTCGACTATCCGGCCTGGCTGCGGATTGACCACTGGCTCAACGTCTTATTCCTGACCCTGCTGCTGCGCAGCGGCGTCGAGATCCTCTCCACCCATCCCAAGCTGTACTGGCACGCGGACAGCGCTCCAGGAACGGAGTGGGCTCGCTTCACCCGCAAGGTGATGCCCACCGACAAGCTTTACGACACCCTGGATGAGGAAGAGGACTACTCGCCGCTGATCGCGCTGCCTGGCCACAAGGCACTGGGCATGGGCCGGCACTGGCACTTCGCCGCGGTCATCGGCTGGATTCTGCTCGGAACCTCGTACTACATACTGCTTTTCGTGACCGGACAGTGGCACCGGTACTGGCCGTATTCCTGGTCGATCTTCGCCGAGGCCTGGAACGACATTGTCACCTATGCCAGTTTCAACCTGCCGCCGCTGCTGCCAGGCGAACCGCTGGACGCCATCCAGAAGCTGACCTATGCTGCGGTGATCTTCGTGCTGGCGCCATTTCAGATCCTCACCGGGGCCGCGCAGTCACCGGCGATCGAGGCTCGGTTCCCGCGGTATGTGCGGTTGTTCGGCGGCCGGCAGGCTGCCCGCAGCCTGCACTTCCTCGGCCTGGTCGCGTTCGTGGTGTTCATCGCGATCCACCTGGCGATGGTCTTCTGCTGGGGGTGGGGTCGGCTCACGGCGTTGATGATCTTTGGTTCGGTTCGCAACGCTGACTGGGCGACCGGGCTGTCCTTGCTCATCATCGCGGCGATCGTCGCGGTCCACATTGCGGCCACCGTGTGGAGTCGGCGCAGCCCCTCCTCGGTGCGGCGGGTACTCGGCGCACTGATCAGCGTGCCCCGTGAAGATCTGCTGCGTCGCTTGGACTCTCGGCAGAACTACCCGGTGCGCATGCTGTCGACCGAGCACCGTGTCAATGGCAAGCCGCCGACCGCCGAGTACTACAAGGTGATGGCGGTGCACAACTTCGTCGATTGGCGACTGCGGGTCGGCGGGCTGGTGGAGCAACCGACGACGCTGGACCTGGCCGGGGTGCGGGCGCTGGCCAAGCCACAGACTCAGCGGGTACTGCACAACTGCGTGCAGGGCTGGACATCGATCGGCGAGTGGTCCGGAATTCCGCTGGGATCCCTGGTGGACCTGGTGAAGCCGTTGCCGCAGGCCCGCTACATCTGCTTTATGAGCATGCAGGACAACAGCACCGACGAGCCGAGCGCGGAGGGCGGTGGGCAGTTCTACGAGGTACTCGATCTCAAGCTGGCCCATAAACCGCAGATGCTATTGGCCTATGCGATGAACGGCCGGCCGCTGCCCATCAAGCACGGGGCGCCGCTGCGACTTCGGGCCGAGACGCAGGTCGGATTCAAAATGGCCAAGTGGATCAACCAGATCGAGTTCGTCGACGACTATGCCCATATCGGGAAGGGGCGCGGGGGCTGGCGCGAGGACAACGTCTACTACGGCATGGACGGAGAGATCTGACGTGACCGCAACCGTCGATGCGCGCCCGGAACTGATCGATCTGAGCCAGGTCGCCAGCGGTCGGGTATCGGACCTGGTCACTGTGCGCGGCGGACACTGCGCAGCTTGCGGTGGAACCGATTTCGCAGTGGGGCAGGCGCTGTACCTGGGCTTCTTGTTCCACGATGAAGACGACGACGCCTTTCTCGTCGCATTGACCTGCCGTAATTCCTCTTGCCCCCAGCCGCGCGCCGCGATCCGGCTTCGGTACAAGGAATTCCTCGGCTAGCTCCCCGGCGTTGACTCTGCGTCCACGGCGGGGTGCACTCGCACTTTTGCGCCGTGGACGCAGAGTCATTCAGCGGGGCAGGTCCGGCTGCGCCAGATCGAATCGCTCCACCAGATCGGTCACGGCGCGCAGCTCGTCGCAGACCGCGGCAAAGCGACGCTCGGCGTCGTCGTCGAGCAGGCCACGGCTGTGGTAGTACACCAGTCGGCGCAGCCGCCCGGCCAGCGCGGTTCCCCACCGGATGCTCAGGTCGTAGATCCGTTCGTCGTCCACTTCGCTGCACCGCCCCAGTTCCCGTAGCGCGTGCAGCTGCTCGGTGAGCACCGCAACGTCGTCGTCGATGCTGATTGTCATAGCGGCGGCTTGGTGACACTGACCAAGACCGGCTGGCCCCGAAGGGTCAGGTATATCCGGTCGGTGCCGATCGCCATGCCGGACAGGGGAGCGGACCGGGCCGGCCCGGACGGTAGACCGGCCCGGTAGTCAAGGACGCGTAGCACCGGAATGCTGGCGTGGGGATAGCCGGTGAAAGTCGCCGACTCGAAAACGGTTACGCCGGTGTCGGTGGCGGCGTACACCCGGGTGTCGTCGGAGCCTAGGTAGCGGATCGGTGAGGAGACCGGCGAGCGGCCGATGACCTGTAGACCGTGCCCGCCGCGTGCGGGCTCGACGGCGTAGAGCGTGTCGCCGCGAGCGTCGGCCAGATAGACCCGGTCTGCCGCGGTTCCGTCACCCGTCGCCACGAAAACTCTTGCGTCGTAATGGCCGTGTTGCTCCGGCGGCGACGATTGGCCTTTGTAATACGAGAGCCCACCCGGCCCATAGACGTGGTATTCGATGGTGCGCCCGCGGTTGGCGCCGTCGATGGCACCGGTGGGGCCGGCGGACACCCGAGCGCCGGGCAGTTTCCGCAGGCCGAACTCCTCGACCGGGGTTACCGTCGCTCCGTCGGCGGACAACGCGAGCAGCACCCGCATCCCCGAGTCTTCGGCCAGGGTGGTCGGCGCCGGCCCGGCATCGATGTCACCGACTTGCCGCAGGCCGGTCAACTCGACCGCTGCTACACGCGCGCGTGCCGGCTGCGGCACGAACACGGTCCGATCATCGGCGCGGCTGATCTGCACGTTGTTCCCGGCGTCCAGCGGTTCGGACAATCGGGTGGCGACTGCATCGGGGCGGTCGGGGTGATCGACCGCCGCCAACCGCCCGTCGTCGGTAAGTGCGAGCAGCGCCCCCGTGGCATACGACCACACGGGGGCGCGCAGCGGCATCCGCACCGGCACTGAGACGGCGTCCGGCGTGTTCTGCAAGTTCGGCGTCGAGCAGCCGGCGCACGCGAATATGGCGGCCCACGCCAGCCTGCACCCGGTCCGCCACTTCATTATGGCGGGGTACCCCCGCAATTGCCTTGCTACACCGCTTCGTTTGTGTGCCCGGGCGCTCGGGTATGCGGGTCGATATTGGGGGAGCTATCCGCAGCCTGCAAAGGCCGGATTAGGACTGGAAAGGAGAGGTCATGCCCGGATCGCTGGAAGGACGACGGGTCGCATTTCTGGTGGCGAAAGAGGGTGTCGAACAGGTCGAGCTGACCGAACCGTGGCGCGCGGTCGCCGAGGCCGGTGCGCATCCGACGCTGGTGTCCACAGTCGATGGCCCGGTTCAGGCCTTCAACCATCTGGACCGTGCCGACAAATTCGACGTGGACCGGCAAGTCAAGGATGCCTCGGCGGATGACTTCGATGCGCTGGTCCTGCCCGGCGGGGTGGCCAACCCCGACCAGTTGCGCACCGACGAACGCGCGGTGTCGTTCGTGCGGGAGTTCTTCGACGTCGGCAAGCCGGTCGCTGTCATCTGCCATGGCCCGTGGACGCTGGTGGAAGCCGGAGTCATTGCCGGAAGGCGGATTACGTCGTGGCCGAGCTTGCGTACCGACATCATCAACGCGGGCGGCGATTGGGTCGACGAGGAGTTGGTGCGCTGCGACTGTGGCCCGTCGATCCTGTTGTCGAGCCGCAAACCCGACGACCTGCCGGCCTTCTGCGATGCGCTGGTGGAGGAGTTCGCGGCGCGCGGGGCGAGGTTGTGATGGCAGAGCCGATGCCCATACCGGTCGAGTCCGACAACCGCCGCGCCCGACTCTGGGTCAACTGGGCCGCTGCTCTGCTCACCGCCGCTGGGGCCGCCCTGGTGATGGTGGTCGCAACGGGCGCGGTGATGAGCACCGCAGCCTGCAGCACGGCCGAGTGCCCAGACCTCGGGCCCAGCGGAGTGGTGTTCGGGCTGCTGTATTACGGCGCGCCGGCCATTGCCGCACTGACCATCCTGGCCTCCTTCTTCACAGCGGGGCGCCGTCGTGGGTTCCTGGTGCCGATGGCCGGGTGGGGGCTGCTGGGGCTCGATCTGTTGGCGCTGGTGATCGCCTTCCGGCGCTGAAGGACAGGCGGTTGATCCATGGATCAGCGTCGAGCACCTGTGCTGGAAGCCCTGGCCGACTACCACCGCAAGGACCGGTACGGGTTCAGTCCGCCCGGACACCGCCGCGGCCGTGGCGCCGACAAGTCGGTGCTCGACGTGCTGGGGGCTGATCTGTTCGGCGCCGATGTGCTCGCCCGGGGCGGTTTGGATGACTGGGCAGCACGTGGGGAGATCCTGGCCGACGCCGAGCAGTTGATGGCTGACGCTGTCGGTGCCTCGAGGGCATTCTTCTCCACCTGTGGCAGTTCGCTTTCCGTTCGCGCCGCGATGATGGCGGTGGCCGGCGGAGCCGGCGGCGGGTTGCTGCTACCGCGCGACAGCCACAAATCGGTGGTGGGGGGCTTGATCTTCTCCGGTATCGAGCCACGCTGGATCACTCCACGCTGGGACGCCGAACGGCATCTGTGCCACCCGCCCTCACCGGAACGGGTTGCCGGTGCGTGGGAGGAGAATCCCGACGCCGCGGGTGCACTGGTGGTCAGCCCGTCTCCGTACGGGACTTGCGCGGACCTGGCCGCCATCGCCGAGATCTGTCACGAACGGGGCAAGCCGCTGATCGTCGATGAGGCCTGGGGTGCGCACCTGCCCTTCCACGAAGACCTGCCGACCTGGGCGATGGACGCCGGCGCCGATGTCTGTGTGGTGAGCGTGCACAAGATGGGAGCGGGCTTCGAACAGGGCTCGGTCTACCACATCCAGGGCGATCTCATCGATCGAGAACGACTGACAGCATGCGCCGATCTGTTGATGACCACCAGCCCCAGCGTGCCGATCTACGCGGCACTGGACGGCTGGCGTCGCCAGATGGTGCACCACGGGCATGAACTACTGGACTCCGCAATCAAATTGGCGCACGATGTGCGCGGGCGCATCGATCAGATTGCGGGAGTCGAAGTGCTCGAGCATGCGCTGTTCGGTGCGGAGGCCTCCCACGATCTGGACCGGCTGCAGGTGCTGGTCGACGTGTCGGCAACCGGGACGTCGGGCTACCAGGCCAGAGACTGGCTACGCGAACAGCGCTGCCTCGATGTGGGATTGGCCGATCACCGGCGCATCCTGATTACCATGTCCTTCGCCGATGACCACCGAACGGCTGACCGGCTGCTGGAGGCGCTGCGCGGGTGGCGCGACGCCGCAACGTCCTTCCAGCGACCGCCTGAGATCCGATTGCCTTCCCCGCAGGAATTGCAGCTGGAGACCGTGCAGTTGCCCCGAGACGCGTTCTTCGGCGCTACCGAGATGATCGCCGCGTCGAGCGCCGCCGGACGAATCGCAGCAGAGCAGCTCACGCCGTATCCGCCGGGCGTGCCGGCAGTGGTGCCCGGCGAGCGCCTCGACACCGCCGTCATTGACTATCTTCGGTCCGGGCTGGCCGCCGGGATGGCGTTGCCCGACGCCGCCGACTCGTCACTTGAGCACATCCGAGTGGTGGCCTAGGGCGGGCGCGCGGGTTTTGCCCCAACTGCGTCGGGGTAGCCCATAGCCATGGCACAGACGACTTTGCACAACCGGACCGACGTAGTCGATTTCCTCACCGAGCAGCACCAGCGCATCAAGGCGCTGTTCGACGAGACGTTGCTGGCCGCCGGAGCGGAGCGCGACGAGTCGTTCGTCCGGCTTCGCCGGCTGCTGGCGGTGCACGAAACGGCCGAAGAGGAGATCGTGCATCCTCGGGCCGCACGCGAACTCGACCACGGCGGGGAGGTGATCGGCGCGCGGCTGGAAGAGGAGAAGCAAGCCAAGACGGTGCTTGCTCATCTGGAGGACGTCGACGTCGATTCGGAGTTCTTCACCGAGAAGTTGAGGGAGCTGCGGGACGACGTGGTCGATCACGCCGAACATGAGGAACGCGAGGAATTCTCGGGTTTGCGGGCCGAACTCAGCGACGATGAGCTACAGCGCTTGGAACGGGCGGTAAGGCTCGCCGAGGCGATCGCCCCAACCAGGCCGCACGCCGGGGTGGAGGGTGCACTGGCCAATGCGTTGGTCGGGCCTTTTGCCTCGATGATGGACCGGGCAAGGGACGCGATCCTGGGGTATGACTCATGATCGGCCTCGGTTTGCTGCTGCTGATCCTGGGCCTGGTGTTCAACGTCTACGTGCTGTGGGCGATCGGGATCGTCCTGCTCGTCGTCGGTGCGGTGTTCTGGCTGTTGGGGACGGTGGGCCGGCCGGTAGCCGGCAGGCGCTACTGGTACTGATCGCCGTCGCTGGTCTTCACCGCTGGGTGCCCGCGTCAGACGCGCCCTCCGGCGCCCAGCGTGCCCTGCATGTCCGGCCTCATGGCCACCAGTTGGGCGTTCCAGTAGCCCCAGCTGTGCACCCCGTTGCTGTCGATGTTGAATGTCGCGTTGTGGCCGCCCGCACCGGTGTAGGCGTCGCGGAAGGCGACGTTGCTCTGCATGACGATCTGCTCGATCACCTGGCCGGGCAGGCTTCCCTCGCCGATCTCCGATGGGCTGCCGTTGCCGCTGTAGATCCACAGCCGGGTGCCGTTGCCCGCCAGGCGCCCGGCTTGGACTGTCGGGTCGTTGCGCTGCCAGCCCGCACTGCCCGAGGGACCCCACATGTCTTGGGGGTTGAACCCGCCCTCATCGTTCATCGCCATCCCGATGAGCGTTGGCCCGTTACCGCTGGACGGCGTCAGCAACGCCGAAAGTGATGCGGCATAAGCAAATTGCTGCGGATGATAGGCGGCCAGGGTCAGCGCCGACGACCCGGACATGGAGACGCCCACCACCGCGTTGCGGGTGGAGCGCACGCCCTTCCCGGCCAGGAAGTTCGGTAGTTCACTGGTGAGGAACGTCTCCCATTTGTAGGTCTGCCCGTTGGCCGAGCCGTACCAGTCGGTGTAGAAGCTGGAACGTCCGCCGACCGGCGCCACCACCGAAATCCCGGAACCGGCGTACTCGCTGAACGCCGGCGTCTCGATGTCCCAGCCGCTGCGATCGTCGCGAGCGCGCAACCCGTCCAATAGGTAGACAGCCGGCGCGCCGCCGCCTTGGAATTCAACGGTGATGTTGTGGCCCATGCTCGGCGACGGCACAGACAGGAATTCGGGCCCGGCGGCGCCGGCGGGCGGGGCCGATGCGCCCAGGCCGATCAATGCCGGCAGCAACGTTGCCGCCGCCGCGACCGCGCTGACCCGGCGCGGCCGGTGCGTTGCGTTGTTCCACATCGTTCTCCCCTTTCGCGCAGACCCGAGCGCCAAGGCCCGTCGGCCGGGTGTGCGAGAGGGGAGAGATCGACACAGGTCCCGAAGGCTTTGGATCCACCCATCGGTATTTGCGAGAATCCGCGGATGGCTGCCCTGCAGTCTGAAGACAGATATCTGACCTACTTGTCTTAACAAAGTGGGGCACCGTTGTCCAGAGTGTTCGTCGAAGCACTGCCGCGACAAAAATTTCCGCGCAGGCGGTTTGAGCCGAGGGCGCGGTGGGCACCTACACCGACATGTCCGCGCGTACCATCCTCGATTCCATTGGCCCGCTGACAATCGCGGTATCGGTCGCCGGTACCGCGATGCTTCTGGCCTCCGGCGCTCCCACGGCTAGGGCTGCGCCGTGTCCTGACACCGAGGTGGTCTTCGCGCGGGGAACCGGTGAGCCGCCGGGAGTGGGGCCGACCGGTCAAGCGTTCCTCAATGCGGTGAACGCTCGCTTGGGAACAAGCCCAGCCGTTTACGCGGTCAATTACCCGGCCAACGACCACTGGGACACCGGCGTCGACGGCATTCGGGACGCGGGTGCTCACGTCGTCTCCCGGGCGACCACCTGTCCCAGAACCAAGATGGTGCTGGGCGGTTACTCCCAGGGCGCGGCGGTGATGGGTTTCGTCACGTCGGCCCAAGTGCCCGACGGTGTCGATCCGGCGACCGTGCCCAAGCCGCTGGACCCCGACGTCGCCGACCACGTCGCCGCGGTCGTGTTGTTCGCCATGCCCAACGAACGGGCGATGAACTTCCTCAAAGAGCCCACGATCGCGATCGGGCCCCTGTACCAGGCCAAGACCCTGCAGGTGTGTGCCGTCGAGGATGCGGTGTGCTCCGACGGAATGAACTTCGCGGCGCACGACAGCTACGCCGGCGACGACGCGACGATGGTCCAACAGGGGGCCGACTTTGCCGCCCGCCAGCTCCAGGGCCGGGTGGGATAGCCCACTGGGCGGTCGCAGACATCGGCGCCGAGGTTGGCGGCGCGAGCAGATCCGGGTCACCGATGCTGACCAGGTCCGCCGCTCCATCCGAGGTACCGCTATCGGCAACTTCATGGAGTGGTATGACTTTGGGGTCTACGGCTACCTGGTCACCACCATCGCGCGGGTGTTCTACCCGGGTTCTGGCACCAGCAGCCTGATCGGCGCCTTCGGCACCCTGGCCGCGGCGTTCGCGGCGCGCCCGATCGGCGGATTGGTCTTCGGCCCACTCGGTGACCGGATCGGGCGGAAGCGGGTGCTGGTCACCACCCTGCTGCTGATGACGCTCGGCACCACCGTCACCGGGCTGCTTCCGAGCTACAGCGCTATCGGTGTCGCAGCACCCATCCTGCTCGTCGCGACGCGAATGGTGCAGGGCTTCTCCGCCGGCGGTGAATACGTCGGCGCGATGGTCTACGTCGGCGAACAGGCCCCGGACAACAAGCGCGGCATGATGGCCGGATTTCTGCCGCTCAGTTCGCAGGCCGGTTACGTCGCCGCCGGTGTGTTGGTCACGGTACTGCAGAGTCGGTTGACTGACGAGGCAATGCTCAGTTGGGGGTGGCGAATTCCGTTGTTGCTCAGTGCTCCGCTGGGGCTGGCCGCCCTCTACCTGCGGTTGCGGCTGGAGGAATCGCCGGCTTATGAACAGGCAGGCCGCCAGCAGGAGAGTTCCGACGACTCCGCCGTGCGGCAACTGCGGCGTACCGCCAGACAGTGGCAGCCCCTGCTGTTGTGTATCGCACTGGTGCTGACCTACAACGTCACCGACTATCTGCTCACCGGTTATCTGCCTACTTACCTCCAGACGACCGCGCAGATTCCACACACCGCCGGGCTTCTGGTGATCGTGCTGACGCTGTTGGCGTTGATGGCAACCGTGGTTCTGGTTGCTCGGTTGTCCGATCGCATCGGGGTCAAACCGGTGCTGTGGACGGGATGCGCTATGTTGCTGGCTTTTTCGATTCCGGCGTTCAGTCTGATCAGCGCCGCCCGCAACTATCCGACGGCATTCGCCGGAGTTCTGTTGATCGGGCTGATGCTGTTGTGCTTCGATGCGACATTGCCGGCGACCCTGCCCGCGTTGTTTCCCACCCCGGTGCGTTACGGGGCGCTGGCGATCGGGTTCAACCTGTCGGTCTCGGCGTTCGGAGGTACCACACCGCTGATAGCCGAGACACTGGTCTCCAGCACCGGCAATCCGATCGCCCCGGCCTACCTTTTGGTCGTAGCCGGGGCCATCGGTGCGCTCGCGCTGGTCTTCACCCCCGAGGTCGCTGGAAGGCGGCTACCCGGGTCGGGGCCGGCGGTGGAGAGCGAAGCACGGGCACGCGAGCTCGCCGGGGGATGTGAGGGCTAGTGGACGTGCCGAAACCCCTGCACGCCGGCCAGCGCGTCGGCCACCGACGCCGTCGTCGGGAAAGCGTTGCCCGGGTCGCAGATTCGCAGCAGGCGTGACACCGCGACGCCGGGCACCGTCGTGCAGTAGACCAGGGTTTCAGCGCACCGGTCGGCGATGGTCTTTAGCGCCGAAAAGCCAGCGGTACCAATGAATTCCAGGTCATTGAGGTCGAGAACCAACCACTCGCAGTAGCTCGCGCAGCGTTGCACGTAGTCGGCCAGTTGGCCGGCGTTGGCGGCATCGAGTTCCCCACCCACGCTGATCACCGCTCCGGAGCGTCCCCAGCGGGTGACGGAACGAGCGGTGCGGCTGGCCCAGGTATCGGATGGGGGAAGTGAGTGTATTCGGGTAGCCGGGAACACCGATCCGGCGGCTTTCAAAGCGGGCATTGAACTACTCCATCAGTCGAAACTCGTACTGTGGATCGCGTCGATGCGAGTTACACCTTCACGGATGAGATGCAGGGAGTGGGCCTCCCTGGCTAGCGTGGGTGACGCGTCTTCCGGGTGGCTGTGAACTCAACCTGCTATCGAACCTACGCCGATCCTCGCGGCTCTGCAACGATTCGGTAACGGTAGTTTTAGCGTCGCAGTTGAATCCCCTTGCAGCAAACCGGTTCGGGGACTTTTTCCACGTTTAGGCGCCGGTGTCGCGGGTAACAACCGATTATGGCATTTCCGCAGACCACCCCGCGTTCGCTGCTTGCCTGGCATGTGCACGGTTCGTGGATGGACTCCTTCGTCGCCGGCGAACACCGCTACCTCATTCCGGTGAACTCTCCGCGTGATCCCGATGGACGTGGTTTGGGCGGCCGGGACTGGCCGCGGGCGCGCGAAGTGCCGCTGACCGAATTGCGTGACCAAGAGATCGACCTGGTGGTGCTGCAGCGGCCACATGAATTGGAGCTGGCTGCACGCCTGCTGGGCCGCCGGCCCGGGATCGATGTTCCCGCGGTGTACGTCGAGCACAACCCCCCGCGGCCGTTCGTGGTGGAGAGCCTGCACCCGATCGCGGACCGCGGTGACATCCCGCTGATCCACGTCACCGCGTTCAACCAGCTGATGTGGGACAACGGCCGAGCGCCGACCATGGTGATCGACCACGGGATCGCCGACCCCGGCCATCTGTACACCGGGGACATCGCGGCCGCCGGCGCCCTGATCAACGAACCGCTGCGCCGGTGGCGCACCGTCGGCGCCGACCTGCTGGGCTCGTTGGGGCGATCGGTGCCGGTCGACGTCTGGGGGATCGGCACCCAGAACCTCAACGATCCGCCACATCGGTGCGCAGGTGTGGTCGGCCACGGCGACGTGCGCACCGACCAACTGCTGAAGGAACTGGCGCACCGCCGGGTCTACCTGCACACCGCCCGCTGGACATCGCTGGGCATGTCGCTGTTGGAAGCCATGTTCCTGGGCATGCCGGTGGTGGCGGTGGCCGCCACGATGGCACCGATGGTGGTACCACCGGAGGCGGGCGTCGTCAGCGCGGACGTCGACACCTTGCGGGATGCGCTGGGTGGGCTGGTCGCCGACCGCTACCTGGCCGAGGTGGTAGGTAAGGCGGCCCGCAACTACGCCACCGAGCACTTCGGCCTCGACCGATTCCTGCGCCAGTGGGACCAGGTCATCGAGGCGCAGTGCAGCGCTGGGAGCAGCGGGGGAGAATCGCTGTGAAAATCGCAATGATTTCTGAACATGCCAGTCCACTCGTCGTGCAGAGCGGAGCCGAAGTCGGCGGCCAGCACGTCCACGTGGCTGAGCTGTCCGCGGCGTTGGCCCACCGCGGCCACGATGTCGACGTCTACACCCGTCGGGATAACCCCGACCTACCGGAACGGGTGCGCACCGATCAGGGCTACACGGTGGTCCATGTACCCGTGGGACCGCCGCGCCAGGTACCCAAAGATGAGCTCTTGCAGTACATGGTCGCCTTCGGGCGCTACCTGGACGCGCAGTGGGACCGCGAGCGGCCCGACATCGCCCACGCACATTTCTGGATGTCAGGGATCGCCGCACAGCTGGCCGCCAAACGCCGACGGGTGCCCACGGTCCAGACTTTTCATGCGTTGGGCGTGGTCAAGCAACGACACCAGGGGCATCGAGACACCAGTCCCGCCGAAAGGCTGCGGCTGGAGGCCCGCGTCGCGCATGAGGCGACGTGGATGACGGCCGGCTGCAGTGATGAGGTTTTCGAGTTGCTGCGGCTAGGTCGCGACCGATTGCGAATCTCGGTGGTGCCGTGCGGCGTCGACGTGGAGCGGTTTACCCCGCACGGTCCGGTCGCCGCTCACTCCGGCCGGCGGCGCATCGTTGCGGTCGGCCGGTTCGTTCCCCGAAAGGGATTCGACACCGTGATAGAGGCATTGACCACGGTGCCCAGCGCTGAGCTGGTGATCGTCGGCGGACCGCGGCGGGCCGAACTCGACACCGTTCCAGAAGCCTCTCGGCTGCTCAAGCTGGCTGCCGATCTCGGTGTGGCGGAACGGGTATCGCTGTACGGCTCCATCGACCACGCCGATATGCCGGCGTTGCTGCGGTCTGCCGATGTCGTTGCATGTACGCCCTGGTACGAACCGTTCGGCATGGTGCCGCTGGAAGCGATGGCGTGTGGGGTGCCGGTGGTGGCGTCGGCGGTGGGCGGCATCCTCGACACCGTCGTCCACGACGTGACGGGACTGCTGATACCGCCGAAGGACCCGCGTGCCTGTGCGAATGCCATCAACGCCGTCCTGCGGAATCGTCGAGCCGCGTCCGGCTTCGGCAAGGCCGGCCGAGAGCGGGCACGTTCGAGGTACTCCTGGGACCGGGTCGCCACTGACACCCTGCGGGTGTACGACCGGCTCTTGCCCGCGGCGGCGCCGGGACGTATCGCTGCCCGGGCGTCGGGGGCCGGGTGATGGACTGGCCCCCGTGTAACGCCTGAGCGTTATTTGACAAACCTTTGGTTCCCGCAGAGATCGTTGACTGGGACGTTGAAGTAGTTGCTGCGGCTGGATGATCGGAGGAACATGGGTGCATCTAGCGGGGGACCTGGGCGGAGCGAAGACATGGCGGTGACGAGCCGCAACGACATGATGCGCGACGTGGCGGATCTGGTGCACACGCTGAATCAGAGGACTCGTTCCGACGCTGATGGTGCGCTAGACGAACTGGGCGCCAATCTTCTCGGGCATATGTCCTGCGCCCAGCATGCCGGTGTCACGGTCACGACGTCGAGCGGTGAGGTGCAGACACTCACCGCGACAGATCGATACCCGGTTGCGCTGGATGACATTCAGCGTCGACTTGGCGAGGGGCCCTGTCTGGCCGCGGCGTGGAAGCATCACGTCGTTCGCCTGGACGATGTCTGCGGCGAGGAGCGCTGGCCGTTGTACTGCCGGGAGGTCGCAGCCACGACGCCGATCCGTTCCGTTCTGGCATTCGAAATATTCACCGGCGATGGCACCACCGGCGCCCTGAACTTCTACGCCCAAACCGCCAGCGCCTTCGACGACGACGCAGTGGAACTGGGTTTGATCCTGGCCACTCACGCCGCGCTGGCCTGGCACATGGTTCGTCGCGACGAGCAGTTCCGCAGTGCGCTCGCCTCCCGCGACATAATCGGCCAAGCCAAGGCGTGCTGATGGAGCGGTTCGACATCGACGCGGTGCAAGCCTTTGAGCTGCTCAAGCGGCTGTCGCAGAACTCCAACACCCCGCTGACCGGGGTCGCCCTGCAATTGGTGAGACGCGTCGGCCGGGTGCCGTGAACTCATGCGCTAGAGACGGCTTTCCGGCCTGATCACCGCCCAGACGGTCTTGCCGCGAGGGGTGGGGGTAGTGCCCCACGCGCGACACACCGCACCGACTACCGCCAAGCCCGACGCGCGGGCAGGCAAGCCGTCGGGGCCTTCGTGGAGCACAGCCGGCGCGGCGTCGGCGTCTTGGACCGCGATGGTGACCGTGGAGCCTGCGCTTTCCAGCAGGACTGTGGGTGAGCTGTCGGTATGGCGTAGGACGTTTTCCACCAGTACGTCCATGATCACCTTGGCTGTCGGTATCAACTGATCCTGCGACCAGCTGGACAGCCACTCCGCGACGAAGTCACGGGAGCGGCGCAAGCTGCTCAAGCGGCGTGGCAATTCTGCGCTGACCCTGCGGCGGGTGCGTTTGAGGCGTGGCAGGGAACCCAACGCAGTCTCAAGGTCCGGGTGTGCCGGGACGTAGCGCGTCACGCCGGTTTCGGCGAGCCGTGCCATTGTTTCGAGTCGGTCGCAGACCAACAAGATTGGGATATCGGGCCAGACCCTCACATGCCAACGCGCGCTGGTGAACACAGACCATGCCGAGAGCGCCGGGACGTACAGTCCGCCGACGTCAACCAGCACCGCCGGCGGTTCGTCGAGCGCTGCCTTGATCACGCTGTCGCGCAGTTGGAGGTAGTTGCTGCCGTCCAGCGTGCCGACGGCGGTCAGCAGGCAGAGCCCGCCCACATCAGTTGCCGACACGGTGAGTTGACCTGGCGCCCTAGTCATGGCCGCTCCCGGTCTGCAGTCCGTCATTGAACTCGTACACCACTAAGGGGCTAATTACCCGCCTGTGGCGACAAGTTCACCTGTCGTGCCGCCGCAATTTCAGCTCACAGTCAACAGGGTGTGGTCCAGATCGGAAAGCACCCCGGGCGGCAGCTTGCCGGTGAAAGCAGCCAGGAAGCGGGCCGCCAGGTCGCGCACCTTGACGTTGGTCTCCTGGGAACGCCAAACCAGGATGTCGAACGCCCGTTCCGCAGAGATGCCGTAGGCGACCATCAGTACACCCTTGGCCTGCTCGATCACCGCACGCGCCTCGGCGACCTCGGAAACTACGGCGCTGACGTCGGCCTGCAACACATCGGTGACGTCAACGTAGAACCCGGCCGTACCGGTCACCGTGCCCGCATCGTCGAGCATGCGATCGCCGACCACAATCACCCAGTGCTCTTGCCCGCTGGTGTCGATGATGCGGTGCCGGCTGCTGAAGGGCTCGCCCTCGACGACCCGCTCCAGCACCTCGGCGACCTGGGCGCGGTCCTCGGGATGCTTGTGCTGCAGCAGCAGCTCGGTGCTGGGTGTCACCGTGCCCGGCTCGTAGCCGTGCATGCGGGCCACCGTGTCCGACCACTCCCAGCGCTGCTCGCCGAGCCAGTACCGGAACCGGCCAACCCGCTGCGGCTCGCCATGCCCGACTACCCGGTCGAGATCACTCTGGACCTCGGTTGCGTCGTCCGCCGGCGTCACAAATGACGCGTTTACATCCCCGACCACCGCATACCCGCCTTCTCGTACCCCAACAGTATGAGCTGATTCCAACGGCCGGCGGGGCAAACCGCGGCCTGGAATCGCAGGAATGTGTGCACGGACAATCCAGACCGGCGCTGCCTGCTGAACGCCCGAGCGACGTAACTATCCACAATTTCCCGACGCTGCGCAACTGCCCCAGTGTTTCCTGCTCGGCCGTGCCGGGTACGCGCCGTGACAGGTGTGTTCCAGCAAAGTGGACCGCCGCGAAGTATCGACTCGATGGAAGGAGTCAGAAGTGAAGCTCTCCACGACTGCGGCCAAGACGGCCGCCGGCGCGGCCGGAATCGCGGCGCTGAGTGTTTTCTCCGCGACCACCGCCATGGCCGAGCCGGCGATCCAACCGTTCGGCACGCCCGAACAGCTCAACGACGGGGCAATGGCTACGTCCTACACGGTCAGCAACCTGGGCCCGGCCCAGGTCACCATTCCGGGCTACCAGCCCCACGGCAAGCTGTATCAGGCTGACGTGACCGCTCGTGCGGACCGCGGCACGGTGACCCCGGTGGTCACCGACTTCAACGCCAGAGCGGCCAACAGCGACACGTACCGGGTGATCAACACGGTGCCCACGCCGGGCGGTATCAATCCCGGGCCGATCACTCAGGGTGCTGCCGCCAACGGAAAGATCTACTTCGATGTCACCGGCCCGCCGCCGGACGGAGTCGTCTACAACGACGGTGTCCAGGACGTGCTGATCTGGACCAGCAAGGCCTGACGCCGCGTTTGAGCTGGGCCCGATCTTCGGATCGGGCCCAGTTTCGCTCGGGCTGCCCAACGGCCCACCGCTAGCCACGGTTGACCACGGCCACGACGGGTATGTCTGACTCATGACGTCCCTGAATTGCGTGTTGTCGGGGGTGGAGTTCCGCACCCCGGTACTGATTCGCCCGGAGGTCAGGGCGACGTCGCCCGAGCTGACGGAATCGGCGTAGTGGCAGCGACCAAAGAGCCTGGGGCGCAGCGGTACCTGCCAGAGCGGCGAACGCTTAGCGCACTGCGCGAGGCGGCTGCTCAGTGCCGTGGCTGCACGCTGTACCGCGACGCGACGCAGACGGTGTTCGGCGAAGGACGGCGGGGCGCGCGGCTGATGCTGGTCGGTGAACAGCCCGGCGATCACGAGGATCTCGAGGGCCACCCGTTCGTCGGCCCGGCCGGGCGGTTGTTGGACCGTGCGATGCGCGACGCACGCATTGATCCGTCGTTGGCGTATGTGACCAACGCGGTCAAGCATTTCAAGTTCACCCGGCGCGAGGGCAAACGCCGGATCCACCAGAAGCCGGGCCGCACCGAGGTGGTGGCGTGCCGGCCGTGGTTGATCGCCGAGATCGACTCGGTGCGGCCAGAAGTGGTGATCTGTCTGGGCGCCACGGCCGCGCAGTCACTGCTGGGTGCGTCGTTTCGCATCTCCACCGGGCGCGGGGAGCTGCTGTGCCTGCCTGGCCTGGCGGGGTCCAACGGCCGGCCGCGGGTCCTGGCCACCGTTCATCCCTCGGCGGTGTTGCGGGACCGCAGTGACCAGCGTGCCCAGGCATACGAAGCATTCGTCGATGACCTGCGGATAGCCCGCAACGCGGTGACCGGAGGGAGCGCACCACGGGTGCACCCCGCCGTTTGACAAAGCCGGTGGCGGGTAACCGTGTGCGTGTTGAAGGGAGCAACCAATGCCGAAAACCGCGGACTTCATCCTCGATAGGCTCCGTCAATGGGGGGTGCACCGGATCTTCGGCTACCCCGGCGATGGCATTCTGTCGATGGTCGGCGCCCTGGACCGGGCCGGTGGAGACCCGGAACTCATCCAGCCGCGCCACGAAGAGATGGCGGCGTTCATGGCCACCGGCCACGCCAAATTCACCGGGGAGATCGGTTGCTGTCTGGCCACGTCCGGCGGCGGGGCGATCCATCTGCTCAACGGGCTCTACGACGCCAAGCTTGACCACCAGCCGGTGGTCGCGATCATCGGTCAGCAGAAGCGGATGTCGCTGGGCGCGGCCTTCCAACAGGAGATCGACCCCAACTCGTTGTACAAGGACGTCTCTTCGGACTTCGTCCAGACCTGCATGGCGCCGGTCCAGGCACGCCACCTGGTGGACCGGGCCTGCAAGGTGGCGCTGACCAATCGAACCGTGGCAACCATCATCCTTCCCGAGGACGTTGCCGAGGAGGAGGCGGTCCCTTCGCCGCCGCGCCAGCATGGGGCCGTCTTCAGCAGTGTCGGGTGGACCAAACCGCGAATGATCCCGCCGCAGAACGAGCTGCGCAAAGCCGCCGAGATCCTCAATGAGGGTGAGAAGGTGGCGATCCTGGTGGGTGCGGGAGCCGCCGATGCCGCCGACGAAGTGGTGGAGGCCGCCGATCTGCTCGGCGCCGGTGTCGCCAAGACGTCATTGGGACGCGCCGCACTACCCGATGAACTGCCGTATGTGACCGGGCCGATTGGCCTGCTGGGCTCCACGGCCAGCGAGGCAATGATGTCGGGTGCCGACACCTTGCTCATGATCGGGACCAGTTTTCCCTACGCCGAGTGGCTGCCCAAGGAAGGGCAGGCCCGCGGGGTGGAGATCAACCACGACGGCCGGATGATCGGGGTGCGCTACCCGGTACAGGCCAACCTGATCGGCGACTCGAAAGACACCCTGTCCGAACTGATCCCATTGCTGAACCGCAAGAAGGATCGGTCCTGGCGGCACAAGATCGAAAGCGAAGTGGAGACCTGGTGGCGGGTTCTCGACGACCGGGCGCACGACAAGGCCAGTCCGCTCAATCCCGAACTGGTGGTCCACGAGCTCTCCAAGCGCCTGCCTGACAACGCCGTCGTCACCACCGACGCGGGCTCGGTCGCCAACTGGTGGGCGCGGCATCTGCGGCTGCGGCGCGGCATGGCGGCCTCACTTGCTGGAAACCTCGCGACCATGGGCCCCGGCACGCCGTATGCGATCAGCGCCAAGCTCGCTCACCCGGACCGGCCGGTGATCGCCGTCGTCGGCGATGGTGTCTTCCAGATGAACGGCATGGCCGAGATGATCACCGTGAAGCGCTACCTGGACCGGCTGTCTGACGGGCCGCTGATCTTCTGTGTATTCAACAACCAGGACCTCAACCAGGTGACCTGGGAGCAGCGGGCCATGGGCGGTGAGCCCAAGTTCGAAGACTCGCAGATGATCCCGGACGTGCCCTACGCTGAATTCGCCAAACTTCTCGGGCTGACCGGAATTCGGTGTGACAGCCCGGACACCATCGGACAGGCCTGGGACCAAGCGCTCTCTGCGCCCGGGCCGGTGGTGCTGGAAGTCGTGGTGGACCCCGACATCCCGCCGGTGCCGCCACATATCGAAAAGATGATCGCCAAGAACACCGCTAAAGCGATCATCAAGGACCCGGACCGAGTAAGCGTGGTCACCAAGGGTGCAAAGCAGAAGATGCACGAGTTCACCGAATCGGCTAAGCAGTCGGTGCGCGACATCCGCAGCAAGAACGGCGGGTAATCGCCGATGACCACTTTGGGGGTGCCCGGCGCCCTGCGTCGTCGGCCGCCGAACTTAGGCGGGGTCTATGTGCCGCAAGAGGATTCGCATCTTCTCATCGAGACCATGGTAAGCACAGGGTTGGCCCTCCGGGCCAGGGTGCTGGACCTGTGCACCGGCAGTGGGGTAGCGGCCATCGCGGCGGCGGAGCTGGGCGCGGACAGTGTCACCGCGTTCGACATCTGCTCGCGCGCGGTGCGGTGTGCCCGGGACAACGCGCGTGCCGCCGGCGTGGGCGTAGCGGTGCGGCGGGGGCCGTGGAGTGACGCGTTGCGCTGCCCCCCCTTCGATCTGGTGGTGGCCAACCCGCCCTATGTGCCTTCGCCGCGGGACGGCGGGCCCATTCCGTCGGCGGGCGGTCCGGAGCGGTCGTGGAACGGTGGTGTTGACGGGCGGGTCGTGTTGGATCCGCTCTGCTGGTCGGCGGCGACGCTGTTGCGCCGCGGCGGTTCCCTGCTGCTGGTGCAGTCCGCCCTCGCCGACGTCGCGCACTCACTGGGGCAGTTGCGGGCGTCGGGACTGTCAGCCGAGATTGCCGCGGTCAAGAACATTCCGTTCGGTCCGGTGCTCTCGGCGCGTGCCGGCTGGCTGGAATCCACCGGCCGGGTGTCGCACGGCTGCCGCATGGAACAACTGGTGGTGATCCGGGCGGACAAGCCATGACGACGCCGGAGAGAAGAGTGGTACAGCCGGTCCGCAACGGCCCAGTCCTGATCGCCGGTCCGGTCCGGATCGAGACGCCCGAGGGCGTCGTCGAATCCGACCGCTTCATGGTGGCTATCTGCACCTGTGGGCGCAGCCGCAACTATCCACTGTGCGACACCAGCCATCGGCGCCGGAAAACGTCACACCGTCGTACCGACGCGGATGGTGTCAAAACCGAATAAATACCGGGCGGTTGGCTCATCGGTCGGCGTCGTAGTCGTCGTCGGGCAGTGGAACGCTGATGGCCTGATCGATCAGGTCGGCCGGGTTGGCATCTGTGTCGTCGGCGTTCTCCAGAAGGGCGGGATCCAGTCCGTCGTCGTCGCTCGCGTCGGCGGGGATACGCTGTTCGGCGAGATCTGCCTCTGGAACATCAGGGTTGGTCATCATGACCCCTTTCGTCTCCGCGTTCGGGGCGGGTCGGCACGTTTGGCGGCGAGCAGCGCATAGTCCGTTTTCAGTTGGGAGTTGTCCGACCTCAGCTGGGTGTTGTCGGACTCCAATCGGGCGTTACGTGCTTCCAGGCCGAGGATCTGCCCGATACCTGCCACATTGATGCCGATCTCTACCAGCTCCGTGATCCGTCGAAGCCGCGCAAGATCATCATCGCTGTAGCGACGCGTACCGCCCGCGGTGCGCGCCGGGGTGAGCAGGCCGCGGCTCTCGTAGAGCCGCAAGGTCTGCGGACCGATACCGGATAACTCGGCTGCCACCGAGATGCCGTATACCCCAAGCCCGGAGCGGGCATTCATCTCGTCGGCCACCGCGCTTCTCTTCCACTCGCCGAAAATCTCTGGTGCTCCTCTTGCGTGAACCTACCACCGGTGCTATATAAAAATCTATGTCGGTAGACATAGATGATCTACCGCAGACCGAGGAGGTGGAGATGATGTTGATGCGTACCGACCCGTTCCGTGATCTCGACCGCTGGACCCAGCAGGTGCTGGGCACCGCGGCGCGACCGGCGGTCATGCCGATGGACGCCTGGCGTGACGGCGACCAGTTCATCGTCGAGTTCGATCTGCCTGGTGTGGCAGAGGATTCCCTGGATCTCGATGTCGAACGCAATGTGCTGACGGTGCATGCCGAACGTCCGGGCCTGGATCAAAGCCGCGAGATGGTGTCCGCGGAACGGCCACGCGGTGTGTTCAGCCGCCAGCTGTTCCTCGGTGACAATCTGGACGCCGGGCAGATCCAGGCCAGCTATCAAGACGGCGTGCTGCGGTTGACCATTCCGGTCGCCGAGAAGGCAAAGCCACGGCGGATCAAGATCGCCAGCAGCCACGGCGAGCGAGCCATCAACGCCTGATTGCGAGGGGCCGGGCGGCGGCCTGCTACCCGGTGTAGGAGGTGAGCGCAATGACCACCGACACTCTGGCCGCGGAGGTACTCGACGAGGCGGAGTACATCGTGCGCGCCGAATGGCTGCGCGTGTTGACCGCCGCAGTACCCGGGCACTGGACCGCGGTTCCCACCGAAATGCCCGTCGCCCGGCCTCGCTCCCCGGCCAGCCACCAACACCGGTCGGCCACGCGGCGGCGAAACATGAGAGTGTGGCCCACGCAGCGGTCCCCTCCGTGACGCCCCGGCGGTGACTCGTGCGTTGCTCACCGATGTCCGACCATTCGAGCGCCTTCGACGCAGACCGGAACTGCGCGCGCATCGCCACCGATGTGGCAGCGAAACAGGCTGGGCTGCGCGCGAGGTCACCGCAGGGCCTGACGGGGTCACGCTGCCGCCACCGCTCTCCCCGGCAGCAGCGTGCCTCGTCGTCCTCACAGAAGTCGATCAGCAGGGCGTCACACCGTCGCCTCAATGCCGACATTGGCGAAGTCCAGTAAGTTGACCAGCCGGTGCACGACTGCTCGATCGCTGCGCAGTAAGGCCGTTCGGCCGTGGGCGGCGCAGAGGCGGTCGAGCAGGCAGAGCTGCCGGTGCCCGACGAACTCCAATTCCCGCGCGTCGATCTCGAGGGTGTCGCGCGACAGCAGCGGCAGGACCCGCTGCAGGGTGGTGAGGAACAGCGGCTCGCTGGCGGCGTCGAGAGTGCCGGCCAGCGCGATGGCGTTGCGCCCGGCGGGCTGGGCATACAGCTGGAACGGCACCGAACTCGGTCCGGCCGCCGGGTGCAGGCACAACAAACCGGCCGCGGCCGCACCGAGTTCGGCGACGTTGTAGCCGCACATCGCCGCGACCGGCAGGGTGGAGATTCGCCGGTCTCCGAGGAATTCCAGAGCCGCCTGGGCGTCGCGCTGCGCGGGTGTGCGCACTACCGGCGTGACATCGATGACGATCCGAAGGCCGCTGTAGCCGTCGGCGACCGCAGCGACCGCGGCCGCCGCATAGTGCTCTGTCATACGCTCGGCGTCGACGACGTCACCCCGGAACACGAAGTGCTCCGGCACGGTCTTGACATGTACCTCGCGGGCATCTGTTCCGAGTCCGGCCGCCGCCAAGGCTGCCCGCATCGTGGCGGGATCGTCCGCGCCGACGTAGGCGACTCGCTGGTCGAGGTTCAGACCGTCCGCGACGTACTCCGCCGCGTGGTGCAGGAACTCCGCAGGATCCCGGTATTCCCAACCGATGTGGCCGAATTCGCCCGACCGATCTGCCCGATATGCACCCATTCACGCCGACTTTCTCATCCGCAGATGCGCCTGCACCGTGGTTCCACTCGCCGCGGTGTGAATGCGTACCAGGTCGGCTGTCGCGTTGACCACGAAAAGCCCGCACCCGTGGTCGTAGTCGCTGATGATCGGCCGCCGGCCAGCCAACCGGTCAGTCAATCGGCCGGAATCGTTGACCTGACATATCAATTGGTCGTCCGCCGCCCACAGCAGCAGGGTGCACGGGCCCCTGCCATGCTGCAGGCTGTTGGAAGCCAGCTCGTTGACGATCAGCTGCAGGTCTGCGATATCGGCGCCCGCGAAGCCGAACCAGCGGGCGTACTTGGCGGAGAACTGCCGGGCGCCGGCCAGATCGGTAAGTCGATGCAGGGTGTAGCTCGCCGCCGTGGGGCTGCTGGGCAGTGGCTCGTTGTAGCGCGCCCACGCGGCGTCGGGAGCAAAGCCGGAGCTGGCGCGTACCGGGTGCCCGGAAAGGCCCAGGCTCGGGTGGGTGATCTCGGCGTCGACGAGAATATCGGAGCCCAGAGTTGTTGCGTCGTAAGGGCAAATAATCGTGAGATCCCGTCCGATGAACGCCTCGTTGACCAGAGCCTCATGCTGCACGCAGGCCGGATACTCCAGCTTCGAGCGGCCGCTCCAGACCGGCTCGCCTACCATCCGTACCGGATCCGACGGGTGTCGGGCAGCGAAAGCTCCCTGCACGCCGCCCAGAATGTGGGTGGGATTGCGTCCGACCTGGCTCATATCCGACAGGCTCGCCGACTCCAGTACGCCTGCAGGCAGGGCATTGCGCAGCAGTGAGAGATTTGGCTCAGGTACCGCCACCAAGATCGGGAGATGGGCGGCCACCGCGTCGGCGATATACGGCACCAGGCAATCAAGATATTCCTGCGGGGAACGGTAGAACAGCGCGATATGCTTGAAGGAACCGCGATCAGCGTCGGCAGCGACGGTCATCGCATGTGCCCCTGTCATCCAACGTCAACGGGCCGCGGAGCAACCTCAGGCTTGACTGTGCGAAGCATGCCCGGCTGATTGCGACATGTCGCGAGTGGCATCAGTACCAGTAGCGCCGACCCGCGACAGGGCGACCGACTGCGCCCAGAATCCACAGTGCCGCTCCGACAACCAGCAGAATGACGCCGATCGTCCACAGCACATTGATCTTGAAAATGAGCGCCAGAATAAGCAGCACCACTCCGAGGGCAATCATCGCCAATCCCTTCTCAAACAATCAAACCGACCGCACCCAGCGACGAGGGCTGCGGTACATGGCAATCGGATACAACCGGGTTGAACCCGAGGTAGTTCAACGGACCCGCCAACGTAGTGACAGCGATGGTTCCGGCATTTGCACAGCTGGTTTGGTAGCCGTGGAAATAGTCGCGCTGCCATGCGGCGAAGACGCCGATCAGCAGCCAGCTCAGCACAATGGTCCCGGCCAATCCACCGATTCGCATCCGTCCTCCATTCATCTGTACCCGATCAGTTCCCCGTTGGACGGCTATCGAAACCTGGCAAATCATGGCGGGATCTGGGCGATGTTTGACCGCGGTCCTAGGCGGGGTACTGCCGGGATTCGGGGTACATCGGCGAACGGAACGGGGTGCGTAGATGATGCTGCTGGAAACAGCTGAATCCGGTGTGCGGGTGGGCAGTCACGCGGAATGGATCGGTGAGGCCGGCGATATTGTCGATCGGATGCTGCGCGACGTCGCGCATGGCCGCTTCGAACGGTCTTTGTCGGCGATGACGGCGTTCGCCGCGATGGTCACGACGGCCGAAATCTATCTCGAGCATTACAAGGCCGGCTTCGGCAACAAATGGATGTGGAGCCCGGTTCTGGTCACGCCGCCGGTGGTGGTCGCCGGGATCGGTGGGGTGTTCTCCCGCCGCTGGGCCAAGCGCTGGCTGCCGTTGACCGCAGGGGTGTACGCCGCTAACGGCCTACTGGGGGAGTACCTGCACGCTCGCGGGGTTGCCCGAAAGCCCGGAGGCTGGAAGATGGCGTCCTACAACGTTCCGATGGGGCCGCCGATCGCAGCGCCCGGCCTGATGGCGATGGTCGGCGGGATGGGCTTGCTGGCGGCGGTGCTGCGCCGCGAACGCTGAGGTGCCGGCAGCCATGGCCGACACTTCCCGTCCCGACCACCTGCCGAACCTACGTGCCGACCGTCAACCGCCGCACCCGTCCTGGCTGCCCCGGCAACGCCGCGGCGTCACGCCGCAGATGATCGGGCGCTATCCGGATTTCGACGTGCTGGCGTCGAAGGACAGCTGGGACGACGCCACCAGACAGGTGGTGCTGGCCCGGCTGGAACCGCCGGGGCCGCTGCGGTTCTTCACCGCAGCGGAGGAGCCTACGCTGCGGGCGTTCTGTGACATTGTGCTGGCGCAAGATGCCGAGCCTCGGGTGCCGGTCGCCGAATTCGTCGATGCCAAGCTGGCCGACGGTCAGCTCGACGGTTTCCAGTACGCCGACATGCCCGACGATCGGGACGCGTGGCGTCTGGTGTTGCGCGGCTTGGACGAGGCCGCAGGCCAGCGGTACGGCAAGGCGTCATTCGCGCAGGCCGAGGTGCCCACCCAGCTGGCTCTGGTCGATCAGTTCTCCCGTGGCCGGTTGCAGGGTGGCTCCTGGTCGCAGCTGAACCAGACTCGAGCCTGGTCGGTGTGTATGCGAATGACCCTGTCGGCGTTCTACTCCCATCCCTGGGCGTGGAACGAGATCGGCTTCGGCGGCCCGGCCTACCCGCGCGGATTCATGCGGCTCGGCGGCCCGAGCGGTCCGGCGGCGGCGCGTGAACCATTCGAAACTCGCGGTGCCATCGACAAGGACCCGGTGGAGCTGGTGCTGGAAGAGGACTCGTAGTGGGCGATTTCTGGCGCGGTCTGCTCAAGGGATCGTTGGGCCCACCAGCCAATGACTCGCGGTTCCTCCTGGATGTGCAGTCGCGAGGGCTGCCCGGCGAGAAGACGATGCGCCGGTATGGCGTCGATGACGAGGTCGACCTCGTGGTCGTAGGCGCTGGTGCCGGGGGATCGGTGCTGGCGCAACGACTGGCGCGGGCCGGCTGGCGTGCAGTGATCATCGAGGCTGGACCGTTCTGGCATCCCGACAGCGACTGGGTCTCCGACGAAGCCGGATCGCATCCGTTGTACTGGACGCAGAAGCGCATTATCGGCGGGGACGATCCGATCGAACTGGGTAAGAATAATTCCGGCCGCGGCGTCGGCGGCTCGATGGTGCACTACGCCGGCTACTGTCCGCGATTTCATCCGAGCGACTTGCGCACATTCAGTCTCGACGGGGTGGGGGCGGATTGGCCGATCGACTATGAGGACATCCGCCGTCACTACGAAGTGCTGGAGGCTGAACTGCCAGTCGCCGGGCAGAACTGGCCATGGGGATATCCGCACCGCTACCCGTCGTCGCCACACCCGATCTCTGCTCCCGCATCCAGGCTGTGGGAAGGAGCCCGCAATCTGGGTATCGAGATGCGGGTGGGCCCGGTCGGAATTGTCAACGGCACCTTCGGAAACCGGCCGCATTGTATCTACCGCGGCTACTGCCTGCAGGGCTGCAAGGTCAACGCCAAGGCAAGCCCGTACGTCACCCATCTGCCCGACGCGCTGGCACACGGCGTGGAGATCCGGGCGGACTGCATGGCTTCCCGTATCGAACTCGACGACGCCGGCGCGGCTATTGGTGTCGTCTACTACGACGTCGACGGTGCCGAGCACCTGCAGCGTGCCAAGGTCGTCGCGGTCGCGGGGTACTCGATCGAAACCCCACGGCTGTTACTCAATTCGACCAGCACCCGGTTTCGGCACGGCCTGGGAAACAACTCCGATCAGGTCGGCCGCTATGTCATGGTCCAAGGGGCGGCGCAGACCGCGGGCCGTTGGTCCGAGGAACTGCGGATGTACAAGGCGCCGCCGCCGCAGGTGTCCAGCGAACAGTTCTACGAGACCGACACCGCTCGGGGATTCGCCCGTGGGTTCTCGATTCAGACCGTGTCGCCGCTGCCGATCGGCTGGTCGGAGCACGTGCTTGCCGACGGTCACTGGGGCCGAGCGATGCGCGAATACATGCGCGACTACAACCACTGGAGCACGATCGGCGTGCTCAACGAACTGCTGCCCCTGCCCGACAACAGGATCACCCTGGCTGACGAAGTCGATGGCTACGGGATCCCGGTGGCCCGAATGGACTACACCCGCTGCGAGAACGACAAAGCGAACATGGCCTACTCGACCCGGGTGATCACCGAGATCCTGCACGCGGCGGGCGCCCAGGACGTTTTGACCATCCAGCGCTACGCCCACCTGATCGGTGGCGCTCGGATGGGTACCGCGCCGGAGAACTCGGTCGTCGATGCTGACCACCGCGTGTGGGGTGTGCCGAACCTGTTCATCTCCGACGGCTCGGTCTGCCCCACACAGGGGTCGGCCAACCCCGCGCTGACCATCATGGCGTTGGCCTCGAGGCTCGCCGAACGTCTTGCCGGAAAGCGCATCTCGCAGAAGGGAGTCCGGCCATGACCCAAACAGTGGTCGTCACCGGAGCCAGTGCCGGAATCGGCCGTGCCGTCGCACAGTTGTACGGCAAGCGGGGCGCCTGTGTCGCCCTGCTCGCGCGCGGTGAAGCAGGGCTGCGGGGCGCGGCGCGCGATGTCGAAGAGGCGGGGGGCACCGCGCTGCCCATTCCTACCGACGTCGCCGACCCCGACGCGGTGGCTGCCGCCGCCGATCGTGTCGAGGCCGAGTTCGGGCCGATCGACACGTGGATCAACGTCGCGTTCGCGTCGGTTTTCGCGCCGTTCACCGAGATCGGGCCCGCGGAGTTCAAACGGGTTACCGAGGTCTGCTATCTCGGCTTCGTCTACGGCACCATGGTTGCGTTGGCCCGGATGAAGCCCCGCGACCGCGGCACGGTTGTGCAGGTGGGATCGGCATTGGGGGAGCGTTCGATCCCGCTGCAATCGGCCTATTGCGGGGCAAAACACGCCGTCAACGGCTTTACCGAATCGGTACGCTGCGAGCTGCTGCACGACGGCTCGAAGGTGAACATCACCCTCGTTCAGATGCCGGCGGTCAACACCCCACAGTTCTCCTGGGTGCTGTCCCGGCTTCCCCGCCACCCGCAGCCGGTGCCGCCGATCTACCAACCGCAGCTGGTGGCCAAGGCGGTGCTACGGGCCGCCGACCATCCCCGGCGCAAGCAATACTGGGTGGGCGAAAGCACCGTAGCCACCTTGCTGGCTCAGCGATTCGCCGCGCCATTGCTCGATCGCTATTTGGCCCGTACTGGCTACGACTCGCAGCAGACCGGCGAGCGCGTCGACGGCGACAAGCCGTACAACCTCTGGGAACCGCTCGACGAACGGCCGGGCAGCGACCACGGAGCGCGCGGGGCGTTCGACGACTCCTCGCACGCACACAGCCCGCAGATCTGGGCGGCCCGACACGCCGGACTGGTCGCCGGGGCCGCCACCGCGCTGGGGGCGGCCGGGGCTGGGGTACTGGCCGCACGTCGGCCGCGTTGAGCCCGACAAAGAGACGAAGACGAGGAAAGGAATCCGGCAATGGCTGGAAAGAAAGGCCAGAAGGCCGAGGCAGACGTCGAACCCGACGCCCACCAGGCATGGTCGCGTGCCGGCAAGGGTGAAGACGGCAGCTATGTGGGGCGGACAAGTCCCGATGATGCCTTCGATGCCGGCGAAACCGGCGCCGAAGCCAGAAGCGACGACACGTAGAGGTTTGACCCGAAGGTGCAATGGCTAACCTGCGCCCATTATGGCTTCGAATACCGCAGGAATCGTAGTCGGCGTCGATGGGTCGCCGGCGTCGCAGGACGCTGTGCGCTGGGGCGCCCAGGAAGCTGAACGCCGCGCAGTACCCCTGACTCTGGTCCATGCGGCGTCAACCCAGCTGTCACCTCTGATGGCCCGCTGGATGGTGTTCGGTCAACATGAACTGCCGCACCGGCGCGTGCAACGGATCGTCGATGACGCCGTCGGAGTCGCGACCGGCAGCGCCTCAGACGGCGCGCCCGCGCAGCTGAACACCAAGGTGGAGTTCGCGGACCCGGTTGACGCGCTCGAAGAGTTGTCGCGACAAGCCGATCTGGTCGTCGTCGGATCGAGCAGCCGGCGACGGTTGCGGCATCTGTTCTTCGGCTCGGTCGGCTCGGCGCTGTCGCCGCGCTGTCACTGCCCACTGGCCGTTTTGCAGGATGACGACCTAGCGGCGCCCTCGGACGCTGCGGTGCAGGCCGACCCGACGGGTTGGTGATCGGCACCGCTCAGGACGGGGCTGCCGGCTGCGGGTAGAACACCGAGATGAATAGGGCACGGCCGGTGAGCAATTGATGGAATGATTCGGCGTACACACGTGTCCGGTTTGCCCGATCGGCGTGCCGACAATCGCGAACGCTCCCGAAATGGTTGCTGGGCCAGCTCATGGGGTAACCAACCCCGATTGCATTCGCTGATTGGAGGTCTCATGCCCAAGACGACGAAGAGCGGCGCCGTCAAACGCGGCGAGCTGCCCAGTACACTGCAGCGCTCCGGGGCCAAGGCCCAGCGCACTTTCGCTAAGGCGCACGACGCTGCCGCCAAGGAGTACGGCAGCGAGCAACGTGCGCACCGGGTCGCATATGCCGCGCTCAAGCACAGTTTCGAAAAGGTCGGGGATCACTGGGAACCCAAGAAGAAGCCCGGCCCGTCGGACAAGCGCGCGGCCGGCGGCGGCCCGAACAACTCCGGACCGTCCGCAGAGGGCGTCGACGCCAATGCCAGCAAGCAGCATCTTCTGGGCGTCGCCCGCCGGCTGGACATTCACGGACGATCGACGATGCGGAAATCCGAACTGGTCACGGCGATCAAGAAGCACAATCGCCGGGTCCGCGGCAAGTAGCCTGCTGACGGCAGTTCTAGCCCCGCCCGTCGGCCAGGCCGGCGATCGGCGTCTGATCCAAGTGCTCCAGAAGATCCTCGGCGTTGTCGAAAACTACCGCCGCACCGGCCGTTTCCAATTCGGCACGCGAGACGCCGCCGCTGAGCAGACCGATGGTGGGCACCCCGGCACGCACGCACGCCTTGGCATCCCAGACCGCGTCGCCCACAAAGACGGCGCGCTCCGCCGTTGCGCCGACCCGGTCGAGTGCTATCCCGATGATGTCCGGATTCGGCTTCGCGACGTCGACATCGGCCGAAGAGGTGACCGCCGCGACAAGGTCGTCACAGCCGAGCACCTTGCGCAGCATCGCCAACTCGTTCTCGGGTGCCGAGGTGGCCAGCACCACCGGAAGATCAAGAGCGACTATGTGTTCCAACAGCTTGCGGGCGCCCGGTAGCGGCGACAGCAAGTCCGATGACTGGAGATAGTACTGCGAGTGCAGGTCTTCCAGGCGCCAGCGGACGTCGTCGGGTGCGTTATCGGACAGCAGGCGCACCAACTCCGATCCGTCCATTCCGATGGCGCGGTGGATCCGCCACGACTCCACCTCGTGGTGTAGCTCGGCGAACGCACGCCGCCAGGCGTGCACGTGCAGGTAGTTCGAATCGACCAGGGTGCCGTCGACGTCGAACAACACAGCCGATTGTGCGCTCACGCTCTTCCCCTCCCGTTCGCGAATGGTCCTGGCCGTTTGCGGATGACCTGGCTGGGATACCCACCCACGGACTTCCCAAATACCGACGAGGAGGAGAAGCGGTGGCTATCGAGGACCGTGATGGCAAGCAGCGACAGCTCGACGACTACCGGGTCGACCGGCAGTCGGGATACCTCACGACGCAGCAGGGCGTACGAGTCGACCACACCGATGACGCGCTGACGGTCGGCGAGCGTGGCCCGACTCTGCTTGAGGACTTCCACGCCCGAGAGAAGATCACCCACTTCGACCACGAGCGGATCCCCGAGCGGGTGGTGCATGCCCGCGGCTCGGGTGCCTACGGCTACTTCGAGCCCTATGACGACTCGCTTGCGCAGTACACCGCGGCGCGTTTTCTGACCACACCGGGCACCAAGACCCCGGTGTTCGTGCGGTTCTCCACCGTGGCAGGTTTCCGCGGCTCGGCCGACACCGTGCGCGACGTGCGCGGATTCGCGACCAAGTTCTACACCGAGGCGGGCAACTACGATCTGGTGGGCAATAACTTTCCGGTGTTCTTCATCCAGGACGGCATCAAGTTCCCGGACTTCGTGCACGCGGTGAAACCCGAGCCGGACAACGAGATTCCGCAGGCACAGTCGGCTCACGACACGCTGTGGGATTTTGTGTCGCTGCAGCCGGAGACCCTGCACGCCATCATGTGGCTGATGTCGGACCGCGCCCTGCCGCGCAGTTACCGGATGATGCAGGGATTCGGCGTGCACACCTTCCGTTTTGTGAACGCCAATGGCGAGGGGACGTTCGTGAAGTTCCACTGGAAGCCGAAGCTGGGTGTGCATTCGCTGATCTGGGACGAATGCCAGAAGATCGCCGGCAAGGACCCCGACTTCAACCGCCGCGATCTGTGGGACGCCATCGAGGCGGGTCAATTCCCGGAATGGGAACTCGGTGTCCAGTTAGTTGCGGAAAGCGATGAGTTCAAGTTCGACTTCGACCTGTTGGACGCCACCAAAATCATTCCCGAAGAACAGGTTCCGGTGCGCCCGGTGGGCAGGATGGTGCTCAATCGCAACCCGGAGAACTTCTTCGCCGAAACCGAGCAGGTGGCGTTCTGCACCGCCAACGTCGTGCCGGGAATCGACTTCACCAACGACCCGTTGCTGCAGTTCCGCAACTTCTCCTACCTGGACACGCAGTTGATCCGGCTCGGCGGACCGAACTTCGCTCAGCTGCCGATAAATCGGCCGGTGGCTCAGGTGCGCAATAACCAGCACGACGGCTACGGCCAACACGCGATTCCGCAGGGCAAGTCCAGCTACTACAAGAACTCGTTGGGTGGTGGCTGCCCAGCCTTGGCTGACGAGGGCGTGTTCCGGCACTACACCGAGAAGCTGGACGGGGCCAAGATCCGCAAGCGCGCCGCCAGCTTCGAGAACCATTACAGCCAGGCGCGGATGTTCTATCGAAGCATGTCCGCCCCCGAGGCGAAGCACATTGTCGCCGCTTACGCCTTTGAACTGGGGAAATGCGAAACCGTTGAGATCCGGCTGCGCGCCGTCGAACAGCTCAACCGCATCGACCACGACCTGGCGCGGCAGGTGGCCGAGAAACTGGGCCTGGCCACCCCTGATGAGCAGCCCGTCGAGGAGGTGGTGCGCTCACCTGCGCTCTCGCAGCTGACCCATGCCGGTACCCCCGCAGGTGAGGAAGCGCCCGGCATCGAAAGCCGCAAGATCGCGGTGCTGGCCGCCGACGGCGTGGACGTGGTGGGCGTCGAACGGTTCGTCGCGGCGATGCGGGAACGCGGCGCGATCGCCGAAGTGCTGGCGCCGGTCGCCGGTGGCGAGCTCGCCGGTGGCTCTGGCGGCCGGCTGAGTGTCGACCGGGCCTTCACGACCATGGCGTCGGTGCTCTACGACGCGGTGGTTGTGCCGTGTGGGCCGGACGCCGTGGAGGCGCTGTCCGGCGACGGATATGCGGTCCACTTCGTGACGGAGGCCTACAAACACCTCAAGGTGATCGGGGCATTCGGGGCGGGGGTGGAGCTGCTGCCCAAGGCCGGCATCTCCGAGCGGCCGGCCGAGGACACCACGGTCGCCGTCGCCACCGGGGTAGTGACTACCACGGCCGCGGCGAAGGACCTGAACGACGAGTTCTTCGACGCGTTCGCCGCGGCGCTCGCCGAGCACCGCGTCTGGAGCCGCTCGGCCGACGCGGTGCCCGCCTAGATCACTAGATCACGGCACCAGGCGAAGCGGCCGACCCGACCGCTGTACTTCGCTCAATGCGTCCGCCAGCGAGTTCACCAGCGGGAGTCGAGAGTGCGGGTCGCAGATTCGCAGCAAGGTGGACAGTGCCGGGCTCGAAACCACCTTCAGCTTGGTCTGGGCGCTGCAACATTGCGCGCTGATCGACTGAAGAGCTGAAAACCCGTTGGTCCCAATAAAAGTCAGTTCAGATAGATCCACCACCAGCCATTCGCAGCAGTCGGCGCAGCGTTTGGCGTAATCGGCGAATGGGCCGGCATTCGCCGCGTCGATCTCGCCGTTCACGGCGACGACGGCTCCGGTGCGACCCCAATGGACAGTGAATTTGGCGGTGTGATTCCGCCAAACCTGGGTGGCTTCCGTTGCGGGAGTGGCGAATGCGTTCTGAGTAACTTTGCTGATCGTCATGCTGTGGCTCCATCAGTCGACGAATCGTGCTGTTGGATCACGTCAACGTAATCACTTCCGGGGCTGCGCTTACGCGGTGACGTTTCACTGCGGCTGTGAACTCAACCGGAGGAATCAGACGTTACCGAGAACCGATCCGATTGGCAAAGAGGTGCCCGACAATTTCTGGAAAATCCCAGTGAAACCTTAATTTTCACCTTGCGAGCAGGGACGAACGTCCCGCTGACCAGGCCGTGGTCATAAGGTCGGCAAGCCGATTTTCCACAGTGTCGAGAGCTCGCATGCCGAATACGACATCCGTCTCCAAATGCGGATTGTGGTCCAACAGGCTGCCGATCACGTCGGTGCGTACCACTTGTTCGTGTACCGCGTCGGCCTCGACGTGCTCGGCGTAGAACGCCACGCACGGCTCCGGCGCGCCCATTCGGTGCAGGGCTGCGACCAGACGGCTCGAGCCGGGAGGGGAGGTGATCTCGGTGGCGGCGAAGTGCCCGGCGGCCGCCCCCCGCCAGCGGCGATGCAACCCGAACAGTGACATCAGGTTCACCACCGCCAGCGACTCGGCCGGCACAACATCGAGGTAGGCGAGGTAACCGGCATCCAGCCCGGCGGCGGTGAGCAGGTCGGCGAAGAGCTGCTGGTGCACCCGCGGACCCCGCCCGGCGCCGTACTCGTCGAACTCGATCGCGACGAACGACGCCTTGGCCTGGCCGGTCAGGCGCGGGATGATCCAGGCGTGCGGATCGCCCTCCTTGAGGTGGTACAGCGATCTGTGGACGAAGTACTCGCGCGCCTGCTCCCAGGTGCCCTGATCACGCAGATACCACGAAGGCCCGCTGCCGTGCACGGGCTCGGTTGCCGCAGCATCCATTTCGGCACGAGCCGTCGTGTGCGGCGGGATCACCCCGACGTCTTGGCGGACGGCATCGAGGAACGCGTGTTCGAGCTGGGCACGCAGTTCCAGCAGGGTGGCGTCCCACTCCCAGCCTGGGTCCACCCCGGCGAACCCGCGGTAATGCAACTCGTAGCAGACGTAGAGCGCCAGGTGCAGGTCGCGGCCGTAGGGATCGATGTCGGCGGTCGGGAGGTGGTTGAACGCATGGGACGCGCGGGCAGGCCGACGAAGGAGGTCGCACACCGCCGCCGACAACGGCCCGCTTGCGACGGGCAGACGCGGTTCGGTGTGGGTGGCTGCGATAGGCACGCTTGCGGGTACCCCTGATCCGGACCGCGTCAAACGGCGCGCCGTTTCGGCGGTCGGCGGTTGGGTATCCGGAGCAGCATGACACGCTTCGGCTACACCCTGATGACCGAGCAGAGCGGGCCCGCGGACCTGGTCGGCTACGCCGTTGCCGCCGAGGAACGCGGTTTCGACTTCGCGGTGTGCAGCGATCATTTCTCGCCGTGGCTGGCTTCGCAGGGCCACGCCCCCAACGCGTGGGCGCTGCTGGGCGCGGTCGCGCAGGCCACTCAAGACATAGGCCTGTACAGCTACGTGACCTGTCCGACGATGCGCTATCACCCGGCGATCGTGGCCCAGCAGGCTGCCACCGTGCAGATTTTGGCCGAGGGCCGGTTCACCCTGGGGCTGGGCAGCGGGGAGAACCTCAACGAGCACATCGTGACGGGAGCGGGGTGGCCGAACGTAGCGCGCAGGCAGGCCATGCTCGCCGAAGCCATCAAAATCATCCGTGAGCTGCTGATGGGGGAGACGGTCGACCACCACGGCGACTATTTCCAAGTCGACCAGGCGCGGCTGTGGGACCTGCCGGACATCCCGGTCGCGTTAGCCGTGGCCATGTCGGGCCCCAAAGGTGTCGACCGATTCGCCGCAGCTGCCGATCACCTGATCGCAGTGCAGCCCGACCGCGATCTGGTCCACTCCTGGCACACCGCACGGCAGGCGGCCGGATTGGCGGGCGGGCGAATCATCGGGCAGCTGCCAGTGTGCTGGGATCTCGACCGGGATCAGGCAATACAGCGCGCCCACCGGCAGTTCCGCTGGTTCGGCGGCGGCTGGTCGGTCAATTCCGAGCTGCCGACACCGGCGGCGTTCGCGGCCGCGACCCGCTACGTGCAGCCGCGCGACGTCGCCGGGGCCATACCCTGCGGGCCGGAACTGGATCCAATTGTCGACGCCGTCGGCGCCTACCGAGACGCCGGTTTCACCGACATCGCGCTGATCCAGATCGGCGGGGAGACCCAGGAGGCCTTCCTCAAGGAGGCCGCAGAGCCGCTGCTGGCTGCACTGCGCGACGCCCCGTAGCGGCGACTGCGAGAGCGGCGGAGCCGGGTGAATGGGGGCACCTCCCGCTTGCGGGGGAAGGTCGCCGCCATCAGCGCAGCGGGTTTCGGGTGCGAGCGCCGAGGGTACAAGGGGCCTCATGAGCGACATCAGCGACACCGATGAGGGAATCGATCAGAGGCGTACGACCCAGCCGCGGGCCGGACTGGTGTTCAAGGACCGCCGGGAGTTGCCGGGATTGGCCATGCTGCTGATGGCGGCGCTGGCATTGGTGGGCTTCATGAGCGCCGCCGCCCAGCACGACGCCGGGTGGACGCTGGGCTTCGGAATCGCGGTCCTAGCGTTGGCGATCGGCGGTTTGGCCTGGGTCTTCATCGGGCGAAACCGCACCACCCACGCCGGTCATCACCGGCGTCAGACCTAACGCGCCGGCCGCGAACCGGGACACCGCCTGTGCCCCGGTCATTGAGGCCTGCCCATAACCTGGCCGGTGCCGACTGCCGATCTCACCCGAGGCGGGATTCAGCGTCACCTCGGCCAACAGTTCTCCCGTCGTCGGCTCGCAGACTGCCCAGATATAGCGCGAGTCGTCGGCCCAGCCTGATTCCGCCTTCGCGACGTAGTCCGGGTCGGTCTCACCGAGGTCGGCCAGGGGCACACGGTCGTCTATACGATCGTCGGCCCGTGGTATCCGCAGATACCACGGGCCGGCGTTGATCTCGACAGCTTCTATGAGTCCGACTCCTCCTCATCGCTGGCGCTCTGCATCGTCGTCGGACGCTCGATGTCGGTTACTTGATCTCGCAGAGCACGGTGCCCTGCGTGATGGCCGATCCGGCCTCCGCCGACAGGCCGGTGATGACGCCGTCCTTGTGCGCGGTGACCGGGTTCTCCATCTTCATGGCCTCCAGGACGACGACCAGGTCGCCGGCGGCGACCTCCTGGCCCTCCTCGACGGCCACCTTCACCACGGTGCCTTGCATCGGTGCGGTCACTGCGTCACCGGACGCCGCCGCGCCGCCGTGCGCGCCACGCTTGCGGGCCTTGGGCTTCTTCCGGATGGCTCCCGCGGCGCCGCCGGCTCCGCCGCCGCCCAGCGCCAGGTCGCCGGGCAGCGAGACCTCCAGGCGACGGCCGCCGACCTCGACGACCACCTTCTGCCGCGGCTGCGCGTCCTCGTCGTCGAGGGGCTCACCGCCGGTGAAGGGCTCGATGTTGTTCTCGAACTCGGTCTCGATCCAGCGGGTGTGAACAGTGAAGCCGTTCTCGTCGCCGACGAACGCCGGGTCACGAACCACCACACGGTCGAACGGGATGACCGTGGCCAGACCCTCGACGTGGAACTCGTCCAGGGCGCGCCGGGCGCGCTCCAGGGCTTCGGTGCGGGTCGCGCCGGTGACGATCAGCTTGGCCAGCATCGAGTCGAACTGTCCGCCGATCACCGAACCGGTCTCCACTCCGGAGTCCATCCGGATGCCCGGGCCGGTCGGCGGGTCGAAGCGGGTGACCGGGCCGGGGGCGGGCAGGAAGCCGCGACCGGCGTCCTCGCCGTTGATGCGGAACTCGATCGAGTGGCCGCGCGGCTCGGGGTCCTCGGTGAGGTCGAGCGTCTCGCCGTTGGCGATCCGGAACTGCTCACGCACCAGGTCGATGCCCGAGGTCTCCTCGGTGACCGGGTGTTCCACCTGCAGTCGGGTGTTGACCTCCAGGAAGCTGATCAGGCCGTCCTGGCCGACCAGGTACTCCACGGTCCCGGCGCCGTAATAGCCGGCCTCCTTGCAGATCCGCTTGGCGGACTCGTGGATCTCCTTGCGCTGTGCGTCGGTCAGGAACGGCGCGGGGGCCTCCTCGACCAGCTTCTGGAAGCGGCGCTGCAGCGAGCAGTCGCGGGTGCCCGCGACGACGACGTTGCCGTGCTGGTCGGCG
This sequence comes from Mycobacterium sp. SMC-14, assembly GCF_046250075.1. Classification (NCBI taxonomy): domain Bacteria; kingdom Bacillati; phylum Actinomycetota; class Actinomycetes; order Mycobacteriales; family Mycobacteriaceae; genus Mycobacterium; species Mycobacterium sp. SMC-14. The sequence goes on along the minus strand of NZ_CP176429.1, from coordinate 3,387,645 downwards.
ATCACCTGGGCCTCGACGTGGCGCGGCTTGTCCAGGTAGCGCTCCACGAAGCACTCGCCGCGACCGAAGGCCGCAATCGCCTCGCGGGTGGCCGACTCGAACAGCTCGGGAATCTCCTCGAGGGTGCGCGCCACCTTCATGCCGCGACCGCCGCCACCGAACGCGGCCTTGATCGCCACCGGCACACCGAACTCCTTGGCGAAGGCCACCACCTCGTCGGCGTCCTTGACCGGGTCCGGGGTGCCGGGAACCAGGGGAGCCTTGGCGCGGGCGGCGATGTGGCGCGCGGTGACCTTGTCGCCGAGGTCGCGGATCGACTGCGGGCTCGGCCCGATCCAGATCAGCCCGGCGTCGATCACGGCCTGAGCGAAGTCGGCGTTCTCCGAGAGGAAGCCGTAGCCGGGGTGGATGGCGTTGGCGCCGGACTGGGCCGCGGCGTCGAGGATCTTCTCGAACACCAGGTACGACTCGGCCGAGGTCTGCCCACCCAGGGCGAACGCCTCATCGGCAAGCCGGACGTGGGGTGCGTCGGCGTCTGGTTCGGCGTACACGGCCACGCTGGCCAATCCGGCGTCCCGCGCGGCGCGGATCACCCGGACTGCGATCTCCCCGCGGTTGGCGACGAGCACCTTGGAGATCTTCGAGCTGGCATGGTTCGCCACTGGCCCTCCTGATGGCATGTTTAAGAAATGTCTTTAAGAATCTAGCTTCAGGCAGTGTAAAGCGCGACCGCTGAACCTGTTCCAGTGCCCCTTATGCGGCGCGTAAATGCCGCTTGATGCGGGTCAACATGGCCGACATACCCCGCAGGCGCAACGGGCTGATCAGGGCGGCCAGCCCCAGCCGAGACGCGAAATCCTCCGGCACGCCCAGGATGACGTCGGCCGGCTGGCCGTCGAGGCCGGCGGCCCAGATCGATGCGAAGCCGCGTGTCGTCGGCGCCTCTGCCGGCGCGCTGAAATACAGCCGCACCCGCTGCGGGTCGGCGGCATCGACATGCAGGAACAATGGCGACTGGCACTCCGGCACCGGTTCCATGGCGGATTCGGTCAGCTCATCGGGCAGGTCGGGCAGTTCGTCGGCGAATTCGATCAGCAGCCTGAGCTTGTCCTGGCCTTCGACTTCGGCGAAGTCGGACACCACCTGCGCCAATCCCTCCGGCAGGCTCATCAGCTGGCTGGACTCCCTGGGGCTCCGGGCAGCTGTCCGGGTTCGGGGCCGTCGACGATCGGCACGCGCACGGTGTTGCCCCACTCGGTCCAGGAGCCGTCGTAGTTGCGAACATCGGCGAGGCCGAGCAGGTGGGTCAGAACGAACCAGGTGTGGCTGGAGCGTTCCCCGATGCGGCAGTAGGCGATCGGATGGTCCCCGGGCTCTAGAAAATCGTAGAGGCGTTCCAATTCCTCGCGCTTGCGGAACCGGCCGGCGTCGTCGGCCGCCTTGCTCCATGGGATCGACACCGCGGTGGGGATGTGGCCGCCGCGCAGCACGCCCTCCTCCGGGTATTCCGGCATGTGCGTGCGTTCGCCGGTGTACTCCTGCGGCGAGCGGACGTCGATCAGCGGCACCTGGCCGATGTTGGCCAGTACGTCGTCCTTGTAGGCCCGAATGGGGGCGTCGTTGCGTTTGACGACGGGGTAACCGGCTGTGGTCTTCGACGGCACGTCCAGAGTGGTCTCGCGGCCCGAGGACACCCACAGGTCGCGTCCGCCGTCGAGCAGCCGCACGTCCTCGTGGCCGAACAGAGTGAACACCCACAGCGCGTAGGCTGCCCACCAGTTGGACTTGTCGCCGTAGATCACCACGGTGTCGTCGCGGGAGATGCCCTTGCGGTTCATCAGGTCGGCGAACTGCTCACCGGTGATGTAGTCGCGGACTGGGGAATCGTTGAGATCGGTGACCCAGTCGATCTTGACCGCAGTGGGAATGTGGCCGATGTCGTAGAGCAAGACGTCCTCGTCGGACTCCACCACGACGAGGCCGGGCGTGCCCAGATTGCCCGCGAGCCAGTCGGCTGTCACCAACCGTTCCGGGTGAGCGTAGGACTGCAGGGCGGGGCTGGGGTCGGCAGGAACTGGCACGATGCCGAGCCTACCGGTCGGTAACCGCTGTGCCACTTTCTTGCCTGGAAATCTCTGCGACGTCAGGCGGGCGTGATCTGGTCAGGCGAGGGGGTTGGCCGCCCACAGGGCAGCGACCGAGAGCCCGGCCGGGCGCAGCAGCCGACGCAGCATCGGCAGGCTGATGCCGATGACGCTGGAGGGATCGCCGTCGACGCCGTCGACGAACCAGCCGCCCAGGCCATCCAGAGTGAATCCGCCGGCGACCCGCAGTGGCTCGCCGCTGGCCAGGTAGGCCTCCAGGTCGTCATCATGGGGGCGACCGAAACGCACTGTGGTGACAGCGGTTTCGGTGATCTGATGAGTGATCTCGTTGTTGCGCAACCGGATCAGGCTGTGGCCGGTGTGGAGCTGGCCGGAATTGCCGGCCATGCCACGCCAGCGGTTGCGGGCTTCATCGACGGTCGGCGGCTTGCCGCACAGCTTGCCGTCGATGTAGAGCATCGAATCACAGCCGATCACAACGCAATCGGAACTCACCGGAGGATGCAGAGTGGACGCGACCTGCTCAGCCTTTGCGGCAGCCAGGGCGCCGGTCACGTCATCCGGGGAAGCAGTGGCGGGCAGGCCGGCCATCACGGCGTCCTCGTCGACACCGGATACCACCACCAGCGGGTCGATCCCTGCGCCGCGCAGGACGGCCAGCCGGCCTGCGGATGCCGAGCCGAGGACCAGCCTCGTCAAAGGTTCGTCACCGTCGGGTCATCGGCGCATGTGGGTGCGTTCCCGCAGCGTGATCAGCTGCCAGCTGAACACCGGAATCCGCAGCTTGTCGACCGGATGGCCCCACAGATTGCGGTCCCGCGCACCGGCTTCGGCGCCCGCGCCGCCTGCCGTGCCGAGCACCGCGACCAACGCCGCGATCTCCGCGTCGGTGGGGTTGCCCCGCAGCACCTTGATGTGCGGTTCGGCCGTCGCAGCAGTCTCTTCGACGGCCGTGGTCGCTTCGTTCTCTTCGCTCACAAGCTCACTCCGCTCTCGTGGCTCACCGGAGCTGTACTGCTCGCGTCACTCACAGGGGAATATTTCCGTGCTTCTTGGGCAGCGGCTGGACGATCTTGCGTTCCAGCAGCCGCAGCGACGCCGCGATGTAGCCGCGGGTGTGCGACGGCGGGATCACCGCGTCGACGTAGCCCCGCTCGGCGGCGACGTAGGGGTTTACCAGCGTGTCCTCGTACTCCTGCTGCAGTTGGAGACGCAGCGCGTCGACGTCGTCGCCGTTCTTCGAGGCCTCGGTGAGCTGCTGGCGGTAGACGAACCCGACCGCGCCCGAGGCGCCCATCACCGCGATCTGAGCCGTCGGCCAGGCCACGTTGACGTCGGCGCCCATCTCCTTGGACCCCATCACGCAGTACGCGCCGCCGTAGGCCTTGCGGGTGATGACGGTGATCTTGGCGACGGTGGCCTCACCGTAGGCGTAGAGCAGCTTGGCGCCGCGCCGGATGATGCCGTTGTACTCCTGCTCGGTACCGGGCAGGAAGCCGGGCACGTCGACCAGCAGCACGATCGGGATGTTGAAGCAGTCGCAGGTCCGGATGAACCGGGCGGCCTTCTCCGAGGCGTTGATGTCCAGGCAGCCGGCGAACTGGGTGGGCTGATTGGCCACAATGCCGACCGTGCGCCCCTCGATACGGCCGAAGCCGACGATGATGTTCTGCGCGTAACCGGACTGGACCTCCAGGAACTCGTCGTCGTCGAGGATCCGGGTGATGACCTCGTGCATGTCATACGGCTGGTTCGGCGAGTCCGGGATCAGCGTGTCGAGCTCGATGTCCTCGGCGGTGAGGTTGTCCTCGATGGCACCCTCGGGCGCCGGCACCGGGAAGTGCGGCGGGTCGGCGTAGTTGTTCGGGGGTAGGTAGCTGAGCAGGTCCCGGACATATTCGAACGCGTCCTGCTCGCCGGAGGCGACGTAGTGCGCGGTACCCGACTTGCCCATATGGGTGTGGGCGCCGCCCAGCTCTTCCTGCGTGACGTCCTCACCGGTGACGGTCTTGATCACGTCCGGGCCGGTGATGAACATCTGGCTGGTCTGGTCGACCATCACGATGAAGTCGGTCAGGGCGGGGGAGTACACGTGACCACCGGCAGCCGCGCCCATGATCAGCGAGATCTGCGGGATCACGCCCGAGGCCCGGATGTTGTTGTGGAAGATCTTGCTGTAGAGGCCCAGCGAGACCACGCCCTCCTGGATGCGGGCGCCGGCGCCGTCGTTGATCCCGATGAGAGGCCGGCCGGTCTTCATGGCCAGCTCCTGGACCTTGACGATCTTCTCGCCGTAGACCTCGCCGAGGCTGCCGCCGAACACCGTGGCGTCCTGGCTGAAGATGCAGACCTCGCGGCCGTCGATGGTGCCGTAGCCGGTCACCACACCGTCGCCGAGCGGCCGCTTGTCGGCCAGGCCGAAGTTTGTGCTGCGGTGCTTGGCCAGCGCGTCGAGCTCCACGAACGAACCCTCGTCGAGCAGTGCGTAGACCCGCTCACGAGCGGTCAGCTTGCCCTTGGCATGCACCTTCTCGACCGCGGCCTCACCGACCGGGTGCAGGGTCTCCTCGGTCCGACGCTTGAGGTCGGCGAGCTTGCCCGCAGTGGTGTGGATGTCGACGACGTGCTCGGCTTGCGCCTCTACGTGGGCCTCGCCGGAGTGCTCAGTAACACTGGTCATAAGAAACGATCTTAAAGTGTGGGCGATCGGACCGCCCGACCGGACCGGTTAGGGAATGTCGCCGTCGTCTTCGTTTTCCCGCCGCAGCCGCTCGGGGTGGTGGTAGTGGTTGCTGCGGGGTTGACCTGTGTCTAGGTGGGGTGGGGGCAGGGTTTGGGTGGTGCCGTCGTGGCGTTTGCGGGTTTTCCAGCCGCCGGTGGTGATGAGTTGGTGGTGGGGGCCGCAACGCAGGGTCAGGTCGGTGATCTCTGTACGACCTGTCTTGGCGTAGTCGTGGTCGTGGTGGACTTCGCACAGGTAGCCGGATATAGGGCAGCCCGGGTGGGAGCAGCCGCGTTCTTTGGCGTAGAGCACGATGCGTTGTCCGGGTGAGGCCAGCCGTTTGGTGTGAAACAGAGTCAACTCTTTGGCGCCCTGGTAGATCCGCAGGTAATGGTGGGCGTGGCTGGCCATGACGATCACGTCGCGCATCGGTAGCCAGGTGCCGCCGCCGGTGTGGGCTTTGCCGGTGCCGTTCTCCAGGTTGGCCAGGGTGGTCGAGACGATGATGGTGGCCGGTAGGCCGTTGTGCTGGCCGAGGTCTCCCGACGCCAGTAGGGCGCGGCCCAGGGCGGTCAGGGCGTCGTGGTTGCGTTGCGGCGCACTGCGCCCATCGGCCTCGATGGCGGCTTGCGAGGGGGTGCCGGCGGTGCAGGGGGTGGGATCGTTGGGGTTGCACATGCCGGGGGCGGCCCAGCGGGCTAAGACGGCGTCGAGGGTGGCGCGGGCTTGGGGGTCGAGATGGCCCTTGATGGGGGTCATGCCGTCGCGGTCTTGGGGGCCGAGCACGATGCCGCGGCGTTTGGCGCGCTGGTCTTCGGTGTAGTTGCCGTCGGGGTGTAGGTAGTCGGCGAGGCGTTGGGCCAGTTTGGCCAGCTCGTCGGGGCGACACCCGGTGGCCAGGCCGGACAGCTGCGCTTCGGCCTGGGTCACAGTGCCCGCGTCGACATCGGCGGGTAGATAGGTGAAAAAGGAACGGATCACCGCGATATGGGCGGCCCCGATCTTGCCCGAACGTTGGGCGGCGGCCACGCTCGGCAGGACGGGTTCCAACGGTTCGCCGGTCAGGCTGCGGCGGGCACCAAGTTCGGCAGCCTCAGCGATACGCCGTCCCGCCTCAGCCCGGGTCAGGTGCAACTCGTCGGCCAGCACCCAGCGGGGTTTGCCGCCGATCTCGGCAGGGTCGGTGGCGGCGAGTTGGTTGACCAGCGGATGCTCCACTGCGGGCAGGCGCCGCCGCAGCCGCTCGCAGCGCCGCAGCAGTGCCAGGCATTCCCGCGGAGTCAGGGCGTCGAAGTCCAGATCCTGCGCCCGATCCAGATCAGCCGACAGGGCGTCGAACACCTCGACGACCTGTTCCCGGCTACTCGAACGCATGTGCTAATAGTAACTCCGGGGTCTGACAGGTCGCAGAAACGCATCCATCGCCAAAACCACTGTGACACAAGTGAATGCAGTGATAACCCGGGCGAAGTCAGGCGGCTGCGGTACCGGGCTTGGTGGGCTCGGTGACTTCCTTGACGAACTCACCGATGTAGCGGATCGCCCGCCGCCCCTCGGGCAGCACGTCGGCCGCCAAGGGGAAGTCGTGCACCTGGCCCTCCCATAGATGCAGATCGCAGCGGACCCCGGCGGCATCCAGGCGTTGCGCCATGGACTCGGCGTCGGGCAGCAGCAGCTCGTCAGTGCTTGCGTGGATCGCGACAGGGGGCAGCAACGACAGGTCGGCGTCCTTCGGCGATGCGGCTCGGGCGCGTAGCAGGTATCGGGTGAACGCCATGAGTGCCTCGCACGGGAACATCGCACACCGCCGGGCATTGCAGTGCTGAAGTTTTGCGGTGGGGTCCGCATCGGTGAACGGTGAAACCGTAGCAATCCCAGCAGGTTTCATCAGATCCGATTGCGCCGACGCCAGAGCGGTCATGAAAGCCAGGTATCCGCCGGCAGAGTCGCCCGCGATCACGATCTGCTCGGGGGCGTAGCCCTGACGGAGCAGCCAGCGCAATCCGCTCAGCCCGTCCTCGATCGCGTCGGCCATCCGGTATTCAGGCAACATCCGATAGTCGATGTTGAGGACGCTGGCGTCGGCAGCGCGGGACAATCGAGTCACCAGTGAGCGATGAGTGTTGAGCCCGCAGGTCAGGAACGCCCCGCCGTGCAGATAGAGAATGGCCCGCTGCGCCGAGGCTTCTGCGTCCTGAACCCGTTCTGCGACACTGGAACCCAGTCGGAAGCGTTCGACATGTGCGGTGTGCCGGTGCGGCACCATGCCGGCCAGCCGGTCGACCGATGCGAGCGGCCACGCCAAGTCCGGCCGGACCGCCCACGCGCGCACCAGGTTCTTCACCACGAGCCTGCTGGCCAGCCCCACCGCAACTGATTGTGCGCTGTGGCGGCGGTGAATTCGCCTCGTCAATCCCCTGGTGACCATGTTGATCACCTCCTCCACCAGTCCGATTACCCGCGCGTCGGGCGTTTCAACCGGCGTGGCTGCAGTGCCGGTTGAGTAAGCTGGCGCAATGAGTCCTGTGCCACGGCCGCCGCTGGATGTGACCGCTCTTCGGGACGGGCTGGCCGGACCGGGTGGGCCGTGGCGCACCGTGGATGTCGTCGACGACACCGGTTCCACCAATGCCGATCTGTTGGCCCGCGCCGCAGCGGGGGAGGACATCGACGGCGCCGTGCTGCTGGCTGAACATCAGACGGCCGGCCGTGGGCGTCACGGTCGACACTGGAGCGCCCCGACGCGCAGCCAGCTCGCGCTGTCGGTGGGAGTCGCCGCCGCGACGGTGCCGACATCGGGTTGGGGTTGGCTGACGCTGGCCACCGGGGTCGCAGTCGCCGATGCGATTGCCGAAGTTTCGGGCCTGCAGGTCGGCCTGAAGTGGCCCAACGACGTTATCGCCGGCGACGGCAAGCTGGCCGGCATCCTCGCCGAGGTAGCCGCCCCGAAGCAGCTGATCGTGGTGGGGCTCGGGCTCAACGTGACGATGACCGCCGAGGAGGCTCCGGATCCCGTAGCGGTCTCGCTGGCCATGCTCGGGGCTTCGGTACTTGATCGAAACACCCTCGCCGACAAGGTTCTTCGCCACCTCGCGGCTCGGATCGCGGCCTGGCGCGCGGCCGGTGGGGCGGACGACGCCCTGGTGTCGGACTATCGGCGGCACAGCTGCACGCTGGGAGCCCAGGTGCGCGCCGACATCCCCGGCGACCAACGAGTGGAGGGACTGGCCGAGGCCATCGATGACACCGGCCGCCTGGTGATCAACACCGGGAACGGCACCGTCACGGTGTCGGCAGGCGACGTCACCCGGCTGCGGCCGAACAAAGGCAGCGGTTAGGGCCGGCCATGGGCTATCCGGAGAACGTGCTGGCCGAGGACGAGCAGGTGGTGTTGCATCGCCACCCCCACGTCAAACGTCTGATCCTGCCGGTGCTGGTCCTGTTTCTGGCCACCGCCCTCGCCGCGTTCGCCGCCGGGTTCGTCAGCCCGCGGGCCTGGGATCCGGTCGCCAAGAACGTCGTCTTCGGGGTGATCTGGGCGATCTGGCTGGTAGTGGTCGGCTGGCTCACGCTGTGGCCGTTCCTGAGTTGGCTGACGACGCATTTCGTCGTCACCGACCGGCGCGTGATGTTCCGGCACGGATTGCTGACCCGCAGGGGCATCGATATAGCTCTGGCGCGGATCAACAGTGTGGAGTTCGTCCATGGGTTCATTGACCGGATCTTGCGAACCGGGACGCTGATCATCGAGTCGGCGTCACAGGAACCGTTGGAATTCTACGACATCCCGCGCGTGGAGCAGGTCCACACGCTGCTCTATCACGAGGTCTTCGACGGCTCCGATCGGAAACTCTTCGGCGGCTCCGGTCAGGACGTCTTCGACAGACCGTCCGCCGGCGGTTGATGACGGGCCGGACGCCGGAAAAGCGTCACGACGCCGGTATCAGGGCCGCCCTCCAGTGAATCCTCGATCGCCTCGGCGAGCGCGCCGGTCTCGATCGTCGCGTCCAGCGCGGCGTCGGTACTGCGAGCGAACTCATCCGGAAAGACCCAGCGGCGGAACGCCCAGAACCGGAACGCCATCTGCAGCAGGTTGCCGATGATGTAGGCCGAGACGAAGTCCGACAGGTTCTCGACGGTCAACGACACCATGGGCGCCCGCAGCCCAAGCACGTAGCTGGAGAACCACAACGGCGCCATGGACAACACCACGCCGACGCCGCTGACCCCGAAGAACAGCAGCGCTTCGTGGTGACGCTCCCGGCCGCCCCGATCCTTGAAGCTCCACTCCCGGTTGAGGATGTAGGAGGCGATCACAGCGACGATTCCCGAGATGACCTTGGCCGTGACGGGCTTGGGCGACAGGATGGTCAGCTTGAGGGTGTAGAACAGCGCCGAGTCGATGAGGAAGGTGGTCGCGCCGACGATGGCGAACTTGATCAGCTCATGATGGCGTTCGGCCAGCGGACGGATCACCCGCGGCAGGCGGGCGATCGTGGCGTCGGTAAAAGACACAAGTTGCCAGTGTACGGACTCGGCCCCCTCCGCGCCTAACGACTGCGTAACGACCTCGCTGCGCAGCACTTGCGATCGCCGCGCACCGGCGTGACACGATATTGGCCGTGCCGAACCCCCCAATCACGATGCCGCCTGCGAGCGGACGCAGCCCGCTTGTCGCCATGGTGGGCGGCGGCCAGCTGGCGCGGATGACCCATCAGGCCGCGATCGCGCTCGGACAGCGGCTGCGGGTGCTGGCCGCCGCGGCCGACGAGCCGGCCGCCCAGGTCACCCCGGACTTGGTGATCGGATCCCACACCAACCTCGATGACCTGCGCCGGGCCGCCGCCGGAGCCACCGTACTCACCTTCGACCATGAGCACGTCCCGGGCGAGCTGCTGGACCAACTGATCGCCGAGGGTGTCAACGTCGCGCCGCCGCCGGCGGCGCTGCTGCACGCCCAGGACAAGCTCGTGATGCGCCGCAAGCTGTCGGAGCTGGGAGCGCCGGTGCCGCGGTTCGCCGCGATCGAGACGTCTGAAGATCTCGACGACTTCGCCGCCCTGACCGGCGGCCCGATGGTGGTGAAGGCGGCCCGAGGCGGTTACGACGGGCGCGGGGTGTCCATCGTCGACGACGTGGACCAGGCCAGGGCGGTCGTTGCCGACTATCTGGCCGCTGGAGTACCGGTACTGGCCGAAGAGCGGGTCGCGATGCGCCGGGAACTCTCGGCGCTGGTAGCACGGTCACCTTTCGGTCAGGGCGCGGCGTGGCCAGTGGTCGAGACCGTTCAAGAAGACGGAATCTGCGTGACGGTGATCGCTCCCGCTCCCGACCTTCCGGACGAATCCGCTGCTGCTGCACAACAATTGGCGCTGCGGTTGGCCGATGAGCTGGGCGTGGTCGGGGTACTGGCCGTCGAACTGTTCGAAACCGTCGATGGCCAGGTGTTGGTCAACGAGCTGGCGATGCGACCGCACAACTCCGGGCACTGGACCATGGACGGTGCCGCCACCAGCCAGTTCGAACAGCATCTGCGCGCGGTGCTGGACTATCCGCTCGGCGCAACCACACCGGTGGCGGCCGTGACCGTGATGGCCAATGTCCTCGGTGCCCCGCAAACGCCGGCGATGACGATGGACGAGCGGTTGCACCACCTGTTCGCCCGCTATCCCGACGCCCGAGTCCACCTCTACGGCAAGGACGAACGGCCGGGCCGCAAGATCGGCCACATCAACCTCTTGGGTGCGGACACAAAGGACTCGGCGAACCTGCGCGAGCGGGCCGAAAGCGCGGCACACTGGTTGTCGCACGGGGAATGGAGCGATGGATGGGATCCGCATGACTGAGCACAAGCCCGGACCCCGGGTCGGCGTGATCATGGGTAGCGACAGCGACTGGTCGGTGATGGAAGAGGCAGCGCTCGCGTTGGCGGAGTTCGAGATCCCGTTCGAGGTCGGGGTGGTCTCGGCGCACCGCACCCCGCAACGGATGTTCGACTACGCCCGCGACGCCGCCGGCCGCGGCATCGAGGTGATCATCGCCGGGGCGGGCGGAGCCGCGCACCTGCCCGGGATGGTGGCTTCGGCCACACCGCTGCCGGTGATCGGGGTGCCCGTCCCGCTGGCCCGCCTGGACGGCATGGACTCTTTGCTGTCGATCGTGCAGATGCCGGCCGGAGTGCCTGTGGCCACTGTTTCTATCGGCGGCGCACGCAACGCGGGTTTGCTTGCAGTGCGTATTCTGGGCTCAGCCGACGCCGCGCTGCGGGCCCGCATGGCGGCATTTCAAGACCAGCTGGCCGCGAGCGTGCTTGCGAAGGACGCGATGCTTCAAGGTAAAGTTACCGGCGAGTAGCTTAGGAGGCTGTGATGGCTGGGTGGGCCGGGAATCCCTCGTTTGATCTGTTCAAGTTGCCCGAGGAGCATGATGAGTTGCGGGCGGCGATTCGGGCGTTGGCGGAGAAGGAGATCGCTCCGTACGCCAAGGATGTCGACGAGCAGGCCCGGTTTCCCGAAGAGGCTTTGGCTGCGTTGAATGCGTCGGGTTTCAACGCTGTGCACGTCCCGGAGGAGTACGGCGGGCAGGGTGCGGATTCGGTGGCGGCGTGCATTGTGATCGAAGAGGTCGCGCGGGTGTGTGCGTCGTCGTCGTTGATTCCGGCGGTGAACAAGCTGGGCACGATGGGTTTGATCTTGTCGGGTTCTGATGAGCTCAAGGCGCAGGTGTTGCCGGGTTTGGCTTCTGGTGAGGTGATGGCCTCGTACGCCTTGAGTGAGCGTGAGGCGGGCAGTGATGCCGCGGCGATGCGGACGCGGGCCAAGGCTGATGGGGATGACTGGATCCTCAACGGGTCTAAGTGCTGGATCACCAATGGTGGCAAGTCCAGTTGGTACACGGTGATGGCGGTGACGGACCCTGACTTGGATGCCAATGGGATCTCGGCGTTCATGGTCCACATCGACGACGAGGGCTTCACCATCGGGCCTAAGGAGCACAAGCTGGGGATCAAGGGTTCGCCCACGACCGAGCTGTATTTCGAGAACTGCCGTATTCCGGGTGATCGGATCATCGGTGAGCCGGGGACGGGTTTTAAGACGGCGTTGCGGACGTTGGATCACACGCGTCCGACGATCGGTGCGCAGGCGGTCGGTATCGCGCAGGGTGCTTTGGACGCGGCGATCGAATACACCAAGGACCGTAAGCAGTTCGGGAAGAACATCAGCACGTTTCAGGGTGTGCAGTTCATGTTGGCCGATATGGCGATGAAGCTCGAGGCTGCTCGGTTGATGGTGTATTCGGCGGCGGCGCGGGCCGAGCGTGGTGAGACGGGGTTGGGTTTCATCTCGGCGGCGTCGAAGTGTTTTGCCTCGGATGTGGCGATGGAGGTCACCACCGATGCGGTGCAGTTGTTCGGTGGGGCGGGTTACACCACGGATTTCCCGGTGGAGCGGATGATGCGCGACGCCAAGATCACCCAGATCTATGAGGGCACCAACCAGATCCAGCGCGTCGTCATGAGCCGACACCTACTGCGCTGACACCGCGGCGATGACAAACCGGATCGACATCGTCCGCGCGGCGCGGCATGCCTTCGTCGACACAGTCGACGGGCTCACCGACGACGAATTCGACCGCGGCGCCACCCTGTGCGCGCAATGGTCGCCGCGTGACGTGCTGGCCCATCTGCTCGGTACCTCCGAGATCGGCCGATACCTGCGTGCTCCGTGGCGGTTGCACAAGATCAACGCCGAGGTCGTCGTGGAGGGACGTGGTCGCGACCGGGCCGAGTTGATCGCCGATGCCCGGCGCTGGGCGCAGGTACCCGATCGCGCGGTGGCCGGGCTCCTGCTGGGCGACCTGGCGATGCATCACCAGGATGTGCTGCGCGGGCTGGGCCGTAGCCGGGAGATCCCGCCGGTTGACGAGGCCGCGATCCTGGCCGAGGGAGTGAGCCTGACCGTGCAGAAGCTGCAGCCGACGCTGCTGCGGTATCGGGTCGAGCCCACCAACGGGATCGGCCGGCCCCGTGGCCGTGGCACCGTTGTGCGCGGCACCGCAGAAGCGCTGGGCCTGTGGCTCGGCGGCCGCAACATATCCGATGTCGAGATCGGCTGAGGCGTTCGCGCGCATCGGTGAACGAAGGAATCCGACCGCCCTAAGATTGGCAGTCGGCGCTGTCCGTCCCACCTAGGAGAGGCTTCATGCCAGGACTTCTTCCCGAGGTCGACCCCGACGGTTTGCTGGAGTACTCCGTCGTCTACACCGACCGGGCACTCAACCACATGTCCGCACGCTTCCAGGACGTCATGAACGACGTCTCGGCCATGCTGCGCGAGGTCTACCACGCCGACGCGGCAGTCATCGTGCCCGGCAACGGGACGTGCGGCATGGAGGCGGTCGCGCGGCAGTTCGCCAACGACGCGCAGGTGCTCGTCGTCCGGAACGGGTTCTTCAGCTACCGCTGGAGCCAGATCCTTGCGGCCGGCCGCATCACCGACAGCGTCACCGTGCTCAAGGCCCGTCCGACCGGTGACGGCGACCAGGCGCCCTTCGCTCCCGCGCCCATTGACGAAGTCGAGGAGGCGATCGCGCGGATCCGGCCGGCGGTGGTCTGCGTTCCGCACGTGGAAACCGCCAGTGGAATCCTGCTGCCGGACGACTACCTGGCGCGCATCGGCGCGGCGACGGCCGCGGTGGGCGGCCTGTTCGTCCTGGACTGCATCGCCGCCGGCGTGGTCTGGGCTGACATGGCGGCCCTCGGGGTGGACGTCTTGGTGACCGCGCCACAGAAGGACTGGAGTGCCGAGCCGGGCTGTGCCATGGTCGGCCTGTCGGGCCGGGCGCTGGAGGTCATGGAGCGCACCCAGAGCACCAGCTTCGCGCTGGACCTGAAGAAATGGCGCGAGATCATGCTGGCCTACGAGAACGGTGGCCACGCCTACCACGCGACCATGCCGACCGGCGTGATCAGCGGCCTTCGCGACGCCATGGCCGAGACCCGCGAACGCGGGTTTGATGCCGTGCGCGATCAGCAGTTCACCCTGGGGCGCAAGGTGCGTGCGCTGCTGGCCGAACGGGGCTTCCCCAGCGTGGCCGCACCGGGATTCGAAGCGCCCGGCGTGGTGGTCAGCTACACCACCGACCCCGACATCCGCACCGGCAGAAAGTTTCTGGCCCAGGGCCTGCAGACCGCGGCCGGAGTGCCGCTGCAGTGCGATGAGCCGGCGACGTTCAGCACCTTCCGGCTGGGGCTGTTCGGTCTGGACAAGTTGGCCGATATCGAGGGCACGGTGGCGCGACTGGGCTCCGCGATCGACCGGATCGCCTCGGCCTGATCCGATGCCAGAAGGTAACGCCGGCACGTCGAGCATCTACCTCGCTGCCGCCGAGGGCGGCACGGGCAAGTCCGTGCTCGCGCTGGGCCTGCTGCACCTTCTGGCCGCGTCGTCGACGCGGGTCGGCGTGTTCCGCCCGGTCGTGCGGTCGTTGGACGAGCCGGACGGGCAACTCGAACTGCTGCTCGCGCATGCCACCGCCACCATTGACGACCACGGTGCCTGCCGTGGCGTGACGTACCAGGACGTCTTCGCCGACCGGGAGGCGGCGCTGGGGGAGATCGTCGCGCGGTTCCACGAAGTCGCCCGGCACTGCGACACCGTGCTGGTAGTCGGCAGCGACTACACCGACGTCGTCAACCCGAGTGAGTTGAGCTTCAACGCCCGGGTCGCGGTGAACCTCGGCGCGCCACTGGTGCTGGCGGTCAACGGGCACAACCGCGACGCGGAGGCCGTCGCGGAGATCACCGAGCGTTGCCTGGCCGAAGTGGCCGCGGTACACGCCCATCCGGCAGCGGTGATCGCCAACCGTTGCGACCCGGACCGGCTGGCCGATGTCACCCAGGCGATCTCGGTACGCCTGGCCGGCGCCGACATTCCGGCGTTCGCGCTTCCCGAGGTTGCGTTGCTGTCGGCCCCGACGATGGCCGAACTCTGCACTGCGCTGGAGGGCACCGTCTACAGCGGCGACCCGGAATTGCTGCGCCGCGAAGCGCTCAGCGTCATGGTCGGTGGCATGACCGCTGAGAACATTCTCGATCGGCTGTCCGAGGGCCAGGTGGTGATCGTGCCGGCCGACCGCTCCGACGTGCTGCTGGCGCTGGTGAACGCCCATGAAGCACAGGGCTTCCCATCGCTGGCGGGCATCATTCTCAACGGTGGTCTGCTGCCACACCCGGCGATCGACAAATTGGTGAAGGGACTGCGGCCCACGCTGCCGTTGATCGCCACCAGTCACCGCACCTACGACACCGCCGAAAAGGTGTCGCACACCGGCTCGAGGATCACCGTCGGTGCATTGCGCAAGATCGACACCGCCCTTGCCCTGGTCGCCGCGCACATCGACGGCGCCGAGCTGGCCGAGCGGATCCGGGTGCCGGCGTCCACCGTGATCACCCCGCAGATGTTCGAGTATCGGCTGCTGGAACGGGCCCGGGCCGACCGTCGCCACATCGTGCTGCCGGAAGCAACTGATGACCGGATCTTGTTGGCGGCCGGACGGTTACTGTCCCGCGGAATCGTGGATCTGACCCTGCTCGGTGTGGA
Organism: Mycobacterium sp. SMC-14; assembly: GCF_046250075.1. Lineage (NCBI taxonomy): Bacteria > Bacillati > Actinomycetota > Actinomycetes > Mycobacteriales > Mycobacteriaceae > Mycobacterium > Mycobacterium sp. SMC-14. The sequence goes on along the minus strand of NZ_CP176429.1, from coordinate 3,372,217 downwards.
AGGCGCGGTGCGCCAGCGCGGTGCCGAGCTGGGCGTGGACCTGGACGCGGCGCGGGTGATCGACCCCGAGACCAGTGACCTGCGCGATACCTTCGGCGCCGAATACACCCGGTTGCGTGCGCACAAAGGCGTGACCGAAGACCGTGCCCGCGAGATCATGCGCGACATCTCCTATTTCGGCACCATGATGGTGCACTCCGGGATCGCCGACGGGATGGTGTCGGGCGCCGTGCACACCACGGCCCACACGATCCGGCCGGCGTTCGAGATCATCCGGACCGCGCCGGGGGTGTCCACGGTGTCCAGTGTGTTCCTGATGTGCCTGTCCGACCGGGTGCTGGCCTACGGGGACTGCGCGGTGGTGCCCGATCCGACCGTCGACCAACTCGCCGACATCGCGATCTCCTCGGCGGCCACCGCGGCGGCATTCGGAATCGAACCCCGAGTCGCACTGCTGTCCTACTCGACCGGCGAATCCGGTTCCGGCGCGGGCGTGGACAAAGTCCGTGCCGCAACGCAATTGGTACACGAGCGCCGCCCCGATCTGCTCGCCGACGGCCCCATCCAATATGACGCCGCGGTCGACGAAGGAGTGGCCGCGGCCAAGATGCCGGACTCGCCGGTCGCGGGACGAGCCACCGTGCTGGTTTTCCCGGACCTCAACACCGGCAACAACACCTACAAGGCGGTGCAGCGCAGCGCCGGTGCGATCGCGATCGGCCCGGTGCTGCAGGGACTGGCCAAGCCCGTCAACGACTTGTCCCGTGGTGCGCTGGTCGACGACATCGTCTACACCGTCGCCATCACCGCGATCCAGGCGCAGGGGGTGGCTCCGTGACCGACACCGCGTCCGGTCTGGTGCTGGTGCTCAACTCCGGCTCGTCGTCGATCAAATTCCAGTTGGTCGACCCGGTGGCCGGGACCGCGCTGCTGTCCGGACTGGTGGAGCAGATCGGCGAGGCGGACAGTCCGGTGGCCGACCACGCCGCCGGGCTGCGGCTGATCCATCGGCAGCTCGTCGACTCCGGCATCGACCTGGCCGCCGTCCGTGCCGTGGGGCACCGGGTGGTGCACGGGGGCAACCTGTTCCACACACCCACCCTGATCACCGATGAGGTGGTGGCGGAGGTGGCGCGGCTGGCCGAGCTCGCCCCGTTGCACAATCCGGCCAACGTGATCGGGATCGAAGTGGCTCGCCACGACTTTCCCGACGTACCGCATGTGGCGGTGTTCGACACCGGCTTCTTCCACTCCTTGCCGGCGGCCGCCGCCAGCTATGCCATCGACCACGACGTCGCAACCCGATACGGTATCCGCCGCTACGGATTCCACGGCACCTCACACGAATACGTCGCCGGTGAAGTCGCCGCCGTGCTGGGCCGCGACCCCGGCGAGCTGAACATCATCGTGCTGCACCTGGGCAACGGCGCCTCGGCCTCGGCGGTGCGCGGCGGGGTGGCCGTCGAGACCTCGATGGGACTGACCCCGCTGGAGGGCCTGGTGATGGGGACCCGCAGCGGTGACGTCGACCCGGGCGTGCTTTTCCATCTCAACCGCACCGCTGAGATGGGCGTCGACGAGCTCGACGAGCTGTTGAACCGCCGCTCCGGTCTCAAAGGTCTGTGCGGGGTCAACGACTTTCGGGAGCTGCTGGAGCAGCGGGAGGCCGGCGGCGCGCTCGGCGAGGCCGCCGGGCTGGCCTACGACGTCTACATTCACCGACTGCGCAAATACGTGGGCGCCTACCTGGCGGTGCTGGGCCGGGTCGACGCCATCGCCTTCACGGCCGGGGTGGGGGAGAACGCGCCCAGCGTGCGCGAGGACGCGCTGGCCGGCCTGGACGGGCTGGGCATCGTGGTGGACCCCGCACGCAACCGCGCCGGCAAGGGCGCCCGGATCATCTCAACCGACGGATCACCCACCACCGTCTTGGTGATTCCCACCAACGAAGAGCTGGCGATAGCCAGGGCTGCCTGGCAGTTCGTGTGAGCCTCGCCCGCGATCTGGACCCGGTGGCCCCGCTCTGGCGGGCCGCGCAGGTGTTCCGACTGCTGAGTTGCCTGTACGCGCTGGGATTTCAGCTTGCGATCAACGACGACCTGCGCCGGCCCGGGCTGGCCTGGGCACTGTTCGCGGTCCTGATCGGTTTCAGTGGCCTCTGCGCGGTCGGCTATCTGCGCGGCTTCGCCCGTCGCCCGGCGTGGGTGATCGCCGAGATCGTCGTTGTTGTAGCCCTCATGCTCTCCACCGAGGTGGTCGCCTCCCGACAGTGGGAACTCGACAATCAGACCTGGCCGACGACACTGTGGGCCAGCAACGCCACCATTTCGGCTGCCCTGCAGTTCGGTTCGACCGGCGGCATGGCGACTGCGGCCGTGGTCACCGCGGCCAGCGCCTTCGTCAAGGGCTACGTGAGCCTCAACTTCGGCCGCAACGCCACCATGATCGTCGAGCTGGCCCTCGGCCTGGCGGTCGGCATGGCAGCGCAGACGGCGCGGCGAGCCCACGACGACCTGCAGCGGGCAACCCGGCTGGCCGCCGCCACCGAGGAGCGCGAGCGGCTTTCCCGACACGTCCACGACGGCGTCATCCAGGTGCTGGCACTGGTCACTCGAAAGGGGCGCGAAATCGGTGGCGCCACAGCCGAGTTAGCTGAGCTGGCCGGCGAGCAGGAACGTGCGCTGCGCCGGCTGGTGAGTTCCGCGGACTTCACCACGGACGTCGGCGCCACCGATCTTCGGGCACTGCTGAGCCGCCGCGCGGACGATCGGGTGTCGCTGAGCCTGCCCGGCACACCGGTGCTGCTGGAACAACGCGCGGCCGCCGAACTCGATGCCGCCGTCGGCAATGCCCTGGACAACGTGCGGGCCCACGCCGGTGCGCATGCCCGTGCCTTCGTGCTCTGCGAAGACCTGGGTGAGACGGTGACCGTCAGCGTGCGCGACGACGGCGTGGGCATCGCCGCCGGCCGGTTGGAAGAGGCCGCTCGCCAGGGCCACGTCGGAGTATCGAAGTCGATCGTCGACCGATTGGCCGCACTGGGTGGCAGCGCGGTCTTGCACACCGAGGTCGGGGAGGGAACCGAATGGGAACTGTCCATCCGACGGTGATGGTGGTCGACGACCATCCGATCTGGCGCGACGCCGTTGCCCGCGACCTGGCCGATTCCGGCTTCATCGTGGTCGCCACCGCCGAGGGGGTGGACGCGGCGCGCCGCCGGGCCGCAGCGGTGAAACCCGACGTGGTGCTGATGGATATGCGGCTGGCAGACGGCGACGGAGTCGCCGCGACCTCCGCGGTGCTCGAGGTCTCCCCGGCATCGCGGGTGCTGGTGTTGTCGGCCTCCGACGAACGTGAGGACGTGCTGCAGGCGGTCAAAGCCGGCGCGATCGGCTATCTGGTCAAAAGTGCCTCGCGGGAGGAATTGACCGATGCGGTGCACGCCACCGCAGCCGGCCGCGCGGTGTTCACTCCGGGACTGGCCGGGCTGGTGCTGGGCGAATACCGGCGCCTGGAACGCAGCCCCGACGCCGGGCCCGCCACTCCAGCACTGACCGAGCGGGAGACCGAGGTGCTGCGTCACGTGGCCAAGGGCCTGTCCGCCAAGCAGATTGCCGAGCGGCTCTGCCTGAGCCACCGCACCGTGGAAAACCATGTCCAGGCGACATTCCGCAAGTTACAGGTCGCCAACCGGGTGGAGCTGACCCGCTACGCGATCGAACACGGCCTGGACAGCTGACCGGCGAAGTCGAGTAGTCCTACTCATCCGATTGCCGCCCCCGATGCGGCATCGTTGCCTGCGTGACCGAACCACATGCCGTGCTGCACCGGCTTACCGCGGAATGCCACGCCTTGTCCTGGCAGCTCTACCGGGTCTCGACTGAACTCGCCGACCTGGATCGGCAACTGCACACCGCGCCTGCCCCGGTGTTGCCACCCGTACCGATGGAGCCGGCGGCTCCAGCGGCCATGCCGGTGAACCCAGCGTCTGGAGAGGCGGCGGCAAAACAGAAATCTGCTACCGCAGTGGGTGACTCGAGCTGGATCGGCAAGGTGCTGGCCGTCGCGGGTGTCGCGGTGACGTTGGTCGGCGTGGTGCTGCTGCTGGTGCTGGCCGCCCAGGCCGGCATTCTGCGTCCGCAGATCCGGGTGGCCGGTGGCTTCGCGCTCTCGGCCGTGCTGGTCGGTGCGGCGCGCCGGCTGCGCAGCCGACCGGGCGGACGGACCGGCTCTATTGCGTTGGCCGCCACCGGGATTGCCGCGGCCTATCTGGACGTCATTGCGGTCACCGCCTACTACCAATGGGTGCCGGCGGCCGTCGGGTTGGTGGTCGCGGCAACGGTCGGCGGCGTCGGCCTGCTACTGGCGCGGCGCTGGGACTCCGAACACCTCGGGGTGCTGGTGCTGGTCCCGCTGATCGGTCTGGCCCCGATCATCACCGGCGACGTCGACCTGCTGTTGATCGGTTTCCTGCTAGCGCTGTCGGCGGCGGCCTTGCCGGTGCAGCTGGGCAAGGACTGGACGGCGATGTTCGCCGCCCGCATCGCAGCCGCGACGTTGCCCCTGCTGGTGGCGCTGGTCGCAGTCAGTGGCGATGACCACCGGTGGCTGGTCGGCGGCGCCAGCGCCGTGGGCGCGGTGCTGGCCGTGGTCAGTGGGCTGTTGGTGCTGCCCACCAGCACCCGGCCGGGTGCACTCGCGCTGCTGACCGCCGCCGGAACCCTCCCGGTTTTGGTGGCCGGCGCCGCGCTCGACACGGTGCCGGCCACCGTACTGGCGGCGGCACTGTCGGTCGTCATGCTCGCGATCGTCCTTGCACATCGGGCACTGCCGCCGGTCGCCGTGCAGGTCTTTTCGGCGCTGTCCGCGGTCGCCGCACTGATCGCGGTGACCACGGCTGTGCACGGCTCGGTGCTGGCCCCGGTGCTGCTGGCCATGGCCGTCGTCGTCGCGGCCGCCGGACCACGCAGCGATGTGGCCCGTTGGGTCGCAGCGGGATTCGGATTCGCCGGCGCGGTCGTCTACCTCGGCCACGCGGCGCCGGACACCCTGATCACCGCGACGGCGATGCCGACCGCAGACACGGTGGCCACGCTGATCGCCAGCCTGCTGCTGATCGCGCTGGTGGTCGTCATGGCCCGCGCATACGCCGGCGCCGACGGGGCGAGTCCGGCGAATGCGCCGATCCTGGCGGTGGCCGGCGGGGCGTCGATCGGCTACGCCGTCACCGCGTTCACCGTCACCGCCGGCGTCGCGATCGGTGGTACCGAAGGCGGGTTCTTGGCAGGCCACATGACGGCCACCCTCTGCTGGATCGCGATGGCGGCCGGGCTGCTGCGCTACGCGTTGCGCTTGGCTGACCGCGAGGCCCGCACCTGGGCGATCACCGCTGGCCTGGCGCTCACCGGCGCCGCCACCGCAAAGCTGTTCCTGTTCGATCTGGACACCCTCGACGGCATGTTCCGGGTCGCGGCGTTCATCGTCGCGGGCCTGCTGCTGCTGGCGATGGGCACCGGCTACGCCCGCAGCCTGGCGCAGCAGGACGAGAGGTAACCGGCGATGACAACCCTGCTGGGCTTCCCCGACCCCACCGAGCTGGCCGCGGCCACGCCCGCCGGGCGCGATCGCGCCCTGGACGTCATGCGCATCACCGCGCTGCTCGGCGTCGTCATCGGCCACACCGTGATGGCCACCAGCGTCATCCGCGACGGTGTGCTGATCTGGGACAACCTCCTGACGGCCTCGCCCGCGCTGGCGGGCTTGACCTGGGTGTTCCAGATCATGCCGCTGTTCTTCTTCGCCGGCGCCGCCGCCTGCCTGACCACGTGGCGGCCCGGCGAACAGTGGGGCGGCTGGCTGATGAAACGCTGCACCCGATTGTTCCGGCCGGTCTTCTTCTACCTGGGGTTCTGGGCCGCCGCCCTGGCGGTGCTGCGCCCGGTGCTGCCGCAACACGTCTACGAACCGGTTGCCGGCGTCAGCATTCAGCTGCTGTGGTTTCTCGGCGCCTACGTGCTGGTGCTGGCCGCGATGCCGCTGCTGTACCGGATCACCACCACCGGAACGCTTTTCGTCGGTGTCGCCGTGGTCTACGCAGCGATCGCGGTCGTCGACGTACTGCGACTGCAACACCCGGCGCTGGCGCCGGTCGGCTATCTCAACCTCGCCGTCTGGCTCATCCCGGCGATGTTCGGTGTCGGCTACCGGCGCGCACTGCTGCGGCGGCGCGCGGCGCTGGCAATCGCGGTAATCATGGTGGCGATCGATGTCGCGCTGGTTCGGTTCGGGCCCTACCAACTGAGCATGGTGGGCACCGGTGACCACCAGTTGTCCAACACCAGCCCGCCGTCGCTGCTGCTGGCCGGGCACGCGATCGCGATGAGCGCGCTGGCGATCTGCGTCGCGCCGGCGATCACCCGATGGGCGCAGCGGCCCCGGGTGTGGTGGCTGACCGCGGTCGGAAACTCCGGGGCCATGACGCTGTACCTGTGGCATATCCCGGTGCTGCTGGGTGTGCACCTGCTCTTCGACCAACTGGGCTGGGCCCGCTACCCGGGTCTGCCGCATTTCGTTGCCGTCAGCGTCGCGCAGTTGATCATCGTGGCCGCCGTGGTGGCGCTGTTGTTCATGGTGTTGCGGCCACTGGAGAACAACCCGCTGCCCGGTTGGGACGGCCGGATCTCGGCGGGGCCGGGCCGTGGCACCGCCGCGGGCCTGCTGCTCATGGCGGCCGGCGCCGCAACATTGGTCGCGGTCAAGTGGGGCCTCAAAGACGACGGACTGATCTGCGTCGCGGTCATGCTGGCCGCGCTGACCGGTGCGCGGCTGCTGGTCTCTAGGGTCAGCACGCCAGCGTCCAAGACCCCGTCCGGCTACTGACCGGGCAGCGGGGGAGGGCCGGCCCCGATCGCATCCGGCGGTACCAGGCCCGCTCGCGGCGCGTCGCGGTACAGTTTCGTCCTGTGAAATTCGGCCGATCGACCGTGCTGCCGGCCTTGCTGGTTGTTGGCGCACTGACGGTTTCGGCCTGTGGCGACGACTCTGCCCAACTGGGGTCCGCCGAGGACCCGGCGGCGGGCGTGGACTGCGGGGGCAAGCAGGCACTGCATGCCGGCGGCTCGACCGCCCAGGCACGGGCGATCGAACAGTTCGCTTACGCCTATTCCCGGGCCTGCCCCGGACGGGGGCTGGACTACAACGCCAACGGTTCCTCCGCCGGAGTCGATGACTTCATCGCCAACGAGATCGACCTGGCCGGCTCCGAGGTAGCGCTGGACCCCACCAAGACGCAGCCGGAACGGGCCGCGGAGCGGTGCGGTTCGCCGGCCTGGGACCTGCCGGTGGTGTTCGGCCCGATCGCCGTCACCTATCACCTCAACGGGGTGAACAGCCTCAGCCTGGATGGGCCCACCCTGGCGAAGATCTTCAACGGCACCATCGGGAGCTGGGACAATCCCGCGATCAAGGCGCTCAACGCCGGTGTTGCGCTGCCCGCGCTGCCCATCCATGTGGTGTATCGCAGCGACCGGTCGCCGAGCACCGCCAGTTTCCAGAAATACCTCGAGGTCGCCTCTGACGGCGGGTGGTTCGCCGGCGGCGGCGACATGTTCAACGGCGGCATCGGCGAGGCCGCCACCGGCAACAACGGTGTCGCGGCGGCGCTGCAGAGCACCGACGGATCCATCACGTACAACGAATGGTCGTTCGCGGTCGGCAGGCAGCTGCCCATGGCGCAGATCAGCACCGCGGGTGGCTCGGCACCGGTGGCGATCTCCACCGAATCGGTCGGCAAGACGATCGCTGGGGCGAAATTCGTGTCCGACGCGAACCCGAACAACGACCTGGTGCTGGATACGGCGTCGCTCTATCGGCCCGCCGAACACGGTGCCTATCCGATCGTGTCGGCGACCTACCAGACGGTCTGCTCGAAATACCCCGACGCCGCCACCGGCACGGCGGTCAAGGCGTTCCTGCAGGCTGCGATCGGTCCAGGCCAGGACGGGCTGGACCAGTACGGCTTCATTCCACTGCCGGCGTCCTTCAAATCCAGGCTCCTGACTACGGTCAACGCGATCTCGTGACCGTTTACGGCGTCGGCGCCGGTTAGTCTGGTAGCCAATCTTTCGCCGCAGTGCGCGGCACTGTGGTCGAAGGGAGCGTCGTCGGTGAACAATCCCGAGCCGGGTTCGCGGACCGGGTCGCGATTCGGCCCCTATCAATTGGGGCGGTTGCTCGGCCACGGAGTCGTGGGTGATGTCTACCGGGCCGAGGACACCCGCAACGACGAGACGGTGGCGCTGAAGCTTCTCTCTGAGTCGCTCTCCGCCGACGAGGCGTTTCGCAGCCGGCTGGAGGACGAGGCCGAAGCCGCCGGTCAGCTGACCGAGCCGCATGTGGTGCCGATCCGCGCCTACGGCGAGATCGACGAGGTGCTCTACCTGGAGACGGGCCTGATCGACGGCACGAATCTGGCCACCGTCTTGGCCGACGGAGGTCCGCTGAGCCCGCCGCGCGCGGTGGCCATCGTGCGGCAGGTCGCCGCGGCCCTGGACGCGGCACACAATGCCTATGTCGTCCATCGTGACGTCAAACCCGACAACATCTTGGTCACTCAGGACGATCTGGCGTATCTGATGGACTTCGGGGTGGCCGCGGCGATCGCCGAACCGGGCGCCCGGGCCAAACCGTCCGTCGGCACCCTCACCTACATGGCTCCCGAGCGTCTGACCGGCGAGCAGGTCACGCACCTGGCCGACATCTACTCGCTGGCCGCTGTGTTGGCCGAGGCGCTCAGTGGGGTGCCCCCGTTCTCAGCCGACAGCGTCGACGAGGCGATCGAGGAACGTCGCACCGCCGAGCCACCGCAGCCGAGCAAGCTGCGCCCGGGGCGGGTTCCGGCGGCCATCGACACGGTGCTGGCCCGCGGGCTGGCTCGCAAACCCGAGGAGCGCTACAGTAGCGCCGGTGAGCTCGCCGCCGCTGCCTACCAGGCGCTGACCGAGCCCGAACGCCACCAGGTGCTCCGGTTCCTGCGGCGCGGCGAGCCCGCACTGCACCTGCCCGGCGGCCTGGAACCCGAGCCCCGGCCCGAGAGGCGGGGCAGCACTGCTCTGCCGGCCGGCGTGAGCCGAGCAGGATGGGCGCCGTCGGACATCGGATTGGCTACGGCATTGGGCACCGGTCTGGGCGGACCGCCCCCGGCTCCGTTCCCGATGTCGCCCCTGCTGCGTAACGATCTGCAGACTCCGATCTCGGCGATGCCCACTCCGTCCCGGCGGTGGCGGTTGCCCCGCAAGCCGGTGCTGGTGGCGGCCGGTGCGATCGCCGCGGTCACCGTCGTCGCCGGTATTACGCACCTGGTGTCGGAGCCCTCGTCGGCGACGCCGGTCGCGGCACCCCCACAGGACGTATTGCCGTTCACCGACCTGGGCTACCGGCTCTCACCGGGTGGGGTGGCGTTGGACGGCGACGGCAATGTCTACGTCACCAGTGAGGGCATGCACGGGCGGGTGGTGCGCCTGGCCGCCGACTCGACTGCCTCGACGGTGGTGCCCTTCAGCGACCAGTATCAGCCGCGCGGCGTGGTGGTCGACAACATCGGCAACGTGTACTTCTCCGATGTCAACGACCGGGTGGTCAAGGTCGGGGCGGAAGCCGACACTCACACGGTGCTGCCGTTCGTCGGCCTGGACGACCCCGACGGGGTGGCGGTGGATGCCGACGGCGGCAACGTCTATGTCGCCGACCGCGGCAACGACGTGGTGCTGCGGCTGGACACCGCCACCAACACCCAGACCACGGTGCCGTTCGTCGGCCTCAACAAGCCCGATGGGGTGGCGGTGGACTCCGCCGGCAATGTCTACGTCACCGACACCGGCAACAACCGGGTGCTCAAGCTGGTGGCAGCCTCGGGCGAGCAGGTGGTGCTGCCCTTCACCGGGATCATCGCGCCGTGGGGTATCGCGGTGGACGAGGCCGGCGACGTCTACGTCACCGAGCACAACCGCAACAAGGTGGTGAAATTGGCAGCCGGCGCCGCGATCCCGGTAGTGCTGCCGTTCACCGGCCTCAACGCTCCGTTGGACGTTGCGGTCGACAAACACGGCAATGTCTACGTCGCCGACCGCGGCAACGACCGCGTCGTCAAGGTGGACGCGGACAGCTGAGGACCGCCTGAGGCGCCGGTGCTGTGACGGCTGCCTCACCGAAACGCCAGGTAACATTTTTTGCGTGGACAGTAGCGTCGTGGGCCCCGCAGCGGCCGTCACCGATCCGGTGACCGACGCCCCGGGCACGACCATCGGACACCACGACCACGATCACGATCACTCCGGGCATGCCCATGGCGTTCGGGTCGTGCGCGATGGGGGCTGGCACCGCGCAGCGACCTGGGCTCGACGGCTTGCCTGGGTCAGCCTGGTCCTGGTGGGAATCGAAGGCGTGGTGGGTCTGTGGCAGGGCCTGGCCGCCGGTTCGATCGCCCTGACCGGCTGGGCACTGGGAGCCATTCCTGAGGCGATGGCCGGGGCCGTGGTGATCTGGCGATTCACCGGTGCCCGCACCCTGTCCGAGACGGCCGAGCGGCGCGCTCAGATCGGCGTGGCGATCTCGTTCTGGATCAACGCCCCCTATATCGCCGCGGAATCGGTACGCCACCTCTTCGGCGACCACCGCAGTGAAGGCAGCGCCATCGGCATCGCGGTCACCGCCGCGGCCGTTCTGGTGATGCCGGTGCTGGGTCGGGCCCAGCGACGGCTCGGCACGCGGCTCGGCTCGGCGGCGACCGTCGGTGAGGGAGTGCAGAACTATCTGTGTGCGATCCAGGCCGCCGCGGTGCTGGTCGGTCTGACCCTCACCGCGCAGTGGACCGGCGGTTGGTGGCTGGACCCGCTGATCGGTCTGGGGGTGGCCGCCGTTTCGGTGTGGCAGGGCTTCCGTTCCTGGCGCGGCGAAGGCTGCGGCTGCTGAACGCCGCTGAGGCGGTGCGTCTACCGACGCAAAGTCCCGACTGCCCTGGAGCTGGTGGTGGTGCTCGACAGGAACAGTCGGGACGGGAGCCAGATTACGGCACCGCGGGGTCGGACGCCAACGCTTCGGAGCCCAGCCGGTAGCGAATCAACCGTGAGCTGTTGGCGACCACGGCCACCGACGACGCATTGTGCAGGATCGCCGCGAGCACCGGTGACAGCGCTCCGCCGGCGCCGATCAACAGGCCGACGGCGTTGACCGCGATCGACATGCCGTAGTTCTGCCGGATCACCTCGACAGCACGTCCGCCCAGGTCCCGGACGTCGAGCAGTCGGCGCAGGTCGTCGTTGGCCAGGGCGACATCGGCGGTCTCCACCGCAACGTCGGTACCGGCCAGACCCATCGCGATCCCGATATCCGCGGCGGCCAATGCCGGTGCGTCGTTGACGCCGTCACCGACCATGCCCACCACATAGCCTTCGTCCTGCAGTCCGCGTACCACCTGCAGCTTGTCCTCCGGCAGCACCTCGGCTCGCCATTCGTCGATGCCGAGTTCGGTCGCCACCGCTGCCGCGGTCTCCGGGTGATCGCCCGTGAGCATGACGATGCGGCGAACACCTTTGGCGCGCAACGCCTCAAGCACCTCGCGCGACTCTGGGCGCACCTCGTCGCGCAGACTGATCAACCCGACCAGGGTGCCGTCGACCGCCAGCAGCAGCGGGGTCTCGGCCTGTGCGCGCAGCTTGGCGACCCAGTCGGCCGCCTTCTTGGAGATACGGACCTTCTCCGAGCGCAGCAGGTTCGGGCTGCCCAGCAGCAGGGTGCGGCCGTCGGCCCAGGTGCGGATGCCCAGCCCCACCAGGACTTCGCATTCCTCGTGCGGCGGGATGCTGATGTGGCGTTCCTCGGTGGAGCGGATCACCGCTTCGGCCAGCGGGTGACGCGAGTGCAACTCCGAGCTGGCGGCATAGGCGAGCACCTGTTCGGGCTGCCAATCCTTGTGTATGGCAACGATATTGGTCACCACCGGGCGGCCCACCGTCAACGTGCCGGTCTTGTCGAACACGATAGCGTCCACCCGGCCGGCCTGCTCCAGATGCGAGCCGCCCTTGATCAGGATGCCGCGCCGCGCACCGTTGCCGATCGCCGCGCTGATCGCGGTCGGCGTGGCCAGTCCCACCGCGCAGGGGCAGGCGATCAGCAGCATCGTCATTGCCCGACGGACATCGCCGGTGAGCACCAAGGTGATCGCCGACAGGATGAACGAGGCCGGCACGAAGCGCCGTGAGAAGTTCTCGCCGACGGTCTGAATCGGTGCCCGGTCGTGCTGTGCCTCCTCGACGCGGCTGATGATGCGGCCGATCACGGTCTGGTTTCCCACCGCGGTGGCCCGGACCACCACCCGGCCGCGCACCACCACGGAACCGGCGTGCACCCTCGCCCCGGCGATCACGCTGACCGGCAGCGTCTCGCCGGTGATCGCGGACTGGTCGACGATGGCCTCCCCGTCGACGACTTCGCCGTCGACCGGGATCGCCACGTGGTCGTGGATGATCACCTCGTCGCCGATCTGCACCGTGTCGATCGGCACCTGCACTTCAGTACCGTCGGCCAGCCGGATCCATGCGGTGTCCTGGTTGCCGCGCAAGAGATCCGAGATGGCGCGGCGGGTGCGGCGTAGCGTCAGATCCTGCAGGTACTCACCGATATTGAGCAACCAGAGCACGGTCAGTGCGACCACGTTCTCCCGGAGCACCAGGCTGGCCACGGTCGCGGCGGTCACCAGTGCGTCGGTGCCGGCCCTGCCGGACCGGATCGAGCGCAGTGCGCCCCGCAGGAAGGGGTAACCCATGAAGACCGTGGCGCCGGTCGCGACGAGTTGACCGCTGGGCCCCAGCAGCGGCGGCCGGGCGAAGACGTAGCGGCGCACCCCCAGCACCGCCAGCGCCGCGCCGCCGATCACCATGCGCAGCACGTCGGTGTTGCGGATATCGGCCGAGCGTGGGGTGCGGGCGGGGATCAGCTCGGCTGCGACGGTTGCCGCCGCCGCGATGGCCGCCAGGATCTCCGCGGTGTCGCTCCGCTTGGGGGAGTACCAGACCACGACCGAGCCGGTACGCGGATAGGCGTGCACGGTACGTACCCCGTTGACCCGGCCGGCGGCCTCCTCGGCGGCCACCGCACGCCGGGAGTCGCCACGGACCCACGAGACCTGCACCCGCATCCGGCCGGCCGCGTCGGAAATGACGCTCAGCTGATCGTCGGCGGGCACGGTTGCTACGGCGCTGCTGATCATCGCTGCGCTCCCCATCCTCGGCGCCGTCGGTCAGTGGTCGTGGTCGTGCTCGACGGCCGCGGCCGGCGGGGTGGCCTCCTCGCCGATGCGCTCGCGGGCCTCGGCGACGACGTCGGCCACCTTCAGTCGCGCCGACTCGGCGACCTCTTCGGCCCTGCGGGTTCCGCGCAGACTCCACTCGGTGGCCGTCACCGCTGCCTCGTGCAGCGGAGCTTTCGCCAGTGCCCGGCGTGCCACCTCATAGGCGCTCACGCCAACCAGTCCGGTGAACACCGTCGACGCCGCTTTCACCAGCAATCCCTGCACTGCCATAAGTCATCTCCTCTTCGTACGGCGAGTTCTTGCGGGCAAGCGTATCAGCATATAAGCATTTATGCATATGTTTACCGGTGATTTCGGCGCGGTATCGCCCGCCCAGCGGGACAAACCGCGCCGAAATCGCGTCAGCTCAGATTTCGGGTGACCTTCTCGCTGGCCCTGCGGCGCTCCTGCAGGTCGGGATCGGGGTTGGCGACCTGGACCAGGGACCCGCCGAGGGCGAACACCGTCAACATGTTGTCGATCAGCTCGGTCGGGTTGTCCCAGCTATTGGTCGACCACACCCGATCCGACGACGTCAAACCCAGTGCTGCCGCGCACTTCTCGCACGATGCCAGCACATCGTCGGCGGACGATCCGGCCAGGGCGGGGCCGGGCGCTCGCTCGGCGTCGATCTGGTCGCCGTGCACCCGCACGGCGGTCGCATAGTCGGTGACGCCCACCGGCAGGTCCGGGGCGGGCCGGCCGAACGGATCCAGGGACAGCACCACCACCTCGCCGCCGGTGGCGGCCACCGCCGCGTCGGCCTCGGCGAGCCGGTCGGCGGTGCACAGCGCGACGTCGGCATCGCCGTCCGGCGCGTCCAGCAGCACCTCGGCCCCGATCCACCAGGCGCCGAAGAGCACCGCCGCCGTCTGCCAGTGCGCTGGCAGCAACACCGCGATGCGACTGCCGGCTGCGGCGCCGAGCTCGTCGCGCAACAGGTTGCCGGTCTTGGCGGCCCAGTTCGCCAGCGTCGCCGCGGACAGCTCGATACGTTCCCCGGTGGCGTCGTCGTAATAGGTGATCCGTGGCCCCACCGGGTCGGCGCGCATGATCGGGTCAAGGATCGCCGAGCTGAGGTTGGTCACCGCAGCGACGTTAGTTCACGCACTGGGGATCGTTGGAACCCGCGGTCAGAATCGGTGACGCAACGGGGATTTGGGGTGCCTCGCCGTCGTCGTAGCTGGAGATGCCGGCCGCCTGCGCGCTGGCGCCCCCGGAGCCCATGCCGGATCCGGGCCCGGTGTAGTCGCCTGCCAGCACGACGCGCACGGCGCCGGTCGGGAGCGACTCATTGGACACCACCGGCAATCCGCCCAGGTCCCTGGCCACCGCCCGTGCGCCGGGGTCGTCGGCCGAGGCGGCCTGCACCTGACTGGTGGGCACATGCCCGGACTCGTTGTTTCCCACGGCTCCGGTGCCGAACCCCTTGGCGTTGAGCACGCCGGAAACCGCGGCGGCCAGGCCGTTGATGTCGGTGTCGTTGAGCACGCTGGCGGTGGTCTGTTCCGGGTTGTAGGCCAGTTGTTCGGTCTTGCCCTCGTCCTGATCGTGCAGCAGCCCCGCGACCCAGTCGGCCACCTGGTCGGGGTCGACGCGCACCACGCTCTGCATACCGTCGTCGCTCCAGCCCGACTCCTCGAGCACCGGGATGGTGGCGAACGCCACCTTGCCCGCGGCCAGGTCCTGGGCCTTCGTGACGAAGTCGATCACGTCCCACCCGGCCGACAGCACCACCGACCGCTGTACCGCCGCCTGCAGCCGCGACAGGGTGCCGGGGCTGGACAGCGTCTTTCCGGAGATCACCTGGTGTGCCAGCGACGCCATCACCGTCTGCTGGCGCCGGACCCGGTCCAGGTCGCCGTGTGGCAGTTCGTGGCGCTGTCGCACGAAGCTGAGCGCCTGGGCGCCGCCGAGGCGCTGCCAGCCGGCCGGGAAGTCCGCGCCGGAGAGCTCTTCGTACACCGGCTCCTTCAGGCAGACGTCGACGCCGCCCAGGGCATCGGTGATCAGGGCGAACCCGAGCAGTCCGATCTCGGCGTAGTGGTCGACGGTGACTCCGGTCAGGTCGGCCACCGTCTTGATCAGGGCCTCTCGGCCGGCCTCGGTACCGCGCGCCTGGGCCTGGAGCGGATCCATTCCGGATGCGACGAGCGCATCGGCGGTCTCCAGCCGGGTGGCCCCGTACACGCCGTTGATCTTGGTCTTGTCCAGGCCGGGCGCCGCCACGTAGGAGTCGCGGGGGATCGAGATCGCGGTGGCCGACTTCCCGTTGTTGGGGATCCGGACCAGGATGATCGTGTCGGTGTTGGTGGCTTCGTCATCCCCGACGCGCAGTGCGGACAGCTCTTCGGGGGTCAGCGGATTGCCGTGGGCGTCGGTGCGGCTGTCCATACCGACCAGCAGGATGTCGACCGCGCCATCGGATCCGCCGTTGCCCAGGGCTAGCGACGAGACGTGGAAGATGCCGTCCTCGAACGACCGGACTTGGCTCCAGGCCACTCCGGTACCCAAGACGACGGCGACGGCTGCCACCGTGGCAATCACACGAATCACACGTTGCGCAGGCATCACTTCAGATTACTTGCGTAACTGCTGTATCGCCGGTAGCCGAGTGCGGCGTGCCAGACCGGTGGTTTAGCGAGCCTCGACGGAGGAGAGGCGAAGCTGGAACCGCCGCATAAGCTCGACGGTCATGCGGATTGTGATCACCGGCGCCGGCGGCCAAGTCGGCACTTTCCTGGCCAAACGCGCCGCCGAGACCGGCCGGGACGTGCTGGCACTGACATCGGCCCAATGCGACATCACCAATGCCACCGCGGTGGACGCCGTGGACCTGCGGCCCGGTGACGTGCTGATCAACTGCGCGGCCTACACCAACGTGGACGCCGCCGAGGAGGATGCCGAGCGGGCGCATGCCGTCAACGCCACGGGACCGGGTCACCTGGCCGCTGCGAGCGCGCGAGCCGGTGCTCGCTTGATCCACATCTCCACCGACTACGTCTTCGACGGTGACTTCGGCGGCGCCGCGCCCCACCCGTACGAGCCGGGGGATGCCACCCGGCCGCTGTCGGTGTACGGCAGCACCAAATTGGCTGGTGAGAACGCGGTGCTGGCAGCTTCGCCGGATGCCCTGGTGGTGCGTACCGCCTGGGTTTACACCGGCGCTGCCGGCGGCTCCGACTTCGTCGCGGTGATGCGCGAGCGGGCCGCGGGCGATGCGGGCGTGGAGATGGTTGACGACCAGATCGGATCCCCGACCTATGTCGGCGATCTCGTCGATGCGCTGCTGGCGCTGGCGGCCGCACCGCCGAGTGCCCGGGTGTTGCATGCCGCCAACGCCGGTGCCGCGAGCCGGTACGAACAGGCCCGTGCGGTGTTCGCCGCCGTCGGCGCCGATCCGGACCGGGTGCGGCCGGTCAGCAGTGCAGCGCATCCGCGCCCGGCCGCCCGGCCCGCCTACTCCGCGTTGTCGGGGGCCGAGTCGGCGCGCGCCGGCCTGACACCGCTGCGCCGGTGGAGCGATGCACTGTCCGCCGCTGTGGCCAGATAACCTCTACGCCGTGAGTGAGGCGCTACCGGTGGTGACGGTGACCTATTCGCCGGGTTGGCACCTGGACCGCTTCCTGGCATCGCTGTCGCTGGCGACCGATCGCCCGGTGCGGGTGGTGATGGCCGACAACGGATCTACCGACGGTTCGCCGGAGGAAGCCGCGCAGCGCTATCCCAACGTGCAATTGCTGCATACCGGGGCCAACCTGGGCTACGGCGGAGCGGTCAATGCCGGGGTGGCGCTGCTCGACGCCGAGGACGGCGAACGCAGCGAATTTCTCATCGTGGCCAACCCCGACGTGCAGTGGGGTCCGGGCAGCATCGAGGCCCTGTTGGACGCGGCCGCCCGATGGCCCCGGGCGGCGACGCTGGGCCCGCTGATCCGGGAACCGGACGGCTCGGTGTATCCCTCGGCGCGTCACCTGCCCAGCCTGATCCGCGGCGGGATGCACGCTGTGGTCGGCCCGGTGTGGCCCAACAATCCGTGGACCCGCGCTTACCGGCAGGAGCGGCTGGAGCCCAGCGAGCGGGCGGTGGGGTGGCTCTCGGGCGCCTGCCTTCTGGTGCGCCGCGCCGCGTTCGACGCCATCGGCGGCTTCGATGAGCGCTACTTCCTCTATATGGAGGACGTCGACCTGGGGGACCGCCTGGCCAAGGCCGGCTGGCTCAACGTCTACGTGCCCGAGGCCGAGGTGCTGCACCAGAAGGGCCACGCCACCGGCAAGGACCCGGCACGCAACCTGGCCGCTCACCACCGCAGCACCTACACCTACCTTGCCGACCGGCACCCCGGCTGGTGGCGGGCGCCGCTGCGCTGGAGCATGCGGGGCGCGTTGGCGGTGCGCTCACAATTGGCGGTGCGTAACGCCCGCCGCAAACTGACGAAGGGGCACCCGTGACACTGAGCCAAGTCGACGCGGTCGTCCTGGTGGGCGGCAAGGGGACTCGGCTGCGGCCGCTCACCCTGTCGGCGCCCAAGCCGATGCTGCCCACCGCGGGTCTGCCGTTCCTGACTCACCTGCTGTCGCGGATCGCCGCCGCGGGCATCGAACACGTGATCCTCAGCACGTCCTATAAGCCCGAGGTCTTCGCCGAGGAGTTCGGCGACGGAGCCGCACTGGGTCTGCAGATCGACTACGTGACCGAGGAAGAGCCGCTGGGCACCGGCGGCGGCATCGCCAACGTCGCCGGAAAGCTGCGCCACGACACCGCGATGGTGTTCAACGGTGATGTGCTGTCCGGGGCCGATCTGACCGAGCTGCACGACTACCACCGCGAGCAGGGTGCCGAGGCGACCTTGCACCTGGTGCGCGTCGGCGACCCGCGGGCCTTCGGCTGCGTGCCCACCAGCGACGGGCGGGTCACCGCGTTCCTGGAGAAGACCGAGGATCCGCCGACCGACCAGATCAATGCCGGTTGTTACGTGTTGTCCCGGGAGGTCATCGACCGCATCCCGCGGGGGCGCCCGGTGTCGGTGGAACGCGAGGTGTTCCCGGCGCTGCTGGCCGACGGTGTAAAGGTCTGCGGCTACGTGGACACCAGTTATTGGCGCGACATGGGCACCCCGGAGGACTTCGTGCGGGGCTCGGCGGATCTGGTGCGCGGCATCGCGCCGTCACCTGCGCTGGGCGGGCAGCGCGGTGAGGCCCTGGTGCACGACGGCGCCTCGGTGGCGCCGGGCGCGGTCCTGATCGGCGGCACGGTGGTGGGGCGGGGCGCCGAGATCGGCCCGGGCGCCCGGCTGGACGGTGCGGTGATCTTTGACGGGGTGAAAGTGGAGGCCGGCAGCGTGATCGAACGCTCGATCATCGGGTTCGGCGCCCGAATCGGGCCGCGGGCGCTGATCCGCGACGGGGTGATCGGCGACGGCGCCGACATCGGGGCCCGCTGCGAGTTGCTGCGCGGGGCCCGGGTATGGCCCGGCGTGTCGATCCCGGACTGCGGGATCCGCTACTCGTCGGACGTGTGAGCCGGCTTTCCGCTGACTCTGCGCTCAGGGCGCACCGTTCTCGAACTTTTCCGCCGTAGGCGCAGAGTCAACGCCTGGATCAGGCGGCCGCGACGGCCCGCGCCACCAAATGCGCCAGCGCGTCGTCGGCGTCCGGCGGTAGCGCATCCACCGGCCACCAGCGCAGTGCCAGCGACTCGTCGCTGATCCCGATCTGCGCGCCCGCGGGCGCGTGCGCCACGAACTGAAGGTCCAGGTGCCGGGTCGGCAGACCCAGCGAGCAGGTCACCGGATGCACATGCACGGCGGCCAGCGCCGGATCGAGCCGCAGATCGGCGATGCCGGATTCCTCGGTGGCTTCGCGCAGGGCGGCGGCGACGATGTCGGCGTCGGTGTCCTCGCAGTGCCCGCCGAGCTGTAGCCAGCGGCCTACCCGCGGGTGCAGCGTCAGCAGCGCGTGCTCACCGGTGTGGTCGAGCACCAGTGTCGAGGCGGTGATGTGGCCGGGAACGCATTCACGCCGGCACGCATCGGGGCGGGCAGCCAGAAACGCCAGTACCGCATGCCGGAGCGAGTCCTGCGCGGGATCCGGTGCGGCCCAGGAGCTCAGTGCCGCGACCGCGGAGTCGTGCAGACTCATCGCCGCACCAGCAAGTCGCCGACGTCGGCAGGTGCGCGGGGTTCGGGCGGGTCGGTGGGGTAGCCGATCGCGATGGCGCCCAAGGGTTCCCAGTCGGGCGGCAGATCGAGCTCGGTGCGTACCAACTCGGGGGTGAAGATCGTCGAACCGATCCAGCAGCTGCCCACACCCCGTACCGCCAGTGCCACCAACAGCCCCTGGACGGCGGCGCCGACGGCAACCGTGAACATGGTGTGCTCGGCGGCGGTGCGGGCGGCGTCGGGGTAGTGGTGGGCGCCATCGGGCACCATCATCGGGATGACGACTTCAGGTGCTTCATAAAGGATCTGACCACGTGAGACCCGGGCGTCAATGGACTCGGGGGACTTGCCGTCACCGGTCAAGTCGGATCGCCACTGCTGCGCCATGGCATCGAGCAGCCGAGTGCGCACGCTCGGGGTCTGCAGCCAGACGAACCGGACCGGACGGGTGTGGTGTGGGGCCGGCGCGGTCAACGCCTCGGCCATGGCGTCGGTGATCAATTGCGCCGGAACGGGCTCGCCGGCGAAGCTGCGCACGGAACGGCGCAGCAGTTGCGCCTGGCCGCGTCCGACCTCGATAGCCTCGGCGGTACCGAGCCAGAACAGGTCCTCCGGGCCGGAACGCACCAGTGCGGCGGCGGTGGAACCGTTGTCGGGGCTGGTAACGCCGCGCACCACCGCCACTGGAACATCGGTGAGCTTGCCCTTGACCAGGTCGGCTGCCGCGGCGAGTTCGTCGGCGACGGCCACTTCGGTCACCACCAATTCGTTGCCATGCCGGTCGACGGACCCCGCATAGCCGTTGAGCACCGACAGGCCCGACGCCCCGATCGCGAGGTCGATCTGGCCGTGGCGCCAGGCGCGGCCCATGGTGTCGGTAATCAGCACTGCCACGCTGACCCCCAGACGCTCGGCCAGCCCGGAGCGCAACGCGGCGGCGCTGCCGTCGGGATCGACCGGCAGCAGTGCGAGTTCGTCGGAGCCGACGTTGGAGCCGTCCACACCCGCGGCGGCCTGCACCAGACCGAGGCGGTTCTCGGTGATCCAGGTGCGGCCTTTGCGGGCCAGCACGCGTACTGCCTCGGCCTCAACCAGCTGGCGGCGCAATGCATCACGTGCCTCGGCGTCGTGCGGCGCCGGCACGATGCGGCCCTCACACTTGGACACCACCTTGCTGGTGACGACCACGATGTCGCCGTCGGCCAGCCATGGGGCGGCCTCGGCCAGTGCGGTGGCCAGATCGTCGCCGGGGCGGAACTCGCCCAAGCCGGTCACCGGCAAGATCTCGATCTTGGCGGCGCTGCCGTGCTCGCCCTGCCCCTTTATGGTGACACCCCCGCTAGCTCCAGTCCGGTGCGGACCATTTCGGCCGTGGCGGCCGGATCGGTCATCAACAGCGGTGCGGCGCTTACGGTCATGCCGGCGATGTCGTCGCCATGGGCGGACTCGCCCTCATGCACCAGCCAGTAGTCCAGGATCCCGGTTCCGCTGCGGGCGCCGTAATGCTCGCCGACGGCTCGGGAGGTGGAGTCCAGGCCGATCACGCTCAGGCAGACATCGGCCATGCCGCGCAACGGCTTTCCGGCGATGATCGGGGAGTAGCCGACGATCGGTGCCGCGG
This sequence comes from Mycobacterium sp. SMC-14, assembly GCF_046250075.1. Classification (NCBI taxonomy): domain Bacteria; kingdom Bacillati; phylum Actinomycetota; class Actinomycetes; order Mycobacteriales; family Mycobacteriaceae; genus Mycobacterium; species Mycobacterium sp. SMC-14. Next base: position 3,351,091 of record NZ_CP176429.1, on the reverse strand, counting down.
TGGAGCGCAGCGCCGCGCGGACACCCGGAACGGCCAGGATGGCGCCGATGCTCACCACCGGATTGGAGGGTGCCAGCAGCACGATGTCGGCACCGGTGATGGCATCGACGACTTCCGGTGTGGCCGTGGCCTTCTCTGCACCCACGAAACCGAACCCGTGGGTGGAAACCTGCGCGCGGTAGCGCACCCACCATTCCTGGAAGTGGATCGCGCGCTGGGTGTCGTCGGCCGGGTCGGTGATGACGACGTGCGTTTCACAGCTGTCGTTGGTGACCGGCAGCAACCGCGCTCCCGGCTGCCAGCGCTCGCACAGCGCCGAAGTCACCTCTGTCAGCGGATAACCGGCGCGCAGCGACTGGGTACGGACCAGATGGGTGGCCAGGTCGCGGTCGCCGAGGCCGAACCAGTCCGGCTGCATCCCGTAGCGGGCCAACTCCTCCATGGCGTGCCAGGTTTCGTCGCGGTGACCCCAGCCGCGCTCGGGGTCGACGCCGCCGCCCAGGGTGTACATGCAGGTGTCCAGGTCGGGGCAGATGCGTACCCCGTGCATCCAGGCGTCGTCGCCGACGTTGACGACCGCGGTCAGTTCGTGCGCATCGGCCCCGGTGCCAGCTGGGGATTCGGCGAATTGGCCCAGACCCAGTAGTTTCTGGACGCCGAGCAGGAACCGGGCGCCGCCGACCCCCCCGACGAGAACGGTGACCTTCACAGCGCACGACAGTACCTTTGGCGCCGAGATGGCTGGCGTGGCGGATCGCCGTCGTCGCTTCATCGGGGACGCGGTAAGACACGCCGAGGGGCGGGTGTGGGGTAGATGACAGGGACTCGCCGGTCTCGGACACGTTGGAAATCGATCACGGGATGGTAAGGAATTTGGCCAATCGGCTTGACCGGGCTGATCAACCCGTGTCTAATCACACTAGTGTCATTTCCCGGTTGGCCAGCCGATTTCGGTGTCGCAGACCGAGATTCGATCACATGTTCGAATCAGGATGGTCAATATCTTCCGATTCGACCGACATATCAGGATCGCGCTACAGGTGAGGAGGCGGAGCATGTCCTATGAGCACCTTTGGGGCGTGATGGGGGGAGCACCGCACGCCGGTGCCGAAATGGCTACGCCGAGCGGGCTGGAGGCGCCGGAGGCGTTGGAGGCGATGCCCAGCCGGCCGCATCTGAGCCTGGTTCCCGAGCCCGAGGACTACGACGAATTCGAGCCGTTCGACCCTGCGTCGGCCACCAATGAGCAATGGCAGGACCGCGCTCTGTGCTCGCAGACCGACCCCGAGGCGTTCTTCCCGGAGAAGGGCGGCTCGACCCGAGAGGCCAAGAAGATCTGCCAGCGGTGCTCGGTTCGTAGCGAGTGCCTGGAATACGCCTTGGGGCACGACGAGCGTTTCGGTATCTGGGGTGGGCTTTCCGAGCGTGAGCGCCGCCGCCTCAAGCGCGGCATCGTCTGAGCCAGCGACTAGTCGTCGATCGTCGGGTCGATGACGCTGGGCTCGACATCTAAGTAGGTGGCGACTTGGGCCACCAGAATCTCGTGTAATAAATCACCGAGTTCTGTGCTGTCGTTTGCGCGCTGCTCGATCGGCTTGCGGAACAGCAAGATTCGGGCCCGCGTCGGATTTCCTCGAACGTCCACCCCGGCGGGAATCAACCGGGCCAGCGGAATCGGCCCGTCCGCGACCACTTCTGGCGGCCACTGCACGCTGTCGGGATCCTTGGCGGCGATCCGCGGGATCTCGTCGACCGCGACGTCAAGTGCCGTCAACCGTTGCTTCCAACGTTGTTCGATGGGCTCGTAGGCCTCCAACACCGCCATGTCGAACCGTTCCGCACGGGTGCGCCAGCCCGGCACGGTCGGTGGCAACAGCGGTCCGCGGGTTTCGCGGCCGCGCCTGCGGCGACGCGTGGCGATCACGCAGAAGATGGTAACGGTTGTGCATAGGGTGCCGGCTCATTGCGCGTGTCCGGCGCTGCGGGGGAGCGCCGCCACGATAGCCTCACGGGCGTGAACGTTCCCCGTCGTTGCTGCCGGCCAGGGTGTCCGCACTATGCGGTGGCGACGCTGACGTTCGTCTACTCGGACTCCACCGCGGTGGTCGGCCCGCTGGCGACTGCCGCTGAGCCGCATTCCTGGGACCTGTGCTTCAACCATGCAGGCCGGATCACAGCCCCGCGTGGTTGGGAACTGGTCCGCCACCCCGGCCCCTGGGTGTCTCCCGAAGAGGATGACCTGATCGCGCTTGCCGAGGCGGTTCGCGAGCGCGAATCCGGGCGAGCGGCCCCAGCCAACGGGTGGTATCCCCAGACCAATCCGGTCGACTCCGCGACCCGGGGAGCGCCCACCGCCGGACCGGGTGGCGGCGTGCTGGCACCGCCTGGTCCGCCCGGCAAGACCAATGGTCGGCGCCGTGGCCATTTGCGGGTGTTGCCAGACCCGTCGGACTGATCGCGGGTTCCGGGCTAGGCTTGAGCGTCAAGAGTCCACTGCGTCAGGAGCCCTGTCCATGTCTCGGCCCGCTGCGGCTGTCCACCGTGTGATCAAGGCGTACGACGTACGCGGCCTGGTCGGTTCGGAGATCGATGAATCCCTCGTCACCGAGGTCGGGTCCTCGTTTGCCCGGCTGATGGCCGAGGAAGGTGCCCGGCAGGTGGTGATCGGCCACGACATGCGGGACAGTTCGCCAGTGCTGTCGGCGGCGTTCGCCGAGGGCGTGGTCGCCCGCGGCCTGGACGTGGTCCGGATCGGGTTGGCATCGACCGACCAGCTCTATTTCGCCTCCGGGGCGCTGGACTGCCCGGGTGCGATGTTCACCGCCAGCCACAACCCGGCCGCCTACAACGGCATCAAGCTTTGCCGGGCGGGCGCCAAGCCGGTGGGCGCCGATACCGGCCTGGGCCGAATCCGCGATGAGCTGATCGCCGGCTTGGACTCCGACTGGGCCCCGGGCGGCGACGGCCACGGAACGCGCGGCACCCTCACCGACCGCGACGTGCTGGCCGACTATGCGACATTCCTGCACTCGCTGGTCGACATCTCCGGCCTGCGTCCGCTGCGCGTGGCCGTCGACGCCGGCAACGGAATGGCTGGCCACACCGCCCCGGCGGTGTTCGGATCGGTCGGCGCGATCACATTGCTGCCGCTGTATTTCGAGCTGGACGGCAACTTCCCCAACCACGAGGCCAACCCGCTGGATCCGGCCAACCTGGTCGATCTGCAGGCCTTCGTGCGCGAGCAGGGCGCGGATATCGGGTTGGCCTTCGACGGCGACGCCGACCGATGCTTCGTGGTCGACGAGCGCGGAGAGCCGGTTTCCCCGTCGGCGGTGACCGGCTTGGTGGCCGCCCGCGAATTGGCCCGCGAGCCCGGGGCGACGGTGATCCACAACCTGATCACCTCGCACGCCGTACCGGAACTGGTCGCCGAGCTCGGCGGCACACCGTTGCGGTCACGGGTCGGGCACTCCTACATCAAGGCGCTGATGGCCGAGACCGGGGCCATCTTCGGCGGGGAGCACTCGGCGCACTACTACTTCCGGGATTTCTGGGGTGCCGACTCGGGCATGCTGGCCGCCCTGCACGTCCTGGCCGCGCTCGGCGAACAACAGCGGCCGCTGTCGGAGCTGACCGCCGACTACCAGCGTTACGCGGCGTCGGGAGAGATCAATTTCACCGTCGCTGATGCACCGGCGTGCGTGGATGCGGTGGTCGGATCGTTCGGCGACCAGGTGTCCGTGGACCACCTGGATGGCGTGACCGTCGACCTGGGCGCGGGCAGCTGGTTCAACCTGCGCAGCTCCAACACCGAGCCGCTGCTGCGGCTCAATGTCGAGGCGCCCGACGCCGCCGCAGTGGACGCGGTGGTGGCCCAAGTGTCCGAAAAGATCGCCCAGCAAAGCCGAGCCGTCACCGCCGCGGAGAAGTCTCGTCCGTGACCGCTTTCTCCGGCTCCTTTTCCACCGTCGACCTCGATGACACCGAGGCCCTGTTGGCGGCTGACCGCGACGGCGCGTTGTGGGCCGCGTCGATGGCCGGGGCGCAGGTGCGCGCTACCGCCGCGGCGGTCGATGAGGGTGCCCTGGATGCGGTGCGCAGCGAAAGCCGTGACTACCCGCCGCGGGCGGTGATCTGGCTGGCCACTCGCGGTACCGCGGCCACGGCCGGGAGCCTGCTGGCCGCCACGCACGGCGATTCGGTGCGCGCACCGCTGGTGCTGGCCGCTGAGGCGCCGTCGTGGATCGGTTCGCTGGACGTAGTGGTGATCGCCGGTGATGACCCGGGCGACCCGGCGCTGGTCGCCGCAGCCGCAGCCGGGGTCCGTCGCGGGGCGCGGGTGGTGGTCGTCGCGCCCTATGAGGGGCCGCTGCGCGACGCGACCGCCGGTCGCGTCGCAGTGCTGGAACCGCGGATTGCCGTCGCGGCGGAGTTCGGCCTGCCGCGCTACCTGGCCGCCGGGTTGGCCATCATGGACGCCCTGGAGCTGGGCGGCGCGGGTGCGCCGAGTGACCTGGGCGCACTGGCCGACGAGCTCGACGCCGAGGCGTTGCGCAACAGTGCCGCGCGTGAGTTGTTCACCAACCCAGCGAAATTGCTGGCCGACCGCATTGTCGGCCGCGCCGTCGCGTTGGCCGGTGACTGCGCGGCGACCCTGGCGCTGGCGCGACACGGCAGCGCGGCGATGCTGCGGATCGGTCAGACCACGGTGGCGGCGACCGGTCTGGCCGACGCGGTGAGCGCCCTGCGGGCGCGGTCCGCCGGTGGCAACGATGACGCCGACATCTTCCACGACGAACAGATCGACGGCCCGGCCCTCGACCGGTTACGGGTGCTGGCCTTGACGCTGGCCGCCGAACGTACCGTGGTGGCGGCCCGAATCAACGGCTTGGGCGATGTCGACCTGGTCGCAGCCGGGGATGTACCGGTGGCGCCGGGTGCCTCGGCGGAAACCGCGAACCCGACCCAGGGGCCGCCCCCGAGCGGCCCAGGCCGGGCCGAACAACAGCTTGCGGTGTTGGCAGTGCGGTTGGAGATGGCCGCCGCCTATGTGCGACTTTTGCGGGGTTGACGGGAACAGTGGAACAACTACGCGGTGCGATACGGACCTACGCCTGGGGTTCGAGGACGGCTATCGCCGAATTCACCGGCCGGCCGGTTCCGGCGGCACATCCAGAGGCGGAGCTGTGGCTGGGCGCACACCCCGGGGATCCGGCCTGCCTGGAGACTGACACCGGCGAGGTGTCGTTGCTCCACGTCTTAGCCCAAGACCCGGAGGGCCAGTTGGGGCCGCTCGCCCAGACGCGCTTCGGTGATCGCCTGCCGTTTCTGGTCAAGGTGCTGGCCGCCGACGAGCCACTGTCGCTGCAGGCCCACCCGAGTGCCATGCAGGCGATCGAAGGCTACGAACGCGAGGAGCGGCTCGGGGTCCCGGTGTCGGCGCCGATCCGCAACTATCGCGACACCAGTCACAAACCGGAACTGCTGGTGGCGCTGCAGCCGTTCGAGGCGCTGGCCGGTTTCCGCCCGGTGGCGCGCACCATCGAGCTGCTGAGGGGGTTGGCGGTATCGGACCTGGACCCGTTCATCGACCTGCTCGGCGGCCAGTCCGGCAACGGTCAATCCGATGTGCAGTCCGACGCCGACGGCCTGCGGGCGCTGTTCACCACATGGATCACCGCACCCCAACCCGATTTGGACGTGTTGGTGCCCGCCGTGCTGGAAGGGGCCATCCAGTACCTCAGTTCTGAGGCCGGCGAATTCTCCGCCGAGGCCAAGACGGTCCTCGAACTGGGAGAGCGGTACCCGGGTGATGCCGGTGTCCTGGCCTCGCTGCTGCTCAACCGGGTCAGTCTGGCGCCGGGGGAGGCCATCTTCGTATCGGCCGGCAACCTGCACACCTACCTGCACGGCGTAGGTCTGGAGGTGATGGCCAACTCCGACAACGTGCTGCGTGGCGGACTGACGCCCAAACACGTCGACGTCCCCGAGTTGCTGCGGGTGCTGGATTTCACCCCCACCACCGAGGAGGCGCTGCGGCCGGCCACTTACACCGACGGACTCGAGGTGGTCTACCAGACCCCCGCCGAGGAATTCGCGCTGTCGCGACTGACCCTCGACGGCACCCACCTCGGCCACGAGGTCGACGCGCCGGCGCGCCACGACGGTCCGCAGATCCTGCTGTGCACCGAGGGCTCAATCACCGTGCACGCCAAGTCCAAGACGCTGACGCTGCACCGCGGCGAGTCGGCCTGGGTGCCCTGCGACGACGGGCCGATCCGGCTGCTCGCCCAAAAACCGGCCGCTCTGTTCCGGGCGACGATAGGTCTCTAGAGTGTCGTCCTCCGGTAGTACCAAGGCCATCATCGCGGCCCTGGCGGCCAACGCCGGTATCGCGGTGGCGAAGTTCACCGGCTACGTGATCACCGGTAGCGCCGCCATGCTCGCCGAGGCGGTGCACTCGGTGGTCGACACCTCCAACCAGACGCTGTTGCTGTTCGGACAGCGCGCCGCCACCAAGGCACCCGACGCGCTGCACCCTTTCGGGCATGGCCGCAGCCGCTACTTCTGGTCGTTCGTCGTGGCGCTGGTGCTGTTCAGCCTGGGCTCGATGTTTGCGCTCTACGAGGGCTACGAGAAGCTTCGCCACCCGGTCGAGTTGAGCTCGCCGCTGGTGGCGATCGCGATCCTGGTGGTAGCGATCGCGTTGGAGTCCTACAGTTTTCGGACTGCGATCGTCGAGTCGCGCCCGCTGAAGGGCCAGGGCAGCTGGTGGCGGTTCCTTCGCAACTCGCGCAATCCCGAGCTGCCGGTGGTTTTGTTGGAGGACACCGCCGCGCTGATCGGGTTGGTGCTGGCGCTGGCCGGCGTGGGACTGAGCGTGCTCACCGGAAACCCGGTGTGGGACAGCGTGAGCACCCTCGGGATCGGTGTGCTGCTCGGTGTGGTCGCCGTCTTCCTGATGGTGGAGATGCACAGCCTGCTGATCGGTGAGGGCGCCACTGCCGCCGAAGATCAGGCCATTCGCGCGGCGCTGGAGGGAACCGAGAACGTCACCCGCCTGATCCACATCCGCACCCAGTACCTGGGCCCGGACGAGATGCTGGTGGGGGCCAAGATCGCCGTGGTTCCCCGGCTGGACCTGGCCGGCGTCGCGGCCACCATCGACGCCGCCGAAGCCAATATCCGTGCGGCCGTGCCGGCGGCGCTGGTCATCTATCTCGAGCCGGACCTGGACCGGACGCCTGTGCCACACTCGGTGGACCAGAAAGGTTGATCGCTTTGTCCAAACTTTCCTTTCCACAGATGACCGCCGCCTGCCAGGCCGGTGGCGCCAGCACCCTGAGCCTGACCACCGAGCTGGCGCCCGCCGGGGGAGCCCACGCTGCAATCAGCCCGGTCCACCGCGCCGCGCGCTCAGCGTCGGCCGCTGAGACCCGATTGATCGACGGGGAACCGACGGCCACGGTGCTCATCGACGACAACCAGAGCCAGGTCCAGCGCGTCGAAGCCGCGATTCTGCAGGCCATCCGTGACCAGCATCCGCTGTTGAGCCGGGTGCCGCGGATGGAGGTTTCCTACGAGGGCGGACGGCTGGCGTACACCGATCTTGAACTGCCGCAACGTATTTTCGACGGGCACTTTCTCACCGGATCCATCGACGGCAAGCCCGCGATCGCACACCCCGCCTACCGAGTGGCCCGCGAGAGCACACCGGACAACGCTCGCGCGCTGTTGGAGTTGAGCCCCGGCAGCCTGGCCTTCGGCGCGATCGACGCGGCCCTGGGCACCGGCCAAAGCCGGTTCCGCGGAGTGCTGTCCGGCGAGATAATCGGCGTATTGGTCGACGGGGCATCGACGGATTCCCGTGCGGTGGCCGACACCGGCGTGTGCTGCACCCGGATCATCCGCACCCAGGTGCTCAGCTTCGCCGCACTACGGCAACTGCGGTTCGACTGCGGTCCGGCCGGCGATGAGGCATGCCGTGTCCTGCTGGCCGCCTATGCGCTGGCGGGGTTGGCGCGGTCCAACGCCGAACTGAGCATCCGGGCCAACTGCGACCTGGTGGAAACCGGCCCCACCACGCTCAAACTCGATGCCCGCGACGGGGAATTCGTCGCATTGACCGCGTTGTCGATCGCCGAGGCCGACAAGCTGCTGGAGCGGGCGCTGGTGGAGGCCTACCGGGAGGCCGACATCACCTGGCGCGGTCAGGTGCTGCACGTCACCGGAAATTCCGCGGCCTACACCGCCGCCCAGAACGGCGGGGCGCCGCAGGACACACCGGTCATGCATGCGCCTCGGCGATTCCGGTTGCCGCACTTCATCGAGAGTCGGCTGAGCGCGCCGAACTAAAGTCACCGAGCTTCGGCGACCGATGCCCAGAAGGATGTGAGAGCCGCCGCGCCGCGCCCCGGGTCCTGGGTCATCCACCAGTGGCCAAGCCCGTCTAGCACTTCGGTATGGGCGCCCGCTTGCTGCGCCGCGCGTCGCCGGATCTCCTCGGACCCCACGTAGGGGTCGCCGGTGGCCAACAGGGAAAGGCCCGGACGGGCACGCGCCCGCTCGAGCCCGCCGCCGGTCTGCGCCATGGCCCCGGGGCCTTCCACCGAGCGGTACAGCCGCAGGGTTGCCCGCCCCATCTCCGGGCCCTGCGCCTGCGCCATCGACCTGGCGATGTCGGTCGGCAGGGTGGCCGACCACAGCGCGGTCCGGTCTTCCACCGTGCCGCCGAGCATGTTCTCGACCAACCGCTCGCCCTTGCCTGGGGTCCGCCAGACCTGGGCCGTCTCGGGCCAGACGTAGTCCGGATCGAACACACCGATGATGTCGGTGGTCCAACTGCGTACGAGGTCGGGGCGATGCATCGCCAGGTTGACCACGTGGACCCCGCCCCAGTCGTGTCCGACGAGGTCGATCGGTTCGTCGGGGCCGCCGAGGGCCTCAAGCTCGCGTTCGAGCCAGTCGCGGTAGGCAACGTAAGTTGCCGAGAAGTGTTGCGGCAGTGGAGCGCCGAATCCAGGTGGCGACAACCGTACGACATCTCGACGGCCCAGGGCATCGACCAGCGGGTCCCAGATCGCATCAGATTCCGGGTTTCCGTGCACCAGCACTACCGACATGAGCAGATCTTGGCATGCCGCTACTGACGCGGTCCGCGAGACCGGCACTAGGACGGGCCGACCATAAAGCCGACGACAGCCGGCAACAACGGGAGGAAACGTAAAGCGCTCGACTGGGATACCCCAGCCGAGCGCTTTAGGTGTTCGCTACCGACCGCGTGACGTCCGCAGCGGCGATTTCGCGTTAGTGGTCGTGGTCGTGCGGGTGACCGATTCCGCCGTCGCCTCCAGCGCCACCGGTGATGCCGTCGCCGTCGGCGCTAGGCGTTCAGCCAGGTAGCTCTATGGCGGCGAAGTTCACCGTTGCGGTGGCGGCCAGCTGATCGTCGTCGCCTCGGTAGATGTCGACCTGGGCCACCACCGAACGCCGGCCGGTGCGCAGGATGGACGCGACGGCCCGGGCCGGCCCGACCTTGATCGGCCGCAGGTAGCGGATGAACAGATCCGTCGTGGCAATACCGTTGCCGAACTGCGTGCTACGCGCGGCGAGCTGGCCGGCCGCCACATCGGCCATGGTTGCGATCAATCCGCCCTGCAACCCGCCGGAGGTGTTGACCACCCGCTCGTCCACCGGCATCTGCAGAGTCAGGGTGCCGTCGGCCGACGGCACCTCCTCCAGACCGAGTTGGGCGAACAACTCCCGGATCGATTGCGGCGCGGTCATGACGTCGGCTCGACCGCCTCGTCCCAGGCCTGAAGCAAGGTGCACAGAATCTCTTCGGCGCGGCCCAATCCAGCCAGATGGCTCTCCCCGGGAATCGGGTAGAGCCGGGCGTCGGGAAGCAGTGCCACCGCATGTTTGCCGTGCGAGAACGGGACGATGTGGTCGGCATCGCCGTGCCACCAGTGCACGGGCACCTTGATGTCGGCGAGCCGGAAGCCCCAGGGGCGGGCGAACAGGATGGCATCGGCGATCGGTGCGGCGAGCTGCTTGCGGGAGCCGTTGAGCAGGTCATCGAGGAACATCGCCTTGAACTCCGGGCGCGACAGCATCTCGCGGTCGCCCTCGGGGGAGAGTCGCGCGTAGAGCTCCAGTGCCGGCGAGGCCACCGGCCGGATCATTCGGATCAGTCCGGCGGCCAGCACGCTGATCGGTCGCCCGGCGTGCTCGAGTACCGGCTCGGCGAGCCGGGCCAGCCGCATCAGATTGCTGTCGATGGCTTCGGGGCCCACCGCCGGGGCGACACCGCCCAGAACACCGGCCGCCACCACTCGTTTGGGCATGGCCGCCGCGCACGCCAGCGTGTAGGGGCCGCCACCGGACAGCCCGATGACCGCCATCTTGTCGATCCCGAGCGTGTCGGCGACGGTGCGCAGATCATCGGCGAACTGCGACACCGTCTCGTACTGGAACGGAGTCGAGGAACCGATCCCGGGTCGGTCCACCCCGATCAGACGGATGTTGGCTTCGGTGGCGTACAGCCGTGCCTCGACGGGAATCTGCCGGCGGGCACCGGGCGTGCCATGCAGCCAGAACATCGCCCGGCCCTGCGGCGCACCGAATTCGGCGAAACCCAGCTGACGGTCCTCGCCGACGGCGATGTTCCCCTCCATCTGAGGACGAGCGATGTCATAAGCCATGCTCGGAGTCTGGCATGAGCCTGGCAGCCAGGTCACCCCCGGTCGCGGGCTCGGTGATCGGCATCGACATCTGGGTGGGTTGCGCCCGGCCGCGCAACGTCGCCGAGCCGTAGTGCACCCAGTGCGCCCGCTCGGCGTCGTCGGCGCGTTCCAGTGCCGTTGCCGAACACAACACCCGGGCCGTGACGGCCTTGGCGCCGTCGGCCAGCCGCGCGGCCTCGTTGACGGCATCGCCGACCACGGTGTACTCGTAACGGTTTTCGCTGCCGATGTTGCCGGCGAACACCGGCCCCGCCGAGACGCCGATGCCGAAGTCCACCAGCGGCAGCCGGCGAAGCCGGGCGATCAGGGTGCGGGCCGTGGCCAGCGCCGCCGCGGCGGCCCCGTCGGACGGGACTGGAGCGCCGAACAGTGCCAGCGCCGCATCGCCCTGAAACTTGTTGATCGACCCGCGCTGTGCGTCGACGGCGTCCACCACGATGCGGAAGAAGTCGTTGAGCACCCCGGCGACCTCGTCCGGCGGGTGGGTGGCCGCCAGTTCGGTTGAGCCCACCAGGTCGATGAACAGGATCGCCGCCTCTTGTACCGAGCCGGACAGCGCGAGATCCTGCTCCACCGCCAGCCGGGCCACATCGGAGCCGACGTGGCGGCCGAACAGGTCCTGGAGCCGGTCGCGTTCGGCCAGACCGGCCACCATGCGATTGAATCCGGTTTGCAGCCGCCCGATCTCGGATTGTTCGTAGACGCCGACCGAGGTGGTCATCTCGCCGCGCTCGACCCGGGCCATCGCGTTGACGACTTCGCCGACCGGATCGGAGATCGATCGGGCAACCAGGATCATGGCGCGCACCCCGAGCAGCACCGCCACCACACACAGCACCAGCACCGGGATCTCCACCGACGAGTCCGGGTCGATGATCCAGCCCCGCTGACGGCAGACGATCAGCGCGATGATGGCCGCCGAAGGCATAGCGCAGGTGATGAACCACATGGTCACCAACCGGGCCAACACGCCGGGGGCGGTCGCGCGGACGTCGGTGCCTTGCCAGGCGGCGGCCACGATCGGCCGGAAGGTGCGCTGGGTGAACAACATGCTGGTGCTCAGCGATGCGGTGCCCCCGAACACGATGATCGCGCTGAGCAGCACGATCAGCCCCATGTTGTATGAGTGGAGCGCGGCCAGGCCAATGGCCCCGCCGATCAGCCAGGTTCCGAGCACGATCACCGATTGCCGGCGCAGGATGTTGATGGCCGAGCGGCGTTGCCCGGGATCGGGCGGTGCTCCGGCGGTGTACCAGCGCACCGACGGCGCGATGCTGGCACTTCCCGCGGCGACGACGGTCAGCGTGCCCAGCGTGACCAGCACCGCGACCAGCACCAGGTTGGGCACCGACAGCAAGGTGGTATCGGTGAGCGGGGTTTCGCCGTTGAGCGACACCACCACCGCGATCGCCTCGGCGCTGGTCAACAGGTGGGCGAAGGCCAGTCCTGTCGCGTAGTCGCGGACCCGGACGGCGGTACGCGGCCGCGCGCCTGCTGCCGAACCTGCAGTCGTCATTGCGGTCGTGCCCATCCCTGAGTGCGTTGTGCACTCAAGTTATACGGATCTGCCCGACGCGGCGCGGCATCTTTCGTGTACAAAATGCCATCAAATGTATAGACGGCATACGAACAAGGATGTAATGTCCAGACGCGACGGTGGTTGAACTCACAAGGAGGGCATGGATGAGCACCCAGACCGCGGAGGTGTGGCGGGACAAGAAGCGATACCTCTGGCTGATGGGCCTGATCGCCCCGACGGTGATGTTCACCATGCTGCCGTTCGTCTGGGCGATGAACCGGTTCGGTTGGCACCTGGCCGCACAGCTGCCGTTCTGGATCGGTCCGATTCTGGTCTACGTGTTGCTGCCGGCACTGGATCTGCGGTTCGGCGCCGACGGGCAGAACCCGCCCGACGAGGTGATGGTGCAGCTGGAGAACGACCGGTACTACCGCTACTGCACCTACGCCTACATTCCGTGCCAGTACGCCAGCCTGGTGCTGGGCGCCTATTTGTTCACCGCCACAGATCTGAGCTGGCTGGGAGTCGAGGGGTCTCTCAGCTGGTTCGCCAAGATCGGGCTGACGCTGTCGGTGGGCACCCTGGGCGGGGTCGGCATCAACACCGCGCATGAGTTGGGGCACAAGAAGGATCAGCTCGAACGCTGGCTGTCCAAGATCACCCTGGCGCAGGTCTGCTACGGGCACTTCTACATCGAGCACAACCGGGGCCACCACGTACGGGTGGCCACCCCCGAAGATCCGGCGTCGGGCCGGTTCGGCGAGACCTTCTGGGAGTTCCTGCCGCGCACCGTCTTCGGTGGGCTGCGTTCGGCCTGGCAGCTGGAAGCCGCGCGGTTGCGCCGGCTCGATAAGGGGCCCTGGCGACTGTCCAACGACGTTCTCAATGCCTGGTTGATGTCGGTGGTGCTCTGGGGGGTGTTGATCGCGGTGTTCGGCCCGGCGCTCATCCCGTTCGTGGTTGTCCAGGCCGTCTACGGCTTTTCCCTGCTGGAGTCGGTGAACTACATCGAGCACTACGGGCTGCTGCGCCAGACCCGTGCGAACGGCCGCTACGAACGCTGCACGGCCGAACACAGTTGGAACTCCGACCATCTGGTGACCAACCTGTTCCTCTACCACCTGCAGCGGCACAGTGACCACCACGCCAACCCCACCCGGCGCTACCAGACGTTGCGCAGCATGGCCGAGGCTCCGAACCTGCCCAGCGGGTACGCGTCGCTGATCGGGCTCACCTACATCCCGCCGCTGTGGCGCCGGCTGATGGACCATCGGGTGCTGGCGCACTACGACGGGGACATCACCCGGGTCAACATCGATCCGCGCCGGCGCGCCAAGATCCTGGCCCGCTATCGCGCGGCAGATGCGGCGGCAGCGTGATGGCGGCCACCGCGGCCTGGACTGCGGCGCGGAATGCGGCGCGGCCGGGGCCGAATTCGAGTTGGTAGAGGTTGCTCGGGCATGACACCCGCTAATCTCGCGGTGGTGAAACGCATCCCCTACGCCGAGGCATCCCGGGCGCTGTTGCGCGACTCGGTGCTGGATGCGATGCGGGAACTGCTGACTCGTCGAGACTGGTCGTCGATCACGCTGGCCGCAGTCGCCGAGGCGGCGGGGGTCAGCAGGCAGACCATCTACAACGAGTTCGGCTCGCGTCAGGGCTTGGCGCAGGGCTATGCCATCAGGCTGGCCGACCGCCTGGTCGATGCCGTCGAAAGCGCCATGTCCGACAACGTCGGCGACATCCACGCCGCGTTTCTGGAGGGGTTCCGGTCCTTCTTCTCCGATTCGGCCGCCGACCCGCTGGTGATCTCGCTGCTGACCGGTGCCGCCAAGCCCGACCTGCTGCAGATCATCACCACCGACAGCGGCCCGATCATCACCCGCAGCTCAGCGCGGCTCACGTCGTCGTTCATGCACAGCTGGGTCAAGGTCAGCGAAGATGACGCCGGAATCCTGGCCCGGGCCGTCGTGCGGCTGGCCATGAGCTATGTCTCGATGCCGCCGGAAGCCGACCACGATGTGGCCGCCGACCTGGCCCGACTGTTCACCCCGGCGGCCCAGACTTACGGTGTCGTCGACACCGAATGACCCGGCCGAGCAGACTTGGGCTTACGCCGGTAGCTTGTAGCGGAGCCAATTCACCGAACCTAACGGGGGCGTACTGATGAGTTTGACCGCGGACAGCCGCAACGGAATCGACTACAAGGTCGCTGACCTGTCGCTGGCCGAGTTCGGCCGCAAGGAGATCCGGCTGGCCGAGCACGAGATGCCGGGTCTGATGGCATTGCGTCACGAGTACCACGGGGTCAACCCGCTCAAGGGCGCCCGTATCACCGGTTCGCTGCACATGACCATCCAGACCGCGGTGCTCATCGAGACCCTGGTCGACCTCGGTGCCGAGGTCCGCTGGGCCTCCTGCAACATCTTCTCGACCCAGGACCACGCTGCCGCGGCGGTCGTCGTCGGGCCGCACGGCACCGTCGAGGAGCCCAAGGGCACCCCGGTCTTCGCCTGGAAGGGCGAGTCGCTGGAGGAGTACTGGTGGTGCGCTGAGCAGGCCCTGACCTGGGACGGCGAGCCGACCAACATGATCCTCGACGACGGCGGCGACGCGACCATGATGGTGCTGCGCGGCGCCCAATACGAGAAGGCCGGCGTGGTTCCGCCCGCCGAGGACGGCGACTCCCACGAGTGGAAGGTCTTCCTGGGTACGCTGCGCGACCGCTTCGAGACCGACAAGACCAAGTGGACCAAGATCGCCGAGTCGGTCAAGGGTGTCACCGAGGAGACCACCACCGGCGTGCTGCGCCTGTACCAGCTGGCCGCCGCGGGGGAGCTGGTGTTCCCGGCGATCAACGTCAATGACTCGGTCACCAAGTCCAAGTTCGACAACAAGTACGGCTGCCGGCACTCCCTGATCGACGGCATCAACCGTGGCACCGACGCACTGATCGGCGGCAAGAAGGCGCTGGTGTGCGGCTACGGCGACGTCGGCAAGGGCAGCGCGGAGTCCCTCAAGGGCCAGGGTGCGCGGGTGACCGTCACCGAGATCGACCCGATCAACGCGCTGCAGGCACTGATGGAGGGCTACGACGTCGCGACTGTCGAGCAGGCCATCGGCGATGCCGACATCGTCATCACCACGACCGGCAACAAGGACATCATCACCCTCGAGCACATGAAGGCGATGAAGAACCAGGCCATCCTGGGCAACATCGGCCACTTCGACAACGAGATCGACATGGCCGCGTTGGAGTCCTCCGGCGCGGTGCGCGACAACGTCAAGCCGCAGGTCGACGTGTGGACCTTCCCCGACACGGGCAAGTCCATCATCGTGCTGTCCGAGGGCCGGCTGCTCAACCTGGGCAACGCCACCGGGCACCCGTCGTTCGTGATGAGCAACAGCTTCTCCAACCAGGTGATCGCTCAGATCGAGCTGTGGACCAAGGGCGACGAGTACGACAACGAGGTCTACCGGCTGCCCAAGCACCTGGATGAGAAGGTGGCTCGCATCCACGTCGAGGCTCTGGGTGGCACGCTGACCAAGCTGACCAAGGACCAGGCCGAGTACATCGGCGTCGACGTCGAAGGCCCGTACAAGCCGGACCACTACCGGTACTGATCCGGCTCCATCGCCGAGCGTGAAGTTGGGTTCACCGTCGACCATCGAGCGTGAAGCCAACTTCACGCTCGCAGTGGCGGACTAGGGTCGGCGCCGTGCTGATCGCGATCGAAGGCGTTGACGGCGCCGGCAAGAACACCCTGGCCCAAGGGTTGCGCACGGCGTTCGAGAAGGCCGGTCGGTCGGTGGCCACGCTGGCGTTCCCGCGCTACGGCGTCTCGGTGACCGCCGATGTGGCCGCCGAGGCGCTGCGCGGCAATCACGGCGACCTGGCGGATTCGGTGTACGCGATGGCGATGCTGTTCGCGCTGGATCGCGCCGGGGCCAAGGACCAGATCGACGTTTTGCTCGGCGGCCACGACGTGGTGATCCTTGACCGGTATGTCGCCTCCAGTGCCGCCTACAGCGCCGCCCGGCTGTATCAGGACGCCGCCGGCGAGGTGGTGGACTGGGTGCGTCGGCTGGAATTCGAGCGGCTCGCGCTTCGGACCCCGGACTGGCAGGTGCTGCTGGATGTGCCCACCGAACTCGCCGCGCAGCGGGCCCGGCATCGCGAGGACCACGACGCGGCCCGCTCCCGGGACAGCTACGAGCGCGACGACGGTCTGCAGCGCCGCACCGGCGAGGTGTACCGCGGTTTGGCCCACGCCGGATTTGCTGGACGTTGGCGAGTAGTCGGCCCGACAGTCGACGCTGCCGCTCTGGCGGCCGATCTGACTGCCGAAATGCGCGGGTAACTCCGCGAAACGCGCGTGTGATAGCCGGGTTTTATCACGATCTGGTGACACCATGTACGCCATGAGGCAAAGGATTCTTGTCGTCGACGACGACGCGTCGCTGGCCGAGATGCTCACCATCGTGTTACGTGGGGAGGGTTTCGACACCGCGGTCGTCGGTGACGGCACCCAGGCGCTCACCGCGGTGCACGAGCTGCGGCCCGACCTGGTGCTGCTGGACCTGATGCTGCCCGGCATGAACGGCATCGACGTCTGTCGGGTGCTGCGCAAGGACTCAGGTGTGCCGATCGTGATGCTCACCGCCAAGACCGACACCGTCGATGTGGTGCTCGGGCTGGAGTCGGGCGCCGACGACTACATCATGAAGCCGTTCAAGCCCAAGGAGCTGGTGGCCCGGGTGCGGGCCCGGCTGCGCCGCAACGACGACGAGCCGGCCGAGATGCTCTCGATCGCCGACATCGACATCGACGTGCCGGCGCACAAGGTGAGCCGGGGCGGTGAGCAGATCTCCCTGACCCCGCTGGAGTTCGACCTGCTGGTGGCGCTGGCACGCAAACCGCGGCAGGTGTTTACTCGTGAGGTGCTTCTCGAACAGGTCTGGGGATACCGCCATCCGGCCGACACCCGACTGGTGAACGTGCACGTCCAGCGCTTGCGGGCCAAGGTGGAGCAAGACCCGGAGAACCCGACTGTGGTGCTGACCGTCCGAGGAGTGGGTTACAAGGCCGGACCTCCGTGATCCCCACCGGGGAGCGGCGCAAGTGATCTTCAGCTCCAAACGGCGCCCCCGGCGGTCGGGTCCACTGCTGCTCGGCGTGAACACCCTGCGCCGCGCGGTGCAGATCGCCTGGCGGCGATCACTGCAGCTACGGGTCGTGGTGCTGACGCTGGGGTTGTCGGCAGTGGTCATTCTGGCGTTGGGCTTCGTGCTGACCAGCCAGATCACCGACCGGGTCCTCGACGTCAAGGTCCGGGCGGCCACCGAGCAGATCGCGCGCGCCCGCGTCACGGCGGGCGGCATCGTCGGCGGTGAAGAGGCCCGCTCACTGACGTCGAGCCTGCAACTGGCCCGCAACACGCTGATGTCCAAGACCGACCCGGCGGCCGGCAGTGGAACCGCCGGCGCGTTCGACGCGGTGCTGGTCGTGCTCGGCGAGGGGCCGCGCGCGGCGACCACCGCCGGGCCGGTCGACCAGGTGCCTGCCACCCTGCGCGAATTCGTCAAGGCCGGCCAGGTCAGCTACCAGTACGCGACCGTGCACGTCGAAGGCTTTTCCGGGCCGGCACTGGTGATCGGTACGCCGACGACCTCGCGGATCACGAACCTGGAGCTCTACCTGATCTATCCGCTGGGCACCGAACGCAACACCATCAGCATGGTGCGCGGCACGATCGCCACCGGCGGCTTGGTGCTGTTGGTGCTGCTGGCCGGCATCGCTTTGCTGGTGTCGCGGCAGGTGGTGCTGCCGGTGCGGTCGGCTTCGCGGATCGCCGAGCGGTTCGCTGAGGGGCATCTGTCCGAACGGATGCCGGTGCGCGGTGAGGACGACATGGCGCGCCTTGCGGTGTCGTTCAACGACATGGCCGAGAGCCTCTCGCGTGAGATCACCCAGCTCGAGGAGTTCGGCAACCTGCAGCGCCGGTTCACCTCCGACGTCAGCCACGAACTGCGTACCCCGTTGACCACCGTGCGGATGGCCGCCGACCTGATCCACGACCACAGTGAAGACCTCGAGCCCTCGCTGCGGCGCTCCACCGAACTGCTGGTCAGTGAGCTGGACCGGTTCGAGTCCCTGCTCAACGACCTGTTGGAGATCTCCCGCCACGACGCCGGTGTGGCCGAGTTGTCCGTGGAGTCGGTGGACCTGCGCTCGACGGTCAACAGTGCGCTGGAGAACGTGGGTCACCTGGCCGCCGACGCCGACGTCCAACTCAAGGTGGACATGCCCGGCGATCCGGTGATCGCCGAAGTCGATCCGCGCCGGGTGGAACGAATCCTGCGCAACCTGATCGCCAACGCCATCGACCACGCCGAGCACAAGCCGGTGGTGATCCGGATGGCTGCCGATGAAGACACGTTGGCCGTCACGGTGCGCGACCACGGAGTGGGGCTGCGGCCGGGCGAGGAGAAGCTGGTGTTCAGCCGGTTCTGGCGCGCCGATCCGTCGCGGGTCCGGCGTTCCGGCGGGACGGGGCTGGGCCTGGCGATCAGCGTGGAGGACGCCCGGCTGCACCAGGGCCGGCTGGAGGCTTGGGGGGAGCCGGGCAAGGGCGCCTGCTTCCGGCTCACCCTGCCGCTGGTGCGCGGACACAAGGTCACCACCAGCCCGCTGCCGATGAAGCCGGTGAGCGCCGCCGAGCGGCGCGAGCGTCGTCAGCGGGCCCGCGAGCACGCCGAGAGGATCGGATGATGCGGCGCAACAGGATCGCGACGTGCGTACTTGCCGCGGCAGCGGTGGTCGGTGCGCTGGCGGGATGCGCCGGAGTGCCCAGCAACTCGGCGCCGCAGGCGATCGGCACTGTGGAGGCGCCGCCGCCGTCGGTGCTGCCAAAACCGACCCCGGGCATGGATCCCGATGTGCTGCTGCGGGAATTCCTCAAGGCGACCGCCGATCCGGCCAACCGGCATCGGGCGGCGCGGCAGTTTCTCACCCAAGAGGCCTCCGACTCCTGGGACGACGCCGGTAGCGCGCTGCTGATCGACAACGTGGTGTTCGTCGAGACACGCAGCGCCGGCCGGGTCGCGGTCACCATGCGCGCCGACATGCTGGGCTCGCTGTCGGACATGGGGGTGTTCGAGACCGCCGAGGGCGCCCTGCCGGCTCCGGAGCCGATCGAACTGCTCAAGACCTCCGACGGTTGGCGTATCGACCGGCTGCCCAACGGGGTGTTCCTGGATTGGCAGCAGTTCCAGGCCACCTACAAGCGCAACACGCTTTACTTCGTCGATCCGACCGGCAAGACGGTGGTGCCCGATCCCCGCTACGTGGCGGTGTCCGATCCCGACCAGTTGGCGACCGAACTGGTGTCCAAGCTGATCGCCGGCCCCCGCCCGGAGATGGCCGGGGTGCGCAACCTGTTGGCACCGCCGCTGCGGCTGCGCGGGCCGGTGACCCGCGCCGACGGTGGCAAGAGCGGGGTGGGCCGCGGCTATGGCGGCGCGAAGATCGATCTGGACAGTTTGTCGACGACTGACCCGAACACCAGGCAATTGCTTGCCGCGCAACTCATTTGGACTTTGGCCCGAGCCGACATCAAGGGCCCCTACGTGATCGACGCCGACGGTGCCGCGCTCGACGACCGGTTCCCCGACGGGTGGACGACCTCGGACGTGGCCACCACCGATCCGGGTGCCTCCGACGGCGCCGGCGCCGGGATACACGCGCTGGTGGGTGGCTCGCTGTTGGTGCTGGATGGGCAGCAGGCCAACCGGGTGCCGGGGGCGTTCGGCCGGGAGCCCGATCAGGAGTCGTGCGCGCTATCGCGCAATGGGCGCCAAGTGGCTTCGGTGGTGGTGCACCCCGGTGACCCCGAGGCCACCTTGTGGATCGGCGACCTCGGGGGCGAGGCGGTGCAGGCGGCCGAGGGGCACACCCTGTCGCGCCCGAGCTGGTCGCTGGACGAGGCCGTGTGGGTGGTGGTCGACGGCAACAACGTGCTGCGGGCCATCCAAGAAGTCGCGACGGGCCGCCCGGCCCGGATCCCGGTGGATTCCGGGGCGGTCTCCGCGCGGTTCCCCGGACCGATCAGCGAGCTGCAACTGTCCCGCGACGGCACCCGGGCGGCCATGGTGATCGGCGGACAGGTGATCCTGGCCGGCGTCGAGCAGATGCCGGGCGGCCAGTTCGTGCTGCACTATCCCCGACGGTTGGGCTTCGGGCTCGGCTCCTCGGTGGTGTCGCTGAGCTGGCGCACCGGTGACGACATCGTGGTGAGCCGCTCCGACCCCAAACACCCGGTGTCCTACGTCAATATCGACGGGGTGAATTCCGACGCGCCCAACGGCAACCTGCAGTTGCCGGTGTCGACGATCGTCGCCGACCCGTCCACGGTCTATGTGGCCGATCCGCGCGGGGTGCTCGCGCTGTCGTCTGCGGCGGCGGAAGAAGAGCAGAGTTGGTCGCCGCTTGGGCCGTTCATGGTGAGCGGCGCACTGCCGGTACTTCCGGGCTGAGCGCCGGCACCGCCGCTCGGCCCGCGCCCACCAGCGGCTGGCGCGCGCCCCGCTCTCATGGTCCGCCCGCCTCGGGAATGTAGGCAGGGCCAGAAGTCCCGAGTCCGCCGCGCAGGTGCGGGTCTTCGTGCCCTGGTCGCGCCGGTGGGACGCGGAGGATCGTGAAGGGTGCAGGTCCTTTTGGGCTCAGCGGGAATTGGGCTCGGGACCGCGAGGGAAGAAAGGGGCCGGACCGTGGATGAACAGCCTGCGGGT
Source organism: Mycobacterium sp. SMC-14 (assembly GCF_046250075.1). Lineage (NCBI taxonomy): Bacteria > Bacillati > Actinomycetota > Actinomycetes > Mycobacteriales > Mycobacteriaceae > Mycobacterium > Mycobacterium sp. SMC-14. Next base: position 3,330,037 of record NZ_CP176429.1, on the reverse strand, counting down.
TACCCGGACGCCGAGGCGGTTCGGGAGACCATTCGAACCGCGTTGATGCTGGCAGCCCGAGCGCCGTCGGTGCACAACTCCCAACCCTGGCGCTGGCGGGTGGACCAGGCGCCGTCGGCGCCCCGGCTGGACCTGTACGTCGAGCCCGATCTGCAGCTCCGCAACGTCGACCCCGATGGCCGGGGCATGATCTTGAGCTGCGGCGCGGCATTGCACCACTGTGTCGTCGCGTTCGCCGCGTTGGGCCAGCAGGTCAAGGTCCATCGGTTGCCCGACCCGGCACACCCTGACCTGCTGGCCGCGATCGAGCTGGGCCCGCGTGGCGCACAACCGGATCTCTCGCAGGTCGATGTCGCGCTGGCGGCGGCGATCCCGCGGCGTCGCACCGACCGTCGTTACTTCAGCGGCTGGCCGGTGGCTGCCGCCGACATCGCGTTGATGGGCGCGCGAGCGGCCCGGGCGGGAGTGATGCTGCGCCGCGTCGACGCCATGGACCGGCTGAACGCGGTGGTGGCCCGCGCGGTGTTCGAGCACCGCACCGACTACGAGTACCTCGCCGAGCTGGCGACCTGGAGCGGGCGCTATGGGTCGGTGGCCGGCGTTCCGGCGCACAGCGTGCCGGCCTCAGATGCTGGGGCCCCGATTCCCGGTCGGTTCTTCGCCGGGCCGGCGCTGGCCCAGCCGCCCGGTGCCGTCCCGACCGAGGACCGCGCGGTGATGCTGGCGCTGGGCACCGAGACCGACGACCGGCTGGCACAGCTGCGCGCCGGGGAGGCCACCAGCGTGGTGCTGCTGACCGCGACGGCATTGGGGCTGGCCAGCTGCCCGGTCACCGAGCCGCTCGAGATCGCCGAAACCCGCGCCGCGGTGCGCCGCGACGTCTTCGGGACCAGCGGCTATCCGCAGATGCTGCTGCGGGTGGGCTGGGCGCCGATCAATGCCGATCCGCTGCCGGCGACCCCGCGGCGCTTCCTCAACGACACGGTCCGATGGCTGGTCGCCGACACCGGCGAGGCCGCACCGGGAGACGCCCGAGGGCTGGCGCTCTACGCGTGATGCGCACCGTGGTGGTTAGGACACCAGGGGAGCGGACCAGCGCAGCGCGGTCCCGCCGCCGGGAGCCGGTGTGACGCTGAAGGTTCCGCCGGCCTGCTCCGCGCGCTGACGCAGGTTGGCCAGACCGCTGCGGTTGATCACCTCGGGCATCCCGCGGCCGTTGTCGGTCACCTCGATGCTCAGGTCGTCTTCGACTTTGATCTGCACGGTCAACGCGGTGGCACCCGAATGCCGGACCGTATTGCTGACCGCCTCGGAGACCACCGCCTCGGCGTGGTCGGCCAAACCCGGCTCCACCACCGACAGCGGGCCGACGAACTGCACGGTGGTGTGCAGTCCCGATCCGGAGAATTGGGCCACCGCGTTGTCCAGTCGCTGCCGCAACGGTGTCGCTGCGGAGGCGACACCATGCAGGTCGAAGATCGTGGTGCGGATCTCGCCGATGATCGCCTGGAGGTCGTCGACCGCGTCGGAGAGCCGGCGCTGCACCGCGGCGTCCCGGCTGCGTGGAATGGTGCCCTGCAGAGACAATCCCACGGCGAACAGCCGTTGGATCACATGATCGTGCAGGTCGCGCGCGATCCGGTCCCGGTCGGTGACCACGTCGAGTTCGTGCATACGGCGCTGCGTGGTGGCCAGCTGCCAGGCCAGTGCGGCCTGATCGGCGAACGCAGCCATCATGTCGAGTTGCTCGGTGTTGAACGGGGGAGTGGTGCTGTGCCGCATCACCACGACCACTCCAGCCACCGCGTCGGCGGCGCGCAGCGGAAGTATCAGGGCGGGCCCGGCCGCACGCACACCGCTCAATGTCAGCCGGTCGACTCGGTGCGGCTCCCGCTTCGAGAAGGCCTCGCCGACCGGGGAGCCGGTCACCGGGAGGGTTCCCCCGGACAGGCAAGCCATTGTCGGCCCGATGGTTTCGACCACCAGAAGCTCGCTGACCTCGGCGTCGGCGACGCCCTCGTCCAGCGGGATGGCCACCAGCGCCGACTCGGCACCGGTGAGCTTGCTGGCCTCCTCGGCGATCAACCGGAACACCGTGGAGGGGTCGGTTCCCGACAGCAGTTCGGTCGCGATGTCGTGGGTGGATTCGATCCACGATTGCCGCGCCTTGGCCTGCGCGTACAACCGGGCGTTGGCAATCGCGATCCCGGCGGCGGCGGCCAGCGCCTGAACCAGCACCTCGTCGTCTTCGCTGAACGGCTGTCCGTTGGCCTTCTCGGTGAGGTAGAGATTGCCCACGACCTCGCCGCCCACCCCCACCGGCACGCCGAGGAACGTCCGCATCAATGGATGGTGGGGTGGAAAACCTATGGAGGCTGGATGTTTGGAGAGGTCGTCCAGTCGCAGGGTTTGAGGTTCGTCGATCAGCAGACCGACCACCCCCACCTGTTGGGGCAGCCGGCCGATCTTGACGAACGTGTCGTCGTCGATGCCCTCGTAGACGAACTGCTGCATTCGGCGGTGGCGGTCGTGTACTTCCAGCGCACCGTATTTGGCATCGACCAGATTGGTGGCGGTCTGCACGATGGTGCGCAGTGTTTCGTCGAGCTCCAAGCCCGAGGTGACAGCCAGCATCGCCGCCAGCAGTCCGTCGAGGCGGTCGCGCCCTTCCACGATCTGCTGGACGCGGTCTTGCACGCCAACCAGAAGTTCGCGCAGCTGCAAATGAGAAAGCTTGTCACGCAGGGGGTTCGGACCGTCTTCGGGTGCGTCGTCAGTCATTCCGCGCGCGCTCGAGTTTAGTGGCGAAGACCGCGGCCTGGGTGCGACGCTCCATGCCCAGCTTCGCCAGCAACCGCGACACGTAGTTCTTGACGGTCTTCTCCGCCAGGAACATCCGGTCGGCGATCTGCTTGTTGGTCAGGCCCTCGGCCAGCAGACTCAACAGCGTCCGCTCCTGTTCGGACAGGCCGGACAGCGGATCGGGTTTGGCGGCGGCACCGCGCAGCTTGGCCATCAGGGCGGCCGCAGCCCGGTTGTCGAGCAGCGATCGGCCGGCGCCGACCTCCTTGACCGCCCGCGCCAGCTCCATGCCCTTGATGTCCTTGACGATGTAGCCGCTGGCCCCGGCCAGGATCGCGTCGAGCATCGCCTCGTCAGAGGTGAAGGACGTCAGGATCAGGCACCGCAGCTCGGGCATCCGCGACAGCAGGTCACGGCAGAGTTCGATGCCGTTGCCGTCCGGCAGCCGGACATCGAGCACCGCAACGTCGGGGCACAGAGCGGGTATGCGGGCGAGGGCTTCGGCCACCGAACCGGCCTCACCGACCACGTCCAGCTCGGGGTCGGCGCCCAGCAGGTCGATCAGGCCGCGCCGTACCACTTCGTGATCGTCCACCAGAAAGACCCTGACCACATCGCGTCCTCTCACCCGAAGCCGTCGTCGCGGCGCGCACGCAGGCACTGCCCACGGTAGCGGCGACACCGGCGGATTCACAGGGCACAAAGCCCCGATCCGCGCACGGGTCGCTCATCGAGCGTGAACTACGCTTCAGGCCACTCGGCCCAGACGTAGGAGATCCCAGTGGACGCCTCTGCCCTCAACGCGTTGTTCGACCTGACCGGCCGCACCGCCATCGTGACCGGCGGTACGCGCGGCATCGGACTGTCGGTCGCGCACGGACTGGCCGCGGCCGGCGCCAACGTGGTGGTGGCCAGCCGCAAACCCGACGCCTGCGAGCAGGCCGCGGAGCAACTGCGCCAGGCCGGCGCGCAGGCCCTCGGGGTGCCCACCCACCTCGGTGACGTCGATGCGATCCAGGCGCTGGTCGACGCCACGGTCGAGCGGTTCGGCGGGGTGGACATCGTCATCAACAACGCTGCCAACGCGCTCGCGCTGCCGTTGGGCGAGATCACCCCGGAGGCGTTGACCAAGTCGTTCGCGGTCAACCTTCAAGGACCGGTCTTCCTGGTTCAGGCGGCGCTACCGCATCTTCGCAAGAGCGAGCATGCGGCCATCGTCAACGTGGTGTCGGCCGGCGCCTTCGTCTATTCGCCGGCGACGTCGATGTACTCGGCTGCCAAGGCCGCACTGGTTTCCTTCACCCGGTCCATGGCGGCCGAGCTCGCGTCCTCGCGGATCCGGGTCAACGCCATCGCCCCCGGACCGGTCAATACCGACATGGTGCGTAACAACCCGCCGGAGTTCATCGCCGCGTTGCAGGCTGCCACGCTGCAGCAGCGCATTGCCGAACCCGACGAAATGGTCGGTCCGATACTGCTTCTGGTCTCCGATGCGGGCAGCTACATCACCGGCCAGACCATCCACGCCGACGGTGGGATGGTGGCGCGGTAGAGCTTCGGCTACGTGTTCCGCTTGGCGGCGCGCAATGCCTCGGCCGCGCCGCCCAAAAACGGGGTGATGATGTCCACCGGTAGCGGGAACACCACGGTGGAGTTCTGGTCGGCCCCGAGTTCCAAAAGGGTTTGCAGGTAACGCAGTTGCAGTGATGCCGGGTTCTGCGAAAGCCGCTCGGCGGCCTGGCTGAGTTCCTCAGAAGCCTGTAGCTCGCCGCGGGCGTTGATCACCTTCGCCCGGCGCTCGCGTTCGGCCTCGGCCTCGCGGGCCATCGCCCGTTGCATCGACTCGGGGATCTCCACGTCCTTGATCTCGACCACCCGCACCTGCACGCCCCAAGGCTCGGTCTGCTTGTCGATGATCGTGCGCAGGTCGGCGTTGAGGTCGTCGCGGTGTGCCAGCAACGTGTCCAGATCGGCTCGGCCCAACAACGAACGCAGCGTGGTCTGCGCGATCTGCGAGGTGGCCACGGCGTAGTTCTCCACCTCCATGATCGCCTTGAGCGGGTCGGTGACCTGGAACATCACCACGGCGTTCACCCGGGCCGGAACGTTGTCGCGGGTGATCACCTCCTGCGGGGGGATGGTCAGGGTCACCACCCGCTGATCGACCCGAATCATTTTGTCCACCAAGGGGAACAGCACCTTCAGTCCCGGCTGGTAGAGCGGGCGGGCGTGGCCCATCCGAAAAACCACGCCGCGTTCGTACTCGCGCACCACATTCAGCGCGAAATATGCCAGCACGGCCAGTGCCACGACGGCCAATACCAGCGCGGTGATCAGTCCCTCACTCACTTGAGCTGCTGCCTCCTGCTCGACGCGTCGTCGGAAAAACTGCCCCACCGGGTGGAGTACCGGTCGATCGCGGCCTCGACCTTCAACGCCTGATCTTCGGCGACCGATCGGTGCGGGCGGTCGTCGGGTGCGTTACTCGGGGTGTTCCACAGGTGACGCAGCAGGGGAAAGCTGCCGGCTGCCACCACGGCGATCGTTGCGGTCAAGACCAGCACATCGGCGGCCGAGTGGTTCACGAAAAGCGTCGCCGCCGGCAGGATGATACCGAAGCCTGCTACCGCACAGGCGATGCCGCGGTGAAACCGACCGGTTTCCGAGTGTGGCCACGGGTCCACCGCCCGACTGATCTCTCTGCCGTGGGGCGAGGTGGTGCAGGTCTGCTTGACCGGGCAGGCGTTGCAGATCGACGGCGTGGCCCGGTACCGCATCACGCGGTTGTCCGGGTCGAACGAGGTGGGCCAGAGCCACTGATCCTGCGGGCACTTCCACGCGTCATGGTCGTCGTGGTACACGAACTTGCCGGTGCGCCACTGCGCGGCGCGTTCGGAGGTCCGCTGGGCCACCCGGTCGAAGCCCCAGGCGAAAGCCAGCAACAGCAGCGCGTAGCCGGCAACCAGCCACACCCACGTCGCCGGACCGGTCATGCTCAGCCCTTGCCTGCAGCCACGGAGTCTGCCGGGACCTCGACGTAGAGCGGGTTCTCGGGCAACTCGTCGACGGTCTCACCGGAGCGGAAGTTGCGCAGCGCAATCCAGGCGATCCACACGAAGGGCACCACGCCGGCAAGGATCAGGATCGCATCACCGGGCAGGCGCAGCCATTCCAGCAGCGCGTTGCCGGGCTGGGTGATGTAGCCCAGCGAGCGCGCCTCGAAGTAGCCGGCGTTGACCGAGTGGAACAACTGCAGCACCCCCAGCGGCAGCAGGGTGACGAACACCATCCACGCGAGGCCGATGTTCATGCCCCAGAACGAGATCCGGGCCAGTTTGTTCGGCCACTTGTCGGCCGGGATCACGTAGCGGAAGGCGAACATCGCCAGCGCCACCGCGAGCATGCCGTAGACCCCGAACATCGCGGCGTGCGCGTGGTTGGCGGTCAGTGCGGTGCCGATCTCGTAGTAGGACACCACCGGCAGGTTGATCAGGAATCCGAAGATGCCCGCGCCCAGGAAGTTCCAGAACCCGACCGCGACCAGGAACATCACCGCCCAGCGGGCCGGGAAGTTGTTCTGCTCACCGGCTTCCTGACGAGCGCCCAGCTGCAGGAAGGCCCAGGCCTCCACGGTCAGGAAGGTCAGCGGGATGACTTCGGCGGCCGAGAAGAACGCGCCCAGGGCCATGTGTTCCACCGGTGTGCCGGAGAAGTACAGGTGGTGCATGGTGCCGATCACGCCGCCGGCGGAGTACAAGATGATGTCGAGGAAGATGACCAGCAGCGCGACGCGTTCGCGCACCACTCCGAGCTGAACGAAGATGTAGGCCACCATCGCGGTGGTGAACAGCTCCAGGAAGTCCTCCACCCACAGGTGCACCATCCAGAACCGCCAGAAGTCGGCGACCGAGAAGTGCGTCTCGCTGCCGGCCAGCAGGCTGGCCGCGTAGAACGTCGGGATGGCCAGCCCGGTGAAGAAGAACATCCAGGGCAGGTTCATCTTCGAGGTGGTGGCCAACTTCGCGCGCATGCCACGCCAGATGATGACGATCCACAAGAACAGGCCGACGATCAGCAGCACCTGGAACAGTCGCGGCAGGTCCAGGAACTCCCACTGCTGGGAGAACACGGTGCCGGGCTTGATCACCCCGAAGATCGACAGCGCCTCGAAGATCAGTGAACCGAAGACCACCACGGCCAGCGCGCCGAGCAGTCCGTACACCAGGACCGACTGCTTGCCGGGCTCGCGGCGGGTGATGAAGGGCACCAGGAAGATTCCGCCGGCTAGGAACGCCGCCGCCGTCCAGAACAGTGACAGTTGCAGGTGCCAGGTTCGGGCGAGGTTGTAGGGGAGGATCTTCGCGAGGTCGATCCCGTAGAACTCCGACAGATCCGCTCGATAGTGCTCGACTGCGCCGCCGAGCAGGACTTGGGCCAAGAACAGCACCGCGACAACGGCGAAGATCCAGATCGCGGCGCGCTGCGAGCGGGTCAGCGGCACCTCGCCGGGCTGGCGGAAGTGCAGCTTGGTCATCTCGGTGCCGTGCCAGCCGATGTTCTGGCTCCAGCGACCGTAGACGGTGAACATGATGCCGATGCCGCCCAACAGCATGATCAGCGACAGCACCGACCAGACCACCACCGATCCGGTGGGGCCGTTGTCGACGCGGGGCTCCGAGGGCCAGTTGTTGGTGTAGCTGTAGTTGTGGCCGGGCCGATCGGCGGCCGCCGCCCACGCGGTCCAGGCGAAGAACGAGGTCAGATCGCGGATCTCGCCGGGGTCGGTGATCATGTGCGGCAGTAGGCCGTACTTGGTGGAGGCTTCGCCGAAGTAGGCGGCGTAGTGCTCCTCGATGTCGTTGAACGCCTGGACCTGTTTGTCGGTGAACACCAGTGTCTTGGTGTCGGCGTTGTAGCGGTTGGTCCGGAACTCGGTGACCACCTCGTCGTGCGGGTTCGTCACGCCTTGGGCCTTGAACTGATCGGTGACGTCTTCGGTGGCCAGCCGCAGGTATTCGGCGGTGTAGTCCGGGCCCAGGTAGGCGCCGTGTCCCAGCACCGAGCCGTACTGCATGAGGCCGCGGGCCTGGTAGAGCTGTTGGCCGCGGGTGATGTCGGCACCGGAGAACAGCTCCTGGCCGGATTCGGTAACGACCTTGTCCGGCATCGGCATTGACGCCGTGTACGTGCGGTAGGCCAGGATGCCCATCACCAGGAAACCGAAGATCATGACCAGGGCCACGCCCTGGGCCCAGCCCTTGCCGACCAGCGCTTCGGCACGGCCGGATTCGGTGGTGGGCGCGCCCACCTGTGTCGCATCGGTGCTCATGGACGGACGCTAACAGTATCGAGGATGAAAATTCGCGAAACTGTTAGTGCCCTCACGAATTTGGGGTCTGGCGTTAGTTTCTCTGTGGACTAAATGCCCCTTGACGCAGAGGTACGACATACCGTAGTAGCGGTCCGCTGTGCGGGCCGGAAAGGACACCGCCATGCCCCGACTCCGCGAGATCCCGCGCGCCGAAGTGACCGACGAGCAGATCCTGTTCTTCTACGACCGGCTGTTCGGTACCGACGTAGACCCCGTAGCACCGGTCGGTCCTGGCGGCCACCGCACCATCCACGGGACACCGGGGGACTGGTGGACGGTGTTCGCGCAGGCACCGCAGGTGTTCTCCCATGCCGTGCGGGGTTTCGCCCTGTATCGCAACGCCTCGCTGGACCCGTTGTTGCGCGAACTCGGCCAGGCTCGGGCCGGTTATGCGCGCGGCAGCCAGTTCGTCTTCTCCCAGCATTGCAAGCAGATGCGTTCGCTGGGCATGTCCGAGGAGAAGATCGCCGCGTTGCCGTCCTGGCAGGTCAGTGACGCCTTCTCCGGGCTCGAGCGCGCGGTCCTGGCCTACACCGATGCCCTGGTCTACGACGGCGGGCGGGTGGCCGACGAGATCTTCGCTGTGCTGCAGGCGAACCTGTCCGACCGCGAGATCATGGAGTTGACCTACATCACCTGCATGTATGACATGCACGCCACCATCTGTCGTGCGCTGCGGCTGGAGTTCGACGACCGGCCGGAGTCGATCGTGGAGGTCCAGGCACCCGAGGGGGCCGCGGTGGCCGACCTGTCGGCCGACCTGGCGGGCGATTAGGACCGGACCTGGCCCCAGTTGTCACACCCCGGGGGAAGCATCGGTTTTGTGCTTGACGCGGTGCTTCCCCTGCAATGCGGGGGCTGCGGCGCGCCCGGGACCCGATGGTGCACCGTCTGCGCCGCGCAACTGGCCGTCGGGCCGGACGAACCGCGGGTGATCGCCCCCCGGCTGGATCCGCAGGTACCGGTGTTCGCGCTGGGCCGCTACGCCGGGGCCCGCCGGCAGGCGATTGTCGCGGTCAAGGAACGCGGACGCAGCGACCTCATCGCTCCGCTGGCGGCGGCGGTGGAGGCGGCGCTGCAGCGGCTGCTGTGCTGGCAGCTGGTGGGCCTGCCGCTGACGATCATCCCGGCGCCCACCCGGCGCAGCGCCGCCCGGCGGCGCGGGGGCGATCCGATCGCGCGGATCGCCGAGGCGGTGGCGGGCGGCCATCACGGCATGGCGGTGGCGCCGGCGCTGCGGATGCGGGCACTGACCCGCGACTCGGTCGGCCTGGGCAGCGGCGCCCGGGAACGCAACATCGCCGGCCGAGTACTGCTGCGCCGGCGTGGGCTGGCGGACTTCTCCGGAGCGGGTGATGTCCTGATCGTCGACGACGTCGTGACCACCGGCGCCACCCTGGCCGAGTCGGTGCGGGTGTTGCATCGCGCCCGGGTGAGGGTTTGCGGCGCGCTTGTGATCGCTTCGGTATGAGACGGGTGTCAAATGGGTGCGCCAAACCGGTGGCAGTTATCCGGCGGCATGGCTACGGTCGTCATCAAGGGCCGGGGGACCTTGAGAGAACGTGGTCGAGACGACAGGAGAGTGTCGAGCATGGCAAATCAATTTGTGGAAACCAGCGCGGCGTCAGTCGACGTGGACGAGCGGCCCGATCAGTCGGGCGCGGAGATCGTGGTCAAGGGCCGTAACGTCGAGATTCCAGACCATTTCCGGGTTTACGTCGCGCAGAAGCTGGCCCGCGTGGAGCGGTTGGACCGCTCGATTCGCCTGTTCGACGTCGAACTCAAGCACGCCAATAATCGACGCCAGCGAAAATCCTGCCAGCAGATCGACATCACCGCGCATGGCCGCGGCCCGGTGGTCCGCGGGGAGGCCCGCGCCGACAGTTTCTATGCCGCGTTCGAGGCCGCGATCGACCGACTGGAGAGCCGGCTGCGCCGCGACAAGGGCCGCCGCAACGTCTCCTACGGCGACAAGACTCCACAGTCGGTAGCCGAGGCCACCGGTGTCACCAACTTGGACCCGGAGTTCCTCGCCGGCGCATTCAACCGGGACGGCACCGCCGAACCCGACCACCGCGAAGCGGTCGGGCACAGCGACGGGCATGAGCATGAGCCTGGCCAGGTGGTGCGCACCAAGGAACACACCGCGACGCCCATGTCGGTCGACGACGCGCTCTACGAGATGGAGCTCGTCGGCCACGATTTCTTCCTGTTCCAGGACAAGGAGACCGACCAGGCGTCGGTGGTCTACCGTCGGCACGCCTACGACTACGGCTTGATCCGTCTGGTCTGAGGCCGCCGCCTTCTGGGAGCTGCGTTGGCGGCGCGTTACCGCCCTTGGCAACGGTGTCACCTACCATGGGTGACGCTCGTAATGCCGAAGACTGAGTAGGGGACATAGCCGTGCTGTCCAAGTTGCTGCGTTTTGGTGAAGGCCGCATGGTCAAACGGCTCCGAAAGGTAGCGGACTACATCGACACCCTCTCCGGGGACGTCGAGGCGCTCACCGACGCGGAGTTGCGCGCCAAGACCGACGAGTTCCGCCAGCGGCACGCCGACGGCGAGTCCCTCGATGACCTGCTGCCCGAGGCATTCGCGGTGGCTCGTGAGGCGGCGTGGCGGGTGCTGACCCAGCGGCCGTTCCACGTGCAGCTGATGGGTGGCGCGGCGCTGCACTACGGCAACGTCGCGGAGATGAAGACCGGTGAGGGCAAGACCCTGACCTGTGTGCTCCCGGCCTACCTCAACGCGATCTCCGGCAAAGGCGTCCACGTCGTCACCGTCAACGACTACCTGGCCAAGCGCGACAGTGAGTGGATGGGCCGCGTGCACCGGTTCCTCGGCCTGGAGGTCGGGGTGATCTTGTCGCAGATGACCCCGGACGAGCGGCGCGTCGCCTACAACGCCGACGTCACCTATGGCACCAATAACGAGTTCGGCTTCGACTACCTGCGCGACAACATGGCGCATTCGCTCGAACAGCTGGTGCAGCGCCCACACAACTTCGCCATCGTCGACGAGGTCGACTCCATCCTGATCGACGAGGCCCGCACCCCGCTGATCATCTCCGGGCCGGCCGACGGCAGCTCCAACTGGTACTCCGAGTTCGCCCGGATCGTGCCGTTGATGGAGAAGGACGTCCACTACGAAGTGGACCTGCGCAAGCGCACCATCGGTGTGCACGAGCTCGGGGTGGAGTTCGTCGAGGACCAGCTCGGCATCGAGAACCTCTATGAGGCCGCCAACTCGCCGCTGGTCAGCTACCTCAACAACGCCCTGAAGGCCAAAGAGCTGTTCAACCGCGACAAGGACTACATCGTCCGCAACGGCGAGGTCTTCATCGTCGACGAGTTCACCGGCCGCGTGCTGGTGGGCCGGCGCTACAACGAGGGCATGCACCAGGCCATCGAGGCCAAGGAGCGGGTGGAGATCAAGGCCGAGAACCAGACCCTGGCCACCATCACCCTGCAGAACTACTTCCGCCTCTACGACAAGCTCGCCGGCATGACCGGCACCGCCGAGACCGAGGCTGCCGAGCTGCACGAGATCTACAAGCTGGGTGTGGTGCCGATCCCGACCAACAAGCCGATGGCGCGCCTGGATCAGATCGACCTCATCTACAAGACCGAGGAGGCCAAGTTCCTCGCGGTCGTCGACGATGTCGCCGAGCGCTACGAGATCGGCCAGCCGGTGCTGATCGGCACCACCAGCGTGGAGCGCTCGGAGTACCTGTCCAAGCAGCTGACCAAGCGTCGCGTCCCGCACAACGTGCTCAACGCCAAGCAGCATGAGCGCGAGGCGCACATCATCGCCGAGGCGGGCCGGCGTGGCGCGGTCACGGTGGCCACCAACATGGCCGGCCGCGGCACCGACATCGTGCTCGGCGGCAACGTCGACTTCCTGGCCGACCAGCGGCTGCGTAACCAAGGTCTGGACCCGGTGGAGACCCCGGATGAGTACGAGGCCGCCTGGGACGAAGCGCTCAACGCGATCAAGGCGGAGGCGGCCGCCGAGGCCGAGGAAGTGATCGAGGCCGGCGGCCTGTACGTGCTGGGTACCGAGCGCCACGAGTCGCGCCGTATCGACAATCAGCTGCGCGGCCGCTCAGGCCGCCAAGGTGACCCGGGCGAATCGCGGTTCTACCTGTCGCTGGGTGACGAGTTGATGCGACGGTTCAACGGTGCGGCGCTGGAGTCGCTGCTGACCCGGTTGAACCTGCCGGACGACGTGCCGATCGAGGCCAAAATGGTCACCCGGGCGATCAAGAGCGCCCAGACCCAGGTCGAGCAGCAGAACTTCGAGATCCGCAAGAACGTCCTCAAGTACGACGAGGTGATGAACCAGCAGCGCAAGGTGATCTACGCCGAGCGCCGCCGCATCCTCGACGGGGAGAACCTGGCCGAGCAGGCCCACGACATGCTCGTCGACGTGATCACCGCCTACGTCGACGGTGCCACCGCCGAGGGCTACGCGGAGGACTGGGATCTCGAGCAGCTGTGGACGGCGCTGAAGACCCTGTACCCGGTGGGGATCGACTATCACGAACTGCTGCACGCCGACGACATTGGCGAGGCCGATGATCTGACTCGCGAAGAGCTGCTGGCGGCGCTGCTTGCCGACGCCGAGAACTCCTACGCGGCGCGCGAGGCCCAGGTCGACGAGACTGCTGGGGCCGGCGCCATGCGAGAACTGGAACGCGGTGTGCTGCTGAGCGTTCTCGACCGCAAATGGCGCGAGCACCTCTACGAGATGGACTACCTCAAGGAGGGCATCGGCCTGCGGGCGATGGCGCAGCGTGACCCACTGGTCGAATACCAGCGAGAAGGCTTCGACATGTTCCGCGGCATGCTCGACGGGCTCAAGGAGGAGTCGGTCGGCTTCCTGTTCAACGTCGCCGTCGAGGCCGTCCCGAAGCAGACGGTGGCGCCGGTGGACGCCCCCGAGGGTTTGGCAGAGTTCGGGTTGCGCGCCAAGGGAATCGACGGCGCCAACGGTGCTGACGGCGCCGACGGTACGGCGGGGCTGACCTATTCGGGTCCCGACGAGGACGGCTCCGCGCAGGTGCGCGGGAGTCGCGACCTGCAACCGGCCGGAGCTAACAACCCCCAGTCTCGCCGGGAGCGCCGCGAGGCGGCCCGCCGCGAAGGCCGGGGGCCCCGGTTGCCCAAGGTGCCCCGCAAGAGCTGAGGTTTGCGGGCTCAGCCGATGTGCAGTGCGACGATCTGCCAGGCTGGACCGTTTCCGGTCCGCGGGATGGACTCGACGCGGCAGGCCAGCGCATGCGTGCGCCGTCCGCGCCGGTAGGTGCCGAAAACCTCCACCGCGCTGGCCGGTTCGCCCGAGCCCGCCGGTTGCACGCGCACCCGTTGCAGGATGGCCGGCTCAATCCGGCCCGCCTGCGTGGCCAGGCGGGCCGACACCACTGAGTCGGCCAATCCGGTGGCAAGCAGCGGATGCAGATGCGTCGACGGCCGGCGCCCGTCGACCACCTCCAGGACTCGGCGCAGCGCCGCGTCGGCGAACACTGCGGCCGACTGCAGCGCGGCCGGCAACACGGTGCGTGTGGGTCGGTCGGGCCGTGTTCGCGAGGGATGCCAGTGGCGGGGGCGGGCCGACGGCGGGGATGCGGGAGAGTGCGCGGGCCGACACGGCATGGTCGGGCGGGCAGGCGGTTCGTAGTCGAGCATCGGCGCTACGGCCGAGCGCGGCAGTGGGGTCGGATCGGTGGGCACGGCAGCTCTCCAAGGTCGGTCCGGGGTGGCGGGCCTGCTGGAGAGTGGCAGGACGTGTGCGGCGATCATCGCACAATCGCGGCTGCTGCGTATCCGCGTGCGCCGCTGCCCAGCGGCGGGCTACCGTGAGCGGCAGTGTTTTTCTCCGATCCGGGACTGGTGCGGTGCCCGGCCGGATCGAGCCAGAAAGGAGGACGGGCCACCATGGTGAACCGGCTATCGGCGTCGGAAGCCTCTTTCTATCGGCTGGAGAACACGACGACGCCGATGTACGTGCAGTCGCTGTTTATTCTGCGCAACCCGCGGGGTGGCTTGAGCTACGACAAACTGCTGGAGACCGTCGAGCAACGGCTGCCGCAGATCCCGCGCTATCGGCAGAAGATTCGCGAAGTCACCATGAGTCTGGCCCGCCCGGTGTGGGTGGACGACCACGAGTTCGACATCACGTACCACGTAAGGCATCTCGCGGTGCCGTCTCCCGGCAGTGATCGACAGCTGCACGAGCTGATCGCCCGATTGGGTCAACAACCGCTGGATCGCGCCCGTCCGCTGTGGGCGACCTATCTGATCGAGGGGTTGGCCGACAACCGGATCGCCATCTACATCAAGTCGCACCAAGCGCTGGTTCACGGCATGGCGGCCCCGGCGATGGGGCACGTCTTGGTCGACCGGACCCAGCGCCCACCGCCGTTCGATGAGGACATCTGGGTGCCACGCGACGAGCCCGGCGCCGTCGAGTTGGTGCTCGGTGCGGTCGGGGACTGGGTGGCGGCTCCGCGGACCCAACTGCAGGCGGTCGGGTCGACGGTCAGCAGCCCGCTGACCTGGGCGGGCCGCAAGGCATTCGATGCGGCCCGCGCCATCGCACGCGGTGCGGCCCCGCAGAGCCCGCTCAACACCCAGGTCTCGCAGAACCGCTTGTTCACGGTGGCTCGCGGTTCGCTGGAGGATTATCGAACGGTACGGGCCCGTTACGGCTGCGCCATCAACGACGTGGTGCTCGCCGTGGTCACCGGGGCGTTGCGGAACTGGCTGCTGGCCCGCGGCGAGCCGGTCGGGTCGACGCGCACGGTACGGGCGCTGGCACCGTTGTCGGTGTACCCCGACCACGAATTCGACTCTGCGGGCCAACCGATCGGTGCGGTCACGCCGTTCCTGGTCGACCTTCCTGTCGGAGAACCGAATCCGGTAGTTCGACTCTCCCAGATTGCCTATGCCACCGAATCGCATCCCACCTCGACCGGGCTGGTGGACGCCCGCACCATCTTGACCGTGGCGGGCTTCGCCCCGCCGACCCTGCACGCGATGGGCGTTCGGGTCGCGACCGCGTTCGCCGGGTTCTCCGGCCGGGTGTTCAACCTGCTGATCACCAATGCGCCGGGCGCGCAGCGACAGCTCTACGTCTGCGGCGCGAAGCTGCTCGAGACCTACAGCGTGCCCCCGTTGTTGCCGAACAAGGCGTTGACGATCGGGGTGACGTCCTACAACGGCACGCTCTATTTCGGGGTGAATGCCGACCGCAAGGCGATGAGTGACGTAGGAATGGTCTCGGCACTACTGGATGAGGCGCTGGCCGAACTGCTGGAGGCAGCACAGTGAGCGAGGACGAATTCGAAGCCGCTAAGCGGCGGCTCGCCGATGACGTATACGAAAAGGAATTGCTGCGTCTGCAAAGCGAATTCGTCAAACTTCAGGAATGGGTCCGCGATACCGGCACTCGGGTGGTGGTGCTCTTCGAGGGCCGTGATGCCGCAGGCAAGGGCGGCGTCATCAAGCGCATCACCGAGTACCTGAGCCCGCGCACCGTGCGGATCGCGGCACTTCCGGCCCCCACCGAGCGCCAACGAGGGGAGTGGTACTTCCAGCGCTACGTCGCGCACTTGCCGGCGCGCGGTGAGATCACACTCTTCGACCGGTCCTGGTACAACCGGGCCGGGGTGGAGAAGGTCATGGGATTTTGTACGCCCGAGGAGCACGCGCAATTCCTGAAGCAGGCCCCGGTCTTCGAGCAGCTATTGATCGACGACGGAATCCTGTTGCGCAAGTACTGGTTCTCGGTCTCGCAGGCAGAGCAGCTGCGCCGGTTCCGTAAGCGGCGCAACGATCCGCTGCGGCAGTGGAAATTGTCGCCGATGGATCTTGAGGCGCTGCACCGCTGGGAGGACTACTCCCGGGCCCGCGACGAGATGATGGCCCGCACCGATACGGCGTCCAGCCCCTGGTATGTGGTCGAGTCGGAGGTGAAGACCCACGCGCGGCTGAACATGATGTCGCACCTGCTGGAGTCCATTCCGTATCGCGAGGTAGAGCACCAGCGGGTGGACTTGCCGAAGAAGCCCATCGTCACCGGCTTTTACGAGCGACCCGACCGCAGCCTCTATCGCTATGTGGACGACTACGCCGCCACACTGCTGGGCGACGCGTGACCCGTCCACCGCGAGCGGGAGGTGCCCCCAGCGCCCGGCTTCGCCGCGCTCGCGATCGCGGCTAAGGTCTGGTCACATGCGGGTATACATCCCGGCGACGCTGGCCATGCTGGCCCAACTGGTTGCCGACGGTTCATTGCGTCCGGTCAGCGGGACTGCGTTCGCGGTGACCCCGGCGCTGCGGGAGGCCTACGCCCACGGCGACGACGACGAACTGGCCGAGGTCGCGCTGGGGGAGGCCGCGCTGGCCTCGCTGCGGTTGCTCGGTGGTGCGGACGCCGATTCGGCCGGCGAGAAGCTGCCCACGCGACGGGCGGTGCTGGTTGCCGAGGTCGAGGGGGCTACGGTCCGCCCCGATCTGGATGCAGCGGTGGTGCGGCTGGCAGGGCCGGTCGCGATCACCGACGTGGTCGCGGCGTATGTGGACAACGCTGCCGCCGAGACGGCTGTGCTCGCGGCAATGGCGGCGATCGACGACGCCGACCTCGGCGACGAGGACGCCGAGCTGACCGTCGGCGACGCCCAGGACCACGACCTGGCCTGGTATGCCACCCAGGAGCTGCCGTTCCTGCTCGACCTGCTCTGATGCCGCCCGGGCGAGGTTACGGTACCGTAGGTTCATCAACCTCCGGTAGCGGACAGGGAAGTTTTCGTGAGCAAGAAGCATTCGGCGATCGTCGCCCACATTGGTGACACCAAGCGGCCGACCGCCGTGGGCGCCGACCGTCACCCGGTCTGGAATGCGGTGCGCCGCATCGCAACACAGATCACCACACCGCTTTTGCCAGACGACTATCTGCGATTGGCCAACCCCTTGTGGTCGGCTCGAGAACTGCGTGGACGGGTGGTGGAGGTCCGGCGCGAGACCGGGGACTCGGCAACGCTGGTCATCAGGCCCGGCTGGGGGTTCCAATTCGACTACCGGGCCGGCCAGTACATCGGCATCGGGTTGCTGGTCGACGGTCGATGGCGTTGGCGTTCTTACTCGCTGACCTCGCCGCCGGTGACCGGGTCTCGCACCATCTCCATCACCGTCAAGGCGATGCCGGAAGGTTTTCTGTCCAGTCACCTGGTGGACGGCGTCGCTCCGGGGACCGTGGTCCGGCTGGCCGCCCCACAGGGGGAGTTCGTATTGCCCGACCCGGCGCCGGCCACGGTGCTGTTCGTCACCGCCGGATCCGGGATCACGCCGGTCATGGCGATGTTGCGCGCGCTGGCTCGCCGCGACGCCATTGCCGACGTCGTCCACCTGCATTCGGCGCCCACGGCAGCCGACACGCTGTTCGCCGATGAGTTGGCCGCCTTGGCGCGTGACCATCCCGGTTACCGGCTGCTGCTTCGCACCACTCGCGACCAGGGCCGGCTGGAGCTGCGGGGACCCGAAGCCCTCGACGCCGAGGTGCCCGACTGGCGTGAGCGCCAGACCTGGGCGTGCGGGCCGGCGGCGATGCTCGGCGATGCCGAACGCGTCTGGGCCGCTGCGGGGATCGCCGACCACTTGCATGTCGAGCGGTTCGCGGTAGCGCGTACCGCGACGGCCGAGGGTGGGGGCATGGTCACCTTCGCGGCCAGCGGAAAGAGCGTTGCGGCGGATGCGGCAACGACGCTGCTCGAGGCGGGTGAGAGCGCTGGGGTTTTGATGCCGTTCGGGTGTCGGATGGGCATCTGCCAGTCATGCGTGGTGACGCTGGTGGCGGGACAGGCGCGTGATCTGCGCAGCGGTGCCGACCATGAGCCGGGGACCCGTGTGCAGACCTGTGTCAGCACGGCCGCCGGCGATTGCGAGCTCGACGTCTGATGATTACCCGCTGGTAACCTACGGAGTCGTAGGTTACGATAGCGTAGGTGCAGACGGTAATGCGTTTCCGAAAGGCGGTCTGATGGCGGTAACCGACGTCGAGGTGTTTGCGCACCTCAGCGACGCCGACGTGGCGAACCTCGCCGCGGAACTGGACGCCATCCGCAGAGACGTCGAGGCGAGTCGAGGCGAACGCGACGCCCGCTACATCCACCGCACCATCGCCGCCCAGCGGGCGCTCGAGGTGACCGGCCGGGTGCTGCTGGCGGCCGGTAACCGGCGCTGGGCGCGCTGGGCCGGTACCGCCACCCTGGGCGTGGCCAAGATCGTCGAGAACATGGAGATCGGCCACAACGTCATGCACGGGCAGTGGGACTGGATGAACGATCCAGAGATCCACTCCTCCGGCTGGGAGTGGGACATGGCCGGTGTCTCCAAGCACTGGCGCTTCACCCACAACTTCGCCCACCACAAGTACACCAACATCCTCGGGATGGACGACGATGTGGGTTACGGCGTAATCCGGGTGACTCGCGACACTCGCTGGCAGCGCTTCAACCTGCTCAACCTGTTCTACAACGCCATGTTGGCGATCGGGTTCGAGTGGGGAGTCGCATTGCAGCACTTGGAGATCGGCAAGATCTTCAAAGGCCGCGACAGTCGCCAGGCGACCCTGGTCCGGCTGCGGGAGTTCGGCGACAAAGCCGGCCGGCAGGTGTTCAAGGACTACGTCGCGTTTCCGGCCCTGACCTCGCTGTCGCCCGGCGCGACGTTCGCCTCAACGGTGAAGGCCAACGCGATCGCCAATGTGATCCGCAACGTGTGGGCCAATGCGATCATCTTCTGCGGTCACTTCCCCGACGGCGCAGAGAAGTTCACCAAGACCGACATGGTCGGCGAGTCCAAGGGGCAGTGGTATCTGCGGCAGCTGCTGGGCAGCGCCAACATCGATGCCCGGCAGCCGATGCGGTTCATGAGCGGGAGCCTTTCGCACCAGATCGAACACCATCTGTTCCCGGACCTTCCGAGCAACCGCTACCCCGAGATCGCGGTGCGGGTCCGTGCGGTATGCGAGAAGTACGACCTGCCGTACACCTCTGGGCCGTTTCTGGTGCAGTACGCCAAGACGTGGCGCACCATCGCCAAACTGTCGCTGCCGGACCGCTTCCTGCGCGACACCGCCGACGATGCGCCCGAGACCCGCAGCGAGAGGATGTTCGCCGAGCTGGGGCCGGAGTTCTCTCAGACCGACCCGGTGACGGGCCGTCGTCGTGGGCTTAAGACCGCTATCTCGGCGGTTCGCGGCTGGCGTCGTGACAAGCGGATGGACCAGGCTGCCTGATTCGCCCGCGCATGGCTGGGTCGCGGCGGACAGCGGCTAGCGCTTTTTTAGGGCTTGGCTCAATTCAGCATCGCGTATGCCGCGCCAGAGCGGATCATGGCGCGGCATACGCGAGGGAAACAGACCGATCGGACCGGGGCTTGCCTGGTCAGCCGCCAGACGGCGGCCGGCCGACCATCATCGGCCGGAACCCGTAGCGGGGGGTGCCGAAGGCGCCGAACCCACCGCGGCCGCCACCACCGGCACCCGCCATCGGCATCCCACCTAGGGCGCTGTGTCCAGCTTGGCCGGCGGCGGCCCCGGTGGAGCTGGCGTAGCTGGCCAGTTGGACCGGGGCGGAGTGGACGGCGGCCGCCGGTAGGGCTGCTGCCCAGGTCGGCGGCACCGAAAGCGGGCCGACCAGCGAGGCATGGCCGATGGTTCCGGCGGCGCCGACGACTCCGGCACCGAGACTCTTGGCCGCGCCTTCAGCTGCCTTGGCGGCGCCTTCGGCGACCTTTTCGACAGCTTTGGTTGCCGGGACCAGGGAATGCGAAAGACCGTCCATGTCCTTGAACGCGGTGGTGAAAAGTCGCATGGGCGACACCATCCGGATGAACATGTCGAACGGGCTGGACGCACTCAGCGTCGGCGATCCGGTCAGGCCCCGCATCAGATCGCCGAGCATGCCGTTGAACGTGATGGTCGATCCGTCCCAGGTGATTGGATTGAGCAGATCTTCGATCAAGTTGGATGCGGCTGGGCCCGCGAGGCTGCCGAGCTGACCCGGCAGCGTAGTGGTCAGGGCGGTCAGGGTGTCGGCGTCGGTCGCAGTCGCCGTTCCGACGGCAACGGCAACGGCCGCCTCCTGGGCTGCCACCCCAGCCGGGTTGACGGTGGGGGCCGGGGCCGTGAACGGCGTCAACCGCGATGCGGCCGCCGATTGTCCGGCATAGCCGTACATGGTCGTGGCGTCCTGCACCCACATCTCCCCGTAGGCGGCTTCGGTAGCCGCGATCGCCGGCGTGTTCTGTCCCAGGACATTCGTCGCCAGCAACGACATCAGCGTCTCGCGGTTGGCCTCGACCACCGCCGGCGGAACCGTCGCGGCGAAAGCCGCATCGTGAGCGGCGGCTGCAGCACCCGCCTGGGCGGCGACCTGCTCAGCCTGCGCCGCGGCCCGGTTGAGCCACTCCAGGTGCGGTTCGAACGCCTTTGCCATCGCCGCCGCCGCCGGTCCGTGCCAGTCCGCGGTCAGGTCGGCCAGCACAGTCGCGTAGCTGGCGGTCGTGGTGTAGATATCGGCGCCGAGGGTCTCCCAGGCGCGGGTGGCGGCCCACAGTGGCCCCGAGCCGGCGCCGGAGTACATCAGGGCAGAGTTGATCTCAGGCGGCAATGTGCCGAAGTCCATGGCGTCGACCTAGCTCTAGGAGACCGCGGCCGCGTTTGCGGCCTCAGTGGCGTCGTAAGAACGCGCGCTGATGTTCAACACCATCTCCAGCATCTGCCGCATGGCGGCGGCTTGGGCGCTGACCTGCTGGTAGAGCTCGGCGTGCGCGGCGAAATTGGTGGCGGTCAGAAGCGACACCGGGTCGGCGCCCGCCGGGGTGATCTGGGTGGTGGGGGCAGCCGCCGCTGCGTTTCCGGCTTCCATGTCCGAGCTGATGGCCTGCAGCTCTCGGGCGCTCGCGGCCAATACCTCCGGCTGTGTAACAACGGTCGACATGTCTATCTCCTCTTCGCCTGCAATCACGTACAGGGACTTGGCAGGAACCTTCCAGGACATTGCCAGGTTAAGCAGCGAGCCGCGGATCGGAGAAGCCGCGAAACTCTTTGTTCACCCGTACGGGGCCAATGTTCATCGGCCGGCCCGAAGACGTTGATTCGATGACGCTTGGCGTTCACCTTGGGTCCACGCCGTTCACCATGTGACGGCGGTCAATGGATGAGATCTCAGCGACCGCCGACAGCGGTCGGAGTCGGCCTGGCCTGTTGGGTGATCGCGTGCTCAGTGGTCGCGAGTGTGAATCTCACGACGCGACTCACCGCAGAGGCGTCGTGAGATTCACACTCGGCCTTGGGGAGACGGGCGTCAGCCCTCGCGCAGCACCGTGAGCAGGCGGCGTGCTGCTTCGACACGGCGCTGTGCCGCGCCGGTCAGATTGTCCAGTGCGCATTCGGGATCGGCCGGCGGTCCCAGGTGGCCGCAGCCGCGTGGACACTCATCGATGGTCTCGGCGAGGTCGGAGAATGCCAGCAACACGTCGTCGGGTGCGATGTGGGCCAGGCCGAACGAGCGGATTCCCGGGGTGTCGATCACCCAGCCCGATCCCTCCAGTCGCAGTGCCACCGACTGAGTGGACGTGTGACGCCCCCGGCCGATGTCGGTGACCCGTCCGACGGCCCGATCAGCCTCCGGGACAAGGCGATTCACCAGAGTCGATTTGCCGACGCCGGAGTGCCCCAATAGCACCGTCACCTGGGATTCCAGCAGGGGGGCGACGGCGTCGAGCGGGTCGTCGCGGCCCGCGGTGACCACCGTGAGGTCCAGATCGGCGAACTGATCGGCGAAGGGCGCCGGATCCGCCAGGTCCGTTTTGGTCAGGCACAGAATCGGCGCCAGCCCTCCGGCGTAGGCGGCGATCAGCGTGCGATCGACCAGACCGGTGCGCGGCGGGGGATCGGCCAGCGCGACCACGATCAGCAGCTGGTCGGCGTTGGCGACCACCACCCGCTCGGTGGGGTCGGTGTCATCGGCGGTGCGCCGCAACACGGTTCGTCGCGGCCTGCGCCGTACGATGCGGGCCAGCGTGTCGGGCCGGCCGGACAGGTCGCCAACCACGTCGACGCGGTCACCGACCACGATCGGGGTGCGCCCCAGCTCGCGGGCGCGCATCGCGGTGACCTGAATGTCGACCGGGCCGTCTGGGCCGTCGGGGCCGTCGAGGACACAGCCCCAGCGGCCGCGGTCGACGCTGACCACCATGGCGGATTGGGCATCGGCGTGCCCGGGGCGGATCTTGGTACGCGGCCGCGAGCCGCGGCCGGAGCGGACTTTGACGTCGGATTCGTCGTAGTCCTCCGGTTTCAAGCGCCGGCCCCCGCGTCGGCCAACATGTCGGCCCACATCCGGGGGAATGCCGGCAGGGTCTTGGCGGTGGTCTCGATGTCCTCGACCTCGACGCCGGGGACCCGTAGGCCGATGATCGCACCGGCGGTAGCCATTCGATGGTCGGCGTAGGAGTGCCAGATTCCGCCGTGTAGTGGGGTCGCGGTGATCAGCAGGCCGTCGGCGGTCTCGACGCTGTCGCCGCCCAGCCGGTTGATCTCGGTCGTCAGCGCCGCCAGCCGGTCGGTCTCGTGCCCGCGCAGATGCGCAATGCCGCTCAGCCGCGATACCGAACCCGGGGCCGCTAGGGCAGCCAGTGCCGCCACCGTCGGGGTGAGCTCGCCGACGGCGCGCAGATCCACGTCGAAGCCGCCGTAGCTGCCCGGGCCCTGAATCTCCAGGTGCGCATCGCCGTGGCTCAGCCTGGCGCCGGTTGCACCGAAGACCTCGATGATGGCGTCGCTGGGCTGTACACCCACGGCCGGCCAGCCGGCGATGCGCACGCGACCTCCGGTGACCACGGCGGCCGCCAGAAACGGGGTGGCATTGGACAGGTCCGGTTCGATCTCCCAGTTGCGGGAAGCCGGCGTCGCCGGTGTGACCCGCCAGCGGTTCGGGGTGGCGTCCTCGACGTGTATCCCGGCTTGGCGCAGCATCGCCACCGTCATCGCGATGTGCGGGGCAGACGGCAGGGTCGCCCCGGTGTGCACCACGGTCAGTCCGTCGTCGAACGCCGCGGCCGCCAGCAGCAGGCCGGAGACGAACTGCGACGACGCGGAGGCGTCGATCGCGACGGTGCCGCCGGCGACTGATCCGGTGCCGTGGATCCCGAACGGCAGCCCGTCGCCATCGACCGCGATGCCCAGGCTGCGCATCGCATCCAGCAGTGGCGCGATCGGCCGGGTCCGGGCCTGCTCGTCCCCGTCGAACGTGACGGTGACGGTGCCCAATGCGGCCAGCGGCGGCACGAACCGCAGTACGGTGCCGGCGAGCCCACAGTTCAGTCGGATGTTCGGCTCGGGGTCGATCTTGCCGCTGACCGTCACGTGGTGGGCTACGGCTTCGACCCGCAGGCCCAGGGCCCGCAGCGCGTCGAGCATCAGGTCGGTGTCGCGACTGCGCAGGGCGCCGGAGAGGGTGGAGACACCACCACCTCGTCCGGCGGCCAGTGCGGCCAGTACCAGTGCCCGATTGGTCTGCGACTTCGAGCCGGGCACGGTCACCGTCGCGTCGATGGGTGCGGTGGGCATCGGTGCCGGCCAAGTCGTCACGGTTTCATCCTGCCAGCGCATGGCTCCAACGCTGGTATCGGCGCTCGGTAGGGCTTTTTGCCGGCTGGCTGCCTGGTATCACCCAACTGTTTACCCACCATCATTAGTGTCGGCGGCATGGCTCTGGCGTCGGGCTCGATTTTTGCTGAGTACACCATCTTGAAACTGTTGGGTGCTGGCGGGATGGGCAAGGTTTACCTTGCCCAGCACCCCCGGCTGCCCCGACGCGAAGCGCTGAAGATTCTGCGCCGGTCGCTGAGCGCCGACGACGACTACGAGGAGCGGTTTCGGCGGGAAGCTGAAGCCGCCGCAGTGCTGGTGCACCCGAACATCGTGCGCGTGCACGACCGCGGCGAATACCGCGGCCGGCTGTGGCTGTCGATGGACTACATCGAGGGTGAGACGCTCGGCGAGCTCATCACCCGCAAGTTCCCGGCCGGGATGCCGGCTCAGATCGCCATTCCGATCGTGGCCAGCATCGCCGATGCGCTGGATTACGCCCACGGGCAAGGTGTGGTGCACCGCGACGTCAAGCCGAGCAACATCTTGGTGACCGAGGACGGCGACGAGGTGCTGACCGCAGTGCTGGCCGACTTCGGCATCGCCCGGCAACTGAGCGGCCCCACCGGGCTGACCGCCAGCAATCTGGCCATCGGCACCATTGCCTACGCCGCACCCGAACAACTGATGGGTGCCGAAGGTCTGGAATGCGCTGACCAGTACGCCTTGGCCGCAACCACTTTTCAGATGCTGACCGGAGCACCGCCCTATCAGCACGAGAACCCAGTGACGGTGATCAGTCATCACTTGAACACGCCTCCTCCGTTGCTCAGTGACCGGCGTCCCGAGCTGCAACAGTTCGACGACGTGCTCGCCGCGGCGCTGGCCAAAGACCCTGCCGAGCGATTCCGGGACTGCTCGGACTTCGTCGCAGCCCTGGCCGAGCAGCTTGACGACCCGGACTCCGATGGGGAGTCCGACTCCGCCAGGACAGTCGTGCGGGGCGTCGCGCGTGCGCTGCCGGCACCTCCGCCGAGCCGGTTGTCGAAGCTGGCACGGCCCGCGGTCCTGGTGCCCCTGGGGCTTGCGGTGGTGGGATCGGTGGCGGCCATCGTCCCGCGCCTGCTGGCCGAGGAGCCGGCCGACCCCGCGGCGATAGCCGCCGGTGGTGCACCTGCGGCGGCCGTGGCGCCGCCACCCAAGGCGCCGGCGTTCGAGGGGACCTACCGTGTCGATGCCAACCGGGCTGGGGAGAAGTACAACGGCGTCCCCAACCCCGAGCCGCCCAACGTGAGCACCTGGTGGGCCGTCAAATCGTCCTGTGATGCCTCGGCGTGCACGGCGTCGGCGACGATGCTGGACGCCAAGGACCATCGCAAGACGGTGAAGACGCCGTCGGGCGGCAATGAATTGGCCCTTGAATTCACCGGCGATACCTGGCGGTCGCAGCCGCAGACCGTGCACACGCCGTGCATCGGTGTCGACGGGCGACAGGACAGTCAGACCACCACTCAGGTGCTCACGCTGGAGCCGACCATTCCGGGCGTGCTGCATGGTGCGATGGTTGCCACTGTGGAAAGCAATGAGTGCGGCCAGCGCGGAGCCCAGATCTGGGTTCCGGTGGTAGCCAGCCGATTCGGCGACGTTCCCGCGGGGATCAACCCGTCCGTCGAGATGGCGAAACCGGCCAAGCCGGCCTGATCATCGCCTGGGCGCCGCACCCCGCGTAGCGATCCGTGCGGGGCCGGGTTGGACGCTCCTTGGCGGCTCTGAGCGGCCCGGCATTGCGTCACTAAAGAATTAGAGTGCGCACTATTGCACGGCCTATTGTTATGTTACTTTCGAGTAATTCAAGGTTGCTCGACAGCTTTCGTATGGCCGAGCAGCGGTTGCCGAGTCCGCCTCGTCGGGCTGCCCGAAGGAGAACCAGTGAATCACGTACGCGGCCGGTTGGGCACCGTTGCCGTCGCTGTCGTGGGGGCGGGTTTGATCGCACCCACCGCTGCGGCTGCGCCGTCAACTGCACTGCAGATTCCCGGATTACGCCTGGCCGCCAATGACACCGCACTGCCGCTCGGCGGTGGCACGGCGTTCATCATCGGCGGCAGCGGCCTGGCCACGCCCGGCCCGTCGTACGTGGACGCCGCCATGTCGCTGTACCTGGAGCCGCTCGGCTTCACCGGCACGACGCAGGTTGTCACGACACCAGAACAGCTCTATCCGTTCTTGGGTCCCTTCGGCGGGACGCTGGATGAGTCAGTGGCGCAAGGGCAGCAGAACCTCTACGACGCGATCATGGCTCAATACCAGAACGGAGACCTGAGCGCCGAGAATCCCGCGGTGGTGTTCGGCTGGTCGCAGGGCGCAGTCATCGAGTCGCTGCTGCAATACCAGCTCGCCAGTGCGGGCGTGCCCAGTGACTACGTGCATTTCGTGATGATCGGCAATGTCAGTTCGCCGAACGGCGGCATGTTGGAACGCTTCAATCTGCCGGACGATGCGCAGCCCACTCTTCCGAGCCTAGGTCTCACCTTCAGTGGAGCCGCACCCTCTGACCTGTACCCGGTAGAGGTCTACAACCGTGAATACGACGGCTTCGCCGACTTCCCCCAATACCCGATCAACTTCTTGTCGGTTCTCAACGCGATCTTCGGAATTGCCTTCCAGCACACCACTTATCTGGGGCTGACGCCCGATCAGATCAGTGACGCGATCCTGCTGCCGAATGCATCGCCGGATTCGCTGACCAACTACTACATGATCCCGACCGAGGGCCTGCCGCTGCTGTATCCGCTGCTGTTCTTCGGAAGCGGCGGTCAGGCGCTCTACGATCTGTTCGAGCCGGTCACGCGCATCCTGGTGAACCTGGGCTACGGCAACATCGAGCACGGCTGGAGTCAAGGCCCCGCCGATGTGCCAACTCCGTTGGGATTCCTGCCGGATTCAGCGACGCTGTCGGCGCTCATGCAGGAGTTGCCGCAGGCGCTGAGCAACGCCTGGCAGCAAGGCGTCTCCGACTTCTTCGACGAGATCTTCCACCCGACCAACACCCCGCCCGGCTTCATGGCCGAGATGGAAGGCTTCATCAACGCGATCTCCGACACTGGTATGGCGGACTTCGGGTCGACGTTCCCCACGCTGAATGACCTTTTCGGTACCTTCCCGCCGCACACCGGCATTCCATTCCTGGACGTGGGCACCGCACTGTTGTTCAACTTGCCCCAGATCAACTACGACATCTTCGCCTCGGAGTTGGCCGACGGCGACCTCCTCAACGCCATCGGCCTTCCGCTCGCCGTTGACCTGGGAATACTGCCGCTCGCCGTGCTGGGCGCGTTGATCTGACCCGCCCAGCGCCTATCCGGCGCTGGGCGGCCGGTTCATCACCCGGTGGCGGTAGCCGTATCGGGGAACGAACCGGAAGCCGGTGGGCCCGCCGTTTGCGGCGGCACTGGCCCCGGGCAGTCCTGCCATGCCGGCCAGGCCTGCCATTCCGCCGCGCGGCATCGCGCCGGACTCCGCAGCGGCCACCCGGCTGGAAACCAGTGTCGCGGCAGCCTGATTGGCCGACGTCGGAGCCATCGGCCAGCTCTGCGGCACCGACAACGCCCCGACCTGAATGCCCCGGCCCAGCGCGACCGACGGCGACGCGGAGCCGAACCCCGGCGTGTAGGAGGCTGCGGTGCCCGCTTTCGCGACGTCGGCCACCTTCGTCAGCTCGGTGAACAACGCCCTGACGTCGCCGACCGCCTGACCCGATACCTCGTGACCGTTGAGGCCCTGGCCGACCATGTCGATGAGCCGGAACGGTCCCATGGCCGAGTTGGAGTAGCGGGTGAGTGTCGTCAACGGAGTAACCAGCTGTTGCAGGAACGCGGTCCACGGCGACACGGCGGCGGGGGGTGTGGCGCCGGTACCCGGGACCACGGGCGCCCCGGTGGCCGCGCCCGCCTGAGTGAGCGACTGCAAGGAGGTCAGCCCCTGCGACGTTGCCTGGGAGGTAGCCTG
The DNA here is from genome assembly GCF_046250075.1 of Mycobacterium sp. SMC-14. NCBI lineage: Bacteria > Bacillati > Actinomycetota > Actinomycetes > Mycobacteriales > Mycobacteriaceae > Mycobacterium > Mycobacterium sp. SMC-14. The sequence continues at coordinate 3,302,199 of NZ_CP176429.1, read as the reverse complement.
CGACGCCGCGGAGTTGCCGACGGCCTGGGTGGTCGCGGTGGCTTGCCCCGCCTGTGCGGCCGGATTGGTGGTCTGCGGCGGCGAGGTGAACTCCGACAGCTGCGAAGCCGCCAGGGAACCACCCGCGTAGGCATACATCGCGGCGGCGTCCTGGGCCCACATCGCCGCGTAGTGCGCTTCGGTCGCCGCGATGGCCGGGGTGTTCTGGCCGAAGAAGTTGGTGGCGACCAACATCATCAGCTGGGCCCGGTTGGCGAACACCATCTGCGGCGGCACGGTCATCGCGAACGCGGCTTCAAAGGCGGCCGCCGCGGCCTTCGCCTGAATGGCCGCCTGTTCGGCTTGCGCGGCCGTCGCCCTGAACCAGGTGGTGAAAGGCAGTGCCGCCGCGGCCATGGCGGTCGCCGACGGTCCCCGCCACGGACCGCTGGTCAGGTCCGCGATGGTCATGTCCACCGCGGCCGCGGTCACGCTCAATTCTTGGGCCAAGACATCCCAGGCCCCCGCTGCTGCCAACATAGGACCGGAGCCGACTCCCGCATACATCCGCGTGGAATTGACCTCCGGAGGCAGCGCCCCGTAGTCGATCACCAAGTCCCCTCGGGTGCTATCCGCCGAAGGGACGGCGTGGCATGACGGTCAACGCGGTGCCGTAGCGCGGACCTCCGAAACCGCGGAAGCCGGCGCCGGCCGCTCCCGCGGCCGGGATGCCGGGCATGCCAGGCATCCCCGTCGGCGGTGCGATCGGGGCGCCGCCGAGAATGCCACCCGCGGACGGCAGTGCCGCCGCGGCAGCGGGACCCACCGGCACCCAGGAGCCGCCGGAAACCGGGCCCAGCGTGGACGCCGCCGCGAGCGGCGGAGCCCAGGCCGCCGGGACCGAGAGGCCGCCGACTGCACCGGCGGCACCGGAGGCCGCGCTCGCCGCACCGGAGGCCGCGCTGGCGGCACCGGAGGCCGCGCCGGCGGCTCCCGACGATGCTGCCTTCGCGCCGTCGGCAAACAGCTTCTGCAGGCCGAGCACACCGCTGACACCACGCCACACCGCACAGACGTTGTTCGACTGCAGGTTCGAGCTGGTCACCAGTTGGGTCATCAGCTGGTTGCTCAGGTTGTAGTTCGGGTCGTTGAGGATGTCATCGGCGCCATAAGTGGTGCTTTCGGCCGATTTCGCCAGGCTCTGCATGGCGCCCGAAGCCTGGGTGGCTGTGGCATTGCCAGCCGCCGAGGCGACCGCATTGGCGTTCGCGGCGTCACCGCTCGGGTTGGTCGGGTTGGGTGGCGCGGTGAACTCGTTGAGCTGGGTCGCGGCGCTGGACTGGGTGTGATAGCCGACCATGGCCATCGTGTCCTGGGCCCACATCTCATTGTGCTCGGTCTCGGTGGCCGCGATCGACGGGGTGTTCTGCCCGAGGATGTTGGTGGCGACCAACTGCTGCAGGAGTTCGCGATTCGCGGTGACCGCAACCGGCGGCACCGTCTGGGCGTGTGCCGCCTCGTAAGCGGCTGCGGCGGAACGACCCTGAGCGGCAGCCTGCTCGGCCTGCGCTGCCGTGAGCTCCATCCAGTTGATGTAGGGCGCCGCGGCGGTCGCCATCGACGCCGACGCCGTACCGAGCCATTCCTCGGAGGTCAGCTGGCTGATGACCGCCCGGTACTCGGCCGCAGCAGATTTCAGTTCAGCGGCCAGCGCACTCCACGCCGACGCTGCCACCACCATGGGTTCCGAGCCGGGCCCGGAGTAGATCATGGTGGAGGTCACCTCAGGCGGCAACGACAAGTAGTTCATCGCGGTGACCTAACCGGCCGCTGCTGCGTTGGCAGCCTCGGTGGCGGCGTACGCGTTGGCTCCGCTGCTCAGGGCGTTCACGAACATCTCGTGGACGGCCACGGCCTGCGCGCTCACGGTTTGGTAGGCCTGGGCGTGGGCGGCGAACTGGGCAGCGGTCAGCGCGGATACCTCGTCGGCGGCGGCCGGCACCACGCTGGTGGTGGGTGCCGCGGCCGCGGCACTGTGCGCGGCCATCGACGAACCGATGGTTCGCAGGTTGGCGACGGCGGCCAGCAACGCTTCGGGCTGCGTTGTGACGAACGACATGAAGGCTCCTCGTAGAAGACTTATTCAGTTCCGCGATCGCTACATTGCGGATCGCGTACGCCCTTGAGCGCAGACCCGACGCTATGCGATCTGACGCCCGACACACAGCCGTGAAGGGGACTTTTCGGAGACTGTCAGCAGTTGTTCATTGACAGTTGGAAAAGGCACCCGAAACATTCACCGAGCAGCCCTCTGGCGTTGGTTTGCCTTTACCTTTTGTTCACTTTGTCGACGCGGCGTCAGCTAACAGATGCAGGGTGGATTCACGCCCCGGCGCGCTGGCAGGAGCGCTTCCTCGCCGGGCGGAGGCGACCGGATTGAGCATCAACTCGTCCACCCCGAACCGGTCGGCCAGTTCCCGCAGTTGGGTGAGCGCTTCGGCCGGTGTACCGACCACGGCGCGCTCGAGTTCGCCCTGCGCGACGCGGTGCTGTTGCGGCGTGAGCGCCGCCTGCTCGGCGTCTTCGACCAGTTCCAGGCGTCCCGCCGGTTGCCCGGTCGCGGTCCTGGCCTGTAGCCGTAGGTACGGAAGGATCAAAGCCGTTGCCTCATCACGTGTTTCGGCAACCACAGTGTTGACGGTCAGGAACGCGGTCGGCTGGGCGGCAAGCTCGCTCGGGACGAACTGTGATCGGTAGCACGCCAGTGCCTCATCGGTGTGCTCGCCGAACAGGTGATGGCCGAATACGTAGGGGAGTCCCTTGGTTGCGGCGATTCGGGCGGACTGCATCGAGGAGCCCAGCACGAACACCCGCGGCCTGGTCAGCGCGTGCGGCGTCGACCGCAGGACATACGTGCGTTCTGCCAGTTGCACGGACACGCCCGCGGTGCCCAGCAGGGCGATCACGTCGGCGAGATTGTCGGGGAATTCATCGATATCGCGATCACCGCGGCCGGTCGCCCCGCGCAACACCGCTGATGCCACCGGATCGGCGCCGGCGGCGCGTCCGATGCCCAGGTCGATGCGGCCAGGATGGGCGGCCTCCAGCAGGGCGAACTGCTCGGCCACTGCCAGCGGCGCGTGATTGGGCAGCATGACCCCGCCCGAGCCCACGCGAATACGCGAGGTCGCAGCGGCGATCATCGCGGTCAGTACCGCCGGGCTGGTCGCCGCTACCGAGGGAATGTTGTGGTGCTCGGCGACCCAGTAGCGGGCGTAATCGAGGCTCTCGGCGAGTTGCGCGAGTCGCATGGTTGCCGCCAGCGCGTCTGAGGTGGACTGGTCGGTGCGGACCGGCGTGAGATCGAGGACGGAGAGGCGCACAGCGGCGATCTTGCCATCACTAGGGCGACTGTCGCCGTTCGTACACCGCGCGTTCTGATTTCGTTAACCCGGCTCGCGCACAGTTATGGGCGATGAACAGCGATACTGTGCCCCCGGAGCCGTGGGAGATCGGCCGTCCACAGCCGGTGGTGCAGCAACTGGTGGCTTGCGGGGCGCTGCGCGGAAAGGTCCTCGACCCCGGAACCGGCTCGGGTCACCACGCCATTCACTATGCGGCCCATGGCTATTCGACGACTGGACTGGATCATTCCCCGGCCGCCATCGCGGTCGCGCAACGCAACGCCGCTCAAGCCGGTGTGACCGTGGACTTCCAAGTGGCCGACGCGGTCGAACTGGTCGGGTTCGACGGCCGGTTCGACACGGTGGTCGACAGCGCGTTCTACCACCTGTTCCAGGACGACGAAGAAACCCAGTTGCGCTACGCGCGCAACCTGCACCGGGCGACCACGCCCCAAGCCAGGCTGTTCATGTTCGAAGCCGGACGCCATAACGTCAACGGTTGGCAGTTGGACGGGTTGTCGCCCGAGCGCTTCGGTCCGCTGCTCGAGTCCGCCGGGTGGCGTGTCGACCACGTCGGGACCACGACCTATCAGGGCACCTTCGCACCGAACGCCTTTACCGACATGATCGCGGTGATGGAGGCGATGGGCCGCGAGGACCTGCTGGCAGGAGTCCGCGCCCTGGCCGAGCGCTTCGCGTACCTGCAACCGCTGCTCGAAGACAACCTGGTGCACATGCCGTTCTGGGCGGTCACCGCCAGCCGGATCGATTAGCTGTCACCATGAAGGTATGTGCGGGCGTTTCGCGGTAACCACCGATCCGGCGTTGCTGGCCACGCGCATCGATGCGATCAACGAGATTCCGGCCAGCGCCGACGTTGGCCCGAACTACAACGTGGCGCCTACCGACCCAATCGCGACTCTGGTCAGCCGGCACGGCGAGCCAAATAAACCCGGCGACCAACCGACGCGGCGGCTACGGCTGATGCGCTGGGGACTGGTGCCGCCGTGGACGAAGGCCGGTCCCGACGGTGCGCCGGCGCCCGGCGGCCCGGTGATGATCAACGCTCGTGCCGACAAGGTCACCACCTCACCGGGGTACTCCGCGTCCGCGGAACGGCGGCGCTGCCTGGTGCCGATGGACGGCTACTACGAATGGCGCGCGGCGGGGGCTCAGAGCGGCCGCAAGACACCGTTCTACATCCACGGCGACGGCGCGATGCTGTTTGCGGCCGGCCTGTGGTCGGTCTGGCGACCTAACCGGCTCTCCGATGCGGTACTCAGCGTCGCGATCATCACCACCGCGGCCGTCGGTGAACTCGCCGACATTCATGACCGGATGCCTTTGCTGTTGCCCGAAAATCATTGGGACTCCTGGCTGGATCCGGACGCTGCTATCGACACCACGCTGCTGTCGCGCCCCCCGGACATGGCCGGGATTGCGGTGCGTGAGGTCTCGACGCTGGTCAACAGCGTGCGAAACAACTCACCCGAGCTGATCGCGCCGGCCGAGCCGCAACCCGAGCAGGGCTACCTGCTCTAGCCTCCGACCAGACTGCGCTTCTGGGTCGCGTACTCCTCGTCGGTGAGTATCCCCGCATTGCGCAGCTCGGCCAGCTCGCGCAGTTCGATGTCGGCGCCCATCAACAGCCCGAAAGCTGAGGGCGTGGGCAACTCCGGCAGCTCGTCGTGCGGCGGCGGTACCGGCGGCGGGGCGACGGTAGCGGCCGTCGGGATGCGCAGGCCCCGGGTGGCTCCCGCCCCGGCCCTTCCGGCTACGCCGGCTGCGGCCATCCCCACCGCGGGGATCACCGTCTCGCCGGCGGCCACGGCCGGGACGGCGGACGTCGCGGCGACCGTACCGACGGACGCCAGCGACATGCCGATCTGCGGAGCGACCACCGCCGGTGCGGCCGACGCCCAGGCCAGCGGAACCGACAGGCCGCTGATCGAGGTCGCCGAGGCCAGGTTGGCCGAGATCGGCAGCGCGCCGGCCATCGCAGCCCGCAGCAACTCCTGGCCCACCTCGGCGGCGCCCATCGCGTCGAACAGGAATGTGCCGAGCGCGTCGACACCGAACGTGCCCATCGAGTCGACAACCAGCTCGACGCCGGCGATGCCGACCTCCATCGCGGGTTCGCTGATCAACATCGCGTCGGCGCCGATGGCCTCGGCCAGGGCAGACGAGGACTCCAGCGCATGGGTGAGTCCGGTGACGACGCCCTCGCCGTGGCCCTCCGAGGTGGTGGCGGCCGCATGCATGACGGCCGCTGACTGCGCGGACGCGGCGGCGGAGTTGGTGGTGCGCGGTGGTTGCCGGAACGGGGCCAGCCTGCTGGCGGCCGCGGCACCGGCGGCGTAGCCGTACATAGCGGTGGCGTCCTGGGCCCACATCTCGTAGTAGTGGGCCTCGGTGGCCGCGATCGCGGGAGTGTTCTGGCCGAGAAAGTTGGTCGCGACCAAGGTCATCAGCAGGCTGCGGTTGGCGGCGATGACCGGCGGCGGCACGGTCATGGCGAAAGCGGACTCGTAGGCGGCGGTGGCGGAGCGGGCCGCGATGGCGGTCTCCTCGGCCTGGATCGCGGCGGTGTGCAGCCACTGGGCGTACGGTGCTGCCGCGGCGGTCATCGCCCGCGCGCTCGGGCCTGCCCAGCCGGCGCCCAGTTCGGTGAGCACCGAGGTGTAGGCCAGGCCCGCGCTGTGCAACTCGGCGCCCAGAGCGTCCCAGGACGACGCCGCGGCCAGTAAGGGGCCGGCGCCCGCGCCGGAGTACATCCGGGCGGAGTTGACTTCCGGTGGTAACAGTGCGAAATCCATGGTGCTACCGGCCGAGGAGGCGCCGCTTCTCCTGGGTGAACTCTTCGTCGGTGAGGATTCCCGCATCGCGCAGATTGGCCAGCTCGCGCAGCTCGCCGGAGATCCGCGTGATCGGTCCGTTCAACGGCCGTACCGGCTGCTTCTCCGGCTTCTCGGCTTGGTCGCGCAGCTTGACCATGGCGCGAGGCGCCCGTTTGGGGGTTGCCTTCGCATTAGTGGTGGCGCCGCGACCCCGCCCGATGCCGGCGGTGGCCCGGCCGGCCAGTCCGGCGGCGCCGATGGCGGCCAGCGGTAGCGCGCTGGCCCCGGCCGCAGCGGCTGGGAGTGCGCCCTCCGCCGCGGTCGCCAACGCGCCACCAACCTGCTGGATCACCGTGGTCGTCGGCGCCGCGGTCGCCCAGGACTGCGGCACCGACAGGCCGCTGAGGGTGGCTGCCTCGCCCACCTCCGCGGTCACCGGCGTGACCGCACTGGCCAGGGCCATCTCCGGCAGAAGTTCGCTCTCGATCTCGCCGACGCCGATCAGGTCGATACCGAAGGTGCCGGCCGCGTCCACGCCGAAGGTGCCGGCCGAGTCGATGACAAACGTGCCGAACAGGCTGGAGGCCAGCGCCAGGTAGGACGCCGCCAACCCGGGTTCCATCGCCGCCGCCGAACCGATCGAACTCGTCAGCGCCGCATTCGATCCCGCCGCCGCCGACCCCGGCGCGCTGAGGCCCTGCAGGGCTTGAGTGATCGCGGACACCGCGGTATCGGCGTGGCTGCCTGCCGCGGTGGCGGTGGACTGGCCGACCGCGCCGGCCTGATTCGCCGCCCCGCCGGGGTTGGTGGTGCGCGGGGGCGGGGTGAACGGGACCAGCCTGGTGGCGGTGGCGGAACTGGTGGCGTAGCCGTACATGGCGCTGGCGTCCTGGGCCCACATCTCGTAGTACTGGGCGTCGGTGGCCGCGATGGCAGCAGTGTTCTGCCCCAGGTAGTTGGAGGCCAGCAGGGACATCATCTGGGTGCGGTTGGTGGTGACTACCGGGGGAGGGACGGTCATGGCGAACGCCGCGTCGTAGGCGGCGGCCGCGGACCGGGCCGCCGAAGCGGTGTGTTCGGCCTGGGTGGCAGTGGCGTGCATCCACTGGGCGTACGGTGCCGCGGCTGCGGCCATCGCGGTGGCGCTGGGGCCGGCCCATTCGGCGGTCAACTCGTCGATCATCGAGTCGTACGCCAGGCCCACGCTGTTCAGTTCGGCGGCCAGCGCGCTCCAGGCGGAGGCGGCGGCCAGCAACGGCTGTGCGCCCGCCCCCGAATACATCCGCATCGAATTGACCTCTGGCGGCAGCGTTGCGAAATCCATTGTCAGACAGTCCCGTTGGTAGTAGGCGTCATCGTGTCTCCTGAATTTCCCCGGTTCGCGCCGGTGCGAAGGGCGCCGGGCGCACTCGGTCACCGTGACCGTAGCGAGCCAACTTGAAGTGAACCTGAAGAACGCGATGGCGGGCGAAAGCCGCGCCGCTGGGATCTCCCCATCGCGGCGTGACGGTGTTATCAATGGACCATGGCCGATTCCCGGTCCGCCGACCGTCGCGGCGGCACCCCCTTCAGTGTGGGGACGCCGCGGGTGCTGGTTGTGGAGGACTCCGAGACCATTCGCGAGATGGTCAGCGAGGCGCTGGCCGATGCCGGCTACCTCACCGACACCCAGCCTGACGGGCACGGTCTGGAGGAGGTGCTCGACGGCTTCCGGCCGGATCTGGTGGTACTGGACGTCATGCTGCCGGGACGCGACGGCTTCGCGCTGATGGATGTGATCCTGCGCTGGGGCGAGGTGGGGGTGGTGTTGCTCACCGCGCGCGACGGCTTACCCGACCGGCTTCGCGGTCTTGATGGCGGCGCCGACGACTACGTGGTCAAGCCGTTCGAGCTGGCCGAACTGGTGTCGCGCGTCGGTGCGGTTCTACGCCGGCGGGGACGGCTGCCGGCGGCCGTGCAGTTCGGGGATCTGATGGTCGATGTCGACGCCGGAGTGGCCGCCCGTTCGGGCACCCCGCTGGGCTTGACCGCCACCGAGCTTCGGGTACTGGTCTACCTCGTGGAACAACGTGGCCGCATCGTCAGCAGTGCGCAGATCCTCAACGCGGTGTGGGGTTATGAGGCCTACGATCCCAACCTGGTGCAGGTCCACATCAGCGGGCTGAGGCAGAAGCTCGAGGCACACGGACCGCGGATCCTGCATACGGTGCGCGGGATCGGTTACCGGCTCGAGCTTTCGGCTTCATGACAGCCACCCCCTCGCTGCGGCGCCGGCTGACCGTGATGGTGCTGGCGTTGCTGGTCATGCTGATGCTGGCCATGGGGTTGGTGATCAATGCCACGTTGACCGCGCTGGCAACGCGCAGCGTGCACGAACGACTCGCGGCGGCCACAGCGCGGGCGGATTCCTTGGTGGCGCTGGGGATCTCGGCTGAGCAGATGTCGGAACAACTCAACGGCGGCATCATCGCCGCGCTGGTCGTCACTGCCGACGGCACCAGCTACGGCGACCCGGCGATCGAACCCGACGCGACCACCGGGTCCAAGATTCCGGCCCCGCCGCTGGAGCCCGATGACACCGCGACGGTCCTGGTGCATCCATTGGCCAACGGCAACCGGGTGATCCTGGTCGCAGACACCACCGAGTCCGACGAGACATTGCGCAGACTGCGGCGCTTGATGATCGAGGCCGGCGTGGGGACTCTGCTGCTCGCGTCGACTCTGCTGGCCGGTGCGAGTCGTGCCCTGCTCGCGCCGCTGGACCGTCTCACCGACCTCGCCCGCGACATCACCACCGGGGACCGGGGCCGGCGACTGCGCCCCGACCGCCCCAAGACCGAACTTGGCCGGGCGGCAGAAGCTTTCGATGACATGCTCGATGAGTTGGAGGACTCCGAGAAGCGAGCGCAGCGCGCCGCGCAAGGGGCGCAGCGCGCCGAGGCCGCGGTCCGGCGTTTTCTCGCCGACGCCGCTCATGAGCTGCGCACCCCGATAGCGGGAATGCAGGCCGCCGCCGAGCAGATTGCCGGAAACGTCAGCGCGCAGGTCGGCCCGTCGATCGGCGAAGAGGCGATCGAACCCGAAGTGCTGCGCCAACATCGTCGCGCCAGCCTGCTGTTGACCGAAGCCCGGCGGGCCACTCGTCTGGTCACCGACATGCTGGATCTGAGCTATATCGATGCGGGATTGCCCCTGGAGCTCAAGGAGGCCGACCTGGTCGGCATCGTCGATACCCAACTGGATCGGGCAGCGCTGCTTGCCCCGCAACTGCGGATCGGGCGCACGGGCCTGGACTCCGTAGCAGTCCGGGTCGACCCCACTCGGGTGGCGCAGATTCTGTCCAACCTGCTCGACAACGCGCGCCGTTACACCCCGCCAGGCGGGCAGATCAACATCGACGTCGGTCAACTCGGCGGTGCTGTCGCCGTGGTCGTCACCGACACCGGCATCGGTGTTCGTAGCGAGGACGCCGAGCGGATCTTCGATCGGCTGGTGCGCCTGGACAGCGCCCGCGGCCGCGACCACGGTGGTGCTGGACTGGGGCTGCCGATCGCTCGGGCGCTGGCCGTCGCGCACGGCGGGACGCTGACCTGCATTCCCCACGACGGGGGCGCCTGCTTCCGGCTGGTCATCCCGGGGCGGCCGCAAAGCGAGCCGTTGCCGCCCGGCGCCCCGCCGGGGGTCGCGCCGCGGGACGTCGGTTAGCGGCGGCGCAGCAATGGCTGGGTGCTGCACCGGAATGCGCCGCCCAGCGATCGGCTGATTCCGAACTCGACATACTCGACGGTGATCCCACGGTGTTCCAGTTGCTCACCGAGCCAACCGAAGACCGGATCGGTGACATAGACGTCGGGGGAGATCGGCAAACCGTTGGTGGCCAGATCCTTGGTCTGCGACAGCGAAACCGGAATCCGCTCCCAGGATTTCAGCGCGGCCGGGACCCCGTCGAGCAACGCCTCTTCGCAGACGACCAGCAACCCGTCGCGAATCAAACCGAGCGCGCAATCCAAGTGCAAGATGTCGGGGGCCAAACGAATGACCTCAACGGTGTAGCCCCGCGGGGCGAGCAGCTTGGCCAGCCAGCGCGCTCCGAGCTCATTCGACGCCAGCCCTGATGTCCCCACGAACACATGCTTGTCGAGCACCAGCACGTCGCCGCCCTCCAGGAACGGCCCGGGCCAAAGCGTCGCGTCGTCGTCGGCGGCGATCTCGGGAGCCGGTACGGCGACATAGTCACACAGCGTCGGATAAACCCGCTTGAGCAGGATGTCGCGGACCGGCAAGACCTCCCGGCGGCGGTGCCGAAACCGAAGTGATCCCTCGATCACGACGTCTCCGATGGTGAAAAACGGGTCGCGCACAAAGAAATTGGCGTATCCGTCGGATCCGGCCGCGGCCTTCTCGGCCGCGGTCAACATCCGCGGACGTAGTACTTCGACACCGTATCGGAGCAGCACCGCCTCGAAGTTGCGCCGTTCCCGCAGCCACAACTGCTGCCGCCTGGGGAAAGCTGCGCCGAAATCCTGTCCGGCGGAGATCGTTTCGTTCGATCCCGCGGGAAGAAAGGCCAGTTCGACGTCCGGGATGTCTTGCGGCAGGGCTAGTTCGGACTGGGCGAGCACCACGGTGCGCAGCGGCGCGAACTCGCTTTCGACGAAGACCTCGGTCACGGTCGGCTCATCGGGCGGCGCTAAGGCTGCACGTACCCAGGTGGGTTGACGGTGTCGACCCACAGGTCCACGCCCAGGTCACTACCGGGCACGCAGTCATAGACCGACAGGTCGGTGACGCCGGAATCCAGCAGCACGTCTTCGCACAACAGCGAGTTGCCGGTGTAGGAGGTGGCAGGCTTGGTCACGATGGCGTAGGCGGCATCGGCATAGACGTCGGGCGTGCGGGCTCGCGCCATCGCTTCGTCGCCGCCGAGCAGGTTCTGCACCGCGGCGGTCGCGATCAGGGTGCGCGGCCACAGCGTGTTGGACGCGATCCCGTGCGAGCGCAGCTCTTCGGCCATACCCAGCGCGCACAGGGTCATCCCGAATTTGGCCATCATGTACGCGGTGGGCTTGAGCCATTGGGGCTCCAGCCGGATCGGCGGGGACAGCGTCAGGATGTGCGGGTTCTCGCGGCCGATCATGTGCGGAATGCAGGCCTGCGACACCGCGTAGGTACCGCGCACCTCGATGCCGTTCATCAGGTCGAAGCGCTTGAGCGGTACTTCGAGGATCGAACCGAGGTTGATCGCCGAGGCGTTGTTCACGCAGATGTCGATGCCGCCGAACCGCTCGACCGTCGCGGCCACCGCGCCTGCCACGGAGTCTCCGTCACGGATATCACCGACGATCGGCAGCGCCTGTCCGCCGGCCTCTTCGATCTCGGCGGCCGCGGTGTAGATGGTGCCGTCGAGTTTCGGATGGGGTTCGGCGGTCTTGGCGATCAGCGCGATGTTGGCGCCGTCGGCCGCGGCTCGCTTGGCGATCGCCAGCCCGATGCCGCGGCTGGCACCCGAAATGAACATGGTTTTCCCGGAGAGCGGGCCTGTGTTGGGCATGGCTGTCAGCCTATGCCGCGGGGGCCTGCTGCGGGTGGCCGGCGTTCAACGCCGGACCGTTTGCGTTGACCCGGCACTTTCACGTCTGACAACCGGCTTACGACGTAAACTGAGGCACCAATCGTCGCCGACATGCAGACCGGGTGATCTTCGTGTCGGAGCACTGAGAAGGGGTGGTCTGGTGGATGCCGGGGTGGACGCTGCGGCCACGGGCGACGGCCTGCGCTCGTCGCCGCAGTTGAGCCGTGACGGGATCCTGGAAATGGCCATCGACTTCATTGACCGCCAGGGCCTGTCGAAATTGACGATGCGCGCCTTGGGTGCGGCCTGCGGCGTCGAGGCGATGGCGCTCTACCGCTACGTGCACGGCCGCGGCGACCTGCTCAGCGGCGTGGTCGACCACATCATCGATCGGCTCTACGCCGATCAACTCGCGGCGCGGCGCCAGGAAGACGGCTGGCAGGACTACCTCATGCGGCTGGCTCACGGCGTACGACAGATCGCCCTCGATCATCCGGAGGTCTTTCCGCTGGTCGCCACCCAAGCGCCGGAGGCGCCGTGGGTTCGGCCCCCGCTGCGCAGCCTGCGCTGGATGGAGAGTTTCCTCGACACGCTGATCTCGTACGGATTCGACGACGGCGCCGCGGTGGCGGCCTACCGCTCCTACACCACATTCTTGATCGGTCACCTGCTGTTGGAAGTGTCCGCGCGCGGCGCCGCGCTGCACCCCGACGAGGTCCTGCTCGACGACGGTGGCGAGCGGCCCGGGCGCAACCTGACCGACTACCCGCACCTGCGGCGCCTGCAGCCGATGTTGTCACAGGATCGCAGCACCGCCGAGTTCGAAGAGGCGCTGGAAGCCATGCTGGATCGACTGGAACTGCTGCTCGCCCAACGCTGAGGCAGTCCTTCTGAGGTTTACGTTGTAAACATCGGGGTATGTCTCGTGGTGCAACGTCACACGAGGGAGGAGCTGCACGATGGGACTGGCAGACAAGGCCAAGAACGCCGCACAGGACGTCGCGGGCAAGGCCAAGGAAGCCGCCGGCAAGGTCACCGGCGATGACGGCCTCAGGAACGAGGGCAAGGCCGACCAGGGGAAGTCCAGCCTGAAGAAGGCCGGCGAGAACATCAAGGACGCCTTCAAGGACTGACGAGCGCAAACGCCGCCCCGTGTGCTGACTACTACGGCGCGCGGGGCGGCGGCGCATTCGTGGGGCGGCAGCGGCTGCGAGGGTTCGAAAACGTGGCCCCAGAAGTCTGTACGGCCCGGTTTACAACGTAAACAAACCGGCGTAGCTTCAATCTCATGCTGTCCGGTTTACGGCGTAAACTCACCCGCTGCGCGGTTTGGCGCCGCACCCTGACCGGCTCGGAGCGGGCGGAAGTAGCCGGAGCCACCGCGTTGGTGGCCGGCGGCTTTGGCGGGGATGAGCCGTTCGTCGCCCAGGGGAGCCCCGCGGAAGACGAGTTGCACGTCCTGTTGGAGCGTCGCGGCTCAGCGCTGCTGGTCCGTGCGGGTGGCAGCATCGACGCGTCCAACGTCGTCGTCTGGCGTCGCCTGGTCGGCGAGGCGGCCGAGGTCGCGACAGCGCCCGGTCCGTTGATCATCGATACCAGTGGACTGGAGTTCATGGGAATCTGCGCCTTCGCGGTGCTGGTCGAGGCATCGGTCAGCTGTCGCCGGCGCGGTATCAGACTTTGCCTGGTCAGTGACCAGCAGATCGCCGCCCGGGTGGTGGCCGCCGCGGGCATCGATGCCGCGTTGTCGTTCGCTGCGACCGTCGACGACGTCCTCGACGACGCCCGACGCGACGAACCCGGTTCGGTCTTGGACACCTGAACGGCTGACTGCCCGGTCAGGGGGCCTGAATGTCGGCGGTGACCGCACCGGTCAACCGGATCAGGTCCGCGGGCGCCACCGCTACGTCCCAGCCCCGTTGGCCCGCGCTGCACAGCACCCGGTCGAAATCCAGCGCCGAGGCGTCCACCGCCGTCGGCAGTGCCTTGCGCTGCCCGAACGGCGAGATCCCGCCCAGTACATAACCGGTCGCGCGTTGTGCCGCCGCCGGGTCGGCCATGGCGGTCTTGGGCACCCCGAGCGCGGCGGCGACTGCCTTCAGTGACAGCTTCGCCGGGACCGGTAGCACCGCCACCGCCAGACCGCGCGGGACGGTGATGACCAGCGTCTTGAAGATCTGCTCGGGCCGCACACCGTCCGGCCCCTCGGCCGCGAGCTGCTCGACGGCTTCGGCGCCGAAGGCGTGCTGGTCCGGCTCGTGCCGGTAGCGCAGCACCTCGTGGGGCACCTGCGCGGCGATCAGGGCCGCGATAGCTCGGGTTGCCGCGCGACTCACCGCGCCAGGATACGGGCCGGAAATAGCGCCATGGCCGACGCTGTTGAGTAAGGCAGTTCGTGTGGTCGCTGCGCCAAGCCGTCGATCACGGCCCTAGGATCGGAAAGGAGTCGCCGATGTCAACGGCGAGCGGTCTGCTGGAACGCGAGCTATCGGCTGGGCCGGTTGCGGGCAGCGCGACAGAAGGGACATCGGCGATCGAGATGGCTGACGGCGAGAGTGCGTCCGGTACCGGAACCGAGGCTTCGACCGAAGCCAAGGCCCCGGTGCGTTCCGATGAGACCGACGAGCAGCTGACCGCTCGGTTCGAACGCGACGCGATCCCCATGCTCGATCAGCTCTATGGCGGTGCGTTGCGCATGACGCGCAATCCTGCCGATGCCGAGGACCTGCTGCAGGAGACCATGGTCAAGGCCTATGCCGGGTTCCGCTCGTTTCGGGAGGGCACCAACCTCAAGGCGTGGCTGTACCGCATCCTGACCAACACCTACATCAACAGCTACCGCAAGAAGCAACGCACGCCTGCCGAGTACCCGACTGACGAGATCACCGACTGGCAGCTGGCGGCCACCGCCGAACATTCGTCGACGGGGCTGCGCTCGGCGGAGGTGGAGGCCTTGGAGTCGCTGCCCGACACCGAGATCAAAGAGGCGCTGCAGCAGCTTCCCGAAGAGTTCCGGATGGCGGTGTACTACGCCGACGTCGAAGGGTTCCCCTACAAGGAGATCGCCGAGATCATGGATACGCCGATCGGCACGGTGATGTCGCGCCTGCACCGCGGTAGACGACAGTTGCGCGGTCTGTTGGCCGATGTCGCCCGCGACCGTGGATTCATTCGCGACGGCCAGGCTCCCGAGGAGGTGTCGTCGTGACCGAACGCTCGCGAGACTGCAACACCTCGCCGGCCGGCGGCGGGTCCGACGCCGACTGTTCGGAGGTGATCGCCGAAGTATGGACGCTGCTGGACGGCGAGTGCACGGCCGAGACCAAGGCCAAACTGCGTCAGCATCTCGAGGAATGCCCGGGCTGTCTGCGGCACTACGGGGTCGAGGAACGGATCAAGACCTTGATCGCCAGCAAATGCAGTGGTGACAAAGCTCCGCGGCGGCTCTATGAGCGGGTGCGGCTGGAGATCAGTCGGACCACGATCATCCACCGCGAAGGCTAAGGCGATCGCAAGCGCGGCGGAGCCGGGCGAAGCGGGTCGCCGTCACGGCCCAGATCTAGAAGACCCAGACTTGGGCGCTAACCGAAGCAAGCCCGGCCTGCGGCCGGGCTTGCGATCAGCTGTGCTGGCGACGCTGACCCGCTGCGCCCGGCCTGCGGCCGCGCTTGCGATCAGCGAGCTGAACCTACGCTCTAGGCGTTGGGTCGCTTGCCGTGGTTGGCTTTGCTGTGCTTGCGATCGCGCTTCTTGCGGCCACGTTTTGCCATGATTGGCCCTCCTAGCAGGTATACCGGCTGACCAGTCTCTCATGCCGCCGGGTGTGATGCGGTGGCGGGGCCTCCAGTCGGCCCCGCCACCGCAGCCACCGCGCCTGTGTTCGCCTCAGTGAAAGGTCCGCGCACCCGCCAGGGTCTGCGGCACGAGTGCCGGCGGGGTCGCCGGGGCCGGCGGGGTTTCGAGCGCGGGCCCCGCGGACATGGGCGCACCGGGCGGCGTCAGCGAGCTGACGTCGGTCGGCATGATCGAACCCACCCCGGGCACTACCTTGTTGAGCATGCCGTTGAGCACCTGCAGGAAGGAGTTCGCGGCGTTCACACCGGCCGCGGAGCTTCCGGCGGCAGGTCCTGGCATGCCGAGCGGGCTGGGGGCGCCCACGGGGGCCGGGGTGCCGAGCGGGGCCGGAATCGGCATGGGGTCATCGACCAGCGTCGGGGCAGCTTTGGCGGATGCAACGCCGAATCCGAGCGTGGCCAGCGTCATCGCGCCGGCGCAGACCAACGTCAGCCGGACTCGTGGCTGGGCAAAACGGTTTACAGACAACGCGCTACTCCTCAAGTTCGATCTCGACTTGTGCCGCGTCACGGCGATTTCGTCACGCGTTCAAAACACTCGAGTAACGGTGCTATGCAATTGTCACAGGAGAAACACGACACGATCACGGATCGAACTCTCTACGTCCTCTTATTTATCTTGGAGTTCGCTTACCCGAGCGCCCTGCCCGACGGGCTGAGGCGGTTGTGGTTCGATAGGGCCTAGCTTTTTGGATGTACGTAATCGTCGACTGGGTGATGAACGAGGTGAAGATGGCCGAGGACGTTCGCGCGGAGATCGTGGCCAGCGTGCTCGAAGTCGTGGTCCGCGAGGGCGACGAGATCAACGAGGGCGACACCGTGGTGCTGCTGGAGTCGATGAAGATGGAGATCCCGGTGCTGGCCGAGACCGCGGGCACCGTCAGCAAGGTAGCCGTGCAGGTCGGCGACGTGATCCAGGCCGGCGATCTCATCGCCGTGATCAGCTGATCGCAGCCGGTGTGAACGGCGCAACCTAGCCGATGTCCACACTCGGTGACCTGCTCGCCGAACACACCGTTTTGCCCGGCAGTGCGGTGGACCACCTGCATGCCGTGGTCGGGGAGTGGCAACTGCTGGCGGACCTGTCGTTCGCCGACTACCTGATGTGGGTTCGTCGTGACCCCGATGCCGACGGCGCATTGGTCTGCGTGGCGCAATGTCGGCCAAATACCGCGCCCACGGTGCTGCTCAGTGACGCCGTCGGCACCGTCGTGGTTCCGGAATGGATGCCGCTGGCGGTCGCGGCGTTCGATTCCGGGACGATTTGGCGTGAAGGCTCGGAAGGCTCTGCCGGACAACGCAATATGGAAGCCGTGCCGGTCCGGCACGGCGGCCGTATCGTGGCCGTGCTCACCCACCAGACCGCATTGACGGGTGGGCGCGAATCCAGCCGGTTGGAAGCGGCCTACCTGGACTGCGCGGCAGACCTGGTGCACATGCTCTCCGAGGGCACCTTCCCCGACGTCGGCGACATCGCGGTGTCACGCTCGAGTCCGCGGGTGGGCGATGGCTTCATCCGGTTGGCCGTCGACGGCACGGTCCGCTACGCCAGCCCGAACGCGGTGTCGGCCTACCACCGCATGGGGCTGGCCGCCGAGCTGGCCGGTCACGACCTGGTCGCGATCACCCGGCCGCTGATCTCGGACCCGTTCGAGGCGCACGAGCTGGCCGAACATGTGCGTGAGTCACTGTCGGGCGGATCGAGCATGCGGTTCGAGGTCGACGCGGCCGGGGCGGTGGTGCTGCTGCGTACCCTGCCGCTGATCGTGCATGGCCAGCCGGCGGGGGCGGCGGTGCTGGTTCGCGACGTCACCGAGGTGAAGCGCCGCGATCGCGCGCTGCTCTCGAAGGACGCGACCATTCGGGAGATTCATCATCGGGTGAAGAACAATCTGCAGACCGTGGCGGCGCTGCTGCGCCTGCAGGCCCGCCGCACCGCCAGCACCGAAGGCCGCGAGGCGCTGCTGGAGTCGGTGCGTCGGGTGTCGTCGATCGCATTGGTCCACGAAGCGTTGTCGATGTCGGTCGACGAGGTGGTGAACCTCGACAAGGTGATCGACCGGATCCTGCCGATGATGAACGACGTTGCCAGCGTGGATATCCCGATCCACGTCGCCCGGATCGGATCGATCGGCTCGCTGGACGCCGACCGGGCCACCGCGTTGATCATGGTGATCACCGAACTGGTGCAGAACGCGATCGAGCACGCCTTTGAGGCAGAGGCGGACCGCCGTGCTGTGACCATTCGAGCCGAGCGCTCGGCTCGTTGGCTCGACGTCGTGGTTCACGACGACGGTCACGGCCTGCCCGAGGGGTTCCGGCTGGAAACCTCCGACCGGCTCGGGCTGCAGATCGTCAACACACTGGTGTCAGCGGAGCTCAACGGCTCGCTGACCGCTCGAGACGCGCCGGGCGGGGGGACCGAGATGGTGCTGCGCATTCCGGTCGGGGGTCGCCGCCTGCGTCAGGCGTTGTGAAACCGGGCCCGACACAAAACGACGCGGCCCCGACCAAGTCGGGGCCGCGTCGTTGTCTGTCTGAGGGTCAGACCCCGCTGCGCGCCCGGGTACGGGCGTTGCGGCGCTTGAGCGCACGACGCTCGTCCTCGCTCATGCCGCCCCACACGCCGGCGTCCTGGCCGGTCTCCAGCGCCCAGGTCAGGCACTCGGTGACCACCGAGCAACGGGTGCAGACCTGCTTAGCGGAAGCAATCTGAGCGAGAGCCGGCCCGCTGTTTCCCACCGGGAAGAACAGCTCCGGGTCCTCGTCGCGACAGACCGCCTTGTGGCGCCAATCCATAGGTCTCCAA
The DNA here is from genome assembly GCF_046250075.1 of Mycobacterium sp. SMC-14. Classification (NCBI taxonomy): domain Bacteria; kingdom Bacillati; phylum Actinomycetota; class Actinomycetes; order Mycobacteriales; family Mycobacteriaceae; genus Mycobacterium; species Mycobacterium sp. SMC-14. The sequence continues at coordinate 3,283,744 of NZ_CP176429.1, read as the reverse complement.
CTCCTTACTTTGGGCGCAGCGGGGTGCGCTAGTGCTTTTCGGCTGTTATAAGCGGCGCAAGAAATGATTACGGCTTGCTCCGATCGCTCGATCGTGTCACAGCCTGGACAGATGTCAAGGGTGCGCTTTATCACGTGGCCTAGGTCACGTTTGCGAGGGGCTGCTCCCAGCGTGCCCTTGCGGGTGTACTACAGTGGGCTTAACTGTGCGCTCATCGAGCGATTTGAGCGCTATCTCCGCAGGTCAGCGGGATTTCTCCACCAGGGGTGCGACGACGCTCAAGGCGTCGGGCACTGCGCGGAACGTCATCGTGCTACGCAGCCCGAGATATTCGCCATCGATCTGAGTAGCTATCGGTGTGTCGCCCGCGTCCACCCGCAATGCGGCCACGTCGTCGTCGCGGATGAGCTGTTTGGCGCGCAGCTTCGGCCGTTTCGACAGCATCTGCCGGACCAGCCTCAGCGTGGGTAGAACCTTCATGCTGGTGGTCGCGAACACGCCCATGCCCGCCTCGAAGGTGGTGTCGGGGTTGGTCCACACGCATCGCTCGTCGGCGTAGGTCCACGGCGCGCAGTTCGAGACGAACACGAAATGCACCCCTTCGACCGGTGGCTCGTCGCCCAGTTGCAGGGTCAACGTCGGCGCGCGGCGGGTGGTGGCCAGTACCGCGGGGACCGCCGCACGGATATAGCGCAGCGGGGTGACGGCGTTGCCCTTCTCGCGTTCGGCTTCCACCGCGGCCACCACCTCGCCGTCGACCCCCATGCCGGCGTTGAGGACCGACCACCGCTCGCCGCAGTCGATGAGACCGATCCGGCGCCACGTGGGACGGCCCACGGGGGGATTGATCAACTCGATGAGCTGGTTGGTCGCGGCGATCGGGTCGGCTGCGATGCCCAGCGAACGGGCGAACACGTTGGCCGACCCGCCGGGTACCACCGCCACCGCGGGCAGGTGCGCCGGAGGAGGCGAGCCGGGTGTGCCGAGCAGGCCATTGACCACGCCATGCACGGTTCCGTCGCCGCCGTGCGCGATGACGAGGTCGATGCCGTCGCGGCACGCGGCCTGGCTGATCTCGATCGCATGGCCGCGATAGTCGGTGTGCACCACGGTCAGGTCCAGGCGGCTCTTCAGCGCGTGGGCAAGTAGGTCTCGGCCCGCCGGCGTGGTGGACGTGGCATTGGGGTTGACGATCAGCACGGCACGCACGGGATACGAGTCTATGGGCATCGAGGATGTGGGACCGGGTGGTTACGCTGGCGGCGTGAAAGCCGTCGCTGACTCACCGCGCGCTGTATGGGGCGCGGGCCTGATCGTTGCAGTGCAGGGCGTGGCCGCGCTGGCTGTCGCGGCGGTGTTGGTGCTGCGGGCATTTGCCGGCGCGGACCAGCATGACGCGAATGGCTACGGCACCGCGGCATGGTTCGCCTTCGTCGGTGCCGCCGTCTCGGCAGCCGGTTGGGCGCTGCTGCGGGGCCGACGGGTCGGGCGTGGCATAGCGGTGTTTGCCAATCTGCTGCTGCTGCCGGTCGCCTGGTATCTGGGGGTGGGCTCACACCGCTGGGGCTACGGCGTGGTGGTCGGCGCGGCGGCCGTTGCGGTGCTGGCGGCGTTGTTCAGTCCGGCGGCGCTGCGCTGGGCGGAACGGCGCCCATAGCCGACAGGATCGTGCGGAACTTCGTCACGGTTTCGGCCAGTTCCTCATCCGGGTCAGATTCGGCGACGATCCCGCCGCCGGCATGGGCCAGGGCTGATCGGCGGTCGGCGGACAGTTGCGCGCAGCGGATCGACACCACCCAGCGGCCGTCACCGCCGGCGTCGCACCAGCCGACCGCGCCGGCGTAAAAGCCCCGGTCGCCCTCCAGTTCGGTGATGAGGTCGACCGCAGCCGCCGTCGGTACCCCGCCGACCGCAGCCGTCGGGTGCAGAGCCAGAGCCAAATCCAGTGCAGTGAAGGAGGTGTCGCGCAGCCGGCCGGTGATCGGGGTGTTCAGGTGCCACACCGCGGAGGTACTGCTGAGCTGCGGCGCCGGCGCGATGTCGAGTTCGGTGCACAGTGGCTCGAGTGCGGCACGCAGTTGGTCGACGACCAGCTGATGCTCATGGCGGTTCTTGCCCGACTCGGCCAGTGCGGCGCCGTTGGCCGCGTCGACGGCGGGGTCCAGTGAGCGCGGCGCCGAGCCGGCGAAGGGCCGGCAGGTGACCCGGTCGCCGTCGCGGGCCACCAACAGCTCCGGGCTGGCGCCGACCAGGACGGAGCCGGCGTAGGCCGGCCCGGCCGCACTCAGGTCGACCAGATAGCCGTAGCCGCTCGGGTCGGCGGCGACCAACCGGTGCAGGAGTGTGTCGGCATCCAGCGGGGCATCGGCGGCCAGGCGCAGCCCGCGGGCCAGCACCACTTTGTGCAGGGATCCGTGCGGTGCGGTCAGTTCGTCGAGGGCTCGGCGGATCCGGGCGCGGTGCTCGTCGGGCTGCGGAATCTGCGCGACAACGTGGACCGCCGGCAGCACCGCGCCACGCGCGGGCGGCAGCTCCTCGTCGCGTCGCACCCCGCGTGGGACGAACAGTGCCGCAGCAGAATTCGGGTGGAACGGCAACGCGCCCACCACTATCGGTGCTTCGCCGCAGGACAGTGCGGCCTGGGCGGCGGCGACATCGGCGAACCCGGTTGTCATCGCGTCGGCCGACAGCGTCCCAGCGGGTCCGGAAAGCACGAACGTCGGTGTCGGCAACCTCAGGCTCCCGGTCCGGTCAACCCGAGTGCGACGAGCTGGCGCACCCCGTGCTCGAATCCGCAGACGGCCAGCGACGCCACGGTCATCCCGAACCGCGCTCCATCGGCCAACGGCAGCTCGAGCCAGCGGGTGATCACCGCCCGGGAGAAGTGGCCGTGGCCGACGAACACCACGTCACGCGAGGCGAGCTGCCGCAGCGCCAACGCAACCATCCGGTCGGCGCGGTCGCTGACCTGCGCCACCGACTCACCGCCGGCACTGCCGTGTGTCCAGATCAGCCAGTCGGATTCGGATTGGCGAATCTGTGCGGTGGTCAGCCCTTCGTAGCGGCCGTAGTCCCACTCGGCGAGGTCGCCAGAGATCTCATCGACGTGCAGTCCGGCCAGCTCGGCGGTCGTCTGGGTGCGGCGGCGCGGGCTGCAGATCACCAGCGGGTTGTCCAGCGCAAGCTTTGTCAGCGTCGCGCGGGCGGCGACGGCCTGGCGCCGCCCCACCTCGGTCAACTCCAGATCGGTGCGTCCAGTGTGCCGACCACTTTGGGACCACTCGGTTTCGCCGTGACGCAGCAGCAGAAGTCGGTGCTCCTCGATCCCCACGCCCGTCGATTCTGCCCGACGGCGGACACCGACCGGCGTTTGGTGCTCCCGCGGCGCAAGCCGTGCCAGTATGTCGGTGTGACGGGGATGCGGATCTTGGCGGTTGCCAACCAGAAAGGCGGCGTGGCCAAGACCACGACGGTGGCGTCGCTGGGTGCGGCGATGGCCGAGCTGGGCCGGCGGGTGCTGCTGGTCGACCTCGACCCACAGGGCTGCTTGACCTTCTCGCTGGGGCACGACCCCGACAAGCTGCCGGTATCGGTGCACGAGGTGCTGCTCGGCGAGGTGGAACCCAACACGGCACTGGTGCCGACCGACGAGGGAATGACCCTGCTGCCGGCCAACATCGACCTGGCCGGCGCCGAGGCGATGCTGCTGATGCGGGCCGGGCGCGAATACGCCCTGCAGCGGGCGCTGGCCAAGCTGGACGACGAGTTCGACGTGGTGGTCATCGACTGCCCGCCGTCACTGGGTGTGCTGACCCTCAATGGTCTGACCGCGGCCGGCGAGGTGATCGTGCCGCTGCAATGCGAGACCCTGGCGCACCGAGGCGTCGGCCAATTCCTGCGCACCGTCTCCGACGTCCAGCAGATCACCAACCCCAAGCTACGTCTGCTGGGCGCGCTGCCGACGCTCTACGACTCGCGCACCACCCATAGTCGCGACGTGTTGCTCGACATCGCCGACCGCTACGAGCTGCCGGTGCTGGCCCCGCCGATCCCGCGTACGGTGCGTTTCGCCGAGGCCAGCGCATCGGGCGCGTCGGTGATCGCGGGGCGCAAAAACAAGGGCGCGCAGGCCTATCGGCAGCTGGCCGAGGCGTTGCTCAAGTACTGGAAGAACGGCAAGACGCTGCCCACATTCACTCCCGAGGTCTAGCGCCCTTTCGCGCGAGCGTGCGCGTCTGTACGGCGACACGCCGGTTGGCGGCGTACGACTATGCACCCTCGCGCCGGTGGAGGAGCCGATGGATTCGGGCCGCCATCAGCCCAGCGCGACGATGGTGTCGCCGCGCTGCTCCAGCACCGTCGGACCCGACACCGCCGGAAACACCGTCGAGACCCCGGGTGGACGACCGACCGGGATGATCCGTTCGGCAGTGCCGGTGTTCTGGTCGAAAACGCCGACCCCGTCGGTCACCGGGATCAGCAGGCGACCGGCCATCGCCGCCGCCGGCCCCAGCGGAACCGCGGCGCCCGAGCGCGGGATGGTGTAGCGGTAGGTCAGGGTTCCGGAGTCGAACACCATCACGGCATCGCCGGTCCACCAGCAGATCAGCCCGGTGGGCCGCGACACCGGGAGTGCGGCGCTATCGGGGGTGGGCTTGGCGGGCAGCAGAGTCTTGGCGATCGTGCTGCCGGTCTGGTCGACGACCTCCACCCGGGGCTGTGGGGTGGGCAGATAGATCGCGGTGTTGGTGCCGGCGTCCGAGTCGGTCACCGCAAGCACCCGCGCGCCGGAGTCGGCGGTCACTCCGCGCTCGGCGATGTGCTGGGTCTCCGGCTCGTCTTCTTCCTTGCCCGCGCGCAGCAGGGTCAATTGCAGGTCTTCCTGGCCTGGGCAGGCTTCCAACACCGAGACCGCCGAGGAGGCCGCCGCCGCCGAGACCAGGGTGCAGCCCTGGCCGCGGCCACGTGCCGACGGTTTCACCCGGGCGTCGATCTCCCCGTAGGACAGCACGCGGACCAGGTCCGAACGCCACAGTTCCAGGCGGGTGGCGCCGACGGAGAGCACTGAACTGCCTTCGGAGGTGACCCGCACGGTCCGGTCGGCGTAGCTGGTTCGGGCCGGACCGCGCAGGCCGTCCGCGGCGACGATTGAGCTGACCTGACCGCAGCCGCGAGTATCGGGGTAGACCGCGACGGCATACCGGTAGATCCAGGAAACCCCGCACAGGTCGACGTCGCGCGAATAGCTCCAGCGTTCCTCCCCGGTGGCCGGGTCGCGCCCGCTCATCCTCGGGCCGTCGCCGGTGATCACCGTGCCGGAGACCAGCACCGGCGCCCAGGTGGCCGGACTGGCCGTCGTCCACAGCTGAGACAGCGCCACCGGCACCATCGCCGCCGATGGGGGATTGGTCGCCGAGTCCGATGCGGGCCGGCTGATCGTGGTGCGGGCATCGCTGGCCCACCAGATGACCACCCCGACGACGACGACTACGACTGCGATCAGCGCCGCCGCCACCAGATCGCCGGAGGTGCGCCGCTCGGGTCGCACCATCTGGGCGGCCTAGCTCAGCTGCCGTTCGCGGCAGCGGCCGCGGCCTTGTTGGGACGCCGACGGCGGCGACGACGCGGGGCACTGGGCCCGGTGGCGTCGGAGGAGGGGGCGGTGCCGGTCTCACCCGTTTCGACGGCCTGCTGAGCGCTGTCGGCCGCGCCCGCCTGACCGCCGCCCCGGGTGCGCCGCCGTGCCCGGGTGGTGTTGCGGGGTGCCCGCTGCCGGTCGGCGGCCGTCTCGCGGGTCTCGCCTTCGGGCCGCTTGGCCGGTGACCGGCGCGCCTGGCCGATGGAGCCGCCGGCCTCGGTGGGAATGTTCAGCTCGGTGAACAGGTGCGGAGAGCTGGAATAGGTCTCCGCCGGGTCCGGGCAGCACAGGTTGAGGGCCTTGTCGATCAGGGTCCAGCGAGCCAGCTCGTCCCAGTCGACCAAGGTGACGGCGACGCCGGTCTTACCGGCGCGGCCGGTGCGGCCGATGCGGTGCACGTAGGTCTTCTCATCGTCGGGGCACTGGTAGTTGATGACGTGAGTGACGTCGTCGATGTCGATGCCGCGGGCGGCCACATCGGTGGCCACCAGCACGTCGATGTCGCCGGTGCGGAACGCCTTGAGTGCCTTCTCGCGAGCCACCTGGTTGAGGTCACCATGCACCGCACCCACCTTGAACCCGCGCTCGTTCAGGTCGTCGGCGACCTTCTGGGCGGTCCGCTTGGTGCGGGTGAAGATCATCGTGGCGCCGCGACCGCGGGCCTGCAGCACCCGAGCCACCAGCTCGGCCTTGTCCAGCGCGTGCGCCCGGTAGACGAACTGCTCGGTGGCGTCGTGCACGGCCGAGGAGTGCGGCGCCTCGGCGCGGATGTGGGTCGGCTGGTTCATGAAGCTGCGGGCCAGCGTGATGATCGGGCCGGGCATGGTCGCGGAGAACAGCATGGACTGCCGGTCGTCGGGGATGCGGGCCAGGATGCGCTCGATGTCGGGCAAGAAGCCCAGGTCCAGCATTTCGTCGGCCTCGTCGAGCACCAACACGGCCAGGCCGCCCAGCTGCAGGTGTCCCTGCTGGGCCAGGTCGAGCAGCCGGCCCGGGGTGCCCACCACCACGTCGGCGCCGGCCTTCAGTGCTTCGATCTGCGGTTCGTAGGGCCGGCCGCCGTAAATGGCCTGCACCGACAGGGGACGGTCCCCGGCGGTCAGGTACTTGGCCGCGTCGGCCAGGTCGCCGGAGACCTGGATGCACAGCTCACGGGTGGGCACCACGACCAACGCGCGGGGCGCACCGGTCAGCGGTCGGTCCGGGCTGGTGGTGACCCGCTGCAGCAGCGGGATGCCGAAACCGTAGGTCTTGCCCATGCCCGTGCGGGCCTGGCCGATCAGGTCGTCGCCGGCCAGGGCCAGCGGCAGCGTCAGTTCCTGGATAGCGAAGGCGTGCTCGATACCGTCCTCGGCAAGTGCGCGGACGATCTCGTCGCGAACGCCCAGTTCGGCGAAGCTCGGAGGGGTAGTGGGGACGGTGGTGGAGATCAGTGGGGTCATGCGCGGGCAGATGCCTTTCGAAGTTGGCGCGGTATGTCAGTCGATCGCGGTGCGGGTCGGGGCGCACACACTGCGACGGTCGATACTTTGCCCATCATTCGAAGGCACCGCCGGGGGCCCTGCACTCGCCTAGTAGGCGGGCCAACCGCGTGTACGCACATTGCGCGGCAGCGCCGAATAGGCACTGCCTGGGGCTCATACTACCTGGTCGGGCCGGGCAGCGGTCTACCGCCGCGGAACGCCTACAGTGTGGTGATGAATTCGGTTCCCTCCGCCGACGCGGAAGCGCAGACTTCCCCGCCGCGGCTGTCCGCCGATCATCCCGGTGTCAACGAGCTTTTCGCGGTACTGGCTTACGGCGAGGTGGCCGCGTTCTACCGGCTCACCGACGAAGCCCGGATGGCGCCCGATCTGCGTGGCCGGATCTCGATGGCGGCGATGGCGGCCGCGGAGATGGGCCACTTCGAACTGCTCCGCGAAGCGCTTGAGCGCCGCGGTGTCGACGCGGTCGCGGCGATGTCGAAATACGCTAACGCCCTTGACAATTACCACCGGCTGACGATGCCCAGCACCTGGCTGGAGGCATTGGTCAAGACCTACATCGGCGACGCGATGGCCGCCGACTTCTACCTGCAGATCGCCGACGGACTTCCCGACGAGGTGGGCGACGTGGTGCGTGCGGTGCTCGCCGAGACCAAGCACTCGCAGTTCGTCGTCGACGAGGTGCGCGGCGCGGTCACGGCCAGCACCAAACAACGCAGCCGGCTCGCGTTGTGGTCGCGCCGCCTGCTCGGTGAGGCGATCACCCAGGCCCAGTACGTGTTGGCCGACCGCGACGAACTCGTCGATCTGGTGGTATCCGGAGCGGCCGGGTTGGCCCAGATGGCCGGGTTCTTCGACCGTCTCCAACACACCCACGACGAACGCATGCGCGAGCTGGGGTTGGCCTAGCGGCGATCGCGAGCGCGGCGGAGCCGGGCGAAGCGGGTCGCCGCCGTCAACGAAGCGGGTCGCCGCGATAATGTCAGCGGGTGACTGGCGGGCGTGCCCAGGACCTGCGTGACCTCGCGCGGCTGCGACGCGTTCGGGACCGGATCGACCGGGACTACGCCCAACCGCTGAACCTGGAAGCACTGGCTCGCGACGTTCACCTGTCCACGGGGCACTTGTCGCGACAATTCAAGCTCGCCTACGGCGAATCGCCTTACTCCTACCTGATGACCCGGCGGATCGAACGTGCGATGGCATTGCTGCGGTGCGGAGACATGAGCGTCACCGAGGTCTGTTTCGCGGTGGGCTGCTCCTCGCTGGGGACGTTCAGCACCCGCTTCACCGAACTTGTCGGGATGCCACCGAGCCGCTATCGGGCGGAGACCAGGCACCTCACCGCGGGCATCCCGTCGTGTTTGGAGAAGCAGGTCACCAGACCGATCAGGAATCGAGAAGCCCCGGCCGGCGCGCTGCACCTACCGTCACCGCTATGAACATCACCATTCACTCGAGTTTCCTGCCGCACGACGATCCGGAAGCCTCCGTCGCCTTCTACCGCGACGCGCTGGGCTTCGAGGTGCGTCTGGATGTCGGGAAAGGCAGGATGCGCTGGATCACGGTCGGTCCCCCCAATCAGCCCGACACCTCGATCGTCTTGTGTCCGCCGGCGGCCAACCCCGGGATCACCGACGCGGAGCGCCGCGTCATCGCCGAAATGATGGCCAAGGGGACCTACGGCACACTGCTGCTGGCCTCCGACGATCTTGACGGCGTCTTCAATCGGCTGCAGGCGACGGACGCCGAAGTGGTCCAAGAGCCGACGCAGCAGCCATATGGCGTGCGGGACTGCGCTTTCCGTGATCCCGCCGGCAACATGGTTCGCATTCAACAACGCTGAGAAGTCCGTTATCGCCGAGGGCGAACAGTCCGGTGCGCACCAACCGGGCGCCCGTCCACTAGCCTGCTTAGCAACGCCCAACGCAAACGAAAGGGGCCGGCGTGGAGGTCAAGATCGGGGTCACCGACAGCGCGCGCGAACTGGTGATCAACAGTGCGCAGACGCCCGATGAAGTCGAGAAGCTGGTCGGCGTCGCGTTGGGCAAGGGCGCGGAGAGCGCGGGACTGCTCTCCCTCACCGACGAAAAGGGCCGTCGCTACCTGGTGCAGGCCGCTAAGATCGCCTACGTGGAGATCGGCGTGGCCGACAGCCGCCGGGTCGGTTTCGGGATCGGTGCCGACGCTGCTACCGCGTAAGCGGCACGTGTGACAGACCGCCCCAGGCGAACGCCACCGTCCCGTCGACGGCGTCGTCCTTGGAGATCGGGCGGTCACTGTCCAGCCAGTACCGGGCGCAGTCGACGCTGATCGCGACCAACCCCACCGCGACCATCCGGGCGCGGTGCGGGTCCAGGCCGGAGTCACGGCTGACCAGGTCGAAAATCGCATCGATGCACGACTCGGTGGCCACCCGCACCTGGACCGCTACCTGCGGCTCGGCGACGTTGTCGTTCTCGAAGATCAGCCGGTAGCCCTGGCTGTCGTGCTCGATGAAGTCGAAGAATGCCTGCACCGCCGAACGCAACCGCTGGCGGTTGTCGGTGGTGGTCCGCAGTGCCTGACGGACACCGGAGACCAGGTTCTCCACGTGCCGGGCCAGCACCGCCAGGTACAGCTCCAGCTTCGACGCGAAGTGCTGGTAGAGGATTGGTTTGCTGACACCGGCCCGCTCGGCGATCTCATCCATGCCGGCAGCGTGGTAACCGCGTTCGACGAATACATCGCTGGCGGCGATCAGCAGCTGACCGCGTCGCTCGTCGCGGGGTAGCCGGCTGCCCCGACGGCCGCCCCCAGTCGACGCCTTGGCGGCGCTCGAGCGGCGGCCGGACGGCTGGGCGCCGTCCCGCTCTGCCGTGTCGATCGGTTTGCTCATCGACTCCTCAATCTGGTTCGGCCGGACGCCTGGGACTGGGTCCGCGACGGCCGGTGCGTGAGAGCGAGACTACGCGCTACACCCGTCACTTCCACCAGCGACATCCGCCAGTCCGGCATCGATCAGCATTTCGAAGTCCTCGCAGTGCCCTCCTGGCGTGCCGCAGAGTCCCAGCTCGCAGACCTTGTGCCATTCTGGGACGGTGACCTACGACCCGGGGCGAAGCGGCGGCGGTCGAGCCCCGGTGCTACGGGATCGTTTCCGCGAGCCCCTGCGCGCCCAGCGTGACCCGCTCGCGGCCGGTGCCGGGCGGCTGCGGTCCGACCGTGATGTGCACCGCCAGTGGCGCAAGCAGACGTGGCTGGGCAGGTTCGTGTCCACCTATGGTTGGCGCGCCTACGCGCTGCCGGTGCTCATGGCGCTCACCGTCGTGGTGGTGTATCAGACGGTGACCGGCACGGGAGTGCGCACCCAGGCCGCCGACGACACTGTTCAGGGCCCGCCGACGATCGGATCGGCCGGTACTTCGATCATCGGTGCGCCGCCGCGCGGCCTCACCGAGTTCGACGTCAACCTGCCGACCGGGGTGCTGCCCAACGGCGGCCCGTTCACCGAAGCCGGCGACATGTCCTGGCACGTCATACCGGGAACGGAGCCCGAATTCGGTCAGGGCACCGAGAAGGTGTTCGCCTACACCATCGAGGTGGAGAACGGCATCGACACCACCGCCTTCGGCGGTGACGAGGCGTTCGCCCGGATGGTCGACCAGACCCTGCGCAACCCCAAGGGCTGGACGCACACCCCGCAGATCGGGTTCGTGCGGGTCGACGGCAGCAGCCCGATCACCCCGGATTTCCGCATCTCGCTGACGTCGCCGATCACGGTCCGGGAGGGCTGCGGCTACGAGATTCCGCTGGAAGCGTCCTGCTACAACCCGTCCTACGGGGCAAAGTCGGAGCCGCGGGTGTTCGTCAACGAAGCCCGTTGGGTGCGCGGTGCCGTGCCCTTCCAGGGCGACATCGGGTCCTATCGCCAATACCTGATCAACCACGAGGTCGGTCACGCCATCGGCTATCAGCACCATGAGCCGTGCGACAAGCAGGACGGGCTGGCGCCGGTGATGATGCAGCAGACGTTCGGCACCTCCAACGACGACGCGGCGAAGTTCGACCCGGACTGGGTCAAGCCCGACGGAAAGACCTGCCGCTTCAACCCCTGGCCCTCGCCGATCGCCTGAGCCGGTCAGCTGCCGTGGGAAGGGTTCCCCGCGGTTTGTCGTTGCCCCCAGCAGCTGCTGTGATGGATTGGCGGACGCGACGTTGAGGAGATTGCCCGGTGCCGATATCACTGCCGCCGCTGGTGGAACCGGCCGGCGAGCTGACCAGGGATGAAGTGGCGCGCTACAGCCGTCACCTGATCATTCCCGACGTCGGCGTGCAGGGGCAGAAGCGACTCAAGAACGCCCGCGTGCTGGTGATCGGCGCCGGCGGACTGGGTGCGCCGACGCTGCTGTATCTGGCGGCCGCCGGCGTCGGCACCATCGGGATCGTCGACTTCGACGTCGTCGAAGAATCGAACCTGCAGCGCCAGGTCATCCACGGGATCTCCGACATCGGCCGCGCGAAAGCCGAAAGCGCCCGTGACTCGATCGCCGAGGTCAACCCGCTCGTACGGGTGCAGCTGCACCAGGTGCGGCTGGAGGCGTCCAACGCAGTCGAGCTGTTCGCGCAATACGACCTGATCCTGGACGGTACCGACAACTTCGCCACCCGCTACCTGGTCAACGACGCAGCGGTGTTGGCGCACAAGCCCTACATCTGGGGATCGATCTACCGCTTCGAGGGCCAGGTGTCGGTGTTCTGGGAGGACGCGCCGGCCGATGAGGACGGCAATGAGCGCGGCCTCAACTACCGCGACCTGTACCCCGAACCCCCGCCGCCGGGAATGGTGCCGTCGTGCGCCGAGGGCGGTGTGCTCGGGGTCCTGTGCGCCTCGATCGGGTCGGTGATGGGCACCGAAGCGATCAAGCTGATCACAGGTATCGGAGAACCGCTGCTCGGCCGGCTGATGATCTACGACGCCCTGGAGATGAGCTACCGCACCATTGCTATCCGCAAGGACCCCGCCACGCCGAAGATCACCGAGTTGATCGATTACGACGCGTTCTGCGGCGTGCTCTCCGAACAGGCCGCCGAAATGGCCGCCGGGTCAACGATCACCCCCGCCGAGCTGCGCGAGCTGCTGGACTCCGGTCAACCGTTGACGCTGATCGACGTGCGCGAGCCCGGAGAGTGGGCGATCAACCATATCGAGGGTGCGCAGTTGGTCCCGCAGTCGACGATCAACACCGGTGAGGGCCTGGCAAAGCTCCCGCAGGACCGAATGTCGGTGCTGTACTGCAAGACCGGTGTCCGTTCGGCGGAGGCCCTGGCCACCCTGAAGAAGGCCGGATTCGCCAATGCAGTGCATCTGCAGGGCGGAATTGTGGCGTGGGCCAAGCAGATGCAGCCCGACATGGTCATGTACTAGGCGCTAGAGACCCGGTGAAACCGCGCATAGGGCGGTGACCCGCCGCGCCCGGCTCCGCCGTGCTTGCGATCACCGCGGTTAGTCTTATCGCGTGACCATCGAGCCGCCGCCCGAACATGTGCTGGCGACGTTCGGTATTCGCAACGTTTCGCCCACTCCGCTCGGTGCCGGCTGGGAAGACGGCTGGAGGTGCGGGGAAGTTGTCCTGTCGATGGTCGCCGACCATGCCAGGGCCGCGTGGTCGGCGAAAGTACGCGAAACGCTGTTCGCTGACGGCATCCGCCTGGCCCGCCCGGTGCGCTCCACCGACGGACGTTATGTGGTGTCGGGTTGGCGAGCAGACACCTTCGTCGGTGGCAGCCCCGAGCCGCGCCACGACGAGGTGGTGTCGGCGGCGGTTCGGCTGCATGAAGCCACTTCCAAGTTGGAGCGGCCCCGTTTCCTGACCCAGGCGCCGGTGGCGCCCTGGGCCGATGTCGACGTGTTCATCGCCGCGGACCGGGCCGCCTGGGAGGAACGGCCGTTCGCCTCGTTGCAGGCCGGTGCCCGGCTGGCCCCGGGCTCGGTGGACGGTCAGCGGTCGATCGACCTGATCAACCAGCTGGCCACCTTGCGCAAACCCACCAAGAGTCCCAGCCAGCTGGTGCACGGCGACCTGTATGGCACGGTGCTGTTCTCCGGCGCCGCGGCGCCCGGCATCACCGACATCACGCCGTACTGGCGGCCGGCCTCGTGGGCTGCGGGGGTGGTAGTGGTGGATGCCCTGTCGTGGGGCGATGCCGACGATGGGCTCATCGAACGGTGGGAAACAATGCCCGAGTGGCCGCAGATGTTGCTGCGGGCGTTGATGTTCCGACTCGCAGTACATGCGCTGCATCCGCGCTCGACCGAGGAGGCGTTCCCCGGGCTGGCCCGCACGGCGGCGCTAGTGCGTCTGGCGCTCTAGCTTCTCGTTCCTCGTGTCTCGCCGAACGTGTACTCAGCACGGGATTTCGGCCGATTTTTCGGCCTGATTACACGTTCGCCGAAATGTGCCACCGTCAGAACCGGTGTCGCAGCGTGCGCAGATCCACTTTCCCGTCGACGGCCAGCACTCCCTCGGCGCGAAGGCGTTCCAGCTGCTCGGTGCGCAAGTGTGCCGCCGGCCGTCCCGACGCCGGGATCACTCGGTGCCAGGGCAGGTCGGTGCCGTCGATCCGCAGAATCCACCCCACGATGCGAGGACTGGAAAGCCCTGCCGCGGAAGCGACGTCGCCATAGGTGGTGACCCGGCCGGCCGGCACGCTGATGATCAGCGCGCGCACCAGCTCGACCTGTTCGTCGGTGACGGCCGCCACGGACTGCGCTCCTAGCGCCGGGCCAGCTGCGCGCGGATCACGGCGGCAGCCTCGGCGGGACGGGCCTGGTCGACCATGTGATTGCAGTCGAAGTCGACCAGCTGGAAGTTCGCGCCCAGCCGGTCCCGCAGACCAGCGATGAGCGCCGCTTCCACATACGGCGGCGAGGTCCGGGTGGCCCGCACCACGGTGGTCGGCGTTGATGTCGGCAGCACCACGGCGCGAGCCAACTCGCTCCAGTACGACATCACCGCGGGCACGCTGATCCGCCACCCGAAGCGGCCCGAGGGCAGCGCGATCAGATGCTCGTCGAGTTCGACGTCGAGCAGGCCGGGATCCACGTCGGACCACGCTCCGTTTTCCTTCTCGGCCCGCGCCTGCGCGGCATCGGGGTAGTCGGGGGAGGCCAGCATCGCTGCGGCGATCCTGGCCATCCACTCGCCGTCCAGGCCGATCGCCGGATCGAGCAGGATCAACGCATCGACCAGATCGGGCCGCGCCGCGGCCAGATGCAGCGCTATTGCCCCGCCGAAGGAATGTGCGACCACCGGGACCGGGCCGTGCGCGGTGCCCTCCAGCAACGCCGCCAGCGCCTCGACGTTCGCGTCGATGCTCCACGGGGCCGCCCACGACGAGTGTCCATGGCCGATCAGGTCCGGCGCGGCGACGGCGATGTCGGGCAGTTGCTCGGCCACGTAGCGCCAGCGCGCCCCGTGACCGGTCAGCCCGTGGACTGCCAGCAGCCCCACTGGTCCGTCCGGCCCGTAGCGGTGCACATGCAGTCGATGATCGGGATTCACCCGTCGATGGTGCCAGCCGCGCCCTCACTTGTCGGAGGGCAGTGCTCTTATAGGCGGCATGCCACAGGATTGGGGATCGCCCACCGCGCAGGTCGCCGCGGCTCTCGATCCGCGTGCGCGTGGCGTTCTGCAGGTACGTGGGGGGCCGGGCACCGGCAAGACCAGCCTGCTGGTGGAGGTGGCCACCGCCCACGTCTCCGCGGGTGTGGACACGAATTCGGTGCTGCTGCTGACCGGGTCGGGCCGGCTTCCCGCGGCGGACCGTGGCGCGCTGACCGCGACGTTGCTGGCGGCCGGGGGGCCCGCGGCGGGCCGGGCGATCCGGGAACCGCTGGTGCGCACCGTGCACGGCTACGCCTTCGCGGTGCTCCAGCGCGCCGCCCGGCGGGCCGAGGCCACCCCGCCGCGGCTGGTCACCGGGGCCGAGCAGGACAGCGTGATCCGTGAACTGCTCGCCGGGGACGGTGCCGGCGCCTGGCCGCCGTCGTTGCACGCGGCACTGGCCACCGACGGCTTCGCCACCGAACTGCGCGACTTGATGGCACGCTGCGCCGAACGCGGTGTGGACCCGGCCGAACTGACCAGGCTGGGTAGGCGCTGCCGCCGCCCGGAGTGGACCGCCGCGGGCCGGTTCGCCCAGCAGTACGAGCAGGTGATGCTGCTACGTGCCGCGGTCGGTACCGCGGCGCCCCAGGCGACCACGCCGGCGCTGGGCGCCGCGGAATTGGTCGGGGCGGCGCTGGAGGCATTCGCGACCGACCCGGATCTGCTCATCGAGGAACGCAGCCGGATCCGGTTGCTCTTGGTCGACGACGCGCAGCAACTCGACCCGCAGGCGGCCCGGTTGGTGCGGGTGCTGGCCGCCGGTGTGCAGCGGACGGTGATCGCGGGCGACCCCGATCAGGCAGTGTTCGGATTCCGTGGCGCTGAACCCACCGTCCTGTTGGCCGACGACGCGCAACCCGGCGGGGCCACTGTCCCCGTACTGACGCTGACGACGTCGCACCGCTGCGCGCCGGCGGTGGCCCGGACTATCAGCGCCGTCGCCGGGCGGCTGCCCGGCACCAACCCCACCCGCCGGATCGAGGGCACCGGACCCGACGCCGGGGCGGTGAGTGTGCGTACGGCGGCCACCAGCCACGCCGAGGCAGCCCTGATCGCCGACACCTTGCGGCGCGCGCACCTGATCGATGGGGTGCCGTGGTCGCAGATGGCGGTGATCGTCCGGTCCGTGCCGCGGGCGGCCGCGCGTCTACCGCGCACCCTGGCCGCCGCCGGCATCCCGGTCACGCTGCCGGCCAGCGGTGGATTGTTGGCTGAACAGCCCGCGGTGGCCGCCCTTCTCACGGTGCTGGAGTGCACCGCTGACGCGGTGGACGGTGCTCGGGCGCTGGCGTTGCTCAGTGGGCCGATCGGGCGGGTGGACCCGATCTCGCTGCGGCAGCTGCAACGCACCCTGCGCCGCGGTACGGTCGGACTGCAATCGCCGCATGAACCCGGCGACCGCCTCGCGGCGGTGCTCACCGGTGCGCCCGGTGAGCTGCCGGCCGCGCACACTCGCGCGCTGCGCAGGGTTCGGGCGGTGCTGCAGGCCGCGGCCCGCAGCCACGCCGACGGCCGCGATCCGCACCACACGCTGTGGCAGGCCTGGAATCGCTCAGGGCTGCAACAACGTTGGCTGTCGGCCGCCGAGCGCGGCGGTCCGTCCGGCGCCCAAGCCGGTCGGGATCTGGACGCGGTGACCGCACTGTTCGACCTCGCCGAGCAGTACGTGGCGCGCACCGCCGGCGCCACCGTGACCGGGCTGGTCGAGTACGTCACCGCCATGCAGTTGGCTGCGCCGCGCCCCGATACCGTGACGGGCACCGAGGCGGTGGGTGTGCTCAGTGCGCACGCCGCGCTCGGGCGCGAATGGGATCTGGTGGTCATCGCCGGCGTCCAGGAAGGACTGTGGCCCAACACCGTTCCACGCGGCGGTGTGCTGGGAACCCAGCGGCTGCTGGACACCCTGCAGGGCTTCGGGGAAGAGGTCTCGGCCCGTGCCCCGCTGCTTGCCGAGGAGCGACGGCTGCTGGTGGCGGCGCTGGGTCGGGCCCGGCGCCGGCTGCTGATCACCGCTGTCGACGGCGACGGGGGCAGCGGTGCCGAGGAGCAGATCCCGTCGGAGTTCTTCGCCGAACTCACGGCCTGCGCCACCGGCGAGGTGACAACGGCACCGGCTGCACCGGTGTTTCCCCCGCCGGTGCTGTCCGCGGCCGGATTGGTGGGCCGACTGCGCGCCGTGGTCTGCGCACCGGAGGCAGTGGTAAGCGAATCCGAACGCGCCGACGCAGCAACGCAATTGGCGCGGCTTGCCCGGGCAGGGGTGCCCGGCGCCGACCCGCAGAGCTGGTACGGCACGGCACCGCTGAGCACCGAGGAGCCGCTGTGGCACCCCGGCGGCGGACCGGTCACCCTGTCGCCGTCGGCGCTGCAGAGCCTGTTGGACTGCCCGCTGCGCTGGTTGGCCGAACGCCACGGCGGAACCGACGGCCGCGACCTGCGCTCGACGATCGGATCGGTGATACACGCGCTGGTCGCGGAATCAGCTGGCAGCCCGCAGGAACTGCTCGCCGAGTTGGACCGCGCCTGGAAGCGGCTGCCGTTCGCATCGCAGTGGTACTCGGCCAACGAACACGACCGGCATCGCGCCATCATCGAGACTTTCCTGGCATGGCGGGCGCAAACCCGTGGCGAGCTCACCGAAGTCGGCACGGAGGTCGCCTTCGACGGAGTGATCGACGCCGGTGATGACGGGGTGCGGCTGCGCGGCCGGATCGACCGGGTCGAACGCGACGCCGCCGGCCGGCTGGTAGTGGTTGACGTCAAGACCGCGAAGACCCCGGCCAGCAAGGACGACGCACAACAGCACGCACAGCTGGCGGTCTACCAACTGGCGGTCGAAGCCGGGCTCATCGGGCCCGACGAGCAACCCGGTGGCGCCCGCCTGGTCTATCCCGCCAAACCCGGAACGGTCGGCGCCACCGAACGCGAACAGGACCCCCTCACGCCCGACACCGGTGGGCAATGGCGGGAGCGGATCGGGCA
This sequence comes from Mycobacterium sp. SMC-14, assembly GCF_046250075.1. NCBI lineage: Bacteria > Bacillati > Actinomycetota > Actinomycetes > Mycobacteriales > Mycobacteriaceae > Mycobacterium > Mycobacterium sp. SMC-14. Next base: position 3,265,991 of record NZ_CP176429.1, on the reverse strand, counting down.
GGCGGCCGCGGCCACCGCCGGGCCGCAGTTCACCGCCCGCGTCAACGACGGCTGCCGGCACTGCCCGGTCCGGCCGATCTGCCCCGCCCACAACGGCGGGTGCGGGGGATGAGGAACCACTACGACCCCGCCGAACTGGCGGCCGCGCTCGGGTTACACCAACCCACCGAAGAGCAGGCCGCGGTCATCGCCGCCCCGCCGGGTCCCCTGGTGGTGATCGCCGGCGCGGGCGCCGGCAAGACCGAGACGATGGCCGCCCGGGTGGTGTGGCTGGTTGCCAACGGCTATGCCCACCCCGGCCAGGTCCTGGGACTGACCTTTACCCGCAAGGCGGCCGGCCAACTGCTGCGCCGGGTTCGATCCCGGCTGGCGCGCTTGGCCGGCGCGGGACTGGTGGCGGCCGAACCGAACCAGCCCGGCGGTTCGGTGAGGCTCGACGGCGCCCCGGCGACAACACCTGTTGTGAGCACCTACCACGCCTTCGCCGGCGCGCTGCTGTGTGAGCACGGGCTGTTGCTCGGAATCGAGCCCGACACCCGGCTACTCACCGAGACCGGGTTGTGGCAGTTGGCGTTCGATGTGGTCTGCGGTTATCCCGGGGAATTGCACACCGACCGGGATCCCGCCGCCGTCACCGCGATGGTGTTGCGGCTGGCCGGGCAGCTGGCCGAACACCTGGTGGACACCGACGCCCTGCGCCACACCCACCTGGAATTGGAGCGGTTGGTGCACACCCTGCCGCCGGGCCCGCGCCAGCGCGCCGAACCCACCCAGTCGCTGCTCAAGATGCTCGACACCCAGACCGAACGTGCCGAGCTGGTGCCGCTGATCGACGCCTTACACCAACGCATGCGGGCGGAACGGGCCATGGACTTCGGGGCACAGATGGCCACGGCCGCTCGGCTGGCGCAATCCAACGAGGTCGTCGGCGCGCGGTTGCGCGCCACCTATCGGGTGGTGCTGCTCGACGAGTATCAGGACACCGGTCATGCCCAGCGCATCGCCTTGTCGTCGCTGTTCGGCGGCGGCGCCGACGATGGCCTGGCGTTGACCGCGGTGGGCGACCCGATCCAGTCGATCTACGGCTGGCGCGGCGCCTCGGCAACCAACCTGCCCCGATTCGCCACCGACTTCCCCCTGTCCGACGGCAGTCCGGCACCCACCCTGGAGCTGCGGACCAGCTGGCGCAACCCGCCGGAAGTGCTGCAACTGGCCAACGAGATCTCCGCCGAGGCACGTCAGCGCTCCGTCACGGTGCAATCGCTGCGGCCGCGCCCCGCCGCGCCCCCCGGTGACGTGCGGGTCGCGCTGCTGTCCGACGTAATCGCCGAGGACGAGTGGGTCGCCGAGGCATTGCAGCGGTGCTACCGGCAAGCCGATGCCGACGGCGTGCCCCCGCCCACGGCCGCTGTGCTGGTGCGGCGCAACGCCGATGCCGCGCCGCTGGCCGAGGCGATCCGCGCCCGAGGTATCCCGGTGGAGGTGGTGGGGCTGGCCGGACTGCTGTCGGTGCCGGAGGTTGCCGATCTGGTGGCGATGCTGCGACTGATCCAGGAGCCCACCGCCGGCGCCGCGGCGATGCGGGTGTTGACCGGCCCACGATGGCGGCTCGGCGCCGCCGACCTGGCCGCGCTGTGGCGGCGCGCCGCCGAGCTGGCCCGGCCCGAACAGTCGACCGCGCCGGTCTCGGCTGCCGAGATCGCTGCGTCGGCCGGGCCCGATTCCGACACCGCGTGTCTGGCCGACGCGCTCGCCGATCCCGGACCGGCAGAGCGCTATTCGACCGTCGGATACCGGCGCATCGGCACCCTTGCCGAGGAACTGACCCTGCTGCGCGGGCACCTGTGGCATCCGCTGCCCGACTTGGTCGCCGAGGTACGTCGGGTGCTCGGCCTGGACTGCGAGGTACTCGCCGCGCAGCCGGTGGCGGCAAGTGCGGCCGGCACCGAACAGCTGGACGCTTTCGCCGACGTGGTGGCCGGTTATGCGGACGGCGCCGGGGCTCCCGCCGCTCTGCCAGGTCTGCTGGGTTATCTGGACGCCGCCGCCGTGGTGGAGAACGGGCTGGCGCCGGCCGCACCGGCGGTTTCTGCCGACCGCGTCCAGATCCTCACCGTGCATGCCGCCAAGGGGCTGGAATGGCAGGTGGTGGCGGTACCGCACCTAGTGGCGCGGGTTTTCCCGTCGACCGCATCGCGACGCAGCTGGCTCTCCGATGCCGCCGAACTGCCGCCGCTGCTGCGCGGCGACCGGGCCCAGCCCGGCGTTTCAGGGAGGCTCGACGGAGGAGAGGCGAAGCTGGGACCGGGCGATCACGGCATCCCGCTGCTCGACACCGACGCGGTCACGAACCGAAAGCAGTTGTCCGACGCCATCTCCGAACATCAGCGCCGCCTGGACCAGCGGCGGGTCGACGAAGAGCGCCGGCTGCTCTATGTCGCAGTCACCCGCGCCGAGGACACCCTGCTGGTCTCTGGCCACCACTGGGGCCAGGGCGAGACAAAGCCGCGCGGCCCGTCGGACTTCCTCACCGAGATCAAGGCGGTGATCGACAGCTCGGCTGAGGCCGGGACTCCGTGTGGGATGGTCGAGCACTGGGCGCATGCGCCGGCCGATGGAGAGAAAAACCCGTTGTCCGACAACGTAAACGAAGGAACCTGGCCAGCCGACCCGCTGACCGGCCGGCGCGGTGATGTCGAGCGCGGGGCCGCACTGGTCGCCGCACAGTTGCAGGCCGGCGAGCCCCAGGACGGCGCGGCCTCGGTCAGTCCGTGGGCCGCCGATGTCGACGCGCTGTTGGCAGAGCGAGCCACGACCGCGACGCAGCAGGCGCGCACCCTGCCCACCCAGCTCTCGGTGAGCGGCCTGGTGGAGTTGAGCCGCGACCCCGCCGGTGCAGGCCAGCGCCTGAGTCGCCGGCTTCCGGCCCGGCCGGACCCGCATGCGTTGTTGGGCACTGCCTTTCACGACTGGGTCCAGCGACTCTATGGTGCCGAGCGGCTTTTCGAGCTCGAAGATCTGCCCGGTGCGGCCGACGCCGACACCGCCCGCGCCGATGCGCAGGAGCTGGCACGTCTGCAGGCGGCTTTCCTGGAATCGCCGTGGGCAGCTCGCACTCCCACCGCCGTCGAGGTGCCGTTCGAGATGGCCATCGGCAGCCGGGTGGTGCGCGGCCGGATCGACGCGGTGTTCGCCGAACGCGACGGTGGCGTCACCGTGGTGGACTGGAAGACCGGTGCGCCGCCCGATGGGCCCGAGGCACGCCGGCACGCCGCCGTGCAGCTCGGCGTCTACCGATTGGCCTGGGCCGCGCTGACCGGCTGCCCGGAATCGCGGGTGCGAGCCGCCTTCCACTACGTGCGCACCGGGACCACCGTCGTCGCCGAAGAACTGCCCGAACTGGCTGAGCTCGCCGCGCTGCTCAACAGCTGAGGACACGTGTGGTTACAGTGGGTCCGTGCGTCAGGTGCGACCGATGACCGCCCGTCGTGGCGGGAGCTAGCTGGCGGCGGTTGCGTCGTCTCGACGAGACGCTGACCGCCCAACCCAGTCACGCGCTTGTCGGGGTGCTGCGCATCCCTCATGGGCAATACAGCCCCGGTCGCATCGTCTACCGGCGCACCGCCATTGCACTGGCGGCGCTGCTGGTGTCCACGCTGCTGGTCTACGTCGACCGCGACGGCTACCAGGACGTGCAAGGCGACCGGCTGAGCTTCCTGGACTGCCTGTATTACTCGGCGGTGACGCTGTCGACAACCGGGTACGGCGACATCACCCCGGTCACCGAGTTCGCCCGCATGATCAACGTCGCGATCATCACGCCGCTGCGGATCGCCTTCCTGATCTTGCTGGTCGGAACCACCGTGGAGGCGTTTACCGAGACTTCCCAGCAGGCATTCCGCATTCAGCGTTGGAGGAAAAGAGTGCGCGACCACACCATCGTCATCGGATACGGAACCAAGGGAAAGACCGCGATCGCCGCGATGCTCGGCGACGACGAGACCACCCCCAGCGACATCGTCGTGGTGGACAACGACCGGGCCGTGCTCGAGCGCGCCAAGAGCGCCGGGCTGGTGACGGTCGACGGCGACGCGACCAGATCGGACGTACTGCGGCTGGCCAGCGCCCAGCGTGCATCGGCCATCGTGGTGGCCACCGGCTCGGATGCCACCGCCGCATTGGTCACCTTGACAGCCCGCGAGATTGCGCCACAGGCCACCATCGTGGCGGCCATTCGGGAAGCCGAGAACCAGCATCTGCTGGAACAGTCCGGCGCCAACTCGGTGGTGGTGTCCTCCGAGACCGCCGGACGGCTGCTCGGCATCGCCACCACCACCCCCAACGTGGTCGAGATCATCGAGGACCTGCTCACCCCGGACGCCGGCTACGCCATCGCCGAACGCGAGGTGGAACAGCAGGAAGTCGGCGGATCGGCCAAACACCTCAACGAGATCGTGCTCGCCTTGGTCCGCGAGGGGCGGCTGCTGCGCCTGGATGCACCGGAGGTCGATGCCATCGAGGCCGGCGACCGGTTGCTCTACGTGCGTACGGTGACCAACCAGTGACGATCACAAGCGTGGCGAAGCCGGACGCGGCGAGTCGGCAAGGGGTGCAATGATGGGCAACTTCCAGCTGCGCCAGGTGCCCCTGCTCTCGCGGGTCGGGGCGGATCGCGCCGACCAGTTGCGGACCGACACCGACGCGGCCGTCGCCGGGTGGTCGTCTGCCGCGCTACTGCGGGTCGATCCCCGCAACCAGGTCTTGGTCGCGGCCGGCCGGGTGGTGCTGCAAGAGGCTCGTGAGCTGGGCGATACACCGCCATCGGATGCGGTGTTTCTGGGCCGCGTCGAGGACGGTCGCCACGTCTGGGCCGTCCGCGGCGCGCTGCAGGCCCCGGCCGGTGCCGACGTGTCGGTGCTGGACATCCGTGCCACCGGCGACATCTTCGACGACGTCAGCGCCCAATTGGTGTCGTCGGCCATAGCGCTGCTGAATTGGCATGACAATGCCAGGTTTTCGGCCGTCGACGGCACGCCGACCAAGCCGGTGCGCAGCGGCTGGGCGCGAGCCAATCCGGTCAGTGGCGTCGAGGAGTTCCCGCGCATCGACCCGGCGGTGATCTGCCTGGTGCACGACGGCGACGACCGTGTGGTGCTGGCCCGCCAGCACAACTGGCCGGTCCGGATGTTCTCGCTGCTGGCGGGCTTCGTCGAGGCCGGCGAGTCGTTCGAGACCTGCGTGGTCCGTGAGGTTCACGAAGAGGTCGGGCTGACCGTGCGCGATGTGACCTATCTGGGCAGCCAGCCGTGGCCGTTCCCGCGGTCGCTGATGGTCGGCTTTCACGCCGTCGCCGACCCGGGCCAGACCTTCGTGTTCAGCGACGGCGAGATCACCGAGGCGGCCTGGTTCACCCGTGACGAGGTGCGGGCCGCGCTGTCCGCGGGGGCGTGGAACAGCGGCGACCCGGACGCCAAACTGCTGCTGCCCGGGTCGATCTCGATCGCTCGGACGATCATCGAGTCGTGGGCCGAATCGACCTGACGGGCCTACCCGCCCAGGCGCTCCAGCTTCGCCTTGACCTCACGCCCGGTCGGGTTCGTAAGCGTCGAGCCGTCGGCGAAGCGCAGCGTCGGCACCGTGCGGTTGCCACCGTTGGCTGAGCTGACGAATTCCGCCGCCGTCGGGTCCAACTCGATGTCGATCTCCTCGTAGTCGATCTCGAGCTTCTTCAACGACGCTTTGAGCTGCCGGCAGTAGCCACACCATTGGGTCGTGTACATGACGAGCTGGTTCATAACTCCCCAAACCTAATAGGTCACCCGATGATTCCCGAATCGGCGTCCGGGGCCGTCGGGGGTGCCTGCCAAGATGGACGCCATGGATGCGCTGATCGCCGGCCTGGACGAGGAGCAGCGTGCTGCGGTGCTGGCGCCGCGAGGCCCGGTCTGCGTTCTTGCCGGCGCCGGGACCGGCAAGACCCGCACCATCACCCACCGCATCGCCCAGCTTGTCGCCGGGGGGCACGTTGCGCCCGGACAGGTGCTGGCGGTGACGTTCACCCAGCGTGCCGCCGGCGAGATGCGGTCGCGGCTGCGCGCCCTGGGCTCGGCGGCCGGCGCGGGAGCGGCCGCCGGGGTCGGCGGAGTTCAGGCGCTGACGTTCCACGCCGCCGCCCGGCGGCAGTTGCGTTATTTCTGGCCGCGGGTGGTCGGCGCCACCGGTTGGGAACTGTTGGACCGCAAGTTCGGGGTGGTCGCCCGCGCCGCCGGCCACGCCGGCCTGCGGTTGAGCAATGACGACGTCCGCGACGTGGCCGGCGAGATCGAGTGGGCTAAGGCATCGCTGATCGGGCCGGAGCAGTATCCCGAGGCGGTGGCCGCGGCCGGCCGCGACACCCCGCTGGACGCCGCGAAACTGGCCGACGTCTACGCCGGGTATGAGGCGCTGAAGGCCCGCGGCGAAGTGGCGATGCTCGACTTCGACGACCTGCTGCTGCACACCGCCGCCGCCATCGAGAACGACCCGGCGGTGGCCGCCGAGTTCCGGGACCGCTACCGCTGCTTCGTCGTCGACGAATACCAGGACGTCACCCCACTGCAGCAGCGGGTGTTGTCGGCCTGGCTGGGGGAGCGCGACGATTTGACCGTGGTCGGCGACGCCAACCAGACCATCTATTCGTTCACCGGTGCCTCGCCGCGCTATCTGCTGGATTTCACTCGCCGGTTCCCGGACGCCGCGCTGGTGCGCCTGGAGCGCGACTACCGGTCCACCCCCGAGGTGGTGTCGCTGGCCAACCGGGTGATCGCCGCCGCGCGTGGGCGGGTGTCCGGCAGCAAGCTGAAGCTGATCGGTCAGCGCGAATCCGGCCCGGCGCCGGTCTTTCGGGAGCATCCCGACGAGGTCGCCGAGGCCGCGGCGGTCGCCAAGTCCATCGCCCGGCTGATCCACGACGGCACCGCTGCGGCCGAGATCGCCGTGCTGTATCGGATCAACGCGCAGTCAGAGGTCTACGAAGAGGCACTCACCGAGGCCGGCATCGCGTATCAGGTGCGCGGCGGGGAGGGGTTCTTCACCCGCCAGGAGATCCGCCAGGCGCTGGTCGCGTTGCAGCGGGCGGCAGAGCGCGGAGCGGACGGGCCGCTACCCGAGGTCGGCGATCGCCAGCGCGGCGAAGCCGGGCGCAGCGGGTCGCCGCTGTCGGAAACCGTGCGCGGTGTGTTGGAACCGCTCGGTCTGACCACCGAACCACCCAGTGGGGCCAAGGCGCGTGAACGCTGGGAGGCCCTCGGTGCACTGGCCGAACTTGTCGACGACGAGGTGGCACAACGTCCCGACCTCGATCTGCCCGCGCTGTTGACCGAACTGCGGATGCGAGCCGACTCCCGCCACCCGCCGACGGTGCAGGGCGTCACCCTGGCGTCACTGCACGCAGCCAAGGGCCTGGAGTGGGACGCGGTGTTTCTGGTCGGCCTCGCCGACGGCACCCTGCCCATCTCGCACGCCCTTGCGCACGGCGCGGACAGCGAGGCAGTCGAAGAGGAACGCAGACTGCTCTACGTCGGCGTCACCCGGGCCCGGATCCACCTCACGCTGAGCTGGGCGCTGGCCCGCGCCCCCGGCGGGCGGGCCGGCCGCAAACCATCGCGTTTCCTCAGCGGTATTGCCCCTCAGGCCGACACCACTGCCACCCCCGGCAAGCGACGGGCTCGGGGTGCCCCGAAGTACTGCCGCGTCTGCAACAAGGCGCTGGCCACTCCGGCGGCCATCATGCTCAGCCGCTGCGAGACCTGTGCTGCCGACGTCGACACGGAGCTGCTGGTGGCGCTCAAGGACTGGCGCCTGCGTACCGCAACCGAGCTGAAAGTGCCGGCTTACATCGTCTTTTCCGACAACACCCTGACCGCGATCGCCGAGATGCTGCCCGGCGACGAGGCCGCCCTGGTGGCCATCCCGGGCATCGGCGCGCGCAAGCTGGAACAGTTCGGCCCCGACGTGCTGGAACTGGTCCGCAACCGGGGTTGAAACCGGGGTTGAGCCGCCGCGGCGGTAATTCGGTTGTGGATCGGTGGGCCGAGCGGCTAGCCTCGGAACCCATGACCACGATCAACGTCCTGCGGGTAGCCGGCGCGCGCCATGCCGCTGCTGCCGAGGCGGCGGCGCGCCATGCCGCCGTCGCCGTAGACGCGTCCGTGCATCGGGGTTCGCCCTAGCAGCAGCCCCATCCCCGATGGCCACGGACCCGACCAGGATCCGTGGCCATTTTTTTGCTCGGTGGCCCGCCGACCGGCCCGGATCCGAATCCCACGAACCGACCGGAAAGCAGATACATCATGTCGAGAACCCTCAAGTTGCCGTGTAAGAGCGATCCCGACCTGTGGTTCGCCGACGACCCGGCCGATCTGGAGCGGGCCAAGGCGCTCTGCGCTCAGTGCCCGATCCGCCAGCAGTGCCTGGCAGCGGCGTTGCAGCGCGCCGAGCCGTGGGGTGTGTGGGGCGGCGAGATCCTCGACCGGGGCAGTGTCATCGGCCGCAAACGGCCGCGTGGCCGTCCCCGTAAGGAGCCGGTGGCCGCGTGAGCGGCCGCAGCATCAGGACGAGGGACTGACCGCGGCGTCTTCGGGGTCGGTGAAGCCCGGGACCAGTTCCTCGGAAAGCCGCTTGATCGGCACGTGGGCATCGAGCTGGCACATGATCGCCGTGGTAGACCCGAGCACCCGCATCGGCATCGCGAGCTTGGGCGGCAGATCCAGCTGGCGGGCGGTCTTGAGCTGCTCGACCGGGCGCTCCAGCTGCTTGCCGGCCATCCGCATCAGCCACTTGCGGGTGTAGTGGAACACTTCGACTTCCACCGGCTCGACGTGCTGGCGCAGCATCTCGTCGATCTCGCGCACCGAGACGGTCTGGCCCTTCTGAATGAAGCCGCCCTGGCGCATGGTCTCGATGACCTTGTCGTAGTTCTTGTCCCGTGCGTAGCGCACCGAGGCGCCCAGTTCCGGCGGGAAACCGCCGGGCATCGGTGCCACCGCGCCGAAGTCGATCACGCCCATCCGGCCGTCCGGCATCAGCATGAAGTTGCCGGGGTGAGCGTCGCCATGGATCAGCTCCAGCCGGCGCGCCGCGTCCCAGGTGAATTCGGCCAGCCGGGTTCCCATCAGGTCACGCTGCTCGACTGTGCCGTTGCGGATGATCTCGGCCATGCCGACGCCGTCGATCCACTCCTGGATCACTGTTTTGGGGGCGCTGGCCACCACGTTCGGAATCTGGAAGTGCGGGTGGCCGGCGTAGGCCTTGGCGAAGATGCGCTGGTTGTCGGCCTCGAGCCGATAGTCCAGCTCCATCTCGGTGCGCTCGATGAGCTCGTCGACGACGCCCTTGACGTCGACGCCGGGTGCCAGCTGCTTGAAGACGCCGGTCAACCGCCGGATCGTCTTGAGGTCGGCGCGCAGCGCCTCGTCGGCGCCGGGGTATTGGATCTTGACCGCGACGGGACGGCCGTCCGCCCACACCGCCTTGTGCACCTGGCCGATGCTGGCCGAGGCGATGGGGGTGTCGTCGAAGTCGGTGAACCGCTCCCGCCACTTGGTGCCCAGCTGTGCGTCGAGAACCCGGTGCACCTTGTCCGCGGGCAGCGGCGGGGCGTCTTTCTGCAGCTTGGTCAGCGCCTCCCGGTAGGGCTCGCCGAATTGCTCGGGGATGGCCGCTTCCATCACCGACAGGGCCTGGCCCACCTTCATGGCGCCGCCCTTGAGCTCACCGAGGACGGTGAACAACTGGTCGGCCGCCTTCTCCATGAGCTCGGCGGTGACCTCGTCCTTGGACTTGCCGGTCAGCCGTTTCCCGAGCCCGAGTGCTGCCCGGCCGGCGAAGCCGACGGGCAGGCTGGCCAGCTTCGCATTGCGCGCTGCGCTTCCGCGTTTGATTTCTGACACCTGTCCATCATCCATGACGTCGTTGTGGTGCCGGTCACCGCGGTGACAATTTTCAGTGCCGATCGAGGCCTCAGCAATCGCATAGCGGGTGCCGGACCCAGCGCCTCGTCACGATCGATCCGGCGGCCAGGTCCAGCTCCAGGGTGGCGTTCAGCGTCGGGGGAGCGGCCAGGCCCGCACCGGTTGCCGTCCCGCGCACTGCCGCAATCACCCGGTCGACTTGGCCCAGTGCCAAAGCCGCCGTCGCGAGCACCGTGGCCCGGTCGACGTAGGCGACGGTATGACGTAGTTGCGCGGCCACCGCGGGCCACGCGGCGTCCCGGTCCCGCCGGTGCAGGTCGGCGCACCCCAGGCAGCTGGTAACCCCCGGCAAGACCAGCGGGCCGACCACTCCGGTGCCGTCGCGCACCCGCACCGGCAGGTGCGGTACCCGCTCGGCGTGCAGTTCACGTATCAGTCTTGGGTCGGAGACCAGGTAGTCCGCCAGCACCACCAGATCGGTCCCGGCGGTGCTCACAACGGCGTGCGGATGACTGCTGTGCTGGACCACGGCGCTCGAGCAGCGCAGCGATTCGACGAGCAGATCCGACAAGGGGCCGCGGCCGTGCACCCGCAGCGAGACCGTGCGGCACTGACGGCGCGGCCCGGCGCCGCGGACTGCGACACCTGCGGCCACCAGCGCGGCCAACAGGGCGTCCAGCTCCGCGGTGTCCACCGGACCGTGTTGGGCGGCTTCGTGGTGCAGCGCGGTGCCGGTGGTCGGGATCTGCATCACGCGCAGGACGGTGGCCAGCGCGGCCGTGCTCAGCCCGCGTGGCGGCTGCACCAGCACGGCGCGCCGCGGGTCCCAGCCGACCTGCACAGCACCGTCGGGGCGCAGCAACACCGGCAGCGCCGGATCGAGGGTGTAGGTGGCGGTCTCGGAACCAACCCTTCTCACGCACGCGACCCTGCCATGTCGGGCGGCAACAGCTCTCCCGTCATCCACAGGGGCGCGCAACGATGCGCCGGGCGGCCTCCACAGCGGCGCCACGCTGGCGCGCGATGACGGTGCGGTCGGTGAGGGTTTCGTAGGGGTCGGGGGAGTGGGCCCAGGCCAGGCCGATACCGAACAGCAGGGCCAGCAGATCGAGGGGCTCAAAGGAGCTGTCCACGTGCCCGTCGGTCTGGGCGGTTTCGATGGCGGTGATCGCGTGCTCGAAGATCGCCTGCCCGTCGGCGTGGGGCTCATCGAGGGCCAGGCCTTCCAGGCGCGCCCAGGTGATCATGCGGAGGTGCTCGGGGCGGCTTCTGCCCAAATCGTAGACGTCGCCGGCGAATTCGGGCACCGCGTCGGGCCGAAGAGTGACCGACCGATAGAAGGCTGCCACGTCGGTGGCCACCACTTCCCGAAACAGTGCTTCCTTGTCGCCGAAGTGGGCGTAGAGACGTTCCTTGCTGGCGTGCGCCTGGCGGGCGATGCGGTCGATGCGCGAGCCGGCAAGCCCATGGCGAGCGAACTCGACGCGGGCAGCGTCCAGTATCTGGTCACGTAGCTGCGTGGCGCTCCTCCTCACAGCAAGATCATAACCATACGAACTAGTTCGTTCTGTAATGTGAGGACATGCACGTGCTCCATGACACTGACGCGATCCTGAACCACCCGCCGCGAGTCGAGGCCATGCGGCGGGCGGTGGAGGCCGTCGCCGACGCGGTCACGCCCGTCGTCGAGGCATACCGACCCTACGTCGAGGGGCTCGACAACCTACCCGCCGATGGTCGATTTCTCTTGGTAGGCAACCACACTCAGGTCAGTGTGGAAGCCTTGTTGATTCCGTTCCATGTTCGGCGGGCGATCGGCAGACGGGTCCGGCCATTGACCGACCGGCAGTTCGGGCGCATGCGGGGCCCGGCGCGGGATCTACTCGCCGCCGCGGGGGCGCTGGTAGGCGCGCCCGAACCCGTCCGCGAACTGATGCGCCGAGGCGAGCCCATTCTGGTGTTCCCCGGCGGCGGTCGCGAGATTCCCAAATTCAAGGGGGAGGAGTACACGCTGCGCTGGCAGGGCCGGGCCGGCTTCGCCCGTCTCGCAGTCGAACACGACTATCCGATCGTGCCGGTCGGATTGGTCGGTGGCGATGACGTCTACCGAAGCCTGAGTCGTCGCGGTGGCAGTTGGGAGCGCTTCAGCTCGGCCGTTTCCCGACGGCTTGCCGGCCCGCCGGACATGGCCATCCCCCTGCAGCACGGCATCGGCCCGACCCTTATCCCGCGCCCGCAGCGGATGTACTTGCGCTTCGGCGCCCCCATCGAAACCATCAAGCCGGACCGCGTCTCGAGCGAGAGATGGGTTGCCACCGTGCGGGAGTCGACTCAGCAGTCGCTCGAGCGGATCTTGGCCGAGCTGCTGGACGTCCGAGCCGAGGATCCCTACCGGCACCTCAATCCGTTGGCTTGGCGGCACGCCGTCTCACCACCAGTACGCCACTGATCTGGCGGCGGCGACTCAGTCGGCGGTGTCGTCGCTGTTGTTGCCGGCCTCCCGCTGGAACTCCGCAATCGCCTGGTCGATGGCCGAGTCGACGTCGCTGGAGCCACCGATGATGCGGTCGATGAACGCGGCCGGCTCGTCGAGATCGGAGGACTCGGGCAACAGGTCGGGGTGCTGCCACACCTTGTCGCGAGCGTCGGATCCGACCGCCGTGGTCAACCGCTCCCACAGCACGGCGGCCTCGCGCAGCTTGCGCGGTCGCAGTTCCAGACCGACCAGGGTGGCGAAGGTCTGCTCGGCCGGGCCACCGGTGGCCCGTCGGCGGCGCAGCATCTCCGAGAGTGCGGCGGTGCCCGGGATGCGGTCGCCGAGCGCCGCATTGACCACGGTCTGCACCCAGCCCTCGATCAAGGCCAGCAGGGTCTCGAGGCGCTCCAATGCGGCGAGTTGCTCTGGAGTCGACTTGGGCTCGAACACGCCTTGGTTGAGCAGTTCATTCATGGCCGAGGGGTCGGTCATCGCTGCCGGATCGAAGCCCTGAGCCAGTTCCTCGATGCCCCGGATGTCGATCTTGATCCCCCGGGCGTAAGCCTCCACAGCGCTGAGCAACTGGTTGGACAGCCACGGCACGTGGGTGAACAACCGGTGATGGGCGGCCTCGCGGGCGGCCAGGAAGGTGACGATCTCACTGCGCGGCTGTTCCAGCCCGCCGGCCAATTCCTCGATCGCACCGGGCAGCAGCGCGGCCACCCCGCTGGGGCCCAGCGGCAGGCCGATGTCGGTCGAGGTCAGCACCTCTCCGGACAGCCGTCCCAGCGCCTGGCCCAATTGGGAACCGAACGCCAACCCGCCCATCTGCGACATTACCGACAACAGTGGGCCGGCCATGCTCTTGGCCTCTTCTGGCAGTGCCGACGCCCACACCGACGAAACCTGTTCGGCCATCGGGTCGCACAGTCGCTGCCAGGTCGTCATGGTGTGCTCGACCCAGTCCACGGGCGTCCAGGCGACCCCGCTGGTGGTGCCGGCCGGAAGCGAGGTGGCCCCGTCGAGCCAGGTTTCGGCCAGGTGCACCGCGTCGCCGATCGCGGTCGCGGTCGACGCGGTGACGGGCGAGACCGAACCGATCGACTTGGTCGCGACCTGTCGTGCCAGGTCGTAGTTGACCGGCCCGGCCGGTCGGCCGTCGGCACTCACCTGGCCGGCGCCGCTGAACATCTGCCCGAGCTGGGTGAAAACCTGACCCAGATCGGCCATGTTGAAGCCAGCACCCATACCGAACGGGTCGGTGGGCCCGGAGCCTCGCTCGCGGTCGGGGTCGTCCCCGGAAGAGAAACCGAAGGGCAGATCAGCCATAGACACAACCGTACTCACCGGCAACCTCCGGCGGTACGACACGCCGCCACCGGTGGTCGGGCCGTTACCGCCTGGGCGGCGGCCGTTTACCATACCCGGGGTGAACAGGCGGATTCTGACGCTGTTGGCGGCTGTGCTGCCGGTGATCGCATTCGGCGTGCTGCTGACGGCGGTGACGGTGCCCTTCGTGTCCCTGGGGCCGGGCCCCACGTTCGACACCCTCGGCATGATCGACGGCAAACAGGTGGTCGACATCGAGGGGACCACCACGCACCCGACGACCGGTCACCTCAACATGACCACGGTGTCCCAGCGCGACGGTCTGACGCTGGGCGAGGCGCTTGCTCTGTGGCTGTCCGGACGTGAGCAGCTCATGCCTCGTGACCTGGTATATCCGCCCGGCAAGTCCCGTCAGGAAGTCGACGAGAGCAACGACGCCGACTTCCGTGCGTCCGAGCAGAGCGCCGAGTACGCCGCGCTGGGCTACCTGCGCTACCCGTCAGCGGTCACCCTCGCCGACGTCCACGACCCGGGACCGTCGGCCGGCGCGCTGCAGCGCGGCGACGCCGTGGACGCCGTGGACGGCGAACCGGTCTACACCGTGCAGCAGTTCACCGCGCGGCTGGCCGACACCAAGCCGGGCCAGACGGTTGTCATCGACTACCGGCGCAAGAACTCAGCGCCCGGTACGGCGCGGATTACGCTCGGAGAGAACAAGGACCGCCCGAACGGATTCCTGGGCGTGTCCGTCCTCGATGCGCCCTGGGCGCCGTTCACCATCGACTTCAACCTGGCCAACATCGGCGGCCCGTCGGCGGGGCTGATGTTCTCGCTGGCCGTCGTCGACAAGCTGACCACCGGCACCCTGGCCGGGCCGAATTTCGTTGCCGGCACCGGGGTCATCAAGGCCAACGGCCAGGTCGACTCAATCGGCGGGATCGCGCACAAGATGATGGCGGCCCGCGAGGCCGGCGCGACGGTGTTTCTGGTCCCGGCCGACAACTGCTACGAAGCCAGAAACGACGACAAGGGTCTGCAACTGGTGAAGGTCGACAACCTCGCCCAGGCGGTTGGCGCGCTGCGAACCATCACCGACGGAGGTCAGCCGCCCTCTTGCTGAGACTTCGTTGGCTACAGTGGGGCCGTCAGGAACAACTGAGCTAGGGAGCGTGGCACGTGGGGATGCGGCCCACCGCGAGGATGCCGAAATTGACCGCGCGCAGCCGGATCATGGTCGGCAGCGCGTTCGTCGTGATCGCGCTGCTGCTGGTGGGGCCGCGGCTGATCGACGGCTATGTCGACTGGTTGTGGTTCGGCGAGCTGGGCTACCGCTCGGTGTTCGTCACCACGTTGCTGACCCGGCTGATCACGTTCGTCGTGGTGACGCTGCTGGTAGGCGGAATCGTGTTCGCCGCGATGGCCACGGCCTTCCGGGTCCGGCCGGTGTTCGTGCCCAGCAACGGGGTCAACGACCCGGTGGCGCGGTATCGGACCACCGTGCTGTCGCGGCTGCGACTGTTCGGATTCGGGATTCCGGCCGGCATCGGTGTGCTGGCGGGAATCGTCGCGCAGAGCTACTGGGTGCGCATTCAGCTGTTCCTGCGTGGCGGTGACTTCGGGATCAACGATCCGCAGTTCGGCAAGGATCTGGGCTTCTACGCCTTCGACCTGCCGTTCTACCGGCTGGTGGTGGGGCTGCTGCTGGCGACGCTGTGCCTGGCCACCATCGCCAACCTGACCACGCACTACATCTTCGGCGGCATTCGGCTGTCCGGCCGGGCCGGCGCCCTGAGCCGCCCGGCGCGCATCCAGGTGGTCAGCCTGATCGGCACCCTGGTGCTGCTCAAGGCCGGGGCCTACTGGCTGGATCGCTATGAGCTGCTCAGCCACACCCGAACGGGCAAGCCCTTCACCGGAGCCGGCTACACCGACATCAATGCGGTGCTGCCGGCCAAGATGATCCTGCTGGCGATCGCCCTGATCTGCGCGGTCGCGGTGTTCTCGGCGATCGTGCTGCGCGACTTGCAGATTCCGGCGATCGGTTTGGTGCTGCTGCTGCTGTCGTCGGTCGTGGTCGGCGCGGGCTGGCCACTGATCGTCGAACAGTTCAGCGTCAAGCCGAACGCGGCGCAGAAGGAAAGCGAGTACATCTCCCGCTCCATCACGGCGACTCGAGCGGCCTATGGGCTGACCGAAGATGTGGTCACCTACCGGGACTACCGCGGTGATGCGCGAGCGACGGCCGCTCAGGTGGGCGCCGATGCGGCCACCACCTCCAATATCCGGCTGCTGGACCCGACCATTGTCAGCCCGGCGTTCACCCAGTTTCAGCAGGGCAAGAACTTCTACTACTTCCCCGACCAGCTCACCATCGACCGGTATCGCGACGACGAGGGCCAACTGCGTGACTACGTGGTCGCCGCCCGCGAGCTGAACCCGGATCGACTGATCGACAACCAGCGTGACTGGATCAACCGGCACACGGTGTTCACCCACGGCAACGGGTTCATCGCCTCGCCGGCCAACACCGTGCGCGGTATCGCCAACGACCCCAACCAGAACGGTGGATACCCGGAGTTCTTGGCCAACGTCGTCGGCGCCAACGGCGGTGTCGTCTCCGATGGGCCGGCCCGCCTGGACCAGCCGCGTGTCTACTACGGTCCGGTGATCGCCGACACCGTCGCCGACTACGCGATCGTCGGACGCAATGGTGCCGACCGCGAGTACGACTACGAGACCAACACCGAGACCAAGAACTACACCTACACCGGCACCGGCGGTGTAGGCGTAGGAAACTGGTTGGCCCGCAGCGTATTCGCCGCGAAGTTCGCCGAGCGCAACTTCTTGTTCTCCAATGTGATCGGCGCGGACAGCAAGATCTTGTTCAACCGCGACCCGGCGAGCCGGGTCCAGGCGGTGGCGCCCTGGCTGACCACCGATTCCACGGTGTACCCGGCGATCGTCAACAAGCGACTGGTGTGGATCATCGACGGCTACACCACGCTGGACAACTACCCGTACTCGGAGCTGACGTCGCTGTCGTCGGCGACTGCGGACTCCAAAGACGTGGAGTTCAACCGGCTGCTGCCGGACCGGCGGGTGTCCTACATCCGCAACTCGGTGAAGGCCACCGTCGACGCCTACGACGGAACGGTGAGCCTGTACGCCCAAGATGAGCACGACCCGGTGCTGCGGGCATGGATGAAGGTGTTCCCCGGAACGGTCAAACCGAAGTCCGACATCTCGCCCGAGCTCGCCGAGCACCTGCGCTACCCCGAAGACCTGTTCAAGGTGCAGCGCATGTTGTTGGCCAAGTACCACGTCAACGACCCGGTGACGTTCTTCTCCACCTCGGACTTCTGGGACGTGCCGCTGGACCCCAACCCGACCGCCAGCAGCTTCCAGCCGCCGTACTACATCGTCGCGAAAAACCTTGCCAAGGGTGATAATTCGGCGTCCTACCAGCTGACCAGCGCGATGAACCGATTCAAGCGCGACTATCTGGCCGCCTACATCAGCGCCAGCTCGGATCCGGACACCTACGGCAAGATCACCGTGCTGACCATTCCCGGGCAGGTCAACGGGCCCAAGCTGGCCAACAACGCGATCACCACCGACACGACGGTCAGCCAGGACCTCGGTGTGATCGGTCGCGACAATCAGAACCGCATCCGGTGGGGCAATCTGCTGACTCTGCCGGTCGCACAGGGCGGTCTGCTCTACGTCGAACCGGTCTATGCCTCACCGGGTTCCAGCGACGCCTCGTCGTCGTACCCGCGCTTGATCCGGGTGGCGATGATGTACAACGACAAGATCGGTTACGGGCCGACGGTCTCCGACGCGCTGACCGGTCTGTTCGGGCCCGGCGCGAGCGCGGCAGCCACCGACATCGCCCCCACCGAGAGCGGCGCGGCGGCGCAGGGGACACCGCCCTCGGCCACCCCGCCGGTGGCCGCGGTACCCGCACCGCCGTCCGCCGAAGCCGGATTGTCCCCGGCTAAAGCTGCGGCGCTGCGCGAGATCGAGGCGGCGCTCACCGCGGTGCGAGACACCCAGCACCGCGGCGACTTCGCGGCCTACGGTGCGGCGCTGCAACGCCTCGACGACGCGATGGCCAAGTTCAACAGCGCCAAATAGCGCGCGGTGCGCTCAGGCGCCGAACAACGCGGAGTGCATCAGCGTGCGCACGCATGCCTGCTCATAGGCCAGGTGGGGTGTGCCGGCCTCCGCCGTGTCCGGGGCGGGCCGGTCGTAGTGCACCAGCCGGCCGATATCGACCACTAGGCCCATCGCGGCGTGTACCAGGAATCGGGCGGCTGTGGCGGTGAGTTCGGGCCGCACCGAGCGCAACAGCCCGACCCACGAGTCGATGGTGGAACGCTGCACATTCCGCAGCAGCTTCCGGTCGGATCCGGACAGGTGGATCTGTTCGCTGTAGTAGATCGCCGCAAGTTCCGGGTTGGCGAACGAGGTGGCCACGTAGATGTCGATCAGTTGCGTCAGCGCTTCTCGCGGTTCGGGCCCATTGGTGTTGACCACCGACAGCTCCGCGGAGAGCCGGTCGGACGAGCGTCGTAGCGCGGTGCTGAGGATGTCGGCCTTGCCGGGAAAATAGCGGTAGATACTTGAGATTCGCAGCCCGGCGGTTTTGGCGATCTGGGCCACGCTGGTTTCGCCGTACCCCTGACGGTGAAACAGCATCATCGAGGCGTGCAGCACCGCTTCGTACATCCCGGCATCCGCGGTGAAGATGCGTGCTCCGAGGGCGCCGGTCGTAAAGTCTTCCGGCACAGGCAGTTCGGTGTGCAGCAATGCCCACGACGCCGCGGTCATCAAGTCGGTGATGTCGGTGACCGTGGCACGTAGGTGGTGGTCGGTGATGCCTCCGGCGACACTGAGCAACGCTGCCGAGAGCATCTGTCGGTGCAACAGGGGTGCCTGCGGCTGTAGTTCGGCCAGCGGTTGCTGCAGGCGTTGGTTGACCAGCCGTAGTTGATCCAACAGCGCCGTCGCGTCGGGTTCGCGCAGATAGCGGGCCTGCCATCGGTACAGGCCGCCGGATTCGCGGTTGCGCAGTGCGACGTCGATCAGGGCGTGTATCAGCTGATCGAGTGCTGCCGCAGGGCCGGCTGCGGGGTCGGCAACGACGTCGGTGACGTCGACAAGTTGTTGGCTCAACGCCAGGACCGCGACGCGGAACAGGTCGTACTTACTGGCGTAGTGCCGGTAGAGGGCGGGGGCCGAGACACCGACCTCGGTGGCGATGTTCTCCACGCTGACCGCGTGATAGCCCAGGGTGCTGAACGATTCGGCGGCAGCCCTAGCGATCTGGTCCTTGCGATCTTTGGGGCGCCGCCGGGTCGTCCGTGCGGTATCAGCCACGCGTGGCGCCCAACGAGGTAGTCGGCTGATGCTGTGCCGCGGTGCGAAGTGCGGCGCGCGCCCTGGCGTTCCAGTGGTGCCTGGGGGTCAGCGACGAGAGCTGAGTCAACCGGAC
Organism: Mycobacterium sp. SMC-14; assembly: GCF_046250075.1. Classification (NCBI taxonomy): domain Bacteria; kingdom Bacillati; phylum Actinomycetota; class Actinomycetes; order Mycobacteriales; family Mycobacteriaceae; genus Mycobacterium; species Mycobacterium sp. SMC-14. The sequence continues at coordinate 3,246,739 of NZ_CP176429.1, read as the reverse complement.
GAACTGGCGCAGCGACCATCGGTCGGCTGCAGTGACGTCGACCCCGGTGAGCTCGCGGGCGCGGGGGTGTTGCAGGGCGCGGATCGCGGGGCGGGGGACCGTGCGCATCCACCAATCGGTGGGAGCGAAGATCTGCTCGCGGAACGGCTCGAAATGGGCACCGGCCTTCAGGTGCGTTTGGCAGTAGTCCTCGAAATACTCGACGAACTCCGGCCAGGTCGCAGGCATTGGCCGGGTTGATACGCCGTATCGGCGATACCAGGCACAGCACTCCTGATAGAGCTGCTCGTGTTCGTCGGCGTCGAGGGGCCGAATGAAGGTATTGACCATGACGACGAGGGACTCTACGTAAGCGCTGTGCTGAAAATGGAACAGGTCGGGGTTCAACGCGTGGTATTTGTCGCCGAATTCGTCGACGCCCTTGACATGCTCGTGGGCGAAGCGCATCTGGGGCCGCATGTCGAGGTCGGCGTAGGCGTAGTTGACGGCTTGGGTGAAGGTGCGTTTCTTGTGCAACCAGATGCGCTTGCGCATCAGGGCGTGTTCGCTGATGCCGGCGGCAATGCCGGGATGCAGCAGCAGCAGACACACCGCTCGGGGCAACACGAACAGGTAGCGCCGGTCGGCCAGGAAGTGCCACAGCAGGCTGTCGGGACCTAGGCCGTCATCGTGGTGGGTCGCCATGGTCAGATCAGCGCCTTGTGCCGGCGGATGCGGTGGCGGACATCGGCCATCAGCACACTGTAGTTGGCGGTCCGGATGAACCGGGGAATGAAGCGGTTCACAAACGACACGAACAGGAAGAGATTCTCGAACCGGCGTTGTTCGGTAGGCGTCCATTGCACACCGAGCAGCTCACGGAAGCGCGGCGCCAGAAGCCCGATCGTCAAGAACCGCAGCAGCGGCCCGAGGAGCACCCGAAAGATCGGGTTGACCATCTTCAGGTCGACCAACCGCATGAGGTAGTCGCGGACAGCGTCGTCCATCTCCAGAGTTTGGCAGGTGGTGTTCCAGTAGGTATCGAAGTCGGCGCGGGTGGGCGGCCATTGGTCATCGGTGACCTGCAAGGTGGTGCCAAGCGGCCAGGCGTGGTGGTAGAACGTCTCCGCCTGTTCCTCGGTCATTTTGCCGCGCAACAGCTGGTAGGTGTCCTCGTAGAAGACGAACAGGCATGCGGCGACCCACAGTTGCAGATCGCGGTCGAAGGCGTTGTATTTGACCGGGCTGTCCGCCGTGGAGCGAACCTGCCGATGCGCGACGTTGACCGCGTCACGGTAGGCGCCACGTTCCTCCTCGGTGCCCAGCACCGCGACGGCCATGTATTGAGCCGTGGTGCGCAAGCGCTTCCACGGATGTTCCATCAGCGAACCGGATTTCACCCGACTCTCCACGACGCCGTAGCCGACGCCGGGCATGCTCAACTGCATGATGACGTTGGCGGCCGCCGCCGCTGCCGACCAAAAGTCCAGCGCCTCAGTCAGATCGACGGGGCGAACGTCAGTACGCGGGGTGTAGTGGTCGATGTGGATTCGGGTTCCGGCGGCATTCAGGGCCGACGTCTCGGGGGAGGCCCGGATGCCGAACACCCTGACGACCCGATCAATTGTCCGTACCAGAAACATCATCCGAGCGGCCTCCGATGTTGTGGGGCGACATTGCGTTTCGCGCTCACTGCATGCAGACGTTGGCGATCGCCAGCACCGGCCACGCCACGATGGAACCCAGGAACGACACCGCCAGGTCTAGGCCGTGCATCTCGTGTAGGCGGGTGGTGTGGGTCAGTGACCAGATTAGCCCGACGATCAGATAGGGGGCCCCAAGGATGAAGCCCAGGCCGATCAGCTCTCCGACAGTCATCCGATAGCTCAGTAGACGGCCCAGGCCGTCAAGGAGTCCGGGCATCTGTTGTCTCTCTCACTGTTGTGGCCCCGGAATGCAGCATGGCACAAGATGGCCGGTCCGACAAGAGAGAAGTTAATTTTGGTTTGCAGTCGCGGAGTGGCTGACCGAACTGGCTGGGCTTGGGTGATATTTGCGCCAATGAAGTGCGAGAATCCGGTCCTCATTGGCCAACTGGCGCGCCGATAGGGGCGGGATGAGGCAGTTGTTGCCACGGAACCGATCGCCATTTTGTTAATTTCGGTTTCACCCTGTTTTGGGGGTGGCTCGGGGTCGATGTCGTCGGCGGTAGCGGTACCGAATGCAGGCGATTTGGCGCCTGGGCCACCCGTTCGGTAACCTCGTAGATACCGACGCGGGGTGGAGCAGCTCGGTAGCTCGCTGGGCTCATAACCCAGAGGTCGCAGGTTCGAATCCTGTCCCCGCTACTAGTGAGAACGGCCCCCGGAGATTTCTCCGGGGGCCGTTGTCGTGCGGGTCGTTGGTTCCGCCGGCGACGCTGCGTTCGTCACCCGTCGGTTTCTGGGGCCTTGAAGCTGACCACCTCGCCCCGGTTGATCGACACCCAGTCGCGCGCTTGCAAATAGGGCTGGAACGTCTCGGCAATGCGCTGTTCGTCGGCGGGAGTCTTCGGCCGCTGGAGCTCGTACAGATGCGGAAACTCGGTCCAGCCGACAACGACGTCCCACAAGCGCACCGCAGCGTCGCCGGTGGGTGGATCGATGAGCACCGGCCCGAAGAGGCACTGCCCGTCGGGAAAGAACAGCGTGGGTACGCCATAGCCGCCGGCGGCGACCACCCGCTCATGGTCGGCCAGTACCTCGTCGCTGGTCGTCGGGTCGGCGATCGCCCGGTCGACGAGCTCGGGGTCGAATCCGAGTTCTGCCAGCAGATGGCGGGCGACCGCCTTCTCGTGCGGCTTGCGGCCCTCAACGTGCAAGGCGCGGCCGGCGCGCTCGTACCAGGCATCGACGTCGGCCATCGATTGGCGACGCAGCAGTGCTCCGATGCGCATCATCGACCAGCCGTAGGACCACTCGCGTTCCCAGGGGTGCTTCTTGCCCTCTTGGCGATTGATCTCCTCCAGGCTGAAGAAGCGCCAGTTGACCGTGAGGCCCGTCAGGTCGCGGACCTCCCGGATCCACCGCGAAGTCTGGTAGGCGTACGGGCACATGACGTCGAAGTGGAAGTCCACCGAATCCGGGCGACTGGTCACATCGTGAACCGCAGGTTGCGGGCGGCCCGGTCGCCGAGTTCGCCGTCGCCCATCCAGGTGACGGCGCCGGAGTCGATCTGGACCTGCGGGTCGATGCGCCCGCACGCCAGTTGGATGAAGGTCGTGGAATCGGTGGCCACCGTGACATCCGGATTGTCCAGGTGATCAACAGCTTTGGCTCGGCCATCCACAGCGACATGCAACTGGCGCGTGATGGGTCCGGTGAGGTCGAAGGTGATGCTCTTTGCGTCGGGAAGGCCCACCTTCTTGCCGACGATGTAGCCCAAGGAGCCGGCCACCTCGGCTAGTGCGATCTCAGCTCCCAGGCCGGTGTCGTCGGTTGTGCGCCCGAGCGGGGTGGTGATGTCTCGTTCGTGTACCCAGAAGTCGAAGACCCGGATCTCCAGGAACCGTCCGTAGGTGGCCGGGCCGATCGGAGTCCACGACGGCCGCATCAGATCCGCGTCGGACAACGCGGCTAGGTCGCGTCGGCGACGGTCATAGATACCGCGCACCAGTTCGCGGTACGCCGCTAGGTCGGTGTTGGCTTCGCGCAGGAAGTCCGCGGCTTTCTCGAACGGCGGCGGGGTGCGATCGTCGTCGGGCAGCCACCCTGTCATTACCGCTTCGATGCTGGTGACGTGGTTGATCACGTCACGGACGGTCCAATCCGGGCAGAGTGACTGAGCGCCCCACTCGGCGTTGCTGAGATCGGCGCACAGGGCTTCGATCGCGTCGTAGCAAGACCGCAGCGCGGTGGCGATCCTGGCCACACTGTCGGGTTCCGGTGTCTTCAATGCCGTCTACTCCTTCGCGGCCAGGACTCCCTACGAGCATCGGACACGCACGAGCAGATATCAAGGAAATGGCGACGCCGGACGTCAAATCACCCACGGTGCAACCAGCGTCATTGCCCCCAGCACCGCCAACCCGATGAAGAAGGCCACGATGGTAAAGCCCATCACCTGGCGGACATTGAGCTTGGCGATCGCCAACAGGGGCAGCAGCCAGAACGGCTGGATCATGTTCGCAACCCCCTCGCCGACGGCCACGGCCATCGACACCAACCCGAGATAGGCCGGTGACTGCTGGCCGATCGCCAGCGCGGAGTCGACGGCTATCGGGCCCTGCACCGCCCAGTGTCCGCCGCCGGACGGCACGAACAGGCTGATGATCACCGAGCCGATGAAGGTCAGGAACGGCAAGGTGTACTCGGTGGCGCCATTGACCAGCATCTGGGCCAGCAGCGTCTGCAGCGGCTTGGCGTCGTCGGCGCCGGTGTACGCCAGCAGCCCCACCAGTCCGCCGTAAAGCGGATACTGCAGCAACAGGGGGCCCGATACTTTGGCCGCACCGGTGAACGCGCGGATGAAGCGGATCGGCGTGCGGTGCAACAGGGCGGCGGTGATGGTGAACAGCATGATCATCGAGGAGATGTTCAGCGCGAAATCACTGGCCACGAAATACGTGATGCCCGCCGCGAACAGCAGCACATTGAGGATCCACTGGTTCTCCAGCCATTCGGCGAACGTCGTGCTGCGCTGGTCGGCGATCTCCGGCTCTTCCTCGAACACGGCGGGATCCGGCGCAAGAGCGTCAGCCGGCTCCATGCGCCACACCGCGAGCGCGAGCACCCCCAGCACGATCATCGCCGACAGCCAGCTGTACGGCTGAAAGATGGTCTGACTCAACGGCACTGTGAACCCGGCGATCTTATGGATCACGTTGATGGGGCTGCCGGCATCGGTGTTGGCCAGCGCGATCGAGGACGAGAGCCCCTGCGTCCAGACGATGAAACCCATGAACGCCGCGGCGATCAGATAACCGAAATGCGACTCGGGGAAACGTCGCGCCACCTGCCGGGCGACCAGTGCGCCGGCCACCAGCCCCAGGCCCCAGTTCAGCAGGGACGCGGCGGCACTGACGGTAAAGCAGAGCAGCGCCCCCTGCACCTGGCTGCGCGGCAGCGCCGCGACACGCACGATGGCCCGCTTCAGCACGGGCGCCTCGGCCAGCGTGTAGCCGGTCACCAGAATCAGCACCATCTGGAAGGCGAAGGTGAAGATGTTCTGCTGGCCCCACACCCCGGCGTACCACGCGTGCAGCATGCCGCTGGCCGACGCTCCGCGCACCAGAGCGGCGACCAGCCCGGCGACGATCAAGGTGAGGATCACCGCGAACAGATACGGGTCGGGCATCAGGCGCTCGACGTAGCGGACACTGAGCCCGGTGAGCGACTGCATGACGGCTCGGCGTGGTGTCGGTTGCTCGGTCTTCACGCCATCTGCCCGCAGCTCGGTCATCGGGCCAGCCTCTCGTTGTGAAAAACCGCTCGCACCGCGAACGCTCGTGCGTTGTGCCACGATAAATGCCGCGGCCGCTCGAGCCGGCGTTTTCAGCGCATGGTGGCGTGCAGCGCGTCGGTCATCGCCCCGATGGCGGCCTCGCGCTCCAGCGGCCAGCCGTCGACCAGCCACAGGTGCATGAACGAGTCGACCATGGTGTACATCATCGCGATGGCCAGCCGCAGCTGGTCCTCGGTAGCGCCGGGCATGGCGTCGGCCTCGATCCACTCGGTGATGTTGGCCTCCATGGTCGCTCGGTGCGCCGCGGCGAACTCCGGATCGGCCGCCCGCGCCTGATGCAGTGCCATGTAGAGCTGTGGCGCGGAGGTGTAGAAGTCGACCACCTTCTCGAAGAAGGCCTTGATCGACGGCCGTCCCGCTCTGCCGCCGCGCGGGGCGTCCTGTTGGGACCAGACGGTCATCCGGGTGTTGCGCAGTTCGCGCAGTACCGCCGCCTTGGAGTCGAAGTGGAGATAGAACGTCGCCCGCCCTATCCCGGCCCGGCGCACGATGTCGTCGATGGTCACCGCGACGTAGCCGCGTTCGGCGAACGCCTCCAGCGCGGCGGCCATGATGTGATCGCGGGTCATGGCGCGGTGCCGGTCGCGCATCGTGAGTCGCGGGGCGGTGGAGGTCATTTCAGGATCACCCCCTCCAACCGACCGGTGGAGCGCCACGCGCTGAGCATCTCGAAGAAATCGACCGGCTTGCCCCCGAAATTGGTCGACAGCATGCCGTGCGGATTCTCCCGATCGCCCTCGGAACTCAGGTAACTCGGCGTGCACTCGGCGTAGAAGGCCTTGGGTTTCTCCGACGCTTCGTCCATCGCGGCCAGCCACTGGTCCTCGGCGGCCTTGGTGGCCTCGATGGTGTCCGCGCCCCGCTGCGCGAACGTGCCGACCAGGTAGGCGAAATGGCGGGCCCGCTCCTCGGCGGTGTGGGTGTAGTTGGGGGAGACCCCGGATTGGGTGTAGCCCAGGAAGAAGCAGTTGGGGAAGCCGTGGGTCTGCAGGCCATGCAGCGTCCGCATTCCTTTGGCCCACTTGTCGCTCAGGCGCACCTCGTCGCGGCCGACGATCTCGAAGCCGAGCCGACGGGTGAATTCGGTGCCCACCTCGAAACCGGTCGCGAAGACCAGCGCATCGAGGTCGTACTCGACCCCGTCGACCACGACGGCGGTCTCGGTGAACCGATCCACGCCGCGCCCGTCGGTGTCGACCAACTCGACGTTGTCCCGGTTGAACGTATCGAGGTACTGGTCGTGGTAGCCGGGGCGCTTGCAGTTCAACCGATACCACGGCTTGAGCGATTCGGCGGTCTTGCGGTCGCGCACGGTGTCATCGATCCGGGCGCGCAACCGTTGCATCGCCACATAGTCGGCGTGGAACAGGAAGTCGGCGATCTCCTCGGGCGTCATCTGGCGACCGAGGCGTTGAGTCTCGCGCAGCACTGCGGGTTCGCTCAGTTCCAGGGCCTTCTGCGTCCAGCCGTCATTGGTGAGGTCGAGGTCCATCTCCACCCCGCAGGTGACTCGGGTGAAGTTCTCCATGCGTTCGCGTTGCCAACCCGGCTGCAGGCTGGCCGCCCACGCTGGGTCGGTGGGCCGGTTGCCTCGCACCGCGACGGTGCTCGGGGTTCGTTGGAAGACGTAGAGCTGCTGTGCCCATTCGCCGAGGTGCGGGATGCACTGCAGCCCCGTCGAACCGGTGCCGATGACGCCGACACGCTTGTCGGACAACTTGGTCAGCCCGCCGGATTCGTCGCCGCCGGTGTAGCCGAAGTCCCAGCGGCTGGTGTGAAAGGTGTGCCCGCGGAATTCGTTGATGCCGGCGATACCCGGCAATTTCGGTCGGGTGAGCGATCCGGGGGAGACGGCGACCAGCGTGGCGGTGAATGCGTCGCCGCGATCGGTGGCGATGTGCCACCGATTGGCCACGTCGTCCCAGCGCAGGCCGGTGACCGTGGTGCCCAACAAGGCGTTGTCGTACAGACGGTAGTGCTTGGCGATGTTCTGCAGGTGCTCGCGGATCTCCGGGCCGTGTGCGTAGCGCTCGGTGGGCACGTAGTTCAGCTCTTCGAGCAGCGGCAGATAGATGTAGGACTCGACGTCACACTGCACCCCGGGGTAGCGGTTCCAGTACCAGGTGCCGCCGAAGTCGCCGGCGGTGTCGATCATCCGGATGTCGCCGATCTCGGCTTCCTGCAGCCGCGCGGCGGCGACCAGGCTGCCCAGACCCGCGCCGATGATCGCCACCTGGACGTGGTCGTGCACCGGAAGGCGATCGACGCGCTGCGTCCACGGATCGTCGGCGTAGTGCGAGAAATCGGCGGTGACCTCGATGAACTGGCCCACGGCGTCGGGGCGCATCCGTTTGTCGCGTTCCAGCGCGTACTTCGCACGCACCCACGCGGGGTCGTACTTCGCCGGCTGCGGTCCCAGGGAGCTGGCCGTGGGTGGCATCGCCTCGTGCTCCTTGCGTCATCAATCTCACTGGACATAGTGTCCAGTGAACAGACTAGGCGATAGCTGGCCAGACGCAACGTATATTGTCTCGACCCAGTTCGACCGGCCTCAGCGCGGAGCCACGGGCGCGGTGCGGAGGGCGGCGGCGATGTCGTCGAGCGCCCGGGCGGCGTCGTCGAACGGCCAGCGGATGAACTCGTGGATCATGCCGGCATAGCGATTGACGGTGGTCAGAACGCCCGCTTGCTGGAGTCGAGCGCCGTAATGTTCGCCCTCGTCGCGCAGGGCGTCGTATTCAGCGGTGACGATGAACGCCGGTGGAAGCTGTTCAAGTCCGGGGGCCAAAAGCGGTGAGACGTGAGCATCGAGTTTCTCGTGGTCGCCGTTGAGATAGTGGTTCATGAACCACTGCTGGGTCGCCCGGCTGATGTTCCCGTACTTTCCCGCGAACTCTTGGATGGACACGTTCGATCGCCGAAAGTCCAAGTCCGGGTAGATCAATACCTGGTGCGTGATGGCCGGGCCGCCGGCGTCGCGTGCCATCAGCGTGACCACCGCGGCGAGGTTGCCGCCGGCGCTGTCACCGGCGACGGCAATGTTTGTGCCGTCGCCTCCGAATTCGCCGGCATTGATAGCGACCCACTGCGCCGCGGCGAAGCCGGCGTTGATCGCTGCCGGGTATTTGTGCTCGGGGGCCAGGGGATAGTCGACCGAGACGACGACACGACCGGAGCGATTGGCCAGCGCCCGGGCCAATCCGTCGTGGGTGTCCAGATCGCCGAGCACGAAGCCACCGCCATGGAAGAAGACGATCACTGGGCGCGGTTCGTCCGGCTGTGGGTGGTAGATCCGAACCGGTAGCTCGCCGGCCGGCGTGGAGATGATTCGGTCGCGAACGCTTGCGACGGCTTCGCCGCTGCCGGCGGCTTGGGTCATCAGTCGCATGGCCTGGCGGACCTGCTCGGGGGTGAAGGTGTGCAGGTCGGCAAAGTTGCTGCCGGCCAGGCGTTCCAGATGGGCTTGGACCTGCGGATGTAGTGGCATGGCACTCGGTGTCCTTTCCTCGGGGGCGGTTCGTCGCTAGTCTCTGACTTGAACCACGCTTCAAGTCAAGGGGATGGCGATGCTGGACATTGCGGAGGTGGCGAGTCGATCGGGCCTGGCGTCATCGGCGCTGCGGTTCTACGAGCGGCGCGGGCTGATCAGTTCGGGTGCACGCAACGGCCTTCGCCGCACCTACGAACCGGCCGTGCTCGACCGGCTCGCCCTCATCGGCTGTGCCAAAGCGGCCGGATTCACGCTGGCTCAGATCGAGCGGTTCCTGCGGGCCACGCCCAGCGACACCGAGTTACGTGCGCGAATGGCCGAGAAAGCCCGCCAAGTCGATGAGGAGATCGCCCGCCTCACCCGGATGCGGGACAGCCTCACACACGCCGTGACCTGCACCCATACGCCGTTGGTCGAGTGCCCGGAGTTCAAGGCGCGCATCAGCGATACCTAGCAACTCGTCGGCTTCGCGGGGTGCCTCCCGCCGGTGCGCACTAGAGTCGGCTCCGTCGACAGGGGAGGCCACATGCCGTTCGAAGCGCATCCGGACCGACGCAAGATCGCCTCGCTGCTCGCCATCGCAGGGGCGTTCGTCCTGAGCGGGGTGTGGCTGGCCGGGGGATTCGGGCCGGTCGAGTCGATCCGCGGCTGGTCACCGCAGGCCCTGCACGTCTTCGGCTGGATCGCGATCGTGTTCTTCGGGTTCGGCGTGGCGGTGCTCGTGCAGCGGTTGTTCTCCTCGGGTGTCGAGGTCCGCGTCGACGCCGAAGGGGTCTACGGGCGGCGCAGCGGCAACCGGGTGATTCCGTGGAGCGCCATCGAGCGCATCACCACCGTGGACGGCGGCCGGGTGCAGCTGGCGTACCTGTTCCTCAACGACGCGTCCGAGTTCGCCGGCCGCAAGAGATTGGGGGCCAAATCCTTTGGCCACGTCGCGCTGTCGTTGCAGGGCACCGACGGCAAACTCAGCGACATGCGTGCCGCGTTCGACTACTTCGCGCCGGGCAGGCGGGACGATTCCGGGAGCTAGTTGCGCATCCGCAGCACGACCGCGCCGGCCGTATGTGCTACTACTGCCTAGCATCCTGGATGAAAGGTTCCGTCATGGCCGGTCTGTACCACGCCGCTATCGTCTTCCTGATCGTCCTGACGATCGTCACCTTCGCCAGCAGCTTTTGGTTCACCAACCCCTACGGCCGCTTCGCCAGTCCGGATGACCGCTTCACGCTGCCAGGAAAGATCAGCTGGCTGATGTTCGAATGCCCGCAGTGGTGGGCCTTTACCGTGACGTTCTGGCTGGTTGCGCACTCGCATGGGGCACCGGCGATCGTGTTGTATGCACTGTGGCAGTGCCACTATCTCTACCGCGGGTTGATCTATCCGCTGAGCCGCAAGGGCGATGACAAACGGTTCCCGATCTCAGGTATCGCATTCGGCTTCATCTTCAACGCCGTCAACGGTTTTGCCAACGGTTATGCCGTGGCGCTGGCCCCGCACTTGCAACAGGAGCATTGGTTTGTCGACCCACGCTTCATCCTGGGGCTCGCCGTGGCCGTGATCGGCTGGGGGATCAATTTCCAGGCCGACCACATCCTGATCGGCCTGCGTGCCGATGGCAGCAGCGGATACAGCATCCCCTACGGCGGGGTGTATCGCTGGGTGTCTTCGGGCAACTATTTCGGTGAGCTCATCTTGTGGACGGGCTGGGCGATCATGGCCTGGACGCTTCCTGGCCTGATCTTCGTGTTCTTCTCCATCGCCAACTTGGGGCCCAGGGCGATGGCCACCCACAAGTGGTATCAGCAGAAGTTCCCCGACTACCCGCCCAATCGCAAGGCGATCATTCCCGGCGTGCTGTAGCTGTCCGCCTCAGATATAGAGGCGGACAGCGGAAATCGCGCCCCGGTCCGCGCCCTCTTTGGCGAATTCGAACAACCCCACCCCGCGTCGGCCGTCCAGGTGCACGGTCGCCGTGACGGTATGCCCGGCGGCCAGGAGCTTTTCGGCCCTTAGTTGCTGTGCTGCTGAGATGAACTCGGCAACCGAGGTCTCCGAAACACCGTCCAGGCTCAAGGTGGGATTCGGAGTCAGAAGCGCCGAAACCGCGGCGGCATCACCCTGCTCCAGCGCCGCGACGAGGTTCTCGACCCGACGCTTTCCGCGCTTTCGTACCCCGGAAAGGCCGCGCAAGAAGCCGGCGCAGCCAGAAAGCCCTTGGTGACGAAGCAGCTGGGGGCCCAGGATCACCGAGGCCAGCAGACCGCGGCCTCCCGAGGTCAGCAGCTGCCCGACCATCTTCTGCAGCTCCCAGTGCGCGAACAACCTCTGGATTTTCAGCGAGCCGTCCGGCCCCTGCGCGACCAGGTCATAGCGCAGGTGCATCGGGATATGCATGGTGACACCGGTCGACATCGTGGTGTGCACCGTGAGGTCTCGTAGTACCGACATGCCGGCGACCACATCGTTCTGCACATCAAAGGCGATGGTGTTCGGGGCAATGAAGGTGTCGAAGAAGCGCCCGATGGCGGCCGTGCCGACATGGGGGGTCGAACCGACCGGGTCGTTCACCTGGCCGTCGGCGGCGAAGATTCCGACCCATGCCGACTTATCGTGTACTGCCACAGCTTTCGGCGACTGCTCGACGGCGTCGAGCAGTGCACTGGCGCTGTGCGAAGAACGCTGGTCCGGCATCGGGATTCCTCTCGTTTCGAAAATCTCGGTACTGGTCTGGCGACTCGTGAACGGTCACCACAACATGGGAACACCGGCAAGGCCGACGAATGCGGCATCACCGGTGATGAGGGTCATCGACTCGATGATGGCCTGGGCCGCCAGCATGCGATCGAACGGGTCCCGGTGATCCCAGTCAAGCCGTCCGGCCAGTAGCGCGTGTTCCTCGGTGATCGGCAATCTGCTGGCGCCCAAGCGATCGAGATGCCTGGAATAGGCGCCAAGGATCGCGTCTGCTTGGGGGAGCTTGCCCAATCGCTGCTTGGTGGACAGTTCCCAGGCTGACACCGCCGACACGACGATCGCGACGGATCGATCGGTGAGGACTTCACGGGCGTTGCGTCCCAGGCGAGCCGGGGCCGTGAGTGCCCACAGCACAGCATGAGTGTCCAGCAGGTACGTCACTGCCATGCGGTGAGTTCTTCTTCGGGCAGTGGGTCGAAGAATTCATCAGGAACCGCGTAGGTGAGGAAGCCGAGTTCGCGATCACCTTGGTTGGCGAGCGGGACCAGGCGGGCGGCCGGACGGTCGCCGCGGGCAATGACAAACTCTTCGCCGTCCTCGACGGCGGAGATCAGCGCGGACAGGTGTGTCTTCGCGTACTGGACCTTGACCTGCTTCATGACACCCATGCTAAGTAGTTGACCAGGGTTGGTCAATGTGGTTGGTCAACCATGTGGTCAGATTGCGGTTAGGCGGTTCGTGCTCGGTATTCGTCGAACTTCCGTTCAATGACGGTTCCAGCCGGGTACGTGGACGCGATAGCCAGATTGTCATCGATGACGGCTGCGGCCCACTCGGCTGGCCATCCGCCATCGACGAGGCTCATATGCATCGCAGTGATGAGCTCGTCGCGCGTCAGCGTCAGATCCGCCACCCGTGCAGTGGTGGTTGCCCGGTGGGACGCTGCGCCGGCGAAACCGCGACTGCATCCGCAACCGCCGTTGGGATCTCGTCGGTCTCGGTCGCAGGGTTCTTGGATCCATACTGGTTCGCCTTCGACGCAGAAGCAGTAGTCGCCGCTGCGGCGGCCCTGGGTGAGCGCTGTCGCTACAAGGACTTTCATTGGGCACCTCCTGGAGACGGTGCCGAGGCTACGACTGGCCACCGACAGTCGCTCCGGAGCAGCGCCGAAGGTATCCGCGGACGGCGCAGCGGCAAGGGGGGTTCGGCTCGCTGCCCGGGCTGCCTAGTCGCGCATCCGCAGCACGACCTTGCCCGCCGCGGTGCGATTCTCCAGTGCTGCCAGCGCATCTGCGGCCCGGTCGAGGCCAAAAACATCCGGCTGCGGCGCGGCCACTACTCCGGAGGCCAGCAGCGGCTCCAACACCTCCCATTGGTGCTCCAGCTCGCCGGGATGCGACATCACCCACGCACCCCAACCGACGCCCACCACGTCGATGTTGTTGAGCAGCAGCCGGTTCACCTTCACCGTCGGAATGTCGCCGCCGGTGAAGCCCACCACCAACAGCTTCCCGCCGGGAGCCAGCGAGCGCAGCGAGTCGGTGAACCGGTCACCGCCCACCGGGTCGAGGACCAGGTCCACGCCGCGTCCACCGGTCAGCTCGGCAACCGCCTCGCGGAATCCGTCGGCGAGCACCGTGTCGGTGGCGCCGGCGGCTCGAGCCGTCTCGGCCTTGGCCTCGGTGGAGACCACCGCGATCACCCGAGATGCCCCCAGTGGCCCGGCCAGTCGGAGCGTGGAGGTGCCGATCCCGCCGGCGGCGCCGTGCACCAGCACCGTGGCGCCTTCGGTCAGCTGGCCGCGCGTGGTCAGCGCGAACAGCACCGTCAGGTCGTTGAACAGCAGACCGGCACCGGCCTCGAACGACACCGTGTCCGGCAGTTTGAACACCTGGGCGGCGGGCACCGCGATCACCTGCGCCATTCCGCCGTTGAGCATGGTCAGTACCGCCACACGGTCACCGGGGCGTACGTGCGCGCCGGCCGGGGCGCTGCGCACCACACCGGCCGCCTCGCCGCCCGGCACGAACGGCAGCTCCGGCTTGTGTTGATAGAGCCCGCGAGACTGCAGCACATCGGGAAACGCCACTCCGGCGGCGTGGATGTCGATGACCACCAGGCCCTCACCGACCGGCTCATCGAGGTCGACTACCTGGGCAGCCGCCGGTCCGTCGAGTTGTGAAATCTGTACCGCGCGCATGGGCGAACCCTTCGTCAGTAGTCCTTTCGGTGAAAACCTAGTCCACGCAGGCGTATGCTCGCGATGCGGCAGCGTTGCCGCATTTCCGATGAGGTGGCGATGAGTGCTCAACGGTCCAGTCGGCGGCGAAGTGTCGGCATATTCCCGGCAGAGCTGCCGCCGGCCCGCACCATGGCGGTCCGGGCGGCTGACGGAACAAAGCTGCACACTCAGGTCTTCGGGCCGGCCGACGGTTACCCGATCGTGCTGGCGCACGGAATCACCTGCGCCATCGGTGTGTGGGGACATCAGATTGCCGACCTGAGCGCCGATCACCGGGTGATCGCCTACGACCACCGCGGCCACGGACGCAGCGGGGTGCCCAAGCGCGGCGGATACAGCCTGACGCACCTGGCATCCGATCTGGACGCGGTTCTGGAGGCCACCCTGGCGCCGGGAGAACGGGCCGTCATCGCCGGACATTCGATGGGTGGCATGGCGATCAGTGCGTGGTCGGATCGCTACCGGCACCGCGTGCATGAACGTGCCGATGCGGTAGCGCTGATCAACACCACCATCGGCAACCTGCTGGCCGAGGTCGAACTGTTCCAGGTGCCACCGCCCCTACAGCGAGCCCGGGTGGAGGCTGCTCGTCGCGGGTTGCTGGCGTTCGGCAGCGTGCCGATCGTCGGCCCGGCGAACCTGGCGGTTCGGCGATTCGTGCACATGCTTGCGGTGGGCGATGAGGCCGATCCCTGGGTCACCTCGTTGATCTGCGACCTGTTCGCCAAGACACCGGCCGCCAGCCGCGGCCACTGGGTGCGGGCGCTCATCGACGCGCTCGGTCCGGCGTCCTTCATCAACCTCGACGGCCTGACCGTGCCCACCCTGGTCATCGGCAGCACCCGGGACCGGCTGTTGCCGCTGGCGGCCTCACAGCGAATCGCCGACGCCGCACCCAATCTCGTCCGGTTCGTCGAGGTCAGCGGGGGACACTGTTCGATCCTGGAACACCCCGCTGCGGTGAACCGGGAGCTTCGCGACCTGGTGGATCTGGCCACTGGTTCCGCAGGCGGCTTGGCGGTCGGGTCCGAGATCAGTTCATAAGGGCCTGGCGAATCGCGTTGAAAGTTCTCACTGCCCTCAGCGGGCTGACCGGTGTGGTCGATCAGGCCCGTGAGCTGCGTGACGCAGGCGTCAGCGGGGTCTTCACCTTCGAAGGCCCGCACGACGTGTTCGCGCCGCTGACCCTGGCCGCCGGTGTGGGTGGCCTGGACCTGATGACCAATGTTGCGATTGCGTTCCCACGCAACCCGATCCATTTGGCGCACCAGGCCAATGATCACCAGCTGCTCAGTGGCGGGCGATTCGTCCTGGGGCTGGGCACGCAGGTGCGTGCGCAGATCGAGAAGCGTTTCGGCGCCGCCTTCGACCGGCCGGTGGACCGCATGGTCGAACTCGTTGCGGCGCTGCGGGCGATCTTCGATTCCTGGAACACCGGCTCCCGCTTGGATTTTCGCGGCGACTACTACCGGCACACGCTGATGACGCCGACGTTCAGCCCCGGGCCGAACGCGTACGGGCCACCACCGATCTATGTCGGCGCGCTGGGGCCGCGGCTGACTCGTGCTGCTGCCGCGCACGCCGATGGACTGCTGGTGATGCCGTTCTCCACCAAGCGATTCCTGCATGAGAGCACCATGTCCGAGGTGCGCGCGGGGCTTACCCAAGCGGGAAGGCGTGCCGAGGATTTCGCGGTGGTGCCCGAAGTCATCGTGGCCACCGGCGCCACCGATGCCGAGCGGGAGGCGGCCGAAGCCGCCACCCGGATGTTGCTCGGCTTCTACGCGTCGACTCCGGCGTACGTCCCGGTGCTGGCCGCACACGGCTGGCAGGATTTGCAGCCCGAACTCAACGCACTGTCCAAGCAGGGGCAATGGGCGCAGATGGGTGCACGGATCACCGACGAGATCCTGCACACCATCGCCGCGTGCGGTACGCCGGAGCAGGTGGCCGCGCACATCCGTGACAGGGTCGACGGAGTCGCCGACACCGTCTGCGTCTACCAGGCGGCTCCGATCGCCCCGGCGGTTGTCGGGGCGATCGTCAGCGAATTGTCTTAGGGGCTAGGCGCTAGGGAGCCATGGTGACCCAGTCGGGGAACCCCGTCGGGTCATGCCGGCCCAGCACACCGTGCTCGTAGAGTCCCCAACCCTCGACCGGGGCGGCGTCGCCCTCGCGGCACACCGCGCGCCCCACGTGGTCGATCATCCCGAAGCTGGTGCGCCCGAGGATGCCCGGATCGGTCATGTCATAGGTCAGGCGCTCGGTGAACTTCTCGCCCTTCCACTCGCCGTGCAGCCAGTCGATGTCGCCGCCGTAGCCGCCGCCGACGTGAATGGGCACCGGAAGTTTGGATTCCACCTCGAACACGACCGGAGTGCCGTCCGGGCGCGTGGCCTCGATGGTGGCTCCGGTGGCGATGCGGGTGCCGGCACGGTAGCGAGTGGAGATCCGCGGCCAACCCAGTTGTTCGACGCGCCCGTCGCGCCAGACTCGGCTGCAGTCGTTGAGCGAGCGGAAGCCGTTCGGCTCCTCCTGGATGATCATCACCACCGCGAAGTCCTCGAACGCCATCGGCAGATACAGCCACCACATGCCGTCGAACGGCGGATCGGCGGGGCGGCCGGCCGGTTCGCGTTCACCGACCGGGCGGATGCCCCAGGAGCGGTCGCGTGAGCCGATCCAGACCGCCGGATCGACGGCGATCTCCTCGCCATCGACCACGATCTGTCCACTCCACGAGCCCAATTGAGCGAAGCGCTGCGCGTCCAGGGTCACCCTGTTGCCGGTCCGCAGGATGTGCCGCTGCTCCTGCACCGGGTCGAACAGACCCTCCCAGCGCAGATCGAGTGCGATGCCCTCGGTCTCGTCCATGACCACCCGCAGGGAGCGCAGTGGATCGGTGACCTCGATGCGGTAGGCGCCGATGCGCTGGTTGAGCCGGTCTTGGTCGATGGCGTCGGACAGGTGCACTGCGGTCTGGGTGTCGCCGCGGCGGACCAGCACGTAGGCGTCTTTGACGCCGAGGTTCGGGTAGTAGCCGCACCCGGTGATCAAGAAGATGTCCCCGGTGCGGTCGTGGGCATTGAGATAGCACCGGTCGTAAAAATTGCGATCCGAGGAGCCCGGCCAGGCGATCGGTTGCGGCAGTTGGTGAACCGGGAATTCGTCGAGTGGCCCCAACATCAGCTCTGTTCTCCGATCAACTTCTTGAGCAATCCGGCGTGATAGAACAACGATTCGGGGTCTTCCGGCTTCTCCATCTCCCCGAAATGCACCCGACGGGCCCCGGTGCGCATGAACACGATCGCCCACATCACGCCGGCGTAGACGTAGAACCAGTGCAGGTCACCGAGCTCGACGCCGGTGAGCTTCTGGTAGGTGGCCCGCACGTCGTCCTCGCGCAGCACCTGCGGAAGCCCAGGGAGTCCGGCGAGCCCAGCGAGTTCCTCGAACACCAAGTGCGCGAAGATGACCCACGACACGTCCAGCTCGCGCGGCCCCAGTGCCACCATCTCCCAGTCCAGCACGGCGACCGGACGGAAGTCGCGGTAGAGCACGTTGCCGACCCGTGAGTCGCCCCAGCACAACACCGTCTCGCCGGCGGCCACATCATCCGGCCAGTTTTCCTCCAGCCAGGCGAAGGCGCGGTCCAACAGCGGCGAGCGCCCCATGTCGGGCACCGCGAACTCGTACCACTGCCGCACCCCCTCGAAGTGGCGGCGCAGCGCGGTGGCCCCGAGCGCCCCCTCGTCAAGGAAGGCGAAAGTCTGCTCCGCATCACCGATGGCGTGCAGCTTGGCGAGCACCTCGACGGTGGAGTCCTGCAGGGTCCGCTGCTGCTCGGCTGACGCGTCGGCGAACCAGTTGCCGCCGAAGGTGTAGGGCATGACGTCGGGTGGCACCTCGCCGTCGATGCGGTCCATCAGGAAGAACGGCCGGTCCAGCACGTCGCCGGTCGGTTCGATCCAACGGACTTTCGGCACCGGGACGTTGGTGAGCTCACCCACCAGCCGCATCACCTCGAACTGGTGGTCAAGCCGGTAGTGCGGGAACACCGGCACGTCTTCCGCGGCGGGCGCCACCCGCATCACCCAACGCTGTTCGACCGGGGCGCCGTCGGCCGTCCAACGTCCGGTGAGCATGATCGTTTCCGACGACATGCCGTTGGTGTCGACACCGCTTTCCACGGTGATATCCGGCGCGGCCGCTCCGGGCAACTGGGTGGCAAGCCAGCCAGACATTACCGTGGGCAGTGTGGTGACATCGCGGCTAGAACGTTGGATCCGGCCGACGTCTTTTTCCACAGTCGGTTGCTCGACCACGGTTGTATCCTCCGTTAAGGTAATTACGATACGACAGGTAGCGTTATGAAAGCAGAACCATCAGCCGTTGACAAGGGGTCCGGCGCCGGACGGCCCCGTGATACCCGCATTGACGGTGCCATATTGCGGGCCGCCGCGGAACTGGTTGTCGAAGTCGGATATTCGAATCTGAGCCTGGCGGCCGTCGCCGAGCGCGCTGGCACGACCAAGACCGCGTTGTACCGCCGGTGGCCCAGCAAGGCCGAACTGGTGCACGAGGCCGCCTTCTCAGTGCCACCGAGCGCCGTGACGGCGCCCCCGGGCGACGTGTCCGGCGACCTGACGGCAATGATGGCCGGCGCGCGCGATGCCTTCACCAGCCCGGTAGTGCGGGCCGCCCTGCCCGGCCTGATCGCCGACATGGCCCGCAACGCCGAGCTGACCGAGCGCATCCTGGAACGTTTCCAGGGCCTATTCGAGGTGATGCGCCACTGGGTGGCCGATTCGGTGAGCCGCGGCGATGCGCGCACCGACGTGGACCCCGACCGGCTCGTCGAAATTATCGGCGGCGCAACCTTGCTGGCAATGATGTTGCGCCCCGACGACGATCTCGACGATGACTGGGTGCGACGGATCGCCGACATCATCGCCCACGGTGTGATGGCATAGACCCATGGCTCAAACTGTGGGGTCCACCGAGCCGCAGCCCTTTCCGCAAGACTGGGCCTCGTTGCTGGTGTTGGTGCCGCACCCGGACGATCCCGAATACGGCGTCGCCGCCGCGGTGGCGAAGTGGACCGCCGCGGGCAAGACCGTCCGCTACGCCCTGGCCAGCAGTGGGGAAGCGGGCATCGCCGGCATGGAGCCGGGGCAGGCCGGACCGCTGCGCGAGGATGAGCAACGGCGGGCGGCGGCCATCGTCGGGGTTTCTCATGTTGACTTCTGGGGCTTCCCGGACAGCGACATCCACAACTCGCCGGAGTTGCGCGCCAAGATCGCAGCGGTGATCGGCGAGTTCCGACCCGACGTGGTGGTGGCGATCTACGGCGGCGCGGAGTTCGGGCCGGGCATGCCCAACCAGCGCGACCACATCGAATTCGCCGCCGCCGTCACCGATGCCTGGGACACGTGCGAGGACAAGCCGCGCTGGCTGTTCCAAGGCGGACCGGGGCCCACCCATGTCGAGGATGTGGAGGCCTACCTCGATGTCGCGACGGAGTCCTTGGCCGCCCACGACGTGTACCTGTCGGTGCTCGACCCGGACACACCGGTGCGCGAGCAGGCGCGTCGGGTGGTCGACATGACGACCTCGGCCCAACCCGGTCGCCGGGTGGCCGGGTTCCGCCTGCATCGCAGCACCGTCTCATGACCGACACCACGACGGCGCTGCGGATCGGCGTGCTCGGGGCGGCGCGGATCACCCCGGATGCACTGCTCAAACCTGCCGCCGCCAACCCTGAAGTCGTGGTGAGCGCAGTGGCTGCGCGCGACATCGGCCGCGCCCGTTCCTTCGCCGCCAAACACGGCATCGGCCGGGTGCACGACAGCTACAACGCACTGATCGCCGACCCCGAGGTCGATGCCATCTACAACCCGCTGCCGAACCACCTGCACGGCAGATGGACCCGCGCCGCACTGGACGCCGGCAAGCACGTGCTGTGCGAGAAGCCGTTCACCGCCAACGCCGAGGAAGCCCGCGAGATCGCCGCGGTGGCCGCGGGCTCCGACCGGGTGGCGATGGAGGCATTCCACTACCGATACCACCCGATGACCGAGCGCATCGAAGAGATCATCGCCTCGGGCGAACTGGGGGAGCTGCGCCAGGTCCACACCGCACTGAGCTTTCCGCTGCCGCGCTTCTCCGATATCCGCTATCACTATGCGCTGGCCGGCGGGGCATTGATGGACGCCGGCTGCTATGCCGTGCATATGGCCCGTACCTTCGGCGGAGCTACCCCGGAAGTTGTTTCCGCGCAGGCGAAGCTGCGTGACCCACTCGTGGACCGGGCCATGACGGCGCAGCTTCGGTTTCCCGCCGGGCACACCGGGAGCATCCGCTGCTCGCTGTGGTCATCGAACCTGTTGCAGATCAGCGCCCGGGTGATCGGCGAACACGGTGAGCTGCGGGCGCTCAACCCGCTGATGCCGCAGTACTTCCACCGGTTGCGGGTCAGCTCGCCCAAGGGCAAGCGCGTCGAGCGTTTCACCCATCGGGCGTCCTACGCCTACCAACTCGATGCGTTCGCCGACGCCGTGCTGCGTGGCGTGCCGGTGCGCACCACCCCCGACGACGCGATCGAGAACATGACCGTCATTGACGCGATCTACACCGCCGCCGGTCTACCCCTGCGCGAGCCGGGCTGATCTGCTGGGCCGTCTCGGTCACGCCCTGTGGCCCGGTTCGAGATCGTCGATGTCGGAAAGCAACAGCAGGTCCTGGTCGCCTTGGGCGGCATATCCGGCCACGGGTTCCAACAGGTAGCCCATGTGGTCGCCGAGGTCGATCCGACGCAGCGTCTTGCCGACGAACCATGCCGGCGCATCGTCGAGGATCGGCATTCCCGCCGGACCGCTGTGCCAGGAGCAGCGCGCGAACTTGTCGATCTCGTCGCCGGTCTGACCGCCGAACAGCCGGGCCAGCTCGATATCGCGGCGCACCAGGACGTGAACGGCCAGGTGTTCGGCCTCGGCTGCCACCTCGAAGGTGTGGTTGCGCTTGGACATTCCCACCAGAAACCTCGGCGGCTCGATGCTGGTCTGGGTGGCGAACCCGACCAGACAGCCCGACGCGCGCTCATCGGTCGCCGTGGTCACCACGAACATGGTGTAGTCCAGCATGGTGACCAGCTGCTGAATCGGGTCGTCGTGCATCTGTCCATGATGTACCCGCCGCGCGACGGGCGGGCTGGATTACTGCGCGAATTGCGTTGCAGCGTCCACCAGGTCGAGCAGTGGCTGCGGCAGTACCCCCAACAGCACCGTGATCGCGGCGCACAGCGCGATTGCCGCCTTGCTCCATACGCTGGGCAGCACCAGGTGCGGTGGGTCGGCGGGGGAGTCGGTGAAGAACATCAACACGATGACCCGGACGTAGAAGTAGGCGGCGACGCCGCTGGCGATCACGCCGACCACCACCAGTGGTGCCGCGCCACCCTCGGCGGCAGCCTTGAACACCGCGAACTTGCTGATGAACCCACTGGTCAGCGGGATGCCTGCGAACGCCAGCAGGAACATCGAAAACAGCAGGCCCACAACGGGGTAACGCCGTCCCAACCCGGCCCACCGAGACATGTCGAGTTCCTCTTCGCCGCTGGCGCTGCGGATCAGGTTCACCACCGCGAAGGCACCCACCGTGGAGAAGCTGTAGGCGACCAGATAGAACAGCGTCGCGGAGATACCTGCCGGGATCGCGGACAGCACACCGGTCAGCACAAAGCCCGCGTGGGCTATCGAGGAGTAGGCCAGCATCCGCTTGATCTCGGTCTGGGTGATCGCGGCGATGGTGGCGACCACCATGGTCAGTACCGCGATCAGCCACAGCAGCGGCCGCCAGTGGTCATGCAGCGCGGGCAGCGCAACGTAGAGGATCCGCAGCATCGCCCCGAACGCGGCGACTTTGGTGGCCGCCGCCATGAAGCCGGTGATCGGCGTCGGCGCACCGACGTAGACGTCGGGAACCCACGAATGGAACGGCACCGCGCCGACTTTGAAGAACAAGCCCACCAGGATCAGTCCAGCGCCGATCAGCGCCAGCGGGTCGTTGCTGTGGGCGAACAACTGCTCGCCGATATCCGTCAGCGTCAGCGTCCCGGTGGCGCCGTAGAGCAGTGCAGCGCCGAACAGGAACAGCGCCGAGGAGAATGCGCCCAGCAGAAAGTATTTCAGCGCCGCTTCCTGCGAGAGCAGACGGCGGTAGCGGGCCAGCCCGCACAGCAGATACAGCGGCAGGGAGAGTACCTCCAGCGCCACGAACATGGTGACCAGGTCATTGGCGGCGGGGAACACCATCATGCCGCCGATCGCCAGCACGGTCAGCGGGAACACCTCGGTCTGGGTCACCCCGGCGCGCGCCGCGTCGAGTTCGGCGACGCTGTCCGGGACCGCCGACGCCTGCGGAGTGAACGCGTCTAGACCTGGGTGTACGGGGCTTGCGGGCGCCGTCGCCGCGCCCGGACCTTCGGGAACGCCTGCGCCGATGTTGCGCTCGGAGATGAACAGCACGGCCATGATCCCGACCAGCACGATGGTGCCCTGTAGTACCAGTGCCGGCCCGTCGACGGCCACCGCGCCCAGCACCGCGACGCGACCGCCGGTCGGCAGGTCGCGGCCCACCTCGACAATGGCGGCGAACGCGGCGGCCAGGCCGCCGACCGCGAGCAGGACCTGCATCACGTAGCGCGCCCGGCGCGGGATGAACGCCTCGAAGAGCACGCCGGTCACCGCGGTGCCGAAAACGATCAGCAGCGGCAGCAGAAGGCTGTATTCGACGGATGGAACTGGCATGCCCGCCATGGTCAGTGCGCCCCCTCAGCGGTCAGCGGTGCCGGATCGGTCTGACCGATCGTGGTCAGGGTGTGCTCGACGCCCGGATTGATGATGTCCAGCGCGGGTTTGGGGTAGAAGCCGAGGAACAGCAGCAGCGCGATCAACGGTGTGACGACCAGCAATTCTCGTGGCACCAGGTCGCGGATGCGTTCGTTGCCTGGCGTGACTGGGCCGGTCATCACTCGCTGATACAGCCAGAGCATGTAGATCGACGACAACACCAGCGCCGTGGAGCCGACCGCCGCCGCCACCCAATACCGGTTGAACGTGCCGATCAAGACCAGGAACTCACTGATGAACGGAGCCAGTCCGGGCAGCGACAGGGTGGCCATGGCGGCGACCATGAAGGTGCCGGCCATCACCGGTGCCACCTTCTGCACGCCGCCGTAATCCGAGATCGCCCGGGCGCCGTCGCGCCGGGCGACCAGGAATCCGGCGATCAGGAACAGCGCCGCCGTCGACAACCCGTGGTTGAGCATGTACAGCGTCGAGCCGCTCTGCCCCTGGCTGGTCATCACGAAGATGCCCAGAATGATGAATCCGAAGTGCGAGATCGAGGTGTAGGCGATCAACCGCATCATGTCGCGCTGGCCGATCGCCACCATTGCGCCGTAGACCACCCCGATGACCGCCAGCACGATGATGGCCGGGCGGAAATACGTTGAGGCGTCGGGGAACAGCTGCAGGCAGTACCGCAGCATCCCGAAGGTCCCCACCTTGTCCATCACCGCCATCATCAGCACCGCGGTCGCCGGGGTGGATTCCACCGCCGCGTCGGGCAGCCACCGGTGCAGCGGCCACAGCGGGGCCTTGACCGCGAAGGCGAACATGAAGCCGGCGAACAGCAGCTTGAGGACGCCCGGATCCACGGTGGTCGTGGCCGGGGAGAACATCGAGACCAGTTCGCGGAAGTCGAAGGTGCCGCCGGAGGCGCCGTCGCCGGAGCTCACCACGTACACCCCGATGACCGCGGCCAGCATGATCAGGCCACCGAACAGGTTGTACAGCAGGAACTTCAGGGCCGCTTGAGAGCGCTTCGCGCCGTTCCCGAAACCGCCGATCATGAAGTACATCGGGATCAGCATCGCCTCGAAGAACACGTAGAACAGCAGCACGTCCAGCGAGACCAGTGAGATCAGCACCATCGCCTCGACGGTCAGTGTCAGCGCCGCGAACGCGTGCGGGCCGCGGCCTGACGATCGCCAGCGCGGCGGAGCCGGGCGCAGCGGGTCGTCAGCATCGGCACTGCGCTCGGCTCTCTCACCGTCGTTCCAGCCGGCCAGCATCAGCAGCGGCACCAGCCCGGCGGTCAACAACGCCAGGATCACCGCGATGCCGTCCACCCCGAGCGTGTAGCTCGCGCCGAATGCCGGTATCCAGGCGTGGGATTCGACGAACTGGTAGGGCGCGGCAACCGGAGTCGTGTCGAACCCGACGGTGACCACGATCGCCACCGCCAGCGTGGCAAGGCTCACCACCAGGCCGGTCCACTTCGCCAGCCCAGCTAGGCGGGCCGGCAACACGATGACCAATCCGGCGCCGACCAGCGGTACCAGCCACAGCAGGCTCAGCCAGGGCACGCTGGTGTTCGCGTTCACAGCTGCACCGCCATCACGAGTGCGATGACCAGGACCGTGCCGGCCAGCATTGTCAGCGCGTAGGAGCGCACGAACCCGGTCTGCAGACGCCGCACCAGATATGAGGCGATCGCCACCAGTCCCGCCGTCATGTTGACCGAGCCGTCCACCACCCGGTCGTCGACGCCGACCAGGCCTTGTGCCAGTCGGTTACCCGGACGCATGAGCACCTCCTCGTTGAAGGCATCGCCGTAGAGATACTTGCGGGCCGCCACCGTCAGTGCCGACACGTCGGTGGGCGCGGTGATCGGTATCGGCTTGCGGCCGTACATGTTGAAGGCCACCGCGACACCGAGCAGGACGATTCCCAGGGTGATCGCGCCGGTGAGCCAGGCCGGGATGACATGCGCCGCTTCGTGGTCGGCAACCGCAGCCACCGAGCTGACCACCGGCTCCAGCCAGTGCTCCAGGCGTCCGCCGATGGCCAGTGCGGCGCCGGCGAACACGGCGCCCAGAGCCAGCACGATCATCGGCCAGGTCATCACCCGCGGGGACTCGTGCGGGTGCTGCAGCGCGCGCTCGGCGCTCACCTCGGAATCGTCGGCGGCCCAGCGGCGCTCGCCACCGAACGTCATCAGCATCACCCTGGTCATGTAGAAGGCGGTGATGCCGGCGCCCAGGATCGTGACGGCCCCCAGCACCCAGCCGCGCGTGCCGCCGGAGGCCAGCGCGGCCTCGATGATGGCGTCCTTGGACCAGTAGCCGGCGAACGGCGGCACCCCGATGATCGCCAGGTAACACAGCCCGAACGTCGCGAACGTCACCGGCATGAAGCTGCGTAGGGCGCCGTAGCGGCGCATGTCCTGTTCGTCGTTCATCCCGTGCATCACCGAACCCGAGCCCAGGAAGAGGCCGGCCTTGAAGAAGCCGTGGGTGAGCAGGTGCATGATCGCCACCGCGTAGCCGGCCGGACCCAGGCCCGCGGCCAGCACCATGTAGCCGATCTGGCTCACCGTGGAGGCGGCCAGGGCGCGCTTGATGTCGTCGTTGGCGCAGCCGATGATCGCACCGAACAGCAGCGTGACCGCACCGACCACGACCACCGCCAACCGGGCGTCTGGGGACAGGTCGAACACCGGTCCGGAGCGCACGATCAGATACACCCCGGCGGTCACCATGGTGGCGGCGTGGATCAGCGCCGAAACCGGGGTGGGGCCCTCCATCGCGTCGAACAACCAGGCCTGCAACGGAACCTGCGCGGACTTGGCGCAGGCACCCACCAGCAGCAGCAGACCGATGGCGGTGGTCAGCCCGCTGGGGCCGGCATCGCCGACCGCGCCGAACAGTCCGTCGTAGGACAGCGTGCCGAATCCCGCGAACATCACGAACATGGCCAGCGACAGCCCGATGTCACCGACTCGATTGGACACGAAAGCCTTCTTGCCGGCCGCTGCCGCCACCGGCTTGGCGTACCAGAAGCCGATCAGCAGGTAGGACGCCAGACCGACACCTTCCCAGCCCACGTAGAGGCCCAGGTAGTTGTCGGCGACCACCAGCAGCAGCATCGCCGCGACGAACAGGTTCAGGTAGGCGAAAAAGCGTCGGCGGTCGGGGTCGTGCTTCATGTAGCCGGTCGAATAGATGTGGATCAACGCGCCGACACCACTGATCAACAACACGAAGCAGATCGACAGCTGATCGATCAGCACCCCAAAATCGACGTGCAGGGCACCGACCGGCACCCAGCTGAACAGGTGTGTGTGAATCGCCCGGTCGTCGCCGTCGCGGCTGAGCATGTCGGCCAGCAGTACCAGCCCGATCCCGAACGAGCCGAGCACGGTGGCGCACGCCAGCAGATGTCCCCACCGGTCGGTTCGGCGCCCGCCGAGCAACAGGATCAGCGCGCCGGCCGTCGGCAGGGCCACCAGCAGCCAGCTCAGCTGACTCAGATTCGTCATAGAGCTCCCCAACTCCTAGCCGCGCAGTAGGTTCGCGTCGTCGACCGAGGCGGATCGCCGGGCCCGGAAGATCGTCATGATGATGGCCAGGCCGATCACCACCTCACAGGCGGCGACGACCATGGTGAAGAACGCGACCATCTGGCCGTCGAGCTGGGAGTGCAGGCGCGAGAAGGTGACGAACGCCAGGTTGGCGGCGTTGAGCATCAGCTCGACACACATGAACATCACCAGCGCGTTGCGCCGCAACAGCACTCCGGTGGCGCCGATGGTGAACAACATCGCCGACAGGTACAGGTAGTTCTCCGGATTCACTGGTCCGACTCCTCGGTGTTCGCGTGCGCAGCGTTGCCGGTGGCGCCGACCCAGCGGTGCGTCAAGGTGTCCGACACCGACAGCTCGGAGTAGGTCCCGTCGGGCAGGCGCGCGGCGATGTCGACGGCGTTGTGCCGGGCGTAGACGCCCGGGGTGGGCAGCGGCGTCGCCCGCCGGCCGGATTGGAAGCGCTGGATGGACAGCTCCCGCTGGGTCATTCGCGGCCGCAGCCGCTCGCGGTGCGTCAGCACCATCGCGGCGAGCACCGCGGTGATCAGCAACGCACTGGTGAGCTCGAACGCCCACAGGTAGCGGGTGAAGATCAGTGCCGCCAGTCCCTCGACGTTGTGCTGGCTCAGGTCTGCCGAGCCGGTACCGGCCGCCGTCGGCGTGCCGATGCTGCTCAGGTGCATTGTCGCGCTGCCGATCCCGGCGATCAGCAGCATCCCGAAGCCGATCCCGGCGAGCGTGGCGGCGACCCGCTGGCCGCGCAAGGTCTCCACCAGGGACTCGGCGGAGTCGACGCCGATGAGCATCATCACGAACAGGAACAGCATCATTACCGCGCCGGTGTAGACGACGATCTGCACCACGCCGAGGAACATCGCGTCCTGGACGAAGTAGAACACCGCCAGGATCAGCATCGTCATCGCCAGAAACAGTGCCGAATACACCGCCTTCGCGGCGCTGACGACGCCGATGGCACCGACGACGGCGATGGCGCCCAGAATCCAGAACGCCACCGCCTCCCCGGTGGAGGTGGCCACGACGATGTCGGTGGCGAGCAGGGTGGTGCCCATCAGGCTTTGCCCTGCTTCACCCGGTCGAGCATCACGAACAGGTCCGGGTCCGCATCGAGCCCGGCCGGGCTGACTCTGCCCAAGTAGTAGTCCTTTTCGGTGGCACCGGGCGGCATCGCGTGCGGCGGGGCGATCATGTCGGGTTCCAGCGGCGCCAGCAACTGGTCACGCTCCAAGATCAGCTCGGCACGGTTGTCGGCGGCCATTTCGTACTGGTTGGTCATGGTCAGTGCGCGGGTGGGGCAGGCCTCGATGCACAGGCCGCAGCCGATGCAGCGCAGGTAGTTGATCTGGTAGACGCGGCCGTAGCGCTCACCGGGGGAGAAGCGCTCCTCGTCGGTGTTGTCCGCGGCCTCAACATAGATGGCGTCGGCCGGGCAGGCCCACGCGCACAACTCGCAGCCGATGCACTTCTCCAGCCCATCCGGATGCCGGTTGAGTTGGTGGCGGCCGTGGTAGCGCGGCGCCGTCGGTTTCTTGTGTTCGGGGTAGCCGTCGTTGATCGGCCGTTTGAACATCGTCTTCCAGGTGACCCCGAACCCGGCCAGGGCGTCTCGCAGACTAGCCATTGACGTCCTCCTTGACCCGCGATGAACTGCGTTGTGGCAGCGGTGGTGTCGGGAATGAGCCTTCGGATGCGACGGCCGGAGCCGGCGGCGCTGGTTCGTCGAGGCGACTGTTCAGCGCACTGAACTTGCGATGCAGTGCCAGTAGCAGCACCACCGTGGTCAGCGTGCTCATCGCGGCCAGTGCCAGCTGCCAGTGTTCGTAGCCGTCGTTGCGCAGGCTGCGCATCACTGCCGCGAGCAGCACCCAGGCCAGCGCCACCGGGATCAGGATCTTCCAGCCCAGCGCCATGAACTGGTCGTAACGCAGCCGGGGCAGGGTGCCCCGCAGCCAGATGTAGACAAAGATAAAGCCCCACAGTTTGACGGTGAACCACAGCAGCGGCCACCAGCCGGTGTTTGCGGCCGGCCACATGTTGAACGGGAACGGAGCGTGCCAGCCACCGAGGAACAACGTGACGGCGACGGCCGAAACCGTGGTCATGTTGATGTATTCGGCGAGGAAGAACAGCGCGAACTTCAGCGACGAATATTCGGTGTGGAAGCCACCGACCAGCTCGCCTTCGGCCTCGGGCAGATCGAACGGTGCCCGGTTGGTCTCACCCACCATCGCGGTCAGATACACCATGAACGACGGCATCAACAGGAACGCGAACCACACCCGATCCTGGGCCGCCACGATGCCCGAGGTTGCCATCGTCCCGGCGTAGAGGAACACGGACGCGAACGCCAGACCCATCGCGACCTCGTAGGAGATCACCTGGGCGGTGGAGCGTATTCCGCCGATCAGTGGATATGCGGATCCGGACGACCAGCCGGCCAGGACGATCCCGTAGACCCCGATCGAGGACATCGCCAGGACGAACAACACCGCGATCGGCAGGTCCGCCAGCTGTAAGGCGGTGCGGTGACCGAAAATGCTGACCTCCGGCCCGAGCGGGATCACTGCGAATGCGGTGATCGCCGGCACCGTCGAGATGATCGGCGCCAACGTATAAATCGCCCGGTCGACGTTGAAGGGGGTGATGTCCTCCTTGAGCGCCAGCTTGATCGCATCGGCCAGGCTCTGCAGCCAACCTTTGGGTCCGACCCGGTTGGGGCCGGGGCGCATCTGCATGCGGCCCACGACTTTTCGTTCGATGACGATCGCCAGGACCACCGTCAGAATCAGAAACACGAAGACGCCCAGCGCCTTGGCCAGCATCAGCCACCACGGATCGGTCATGATCTGCGTCCAATCTGTACCGTCGCGCCGGGGGTGACCCCCAGATCCCGGTGCACTGCCGAGTCACGCGAATTCATCGGCAGCCACACCACGTTGTCCGGCATCTCGGTGGTGGCCAGCGGCAGGGTGATACTGCCGTGCTTGGTGCTGACGGTGACCGGCTCGCCTTCGGCCACACCGATGTCGGCAGCCGTGGCCGCCGACGTGCGCGCCACCGGAGTGCGTGCGGTGCCGGCCAGGTTCGGCTCACCGTCCTGCATCCGCCCCTCGTCCAGCAGCATTCGCCAGCCGGCCAGCACGGCTTGGCCGGCGCCGGGCTGCGGCGGTGAGCCCGCGGCGACGTCGGGTCCGGCGACTCGCTCGCCGGACCAGGCGCCCAGCCCCGCCAGCTCGTCGCGCGCCGCTTCCAGCGTGGACAACCCCAACGCGACGCCCATCTCCTCGGCGATCACGTCGAGTATCCGCCGGTCGGGCAGGGCGCCGGTGTCACCCAGTGCGACACCGAACCGCCGGTGGCGGCCCTCCCAGTTGACGTACGTGCCGGACTTCTCGGCCGCGGCAGCGACCGGGAGCACCACATCGGCGCGCTCGGTGACATCGCTGTGCCGCAACTCGAGGCTGACCAGGAACTCGACCTCGTCCAGGGCCGCCAACGCCGCCGCCGGGTCGGCCAGATCGGTCGGCTCCACCCCGCCGACCACCAGTGCCCCCAGCTTCCCGTCGGCCGCGGCGACCAGGATGGCGTCGGTGTCGCGGCCGGTCTGCGACGGCAGGTCGTCGGGGCCGCCGAGACCCCAGCTTTGCGCGACCTCGGCCCGCGCCGCCGGGTCACCCAGCGGACGTCCACCGGGGAGCAGGCCGGCCAGCGCACCGGCATCCAGTGCGCCGCGTTCCCCGGCTCGGCGGGGCACCCAGGCCAGCTTCGCGCCGGTGGCATCGGCCAGCCGAATCGCCGCCGACAGTGCTCCCGGTGAGGCGGCCAGCCGTTCGCCGACCAGCACCACTGCCCCGGGTTGGCGAAGCGCCTGTCCGATATCACCGGTGTGCAGGCCGTCCAGCGCGGCGGCCTCGCCAGCGGGAACGACTGCCAGCAGGGTCCCGAACATCTTGGTCAACCCGCGATCGGCGAACGGCGCCAGGCTGAACACCTTGGTGGCGTTCTTTCGGGCCGCCTTGCGCAGCCGCAGGAAGACCATCGGTGCCTCTTCTTCGGGCTCCAGACCGGCCAGCAACACCACCGGCGCGGCCTGCAGATCGGCGTAGCTGACCTCGATCCCGCGGCCCGCCACCCGGGCCGCCAGGAACGCGGCTTCCTCGGCGGACTGCGCGCGAGCCCGGAAGTCGATGTCATCGCTGTGCAGCGCCACCCGGGCGAACTTGGCGTAGCCGTAGGCGTCCTCGGCCGACACCCGCCCGCCGACCAGCACGCCGGTGCGTCCACGTGCCGCGGCCAGGCCGCGCGCCGCCACCGCCGCCGCGTGCGGCCAGGAGGTCGGGACCAGGTTCCCGCTGTCGTCGCGGACCATCGGTGTGGTGATCCGGTCGCTCTGGGTGGCGTAGGTGAAGGCCCAGCGGCCCTTGTCGCAGTTCCACTCCTCGTTGACGTCCGGGTCTTCGCCGGCCATCCGCCGCATCACCTTGCCGCGACGGTGGTCGGTGCGTTCGGCGCAGCCGCCGGCGCAGTGCTCGCAGACGGTCGGTGTGGAGACCAGGTCGAACGGGCGGGCCCGGAACCGGTAGGAGGCGCCGGTAAGAGCGCCCACCGGGCAGATCTGCACCGTGTTACCCGAGAAGTAGGAGTCGAACGGCGTGTCGGTGTAGATACCGACCTGCTGCAGGGCGCCGCGATCCATCATCTCGATGAATTTGTCCCCGGCGATCTCGTTGGCGAACCGCGTGCAGCGGGCGCACAAGATGCAGCGGTCTCGGTCCAGCAGCACCTGCGAGGAGATGTTGATCGGCTTGGGGTAGTGGCGCTTGGTCTCTTCGAAACGAGTCTCGGTGCGGCCGTGCGACATCGCCTGGTTCTGCAGCGGGCATTCACCGCCCTTGTCGCAGGTCGGGCAGTCCAGCGGGTGGTTGATCAGCAGCAGTTCCATCACCAGGTGCTGGGCCCGATCGGCCTCGGCGGAGGTGTGCTGGGTGCGCACCACCATGCCGTCGGTGGCGGCCACCGCGCATGACGGCTGCGGCTTGCGTTGGCCCTCCACCTCGACCATGCACTGCCGGCACCAGGCCACCGGGTCCAGCAGCGGGTGGTCGCAGAATCGCGGGACCTCGATGCCCAACTGTTCCGCGGCCCGGATGATCAAGGTGCCCTTGGGAACCGTGATCTGTTGGTCGTCGATGGTGAGGGTCACCGACTCCTGACCGTCCGGTTGAGAAGTTTGAGTCACGCCACACCGCCTGCTGCTCCACCTGGCACGAACATGCTCGCTTTCGGGTCGAACGGGCAGCCGCCCTCGAGGTGGGCGATGTATTCGTCACGGAAGTACTGGATCGACGACTTCACCGGCATCGCCGCGCCATCACCCAAGGCGCAGAAGGATTTTCCGAACAGTACGTCGGCGATGTCGAGCAGGGTGTCGAGGTCTTCCGGTGTTCCACGGCCGGCTTCCAGTCGTTCGTAGATCGGCACCAGCCAGTAGGTGCCCTCACGACACGGCGTGCACTTGCCGCAGGACTCGTGTTTGTAGAACTCCGACCAGCGCCCCGCCGCGCGCACCACGCAGGTGGTCTCGTCGAAGATCTGTAATGCCTTGGTGCCCAGCATCGACCCCACCGACGCCATGCCCTCGTAGTCCAGCGGGATGTCGAGGTGTTCCTCGGTCAGGATTGGTGTCGACGAGCCGCCCGGCGTCCAGAACTTCAGCCGATGCCCGTCGCGTATCCCGCCGGCATAGCCGAGCAGTTCGCGCAGCGTGATACCCAGCGGCGCCTCGTACTGCCCGGGCCGGTTGACGTGCCCGGACAGCGAATACAGGGTGAATCCACGGGATTTCTCGGTGCCCATCGACCGGAACCACTCCGGCCCGTTGCGCAGGATGGACGGCACACTGGCGATCGATTCGACGTTGTTGACCACCGTCGGCGAGGCATACAGCCCGGCCACCGCGGGGAACGGTGGGCGCAGCCGGGGCTGGCCCCGATAGCCCTCCAACGATTCGATCAGCGCGGTCTCCTCACCGCAGATGTAGGCGCCCGCCCCGGCGTGCACGGTGATATCCAGGTCGAAGCCGCTGCCACCGATGTCGTTGCCCAGCAGCCCCGCCGCATACGCCTCGGCGACCGCCGCCTGCAACCGGCGCACCACCGGCAGCACCTCGCCGCGGATGTAGATGAACGCGTGACGGGCACGGATCGCGTAACAGCACACGATCATGCCCTCGATGAGCACATGCGGTGTCGCCATCAGCAGCGGCATGTCCTTGCAGGTGCCGGGCTCGGACTCGTCGGCATTGACCAGCAGGTAGTGCGGCTTTGCCGCTGCCCCCTCGTCGCCTTGGGGGACAAAGGACCACTTGGTTCCGGTGGAGAACCCGGCGCCGCCTCGGCCACGCAACCCGGAGTCCTTGACCAGTTCGATGACCTCGTCGGGCGTCATCGCCAGCGCACGCTTCATCCCTGCGTAGCCGTCGTGGCGGCGGTAGGTCTCCAGCGTCCAGGACTCGGGTTCGTCCCAGTAGCTGCTCAGCACCGGCGTCAGCGGTGTGCCCTCGGGCAGTGTTCCTTTGGTAAGGGTCATTTCGCACCCCTATCGGCGTTGCGGCCGGGCTCCGGTGCCGTCATCTTGTGCTCGCGCGCCACCTGCAGGCCGGCCAGCGTCGCCGCGCCGGCACCGCCTTGGCCGTCGTCGGCGCGTTCGTCGGGGAAGCCGGCGAGAATCCGCTCGGTGGCGGCGAAACTGCACAGCGGCATCCCGCGGGTGGGTCGCACCTCGGCGTCGTCGCGCAATTTGTCGACGAGCTCGCGTGCCGATTCCGGTGTCTGGTTGTCGAAGAATTCCCAGTTGACCATCACCACCGGCGCGTAGTCGCAGGCGGCGTTGCACTCGATGTGCTGCAGGGTGACCGATCCGTCGGCGGTGGTCTGATCGTTGCCGACGCCCAAGTGCTCTTTGAGGCCGTCGTAGATGGCGTCGCCGCCCATCACCGCGCACAGCGTGTTGGTGCAGACTCCGACCAGGTACTTGCCGGTGGGGTCACGCCGGTACATCGAATAGAACGATGCGACCCCGGCGACGTCGGCGCTGGTCAGCCCGAGCAGCTCCGCGACGAACGACAGCCCTGCCGGCGTGACGTAGGTGTCCTGTGCCTGTACCAGATGCAGCAGCGGCAGGATCGCTGAGCGCGGCTGTGGGTAGCGGCCGATGATCTCTTTGGCGTCGGCTTCCAGCTGGGCTCGCACGTCGGGGGAGTAGCTGGTCGGAGCGCCGGGATGGTTGAACTGATTGGGTTCTTCTGGCTGCCGGCCCAACTGCAGGAAGACCCGCTTGCCGTCGGTCCCGGCGGTCGGCGGCATCAACCGGCCGCGCCCGGTCTTGTTGACGCCGGCCTGGTCGATCTCGCCGCCCGACGCGCTCACCGGTCTACCCCGCCCATGACCGGGTCGATGCTGGCGACGGCGGCGATCACGTCGGCGATCAGCCCGCCCTCGCTCATGGCGGCCACCGCCTGCAGGTTGGTGAACGACGGATCCCGGTAGTGCACCCGGTAGGGGCGGGTACCGCCGTCGCTGACCATGTGTACCCCCAGTTCGCCGCGGGGCGACTCGACCGAGACGAACACCTGCCCCGGCGGCACCCACAGATCCTCGGTGACTCGCTTGAAGTGGTGGATCAGCCCTTCCATCGAGTGGCCCATGATCCAGCCGATGTGCTCACGGGAGTTGCCCTGCCCGTCCGGGCCGATGGTCAGGTCGCCCGGCCAGGCGATCTTGCGGTCGGAGACCATCACCGGCCCGGGGCGCAGCTTGTCCAGACACTGTTCGACGATTTTCAGGGACTCCTTGATCTCTGCGATGCGGATCAGGTAGCGGCCGTAGGCATCACAGCCGTCATCGGTGATCACCTCGAACTCGTAGTCCTGGTAGCCGCAGTAGGGTTCCGCACGTCGCACGTCATAGGGCAGGCCCGTCGAGCGCAGCACCGGGCCGGTGATGCCCAGCGCCATGCAGCCGGTCAGGTCCAGGTAGCCCACGCCCTTGGTACGGGCCTTCCAGATGTAGTTTTCGGTCAGCAGGTCCTCGATGTCCTTGAGTCGCTTCGGCATCAGCTTGAGGAAGTCGCGGATCTGCGGGACTGCGTCATCGGGCAGATCCACCGACACGCCGCCGGGGCGGACGTACTGGTGGTTCATCCGCAGCCCGGTGATCGCCTCGAAGATGTCGAGCACCAGCTCACGTTCGCGGAAGCCGAACAGCATCACGGTGAGCGCGCCGAGCTCCATTCCGCCGGTGGCAAGCGCGACCAGGTGCGAGGACATCCGATTGAGTTCCATCATCAAAACCCGGATGACACTGGCACGTTCGGGGATGTCGTCGGTGATACCGAGCAGTTTCTCCACGCCGAGGCAGTAAGCGGCCTCGTTGAAGAACGGCGACAGATAGTCCATTCGGGTCACGAACGTGACGCCCTGGGTCCAGTAGCGGCTTTCCAGATTCTTCTCGATACCGGTGTGCAGATAGCCGATGCCGCACCGGGCTTCGGTCACGGTCTCGCCTTCGAGTTCCAGAATCAGCCGCAACACGCCGTGCGTCGACGGGTGCTGGGGTCCCATGTTGACGACGATGCGCTCTCCGGGATCGGCGGCCTTGGCTGCCTCCACCACCTGATCCCATTCTTGCCCACCGACGTTCAGGACGGTGTGCGGTGTGTCGGTGCTCATTACTTGTAAGCCCTCCGCTGGTCCGGCGGCGGTATCTGCGCGCCCTTGTATTCGACCGGGATGCCGCCCAACGGATAGTCCTTGCGCTGCGGGTGGCCGTGCCAGTCGTCGGGCATCTCGATCCGGGTCAGCGAGGGGTGGCCGTCGAAGATGATCCCGAAGAAGTCATAGGTCTCGCGTTCATGCCAGTCGGTGGTGGGGTAGATCGCGAACAGCGATGGAATATGCGGATCTGCATCGGGGGCAGCGACTTCCAGACGGACGCGGCGGTTGTGGGTGATGGACCGCAGCGGGTAGACCGCATGCAACTCGCGGTCGGCGTCACCGGGGTAGTGCACACCGGAGACCCCGAGGCTCAGTTCGAAGCGCAGGTCCGGCTCGTCGCGCAGCAGCTGGGCCACCGCCGGCAGCTGCGCGCGAGGGACATACAGCGTCAGCTCGTCGCGGTACACCACCACCTTCTCGACAGCGTCGGCGAACTCGATTCCGTTGCGCTGCAGGGCCGCGGTGAGGGTGTCGACGAGCTCGTCGAAGTAACCGCCGTAGGGCCGAGGGGTCTCGCCGGGGAGTGCTGCCTCGGTCACCAGGCGTCCGTATCCGGACGTGTCGCCGGTGCCCGTCGCGCCGAACAGGCCGTGACGGACCTTGATCACGTCTTCGGGGCCGGTTTGGCCCTCTCCGCTCGCCTCGCTCACCGCAGCAACCCCCTCATCTGCCAGGTAGACGGGGCCGACAGGGCCGCCTCCTCCGTAGCGGTGATCACCTGTTCCCGGTTGGCACCCAAGGGCATCGAGCGAATCTTCTCGTGCAGCTTTAGGATTGCGTACATCAGCATCTCCGGCCGGGGCGGACAACCGGGCAGGTAGATGTCGACCGGGACGACATGGTCCACACCTTGAACGATCGCGTAGTTGTTGAACATTCCGCCCGACGACGCGCATACGCCCATCGACAGCACCCACTTGGGCTCCACCATCTGGTCGTAGATCTGGCGAAGCACCGGTGCCATTTTCTGGCTGACCCGGCCTGCGACGATCATCAGATCGGCTTGGCGCGGTGAGGCCCGGAAAACCTCCATCCCGAACCGGGACAGGTCGTAGTCGGGCGCCATCGTCGACATCATCTCGATCGCGCAACAGGCCAGGCCGAAGGTCGCCGGCCAGAGTGACCCGGTGCGGAAGTACCCGGCCAGGTCTTCCACGGTGGACAGCAGGAGTCCGCTCGGCAGCTGCTCTTCTAATCCCATGTCTAGGCCCGCCTACTCCCACTCAATCCCAATTCAGGCCGCCGCGCCGCCAGACGTAGGCGTAGGCGACGAACACGATGACGGCGAACAGCACCATTTCGATGAGGGCGAATACTCCGAGCCCGTCGAAGGCAACTGCCCAGGGGTAGAGAAATACGATCTCGATGTCGAAGACGATGAACAGCATCGCGGTCAGGTAGTACTTCACCGGGAATCGCTGTCCGGGCGGGGCGTGCGGCCCGCTGACCGGCTGGTCTGTGGGTTCGATGCCGCACTCGTAGGCTTCTAGTTTCGACCGGTTGTAGCGGGAGGGGCCGACCAGTGCGGTGGCGACCACGGAAAACACGGCGAAACCGGCGGCTAGCGCGGCGAGTACCAGGATCGGCAGGTAGAGGTTCATGCTCAGTGACGTAGTTCCCTTCCGGGCGCCGATGTGACTTCAGGCACAGCCTAGTCCGCCGTCACGGGGCGGTTGGGAAGAATCCGAAATTGCCGACAACTGTGACGGGCATCACCTGTAGCGGTAACGGCGACAGGGGAATTCGTCTCTGAGGCTGCCCTAACCTCGGCGGTTCAGCGAGGCTCGACGGAGGAGAGGCGAAGCTGGGAGCGCCGCATGAACTGAGCGGTTCAGCGAGGCTCGACGGAGGAGAGGCGAAGCTGGGAGCGCCGCATGAACTGAGCGGTTCAGCGAGGCTCGACGGAGGAGAGGCGAAGCTGGGAGCGCCGCATGAACTGAGCGGTTCAGCGAGGCTCGACGGAGGAGAGGCGAAGCTGGGACCGGCGCGTTGACTAAGGCGTTGGCGTGCGCAGCAGACCCAGCACCGCACGGCTCAATTCCATCGGGTCCAGCGGGTGGGCCACCGCGGCGTCGGCGTGCGACCACTTCGCCAGCCAGACGTCGTCGGCGCGGCCGGTCAGCACCACGATCGGCGGGCACGGGGTGATCTCGTCTTTGAGCTGTTTGCAGATACCCATTCCGCCGGCCGGGGCGGCCTCCCCGTCCAGGATGGCCAGGTCGATTCCACCGGCATCCATCTGCCGGATCACTACCGGCTCGGTTGCGACCTCGACATAACTCAGCTCCGGTAGGTCCGGGTGTAGCTGCTTGCCCAACGCGGTCGTAACCCGTGCACGGGTCGCGGCGTCGTCACTGTAGACAAGGATTCGCAGCGCGGCATTGGAGTCGGACACGGACCAGATGCTACTGCGCGGGTCCTGCCGATACATCGGGTTTGGGGCAGCACCGTCGAAGTGATTGTCGCGCAGGAAATCTAGCGGCTACTGGGTGTATCCGGGATGGTCGATCGCCAACCGATGCTCCACCAGGGTGTACAGGCAGGCGGTGAGCGCCTCGGGCCGGTCGTCGAGGTCACCGGCCCGGATGGCGGCGGCCAGCTCTGCCTCGTCGGCGAAACCCAGCCCGGCCAAGGCCTCGGTGACGACGCCCCCGGCGGTGTCGCGCAACTCCCGTTCGACGATACGCAGTGCGTTGGCCGCCACCCGGGCGTGGAACCTGACCTGGCCGTCGGTGGCGGCCTGTCCGTCGCGATGCACCAGCGCGGTGTCCAGGAACTCGGTGACCGCGGCGACGAGTTCGGCCGCGGTGGGGCGGCGGCCCGCGGCGCTCACGGCCGGACTCCATCGAGCAGGCGCAGGACGTCCCATTCGGATTCGGAGACCCGTCGGCCAATGGTCGCCAGTTCCACCGAACGGGTTTGGCCGCTCAGGTGACGTTGCGCCTGGTAGCGGCAGATGATGCCCCATCGCAGCGTGCCCAGCAGCAGCCACCAGTCGAACCGATCCGGATCGACGGCGCGGTCGCCGCTGGCCTGCTCATAGGCGGCCAGAAAGGCATCGATACCGCCGAGTCCACCGGCGGCGCGCTCCAGCGGCGCACCGAACCGCCAGGCGCGCAGGCAGAACCAGGCCAGGTCCTCGAGGCCGTCGCCGAGGTGCACCAGCTCCCAGTCCAGCACGGCGGCCAGGTCACCCTCAGCGGAGACCATCAGGTTGCCCATCCGGAAATCACCGTGGACCAGCTGGTCCGGTACCGGCGTTGGACGATCGGCGGCCAGCCGCCGCAATGCCCATTCGAAGGCAGCGGTGGTATCGGGCAAGGCATCGAGCTGCGCGCGGCACGCGGAGAGCTGGTCTTCGGCGCTCAGCGCGACGCCACCCGGGTCGGCCCGATGGATGGCGCCCAGCGCCTGCGCGCACTGACCCAGCAGCTGTTCGCGTCCGGCCGCATCCAGCTGGCGCTCGATGCGGCGAACCACCGTTTCGCCCTCGATCAGATCGCAGATCAGGTAGGGATTCCCCAGTGCCGCAGGGGAATTATCGGCGATCAGCACGTTCGGTACCGGCGCGCCGGCCCGGCCCGCGGCGCGCTGCGCCTGCGCTTCGAGCTCCATGCTGGCGTAGAGCTCCTCGAGTGGCCCGGTGCGCAGAATCAACGGCCGGTGCTGATGCGGGCCCGTCACGGCATCGAAAGCCCAGGTGATCCGGCTGGCGCCACCGGTCAGGGCGCGTAAGTCCTCGATGGCGACGGGGCCCAATACCGGCGCCAGCACATCGGCCAGCCGGTCGGCGAGCTGATCGGCGCGCCCCCCCGTTTTCATGGCCGCCTATCGAACCCGAACAGGCGCTGCGCGACCCGGCGGATCTGGATCTCCTCGGCGCCTTCGGTGATCCGGTAGCGGCGGTGATGGCGGTAGATGTGCTCGAACTGCTCGTGGCGGGTATAGCCGATCCCGCCGTGAATCTGGATGGCGCGGTCGGCGGCCTCGCACACCAGCCGGTTGGCACGGTAGTTGGCCATCGACACCTTGTCGGACACCTCCAGGTGGTGGTCGCGGTCCAGGTGCCAGGCCGCATAGTTCACCAGCAGGCGCACCATCTGGGCCTCGGTCTGCAATTCGGCCAGCGGCCACTGCACCGCCTGGTTGACCGACAGCGGCTTGCCGAACACGATGCGCTGCCGGGCGTACTCGGCGGCGCGGTCGATGCAATATTGCGCGGCGCCGAGGCTGGACGCGGCCTGGCGGATCCGGTTTTCGTGCAGGAAGGTCTGGGCCACATCCAAACCGCCGTCGACCTCGCCGAGCACCGCATCGGCGGGCACCCGCACGTTGCGGAGCTCGACCTCGCCGTGGTCGGTGGGCATGTTGAAGGTCCACCAGTAGAACGGGATGGTGAATCCCGGCGTCTCGGTGGGCACCAAGAACGCGGTGATGCCGCGCGCTGAGCCGGCGTCGCCGGACGTGCGGGCGAACACCAGGTCGTGGGTGGCCCGATGTACTCCGGTGTTGAATCGCTTGGCGCCGTTGATCACCCAGGTGTCGCCGTCGAGTTCGGCGCGGCTTTCCAGCCACGTCGCGTCCGAACCGTGGTCCGGTTCGGTCAAACCGAAGGCCATCGACCGCTCGCCGGTGATCATGGCTTGGGAGAACTCGCGGCGCTGGGAGTCGGTGCCGAACCGCTCCATCATGATCACCTGCGGGAAGTTCCCGACGATCGACGACTCGTCCTGCAGATCGTTGTGCAGGCCGAGGCCCTTGTGCGCCAGGTGCTCCCGGATCACCGCCATGTCGACGTTGGTTCCGTCCCGGCCGCCCAGAGACGCCGGCAACCCGTAGCGCAGCCAACCGGCGGCATCAGCTCGGCGACGCATCTCATCGAGCAGGTCCTCCCACTCGCGTCGCGGAATGCCACCGCGCTCCACGTCGGTGCGGGCGAACTCGCGCCGGTGGTCGAAATACTGCATGTGCT
Source organism: Mycobacterium sp. SMC-14 (assembly GCF_046250075.1). NCBI lineage: Bacteria > Bacillati > Actinomycetota > Actinomycetes > Mycobacteriales > Mycobacteriaceae > Mycobacterium > Mycobacterium sp. SMC-14. Next base: position 3,206,640 of record NZ_CP176429.1, on the reverse strand, counting down.
CGGCCTGCAGCGGTGCGATCTCGCGCTCGATGAAGTCGTCCATCTCGGCGAGCACCCCGGGAAGGTGTTCGGGCAGTGTGAAATCCATGGCGATTCCTTCAGTTGTCAGCGGTCAACGGCCGTACAGGGTCTTTCTCCAGATCGTGGACAGCGTCTCGACGGCATCGCTGTCGCTGATCCGCCATCCCGGCCCCGACGGGCCGACGAACACGACGGTGAAATTCTCGAACAGCAGCGCGATGGCCGCCGCGATGTGGTCGGGGTCGAGCTCGCGGCCATAGCCCTGCTGCTGTGCGCGCCGCACCGAGGCGGCAACGATCTCCATGCCGAACCGGCGGAACTCGTTCTGCAGCGCGGCGAATCGCTCGCTGGTGGCGGCCAGCTGTGCCACCGCGATCATCACACCAATGTTCGGCGTGAACATGGCCCAATACGCACTGACCACCGACGAGAAGAATTCGGTGTCCTCCGGGGACTCCGGCAGCCGCATCTTGAGTCCGGACGGCTCGACCACCTCGGTGAGAAACGATTCGGCCAAGGCGGCCAGCAGATCTTCCTTGTCGCGGAAATACCGGTACAGCACCGCCGTGGACTTTCCGGCCGCCGATGTGATGTCGGCCAGTGTGGTGCCATGAAATCCGCGCTCGGCAAACAGTTCTCGGGCCGCCTGCTCGATCGCGCCGCGGGTCAGGCGTCCCTTCGAACTGAGCTCACGCTGGGTGGACATCGAGGCGCTCAGACCCGCTTCCGATCTCCGGCGGCCAGCAGGGCGCTGGGCAGCCCGTGGCCGACCACCGTGCTGGCCACGCCGGCCGCGACGATGGCGGCATCGAGATCGATGCCGGTGTCGATACCGCAGTCACCGAGCAGGTAGACCAGGTCCTCGGTGGCGATGTTGCCGGTGGCGCCGGGGGCGAACGGACAGCCGCCCAATCCGCCGGCCGAGGCGTCGAGCCGGGTGATGCCCGCCTGAACCGCCGCGTAGGCGCAGGCCAGGCCGGACCCGCGAGTGTTGTGGAAATGCGCTCCCAGCGGAATATCGCCGATGATCGGCTGCACCGCTGCGATCAGATCGGTGACTCGCCGGGGAGTGGCCGTACCGATGGTATCGGCGATGGCCAGTCGGTCGACCCCGAAAGCGCTTGCCGAGGCAGCGATGTCGGTGACGCGCCCGGGTTCGGTCGGGCCGTCGAACGGGCAGTCCCACGCGGTGGCGATGATGACCTCGAGCGACGCACCGGCGTCATGGGCGATGCCGGCGATGTCGGTGATCGCTGCGACCGCCGGCGCGGTGGGGCGGCCGACGTTGGCGGTGCTGAAGGCGTCCGAGGCGCACACCACGTACTCGATTGACTTCAGCCCGGCGGCCACCGCCCGGGTGGCGCCGCCGGGGCTGGCGACCAGCGCGGAGAACTCCAGTTCGGGGTAGCGCCACAGCTCGGCAGCGAGTTCGGCCGCGTCGGCGAGGGCCGGGACCTTGGTAGGGGAGACGAACGAGGTCACCTCGACCTCGCGGACTCCGGTGGCGGCGATCGCTGCCAACAGTTCGAGCTTGGCGCTCAACGGGATCGGCGCTTCGATCTGCAGGCCGTCGCGCAGCGCCACCTCGCGGATCGTGACCTGGCCGGGCAAGGTGCTCACAGCACCCCCTCGGTGCGTAGGGTGTCCAACTCCGCGTCGGTCTTGCCGAGCAGGCCGGCGTAGATCTCGTCGTTGTGCTGGCCGGGCCGGGCCGATCCGGCGTTGCGGATGGTGCCTGGGCTCTCCGAGAGCACCGGCATCACACCGGGCCCCAGCACGGTGCGCTCGGCGCCCTCGTCCCAGTGCTCGGCGAGCATGCCGCGCGCCCGCAGTTGCGGGTCCTTGACGACCTCGGCCACGGTGTTGATGGGTCCGGAGATCACCCCGGCGTCGCTGAGCGTCGCGATGATGGCATCCGGCGCCCGCTGTGCGGCCCATTCGCCGATGATCGCGTCCAGCTCGTCCTGATTGCGACCGCGCGCGCCGTGATCGGCGAAGCGGGTATCGGTCGTCAGCTCTGGTCTGCCCATGGCCTGGCACAGCCGGGCGAACACGCTGTCCTGGTTGGCGGCGATTACCACCCAGCTGCCGTCGGCCGACTGGTAGATGTTCGACGGGGCGATGCCTTCGAGCCGGGTGCCCGAGGGCCCGCGCACCACACCGCCGACGTCGTAGTCGGGGATGGTGGATTCTTGGATGGCCAAGCAGGATTCGGTGAGGGCGACATCGACCACCTGGCCTTCACCGGTGACCGTGCGACGGTAGAGGGCGGCCAGGGCGCCTTGGGCGGCAAACATGCCCGCGAGGCTGTCGCCCAGCGAGAGGGCCAGCCGTGGCGGGGGGCCGCCGGGAAAACCGTTCATGTGCCGCAGCCCGCTGGCCGCCTCGGCGACTGAGGCGTAGCCGGCCTTGTGGGCGTCCGGTCCGGTCTGTCCGTAGCCGGAGACCCGCACCAGGATGATTCCCAGATTGCGTTGACGCAGGACGTCAAAGCCCAGCCCCCAGCGCTCCAGTGTGCCGGGGCGGAAGTTCTCCACGACGATGTCGGTCTTGTCGATGAGCTCGAGGAACAGCTCGCGGCCGCGCTCGGTACGCAGGTCGAGGGTGACAGCCTTCTTGTTGCGGGCGTGCACGGTCCAAAAGAAGTGGTGCCCGTCGAGTTCGGCCTGTCCCCAGGTGCGCAGCGGGTCGGGTTTGCCCGGCAGCTCGATCTTGATGACCTCGGCGCCCATGTCGCCGAGCAGTCGCCCGGCGAACGGCCCGGAGATCAGCGTGCCGAGCTCCAGAACCCGGATGCCGTCGAGTGCGCCGGTAGGTGTCATGCCGACGAGCCTACGAAATCATGCTGGGCCAGCCAATCACTGACGATCGCTACGGCCTGTCGCAGCGCATCACGCTGATCCGGCCCGGCGTAATAGTGGTTGGCTCCGGGGATTTCGTGCATCTGCTTGTCGCCGGTGCCGATGGCCTCGAAGAGCCGGCGGGTGTGGCTGGGTGTGCATGCGTCGTCTGCCATGTTGCCGATCACCAGGGCGGGCACCGTGATGTCGCTGCCACAGTCCACCCCGTCGCCGTGGGCGTCGTCGTAGCTCCACTGGGACAGCCAGCTCCGCAGCGTGCAGAACCGCGCCAGCCCGACCGGGCTCATGTTCACCACCTCCGGCTCGCCCAGATAGCAGCTGCCCGGGGTGCGCTCGTTGGGATCGACCGTCGGGTCCAGCCAGCGAGGGTCGGCCATGGTGCCGTGCACGACGAACCCGAACTCCTGATCGGGCAGGCCGGCCGCGGTGAACTCGGCCAGCTTCGCCTTGACCCAGGCGGTGATACGGCGATTCCGCTCGATCTGGGCGGCCCGGTAGCGGTCCAGGAATTCCGCACTGTAGGGCGGCTGGTTCGGGTTGTCCGGGTTGTAGAGGTCCAGCTCCGGATCGCGTTTGGTCGGGTCGGACTCGTCGAGGATCGAGGCGTCCAGCCACTCGGTGAGCGTGCCGTGGCGGCTGATGTGGGCGGCCAGCAGCATCACTCCGTCGGCCGGGATCAGGTTCAGTTTCGTCAGGTCGGGGCCGTCGCCGGACGGACTTGCGGTCACCGTCGGATGCTGCGCCTGTTGCTGGTAGAACAGCGACAGCGAGCCTCCGCCGCTCCATCCGGCCAGCACCACCTTGGCGTAGCCGAGCCGGTTCTTGGCGTCGGCGATGCACTGGCCGAGGTCTTCGACCACCTTCTCCATCAGCAGCGCCGAGTCGGTGCCGCGGAATCGGCTGTTGCAGTAGATGACGTGGTGCCCGGCGCGGGCCAGGGCATTGACCATCGGCAGGTACGCGCCGCCGCCGATCGGGTGCATGAACACCAGCACGGTGTCGCTCGGCGCGGCCTTGGGCCGCAGCAGGTAGCTCTCCAGCACCACCAGCTCGGCGACCCCGCCGTAGACGTCGCGGACACCCGAATTGTTCTGGTAGGCAATCAGGTAGGGGATTCGATCGTAGTCGTGTTTGGTGGTCATGCGTGCTGTCCTAGGTCGGCGGCGAGAACTTCGGGGGAGGGGGTGAGACGGCGTCGGGTGTCGATGGCGATGACCTGCCAGTCCACCCGCGCATAGTCGTCGAATTTGCGGCGCGCCCGCTCGCGGGCTTTTTCCGGCGCGCCGTGATGTACGCCTTGCGGGGCGTGGCTGATCAGGCCGGGCGGCATTGGAATGCCATAGAGCGAACCGCCGTGGAAGAAGGCGATCTCGTCGTAGTCGACGTTGCGGTGATACCACGGAGTGCGTTCGGTTCCGGCCACACCTTCGGCGGGCTTGGGCAGGAAATTCATCACATACACCCCGGTGGCCTGCATGAACAGATGCACCGTCGGTGGCAGGTGCACGCTGTCAGACGTCACCACGTTGTAGTCGGCGATGTTGAACGAAAACGCGAAGTTGTCGCCGCGCCAGCCCTCGACGTCGATCGGATTGTGTTGGTAGTGAAGCGTTGTCGGGCCGCCGTCATGGATCAGCCGGACCTCGTAGCCCTCGCGCCCGTCCCCGAACGGATCTGGGTCGAAGGGGGCCGGATCCGGGATTACCACCAGGGAGGGGTCGAACGGGAAGTGCCGGCCCAGCGGACCGGGCGGGGGAACCCGTAATTCGTCGGTGGCCTCGATCATGAGCAGCGTCGTCTCGGCGGCGGGGAGCTGGCGCCAGGTGGTCGCCTTGGGCAGGTACAGCCAGTCGCCCTCGCGGTAGTCCAGTGGGCCGAATTCGGTCTCCAGCAGGCCGGACCCCGCGTGCACGAAGCAGAGCAGGTCGCCGTCGACGTAGCGGACGTGAAACGGCATTTCGGCCGAGCGCCGGGACAGCCGGATACGGCAGTCGGCATTGCTGAACAGCAGCAGTGGATCGCCGGCGGCGTCGGTGGCGTCGGTCGGCTGCAGGAGTGCGGCGAGCACGTCGACGGGGCGCAGCGGTCCTTCGGCGCGATAGGCGGTGGGGTCGTGGCGCCGATACATGTTCGCGGTGCGACCGGTGAAGCCGCCGCGGCCCAACTCGTCGTCCTTGAGGCCGTCGAGGTCGGCGTGCAGACGGCGCGGCGTGGTGCCTTTGCGCAGGTGGACGAAGGATTCCATCGGCGACTCCCGGGGAGCTCATGCGAAAATCGGACCAAAACTAAAAGTGACGTTACTTTTTGTTTCAGTCGCGGGCAAGGGCCCCCGCGAACTCAGCGGCCGACGAACTCCGCGGTGTTGCGGTTCAGGAACGCCTGTACCCCGATGGCGGCGTCCTCGCTGGCGAACAGTTTCTGCACGCCTGTCACAAGGTCGGCCTCGGCCGCGGCGTCGCCGTCACGCACCGCCTGACGGGCGCTGCGCAGGGTGGCTTGCACGCCCAGCGGTGCCTGCCGCGCGATGGTCTGGGCGATCTCGATGGCGCGGGCCAACTGCTCGCCGTCGGGCACCACCTCTTGCGCGATCCCGATGCGATGGGCTTCGTGGGCGTCGAAGGTGTCGGCCGTCAGGATCCACCGCATGGCGTTGCCCCAGCCGGCCGCCCGCGGGAATCGGATGGTGGCGCCGCCGAAGGGGTAGATGCCGCGGGCGATTTCCAGTTGCGCGAAGGTGGCCGACTCGGCGGCGACGGCGATGTCGCCGGCGAGCATCAGCTCGATGCCCAGCGTCAGCACCTTGCCGTGTACGGCGGTGACGACCGGTTTGGACAGCTGCCGGCCGTCGACCTGCCACGGATTGATACCGCCATCGGGAACGTGCGAGACGTTGTTTGCGATGTCGCCGGCGACGCTGGCGAGGTCCAGCCCGGCGGTGAACATCGGCCCTTCGCCGTAGAGCACGGCGGCGCGCAGGCTGTCGTCGGCGTCGAATTCCCCGTAGGCGGCGGCTAGTTCGCGCAGCATGGCGGAGTGGAACGCGTTGCGCTTGTCGGGCCGGTTGAGGCCGATGATCTGCACATGGCCGTCGCGGCGGACGGTCAGATGTTCGTAGTTCACTGGTGTCCTCCCTGAAAGCCGGGCGTATCGGCTAGACTAAATCGTCTAGACCAGATCGTCAAGAATGGAGGATCGATGGCGGCTCCGGCAAAAGCGCTGACCCACAAGGAGCGACTGCTTCGCCAGGGCATGAGGTCGTTTTATGCGTCCGGGTTTCACGGCACCACTGTCGACGCCATCTTGGCCGCATCCGGGGTGCCGAAGGGCTCGTTCTACCACCACTTCGGGTCCAAGGATGCGTTCGGTCTGGCCGTGCTGGACCGCTATATGCACATGCAGCTGGACGCCCTGGCCAAGTGGGCCGACGACGAAACCCTCAGTACCACTGAGAAACTCACCGGCTATTTCGCCGGTCTCACTCAGGCGTTCGTGCGGTCGGACTTCCAGCGGGCTTGTCTGGCCGGGAAGTTCTCCACCGAACTGGCGGCTGACTCCGAACCGTTTCGCGACTGCCTCGATGCCGCGCTGGCCCGCTGGCATCGCGCTCTGGCCGAGCTGATGCGGGCCGGCCAGCAATGTGGCGATGTGCGTGACGACCGTTCCGCCGAAGAGCTGTCGCACAGCGTGCTGGCACTCATCCAGGGCGCGTTCGTCATCGCGCTGTCCGCACGCGACACCCGGGTGCTCGAGGCCGTCGGCGGCAGCTTCGGTCCGCTGATCCAACCGCCGGTGTAGGGCGTTACTTCAGCTCGGCCGACGACAGGCCCAGCAGGCGGCGGGCCACCACCAGCAGCTGGATCTGCTGGGTGCCCTCGAAGATGTCGAGGATCTTCGAGTCGCGGCTCCATTTCTCCAGCAGCATCTGCTCGGAGTAGCCCAAAGTGCCGGCCATTTCGACGGCCTTGAGGGTGATGTCGCTGGCGACTCGGCCGGCCTTGGCCTTGCCCATCGACGCCTCTTTGGAGTTGGGGATGCTGTTGTCGGCCTGCCATGCCGAGCGCAGCGTCAGCAGGTTCGCCGACTCCCAGTCAGCCTCCATCCGCAGGAACTCCGCGGCCGGTGCGCTCTGGGCGTGTGCCGGCTTGTCGTAGGAGATCTCGATGCCGGCGGCGGTGAGCATCTTGCGCAGCTCTTCGAGTGCGGCGCGCGCGACCCCGACCGCCATCGCGGCCACGATCGGCCGGGTGCTGTCGAAGGTCTCCATGACTCCGGAGAAGCTCTTCTCGGTGTTAATCTCCGGGCTGCCCAGCAGGTTGTCCTTGGGGATGCGTGCATTGTCGAACCGGATCACCGCGGTGTCGGAGGCCTTGATGCCGAGCTTGTGTTCCAGGCGCTCGACGATGACACCGGGGTGCTCACGCGGCACGACGAACGACTTGATCGCCGCCCGCCCCCGCGCCTTGTCCAGCGTCGCCCACACCACGATGTGGGTGCATCGCGAACCGGCGGTGACGAAGATCTTCTCGCCGTTGATCACGTACTCGTCGCCGTCGAGGGTGGCCGTCGTGGTCACCGCCGCCGAGTCGGAGCCGAAGCTCGGCTCGGTGATGGCCATCGCGGCCCACACCTTGCCCAGCCGAGCGAGCTGTTCGTCGGTGGCCACGCCGGAGATCGCCGCATTGCCAAGGCCCTGGTAGGGCACCGACAGCATCAAAGCCACATCGCCCCAGCTCATCTCGAGCACCTGCAGCATTGCCGCCATGTTGGACGCGTTGCGGTTGCCGGTCTGCGCGCCGGCGTCGCGGAAGGCCTCCGCGCCGGCCATCGCGCTACCGCCGGCCCCGGAGACCCCGTCGAACAGGGTTTCCAGGGTGTCCAGCTCGACGGGGTAGGCGTGCTCGCGTGCGTCGTACTTGCGCGAGATGGGGCGCAGCAGTTCGGCGGCCCCGGCATGGGTCATCTCGATGACCTCGTGCAGCTTACGGGGCAGTTCCAGATTGATTGCCATGATCAGACTTTCGTGTTCGCAGCGGAGTTGGCTTGGTAGCTCGGGTGACTAGATGACCAGGACGCCTTCGGCGACGCCGAGTGCCCGCAGATCGCGGTACCAGCGCTCGACCGGGTGCTCCTTGGTGTAGCCGTGGCCGCCGAGCAGCTGCACCCCGTCCAGGCCGATCTGCATGCCCTTGTCGGTCGCGATCCGCTTGGCGAGGGCGGCCTCCCGGATGAAGGGCAGTCCCTGCTCGCACCGCGACGCGCCGCGCCAGGTCAGCAGGCGCAGCCCATCGAGTTCGATGGCGATGTTGGCGCACATGAACGCCACCGACTGGCGGTTGGCGATCGGCTCACCGAACGCCTCACGCTCCTTGATGTAGGGCATCACGTGGTCGAGCACCGCGTGGCTGGTGCCGACCGCCAATGCGGCCCAGCCCAGCCGGGACAGCGCGATGGCCTGCGAGTAGTCGGCATCGGTCGCGGCTTCCTCGCCGAGGCGGGCGCTCAGCGGGACCGACACCTTGTTCAGCTCGAGCTGGCCCAGGGCGGCGGCGCGAAGACCCATGCTGGGGTCGGCCTTCACCGTCAGGCCGGGCGCCGAGGACTCGACGATGAACAGCGCCGGCTTGCCGTTGAGCTGGGCGGCCACGATGAACAGCTCGGCGTCGGCAGCGGCCACCACCAACGACTTCACCCCGTCGAGCCGGTAGCCGCTAGGCGTGCGTACCGCGGTCGTCTTGAGGTTGGTCGGGTCGAACAACGGCTGCGGCTCGACGATCGCGACACAGGCCTGCGGGACCTTCTCCCCGGCGAATTCGGGCAGGTAGGTGGCCTGCTGGTCGGCGCTGCCCCAGTGGGTCAACGCCGAAGCCACCCCGCCAGGAGCCAGGATCGGCAGTGCCAGGCCCATGTCGCCGTAGCCCAGCGCCTCGGCGACCAGCACGTTGGTGACCGCGGAACGGTGTGCGGCGATCCCGTCGAAGTCCTCCGGGATGTTGATCGCGGTGATGCCCAACTCGGCCGCCTTGCCGAGCAGCTCGCGCGGGTAGTCAAGGGCCTCGTCGGCCTCGTGGGCGGCCGGGCGCAGCAGCTCGGCCGCGAACTCCTCGACGGTGTCGACGATCATCTGCTGGTCGTCATCGGGGGTCAGGTCGAAGTAGTCAGTGTTTTTGCCGCCCTTGGCGGCGGGGCCGAGGCGCGCCGGCGCCTTGCCCAGGCCCTGAACCTTCTTGAACTGGCGGGTGGAGGCTCCGGCGACGGAGAAGGCCGTCTTCACGCCGTAGTTCAGGCTCCAGTTGAGTGGCTCTCGCAGGCGGTAGCGGTCCAGGAAGTCCCGGCTGACCAGTGGCGTGACCAGCGACAGTGCGGCCGCCATCGGGCTGCGCTTGTGCGGAGCCGACCCGACGCCGCTGGCGCGGCTGTTCAGCCGGACCTTTGAGCCGTTGGTGGCGGGGGCGATATCAGTCATGTCAGAGCCTCACTCGATGGAAGGTATCGATGAGGCCACCTTACTCCGAAGTAAGTTAACTCAAAAGTAAGGTGTGACGAAGTCCTCAACTGCCGCTGCCGGATGCCCGCCTACTCCGGGGTCAAAGCCGCCAGCACCTGCTGGTGCAGGGCGGGGTTGGCGGCCACGGCGCAGTTGCCGTGCGGGCCCGGGTTGCCGGACAGGTCGGTGAACACCCCGCCCGCTTCGCGCACGAGGATGTCGACGGCGGCCAGATCCCACACCGACACCGCCGGCTCGATGGCTGCATCCACCGCGCCCTCGGCGACCAAGCAGTACGCCCAGAAATCGCCGTAGGAGCGTGCCCGCCACACCGCCTGGGTCAGCCCCAGGAATTGCTCCCGCAGCCCGCGCGCCGCCCAGTAGTTCAGCCCGGCGAACGTCAGGCTGGAGGAGCCCACCTCGGCCACCGAGGAAACCGACAGCGGTCGGGCCGGCGCGCCGGCGTGGGACCCGAACGCGCCCCGGCCGCGCGTTGCCCACCAGCGTCGGTGCAACGCCGGGGCACTGACCACGCCGAGGATCGGCACGCCGTCCTCGAGCAACGCGATCAGGGTGGCCCACACCGGCACCCCTCGTACGAAGTTCTTGGTGCCGTCGATCGGGTCGATGATCCACTGGCGCCCAGTGAAAGTGGCGGTGCCACCGAACTCCTCGCCGAGGATCTGGTCTTCGGCACGCTCGGCGACCAGCACCTCGCGCAGTGCGGTTTCGACCGCCTGGTCGGCGTCGGTCACCGGAGTCAGGTCGGGCTTGGTGTCGACCCGCAGGTCGAGCGCACCGAACCGCGCCAGCGTGATTTCGTCCGCCCGGTCGGCCAGAGCCAGGGCCAGCGTGAGGTCTTCGTCGAGATTGTCGTTGATCTGCGCCATGGCGAAAGTCCTACCATGACCGCATGTGGGAGTTCGGGGCACTGCTGTTGCTACTGGCCATTCTCGCGGTGTTCCTGGCGCCGCGGTGCCTCCGATCGGGGCCGGGCGGGGGAGCCCAAGAGGGCACCGTGCTGGTCACCGGCGTCAGTCCGCGGCCCGAGGCGACCGGCGCGCAGTACGTCACCATCACCGGCGTCCTGCATGGTCCGACGGTGGATGAGCACGAGGTCTATCAGCGGTTCGCGGTTGACGTCAGCAAGTGGCCGAGCGTGGGAGACCTGCTGCCGGTGCGGTACTCGCCGCGCAACCCGGACAACTGGAATCTGACCGGTCCGGCGGGGGATTGACGACCCGACCACGACCCGCTGTGCGGGTGCATGGACTCGTGGGTTCGCGGTCAGATCGGTCTCGGCCGAGAGGACAGTGGTGGTGGCGTGCGCTACTTTGGGTAGCGCTATGCGCCATCGGAAGATGAATCTGCATCCCGCACTGCGACACATCATCGGTGTCGCAGTGGCAGTTTCATGGCTTCTTGGCGTTATTACGTGCTGCCATGTGGCGCGGGCGGAGACCGAGGTCCTCCCTCCGCCTGCCTTGGCGATCAGTGCGGTCGGGCACGCCGCTACCAACTTTGCGGTTGCTGCCGCCGGACACGACGCAAAGCTGACGCATCTGTGCGCGCATAAGTGCGCCGATCTGCCTACGGCCGCAATACAGGCGTGCCAAGCGGTTGGTTTTGTCGCGCTGATGGTCCTCGTCGCGATGGCGGCGATGGTCGCCCCGTTCGCCGGTCCGGTGGTAGCCGGGACACGAGATCCGCCGGTCCCTGTCCGAGCGATCAACGATTACCTAGGCCGAAACATCTTGAGCCGGATCTGCATCTGTCGTTGCTGATAGGTCAGTGCTAGCGCGGTGCGCTTCGTTGCGCCCGCCGACTGTCACTGTGCCGATTCAATTGCCGCGCACCGTCCGCGGCTGACACTGCAGAAACGAGAACCTTATGAACATTGCGCGGTATATCCCTGCGCCCAAATCCAGCGGGCCAGCCCCACACGTCGTCGCCACGGAGGTCGTGGCATGAGAAACCCGCAGCACGCCGGCATGGCCGGAATGGCTGACATGGCAGGACCGCCGACCTGGGTGACGGTGACCGGTTGGGTGGTCACCGTCGTCGGAGCACTCATTGCGCTGATCATCCTGGCCGACATCTACCTTCGCCGGTATCGGCAATCGGTACCGGCGATGGGCGTCGTGTGGGCGATCACCGCGATCTATGCGGGTCCGCTGGCGCTGTGGGCCTACTGCAGGTGGGGGCGGCCGTCCACGCCACGATGGCAAGAGCAACACGGAGACCGCCCGCAATTGGAGCGGCCGGCCACCGTGGCGCTCCACACCATCCCCGGCGGCGTGGCCTCCTTCATCGGCCACGGTCTCGCGGTGCCGATAGTCATGGGTGCCGGCATGACCATTGCCGGTAGGGCCGTGTGGCCGATGATCCTGCTGATCGCAGTATTCGCGCTGCCGCTGCTGACCGCCTTCGAGTACCACGTCCTGGCGCTTTCCGCTGGCGACCTCACGGCGCGCGGGCGGTTGTGGAAGGCCGTGCGGATCTCGGTGCCGGCGGTCCTCGCATTCGACGTCGGCATGGGTGCCGTCATGATGCTGGTGGCCTTCGTGTTGCACTACGGCCACGCGACGATGGCGTTCTGGCTGCTCATGTGGGTCGGAATGTGGTTGGGCTTCGTTACCGCATATCCGATCGTGTGGCGGATGACCATGGCCGGATCCAACCGGTAACTACCGCGAGTGTGACTCCGGTACTGGCACTGTGCAGCACGTCAGGTCGCCGGAGTCACACTCGGGACACGGCTCCTCCGAGTTCAGCCCATGCCCGATTCGCAACATCTCGGCGACATTGGCCAGCTTGACCCGGGGTCGGCCATGCGGCTCACCGGTGGACCGCTCGTGGGCGTCGATCAGCTGCCAGTGCTCGGCGGTGACCAGGTCCGGTTGGCGAGACAGCAGCCACCGGTGCAGTTGGGCTTCGTAGTCGGCGTCCACGTCGGGTAGACCGGTTTGCGCTGCCCGGGCGGCCAGATCCGCGGCGAGCGTGTCGACGGTGGCCTGCGAGTCGCTCTTGTTGGAACCGATCACCCCTGAAGGTCCACGCTTGATCCACCCGACCACGTACTGATTGCTGGTGCCTTCGATGCGCCCGTCGGTGTGTGGGATGGTGCAGCTGCGTTCGTCGAACGGCAGTCCGGGCATCGGTACGCCGCGATATCCGACCGAGCGCACCACCAGCTGAGCCGGTAGCACCTCGCGTTCACCGGTGTCGTGCGCGCTGACCCGGCCCTGCTCGTCGGTCGTCAGCTCGTTGCGCCCCAACACGATTTCCTCGACTCGGCCGTCGCCGCGAATCTCGATCGGAGATGTGCAGAACCGGAACACGATTCGGCGATGACCCGGTCGCAATTCGCGTCCGACATAGGTGCGCAACACCTTGACGTTCTGCTTGGGATGTTTGGCGGCCGCCTCGATGTCCTCGTCGGTGATGCCGGCGAACTCAGCGGCGTCGATCACCACGTCGACATCGTCGAGGCCCTTGAGATCGCCGAGTTCGCGGAGCTCCGGGCTGGTGAACGTGGCCTGCAGCGGGCCGCGCCGACCGACGATCACCACCTCTTCGATGCCGCGCGGACCCAGCAGGTCCAGGGCGTGGTCGGCGATGTCGGTGCGGCGCAGTTCGTCGGGCTGGCTGACCAGGATGCGGGCCACATCCAGGGCCACGTTGCCGTTACCGACCACGATGGCGCGCTTGCAGGTCAGGTCGGGTGCGTGGTCGACGAAGTGTGGATGGGCGTTATACCAGCCGACGAAGTCCACCGCGGCCACGCTGCCGGCCAGGTCCTCCCCGGGAATGCCCAGTTGCCTATTCGACTGCGCGCCGATCGCGTAGATCACCGCGTCGTAGCGCTCGGCCAGTTCCTCGGGCGTCACGTGCTCGCCGACGGTGACGTTGCCGTAGAACCGGAATCGAGGATCGGCCGCGGTCTTTTCGAACTGCGCACTGATCGACTTGATCTTCGGATGATCCGGCGCCACTCCCGAGCGCACCAGGCCCCACGGCGTCGGCAGCATCTCCAGCATGTCGACGCGCACGTCGACCGCACCGCCGGCGGCCAGCTTGAGCAGCGATGCTGCAGCGAAGTAGCCGGAGGGACCGGAGCCGACGATCGCGACGTGGTAGGGCCGCATCCTCGAACCTTCTTTCTCCTCGGAAGTCGTTCATGCACCCGCGTAACCCCGATGCTAGAGGTCGCACGCCAGTGGCCGCCGGTAACCTCGATAAACGTGGAACCAGACCGCCAGCCTGACATCGACGCCCTCGACACCACCTTGACCACGGTGGAGCGGGTGGTGGACGTCGACGGACTGCGCAGCCGTATCGACAAACTCGAGCACGAGGCGTCCGACCCGAATCTGTGGGACGACCAGGCCCGGGCCCAACGCGTCACCAGTGAGTTGTCGCACGCGCAGGGGGAGTTGCGCCGTGTGGAGGAACTGCGCCGCCGCCTCGATGACCTGCCGGTGCTCTACGAGATGGCGGCCGAGGAAGAGGGCGCGGCCGCTGCCGATGCCCTGGCCGAAGCCGACGCCGAGCTCGCGTCGCTGCGAACCGACGTCGAGACCATGGAAGTGCGCACCCTGCTCTCGGGTGAGTACGACGAGCGCGAGGCGCTGGTCACGATCCGCTCCGGTGCGGGCGGCGTGGACGCCGCAGACTGGGCCGAGATGTTGATGCGGATGTACATCCGCTGGGCCGAGCAGCACAAGTACGGCGTCGAGGTGTTCGACACTTCCTACGCCGAAGAGGCCGGGATCAAGAGCGCCACGTTCGCGGTGCACGCGCCCTTCGCCTACGGCACCCTTTCGGTGGAGCAGGGCACCCACCGGCTGGTGCGGATCAGCCCGTTCGACAACCAGGGGCGCCGGCAGACGTCGTTCGCCGAGGTCGAGGTGCTGCCGGTGGTGGAGACCACCGACCACATCGACATCCCCGAGGGCGACGTCCGAGTCGACGTCTACCGCTCCAGCGGGCCCGGCGGACAGTCGGTGAACACCACCGACTCGGCGGTGCGGCTCACCCACATCCCCACCGGGATCGTCGTCACCTGTCAGAACGAAAAATCGCAGTTGCAGAACAAGGTTTCGGCGATGCGCGTGCTGCAGGCGAAGCTGATGGAACGCAAGCGCTCTGAGGAGCGCGCCGAGATGGACGCGCTCAAGGGCGACGGCGGCAGCTCGTGGGGCAACCAGATGCGCTCCTATGTGCTGCACCCGTACCAGATGGTCAAGGACCTGCGGACCGAGTTCGAGGTGGGCAACCCGGCCGCGGTGCTCGACGGTGACATCGACGGCTTCCTGGAGGCAGGGATCCGCTGGCGCAACAGGCCTGAAGGCGACTGAGCGCATGGTCTTGGCCTTCGCCCCGGGACAACGCTGGCACGAGCTGTGGCGCGGTCAGATCGGCGAGTGGGTCATCACCAAAGGCTTGCGGATCGTCCTGCTGCTGATCGGGGCGGTGCTGGCGTCGCGGTTCATCACCTGGGCGGCGCGCCGCGTCACGCGGCGGCTGGAACGTGGCTTTGCGGCCAGCGACGCGCTGGTGCGTTCGGAGGCCTCTAAGCACCGCCAGGCGGTCGCCTCGGTGATCTCCTGGGTGTCGGTGGTGCTGCTGTGCGTGATGGTCGCCGTCCAGATCACCAGCATCCTCGACATTCCGGTCGGCTCCCTGGTGGGGCCGGCCGCGGTGCTGGGTGGCGCGATCGGTTTCGGTGCCCAGAAGCTGGTGCAGGACCTGCTGAGCGGCTTCTTCATCATCACCGAAAAGCAGTACGGCTTCGGCGATCTGGTGCAGCTGTCCATGGTGGGAGCGCCGACCGAAGCGCTCGGGACCGTCGAAGAGGTCACGCTGCGGGTGACGAAGCTGCGCACCCCCAACGGCGAGGTCTACAACGTCCCGAACGGCAACATCGTGCGGTCGCTGAACCTGTCCAAGGACTGGGCGCGCGCCGTCGTCGACATCCCGGTACCCACCAGTGCCGACCTGACACGGGTCAACGAGGTACTGCATCAGGTATGTGAGAACGCCCGCGAGGCCGACGCGCCGCTGCGAGACCTGCTGCTGGACCAGCCGTCGATCATGGGAGTGGAAAGCATCGAACTCGGCGTCGTCAACCTGCGGATGGTGGCCCGCACCCTGCCCGGGAAGCAATTCGAGGTAGGACGCCGGCTGCGCATCCAAGTGGTGCGAGCATTGGCGTCGGCCGGCGTCGTCACCGCCGGTGATGTGAAGCCGGTGGAGACACTGTGAAACTCAGCATCAGAAAGCCCGCCGACACCCCGGAGCAGCCGGAGGCGGCAGACGGCAAGCGATGGAAATGGCCGGCGCATCTGTTCGGCGGCCGGGTCCGCACCTCCACGGCGGCGCTGATCATCGCCTTCGCCGCGGTGTGGTGGGTCTATGACACCTACCGGGAAGAGCCGACGCCGCCCCCCGCCCCGCAGGTGGTGCCGCCGGGCTTCATCCCCGACCCGGCCTATACCTGGGTGCCGCGTACCAAGCTGCAACAGCCGCCGGTGACCATCACCGAGACCGTCACACCCACGCCCACCACCACCGAGACCCCCGCCCCGACCGAGCCGCCGCCCGGCGAAGCTCCGACCCCGACACCGGTGCCGGGATTCCCGTTCTGTCCGCCGCTGTGTCCTCCGCCTGCGCCCGCCCCGCCGGTGGAACCGGCGCCCAACCCACCGCCGCCCGAGCCGTCGCCGCCTGCGGCACCGCCCGGCGCTGCGCAGCCCCCGGCCCAGCCCGGCCCGGCAACACCCGCGTCCCCGCCCGGCCCGGGCGTCTCGCACGGTTAAACTGCGTGCCGTGATGATCACGCTCGACCATGTCACCAAGCAGTACAAATCGTCGGCCCGTCCGGCGCTCGACAATGTCAACGTCAAGATCGACAAGGGCGAGTTCGTGTTCCTGATCGGCCCGTCCGGGTCGGGCAAGTCGACGTTCATGCGGCTGCTGCTGGCCGAGGAGACGCCCACCTCGGGCGATATTCAGGTGTCGAAGTTTCACGTCAACAAGCTGCCCGGCCGCCACATCCCGAGCCTGCGCCAGGTGCTCGGGTGCGTGTTCCAGGACTTCCGGTTGCTGCAGCAGAAGACCGTGTTCGAGAACGTTGCGTTCGCCCTGGAGGTGATTGGCAAGAAGCCGGAGATGATCAACCGGGTGGTCCCCGAGGTGCTGGAGATGGTCGGGTTGTCCGGCAAAGCGAACCGGCTGCCGGGCGAGCTGTCCGGCGGTGAGCAGCAGCGGGTGGCGATCGCCCGGGCCTTCGTCAACCGGCCCCTGGTGCTGCTGGCCGACGAGCCGACCGGAAACCTGGACCCGGAGACGAGTGAGGACATCATGGATCTGCTGGAGCGGATCAACCGCACCGGAACCACGGTGCTGATGGCGACCCACGACCACCACATCGTCGACTCGATGCGCCAGCGCGTCGTCGAACTATCACTGGGACGACTGGTGCGCGACGAACAGCGCGGCGTCTACGGAATGGACCGCTGACGTGCGCTTTGGATTCCTGTTCAACGAGGTCCTGACCGGCCTGCGCCGCAACGTCACCATGACGGTGGCGATGATCCTCACCACGGCCATCTCGATCGGTCTGTTCGGTGGTGGCCTGCTGGTGGTGCGTCTGGCCGACCAGTCCCGCAGCATCTACCTGGACCGGGTGGAGTCGCAGGTGTTCTTGGACCCCGACGTTGCCGCCGATGACCCGAACTGCGAGGGCCAGGCGTGCAAGGCGCTGCGCGAGCAGATCGAGACCCGCAACGACGTGAAGTCGGTGCGCTACCTCAACTCTGATGACGCGTATGCCGACGCCATCCGCAAGTTCCCCGAGTTCAAGGATGTGGCGAGCAAGGACTCGTTCCCGGCGTCGTTCATCGTCAAGCTGGAGAATCCGGAGCAGAGCAAGGATTTCGACGCCGCGATGCAGGGTCAGCCGGGCGTGCTCAGCGTGCTCAACCAGAAGAAGTTGATCGACCGGTTGTTCGCCGTGCTCGACGGACTGAGCAGTGCTGCGTTCGCGGTCGCCCTGGTGCAGGCGGTCGGGGCGGTGCTGTTGATCGCCAACATGGTTCAGGTCGCCGCCTACACGCGGCGCACTGAGGTCTCCATCATGCGTCTGGTGGGCGCCAGTCGCTGGTATACCCAGCTGCCGTTCCTGGTGGAGGCGGTGCTGGCCGCGACGGTGGGCGTGATCATTGCGATCATCGGGCTTCTTGTGGTGCGAGCGGCGTTCCTCGACAATGCGCTCAGCCAGTTCTATCAAGCGCACCTGATCGCGCGGATCGACTATGCCGACATCCTCTACATCTCGCCGATCCTGCTGCTGTTGGGCGCGGCGATGGCCGGAGCGACCGCGTACGTGACGCTTCGGCTGTACGTGCGGCGGTAGCGATGGCTAAGAAAGCGGCTGACAAGGGCAGCAAGAAGAAGCCGGACAAACAGATCGTTGCGTCGAATCGCAAAGCACGCCACAACTACTCGATTCTGGACGTGTACGAGGCTGGGGTGTCGTTGGTGGGCACCGAGGTGAAGAGCCTGCGAGCCGGTCAGGCCTCACTGGTCGATGCGTTCGCCACCGTCGATGACGGCGAAGTGTGGCTGCGCAACATGCACATTCCCGAGTATCACCACGGCACCTGGACCAATCACGAACCGCGCCGCACCCGCAAGCTGCTGTTGCATCGACGCCAGATCGACATGCTGATCGGCAAGATCCGCGACGGCAATCTCACCCTGGTGCCGCTGTCGGTGTACTTCACCGAGGGCAAGGTGAAGGTCGAACTGGCGCTGGCGCGCGGTAAGCAGGCCCACGACAAGCGGCAGGACCTCGCCAAGCGCGACGCACAACGCGAAGTCACCCGGGCGCTGGGTCGGCGCGCCAAGGGCATGTGACCGGCGCCGTCCTGGCGCTGCTGTCAGCGGCCGGGTTCGGGGTCAGCGATTTCGCCGGTGGCCTCGCCGCGCGCCGCGTACCCGCACTGCGGGTGGTGCTGGTCTCCTACCCGGTGGCGCTGGTGTTGCTGGGCACGCTCGCCATTGCGGTGGGCGGACCGATTCCCCTGGGCGCGATCGGCTGGGGCCTGGCCTCCGGTGTCGCGCTGGGGCTGGGTGGCTGGTGGTTCTACGCCGCGTTGGGTGCCGGGCCCATCTCGGTGGTATCTCCGATTTCGGCGGTGTTGACGGCCGGCGTTCCGGTGGGGATCGGCTTGATCCAGGGGGAGCGGCCCGGGCTGGTAGCCGACGGCGGGATCGCGCTGGCGCTGTTGGCGGTGGTCCTGGTGAGCCGGCAGGCCACCGACGAAGACATCCGGCCGCACCGCTTCACCCGCAAGGTGGCCTGGCTGACCGTGGGAGCCGGCGTGGCGTTCGGGTTGGACTTCGTGTTCATCCACGAGGCGCCGGACGACTCCGGGCTGTGGCCGTTGGCATTCGCGCGGGTGGCAGCCGCGCTGCTGGTGTTCACGGCGGCGACCGGGGCGCGTGAATTGCGCGTGCCCACCGGCAGGCCCTTGAAGCTGGCGCTGGTGGCGGGGCTGTCGGATACCGCAGCCAATGTCGCGATGCTGCTCGCGCTGCGCGGATCGGACCTGTCGTTGGCCAGCGTGCTGATCTCGCTGTTTCCCGCGGTGACGGTGGTGCTGGCGATTGTGGTGCTGCGCGAGCGGGTGCACCGCGGACAGGTGCTCGGCATGGTGCTGGCGGCGGTGGCGGTGGCGATGATCACCGCCCGGTGACGGTGCGGCGCCGATGGAATGAACGGACATCGGTTCGTCGTTGTAGACCGCGTACCATGAAGTGTCCGCCGACGGTCGGTGGGCAATTACCCAAGACAGGGGGCTGAAAGGTTTCGACTGCGTGTGTCGAATCAAGGGAAGCGTGCCGGTGCAGGCAGGAGACCACCGTAAGCGTCGCTGTAAACAAGTAAGCGCCAAGGCACTTACGCCGGCTAAGGTCGCTCTTCAGAGCGACTTCGCCCTCGCTGCCTAAGCGAGGCGGGCCTGTCAGACCGGGAGCTCCCTCGGCCCGGACCCTGGCATCGACTAGAGGGATCCACCGATACGTCCGGTCGCGGGATGTATCGGGACACCAACAGCGACTGGGATCGTCATCTCGGCTTGTTCGCGTGACCGGGAGATCCAAGTAGAGACATAGCGAACTGCGCACGGAGAAGTCTTGAGGGAATGCCGTAGGACCCGGGTTCGATTCCCGGCAGCTCCACAACTGAAGAAACGGGACGGGCCAGGACGAAAAGTCCTGGCCCGCCCCCGTTTCAGCTCAACCTCAACCGAGGCACCTGGCTCTCGCTTCCTCCCTCACGGCGGCGATTGCGCCGGGGGATCATCCGCTCGGACTTATCCTGTTCGCGTCCCGCCCTGTGGCGAGGCCTCGATCGCGATATAGCCCAGGGCTCCACACCTGCCTGCGCTCACGCGAAATCGAGTGGCCATCTATCGCGTTGAGAAGTTCGGCGCACAAAGAAGTAGGGGCAGTGTTGACCGAGATGATGCGCAGATGACGGACGGCGTAACCGAAGGACGAGGACGCCTCCTCGGAAAGTCGGCTGTGATCACCGGGGCAGCCTTTGGCATCGGCCGGGCCACCGCCGTGCTCTTCGCACGCGAAGGTGCGCGTCTGGTCGTGACCGATATTCAAGGCGAGCCGCTGCTGGCGCTCGCCGAGGAACTGCGCCAAGCCGGGGGGCAGGTCGAGACAGTCGTCGGCGACGTCTCGGTCCAGAATGATGCGCAGAGAATGATCGGCGCGGCGGTCGACCGATTCGGACGGCTCGATGTGCTGGTCGCCAACGCCGGCATCATCCCGCTCGGCGATGCGCAAGAGGTGACCGCCACCGACTGGGACAACGTGATGGCCATCGATGGCCGCGGCATGTTCCTCACGTGCAAATTCGCAATCGAGGCAATGCTGCCAACCGGCGGCGGCGCGATCGTGTGCCTCTCGTCGATCTCGGGCCTGGCCGGGCAGAAGCGGCAGGCGGCCTACGGGCCCGCTAAGTTCATCGCCAGCGGTTTGACCAAGCACTTGGCGGTCGAGTGGGCCGATCGGGGAATCAGAGTCAACGCCGTTGCCCCCGGGACGATTCGCACCGAGCGGGTCCAGCGGTTCCCGGAGGAGCCGGGTGGCTCAGCGTATTTGGCGGCGGTCGAGCGCATGCACCCGATGGGCCGTATCGGCGAACCGGCCGAAGTTGCCAGTGCCATAGTCTTCCTCGCTTCCGACGATGCCTCCTTCATCACCGGCGTCGTGTTGCCCGTCGACGGGGGATACCTCGCCCAATAGCGCCCTCCCCGCTGGTTCCACCGATAGAACACCGGCACTTTCATGAGCGGAGACCGGCGGTCCAACCCGCGATATGCGTTGCCCTGGATAGTGGAGTCCTAGTGCGGCGGCAGCCCCGCCACGTAATAACACGGCCAGACCTTCTCCCCGGGAAGGCCCGGCCTAGGCATGGCTCCGGGCGCGAACCATTCGGGACCGGTGCTGTACATCCAACAGTTCTTGTCCGCCAGGTCGCCCTTCTTGGAGGCGTCGTTGTTGGTGGGGTTGTTCGGCGGGTTGGCGTTGGATGGGTTGTTGTCGGGAGCATCGGGCCGCGGCGGCGAGAATCCCTTTTGCTGCTGCTCGTCCTGCTGTTCCTGGTTCTCGGCCGGCTCCTGCTGGGTTGAGGGCTCCGGGTCGGCCCAGGCCATCGGTACACAGGCGAGGACGATGCCCGCGGCAGTCCCGGCCGAGACGGCTTTGGCAGTGGTGACGACGAAGCGCCCAACCCATCGGCGACAACGCGTCCATACCCAATTAGTCATCGGCCTCTCCAGTCCCAGCGTGACGATCTGCTGATTTCGGACAGTAGGCGACTTCGCACCGATCGGATACAGGGATTTCCCTGTACTCCGGGCGCCTCGGGCAAAGTTTCCGCGACGGTTGACCTTGACAAATTCCCAGGCAGCAACCGACGATCAGCTACGGCGAGGTCACAGCCTTTCCGCAGGTTCTAGATCGGGAGCGCAACATGACCGCAGTGCAATCCAGGGCCGAGTCGATGATCACCGTGCACAACCCCGCGACCGGGGCTGTGTCGGGCACCGTGCCGATCGACGACCCCCAGACGGTGGCCGCCAAGGCCGCCCAACTCATTGCAGCCCAACCGGAATGGGAGGCGCTCGGACCGACGGGCCGCAAGCGCTGGCTGCTGGCCTGGCAGGACTGGATCCTGGACAACGCCGACCGCATTACCGAGGTGTTGATCTCCGAGACCGGGAAATCGCACGTCGACGCCAGCCTGGAGGCGGTCGCCACGGCAGACGCCATCGGCTACTGGGCCAAGAACGCCAAGGAGTTTCTCGCCGACCGGCATCCCAAGGCGCACAGCCCGCTCTATCGCGTCAAGCGGTTCACCACCGCCTACCGCCCCTACCCGCTGGTCGGGATCATCACGCCGTGGAACTTCCCGTTCGCGATGCCCGGCCTCGACGTGCCGCCGGCTTTGGCGGCCGGTGCGGCCGTGCTGCTCAAGCCCTCCGAAGTGACGCCGCTGTCGGCGGTCGAGTTCGTGCGCGGCTGGGCCGAGATCGGTGCCCCGCCAGTGCTCGGCCTGACCACCGGCTACGGAGACACCGGCCAGGCGCTGATCGAACACGCCGACTTCCTGCAGTTCACCGGGTCGACGGCCACCGGGCGCAAGGTCGCGGTGGCCTGCGCGCAGCGGCTGATTCCCTACGGTCTGGAGCTCGGCGGCAAGGACCCGGCGATCGTGCTGGCCGACGCCGACCTCGACCGCGCCGCCAACGGCATTGCGTGGGGCGGAATGTTCAACTCCGGACAGGTATGTGTGTCGGTGGAGCGCGTGTACGTCGAAGCCCCGGTCTATGACGAGTTCGTCGCGAAGCTGGCCGCCCGGGTGGGTGAGGTGCAGCAGGGCCAGGACGGTGACACCGGTGCCATGGCGACCGAAGCGCAACGCGACATCGTGGCGCGCCATGTCGAGGAGGCGACGGCCGCCGGGGCACGGGTGGTCACGGGCGGCAAGGCAACCGGCGTGGGGACGTACTTCGCGCCGACCGTGATCGCCGACGTCGACTCGTCCATGACATGCATGACCGAAGAGACCTTCGGACCGACCCTGCCGGTGATCAAGGTCGCCGACGAGAACGAGGCCGTCCGGCTGGCCAACGACTCGCCGTACGGATTGTCGGCCACGGTGTGGACGGGCGATAAGCGCCGCGGCGAGCGGCTGGCCCGTCGGCTGGAAGTGGGCGCGGTGAATGTCAACGATGCCTTGGTCAATGTCTTCTGTCCGGGGTTGCCGATGGGCGGCTGGAAGGAATCCGGCATCGGCTATCGTGCCGGTGGCGCGTCTGGAATCATCAAATACTGTCGGCAGCAAGCCATTACGTCGCCGCGGCTGCCCACCCAGAAGTCCGAACTGCTGTGGTACCCGTCGTCGAAGCGCCGGATGGGGGTGGCGCTGGGGGCCATGCGTGCCTTCGCGGCGCGAGGCCGGCGCCGGTTCGGTTCGCGGCCGAGCAATTAGAACGGCGACCGCTCGTCCGAGTCGTGATCCCAGGTTTCGGGCAGTAGCGGCACCGCCGGGCCCGAACCGAAAACGTTGCCGCGCAACCGGGCCAGTCCTGTTGCCCCCGCGTCGCTGCGCTGCGCTGTCCCGGTGAATCCCAGCGCTCCCGCGCCGGAATCCGAGCCGGCGGGTCTGGTCGCTTCGTCGGGTGATGCGGTGACGTCGGCATCCAGTGTCATGGTGGCGTCGGCGTATTCCTTCATCTGGGCGCGACGGCGACGCCGGGACCGCAGCGGTGCGCGCGCCGCCGGGGCGCGAGCCGAGACCGCCGCGCAGGCGCCCGCGGCCGGCGCTGGGGACCGGTCGCGGTCGGTCAAGGTGGGGCCGAAGCCTTCGGCGTGGCCGCCGGTCACCAGATAGGCCAGCGATTCGGCGCCGCTTACCGGTAGCGCCGGCCCGGTGGTCGTGGCGCCGGCCGGGCCGGAGGATGTCCCCGCCGAACCGGCGATAGCGCTCGCGACACCGACGGCAACGGCGACCGGCTCGTGGGCCGGTCGGGCCGCGATCGGGTGCCGTACCGCGACGGGCGGTGGTGCGGGCTGTTCGATGACCGGCTCCGGTGGCGGCACCTGCATCGATGCGATGAAGTCGTTGATGGCGTTGATCAGCAACGGCAGCACGATCGGGATCCGAACCGGAATCGTCACGATGAACAGGAACGTCGACCAGAACACGATGTTCCAGAAGATGAACCAGAACCAGCGGTTGGCCTCCTCGATCGGATCCGTCGGCTCGTCGTCGCCACCGGTTCCGGTGTCTGCGGCCAGGATCGGCGGCGGCGAGTCCGTGCCGGGTAGCGACGTCAGGGCAGCGCCGGCCATGGCCTCGTAGGTCGCCATGGCGGAGGCGGCCTGCGCCCACATGCGGGCGTAGTCGGCCTCATTGAGGGCGATCGGGATGGTGTTGATGCCAAAGAAATTCGTGGCGGTCAAGACGCCGTGGACGGTGTGGTTGAGCGCCAGCTCCGCCAGGGTGGGCATGGCGGCCAGGGCGGTGCTGTAGGCGGCCGCGACGACTTCGTGCTGGGTTCCGGCGTGGGCGCTTTCGATGCTGGCGCGGATCAGCCACTGCAGGTACGGCGCGTGCGCCGCGGTGTAGTTCTCCGCGCTGGGGCCCTGCCAGACCGCTGATCCGACGGTGCTCAGCACGCTGATCAGTTCGGTGGCCGCGTCCGCGTACTCGGTGCTCAGCGCCGACCAGGCGCCGGCGGCAGCCAGCAGGGCACCGGGACCGGGCCCGGCGCTCAGCAGCGCGGAATGCACCTCTGGGGGAGATGCGATCCAACCACCGTCCACGCCGGCCACCAATTTCTACGAGCGGAACTGTAAATATCGACAAGATAGCATTGCCTAAGCTAACTTCGAACTCGTCGATGGTGGTGGGAAGTGACGGCTGACATGCGCCGCGGGCCGGCGATAGCCTGGGGTATGAGTCCCCAAACCACCTTCCGAGTCGCCCGTGTTTACGACGAGCCCGGTGCCGAGGAAGGTGAACGAATCCTCGTCGATCGACTGTGGCCGCGGGGCTTCCGCAAGGACGACCCCCGGGTGGGGCACTGGTACAAGGACGCGGCGCCGTCGAACGAACTGCGCCATTGGTACAACCACCAGCCCGAGCGGTTCGACGAGTTCCTCAGCCGCTACGAAGAAGAACTGCAGACCGACAAGGGGGCCGCCGGGTTCGCCGGTCTGCGCGCGCTGGCCCGCGGCAAGAAGACCGTCACCCTGGTGACGGCGAGCCGCGACGTGGACGGAAGTCACGCGGCGGTGTTGGCCAAGCTGCTTGCCCGGCAGTGACTAGCTGCGGCCCGCGGTGGTGATCGCCATCCCGATCGGAATGCTCACCACCAACGCCGCCAGCAAAAACCGGTAGGCGAGCAGCGCCCAACCCCGCCGTGTGCTGCGCCGAACCCGGTAGAGCAGCCAGACCAGCACGGCGAACAGCAGCGCAGAACCCGCGTAGAACACCGCGACGTGGTCGGTGACCACGCCGAGCACGATGGCGGCTCCGGAGAGGTTGAACGCCGCGGCGCTCAGCGTTGCCTCGCGCGGCGACGGCGAGATGGCCGGCAGCAATGCTTGGCAGGCCCCGATCGCCAGTTGGCCGGCCCCGAGCACGAGGACCAGGTAGGCCACCGCCCAGACCCCGTGACGGGTGGGCGCCGGGGCCGCGATGGCGGCGGCTATCGCACCCCCGAGCACGATCGCGGTAGCGCCGGCTACGGCGAACGGTTTGAACGCGACCCACTGCTCCCACAGCTGCAGCAGCACCGGCCGCGGCGACGAGTGATCGGGGCCCGCATCGACGGCGTGGTTCATGGTCAAGCCTCCCGATTCAGAGATTACCGAGGCTGTCTAAAGTTATCGGGTGACCTACGACTCCCCGGCCGCCAAACCGCGGCTGCAGCGGGAGATCTGGGTACTGCTCGTCGCCAACGTTTTGATCGCGCTCGGCTACGGGTTGGTGTCGCCGGTGCTGCCGGTCTACGCGCGCCATTTCGGGGTGAGCATCTCCGCGACGACCTTCCTCATCACCGCGTTCGCGCTGACCCGATTGCTCTTCGCTCCGGTCAGCGGACTGCTGGTTCAACGGCTGGGTGAGCGCTGGGTCTACGTGGCCGGCCTGTTGATCGTCTCGGTGTCCACCACGGCCTGTGCCTTCGTGCAGACCTACGGACAGCTGCTGTTCTTCCGTGCCCTCGGCGGCATTGGATCGACGATGTTCTTCATCGCCGCGGTGGGCCTGATGATCCGGATCAGCCCGGAGGATGCTCGCGGCCGCGTCGCCGGGCTGTTCGCCACGGCGTTCCTGCTGGGCACCGTGGGTGGACCGATATTGGGAAGCCTGACAGCAGGTTTCGGCCTCAGCGCGCCGTTCTTGTTCTACGGTTCGGTGCTGATCGTGACGGCCACCGGCGTCTTCGTCAGCCTGCGCCACTCGCATTTGGCCGAGGCGGCCGAGTCGACCGGGCCCACCGTGTCGGTGCGGACCGCGCTGGGGAATCGTGCCTACCGCTCGGCGCTACTGTCGAACTTCGCCACCGGCTGGTCGGTCTTCGGTCTGCGGGTTGCGTTGGTGCCGTTGTTCGTCACCGAAGTCCTGGGCCGAGGGCCCTCCTTCGCCGGCTTGACGCTGGCGATGGTCGGGATCGGCAATGTCTGCGCGGTGTTGCCCAGCGGCCAGCTCTCGGACCGGATCGGTCGCAAGGGGCTGCTGATCGCCGGCCTGGCGGCATCGGGCGTCACGACGGTCTTGCTGGGCGCGAGCGCCTCGCTGGTGGTGTTTCTGGTGGTGGCGTACCTGACCGGGGTGGCCTCGGGGATCTACGGGTCGCCGCAGCAGGCCGTCATCTCCGACCTGGTCGGCAACCAGGCCCGGGCGGGCACCGCGGTGGCGACGTACCAGATGATGGCCGACTTCGGATCGATCGTAGGTTCGCTTGCGGTCGGCCAGATCGCCGAGCGGCTGTCCTTCGAGTGGGGTTTTGCGATCAGTGGTGGGGTGTTGCTGGTGGCGGCGCTCACGTGGGTGTGGGCGCCGGAGACCAGGGCGAGCAACCCGATCGGCGGGCTGGCCGATGAGACGTGGCTAGGCTCGGTTGATGGTGACACTGGACCGGCTGGTCAACGTGGTGGGCAGCTACGGGGTTCGGCTGAGGTTCTGCTCCATTCCGAGGACGACGCGGCTGAGCAGTGTCGTGATGCACGAGGTGACCGGTGAGCGCGTCGTCGTCGGCGACGTTCTGCTGGCGGTCGGCGCCCGCTCGGTAAAAGAGGCGGTGCGCTGGGCGGTGGCCGCCAAGGCCGTCGCCGTGCTGGTGCGCGACGTCGAGGACAAGACCTCCTTCGTGGGGGAGGGCGAGTCGCTGGCCGTGCTGGTGGTGGATGCGGCGGTGTCCTGGAGCGAGCTGGCCGCGGTGGTCTACGGGCTGGTGCTCGAAGGCCGGGAGACCGAATCGGGACGCGGGCCAACGGATCTGTTCGCCGTGGCCGACAGCCTGGCCGAAGCGGTGGCCGGTGCGGTCACCATCGAGGATCAGCTGGGCAGGGTGCTGGCCTACTCGCGTGGCCAGCGGTACGCCGACCCGGCGCGTTCGGCGACGATCCTGAACCGGCAGGAGTCCGAACCGCTTCGGGAGCTGTTCGAAAAGCGCGGTGTTATAGCGCATTTGGACCTTCACGACGAACCGTTGTACGTCGGTGCCGATCCCGAGCACGGCTTGACCGGCCGGATGGTCGTGGCGGTGCGCGCCGGCCGAGAGCTGCTGGGTGCGGTATGGGTGGCCTGCCCGGACCCATTGAGCGGTGAGCGGCTGACCGCCCTCGCTGATGGTGCTCGTACGGTGGCATTGCACGTGCTGCGGTCACGGGCCAGCGCGGACTTGGAGCGTCAAGTCGAATCCGATTGGGTGACCCGGCTTTTGGATGAGCGAACGGAGCCGGCCGACGCGGTCGCCCTGGTCGCCAGGCTGGGACTGCCGCAAGCCCCGCTGCGGGTGATCGCCGTGCACACCCGGATCGCCACGCAACCGCATGCCGGGCTGCTGTTGGCTTTCGAGGCCGTCACCACCGGGTTCGGCTGGTCGCGGCCCGGCCGCAGCGCACTGGCCGCCAACACGGTCTACACCCTGCTGCCGGCTGAAGATGCCGCCGCCGCCCGGCAGTGGGTGAGCGGCCTGGCCGCCGTCTTGCCGCCGCACGCCAGCGTGCTGGCCGGGATCAGTGCGGTTGCCACCGTCGCCGAGCTGGCCGCCGCCCGCCGGGAGGCCGAAGAATGCCTCGCGTTGCACGAGGCCGGGCCAACCGGCGGCGTAGCGCCGGCCTACGACGAGTCCTGGGACAAGATCGTGCTGCGCCGGCTGCACACCGCAGCGCGAGCCGGACGGGTGCCGACCCGCGGGCCGGTCGCAGAGCTGCGTCATCACGACGCGGCCCACAACACGCCGTATGTGGCCACGCTGCGGGCCTGGCTCGACGCCCAGGGTGATCTGGCACGGGCCGCCGAGCAGCTGGGCGTGCACGAGAACACGGTCCGCTACCGGCTGCGCAAGATGGCCGAGGTCACGCCACTGGGGCTGGAGGATCCGCGCACCCGATTCGCGGCGATGATCGAGCTCGCGGCGGGTGACATGTCGGAACTCGACAAACACTGACGCTGCTGTTGTGTGATTCGGTTAAACCGGGCGTCTGAGCGCAGTCGCATCATGGAGAGATGGGTGCGGCCAACCGAATCGACGGCGCGCCACGATCGGTGATCGTGGTGGGCGCCGGCGTCGTCGGGCTGTCCACCGCCTGGTTTCTGCAGGAGCGCGGTGTCGAAGTCACCGTGGTCGACCGGGTCGGAGTCGCGGCCGGTTCCTCGTGGGGCAATGCCGGCTGGATCTCCCCGGCACTGGCGATTCCGCTCAACGAGCCGGCCAACCTCCGCTTCGGGCTGCGGTCCCTGCTGAGCCGGACCGCGCCGCTGCAGGTGCCGCTCAACGCCGGCCCGGCACTGTGGACTTTCTTGGCCCGCTTCGCCGCGAACAGCCGTCCCGCAGCCTGGCGGCGCGCGGTGCGGGCCAACGCACCCCTGAGCGCGGAATGCATTGAGGCCTATGACGTTCTGCTCGCCAACGGGGTAGACGCCCCGGTCACCGATGCTCCGATCACCGCGATTTTCCGCACCTCCGCCGACGCGGAGCGATTGCTCGACGAGCTGCGCCGGTTCTCCGAGGCCGGCCAGCCGGTGTTCGGCACCGAACTGACCGGCGCGGCGCTGGCTGAGCGGGTGCCGCTGGCATCCGCGGCGGTTGCCGCCGGGGTGCAGATCGACGGTCAGCGCTTCCTTGACCCAGGCCGGTTCGTGACCGCGCTGGGGCGCACGGTGGTACAGCGCGGTGCCGTCCTGCACATTCTCGATGTCGCCGACGTGTCGCCCCACGGTGACGGCGTGGCCGTGACCAGCAGCGACGGCGCGACTTTGACGGCGGATGCGGCGGTGATCGCCAGCGGCGCCTGGTTGTCACGGCTGGCAGCACGCTGGATCCGTGTGCCGGTGCGGGCCGGGCGCGGCTACTCCTTCTCCGTGCCGGTGGATGGGCCGGTCACGGGGCCGATCTACCTGCCCGATGCCCGGGTGGCCTGCACGCCGTTGAACGCCCGCCTTCGAGTCGCCGGCACTATGGAGTTCGGCGACCCCGACGGCCCGATCGTCCCGGCCCGCGTTGAAGCGATCGTCGCCGCCACCCGCCCCCTGCTCGACGGCGTGCGCTGGGAGGAGCGCACCGACGTGTGGGTGGGCCCACGCCCGGTCAGCCCCGATGGCCGGCCCCTGGTGGGGGAGGTGTGCCCGCGAACCGTCTACGTCGCTGGTGGGCACGGCATGTGGGGCATGACGCATGGCCCCGTGACAGGCCGATTGTTGGCCGAGCAGATCACCACCGGCAAGCAATCCGCCGTGCTGCGTGACCTCGATCCCTTGCGCTGACCCGTCTGGGTCGGTGAGTTTCGAATCAAAATGCTGTTGTAAAGGAGAACTGTCGATGACTGATACGCACGGCGTCTGGATGACCCAGCAGGCCAAGGACCGGCTGCTGGCGGAGTTGGCGGAACTGTCTGCGCCGCAGGCTGCTTCGGGCAGCGAGGACATAGATGAACAACAAGCTCGTCAGGCCCGGATCCACCAGATCCACGACCTGTTGGCGGTCGCGGTGGTCGGGCAGGATCCGCCGGACGATGGGGTCGCCGAGCCCGGCATGGTGCTCACCGTCCGCTACAGCGACGGGGACACCGAGACCTTCCTGCTCGGGGTGCGCGACGACGACCAGGGTGGGTTGGAGGTCTACTCGCCGCAGTCGCCGCTGGGCATGGCGATCACCGGAGCACGGCCGGGGGAGGAGCGCACTTACCAGGTGCCCAGTGGGGCCAACGTGACGGTGACGCTGCTCGACGCGGTGCCGTACGGGCTGCATCAGACCCAGCATCCGGCCTGAACACAGGCCGACTGAGGAGCTGTTTTGAACCTTGGTGTGGCTGTGGTGTAGCTTCGATGAGCACGACAACGCGGGGCTATGGCGCAGCTGGTAGCGCACCACACTGGCAGTGTGGGGGTCAGGGGTTCGAGTCCCCTTAGCTCCACTCATTTCGATGGGTATTCCGTTCACTCTGCGCCGATCGCGCGGAATTGTGACCAGATCGTTTGGTAAACGCAGTGTCACGGCCGCCGAGTCGCATCGTTACCCTAACGAGTCAATTGGCCGGCCCGGTGACTTACAAGCCTGTGATACGGTTCCTTTGCAATCGAAAGATTGCGTGTCCGGGGGGACTGGATACTAATCATCGGAGTTTACGTGAAGAGCCTCGGGAGACTCGGTAAAGCGATATTCGCCGGTATCGGCATATCTGCGAGCGGGTTGTTTTTCAGCGGCCAGGCCGGTGCCGTTCCCGTTGCGCCCCTGCCCCTTGGGGGGCCGGTGTGCGCGGGTGGTGTGGTCGCTCAAACAGCCGGTGACGGCGGGGCGCCTGCCGGCGTGGTCGGAGCGGCCGGCGCGGTGCCGTGCGCAGCAGACCTGACCACTCTTGCTGGGCCTGTCCCGATGGGGCTACCGGGTCCGGTGCCTCCTATTCCGATCGCCCCGATTCCGGTGGTGCCCGGACTGCCGCCACCCGTGCCGCTGGTGGCGCCGGGGCCGGCCGGAGCCGCCGCCGCCAGTCCTATCGCGGGATTGATGACAGACGCCATCAGCGCCCCTATCGGCTTGGCCGGCGGTACTAAATAGCACGTGGCAGAAAAGGCCCGCGAACATTGCGTTCGCGGGCCTTTTCTATTGCGGGATTGTCTTCGAATATTGTTGACGAGAATTTATTTGTTGAACCGTTAGTCCGGCGCGACAGTTCTGTTATGAATAGCTGTTATCGGAATTTGGGTGACCGGTGCGGTCAAGATTTCACCAGGCGTCGCGGAGTGCCGGCACAGTAACTGGCGACGTCTTCGACGATATCGCGGTAAAACACGTTCATGCACTTCTCGGTCACGTAGCCCAGGTGCGGGGTCAGCACGGTGTTGCCCAGCGTGGTCAATGGGTGCTCGGCCGGCAGCGGCTCCTGGTCGTAGACGTCGAGCCCTGCGCCGCGGATCCGGCCGGTGCGCAGAGCGTCGATCAGCGCGGCCTCGTCGACCAGCCCGCCGCGCGAGGTGTTGACCAGGATCGCGCTGGGTTTCATCACGGACAGCTCATCGCGACCGACGAGTCCCCGCGTCGCCGCGGAGAGCACCATGTGGATCGACACGACATCGGCGGTCTCGAACAGACTGCGGCGGTCCCGCAGCTGCGCCCCCGCCTCGGCGGCGCGCTCGGCGGTCAGATGCGGGCTCCACGCCGTCACTCGCATGCCGTAGGCGTGTCCGACCGCGCCGACCAGCCGGCCGATCCGGCCCAGCCCTACCAGCCCGAGCGTCGCTCCGGCGAGATCGGCGCCGACGGTCTGTTGCCATCGGCCGGCGCGCAGTGCCGCGTCCTCGACGATCAGATGACGTTGCAGGGCGTGGATCAACGCCCAGGTGAGTTCGACCGTCGGCGTGATGGTGCCCCCGGTCCCACACACGGTGATCCCGAGTCGGTGGGCGGCGGCCACGTCGATGGCGGCGTTGAACGGCCCGGTGGTGACCAGCAATTTCAGCGACGGCAGCCGGGACAGCAGGTCGGCGCCGATCGGCGTGCGTTCGCGCATCGCGACCACCACCTCGCAATCGGCCAGCCGGGCCACCAATTCGTCACCGGGAGCGAGGTGTTCGCGGATCGCGAGCAGATGTACCGGCCGCGGTATGGGCGTCCAGTCCACCGTCTCGGCGATGCCCTGGTAATCGTCGAGCACCGCGATACGCAGCGGCGACGCGGTGGCTGCCATCGGTCAGAACGCATCCGGGTCGTGCTGGACCGCCTCGGGAACCGGATGCTGATAGAGGCGAGAGGCATTCTCCCAGGTGAACTTTCGTATCACGTCGGAAGGCAGGTTGCCGATCTCCTCGTGAATCACCTGCTGGGTGTTCGGCCACGACGAATCGCAGTGCGGGTAGTCCGCCTCCAGCATGATGTGGTCGGTGCCGATGCGCTCGTGCTGACAGAACGACGACTGATCTTCGACCGCGCAGAACCAGAAGTTGCGTTGCAGTACCTCGGCCGGGGAGAGCGTCTCGCCGAGCGCCTTCCAGGTTCCGTACATCTCGTGATAGCTCAGCATGTGGTCGAGGCGGTCCAACAGACCTGCGACCCAGCCGATCCCGCCCTCGGACAGGCAGATCTTCAACTCCGGGAAGCGGCTGGGCAACCCCGAGTACAGCCAGTCGACCGCGGCGGAGATGGCATAGGCGAAGAACAACACGCCGGCGACGTCCGGCGGGGCGTCATCGGTGGTCGACGGTGAGGTGCCCGACGAACCGATGTGCAGATTGACCACGGTGCCCGTGTCGGCGCAGGCGGCGATCATCGGGTCCCAGTGCCCGGAGTGGATGGTCGGCAGTCCCAGCATGGCCGGATTCTCACTGAAAGTGACGGCGCGGAATCCTCTTTCGGCGTTCTCGTAGATCATGGCCGCTCCGACCTCGGGATCCAGCAGCCAGGGCAGCTGACATCCGATGATGCGGTCGGGGTAGGAGCCGGCCCATACCTCGTGGTGCCAGTCGTTCCACGCTCGCACCGAGGCCAGCGCCAGCTCACGGTCGCCGGTCGTCAGCTGCAGGCGCTGGCCGGCGAACCCGGGCAGGAAGGAGGGGAAGTTCAGCGAGGCGTAGACGCCGTTGATGTCCATGTCCTTGATGCGTGCATGGATATCCCAGGCGCCGCGGCGCATCTCGTCGAAGCGGGCCGGCTCGAAGCCGTACTCCGACACCGGACGCCCGACCACCGCGTTGAACCCGACGTTGGGCAGCGATTGGCCGTCGTACATCCAGGTCTGGCCGCCGGCTTCGGTCTCGACGACCCGCGGCGCCCGGTCGGCCAGTTTGCGCGGCACTCGTCCGAGGAAGGTATCCGGGGGTTCGACGATGTGGTCGTCTACTGAGATCACCGTGTAGCGGCGTTGCGCGCGTGGCGGTTCCGGCAGGAAGGTCACGGTGCGCTCTGCTCCGGCCTTGGCGGTGGTGAAGCTCAGGTCTGAGCTGAGCTCGTCGATTGATTTCACCTGCGAACCTCAGTCTTCGGGCGTGGGGGATCAGTCGAGCACATGCCGGTCGGCCTTGATGGTCATGCGGGCCGCGCCGGCCCAGTACACGTCTGCGGCACGTTCGATCAGCGACGCCTGCATCCCGGCCATGTCGGATCGCTTCATCGGCGTGGGCTTCCGGCCGGTCAACATGACGTGGTAAGCCAGCTTGCACACTCGCTCGATGGTCGCCGACCGATAAACCGCCTCGGCCAGCGTGCTCCCGGTGGCGATCACCCCGTGCGACGCCAGGATCGTCAGGTTCGCATTACCGATGCGGCCGGCCAGATCCCGGGCTCGCGAAGCGGTGTCCACCTCGCCGTCGTAGGTGTCGACGAAGCACAGGTCGTCGAGGAAGAGCGACCCGGTCTGGTGGACGAGTTCGGGCAGCGTCTGCAGCGACGCCAGCAGGCTGACGTAGTAGGGATGGTTGTGGATCACCACGCGTGCGTCCGGGCGGGCGCGGTGCAACTCGGTGTGGATATGAATGGCGGGGGTGACGTCCCAGGGGCCCGCGACGACGCGGGCGTCTTCGTCGACGGTGCAGATATCGGAGGCGGTGAGTTCTGCCCACCACAGTCCCCACGGATTGACCAGCATCTCGGTCTGTCCGTGGGGCTGCCAGGTGATGTGACCGGCCATGTTCTCGGCGAAGCCGATTCCGGCGAGATGGCGAAACGCGATGGCCAGCGCCTGGGGGTTGCTCAGCTCGACGCCGATCGGCGGGACCACCGACGGCGACCAGACCGCTGAACCGCCGGGACGGGCGCACTGGACGTCGACGGACTCCGTCATGAACAAATCATATGGAAATAAGGGGCGTCGTCAACGCTGTCGAGGAGTTCGTCAGTGCTGGGCGTCCGCAGCGTTGGAGAAGCCACGGGGCCGGACCATGGCGGGGTCGACGATCCCCGTGCGGCCGGGGTAGTGCTGGGCATGCAACAGGTGCGCCGCGGCAAGGTCTCGGGCCCGCTGGGCGTCGCCGACATCGATGGCATCGATCACCTGGCGGTGGTCCTCCAAGACGGCGCGCCGCTCCGGAACGGGCACCGTCGAATGGTCGGTGACCTGACTTGACCAGCTTTGCTCGTGAGCGGACCACAGGGCTTCGAGCGCACCGGCCATCACGAGCATGGTGGCGTTGCCGCAGTGCGTGACGAGCGCTTCATGGTAGCGGCGACTGGCGGAGGTGGCCTTTTGCAGGTCGTCGACCGCGGCCACCGACTCCTCGTGCAACCGGCGCAGAATGGGCACCACCGTGCTTTTTCGGTCCGGCCGCTGCGCGCACAGTGCCGCGCAGGCCGGTTCGACCTGCAGCAGCGCGGTCCCGACGTCGGCCAGGCTCACCTGTTGTGAGCCCAGTACCAGGCCCATGGTGTAGGCGACGTTTGCTGGCGTGGGTCGATGTATCACCGCGCCGCCCCGCTTTCCGCGGCGCACCGTGAGCAGTCCCTCGGCCTCGAGGATGCGCATGGCTTCGCGCAATGACGGCTTGCTGATGGCGAACTCGACCAGGAGTTCGTCCTCTTTGGGGAGCACGTGGTCGTCGGTCAGCTCGCCGGCGAGAATGCGCCGACGGAGCTCGTCGGCGACCTGTTCAGCGAGCCGCCGAAAGCGGATGGTGGGTGCTGCCACGAGTCGAGTGTGCCAGATCAGGCCGTACGGATCCGGTTCTCGTCGAATCGCTCACTTCCAAATGATTCGTGGCATACGATCGCGCTGCGAGAAGGGGACCGTAGCGTGCAGCATTGGACTGTCGGCGACGTTGACATCCACGCGGTCCTGCAGGCGGTCATCCCGATCCCGCCCGCCCGGCTTTTCGCGGGAGCACCCGAGCGTTGTGCGGACGACTCGCTGCCGGAGTACTCCGACGCGGCGGGAAACATCTTGATGGCGATCCAGTCCTATCTGATCGCGTCCGAGACGTCGCGGGTGCTTGTCGACACCTGCTTCGCCGAGAGCTTCCTACGGACCCGGAACCTGCCGGATCGCTTCGAGGAGTCGTTGGCGGCCACCGGATTTGGTCCCGACGACATCACGGCGGTGGTGTGCACGCATCTGCACCGCGACCACGCCGGTCGCAACACCGTGGAGCAGGCGGGGCAGTGGGTGCCGACGTTTCCCCACGCCGACTATCTGGTGACCGAGGCCGAGCACGCGCACTGGTGCGGATTCACCGGTGAGGACCGGGTGGCGCCCGAATGCGTCGACCCGTTGGCCCAGCACGGCAGGCTCCGGTTGGTAGCGCCGGATCATCGGCTGACCGAGAGCATCCGGCTCGTCCCTACCGCCGGCCACACCCCTGGTCACGTGTCGGTGCGCATCGAGTCCGTCGGCGCCGTGGCCTACATCAGCGGCGACGTCGTGCACCATCCGGTCCAGATCGGCGACCCCGAGATCAGTGCCCTGCCCGACGCCGACCCGCGCGCTGCTCGCGCCAGCCGGCTGGACTTGTTGCGCCGGGTCGCCGATGAGCGGGCACTGCTGCTCGGATCACATTTCGCCGCCCCGTCGGGCGGCTACATCAACAGCGCCGGTGCAGGCCTGGCGTGGCAACCGCTGGTAGAGCGAGAGGGAGCACGATGACCGAGACACAGCACCTGCTGCCGGAGGGGTTCGACTTCACCGACCCCGCACTCATCGCCGAGCGCATCCCGCACGAGGAGTTCGCCCTCCTGCGCAAGACCGAACCGATCTGGTGGAACGCCCAGCCCTTCGGCGCCTCCGGCTACCCCGACGAGGGCTACTGGGTCGTCACCAAGCACGCCGACGTCCGGGCGGTGTCTCTGCAGGACGAGGTGTTCTCCTCACACGAGAACACCTCGCTGATCCGGACGAACACGACGAACAATCAAGAACTCCACGACGCCAGTCGCGACAACATCATGCTCTTTCTCGACGGACCCAAGCACGCCAAGCTGCGCCGGATCGTGTCACGGGGATTCACGCCCCGCGTGGTCGCCGGTATGCGGGATTCGCTCGACCGCCAAGCCCGAGAGATCGTCACGGCCGCCGCTGCGCACAACACCGGCGACTTCGTCACCGAGGTGGCGTCGCAGCTCCCGTTGGCCACCATCTGCGAGCTGATCGGTGTCCCGGCGG
The DNA here is from genome assembly GCF_046250075.1 of Mycobacterium sp. SMC-14. NCBI lineage: Bacteria > Bacillati > Actinomycetota > Actinomycetes > Mycobacteriales > Mycobacteriaceae > Mycobacterium > Mycobacterium sp. SMC-14. Next base: position 3,170,370 of record NZ_CP176429.1, on the reverse strand, counting down.
ATGAGCGCCAGCAGGTCTTCGACTGGAGCAATCGGCTGGTGGGCGGCGGCAACGGCGAACCGGATGCCGGAGCCGACGGGCTCCAGGCCTCCGCCGAACTGTTGGGCTACGCCTATCAAATGGCCGAAGATCGCAAGGCGCACCCGCGCGATGACATCGCGACGGCCCTGGTGACCGCGACCATCGACGGTGAGGAGCTGACCGCACTGGAATTCGGTTACTACGTGATGATGCTGATGGTGGCCGGCAACGAGACCACCCGCAACGCCACCTCGCAGGGGATGCTGGCGTTCTTCGACCACCCCGACCAATGGCGGCTGTTCGTCGCCGAACGCCCCACCACCATGGCCGAGGAAGTGGTCCGCTGGGCGACGCCGGTCATCTCCTTCCAGCGCACGGCGTTACGCGATGTCGAGCTCGGCGGAGTGCAGATCCGCAAGGGCCAGCGGGTCGGCATGTTCTACGGCTCGGCCAACTACGACGACGAGGTGTTCGAGGACCCCTTCACGTTCAACATCCTGCGAAGCCCCAACCCCCACCTGGGTTTCGGGGCTCCCGGAGCGCACTATTGCATCGGTGCGAACCTCGCCCGCATGCAGATCAATCTGATCTTCGGTGCGCTGGCCGACATCATTCCCGACATCCACCAGCTGGATCGCCCGTCGCGGTCCGTGCTGCCCTGGATCAACGGGATCGATGCTATGCCGGTGGAATTCGGCAGCGCGTCGGCGTCCTAGCGGGCGTCCCGGCGGCCCGCGTCACTCCTTGATGATCACCGGGTCGCCGATGTTGACCCGGTCGAAGTACCACTCGGCGTCGGTAGGACTCAGGCCGACGCAGCCGTGGCTGACGTTCTCCAGCCCCAGGGAGTGCAGCGCCCACGGTGCCGAGTGGACGTAGAGCCCGCGCCGGGTGATGCGCACTGCCTGCTCGACCTCGAAGCGGTAGCCCTCGGCGGAGTCGATCGGGATCCCCACGCTGCTGGAGTCCATGATGACCTTGCGGTCCTTGCCCAGCACGGTGTAGTTGCCTGTCGGCGTCTCGTATTCGGTCTTGCCCATGGTGGCGGGCATGACGCCGTCTTCGCCCCAGTGCGGGCGGTGGTGCGGTGTGGGCAGCGGGCCGGCCTCGTCACCGTCGACGGTCACGGTGAAGGTGTGCGCCGAGATGCTGGCGACGCCCACCACCTTCGCGCCCGTGCTGAAGTCGACGGACAGCTTGCCCACCGACAGCGCCACGGCGCTGTGCGACGGCCAGTAGTGGTCGGGAACCCACTGCACCTCGGTGTCGTCGACCCAGTCGAAGGTTCCGGTCATCGGCGGGGTGGACCGCACCGCAATGCTGCGCTCGGCGGCCCGGCGGTCGATCACCGGTGCGGAGAAGGTCACCACCACCGGGTGCGCCACGCCGACGACGGCGCCCGATGCCGGCTGGATCGATGCGATCCCGGCGCCGGGCGGTTGGCTGGCCGCGGCCGAACTCGTTCCGGGCGGCGTCACGAACGTTGTGACCGCGACCCCGATCACCACCATTGCTGAACGCACCGATGTCCACATCGTCGGCATACCTTCCCGATCTTCTTACCTTGGGTTATCGCCGTTGATGGTAGGGAGATTCGCGCCGGAAAGCCTCGCGCACATGCCCACGAGTCGGTCAAGGCTTCATTAAGTTTTGGACACGGCAGCGTCAGTCAGCAGCAGCGTGCCCCGGGATCGCCGTCGTGCCGGCGCCGCCAGTAGTCGCGCTCGGAGAGCACCGGTTCGCCGGGATGGGCGCGACGGCGGTACTCCAGGTAGCGGTGGTAGTGGTTGTCGCCCAACAGCGACGCCCAGTACCAGCCGACGTGACGGGCGGCCCGGCCTAATCCGCGCAGCGGGCGTCCCATTGCGCCTGCACCTTTCGTTCGACCGCGGTCGGGATCAGCCCCGCGGGCGCGAACCGCCGCGATGCCACCGGCGGAGGCTCGGCGGTCGACCCCGCGTCGCGAATCGCCCGCAGTGACACCAGGATTCCCGCAATGACCACCACCGCCACCACGGAGGCGAACACAATCGACAAGGTGCCCTGGATGAAGGTGTTGCGGACGACGTCGTGCAATTGCGCGGGGTTGGCCGCCGATCCGAAGGAGGTCTCGCCGGCGCGTTCGGCGGCCCGGTAGGCGAAGTGCTGCGTCCAGTAGCCCACCCGCGGATCACCGGAGAAGATCTTCTGCCACGACGCCGTCATGGTGACCGTCAGATCCCACAGCAGCGGAATGCCCGGGATCAGTGCCCATTTCAGGCCTGAGGTCCCGTTGCCCTTCTTGATCACGATCACCGTCACCACGGTCAGTGCGATCGCGGCCAGTAACTGGTTGGCGATACCGAACAGCGGGAAAAGGGTGTTGATCCCGCCGAGCGGATCGGTGACACCCATCAACAGGATCGAACCCCACCCGGCGACCACCACCAGGCTGCACACCCACGCTCCGACCCGCCAACTCGGGTTGGACAGCCGGCGCAGCGGTCCGCCCAGATTGCTCAGCGCGTCGGAGAGCATGAATCGGGCCACCCGGGTGCCGGCGTCGACGGTGGTCAGGATGAACAACGCCTCGAACATGATCGCGAAGTGGTACCAGAAGGCCTTGAGGCCGGGCCCGCCGAACACCCGCCCCAGTACGTCGGCCATTCCCAACGCCAGGGTCGGTGCCCCGCCGGTACGCGACACGATCGACTGTTCGCCGACCGCGGTGGCGGCCTCGGTGATCTGATCGGCGGTAATCGGCGACCCGCCCAGCCCGAGGCCGTTGACGTAAGCGGCGGCACTTGAGGCGGTGCCGCCGGTCGCGGCGACCGGAGCATTGAGGGTGAAAAACAGGTGCTGGTCCAGAATAGAGGCGGTGATCAGCGCCATCACCGCGACGAAAGACTCGGTGAGCATTCCGCCGTAGCCGATCAGCCGCATCTGGCTCTCTTTTTCGAGCAGTTTCGGGGTGGTGCCCGAGGCGATCAGCGAATGAAATCCCGACAGCGCGCCGCACGCGATCGTGATGAACAGGAACGGGAACAACGACCCGGCGAACACCGGCCCTTCGCCGGTGCGGGCGAACTCCGAGACGGCCGGCGCGGCCATCAGCGGCCGGGCGATCAGGATGCCGACGGCCAGCAGGATGATCGTGCCGACCTTCATGAACGTCGACAGGTAGTCCCGCGGCGCCAGCAGCAACCACACCGGCAGCACCGAGGCGGCGAAGCCGTAGCCGATGATGCACCAGGACAACGTCACCGGGGACAACGTGAACCATGCGACACCCCAAGAGGTTTCGGCGACCCACTTGCCCGATGCCACAGCAGCCAGTAGCGCGACTATTCCGATCAGGGACACCTCGGACACCCGGCCCGGCCGCAAGTACCGCAGGTAGAACCCCATGAACAGGGCGATCGGGATCGTCATCGCGATGGAGAACACGCCCCAGGGACTGACCGCCAAGGCCCGCACCACGATCAGGGCCAGCACCGCGATCAGGATCACCATGATGACCAGCACGCCGATGATCGCGGCCGCCCCGCCGACGACACCCAGTTCCTCGCGGGCCATCTGTCCCAGGGAGCGGCCCCGTCGGCGGACCGAGCACCACAGCACCAGGTAGTCCTGCACGCAGCCGGCCACCACCGCGCCGATGATGATCCAGATGGTGCCCGGCAGGTAGCCCATCTGCGTGGCCAGTACCGGGCCGACCAGCGGGCCTGCGCCGGCGATTGCCGCGAAATGGTGGCCGAAGAGCACCCGCCGGTCGGTCGGCAGATAGTCGGTGCCGTCCTCGAAGATTTCGGCGGGCGTGGCGTGGTCATCGCGCGGGCGAACGATCTTGCGTTCGATAAACCGTGCGTAGAAACGGAATCCGATGATGTAGGTGCACACCGCGGCGATGACGAACCACACCGCGTTCACCGATTCGCCGCGGGCGAACGCGATCGATGCCCACGCCAGCGCGCCCGCGACCGCGACCGCACCGAACACCATTTTGTGCCGTGCGGAGATGGGGGAGCGGTCGATCACCGCCACCGCCGGCAACTCGGGGTCGGTGTGCACATAAGTCACCGGCCCGTCGTGTCGCTCGACTACCTCCGGCGCCGTCGGTGCGGCCACGGGTACCTCCTTGGGACCTTCTCTGATGCCCGAGGGGCAGCGGTTTCCGAGCGGAACGATAACTTGTCCTAGATTCTCAACTACTAGATTTCCCGTAACGGCGACGAAGGGGTGTGCATGGACATCAACGGCAAGAAGGTCGTCGTCGTCGGCGGTGCCTCCGGAATGGGCCGGGCCACCGCGGAGCTGCTGGCTGCCGGCGGGGCAGACGTCGCGGTGCTCGACCGGGAAGGCTCGGAGGGCAAAGAGGTAGCCGCCGGTCTAAAGGGCGGGGCTGGCGCCTTCTACCCGGTGGACATCACCGATTTCGACGCTACCGAGAAGACTCTGGCTGCGGCGGTCGAGGGCCTGGGTGGGCTGCACGTCATCGTCACCACGGCGGGCGGCGGTATCGCCAAGCGCACCCTGAGCAAGTCCGGCCCGCACGACCTGGAGTCCTTCCGTGCGGTGATCGACCTGAACCTGATCGCCACGTTCAACATCAACCGGCTGGCCGCCGCGCACATGAGCACCAACGAGCCCGAAGACGACGAGCGCGGCGTCATCATCAACACGGCGTCTATCGCTGCGTTCGAGGGTCAGATCGGCCAGGTCGCCTACACCGCCGCCAAGGCGGGCGTCGCCGGTATGGCTCTGACCATGGCTCGCGACCTCGGTTCGGTGGGCATCCGGGCGCTGGCGATCGCGCCGAGCCTGTTCGCCACCGGACTGACCAAGGGCATCCCGGAGGAGTTCGCCAGTGCCCTGACCAAGGACGCGGCGTTCCCCAAGCGCCTGGGCCGGCCCGAAGAGTTCGCCAAGTTGGTTGCCGCCGTCGTCGACAACCCGATGCTCAATGGACAATGCCTGCGGCTCGACGCCGGCCAGCGGTTCGCCCCCAAGTAAACGAAAGCCAGGAGACAGCCCATGGGCATCGCAGTAACCGAAGACCACCGCGAACTGGCCGAAGTGGCCCGCGGATTCTTGACCGCGCAGAAGGCCCGCTCTGCGGCCCGTGCGCTGCTCGACGCGGCCGAGGAGACTCGGCCACCGTTCTGGGCCGAACTGGCCGCGCTGGGCTGGCTGGGCCTGCATATCGACGAGGAGCACGGCGGGTCGGGCTTCGGGCTGCCGGAGTTGGTGGTGGTGATCGAGGAGCTGGGCCGGGCGGTGGCGCCGGGGCCGTTCGTTCCGACCGTCATCGCCTCGGCGGTGATCGCTGCCGCCGGCACCCCCGAGCAGCAGGTCCGCCTGCTTCCCGGGCTGATCGACGGGTCCCTCACCGCCGGCGTGGGGCTGGCCGGTGACATCGTCCTGGACGGCGGCGTGGCCTCCGGTGACGCCGGCGTGGTGCTGGGCGCGGGCCTGGCCGACGTGCTGCTGGTGGCCGCCGGTGAGGACGTGCTGGTGCTCGAGCGGGACCGGGCCGGGGTCAACGTCGACGTGCCCGGGAACCTCGACCCCACCCGCCGGTCCGGACGAGTGATGCTGACCGGTGTCGGAGTCACCGCCGACGACATCCTGTCCGGTGGGCGTGAGTCGGCGCTGGCGCGCGCCCGGGTCTTGCTGGCCGCCGAAGCGGTCGGCGGTGCGGCCGACTGCACCGATTCGGCCGTCGAGTACGCCAAGGTGCGCGAACAGTTCGGCCGGACCATCGCCACCTTCCAGGCCATCAAGCACCATTGCGCCAACATGCTGGTCGGTGCCGAGTCGGCAACCGCCGCGGTGTGGGATGCCGCGCGGGCTGACGGGGAGGACGAGTACGCTTTCCGGCTGGCCGCCGCGGTAGCGGCCACGCTGGCGTTCCCCGCCTACGTGCGCAACGCCGAGCTCAACATCCAGGTGCACGGCGGTATCGGCTACACCTGGGAGCACGACGCCCACCTGCAGCTGCGTCGGGCCCTGACGGTGCAGGCGTTGTTCGGCGGCGACGCACCGGCCTTGGCCGTCTTCGAGAGCGCCGCGGCCGGCATCACGCGGGCCAACAGCCTGGACCTGCCGCCCGAAGCCGAGGAGCTGCGCGTCCGAATCCACGCCGACGCCGCCGAGATCGCGGCGTTGGGCACCGAAGACCAGCTGGACCGGTTGATCGCGACCGGCTACGTGATGCCGCACTGGCCCAAGCCGTGGGGCCGGGCCGCCGACGCCGTCGAGCAGCTGGTGATCGAGCAGGAATTCAGCGCCGCCGGTATCCAGCGGCCCGACTACTCGATCACCGGCTGGGTGATCCTGACGCTGATTCAGCAGGGCACCGACTGGCAGATCCAGCGATTCGTGGAGAAGGCGCTGCGCCAGGAGGAGATCTGGTGCCAGCTGTTCTCCGAGCCCGCTGCCGGCTCGGATGCCGCCGCGGTCAAGACCAAGGCAACCCGGGTCGAGGGTGGCTGGCAGATCAACGGCCAGAAGGTGTGGACCTCCGGTGCCCATCTGTGCCGGCGCGGCCTGGCCACGGTGCGCACCGACTTCGACGTGCCCAAGCACGCCGGCATCACCATGGTGATCATCGACATGAAGGCGCCCGGCGTCGAAGTGCGGCCGTTGCGTCAGATCACCGGTGGGTCGGAGTTCAACGAGGTGTTCTTCAACGACGTCTTCGTGCCCGATGAGGATGTCGTCGGCGAGGTCAACGAGGGCTGGAAGGTGGCCCGTGCGACCTTGGGCAATGAGCGGGTCAGCATCGGCGGAGGTGGTTCTTACACCGCCGGGGTCGACCAGCGGCTGATTGCCCTGGCTCAGCAGCACCGGAGTTCGGTGGCCGACGCCGCGGCGCGGATCGGCCGGTTCGTTGCCGACGAGCACGCGTTGCGACTGCTCAACCTGCGCCGGGTGGCGCGCAGCATCGCCGGCGCCGGCCCCGGACCGGAGGGCAACGTCACCAAGCTCAAGCTCGCCGAGCACATGGGTGATGGGGCGGCTATCGGCGCGGCGCTGCTAGGCCCAGACGTCGCCCTGGACGACGGGCCGGGCGCCATGGCCGGCCGGATGGTGATGGGCGCGCGCGGTATCGCGATCGCCGGCGGCACCTCGGAGGTGACGCGCAACCAGATCGCCGAGCGAATTCTGGGGATGCCCCGCGACCCGCTGATCAAGTAGCGTTTCGGGGACAGACACCCCTGCGCGGGCGTGCAGAGTTGTCCGGCGAAAGTCCTGGTGGCGCCGAACAACTCTGCACGGTCGCCAGTGAGGAGGACGCGAAATGGCAACCGTCGCAGACCATGTCATTGCCGCCCTCAAACACAGCGGTGTGCAGCGTATCTTCGGGATACCCGGTGACAGCCTCAACGGACTCACCGATGCGATCCGCCGGGCCGGCGGGTTCGGCTGGGAACAGGTGCGCCACGAGGAGACCGCGGCGTTCGCGGCCGCAGCCGAAGCGGCGCTCAGCGGCAACTTGGCGGTGTGCGCAGGTAGCTGCGGACCCGGCAACCTGCACCTGATCAACGGCCTGTTCGACGCCCAGCGCAGCCGTGTACCGGTGCTGGCGATCGCTGCCCACATCCCACTGGCCGAGGTCGGCTCAGACTACTTCCAGGAAACCCATCCGCAGAACCTGTTTCGTGAGTGCAGCGTCTACTGTGAGTTGGTCAGCACCCCCGAGCAGGCGCCCCGCATCCTGGAGCTGGCCATGCGGGCGGCGGTGGAGGAGAACGGCGTCGCCGTCGTGGTGGTGCCGGGCGAGATCTTCGGCCACCGCCTCGACGAGACCGGCTGGGGAGCGCGTCCGGTGCTGTCCACCGGGTCGGTGTGTCACCCCGACGAGCAGGGGCTGCGGGCGGCCGCGGCCACGCTCAACGCCGCCGCCAATGTCACGATCCTGGCCGGTGCGGGCGTCGCCGGTGCGCACGACCAAGTGATGGAGCTGGCGCGCACATTGGCGGCTCCGATCGTGCACGCCTTGCGCGGCAAGGAATACATCGAGTACGACAACCCCTTTGACGTCGGCATGACCGGACTGCTGGGCTTCGCCTCGGGCTACAAGGCGATCAGGGAAGCCGACGTGTTGCTGATGCTCGGCACGGACTTTCCCTATCAGCAGTTCTATCCCGATCGGGCGCAGATCATTCAGGTCGACATCCGCGGTCGAAACCTGGGCCGGCGTACCCCGATCGATCTCGGGTTGCGCGGCACAGTTGCCGACACCGTCGCCGCGTTGCAGCCGTTGCTGGTGCGCAAGTACGACAGCAGCCATTTGGACAAGTCGCTGAAGCACTACCGCAAGACCCGCAAGAGACTGGACGCGCTGGCGTCCAACGATCGGGATCGCACCCCGATACGTCCCGAATATGTTGCCGCGCTGGCTAATCGGCTGGCCAACGACGACGCGGTGTTCACCGTCGACGTCGGCTCCCCGGTGGTGTGGGCGGCTCGCTACGTAACCATGAACGGGCGGCGGCGGTTGATCGGGTCTTTCAACCACGGCACCATGGCGTGCGCATTGCCGCACGCGATCGGCGCCCAGTCCAGCGACCGTGAGCGACAGGTCATCGCGTTGGCCGGTGACGGCGGGCTGGCGATGCTGTTCGGCGAGCTGCTAACGCTGACGCAGAATCGCTTGCCGGTCAAGGTGATCGTGTTCAACAACTCGTCACTGAACTTCGTCGAACTGGAGATGAAGGCCGCCGGCATCGTCAACTTCGGTACCGAGTTAGACAATCCAGACTTCGGCGCCGTCGCCACCGCGTTGGGCATGTTCGGGCGTCGGGTGGAGCATCCTGCCGATTTGGAAGCGGCCCTGACCGAGGCATTCGTTTACGACGGCCCGGCTGTCGTCGACGTCGTCACCGCCCGCCAGGAACTGTCGATCCCCCCGGCGATCACCGCTGAGCAGGCCAAAGGATTTTCGCTGTACGCGATCCGCACCATTCTGGCCGGTCGCGCCGACGAGCTGCTGGATCTGGTGACCACCAACGTGGCCCGCCGCATCTTGAATTGATATCGATCTCGACGCTGGTCCATAAATGCATTGCGCGTCCGGCGGACGCGCTACTAGCCTGGGTGACATCATGCGGTACCTAGTCGTAGTAGCCAGCACCCGCAGCGGGGTCTGATCCAGACCGGCCCCCCGCTGTGGGTCGGAAGCTACTACCCGTCGGTCGCTCTCTTCGAGCAGAAAAGACCGCACCATGGCATACACATCCTTCGCAGATCGGTTCAGCACCCGACTCCCACGTGAACTGCGCGACTCGGCCGCCCAGCTCACCTGGGAAGGCTTCGTGGCCAACTATGGGCGCTGCGCTGGGCCGCTGCGGCTGGGCCGGTGGCGCTGCCTGGACGCCGACCGACCCACGGCACGGGTGGGGCTAGAAGGCCGCACCTATCAGGCGACGATCGCCATCGGAGACCGGACCGGCACGTGCACCGCTGCGGCGCACGGACCGCTGGCCGCGCTGACCGAAATGCTCTACGAGCGCGGAATCACGTTGGAAATCCTGGGATTTCATCAGCTCGCTTGCGGCACCGAGACGGCGACGTTCATCCACGGATCCAACGGCCGCGCGACGGCCTGGGCGGTGGGCTTCGCGCCCGACGCAGGGGCCTCGGCCGTGGATGCCGTCGTCACGTGTGTCAATCGGCTGTTGACGGCAGGGTGATCCTGCCGGCGCACGGCTAGAGCCGGCGCAGGACGATCGGCATCCCGTCCATCGGGATCGGCATGCCGCCGTAGTCCCAACGCGGCTTGTAGTCCGGGTGGGCCAGCTCAATCCGGTACTGGCGCAGCAGCCGATGCAGCACCGTCTTGACCTCGAGACGGCCGAACACCATTCCGATGCACTTGTGCGCCCCGCCGCCGAACGGCGCCCAGGCGTAGCGGTGCTTCTTGTGCTCGGCCCGCGGCTCGAGGAAGCGTTCCGGGTCGAATTGGCGCGGGTTGGTGTACAGCTCGGGCAGCCAGTGGTTCATGCCCGGCCAAGTGACCACGTTGGTACCGGCCGGCACGTAGTGGCCCAGCAGATCGGTGTCGCGGACGGTCTGGCGCATGTTGAACGGCAGCGGCGTCACCAGCCGCAGGGACTCGTCCATGACCAGGTCGAGGGTCTCCAGCTTCTCCAGCGACTCGATGTCCAGCGGGCTGTCGCCCAGGCGCGTCGATTCGTCGCGCGCCCGGTCCTGCCACTCCGGGTGGGCGGCCAGGTGGTAGATCATCGTGGTCACCGTCGAGGTGGTGGTGTCGTGGGCGGCCATCATCAAGAAGATCATGTGGTTGACGATGTCGGCGTCGGAGAAGCTGTTGCCGTCCTCGTCGGCGGTGTGACAGAGCACGGTCAGCATGTCGGTGCCCTCGGCCTTGCGACGCTCTTTGACCCGCTCGACGAAGTAGTCCTCGAGCAGCTTGCGGCCTTGCAGGCCCTGCCACCACTTGAACGGCGGCAAGCCGGTCCGGATGATCGCGCCGCCGGCCCGAGTGGTCTGCTCGAAGGCGCGGTTGACCTTGGTGACCAGCTGGTGGTCGCTGCCCGGCTCGTGGCCCATGAACACCACCGAGGCGACGTCGAGGGTCAATTCCTTCATCGCCGGGTACACCAGGAAACGGCCGTCGTCGGTGGGCCAGTCGGCCACGATCGCCGAGGCCACCCGGTCGATGTCCTCGACGTAGCTGGCCAGCCGGGGCCGGGTGAAGGCGGACTGCATGATCCGCCGATGGCCCATGTGCTCGTCGAAGTCGAGCATCATCAGGCCGCGGTTGAAGAACGGCCCGATCACCGGGAGCCAGCCCTTCTGCGAGTAGTCCTTGTTCTTGTTGGTGAAGATCGTCTGGGTGGCGTCGGGTCCCAGGGCGACGATCGACGGCAGGATGGGCGAGTCGGCGAAGGTGATCGGGCCCCGGGTGTTGTACAGATGCAGCGGGAAGTCGGGTCCCTGGCGGAACATCTCGACGATGTGACCCAGCAGCGGCAGCCCCGAGTCGCCGACGATGGGCTTCAGATCGCTGCCCGCCGGCGGGGTAGCCAGCGTCCGTTGCGGCCAGTCGACCGTCATCAGCCGCTTTTCCAGCATTCCCATCCCGGGGATGGTGTTCACGGTCGGGATGAACCGGCGTTTTGCCTGGTCGAGCAGGTAACGCGGGGTGCTGATGGTGGTCACAGACGCTCCTCTAACGGCCCGGACAGGTTGTGGTAACCGTCACTCGGCCCTAATCCTTGAAGTAAGTTTGACGCCTGTCAAGTTTGAATCCGGCGCGGCGTGGTGCAAGGTGCAAAGGTGAATAGCGAGGATGGCGCGGGTGGGCGGTCTGCCGACGATCTGCCGATGCGGCGGGGCGACAAGCAACGTCAGGCGATTGTTCAGGCGGTGCGCGAACTGCTGGAGGAGAAACCCTTCGCGGAACTGTCGGTCAGCACCATCAGCGATCGGGCCGGGGTGGCGCGCTCGGGTTTCTATTTCTACTTCGACTCCAAATACGCCGTGCTTGCCCACATCCTGGCGGAGGCCACGCACGAGCTCGAAGAACTGACCCACTACTTCGCGCCGCGGGGTGCCGACGAATCGACGGAGGCATTCGCCGAGCGCATGGTGGGCAGTGCGGCCGCGGTCTACGCCCACAACGACCCGGTGATGTCGGCGTGCAACCTGGCCCGCAACAGCGACGCCGAGATCCGAGAGCTGCTCGACGCCCAGATCGATGCGGTGATTGACCAGATCGTCGGCGTGGTCAACGACGAACTCGCCGCGGGCACTGCGAACCCGATCAGCGACGACATCCCGGCGCTGGTGCGGACCCTGGGCGCTACCACCGCCTACATGCTTTCCGGAGACAGTGCCTTCGTCGGGCCCACCGGTGACGTGGGTCGTGGCGTGCAGGTGCTCGAGGCGTTGTGGCGCAACGCGCTGTGGGGCGGCCGCAAGCGCTAGCGGGTCGCCGCCATCAGCTCAACGGGGGATTGAATCATCGGTGAGTGGTACCGCCGGTATCGTCTGCACCCATGACACGCGTAGCGCAGTACTACCGGGGCAAGCGGTGCTTCATCACCGGAGCGGCGAGCGGGATCGGGCGGGCCACCGCGTTGCGGCTGGCTGAGCACGGCGCCGAGCTGTACCTGACCGACCGCAACGCCGAAGGCCTGGCCGAAACCGTCGCGGATGCACGCGCTCTGGGCGCGCTGGTACCTGAGCACCGGGTGGTCGACATCGCCGACTACGACGACGTCGCCGCTTTCGCCGCCGACATTCATGAGCGGCATGGGGCGATGGACGTCGTGATGAACATTGCCGGGGTGTCGGCGTGGGGGACCGTCGACCGGTTGACCCACCAGCAGTGGCGAAAGATGGTCGACATCAACCTGATGGGCCCGATCCACGTCATCGAGTCGCTGCTGCCGCAGATGATCGCCGCCGGCCGCGGCGGGCACCTGGTCAATGTGTCCTCGGCGGCCGGAATCGTCGCCTTGCCCTGGCACGCGGCCTATTCCGCCAGCAAGTACGGCCTGCGTGGAGTGTCGGAGGTGCTGCGCTTCGACCTGGCCCGGCACAAGATCGGGGTGTCGGTGGTGGTGCCCGGCGCGGTGAAGACCGGGCTGGTCCACACCGTCGAGATCGCCGGCGTGGACCGCGAGGACCCGCACGTGGAAAAGTGGGTGGGCCGTTTTGCCGGCCATGCCGTGTCGCCGGAGAAGGCGGCGGACAAGATCCTGGCCGGGGTGGCCCGCAACCGCTACCTGGTCTACACCTCCGGTGACATCCGGGCGCTGTACGCGTTCAAGCGGCTGGCCTGGTTGCCCTACAGCGTGGCCATGCGTCAGGCCAACGTGCTGTTCAGCCGGGCACTGCGGCCGTCGCAGGCGTCACTGCGCAGCTCCTGAGCCGCCAGACCGCTCAGCGGCTGCCCCAGTCCCAGGCCGGGGTGTTGAGCAGACCCAGCCCGGCGGCTCGCGTCTCGCCGAAGTCTTTGTAGACCTCGATCTCCGCGGTGTCGTGGCGGTCGGCCTCGGCAACCGGAACGGCGGCGAGCAGTTCGGGCATGGCGCGCGCGTGGGTGACCACCACGACCTGGGTCCGGTTGGCTGCGGCCTGGATGAGTTCGGCCAGGGGCGCCACCAGGTCGGGATGCAGTGACGTTTCCGGCTCGTTGAGCACCATCAGCGACGGTGGCTGCGGGCTCAGCAGGGCGGCGGCCCACAGCAGGAAGCGCAGGGTGCCGTCGGACAGCTCGGCGGTACGCAACGGCCGCAGCATGCCGCGCTGGCGCAGCTGAAGGTCGAACATGCCGTCGTGGGAGCTGACCGACAGCGTCGCCCCGTCGAATGCGGCGGCGATCGCACGGTCCAGCTCGTCGTCACCGGACTCGATGATGGTCTGTACCGCCGCAGCCAGATCGACGCCGTCGCCGGCGAGTACTGGCGTGCGCGTACCGACCTGCGGCCGTCGCACCGCTGCGCCGGCATCGACCCGGAAACCGTCGTAGAAGCGCCAGTCCCGCAGCCGGTCCCGTACTGCGGCCAGTTCCGGATGCGCGGCGGGGTGGGCGAATTCGGCGAGCAGGCTGCGATAAGTCGGCAAGGTCCGCGACAGTTCCTCGACCCCGGAGCCCGTGCTGGACTGCGCGAAAGCCCGGGTGCGGCTGACCAAGGTGGCGCCGCGCCGCGGCACCGGTCCGGCGAACACGATCTCCCGTTTGATCTCCGGATCGTGGGCGAATGCCGACGCCTGCTCGGGATCCTGCGGCAGTCCCAGATCGACCAGGTAGCCGAAATCGTCAGAGGCGAAACCCATCTCCAGCGAGACCGGTCGGGTGCGCACGCTGCCTTGGGCGGCTCCGCTGCGGCGCGCTTCGCCGAGCTGTTCGGGGCCGGCCCACAGCACCGACTCCAGGCCGCCCTCCCGGGCCAGCGAGCCGATCACTTCGCCACGCCCGCAGTCGGCCAACAGCCGTAGCGCCCGATACAGCGACGACTTGCCGGTGCCGTTGGCCCCGGTGACGACCGTGAGAGGGCTCAACGGCAGCACCAGGTCGCGCAGCGAGCGGTAGCCGCGCACAGCCAGCGTCGAAAGCATGCTCGGCAGGCTAGCGGGCTCCTCCGACAGGGGATGGCGAACCCGCGGCCTCAGTGGCGTCACAGCGGCGGCGGTACACGATGACGGGCATGCTGTGTCGAGACGCGATGAACCGGGAGGTGGGGTGAGGGACAGCACGCACCGGATGCGGGCCGTCATCGAGCGGCTTCGCTCGTTGTACAGCGGTGTGCGGATCCGATCGGCGCTGGCTGCCGCGGCGGTGATGACGATCTGCCTTGCCATTGCGGGCGGGCTGCTCCTGCTGGTGCTGTATCGGTCGCTGGAATCGACCGCCGAAACCGCGGCGGGACTTCGCGCCGAAAACATCGCCGCCCAGCTGCGGTCTGACGATCTCGACGATCTGGAGTCGGCGCTGCTGGCCACCGATGGGCAGATCGCCGTGGTGCAGGTGGTCGGGGCGTCTGGCGTGATCCGGGCCGCCTCGAACGGCGCACCCCGATCTCCGCTGGCCGCGGTAGCCCCCGATGAGGGCCAAGCACGCTACGTGGGCCGCGTCGAAGCCGCCACTGGCGAGGAGTATTGGGTATCGGCCCGCGGCGCCGCCGCCGACGGAGCTCCGGTCACCGTGCTGGTGGGGGTGGACCGCGAGCCGGTCGAAGAGATCGTCGCCGAGGTCGGTGTGCTGCTGGCGCTCGGCGCACCGATTCTGATCGTGTTGGTGGCGGCGGGAACTTTCCGCCTGGTCGGCGCCGCACTGCGACCGGTGGAAGCGATCCGCACCCGGGTGGCGTCGATCTCGAGCGCTGACCTGACCGAGCGGGTTCCCGTTCCCCGAACCCATGACGAGATCGCCGAACTGGCGACGACGATGAACGCCATGCTCGCTCGCCTGGAACACGGCAGGGCCGCCCAACTTCGCCTGGCCAGCGATGTCTCGCACGAACTGCGCAGCCCGCTCGCCACGATCACCACCGCGCTGGAGCTGGCCAGTGGCCGGCCCGAGCTGATGGACCAGGAACTGATCGACGAATCGCTGCTCCCGGAAGCACGGCGGATGAGCCAACTTCTGCAAGACCTGTTGCTGCTGGCCCGCTCCGACGAAGGGGCACTGGGACTGCGGTGGGAGGACGTCGACATCGACGATCTGCTGGAGGCCGAGGCGGCCCGGCTGAGTGGTAACGGGACGGTCAGCGTCGCGACCGAAATCCGGGCCTGCCGGGTAACCGGCGATCGCGCTGCCCTGACCCGGGTGATTCGCAACCTGGTCGACAACGCGGCCCGGTATGCCCGCAGCACGGTGACGCTGAGCTGCCGTCCGGTCCCGGACGGCGTCGTGATCACGGTTGCCGACGATGGTCCCGGGATCCCGGCGGGGGATCGGAGCCGGATCTTCGAACGGTTTGTCCGGCTCGACGCGGCCCGTGCCCGGGCGTCAGGTGGAACCGGGCTCGGCCTGGCGATCGTCGCGGAGGTGGTGCGCGCTCACCGGGGAACCGTCACTGTCGGTGATGCTGCCGCCGGTGGTGCGGTGTTCACCGTCGCATTGCCGCGGCAGGGTTGCCCCGATCAAGAATCGCTGTCCGAGCGCAGCCGGTAGCCCGCGCCACGCACGGTCTCGATGGTGGCGAGCCCGAACGGCACGTCGACCTTGCGGCGCAGATAACCGATGTAGACCTCGACGACGTTCTCGTCGCCGGTGTAGTTCGTATCCCACACCGACCGCAGGATCTCGGGCTTGGTGACGACATCGCCCTGGTGCCGCATCAAGAACTGCAGCAGTCCGAATTCCCGCGGCGTCAGGGTGAGCACCGTGTCGCCGCGGGTCACCCGGCGCCGAGCCGGATCCAGCGTCAGGGTGCCCGCGGTGAGCACCGTCGGACGCGCCGGGGCGCCTCGGCGCAGCAAGGCGCGCAGCCGCGCCACCAGCACGACGAATGAGAACGGCTTGGTCAGGTAGTCGTCGGCACCGATGTCGAAGGCATCCGCCATGTCGTACTCGCCGTCCTTGGCCGACAGCATGAGCACCGGCGTCCACACCTGCTGGGCTCGCAGCTCGCGAACCACCTGATAGCCGCTGAGGCCGGGCAGCATGATGTCCAGCACCACCACGTCGTAGTCGCCGGTGGTGGCGGCGGCCAGACCATCTGCGCCGTCGTGTTCGACGTCGACGACGAAGCCCTCGGCGACCAGTCCACGACGCACCGTCTCAGCCAGCCGAGCCTCGTCTTCGACCAGCAATATCCGCACCACACCAGTAGAGCAGAGCTCGACCCCCGGGCTCTCCGCGTTCTCAGCGGTCCCACAGCGCCTCGCGGACAAGCTGGTGCCATGACCGGAATTACTACCAATCCAGACACTTTGATCGCCACGTTCGGTCTGCTGGGCGTGCTGGCGGTGGTGTTCGTCGAGACCGGTCTCCTGGTGGGCTTCTTCCTGCCCGGCGACTCGCTGCTGTTCACCGCGGGCGTGCTGGCCGCTCAAGTTCACCCCGCGGTTCCGTTGTGGCTGCTGATACTGACCGTGCCGCTCGCGGCGATCGCCGGCGATCAGTGCGGCTACTTCCTCGGGGTCAAGGCGGGGCCGGCGGTGCTGGAGTCTCGAGGCGCCCGACGGCTCGGCCGCCATCAGGTGGAGCGCGCCCAGCGCTACTTCGCTGCCCACGGCAAGGCGACGGTCTTTCTGGCGCGCTTCGTCGCGGTGGCGCGGACCCTGACGCCGGTGCTGGCGGGGGCGTCCGGAATGCACCACCGAACGTTCACCGGCTACAGCATCGCCGGGTCTTTGGCCTGGGGTGCGGGCGTTCCTTTGCTGGGATACCAGCTCGGCGGCATCGGGTTCGTGCGCGCGCATCTGGACCTGGTTCTGCTGGCTGTCATCGCAGTGTCGCTGGTACCGGTGCTGCTGGGCGTCGTGGGCGGCCGTCTGCGCCGGAACCGTCGCCGGCCGGCCCCCGTTGCCGTGGCGGATCTGCGGGAATCTGTGCCTGCCGGGACGCGTTGATCGGGAGGCTAGACAGCTTTGCTGGCAGGAGGTCGACGGGTGCCTGCGCCGATCGCTTGTCGGTGCCGAGTGATAGACCTGCGGTTATGAAGAGAGAGATGCTCGAATGTGAGATGCGACACGCCGACGTACACGGCGCCGCAAGCTTACGACCAGCGAATTTCAACAATGTCGTTCAGAACATCTAGTATTAACCCCGAGGGATGACCACTAGGTGTAGTGTTCGGGGGACCGACAGGCCCGGGATCTTCCAGTTATCCGGGCCGCGGCAACCGGCACCAATTTCGGTGCTCTGCCACGGCTGCGGAGCTGGAGAACGGAAAGTCCTGGCGGCCAGCTGAACGTAGTGCCCGATCCGTCATCCTTTCGTTGTCGACGATTCGCTGAGGAGCCTGCCGCCATGAGCATCACTGTCTACACCAAGCCCGCGTGCGTGCAGTGCAACGCAACCTACAAGGCGTTGGACAAGCAGGGCATCTCCTACGAGAAGGTCGACATCTCGCTGGACCCCGACGCCCGTGACTACGTCATGGCGCTGGGCTACCTGCAGGCCCCGGTTGTGGTCGCCGGCGACGAGCACTGGTCGGGTTTCCGGCCGGACCGCATCAAGGCGCTGACGCAGACCGCGCTCAGCGCGTAGGCGCCGGTGGTCGGGTACGGGTACGGGTGGAGTCTGACTGAGAGCTGAAGGGGGTCGCCATGTCTGCGGATTCGGAATGCAGCCTGGTGTATTTCTCTTCGGTGTCGGAGAACACCCACCGGTTCGTGCAGAAGCTGGGCCTGCCGGCCATCCGGATCCCGCTGCACGGACGCATCGAGGTCGACCACCCCTATGTATTGGTCCTGCCGACCTACGGCGGCGGACGTCAGCAGCCCGACACGAACGACGGCGGCTACGTGCCGAAGCAGGTCATCGCTTTTTTGAACAACGAACACAACCGGGCGCTGCTGCGCGGCGTGATCGCGGCCGGCAACACCAACTTCGGTGCGGAGTTCTGCTACGCGGGTGACGTGGTGTCCCGCAAGTGCGGGGTGCCGTACCTGTATCGATTCGAATTGATGGGAACCGACGAGGACGTACAAGCCGTCCGCGCGGGCTTGGCCGATTTCTGGAAGGACGAGGCATGCCACCAACCGCTGCAACTGCAGAGCAGGTAACCGCAACCACCCGCAGCGCACCGGTGGGCGAGCTGGACTTCCACGCGCTCAACGCGATGCTCAACTTGTATGACGCCGACGGCAAGATCCAGTTCGACATGGATGTGCTGGCCGCCCGTCAGTACTTCTTGGAGCACGTCAACCAGAACACGGTGTTCTTCCACAATCAGGACGAGAAGCTCGACTACCTGATCCAGAAGGAGTACTACGAGCGCGAGGTGCTCGACCAGTACTCGCGCAACTTCGTCAAGTCGTTGCTGGATCGGGCCTACGCCAAGAAGTTTCGGTTCCCGACGTTTCTGGGGGCGTTCAAGTACTACACCTCCTACACCCTGAAAACCTTCGACGGAAAGCGCTACCTGGAGCGGTTCGAGGACCGGGTGTGCATGGTCGCGCTGACCCTGGCCGCCGGTGACACCAAGCTGGCCGAGCAACTCGTCGAGGAGATCATCGACGGCCGGTTCCAGCCCGCCACCCCGACGTTCTTGAACTCCGGCAAGAAGCAGCGCGGCGAGGCGGTCAGCTGCTTTTTGCTTCGCATCGAAGACAACATGGAATCGATCGGCCGGTCGATCAACTCCGCCCTGCAGCTGTCCAAGCGTGGCGGGGGAGTGGCGTTGCTGCTGAGCAACATTCGCGAGCATGGCGCCCCGATCAAGAACATCGAGAACCAGTCTTCCGGGGTCATCCCGATCATGAAGCTGCTGGAGGACTCCTTCTCCTACGCCAACCAGCTCGGCGCCCGTCAGGGTGCCGGTGCGGTGTACCTGCACGCCCACCACCCCGACATCTACCGCTTCCTGGACACCAAGCGGGAGAACGCCGACGAGAAGATCCGGATCAAGACGCTGAGTCTGGGCGTGGTGATTCCCGACATCACCTTCGAGCTGGCGAAGAAGAACGAGGACATGTATCTGTTCTCGCCCTACGACGTCGAGAAGGTCTACGGGGTGCCTTTCGCCGACGTCTCCGTCAGCGAGAAGTACTACGAGATGGTGGACAACGCGGCCATCCGCAAGACCAAGATCAAGGCGCGCGAGTTCTTCCAGACTCTGGCCGAGTTGCAGTTCGAATCCGGCTACCCGTACGTCATGTTCGAGGACACGGTGAACCGGGCCAACCCCATCGAAGGCAAGATCACCCACTCGAACCTGTGCTCGGAGATCCTGCAGGTCTCCACCCCGTCGGAATTCAACGACGACTTGTCGTACGCCAAGGTGGGCAAGGACATCTCCTGCAACCTCGGTTCGCTCAACATTGCCAAGGCGATGGACTCGCCCGACTTCGGCCAGACCATCGAGGTCGCCATCCGGGCGCTGACCGCGGTGTCGGATCAGACTCACATCTGGTCGGTGCCGTCGATCGAGCAGGGCAACAACTCCTCGCACGCCATCGGGCTGGGTCAGATGAACCTGCACGGGTATCTGGCTCGGGAGCGGATCTTCTACGGTTCCGAAGAGGGTATCGACTTCACCAACATCTACTTCTACACCGTGCTGTATCACGCGCTGCGCGCGTCGAATCGTCTTGCCCTGGAACGGGGTACGTCATTCGTCGGCTTTGAGAATTCCAAATACGCCTCCGGGGAGTTCTTCGACAAGTACACCGAGCAGGTGTGGGAGCCCAAGACCGCGCGCGTGAGTGAGCTGTTCGCCGAGGCGGGCATCCGGATTCCGGGCCAGGACGATTGGCGCCGGCTCAAGGAGTCGGTACAGACCCACGGGATCTACAACCAGAACCTGCAGGCCGTTCCGCCGACCGGGTCGATCTCCTACATCAACCACTCGACGTCGTCGATCCATCCGATCGTGGCGCGGGTCGAGATCCGCAAGGAAGGCAAGATCGGCCGGGTCTACTACCCGGCGCCCTACATGAACAACGACAACCTGGAGTATTACCAGGACGCGTATGAGATCGGCTACGAGAAGATCATCGACACCTACGCCGCGGCCACCCAGCACGTGGACCAGGGGTTGAGCTTGACGCTGTTCTTCAAGGACACCGCGACCACGCGCGATGTGAACAGGGCTCAGATCTACGCCTGGCGCAAGGGAATCAAGACGCTGTACTACATCCGCCTGCGGCAGATGGCGCTGGAAGGCACCGAGGTCGAGGGTTGCGTGTCCTGCATGCTGTGAGCGCGACGAAGCGCATGAAAGTCGTATCGAGAGGTGGATGATGATCCAATCGCAGTTGACGGTGGCTGATTTGCGTACTCGGTTGAAGCTAGCGGGATTTGAGGGCAGTGTGCGATCCACCCACGCCCTCGGTCCAATGGAGCATGTGAACCAGCTCTGTGCTTACCTACGCTGCTCAAGTCACAGGCCGAACGAGGTATTCATCAACACCGGTGTGGCATGCGATCACCACCACCTCACCGTCGACATCATGGACCTCGTCAACGCATTTATGAATGGCGACCTTGATCAGGGTTGGAATGTCGAATCCAACGGCGACGCCAGCACAGGCATTCTGACGCGGGAAAGTGTTGCTCGTGCGGGCATTCCGAGCAGTCAATGGGCCTCTAACCCATATCGTGCTAGCTGATCGGCGTTGTATCAGTGTTCCGGCGGGTGAAGGCTTGACTGGCGGCAAGCGAGAAGGCACTACGGACGAGATGTCGAACACTTGGTCTTGCCAACCGAGGCAGGCGCTTGGGCTCTTTGAGCGACTTGGTACACCGTTCGGCCACCGAAGCTGATATGGCAGGCAGGCCTGCGTCGACGCGTGACCATCACGTTCCGCAGATGTACCTCAAACGCTTCGCGCGCCAGGAAAGGAACGGCTTCCATATCGTCGGCGCGGACGTTCGAGATTTGTCTACCCGCTTCACCGCGGAGGTGAAAAATGTTGCTGTAGAGCGCGGCTTCTATTGGGGGAGCGACAACGAAGGCGTCCCTCACCACGAGATGGAGAAATTTCTCGACAAGATCGAAAGGCTGGGGGCAAGGGCTTTTCGTCAATTGCTGGACGCCGGAAGATTGCCGACCGACAATGCCCTGCCCTCCACTCCTTTGCGCAAGGACACGCGATTGGCTTTGTCGTGGTGGATAGCAGCCCAGGTTCTCCGAACAACACGGCAGCGAGTTCGACTTGATATCGATACAGCGTCTTCGATAGAGGTTCCTGGCGATTTTCGGTCGGCTAACCGGCATATCGAGTACATCGTCAAGCTCGTCCGGCCGCTGGCGACCATTTTGTACGCTCGGCCCTGGGGGGTGGGTTTTAGCGACTACTGCTTATTAACTGGTGATGTCCCCGTCCTGGTGATTAATGGTCAAGACGCTAGCGATCAGCTACTAGCCGCCGACTACTGGGACATCTATTTGCCGCTCGACCCACACCGATGTCTGTTCCTCCCAGGATTGTCTACCAGGAGGATACGGAATCACTGGTTCGACCGTACGTTGAAGCTTCATCCTGGTATTGCGATCGCATTGAACAATGCTATTTACGATGTCGCTGTGAAACACGTATTCTTCCACCCGGATCACGATCCGACTTCGAAAGTCCGTGTGCGCGATCGTCGTGCACTTGAAGCCGAGCTGGTCGCGAACGCGATGCCGCGCTATCTGGTTGGGTATGACGTTTTGGGGGCGGACTGCGGAGTCGAACGGCGATGGCTTGATGAGCATCCGGAACCGAGCGGGAGCTATCAGTCGCCTCAATTGACTGATTCAGAGGTGATCGAAGTAGTGGAGATGATGGCGAACCACCTTGACCAGGCAGAGGCTACTTTCCGAGATCTAACGACGTGATGTGCTGGGGCGGCCGTAGCCGCCGCAGGGGTCGAGTCTGGTCCCAATACGACCTGTTCTTCAAGGACACCGCGACCACGCGCGACGTCAACCGCGCTCAGATCTACGCCTGGCGCAAGAGAATCAAGACGCTGTACTACATCCGCCTGCGGCAGATGGCGCGAAGGTACCGAGGTCGAGGGTTGCGTGTCCTGCGTGCTGTGACCATTTTTCCGACGACTCGCGGGCCAGGGGAGGCATCCCCTGGCCCGTTTGTTCTTTGATGGCGGTCAGAGTCCCTCGGTCGACCGACTGCTTACTGCCTCGAGCAGCCGCAACGCAGCTGGCACTTTCGGCTCCCGCGACCAAGCGTTTATGCTTAATGTGAAAGTCCTGAATAAACCAGTTTCGACGTTCACTTATGCGTGGGTAAACCGACGAAAGGCGTCAATTGACCCAGCTCAAAGCCAGGTTCTCGCGGATCATGCTGGCAACCATCCTTCTGGCGACCCTGCCTTCGCTGGCAGTTAGTACCGCACACGCCGACGCCAATAGCTACCTGCGCGAGGTGCACAGCTCGGTCAGGGTCCGATTGCGCGATAACCAAGCGCTGCAATTGGGTTGGGAAGCATGTCATGTCCTGCGCAAGGGGCCGGACGGACGGGCGACCCCAGAGTCGCGCGGTGAGGCCGCTCAAGTCGTCAGCAGGGCAGCGCGCAAGTTGGGCGTGAACCGCCACGACGGCCTGGATCGCGGAAGCGTCAGCCGTCTGGTGGATTCCGCCGAACGCTACCTGTGCTGATCGGCCAGCCCTCGCACTCGGCGTCTGGCAGGGTGCTTCGAAACGGTTGCAGGCCAGGGGATATTGCTGCCTGGCCTGCGTCTTTTTTTCAAAGCCGTACCCCGCCGGCGTGGATAGGGTGGGCGGCATGACCCGGATCAGACCGTTCCTCATGTTCCAGGGCGGGACTGCCGCCGCCGCGATCGAGTTGTACCTGGCCGCATTCCCGGGTGCCTCGGTGGTGTCCTCGACCGCGCACCCCGATCCGGCCGCCGGCATCATGCTGGCCGAACTGGACCTGGCCGGGCTGCGGGTGCTGGTCAGTGACAGTGCGGTCACGCATGGCTTCGACTTCACCCCGTCGAGCTCACTGTTCGTAGAGGTCGCTGACCGCCCGGAGCTGGAACGGCTGGCGGCCGTGCTGGGGGAGGGCGGCGCCACCCTGATGCCGCTCGGCGACTACGGTTTCTCGACCGCGTTCGCCTGGGTCAACGATCGGTTCGGAGTGTCCTGGCAGCTCAACCTGCCGTGAGGCCCGTTCTTCGGTCTTCTTGAATCAGCTTTCGCGAGCTTGGTCGGCATGCAGTGTCTTGATGCGCCGCTGCTCGCGCAGGACTTCCTGGTAGCTCTCACGTTCGGCGACCAGCCACTCGGGCTTCTCCTCGAGCAGCGCGACGATCTGCTCGGTGGTCAGCGCATTCTCCACGCCGCTGCGGGTGAGACCGGAGATCGAGATGCCCAGCTTGGCCGCCACCAGATTCTTCGGGTGCGGTCCGTTCTTGCGCAGGTCCTTGAGCCACTGCGGCGGTTCGGCCTGCAAGGCGGCGAGCTCGGTGCGGGTGATCGAGTTCTCCTGGAACTCCCCAGGTGTCGCGGGCAGATACACGTCCAGTTTCTTGGCGGCCGTAGCGGGTTTCATGGACTGTGCGTTCGGCCTGCTCATGGCGTCAGCCTATCGGTAGCCTGATGCGGTGAACCCGCCTTCCCTCACCCTCGGGTACGTCCCCGGCGGGACGCCCGCGAAGTGGGCTCGGGTCTGGGCCGAGCGGCACCCGGATGTCCCACTGCTGCTGCACGCCGTTGCCGCGGCAGACGCGGCGGCCGCCGTGCGGGCCGGCACCGTCGATGTGGCACTGCTGCGGCCGCTGGCCGACACCGAGGGGCTGGCGGTTATTCCCCTCTATGAGGAGACGACGGTAGTCGTGGTGCCCAAGGATCACGTTTTCAACGCCGTCGACGAGATCGCCGCTGCCGACCTCCAGGATGAGCCGGTCCTGCTGCCGCTAGACGACGTCGTCGCATGGGCGGACGCTCCCGGCAACCCGATCGATCATCGCCCTGAAACCACTAAGGACGCAATAGAACTCGTCGCAGCCGGGCTGGGCGCACTTGTCGTTCCACAGTCGTTGGCGCGGCTCTATCACCGCAAGGATCTCACTTACCGTGCGATCACCGATGCGCCCACCTGCCCGGTGTCGCTGGCTTTCCCCAACGGTTCGCAGTCGGAACTGGTCGAAGAGTTCGTCGGCGTTGTGCGGGGCCGCAAACCCGGTTCGTCGCGGGGGCAGGCCCCGTCGGCGCCCAAGCGCACGGCCCGGGAGAAGACGCTCGCCAAACAGGCCGCCCGCGCCGCTGCGGGCAAGGTCGCCCGCAAACCGGGTCGGGCGGGGCGCGGTCGACGCTGACACAGCTGTCGAGTTCAGAAATCCCAGTCGTCGTCTGTCGTGGGCTGCTGTGCGCCGATCACGTATGAGCTTCCCGACCCGGAGAAGAAGTCGTGGTTCTCGGCGGCTCCCGGATCGAGGGCGGACATGATCTCGGCCGGTACGCGACAGTCATCGGTGGGAAATAACGGGTCCAGGCCGAGGTTGGACAGCGCCTTGTTCGCGTTGTAGCGCATGTAAGGCAGGACCGGTTCGATCATGCCGAGCGGGCCGTATAGATCTCGCGCATAGTCGATCTCGTTGTCGTACAGCTCGGTGAGCATCGAGTAGGCGAAGTCTTTCAGCTCGATGCGGCGCTGCGCGGTGGCCGTGTGCATGCCCTGCTGGAACTTGTAGCCGACGTAGAAGCCGTGCACTGCCTCGTCGCGGATGATCAGCCGGATGATGTCGGCCGTGTTGGTCAGAATCGAACGTGATGCCCAATGCAGCGGCAGGTAGAAGCCGCTGTAGAACATGAACGACTCCAACATCACCGAGCTGATCTTCTTCTTCAGCGGGTCGTCGCCCCGGTAGTAGTCATGCACGATGTGGGCCTTGCGCTGCAGAAAGGTGTTTTCGCGCGACCAGGCGAAGGCTGCGGTGATCTCGGGAGTCGAGCACAGGGTGGAGAAGATGGAGCTGTAGCTCTTGGCGTGGACGGACTCCATGAACGCCATGTTGGTGTAGACCGCTTCCTCGTGCGGTGTGGCGGAGTCAGCGAGCATCTCGATGCACCCGACGGTCCCCTGCATGGTGTCGAGCAGGGTCAGTCCGGTGAACACCCGGATGGTCAGCGTCTGCTGTTCGGGGCTCAGGATGTGCCAGCTGGGCAGGTCGTTGGAGAGCGGCACTTTCTCCGGGAGCCAGAAGTTCGCGGTGAGCCTGTTCCACACATCCAGGTCCCGCTGATCGGCGATGTCGTTCCAGTTGATCGCCTCGATCGGATCGACGGCCACGATCTAGCCTACGTCGACGGTGAACAGCGTCGGGCGGCGTCGAACCGCTCGGTGACATCGGCCCAATCGATCAGCGACCACAGCCGGTCGATGTAGTCGGTCTTGACGTTGCGGTACTGCAGATAGAACGCGTGCTCCCAGGCGTCGAACACCAGCAGCGGGGTGCTGGTCGGGACCACGGTGATGTGGTGGTCGTGGATCTGGTTGACCACCAGCCGCGCCCCGAGCGGATCCCAGGCCAGTGCGCCCCAGCCTGATCCCTGAACGCTGGCGGTGGCCGCCGTCAGCTCCGCTTGGAACGCTTCGAAATCACCGAAGAACTCGTCGATAGCGGCGGCGAGTTCCCCGCCGGGCCGGTCGCCGCCGTCGGGGGACAGGTTGGTCCAGAACTGCGAATGCAAACTGTGGCCGGCCAGGTGGAAGGCCAGGGTGCGTTCGAGCCCGGGTAGTGGTGCGAAGTTGCGGGCCTGTCGCATCTCGCCGAGGCGTTCCAACGTTGCATTCGCGCCCTTGACGTAGGCGGCGTGGTGCGCGCCGTGGTGCAGCTCCATGATTTCGCCGCTGATCGCGGGTTCGAGATCGCCGTAGTCGTAGGTCAGATCGGGGAGTTGGTAGGCCGGCATCGCGTAGTTCTCCTTGACGGGGTGGGGCTGTTGCGCCCTCATACCGTAGCGGTTGTTCGGCTACCCGAACAAATAGTTACGGCTTGCCGTACTTCGCTGGCGTCCAGCTCGCGAGACGGCCACCTCCGATGTGCCCTGCTTGGTGTGAACCCACCACTGAGCTCAGCGGCAGGGTGAGCGCAGGCCGAGCAGCAGCCGGATGAGGTCGGCTTGGCGATGGGTTCCGGTCTTGTCGAAGACGTGCTGCAGGTGCGTCTTGACGGTGGCCTGTGACAACGACAGGCGTTCGGCGATGTCCTTGACGCTGCTGCCGTGCAACACCATCAGCGCAATCTGGGTTTCGCCGGCCGTGAGGCCGTAGTGGCGGCGCAAAAGCACTGCCGCTGTTTCGGGTTCGTGCTCTGGATCGACGACAATGACCATGGCGCGCCTGCCGGCTCCGGTGCCGTCGGCCGGGTCGATGGGCAATACCTCGATGACGTAGGGGCGCTGGTCGTCGGGTCGGGTGCACAGCAGCGAGCTTCCCGACGGCCGGTTGTTCCCGGCCGCCAAGGCGGCGTGAATGCTGCACTGAAGTGCACGGTCGGTTCCGGCGGCTACCGCTTCGAGTCGCCCGGCGCGGGAGCGGAGTCCTCCGGTTGACCGCAGGAGGTCCTCGGCGGCGTCGTTGGCGTACACGATGTGAGACTCGGTGGCGACCACGACGATGGCCAGCCGCAGCGCCTGGGTGACGGCACCGAGGTCGTCGGCGTGGCGGCGCAGCTGTTGCAAGTGCCGTTGGCCGCGCAGGGCTTGTTGCAGGTGCGGTACCAGGGCGCTGACCAGCGGGACGAAGGGCTGCAGCGGCTGTGGCGCGGCGGCAAGGAACGCCAGCGGCGCCGGGCCGCCGGTGAGCCGCACGAACAAGCCGTCCGTCATGTCCAGGGGACGCAGCCAGTCGATGTTGAACTCGGACTCGGTCTGCAATGCCACCAGCGACCGCCCGCTGTGAAGGACACCGACCGGGCCGTTCTCGACGGCGTCGAGGACGTAGTCGATCCGGTGGTAGTGCCGGTTGTAGTCGGCTTGGGCCTCCGGTGCCAGGCTGGTGGCCTGGATCGACCGGCCCGATTCGTCCACGCGTATCACCGCGCAGTTTGCGTCGACGATCTGCCCAAGGTCGCTCAGTGTCGAGGTCCAGTTGGTGGGCGCCAGGACGGTGCCATAGATGGCCGCGACTATCCGCGAAAAGTCGTCAAGAGTCGCTGCCGCCGGCATGTCACGTCTCCGGTCTGGGGAATGCCTCCCACCTTGGAGAAGATTGTGCGCCGGAGAACGCGCCTGAAATCTGATTTCCAGCGAAAATCTCAACCATTTGGATGAGGCGCGGGGTGGATCGCGCCTGGTTGGCTGACCCCCATGACCGTGGACGATGTCGGCGTCGATGTGCGCGCGCTGCCGTTGGCGCCGAAAAACCCATTGCCGTATAGGCAGCAGGTGCGGCAGTTCCGGGAGCTGCGTACCGGAATCGAAATATTGCGCGATGCCGGCGGGGCGGTGACCAGGCTGGAACTGGCGCCTCGCTGGCTCGCGCCCCCGATAGTGGTGGTGACCTCGCCGCAAGGTGCGCACGATGTGCTCAGCAGCGGCGACGTCGATCGCACTCTGGCCCACGACGAGATACGCCACCTATTGGGTCCGAACCTGTTCGATCTGCCCAATGACGCGTGGCTGCCGCGGCGGCGCACGTTGCAGCCGCTGTTCACCAAGCAACATGTCCGCGGATTCGCCGGGCATATGGGACAGGCCGCCGAAACAGTCGCCTCCGGTTGGAAAGACGGGTCAACGGTCGATTTGGACGCCGAGTGCCGCCGATTAACGCTGCGGGCGTTGGGGCGCTCGGTGCTCGGCGCCGACCTTGACGAACAGGCCGCAACGCTGGGTACGCCGATGCGTGTGGCGCAGGAGTACGTCACGGATCGGGCGTTTGCTCCGGTACGCGCGCCGCGCTGGCTGCCGACCCCGGCGCGACACCGTGCCCGGGCCGCGAGCGCCACATTGCACCGGCTCGCCAACGACATCCTGCAGGCCTGTCGAGCCGACCCCGAGAGGGACGCGCCGCTGGTGCGCGGGCTGATCAGTGCCACCGACCCCGACACGGGCCGTGGGCTGACCGATCGTGAGATCTGCGACGAGCTGATCGTATTCATGCTGGCCGGTCACGACACCACCGCGACGACGCTGGCCTACGCGTTGTGGGCGCTGGGCAACCACCCCGACATGCAGCGCCGGGTTGCCGCCGAGGTCGCCGAACTCGACGCGGACCTCAGCCCTGACGATGTGACCAGGCTGCCGTACACCATTCAGGTCCTGCATGAAGCGCTACGGTTATGCCCGCCCGGCGCGCTCAACGGCCGAACCGCAGTGCGCGACATCGCGGTCGACGGCTTCCGTGTGGAGGCCGGCTCCATGGTCGGGATCGGAATTCACGCGTTGCACCGCGATCCGACGCTGTGGGAACACCCGCTGGAGTTCAATCCGGACCGGTTCAGCCCGGAGAACTCGGCAGGCCGTAATCGATGGCAGTATCTGCCATTCGGTGGCGGACCACGCAAGTGCGTCGGCGATCACTTCGCCATGTTGGAAGCCACCCTGGCGCTGGCCACCTGCGTGCAGCACCGCGAGATCAGTTCGCTGAGCAACGAATTCCCGGTGGCGGTGCCGTTCACGACGGTCGCCGCCGCGCCGATCTATGCCCGCGTCACACAGCGATCGGGCGCGCTGCGGTGACGGCGCAACCAGCGTCACCCGTTGTGCCGGGGCGGGGTGCGGCTCCCCGGCTCGAGATCCTCGATGTAGGTGTCACTACCCGCGCCCACCCGGCGCCGCTGCTGTTCGTGCATGGCGCCTGGCACGGCGCGTGGTGTTGGGCCGAACACTTCCTGAACTTCTTCGCCGACAAGGGCTATCGCGCAGTGGCGGTGAATCTGCGCGGCCACGGGAGCAGCTCGCTGCACCAGCGGCTGCGCTCCTGCTCGGCCGCCGACTACGTCGACGACATTCACGCGGTGGTCGATGACCTGCCCACCGTGCCGGTGTTGATCGGCCACTCTCTGGGCGGTTACCTGGTACAGAAATATCTGGAATCCTCACCCGCGGCAGCGGGAGTTCTGCTGGCGTCCGCGACCGGCCGTGCCGCGCTCACACTGTCCTTGCGTCAGACCAGACGACACCCCTGGTTGATGGCGGGTTACGCGTTCACCGGCAGATCGTTGCCGCTGGTCGACTCGGTCGAACGCGCCCGGGAAGCATTCTTCTCGCCGACAACTTCCGAAGCCGATGTCGTCCGGTATGCAGCGCGTCTGCAGGAAGAATGCCAACGAGCAATCCTGGACGTGCTGATGTTGAATATCGCCCGCCCCAAGCGGATAACGACGCCGCTGCTGGTGCTGGGCGCCGAACACGACGGTTGCATCTCGATCCAGGCGGTGCGGGCGCTGGCACGCGCCGTGGGCACCGACGCGGAGATCTTCTCCGGGATGGGGCACAACATGATGCTCGAACCCGGCTGGGACGCGGTAGCAGAACGCATCCACGTCTGGCTGGGCGAGCGGCACCTGTAGCCGATTCATCGGCCAAGGGCGCGCCGACTGTGCGGTTCGCGACGCGTTCGTCGGCGTGGCGCGTCGTGAGATTCACACTCGGTCAGGGGCCCGGCCTCAGTGCGTGTGAGCCGGCCCCTCTTGGCCCTTGTAGAGCCGGGCGAGCATCAGGTCGCGGAATCGCGCGTTGTCGAGCAGCTTGAGCCCGGCATTGGCCAGCGCCGGCATACCGGCAAGCTTGTGAAAGAACCTGCCGCGCTTGTACTCCCGGCCCCAAGCCTCTTCCATGCGGTTGGCGTAGTTGGTGAAATCGTCGGGCCCGCCGTTGGTCAGCGCTGCGACGGCGCATTCGCCGGCAGCCAGCCCCGACTCCAGCGCCTTGGAGATCCCGGCGCCCGAGGTCGGCCTGCCCGCACCCAGCGAGTCCCCGGTGAACAGCACCCCAGGCCGCCACGGCGGCCACGCGGTGAAGCCCATCGGCAGGCGCCAGGCTCGTACGGTCTTGGACTGCTTGAGTTCGGTGATCGACGGCAGTTCCCATTCCCGGGGAAGCGTCTCGAGGAAGTCGCCGAGGAAGTGCGTGGCGTTGATGGCCTGCCAGTTCTTGTAGCTGTTGACATAGCCCAGGCCGATGTTGACCCGGCCGTCACCCAGCGGGAACACCCACCCGTAGCCGGGCAGCTGGTCGCCCTGGAAGACCAGCTTCATGTAGATGTCGAGGGAGTCCACATCCGGTCGGATCGCGGGCATTTCGGCGCGGATCGCGATCGCGGAGTAGCCGTTGTAGTCCGAATCGAGCTTCAGCGCCCGCTTGATCGGCGAGTAGGCGCCGTCGGCGGCGATCACCGCATCCGCCAGCACCTTCTCGCCGCCCTTGAGCAGCACCCCGGTCACGCGGCCGGTGTCGTCGAGCACCGGGCCGGCGGCCTCGGCGGACTGCCGAATCTCGGCGCCGGCAGATTCGGCGTGCTTGAGCAGCAACGTGTCCAATTCCGGGCGGCGCGCGACGTAGCCGTGGTCGGGCATACCGGGCCGTCGCGGAAATGACAGCTCCCACTCGCTCGGGCTGAACACCTTCACCCGGTTGACCCGGTGGAACTTGTCGACCTGCTCGGCCAGGCCCATTTTCTGCAGGTAGCTGACCGCGCGAGCGGTCAGGCCGTCACCGCAGGGCTTGTCCCGTGGGAACTCCGCTTTGTCCAAGACCACGACGCTAGCGCCGGCCTGCCTGGCTTGCCAGGCGGCGGCCGACCCTGCTGGACCCCCGCCGACAACTGCAAGGTCGAATCGCTGCACCACAGCGGCGATGTTAGCCGACGGCCGGTCTGCCCAGGTCAGCGACGGCAACGCTGTAGGGTGCTTGACGTGCGCGGAACGACGAGGCCCAAGCCGGCCGAAAACGGTGGGCAGAAGGTCGACGCGCGCAGCGAGCGTTGGCGCGAACACCGCAAGAAGGTCCGCCGCGAGATCGTCGACGCCGCCTTCCGGTCCATCGACCGGCTCGGCCCTGAGGTGAGCGTGCGCGAGATCGCCGAGGAAGCCGGCACCGCCAAGCCCAAGATCTACCGGCATTTTGCCGATAAGGATGACCTGTTCGAGGCGGTTGGGGCTCGGCTGCGCGACGACCTGTGGACGGCGATCTTCGCCTCCATCGATGTCGCCACCAACTCGCTGCGCGACATCGTCCGGCGCAGCGTCGAAGAGTACGTCGCCCTGGTCGACGAGCACCCCAATGTGCTGCGGTTCTTCATCCAGGGGCGGGCGCGCGCGCAAGCCGAATCGCGGATGCGGGCGCTGAACGAAGGCCGGACCATCACCCTGGCGATGGCCGAGATGATCAACAACGAACTGCAGGACCTGGACCTCAACCGCGGGGCGCTGGATCTGGCCGCATTCGCGGCTTTCGGTAGCGCGACCTCGGCCACTGATTGGTGGCTGGGGCCGGAGTTGGACAGCCCGCGGCGCATGCCCCGCGACACCTTCGTGGACTACCTGACGACGATCATGATCAGCGTCGTCGGTGGCACCGCCCAGAACCTCGGCATCGTGATGGACCCTGAGCAGCCGATCCAGTCGGCGGTCCGGAGTCAACCGTTCGCCTGATCAGCGATCCGCCCGAATCACGCCTCGCGACCTGATAAATGCCGTATAAACAACTGAATGACACACAATAACGCCTGGCGGATGGGCTCGGGGCTCCTGTCGGCGGTCACCGCAGCAGCACTGGTCGTGCCAGCGACGCTGGCGACAGCGGCGTCCGAGGTAACCACGGCGTTGGCGGTCGCGCCGACGGCGTTGCCTACCTTTCCGTTCGGGGGCCCGCCGGGCGACCCGTACGCATGCATGGAAGTTGGCGTGGTCGGGTGCTCGATCGTGTTCGGCGGCAGCGGCATTCCGATACCGCACCAGGACTACATCGACGCGGTCAACGAGCGCTTCATTCAGCCGTTGCATCCCGGGTTCACGCCGCAGGCCCTGTTCACCCCGGAGGGACTGCAGCCGTTTACCGGTGTCAAGACGTTGCCGCTGGACGTTTCGATGGCGCAGGGATTGACGATTCTGCAGCTCGCCGTCCAGAAGCAGTTCGACTTGGGCCATGAGGTCAACCTGTACGGCTACTCGCAGAGCGCTTCGATCGACACGCTGCTGATGAGGCAGTATCTCGCGTTGCCCGAAGATCAACGGCCAGATGCGGATGCGTTGACGTTCACGTTCCTGGGCAACCCCAACACCCCCAACGGCGGGCTGATGCAGATCTTCAATCTGCCGGAGTTCGGTGGATCGATACCCATCGCGTCACTGGGCCTAACCCTCAATGGCGCAACCCCGGACGGTCCCTGGACGACCAACAATTACACGCTGGAGTACGACGGGTTTGCCGACTTTCCGCGCTACACGCTGAATCTGCTTTCCAACCTCAACGCGGTAGCCGGAATCCTGTACACGCACAACCAGTACCCGATGCTGCCGATGACACCTGATGGCCAGCTCGCCAACGCGATCCTGCTGCCGGGCTCGGTGGACTACGTCGGGGAGCTGCCCGACGGCGTGACGCCGAGTACGGCGACCAACTACTGGATGATCCCGACCGAGAACCTTCCCCTGCTGGAGCCGTTTCGTGGCAGCCCGTTCGGGAACGCGATCGCCGACCTGGTGCAGCCGTCCCTGCGGGTGCTGGTCAACCTGGGCTACGGCCAGATCGAACACGGCTGGGACACGGGACCGGCCAACGTACCCACCACGATGGGATTGTTCCCGGACGTCAACCCCATGGATGTCCTGACGGCCCTGGTCAACGGCGCCCAACAGGGCTGGCAGGATTTCGTTCAAGACCTGGGTTCGCTGTCGTCAGCCGTTGCCGACGGGCCCGACCCAGGAGTGGACATGGCTGCGTTCACGATGCCCAGCCTCGTCGACATCGCCAACGCATTCAGCGGCTCGATCTCCGCGATCAACGGGGCGTTGATGGTGACCGGGGACATCCTGAATGCACTGACCACCACCCTGCCGGCCGCCATGGCCCAGGTCATCTTCTCCGAACTCTCCCAAGGGGATCTGCTCGACGCGATCGGTCTTCCACTGGCCGCGGCCAGCGGGCTGGGGTCGCTGGCGGCGGGCTTCGAGTTGATCGGGATCATGCACGCGACGTCCCAGATTCAGGCGGAATTCGCGGGCCTGTTCGGATGATCCGGTGGCAGAGGTTTAGAGCCCGAGGTCGAGCAACACGCTGATGGCGTCCACGACCAGGGGTTTGGTGGCCTCCAGGAATTGGGTCGTGGTCGCGGTGATGAAGTCGGAGGCTGCGGTGAACGCCTGCTGCAGGGGCTCGGGCAGCACTTGGTAGATCGCCGCGATGATGGCGTTGGGGATGATCAGCCCCTGGTTGATCACGCCCGCGACCATCGAGGCCAGCTGGAGGTAGACCACCTCGGCGTCGGGCAGCAGCGGCGCGGTGTAGTCCGGCAGGGCGCCGTCGGCGTTGGCGCCGATCAGGTTGGCCAGCACCTCGGCAGCGGGCTTGGGGGTGCCGTCGTCGGTGAACAAACCGAAGTTGCCCTCGTGGTTGAGCGCCCCGGTCGCCAGGTCTTGGGCGCTGTAGATGAACGCCGGCCCGGCGAATGGGAGCTTGGACCAGGCGATCAGGAAGTCTTCGAGGAAATTGGCCTGGACGGTCTCGCTCACACCGAAAACCGGAGTGGTGGCATTGCCGTACTCGGTGGCCCAGATCTTCAGATCGCCGTCACCGTTGGCGGCCATGATCGCATTGAGCGCCTGGACCTGCTCCAGCGGTGAGTTGGTCACGCCCAGGCCTGCGGAGAACGGCAGCGTGTAGTGGTAGGGGTGGTAGCTCACCGCGTCGAAATAGCCGTGGGCCCCGCTGGCGTACATCTGCTCCAGGAACTCTTGGGGACTGACACTGAGCCCGGCGATGGTGGTGGTCGCACCCAACGCACCCGCCAGCACGGTGGCGTCGGGATCGACCGCTTTGATCGCGGTGTAGGCGGCCTGCAGCACCGTCGTGTAGGTCTCGGCGCTGACCGGGGAGTAGAAGATCACCCCGTTGGGTTCGTTCCAGATCTCGTAGGACGAGATCTGGCTGCCGTAGCGCTCGGCGACTTCGGCGGCGAAATTCGCATAGGCGGTCGGGTCGGGGGCACCCGAGATGAGTGGGCCATCCCAGGCGGGGTTGCCGGTGATGGCGCCTGTGATTGTGAAGCCCATCGAGTGCGCCGTGTTGATCACGTTGTCCATCTGGGCCCAGTCATAGGTGGTGGCGGTGGGCTGAATGTAGAGCCACGGCACGGCCAGGCGCAGATCGGTGACCCCGAGGTCGCGGATCTCGCTGAGTTGGGCGACGAGGTCGGACTGGTTCAGGTTGTACAGGTCGGAGTCGGCCACCCCGAAAACCTGGGTGGTGACATCGCTGGTCTCGGCGTTGACCAGGGTGATCGTCTCGAGGTGGATCACCTGCGGCGCTGCGATCGTCGGGCCGGCGCCGGGATTGGTCGTAGGCAGGCTGGTGGCGCCGGTCAGGGTTGAGATGGCCAGGATGGCCGCGGCGAGTGCCGTTTGGATGCGACGCACAGTGATCAACGACAGGACCGCCTCGTCAGTGATGGTGAGGGTTGAGCGTATCGCCGACGGGAGAGAAATTTCAGGTCAAACCGAAGTCACTCTCAGGTGAGATGCAAATCCGCCACTGGCGCTAACCTGCGCCGCCGCGCCAGCGCAGCGCTTCCAACGCGACCGCGACATACAGGCTGTTGTCTTCCAACGACTTCGGCAACAGTTCCTCGGCGCGAGCGATCCGGCGCAGCAATGTATTTCGGTGAATGAACAGGTGGGCCGCCGCACGCGAGGCGTTGCACTGCTGATGGACGAATGTCAGGACGGTTTGCTGCAGTTCGGCGTCGGCCGCCGCGAAGTCGCCGAGCGTTCGGGTGATGTACCGGTCCGCCCACTCCGGTTCGGCACTGATCAAGGCGACGAGCTCGATATCGGCGAACCGGGCCACACGCTGGGTGGAGTTCAGCCGCACCATCATGCGCTGTGCGGTGATGGCGTCGAGGTGGCTGCGCCGAAAGCCGTCGAGGCCCGCGGCCGTCGTCCCGATCGCGATCTGTACCCCCGGCAGGATGCTGACCGCGGCGGAGACGGTGGTCAGGTCCGGGCCTGCCGGGCCGGGCACCCACACCCAGCGGGTCGCCGTGCTGGCGAGAACCGACAAAGCGCGCTGCCCGTCGTGGGTACGCATCAATGCCTCGGCGGCGGCATCGAGATCGGACAGGTTGGTGGTCGACTCGTCGCCCCAGATCACCGCCGCGGTATGGCTTTGGTCGAGGCGATAGCCGAGCCGGCTTTCTGCGCGCTGTGTGGTGATTGCCGCGCCGTCCAGGATCAGTGCGACGGTCTCCCGTCGCTCGGCGTGGGTGCCCCGGGTGAGGGCCTCACGTTCGCGCTGCATCTGCTCGCCGATGCCGGCGATGGTGGCATCGATGAACGAGGTCAACGACCGGGAGGTCACGTCGAGCAGTTCACGCAGTTGGTCGGGATCGTTGGTGAGGGTGAATGCGGTCTGCATCCACGACCGCCACGCCACATTGGTTCCCACCCGGTAGGCGTCGAGGACCGCCGATTCGTCGAGGCCTCGACGGAATCCGTCCCGGACGATGAGCAGTGACTCCGTCGCGAGATTGGCCGGCACCGGTTCTCCTGGGTGGCTGACATTGGCGGCCGCCCAGTGCAAGAGGTTGGAGCGGTTGCTGCGGCGGATGCCTTCGGCGAGAACCGGATCCGAGGCTATGGCTTGGGTGTATACCGCCGACAGGGTGGCCTCATGGAGTTCGTCGAGTGACTCCGGGGGAGCACTGACCATCAGCTGGGCGCCATTCCGGATCAGCTCGCGTACCGGCTCGGATGGCCGTGCCCAGTCCATAGCCACAGCATATATCGCTGGTGCATTGTGCACTGACTAGCGCGCCTTTTAGGTGCCAAATGCTCTTTCGCGACGACCCGCGTTCGCCGAACAATCAGGTCGCTATCAGGTGACAGCCATCACAGCTCACCTTGACCACACCCCTGGAGGACCACATGTCGCGCATCGGATCCACACAACGCGCAGCCGTCGAGCGCGCCAACTGCAAGGCCGCTCAGCGGCGCCGGATGCGGCAGCGGCTGCGCGTCGTCGCCGCCACCGCGCCGGGAGCGGTGGCCGGAGCGTTGGCGATGACGTTGGCAACCCCGCACGCGGTCGCCGCGACGGGCCCGACGGCCGCCATGCAATCGATCATCGACCAGCTGCTCGACGCGCAGCAGCAGGTGTACGACACGAACAGCCACTACCCGTTCATCATTCCGTCGGATCTTGACTCGCTGCCGCAGTACATACAGGGCCTGTCAGCCACCGAGCTGGTGTTGCAATACGGCGAGATGTTCAATCCCAATACCGGAATCCAATGGCTGCTCGGCTTCCCGTGGGACGCCAATTCGGCTGACCCGGGACAGTTCTACATCTTGGTGAACCCGGACAATCAGTACGGCGTCATCCCGATCAGCGCGGATGGCACATACACGATGACGGTCCAGCCCGGTCCTGGCAGCCTCGACGTGTCATTCACAACGCTGTCCGGCACGATCGGCTCCGAGCAGGGCTACCTGCCGACCGGCCATGTGCTCAGTCTGTCCGGGGCCACGCCGAACGCGGACGGCAGCTACACGATCACCTTCAGCCCGACACCGCACGACGGGAACTGGATCGACACCACCGGCGCCGAAACCATGCTTATTCGCAACTCCATCGGTGACGCCGGACTGCCGCACGACTTCTTCTCGCTCGAGCAAGAGGGCGTTGCGCCGACCTACCACCTGCCCTTCCTCTCGGACGAGCAGCTCACGACGCTATTGAGCAACGTTGCCAGGGACATTCCCACCACCAACGCCGACGCCGTCTACTACGACCAGACCGCGATCCCGAACAAGCTCCCGGTCAACTGGATGACGCCGGTCGCATCGTCGACCACCGCGATCAACGGACTCATGCCCGGTCAATACAGCACGATGGGACACTTCCAGCTGGATGACGACGAGGCATTGATCGTCAAGGTGCCCAACCTTGACGCCCGGTACTCGGGCCTGGAGCTGGCCAACGCGTGGGGACAGAACGTCCCGATCGTGACCGCGCAGGGCAGCCTGAACAGCACCCAGACGTTCGAGGATCCCGACGGCTACACCTACTACGTCATCAGCGCCAAAGACCCCGGTGTCGCCAACTGGATCGACACCGGTGGCCTCGTCAACGGAATGCTCGGAATCCGCTGGCAGGGGGTGGAGGGCAATCCAACGGGCTCCCAGACGTTTTCCCAGGTGGTGAACGTCGCTGATATCAAGGATTACCTGCCGGCCGATCACCCCCTGGTCAGCCCCGAAGAGCAGGCGGCGCTGCTGCACGAGCGCCTGTTCAATTGGAACTACAACCAGGACCAGGACCACGACATCTCTTGGCTGGGGGCCAACCTCCTGCGCTACCAGGTGGTGGCCGCGATGGGCGAGGAGAACTTCGAGAAGATCTTCGGCAGCCAGGCTGACGCGCCGACGGTCTGGGATCGGATGAGCGACCCCGCACTGATGCCACACCTGGACGCCGTCGCCTCGGAGTTCCTGACCAACCCGGCTGGTGCCATGGCGGCGTTCGTCGGCAATATGCCGTTGGCATTCAAAGACATCGAGTTGCCGGTGCTGCTGGCCATGATGAGTTCGAAGGCTGTTGCGGACCAGACCTGGCAAGGCTTGCAGGGTGACTTCAGTTCAGGCGACTGGACGCAGGCCTGGACAACGCTGACCGGCGGCCTGGAAAGGCTGGGGACGGTCTTCGATACGGCCTGGGATGACCCGACCACCGGCATCATCGCGGGCCTGCTCAACGCGCGTGACGACATGTCGACCGGAATTCTCAACGCCGGCAACAGCTTCGACCTGAGCCCGTACTCGCCGCTGATGGAGTCACTGGTCGATCTGAACCAGCAGGTTCTGGCGGCCCTGATGGGCTGAGCCGGCAGCAACCACGCGTCGTGCCGCCTTGCCGCAGGGGCTCCTGCGGCAAGGTGGCACGGGCGTTGACGGACACAGGTCCGGCAAACACACTGAACATCAAGACCCCACCAGGGAGGGATGCGCGATGACGCTGACCGATCACATTACTGAAGATGCCGGCCGTCGGGCGCCGGTGCACACCCGGGCACTCATCATCGGAACTGGGTTCTCCGGTCTGGGCATGGGCATTGCGCTGCAGAAGCAGGGCGTGGAGTTCCTCATCCTGGAGAAGGCTGACGAGATCGGCGGGACGTGGCGGGACAACACCTACCCGGGCTGCGCCTGCGACGTGCCGTCGCACCTCTATTCGTTCTCTTTCGAGCCGAAGGCCACCTGGAGTCGACTGTTCTCCCCGCAGCCGGAGATCCTGGACTACCTCAAGGGCGTCACCGACAAGTACGGCCTGCGCCGCCAGATCCGATTCGGTTCGAAAGTGACCCGTGCGCACTGGAACGACGACGAGTTTCGCTGGCATGTGTTCACCGAGGACGGCGGGGAATACGTTGCCCAATTCCTGGTTTCGGGAGTCGGTGGCCTGCATATCCCGCGCTTTCCCGACATCGAGGGAATCGACGAATTCGCCGGTGCCGCATTCCACTCCGCCCAGTGGGACCACACCGTGGACCTGACCGGCAAGCGGGTTGCGGTGATCGGAACCGGCGCCAGTGCAATCCAGATCGTTCCGGCGATCGTCGACCGGGTCGCGCAATTGCAGCTCTACCAACGCACTCCGCCTTGGGTGGTACCGGTGCCTCACCAGCCGTTGCCCAACGCGGTACGCCGCGCCTTCGCGATTGTGCCGGGACTGCGCCTGTCGGTCCGGGCTGCCATCTACTGGGCGTTGGAAGGTGTCGGATTCGCCATGACCAAGCGCCCCGGCCTGCTGCGTCTGATCGAGGCGGCCGGCAAACTCAACATCCGCCGGCAGGTCCGCGACAAGGAACTGCGCCGCAAGCTGACGCCCCAGTATCGGGCCGGTTGCAAGCGAATCCTCTACTCCGGCAACAACTACTACCGTGCGGTGGCTGACCCGAAGACGACGCTGGTGACCGACCGGATCACCCGCATCACCCGGGACGGCATCGTGACCGCCAACGACGTGGAGCATCAGGCCGATGTCATCATCTACGCCACCGGATTCCATGTCACCGACTCCTACACCTACGTCGGCATCACCGGCCCGAATGGCGAGGATCTGGTCGAGCGCTGGAACCGCGAAGGGGTCCAGGCGCACCGCGGCATCGCGGTGGCCGATATGCCCAACCTGTTCTTCCTGCTCGGTCCCAACACCGCGCTCGGCCACACCTCGGTGGTGTTCATGATCGAGTCGCAGATCCGGTACGTCGCCAAGGCGATCGCCGCGGCCGACCAAGCCGGCGCGCAGGCGTTGGCGCCCAGTCGAGCCGCCCAGGACCGCTACAACGCCGAGCTGCAGGACAAGCTCGCCGGCTCGGTGTGGATCACCGGCGGCTGCAATAGCTGGTATCTCGACGAGCACGGTGTGAACCGGACGCTGTGGAGCGGCATGACCTGGCAGTACTGGCAGTCCACCCGCTCGTTGCGGGCGGGGGAGTACCGATTTTCCGGGGTGGGCTGACACGACACGCAGACCACAACTTCTTGTGTTGGCGTGGGTTGTCGGCCCCCAGGGGTAGTGTTGAACACCTAGATTTCGGCGGGTGAAATGGGGTTCTGGTGTCCGAAAATGTGAAGCTGATCGACCGCACTTCGGCCATCAACTGGAACCGGGTGCAAGACGACAAGGACGCCGAGGTCTGGGACCGCTTGACCGGCAATTTCTGGCTGCCGGAGAAGGTTCCGGTCTCCAACGACCTGCCATCGTGGGGGACCCTGACCGATCACGAGAAGCAGCTCACGATGCGGGTGTTCACCGGTCTGACGTTGCTGGACACCATCCAGGGCACGGTCGGGGCGGTCAGTCTGATCCCCGACTCGCTGACCCCGCACGAGCAGGCGGTCTACACCAACATCGCCTTCATGGAGTCGGTGCACGCCAAGAGCTACAGCCAGATCTTCTCCACGCTGTGTTCGACCAGTGAGATCGACGACGCGTTCCGCTGGTCGGAGGAGAACCCCAA
Organism: Mycobacterium sp. SMC-14; assembly: GCF_046250075.1. Taxonomy (NCBI): domain Bacteria; kingdom Bacillati; phylum Actinomycetota; class Actinomycetes; order Mycobacteriales; family Mycobacteriaceae; genus Mycobacterium; species Mycobacterium sp. SMC-14. Next base: position 3,130,085 of record NZ_CP176429.1, on the reverse strand, counting down.
CCTGCAGCGCAAAGCCGAGATCGTCATGCAGTACTACCGGGGTGACGAGCCGCTCAAGCGCAAGGTGGCGTCCACGCTGTTGGAGAGCTTCCTGTTCTACTCCGGCTTCTACCTGCCGATGTATTGGTCGAGCCGGGCCAAGCTGACCAACACCGCCGACATGATCCGGCTGATCATCCGCGACGAGGCGGTGCACGGTTACTACATCGGCTACAAGTACCAGCGTGGGCTGGCCCTGGTGGACGAGGCGAAGCAGGGCGAGCTCAAGGAGTACACCTACGACCTGCTCTATGAGCTCTACGAGAACGAGGTCGAGTACACCCAGGACCTGTACGACGACGTCGGTCTGACCGAGGACGTGAAGAAGTTCCTGCGCTACAACGCCAACAAGGCATTGATGAACCTCGGCTACGAGGCGCTGTTCCCGCGCGAAGAGACCGACGTGAACCCGGCGATCTTGTCGGCGCTGTCGCCCAACGCCGACGAGAACCACGACTTCTTCTCTGGTTCGGGTTCGTCCTACGTGATCGGTAAGGCCGTCGTCACCGAGGACGAGGACTGGGAGTTCTGATTTAGCGGGAGGCACCGCCTCACTGCGGCTGAATAGTGCCGCTCGGACCCAACGCCGTGTTTACATAGCCGAATGACGGTTGTTGCCAAGCCGGAAACCAGGGCACAGCAGTTCGTCAACCTGTTCCTGGCCACCTGGGTCTCGGTGATCTGCTTTTGGGCGTGGACCTTGATCGGTCCGCTGTCGACGCGGTACGCCAGCCAGTTGTCGCTCAGCTCCAACCGTGAGGCGCTGCTGGTGGCCACTCCGATCCTGGTCGGAGCGCTGGGCCGGATCGCCACCGGATTGATGACCGACCGCTTCGGCGGCCGCACCATGTTCATCGGGGTCTCGCTGGCCTCGATTCTCCCGGTGCTGGCGGTCGGGTATGCGGCAAAGATCGGTTCCTATCCGCTGATGCTGGTGGCGGGGTTCTTCCTCGGCGTGGCCGGCACCGTCTTTGCGATCGGAATCCCGTTCGCCAACAACTGGTTTGGCCCCGAGCGCCGGGGGTTTGCCACCGGGGTGTTCGGCATGGGCATGGTCGGTACCGCGGTCTCGGCGTTCTTCACGCCGCGGTTCGTGAAGTGGTTTGGGCTGTTCACCACCCATCTCATAGTTGCGGTGGCCCTGGCGATTTCAGTGCTGTTGTGTGTGGCGCTGATGCGTAACGGGCCGCGCTTCGTGCCCAACACGGCATCGGTGCTGCCGAAGCTCAAGGCTGCCGCGCGATTGCGGGTGACGTGGGAGATGTCGCTGCTGTACGGACTGGTGTTCGGCGGCTTCGTGGCCTTCTGCAGCTACCTGCCCATCTACATCAAGACGGTCTACGACTTCTCCGCGGTAGGCGCGGGGGAGCGCACCGCGGCGTTCGCCCTGGCGGCGGTGCTGGCCCGGTTGCTCGGTGGGACGCTGGCCGACCACATCGCGCCCAAGTACGTCGTGTTGGCCTCGCTGGCCGGTATCGCGGTGCAGACGCTGATCTCGGTGTTCAAACCGCCCGCCGATATCTGGTCGGGACTGACGTTTCTGCCCCTTGCCGTCGCGCTCGGCATCGGCACCGGCGGGGTGTTCGCCTGGGTGTCCCACCGCGCCCCGGCCGGTTCGGTCGGCTCGGTCACCGGGATCGTCGCCGCCGTCGGCGGGCTGGGTGGCTACTTCCCGCCGCTGGTAATGGGCGCTACCTACGATCCGGTGCGCAACAGCTATGCGGTGGGATTGCTGCTGCTGGTGGCGACTGCGGTAATCCTGTTCGGCTATACCGCAGTGTTTTTGCGCGCGCACGAACCGATCGCTTCACCATCACCGTCGAGTTGAGGGAGAGACAAGATGACGACAAACGCCGACCCCGCTACGCCGCGTCGTTCCCGGGCATGGATCACCGGAGCCGCGATCACCGCCCTGCTCGGGCTGTTCTTCGCGTTCGATGCCATCCCGAAGATTCTGGGTGTGTCGTTTGCCCGGGAGGGCACCGAGGCGCTCGGCTTCTCTCCTGACAAGACCGCGGTGATCGGCTGGGTCCTGTTGGTGTGCCTGGCTGTGTTCTTGATCCCGCGCACCGCGGTGCTGGGTGCGCTGGGTCTGACGGCCTATCTGGGTGGGGCGGTGACGATCAACCTGCATGCCGACAAACCGTTGGCCGGCTTCGTGTTATCCGGGGTGTATGTCGGAGTGCTGATGTGGATCGGGCTGATCCTGCGGCGGCCGGAACTGCTACGGGTGCTCGGACTTCGGCGCGACTGAGCCGCTCATCGGGGCGGTAGTTGATCCAGTAGCTCGTCAAGGAATCCGCCCGCCTCGCGCCCGGCCGCCTCGACGTCGGCCGCGGCGATCGCGTCCACCAGGCCGCGGTGCCGGATCTGGTCCGCCTGCGCCGGTTTCGCGCTCGTGGTGGCCACGCTGGCCATCAGCACCTCGGTGAGTCCGCAGTACAGCTCGGTCAACACCGGATTGTGCGAGCAGCGGACCACCGCAAGATGGAAATCGGTGTCGGCCCGGACGAACTCTTCGTGTCGGCCCTGCTGCTGGTGGCCGTCGCGGCGATCCAACAGGGCGCGCAACTCGGCCAGGTCCTCGTCGGTGCGGGCGGCGGCGGCCAGGCGCGCTCCTTCCACTTCCAGGCAACGTCGCACCTGCAGTACGTCGCGCAGCTGCGGGCCGCACAGTCGGCGCACCGCGCCGGACACCTCGCTGGTGGCGCGCACGTAGGTGCCGTCGCCCTGGCGGACCTCCAGGAGGCCGCTGTGGGCGAGCGCCCGGACCGCCTCACGCACGGTATTGCGGCCGACGCCCAGCGCGTCGGCGAGCTCCGGCTCGGTGGGGATCCGCGTATCGACCGGCCATTCCCCGCCGGTCACCGAGGCGCGAAGCTGTTCAATCACCTGATCCACCAAGCCGGTGCGGCGAGTGGTGACCAACGGCACAGCTACCTCCCTTCATCCAATCATAGGATGTATGCCATCCTACTTTAGGTGACCCGCACCGCCCGCAACGACAGACTCGGCCAGTACGGGCACGACCTTGAACTGGAACTTGAGGGTGCGGCCGAATTCCGGCCGGCGACGATGGCGGCCGGCGGTGCACTCCTGACCGTCGCGGTGGTCTTGACCGCGCTGAACCTGCGCCCTGCGATCACCAGCGTAGGGCCGCTGCTCCCGGAGATGCGTGGCGCATTGGGCGCCTCGGACACCTGGGCCGGTGTCCTGACCACGTTGCCCGGTCTGTGCTTCGCCGCAGCGGGGCTGGCCGCGCCGTGGTTGTCGCGGCGGATCGGACTGGGCCGCACCGTTTCCGCGGCTTTGCTGATACTCATTGCGGGACTGCTGATCCGGGTCTGCGACGGACCCCTCGTGGTGCTCGGCGGAACGCTGGTGGCGACCGCCGGAATCGCGTTGATCAACGTGCTGATCCCGGTGATCATCCGAGGATCCTTCCCGGCGCAGGTCGGGCTGATGACCGGGATCTACACCGCGGCACTCCAAGGGGGAGGAGCCTTGGGCTCCGCGGTCACCCCGGTGCTCGATAACGCGCTGGGCGGCTGGCGCTCGGCCCTGGGCGCGTGGAGTGCGCTGGCGCTGCTGGCATTGGCGGCATGGGTGGTGGGGGCCCGCGGATTCGACCGGCCCGGCACCGCCGCACCCGCGGCGACGACCAAGGGCCGCTCGCTGCTGCGCAGCAAGCTGGCCTGGACCGTCACCCTGTTCTTCGGCACCCAGTCGTTCCTCGCCTACGTGGTGATGGGCTGGCTACCCGAGGTGCTGATCGAGAACGGCACCAGCGAAACGCGCGCCGGCCTGCTGCTCGGCCTGATTTCGCTGATCGCCGTGCCGATCAGCCTGATCGTCTCGCCGCTGGCGGCCCGCAGCGACAGCCAAAGCGGATGGATCGTCGGACTGGGGGTGCTCGGCATCTCCGGAATGCTCGGCCTGCTGATCGCGCCCGCGGCCGCACCACTGCTCTGGAGCGTGTTGGTGGGCCTCGGGATGAGCGTGTTCTCGTTGGCGCTTACCGTGATTGCGCTGCGAGCCCGCGACGCGCAGGACACCGCGAGCCTGTCGGGGATGGCGCAAGGTTTCGGCTATCTGCTCGCTGGCGTCGGCCCGTTCATGTTCGGCCTGTTGCACCACGTCAGTGGTGGATGGACCGTGCCGTGGCTCATGATGCTCGCCGTCTACCTGGTGCAGACAGTGGCGGGCGCCCTGGCCGGGCGCAACCGCTACGTCTGAGGCGGCAGCCCTCGCCGAACGTGTACTGAGACCGGTGATTTCGTGATTTTCTCGGTCTCAGTACACGCTCGGCGCGATGGACTGAAACGGTTGGTTGCTAGGCGGTCCGCAACGACTCGGTGTCGATGACGAAGCGGTAGCGCACGTCAGATGCCAGCACGCGCTCGTAAGCGGTGTTGATGTAATCCGGTTCGATGACCTCGATCTCGGGACGCACGCCGTGCTCGGCGCAGAAGTTCAGCATCTCCTGGGTCTCGGCGATCCCGCCGATCAACGAGCCGGTCACGCTGCGCCGCATCCGGACCAACGGGCTCGGCGGCACCGACAGGGCGTGTTCGGGCATACCCAACTCGACCAGCGTGCCGTCGAGGGTGAGCAGGTTCAGATACGCGCCCAGGTCCAGACTGGCCGAGACGGTGTTCAAGATGACGTCAAACTTGCCGCGCAGATCCTTGAACGTCTGTCGATCGCTGGTGGCGTGGTAGTGCTCGGCCCCCAGTCGCAGGCCGTCTTCCATCTTCTTCAGCGACTGCGACAGCACCGTCACCTCGGCACCCATCGCCACCCCCAGCTTGACGGCCATGTGTCCCAGGCCGCCGAGGCCAATGACCGCAATCCGCTTGCCGGGACCGACATTCCAGTGCCGCAGCGGCGAATAGGTGGTCACTCCGGCGCAGAGCAGGGGAGCGGCGGCGTCCAGGGGAATTTCGTCGGGGATGCTCAAGACGTAGTTCTCGTCGACGACGATCGCGCCGCTGTAGCCGCCCTGGGTGGGCTGCCCGTCGCGGCCGACGCCGGCGTAGGTACCGACCATGCCGCCGCCGGTGCAGTACTGCTCAAGGCCGGCCTGACAGTTGGCGCATTCGCGGCAGGAGTCGACGAAGCAACCCACGCCTACCCGGTCGCCCACCTTGAACTTCGTCACCTCGGACCCGACGGCGGTGACCACACCGGCGATCTCGTGGCCGGGAACCAGCGGGTACTGCGGAGCGCCCCACTCGGCTTTGACCGTGTGGATGTCGGAATGGCAGATGCCGGCGAAATGAATGTCGAATGCCACGTCGTGCGGGCCGGGGTCCCGGCGGGTGATGGTGGTCTTGCTCAGCGGGTCGGTTGCCGACGTGGCGGCATAGGCGGAAACGGTGCTCATAGTGGAGATTCCTCTTCAGATATGCATCGACACGTAAAAACATAGCTTAGCAAAGTTATTTGCTGCGACGCATGTCCCGAGGGCGTGAGTTCGGTCACCGCGGCGTCGGGAGCAGGGACGCCGGATCAGTTGATGGGCGCGTTCACCCAGTGCAGGTCTTGGGCCACGCCGCGCGCGGCGACCGGTCCCTGCCCGGTCTGCCACACCTCGTTGTTGACGACGAAAACCCGGCTGTCGCGGTTGGCCGCAAGCCGGCGCCAGGCGACGCTGTCGAACACCGTGGCTGCCCGCGCCTTCACTGCCGGCGAGGAGAAGGACACGTAGACGATGTCGCCGTCGGCCGCGGAGAAGTCCGCCCGGCCGGCCAGATCGGCATCGTTAGCTGGGATCTCGATGTAGGGCCGATCGGTGAATCGCTGCAACGGTGGGCGGTCCACCCCGACGGCCCTGAGCACGCTGGCGGCGAAGCCGGCGGACCCGTACACCCGCACGCTGTCGTCGGTGAGCGTCACTACCGACACCTGGAAGTGGGTGGCGTCGCTGACCTCGCGGGTTTCGGTTGCATATGCGCTGAACTTCTCCAGCACCTCGTCGGCGGCGTCGGTGCGCGCGGTCGCGGCGCCCACACCGCGCACGTTGTCCTCCCATGCCGAGCCGGGCGTACCGGTGAACACGGTCGGGGCGATCGCGGCCAGCTCCGCATACCCGGGCGTCAGGCCCTGCGCGCCCAGGATCAGATCCGGATGCAAGGCGGCGATGGCGTCGGTATCGGGGTTGCTGCGCGAGCCCACGGCCGCGACACCGTGCACTACCGAGCCCAGATACGACGGTTGCTTGTCCGCCCCGTCCGGTAGTGCGGCGCCCACCACGCGCGACTGCAGGCCCAGGGCGCACAGCGTGTCGAGCTGATCGCCGGAGAGCACCACGATGCGCTCGGCCTGCTCGGGAACTTCGACGGTGGGCGGCTCCACCTCGGCCGCGTTGTGGACCCAGCGCATGGCGGGCCCGGGGTCCGGATGCGCAGGCTCCGCCGCGCACGACTCGTCGGGGCGACGATCATTGCCGAGCACACCAGCGCCGGCGACCATCGTCGTCGTAGTGGAGATCGAGGTCGGGGCGGTTTCCGTCGCATCGCCCGCGCATCCGGCGGCCGTGAGCAAGGTCACGGAAAGCGCTACTGCGGACGCCGCCCGCCGGTCCACCCTGGTCACGCCGTGACGTTAACACCCACGGCGGAACACCCCTCGAGGAGACGAATACGACAGTTTGTAGGAGGCCTATACCGACCGGGCGACGCTCGGGGTTAGGATTCGACCAAGTTTCCCGGGATGCCCATGTTTGGAGGAATCTTGACCGCCGAAGCACCCCCACGCGCAGAACTCGAGGCCAGTCGGCCCTTCCCTGCGTTGATGGGCCCCAAGGGCAGCCTGCTGTACAAGATGATCACCACCACCGATCACAAGCTGATCGGCATCATGTACTGCGTCGCCTGTATGGCCTTCTTCTTCATCGGCGGCCTGCTCGCGCTGCTCATGCGCACCGAGCTGGCGGTGCCGGGCCTGCAGTTCCTGTCCAACGAGCAGTTCAACCAGCTGTTCACCATGCACGGCACGGTGATGCTGCTGTTCTATGCCACCCCGATCGTGTTCGGGTTCTCCAACCTGGTGCTGCCGCTGCAGATCGGCGCCCCGGATGTGGCCTTCCCGCGCCTCAACGCGTTCTCGTTCTGGCTGTTCCTGTTCGGTGCGACCATCGCTCTGGCGGGTTTCATCACCCCCGGTGGCGCCGCCGACTTCGGCTGGACCGCCTACACCCCGCTGAGCGACGCGGTGCACTCCCCGGGTGCCGGTGGCGACCTGTGGATCATGGGCCTGGCCGTCGGTGGTCTGGGCACCATCCTCGGCGCGGTGAACATGATCACCACGGTGGCCTGCATGCGTGCCCCGGGCATGACGATGTTCCGGCTGCCGATCTTCACCTGGAACATCCTGGTCACCTCGATCCTGGTGCTGATCGTCTTCCCGTTGCTGACCGCGGCGCTGTTCGGCCTGGCCGTCGACCGTCACCTCGGCGGGCACGTCTATGACTCCGCCAACGGCGGTGTGTTGTTGTGGCAGCACCTGTTCTGGTTCTTCGGCCACCCCGAGGTGTACATCATCGCGCTGCCGTTCTTCGGCATCGTCAGCGAAGTGTTCCCGGTCTTCGCGCGCAAGCCGATCTTCGGCTACGTCACCCTGGTGTACGCGACGCTGAGCATCGCCGGACTGTCGACCGCGGTGTGGGCGCACCACATGTTCGCCACCGGTGCGGTGCTGCTGCCGTTCTTCTCGCTGCTGACCCTGATGATCGCCATCCCGACCGGTCTGAAGTTCTTCAACTGGATCGGCACCCTGTGGCGGGGCCAGCTGACCTTCGAGACGCCGATGCTGTTCGCGCTGGGCTTCATCGTCACGTTCCTGGCTGGTGGTCTGACCGGTGTCATGTTGGCCAGCCCGCCGCTGGACTTCCACGTCAGCGACAGCTACTTCCTGATCGCGCACTTCCACTACGTGCTGTTCGGCACCATCGTGTTCGCGACGTTCTCCGGGATCTACTTCTGGTTCCCGAAGATGACCGGCCGGCTGCTCGACGAGCGGCTCGGGAAGCTGCACTTCTGGTTGACCTTCATCGGCTTCCACACCACGTTCTTGATCCAGCACTGGCTGGGCAACATGGGTATGCCGCGTCGTTACGCGGACTACCTGCCCACCGACGGCTTCACCGCGTTCAACATCGTTTCGACCGTGGGCGCCTTCATCCTGGGCTCGTCGATGATCGCCTTCACCTGGAACGTGTTCAAGAGCTGGCGGTACGGCGAGGTCGTCACCGTCGACGACCCGTGGGGCTACGGCAACTCCCTGGAGTGGGCGACCAGCTGCCCGCCGCCGCGGCACAACTTCACCGAGCTGCCCCGGATCCGTTCGGAGCGTCCGGCTTTCGAGCTGCACTACCCGCACATGATCGATCGGCTGCGGGCCGAGGCGCACGTCGGCCGTCACCCCGGTGACGAGCTGTACGAACCCGCAAACGCTTGATGAGCCTGTCGGGGGAGAGGCGGCGCCCGGTCGAGCCGGGCGCCCGCCGCGGGTGAGCACGCCCAAGGTGCCGGTGTTGATCACCGTCACCGGCGTCGATCAGCCCGGCGTGACGTCGACCCTCTTCGAGGTGCTGTCGCGCTACCAGGTGGAGTTGCTCAACGTTGAGCAGGTGGTGGTTCGCGGTCGGCTCACGCTCGGTGTGTTGGTCTCGGTAGGACCGGCGGTCGCCGACGGGACAGCGTTCGCCGATGAGGTCACCATCGCGATTCGCGGCGTGGGGCTAGATGTCACGATCGAACGCAGCGACGACGCGCCGATCATCGCGGCGCCCTCCACGCACCGGATCGTGGTCCTGGGACGGCCGGTGGCCGCCACCGCACTGGGCGCACTGGCACACGAGATCGCGGAGATCGACGCCAACATTGACATGATCCGCGGCGTTTCGGACTACCCGGTGACCGGGCTGGAACTGCGGGTTTCGGTGCCGGAAGGCGCCGCCGGCCAGTTGCAGTCCGCGTTGAGCAAAGTCGCCGCGGAGCAGCAGGTCGACGTCGCGTTCCAAGACGCCAGCCTGTCGCGCCGGACCAAGCGCCTGATCGTCTTCGACGTCGACTCCACCCTGATCCAGGGTGAAGTCATCGAGATGCTCGCCGATCGGGCCGGCGCCGGGGACGCGGTCGCCGCGATCACCGAGGCCGCGATGCGCGGCGAACTCGACTTTGCCGAGTCGCTGCACCACCGGGTGTCCACCCTCGCGGGTCTGCCCGCCAGCGTCGTCGACGAGGTCGCCGCACAGATCGAGCTGACTCCCGGTGCTCGCACCACGGTGCGCACGCTTCGCCGCCTCGGCTTCAAATGCGGGGTGGTGTCCGGGGGTTTCCGGCAGGTGATCGAGCCGTTGGCGGCTGAGCTGCAGCTGGACTTCGTGGCGGCCAACGAGCTCGAGATCGTCGACGGCAAACTCACCGGCCGGGTGATCGGTCCGGTGGTGGACCGGGCCGGCAAGGCCGAGTCGTTGCGGGAGTTCGCCTCCCAGGTGGGTGTGTCACTGGAGCAGACCGTGGCGGTCGGGGACGGCGCCAATGACATCGACATGCTGTCCACGGCGGGCCTGGGTGTGGCGTTCAACGCCAAGCCTGCGTTGCGCGAGGTGGCCGATGCCTCGTTGAGCTACCCGTACCTGGACACGGTGCTGTTCTTGCTCGGGGTCACCCGTGCTGAGATCGAGGCCGCCGACGCACACGACGGTGTGCTGCGCCGGGTCGAAATCCCACCGGTCTAGAACAGGGCGCCGAGCACGATCAACGGCAGCAGTCCGATGTCAGCGGCAAGCGGGATACCGATCGCGTCCAGCAGGTTGCCGTCGGCGAGCTCGGACATGAACACGTCGTAGTTGTACTGGGGCAGGGTGAACAACACTGCGCTGAGCATGTCCAGCGGCGGGAAACCGGTGTGCGGCGGGAACGTTTCGAAGAGGTCCTGCCAGGTGGTGGGCACGAAGGACAGCAGCGAGCTATCGCCCCCTTCGACGGCCTGCGCGGTCTTGAGTAGCTGTTCAGCCCAGTCCGGCAACGAATAGACGTAGTTGGCCGGGTCTATCAAAGTGTTGAAGGCGTCCGTGATGCCCTTCTGCACGCCGTCGAACAGGGCCTGCGGAACCTGTTGCAGGACACTGAGGTCCGGCAGGAAGCCGATTCCCGTGGGTACGTCGGCGAACCCGGGGCTCCAGCCGTGCTCGATGTTGCCGTAGCCCAGATTCACCAGCACCCGCAGGGCCGGCTGCAGTAGGTCGACCAGGGGGTTGCCGATGAACGGCAGCAGTTGCAGCGGTGCAAGCAGCGGCAGCGTGCTGACCGGCAGCATGTAGTAATCGGTCAGGACGTCATCGGAAGAGGTTGGCAGCTGCACCGCATTCGCGATCTCCTCGGGATCCAGTCCCAGGTAGGTCACGTGCTCGAAGAAGATGCCCAGCACGGCGTTGAGGGTGGACAAGAAGTTGAGCGGATACTGCGGGAAGTCGGCAAAGCCGTCGTACTCGTGGGTGTAGACGGTGGTCGGGAAGAGGTCGCTGGGCTGGGGCCCACTGAACGTCAACCCGAGGCTCGGGATGTCCTGATGGGAACCGGCGGGCAGATCGAAGCGGGACAGCATTCCCCCGTTGGGCAGGGCCTCGTCACCGATCAGCACGAAGTGCACGTAGTCGCTGGGCACACCCTCGTCTGCGAGCTGCTGCATCAGCAACGACGAAATCACCGCGCTCTGCGACCACCCGAACACCACCACGGGGTTCTCGGCATCGACGTGCCCTCCGACGATCTGTCGCAGGATCGCGAGCTCCAGGATCTGGCTGCCCTCTGCGGCCGACTCGTCGAAGGTGCCGGTGAACGGGCCGAGGAATGGGTACAGCGCCTCGGGGGTGCTGATGATCTGGGTGGTGCCGGTGAAGCCCAACGGGGCCAGGTAGAGCTCGTTGACCGTGTCCGCGTAGGTCTGCCCCGGGGTGGGCATACCGCTGCCGCCCATGATCAGAGCCGTACCGCCGCCCAGCGGCGCGTCGGCGTCGGCGAGCTGCACCGCTTGGACGACGGGATCCGCGGCGGCGGGGGAGGCGATGAGACCGGCACCGACAAGGCCGACCGCGAGAACACTGGGAAGACGAATCATCGAAGCCCCCTGAACCAAAGCCTAAGAACCGGTGTGGGCCGACCTCGGCAAACATTACAACAGCACAACGCCGCATCGGTGCGAAGAAGATCAGCCGGGAACGTAGGCCGGCTACCGGCACCCCGGTCGGTCGTCGCGGAGCCGGGATACGGCACGATAGGGCCGTGCCCGATACCGGACGTTCCGCTCCCGCAACCGGGGCCGATCAGGATCTGTTGATCCACTTCGAGGGCATTTCGCTGTGCCGTGACGGGCGCTCTCTGGTGGGGCCGCTGGACTGGTCGGTCGAACTCGACGAACGCTGGGTGATCATCGGGCCCAACGGGGCGGGCAAGACGTCGTTGCTGCGGATCGCCGCCGCCACCGAACACCCGTCCTCGGGTGTGGCCTACGTGTTGGGCGAACAGCTGGGCCGGGTCGACACCACCGAGCTGCGGGCCCGGGTGGGACTGAGCTCCTCCTCGCTGGCGCAGCGGATCCCGGGCGGGGAAACGGTCAGCGACCTGGTCATCTCGGCCGGCTACGCGGTGCTGGGACGGTGGCGGGAGCGCTACGACGCCGTCGACCACGAGCGGGCGGTCGACCTGTTGGAGAGCCTGGGCGCCGAACATCTGGCCGACCGCACCTACGGGACGTTGTCCGAAGGCGAGCGCAAGCGGGTGCTGATCGCCCGGGCCCTGATGACCGATCCGGAGCTGCTACTGCTCGATGAGCCGGCGGCCGGCCTGGACTTGGGTGGGCGTGAGGAGCTGGTGGCGCGCCTGGGGGACCTGGCCGCTGACCCCGACGCCCCGGCGATCGTGCTGGTCACCCACCACGTCGAGGAAATCCCGATCGGCTTCAGCCACTGCCTACTGCTGGCCGAGGGCCGCGCCGTGGCCGCCGGTCTGCTCGAGGACGTGCTCACGGCCGAGAACCTGTCGGCCACGTTCGGCCAGTCGATCTCCCTGGATGTCATCGACGGGCGCTACTTCGCGCGCCGGACCCGAAGCCGAGCAGCCCACCGGAGGCGCGCATGAACGAACCCCAGCCACCACCGTTGCCGACGCGACCGGCCGCGACGGTGATGTTGGTACGCCAGGACGCCCCCGGCGGGGCGGGTCTCGACGTGTTCCTGATGCGCCGCCACGCTGCGATGGAGTTCGCTGCCGGGGTGATGGTGTTTCCCGGCGGTGGGGTCGACGACCGTGACCGCAGCGCCGAGATCGCCTGGCACGGGCCAGAGCCGACGTGGTGGGCGCAGCGTTTTGGTGTGGACGTCGACCTGGCCGCGGCGCTGGTGTGCGCGGCCGCACGTGAGACCTTCGAGGAATCCGGGGTGCTGTTCGCCGGCCCTGCCGATGATCCCGACCGGGTTGTCTCCGATGCTTCGGTGTACGCCGAATCCCGGCGAGCGCTGAACGCCGGCGAGCTGTCGTTCGCCGACTTTCTGCGCACCGAGAATCTGGTGATGCATGCCGAGCTGCTGCGGCCCTGGGCGAACTGGGTGACTCCGGAAGCCGAGCGCACCCGTCGCTACGACACCTACTTTTTCGTGGGTGCGCTGCCGGTCGGGCAGCGGGCGGATGGCGAGAACACCGAATCCGACCGCGCCGGCTGGCTCACCCCCGAAGCCGCTATCGACGACTTCGCGGCCGGGAACAGCTTCTTGCTGCCGCCGACCTGGACACAGCTGGATTCACTCATCGGGCGCAGCATCGAAGCCGTCATGGCGGTGGAACGGCAGATCGTGGTGGTGCAGCCGGACCTGGCTCGCCGCGGTGACAACTGGGAGATCGAGTTCTTCAATTCCGACCGGTACAACGCCGCGCGTGGGAAGCGTTGGCCGGGATGAGCGAATTCGTCACGATGCACACCTCGGGCGAGGAACCCGGGGTGGCCACCCTGGTGGTCTCACGGGCACCGACCAATGCCATGACCCGGCAGGTCTACCGGGAGATCACCGCGGCCGCGGCCCAGGTGTCGGCGCGCGACGACGTCGCATCCGTGGTGTTGTACGGGGGCCACGAGATCTTTTGCGCCGGTGACGATGTGCCGGAACTGCGCACGCTGATCGCGGCAGAGGCGCAGGTGTTCGCCCGCGTGCGTCACGATGCCGTGCAGGCGGTGGCGGCAATCGGGAAGCCGACCGTGGCGGCGATCACCGGTTACGCGCTGGGCAGTGGTTTGGCGCTGGCGCTTGCCGCGGACTGGCGAATCAGCGGCGACAACGTCAAGTTCGGGGCGACCGAGATCCTGGCCGGCCTCGCTCCCGACGGTGGCGGACTGGCTCGCCTGGCTCGCACCATCGGTGCGAGCCGAGCCAAGGAATTGGCCTTCAGCGGCCGGTTCTTCGATGCCGAAGAGGCGCTGGCCCTGGGTCTGGTCGACGACATGGTCGCCCCCGACGGCGTCTACGATGCCGCGATCGCCTGGGCTCGGCGCTTCGTCGGCACCCAGGCGCAGGCGCTGGCCGCGGCCAAGGCCTCGATCGACTCGATCGAAACCGAACGTCCGGCCGATCGGGCCGGCGCGGACCAACGTCGTTACGGCGAGCTGTTCGCCGCCGGTATCGGCCCCGCCGGGGACGGCCCTTAGCCACCACGCCAGAACGACTTGGGGCAGTGACGGTTTCTTTTCACGTTTTTATCAGCTAACGTCCAGTCAGCGGCGAAGGCCGCCACGATGCCGGCGTTAGGAACCCATCATGCAATCACCTGCCATCCGCCCCTGGACCACCGCGGCCATCGCCCTGCTGGGCGCGGGCGCCGTTGCGTCCGGCCCGGTCGTGGTGCCGCAGGCCGGTGCCGTCGCGGTCGACATCCTGCTGGCCGCGCAGGACATCACGCTCGACCTGGTGCGCCACGGCCAGTCGGTGGACAACGCCGAGGACATCTTGGGCACCCTTCCGCCGGGCGCTCCGCTCACCGAACTCGGGCAGCAGCAGGCGGAGGACGTGGCGCCGCTGATCGATGCCGCATACCCGGGCGGGCTCGCCGGCATCTATGCGTCGGAGTTCATTCGTGCGCAGGACACCGCGCAGCCGCTGGCTGATCTGTTGGGGATGGACGTCATGGTCCTCGCCGGGCTCAACGAGATCAACGCGGGATGGTTCGAAGGGCACGATCTCAACATCCTCACCGAGATCGCCTACGCCCTGCCGACTTTCATGTGGGCCTTGGGTCAGTACTGGGTGCCGATGCTGGGGTCCACGATCGACCCCAACGGGGTGGCGTTCAACGATCGCGTCACTGAAGCGATCGACGCCATCTACAACAACACTGTCTCCGACCCGGCGAACCCGCTGAATGACGCGGTGTTCGCCCACGCCGGAACGATCTCGATCTGGACGTTGATGAACGTCAAGAACCCGGATTTCGGGCTGGTCCTCAGCGAACTGCTCGACACCCACAGTCCGCTGGCCAACACCGGCCAGGTGGTGATCGAGGGCAACCCCACCGACGGCTGGACGCTGGTCAGCTGGGGTGGGCACGAGGTGTCGCAGACCCCGGATCTGTTCACCGGGCTGTTCATCGACTGGCGGGAGCTGAACGTTGCGCCGCAGATCGCGACCTGGCACATCCTGGAGGCGTTGCAGGGCGGGGATCAGGCCGAAATCGCTGCCGCCGTGCAGACCGGGTTCGACCAGGTGCTCGGGGCCATCACCGCGTTCCCGCAGGCTGTGCTCGATACCATCACCGGCGCGCTGGGCGGCTAACGCGCCGCGCCGGACTTTGGCGGATTAAGCATTGACATAGGAAAACCACGGGATTACCTTCAGCGAAGTATTGCGCTACGCGTCGGAGCGTAACGGAAGCTATCGACTCGCTGAAGGAGAAGGTCATGCACCACACCCGCCCGTGGATCACCGCCGGGGTCGCCCTTGTCGGCGCCGGCCTCGTGGCTGTCGCCCCGGTGGCTCCGATAGCCGCACCTTTGCCCACCGTCGCTGTGTCCAGCATCCAGCTGACCGCAGCGGACATCGTGCTGGATCTGGTCCGGCACGGGCAATCGACGGAGAACGTGACCGACTACGTCGGGACGACGCCGCCGGGTGCTCCGCTCACCGACTTGGGTGAGCAACAGGCCATCGATGTCGGGAACAGCCTCTTCAACGGCGGCGACAACGACATCGCGCGGGTCTGGGCCTCGGACTTCCTGCGGGCTCAGCAGACGGCGTGGCCGCTGGCGCAGTTGCTGCTGGGCAACAGCAACTACGACGAGATCCCGGGAGGTCCGACCCCGCTGCTCGACCCGAGCCAGATCCTGTCCGGGCTCGGCGAGATCAATGCCGGGTGGCTGGAGGGGCAGAGCGGCACCATCGGCGGCCTGCTCTATCTCCTGCCCACCATTGCGTGGATGACCGGGGCTTACTGGGTGCCGATGCTGGGCTCGGACGTCAACCCCAACGGGATGGCGTTCCAGGACAACTACAGTGGCGCGATTCAGACGATCTACGACACCAGTACGGCAGACCCTGACAGCACCGGGACCGACGTGGCGTTCTCGCACGGCGCGGCGATCATGGCGTGGACGATGATGAACGTCAAGAACCCCGATTGGGGGCTGTTCTTGGAGACGCTGGCCGGCGACCGCGGGCTCCCCAACACCGGCCAGGTCGTGGTCGAGGGCAACCCCACCGACGGCTGGACGCTGGTCAGCTGGAACGGCACCGAGGTCGCGGAGAACCCGGGCCTGCTCACCGGGCTGTTCGTCGACTTCCGTGACCTGATCGTCGCGCCGCAGATGGCCGGCTGGCACGTCTGGGAGGCCATTCTGGGTGGCGACCCCTCCGAGATCTTGGCTGCGTTGCAGACCGGCTTCAGCGACGTGTTCTCGGCGCTCGTGGAGTTCCCGCAAGCCGTGATCGACACCATCACCGGTTCCCTGGGCGATGCCGCGGGCAGCGGCTCCGCCGATGCCATGGGTGACCTGCTGGCGGCCCTGGCGATCTAAGCCGCAGCAGTACCGAAGCCGGGTGCGGCAGCAACTCGCCGCACCCGGCTTCGCTGTCCCTGAAGGCGACCCCGCGATCCGCTGAGGGCCGGGTATTGCCCAGCCCTCTGCCGCCTGGGTACGATGTGATATCGGTCACACCGCGTCCCATCTGGGGGGATGGACATGCAGCGAGTCGTCAACCGTACGTGGATAACCGCCGGCATCACGCTGGTCGGGCTCGGGGTCGCCACCGTCACTCCGGTGCTACCCCCGCCCGCCGCAGCGCTTGTGGTCGATATCCAGCTCACCGCGGATGCCGAGCAGATCACGCTCGATTTGGTGCGGCACGGCCAATCGACCGACGACCTGAACAACATCCTCGGCACCCTGCCACCGGGTGCTCCACTCACCGAGGCGGGGGTACAGCAGGCCAACGCCGTCGCCCAGGCCATTGCGGGCGAGTTCCCGAACGGCATTTCCGGAATCTATGCCTCCGAGCTGATCCGGACCCAGGAGACAGCAGATCCGCTGGCCCAGGCATTGATGATGGACGTGCAGATCCTCGCCGGGCTCAACGAGGTGGGCGCCGGCATCTTCGAAGGCCAACCACGCGACCTGATGACCGAGATCGGCTACTTCGCGCCGATGGCAGCGTGGGTCCTCGGCTTCGTACTGGTGCCAGAGTTCGGCGGCATCAACGGCGTGCAGTTCGACGAACAGGTCGGCGGCGCCATCGACACCATCTACAACAACACCATCGCCGGCGACGGCCCACTGGCCGACGTGGCGTACACCAGCGGCGGAGTGATCGCCATCTGGACGTTGATGAACGTGCAGAACCCGCCCATCTTGCTGCTTCTGCAGCAGTTGCTCGAGACGCTGGGGCCACCACCCAATGCCGGCCAAGCCATCCTGCAGGGCAGCCCCACCGACGGCTGGACGATGGTCAGCTGGGACGGGACGCCAGTCCCGCAGACCCCGGATCTTTTCACCGGCTTGTTCGTCGACGTCCGAGACCTGATCGTCGCGCCGCAGGTGGCCGCCTGGAACGTCTGGGAGGCCATTCAAGGCGGCGATTCCGCCGATATCGCCGCTGCGCTGCAGACCGGCTTCAACGACGTGCTCGCGGCATTCACCGCGTTCCCGCAAGCGGTGATCGACACCATCACCGGCGCCCTGGGCGACAGCACCGGCTCAGCCGCCGACTCGGTGGCCGACGGTTTGGTGGGAGCGATCTGACCCGGGGCGGGGCCAGCCGTTAGGCTGGCTCACTATGACGAGCACGGACCCGACGCCGAACCCGCACGCCACCGCTGAGCAGGTGGAGGCCGCCCGGCACGACAGCAAGCTCGCTCAGGTGCTCTACCACGACTGGGAGGCCGAGCAGTACGACGAGAAGTGGTCGATCTCCTACGACGAGCGCTGTATTGACTACGCCCGCGGCCGCTTCGATGCGATCGTGCCGGCCGCCGAGCGCACCGGGGAAGCGCCGCTCTACGACCGGGCGCTGGAACTGGGCTGCGGCACGGGATTCTTCCTGCTCAACCTGATGCAGTCCGGCGTAGCGCGGCGCGGCTCGGTCACCGACCTGTCGCCGGGCATGGTCAAGGTCGCCACCCGCAACGGTCAGTCCCTGGGCCTGGACGTCGACGGGAGGGTCGCCGACGCCGAGGGCATCCCGTACGAGGACAACACCTTCGACCTGGTGGTCGGCCATGCGGTCCTGCACCACATCCCGGACGTCGAACTGTCGTTGCGCGAGGTGGTCCGGGTGCTCAAGCCCGGTGGGCGATTCATCTTCGCCGGCGAGCCCACCACGGTCGGCAACTTCTATGCCCGCCGGCTGGCCGACCTGACCTGGAAGACCACGGTCGCCGCGATGAAGTTGCCCGGAATGGGTTCCTGGCGCCGACCGCAGGAAGAGCTCGACGAGAACTCGCGCGCCGCCGCCCTTGAGTGGATCGTGGACCTGCACACCTTCGAGCCGCGCGACCTGGAGCGGATGGCGAGCAACGCCGGCGCGGTCGACGTGCAGACCGCCAGCGAAGAGTTCACCGCCGCCATGCTGGGCTGGCCGGTCCGGACCTTCGAGTCGACGGTCCCGCCGGGCAAGCTCGGCTGGGGCTGGGCGCGGTTCGCCTTCGGCAGCTGGACGGCCTTGAGCTGGGTGGACTCCAACATCTGGCGCCGGGTGGTGCCCAAGGGCTGGTTCTACAACCTGATGATCACCGGGGTTAAACCGTCCTGACTGCCGGCTTCAGATTTGAAGTCGACGACGTCGGCTATCTGAGCTCGCCGGTCGGGGTGGCCGCCCTGGCCGAGGTTGGCGGCTTCGCGCTCACCGACGCCAGCCGGATCGCCGACATCACCGCCCTGCGCGGCCGCTTCGGCACCCGGGCACCCGCGTTAGTGGAGACCGTGCTGCTGCGCCGGCGTGCCGCCGCCAAACTCGCTGAGCTGCCCGAGACATCGCGGTGGCTGTTCACCGACGAGGCCCTGCAACAGGCCAGTGCCGCCCCGGTGGCACGGCACCGGGCCCACCGCCTCGCCGCCACGGCACCAGGTGCCGTCGTGCACGACGTGACCTGCTCGGTCGGCACCGAGCTGGCCGCCTTCCTGGCGGCCGGTCTCCCGGCGGATCGGCTGCTGGGCAGTGATCTCGACTCGGTACGACTGGCGATGGCGCGCCACAACGTGGGCGTCGACTGCATTGTTCGAGCCGATGCGCTGGTGCCCGTCAGCCGCGGCACGGTGGTGTTGGCCGACCCTGGCCGGCGCGGCGGCGGGCGGCGTCGTTTCGACCCGACCGACTATCAGCCCGCACTGGATCGGTTGCTGGATGTCTACCGCAACCGCGACATGGTGGTAAAGGTCGCTCCCGGAATCGATTTCGACAAGGTGGGGGACCTCGGATTTCAGGGAGAGATCGAAGTCACCTCGTGGCGTGCCTCGGTGCGGGAGGCCTGCCTGTGGTCGCCCGGCCTGGCCGAAACCGGGGTGCGCCGCCGGGCTGTGATCCTGGACCGCGACGAGCAGATCACCGACGCCGACCCGCCCGACTGCGACGTGCGTCCCGCGGGGCGCTGGCTCATCGACCCCGACGGTGCGGTGGTGCGGGCCGGTCTGGTCCGCCAGTACGGCGCCCGGCATGGGCTGTGGCAGCTCGATCCCGACATCGCCTATCTCTCCGGTGACGAGTTGCCGGACGGTGTACGCGGATTCGAGGTGCTCGAGACGCTGGCCTACAGCGAGAAACGCCTTCGCCAGGTGCTGACGGCACGCGACTGCGGCGCCCTGGAAATCCTGGTGCGCGGCGTACGCGACGTGCAGGCCGACGCGGACGCGTTGCGTCGCCGGTTGCGGCTGCGCGGGGCGCAGGCCCTGTCGGTCGTGATCACCCGCATCGGGACGGGGGCAGCGGCGCGGGCCATTGCGTTCGTCTGCCGTCCGTCGCGCTAAGGCGCCCGGTAGGCTGTCGTCTTCGGGCCATTCCTGCTTGCTGCGGCAAGGCGAGACAAAGCGAGACAAACCGACAATGCGCATTCTGGTGGCCGCCCTGGTGGCGGGCGGTGCGGTGGGCAGTTGGCTGGGCATGACGGGTGTGCCCTCGGCGGGCGCGGTGTCGCCCTGTGCCGAACTGGGCGGCACGCTCGAATCCGGGCAATGCCACGTCCACTCGTCCAATGCCAACTACACCCTGGATATGCGGTTTCCGGTCGACTACCCCGACCAGCAGACCCTGACCGACTACCTGGTGCAGAACCGCGACGGGTTCTTGACCGTGGCCAAATCACCCGGGTCGCGGGATATGCCGTACGAAATGGATGCCACCTCTGAGCAGCACCGCTCGGGTCAAGCCCCCAAGGGCACCCAGAGCGTCGTGCTGAAGATCTTCCAAGACCTCGGCGGCCCGCAGCCCTCCACCTGGTACCAGTCGTTCAACTACGACCTGGCGACCCGCAAACCGATCACGTTCGAGACCCTGTTCGCGCAGGGCAGCAAGCCGCTGGAAGTGATCTTTCCGGTCGTGCAGCGCGACCTCGAGCGTCAGACCGGAGTGCCGGCCATCCTGATCTCGTCGGGTTCGGGAATGGACCCGGCGCACTACCAGAACTTCGCCATCACCAACGACGAGGTGATCTTCTATTTCGCACCCGGCGAACTGCTGCCGATGAGCTCCGGCGCCACCTCGGTGAAAGTGCCGCGCACGGCACTCCCGGCGCTGGCCGTCTAGGCGATCGCGCTGGGGGAAGTAGTCGCGATTACGCGGGGGCGAAGCTGAACACCTGACCGGCGCTGGTGGCCACCGCCACCCGCCGGTCATTGCCGACCGACACCCCGACGGGAAACCCGCGTGCCTCGGGCAGCGGATAACTGTTGATGGTGTGGCCGTCAGCCGGGTCAAACACCAGCAGCGACAAACCTGCCGGGCCGAGGCTGGTGCCCGCGACCACGGTGTAGCCCACCTTGCCGGCCAGGCTCGACGAGGACAGCGGCACGGTGTCCTCGCGGCGCCACACCTGCTCGGCGTAGTCACCGCGGTCGGTGTAGGCGACCAGTTCGGTGTCGGGGCCACCGCCCGAGACGATCAATCCGCCGGGCGTCACCGCCGGTGGTGTTTGGGCCAGGAACTTCAGCGGCACTGACCATTTCGCCTTGCCGTCGGCGGCATTGATCGCCCACAGGCGTTGGTCACGCCCGTTGACGTAGACCGTCTCACCGTCGGCGGACAGCACGGGGCTCGCCAAGACCCCGGCCGCGACGGCGTCGCTGCTCCACTCCTGGGTGAGCAGCGGGACGCCGCCCGCGTGGTATTTGAGGCCCACCAAGCCGGACTCCTTGGCGCCCGGCTGCCACAGGCTCACCACCGCGATATCGCTCTCCGGCGAGAAGGCCGGTGCGGCGGCGACCGGGCAGTCCGGCCGGGCGCCCGCGCAGTCGGACAAGCCGCGCCGGAAGTCGGTCGGGTCGACACCGTCCACCAGGTCCAGCGGGGTGCCGACGACGGCGCCGCGGTGCGCATCGAAAACCAGTACCTGGCCCAGATGGGTCACGACCAGCAGCTGGCCGTCGCCGAGGATCCGCGGCGTTGAGGGCATTCCGATCACCGGTGCGCGCCAGCGGATCCACTGGGTGGGCGGGAACGACAGCATGGCGCCCGGCTGTCCGACATAGACGTTGTCGAAGCCGTCGATGAGCGGGCTGAAGAACCCACCGCCCTGATGCAGCCGTGTGCACCAGCGTTGCCGGCCGCGGTCGGCGTTCTCCCACTGCATCAGCGAGCAACCCGATTCGGTCTGGGCGTTGAGCATCATCCAGCCGTGGACGCCCAGCGCGGGCTGGGCTCCCAGCTCACCCTTGACCGAGCGGATCCAATCCAGTTGCAGGTCGGCGGCTCCCGCGGTCGCGGTGTGACTGCTGTTGGCGGCGTCCGCGTACTGGGCGGGCCAGCCCGGCGCGGGCGCGGCATCCACCCACGAATCGGTGTTGGAGCAGCCGCCAAGAAGCCCCGCCAGCGCCATCATTGAGATTCCGGCCAGGACACCACGTCGCCGCAACACAGTGGCAATCCCCAATCCTCGGCCGGGCGTGTGAACGAGTCCAGGTGAGGGTAGCGCGTGGGTAGATCGCGCTCGCGTAGGCTTTCCGGCCATGACGACGATGTGGGGTGCTCCAATCCACAAACGCTGGCGGGGTTCGCGGCTGCGGGACCCGCGCCAGGCCAAGTTCCTCACGCTGGCCTCGCTGCGCTGGGTGCTGGCCAACCGGGCCTACACACCGTGGTACCTGGTCCGCTATTGGCGGCTGCTGAAGTTCAAGCTGGCCAACCCGCACATCATCACCCGCGGCATGGTGTTCCTGGGCAAGGGTGTGGAGATCCAGGCCACCCCGGAGATGTCGCACATGGAGATCGGCCGCTGGGTGCACATCGGCGACAAGAACACCATCCGGGCCCACGAGGGCTCGCTGCGATTCGGCGACAAAGTGGTGTTGGGACGCGACAACGTCATCAACACCTATCTCGACATCGAGCTGGGGGACTCGGTGCTGATGGCCGACTGGTGCTACGTCTGCGACTTCGACCACAAGATGGATGACATCAACGTGCCGATCAAGGACCAGGGCATCATCAAGAGCCCGGTGCGGATCGGTCCGGACACCTGGATCGCGGCGAAAGTCACCATCCTGCGCGACACCAGCGTCGGCCGCGGTTGCGTCTTGGGCGCCCACGCGGTGGTCAAGGGCGTCATCCCCGACTACTCGATCGCGGTGGGGGCACCGGCCAAGGTGGTCAAGAACCGCAAACTGGCCTGGGAAACCTCGGCCGCCGAGCGGGCCGAGCTGGCCGCCGCATTGGCCGACATCGAACGTAAGAAGGCCTCCCAGAGCTGAGTCGTGCCGGTGACGCGACCGCGGGTAGTCATAGCAGGGCTGGGCGACAGCGGCGTTCTCACCGCGATCCGGCTGGCCAAGCACGCCGACGTGGTGGGCATTTCGGTCAAGCCCGCCCTGGTGAGTGGCCAAGAGCTCGGTCTGCGGCTGTCCCGCCCGCACCAGTGGGCGCGGGACTACTGGTTGCCGTTCGACCGGTTGCCCCGCCTGGATGCGGTGCGCACCGTGCACGGTGCGGTGTCCGGCGCCGATCTCGGCGCCAGGACTCTGACCGTCGCGTGTGCCGACGGTGTCAGCCGCGAAGAGCCCTATGACGCCCTGATCATCTCGACCGGAGTCAGCAACGGCTTCTGGCGTCAGCCCACGACGCAGTCGGCCGGCGATGTCGCCGCGGAGCTGACCGAGGCGCACAGCCGACTGGCCACCGCTGAATCGGTCATCATCGTGGGCGGCGGTGCCGCGGCGGTCAGCAGCGCCGCCAACATCGCCCGCACCTGGCCGGCCAAGCGGGTCGCCCTGTATTTCCCGGGGCAGCGCCCCCTGCGTGAGCACCACCCGCGGGTCTGGAGCACCGTCGAACGCAGGTTGTCCGACGCCGGTGTGGCGCTGCATGCCGAACACCGCGCGCTGGTGCCCGAGGGGTTCGGCTGCGACCGCATCACCGCTGACCCGGTTCATTTCAGCACCGGTCAGGACCCGGCATCGGCTGATGCCGTGCTGTGGGCGATCGGACGGGTGCGACCGAACACCGACTGGTTGCCGGCGGAGCTGCTCGACGAGGCCGGTTTCGTCCGGGTGATGCCCGACCTGCGGGTGCCCGGACATTCGACAGTGTTCGCGGTCGGCGACGTCGCGGCGACCGACCCGCTGCGCAGCTCGGCCCGCAACCGGGCGGACGGCCTACTGGCCAACAATGTGCGGGCCGCCCTCACCGGCAGGCCGCTGCGGCACTACCGGCCACCTACCAGGCGTTGGGGTTCGGTGCTGGGGCCGGGGCCCGAGGGCCTGGAGGTGTTCGCGCCGTCCGGGCACGCGTTCCGGTTCCCGGCCTGGTCGATCGACCGCGTGCTGCTTCCCTGGATCGTCCGGCGGGGCATCTATCGCGGCGTGCGCCCCAACGATCCGCTGAAAACTGCCAGAATCGAATGATGACGACACCGGCATTCTCCGATGTGTACCGGGAAAAGTACCTGCTGCTGACGACGTTCACCAAGGACGGCAAGCCCAAACCGACCCCGGTGTGGGGCGCCCCCGTCGGGGACCGGCTCTTGGTCATCACCGACGACGGGTCGTGGAAGACCAAGCGGATCAAGAACACTCCGCGGGTCACCATCCAAAAGTGTGGCGTCTTGGGCAAGCCCAAAGGTGATCCCGTTGAGGCGGTGGCCCGGGTGCTGCCCAAGTCCGAGACCCGGCGGGTCTATGACGCCGTCATCAAGCGGTACTGGTGGCACGCCTGGTGGTTCGTTCCGCACTCGCTGGTGCGCGGCGGAATCGACAAGGTGCACATCGGCCTGGAGATCACCGCCGCCTGACCCGCATCGAGTTCTCAGGCGAACTCAAGCAGCGTGTAGGCGCCCCGGAGATTCTTCGTGGGCCCCCACTGCCAGAAAGCCGGGAACACCGTCCCGAAGAACAGGCCACGTCCCTTCGGTATCGCCACATCGTGCACCGCGCTGACGCCGGGCACCGTGTGGGTCAGCTCGGCGAGCCGACGCGCCGAGAGGCTGAACGGCATCGGGGGCACGCGATAGTGCCTGGACGACCGCATCCCGCGCGGAGCCACTTTCTTGACCAGGGTCGGTGGGACGTCGAAGAACATCTGACCGCCGGGGAAAAGATCGGCGCACGCCGCGATGAGGTCCATCGCCTCGCGCGGCTGCAGATACATCAGCAGGCCCTCGGCTGTGATGAAGACGCCGGCGCTGGAATCGACCTGTGTCATCCAGCTGTAGTCCAATGCCGACTGCGCCAGGTTGGTGATGCGCGGTGACGTCGGCAGCAATCGTTCGCGAAGCCGCATCACCGGCTCCAAATCCACGGATACCCAATTGAATCGCGGATCGGGTATGGCGGCGTTCAGGCGCCAAAAGCTGGTTTGGAAGCCTTCGGCAAGTGCGACAACCGTCGCGGCGGGGTGCTCACGCAGATACGTCGTCGCGCATCGATCAACGGCCAGCGACCGCAACGCCATCTCCTGGCCGCGACGTCCGAACTTGTCGAAGTCGAACGCGATGGACTCGACGAGTCGAACAGCCTCCGGGTCGTCGATGATCGCGCTGGAGTGTG
Source organism: Mycobacterium sp. SMC-14 (assembly GCF_046250075.1). NCBI lineage: Bacteria > Bacillati > Actinomycetota > Actinomycetes > Mycobacteriales > Mycobacteriaceae > Mycobacterium > Mycobacterium sp. SMC-14. The sequence continues at coordinate 3,105,320 of NZ_CP176429.1, read as the reverse complement.
CGGCCTGATATGCCCGACCGTTCAGCGTCATCAGGGCGGTTTCCGAAACTCCGTTCAGCGCACGGGCGTCGACTTTGGATTCGGCTGGACGGTCCATCGCGCCCATGGTATCGGAGATAACTGGTGAGCCGGGCTGTCCCAACTAGGGTTTCAGTGCGGGCAGCACCCGTTCGACCAGCAGCCGCAGGCTCTCCCAGCCCGCGTCCAACGGCAGGCCGCCGATCAGCGGGTGCAGGGTCACCCCGGTGCGGCCGGCGTGACACTGTGCCACGAGCTCGTCGGGAGTCAGCACCTCGATCTTCGCCGATGCGCGCAGCTCGGCGATGGTGGCGGTCGGACTCTCGTTGGGGCGAGGCACCTCGGCCACCGCCCACGAACTGTATTCGGTTGCCTCGTGCAGGAAATGCTCACCACATCGTGCCCACGCCGCTTCGGGATCGGTGGTCAGATGAGTCACGGTGTTGCCGTTCTCGGGGCTGAACACGAAACCCTGCTTGCCGTTGCGTGCCAGTTCATCTCGATACACCGCTTCGATCTCGGGCATGGGCATCGGCGGCGAGAACGGCAACCCGAACCGTGCCGCGCGGCGGGCGGCTGCGGCGCTCATCCCGCCGATGAAGAACACCGGATGCGGCTTGGTGTACGGCTTGGGAGTCACGTCGATCAGCTGGCCGTGGTACTCGAACGGCTCGTCGCCCCAGGATTTGAGCAGCACGTCGAGGCATTCGTCCATCAACTGGCCCCGTCGCCGGAAATCCTTGCCCACCGCGTGGTATTCCTCTGGGCGGTAACCGATTCCAGCGACGAAGCTGACGCGTCCGGCGGACAGCTGGTCGAGCACCGCGATGTCCTCGGCGAGGCGCACCGGGTCGTAGAGCGGTATCAGCAGCGCGTTGATGCTGATGCGAATGTTGGTGGTGCATCCGGCGACGGCGGCGGCCATCAACAGCGGGGCGGGAAGCCAGCCGGTGGCCGCAAGATGATGTTCTTCGCAGCCGACCGCGGTGACTCCGTTGGTGTCGGCGTAGGACGCCATCTCCAACGCCGCCCGGTACCGCTCGGCATTTCCGGCACCGGGGACGTTCGTCATGTTCAGCCGCAGGGCGCTCAGTAGTGGCATGGGATTGGCCGGTCACCTCCTGGGCGCCACCGTAGCGCACGAAATGATCAATCGATTGATTATGTCGGCGTTCCGCCGTTAGCCTAGGGACTGTGACCGGTGCGCCCACCCCGCTGCTGATCGACGGCGCGCTGGTCGCCGGCGGCGCGGGCGCCTTCGACACCATCAACCCGGCCACCGAGGAAGCCATCGGTGCGGCCGCCGACGGTGACGCCGCGGACCTCGACCGCGCTATCGCCGCCGCCCGCACGGCGTTCGATTCCTCGGACTGGGGCCGTGACACCGCCTTGCGGGTGCACTGCCTGCGCCAGCTCCGCGACGCGCTCAACGACGAGATCGAGACGCTGCGTGAGATCACCATCGCCGAGGTGGGGGCACCGCGGTCGCTGACGTATCGGGGCCAGCTGCAGACCCCCGTCGATGACCTGGGGTTCCCGGCCGCCACCGCGGAGAGCTACCCCTGGCAAGTGGACCTCGGGCAGGCGGCTCCGATGGGCATCACCACCGCGCGCACCATCGTGCGGGAGCCGTTCGGCGTGGTCGGAGCGATCACTCCGTGGAACTTCCCTCACCAGGTCACGTTCGCCAAGATCGGGCCGGCGCTGGCGGCCGGCAACACCGTCGTCCTCAAGCCGGCACCCGACACCCCCTGGTGCGCAGCAGAAGTCGGTCGGATCATCGCCGAGAAGACCGACTTCCCGCCCGGAGTGGTCAACGTAGTCACCGCGTCCGACCACCGTATCGGCGCCCGGCTTGCGCAGGACTCTCGTGTCGACGTGGTCTCTTTCACGGGCTCCACGGCGACCGGTCGCTCGGTGATGACCGCGGCCGCGCAGACCATCAAGAAGGTTTTTTTGGAACTGGGCGGCAAGTCGGCGTTCGTGGTCCTCGATGACGCCGACCTGGCCGCCGCGTGCACGGCCGCCGCGTCGACGGTGGCGATGCACGCCGGCCAGGGGTGCGCACTGACCACCCGGCTGCTGGTGCCGCGTGAACGCTATGGCGAGGCGCTCGACTTGGTGTCTGCCGCGATGTCACGGGTGCCCGTGGGTGACCCCAATGATCCGAAAACGCTGTGCGGACCGCTGATCTCGGCGAAGCAGCGAGACCGGGTGCAGTCCTATCTGGATCTGGCGATCGCCGAAGGTGGGACGTTTCACTGCGGCGGCGGCCGACCGGCCGGAGTCGACCGTGGCTTCTTCATCGAGCCGACGGTGATCGGCGGGCTGACGAACGAGGCGCGGGTGGCCCGCGAGGAGATCTTCGGACCGGTGTTGGTGGTGCTGGCTCACGACGGCGATGCCGACGCACTGCGAATCGCAAATGACTCGCCGTATGGATTGTCCGCCACCGTGTTCGGGACCGACGACCGTGCCGCTCGAATGGCGTCGCGGCTACGTGCCGGGACCGTCAACGTCAATGGCGGGATGTGGTACTCCGCCGACGTACCGTTCGGGGGGTACAAGCAATCGGGAGTTGGTCGGGAGATGGGATTGGCGGGCTTCGAGGAATACCTCGAGACCAAAGTGGTGGCCACCGCGGTGCGTGGGGCGCAACGCTGATGGCCGGGCCACCCGATCCGCAGGTGCTGGCGGCGTTGCTGGCGATGCGCGACGGCGCCGACAATGCGCCGGTGCCGCAGGTCGGCGATGTCGCCGCACGTCGTCGCAACGTGGGTCATACCTTCAATCAGGTGCTGGCGTCGCTGGCACCGGTCACCGGCGTAGATACAGAAGAGTTTTCGCTGACCTACGACGGGGGCACGCTGCCGTTGCGCTGGTACCGGCGAATCGGCACCGATCAGCCCGGCAGCGCCGCGCTGTATCTGCACGGTGGCGGAATGATCCTGGACTGGGGACACTTGGGTCCGCTCTACGACGCGGCGGTGCGCGGCTACGTCGCTGCCTCCGGGGTACCGATGCTGGTGGTGGATTACCGTGTCGCCCCGGAATTCCCGCATCCGACTCCGCTTCAGGACTGCTACGCGGCATTGCGCTGGCTCAGCGACCACGCCGGCGACCTAGGCGTCGACGCGTCCCGGTTGGCCGTGATGGGCGACAGTGCCGGCGGGGGACTGGCCGCAGGCGTGGGCCTGCTGGCCCGCGACCGGGGCGGACCGGCGATCGCAGCCCAGCTGCTGATCTACCCCATGCTCGACGACCGCACCCGCGAGGCAGGCGCCGCGGGCGCCACGCTGCTCACCTGGAGCTACGACGACAACGCCACCGGCTGGTCAGCGCTGCTGGGCGAAGGGGGCGCCGACGGTTACGCCGCCCCAGCCCGCGCCGACGACCTGGCCGGCTTGCCGCCGACCTACCTCGATGTCGGCGGGCTGGACATCTTCGCGCCGGAGGACGTCGCCTTTGCTCACCACCTGATTGCGGCGGGAGTCCCCGTCGAGCTGCATGTGTACCCCGGCTGCCCGCACGCGTTCGACCTGCTGGTGCCCGAAGCCGAGGTGTCTCAACGGGTTATCGGGCACCGAGTGAGGTATCTGGCGGCGCTGTAGTCGCGCCGAAGAGCCTGCGTAGCGCCGACTCGTCACCGTCGATCTCGACCAGTGCAGCCACGTCGTCAAAGGACAACACACCCGCCGCGAGGCCGAGGACGAGGGGCGCCTCGGTGTGCAGCACGGCATCAAGCGGGCGCCCGTCGGGTTCGCCGACATCGATACCGGCCTCGGTGGCCTGCAGTTGAACCATTCCGCCGTCCACGGCGACTCCCACCGCCGCCGACGGGCCCGCGGCCACCCGATCGGCGAACAGGGCGGGAAGGGCCAGTCGCAGCCACTCGGCGCGGAATTCATCGCCCTGGGGGCCGCGGATCATCAGCGGGGTGGACCAGCGGACCAGCGCGTAGATGGGCTCGCGCAGTTGCGTGCCCCAGGGGGTCAGGGCGTAGGTGACCGCCTTGCCGTCGTCGGCCAATCGCCGCTCGAGGACCCCTGCGGTCTCCAGATCGCGGAGCCGGTCGGTCAGCAGGTTCGTCGCGATCCCGGACAGTCCGTCGCGCAACTCGCGGTAGCGGGCCGGGCCCATCAGGAGCTGGCGCACAATCAACAGATTCCACCGGTCACCCACCACATCCAGGGCCCGGGCAAGTCCGCAGTACTGACCGTAGTCTCGACTCATCACCATCTGCTTGCTAATTTAAAGTGAACTTGACTATATCAAGCGGCAAGGGGGATCGGCATGGCAGACGCCCAACGGCCCGCGTGGGTCGACGACACGTTGTTCCCGTTCGAGAGCCGGTTCCTCGACGTCGACGGGAACCGCGTCCACTACGTGGACGAGGGAACCGGGCAGGTGCTGCTGTTCTTGCACGGCAACCCGACCTGGTCGTTCGACTATCGCAAGGTCATCGAAGCGTTGCGGCCGGACTTTCGATGCGTCGCGGTGGACTATCCCGGGTTCGGCCTGTCGTCGGCGGGGCCGCAGTACCGGTACCTGCCCACCGAACACACGCAGGTGATCGGCGCGTTCGTCGATGCACTCGCCCTGAGCGGCGTCACCTTGGTGGTGCACGACTGGGGTGGTCCGATCGGGTTGGCCGTCATACAACAACGTCCCGAGATCTTCGAACGGTTGGTGCTGTCCAATACGTGGGCATGGCCCGTCGGTGCTCCGCTCGTGCAGGTATGTCGCATGTGATGGGTGGCTCGATCGGACGCCTGCTGATCAGACAGTTCAACCTCTTCGTCAACGTCATGATCCCCGTCGGGCACCGTCTCACCAAGCCCACCCGCAAGGAGATGGACCACTACCAAAAAGCCCTCGATAGCCCCGCGCGTCGGGAGGCGTCGGCGGTCTTTCCGCGCGAGATCACCGCCAGCCGAGCCTTTCTCGCCGACCTCGAATCCGGGTTGCCCGCCATCGCGGGGCTGCCGACGCTGATCATCTGGGGTGACGGCGATTTCGCCTTCGGCGACAGGGAATTACGGCAGTGGGAACAGACGCTGACCAATCATCAGACGGTGATCGTCGAAGGCGCCGGCCACTTCGTTCCCTCCGATGCCCCCGAACAATTCGCCGCGGCGATCCGCGACTGGCATCCGGGGCAATAGTGGCCTACGACGCGCAGCTGGCGGCCCGCGTGCGGGAGATGTTCGCCGCAGATGGCCCACCGGTGCTGGAGAAGGCGATGTTCGGCGGCCTGGCGTTCCTGGTCGCCGGCAAGATCGCGGTCGCCGCTATGGCCGGTGGGCTGCTGGTCCGCGTGGGTGCCGCGCGTGCCGAACAGCTGCTGAAAGCCACCGCCGCCCAGCCGATGGAGATGGGCGGACGGACCATGCGTGGCTGGGTCCATGTCGATGGCGAGCACATCGGTTCTGCGCATCAGCTCGCCGAATGGGTTGATATCGGAATCGCCGCCGCGGCAAGCGCTTAGGACTCGGCAGCAGCCTAGAACAGCGTGCCGCGGATGAGTTCTTCGGCGCAGCGCAGAGTGGCCCGGTAGGCGGCCGGTGATGCCTGCGCTGCCTGCTCGGTCAACCCCCGCGTCAATGCGTAGACGGCGTCCGCGGCGCCGTCACAGTCCACATCGGTTGCCATCGACCCTCCGCGCTGCGCTTCGTCGACGACCTCACCGATGACCTCGCGCAACGGCGAGACCTCGCCCGTGGCACGTTCGAAGGCGGCCAGGTACGGGTGGTCGTGGCTCAACCGATCGGCCTCGGCAAGTATCGCGGCCAGCTGATCAGCCACAGTGCCGGTCCGCTGTGCCGCGGCGTGTAATCGGGGCAGGGCGATCTCTCGTGCGGCGGCCACGGTCGCCGCCATCAGCTCATCCTTGTTCGGAAAGTAGTGGTAGAGGCTTGCGCTGGTCACGTCGGCGGCGGAGGCGATATCGCGGATAGTGGCGCCGGAACGGCCGACTTCGGCGACGCGCCGGATCGCTGCGCTGATGATCCGCTGGCGGGTTTCTTCGCTGCTGGTTCCAGCCGGTCGACCCCGCGGCGACGAAGTCAGGGGCATGATCACCTCAGATTAACCCGCCGGCGATCCGGCGGGTCACACACAGTGCCGGTTGTCGAGCGCCGGTGTCGAGGGCTGCGAGGATGTGTCCATGTCGACTCCGCAGCTGGGCCGCCCGGTCGGCGCCGTCGGCGGCCAGACCCGCCAGCGGATCATCGCCGCCACCATTGCGTGTGTAGCCGAATTGGGCTACGCGCGGACCACGATCCGTCAGATCGCGAGTACGGCAGGTGTCACCAGCGCCAACATCTACAACTATTTTCCGAACAAGGCCGAACTGGTGGCGGCCGCGATCGCTGCGCGGGCCGAGATCGCGCTGCCGCGACTGCGGCGCGCCGCGCAGCGGCCCGGCTCCGTGGTCGACCGGATCGAGGCCGTGCTCGATGAGTCCGGCAACCTCATGCGCGAGCATCCCGATCTCGCCACCTTCGAGTGGGCGATACGCGCTCAGAACGCCGTCACCGTATATCCGGGGGAGGCTGGCAGTGGGGGGCTCGAGGCGCTCCGCGACATCATCACCGGGATCGTGCATGACGGCTCTGATCGCGACGCCAACGGTACGCGGCCGGAAGTCGAGGTGACCTACGCCCTGGTCTATGGCCTGACCGAGTTGGCGGCGACCGGCTCGCCGGAGACCTATCAGGCGGCGCTGGCCGCCGCGAAGCGGCTGATCAGGGGAACCCTGTTCGACGACCATTGATATGATCAACTGATTGATTATATGCTGATCGGCGTTGCTGGGCTGGCTTTGCGGCGTTCCGGAGGTGCCTGTTAATGACCGATGTCCAGGATCTCCAGGGCCAGGGTTTTGATCCGAATGCCCTGCGGGACAAGTACACCCGGGAGCGCCAGCGCCGCCTGCGAAACGACGGGATCGACCAGTATGTCGAGGTGGCGGGCCGCTTTGCCCGTTTCGCCGAAGACCCGTGGGCTCAGGAGGGGTTCACCCGGGAGCCGCTGTCCGACGAGGTCGACGTCGCGATCGTCGGAGCCGGTTTCGGGGGGCTGTTGACCGGAGCCCGACTGCGGGAGCTCGGGGTGGGCAGCATTCGCCTGATCGACAAGGCGGCCGACGTCGGCGGCACCTGGTATTGGAATCGGTATCCGGGCATCGCCTGCGACGTGGAGTCCTATGTCTACATGCCGCTGCTGGAGGAGCTCGGCTACGTGCCGACCGAGAAATACGCCAAAGGCCCGGAGATCTTCGCGCACTGCCAGCGCATCGCGCGCCACTACGACTTGTACCGGAATGCCTGCCTGCAGACCGAGGTCACCGAAATACGTTGGGAAAAGGCGACATCACGCTGGCTGATCACCACCGATCGCGGCGACGCATTCCGGGCACGATTCGTGTCGATGGCCAATGGCTACCTACAGAAGCCGAAATTGCCGGGTATCCCCGGCATTGACGAGTTCACCGGCCGGACCTTTCATACCAGCCGCTGGGACTACGACTACACCGGCGCGGATCTGGCCCGCTTGGCCGACAAACGGGTCGGGATCATCGGCACCGGCGCCACCGCAATCCAGTGCGTGCCGCGCCTGGCCGAGGCGGCCGGGAGCCTCTACGTTTTTCAGCGCACGCCGTCGACGGTGGATGTACGGGGCAATCGGCCGACCGACCCGCAGTGGGCAGCGGAGTTGGCGCCGGGCTGGCAACAGCGCCGGATGGAGAACTTCCAGATCCTGACCGCGGGCGGCACAGCCGACGAGGACCTGGTCGATGACGCCTGGACCAGCCTGACCAAGCAGATGCCGATCGTCGACGAGGGTGGCCCGAACGCCGCCGAGCTGGCCGACTTCGCCAAGATGGACCAGATCCGCGGGCGCGTCGACGCGCTGGTGGACGATCCGGCCACGGCCGAGGCCCTCAAGCCGTGGTACGGGTACTACTGCAAGCGGCCGTGCTTCCACGACGAATACCTGCAGGCCTTCAACCGCGACAACGTCACCCTGGTCGACACGAAGGGCCTCGGTGTCGAGCAGATCACCTCTTCCGGCGCGGTGGTCGACGGCGTCGAATATCCCTTGGACTGCTTGATTTTCGCGACCGGCTTCGAGGTGGGCACCGACTATTGCCGGCGCACCGGCTTCGAGGTCATCGGGCGCGACGGCGTGACCCTTACCGACAAGTGGGCCGACGGTGTGCGTACCTTCCACGGCCTGCACGTGAGCGGCTTCCCGAACTGCTTCATCGAGAGCATCGCCCAATCCGGGTTCACGGTGAACTTTCCTTACCTGATCGACACCCAGTCGCGGCACGTGGCGTGGGTGATCGCCCACGCGTTGCAGCAGGGCGTGGCCACCCTGGAGGTCACCGAGGACGCCGAACAGGGCTGGGTTGATGCCGTGGTGGCGCGTTCCGACGTCATCGCCGGGCGGCGCGAGTCCTGCACCCCGGGCTATTACAACCGCGAGGGTCACGCCAATGCCCGGCTGCGTCAGGACAGTTTCTTCTTCGGCAGCCCCACCGAATACGCCGACATCCTGGGTGCGTGGCGAGACTCCGGTGCCCTGGAAGGATTCACCGTCACTCGATGACGGCGTGCGGGGCTAGAGCCCGAAGTCGATGACACCCCTGATCAATTCGCCGCGGGCGAGGTCTGCGTAAGCCTCATTGACGTCCTCGAGCCGGTAGCGCTTGGTGACCATCTCATCGAGTTGCAGTCGGCCCGCCTCGTAGAGCGTGGCCAACAGCGGGATGTCGGTCCGCGGGTTGCAGGAGCCGAAGACGGTGCCGCACAGCGTCTTGTTCATCAGCATCATGTCCTGGGGATCGATGCTGGTCCGAGTGCCCTGCACCGCCATCCCGGTCAGCACACAGGTCCCGGCCTTGCGGGTCAGTCGCAGGGCGTCCTCGACATCGGTATCGGTGATGACCGAGGGCGACACCACCACAGCGTCCGCCATCACCCCGCGCGTCAGGTCGCGGACCATCTCGAAAGCCTCGGCGGCGCTGGCCGCGGTATGCGTGGCGCCGAACACGCGGGACGATTCCCGCTTGAAGGCAACGGGATCCACCGCGACGATCCGGACGGCGCCGTTGATACGGGCGCCCTGGACGGCGGCCGTGCCGATGCCGCCCACCCCGATGACCACGACGGTGTCGCCGCCGCGCACACCGGCGCGATAGGCCGCCGAGCCGTACCCGGTCGGCACCGCGCAGGCCAGCAGGGCCGCGGGAAGCAGGGGCAGGTCCGGGTCGATCTTGACCAGGGAGGCGGCTGAGACCACCGTGTGTTCGGCGAAGGCGCCGATCTTGGAGACATGCGCCAGATCCCGGCCGTCTGCGCCGTGGTGGCGGAAGGTCCCGTCGGTGGGCATTCCGGGCAGCATGGTTCCCGCGCCGGCATCACAGATGTACTCCATACCCGAAGAACACCAATGGCATTGACCGCAGACCGCGACGAATGACGTCACCACATGATCGCCGGGGGACAACCCCGTGACACCGGCGCCGACCTGCACGACCACCCCGGAGCCCTCGTGGCCGCCGATCGTCGGCGCGGTGGGAGCGCTCTGCGCCGGCGGGGCCAGGTGGCCCTGACGGATGTGTTCGTCGGAATGGCACAGGCCTGCCGCGGCCATGCGGATCAAGACCTCGCCGGTGCGCGGCGGATCGAGTTCGAACTCCTCGACCGCCCAGGGCCCACCGTAGGTTCGCAGGATCGCGGCGCGACTTCTCATCTCGCCGGGTTTACCGGTCCGGCAGCGCGTGCTCGATGATCGGCCGTCGTGGCTGCGGGTCCCGCAAGCGGCGTTTGGCGGCCAGGTACACCTGGGCGGTCTCGTCGGCGACGGTGTGCCAATCGAAGTCGCAGCTGAGCCGCTCCCGGGCGGCGACGGCGCGGCGCTGGGCGGCGGCCGGGTCATCGAGCACGTGGCAGACGGCTGCGGCCAGGGCCGGCACGTCACGCGGCGGGCACGACATACCGGTTTCGCCGTTGATCACCGCCTCGCCAAGTCCGCCCACGTTGGCCACCACCAGCGGGGTCCCGGCGGCGGCGGCCTCCAATGCCGCCAGGCCGAAGGGTTCGTAGTGGCTGGGCAGTGCCGCCGCGTCGGCCCGGTGCAACAGTGCCAACAGCTCGTCGTGGTCGACCCGGCCGATGAACCGGGTTGCCTTGAGCACCCGGCTCTTTCGGGCGCACTCGACCAGCCAGTCCTGCTGCGTGCCGTCGCCGGCGATGGTCAGCGTGGTTCCCGGGTGGGCGCGCCGGATCCGCGGCAGGGCCGCGATGATGTCGTGCACGCCCTTCTCGTATTCGAGTCGCCCGACGAACAGGATTTCCGGTGGACCGGTGCGGGGTTGGCGGCGGGCGAACGGCCACCGTGCGGCGTCGATGCCATTGCGGATCACGGTGGTTTCGGCGAGTCCGGGACCGAACAAGTCGGTGATCTCGTCCCGCATCGAGGCCGAACAGGTGATCAGCGAGTCGGATTCGCGAACCAGCCACGATTCCACCGCGTGCACCTGACGACTCAACGCTCCTGACACCCAGCCGGAGTGACGTCCGGCCTCGGTGGCATGGATCGTGGAAACCAATGGCACATCATAGAATTCAGCAAGCGCGATCGCGGGGTGTGCTACCAGCCAGTCGTGGGCGTGCACCAGATCGGGGCGCCACACGCTCTGGCCGCCGTCGATCTTGAGCGACAGTCCGGCGCGGACCATGGAATGACCCATCGCCAGTGTCCAGGCCATCATGTCTTCGCCGAAGGAGAATTCGTGCGGGTCTTGGGCCGCGGCGACCACCCGCACGCCCTCGCTGATCTCGTCGGACGACGGGTGCGTACTCGGGTCGGTGCCATAGGGGCGCCGGCATAGGACGACGACATCGTGTCCGGCGGCGGCCAGCGCGGTCGACAGGTGATGGACATGTCGACCCAGCCCACCGATCACCACCGGCGGGTATTCCCACGACACCATCAGGATTTTCACGCGGCGGTTCCGTTCTGACGCGCACCGTAGCGATGCGAGGTCCGGAGGTGGGGGGTCACCGTGGCAGCCTACGGGCATCCAGGGCGCCGAACAGGCCGTCGGCCTTATTCCAGCCGTCGGCCAACCGCTGTGCGGTGTCTCGGTGACCGCCGGCCAGTGCGTCGGCGATCTCCCGGGTGGCGTGCGCGTGCAGCTGCGCGCGATAGCGGGCGTAGTCGGCGGCGGAGTCCTTGCTGACCATGAAGGGCCAGTCGCTGGAGACCGTCAGCAGTGCCTCGCGCAGGATCTGGTCGGCGACTCGGTCGCGCGGGGTGGGACCCGACGGCGCAGCCGTCTGGGCCAGCGCCTTGTCGACGGCGCCCAAGGCGGTCTCGGTCACCTCGGAGTTCAGCTGCACCAGGTCGGCGACCTTCTCGCCGGACCACACCCGCCAGTCCTTGCCCGAACCCCACGAGCTGGGCGGCAGTTCGACCGCCTCGCCGACGAATCCGGCGTTGATGGCATCGGTGAGGGTTCCGACGCGAACCCCCGCTTCGGGCAGTGCCCGCAGCACCCGAGCCAGCCAGGTCGGTCCCTCGTACCACCAGTGGCCGAACAGTTCGGTGTCGAATGCGGCGACCACGTGGGCCGGTCGGCCGATCCGCTCGGACTCGGACTGCAGGCGGCCCCGAACCACCTCGACGAAATCGGCGACGTGGGCATCGATTGCGGCGTCGGCTCGCTGCGGGTCGTACGGCGCTTTTTGCTCGGGGGAGACGTTGCGGCCGGTTACCCGGGACGGCTTCAACCCGGTGCGGTGGTCATAGGTGTGGAAATCCCGGTAGGCGTCATGCCCGGGATAGCCCGACTTCGGCGACCACACCCGGTAGCTGACTGCAAGGTCACGGCCGAACGCGATCACATCGGAGTCGCCGACCGGTCGGCCCAGTGTGGTGTCGCCATGCAGCGACGGGCCATCGACCATGAAGTGCGAAATCCCGGCGGCCGCGTACTCGGTTTCCAGGCCGGGGGTGTACGCGCATTCCGGCGCCCAGATTCCGGTGGGGGTGTGGGCCAGCCGCGCCCGAGCGTCGGCCAATCCCTCGTGCAGCGCGAACTGGCGCAGTCGTGGCGCCAGCAGAGGTTGGAACGGATGGGCCAGCGGACCGCCGAGCAGTTCCACCGTCTGCGCCTGCACCAGCTCCCGGAGCAGCGGGCTGGCGCCGTGGCGCCACAGCAGCGCGAATTCCTCGAGAGCCTGTTCGGCGGCGGCGCATTCGTGCAGCCCGAACGGGCGGATGTCGGCCAAGGTGGTGGCCTGGGCGGCGCGCAGCTGCCAGTTCGCCAGCCAGTGGTGCATGCCGTCCAGGCAGTACGGGTCGTCGAGCTGGGCGGCGACCACCGGTGTCACCCCGAGCGTGAGCAGGTTTCGCCGGCCTTCGGCGGCCAGCGTCCGCAGCACCCGCACCAGCGGCAGGTACGCCGCCGACCAGGACTGGTAGAGCCATTCCTCACCGACTGGCCAGCGGCCGTGGTGTGCCAGCCAGGGCAGGTGAGTGTGCAGCACCAGGGTGAACAGGCCCGGTACCGAGCCGTTGGATTCTTCGGTCACCGGCGCACCGCGATCGCCACCAGGTCCAGGCTGTCGTCGATGTCGCGCTGCGCGGCTTCGAGGATGTCGAAATCGGCGCTGGTGACGGCGGCGACATCGGCCAGCAAGTCGGCCGGCCAAGGCGCGTCGGCGACCGCTCGCGCGATCTGGGCGTCGATGATCGAGCCGCCGTGCCGGGCGTCCATCTCGGCCAGGACCGGTCCATGGAAAACCCCGAACATTCCGTCCATGACGAATCCGCCCTCGAGCAGGAGCTCGGTGAGCTCGGCGGCATTGAGTTCGCGGGTGTGGAACGGGTTGATCGGAGTGTCGCGGCCGGGGGAGAAGGTGATCCGGTTGGGAGTGGACACCATCAGCAACCCGCCGGGCCGCAGCACGCGGGCGCATTCGGCGATGAACTGCCCCTGGTCCCAGAGGTGCTCGATGACTTGGAAGTTGACCACCACGTCCACGGCCGCGTCGGGCAGCGGTAAGTCGGCGAGGTTTCCCTGGACGGCTTCGACGCGCGGGTAGCGGGCCCGTACGTGGGCCACCGCCGAGTCGTCGTAATCCACGCCGATCACCCGCTGGGCCACGCGCGCGATCAGGTCGGCGCCGTAGCCCTCGCCGAACCCGGCCTCCAGGACGTCGCGCCCGCTGCAGCGCGGCGCCAGCTGCTGGTAGACCACCTCGTGACGTCGGAACCAGTAGTTCTCGACGTCCAGTCCGGGAATGGTGCGCTCCCCGGTCAGCGTCAGCGTGCTGTCGCTGGGCGGCGTGCCGGTGGCGTCTCCGGTGGCATTCGTAGATTTCATCGCACAGGCAGGCTAACGCGAAGGGCGCGGTCCATGAACCGGCTACCCCACATGGCATTATCACGACCCGCTACGCTGTACACGCGAACCGCATTAAGTTACCGGTGAGTAACATTCTCGTGCGGCTGCGTGAATCGCTACCGAAGTCTTGTGGCCCGCCGCTGCAGGACCCCTTCGAGGAGGACGAACCACACTCATGACGAACATCGTGGTCCTGATCAAACAGGTCCCAGACACCTGGTCGGAGCGCAAGCTCACCGACGGTGACTTCACGCTGGACCGTGACGCTGCCGACGCCGTGCTCGATGAGATCAACGAGCGGGCCGTCGAAGAGGCGCTGCAGATCCGGGAGAAGGAAGGCGCCGAAGGCACCGTCACCGTGCTGACCGCCGGCCCGGAGCGGGCCACCGAGGCGATCCGCAAGGCGCTGTCGATGGGGGCCGACAAGGCCGTGCACATCCTCGACGACGGCATGAAGGGTTCCGACGTCGTCCAGACCGGTTGGGCGCTGGCGCGCGCCCTGGGGGCCATCGAGGGCACCGAACTGGTCATCGCCGGCAACGAGTCGACCGACGGTGTCGGCGGCGCGGTTCCGGCGATCATCGCCGAGTACCTGGGTCTGCCGCAGCTGACCCACCTGCGCAAGCTGACCGTCGAGGACGGCAAGGTCACCGGCGAACGGGAGACTGACGAAGGCCTGTTCACCCTGGAGGCTTCGCTGCCGGCCGTGGTGAGCGTCAACGAGAAGATCAACGAGCCGCGCTTCCCCTCCTTCAAGGGCATCATGGCCGCCAAGAAGAAGGAAGTCACCGTGCTCACGCTGGCCGAGATCGGCGTTGAGGCCGACGAGGTCGGTGTCGCCAACGCCGGTACCAAGGTGACTGCTTCGACTCCGAAGCCGCCGAAGACCGCTGGCGAGAAGGTGACCGACGAGGGCGATGGCGGCACCAAGATCGCCGGGTACCTGGTTGCCCAGAAGATCATCTAAGCGATCCCCGGACCTAGCGAAGACGGAAGAAAATAGACATGGCTGAAGTACTTGTGCTCGTTGAGCACGCCGACGGAGCACTGAAGAAGGTCAGCTCCGAACTGATCACTGCCGCGCGTGAGCTCGGTGAGCCGTCCGCGGTCGTCGTCGGTGCCCCCGGCACCGCCGCCCCGCTGGTGGACGGTCTGAAGGAGGCCGGCGCCGCCAAGATCTACGTCGCCGAGTCCGACGTCGTGGACAGCTACCTGCTCACCCCGGTCGTCGACGTGCTGGCTGGGCTGGCCGAGACGGCCGCTCCGGCCGCGGTGCTGATCGCTGCCACTGCCGACGGCAAAGAGGTCGCCGGCCGCCTGGCTGCCCGGATCGGTTCCGGACTGCTGGTCGACGTGGTTGAGGTCAAGGCAGGCGCCAAGGTGGTGCACTCGATCTTCGGTGGTGCCTACACCGTCGAGGCCGAGCCCACCGGGGAACTTCCGGTCATCACCGTGCGTGCGGGTGCGGTGGAGCCCGCGCCGGCCGCCGGCGCGGGCGAGCAGGTCACCGTTGAGGTGCCCGCAGCCGCCGAGAACGCCACCAAGATCACCTCGCGTCAGCCGGCCGTGGCCGGTGACCGCCCGGAGCTCACCGAGGCCCCCATCGTGGTGGCCGGCGGTCGTGGCGTCGGCAGCGCGGAGAGCTTCTCGGTGGTCGAGGAGCTGGCCGACTCGCTCGGTGCGGCCGTCGGCGCGTCGCGTGCCGCGGTGGACTCGGGCTACTACCCGGGCCAGTTCCAGATCGGCCAGACCGGCAAGACGGTTTCGCCGCAGCTGTACATCGCGCTGGGCATCTCTGGTGCGATCCAGCACCGGGCCGGCATGCAGACGTCCAAGACCATCGTCGTGGTCAACAAGGACGAGGAAGCGCCGATCTTCGAGATCGCCGATTTCGGCATCGTCGGCGACCTGTTCAAGGTCGCCCCGCAGCTGGCCGAGGCGATCAAGGCCCGCAAGGGTTAAGAAGACCTCTATGGGCGTTCGCCGGGCCTGCCCGGCCGCCAGTCGTCAAAGCCCCCGCACGCCTGGCGTGTCGGGGGTTTTGTCGTCCTTGCGGGGCCGCGACGCCGAGTGCGCGCAGTTACGCGAAACCCTGGCCGCCGCGCGTGGCGGCCGCAGTCAGGTGCTGGTGCTGCGCGGCGAGGCCGGGATCGGCAAAACCGCTCTGCTCGACTACCTGGCCGAGTCCGCGCCGGATTTTCAGGTGATTCGGGCGGCCGGGGTGGAATCGGACATGGAGCTGGCGTTCGCCGGGCTGCAGCAGCTGTGTGCACCTGCGGCCGACGGGATCGACCTCCTGCCCGAACCTCAGCGCGAGGCGCTGGCCATTGCCTTCGGCATGAGCAGTGGATCGGCGCCCGACCGATTTCTGGTCGGTCTGGCGGTATTGGGGCTGCTTGCCGGGATCGCGGCCCGGCAGCCGATGTTGTGTCTGATCGACGACGCCCAGTGGCTCGATCGGGTTTCGGCTCAGACGCTGGGGTTCGTGGCACGGCGACTGCGAGCCGAGCCGGTCGCGTTGGTGTGCGCTCTGCGTCAACCCGTCGACGGCCTGACCGGGCTGCCGAAGCTGATGCTGCGCGGCCTGGCGGACTCCGACGCACGCGCAGTGCTGGAATCGGCGTTGCCGGGCCGGATCGACCCCCAGGTCGCCGACCGGATCGTCGCAGAGACGCACGGCAACCCGCTGGCGCTGCTGGAACTGCCGCGGGGGTTGTCCGCGGCAGAGCTGGCCGGCGGCTACTACCGCCCCGACGTAGTGCCGGTGGCGGGACAGATCGAACGCCATTACCTGACCCGGGTTCATGGGTTGCCCGACGATGCCCAACGGCTCCTATTACTGGCTGCTGCCGAGCCGGTGGGTGATGCGGCGCTGCTGCTGCGGGCGGCCGGCGAGCTGGGCCTGGCGGTCGCGGCCCTGGCCCCGGCCGAGCAGGCCGGCCTGATCGAGGTGGGCGCGCGGGTGCGGTTCAGGCATCCGCTGGTGCGCTCGGCGATCTACCGTGCGGCGAGTCTGGAGGACCGCCGGGATGCCCACCGCGCGCTGGCCGAGGCCACCGACCCGGCACACGATCCCGACCGGCGGGCGTGGCATCGCGCCCACGCGGCAGCCGGCCCGGAAGAATCGGTCGCCGCAGAGCTGGAGCGCTCCGCCGACCGGGCGGCCTTGCGCGGTGGAACCGCTGCGGCAGCAGCGTTTCTAGCCCGTGCCACCGAACTGACCCCCGACCCGCTGCGGCGCGGATCCCGCGCTCTCGACGCCGCCGAAGCCAAGCAGTCAGTGGCCGAAATAGACGCGGCCGCAGCACTGTTGGGTACCGCTGAGCTGGCGCCGCTCGACGAGCTGCAGCGTGCCCGATTGTTCCGAATGCGCGCGCAGTTGGGATTCACCCGTGGCCGCGGCAGTGGCAACGCCGCCACCATTCTTGATTCGGTTCACCAGTTCTTCAGCGCAGCAAGCCATTTGGAGTCCATAAACGCCGCGATGGCGCAGGAGACCCTGCTGGAAGCGGTCAGCGCGGCAATGTATGCGGGCCGGGCGTTCGGAGTGCAGGTGCGCCACCACACCGCGGCAGCACTGGCGGCGGGTGTGCGGACGGCCCCGAACCGGCCGGCCGACCTGCTGTTGCTTGCATTGACCACCCGCATCAGTGCCGGCTGTCAAGCCGGCCTGGACCCGATGCGTACCGCGATTGCCGCACTCACCCCGAACACCTGGTCATGGCAGGCGTTTCCGATCGGGTACGAAGCCGCCGTGCACGACGTGTGGGACGACGAGGCCTGGTATCGGATCGCAGGCGACGCCGTGCGGGTCGCGACCGACACCGGTGCGCTGGCCATGCTGCCGATCGCGTTGACAACCCGGGCCGGCGTGCACGTGCAGGCGGGTGAGTTCGCCACGGCGCGCGCGTTGATCGCCGACGCCGACGCCCTGACCGCAGCGGTCGGTCAGGCGCCGGTGCGCTACCACGCGCTGGCGTTGGCGGCCTGGACGGGCGAGGAAGCCGAGGCGACCGTGCTGATCGACGCCGCGGCCCGCAGCGGGGCGGCCCGCGGAGAGGGACGCATCATCGCACTGATCGGCTACGCCTCCGCGGTGCTCTACAACGGGCTGGGCCGCTACCAGTCGGCGTGCGAGGGGCTGCGCCGGGTGCTGGAGTACGAGGACCTGGGCCTCTACGGGTGGAACCTGGCCGAACTGGTGGAGGCCGGGGCACGCGGCGGTGAGCAGCCGTTGGCCGCCGAAGCGCTGGCGCAGCTGGCCGAACGCGCCACCGTCAGCGGAACGGACTGGGGGCTGGGCGTGCTGGCCCGCTCGCGTGCGCTGCTGTGCGACGCAGCGACCGCCGAGGACCACTATGTCGAGGCCATCGAGCGGCTGGGGCGCACCCGGATCGCCGTGGACCTGGCGCGTGCGCACCTGGTGTACGGGGAGTGGCTGCGTCGCGAGAAGCGGCGCGGCGACGCGCGTACGCAGCTTCGCACCGCCCACGAGATGTTCACCGGATTCGGGGCACAGGCCTTTGCGCAGCGCAGCCGCCGCGAGCTGCAGGCGATCGGGGACAAGGTCGGCAACAGGACCGCTGCCGGCGGTGATGTGATGACACCGCAGGAGCAGCAGATAGCCGAGCTGGCCGGTGCCGGGCTGACCAATGTCGAGATCGGGGCGCAGCTGTTCATCAGTGCCCACACCGTCGAATGGCACCTGCGCAAGGTCTTCGCCAAGCTGGGCATCCGCTCGCGCCGGGAACTGCGGGACACCGCAGCCGGCCGCTGACCGGGTCCCCGAACCCCGCCGGCAGGACAGCAGACTACGGACTTTCCGGGGTTCCCCCACGGACTGCTCGGTGCCAGGGTCGAGGTATCGAAATCGTGCTGAGGCGAGAGGGTGTGTCGAGGATGAAGATCACTGTGATGGGTGCCAGCGGGCAGATCGGCACCAAGGTCGTTGAGCTGCTACGTGCCGCGGGCCACGAGACCGTGGCAGCCGCCCGCAATTGCGGTGTCGACGTGCTGACCGGCGATGGCCTGGCCGAGGCCCTGTCGGGCGCCGACGTGCTGGTCGACGTCGTCAACTCGCCGGACTTCGCCGACGGCCCGGTGCTGGATTTCTTCACCAAGTCCACCACCAACCAGGTGGCCGCGGCCAAAGCCGCGGACGTCGGCCACTACGTCGTGCTGTCCATCGTGAACTGCGACGGTTTGCCCGACAGCGGTTACATGCGCGCCAAGGTCGCCCAGGAACGCATCATCGCCGACTCCGGGTTGCCCTACACCGTCGTCCGCGCCACTCAATTCCACGAGTTCGCCGACAGCATCACCGCCTCGTTGACCGTCGACGGTGAAGTCCGGGCACCCGAAGGCCTGATCCAGCCGATCGCCGGCGCCGAGGTGGCCGCCGAAGTGGCCCGGGCCGCTCAGGCCGCGCCGGTCGACGGCATCGTCGACATCGGTGGCCCGGAGAAGCTGACGTTCGCCGAAATGGCGGCGCTCGCGCTGGCCCACCGCGGCGAGAACCTCCCGATCGTCGTCGACCCGGCTGCGGTCTACTTCGGCACCAAGATCGGCGACACCGGCCTGGTCACCGGCGACGACGCCACCCTGGCGTCCACCCGGCTGGCCGATTGGCTGGCGGGGCAATGAACGAGCTGGCGGGTCAGACCGCACTGGTGACCGGCGGGACCGCGGGAATCGGACTGGAATCCGCACGCCTGCTGGCGCGGCACGGCGCCGAGGTGATCATCACCGGCCGCTCGGCGAAGCGTGGTGCCGCCGCCGTCGCCGAACTCGGTGGCGGGGTGCGATTCGTGGCTGCGGACCTGTCCGACCTCGATTCGGTGAAAGCTCTGGTGCGCCAATGCGGTGACGGCGTCGACATCCTGGTGAACAACGCCGCCAGCTTCCCCGGCGCACTGACCGTGGAACAGGACGTGGCATCGTTCGAGTCGACGTTCGACACCAACGTGCGCGGTGCCTATTTCCTGGTCGCTGCCTTGGCGCCGGGGATGCTGCGGCGTGGGCGCGGCAGCATCGTCAACGTCACCAGCATGGTCGCCTTCAAGGGCGTCCCCGGTGCGTCGAGCTACAGCGCCTCCAAAGCCGCGTTGGAGTCGCTGACGCGCACCTGGGCCGCCGAATTCGGCCCGCAGGGCGTACGCGTCAACAGTGTTGCCCCGGGCCCGACCGCCACCGAGGGGGTCGTCGCCGAGTGGGGTGACGTCAACGATGAACTGGGCCGGGCACTTCCGCTCGGGCGTACGGCTCACGCCGCCGAGATCGCCGAAGCCGTGCTGTTTCTCGCCTCGCCGCGGTCCAGTTTCATCACCGGCTCGACACTGCACGCCGACGGCGGCGGCGCCGCCGCCTGAGCCGCGGCGTTGAGATTGCACTGATGGTTGAGATTGCACTGATGGTTGTGCATGACGTCGATTCACGACCGTAGATGCAATCTCAACGCCCGTTGGGTGTTGTTCACCAATGCGCACAATTCGTCATCAAGCGTGCACCGACATGTCACGCCGTGATTGCCTGGTCGCTGCCTGGCTGCGCGACCGTGACGAGTGTGAGCACTGGTTCTGTTCTCATCGCCCCTGAGCCCGCCACCGATTCTCCCGCTTCCGGGACCGACAACCCGCGCTACTCGCTGCTGTTGTCCACCGACGCCGCCATGATCGAAGCCGCGCAGCGGCTGCGATTCGAGGTGTTCAGCACCGAGCCGGGCTTTTGCCTGACCGACACCGGCACTGGCCGCCCCGGCCTGGACGCCGACCACTTCGACGAATACTGCGACCACCTGCTGGTGCGCGACGATGACTCCGGAGAGCTGGTCGGCTGCTACCGGATGCTTCCGCCCACCGGGGCTATCGCCGCCGGGGGCCTTTACAGCGCAAGTGAATTCGATGTCACCGCACTGGACCCGCTGCGGCCGTCCCTGGTCGAGATGGGTCGCGCCGTGGTCCGGCCGGGGCACCGCAACGGCGCGGTCGTGCTGCTGATGTGGGCCGGGATCCTGGCATACCTGGACCGCTACCAGTACGACTACATCACCGGCTGCGTATCGGTGCCGGTGCGCGGTGAGGGCGCTCCCGGTAGTCAGATCCGCGGGGTCCGCGATTTCGTGCGGCGGCGTCACGCCTCCCCGCACCGGGTGACTCCGTATCGGCCGGTGGTGATCGACGGTAAGGGTCTCGACGAGATCGCGCCGCCGACTCGACCCACCATGCCGCCGCTGCTGCGGGGCTACCTGCGCCTGGGCGCACGGGTCTGCGGCGAACCGGCCCACGACCCGGCGTTCGGAGTGGGGGACTTCCCGGCCCTGCTGCGCCGCAGCGAGGCCGACACCCGCTACCTGCGTCGGCTGCGGTCGGTGTCCGCGGCGTCGGTGGTGGCGGGAGCTCCTGAGGCTGCCGACACCGCTGCACACGCGTGAACCGAACAGCGGTGAACGCCTGGGCGCCCCGGGCCGGCTGCACCCCGCGATGTGTCCGCGGCGGTAGCGAACGGCCGTTCCCGGGGGTGGTGGCGCTGCGGCTGGCCCTGGTGGTTCTGCTGGCGCCGCTGATGCCACTGCTGGCGGTCCCGATTCCAGGCCGTGCCCGGCTGCAACGTGGCTCCTGCCGGGTGGTGTTGCGCTGCTTCGGGGTGCGGGTGACGACCACCGGCGGGCCGGTACGCAACCTGCGCGGCATCTTGGTGGTCAGCCCGCACGTGTCCTGGCTGGATGTGTTCGTGATCGGTGCGGTATCGCCGGGGACCTTCGTGGCGCGCGCCGATCTGATCAGCTGGCCCGGAATCGGAGCGTTGGCCCGCCTGATGCGGATCATCCCCATCGAGCGGGACAGCCTGCGCGGGTTGCCGGTGGTGGTGGAGACGGTGGCGGCCCGATTGCGGGCCGGCCGCACGGTCGTGGCGTTCCCGGAAGGAACCACCTGGTGTGGACGGGCCCACGGCCGGTTCTATCCGGCGATGTTCCAGGCCGCTGTGGACGCGGCACGACCGGTGCAGCCACTGCAGCTCACCTACCACCATCACGACGGGTCGCCGTCGACCCTGCCCGCGTTTGTCGGCGACGACAGCCTGCTGGCCTCGATGCGTCGCTTGATCACCGCGCGACGCACCGTCGCGCAGGTGCACGTCGCCGCACTGCAGCTGCCGGGAACCGATCGGCGTGAGCTGGCCGCTCGTTGCCAGGCGGCGGCGGGCTGGCGGGTGCGGCCGCGCCGACGAGCCCGCATCGCTTGTTGAGCACCCCGGCCGCCCGCCGCAACGCTGGGGCGTCGCGAAGTGCCCGGTATCCTTAGCAGGTCATGGTCTATCTGGATCACGCTGCCACCACCCCGATGCACCCGCAGGCCATCGAGGCGATGGCAGCTGTGCTGGGGACCGTCGGGAACGCCTCCTCGCTGCACGCCGCGGGTCGTGCCGCGCGTCGCCGCATGGAGGAGTCCCGCGAATCCCTTGCCGCAGGGCTGGGCGCACGCCCCTCTGAGGTGGTGTTCACCTCCGGCGGCACCGACGGTGACAACCTGGCCGTCAAGGGCATCTATTGGGCCCGCCGCGACGCCGATGCGCGGCGGCGCCGGATCATCACCACCGAGGTCGAGCACCACGCGGTGCTGGATTCGGTGGGCTGGCTCGCCGAACACGAGGGCGCCGAGATCACCTGGCTGCCCACCGATGCCGACGGGTCGGTGTCACCGGACGCGCTGCGCGAGGAATTGGACGGCGGCCGGGCCGATGACGTCGCCCTGGTGTCGGTGATGTGGGCCAATAACGAAGTCGGAACGGTGTTGCCGGTCGCTGAACTGGCCGCGATCGCCGCGCAGTTCGGGGTGCCGATGCATTCCGACGCGGTGCAGGCCGTCGGTCAGCTGCCGGTCGATTTCGCTGCCAGCGGGCTGTCCGCGCTGAGCCTGACCGCCCACAAGTTCGGCGGGCCGTGTGGGACCGGCGCACTGCTTATTCGTCGTGACGTGACCTGTGTACCGCTGACGCACGGTGGGGGACAGGAGCGTGACATCCGTTCCGGCACACCCGATGTAGCCGGGGCAGTCGGAATGGCAGCGGCGCTCCAGGTCGCTGTGGGCTCGTTGGAGTCCACCGCCGACCGGGTTGCTGGCCTGCGTGATCGGCTCATCGACGGCGTGCTCGCCCGGATCGACAACACCCGGGTCAACGGGTCGCGAACCCAGCGGCTGCCCGGCAACGCGCACTTCACCTTCGCCGGCTGCGAAGGCGACTCCCTGCTGATGCTGTTGGATGCCAACGGCATCGAATGCTCCACCGGATCTGCCTGCACCGCCGGTGTGCCGCAGCCCTCGCACGTGCTGACCGCGATGGGCGCTGACCCGGTCGCCGCCCGGGGATCGCTGCGACTGTCGTTGGGGCACACCAGCGTCGACGGTGACGTCGACGCCGTGCTGGCGGTGCTGCCCGGCGCGGTGGACCGGGCCCGCCACGCGATGCTGGCCGCCGCGGGAGTAGCGCGATGAAGGTCGTCGTGGCGATGAGCGGCGGAGTGGACTCCTCGGTGGCGGCGGCCCGCATGGTCGATGCCGGCCACGACGTGGTCGGCGTGCATCTGGCACTGTCGCGCAATCCGGGCACCCTGCGTACCGGCTCGCGGGGCTGCTGCTCGCGCGAAGACTCCGACGACGCCCGTCGCGTCGCCGACGTGCTGGGCATTCCGTTCTACGTGTGGGACTTCTCCGAGCAGTTCAAGGACGAGGTGATCGACGACTTCGTCGAGTCCTACGCTCGCGGCGAGACACCCAACCCCTGCATGCGATGCAACGAGAAGATCAAGTTCTCCGCGGTGGCCGCCCGGGCGCTCGCCCTGGGCTTCGACATGGTCGCCACCGGTCACTACGCCCGCCTGGCCGACGGTCGACTGCGCCGCGCGGTGGACGCCGACAAGGACCAATCCTATGTGCTTGCGGTGCTCTCGGCAGAACAACTCCGGCACGCGGCGTTCCCGATCGGGGACACCGCCAAGCCGCAGATCCGTGCCGAAGCCGCCGAACGTGGCCTGGCGGTGGCGAGCAAGCCCGACAGCCACGACATCTGCTTCATCCCGACCGGCGACACCCGCACCTTCCTCGGGGGCCACATCGGGGTGCGGCCCGGGGCCGTGGTGGACACCGGCGGGTCGGTGCTGGCGCAGCACGACGGAGTGCATGGTTTCACCATCGGCCAGCGCAAGGGCCTGGGCATCGCTGGGCCCGGCCCGGACGGCCAGCCGCGCTACGTGACCGGTATCGACGCCGCGACCGGCACCGTCACGGTCGGGTCGGCCGCCGACTTGCAGGTGGTGGAGCTGACCGGGCGGGCGCCGGTGTTCACCTCCGGGCAGCCGTGGCGCGGCCCGGTCGAGTGCGAGGTGCAGGTGCGCGCCCACGGCGAGACCGTCGGCGCGGTCGCCGAACTGGTCGGCGACAAGTTGCAGGTGCGGCTGCGCGAGCCGTTGCGCGGCGTGGCCCGCGGCCAGACCCTGGCCTGCTACCGCCCGGACGCGCACGGCGACGAAGTGATCGCCAGCGCCACCATCGCCGCCACCGGCGCATAGCTCCAGCTTCTAGCGCCGAACGTGTACTGAGCACGACGATCCGGCGATTTTTTCGCCCTGGATGCACGTTCGGCGCGGGGAAACGCGCCTAACCGGGCACCGCCGACGCCATGTTCGTCACCACCAGGGCGGCGTCGGCTTGCGAAAAGCCGCAGTAGGTGACCTCCAACAGCACCACCGACTTGACCCGGTAGGCCCGGCCACAGGCACCGGCGTGGGTGCGTAGGGACTCCTCGTCGGAATCCCAGTCGCTGACCAGTCCCGGTCCGGCGGCGGTGTCGGCGCACTCGGCGACCGTGTTCACCAGCGTGTCGAGAGCGTGGTGAGCGGCCTCGGTGTCGGGATAGACGGCCGCGCCCTCGGAGACCAGCGCGGCCTTGGGCGGGTACTGGTAGGTCGTCTTGTGGAAACGCGTCGCGGCGGATCCGAACACCGCGGTCTCGGCGAAGATGAAACGGCACGGCGGCGGGATGGTGGCGGCGAGGTCGTCGATGTCGGTTGGAGAGCTGGAATCCATGGTGGGGATGACCGTCAGCTGCTCGTCGGCGCCGACGATGGCCCGCATCCGGGGCGTGCCGAGCATGATCCGGCCGAGATCCACGACGCCGGCGGGCGCCGGCAGCGCCACGGGCGGCAGCGCCGTCCCATCGACCAGCCGGGTGCAGCCCACCACCGCTGTCGTTACGGCCCAGATCGGCACCAGCCAAGACATCCTCACCATCGAAGGCTAGCCCGCCGTACCCGGGGTCATGTCACTTCAATACGGTTGTCCGGTGAGTGCTTTCGCCACCGGGACCGGATTGGGGTCGTGGCCGGGCACCTCGGCGCGTGCGGCGGCCGAGGTGGTGGTCGGTGAGTTGGGTGGCAGCCTGGCCCACCTGGTCGAGCTGCCAGGGCGTGGCGTGGGCGCCGACATGATCGGTCGGACCGGCGCGCTGCTGGTCGACATCGCCATCGACACCGCCCCGCGTGGCTACCGGCTGGCGGCGCGTCCTGGAGCGGTGAGCCGGCGCGCGGTGAGTCTGCTCGGTGAGGACGCCGATGCGCTGGAAGAGGCTTGGGAAGTCGCCGGCCTGCGCGGTAGCAGGCACCCGGTGAAGGTGCAGGCGGCCGGTCCGTTGACTCTGGCCGCGGAGGTGGAGCTGGCCAATGGGCACCGGGCGATCACCGACCGCGGTGCGATGCGTGACCTGGCCGCGTCGCTGGCCGAGGGCCTCAAGTCACACCGCGCCGAGCTGTCTCGCCGGCTCGACACACCGGTGATCGTGCAGCTCGACGAGCCGTCGCTGGCCGCCGCGGTGACCGGCCGGCTGGCCGGCGTGACCGCATTGAGCCCGGTGGCCGCCATCGATGAGCCGGTGGCCACCGCGCTGCTCGACGGCTGCGTCGAAACGATCGGCGGCGAGGTACTGGTGCACAGTTGCGCATCGGGACTTCCGTGGAATGTGTTGCAGCGCAGTGCTATCACCGCGCTGGCGTTGGACTGCACCGGGTTGGAATCCGCCGACTACGACCAGATCGGTGCCTTTGTCGACTCCGGCCGCACCGTGGTGATGGGTCTGGTTCCCGCGCTCGCCCCGGCGCGTACGCCCGCCGTCGAAGAGCTGGCGACCGCGGTCGCGGCGATCACCGACCGGATCGGATTCGCCCGCTCGGTATTGGCGCAGCGGGTCGGGATCAGCCCGGTCTGCGGGATGGCCGGTGCTAGCGCCGCCTGGGCGCGTACCGCGGTGGGACTGGTGCGCAAGGTGGGCGAGGCGCTGGCCGGCGACCCCGCGGCAATCTAAAGAGCAACCAAAAGGTTGCGCATTGACCGTCGGCCTGCTGTACTGATAGGCAACCAGGAGGTTGCATATGAGTACCGATCGCATCGAGAAACGGGTCGTGCTGCGGGCGACGCTGGACCGGGTGTGGCGCGCGATCAGCGACTCGGGGGAGTTCGGGCAGTGGTTCGGCGTCCGGTTCGACGGGCCGTTCGTCGCCGGTGCGTCCGTGACCGCGACGATCACCCCGACCAGCGTCGACGCCGAGGTCGCCCGACTGCAGGAGCCCCATGCCGGGAACCGGGGAACCTGGCACGTCGTCGCGGTCGAACCGCAGCGGCGGTTCGCCTACCGCTGGCACCCGTTCGCCATGGACGCCCAGGTCGAGGACGAACCGACGACGCTGGTGGAGTTCACGTTGGCCGAGACCCCCGACGGGGTGTTGCTCACCATCGTCGAGAGCGGCTTCGACGCACTGCCGCCGTCCCGGCGATCGACCGCATTCGAGGCCAACGCCGGCGGCTGGGCGCATCAGGTCAGGTTGGTGCGCAAGTACCTGGAGTTGCAGCGGGCGTGACGAGTATCGAGGCACCGGTTTTCGACGCGCTCGGCGACCCGAACCGGCTGCGGATCATCGGGCGTCTCTGCGATGGCGGGCCATGTTCCACCTCGCAGCTCACCCACGCGATTCCGGTGACACGTCAGGCGGCCACCAAACACCTGCAGCTGTTGGAGGCCGTCGGCCTGGTCACCAGCAGCCGTCGCGGCCGCGAGCGGATCTGGGCGGTGCAGCCGCGGCAGCTGGCCGATGCCAGCGACTATCTCACCGGTTTGTCGCGCCGCTGGGATGCCGCGACTGAACGGCTGCGGGCGTTCGTCGAGACGGGCGAGAACTAATCCCCATCCAGGGACCGGATCAACCGCGGCGGTGCGGTCAGCCGAAACGACGCGTCGACCAGCTCGCCGACCTCATCCCAATCCACTTCAGCTGCACCGAAATCCAATCCCAGCCAACCGGACGGGCCCAAATACATCGGCGAGAAGAACCGCGGGTCTTGCTCCAGCGCCCGTCGCTCGGACTCGTCGACCTTGACCAGCAGCGCGTGCGGGTAGGGCACCATGGCGCCGGCGGCTTTGCTGTTGCCGCCATAGATCGCGAACATTTTCGGGGCGCAGAACACCGGGCGGCCGTGGGAGATCTTCTCAAAGGCTTCGGGAAACCCCAGCGCGATGCGCCGCAGCTGCGCCAGACCAGGGTCGTCGTCGTGGAACATGATCGGGTGCGGCATGCCGTCAGGGTAGTCAGCAGATAACCTGCGGTGGTGAGACCAGAGGCCGACAGCGTGACCCCCGACCTCCGGCGGGAGTGGCACGACCTGGCCGAAGAGGTGCGCGAACACCAGTTCCGCTACTACGTCAAAGACGCGCCGATCATCACCGACGGCGACTTCGACGAGCTGTTCAACCGGCTGCTCGCGCTGGAGGAGGCGCACCCGGAGTTGCGCACCGCCGACTCGCCGACCCAGCTGGTAGGTGGCGCCGGCTTCACCACGGAGTTCGCGCCCGCTGAGCACCTGGAGCGGATGCTGTCGCTGGAAGACGTGTTCTCACCCGACGAACTGACGGCCTGGGCGGGCCGGGTCAGCGGTGAGATCGGCGGCGACACCACCTATCTGTGCGAGCTCAAGGTCGACGGCGTGGCACTCGGGCTGGTGTACCGCGACGGACGGTTGAGCAGCGGGGCCACCCGCGGCGACGGGCGGGTCGGCGAGGACGTGACGCTGAACGCGCGCACCATCGTCGATATCCCCGAATTCCTCAACACCGACGGCGAATTCCCAGTCCCGGCCGTACTGGAGGTACGCGGCGAGGTGTACTTCCGGCTGGAGGATTTCGAAACCCTCAACGCCGGACTGGTCGCCGAGGGCAAGGCCCCATTCGCCAACCCCCGCAACAGTGCGGCCGGATCGCTGCGGCAGAAGAACCCGGCGATCACCGCCCGGCGCAACCTGCGGATGGTCTGCCATGGCCTCGGCTTCGCCGACGGGTTCAGCCCCGAGACCCTGCACGACGCCTACAGCGCGATGAAGGCATGGGGGCTGCCGGTCTCGCCGCACACCTCCCGCGTCGAGGGCATGGCCGCGGTGGCCGAACGCATCACCTATTGGGGTGAACACCGGCATGACGTCGAACACGAAATCGACGGTGTTGTAGTCAAAGTCGACGATCGGGCACTGCAGCGCCGGCTCGGTGCCACCTCCCGGGTGCCGCGCTGGGCGGTGGCCTACAAATATCCGCCGGAGGAGGCGCAGACCACGCTGCTCGACATCCGGGTCAGCGTCGGACGTACCGGCAGGGTCACCCCGTTCGCGTACATGACTCCGGTGAAGGTCGCCGGCTCCACGGTGAGCCTGGCCACCTTGCACAACGCCTCGGAGGTCAAGCGCAAAGGTGTACTGATCGGCGACACCGTGGTGATCCGCAAGGCCGGCGACGTGATCCCCGAGGTGCTCGGGCCCGTGGTCGATCTGCGCGACGGCGACGAGCGTGAGTTCGTCATGCCGACTCACTGCCCGGAGTGCGGAACGCTGCTGGCACCGGCGAAGGAAGCCGACGTCGACATCCGGTGCCCCAATTCCCGGTCCTGCCCGGCGCAGCTGCGCGAGCGGGTGTTCCACGTCGCCGGCCGCGGCGCCTTCGACATCGAGGCCCTGGGCTACGAAGCGGCGACCGCGCTGTTGAGTGCCGGCGTCATCACCGATGAGGGCGATCTGTTCACCCTCACCGAAGACGACCTGTTGCGCACCGAGCTGTTCACCACCAAGGACGGCCCGCTGTCCAAGAACGGCCGGCAACTGCTGGCCAATCTCGACAAGGCCAAGGCGCAGCCGCTGTGGCGGGTGTTGGTGGCGTTGTCGATTCGGCACGTCGGACCGACCGCGGCCCGCGCACTGGCCACCGAGTTCGGCAGCCTGGATGCGATCACCGCGGCGTCCACCGAGCAGTTGGCCGCTGTCGAAGGCGTCGGCCCCACGATCGCCGCCGCGGTCACCGAATGGTTCGACGTCGACTGGCACCGCGCGATCGTCGACAAGTGGCGGGACGCCGGGGTGCGGATGGCCGATGAACGCGATGCGAGCATCGAACGCACGCTGGAGGGGCTGAGCATCGTGGTGACGGGTTCACTGACCGGCTTCTCCCGCGACGAGGCCAAGGAGGCCATCATCGCCCGCGGGGGCCGCGCGGCCGGTTCGGTGTCGAAGAAGACCGCCTACGTGGTGGCCGGCGATGCGCCCGGCTCGAAGTACGACAAGGCCGTCGAACTCGGAGTGCCGGTCCTGGACGAAGACGGTTTCCGGGCACTGCTGGAGAACGGACCCGACGTTCCGGAAGACGAGACCCCGGACGCCGACTAGCGCAGCAGCGTCGCCACGATCCCGGCCAGATAGCCCAACCGGACCACTTCGGCGGGCAGGAAGGCCGGACCTCCGGTGCGGCCCAGCACGACCGCGGTGCGCGGGTTGCCCAACGGCGCGGCCGCCAGGGCGACATCCATCTCCCGCCACACCGCCGGCACCCAGGCGGCGGTGTTGTCCAGGGCGGCGGCCTGCTCGATCGGCAGCCACGGCACCGCGCTGACCTGAGTCTCCGGGATGCCCGCACTGCCGGCGAGCCGGCGGAACGTCCCGTCGTCTCCGTCGCTGCGCAGCACCGCGCACCAGCTGACTCGCAGCACCCGCGGCGCTTCATCGACCAGTTTCTGCAGCTTGGCGCCGCGGTCACCGGCGGCAGCGACGTGGTCGATGAGCTCGAGTTCGCGGTGCGCGTCCAACAGCCCGGTGTGCGGGCGGACACTGTGCACCCGAACCCCGGGCAGCCGTTCGGCGGCGGTGATCAGCACGTCAGGCATCGATCCCTGCGGCAGTTCGACCACCAGGTCGTCGATCGCTGAACCGCTTCCACGCTCGACAACGTCCAGCGACAGGATGTCGGCGCCCACCGAGCCCAGACCCACGGCCAGCGAACCCAGGCTGCCGGGGCGGTCGTCGAGTTCGACGCGCAGCAGATAGGAAGGCATGGGCAAACTTTCCCACAGCGTGTCCGGGCGTGCCGTCAGTGAGTCTGACTTCACGCGCGCCATCGCACGCTGGCTTTACGCTCGGCGTGAGCGGACGACTAGGCTTTGCACCCGTGTCCCAGATCTCCCGTGACGACGTAGCTCACCTGGCCCGGTTGGCCCGGCTGGCGCTGACCGACGCCGAGTTGGACGGTTTCGCCGGCCAGCTCGATGCGATCCTGACCCATGTCAGCACGATTCAGTCCGTCGACGTCACCGGCGTCGAAGCCACCGACAACCCGCTCAAGGCGGTCAACGTGACCCGGCCCGACGAGATGGTTGCCTGCCTGACCCAAGCCGAGGCACTGGCCGCCGCGCCGCGCGCCGCCGAGAACCGCTTCGCGGTGCCGCAGATCCTGGGGGAGAGCCAGTGACCGAGCTGATCCGATCCGACGCGGCCACCCTGGCGGCCAAGATCGCCGCCCGCGAGGTGTCCTCGGTCGAGGTCACCCGCGCCCACCTCGACCAGATCGCGGCCACCGACGACCGGTACGGGGCGTTCCTGCACGTCGGTGCCGACGAGGCTCTGGCCGCAGCGGAGGCCGCCGACAAGGCGATTGCCGCCGGCGAGGCGCCGTCGGCGCTGGCCGGGGTGCCGCTGGCGCTCAAGGACGTGTTCACCACCGTCGATGCGCCCACCACCTGCGGATCGAAGATCCTGGAAGGCTGGCGGGCCCCCTACGACGCGACCGTCACCGCGCGACTGCGCGCGGCCGGCATTCCGATCCTGGGCAAGACCAACATGGACGAGTTCGCGATGGGTTCCTCCACGGAGAACTCCGCCTACGGTCCGACCCGCAACCCGTGGGATGTCGAGCGGGTGCCGGGTGGTTCCGGTGGCGGCAGTGCCGCGGCGCTGGCGGCGTTCCAGGCGCCACTGGCCATCGGCACCGACACCGGCGGCTCGATCCGCCAGCCGGCCGCGCTGACCGCCACCGTCGGCGTCAAACCCACCTACGGCACCGTGAGCCGCTACGGGTTGGTGGCCTGTGCCTCCTCGCTGGACCAGGGCGGGCCGTGCGCACGCACCGTGGCCGACACCGCGCTGCTGCACTCCGTGATCTCCGGGCACGACCCGCGCGACTCCACCTCGCTGGACGTACCGGTGCCCGACGTCGTCGGCGCCGCGCGCGCCGGGGCCAGCGGTGACCTGTCCGGGGTGCGGATCGGGGTGGTGCGCCAGCTGCACAGCGGGGAGGGCTACCAGCCCGGGGTGCTGGCGTCGTTCAACGCCGCCGTCGAACAGTTGACGGCGCTGGGCGCACAGATATCCGAGGTGGACTGCCCGCACTTCGACTACTCGCTGAGCGCCTACTACCTGATCCTGCCGTCGGAGGTGTCGTCCAACCTGGCCCGTTTCGACGCGATGCGCTTCGGGTTGCGGGTCGGCGACGACGGCACCCACAGCGCCGAGGAGGTGATGGCGCTGACCCGCGCGGCCGGGTTCGGTCCAGAGGTGAAGCGCCGCATCATGCTCGGCACCTACGCGCTGTCGGCCGGCTACTACGACGCCTACTACAACCAGGCCCAGAAGGTGCGCACGCTGATCGCGCGTGACCTTGACGAGGCGTACAAGTCCGTCGACGTGCTGATCTCGCCGACGACGCCCACCACCGCGTTCCGGTTGGGGGAGAAGGTCGACGACCCGCTGGCGATGTACCTGTTCGACCTGTGCACGCTGCCGCTGAACCTGGCCGGGCACTGCGGCATGTCGGTGCCGTCCGGGCTCTCCGGCGACGACGGGCTGCCGGTGGGTCTGCAGATCATGGCGCCGGCGCTGGCCGATGACCGGCTCTACCGGGTGGGCGCGGCCTACGAAGCCGCCCGCGGGGAGCTGGCGAGCGCGCTGTAACCCGCCGAGCCTGGGGGCACCTCCCGCTTGCGGGGGAGCGTTGGCGCGGAAAGTTCGAGTGGAGCTCGCGCTAACGACAGTCTCGGGGTGAGCGACCCGGCAAGATGGGGTCATGCGGATCGGAGTGCTCACCGGAGGCGGCGACTGTCCCGGATTGAACGCGGTGATCAGGGCGGTGGTGCGCACCTGCGACTCCCGCTATGGTTCCACGGTCGTCGGATTCCAAGACGGCTGGCGCGGCCTGCTGGAGAACCGGCGCGTCCAGTTGGCCAATGACGACCGCAACGACCGGCTGCTGGCCAAGGGCGGCACCATGCTCGGCACCGCCCGGGTGAACCCGGACAAGCTGCGCGCGGGCCTGGATCAGGTGAAGCAGACCCTCGACGACAACGGCATCGACGTGCTCATCCCGATCGGCGGAGAGGGCACGTTGACTGCGGCGCACTGGTTGTCGCAGGAGAACGTCCCGGTGGTCGGTGTGCCCAAGACCATCGACAATGACATCGACTGCACCGATGTCACTTTCGGCCATGACACCGCTCTGCAGGTCGCCACCGACGCCATCGACCGGCTGCACTCCACCGCCGAATCTCACCAGCGGGTCATGCTGGTCGAGGTGATGGGTCGCCACGCCGGCTGGATCGCGCTCAGCGCCGGCCTGGCCAGCGGTGCGCACATGACCCTGATACCCGAGCAGCCCTTCGACGTCGAAGAGGTGTGCCGGCTGGTCAAACAGCGCTTCCAACATGGATCGTCGCACTTCATCTGCGTCGTCGCCGAAGGGGCCAAACCCGCTGCCGGCTCCATGGAGTTACGGGCCGGTGGTGTCGACGAGTTCGGCCATGAGCGGTTCACCGGTGTCGCCGCCCAGCTGGCCGTGGAGATCGAACGGCGCGTCAAGAAGGAAGTCCGCACCACCGTGCTGGGTCACGTCCAGCGGGGTGGCACCCCGACCGCCTACGACCGGGTGCTCGCGACCCGATTCGGGGTCAACGCCGCCGACGCCGCCCACGCCGGCGAATACGGAATGATGGTGTCGCTGCGCGGTCAGGAGATCGGCAGGGTGGCATTGGCCGATGCGGTCCGACAGCTCAAAGTGGTTCCGCAGAGCCGCTACGACGACGCTGCGGCGTTCTTCGGATAGCTCGCGCGTGGCGTGACAACGCCGCGAAATGGCCTCACAATGGTGAGGTTGTGCTTCGTGTTGCCCGATGGACGAAGGCTAGGGGGTGGGGTATGGGAAAGATGGCGTTGTCTGCCGCGGTGCTGTGCGGTCTGCCGATGGGACTGGTGCCGTGTATACCGGCCCACGCCAGCGGCGACCAGATCGGCGACTACGTCACCGATCACGGTGGCGATGTGTGCGCCTTCATCAACGACCAGCCGAATCTGGCGGGAGTCAAGCACGCGGTCAGTCACATCCTGGCGACCAGTGGCATGCCCGCGGACCAGACGGGGCGACTGCTGGCCGGATCAGTCATAGCCGACTGCCCCGAGGACGGCCCGCTGGTCGAGGAATTCGTCTGGTACGAAAGGCATCGGGAGCAGAGCAACTCCGGCGTCGGCGTAACGCTGGGGCCTTGATCGCCGGATTGCCGGCGAACGCCGGTAGCGGTCAGAGGTCGCTCGGGTCGTCGGGCACGTCGACGGCGTAGTCCGCCAGCACCTCCAGGGCGACCACTTCCAGCGTGCGTTCATGGGTGGCAGCCAGCACCACGGGCGCGGCGCAGCCGTCGCGGTGGGCCCGCAGCCAGTTCAGCGCGGTGACGCACCAGCGATCGCCGGGCGTCAGTCCCGGGAACCGGTAGGCCGGCATCGGTGTGGACAGATCGTTGCCGATCGAGCGCTGGTGTTCCAGGAATTCTCCGGTGACGACGGCGCAAATCGTGTGCAGGCCAATGTCCTCGGGCCCTGATGAGCAACAGCCGTCGCGGTAGAAGCCGGTCATGGGGTCGCTGCCGCACGGCTCCAGTGGGCCGCCCAGTACGTTGCGGTCGGGCATGGAGGTCAGTCTAGGGCGGTGTCACCTACGGTGAGGTATGACCGAGCGGAACCGTGAACGACTGTGGGCTCACATCGATGGCATCTATCGGCAGATCTGCGAGCACCCGTTCGTCACCGGGTTGACCAAGGGCTCTTTGGGACGCAACCAGTTTCGCTACTACCTTGTGCAGGACGCGCACTACCTGCGCGGCTATGCCCGGGCACTGGCCGGCTGCGCGGCCAAGGCGCCGATCGAGTCGGAGTTGACGATGTTCGCCGAACACGCCGGCGCGGCGATCACCGCCGAAGCCGAATTGCATGCCGGGCTGCTGGGGGATCTGGGGCTCGATGTCGAAGCTGCCGCGGCAGTGCCGGTCGCCCCGACGACCCAGGCCTACGTCAGCTATCTGCTGGCGGTCACCGCATCCGGCTCCTACGCCGAAGCCGTCGCCGCCGTGCTGCCCTGCTATTGGATCTACGCCAGGGTGGGGGAGCACCTGCAGCGCCACGGCTCACCGGAGCCACTGTTCCAGCGCTGGATCGACACCTATGCGGGCCACGAATACCAGGCGGTGGTCGAGGCGGTGCTTGCCGTCGCCGACCGCATCGGTGCACATCTGCCGGCGGCGGAGTGGGAGCTGATGCGCCGGCATTTCCACACCGCCGCGCGCTATGAGTGGATGTTCTTCGACGCCGCCTATCGGATGCAGGACTGGCCGGTGTGACCAAGCCGGACTGAGAGGGTCACCTAGACTTTGCTCCTATGACCGCTGCTGTCGCTGAACTGCTCGACTACGACGACGTCATCGCCCGCTTCGACCCGGTGCTGGGCCTGGAAGTGCACGTCGAGCTGTCCACGGCCACCAAGATGTTCTGCGGATGCTCGACTGAGTTCGGTGCCGAACCCAACTCCCAGGTGTGCCCGGTGTGTCTTGGCCTGCCTGGTTCGCTGCCGGTGCTCAACGCGACCGCGGTCGAATCGGCGATCCGGATCGGGCTGGCGCTGAACTGTGAGATCGCCTCCTGGTGCCGGTTCGCGCGCAAGAACTACTTCTATCCCGACCAGCCGAAGAACTACCAGATCTCCCAGTACGACGAGCCGATCGCATTCAACGGCTACCTGGATGTGCCGCTGGAGGACGGGTCGGTGTGGCGAGTGGATATCGAACGTGCCCACATGGAGGAAGACACCGGCAAGCTCACTCACATCGGTGGTGAGAGCGGTCGGATCGGGGACGCCACCGAATCCCTGGTCGACTACAACCGAGCCGGCGTGCCGCTGATCGAGATCGTCACCAAACCGATCACCGGCGCCGGTGACCGGGCACCGCAGATCGCCCGGGCGTATGTGACCGCGCTGCGGGATCTGCTGCGGGCGTTGGACGTTTCCGACGTGCGGATGGACCAGGGGTCGATGCGCTGCGATGCCAACGTGTCGCTGAAGCCCGCCGGTGCAGCCGAATTCGGCACCCGAACCGAGACCAAGAACGTCAACTCGCTCAAGAGTGTCGAGGTGGCGGTGAGCTACGAGATGCGACGCCAGGGCGCGGTGTTGGCCGGTGGCGGCACCGTCGTCCAGGAGACTCGACACTTCCACGAGGCCGGCTACACCAGCCCGGGCCGGGCCAAGGAGACCGCGGAGGACTACCGCTACTTCCCTGAACCCGATCTGGAGCCGGTGGCTCCGTCGGCGGAGCTGGTCGCAGAACTGCGGGAGACCATCCCCGAGCTGCCGTGGCTGGCCCGCAAGAAGATCCAGGATCAGTGGGGCGTCTCCGACGAGGTGATGCGCGACCTGGTCAATGCGGGCGCCGTTGAATTGGTCGCCGCCACCGTGACGGCCGGAGCTTCCAGCGAGGCGGCCCGGGCCTGGTGGGGAAACTTCCTGGTGCAGAAGGCCAACGAGGCCGGTGTCGAACTCGATGCCCTGGCGATCACGCCGAAGCAGGTGGCGGCGGTGGTGGCGTTGGTGGAATCGGGCGAGCTGTCCAACAAGCTGGCTCGCCAGGTGGTCGAAGGGGTGCTCGCCGGCGAGGGCGAGCCCGCCCAGGTGATGGCCGACCGGGGCCTGGTCGTGGTGCGTGACGACTCAGTGATCCAGGCGGCGATCGACGAAGCCTTGGCCGCCAATCCCGATGTGGCCGAGAAGATTCGGGGCGGGAAGGTGCAGGCCGCGGGTGCCATCGTGGGAGCGGTGATGAAGGCGACGAAGGGGCAGGCCGACGCCGCCCGGGTGCGTGAGCTGGTGCTGGCCGCCTGCGGCGGTTAGTCCTGGGCTGCCTCAGCCGACGGTGGCGCCGCGGGTCTGCGGTAGCTGGCGGAAACCCTGGTGGTCGCGGTGGTCGAAGATGAACTGCAGCCACCGGAAGTCGATCAACATTGTGTGGTCATCCTTTTCGCTCGTCGGGCTAGCGTGCGGCGACGGTGACGTTCTGCGGTGAGTCACTGCTATCAACCCGTTGAAACCCAAGGTAAGCCCGATATTTAAGGCGTCCGGGCGGAGTCAGTAATACTTCTGTGAGAACCGATCGGTGTTGGTTGGCGCTGGTGCGCTGCCTGGCCTATCCGCTGTACTGACCGGCCAACGCAAAAGTGGCCCCCTTCGCGGTGAAGGGGGCCACTTCTGTGTTGACGGATCTACACGCTGATGCCGAAGATGTCGGTCACCAGCGAGGCGATGGTGTCGGCCTCGTCGCCCAAGGGGCTGCCCACGCCGTCCCAGCCGAGCGTCATGGCGATGATCTCCTGCAGGCTTTGGAATGCGCCTAGCAGTCCGACGCCTTGACCCTCAATCTCCAGCGGGAAGCCCATGAGACCGGTGGTCAGTCCGAGGCCGTTGATGATCGAGCCGCCGATCCCGGGGGAGCTGCCGTCGGAGATCTCGTTGACGAAGCCCTCGACGTCGGTGCCGGTGACGCCGGGCGACAGCAGCCCGCCGAAGGTGTAGCTGAGCGCGGTGACGTCCAGGTCCGCGGGCAACAAGCCGGCCTCGGTCAGGCTGGGTAGCAGCGCATCCAGGTTGAGGGTGGCCCCGTTGAGGAGCCCGCCGACCATGTTGGCAGGGATGTTGGCCACGTCCTGCAGTGCCGCGGTCCAGTCCGGGTCGTCGCCGGACAGCGCGGTGCTGATCTCGCCGACGCTGTTGCCCAGCGCCACCAGCGGCGCGATAGACGGGCCGATCGCGCCGATCAACACCCCGCTGAGCGGTGACGCCAGGAAGGAGAGGATCGGCGTGAGCTGGTCGGTGGTGAGCGGGAAATCGTCGGGCATGTACTGCGGCATCACCAGCGTGACCAGTGCCTGCAGCGCGTCGTTGCTCAGCAGCAGCGGTGACATCGTCAGGTCGGTCGCCATGTTGGGCTGCACGATCGCCTCGAAGACCGCCTGCGGGTCGATCGACGTGCCATTCATGAGGTCAGCGATCAGCTGCTGGAAGGCGACGCCCGGCACCGCGGACATGCTGTCCCACAGGGTGGTGGCGTTGTCCTTGGCGGTGGCGAAGACGTCCTGCCATGCGCCGAACGGGTCGAAGTCCGCGGTCAGCGCCACAGCGGCCGAGTGCGACGCGGTCAGGCCGGGCAGCGGAACGGTGACCGGGGTGACGGCGACGGCGCCGGCGCCGATGAGCGCGATGCCTGCTGCGACCCACGGAGCGGGGGCAATGTGTTGCATTGGTCTCCTAGTTACGTACGCGTGACGACTGCCACGGCAACGAAAGGCTACTTGAAAGTAGCTTAGGTGCAAATGAACTGACTGCTAACAAAAGCCAAGGTCAGCCCAAGTTCGCCCTAGATGACCTGGGGATATGCGGATCACGAAAAATTGATTGACAGAGAATTCTCAGAAACTTGGTGTCCGGGAGGCGGAAGCGCGGCCGCTGCGAGTGGACCAAAGTTGCGTCCGGGAGTCTGCGGTCGCCCGTGAACTGAGCCTCAGGCGGCGCCACCTGAGACGGATCAGGGTTGTGGACCGGGTGAGTGGTGATGGTGCGCGAGCCGGCGCGCGGTTAGTCCTTGTCGTCGTTGGCGCGCGGGAATCCGCCGCCGGACGGGAAGAGTGGGAACACCACGTCGTCGAGTTTCTCGGCATCTCCGGCGGTCTTGTTGACCGTCGCGCCCCAGACGTTGCCGTCCGGCGACATCTTGACGGCCCAGACGTGGCCGTGGGTGTCTTGGCGCATGACCTCGGGTTCGCTGGTGACCGATCCGGTACCGGCAGCCAGTCGCACGGCCACCGTCTGCTTGGTGTTGACCAGGTTGACCAGCACGATGCCATCCATGGCGGCGCAACCGGCGACGCCGGGCTTGTCCGGCCACGTCCACACGGTCGAAACCCGGGAATCCTTGGTGATGCGCTGCAACCGGTCGCCGCTCGGCGTTCGGTCGGTGACGTAGAGCGAGCCGTCGACGTGGTCGATGCACAGTCCACCGCCGGCGCCCATGCCGCTCAGCGCCGTGGTGGGTGCTGCCTGACCGATGGTCGTGGGTTGCTCGATGCGCAATACCTTCCCGGCGGTCGAGCCGGGATCGGCGGCAGCGGCCGGATTGCCCGCGTCTCCGGTCAGCACCACCAGGGTGGTCGGGCTGGTGAAGATCAGCGCGCCGGTATTGCCGGTCGCGCCTTTGGGGATTCCGGTCAGGATGTCCTTCGGGACGTCGCCGTCGGCGATCCGGATCACCCGGTTGTCGGTCGGCGTGCTGATGTAGGCGTACATCAACCGGTCCTGCGTGTAGGTGGGTGACAGCACGATGTCCATCAGGCCGCCGTCCCCGGCCGGATCGACGCCGATGACCGTTTTCACCTTGGGTTCGGCGGACAGTGAGACCTCTTTGACCGCACCGGTGGTCCGCTCTGCGACCAGTGCCGATTTGCTGTCGCCGTGCATGATCAGGCCACTGGTGCTCTCGAGGCAGCCCTGCATGACCCCGGGTGCGGGGCACTGCTTCGGGAACGGGTTGGCGGGCAGCGGTGGCGGCGGCGGGGGAGTCGTGGGGGGCGCCATCCCGCGCCGCGGCACGGTGGTGAACGGTTGAGACTGAGCGTCATCGAAGTGCGCGCAGCCGGTCAGAACCAGCAAAGCTGCGCACAGCACGACAGGCACCCGGTGAACCACCCCGCGCATCCGCATGCCCGTCAGGTTACGGACACCGGGTCGGGTTTCGCCACGACGCCCACCGCAGTGCCGCACCGGACCGGATTCGATTCGCTAACGAAGGCGTTCAAATCCCCAATCCCGCCGGGGTTGCCCTTACCCTGGCAGGGTGACCAGTCATGGTGAGGGCTCACACTGGCGTCGGCCGGGTGAGACTGCCGACGCAGGCAAAGGACGTCCCAAGTCGGCACGTCTGGTAGATCCGGAGGACGACATGCCATCACCGACCTACACCGGTGATTTCGAGACCGCAGCCATTCCGGCTTACGACCCCACCGGCTCTCGTGCCGCGGTGGGGACGGGCTACCACCCGCTGCCCTACGCCGAGCCTCAGGTCAACCCCGGCCGTGTCGGAGTCGCTGTCGGCGGAGACGCCGACGCAGACGAGCCGTTCCGGGCGCTGGACCGGCGCGGCACCCAGGATCTCGGTCTGCTGGTGCTGCGGCTTGGTCTCGGAGTGTTGTTGGTGGCCCACGGACTGCGTCAGCTGTTCGGGTGGTGGGGCGGTCAGGGGCTGTCCGACTTCAAGAGTTCGATTGCTGCGGCCGGCTACCAGCACGCCGACATCCTGACCTACGCGGCTGGGGGCGGCCAGATCGCCGCGGGCCTGCTGCTGGTGCTCGGCCTGTTCACGCCGGTGGCCGCCGCCGGCGCGTTGGCGTATTTCATCAACGGCGTGCTCACCGGTGTCTCGTCGCACAACCAGGGCCGGTTCGATCTCTTCCTGCCCGACGGCCACGAGTACCACGTCATTCTGATCGTGGTGGCGGTGGCGATCGTGCTGGTCGGCCCGGGTCGGTACGGCCTCGATGGCGACCGTGGCTGGGCCCGGCGGCCCTTTATCGGATCCATCGTCGCGCTGGTGCTCGGGATTGCCGGTGGCATTGCGATGTGGGTGTTCCTCAACGGGGCCAACCCGCTGGGCTAGAGATTCAGCGATAGGGGTTCGGCACCCGCCCGCCGCTGGCTTCGGTCAACAGCGGCAGCGTGGCGAAGCTGACCGCGGGCAACCGCACAATCTCTCCGTCGCGCAGATGCGCCCGCGCCCACGATCCCCGGGTGAATCCCAGTCCGACGATGGCATCCCAGTCCACTGCGCGACTGCCGAGCAAGGTGCGCACCCTGATCTGCTGGGCGTCGGCCACGGTTCGCCACCGGGCGATCAATACCGACAGCAATACCGGCAGTGCCAACAGTGGCGCGGTCAATGGCCACGTCAGCACGGGGATCAGCAGCCCGAGGGCCAGGAAGCCGACCGCGAAGTGGGCCATCGGCGAGATGCGTATCACCAAAGGTGAGGGATCGGGTGATGGAGAGGCCACCCCCGCATGATGTCACCGCCGGCGGCGATGGAGCCGGTGGGTAGCGGGGAGTACCTGCGTTAAAAATAAATATTGACTACTTATTTTATGTGTTGAATGATGGACGCGTGTCGCCGACCAAACCCCGCCGAACCCAGGCGGAGCGCACTGCCGAGACCCGGCATGCGCTGCTCAACGCGACGCTCGACGCGCTGGTAGAGGTTGGTTTCAAGGGAACTACCACGACCGAGGTAGCCCGCCGTGCGGGCGTCTCGGTGGGGGCGCTGCAGGGGCATTTCCCGACCAAGGTCGGCCTGCTGACCGCCGCCATCGAGTTCTCGCTGAACCGCCGCATCGAAGAGTTCGAGGTGTTGATGGCGGGGCTGGACCCGTCCGCCGACAAGATCGATGAGGCCTTCGACCTGCTGTGGTCGATGTTTTCCGGTCCGACCTTCACTGCAACGCACGAGCTGTGGGTGGCGGCGCGCACCGACCGGGAGCTGGCGCCGGCGGTCATCGAAACCGATCGGCAGTTCGCGGAAGCCTGCGAGCGGGTCTACGACCAACTGCTCGGCCCGGCCGACCCCGCCGATGTCGGTGCCCCACGGTCGCGCATCGGCTTGCAGATGGCTTTCGTGCTGATGAACGGCCTGGCGATGTCGCGGTCGATAGAGGGCCACGAACCGGTGGCCACCAACGACATTCTCGAGACTTTCAAGATGCTGGTTCGGCCACTGGCGACCGGCTTTGCAGACCCCCAACCCGAGAGAGAGTCATGACCGCCAACGAGAACCGCCACCCGGCGGTACAGCCGCGTCGCATCCGGTTCAACTACCCGGTGGCGGCCTTCGATCGCCACTTCGTTCAGGGCGACCTGGTGATGAGCCACATGATCGCGCACCTGTCGGCGGTGTTCCCGGAGGGTGAGGACTTCTTTATTCGTTCGGTGCGTCGCTACGCCGACCAGATCACCGACCCCGACCTCAAAGATCAGGTGAAGGGATTCATCGGCCAAGAGGTGACCCACGGGCGCGAGCACCGTGCACTCAACGAGCGCCTGCATGAGATGGGTTACCCGACCCGCAGGATTGACCGGCTGGTGGCGCGCCGCCAGGCGGTCATCGAACGACGGTTCTCCCCGCTGACCTGCCTGGCCATCACCGCCGCACTCGAACATTTCACCGCCGTTTTCGCCGAGACCCTGCTCGGTGACGAGCGGGCCCAGGCCCTGCTCGGCACGACCGAAGTGCGGTCCATGCTGCTGTGGCACGCCATCGAGGAGTCCGAGCACCGCTCGGTGGCATTCGACGTCTATCGCGCGGTCGGGGGTGATGAGACCCGGCGCATCCGGACGATGCGGATCATCCGCTTCAGTTTCCCCCTCGCCGTCGTGACGAACACCATCTTCTCGCTCTTCGGCGACCGGGCCGCCTATCACCCGGTGCGACTCGTCCGCAGTTTTGCCGCCCTGCGCCATTCACCGTTCTTGACCCGCGCGGTCTTCCGCCGGCTGGGGGAGTACATGCGGCCGGGGTTCCATCCCGATGACCAGGACAACGCCGCGCTGCTTGAGTACTGGGAGGCGGAACTGTTCGGCGAGCAGGGATCGCTGGTCGACCACCTGAACTGAGCGCTCGCTCATTTGACGCTGGGTCGGTCCAGCGGCTACCGTCGTGTGCTATGGACAACGGCATGCTCGTAGTAGCCCACTGCGCGTTGGTTGTTGCCTGAACTTCCAACACCGACGCGCAACCCTCGTGCAGCAGCTGAGCTGGCGGGGGTTTTTTGTTGCCACCAGTTCTATAGCACCAGAGGAATTGAAGAGGAAACCGTGAGCGCACCTACCACGCGACCGCCGGAGCGGTCGGCACCGTCTCAAGCCGCCAACGGGGCTTCGGCCTCGGACGCAGCTTCAGACAAGGCCAAATCACCCGCCAAGCGGGTCCCGCCGGAGCAGATGACCGGTGCCCAATCGGTGATCCGTTCGCTGGAAGAGCTCGACGTTGACGTGATCTTCGGCATCCCCGGCGGCGCGGTTCTGCCGGTCTACGACCCGCTGTTCGACTCGAAGAAGCTGCGCCACGTGCTGGTCCGCCACGAGCAGGGCGCCGGGCACGCGGCCAGCGGCTACGCGCACGCCACCGGACGGGTCGGGGTGTGCATGGCCACCTCGGGGCCCGGTGCCACCAACCTCGTGACCCCACTGGCCGACGCGCAGATGGACTCCATCCCGGTGGTCGCGATCACCGGTCAGGTCGGCCGTCAGCTGATCGGCACGGACGCCTTCCAAGAGGCCGACATCTCCGGCATCACCATGCCGATCACCAAGCACAACTTCCTGGTTCGCAACGGCGACGACATCCCGCGTGCGCTGGCCGAGGCATTCCACATCGCGGCAAGTGGACGGCCCGGAGCAGTTCTCGTCGACATCCCCAAGGATGTGCTGCAGGGCCAGTGCACCTTCGCGTGGCCGCCGCGGCTGGATCTGCCCGGTTACAAGCCCACCACCAAGCCGCACAGCCGGCAGGTCCGTGAGGCCGCCAAGCTGATCGCGGCCGCGAGCCGGCCGGTGCTCTATGTCGGTGGCGGTGTGATCCGCGGTGACGCCTGCGAGGAACTGGCCGAGCTGGCCGAGCTCACCGGCATCCCGGTGGTTACCACCTTGATGGCCCGCGGCGCGTTCCCGGACAGTCACCGTCAGCACCTGGGCATGCCCGGTATGCACGGCACGGTCGCGGCGGTGGCCGGGCTGCAGCGCTCGGATCTGCTGATCACCCTGGGCGCCCGATTCGACGACCGGGTCACCGGCCAACTGGATTCGTTCGCCCCGGATGCCAAGGTGATTCACGCGGACATCGACCCCGCCGAGATCGGCAAGAACCGGCACGCCGACGTCCCGATCGTCGGTGACGTCAAGGCCGTCATCGCCGAGCTGCTCGAGGTGCTTCGCCACGAGAAGCTGTCGCTGGACCAGACCGAGTGGTGGACCTACCTCGACGGCCTGCGTTCCACCTACCCGCTGAGCTACGGGCCGCAGAGCGACGGCAGCCTGTCGCCGGAGTTCGTCATCGAGACGCTGGGCCGCATCGCCGGACCCGATGCGCTCTATGTTGCCGGTGTCGGCCAGCACCAGATGTGGGCGGCGCAGTTCGTGAAGTACGAGAAACCCCGCACCTGGCTGAACTCCGGGGGCCTGGGCACCATGGGCTTCTCGATCCCGGCGGCCATGGGCGCCAAGATGGGTCGCCCGGACGCCGAGGTGTGGGCGATCGACGGCGACGGCTGCTTCCAGATGACCAACCAGGAGTTGGCCACCTGCGCGATCGAGGGCATCCCGATCAAGGTTGCCTTGATCAACAACGGCAACCTGGGCATGGTGCGGCAGTGGCAGACCCTGTTCTACGGGGAGCGCTACAGCCAGACCGACCTGGCCACCCACTCCCACCGCATCCCCGATTTCGTGATGCTGGCCGAAGCGCTGGGCTGTGTCGGATTGCGTTGCGAGCGTGAGGAAGACGTCGAAGACGTGATCAATCAGGCGCGGGCGGTCACCGACCGGCCGGTGGTGATCGACTTCATCGTCGGCGCGGACGCGCAGGTGTGGCCGATGGTGGCCGCCGGCACCAGCAACGACGAGATCCAGGCTGCACGCGGCATCCGGCCGCTGTTCGACGACGAGAACAACGAGGGGCACGCGTGATGGCGACAGGTTGGAAGACCCACACGCTCTCGGTGCTGGTCGAAGACAAGCCCGGTGTGCTCGCGCGGGTGGCGGCACTGTTCTCCCGGCGCGGCTTCAACATCGAGTCGCTGGCCGTCGGCGCCACCGAGACCAAGAACATGTCGCGCATGACGATCGTGGTCTCGGTGGAGGACACCCCGCTCGAGCAGATCACCAAGCAGCTCAACAAGCTGATCAACGTCATCAAGATCGTCGAGCAGGAGGAGGACAACTCCGTCTCCCGCGAGATCGCGCTGATCAAAGTCCGTGCCGATGCCAGTACGCGCGGACAGATCGTCGAGGCGGTGAACCTGTTCCGCGCCAGGGTGATCGATGTCTCTCCGGAGTCGTTGATCATCGAGGCCACCGGCACGCCGGCCAAGTTCGAAGCGCTACTGCGGGTGCTGGAGCCCTACGGTATCCGCGAAATCGTCCAATCGGGTCTCGTATCGTTGTCTCGCGGTCCGCGCGGCATCGGCACGACCAAATAGTCCCCCAGAAAAAGCCAGTAGAGATAGTAAGGAAACAACACAGTGGCAGTTGAGATGTTCTACGACGACGACGCCGACCTGTCGATCATCCAGGGCCGCAAGGTCGGCGTGATCGGCTACGGCAGCCAGGGACACGCGCATTCGCTGAGCCTGCGCGACTCCGGTGTGCAGGTGAAGGTGGGCCTCAAGGAAGGGTCGAAGTCGCGCGCCAAGGTCGCCGAGCAGGGCCTCGAGGTCGACACTCCCGCCGAGGTCGCCAAGTGGGCGGACGTGATCATGGTGCTCGCCCCCGACACCGCCCAGGCTGAGATCTTCACAGGCGACATCGAGCCGAACCTGGTGGCGGGCAACGCACTGTTCTTCGGTCACGGCCTGAACATCCACTTCGGCCTGATCAAGCCGGCCGCCGACATCACCGTCGGGATGGTCGCGCCCAAGGGCCCGGGGCACCTGGTGC
The DNA here is from genome assembly GCF_046250075.1 of Mycobacterium sp. SMC-14. Taxonomy (NCBI): domain Bacteria; kingdom Bacillati; phylum Actinomycetota; class Actinomycetes; order Mycobacteriales; family Mycobacteriaceae; genus Mycobacterium; species Mycobacterium sp. SMC-14. Next base: position 3,060,478 of record NZ_CP176429.1, on the reverse strand, counting down.
GCCGGCAGTTCGTCGACGGCAAGGGCGTGCCCTCGCTGATCGCGGTCGCGCAGGACCCCAACGGCGACGGCGAGGCGCTGGCGCTGTCCTACGCCAAGGGCATCGGCGGCACCCGGGCCGGCGTCATCAAGACCACCTTCAAGGAGGAGACCGAGACCGACCTGTTCGGTGAGCAGGCCGTGTTGTGCGGTGGCACCGAAGAACTGGTGAAGACCGGCTTCGAGGTCATGGTCGAGGCGGGCTACGCCCCGGAGATGGCCTACTTCGAGGTGCTGCACGAACTCAAGCTGATCGTCGACCTGATGTACGAGGGCGGCATCGCGCGGATGAACTACTCGGTGAGCGACACCGCGGAGTTCGGCGGGTACCTGTCTGGGCCGCGGGTGATCGACGCCGGCACCAAGCAGCGGATGCGTGAAATCCTCTCCGACATCCAGGACGGCACCTTCGTCAAGCGCCTGGTGGCGAACGTCGAGGGCGGCAACAAGGAGCTCGAAGGACTGCGCAAGGAGAACGCCGAGCACCCCATCGAGGTCACCGGCAAGAAGCTGCGCGACCTGATGAGCTGGGTGGACCGGCCCATCACCGAAACCGCCTAAGCGGCGGTGCTGATTTCGCCTCTATAGCCGTTGGCGGACAACGGCTATCGAGGCGAAGAAGATCCCCAAAGACGAGTGGCCCCTTCCGAGGAAGGGGCCACTCGCCGTTTGTCGTACTTACAGGCTGCCGAGCAAGCCGTCGAGCCAGCCGGACAGGTCCAGTCCCGAGAACAGGTTCGACAGGTCCAAGTCGTCGAACAGGGCCGACAGGTCGAAGTTGTCGAACAGGCTCGACAGGTCGAAGTTACCGAACAGGCTCGACAGGTCGAAGTTGGTCAGCAGGTCAGTGAGCCCGCTGAAGATCCCCGACAGGTCGAAGTTGGCGAAGAAGTCGCCGAGGCCGCCGAAGATGGCCGACAAGTCGAAGTTGTCGAAGAAGCCGCTGAGGATGCCGGAGAGGTCGAAGTTAGCCAGGAAGTCGGTCAGTCCGCTGAAGATCCCCGACAGGTCGAAGTTGGTGAACAGATCGTCGAAGATGCCGGACAGGTCGAGATTGGCGAACAGATCGCCGAAGATCGCGGAGAAGTCGATGTTGTTCAGCCAGTCGCCGAGGCCGCTGAAGATACCGGAGAAGTCGATGTTGCCCAGGGCGCCATCGAACACACCGCTGCCGTCAGCGGTGAGTTCGATGGCCGGCATGTGCGGGTTCGCCGGGGCGACGATCACAGGAGTTGCGGCGATGGCGCTGGCGCCGATGAGCGCAGCGCCCGCCAAGGCGAATGGACGAAGGATGGTTGGCACGGTTTCTCCTCAAATCAAGTGTGGCTTGTGTCACTACTAGGAGTTTTTGTAACGCCCAACACAAGTTAGCTGAGGCTACACCGAAGCTGGCAGTATGTCTCTAATTAACTGGGAAAAATCTGTGCAGACTGTAGGTGCTCGCAAAGCCAACGTTTTCGCTGGCGTCGAACGTGGACGCGGTCCGGTCAGGGTGCCAGGCTCGGTAGCCGGCTGATCCCGAACTCGCGGCGCAGCAGGGTGCGGGCGGCGTAGTAGCCGGCCATGCCGTGCACCCCGGCGCCGGGGGGAGTGGCCGCCGAACATAGATAAACCCCGGGAATCGCGGTAGCCCAAGGATTTACCCGTGGGGTCGGGCCGGCGAGAGCCCGCCATGCGCTGTTGCCTCCGGCGGCGATATCGCCGCCGACGTAGTTGGCATTGTGGTGTGCCAGCTGGGCCGCTGGAACGGATCGGACAGCGACCACGATGTCGCGGAAACCGGGGGCGAATCGCTCGATTCCCGCGGTGACGGCGTCGGCCTGGTCGACCGTTGAACCGGCCGGAACGTGCGCGTAAGCCCACATCGGTCGCCGTCCGGCGGCGTCGATACGGGACGGGTCGACCAGATGCGGTAAGGCCGCCAGGATCATCGGTCGCTGAGCGTGCCGCCCGGAAGCGACCTCGGCTTCGGCCTGTGCCATCTGGTTGCGGTCACCACCGAGATGCAGCGTGGGTGCCTGCGCCAACCGCGGATCGCTCCACGGCACCTCGCCGGAGAGTACGAAGTCCACCTTGGCGGCGGCGGAACCGAACCGGTAGCGGCGCAGCGCGTTCGCATACCGCGACGGCAACGCGTCGCCGTAGATCGACAGCAGCGCGGTTGGTGCGGTGTCGTACAGCACCACGCCGCCGGGTGGCCGGCGCACCGGGGTATTGGCGGCGAGTTGACCGCCGTGCGCGGTCAGGTCGGCGATGAGAGCATCGGCGATGGCCTGGCTGCCCCCGACCGGAATCGGCCAACCGACCGTATGACCGAGCGTCGCCAGCATCATGCCCGCGCCGGCCGAGGTCACCGACGGCAGTCGTGAAATCGTATGCGCGGCCACCCCGGTATAGAGGGCGCGGGCGTCGTCACCGGACAGCGTCGCGTTCCAGGCCGGTCCGGCCTGTCCGGCCATTCGCAACCCCAGTCGAGCGACCGTGGCGATCCCGGACGGAACGGACCGCTTGTCGCCGAGGAGAAACCCCACCACGGCTGGACTGTCGGCGACCAACGGCCCCAGCAGCCGTCGCCAGGACGAGCCGCGCTCCAACTCCGCGCAAGTGCGGTCCAGGTCGCGGTAGGCGATCGCCGCGGGTCGGTCATCGAGTGGATTGCCGTAGGAAATCTCGGGCGCCGTCAGCTGCACACCCCGAGCGGCCAGATCGAACTCGGTGAAGAACGGCGATGCCAGCCCGAGTGGATGCACCGCCGAACAGATGTCATGGGCGACGTCACCGAATTCCGGATCGGCGGCGGTGCGCGCGCCGCCGCCGAACGTGGGCTGGGCCTCGAGAACCTGAACCGTCAGGCCGGCGCGGGCGCAGATGACGGCGGCGGCCAGGCCATTGGGTCCACTACCGACGACGGTGACATCCATCCGTCGATAGTAGGGAGCGGCCCGCGCTACGCGGCCAGATCGGGGTGTACCCCAGTGGCGCCTCGCCGCGAGATTGAACTCAGGCGGGTGAAATCGGCGTGGCATCCGCCTCAGTGCAATCTCGGGGTGGGCGGTGGCCCACTGCGCCCGGCTCCGCCGGGCTTGCGACCGGCGCTGTGCTGATGGTGGCCGGCCCACAGCGCCCGGCTCCGCCGGGCTTGCGACCGGCGCTGTGCTTATGGTGACCGGCCCACTGCGCCCGGCTCCGCCGGGCTTGCGACCGGCCACTAGGCTGTCCGAGTGACTCTGCCCGTGGTTTTGATCGCTGACAAACTCGCCCAATCCACCGTCGCCGCCCTCGGCGACCAGGTCGAGGTTCGCTGGGTGGACGGCCCGGACCGGGAGAAGCTGCTGGCCGCGGTTCCGGAAGCGGACGCGCTGCTGGTGCGCTCGGCCACCACCGTCGACGCCGAGGTCCTCGCGGCCGGCACCAAGCTCAAGATCGTGGCTCGCGCCGGGGTCGGCCTGGACAACGTCGACGTCGAGGCCGCGACCGCCCGTGGGGTGCTGGTGGTCAACGCCCCGACCTCGAACATTCACAGCGCCGCCGAGCACGCGATCGCGCTGATGCTCGCCGCCGCCCGCGAGATCCCGGCCGCCGACGCCTCGCTGCACGGCAAGCAGTGGAAGCGGTCGTCGTTCTCCGGCACGGAGATCTACGACCACACCGTCGGCGTGGTCGGCCTGGGGCGCATCGGACAGCTGGTCGCGGCGCGGCTGGCCGCGTTCGGCGCCCACATCGTCGCCTACGACCCGTATGTGTCGGCGGCCCGCGCCGCCCAGCTCGGTATCGAACTGCTGCCCCTCGACGAACTGCTCGGCCGCGCCGACTTCATCTCGGTGCACCTGCCGAAGACCCCCGAAACGGCGGGCCTGATCGGCGCGGAAAACCTGGCAAAGACCAAGCCAGGGGTGATCATCGTGAACGCCGCCCGCGGCGGGCTGATCGACGAGGCCGCCCTGGCGGCGGCGATCACCAGCGGCCACGTCCGGGCCGCCGGCCTGGACGTGTTCGCCACCGAGCCGTGCACCGACTCGCCGTTGTTCGACCTGCCGCAGGTGGTGGTGACCCCCCACCTGGGCGCATCGACCGCGGAGGCTCAGGACCGGGCCGGCACCGACGTCGCCAAGAGCGTGAAGCTGGCGCTGGCCGGTGAGTTCGTTCCCGACGCGGTCAACGTCGGCGGTGGCGCGGTCAGTGAGGAAGTCGCACCCTGGCTGGACCTGGTGCGCAAGCTCGGGCTGCTGGCGGGCGCGCTCTCCGATGGGCTGCCGGTGTCGCTGTCGGTGCAGGTGCGCGGCGAACTGGCCTCCGAAGACGTTGGGGTGCTGCGGTTGTCGGCGTTGCGCGGGCTGTTCTCTGCGGTCATCGAAGACCCGGTGACGTTCGTCAACGCGCCGGCCCTGGCCGCCGAACGTGGTGTCGACGCCGAGATCGGCACCGCCACCGAAAGTCCCAACCACCGCAGCGTCGTCGAGCTCAAGGCGGTCACCGCCGACGGCTCGACCGTCACCGTTGCCGGCACGCTGTCCGGCACCCAGCAGGTGGAGAAGATCGTTGAGATCAACGGCCGGCACTTCGACCTGCGTGCCGAAGGCGTCAACCTGATCATCAACTACTCCGACCAGCCTGGCGCGCTGGGCAAGATCGGCACTCTGCTGGGGTCGGCGGGCATCAACATCCACGCCGCACAGCTGTCCGAGGACGCAGAAGGCCCTGGGGCGACCGTCCTGCTGCGGGTCGATCGCCAGGTGCCCGCCGATGTGGAGTCGGCGATCAGTGCTGCGGTCGGCGCCAACAAGATTGAAGAGGTAGACCTGACATGAGCCTGAAACTTGCCGTCATCCCCGGCGACGGGATCGGCCCGGAGGTTATCGCCGAGGCCGTCAAGGTGCTCGACGCCGTGCTCCCGGGCACCGAGAAGACCGAATACGACCTGGGTGCCAAGCGCTATCACGCCACCGGCGAGGTCCTGCCAGATTCGGTGTTGGAAGAGATCCGCGGCCACGACGTGATCCTGCTCGGCGCGATCGGTGACCCGTCGGTGCCCTCGGGTGTGCTGGAGCGCGGCCTGCTGCTGCACGCCCGTTTCGCCCTGGACCACCACGTCAATCTGCGGCCCAGCCGGTTGTACCCCGGGGTGACGAGCCCGCTGGCCGATCCGCCGGAGATCGACTTCCTGGTGGTGCGCGAAGGGACCGAGGGTCCCTACACCGGCAACGGCGGGGCGCTGCGGGTCGGCACCCCCCACGAGGTCGCCACCGAGGTCAGCGTCAACACCGCGTTCGGGGTGTCCCGAGTGGTCCGGTTCGCCTTCGAGAAGGCCCGCGCTCGCCGTAAGCACTTGACCCTGGTGCACAAGAACAACGTGCTGGCCTACGCGGGATCGCTGTGGACCCGGACGGTGGCCGAAGTCGCCAAGGATTACCCGGACGTCGAGACCGCCTACACCCACGTCGACGCCGCCACGATCTACATGGTCACCGACCCGGGCCGGTTCGACGTGATCGTCAGCGACAACCTGTTCGGTGACATCATCACGGACCTCGCGGGTGCCGTCTGCGGCGGGATCGGTCTGGCGGCCAGCGGCAATATCGACGCCACCGGTGCCAATCCGTCGATGTTCGAGCCGGTGCACGGCAGTGCCCCCGACATTGCCGGGCAGGGCATCGCCGACCCGACCGCGGCGGTGACCTCAGTGGCCATGCTGCTGGGCCACATCGGCGAGCACGAGGCCGCCGCCCGGGTCGACGCGGCCGTCGAGCAGCACCTGGCTACCCGCGGTGGGCAGAAACTGTCCACCGTGGCCACCGGAGAGCGGATTCTGAGCCTGCTCTGACACGGCTATGGTGATGCGGCCCCATGGCTTTGGGCCGCATCATCGTGGCTGCGCGCTGGGCTGGCCGAAGCGGACGGGCAATCTCTCCGCCAGGGCGGCGGCGGTGATCCCGAAGGTCTCACGGGCCCGAATCGTTCCGGTAGTCGTGTCGATGTCGATGATGGCGTACTCGGTATAGACCCTGCTGACGCACCGCAGACCGGTCAGCGGGTAGGTGCACGACGGAACCAGTTTGGCGGCACCGTCCCTGGTGAACAGGTCCATCATCACGAACACGGCCTTGGCGCCGATCGCCAAGTCCATGGCGCCACCGACGGCCGGAATTGCACCCGGTTCCCCGGTGTGCCAGTTGGCCAGGTCGCCGCACTGACTGACCTGTAGTGCTCCCAGCACGCACACATCGAGGTGCCCGCCGCGCATCATCGCGAAGGAGTCGGCGTGGTGGAAGTAGGAGGCCCCGGGCATCTCGGTGACCGGAATCTTGCCGGCATTGGTGAGGTCGGGATCGATGTTCTCGCCGTGGGCTGCGGGGCCCATGCCGAGCATGCCGTTCTCGGTGTGCAGTATCACCGCGTCGTCGGGCGACAGGTGATCCGCGACCAGCGTGGGCTGTCCGATGCCGAGATTCACGTATGAACCCGCAGGGATGTCACGGGCGATCACGGCGGCACGTTCGTCGCGGGTCAGCGGGCCGCGATCGACGTGCTCGATCGTGTGCGCAGAGGCCGACGTCACAAGCTCGTCTCCAGGATCCGATCGACGTAGATTCCCGGCGTGACGATCGCTTCGGCGTCCAGCTGTCCGGTGTCGACGACACGGGACACCTCGGCGATCGTCAGGGTGGCGGCGGAGGCCATCACCGGGCCGAAGTTGCGGGCGGTCTTGCGATACACCAGGTTTCCCATCCGGTCCCCGATATGGGCGCGGATCAGCGCGACATCCCCGTGAATCGGATACTCCAGCGCGTAGTCCCGGCCGTTGATGGTCCGAATCTCTTTGCCCTCGGTGAGCAGCGTGCCAACGCCAGTGGGGCAGTAGAACGCCCCGATGCCTGCACCGGCGGCGCGAATGCGTTCGGCGAGGTTACCCTGCGGTACCAGCTCCAGCTCGATCTTGCCGGCGCGATACAGGCCGTCGAACACGTAGGAATCGGACTGGCGGGGAAACGAACAGATCAGCTTGCGGACCCGCCCGGCGGCCAACAGTGCTGCCAGCCCGGTATCGGCAGTGCCCGCGTTGTTGCTGACGATGGTCAGGTCGCGAGCTCCCTGGGCGATCATGGCGTCTATCAGCACGGTGGGCAGGCCGGCCAAACCGAATCCGCCGACCAAAACCGTTGCGCCGTCCGCGACTCCGGATACCGCTTCGGCGGCGCTGTCATAGAACACGGCACGGCTCACCGGTCGCCCGCTGAGCTGTCGTGGTCGCCCAGCACCTGCGCGGCAATGCGGAACGCGGTATTGGCATCGGGTACACCGCAATAGATGGCGCTCTGCAACAGCACCTCTTTGATCTCGTCGTTGGACAGGCCGTTGCGGCGCGCCGCGCGCAGATGCATGGCAAGTTCCTCATGGTGGCCCCGGGCCACCAGGGCGGTCAGGGTGACGATCGAGCGACTGCGTCGGTCGAGGCCGTCTCGGGTCCAGATGTTGCCCCACGCGTAACGAGTGATCAGGTCTTGAAAGTCGGCGGTGAACTCGGTGGTGCGTGCGATCGTGCGGTCGACGTGTTCGTCGCCCAGGACCTGTCGGCGCACCGACATACCCGCGGTGTAGACCGGATCCCCCACCATCAGATGGGCGAGAATGAGGTTGACCGTCGCCTTGGGGGCCTCGACGGGCGCAAGGTGGCCAACGTCGTCGAGCACCACCAGGCGGCCGTGTTGGACACCGGAAGCGATACGCCCCAACGACTCTGGGGGAGTGGCGTCATCACGGGAACCGGCAATGGCCAACACCGGTGCGGCGATCTGACCGAGTCGTGCGGTGACATCGAAGTCGGCCAGTGCCTCACATGCCTGGGCGTACGATTCGTCGTCGGTGCCGCGCAGTGCATCCACCAGCGCCGCGACCAGACCCGGCGCCCGATCGATGAAACCGGGTGCGAACCAGCGTTGCAGGCAGGCCTCGACGACCGCGCCGGTGCCCGATGTGCGCACGGTGACGGCACGCGTCGCCCAATCCTCGGCCCGACCGATGGTGGCGCCAGTGCATAGCAGTGTGGCGCTCGACAACCGCTCGGGGCCATCGAGCAGCAGCTGCAGACCGACCGCACCACCGATCGAATTGCCGGCGTAATGGAACGCCGCGCCCGGCGCGATCTCGTCCGCCAAGGCCAGCACGCCTGCCGCCAGGTCCGGCATCCGGAAGGGGGCAGCTGCCGGACTACGACCGTGGCCGGGAAGGTCCCACGCGACAACGCGCAGGCGCTCGGCGAGTTGTTCAGCGGCTAAGCCCCACAGGGCGGTTGCCGATGTCCCGAGCGATGGCCCGAGCAGGAGCAGGTCCGCGTTCGGCGGTCCGCCGAAGTCGGTGCCGACCAGCCGCGGCACGCTCATGTGGCCTCCATCCAGTGGTGTGCGCGCTGCAGCACGGAATCGATGAGATGGCTCGTCGCCCCGGTGTAGTCGCGACGGGCGGTGTGTCCGGTCAGTTCGGTCATCGCCCGCTGTTCGCCGAGCAGGTCACCGGCGGCAGCAAGGTTGGCCGCGGCGCGATCGGTGTCGATGACCAGGCCGGCGAGCAGGTCTGTGGTCTGCGAAGCGGCGGTTACGGCATTGCGGGACAAGGTTCGCAGGGCGGCCCATTCGGCGTGCCAGCCGCCGTCGGAGCGCTCATCGACGCCGGCGGCCGACGCGGCGTGCAAGCCAGCGGCCAGCGACGGTGCCAGCAATCCGGTACGGCGGATCAGTAAGGACAACACCGGATTGTTCTTGTGCGGCATCGTCGACGAACCGCCGCCGCTGCCCTCGGCCAGTTCGCCGACCTCGGACCTATTGCTTGCGGCAACGTCATTGGCGATGTGGGCCCAGGCGTCGCAACATGTCACCAACGCGTCAGCCACGCGAGTAATGACTGATCGAGTCGTGTGCCACGGTGGACTGTCGGCAAGACCAAGTGCACTGGCCAGGCGCCCGGACAGGGCAAGGGCATCGGTGGGTGAGCCGGTCAGCTCGGTGGCAGCGGCCATGGTTCCCGCGGCGCCGCCGGCCTGCACCGAAAGCTCCGGCAGTGCAGTGACACAGTCGGCGCCATCCAGAAGCCCGGTCAGCCAGTGGGCAAACTTCATGCCGAGAGTTGTCGGCAAGGCGGGCTGGGTCAACGTGCGGCCCAGCATGGAGCTGTCACGGTAGGTTTCGGCCAGCGCGGCCCCGGTGTGTACCTGTCTGCTGAGTTCGCTGCGAACGCGGTCCAGCGTGTCGCGTATGCAGAGCATCAGTGCCGTGTCGACAACGTCTTGGCTGGTCAGGCCGCGGTGCAGCCAGCGGGCCGGCTCGCCGCCGGTGCGATCCCGGAGTAATGCGAGCAGACCGGGCACCGGGTTTCCGGTCGTCTCGGCAGCTACGGCCACCGGTTCCACGTCGGCTGCGGTGATCGCCGCAGACAGGTTGGACCGCGCCGTCGCCGGTGCGATACCGGAGTCGACAAGCACACCGAGCCAGGCGCTTTCGACCCGCACCAGCGCATCCAGGTACGCGACGTCGCTGAAGATCTGTCCGGCTCGGTGGTCGCCGGGCCACAACAAATCGGTCATGGTTGCCCCCGGTAGCGCAGGAAAATCGTCTCGTCGGCGCCCTGCAGTCTGATGTCGAAGCGAAAGCCCTGCTCGTCGGCTGCCGCGATGAGCGTATGGCGCCGGTCAGCAGGAACGGAACTCAACAGTCGGTCTGCGTCGAGTTGATCGCCCGGCAGATAGGCGCGGGTGAACAATCGGTTCAGCAGGCCCCGTGCAAACACGGCGAGGGTGATGAATGGTGTCGACTGCTGGGAGGCTCCGGGTTTCACCGTCGTGAAGCAGTAATGGCCATCGACGTCTGTTGCGGCGCGCCCCCACCCGGTGAAGGTGTCGCCGTCGCGGCGAAGTGAACTCGAGGATGGCACGGCGCCGTCCGAATCGGCTTGCCAGATCTCCAACAGCGCATCGGGAACAGGCGCCCCGGCGCCGTCGGTGACGGTGCCGTGCAGGCCGATGGCACCGACTGAGCCGGGGGGAACGAGTTCGTTGCTGCGGTCGAACGGCAACGCGTAGCCGAAGAACGGGCCGATGGTCTGCCCGGGCGTGGCAGGCAGCTTATTCATCGTGATCCTCGAAAGGCGTTGCGGCTGAACCGGTGAGCACGATGTCCCACCGGTAGCCGGTAGCCCATTCGTGGCTGGTGATGTCGTGGTCGTAGAGCGCGACGAGCCGATCACGGGCCTTCCGGTCGGTGATCGACTGGTAGATCGGGTCCAACGCGCACAGCGGGTCTGCGGGGAAATACATCTGGGTGATCATCCGCTGCGTGAAATCACTGCCGAACAGGGAGAAGTGGATATGCGCGGGACGCCACGCGTTGTGGTGGTTGCGCCAGGGGTACGGGCCGGGCTTGATCGTGGTGAACCGGTAACGCCCGTCGTCGTCGGTGAGGCAACGCCCTGCTCCGGTGAAGTTGGGGTCCAACGGTGCGGGGTGCTGATCGCCCTGGTGGATGTAGCGCCCGCTGGCGTTGGCCTGCCAGATCTCGACGAGTTGCCGGCGCACGGGCCTGCCGTCACCGTCGAGGACTCGCCCGGTCACCACCATCCGCTCACCGATGGGCGAGCCGGTGTGCTGCGCGGTCAGATCGGCGTCGCTCGGGCCGAGGTCGCCGTCAGCGAAGCAGGGCGCCTGTAGCTCGATGCCCTCTGGATCCGTGAGGTGGAGCCCACGTTTGGGATGGCGCAGCACGCTGCTGCGGTACGGCGGATAGTCCAGCGTCGGCTGGCTCTCTTCGATGCCCGCGCGCGAGTACTCGACCTGGATCGCCGCGATCTCGGCGCTGATCTCCGCCTGGCCCGTCATCACCGCTCCAGCCGGCCCAGTTCGTGGCGCCACGCGGCATCCGCGGTGAATGAGGGACCAAGGTCGGGCAGATCCGCCCAATCCGATTCGTCGATCGGCCTCAATGTGCCGCCCGCGGAGCGGACCCGCAGTGACATCGAAGCCAATTGGTCCAGGCTGATCGCCTGCAGGACAGCCTGGGCAGCGGTGGCGGCGGCACTGGTGATGCCGTGGCCGCGGCAGATCACCACCGGCTTGCCCGCCATGGCGGCGACCATCTCCTTGCCGAGTTCTGCGGTGCGGATCAGCACGGCCCTCGGGTACACCGGGACACCCTGGCGCGCGAGCCATGCGCCAGGGATGTCGAAGGCCCCGTAGATGGGTTCCATCGTGATGCCCGCAAGGTCGGCGGCCACGACGGCCGCCGGATGCAGGTGGGCCACTGCCCGATGTTCGGGATGGGCCAGCAGGGTTTCGACGTGAATCGGCAGCTCGTTGGGTACCCGATACCCGTCCAATTCGCCTGGCATGCCCGGCGACCCGTCAAAGCGGATGAGCCGAATGTCGTCGGGACCAGTGAATGCGACGCCGTCGTCAGAGTCGCTGCGGCACCGCACGAGTAGGTGTTCCTCGTCGACCCGAGCACTGATGTGTCCGAGAATGCCGTCCACTAGGCCCCGGGCGGCAGCGACTCGGCATGCCTGCGCAACCTCCAGGCGCAGCGGCGCCAGATCGTCGGCGGTCACGCGGTACCCCCGGTAGTCATTCCGAATCCACCGTCGGGATGTGTGCTCCCTGCGGTGATGCCGCGGGACCGGTCCGATGCCAGGAAGACATAGCTCCAAGCGTGGTCCTGTGGAGTGAGTGCAACATTGAGCGGGGTGCGTGCGGCGAGATCGCGTGCTCGGTTGGGGGTGTCGTCAAGGCGGACCTGGTCGAGCGACAAGTTCTGCAAACCGCGCAGATCGGTGTTCAACGTGCCACCCGGTGCAACGCCGTTGACCCGGATGTTCGGGGCGAGTTCGTAGGCGAGAGTGGTGACGAGGCCGCGCACGGCGAACTTCGACGCGACGTAGAGTACGCCGCCGCGACCGGGATAGAACGACGACGCAGACTCAGTGAGGACGATCGACGACCGCTCCTGGGCTTGAAGCGCCGGGATGGCGGCCTTCACCGACTGCAGATAACTCAGCACGTTCGTGGTGAACATCTCGTCGAAGGCCGGCGCCAGCTCTTCGGCCGCGATGTCGGTGATTCCCTTGTAGAAGTCGAAGATCCCGACACAGGTGACCAGCGTGTCCAGGCCGCCGAATGCCGCGACTGCTGCTGCGACAGCGCGTTCGTTTGCCTCGGCAGTGGTCGCATCGCCCTGTGTCACCGGCACTTCGGGCAGTTGACGTGCCAAGGCATCGCACTTCGACCGATCGCGTTCCAGTACCGCGACCTGGGCTCCCTGGTCGAGATATGCGTCAACGACTGCTCGGCCGATGCCGGAGCCGGCGCCGACGACCAGCGCACGCTTACCGTCCAACCATCGGGTCATGGCAGGTCACTGTCGTCTGCGAGGAGCGGTTGATGCATCTTGCCGACCATCGCGGCCAATGTGTAGGTGTTCTGCCAGGTCAATGCTTCAAGTTCTAGGGCATCGAGACTGATCCACTGTCCCGACTTCGGTGAAGCGATCAGCAGCCGCGAACCGTTGCGGGTATCGACCCGGCGCAGCGTGACTTCGGTGAACTCGTTGGCGATGGTTATGGCGTCACCCACCGCATTGGCCATCAGGTCGTCGAGTGCGCTCACAGGAAGACCGCCAGGTTCTGCATGCGAATGACCGACTCATCGACATAGATGGTGCGGCGCGCCAACTTCCATCCGTGATCGGTCAGACGCAACAGATCTTCGCGGCCGCAGGAGACCAACGCAGCCTCGTTGACGTCGCCGCGGCTGCGGAAGAGCAGTTCGGCCGACTCGACGATCAGGTGCTGGTCATCGTCGCAGGCAAAGGTGCGGACGTTGGTGATGTGATGGCGCAGCCGTGACGGCGGGTCTTCGGTCCAGGCGTGTTCGGTGGCAAAGCGCGCGACGCGTCTGTTCAGGGAGTACTTGTTCTCGTCGAAGTGAGCCATGCCGGGCGACGTGTCGAACCCAGCGCCGGAGGCGGTGGTCACTCGCACGGGCATGAAGTAGTGGATGTCCTCGGTGAGGGTGTCGAGCCATTCGGTGTACTGCTGCGCGTCGAGCAGATAAGCCTCATCGACCAAGAACTGATGTGCCTGCAGGTGTCGGGTGTCGTTGAACGGTAAGGGCTTACCGGTACGGACCTTCTTTGGTGCATGACCACCCAGAACTGCCAGCTCCCAGGGGCCGCCGGCATCGCTCGGTCGTGGAAACCCCGCTCGCGTGCTTTTCTCGGCGGATGTCATACCCGGGCCTCCTCGCAGGCGTCCTCGCATGCCGACGTGCCGTTGGTCTGCACCAGGGGAGTGATTCCTTCGCGCTGTGTGCCCATCGCTGCGGTGGTGGTCGCCACCGCAGGCATTTCGAGGTGATCGGCCCACATCCGAAGCATCGCCCGCTGATTGTTCTCGTTATAGCCGACTTGAGCGGTACCTGGCCCATGGAATTGCTCAGGCGGCAGGGAATTGACCACCGGAGTGTCGTCGGCGAGCAGGCCCATCCGGCCATTGAGCAACAGTTGGCGGGCCATGGACCCGGCGGCGGTATTGGTCAGCGACACCCAGTTCTCCACGTCGTCCTGTTCGAACATGCCCGTGGAGCCGAAGCACATCAGATAGGCCTTGTAGGAGTCCTTCTTGAACTGCTCGGGTGCGGCCGCGTCGACCGCGAACCAGGAGTACACCTCGGTTTCGTTCTCGCTGATCGGCTGCCAGGTGCGAATCGATATGAACGGCAACACGTCTTCACTGTCTTGAATCTTCGGCCAGTTGTGCACCAGGCTCATGTTGGGAAAGACCGATGCCGCCGAGATCATGAAACCGTCGTCGGCGACCACGCGCTGGTGGTCGGGTGACCACACATCCTTGATTCGCCTCACCATGTCGCCGGGGTAGCCGACATAGCGCATCCGTTCCTCAAAGGTGCCCGGCGGCAATTTATAGGTCGTACCGCCGCCGCAGGTCGCCCAGTACGTCGCACCGTCTTTGCGCTTCTGCGCCTTCGGTTCACGAAACAGCCCGATATCGACGACAGAGGCGTGGGTATGGGGGGTGTGATACATGTCGCCGGCGAAGTTCTCGACGCCGATCTTCCAGTTCGCCTTGATGCGCCACCGTTGCGGGCCGCGCACTTCGAGGCCGCTGCGGCTCTGCTTGGTGTAGAAGTCCAGATAGAACCTGAAATCGCCGAGAAACTCTTCGAGCGGGGGAGCTTGCGGGTCAAGACTGATGAAGATCAGCCCGTTGTAACTGGCGAGGCCCGGCGCCGGCAATAGGGTCTGGCCGCGCTTGGAAAAACCGGCCTCCCCGCCGTAGGCCTCTTGGTGGAAGGGCAGGCCGGTGATGCGCCCGTCATTGCGGTACGACCAGCCGTGGTAAGGGCATCGGAAATTGGAGGCGTTGCCCATCTCGGCGCGGCATACCTGCATCCCACGATGCAGGCACATGTTGAACATGGCCCGCACGTCGCCCTTGGAGTCGCGCGCAATGATGAAGGAGTCGTTGAGCAGGCGCCGCACCACGTAGTCGCCGCCTTGGGGTATCTCCGACTCGTGCGCCACGAACATCCAGGCGCGGCGGAAGAGTCGCTCTTTCTCCAGCTCGAAGATTTCGGCGTCGTTGTAGATGTGCGCTGGGATCATTCCCCGCCTGACCTCATCGAGGACATGCCGGTGATCACTCATCGATGCGTCTCCAGTCTTGAAAGCCCGCAATGTCTGGTATGCAGAGAAATTCTCTGGGGCGTGGAGAAAACTTTGCCAGGATGCCGGTTTAAAGGTCAATAACTCGCAGTACTGTCTCTGGTATGCAGAGCGATGAACTTCTGGAGCCTGCCGGCGAGGCCGCCGGCGCCGCGGCTCCGGACTGGGGCGTGCCGCAGTATCCGATCGGATCGGTGGACCGGGCGCTGAAGCTTCTCCTGCTGCTGGGGGAGCAGCCGCAGATCCGGTTGACGGACGCGGCCAAACACTTGGACGTCGCGTCCTCCACGGCCCATCGTCTGTTGGCCATGCTGCAATATCGGGGCTTCGTGCGCCAGGATCCGGTGTCCAAGGCCTATCACCCCGGGCCCGCGCTGATGAGCGTGGCGTTCTCGGTGTTCAACCGCATCGATGTCGAGGGTGCGGCAAAGCCGGTCTTGCTGCGCCTCAGCGAACGCCTCAACGAGTCGGTCCATCTCGGAATCCTTGAGGGCTCAGGCGTTCGCTTCATCGCAGCCGCCGAGGGGCCGGCTGCCGTTCGGGTTGCCTCACGGCTCGGGCGTACGATGCCCGCGCACTGCACCTCAACCGGCAAAGCGCTGCTGGCGCGGTTGTCCGATGCCGACATCGCCCGTCTGTACCCAGAGGAAGCGCTGCCGCGCGTGACGGCACATTCGGTCGGCACCAGGACGCAGCTGCAACGCGAGCTCAGTCGGATACGACAACAGGGGTACGCGGTGAACCGGGAGGGAAGTGAGGATGGAGTCGCCTCGGTCGCGGTGCCCATTCCCACGCGTGCGCCGGGAGTTCTGCTGGCGCTCAATGCCGCAGCGCCCGTTCACCGACTAAACAGTTCGCAGTACCGAGGGGTGGCGGCTGTGCTGGTCGAGGCGGCCAAAGAGATCGGCGACCAGATCGGCTAGCAGCTACGACGGGGCCAAGAGCAGCTGCGCCCGCCGCGCCAACAGGCGACGTACGGCGTCGTCCATGTGTTCGTCGATCAGCCGGATCGCCAGAGCCTCGTCACCGGCACCGATCGCCTTGCGCAGCACGACATGTTCGGTGACCTGATCGCGCAGGTCGGGGTAGGCCTCTTCGAGTTCGCCCAGCAGGATTCGGGTTTCTGAAAGCAGGGTCCGCATCGCGCGGTGCAGTCGTGGACTGCCGGCGCACTCGACGAGCACCTCGTGGAACGCCTGGTCGGCATCGGCTGCCGCCGCGCCGTCGCCCTGGGACGCGGCCACGCGCAAGGCCTCTACCGGGCCACGCAGTCGGGCGGCCGCGGTGCGGGGGTCACCGTGCAGCACTTCGATGACGGCGGCGCGTTCGATGGCCTTGCGTGCCTGGTACACGTCGCGGACGTCGTCATCGGTGAGTTCGACGACGAAAATGCCCCGATTGCGTTCGCTGCGCAGCAACCCTTCGGCCACCAGCCGCTGCATCGCCTCGCGTAGCGGGCCGCGCGACACCGCGAACTGCGCGGCCAGGGTCGCTTCGCCGAGTTGTTGACCCGGTGCCAGCCGGCCGCGGGTGATCGCCTCCCGGAGCCGCTCGGCGATCAGCTCCGCTGTCGAGGGCCGGCTCAACGGCTCGAACCCGGCATCATGTGAGATTGTCATCGCCCATCCTCGAACAATGCGCCCAGCCCGGTTGTCCGCCGGCTTATCCCGGCGATGCGCAAACCTTCCCACACCGTCACCACATTGGCGGTCAGTACCGGCTTGCCGAGCAGTTGATCGAGTTCGTCGACCTGGTCGACGGTGTGCATGGCGGTGTCGGGGATCAGCAGCGCGTCGGCCCGGGGGGAGTCATTGCGCAGTGCCAGTTCTCGGACTTGGCCAGGCGTCAGCCGGCCCACCTCCGCTGCGGTGGGGATGCCGGCATCTCCCATAGCTTCGACGGTGACACCGTGGGCAGCAACGAAATCCACAAAAAGCTGGGCGATGTCGCGCGGATAGCTGGCGGCGACCGCAACGTGGCGGCAGCCGAGCGCGGCCAGGGCGTGCACGAACGCGAACGACGTACTCGAGGCGGGCACGCCGGCTTCCGCTGCCAATCGATCAACCTGCTCGGCGGCGCCGGAGGGGCCGAACACGAAGCTTCCCGATGTGCACGCCCAGACCACCGCGGCGGGCCGCTGCGGCGCCAGCAAGGCCGCGCCGTGGGCGAGTTTGGCTGGACTGCCGAGATCCATCAGCTCCGGCACGGCATGCAGGTCGGTGCCGTAGATGTGTGCGACGGGCAGGTGCACGCCCAGCAGGCGGGCGGCATGCGGGTAGTCCGACTCGGCGGCGTGGTCGGGATAGATGAACCCGACGGTCGGCGGTGTACCTGTCATTGGGGGGCTCCGGTGAAGACATCGCGGAGCCATCGGCCGGGTCCCATCATCGGCAGGTCCATCCGCCCCAGGCACGCCCACATCGTCAGTTGATTGGCTGTGAGGATCGGCTTACCCAGCATCTGCTCCAGGGGAGCGATGATGTCGTAGGTCCGCAGGTTGGTACAGCTGACGAAGATGGCCTGCGCCTCCGGGCGATCCGCGGCCAGGATCCGTTCGGCCACGGTGCGGTAGTTGACCTTCCAGATCCCGCCACCCAGTCCCAGATGGTCGGAGTGCAGCACGGACACCCCGAGCTGGTTCAAGAACACCCGCAGCAGGTCGGTCAACTCCTCGTCGTAGGGGGTCAGGACGCTGATCCGCGAGATATCCAGCGCGATAATCGCTTCAGCCAGCGCGCCCGACGTGGTGACCGCTGCCTTGGCTCCGGCGGATTCGATGGCAGCGACCAGCGTCTTCTCGTACTCGACGCCGTGGATGAAGCTGCCCGACGCGCACAGATAGGCAACCACCTCCGGCTCGACGTGCAGTACGTCGCGGGTCGCCGCCTGTAGATGATTGGTGTCAGAAACCAATTCGGCCATGGCTCGGCTGACCGGGACCGGTTCGTAGTGCGTACGTGCCAGGTGCAGCGTCACCTCGGCGGGGATCCAGCGCCACAGTTCGCGTTCGATCGCCAGATCGAACGGCGCGATGATGCCGACACCGCGCTGATCGACCGGCCCGTCGAAGTCAGGTAACTCCGGAAACTGGGACAGATCCATGGGTTTCCCCATACCGACGTTCCACCCCCAGGCCAGCCCTGGATTGTTGACAATCATACGATCTGTTTTTACGGTGTCAATGTGGACGCGCGGCCGGTGGTGACCGTCCAGCACGGCGAGTCGGTCCCCGCACAACTCGATTCGATCAGCGCAGACGCGGAGCTACGCCTGGTTCCGTCATCGAGGCTGGCCGACGGCATTGTCGGCGCCGACGTGCTCTTCTTGTACGACTTCTCTTCTCCCGCACTGGCATCGGTGTGGTCTTCCGCCGAGGCATTGCGCTGGGTTCACGTTGCCGCCATCGGGGTGGACGCCGTGCTCTTCGACGAGTTGATCGACAGTGATGTCGTCATCACCAATTCTCGCGGAATCTTCGAGGAACCGATTGCCGAGTATGTGCTCGGCCAGATCCTGGCCTTCGCCAAGGACTTCCGGCGGTCCTGGGACGCTCAGCGCGTCCAACGGTGGGAGCACTTCGACAGCGAGCCGATTGCCGGCGCATCGGTCACGATCGTCGGTCCGGGGCCGGTCGGGCGGGCCATCGCCCGGTTGCTGCGTGCGGTCGGAATGTCGGTACGCGGCGTCGGACGCAGCGCCCGCGAGGATCCTGACATCGGCGCGATTACCACCGATGTGTTGGCCGCGGTCGCCGACGCCGACTATGTGGTGCTGGCCGCGCCGCTGACGTCGCAGACCCGGGGCATGGTCGATTCCGGCGTGCTCCACGCGATGCGGCCGACGGCGCGACTGATCAACGTGGGCCGCGGCGAGCTGGTAGACACCGACGCACTGGTGGCGGCGCTGCAGGCCGGTGTCATTGCCGGAGCGGCCCTCGATGTCGTCGACCCAGAGCCGCTCCCGGCCGATCATCCGCTGTGGAGAGTCCCCTACGTACGCCTGACACCGCACAACAGCGGTGACATCAAGGGTTGGCGAAACGCATTGCAGCAACAGTTCATCGCCAACTTCCGCCGGTACCTGTCCGGCCAGCCGCTGCACAACGTCGTCGACAAGCGCCGTGCGTCGGCGACGAGCGAAACCGGTTGAGGAGGCACGTCGCATGACTCACCCCACCGAACTGAGTGCCCTGCAACTGGTCGCCGCCTACACCTCCGGCGAGCTGTCACCGGTGGAAGCCACCGCCGCAGCGCTCGCGGCCATCAGCGAACGCGACGGCGAGGTCAACGCCTTCTGCCTGGTCGACGAGGAGGCGGCGCTGTCGGAGGCCCGCAAGTCCGAGGTCCGCTGGGGTGGCAACTACACCAAGGGCCTGCTCGACGGGGTGCCGATCGCGATCAAAGACGTCTTCCACACTGCCGGTTGGCCGACCCTGCGCGGATCACTGCTCGCCGACGCGGCGGGGCCGTGGCCCGACGACAGTCCGGCGGTGGACAAGATCCGCAACGACGGCATGGTGCTGCTTGGTAAGACGACCACCCCGGAACTGGCCTGGAAGGGCGTCACCGACAGCCCGCGCACCGGCATCACCCGCAACCCCGCCGACACCACGCGCACCGCGGGCGGCTCCTCGGGCGGCAGCGCCGCCGCGGTCGCCGCCGGGATGGCGCCCTTGGCTATCGGCACCGACGGCGGCGGCAGTATCCGGATTCCCGCGAGTTTCTGTGGGGTGGTGGGCTTCAAACCCACTCATGGCCGCGTGCCGATGTATCCGATCAGCCCCTTCGGGCCACTGGCGCACGCCGGTCCGATCACCCGGACCGTCGAAGACGCCGCCATGCTGATGGACATCATCGCGCTGCCGGACTTCCGTGATCCCACGTCGTTGCCGGCGACATTGACGACTTACCGCGGCGAAGTCCGGCGCGACGTGGTCGGTCTCGACGTGGCGTATTCGCCGACGCTGGGATATGTCGACGTCGACCCGCAGATCGCCTCCGCGGTGGCCGAGGCGGTTCAGGCGCTGGCCGATGCCGGATTGAACGTTCTAGTGGCCGATCCTGGCTTCGCCGATCCGATCGACGCGTTCGAGGTGCTGTGGGCAACCGGGGCGGCGGGCAGCCTGCGTGGTCGGGAACGCGACCGCGGGCTCGTCGACCCCGGGCTGGCCGACATGTGGGATCGGGGGACGGCGGTCTCGGGCGTCGACTATCTGGCCGCCCGCCAGGTCAGTGTGGATCTGGGTGTGGCCATGGGGCGCTTCCATGAACGGCACAACTTACTGATCACTCCGACCACCCCGATTGCGGCCTTCACCGCCGGGCACGACGTGCCGGTCGATTCCGATCTGCGATGGTGGGCGCAGTGGACGCCTTTCACCTATCCGTTCAACATGACTCAACAGCCGGCGCTGAGCATCCCGATCGGTGCCACGGCGGACGGTCTGCCGATCGGCATGCAGATCATCGGCCCCCGGCACAGCGACGATCTGGTGCTGGCGGCCGGCTTGTTCGCCGAGCGGGTCTTGGGCTAGATACAGTCCCGCTCCGCCAACGAGTGTGCGCAGAATGCCGTCGTCAACGGCGTGTCGCGGGGCAGACACGCACTCTCGCCGGAAAGTGTCAGGCCCGGGCGAAGGCCAACTGTTCGCCGACCGCACCGGCCATCCACAAGTCGTTGCAGGCGGCGGCCATCTCGGTCAGGCCGTCCTCGATCGTGGCGAAGACATTGCCGGGCACCCACCCGACGTCGCCATTGATCAACAGATTGTTGCGGCCGTAGAAGATCGCCAGGTCGGTCGCGCCCAGCGGTGAATTCGCCTGCCCGTCCTTGTCATAGCCGTAGGCGGGGTTGCCGATGTCACCGGCGTCGAAGTCGAAGAAGCAGACATCGCCGGGGATTGGTGTGACCGTGGTGTTCTCGCGTCCGGGGGAGCCCAGCGGTGGCAACAGCGTGTAGACCTCGTTGCGGGCGTACTTGCCGTGATAGGCCTGGCCTGCGACGGGTAGCGCTTCCCAGACCACGGCGCAGGTCAGGGGTGCCTGCTCGTCGAGCAGTCGCGCCCGGCAGGACACCCCGCGTCCGGTCAGTGTGATGGACAGGAAGCGTGCCACAGCAGCCCCTTTCCTCTCCCGCCGGGTCTACACCGGGTCGAAGACGCGGCTGGCGATGAATGTCGGTCGCGGAACGGCAGCGCCGAACGGCTCCACCAGGGCGTTGTCCACGCTGTTGTAGACGATGAACACGTTCGAGCGTGCATACGGGGTGATGTTGCTGCTCGATCCGTGCATGCAGTTGCTGTCGAAGAACACCGCGGACCCGGCCGGGCCGGTGATCTGACGAATCCCGTGCTGATCGGCCAACCAGGTCAGGCTCGCATCGTCCGGAGTGCCGATCTCCTGCTGCTTGAGCGACGACCGGTAGTGATCCGGCGGGGTCTGGCCCGGGCACGACACGAACCAACGGTGCGACCCGGGCATGATCATCAGTGAGCCGTTGCTGTCCAGGTTCTCGGTGAGGGCCACCGAGACGCTGACCGCGCGCGGGGTGGGCATGCCGTCTTCGGCATGCCAGGTCTCAAAATCGGAGTGCCAGTAGAACTCTCGGCCGTTGAACCCCGGTTTGAAGTTGACCCGGCTCTGGTGCACATAGACATCGGAGCCGAGCAGTTGACGGGCCGGTCCCACCAGGCGCGGGTCTGCGACCAGCGCGGCGAACGCCGGACTGATCCGGTGCACCTCGAAGATCGACCGGATCTGGCCGCTGTCGCGCTCGCAGATCGAGCGCTCGTCGGCGGCCAGCGCGGCATCGGCGCGCAGGCGGTCCAGCTCGTTACGCAGGTCCGCCACGACGTCGGCGTCCAAAACGGTGTCGACGGCCAGAAATCCGTCGGTGTCGAACTGCGCGACACGTTCCGGGCTTAACGGGCCGCCGCCGTTGGCTTGTGCGGCCCAGACCACCGGGTCGTGCCGCGGTTCGATACCGATCGTGACGTTGTTGCGCGTGGGGTAGCGGTCGACGAGGCCTTGCTCGGTCAGGGGAGGGGTCACGACGCCGTCTCCTGTGGTTGTTCCGTGAGCAGGGGGTACGCGCCGGTGTCGTCGTGCACCTCCTGCCCGGTGACCGGCGGGTCGAACACGCACACCATGCGCAGGTCGGTGTGGGCGACAACGCGGTGGTGCTCGTGACCGTCAAGCAGGTACAGCGTGCCGTCGTGCAGCGGGTGCACCTCGCCGGTCTCGTCGTTGATCAGCTCACCTTCGCCGCCGACGCAGTACACCGCCTCAACGTGATTGGCGTACCACATTGAGGTCTCGGTACCGGCGTAGAGGCAGGTCTCGTGCATCGAGAACCTCTGGCCGTCGCGGGCCAGCAGCAGCCGCTGGCTGTTCCAGGTCTTGGACTGCACGTCGCGGTCGGTGCCCTTGATCTCGGCGAGGGTACGGACGATCATCGGCTGGCTCCTGACGTGGTTGCGGTGAGTTGACGGGCGGCGACGGCTTCGATCGATTGGGCGGCGATCGTCAGGCCTTCGGCCAGGTCGTCGTCGTCAATGACCAACGGCGGCATCAGTTTTACAACCTCGCTTTCAGGGCCAGAGGTCTCCAGCAGCAGCCCGCGCTCGAACGCCTCACGGCATACTTCTCCAGCCAGCTCCGGTCGTTCGAAGGCCACGCCGCGGATCAGGCCGCGGCCCCGGGTGCTGACGCCGGGGATCGGGTCCACCACTTCGGTCAGCGCCTGTTCGATCAGTTCGCCCTTGCGCAGTACCGACTTCTCCAACCGATTGTCGGACCAGAAGTTCAGCGCCGCAGCGGCGGTCACGAACGACGGGTTCTGGCCGCGGAATGTGCCGTTGTGCTCGCCCGGCTCCCACACGTCCAGTTCCGGCTTCAGCAGCGTCAATGCCATCGGGAGCCCGTACCCGCTGATCGACTTGGACAGACAGACGATGTCGGGAACGATGCCGGCCGCCTCGAAGCTGAAGAACGGTCCGGTGCGCCCACAGCCCATCTGGACGTCGTCCACGATCAGCAGCAGGTTGTGGCGCTTACACAGGTCGGCCAGGCCGCGCAGCCATTCCAAGCGGGCCACGTTGATTCCGCCCTCACCCTGCACGGTCTCGACGATCACCCCTGCCGGGTCGTTCAGGCCGCTGCCGCTGTCCTGCAGCAGTCGCTCGAACCAGATGAAGTCGGGGGTAGCGCCGTGGAGGTAGTTGTCGTAGGGCATCGGGGTGGCGTGCACCAGCGGAATCCCGGCACCGCCGCGCTTCATCGAGTTGCCGGTCACGCTCAGCGCGCCCAGCGTCATTCCGTGAAAAGCGTTGGTAAAGCTGATGATGCTCTCTCGGCCGGTGATCTTGCGGACCAGCTTCAGCGCCGACTCCACCGCGTTGGTCCCGGTGGGTCCGGGAAATTGCACCTTGTAGTTGAGCTCGCGGGGCTTGAGGATCACCTCGTTGAAGCGCTCCAGGAACTCAGCCTTGGCGACGGTGTTCATATCGAGGCTGTGCACCACTCGATCCGAGCTCAGGTATTCCAGTAATGGCGCCCGCAGGTCGGGGTGATTGTGGCCGTAATTGAGCGCTCCGGCGCCGGCAAAAAAGTCCAGATATTCCTTGCCGTTGACATCCCACATCCGAGAGCCACTGGCGCGGTCGAACATCACCGGCCAGGACCGGCAATAACTTCGTACTTCGGATTCAAGGGTTTCGAAAATCGTCATAGTTCCTCCGTCCGTCGGTCACATACAACGGAACGGAACGACAGGTCGACATCAAACTCGTGCCGCGGGTGATCTCGGCTCGACCCACCACCCCGCTCGTATGCCCCCGCACTAGGTCTGTCGGGGCTCACGTTTGCGCGTCCGTGACCTTACCGAGACCATTTTGTGATCTCAACCTTGCCACGCCCTCACCGGCGACGTGGGTGTACCCGAAGCGGTCCGATGCGAAACAGTTCTTCTGCCAAATGAGATTCGGGGAACAAATCCGCTCCGAACAGCTCGGAACACGCCAGTGGCGCGTCCCATCGGCGGGCGAAAGCGCCAAAGAGTCGTCGGCTGGCTTCGTTGTCCGGTGTGATCGAGGTCTCAAGATGTGTCACGCCCTGGGCGACCTGCGCGCTCGCCAGGTGGTCGAGCATCCGCCCGGCCAGGCCGGCGCCGCGGTGAGCAGCGTTGACAGCTACCTGCCAGACCATCAGGGTCTCCGGCTGATCTGGGCGCCGGTAGCCGCTGACGAAGCCGCCCGGTTCTCCTCCTACCTCGGCAACCACCGAGGTAGCGGCGAAATCGCGGCACCACAGCAGGTATGCGTAGGGCGAATTGACGTCGAGAGTGGCGCTGTCGACGGCCATCTGCCATAGGGCCGGGCCGTCCGCCACAGTTGGTGTCCGAAGCCGGACAAGATCCGTATCCGTCATCGTTTCGACGGTACTTGGCCGCAGGCTCGGGGTTACGTGGACGGGTCGGGCGGCGGCCCGGGCGGCACGCGCAGGGTACGCAGCGCCTCCAGTGCCGAGCGGCCTTCGGGCTCAGCGCTCACCGGTACCAAACGCAGCGCGGCCAGCGGGAACAGTCCGCATAGCGCAAAGGCCACTGGGTAACCGGCGGCACCGATCAGCGCACCGAAGAGCGGGGGAGCGATCCCGGCGGTGAGCCGCTGAGTGGTGTTCTGGATGCCCAGTGCGCGACCGCTCCAGTACGGGCCGGCGATCTCGGCGACTGCGGTCGAGGCCAATCCGTTGTCCAGCACGGTGATAACCGCCGCGACGACCATGGCCGCTTCGGCGAGGCGGGAGTGCAGATGGTCGGCGGCGCCCAGAGCCAGCATTGCCAGCGCTCCGGCGACGGCGAGGCTGCGGATCGGGCGCAGCCGCGACCGGACGCGGTCGGACCACCGGCCGGCCGCCACCCGCCCGGCGGCGCCGAGCAGCTGCGACACCGTCACCAGACCGCCTGCGGCGGCGATGGACCAATTGGTGTCCACGATCAGCCACACCAGCATGAAAGTGGCGAGCACACACTGCGGAACCATCAGCAGAGCCGAGGACAGATGGATGCGCCACAGCACCTTCGAACTGTTGTAGGGGCTGGCGAGTTCGGTGCCGGAGGCAGCCGACCGTGGCATGCGCGGCGGATCCACCACGCCGATCGCACACGCCACCGCCGCCACGGCGCACAGCGTTGCGGGAAACATCAACGCCCGCGCCAGCCCGTGCTCGGCTAGCTCGGGGATCACTTCGGCTCCCAACGCGATGCCCAACGGCTGCGCCGTCTGGCGGATACCCATCACCAATCCGCGCTGGTGCGGCGGGAACCAGCCCGTCACCAGCCGCCCGCTGGCGCTGTTGGCGCTGGCGGCGGCCATGCCGCCGAGAAACAGGAATGCGCCGACCCCGACCAGCGACTCCATCGAGGCGGCCGCGAACGTGGCCAGCGCGGTCAACGCGGAGCCAACACTCAATACGATTCGCTCGCCGATGCGGTCCAATAGCGCGCCCCATGCGAACAGGGTCAGCACCATTCCGAAGCTGGGCATCGAGGCCAGCAGGCCGGCCATCGCCAGGTTGGTTTCCCGTTTGGTCTCCAGCATCGGGATGACGAAGGCAATGCCGTTGATGAAGACGAATGAACACAGCGTGGCCATCAGGGCGACGACCACGACCGACCAGCGAGCGGCTTTGCCGATCGGCTCGGTGGACATCCGACCATGCTTCCACAGGCTGGCCTACCAGGGACGCGAGCTGCGCCGATTGACGGCGACCCCCTGCGCCCGGCTCCGCCGCGCTTGTGATCGCCATTAGGCTTGTGCAAATGCGCCTAGGCCGAATTGCCAGCCCGGACGGTGTCGCCTTCGTCAGTATTGAAGGGGATCCGGACCGGCCACACGAGATGACTGCCCGCGAGATCGCCGAGCACCCCTTCGGCACACCGGAGTTCACCGGCCGGTACTGGCCGCTGGCCGACGTGCGCCTGCTGGCGCCCATCCTGGCCAGCAAGGTGGTCTGCATCGGGAAGAACTACGCGGCCCACATCGCCGAAATGGGTGGCGCCCCACCGGCCAACCCGACAATGTTCCTCAAACCGAACACCGCGATCATCGGGCCCAACGTGCCGATTCAGCTGCCCGCCAACGCTTCCCCAGTCCACTTCGAAGGTGAGTTGGCCGTCGTCATCTCGCGTCCGTGCAAGGACGTGCCGGCCGCGCGGGCCAAGGACAACATCTTGGGCTACACGATCGGCAACGACGTGTCGGCGCGAGACCAGCAGCAGTCCGACGGGCAGTGGACCCGGGCCAAGGGCCACGACACCTTCTGCCCGATCGGGCCGTGGATCGTCACCGACCTCGACCCAGCTGACCTGGCGATTCGCACCGAAGTCAACGGGGTGGTCAAGCAGGACAGTCGGACTTCGCTGATGATGCACGACATCGGCGCCATCGTGGAGTGGATCTCCGCGGTGATGACGCTGCTGCCCGGCGACATCCTGCTGACCGGAACCCCCGAAGGTGTCGGTCCCATCGAACACGGTGACACCGTGTCCGTCTCCGTCGAAGGCATTGGCACGCTGTCCAACCCCGTTATCCGCAAAGGAAACTCGTGACCACATCTGGTGTTCGCGTCCGGTTCTGCCCGTCACCGACCGGCACGCCGCACGTCGGGCTGATCCGCACCGCCCTGTTCAACTGGGCTTACGCTCGCCACACCGGCGGAACCATGGTCTTCCGGGTGGAGGACACCGACGCCGAACGCGACAGCGAGGAAAGCTACTTGGCGCTGCTGGATGCGCTGCGCTGGCTGCATCTGGACTGGGACGAGGGGCCCGAGGTGGGCGGGCCCTACGGCCCCTACCGGCAGTCGCAGCGCGCCGACATCCACCGTGACGTGGTGGCGCAGCTGTTGGCAGCGGGCGAGGCCTACGAGGCGTTCTCGACGCCCGAGGAGGTCGAGGCCCGCCACTTGGCCGCCGGCCGCAACCCCAAGCTGGGTTACGACAACTTCGACCGCGAGCTGACCGCCGAGCAGCGCGCCGGTTTTCTGGCCGAGGGCCGCAAGCCGGTCGTGCGGCTGCGGATGCCCGACACCGAGCTCGGCTGGGCGGACCTGGTGCGGGGGCAGACGTCCTTTCCGGCGGGCACCGTTCCCGATTTCGCGCTGACCCGCGCCAACGGCGACCCGCTGTACACCTTGGTCAACCCGGTCGACGACGCCATGATGAAGATCACCCACGTGTTGCGCGGCGAGGACCTGTTGCCGTCCACGCCACGCCAGATCGCGCTGTACCAGGCGTTGATGCGCATCGGCGTTGCTGATCGCATCCCGGAATTCGGCCACCTACCAACCGTTTTGGGTGAGGGCACCAAGAAGCTGTCCAAGCGTGACCCGCAGTCCAACCTCTTCGCACACCGCGACCGAGGCTTCATCCCCGAGGGACTGTTGAACTATCTGGCATTGCTGGGCTGGTCCATCGCCGACGACCGCGACGTGTTCAGTATCGACGAGATGGTTGCCGCGTTCGACGTGGTCAACGTCAACTCCAACCCAGCCCGGTTCGACCAGAAGAAGGCCGATGCGCTCAACGCCGAGCACATCCGGCTGCTCGACCTGGACGACTTCACCGCACGATTGCGCAGCTATCTCGACACCCATGGACAGGACACCGGCCTGGACGACGCAGGCTTCGCGGTGGCTGCTGCATTGGTGCAGACCCGCATCGTGGTGCTCGGCGACGCATGGCCACTGCTGAAGTTCTTCAACGACGAGCACTACGAGCTGGACCCGCGCGCCGAGGCCAAGGAACTGGGCCCCGACGCGGCTCCGGTGTTGGACGCCGCCATCGCGGCACTGGAGGGCGTGGGGGAGTGGACCACCGCCAACATCGAGGCCGCGCTGAAAGCCGCGCTGCTGGACGAGCTGGGGCTCAAACCGCGCAAGGCGTTCGGCCCGATCCGGGTCGGCGTCTCCGGCGGGCTGGTCAGCCCGCCGCTGTTCGAGTCGCTGGAACTGCTGGGCTCGAACCGCAGTTTGGACCGGCTGCGGAGCGCCCGAGACGGCGTTGGGGAAGCGCGATGACAACTTCGCGCTAGAAGTTTGGTAGTCTGCTCGTCGGCCCAAGAACGGCTGGCCAGTAGTGCCCCACCGGCACTCTGACCAGCGGTAATGGCCGGCCAATGGGGTATGGTGTAATTGGCAACACAGCTGATTCTGGTTCAGCCATTCTAGGTTCGAGTCCTGGTACCCCAGCAAAAGCGGTCCGCTGCAAGCGATTAGGCGGGCCGTACGGGTTGAGCTATGCTGGCAACCCGGAAATGTTCTAGCCCCCGTCGTCTAGCGGCCTAGGACGCCGCCCTCTCACGGCGGTAGCGTGGGTTCGAATCCCATCGGGGGTACATCGCAAAAAGGCCCGCACCGTCACGGTGCGGGCCTTTTTGTATGCAGCGGGCTCAATCGCCCTTCGGAGCGGTGGAGCCAGCGAGCGGCATGGCCGGCAGGCCCAGCTTGCGGTGGTCCCAGGAGCGGGTGCGCCGTGTGACGATGCGCACAGCCACCCGGTTGTTCATCATCGCGTCGACGCCGGGCTTCATCTCGTCGGTGTAGGGACCGGTGTAGCGCTCCCAGACGCTGACGCCCACCCGGAAGATGGTGTCTGGGTCATCGACGATCTCCGCGACGCCCTCGAAGGCGGCCCCGCGCAGCGTGTCGTACGTCTGGCCGGCTTCCAGAAGGAAGGTGACCCGCGGATCACGGCGCAGGTTGACCGCCTTCTGAGACTTGGCCTTGGTCTCGAGCCAGATCTCGCCGTCGAGCACCGCGTACCACATCGCGGTCAGGTGCGGCTGGCCGTCGGGCCCGATGGTGGCCAGTGTTCCGGTGCGGTGAGTGTTGACGAAGTCAGCCACCTCGGCATCGGTCATGACGATCTGTGCGCGCTGTTTGGTTCCCATCTCTGCAGTCTGACAGGCGGACCGGGACCCCCGCGCCCGGGTTACAGCCGGGCCGTCAGGTCGCCGGCCGCCGCAAGCAGGTCGGCGGCCCAGCGTGCCCCCGGGCGCCGCCCCAACCGGTCGATCGGACCCGACACCGAGATCGCTGCCACCACCGCCCCGCGGTGATCGCGCACCGGTGCCGACACGCTGGCCACCCCGGGCTCGCGTTCGGCAACGCTTTGCGCCCAGCCCCGCCGACGCATCTCCGCGAGGGTGCGGCTGGTGAACTTGGCCGCCGCCAGCACTTCCTGTTGCACGCCTGCATCGGCGTAGGCCAGCAAGACCTTGGCGCCCGAGCCGGCCGTCATCGGCAGCCGGGCGCCGACCGGAACCGTGTCTCGTAGCCCCGCAGGCGGTTCGAGCGCCGCAACGCAGACTCGTTCGGAACCCTCGCGGCGATACAGCTGCACGCTCTCCCCGGTGATCTCTCGCAGCCGTGGCAGCACCGCCGCACCGGCGGCGCGAAGCGGATCGTCGGCACGGGACGCCAGTTCGCTGACCGCGGGGCCGATCTGCCAACGGCCCTCATCGTCGCGGCCGAGCAGGCGGTGGGTCTCCAGGCCTGCGGCCAACCGGTGTGCGGTGGCGCGGGGCAGGCCGGTGCGCCCGCACAGTTCAGCCAGCCCACACGGCGATTCGGCGACCGAGTGGAGCACCGCCAGTGCTTTGTCCAGAACGCCGATGCCGCTATGCTGTCCCATATACAGATACTAGCGTCTCAAAATGTAAGACGGTACAGATTGGGGATGGCAGCAATGTCCAAGACCGAGCAGCCTCGCACCTTGGCAGAAAAGGTCTGGGCAGACCACGTCGTGGTATCCGGCGGTGGGACCGAACCTGACCTCATCTACATCGATCTGCACCTGGTGCATGAAGTCACCAGCCCGCAGGCTTTCGAGGGGCTGCGGTTGGCCGGTCGTCCGGTGCGGCGCCCGGATCTGACCATCGCCACCGAGGACCACAACGTGCCGACGGTCGACATCGACAAACCGATTGCGGACCCGGTGTCGCGTACGCAGGTCGAGACGTTGCGGCACAACTGCGCCGAGTTCGGCATCCGGCTGCACCCGATGGGCGACATCGATCAGGGGATCGTGCACATCATCGGGCCGCAGCTGGGGCTCACCCAGCCGGGCACGACGGTGGTCTGCGGCGACAGCCACACCTCCACCCACGGCGCGTTTGGTGCGCTGGCGATGGGTATCGGCACCTCCGAGGTGGAACACGTGCTGGCCACCCAGACGCTGCCGCTGAAGCCTTTCAAGACAATGGCGGTCAATGTCGACGGGCGGCTCGCCGACGGTGTCACGGCCAAGGACATCATCTTGGCGGTGATCGCCCAGATCGGCACCGGCGGCGGCCAGGGCTATGTCATCGAATACCGGGGCAGCGCCATCGAGGCGCTGTCGATGGAGGCCCGGATGACGATCTGCAACATGAGCATTGAGGCCGGCGCTCGGGCCGGCATGGTCGCCCCCGATGAGACCACCTACGAGTACCTGCGTGGCCGGCCGCACGCGCCGACCGGTGCTGACTGGGACGCCGCCGTGGACTATTGGAGCAGCCTGCGCACCGACCCGGGTGCGGTGTTCGACGTCGAGGTCTACCTCGACGCGGACACACTGACGCCGTTCGTGACCTGGGGCACCAACCCGGGCCAGGGTGTCCCGCTGGGCGCCCAGGTGCCCGACCCGGAGGCGATCCACGACGAGGCCGAGCGACGGGCCGCGGAGAAGGCGTTGGCGTACATGGACCTTCAGCCGGGGACACCGATGCGCGAAATCGCGGTCGACACGGTGTTCGTCGGGTCGTGCACCAACGGTCGCATCGAGGATCTGCGCGCGGTGGCCGACGTGTTGCGTGGGCATCAGGTGGCCGACGGGGTGCGGATGCTCGTGGTGCCGGGTTCGATGCGGGTGCGCAATCAGGCCGAAGCCGAGGGTCTTGCGGAGGTTTTCGCCGCCGCAGGTGCGGAATGGCGGCAGCCCGGCTGCTCAATGTGCCTGGGGATGAACCCCGATCAGCTGGAGCCGGGGCAGCGGTCTGCGTCGACGTCCAACCGTAATTTCGAGGGCCGGCAGGGCAAGGGCGGGCGCACCCACCTGGTGTCTCCGGTCGTCGCCGCTGCCACCGCTGTCCGTGGGACGCTGTCGGCCCCCTCCGACTTGAACTGACCGCCGCCGGTACGAAAAAGGAGCCTTGTCATGGACGCTTTCCACACCCACACCGGAATCGGAGTCCCGCTGCGGCGGTCCAATGTCGACACCGACCAGATCATTCCCGCGGTCTATTTGAAGCGCATCACCCGGACGGGATTTGAGGACGGCCTGTTCGCCACGTGGCGCACCGACCCGTCCTTTGTGCTGAATCTCAGCCCTTTCGACCAAGGTTCGGTGCTGGTGGCCGGACCGGACTTCGGCACCGGATCGTCGCGCGAACATGCGGTCTGGGCGCTGCTCGACTACGGGTTCCGGGTGGTGATCTCCTCCCGATTCGCCGACATCTTCCGCGGCAATGCCGGCAAGGCCGGCCTGCTGGCGGCCCAGGTGGCCCAAGATGATGTGGAACTGCTGTGGAAAGTCATCGAGCAGAGCCCGGGGCTGGAAATCACTGTCAATCTTCAAGATCGGAATATCACCGCCGGAACGGTGGTGGTGGCGTTCACGATTGACGACTACACCGCCTGGCGGCTGTCCGAAGGACTCGACGATATAGGCCTTACGCTGCGGAAACTCGACGATATCGATTCTTTCGAGGCGGCTCGCCCGGGCTGGAAACCGCGCACTTTGCCTGCTTCTTGAGGCCCCGCGCCGGAGCTTAATTCCGGCCTAAACGACGCTCTCGTCAGCGTCCAAGGGCGGTAACCGGATTGCCGAATTCGCCCATAATCTCGTCTGAAATTGCGCGTGGCTCTTGGATATCAGTGGTATCAGGGTTTACCGTGTGCTCTAGTCGGCTCAAGTAGGGCCACTGGTTTCGGAGGGATTGGATGAACAAAGCAGAGCTCATCGAGGTGCTCACAAAGGAATTGGACACCGACCGTCGGTCGGCGACCGAGGCCGTCGAGCATTTCGTCAATGCCATTGTGCGCGCCGTCCACAAGGGTGAGAGCGTCACCATCACCGGGTTCGGCGTTTTTGAGCGTCGTCGTCGCGCCGCGCGCGTGGCCCGCAATCCCCGCACCGGTGAAACGGTCAAGGTGAAGCCGACGTCCGTTCCCGCCTTCCGCCCCGGGGCGCAGTTCAAGGCGATTGTTTCTGGCGCGCAGCGTGTCCCGTCCGAGGGGCTCGCCGTCAAGCGTGGTGCTGGTGCCAGCGCCGCGCCCGCCAAGGCTGCGAAGAAGTCGCCGGCGAAGAAGGCCACCAAGGCCGCCGCGAAGAAGACTGCCGCCAAGGCTCCGGCCAAGAAGGTTGTCGCGAAGAAGGCAGCGACTAAGGCTCCGGCCAAGAAGGTTGTCGCGAAGAAGGCAGCGACTAAGGCTCCGGCCAAGAAGGTTGTCGCGAAGAAGGCAGCCACCAAGGCTCCGGCCAAGAAGGCCGTGACCAAGGCTCCGGCCAAGAAGGTTGTCGCGAAGAAGGCAGCGACTAAGGCTCCGGCCAAGAAGGTTGTCGCCAAGAAGGCAGCCACCAAGGCCGTGGCGAAGAAGGCTCCGGCCAAGAAGGCCACCAAGGCACCGGCCCGTAAGGGTCGCAAGTAGCAACGAATAGCCGAGCGCCGCGGGGTTATCCCCGCGGCGCTCGGTCGTTCACACCAGTGCTTGGGTAGCCAGCGGACTACCGAGGTGGTCGGCGGCGATCAACCGGCCGCCCGACAGCGACAACACCCAGGTGCTGCCCTTGCGATTGCGCGACTTGTCCGGGCTTACACCGTCGCGGTCACACCACCAGGCGATCAAATCCGGAATCACCTTGCCCTGGGTGCAGATAACCGGTGTGCCGCCCGATTGCGCGATCTCCACCACCCGGCGCCGGGCTTTTTTCGGGTTGTCGGCGTACGACTCCTCGCTCAGCGTCGGTTCGCTGTGCACCGCCACCCCGAGTTCGGCGGCCAATGGCTCCACGGTCTGCTCACAGCGCACCCGGTCGGCTGCGTACACCGTGGTCGCGCCGAAGGCCAGCAGCTGATCGGTGAGCGCTTCGGCCTGCGCACGACCCTTCTTGTCCAGTGGCCGTTGGCGGTCGTCGCCGGAGAACCGCGACCGACGGCCAGCGGTGCCGTGCCGCACGATCAACACCGTTTCGGTGTCTGCGGGCTGCTTAGCGAACCGCCGCAATATCTTCCGGTCATAGGCGTACTGCAGTTCCCGCATTGCGGCATCGACCGGTAGCCAGACCATGTCGTCGACCTCGTGGTTGGGCACGAAATCTCCGCCCACCGCTTGCGCGGCCCAGTACCGCACTTTCTTGACGCCCTGGGAGACCGGATAGCGGACCGCCCCCAGCCGGCGGCCCAGGTGCGCGTGCTGGCCGGTCTCCTCGAGGATCTCCCGCACGGCGGTCACCGGTTCGGTCTCACCGGGATCGACTTTGCCTTTGGGCAGTGACCAGTCGTCGTAGCGCGGACGATGGATGAGGGCCACTTCGACGGCGTTGCGCCGCGTCCGCCACAGCACCGCACCGGCGGCGTGGACGACCTTGTCTACCGTCCCGGAGCCATTCGACACTGTCGTTTCGAGCACCTTGCACTCCTGCAGGTCAATTCGGGCTTCGTGGGCGGTGGTGGGCGGAGATGTCAGGAATTGCGATGCCGGTCCATCAACGACACCTGGTGATCGCGGACCGTGGCCCCGGCCTGCGGTTCGGCCGTCCACTGACCGTCTGGCCCGAGCTCCCAACAGCGGGTGGCCGGATCCATGGCGGAGTCGAACACATCGCCCAGTTGCGCGGTCAGCCGCGAGTTCTTCACTTGCACCATCACCTCGACCCGGCGGTCCAGATTGCGGTGCATCATGTCGGCGCTGCCGATCCAGAATTCGTCGATAGCGCGGAAGTGGATGATGCGGGAGTGTTCCAGAAATCGGCCGAGAATCGATCGGACGAGGATGTTTTCGGAGAAACCCTCGACTCCGGGCCGCAGTGCGCAGATCCCGCGGACGAACAGCTCGACTCGAACTCCGGCGCGGGAGGCGCGGTAGAGCGCATCGATAACCTGCTCGTCGACCAGCGAATTGAGCTTGAGCCGGATCCGGCCCTCGCCGGAATGGCGGTGTGCCGCGACCTCACGTTCGATGCGTTCGATGATCCCGGTCCGTACGCCGTGTGGGGCCACCAACAGGTTGCGGTAGGCGACTTTCCGCGAATAGCCGGTCAACGAATTGAACAGGTCGGTCAGGTCGGCGCCGATGTCCGGGTCGGCGGTCAGCAGTCCCACATCTTCGTAGAGGCGCGCGGTCTTGGAGTTGTAGTTGCCGGTGCCGATATGGCAGTACCGCCGGATCGTCGATCCCTCGCGACGCACGACGAGGCAGACCTTGCAGTGGGTCTTAAGGCCGATCAGTCCGTACACCACATGCACGCCGGCCTGCTCCAGCTTGCGGGCCCACTTGATGTTCGCCTGTTCGTCGAACCGGGCCTTGATCTCGACGAGTGCTACCACCTGCTTGCCGGCCTCGGCGGCGTCGATCAGCGCGGTGACGATCGGTGAATCACCGGAGGTTCGGTAGAGCGTCTGCTTGATCGCCAGCACACCAGGGTCGGCGGCCGCCTGTTCGATGAACCGCTGCACGCTGGTGGCGAACGAGTCGTAGGGGTGATGTACCAGCACATCGCCTTCACGCAGGGTGGCGAAAATGCTTTTGGGGGTTTCCCGTTCGGCGAACGCCGGGTGGGTGGCCGGGACGAAGGTGCGGTCCTTGAGATCGGGCCGGTCCTGGCCGTAGACCTGCCACAGCGATGACAGATCCAACAGGCCGGGCACCTCGATCACGTCACCGGGGTCCACGTCGAGTTCGCGCAGCAACAGCTCCAGCATGTGCTCGGTCATGTCGTCGGCGACCTCGAGTCGCACCGGTGACCCGAACCGGCGTCGCGCCAGCTCCCGCTCCAAGGCCTGCAACAGATCTTCGTCGCGGTCCTCTTCGACTTCGAAGTCGGCGTTGCGGGTAATGCGGAACGCGTGATGCTCGACGATCTCCATGCCGGGGAACAACACCGGCAAGAATGCTGCGATCAGCTCCTCCATCGGCAGGAATCGGACCTCGCCCCGGCCGTCGCTGCTGCTGGCGCCGACATCGAGTTCGACGAAACGGTCGACGTTGTCGGGGACCTTGACCCGCGCAAAGTGACTTCCACCATCCTCGGGACGTTTGACTGTCACCGCCAGGTTCAAACTGAGTCCGCTGACGAACGGGAACGGGTGCGCTGGGTCGACCGCCAGCGGTGTCAGCACCGGGAACACCTGCTCGTGGAAGTACCCCGATAGCTGGTCGCGTTCGGTCGGCTCAAGGTCGGCCCACGTCACGATGTGGATGCCTTCGGCGGCCAGCCCCGGGCGGACCGAGTCGAGGAACACCCGCGCATGGCTGGTGGCGATCTGCTGGGTCCGTTCGCCGATGCGGCGCAGTTGCTCACGCGGGGTCAGGCCGTCGGCCGAGCGCACGGACAGGCCCATCTCGTCGCGGCGTTTGAGACCGGCGACCCGGACCATGTAGAACTCGTCCAGATTAGAGGCGAAGATCGCCAGAAACTTGGCCCGTTCCAACAGTGGCAATGAGGTATCGGCGGCCAGCGCCAGCACTCGGGCGTTGAAGTCCAGCCAGCTCAGTTCGCGGTTGAGGTAGCGGTCGGCGGGCAGTTCGTCGTCGTCGCCGGCCGAAAGCGTCTCGGTGGCAGC
This sequence comes from Mycobacterium sp. SMC-14, assembly GCF_046250075.1. Classification (NCBI taxonomy): domain Bacteria; kingdom Bacillati; phylum Actinomycetota; class Actinomycetes; order Mycobacteriales; family Mycobacteriaceae; genus Mycobacterium; species Mycobacterium sp. SMC-14. The sequence continues at coordinate 3,024,902 of NZ_CP176429.1, read as the reverse complement.
GGGAGGGGCGGTCGGAGCGGCGTCGTGCGGACGCCAATCGGTCGTGTCGCTACGCGTCTCGGTGAGTTCGCTGCCCTCGATTTCGTCCACCCCGAAATCATTGCTCATCGCGCGTGGTGCTGCCACCGGACTTGGCATGTGCGAGTGCACGGGCCGTTGCGGTGCCGACTCCGAGCCTGCGCGCCACCGCCAGATCTTCCGGAGTGTCGATGTCACAGCGCAGGCCGGGCCAGGCGCCGGTCAGTTCCAGCGCCCCGGATTCCCGGTGTCGCGTAGATGAATTTCTGCCGAACCTCGGGTCGAGCGCGGTGCCGAACGCGAAGAGCGCCGCGGTGCCCATCCCATGCCGGTCAGCGACGAAGCTGCGTTGGTGCGTCCGCGCTGCGGCGATCGCCTCGTCTAGCTCGTAAGATTGCAAAGCCGGCAAATCACCCTGCAGCACAACGATATTGGGCACCGATTCGGTCACTGCGGCTTCGGCAGCGGCGAGCGCGTTGTTCAGCGGGTCGCCATGACCTTCTGGAGTCGGGTCCTCCAGCACCTCGGCTCCCAGCTCGGCGGCGGCTGCCGCGGCGGCCTCATCGGGAGTCACCACGGTGATGTGTTCCAGTCCGCGGGCGGCCACGGCCGCGCTGATGGTGTCCACCAGCATGGCCAGCACCACAGCCTCCCGCAGTGGTGCGGGAAAAGCCGGCGCCAGCCTGGTCTTGGCCACGCTGAGCCGCTTGACGGCAATGATCAGGCCGATGCCGGATACCTCGGCCTGTGCGGAGTTCACACCTCACATCCTGCCAGCGTCGGGCTGAACGTTCCGCGCGCTGGGTTGATGGCGGTGACCCGCTTCGCCCGGCTCCGCCGCGCTTGCGATCCCCGCTGGGTTGATGGCGGTGACCCGCTTCGCCCGGCTCCGCCGCGCTTGCGATCCCCGCTAGGGTGATGCGCTTATAGGGAGGTGGTGTGCGATGGCAGGCACCGAGGGCACGGTCGCGGTGATGGGCGCGGGCGCGTGGGGCACGGCGCTGGCCAAGGTGCTCGCCGACGCCGGCAGCGACGTCAGGCTCTGGGCACGCCGGCCCGATATCGCCGCGCAGATCAACGAGACCCGGCGCAACCCCGACTACCTGCCGGGCTTCGAGGTACCCGCCGCGGTGCGCGCCACCAGTGATCCTGCCGAGGCGCTGGATGGCTTGACCACCGTCGTGCTGGCTGTGCCGGCGCAGACGATGCGGGCGAATCTGCAGGCATGGACGCCGCACCTGACCGACAGTGCCACGCTGGTCAGCGTCGCCAAGGGCATCGAGCTGGGCACGCTGATGCGGATGAGCCAAGTGGTCGCGGCGGTGACGGGGTTCGACCCGGGTCAGGTCGCGGTGGTGTCCGGTCCCAACCTGGCGGCAGAAATCGCCGCCGAACAGCCCGCGGCCACCGTCGTCGCCTGCACGGACTCCGGTCGGGCGGTGGCGCTGCAGCGGATGCTCAACACGGGCTACTTCCGCCCCTACACCAACTCCGACGTCGTCGGCACCGAGATCGGCGGAGCCTGCAAGAACGTCATCGCCCTGGCCTGCGGAATGGCGGCCGGGGTGGGGCTGGGTGAGAACACCGCGGCCGCCATCATCACCCGGGGCCTGGCCGAGATCATCCGTCTGGGAGTCGCGCTGGGCGCCAAGGGCGCCACCCTGGCCGGGCTGGCCGGAGTGGGCGATCTGGTGGCCACCTGCACATCGCCGCATTCGCGCAACCGCTCGTTCGGCGAGCGCCTCGGCCGCGGCGAGGCGATGCCGCCGGTGCCCGGCTCGGCGGGGTTGTTGAGCACCTCCGACGGTCACGTCGTCGAGGGCGTGACGTCGTGCCAGTCGGTGCTGGCCCTGGCCTCGAGCTACGACGTGGAGATGCCGCTGACCGACGCCGTGCACCGGGTCTGCCACAAGGGCTCGTCGGTCAACGAGGCGGTGGCACTGCTGCTGGGACGTCGCACCAAGCCGGAGTGAGCTGTCCCGGTAGCCTCTGGCGTGTGAATTCCCACGAACGCACCCGGGTGGCCGTCGTCTTCGGCGGCCGCAGCAGCGAGCACGCCATCTCCTGCGTCTCGGCGGGTAGCGTCCTGCGCAACCTGGACCCGCAACGCTTCGAGGTCGTCGCGGTCGGCATCACCCCGGAGGGGGCGTGGGTGCTCACCGACGGCAACCCCGACACGCTGGCGATCACCGGCCGCCAGCTGCCGGCGGTCAGCTCGGCCTCCGGTGCGGAACTGGCGCTGGCGGCCGACCCACAGCGTGCCGGTCAGCTGGTCGCATTGTCGTCCGCGGGTTCCGCGGAAGTGCTGGCGTCGGTCGACGTGGTGTTTCCCGTGCTGCACGGACCCTACGGCGAGGACGGCACCGTGCAGGGACTGCTGGAGCTGGCCGGGGTGCCCTATGTGGGCGCCGGGGTGCTGGCCAGCGCGGCGGGTATGGACAAGGAATTCACCAAGAAGCTACTGGCCGCCGAGGGCCTGCCGACCGGACCTTATGCAGTGTTGCGACCGACCCAGGAGACGCTGTCGATCGAGGATCGGGAGCGCTTGGGGCTGCCGTTGTTCGTCAAGCCGGCGCGCGGCGGGTCCTCGATCGGGGTCAGCCGGGTGATGTCCTACGACGAGCTTCCCGCGGCGATCGCCGAGGCGCGCCGGCACGACCCCAAGGTCATTGTCGAGGCCGCGATGATCGGCCGGGAAATCGAATGCGGCGTGCTGGAGTTCCCCGACGGCACGGTGGCCGCGAGCACCGTGGCGGAGATCCGGGTGGCCGGAGTGCGGGGCCGCGACGACTCCTTCTATGACTTCGCCACCAAGTACCTCGACGACGCAGCCGAACTCGACGTGCCCGCCAAGATCGACGACGAGGTCGCCGAGGCCGTGCAGCAATTGGCGATTCGGGCGTTCGCCGCGCTGGACTGCCAGGGACTGGCCCGGGTGGACTTCTTCCTGACCGACAGCGGACCGGTGATCAACGAGATCAACACCATGCCCGGATTCACCACCATCTCGATGTACCCGCGGATGTGGTCGGCCAGCGGCGTCGACTACCCGACGCTGCTGGCGACTATGGTCGACACCGCCCTGGCCCGCGGCGTGGGGCTCCGCTGACGCCAGCGTGCTGCTGGCGCGCCGAGCGTGCACTCAGCGCGAAAAAACAGCCAAATATTCAGCCTGATTACACGCTCGGCGCGGATCGTCGGGGCAAGGCGATCGCTAGCGCGGCGGGCCCGGCCTGATCGGTACGGCGTCGACGGTGTCGGCGATCAGATCTGACACCTCTTGAATCGGCGTGGGCCCTGAGCCGGGCGGCAATGTCAGCGCCAGATAGATCTTCCGGTCGACCACATACCAGGTGGCGCGGTCGCCTTCGCGGACCTCGAACCACTGCACGTGATCGACCACCTGGAGGGGTGAACCCACCACGAAATCGGCCGGCCGGTCCAGCCCACAGCGCAGCACCACGGCCTCGCCGTCGTCGGCGGTCCAGGCCGCCGCGCCCTGCGGTGCCGGTGCGGCGAGCTCGGCGCGCCGATAATCGCCCAGCTGAGCCGGTAGGGCGCCGAGCAGGGCACGGCAGTCTTCGCTGTCGGCGTGCGGGGCAGGCACCGTCGCGACCGGCACCGGACCGGCCGGCCGCTTGCCCGGGTGCTGTAGCGCGGCGACGGTCAGCGCCGCGCCTACTGCGGCGACGGCGACCACCAGCGCGACGATCAACGCGAGTCGCGGGGGTCCGTCCACGTCGTTCTCCGGATTGGTCACGCCACGCCTACCGTTCTGATCACACCTACACTCCAGGCTGTGCGCGGTAACGAGCCCACGCTGGGTCAGCTTGGAGAGTTTCCCATGATCGACCGGCTGGTGGCCGGGCGACGTCAGCCCACCACCACCCAGCTGGGGCCAGGGGACGATGCGGCGGTGGTCCAGTGCGCCGACGGCCGGGCCGTGGTATCCACCGACATGCTGGTGGAACGTCGGCATTTCCGGCTGGACTGGTCAACCCCACAGCAGGTCGGGCGCAAGGCGATCGCCCAGAACGCTGCCGATATCGAGGCGATGGGTGCACGCCCCACCGCGTTCGTCGTCGGCTTCGGCGCCCCGACCCACACTCCTGCCGCCGATGCCGCGGCCCTGGCCGACGGGATGTGGGCTGAGGCGGAGCGACTGGGGGCGGGCGTGGTCGGCGGCGACCTGGTCCAGGCCGACTGCTGGGTGGTATCGGTGACGGTACTGGGGGACCTGGGCGGTCGGGCAGCGGTGCTGCGGTCTGGGGCGCGGGCCGGTGCGACGCTGGCGGTGGCCGGGGACCTGGGCCGCTCGGCGGCGGGTCTGCGGCTGTGGCGTGACGGTGTGGGCTCAGCAGAATTCGCGGAGCTCAGGCGTCGGCACCTGGTGCCCGAACCGCCGTACGGGCAGGGCGCGGCGGCCGCCGATGCCGGGGCACAGGCGATGACGGACGTCTCCGACGGCCTGATCGCCGATCTGGGGCACCTGGCCGCGGCGTCGCAGGTGACGTTGGAGGTGTCCACAGCGGCGCTGGCGCCCGACTATCGAGCCGTGGCGCCCGCGGCCGCTGCGGTCGGTGCCGACGCCTGGTCGTGGGTGCTGGGCGGGGGAGAAGACCACGCCTTCGTCGCCGCGTTTCCCGGTGCGGTGCCGGCCGGTTGGCGGGCCATCGGACAGGTGCTGGCGGGGCCGGCACGGGTGCTGGTCGACGGGGCGGTGTGGGGCGGGGAGGCGGGCTGGCAGTCGTTTGATCCCGGCGCCCCATTACGTTGAGACACCATGACTGCGCGTCCACTTCCTGAACTTGTCGAAAGCGGTTGGGCCAGTGCGCTGGCGCCGGTGACCGATCATGTCGCTGCCCTGGGGCAGTTTCTGCGCGAGGAGACGACGTCCGGCCACGGCTATCTGCCCGAAGGGCAGAACATCTTGCGTGCCTTCACGTTTCCGTTCGACAACGTCAGGGTGCTGATCGTCGGACAGGATCCGTACCCGACGCCCGGCCACGCGGTGGGCCTGAGCTTCTCGGTCGCCCCGGAGGTTCGGCCGCTGCCGCGCAGTCTGGAGAACATCTTCACCGAGTACACCGCGGATCTGGGCTATCCCAGGCCGTCCAACGGCGATCTGTCCGCATGGGCACAACGGGGTGTGCTGCTGCTCAACCGGGTGCTCACCGTGCGGCCGGGTACGCCGGCCTCACATCGCGGCAAGGGCTGGGAGGCCGTCACCGAATGTGCGATCCGCGCGTTGATGGCCCGCAGTCAGCCGATGGTGGCGATCCTGTGGGGACGTGACGCGGGGACGCTCAAGCCGATGCTGTCCGACCACTGCGTCGCGATCGAATCACCGCACCCGTCGCCACTGTCTGCGTCGCGCGGGTTCTTCGGATCTCGGCCGTTCAGCCGCGCCAACGAGCTGCTGACGCAGATGGGTGCCGAGCCGATCGACTGGCGACTGGAGTAGCGCGGTTCAGACGGTCGCGCACACTCGCCGAGGAGGCAGGGGTGTCCCTGCGCTCTCGGCGAGAAAAGAGCGGACTTAGCCGCGAACGACCTTGCCGGCCTTGATGCACGACGTGCAGGCGTTCAGGCGCTGCTTGTTACCGCCGGGACGCGCGGCGTGCACGACCTGGATGTTCGGGTCCCACCGACGGCTGGTCCGACGGTGCGAGTGGGACACCGACTTACCGAAGCCGGGGCCCTTTCCGCAGATATCGCACACGGCAGCCATATGTGACACTCCTCAAAACGTCTGCTTGAGGGCCAACGACCTCAGCGGGTGGCCCGACAACCTGATCAGGATACCCGCCCGGCGGGGCAACCACCAAAACGCCCCATCGCGGCCGGACGGACGTGACCTGTGCTGTCGCCCGGAGTGATTAGGCTTGCAGCCACCGGAGGTGGCGGCAGGAAGGTGGGTGCAGGTGGGCAACCCCGATCGTCGGCTGGATGCGGCGACCTTGCGGGACTGGGCGCACACCGCCGTCGGTGACCTGATCACCCATACCGATGAGATCAACCGGCTCAATGTCTTCCCGGTCGCCGATTCCGACACCGGAACAAACATGCTGTTCACCATGCGTTCGGCGCTGGCCGAGGCCAACACCGAGGCCGCCTCGGGTGAGGTGGGCCGGGTCGCGGCCGCACTGTCGTCCGGGGCGCTGCACGGCGCACGCGGAAACTCCGGGGTGATCCTGTCGCAGATCCTGCGCGGACTGGCCGATGTGACGGCCCCAAGCAACCCTGATACCGCAGTCAGCGCCATCGACTCCACCTTGCTCGGCGCCGGTCTGCGGCACGGGGTCGAGCTGGTGGTCACCTCAATGGGCGGCCGCGAGGTCCCCGGAACCATCGTGTCGGTGCTGCAGGCCGCCGCTGCGGCCGTCGAAGAGTGCGCGGAGCAGGGAGCCGAGTTGGGTCCGGCGCTGGTGGCCGGCACCGATGCAGCCGCGGCGGCACTGGAGGCGACCACCGCGCAGCTCGACGTGCTCGCCGAGGCCGGGGTGGTGGACGCGGGCGGCCGCGGCCTGCTGGTGCTGCTCGACGCCCTGCGCAGCACGATCACCGGGCAGGCGCCCGTGCGGGCGGCATACCAGCCCGCGCCGTGCCCGCGGCCGCCCGAAGCGGGCACCGAGGCTCCCGCGCCGCAGTTCGAGGTGATGTACCTGCTGGGCGAGTGCGGTCCCGAAGACACCGAAGCCCTGCGGGAGCGGCTGAACCAGCTCGGAGAATCTGTGGCAATCGCCACTTCAGGCGTGGTCGGCGGATATTCGGTGCACGTGCACACCGATGACGCCGGTGCCGCGGTGGAAGCGGGCCTGGCCTTCGGCCGGCCGCGGCGGATCCAGATCTCGGCCCTGGCCGGCGCCACCGGTACGTCCCCGGGCAGCTGGGCGCGGGAGCGCGCGGTGCTGGCCGTGGTCGACGGCGACGGTGCCGAGGCGTTATTCGACTCCGAAGGAGCCTGCGTGCTGCGGCCCGACCCGCACAGTGCCGAGCCGGTCATGATGGTCACCGCCCAGCAGCTGTTGCGGGCGGTGGTGGACACCGGTGCAGCGCAGGTGATGCTGCTGCCCAACGGTTATGTCGCCGCCGAGGAGCTGGTGGCGGGTTGTACGGCGGCCATCGGCTGGGGCATCGACGTGGTACCGGTGCCGACCGGCTCCATGGTGCAGGGGCTATCCGCGTTGGCAGTCCATGACCCTGGCCGTCCGGTGGTCGATGACGGTTACACGATGGCCCGAGCCGCCGGCAGCACCCGGCTCGGATCGGTCCGGGTGGCCACCGAACAGGCGCTGACCTGGGCCGGTGCCTGCCGGCCCGGCGACGGCCTGGGCATCGCCGGTGACGAGGTGCTGATCGTGGCCCGCAATGTGGGCGCGGCGGCGATCGGCCTGATCGATCTGCTGCTGGCGGCCGGCGGGGAGTTGGTGACGGTGCTGTTCGGGGCGGGCGTCGACGGGTTAGAAGAAGATGTCATGGACGTGTTGGCCCGGCACGTGCATGACCAGCACCCGGGGACCGAACTGGCGACCTACTTCACCGGCCATCGGGGGGACGCACTGCTGATCGGGGTCGAGTAGCGATGGTGACGCTGGCTGACCGGCTGGATTTCATCGTCGGCTCTGATGCCGCCGACAAACTCGACGAATGCTTCGGCATCCGCACCGTCGGAGACCTGCTGCGGCACTACCCGCGCAGCTACGTCGAAGGCACCGGGGTGCGCGGCGCGGCGGACAGTCGCCCCGCCGAAGGCGACCACATCACCATCGTCGACACCATTAGTTCAGCGGTGCTCAAAGACATGCAGCGGCGCAACGGCAAATACCTCGCTGTCACCGTCGGTAGCGGCCGCAACAAGGTCAGTGCGACGTTCTTCAACCCCAAAGGCCTGCGCTGGCGGTTGACCCCGGGCACCCGGGTGATGCTGTCCGGGGAGGTCAAGCTGTTTCGGGGTGCGATCCAGCTCACCCATCCGGACTTCCTGGTACTCAAGGAAGCCGACGATGCCGCGCAGGAACGCAACTTCGGCAGCAGTTCGCTGCGCAACATCGCCGATGCATCGCAAAAAGTCAGCGGGCAGATCAACCAGTCGGACTTCGAGCGCAGCTGCTACCCGATCTATCCGGCGACCGCGAAACTGCAGAGCTGGGACATCTTCGCCTGCGTGCGGCAGGTGCTCGACATGCTCGATCCGGTTCCGGACCCGCTACCGACAGCGGTGCGCACCGAACGGGGACTGCTCGGCGAAGACGACGCGCTGCGCGCGATCCACCTGTCGGAGAACGCCGCCGAACGGGACCGCGCCCGGGCTCGGCTGGCCGTCGACGAAGCGTTCGGTCTGCAATGGGCGTTGGCGATGCGCCGCAACGGTGAACTGTCCGAATCCGGGTCACCGGCACCGCGCCGCGACAACGGGATGGTCGCAGAACTGCTGCGGCGGCTGCCGTTCGAGCTGACCACCGGACAACGCGAAGTGCTCGGCGTGCTCGAAGGTGAACTGGCCGCCAGCCGCCCGATGAATCGGCTGCTGCAGGGCGAGGTCGGCTCGGGCAAGACGATCGTCGCGCTGCTGGCGATGCTGCAGCTGGTCGATGCCGGCTATCAGTGCGCCCTGTTGGCGCCCACCGAAGTCCTTGCTGCCCAACATGCCCGATCGATACGCGACATGCTCGGGCCGCTGGCGCTCGGCGGTCAGCTGGGCGGGGCCGACAATGCCACCGCGGTGGCGCTGCTCACCGGCTCGATGTCCGCGGCCGCCAAGAAGCAGGCTCGTGCCGAGATCGCCAGCGGCCGGGCCGGCATCGTCGTGGGCACTCACGCCCTGCTGGTTGATGCGGTCGAATTCGACAACCTGGGCATGGTGGTCGTCGACGAACAACATCGATTCGGCGTCGAGCAGCGAGATCAGTTGCGCGCCAAAGCGCCCGACGGCATCACTCCGCACCTGCTGGTGATGACCGCCACTCCGATTCCGCGCACGGTGGCGCTCACCGTATACGGCGATCTGGAGACCTCCACGTTGCGCGAGCTGCCCCGCGGCCGCCAGCCGATCGCGAGTTCGGTGATCTTCGTCAAGGAGCAGCCGACCTGGCTGGATCGGGCTTGGGCGCGGATCCGCGAGGAGGTGGCGGACGGAAGGCAGGCCTACGTGGTAGCACCCCGCATCGACGAGACCGACGAGCCGAGCAAACCCGGTTCAGCAGATGAGGGCGGCCGGACCTCGGCCACCGCGGTGGGGTTGTTCGATCAGCTGCGGGCCGGGCCGCTGTCGGGGCTGCGGCTGGGCTTGATGCACGGGCGGCTGACCGGGGACGAGAAGGACGCGGTGATGACGGCGTTCCGCAGCGGTGCGGTCGACGTGCTGGTCTGCACCACGGTCATCGAGGTCGGTGTCGACGTACCCAATGCCACCGTCATGCTGATTGCCGACGCCGACTGGTTCGGCATCAGCCAGCTGCATCAGCTTCGCGGCCGGATCGGCCGCGGCCAGCACGCCAGCCTCTGCCTGCTGGTGACCTCCAGCGGTCCTGGGTCCAAGGCGGGTCAGCGTCTGAAGGCTGTCGCTGGAACCCTGGACGGATTCGCCTTGGCCGATCTGGATCTGGCCGAGCGTGGTGAGGGAGATGTGTTGGGCCGCAACCAGTCCGGTTGGCGAGGCGGCCTCAAGCTACTGTCGCTGGCCGACCACGGCGAAGTGATCGAGGCGGCCCGGTCGTGGTGCAACAAGGCCTGGGAAGCCAACCCGGATGATCCCGGATTGGCCACGCTCGCCGCGTATTTCACCGATATCGACTACCTGGACAAATCATGACCAGTCGTAAAGCCCTGCTGTGGCTGGCCGTGGTGGCGGTGCTGGCCGTGGTCGTCGCCTACCAGACCGTGTCGGCCGTAGGTAGGAGCAGCCGTGCCCTGGCAGCGCAGGCCGGCATGCCCACGGTGGCGGCCGGCACCGACGTCTTGGCGGGCATCACGGTGGTTCCAGCCCGCACCCACCGCTACGACTACCGCCGGCCGCTGTTCGGCGATGCCTGGGATGACGACAACGATGCGCCGGGCGGGCACAACGGCTGCGACACCCGCAACGACATCCTCAACCGGGATCTGGTGGACATCACGCACGTGTCGACCAAACGCTGCGCCGACGCGGTCGCCACCGGAACCCTGCACGACCCCTACACCAACGCCGTCGTCGCCTTCACCCGCGGCGCGAAGATCGGTGAGGCGGTGCAGATCGACCACATCGTGCCGCTGGCGTACGCCTGGGACATGGGGGCCTCCGCCTGGCCCTATCGCCAGCGGGTGCGCTTCGCCAACGACCCCGCCAACCTGCTGGCGGTCGCCGGGCAGGGCAACCAGGACAAGGGCGACGCGGGGCCTGGGCAGTGGATGCCGCCCAATAAATCGTTCGCGTGCCAGTACGCCGTCGCCTACATTTCGGTCCTGCGGGGCTACGCGCTGCGTCTCGATCAGCCGTCAGCCGACGTGCTGCGTGAGGCAGCGGCCACCTGCCCGACCGGATAGGGGAGCCGATGACGATCGACCACTGGCGTACCGCGCCCACGCTGTCCGGCGAGCATGTGCTACTGCGGCCGACCGTGCTCGCCGATGTCGGCGGACTGGCCCGCGCGTTCGACACCGAGTGCACCCGCTACTTCCTCTACGGCCAGCACTCCGAGCCGCCCACCGAAGCCTCGGTGTCCGCGGCACTGGCTTCCGACCATCAGGTGTTGACTCAGATCGAGGTCGGCACCGGCGAGATCGTCGGGACGACATCGCTGTACGACATGAGCGAGGTGGACCGCCGGGTGACGGTGGGCAGCACCTGGTTGGCTCAGCGGGTCCGCGGGTCGGCGGTCAACTCCGAGTCGAAACTGCTGCTGCTCGACCACTGCTTCTGCGCGCTGGGCGCGGGACGGGTGCAGTTCAACGTCGACAACCTCAATGAGCGCTCGCAGCGCGCGGTGCAGGCCATCGGCGCCACCCGGGAGGGTGAGCTGCGCAAGCACGCCCGGCGCCGCGACGGATCCTGGCGCACCACGATCGTCTACTCGGTGATCGGGCAGGAGTGGCCGCAAGCGCGGGCCCGGTTGGTAGAGCGCATCAACCGGGTGTCGGCGCGCTGACCCGAGTGTGCGGACCAGTTGGGATCAGATGCCGGTGTAGGTCAGCGGGTCTTCCCGCACCCGCGTGCCGTCATTGAGGCCGCCGAGGCTCTCCATGTGCTGGTCGGCCAGCTCGAAGCCGAACACGTCGAGGTTGGCCGCGATGCGCTCCGGCTGAGCCGACCGGGGGATCACCACGTTGCCCAGTTGCAGGCTCCACCGGATCAGCACCTGTGCCGGGGTCTTGCCGTACTCCCCGGCGATCGCCGTCACGGTCGGGTGCTCGAGCAACCGACCGACCGCCAGCGGGCTGTAGGCCTGCGTGATGATGCCGCGTTCGGCGTTGGCGGCACGCAGCTCGGCTTGGTTGAGCAGCGGGTGCAGCTCGATCTGGTTCACCGACGGCGTCTCGAACGCCAGGTCGATCACATCGTCGAGGTGTTCGGCGGTGAAGTTGCACACCCCGATGGACCGGGCCAGTCCCAGCTCCCGGGCCTGGATCAGCCCGCCGTAGCTGTCGACGTACATGCCCAGCGACGGAGCCGGCCAGTGGACCAGGTACAGGTCCACATAGTCCATGCCGAGCCGCTCCAGGCTGGCCTTGCAGGCTTCGATGGCGGCGGTCAGTCCCTGGTCGGCGTTGGCCAGCTTGGTGGTGACGAACACCTCCTCACGCGGGATCCCCGACGCGGCGATCGCCCGGCCCACCGCGGCCTCGTTGCCGTACACCTTGGCGGTGTCGATCAACCGGCAGCCCAGCTCAAGCGCGGTCGAGACCGCACGCTCGGTTTCGGCCTCGGTCAACTCGGCCACCCCGATGCCCAGAGTCGGCATCGAGCGGTCGTCGTTGAGAGTGACGGAGGGGATCGAAGTGCCCGACGTCATTTCACCTACCTGTGTAATCGAATGTTCGCGGATCCGGTCCCAATCGGGCGCCGTCGTCGAGCGAGGATATCTCGGCCATCTCTGCTGCGCCGAGTTCGAAGTCGAAGACGTCGAAGTTGCCGACGATGCGCTCCGGGTGCACCGATTTCGGAATCACGATATTACCCAGTTGGATATGCCACCGAATCAGCACCTGCGCCGGTGTCTTATCGCAACGCCGCGCCACCTCGGTAACCGTCGGATGGGCCAACAGCGAACCTCGGCCCAGCGGTGCCCAGGCTTCGGTGGCGATCCCGAGGCGGGCGTGCACCTCACGCAGGTCGGGCTGGCTGAAGCGCGGGTGCAACTCGACCTGGTTGACGACTGGAACGATCCCGGTTCCGTCGATGAGCATCTCGAGGTGCTCGGGTGCGAAGTTGCTCACCCCTATCGAGCGGATCCGGCCCTGATCTCGCAGGTGAGCCAACGCCCGGAAGGTCTCGACGAACTTTCCGCGTGCCGGCAGCGGCCAATGGATCAGGTACAGGTCCAGAAATTCGAGGCCGAGGCGGTCCATGCTCGCCTCGAATGCCCTCAGCGTGGAGTCGTAGCCCTGGTCGGAGTTCCACACTTTGGTGACCACATACACCTCGTCGCGCGGCAGCCCGGATGCCCCGACGGCCCGGCCGACCTCACGCTCGTTGTCATACAGGGCCGCGGTGTCGATATGGCGGTATCCGGCAGCCAGTGCGGTGCGCACCGCTTGCTCGGTCTCGGCAGGTGAAATCTTGTAAACCCCGAAACCGACGCTGGGGATGGAATTACCGTCGTTGAGCGTGACCGAACGCAAGCTACCGTCAACAGCCATGACACGAAGTCTGCCAGGCGGCTCCGGTTCCGGCCGGGGAGCGCGATGGACCGACCAGCTGCAGAGCACCGCCATGAGAGTCGGCATGAAAGTGACGCCGCTGCTGCCGATCGGGGTCCAGCGGATGCTGACCGGCGGGCGGTCGGTGGCCATCGATGGAAAGACGTTGGACCCCACCTTGCGGTTGACGCTGGCCGCGCAGCGCGCGATGGGCATCAACGGCTTCGTCATCGGCGACGACGCGGTTGCCTCCCGTGCTCAATTGCGCGAGACGACCGCCGGGCTCGGTGGCGGTGATATCCACGTCGATGTTCGCGACATCGTGGTGCCCGGCCCGGACGGCGACATCGCCGCCCGCCACTACCGGCCGGTCGGCGGTGGCGCCAAGCCGCTGCTGGTCTTCTACCACGGTGGCGGATTCGTGATCGGCAACCTGGACAGCCACGACGCGATCTGCCGGCTGACCTGCCGAGACGGCGACATCGCGGTGCTTTCGGTCGACTACCGGCTGGCGCCCGAGCACCCCGCACCGGCAGCGCTCGACGATGCCTTTGCGGCATTTCGATGGGCACACGACCACGCCGCTGAGCTGGGCGGGATTCCCGGACGGATCGCGGTCGGTGGGGACAGCGCCGGCGGCAACCTGGCCGCAGCAGTGGCGCTGCTGGCCCGTGACGGCGGGGGACCGGCACCCATCCTGCAGTGGTTGATCTACCCGGTCACCGACTGCACCGCCCAAACCCGCTCGCGCACCCTCTATGGCGACGGATTTCTGCTGACCAAGCACGACATCGACTGGTTCACCGACCAGTACGTGGGCCGCTCGCAGCTTGACCCGACCGACCCGCGGGTATCGCCGTTGCTGGCCGGCGACCTGTCGGGCTTGCCACCCGCACTGGTGGCCGTAGCCGGTTTCGACCCGCTGCACGACGAAGGCGAAGCGTTCGCGAAAGCCCTGCGCGAGGCCGGGGTCGTCGTCGACCTGCGGCAGATGCCGTCGTTGACGCATGCCTTCATCAACCTGTTCGGCCTGGGCGGTGGCAGCGCGACCGCCACCGCTGAGTTGATCTCCGCGCTGCGCGCGCACCTCAGCCGCGGCTGAGGTCTAGGACGCACGCCGGTACGCTGAACCGCAAACCGACCACCGAAGACGAGGACCAACCGACTGTGGCCAGCAAACCCAAACGCCCCGGCGTCTCCGGCTTGAGGGCCGGCGACCAGAAACGCAACCTCGCCATGCAGATCGGGTTGGTCGCGATCGTGGTGGTCTTCGCGGTGGGGCTCATCGGCTACATCGTGGTGTCCAACGGCCACAAGAAGGGCGCTGGCGCCGGTGAGGCGATCCGGGTGACCTCGAGCAAGCTGGTCACCAAGGACGGGACCGATGAGCCCAAGGCCGTGCTGGCGTTCTACGAGGACTTCCTCTGCCCGGCCTGCGGCAACCTCGAGCGGGCATTCGGCCCGACGGTGTCCCGGCTGATCGACAGCGGGGCGATCGCCGCCGACTACCACATGGTCGCGATCCTGGACCGGCCGCAGAACGACGACTACTCCTCGCGCGCCGGTGCCGCCGCCTACTGTGTCGCCGACGAGAACAACGACGCCTTCCGTCGGTTCCACACCGCGCTCTACACCGAGCAGCTGCAGCCGTCGGAGATCGGTACGGAGTTCCCCGACAACAAGCGCCTGATCGAGCTTGCCCGCCAGGCCGGCGCCGCCGGCGGCGTTCCGGCGTGCATCAACAGCGGGAAGTACCTCAAGATGGTCGGCGGTATGGCTGCCGCCGCGGGCATACACGCCACCCCCACCCTGCGTATCAACGGCGAGGACTACCGCCCCTCGACTCCGGAGGCGCTGGTCTCCAAGATCCGTGAGATCGTCGGTGACGTGCCGGGCATGGCCGCACCGGCCCAGGAGTCGTGACCATCGCGGCTTCGGCCGTCGAACCCGAACCGCCCGAGCAGGCGGTACCGGTGGCGACGCCCCGGGCCTGGGCGGTGCTGATCGGCGGAATCATCGGGCTGGCCGCCTCGATCACGCTGACCGTCGAGAAGATCGAGCTGCTGATCGACTCGGGCTACGTGCCGTCGTGCAACCTCAACCCGGTGTTGTCCTGCGGATCGGTCATGGTCACCCCGCAGGCGTCGGTGCTGGGTTTCCCCAATCCCTTGATGGGGATCGTGGCATTCACTGTGGTGGTGGTGGCCGGTGTGCTGGCGGTGGCGAAAGTGCCTCTGCCGCGGTGGTATTGGACCGGGATGACGCTCGGCACGCTGGTCGGTGCGGGGTTCGTGCACTGGCTGATCTTCCAGAGCCTCTACCGGATCGGCGCACTGTGCCCGTACTGCATGGTGGTCTGGGCGGTCACGCTGTGCCTGCTGGTGATATTCGCAGCCCTAGCATCTGAGCAGGGTGGTATACGCAAAAATTTGCAGCATTTGCACCGATGGCGTTGGACCATCGCTGCGTTATGGTTTATCGCGTTATTTCTGTTGATATTTATTCGGTTTCAGGATTACTGGATAACGCTGCTGTAGGGGTGGAAGTGATCTCCAAAGTGCTGGTTGCGAACCGTGGGGAGATCGCTGTCCGCGCGTTCCGGGCCGCCTGCGAACTCGGGGTCGGCACCGTGGCCGTCTACCCCTACGAGGACCGCAACTCGCTGCACCGGCTCAAGGCCGACGAGTCCTACCAGATCGGCGAAGAGGGCCATCCGGTACGCGCGTACCTGTCAGTCGATGAGATCGTCGGCACCGCGGTGCGGTGCGGGGCCGACGCCGTCTACCCCGGATACGGATTCCTTTCGGAGAATCCGCAACTGGCGCAGGCTTGCGCGGACGCGGGCATCACCTTCGTCGGTCCCAGCGCGGCCGTGCTGGCGCTGACCGGCAACAAGTCCCGCGCGGTGGCCGCCGCGCGGGAGGCGGGACTGCCGGTGCTGGCGTCGTCGGCGCCGTCGTCCTCGGTGGCGGAACTGCTCGCCGCAGCCCAAGACATGACCTTCCCGCTGTTCGTCAAGGCGGTCGCCGGTGGCGGTGGGCGCGGGATGCGGCGGGTCGCCGACATCGACGCGCTGGCCGATGCGGTGGAAGCGGCCAGCCGGGAAGCGGATTCGGCGTTCGGCGACCCACACGTCTACCTCGAGCAGGCGGTACTCAACCCGCGCCACATCGAGGTGCAGATCCTGGCCGACAACCACGGCAACGTGATCCACCTCTACGAGCGCGACTGCAGCGTGCAGCGCCGGCATCAGAAGGTCGTCGAATTGGCGCCGGCGCCGAACCTCGATCCGGCGCTGCGGATGAAGATCTGCTCGGACGCCGTCGCTTTCGCGCGTCATATCGGCTACACCTGCGCGGGCACCGTGGAGTTCTTGGTCGACGAACGCGGCCACCACGTGTTCATCGAGATGAATCCGCGCATCCAGGTGGAGCACACCGTCACCGAGGAGATCACCGACGTCGACCTGGTGTCGTCACAGCTGCGGATTGCGGCCGGCGAATCGCTGGCGGACCTGGGCCTGTCCCAGGATGCGATCACGCTGCACGGTGCGGCGCTGCAATGCCGGATCACCACCGAGGACCCGGCCAACGGATTCCGGCCCGACACCGGCCGGATCAGCGCGTACCGCAGCCCGGGCGGGGCCGGGATCCGGCTGGACGGCGGCACCAACCTGGGTGCGGAGATCAGCGCCCACTTCGACTCGATGCTGGTCAAGCTGACCTGTCGCGGCAAGGATTTCCCCACCGCGGTGAAGCGGGCGCGGCGGGCGATCGCGGAGTTCCGGATCCGCGGGGTGGCCACCAACATCCCGTTCCTGCAGGCCGTGCTCGATGATCCCGATTTCTCCGCCGGGCGTATCACGACCTCGTTCATCGACGAGCGCCCGCAGTTGCTGACCGCGCGGTCCTCGGCCGATCGCGGCACCAAGATCTTGAACTACCTGGCGGACGTCACCGTCAACAGTCCGCACGGTACCCGGCCGTCGGCGGTATACCCGCGCGACAAGCTGCCCGAGCTGGATCTGTCGGTGCCGCCGCCGTCGGGCTCCAAGCAGCGGCTGGTCGAGCTGGGCCCGGAGGGCTTCGCCGGCTGGCTGCGGGAGTCGCCGGCCTTGCAGGTCACCGACACCACGTTCCGGGATGCCCACCAGTCGCTGTTGGCCACCCGGGTCCGCACGAGCGGATTGGTCAAGGTGGCGCCGTATGTGGCCCACACCATGCCGCAACTGCTGTCGGTCGAGTGCTGGGGCGGCGCGACTTACGATGTGGCGCTGCGGTTTCTGAAGGAAGATCCCTGGGAGCGGCTGGCTGCGCTGCGTGAGGCGCTGCCCAACGTCTGCCTGCAGATGCTGCTGCGCGGTCGCAACACCGTCGGCTACACCCCCTATCCGGAGCTGGTGACCTCGGCGTTCGTCCAGGAGGCGACCGAGACCGGCATTGACATCTTCCGGATCTTCGATGCACTCAACAACGTCGACTCGATGATTCCGGCCATCGATGCGGTGCGCGAAACCGGCAGTGCGGTAGCCGAAGTCGCCATGTGTTACACCGGGGATCTGAGCAGTCCGGGCGAGACGCTCTACACGCTGGACTACTACCTGCGGCTCGCCGAGCAGATCGTGAACGCCGGCGCCCATGTGCTGGCCATCAAGGACATGGCGGGACTGTTGCGCCCCGCTGCGGCAACCACATTGGTGAAAGCGCTGCGCAGTCGCTTCGACCTGCCGATCCACGTACACACCCACGACACCGCGGGTGGTCAGCTGGCCAGCTACGTCGCGGCCTGGCAGGCCGGGGCGGACGCCGTCGATGGCGCGGCCGCCCCGCTTGCGGGCACCACCAGCCAGCCGGCGGTGAGTTCGATCATCGCCGCGGCAGCGCACACCGACTACGACACCGGGATCTCGCTGGATGCGGTGGGCGACTTGGAGCCGTACTGGGAAGCGCTGCGAAAGGTGTACGCGCCGTTCGAGTCCGGACTGCCGGCGCCGACCGGGCGGGTGTACCACCATGAGATTCCCGGTGGTCAGCTGTCCAACCTGCATCAGCAGGCCAAGGCGCTGGGGTTGGCGGACCGGTTCGAAGACGTCGAGACCAACTATGCCGCCGCGGACGCCGTACTGGGCCGGCTGATCAAGGTGACCCCGAGCTCGAAGGTGGTCGGCGATCTGGCACTGGCCCTGGTCGGAGCGGGCGTGACTGCCGACGAGTTCGCCGCCGACCCGTCCCGAGTCGACATCCCGGACTCGGTGATCGGCTTCCTGCGCGGCGAGCTGGGCGACCCGGCCGGTGGCTGGCCGGAGCCGTTGCGGACCAAGGCGCTGGAGGGTCGCGGCCCGGCACGGGAGATGCAGCAGCTCTCGGCCGACGACGAGGCAGTGCTGGCTCGGTCCGGACCGGAACGCCAGGCCCGGCTGAATCGCCTGCTGTTCCCCGGCCCCACAAAGGAATTCGAGTCGCATCGGGAGCTCTACGGCGACATTTCGCGTTTGTCGGCCAACCAGTTTTTCTACGGCCTGCGTCAAGGCGAGGAACACCGGGTCAAGCTGGAGCGCGGGGTGGAGCTGCTGATCGGGCTCGAGGCCATCTCCGAGCCGGATGAACGCGGCATGCGGACCGTGATGTGCATCATCAACGGTCAACTGCGGCCGGTCGAGGTGCGTGACCGCAGCATCGCCAGCGAAGTGCCGGTTGCCGAAAAGGCCGACCGCACCAAGCCGGGCCATGTCGCGGCACCGTTTGCCGGTGTGGTCACCATCGGGGTTTCCGAGGGGGAGAAGGTCACCGCCGGACAGACCGTGGCCACCATCGAGGCAATGAAGATGGAGGCGGCCATCACCGCGCCGGCCGACGGCACCGTCACGCGGGTGGCCGTTGCCGAGACCGCGCAGGTCGAGGGCGGTGACCTGCTGGTGGTGCTGAGCTGACCCGCATCGTCGGCGGTGCAGTCGGTGGACGACGCCTCGCCGTGCCACCGCGTGGCACCCGGCCAACCACCGATCGGGTGCGCGAGGCGCTGTTCAATGTGCTCGATTCCCGGATGGATCTGACCGGGATGACGGTGTTGGACCTATACGCGGGTTCGGGGGCTCTCGGCTTGGAGGCGTTGTCTCGCGGCGCCGCATCGGCGGTGTTCGTCGAATCGGACCGCCGCGCTGCCGATGTGCTGGCCGCCAATATTGCCGCACTCGGGCTGGCCGGCGCCGTGCTGCGCCGCGGCACGGTGGCCGCGGTGCTGGCCGGGGGAACCGAGACGCCGGTGGATCTGGTGCTGGCCGATCCGCCCTACGACGTCGATGCCGCCACGATCGACGCGCTGCCGGGATTGCTGGTCGCCGGCGGCTGGGCGGGACCGGGCACGGTCGTGATGATCGAACGGGCCGCCTCCAGCCCCGCGGTGGGCTGGCCACCGGGCTGGGAATCCTGGCCCTCGCGCCGTTACGGCGACACCCGGCTGGAGCTGGCCGAGCTGGAGTAGCCCGGCTGCTAGCGTCGAGCACTATGAGTGGCGCGGTATGCCCCGGTTCCTTTGACCCGGTGACGTTGGGACACGTCGACATCCTGGAGCGCGCGGCCGCCCAGTTCGACGAGGTGGTGGCCGCCGTGCTGGTCAATCCCGCCAAGAAGGGCATGTTCACCCTGGACGAGCGTCTCGAGATGATCGCCGAAGCCACCGCGCATCTTCCCAACGTACGTGCGGAGTCGGGCCAGGGTTTGGTGGTCGACTTCGTCCGCGAGCGTGAGCTGACCGCGATCGTCAAGGGCCTGCGCACCGGTACCGACTTCGAGTACGAGCTGCAGATGGCCCAGATGAACAAGCACATCGCCGGTGTCGACACGTTTTTCGTGGCGACCACGCCGCGGTATTCGTTTGTGTCGTCGTCGCTGGCAAAGGAAGTGGCGTCGATGGGTGGCGATGTCTCAGACCTGTTGCCCGAGCCGGTGAACCGCAGACTGGCCGCCAAGCTGGCCGGCCGCTGAACAGGTTGCTGCCTACTGCGGCTGCCACCCCAGACGGTGCCCGGTCGAGGTGCGCATCGCGGTGAACCCGCCGGCGCAGCCCAATACCCGTAGCGCCGCTTCGGCAATCGTCCACGGATAATCCGGCGGGCAGGAGCCGTCGTCGGAACGGCGGTTGATCACCGCCTCCACCAACCGGAACGGCAGATCGTCGGCGTCCGAGGCGCCGTCGTGGTCGGCGATCACCGCGCGCGACAACTCGTGATAGTGGTCGCGCAACTCTCCCCGGCGTCGGCGGAATGCGGCGAAGCGCTCGAGGCGAAGCTCAGGGAGCAGATACAGGGTGCCCAGATTCCAGGCACCGCCGCACAATTGCGCGGTATCGGCGACCACAAGGGTGTGCAGCCGGGGCGCGCTCGGTCCGCCCTCGGCCAGCAGCTCGGCGGCCAGCTGCACGGAGTTCTCGACGGTGTCGGCCAGCAGGGCGTCGAGGATGTCGTCCTTGGCGGCGAAGTGGTGATACAGCGAGGCCTGCCGAATCCCGACGCTGTCGGCGATCCGCCGGGTCGAGGTCGCGGCGTAGCCGACGGTGGTGAACAACTCCGCCGCGGCATCGAGGATCTCGTCGCGGGGGCTGCGGCCCGGCCTGCTGGAAGCCACCAGCCGGGGACGTCCTCGTCGATCGGTCTGCACGCCTTACTGCCTATCACGCGCCGAGGCCGGGCGCGCTAAAAACTATCAGTTGATAGAAAATGTGCTAGCTTCCTGGTCATGGACAATCCACGCACCGATTCCACCGACGGGGCGCGTACCCATGCCCGCGCGCAGGCGCAGCAGGCAACGCCGCGCGTCCCGGCGACTCCCGATGACGTCGACCCCTCGACGCTGGTCTGGGCGGAATCGATCCCGCCGAACGGCTACACCACCAAGGTGCTCGCCCGGGGCAGCCGGATTCGGCTGATCGACGTCGACGGCGGGGCGTGCGCGCACCTGCTGCTGTACCGGGCCGAGGCGCCCTGGGAACGGCTCAATGTCGCCGACACCATGAAGGTGCCGTGGCAGGCCTACCTCGGTGTCGGTCACCCCCTGTTGTCCGATCAGGGCCGGATACTGGCCACCGTCGTCGCCGACTCCTCGGGGCGCCACGACCTGCTCTGCGGCCCGGACGCCACCGGCCGCCAACTGCTGCTGCTCGCCGCGATCAAGCAGGGCATGGATATTCGGGACGTGGCGCCGTCGGTGTCGCTGTTCCGCGGCGTGCGTGTCGACCCCGTCAGCGGCGCACTGGAATTCACCGGGTCGGTGGGCGCGGGTGCGGCGGTTGACCTGCTGGTCCACCTGCCGGTGGTAATGGTGCTGGCCAACACCGCGCACCCGCTGGATCCCAAGCCTCCCGCTACCGAACTGGACGTGCTCGGCTGGCAGGCCGGCGAGCAGTTGGCCGACCTGACCAACCAGGACCCGGAATACCTGCGAGCGGTGCAGAACACGGAGGCGGCCTGGGCCGCCGGATCGGGGAAACGCTCATGACGAACCAATCGCAGATCATCTCCGACGAGGTGGTGGCGGCCCGGGCGCCCTGGTCGGCAGTGGTGCGCGCCGGTGACCAGCTGCAGATCATCGACCTGCACGGAAACCAGGCGGTGGACTGCCTGCTCTACGACGCCGCCGACCACACCCGCCGGTACAGCGCCCAGGCCACCGTTACCGCTCAGCGCAACATCTTCTTGAGCACCGGATCGGCGCTGCGCAGCGCCGACGGCGCCGCCCTGATGACCGTCGTCGCAGACGACGTGGGCAACCACGACACCATCGCGGGAGCGTGCTCGCAGGAATCCAACACCCTGCGCTACGGCCATCACACCGCCCACCAGCACGCCTGCGTGGAGAACTTCCTCGCCGAAGGGGCCCGATGGGGCCTGGGCAAGCGCGACATCGTCTCCAATATCAACTGGTTCATGAACGTGCCGGTGGAAGCAGACGGCACGCTGGGCATCGTCGACGGCCTCTCGGCGCCGGGCAAGAGCCTGACCCTGCGCGCCGAGATCGACACCCTGGTTCTGGTGTCAAACTGCCCGCAGATCAACAACCCGTGCAACGGCTTCGACCCGACACCGGTGCGGATGGTGATCACCCGAACATGATCGGCATCGAGGTGGTCTCGCCGGGCATGTTCACCACGGTCCAGGACTGGCCCGGGCGCGTCGGCTACTGGCATATCGGGGTGCCGCCGTCCGGGCCCATGGACGACCTGTCGTTTCGGATCGGCAACCAGGTACTGGGCAATCCCGAAGGTGCCGCCGGTTTGGAATGCACCAAAGCCGGACCTGCCCTGCGCTTTTCGGATCCCGCCTGGGTGTGCATCACCGGCGCCGCGGTGCCGGTCAGCCTAGACGGTGTCCCGGTTGGGCAATGGCAGTCGATCCGGATACCCGCCGGTGGCCTCCTGGAGATCGGCATCATCCCCGGGCCGGGGATGCGCTGCTACGTCCTGGTGGAGGGTGGCATCGCCACACCGGAATTTCTGGGCAGCGCAGCTACTTTCACCCAAGGTGTATTCGGCGGACACCACGGCCGGGCATTGCGCGAATCGGATCGACTCAGCGCCGTCGGCCTGGGCGGCGCCCCGCCGACGCTCACCCGTGCCCCCAGTGAGAGCCAGCCCAGCATCGGCCGGCACTGGGACCTCGCGGTGACCGAGGGGCCACACGCCGCGCCTGAGTTCTTGACCCGCGCCGACATGGACACCTTGATCACCACCGATTACACCGTGCACTTCAATTCCGATCGCACCGGCGTGCGGCTGGTGGGGCCGAAACCACGGTGGGCCCGTCCCGACGGCGGGGACGCCGGCCTGCACCCGTCCAACATTCACGACACCGCCTACAGCATCGGGGCGCTGGACTTCACCGGTGACACCCCGATCCTGCTCGGTCCGGACGGACCCAGCCTGGGCGGGTTCGTCTGCCCGGTGACGGTGGTGCGCGGCGACCGATGGAAACTCGGCCAGCTCTCGCCCGGCGACACGGTGCGCCTGGTGCCGATCCGTGCGGGCCACGCCCCGCCGACGGCAGCGCTGGGTGTGCGCCGGCGCGCGGCATTGCCCGTCGTGGTCTCCCGTTCCGGCGACGGCGACGACGGAGTGCTGCAGCGTTACACCGGCCGCGACGGGACGGCCGTCACATTGCGGCGCGCCGGAGACAATGGCGTGCTGCTCGAATACGGACCGATGACCCTGGATTTGGCGCTACGGGCGCGGGTGCAGGTGCTCTACGACCAACTCCGTCAGCGGGGATTGCCCGGGCTGGCCGAACTGACTCCGGGTGTGCGATCACTGCAGATCCAATTCGACACCGAGCAGTTCTCCTGCGCCGAGGTGACCGACGAGGTGGCAGCCATCGACGACGCGCTGCCGCCCTGCGATGAACTCGTGGTGCCGAGCCGATCGGTACGCCTGCCGCTGAGCTGGGACGACCCCGGTACCCACGAGGCCATTCGCCGCTACATGTACGGCGTGCGCCCCGACGCGCCCTGGTGCCCGTCGAACATCGAGTTCATCAGGCGCATCAACGGCCTCGACGACATCGCGCAGGTGTACGACATCGTGTTCGACGCGCAGTACCTGGTGCTGGGCCTGGGCGACATCTACCTCGGCGCGCCGGTGGCCACCCCGCTGGATCCCCGGCATCGGCTGGTGACCACCAAATACAACCCCGCCCGCACCTGGACCCCGGAGAATGCCGTCGGGATCGGCGGCGCCTACCTGTGCATCTACGGCATCGAGGGGCCCGGCGGCTACCAGTTCGTCGGGCGCACCACCCAGGTGTGGAACCACCGGCATGCCACCGCCGGGCTGTTCGATGCCGAAACCCCTTGGCTGCTGCGCTACTTCGACCGCATCAGCTTCTATCCGGTCGGAGCCGGGGAGCTCCTGGACTTGCGTGCCGACATGGCGGCCGGGCGTGGTCGGGTAGAGATCACCGACGGAGAGTTCTCACTGCCGGCCTACCGCCGATTCCTGGCCGACAACACCGAGAGCATCGCTGGATTCCGGGACCAACAGGTCGCCGCGTTCACCGCGGAGCGCAATGCGTGGCACGACGCCGGCGAAATCGCCAGCGGTTAGGCCAATTTCAGCGAATCGTCGCGGCGCAGCACGAAGAAGTACGGTCGCGACGAGCCCCGCAGGTCCATCGCACCGATCACCGCGTCATCGGAGAGCCGGCGGAAGACGTCGTTGACCGGCGCCTGGTCGTAGACCATCGTGGCGCTGTCGACTCCGCGGAACCGGGTGGTGCGCAGCCGAGCCCGGGGCGCACGGGTCCGCAGCAGTGGCGCCACCGCGTTGATTTGCCGGAGGAACGAGCGGTTCTTCAGCGCCGGCAACTTCGTGGCGAGCCCGAGGACACTGAACGCCAGCACCGGGTTGAACGCCCACAGCGCAGATCCGTCGCGGGTGGGGAACAGCAGCGGATGGACGGTCTCGGCATCGACGAACTGCTTGCCCCACCAGCCGGTGGCGGCCAACAGCCCGTCCATCCGGTGGCCGGTCGGCAGCTCGGAACCATGCCAGGTGCCGACCATGAAATCGGGGTCGACGGCCTCTGCAGCGTCGAAGATCTCACAGGCCTCGGCGGTGGTCGTCGGCACGCTCGAGAACAAGTCCTGGACAGCCATGCGCAACACCGTACTCGACAGATGTCAACTCCGGAGCCGCCTAGAGCACCACCGTCTCGTTGCCTACCCGGATCACCCGGTCCTGGCAGTGCCACTGCACCGCCCGCGACAACACCGCCCGCTCCACGTCGGCGCCCAGCCGCACCAGATCGGTGACGCTGTGGGTGTGATCCACCCGCACCACGTCCTGTTCGATGATCGGACCCTCGTCGAGCACCTCGGTGACGTAGTGCGCCGTGGCGCCGATCAGTTTCACGCCGCGTTCCCGCGCTCGCTGATAGGGCGCCGCGCCGATGAACGCCGGCAAGAAGGAATGATGGATGTTGATCAGCGGACAGCCCACCGCCTCGATGAAGTCGCCGGTGATGATCTGCATGTAGCGGGCCAGCACCACCAGATCCACGTTGCCGCAGAGCAATTGCAGCTGACGCTGTTCGGCATCGCCGCGGATGTCGCGGGTTGCGGGGATGTGGAAGAACGGCACCCCGAACGGGCGTACCTGCTCGGCGAGCTCCGGGTGATTGGAGATCACCATCGCCACGTTCATCTCCAGCTCGCCGCGGCGGTTGCGCCACAACAGGTCCAGCAGGCAATGGTCGGTCTTGGACGCCATGATCGCCACCCGCTTGGGCTTGGCGGCTTCGGTGAACCGATAGTCCATCGCAAACCGCTGGGCCACGGTGGCGCCGAAGCGCTCCTGGAGTCCGTCGAGGGCTGCCGGCAGGCCGGGCAGGTGAAAGATCGCCCGCTGCACGAAGGTCCCGTCTTCGGGTGCGGTCGAGTGCTGATCCAGCGAGATGATGTTGGCGCCGGCCTCGGCCAGAAAGGCGCTGACCGCGGCGATGATGCCGTGACTGTCCCGGCAGCTCAGCAGCAGCCGGCCGAGATCGGTGGTGGCCTGGGCGCCGGACTGTTGCGGATAGCCCTGTGGGGCCTGCCCTGGTGTCGCGGTGCCCCCGTGGCCCCCGGAACCGTTCGTCATGGCCGCCCTTCGCTCATCTCCGACTTCAACGGGTCAGGCTACCGGTGAAGTGCACGAGAATCCGACACACCGGGCGACTAACACAGTCACACGCGTAACACAGGGCACACTAGTAACAACAACTATGCCTGGAGGGTGCTGCCGTGTACCGAGTGTTCGAAGCCCTTGACGAACTGGGCTCCATTGTCGAAGAGGCCCGTGGCGTTCCCATGACGGCCGGTTGCGTGGTACCTCGCGGTGATGTCCTGGAGTTGATCGACGACATCCGCGACGCCATCCCCGGAGAGTTGGACGACGCCCAAGACGTTCTCGACGCCCGCGACTCGGTCCTCAACGAGGCCAAGGAGCACGCGGAGTCGATGGTCGGCTCGGCCACCACCGAAGCCGACTCGCTGGTCAGCCACGCTCGCGCGGAGGCCGACCGGTTGCTGGCTGATGCCAAGGGGCAGGCCGACCGGATGGTGGCCGAGGCCCGTGGACACAGCGAGCGGATGGTCGGTGAGGCCCGCGAAGAAGCGGCCCGGCTGAGCGCCACCGCCAAGCGTGAGTTCGAGACCGCCACCAGCCGCGCCCAGGCGGAATGCGACCGACTGGTCGAGAACGGCAACGCCGCCTACGAGAAGGCCGTGCAGGAAGGCATCAAGGAACAGCAGCGGCTGGTGTCGCAGAACGAGGTGGTGACCTCGGCGCGCGCCGAATCCACCCGGCTGATCGATTCGGCACACGCCGAGGCCGACCGGATGCGCGGCGAATGCGACATCTACGTCGACGCCAAGCTGGCCGAATTCGAGGACTTCCTCAACGGCACGCTGCGCTCGATCAACCGTGGTCGTCACCAACTGCGTACCGCCGCGGGCACTCACGACTACGCGACTCGCTGACCCGAGAACGTCGAGGAACGCGCTGCGTAGAATCGCGGCATGGCGAGGCACCCCGGCGCAGGTATGAAGGCAGCACACCGACGGCTGCCTGCGCCGTTCGTGGTCAATGTCTCCCGGTTGGGACGACGCCCCGGTGCGCTGTTGCCGCTGCACGAGCAGCGGATCAGCCCCAATCGCATCGGGCTGGACTTGGTGGCGATTCCTGCGGACGCCGCAGTCGATCTGGATCTGCGGGTGGAGTCGGTCTCCGAGGGCGTTCTGGTCAGCGGCGTGGTCTCGGCGCGCACCGCGGGCGAATGCGCGCGTTGCCTGCAACCGCTGACCGGCGAGGTCGAAGTCGAGCTGACGGAACTGTTCGCCTACCCCGACAGCACCACCGACGCCACCACCGACGACGACGAGATGGGCCGGGTCGTCGACGACGCGGTGGACCTCGAACAGGCGATTGTCGACGCGGTCGGTCTGGCATTGCCGCTGTCCCCACTGTGCGACCCCGACTGTCCCGGACTGTGCCCGGACTGCGGGGCGGTGCTGGTCACCGCGGAGCCCGGGCATCACCACGACAAGATCGATCCGCGCTGGGCGAAATTGGCGGGAATGCTTGAACCGCAGGACGAGGCCCGACCGAGCGACGACGGTGAGCGGTGAGCCGTCCCCGGCAAGCTGTGCTGGATGCACTCGGCGTGGATCTCGCCGACGACTTGCTCACGTTGGCCGTCACGCATCGCAGTTACGCCTATGAGCACGGCGGTCTGCCCACCAATGAGCGCCTGGAGTTCCTGGGCGATGCCGTGCTCGGACTGACCATCACCGACGAGCTTTTCCATCGCCACCCGGACAGGCCCGAGGGGGACCTCGCCAAACTGCGCTCCAGCGTGGTCAACACCACCGCCTTGGCCGATGTGGCACGGGGGCTGACCGAGGACGGCCTGGGAGCCCACCTGCGGCTCGGCCGGGGCGAGGAAAACACCGGCGGCGCCGACAAATCCAGCATCCTGGCCGACGGAATGGAGTCCCTGCTCGGAGCGGTGTACCTCCAGCACGGAATCGACACCGCCCGCGAGGTGATCCTGCGGTTGTTCGGTCCGCTGCTCGACACCGCGGCCACGCTGGGTGCCGGCCTGGATTGGAAGACCAGCCTGCAGGAGTTGACGGCCGCGCGCGGTCTCGGCGTGCCGTCCTACCAGGTCAGCTCCACCGGCCCCGACCATGACCGTGAGTTCACCGCGACTGCCGTCGTGTCGGATACCGCGTACGGAACCGGAGTCGGCCGGACCAAGAAGGAAGCCGAACAGAAGGCCGCGGCGGCGGCCTGGCAGGCGCTGGACGCGCTGGACAACACGCCGCAGGCCTGAGCATGCCCGAACTCCCCGAGGTCGAGGTGGTTCGGCGCGGCCTGAACGAGCACCTGGTCGGGCGCACGATCACCGGGGTGCGGGTGCACCATCCGCGGGCGGTGCGCCGGCACGATGCCGGCCCTGCCGATCTGACCGGTCGGCTGCTGGGCGCGAAGGTCACCGGCACCGACCGCCGGGGCAAGTACCTGTGGCTGCTGCTGAGCGGGGCAGCGGCCGACGAGGCGCTGGTGGTGCATCTGGGGATGAGCGGCCAGATGTTGCTGGGGGAGCTTCCGGACGCCAGACACCTGCGGATCGCCGCCCTGCTCGACGACGGTACGAAGGTCAGCTTCGTCGACCAGCGCACGTTCGGCGGGTGGCAGCTCACCGACCTGGTCGTCGTGGACGGCAGCGCACTGCCGGTGCCGGTCGCCCACATCGCCCGCGACCCGCTGGACCCGCGCTTCGACACCGAGTCGGTGGTGGAGGTGCTGCGGCGCAAGCACTCCGAGATCAAGCGCCAACTACTCGACCAGACCGTGGTGTCCGGTATCGGCAACATCTACGCCGACGAAGCGCTGTGGCGGGCCGGGGTTCGCGGCACCCGAATGGCCGACCGATTGTCCCGGCCGCAGCTGCGGGCACTGCTGGGTGCGGCAGCAGCGGTGATGAACGACGCACTGGCAGCCGGGGGCACCTCGTTCGATTCGCTGTACGTCAACGTCAACGGTGAATCCGGCTACTTCAGCAGGTCACTTGACGCCTATGGCCGTGAAGACGAGCCGTGCCGTCGTTGCGGGACGCCGATCCGCCGGGAGAAGTTCATGAACCGCTCGTCATACTTTTGCCCGAAATGCCAACGCTGACTGCCGTTCTCTTTCGGCGAGCGTGCGTGTCTGTGCGCCAACACGCCGAGAATGGTGGCATTCTGCGCACGCTCGCGCCGTAGCGGCCCCCGCGCTGCGGAGACCGGCCTTCGATCACTCGAAGATGTTGCGGTGCACCCTGCCCGGCGGCAGATTCGGATCGATGAACCACTCTCGGCCGAAGATCAGGCCGGCCGCCTGTGGGGGAAGCCGCATCAGCACCGCGAACAGCCGCGCGGCGGCGGCGCTGGCGCCGATCTGGGAGCGGTGCGCGGCGAAGGCATCGCGCTTCTGCCGGGCAAACCGAAACACGTTGATCCGGTGCGTGATGCTTGATGCCGGTGCGTATGCGGTGCGTACCACCTCGCGCCCGTAAGGCGCCGGCAGGTGCAGTAGACGTGCGCCTTCGGCGACCCGGGTCAGCATCTCCCGGGGCATCGTCGCCTCGAGCACGCGCGGTGTCGCCGCGATCTGCGCGGCCCGCTTGCCGACATGATGAACCCGCACGTGATCGCGGTGGCCGTAGCCGCCGTTGGACTGGTAGCTCAGGAGCAGATCCGCGTCTTCGTCACGCAGGACGGCTGCCAGTCGCTGTGCTGCCTCCTCGATGTCGGCGCGCGCGAACCTGATCCGCCCCGGCGGGTCAGGATAGAACTCCGCCCCGAAGCCGCTGTCGGCATAGCCCAGGCATTCGACCCGGTGGGCCCCGAGGGCCGTTGCGCTCGCGTGCAATTCGACGAGCCGATCGCCATCGCCGTCATTGACGCGTCCATCGGTCGCTACCACCACGACTACGCGATGCCCCTCGGCAGCCGCGCGCGCCAGGGTTCCCCCGGTCAGAATTGCTTCGTCGTCGGGATGGGCGTGGAACGCGACCACCGTCGCCATAAATGCCCAGTATGCCCGTGGCGGTCGGCTGTGTCAGCGCCTCAGCTGCGCGACGCGCCGTCGAACGTCCTCGCCGGCCTTGGCCAGCGACCCGCAGTCAAACGGCGGTTGCGGGTCGTATTCGATCAGTAACTGGATGGCGCGGGCCGCCTCGGCGTCGGCCAACAGTTCGGCGAGCCGCAGCGCCATGTCGATGCCGCTGGAGACCCCCGCGGAGGTCACTATCCGCTCCGGCAGATGCTCGACCACACGCTGCTCCACGTAGCTGGCGCCCAGGTGTTCCAGCAACCCGACGGCGCTCCAATGAGTGGTCGCGGTCATCCCATCCAAGAGTCCCGCGGCGGCCAGCAGCAGCGAGCCGGTACATACCGAGGTGGTGAACCTGGTGTGGGTGTGGGCGCTGCGTATCCAGTCGAGCAATTCCGCGTCGTCGAGCAGTGTTCGTGTCCCGACACCGCCAGGGACGACCAAGACCTCGGGTGCGGTCAGTTCGTCGAATCGGGCGTCACAGAGGACTCCGAGCATCCCGTTGTCGCTGCGGACCTCGCCTCGGCGGTGCCCGACGAAAACCACCTCGGCACCTGGGATCCGTTGCAGCACCTCGTATGGCCCGATCGCGTCCAGCGCGGTGAATCGCGGGAAGAGCGGGATCGCTACCTGCACGGATGCCCTCCCGGCCCTTCGGCGAATGGTGTTGCGGGACAGCTCTGACGATAGTCCTGTGGCGCCGGATCCGCAGATCTCGTTATCCGCGCGTGGGGCCGAGCAGGATCAGCAGCCGAACGAGTTCGGCCTGGCGATGGATGCCGGTCTTGTCGAAGATGTGCCGGAGGTGGGTCTTCACGGTGGTCAGCGACACCGAAAGCTCTTCGGCGATCGGGGTCAGCCCCTCGCCTCGCATCACCAACAGGGCCACCTCTGCTTCGGCGTTCGTCAGTCCGTACAGGCGTCGCAGCAGTATCGCGGGTGGTTCCGGCTGTCGTTCGGGGTCGACGATGATGACCATGGCCCGTCCGGGGTGCAGTGTCGCAAAGGAATTCGCCTCGACCGGTAGGACATGAACGATGTAGGGGCGTTGCCCTGAGGGGCGTGCGCACAGGAATGAACCGCCCCAGATTTCCTGGCTTTCGGCCTTGGACAGTCGGGCGATGCTGTGTTCCAACTCCGCGTCGGCGTGCGAGGAATCGGCTGTGATGCAGCCGCGTTCGATCCGCAAGCCGTCGTCGGAACCCAGAATGCGCTCCGCGGCACCGTTGGCGTAAACGCATCGCCGTCCTTCGACGATGACGACCCCGTGACGGACGGCCTCACTGGCCGCCGTGAGATCACCATTGCGGCGATCCAGATCTTCGAGACGGTCCTGCAATCGAAGCGCTTGTTGCAGATGCGGAATCAGACGGTTCATCAACGCAAGATTCTCGGGATTGTCGAACCGCTGCGATTGCTCTGTACTGGCGATGGCCAGGCTGGTCATCGTCGTTCCGGAAGTGAGCCGAACGAACAGTCCGTCGTGCAGTCCATTCGGGCGAGCCCAGTCGATCTGAAACTCGCAATTTTGGTAGGGCCACATGAGTTCAGCGCCGGTCCGCACCACACCCACCGGTCCGTTCTCCACCGCGTAAAGGACGTGATCCAGCCGTTCGTAGTGCGCCGCGTATGCCGCAGCCGCTGACGACGGCATCTGCGCGTGCTTCAGTGTGCGCGAGACATTGTCGGAGAGCACCAGCGACGCCGCATGCGCGGTGAAGGCGCGGGCGATGGCGGCCATGGCGAGATCCCATTCGTCGGGAGCCAACACCGCGGAGTAAATACGAGAGATCAGTTGTGAGAATTCATCGATCGCGCTCATCGCGGGCCCTGAATCCATTGATAGGCCTGGACATTCCGCATGCTCCCGGTTGTGAAGGAATGGGAAGACGCCTGTCTTCTCGTCGCAAAAGTTTACGCGGATCTCGTCCATTGGGATGAGGCAATTTTGCGGTGATGGTGCTTGCCTTATGGATGCCGCCAGTCAGCAAGCGCCGGCCGTGCAAGCCGCGCACTTGGCGCGTGAGATGTTCCGGCTCTGATGCGTGAAAGTAGGCCGGGCACAAGAGAATACCTAAGAAAGGACCCGACAGATGTCCGAGCAGAACATCGCGCTGGTGCGCAACGGCTACCAGGCGTTCGCCGCCGGCGACACCGAATCCCTGATGGCGCTCTTCGATGACGACATCGAATGGGTGCAGCCCGGCGAGAGTGCAATCAGCGGAACCTACCGCGGCAAAGGGGAGCTCATGGAGTTCCTGATGCAGTTGGGGCAGAAGTCACCGACGATCACGCCGAAGCGCTTCCTGGCCGACGGGGAGACCGTCGTGGTCCTCAGCGAGGCGGCGATCGGCGGCGAACGGGGCCACAGCGCCGAGGTCTACACCCTGCGTAACGGCAAGACCGCGCGGGTGCAGGTGTACGGCGACACGGCCATGATGGAGCGCCAGTACGGCAGAAAGCCTGCTGCGGCGGTGGCCGACTGACCTAGCGGGGATCGCAAGCGCGGCGGAGCCGGGCGCAGCGGGTCACCGCCATTGGCCTAGCGGGGATCGCAAGCGCGGCGGAGCCGGGCGCAGCGGGTCACCGCCATTGGCCTAGCGGGGATCGCAAGCGCGGCGGAGCCGGGCGCAGCGGGTCACCGCCATCGGCACAGCGGCATCCGCTTGCGCACGCCGAACGCACGTTCGGCGCGGTCACGTCCGGGGCTGCCAAGATATCCCCATGACCGAATTATGGGTGGAACGAACCGGAACCCGCCGCTACACCGGACACAGTTCGAGGGGCGCGCAGGTGCTGGTCGGCAGTGAAGACGTCGCCGGCGTCTTCACCCCCGGAGAGCTGCTGAAGATCGCGCTGGCCGCATGCAGCGGAATGTCCAGTGACGCCCCGCTGGCCCGCCGGCTCGGCGACGATTACCAGGCCACCATCGAGGTCTCGGGCCTCGCCGATCGGGAGCAGGAGCGCTATCCGCTGCTGGAAGAAGTCCTGAAGCTGGACCTGTCGGGTTTGGATGAAGCGGACAAACAGCGGCTGCTGACCGTCGTGCACCGCGCTGTCGACCAGGTCTGCACGGTGGGCCGCACCCTGAAATCCGGCACCGAGGTGCGCTTCGAGATCGACTCCGGTGACCGGTCCTGACGTCCGGCTGTCCGCCTGGGTGCACGGCCACGTCCAGGGCGTCGGATTTCGATGGTGGACACGGTCGCGGGCGCTCGAGCTGGGCCTGACGGGCTACGCGGCCAACCGCCCGGACGGCCGGGTGCATGTCGTCGCTCAGGGGCCTCGCGCGGACTGTGAGCGCCTGCTGGAACTGTTGCAGGGTGGCACCACGCCCGGGCGGGTGACCACCGTCGTCGTCGACTGGGCGGACGTTGGGGACCCGATCGACGGTTTCGCCGAACGCTAGCCCGGTAGTCTCACCTCCCGTGCATCTCAAGAGTTTGACGCTGAAGGGCTTCAAGTCCTTCGCCGCGCCGACGACTCTGCGTTTCGAACCGGGCATCACCGCGGTGGTCGGACCGAATGGTTCGGGCAAATCCAACGTGGTCGACGCGCTGGCCTGGGTGATGGGGGAGCACAGCGCCAAGACCCTGCGCGGCGGGAAGATGGAAGACGTCATCTTCGCCGGCACCTCCTCGCGCGCCCCGCTGGGTCGCGCCGAGGTCACCGTCACCATCGACAACTCCGACAACGCGCTGCCGATCGAGTACGCCGAGGTCTCGATCACCCGGCGGATGTTCCGCGACGGAGCCAGCGAGTACGAGATCAATGGCGCGAGCTGCCGGTTGATGGACGTTCAGGAGCTGCTCAGCGACTCCGGCATCGGCCGAGAGATGCACGTCATCGTCGGCCAGGGCCGGCTGGCGCAGATCCTGGAATCACGGCCCGAAGATCGCCGGGCATTCATCGAAGAGGCCGCCGGGGTGCTCAAGCACCGCAAGCGCAAAGAGAAGGCGGTCCGCAAGCTGGATGCGATGGCGGCCAACCTGGCCCGCCTGACCGACCTGACCACCGAGTTGCGCCGCCAGCTCAAACCGCTGGGCCGCCAGGCCGAAGTCGCACGGCGAGCGGCCACCATCCAGGCCGACCTGCGCGACGCCAAGCTGCGGCTGACCGCCGATGATCTGGTGTCGCGGCAAGCAGAGTTCGCCGGAACCACCGACGCCGAGGCGACGCTGCGCCGCGAACACGACCAGATCACCGAGCGTCTGGCGGTGGCCGCCGACGAACTGACCGCCCACGAGTCCGCGGTCGCCAGCTTGACCCAGCGCGCCGAGAACGCCCAGCAGACCTGGTTCTCGCTGTCCGCGCTGGCCGAGCGGGTCAGTGCCACGGTGCGCATCGCCAGCGAACGCGCGCACCATCTCGACGAAGAGCCGATCACCACCGCCGGCGTCGACCCGGACGCCTTGGACGCCGAGGCCGAGCAGGTGGCCGCGGCCGAGCAGCAACTGTTGGCCGAGCTGGCCGAGGCCGGGATCCGGCTGGAGGCGGCGCGCGCCGAGCTGGCCGAACGCGAGCGCCGCAGCACCGAGGCGGAGAAGGCGCATCTGGCCGCGGTCCGTGCCGAAGCCGACCGGCGGGAGGGCCTGGCCCGGCTGACCGGTCAGGTGGAGACGATCCGGGCGCGGGTCGAATCGATCGATACGCACGTCGGGCAGCTCTCGACGCGCATCGAGGAAGCCGCCGGGCGGGCTCAGGCCGCGCAGGCGGAGTTCGAAACGATTCAGGGCCGGGTCTCCGAGCTCGATCAGGGCGAGGTCGGTCTGGACGACCACCATGAGCGGACCGTGGCCACCTTGCAGCTGGCAGATGAGCGGGTCGCCGAACTTCAGGCGGCCGAGCGCGCCGCCGAGCGGCAGGTGGCTTCGCTGCACGCTCGCATCGAGGCCTTGTCGATGGGGCTGGAACGCCGGGACGGCGCCGCCTGGCTCGCGGCGAACCACAGCGGTCCCGGACTGTTCGGGTCGATCGCGAAGCTGGTCAAGGTGCGTTCGGGGTATGAGGCGGCGCTGGCCGCGGTGCTGGGGTCCGCGGCCGACGCGCTGGCCGCGGAGAATGCCGGCGCGGCCCGCTCGGCGCTGCATGCGCTCAAGACCGCCGACGGTGGCCGGGCCGCCATCGTGCTGGGGGACTGGCCGCTGCCCGCCACCGACCAGCGTGCGGTGCTGCCCGACGGAGCGCTCTGGGCGGTGGAGCTCATCGAGACCCCCGAGAAGTTGCGCGGCGCGATGACGGCCATGCTGTCGGCGGTGGCGGTGGTCGACGACCTGCCCAAGGCGCTGGACCTGGTGGCCGCGCGCCCCGGGGTACGCGCGGTGACGCTAGACGGAGATCTGGTCGGTGCGGGCTGGGTCAGCGGCGGATCGGATCGCAAGCCGTCCACCCTGGAGATCAACAGCGAGATCGACAAGGCCCGCGCCGAACTGGCCGCCGCCCAGACGCAGGCCGGTGAACTCGGTGCGGCTCTTTCCGGAGCGCTGGCCGAGCAGTCCGCGCGCCGGGACGCCACCGAGCAGGCACTGGCCGCGCTCAACGAGTCCGATGCCGCCATCGCCGCGACCCACGAGCAACTGGGCCGACTGGGGCAAGAAGCCCGCGCCGCCGAGGCCGAGTGGCACCGCCGGCTGCGTGAGCGCGACGAGCTGGAGACCGGCCGGGCGCAGACCGTCACGGAGCTGGGCGAACTGGAGGCGCGGCTGCGCAACGCCGAAGAGGACCAGCCGGCCGCGGCCGCCGAACCGGTGGATCGCCAGCAGATCGCGGCGGCAGCCGAGGCGGCGCGCAGCGTCGAGGTTGAGGCCAGGCTGGCGGTACGTACCGCCGAGGAACGCGCCAACGCGGTACGCGGTAAGGCGGACTCGCTGCGCCGGGCGGCGGCGGCCGAACGCGAGGCGCGGGTACGCGCCGAGCAGGCTCGCGCCGCACGCGCACGCGCGGCGACGACAGCGGCAGCGGTGGCCGACGCCGGCAGCTCGCTGGCTCGCCGTCTGCAACATGTGGTGACCGCGGCGGCGCGGATCCGCGATGGGCTGGCGACTGAACGCCAGCAGCGAGCCGCCGCGATGGTCGCCGTCCGCGACGAGGTGAACGCCCAGAGCACCCGGCTCACCGCGCTCACCGAGTCACTGCACCGCGACGAAGTCGCCAAGGCGCAGGCCGCCTTGCGTATCGAACAACTCGAGCAGACCGTGCTCGAACAGTTCGGTATGAGCTCGGCAGACCTGATCGCCGAATACGGTCCGGACGTGGCGCTGCCACCGACCGAACTGGAGATGGCCGAGTACGAGCAGGCCCGGGACCGCGGTGAACTGGTGATGGCCCCCGCCCCGATGCCCTTCGACCGTGCCACCCAGGAGCGCCGGGCCAAACGCGCCGAACGCGAGCTGGCCGAACTGGGCCGGGTCAACCCGCTGGCGCTCGAGGAGTTCGCGGCGCTCGAGGAGCGCTACAACTTCCTGTCGACTCAGCTCGAGGACGTCAAGGCGGCCCGCAAAGACCTACTCGATGTGGTCTCCGAGGTCGACGCGCGCATCCTGCAGGTCTTCACCGACGCCTACGCCGACGTGGAGCGCGAGTTCACCGAGGTGTTCGCGGCGCTGTTCCCCGGCGGGGAAGGCCGGCTGCTGCTGACCGACCCCGGCGACATGCTGACCACCGGCGTCGACGTCGAGGCCCGGCCGCCCGGCAAGAAGGTCAAGCGACTGTCGCTGCTGTCCGGCGGGGAGAAGTCGCTGACGGCCATTGCCATGCTGGTGGCGATCTTCCGGGCCCGCCCGTCGCCGTTCTACATCATGGACGAGGTCGAGGCAGCGCTGGATGACACCAACCTGCGCCGGCTGCTGGCGCTGTTCGAGATGTTGCGGGCCCGCTCGCAGCTCATCGTCATCACCCACCAGAAGCCGACCATGGAAGTGGCCGACGCGCTGTACGGGGTGACAATGCAGGGCGACGGGATCACCGCGGTGATCTCCCAACGCATCCGGGGCGAAGAGCTCGTTTCCAGCCAGGCGTGAACCCGCACTAAGTCCCTGCTGCCACAATGACGGTCGTGTCGTCTCAAACTCTCCTGATCGCCGCGGCGGTCGTTGTCGCGCTAATCCTGGTCGGTGCCTTGGTCTGGGGCCTGGTGCGGTATCGGCGAGGCCGGATCAACCTGTCCGCGCCGCAACGCGAGAGCCTGGACCGCTCCGGTGGCTACACCGCTTCCTCGGGCATCACCTTCAGCCGGACCGAGACGTCAGAGCCGCCCGCGCCTGTCATCGGCGACGACGCGACCGTTCCGCGTGACGCGCCCCGGCGCACCATCACCGACGTCGATCTGCCCGAAGCGCCGGCCGAAGTCCTTCCCGAAACCCAGGCAGCGCCGGCGCCAGAGGTCGTCGAGCCGGACATCGAGCCGGTCGAAGGCCGGATGGAGCGGCTGCGCGGCCGGTTGGCCAAGTCTCAGAACGCATTGGGCCGCAGTATGCTTGGGCTGCTGGGCGGTGGAGACCTCGACGACGACTCCTGGCAGGACGTCGAGGACACCCTGCTGGTGGCCGACCTGGGTCCCATCGTCACCGAATCGGTGGTGACGCAGCTGCGCAGCCGACTGGCCGGCGGCCAGGCTCGCACCGAAGCCGAGGCTCGTGCCGTGCTGCGCGACGTGCTCATCGGCGAACTGCAGCCTGGTCTGGAGCGCTCCATCCGGGCGCTGCCGCACGACGAGCACCCGTCGGTGCTGCTGGTGGTCGGGGTGAATGGCACCGGCAAGACCACCACCGTCGGCAAACTGGCCCGGGTGCTGGTGGCCGACGGCCGTCGCGTGGTGCTGGGGGCGGCCGACACGTTCCGGGCCGCCGCGGCCGACCAGCTGCAGACCTGGGCAGCGCGGGTCGGCGCGGAAGTGGTGCGGGGCGCCGAGGGCGCCGATCCGGCCTCGGTCGCGTTCGACGCGGTCGACAAGGGCGTGTCCGACGGTGTCGACGTGGTGGTCATCGACACCGCCGGACGGCTGCACACCAAGACCGGTCTGATGGACGAGCTCGGCAAGGTCAAGCGGGTGGTCGAGCGCCGTGCGGCCGTCGACGAGGTGCTGCTGGTCCTCGACGCCACTATCGGGCAGAACGGCCTGGCCCAAGCCCGGGTATTCGCCGACGTCGTCGACATCACCGGAGTGGTGCTGACCAAGCTGGATGGAACCGCCAAAGGCGGGATCGTCTTCCGGGTGCAGCAGGAGCTGGGTGTGCCGGTCAAGCTGGTGGGGCTCGGGGAGGGGCCCGATGACCTGGCTCCTTTCGAGCCGGGCGCCTTCGTCGACGCGCTGCTCGGCTGAGCGATCCGGCCTCCACCGTGACCGTCTTGTGACCTCGGGTCGGCCATAAGGTAATTTTTGCCTGTGATCCCCTCAGCGTTTGGCGCGGTCGCGCGCTGCCTCACCCCCCTCCTTGCCGTTGCGGCCCTGGCCGGCGCGGCCCCCGCCCAGGCCGACGGGGACAACCCGCTGGGCGGCATGCCCTTCTATGTCGATCCCATCTCGAAGGCGATGCATGCCTCCAACGCGCAGCCGGACAGCGCCGAGCTGGCCCGTGTCGCCAACACCCCGCAGGCGTACTGGCTGGACCAGGCGTTCGGTGTGGGTTCTGTCGGCTCGACGGTGGCCCGACACACCGGTGCGGCCGCGGCGGCCGGAGCCATGCCGGTGCTGGTGCTCTACGCCATCCCGCACCGTGACTGTGGAAGCTACGCCGCGGGCGGATTCTCCTCCGGCGCGTCCTACCGCGCCTGGGTCGACAGCATCGCCGACGGGATCGGCGGCAATCCGGCCGCGATCATCCTCGAGCCCGACGCGCTCGCGATGGCCGACTGCCTCTCGGGTGATGCGCGTCAGGAGCGCTTCGACCTGATCAGCTACGCCGTCGACACGCTGGGACGCAACCCGGCCACGGCCGTCTACGTCGACGCCGGGCACTCGCGGTGGGTCAGCGCCGGAGAGATGGCCAACCGCCTGAACCAGGCCGGTGTGGGGCGCGCGCGGGGCTTTGCCCTGAACAGCACGAACTACTTCACCACCGAAGAGGAAACCGGTTACGGCGAAGAGATCTCGGGGATGACCGGCGGCGCGCACTACGTGATCGACACCTCCCGCAACGGCGCCGGCCCCGCGGAAGGCGACCCCTACGGCTGGTGCAACCCCAGCGGGCGGGCCCTGGGCACGCCGCCGACCGCCAACACCGCCGGGCAGCACGCCGACGCCTACCTGTGGGTCAAGCGGGTCGGGGAGTCCGACGGCAGCTGCGGCTCCGGCGAACCCGCCGCGGGACACTTCGTCAGCGACTACGCCATCAACCTGGCGCGCAACGCGGGCTGACCGGGCAGGCCTAACCGGCCTCCGGGGCAGCGTCGTGCCACCGCGCGAACCGCGATCTCCTTCACTTCAGCGTTTGGTAGCGATGAAGTAGTAGTTCGACGGATCCTCGTCGATCTCGGAGCACTCGACGTCGGTGAAGCCGGCGTCGGCCAACATCGACATGGCGAGTTGGCGGCCCCACATGGTGCCCAGACCGGCACCGTTCAAGGCCAACGACACCGGCATGCAGTGCATCAGTGAGACCGTGTAGCGGTAGGTGTTCATGGGGGTGCCGATGTTGTCTTCCAAGCGGCTTGACGCCTTCGAATCGGCCATCAAGAAGACGCCACCCGGCCGCAAGGATCGATAGATGTTCTCCAACACCCGCGCGGGCTGCGCCTGATCGTGAATGGCGTCGAACGCGGTGACGAGGTCGTACGCCGATGCTCGGTCGAACGTGGTCAGGTCGTGGCTCTCGAAGGTGGTATTGGCCAATCCCCGCTGAGTCGCTTCGCGCGACGCGCGCTCGATGCCCTCGGTCGAGAAGTCGATGCCGGTGAACCGGCTGGTGCGAAACGCCTCGGCCATGACGTTGACGGCGTGTCCACTGCCGCAGCCGAAATCGGCCACATCCGCGCCGTCGCGGAGCCGTTGCGGCAAGCCCTCGACGAGGGGCAGGACGACGTCGACCAGTGCCGTGTCGAAGACCTCGCCGCTTCGCTCCGCCATCACGGCATGGAAGCGCGGATAGTCGCTGTAGGGCAGTCCGCCGCCGTGCCGGAAGCAGCCCAATACCTTCTGCTCGACCTCGCCCATCAGCGCGATGTACTGCGCGACGCGCGCCAGGTTGGCGGCCCCGGCAGCACGGGTCAGCACAGCGGCATGGTGCTGCGGCAATCGATACGTCTGGTTGACGGGGTCGTAGTCCAGCACGCCGGCCACCGTCGTGCCCCCCAACCACTCGCGAACGTAGCGTTCGTTGAGCCCGGTGCGGGTGGCGATCTCGGCGCTGGTTGCCGGTGCTGACAGGGTGGTCAGCGCGTCGAACAGTCCGCTTTGATGGCCCAGGCTCAGGAGCAGAGCGAGGCTGGCGGCGTCCAGCGCCTCGGTGACGCGATCGGCGAATGCCACTTCCTGGGCGGTGGATTCCGTCGGCTGATGCCCGCTCGCTGGTGTTGTCACCACACTCCTCCAGATTCTCTGCGCCCTCGGCGCACACCGTCACGGCCGAATCGGCCGAGTGGCTTCGTGACGGGCCGCCAACTAGGATACTAGAAGTATCCTAGAGAGTAGTAGCCAATCATGGAGGACCGTATGGGCGACGTGACGGTCAATTCCGCACAACGTGCTCACGACCTGATCCGCGCGGGCATCCTCGGCGGTGAGTTCCCGGCCGGTGCCATGCTCAGCGAGTCGGCCCTGGCGGCGTCGATGTCGATGAGCCGTACGCCGGTGCGCGCGGCGCTGACGCGTCTACAGGACGAAGGGCTGGTGCGGATCTATCCCAAGCGCGGTGCGCTGGTGCGTGAATTGACTGTCGATGAGATCCGCGAGTCAGACCAGGTGCGGCACGCCTTTGAATGTGCCGGTGTGCAACTCGGCGACCCTGAAGCCCGGCGGCAACTCGGTGCGCGCCTGCAGGAGAACCTTGATGGGCAGGACCAGGCGTTACGCCGGCGCGACTATCCCGGCTTTGCGGCACTGGCGATGCAGTTCCATCGCGCTTTCGTGGAGCTCGCGAACAACTCCACGATGCTGGCGTTCTACGACCGGCTCCAAGATCGACAGCACCTCTCGATCGTGCGCAACTCGACAGTCCGCGGGCAACCCGATCTCGTGCTGGCCGAACATCGGAGCCTGCTCACCGATGTCGAGGCCGGCGATTGGATGACCTTCTCCAGCCGGCTCCGCGAACACCAATCACACGGCAACGACTTCGGATAGTCGACGATCCCGCGGACTACGGTGACGGCATCGGCGGAAGGGAGCATTCCCATGATCGAGCTACTGGCGGACATGCCCGAGGGAGTGACCGGAATTCGGGTGTCGGGGCGGCTTCGCGGCGACGAACTGCGTGAGATCAAGCCCGCGCTGCACGAGCTTCTGCAGGGGGGCGACGTTCGGATCGTCGAGGTGATCGACTCCGACTACGAGGGTTTCGGGCCCGGCGGGCTGGCCGAGGACATCAAGCTCGGTCTGGGCGCCGTGCTGCCGCATCACGCCGCGTTCAAACGGATCGCGGTGGTGTCCGACAAGGAGTGGGTCGCCCACGTTCTGCATGCGCTCGAGTGGATGATCCCCGGCGAACTGGCGGTGTTCGGCCTCGATGACGTCGACCGTGCCAAGGAATGGGCAGCCGGCTGACCGACGGGTGGGTCAGCATCGAGATCGTTCCTGTCACGGCGCCTATGGTCAAGCGGTGACCATCAGCTATGACGAGGCGCTGCGGGAGCGGATCCGGGCACATCTGGACGGGCATGACCGCCGCGTCGTGACCGACCCGTCGAAGCGGCACGCGGCCGTCGCGGTGGTGATCGTGGACTCCGAAGTCGCCGAAGACCGGGTCGACCCCGCGCCCGTGGATGACTGGATCGCCGGTCGGCCCTTGCCGGAGGCTGGTCTAGACGGCCGCATGGTCGATGTGTCCGGGGGTGCTGCCTTCCTCCTGTGCCGCAGGGCCTCTCGTCTCACCTCGCATGCCGCTCAGTGGGCGCTGCCCGGTGGCCGCCTGGATCCCGGCGAAACCGCGGTCGACGCGGCCCTGCGCGAGTTGGACGAAGAGGTCGGCATCAGTTTGTCTGGCTCGGCTGTGCTCGGCGTGCTCGACGACTATCCGACTCGCTCCGGATACGTCATCACGCCGGTGGTGATCTGGGGCGGGGGACGGCTCGATCTCCGTCCCGAACCGGCCGAGGTGGTGGCGGTCTACCGCGTGGGGCTACATCAGCTGCAACGCGATGATTCGCCGCGCTTCGTCAGTATCCCGGAGAGCACGCGCCCGGTCGTGCAGATCCCGTTGGGCAATGACCTGATCCACGCGCCGACCGGGGCGGTGCTGTTGCAAGTGCGGTGGCTGTGCTTGGAGGGTCGAGGGGACCGGGTCGACGAGCTGGAACAACCGGTATTCGCCTGGAAATAGGTTCGGGCCCAAGCGCCGGGCCCTAGGCTGCGCTTCATGATCAAAGACCGTGCGGCGCTGGTCGCGGGCAGTATCCGGCTGGCGTCGGGTATCTCGTTTCTCGTCGATCCGCTTCGGGCGAATCGGTGGTGGGGAGAACCGGACGATCCCGGGCCTTCTGCGCGCCTGCTGCTTCGTTCGATGGGATACCGGGACGCCCTGATCGGCGGGCTACTCCTGAACGGGGCGTTGCGCGGTCGCGACACGCGCGGCTGGTTCCTCGCATCCGGTGGTGCCGATGCGGCCGACCTGCTGGGCGGGATCAGCGTGCACGCCGATCTCAAGCGTGGACAGCAGATCGTTGGTCTCGGTGGAGCAGTTGTCGGCATCGGCGTCGGGCTCTGGGGTGCCACGCGCCGGCGCGCCCCCAGGCCTTGAGGCCGTCGTCCGCTGAGATTGCGTCCAGGGCTGTACATTTCGCGGTATCCGCGACCCTGGACGCAATCTCAACCTCGGGTACGAAAACTACTTCGGGGGCATCCGGATGCCACCGTCCACGCGGACGACCTCGGCATTCATGTAGGAGTTGGTGAGCAGCTCCACCACCATCGACGCCAGCTCTTCGGGCTTGCCGAGCCGGTGCGGGAACAGTACGGACTCGCCGAGCTTGGCCTTGAAGGCCTCCGAGGCCTCGCCCTCGCCGTAGATCGGGGTGTCGATGAGGCCGGGGGCCACCGTGTTGACGCGGATGCCCGCCGCCGACAGGTCACGGGCCACCGGCAGGGTCAGGCCCACGACGCCGCCCTTGGACGACGAGTAGGCGGCCTGGCCGATCTGGCCGTCGAAGGCCGCAACGCTGGTCATGTTGACGATTGCGCCACGCTCGCCGGTGTCGGTCAGCTCGTTGCGGCTCATCGCGGTGGCCGCGATCCGGATGCAGTCGAAGGTGCCGACCAGGTTGATGGCGAGCACCTTCTTGTAC
Organism: Mycobacterium sp. SMC-14; assembly: GCF_046250075.1. Taxonomy (NCBI): domain Bacteria; kingdom Bacillati; phylum Actinomycetota; class Actinomycetes; order Mycobacteriales; family Mycobacteriaceae; genus Mycobacterium; species Mycobacterium sp. SMC-14. The sequence goes on along the minus strand of NZ_CP176429.1, from coordinate 2,981,993 downwards.
AGGTCCAGGTTGTGTGCCGACTCGAACTCGCCGTCCTTGCCGATGGTGCGCTGCGCCCAGCCGATACCGGCCGAGTTCACCAGCGCCCGCAGCGGGCCGAGGTCCGTCGCGGTGTTGACCGCGTCGATGATCTGTTCGGTGCTGGTCACGTCGACGGACACGAACACGCCGCCGATCTCGTGGGCCAGGGCCTCACCCTTGTCCGCCTGCAGATCGGCGACGACGACCCGTGCGCCCCTGTCGGCCAACTGGCGGGCAGTGGCCGCGCCGATTCCTGATGCGCCACCGGTGACGATCGCGCTTGCTCCGTTAATATCCACGAATGACACCTTACTTGGACGGTGTTCCGCGCTACGATTCGGGGAAGCCGAAAGGCCGATTTTTTATCATGCCCCAATAAGCGCAGTTATGTCAATCTGGCTGGCTTTCCACCGAACTACTGACTAAAACTGTTGCGGGTGATCTAATTTCGGGTGGGGTTCCGCGTTCCGCGGTGCGTTGAAGGGCATTTCAAGGGGTTTCCATGGCTGGTGTCGTCGCGATGACCGGTCCGCAGGGGGGGCGTTCGCTCCGCCGTGGTCGCGGAGTTCTCGCTGTCGTAAGCGTTCTCGTCGTCTTCGCCGGCATGGCGGGGCTTGCGACGGCATCGCCGTTGTCCGCCCGGTCCTCGGCTGCCGTGTCACAGGACGTAGCGCTGACCGCGGGCGACATCGCGTTCGTCATGGGCGGCAGCGGTATTCCGTTGCCGTCGGAGGGGTACGTCAACGCCGCGAACTTGTTGTACCTCCAGGCGCACGGCTTTACCGGAACAGCGGAGTCGCTGTTCACGCCCCAGCTGTATTTCCCGGGCAACATCTCGATGGTCCAGGGCGCCCAGATCCTCGCTGAGGCGATCAACAAGGAGATCGCCACCGGCCAGGTGAACGCCGACAACCCGGTGTATGTGTTCGGCTACTCGCAGAGTTCGGCAATGTCGTCAATGACGATGGAACAACTCGAGCACGAGGGTGTCGCGCCCGACAACGTTCATTTCGTGCTTGTGGGGAATTCTGCGAACCCGAACGGCGGACTCCTCCAGTTACTGAACTTCTGGGGCGGGGACCTCACTTTTTGGAACGGGATGACCCTCGGGCATCCGACGCCGGACTACTTCACCACCGATGTCTACACGATGGAATACGACGGGTACGCCGATTTTCCCCGTTATCCGCTGAACCTGATATCGTCGCTTAATGCCGTCGTCGGCATGTTCTTGCTGCATGACGGATATTTCGGTGTGAGTCATGACGACATCGCCAACGCAATTCAGTTGGAAACCACCGGAGACGGTCTCACCAATTATTATGTGATCCCCACGGATTCGCTCCCTCTGCTGGATCTGTTACGGGTGAATCCCGTCTGGGGGAACCCCTTGGCCGACCTCTTGGAACCGAGCATGCGCATCCTGGTCAATCTGGGCTATGGCAGCCTCACGGAAGGCTGGAACCAGGGACCTGCCAACGAGCTCACGACCTTCAGTTTCGACCTGTTGCCGAGCAACATCAGCTGGGCTGAGGTCAACACCGCTCTGAGTGCAGCCTGGTCGGAAGGTGTTCAGGCAGCATTTCGTGACCTGCAGGACCCGGCGAACTACGTTTGGGGCTCGTTTATGGAGCAGGAACCGTTCTCGACGCTGTGGAACGCAGCCCAACGCGTCTTTTTCGATATCCAGGACCCGACCTCGCTGTTCGGTGGTCTGTTCGGTGGTTCGGCGATGGCGACCGACGCAGGGGACTCGCCGGATTTCCTGAACTCACTCGGGTCCCTTGTCGACGGGAATCCCGATCTGTCTTGGATCGGCGAATTCCTCGGCCTGGACACGGTTACCGCCGCCTAAGTCAGCTTCGCGCCCGTCAACACGGGTTAGTCGTAGAAAGGTCAATCGCAATGAATCGTCGTCTTCGCCGTAGTGCCGGGCACCGGGGTCGTAGCGCAACTGGCCGGATGAGTCGTGCGATAGGCGGTGCTGCGGCGGCATTGACGCTCGTCCTGGCGCCCATGACGATGGCGCCATCTGCCCAGGCGGATTTCGACTTCTTCGACCCTGTTACCTGGTTCGACACGGCCGACGTCAACCCGGCCGGCGCTGACCTCGCAGACATCGGCATCGCCAGCTTCGACCCGGGTGATCTCGGCGGCGCCGACTTCAATCTGTTCGTACCGGCTGACTGGGCTCAGCTCTATCAGGACAGCTTTTATCTCCCGATCCACGACGCACTGGAAAGCTTCCTGCACAACGCCGGAAACCAGCTGCTGATCGACCTGATCAACACTCCCGTTGTGTTGATGTTCGGCCGGGACCTGATCGGCGACGGAATCGACGGCTTCAACGGTGTCAACAACTCGTTGTTCGGCTGGCTCGGTCTGGGAAACCTCGGCGACGGCGGGTTCCTTTTCGGTGACGGCGGCGACGGTGCGGCCGGCGTCGCCGGAGTCAACGGTGGCGTGGGCGGTGATGGCGGCGACGCCGGATTGTTCGGCAACGGTGGTGCGGGCGGTCAGGGCGCCGCCGCCTACGTCGGTGCGGGTGGTGTGGTGATCGAGGCCGGCGCGGGTGGCCAGGGCGGTACCGGCGGAATGTGGTTCGGCGACGGCGGTGTCGGCGGCCAGGGTGGCACCGGCTTCCACGACACCTTCGACGGCACGTCGTTGGTGACGCACGCCGGGGGTACCGGCGGCGGCGGTGGTGACTCCCTGGCCGGGTGGGGATTCGGCGGAACCGGTGGGCGCGGTGGCTCCGGCTGGGCCGGTGTCAACGGTCCCGATGTGACCGCGTTGAACGGCGGCGTCGGCGGTAACGGCGGCGTTGGCGGCAATGCCGGGTGGCTCTTGGGCTTCAGCGGTAACGGCGGCGCCGGTGGCGTCGGCGGGCTGGGGGCGGCCGGCGGCATCGGCACCGCCAGCCAGCCCAACGGAGGCAACGGTGGCGACGGCGGCGACGGCGGCCGAGGCGGTGCTGCCGGCACGGGCGTCGGATGGATCGGCGCGGTCGGGCAGGCGGGCGACGACGGAGACGGCGGCGCCGGGGGCGCGGGCGGCGCAGGTCTGACCAACCCGTTCGGCACCGGAGGCCATGGTGGCAACGGTGGCGCGGGCGGGGCCGGCGGTGTCGGAACGACCGGTGGGAACGGCGGTGCCGGGGGAGTCGGCGGTGCCGGCGGCGGCGGCCGGGTCGGCGCTAACGGTGGTGACGGTGGCGACGGCGGGGCAGCGGCCGATCAGACCGGCAGCTCCGGCGGCCGCGGCGGCAACGGTGGTGCGGGCGGCAATGGTTCGGTGGGCGCCGGCGGGGACGGCGGCGACGGCGGCCACGGCGGGTCCACCGGAGGAACCGCCGGCGGCGCGGGCACACCCGGCGATCCCAACGTCGACGGCACCGGTGGTGCCGGCGGCGCCGGGGGTGCACCCGGCGCGCCCGCCTGACGCCGCCGCCTGGGCTGGCCGCGACTGGTTCGACCGCGCGCGGCAGGCGGTTCGTGGGACATTCTTTTGCACTCTTCTGGGCTCTTCCGGGTTCGACCGGTGTGAGCAGGTGGTCACACATCTGCAACGGAGCGGCGCTAGCGCCGAAACAACTGTTGCGCATGGTTATGACCAGCCGGGTTCATCTGGCAACCGGCCGCGGCGGAGGAGGTTTGGTGCATGGATCAATTCCCGACGATGGGCGTGCCCGACACCGGAGACACTGCCTGGATGCTGATCAGCGCCGCCCTGGTGCTGTTGATGACGCCAGGTCTGGCGTTCTTCTACGGCGGCATGGTCCGGGTCAAGAGTGTCTTGAACATGATCATGATGAGCATCAGCGCCATGGGAGTGGTGACCGTGCTCTGGGTGCTCTACGGATTCTCGATCGCGTTCGGCGATGATGTCGGCAACGTCGCGGGAAACCCAACTGATTACTGGGGATTGAAGGGCCTGATCGGGGTCAACGCGGTCGCCGCCGATCCGGCCAGTGGTACGCCTGCGGTAGAAATTCCGCTGGTCGGCACGGTGCCGGCGACCGTTTTCGTGGGGTTCCAGATGATGTTCGCGATCATCACGGTCGCGTTGATCTCTGGGGCAGTGGCCGACCGGATGAAGTTCGGCAGCTGGCTGTTGTTCGCCGCTCTGTGGGTAAGCGTCGTGTACTTCCCGGTTGCCCACTGGGTTTTCGCGTTCGACGACAGCACCGCCCCGCACGGCGGTTGGATCGCCAACAAACTCCATGCGATCGACTTCGCCGGCGGCACCGCGGTCCACATCAACGCGGGCATGGCTGCCTTGGTGCTGGCGCTCATCCTCGGCAAGCGCCAAGGGTGGCCTGCCCTTCCGATGCGGCCGCACAATCTGCCGTTGGTGATGCTGGGGGCCGGCCTGTTGTGGTTCGGGTGGTACGGATTCAACGCCGGATCAGCGGTCAGCGCCAACGGTGTTGCCGGATCGACCTTCATCACCACGACGGTCGCGACAGCCGCCGCGATGCTGGGCTGGCTGCTGGCCGAGCGGATCCGCGACGGCCACGCCACCTCATTGGGCGCAGCGTCGGGAATCGTGGCCGGGCTGGTGGCGATAACCCCGGCGTGCGCGTCAGTGGATGTTGTCGGCGCGTTGGTTGTCGGCGCGGTTGCCGGGGTCGCCTGCGCACTGGCAGTGGGCCTCAAATACCGCTTCGGCTTTGATGATTCGCTGGATGTCGTCGGGGTGCACCTGGTCGGCGGCCTTGTCGGAACCCTGTTGGTGGGTCTGGTCGCGGCGCCGACCACCGCGGCGATCGACGGTGCGTCCGACGTGTCGCCAGGCCTGTTCTACGGCGGCGGCTTCGATCAGCTGTGGCGCCAACTCATCGGCGCGTCCAGTGTTGCGCTGTACTCGGCGGTGGGAACCGCGATCTTGGCCTTGATCCTCAAATACACCATCGGGCTGCGAGTGGACGCCGAGGATGAAGCGTCGGGAATCGATGAAGCCGAGCACCTCCAAAGCGGTTACGACCTCGTGAGTACCGGCAGTGCTGTTCTTGCTTACTCGGCTGAAGACAGGAGAGAAGATGAAGTTGATCACCGCGATCGTGAAGCCGTTTACGTTGGAGGACATCAAGACTGGCTTGGAAGAGGCCGGGGTCCTGGGGATGACGGTCAGTGATGTCCAGGGATACGGACGGCAGAAGGGCCACACCGAGGTCTACCGCGGCGCTGAGTACTCGATCGACTTCGTTCCCAAGGTGCGGATCGAGGTGCTGGTCGACGACTTCGCGGTGGACAAGATCGTCGACGTCATCGTGCGGGCGGCACATACCGGCAAGATCGGCGACGGCAAGGTGTGGGTCAGCGCGGTGGAATCCGTGGTCCGGGTGCGCACGGGCGAACGCGGCTCCGACGCGGTATGAGTCTGTAGCGCGATCCGAGCCGATGTAGACGGCCATGAACCGCGGGGGTCCAACCTTGAGCCCTGAGCAGCGTCGACCTGGCTGCTCCGCAACCGACCTGGCCGCTGTTCGATCGGCATTGCTGGGTGCCACGCCAACACAATGGGACTCGGTCGCATTGCGGACAGTGTGGCGCCAGGTACATGAGTCGTGGCTGGTTGCCAAGGCGAGCGAGATCGGGGTAGTGGCCGGAAGTGGTTTCGCGGTTGTTGCCACCGGTTCGCTGGGCCGCGGCGAGTTGCTTCCGCACTCGGACTTGGACCTGCTGCTGGTGCACGACGGCATGCCTGCCGATTCGGTGCGGCGGACGGCGGAGCTGCTCTGGTATCCCTTGTGGGACGCCCATGTTCGTCTCGACCACAGCGTGCGCACAGTTCCGCAGGCGCTGCGGGTCGCAGACTCCGATATCCTCGCCGCTCTGGCCATGCTGGACGCACGCCATATCGCCGGCGATGAGCTGCTGTCGACACGCCTGATCGCCGGCGTCCGACAGCAATGGCGCCACGGCATCGGCCCCCGTTACGCCGAGCTCGTCGATGTGACACGCACCCGGTGGCAGCGCAGCGGCGAGATAGCGGGTAGCGCCGAACCCGATCTGAAATGTGGCCGAGGTGGCCTGCGTGACGTTCAACTGCTCGATGCGCTGACGGTGGCCCATGTCTCCGGCGGTTGGACCAGGCGTCGGCCGGATGGCATCGGGAGTTCGTTGCGCGGTGCCTATCGCATGGTGCTGGACGTCCGTACCGAACTGCACCGGGCGGGCGGGCGCGCCCACGATCTGCTGTCGCCCCAGTTCACCGACGAGGTCAGTGCCGCGTTGGAGCTCGGCGACAGGTACGAGCTGGCGGCCAGGCTCTTCGATGCGGCGCGCACGATCAGCCGGAGTGTCGACGCCGTACTGAGTGCCGTTGCCAACACATCGCCGCGTCGCGGGAGGCCAGCTCTGCGGGTGTGATCTCCGCGGTGTTGGCAATTTGCTGTCGGTACCCACTGTGGCCGGAAGCGTCGTTTTCTGTGCTTTATTACGGCCCTGCGTTGGGGAAAATGGCCCCGGAAATGATCAGCCGGCACATCGGCACAGATGGAACCGTGGTCGGTCCGGTTTCCGGGCAGCTGAAACCCGGCATTTCTGCCATTTGATCGGAATTATTTTTGGCGCGTTGAAAGCACGGCGAGGTATTTGGGGGAGCGCCCGGTATATTCCGCCGCGATTATCAATACCGACGTCCTAAATCTGGGGCCGCCGCCTTCCCGCGAAATCGCCCGCGTGCCCGGGGCGGACTTTCGCGCGCCGCCCGCGTCGGCGGTGACCGCCACCGGCAGAGACCTGCGAAGACTCAGATGTATGCCAGGAAGATTCAGATGGATGCCAGAAACACGAAGTACGTTGCGTGAAGGGGGTGAAACACGGACGAAACATAGGGATAGCGATGAGACACTTCGGCAAGATGACGGCCGCGTTGTTGGGCACCACCGGCGTAGCCTTGACTGTCGGGTTCACCGGAACCGGAGTGGCCGGCATCGCGCAGGCGGCGCCCATCCCTGTGAGCGGTGTGGCCCCCTTGCCGGGCGTAGCCCCCGCCAGCCCCCAGACCTGCATCATCGGCCTCAACTGCGGCTGTATTCGGGGCCGCACCTGCCCCGGTGACCGGCGGAAGCACGCGGTGCGCCCTCCTGAGGCGCGGCTCGACGGGGCTCCCGCCATCGCCAGTGACCACGAGGGCGCACCCGGCTTCACACCAGCACCTGTTTTGGCATCACCGTAGGTCTGAAGCCGTAACGCGGGCCTCCGGAACCCAAACCGCCGCGCCCACCCGCGCCCATCGGTCCCATTCCGGCCGGGACGGCGTGCATCTGCGCGGTCTCCTCTGCGGCAACCGTCCAGCCCGAGCCCGTCGACGCCGCGACCTGAGTGCCCGCCGCGGCCGACCAGCCGGCCGGTACCGACATCCCACCCATGGTCGATGCCTGACCCAGTCCCGCCAGCACCGGCGTTCCGGCGGCAGCCACCGCTCCTACCGGCTGGGTCATGCCCGCCAGGACCCCAGAGCCCAGTCCCGCCGCCAGCCCATCTACGCCGGTGACGTCGGACGCCAGGCTGGCCGGGCCGGCCAAGGCCAGGGTGTGGCCCAGCGATACCGCCGTCGGGATGGCGGTGCACACGAACCAGGCCGCGGTGTTCACCCCGCCGTTGATGGCATTGCCGAACAGTGGGGTCCCGAGAAACAGGTCAAATGCAGTCCCCAGGTCCGGCATCGACGCCGTGGCTGACAGGGGCGATGCAGCCGCCTGCAGCGCGCCCTGCAACGAAGCCAGTGATTGCGACAACTCCTGTTGGAGCCCGCCGGTGGCGCTGCCGGCAGTGGCGACTGCCGCGCCTACGGGGCTGGTGGTCTGCGGTGCCGGAGTCATCGGGGTGAGCGCGGCAGCGCTGGACGAGGAGGTGGTGTAGCCGAACATGGCCAAGGTGTCCTGGGCCCACATCTCCAGGTAGTGGGCTTCGGTGGCCAGGATCGCCGGCGTGTTCACCCCCAGGAAGTTCGACGCAACCAGGGCCGCCAGCTGGGCCCGGTTGGCGGCGATGATCGCTGGAGACACCACCGCCGCGCGGGCAGCCTCGAATGCTCCTGCCGAGGCCATCGCCTGCGAGCTGGCCTGGTGGGCGGCCGCTGAGGTGGTGTGCAACCACGAGAGATATGGCGACACGGCGCTGGTCATTGCCGCTGAGGCCGGCCCCGTCCAGTCTTCGCCGACCAGTTCAGAAAGCACCAACTGAGCTGACATGGCCGAAGACTCCAGCTCGGCGGCCAGGCTGCCCCACGCCGAGGCGGCCGACATCAGGGGGCCGGAACCGGCTCCGCTGTACATCCACGCGGAAACGATCTCCGGCGGTAGCGCTCCGAAATCGAAAGACATATCTGTATTCCCCTTCTCGTTGGTGGGGCAGGTTGCTAAACGGCGGTCGGCTTGGGCATGACGGTGTGCTTGACCCCGTAGCGCGGGGCGCCGAACTTCCCGACGCCGCGGTCGCCGGCGCCGGCTGCGGCCATGGCGGCCGGCACGGCAGCCATCGTGGGTACGGAGTGCGGGGTGGCCATGCTTCCCGCGGCCGCTGCCAAACGCGCGGGGGCCGCGGTCGTGGCCGCCGCGCTCTCGGCTGCCCAGGTGGGCGGCGCGGACAACGCCCCGACCGTGGTGGCCTGGGCCATGCCGGCTGCCACGGGCATCGCGCCAATGCCGGCCATCGGCGCGCCCAGCATGGGCGCCTCGTACCCCATGAGGCCGGCGGCACCCTCGGCGGCGATCTCTTCGGGGAAGTCCAGGAGACCGCCACCGGCCAGACCAAGCAGGGCAGAGGTGGCCGAGGCCCAGTTGCCCATCCCGATGTTCTCGATGTTGGCCAGGTTGCCCGAGAGCAACGAGCCACTGCCGCTGGTCGGCACACCGAGGACGTTGGTCAGGAACCACTGGAGTCCTGAGTCCATCGACGACGTCGCCTGGTTGGTCGCCTCGGCGGTGGAATAGGCCCCGGCGTTCTGCCCGAGGACCTGCACCAGCTGCTGGTGAACGGCCGTCGCCTGCTCGCTGATCGACTGGTAGAGGCTCCCGTAGGTCGCGAACACCGCGGCCTGCAGCGCAGAGACCGGGTCGGTGCCGGCCGGCGCGATCACCGTGGTCGGGATCGCCACCGCGCCGCTCTCGGCGGACAGTGCCTCGCCGATACCTGCGAGCTGACCCGCGGCGTGCGTCATTGACTCGGGGAGTGTTTTCACAAAGGACATGCATCCTCCTCGCAGGAAGCCGGACCAGAATGTGATGGTCCGACGGGCCGGTCATCGATGTTGTGAAGCGTTGCAGAGATCGGCGAGCGTGAGGAGATCGTTAACATTTTCTTTGCGGTGGAGCGTAGATCCTTAACAAAAATAGATTCGCTGTGAAAGGTCTGAAACGGTTCTTTAATTGGCGTGAATTGCCGCATTAACTGTGCAATTTATCTAACGTCGCGGTTACAATTAGTGAGCCGCGGAAATCTTTTGCCGTGGCGGTCAGGTGTCGTCCCGCTCCACCGGCCGTCACCTTCGCCTGCCCGCCAGCGACGTGAGCAGATATAGGCTGGCGGCGTGTTTGAATCCCTCTCCGACCGGTTGACCGGGGCCCTACAGGGGCTGCGCAGCAAGGGCCGTCTCACCGACGCCGATATCGACGCCACCGCCCGGGAGATCCGGCTGGCACTGCTGGAAGCCGACGTGTCGCTGCCGGTGGTGCGCGCGTTCATCGGCCGGATCAAGGACCGCGCCAAGGGCGCCGAGGTCTCCGGTGCGCTCAACCCGGCTCAGCAGGTCGTCAAGATCGTCAACGAGGAGCTCGTCGGCATCCTCGGCGGGCAGACCCGGCAGTTGTCGTTCGCCAAGGCCCCGCCGACGGTCATCATGCTGGCCGGCCTGCAGGGTGCGGGTAAGACCACGCTGGCCGGCAAGCTGGCCACCTGGCTGCGCGGTCAGGGCCACACCCCGCTGCTGGTGGCCTGCGACCTGCAACGTCCGGGCGCGGTCAACCAGCTGCAGGTCGTCGGGGAGCGCGCCGGGGTCTCGGTGTTCGCTCCGCACCCGGGCACCTCGGTCGCCGGTGACGGCGGCGCGCCGGGTGACCCGGTCGCCGTGGCCGCTGCCGGCCTGGCTGAAGCCAAGGCCAAGCATTTCGACGTCGTCGTCGTCGACACCGCCGGGCGCCTGGGCATCGATGAGGAGATGATGGCCCAGGCCGCCGCCATCCGCGATGCGGTGCAGCCCGACGAGGTGCTGTTTGTCCTGGACGCCATGATCGGCCAGGACGCGGTGACCACCGCCGATGCGTTCCGCGAGGGCGTGGGCTTCACCGGGGTGGTGCTCACCAAGCTCGACGGCGACGCCCGCGGTGGTGCGGCGCTGTCGGTGCGGGAAGTCACCGGTGCGCCGATCCTGTTCGCGTCGACCGGTGAGAAGTTGGAGGACTTCGACGTCTTCCACCCCGACCGGATGGCCAGCCGCATCCTGGGCATGGGCGACGTGCTCAGCCTGATCGAGCAGGCCGAGCAGGTCTTCGACGCCCGTAAGGCCGAAGAGGCAGCAGCCAAGATCGGCTCCGGCGAGCTCACCTTGGAGGACTTCCTCGAGCAGATGCTGGCGATCCGCAAGATGGGTCCGATCGGCAACCTGCTGGGCATGCTGCCCGGAGCCGGCCAGATGAAAGACGCGCTGGCCGCCGTCGACGACAGCCAGCTGGACCGTCTGCAGGCGATCATCCGCGGCATGACGCCGGCTGAACGGGCTGATCCGAAGATCATCAACGCCTCCCGGCGGCTGCGCATCGCCAACGGCTCGGGTGTCAGCGTCTCGGACGTCAACCAGCTCGTCGACCGGTTCTTCGAGGCCCGCAAGATGATGTCGTCGATGATGGGCGGCCTGGGCCTACCCGGGATGGGCCGCAAGAGCTCGAACCGCAAGGCAAAGGGCAAGGCGGGAAAGAAGGGCAAGAATCGCGGGCCGACCCCGCCGAAGGTGCGGGGCCTGTTCGGTCCCGGTGGCCCGGGGATGCCCGCCGGTTTCCCCGACCTGTCCCAGATGCCCGAAGGCCTCAATGAGCTGCCCCCCGGGCTGGCCGACTTCGACCTGTCCAAGCTGAACTTCCCGGGCCAGAAGTAATTTGGCGCTCCACGTCTCTGGCCGCAGGCTGCCCGACGAACAGCCCGTCGAGTATTGGATCGTCGACGGCGCGATCAGTCTCGAACCGGTCGCCGGCGCCGAAACCGTCTTCTCCGACGGCTGGGTCATCCCGGGTCTGGTCGATGCGCACTGCCATGTCGGGATCGGGCCCGGCGGTCCGGTCGACGTCGACGAGGCGGTGCGCCAGGCCGAGACCGAACGCCGTGCCGGGGTGCTGCTGATCCGAGACGCGGGCTCACCGGTCGACACCCGCGAGTTCGACGACCGTGCCGACCTGCCGCGCATCATTCGCGCCGGGCAGCACCTGGCCCGGACCAAGCGCTACATCCCCGGGCTGCCGGTCAACGTCGATGACGAGTCTGAGCTACCGGAAATAGTTGCGGCTCAAGCGGTTCGCGGTGACGGCTGGGTGAAGTTGGTAGGGGACTGGATCGATCGGGGTGTCGGTGACCTAGCGCCGCTGTGGTCCGACGACGTGCTGAAGTCCGCTATCGACGCCGCGCACGCCCATGGCGCCCGGGTCACCGCACACGTCTTCGGCGAAGAGGCACTGCCCGGGTTGATCCACGCCGGCATCGACTGCATCGAGCACGGCACCGGTATCACCGACGACATCATCGCGCTGATGTTGGACCAGGGCACCGCACTGGTGCCGACGCTGATCAACATCGACAATTTCCCCGGTATCGCCGATTCGGCGGCCAAGTACCCGACGTACGCGGCGCACATGCGCGCCTTGCACGCTTCCTGTCGATCACGGATCGGTGCGGCTCGGGAAGCCGGCGTACCGATCTACGCCGGCACCGACGCGGGTGGCATGGTGGCCCACGGCCGGATCGCCGACGAGGTCGATGCCCTGTCCGGGGTGGGCCTGAGCCGGACCGAGGCACTGGGCGCGGCCTGCTGGGATGCCCGTCGCTGGTTGGGGGCACCCGGGCTGGAGCATGGATCCCCGGCCGACCTGGTGTGTTTCGCCGACGACCCGCGCAACGGCCCCGAGGTGCTCGGGAGTCCCGATCTGGTGATGCTGCGGGGCCGGGTGTAACGGGCCATTCTGGCCGCGATTCGCCGGGCTCGGTGCTACGTTGCGGCAGCATGGCGTCGATGTCGTTCCGCGTCGAACAACCTTCGAGTGCGGAGCCCAGCGCGCTCTACGACACGTTCCTGGACGTGGAGAGTTGGCCGGCGTGGATGCCGACCGTGTCGGCCGCCTCCTGGGAACGGCGGGGAGCGCCGGACACCGCGGTTACCGGCATCCGGCTCGTGCGCATGCGTGGCTCGCTTGTGCGCGATGAGATCACCGGGGGAAGTCGGCCGCACCGTCATGCGTACACCACCACGCTGCCGGGATTCTGGCCCGTCAAGGATTACCGCGGTGACATCCGTATCGATAAGCGCCCCCACGGAAGTCTCATCACCTGGACTGCGACCTTCGAGTCACCGGTCCCTGGGTTCGGTCACCCGCTACGGTTCGCGCTGCGAACGTTGATCGCCCGACTGGCGGCAGCGCTGGCGACAGAGGCGGAGGGCGCCTCGACGACACCGTGAAACCAGACCCGGGCCCTGCCTACAGGTTGCCGACGCTCGACATCGGGCCCTGCGCGAACCCCCAGTCTAAGAGGGCGGCTGCCTGGTCCCAGTAGGTCGGCCCGCCCTCATGGATGAGCCCGTACATCATTGCGACCACCAGCCGCCGGCCGTCGCGGGCGGCACCGCCGACATAGGTCTTGCGGGCAGCGTCGGTGAAGCCGGTCTTGCCGCCGAACGCCCCCGGGTACCGGGCCAGCAGCTCGTTCATGTTCACGATCGGACGGTCCCCGGAATCGGTGGGGAACGTCGCCGCCGGCTGCGCGGTGATCTCGGCGAAGACCGGGTTGGCCATCGCCGCCCGGAAGATGGCCGCCAGGTCGTGCGGGGTGCTCGCGCCCGGGCCGCCGGGGCCGTCCAGGCCGGACGGTGTGCTGGCGTGGGTGTCGGTCGCGCCGACCGCGCCGGCCTTGGCGTTCATCTTCGCCACCGCCGCCTCGGGCCCGCCGAGCATGTCCGCCAGCGCGTTGGCGGCGTCGTTGCCCGACACCAGCAGCAGACCTTCGAGCAGTTGTCGCGCGGTGTAGCTGTGATCGGCCTTGACTCCGACACAGTTGCACTCCACATGAGTGTCGGCCGGCGTGGCGACCATGGTGTCGTCGAGATTCAATTCGTCGAGCACCACCAAAGCCAGCAGAACCTTGATGGTGCTGGCCGGCGGAGTCACGGCGTAGCCGTTCTGCTCGGCGAGTACCTGACCGGAATCCAGGTCGGCGATGAGCCAGTTCGGAGCCGGGCCGAGCGGCACGGGTGCCGAGCCGATGGGCTGGGCGGCATCGGCGTTGACAGTCACGGCGGGCGAGGCGAACACGGTCGCAAGGGCCGCGATTGCGGCCAAGATTTTCCGCATGGCGGCCTACCTTACCGCCGTGGTGTTGAATCGAGGAATGCTGAGCCAACAAGAAATTTCGGACCGTTGGGAGATCCAGCAGCTGCTGGTCGATTACTCGACCGCGATCGACACTCGCAACTTCGACGGTCTGGACGCGGTGTTCACCTCCGACGCCTACATCGACTACCGCGCGATGGGCGGTATCGACGGGCGCTTCCCGGAGGTGAAGGCTTGGCTGGCCGAGGTACTGCCCAATTTCGCGGGTTACGCCCACATGCTGGGACTGCCGGCGATCCGGGTGGACGGCGACAGTGCCACCGCGCGCACCTTCTGCTTCAACCCGATGGTGTTCGGCGGGGAAAAGCCCGCCACCATGTTGTTGGGCCTGTGGTACGACGACGAGTTCATCCGCACCGCGCAGGGCTGGCGGATGAGCCGGCGCTGCGAGATCAAGTGCTTCGAGAAGCTGCCCTGACGCGATTTCAGCTGACCGGCTCGGTTCTGGCACAATAGGCGGCTGTCCGCCGCGCGACTACGGCTGCGCGGTCGTGGCGCAACACGCGAGGCAAAACCGGATGGGAGCAAACCCGCCCCCGTCGCTGAATTGCAGCGTGCTACCTCAGGAGTAATTCATGGCTGTCAAGATCAAGCTCACCCGTCTCGGCAAGATCCGCAATCCGCAGTACCGCATCGCGGTCGCCGACGCCCGTTCCCGCCGGGACGGTCGCGCCATCGAGGTCATCGGTCGCTACCACCCGAAGGAAGAGCCGAGCCTGATCGAGATCGACTCGGAGCGCGCCCAATACTGGCTGTCGGTCGGTGCTCAGCCCACCGAGCCGGTGCTCAAGCTGCTGAAGATCACCGGTGACTGGCAGAAGTTCAAGGGCCTGCCGGGTGCCGAGGGTCGTCTCAAGGTCAAGCCGGCCAAGCCGAGCAAGCTGGAGCTGTTCAACGCCGCGCTGGCCGAGGCCGAGGGCGGTCCGACCACCGAGGCCACCACCGCCAAGAAGAAGAAGGCACCGGCCAAGAAGGCCGACGAGAAGGCCGAGGCTTCCGCCGGGGACGCCGCAGCCGAGGCGCCGGCTGCTGAGGCCGCCGAGTCGGCCAGCGAGAGCTGACCGCGGACATGAGTGCCGTGGTGGCAGATGCTGTCGAGCACTTGGTGCGCGGCATCGTCGACAACCCCGAGGACGTACGAGTCGACATGGTGACCAACCGCCGTGGCCGCACCGTCGAGGTGCACGTGCACCCCGACGACCTGGGCAAGGTAATCGGTCGCGGCGGTCGCACCGCCACTGCGTTGCGCACCCTCGTCGCCGGTATCGGTGGACGCGGCATCCGCGTGGACGTGGTGGACACCGACCGGTAGCCGGCTGGCTCATGGAGCTGACGGTCGGGCGTGTAGTCAAAGCACACGGCATCCGCGGCGAACTCGTCGTCGATGTCCGTACCGACGATCCCGAACTCCGGTTCGCGCCGGGTGCCACACTGCACGCCCGTAAATCCGGTTCGCCGCAACGCGACTACGTCGTCGAGGCGGCACGCCCGCACGGTGCGCGCCTGTTGGTGCGGTTGGCCGGGGTCGGCGACCGCGACGGTGCTGACGCGTTGCGCGGCAGCATTTTCGTCGTCGACTCCGCCGACCTTCCGCCGATCACCGAACCGGACACCTACTACGACCACCAACTCGAGGGTCTACAGGTGCGCACGGTGGCGGGGGAGGAGATCGGCACCGTGACCGAGGTGCTGCACACCGCCGCCGGGGAGCTGCTCGCGATCAAGCGGACCGATGGCCGGGAACTGTTGGTGCCGTTCATCGCCGCCTTCGTGCCGTCGGTGTCGCTAGCCGACAACGCCGTGGTGATCGAACCGCCCGACGGGTTGCTGGAGCTGGACGGATAAAGCGCGGCATGAGAATCGATGTCGTCACGATCTTCCCCGACTATCTGGCCCCGATCCGTCAATCGCTGCCCGGCAAGGCGATCGACTCCGGGATGGTCGAGTTGCAGGTCCATGACCTGCGGCGCTGGACTCACGATGTGCACCGCTCGGTGGACGACTCGCCTTACGGCGGCGGCCCCGGAATGGTGATGAAGGCTCCGGTCTGGGGTGAAGCGCTGGACGAAATCTGTTCGGAGCAGACTGTTCTCGTCGTCCCCACTCCGGCGGGCACACTGTTCGACCAGGCCACCGCGCAGCGCTGGAGCTTAGAAGAGCATCTGGTGTTCGCCTGCGGCCGCTATGAAGGCATCGACCAGCGGGTCGCCGACGACGCCGCTCGGCGGATGAGGGTCGAAGAAGTGTCGATCGGTGACTATGTGCTGGCCGGCGGCGAGCCCGCCGTGTTGGTGATGCTGGAGGCGGTGCTGCGGCTCATGCCAGGCGTGCTCGGCAATCCGGCGTCGCAACGTGACGATTCGCATTCCCCGGACCGTGACGGGCTGCTGGAGGGGCCGAGCTACACCCGCCCGCCGAGCTGGCGCGGCCTGGACGTGCCCAATGTACTGCTCTCCGGTGACCACGCCCGGATCAACGCCTGGCGCCACGAGGCGGCCCTGGAGCGGACCCGCGCGCGCCGTCCGGACCTGCTGGACGACTAAGCCAGACGGTGATCCGCTTCGCCCGGCTTCGCCGCGCGTGCGATCGCCTAGATCCGACCGCCCGGGAAGATGGTCTTGACGGCCTCGGTGATGGTGGTGCGCGCGGTGGCGTCGTCGCTGGGCTGCAGCGACTCGATCACCACGATGTAGCGACGATCCGCTCCGACCACACCGGTCGACAGGTGCATCCAGTTGTTGCCGATGCAGCACATCCAGCCCTGCTTCACCGCCACGGGCTCGTCGTACAAGCCCTCCGGGATCCCGAATCGCTGCGGGTAGCCGTCGAGGCCGCTCGGGGTGGACTGCGCGAGGTTGTTCATGATGATGCTGGCCTGGGCCGGTGGCAGACCGCCGGAGCCGTTGAGCAGCATGTCGTAGTAACGCGCCAGGTCCGGTGCGGTACTGATGGTGTTCCACCAGGCACCGTTCGACGGCG
Source organism: Mycobacterium sp. SMC-14 (assembly GCF_046250075.1). Lineage (NCBI taxonomy): Bacteria > Bacillati > Actinomycetota > Actinomycetes > Mycobacteriales > Mycobacteriaceae > Mycobacterium > Mycobacterium sp. SMC-14. The sequence continues at coordinate 2,965,396 of NZ_CP176429.1, read as the reverse complement.
GCGAGGTGCCGGCCAGGCCATAGCGGCCGGCCACCCGGGTGATGATCGCGTTGCCGCCGTTCTGGTTCCAGAACGTCTCGGCTGCCCCGTCGTCGGACGCACGCAGCATGGAGTCGAGAGCAGCCCGGTCGTCGGCCGACAGGCCGCCTTCGGGTTTGCGGAGCAGCAGGTCGTCGGCGATGAACAGCTTGACGACCGACGCGGTGGCGATCGGTCGGGTGTTGCCGTTGGTGATCAATTGGTGCGAGATCCGGTCCAGCACCGCCACCGAGATGTTGGCCCCGACTTTGGCGGCGTCGTCGGTGGCTTCTTGCATGCGCGCCGAGAGGCCGTCGACCACCGCGGCCGGCTGGATGGCAGGCGCCCGGGGAACCTCGATCGCCGTGGCCACCGGCGCCACCTCGGGGGCGCGGTACGGCGTCGGCCGTACGGCGTCGGCGCCGTAGACCTTCTCGTCGCAACCGAACACCACCGTGGAAATCACCATGACGATGGTCAGCAGAAGCATCGATGGCCGCACGGCGGGTGGCCTCCTCAACAGGTGTCAGTCGCGTAATCGCACCGAACTATGGGTTACGGGCTCGCCACACTGCTGCCATCGGCCCGCCGGATAGGTTACCGCGTGGGCATGAGGATCGCGCAGTTCGGTCACTTCCAGAGTTATCACGGCGGCGGGGTTCGGTGTGGAACGACCAGCGGCGATTTGCGCGATTTCGCTGGCTGCGCTGCGTCTGGCACAATTGAGCAGTTGTCGCCTGCGGTTGATGCTGCAGCGGAGTCCTGGCGTCCCGGTCACCGCACAGCGCGACAACATGCCCGAACCCATCGGCTCGGTAACCGTCTGCATGCTCACAACGCGTGTCGGCCGGTCCGCAGCCGCGACCCGCGAGGAAGTGTTTCCGCAATGAACACGCTGGACATCGTCGACAAGGCGTCGCTGCGCGACGACATCCCGGCCTTCGCCCCCGGCGACACGGTCAACGTGCACGTGAAGGTGATCGAGGGCTCCAAGGAGCGCATCCAGGTGTTCAAGGGTGTGGTCATCCGTCGGCAGGGTGGCGGTGTTCGCGAGACGTTCACCGTCCGCAAGGAGAGCTACGGCGTCGGCGTGGAGCGGACCTTCCCGGTGCACTCGCCCAACGTCGACCACATCGATGTCGTGGTCCGCGGTGACGTTCGGCGCGCCAAGCTGTACTACCTGCGTGAGCTGCGCGGCAAGAAGGCCAAGATCAAGGAAAAGCGCTGATCTTGCCCGCGCTGGGCTTTCTTCGGTCGGTCCCCGGCACCGCTGACGCGGTCATTACCCTGATCTCGTGACCGAAACCACGGGCTCATCACCCGAAAGTTCCCCCGAGGCGGCTGAGGCTGCCGAGGCGCCCGAGGACGGCAAGCACAACACCTTCCGTGAGTCGGTCGTGCTGATCGCGATCGCTCTGGTGCTGTACTACCTGGTGCTGACCTTCGTGGCACGTCCGTACCTCATTCCCTCGGAGTCGATGGAGCCGACGCTGCACGGCTGCCACGGCTGCGTCGGCGACCGGATCATGGTGGACAAGGTCACCTACCGGTTCGGCGCACCGCAGCCCGGTGACGTCGTCGTCTTCCGTGGACCCCCCTCGTGGAACGTGGGCTACAAGTCGATCCGGTCGACCAACACGCCGGTGCGCTGGGTGCAAAACGCCCTGTCGTTCATCGGCTTCGTCCCACCCGATGAGAATGACCTGGTCAAGCGAGTTATCGCGGTTGGCGGTCAGACGGTTCAGTGCCGAAATGACACCGGCCTGACCGTCGACGGCAGGGCGCTCCACGAGCCCTACCTGAACCCGGCCACCCTCATGGTCGACCCGATGGTCTACCCCTGCCTCGGCAACGAGTTCGGTCCGGTGACCGTGCCCCAAGGGCGGCTGTGGGTGATGGGCGACAACCGCACCCATTCGTCGGACTCGCGGGCACACTGCGACTCGGTGCAGGTCCAGCCCGACATGCAGCGCCGGATCCTGTGCACCGGAGAAGATCTGGACGCCGGCACCGTGCCGGTGGCCAACGTGATCGGCAAGACCAGGTTCATTGCCTGGCCGCCGTCGCGCTGGGGACCGGTGAAAGCGACAAACCCGCAGCAGGGGCCTTAGGCGATGGCCCCGGGCTGGCCGCCGCGCACGGTGATCCGTCGCTCACCGGGGTTGCGCACCTTGGAGTCGGCGCTGTACCGCGGTGGGCTTGGTCCGGTCGCCGGCGTGGATGAGGTCGGTCGCGGCGCCTGTGCTGGGCCATTGGTGGTGGCTGCCTGTGTACTGGGGCCGGGCAAGCCGGCTGCACTGGCCGCGCTCGACGACTCCAAGAAGCTCACCGAGAAGACCCGCGAGCAGCTGTTCCCGCTGATCCGACGGTATGCGCTGGCCTACCACGTGGTGTTCATCGAGCCGGCCGAGGTTGACGCGCGCGGGGTGCACGTAGCCAACATCGAGGGCATGCGGCGGGCGGTGGCGGGTCTGGCGATGCGCCCGGGCTATGTGCTGTCCGACGGGTTCCGGGTGCCCGGGCTGCCGATGCCCTCGCTTCCGGTGATCGGCGGCGACGGGGCGGCAGCGTGTATCGCCGCGGCGAGCGTGCTGGCCAAGGTCAGCCGGGACCGCTACATGGCGACCCTGGACGACGACCACCCTGGCTACGGCTTCGCGGTGCACAAGGGTTATTCCACCGCGGCGCACACCGCGGCACTGACCGCGTTGGGACCGTGCAGCCAGCATCGCTTCTCGTTCATCAACGTGCGCAACGTGGCTATGGCTGCCGCGGCCGCCCCGGTTGCGGGGACAATGGGGTCGACGAACCGAGCAGAAGGACGGCTGAGCAGATGAGTGCCGAAGATCTCGAGAAGTATGAAACCGAGATGGAACTCTCGCTGTACCGCGAATACAAGGACATCGTGGGTCAGTTCAGTTACGTCGTGGAGACCGAACGGCGCTTCTACCTGGCCAACAGCGTGGAGATGGTGCCGCGCAACGCCGACGGCGAGGTCTATTTCGAGCTTCGGTTGGCCGACGCCTGGGTGTGGGACATGTACCGCCCGGCCAGGTTCGTCAAGCAGGTGCGGGTGGTCACCTTCAAAGACGTCAACATCGAAGAGGTCGAGAAGCCCGAGCTGCGGCTTCCGGAGTAGCGCCGGCCGGCGCGGCGCCTAAGTGCACCCACTGTCCTGACACTGGCGCGGCGTCTTCGAAAACCACCGTCGACAGGATCGGTTCAGCGCACTTTGCTCCGTGTAGCCGAGCAGGACGACGATCTGCCGCACTGGTAACCCGGGCTCGGCGAAGTACCGCATCGCCTGGCAGCGGCGCTGCTCGTCGATGATGTCTCGGCCGCTGGCACCTTCGATCGCCAATCGTCTTTGCAGCGTCCGGGGATGTAGGGCCAGTTCGGCGGCTATCACGTCCATGCTGCATTGCCCGGTGGGCAACAGTCGGCGCGCCAACTCTGCCACCCGTGCCGCCAGTGGCGACGTCCTCGGCAGGTAGGTCGACTCCAGGTACTGGGTGGCAATGCGGCTGGTGTGGGGATCGGCGTTCTCGATCCGGCGTTCCGCCAGATGCGTGGGCAGCTCGAACCCGCACCAGCTCTGCTCGAAGCGCACCGGGCAACCCAGGGCCTCACGGTAGGCGCTGTCGGAGGCCTGTTGTCGGTGGGAGAACGAGACGGAGTCGGGCCGCGCACCTGGGCCGCCGAGCAATTGCAGGATGCGCGCGGCGATGCCCATGCTCAGCTCGTAGGACTGCAGGGGATAGGGGATTCCGCGCTCGGTCACCTCGTATCGGAACGCGATGCCCCGCTGCGTTCGCCTATCGGTCAGTTCCAAAGCGGGGGAGTGGATGTACAGAAACCGCGAGATCGCGCCCAGACCACTGAGCACTGTCTGGGCGTTGCGCGCGATCACCGCGATCGGCCCGAGGATATGCAGCCCTTGCCGGTGGGCAAGGCGAAGCCCGAACTCCGGACACCGAAGTTCATCGGCGGTGGTCTCCAGCAACCGCGCGAACGCGTCGACCGGAACGAACGCGTCCTCCAGCTGTTCCACCTCTACCGGGATATGGAAGCGCGCCAGGAACGCCGCCGGGTCACCGCCGAGTTCGCGGACCAACTCGGCGTAACCCGACGCGGCCGGCGCGCGGATGAAACTGCCCGATGACACCTCGCTAACCACCTCCGCCAACCCGGTTGTCGGAAAATGATAAAAAAACGTCGGAAAATGTCAAGACCAAACGCCCCGGCGATGGACAAGATCGGGGCATGATTTCGCAACGCTTACCCCGTTGGGCCCTAGGACTGGGCTCGTCCGGGATCGTCATCGCCCTGGGCGCACTACGCGGACGCCGGCCGGTTGATCCCACGACCCGATTCGACGGCAAGGTCGTCGTCATCACCGGTGCCGGATCGGGGATAGGTAAAGCGTTGGCGCTCAACCTCGCCGCCCAGGGCGCGAAGCTCGCGCTGTCCGATATCGACACCGGCGGGCTGGCCGACACCGTGCGCGAGGTGCAGGCGCTGGGGGCGCAGGTGAAGGCCGACCAGCTCAATGTGGCTGAACGCGCAAAGGTATTGGCCTACGCCGACGACGTAGCCGGTCACTTCGGTCAGGTGCACCAGGTCTACAACAACGCCGGAATCGCCTACAACGGTGACGTCGAGAAGGCGTCGTTCAAGGACATCGAGCGAGTCATCGATGTTGACTTCTGGGGTGTCGTGAACGGCACCAAAGCCTTTCTGCCGTACCTCATCGCGTCCGGAGACGGGCACATCATCAACGTCTCCAGCCTGTTCGGGCTGATCGCCGTGCCGGGTCAAAGTGCCTACAACGCGGCCAAGTTCGCTGTGCGTGGCTTCACCGAGGCGCTGCGGCAAGAAATGTTGATCAGCGGTCATCCGGTCAAGGTGACGTGCGTGCACCCAGGAGGCATCAAGACCGGGGTGGCCCGCAACGCGACCGTCTGCGACGGCGAAGACGCCCAGACGCTGGCCGAGTTCTACGACCGATACCTGCTGCGCCATTCCCCGGAGATGGCCGCGCAGACCATCCTCGACGGCGTCCGCGCGGGCCGCTCCCGGGTGTTGATCGGCTGGGAGGCACACGCCCTCGACGTTCTCGTGCGGGTAGTCGGACCGGGGTATCAGCGGCTCACCGCCGCCGCGGCGGGGCGATTCTTTCCGTGGACGAAGCCGGGGAGCGCCCGATGAATCCCTCGTTTGATCTGTTCAAGTTGCCCGAGGAGCATGATGAGTTGCGGGCGGCGATTCGGGCGTTGGCGGAGAAGGAGATCGCTCCGTACGCCAAGGATGTCGACGAGCAGGCCCGATTCCCCGAAGAGGCCCTGACCGCGCTGAATGCGTCGGGTTTCAACGCTGTGCATGTGCCCGAGGAGTACGGCGGGCAGGGTGCGGATTCGGTGGCGGCGTGCATTGTGATCGAAGAGGTCGCCCGGGTGTGTGCGTCGTCGTCGTTGATTCCGGCGGTGAACAAGCTGGGCACGATGGGTTTGATCTTGTCGGGTTCTGATGAGCTCAAGGCGCAGGTGTTGCCGGGTTTGGCGTCTGGTGAGGTGATGGCCTCCTATGCCTTGAGTGAGCGTGAGGCGGGCAGTGATGCCGCGGCGATGCGGACGCGCGCCAAGGCTGATGGGGATGACTGGATCCTCAACGGTTCTAAGTGCTGGATCACCAATGGTGGCAAGTCCAGTTGGTACACGGTGATGGCGGTAACGGACCCCGACTTGGACGCCAATGGGATCTCGGCGTTCATGGTCCACATCGACGACGAGGGCTTCACCATCGGGCCCAAGGAGCACAAGCTCGGCATCAAGGGGTCGCCCACGACCGAGCTGTATTTCGAGAACTGCCGTATTCCCGGCGACCGGATCATCGGTGAGCCCGGGACGGGTTTCAAGACCGCGCTGCGGACGTTGGACCACACCCGCCCGACGATCGGTGCGCAGGCGGTCGGCATCGCGCAGGGCGCTTTGGACGCGGCGATCGAATACACCAAGGACCGTAAGCAGTTCGGCAAGAACATCAGCACGTTTCAGGGTGTGCAGTTCATGTTGGCCGATATGGCGATGAAGCTCGAGGCTGCTCGGTTGATGGTGTATTCGGCGGCGGCGCGGGCCGAGCGCGGTGAGACGGGGTTGGGTTTCATCTCGGCGGCATCGAAGTGTTTCGCCTCGGATGTGGCGATGGAGGTCACCACCGATGCGGTGCAGTTGTTCGGTGGGGCGGGTTACACCACGGATTTCCCGGTGGAGCGGATGATGCGCGATGCCAAGATCACCCAGATCTATGAGGGCACCAACCAGATCCAGCGCGTCGTCATGAGCCGACACCTACTGCGCTGACACCGCGGCGGACACAGGGGGCACAAGGTGGAACCAGACGTGGATGTCGAACAGCGGACCGGTCCGGTCGACTACCTCATGGCACTGAGCGAGTCGCTGGCGGCCGTGCCCGTCGTGGGCAAGCGCCTCACCCCGCTCGGGACGCTGGTTGCCGCGGGCCTGTGGGTCGGGGGTCGCGCTCCCGGTATCGCTTCGGCGGCGGTCAAAGGAATGTTCGTGCCGCGACGCGGTGCGCGCGATGAGCAACCCAGCAAGAGCGCGGCGCAGGCCTGCGTGAATGCCCTGCAGGACGTCGTTGCCGCCGAACGGCTCGACATCGACTGGCCGGCCCCCGGGCGGCTGCCACCGGTGTTGAGCTACCACCGGAACCGCCGCCGATACCTCTACCGGGCATCGGTGAGCTACGGGGACTCGCCCGAACAGGTGCTGGACATCTGGCGCCGGCCCGGGCCACTGGCCATGTCGGCGCCGGTGCTGATCTTCGTCCCTGGCGGCGGCTGGGTGCACGGCCGCCGCGCGCTACAGGGCGACGCGTTGCTGAGTCACCTCGCCGACCAGGGCTGGCTGTGCCTGTCGATCGACTACCGCGTATCGCCGCGCAATCGCTGGCCGCGCCACCTCAACGATGTCAAGACCGCGGTTGCCTGGGCGCGGGCCAACGCCGACACCTTCGGCGGCGACGGCGATTTCGTCGCCATCGCGGGCACTTCGGCCGGTGGACACTTGGCCGCCCTGGTCGGGCTGACCGCCGGGGACCGCAGCCTGCAAGCTGATCTGTCGCCCGACGCCGACACGTCGGTGGACGCGGTAGTGGGCATCTACGGGCGCTACGACTGGGAAGACCGATCGACTCCGGAGCGGCGCCGGTTCATGGACTTCATTGAGCGGGTCGTGGTCCGCAAGCGCCACGACCGGCACCGCGAGCTGTTTCGGGCGGCATCGCCGATTGCGCGGGTCGGTCCGCACTCGCCGCCGTTCCTGGTGGTGCACGGCGCCGCCGACACCATCATCCCGGTAGCCCAGGCCGCTGCCTTCGTGGACGCGTTGCGTGCGACCTCGCGGGCGGCCGTGGCCTATCTGGAGCTGCCCGGAGCCCACCACGGGTTCGACGTGACCGACGGTGCGCGAACCCCGTCGACCGTGACGGCGATCGGGATCTTCCTCGGTGAGGTCCACCGGTCGTATCGGTTGGACCGCAAGCAATCCGGAATCGGCAAGCACGGTAACCAGACGGCGCGGAGGCGATAATGGAGAGGCTCAACGGGGTCGACGCATTCATGCTCGGCATGGAGACGCCCAAGGCGTATATGCATACGTTCAAGGTGGCGATCATCGACCCGGCCACCGACCCCGACGGCTGGTCCTTCGACAAATTCTGCGCCGAGGCCGGGCGCCGGCTGCATCTGATGCCGGTCTTGCGGTGGAAGTACCTCGACTCGCCGCTCGGCCTCAACCACCCTTACTGGGTTGAGGATCCGGACTTCCAACTCGGCTACCACATTCGCCGGGTTGCCTGCCCGCCGCCGGCCGACCACAAGAGCCTGTGCGAGTTCATGGCCGACATCTACGCCTACCAACTCGACCGCAGCAGACCGTTGTGGATGATGTGGGTCGTCGAGGGACTCGCCGACGGCAAGGTCGCGTGCGTGATGCTCGTGCACCACGCCTACGTCGACGGTGTCGGCGCATCCTGGCTGATGCAGCGGTTCTACCAGCCGCAGCCGGGCGTCAAGTCCGACGACCCCCCGCCCTACACCCCACCTCCGCTGCCGTCGTGGCTGCGGCGCCTGGGCTGGGCGGTGCGCGACTTCCCCGAAGTGGCCATCGCCAACCTGCCGAAGGTCGCCGCCGGGCTATGGCAGCGGGTCAGGTTGGAACGCCAGCGCAGATCGGCTGGCGCCCCGCCCCATCCGGCGGCCGGAATGATGCGGCAGACCCCGCTGAACGTCAACCTCAGCGCCGGGCGCACCTTCGTCTGCGAGAGCCTCCCTCTGGACAGCTTCGTCACGGTCAGCAAGGCGCTGGATGTCACCATCAACGATGTCTTCAGCAGCTGCGTGGCCGGTGCGGTCCGCCGCCTCCTGATCGCCATGGACTACGACCCCGATGAGCATCCGCTGGTCGGCGCCACCCCGTTCGCCGGCGACCGGCCCACCGGGATGGAGGGCCGCGGCAACTTCGCCACCCAAGACTTCTGCTGGCTGCGCAGCGACCTGGCCGACCCACTGCGGCGCCTGACCGCCAGCCGAACGGCCAACCTCGAGATGAAAGAACACATCAAGGCGGTCAAGGAGGCGGGGGCCGACATCAGCACGTTGTTGCAGGTCGTCCCGCCCTGGGGCATCACGCTCATCCGTAAGGCGATCCATCGCCGCGGAGGCAGCTTCGGCCTTTTCGGAAATCTGGTGCTGTCCAACGTCCCTGGCCCCAAGGACGCGCTCTACCTGGACAACTGGAAGCTCGACAACTGGTTCTCCACCGGTCAACTCGCCGATGGCACCGGCCTCAACGTCACGATGTGGAGTTACTGCGGGCGGGCCAACATCTGCATGCTGGCGGACCGGGAAGTCCTCGACGACGGCTGGCAACTGTTCGGCTATTTCGTCGACGAACTGAACGCCCTGCTCGCCGTTGCCGAAACCAACGAGGTAGCCCGATGAGCGGAATCAGTCCGATGGACTTGACATTTCTGTTGTTGGAGAACCCGAACCGGCCGTTTCACATGGCCGCCATGACGATCTTCAGAAAGCCGCAGGGGCAGGAATCGACTTTCGGTTCCCGCCTGTTCGACGCCTATCGACACAGCCGGGCGGTCAAGCCGTTCAACCACAAACTCACCTGGGCGGGCACCGGGATCGCGGCGTGGGAGACCGTCGAACCGGACATGGACAATCACGTCCGTCAGATCGATCTGCCGGCGCCCGGCACGATGGCGCAGTTCTATGAGTTGGTCTCCACCCTGAACAGTGGGCTACTGGACCGTAGCCGTCCGCTCTGGGAGTGCTACCTGATCGACGGCCTCGAGAACGACTGCCTGGCGGTCATGATCAAGGTGCACCACGCCCTTATCGATGGTGAGGGCGGGCTGCGGGTGATGCGGAACTTCATGAGCGACTCGCCCGACGACGAGCGGCTGGCGGCCCCGTGGATGGCGCCCGAGGGCGGTGCCGCGGGGCGCCGCGTACGGCCCCGCGTGTCCCAAGCCGAGCGACTGCAGAGTCAGCTGCGGGGACTGACCACACTGCCCGCCGACATGATCGGCATCGGCGCCGACCTCGTCGACCTCGGCGTACAAGCGCTGCACCTGAAACCACGCATGGCATCGCTGCCGTTCACTGCGCACCGAACGCTGTTCAACAACACCGCGAAATCGGCGGCCCGCGCCTACGCCGACACCGGCCTGCCGCTCGCCGCGGTTAAGGCCGTGGCCTCAACGACCGACACCTCCGTCAACGACGTCGTCATGACCGTCATCGACGATGCGCTGCACACCTACCTCGCCGAGCGCGGAGCGCCCGCCGACCGCCCACTGGTGGCCTTCATGCCCATGTCGTTGCGCGAGGGACCGCCGCACGGACCCGGCGGGGCGGGCGGCAATCAGGTGAGCGCCGAACTGATCTCCATGGGCATCCCCGGGGCAGCGATCGGCGAGCGTCTGCGACAGATCAACAGGGCGACAAAAGATGCCAAGGCCAAGGGGCGCCGCATGCAGACGACTTCACGTCAGGTCTATGCGCTGCTGCTGGCCGGCAGCATGGCTGTGTCGGACTCCGTGCCCGGGCTGGGGAATGTGCCTAGCGCCAACGTGGTGATCTCGAACATGAAGGGGCCCGCCGAGCAGCTCTATCTGGCCGGTGCGCCGCTGGTCGCGTTCCTGGGTCTGCCGATTCTGCCGCCCGGCGCGGGACTCAACGTCACCTTCGCCAGCGTCAACGACACCGTCCGTATCGCCATCGGTGCGGCACCCGAGGCCGTAGACGAACCCCTGCGGTTGGCCCGGTTGATGGACCAGTCGTTCCAGCGTCTGCAGGACACCACACGGAGGAAACCATGAAGAACATCGGCGCCATGCTCGCACAACGTGCCGTCGTCAGCCCCCGGCTCGAGGCGTACGTCGAGCCGTCGTCATCGGTGCGGATGAACTACGCACAGCTCAATGTGCTGGCCAATCGCTGTGCCGCCGTGCTCATCTCGCTCGGACTCGGCAAGGGCGACCGGGTGGCGCTGTTGATGCCCAACAGTGTCGAGTTCTGCTGCCTGTTCTATGGCGCGGCAAAGATCGGGGTCGTCGTCGTGCCCCTCAACACCCGCCTCGCCGCAGCCGAACTGGAGTTCATCGCGTCCAACAGCGGCAGCAAAGCGCTGATCTACGGTGACGAATTCGCGCCGGTGGCCGACGCCGTGCGGGCGGGCACCACGCATCCGGGCACCGTCACCGACTGGGTGCCGGTGACAGGCGGTGACGGCTCGCTGGAAGAACGCCTCGCAGCCGTGGATGCGAATGAGCCCGACGTCGCATGCGGCGACCAGGACAACCTGTTCATCATGTATACCTCGGGAACCACCGGGAGCCCGAAAGGTGTTGTCCATACGCATGATTCCGTGCACTCGGCGGCAACGTCGTGGTCGCTCACCGTCGATGTGCGCGCCGGAGACCGCGTGCTGTTGCCACTGCCGATGTTCCACGTGGCGGCGCTGACGACAGTCATCTTCTGCGCCATGCGCGGGATCACCCTGATCTCGATGCCGCAGTTCGATCCGGCGACGGTGTGGACGCTGATCGTGCAGGAGCGGGTCACCATCGGCGGAGCGGTGCCGGCGATCCTCAACTTCATGCGCCAAGTGCCCGGGTTCGACGAACTCGTCGCCCCAGACTTTCGCTTCTTCATCACTGGCGGCGCACCCATGCCCGAGCCGCTGATCAGGCTATACGCCGCCAAGAACATGCAGGTCGTGCAGGGCTACGCGCTGACCGAATCGTGCGGCGGTGGCACCCTGCTGCTCGGCGACGACGCCTTGCGCAAGGTGGGCTCGGCAGGGCGGGCCTGCATGTTCGCCGACGTTCGGGTACGCCGGGACGACGGGGTGATCAGCGAACGGGGCGAGGGCGAAGTCGTGATCAAGGCCGACTTCCTGCTCAAGGAGTACTGGAACCTCCCGGGCGCCACCCGCGGCGCGTTCGATGACGGCTGGTTCCGCACCGGCGACATCGGCGAGATCGACGACGAGGGCTACCTGTACATCAAGGATCGCCTCAAAGACATGATCATCTCCGGCGGAGAGAACATCTACCCGGCGGAGATCGAGAACGTCGTGATCGGCATCCCGGGGGTCAACGAGGTGGCGGTCATCGGGCTGCCCGACGAGAAGTGGGGGGAGATCGCCTGCGCGATCGTCGTCGGCGACCAGGGCGCACTGAGCGAGCAGGACATCATCGCCGAGTGCGGGACCAAGCTCGCGCGCTACAAGATACCCAAGAAGGTGATCTTCGCCGAAGCCATTCCGCGCAACCCGACCGGCAAGATTCTCAAGCGGGTCCTACGCAAACAATTCGTGGGCTGACGCGCCCCAAATGAACACCACCGCGTCGAAGCTGACTTCGGTCTAGGCTGACATCTATGACCGCTGTCGACCGTGCCGTCTCCCGCCGTGAAATCACAGATGCCCTGCTCAAGGCCATGGAACGCCGCCACGAGGTGCTGGACGTGATCGTCGATTCCAACGACCGCGCGTCGGCGGTGCAGGCGATTGCCGACCTGCTGGGCGTCTCGCCGCTGGGCTGCGAAGCGGTGATCGGAATGTCGCTGGATCAGCTCACCAAGGAGTCCCGCGACAAGATCGCCGACGAGCTCAACGACTTGAACAACGAGCTCACGTTCACCCTCGGTGACCGGCCGGCCAGTTCCGGCGAGACCCTGGCGCTCCGGATTTTCTCCGGGGAGCAGGACCGCGACATTCTGGCGGACCGGACCACGGACGTCGGCGCAAGCGCCGACGGGACCGGCCGGCCGGCCGACGACATCGGCGACGAGATCAGTTCGGCGCTGGCGCGCGTCGAGGACGAGGACGCGGCGCTGTTCGTCGCCATCGACGGCGGGCACAAGGTGGGGATGGTCTTCGGCGACCTCAACCACGGTGAGGTCAACGTGCGGATCTGGATTCATCCCGAACACCGCAAGAAGGGCTATGGCACCGCCGCGCTGCGCCGGGCCCGCGCCGAGATGGCGGCCTACTTTCCCGGTGTGCCGTTGATCGTTCGAGCACCGGGTGCGCACGCCGGCTAAACAGCGGATCCTTGCCCCGGGTCGCCCCGGGTTTCGGCGCGGCGAGTGAGCCGGACCGCCCAGTTCTGAAGCTGTGGATGAAGGCTGGACTGGGGATAACTTCCTGTCCGGCAGCTGGTTTCGGATCTTCTCGGCTCGACGCTGTCGGGGTGTTGACCGACGCTGACCGGCATGACAACCATGTCTCGTACCGAGCTGGGCGCGCTCGGAGAACAACTGGCCGTCGACCATCTGACCGGACAGGGGTGGGCCATTCTGGCCCGCAACTGGCGCTGCCGTTACGGCGAACTGGATGTGATCGCCGCAGACCCGGTGGCGCGCATCGTGGTGTTCGTCGAGGTGAAGACCCGCAGCGGTGAGGGTTTCGGCGGGCTGGCGTACGCGGTGCCACCGGAGAAGGTACGCCGGTTGCGTCGACTGGCCGGTGCGTGGCTTGTGGGCCAGCAGGCGCATTGGGACCAGGTACGTCTCGACGTGATCAGGGTGCGGGTCGGGCGGAGCCGAACTCCGGAGATCACCCACCTACAGGGGGTGGGCTGAATGTCGCTGGGCCGGGCGTTCTCGGTGGCGGTACGCGGCCTCGACGGTTTGATCGTGGAGATCGAGGCCGACATCACCTCGGGCCTGCCCGGGGTGCATCTGGTGGGGCTGCCCGACGCCGCACTTCAGGAGTCGCGGGATCGCGTGCGCGCGGCGATCACCAACAGTGGGCAGCGTTGGCCCGCGGCCCGGCTGACCCTGGCACTGTCGCCCGCGACGCTGCCGAAGATGGGCTCGGTCTATGACATCGCGCTGGCCGCCGCGGTGCTCTCCGCTGACCGCAAAGCGCCGTGGTCCCGGTTGGAGAAGACGGTGCTGCTGGGGGAACTCGCACTCGACGGGCGGGTGCGACCGGTCCACGGGGTACTGCCCGCGGTGTTGGCCGCCAAGAACGGCGGCTGGGCTGCCGCGGTGGTTCCCGTGGACAATCTCGCCGAAGCCAGCCTGGTGGACGGCATCGATGTGTACGGCGTGGCGACGCTGGGCCAGCTGCACGGCTGGCTGGAGGGCGGCGCACGGCTGCGGGACCGGATGACGACCGTGGCCCCGGTGACCGAGCCGGTCGCGGACCTGGCCGAGGTGGTCGGCCAGGCTCAGGCCCGGTTCGCCATCGAGGTGGCTGCGGCCGGTTCACATCATCTGATGCTGACAGGACCGCCCGGAATCGGTAAAACCATGCTGGCCCAACGGCTTCCCGGGCTGCTGCCGGCACTGACCGAACGTGAGTCCTTGGAGGTCACCGCCATCCACTCGGTCGCGGGCCTACTGTCGGGCAGTGCGCCGCTGATCACCCGGCCGCCCTTCATCGCGCCGCACCACAGCTCGAGTGTCGCGGCGCTGGTCGGTGGCGGATCTGGGATGGCCAGGCCCGGCGCAGTGAGCCGCGCACACCGCGGCGTGCTGTTCCTCGACGAGTGCGCCGAGATCCGGGTCAGCGCCTTGGAGGCGCTACGAACGCCGCTGGAAGACGGGGAGATCCGGTTGGCCCGACGGGACGGGGTGGCCTGCTATCCGGCCCGCTTCCAGCTGGTCATGGCGGCCAACCCGTGCCCGTGCGCGCCGGCCGACCCCAGGGACTGCACCTGTAAGTCGATGGAGAAGCGGCGCTACCTCGGCCGGTTGTCCGGTCCGCTGCTGGACCGGGTGGACCTGCGGGTGGAGATGCATCCGGTCCGAGCGGGAGCATTCTCGGCGGCTGACGGGGAGTCGACTGCCGCGGTGCGGTCCCGGGTCGCGCACGCACGCGCCGCCGCAGCCCACCGATGGGCACCGCACGGCTGTCACACCAACGCCGAGGTGAGTGGGGCGTTGCTGCGACGCAAGTTTCGGCTCAGCGCCGCGGCGATGACACCGCTGCGTACTGCGCTGGACCGTGGCCTGCTGTCGATTCGCGGCGCCAACCGCACACTGCGGGTCGCGTGGACCCTCAGCGATTTGGCCGGGCGGAACTCGCCCGGACTGGACGAGGTTGCGGCGGCCCTGAGCTTTCGCCAAGCAGGCGCGGCACGATGAGCGCCGCAGACAGCACGATACGGGCCTGGGCCTATCTGTCCCGGGTGGCCGAGCCGCCGCGCCCGGAGTTGGCAGCACTGGTCGATCGGGTCGGCCCGGTGGAGGCGGCGGAACGGATTCGGCGCGGCGCTGTGGGTCCGGAGCTGGCCCAACGTACCGAAGCCCGCCGCGAGATCGATGTCGCCGCTGACGATCTGGAGGTACTTGTCCGTCGCGGGGGCCGCCTGATCACCCCGGATGACGACGAGTGGCCAACACTGGCGTTCGCCGGTTTCCGGGGCGCCGAGGCCGCGGACAAACCGGATTGTCAGCCACCGCTCGTGCTCTGGGCGGTGGGTCCGGCTCGCCTCGACGAGATCGCCGAGCGGGCCACCGCGATCGTCGGAACCCGGGCCGCAACCGCCTACGGTGAGCTGGTGGCCGCCGATCTTGCCGCCGGACTGGCCGAACACGATGTGACGGTGGTTTCCGGCGGCGCCTACGGAATCGACGGCGCGGCTCACCGCGCGGCCCTCGCCGCGGACGGCACAACGGCGGCGGTGCTGGCCGGAGGAATCGACATCGCCTACCCAGCAGGCCATTCCGCATTGCTCCACCGCGTCGGCTCCAGCGGGCTGCTGGTCACCGAATACCCACCGGGGGTTCGCCCGGCCCGCTACCGGTTTCTGACCCGCAACCGGCTGGTGGCGGCGCTGGCGGGGGTGACGGTTGTGGTGGAGGCGGGGCTGCGCAGCGGCGCCGCGAACACCGCTGCGTGGGCTCGGCTGCTGGGCCGGCCGGTGGCCGCGGTGCCGGGGCCGGTCACGAGTGCGGCCTCGGCCGGCTGTCACGTGCTGCTGCGCAGCGGCGCCGAACTGGTGACCCGGGCCGACGAGGTGATCGAGCTGGCGGGCCGGGTCGGGGAGCTGGCGGAGGATCCGCCGCGGCCGGTGACACCGCTGGACGGGCTCAGCGCCGCCGAACGTCAGGTCTACGAAGCGCTGCCCGGGCGCGGCGTGGTCACCGTCGATCAGATTGCCGTGGCCTCCGGGCTGGCGCCGTCGCAGGTATTCGGGCCACTGGCGATGCTGGAGGTCGCCGGCCTGGTGGCCCGGCGCGACGGAAGCTGGGCGATAACCCGCCCAAAGCGGCAGCTCGTATAGTCGGCTGGAGCAGGCCGAAGACGGGAGACAGCGTGGCGGGACGACCGGTTCACACCTTCGAAGTTGTCCGCACCGAGCAGGCGTCGGCACACATGATTCGAGTGGTGTTGGGCGGCACCGGTTTCGAAACGTTCACGCCCAGCGCGTTCACCGATTCGTACGTCAAGGTGGTCTTTGTGCGCTACGACGTCGACGTCGCAGCGCTACCGCAGCCGTTGACCCTGGACAGCTTCGCAGGCCTGCCGGACGAGCAGCGTCCGGTGGTCCGCACCCTGACGGTGCGCCGCGCCGATCCGCACGCCAGGGAGATCGCCATCGATGTCTCGGTGCACGGTGACCACGGTGTGGTCGGCCCGTGGGCAGCCGGCGCGCAGCCCGGCGATCCGGTCTACCTGATGGGGCCCGCCGGCGCCTACGCACCTGACCCCGACGCCGACTGGCACCTGCTGGCCGGTGACGAGAGCGCACTGCCGGCGATCGCGGCCGCACTGGAGGCCCTGCCGGCAGACGCGGTGGGCATGGCGTTCCTCGAAGTCGCCGGGCCCGAGGACGAGATCGCGCTGGATGCGCCGGACGGGATCGAGCTGAACTGGCTGCACCGTGGGGGACGGGCCGACCTGGTCGGACAGGAGCGTGCCGGGGACAACGCGCCGCTGATCGAGGCGGTCACCACCGCGGCTTGGCCACCGGGTCAGGTTCAGGTCTTCATCCACGGCGAGGCCCAGGCCGTCATGCACAATCTGCGGCCCTATGTCCGCAAGGAGCGCGGCGTCGACGCGAAGTGGGCATCGATCTCGGGTTACTGGCGCCGCGGGCGCACCGAAGAGACCTTCCGGCAGTGGAAGAAAGAGCTCGCCGCTAAAGAATCAGCCGAAGAACAGACAGGCTAACGCGATGGCATTCGGGGATTACCAGTTCGAGATCTACCTGCAGGGCCTGGCCGGAGTGATGCCCGCGCTGCCGATGACCTACACCGAGTTGGAGGCCAAAGCCGCTGCGGCGCTTTCCCCCTCGGTGTGGTCCTATGTGGCCGGCGGTGCCGGTGACGAGCGCACCCAGCGGGCCAACGTCACCGCGTTCGACGGGTGGGGGCTCATACCGAGGATGTTCGTCGGCGCCGCCGAGCGCGACCTGTCGATCGAGATGTTCGGATTGCGGCTGCCCTCGCCGGTCTTCATGGCGCCGATCGGTGTCATCGGGATCTGCGCGCAGAACGGACACGGCGACCTGGCCAGCGCCCGTGCCGCGGCCGCCACCGGAGTTCCGATGATGGTGTCCACCCTCACCGCGGACCCGCTCGAGGATGTCGCTGCCGAATTCGGTGACACCCCAGGGTTTTTCCAGCTCTACACGCCCAAGGACCGGGAGCTGGCTGCCAGCCTGGTGCACCGCGCCGAGGCGGCCGGTTACCAGGCCATCGTGGTCACCCTCGACACCTGGGTTCCGGGCTGGCGTCCGCGTGACTTAGCCACCTCGAACTTCCCGCAGCTGCGCGGGCACTGCCTGTCCAACTACTGGTCCGACCCGGTGTTCAGGGCGGGGCTGGCCCAGCCGCCCGAGGAGAACCCGCAAGCCGCCATCTTGTCCTGGATCCAGACCTTCGGAAGCCCGCTGAACTGGGATGACTTGCCGTGGTTGCGGTCGCTGACCGACCTGCCGCTGATCGTCAAGGGCATCTGCCACCCCGACGACGTGCGGCGTGCCCGAGACGGCGGCGTCGACGGCATTTACTGCTCCACGCACGGCGGCCGCCAGGCCAACGGCGGACTGCCGGCGCTGGACTGCCTGCCAGACGTGGTGGCGGCCGCCGACGGGATGCCGGTGCTCTTCGACTCGGGCATCCGCACCGGCGCCGACATCATCAAAGCCCTTGCGCTGGGGGCCACGGCGGTGGGTATCGGCCGGCCCTACGCCTATGGACTGGCTCTGGGCGGAACCGCCGGGATCGTGCACGTGCTGCGCTCGCTGCTGGCCGAAGCAGACCTGATCATGGCTGTGGACGGCTATCCGTCACGGCTTGATCTCACCCCGGAAACGCTGCGGCGCGTCACCTGAGCGCCGTCGAGCGATGTCTGAGACCGTGGTCGGTGTGGACGCGATTCTCGACGAGTTCGATGAGTACCTCGCTCTGGAGCGGGGACGTTCCGACCACACCCGGCGCGCCTATCTCGGTGACCTGCGATCGCTGTTCGGATTCCTCGCCGCACAGGGCCATACCGGCATCGAGGGTCTGAGCCTTCCACTGCTGCGCAGCTGGCTGGCCGCGCAGGCCGGCGCCGGTGCAGCCCGCAGCACACTGGCGCGCCGCACCTCGACGGTCAAGACCTTTACCGCCTGGGCGGCGCGGCGGGGGCTGCTGGCATCGGATCCCGGTGCGCGCCTGCAGCTGCCGAAAGCACGCCGGACGTTGCCGGCGGTGCTGCGCCGAGACCAGGCGCACGACGCGATGATTGCTGCGAAATCCGGTGCGCAGCAGAATGATCCCCTGGCATTGCGGGACAGGCTGATCGCCGAGTTGCTCTACGCCACTGCGGTGCGGGTCAGCGAACTGTGTGGCCTCGACATCGACGACGTCGACAGCTCGCGACGGGTGTTGCGAGTGGTGGGCAAGGGCAACAAGCAACGCACCGTGCCGTTCGGGGAGCCCGCCGCCGACGCGCTGCAGGCGTGGCTTGCCCGGGGGCGCCCGCCGCTGGCGACGCTGGACTCCGGCCCGGCGTTGCTGCTCGGTGCTCGCGGCGGTCGCCTCGACCCCCGTCAGGCCCGCACCGTGGTGCACCAGACCGTCGCCGCGGTCGGGGGAGCACCGGATATGGGGCCACACGGGCTGCGGCACACGGCAGCCACGCATCTGTTGGAGGGTGGGGCAGACCTGCGGATCGTGCAGGAGCTGCTCGGTCACTCCAGCCTGGCCACCACGCAGCTCTACACCCATGTCACCGTCGCCCGGCTGCGTGCCGTGCACGATCAGGCCCACCCGCGGGCGTGACGGTGCGGTCAACTGTCGAACTGCCGTCGGGACTGGTCTCGTACCTTGACTTTCGTCCCGACAATCCCGCTTCCTGGGCGGCCGGGACCGTGGTGTTGCTGCATGGTGGCGGCACGGACAGCGCCGAGTTGTCCTGGGGGGAGGTCGGGCCACGCTTGGCGGCCGGCGGCTTGCGGGTCATCGCTCCTGATCATCCCGGCTGCGGTAAGAGCCCGCTGCCCACGTGGCGGGTGACCCAGCAACGGCTGGTCGCCTACGTGGGGGAATTCATCGACGCGCTCGGACTGGATCACTACGCCGTCGGTGGGCTGTCGCTGGGCGGGGCCCTGACGATCGGGCACGTGTTGGACCGCCCCGAACGGGTCACCGCGGCACTGCTGTTGGACAGTTACGGGCTGATGCCGCGGTTGGCCGGCGGCCGGCACATGTTGGCCTGGGCGATGCAGCGCACCGGTGCGCTGGATCTCGCCACCCGCTGGATGGCGACCAATCGCGCCGCGCTGACCTGGAGCCTCAAATCGCTGATTCGTGATCCAGCCCAACGCAGCCCCGAACTGATCGCGGAGATCATCTCCGCCGCACGTCAGCCCGGGTTTGTCGCGTTCGAGCAATGGCAGCGCGACGAGATGTTGTGGAACCGGCTGAAAACCGACTACACGGCGCGGCTGGCGTCGCTGCGGTGTCCGACGCTGATCATTCACGGCGACCGGGATGCCGGCGTGCCCGTGGCGCGTGCGCGGGCGGCCGCCGAACTGATCCCGCATGCCGAGCTGAAAGTCGTTGCCGGCGCCGGCCATTGGGTCCAACGGGACCAGCCCGACGTCGTCATCGCCGCCATGACGGATTTCCTGCGTCGACTGCCGCCGCGGTAGTCGCGCCCAGACCAGATACCGGTTTGAGCCGGATCGGCGTCGAGATCAACAGTCCCAACGGATCGACGTAGTCGGCCCGTGACGCCGGCCCCCACATCGCGCCCCAGTGCAGGCAGGCGGCGCAGCCAGGGTGGCCGGACTCCAAAGTGCCGATCATCGATCCGGCGGCCACCAGCTGACCTGTCCGGACCGCCGCGGCCACCGGCTGATAGCTGGTGCGCAACCCACCGGTATGGGCCAGCGACACCACCGGCTGCCCGCCGGAACGCCCAGCGAACACCACCGTGCCGGCACCGGCGGCATACACCGGCTGGCCCGGCTCCGCGGCCAGGTCCACGCCCCGGTGGCCGCGCTGCCAATCCGGGCGCGGTGCGTCGAAACGCCGCACTACCGCCGGGCGCGGCCGCAGCGGCCAATCCAGCCGAATTGTGTCGCCGTGCGCCGGTGCGGCCAGCAGAAGGCTTCCGACCAGCAACAACGCCAACCACCGCATTCGCCCAGTTCACCTCGGCGGCCCCGGATCGGGCCAGTCACCGCTGTGGACAAAGCACCTGTTCGGACGGTGTAAACTCATCTGCGCAGTTCGCGTATGCGGGCTGACTTCGCGTGGCTGCGCCACAACGCAGATGCCGGGTGGTCCCCGACAGGGGTCCGACATCTCAGCAGGCACCAGGGCCCGGCCTCACCCGACGCCGGGCGTCAACCGACAAAAAAGGAACCATGGACTCATGGCTGTCGTAACCATGAAACAGCTGCTGGACAGCGGCGCCCACTTCGGGCATCAGACCCGTCGTTGGAATCCCAAGATGAAGCGGTTCATCTTCACCGACCGCAACGGCATCTACATCATCGACTTGCAGCAGACGCTGACGTTCATCGACCAGGCGTACGAGTTCGTCAAGGAGACCGTCGCGCACGGCGGCACCATCATGTTCGTCGGCACCAAGAAGCAGGCTCAGGAATCGGTCGCGGCCGAGGCCACCCGGGTCGGGATGCCGTACGTCAACCAGCGCTGGTTGGGCGGCATGCTCACCAACTTCTCCACCGTGCACAAGCGCCTGCAGCGCCTCAAGGAACTCGAGGCCATGGAGCAGACCGGTGGCTTCGAGGGACGCACCAAGAAGGAAATCTTGATGCTGACCCGCGAGAAGAACAAGCTGGAGCGCAGCCTCGGCGGTATCCGTGACATGAACAAGGTGCCCTCGGCCGTCTGGGTCGTCGACACCAACAAGGAGCACCTCGCGGTCGCGGAGGCCATCAAGCTGGGCATCCCGGTCATCGCGATCCTCGACACCAACTGCGACCCCGACCAGGTGAACTACCCGATCCCGGGCAATGACGACGCCATCCGCTCGGCGGCTCTGCTGACCAAGGTCATCGCCTCCGCGGTGGCCGAGGGGCTGCAGGCCCGGGCAGGTCAGGGCAACGGCGAGGGCAAGGCTGCGGCCGAAACGGTTGAGCCGCTGGCCGAGTGGGAGCAGGAACTGCTGGCGGGCGCCACCACCGCGGCGCCTGACGCCGACGCCGCAGCTGCCGGCACCGAAACCACCACCGACGCATCGTAGGAAAGGCACACAACAGTGGGGAACTACACCGCTGCCGACGTTAAGCGGCTTCGGGAACTCACCGGCTCAGGCATGATGGACTGCAAGAATGCGCTGGCCGAGAGTGACGGCGACTTCGACAAGGCCGTCGAGGTGCTGCGCATCAAGGGCGCCAAGGACGTCGGCAAGCGCGCCGAGCGGGCCACCGCCGAAGGTCTGGTCGCGGCCAAGGGCGGCGCCCTGATCGAGCTGAACTCCGAGACCGACTTCGTCGCCAAGAACGACGAGTTCAAGGCTCTCGCAGACGAGGTCGTCACCGCCGCCGCGGCGGCCAAGACCTCCGATGTCGAGGAGCTCAAGAGCGCCAAGATCGGTGACCGCACCGTCGGTGAGGCCATCGAGGCGCTGTCGGCCAAGATCGGCGAGAAGCTCGAACTGCGTCGGGTCGCCTACTTCGACGGCACCGTGGAGACCTACCTGCACAAGCGGGCCTCCGACCTGCCGCCGGCCGTGGGTGTGCTGGTCGAGTACGCGGGCGACAACACCGAGGCGGCCCACGCCGTGGCGCTGCAGATCGCCGCGCTCAAGGCCAAGTACCTGAGCCGTGAGGACGTTCCCGCCGAGCTGGTGGCCAACGAGCGTCGCATCGCCGAAGAGACGGCCAAGGGGGAGGGCAAGCCCGAGGCTGCCCTGCCCAAGATCGTCGAAGGCCGGGTCACCGGTTTCTTCAAGGACGTCGTGCTGCTGGACCAGTCGTCGGTGTCCGACTCGAAGAAGAGCGTCAAGGCGCTGCTCGACGAGGCCGGCGTGACCGTGACCCGTTTCGTGCGGTTCGAGGTCGGACAGGGCTAGGCCGTTCCGGGACTGAAGTTCCGGGTATCTACCGTTCGTTCAAATATCACCGCCAGTGTCACTTGAGTGGCACTGGCGGTGATATTTGTTTGGTCACGTGCTCGCGCCGAACAGGCCCGGCGGCCGCCTTCGACGCCGGCCAATCCACCCGGAGCAGTGGTATTTGTTCGCGGAGAACACTCCTGCGGCGGGGACGATCCGCCGGATGTGGGGCCGGGGCGAACCGTCAGATAATGTCACCCCATGCAACATGTGCACGCCTTCGGTAATGACGCGCTCGGTGATTCCGACACGGTCGGCTTGGTTGAACGACTCCGCGCCGGTGAGGTGTCGGCCGCGGAGCTCGTCGAAGCCGCGATCTCGCGAGCCGAAGCGGTCAATCCGCAGTTGAATGGCCTGGCCTACCGGGCGTTCGACCGCGCCCGGGAGACGGCGCGTCAGGGCGCGCACGGCGAAGATTCGAGGTCCCCGGGGTTCTTTCGGGGCGTCCCAACGTTCATCAAAGACAACGTCGATGTCGCCGGGATGCCGACCATGCAGGGCACCGACGCCTGGCAGCCACACCCGGTCGCGGCCGACGGCGACTTCGCCAAGCTCTACCTGAACACCGGGCTGATCGCGCTGGGAAAGACCCAGTTGAGCGAGTTCGGATTCAGCGCCTCCGCCGAGCATCCGCGCATTGGCGCGGTACGCAACCCATGGAACACCGATTACAGCGCCGGGGCGTCGTCGTCGGGATCGGCGGCGTTCGTCGCCGCCGGGGTGGTGCCGATCGCGCACGCCAACGATGGTGGCGGGTCCATCCGTATTCCCGCGGCCTGCAACGGACTGGTTGGGCTCAAGCCCTCGCGGGGACGGTTGCCCCTAGACAAGGCCCTTCGTGCAATGCCGGTGCGGATCGTTTTCAACGGGGTGGTGACTCGCTCGGTGCGTGACACCGCCGCTTTCTACGCTGACGCGGAACGGATCTCGCGCAACACCAAGCTTCCGCCGGTCGGTGACGTTCGGAAGCCGGGTGCCAAGCGCCTCAAGGTCGCGGTGATCACGGAATCGGTGTCCCGACCGACTTCCCCGGAGATGCGCGACCTGACCTTGAAGACCGCGGCATTGCTCGAGGAGCTCGGCCACTATGTCGAGTACCTCGAGCGTCCGCCGGTGCCCGGGCACTTCCCCGACGACTTCCTGCTCTACTGGGCGTTTTTGGCGACGGCGCTGGTGCGGGGTGGGCGCCAGATGTTCGGCCCCAGCTTCGACCGCAGCCGGCTGGACAGCTTGACACTTGGGCTGGATCGCTATGCCACGCGCCACCTGTACCGACTGCCGGTGGCGATTACCCGCTTGGCGACTCTGCGCCGGCACACGGCGCGGATGTACCGCGACTACGACGTGGCGCTCACCCCGACGCTGGCACACGAGACACCGCAGATCGGCCACCTGGACCCGACAGCCGACTATGAACAGATCATCGACCGGCTGATGGACTGGGTGGCGTTCACTCCGCTGCAGAACGCCACCGGCGAACCGGCGATCTCGCTGCCGCTGGCCGAGTCCGCGGCCGGCTTGCCGGTGGGGATGATGTTCAGCGCCCCCCTCGGGCAGGACGCCCGGCTGCTGGAGTTGGCCTATGAACTGGAGGCCGCGAAGCCCTGGCCCACGATCGCCGCCCGGGCCTAGCGGGTCGCCGCCATCAACCCAGCAGTCACTCTGCGCCGATTCGCTCCAACATCTGCCGCAACCGATGCTGCTCGGCCGCGCTCAGCGCGGCCAGCACGCGACCATCGGCGATGCGCACCGCATCCTCGGCCTGTTTCAGCAGATCCCGGCCGGCCTCGGTCAAGTTCGCCGGCAGTGCCCGCCCGGACGGCACCGACTCCGGGCGGCTCACCGCGCCGCGGTTCTCCAACCGGTGCAGCACGGTGTTCATGGCCTGCGGGGTGACGCCGGTGTGACGGGCCAGTTCGGCGCTGGACAGGCCGGGACGCAGCGATAACACCCGCATGCAGACGAATTCGGGCAAGGCCAGCCCCAGCGGTCCGAGTACCGCGGTCACCTGCGGGCGCAGCGCCGAGCTGACTCGGTACAGCAGATATCCCAGCGGAGCAACGTCCACGTCTTCCATATCAAATATCCTGACATACAAGGTCTCTGCGTTGAACCGCTATAGATCGTTTCCCGCGTAGGACAGATTGAAGCTCTTATTGGTCAGCGGAAAGTCCGGCACGATGGTGTCGGTCATCGACACCGGCAGTGCCGGCCAGTTGAACCAGGACGGGTCCACGATCTTCGCGCGGCCGATGACGCCGTCGACCCCGATCTCGACCCGGTGCACGATGCTGCCGCGCCAGCCCTCGACGATGCCGATCCCGCTGCGAGGACCAGTCGCCACCGGAAGTTGCGCTCGGACGTCGAGCGGCCCGTCGTGGTTATCGATCAGGTTGCGGCACAGCGCTACCGACGCCGCGAACTCGTCGCGGCGAACGGTATAGCGGGCGAGTACGTCGCCGGCGCTTGCCGTCACCTCGGTGACCGGAAGATCGGTGGTCGGATGGTCGATTCGGGCGTCGGTGACAATCCCGCTGGCCCGAGCCACATAGCCCAGGGTGCCCATCGCTACGGCGTCCTCGTGGTGCAATACCGAGGTGCCGGCGAACCGGTCGTAGATGACCGAGTTTCCCAGCGTCAGCTCGGCGATCTCGGCGACGTCATCGGCCAGATCCTGCAGCCGCTCGGGGCCGGGGAGTGCTTGCAGCACAACACCTCCGGGACTGATCGCGCCGCGCAACAACCGGTGTCCGGTCACCTGCGCGTTGATGCGCAGCAGTAGTTCACGGACTCGCTGAGTGTGTGCGTTGGCCAGGCCGAAACCCACATCGTTGGCCAGGGCGCCCAGGTCGGCGACGTGGTTGTAGAGACGCTCGAGCTCGACGAGCAATGCCCGCAGCCGGTGCACCGAATCGGGCAGCTCGACACCGAGGGCGTCTTCGATCGCCAGGCTGTGGGCGAGCGCGTGGCCGGCGGAGGTGTCACCGCTGATTCGTTCGGCCAGATCGACCGCCGCGGCGGCGGCCCGGCCTTGAAAGAGCCGCTCGATTCCGCGATGCACGAACCACAGTCGTGCCTTGAGGCGCAGCACCGATTCTCCGACGACCGAGAACCGGAAGTGGCCCGGCTCGATCAGGCCGGCGTGCACCGGACCGACCGGGATCTCGTAGACCCCGGCGCCGTCCACCGTCAGGAAGGGAAAGTGGTCCGCCGCAACGAAATCTCCAGGTGGCCCGGCGTCGTTGCGCATCGGGTGCCAATCGTTTGGCCAATGTGCATGCCGTACCAGGCGGCGCGGCTGCGGATGCCCGATCGGGGTGATCCCATACAGATCGAGCATCTCGCGCTCGAAGCGTCCGGCCTGAAACGACATCCGGGCCAGCGACGGAATCTCCGGGTTGTCCGCCGGAACGGTCAGGATCAGCTCCGTGCGGCGATCCGGACGCCCGGCGACGAACAGGTACACCACCCGCAGGGTGTCCCCGTCGTCGTGGGCGGCCACCAGGGCGAGCCGGAACCCGTCGGCCAACAGGGCGGTTGCCGCGCCGACGAGTTGGCTGTCGGTGACCGGCTGGGCGCGGGTGATGGGACTCATCAGCGGACTCCGAGTTGGCTTGCGGCAGTGCTGAACAGCTCGGAAAGCGGTCCCGCGGTCACACCCAGGGCGAGCGAGGCCAGCACCCCGGCAACCAGCGCGCCCGCAACCGTCACCGGCACCCGGATCGCCGGACTGTCGGCGCTCGGGGTGCCCAGCAGCATCCGACCGGAGTTGCGCAGCAACGCGGCGAATGCCACCAGCAGCGCCAGCAGTGCCAGGCCCAGCGCCCACGCCAGCCGGGCGTCGGCAAGCGAGATCGCGATCGCCACCTCGCTGGCGAACATCGCGAACGGTGGCAATCCGAGCAGGACCACCATCCCGACCGCGAACGCACCGCCGATCAACCGGGATCTGCCGAGCACCGCGGTGATCTCGCCGATCGCCGTCGTACCGTGGGCGGCCTGTAACTGCCCGCCGGCCAGGAACAGCACGGTCTTGCCGACGCCGTGAGCCAGGACGTGCAGCAGCAGTGCGGTGATCGCCAGTTGAGTGCCGGCGGCCGCCGCGACCGCCATCAAGCCCATCGTCTCCATCGACGAATAGGCCAGCATCCGTTTGAGATCGGTCGTGATGGTCAGCAGCAACGCCGCGATCAGCAGGGTCACCAAACCGGCGGCCAGCAGCGCGGCCCGCAGAAAAGCCGGACCCACCGCGGCATCGATGATCGGTTTGATCCGGATCAGCACCGAGAACGCGACGGAGAGCAGCACCCCGCTCATCAACGCCGACACCGGCGCCGGGGCTTGGCTGTGCGCATCCGCGAGCCAGGTATGGAACGGCGCCAGGCCCATCTTGGCGCCGTAGCCGATCAACAGCAGTGCGCCCGCCAACCGGGTTACCGCCGGGTCGAGCCCGGCGGCATGGGCGGCCAGCACGTCCAGGTCCAGCGCGTCTTCGCCGACCGCTCCGGCATGCAGCGTGGCGAAATGCAGCAGCACGGTGCCCAGGAACGCGATCGTGATGCCCACCGAACACACCATGACGTACTTCCAGGTGGCCTCCAGGGCAGCGCGGCTGCGGTGGTGACCGACCAGAAACGCGGTGACGATCGTGGTGGCCTCCACCGCGATCCACACCACGCCGATGTTGTTGGCCGACACCGCAAGAGCCATCGCCGCCAGGAACGCCGGAGTCAGGATGCCATACAACCGCGCGCCGCGATCATCGGTGTGCCCACGAGCCAGTTCGGCGCCGATGTAACCGATGCTCGCCCAGGTGGCCAGACTGCCGACGACACCGATGACGATCAGCATGGTCACCGACAGTGCGTCGGCGCGCAGCAGGCCGTTCAGAACCAGATGCGGCTGATCGCCGACCTGAAAACCGAGGGCGACACCGCATCCGAGGATTGTCAGCGCCGACATCACCGTGACGGCGGCGCTGAGCCGACGCCAGCCGAGTACCACCGAACACAGGGCGGCCAGCACCGGTGCCAGCAGGGGCAGCAGGATCAGAAGTGTCATTAGTCGCGCAGCTCCCGCAACAGGTCCAGGTCCACCCCGCCAAAGGCGTTGCGCAGCTGTCCGGTCAGCACTCCGAGCACGATCAGGACGAACAGCACATCCAGCGAGGCGCCGAGTTCGACGATCAGCGGGACGCCGGCGGTCAGCAGGAACGCGGTCGCGGCGATTCCGTTGTCCAGCATCAGCAGCCCGACGGTCTGTGAGATGGCGTGGCGGCGGGTCGCCATGATGAACAGCGCGATCAGCACCGTCGCGATGGCCGCCGGGGCGGCGTTGGTCGAGGTACTGGGCGCCAGTGCGACCACTGGTTGGGCGATGGTGAACGCCGCGACCACCAGTGCGGTGACCATCAGCAGCGAAGCGGTGGTGCTGACCAGGGGAGCGGACTCGCGGCGTTCCTGGCGTTCGGCGCCCAATGCCCGGTGTAGCAGCCACGGCAGCAATACCGCACGTACCGCAAGCACACCGAGGCCTACCAGGAGCAGGGCTGGATCATGGTCGTGCACACCGCGAATCACCGGGATGGCGGCCAGCGCGACACCTTGGGCGACGAGCAACCGGCGCACCACCACCGACAGGTCCCGGTGCCAGACCGCCAGCACCGCGGCCAGCAGCACGCCACCGGCAGCCAGGTCCAGCATGTTGACGTAGGTCATCCGCCTGCCCCCGAGAAGAAGTTCGCCGCCGTCACGGCCAGCAATGCCAGTACGAAGGACCCGGCGAGTAGTTCGGGCACCCGAAACAGCCGCAGCTTGGCGAGGAAGACCTCCACTGCGGCCATGATCGCGGCCAGCACGGCCACCTTGAGCGCGATCGCGCCGGCGCCGACGATCAGGTCGAGCGCGCCGGGGTTCGCGCCCGCGATGCCCCACGGAAAGAACAGATTCGCCAGCAGCGCCAGCAGCACCGTCAGCCGCATGCCGCTGGCCCACTCGACCATCGCCAGCTTGGGACCGGCATATTCGAGCACCATGGCCTCGTGCACCATCGTCAGCTCCAGGTGCGTGGACGGGTTATCCACTGGCAGCCGGCCGGTCTCGGCGACGATCACGATGACCAGCGCGACGAACGCCAAGGCGCTCGCCAGCGAGATCACCTCGCCGGGGTGCTGGCTGGTGTAACCGACGATGGCCCCCAGATTGGCCGAGTTCGCCGGGATCGAGCACGCGAACACCGCCACCAGGATGGTCGGTTCGACCAGGGCCGCGATGGTGATCTCGCGGCTGGCGCCCATTCCGCCGAAGGCGGTTGCGGTGTCGATGCCGGCCAGCGTCAGAGCCACGGTGCCCAGGAACAGCAGGCCCACAACGGTGATCAGGTCGGCGATCGGGTCCAGTGGCGAGCCGGTCGCCACCAGGGGCGCGGTGGCGACGATGACCAGGGTGGTGGCGGCCAGTGCAACCGGCGCCGCGGCGAACACCCAGGTGGTGCCACGTGGTTTGAGGTTCTGCTTGCCCAGCAGTTTGCGCATGTCACGCCAGGGTTGCCAGATCCCGGCACCGGCGCGGCCCTCGGCGCGGGCCCGCACTTGACGCATCAGACCGATGACCAGGGGCGCGCCCGCGACGACACCCGCGACCTGCACGAAACCCGCCAGGTAAGCCATGATGTTCATCGCGCCACCAGCATGGCGATCAGCACACCCACCGCGCCGTAGGCCAGGTAGAGGTGCACGCTGCCGGTGTGGGCGCGGCGCACCAACTGTGCGGCGGCGCCCACGGCCCGCAGCAGCGGGGCATACCAGCGGTCTTCGACGACATCGGCCACCCGAGCCCGGTAGGCGATCCGGTCTACGTAGTAGCTCGACGGCGCTTGGCGGGTCACCTCGACGGCGGTGTCGGTGTGCAGCACGTCGTCGAAGACCTGCTGCAGCGGTTGGGCGAACGACGTCGCGGTGTACTGCATACGCGGGCTTAGATCGTCTGCGCCGCAGGCCCACAACGGCACCGTAGCGGTGCTGGGGCGCCGACCAGCGCGCCAGCGAGAACCGATCAGCACCACGACGGTGGCGGCGGCCAGGACGGCGGCCAACAGCCCGGGCGACATGGACGCATCCAGCCCGGGAATGCGTAGATAAGTGCCGAGAGCCGGCGCTGACCCGGAGATCGGCAGCGTGTCGAGCACCCGATGCAACAGCGGGCCCACGGTGCCCGGCGCGACGGCCAGCACCACACAGGCGAGTGCGGCCAGCGTCATCCCGGCGAGCATCGTGACGGGCGCTTCCCGGGCTGCTGCTGCGGCATCCGAGCGTGGGCGGGCCAGGAACCCGATTCCGAACGCCTTGACCATGGCGGCCACCCCCAATCCGGCGGTCAGTGCGATCGCACCCACCGCCAGCGGTGTCACCAGGGTGATCGTGACGTCATGGTCGGCACGGGCATGCATCAGCGACTGGATCAGCAACCATTCACTGACGAATCCCGCTCCCAGCGGCAGGCCGGCCGCGCCGAGTGCGGCCACCCCGAACAGCGCTGTGGTGCCCGGCATTCGGCGGGCGAGGCCGCCGAGTCGATCCAGGTCGCGCAAGCCGGTGGCGGCCAGCACCGACCCGGCGCCCAGGAAGCCGAGGCTCTTGAACGCACTGTGGGCGAGCAGGTGCAGCAGTGCCGCGACGGCGGCAACGGTCGCCGCGTCGCGCGAACCGGCGCCCGACAACAACGTCGCCGCCCCCAGGGCCAGGGTGATCAGCCCGATGTTCTCCGTCGTCGAATACGCAAGCAGCCGTTTGAGGTCCGTTGCCACCGACGCCTGCAGCACCCCGTACAGCGCCGATGCGCCACCGGCGATCAGCAGCGTCAGACCCCACCACCGCGGGCCGGGACCGAGCAGCTGCACGTCGACGCGGATGATCCCGTAGATACCGAGGTTGACCATGGCGGCGCTGAGCAACGCCGAGACCGGGCTGGGGGCCTCCGGGTGCGCCCGCGGCAGCCACGCGTGCAGTGGGAGCAGTCCGGCTTTGGAACCGAAACCGATCAGGGTCAACACGAATACGGTATTGCGCACGCGATCGGGCAACGCGCCGATACCGCCGAAGTCGTTGCCGGAGTGGGCTGCCAGCACCACCATTCCCAACAACAGCGACACGAAGCCCAGCTGGGTCATCACCGCGTAGATCAGCGCGGCCGAACGCACCTCGCTGCGCTGTTGGTCGGTGAGCACCAACACCAACGAGCTCAGCGCCATCAGCTCCCAGGCAAGCAGGAACGTCGTCACCGAGCCGGCCGCCGGGACTGTCAGCAGGGTGGCGACGAACAGCGGCAGCGTCAGCAGCGGGAGGGCGCCGTAGCGCTCGTGGCGCGCATAGCCGATCCAATACAGGCCGGCGGCCACGGCCACCGCGCCGGTCAACACCATGAAGAATCCGCCCAGCGCATCGATGCGCAGCTGCACACCCAGCAGCGGGACCAGCCAGTCGATGCGGACCGCGGGCACACTGCCGAACGCGCCGGCCAGGCCGATGCCGATTCCGGCCGCACCGATCCCGGCCGTGGCGGTACCGCTGAGGGCCGCTGGAAGCGCCGGGTGGTGCGAGGTATCGGGGGAGGAGACCGCCAGCGTGCTCACCGACCGGTCACCGACCTCAGCGCGGCGAGGATCTGTTCGGGCGTCGGTGGACAGCCGGGAATCTCGACATCGACTCCGACCACCTCGCCGACCGCCCCCACGGTGGCGTACGACTGCGCGAACAGCCCGCGGTTGAGGGCGCAGTCCCCGCACGCGATGACTTTGCGCGGCTGCGGGGTGGCCTCCAGGGTGTTGCGCAGCGGCTCGGCCATATTGCGGGTGACCACCCCGGTGACCAACAGGGCGTCGGCATGCCGCGGCGAGGCGACGAGCCGGGCGCCGAATCTCTCGGCGTCATACACCGGGCCGAAAGCCCCGGCGATCTCGATCTCGCAACCGTTGCACGATCCGGCGTCGACATGGCGGATCTGTAGGGACCCCGCGACGCCTCCCGGCGGGTCGGTGGCGGCCGGGGGGCGGGCAGCTGCCGGTTCGGTGACACGGCCCAGCGCACGGATTCTGGTGAACCAGCTCATTGCCCGGCCCGCAGGTCATCGAGGAGGGCCACTTGTTCGTTGAGCAGTCCGGTCAGCGCCTTGCGCGCCACGGCGAGCAGTTCGGTGATCAGCGGCGAGGCGATGGAGTACACCACCGCGTTGCCGTCCTTGGTCGCTGTCACCACGCCTGCGCGGCGCAGGACACCCAGTTGTTGGGACAGATTCGATGCCTCGAGCCCGATCTCGGGGAGCAGCTCGCTGACGGTGTGGTCACGTTCGGCAAGCAATTCCAGGACGCGGATCCGGGCGGGGTGCCCGAGAGTCTTGAAGAACTCCGCTTTCACCTGATGGAGCGAGTTCGGCACAGCGCAGACCATAGCAGCGAACGCATCAATTGAAAATATTTTCATATGTTGTGACGGTTGAGCGCGGTGTCGCCACCCCGGGCTCTGTTTGACCGTTCCGGTAGGGCAGGATGACAATGCCGTCGCGGACGATTCCCGCGATGGCGCTGTCATATGCGCACAGCCCGGAGGAGCCTGATGACGGAGCCGACGAGTACCGACGGAGACCGGCCGGCCGGCCGCCCCCCCTACTCCCGGGTGTTGCTGAAGCTCGGTGGGGAGATGTTCGGCGGCGGGCAGGTCGGGCTTGATCCCGACGTGGTCGCCCAGGTAGCCCGCCAGATCGCCGAAGTGGTCCGCGACGGCGTGCAAGTGGCGGTGGTGATCGGCGGCGGCAACTTCTTCCGCGGCGCACAGTTGCAGCAGCGCGGCATGGAGCGGATGCGCTCGGACTACATGGGCATGCTCGGCACCGTGATGAACAGCCTTGCACTGCAGGACTTCCTGGAAAAGGAAGGCATCGACACCCGGGTGCAGACCGCGATCACCATGGGCCAGGTCGCCGAGCCCTACATCCCACTGCGGGCACAGCGGCATCTGGAGAAGGGCCGGGTGGTGATCTTCGGCGCCGGCATGGGGCTGCCGTATTTCTCCACCGACACCACCGCGGCTCAGCGCGCGCTGGAGATCGGCGCCCAGGTGGTGCTGATGGCCAAGGCCGTCGACGGCATCTTCACCGCGGATCCTCGCGTCGACCCGGACGCCGAACTGCTCACCTCGATCACCCATCGCCAGGTCATCGATCGGGGGCTGAAGGTGGCCGATGCCACCGCGTTCAGTCTGTGCATGGACAATGGCATGCCGATCCTGGTGTTCAACCTGTTGACCGATGGAAATATCGCGCGGGCGGTCGCGGGTGAGAAGATCGGAACACTGGTCACCAGCTGACGGGCGCGGTGGCGGTGACCACCGGCGGCGAAGGCGCTAGAGCGAAGCGATAACGAGGAGCGGGGCACATGATCGACGAGGCTCTCTTCGATGCCGAAGAGAAAATGGAGAAGGCCGTGTCGGTGGCCCGCGATGACCTCTCGACCATCCGCACCGGTCGGGCCAACCCGGGCATGTTCTCGCGGATCGTCATCGACTACTACGGGTCGATCACTCCGATCACCCAGCTGTGCAGCATCAACGTGCCCGAGGCGCGGCTCGTGGTGATCAAGCCCTACGAGGCGTCGTCGCTGGGTGCCATCGAGACCGCGATCCGCAACTCCGACCTCGGCCTGAACCCCAGCAACGACGGTTCGCTGATTCGGGTGTCGGTGCCGCAGCTGACCGAGGAACGGCGCAAAGAGCTGGTCAAGCAGGCCAAGGCAAAGGGGGAGGACGCCAAGGTCTCGGTGCGCAACATCCGCCGCAAGGCGATGGAAGAGCTGCACCGTATCCGCAAGGACGGCGACGCCGGCGAGGATGAGGTGGGTCGGGCGGAGAAGGACCTGGACAAGTCCACCCAGCAGTATGTGACCCAGATCGACGAGCTGGTCAAGCACAAAGAAGGCGAGCTGCTGGAGGTCTAGCGGCCGTCCAGTAGGCACCCTCGTGGCAGACCAAGACACCGGCGTAGACGCCGCGGATTCACAGCCGAAACAGTCGCGAGCTGGACGCAACCTTCCCGCAGCCATCGCCGTAGGCGCCCTGCTGAGCGGAACGCTGGTCTACACCCTGCTGTTCGCCCCGCGTTTCTGGGTGCTGATCCTGGCGGTAGCCGCTCCGGTCGCCACCCATGAGATCGTCCGGCGGCTACGTGAAGTCGGCTACGACGTGCCGTTCATCCCGCTGGCCCTGGGTGGCCAGGCGATGCTCTGGCTGTCGCTGCCGTTCGGCGCCAGAGGTGTACTGGGCGCGTTCGGTGCCACGGTGGTGATCGCCATGATGTGGCGGCTGGTGGGCCAGGGGCTGAACCACGCCCCGGTCAACTACCTGCGGGACATGTCGGCGACGATCCTGATCGCGGTCTGGGTGCCGCTGTGCATGAGCTTCGCGGCCCTGCTGGTCTTCCGCGACGATGGTCCCGGCCGGGTGCTGTGCCTGCTGTTCCCGGTGGTGTTCTCCGACATCGGCGGGTACGCCGTCGGCGTGCTGTTCGGCAAGCACCCGATGGCGCCGGCGATCAGCCCGAAGAAGTCCTGGGAGGGTCTCGCGGGATCACTGGTGCTCGGCGTCGCCGCGGCGGTGTTCGCGGTGACGGTGTTCCTCGACCGGCCGTGGTGGGTAGGACTGCCGCTGGGTCTGCTGCTGGTGATCACCGGTGTCTTCGGCGATCTGATCGAGTCTCAGGTCAAGCGCGATCTGGGCATCAAGGACATGGGCCGGCTGCTGCCCGGCCACGGCGGGATCATGGATCGGCTCGACGCGCTGCTGCCATCGGCCGTGGTGACCTGGATCGTGCTGACCGTTCTGCCCTGAGTCACCGGCATACTGGAACCGATCATGACGCAACAGCTGGTGTTCACCGCACCGCGGCGGGCCCTGCCGCCGCGGCATCTGGCAGACCTCGACACCGACGGAGTGGTGGCCGCGATCGCCGAGCTGGGGCTGCCGGCATTTCGGGCCAAACAGCTGGCGAACCAGTACTACGGCCGGCTGATCGCGGACCCGCAGCAGATGACCGACCTGCCCGCCGCGGTGCGCTCCGCGGTGGCCGACGCACTGTTCCCCACCTTGCTGACCGCCGCCAGCGAGATCGAATGCGACGCCGGCGAGACACGTAAGACGTTGTGGCGTGCGCACGACCAGACCAAGTTCGAGTCGGTGTTGATGCGCTATCCGCGCCGCAACACCGTATGCATCTCCTCGCAGGCCGGCTGCGGCATGGCGTGCCCGTTCTGTGCGACCGGCCAGGCCGGCCTTACCCGCAACCTCTCGACCGCCGAGATCCTCGAGCAGGTCCGGGCGGCGTCCGTGACGCTACGAGACCGCGGCGGTGCTCCAGCTTCGGGGGCGCGATTGTCCAACATCGTCTTCATGGGGATGGGGGAGCCGCTGGCCAACTATGCCCGCGTGGTGGCCGCGGTGCGGCGCATCACCGAGCCACCGCCCCATGGGTTCGGGATCTCGGCGCGATCGGTGACGGTGTCGACGGTGGGGCTGGCCCCGGCGATCCGCAAGCTCGCCGACGAGCGGCTCGGGGTGACGCTGGCGCTGTCCCTGCACACCCCCGATGACGAGCTGCGTGACACGCTTGTTCCGGTCAACAACCGGTGGAAGGTTTCCGAAGCCCTTGACGCCGCCCGCTACTACGCGGACGTCACCGGCCGACGGGTGTCGGTGGAATACGCGTTGATCCGCGACGTCAATGACCAGCCGTGGCGGGCAGATCTGTTGGGCCGCAAGCTGCACAAGGCGCTGGGGCCATTGGTGCACGTCAACCTGATTCCGCTCAACCCCACGCCGGGCAGCGAATGGGACGCCAGCCCCAAGCCGGTGGAACGCGAGTTCGTCCGGCGGGTCCGGGCTCAAGGCGTGGAATGCACGGTCCGCGATACCCGTGGGCGCGAGATTGCCGCGGCGTGCGGCCAGCTGGCGGCCGAAAACCAGTGATCGCCAGGCGAGATTGCACGGACGCCGGGAAAATCGCCGATTTGACTGCGTAGATGCAATCTCGGGCAATCGGCGATGGCCGATACGGCTCCTAGCGCAGCCAGCCGCGGTTGCGGCCGACGATGTCGCGCACCACGACGAACAGTGTCAGCGCGGCGAATCCCAGCAAGAAGTAGTCCTCGACGTGGCCGATGTGATTGCCGCGCAGCATGAGCAGCAAGAAACCGACGATGCCGAAGCCGACGATGTGCCAGGTGCGGTAGTTGATCGCGCTCCAACCCCACGCCGCCGACGGCACCTCGACAGGGTCAACCCCGGTGTGGCGCTCCACCTCGGTACTGGCCACTTCGACTCCTTAGGTTCGCAGCAAGTTCGCATCATTCTGGCATACGGCGAGCCGGCCCATCCCACGGCGGCGACCCGCTGCGCCGCGACTCCGATCGCTTAGATCTCGAACGTTCGGTAGGCGGCCGGGCCGACGATCGCGGCCAGGCTCTCCGGCGTCCACTGCTGGTCACTGTCGAGCAGCATCCGCGCGGCGGCTTCGCAGATCGCCAGGAACACCTCGGTAAGTGCCGCCAGGGTGTGGTCGGACGGAGCTCGGCGCTCCAGCAGTGGCCGCATCACCGTGCCGACCCGCTCGGCGAGCCGGGCTCGGCCCGAGACGACGGCGGCCGCCAGGACCGGATCCTGGTCGGCGGTGAAGATGATCCGCCAGGACGCCGGCCGTTCCCGCACGGCGGACAGGAACGCGCTAAAGCCCGCGACGAACCGGTCCTCGACGCTGCTGGTCCGCCGCGGCGGCAGAGCCCCGAGCAGACTGGTCAGCATCAGCTCGGTCTCCCGGTCGAGCAGCGCGGCCAGAACCTTGCCGCGGCCGTCGTAGCAGGCGTACACCACCGGTCGGGTGACTCCGATGCGCTCCGCTATCGCCGCCATCGTCACTCCGGCGATGCCGTGCTCGGCAGCGATCTGCAGGGCGGCGTCGAGCACCTGGGGCCGACGTCGCTGCGGGCCGAGATGCTCGGCGCGGGACCGGTTCGCGGCTTGTTCCGGCACCGGTTCAGCGTAATTGGATATCGGCGATGATCAGCACCGGCCAGGCCACGATCTCCCCGAGAACGGAGAACACCTTGTCCAGTCCGCGCACCTCGTGGAGGTGCTGGTAGTGGCTGCCGGCCCAGAACAGGCCGATCACCAGGTAGGCGCCGAGCAGTACCGAGCCCATGGCGCCGAGATAGAACAGCTGGCGGATGCTGAGTTCGCGGTCCAGCAGGCGTTGCAGGCCCCCGAGGTTCATCGGATGCTCCCCAGGATCGGCTGGGACTCGATGAGCCCCTCGTCGCTGGGCGCCAGGCCTTCGCCGAAGACCCGATTCGATTGCTTGGCCCGGAACTCCAGATGGGCCTGGGCCGGGACGGCGTAGCCGTAGCGCTCCTGGGCTTCCCGCGGAGTCGTGGTGACCGGGTTCACCGGCCGGATCGCCCGCAGTACCCGGGTGCCGATCGGCAGCGTCATCGGCGAGATCAGCCGCAGGAGTATCAGCTGTACCCGGGGGCTCAAGCTCAGCAGGGTGAACGCGGCACTCAGCGGCGGCACAATCAATGCGTCGAGCACCCGGGAGGTGCCTACACCGCCGAGCTTGCGCATCCAGCGGGGCATGGTCGCCAGCGTGCCGCGGCGCAGGAACGCGGTGACGAGCAGCGCGCCCGGCCACAGCAGCTTGGGCAGCGACTGCGGCAGGATCACCTCGGCGTGCAGCAGGTGTGCCATCGCGCGCCG
This sequence comes from Mycobacterium sp. SMC-14, assembly GCF_046250075.1. Lineage (NCBI taxonomy): Bacteria > Bacillati > Actinomycetota > Actinomycetes > Mycobacteriales > Mycobacteriaceae > Mycobacterium > Mycobacterium sp. SMC-14. The sequence continues at coordinate 2,928,454 of NZ_CP176429.1, read as the reverse complement.
GGCGATGTCGGAGTTGATCAGCTGCGGGCGCATCTGTTCGAAGTAGGCCGCGACGCCGTCGCGGGTGCGCGGTACGTCGGCCGGGTCGAGCGTCTGCAGTTCGGCCGCCTTGGCGCAGTCGGCCCAGTACGACGCCTCATCGGCCGCCGAGAGAGGTCCGGGTCCGTACTTCTCGTAGGCGTAGAGGATCGAGTGCCAGGCGGTGAGGTGAATCCACATCTGGGAGGCCGGGTCGTTGGCGTCGTAGTGCGCGCCGGTGACCGGGTCGACGCCGATGGCCTTGGAGTGGATCCGGACCAGCATGTCGGCTGCCTCGGTGGTGGTGCGGCTCTCGCCGAAGGCCACCATCGCGAAATAGCGCAGGGTGCGGTCGTAGCGGGTCCGCGGACGGTCATAGATCGCCTGGGTGGCATCGACGGAGGCGACCAGTCCGGGATCGAGTTCCTCGATCACCACGGCGCGCTGGAAACCGATCGACAGTGAAGTCGGGTAGCTCCAGACCTTCCAGGTCGCCGAGTCGGGGCCGAAGAAGCCGTAATCCTCGGCGGGCTCGGCGTCCGGCAGGGACAGCCACGTGCGCAGAGTGCTCATTTTGTCTGCCTTTCGCCATTTTCTGGCTTGTTCCATTTTTCTGACTCATTTTCCTACACTGTGTAGGATTCTGCATCGGCCGGTGATGGACGGTCAAGGGTCGGATTGCGGGGATACCGTGGGCGCATGGCCGCTGATGCCGGTGAAGCGCCACAGTTCTGGGATTTCGCCGCCGCACCGCCGCACACCGCGCCGGGCGTGAGTTCGATGGTGGGCTACCGCGCGCTGGACGTGCCCGACGGCGTGCACCGCGGGATGCCGTCGTCGACCTTGACCTTCATCGTCAGCCTCGACGAGGGCGTGCGTGCGGCCGAGACGCTCGAGGCCCTGCCGTCCGCGCGACCTGCCCCGGTGCTGCTGGGTGGCCTGCACGAGCGGGCCGCTCGGGTGCAGCAAACTCGGGGCCAGGCCGGCGTTCAGTTGGCGGTGCACCCCCTGGCGTCGCGTGCGCTGTTCGGCGTGCCGGCCGCCGAGCTCAGCGTGACCGAGTTCAACGCCGCACCGATATTGGGCCGGGGTGCGGTGCAGCTACATGAGCGGCTTGCCGCCGTGCGGTGTTGGCCGGACGCGTTTGCGCTGCTGTCCGGGTATCTGGTGGCCCAGCAGCGTCGACACGACGCCGCCGTGCGCCCCGAGGTGACGCACGCCTGGCAGTTGCTGCAGCGTAGCCGGGGGAGGACGCCGGTTGCGCGCATCGCCGAGCTGGTCGGACTGAGCCAGCGGCATCTGACCACGCTGTTTCGCCGCGAGGTCGGTCGCACGCCGAAAGCCGTGGCCATGCTGATGCGTTTCGAATACGCGACCGCCCGGATGGCCGACGAGGCTCGCCGGCATCGCCGTGTCGACCTGGGCGGTGTTGCCGCCGCTGCCGGATATGCCGATCAGGCCCATCTGACTCGCGAATTCGTTCGGTACGTCGGGGCGTCACCGGGAGCCTGGCTGGCCGACGAGTTCCAAAACATTCAAGACGGCGGCCATGCCCCGCGGTCAGAGTGGAGTTATGACGCATCAGAATCCGACCGTCTGGTTGACCCTGCAAGCGCATGACACGCGCAAACTCATCGACTACTACGTCGACACCTTCGGCTTCGTCGTCACGGCCCGCCACGGCGATGACGGCGACACCATCGCCCATGCCGAACTGCGCTGGCCAGAGGGGGTCGGCGCCATCATGCTCGGGAGCCACAAACCCGGTAGTGACTGGTGTCGCGAGCCCGGCACCGCGGGTGGCTACGTCGTCACCAGCGACCCCGACGGCCTCTACCAGCGGGTCCTGGATCGCCAGGCCGAGGTGATCCGACCGTTGAGCGACACCGACTACGGCGCCCGTGAGTTCACCGTCCGTGACCCGGAAGGCAACCTGTGGAGCTTCGGCAACTACGCGGGAGCACAATAGGTGGGTGACCACGGGCCGCCGGATCAAAGTTCTGCTGTTGGGCTCCACCGGCTCGATCGGAACCCAGGCGTTGCAGGTCGTCGCGGCGAACCCGGACCGCTTCGAGATCGTCGGGCTGGCCGCCGGCGGCGGTAACGCGGCGCTGCTGGCGGACCAGCGCGCCGAGACCGGGGTCGCCAACATCGCCGTCGCCGACACGCAGGTCGGTGAGGCGCTCGAAGCCCCCTACCGCGGACCCGACGCCGTCACCCGCTTGGTGCAGGACACCGAGGCCGACGTGGTACTCAACGCCTTGGTCGGCGCGCTCGGACTGCGGCCCACGCTGGCCGCGCTGGAAACCGGGGCGCGGCTGGCCCTGGCCAACAAGGAATCGCTGATCGCCGGCGGCCCACTGGTGCTGGCAGCCGCCGAACCGGGGCAGATCGTCCCGGTGGACTCCGAGCACTCCGCGCTGGCGCAGTGCCTTCGGGGCGGCACCCCCGACGAGGTCGCCCGGTTGGTGCTCACCGCTTCGGGTGGGCCGTTCCGTGGCTTCAGCGCCGCCGAGCTGGAACACGTCACACCCGAGCAGGCTGGAGCGCACCCGACCTGGTCGATGGGCCCGATGAACACCCTGAACTCGGCGTCACTGGTGAACAAGGGCCTCGAGCTCATCGAGACCCACCTGCTGTTCGGCGTTCCCTACGAGCGCATCGACGTGGTCGTTCACCCGCAGTCGATCGTGCATTCCATGGTCACCTTCACCGACGGATCGACCATCGCCCAGGCCAGCCCCCCGGACATGCGCCTACCGATCGCGCTGGCTCTGGGCTGGCCGGCGCGGGTGCCCGGTGCGGCGGCGGCCTGCGACTTCTCCACCGCCTCCACCTGGGAGTTTGAGCCGCTCGACGACGCTGTTTTCCCGGCGGTACAGCTGGCTCGCCATGCCGGTGAGGCCGGTGGCTGCATGACCGCGGTCTACAACGCGGCCAATGAAGAGGCAGCGGAAGCCTTCCTGGCGGGCCGGATCGGTTTCCCCGCGATCGTGGCCACCATCGCCGAGGTGCTGGGCGCCGCTGATCAGTGGACTGCGCAACCCGCTACCGTGGATGAGGTACTCGATGCGCAGCGCTGGGCCAAGCAGCGAGCGGCTCGCGCCGTCGAGGCGATAGCTACGAGAAAGGTCGGCAGCACCCGATGATGTTCGCGGTAGGCATCGCGCTGTTCGCGCTGGCCATCCTGGTTTCAGTGGCGCTGCATGAATGCGGTCACATGTGGGTGGCGCGCGCCACCGGAATGAAGGTGCGCCGCTACTTCGTCGGCTTCGGCACCACGTTGTGGTCGACGAAGCGCGGCGAGACCGAATACGGCCTCAAGGCGATCCCGGCCGGTGGCTTCTGCGATATCGCGGGCATGACCGCGGTGGAGGAATTGGAGCCCGACGAGGTCGACCGCGCCATGTACAAGCAGAAGACGTGGAAGCGGGTGGCCGTGCTGGCCGCCGGCCCCGCCATGAACTTCATCATCGGCCTGGTGCTGGTCTACTCGATCGCCGTGATCTGGGGCCTGCCCAACCTGCACGCACCCACCACCGCCGTCATCGGCGAAACCGCCTGTGTGGCACCCGAAGTCGTCAAGGGTGAACTGGGCACCTGCTCGGGTCCCGGCCCGGCGGCGCTGGCCGGCATCGAGTCCGGTGACGTGGTGGTCAAGGTCGGCGACACCCCGGTGTCGACCTTCGAGGAGATGGCCGCCGCGGTGCGCAAGCAGCACGGCACGACGCCGATCGTCGTCGAACGCGACGGCTCCAAGCTCACCAAGTATGTCGACGTGACTCCCACTCAGCGCTGGATCGCCGACGGCGCGGACCGCGAGGCCGTCCCCAGCACCGTCGGCGCGATCGGGGTGGGCGCCGCCCAATTCGGGCCGACCCAGTACAACCCGGTCACCGCGGTGCCGGCCACCTTCGCCTTCAGCGGCGACCTGTCGGTGCTGCTGGGCAAGTCGCTGGCCAACATTCCTTCCAAGGTCGGCGCGCTGGTGCACGCCATCGGCAACCCGCACGGGCAGCGCGACCCCGAAACCCCGATCAGCGTGGTGGGCGCCTCGATCATCGGCGGCGACACCGTCGATCACGGGCTGTGGGTGGCGTTCTGGTTCTTCCTGGCCCAGCTGAACTTCATCCTGGGCGTGCTGAACTTGGTGCCGCTGCTGCCATTCGACGGTGGGCACATCGCTATCGCGCTCTTCGAGAAGCTCCGCAACATGCTCAGGTCGGCGCGTGGGAAGGTCGCGGCTGCACCGGTGAACTACCTCAAGTTGATGCCGGCCACTTACGTAGTCTTGGTGGTGGTGGTCGGCTACATGCTGCTCACCGTGACCGCCGACTTGGTCAATCCGATCAGGCTGTTTTGATAGGAGCCCCCTCATGAGCGTCGGCCTAGGAATGCCGGCTGCCCCTCCGCCCACACTGGCGCCACGTCGCAAGACCCGCCAACTGAAGGTCGGTGGGGTCGGGGTGGGAAGCGACCATCCGATCGCGGTGCAGTCGATGTGCACCACCAAGACCCACGACGTCAACGCGACATTGCAACAGATCGCGGAGTTGACCGCCTCGGGTTGCGACATCGTGCGGGTGGCCTGCCCTCGGCAGGAGGACGCCGACGCGCTGGCCGAGATCGCCCAGCACAGTCAGATCCCGGTGATCGCAGACATCCACTTCCAGCCCAAGTACATCTTCGCCGCGATCGATGCGGGCTGCGCCGCGGTCCGGGTGAACCCGGGCAACATCAAGGAGTTCGACGGCCGGGTCGGCGAGGTGGCCAAGGCGGCCGGCGCCGCGGGTATCCCGATCCGGATCGGCGTCAACGCCGGTTCGTTGGATCAGCGGTTCTTGGCCAAGTACGGCAAGGCCACCCCCGAAGCCTTGGTGGAGTCCGCGCTGTGGGAGGCGTCGCTGTTCGAGGAGCACGGCTTCGGCGACATCAAGATCAGCGTCAAGCACAACGACCCGGTCGTGATGGTGGCCGCCTATCAGCTGCTCGCCGAGCAGTGCGACTACCCGCTGCACCTGGGCGTCACCGAGGCGGGCCCCGCCTTCCAGGGCACCATCAAATCCGCCGTGGCGTTCGGCGCCCTGCTGTCCCGCGGCATCGGCGACACCATCCGGGTGTCGCTCTCCGCGCCGCCGGTGGAGGAGGTCAAGGTCGGCAACCAGATCCTGGAGTCGCTCAACCTGCGGCCACGCGGTCTGGAAATCGTGTCGTGTCCTTCCTGCGGCCGGGCTCAGGTGGACGTCTACCGGCTGGCCAACGAGGTCACCGCAGGGCTGGAGGGAATCGACGTCCCGCTACGGGTCGCGGTGATGGGCTGTGTGGTCAACGGTCCCGGCGAGGCTCGCGAGGCGGATCTGGGTGTGGCGTCCGGCAACGGCAAGGGGCAGATCTTCGTCAAGGGCGAGGTGATCAAGACCGTTCCCGAGGCGCAGATCGTGGAGACCCTGATCGAGGAGGCCCTGCGCCTGGCGGAGGAGATGGGTGAAGGATCTCCCGGCGGGTCGCCCACCGTCGCCGTAAGCTGATCGCAGCCGGATCGCGGTACGCGCGCGGCAGTTGAGTTCGCCAGAAAGAGTCACTATGTCGGCTCCGCCCGAGTTCCGTCTCGACCAGCGACGGGTGTCCGTCGCGCGTGACGCCGCGGCGGTCTGGCGGGTGCTCGAAGAGGATCCGATCGGGTCCTGCATGGTCGCCGCCCGGGTCGCCGATCACGGTGTCGATCCCCGATTGATCGGCGGGGAATTGTGGACGCGCGGCGGCGTGGGCGAATCCTTGTGCTACGCAGGCGCAAACCTGATCCCGCTGCGCGGGGCGCCGGCCGACCTCACCGCGTTCGCCGACAAGGCGGTGAGTGCGATCCGGCGCTGCTCGTCTCTGGTGGGCCGCGCGGAATTGGTGGTGCCGATGTGGCAGCGGCTGGCCGATTCCTGGGGCCCGGCCCGCGACGTGCGGGAGAGTCAACCGTTGATGGCGCTGCACAACATGCCCTCGTGCCCGATGGATGCCGAAGTTCGCCAGGTGCGTCCCGACGAGCTCGACGCGTACCTGGTAGCAGCCGTCGACATGTTCATCGGTGAGGTCGGCGTGGATCCGCGGGTGGGTGACGGGGGGCGCGCCTACCGTCGGCGGGTGGCCAACCTGATCGCAGCGGGCCGCGCTTGGGCGCGCTTCGAACGGGGCGAGGTGGTGTTCAAGGCCGAGGTGGGTTCGCAGTCGCCGTCGGTGGGCCAGATTCAGGGCGTCTGGGTGCACCCGGACCGACGCGGACGCGGGCTGGGTGCCGGCGGCACCGCGATGCTGGCCGCGGTGATCGTCGGCACCGGGCGCATCGCCAGCCTGTACGTCAACGATTTCAACGAGGTGGCGCGGTCCACCTATGAGCGAGTGGGTTTCACCCAGGTCGGCACTTTCGCGACGGTGTTGCTCGACTGATCTCGGGCCTTGTCGTATTTTTCGCCGAGACTGTTGTTAGCGCGGAAAAGTTCGAGTAGCGGACACGCCAACTACAGGCTCGGTGGGTACTGGCGCCAAGTAGCGGTTGTATTTCGGTGCGCCTCCGCCTGCTGACCGTTTCTATTTCGTAACATCAGCCCCAATGACAACTGCAAGCTCATTCGTCACACGCGTCACGGGCCTGGCGACCGTACTGCTCACCGCAGCCGGCGTGGCAGCCTGCACTCCGCGCCCTGACGGCCCAGGGCCCGTCGCCGAGCGCTTCTTCGCCGCCCTGGCCACCGGTGACACCGCGACGGCCGCCGAGCTCAGCGACGACCCGTCTACGGCACGCAGCGCACTCAACGCCGCCTGGGCGGGCTTGCAGGCCGAACATCTGGATGCGCAGGTGCTCAGCTCGCGCTACAACGACGACACCGGCAGCGTGGCCTACCGCTATACCTGGAAGCTGCCGAAGAACCGGACCTGGGCCTACGATGGCCAGCTCAAGATGGTCCGCAACGAAGGCCACTGGACGGTTCGCTGGACGGCGACCGGCCTGCATCCCAAGCTGGGCGAGCACCAGACTTTTGCGTTGCGGGCCGACCCCCCGCGTCGTGCGGCGGTCAACGAGATCGGGGGCACCGACGTACTGGTGCCCGGCTACGTGTACCACTACCAGCTGGACGCCAGCAGGGCCGGACGAAACCTGATGCGCACCGCGCGCGCAGTGGTCGACACGCTGCGGCCTTTCGACGACGCCTTGGGTGACCCGCAGCGTCTGGCCGAGCAGGCCAGTTCCTCGGCGACCCCGCTCGGCCTGATCACGCTGCGCAAGGCCGACCACGACCGCGTCGAACCCGCCATCGGCGCCCTGCCCGGAGTCGTGGTCACGCCGCGCCCCGATCTGTTGCCCACCGACGACCACTTCGCCCCGATGCTCATCAGCGAGGTCAAAAAGGCGGTCGGGACCCAACTCGAAGGTGCCGCGGGCTGGCGTGTCGTCAGCGAGAACCAGAACGGCGTCGACGTCGCGGTGCTGCACGAAGTCGATCCGGCGCCGGCGCCCTCGCTGACGATCAGCCTGGACCGAGCGGTGCAGCGTGCCGCCCAGAACGCGGTCAACACCCGCGGTGACAAGGCGATGTTGGTGGTGATCAAGCCATCGACCGGTGAGCTGCTCGCCGTCGCGCAGAACGCGGCGGCCGACGCCGACGGCCTGGTCGCCACCAGCGGTCTGTATCCGCCCGGTTCTACCTTCAAGATGGTCACCGCGGGCGCGGCGATCGAACGGGATATGGCGACGCCGAACTCGATGGTGGGTTGTCCTGGCGAACTCGACATCGGCCAGCGCACCATCCCCAACTACGGCGGGTTCGACCTCGGACTGGTGTCGATGTCGCGGGCCTTCGCCAACTCGTGCAACACCACCTTCGCCGAGCTGGCCAGCCGGATGCCGCCGCGGGCGCTGTCGCAGGCGGCAAGCCGCTACGGGATCGGGGTGGACTACCTGGTGGACGGGATCACCACGGTCACCGGCTCGGTTCCGCCGACCGTTGACCTGGCCGAACGTACCGAGGACGGATTCGGTCAGGGCAAGGTGTTGGCCAGCCCATTCGGTGTCGCCCTGGCCGCGGCGACGGTGGCGGCCGGCCGAACGCCGGTGCCCCGGTTGATCGAGGGCCGCCCGACAGCGGTCAACGGTCCGGTGGCGGCCCCGGTCAGCGCGGAGATGCTCGACGGTCTGCGCGAGATGATGCGCCTGGTGGTGACCGATGGCACCGCACGCGACATCGCCGGCTGCGGCCCGGTTTACGGCAAGACCGGGGAGGCCGAGTTCACCGGTGGCTCACACTCCTGGTTCGCCGGCTATCGGGGTGACATGGCCTTCGCGTCGCTGATCGTCGGCGGTGGCAGCTCGCAGTACGCGGTTCGCATGACCAAGGTGATGTTCGACTCGCTGCCCGACAACTTCCTGCTGTAGAAAATCGCTTGACGCCAAAGGAACTGGCCGGCGGGGCTACGCTCCGCCGGCCAGTTGTCCTACCGCACTTCGTCAGATCGCCGGCGGCTCGCCCAGCAGGATGTCGATCAGCGGGGTCAACACGAAGTCGAGCCCGATCGGCGACAGCAGGCCGAAATCGAGACCCGTGGCGAGGTAGCCGAGGGCGTCGTCCGGGACCAGGTACGCACCACCGACCAACGTACCGGTGATGTCAGCCGAGGTCTGTTCGTAGAACGCGCTGGGATCGATCGCATAGATCAGGTTCGACACGCCGTGCTCGCCGCTGTTCTCCTCGAAGTTCACCACGTCTTGGTAGAAGGTGGCGTAGTTGGTTGCGCTTTGGTCGAACAATGCCTGATCGAGGGCGTTGTTTTCCCAACCTTGTTGGCCCTGGTCGGTGCCCTGAGCGCCGAACAGCACGTCATAGGGGTCGGGTGCGGAGTAGGTGTCGACGTACGGGTCGGCGCTGGCGATGCCGGCGGCGCCCAGGCCGATCAGCGCGGCGGCAACGGCGCCACCGGCGGCGACGCTTAGACCGGCCGCGATACGCCCCGGGTGCGTAAACTCGTTCTTGCTCATGTGCGAGCCCCCCAATTCTGGATCTCTCGATGTGGATGTGGATGTGGATGCGGGATTGCCCTCCCGCAGCCGCGGGCTCGCACATGAGTCTTTTGAATCCCACCCCTGCCGACCCCCCGGCAAACCGGAGTCTATACCTGTGTTTGGCGAAATCCGAAAGTATTCACAGCGAAATCGGGTCGGTACTCAGCGGACTGGCAGCTAATTACTGGTCGCTTGACAGGCGTGGATAGCGTTGGCAGCCTGAGGCTTTCGGGATCGGCAAATACGCGTGTGTCGAACCGGCCAACGGCCCCCGATTTCGATTCCGCGAGGCGCCGTGGTATTTGAATCGGCAAACAATAAGGGAAATTTCGGAAGTACGCCTCAGCCGATTTATCTGAATCATTGACACAATTCCATGGACGTTATTCCAGCATTTCGATCGGTCGTGGGGTTGGCCGGGCGGCGGTCCGAAGCTGCCGTTCGGCGGCCGACAGCGGTAGGTTGCGGGGAGACGTACAACGGGGAAGGTGATGACGGAGATCGAAGCGGAACTGTTGCGTATCTCGGATGCGGACCGCAACGGCACCCTGCGCCGCCTGCACAATGCCGTCTCCCTCGGACTGATCGACATCGGGGAGTTCGAGGAGCGCGCGGCGCAGGTCTCGCAGGCGCGGATGCGCTCGGAGCTCGACACCCTGATCGGTGACCTGCCCGGCCCGCGTGCCATCGTCACCTCGGCGGCCGACCGCGTTGAACTGCGCGGCTGGGCCGGATCGCTCAAACGTCACGGGGAATGGATCGTGCCGACCCGGCTGGCATTGGTGCGGCGCCTGGGCTCGGTCGATCTCGACCTCACCAAGGCCCGGTTCGCTGGGCCGGTCGTCGTGATCGAACTCGACATGCGATTCGGTTCGGTCGACATCCGACTGCCCGACGGTGCCAGCGCCTCGATCGACGACGTCGAGGTCTACGGCGGCAGCGCCCGGGATCGTCGTACCGACCCGCCCGCCGACGGGGCCCCGCACCTGGTGCTGACCGGTCGTGTGGTGTGCGGGTCGGTGGACATCAGGGGCCCTCGGCGCAAGCTGCGCTGGCGGCGCTGACCAGCTCCGTTAAGCTGGCGTAATGCCCGTTCGTGCCCCGCTTTCTCCTGGCGTGCTGTCTCCGACGCTGCCGGTGCCCCGCTTGATCCCGCGTCCGGAATACGTCGGCCGCGCCACAGCCGCCGAGGGCTCCGAGCCCTGGGTACAGACCCCCGACGTGATCGAGAAGATGCGGGTCGCGAGCCGGATTGCGGCGGGTGCGCTCGCCGAGGCGGGCAAGGCCGTCGCGCCCGGCGTGACCACCGATGAGCTCGATCGCATCGCCCACGAGTTCATGGTCGACCACGGCGCCTACCCTTCGACGTTGGGGTACAAGGGCTTTCCGAAGTCGTGCTGCACATCGCTCAACGAAGTCATCTGCCACGGGATCCCGGACTCGACGGTGATCGCCGACGGCGACATCGTCAACATCGACGTCACGGCGTACATCGACGGCGTGCACGGCGACACCAACGCCACATTCCTGGCCGGCGACGTCTCGCAAGAGCACCGGCTGCTGGTCGAGCGCACCTACGAGGCCACCATGCGTGCCATCAAGGCGGTCAAACCGGGCCGCGCGTTGTCGGTGATCGGCCGGGTCATCGAGGCCTACGCGAACCGCTTCGGCTACAACGTGGTCCGTGACTTCACCGGCCACGGGATCGGTCCGACCTTCCACAATGGTCTGGTGGTGCTGCACTATGACGAGCCCGAAGTCGACACCATCATCGAGCCCGGGATGACCTTTACCATCGAGCCGATGATCAACCTCGGCAGCCTGGACTACGACATCTGGGATGACGACTGGACCGTGGTCACCAGCGACGGACAGTGGAGCGCCCAGTTCGAACACACCCTGGTGGTGACGGACGACGGCGCCGAGATATTGACTCTGCCGTGACTTCCGGCCGTTGTCTGTTGAGCCGCTAAGGGGCCCGCCAAAATCGCCCCGTGCCGCCCGAGGGGCTGTAGCGTGGCGCAGATGCCGGGCACGATGATGACCATCGACGGGTTCCCGATCCCGGTCGACGTAGCAGGCCCGGACAACGGGCCCGTCGTCGTCGTGCTCGCCGCGGCGCAGCACCCGCTCACCGCCTACGACGCGGTCTGCCAACGGTTGCACACCGCCTCCCTGCGGACCATCGTGATCGGCGCAGATCCGCGTCTGACGCCCAAGTCGGTGATCGGCATCCTCGATTCGCTGGGCGTGCAGTGCGGCGTGCTGGTGGGTGACCGGACCGGTGCGGACAACGCCTGGGAACTCGCGGCGACGCGCCCGGACCGCTTCACCGGACTGGTGGCGCTCGACCGGGGCCATCCGCGCGCGCCCGATCTGAGCGGTGTGATCCGCGACGAACGCTGCCCCCCGGTGGAGATCAACACCACCGTGCTGGTCAGTTCCCGGGCCACGGCGTCGGTAGCCAACGCCAGCCAGCGGTTCGTCTACGGCGAACACCGGCTGGTGATGCTGCCCGGGCGGCGCAGTGCCCAGGAATTCACCGCACAGCTCGCGATGGAGATCGTGTTACGGGCCAGTACCTGGTAATACAGAGCGGGGGAGAGTAGGTTCCGGCGTAGCCGGCGGTCGAGGGCGCGTCGGCTGGGAAAAATAAAATACGTATCTGGGGGGATACCGAATGCTGTCGTGGGGGCAATCAATACCGGCTTTGCTGCGTGAACGGGCTCAGCACTGGCCTGATCGACCGGCGTTCACCTACATCGACTACGAGGTGGATCCGGCCGGTTACGCCGACACGTTGACCTGGTCGCAAATTCTGGGACGCACCGAGGCCGTCGCGGCGGAGGTGGCCGCCATCGCCTCGCCGGGTGACCGCATTGCGTTGCTCGCGCCGCAGGGTCTGGAGTACATCGCCGGCTTCTTCGGTGCGATGGAGGCCGGTTGCATCGTGGTGCCGCTGCCGGTCCCGGCTTTCGGCAGCCACGACGAACGAGTCACCGCGGCGCTGAAGGACTGCGCGCCGGTCGCGGTACTCACCACGTCGGCGGTCGCCGGCGACATCCACGGGTGCGTCAGCGCTCTCGGCGGAAATTCGCCCGCGATCATCGAGGTGGATCTGATCGATCTCGATGCTTCCGTATGCTGGGAGGGAACCGGAGCGTCGGCGACGAAAACGGCACTGCTGCAATACACTTCCGGTTCGACCGGGTCGCCGAGAGGTGTCGTGGTCTCGCACCGCAACGTGTTCGCCAACATCGAGCAGGTGATGGCGGACTACTTCGGGCAGGACGGGGGAGCGCCGCCGCCAAATGCCACGCTGGTGTCCTGGCTGCCCTTCTACCACGATATGGGCCTGCTGCTCGGCGTGATGGGAGCCGTCTTGCTGGGCCGCCACGCGGTGGTGATGAGCCCGATCGCATTCCTGCAGAAGCCGTCCCGATGGATCCAGCAGCTGGCCATCAACTCCTGCGCATTCACCGCCGGGCCGAACTTCGCGTTCGAACTGGCCGCGCGCCGGACCACCGACGAGGACATGGCCGGCCTCGACCTGGGGGGCGTGCACACCATCTTGAGCGGCAGCGAGCGCATTCACGCGGCGACTATCCGCCGTTTCACCGACCGCTTCGCCCGCTTCAACCTGCCGGCGAATGCGCTGGCACCGTCGTACGGGCTGGCCGAGGCAATGGTCTATGTCGCCTCGGCGCCGCGCGCGAACCGTCCGGTGACCATTCGGCTCGACTACGAGAACCTGGTCGGCGGCACTGCAGAGGCTGGTCCGGGCGGGGCGGAACTGGTCAGCATCGGAGCCCCGCGGGCGTGCACGGTGCGGATCGTCGACCCCGAGGCCCACACCGAGAGCCCAGACGGGCGCGTCGGTGAGATCTGGGTGCACGGGCCCAACGTCGCCAGTGGCTACTGGCACAACGCAGAGGCCACCGAGCGCACCTTCGGCGGGCACCTCCAGTCGCCGTCCGCCGGTACACCGGTGGGGCCGTGGCTGCGCACCGGTGACCTCGGCGTCATCCACGACGGCGAGATGCTGGTCGTCGGGCGCATCAAAGATCTGTTGATCGTCGACGGCCGAAATCACTACCCGGACGACATTGAGGCCACCGTGCAGGAGCTCACCGGGGGCCGCGTCGCCGCGGTACCGGTCAGCGGTGACGGTGGTGAACAGCTGGTGGTCATCGCCGAACTCAAGAACCGGGGTAACACCGTCGAAGAACAACTGGCACGGATCGCAGCCCTGAAAAAAGATGTGGCGGCCTCGGTTTCCCGATCCCACGGAGTCCGGGTCGCCGACCTCGTGCTGGTCGCGCCTGGCTCCTTGCCCATCACCACCAGCGGCAAGATCCGCCGCTCCACATGCGCCGACTGCTACCGTTCGGCCCAATTCAGTCGACTGGAGCCCGTCGACTGACCGCGGGCGGGTAGCCTGACAGCACTCAAATGTCAGGCAAGACCGTCGTCGGCGAAGGAGCACAATGACCCGGCCCGCGATGTTGTCCCAGGCCGAGCTCCAGGAACTGGTCACCTCCGGTGAGATCGACACCGTCGTAGTGGCATTCGCCGACATGCAGGGCCGGCTGGTTGGTAAGAGAGTCGCGGCTGAGCACTTTCTTGCCGAGGTCGCCGGACACGGCGTGGAGGCCTGCAGCTACCTGCTGGCCGTCGACGTAGAGATGAACACCGTTCCCGGCTATTCGATCGCCGACTGGGGAACCGGTTACGGCGATCTGGTGCTCAAGCCGGACTTCGCGACGTTGCGGCGCATTCCCTGGTTGCCCGGCACCGCGCACGTGTTGGCCGACGCGCACTGGCCCGACGGTGGTGCGGTCGCGGTGGCACCCCGCCAGATTCTGGCCGCCCAACTGGCCCGGTTGGCCGAGCGTGGACTGGTTGCCTACGCCGCCACGGAACTGGAGTTCCTGGTCTTCGAGGACAGCTACCGGCAGGCGTGGGCCGGCGGGTATCGCGGGTTGACGCCGGGAACGGACTACAACGCCGACTACGGCTTGGTCGCCGGTACTCGCCTGGAGCCGCTGCTGCGCGACATTCGGCTCGGGATGACCGGCGCGGGCCTGCGCTGCGAGGGCGTCAAGGGGGAGTGCAACACCGGTCAGCAGGAGATCACTTTCCGCTATGAAGAGGCGCTGAGGACCTGCGACAATCACAGCGTCTACAAGAGTGGCGCCAAGGAGATCGCCGACCAGCAGGGCAAGAGCCTGACGTTCATGGCGAAGTTCGACCAACGTGAAGGCAACAGCTGCCACGTGCATCTGTCGCTGCGCAGCACCGAGGGCGCTCCGGTGTTCGCCGATCCGGCCGCACCGCATGGCATGTCGGCGCTGTTCCGCGGCTTCCTGGCCGGGGTGCTGGCCACGCTGCCCGAGCTGACCCTGTGCTACGCGCCGAATATCAACTCCTACAAGCGATTCGTCGGGGGTAGCTTCGCGCCTACGGCGATCGCGTGGGGGCTGGACAATCGCACGTGTGCACTGCGGGTTCTCGGCCGCGGCGACTCGATGAGGGTGGAGTGCCGGGTTCCCGGCGGCGATGTGAACCCCTATCTGGGGGTGGCGGCGCTGATCGCGGCGGGGCTGCACGGCATCGACAACGACCTTTCGCTGCCCGAGCCGGTCGACGGTGACGCCTACCGGGCCGGGCTGCCGCACCTGCCGACGACGCTCGGCGGGGCCATGGAGCTGTTCGCCGAATCAGCGGTGGCGCGCAAGGCGTTCGGTGACGAGGTCGTCGAGCATTACCTGCACAGCGCCCGGGTCGAGTTGGACGCATTCAACACCGCGGTGACCGACTGGGAGAGGGTTCGGGGATTTGAACGCTTCTGAACCCGGGGGTTCAGCGAGGCTCGACGTAGGAGAGGCGAAGCTGGGACCGCCGCATGAGCCCGGGGGTTCAGCGAGGCTCGACGTAGGAGAGGCGAAGCTGGGACCGCCGCATGAGCACAGTCACCCCGTTATTGCACTGACGACCTACCTGGACCGAGCGAAGTTCGGGGTCTGGGATTCGCGGGCGGGCTTGCTTCCTGCGCAATACATCCAGGGCATCACCGCCGCCGGCGGGATCGCAGTACTGCTCCCGCCGCAGCCGGTGACGCCCGACGTCGCGACGCGCGTGCTCGACGGCGTCAGCGCGCTGGTGATCACCGGAGGTCGCGACCTCGACCCGATCGGGTACGGCCAAGCGCCCCACACCGAGACCGATCGACCCGACACCACCCGGGACGCATGGGAATTCGCTCTGCTGGCCGAGGCGATGCGGCGCGGCATGCCGGTGCTGGGAATCTGCCGCGGCGCCCAATTGCTCAACGTTGCGCTCGGCGGGACACTGCATCAGCATCTGCCCGATGTCATCGGCAACACCGGGCATCGGGCGGGCAACGGCGTCTTCACCCCGATGCCGGTGCGCACCGTGGCCGGCACCCGGGCCGCCGGACTCCTCGGCGAGACCTGCCAGGTGCAGTGCTACCACCATCAGGCGATTGCCGAGGTGGGTGCGAAACTTGTGGTCAGTGCGCGCGATGACGACGGGGTCATCGAGGCGATCGAGCTTCCCGGGGAGGACTTCGTGCTCGCGGTTCAGTGGCATCCCGAGGAATCCCCGGACGATCTGCGGCTGTTCGCCGCGATCGTGGCGGAGGCGGGCAAGTTTGAGCGGGCGCGGGTGAGCGAATGAAGCACGAATTGATCAACCCGGCCACCGGGGCGGTCTTCGCCACCGTCGAACACGTCGAAGCCGCCGCGGTCGACGATGCGGTGCGCCGTGCGCAGGCCGCCCAGAACAAGTGGGCCAAACGCGCCCCGGCCGAGCGGGCTGCCGCGCTGCGAGACTTCGCCGCGGTTGTCGGCGCCCACATCGACGAGCTCGCCGCCCTTGAGGTCACCAACTCCGGCCATCCGGTGTCGGCCGCGGAATGGGAAGCCGGGCATGTCCGCGACGTGCTGCAGTTCTATGCGGCCAGCCCGGAACGGCTGTCCGGCAAGCAGATACCGGTCGCCGGCGGGCTTGACGTCACCTTTCATGAGCCGCTCGGCGTCGTCGGGATCATCACCCCGTGGAATTTTCCGATGCCGATCGCCGCGTGGGGTTTTGCTCCGGCGCTGGCCGCCGGGAACGCGGTGCTGATCAAGCCGGCCGAATGGACACCGCTGACCACACTGCGGTTGGCGGAACTGGCCGTGGAGTCAGGGTTGGACCGCGACCTTCTACAGGTGCTGCCCGGCCGAGGTGCCGACGTGGGGGAGCGCCTGGTCACCCACCCGGACGTCGCCAAGATCGTGTTCACCGGTTCGACCACCACCGGCACCCGGGTGCTGCAGGCCGGGGCGGCCGGGGTCAAGCGGGTCACGCTGGAACTCGGCGGCAAGAGTGCCAACATCGTGTTCGGCGACTGCGACCTGGAGCAGGCGGCGGCGACAGCACCCTACGGCGTGTTCGACAACGCCGGCCAGGACTGCTGCGCACGTAGCCGGATCCTGGTGCAGCGCAGCGTCTACGACCGCTTCATGGAGTTGCTGGAGCCCGCCGTGGCCGGCGTCGTGGTCGGCGACCCGACGTCCCGCGACACCGAGATGGGCCCGCTGGTGTCGCGCGCGCACTGGGAGAAGGTGGCCTCGTACGTGCCCGACAACGCGCCCATCGCCTTCCGCGGTCAGGCTCCCACGGGCCCCGGCTTCTGGTTCCCCCCCACGGTCCTGACTCCCGCGGCGACCGACCGATGCGTCACCGAGGAGATCTTCGGCCCGGTGGTGACGGTGTTGCCGTTCGACGATGAGGCCGACGCCATCGCGATGGCCAACAACACCGTCTACGGATTGTCGGGCTCGATCTGGACCAACGACCTGTCCCGGGCGCTGCGCGTGTCTCGCGCAGTGGAAGCCGGGAACCTGTCGGTGAATTCGCACTCCTCGGTGCGTTTCACTACCCCCTTCGGGGGTTTCAAACAGTCGGGGTTGGGCCGGGAGTTGGGCGCGGACGCCCCACTGTCGTTCACCGAGACCAAGAACGTATTCATCGCAGTGAAGGAGACGCAGTGACCGATCTGACCCAACGCCTGGCCGGACGGGTAGCCGTGGTGACCGGCGCCGGTGGCGGAATCGGCTTGGCATCCGCCCGGCGGATGCGCGCCGAAGGTGCCCAGATCGTGGTCGGCGACCTCGACCAGGCGGCCGGCACCGCGGTCGCCGATGAGCTCGACGGTCTGTTCGTTCAGGTCGACGTCTCCGACCAGGACCAGGTCGACGCACTGTTCGACACCGCGGCCCAAACGTTCGGCTCGGTGGACATCGCCTTCAACAACGCCGGTATCTCGCCGCCCGACGATGACCTGATCGAAACCACCGAACTGCCTGCCTGGCAACGGGTTCAGGATGTCAACCTGAAGTCGGTGTACCTGTGCTGCCGGGCGGCGCTGCGGCACATGGCGCCTGCCGGGCGGGGCTCGATCATCAACACCGCGTCGTTCGTGGCGGTGATGGGTTCGGCTACCTCCCAGATCTCCTACACCGCCTCCAAGGGCGGCGTGCTGGCCATGTCGCGTGAGCTCGGGGTTCAGTACGCCCGGCAGGGCATCCGGGTCAACGCGCTGTGCCCCGGGCCGGTGAACACCCCGCTGCTGCAGGAGCTGTTCGCCGCCGACCCGGAGCGCGCCGCACGCCGACTGGTGCACGTACCGGTGGGCCGGTTCGCCGAGCCGGAGGAGATCGCGGCCGCGGTGGCATTCCTGGCCAGCGATGACGCCTCGTTCATCACCGGCTCTACCTTCCTGGTGGACGGCGGGATCAGCTCGGCCTACGTCACGCCGCTGTAAGCGCCTGCACGGGCCGGACTAAGGCCCGTCGTCGTCTTCGTTTTCCCGCAGGAGCCGCTCGGGGTGGTGGTAGTGGTTGGTGCGGGGTTGACCTGTGTCTAGGTGGGGTGGGGGCAGGGTTTGGGTGGTGCCGTCGTGTTGTTTGCGGGTTTTCCAGCTGCCGGTGGTGATGAGTTGGTGGTGGGGGCCGCAGCGCAGGGTCAGGTCGGTGATCTCTGTACGACCTGTCTTGGCGTAGTCGTGGTCGTGGTGGACTTCGCACAGGTAGCCGGATATGGGGCAGCCCGGGTGGGAGCAGCCGCGTTCTTTGGCGTAGAGCACGATGCGTTGTCCGGGTGAGGCCAGCCGTTTGGTGTGAAACAGAGTCAACTCTTTGGCGCCCTGGTAGATCCGCAGGTAATGGTGGGCGTGGCTGGCCATGGCGATCACGTCGCGGATCGGTAGCCAGGTGCCGCCGCCGGTGTGGGCTTTGCCGGTGCCGTTCTCCAGGTCGGCCAGGGTGGCCGAGACGATGATGGTGGCCGGTAAGCCGTTGTGCTGGCCGAGGTCTCCCGACGCCAGTAGGGCGCGGCCCATGGCGGTCAGGGCGTCGTGGTTGCGTTGCGGCGCACTGCGCGCATCGGCCTCGATGGCGGCTTGCGAGGGGGTGCCGGCGGTGCAGGGGATCTCATCGTTGGGGTTGCACATGCCGGGGGCGGCCCAGCGGGCTAAGACGGCGTCGAGGGTGGCGCGGGCTTGGGGGTCGAGATGGCCCTTGATGGGGGTCATGCCGTCGCGGTCTTGGGGGCCGAGCACGATGCCGCGGCGTTTGGCGCGCTGGTCTTCGGTGTAGTTGCCGTCGGGGTGTAGGTAGTCGGCGAGGCGTTGGGCCAGTTTGGCCAGCTCGTCGGGGCGACACCCGGTGGCCAGGCCGGACAGCTGCGCTTCGGCCTGGGTCACAGTGCCCGCGTCGACATCGGCGGGTAGATAGGTGAAAAAGGAACGGATCACCGCGATATGGGCGGCACCGATCTTCCCCGAACGTTGGGCGGCGGCCACGCTCGGCAGGACGGGTTCCAACGGTTCGCCGGTCAGGCTGCGGCGGGCACCAAGTTCGGCAGCCTCAGCGATACGCCGTCCCGCCTCAGCCCGGGTCAGGTGCAACTCGTCGGCCAGCACCCAGCGGGGTTTGCCGCCGATCTCGGCAGGGTCGGTGGCGGCGAGTGCGTTGACCAGCGGATGCTCCACTGCGGGCAGGCGCCGCCGCAGCCGTTCGCAGCGCCGCAGCAGTGCCAGGCATTCCCGCGGAGTCAGGGCGTCGAAGTCCAGATCCAGCGCCCGATCCAGATCAGCGGAGAGGGCGTCGAAGACTTCGACGGCCCCTTCCCGGTTATTCGAACGCATGTGCGACTCCTCAGGTTTGTGTGGGGAGTTTGGGGTGTAGGCCGCCGAGGCAGAGGTAGATCATTGAGCTCAGGGTTTGGGCGGAGTGGTGTCCGTAGCCGCGGGCGTTGATGAGTCGGATCTTGGCGTTGATGCCTTCGATGAGGGCGTTGCTGATGCCGAGTTCGATCGCGGCCAGAATGGGTTCGAAGTAAGCCTCGAAGCGTTTTCCCAGCGCGACGAACGCGGGGATGCGGGAACGCTTGGCTGCGGTGATCCAGGCTTTGAGCAATCTGCGGGCGACACCGGGTTCGTGGTCGTAGCGGTAGAGGTCGCGCGCTTGTTCTTTGAGGGTCCAGGCTCGGCCTATACGACGGTTGGTGCGTGCGATCTGGTTGACCAGGGCGCGTTTTTCGTCGTTGAGTTTGTTCTCGCCGGTACGCAGCGCCCATCGGGCGGCTTTCCAGTCCGCTGTGGCGTACCCGGGTAGGCGGATCGATTCGGCGAAGACGCGGTCCAGGGCACGGTTGACCCATTGCATGATGTGGAAGCCGTCGTAGCAGATGGTCGCGTGTGGGACCGCTGCGGTGGTGGCGGCGGTGTAGGCGGCTGAGACGTCCATGCTGACGGCTTCGATCTGTGCCAGTGAGCAATCCGTCTGGGCGGCATAGAAGTTGGTCAGTGATTGCTCGCTGCGGCCGGGTTGGATGTCGACGACGGTTCCGGTGTCGTGGTCGCCGATGATGGTCAGGTATCGGTGGGGGTGGCGGTAGCAGATCTCGTCGACCCCGATGCGGTAGAGCGTCTGCAGGCGGCGCTGATCAAGCAGCTCGGCCACGCCGCGGGTGATGATCGCGGTGACGGTTTCCCAGGCGCAGCGCATTAACGTGGCCACCGAGGTGCGGTCGGTGCGTTGGGCCAGCCAGAGCACCATGTCCTCGAAGTCGCGGGTATGACGCGCGCCGGGACGGGCCCAGGGCAGTTCTTCGGTGATCACCCCGCAGTCTGGGCAGTCGATGCGGCGAATCTCGTAGACCAGCCACAGCTGTGATCGAGCCAAATCCAGATGGCGCCAGCGCCGGCGCCGACGGTCATAAATGGACCGTGAGTGTTTGCCGCATGGGCAGCGCAGCAGCCTGGCCTTTGGGCGCAGGCTGACCTCGATCTCACCGCCGTCGATGGCGACATCGGTGACCGTGGCTCCGGGAATCTGCAATAGGCGGTTAAATGCAGTACTGACGCGCACGCGGATCGTTCCTTGCGGTTGAGGTTGGTGTGGTAACCCCGAAACCTAGAGGCGCACCGCGTGCGCGTCCCTCATTTCACCGACGAACCGTCAAATCCTATTGCAGCGCAGACCAATATCGCCCTGAGCAGGGAAAAGGCGCCCACTAGAACCCTAGGAGCGCCACGCATGTGCTAATAGTAGCTGCGGGGTCTGACAGGTCGCAGAACTCATCCACCACCAAAACTGCTGCGACGCAAGTGAATGCAGTGGTGCCAGGATCCTGGGTCAGTCGACTCTGGTGGCGGCTACCGACCACATCGGCAGGTGGACCCGATCGTCCTGCAGTGGCGGCTGCAGCGTCGCCAGCTGATCCGGCAGGGATTTCATCTGCGGCGCGACGCCGTCGTCGGAATCCATCTGCGACAGAAATTCCAACGCCCGTGGACCGAAGGCGCCGACGTAGCTGGAGGTGCCCATGTAGTCCGTGCGCCAGCCGTTGGCGTTGAGCTGCCGGTTGAAGGTGTCCGCCGGCAGGCCGTCGAACTGTAGGCCGTTGAGATTGTGCCGCCCGAGTTCGAACAGGAACAGCCGCGCACCGGGTGCGGTAGCGAGATGTAGCGCCTGGAGGTAGCGCGCCTGCAGTCGCTCGTCGTGGGCGAATACGTGATAGAAGGCGCTGTCGACGACAGTGTTGAACCGGCCCTCGAAGTCGGCCAGGCGTGTCGCGTCGGCGACCCGGAAGTCCACCGTCACTCCCGCCCGCTGCGCGTTGCGTCGGGCGTGCTCGACCGCCGCCGGAGAGGCGTCGATGCCGGTGGTCGAATATCCCTGCGAGGCAAAGTAGATCGCGTGGTGGCCGGGGCCGGTGCCCGGATCCAGGACTTCTCCGTGCAGCGCGCCGTGGGCGACGAGTTCTTGCACCACCGGCTGCGGACCGCCGATATCCCACGGAACCATTCCCGCGATCGTCTGCTCGCGGCGGTACATCGCGTCAAAGGTCGGGTCGGCCTGCATGGATCGTCCTCTCTATCACTGACCAAGAAGGATGCTTCCCTTTTGTATACTTGGTCAGTGACCAAGAATCAAGGTGTCGTGCGGGCACGAGCCGGCCTTGGCGTCGAGGATGTGGTGCGGGCCGCGTTCGAGGTCCTCGATCGTCAAGGCATCGCGAAGCTCTCAACGCGCGCCATAGCAACGGAACTCAGCGTCAGCATGAACACCGTGATGTGGCACATCGGCACCAAGGCCCGACTGCTCGAGCTGATGGCGGATGCCCTTGTGGCGGAGGTCGAGACGGGCCCGTTGCATGGCGACTGGCGTCAGCGGGCGGCCCAGTTGCTAGGCGGGTTGCGTCGGGCGATGCTGCGCTACCGTGACGGTGCGCTGGTCGTCGCCGGAACCTTCCCGGTCCTGCCGTCGACACTGGCCTTTGGCGATCAGCTGATCGCCGTCTTGTTGAGTGGCGGAGCGGCTTCCAAGCCGGCGGCATGGACCGCGTGGAACCTTTTCTACTTCACCCTGGGTCTGGTCCAGGAGGAGCAGCGGGCCCCCGATGCGTTGCCGGACAGTCTGCAGGATGTCGTGGACGAGACCGAGTTTCCCAGTCTGCATGCGGTACTGGACGATTTCCTGTCGGCAGACTATGAGGCCCGGTTCAGCTTCGGCATTGATCAGATCCTGGGGTCGCTCGGCTAGGGCGTCAGAACCACTCCGGGCGCATCTCGAGCGTCGTGCGGTCCAGGCTTTCCAGCAGGTCGAGCTGCGGCCCGGTCTTGGGCAGTTCGTAGCGGAAGAAGTACCGGGCCGCTTGGCGTTTGCCGTCGAAGAAGTCCCCGGTGCGCCCCGCCGCGGCCAACAACTGCTCCAGCCAGATCCAGGCGATCACCACATGGCCGAAGGCCTCCAGGTAGATCGCGCTGTTGGCCAGTGCGGCATCGATGTCGCCGGCGGCGAACATGCCCGCGGTGACCGCCACCAGCCGCTGGACCGCCGCGTCGAGTTGGGCGGCCATATCGGCCAATTCGCCACCGGCGCGATGGGCGGCCGCGGTGGCCCGGGTCATCGCGCCGTGCAGGGCGGCCAAGCTGGCGCCGTCGCGCTGCACCACCTTGCGGCCCAGCAGGTCCAGACTCTGGATGCCGTGGGTGCCCTCGTGGATCGGGTTGAGCCGGTTGTCCCGGTAGTGCTGTTCGACGTCGTACTCGCGGGTGTAGCCGTAGCCGCCGTGCACCTGAATCGCCAGGTCATTAGCGGTCAGGCACCACTGTGACGGCCAGCTCTTGGCGATCGGAGTGAGGATGTCCAGCAGCGCGGTGGCGTGCTCGCGCTCCTCGTCGGATTCGGCGGTGTTCTGGACGTCGACGAGCCGCGCGCAGTACAGCGCCAACGCGAGTGCCCCCTCGACATAGGACTTCTGCGCCAGCAGCATCCGCTTGACGTCCGCGTGCTCGATGATCGCAACTTGCGGCGCGGCAGGGTCTTTCGTCGTCGCCGGCCGGCCCTGCGGGCGGCTGCGGGCGTATTCCAGCGACTTCAGATAACCGGTGTAGCCGAGTGCGATCGCGCCCATGCCTACGCCCAGGCGTGCCTCGTTCATCATGTGGAACATGTAGTTCAAGCCGCGGTGCTCGTCGCCGACGAGATAGCCGACCGCGCCCGGCTCGCCACCGGGCTGGTGGCCGCCCTCGCCGAAGTTGAGCACAGTGTTGGTGATGCCGCGATAGCCCATCTTGTGGTTGAGCCCGGCCAGGACGACGTCGTTGCGCTCACCCAGCGTGCCGTCGGGATTCACCAGATACTTCGGCACGATGAACAGCGAAATCCCTTTGGTGCCAGCCGGACCACCGGGGATCTTGGCCAGCACCAGGTGGACGATGTTGTCGGTCAGGTCGTGTTCGCCACCGGAGATCCACATCTTCGACCCGAACAGCCGGAAGGTGCCATCGGCGCGAGGTTCGGCGCGGGTGGTGATGTCGGCCAGCGATGAACCGGCCTGGGTCTCCGACAGGCACATCGTCCCGAAGAAGCGGCCGGCGAGCATGGGCTTGACGAAGGTGGCGATCTGCTCTTCGCTGCCGAACTTGGCGAGCAGATTCGCATTGGCCATGGTCAGCATCGGATAGCCGGCGGTGCTGACATTGGCGGCGAACAGCCAGGCGAAGCCGGCCTGGGCCACCGTAGCCGGCAATTGCGCACCACCGAGTGAGTAGTCCATCGCCATGCCGATCAGCTCGGCGTCGGCGCACGCCGTCAACGCCTCCTTGACCTCGCCGATGATGGTGACTGTCGTCCCGTCGAAGGTGGGCTCGTGAGCGTCGCTCTTCTTGTTGTGTGGGGCGAAATAGCGAGTCGCCAGCTGCTCGCACAGATCGAGGGTGTCGGAGAAGGTCTCCCGGGAGTGCTCGGAGAAT
This sequence comes from Mycobacterium sp. SMC-14, assembly GCF_046250075.1. Taxonomy (NCBI): domain Bacteria; kingdom Bacillati; phylum Actinomycetota; class Actinomycetes; order Mycobacteriales; family Mycobacteriaceae; genus Mycobacterium; species Mycobacterium sp. SMC-14. The sequence goes on along the minus strand of NZ_CP176429.1, from coordinate 2,904,560 downwards.
CGGTCCCGCCCGGTCAGTTCGTCGACGCGCAGCCAATCGAACAGCAGGAAATCGAGGTCTTGGCGGGACAGCAGGGTGGACTTCATCTTTCGAACCTTTCACTCCAGCCCAAGCAGTGCGTTCTCTACGACCTCGGGCAGCGCCGGGTGGATCCAGTATTGACCGCGAGCCATCTCCGGCGCCGTGAGACCGAAACTCATCGCCTGGATCAGCGGCTGGATGATCGACGACGCCTGGTAACCCATGATGTGCGCGCCCAGCAGCCGTCCGGTACCGCGCTCGGCGATGAGCTTGGCGAATCCGGTGCTGTCCTCCATAGCCCAGCCGTACGCGACGTCACCGTAGTCCTGGATCTTCACCGAGATATCGAGACCCTTTGCCAGCGCCTGTGTTTCGGTCAATCCGACCGCAGCGATCTGCGGATCGGTGAACACCGCGGCCGGCACGTAGCGATGGTCGGTCATCCGCATCGAGTCCACGTCGTCCCAGTCGCACAGCAGGTTGTGTTGCACCACCCTGGCCTCGTGGTTGGCGACATGCTTGAGCTCGTAGGGCGAGGACACGTCACCGAGCGCGAAAACTCCCCGCGCCGAGGTTCGTTGGTACTTGTCGACGGTCACCCGCCCGCCGGCGAGGGCGACACCGGCCTGCTCGGCGTCCAGCAGGTCACCGTTGGGCACGCGCCCAGTGGCCACCAGCATCGCGTCGGCTCGCAGGACCGAGCCGTCGTCGAGGTCCAGGACGACACCGTTCCCGTCGTTTCGGGCCGCTACCACGTTGCGGTGCGAGCGCAGCTCCCACTTGGCTGCGGCGATCCGGGTGAACCGTTCTGAAACCGTCTCGTCGCAGTGCCGCAGCAACGTCGCGCCGCGGATCACCACGGTGACGCGGACGCCCAAGGCGGAGAACACGTGGGCGAATTCGGCGGCGATGTAGCCGCCGCCGATGATCACCAGGTGCTCGGGCAGCTCCGCGATCCGCATCACGTCGTCGCTGGTGTAGTAGCGCGCCCCGCTGTTGGCGATGGCGGGGGGGATTGCCGAGCGCGACCCGGCCGCGATCACCACCTGCTCGGCGCTGAACTGCTCGCCACCGGCGGTGAGCAACAGGTACTGGCCGTCGGAGCCGACCGGGCCGAACCGGGTGTGCTCGCCGTAGACGTCGATGTTCGGCAGGCTGCGGCGGTATTGCTCGCCGCCCGCGGCGATCGGGTCGATCCGCCCGAACACCCGCGAGACGATGTCGTCCCAGCGCACCCCGTCGATGCGGGCGTCCACCCCGTAGCGCGAGGCCTCGCTCACCGTTTTGGCCACCTCGGCGGCGTACACGAACATCTTGGTCGGGATGCATCCCACATTGAGGCAGGTGCCGCCGAACGTGCTCTGCTCGCAGATCGCCACCCGCTTGTCCGCGTAGCGTTCGTCGAGAATGCTGTTACCCGAACCGGTTCCGATGATCGCCAGGTCGTAGCTCTCCATTGCGTCAGCCTAGAGGGTGTGCGGGCTAATCTAGGGGCGTGTCCCCATCGGTTCAGACCGAGATGACCGACGTAGCGCTGATCGGCGCGGGCATCATGAGCGCCACCTTGGGGGCGATGCTGCGCCGGCTGGAACCGCATGCAGCGATCACCGTCGTCGAGCGGCTGGATTCCGCCGCCGGCGAGAGCAGTGATCCCTGGAACAACGCCGGAACCGGCCACGCCGGGTTGTGCGAACTCTTCTACACACCGCAGCAGCCCGACGGCTCGATCGACGTCGCAAAGGCGGTACGCGTCAACGAGCAGTTCCAGGTGACCCGGCAGTTCTGGGCGTACGCCGTGGAGAACGGACTGCTCGAGGATCCACGCGACTTCCTGCATCCGATCCCGCACGTCAGCTTCGCGCACGGCGCCGGCGGCGTGGATTACCTGCAGCGGCGTCATCGTGCGCTGGCCGACAACCCGTTGTTCGGCGGAACCGAATTGATCATCGACTTTGGCGAGTTCGCCACGCGCTTGCCCGCGATGGCCGCCGGGAGGAATCCCGATGCACCGGTGGCCCTGGATTGGGCGCCGCACGGCACCGACGTCGACTTCGGAGCGCTGACTGACCAGCTGATCGGTTACGGGGTCAGACACGGCACCGTGGTGCGCTTCGGCCACGAGGTACGCGCGCTGGGCCGGGAGTCCGACGGCAGCTGGACGCTGCGTCTGGCCAACCGGCGAACCGGTGAAACCCGAAGGCTCAACGCTAAATTCGTGTTCCTCGGCGCCGGGGGAGCGACCCTGGGCTTGCTGCAGCGCTCGGGAATCCCCGAAGTGCGGGGCTTCGGCGGCTTCCCGATCGGCGGGGTGTTCCTGCGCTGCGGGGACGCCGGGCTCACCGCCGCACACCGGGCCAAGGTGTACGGCGCCCCGGTTCCAGGCGCGCCGTCGACGACCGCCCCGCACCTGGACGCCCGAATGGTCAACGGTGCGTCGTGGCTGCTGTTCGGACCGTTTGCTGGTTGGTCGCCGAAGTTCCTCAAACACGGTCGGGCCACGGACCTGCCGAGATCGGTGCGCTTCGACAACGTGCGGTCGCTGCTGGGCGCCGGGATCCGGGAGCGCGAATTGGTCGGGTACCTGCTCAGCCAACTGCGACGAACCCACAGCACCCGTGCCGCGGCATTGCGGGAGTTCCTCCCTAATGCGGATGATGCGGACTGGCATGAGATCCGGGCCGGTCAGCGGGTGCAGGTGATCCGCGGCGGGCAGCTCGATTTCGACACCACGATCGTCAGCGCCGGCGACGGCAGCATCGCGGGCTTGCTCGGTGCCTCGCCCGGCGCCTCGACCGCGGTGCCGGCCATGCTGGAGGTGCTGGCACGCTGTTTCGCCGGGAAGTTCGCCGACTGGCTGCCGACGCTCAAACAGATGGTGCCCTCGCTGGGCACACGCCTGTCCGACGAGCCCGCGTTGTTCGAGCAGGTGTGGGACTGGGGCAGCCGACAGCTTCAGCTCAGCTGATCGCCGTGGGATTGGTGGTGGCGACCCGTTGCGCCCGGCTTCGCCGCGCTGACGGTCGCACGGTGTTGGTGGTGGCGACCCGTTGCGCCCGGCTTCGCCGTGCTGACGGTCGCACGGTGTTGGTGGTGGCGACCCGTTGCGCCCGGCTTCGCCGTGCTGACGGTCGCCACTAGAGTTGTCGGGTGACCGAGAACCCCTACCTGGCCGGTTTACGGCTGGCCGGCCGCAAGGTTGTTGTTGTAGGCGCGGGAAGTGTCGCGCAGCGACGACTTCCGCTGTTGGTGGACAGCGGCGCCCAGGTGCTGGTGATCGCGCCCAGCGCCACCCCGGCGGTCGAAGCGCTGGGCGAGCGCAAGCCCGGAATCACGCTGGTCTCGCGTACCTACCGCGACGGGGACCTGGCCGATGCTTGGTATGCGATTGCGGCCACCAACGACCCGGAGATCAACGCCGCCATCGTGGCTGAGGCCGATCGCCGTCAGATCTTCTGTGTGCGTGCCGACCTGGCCGTCGAGGGATCTGCGGTCACCCCGGCGACCTTCGGCTACTCCGGACTGTCAGTGGGTGTGCTGGCCGGTGGCGAGCACAACCGGTCGGCGGCGATCCGCTCGGCCATCCGGGAGGCGTTGCAGAACGGCACGATCACCGTGGACGCAGCGGCGACCCCCGACGTGGTGCGCGGCGGTGTGGCGCTGGTGGGCGGCGGACCCGGTGATCCGGAACTGATCACGGTGCGCGGCCGCCGCATGCTCTCGCACGCCGATGTCGTGGTGGCCGACCGGCTCGCCCCGCCCGAGCTGCTCGCCGAACTGCCCCCGACCGTCGAAGTGATCGACGCCGCCAAGATCCCCTACGGGCGGGCGATGGCGCAGGACGCCATCAACGCGCTGATGATCGACCGTGCCAAAGCCGGCAAATTCGTGGTGCGCCTCAAGGGCGGCGATCCGTTCGTGTTCGCCCGCGGCTATGAAGAGGTCCTGGCCTGTGCCGACGCCGGGATTCCGGTGACGGTTGTGCCTGGTGTGACCAGTGCCATAGCGGTGCCGGCGCTGGCCGGGGTGCCGGTCACCCACCGGGCCGTGAATCACGAGTTCGTGGTGGTCAGCGGGCACGTCGCGCCCGACGATCCCGAATCGTTAGTGAATTGGGACGCCTTGGCCGCAATGCGCGGCACAATCGTGCTGCTGATGGCCATCGAACGCATCGAGCAATTCAGCGTGGTCCTGCAAAAGGGCGGTCGACCTGCGGATACGCCGGTCCTGGTGGTGCAACACGGCACCACGCCGGCCCAGCACACGCTGCGAGCAACCCTGGCCGACGCGCCCGAGAAAATCCGCGCGGAGGGCATCCGACCTCCCGCGATCGTCATTATCGGGGCCGTCGCCGGTTTTGGGGTTTAAACAGCTCTTAATATTACTGTAGGGTAGCCGGTTATGACTGCACTCGATGATGCAGGCCGGGCGACCGCGCAGCGGTCCGACGGCGCTGCCGGGTCGGTTCCCCCGGGGCGTACCGGTTCCGATCTCATGAGCTTGACCAGCAAGTATGTGTCGTCCTGGCTGCCTTCTCGCCGCTTCATCTATGCGGTGATCGCCATCGGTGGCATGCAACTGCTCGCCACCATGGACAGCACCGTCGCCATCGTCGCGCTTCCTAAGATCCAGGATGACCTGGGCCTGTCCGACGCGGGCCGCGGCTGGGTGATCAGCGCTTACGTGCTGACCTTCGGCGGCCTGATGCTGCTGGGTGGTCGCCTCGGCGACACCATCGGCCGCAAGCGCACCTTCATCAGCGGGGTCGCGCTGTTCACCATCGCGTCGGTGCTGTGCGCGGTGGCCTGGGATGCGCCCACGTTGGTGATCGCGCGACTGCTCCAAGGCGTCGGCTCAGCCATCGCCTCACCGACCGCGCTGGCGCTGATCGCCACCACCTTCCCGAAGGGGCCGGCCCGCAATGCCGCCACCGCGATATTCGGCGCGATGACAGCGGTCGGGTCGGTGATGGGCCTGGTAGTCGGCGGCGCGTTGACCGAGGTGTCGTGGCGGCTGGCGTTCGGGATCAACGTGCCGATCGGCCTGCTGATGATCTACCTGGCCCGCACCGCGCTGACCGAGACCAACCGGGAACGGATGAAGCTCGACGCCGCCGGCGCGCTGCTGGCGACCCTGGGCTGCACGGCCGCGGTGTTCGCGTTCACGATCGGCCCGGAGAAGGGCTGGATCTCGGTCTTCACCATCGGCTCGGGCGTCGTCGCGGTCTTGGCGCTCTTGGCTTTCGCCGTGGTGGAGCGCACCGCAGAGAACCCGGTGGTGCCGTTCAGCCTGTTCAAGGACCGCAATCGGCTGATGACCTTCGCGGCGATCTTCCTGGCCGGCGGGGTGCTGTTCACCTTGACCGTGACCATCGGTCTGTACGTGCAGGATCTGATGGGCTACTCGGCCTTGCGCGCCGGCGTGGGATTCATCCCGTTCGTCATCGGGCTGGGCGTCGGACTGGGGTTGTCCTCCCAGCTGGTGCGCCGGTTCCCGCCCCGGGTGCTGGTGATCGCCGGTGGCGTCGTGTTGCTGGGCGCGATGATCTACGGCTCGACGATCAACCGGAACCTCCCGTACTTCCCGAACTTCGTGACGTTGATCGTGCTCGGTGGGCTCGGGATCGGCGTGATCGTGGTGCCGCTGACCCTGTCGGCGATCGCCGGCGTGGGCTTCGACCAGATCGGTCCGACCTCGGCGATCGCACTGATGCTGCAGAACCTGGGCGGGCCGATCGTGCTGGCGGTCATCCAGGCCGTCATCACCTCGCGCACGCTGTACCTGGGCGGCACCAACATGCCGGTCAAGACGATGAATCCCGCGCAGATCGCCGCGTTGGACGCCGGCTACACCTACGGCTTGCTATGGATTGCCGCGGTGGCGCTCCTAGTCGGCGGGATCTCCCTGCTGATCGGTTACACCGCCAAGCAGGTCGCGCACGCCCAGGACGTGCAGGACGCCTTCGGCAACCTGTAACTTCGCCCGGACGCGCGCTGGCGCTCCCCGCTAAGCTGGCCAGCTATGGCCGCGCCGGGGGAATCCCAGTCGGCCGACCGCTCGTTGTCGTCCAGCGTGCTCGGTATCGCCATCGTGGCGATCACCGGCATGCAGCTGATGTCGACGCTGGACGGCACCATCGTCGTGGTGGCGTTGCCACGGATGCAGGCCGATCTCGATCTGTCCGATGCCGCCAAGAGCTGGGTCATCACCGCCTACGTCCTGACCTTCGGCGGCCTCCTGCTGCTCGGCGGCCGGGTGGGCGACGCCATTGGACAGAAGCGAGCGTTCATCTCCGGTGTGGGGCTGTTCACCCTCGCCTCGTTGGTCTGCGGGGTGGCCACCGACTCCGCCACCCTGATCGCCGCCCGGGCGGTCCAGGGCATGGGAGCCGCGGTTGCCGCACCGACTGGCCTGGCGCTCATCGCGACGACCTACGCGGCCGGGCAGGCCCGGAACCGGGCCATGGCGGTGTCGGCCGCCATGCAGGGCATCGGCTCGGTCATGGGCCTGGTGCTCGGTGGCGCCCTCACCGTCATCTCGTGGCGGCTGGCGTTCTTGATCAACATCCCGATCGGGATCGTCATTGTGGCCATCGCGGTGCTGCGGTTGACCGAGACCAGCACCGAACGGCTCCGGCTCGACCTCACCGGGGCGCTGCTGGCCACCGGCGGGTGCACCGCGGCGGTGCTGGTATTCACCCAGGGCCCGCCCCAGGGCTGGGCGAGCCCGTGGGTGATCGGTGCCGGGGCCGCCGCGGCGCTCTTCTTTCTTGCCTTCCTGCTCGTCGAGCGCAACGCCGCCAACCCACTGGTGCCGGCCGCGGTGTTCGACAACCCCAGCCGGGTCGCCACCTTCGTGGCGTACTTCATGGCCGGCGGCGTGATGCTCACGGTGAGCGTGATGATCGGCCTACTGGTTCAAGACGTGTTGGGCTACTCGGCACTGCGGGCCGGTATCTGCTTCATCCCGTTCGCGGTGGCGATGGGTGTCGGCAACCTGCTGACCAGCTGGGCGGCCGCGCTGATCGCGCCGCGCTGGCTCATCATCGGGGCCGGCAGCCTGGTCTGGGGCGCCATGCTGTTCGGGTCGACGCTGGATCGCGGCGTGCCGTACGTCCCCGACCTGGTGATGCTGTTCGTGGTCGGCGGCTTCGGAATCGGCGTGATCTCGGTGGTGCTGCCGCTGTGCGCGGTAGCCGAGGTCGGCCCACGCGAGATCGGCCCGGTGTCGGCGGTCACCTTGATGGTGTACAACCTGGGCGGTCCGGTGGTGCTGGTGATCATCCAGGCCGTGCAGACCTCTCGAACGCTGTACTTGGGCGGCACCACCGGCCCGGTGAAGAACATGACCGACGGTGAACTGGATGCGCTCGGCCACGGCTACACCTATTCGCTGCTGTGGGTGGCCGCGATCGCCGTGCTGGTGGGTGCGGCGGCACTGTTCATCAGGTTCTCGGCCGAACAGATCGCCCGCGCCCAACACACTCTGGAGGCTGTGGAGGCGGGGGAGCTGTAGGGGCGCCGGGCAAGTCCGCGTCTGCTCGCGGCTGAAGATAGGCTCTCGGCCTGTGATCACCCGGATGTCCGAACTGTTCCTGCGCACCCTGCGCGACGACCCCGCCGATGCCGAAGTTCCCAGCCACAAGCTGCTGATCCGGGCCGGCTACGTCCGGCCTATCGCACCCGGTCTGTACAGCTGGCTGCCGCTGGGCCTGCGGGTGCTGCGCAACATCGAGCGAGTGGTGCGCGAGGAGATGAACGCCATCGGCGGCCAGGAGATCCTGTTCCCGGCGCTGCTGCCGCGCGCACCCTACGAGACCACCAACCGCTGGACCGAATATGGCGACAGCCTGTTCCGGCTCAAGGACCGTCGTGACAATGACTACCTGCTGGGCCCCACCCACGAGGAACTGTTCACCCTGACGGTCAAGGGGGAGTACAGCTCCTACAAGGACTTCCCGGTGGTGCTGTATCAGATCCAGACCAAGTACCGCGATGAGGCGCGACCGCGAGCCGGCATCCTGCGCGGCCGCGAATTCGTGATGAAGGACTCCTATTCCTTCGACGTCAACGACGCCGGGCTGGCCACCGCCTACGATGCGCACCGGGCGGCCTATCAGAAGATCTTCGACCGGCTCGGTGTGCGGTACGTGATCGTCTCGGCGGTGTCCGGCGCCATGGGCGGATCGGCCTCCGAGGAATTCCTCGCCGAGAGTGCGGTCGGTGAAGACACCTTCGTGCGCTGCCACGAGTCCGGCTACGCCGCCAACGTCGAAGCGGTGACCACCGCCCGCCCCGAGCCGCGACCGGTCGATGGCTTGGCCGAGCCCCAGATTCACGACACCGGCGATACTCCGACGATCGCCACCCTGGTGGACTGGGCCAACTCTGCTGATCTGGGCCTCAGTCGCCTCGTCACCGCCGCCGACACCCTCAAGAACGTCCTGCTCAAGGTCCGTCAGCCCGATGGCGAGTGGGAGCTGCTGGGCATCGGGGTCCCGGGTGACCGCGAGATCGATGAGAAGCGGCTCGGGGCGGCGCTCGAACCCGCCGAGTACGCACTGCTCGGCGACGGTGATTTCGCCAAACACCCGTTCCTGGTGAAGGGCTACATCGGTCCGAAAGCACTGCAGGACAACGGGGTCCGCTACCTGGTCGACCCCCGTGTGGTGGACGGCACCAGCTGGATCACCGGCGCCGACGCGCCCAGCAAGCACGTCGTTGGGCTGGTCGCCGGGCGTGATTTCCACGCCGACGGCACCATCGAGGCGGCCGAGGTCCGCGACGGCGACCCGTCACCGGACGGGGCCGGCCCCCTGGTCAGTGCCCGGGGCATCGAGATCGCCCACATCTTCCAGCTCGGCCGCAAGTACACCGACGCGTTTGCTGTCGACGTCCTCGGTGAGGATGGCCGGCCGGTGCGGCTCACCATGGGTTCCTACGGTGTCGGCGTCTCGCGGTTGGTGGCTGTCATCGCCGAACAGCAGCATGACGAGCTGGGTCTGCGCTGGCCGTCGCAGGTCGCACCGTTCGACGTGCATGTGGTGATCGCCAACAAGGACGACGCCGCCCGCAACGGCGCGACCGAGCTGGTCGCCGAACTGGACCGGCTTGGTCTGGAGGTGCTCTTTGACGACCGGCAGGCCTCCCCGGGGGTGAAGTTCAAGGACGCCGAGTTGCTCGGGGTGCCGTGGATCGTCGTACTGGGGCGCGGCTGGGCCGACGGCGTTGTCGAGCTGCGGGATCGCTTCTCGGGGCAGACCCGCGAGCTGGCCGTCGGTGCGGAGTTGGCCGGGCAGATCATGGCCGCGGTCCGCGCTGAGGGCAGTTAACCCGGGGCCTGGGTGCACATGGTGCTGCGCGCCGCGCGCACCACGACGGCGGCCTGCTCGGGGCTGGCCCCGTACTGTGCAGCGACCTGGTCGGTCACCGCTCCCGCAGACTGGCCGGTGTAGAGCTGCCGGCAGACCTGCTTTCCGGCCAGCAGGAGCTGGTCGTCGTCGCCGGGAAAGTTGCCGCGGGTTGCATCGAGGTACCTGATGTCCTCGGAGGTGTAGGGGATCGGCCAGGCGGCGGCCGGTCCGGCACCCAACATCACCCCTGCTCCTACTACGGTCGCGATCAGGGCACCACGCTTGTGCACCGACATCATCCCTGCTCCCTTCGCCCGGTCGAGGTCAGTCTCGCTCAATCCTGGCCACCTGGAAAGGCCTGGGTGATCGGCCAACTCCCCAGTGCGCGGTTCCAGTGCGCGGCGAGCACGGCGCTCTGACCGAGCGCGGTCGCCGCGAATTCCCGATCGGTGGCCTCGCTGGCCTGCTCGACGACCGCACGCCAGGCCGCCGCGGTGTCGCTTTCCATCCGGACCGCCAGCCGCAGTGCATCGTTGGACGTGGTCACCGGCATAGGCAACTGATAGCCGGCAGCCGCAGGCGGCACGGCAATCGAGCGGCTGGTCAGTATCGCGATGGTGTGATCCCGGCGTTCGCGGTGCTGTCGAATGGTTGTGACCACCAGATCGTTGAATTCCGGTAGCGAATACGCCGACACCAGCCCGTAGCCGTAGACGACGCCGTATTCGGTGGCCAGCGCATCGGTCAGGGCCGCTTCGGGGCCGGAGCTCGGGCTGGGTTGCGGAGATGTCATGCCTGCGCCACCAGGGCAACTGCGTAGGAGGCCGTGCATGCCGCGGCGATGGAGGCCAGCAGCCCGGCGCGGTAACCCGACGAAGCGACCGCCAGTTTCCCGGCGCTGTCGGCGGCCTCCCGCAACGCGTTGATCACCTGCGAGGCCGTCGGAGCGGGCGCATCCGGCGCGGCGCCGGGCGTGGTGGTCTCGGTCTCGTCCGGCGTCTTTCTGGAGGCGCGGGCGATCTCGGCGGCCAGTGCCCGGGCGTGCTCGGTTCGCTCCTGCGACACCTGTTCCAGCGCCGCGGCCAGCGCCTTGGAGTCCGGGTCGGTCAGTGCTGCGGCGGCCGCCGCAGCCAGCTCACTGTCGCGCAGTGCCAACTGTCGTTGCGCTTCCAGGTCATCCACGACGGGCGCCGTCGGAGCCGAGCCGCAGGCCGGCGCCACAAGGGCCAGCAGGGCGAGCATCCCGGCGCCGGTGAGCACGCGCCGTCGGTCAATGGCGGACAGGGGGCCGGGCACCCTGACATCCTGCCATTGCGACTACGCCGTAAGGACGCGACGTGGCCGCGAACGGGTCGCGGTACGCTGACGGGCGCTTTTGCCGGTTTGCTGTGGGTGTGTTTCCCACGGCGTATCGTTGATGACTGGTTCCCGGCCGCGCCTGGCGCGTGGGAACGCGCCGAGAAGGACAACTCAAGATGAGGAGCTCGCCGTGGCCACCGGGCTACCTTCCCAGACACAGGTGATCGAGCTGCTCGATCCTGAGTTCACCCGCGCCGGATACGAGATCGAAGACGTTGTCGTCGACGATCGGGACCCGCTCCCGCGAATCACCGTGGTCGCCGACGGCGACACCCCGCTTGATCTGGACACCGCCGCCGCGTTGGCGCGCTCCGCATCGGACCTGCTTGACACCCTGGAATTCGACAGCCAATACGTGCTTGAGGTCAGCTCGCCCGGGGTGGGGCGGCCGCTGACCACCGCGAAGCATTTTCGGCGCGCGCACGGTCGCAAAGTTGAGCTGACGCTGTCCGACGGGTCTGGTCTGACCGGTCGGGTGGGCGTCGTCGATGACGACGTCCTGACGCTGGTGGTGCGCGCCGGGCGCGACTGGAACCGTCGCCGCCTGCCACTGAGCGAGATCAGCCGAGCGGTGGTGCAGGTCGAATTCGCACCGCCGAGTGAACGTGAGTTGGAGTTGGCGGGCCGGCAGGCCCCGGAGGCGGGAACGGAGGCCGGAGCATGAACATCGACATGGCCGCGCTGCATGCGATCGAGGCAGACAAGGGCATCTCGGTTGACGTGGTCGTGGACACGATCAAATCGGCATTGCTCACCGCATACCGCCACACCGAAGGCCATCAGGCCGACGCGGTGATCGACGTCGACCGCAAGACCGGCGTGGTGCGGGTGCTGGCCCGCGAGACCGACACCGACGGCAACGTGATCAGCGAATACGACGACACGCCCGAGGGTTTCGGCCGTATCGCGGCGACCACGGCCCGCCAGGTGATCCTGCAGCGACTGCGTGACGCCGAGAACGAGAAGGCCTACGGCGAATTCTCGGCGCGGGAGGGCGACATCGTCGCCGGCGTCGTTCAGCGCGACGCCCGGGAGAATGCCCGCGGTGTGATCGTGGTGCGGCTGGGCACCGAGGCCAAGGGCTTCGATGGCGTCATCCGCCCCGCGGAGCAGGCGCCCGGCGAGGCCTACGACCACGGCGACCGGCTGCGCTGCTACGTGATCGGCGTGACCCGGGGCCTGCGCGAACCGCGTATCGAGCTGTCGCGTACCCACCCGAACCTGGTGCGCAAGCTGTTCGCTTTGGAGGTCCCCGAGATCGCCGACGGGTCGGTGGAGATCGTCGCGGTCGCCCGCGAGGCCGGCCACCGGTCCAAGATCGCGGTGGCCTCGCAGGTTCCCGGGCTCAATGCCAAAGGTGCCTGCATCGGTCCGATGGGCCAGCGCGTGCGCAACGTGATGAGCGAGCTGGCCGGCGAGAAGATCGACATCATCGACTACGACGAGGACCCGGCGCGCTTCGTCGGCAACGCGCTGTCGCCCGCCAAGGTGATGTCGGTGACGGTGATAGACCAGGCGGCTCGTGCCGCCCGGGTGGTCGTCCCCGACTTCCAGCTTTCCTTGGCCATCGGCAAGGAAGGTCAGAACGCCCGGCTGGCAGCCCGGCTGACCGGTTGGCGCATCGATATCCGCAGTGACACCCCCGAGACTGATGCCGATGGCGCTGAACGCGCGGCAGGTCAGGGCGTGGGCCAGGAGCGCTGAGCGGGACGCGACCAGGAGCACCCGGTAGCGCAGCGCCGGGTTGGTTCGGGTGGTTCGGGTCATCGCCGTTGTATGGGTAGACTGAGCCGTGATCCAGCGCGAGACTTCGCCAGCCGCCTCGCGGACGCACCGTTCCCCAGATGGACCGGTGCGCACGTGTGTCGGATGCCGGAAACGTGCGTTGACCGTCGAATTGCGTCGGGTGGTCGCGGTGTCAACCGAGAACGGCAACGGTGCCGTGATCGTTGACCGCGCGGGCAACCAGCCGGGGCGAGGTGCTTGGTTGCATCCCGCGTCGGAGTGCCTGCACGCGGCGATTCGGAGACGGGCATTCGCGCGCGCGCTGCGGATCAGCGGTTCCCCGGATGTATCCGGGGTGGAGGAGTACTTCGAAGGAGTCGAAGATCAGCTCGCCGCCCCGGTCAACAGAACAGGTAGCGAAGAACATGAGCACACCGTGAAGTCCCGATGACCATGCGTCATAGCTAAACCCGAGGCGCGGCCCACCACCGCTGTCGCCTCATAGACAGGAGATGTAGTGGCAAAGGCCCGCGTACACGAGTTGGCCAAGGAACTCGGTGTCACCAGCAAGGAAGTTCTCGCCCGCCTGAGCGAACAGGGCGAATTCGTCAAATCGGCATCCTCAACCGTGGAAGCCCCCGTCGCGCGGCGGCTACGCGAGTCCTTCGGCGGCGGCAAGCCCGCGCCGAAGGCCGAAGCGCCCGCGGCCCCGGCGCCCGCCAAGGCCGCTCCGGCCCCGGCGGCCACTCCGGGACCGGCGAAGCCGGCACCGGCTGCTGCCGTTGAGGGCCAGGCTGTCAAGCCTGCCGCCCCCGTCCCGGCCGCAGCCAAGCCGGCGGCCCCGGCAGCTCCAGCGGCACCGGCCGCACCGGCCGCGCCCGCGGCCGAGACCCCGCCACCGGCCGCCGCAGCACCGTCGCCGGCAGCGCCGCCGGCGCCCGGCCCCCGGCCGGCAGCACCGGGTCCCAAGCCCGGAGCCCGCACCCCGCGCGTCGGCAACAACCCGTTCTCCTCGGCGCAGCCGGTCGAGCGCGCCATTCCGCGTCCGCACCCGCAGGCGGCGCCCCGGCCGGGAGGAGCCCCCCGGCCCGGCATGCCCCGTCCGGGCGGCGGCGCGACACCGGGCAACATGCCCGGACGCACCAGCAACTTCGGCGCGCAGGGTCGCCCGGCACGTCCCGGCGGCCCGCCGCGGCCCGGCGGCGGTGGCCGTCCCGGTGGCCCCGGTGGTCGTCCCGGCGGTCCCGGCGGCGGTCCGGGCGGTAACTACCGCGGCGGCGGCGCCGGCGGTCCCGGCGGCGCGGGTGGTCCCGCAGGCGCCGGAGCCGGAGGTTTCCGGGGGCGTCCCGGTGGCGGTGGCGGCGGCGGTCGTCCCGGCCAGCGCGGTGGCGCGGCCGGCGCGTTCGGTAGGCCCGGCGGTGCACCCAAGCGGGGACGCAAGTCGAAGCGGGCGAAACGCGCCGAGTACGAGAACATGCAGGCACCGGTCGTCGGTGGTGTGCGGTTGCCGCACGGCAACGGCGAGACCATCCGGCTTGCCCGCGGCGCATCGCTGAGCGACTTCGCCGACAAGATCAACGCCAACCCGGCCGCTCTGGTGCAGGCGCTGTTCAACCTCGGCGAGATGGTCACCGCCACCCAGTCGGTCGGCGACGAGACGCTGGAGCTGCTGGGCAGCGAGATGAATTTCGTGGTGCAGGTCGTCTCGCCCGAGGACGAGGACCGCGAGCTGCTGGAGTCCTTCGACCTGACCTACGGCGAGGACGAAGGCGGCGAGGAAGACCTGCAGAGCCGCCCGCCGGTGGTGACCGTCATGGGTCACGTCGACCACGGCAAGACCCGACTGCTGGACACCATCCGCAAGGCCAACGTCCGCGAGGGCGAGGCCGGTGGCATCACCCAGCACATCGGCGCCTATCAGGTGGGCGTCGACTTCGACGGCTCCGAGCGGCTGATCACCTTCATCGACACCCCGGGTCACGAGGCGTTCACCGCCATGCGTGCCCGTGGCGCCAAGGCCACCGACATCGCGATCCTGGTGGTGGCCGCCGACGACGGCGTGATGCCCCAGACGGTGGAGGCCATCAACCACGCCCAGGCTGCCGACGTGCCGATCGTGGTGGCGGTCAACAAGATCGACAAGGAAGGTGCCGACCCGGCCAAGATCCGCGGGCAGCTCACCGAGTACGGACTGGTTGCCGAGGACTTCGGCGGCGACACCATGTTCGTCGACATCTCCGCCAAGCAGGGCACCAACATCGCCGCGCTCGAGGAGGCGGTGCTGCTGACCGCCGACGCCGCCCTGGACCTGCGGGCCAACCCCGACATGGAGGCCCAGGGTGTGGCGATCGAGGCCCACCTGGACCGTGGTCGCGGCCCGGTGGCCACCGTGCTGATTCAGCGCGGCACGCTGCGGGTCGGCGACTCGATCGTCGCCGGCGACGCCTACGGCCGAGTCCGTCGGATGGTCGACGAGCACGGCGAGGATGTCGAAGAGGCGACCCCGTCGCGGCCGGTGCAGGTCATCGGCTTCACCTCGGTGCCCGGTGCCGGTGACAACCTGCTGGTTGTCGACGAGGACCGGATCGCCCGCCAGATCGCCGACAAGCGCAACGCCCGCAAGCGCAACGCGCTGGCCGCGCGATCGCGCAAGCGGATCTCCCTGGAGGACCTGGACTCGGCGCTGAAGGAAACCAGCCAGCTGAACCTGATCCTCAAGGGCGACAACGCCGGTACCGTCGAGGCGCTGGAAGAGGCCCTGATGGGGATCCAGATCGACGACGAGGTGCAGCTGCGGGTCATCGACCGCGGTGTCGGTGGCATCACCGAGACCAACGTCAACCTGGCATCGGCGTCGGACGCGATCATCATCGGGTTCAACGTCCGTGCCGAGGGCAAGGCCACTGAGCTGGCCAACCGCGAGGGTGTGGAGATCCGGTACTACTCGGTCATCTACCAGGCCATCGACGAGATCGAGAGCGCGCTCAAGGGCATGCTCAAGCCGATCTACGAGGAGAAGGAACTGGGGCGCGCCGAGATTCGCGCCATGTTCCGCTCCTCCAAGGTGGGCAACATCGCGGGCTGCCTGGTCACCTCGGGCATCATGCGTCGCAACGCCAAGGCGCGGTTGCTGCGTGACAACGTGGTGATCGCCGAGACCGTCACGATCTCCTCGTTGCGGCGGGAGAAGGACGATGTCACCGAGGTCCGCGACGGCTACGAATGTGGTCTGACACTGACCTACAACGACATCAAGGAAGGCGACGTCATCCAGGCCTACGAGCTCGTCGAGAAGGCGCGGACGTAGTGGCTGATCCGGCACGGGCACGCCGGCTGGCCAAGCGGATCTCCACGATCGTCGCCTCGGCGATCGAGTACGAGATCAAGGATCCGCGGCTGGCCGGCGTGACGATCACCGACGCGAAGGTGACCGCTGACCTGCACGACGCGACCCTGTACTACACGGTGCTGGGCCGCTCCCTGGACGAGGACCCCGACTACGGCGGCGCCGCTGCGGCGTTGGAGAGCGCCAAGGGCGTGCTGCGGTCCAAGGTCGGGGCAGGCACGGGGGTGCGGTTCACCCCGACCCTGACGTTCGTCCGGGACACCGTGCCCGACGCTGCCCATCGGATGTCGGAATTGCTGGCCGCAGCTCAAGCCGCCGACGCCGACCTGGCCCGGATACGGGAGGGCAAGCAGCCGGTCGGGGACGCCAACCCGTATCGCGAGGCACCGGGACAACCCGATGCCGACGACAGCGGTGACGGTGAGCAGTCGGGCGACTGACCCGCTGCCCACGAGTCGGCGGGTGGACGCCGCCGAAGCCGTGGAACTGCTGGCGGGCGCGAGCACGCTGGCGGTGATCTGTCATGTGCATCCCGACGCCGACACCATCGGTGCGGGGCTGGCGTTGGCGTCGGTCCTGCGACGGCGCGGCAAGACCGTCGAAGTCAGTTTTGCTCGGCCGGCGGCACTTCCGCAGTCGTTGCAATCGTTGCCGGGCGCCGAACTGCTGGTCGGTCCGGATGTGATGCGTCGTGACGTCGATCTGGTGGTGACGGTCGACGTCTCGAGCGCGGATCGGCTGGGGGAACTGGGGCAGCTGGCTGTCGGCCGCGAGCTGCTGGTGATCGACCATCACGCCTCGAACCAGTTATTCGGCACGGCCAATTTCATTGATGCATCGGCGGATTCGACGACGATGATGGTGGCGCAGCTGTTCGACGCCTGGGGCGAGCCGATAGACGCCGACGTGGCGCACTGCCTGTATGCGGGGCTGGCCACCGACACCGGGTCGTTCCGGTGGGCCAGTGCTCGCGCACATCGGCTGGCGGCGCGCCTGGTGGAAGCAGGGGTCGACAACGCGGCGGTCACCCGCACCGTCATGGACACCCATCCGTTCGGCTGGCTGACGATGCTGTCGCGGGTGCTGGCGGGCGCGCAACTGCTACCGGACGCGGCGGGCGGGCGCGGGCTGGTCTACGCGGTGGTCGACCATGCCGAGTGGACCGCGGCGCGGCCCGAGGAGGTGGAGAGCATCGTCGACATCGTGCGTACCACCGCTCAAGCCGAGGTGGCGGCGGTGTTCAAGGAGACCGAGCCGGGGTGCTGGGCAGTGTCGATGCGTGCCAAGTCGGCGGTGGACCTGAGCGCCGTGGCTGTGGCTTTCGGCGGCGGCGGTCACCGCCTGGCCGCCGGGTACACGGTCGCCGGTACGGCACAGGACGTGGTCGCCGCGCTGGTCGCCGGCCTTGGTTGAGGAGTCCGGCGCCGGGACGAAGTCCCCCGCAAGCGGGAGGTACCCCCAGATCGCGGCGCTGGCCCTGCCGGCGCTGGTGGTGTTGGCCGCCGAACCGCTGTATCTGCTGTTCGATACCGCTGTCGTCGGCCGGCTCGGCGCCGTGGGTCTGGCCGGTCTTGCGATCGGCGGGCTGATCCTGAGTCTGGTCGCCTCGCAGGCCACATTCCTGTCCTACGGAACGACGGCGCGCTCGTCGCGGCATTTCGGTGCCGGCGATCGTTCCGCGGCGGTCGCCGAGGGGGTGCAGGCCACCTGGCTCGCCTTGGGTCTGGGCGTGCTGGTCGTGCTTGTGGTGCAGGCAGTGGCGGTGCCGCTGGTCTCGGCCGTGTCCGGGCGTGACAGCATCGCGCAAGCAGCCCTGCCATGGCTGCGGATCGCCATTCTCGGCGCTCCGGCAATTCTGGTGTCGTTGGCGGGCAACGGATGGCTACGAGGGGTGCAGGACACGGCGCGGCCGCCGCGCTATGTGGTTGCGGGCTTCGCGCTTTCGGCATTGTTATGCCCGCTGCTGGTGTTCGGCGGTCTGGGCATGCCGCGCTGGGGTCTGGCGGGTTCGGCGGTGGCAAACTGCGCGGGCCAGTGGCTTGCCGCGCTGTTGTTCCTGCGTGCGCTGCGCTGCGAACCGGTGTCCTGCAAGCCCGACGGCGCGGTACTGCGGGCGCAATTGGTCATGGCACGCGATCTCATCGCGCGCTCGCTGGCCTTTCAGGTCAGCTTCGTCTCGGCTGCCGCGGTCGCGGCGCGCTTCGGTGCCGCGGCGTTGGCCGCCCACCAGATCGTGTTGCAGCTGTTCAACTTCCTGGCGTTGGCCCTTGATTCGCTGGCCATCGCCGCGCAGGCGTTGGTGGGCGCAGCGTTGGGCGCATCCGATGTCCGTCATGCCAAGTCGGTGGCGGGCCGGGTCACGCTGTTCTCCTTGGTCGCTGCTGCCGTGCTGGCGGCGGGATTGGCACTCGGTGCGCGCCTCCTACCGGGTTTGTTCACCAACGATGTCGCGGTGCTGACCGCCGTCGGGGTGCCTTGGTGGTTTCTGGTGGCCCAATTGCCCATTGCCGGAATCGTTTTCGCGCTCGATGGAGTGTTGCTGGGAGCCGGTGACACGGCGTTCATGCGTACCGCCACCGTAGTCAGCGCGCTGGTCGGTTTCCTGCCGCTGGTGTGGCTGTCGTTGGCCTTCGGTTGGGGGCTTGCCGGAATATGGTCGGGCCTGACCGCTTCTCTGGTGCTGCGGTTGTTGTTCGTCGGGTGGCGGGCGCTTTCCGGGCGCTGGGTGCGGGCCGGACGGCCGTAGGATCGGCTGGCGTGAGCAGTCAGCGAGAACGGATGCTGCGCGGCGAGTCGTATCGGCCCGATGACCCGGACCTGGTTTCCGGCCGGCAGGCATGTCAGCGTGTGGTGGCGGCGTTCAACGCCACCGGGCCGGACGACGCGGACACCCGCCGTGAACTGCTGGGTGAACTGTTCGGATCCTTCGGAGCGAACTCGGAGATATTGCCCCGATTCTGTTGCGACTACGGCATATACACCAGCATCGGCGCCAACTGCTTCGTCAACTACGACGCGGTCTTTCTGGACTGTGCGCCCATCACTATCGGTGACGACGTATCGATCGGACCCCGTGCCCAACTGCTTACGGCGCTGCACCCCGTCGACGACATCGACGCGCGGCGGGCCGGCTGGGAATCGGCCGCTCCGATCACCATTGGTGACAATGTCTGGCTGGCCGCGGGGGTGATCGTGTGCCCCGGGGTGTCGATCGGCGCCGACACCGTGGTGGGGGCCGGCAGCGTAGTGACCCGAGACCTACCGGCCGGCGTGCTCGCGGCAGGAAATCCCTGTCGGATCCTTCGACCGCTCGGCTAGCCCGCCAGCCGTCAGCCGCCCACGCCGGCGTTCAACAGGAAACCGCCGGTGACGAAGGTGGCGATGAAGATCAACCAGCCCAGTGCCGGCCAGGTGAGCATGCGGTTCCGTCGGCGCGCGCTGACGCTCATGCCCACCAGCGTGGTGAGCACGGCAGCACCGATGCCGCCCCAGGCCACCAGGTAGGCCGCATTGATCAGGTTGTCACTGCAGCGATGGGCACTGGAGCACACGTCGGTCGCCATGCCGGCGAACATCGAATAGATGAGACCCAGGCCGCAGGCCAGCAGCAGTAGCACCGCAAGGAGCGATGCGGCGATGACATCCCAGGCCTGCCGGCGTGGCGGCGGAGCGACGTTGCCGTAGGGCCACTGGGGGTAGGGCGGGTAGTTCTGAGCCACGACTGAGTCCACCTGGGTAGGTCCGGTTTGCTGTCTCACGGTAACCCTGCTGCAGGGCGTCGAGGCATTCCATTTGTCCAGTCAACTGACAGGAAAAATCTACACTGCCTATCTATACATTTAGGTTACTCGCGGGTAGCGTTCTGCGCGTTGTTACCAGTTACACACGCCTGACCCTGGGGATGTAACCCACTGGCTTGGGAATACGACGGAGATGGGGAAGCTCGAAAATGATGCATTACCGACTGATCGCCGCAGGTCTGGCCACCGGGGGTGGGCTACTTACTGCGGCGTTCCTACAGGCCGCGGTCGCCGTTGCAGGCCCGAGTGACGATGTTGTCGCGCCGAGTGCCACCGGCGCCGACGCCTTCACCATTGGCGGATACACGTTCGATCCTTTCAACGATGCCACCGGCGCGGAGGGTTTCTCCCTGGTCCACCCGCTCACCGGGTCTGCGCCACTGTTGACCTTGGGCGGCGGAAGCCCCGGTGGTCTGCTGCCGACCGCTCCCCAGAACTTCGAGGTGTACGGCGCGGACGGCACCAGCCTGGGCAGCGTCAACTCCAGCGTGGTCGTCACCAACCTTGCGGGCTTCACCAACACCCAGTTCACCGTCACGGACGTCACCGCGGCCTCCGGCGGGTCGGCAGCAGATCTGCCGACGTCAGGCTCGGTCTATGACGTGTTCAACTTCGGCGGGGGCTTTGCCAACGTCTACGTTGCCACCCCCGGCGAGGACGGGACGGTCACTGACACCTTCGTGACGCCCTGGGGCAGCATGGACCTGAGCTCGATGTTTGCCGGCTTCAATGCGGCGGACCCGCTGCTGCCGGGCGACGCCTTCGACGCGCTGCAGGCTGGGGCGTCCGGAGGTGGCGAGGACGCCTTCGCCATCGGTGGCCTCACCCTGGATCCGTTCACCGGCACCGGCGACTCTGCGGTGGAGGGTTTCGCCCCGATCACCGCTCTCGGTGGTGCGGCGCCGCTGTTGGCCATCGGCGGCGCTTCTCTGGGTGACCCGAGCCACCAAGGCAACGGTCTCGCCTCGCAGGACTTCAACGTGTACAGCGGCACGGGTGACGACGCCACCCAGCTCGGCACCATCAACACCGCCGTGGACGTGACCAACCTGCTGGGCATGACCAACACCCAGCTCATCGTCACCGACGGCTCGGACACCGGTGACGGCCTGCCTGCGGTGGGCACCGTCTATGACGCGTTCAACTTCGGAGGTGGCTTCGCGAACGTCTACGTCGCCACCCCGGGAGAAAACGGCACCATCACCGACACGTTCGTGACCCCGTTCGGCAGCATGGACCTGAGCTGGCTGTTCAGCGGCATGGCCGGCGGGATCTCGATGGACCCGGGAGCCGCGTTCGGCGCGCTGAGCGATAGTGCTGTGGGCCAGGACGCCTTCACCATCGGCGGCACCACCTTCGACCCGTTCACCGGGACCGGAGCCGACGCCACCCCGGGATTCGCGCCGGTCTTCCAAACGGTCGGTGCGCTGCCGTTCCTCAACATCGGCGGCGGTACGCCCGGCCTCGACCTCGGCGGCACTTACTTCCCGCTGCCGATCACGTCGCAGGACTTCAACATCTATGACGGCACCGACCTTTTGGGCACCGCACACGCGCAGGAGACCGTCACCCAGTTGTTGGGCCTGACCACCACCGAGTTCGTCATCGACAGCGTGACGCCAGGTGATGGCGACGCCGGGGACCTGCCGGCGCTGGGTTCGGTGTACAGCGTTTTGAACCTCGGCGGTGGTTTCGCCAACGTCTACTCCGCGATCCCCGGTCTGGACGGCGCCGACAGCACCGTCACCGACACCTTCGTCACCCCGTTCGGCGACTTCGACCTGAGCGGGTTGTTCGGTGGCTTCGACGCCTCGGCGTTGATGGACCCGGGCGCTGCATTCCTGGGGCTCGACTTCTAGTAGTTCGCCTCAACCGACACGTCCCGGACGGTGCCGCAAGTGCCGTCCGGGACGTGTTTTTTTACTGCACCTGGGCGCGCCCACGTTCCAGTACGGCCGCCCGGTTGGCGGCGACGTCGGCGCCGGTCACGGTGTTCAGCCACTGCTTGGCCGCCATCGCCTCCAGCCACAGTCCGGTGGCGGTCTGCGACTCGTCGATGCGGTGATAGGAGGCCAGCAGCGCACGCACCGCGGCCTGGTTGTTGCCGACGATCGAGGCGGCCACCCGGCGCGCCGCGGTCAGCAGCTCGGCGTGTGGCACCACCTCGGTGACCAACCCGGCCCGCAGCGCGTCGGCTGCCGACAGGTAGTCGCCGGTCAGGCTCATCCGGCGGGCCAAGCCCACTCCGACCTTCTGGGGGAGTCGAACGCTGAGACCCCAGGAAGGCAGCAGACCGACGCGAGCATGGGTGTCGGCGAACCGGGCCTGTTCCGAAGCGATCAGGACGTCGCAGTACAGCGCCAACTCGAGTCCGCCGGTGACCGCTGCGCCGTTGATGGCACCGATCACCGGCTTGGTCATCGGCGGCCACTGCGGGGAAATATCCGTCAGCCCAGTGGATTCGCCGAATTCCTTGAGATCCAGACCGGCGCAGAACACCGGATCGGCACCGGTCAGGATCAGCACGTCGACATCGGCGTCGGCGTCGGCATCGGCCAGCGCGCTGAAGATGGCCTCACGCAACGCGCCGGAGAGCGCATTACGCGCCTGCGGGCGGTTCAGGGTCAGGGTGCGGATTCGGTCCTGGGTCTGGACCTGCAGAATGTCGTCGCTCATCGGTTCACCGTAGCCCCGGCTACGCTGGACGGAATGCACGGTATGGCGTTGAAGGAGTGGAGCGCTGTCGTCGCCGCGCTGTTGGCCGGCCGGCAACGAATCCTGCTGCGTAAAGGCGGTATTCACGAGAAGCGCTTCGATGTCAGCGCCGAGGAATTCCTGCTGTTTCCGACATCGGTACACAGTCACGCCGAGCGGGTTCGTCCCGAACATCGCGATCTGATCGTGCCGGCGGCCGCCGATTCCACCGCGGAGCAGGTGCTGGTGCGGGCCGCAGCCAATGTCGTTGCGGCGCTGCCGGTTGAGCGGCCAGAGGCGTTGGAGGACATCGCGGACCTGCACATCTGGACCACTGAATCGGTGCGCGCCGATCGGGTTGATTTCCGGCCCAAACATCGGTTGACGGCCCTGGTGGTTCAGGTGTTCCCGCTGTCGGCGCCGGTGCGGTTGCTTCGCAGCCCCGACTACGCCGGCTGCGCCAGCTGGGTGCAGCTACCGATCGACGACCCGGAGCTGGGCGCCCCGGTTTATGCCGTCCACGAGCTCGACGCGGTGACTACCCGGATTCGCGACACCGTCGGTTGACGGCCTCGTGGGGCTCAGAGCTGGGCTATCGACGGGACCTCAGGGTCCGAATGATCTGCGCCGAGAGTTCGGGGTCGGCGAGCAGTTGGTCGATCAACGCCGTCATGACTTCCTGTCCGGTGATGCGAGCGCATCCCACCCGGTCGGCGGCGTCGCGTTGCCACAGGTCGAGCCCGCGATGTTGGGCCGGCGACAGATCGACAGTGCGGCGGGTGCGGGTTTGACGCAGCGGGATCGGCTCGGTCGGCTTCATTCCGGTTTCGCGGGGCGGTGTCCAGCCGGTGGCCGGGACACCCAACCTGCGGTTGTCGAGGGGATCGCTGGCAGCTGCTCTCATCGTATGGACCTTCGGTTGCGGTGGAACCTCACCCTGGGTACTCACGCCAGAGTAGCCCGTCAACCGTCGCGGTTGACCAGGGCGCCCGATCGGCGGCCGCGAGGGTGATCGTCTGAAGTCGCGCTGAGGGCTGCGTGGGCTTGTGGTGATCGCATGCGCGCATTCAGCGGTCAGTCGGAGGATGCCGAGTCCCGGTCAAGCCAGCGCGAATCTACCTGGCAACAATTTTTCGGGCCATTATCTATACAATATTAAAGAAATATTAGACCGGCTTGATCGATCATCATTCCATGAAATACGGACATCCGTGAGTCAGTGGATCAGTAGATCAGTAGATGGGCCTTGAACTGCGGAAATAGCAGCACAACATGCGATTGAAGCGAGATATTTGGAAAGCAAAAAAATTGTTAATCGGACCGTTGTCGAGTGCTTTTCGCGGTGCTAACCTGCGAATATCAAGATGATTCGGGAATCTTGACGAGGGAGGAAATCATGTTGATTTCACGCAATTCGTGTCGGCGCGTGGCCGCTGGGGCGATCGGCGCAGGGACATTGGCCGGCGCGCTGTTGGTCGGCGCGACGGGGCCGGCGCAGGCTTCCCCGGGGGAGGTTGCCGTACCACCGCCCGCCGCGGTCCACGTGGTCGGGAATCCGGACGGCGCCCCGGTCGCGCTGGGCAATCGCGTCGGTATCGATCGCGCACCGGCGGACACCGTGTTCGCCAGTGACATGCGCATGGCGCCCATGCCGCAATGGTGGGGTCGGCACCATCACTGGTGGCGCCATCACCATCTGTGGCATCGCTGGTGGTGGTGGTGGTGATCGAAGTGTCGGCCAAGCCACGTCTTGACCGCGGTCGACGATATGCCGCCAGGCACGGGCTGGTAGTGCTGGCCGCACTCGGCGTCGGGGCAACCCTCGCCGGGTGCGGCGCCAGCACCGAAGTCGCCCCGGCGGGGCCGGTTGCGTCCCAACCGCCCGCCGCGGAGCCGAGCCCGGCACCCTACGACATCTCGCAAGTCGGCGCCGTCGCCGACGACTTTCCGCAAGGCTTCACGGCGCAGGCGCACCCGGCAAAGACGCTGGGCCAGTCCGACATCGACGGGTCCGCGGTCGCGGCGTTCACCGACGCCCAGGTGGACCCGCCGCAGTGCCGGTCGGTGGTCATCCCGCCGTATGTCGATCCGACGGTCGGCACCGAAGCTGCCGGTGTGATCGGGCAGGGAGATCAGGGCAACATGTACGTTGTCGCCTTGCGATCGCCCAATCCCGTTGCGGCTGAGTCTGAACCGGCGGGCTGTGATCGGATCTCGCTGGCCGGTTCGCCGGAGGCGACCGGGACCGTGGAGCGGATCCCGGCCCCTGCCATCGCCGGCGCCACCACGACCGGGGTGAAGCTGAGTGTGGCGAACCCCGAGGAGGACCCCGACTATCTGTACACGGCGGCGCTCGACGAACGAACGTCGGTCGTGGTCATGGGCAGCGCGGATGAGCAGCTGGACCCGCAGCGGCTGATGTCAGACCTGCTGGTCAAAGCCGTCGCGGCGGTCCGTGGGCAGCAGCAACCGTGAGCCGGCCAGCCGCACCGTGTGCGTTGCCGGTCGCTGGGAGGCGCCGCTGATAGCGGGCTCGTCGGTGCCCAGGTTGCGTGCGAATCGGGGGTGACAGCCGCCGGCGATCAACAGCCGGATTCGTGAGCCTGCCGCGAATCGGTGGGCGATCTGGTCCAGCTCGATACGGACTGTCCCCGTGCTCTGGTTCAGCCGCCGGTAGCCGTCGCTGACATTGCGCGAGCGTCCGCGGGCGTCGACCTCGCTGACCCTGACGAACACGTCGACGTGCGGGTTGTCGCTGGAATGGGCCAGCTCCACCACCGGGCTGCCGAACACCTCGACATCCCCGGTCAGCGGCTCCCCGGTGAAGGCCAGCACGTCGGCGCGGCGCGCCAACACGTCGTCGCGCTGATAGCCGCCGCCCGGGGCAAGCAATCGCCCGCCCACCGTGGGAGTGGGGTCGGCGGGATCGTAGTGAAAGCTCGCCGAGTCTGTCGTACCGGCGGCCATGGGAGAGTCGGCCAGCCGCCCGCCGGGCCGCAGCCACCAGCTTCGGCCGGTTGACTCCGGAGGCCAATCCGGAAACTCACGCCAGCTCCCGCGGCCGGTGACGGCGACACGCACCGGGCTGGTCCGCGAGGCCTCGTCCGTGCCGGCCAGGTGAGTGCCGAGCCAGGCCAGGGATTCCGCAGTGACGGTGCGCAGTCCTTTGGTCAGCATCTCGGTGTGGGTCCAAGGGCCGACGGTCAACGCCACCTCGGCTCCCCGGTCGCGCAGTGTCGCGAACTGGGCCAGCGCCTGATCCAAGAACAGGTCTTGCCAGCCGCTGAGCAGCAGTACCGGCACCCGGGTCTGCTCCAGCGCCACCGGGTGACGCAACCTGTCCCAGAACGGGTCATCGCGATCAGGGTGCTCGACCCAGGACTCGTACCAGGGGGAGCGGCCGCCCAGCAGGGCCCGGCCGGCCGAGCCCAGCGGCAACGCAGCCGCGGCTCGCTTGACCCTGCGTTGGGCGGTCAGCTGTTGCAGGCCGGCTCGGATCCGTGGACGCACCTCCTGGTGGGCCATCATGTGGCTCCAGCCCAAAAAGTCGTTGAGCGCGAATGACCCCACGCCCCACGTCGACTGGTACAGATCGTGCGGTCCGACGGTGACGACCGCGGCGGTCAGCTCGGGCGGCGGGTCGGCGAGCAACGCCCACTGGGTGAAGCCCAGATACGACAGCCCGATGGTGCCGAAGGATCCGGTGAACCACGCCCTCGTGCGCAGCCAGGCGACGGTGTCGGCGCCGTCGGCGGCCTCGTTGACCATCGGCTCGAACACCCCGCCGGAACCGAAGGTGCCGCGCACACTCTGCAAGATCACCCGGTACCCGCGCGCGGCGTACATCCGAGCGAATACCAGCGAGAACGGGAACTTGCGGCCATAGGGGCAGCGCACCAGCAGGGTGCCGACCACGTCGCCGGTCGGTTGGTAGTGGTCGGCGCGCAGCGCGACCCCGTCGCGCATCGGGATGTGTTCCCGGAGCACGGTGTAGCCGGTGGTGGGCGGCGGCAGGCGCCGCAGCGCCCGGTTCACCACAACATCGGCAATGCGCGGCGAGGTGGTGGCCACGCGATCAGTACTTGTAGTGCGGGGCCAGCTGGTGAGCGCGCATCAGGTTCTCGGTGGGGCAGTCCACATCCGGGTTGGAGTACACCGGCGAGTAGTACAGCGACTGCTGGATCAGTCCGTAGCTGGTCTTGAACGCCACCATGCAGGAGAACCACCACCGGTTGTTCCACTCGGTGGGCTTCATGACCCAGTACTGCGCCGCCCGGTGCCCGTTGATGTCCATCTCGATTGCGTCGGCCGGAATCGACTCGTCGTAGCTGCGCCACACGAACGTCTCGACGGCCATCTGGTAGTTGCCGGAGTCGAATTCGCAGCGCACACCTTCGACCGGCTTGGGCGGAGTGAATGCCAGCCCCAACTGTGCGATGACGTCGTAGGGGATGTCCTCGCAGGCGTCGAACGGACGCGGGTTGGTGATGTTGACCGCCTTGCTCGAGGTGGTCGGGGGTGCCAGCGGTATCGCCGTGGAACGCAACTGCACCGCGGACCCGCCGGCGACGTCCCGGTTGGGGGGTGTCTGTTGCCAGACCATCACGACGGCCATCACCAGCGCTCCCAACGCGGTGATCAGACGCAGTTTGGTGAGCATGACACTCCTCGCTTCCACCCGGTGTTCTGCCGGGAGTGTACAAGTTGTGGCGGCGGCCACTGCCCGGAAGGCAAGAACACGTTCTAATTCTGCGCCTCCATTAGGCTGGATCCCCGTGACCACCCACGAGCGCAGGGCCGCAGACGGCCCCACCCTGTGGGCGATCTCCGACTTGCACACCGGTCACCTGGGCAATAAGCCGATCACCGAGGCGCTGCATCCGGCCACCGGTGACGACTGGCTGATCGTCGCCGGTGACGTCGCGGAGCGCACCGACGAGATCCGCTGGGCGCTGGATCTGCTGCGCAAGCGGTTCGCCAAGGTGATCTGGGTCCCGGGAAACCACGAGCTGTGGACCACCAACAAGGACCCGATGCAGGTGTTCGGCCGCTCGCGCTACGACTATCTGGTCGACATGTGCGACCAGATGGGCGTCATCACACCCGAGCACCCCTTTCCGGTCTGGACCGAGCAGGGTGGCCCGGCCACTATTGTGCCGATGTTCCTGCTCTACGACTACACGTTCCTTCCGGCCGGAGCGACGAGCAAGGCCGAGGGGCTGGCCATCGCGCGGGAGAACAACGTGGTGGCCACCGACGAGTTCCTGCTGTCGCCCGAGCCCTACGGCACCCGCGACGCTTGGTGCCGCGATCGGGTCGCGGTCACCCGTAAGCGGCTCGAAGACCTCGACTGGATGACGCCGACCGTGCTGGTCAACCATTTCCCGATGGTGCGCCAGCCCTGCGACGCACTGTTTTATCCGGAGTTCTCGCTGTGGTGCGGCACCGTCGAAACCGCCGACTGGCACACCCGCTACAACGCGACGTGTTCGGTCTACGGCCACCTGCATATCCCGCGTACCACGTACTACGACGGCGTGCGCTTCGAAGAGGTGTCGGTCGGCTATCCCCGAGAGTGGCGTCGACGCCCGCCGCACCGGTGGCTGCGCCAGATACTGCCCGATCCGCAATACCCGGCCGGTTACCTCAATGAGTTCGGTGGCCATTTCGCCATCACCGACGAAATGCGCGAGGCCAGTGCGAAATTCGCCGAGCGGCTGCGCCAGCGGCAGGCGCGATGAGCAAGCTGCTGGACCGGGTGCTCGAAGGAGCGCCGGCGGGCTCGCTGGCCTGGGCCGAACGCTACGACGATCCTCCGGGATTGGCTCCGCTGCCCGAGGAAGAGCCGCTGGTGGCCCGTTCGGTTGCCAAGCGCCGCAACGAATTCATCACCGCGCGTTACTGCGCTCGGCTGGCGTTGGAACAGCTCGGTCAACCGCCGGTCCCGATCCTCAAAGGGGAGAAGGGCGAGCCCACGTGGCCCGAGGGCGTTGTCGGCAGCCTGACGCACTGTGCGGGCTTTCGAGGCGCGGTGGTAGGCCGCAGCGGCGACGTGCGATCGGTGGGTATCGATGCCGAACCCCACGACGTGCTGCCCGACGGTGTGCTCAAAGCCGTCAGTCTGCCTGTCGAACGTGACGAACTCGCAGCGCTGCCGCAAGACTGGCATTGGGACCGAATCCTGTTCTGCGCCAAAGAAGCCACCTACAAGGTGTGGTTCCCGCTGACCCGGCGGTGGTTGGGCTTCGAGGACGCCCACATCACCTTCGACCCCGACGGCAGCTTTCGCTCCCGCATCCTGATCGATCCCGCGGCGCTGTCCGGACCTCCGCTGACGGAGTTGCGCGGGCGATGGTCGGTGGCAGGCGGCCTGGTGCTAACGGCGATCGTGCTGTGAGCGCGCCGCCGCCGGCCGGACTGGTGATCGTCGACAAGCCCGCCGGAATCACCAGCCACGACGTCGTTTCGCGGTGCCGAAGGTTCTTCGGGACCCGCAAGGTCGGCCACGCCGGCACGTTGGACCCGATGGCCACCGGGGTGCTGGTGGTCGGCATCGAACGGGCTACCAAGATTCTGGGGTTGCTGACCGCGTCGCAGAAGTCCTACGCCGCCACCATCCGGTTGGGGCAGACCACCTCGACCGAGGACGCCGAAGGCGAGGTGCTGACCACGACTTCGGCGGCGCACATCACCGACGGTCAGATCGCCGCGGCGATCGCCGGACTGCGCGGCGACATCGAGCAGGTGCCCTCGGCAGTCAGCGCCATCAAGGTCGCCGGCAAGCGGTCCTATCAGTTGGCCCGGGAGGGCCGCGCCGTTGAGCTGCCGGCCCGCCCGGTGCGTATCGAGCGTTTCGAGTTGTTGGCGGTACGGCGTGACGATCCCTTCGTCGATCTGGACGTCGAGGTGGACTGTTCGGCGGGGACCTACATCCGGGCACTGGCCCGTGACGTGGGCAGCGAGCTGGGGGTGGGCGGTCATCTGACCGCGTTGCGGCGTATCCGGGCCGGCAGCTTCGGGCTGGATCAGGCTCGCACCCTCGACGCGCTGGGGGAGAACCCGCAACTGAGCTACAGCCTGGATGACGCCTGCCTGCAGACCTTTCCGCGCCGGGACCTGGGCGTCGACGAGGCGCTCGACGTCAGCCACGGTCGGCCGTTGGCACCGGCGGACATCGACGGGATCTATGCCGCAACCGATGCCGATGGCCGGGTGATCGCGCTACTGGAGGATTCGGGGCGGCGGACCAAGTCGGTGGTCGTCATCCGGCCGGCGACGCTATAGTCCGCCGATGGCCACCGAGGAGCGCGAGATCACCGAGGCTGTCGATCTGTGCACCGCGTCCGGATTGCTGAACCCGGCTGCCGTCGGTTGGACCCGAACACCGCTGCACCGCTGCAACCTGCGTGGCTGGGGCCGCACCAAGCGGTGGGAGTACTGGTGTCTGACGACACCCACCCACCTGATCGCGATCACCGTCGCCGACCTCGACTACCTCGGGGTGAGCAACGTCTTCTTCCTGGACTATTCCGGGCGTGAGGTCGGTCGCAGTTGTCTGCACCCGGGCGGGTGGGGGATAACGTTGCCTACCAGCCTCGATGGCGGACCGGTCCGCGCTCGTGGCCTGGCCGCGATCGACCTCACCTCCGAACCCGACGGCACGCGGATCCGTTTCTCCTGCAAGACTTCTGACGGCCCGATGACCGGTGACCTGTTTGTGACCCTGCCGCCCGGCCACGAGACGCTGGCGGTGGTGGTGCCGTGGAGCGAGAAGAGATTCCAGTACACCGCCAAGCACACCGCGCGGCCGGCCTCGGGTGTCGTGCGGATCGGTGGCGACACCTACGACTTCGCCGGCGGGTGGGGGGTGCTCGACCACGGGCGCGGTCGCTGGCCGGCCAACATCGTGTGGAACTGGGGCGCGGCCTCTGGGCACACCGACGGCCGCACGGTCGGCCTGCAGCTCGGGGGCAAGTGGACGGTCGGCACCGAAAGCACCGAGAACGCGCTCTGCGTGGATGGCCGACTGACCAAGATCGGCGCCGAACTGGACTGGCATTACCCGGAATACTCCGGGCCGTGGACGATCCGCACGCCCGACTGTGACCAGGTGGAGCTGACGTTCACCCCGTTCCATCACCGGTCACCGTTGCCGGGGACCCATCAGTGCTTCGGGCACTACGACGGCCGGATTCGCACCGACGACGGGGCGAGTATTGCCGTGGGTGGCCTACTCGGTTGGGCCGAACAGGTGCACATGCTCTGGTGAACACTATCTAGTTACATGCCAACGAGAACGTATGTAAACGTGTCGCTGCGAAGTTATGCTGACGCGCGAGTTGTGGCCGGAAACTGGTGGAGGTGGCGGGATGGCGGCGAGCGGTAGTGCACCTGCGGTGCGGCGTACCCAGGCCGAACGCAGTGCCGCGATGCGGACCCGCCTGCTCGACGCCACCATCGAATGTCTGGTGAGCTACGGCTACTCCGGCACCACGACACCGCGTATCGCCGAACTGGCCGGCGTCACCCGGGGTGCCCAGATCCATCATTTCCGGTCGAAAGAGGACCTCGTCGTCGCCGCCGTCGAGCACCTGGCCCAGCAACGCACCCAGGCGGCCATTCGTGAACTCGGCCAGGTCCGGTCGATTCCGGACCCGGTCAAGACAGCCCTGGACTTCCTCTGGGAAGCCCACCAGGGGCCGATGTTCATTGCCACCGTGGAACTCTGGGTCGCCGCCCGCACCGACCGCGTCCTCGCGCAGCACATCGAACGGGTGGAAGGCGTCGTCAACGGGACCCTGGTCGCCGCGATCGCCCAGTTGATGCCCGGTCACCCGGCGCAGAAGGAGATTCGCAACGTCGTCTACACCGCGATGGATGCGCTGCGCGGCATCCTGGTGTCGAACTTCGTCGACGACGATGCGCAGCGCGCCCGGCGGCGCTGGGATCGCGCCTGTGTGCACCTGCGTCAGGTCGCGGCCGGCGTGCTGCCGCAATCCGGCTGAATTCGCAGGACGACAACTCACCGCAATCTTGCCCTCAGGGGCCCTTCGCGCATCCTTGTAAAGATGCAATCAGGTCTGTATGTTTCTAGCCACTGGTCGGACGCGAAAGGGAACCATGGCGAACAAGGTGTATGTGATCGGCGTCGGGATGACGAAGTTCGAGAAGCCAGGCCGGCGAACCAGCGATGACGGATCGGCATGGGACTACCCGGACATGGCCCGAGAATCCGGCACCAAGGCGCTGGCCGATGCCGGGATCGACTACCGCGAGGTGGAACAGGGCTACGTCGGTTACGTCTACGGCGAATCCACCTCCGGCCAACGGGCCCTCTACGAGCTGGGGCTGACCGGAATCCCGGTCGTCAACGTCAACAACAACTGTTCGACCGGGTCGACCGCCCTCTACCTTGCCGCCCAGGCGATCCGGGGCGGGCTGGCCGACTGCACCATCGCGCTGGGCTTCGAGAAGATGAAACCCGGCTCACTGGGGTCCACCTACGATGACCGCGCCCAGCCGATGGAAAAGCATGTGCTCGCACTGGCCGAGATCTCTGAAGTGCTGTTCCCGGTGGCGCCGTGGATGTTCGGTGCCGCCGGCCGCGAACACATCAAGCAACACGGTTCCACCGCCGAGCATTTCGCCAAGATCGGCTACAAGAACCACAAACATTCGGTCAACAATCCCTACGCCCAGTTCCAGGACGAATACAGCCTCGACGACATCCTGGGCTCGCGGATGATCTACGACCCGCTGACCAAACTCCAGTGCTCGCCGACCTCGGACGGCTCCGGTGCGGCGATCCTGGCCAGCGAGGCGTTCGTCGACAAGCACGGCCTGGCCGGTCGTGCGATCGAGATCGTCGGGCAGGCGATGACCACGGACTTCGGCTCCACCTTCGACGGCTCTGCCAAGAACCTGATCGGCTACGACATGAATGTGCAAGCCGCGCAACGTGTCTATCAGCAGTCCGGCCTGGGACCGGACGACTTCCAGGTGATCGAGCTGCACGACTGTTTCTCCGCCAACGAGCTGCTGCTCTACGAAGCATTGGGTCTCTGCGCCGAGGGCGACGCGCCCAGACTGATCGACAACGGCGACACCACCTACGGCGGGCGCTGGGTGGTCAACCCGTCCGGCGGCCTGATCTCCAAGGGACATCCGCTGGGCGCCACCGGATTGGCGCAGTGCTCCGAACTGACCTGGCAGCTACGCGGTGACGCCGACAAGCGCCAGGTGCCGGGTGTCACCGCAGCCCTCCAACACAACATCGGCCTCGGCGGCGCCGCCGTGGTCACCGCTTACCAGCGCGCCGAGCGCTAAACCATCGACAGCGCAGGAGAACACATCATGGGACACATCGAAGCCACCAAGAGCCTGGCCGTCAGCCCGAACGCGCTGTGGGACACCATCAGCGACCTGTCCAGCTGGGACAAATGGTTCACCATCCACGAGAAGTGGCTCACCGAGCCACCGGCCGCACTGGCCGAGGGATCGGCGCTGACCGCCAAGATCGTCATGCTGGGGATGGCGAACAAGATCGAATGGACCGTCGAGAAGGTCGTTGATGAGGACGGGGCCCCACGCAGCCTCACCATGTCGGGCACCGGTATGGCGGGCGTGAAGTGCCGCTTCGGCTTCACCGTCACGCCCGACGGTGACGGCTCCCAGTTCAGTGTGGCCGGCGACTTCGAGGGTGCGCTGATCAAGGGTGCGCTGGGCAAGGCGGTCGAGAAGGACGGCGCTAAGCAACTCGACAAGACCCTCGCCCAGCTCGAGGCGCTGGCGTCGGCGGCGGCCTGAGGTGGCTGACGAGCTGGCATTCGACGATGCCGGGCTGGACAAGTGGAGCGACGAGGACCGCTTCGAGGTCACCCGGGAGCGGATCGTTGAGTACGCCGAGGCGACCAACGACCCGATCGCCGCGCACCGCAGCGGCGACCTCGCACCGCCGGTGTTTGGGATCGTGCCGGTGTTCGAGTCACTACTGGTTCCCGCGGTCGAGGTGGCACCGGTCGAGCTGATCCCGCGAGTGGTGCACGGCGAACAGGACTTCTGGTTCCACCGGCCCATCCGGCCGGGAGACAAGCTGGTCTCTCGCGGCAAAATGATCGGCTACGAAGGACTGGAGAAGGGCACCCGCGCGGCGATTCTGCTCGAATGCCGCACCGAGGAGGGCGAACTGGTCAACGAGCAATACGTGACCTGTTTCTTCCGCGGCCACAATGCGGGCAAGAGGATCGGCGAACTGAGCCCCGGACACAAGTTCGACGACGCCCTGCGCGAGCAGGCGCCGGTGGCCAAGGTCGTCCAGCACGTCGATGCCGACCAGACGTTCCGCTATGGGCCGGCCGCGGGTGATCCGATGCCGATCCACCTGGACGAGGAAGTCGCCCGCGACGCCGGACTGCCGGGGATCATCGCGCACGGCCTGTGCACCATGGCGTTCACGTCCTGGGCGGTGCTCACCGAGGTCGCCGGCTCAGACGTCAGCCGGCTCCGCCGGTTGGCGGTGCGGTTCTCCAAGATGGTGCTGCCCGGTGACGACCTGGAGACCCGGATCTGGACCAGCGGCCGCGGCGATGACGCCACGACGTACGCATTCGAGACCGCGCGCGTAGGTGCCGGCGAAATGGCGATCACTGACGGTCTGGCCGTCATCGCCGACTGAAGGGAATATCAAATGGGCGTACTTGAAGGTCGTGTCGCCGTCATCACCGGCGCCGGGCGAGGGATCGGACGGGAGCACGCGTTGCTGTTCGCCAGTGAGGGTGCCTGCGTCGTCGTGAACGACCTGGGTGGAACCAACACCGGCGAGGGTTCCGACTCCACCACCGCACAGCAGGTCGTCGACGAGATCGTGGCGGCCGGCGGACGAGCGGTGGCCAACACCGACAGCGTCTCCGATTGGAATGCCGCGAAAGGCCTTGTCCAGCAGGCCATCGACGAGTTCGGCCGGTTGGACGTGTTGGTCAACAATGCCGGAATCCTGCGGGATGCGTTCATCCCCGGCATGGAAGAGGCACAGTGGGACGCCGTGGTCGCGGTTCACCTCAAGGGCCACTTCGCGATGCTGCACCACGCCGCGGCGTATTGGAAGGCGCAGTCCAAGGCAGGGGATCAGCCCAACGCCGCGGTGATCAACACCGCCTCGGGGTCCGGGGTCACCTTGCCCAACGCGGGGCAGGCGAACTACGGCGCGGCCAAGGCCGGGATCGCTGCACTGACCCTGATCGCCGCTGAGGAGTTGGACCGCTATGGGGTGCGGGTCAACGCCATCGCCCCCATCGCCCGTACCCGACTCACCCTGGCGACTCCCGGGATGGGCGCGCTGATGGCGGAGCCGGAAGACGGGGAGTTGGACCTGTTCAGCCCGGCCAACATCTCGCCGCTGGTGGCCTATCTGGCCACCGAGAAGTGTCCGATCACCGGTGCGGTGTATGCGGTGCAGGGCGGTGCCATCTCGCGGCTGGCCGGCTGGCACGACACCGACACCATTGAGACCGATGGCATCTGGCAGATCGACGACATCGCGGCGAGGTTGCCATGATCGAGTGGTCCGATACCGACGAGCTCATCCGGGACAGCGTCCGGGAATTCATCGACCGGGAGGTTCGGCCGAACCTCGACGCACTGGAGAGCGGTGAACTGCCGCCGTATCCGATCCTGCGGAAGCTGTTCGCCGACTTCGGGATCGACGTGCTTGCGGCCGAAGCCATCAAAAGCCGACTGGAAAAGGCGCAGGCGCGGCAGACCGCCGAAGGCGGGGGAAAGCCGGCTGCGTCGTCGGAAGGCGGCTTCGGCGATCTGGGTGCGCAGGCCTCGATGGGGTTGATCCTGGTCAGCGAGCTCGCCGGCGTCAGCTTGGGATTGGTTGCTGCGGTCGGCGTCAGTCTCGGCCTGGGGGCTGCCACGATCCTGTCGCGCGGCACGCCGGCGCAGCAGCAGCGCTGGGTGCCGGAGCTGGTCACCCTGGAAAAGATCGCCGCCTGGGCGATCACCGAGCCGGACGCGGGATCCGACGCGTTCGGCGGGATGAAGACCTATGTCCGGCGTGACGGTGATGACTACATCCTCAACGGCCAGAAGACGTTCATCACCAACGGCCCCTACGCCGACACCCTCATCGTCTACGCCAAGCTGGACGAACAGGACGGCACCGATCCACGCAACCGCAAGGTGCTCACCTTCGTCCTCGACGCCGGTATGCCGGGCCTGACCCAGGGCAAGCCGTTCAAGAAGATGGGCATGCACTCCTCGCCGACCGGTGAGTTGTTCTTCGACGACGTGCGGTTGGGCCGCGACCGGCTGCTGGGCGAGACCGAGGAGCACACCGGCGGCGACGGGCGTGACAGTGCCCGGGCCAACTTCGTCGCCGAACGAGTCGGAGTGGCCGCGCTGGCGCTGGGGATCATCAACGAGTGCCATCGGCTCTGCGTCGACTACGCCAAGAGCCGCACCCTGTGGGGCCAGAACATCGGCCAATTCCAGCTGATCCAACTCAAGCTGGCCAAGATGGAGGTGGCCCGGATCAACGTGCAGAACATGGTGTTCCAGACATTGGAGAAGGCCAAACACGGCAAGATCCCGACGCTGGCCGAGGCATCGGCGATCAAGCTGTACTCCTCGGAGGCGGCCACCGAGGTGGCGATGGAGGCGGTGCAGCTCTTCGGCGGCAACGGCTACATGACCGAGTACCGCGTGGAGCAGTTGGCTCGCGACGCGAAGTCGCTGATGATCTACGCCGGCAGCAACGAGGTTCAGGTCACCCACATCGCCAAGGGCCTGCTGAGCGGCTGAGTGCTGAGTCCGCTGCACCGATACGGCGGTTGACGCCTCAGCTGTAGAGCTGCTCGAATCGCTTGATCGATCCCTCGATGTCGCCCTTGACCGCGCGGGCGGCGGCCGCCCCGATCGGCCCGAACAGCGCCCGGCCGCCCAGGTCCATCCGCAGGACGAACTTCGATCCCGTTGCGGCGGGGCTGATCGCCAACGTCAGTGCGTACTTGGTACCGCCCACGCCGTCGCCGGTCAGTTCCAGCAGCGCCGGTGGGTCGAACTTGCGGACCGTCCAGGTGACTCGGTTGCGCATGCCCTTGGCTCCCGCCACCCCGACCAACGTGGTTCCGACGGTGAGCTCGGCCGGGATCTCGCAGCGCCAGCCCTGGTGCAGGGAAAGCCAGTCACCCAACTCGGCCAGATTCGACGCGTGGGCCCAGGCTTCGTCCGGCGGCAGTGACAGTTCGCGGGACAGGTCAAGTTTTGCCATCGGCAGATCGTAGAGCCGACGGCGTTTGCCGACACAATTTGATACATTCGGACACGTGTCGATCGGCGATGTCGCGCAGCCCGATTGGGACATTCCCCGGCCGGTGGCGACGTGTCGACATCTTCTGGAGGCCGCTCGCCTGCATGGCGTCGATGCCGCGGATTGCCTTGCGGGGACCGGTGTCACGCCTGCCGACATCGAGGACAGTGCGACCGAGGTCCAAGCCGGCCAGGAACTTGCGATCCTGCGGAACGTCCTTGGCCGCGTGAAAGATCCACACGAGTTAGCGCGCGACGTCGGTCTGCAGTACAACTTCGCCAACACCGGTGTGCTCGGCTATGCGCTGCTGGCGAGTCCGACTTTGGGTGATGCGGTCAACATGGCCTGCCGGTACGCGACGTTATCGTCGACGTTTCTGCGGCTGACCCGCCACGACACCCCCGACGGCGCGGTTCTTGAGTTCGACGACAGTGCCGTGCCGGCCGACGTCCGAAGCTTCATGATGGAACGGGATCTGTTCGCGCTGACCACCATGGTGCCGTTGCTGATCGGTCAGCTGAACTCGGGCGCGACGATCAAGGTCGAACTGCCCGGTATCGACTTTCCCGCCGAACGTCTCGAGTTTCCCTGGGTGGCAATTGAAGTCGATTTGGCCGCGACACGCAGCGCGATCACCCTGCCGTTCGAACTGCTGGCGCTGCCGATGCCGGCGGCCGACACCGCTGCGGCGCAGGCATGTGCGAGGGAGTGCGAAGAGCTCTTGCAGACGCGTCGCCGGCGTCGCGGCATCGCCGCACAGGTGCGTTCCCGGCTGGTCCGGGACCCCGGCGTGCTGCCGTCGATGGCGGTGATCGCTGACGAACTGTGCATCACCGAGCGCACCCTGCATCGCCGCTTGGTCGGCGAGCACACCAGCTACCGCGCGTTGGTCGACGAGGTGCGGGTGACCCTGGCGGTAGCCATGCTCGAATCGGGCCTCACTGTCGAAGAAACGGCCCGTCAACTGGGGTATTCGGAGACGGCCGCCTTCAGTCGTGCCTTCATCCGGTGGGTCGGTACGCCGCCCAGCAAGCACCGGGTCCGCCGGCCCTGACGCCCGGCTGTCCGAAAACATCAAATTCTTGTCCGGCTCGCCCATTCCGCCGGCCGGCGGGCGGACCTAGCGTCGTTGCCATGACGAATGTGATGACATACCCGGCCGTCCGACGACTGAACTTCGGGTTCAGTGAGCAGCCCGACGGCAACCGGTACTTCGCCGACGGCAGCATCGTGTTCAGCCATCTGGTAGCCATCTTGTCGGCGATCTTCCCGCCCGGCGAGGACATCTTCGTGCGTTCGGTGCGCCGCTACTCCGGCCAGCTTGCCGACCCCGAGTTGGCCAAGCGCGTCGCCGGCTTCATCGGGCAGGAGAAGACTCACGGCCTGCAGCATCGTGAGCTCAATGAGTAACTCTCGGCCATGGGTTATCCCACCGCGTGGTTCGAGTATCTGTTGAGCAGCACCGAGCGCATGGAGAAATTCCTCGACAAGCAGTACCCCAGCCCGGACCGGCTGCCCCGCCTTCGCCACTTCTTCCTCGGATTCACGGTGGCTGCCGAACATTTCACCGCGGTGTGGGCCGAGAACATCCTCAAACGCCCGGCGGTCCAGGCGATGATGTATGACCCCGAGATCCGCAATCTGCTGAATTGGCATGCGCTGGAAGAGCTGGAGCACAAGTCGGTCGCGTTCGATGTGTACCGGGCTGTGGGCGTTCCCGAGTCGACGCGCATCCGGTGGATGCGCTTCGCGCAGAACTGTGGAATCCCGATTCTGGTGCTGTTCTCCTGGCTCTCGATTGCCACCACCGATGTCGAGGGCCGCCGTCAACCGTTCCGGATCCTCAAGGAGTCGGTGCAGATGCTGCGTAACCCGATGTGGAAGGGCTTCTACTCCGACATGCGGCCGTTCAAGCGGCGGGATTTTCATCCCGACCAGATCGACACCGCCGAACTCATCACGTACTGGCAGCAGGAACTCTTCGGGGCTGAGGGTCAGCTGGCGGCGCACGTGAAGTAGTGGCTAGACCACCCAGATTGCCTGGGCGGCAGGACTTCCCAGGTCAATAGTGACCTGCTTGCCGTCGGACCCTTCGA
The DNA here is from genome assembly GCF_046250075.1 of Mycobacterium sp. SMC-14. Taxonomy (NCBI): domain Bacteria; kingdom Bacillati; phylum Actinomycetota; class Actinomycetes; order Mycobacteriales; family Mycobacteriaceae; genus Mycobacterium; species Mycobacterium sp. SMC-14. The sequence continues at coordinate 2,865,859 of NZ_CP176429.1, read as the reverse complement.
CGCCGACCGAGATGATTCCGGCGAAGTCGCGGCGAGTCAGCACCCGTAGGCGAGCGTCCAGGCTGATGCCCACCTGGGCAAAGTAGCGCAGCATCTCCGGATCGTTGTCGGAAATGCGTGCCACCGTGCCGGTCTCGCCGTCGGCGCATGCCCACAGTTGCCGGGCGGGGGGAGTGGGCACCTGCCCGTCCGGTGCCGGGATCGGGTCGCCGTGCGGGTCGCGCTGCGGGAAGCCCAGCTTGGCGTCGATGCGCGCGATCAGCCGGTCGGACACCGCGTGCTCGAGGACTTCGGCTTCGTCATGCACCTCGTCCCAGCCATAGCCGAGCTCACACACCAGGAAGGTCTCGATCAGCCGGTGCCGGCGCACCATCGCCAACGCTGCCCGGCGGCCTTCATCGGTCAGCGTCACCGCGCCGTACTTCTCGTGGTCCACCAAGCCGGCGTCGGCGAGTTTGCGGATCGACTCCGAGGCGGTGCTGGCGGACACGCCGATCTTCTCTGCCAGCATCTTGGTGCTGACCTTGTCGGGTGACCATTCCTGGGCGGTCCAGATGACTTTCAGATAGTCCTGGGCGACGCTACTCAGCCCGTCCGACTGCTCCCAAGGGCTCACGGGCAACAGTTTAGGCTGTCCTGGTGCAGCGGTGGCGGGGGCAGGATGAGATCCCCACAGACTGGGGCAGGTGCGTGCTCACCATCGGCGTGTTCGACGGTGTGCATCGTGGACATGCGGAACTGATCACCCATGCGGTGAAGGCCGGCCAGGCGCGCGGCGTGCCGACGGTGCTGATGACCTTCGATCCGCATCCGATGGAGGTCGTCTACCCCGGGAACCATCCCGCGCAGCTCACCACGCTGGCGCGGCGCGCCGAGCTGGTCGAGCAGTTCGGCATCGACGTCTTCCTGGTGATTCCGTTCACGCCCGAATTCATGAAGCTCACCCCGGACCGCTACATCCACCAACTGCTGGTCGAGCACCTGCACGTGGTGGAAGTGGTGGTGGGGGAGAACTTCACCTTCGGTCGCAAGGCGGCCGGCAACGTCGAGACCCTGCGCCGGGCCGGCGAGCAGTTCGGGTTCGGGGTCGAATCGGTGTCGCTGGTGGCCGAGCGCGCCGACGCCGCCCAGTCGGTCACCTTCTCCTCGACCTACATCCGGTCCTGTGTGGACGCCGGTGATGTGTCCGCGGCGGCCGAGGCGCTGGGTCGGCCGCACCGGGTCGAGGGACTGGTGGTGCGCGGTGACGGCCGTGGGCGCGGCCTGGGCTTCCCGACCGCCAACGTGGCACCGTCGGCCTTTGCGGCGATTCCGGCCGACGGCGTGTACGCCGCGTGGTTCACCGTGTTGGGACACGGCCAGGTGCCCGGCACCGTCGTCGCCGGTCAGCGGTGTCGGGCCGCGGTGTCGGTGGGCACCAACCCGACGTTTTCCGGACGGGCCCGCACCGTGGAGGCGTTCGTGATCGACGAAACCGCCGACCTGTACGGGCAGCGCGTGGCCGTCGACTTCGTCAGCCGGATCCGGGGCCAGGAGAAGTTCGACTCCGTGGCGGACCTGGTGGCGGTGATGAACACCGACGTCGAGAAGACCCGCGGCCTACTCGCCGGTGACTGACCACCCGCACGATTGGGAAGGGCGCCCAGGGCGCTGCTAGACTCGCCCCTCGGCGTGCTGCAGTCCGCGGTGGCCGCCGACTTGATATTCGCGGGACCGATTGATGGAGATTCTTCGTGGCGCTGACCGTCGAGCAGAAAAAAGAGATCCTGGCCAGCTACGGCCTGCACGAGACCGACACCGGCTCGCCCGAAGCTCAGGTCGCCCTGCTGACCAAGCGGATCGTCGACCTCACCGAGCACCTCAAGCAGCACAAGCACGACCACCACTCCCGCCGCGGCCTGCTGCTGCTGGTCGGTCGGCGGCGTCGTCTGCTCAAGTACCTGACCGCGACCGATGTGGCGCGCTACCGCTCGCTCATCGAGCGCCTCGGCCTGCGTCGCTGACGACGAATCGGGTCGGCGTCAGCCGCCTCCGTGTAGAGTGAGGCCGTCCCGGGCCGCCCAGGCCCGGGCATCGGTGTGGCCCCCGCATCCGCGTGCGCCACTCCGGCACGTCACGACGGGACACGTTCCTGCGATCAGCCAGACCTGAGTCGGGCGGTCTTCGGTAGTGGCAGCCGGGCCTGGCAGTGCTCTGACAGCACGTAAGCCAGGATCCGGCCGCTTCGATCGACGACCGTAGCCGCATCCAGGTCCATCACTGACGCACGTCCGACGCTGCGAAACAGTTGAACAAACCAGGAAAGGCCGTACGGGCTTTTATGTCTGCAATTGAAATTGAAGAAGGCGTATTCGAGGCCACCGCTGTCATCGACAACGGCAGCTTCGGCAAGCGCACCATCCGCTTCGAGACCGGCCGGCTGGCCCAGCAGGCCGCCGGCAGTGTCGTCGCCTACCTCGACGACGAAACCATGCTGCTGTCGGCGACCACCGCCAGCAAGGCGCCCAAGGATCACTTCGACTTCTTCCCGCTCACCGTCGACGTCGAGGAGCGGATGTATGCGGCCGGCCGTATCCCCGGCTCGTTCTTCCGCCGTGAAGGCCGGCCATCGACCGACGCGATCCTGACCTGCCGGCTCACCGACCGCCCGCTGCGCCCGTCGTTCGTCGACGGCCTGCGCAACGAGGTCCAGGTCGTGGTGACTGTGCTGAGCTTGAACCCGAACGACCTGTACGACGTGGTGGCGATCAACGCCGCCTCGGCCTCCACCCAGCTCGCAGGCCTGCCGTTCTCCGGCCCGGTCGGCGCGGCGCGGGTGGCGCTGATCAACGGCACCTGGGTGGCGTTCCCCACCGTCGAACAGCTCGAGGGTGCGGCCTTCGACATGGTGCTGGCGGGTCGCCTCCTCGACGACGGTGACGTCGCGATCATGATGGTCGAGGCCGAGGCCACCGAGAACGTCATCGAGCTGATCGAATCCGGCGCACAGGCGCCGACCGAGACCGTGGTGGCCGAGGGGCTGGAGGCGGCCAAGCCGTTCATCGCGGCGCTGTGCAAGGCCCAGCAGGAGCTCGGAGCCGCGGCCGCCCGCCCGACCGCCGACTACCCGCTGTTCCCGCCTTACGGTGACGACGTCTACTACTCGGTGGCATCGGTCGCGACCGACGAGCTGGCGAAGGCGCTGACCATCGCCGGCAAGGCCGAGCGTGACGAGCGCACCGAAGAGATCAAGGCCGAGGTCATCGAGCGCCTCGCCGAGACCTACGAGGGTCGCGAGAAGGAGATCAGCGCGGCTTACCGGAGCCTGACGAAGAAGCTGGTGCGTCAGCGCATCCTGACCGACCACTTCCGCATCGACGGCCGTGGCATCACCGACATTCGGGCGCTGTCCGCCGAGGTCGCGGTGATCCCGCGGGCGCACGGCAGCGCGCTGTTCGAGCGTGGCGAGACCCAGATCATGGGCGTGACCACGCTGGACATGATGAAGATGGCGCAGCAGATCGACTCGCTCGGTCCGGAGAAGTCCAAGCGCTACATGCACCACTACAACTTCCCGCCGTACTCGACCGGTGAGACCGGCCGGGTCGGTTCGCCCAAGCGTCGCGAGATCGGCCACGGCGCGCTGGCCGAGCGGGCCTTGGTCCCGGTGCTGCCCAGCGTCGAGGAGTTTCCGTACGCCATCCGGCAGGTGTCGGAAGCCCTGAGCTCCAACGGATCCACCTCGATGGGTTCGGTCTGCGCGTCCACGCTGGCGCTGCTCAACGCCGGTGTGCCGCTGAAGGCTCCGGTCGCCGGTATCGCGATGGGCCTGGTCTCCGATGACGTCGAGGTGGACGGCAAGACCGAGCGTCGCTTCGTCGCGCTCACCGACATCCTGGGCGCCGAGGACGCGTTCGGCGACATGGACTTCAAGGTCGCCGGCACCAAGGACTTCGTCACCGCGCTGCAGCTGGACACCAAGCTCGACGGCATCCCTTCGTCGGTCCTGGCGGGCGCTCTCGCGCAGGCCAAGGACGCCCGGATGACCATCCTGGATGTGATGGCCGAGGCCATCGACGAGCCCGACGAGATGAGCCCCTACGCGCCGCGGGTCACCACCATCAAGGTGCCGGTGGACAAGATCGGCGAGGTGATCGGGCCCAAGGGCAAGATGATCAACTCGATCACCGAGGAGACCGGCGCTCAGATCTCGATCGAGGACGACGGCACCGTGTTCGTCGGGGCCACCGACGGCCCGTCGGCGCAGGCCGCGATCGACAAGATCAACGCGATCGCCAACCCGCAGCTGCCGAAGATCGGCGAGCGGTTCCTGGGCACCGTGGTCAAGACCACCGACTTCGGCGCGTTCGTGTCGCTGCTGCCGGGCCGCGACGGTCTGGTGCACATCTCCAAGCTCGGCAAGGGCAAGCGGGTGGCCAAGGTCGAGGACGTGGTGAAGGTCGGCGACAAGCTGCGCGTGGAGATCGCCGACATCGACAACCGCGGCAAGATCTCGCTGGTGCCCGTGGACGAGTCGACCCCAGAGGCGGGGCCCGCTGAGTCTGCCGATGCCGCGGCTACCGAAAGCTGACATAGCGGCGCCACGCGCCACACTGCGACGCACCACCCTGCCGGGCGGGCTGCGGGTAGTCACTGAATACCTTCCCGCAGTTCGTTCGGCGTCGGTGGGCGTCTGGGTCGGCGTCGGATCGCGCGACGAGGGCGCCACGGTGGCCGGGGCGGCGCACTTCCTGGAACACCTGCTGTTCAAGGCGACCCCGACCCGCACGGCGGCCGGCATCGCCCAGGCGATGGACGCCGTCGGGGGCGAGCTGAACGCCTTCACTGGCAAAGAGCACACCTGCTATTACGCCCACGTGCTCGACACGGACCTGGAGCTGGCCGTCGCGCTGGTGAGCGACGTGGTGCTCAACGGGTCCTGCGCGGCTGCCGACGTCGACCTCGAACGCGATGTGGTTCTCGAGGAACTCGCGATGCGCGACGACGATCCCGAGGATGCGCTGGGCGACGTGTTCTTGTCGACGCTGTTCGGCGACCATCCGATCGGCCGGCCGGTGATCGGCAATGTCGACTCGGTGTCGTCGATGACTCGCGCACAGCTGCGGTCGTTCCACCAGCGCCGCTACACACCGGAGCGCATGGTGGTCGCCGTTGCCGGCAACATCGACCATGACACGGTGGTGGCGTTGGTGCGAGAACACTTCGGGCACCGTCTGGTTCGTGGCGAGAAGCCCGCCGAGCCGCGCCGTGGCACTGCCCGGGTACCGGGCTCGCCCGGGCTGACCGTGGTCAACCGCGACGCGGACCAGACGCACATGTCTTTGGGGGTACGTGCGCCGGGACGCTATTGGCAGCACCGTCAGGCGCTGGCGGTGCTCAACACCGCCCTCGGTGGGGGCCTGAGTTCCCGGCTGTTCCAACAGGTTCGGGAGACCCGCGGCCTGGCGTACTCGATCTACTCCTCGGTGGACACCTTCGCCGACGCCGGCGCACTGTCGGTGTACACCGCATGCCAGCCGGACCGGTTCGCCGAGGTGGCGGAAGTGACCGCCGAGGTGCTCGACTCGGTGGCACGCGAGGGAATCACCGCCGACGAGTGCCGGATCGCCAAGGGATCGTTGCGCGGGGGATTGGTGCTGGGCCTGGAGGATTCCGGGTCCCGGATGAACCGGCTGGGCCGTACCGAGTTGAACTACGGTCGGCATCGGCCGATCGCGCGCACCCTGCGGGAACTGTCCGCGGTGACCGTCGACGAGGTCAACGCGGTGGCCCGTCAGCTGCTGTGCCAGCCCTACGGCGTCGCTGTACTGGGTCCCTACCGCTCGAAAGGGGCGCTTCCGCGGCGTTTGCGGTCGATGGCAGGCTAGAGCAATGGCGTTCAGCTTCTCCGAGCTCACTGTCCCACTGGTCGGCGCCCCGATGGCGGGCGGTCCCAGCACACCGGCGCTGGCGGCCGCGGTGTCGGAGGCCGGCGGACTCGGGTTCGTCGCGGGAGGCTATCGCACCGCCGAACAGCTGGCCGACGAGATCACCGCCGCCCGCGCGGCCACCACCGGCCCGATCGGTGTCAATCTGTTTGTGCCCCAACCCAGCGGCGCGGACGTGGTGTTGCTCGACGAATACGCCGACCTCCTGGACACGCTGGCCGAGCACTACGGCGTAGAGCTGGGCCGGCCCCGCTTCGGCGACGACGACTGCTGGCCGGAGAAGCTCGAGGTGATTGCCGACCTGCGGCCCACGGTGGTGTCGTTCACGTTCGGGACACCGTCGCCCGACGACATAGAGGCGTTGCGGGCGTTGCGGATCCTGACGATGGTCACAGTGACGTCCGCCTACGAGGCCGGTGTCGCCCTGGGACATGGGGCCGAGGCGCTGGTGGTGCAGGGCCCCAAGGCCGGCGGGCATCGGGGCACCTTTGCGCCGGACGTACACCCGGGCACTGACTCCCTGGAGCATGTGCTGGCGGAGATCGCCCACGCCCACGGCCATGTCCCGTTGGTGGCAGCGGGTGGGCTCGGCACCGCGGCCGACGTGGCCGGGGTGCTGGGCGGCGGCGTGGTTGCAGCGCAGGTCGGTACCGCACTTCTGCTGGCGCACGAAGCCGGGACCAATCCCACGCACCGGGCGGCGCTGACCAACCCGGAATTCACCAACACCACGGTGACGTGCGCCTTCTCCGGCCGTTATGCGCGCGGCCTGGAGAACGACTTCACCCGCGCCTTCGAAGATCTGGCGCCGGTGGGATACCCGGAGATCAACCACATGACCGCCCCGATCCGGGCGGCGGCGGTGGCCGTGGACGACCCGCATGGGACGAGCTTGTGGGCTGGGACCGCCTATCGGACCGCCCGATCGGCTCCGGCCGCCGACATCATCGCCGACTTGGCGTCGGGTTGATCCCTGCGGGGATCGTCGACGGCCGGAGGCGCCTCACCACATGGACGACCGTCGTCCCTTGGCTGCTTTGCGCTTGGCCTCTTCGTTCTGGTCGTCCTTGGCCCGCGCTGCAGCGCTGCCACGCGGACCCAACCCCATCAGCGGCGGAGCGCATAGCAGCGGCGAGCCACCCATCATCGGCGCCCCTGCGGTGGCCAGCGCGGGCGCCGCGAATTCGGCCGCGGCCAAGCGCATTTCCGGCGCTGCGGTGGCCCACGCCTTGGGTACCGACAAGCCGCTGACGGAGGCCGCGTTGCCAACCCCGGCCGATGCTGCCGACGTTGCCGACGCCAGGCCGGCACTGCCCAGCGTTGGTGCCAGGCCCAAGGGCAGACCCGCCGCGATGGCAGCGGGAGCTGCCGCCTCCAGGCCGAACGGCGACGGGAGTGCCGCGCCGGCAATGAGGTACTCGGGTATGAACGCGGCAATGATGGCGGCGCTCATCATGGTTGAGACCGGAGCCGCACCCAACGTCGCCAGATCGCCGAAGATGGGCGGAAGGTTGAGCGCCCCCGCCTCGGCTGAGCCCGCCAGCGCACCCGGCAACGCCTCCATCGCCAGGTTGGTGGCGGCTTGGCCGGCTGCGGCCGCAGTCACCTCGGCGGTCGCAGCCTCCTGCGCCGCAATGCCGCCGGGGTTGGCTGTCTGCGGCGGCGTGGTGAAGGGCACCATCTGTGCTGCAGCCTGCGCGGCAGCGCTGTAGGAGTACATCGCGGCTGCGTCCTGGGCCCACATCTCGGCGTATTGGGCTTCGGTGGCCGCAATGGCCGGGGCGTTCTGCCCGAAGAAGTTTGTTGCGACCAGCGTGGCCAACTGTGCGCGGTTGGCAGCGATCAAGGGCGGGGGAATTGTCATGGCGAACGCGCTCGAGTGGGCCGTAGCGGCGGCCTTGGCCTGGGTGCTGGTGAGCTCCGCCTGTTCGGCCGTGGCGGTGAGCCAGGTGGCATACGGTGCGGCCGCCGCCGCCATCTTCGTTGATGACACGCCCAACCACGGGCCACTGGTCAGCTCGGTGACGACCGCGCGGTAGCTCGACGCCGCGGAATGCAGGTCGACGGCCAGCTCGTCCCAGGCTGCCGAGGCGGCCAGCAGCGACCCTGAACCAGGGCCGGCGTACATGCGTCCGGAGTTGATTTCCGGTGGTAGTGCTGCGAAATCCATTGCTGTGCCTCCTCTTATCCGGCCGCGATCACGTTGGCGGCCTCGGCGGCCGCGTAGGTGTTCGCACTGGTGTTGAGGGTGGCGACGAACATCTCGTGAATGGCGCTGGCTTGGGTGCTGACCTGGTGGTACAGCTGCGCCTGAACGGCGAACCGGGCGGCCAGCATGGCCGACACCTCGTCGGCGGACGGGGGGACCACTCCGGTGGTCACGAAATGCGCCGCCTCGTTTTGGGACGCGAGCGCCAAGCCGGTGCTCGACAGGGTGTCGGCAGCGGTGGTCAGGGTCTCAGGATGTGCATTGACGAACGACAAAGGCCTCTCCTTGAAAATGACGGCGGCAACAAAAAGGGCCGGCTTCTTTCGGAGTCGGACCCTGTTGCGCAACGTTTTGCTGGGAACATCCTCCAGATTTCCTGACAGCCCTGCCGGTATCCAAGCTGGTTAACAGCCTCTTAACGTTCGCAGCGAAACGTTTACACAACGGCGCGAAATTGGCTGATTTACCGGCTCTGCGCACTGCGGCATCGTGACGGGCCGGCCCGCCAGGGGAGTGGCGACGGTCACAATCCAATTTAGGCGGTACCGATGGTATCGTTGTACCCCACCGGGCTATCTGTCCATTGCGAAGACAATCGATAGGGTTTTGTAAAACCCGTGGGAGGTTCGCCATGCTCAAGGTCGATGACAGCGCCGCCGGCCCGCATGACGGGTCACTGGATCACGAGCGCATCGTCCTACAAGCCCGCGACGTCGGGTTCGACCTGTCGGACCTGCCGGTGCATTATGTGCCCGGCGAGCCCTTCGTCACCCACTTCTGCAATGTGCTGCACCTGTTGCTGCCGGCCGGCGAGGAGTTCTTTGTCGAGGTGTTCAAGCAGGCGTTACCGCTGATCAAGGACGACCAGCTGCGGCTCGACGTCCAGGGCTTCATCGGCCAGGAGGCCACCCACTCCCAGGCGCACACCGCCGTTGTGGACCACTTGGCCGCACGCGGCGTCGACATGTCGCCGTTCACCGGCCAGATCAAGTGGCTGTTCGACAAACTGCTCGGCGACCGGCCGACCTGGAGTGAGCGCCGTCAGCAGCGCTGGTTGCTGGAGCGGGTGGCTCTGGTGTCCGCCGTCGAGCACTACACGGCGATTCTCGGGGAGTGGGTCCTGGAAAGCCCCGCGTTGGACGAGGTCGGCACCCATCCGGCGATGCTGGACATGCTGCGCTGGCACGGCGCCGAAGAGGTTGAGCACAAGGCTGTCGCGTTCGACGTCATGAAGCACCTGCGGGCCGGGTTTTTCCGGCAGGTCCGTACCCAGTTGGCCGTCACACCCCTGATGCTGCTGCTGTGGGTGCGCGGCCTGCGGTTCATGTACAAGGTGGACCCGCAACTGCCGGCCGGAACCAAGCCGCGCTGGCGGGACTGGTTCATCGCGGCGCGCCGCGGGCTGGTGCCCTCGCCGTTCGAATTCCTGCCCGCGATCGCCTCGTACTACCGTCCCGGCTTCCACCCGGCGCAACTCGGCGGCGTGGAGAAGGCGGTCAACTACTTGGCCGTGTCGCCCGCCGCCCGCGCCACGCACTGACCCCAACCGCGGGCGAACAACGAGGAGCGCAGTTCATGACTACCCCGACCACCACCGCTGTGACGTCAGCCGACGGTGTCACCCTTGCGGTGCACGCGTACACCGAGCTGGACCCACAGCGGACGACCGTCCTGGCGATCCACGGCTACCCCGACAACCACCATGTCTGGGACGGGGTGGCTCGTGAGCTCATCGAGCAGAACCCGGGCCGTTACAACGTCGTCGCCTACGACGTACGTGGTGCGGGGACGTCCTCGGCGCCGACGGAGAAGTCCGGCTACCGATTCCCGCACCTGATCGCCGACGTCGCCGCGGTGATCGAGCACCTGGGCAAACTGGGTGTCGACAGGGTTCACCTGCTGGGGCACGATTGGGGTTCGATCCAGGGCTGGGCCGCTATCACCGACCCGGCCGTGGCGGCCAAAGTCGGCTCCTACACGTCGATTTCGGGTCCTCACCTGGACTACGCCGGCAGATTCCTGCGCTCGGTGCGCAACCTGCGGACGCTCGGCGATGTCGTCAGGCAGCTGCTGGAGTCGAGCTACATCTGGCTGTTCTTGACCCCGCGGGTTCCCGAGGCGGCTTTCCGGTCCGGTCTGGGCGTTCGAGTCTTGGGCTGGCTTGATCGTATCGGTCGTTCGGGCAACCCTCAGCCGGACATGCCCCGGGGGGAGAACGACTACGTCAACGGGCTCAACCTGTACCGCGCGAACATGCCGGGACCGTTTCTGAAGCCGGCGCGGCCGCTGCCCGCCACCGATGTCGCGGTGCAGGTGCTCGCGCCTCGCCTGGATCTGTTCGTCAGCCCGGCGCTGCAGCGCTACACGGGATCCATCCCGGCCAATCACCGGGTGCTTGATATCGACGGCGGCCACTGGGTGGTGACCGATCGCCCCGACGTGATCGCTCGGCTCACCGACGAGTGGGTGCAACACAGCGTGGCCGGTGAGCCCGGCAATGACGTGCGGCCGGCCTGATATGACTGCGCCGATCTGGAAATCGCGCCCCGCCGACCTTTACGGCCGGCGAAAGCATGACCGGCTGTTCAACGCGCTCTGGGGAGCGATCACCGTATTCGGTGGAATGGCCGCGCTTTCGCGGTGGAAGCCGTCCCGGGTGGCCCCGGTGTCACGGACGATCGCGGCCGTCATCACCAAGCGGGAGATGGTGACCAGCGACGTCGTGGCCCTCACCCTGGCCGACCCCGACGGCGGACTGTTGCCGTCCTGGACGCCGGGCGGTCACATCGACGTGCAGCTGCCCTCGGGCCGGCGCCGGCAGTACTCGCTGTGCGGTGTGCCGGGGCGTCGCACCGAGTACCGCATCGCGGTACGCCGACTCGACGACGGGGGCGGCGGATCGGTCGAGATGCACGAGTCCTACGCCGAGGGCGACACCTTGCTGTTCGAAGGTCCGCGCAATGCGTTCTACCTGGGCACCGGGGAGAGCGAGGTGCTGTTCGTCATCGGCGGAATCGGCGTCACCCCGATGCTGCCGATGCTGCGCGAGGCCGCCCAGCGCGGAATCGATTGGCGCGCGGTGTATGCCGGGCGCAGCCGGGCAGACATGCCGTTGCTCGATGAGGTGCTGGCGGTGGATGCCGAGCGGGTCACGGTGTGGGCCGACGACGAGCACGGGCGTTTCGCCGGCACCGAGGAGCTACTGGCCGGCGCCGGACCGCAGACCGCGGTGTACGTGTGCGGCCCGAGCGCGATGCTCGAAGCGGTGCGCGTCACCCGCGACGAACACGCGGACGCTCCGCTGCACTACGAGCGGTTCAGCCCGCCACCGGTGGTCGACGGGGTGCCCTTCGAGCTGGAGCTGGCTCGATCCCGGCGCGTATTGGTGATTCCCGCGGACCGTTCGGCACTAGACGTGATGCTCGACGCCGACCCGACGACCGCATGCTCGTGCCGGCAGGGGTTCTGCGGCACCTGCAAGGTCAAGGTGGTCTCCGGCGACGTCGACCGGCGCGGGCGCACCGCAGAGGGCTGCGACGAGATGCTGGTCTGCGTGTCGCGGGCCAACGGCGGACGCATCGTCATCGACGCCTGAGTCGAGCCGTGTCGGTGCAGATAGGATGCCCGGATGTCTGGTGTGGCTGAGATTCATTGTGGGAGTTTGCGGGCCAGGATCATCTACGCCGTCTTTTCGGCGGTAATGCCGCGGTTGGTCCGGTGGATCAGCCGTCGTGGGGGCCCCGAGGCCATGCCCGGCATGTTGGCGCAACTGGGCCGGCGCACCAACACCGTCGCCCGCCTGCAACGGCTGCGACCGTATTTCCGGATCCGCTTCACCCGCGACCTCGCGACGGGCGTTCCTGTCGAGATCGTTCGCAGGGCAGATTGCATCGCCCCGCTGAGCGACGGCGCCATCTTGTACTTTCACGGCGGCGGGTTCTTCACCGGCGGTCTGGACACCCACCTGCATGTCGTGGCGACCCTGGCCCGACGCACCCGGCTGCCGGTCGTGCACGTCGACTACCGGCAATTCCCCGACGTGAGCGTGGACGGCTCGGTGGAAGACTGCGTCGGCGCCTACCGCTGGCTGCTGGAACAGGGGGCCGACCCGGCCAAGACGGTGATCGCCGGAGACTCCGCAGGGGGCTTTCTCACGTTTGCCACCGCACTGCGAGCCCAGCAGGAAGGGCTGGCGGCCCCGGCCGGAGTCATCGGGATCTCGGCACTGCTGGAGCTCGACGGAACGGCCCGCAGTACCCACCCGAACATGGGCACCGACGCATTCGGCATCGCGGACGCGCTGCCGGACCTCGTCGAGCACGTGTGCCCGTCGGCGCCGATGCGTCACGAGCTGTCTCCGATCAACGGCCGACTCGAGACCATGCCGCCGGCGCTGTTGATCGCCGCCGAGTCGGAGATCCTGCGCTGCGACAACGAACGGCTGCACGCCGCGCTGCTGGCGGCGGGCCGGTCCAGCCGGCTCGAGCTGTGGGCACATCAGGTGCACGCGTTCCCGGCGCTGTTCGGATTCCTGCCCGAGAGTCGGGCGGCGTTTGACCTGATGGTCCGCTTCGTCGCCGAACGCCTTGCCGACCCCGGGGAGTCAGGTCAGGCCCGCCGCGAGGTGTCCTGAAGCTCGTTGCCGCTAGGGTGGCAGCCATGCAGGTAGCAGTGCTGGGCGCCAAGGGCAAAGTCGGCGCGACGATGGTTGCGGCGGTGGACGCCGCGGAAGATCTCACCCTGTCTGCGGCGGTCGACGCCGGCGACGAACTGAGCTTGTTGACCGACAGCGGCACCGAGGTGGTGATCGACTTCACCCACCCCGATGTCGTGATGGACAACCTGAAGTTCTTGATCGACAACGGGATCCATGCGGTGGTGGGCACCACCGGGTTCACGCAGGAGCGGCTGGCACAGGTGCGTTCCTGGATCGAGGCCACGCCCGGTTCGGCGGTGCTGATCGCACCCAACTTCGCCATCGGCGCGGTGCTGTCCATGCATTTCGCGACCCAGGCCGCAAAATACTTCGAATCGGTGGAGGTCATCGAGCTGCACCACCCGCACAAGGCCGATGCGCCGTCGGGTACCGCCGCTCGCACCGCCGCGCTGATCGCTGAAGCGCGAAAAGGACTGCCGCTGGGCCCCGACGCCACCAGCACTGGTCTGCCCGGAGCGCGCGGCGCGGACGTCGATGGTGTGCCGGTGCATTCGATCCGGCTGGCCGGGCTGGTCGCCCACCAAGAGGTGCTGTTCGGGACCATGGGGGAGACGCTGACCATCCGGCACGACAGCATCGATCGGACCTCGTTCGTTCCCGGGGTGCTGCTGGCGGTGCGCCGGGTCGCCGAATTCCCCGGACTCACGATCGGCATCGAACCCCTCCTCGACCTGAAGTAGTCGTGATCAAGGTGTCGCCGGCCACGCGGGTGAAGGTGCTCATCGCCTTCATGTGTGTGGCGCTGCTGATGTATCTGGCGTTTCTGGGCCGGATCGCGGTGCTGCTGATCGCTTCCGGTTCGGTGGCGGCGATCGGGATGGGGCTGGCGCTGCTGATCATGCCGTTCCTCGGTTTGTGGGCGATGATCGCCACCCTGCGGGACGGATTCGCCCACCAACGGCTGTCGCGGCTGATCGCCGAGGACGGCATGGAACTCGACGCCGGCGCCTTGCCGCGGCGGCCATCCGGACGCATCGAACGTGACGCCGCCGATGCCCTCTTCCACACGGTCCGCGCCGAACTCGACGCCGACCCGGACAACTGGCGGCGCTGGTACCGGCTGGCCCGGGCCTACGAGTTCGCCGGGGACCGTCGTCGCGCGCGGGAGGCGATGAAGACCGCGGTCGCGCTGCAGGCCCAGCAGTGAGCAAGGCGCTGCTGGTGGTGCACCACACGCCATCACCGTTCTGCCAGGCCATGTTCGAGGCGGTGCTGTCCGGGGCGACGGACCCGCAGATCGAGGGCGTCGAGGTGGTGCGCCGCGCCGCGCTCGAAGTGTCGGCCAGCGACATGCTGGCCGCCGACGGCTACCTGCTGGGCAGCCCGGCCAACCTGGGCTACATCAGCGGCGCGCTCAAGCATGCCCTTGACGTCTGTTACTACCCGATCCTGGATTCGACCCGCGGCAGGCCGTTCGGCCTCTACCTGCACGGCAACGAGGGAACCGAGGGCGCCGAACGGGCCGTCGACTCCATCACGACGGGCCTGGGATGGGTCAAAGCGGCCGACTACGTGGTGGTGTCGGGTAAGCCGGGCAAAACTGACCTGGACGCGTGCTGGGAGCTTGGCGCGACGGTGGCCGCGCAGCTGATGGACTGAGCCCCGTTACGGGTCGATGTGGTTCTCCGGCATGTAGAACGAGTGCAGTGGGTAATCCCGGCCGGGTCCCATGGAGTGGCAGTCCTGCTGCGACGGCGGTGATTTCGGCGGCTCGTAGTAGTAGATGACGCAGCGCTGCCAGCTGCCGTCGGGCTGAATCGGACCGTCGCACTTCTGGGCGGTGGAGAAGAACAGCAGCGGGTTGTCCTGGCAGCCCGCCTGGGCCGCCGGCGCCGCGGCGATCAGCCACCCGGTCGCCAGCCCGGTGGCCGCCAAAGCGGTGGTCAGGCCCCCGGTGAGGTAGCGCTTCACGGTCGACCCCTTCTCATCGCGTCGTGTTGTCGAGTGACTATGCCGGACGCGGCCGATGTTTGTCGCAGATTATGCCCGCGGTTTCCGCGCAGTTCCTATCGTGAGGCGATAGGCTGCGATGCCGTGACCCATGCAAACGACACTGCGACCACGACGGAGTCCACCACGGACCTGCTTGCGCGCACGCTGGAGTCCGTGCGCGTCGCCCACGAGAACATCGCGGAGCTGGCCCAGCATCAGAACGGCATGTATGCCGTGGCCCAGACCGCCAAGGGCACCGCGCTGATCCACGACCTGCGCAAGCAACTCGACCAGCTCAACAAGATCCTGCCCTTCAAGAGCTAGTTGCCCGCCCTCGTCAGGGTGGCGCCTTGTTGAGAGCACGTTCGCTGTTGATGCGGTGGGCGCGGTCGTGGATTCGGCTGTGCGTGCGGGTAGGCATCATCAGGCCGCGGTCGGCGGTCGATGTCGCCGGTGACGGTGTTACCGCTGCTGCGGCGGTGGCTAGGCACAGGGCAGGGAACAGCAGAGTGCTGCCAGGCCGGGTGGTGTACGTGTGGCCGGTGGGGCTGGTCCATTTCACCGTGCCGTCCGGGTATTGGATATCGCTCCAGCCGCGGGCACCGGTCCAAAAAGTCTTCAGCAAGTGATGTTTTCGGCATAGGCATCGCAGGTTGGCTGGGTGGGTGGCTCCATGCGGGTGGGCCACGGCATGGATGCTCCTATGCAGCGTCAAGGGCCCCGTTTTGAGGGTTGAGATCGGCTTGGAGGGCTCGGTATAGCTCACGGACTACCGCTCGTTTGAGGCAGCGCATGATTTCCTTTTTCGACTTGCCCTCTTCGGTGCGGCGGGCTGCGTAGATTCTGGTCGGTTGGTGCCAGCGCAGCCGGTTGACCACGACCAGGTGGATCGAGCTGTTGGCTTGCCGGTCGCCGCCGCGGTGCAGTCGGTGCCGTGTGGTGCTACCAGTGCTGGCCGGGATGGGGGCCACGCCGCACAGTCGGGCCAGCGATGCTTCGGATTTGAGACGGTCGATGTTCTCGCCGGCGGTGGTCAGGATTTGTCCTGCGGCCTCGGTACCGACGCCGTTGACGGCCAGCAGATTCGGAGCGTGGCGGGTGAGGAGGTCGTGAAGTTCATGGTTAGCCTTGGCGATTTCGTCGTCGAGCATCTGGATACGTTTGGCCAGGCGGCGCAGCATGCGGCGGGCGTTCATCGCGGGGTCTTCCAGGGTGGCGCTAGCGGGAATGCGCAGCCGTGCGCATCGCGAAACCAGGGCGGCTCGGTCATAGCTGCCCAGTTTGGCGCGTAGCTCTTCGGGGGCGCACCACAGTAGACCGTGCATCTGGTGCAATGCGGCCCGGCGAGCTTTGGTGGCGCTGCGCCGGGTGGCGCGAATTTGGCGCACCGATTCGACGTACCCGTCGCGGTCTTTCGGGGTAGTGGTTGCCGACTCACTCAACACCGCACGCGCGGCGTTGATCGCATCGATCGGGTCAGATTTGCCTTGTCGGCGTCGATCTTGGCGGTTGGGTCGAGCCACTTCGATCACCGTCACCGCGTGTGTTTGCAGATACCGGTGCAGCCCAGCGCCGTAGGAACCCGTGCCCTCCAGTCCCGCCTTGACCACCTCGCCGTACGAGCGCATCCAGGACAGCATTTTCCGGTAGCCGGCGCGGGTTGCCGGAAACTCCTGTTCTGTCAGTAGCTTTCCCGTGTTGGCGTCGAGGAGGGCGCCATGATGGGTCAATTTGTGGGTATCAACCCCGGCGACGATGTGACGCGACCCTGCCTTACTTGTCATGCTTGTTCTACCGTCCTCAATTTCCGGTGGATGGGTGGCATCACCGGCGTTGGCGGTTGGACAAGACAGAGATGGGTGCTTGTGGCGCAAGCTCCTATGAAGTCACAGCCGTCACGTCGGTGACGTCGAGCGCGTCACCCACGACGGCGGTCGACAGATCCACACAAGGACAGCCCACCGGCGCCAATCGAGGTCAGAGTCAGGCCGCCGTCGCGGGTGACACCTCATCATCTCTGTCAATATCGCAGTGGGTGGCAGGACGGTCGCAGCCCGGGAAACGACAGGTGAGGTCGCGGGCGCGAATGAAGGCAGCCAGCGCTCGTGAGGGACGGTACTGAGGCTCGGCAGGCAGATCAGACGGGTGCCGGAGAGGTTTGACGCCGGCGCCCCGGTTGACCAGGTGCGCCAGTAACTGCGAGGGAACGGTACCCCCGCCGATGATGTGTCCGGAGGCTGCTGTGCGCGTCTGGGATGCCGGAGCGACGGGCCCTTCGCCGTCGCCGAAACGCGAGTCGGCCGCGGTGTTCAGGGCGGCTTGTTCGGCGAGAACGTAGACGGTGACGTTGCTCGCGCGGGCGTCTGCACCGGCGGCGGGGCATTCGGAGTTGCCGCAGGCGCAGGCCAGGGTGTCGGCACCGGTGGCCAGGGCACCGAGGGCGTCGGCGCGGCGCTGGGCGATCGTGCGGGGATCGTCGTCGCAGACGGTGTGGGCCAGTTGCGTCAGGCGCCGATCGAGCGCTGTGCCATCGGTGGAGAGCAACCGGCCCCAC
Organism: Mycobacterium sp. SMC-14; assembly: GCF_046250075.1. Lineage (NCBI taxonomy): Bacteria > Bacillati > Actinomycetota > Actinomycetes > Mycobacteriales > Mycobacteriaceae > Mycobacterium > Mycobacterium sp. SMC-14. Next base: position 2,848,520 of record NZ_CP176429.1, on the reverse strand, counting down.
AGCGCAGTGGTGCCGTTTTCACTGTTGCGGGTATCGACAACCACTTCGCGCCCTCGGGCACCCCGCTGGTAACGCCGAATGGCTTCGGGGTCGAACCGGTCGATGAGGGCATCGATGGCGGCAGCGGTCTTGGCCGCGGACAGCGGGCCGAGGCTGGTGGCGATCCCGGCGAGTTCGGTGTCCAGGGCTTGCAAGACGTAGGGGTCGGTGATCAAGGTGGTGCGCCAGACAATCGTGGCGACCAGACGGATGCTGATCGCCCCGTCGAGAAACAGTGCGGCGACCTTCGGCAGGCGGTCACGCAATGCGGAGGCGAGATACATCTGCGAGGACGCCATACCGTGGCTGATCTGCTCGGCCGCGGCGACCTCGGAGGCCGCGGCGTCCCAGTAGTCGCACGACCAACGTGACCGGTTGACCGCATCTACCCCGCGGGTGCGCCGCGCCACCAATTCGCCGATGACGGCCAGCCGGCGCGCAGCGGCGGCGGCCTCCAGCCGGGCCCATTCCGAGATGGCCGTCACCAGGGCCTTGTCGTCGGCCTCGGCCAACGACTCCGGCTCCAGCACGTTCGGATCGAACATACGTGCGATTCTACCGAGGGGGTCTGACACGAGGCCCCGCCGTTCTAGGCTCGGCCGCATGGAGCAACAGGTGCACTTCGTCACCATCGCGGCAACCGATCTGGGCGCGACCAGGAATTTCTACGGTGCGCTGGGCTGGCGGCCCCTGCTGGACGTCGAGGGCGAGATCGTCTTCTACCAGGCGGCGCCGGGTCAGGTACTGGGTTTTTTCGACGCCGACAAGTTCAACCAGGACCTCGCGCTGCCCGGTGATCATTCCCGGGTCTCCGGAGTCACCGTGGCACACAACGTCGGCAGTCCCGACGCCGTCATCGCGCTGGCCGACGCCATGGCCGTCGCGGGTGGCACGGTGCTCAAGTCGCCGCAACCGGGCCAATTCGGCGGCGTATTCCACGCCCACATCCAAGACCCCAACGGACTGATCTGGGAGATCGCCCACAACCCGGGCTGGCGGATCGCGCCCGATGGCACGGTAAATCTGGGCTGACGTCGTAGGGTGGCCGGGACGTAACGGGAAAGGAACACCCACCACGATGCCCTCTATGCTGAGCATGGCGTTGGGCGCGGCACCGGTCTTCGGTGGAGCCCTGTTCGCCGCGGCCGCCGGGCAGCTCAAAGGCCCGGACGTACGCGCCCTGATCAAACAGGACCTCGATCTGCTCGACCGGCTTCCCGCGGAGCAGTCGCAGCGGCGCGCGGATTTGCAGCGCACCATCGACGAGCGCATCGACGACTTGGTCGCCGCCTCCGACCGAACGAGGGCGCTGCGGGCCGCGGCGCTCTCCTATCAGGGCAACTGGCGCGACGTGGTCTTCTTCGTGTCCTCGGTGCTGTTCACCTACGTCTGGTGGCATATCAACCACGACCGCGGCAATTGGCTGCCGATGTTCATCGTGCTGATCCTCGCGTCCATGGTGTCCGCGGCCTACGCACTGCGCGGGACGTTGCGGGTGGTGACGCACAACTGGCGACGCCGGCGATGACGGGCCGCTCATGACACACGTCGTCGAAATCGCCCGGCACGACAACCCTTTTCCGGCGACCGGGGTGATCCGCGACCGTGGCGGTGTCGCGCACTACGAGCAGCTGCCGGCGACGCTGCTCGATGTGCTGGCCGAGCAGGTCGAGCAGCGGCCCGACGGTGAGGCCGTGGTCGAACTCGGGGGCGACCGGCTGACCTACCGGCAGCTGTGGCAGCGGGCCGCGCGGGTGGCCGGCGGGCTGCGCGCTGACGGTCTGGCGCGCGGTGATCGGGTCGCGTTGCGCTACCCGGCGGGACTGGACTGGGTGCTGGCGTTCTGGGGAACGTTGATGGCCGGTGGAATACCGGTGGCCGTCAATACCCGTTCGGCCGCACCGGAAGTCGACTTCGTGCTCACCGATGCCGGCGTTCGGGTGGACCTGGCGCCCGGCAGTGCACTGCCCGATGGCCAACCGTATGTGGTGGACGGCCTCGATGCGGGCGACACCGCGGCGCTGTTCTACACCTCCGGCACCACCGGCAGCCCCAAAGGGGTGCCCACCACCCACGAGGCGTTTGTGACCAACGCCGAGAACATGATGCGCACCTTGGGCCGGACCCGGGCCCTGGGTGAGGAGTACCGCACGCTGATCTCGGTGCCGCTGTTCCATGTGACCGGCTGCAACTCCCAGCTGCTGGTCGCCGCCTACACCGGCGGCACGGCGGTCATCATGGGATCCCTGAGTCTTCCCGAGTTGATCGCAACACTTCCCGCGCAACGGATCTCATCGATGGTGACGGTGCCGGCGATCTACTCACTGCTGCTGCGGCATCCCGACTTCGCCAAGGTCGACGTGAGCGGGGTGCGGTGGGTCGGCTACGGCGGGGCGCCGACGGCACCGGCGCTGGTGCGCTCGCTGCGCGAGGCATTCGGCGGGGCAACGGTGTTCAACGGTTACGGCATGACCGAAACCGCCTCGCTCATGACGGTGCTGCCGGACTCCGACGCGGTGGCGCACGCGGACTCGGTCGGCTACGCCGTGCCGTCGGGAGACATCGGCGTCGTCCCGCTCGGGGACGATCCGGGCACCGGTGAACTGGTGGTGCGCGGGGCGAATGTGATGCGGGGCTACTGGAACCGGCCCGAGGCGACCGCCGCGACGATCATCGACGGCTGGCTGCACACCGGCGACGTGGTGCGCGTCGACGACGCCGGCCGGGTGCACATCGTCGACCGGCTCAAAGACATCATCAACCGAGGCGGCGAGAACGTCTCCAGCGTCGAGGTGGAAGCCGCCCTGCTGTCGGCTCCCGGCGTGGCCGACGCGTGTGTGCTCGCGGTGCCCGACGAGGTGATGGGGGAGAAGGTCGGCGCGGTGCTGCTCGGCGACCAGGGCGAGATCGACGTGGCGGCAGTGCTGGAGTACTGCCGCGGCCAATTGGCGGACTTCAAGGTGCCGCAGTACATCACCGTGGTGACCGAGGCGCTGCCACGTACCGCCAGCGGCAAGCTGCTCAAGGCGCAGCTGCGTAACCAGGTGCAATGGGGCTCGCCGCTGCGGTAACGCCGGACTTGTCGGTGGCGCGCGCTACCTTGCCGGCATGGACACAGCACTGCTGATCCTCCTTACCTCGCTGGCGCTGCTGGCGGTGATCCTCCAGGTGGTGGTGCTGGTGCGCCCCGCCGGCGGGGCGATCTCGCCTGCGCAGCTCTCCGCGCTGCGCGGGGACAGCGAGCGCGTGGAGCGGACCCTGCGCGAAGAGCAGCATGCCGGGCGGGCCGAACTCGCCCAGGCCTTTCACCAGTGGCAGCTGACCCTGCACCGCTTCGGATCGACCCTGCAGGGAACGCAGGACAAGCTGGGCGCCACGCTGGATCGGCAGCTGCGGAGCCTGCAGACCGAGAACACCGCGCAACTGGAGAAGATGCGCGCCACGGTGGACGAGAAGCTGCAGGCCACGCTGGAAACCCGGTTGGCGCAATCGTTCACGCAGATCTCCGAGCGACTGGAAGCGGTGCAGCGGGGGCTGGGGGAAATGCAGAAGCTGGCCACCGGGGTGGGTGATCTGAAGCGGGTGCTGACCAACGTCAAGACTCGCGGCATATTCGGCGAGACGCAGTTGGCGGCGCTGCTTGCCGAGACACTGACGCCCGAGCAATACGCCACCAACGTCATTACCGTGCCGGGCTCGAACGCTCGGGTGGAATTCGCGATCCGCCTGCCGGGCGCCACCGGCGCCCGCGAGGTGTTGTTGCCGATCGACGCCAAGTTTCCGCGTGAGGACTTCGAGCGCCTACTGGACGCGCAGGAACACGCCGACTCGGCGGGGGAGGCCGCCGCACGCCAGGCGCTGATCCGGCGGATCGAAGCCGAGGCCGGCGATATCCACGACAAGTACCTCGATCCACCGCAAACCACCGACTTCGGGATCCTGTTCCTGGCCACCGAGAGCCTGTACGCCGAGGTGCTGCGCCAGCCTGGGCTGTTTGAGCAGATTCAGGCCAAGTACAACGTCACCCTGGCCGGCCCGACCACGCTGGCCGCGCTGCTCAACAGCCTGCGGATGGGTTTTCGCACCCTGGCGATCGAACAGCGCAGCAGCGAGGTCTGGCAGGTGCTCGGCGCGGTCAAGACCGAGTTCGGAAAGTTCGCGGCGGTGCTGGAGAAGACCCGCAAGCAACTCGACACCGCCCGCAACACCATCGATACCGCCGGGGTCCGTACCCGCGCCATCGAACGCAAGCTGCGCGGGGTGGAATCGCTGCCCGAGACGGAGGCTGAAGCCATGCTCGGCGAACTCGGCACCGGCCTCGAAGAAGTCAGTGAAGTTGACATCGAATTCAGTTAGTCTGCCCGGATGGATGCCGTCCCGGCCGCCCCGGTCCGCCAGTTGCCGGCGACGGTGCGCGGGGCGCGCACCCGGGCGGGGCTGGTCGCCGCGGCCCGCAAGGTCTTCGAGCGTGAAGGCTACCTCGACGCCAAGCTGACCGACATCACCAAGGCCGCCGGGTGTGCCACCGGGTCGTTCTACACCTACTTCGCGAACAAAGAGGAGATCTTCGCCGCGGTCCTCGAGCAGGCCCAGCAGGACATGATGCATCCGGGCATGGGCCGGGTGAGCGATTCCGACGACCCGTATGCGGTGCTGGAGGCGAGCAATCGCGCCTACTTGGAGGCGTATCGGCGCAATGCCCAGCTGATGGGCCTGCTCGAACAGGTGGCCCAGATCGATCCGAAGTTCCGCGCCTTCCGTGCGCGACGAGCCGACGCGTTCGTCCAACGCAACGCCGCCGGCATCGCCGATCTGCAGGCGCGGGGCATTGCCGGCGCCGACGTCGATCCGCTCCTGGCGTCGCGCGCTCTGTCGGGGATGGTCAGCCGGCTCGCGTACGGCACCTTCGTGGGTGAGGAGGCCGCGCACGGCTCGAGCGCCGACTTCGAGACCCTGGTCGCCACGGTCACCCGGCTGTGGGCCAATGCCCTGCAATTCCGCATCGCCAACAATCGAACATGAAATCGGATTCAACTAATGTCACAGCTGTTGCGCACTGAAGAACGGGGACGTTGCATATGAAGGTTGCCGAGCGGGTCGCGATCGTCACCGGCGGCGGTGGCGGCATCGGTGGAGCACTGGCCGCGGCGCTGGCCGAGGCCGGAGCCAAAGTGGTGGTGGCCGACCTCGACGCGGAGGCCGCGGCGGCGGTGGTCGAGGCGATCAACGCCGCGCATCCCGGCGCCGCGGTCGGTCGCGGCGGCGACGTCTCCGACACCGAGACCATCCGGCAATTGATCGCGTTGGCGCAGGAGCGCTACGGCCCGGTCGATTTCTACTTCGCCAACGCCGGGATCACCGGTGCCCCCGGTTTGCCCGGCGAGGCCGACTGGGACCTGGCCATCGACGTCAATCTGCGCTCGCACATCCGCGCCGCCCAGCTGCTGATTCCCGACTGGGTGAGCCGCGGGGAGGGATATTTCGTCTCCACCGCATCAGCCGCCGGCCTGCTCACCCAACTCGGCGGTGCCACCTATGCGGTCACCAAGCACGCGGCCGTCGGATTCGCCGAATGGCTCAACATCACCTACGGCGACCAGGGCGTGCGGGTCAGTTGCCTATGCCCGATGGGCGTCAACACCAAGTTGCTCTATGCCGGTGAACAATCCGGCGATCCGCTGGGCGATCTGGCCACCCGCGCGGTCACCACCGCCGGCGAAGTGCTGGAGCCCGCCGACGTCGCCGCCCAGGTGCTCGCCGCCATCGACGACGAGCGTTTCCTGATCCTGCCGCACCCGGTGGTGCTGGAGATGTTCCGGCACAAGGCAGGCGACTACGACCGCTGGCTGCGCGGCATGCGCCGCTACCAGCGCGGCCTGCTCGACTCAGAAGTGTCCTAGGTGAGGAGCCTGTATGTCCCTGTTTGAAATGTCCGAGCGTGCAACCAAATACCAGACCGATCTGCTGGCGTTCATGGACGAATGCGTCTACCCGGCCGAGGCGGTCTACGAGACGCAGATGGCCGAAGCCGGCAACCCGCACTTCCAGCCTCCGATCCTGGAGGAGTTGAAGACCCAAGCGCGTGAGCGTGGCCTGTGGAATCTGTTTCACCCCCACCCGGAATGGGGTCCGGGGCTGACCAACCTCGAATACGCGCCGCTGGCCGAGATCATGGGTCGCAGTCCGCATCTGGCGCCGGAAGCGACCAACTGTGCAGCCCCCGACACCGGAAACATGGAGGTGTTCACGCTGTTCGGCAGCGACGAACACAAGGAGAAATACCTCAAGCCCCTGTTGGAGGGCACCATCCGCTCTGCGTTCGCGATGACCGAGCCGCAGGTGGCCAGCTCCGATGCCACCAACGTTCAGCTGTCGATGGCGCGTGACGGTGACGGGTATGTGCTCAACGGCCGCAAATGGTTCGCCTCCAACGCCTTGCACCAGAACTGCAAGGTGATGATCGTGATGGGCAAGACGGACCCCACCGCGGCGACTCACCGACAGCAGTCGATGATGGTGGTTCCCATCGACGCCCCGGGCGTCACCATCATGCGAGGACTGACGGTGATGGGCTACCAGGACCGCGAGGGCCACGCCGAGATCGACTTCAAAGACGTACGAGTGCCCGCCAAAGACGTCCTCAAGGGTGAGGGCGAGGGATTCGCGATCGCCCAGGCCCGGCTCGGCCCCGGCCGCATCCACCACTGCATGCGGGCCATCGGCATGGCCGAGCGGGCCCTGGAGCTGCTGTGCAAGCGCGCACAGTCCCGCGTTGCCTTCGGCCGGCCGATCTCCGACAACGCCAACATCCGCGACTGGATCGCCGAGGCGCGCATCGACATCGAGATGATCCGGCTGCTGACGCTCAAGACCGCGTACCTGATGGACACCGTCGGCAACAAGGCGGCGCAGGTCGAGATCGCCGCGATCAAGGTTGCCGCGCCCAACATCGCGCTAAAGATCGTCGACCGGGCCATGCAGGTGCACGGCGCCGGTGGACTCACCGAAGACTTTCCCCTGGCCGGCTTCTGGGCGCACCTGCGCACCCTGCGCCTCGCCGACGGCCCCGACGAAGTGCACAAGCGTGCCATCGCCCGCCAGGAGCTGCGCAAGTACCGCGAGGACGCCCGATGACGACACAGGATTTCGCGGGGCGCACCGCGATCATCACCGGCGCGTCGCGGGGGATCGGTCTGGCGATCGGGCAGCGGCTGGCCGAAGCGGGCGCCAACGTGGTCCTGACCTCGCGCGACCAGGAAAGTGCCGACGCGGCGGCGGCCCAGGTCACCGGCAACGCGCTGGGCGTGGCCGCCCACGTCGCCGACGACGACGCCGCCCAGCGCTGCATCAACGCCACCCTGGAACGGTTCGGCAGCATCGACATCCTGGTCAACAACGCCGGAACGAATCCGGCGTTCGGACCGCTGATCGACCAGGACCACGCCCGGTTCGCCAAGATCTTCGATGTCAACCTGTGGGGGCCGCTGCTGTGGACGTCCTGCGCGGTCAAAGCATGGATGGGCGATCACGGCGGCGTGGTGGTGAACACGGCCTCCATCGGCGGCATGAGTTACGCGCCGCTGATGGGCATGTACAACGCCACCAAGGCGGCGCTGATCCATGTCACCAAACAGCTCGCGCTGGAGCTGTCCCCGAGGATTCGGGTCAACGCGATCTGTCCGGGTGTGGTGCGCACCAAGCTGGCCGAGGTGCTGTGGAAGGAACACGAGCAGGGGCTGTCGACTGGCATACCGCTGGGCCGGATCGGCGAGCCGGTCGACGTGGCCGACGCGGTGGCGTTCCTGGCGTCCGATGCGGCGAGCTGGATCACCGGGCAGACCCTGGTGATGGATGGCGGCCAGATCCTCGGTGACGCAACCGGATTCCGGGGCGGTCTGGCGTGACTGACGAGCCCCTGGGCATCGACCCGGCGGCCGCGACCGCGTGGATCACCGAACTGGGCCTGCCCGTGGCCGGGCCGTTGAGCTTCGAGCGGATCGGAATCGGCCAGTCGAACCTGACCTACCTGGTGTCCGACGACGCCGGTCACAGCTGGGTGCTGCGCCGCCCGCCGCTGGGAACGTTGCTGGCCTCGGCCCACGATGTGGCCCGGGAAGCGCGGATCCTCGCGGCGCTGGGCGACACCGACGTCCCCACACCGAAGGTGTACGGGCTGACCCGCGATCCCGAGGGCACGCCGCTGCTGCTGATGGAGTTCGTCGAGGGCGTGGTGGCCGACCGGATGTCGGTGGCGCAGGCGCTTTCTCCCCAGCGGCGCCGACAGATCGGGCTGTCGATGCCCACGACGCTGGCCAAGATTCATGCCGTCGACATCACCGCGGTGGGCCTGGGTGATCTGGCCAGCCACAAGCCGTACGCGCAGCGTCAGCTCAAGCGGTGGGCCGGGCAGTGGGAGAAGTCCAAGACGCGCGAGCTGCCCGCACTCGATGATCTGACCCGGCGTCTGACCGCCGCGGTGCCGCCGCAGCAGGAGCTCACGCTGGTGCACGGGGACTTCCACCTGCGCAACGTGATCACCTCACCCGAGAGCGGTGAGGTGATCGCAGTACTGGACTGGGAACTGTCCACCCTCGGCGACCCGCTGGCCGACATGGGCAGCCTGCTGGCGTATTGGCCGCAGGTCGGCGAAGAGCACATCGCCGGGGAGTTCGTCATCAGCACCCTGGAGGGCTTCCCGGACCGGGCGGAGCTGGCCCGGGTGTACCTGGAAGTGACCGGGCGAGACGCGGCGTCGCTGCAGTTCTGGCATGCGCTCGGGTTGTGGAAGGTCGCGATCATCGCCGAGGGCATCGTGCGGCGGGTGCTCGACAACCCGGCGAACAAGGCCGCCGCCGGCACTCCGATCACCGCGTGGATCGACGCCTTGGTAGACAAGGCGCGTGAGGTCGCCCACGAAGCAGGCATCTGAGATGAGCACGTCGTATCGCGCCGGCGCCGCCGCCGGCGGGACCGACCTCGTCGGCGGTGTTCCGCGCCGGCGGATCGCGATGGCGGCGATGGTCGGCACCACGATCGAGTTCTACGACTTCTACGTCTATGCGGCCGCCGCGGTCACCGTCTTCCCGCACCTGTTCTTCCCGAAGGGCAATCCCACGGCGGCGCTGTTGGCCTCGTTGGCGACGTTCGGCTTGGCGTTCGTGGCCCGACCGGTGGGGTCGATCCTGTTCGGTCACTTCGGTGATCGGCTGGGCCGCAAATCCACCCTGGTCGCTTCCTTGCTGCTCATGGGTGTCGCCACGTTCCTGATCGGTGTGCTGCCCACCTACCACCACATCGGTCTGCTCGCCCCGGTGCTACTGGCCGCCCTGCGGTTCTGCCAGGGCTTGGCGCTCGGCGGCGAATGGAGCGGTGCTGCGCTGCTGGCCACCGAAACCGCCAAACCGGGCCGCCGGGCGACCGCGGGAATCTGGCCGCAACTGGGTGCGCCCCTGGGCTATCTGCTGGCCACCACGATCTTCCTGGTGCTGTTCACGTGGTTGGGCCCGGGCACCGCCGGCGCGGACGAAACCGGACCATTTCTCACCTGGGGCTGGCGGATTCCGTTCCTGCTGAGCGCCGTCATGGTGGCCGTGGGACTGTATGTCCGGCTGCGGCTCACCGAAACCCCGGTCTTCGCGCAGGCGAAGGCCACCGGTGCGCCGGTGAACGCGCCGATCGCGGCGCTCCTACGGGGCAGCTGGCGCCGGCTGGTCATCGGCACGCTGGTGATGGTGGTGCCCTACACGCTCTTCTACACCGTGACGACGTGGATCCTGAGCTACGGCACCGCCAAGCGTCCACCCGAGGGCGTCGGGCTGGGATACGGCTACGCCGAGTTCCTCGGACTGCAGTTGATCGCCGTGCTGTTCTTCGTGGCGGTGCTGCCGATCGTCGGCAGGTTGGCCGACCACTTCGGCCGACGCCCGCTGCTGCTGTTCTTCACCGCCGGAATCATGGTGTACGGAACCACCTTCGGCGCATTCCTCGCCCCGACCGCGTCCACCGGCGTGATGCTGGCGTTCCTGATCATCGGGATGACGTTGATGGGCTTGGCATTCGGTCCGATGAGTGCAGTGCTGCCCGAACTGTTCCCGACCAATGTCCGCTACACCGGTTCGGGTGTCGCCTACAACGCGGCGAGCATTCTGGGGGCGGCAGTGGCACCGTTCATCACCACCTGGCTGGCCACCAGCCACGGCGTGGCCTGGGTGGGCGGCTACCTGTCGATCGCGGCCGCGTGCTCGTTCGTGGCGCTGCTGGCGATGCAGGAGACCAAGGACGCCGAACTCGTCGACGTCTAACCGCCGGGGCTGGTTCGGCGGTCCAGCTTCGCCTCTCCTTCGTCGAGCCTCGCTAACCGCCGGGCCTGATGCGGCGGTCCAGCTTCGCCTCTCCTTCGTCGAGCCTCGCTAACCGCCGGGCCTGATGCGGCGGTCCAGCTTCGTCTCTCCTTCGTCGAGCCTCGCTAACCGCCGAGTGCGTCGCCGAACACGTCCCGCATCGCAGCCCAGTGCCGGGCCGCGGAGTCGACATCATAGGGCGCGTTGTCGGGCACCGCGAAGCCGTGCGCGGCCGGATAGAACTCGACGGTGTGCGTGACGCCTGCGGCGCTCAGCGCCTCGTCCAGGGCCGTGGCATGCGCCTTGGTGAACGAGGCGTCGTTCTCGGCACCGGCCACATAGACGGTGGCCGTCATCTGGTCGGCCAACAGGTGGGGGCTGTCGGGAGCGTCGGTGACCAGGCCGCCGCCGTGGAACGACGCCGCCGCTGCCACCCGGTCGGGCACGCGTCCGGCGACGATGATCGACGTGCGTCCGCCCATGCAGTAGCCGCACACCCCGAACTTCGCCCCGCGTACGTCGGGCCGGCCGGCCAGATAGTCGAAGAACGCCTGGGCGTCGGTGGTCATCCGGTCCGGGGTCACCTCGCCGATCATCGAAAACAGCCGCCCGCGCTCCTTGGCATCGGCGAACACCGTCGCCATGTCGAACGGGGCCCAACCGGGGTGCCGGTAGTACACATCGGGAAGCAGCACGGCGTAGCCATAGCTCGCCAACTCGGCGGCCATCTGGTCGAAGGTCGCCCGGACCCCGCCGGCGTCGGGGTACATGACAACGCCCGGCCAGGGCCCAGCGCCCTCCGGAGTGAACAGGCGAACCGGGCAGTCGCCGTCGGGCGTGGTGATGGTGTCGGTGATGGTGGGCATGGCCTCCGTTGTACTCCGCCGTCAACGTCGTAAGCTGGCGGCGTGCCGATCGCGACCCCGTACGAGGACCTGTTGCGGCTGGTTTTGGCCGAGGGAACCCCGAAGGCGGACCGCACCGGTACCGGCACCCGCAGTCTGTTCGGTCACCAGTTGCGTTATGACCTGGCCGCCGGATTTCCGCTGATCACCACCAAGAAGGTGCACCTCAAGTCGGTGATCTACGAGCTGCTGTGGTTTCTGCGCGGTGACTCCAACATCGCTTGGCTGAACGAACACGGTGTCACCATTTGGGATGAATGGGCGTCTGAGACAGGAGATCTCGGTCCGGTCTACGGAGTGCAGTGGCGCTCTTGGCCGACTCCGTCGGGTGAACAGGTAGACCAGATCTCCGCTGCGCTGCACCTGCTGCGCACCGACCCGGATTCTCGCCGCATCATCGTTTCGGCATGGAACGTCGGCGAGATCGGCCAGATGGCGCTGGCCCCCTGTCACGCGCTGTTCCAGTTCTACGTTGCCGACGGCAAGCTCTCCTGCCAGCTCTACCAGCGCAGCGCGGACCTGTTCCTCGGTGTGCCGTTCAACATCGCCAGCTATGCGCTGCTGACCCACATGATGGCAGCGCAGGCCGGGCTGGGCGTCGGGGATTTCATCTGGACCGGCGGTGACTGCCACATCTACGACAATCACGTCGAGCAGGTCAGCGAACAACTGAGCCGCGATCCGCGTCCGTATCCGCAACTGGTTCTGGCGCCGCGTGACTCGATCTTCGACTACACCTACGACGACATCGAGATCCGCGACTACCACCCGCACCCGGCGATCAAGGCGCCCGTGGCGGTATGACGATCAGTCTGATCTGGGCTCAATCGAAGTCCGGGGTGATCGGCCGCGCCGGCGGCATTCCCTGGCGGGTGCCCGAGGACCAAGCCCGCTACAAGCAGCTCACCGTGGGCCACACCGTGGTGATGGGGCGGCTGACCTGGGAATCGCTGCCCGCGAAAGTTCGGCCCTTGCCGGATCGGCGCAATGTCGTGCTCACCCGAGACTCGGATTATGTCGCCGACGGCGCCACCGTTGTGCCGACCCTGGAGCATGCCCTACGGGGCGACGACATCTGGGTGGTCGGCGGCGCGGAGATCTACGCGCTGGCGCTGCCGCTGGCCAGCCACTGCGAAGTGACCGAGATCGATATCGATCTGCCGGTGCAGGATGGTGACGCCGTGGCGCCGGTGCTTGACCAGTCCTGGCAGGCCAGCACGGGGGAGTGGCTGACCAGCCGAACCGGTCTGCGCTACCGCTATCTGACTTACCACCGGACTTCGTGCCAGTCCTGACCGCCGCGCAGGCGCGCCGGATAGCCGTTGCCGCACAGGGTTTCACGGATCTCAAACCTTCTGCCGCAGTCACCCGGGCGCACCTGAAGCGGCTGATCTCCCGCATTCAGGTACTGCAGCTCGACTCCGTCTCGGTGGCGGTACGCGCCCACTACGCGCCGGTGTTCAGCCGGCTCGGGCCCTACGACCGCACCGTGCTGGATCAAGCCGCGTGGAGTCGCAGTGCCCGCTCGCCGCGGTTGTTGGTCGAGTACTGGGCGCACGAGGCGGCACTGATGGCCGTCGAAGACTGGCCGCTGTTGCGCTGGCGGATGCGGCAGTGGCCGAACGGCCGGTGGGGCTCGCACATCGTGCGGGCCAATCCGCAGTTGGTCCGCGATGTCACCGCCGCGGTCGGCGAACTGGGTCCGGTGACCGCCGGCCAGATCGAAGAGCACCTGGCTGCCGCATCCGGGCGGGCCGGTAAGGGGCCGTGGTGGAACCGCAGTGACACCAAATGGGTGGCCGAGGCGCTGTTCGCGTCGGGCGTGTTGACCACGGCCACCCGGGTCGGGTTCGCCCGGCATTACGACCTGGTGGAGAACGTGCTGCCACCGCAGGTGCTGGCTGTCGAGGTCGATGACGACGAGGCGATCCGCGAGCTGGTCCGCCGCGCCGCCGGCGCCCTGGGCATTGCCACCGAGGCCGACCTGCGTGACTACTTCCGGCTCTCAGCAGCCCAGGTCAAACCGGCGATCGCGACGTTGGTGGCAGCCGGCGAGTTGGAACCGGTGGAGGTACACGGCTGGGACGCCGCAGCCTATCTGCGTGCCGGGCAGTCGATTCCGCGAACCGATCGCGGCACCGCGCTGCTCTGCCCGTTCGATCCACTGATCTTCTTTCGGCCGCGGGTGCAGCGTCTGTTCGACTTCTTCTATCGCATCGAGATCTATACCCCGGCGCCCAAACGCCAGTACGGCTACTACGTGTGGCCATTCCTGCTGGACGGGGAGCTGGTCGGCCGGGTGGATCTCAAGGCTGATCGGCAACAGGGTGCGCTGCACGTCGTCGGGGCGTTTGCCGAGGAGGGGCAGTCACGCGCACGGGTGGCCCAGGCACTGGTCGGTGAACTCAAGTCGATGGCGTCCTGGCTCGGGCTGAATCAGCTCAAGGTGGGGGAGCGTGGGGATCTGGCAGCCGAACTGCGCCGACGGGTGCGCGCCGGCTCCGCGTGACGGTCTACCAGTGGTGTTGACGAATGCGGCGGCGGGCGTTGTCCGCGAAAGTGGTCGCGCCTTCGCGGGCCGCCTGCGCCAGCTCGGTTCCGCGGTCGGCGGCGATGTCCGCGAGTTGTGCTCCCCGTTCGCCGGCCGACTCCAGTAGCGGTCCGGCCTTTTCCCCCACCATCTCGGCGAGTTCGCGGCCGTGTTCCACGCCGGCCTGCAGGCCCGCGCTCACCTTGTCGCCGACTGTCTCCAGCGCGGCATCACCGGATGTCGTGGGCAAGGCGGCGGCTGCACGGCGATAGGCCCGACGGGCCTGCCAGCCCAGCGAGGGTTTTCCTTCGGTGTCGGCGGCGGCGATCAACAATCCGCCGATCAGGCTGACGTCGGTCAAAAACGCTTTGCGTTGTTCGGTCCTGCGTTGCGGGTCGGGCTCGGTCCAGAACATGTGCGCCCCGGCGCTGCCGGGAATGACCGTGCACGCCAGCACCGCAGCCGCAACTCGGGGCAGTTTGCCACTAGCCAGCAAGACGCCACCGCCGATCTGCGCCAGCGCGTTGACTTTGGCGAACGACTCGACGTCGGACGGCACCTTCGCCGCTATCTCGTCGGGTAGCTGCTTGAGGCCATCGAACGCCGGACGGGCCGCTTGCCCGGCTTGCTGCGGTCGGCGCAATGCGTCCACTCCTTGACCGATAAACGCTGCCGCCAGCAGTGGACGGGCGATCTTCCGTAGCAACACTGGGCCCCCTATCGCCGGTGGGATTACTGGCCGGCACGCTCGCATGCCTGATCCGCAGCTCCCTTGGTGGCGCATACCCGTTGGGGCTTACAAGGTAAACGTCGATTGCCGGGGGGATCGATCGTCACCGGCGAAGCTGCCCGGACGGCGCTAGGGTGGCGAACGGGAGCTGATCGGCGGCGCTGATGACTGGCGCGTCGATCCGGGGTCGGGGATGTCGGGGTGATGGTATGCGGGTTTCTTCTGCATGGGTGCTTGTCCTCGCGGGGGCCGCGCTGGCCTCCGGATGCGGAACGCACGGCCTCAAGGTCCTGCCGAGCACCCCATCGTCGGTGCCCACCACCACCATCATGGCTGCGCCCGTCGCCGAGGACGCCCTGCGCGCCCTGTTGCTCACCCCCGAGCAGGTCAACCCGATCATGGAGGCGACCGATATGGCCGTCACCCGTACTCATACCGCCCTGTCGGACGACAGCGCCACCATGCAACCTCAGGAGTGTCTGGCCATCGACGGTGCGGCCCAGGCGCCGGTATACGCCGACAGTGGCTACATCGGGGTGCGGGAGCAGGCGCTCAGTGAGGGTGACGATTTCGAGCACTTCGCCGAACAGGCCGTCATCGCGTTTCCGTCGGCCAAGCGGGCCGCCGCCTTTGTCGCCAATGCGGCCCGACAATGGCCGGCCTGCCACGAATACAGCCATGTGCAGAGCGGCACGACCTGGACCGCGGGACCGATCGTCAACGCCGACGGCATGCTGAGCACCGTCGCGACCCAAGACAACGCGGGCAACGACGTGAGTTGGGCCTGCGGGCGGGCGTTGACCGTGGCCAACAACGTCGTGATCGACGTCAACACCTGCAGCGCGGACCCCAGGGACACCGCGGTGGTCATCGCCGGCCAGATCGCTGCGAAAGTGCCGACCAGCTGAGGTTCAGGGCAGATACCAGCCGCGAATGCGGTGGAATCGGTGCCGCCCCGCCACGGCGTTCGCGGCTTGCAGGCCCGACATGACCGCTGCCTCGATACACCCGGCGTTGATTCCGGAGTCGGTCCAATCGCCGGCCAGAACCACGTTGTCGTAACCGCTTTCGTCGGCGCGCAGTCGGTAACGGTCGGTGCCGGGGATGGACTGCACGTACCGGTCGGAGGGGTCGACGTTGACGCTGACGTGCTGGGTGTTCAGCGCCGCACGGCCGCGTTCGCCGTTGACACCACTGAGCAGGTGCCAGTTGAACCCCGCCTCGCTGACGGCGGCGGGAAAGAACCGGTACAGGTGATGATCGAGGTGGTCGGCGACCTGCGCGTGGACCCGCTGCTGATGTCGCCGCAGATAACCGGAGCCGACGTCGTCGGTGGGCCACGCCGCGTCCAGGGTGCCGCAGAAGTAGGCCACCGTACCGGGCCGATCGTGCTCGGGCCAGTCCTCGGCCCACAGCGTCTGCGGCATGGACGCCCAGGTTTCGAACGGGGGCAGGTAAGCGCTGAGCGTCACCCCCGGATCGTTCCAGCCCAGCTCGAGTTCGTTGGGGCGCAACCAGATCTGAAAGGCCTGGGTGGCGACGGTGCGTACCTCCGCGGTCATCCGGCGCCACTCCGGCCGGTCTTCGACCAGTTCGGCGGCGACCACCGGCAGCATGCCCAGGGACACGGCCAGTACGACGTGGTCGAAGTCGACTCCCCGGCGTAGCACCCGGGTCTCGGCGTCGGCGTGCTCTGACCAATGTGTTTCCAGCGCATGCCAACCGCCGTTGGGGATCTGATCGGGTGCGGCGAGTTGGGCGGTCACCGGGCTACTGGGAAATACCGGCAGTCCGCGCACCGTCGTCAGCGGCTCATAGTGGGTGCGGTCGTCGGCGAGGCGCACCTGCCGGGCAAGTGTGATCGCATCGACCGACTGCCGCCGGTCATCGAGGTGCAGCGCCTCGAGGCGGTGGAAGAACTCGAACTCGACTCCGCGCTGCCGCAACGCCTGATACAGCGGTGCGATGACGACATCGCCCATTCCGGCAGTCATTTTCCAGAAGATC
Organism: Mycobacterium sp. SMC-14; assembly: GCF_046250075.1. Classification (NCBI taxonomy): domain Bacteria; kingdom Bacillati; phylum Actinomycetota; class Actinomycetes; order Mycobacteriales; family Mycobacteriaceae; genus Mycobacterium; species Mycobacterium sp. SMC-14. The sequence continues at coordinate 2,831,969 of NZ_CP176429.1, read as the reverse complement.
GCGCCTTGGTGGCTGAAGAGCGCCGAACCGGTCATGAAGATGGCCAGTCCGGCGCCGAACGACGGCCGATCGGGGTCCGCGTCGGCATAGCCGAAGACAAGGTCGTACAGCCCTCGGATCAGAGAGAATTCGCCGACGTCGCGATGTGCACCATGGCGCAACAGCCAGGCGATGAAGTCTTCGTCGTTGATCGACCGGAAGCCCCGTGGATCGGTGACCAGATTGTCGGCCAGGATGCCGCGGATCACCGCGGTCATCATCGACAGTAGGAGCCAGTACCGCTTGTGGTCGGGCCGGTGGTCGTAATCGAGTGCCGTTCGCACCGCCGCCAGGGCGTCGTCGATCAGCTGCGGAACCGTGGCCTGCGCCGCTCGAGGTTCGGCCAGTACGGCCAATACGGCGAGGGCCGCGTCGACGACCGTCTCGCTCAATCGCGCGGTTCGCGGTGGATCGGGGGAGGCGGTCAGGGCAAACCCGACCCACGCGGTGCCGCGCTGCGATTCGGCGAAGTCACAGACCAGTTGCACTGCACGGCGGGTGAATTCCAGCACCGTCATCTCGCGGCCGGTACTGCCCGCCTCGCCGGGCAGGCCGTCGTTGCCGGTGAAGGTGGCCAGCCAGGTCAGCCAATGGCCGCCGAACTCATCGGCGACCGCAACATTGTCCGCCGGAATCAATGCCTGGTCCCAGGTGGCCAGTGGTGCCGTCGGATCGGTTGTGGCCCGGTCGAGTTCGGCGTAGCACTCGCGAAGCAGCCGGAAGGCGTTCTGGTAGCAGCCCAGCCAGACGTGTAGGCCATGTTCCTCCACCCGCCCGTGCGGGCCTCGGCTGGACGCGGCCTTTCCGCCGAGTCGCCAGCCGCGCTGGTAGACCGTGATGGAGTCGAAGCGATCACGCCAGCCCGGCTCGCTCAGTCGCCACGCGGCGCTCAATCCGGCCATGCCGCCGCCCAGGATGGCGACGCGGCCTCCGGTTCTACTCACCTGAGCAGCGTCCGGGCCCGGCGCAGCTCCGGCCAGCCGCTGTCGGCCGGAAATCGGTTGATCGCGTCGCGCAGTGTGCTCGTTGCGGTTTCGCCGCGCAGTTCGACGTTGTCCACCGCGGCACGCAACTCGAAAATCATGGCGCCCTGTTCGTTCGCGGTCGCGATTGCGGTGCGCAGGTCCGCCTCGCGCGCATCGGCGTCGTCGACCGTCTGCGCGCGCAACCGAAACAGTTCCGCGCGGTAGAAGTTCACGCCGGTGTCGTCGGCCGCCTGCAGTGCCGCAGCCAGGCGTTCGCGGGCCGCGTCGGTCCGGTCGGCGGCGAGCAAAAGCCGGACGAGCACCGCGTGGTAGAAGCTGGCGAAGATATTCCACTCGGTCTCGCCGAATTCGTCGACGATCCTTGCCATCGCGTCGATGTGAGGCTGTAACGCGGCCGGATTTCCATCGCCGGCCGCAAGTGCCGACACGGCGCGGATGGTGGCCCGTTGAATAGCCACCAACATTGCCGCGTACTCGAAGCCGTGACGTTCCACCTGCACCGCCGACTCGTCGGCGATATCGGCGGCGAGATCCAGTCTGCCGGTCTCGATGGACATCCAGATTTGGTAGAACCGTTGGTAGCCAAGGCTGAACGGACCCTGGGGGAAGCCGAGGCGGGCCACCCGATGGACGGTCGCGGCCAGTTGGTCTTCGGCGCCGGCCAGGTCACCTTGGACGAAACGGGTCAGCGCCAAATGGGTGTGCACCGAGGTGATCGGGTCGCAGGGAATGTAGTACACCGATTCATAGTCGATATTGGTGGTGGCGAGCACCGCTGCGACCAGTTCGAGCGCCGTGCGTGCGTCGTTGAACTCTCCGCCGAACAACGCGGCGGTGCCGAACGCGGAGCGAAACCAGCTCTGGCCGGCCAACCGACTCGACTTGGCGAGCTGCAGGCATCGGTGCAGGTCCCCCCGCGTCAGGTAGTAGGCCCACAGGGTGGCCAGGGTCGCCGAGCGGTCCTCTTCGCGCAGACTGGTGTTGGCCAGCTGCAGGCAGCGTTCGAGGTCGGCGGAGACCTCTGGGTACAGGGGCCCGTTCACTGCCGTGGTGAGGAATGCTCGCTCAAGGCGAAGGTTGGTCTCGCATCCGTCACGGGCCGGGGCTGGTGTCGCCCGTTCGATCTGGACGATGGCGCGGGTCAGGTTGGCGCGGGCTTCGTTGATGGCGCCTCGAAGCCGGGCATCGGATGCCGCCCGTCGGAGGGCGTCGGCGGCTGCGTCGAAGCGTTGTGCGTGTTCGTAGTGCAGCGCCACCAGATGCCAGTCCGGATTGTCCGAGGCGGCGACGATCGCGTCGGCGGCCCGGCCGTGCAAGGTGCGGCGCACGCTGGGAGGTGGCAGCTCGTAGGCGACCTCGCGGAGCAATTCGTGACGAAAACGCCAGCGGTCCTTGGCTGCGGGGAGGAAGACGCGCGCGGCCGCGAGGGCCTGAAGGGCCGCGTCGAGGCCGGACTCGGTCATCTCGACGACACTGGACAATATGGCGCGGTCAAACTCCCGGCCGATGGTGGCGGCGGCCTCGACCACTTCAATGGTGGTGTCGCTGGCCCGAAGCCGTGAGAAGAGCGGCTCGTAGAGCGCGTCGGGGGCGCGCGCCCACCCTGCTGCGTCGGTGGGTTGCTCGTGGAACTTGGCGACGACCTCCTCGATATAGAGCGGCACACCGTCGCAGCGGCGCTGCACTTCGGCCCGCTCGTCCCCGGACAATGCCGGGTCCAACGCGGCGACCAGCTGGTCGGTTTCCTGCGCGGTCAACGGTGCGAGGTCGAACACCTCGATCTGCGCCGCTATGGCGCGCAGTGGACGCGTGTCGCGCGCGGTGAGCACCGCGAGCAGCGTGCCGGTGTTGCCCCCGAGTAGCGCCGCGATGACGTCGAGTGTCGACGCATCGAACCACTGCAGGTCCTCGGCCAGGATCACGGCCGGACCGGAACCGACACAGGCACGCAGATATCCGACGATGGCCTCGATGATCTGCTGGTAGAGCTTGGTTCCCTCGGCCTGCACTGGTTGATAACCATGCTCGGCCGCGATGCCCAACACCGGCGCCAATAGCGGGACGGCGGCAGAAGGCTCAAAACCTCGCGCCTGCAACTCTTCTTCCAGCAACCGCATCCGGGCGCCTTGGGCGGTCGTCCGCTCGATCCCGCACCGTTGCTCGAGCAAGGCGCGGATCGGGTAGAGGCCCGCATCGGCCTGAAACGGTGATCCGATCAGCACCAGGGCCGGCCTGCCGGACTGTTCGGCCAGATCGACCGCCGTCGCGGCCAATCGACTCTTGCCCATACCCGCCTCGCCGCTGAAGCAGACCCCCGCAACGGCCAGCGCACCGCGTTGAGCCTCAATCCAGGCCTCCTGCAGGTGGGCCAGCTCGCGACCGCGGCCGACCAGAGGCCGCAGCGGAACCCGCGTCCGGCCGAGGTGTTCCTCAACGACTCGGTAGTGTTCGACCGGCTCCTCGATGCCTTTGACGCGTTGGGCTGCTCGGGCTTCGAGTTCGAAGTGGTCGCACACCAGTGGCGCGATCGCTCCGGAGACGACCACGCAGCCCGGCGGCGCCAGGCCGGAGACCCGGGCGGTCAGGTTGGCGCCCAGCCCGTACACGTCGTCTTGCGCGACATCCAGATACACCAGCCCCCGGTGGACGCCCACCCGCACCGAGATGTCGAAGCCGAATCGCGTTCGCACCCGATCGCTGAGCTGCGCGATCTCCCGGGTGATATCCAGTCCGGCCTGAACGGCTCGTCGCACGTCGTTCTCGTGGGCGATGGGATGGCCGAACACCGCGAGCAGTCCGTCGCCCTTGGTGGAGAAGATGTGGCCCTCGTAGCGCTCGACAACATCGGTGACCTGCTGTCGGTAGCGCCCGATCACCGTGCGGTAGATCTCCGGATCGATACGGGTCGACAATGCGGTCGAATCCACGACATCGGCGAAAAGTATTGTCATCCGCCGAAGTACGTCGCCACCGACGGCCGGTGCGGCGAGTAGATCTTCGGCGTCTTGATTGTCCCCGTCGATGGTGAGTACCTGCTCGGCCAGGGCGCTGGCGGTCATACGGTCGCCGGTGTTGATTGCTTGCACGGCGTGATCAAGCAATTCGTCGATCGTGCTCGAAGGATCGGACATGGTCACAGGTCTACGGTGACGGCCATCTCGTGCTGCCGCGAAACGCCGGCCTGCACACTGGTGAGCCGGACGCTGCCGCGATACGTGCCGCTGGAATAGTCCTGCCCTCTGACGCCCACCCGGAAACGAGTCGCGTGGACACGCAAGATACCCGGCACGAACACCAGTGAATGCGCGCCGATCGCATCGGATTCGGCGCCGAGCCGACGGAAGGGCTGGGCGACCGACAGCACCCGCTCGCAGCCGCTGTCGGGCTCGGCTTCGATGAACTCGGACAGCTCCACGTCGTCGGTTGACGCTGGGCTCCAGAACGAGAACATGGCCTGGGTCCACTGGAGGCTTGCGGCCAGCCCCAGATTGAGAAGCTCGCTCGCCGTCTTGGCGACGTGTTCGGAACCGTACGTACCGTTGCGGATCTGGTGGTCGACCCGCTGCATGAGCGCACCGGCTTCGTTGACCAGGCGCTGTGATGTAGTGGCGTACTGGGTGATCCAGCCGGCGGTATCGGTCATCATGCGCCCCCTTGGCTGGCCCGTAGTCGATCCAGATAACGCCAGGGATCGGAGGCAAGCCGGGCGGCCAGATCGGCGGCGAGCGTTATCGACTCCTCGATGGGCATTGCCCCGGCCGCCCATTTGGCGGCCAGCGCCGCGCTCCTGCCGGACATGTCGTCGATGCACTGGTTGACCATCTCGACGGCCAGCGTCACGGCGCTCGGGGCGCTGTCACCGGCTCCCGGCGACGTGTGGGCCGCCGCGATACCGGCGATCTGCGCGGGCGCCGACCGCTCCCAATCCGTCCAGCCCTTACCCCCGGCCTCAGCGCGCTTGGCCACGCCACCCAGCAGCAATTCCACGCCCTGATCGCCGTATCCCAGCACGCAGCCGAAGACGGCCGCGGGAACCCAACCCAGGTCCCGGAAACCGGCGACCTTTCGGGTGCGCACCCGCACGCCGGGGCTGGCGGCATCGCCGTCGGTTGCGGTCATCCTGATGAAGCCCTCGTCGATCACCATCCGGCCGTCGCCGTGCTCGCCTGTTGCCGGGTCGTCGTCCAGTGCGAAATCGACGCACGCGGTCGGCGCCGATGGCTGGCCCGGCACGCCGGCGCTTTTCCAGTACTTCAGCGGTGTCACCAGCTGCGGCGTTCCGGCGATCGGACAGGTGGTACTGCAATGTTCAAGTACCCGGCTCCAACCGTCCGGGCGGACAGGCCAGCCCTGCATGTAGCAGAAGAACGGCAGGCAATGATGCCAGTTGAGCGGGTCGACGACATTCTTCAACTCGTCGAGCGACACTGCGGGGCTGGTGAACTCGGTGTTGTACACCACGCACAGTCGGCCGCGTACAAACTTGGGTTTGACTTGGCACAGCGGCACCGCAGCGATATCGGCGCGGATCAATCCCGCACTGACAGCAATGTGCATGACGTCCGGCCAGTCGGAGCGATCGTGGAAAGCGCGTCGTAGCAGGCTGAGCAAATCAGTACCGTGCGCGGCGCCAACGATGGTCAAGGTCGCGGCGAACTGGTCATCCCACCGGTCGGGCGGGTAATACTGCGGCAGGTGGCTCAGGGCCCCGATCGCGAAAACCAAGCGGGACAACTGCACCGCGGTCAGGGGCTCTGACCGCGTGTCGGTGGCAGATCCGTTTGCCGTTTGCAGCGTCGCCAACGCCAGGCCCAGGTCCGGGGCCGCCGGCGCACCCACCTCGCGGTGGTCCAGACCGGCAAGGAAGCCGAGCAATTCTTCGTACCATCCGGCATTCGCCCCGGCGGTGTCCGGAAGATAACGCTCGACGGTGGCTTCGATTTCCGGGTCTCCGGTGTCGGTGACCGCTTGATCGAGAGCGCCGTAAAGCGCCAACAGAGATTGAATCGCAGTTGCCATATCGGTCGCCACCATTGGGCCTCCGATCTCCCGATTAAGCAGGTAGTATACGGCGTTCAGGTCGTTTATCGGCAAGCCCCGCAGCGTTAAATTCTCGGTAACACGGATAATTTCCACAAGGGGAAATTGGTGAATAAATCTTTCGATGACGGATCTATCGACGATTTACCGTGGGCGTCAATTTTCGACCCCGCCGCCAATGCGCGTGCGCTCAGCGCGATCCAGGCCGAAGGATTCCGTGCGGCCCGCAGAATCGTCGATCAATTCGCTAAAGCAGCCGAGATCGCGCCCGATTGCGCCTCCGCCAACCGCAGCAGCGGCGGCGCAGGCCCCGCCGGCCTGTCTGAATGGGAACAGCTGACACGGGCCTGGTGGTCGACCGCCGGGCAGTTCCTGCTTCGGTCGCTGCCTGCGCGGCAACACGGCGACGGCGCGACGGTGACGCTGGACGTCAATGATCCGTCGTCCAAGGGCGCCTTGACACTTCGGATCACCGGCCGGGGTTCGGCCACCGGCGAGGTCTGGTTACACAACCGGGAGACCGACGACCGCGCGGAGGTCCGGCTGCGCTGCAGTGAGCTGCTCGGCCACGGCGGCCAGGTGATCGGGGCCGACGCGGTGCGGGTGGAGCCCGCCGCGGTGCCGATGCCGCGCCGATCCAGCCGTGGCGTGCAGATCACCGTCGATGTCGGTCCCGAGGTCGGCCCGGGTACCTATCGCGGCACCCTGCTGGCCGTCGGCTATCCCGATCTGTGGCTGCCGTTGGTGCTCACCGTCGCAGCGCTGGAACCGTGACGGACATCGCCGACCGCGATTCGGTGGCAGCGGTCGATGAGCGCCTGGGCGAGGTCGCCCGGATGGTCCGCCGTTCGATGCTCGACGCGCTACCCGACGGCGAGCCCGCCAAGTGGCTGTACGCACCGCTGCGGGCCTATCCGCAGCGGCCGGGAAAGGCGCTGCGGCCGGCACTGTGCCTGTCGGCGGGCCGGGCCTTCGGTGCGGACACCGACGCACTACTCGGGATCGCCGTAGCGATCGAGTTGCTGCACAACGCTTTCCTGGTACACGACGACATCGCCGATGGCAGCGAGATGCGCCGCGGCAGGCCGACGTTGGGTGCCCAATACGGCATGGCGACGGCGATCAACACCGGCGACGCGTTGGCCCTGGTCGCCGGGCAGGTGCTGCGGCGAGCGACCCGCCAGCTCGACCGCGACCTGGCGGAACTGGTGTGGGCGGAGTTCGACACGATGGCGCTGCGGACCTTGGAGGGGCAGGCGATCGAAGTGGGCTGGCAGGCCGACAATGTCGACGACCTGCGTCCCGAGGACTATCTGAATCTGATCCTGCACAAGACGTGCTGGTACACCACCATCCATCCGCTGCGGGTGGGGGCGATGGTGGGATCGGGTGGCACCGCGGAGCTGGGGACGCTGGTGCGGTTCGGATTTCATTTCGGCGCCGCGTTTCAGATCCGCGACGATCTGCTGAACCTGGTCGGCGACGAACGGATCTACGGCAAGGAGATCCTGGGCGACATCTACGAAGGGAAGCGGACCCTGCCACTGGTCCATCTGCTGTCCGTGGCGCGACCAGCAGACCGGGACCTGCTGGCGGACTACCTGCGCCGCAGTCGATCGCAGCGCTCAGCGGCGCTGGTGCAGCGGGTGCGCACTCTGATGGACGACTACGGCAGCATCGCATTCACGCGCCAGTACGCCGAGGGCATTCTGCTGGCGGCCCAGGACTACTTCGAGGGTGCGTTCGCCAACGCCTGTCCCGGCCCGGATCTGGAGTTCCTGCGCTCGCTGGTGCCGTATGTGTGGGCGCGGTGGCGCTGACACCGGCCAGGCACGCCTTAAGGTGAGTGCCGTGGCCGAAACGGCGCCGCTGCGCGTGCAACTGATTGCCAGAACCGAGTTCACTCCGCCGCCGGACGTGCCGTGGAGCACCGACGCCGACGGCGGTCAGGCCCTGGTGGAATTCGCCGGCCGAGCCTGCTACCAGAGCTGGTCAAAACCCAACCCGCGAACCGCCACCAACGCGGCCTACCTCAGCCACATCATCGACGTCGGACATTTCTCGGTGCTCGAGCACGCCTCGGTGACCTTTTACATCACCGGCATTTCGCGCTCGGCCACGCACGAGCTGATCCGGCACCGGCATTTCTCGTTCTCCCAGCTCTCGCAGCGTTACGTCCCGGAACCGGACTCTCGGGTCGTGGTGCCGCCCGGCATGGAGGACGATCCGGAGCTGCAACAGATCCTGACCGACGCCGCGGACGCCAGTCGCGCCGCCTACGTCGAGCTGCTGGCCCGGCTGGAAGCCAAATTCGCTGACCAGCCCAATGCGGTCCTGCGGCGCAAGCAGGCCCGGCAGGCCGCTCGTGCCGTGCTGCCCAACGCCACCGAGACGCGCATCGTGGTGACGGGCAACTACCGGGCATGGCGGCACTTCATCGCGATGCGGGCCAGCGAGCACGCCGACGTCGAGATCCGCAGGCTGGCCGTCGAGTGCCTCCGGCAGCTCGCCGACGTGGCTCCGGCGGCGTTCGGGGACTTCCAGATCAGTGCGCTGGCCGACGGCACCGAAGTCGCGACCAGTCCGCTCGCCACCGAGGTCTGAGCAACTCTAGGGCGCCAGGTAATCTTGGGGCCGTGAGCAGCAGCGGATTCGACGCCAAGGCGCAGTTCGGCACCGTGCTGACCGCCATGGTCACCCCCTTCGGCGCGGACGGCTCGGTGGACACCGACGCCGCCGTACGCCTGGCCAATCGCCTCATCGACGCCGGTTGCGACGGTTTGGTGATCTCGGGAACCACCGGCGAGTCGCCGACCACAGCGGACTACGAGAAGCTCACGCTGTTGCGTGCGGTGGTCGAGGCGGTCGGTGACCGGGCTCGGATCATCGCCGGCGCCGGCAGCAACGACACCGAGCACAGTGTGCGTCTGGCCGAGGCGTGCGCCGGGGTCGGCGCACACGGCTTGCTGGTGGTGACGCCGTACTACTCGCGTCCGTCGCAGGCCGGCCTGTTGGCGCACTTCACCGCCGTTGCCGACGCCAGCGCGCTGCCCGTGATGCTCTACGACATCCCGGCCCGCTCGGTGGTGCCGATCGCGCCGGACACCATCTTCGAATTGGCCGAACACCCCAACATCGTCGCGATCAAGGACGCCAAGGGGGATCTGCATGCCGGAGCGCAGATCATGGCCGAGACCGGATTGGCCTACTACTCCGGCGATGACGCCCTCAACCTGCCGTGGCTGGCCATGGGGGCCACCGGATTCGTCAGCGTGATCTCGCACTTCGCAGCCGGTCAGCTGCGTGACATGTTGGCCGCCTTCGAGGCCGGCGACGTGGAGACCGCCCGCAAGATCAACGTCTCGATCGCCTCGCTGTCCAACGCGATGGGGCGCGTCGGCGGGGTGACTTTCGTCAAGGCCGGTCTGCGGTTGCAGGGTTTCGAGGCGGGTGACCCACGGTTGCCGATGGTGCCGGCGTCCACCGCCGAGGTCGACGAACTGGCCATCGACATGCGCGCCGCGTCCGTACTCGGGTGAGGTGCGGGTGACTGACGAACTCGTCCCGCCGGGGCCGCTGACCGAAGGCGGACTGCGCGTCACCGCGCTCGGCGGTGTCAGCGAAATCGGCCGCAACATGACCGTTTTCGAGCACCTCGGCCGACTGCTGATCATCGACTGCGGCGTGCTGTTCCCGGGCCACGACGAGCCCGGTGTCGACCTGATCCTGCCGGACATCCGGCACATTCAGGACCGCCTCGACGACGTCGAGGCACTGGTGCTGACCCATGCCCATGAGGACCACATCGGCGCCATTCCGTTCCTGCTCAAACTGCGGGCCGACATCCCGGTGGTGGGTTCGAAGTTCACCCTGGCCCTGGTTGCCGCCAAGTGCCGGGAACACCGCATCAAGCCGATGTTCGTGCAGGTGGCCGAGGGACAGCGCAGTACCCACGGGGTGTTCGAATGCGAGTACTTCGCGGTGAACCACTCCATCCCGGATGCACTGGCGATCGCGGTGCACACCGGCGCGGGCACGGTGCTGCACACCGGCGACATCAAGCTCGACCAGCTGCCCCCGGACGGACGTCCGACGGATCTGCCCGGGATGTCGCGCCTGGGCGACAAGGGCGTGGACCTGTTCCTGTGCGACTCGACCAATGCCGAGATTCCCGGTGTCGGTCCGAGCGAGAGCGAAGTCGGCCCGACCCTGCACCGGCTGATCCGCGGCGCCGAGGGCCGGGTGATCGTGGCCTGCTTCGCCTCGAACGTGGACCGGGTACAGCAGATCGTCGACGCCGCGGTGTCGCAGGGCCGGCGGGTGGCCTTCGTCGGCAGGTCGATGGTCCGCAATATGGGGATCGCCAAGGATCTGGGCTTTCTGCGGGTCACAGACCGCGATGTGATCGACATCGGGGCCGCCGAGGAGATGCCGCCGGAGAAGGTGGTGCTGGTCACCACCGGAACCCAGGGCGAACCGCTCTCGGCGCTGTCACGGATGTCGCGCGGCGAGCACCGGTCGATCACGCTGACCGCCGGCGACCTGGTGGTGCTGTCGTCGTCGCTGATCCCTGGCAACGAAGAAGCCGTCTACGGCGTGATGGACGCGCTGGCCAAGATCGGCGCCCGGGTGGTCACCAACGCTGCGGCGCGGGTGCATGTCTCCGGGCACGCCTACTCCGGCGAGCTGCTGTTCCTCTACAACGGGATCCGGCCGCGCAATGTCATGCCGGTGCACGGCACCTGGCGGATGATGCGCGCCAACGCCGCGCTGGCCGCCCGCACCGGGGTGCCCGAGGAGAACATCGTGCTGGCCGAGAACGGGGTCAGCGTCGATCTGGTCGCCGGGCAAGCCCGCATCGCCGGCGGGGTGCCGGTCGGCAAGATGTTCGTCGACGGGCTGGTGGACGGCGATGTCGGCGATGCGACGCTGGGGGAGCGGTTGATCCTGTCCAGCGGATTCGTCGCGATAACGGTGGTGGTGCGCCGCGGGACCGGCAAGCCGGTGGCTCCGCCGCACCTGCATTCGCGGGGCTTCTCCGAAGACCCCAAGGCCCTGGAGCCGGCGGCCCGCAAGGTCGAGGCGGAACTGGAATCCCTTGCTGCAGAGCAGGTCACCGATCCGGTACGGATCGCTCAGGCGGTGCGCCGCACGGTGGGCAAATGGGTGGGCGAGGTCTACCGGCGTCAGCCGATGATCGTGCCGACGGTGATCGAGGTCTGAACCGGCTCGCACCTCAGAGCTTTTCGGCGTACACCGACCATTCCAGGTCACTCGCGCCCAGGTTGCGGCCGGTGGGCTCGACGTAGCGCTGGAGGAATTGTTCTGGTCCGGCCTGCTCGATAAGTCGCCAGCCGTATCCGGCAAGAAAATCCGCCACCTCGGCAGGCTGCAGGCCGAAATGCCACAACTTGTTCACCGCCCTGCGGTACAACGTCGGCGAGCCATACAGGTTCGTACCGTCGATGAAGTCACGCCGGACGTAGGTGAACACCAACCGGCTGCCCGATGCCGCCGGGCGCAACCCCTCGAGGGTGCTACGGACGGCGCTCTCGCTCAGGTATTGGGTCACGCCTTCCCATACGAAGAACGTGCGGAACGCCGTTCGGTAACCGTGCTCGACGAGGGTGGTCAGCACGTCGTCGCGGGCGAAGTCCAGCGCCACCAGCCGTACCGACAGTGGCAGGCCACCGAGCACCCGGCGCACGGTGGCGGACTTGCGGGCGATGTTGACCGCCTGATCCACCTCGAAGACCGGCATAGGGGTATGCCGGGCGAGTCGGTAGGCGAGCGTGTCCAGGCCCGCACCGAGGACCACGACGGCTTGGACATCCTCACCGGCCTCATCGACCCGGTCGGAGATGAATCGCTTACGGCAGGTCAGGTTGACCCACAGGCCCGGCCCGGATCGCTCCATCGCGGCGATGAACCACCTCCGCAGCGGCGCGGGCCGCAACGCCGCCACAAGCCAGCGCAGGGCGGCCGGCAGGAACGGCGCCGCCAAGTCGTCGTCGACCAAGCGTTGCCCCGGCGGCTCATGGTGCTCGATAGCCGCGAGCACCATCGGGCCGTAGGCCGTCTGCGCTGCCGGGTTGCGTGCCACGGGCTACCTCTTGTTGATGAACCCGGCGTCGACGGGCAACGTGATGCCGGTGATGTAGCGGGCCGCATCGGATACCAGCCAGGCCACCGCGTTGGCGATGTCCTCCGGTTCCAGCACCGCCACCGGCAGCGCATTGCCCATGTCCGGTGGCTTCCCCGTCGCGGCGGTGAGCTCGGCCAGCCAGCCCCGGACGTAGTCGTTGTTGATCATCGGGGTGTCGACACCGGCCGGGTGTACCGAGTTCACCCGAATGCTGTGCTGCGCCAGCAGGTTCGCGTAGACCCGCATCAGTCCGACCAGCCCGTGCTTGGCCGCGGCGTAACCGATGGCCCCGGCGTCGTGGCTGCCGATGCCGGCCAGGCCCGCGGCCGAACTGATCAGCACGATCGACCCCCCGTCGCCTTGGTCGATCATCGTCGGAATCGCCGCCTCGATGGTGTGGTATACCCCGGTCAGGTTGACGTCGATCACGTCGTTCCAGCCGTCGGCCGCGGCCATGGGGGCGATCCCGGCGTTGGCCACCACGATGTCCACCCGGCCCAGCTCGTCGAGGCCGGCCTGCAGGGCGGCGCCCAACGCCAGCTGGTCACGCACATCGGCCTGCCGGGCCACGATGCGCGCACCGGTGTCCTCGACCAGCTTGACCGTGGCCGCCATGTCCTGGGCGTCCGCCAGCGGATAGGGCACGCTGTCGATCTGCTGACACAGGTCGACAGCGATGATGTCGGCTCCATCGGCGGCCAACCGCAGGGCATGGGCGCGGCCCTGGCCGCGAGCCGCGCCGGTGATCAGCGCGACCTTCCCCTGCAGGTTTCCGCTCGACGGCCGCGCTGTCACGGACGCAACTGCCCTTTGCCCGGGTCGCCGGCCGGGACCGCCTGCAGCATTTTGATGTCGGGTGCGCCGGCCAGGTGCTCGGTGAGGCTGCCGAACAGCTCACCGACCGCGGGCGCCGTCGAGTGCGCCTTCAACGCGTCGGCATCGGCCCATTGCTCGATGAACACGAAGGCTCCGTCGGCTTCGTGCAGGGAGTAGAGCTGGCAGCCCGGTTCTTCGTGCACCTGTCCCACCGCCTTGGTGCAGATTTCGCGGACGGCCTCGACAGATTCCGGCTTGACGGTGAAGGTGGCGACGACGACCACGGGCATATGCGGCTCCTTGGCTGATGGGGGATTCACGGGCCACCCTACCCAGCACTCGGCCGGATACGCGGTGAACCGACCGGCCGGGGCCAGTGTGGCTTATGGTGCAGATGGGGTAATTGCGACTAGGCTTGCCGATATGGCTAGTAAGACCGCTGCTAGTAGGGCTCCCGCGCGTTCCGGTACCCGAACGACCAGGGCAAAAGCCGGTTCCAAGGCCGCCAAGGGTGGTTCGCGGCCCGCGCGGTCACGCCCGGCAGCCAAGCCGCGCCGCGCCGCCCGGCAGCATTCGGGTCCCGTGGCGCTCGGGATGGCGTGTGGACGCCTGGCCCGCGCCACCTGGCTGATGGTCGCCAAGGGCGCCGGTAGCGCGGCACGCTCGGTGGGCCGCGCCCACGACATCGACCCCGGCCATCGCCGCGACGGCATCGCCCTGGCTTTGCTGGGATTTGCCGTGGTGACCGCCGCCAGCTGCTGGCTGGATGCCGCCCGGCCGGTCGGGGCGTGGATCGACACCGGTCTGCGCACCGTGATCGGCGGAGCAGTGGTGCTGCTTCCGGTGCTGGCTGCGGCCGGCGCCGTGCTGCTGATGCGCACCGAACCCGACCCGGAGAACCGGCCCCGGCTGATCCTCGGGTCAGCCATGATCGGGCTGCCGATCCTGGGGCTGTGGCACCTGTGGTCGGGCTCTCCGCAGAGTCCCGACGGCCGTCTGCACGGCGCCGGTTTCGTGGGGTTCGCGATCGGTGGCCCGCTGGCCGACGGACTCACGGCGTGGATCGCCGCGCCGCTGCTGTGCATCGGCGTGCTGTTCGGCGTGTTGTTGCTGACCGGTACCACCCTGCGCGAAGCACCCGAGACCCTGCGCACGATGTTCCGCGGCGACTACGACGAAGACGACTACTACGACGATTACGACGACTACGACGATCAGGACTACGACCAGGCCTACGACGATGGCGATGACGACGATGGCGATGACACCGGCGTCGGCGCCCCGGCAAGCGGAACCAGCCGGTTCGGCGGCATCGAGCCCGACACCCGAGTCGACGACAGTCCGGACTGGCAGTCGCGCACCCCGCTGGACAACTACCCGCTCGACGAAGAGCCTGCTGCGCCGCCGCCGGTCAAGCCCGTGCGCCGCAAGGCGCCCAAGGAGACCAAGGCGGCCAAGTCCGCTGCCACCACGGTCGTCCTCGACCGGGTGGTGGAGGGCCCCTACACGCTGCCGGCGCTGAGCCTGCTGGTCGCTGGGGACCCCCCGAAGACACGCACCGCCGCCAACGACCAGATGGCCGACTCGATCACCTCGGTGCTGGAGCAGTTCAAGGTCGACGCCGCGGTCACCGGCTGCACCCGCGGTCCCACCGTCACCCGCTACGAGGTGGAGTTGGGCCCCGGGGTGAAGGTGGAGAAGATCACCGCCCTGCAGCGCAACATCGCCTACGCGGTGGCCACCGAGAGCGTCCGGATGCTCGCGCCGATCCCGGGCAAGTCCGCCGTGGGTATCGAGGTGCCCAACACCGACCGCGAACTGGTGCGGCTGGCCGACGTGCTGACCGCGCCGTCCACCCGCGGCGACCACCACCCGCTGGTGATCGGGCTGGGCAAGGACATCGAGGGCGACTTCATCTGCGCCAACCTGGCCAAGATGCCGCACCTGTTGGTGGCCGGCTCCACCGGTTCGGGCAAGTCCAGCTTCGTCAACTCGATGCTGGTCTCCCTGCTGGCGCGGGCCACCCCCGAAGAGGTCAGGATGATCCTGATCGATCCCAAGATGGTGGAACTCACGCCGTATGAAGGCATTCCACACCTGATCACCCCGATCATCACCGAGCCGAAGAAGGCCGCCGCAGCGCTGGCCTGGCTGGTCGAGGAGATGGAGCAGCGCTACCAGGACATGAAGTCGTCCCGGGTGCGTCACATCAACGACTTCAACGACAAGGTCCGCTCCGGCGAGATCACCACCCCGCTGGGCAGCGAACGGGTCTACCGGCCCTACCCCTACATCCTCGCGGTCGTCGACGAGCTCGCCGACCTGATGATGACCGCCCCGCGCGATGTGGAAGACGCCATCGTGCGGATCACCCAGAAGGCCCGCGCCGCGGGCATCCACCTGGTGCTGGCCACCCAGCGGCCGTCGGTGGACGTGGTCACCGGCCTGATCAAGACCAACGTGCCGTCCCGACTGGCGTTCGCCACCTCGTCGCTGACCGATTCGCGGGTCATCCTCGACCAGCCCGGCGCCGAGAAGCTGATCGGCATGGGCGACGGGCTGTTCCTGCCGATGGGCGCCAACAAGCCGATCCGGCTGCAGGGGGCGTTCATCTCCGACGAGGAGATTCAGGCCGTCGTCAGCGCTTGCAAGGACCAGGCCGAACCGGAGTACACCGAGGGCGTCACCGCCGTGAAGCCCAGCGGGGATCGCACCGACGTCGACCCCGACATCGGCGACGACATGGACGTCTTCCTACAGGCCGTCGAACTGGTGGTGTCCAGCCAGTTCGGCTCGACTTCGATGCTGCAGCGCAAGCTGCGGGTGGGCTTTGCGAAGGCCGGCCGCCTGATGGACCTGATGGAGACCCGCGACATCGTCGGCCCCTCCGAGGGCTCCAAGGCCCGCCAGGTGCTGGTCAAGCCAGACGAGCTGGCGGGGACGCTGATGTTGATCCGCGGCGGCAGTGCCTCCGACGACGACGGCGACGACGAATTCTAGGTACCGGCGCCGAACTCTAGGCGCCTGCGCCGAGTGTGAATCTCCCGACGCGACACACCGAGAGTCCGTCGCGAGATTCACACTCGACGGGAGCCGGCCGGGAGCCGGCGGCCATCAGCCGCCGGCTACGCGCTGTGCACCAGGGCCAGTCCATGCCAATCGCGCAGCGGCTTGCGTCGCTTGCTGCGCGCCACCAGCCGGGCCACCGCGGCCTCCAGCCCGTGGGCCAGTTCGTCGACCGCCGCGAACTCGAAGTCGGCCAGGATCCCGATGAACAGTTCGCCGGCGTAGCTGAGGACCGCCACGCCGGTACGCAGCTGCAGCGCGATGGGCGGCACCGGCAGCACCTGGGTCACGTCGCAACCCATGATCTGCAGCGGCTCTGCCGGGCCGGGGACATTGGTGGCCAACGCCACGACGCCACGCTGGTGGAGCTGTCCCAGTAGCCGCGCCGCCCAGGCCGACCACGCGACAGGTAGTAGGCCGGCGGCCGACATGACCGCCGGTCCGGCGTGGCGCTGCCCGCCGGCTTTGGCCCGTGCCAGCCGGGACCGCACGTCCAGCAACCGCTTCACCGGGTTGGACTCATCGATCGGCAGACGCGGCAACAGCAAGGTCGACATTGTCGATTCCGGCACCAGAGTGCGCAGCGAATCAGGTTGGGGCACTTGGCCACGACGGATCATGAAGTCGCGATAACTCTCGGTCAGAGCCGCCAACACCACGTCATCGGCGGTCACGTCGAACACCCGACAGACCTGCTGGACGTCGTCGAGCGCAACCCGTGCCGCGCTGTAACGGCGGCGGCTGGTGAGCGGACCGTTCAGCGACGACGTGGCCGGTTGCAGCAAGCCGGCCGCGAGTTCCACGACACCGCGCAGGTTGTGCACCCAATGCACCGGGTTGAGGTCCAGCAGCGGGCGGTTGCGTGGCGGGCGCGCCGCATTGTGTGCCGGCGCGGCGGCATGGGCCGCCAGGTGGGCTAATCCGTTGTCGGACAAGCCGGTCAGCATGTGCGCGGCCGCGGTGCCGTCGGCGATGCAGTGGTGGACCTTCATCAACAGGGCCCACCGGTCACCGCTGAGCCCGCTGATCACCCAGATCTCCCACAGCGGGCGATTGCGGTCCAATCGCCAGGACATCACGTCGGCCACCACCGCGTGCAGTTCGGTGTCTCCGCCGGGCGAGGGCACCGCGACCCGACCGATGTGATGGGCAAGGTCGAAGTGGGGGTCGTCCACCCATTCGGGTGCGCTCAGATCCAAGGCGTGGCGCACCAGCCGCTGCCCGAACCGCGGGCATCCGCGCAGTCGTTCGGCCAGCGCTGCCTGCAGTGCTGCGTGGTCGGGAATCGGGCCGTTCAGAACGGCCAACGTCCCGGTGGCCATGCTGACGTTGTGGTCGGAATCCTCGACGCCCAGAAAGCCAGCGTCCAGGGGGGTCAGGTGCTCGGCCACGGCTGCCTCCAGTTGTCTGCAACTGTCAGTACCACTATCTCCTGTCCGGCTGTTCCGTGGCAGGGCCGGAAGTCCCCAGGTTCGGCCGCCGCGACACCCACCAGACACGCACTGGACACGGACCGGATACGGACCGGACACCGGCGGTTTTCCCGGGGCGGAAGAGCGCGTAATCTCGCCACGTGGATTGGGCACGACTTTTCGCTTTCGACACGCCGCCCTCGGAGATCTTTGTCCGTGGAACAGTCATCTACATCGCGATTTACGCGTTGCTGCGGGTGGTCTTGAAACGCGAGGCGGGCACCAACGGCATCACCGATCTCATCGTCGTGGTGTTGATCGCCGATGCGGCGCAGAACGGGATGGCCGGCGGCTACCGATCGATCAGCGACGGCATCCTGCTCGTCGGGGTGATTATCGGCTGGTCATACCTGCTGAACTGGATGGCGCACCGCTGGCCTTCGGTGGCGAGGCTGCTGCGGCCGGGCCCGTTGTTGGTGATCTACGACGGCGCATTCCTCTACGCCAATATGCGCAAAGAGATGATCACCGAGGAGCAGGTCCGCGAGCAGGCCCGCAAACAGGGCATTGCGGACCTTTCGGTAGTCCGTGAGGGCCGGATGGAATCCGACGGGCAGTTCAGCTTTCTCATCGGCGCCACGCGCCGGGCACGCGATCTGGTCGTCGACTAGAGGACCAGCAGCATCCGGGTATTGCCCAGAGTGTTCGGCTTGACGTAGCTCAGGTCCAGGAACTCGGCCACGCCGACGTCGTAGGAGCGTTGCATCTCCTCGAACACCTCGGCGGTGACCGGTGTGCCGTCGATCTCGGTGAAGCCGTGCCGGGCGAAGAACTCGGTCTCGAAGGTCAGCACGAACAGCCGCTGCAACTCCAACTCGCGGGCGACCTGCAGCAGACGATCGACGATCGCGTGTCCGATACCGCGGCCGGTCAGGGTCGGGTCCACCGCGATGGTGCGTACTTCGCCAAGGTCTGACCACAGCACATGCAGGGCGCCGCAGCCCACCACCTGCTCGTCGGCGTCGGTGGCAACCCAGAATTCCTGGACCGCTTCATACAGCGTCACCAGGTTCTTTTCCAGCAGAATCTTGCCCGCATAGACATCCACCAGCTGCTTGATCGCCGGCACGTCCGAAGTGCGTGCGCGCCGGACCGCGGGCCGTCCGGCCGGTCGATCCGCCGCAAGATTCACAGCTGCACAGTATCGGTTTCTCATTTCGGGCTGGGCAACAGATATTCTGAGCCCGTGTCGGGACAGCCAAAAACCGGTCCAGCGGTGACGCATGTCCCCGTGGTCAATCTTGCGAACGCGTTGACCGTCATGCGGATGGGGCTTGTCCCGGTCTTCCTGCTGGCGTTGTTCGCCGAGGATGGCCACGATCCGAAGACCCGTATCGCGGCGTTCGTCATCTTTGCCATCGCCATCATCACCGACCGGCTGGACGGCACCCTGGCGCGCAACTACGGCATGGTGACCGAGTTCGGCACGCTGGCCGACCCGATCGCCGACAAGGCGCTGATCGGCGCAGCGCTGATCGGTCTGTCGATGCTGGGCGACCTGTGGTGGTGGGTGACGGTGCTGATTCTGGCTCGCGAGATCGGGATCACCGTGCTGAGGTTCGCCGTGCTGCACCGCGGGGTGATCCCGGCCAGCCGCGGCGGCAAACTCAAGACCCTGGTGCAGGCGGTCGGCATCGGGCTGCTCATCTTGCCGCTGACAGGCCCCTGGCTGGTGACGGCCTGGACGGTGATGACCGCGGCGGTGATCCTGACCGTGCTGACCGGCGTGGACTACGTCGTCTCGGTGGTTACCGACCTGCGCGGCGGGCCAGTTCGACGCTGACCCGAATGAAACCGGCGGTTCAGCGAGGCTCGACGGAGGAGAGGCGAAGCTGGGACCGCCGCATCAACTCCGCGGTTCAGCGAGGCTCGACGGAGGAGAGGCGAAGCTGGGACCGCCGAATGAAACTGCCGAATCCGGGAACCCATTAGGGCGTCGCGCGCGTTGACCTTGGTGACTGTCGGTTTCCAAGGGTGACCCGTAAGGGGGAGTGCACGATGACGACATTGCTGCGGGAGTCGGTCGGCGAGGTGCTGCGCCAGGCCCGGACGGCTCAGGGGCGCACGCTGCGTGAGGTGTCGGACGCGGCGCGGGTCAGCCTCGGCTACCTCTCGGAGGTCGAACGGGGCCGCAAGGAAGCGTCCAGTGAGCTGCTCAACGCGATCTGCGCGGCATTGCGCATCCCGTTGTCGACGGTGCTCTTCGACGCCGGAACCCGGCTGGCTCAGGCCGAGCGGGCCGAACTGGCCGTGCGCAACGCACACGGTGGCGCGGTGACCCGCATCGATGCCGGTACCAAGGTGGTGATCCCGCCGATTCGTACGCTGGCATCGGCGGCCTCGGCGTGACGCGCCCGGCCTGAACACCCACCCGAGCAACCGTCGACCCGATAAATTGATCACCGGTACCGGCGGTAGCGCGACAACACTGGAAACAAGCAGACGGAGCTGACTGATGGCCAACCCGTTCGTCAAGGCGTGGAAGTACCTGATGGCGCTGTTCAACTCGAAGATCGACGAGCATGCCGATCCCAAGGTGCAGATCCAGCAGGCGATCGAAGAGGCGCAGCGTCAGCACCAGGCCCTGACCCAGCAGGCGGCACAGGTGATCGGCAACCAGCGGCAGTTGGAGATGCGGCTGAACCGGCAACTGGCCGACATCGAGAAGCTTCAGGTCAACGTACGCCAAGCCCTGACCCTGGCCGACCAGGCCACGGCTGCCGGAGACGCCGCGAAGGCCACCGAGTACAACAACGCCGCCGAGGCGTTCGCGGCCCAGCTGGTCACCGCCGAACAGAGCGTGGAAGATCTCAAGGCCCTGCATGATCAGGCGTTGTCGGCGGCCGTGCAGGCCAAGAAGGCCGTGGAGCAGAACGCCATGGTGTTGCAGCAGAAGATCGCCGAGCGCACCAAACTGCTCAGCCAGCTCGAGCAGGCCAAGATGCAGGAGCAGGTCAGCGCGTCACTGCGCTCGATGAGCGAGATCGCCGCTCCCGGAACCACTCCCAGCCTGGACGAGGTGCGCGACAAGATCGAACGGCGCTACGCCAACGCGATCGGGGCCGCCGAGTTGGCGCAGGGCTCGGTGCAGGGCCGGATGATCGAGGTCGAGCACGCCGGTGTGCAGATGGCCGGCCATTCCCGGCTGGAGCAGATCCGGGCGTCCATGCGGGGCGAGTCGCTGCCCGCGGGGGGTTCCGCCACTGCGCCCGGACAGGCCACCCCGGCATCCCCGCAGTCCGGCACCAATCCCACCCCCGAGAACCCGCTGGGACGGTAGTCAGGTGGCCGCGACACTCGGAGGCAGCGCTCGGCACCCACTGCTGCAGCGTGCCGTGGACCGGGCCAGCGAGGCTGCCGACCTGCTGGCCGACAAGCTGGGTGCGATCGCGGACCCGAGGGCCCGGATGCTGCGCAAGCGCCGGTGGGCGCTGCGGCTGGGTCTGTTCTTCACTGCCACCTGCGGATTCTGGACGCTGGTGACGGCCGTGCTGGCGTCCTGGTCGACCCCGGTATGGGTGCTGCTGATCACCGGGCTGGTCGCAGCGGGCGCGGCCGCGCCGGCGACACTGCTGTTGTTGCGCTACCGCTGGCTGCGTGCGGCGCCGCTGCCGGCAGTGCGCTCCACCGCGGTGCGGCGCCTGCCGCCGCCCGGCTCGGCGGCACGGCCGGCGATGTACGCGCTGGGTGCCTCCGAGCGGGGGATGGTCTCGCTGCTGGGTGTGCTCGAGAGGGGCCGGCTGCTGCCCGCCGACGAGATCACCGAACTGACGGCAGCGGTCAACCGCGCCGCGTCGACCATGGCGGCCACCGCCGCCGAGGTGGTGTCCATGGAGCGCGCCGTACAGCACAGCGCCCAATCACGTCAGTACCTGGTGCCGACGATCAACGCGTTCACCGCTCAGCTCAGTGCCGGCGTTCGCCAGTACAACGAGATGGTCACCGCCGCAGCGCAACTGGTGGCCTCGGCCAACGACGGCTCGACGACGTCGGCCGGCGATCCGGCGAATTCCCCGATGTCGCAAAGGCGCTACCGCGAGGAGCTGGTCGGTGCGACCGAGAAGATGCTGGGCTGGGCGCAGGCCTTCGACGAACTGGCCGAGTTGCCCCGGGTCGTCTAGATGTCGTCGCTGCGCTGATCGACCGATTGCGGCCGCGGCCCGTAGCGTTCCTCGTAGGACCGGTGAATGTGGGCGTCGCGCTCGCGCTTGCGTGCGTTGGCGAGCTCCGGGTTCAGGCCGTGCATCCGCAGCATGTGCGTGCGCCACACCTTGTTGAGTGCGTGCGCGAACAGGATCACCATGAACCAGATCGGGAACGTCATGCTGAAACGCGTCATGAAGTCTGTCGGAAAGAACCAGAACGGGATCAGGATGAGCGTCGTCGGCACGGCGGCGCGCAGGATCATCCGGACGGTGGCACCCGGGCCGGCCAGGTCGTTGCGGACCCAGTCCAGCAGTTCTGGGGGCAACGGGCGGCCGTAGCAGTAGCGGAGGTATTGGATCGGAGTTGGGCGCTGAGGCTTTGAAACTTGACGCACAGCGATGACCCTAGAACGTCGGCCGTAGCGCCGGGAACACGGTGGCCGCCACCGCGCGCAGCGTCGCCTTGAACATGTCCAGGAAGTCGAAGTAGTCACGCCACAACGTGATCCGTCCGTGGTGCACCTCGAAGACTCCGCACACCCAGAACTGCAGCCGCAGCGGTCCCAGCGTCAGCGCATCGGTGCGCTCGGTGAGCACTGAGGAGCCGTCGGCGGCGATGCGATGGATCTTCACGTCGAAAGCCGCCCGGCCGGCCATCCGCCCAAACACTCCGATGGTGGCGCTGCGGCCGTAGATGGTAGGCAGCCCGACGTTCTGGTACACCACGTCCTCGGCGAGCGCCGCCGCTGCGGTGTCGAGGTCCTCGTCGCGCAGGGCGTCGAGGAAGGTCTCTACGGTGCGGATGTTGGCGGCGCCCTCAACAGCGTTCTGCTGGCCAGTCAGTTCGGTCATGCCTGCCACCCTAGGCCTGAGGGGCTGTGGCACGGTAGGCCGATGCGAGTCGTAGTGGTAGCCGGCCCAGATCCCGGTCACGCGTTCCCGGCGATCGCGTTGTGCAAGCGCTTCGCGGCGGCCGGAGACACGCCGACGCTGCTGACCGGGGTGCAGTGGCTCGACACCGCGCGGGCCGCCGGGGTGGACGCCGCGGAGTTGCTGGGACTCGATCCCACCGCGGCCGATGACGACGCCGACGACGGGGCCAAGCTGCATCACCGTGCGGCGCGGATGGCAGTGGAAAACCGCGATCAGCTGCGGGCCCTGGCACCGGATCTGGTGGTCTCCGACGTCATCACGGCTTGTGGGGGAATGGCCGCCGAGCTGCTCGGCATCGGGTGGGTGGAACTGAGTCCGCACCCGCTGTACCTGCCGTCGAAGGGACTGCCGCCGATCGGCAGCGGGCTGGCGCCGGGCGCCGGGGTGCGCGGCCGGCTGCGGGATGCGGTGATGCGCTCGCTGACAGCACGGTCGGTACGTGGTGGCCTGCGTCAACGTGCCGAAGCGCGGGTGGGCATCGGTTTGCCGGGCGACGATCCGGGGCCGCTGCGGCGCCTGATCGCCACGCTGCCCGCACTGGAGGTGCCCCGGCCCGACTGGCCCGCCGAGGCCGTCGTGGTCGGGCCGTTGCACTTCGAGCCGACCGAGCAGGTGCTGGCGGTGCCGCCGGGCTCCGGTCCGCTGGTGGTGGTGGCACCGTCCACCGCCTCCACCGGCGCCGCCGGGCTGGCCGAGCTTGCCCTGGAGCATCTGGTGCCCGGTGCCGGACTGCCCGACGGCGCCCGGCTGGCGGTGTCGCGGCTGGGCGGCCCGCCCCTGGAGTTGCCGTCGTGGGCCGTCGCCGGGTTGGGGCGCCAGGACGAACTGTTGACGCACGCCGACGTGGTTATCTGCGGCGGCGGGCACGGCATGGTGGCCAAGACGCTGCTGGGCGGGGTGCCGCTGGTGGTGGTGCCCGGTGGCGGCGATCAGTGGGAGATCGCCAATCGCGTGGTGCGCCAAGGCAGTGGGCGGCTGATCCGCCCGCTGACCGGGCCGGCTTTGGCCGAGGCGGTGGGCGCGGTGTTGGCGTCGCCGAGCTGCCGAGATGCCGCGCGGCGCGCCGCAGGCACGGCCGCTGACGTCGCCGATCCGGTACGGGTGTGCCACGAGGCACTGTCGGGCACTGGGTAGGTTGGGTAGGTGCGCCTGACCGAATTCCGCGAACTGGTCACGATGCGTTTCGGTGCTGCCTACGGCACCTCGGTGCTCTCCGACCACGTGCTGGCCGCGGTGGGTGGCCGGACGGCGGCGCAGGCCATCGAGGACGGCGTGGAGCCGCGTGACGTGTGGTGGGCGTTGTGCTCGGACTTCGACGTGCCGCGCGATCAGTGGTGAAGCTGGTCGTTGCGCGCCACGATGCTGCGGACCAGGGCGACGGAGAGGTCTGAGCAGATCGCGGCCAGTTCGGTCGTGGTCTCGACTGGATTATCGAGCCAGGTTTCGATGATCTGGTTGACACCGCCGACGATGAACAGGGCACCCCGGCGCAGTTCTTCCGGCCCAAGATTCTGACCGTCCAAAACGCCCGGGGCATGTTCGACGATGGCGTCGGTGATCAAGTCGAGGATGCCCGCACGGTGCTCGTTGAGCCCCGGAATCGCGGAGAGGTCACTGGTGGCGATGCGGTGGATGCAGGGGTCGGCGGCGATCAGGTCGAGAAAGGCCGTCAGCGCGGACCGGAGTTTGTCCGACAGCGTGCCGGGGTCGCCGATCCCGGCGGTGACCATCGCCTCGAGCAACTGGTCGCGGACGTCGTCGGAGACCGCGAAGAACAGCGCGTCGCGATTGGGAAACTGTTCGTAGAAATAGCGCGGGGTGAGCCCCGCGGCGGTACAGACGCCGCGGACTGTGACGTCGCCGATGCCCGATTCGCCCCAGATCTGGCGGCCGGCGGCCAGCAACTTGCTACGGCGCTCGGCGCGGCGGTCCACCGCGCTGATTCCGCCGTAGTCACGCACCACCTCAGGGCGTTTCATTGACATCACCCTACTAGCGACCGTAAATTCGGACTACGGATGTTATCCAAAATAGCGCTGGAGGCCGCCCGATGAACGCGCCCGCACCGACCGTCCCCGCCCGGCACCCGGCTGGACCGGGCGCCGTACCGGTCAGCATTCGGGTGCTGGCGACGGCGCTGGCGATCACCAAGCCCACGCCGCAGCGGTGGCGCCAGATCGGCGAAGACCTGACCGCCGGCGACGAGCCGATGCGGCGGCTGGTCGAGTGGATGTCGAGCGTGGGGGCCCAAGAGACGCGCCCGATCTTCGAGCAGATACTGGCCCGCGGTCTGGACAGCGTGCCGGATGCGCCTGCGCCGCTGCGGGAGTTCTTCGGCGAGTTCGAGCCGATCCCGGGCTGGGTCGACATGGCCCGAGTGCGCCGCGGCCAACGGGCTCTGCGGCGCGGCGGCGCCGACGGCACGTACATCGCCCGGGACGTGTCGTTCCTCGGTGGCTACCAGTTCTCCTCGTTCAACAAGACGCTGCTGCGCACCGGTGTGCTGGAGAAGGGCTCGAACAAGCGCTTCGCCGAGACCCTGCAATGGGCGCTGGACGTCAGCGGCGAAGGTGGGCTGGAGCCACTCGGGGCCGGCTATCAGGCCACCATCCGGGTTCGGCTGATCCACGAATACGTTCGCCGGCACGTCGCCGCGCTGCCGGACTGGCGCAGTGACGAATGGGGCCTGCCGGTCAACCAGACCGACATGGCCGCCACCCTGGTGGGAGCGCTGATCGCGCCACCGGCAGGCGGGCTGGCGCTGGGAATCGTGATGTCTCCGGGCGAACTGGAGGACATTGCGCACCTGACGCGCTATGTCGGCTGGCTGATGGGGGTCCGCGACGATTGGTTGCCCACCAGCTTCCGGGACGGCATCCGCATCCTGTATCAGACCCTCGGTGCGCTTTCGGCGCCCGACGAGACCACCAAGCAGTTGGCGGCCCCGATGGCCGACGATCCGCTGGAATGGCAGTTCGGTGCCATGGCCGGCGTGCGACGCCGTATCGCACGCGCCCAGCATCTGTCGTTGACCAGCAGCTTTCTCGGGCCGCGCACGATGCGAAAGCTGGGCCTGCCGGTCTTCGTGCTGCCGTGGTACCCGCTGCTGCGGCTGCCGGTGAACCTGGCTCGCAGCGCCGCGGCCCTAGCCCTGCCCGGCGGCCGGGGTCGCGCGGCGCGGCGTGGGCGGCGCGAGCAGGAGGCGTTCATGCGCACCATGATGGGCGCCGAAGACACCACGATCGGGGCGTCCGCGCACGTCATGGCGGTGGCCTGACCGGGCGTCAAAGTCCGACACGCCGACACACCGCGTGTCGGACTTGATTCGAACATTCGTTCGCCTACTGTGAAGGCAGTTCGTTCGGCCTGACGGGTTTGTCAGACCCCGTCGCTAGCGTCACGGCCAATCGACCGAGAACCGGTCAACCGAACTACCGAACCACAGGAGAGGCATCATGGCGCAAGCGCCCGATCGCGAAAAAGCACTCGAGCTGGCGATGGCCCAGATCGACAAGAACTTCGGCAAGGGCTCGGTGATGCGCCTCGGAGACGAGGTGCGCCAGCCGATCTCGGTCATCCCGACCGGCTCGATCGCCCTGGACGTGGCGCTGGGCATCGGCGGCCTGCCCCGGGGCCGGGTGGTCGAGATCTACGGCCCGGAGTCCTCCGGTAAGACCACCGTGGCGCTGCACGCAGTGGCCAACGCCCAGGCCGCCGGCGGGATCGCGGCGTTCATCGACGCCGAGCACGCGCTGGACCCCGAATACGCCAAGAAGCTCGGCGTGGACACCGATTCGCTGCTGGTGTCCCAGCCCGACACCGGGGAGCAGGCGCTGGAGATCGCCGACACGCTGATCCGCTCCGGCGCGCTGGACATCCTGGTCATCGACTCGGTGGCCGCCCTGGTGCCGCGCGCGGAGATCGAGGGTGAGATGGGGGACAGTCACGTCGGCCTGCAGGCCCGGTTGATGAGCCAGGCGCTGCGGAAGATGACCGGCGCGCTGAACAATTCGGGCACCACCGCCATCTTCATCAACCAGCTGCGGGAGAAGATCGGGGTGATGTTCGGCAGCCCCGAAACCACCACGGGTGGAAAGGCTTTGAAGTTCTACGCCTCGGTGCGCCTGGATGTTCGGCGGATCGAGACCCTCAAAGACGGCACCGACGCGGTCGGCAACCGCACCCGGGTCAAGGTGGTCAAGAACAAGGTGTCGCCGCCGTTCAAGCAGGCCGAGTTCGACATCCTGTACGGCCGGGGCATCAGCCGTGAGGGGTCCTTGATCGACATGGGCGTGGACCAGGGCTTCATCCGCAAGTCCGGCTCCTGGTTCACCTACGACGGCGAACAGCTGGGGCAGGGCAAGGAGAACGCCCGCAACTACCTGCTGACCAACCGCGACGTGGCCAACGAGATCGAGAAGAAGATCAAGGAGAAGCTCGGTATCGGCGCCGTGCTGACCGATGAGCTGGCCGATGATGTTCTGCCCGCCCCCGTCGACTTCTGAGTCGGTCGAGGCAGCAGAGCCCAAGCGCGAGGAGCAGGCGAAGACACTGTGCCTTCGCCTGCTCACCGTCCGGGCCCGCACCCGCGCCGAGCTCGCCGGCCAGCTGACCAAGCGCGGCTACCCCGACGAGGTCAGTGACCGGGTGTTGGACCGGCTGACCACCGCCGGATTGATCGACGACACCGACTTCGCCGAACAGTGGGTGCGATCCCGGCGCGAGCACGCGGGCAAGGGCCGCAAGGCGTTGGCCGCCGAGCTGCGCACCAAAGGTGTCGACGAGGACGTGATCGCCGGAGCGCTGGAGGGCATCGACGCCGCCGCCGAGCGCGACCGAGCCGAGCAATTGGTGCATGCCAAGCTTCGCCGGGAGACACTGGGCGCCGACGACGTGAAGGTCACCCGTCGACTGGTGGCGATGCTCGCCCGGCGCGGCTACAACCCGTCGATGGCTTATGACGTGGTCAGTACCGAATTGGCTGCTGAACGAGAACGCCGCCGGGTGTGAAGGGGCGGACTAGGCGTCTTCCTCGACCTCGTCCGTGCTGGTGAAGACTTCCTTGGTCCGCTCGACGGCATGAGTGGCGATCTCCATAGAGTCCTGGACGATCGCGCTGACGCCACCGGAGATGTCCCCGCGAATGATGTCGCCGGCGTCCTCGACGATGTCCGAGGCCTTCTCGACGGCGTGCGCGGCGATGTCGCGCGCAGCGTTGAATGCGTCCTTGGGGGTGATGGCCATCCGAGTCTCCTGTCGTTAGCTGTCGAGTCCGACTCTAGACGGCGGACACCGTGCGCGCAGTCCCTAAACGACCCGGGCTCCCGGGGTGCCCTCCGGCTCAATTGTGGCTGCGCCCAAGGGGGAGTGGCGGGCCCGCCGCAGCCGCCGCTCAAGCCCGATGGCGCCGGCCGAGAGCACCATGTTTCCGGTGATCATCAGCGCCGCGATCACCAGGAGCGCGGGCAGGTAGTTGCTGTACTGGGAGCCGACGACGGTGCCTTGGCGCACCATCTCCACGAACGTGATCTGGTAGCCGATCGCAGTGTCCTTGAGCACCACCACCAGTTGTGACACCAGCACCGGCAGCATCGCGGTGACGGCCTGCGGCAACAGGACCAGGCGCATCGAGGTGCCCCAGCCCAGTCCCAACGCAGCGGCCGCTTCCGACTGCCCGCCGGGCAGGGCTTTCACCCCCGCCCGCACGATCTCGGCGATGACGGCGCCGTTGTAGAGGGTCAGGCCGGTCACCACCCCGGCCAGCGCGATCTGTTGCGGTGGAAATGCGCCCAGCAGCCCATAGACGAAGTAGGCGAAGATCATCATGATCAGCACCGGAATCGCCCGGAAGAACTCCACGGCCACCGCGCAACTGAAGCGAATCGGCCGGATCTGCGACAACCGGCCGACCCCGAGCCCGACCCCCAGGATCAGCGCAAGCCCAATGGACCAGGCCGCCGCGGTCAGCGTGCCCGCCACCCCGGGCAGCACGTAGGTCCGCCACAGATCCGCAGTCAGAAAAGGCGCCCACTTCTCCGCGGTCAGCTGCCCTTTGGCCGACAACCGCGAGTACACCATCCAGCCGAGCAGCCCCGCAGCCAGCACCGTCACCAGCGACAATGCCTGGTAGCGGGCGCGGGCTCGGGGTCCCGGGGTGTCGAACAGCACCGTCGCGCGGGGCGCGGACCTCATCGCGACACCGCCCAGCGCCGGTCCAGATAGCCGAACAACAGGCCCAGCGGCAGGGTGAGCACGACGAAGCCCGCGGCGAACACCGCGCCCACCCCGAGCAGCGCCGCGGTGTTCTCGGTCATCGACTTCATCAGCAGCGCCGCTTCGGCGACCCCGATCGCTGAGGCCAGGGTGGTGTTCTTCGTCAGCGCGATCAACACTGAGCCCAGCGGGATGATCACGGCCCGAAAAGCCTGGGGGAGCAAGATGATCCGAAGATTCTGGGTGAAGCTCAATCCCAGCGAACGAGCGGCCTCGGCCTGCCCGATCCCCACCGTGTTGACGCCGGAGCGCACCGCCTCGCACACGAACGATGCCGTGTACACACTTAAGCCCAGCACCGCCAGGCGAAAGTTGCTGTCGTCGATCGACGTCGGCGACTGCGGATCGGTCAGCGAGACCCCCAGCGTCTGGGCCAGGCCGAACGAGCACAGCAGCAACAGCAGAGTTAGCGGGGTATTGCGCACCAGATGGACGTAGCCGCCGCCGAGCCATCGCAGCACCGGTACCGGAGCCAGCCGCATCGCAGCCAATCCGGTGCCCAGGATCAGCGCCAGCGTGCCGGACAACACCGCCAACTCGACGGTGACGGTGAAGGATTGGAGGATCTGGCCCCGATACTCGGCGAACATCATCGTTCGATCGGCGGAGGCTCGGGCACTGCGAACCCGGCGGGGCCGAAGTTGTCCACGAACGCCGCCCGCCAGGAACCGTCGCGTTCCATCTCGTCGAGGGCGTCGTTGATCCGCTGCCGCAACCCTTCGTTGCCCTTTTGCACGCCTATCCCGTAGAGCTCTTCTGAAAATCGTTCGCCGACCAGCTTGAAGGCCCCGGGGCTCTGGGCGGAATAGCCGGCCAGGATGACGTCATCGGTGGTCACCGCGTCGATCGCACCGTTGCGCAGGGCCTCCACGCACGCCGAGTAGGTGTCGTAGCGCTGCAGCTGTACGCCCGGATAGCGGTCCTTGATCCGTTGCGCGGGGGTGGAGCCCGACACCGAACACAGCTTCTTGTGTCGCTGCAGCGATGCGGTACCGGTGATGTCGGTGTTGTCGGCGCGCACCAACAGTGACTGCCCGGTGAGCAGGTAGGGGCCGGCGAAGTCGACCTTCTGGCGCCGCGAATCGGTGATCGAATAGGTGGCCACCAGGTAGTCGACCTGGCCGTTGCGCAGCAGCATCTCGCGCTGCCCGGATGGGGCCTCGATCCAGGCGATGCGGTCGGGCGGGTACCCCAGTCGGGCCGCGACGTAACGGGCCACGTCGACATCGAATCCGCCGAGCGTGCCGTCGGGTTTCTTGACGCTCAACCCGGGCTGGTCGAACTTGACGCCTACGGTGATCTTGCCGCTGTCGTGAGCGGTACACCCCCCGCAGGGCGCAGTCAGTGCGGCCGCGATCGTCAGGACGGCACAGGCTCGCGCCAACGCTGCCAGGGCTCGCACCGTCAGCATCAGTGGTCGAGGACCTTGGCGAGAAAGTCTTGGGCCCGTGCGGATTTCGGGTTAGCAAAGAACTCTGCGGGAGCGGCTTGTTCGACGATGGCACCGTCGGCCATGAACACCACCCGGTCGGCTGCGCGGCGGGCGAAGCCCATCTCGTGGGTGACCACCACCATGGTCATCCCGTCGTCGGCCAGCGTGGACATCACATCGAGCACTTCACTGATCATCTCCGGGTCCAGGGCACTGGTCGGCTCGTCGAACAGCATCACTTTCGGGTTCATCGCCAGCGAACGTGCGATCGCCACTCGCTGCTGCTGTCCGCCCGACAACTGTGCGGGATGTTTGTGGGCTTGATCGGCCACCCCGACCCGCTCCAGCAGTGCCATCGCCTGGCGCTGCGCCTGCGCTCGGGGCATCTTGTGCACCTTCATCGGTGCCAGTGTGACGTTGTCCAGGATGGTCTTGTGCGGAAACAGGTTGAACGACTGGAACACCATGCCGACCTGGGCCCGGAGCCGGGCCAGCGCCGCACCTTCGGCCGGCAGCGGCTGTCCGTCGAGGGATATGGTGCCGGAGTCGACCACTTCGAGTCGGTTGATGGTGCGGCACAGCGTGGACT
Organism: Mycobacterium sp. SMC-14; assembly: GCF_046250075.1. Taxonomy (NCBI): domain Bacteria; kingdom Bacillati; phylum Actinomycetota; class Actinomycetes; order Mycobacteriales; family Mycobacteriaceae; genus Mycobacterium; species Mycobacterium sp. SMC-14. Next base: position 2,801,033 of record NZ_CP176429.1, on the reverse strand, counting down.
TACCCGAGCCCGACGGGCCCAGGATCGCCACCACCTCGCCGCGAGCGACCTCGAGGTTGATGTCTTTGAGCACATGCAGGCCGCCGAAGAACTTGTTGACGTCGTGGATGGCGATCATCGGCACCAGATCCGGCCCGCCGCTGGTCATGGGATCTGACCCTACCCAGGAAGCTACCGTGCGGGCGCCGCTATCGGCCTGGTCACTCCGATCTGCGCAGCCGCCGTACCATAGTCCGGGTGAGTTTGCCGGTGATTTCCGAACAGATGCGCACCTACGAGGTGCGTACCTACGGCTGTCAGATGAATGTTCACGACTCCGAACGCATTGCCGGCATGCTCGAGCAGGCCGGTTATCGCCGAGCCCCCGACGACGCCGACGCCGACCTGGTGGTGTTCAACACGTGCGCGGTGCGGGAGAACGCCGACAACAAGCTCTACGGCAATCTGAGCCACCTGGCGCCCAACAAGCGCAGCAACCCCGACATGCAGATCGCCGTCGGCGGCTGCCTGGCGCAAAAAGACAAGGACAGCGTGCTGAGTCGCGCGCCGTGGGTGGACGTCGTCTTCGGCACCCACAACCTGGGGTCGTTGCCGGCGTTGTTGGAGCGCGCCCGGCACAACCGGAGCGCCCAGGTGGAAATCGTCGAATCGCTGCGCGAGTTTCCGTCGTCGCTGCCCGCCGCGCGGGACTCGGCCTACTCGGCCTGGGTCTCCATCTCGGTCGGCTGTAACAACAGCTGCACCTTCTGCATCGTGCCGTCGTTGCGGGGCCGCGAAGTGGACCGCAGCCCCGACGACATCCTCGCCGAGGTGCGGGCGCTGGCCGCCGAAGGCGTACTCGAGGTGACCCTGTTGGGTCAGAACGTCAACGCCTACGGTGTCTCGTTCGCCGACCCGGAACTGCCGCGCGACCGCGGGGCGTTCGCCTCGCTGTTGCGGGCCTGCGGGGACATCGACGGACTCGAGCGGGTCCGCTTCACCTCTCCACATCCTGCGGAGTTCACCGACGATGTGATCGAAGCGATGGCGCAGACCCCGAACGTCTGTCCTACGTTGCACATGCCGCTGCAGTCCGGCTCGGACACGGTGCTGCGGGCGATGCGCCGCTCCTACCGGGCCGAGCGCTATCTGGGCATCCTCGACAGGGTCCGGGCAGCCATCCCGGACGCGGCCATCACCACCGACCTGATCGTCGGGTTCCCCGGTGAGACCGAGCAGGACTTCGAGGAGACCCTGGAGGTGGTGGCCGCCGCGCGGTTCTCGGCCGCGTTCACCTTCCAGTACTCCAAGCGGCCCGGAACGCCGGCCGCTGAGCTTCCCGATCAGCTGCCCAAAGAGGTTGTCCAGCAACGCTACGACCGGCTGATCGAGCTGCAGGAACAGATCTCGTGGGACGAGAACAAGGCCCAGATCGGGCGCACCGTCGAACTGCTGGTGGCAGTCGGTGAGGGCCGCAAGGACGCCCAGACCGCGCGGATGAGCGGTCGAGCGCGCGACGGCCGATTGGTGCACTTCGCGCCGGGGACCGCGCAGGTACGTCCCGGCGACGTGGTGACCACAACGGTGACCGGCGCGGCGCCGCACCACCTGTTGGCCGACGGGGCTCTGTTGAGCCACCGGCGTACCCGGGCCGGTGACAGCCATGCCGAGCCGGCGCCCGGTGTCGGACTGGGCATGCCGAAGATGCCGGGGGTGGTGGCGCGATGAGCGGCAGTGGGGACAACAACTTCGAGGCCTACCGCGCCGATATCGAAGCCGCCGAGCGGCGCGTCGCCGGCGAAATCGACCCCGGCGGCAGGGGTCTGGTCGTCGCGATCTGCGTATTCGTGCTGCTGGGCTCGTTCCTGTTGCCGCACACCGGCTCCGTTCGCGGCTGGGATGTCCTGTTTCCCGGCGAGGGCACCGACGAAGCTCTGGTGACGTTGCCGTCACAGCTGTTCATGTGGCTGGCGCTGGTGTTCGGGGTGGGGTTCTCGCTGCTGGCCTTGCTGACCCGGCGCTGGGCGGTGGCCTGGGTGGCACTGGCGGGCTCGGCGGTGGCCAGCGCCGTCGGACTGCTGGCCGTGTGGTCTCGGCAGACCGCGGTACAAGGTCACCCCGGCCCGGGCGTCGGACTGATCCTGGCCTGGATCACGCTGATCGTGCTGACGTTTCACTGGGCCCGCGTGGTGTGGTCACGCACCGCGCTGCAACTCGCCGCTGAGGCAGAGCGCCGGCAGAGCACCGCGCAACTGCAGTCGCGGAACCTGTTGGACGATCTCAACCGTCCCGAGGACCCGCCACCGGACGAGTAGCGTTCGTCGCGGCCCGGCCTTCCCGGCTTCCGCGGTAGGCGCTGGCTCGCAAGTCGGCGAGCCAGCGCGGACGCAATTCAACTCCCGCTGCGCTGTTCACGGTCGGGTCGAACGAGACGTCGTGGCCCGTTCCGTCGGCCTCATCGAGGTCGTTGAGTACCAGGTAGGCCAGCGGGCGGAATTCTCCTGTGCCGCGGGCCTGATCGAGTTCGAACCCGATCTGGTCGGTGGCGAGCTGCTTGCGAATGCTGCTCAGCGCCACTCCGAAACCCTCGACCGGCGTCGTCAGTCGAGCTCGCAGCCACCACGTCTGCTCTCGGTAGTGCAGCGGCATGAGCGTGGTCAACGTCAGGCCTGACCAGGACGCCACCGGGTGCACGCCCAGTGTCCGGCCGAACACGCCCGAACCTGCCGAGACCAGCAAGATGTCCCAGCAGCGGTGGTCGTGCTGGGGCGCCGGTATCCGAAGCGCCAGTCCGACGGCGTCGGGCAGGGGGCCAGGTGTGCCGGTCGCCTTGGAGATGCGAGCGTTGACGGTGGCTGACGGCACCGGCAGACCGTCGTCTGCCGGTGCGTCTCGCTGCAGAAACCCGGTCGTCAGCACACCGTCGGGGTGGAAGAACCGGCGATGCCGCACCGCGGCTCCCCACCGAAACAACCACCCGGCCGGATCGATCATCGTCGCGGTACGTCGCCGCGCCAGGCACCGGTTTCGGCCGGCTGGTTCTCGATGAACTCCTTGAACCGCTTGAGATCCGCATGGACCCGGTGGTCGAGGATGTTCAGCTTGTCGGCCACGTTTTCCAGGACGCCGTCGGGGTCGATGTCCATCTGAGTGGTCACTCGGGTAGTACCGTCGTCGATCTTGTGGAACGTGACCACACCACCGTGGGTCGGACCGGTGTCGGATCGCCAGGCGACCCGCTCTTCGGGATGTTGCTCGGTGATGGTCGCGTCGAACTCCCGCGACGCGGCGCCCACTTTGATCTTCCAGTGCAGGTGCGTGGGGTCGCGCTGCTGTACCTGTTCGACGCCCTCCATGAACTTGGGGAACGACTCGAACTGGGTCCACTGGTTGTAGACCGTCCGGATCGGGCGCTTGACGTCGAGTGCTGCGGTGATATTGCTCATGCGTCACCTCCAGTGAGTTGGTTGTTGCTCTCACTGGGGTGGTAGCCCGACGGTGCCGATGCTCAAACATCGGCCGTTCATCAGCGCCGGTTGAGCGCCTGTTCTGCAGCCTGTGCCCATTGCCGCCACTGCTCGGCGCTGGCGGTGGCTTCGGCGGCCTCTTTGTCGCGGCCCGCGGCCTGGGCCTTGAGCGCTTGGCGTTCGAATTGCTCTGCTCGGGTACGGAACTGGGCGGCCCGGGCCTCGGCTTCGGGGTCCACCACCGCTGCCTCGGCGGCGGCACCGGCGTCGCGCACCTTCTTCTCCACCGCCCGCAGGCGCCGTTCCAACTCGGCGGAACGTTCCCGCGGTGCCTTGCCCAGCGCGTCCCACTTGTTGACTATCGAGCGCAGTGCGGCGCGCGCGGCGTTCTGGTTGGTCGGGTCGATCCGTTCCGCCTCGGCCAGCAGGGCCTCCTTGGCGGTGGCGTTGGTCTCCAGCTCGGCGTCACGTTCGGCGTTCGCGGCATTACGGGCGGAGAAGAACGTGTCCTGGGCGGCCTTGAACCGCTGCCACAGCGCCTCGTCGACGTCCTTGGAGGCCCGCCCGGTCGTCTTCCAGGTGGCGAGCAACTGGCGGAATGTGGCGCTGGTGCCCGCCCAGTCGGTGGAACCGGACAGTTCCTCAGCTCGCTTGCACAGCCGTTCCTTCTCCTCACGCGCCCCGGCCCGGCCCCGGTCGAGGTCGGCGAAGTGCGAACCGCGCCGCCGGTTGAAGCCGTCGCGTGCAGCGGCGTAGCGCTTCCACAGCGCGTCATCGACTTTGCGGTCCAGGCCGGTGATCGTGCGCCATTCGTCGAGAATGGCGCGCAGCCGATCGCCGGTGGTCTTCCACTGCGTCGAGTTCGCGGCCAACTCCTCGGCTTCGGCGGCCAGCGCTTCCTTGCGTGCGGTCGCCGCCGCCCGCTGCTCATCGCGTTGCGCACGGCCGGCCGCGGCGACGGAGGCGGCGTGCTCGCTGACCGCCGCGATCCGGGCTGCCAGCGCCTCCACGTCACCGAGGACGCTGGCCGTAGGCAACTGCTCGGCCAATGCCGCCGCGGATGCCTTGATCTTGCGGGCGTCGCCGCTGCCGGACGACAACCGCTCCTCGAGCAGGGTCACTTCGGTGCTCAGGTCGTCGTACCGGCGGCCGAAGTGGGCGAACGCGGCCTCGCGGTCGCCGGCCTGCCAGGAGCCGATCTGTCGCTCACCAGCCGAGGTGACCAGCCACACCGTGCCGTCGTCGTCGACCCGCCCGAATCGGTGCGGGTCAACACTGGGCGGCCCGATAACGGCCGGGGCAGGCCGGGCACCGGGCTTGGGCCCGATGTGGGCCCCAGGCCTGGGACCTGGACGGGGACCCGGCCGTGGGGTGGGGGCGGACGAACCGCTATCAGTGGTCATCGCTGTCGTCACCTAACCCTTCGCGGGATAACCCGCGCATCTGCCGCGCACCGCGGCGCCTTCGATCTGCCTAGCAGCATTCCAGAGTATTCAAGCAGTTACCCGCCACACCGCGCCGCCAACTCGGAGGTTCAGCGAAGCTCGACGCAGGAGAGGCGAGGCTGGGACCGCCGCATGATGGCGCGGTTCAGCGAGGCTCGACGCAGGAGAGGCGAGGCTGGGAGGGCCGCATGATGGCGCGGTTCAGCGAGGCTCGACGCAGGAGAGGCGAGGCTGCGGCTGCCGGCCGAGCTGGGCTGTAGCCTGTCCGATCGCTGCCGGTGTTGCCCGCGGCGCACCGCAGATTCGTAGGAGGCCGGCAATGGCGAAAGAGACCATCGCCGTGCTGTTTGCGCTCGGTGCGGCGCTGTTCAGCGCGATCAGCGACGTGATTCAGCAGCGCAGTGCCCACCGGGTCGGTGACCAGGGGATCGGGCCCGCCGCGCTGTTCGCTCGGCTGCTGACCGACCGGCAGTGGTGGGTGGGCAGTCTGTCGGGTCTGGCGGGTCTGAGCCTGCAGGCGGTGGCGCTGGGCCTCGGGTCGGTGCTGCTGGTGGAGTCAGTGCTGGTCACATCACTGTTGTTCGCGCTGCCACTGAGCGCGCGCCAATCCGGTCGTCGCCTGGGGCGTTCGGTCTGGCTATGGTCGGCGCTGCTGGTCGCGGCCGAGTCCATCATCATCACCGTCGGTCATCCCACCGCCGGGCAGGCGCGGGCCTCGCTGGAGGCCTGGGTCTGGGTGGTCGCCGTGCTGGCGCCGACGGTGTTGCTGTGTCTGATCGGGGCGCGGGCATACGCCGGGCGGGTGGCGGCCGTGCTGCTGGCTGCGGTGTCGGCCATCTCGTGGGGAATCTTCGCGGTGCTGACCAAGGGAGTGGTCGACCTGATCGGCCACGGCCCGCGAGCCTTGTTCGCCGCACCGGAGCTCTACGCCTGGTGTGCCGTCGCGCTGGCCGGCGCGGTGTACCAGCAGTCGTCGTTTCGGGCCGGCGCCCTGACGGCCTCGCTGCCGACGATCACGGTGCTGGAACCGGTGGTGGCCGCGACGCTGGGCATGGTCGTGCTCGGCGAGGTGCTCAAGCCCGACCGCGATGCGGTGTTCACCCTGGTCCTGGCAGTGGCCACGCTGGTCGCCGCGGTCGTGGCGCTCTCGCGTGATCAGGCGACCTCCGCCGGCGAGCCGGCTGTCGCCGTGGCGTAGCGGTTATCCAGCGGGAAGGTGAACAGCGGGTATCGTTTCCCGTCTGAGGAGGGGGTCATGTCGACAGGGAATTTCCTAGCGGCGTTGCTCGCGTTGTGCGCCGCGTTGGCGTCCGCGATCGGCGACGTGATCCGGCAGCGGTCGGCCCAGGAGATCACCGACCAGCAGGTGGGCCATCTGGAGCTGTTCTGGCTGTCGCTGCGCGACCCGCGGTGGTGGGGCGGCGGTGCAGCGGCGGTGGCCAACTACGCCCTGCAGGCGGTGGCGCTGGCGGTCGGCTCGGTGATGCTGGTGACCGGTTTGCAGGTGACCGCGCTGCTGTTCGCGCTGCCGATGTATGCCTGGCTGACTCATCGTCGGGTGACCAACTGGGAGTGGATGTGGGCCATCCTGCTGGCCGCGGCGCTGGCAGTGGTCGTGATCGTGGGGGATCCGACCGAAGGTAAGCAACACGCGCCGGCGGCTACCTGGATCATCGTGTCGGTGGTGCTGGCGGCGGGGCTGGTGGGTTGCGTGCTGGCCGCCCGGATCTACAAGGGCAAGCCGGCGGCGGCGGTGCTGCTGGCGGTGGTGGCCGGTACCTCGCTGGCGGTGTTCGCCTTGCTGACGAAGGTTCTCGTGGAGGTGCTCAAAGCCGACGGCTTCGCCGCGGTGCTGCGGGCGCCCGCATTGGCGCCCTGGCTGGTGGCGACGCTGGCCGGGATGATCTTCCAGCAGTCGGCGTTTCGTGCCGGTGCGCTGACCGCGTCTATGCCGACGATGACCGTGGCCAAACCGCTGGTGGCCAGTGCGCTGGGCGTGCTGCTGCTCAACGAGACCATTCAGGCCGGTGGGACAGAGGACGTCGCCGTGATCATCGGGGTGGTGCTGATCGTGATCGCCACGGCGGCACTGGCCCGCGGTGAGGCCGCCACCATCGTCGCTGATGCCGGCGCCGACCTGGCCGAGCCGGTGGCTGCGCCCACCACCAGCTAGTTTGGGTGCCGTGCTGGGACCGATCGCGATCATGCCGTCGGCGCCGGTGCTGGTGCCCGAGCTGGCCGGCACCGCCGTCGAAGCCGCCGAGTTGCGGGCCGCAGCGCTGGCCGCTGCCCAGGCGCTGCCGGCGCGCTGGGTGGTCCTGGGGGCCGGACCCGATGCGGTGTACGGACCCGACAGTGCCGGCAGCTTCGCCGGTTTCGGCGCCGACGTCGCGGTGGGGCTGGCACCGGGCGCCCAGCAGTGCGTTGATCTGCCGTTGTGCGCGTTGGTCGCCGGGTGGGTGCGCGGGCAGGTGGCGCCGGACGCCGAGGTGGTGGTGCACTCCTGCGCCGATCCGGGCGCGGCGCTGGAGGCCGGCCGCCGGGTACGCGCCGAGATCGACCACGCCGGTGAGCGCACCGGTGTGCTGGTGCTTGCCGACGGCGCCAACACCGTGACCCCGGCGGCGCCGGGGGGATACCAGCCGGTCGACGTCGAATGCCAGCGCGCCCTGGACGATGCGCTGGCCCGCGGCGACGCCGCAGCACTGACCGGGCTGGGCCCGCAGGTCGTCGGCCGGGCGGGTTTCGCGGCCCTGGCCGGGTTGGTCGGGACGGCACCGCACAGCGTCACAGAGCTCTACCGCGACGCCCCGTATGGGGTCGGCTACTTCGTGGGGGTCTGGCAGCCGTGAGGCCGATCGCGGTTGTCGGGCCTACCGGCACGGGCAAATCGCAACTGGCGCTGGACCTGGCCGCGCGATTGGGCGGCGAGATCGTGAACGCCGATGCCATGCAGCTCTACCGCGGCATGGACATCGGCACCGCAAAACTGCCGCCGGGGGAGCGTGGTGGCATCTCGCATCATCAACTCGACGTGCTCGACGTCGTGCAGACCGCGACGGTGGCCCGCTATCAACAGGCCGCGGCGGCCGACGTCGAGGCGATCATGGATCGTGGCGCGGTGCCGATCATCGTCGGCGGGTCGATGCTCTACCTGCAGGCCCTGCTCGACGACTGGTCGTTCCCGGCCACCGATCCGGTGGTGCGGGCCCGCTACGAGCAGCGGTTGGCCGAGGTCGGGGTTGCCGCCATGCATGCCGAGCTGGCCGGCGCCGACCCTGCTGCCGCCGCGGCGATCCTGCCCACCGACGGCAGGCGGATCGTGCGGGCCCTGGAAGTGGTGGAACTGACCGGAGCGCCGTTCGCCGCCTCTGCGCCGACCATCGGAGTGCCGCGCTGGGATACCGTGATCCTCGGATTAGACTGCGACACAGTCATTCTCGATGAGCGACTGGCCACCCGCACCGACACGATGTTCGCCCAGGGGCTGGTCGCCGAAGTCCAGCGGCTGCTGGAGTCGGGATTGCGGGACGGCGTCACCGCCGCCCGAGCGCTGGGCTACGCCCAAGTGATCGCTGATCTCGATGCCGGAGGCGACGGTGCGGGCGCGCGGGAACCGACGTTCATCGGAACCCGGCGCTATGTGCGCCGGCAGCGTTCCTGGTTCCGCCGCGACCACCGCACCCAATGGCTCGATGCCGCCGCCGGCGGCCTGCTCGACGCGGCGCTGACAGCGCTGCGGCACGTATCCTGAGCACATGCTTTTCGCCAAGGGCCACGGCACCCAGAACGACTTCGTGTTGTTGCCGGATCTGGACGTGGCCCTGGAGCTGACCCCTGCCGCGGTGGCCGCGCTGTGCGACCGCCGCCGCGGCCTGGGCGCCGACGGTCTGTTGCGGGTGACCACCGCCGGCGCGGCGGCCGACGCGGGGGTGCTTGACCAGCTGCCCGAAGGTGTGGGGCCCGGCGACTGGTTCATGGACTACCGCAACGCCGACGGCTCGGTGGCCGAGATGTGCGGCAATGGTGTCCGGGTGTTCGCGCACTATCTGCGCGCCGCGGGCCTGGAATCGGCCGACGAATTCGTCGTCGGCTCACTGGCTGGGCCGCGACCGGTGATCGTGCACCACGCCGACGACGTGCACGCCGAGGTGACCGTCGACATGGGCAAGCCGAACCTGCTGGGGAGCTCCGGACCGGCATTCGAGGCGCTGGTCGGCGGGCGGCGGTTCGCGGGCCTGGGCGTCGACGTTGGCAACCCGCACCTGGCCTGTGTGGATCCGGGGCTGTCCGATGCAGATCTGGCCGCCCTGGATGTCGGTGCGCCGGTGTCGTTCGACACCACGCAGTTTCCGAACGGGGTGAACGTGGAGATCCTGACCGCTGTCCACGACGGCGCGGTAGCGATGCGGGTGCATGAGCGCGGTGTCGGCGAGACCCGCTCGTGCGGCACCGGCACGGTGGCCGCCGCCGTGGCGGCCCTGGCGCATAGTGGGGCCTCGACCGGCACGCTGCGGGTCGACATCCCCGGCGGGCAGGTCTTCGTCACCGTCACCGACGCCGGCAGCTACCTGCGGGGGCCGTCGGAACTGGTGGCCCGCGGCGACATCGCACCGAGGTGGTGGGCGGCGCAGTGAGCTATCCCGACTCGAGGCCGCAGCCCAGCACCGGTGAGCTGAACCTCGACGACCGCGCAGCGCTGCGCCGCGTCGCCGGGCTGTCCACCGAACTCGCCGACATCTCCGAGGTCGAATACCGCCAACTGCGCCTGGAACGGGTGGTGCTGGTCGGCGTGTGGACCGACGGAACCGCCGCCGAGGCCGACGCCAGCATGGTGGAGCTGGCGGCGTTGGCCGAAACCGCCGGCTCGGAGGTGCTCGAGGGCCTGATCCAACGTCGAGATCGGCCCGACCCGTCGACCTACATCGGCTCCGGCAAGGCCCACGAGTTGCGGGAGATGGTGCTGGCCACCGGTGCCGACACCGTCATCTGCGATGGCGAGCTGTCGCCGGCGCAGCTGAACGCGCTGGAGAAAGCGGTCAAGGTCAAGGTGATCGACCGCACCGCCCTGATCCTGGACATCTTCGCCCAGCACGCCACCAGCGCCGAAGGCAAGGCGCAGGTGGCGCTGGCGCAGATGCAGTACATGCTGCCGCGGCTACGCGGCTGGGGTGAATCGATGTCACGGCAGGCCGGCGGGCGGGCCGGTGGCGCCGGCGGCGGGGTCGGCACCCGCGGTCCCGGTGAGACCAAGATCGAAACCGACCGGCGGCGGATCCGGGAACGGATGTCCAAGCTGCGCCGCGAGATCAAGGCGATGAAGCAGGTGCGCGACACCCAGCGCAGCCGGCGTCGGCACAGTGACGTCCCTTCGGTGGCGATCGTCGGCTACACCAACGCCGGCAAGTCCAGCCTGCTCAATGCCCTGACCGGCGCCGGCGTGCTGGTTCAGGATGCGCTCTTCGCCACGCTGGAACCCACCACGCGCCGTGGGCAATTCGACGACGACCGCCCCTTTGTGTTGACCGACACAGTCGGTTTCGTGCGGCATCTGCCCACCCAGTTGGTGGAGGCGTTCCGTTCCACCTTGGAGGAAGTCGCCGACGCTGACCTGCTGGTGCATGTGGTCGACGGCTCCGATCCGGCGCCACTGGCGCAGATCAGCGCGGTGCGCGAGGTGATCTCCGAGGTCATCGCCGAACACGATTCCGGACCGAGTGGTCAGCGTGCTCCGGAACTGTTGGTGGTCAACAAGATCGACGCCGCCGGTGATCTGGCGTTGGCCCAGCTGCGACGTGCCTTGCCCGAAGCGGTGTTCGTCTCAGCGCACACCGGTGAGGGCATCGACGCGCTGCGTCAACGGATGGCGCAGTCGGTGGCGCCCGTCGACACCGCAGTCGATGTCGTCATCCCTTACGGTCGTGGCGATTTGGTGGCCAGGGTGCATGAGCACGGTCGGGTACAGCAGGCCGAGCACGGCGAGGGCGGCACCCGAATCCGCGCGCGGGTTCCGGCGGCATTGGCGGCCAGTCTGCGGGAATTCGCCGCGTTTTAGGCATTGCCGCACCGGTGCGATAGGCTGGTGCTCACGCGTCGTGGAACGCTTACTCACCGCCGTCCGGCCCCTGGTGCCGATTCAGCTGGCGTGTGAAGCTCTTCTCGCGGCGAAAGTTATTGCCAACAGGCAATTTCGCCAACCCCTGTGTTGCAGACAGATGGGCGCCGTCGTGGCGCCTCTGCCGCACGGCCGATGCCGGAAAGGCATGTCATGACCACCAATTCATTCGCCGAACTCGGCGTGCCCTCTGCACTTGTCAGTGTGCTCGCCGATCGCGGCATTGCTGCTCCCTTCCCCATTCAGGTCGCGACCCTGCCGGACAGTCTGGCCGGCCGTGATGTGCTGGGCCGCGGCAAGACCGGCAGCGGCAAGACGCTGGCCTTCTCGCTGCCGCTGGTCGCACGGCTGGCCGGCGAGAAGCGCCACCGCGCCCGGCCCAGTGGCCTGGTACTGGCGCCCACCCGGGAGCTGGCCACCCAGATCACCGCAACCCTGGAACCGCTGGCGGCGGCGAGCGGCCTGAAGGTGACCACCATCTTCGGCGGGGTTTCGCAGAACCGTCAGGTGAGCGCGCTGGGCGCCGGTGTCGACATCGTGGTGGCCTGCCCGGGCCGGCTTGAGGACCTGATGAAGCAGCGGCTGATCACGCTGGACGCGGTACGGGTCTGCGTGCTGGATGAAGCCGATCACATGGCCGACCTCGGCTTCCTGCCCGGGGTCACCCGCATTCTGGCCGCCACTGCCGAAACCGGTCAGCGACTGCTGTTTTCGGCGACGCTGGACAACGGGGTCGACAAGCTGGTCCGGCGTTTCCTGCGCAATCCGGTGTCGCACTCCGTCGATGAACTCGATGCGCCTCCTCCGGCGATGACCCATCACGTGTTCCACGTCGCCGGCCTGCAGGACAAGAAGGACCTGGTGCAGTTGCTGGCGTCGGGCACTGGGCGGCGAATCCTGTTCTTGCGGACCAAGCATCAGGCCCGGAAGCTGGCCCGTCAGCTCACCGAGTCCGGTGTGCCGTCGGTGGACCTGCACGGCAACCTGTCGCAGCCCGCGCGCGAGCGCAATCTCGCGGCGTTCGCCGACGGTGACGTTCGGGTTCTGGTGGCCACCGACATCGCCGCCCGCGGCGTGCACGTCGACGAGGTCGAATTGGTGGTCCACGTGGACCCGCCCGCCGAGCACAAGGCGTACCTGCACCGTTCCGGGCGTACCGCACGCGCCGGCAGCGCCGGAGACGTCGTCACCGTCGTCCTGCCCGAGCAGCGCCGCGAGACCCAGGTGCTGTTGCGTCGCGCGGGCATCAGCGTCGCCCCGCAGCAGGTGGCGGCCGATTCCGCTTCGGTGCTCGAGTTGGTGGGGGAGGTGGCGCCGTTGCGGGCGCCCGCCCCGGTGGCCCCGAAGGTCGCCCCGCCGGCCCGCGCCAAGACTTCACCGGGCCAGACCTCACCGGGCCAGTCCGGCCGTCCGCGGCGCCGTCGTGGCGGCGGCAGCGGCGGTGCGCAGCCGGCCTCGCAGGCCGACGGCCGGCGCCGGCAGCGGGGCGGTACCGGAGCGCGTCGGCAAGGCGGGGTAGCGCGCTAGCGCCGACACCCACCACTGCGTCGCCCAACCATCCGGTTGGTCTATTCTCGTCGGAAAGATCAGTCGACCGGAGGTCAGGCAATGAGTGCCGCAATCAAGTACCAGCGAACCCTGTTCGAGGCCGAACACGAGCTGTTCCGGGAGTCGTTCCGCGCCTTCCTGGACCGCCACGCCGCGCCTTACCAGGAGGAGTGGGAGAAGGCCAAGATCGTCGACCGCTCCGTGTGGCTCGAAGCCGGCAAACAGGGTTTCTTGGGCATGGCGGTGCCCGAGGAGTACGGCGGCGGCGGCAACCCGGACTTCCGTTACAACACGATCATCACCGAGGAAGTCACCGCGGGGCGCTACAGCGGGCTGGGCTTCAGCCTGCACAACGACGTCTGCGCGCCGTATCTGCTGGAACTGTGCAACGAGGAGCAGAAGCAGCGCTGGCTGCCGAAGTTCTGCACCGGTGAGCTGATCACCGCGATCGCGATGACCGAGCCCGGCACCGGCAGTGACCTGCAGGGCATCAAGACCCGCGCGGTCAAGCACGGCGACCACTATGTGCTCAACGGTTCCAAGACGTTCATCACCAACGGCATTCACTCCGACCTGGTGATCGTCGTCGCCCAGACCGACCCCGACAAGGGCGCGCAGGGATTCTCCCTGCTGGTCGTGGAGCGCGGCATGGAGGGCTTCGAGCGAGGCCGTCACCTGGACAAGATCGGTCTGGACGCCCAGGACACCGCAGAGCTGTCGTTCACCGACGTGCACGTCCCGGTGGAGAACCTGCTCGGCGAGGAGGGCAAGGGCTTCATCTACCTGATGCAGAACCTGCCGCAGGAACGGATCTCGATCGCGATCATGGCCGCAGGGGCCATGGAGGCGGTGCTGGAGCAGACGATCCAGTACACCAAGGAGCGCAAGGCGTTCGGCAAGCCGATCGGCAGCTTCCAGAACAGCCGGTTCCTGCTGGCCGAGCTGGCCACCGAGGCCACCGTGGTGCGGATGATGGTCGACGAGTTCGTGAAGCTGCACCTGGACAAGAAGCTGACCGTCGAGCAGGCCGCGATGGCCAAGTGGTACTCCACCGAGAAGCAGGTGCACCTGATCGACCGCTGCCTGCAGCTGCACGGCGGATACGGCTACATGCGTGAATACCCGGTTGCGCGGGCTTATCTGGATGCCCGCGTTCAGACCATTTACGGCGGCACCACCGAGATCATGAAAGAGATCATCGGCCGCAGCCTCGGCGTCTAGCCGAGGCAATCGGGAACGATTTGGGCGCCCAGCGGGGCGCTGTCAGGGGCGCTACCAGCATGTTTGGTAGCGCCCCTCGTTCCGTTTACGGCAGCGGCTTTGGCATCAATTCAGCATCGGGTGGGTATCTGTTTCCGCAATATCGATGACATGGCTTCGAAATTCGGGCCGATTGCGGGAAAGTCTATGCCGGAAACATTTGCGTCGATAACGTCGATAATGATGCCTGGGAGGGCTGGTGACTAGTCGGAAAGATCGGTTCGGCAAGACGGCGGTGCGCATGGCGCTCGGCCTCGCGGCGACGGTCACCGTGCTCTTGTCGGTGCAGACCGCTGCGGCGACGCCCGACGGCGATGCCCACGACGCCATCACGGCGGCCTGGCAGGCCGCCGGGGGCGACGGGTCGCCGCTGGGTGCGCCCAAGGGTGACGTGCACCCCGCCGGCGTTGGGTTCGCCCAGGACTTCGCCGGTGGCACCATCTTCTTCACCCCCGAGACCGGCGCCAAGGCGATCTACGGCGCGATCCTGGACAAGTACGAAGCGCTGGGCGGCGCGGTCGACAACGGTCTCGGATTCCCCAGCAGCGACGAAGTGCCCGGCTTGGTCCCCGACAGTCGGGTGGCCATCTTGTCCGGTGCCGACAACCCGGTGATCTTCTGGACGCCCGAGCACGGCGCTCACGTGGTGCGTGGACCCATCAACGCAGGCTGGGACAAGCTGGGCAGCTCCACCGGTGCGCTCGGCGTCCCGGTCGAGGACGAGAGCTACGACGGCGCCGTGGTCACCCAGAAGTTCAGCGGCGGGACGCTGTCTTTCGACAGTGCGACCAGGACGTTCACCACGGTTCCGCCGGAATTGGCGGCGCAGCTGGCTGATCTGCAGGCCCAGGTTGACCCGACCGCGGCCATCGACCAGGCCTGGCGCACCGCCGGCGGGCCCGCCGGAGCCCTCGGGGCCAAGCAGGGCGACCAGTACCCCGTCGGTGACAACGGCGGCGTGGGACAGGACTTCGCGCACGGCAAGGTCTATTTCAGCCCGGTGACCGGAGCCAACGCGGTGGTAGGCGACGTGCTGGCCAAGTACGAGTCGTTGGGCGGTCCGGCCGGCAGCGACCTGGGTTTCCCGATCACCAGCACGGCTGACGGAGCGATCTCTGGCAGCAGATTCAATTCGTTCGCCGCCGACGACGAACCGGTGATCTTCTTCAGCCCCGACAACGGTGCCTTCGTGGTGCGCGGCGCGATGAAGGAGGCTTGGGACAAGCTCGACGGAGCCTCCGGAAAGCTGGGTACCCCGGTGGGTGATCAGACCGTCGAGGGCGATGTGGTGTCGCAGAAGTTCACCGGCGGGTCGATCGCCTGGAACCAGGCCACCAACACGTTCAGCACGGAACCGGCCGACCTGGCGCAATCGCTGTCGGGCCTGCAGATTCCCGGGGCGAACCTGCCTGATGGCAGCAAGTCCACCTCGAATGGCGCAACCACCGAGTCGCACTGGAACTGGATGTGGGTGCTGATCCCCGTTGTGGTGCTGGCGGTGCTGGGAGCACTCGCCGGGGCCGCGATGTGGTGGCAGCGGCGGCGGCCGGCCGCTGTGCTGCCGGGCGCACCGGTTGCCGTGCCGCCGCCGGTAGCCGACGACTACGACGACGATGACGAGCAGTGGGCCCACCATGACCGGCACGAAGACCACCGTGAGAACGAGGGCACGGTCCGGCTGCCCAGTCGGTACGGCGCCTCGCCGTATGCGGCCGAGCCCGAACTGCCTGTTTCGTCGATCCCGGATGCTCCGTGGCTGCACTACGGCGAGCACGAGGCCGAAGCGGAAGCCGACGACGATGACGACACCGACACCGCCCCCACCCGGGTGGTGACCGAGGACGAGTTCGGTACCGGGCGGCATGCCGTGGGCCACGGAGGTGCCGGGTCGGACCCGCGCGCGTTCGGCTCTGCCGCGGAGCCCCGCAGGTTCGGTGGCGGCGCGGACACGCGTACGTTCGGCGGCGCCGCGGAAACACGCACCTTCGGCATGGACGAATCGGTACATCCGGTGATGCACCTGCCGCTGGACGACCCCTATCAACAGCCGACCGGCTACCCGATCAAGGCGAACATCGGTTCGGGGCTCTACTACACCCCGCAGAACGCGCTGTATGACGACACCCTCGCCGAGATCTGGTTCGCCACCGAGGACGCGGCGCGGCTCAACGGCTTCACCAGGGCCGGCTGATCACTGCAGCGGCAGTGACGCATCTTCGCGTTGCGGGCGCGGCCCGAAGATGCGTCGCTGCTCTGCGGTGATGGGAACATCGTTGATGCTCGACTCGCGGCGGCTCATTCGGCCGTCCGTGGCGAACTCCCAGAGCTCGTTGCCGTAACTGCGCCACCACTGGCCGGCCGCGTCGCAGCATTCGTACTGATAGCGCACCGCAATTCGGTCGCCCTGGTAGCACCACAGCTCTTTGCGCAGCGCGTAGTCGCGTTCGGCGGCCCACTTGCGTCGCAGAAATTCCTCGATCTCCGCGCGCCCGGTGATGAACTCGTCGCGATTACGCCACACCGAGTCCTCGGTGTAGGCCAGCGCCACCCGCGCGGGATCCCGGGTGTTCCAGGCATCCTCGGCGGCCCGCACCTTCTGGCGCGCCGACTCCTCATCGAAAGGTGGGCACGGCGCGACCATGGTCAGATCTTGCGGATGACGGTCACGACCTTGCCCAGCACCACCGCGTCATTGCCCGGGATGGGGTCGAAGATGGGGTTATGCGGCATCAGCCAGACCTGGCCGCCGGTGCGTTTGAAGGTCTTGACGGTGGCTTCGCCATCGATCATCGCGGCCACGATGTCGCCGTTGTCGGCGACGTTCTGCTGACGCACCACCACCCAGTCGCCGTCGCAGATCGCGGCGTCCACCATCGATTCGCCGACCACCTTGAGCAAGAACAGTTCCCCTTCACCGACCAGCTCGCGGGGGAGTGGGAACACATCCTCGACGGCTTCCTCGGCCAGGATCGGCCCGCCGGCCGCGATCCGGCCCAGAACCGGAACGAACGTGGGCTCCGGCAGTGCATCCGAACCGGCGAACTCGGTGCGCTGCGCGGCCTCGGCGGCGCCGGCCAGGTCCTCCTGGCCACGCACGTCGACAGCGCGGGGACGGTTGGGGTCACGGCGCAGATAGCCCTTGCGCTCGAGCGTGCGCAGCTGGTGAGCAACCGAGGAGGTCGAGGTCAGCCCGACCGCGTCGCCGATCTCGCGGATGCTCGGCGGGTAACCCCGTTCGTTCACCGAAGCGCGGATGACGTTCAGGATCGTGCGCTGCCGGGCGGTCAGCGCTGAGTCCGGGCCCGCCGCGTTACTGCTGCTGTCACTCATGGGGGCGAATCTAGTCGCATAGCTGCGATTAATCAAACATGTGTTCGAGGTGTGTCGCGCGGACGTTCGAACTTATCCTCGAGTTGTCGGACCCCTTCGCTAATGTTTTCGACAACGATTCGATCACATGTTCGGACATCGAACATACAATCGATTAGTATTCGAACAGTCGAGCGAACAGGGTCGCCGACGCCGAGTGAGGGAGAACCGCACATGATGCTCATCGACACGATCGCTCCGTCGTTCGAGCCGGCCGAGAACGAGCGGACCCGGGCGCATCACGGTCCCCGGACGTCGGGTCGCGCCTACCCGATCCGGACCCAGCCGGCACGGCTGGCCCGGCAGCGGCCAGGCGGTGCCCCGTTGCGCCACCGCGGTTCCGGCGTGCTGATGTCACGTGCGCCGCACCGGCCGCAGCCCGTCAAGGCCATCACCCCGGCGACCACCGTCGTGCTGGCCCTGATCGCCGCCGGGATCACCGTGTGGCTCGGGCTGATCGCCCAATTCGGCGCGGCCGCGGCCGGCAGTACCTCCGCCGTGCCCGACCAGCTCGGTGTGGTGCGCGTCCAGAGCGGGGAGAGCTTGGCGCACCTGGCCGCCCGGGTGGCACCGGACGCACCGGCCGGACAGGTCATCGAGCGCATCCGCGAGCTGAACAGCCTGGAGTCGGTGGCCCTGGACGCCGGTCAGACGCTGATCGCGCCGTTGGGCTGAGGTCGCAGTGTCGGTTCGGCCGCCGCTTGCGGCCACTGCGGGGCGCCGCCGGCAACCCGCGCAGGTACGCTCGCAGTTGTCCCAGTGGCCCACGGTGTCTCAGTTGTCTGAAGACCCGGGTTCCCGGCACGGCGAAGGAGCGGCAATGCACTGCCCGTTTTGTCGCCATCCAGACTCCCGGGTGGTGGATTCCCGCGAGGCCGATGAAGGCCAGGCCATCCGCCGCCGTCGTTCCTGTCCGGAATGCGGCCGGCGGTTCTCCACCGTGGAAACCGCGGTGCTCGCGGTGGTCAAACGCAGTGGCGTGACCGAGCCGTTCAGCCGGGAGAAGGTCATGCGCGGGGTCCGCCGGGCCTGCCAGGGCCGCCAAGTCGATGACGACGCGCTGAACCTGCTGGCTCAGCAGGTGGAAGACGCTGTGCGAGCCGCGGGTTCTCCAGAGATTCCCAGTCACGAGGTGGGGCTGGCGATCCTGGGTCCGTTGCGCGAACTCGACGAAGTGGCCTATCTGCGATTCGCCTCGGTGTACCGGTCGTTTTCCTCGGCCGCCGACTTCGAGCGGGAGATCGAGGCCCTGCGCGAACATCGCGAGATGCCCAGCACCGGTTGAGCCGTGCGGGCCCCACCGCGCACTACGCTGGCGGCATGGCACCCGAGTTGCATCCGAACCTTGTGGAGCTGGCCCCGCTGTTGGGCACCTGGTCAGGCCGGGGGTCCGGGGTATATCCCACGATCGCGCCATTCGACTACCTCGAAGAGGTGGTGTTCTCGCATGTCGGTAAGCCTTTCCTGGTCTACGGACAGAAGACGAAGTCGCCCAACGAAGGACTGCCGCTGCATGCCGAAACCGGCTACCTGCGGGTTCCGCAGCCGGGCCAGATCGAATGGGTGCTGGCGCACCCTAGCGGCATCACTGAGATCGAGGTCGGCAACTACACGGTCACCGACGACGGCGTGGAACTGCAGATGTCCGCACCGACGATCGGACTCGCACCGACGGCCAAAGAAGTGACGGTGTTAGGCCGCCACTATCGCCTCGCCGGCGACGAGTTGTCCTACACGCTGGACATGGGTGCGGTCGGCCAACCCGCGCAGAACCATCTCACCGCCACGCTGCGTCGAACCGGGTAGCCCGCGGCACCGATCTCAGTCGTCGCCGTCGAGGTTCTTCTTCGCCTCCTGCGCCAGGAACCGCTCGAACTCGGCGCCGAGCTCGTCGGCGCTGGGCAGCTCCTCGTCGCGGGAGAGCAGCGAGCGATTCTCCTGGGCGGTGATGAAGGCGTCGTACTGGCGTTCCAGCGCTGTGACCACTTGGGCTACTTCGGCGCTCGCCTCGACCTGCTGGTCGATCTTGGTCCGGATCTCGGCCGCCGAGTCGCGCAGCTCGGCGAGCGGCAACTCCAGTGCGCCGGTCTGGGCGGCCTGCTTGAGCAGCGCCTCGGCGGCCTCGGGATAGTCCGTCTGGGCAACGTAATGCGGTACGTGCACGGTGAAACCGACGACCTCGTGGCCGTGCTGCGCCATCCGGTATTCCAGCAGGTTGGACGCGCTGCCGGGAACCTGAACCTCGGTGATCCACGGGGTGAATTCACTGATCAGGTCACGGTTGTTGGAGTGTGCGGTGAGCGTCACCGGCCGGGTGTGCGGAACGGCCATCGGGATCGTGCCCAAGCCGATGGTCCGGCGCACCCCGAGCTGCTCGGCCAGCAGCCGTACGGCGGTGATGAACCGCTCCCATTTCAGGTCGGGCTCCATGCCCGCCAGCAACAGAAACGGGGTACCTGCACTGTCCCGCAACGCGTGCAGGCTCAGCTCGGGCTCGGCGTAGTGGGTGAAGTGGTCGGACTTGAACGTCATCAGCGGTCGCCGCGACCGATAGTCGAGCAGGTCATCGATCGCGAATGACGCCACCAACTCACTGTCCAGCTTGCTCTTGAGGTGCTTGGCCGCCAGCCGGATCGCGTGGCCGGCGTCGGAGAAGCCTTCCAGGGCATGGATCAAGACCGGCCCCTCGCCGTCCGCCGACATCACCTGGGGTGCCGGAATCTCCAGCTCGTACATGCCGCTCTGCTCGGGCTGGTATTGCCAGCCCCGGTCGGGACCGTTGTCCGGGTAGTCGGCCATCGCCGTCGCCTCCTCATTGTGCAGATCGCAAGGGATCGCACCGTCTATTTTCCCCCACCGGGGGCCACGCCGGAAAACCGCGCGCGCATGTGGTGGACAACGTACGCGGGCGCCGGGGGATTCCACGGCGCTGACGGCGTTCGCTGAGCGGTGAAATGGCTCCCGGCGGAGCCGCTAGCCGCGGAATTGCTGCAGGGCACGCATTTTATTCATGACGTCCAATGCAGCGTTCTTGTATGCCTCGGAGAAGGTCGGATAGTTGAATACCGCGTCCACCAGGTATTCCACCGTTCCGCCGCACCCCATGACGGCCTGGCCGATGTGCACCATCTCGGTCGCGTTGGTGCCGAAGATGTGCACGCCGAGCAGCGTTAGATCGGTCGTCGACACCAGCAGCTTGAGCATTCCGTAGGAGTCACCGGCGATCTGTCCGCGGGCCAGCTCCCGATAGCGGGCCACGCCCACCTCGTAGGGGATCGCGCTGCGGGTGAGCTCCAATTCTGTTGCCCCCACGTAGGAGACCTCCGGGATCGAGTAGATCCCGATCGGCTGCAGGTCGGTGATCCCGTCGGTCGGCTCGCCGAAGGCATGGTAGGCGGCCAGCCGGCCCTGCTCCATCGAGGTTGCGGCCAGCGCGGGGAAGCCGATCACGTCGCCGACCGCGTAGATGTGATCCACCGACGTCTTGAACGTGGTATCGACGACGATGCGGCCGCGCTCGTCGCTGTGCAGACCGGCTTTGGTCAGATCGAGGTGGGCGGTGTGACCGTGGCGGCCGGCTGAGTACATCACCGTCTCGGCGGGGATCTGCTTACCGCTGGCCAAGGTGGTGACGGTGCCGCTCGAACTGACGTCCACGGCGGTCACCTCTTCGCCGAACCGGAAGGTGACGGCGAGGTCGCGCAGGTGAAAACGCAGGGCTTCGACCACCTCTGGATCGCAGAATTCCAGCATCGAGTCCCGTTTCTCCACCACGGTCACTCGTGTTCCCAACGCCGCGAACATCGACGCATACTCGATACCGATCACGCCGGCGCCGACTACCACCATTGACGCCGGAATGAACTTCAGATCGAGGATCCCGTCGGAGTCGAGTACGCGCTCCTCATCGAACGTGACCCCCGGCGGCCGAACGGGTTCTGTTCCGGTGGCGATGACGACGTAGTCGGCTGTGACGGTTGTGGTCTCGTTGCCGTTCTGTCCCTCGACCACGATCGTGTGGGGATCGATGAAACGCCCGTGGCCGACCAACAGGTCGACACGGTTGCGCATCAGTTGGTTACGTACGACCTCCACTTCCCTGCCGATCACATGTTGGGTGCGGGCGAGCAGATCGGCGGGGGTGATCTTGTCCTTGACCCGGTAGCTGGCTCCGTACAGGTCGCGCTGATTCATCCCGGTCAGGTAGATCACGGCCTCGCGCAGGGTCTTTGACGGAATGGTGCCGGTATTGACGCAGACCCCACCGATCATGCGGCCGCGTTCGACCAGGGCGACAGATTTGCCGAGTTTGGCCGACGCTATGGCGGCCTTCTGTCCGCCTGGGCCCGAGCCGATCACGATGACGTCGTATTCCCTCTTCGAATCCATGACACTGACACTTACGCGCTTTCGGCCGGTCGTGCATCTTGAAGGCTCATCGATGCACAGTTGCGGGTCCATCCACAATGCGAGGGCCTGTGCCGAGCTGGTGCGCCCTTGATGACGGTGACGGTCGTCACTGTTGCTGCCATGACGACCAAGCAACCGGAATTCACGCTGAATCGGCCCGGAGCACTTATCGCTGCGCTGCCGGCGATCCTAGGCTTCGTGCCGGAGAAATCCCTGATCCTGGTGTCGCTCGACGGGGGTGAACTGGGCTCGGTGCTGCGGGTCGATCTCTCGGAGGCGCTCGTGGACACCGTCGGCCGGCTCGCCGACGTCGCCGCGGCCGCCGCTCCGGCAGCGGCCATCGCGGTGATCGTCGACGCGGCGGGGGCGTGCTGCCCAGTCTGCAACGAGCAGCACCGCCGACTGGTCGCTGCGCTGGCCGAGAAGTTGTCGGGCCACGGCATCGTGCTGCTCGGTGCGCATGTGGTGGACCAGGTGGCCCATGGCGGGCGTTGGCGCTGTGCCGACGGCTGCGGCGTCGGTGGTCCGGTCGACGATCCGGAGGCCTCGCCGCTGGCAGCCGCAGCGGTGTTGGAGGGCAGGCGGCTGTATGCCCGGCGTGCCGACCTGCAGGCGGTGATCGCCCCCGATGACGCGGCACGCTGTGCCGCGGTGGCCGCGGAGATCGCCGACTGTTCGGCGCAGTGGGCGGTGGGGGAGAGCAACAGCGTGGATCGGGTCCGTCGCGACGTCGAGCAGGTGCTGGCCGCTCTCGTTGCGCTGGCGGGCGGTCGGGAACCGACCGTTGCGGAGCTGGCCCGGCTCGGTTGCCCGCTCGCCGACGTACGGGTCCGGGACACCCTGTGCGGGTTGGCAATCGGTGAACGCGCCGCCGACGCCGAGCGGCTCTGGTCGGTGTTGGCCCGGACCCTGCCCGAGCCGTGGCGAGCCGAGGCATTGGTGCTGCTGGCGTTCAGCGCCTACGCACGCGGAGACGGGCCGCTGGCCGGGGTCTCACTGGAGGCTGCCCTGCGCGGCGAGCCCGGACATCGGATGGCCGGCCTGCTCGATACCGCGTTGCAGTCGGGGCTGCGGCCGGAGCGCATCCGCGGACTGGCAGACACCGGCTATCGGCTGGCGCAGCAGATCGGGGTGCAGCTACCGCAGCGGCAGGGGTTCGGTCAGCAAGCCGGCTGAGCCGGCGGTTCAGCGAGGTTCGACGGAGGAGAGGCGAAGCTGGGACCTCCGCATGACGCGGTGGCCTTCAGACCTTCTGGACCTTGACGGCGTGTGCCATCTCGAAGGGCAGGCTCACGTCGGCATGGCCGGGGATCACGATGGTCACGCCGTCGTCGCCATCGGCCTGCACGGTCACCCTGGCGTTGGGCACCACGCCGGCTTCCTTCAGCCGAGTGATCAGGTCGATGTCGCCCTGGACGTGCTCGGTGAGCTGGCGCACCACCACTGCCACCGGCGAACCGGCCGGCAACTCGGTCAGCCGCACCAAGTCGGAATCCCAACCGGCGGAGCCGGCGCCGAAGCCGAGGTCGGGCAGGCCGGGGATGGGGTTGCCGAACGGCGATGTGGTCGGGTTGTCGAGTACTTGAACCAGGCGACGCTCGACGTCCTCGCTCATCACGTGTTCCCAGCGACAGGCCTCGGCATGCACTTCTTCCAGCGGCAAGCCGATGATGTCGACGAGCAGCCGCTCAGCCAGCCGGTGCTTGCGCATCACGGACACGGCCAGGGTGCGGCCCTTCTCGGTCAGTTCGAGGTGACGGTCGCCGGCCACTTTGAGCAGGCCGTCGCGTTCCATCCGGGACACCGTCTGGCTGACGGTCGGACCACTTTGTTCCAGTCGCTCGGCTATCCGCGCACGCAGCGGGGTGACACCCTCTTCCTCAAGGTCGTAGATCGTCCTGAGGTACATCTCGGTGGTATCAACCAGGTCATTCATTCCGCACCTTCCGTCGCAGCTGAGTCTACTTCGGCAGCCGAGTACACGGTTAGCGAGCGACGCTCGGCGCTGCGGCTACAACATAGCTCCGGCGGGCCACCGAGATCGGCGGCCCGCCGGAGCGGGGGACAGGCGGCCCGAAGCCGGCGTCAGCTGGCGTACGAGCGCAGCCGGTCGGCGCGCTCGCCATGGCGCAGTTTGGCCATCACCTCGCGCTCGATCTGGCGGACCCGCTCGCGAGACAGGCCGAACAACTTGCCGATCTGGTCCAACGTGCGGGGCTGGCCGTCGTCGAGGCCGAACCGCAGTCGGATTACCTGGTGCTCGCGCTCGTCGAGGGTGGCCAGCACGCTGCGGATGTCGGTGTGCAGCAGCTCCGAGATCACCGCGTTCTCTGCCGACATCGCCTCGGAGTCCTCGATGAAGTCGCCCAGCGGGGCCTCCTCGTCGGAGCCGACGGGCATGTCCAGGCTGACCGGGTCGCGGCTGTGCTCGAGCAGGTCGTTGATCTTCTCGGCCGGGATGCCGGATTCGGCGGCGAGTTCCTCGTCGGTGGCCTCGCGGCCCAGCTGCTGGTGCATCTCACGCTTGATCCGGGCCAGCTTGTTCACCTGTTCCACCAGGTGGACCGGCAGCCGGATGGTACGGCTCTGATCTGCCATCCCTCGGGTGATGGCCTGGCGGATCCACCAGGTCGCATAGGTGGAGAACTTGAAACCCTTTGCGTAGTCGAATTTCTCCATCGCGCGGATCAACCCCAGGTTGCCTTCCTGGATCAGGTCCAGAAGTGGCATGCCCCGCCCGGTGTAGCGCTTGGCCAGTGAGACCACCAGACGCAGGTTGGCTTCGAGCAGGTGCCGACGGGCGGCCTCGCCGTCTCGTACCACCGTCGCCAGTTCGCGCTTGCGCTTCTCGCCGAAGCGCTTGCGGGTGTCGAGCAGATGCTGGGCGTACAACCCTGCCTCGATCCGTTTGGCGAGCTCTACCTCGTCGGCGGCATTGAGCAATGCTGTCTTGCCGATTCCGTTGAGGTACACGCGCACCAGATCTGCGGCTGGGCTCTGCGCGTCCAGATCGCCGTCGATCCGACTGGTGGTGGCATCTGCCTTTGCCATTGCGGCCTCCCGTTGATCGGCTTCAGCTGTCACACGTGTCAACGCCCGACACGCGTGCAGAGTTCCCGGCCGATCGCGTTTCCACACCACCTGACGTGCGGAAATACGGCAATGACTTTGAGAATGTGCTAAGAACCGGTACCGTACGGCGCTTCGCCGGTGGTGTTGCCGCCCGAATCCGGGGGCATGCGCCGCTCCAGGGCGGGGCGGGTGCCGGTGGGGAACAGTGGCGTACGAGTGGGTGCCGCTTCATATCGGCGGGGTTCCTCGGCGCTGCGGGGAGGCCGGTCGTTGGCGATCAGCACCGCGATCCACGGCAGCGGTATCGACGCCACCAGGATCAGCAACGAAATCAGCCCGTTGTGCCATTGTCCATACGCGAGCGCAGCCAGGATCAGTGCAGGCACCCGGAACGCCATCAGGGTCAGGTACTTGCGTACCCGTTCGCGGTGCTGCTGCTCGAAGGACGGGGCGGCCGCAGTGATCAGGACCGGTCGGCCGTCGTCGTCGAAACCCAGCTCGGGGCCGTGCTTCATTACTCCACTGTCCCACACGAACGATTCGGTGGCACGAGGGGTTTTGGATCATCCCGGGTTCTGGGCACAATGGGGAGATGGGCATACAGACCGACACCCTCGAGCGCACCGATTCCGAGGAACGCGTCGATGACGGGACCGACGGCGATACCCCGAAGTATTTCCACTACGTCAAGAAGGACAAGATCGCCGAGAGCGCGGTCATGGGCACCCACGTGGTGGCGCTGTGCGGTGAGGTCTTCCCGGTGACCAAGTCGGCCAAGCCGGGCTCGCCGGTCTGCCCGGACTGCAAGAAGATCTACGCGACCCTCAAGCAGGCCTGACCGGATCGGTGGCGCCATCGTCGGGGTCGGTTCGGCCCCGCCCCGACACCACCCAGGTACGCAGCTGGTGCAGATGGGTAGCCTGCGCGGGCCACTCCTCTTGAACGGCCGCGTTCAGTTCGGCGCCCAGCATGATGGCGAAGCCGAGCAGGAACGCGAACAACAGGAACGCGATCGGCGTCGCCAGTGCCCCATAGGTGTAGCCGGTGCTGGTGATGTAGCGCAGGTAGATCCGCAGCCCCATCGTCGCCACCACGAACACCGTGGTGGCCAGCAGCGCGCCGAACACCAGCCGATGTGAGGGCAGCGGCTTGGGCAGCGACACCCGATAGAGCACGGTCACCGCCAGTAGCAGGCCCAACACCAGCGCCGGGTAGTAGCCGAACCGCAATACGTCGGTCCACTGCGCCGGCAGGTGCTCGGCGACCGCATGCGGACCCAGCGCGGCCAACGGTGCCGTGGCCACGGCGATCACCAGCATCGCGACATAGAGGCCCAGAGCAAAGAAGCGTTGGCGCACCGGATGCCGCAACGGAGTTTGATCGTGCGCTTCGACCACCGAGTCGACGAACGCCGAGATCGCCGAGGATCCGGCCCACAGCGAGATCACGAATCCCAGCGAGACCACTTCGCCGCGAGCATTGGCCACGATGTCCCGCACGGTCGGCTCGATGATCTCCACCACGACGTTCTTGGAGAAGAAACTGCTGGCCATGCCGATCAGCCGGTCCTGGATGGTGGCCAACGTGTCCGGCCCGAACAGCGGGGCTACGTAGGACAGGCTGCCCAGCATCCCCAGCAGCAGGGGTGGCAGCGACAACACCGACCAGAACCCCGCCTGCGCCGATTCGGCGAAGATCGAATCGTCCCAGCTCTTGACCAGGGTGCGACGTGCAATGCGGAGCAGGTGGTGACGGGAAGGTTTGGGGATCTGGTCATTCATGACCAGCCCAGCATTCCTGACGCGTGCTGCTATTGCACAATCGGCGCAGACGGGCGTGTTGCGTGCCGGCTCTGGTTACGCCTCAGTCGCTGCGCTGACCTGAATCACGGCCGCCAACTCGATCAGCTTGGCCTCGTGCTCGTTGGCGTGATGCTGGCAAAACAGAAGTTCGGCACCGGAGGGCAGCGTGGCTCGTACCCGTGCGGCAGCACCGCACCGGTCGCATCGATCAGCCCGAGTGAGTTCGGGACTGGTCAGAGTCGCGTTCATGGGCTCCTCCGTTCTCGCGGTTGTTCTCAAGTGTGTCAGACGCTTGCGCGTTCGGCGTTGTTCCCCGGTTCGGCTGTGTCGTGTCTCACCCCTGCGGTCGGTGCGGCAGGATCGGTGACATGACGCAGTTCGGTAACCCGTCCGATGCCCTGGTGCACCTGTGCAGCGCCGGCGACTGGGAGCAGGCGCAGGACTCCGGGGCGCTGCGTCCAGAGTCGTTGGACAGCGTGGGATTCGTGCACATGTCGACACCGCAACAGGTGCACCTGCCCGCGAATCGGCTGTACCGAGGCTGCACGGATCTGGTGTTGCTGCAGGTGGATCCGGCCAAAGTCGGTGCCCCGGTGCGCTGGGAGCCGGGCGTCCCGAGCGACCCGGAGGCGATGTTGTTCCCGCATCTGTACGGGCCGTTGCCCACCTCGGCGGTGACCGGTGTCAGTGATTATCGGCCCGGCCCGGACGGTGTGTTCGGCCCGGCCGGCTGAGGTTGATCGGGGTTGTCGGCTTGGCTGCGGACGCCCGGGTGAGTTCGCTACGGGCGAACGTGGTTTGCGCCTTGTTGATCAAAACAGCGGGCACTCGCGGCCATGCGGCGGCGACCGCGTTGATCGCCTCGAGCACAGCGGGATTCAGATCGGCCTCGGGCGGCACCCGGTGGCCGTGGGTGGCCGCGCGCTTCAACAACGCAGCGAAGGTCGCCGGTGACGCGTCATCCGTCGGCATGCTGGGCGATCCTACGCCGTAGCGCCGGGCACGGGTCCTAGACGGCCCGTGCCTCGACGATCGCCAGGGGGCTGGTGGTGGGCACCACCCGCTGCAGCTTGAATCCCGCCTGGGACAGCAGTTCGGCGTACTCCTGGCGGGTACGTTCCTGTCCACCGGCGGCAACCAGCATCTCCAGATCGAGCAACAGACCCAGGTGGGCGGGAGCGCCTTCGGGCAGCACCATCTCGAACAGCAGCACCTTGCCGCCGGGGGCGATGGCGGCCCGGACGTTGCGCAGAATCGCCAACGACTGCTCGTCGTCCCAGTCGTGGATGACGGTCTTGAGCAGATAGGTGTCGCCGCCGGCGGGGACCGAAGAGAAGAACGACCCGCCCTGGATGTCGCAGCGTGACGCCACATCCGCCACCGTCGCGTCGGCGCCGGCCACCACCTGCGGCAGGTCGAACAGCACGCCGCGGGCGTCGGGCGCCTGACGCAACACGGCAGCCAGCAGCGAGCCGTGACCGCCACCCACATCCACGATCAGCTTGCTTTTGCTGAAATCGTATGCAGGAACCGCGCTTTCGATAGCGACGGACGATGCTCCGGTCATGGCTTCGTTGAAGACCTGCGCCAGCTCGGGGTTGGTGTCGGTGTACTCAAAGAACGACATTCCGCGAACCTTGCTGACAGCGGTCTCACCCGTCCGTACCGAGTGCTCGAGGTTCGACCAGTGTTCGCGGTGCGCCGGGTGGCCGATGAACGTGACCATGGGGGCCACACTGTTCGGGTTGTCGGAGACCAGTGCTCGTCCGGTGCGGGTCAGCGCGAACCGGCCGTCGCGGCGCAGCTTGAGCACGGAGTTGCTGGCCAGTGCGCGCATCAGCCGGTAGGTGGCACCGGGGTTGGTGCCTACTCGCTGGGCGACCTCGTCGGCGGTCAGCGGACCGTTGGAGAGCACGTCGGCAATGCCCAGTCGCACCGCGGCGCTGAGCGCCTGGGTGAGCCATCCGCCGAACCCGAGCTCCATGATGGCTACGGGTGCCGGGACGGTGGCCTGGCGCAGCCGCTGCAGGCCACCACGAAACGCGTTGACGGCACTCAGTACTGCCGACGGAGGTGTCTTGGCCATGTCGGCGCGCTAGTCGAGGTAGTCGCGCAGGACCTGGGACCGGCTGGGGTGCCGGAGTTTCGACATCGTCTTCGACTCGATCTGACGGATGCGCTCCCGGGTGACGCCGTAAACCTGGCCGATCTCATCGAGCGTGCGCGGCTGGCCGTCGGTGAGGCCGAACCGCAGCCGCACCACGCCGGCTTCGCGCTCGGAGAGCGTCTCGAGGACCGACTGCAGCTGGTCCTGGAGCAGGGTGAACGAGACCGCGTCGACGGCGACCACGGCTTCACTGTCTTCGATGAAGTCGCCGAGCTGCGAGTCGCCCTCGTCGCCAATGGTCTGGTCCAGCGAGATGGGCTCCCGGGCGTACTGCTGGATCTCCAGCACCTTCTCCGGGGTGATGTCCATCTCCCGGGCGAGCTCCTCGGGGGTGGGTTCGCGGCCCAGGTCCTGCAGCAGCTCGCGCTGGATGCGGCCGAGCTTGTTGATCACCTCGACCATGTGCACCGGAATACGGATGGTGCGCGCCTGGTCGGCCATGGCGCGGGTGATGGCCTGGCGGATCCACCAGGTGGCGTAGGTGGAGAACTTGTAGCCCTTGGTGTAGTCGAACTTCTCCACCGCGCGGATCAGACCGAGGTTGCCCTCCTGGATCAGGTCCAGGAACGCCATTCCGCGGCCGGTGTAACGCTTGGCCAGCGACACCACCAGCCGCAGGTTGGCCTCGAGCAGATGGTTCTTGGCGCGGTCGCCGTCGCGGCAGATCCACGCCATGTCACGCCGGTAGGCAACCGCCAGCTTCTCGCCCTTTTCGGTGTGCTCGGCCATCTTCTGGGTGGCGAACAGGCCGGCCTCGATGCGCTTGGCCAGCTCGACTTCCTCTTCGGCGTTGAGCAGCGCCACCTTGCCGATCTGCTTGAGGTAGGCGCGCACCGAGTCGGCCGACGCGGTGAGCTCGGCGTCCTTGCGGGCCTGCCGCAGCGCTTCGGACTCCTCTTCGTCCCAGACGAAGTCGCCTGAGGCTTTGTCCTTCTCGCTGGGTTCGGCGATCTCGTCTTCTTCTTCGTCGGCCGCCCCGCCGGCCGCGACGGCTGCCGGGCCCGGCGCGGCGTCGTCGGAGTCGTCATCTTCCATGTCGTCGATGGCCAGGTCGGTGTCCTCGATGTCGCCCTCACCGGGCTCACCGTCCAGCTCGGTATCGGTGTCGAGATCCTCGGGCGCCAAGTCACCGTCGGCGTTCTTCGCGCCGGCCTTGGTGGCCTTGGCGGCCTTCTTCGCCGGGCCCCGGGTCGCGGGCTTGGCGGCGCCGTCAGCGGCAGTGCGGGCCGTCGACTTGGTGGCCTTCTTGGCGGGCGCTGCTGCCTTGGTGGCCTTGGCCGCGGTCCGCTTGGCGGGCGCTGCCCCGGCAGACTTTGCGGGAGCCTTGGCAGGCGACTTCACGGCGGCTTTGGCGGGCGCCTTGGTGGCGCTGCCCTTCTTGGGCTCCTCAGTCGCCGGTTGTGCCTTGCTCGCTGCCACGTCCACCCCTTCGGTCGGACTGACTTTCGGGTTGCAGCGTCGTGCGCAACCGAAAGTGTCGGGTATGTCGAATGTCGGCTCTATTTCAGTTGGTGATCAACTGGGATAGTCGCCGCTATCGGTTAGGCGGCCGCCGTCGACCATTGTAACGACAGGGCGGGGCAGTAATCGCCGAGCGGGCGTTATTCAGCGGGTCACGTCGGTCGACGACGCCATCGCGGCCCCGACAATCCCCGCGGTGTTCTGCAGTGTCGCGGCGACCACCGGAGTCCGGTTGCCCAGCAGCGGCACCCACCGATCGGCTTTGCGGCTGATGCCGCCGCCGACGATGATCAGGTCCGGGCAGAGCGCGTCCTCGACCGCCATCAGCACCATGGTCACCTGCTTGGCCCACTTCTCCATGGACCAGTTCCTGCGCTCCTTGACCGAGGCGGCGGCCCGGTGCTCGGCCTCTTTGCCACCCACCTCGATATGCCCGAGTTCGGTGTTGGGCAGCAGCTTTCCGTTGTGAATCACCGCCGAGCCGATTCCGGTACCGAAGGTGAGTAACACGACCACGCCGCTGTTGTTCTTGCCTGCCCCGAAGCGCTCCTCGGCGAGTCCGGCGGCGTCGGCGTCGTTGAGGATGACGACCCGCTGGCCATCGAGTTCGGCGGCGATCGCCTGCTGCGCGTTCATCCCGATCCAGGACTTGTCGACGTTGGCGGCGGTCTGCACCACGCCGTCGACCACCACGCCCGGATAGGTGACACCCAGCGGGCCGGTCCAGCCGAAGTCCCGGACCACCGCGGCGACGGTCTGGGCGACCAAGACCGGTGTGGCGGGGCTGGGTGTGGGCAGCTTGAACCGTTCACCGATCAGTGCGCCGGTGTCCAGATCGACGACGCCGCCCTTGATGCCACTGCCGCCGACGTCGACACCGAAGCCGCGTCGCTGCCGCCGTGCGCCGGCGATCGGACGGTCCTCGATCGGGGAAGGGGCGGGTTCGGTGCCGGTCATCGGATCTCCTCTTCGGCGATTCGGTCGTCAGCAGGTGCCGGAATGAATCTTGGTCAGCAGCGCAGGGTCGGGCAATCCGGTGGCGTCCGGACGCAGGCCGGCCAGCGCCGCCTCGATGTCGTCGCTGTGGGACAGGCTGACGAAGTCGCTGCCGACCGCCAGATCCACCGAATCGTCGGCACGGTCGTCGCGGAACAGTTCCGTGCACGGCGCCACCAGCCAGAGTGCCGCAGCGGCGGCTTGGCCCGCGGGGCCGAACCGGATCTGGCCCTGGCAGTCCAGCCGGTCCTCGGCGTAGACGGGGTCGTTGGCGGCGGTCGGCTGGGCGAAGCCGTCGTCGCGCAGCGCATCGGCGACGTCGGCGGCCTGCCCGGCACGGCCGCTGGCATTGAGGACCCGAGCTTTGATGTCGGCCAGCTTGGCCGGGGTGGTGCTGATCATCGCGGCGCGCGGCACCTGAGTGCCCAGCTTCGGCTGGTCCGGCTCGGACGGCGGTGGCGGGGCATTGCACACCGCGACTTCATGGACGTCGGCCGGGCGGGTGAGCGCCACCGTCCATGCCACGGCGGTCAACAGCGCCAGCGCGGCCAAGGCGTAAGCGGCCGGTCGGTTGTTGCGTCGCCGGAACGGCCGACCGTGTTTGTCGAACTCGGAACCGGTAGTGATTTGCGCGACCACGTACGCACTCTAGAGGGCGCCCGCGGGGGCGATGACCGTGGTCAGCAACCTAATGTGACGCAAATCACACTTGATCTGACGGCGATCCGGGCACGAATCATTTGGTGGATGCGTTCGACGCTGGTACAAAGCTCGCGCAGGGTTTCGAGGGGACTTGAGGGGAGAAGACCATGGCTACCGATTACGACGCCCCACGGCGCACCGAGACCGACGACGTTTCCGAGGATTCGTTGGAGGAACTCAAGGCGCGACGTAACGAGGCGCAGTCCGCTGTGGTCGACGTCGACGAGTCCGAATCGGCCGAGTCGTTCGAGCTGCCCGGCGCCGACCTGTCCGGCGAAGAGCTGTCGGTGCGTGTCGTTCCGAAGCAGGCCGACGAGTTCACCTGCTCGAGCTGTTTCCTGGTGCAGCACCGCAGCCGTCTGGCCAGTGAGAAGAACGGTGTGATGATCTGCACCGACTGCGCGGCCTGACCGGGCCCGTCCCGCTCGATCCTGCTTAGCTCGATGGCGACGACCCGCTAGCGATCATCGCTAGTTCTGCAATGCCGCCAGCATCCGCTGCGGATTGCGGCAGCTGACCAGCCAGTACGGCGTCGGGTCGTCGGGATCGTCGACGACGGCCAAGATCATCGGCCCCACCCACCCGCGATGGACGACGTATGCCGCCGGGTCGAGCTGGCGGCCCAATGCCGCGGATTTGGCTGACCGCGGGACCTCGGCGCAGCGTGCGATCGCGGTGGTGGGCAGGTGCGCGTCGCCGGCCCACAGCTGCGTTTCGCCGCCACTTTCGATAACGCGCACCTTGATGCGTCCCAGCCACAGCAGAGCGCCGACGGTGATCGCGAAGAACACCGCGAACGGCAGCCAGCCGGGCAGCGTGCGCAGGCCCAAGCGGACTTCGTAAGCCATCAGCCCGTTGCCCAAGAACCCCAGTGGCCACCACCACCACGGCACCCACAGCTGTTCGCTGTAGCGCACTGTTTGCGATGCCCGATGGTTCAGGCGCGATCCCGACATCCGGCTAAGAGTAGTCTTGCGCCTCGTGTCGCCCAGTCTTGCGGTTGTTCGCCTAGATCCGGATCTGCCCCTGCCGAACCGTGCTCACGCCGGTGATGCCGGCGTCGACCTCTGCAGCGCGATCGACGTCGAGCTGGCTCCGGGTCAGCGTGCGCTGGTACCCACCGGGATCGCGGTGGCAATTCCCTTCGGCATGGTCGGCCTTATCCACCCTCGATCGGGTTTGGCTGCGCGGGTGGGTCTTTCGATTGTCAACAGTCCCGGAACCGTCGATGCGGGCTATCGTGGTGAGATAAAGGTCTCGTTGATCAACCTTGACCCGGCGACGCCGATTGAGATCAGCCGCGGCGACCGGATCGCCCAGTTGCTGGTGCAGCGGGTCGAGCTTCCGGAACTGGTCGAGGTGGCCTCGTTCGACGAGGCCGGGCTGGAACCAACGACTCGTGGTTCCGGTGGACACGGGTCCTCGGGTGGGCACGCGAGCTTGTGATGGCTTGTGACGGCAGAGCGATGAAGATGGGCGGCTGTGATGGCATTCGGTAGGGGTAAAGGCAAAGGCGAGGCCGACGAGCCGACGAGCGCCGGGCCGGAAGCCTCCGGAGCAGCGGACGGGTTCGTGTCCGAGTCGGAGGAGCTGGACGGCCCCTTCGACATCGAAGATTTCGACGACCCCGCGGCGGCGGCGACGGCCCGACTCGACCTGGGTTCGGTGCTGGTGCCGATGCCGGCCGGCGCCCAGGTCCAGGTCGAATTGAGCGAGGCGGGAGTCCCTAGCGCGGTGTGGCTGGTGACGCCCAACGGCCGGTTCAACATCGCCGCCTATGCCGCGCCCAAGTCGGCGGGTCTGTGGCGTGAGGTGGCCGGTGAGCTGGCCGACGCGCTGCGCAGGGACAACGCGATGGTCAGCATCGTCGACGGTCCGTGGGGCCGGGAGGTGCTCGGTTCGGCGACCGGCGCGGTCCGGTTCATCGGTGTCGACGGCTACCGCTGGATGGTGCGCTGCGTGATCAACGGTCGGCCCGAGACCATCGACGTGCTCGCCCAGCAGGCGCGCGAGGCGCTGGCGGACACGGTCGTGCGGCGCGGCGACACGCCACTGCCGGTGCGTACCCCCTTGCCGGTGCGGCTGCCCGAGCCGATGGCCGAGCAGTTGCGCGCTGCCGCGGCACAGCAGGCCGCGGCGCAGCAAGCGGCGGCCGAGCAGGCCGCAGCCCAGCAGGCAGCCGCGCTGCAGCAGGCCGCCATGTTCGGCGGAGGCGGCGACGTACCGCCGGCGCCGGCCGCCCGCCGCAGCGTGGAGGGATCCGCGATGCAGCAGTTGCGCACTATCACCGGCGGTTAGCGAGGCTCGAATCGACCCCGGCAGCTAGCGAGGCCGCTCAGCCGGCGGCGATCGTCAGCGCGTTCACGCAGGCGGTGCCCAAGGCGGTCGGGTCGGCGCCGATCTGGTCCAGGGTGACGGTGCACAGCGCCGCGCGCGGGGCCGCGGCGGCCCATTCAGAGGCCGTCTGCAACGGATGAACTGCGTCGTCGACCGCCGCGGTCACGCCCATCGGCACTGCCAGGTTCGCCAGCTCGGCGTGCGTTGGTGCGAGGTAGGCCGCAGCCTCCTCGAGTGCGTCGGGAAGTTGCGGCCACTGCGCGGTCCACGATCGGGTCAACTCGTCACCCAGCCACGGCGGGCTCGATGCCCGCATCTGGGCCACCACCGCCGCCAGACCCTCGTTGCGCAACTGCTCGGCGCTGTAGCGTGCGGCATGGGCCGCCGGTGCGTCATCGGGGGCGCCGGTCCAGGCGGGCAGCGCGGCCAACACCCCGAGCACTCGCTCGGGATGGCGCAGGGCCCACGCGGCGGCTACCGCCGCACCGATCGACACCCCGCCAACGACGATCGGGCCGGACCGGGTGGCCGCTGCGTCCAGCGCCTCCAGATAGCCCTCAATGAGTCGGCCGGGCTCCGGGCGATGCGTGACCAATTCGGCACCCACCTGCTGCAACGGGCGGGAGAACGCTCGGCGGATGTAGTCGTCGTCGGAGCCGGTCCCCGGCAGCAGGACGGCCGTCGCGCCGCGCAGAACCATGCCACCTCTTGATCGTGTCGGGTGTTGTCAGCCACCCCGTAGGCAGGTCGTGTGGCATTAGGTATTCAACAGGTCTACCGTAGCGTGCGCATACGAGTAAGGGAGAGGGCAATGGCTGCTCCGAAAGGGTACCTGCGCCGGCTGACTCGGCGATTGACGGAAGACCCCGAGCTGCGTGACGTCGAAGAGTTGTCCGATGAGGCGCTCAACACCGGCGCGCAGCGGGCGATCGACTGCCAACGCGGCCAAGAGGTCACCATGGTCGGGGTACTGCGCAGCGTCGAAGCCAACGCCAAGGGCTGCGTGGGCGGCGTCCGCGCCGAGCTGTTCGACGGCACCGACACGGTCACGCTGGTGTGGCTGGGGCAGCGACGCATTCCCGGAATCGACTCCGGCCGCACCCTGCGGGTGCACGGCCGGCTGGGCAAACTCGAAAGCGGCTGCAAGGCCATCTACAACCCGCACTACGAAATCCAGCAGTGATCGCGCCTCCCATCGGGTCGGCGCAGCGATGAGCGAGGTCTACAGCGCCGAGGGCGCACAGGGGCCGCAGCGACTCCTGGAGCAGATCGGCGGGGTGGCCGGGGTGATCTACTCCTCGCTGCCGATCGTGGTGTTCGTGCCGGCCTCCAATCTCTTCGGACTGCGGGTCGCGGTGCTGGCGGCGCTGGGAGTGGCCGCGGCGGTGCTGGTGTGGCGCCTGATTCGCCGGCAATCCAGCCAGCCCGCCATATCCGGCTTCATCGGGGTGGCCGTCTGCGCCCTGATCGCGTATCGGACGGGCGACTCCAAGGCGTATTTCCTGCTCGGAATCTGGACGTCGCTGGTGTGGGCGGTGGTGTTCGCCGCCTCGATGGTGATCCGCCGGCCGGTGGTCGGCTACATCTGGTCGTGGGCCAGCGGCCAGCCCCAGGCCTGGCGTGAGCTGCGGTCGGCGATCTACGCCTACGATCTGGCGACACTGACCTGGGTGCTGGTCTTCGGCTCGCGTTTCGTGGTCCAGCGACTGCTTTACGACGCCGATCAGACCGGCTGGCTGGGAGTGACCCGCATCGCCATGGGCTGGCCGCTGACGGCGGTCGCGGCGGTGGTCACCTATCTGGCGGTCAAGTACGTGCAGCGTGCGCTGGATGAGCGGCCTGCCGAGGGCGAGGCCGAGCGCGAACCCCGGTCAGTGAGCCGGTAGCAGCAGCGCGCGCAGTTCGGTCTCGACGCCGTTGGACGCGACGAACAGCAGCTCGTCCCCGCCTTCCAGGGGTTCGTCGTCCTGGGGGACGATCACCCGTGTCCCGCGCAGGATCGTTACCAGCGCGGCGTCGCGGGGCAGGGTGAGCTTGCGTACCGGTTTGCCGCCCCACGGGGTGTCGTCGGGCAGGGTGATCTCCAGCAGATTGGCCTGGCCCTTGCGGAATTCCATCAACCGCACCAGGTCGCCGACTGCGACAGCCTCCTCAACCAGCGAGGCCAGCATGCGTGGCGTGGACACCGCGACGTCCACCCCCCAGGCATCGGTGAACAGCCACTCGTTGCGGGGATCATTGACCCGGGCCACCACCCGGGGCACCGCGAATTCGGTCTTGGCCAACAAGGACAGCACCACATTGGCCTTGTCATCGCCGGTCGCAGCGATCACCACATCGAAGGACTCCAGGTGCACCGACTCCAACAGGCTCAGCTCACAGGCGTCACCGAGATGCCACTGCGCATCGGCGATGTCCTCGGTGTCGACGTGCTCCGGGTTGCGCTCGATCAACGTCACCTGGTGATCGCTGTCGAGCAGCTCGCGTGCAATCGACCGTCCGACCGCGCCCGCGCCCGCCACCGCTACTTTCATTTGTCCAGATCCTCGCTGGGCGGCAGGGCGGCGATCGCGATCGCTTCGGCGACCCGGCCCGACACCGCGACGATGTACACCTGATCGCTGGCCTGGATCACCGTCTTGGGCTCGGGCAGGATGCCGGTGCCGAAGCGGATCAAGAACGCCACTCGGGCATTGGTGGCCGCCTCCAGATCGGTGACGGGGCGGCCGATCCAGTCCTCGTGCAGGACGACCTCGGCGACAGCGACCGTGCCGGTGGGGTCCCGCCACTTGGTGGTCTCGCTTTCCCGGGTCAGGGCGTCGAGCAGCCGGTCGGTGGTCCACGGCACGGTGGCGATGGTCGGGATGCCCAGACGTTCGTAGACCGCGGCCCGCTTGGCGTCGTAGATACGGGCGACCACCCGCGAAACGCCGAACGTCTCCCGGGCCAGCCGCGCCGCGATGATGTTGGAGTTGTCGCCCGAGGACACCGCGGCGAACGCAGCGGCCTCCTCGATGCCCGCTCGCAGCAGCACATCGCGATCAAAGCCCATACCGAGCACTCGCTCACCGTTGAACTCCGGGCTCAGGCGGTTGAACGCGGTGCTGTCGCGGTCGATGATGGCAACCTCGTGGCCGATCCGGGACAGCCCGTCGGCGAGTGAGGCACCCACCCGGCCGCAACCCATGACAACTACCCGCACGTGCTGTGTCCTTTCAGGCCCTCTGGGCCGACTTTCGGCTGGTTATCGACTGCGATAGTGCCCGTATTCGGTGAACGCTACCGCCAATGCCCGCCTGGCTTACCCTTGGCTCTCGTGTCGAAGATTTCCACCGCTGCGCGGCGCCTGGTTCTGGGCCGGCCCTTTCGCAGCGATCGGCTCAGCCACACGCTGCTGCCCAAACGCATCGCCCTGCCGGTGTTCGCCTCGGACGCGCTGTCCTCGGTGGCCTACGGACCTGAAGAAGTCTTTCTGGTGCTGTCGGTGGCGGGCCTCGCGGCCTATCGGATGACCCTGTGGGTCGGCCTGGCCGTCGCCTTCGTGTTCATCACCGTGGTGGCCTCCTACCGCCAGAATGTGCACGCCTACCCCTCCGGTGGTGGCGACTACGAGGTGGTCACCACCAACCTGGGCGCTACCGCAGGCCTGACTGTGGCCAGCGCGTTGATGGTGGATTACGTTCTGACGGTTGCGGTCTCGATCTCGGCGGGGATCGCCAACATCGGCTCGGCGATACCTTTCATCGCCGACCACAAGGTCGTGTTCGCGGTGGGCACCGTTGTCGTGGTGGCGGCAATCAATCTGCGAGGCATCCGCGAATCCGGTACCGCGTTCGCCTTCCCGACGTATGCGTTCATGATCGGCGTCTTCGCCATGCTGGGCTGGGGGCTCTTCCAGATCTTCGTGCTGGGCCACCCACTGCAGGCCGAGTCGGCGGCGTTCAAGATCCACTCCACCCAGGGTGAGGTGGTCGGGGTGGCCCTGGTGTTCCTGGTGGCGAAATCGTTCTCGTCGGGATGTGCCGCGCTGACCGGGGTGGAGGCGATCAGCAACGGCGTGCCGGCGTTCCGCAAACCCAAGTCGCGCAACGCGGCCACCACGCTGCTGATGTTGGGTGTGATCGCGGTGACCCTGATGATGGGCATCATCGTGCTGGCCCGCGAGACCGGAGTGAAGATCGCTGCGCGTCCGCACGAACAGCTGATCGGGGCGCCGGCGGACTACGACCAGAAGACCTTGCTGGCCCAGCTGGCCGAGACGGTGTTCCGGGGCTTTCCGCCGGGTCTGTGGATCATCGCCGGGGTGACGGCGCTGATCCTGGCGCTGGCCGCCAACACCGCGTTCAACGGTTTCCCGGTGCTGGGTTCGATCCTGGCGCAGGATCGCTACCTGCCGCGCCAGCTGCACACCCGTGGCGACCGGCTGGCCTTCTCCAACGGCATCGTGTTCCTGGCAGTGGTGGCCATCGCCTTCATCGTGGCGTTCGGGGCGGAGGTGACCGCACTGATCCAGCTCTACATCGTAGGGGTGTTCGTCTCCTTCACACTGAGTCAGATCGGCATGGTGAGGCACTGGAACCGGTTGCTGCGCAACGAAACCGACCTCCAAGCCCGAGTCAAGATGATGCGTTCCCGGGTGGTCAACACCATCGGGTTCGTCGCTACCGGAGCGGTGTTGGTCGTGGTGATCGCCACCAAGTTCGTGGCCGGCGCGTGGATTGCGATCGTCGCGATGTCGGTGCTGTTCGCCGTGATGAAAATGATCCGCCGGCACTACGACACCGTCAGCCAGGAGTTGGCCGAGCAGTCAGCCGCGCTGGACGACCAGGCGGTGCTGCCCAGCCGCAACCACGCCCTGGTCCTGGTGTCCAAGCTGCATCTGCCGACCCGCCGCGCGCTGGCCTACGCGCGGGCCACGCGACCTGACGCCCTGGAGGCGATCACGGTCAACGTCGATGACACCGAAACCCGCGCCCTGGTGCGCGAGTGGGAAGATAGCGAGATCACCGTCCCGCTCAAGGTGATTGCATCGCCGTATCGTGAGGTCACCCGGCCGGTGCTCGACTACGTCAAACGCATCAGCAAGGAGTCGCCGCGCACCGTGGTGACCGTCTACATCCCCGAATACGTGGTGGGCCACTGGTGGGAGCAGTTGCTGCACAACCAGAGTGCGCTGCGGCTCAAGACCCGCCTGTTGTTCATGCCGCAGGTCATGGTCACCTCGGTGCCTTGGCAGCTGGTCTCCTCGGAGCGGCGCAAAGTCATGGAGCCGCACCACGCGCCCGGCGACACCCGGAGAGGTTTTTAGCAGTGATCGATCAAGAGCTGACCCTGGTCACCGGGGCACCGGCGAACGGCGGCAGTTGTGTGGCCCGCCACGACGGCCGGGTCGTCTTCGTGCGGTATGCGCTGCCCGGTGAGCGGGTGCGAGTGCGGATCACCGCCGAGCGGGGCTCGTACTGGCACGGTGAATGTGTCGAGGTCCTCGAACCCGCGGCCGGCCGGATCGAGTCGCTGTGCCCGATCGCCGGGGTGCACGGTGCCGGCTGCTGCGACCTGGCGTTCGCCGACCCGGCCGCGGTACGCGCGATCAAAGGCGAGGTGGTCTCCAACCAGCTGGCCAGGCTCGGCGGCCACGAGTGGCGGGGCGAGGCCGAAGCGCTCGGCGACGACGGCCCGACCGGCTGGCGCAGTCGGGTCCGCCTGGAGGTGGGCGCCGATGGCCAGGCCGGGTTTCACCGCTATCACAGCGATGAACTGGTCACCGACCTGCGCTGCGGTCAGCTGCCGACCGGGATGACCAAAGGCCTGGCCGAACAGAGCTGGCGGCCCGGCGATCACGTGCACGTGGTGGCCGACGACGACGGGGTCCGCCACGTGGTCAGCACCGGACGTGAGCACCGCCCGGAGGTCGTCGAGGGCGACTACCACTCCACCCAGTGGGTGGGCCGGCGCCGCTGGCAGATCCCGGTGACCGCGTTCTGGCAGGCGCACCGCCGCGCGGCCGCGCTCTACAGCGCGCTGATCGCGGAGTGGGCGCAGCCCGACGCCGGAAGCATCGCCTGGGACCTCTACGGCGGGGCGGGGATCTTCGCCGCGGCGCTGGCCGAGCCGGTGGGGGAGTCCGGCCGGGTGATCAGCGTCGACACCTCGCGGGCCGCGACGGGGGCCGCGCGGGCGGCGCTGGCCGACCTGCCGCAGGTCTCGGTGCGCACCGACTCGGTGCGCCGGGTGTTGGGCGCAGAGCGCGCCGCGGCCGGCGTCGCGGTACTGGACCCGCCGCGCGCCGGGGCCGGCCGCGAGGTGATCGACCTGCTGGCCGCCGCGGAAGTGCCGCGGGTGGTGCACATCGGTTGCGAGGCGGCAGCCTTCGCTCGCGACATCGGCCTGTACCGCGGGCACGGGTACACCGTCGAGCAGATCCGGGTGTTCGACGCATTTCCACTGACCCATCACGTGGAGTGCGTGGCGCTGCTAACCCGCTGACTGCTGGCGCCAGCGCTCCAGCAACTCTGGGATCTCGGCAAGTAGGAACGTGTAGAAGTCCCGCATACGGGTGAGCCGATGGTGGGCCGGGTGGTCGTCTGCGGTGGCCCTATCTGCTGGGAGGGGTGATCTACAACCTGGCCATCGCGGTACCGCTATACCGCCGCTTCATTGCCAAGAACATCGGCATGTCGACCGAGACTCAGCCAAAGACGAAGTAGCGCAACCACAGGTAAACGGCAGACAACGTCACCGAGACGATGGTGACCAGAATGCCTTTGCGGGTGAACTCCCAGAATGAGATGGGATTGCCTGCGCGGCGGGCGATTCCGAGCATCACCACATTCGCGCTGGCACCGACGGCGGTCAGGTTGCCACCGAAGTCGGCACCCAGCGCCAGCGCCCACCACAGCGCGTCGGGGTGCAAGTTGGTGGGCAGGGTGGTGCTCAGCTCGGCCACGATCGGCGTCATGGTCGCGACGTAGGGAATGTTGTCGATGATCCCGGACACCGGCGCGGACACGCCCAGGATCCCCAATGTGGTCAGCAGTGCGTTGCCGCCGGTCAACTCGGCGGCGGCGTGGGCCAGGGCGGCGATGGCACCGGTGTCGACCAGGGCTCCGACCATCACGAACAGGCCGGCGAAGAACAGCAGTGTCTCCCATTCGACCCCGGCCAGGTAGTCCGAGCGCTCCATCTTGGAGATCACGATCAACACCCCGGCACCGAGCAATGCCACCACCGACGGTTCCAGGTGCAGCGCCCCGTGACCGAAAAACCCGGCGAAGACCGCGGTCAGCACCACACCGCACTTGATCAGCAGACCGCGGTCGCGGATCGCCTCGCGTTCCTCGAGGGCCATCACATCGGCGACCCGGTCGGCGTCGACGGTGAACGATCCCGGAAACAGCCACCGCAGCATGACGGTGAACACGATCAGCACGATGACCACAATCGGCAGCATGTGGACCAGAAATGCGTTGAAGGTCAACCCGGCCCGGCTGGCGATGATGATGTTGGGTGGATCGCCGACCAGGGTGGCGGCGCCCCCGATGTTGGAGGCGAACACCTCCGCCATCAGGAACGGCGCGGCGTTGATCTCGAGGCGGTCGCAGACCAGCAGCGTGACCGGGGCGATCAGCAGCACCGTGGTGACGTTGTCCAGCAGTGCCGACGCGACGGCGGTCACCAGCACCAGCAGGATCATGATTCGCAGCGGAGAACCGTTGGCGCGCTTGGCGGCCCAGATCGCGATGTATTCGAATACCCCGGTCTGGCGCAGCACGCTGACGATGATCATCATGCCCAGCAGCAGGAAGATGACG
The DNA here is from genome assembly GCF_046250075.1 of Mycobacterium sp. SMC-14. Lineage (NCBI taxonomy): Bacteria > Bacillati > Actinomycetota > Actinomycetes > Mycobacteriales > Mycobacteriaceae > Mycobacterium > Mycobacterium sp. SMC-14. The sequence goes on along the minus strand of NZ_CP176429.1, from coordinate 2,759,092 downwards.
TCCCAGTCGATCCCGGTTGTGTGCGAGTAGAAGATGTCGTCGGACGAGATGACGGGCAGGATGACGACGGCGGCTGCGCCGGTCAGCGCCACCAGGGTCTTGTTGACCCGGTCGGCGGCGATGAACGCGTAGGCGATCAAGAAGACCGCTACGGCGAAATAGGCCATCCGCGGGATCAGACCTGCAGCGCTGTGGCCAGCAGACGCGACGCGGTTATCACGCCGTGCAGTTTACCGTTCTTGACGACGGCGACCAGCGGGCTGCGCAGCCGGGCCATGGTGGAGGCGACTTCGATCACGGTGTCGGCAGCGCCGGCGATCGGCACCTCCGGCAGGTGTTCGGGCAGCATGGCGCGCACCGCCTTGCCGCGCAGTTTCTCGGCGGAACTGTCGGCCATGGACTCGCTGAGCACCCCGGCCAGAGCGGGGTCGTCCTGGATGTAGCCCGGCACGATGAAGCGCACCACCTGGGAGGCCGGCAGCACCGCATACGGCTTTCCGGCGGCGTCGGTGACAACGATGCCGGGCAGTCGATGCTCGGCCAGCAATTTCGCAGCGGCCAAGGCGTCGGAGTCGATGGCCACCACCGGGAATTCCTCAGCGATCTGTTCGGCGTGCACATGACGACGATACGGTGGGTGCCCCCCGCCATGCGTAGACTGGCCGGATGCTTGAAGGGATCCGCGGCCCCGCCGATCTGCAGCACCTCACGCAGGCTCAGCTGACCGACCTGGCGGCGGAAATCCGTGAGTTTTTGATCCACAAGGTCGCCGCGACGGGCGGGCATCTGGGGCCCAACCTGGGTGTGGTGGAGCTGACCTTGGCGCTGCACCGGGTGTTCGATTCCCCACACGACCCGATCATCTTCGATACCGGGCACCAGGCCTACGTGCACAAGATGCTGACCGGGCGCTGCCCCGATTTCGACACCCTGCGCAAGAAGGGCGGGCTGTCGGGTTACCCGTCGCGCGCCGAGAGCGAGCACGACTGGGTGGAGTCCAGCCACGCCAGCTCGGCGCTGTCCTACGCCGATGGCCTGGCCAAGGCCTTCGAGCTGACCGGACACCGCAACCGGCATGTGGTGGCCGTCGTCGGCGACGGCGCCCTGACCGGTGGGATGTGTTGGGAGGCGCTCAACAACATCGCCGCCGGCAACCGCCCGGTGGTGATCGTGGTCAATGACAACGGCCGCAGCTATGCGCCCACCATCGGCGGGTTCGCCGACCACCTGGCCGCCCTGCGGCTGCAGCCTGCCTACGAGCGGCTGCTGGAGCGGGGCCGCACCGCAATCCGCGGCGTACCGGTCGTCGGGGAGCTCGGCTACCAAGTGATCCACAGCTTCAAAGCGGGCCTCAAAGATGCACTGGCGCCGCAGGCGCTCTTCACCGACCTGGGCCTGAAGTACCTGGGCCCGATCGACGGTCATGACGAGGCTGCGATGGAGTCCGCGCTGCGTCGCGCGCGGGGATTCGGCGGGCCGGTGATCGTGCACGTGGTCACCTGCAAGGGAAAGGGCTACGGCCCCGCCGAGAACGACGAGGCCGAGCAGATGCACGCCTGCGGGGTGATCGATCCGCTGACCGGCTACGCCACCGAAACCGCCGGGCGCGGCTGGACGGCGGTGTTCTCCGACGCACTCATCGAATACGGCACCAAGCGCCGTGACGTCGTCGCGATCACCGCTGCGATGCCCGGCCCCACGGGACTTGCGCCGTTCGGGCAGCGCTTTCCGGATCGGATGTTCGACGTTGGGATCGCCGAACAACACGCACTGACTTCCGCGGCCGGGCTGGCGATGGGCGGCCTGCACCCGGTGGTGGCGGTGTATTCGACATTCCTCAACCGCGCCTTCGACCAGCTGGTCATGGACGTCGCACTGCACAAGCTGCCGGTCACGCTGGTTTTGGACCGGTCCGGGATCACCGGGCCCGACGGGGCCAGTCACAACGGCATGTGGGACCTGTCGATCCTGGGGATCGTGCCCGGTATCCGGGTGGCCGCACCGCGTGACGGCATCCGGCTGCGTGAAGAGCTCGGCGAAGCGCTCGACGTCCATGACGGGCCCACCGCGTTGCGATTCCCGAAGGGGGATGTGGGCGAGGACATTCCCGCCATCGAGCGACGCTCCGGGGTGGATGTGCTGGCCGTCCCGGCCGACGGGTTGCCCCAAGACGTCCTGCTGGTCGCGGTCGGCGCGTTCGCGCCTATGGCGCTGGCGGTGGCCGACCGGCTGCACAACCAGGGCATCGGGGTGACGGTGATCGACCCGCGTTGGGTGCTCCCGGTGCCGCCGGTGCTCGTCGAGATGGCCGGCGCACACAAGCTGGTGATCACGTGCGAGGACAACGGCGTGGCCGGCGGTATCGGCTCGGCGGTCTCGGCGGCGCTGCGGCGTGCCGAGATCGACCTGCCCTGCCGCGACGTCGGTCTGCCGCAACGTTTCTACGACCACGCCTCGCGCGGTGAGCTGCTGGCCGAGGTCGGCCTGACCGCACAGGATGTGGCCCGCCAGATCACCGGCTGGGTGGCGGCGATGGGCGCCGCCAACTGCGTCGATGAAGTCAGCGAGCGGCTGGACTAGCTCACGCCGGAGATCGGCGGCCACATCACGTCGAACAACCAGGCGAACACGAACGTGTAGACCAGGAAGAACGCCAACAGGCCGATCTCGAGACCGAACGCCTGCACCAGCGACACCTTCAACAGCGCGGCCACGATCGGCAACAGCAGCACGACCAGGCCACCTTCGAAGCCGATAGCGTGCACGATCCGGCGACTCACCGTGCGAGTCGGGGAGTCCTGCCGCCGCTCCCATGCCTCGAACACGGTGGTCCAGACGTAGTTCCACACCACCGCGACGGTGGACGCCGCCACCGCCACGGCGCCTGAACTGCCGCCGCCGAACCCCAGGACGGTCAGGCCCAAGGTGGTCAGCGCGACGGCGACAAGCTCGTAGCTGACGACGTAGACGATCCGGCGAAAAATTGGTGACACGAGGTCCTCCCGGGAAAATCAACCATGGGAAGTCCTTGACGGTTCGCGTCCACGGTTTGCGTGACGTGAGAAGCACTGGCCGAACACGCAATACGGCTGCTCCCCGGGCAGTCTAGCAACAGCCGTGTCGCAGCCTCACGCGCAAGGCAGCGGCTCGCCGGTCAGTCAACAGTGCTGGGTGGAGCCGCGCCGCCGGGGGCCCCGAGGGCCGCCATCAGCGCCGGCACCGCCAGCGTACGTTGCCAGGGACGTGCGCCGCCGGAGGTCAGGAACTCCTCGATTACCACCGCTGCATCCGATGTTGCCGGTTTCCAGTCCCAGCACAGCCTGCGCACCAATTCGGGGGTGAGCAGGTTCTCGGTCGGTACGTGCACCTGTTCGGACACCGCACTCAGCGCGGCACGGGCTGCCTCCAGTCGAGCGGCGGCGTCGGGCTTGCGCCGCGCCCAGCGCGATGGCGGCGGTGGGCCGGTGGTGGATTCGCCGGCTTCCGGCGGTTCCGGGTTGTCGCGGGCCGCAGCCAGCGCGGCCAGCCAGGTCGCCGCGCTGCGGCGTTGTTTGGGCCCGCCGAAGACCGGCAGGGCGAGCAGCTCTTCGACGGTGGTCGGGTTGGCGATCGCCGCGGCGATGATCGCCGCATCAGGCAGGATCCGTCCGGGCGCGATGTCACGGCGTGCTGCGATCTGGTCGCGTACCGTCCAGAGCTCTCGGACGGCGGCCAGGCCGCGCCGATCGCGCACCTTGTGCATGCCCGAGGTGCGCCGCCAGCGGTCCCGGCGCGTGGTAGTGGTGAAGTCGGTGACCCGAAGGTGGTTGAACTCCTGTGCCGCCCAGTCGGTTTTGCCCTGCTCGGCCAGGACGTCGGCGACCGCCTGGCGCAGTTCGATGAGCACCTCGACATCGAGTGCCGCATAGTTGAGCCAGTCCGCGGGCAGCGGCCGCTTCGACCAGTCGGCGGCACCGTGCCCCTTGGCCAGACCCAGACCCAACAGTCGCTGCACCATCGCGGCCAGGTTGACCCGCTCGAAGCCGGCCAGCCGCCCGGCCAGTTCGGTGTCGTACAACGCCTTGGGCCACATGCCGACCTCGGCCAGACAGGCCAGGTCTTGGTCGGCGGCGTGCAGAATCCATTCGTCGTCGTCCAGCACCTCGGCAACCGGGCGCAGCAGGGCAGCCGGGTCCTCGCCGGCGCCGACCGGATCGATCAGGACGGTCCCGGCGCCGGCGCGACGGATCTGAATGAGGTAGGCCCGGTTGGAGTAGCGGAAGCCCGACGCCCGCTCGGCGTCTACCGCGAACGGGCCCCGACCGCCGGCCAGCAGATCGGCGGCGGCACCGATCTGCCTGGGGGTGACCGACACCTCCGGCACCCCATCGGCGGGATGCGGCAGCGGCGTCGGCTCGGGCTCTTCGGTGGCCGGTTCGGTGGTCTGCTCAGACATTTCAGACGCGGGTTCGCGAGCTCAGATCGGTGATCCCGACCGGTGGTAGGCCCGCGGCGTGTTCCAGAACCTCGCAGAACGCCTGGACGTGGCTGCCCAGCTCCGGGGTGGTCGCGGTCCACGACGCGCGCAGTTCCAACTGGTGTCCGCGCGGCGGGCCGGAGATGTCGCCGTACCGAACCGAGGTGGTGGCGGTGACGGTCCCGCCCAAGGCGGTGACGTGCTCGGTGCGGGCGCCCAGCGCCTCGACCAGCCAACTCCACGCGACCTCGGGCAGCAGCGGGTCGATCGCCTCGTGCGGATCCAGGTCGGCTTGGATGAAGGCGACCATCCGCATGGTGCCGTCCCATGCGACAGTGCCGTCGGGGTCGTAGAGCAGGATCAGCCGGCCGAAGGCGTCGCCGTCGGAGTCTTCCGGGATGACGTCGGTCTCGGGATGCTTGACCTCGGCGCCCAGCGCGTAGCTGTAGGGCGCCAGGCGCTGCGGCGGCCTGATCGGGCCCAACTCGATCTCCGACCGTACGGTTGCGGCGTGCATCGTTGCCACCGCTTCCCGGAATGGGGCAGGCTCGGCTGATGTCACGGGTGCCGCTCCTTAACTGATAGCTGTGCGCCGCGGCGACAGCGGCCGGCACCCAGAGTCCTGTTGTGCACCGCCGCGACGCGGGTCACCGAATCTCACGCTAACCCCCGGTGCCGGTCGGTGCAGACAGGCGCGCCGAATAGGCGGTTCGGCGAGGCTCGCCGGAGGTGGCCCGGAGGGGCGGCGGAGGTGAGGGGAAGCCGGGACCGCCGCAGGAAACGGCGGGGTTCGGCGAGGCTCGCCGGAGGTGGCCCGGAGGTGAGCCGAGGCAGGAACCGACACGTGAAACGGCACGATTCGGCTGCCTTAATCAGGCGTGGCAGCATTGAGCACGATGAGTGCCCGTCGTGAACTGCCTGATTCCCCGTACCTGACCGCCGCCGCCGGCCGGCAACCCAGCCGGGTGCCGGTCTGGTTCATGCGCCAGGCCGGCCGGTCGCTGCCCGAATACCGCGAGCTGCGCGCCCAGCACAGCATGCTGGCGGCCTGTTTCGACCCCGAACTGGTTTGCGAGATCACCCTGCAGCCGGTCCGCCGCCATGACGTCGATGCGGCGATCCTGTTCTCCGACATCGTGGTGCCGCTACGCGGCGCGGGGGTGGATCTGGACATCGTCCCCGATGTCGGGCCGGTGATCGCCAACCCGGTGCGCAGCGCGGCCGACATTGCCGCCCTGCGGCCGTTGGACCCGCAGCAGGTGACTGCCGTCGCCGAGGCGGTATCACTGCTGGTGGGCGCGCTCGGGACGGTGCCGCTGATCGGCTTCGCCGGAGCGCCGTTCACCATGGCCTCCTATTTGGTGGAGGGCGGGCCCAGCCGGACCCATGCCCGCACGAAGGCGATGATGCTGGCCGATCCGGACAGCTGGCATGCGTTGATGACGCGGCTCACGGACCTGACCATCGCGTTTCTGACGGTGCAACTCGACCACGGCGTGGACGCCATTCAGTTGTTCGACTCCTGGGCCGGAACGTTGTGCCTGGCCGACTACCGGCGCTTCGTGGCGCCGCACAGCGCCCGGGTGTTCGCCGCGCTCGCCGACCGGGACGTGCCGATGACGCACTTCGGGGTGCAGACCGGCGAGCTGTTGGGCGAGATGGCGACCGCCGGCGCCACGGTTGTCGGGGTGGACTGGCGTACCTCGCTGACCGACGCCGCCGCCCGGGTGGGCGCCGGTAGGGCCTTGCAGGGCAACCTGGATCCGGCGGTGCTGCTGGCGGGCTGGCCGGCGGTGGAGCGTGCCGCCAGGGCCGTGGTCGCCGACGGCCGCGCCGCTGTTGCCGCCGGGGCTTCGGGGCACGTGTTCAACCTGGGGCACGGCGTGCTGCCGGAAACGGATCCCGGGGTGCTGACCGACCTGGTATCGCTGGTTCATTCGTTGTGACCACGTCGTACTGCGTCGTCGGGGGCGGCATCTCCGGTCTAGCCGCCGCCCACCGGCTGCGTGCGACGCTCGGCGACGCAGTCGACATCACCGTCTTCGATCCGGCCGACCGGCTCGGCGGGCTGCTGCGCACCGAGACCCTGGGCGGGATCGGCGTGGACGTGGGCGCCGAGGCATTCGTCGCCCGTCGGCCCGAGGTACCGGCCCTGTTGGCCGAGCTGGGTTTGGCCGATCGGCAGCGCAGGACCACCGGGGTGCGGCCGTTGTTGTACAGCCGCCGGTTGCTGCATCGGTTGCCGCCGGACACCCTCAGCGGGATTCCGTCGTCGCCGGAGTCGATGGCCGGGCTGGTCGATTCCGAGACCCTCGCTCGGATCGCGGACGAGCCCACCCGCCCGTTGGCGTTCGAACCGGGCAGCGATCCGGCGCTGGGAGAACTGGTGGCCGACCGGTTCGGTGCACAGGTGGTCACCTGTTCGGTGGATCCGCTGATCGGCGGGGTGTATGCGGGTTCGGCGGCGACCGTCGGGTTGCGCTCGGCGGTCCCTGGCCTGGCTACCCTGCTCGATGAGGGCGTGCCCAGCCTGACCGAGGCGGTGCGGCGGGCACTGCCCACGGCCACCGGCGTGCCGGTGTTCGGCGCGATCACCGGCGGGTATCAGGTTCTGGTCAACGCGTTGGTGCGCAGCGCCCGGCTGCGCTGGGTGCAGTCGGCGGTGACCCAGATCGACCCGGCCGGTGACGGATGGCTGTTGCGGGACGCCAGCGGCGGCCATCATCGCGCTGACCGGGTGGTCGTCGCGGTGCCCGCCCCCGTGCTGGCCCGGCTGGCTACGGGATTCGCGCCGCGTGCGGCGGCGGCGGCCAGTCGGATCGGCAACGCATCGTCGGTGGTGGTGGCGATGGCGGTTCCCGTCGGCGCGGCGATTCCGGACAACTCCGGGGTGCTGGTTGCCACCGGGGAACGGCTGCACGCCAAGGCGATCACCCTGACGTCGCGCAAATGGGGCGACCGGGGATACGGCGGCAGGGTCGAGGTGCTGCGGCTGTCCTTCGGCCGGTTCGGCGACCCCCGCACCAGCGCCTCCGATGCGGAGCTGGTGGCGTGGTCGGTGCAGGACTTGGAGGCCGTCTTCGGCGTCACGGTGGACCCCATCGACGTACGCGTGCAGCGCTGGCCTGCGGCGATGCCGCAATATCGGTCCGGCCACGCCGCCCTGGTCAACGGACTGCGCGCCGCGTTGCCGCCGACCGTGGCGGTCGCGGGCAACTATCTCGACGGCATCGGGGTACCGGCCTGCATCGCCGCGGCCGACCGGGCGGTGGCGGCCGTGATCAGCGCCACCCCGGCGCCGTAGGACTCTTCGCGGCGCATCGTGGCAGCATAGGGGCCATGGCGCACCTCGACTACGACAAGCTGAACTCCACTCTCCGCTACGTGATGTTCTCGGTGTTCTCGGTGAATCCGGGTGGACTCGATGAGGGTTCGCAGACCCGCGAGGAGATAGCCGACCAGGTGGCCACCTATTTGAAGCAGCAGGAAGAGCGCGGCGTGGTGGTCCGCGGGGTGTACGACGTCGCTGGGCTGCGCGCCGACGCCGACTTCATGATCTGGACTCACGCCGAGCGCATCGAGGACCTGCAGGCCACCTACTCCGGGTTCCGCCGCACCGCGCTGGGGCGGGCCTGCGACCCGGTGTGGAGCAGCGTGGCGTTGCATCGGCCGGCGGAATTCAACCGGAGCCACGTCCCGGCGTTCATCGCCGGCGAGCCGGCGGGCGCCTACGTCTGCGTGTACCCCTTCGTGCGGTCGCTCGAGTGGTATGTCCTGCCCGAAGAGGACCGCCGCAGGATGCTGGCCGAGCACGGGATGGCGGCCCGGGAGTACAAGGACGTCCGCGCCAACACGGTGCCCGCGTTTGCGCTGGGTGACTACGAGTGGATTCTGGCGTTCGAGGCGCCCGAACTCGACCGGATCGTCGACCTGATGCGCGACCTGCGTAACACCGAGGCCCGGTTGCACGCCCGGGAGGAGACGCCGTTCTTCACCGGCCCCCGGGTCGAGGTCGAGCAGTTGGTGGCGTCGCTGCCGTAGCGGCCCGCTAGGACGACGGCGGCACCAGCCGCAGACAAATGCTGTTGATGCAGTAGCGCTGGTCGGTGGGGGTGGGGTAGCCCTCGCCGGTGAACACGTGGCCCAGGTGACTGTGGCAGGAGGCGCACAACACCTCGGTGCGCCGCATCCCCAGAGAGTCGTCCGAGCGCAGGATCACAGCGTCGGAGTCGGCCGGGTCGAAGAACGACGGCCACCCGCAGTGCGAGTGGAATTTCTCTGTGCTGCGGAACAATTCGGCGCCGCACGCCCGGCACTCGTACACACCTTCGGTGGTGATCTCGGTGTATTCGCCGGTGTTCGGCGGCTCGGTACCGGCGCGGCGCAGCACCGCGAACTCTTCGGGGGTCAGTTTCGCGCGCCACTCGTCGTCGGTGAGCGACACCTTGGGAGAGGTCATGCTTCCACGTTAGCCTTCGCAGGCTCGGCCGCTAGCCACTCCGGATCGATCCCGTCGTCCAGGCGGTCCTGTTCGCGGGCATCGAGGTAGCGGTAGCACAGCACCGTGCAGATCACGATCAGCAGCAGCGACCAGCCGTAGGTGATCTTGAGGTAGTCCAGCGGCCGCCCGATGTTCATCCACCGGAAGATCAGCCACTTGTCCAGCGTCATGAAGCCGTAGATGCCCAGCCACGCCGGCCAGTTGCGCAGCACCGAGTTCGGCAGCACCACGGTCATCAGGAACGGGAACAGCACGATCGAGTAGTAGCCCTGTCCCAGCGACAGCACCAGGAACGACGCGGTCAGCAGCACACCCGAGGAGGTCAGCATCCAGAACCGGGGGTCGCGGGTGCGGTAGTAGCGGTAGAGCAACCACAGGCTGACCGCGGCCAATACGGTGAACAGCACCCGCAGGAACAGGATCAGACCCGAGGGCAGCCCGAAGAACACCCCGTTGCCCAGGATCGAGGAGTTGAAGTAGTCGCGGGTGCCCATGATGTAGGGCACGGTCTGGGTGAAGTAGCTGTTCGGGTCGCTGGCCAGTGGGTAGGCCGCCAGGTTGAACAGCACCGGTACCGCGATCGCCCCGACGAATGGCCGCCACTGTCGGCTCAGCAACGGCAAGAGCAGCAGCGGTGCCAACACGGGTTTGACCACCAGCGTCAGCCCGATCGCGACACCGGCCCACCACTGGCGGCTCTTTCGGCCGTCGAGCAGCCAGCGGAAGAACAGCACCTCGGCCAGCAGGATCACGCCGTTGATGTTGGTGAACACCAGTGTGCTGCTGACACTCTCGGTGAGAAACATGGCCGCCAGCAGGGCCGGGGCCGCGACTGAGGACAGTCCGAACCCGAACATCCGCAACAGCAGGTAGGCGGCGAGCACGATCGCGACCGTGTTGGTCGCGATGAATGTGTACCGCGACAGGGTCTCCGGCAGATAGCCGAACGGCGACATCAGCAGGGTGCCGCCGGGGGAGTACAGGTAGTGCGGATCGACGTAGTCGAAGTGCTCGTTGTAGATGTCCAGGCCGTGCCGGAAGTTGAGCACCGCCCGATACACCGGTTTGAAGTCATCGGTGATGTTGCCGTTCAGCGGCAGCACGATCGCGCGATGGATCAACGACATGATGGCCACCGGCCACAACACCGAACGCAGTATGGTCGCGGTGCTCGGCGGGGACGTGGGAGGCCGGAACGCGGCCTGTAGGGCGGTGCCCGCCCGGTGCATCAAGGAGTCGGCTGCCGTCACCAGCGAACCGTACCCCGGACCGGTCCTACAACTCTGGATCAGGCTGGGTCAGGCCGGGCAGTAGACGTCGGTGTCGGGCAACTTGCCGCTGTCGAGGTAGCCGATCAGCGGCGGCAGCGTGCACGCCGAATACACCGCGGCACCGTGACCGATGCCCTGCCACATCACCCGCTTGCTGGCCGACCCGGCGTTGATGACGGCCGCGGCGGTGGCCGCGACGCCCTCCTCACCGACGATCGGATCGTTCTGCACTCCCAGCAGCAGCACGTCGATCTTGAGTTCCTTCGGCAGTTCGGGGGTGCTGCTGCTGGGCCAGCTCAGGCACTGCGCCATGTCCAGGGCACCGACCATGCCGAACTGTGGGTACTCCTTGCCCCAGGCGACCACCAGCTCGCGGACCCGATCGGGCGTGGGCCGGTTGAGTGCGTCGGCGCACGAGTTGATGAAGCGGCCGTCGCTGCCGGTGGTGCCCTGGGCCCGGTTGATCAAGTTCGTCAACAGATTGGCGTCGCCGGAATTAGCCGAGGCCAGCGCCTTGGCCAACTCGTTGGTGGTGTTGACGCGGTCGCCGGTGGGATAGCCCAGCGCCGTGACGATCGCGTTGGTCACCGCGGCCACCGAGGCGCCACCCGGACCATGCCCGGAGCGGGCAGCGTCCAGTACCGCGTCGACGGCTCCCTTCGGATCCGGGCCCAACGCACAACCCACCGCGACGCACTGCGCGGCGAACGCCTCGAAGGCCGCCTCTTGGCCCTTGACCCGCTCCTCGGCGGCAGACTCGGCGGCCACCCCGAGCGGGATCGGGGAATCCAGCGCCAGCCGGGCCACCTTGCCCGGATGAGAGCCCGCATACGCCAGGGCGATCTGAGCTCCGTTACCGATACCGATCAGCGACAGCGCCGGGATGTCCCAGATGCTGCGCAGCCGTTCGAGATCGGTGGCGGCATGGGTGTTGTCGTAGGAGGACTCACCCGGCGAGATGGAGTCGGTGCAGTCGGTGGTGGCCTCCTGGGTGACGGTGCCCAGGCTGGCCACCGGGTCGTCGCCGGGGGCGAACTGCGCCTGATTCCACATCTCGTCGCGCTGGCTGCGATCGCGGCAGTCCACCGGGCTCGACATGCCGATGCCGCGCCGGTCCACGGCGACGATCGGGTGGCTCTTGAGCACGTCCGCGCCGGCCCGTGCCAGCCAGATCGGCAGCTGCAGCGACGACGGCAGATCCCAGCCGGTGGTGAACACCACGGGGCCGGCATCGCCCGGGGTCTGCACGGACCGAGCCCGTACCACGCCGATGCTGATCGACCCGGAGCCACCACCGAGTGGGTCGACGTCGGCGTCGTAGCTGGCGCAGTCCAGCCGGACACCGGGTGTGGCGGGCGCCGCAGCGTCGCCGAAGACCCGGGCGGTGCAGTCATGCCACGGCAGGTCGTTCTTGGGCACCTCGACCGCCGGCGGTCCCGCCTGGTCCGAGGTGGACTCGGGTTGCCCCTGGGGTCCGGCGCCGGAGTTGGTGGCGAAACGCGGGTCGGCGGCCAGCCCGGGCGCGCAACCGGCCAGCAGGGGCGCGGACCCGGCCAGTACGGCCGCAGCCGTCACCACCGCGATCCGGGCGAACCTCGAATAGCTGGTCATGCCTGTCACCTTATAGGCGCGGTAGGCGTGGGCTTTTGACGTAGCGGCCGTAGAGGTAGCCCGATTCGTCGGCGAGCAGATGTGCACAGCGCATCGGCGTGGTCAGCTCGCCCGGACCGGTGGCGATGCGGCGGGCCAGGCCACCGACCAGATACGGGGCCATGGTCAGGCACAACTCGTCGAGCAACTCGTGTTCGATCAACGATCCCAGCAGGGTCGGTCCGCCTTCGGTGAGCACCCGGTACTGCTCGCGCTGGGCCAACGCGGCCAACAGCACCGTCTCGTCGACGCGTGCGGGGTCATCGCCCGAGCAATCCAGAACTTCGGCGTGCCCGGCCAGCCGCCGCCGGGTGTCGTCGGCAACCGCGGAGCAGGTCAACACCAGCGGCGCCAATTCGGTGTCGTTGAAGACCCGCATGTCCCGGTCCAGCTGCCCGGACTGGGTCACGATCGCCAGTCGGGGCACCTCGGACTGTCCGCGGTCGCGCCGGTCCTGGCGTTGGGCGACGCTCAGGCGCGCGCCGCCGTAATTCTCGACCCGGACCGTGCCCGCTCCGACCATGACGACGTCGGCCAGTGCCCGCAGCAGCATGAACACCGACCGATCGCCGGGTCCGGCCAGCCCGCCGGAGGTGCCGGCCACCGTTGCGCCGCCATCGATGCTGCCGATGAAATTGGCCCGTACCCACACCCGTGGCTCGTCGGTTTCGGGGTAGGCGTACAGCCGGCCCAGTTCGGCGTCGTCGACTGGCGCCGTGGAGCCCAGCAGGGTGAATCCGGGGTCTGCGCTGAGGTCGGACATGGCCTCGATTGCACCATGTGACTACAGTTCGTGCGTGTCCAATCCCGCCGCTGAGTCGATCGAGCACCTGGTGGACCGGCGTCCGGCGGTCTCCCCGGAACGGTTGATCGCGCAGCTCAAGCCGCCGCCGACGTTCGCTGGTGCCAGCTTCGCCAGCTACCGGCCAGACCCCGCGCAACCCAGCCAGGCGGCCGCCGTGACCGCGTGCACCGCATTCTGCGGGCAGGCGCTGACCCGGCGGGCCGGGCGGCGCAAGCTGCTGGGCAAGCGCGAGGTGTTGCCCGGCGTGGGCATCTATCTCGACGGCGGATTCGGTGTCGGCAAGACTCACCTACTGGCCTCGATCTACCACACGATCACCGATACCGGCAGCGGCCATGGCGCAGCCCAGGAGCCTGGCACGGCGTTCGCGACGTTCATGGAGCTGACCCAGCTGGCCGGTGTGTTCGGCTTCACCGAGTGCATCGAATTGCTCGGCGGCTACACGGTGGTGTGCATCGACGAGTTCGAACTCGACGATCCGGGCAACACCACTTTGGTGTCGCGGCTGTTGTCCGAACTGGTGGCGCGCGGGGTCTCCATAGCCGCCACATCGAACACGTTGCCCGAGCAGCTCGGCGAGGGCCGTTTCGCTGTACAGGATTTTCTGCGCGAGATCAGTGCGCTGGCAAGCATTTTCACGCCGGTACGGGTTGATGGACCCGACTATCGGCACAGGGACCTGCCGCCGGCCCCCGAACCGCCCTCCGCGCAGCAGGTCACCGAGCGTGCGGCGGCGTGTCCCGGAGCGACGCTGGACGACTTCGACGGGCTGTGCGCCCACCTGGCCACCATGCATCCGTCGCGCTACCTGACGCTGATCGAGGGCGTCACCGCGGTCTTTCTCACCGGTGCGCACCCCATCGAGGACCAGAATGTGGCGCTGCGGCTGGTGGCGCTCACCGACCGCCTCTATGACGCGGGTGTCCCGGTGGTGGCTTCCGGTGCCAAGCTCGACCACATTTTCAGCGCCGAGATGCTGGCCGGCGGCTACCGCAAGAAGTACCTGCGCGCCACCTCGCGACTGCTCGCGCTCAGCAGCGGGGGTTAGCGAGGCTCGACGAAGGAGAGTCGAAGCTGGACCACCGCATCAAACCCGGGGGTTAGCGAGGCTCGACGAAGGAGAGTCGAAGCTGGACCACCGCATCAAACCCGGGGGTTAGCTCACAGATTCCACTGCGCCAGGCGCAGTCCGGTGTTGCGCGACAACATCACCACGTGGGTGACCAAGCCGCGGTACACATCCCAGTAGACGCCGCCGTCGACGGTGGAACCCGCGGGAGCGTTGGTCAGCACCGCGTCCAGGGTGGTGGGGTCGTCGGTGTGCTTGGACACGTAGGCGTCGCCGCCGGGCGTGACTCCGTCGAAGGTGACCGACGCCGCCATGATGTAGGGGTTGGGCACCGAGATCGGGTGGATGGTCACGTTCGCCCGCCACGGACCGCCCTGGTTGCGCCAGCGGGGCGTGCCGTTGGCGCCCCAGCCCGGGGGGATCTCGCTGGGTACCACGTCGTGCACGGTGACATCGGCGACGATCGGGCCGAACGCCTCGTCGTGGTATTGGATGCGCAGCGTGTCGCCGAGGCGCCCGATCGGCGCCTCCGCCGTGGTGGTGGGCGTGGCGTGTCCGGCGGCCGGCGTCATCAGGGCTGCCAGCGCGGTGACGACGGAAGTAATCAGGGCCAGAATCCAGCGATGCATCATGTCCTCTTCGTTTGCTTCTGGGCATGATGGCACATCGCGATCGCGGGTGCAGCAGCCTTGGCCGGGCAGGTTCACAGACGGGTGGTTCCGCGGGTCAGTTCGTGGTTTCAGAACCGGGGGCGCCCAGGTTCGCGGTGATCGCCTCCAACGCGGTGGCCAGATCGGCTTCCACCCGGCCCCGATCCACACCGGCGCGATGCAGCGGGCCGGCGCCATCCTCGGCTTCCAGCAGCGCCAGCAGTAGGTGCTCGGTACCGATGTAGTTGTGGCCGAGGCGAAGTGCGGTGCGGAAGGTCAATTCCAGTGCTTTGCGGGCCGGACCGTTGAACGGGATCAGAGCGGGCGGTTCGGTGTTGCCGGGCTCAAGGGCGACGGCGGCGGCAACGGCTTGGGGGTCGATGTGCTGCGCGGTGAGCAGCGCGGTGGCGAGCGCGCCGGGATCGTGCAGGAGCCCCAGAACCAGGTGATCGGGGGTGATCTCGGTGTGGCGTGCCCGGTGGGCCGCGTTCTGGGCCGCCACCACGGCACTGCGTGCCCGCGGGGTGAAGCGCGCGAAGCCCTGCTCGGGATCGAGCGCGGCGGTCTCAGGGCGCGGGACGAACTTCTTCTGCGCGGCCTGCTTGGTGACGCCCATGCACGTGCCGATCTCGGTCCAGGAGGCGCCTGATCGGCGCGCCTGGTCCACGAAGTGCCCGATCAGATGGTCAGCGACCTCGCCGAGGTGTTCGGCAGCCAGCACGGCATCGGTCAACCGCTCCAGGGGGTTGTCGTGCACGCCGGTGATGGCGTTGATCAGGTCGTCGAGGCGGACGGACTGGGTGAGCAGGGTGGGATCGGCCATGTCGTCAACTCTAGGTTGACGCCATGGGTAGCGTCAACTGTCGGTTGACGCTAGGCGGAGGGCGGTGCGGCGCGGCTCGGTGACGGGAGCAGCCATTCGCCGAAGCCTTCGGCGAACCCCGACGAGGGGGCGTACCTGACTTTCGTCGGGCTGACACCGGCCGGCAGCGCGAAGACCACGCAACCGATCGCGGACTCGCCGGGGGCAATGTGGAACATGCCGGAGTCGAAGTTCGTGCACTCGCCGACATCTTTGAGGTCCGGCGCGTAGCGCCGGCCGTCGGAACCAAATGCCCAGACGTTGGTGTTGACGTCGCCGTTCATGGTTTCGGTTCCCGGGTTGGCGATCGTGAACTGCGTTGCGATGTAGGTGGCGCCCGGATCGCCGGGGCCCGGCGTGATGGTCGCCGGGTTGATCACCTTCTCCAAGGTGACGGTGACAGTGCTGCCGTCGACTCGGGTGAGGGTCAGGGTGTCGCCGGTGTGGCCGGCCGGTTTCGGGGTTGCGGTGTCCGATCCACCGGACGTGGCGGCCGCCGCCGGCCCGCTCGTCGGGTCGGTGTGGCTCGAACATGCCGCCGAGAGGGCGGAGGCTGCCAGGGTGAACACCGCCAGGGCGACGATGGGTCGATTCATGGGGCCACCTTTCGCGATTCCCGCTTCGTTACTACCGATTGTGGTACTTAGCTGCTCAGGGCCTCGGCCCGGCCCGGGATTCCGATAGATCTCCGCAAATGCGGCTTGGTGAAGTGTGGCCTTCGTTATAACTGTCCTGTAGGCGCAGCTAACCCAGCGGCGCAACGTCGGCAAAGAAGTACACCATGCTCGAATCGCTGATCGCAGGAGCAATCGGGGGCGCGCTCGGGGGCAAAGGCGCCGACATGTCGGCAAAGATCCCCAGCCCGGGCGGGCTCGGGAGTTTGATCAGTGGCGGCCTCGGGGGTCTGGCCGGCGGGGGACTGCTGAACAGCATTCTTGCCAGCGGTGCCTCCGGCGGGTTCGACCTCGCCAATGCGGCCGGCAGCCTGGTCGGCGGCGGTGTGCTGGGTACGGTCGTCACCGCGCTCGTGGGCATGGTGCTCAAGGCGAACAAGGCTTAGTTTTCCGAAACGGAAAAACCCCTGTCGTCACGCGGTGGCGGCAGGGGTTTTTGCAACGTTGAGCCTGGTGCGCGGTACTGGGATTGAACCAGCGACCTCTTCCGTGTCAGGGAAGCGCTCTCCCGCTGAGCTAACCGCGCTTAGAGCCTTGGGACGGAGGTGGAGACGGGAATCGAACCCGTGTGCACGGCTTTGCAGGCCGTTGCCTCACCACTCGGCCACTCCACCGCAAGGGGTTGATGCCACTTGACACCCTCGAGCGGATGACGGGATTCGAACCCGCGACCCTCACCTTGGCAAGGTGATGCGCTACCAACTGCGCTACATCCGCGTGCCTCGGGCGAGATCGTCGCCCGGTGCCTGCAGAACATTAGCGGAGACATGTGAGACAGCACAACTCTGCATGTCAGCGCGGCGATTCGCCTGAAAAGCGGCCTGCGCATTGATACTTAGCGGGTTCGGCGTGCTAGTGTTCGTCCTCGTTCATCCGGTCTCGTAGCTCAGGGGGAGAGCGTCCGCCTCACACGCGGAAGGTCGCTGGTTCGATCCCAGCCGGGACCACAAGAAAGCCACCTGCACAAGCTAGGTGGCTTTTCTCGTTTTCGGGCTCACGCCAGACGTAGGCTGCCACGATGACCATGTCGACGAGGGTTCCCAAGTCATTGCGTGTTGCTGCCGCGGTTCTCGGTCTGTGCGCCGCGGTCGCGGTCGGCTCGCCGGTGACTGCTCAAGCGGCGTTCTCGTCGGTATACCAGGTCAAACGGGCCCCTGCCGGATCTCCGGTGGGTACCGCGACCATGAAGGTTCTCGGGACCGCTGACGTGCCGGTCAGCATCACCTATCGGATCAACGGCGGTCCGCAGCAGACCGAGTCAAACGTGAGCCTGCCGTGGGAGAAGAGCTACCCGGTCTACGACGAGGTCGAGACTTCGGTCACCGCGGACGCCGGGGATGCGGCGCTCAGTTGCACCATCACCATGGACGGCATGCTGGCGGCGTTCAAGACCGAAGCGCGCCCCACATGTAGCTTCGCCTACTACGGATGATCCGCGGCGCAGGGGTTTTCAGCGCAAGTGATCGTTGAGGGTGCCGTCGGCGCCGAACAGGTGTGAACGCCAATAATTAAGCAGCGCAACAGTATCCACATTATCGGGGTGAAATCCTGGGCGTAGGTACACAGCCGCGTCCCGTAGAAATCCTCGAAAGAAAGGACCCCGGTACAGTGCGGCGATTCCGCGCAACGTCCGGAATGGCTGCCGCCGCGCTGATGGGTCACCGGCCAGCGAAAAGACAAGCCCGAGTGCGATAAACGGAACCGTGGCTGCGATCACCACCGCCATCGCCACGATGCGGACCGCCTCGGAGCCGCCGACGGCGCGGTAGAGGTCGAAGGCCACTGACTTGTGTTCAAGTTCTTCCACCGCATGCTAATTCAGCAGATTCCAGACCTCCGGCGTGCCCGGAATGGCCTGGATCTCAGCGGTGGAGAGAATGCGCTCCGCCAGGACCGCGGTGTAGTGCTCCAGTGCCGCGGTCTGAGCCAAGTGCACCAGGGCAGGAGTGCGCTCTTCGGCGCGAATTCTCCAGCGGTGCACGGATTCTGAGTCCTGCCATCGGATCGGGTAGCCCTTGGCTGCGAGCATCGCATTGAGTCGGCGGTGCTCCTGGCCATGGGTGGACTCCTGGCCGATGAACCCCGCCACCTGCTTCTTCAGCACCGGGTCGGTGACGCGATCGGCGAAGCGGCGCACCGAACGGATGAAAGACTCCTCGCCGGCGGGAAAGCCACCGGACAAGCCGGCCAGGAAATGACTGAGCACCATGTCGCCGTCGGCGAAGTACTTGCCATGGGCGTCGTTGTTGTCGAAGTCGTCGTCGAAGCGGAAGCGGATTCGCCGGGTCTTCGGATAGCTCGGGGTCGAGCGCGTTCGACGCTGGCCTCTCATGCAGCCGAGCGTATCGATCCCGCCGCGTTTTGGACACGGCGATCAGGCGCGCTCGACGAGGGGCGCCGAACGGTCTCTACGGGCCGGTTCAGGCCATCTCGGGCACGTTCAGATGGGCGATAGCCAAATCGAACTCCGCGACTTCGAGCACCTCGGCACCGGCGTCATTGACGGCCCGGGCCCAGATCGCCTGCTCGCTGCTGCGACTGGCCACCAAAGCCGCCCGGTCGTCGAAGCTGACCGACGACACCGCGCGTCCCGAATGCCGGTCCACCAGCAGAGTGGTGCTGCAGAAACCGCGTAGCTCCTCCAGCTCGGGCATCAGCGCCAGCTTGTAGGTGTCGATCATCCGCTCGCAGCCCGCCGGGTCGGTCCGCAGCCAGGTGACACGCACCCCTGCGTGGCGCCGAGACCGGTGATCGCGGCGCACCGCGGAGATCTCCCACCGGGTGATCTCGGCGGTGGCGTGGAAGATCTCCGCGGCGCGGTCGCACATCTGCTGAGCGCCGGGCTCGCTGGCCCGCAAGGTGTCTTCATCGAGCCAGGAGGAGGTGACGATGCACCGGCCGGCGTCGCGGTCGACCAGCATGGACATACCCGCGCAGCCGTCCATATCGGCCAGGGCCGGCATCACCACGCCGCGGACGTGGGTGATCCCCTCATCGAGGAAGGACGGATGGGCGTGAATGGTCGTTGCGCGCGCGAACATGGGGGCCTCCGAGTGATCGGTGCGACGCCCCGGCGGCGCCGCCGGTCCCTTCCACCATGCTCCGGCTTCGGTGCGGGGACAACCCTTATTCGCCCACGAATTCGCTGGCTATTCGGTAGCCGGCTCCGGATCGGGCCGATGCTGGGCCCCCAATTCCGCGATCTGGGCGCCGACGCGACCCCGCAGCGCGAGGGCGGCGATGAGGCCGCCGAGCAGCGCTACCAGCAACGCCACCCAGGAGAACCGGGACAGCCAGTGCTCGGCCGCGACCCCGGCGTAATACACCAGGGCAGTGGTTCCACCGGCCCAGAAGATCGCGCCGGTCACGTTGGCGACCAGAAAGTGCGGGTAGCGCATCTTCAAGGCCCCGGCCAGCGGGCCGGCCAGGATGCGCAGCAGCGCCACGAATCGGCCGAAGAACACCGCGCTGGCACCCCAACGGCCGAAGGACCGTTCGGCGAACGCAACGTGGCCGGGGCCGAAGTGATTCGGAAAGCGCCGACCCAGACGGTCGAAGAGCGGCATACCGAATCGTCGGCCGATCGAATAGCCGATTGAGTCACCGATCACCGCGCCGATCACCGCCGCCACCGCGACTCCGACCGGATCGACCGCCAATTCGTGCCGCGACGACAGCAGCGCGGCCCCCACCAGCATCAGCTCGCCCGGCAACGGGACGCCCAGGCTCTCGATCCCGATAACCGTGCCGACGAGCAGATAGACCAACACGGGGGGGATCGAGTAAAGCAGGACATCTACCGACATGCGGCCAAGCATGCCTGACGTTGGGCAGGAAAGCCCGTCGCGACCGTGGACGGCCGGATATGCGTCGCCTAGTAGCGTTACCTCGGCGCATGGCCCGGCGGTGTGATCGAATCGAGGAGCGGTAGTGGAATTCAACCTCGCCCAAGTGTTCTCGGCAGTGGCGGCGGAAATCCCGGACCGGGATTGCATCGTCTTCGGCGATCGGCGATTCAGCTATCAGCAGATCGAGGACCGGTCCCGCCGGCTGGCGCGGGCACTGCACGAGCGCGGCCTAGGCGTGCGCCGCGAGCGCTCCGAGCTGGACCCCGACGAATCCGGCCAGAGCCACCTCGCGCTGTATCTGGCCAACGGCAACGAATATCTGGAAGGCATGCTCGGGGCTTACAACGCCCGCGTCGCGCCGTTCAACGTCAACTACCGCTATGTCGCCGACGAACTGGTCTACCTGCTGACCAACGCCTCCACCGAGGCGATCATCTACCACGCCCGGTATGCCCCCACGCTGGCCGACGCGCTGTTGCAGGCCGGCGACCGGCTGCCCGCGATGCCGCTGATCCACGTCGACGACGACTCGGGCAACGAGCCGCTGCCCGGCGCGGTGCGCTACGAGGAGCTGCTGGCCGCCACGTCCGCCGACCCGCTGGATCTGGCGCTGTCCCCGGACGATCTCTACCTGCTCTACACCGGCGGCACCACCGGTATGCCCAAGGGCGTGTTGTGGCGCCAGCACGACATCTTCGTTGGCGCGATGGGCGGCCGCGAGTTCGGCACCGGCGCCGTGCCCACCACGTTGGAGGAGATCGTCGAACGCGTCCGGACGGCAGCGGCCGCAGGCTCGATGACGGTGGCGCCGCTGATGCACGGGGCCGCCCAGTGGGCCGCGTTCATCACGCTGCTGGGCGGGCGGCCGTTCGTGATGTCGGCGACCACCGACCGGTTCGACCCGGTCGGGACCTGGGAACTGGCGGCCAAGGAGCGAGTCATTTCGCTGTCGATCGTCGGCGATGCCTTCGCACGTCCGCTCGCCGATGCTCTGGAAGCCGGCGGCCCTGGGCTGACTGACGACTTGTCGGGGCTGTTCGTGCTGGCCAGCGGGGGTGCACCGCTCACCGTGCCGATCAAGGAACGGATCTTGGATCTGCTGCCGCAGCTGTCGATCCTCGATGCCGGCGGCTCTTCGGAGACCGGCGCGCAGATGGGCCAGACCACCAGCCGCGCTCAGGCTTCGACCGGCCGCTTCACCCCGAACCCGGGGGCCGTCGTGGTCAGCGAGGATATGAGCCGCATTCTCAAGCCCGGCGACGACGAGATCGGCTGGCTGGCCCAGCAGGGATATGTGCCGTTGGGCTACCTCGGTGACCCGGAGAAATCCGCGCGCACTTTCCCGGTCATCGAGGGGATCCGGCATTCGGTCCCCGGTGATCGGGCGCGCTGGGACGCCGACGGAGGCATCGAACTGCTGGGCCGGGACTCGGTGACGATCAATTCCGGCGGCGAGAAGATCTTCGCCGAGGAGGTCGAAGCCGCCATTGCGCACCATCCCGCCGTCTACGACGTCGTGGTGGTGGGCCGGCCCAGTGAGCGGTGGGGCAACGAGGTCGTCGCGGTGGTGCAGCTGGCGCAGGGCGCCGACGCCGGGGTGGACGACATCGTCACCGAGGCCGCCAACTACATCGCGCGCTACAAGCTGCCCAAGGACGTGGTGTTCTGCGCCCAGGTGCAGCGCTCGCCGTCGGGCAAGGCCGACTACCGGTGGGCCAAGGAACAGGCGCTCGCCGCGCAACGGGTCTGAGCGCTACGGCCGGCCGGCTCAGCCGAACTGCGGCTTGCGCTTCTCCCGGATGGCGGCCAGGCCTTCATGCACGTCGGGGCCGGAGAAGCCGAGGAACTCCAGCCCCAGCGCGGTCTCGAACGCCGGCGCGAACTGCCGATACCAGTAGTTGAGGCTGTGCTTGGTGAAGCGGATCGCGTCTTGGGCGCCGTGCGCCAGGTCGTCGGCGATGCGGGTCGCGGTGGCCAGCACCTCGTCGTCGTCGACGCACTTGGACACCAGGCCGATCCGCTCGGCCTCCTCGCCGTGCAGCGTCTCGCAGGTCAGCAGGTAGTACTTGGCCTTGGCCATCCCGACCAGCAGTGGCCAGCAGATCGCCGCGTGATCCCCGGCGGCCACACCGAGCTTGGTGTGGCCGTCGATCAACCGGGCGGTGCGCCCGGCCACCGAGATGTCCGAGAGCAACGCCACCACCAGGCCCGCTCCGACGGCGGGCCCATTGATCGCCGAGATCACCGGCTTGGAGAAGTTGACCATGTTCAGCACCAGATCGCGGGCCTCCCGCAGCACCTGCATCCGTCCGGCGTGGTCGCCGACGATCTTCTCGATCAGCTCGAAGCTGCCGCCCGCGGAGAAGGCCTTGCCCTCGCCGCGGACCAGTACCGCCCGCACGTCGTCATCGCGGTCGATCGCCGGCCACACGTCGGCCAGGTCACGGTGCATCTGCGGTCCCACCGAGTTCAGGCCCGGCGAATCCAGCACCAGGTGAAGCACGCCGTTTTCGCCGGGCTCTAGCCGAAGGCTGGGAAAGTCTGAGGAGGCACGGTAACGGGGGGCGTCAGTCATCATTCGTTTCTACTCGACCGCCCCGCGCCACCGCAGCCCGACCGGAACTGTCCGGCTCGGGGAAAGCGCTCCCTGCGCGAGCCCCTGATATTCGTGAATCATCAACGATCGCAACCGTTCTCGGGACGGTGAAGTCGCCGCAGCGGGGGAGGGCCGCGGCGCCGCCTTGGGCCCCCGAGATTTAGGTTTGCCTTTCTAGTTTCTACAAAATCCCTTGTGTAAACTCTCTGCCCATGGCATATGTGATCGGGAAGCCGTGCGTTGACGTGATGGACCGGGCCTGCGTGGAGGAGTGCCCGGTTGACTGCATCTACGAAGGCGGACGAGCCCTTTACATCCACCCGGATGAGTGTGTGGACTGCGGAGCCTGCGAGCCGGTGTGCCCGGTCGAGGCCATCTACTACGAAGATGACCTCCCGGAGGAGCTCCAGCCGCACTTGGCCGACAACGCGGAGTTCTTCACCGAGGCCCTGCCCGGGCGCGATGAGGCGCTCGGCTCACCCGGCGGTGCCGCCAAGATCGGCCCGCTGGGCATCGACACCCCGCTGGTGGCCAGTTACCCACCCCAGGGGGAGTGAGCGACATCGCCAAGCCGCCTGTGCCACCTGGAGGACGTCGCCTCGACGTTCTGCGGCTGGTACAGGCCGCCGATGAACCGCTGAGCATCGCGCAGATCGCCGACGAGTTGGGGGTGCACCCCAATACGGTGCGCTTTCACCTGGACACCCTGGTTGAGGAAGGCCGCGTCGAGCACACCGAACCCGACCACAAGGGACGGGGCCGGCCTGCGCTGATGTTCCGGGCCATCCGGCAGATGGATCGTGGCGGAACCCGGCGGTTCCGGCTGCTCGCCGAGATCCTCACCATCGGTTTGGCCGCCGACTCCGATCCCAGCGGCAAAGCACTGGCCGCCGGCCGGGCGTGGGGCCATCGGCTGCGGCCCCTGCACCAACCGTCTGGGCCCGTCGACGCCGAGGAATCCACCGACCATCTGCTCGAGATGCTCGATGAGCTGGGTTTCGAACCCGAACGCCTGGCACCCGATACCACCGGAGAAGAACAACTCGGGTTGCGGCACTGCCCCTTCCTGGAGCTCGCCGAAACCTCCACCCAAGTGGTCTGCCCGATCCACCTGGGGCTGATGCAGGGAGCGCTGGAGGCCTGGGATTCGCCGGTGTCCGTCGAGCGACTGGACCCGTTCGCCAAGCCCGATCTGTGTGTGGCGCACCTGAAATCGGCGACCCTCAACGGAATCCCGGTTGACCCCTCGCCCCCCGCCACGGTGCGGGTGGAAGGGACCACGGGGTGAGTGCCGGCGCCTCGGTTGCGATCGCTGCGACATTCGTCTGGCTCGGAATGGTGACCGCGATTTCGTTCATGGAGGCGCCGCTGAAGTTTCGGGCGCCCAACGCGACCATCCCGATCTGTCTCGGCATCGGAAGACTGGTCTTTCGGGCCCTCAACACCGCCGAATTCCTGCTGGCCGCGGTCATCGCGGTCGCGTTCGTGAGCGAGCCGCCGACGGCCGGCATCGCGGTGTCCTACGTGGTCGCGGTGGCGATGCTGGCAGCTCAGGTGTTTGCGGTGCGCCCGGCGCTGGGCCGCCGCGCCGATCAGGTGCTGTCCGGACTGGAAGCACCCCGGTCGCGTGCGCACTACGCCTATGTCGCACTGGAGCTGATCAAGGTCGCCGCGCTGCTGCCGTTGGGCATTCTGCTGCTGTCTCGCTGAACCGTTTCACCCACCGAGTGAGAAGGAGTACCGATGGAATCGACCTCGCTGAATGTGTTGGCCGACGAGAAGCTTGCCGAGGCCACCCAACACCACAGCGGTCGCGCCGCCCACACCATCTACGGCGGTTCGGTGCATCACCTGCGCCAGACCCTGGTCGCCTTGCAGGCCGGCCAGTCGCTGGCCGAACATGACAGCCCGGGGGAGTCGACCCTGCAGGTGCTGCGCGGCCGGGTGCGGCTGACCGCCGGCGACGACAGCTGGGAGGGGGTGGCCGGCGATCTCGTCACGCTGCCACGCACCCGCCACGCGCTGGAGTCGCTGGAGGACTCCGTGGTGCTGCTGACCGTCGCTAAGAGCGCCTCGCACTGAGCGTGCCGCTGAGCACACCCTGGTCGCAGGGGGCGGGTCTGCGGTTGCCCATCCTCAACGCCCCGATGGGTGGGGTGGCCGGTGGCCGGTTGGCCGCCGCCGTCACCGCGGCGGGCGGGCTGGGCATGGTTGGCATGGGCAGCGCCGCCACCGCGGCGTCGCTGGCCACCGAACTGACCGCGCTCGGGGCCGCACCGCGGTTCGGGATCGGTTTGGTGGACTGGGTGATCCGCGATCAGCCGGACCTACTCGAGGCCGCATTGGCTGCCGGTCCCACGCTGCTTTCGGTCAGCTTCGGAACCGACCTGTCCTGGGTGCAGCGTGCCCACGCGGCCGGAATCCTGGCCGTCACCCAGGTCTATGACGCCGAGACGGCCCGCCGTGCCCAAGACGCCGGGCTGGACGCGCTGGTGGCGCGCGGCGCCGAGGGCGGCGGCCACGGGGAGATCCGGCTGGCCACGCTGCCACTGCTCGACGCGGTCCTGGACGCCGTCGAGGTTCCAGTGCTGGCCGCCGGCGGGATCGCAACGCCGCGCAGCCTGGCCGCCGTGTTGGCCGCAGGTGCCGCCGGGGCGTGGCTGGGCACCGTCCTCTCGGCGTGCCCCGAAGCGCTGACCGGTGAGGCTGCCCGCCGCGCGCTGATCGCGGCCGCCGGCACCGACACGATCACCACCCGGGTCTTCGACGTCGGACAGCGGCTGGACTGGCCGGCGCGGTTCCCATCGCGGGTGCTGCGCAACGAGTTCACCGGCCGCTGGGGCGGTCGCGAGGACGCGCTGGCCGGCGATCGGGAGGCGGGTGCGGAACTGGCCGCCGGGATCGCCGCCGGCAACCAGCGCGTCGCGCCGGTCGATGCGGGGCAGGGCGTGGGAATGCTTACCGACAGCCGGCCGGTGGCGGTGGTCCTCGACGAACTGTGCGCCGGGGCGCAACGCCTGCTGGCGCGCTGGAGCTGACCAGCGGGGGTCAGACCGCCCGCAGATACCGTTTGGCGATAGTGCGCTGGGTCAGCCGCCCGACCGGGCCGCCGACTTTCGTCCACCAGGTGGCGGGCCGGGAGAACGCCCGAACGTGGGCGTAGACCGTCTCATCGGCCGGGTCGTAACGCGCCGAGAACAGCTCCTCACCGGACTCAGGATGCCCCTCCAGCGTGCCGTAGGCGAAGCCGCGCCGGTCGGGCTCGTTCACGACATAGACCACCCGGCACGGTGCGCTCATAAGACCGAGGCGTACCAGTGCCACCGTGTCCACCTCGGCGACATCGCTGTCGGCGTCCACCCGCACGCCCACGCCTGCGCCGCGTTGCATTCCCCAGCGCAGTACCGCGTCGGCGGCCTGCTCAAAACGCTGACGGCCCCGACCGATCGGCGCGGTCAGGTCGAGGTGGTGATACCCGGCGGGCAGTGCTCCGGCAGTGGCGCCCACTTCGGCATAGGTAAGCGGCAACCCGCGCAGCGTGCTCAAGTCCACGGCCCAACCTTGCCATCGCGGGCGTGCCGCCGACACCGCAATCGCCGGAACGTTAAATAGGGGGGTGAATGCCCCACACGCCGGCGGCGGCTTTAATCCGCCCGAACCGACCGAGAGGGGCGGGCCGGACTACGGTCGGTTCCTGGAGACCATGCGCGCGCTGCAGGACCACGCCCGCGCCGTCGACGCTCCGGCCGAGGTGATCACTCGGGCGGCCGACGCGCTGCAGGAGGTCTGCGACCTGCTGGCCCCCTACGACACCGACGAATGGTCGTCTCCGTCCGGGCGCCGGTTGGACCTGCCGATGCGCGGCAATCTGTTGCCGGTGCCGATGAAGCTCAAGAAGCACGACGACGGGCGACTGCGCGGCTGGGCTAGGTTCCGCAGATTCCACCTGGGTCGCAACGGTGCGGCGCACGGCGGCGCTATCGGGCTGCTGTTCGACTCGGTGCTGGGCACAGCGTCCTGGATGCTGACCGGGGGGCCCTATCAGCGCACCGCCTACCTGCACCTCAACTACCGTCAGATCGTCCCGATCGACAAGGAACTGCAGGTCGAGGCGTGGGTCAGCCGGACGGAGGGCCGCAAGATCTACGTCGAGACCCGACTGTGCGACGGCGACACCGTCCTGACCGACGGAGAGGCATTGTTCGTAGTGCTCAAACCCGGCCAACCATGACGCCGTGTACTCGCGAATTGTTCGCCACCAGCGCCCCGATAGCATGGTCGCGGACGTTTCTAGCCCCTAGCACCCCCTTGGAGACCACGTCATGACCGCGCCCGCCATCCCCGCCCCGGCAAGCCCGATCCGGGTGGCTGCCGGGACAACCGCGGCCGCAGCGGTACGCGCGGCGGGCCTGCCCGACCGGGGAGCCCCCAATGCCATCGTGGTGGTACGCGACGCCGAGGGCCGACTGCGCGACCTGAGCTGGATTCCCGAGGCCGACGCCGACGTGACCCCGGTGGCCGCAGACACCGACGACGGCCGCAGCGTTATCCGGCACTCGTGCGCCCACGTGCTGGCCCAGGCGGTCCAAGACCTGTTCCCGGCCGCCAAGCTCGGCATCGGCCCGCCGATCACCGACGGGTTCTACTACGACTTCGACGTACCCGAGGCGTTCACTCCCGAGGATCTGGCCAAGCTGGAGAAGCGGATGCGCGCCATCATCAAGGACGGGCAACTGTTCTCCCGGCGCGTCTACGAGTCCAAGGATGCTGCTCGCGCGGAGTTGGCCGGTGAGCCCTACAAGCTGGAGCTGGTCTCGGAAGATTTTGGCAAGTCCAATGACCCGGACATCATGGAAGTCGGCGGGGACGAGCTCACCGCCTACGACAACCTGAATCCCCGTACCCGGGAACGGGTTTGGGGTGACCTGTGTCGCGGCCCGCACATCCCGACCACCCGATTCATCCCCGCGTTCAAGCTCACCCGCTCCTCGGCCGCCTACTGGCGCGGTGACCAGAAGAACGCCAGCCTGCAGCGTGTCTACGGCACCGCATGGGAATCGCAGGAGGCGCTGGACAGTCACCTCGAATTGATCGAGGAGGCGCTGCGCCGCGACCACCGCAAGCTCGGCGTCGAGCTGGACCTGTTCAGCTTCCCCGACGAAATCGGTTCGGGCCTACCGGTTTTCCACCCCAGGGGCGGAATCATCCGCCGCGAGCTGGAGGAATACTCGCGGCGCAAGCACATCGAGGCCGGCTACCAATTCGTCAATACCCCGCACATCACCAAGTCCGAGCTCTACGAGACCTCCGGCCACCTGGAGTGGTACCGCGAGGGCATGTACCCGGCAATGCACATCGACGCGGAATTCGCCGAGGACGGAACCCTGCGCAAGCCGGGCCAGGACTACTACCTCAAGCCGATGAACTGCCCGATGCACCACCTGATCTTCCGGTCGCGTGGGCGCTCCTACCGGGAACTTCCCTTGCGGCTCTTCGAGTTCGGCAGCGTCTACCGCTACGAGCGTTCCGGCGTGGTGCACGGGCTGACCCGGGTGCGCGGGATGACCCAGGACGACGCGCACATCTACTGCACCCGCGAAAGCATGCGTGACGAGCTGGCCTCGTTGCTGCGCTTCGTGCTCGACCTGCTCGCCGACTACGGGCTGGACGACTACTTCCTGGAGCTGTCCACCAAAGACCCGGAGAAGTACGTCGGCTCCGACGAGGTGTGGGAGGAGGCGACCGACACCCTGCGCGAGGTCGCCGAGGCGTCCGGATTGACCCTGGTGCCCGACCCGGGCGGTGCGGCCTTCTACGGGCCGAAGATCTCGGTGCAGGTCAAGGATGCTCTGGGCCGCAGCTGGCAGATGTCGACCATCCAGCTTGACTTCAACATGCCCGACCGCTTCGAGCTGGAGTACACCGCCAGTGACGGAACCCGCCAGCGGCCGGTGCTCATCCACCGGGCGCTGTTCGGCTCGATCGAGCGCTTCTTCGGT
This sequence comes from Mycobacterium sp. SMC-14, assembly GCF_046250075.1. NCBI lineage: Bacteria > Bacillati > Actinomycetota > Actinomycetes > Mycobacteriales > Mycobacteriaceae > Mycobacterium > Mycobacterium sp. SMC-14. The sequence continues at coordinate 2,730,711 of NZ_CP176429.1, read as the reverse complement.
GTGTTGACCGAGCATTACGCCGGTGCTTTCCCGGCATGGCTGGCGCCGGTCCAGGTGGTCGGCATCCCAGTTGCCGACCAGCACGTGGCCTACCTGGACGACCTCGCGGCGCAATTGCGCCGCAACGGCGTGCGGGTCGAGGTCGACGCCAGCGACGACCGGATGCCCAAGAAGATCGTCAACCACACCAACCAGAAGGTGCCGTTCATGCTGCTGGCCGGCGACCGCGATGTCGAGGCGGGCGCGGTCAGCTTCCGGTTCGCCGACCGCACCCAGATCAACGGGGTGCCGCGCGACGAGGCGGTGGCGGCCATCGCCGGTTGGATTGCCGCACGCGCCAACACCGTGCCGACCGCGGAGGCGCTCAAAGCGGGCCTTGAGGCGGGCCCCAGAACGGGCGAGGCGCAGTGAGCGGCGACCAGGCCGGCGGGGAGGCGATCGTCGACACCGGCGCCGGTGAGCCCGACCGACTGGAGCGACTCTGGACGCCCTACCGGATGACCTACCTGGCCGAGGCCCCGTTGAAGCGTGCGGAATCCGGATCGGCGCGCTCCACCCAACCGTTTACCGACATCCCCGCGCTCTCAGATGAGGACGGGTTGGTGGTGGCGCGCGGTGCACACGTCTATGCGGTGCTCAACCTCTACCCCTACAACCCAGGGCATCTCATGGTGGTGCCCTACCGGCGGTTCTCGGAGTTCGAAGACCTCACCGACGACGAGGGCGCTGAGCTGATGGCCTTCATTCAGAAGGCGATCCGCGTCATCAAGGCCGTGTCACGCCCGCACGGGTTCAACGTCGGGATGAACCTCGGCGAGTCGGCCGGCGGTTCGCTGGCCGAGCATCTGCACGTGCATGTCGTGCCGCGCTGGGGCGGTGACGCGAACTTCATCACGATCGTCGGCGGTTCCAAAGTGATCCCGCAGTTGCTGCGCGACACTCGCCGGCTGCTCGCCGACGAGTGGGCCACGCAGCAATGAGCAGACTGCCGTTCCTGTCGCGGGCGACGTTCGCCGGCATCACCACGCCGGTGGCACGAGTCCTGTTGCGAGCCGGCCTCACCGCAGACATCGTCACGATGGTGGGCACCGCCGGTGCGGTGCTGGCGGCGCTGACACTGTTCCCGACCGGCCAGCTGTTCGCCGGAACCTTGATCGTCTGGTTCTTCGTGCACTTCGACATGGTCGACGGGGCAATGGCCCGGCAAAGCGGCGGTGGCAGCGCGTTCGGCGCCGTCCTGGACGCCACCTGCGACCGCATCAGCGACGGCGCGGTGTTCTGCGGGCTGGCCTGGTGGGCGGCGTTCGGCCTGAACAACCCCCCGCTGGTGGTGGCCACCCTGATCTGCCTGGTCACCTCGCAGGTGATCTCCTACATCAAGGCCCGTGCGGAGGCCAGCGGACTGCGTGGTGACGGCGGCTACATCGAACGTCCCGAACGGCTGATCATCGTGCTGGTGGGCGCCGGGTTGTCCGACCTGCCGGTTTTCCCGCTGCCGTGGGCGTTGCCGGTGGCGATGTGGCTGCTGGCGGTGGCCAGCCTGATCACCTGCGCCCAGCGGCTGCACACAGTCCGGACCTCGCCAGGAGCGGTGGAGCCGCTGCCGCAGATGTCCGACGGCTCCGACGGTCAGGAAACCACGGGCCCGTGACCTTCATCCCGAACGGCCTGCGAGTTCCCGGGCTCAGTCAGCTCGATGCCTGGGCCACCGACGCCGGATTCGCGGCGGGCTGGATGTTGGTGCGCGCGATGCCCGAATTCGTCGCCCGCAACGCGTTCGACGCCGGTGCCCTGTTCGCCTCGCGCGGCGGGGGACCCGAACAGCTGCGCAAGAACTTGGCCCGCGTCATCGGGGTGAGCCCGCCGCAGGTGCCGGCGGAGCTGATGCGCGCCTCGTTGGCGTCCTATGCCCGGTACTGGCGGGAGGCTTTTCGGCTGCCCACCATGGATCACGCAGCACTGGCGGCGCAGCTGCACGAATCGGTGCGGGGGCGCGACAATGTCACCGCGGCACTGACGGCCGGCCGCGGGGCGGTGCTGGCGTTGCCGCACAGTGGCAACTGGGATATGGCCGGGGTGTGGATGGCCCAGACCCACGGCGGGTTCACCACCGTCGCCGAGCGCCTCAAACCCGAGTCGCTCTACCGGCGGTTCCTGGCGTTTCGGGAGAGCCTGGGTTTCGAGGTACTGCCGTCGTCGGGTGGTAGCCGCCCGCCTTTCGAAATACTGACCGAGCGATTGTCCGACAACGGGCTGGTATGTCTGATGGCCGACCGCGACCTGAGCCGCAACGGGGTGACGGTCGACTTCTTCGGTGAGCCCACCCGGCTGCCGGCCGGCCCGGCCAAACTCGCGCTGGCAACCGGCGCGGCCCTGTTGCCGGCGTACTGCTGGTTCGACGGCGCGGGATGGGGCGTGGACATCGGTGCCCCGCTGGACTGCAGCAGTGGGGATGTCGGCGTGATCACCCAGGCGCTGGCCGACAAGTTCGCCGAGGGTATTGCGACTTACCCGCAGGACTGGCACATGATGCAGCCGCAATGGATCGCCGACCTTCCCGAATCGCGACGGGCGCGCTTGGGGGAGACCTGATGCGGATCGGCATGGTCTGCCCCTACTCGTTCGATGTACCGGGCGGGGTGCAGGCACATGTGCTGCAACTGGCGGAGGTGCTGCGCGCCCGCGGACATCACGTCAGCGTGCTGGCGCCTGCGTCGCCGGACGTCGCGCTGCCCGAGTACGTGGTATCGGCCGGCAAAGCCGTCGCGATCCCTTACAACGGCTCGGTCGCCCGGCTGCAGTTCAGCCCGGCGGCATATCGCAAGGTCAAACGGTGGCTCATGCAGGGCGACTTTGAAGTGCTGCACCTGCACGAGCCGAATGCACCCAGCCTGTCGATGCTGGCACTGAACGTGGCCGAAGGCCCGATCGTGGCGACGTTTCACACCTCGACGACCAAATCGCTGACGCTGAGCGTGGTGCAAGGCCTGCTCCGGCCGATGCACGAGAAGATCATTGGCCGCATCGCGGTCTCGGATCTGGCTCGGCGCTGGCAGATGGAGGCCCTGGGCTCTGACGCGGTGGAGATCCCCAACGGGGTCGACGTGGCCGCATTCGCCACGGCGCAGCCCCTGCCGGGCTATCCGCGCGCAGGGCGAACGGTGCTGTTTCTCGGTCGCTACGACGAGCCTCGCAAGGGGATGGCGGTGCTACTGGGGGCACTTCCGGCGTTGGTTGAGCAGCACAGCGACGTTCAGGTGTTGATCGTCGGCCGCGGCGATGAGGACGAATTGCGCCGTAGCGCAGGGAAATTGGCTAGCCACCTGCGTTTCTTGGGGCAGGTCGACGACCCCGAGAAGGCGTCGGCCCTGCGCAGCGCAGACGTGTACTGCGCACCGAACACCGGCGGGGAGAGCTTCGGCATCGTGCTGGCCGAGGCGATGGCCGCCGGCACCGCGGTGGTCGCCAGTGACCTGGACGCCTTCCGTCGGGTGCTGAGCGACGGGGAGGCCGGCCGGCTGGTGCCGGTCGATGACCCCGCGGCGCTGGCCGCCGCCCTGATCGAGGTCCTCGATGACGAGACGCTGCGGGCGTCGTACGTGGCGGCCGGGGCCGAAGCGGTACGCCGCTTCGACTGGCCGGTGGTTGCCGACCAGATCATCCGGGTCTACGAGACGGTCGCCGGGGTTGGCAGCAAGGTCACGGTGGGCGACTGATGGAACTGACCATCGTGGCGACAGTGCTGGTCCTGGTCGGGGTGGCGGTGCTGGCCGCCGCTGTCGCCTGGGCATACCAGACCGCGAACCGGCTCAACCGGCTGCACGTGCGCTGCGACCTGTCCTGGCAGGCGCTGGACGGGGCGCTGGGGCGCCGAGCGGTGGTGGCCCGGGCCGTGGCGATCGACGCCTACGGGGACCAGGTGGCCGGCCGGCGGCTGGCTGCCCTGGCCGATGTCGCCGAGCGGGCTCCGCGCCACGAGCGTGAGGCCGCCGAGAACGCTTTGTCGGCCGAGCTGGCGATGGTCGATGCCGAGTCGCTGCCCCATGTGATGGTCGCCGAGTTGGCGGACGCCGAAGCCCGAGTGCTGTTGGCACGCCGGTTCCACAATGACGCGGTCCGTGACACGGTGGCACTGCGTGAACGTCCGTTGGTCCGAGCCCTCCATCTCGGTGGCACCGCTCCGATGCCGACGTACTTCGAGATCGTCGAGCGAGCAGGCATGGCTGCCCACGGTGGTCGCGGCGTGCTGGATCCGCGCGTTTCGGCGCGAGTGGTGCTGCTGGACGAAACCGGATCGGTACTGCTGCTATGCGGCCACGATCCGGCCCTGCCCGATGATGCGGCCAACCCGGCGCCGCGCTGGTGGTTCACCGTCGGCGGGCAGGTGCTGCCCGACGAGCCGCTCGCCGAAGCGGCGGCGCGCGAACTGGCCGAGGAGACCGGTTTGCAGGTCGCCCCGGGCGAGCTGGTCGGACCGATCTGGCGCCGCGACGCCGTGTTCCATTTCAACGGTGAGCGTCTCAACAGCCAGGAGTTCTTCTTCGCCTACCGCACTGCGCGCTTCGAGCCGTCCGGGGCCGGCCGCACCGGGCTGGAGCGTCGTTATCTGCACGGGCATCGTTGGTGTGACACCGCAGAGATCACGGCGCTGGCCGCCGACGGTGAAAAGGTCTACCCAGTGCAACTGGGTGATCGTCTCGCCGAGGCCGCCCGGTCGGCCGACGGTGGCACAGGAGAAGATGGAAGTCTTCGCCGGATTTCCTGACCTGCGCGGCTTAGGCTGAACACGCCTCGGGCGAATCATCCTCGCTACCCAGGGAGCCGCCATGCCAACACATCGCGCTGTGCACGTAGCGGAAGTTGATGCGCCACTGACCCTTGTCGATGTCGACACCTCCCCGCCGGGCCCCGGTCAGGTCCGTATCGCCGTGGCCGCCTGCGGTGTCTGCGGCACCGACCACGCCTTCGTCAACGGTGGCTTCCCTGGAATGACCTGGCCGGTGACACTGGGACACGAGATCGCCGGCACGATCGCCGAACTGGGGCCGGGAGTGACCGACTGGCATCTGGGTGAGCGGGTTGCGGTGGGCTGGTTCGGGGGGCACTGCAACCACTGCATTCCTTGCCGCAAAGGCGATTTCATCCACTGTGCCAATGGTCAAGTGCCCAGCTGGCACTACCCGGGCGGATACGCCGAATCGGTGACCGTTCCGGCCAACGCGCTGGCCCGGATCCCCGACGAGTTGTCCTTCGTCGAAGCCGCTCCCATGGGCTGCGCGGGCGTCACCACCTACCACGCGCTGCGGTCTACCCGGGCGCGACCGGGGGACCGGGTCGCTGTGCTCGGGCTGGGTGGTTTGGGGCACCTGGGCGTGCAGTTCGCCCGGGCGATGGGTTTCGAGACGATCGCGATCGCACGTGGAGAAGGCAAGGAAGCCGATGCGCTCGCGCTCGGTGCCCACCACTACATCGACTCGACCGCCGGCGACGTCGCTGCGGCGATGGCGGCGCTGGGCGGTGCGTCGGTGGTGCTGGCCACTGCGGCCAATTCGCGAGCGATGGCCGACACGCTGGGCGGGTTGGCACCGAGGGGGGAGCTGGTGATCATCGGGGTCACTGGCGAGCCGCTGCCGATCGCCCCCGTACAGCTGATCACCCCCGGGCTCAGCGTCACCGGCCACCCGTCGGGCACCGCCCGCGATGTCGAGGAGACCATGGCCTTCGCGGTGCTGTCCGGGGTTCGGGCCCGTGTCGAGGAGCGTCCGCTGGCCCAGGCCGCCGAGGCCTACGCCGCCATGGAGCAGGGCCGGGCGCGCTACCGCATGGTCCTGACCGTCTGACCAACTGACCGACGTGCGGATTCAGGCGGCAGGAAGAGTCGCGTCGTAGTCCCAGCGGGTCGGCGGTTTCATGCCTGGCGGCATCCAGCCGATGAACAGGTGGCCGCCGGGGTGGGCGCTGCGCGTGGGCATGACACCCAACGCCTCCCGCACCTCCCTGATGGGCTTATCCAGCAGCTCTTCGTAGGGGGCTGCCATCAAGTTGTCGGCGCGCTGGCCGCGGCGGACCGCTTCACGGAAGTATCGGATCTTGCGCCACGGCGAGGCCGGTATGACCGGTCCGAGCAGCCCGAGGGTCAGCGTCTTGAGGGCGCCGGACGGTTCCATCTGGCCGCAGTGGAAGCCCAGGTTGCCGAACTCTCCGCCCATGTCCGGGCCATAGCCGCCCAGGGTGTGGAACATGTCGTGCAGGGCGGTGCCGCGCCGCATCATGTAGAAGAAATCGTCGTCCCAGCCGCGGCGCTCGGCGATCGGCCGGATCACCGTGTCCACGTCGAAGACGCCTGCATCCAATCGATTGGTGCGCAGAAACGATCGGTAGGCATGGCCGAGCGAGCCGTGCGGCAGCGAGGCCAGATAATCGTCGTCACCGAGCAGCGCCAACAGGTCCGGCTTCTCGGCGAACAGGCGCCGGCCGTTGGGATGCGCCCGCAACTGGTGATAGCTGCGGGCCAGGATCGGAGCCGCCAGGCCGACGATCAGTTCGAACGCCGAGCCGCCGTTGCGGCCTGGATCGGCCAACAGACGCCACGAGCCGAACACGGCCTGCCAGTCTCGTTGCTCGGGAACACCGGCAATCGTTGCGGCCATGCGACGAACCCTCCCTCGGAAAGCGCGGGGAATCCAGTGAGGCTAATAATAGACAGATGAGTTGGAATGTCCATATATTCCGCGCGGATCGGGTATGACGGTGCGCGGGCGGGGCCGACCGCCCGGTGGGGGCAATCCGCCCGAACACGCGCGAGAGCTGCTCCTGGACGCCGCCGAGCGGTCCTTCGCCGACCGTGGCTACCGGGCCTCCACGATGCAGGTCATCGCGCGGGAAGCCGGCTACACCCGCGCGGTGATCTACCGCCACTTCGCCACTCGTGACGAGCTGTTGGACGCGTTGGTGGTCCGGGTGGCCGGACGCAAGATCGCCGAGATCACCACCCGACTGCACGCAGTGGCCGGGCCTGGGGATCTGGTGACGGAGTCGCTGGTGATCGTGGCCACCGAAATCGGCCAGGACCCGCTGCTGCGGGTGATCTCCGAGCACACAGATGAGGGGAACGTCGCGGCGCTGATCGCCCGGTCGGCGACGCTGGGTGAGCTGCTGGCCGGGCTCTATGAAGCGGGATTCCGGCAGGCCGGCCCACAACTGCGGGCCGGCCTGTATTCGGGCGATGCAGCCCGGTTCGTGCTGTCGACCGCACTGGGATTACTGCTGGGCCTCATCCCCGGTGTACATGACGCCGACCAGGTCCGCCGCTATGTCCGGGTGTTCGTGTTGCCTGCGCTGCTCGCCGATCCACCTCGGGCGGAGCCCGTGTTCACGGCGCAGCGGCAATGAGCGGGAAAACCGCTGGCGTCGGCCCACTACACTGAGCGGGTATTACAGGCCAGCAAGGAGAAGCATTCAGTGGACAGCGCGGCGCAGAACGGTTCGGCACCCGACGGACAAACGGGTACTGCGCGAGTAAAGCGTGGCATGGCCGAGATGCTCAAGGGCGGCGTCATCATGGACGTCGTCACCCCGGACCAGGCCCGCATCGCTGAGGCCGCCGGCGCCGTCGCGGTGATGGCACTGGAGCGGGTGCCAGCCGACATCCGTGCCCAGGGCGGGGTTTCGCGGATGAGCGACCCGGACATGATCGAGGGCATCATCGCCGCGGTCACCATCCCGGTGATGGCCAAGGTACGCATCGGGCACTTCGTCGAGGCGCAGATTCTGCAGAGCCTCGGGGTGGACTACATCGACGAGTCCGAGGTGCTCACCCCCGCCGACTACACCCACCACATCGACAAGTGGCAGTACACCGTGCCGTTCGTATGCGGGGCGACCAACCTGGGCGAGGCGCTGCGCCGGATCACCGAGGGCGCGGCCATGATTCGCTCCAAGGGGGAGGCCGGCACCGGTGATGTCTCCAACGCCACCACCCACATGCGGTCCATCGGTGGCGAGATTCGCCGGCTCACGTCACTGTCTCAAGACGAATTGTTTGTTGCCGCAAAGGAACTGCAGGCACCATACGAGCTGGTCGCGGAGGTCGCCCGGGCCGGCAAGCTGCCGGTGACGCTGTTCACCGCGGGCGGCATCGCCACCCCGGCGGATGCGGCCATGATGATGCAGCTGGGCGCCGAGGGTGTGTTCGTCGGTTCCGGCATCTTCAAGTCCGGTGACCCCGCCGCGCGTGCCGCGGCGATCGTCAAGGCCACCACCTTCTACGACGACCCAGACGTGTTGGCGCGGGTATCGCGCGGGCTGGGCGAGGCGATGGTCGGCATCAATGTGGAGGACATCGCGCAACCGCACCGGCTTGCCGAACGCGGCTGGTAGAGGTGGCGATGAGCGCTTGCGCGAAGAGCAGACGGTCATAGCGTGGCGATCGAAGAGATCCTTGATCTCGAACAGCTCGAGGTCAACATCTACCGCGGGAGTGTGTTCAGCCCGCTGTCCGCGGACAACCAGCGTACCTTCGGTGGGCACGTAGCCGGTCAGGCCCTGGTGTCGGCGGTGCGCACCGTGGATCCGCGCTACCGGGTCCACTCGCTGCACGGATATTTCCTGCGTCCCGGAGATGCCAAGGCGCCCACCGTGTTCACCGTGGAGCGGGTCCGCGACGGCGGTTCGTTCTGTACGCGGCGCGTCAACGCCATCCAGCACGGTGAAACCATCTTCAACATGTCGGCCTCGTTCCAGACCGAACAACAGGGCATTGAGCATCAAGATGTGATGTCTGAGGCACCAGACCCTAAGGACCTGCCCGACATCGCCGCGATGAAGGCCTTCGACGACGAGGGCTTCAAGGCGTTCGCCGAGTGGGATCTGCGCCGGGTGCCGCGTGAGCAGCTGCCGCACATCCCGGGCAAGGTCGCCGAGCAGCAGGTCTGGTTCCGTCATCGCGACCGGCTGCCCGACGATCCGGTGCTGCACATCTGTGCGCTGGCCTACATGAGCGACCTGACCCTGCTGGGCACCTCCTGGGCGATCCACCCCGGCGAGCGTGACCACCTGCAGGTGGCGTCGCTCGATCACGCGATGTGGTTCATGCGCCCATTCCGGGCCGACGAATGGCTGCTCTATGACCAGTCGTCGCCGTCGGCGGGCGCCGGCCGGGCGTTGACCCAGGGCAAGATCTACAACCGGTCCGGGGACATGGTGGCTGCCGTCATGCAGGAGGGGCTGACCCGATACCCGTCCGGATACCACCCGACGGACCAGTGAGCGGCCCGCGCATCGGCGTGCTCGCATTGCAGGGCGACGTCCGTGAACACCTTGCCGCGCTGAGCGCTGTCGGTGCCGATCCGGTGCCGGTACGCCGCCGCCGCGAACTGGATGAGGTCGACGCGCTGCTGATTCCCGGTGGCGAGTCGACCACGATCAGCCATCTGCTGCGTGAGCTGGAGCTGGTAGACCCGCTGCGGGCCCGGTTGGCAGACGGGATGCCGGCGTACGGTTCCTGTGCGGGAATGATTCTGCTGGCCAGTGAGATCCTCGATGCCGGTGCGCAGGGGCGTGCCGCGATTCCGTTGTCAGGGATCGATATGGCCGTGCGGCGCAACGCTTTCGGTCGCCAGGTCGATTCTTTCGAGGGTGACGTCGATTTCGACGGATTGGACGAACCGGTGCACGCGGTGTTCATCCGAGCACCCTGGGTGGAGCGAATCGGCCCCGGCGTTGCGGTGCTGGCCGAGGCCGCCGGCCATCCGGTCGCGGTGCGGCAAGGTCGCGTGCTGGCCACCTCATTTCACCCGGAGGTGACCGGCGACCGGCGTATTCACCGGCTGTTCGTCGATATCGCCTCGGGCCAGGCCTGACCGTCGCGCCCGCGGCCGGCCGCCCGTTGGGTGACCGGGAATGCGGTCGCCCAGACCGGCCAGGCATGATGTCCGCATGGCAGATCTCGCGCGGGGCGGATTTCGCCGCGCTGTAAAACTGGCGAGCCTCCCGGCCGGAGTCGCAGGCCGTGCAGCGCTCGGTGTGGGCAAGCGGATGACCGGCAAGACCAAAGACGAGGTCAACGCCGAGCTTCTGGAGAAGGCCGCCGACGAGATGTTCAAGGTGCTCGGCGAGCTCAAGGGCGGCGCGATGAAGGTCGGCCAGGCGCTGTCGGTGATGGAGGCCGCGATTCCTCCGCAGTTCGCCGAGCCGTTCCGCGAGGCGTTGGTCAAGCTCCAAAGCGAGGCCCCGCCGCTGCCGGCCGCCAAGGTGCACCGGGTGCTCGACGCCCAGCTCGGCACCAAATGGCGAGAGCGTTTCGCGTCCTTCGACGACACCCCTGCCGCCTCGGCGAGCATCGGGCAGGTACACCGGGCGGTCTGGAAGGACGGCCGCGACGTCGCGGTGAAGATCCAATACCCCGGTGCTGACGAGGCGCTGCGCGCCGACCTCAAGCTGATTCAGCGGTTCAACTGGGTCGCCAAGCAGGTCGTTCCGGGCGCTGATGTGGACCGACTGGTCTCGGAGATCAACGACACCCTGGAAGCGGAGCTTGAATACCGCCAGGAGGCCGACAATCAGCGGGCCTTCGCCAAGGCCTATGCCGATGACCCGAAGTTCTTCGTGCCGGCGGTGATCGCCAGCGCGCCGAAGGTCATCGTGTCGGAGTGGATCGAGGGCCGGCGCCTGTCGGCGATCATCAACAGTGGCACGAGGCAGGAGCGAGACTCCGCGTGCGCGCTGCTGCTGGAGTTCACCTTGAGCTCACCAGCGCGGGTGGGGCTGGTGCATGCCGACCCGCACCCGGGCAACTTCATGATGCTGCCCGACGGTCGGCTGGGCGTCATCGACTTCGGCGCGGTAGCCGAACATCCCGAGGGCATCCCGCCGGGGTTTGCCGAACTGTTGTGCTGGGCGCGTGACGAGCAGTGGGACGAGGCGATCCGGCTGCTCAAGCAGCTCGGGTTCATGCCGGCCGACTATGACCTGAGTGCCGATCAGCTGGTGGAGTACATCCAGCCGCTGTGGCCCTACATCGACCCGCTGCGGTCGGGGGAGTTCCACTTCACCCGCAAGTGGTTCCAGAAGTCTGCGCTGGTCACCACGGATCCGATGGCGGAAGGCTTTGCCGACCGATTCAAGATGGCTCGCCGGCTGACTATTCCGGCTGGTTACGTCATGTTGCTGCGTACGCTGGGCGGCCTGCTCGGAGTAGCGGTACAGCTGGACGCGCACGTCGACTACGCCGCACTGATCGAGCGATGGGCACCCGGGTTCTTCCCGCCCGAGCAGCCCCCGGCGCGCGAGCAGAACTGACACGTAGAATCGTCGGGCAAAGTTTTGATGCAACAGTGAGGTGGGGCAACCGATGAGCGGCCATTCCAAGTGGGCTACCACGAAGCACAAGAAGGCCGTCATTGACGCTCGTCGTGGGAAGAATTTTGCGCGGTTGATCAAGAATATCGAGGTCGCGGCGCGGGTGGGTGGTGGGGATCCGTCGGGCAATCCGACGTTGTATGACGCCATTCAGAAGGCGAAGAAGAGTTCGGTTCCCAACGACAATATTGAGCGGGCGCGTAAGCGTGGTGCGGGTGAGGAGGCTGGCGGGGCGGATTATCAGACCATCACCTATGAGGGTTACGGGCCCAATGGGGTGGCGGTGTTGATTGAGTGTTTGACCGATAACCGTAATCGGGCTGCCAGTGAGGTGCGGGTGGCGATGACGCGTAACGGCGGTCAGATGGCTGATCCCGGCTCGGTCGCTTATCTGTTTAGCCGCAAGGGCACGGTGACCCTGGAGAAGAACGCGTTGACCGAGGATGACGTGTTGGCGGCGGTGTTGGATGCTGGTGCTGAGGATGTCAACGATCTGGGGGAGAGCTTCGAGGTCATCTCCGAGCCGGGGGATTTGGTGGCGGTGCGCAGTGCGCTGGTGGAGGCGGGGATCGACTACGACTCGGCTGAGGCCAGCTTTCAGCCGTCGGTCAGCGTCCCGGTCGACGTCGAGGGTGCCCGCAAGGTGTTCAAGCTCGTCGAGGCTCTTGAGGACAGTGACGACGTGCAGAACGTGTGGACCAACGTGGACCTGTCCGACGAAGTCCTCGCCGCACTCGACGCCGAATAAGCGATCTCGGCCGACGCCTGTTTTAGCTCACCGGGAATGCAATCCGGTACACGTCTGTGGGGCTGGCTTTCAGCATTCGCGCGATCTCACCGCTAAGACTTTGCCTTAGGTCGGCCGACGATAGATCTTCGATCCCCGTCGCTGAACGCAGGAACGGCTCGAACAACTGCCAACCCAATTGCAGTGCAATCACATTGGCGGCGGCGAGACGGCCGGTGAGCTCGTCGTCATAGCTGCGTTGCACGTGCTTCACCAGATTTGCTGCGATGGGGAATCGCTCCTGGAGCTGCCCGACCGGAAAACCGTCGAGGATGGCGCGGGCCAGCACTCGCCACTGCAGCTCGGTCTTGGCCGCGATCACCTCCGCCGACGCGCCGGCCTGCACCGCTGTGGAAACCTCGTCCGCCAGATGGTTCAGAACCGCCTTGACCAGCTGATCTTTGGTCCCCAGGTACCGGAACACCAGTCCGTGGTTCACCCCAGACCGAGCGCCGATGTCCCGAATCGAAGTAGCCGCCGGCCCACGCTCGGCGAACAGGTCGGCCGCATGGATCAGCACCGCGGCAGTGGCTTCTTCGCGGGCCGCCGAAGCGTTCTCGTCGATCTGGGCGCCTGTTGCATCGTTGTCAGCCACATAGCTACGCTAGCCGCACTACCTCGGTGTAGTCGCTTGACTAGCGGGCGCGCGTCGCGGCGGGCTCGACATGTTGATCCACCAATTCACGGAGGTCCTGATGGCCGCTCCCATGCAGGCCGCCGGCCGAGTGGTGCCGGGCTGCCAGGAATCGCGGGATCGTCAGCGCAGCCGCCAGGGGCGATGTCGCTCCTGCTTCCTGTGACACCACGGGGCTGATTGCACGTTCGGCGACCGCGCAGCGGGCACCCGCCAACATTGCCACGGTCGGTACCCCACCTCTTGGCCGTGCATCTCTACTTCCTACCGTCTGTCGCGGCTGCTACGTTCGCCGCCGATTGTCGCGGTCTGCCGGCCGGCTCGACTGACGGCGAAGGTAGTCGGATCCTCCTATTGGCTGCTGAGTTCGCGGCGCTGCGCAGTTCCTCGGCTCGAATCGTCCGGTCGTCGAGGGCATCATGCTTTCAAGCGACGCGCGCGTGCGAATCCGCATGCTCTGACCAACCGCTGCATCGATGGTAAGGCGCTGTGTTGCAGTGTAATTCGATGCCTTCTGCATCTGGATGTCTCGCCCAACGACTCGGTAGTGGCCGCCTTTCGTCGGCGTACGTGCTCAGCGACACCCGCCTTTCTCGTCCGATGTTTAAGTGCCGGTGCACCTTTCGGAACCTGCTGATTCAAACCCAATGCGAGATCCTTTCTGGGATTAACATATCGTCATGGTGCGCTGAAGATCGTTGCTGCACAACCTAATTCGGAGACGCTCTGTGTAATCGCGATGCTCTCCGCTAGCTGTTGTCGCGCAGTGCGCCTCAGGGTGGTGGTCGACACGTGTTCGGCCCTGGTGGTCCTATGAGTACCCACAAGCAGTTGCGAGGTTCTGCCCCCAGTTCGGAAGGAGATTGGCCATGCCGCTACATGTCGTCCCCGAAGGACTGGCCGCTGCCTGCGCACGCGTGGAAGCACTGACCGCCAGGCTCGCGGCGGCGCACGCCGGCGCGGCGCCGGTGATCACGGCGGTGGTTCCTCCTGCTGCTGACCCGGTATCCCTGCAGAGCGCGACTACGCTCAGCCTCTTCGGCGGCCGCCATGAAGTGGTGGCGGCACAGGGCACAGCCGAACTCGGCCGATCAGGGATCGGAGTGGGCGAGGCCGGCATCAACTACGTCGTGGGTGATGCCGCCGCGGCATCGGTGTATCCGCACGGGCGACTGACGTGACCGCGCCGGCCTGGATGGCGTTGCCGCCGGAGGTTCATTCAGCGCTGTTGAGCAGTGGGCCGGGTTCCGGCCCGGTGTTGGCAGCAGCTGGGACTTGGAGCTCCTTGAGCGCCGAGTATGCCTCGGCGGCCGAAGAACTCAGCGAGGTGCTGGGGGCCGTAGAGAGCGGGGCGTGGCAGGGCGAAAGCGCCGAATCGTATGCGGCAGCGAACGCGCCCTACCTGGCTTGGCTGACCCAGGCCAGCGCCAACAGTGCCACGGTGGCCGCCCAGCATGAGACGGTGGCCGCCGCCTACACAGCTGCGTTGGCGGCAATGCCGACACTGGCGGAACTGGCCGCGAACCACACGGTTCACGGGGTATTGCTGGCGACGAACTTCTTCGGAATCAACACCGTCCCCATCGCACTCAACGAAGCGGACTACACGCGGATGTGGGTTCAGGCCGCCACGACGATGAGCACCTACCAGGCGGTCGCGGGCTCCGCTGCGGCGTCAACACCGGAGACCCCGCCGGCGCCGCCGATCCTCAAGTCAGCGGGATCGGCCGAGACCTCGGATCCGGCGGACCCGTGGGGCCCGGCCCATACCTGGACTGATCCCTTCCTGGAGGGCGTTGCGCAGGTGCTGCGGTATCTGGGGGTCAACTGGGAGCCCGGGTCCGGCACCATCAACGGGCTGCCGTACTCGACATTTACCAATCCACTGACCGGGTTGTACTGGGTCAAGAACACCGTGACTCTCATCCAAGAGGTCGACTACGTCATTGCGAATGTCGGGGCTCACCCGGAAGTCGCCCTGCTGCTGCTCAACCCGGCGACCCTCTCGACGTTCTTGATCGCGCACCCGCTGGTCGCCATCGAGCTGGGTGCCGCAATAGCCTCGACCCTTACCGCGCCCTTGGCGAGCCTGAGCGCGTTCGCGGCGCTGGCAGCCCTGCCATGGCCGTCCGACGTGCCCATAATGGTCGACTCAATTCCCGAAGCCACCTCGGCGCCTGACTCGGTTACGGCGGTCTCCAACCCGCACCTGGTCAGCGTTGCCGGGTCGGTGCCCGCTTCGGGATCCCCTGCGGCCGGGCTTCCGGCGAGCGCCTCTGCCGGTGCAGGGGCGCCGGCACCGGCGCCCGCGGCAGTCGGGGGAGCGGGAATCGCGTTCCCCTACGTGATCGGATTCGGTGGCGGTCCTGGGATTGGCTTCGATTCGAGCAACAAGACCGGAAGCGGCACGGGTGCACGAGCGCAGAGCCCGGCATCGGACTCGGCGGCAGAAGAATCCGCCGCGCGTCGGCAGGCACGCAAGCGCCGCCGCCGGAGGACGCAGCTGCACGATCACGGCGACCAGTTCGCCGACATGAACGTCGACCCCGAATGGGCGTCGCCAGACGACAGCCCGAGTGCTTCGCAGGGCAATGCGGGACAGCTCGGGCTCGGCGGCGGCGTTGTCAAACACGATGTGCAAGAAGCGGGTTTAACCACTCTCACCGGTGATTCGTTCAGTGGTCTTCCGATCGAACCGTTGATGCCGAGTACCTGGACCGGGCAGTCGAACGAAGGGGCGGATCACCGCGGGAGATAACTGACCGTCGGTGAACGCAAGGCAATCGATGTCGAATTGGAGATGGACCGTGAGGGTGTTAGATGCGCCTGTTCCGCAGTTGGCGGAGTCGGCGTTCGGGGTCCGGGGGCGGGCTGAACTATCCGGACTGGGGTGGTCAGCGTGACCGCGCCGGCGTGGATGGCGGTGCCGCCGGAGGTCCATTCGACATTGCTGAGCAGTGGGCCAGGCCCGGGCTCGGTGTTGGCTGCGGCCGTGGCATGGAACACCTTGAGTGCCGAGTACGCATCGGCGGCTGTGGAACTCAACGAGGTGCTGACATCGGTGGAGGCAGGGGTATGGCGAGGGACTAGCGCGGAAACCTACGTGGCAGCCAATGCGCCCTACCTAGCGTGGCTGACGCAGGCCAGCGTCGAGAGCGCCGCGGCGGCCGCCCAGCACGAGACCGTGGCGGCTGCCTACATCACCGCGTTGGCAGCGATGCCGACGATGGCTGAATTGGCCACCAATCACGCCGTTCACGGCGTACTGCTCGCGACGAACTTCTTCGGGGTCAACACCGTCCCGATTGCGATCAACGAGGCCGACTACGTGCGGATGTGGGTTCAGGCCGCTACCACGATGAGCACCTATCAGGCGGTTGCGGGCTTGGCCGCCTCGTCACTCACGCCGCCCCCAGCGGGGCCGGCGATCCTCAAGTCCGAGGCATCGAGGTCCGCGGATTCGTCGGACCCGTGGGGCCCTGCCCACACCTGGACCGACCCTTTCCTTGAAGGCCTCGCGGACTTCCTGGATTCGGCCTTGGGTCTGCGCTGGGACCCCGTGACCGGCACCATCGACGGACTGCCGTATACCGCCTACACCAACCCGTTGACGTTGGCGTACTGGCTCAAGAACACGTTGACTCAGATCCAGGAGATCGACTACATCGTCGCCAATCTTTCGACGAACCCGGAAGTGGGCCTGCTGCTCCTCAACCCGGTGACCCTCGCACCGTGGTTGCTCGCGCATCCGCTGACCGCCATCGAGCTGGGTGCCGCGATCTCCTCCAGCCTTGCCGCGCCTTTTGCCAGCATGAGTGCACTTGCGGCACTGGCAGCTCTGCCAAGGCCTTTCGAGCTGCCTGTTCTGGCCGCGGCTCCCGAATTCGCGGCGGCGCCCGCCGCTCCGGTCACGCCGGGGGCGAACGTGCACGTGGTGAGTGTGGCCGGGTCGATGCCGGCCACCGGATCCCCCGCAGCAGCCCCGCCGGCCAGCGTTCCCGGCGGTGCGTCACCGCCGGCGCCGCCTGCGCCCGCCCCAGCCCCGGCATTCGCCTTTCCGTACGTGACCGGATTCGGCGGAGGTCCCGGTGTCGGATTCGATTCGAACAACAGGACTGGTAGCGGCACCGGCTCACAGGCAAAGAGCCCGGCATCGGACTCCGCGGTAGAGGAGTCGGCCGCCCGACGAGCGTCGCGATCGCGGCGCCGACGGCGGACGCAGCTTCGTGAGCACGGCGAGCAATACGCCGACATGAACGTCGAAGTGGACGCCGAATGGACGCCGGGCGGCGGACCGATCGCATCGCAGGGCAGCTCGGGCGGTCTCGGTTTCGGCGGAAATGTCGTCAAACACGGTGTGCGAGAAGCCGGGTTGGCCACCCTGGCCGGCGACTCGTTCAGTGGCGTCCCGATTGAGCCGCTGTTACCGGCCAGCTGGACCGGTCAGTCGACCGAAGGAGTGGGAGACAACGCAGAGAGCTGATCGTCGGTGAACACAAGGCAATCGATGTGGATAGGGAGATAAGCGATGAGTTTGTTGGATGCACACATTCCGCAGTTGGTGGCGTCGGAGTCGGCGTTTGGTGCCAAGGCGGCGTTGATGCGGTCGACGATGGCGCAGGCGGAGCAGACGGCATTGTCGGCGCAGGCTTTTCACGTGGGTGAGGCGGCCGCGGCGTTTCAGGGGTCACATGCCCGGTTCGTGGCTTTGGCGGCGCGAGTGAATGCGTTGCTCGACCAGGCGCAGGTCAATTTGGCGGATGCGGGCAGTACCTACGTGGCTGCCGACGCGGCCGCGGCAAGCACCTACACCGGATTCTGACGAGAAGGGATTGTGTGATGTCACAGATTCTGTACAACTACCCGGCGATGCTGTCGCATGCCGCGGAGATGAACGGGCACGCAGCCACGTTGCAGGCCGTGGGTGCCGATATCGCCAGTGAGCAGGCGGCGTTGCATGCGGCGTGGCAGGGCGATACCGGATTGACGTATCAGGCCTGGCAAACGCAGTGGAATCAGGCGATGGAGGAATTGGTGCGGGCCTATCACGCGATGGCCACGACCCATGAGACCAACACGTTGGGGATGCTCGCTCGCGACACCGCCGAAGCCGCCCGCTGGGGCTGACGCCCGCACCTGACCGAAAAGAACTCTGCCGACACAAATGCGGCAGTTCGACGCGTGAAATCGAAATCAGCGCGCCGGCTCGAACCCACTCATGAACCAGCCAGATCAACAGAGGAGAAGTCTCATGTCCAGCCAATCGCTTTCCGCCCGCTCCGACTTGGACGTGGTGAAACTCGGCGAATACATCGGCGCCCGGATCGACGGAGTCCAGTTGGGCGGTGACTTGGACGAGGAGACCGTCACCGCGATCAACGACGCATTGGTGACCCACAAGGTCATCTTCTTCCGTGGGCAGCACCATTTGGACGACGTCAGCCAGTTCGAGTTCGCCCGGCTGCTGGGTACCACGACGGCCCCCCACCCGCTGTTGCAGGGCGAGGGCGCCATTCTTCCCATCGACTCGTTCGGCGGCACCGCCGCGAACAGCTGGCACACCGACGTCACGTTCGTGGATCGGGCTCCCAAGGCGTCACTGCTTCGGGCCGTAGAGCTGCCGCCCTACGGTGGAACCACCCTGTGGGCCAACACCGTTACCGCCTACGAGCAGCTGCCCAATCCGCTGGCCCGGTTGGCGGACGAGCTCTGGGCGGTGCACAGCAACGCCTTCGACTACACGCAGCTCGACCTGACGGACTCCAAGCAGCTCGAGAAGTACGCGGACCTTCTGCAATCCGAAGAGTTCCAGCAGTACATCCAGACGTTCAACTCCACCACGTACGAGACGCAGCACCCCGTGGTCCGGGTGCACCCCGAGAGCGGAGAGCGCTCTCTGCTGCTCGGCAACTTCGTGCAACGAATCGCGGATGTCAAGCACTCCGAGTCGCGTGTGCTGTTCCAGCTCTTCCAGGAGCGGATCACCCGGCCGGAGAACACCATCCGGTGGAACTGGCAGCTGGGGGACCTGGCGATCTGGGACAACCGCGCCACCCAGCACTACGGAGTCTCCGATTTCGGTCAGGCGCACCGGCGTTTGCACCGCATCACCCTTGCCGGCGACATTCCGGTCAGTGTCCACGGTGAACGCAGCCGCGTCATCCAGGGCGACGCTTCGGCGTACTCCGTCATCGGAGAGCCGCGAGCGGTGGCGTAAGCCACCGTTCGCCCCGGGCCGTGCACCATTGAGTGGGAAGTGATTCGAGGATGAATAACCGTGACGTGGGCGTGCTGGAGGCACGTACCCGCACAACCCGGGTGGACGCCGACATAGTCAGCCGGTTTGCCACCTGCAGTCGGGCGCTGGGTATCGCGGTCCACGGTCGGAAACGGCCCGCCGACCTGGCCGCGGCCCGTACCGGCTTCGCCGCGCTGACCCGGGTCGCCCACGAGCAATGCGATGCGTGGGTGGGACTGGCCGCTTCCGGCGATACGTCGGCACGGGTAGTGGAGGCGGTCTGGACTACCGCACCGACGGTGGGTGCGCTGCAACGGCAGCTCGACCTGCAGCACGGTGCCTTGGGCTTCCATTACGACTCTGGCCTGTATCTGCAGTTCCGTGCCACCGAACCCGACGACTTCTCACTGGCGTACGCCGGCGCGCTGGCAGCGGCCGGCCGATACGGCGAGGCGTACCGGCTCGTCGCCGAGATCGCCGAGCGCCGACCGGGTTTTCGCGATGCCCGCTGGCTCGCCACGGTGATCCACTATCGCGCCGAGCGATGGTCGGATGTCGTCAAGCTGTTGACCCCGATCGTCAATGACCCGGAGTTGGACGAGCTGTTCACCCACGCTGCCAAGATCGCCCTGGGATCTGCGCTGGCGCGCCTGGGCATGTACGCCCCGGCGTTGTCTTACCTGGAGGAGCCGGAGGGGCCGATCGCGGCAGCGGCCACCGACGGGGCGTTGGCCAAGGGATTGGTCCTGCGCGCGCAGGACGACGAGGAATCTGCCGCCGAGGTGCTGCAGGATCTCTATGCGGCCAACCCGGAGAACGAACAGGTTCAACATGCCTTGTTGGACCACAGCTTCGGGATCATCACGACCACCGCGGATCGGATAGCGGCGAGAACCGACCCGTGGGACCGCGGCACCGAGCCCAACGAAGCCGATTTCATCGACCCTGGCGCGCATGAGCGCAAGGCGGAGCTGTTGGCCGAAGCGGAGCGTGAACTCGGCGAGTTCATCGGTCTCGACGAGGTCAAGGATCAGGTGCAGCGGCTGAAAAGTTCGGTGGCGATGGCCATCCGGCGTGAGCAGCATGGTCTGGCCGTGGCCCAGCGCGCCCATCACCTGGTCTTCGCCGGGCCTCCCGGGACTGGTAAGACGACCATCGCTCGTGTGGTGGCGAAGATCTATTGCGGCTTGGGACTGCTGAAGAAAGAGAACGTGCGCGAGGTGCACCGTGCCGACCTGATCGGTCAGCACATCGGTGAGACCGAGGCTAAGACCAACGCCGTCATCGACAGCGCTCTTGATGGCGTGCTGTTCCTCGACGAGGCGTACGCGTTGGTGGCTACCGGAGCCAAGAACGACTTCGGGCTGATCGCCATCGACACGCTGCTGGCGCGAATGGAGAACGACCGTGACCGGCTGGTGGTGATCATCGCGGGTTACCGGGCTGACCTGGATCGGTTCTTGGACACCAATGAAGGTCTGCGGTCACGCTTTTCTCGCAGCATCGACTTCCCGTCCTACACGGCGGGCGAATTGGTCGAGATCGCCACTGTGATGGCCGAACACCGCGACAGCGTCTTCGAACCGAGCGCGCAAGAAGACTTGCAGGCGCTGTTCGGTCAGCTGGCCGCTGCCTCGCACCCCGATGCCAACGGCGTCGACCGGCGCAGCCTGGATATCGCCGGCAACGGCCGGTTCGTGCGAAACCTCGTCGAACGCTCCGAGGAGGAACGCGAGTTCCGGCTCGATCACTCCGAACAAGCCGGCACCGAGGCATTTACCGATGAGGAGCTCATGACCATTACGGCCGAAGACGTTCGTAACTCGGTGGCGCCGTTGCTGCGTGGCCTGGGTCTGGAGGCCAAGGTATGAGCGCACATTCGGACCGGTCCGATCTGACCGAAGACGGGCGGCGCTCGTTCGCCTCGCGTACCCCGGTCAACGAGAATCCCGAACGAGTCGAGTACCGACGCGGTTTTGTCACCAAGCACCAGGTCAGCGGCTGGCGATTCCTCGTGCGGCGGATTGCCTCGGGTCTTGCCCTGCATGACACCCGGATGCTGGTGGAGCCGCTGCGCACCCAGTCCCGTTCGGTGTTGATGGGGGTGGTCCTACTGGCCACCGGAGTCGCCGGCAGCTTTGTCTTGTCGTTGATCCGACCGGGTGGATCAGCCGGCAACGATCCCGTGTTGGCTGACCGCTCCACCTCGGCGCTGTATGTGCGGGTCGGAGATGAGCTGCACCCGGTGCTGAACCTGACCTCCGCTCGGCTGATTGCCGGTCGTCCGGTGAACCCCACCGCGGTGAAAGCCGCCGTGTTGGACAACTTTCCGCGTGGCAACCTGCTGGGCATTCCGGGCGCACCGGAGCGGTTGGTGCAAAGCACAGACACCGACGCGAACTGGACGGTGTGCGACGCGGCGTCCGGCAGCGCCACGGGCGTGACGCTGATCGCCGGGCGGTTGGACACCGACGGAAGTCGCGCTGACGCCTTGGGAGCGCAGCGCGCGGTGCTGGTCGACAACGGTGCCGGTGCCTGGCTGTTGTGGAATGGCAGGCGCAGCCGAATCGACCTCGGCGATCGGGCCGTCACCGCCGCGCTGGGATTGGACGGTGCAGCCAAACCACGGCCGATCGCCACGGGGTTGTTCAACGTGATTCCGGAGGCGCCCGCGCTGGTGGCGCCGGTGATCCCCGAGGCGGGCAGCCCGCTGCCTTTCGCATTGCCGGTGCCGGTACCCATCGGCTCGGTGGTGGTCGCGCACGAGATTGACGACAGTTCCGACACAGCACTGCGTTACTACGCCGTGCTATCCGATGGCTTGCAGCCGATTTCTGGGGTGGTGGCGGCGGTGTTGCGTAATTCTGATTCGCAGGGTTTGGATCGGCCGCCGGTGTTGGGTGCTGATGATGTTGCGCGGTTGCCGGTTTCGCGGTTGTTGGATGTGTCGCGTTTTCCGGAGCAGCCGGTGAAGGTGGTTGATGCGGTGTCGGCTCCGGTGACGTGTGCGCATTGGAGTAGGCCTGCGGGGGCGTCGACGAGTTCGTTGTCGTTGTTGTCGGGTTCGACGTTGCCGTTGCGTGAGGGTGTGCGCACCTTGGATCTGGTGGGTGCGGGTGTGGGTGGCACCGCCGCACGCGTCGCGCTGGCCCCGGGGTCGGGCTACTTCGCCCAGAGTGTCAACAGTGATCCGGCGGCCAACGCCAATGCGGGCCCGCTGTTTTGGATCTCGGACACCGGTGTGCGCTATGGCATCAACACCGAGGCCGGCACCAATGGTGGCGACGGAGACACGGTGTCTGCTCTTGGTTTGGGTGAGCCGGCGTTGCCGATTCCGTGGTCGGTGTTGTCGCAGTTTGCTGTTGGTCCGACGTTGTCGCGTGGTGATGCGTTGTTGGCGCATGACGGGTTGGCGCCCGATGGGCGTGCGGGTCGTCGTGTGGCGTCGGAGTTGGGTGGCGTTTCTAGTGTTGGGGAGTCCCGATGAGTCGTTTGATTTTTGAGGCCCGTCGCCGGCTTCCGGTGCCGCCTGTTGATCGGGGCACGATCACCGTTGAGCCGCCGCCGGAGTTGCCGCGGTTGGTTCCGGCGTCGTTTTTGCAGCGGGCGTTGCCGGTGGTGATTGTGGTGTTGATTGTGGGCATGGTGATTGCCATGGTCGCGACGGGGATGCGGTTGGTGTCGCCGGTGATGTTGTTCTTCCCGTTTGCGTTGTTGGTGGCGGCGGCGGGGATTTATCGGGGTGGGGATAAGAAGGCCCGCACGGTTGAGGTGGATGCTGAGCGGGCGGATTATCTGCGGTATTTGTCGGTGGTTCGGGACAATATTCGGGGGTCGGCGGCGAAGCAGCGGGCGGCGGCGCTGTGGTCGCATCCAGATCCGGAGGATTTGGCGGCGGTGCCGGGTTCGCGTCGGCAGTGGGAACGCGATCCGCATGATGAGGATTTCTTGGTGGTGCGCACGGGCCGGCATGCGGTGGCGTTGGCCAGTGCGGTGCGGGTGAGCGACACTGCGGATGAGATTGATTTGGAGCCGGTGTCGCACAGTGCGTTGCGCAGCCTGCTTGACACTCAGCGCACGGTGCGTGATGTGCCGGTGGGTGTGGATGTGACGAAACTGTCGCGGGTCACGGTGCTCGGTGAGGGCGATGATGCGGCCGCCGAGGTGCGGGGTGCGTTGCGGGCGTGGGTGGCCCAAGCTGTGAGCTGGCATGACCCGACGATGTTGGGGGTGGCGGTGGCGTCGCCGGAGTTGGAGTCGGCGGCATGGAGCTGGTGCAAGTGGTTGCCGCACACTGATATCGCCGGCCAGGCTGATGGGGTGGGCCCGGCCCGCTATCTGGCGGGCAGTGGTGAGGAACTGGCGGCATTGTTGGGCCCGGTGCTGGCGGCACGCCCGCCGTTTACCGGTGAGGCCGGTGAGTCCGGGCGGCATCTGTTGGTGATCATCGATGACCCCGATTTTGATGTGGCGGCTTCGGTGTTGGGTTCGGCCCGTGCCGGAGTGACCATTGTGCAGCGCGGTGCGGTGGCCCCGAGCCGGGAGCAGTATTCCGATCCCGAACGCCCGATTCTGCGGATCACCGCGGGTGGGGTGGCGATTGATCGGTGGCAGTCGGGGGGCTGGGCGCGTTATGTCGATGCCGCCGATTCGTTGGGTGCTGCGGAGGCGGCGCATCTGGCGCGGCGCTTGTCCCGCTGGGATTCGAACCCGACGCATGCCGGGTTGCGTTCGGCCGGCACCCGCGGGGCCACCTTCACCACACTGCTGGGCATCAATGATGCTTCCCGCCTGGATGTGCCGGCGTTGTGGTCGCCGCGTAGCCGTGAGCAGGAGTTGCGGGTCCCGATCGGGGTGACCGCGACCGGCGAACCACTGTTCTTCGATCTCAAGGATGAGGCCGAGGGCGGGATGGGTCCGCACGGGTTGATGATCGGGATGACCGGATCCGGTAAGTCGCAGACGTTGATGGCGATCTTGTTGTCGTTGTTGACGACGCATTCGGCGGATCGGTTGATCGTGATCTACGCCGACTTCAAGGGGGAGGCCGGCGCGGATATCTTCCGGCATTTCCCGCAGGTCGTCGCGGTGATCTCGAACATGGCCGAAAAGCGCTCGTTGGCGGATCGGTTCGCGGACACGTTGCGTGGTGAGGTGGCGCGGCGGGAGTTGTTGCTGCGCGAGGCGGGCCGGGCGGTGCAGGGCAGTGCGTTCAATTCGGTGACCGAGTATGAGGCGGCGATCGCCGCCGGCCATGATCTGGCGCCGATCCCGACCTTGTTCATTGTGGCTGATGAGTTCACCTTGATGTTGGCTGATCATCCCGAGTATGCCGAGTTGTTCGACTATGTGGCGCGTAAGGGCCGCTCGTTCCGGATCCATATTCTGTTTGCGTCGCAGACCTTGGATGTCGGCAAGATCAAGGACATCGACAAGAACACCTCGTACCGGATCGGCCTGAAAGTCGCGAGTGCGAGTGTGTCTCGGCAGATCATCGGGGTCGAGGACGCCTATCACATCGAATCGGGCAAAGAACATAAAGGTGAGGGCTTTTTGGTGCCCGCTCCGGGGGCGGCGCCGATCAAGTTCCGCTCCACCTATGTCGATGGGATTTATGACCCGCCGCGGGCGTCGCGGGCGGTGGTGATGCATGCGTTGCCTGAGCCGAAACTGTTCACCGCCGCTGCGGTCGACGCCGGGCAGGACACCACCGTCATCGAGGCCCCGGAGGAGGTGTTGGGTCCGCCGCGCAAGCTGATCGCCACCATCGGCGATCAGTTGGCCAACTACGGCCCCCAGGCCCCGGCGTTGTGGTTGCCGCCCCTGGATGAGCCGATCCCACTCGCCACGACGTTGGCCGAGGCCGGAATTTCCGAGCGGCAGTTGCGGTGGCCGTTGGGTCAGATCGACAAGCCCTTTGAGATGCGCCGGGATCCGCTGGTCTTCGATGCCCGTTCGGCGTCGGGGAACCTGCTCATTCACGGTGGCCCCAAATCCGGTAAGACCACCGCACTGGCGACGTTCATCCTCTCGGCCGCGAGCCTGCATTCGCCGCGGGAGGTGACGTTCTACTGCCTCGATTACGGCGGCGGGCAGTTGCGGGCCCTGGAGGGGTTGGCGCATGTGGGCAGTGTCGCCTCGGGGTTGGAGCCCGAGAAGAT
Source organism: Mycobacterium sp. SMC-14 (assembly GCF_046250075.1). Lineage (NCBI taxonomy): Bacteria > Bacillati > Actinomycetota > Actinomycetes > Mycobacteriales > Mycobacteriaceae > Mycobacterium > Mycobacterium sp. SMC-14. The sequence continues at coordinate 2,705,533 of NZ_CP176429.1, read as the reverse complement.
CCGCCGCACCTTCGGCGAACTCGAACAACTGTTGACCGCACGTCAGCAGCGTGAGGCGTTCCGTGATGGCAGCATCGGTTCGCTCAACGACGGCTACGGTGAAGTCTTTTTGGTCATCGACAACCTGTATGCGTTCAGCCGCGACAACACCGACCAATTCAACACGCGTAACCCGCTTTTGGCGAAGGTCACCGAACTGGTCAACGTCGGCCTGGCCTACGGCATCCACGTGGTGGTGACCACGCCGAGCTGGCTGGAAGTACCGTTGGCGATGCGCGACGGGCTTGGCCTGCGCCTGGAACTCAAGCTCCACGATGCCCGCGACAGCAACGTCCGCGTCGCCGGGGCCCTCACCCGGCCGGCCGAAGCGGTGCCCGCCAACCAGCCGGGTCGGGGTTTGACGATGGCCGCCGAGCACTTCCTGATCGCGGCACCCGACCTGGGTCAGATCGAGGCGATCAATGCGCGTCATCCGGGGTTGGCGGCGCCGCCGGTGCGGCTGTTGCCGACCAACCTGGCGCCCGAAGAAGTCGGTGTGGCCTATCCCGCTATCGATCATGTGGTGATCGGGGTGCGGGAAGAGGACCTGGCCCCGGTGCAGGTGGACTTCACCACCAACCCGCTGCTGCTGGTGCTCGGGGACGCCAAATCCGGCAAGACCACCTTGCTGCGGCACATCATCCGCACAGTGCGGGATCACTCCACGGCCGATCAGGTGGCGTTCACCGTCATCGACCGGCGCCTGCACCTCGTCGACGAACCCCTGTATCCGGACAATGAGTACACCGCGAATGTGGATCGGGTCATCCCGGCCATGCTGGGCCTGTCGGCGTTGATCGGATCACGCCGGCCCCCGGCAGGATTGTCGGCCGCGGATCTGGCGGCTTGGAGCTATCAAGGCCACACCCATTACCTGATCATCGACGATGTTGATGCCATCCCCGACACCCCGGCCCTGACCGGCCCGTATGCCGGGCAGCGGCCGTGGACCACCCTGATCGAACTGCTCTCCCAAGCAGGCGATCTCGGATTGCGGGTCATCGTCACCGGACGGGCCACCGGCTCCGCACACGCCCTGATGACCAACCCCCTACTGCGGCGGCTCAACGACCTACAAGCCACCACCCTGATGCTCTCAGGCAACCCCGCCGACAGCGGCAAAATCCGCGGCCAACGCTTCGCACGCCTGCCCGCAGGACGAGCAATCCTACTAGCCGACAACGACGAACCCACCTACCTACAACTAGTCAACCCAACATTCAGCCAGACCTTGACGCACTAGGAGAAGAACACATGTCCCTTCTGAAGCTGAGGACCCCGTGATGGCCAACGCCGTGATACCGATCGTGCGGATTGCCGTGCTGGCCGAGAGCCGGCTGACGGAGATTGCGTTGCCGGCGGACCTGCCACTGCGCGAAATCCTGCCCACCGTACAGCGTTTGGTCGTGCCGACCGCTCCCGATGAGACCCAGGACAGTGCCGGCGACACCCACCGGCTCAGCCTCGCCCCGATCGGCGGCGCACCGTTCAGCCTCGACGCCAGCCTGGACACCGTCGGCGTGGTCGACGGGGACCTGCTGGCCCTGCAGCCGGTGCCTTCCGGACCCTCGGCCCCCGGCATCGTCGAGGACATCGCCGATGCCGCGGTGATCTTCTCGGCCTCCCGGCGCAAGCCTTGGGGACCGCGGCACATCGGGACCGGTGCGCTCGCGGCCGCCGCCGGATTGATCCTGGCGGCAACGGGTCTGGCCGTCACCTACCGGGTGGTCACCGGAGCGCCGGCAGGGCTGTTCGCGGCCGGCGCGATCGCCGTACTTGCTGTGCTCGCCGCGCTGGTCACACGCCCACCGTACGACGGGCCGTTGTCCATCGCCGCGCTGGCGCCGATCGGCGCGGCACTGGCCTTGGTGGTGCCGGGGCAGTTCGGACCGGCACAGCTGACGCTGGGAGCAGCCGGCATTGCGGCGTGGTCGTTGATTCGCGTCATCGGCTCGCGCCGCGACCTCGGATTCTTCACGGCAACAACCGTGGTCGGTAGCGGCGTTGCCCTGGCGGCTGCGGTCGAGGCACTGTGGCCGCTGCCACTGCGCAGCATCGGCGGCGGCCTGGTCGTGCTGGCCCTGTTGCTCACCGTCTCGGCTCCGCAATTGTCTGTGCTGTGGGCACGGTTGCCGCTGCCGGTCATCCCCGCGCCAGGAGATCCGACACCCGCAGCGCCATCAGTGCGGGTATTGGAGGACCTGCCGCGTCGGGTACAGGCCGGCGAAAAGTACCAAACCGGATTCGTCGCCGGTGGTGTACTGCTCGGCACCCTGGGTTCGTTTGCGATTGCCGCGCAGCCCGAATCGGTTCCGGCGTGGGGATGGTATGTGGTGGCGGCCAATGCGGCGGCGGCTGCGCTGCGCGCACGAGTGTGGGATTCGGCCACGAGCAAATCCTGGCTGCTGGCCCAGCCTTACCTGGTGACAGTGGCGCTGCTGGTGTTCTACGGCGCAACGAGCCGCTACCTTGCCGCGCTCATCGCGGTAGCGGTGCTCGCCGTGCTGGTATCAGCATGGGTCTTGGCCTCCGTGGTTCCGGCAGTCGCCGAACCGCACAGCTATTCGTTGCCGGCGCGCCGGCTGGTCGGCTTCCTTGCCTCGGGGTTGGATGCATCGCTGATACCGGTAATCGCCTACTTGGTCGGCATTTTCGCCTGGGTCCTCGATCGATGAGCCGTTCTCGACCCGTCTCGGTACCGGCGTTCTCCAGGGCGATCCGGCTCGGCGGCGCGGCCGGGGTCCTGGCCGCGGCGCTGGGGACATCCCCGCCGGTGTTGGCGATCACCCCGCCGAGCGTTGAGCTGGGTGCCGTCCCTCCCAGCGGGACTCCGGGGCCGGTGCAGGCTACCCAGCAGAACGGCGAGTGCAGCACCACCGGGCTCATCGGCGGGGCGGATATTTCGGCTCCCGCTCCCGGGCAGCGACAGCTTGATCTGCCCGCGGCGTGGCAGTTCTCCCGCGGCGACGGCCAAACGGTGGCCGTAATCGACACCGGGGTGCGGCCCGGCCCGCGCCTGCCTGCCGTCGAGCCCGCCGGCGACTACATCGGCACCACCGACGGCCTCACCGACTGCGACGGGCACGGAACGCTGATCGCGGGGCTCATCGCCGGTCAACCCGGCGACGACGGATTCGCCGGCGTCGCACCGGCGGCACGGCTGCTGTCGCTGCGCGCCACGTCCGCCAAGATCACACCGGCAACCTCCAACGGTGATCCGGAGTTGGCGCAGGCAGCCTTCAACGTGACGGCCCTGAGCCGGGCGATCGTGCATGCCGCGGATCTCGGTGCGCGAGTGATTGCTGTCTCGGCAGTGCACTGCGTACCCGCCGATCGCAACGTCGACCAGTCTGAACTCGGTGCGGCCATTCGCTATGCGGCAGTCGACAAGGACGCCGTTGTGATCGCCGCCGCCGGTGACAGCGGCGCCACCGGGCCGGCCGGCGGCGGAACCGGTTGCCAGTCCAACCCGCTGACCGACCTGAGCCGCCCCGACGACCCGCGCGGGTGGGGGACCGTTGCGTCGGTGTCGATCCCGTCGTCCTGGCAGCCGTATGTGCTGTCTGTGGCATCGCTGGCGCCCAACGGTCAGCCGTCGAAATTCACCACGGCCGGCCCGTGGGTCGGCGTCGCCGCGCCGGGCGAGAACATCGTGTCGTTGAGTAACCGCGAGGATGGTGGTCTCGCGAACGGGCTTCCGGGCGCTCGCCAACAGTTGGTGCCACTGGCCGGCACCGGCTACGCATCCGGGTACGTGGCCGGTCTCGCAGCGCTGGTCCGGAGCCGGTATCCGGAACTGAGCGCGGCGCAGGTGATCCACCGGATCACCGCCACCGCGCACAACACCGCGCGGGCACCATCGAACATCTTGGGCGCCGGATCCGTTGACCTCGTTGCTGCCCTGACATGGCAGCTGCCCACCGGGGCCGTCCCGAGCCCAGAGCCGGCGAAGCGGGTAGCCCCGCCGCCGCAACCGGCACCGAAGGACCACACGCCGCAGCTCGTCGCATTGGGCGGCACCACGGCGCTGGCATTGGCAGTCGGGGGCGCCGCAATCGTGACGCGCCGTAGAAAGGAGAGCACCCTGTGAGTACCTACCGATCAGCATTGCCCGGTACGGGGCGAATCACCCTGGTGCTGTTGGCCGTTGTGGCAGCGGCCACGGCCTACCCCTGGCACTCGGCGCGCGAGCGCTGGGTGTTGGGCATGGGCGTTGTCATCGTGGTCGCCTTGTCGGCGCAGTGGCGTGGACTGCCCTTGACAACTCTTCTGCGACGCCGGGCAACGATCAACAGCACCAAACACGGCGAGCGCAGGGCACTCAGGCCCGTCGCCGACCCGCGGGTCACCGCGCTGCTGCATGTCGCAGCGCCGCAGGAAGACCCCGACCTGCTTCCACTGCCGCTCATCGCCCGCTACCTGGACCGCTACGGTCTGCAGGCCGACACGATTCGGGTCACCAGTCGAGACGTCGGTGAACATGCCGGTGCGCGTGAGCGGACAACCTGGATCGGCCTGACGTTCGCCGCTGTCGACAATCTCGCGGCGCTGCAGGCGCGTTCCCCGGAGATTCCGCTGCACCAGACCGCCCTGGTTGTGGCACGCCGCCTTGCCGATCATCTCCGCGAATCCGGCTGGGTGACCAACGCTGTCGAGCCCGACAACATCCCAAGGCTGGACGTCGGAGATTCCCGAGAGACCTGGCACGGTCTTGTGCAGGAGGGCGGGGATTACCTTGCGGCATACCGGCTTGCGCCCGGACAGGACTTGCCCGAGCTGCTCACGAAGGTCTGGTCCTATCCGGCGCCCGAAACATGGACGGCCCTGGAGGTCGCCGGCGCCGGCGACCATCAGACGCTGGCGTTCGCGACCGCATTCCGCACCGGTGGCCGGCCCGCTGGCGTCCCCGTATCCGGTCTGAGCCCGCAACCTGGGAATCAGCGGGTGTCGTCGGAGGTGCTGCACCCGTCGTCGGTACAGCGGCTCGACGGCCATACCGTTGCACAACGCGACGTATTGACCCGGCTCCGGTGGCCGAGCAGCACCGTGCGGCGTTCGCCGGTTGACGCCACCGCGGGCTGAACAGCATCGATCCTTGGGTGGGCTGTGGAATGCATTGGTGATTCTGCCCATTCAATCCGAATGCAGGCCGAAATGCCGCGAAGGTTCACTATTCGCTACGGCTGAATTCCCACTTCAGCGGACCATCGCGCAATACCGCCGAGCGGCCACCTAGTCGGTCGGCCCTGGCCTGGAGGCAGACGGGGGTGGCTATTCTTTGCCGATGGACAGCCAAACATCCGGCAGCCAAGGGTCATCCTTCGAGGATCCGCCAGAACAGCCGGCAAGTGACGCTGCCACCCCGCCTACACGCTCATGGCTTCCGGTGGCCATTGCTGTCGCCGCCCTTGTCATGGCCATTGCTCTGATCGCCGCTGCACTGGTCGCCGCTGCGCTGATTATGAGTCGCCGCGGTCATGAGCCCGAGTCGTTTGATCCATCAAAGAGCGGAGCGCCTGACAGCTCGTTGTCGAGCAGATGCGGCCCAAGCACGGTGCCGCTCGCCAACCTCGATCGCCGCACTGCCGACGAGCCCAGGCTGGCGCTGCCCCGACCGCCCGGCTGGGCTTTGGACCTCGCACAGAGACCGCCAGCAGTTCGGGCGGTGATGCAAGGCCCGGGGGCTGAGGTCGACCGTTACCAGCCGAACGCCGTTGTCACACTGGAGAACCTCACCGGGACGGTCAGAACTCCACAAGAAGCGCTCGATCGGGAAATCGAGGGGTTATCCAAGATTGGCGTCCTTGTTAACCGCATCCCCAGCACTGTTTGCGGCTACCCCGCCGCGATGCTTACCTACGACATGGGCCTGCTCAATCACGCGGCTACCTGCCTGATCGTTGCGGGTCTGGACAGCGACGGCAAGCTCTGGGCGGCCTTGGTTACCGTTCAGGCTTTCTATCCCAATAACCCGGACTACGTGAGTGAAAAACACGCAATCCTCAGTGGCTTCCAGTTCGCCCTCGCCGGCGACTAATCGGATTGCAGGGCGATGCGCAACGCGTCGATCTGGTCGAGCTCGGCTTGCCCGGCCTGTACGTGGACCGCATGCAGAGCGCCATTCCAGGGGAACGGGGGCTGGTAGTCGTCAGCAACCGGCAGGCCGCGGTCGTAGCCGAGGGTGAGGTGTGTGCCCCCGTGCTGCCAGATGAACGGAAGCGCATGGTCGGTCGCAGCGGTCGCGACAACGGAGTCGTCGACCACCGCGTCGATGGCGACGCCGCCGGACGCCAGCCGCAGCACGCAACCGACGAGGTGGCGTCCCGCGGGCAGTTGCTGGTCGGACCGCAGCTGCAGGGTGCCACTGGGCAGGGCCACGGCAACGTGGAGCTTGCCGTCCACGACGTAGCCGGCCAGGCCTCCGTTGCGGTCGCCGATAGCGAACAACACCCCACTGGGCGGCTCCTCCGGCGACACCTCCACATCGGCGAGGATGTGACCCCCGCCGGCCAACATCGGCAGTGCCTCGTCGAGCACCGGACCGGCCTGTGGATAGAGCGTGACCTTGAGGCCGACCGGATACTGCGGCGGCGCTGCGGCAGTCAGCCGCCCGATCAGTGAGTCAAGCAGCGGCAGAACATTGTTGGCGGCAGCTTCGTTTGACCACTGGTCGGCCAGTTGCGCGACGACCTCGGGGTGTTGGTCTGCGAGGTCGTGGAACTCCGAGAAGTCCTCGTCGAGGCGGAACAGCGACCACCGATCGGTGTCGAAGTCGCGGCTGCCGGTCAGCAGCAGGTCCTCGTCCATCACGCCGACCGGAACGTGATCGGTGGTGGCCTTCCAGCCGTCGGCGAAGATCGCTCGCGAACCCATCATCTCGAAGTACTGCACCGAACGTGGGTTGGGTGCCGCAGGATCGGTGAACGAGGGCAGCAGGCTGGCCCCCTGAACGGGCTGCTGTGCGATCCCGTCGACGGTCTCCGGGACGGCTACGCCGCACGCGTCGAGGACCGTCGGAAGGACGTCGATCGCATGGGCGAACTGCCCACGAACGCCACCGCCCTCGCGAATCCCCTTGGGCCAGTGCGCGATGAACGGAACCCGGGTACCGCCCAGCCACGTGTAGCGCTTCCACAACCGAAACGGCGTATTGCCGGCCCACGCCCAGCCCCACGCGTAGTGCGGGTAGGTCAGCGGTCCGCCCCAGTCATCGAGCTGCGCGAGGTTCTCGGCGAGATCGTCGCGCACCCGATGGGTGAACCGATGCTCGTTGACGGTTCCGGACACACCGCCCTCGGCGCTGGCGCCGTTGTCGGACATCAACAGGATCAAGGTGTTGTCCAGCACCCCAATGCGTTCGAGGGTGTCGACCACCCGGCCGATCTGTGCGTCGGTGTGGCTGAGGAATCCGGCGTAGACCTCGTGCATGCGGGCATACAGCCGGCGCTCGTCCGCGCCGAGGTCATCCCAGGCCGGTACCCAGGGCGGGCGGGGAGTGAGGGCAGTGGTAGCCGGGACGACACCGGACTCCACTTGGCGAGCGAACAGTTGGTCGCGCCACCGATCCCATCCGACGTCGAACTTGCCGGCGTAGGCGTCGGCCCATGAGCGCTCCACGTGGTGCGGTGAGTGCATCGCGCCCGGGGTGAAGTACAGGAAGAACGGCTTGCCGGGGGCGCTGGCCTGTTGACTGAGCACCATCCGAATCGCTTCGTCGGCCAGGTCTTCGGTCAGGTGGTAGCCCTCGTCGGGCCGGGCCGGTGCCTCGACGAACGAGTTGTCGCGCACCAGTTCCGGCGCCCATTGGTTAGCGTCGCCCCGGAGAAATCCGTAGTAGCGTTCGAACCCCTGCCCCAGCGGCCACTGGTCGTAAGGCCCTGCCCCGCCACGTTCGCCGCGCGGAACCAGATGCCACTTGCCGGTTGCCAGCGTGCTCCATCCCGCGTCGCGCAGGATTCGTGGCAGGGTGGCCGCCGAGCGAGGAATGTGTGCGGTGTAGCCAGGATGAGTGGTGGGCAGATCGGCGAGGAATCCCATGCCGACCGCGTGGTGGTTGCGACCGGTCAGCAGTGCCGCCCGAGTCGGCGAGCACAGGGCAGTCACGTGAAAGCGGTTGTAGCGCAATCCTCCGGCGGCCAGCCGGTCGATGTGCGGTGTCGAGATATCTGAACCGTAGCAGCCGAATTGAGCGAAGCCGAGGTCGTCGAGCAGGATCACCACGACATTGGGCGCGTCCTGTGGCGGGCGCTGGGGCTGGCTCATCTCGGTGTCGCCTTTCGCTATGACCTGCATGTAGTCAAGTGACTACATCTGTTGAGAACATTATTGAGCGATCTAGTGGATCGCAAGGTGCAGAGGGAAATTCGCCTGATCAATGGGTGATCACGGCCCGCTGGGGCGGCCTAGCCGGCCACCGCTTGGCCGGCTCCGGCTACGGCCGTGGCAACGGACCGGCGGTCCGAGCGGTAGGCAGGGTCGAAGCGGCGGACCGTCACGACGAGCAGCAGGGCGATAACGGGCGCGATGACGCCGTACAGCGCCGGCACAGTGCCGATCTCGGCGCTGTCGAGGAGTTGCGGACTCAGGGCAATCGCAGTGGCCACCATCGCGTTGTGCATCCCGATTTCGAGGCTGATGGCAATCGCCTGCCGCGGAGCGAGTTTCATCCACCGGGGCACGAGGTAGCCGACGGTCAAGCTGACGGTGGCGAACGACGCGACCGCGCCGGTGAGCATGCCGAGGTTGTTGAGCAGTGTCGATTGCCCCCCGACGATCGCCGCTATGGAGATAGCGACCAGCAGTGAGGCCGCGGCGACCCGCACCGGCCGTTTCAGGCGACGGGCCAGCTCGGGGACGCGTTCGCGAATGACGACACCGATTGCGGTGGGAATGAGGACCAGTCCGACTACTGCGACGAACTTGTCCAGCTGCAGCGGGATACTCCTGCCTTCGCCGGTGAACCAGGTGATTGAGAACGCCAGGATCGCCGGTAGGGAGGCGATCGAGATCACGGCATTGACACCGGTCAGCGTGAGATTGAGTGCCAGGTCGCCATTGACCAGGTGGCTGAATACGTTGGCCAACAGGCCACCGGGTACGGCCGATATCAACATGAGACCGACCGCCAGCTTCGGTGGGAGGTTGAATGCTTCGGCGATCAGGAGGCAAAACGACGGCAGCACGATCGCCTGGCAGACCAGGGCGACCGCCAGCGGGCGCCTCAGTGCAGCGGCTCGGCGGAAGTCGGCGACGGTGAGGGTCATTCCCAGGGCGAGCATGGCCGTCACAACGACCAATGGGAAAAACCGGTTATCCATGATTGCTCCGCGGTGTTCGTGCGCAGATGCCATGACGACTAAGGAGTTCCGGGCGCCAGCGCGATGATGCAGTGATTGCTCAGCTTGCCGCAATCCATCGAAATCCGGCCCGCGCATCGGCGCCTCCGCAGGGCTGCGCGCTGCGCCGAATCGACGCGCTGAGCAAACGGGTTCAGGGCTGCGCCCAGCCCTTGGGTGTCGATAGGAATCGCCTCGATTTGCTTACGGCGGCCACCTGGCCGACCACCGCGGCGCTACCGTACGTCATGGCTGCTCATCGTCGCTGAGACTGCGCCTCACGTGGAATCGCTCGTTTGCGGATCGGTGTAACCCACGGCGGCGCAAGACAATTCCGAGATCCATCTACCGACGATGCTGGGTAGGATGTCGCATGGCATGTCGGCACGGACACGCGGTCTTCCCGCGCCGTATCGTCTCGCCGACCCGAAGCGGCGGCTCCGGATCGACGATCGCGACGGCCGGCGGTCGCTGGCATCCCGATGCTGTGGGCCATCGGCTGGCTACACCCGTCCTGACCGCGTCAACAGGCTGGAATCTATTTGAGCCGAATCAGTGCCGTGGCGCCGAGGTGAGCCGCCTGCGTCCAGGGGCGAGAACCCACAGCGGTTTTCCCGACATTGTGCGCGGGCATTTCCCCGGGGCCCGCGTAGACTCACCGGGCGAACTTTCATCAGAAACAGTGAGGTGGGGCAACCGATGAGCGGCCATTCCAAGTGGGCTACCACGAAGCACAAGAAGGCCGTCATTGACGCTCGTCGTGGGAAGAATTTTGCGCGGTTGATCAAGAATATCGAGGTCGCGGCGCGGGTGGGTGGTGGGGATCCGTCGGGCAATCCGACGTTGTATGACGCCATTCAGAAGGCGAAGAAGAGTTCGGTTCCCAACGACAATATTGAGCGGGCGCGTAAGCGTGGTGCGGGTGAGGAGGCTGGCGGGGCGGATTATCAGACCATCACCTATGAGGGTTACGGGCCCAATGGGGTGGCGGTGTTGATTGAGTGTTTGACCGATAACCGTAATCGGGCTGCCAGTGAGGTGCGGGTGGCGATGACGCGTAACGGCGGTCAGATGGCTGATCCCGGCTCGGTCGCTTATCTGTTTAGCCGCAAGGGCACGGTGACCCTGGAGAAGAACGCGTTGACCGAGGATGACGTGTTGGCGGCGGTGTTGGATGCTGGTGCTGAGGATGTCAACGATCTGGGGGAGAGCTTCGAGGTCATCTCCGAGCCGGGGGATTTGGTGGCGGTGCGCAGTGCGCTGGTGGAGGCGGGGATCGACTACGACTCGGCTGAGGCGAGCTTTCAGCCGTCGGTCAGCGTCCCGGTCGACGTCGAGGGTGCCCGCAAGGTGTTCAAGCTCGTCGAGGCTCTTGAGGACAGTGACGACGTGCAGAACGTGTGGACCAACGTGGACCTGTCCGACGAAGTCCTCGCCGCACTCGACGCCGAATAGGAGCCACGTCGTTGTCGACCATCCATTTCATCTCCGGTCTGCCGCGCTCAGGTTCGACCCTGCTGGCCGCGCTCCTGCGGCAGAACCCGCGCTTTGAGGCCGGGATGTCGGGTCCGTTGGCAGGGTTGTTCGGCGCGCTGCTCGGCGAGATGAGCGCCCGCAACGAGTTCTCGGTGTTCATCGACGACGCGAAGCGGGAACGGATCTTGCGCGGCCTGTTCGAGAGTTTTTATGCCGATTGCGCCGCCGAGGTCACCTTCGATACCAATCGGGCGTGGTGCGGCTGGATGCCCGCGGTCTCGCGACTGTTCCCGAACGCCAAGATCATCGCCTGCGTACGCGAGCTGCAGTGGGTGGTCGACAGCATCGAACGATTGATCCAGCGCAACGTGTTCACCCCGTCGTCGATCTTCGGCTTCAACCCCGGCGGCACTGTCTACACCCGCGCCAACGAGATTGTGGCGCAGGACGGAATGGTCGGGGCCCCGTACGACATGCTCAAACAGGCTTGTTACGGCGCGGAGCGGGACCGGCTGCTGGTCGTGCAGTACGAGACGCTGACGACCGACCCGGCGACCACCATGCGGGCCATCTACGACTTCATCGGCGAGCCGGTGTTCGATCACGACTTCGCTCATGTCGACTACGACGTCACCGACTTCGATGAACGGGCCGGCACGCCGGGCTTGCACACCGTGCACGGCGAGGTCCGGGCCACGCCCCGGGAGTCGATACTGCCGCCGGACTTGTTCAATCGGTTTATTCACGACGCGTTCTGGCGCGACCCGCGGGCCGTACCCGCTGGTTTGCGGGTGGTTTAGCCGAACAACGGTTCTAAACTGACGCCGTGTCGGCGAGGGAGCGGCAAGAGCTTGGCAGGTCCCGACGGAAGGCGCTGCCGCGGTCCGGGCTCGGGGAGTATGTGCCGTCGCCGCGGCGCCCCGATCCGGTAGCGCTGCTGGAATCGCAATCCAGAACCCGAGTACCGGAGCTGGTGCCGATCCGATACGCCCGCATGTTGGCGTCGCCGTATGCCTTCTTCCGGGGCTCGGCGGTGATCATGGCGGCCGACCTCGCCGCGGGCCCGCACACCGGACTACAGGCACAGTTGTGCGGGGATGCGCACCTGTCGAACTTCGGGATGTTCGCCTCCCCGGAGCGACAGCTGATGTTCGACCTCAATGATTTCGATGAGACGCTGCCCGGACCGTGGGAGTGGGACGTCAAACGGTTGGGGGCCAGCGCAGCGGTCCTATGCCGCAGCAGAGGATTCGGCCGCGCCAAGCAGGAATCGGTCGTATCGGCCTGCGTCGAGGCCTACCGCACTCAGATGCGTGAACTGGCCCGGCTAGGCGAGCTCGATGTCTGGTACGCGCAATCGGTCATCGACTCCGAACTGCTGGCCGCCGTGGAACCGGTCTACGCCAAGGCTATCCGGCGTACCGCGGTCGGTGCGCTTTCCCGCGGACGGCAGCAGGCCGTCGACAAACTCACCTGGTCGCAAAACGGCCGCCTGCGCTTGATCAGCGATCCGCCCCTGATCGTGCCGGCCGGCGACTTGGTCAGCGACGCCGTGGCGCAGCTCTACAACAAGTACATGCGGAAACTGATCAAGGACTACGTTTCCAGCCTTCCCGATGACCGGCGGGTGCTCGCACGGCGATTCCGCTACGTGGAGGTGGCCCGCAAGGTGGTCGGTGTCGGCAGCGTCGGAACCCGAACCTGGATCGTGCTGTTTGAGGGCGTCGGCAGCGCAGACCCGCTGCTCATGCAGGTCAAGGAGGCACGCACCTCGGTGTTGGAAGCCCACCTCAAGCGCAGCCGATATTCCAATGCCGGTGAGCGTGTCGTGGCGGGGCAGCGGCTGATGCAGGCCACCAGCGACGTCCTGCTGGGCTGGCTGCACGCCATCGGCCCCGACGGGCACCATGGCGACTACTACGTGCGTCAACTGTGGGACATGAAGGGATCCGCCGACGTCGAATCGATGAGCCCCAAGGTGCTGACCGCCTATGTGCAGGCGTGCGGGCATGCGCTTGCCCGGGCGCACAGTCGTTCTGGCGACCGGGTCGCGATCGCGGCCTATCTCGGCAAGGGAGATAACGCCGACCGGGCGCTGACCCGGTTCGCCTTGGCGTACGCCGAACAGAACCAGTGCGACTACGAGGCGCTGCAGACCGCCGCGGACAGCGGCCGGATCACCGTCGCGTGATGATCGGGCCGGGGGAGAGGGCGCGGCGGCAGCGTGTCGCGCCCGCCGGTGTCAGCTGCCCCCTCTAGACTGTCGAACAGTTGTTCGGTACTGGAGAGGATTCCGATGCGGGTGATGGGCGTCGACCCTGGACTGACGCGGTGCGGTCTGTCGGTGGTCGAAGGCGGGCAGGGCCGTCAGGTCACCGCTTTGGATGTCGATGTGGTGCGCACCCCGGCCGATCAGCCGCTGCCGCAACGGCTGCTGACCATCAGTGACACCGCCGAGCACTGGCTCGATACCCACCGCCCCGACGTCATCGCGATCGAGCGCGTGTTCGCCCAGCAGAACGTCTCCACCGTGATGGGCACCGCGCAGGCCGGCGGCGTGATCGCGCTGCAGGCCGCCCGCCGCGGCATCACCGTGCATTTTCACACCCCCAGCGAGGTCAAAGCCGCGGTGACCGGCAACGGTTCGGCCGACAAGGCACAGGTGACGACGATGATCACCCGCATCCTCGGGCTACAGCAGAAGCCGACACCCGCCGACGCCGCGGATGCGCTGGCGCTCGCGATCTGCCATTGCTGGCGGGCCCCGATGATCGCCCGAATGGCCGCAGCCGAGGCACTGGCCGCCGAACAGCGGCGTAAGTACACCGCCAAGCTCAAGACGGCCCGGGCATGATCGCGTCGGTACGTGGCGAGGTCATCGATATCGCGTTGGACCATGCCGTGGTCGAGGCGGCCGGGGTCGGCTACAAGCTGATGGCCACGCCGGCGACTCTGTCGACGCTGCGCCGCGGCAGCGAATCCCGGTTGATCACCGCGATGATCGTGCGGGAAGACTCGATGACCCTTTACGGATTCCCCGACGGTGAGGCACGCGATCTGTTCCTCACGCTGATCGGGGTCTCGGGTATTGGGCCCAAGATCGCCCTGGCGACTCTGGCGGTCTATGACGCGGCCACCCTGCGCCGGGCGCTCGGAGACGGGGACGTCACCGCATTGACCCGGGTGCCCGGGATCGGCAAGCGCGGGGCCGAGCGGCTGGTATTGGAACTGCGCGACAAGATCGGTGCGGTGACCGCATCCGACGGCGCCGTGTTCGGCGGTCACGCGGTGCGCGCTCCAGTGATCGAAGCCCTGATCGGTCTCGGTTTTGCCGCCAAGCAGGCCGAAGAGACCACCGACAAGGTGCTGGCCGACGCTCCCGACGCGACCACCTCCGAAGTGCTGCGTACCGCGCTGAGCCGACTGGGGAAGACCAAGTGAGCCAATCCGGTGAACCCGGTGATCTTGAAGACCGTGAGGTGTCCCCGGCGCTGACCGTCGGCGAGGGAGACATCGACGCCGGGCTGCGCCCGCGCAGTCTGGCCGAGTTCATCGGGCAGCCGCGGGTACGCGAGCAGTTGCAGCTGGTGATCGAGGGCGCCAAGAACCGCGGCGGCACACCCGATCACATCTTGCTGTCCGGTCCGCCAGGGCTGGGCAAGACGTCGCTGGCGATGATCATCGCCAGCGAACTGGGCAGCTCGTTGCGGGTGACCTCCGGGCCGGCGCTCGAACGTGCGGGGGACCTGGCAGCGATGTTGTCGAATCTGGTCGAGCACGACGTGCTGTTCATCGACGAGATCCACCGCATCGCCCGCCCGGCCGAGGAGATGCTCTACCTGGCGATGGAGGACTTCCGGGTCGACGTGGTCGTCGGGAAAGGCCCTGGGGCGACGTCGATTCCACTGGAAGTGGCGCCGTTCACCCTGGTCGGCGCGACGACTCGATCCGGTGCGCTGACCGGCCCGCTGCGCGACCGGTTCGGCTTCACCGCGCACATGGACTTCTACGAGCCGGCCGAACTGCAGCGGGTGCTGGCACGCTCGGCGAAGATCCTCGGAATCGAACTGGGGGCCGAAGCGGCTGCAGAGGTCGCGCGGCGCTCCCGCGGTACGCCGCGCATCGCCAACCGATTGCTGCGCCGGGTGCGTGACTACGCCGAGGTCCGCGCCGACGGGGTGATCACCCGCGACGTCGCCAAAGCCGCACTGGCGGTCTACGACGTCGACGAGCTGGGCCTGGACCGACTGGACCGCGCGGTGCTCTCGGCGCTGACCCGAAGCTTCGGCGGCGGCCCGGTCGGGGTCTCCACGCTGGCGGTCGCGGTGGGGGAGGAAGCTGCCACCGTCGAAGAGGTCTGCGAGCCGTTCCTGGTACGCGCCGGGATGGTCGCGCGCACTCCGCGGGGTCGCGTCGCGACGCCGGCGGCTTGGACGCACCTGGGTATGGTGCCCCCGGCAGGGGCCGGGGGATTGGGCCAACAGGGGTTGTTCGAGTAGGTCGGGCTACAGCTTGCCCAGCTCGGCCGCCAGCACGTCCAAACCTTCCGACAGCAGGGCGTCGCTGATGGTCAGCGGCGGCAACAGTCGCACCACATTGCCGAACGTTCCGCAGGTCAACACGATCACACCCGCCCGGTGACATGCCGCCGCCAGGGCGCTGGTCAGGTCCGGGTCCGGCTCGCTCGTGTCGGGCCGCACCAGCTCGACGGCGATCATGGCGCCGCGGCCTCGCACATCGCCGATGCGGTCGTCGTCGGCTTGCAACCGGCCCAGCCGTTCGAAGACAAGGCGCTCGATCTGCCGGGCCCGGCCCACCAGGTCGTCCGCCTCGACGGCGGCCAATGCCCCCAACGCTGCGGCGCAGGCCACCGGATTGCCACCGAATGTGCCTCCCAGCCCGCTGACGTGCGGGGCGTCCATGATGTCGGCGCGCCCCGTCACCGCCGCCAACGGCAGGCCCCCGCCGATTCCCTTGGCGGTGCAGATCAGGTCCGGCGCCATCCCGGTCGGGCCCTCATGGTCACAGGCGAACATCGCCCCCGTCCGCGCGAAGCCCGTCTGTACCTCGTCGGCGATGAAAACCACGTTGTTGTCGCGGCACCAGGCCAGCAACGTGGGCAGAAAGCCGGGTGCCGGAACGATGAATCCGCCCTCGCCCTGAATCGGTTCGATCACCAGCGCGGCCAGATTGTGGGCGCCGATCTGGTTCTCCAGGACGCCGATCGCCCGATCGGCAGCCCGTTCCCCGTCGCTGCCCAATTCTTTGTCGATCAGGCTGTCGCGGTAGGGGTAGGACGCCGGCGCGCGATAGATGTCGGGAGCGAACGGGCCGAATCCGCTCTTGTAGGGCATGGACTTGGCGGTGAGCGCCATCGTCAGATTGGTGCGGCCGTGGTAGCCGTGGTCGAACGCCGCCACCGCGGTTTTGTGCGTGTAGGACCGGGCGATCTTGACGGCGTTCTCCAGGGCCTCGGCGCCGGAGTTGAGCAGTACCGATCGCTTCTCGAATTGACCCGGGGTGATCCGGTTCAGCGCTTCAGCGACGGCCACATAGCCCTCGTAGGGCGTCACCATGAAACAGGTGTGGGTGAACTCGGCGACCTGCTGCTGCACCGCGTCCACCACCCGCGGCGCGGAGTTGCCCACGGTGGTCACCGCGATCCCCGAGCCCAGGTCGATCAGTCGATTGCCGTCGACGTCTTCCACGATGCCGCCGCCGGCCCGAGCCGCGTACACCGGCAGCGTGCTGCCCACCCCGCGGGCCACGGCCGTCGCGCGCCGGCGCGCCAGCTGTACCGAGCCGGGCCCGGGGATCTCGGTGGCCAAGTGACGGCTCTGCAGCAGCGGCGGCACTGACATGTGGGGCGGGCCTCCTTAGCGGTGCTTTCCGCGGCTCAGATCTGGCCGAGTGGCCGACACGCGTTGCCGAAGGGCTGCCAATATTCGCCGGGCGGGCAGTCCAGCGGCGTCGGGCCTTGGCCGAGCGGCATGCAGGTATTGGTGCTCGGCTCCCAGTACTGTCCGCCGGGGCAGGCGAGCGGCGTCGGGCCTTGGCCGAGCGGCATGCAGCTGTTGGTGCTCGGCTCCCAGTACTGTCCGCCGGGGCAGGCGAGCGGCTCCGCGGATCCGATGGCGGGCATGGCGATCGCTCCCACCG
Source organism: Mycobacterium sp. SMC-14 (assembly GCF_046250075.1). NCBI lineage: Bacteria > Bacillati > Actinomycetota > Actinomycetes > Mycobacteriales > Mycobacteriaceae > Mycobacterium > Mycobacterium sp. SMC-14. The sequence continues at coordinate 2,688,524 of NZ_CP176429.1, read as the reverse complement.
CCAGGGGCGCCGCTGCCAGGGCAACGGCGGTCGCCAGACCACACGCGAAATTTTTCATCGGCCAACTTTCCCTTGAGAATCCTGACCCCCTGTCACCGACAGCCTAGGGGGTGGACGGCGGTACCGAAGCACGGTCGCCGGACTCAGTGGCACACTGTTGTCATCACAGTGGCCCGCCACACCTCAAGTGGTCCGGTGCCGAAGACTCATTCGAACAAGTCGAAAGATCGGTTGTCGTCATGGAAAACATGGTTGCCTTCCTGCCGCTGCTCCTTGTCATGGGTGCGTTTATGTTCTTCGCCTCGCGCCGGCAGAAGCGTGCGATGCAGGCCACCATCGACCTGCATGAATCGTTGCAGGTGGGCGACCGGGTGCACACCACCTCGGGGCTGCAGGGCACCATCACCCGCATCACTGACGACGACGTCGACCTGGAGATCGCGGACGGTGTGGTGACCACCTGGATGAAGCTGGCAGTGCGCGACAAGATCGAGCCCGAAGAGCTGACGGCCGAGGCCGCAGTCGAAGAGGCCGTCGAAGGCGCATAGCGGCTCGCCGCCTTCGGGCTGGCCGGCTGACACGCCCGACGCGCGGAACGCCCGCCCAACGATCGTCCCGGCCAGCCGGGCACGTACCCTTTTGCGGGTGCAGTGGTACTGATCGCTGCGGGCGGCCCGCGCACGGGCCAGCCTCGACGATCACGAGAGCGCATTGCGCAATGAGCGAAGGAGACTCAACAACGTGGCATCGCCTTCGGCGCCGGTGCACCCTGCCCGCAACCTGGCGGTGTTCCTGGCATTGCTCATCGGCGTCTACCTGCTGGTATTCCTGACCGGAAACAAGCTCGCCGAACCCAAACTCGGTATCGACCTGCAGGGCGGCACTCGCGTGACGCTCACCGCGCGTACTCCGGATGGCTCCACGCCGACCCGTGACGCGCTCAACCAGGCGCAACAGATCATCAGCGCCCGGGTCAACGGACTCGGTGTGTCGGGCTCTGAAGTGATCATCGACGGCAACAACCTGGTCATCACGGTGCCGGGCAGCGACGGCAACGAGGCCCGGACTCTCGGCCAGACGGCCCGGCTCTACATCCGCCCGGTGATCAACGGTGTGTCGGTGCAGGAAGCTCAGGCAGCTGCCCGGATGCCCGGCCTCGGTGGTGGCGGCATGCCCGGCGTCCCAGGCTTGCCGCCCGGCGCCGGTGGTGGTGTTCCTGGTCTGCCTCCGGGTCTTGGCGGTGGTGGTGTTCCTGGTCTGCCTCCGGGCGCCGGCGGGTCCGTCCCGCAGCAGCCGCTGACTCCGCCGGCCCAGCCGCGGCCCTTCCCGCAGGAGCCGACCCCGACCCCGGGGACCACCTCTTCGAGCCCCGACTCCGAAAACACCAGCGACACCGCCACGCCCGGCACCTCGACTGTTCCGGCGCCCACGGCGCCCGGATCGCCTGCCGAGGCGCCCGGGGCCGGTCCCCAGATGCCCGCCTTGCCGGGGCTGCCTGGCCTGCCGGGTCTGCCCGGGTTGCCTGGCCAGGGGGATCAGGCCCAGGGCTTGGCCGCCCGCATCGCCGCCGAGAAGCGGTTGCGCCAGAGCGACAACAAGGTGGTCCAGGCGCTGGCTCTGCAGATCCAGGCCGGACGGTGCGACAAGGAAGACATCCTCGCCGGCAACGACGACCCGGACCTGCCACTGGTGACCTGTTCGCAAGACCAGCAGACGGCCTACCTGTTGGCGCCGTCGATCATCAGCGGCGACCAGATCGCCGACGCCAGCTCGGGCATGGACCAGCGCAGCGGCGCCAACATCGTCCAGGTGCAGTTCAAGAGCGGCGCGGCCGACACCTGGGCAGACTTCACCGCCGCCCACATCGGCACCCAGACCGCGTTCACCCTGGACTCGCAGGTGGTCAGCGCGCCGCAGATCCAGGAAGCCATCCCGGGCGGCCGCACCCAGATCACCGGTGGTTCGCCGGGATTCACCCAGGACGGTGCGCGCCAGCTGGCCAACGTCTTGAAGTACGGATCGCTGCCGCTGTCGTTTGAGGCCTCCGAAGCCGAAACCGTCTCGGCCACACTGGGAATGACGTCGCTGAAGGCGGGTCTGATCGCCGGTGCGATCGGTCTGGCACTGGTGCTGATCTACTCGCTGCTCTACTACCGCGTCCTCGGCGTGCTGACCGCATTGTCACTGGTGGTGGCCGGAGCCATGGTGTACGCGATCCTGATATTGCTGGGTCGCTACATCAACTACACGCTCGACCTGGCCGGTATCGCTGGTCTGATCATCGGTATCGGGACCACCGCCGACTCGTTCGTGGTGTTCTTCGAACGCATCAAGGACGAGATCCGCGAGGGCAAATCGTTCCGCTCGGCGGTGCCGCGCGGGTGGGCGCGCGCCCGCAAGACGATCGTCTCCGGCAACGCGGTCACTTTCCTTGCTGCGGCGGTGCTCTACTTCCTGGCGGTCGGCCAGGTGAAGGGCTTCGCATTCACCCTGGGTCTGACCACGATCCTGGACCTGGTGGTGGTGTTCCTGGTGACCTGGCCACTGGTCTACCTGGCGTCGAAGTCGCCGACGCTGGCCAAGCCGTCCTACAACGGCCTCGGCGCGGTTCAGCAGGTCGCGCGCGAGCGGCGGGCGGTCGCCAAATCGGGAGGCGCAACGGGCGGCAAGTCCGGGGCCAAAGCGCGCACGCGGGTAACCGCCCAGTCGACGGAACAGGGATAGCCAGATGGCCAAACCGAGCACCAGTAGCGGCACGAAAGCCGCGAAAACCGACGCCGCCGCCGGCGAACTCACCAAGAGCCGCAGCGCCGTGGAGGCGAAGCCTCGCAAGACCGCGGGAAGCACCAAGGCGCCGAAGCACAGTTTCCTGTCACGGCTCTACACCGGCACCGGCGCATTCGAGGTCATCGGCAAGCGGCGGCTGTGGTACGCGGTCAGCGGTGCCATGGTCGCCATCGCCATCGTCAGTATCCTGATCCGCGGCTTCACCTTCGGAATCGACTTCGCCGGCGGCACCAAAGTGTCGTTCCCGCGCGGCGACACCAGCGTCACCCAGGTCGAAGAGGTGTTCCGCAAGAGCGTCGGCAGCAGCCCCGAATCGGTGGTCGTGGTCGGCAACGGCAACTCGGCGACGGTGCAGATCCGTGCCGAGACGCTCACCAACGAGCAGACCGAGAAGCTGCGCGACGACCTGTTCGACGCGTTCCAGCCCGTCGGCCCGAACGGTGAGGCGAGCAAACAGGCGATCAGTGACTCGGCGGTCTCGGAGACCTGGGGCGGGCAGATCACCCAGAAGGCCGTGATCGCGCTGGTGGTGTTCCTGCTCCTGGCGTCGCTGTACATCACCGTGCGCTACGAGTGGTACATGACCATCTCGGCGATGATCTCGATGGTCTTCGACATCCTCGTCACCGCTGGGGTGTATTCGCTGGTCGGATTCGAGGTCACGCCGGCCACTGTCATCGGACTGTTGACCATTCTCGGGTTCTCCATCTATGACACCGTCATCGTGTTCGACAAGGTGGAGGAGAACACCAGCGGCTTCGAGCACAAACCCAAGCTGACTTACGCCGAACAGGCCAACCTGGCCATCAACCAGACCTTCATGCGATCGATCAACACCAGCCTGATCTCGGCGTTGCCGATCATGTCGCTGATGGTGGTCGCCGTGTGGCTGCTGGGTGTGGGGACGCTGCAGGACCTCGCGCTGGTGCAGTTGGTCGGTGTTGTGGTCGGCACCTATTCGTCGATCTACCTGGCCACTCCGCTGCTGGTCAGCCTGCGGGAGCGCACCGAGCTGGTGCAGAACCACACCCGCCGGGTGATGCGGCGGCGCAACGCCGCGGCCGGTTCGAAAGCGGCAGCGGCCGGCACGGACGTCGCGGAGGACCTCGAAGGCACCGAAGACACCGTTGCCGGCGGAGATGAGGGCGCGGCGGCGACCGCGTCGGGCGCCCCGGCTCCCGGCGCAAAGCCGGTCCGCCCCACCAGCCGGCGCAGCCAGCGTCCGACCGGCAAGCCGGGCGCCGGTCGGTAACCGGCGATGGCGGCCCGCTGTCGGCACGCTGCGGCGTGGGTGGTGGCGATCATCACCGGCCTCGGCGCCTGGTCGGTGTCGGCGTGCACCAGTGCCACCGTCGATCAGATCGACTACGCCGTCGACGGCGGTCTGATCACTTACAACAGCACCACCGTGGCCGGTGCGGCGTCGGCAGGACCGCAGGCGTTCTCCCGCACCCTGATCGGCTTCGGCTACCACGGTCCGGACGGCCAGATCGTCACCGACCACGACTTCGGCAGCATCTCCGTGGTGGGCCGCGCCCCGCTGGTGCTGGACTATCAGATCGCCGACGCGGCGGTGTACTCCGACGGCAAACCCATCACCTGTGACGACCTGGTGCTGGCCTGGGCGGCCCAGTCGGGCCGCTTCCCGGGTTTCGACGCCGCAAGCCGAGCCGGCTACCTCGACATCGAGAACATCGAGTGCCAACCCGGTGAGAAGAAGGCGCGGGTGTCGTTCTTCGCCGACCGCAACATCGTCGACTACGAGGAACTGTTCACCGCGACCTCGATGATGCCGTCGCACATCATCGCCGACAAGCTCGGTGTGAACACCACCGACGCCGTGCTGGGCAAGCTCGGGCCCGCCGACGAGGTTATCGCCAAGATCGCGCAGGCCTGGAACACCACCTGGCAGCTCGGCCGCGACGCTGACCTGCGGCACTTCCCGTCGTCGGGGCCCTACAAGATCGACTCGGTGCTCGAAGGTGGCGCCGTGGTACTGGTGGCCAACGACCTGTGGTGGGGTGCCAAGCCGGTCACCAAGAGGATCACGGTGTGGCCGCAGACCGCCGACATCGCCGACCGGGTCAACAAACGCGTCATCGAGGTCGTCGACGTGGCGACCGGATCCGCGGGGTCGCTGATCACCCCGGACGACTACCAGAGCAGTGACAGTCCCTCGGGCGGGATCGAGCAGCTCATCTTCGCCCCGTCCGGCCCGCTGTCGGAGACTCCCGCGCGCCGAGCGGTGGCCTGGTGCACCCCGCGCGACATCATCGCCCGCGATGCGGGGGTCCCGGTGGTCAATTCCCGGCTCAACACCGCCATGGACGACGCATTCGACCAGGCCGAGAACGTGCCCGAGGCCGAACAGTTCGCTCGGGCAAACCCCGATGCCGCCCGCGACGCGCTGGGCGGGAAGCCATTGACGGTGCGCATCGGCTACCGCGGTCCCAACACTCGGCTGGCCGCGGTGATCGGGGCGATCACCAGCTCATGCGCGCCTGCCGGCATCACCGTCACCGAGGTGGCCTCCGACAGCATCGGCCCGCTGGCACTGCGGGAAGGACAGATCGACGTGTTGCTCGCCAGCACCGGGGGATCTACCGGTAGCGGGTCGAGCGGATCGTCGGTGGTGGACGCCTACGAGTTGTTCAGCGGCAACGGCAACAACCTGTCCGGTTACCACAACGACCAGATCGACGGCGTCGTCTCCGCGCTGGCTGTCACCGCCGATCCCGCGGAGATGGTCCGGCTGCTCGGCGAGAGCGCTCCGGTGTTGTGGGCCGATATGCCGACGCTGCCGCTGTACCGCCAGCAACGGACCCTGTTGTCGTCGAAGAAGACCTACGGCGTCGCTGCCAACCCCACCCGGTGGGGCGCGGGCTGGAACATGGACCGCTGGGAGCTGCAACAGTGAATCAGGCCGGGCCTGCGGCAGGCGCCGGTGAGATCATCGCGTCGCTCATCCGCGAGGTCGCGGACTTTCCCACGCCGGGAATCGCTTTCAAGGACCTGACCCCGGTCTTCGCCGACGCGGCGGGACTGGCCGCGGTCACCGATGCGCTGGCTCGGGCCGCCGCCGGTGCGGATCTGGTGGCCGGTATCGACGCGAGGGGATTTCTGCTGGCCGGGGCGGTCGCCGACCGGCTAGGGGTTGGTGCGCTGGCGGTCCGCAAAGGCGGCAAGCTGCCGCCGCCGGTGCTCTCGGAGCGCTATCAGCTCGAGTACGGCAGCGCCGTGCTGGAGATACCGGCCGACGGGCTCGAGCTGGCCGGGCGCCGGGTGGTGATCCTCGACGACGTGCTGGCCACCGGCGGTACCCTGGCCGCGACGCAACGTTTGCTGTGTCGGGCAGGAGCCGAGGTGGTTGCGGCGGCAGTGGTGCTGGAGCTGGCGGGGCTGGGCGGACGCGCCGCCGTGGCGCCGTTGCAGCTGGCCAGCCTGCACCTGATTTAGTCGATATTCTCGTGGTCGGAGGTGAACACAGTGGGCCCTGAACAAGGCTTGGAGCAGGGCCCTGAACAACGCTCAGATCAGGGTTCAGGCCCCGAGCGGTACAGCGCTGACGCCAGCCAGCCGGCGGCGGTGTCGGAGGCGGTTGCCCAGGACGCGCCCTCCGAGCGCACCGATCTGCTGAAGGTCCCGACCAGCGCCTCCCGGCGGGTGCGGGCCCGGATCGCCCGGCGTATCACCGCCCAACGCGGTGCGCTGAGCCCGGTGCTGGAGCCGCTGGTGGCGGTGCACCGGCAGTACTATCCCAAAGCCAACCTGGCACTGCTCCAACGTGCCTACGAGGTCGCCGAGCAGCGGCACGCCTCCCAGCTGCGTCATTCGGGGGATCCGTACATCACCCACCCGGTGGCTGTCGCCACCATCCTGGCCGAGCTGGGCATGGACACCATCACGCTGGTGGCCGCGCTGCTGCACGACACCGTCGAGGACACCGGCTACACCCTGACCGCGCTGGGTGCCGAGTTCGGTGACGAGGTTGCTCACCTGGTCGACGGGGTGACCAAGCTGGACAAGGTGGTGCTGGGCACCGCCGCCGAGGCCGAGACCATCCGCAAGATGGTCATCGCGATGGCGCGTGACCCCCGGGTGCTGGTGATCAAGGTCGCCGACCGGCTGCACAACATGCGCACCATCCGCTTCCTGGCGCCCGAAAAGCAGGCCCGCAAGGCGCGCGAGACACTCGAAGTCATTGCGCCGCTGGCACATCGGCTCGGTATGGCGAACGTCAAATGGGAGCTCGAGGATCTGTCATTCGCGATCCTGCACCCCAAGCGCTACGAGGAGATCGTGCGGCTGGTGGCCGACCGCGCGCCGTCCCGCGACACCTACCTGGCCAAGGTGCGCGCCGAGATCGTCAACACGCTGGCGAAGTCGAAGATCACCGCGACCGTCGAGGGCCGACCCAAGCACTACTGGTCGATCTATCAGAAGATGATCGTGCGCGGCCGCGACTTCGACGACATCTACGACCTGGTGGGACTGCGGATCCTGTGCGACGAGATCCGGGACTGCTACGCCGCGGTCGGCGTCGTGCACTCGCTGTGGCAGCCGATGGCCGGCCGGTTCAAGGACTACATCGCCCAGCCGCGCTACGGGGTCTACCAGTCGCTGCACACCACGGTGATCGGCCCGGAGGGCAAGCCGCTGGAGATCCAGATCCGCACCCGGGAGATGCACCGCACCGCCGAATACGGCATCGCCGCGCACTGGCGTTACAAAGAGGCCAAGGGCCGCAACGGTGTTCCGCACCTGAACACCGCCGCCGAGATCGACGACATGGCCTGGATGCGCCAGCTGCTGGACTGGCAGCGGGAGGCGGCCGACCCGGGCGAGTTCCTCGAGTCGCTGCGTTACGACCTGGCGGTCAAAGAGATCTTCGTGTTCACCCCCAAGGGCGACGTGATCACACTGCCCACCGGCTCCACGCCGGTGGACTTCGCCTACGCCGTGCACACCGAGGTCGGTCACCGCTGTATCGGTGCGCGGGTCAACGGCCGGCTGGTGGCGTTGGAGCGCAAGCTCGAGAACGGGGAAGTGGTCGAGGTTTTCACCTCGAAAGCACAGAACGCCGGGCCGTCGCGGGACTGGCAGCAGTTCGTGGTGTCGCCGCGGGCCAAGGCCAAAATCCGCCAGTGGTTCGCCAAGGAGCGGCGTGAGGAGGCCCTGGAGTCCGGCAAGGACGCGATGGCCCGCGAGGTGCGCCGGGCGGGTTTGCCGCTGCAACGCCTGGTCAACGGCGAGTCGATGGCGGCGGTGGCCCGCGAACTGCACTACAGCGATGTGTCCGCGCTCTATACCGCGGTCGGCGAGAACCACATCTCGGCGCACCACGTCGTGCAACGGCTGGTGGCCCAGCTCGGCGGCGTGGACCAGGCCGAGGACGACCTGGCCGAGCGTTCCACGCCGCTGACCATCCCGCGCCGCGAGCGCCACACCGACGACGTGGGTGTCGCGGTGCCCGGCGCCACCGGGGTGCTGACCAAACTGGCCAAGTGCTGCACCCCGGTGCCCGGCGACGAGATCATGGGTTTCGTCACCCGCGGCGGCGGGGTGTCGGTACACCGAACCGACTGCACCAATGCCGACGCGCTGCGCCAACAGGACGAACGGATCATCGAGGTCAAATGGGCGCCGTCGCCCTCCTCGGTGTTCCTGGTCGCCATCCAGGTCGAGGCACTGGACCGGCACCGGCTGCTGTCGGACATCACCAAGGTGCTCGCCGACGAGAAGGTCAACATCTTGTCGGCCTCGGTCACCACCTCACGCGACCGGGTAGCGATCAGCCGGTTCACCTTCGAGATGGGCGACCCCAAGCACCTGGGCCACCTGCTCAACGTGGTCCGCAACGTCGAGGGCGTCTACGACGTCTACCGGGTGACGTCAGCGGCCTGACCGGGCTCCAAACCCGCAGCGAGCGTGCGCAGTCGTACGCGTGACGACGGCGTGTCTTGTACAGACGCGCACGCTCGCGGCAGACGGGGCTGGCCCGGCTAGTCGGCCCGCACCGACTTGACGGTCACCTTGGTGGCCGGCGGGCCGTCTTCGCCGCCGCCCTGCACGCCGGCCGCGGCTATCTTGTCCAGGGTGGCCAGACCGTCGTCCTGGATCTTGCCGAACACGGTGTACTGCGGCGGCAGCATCGAGTCCTTGTAGACCAGGAAGAACTGGCTGCCGTTGGTGCCGGGGCCGGCGTTGGCCATCGCCACCGTGCCGCGGGGGTAGGTGACGGGCTGCTGAGCGGCCCGGTCACCCAAGGAGTACTGGTCGGTGGGGTATTCGTTGTCGAACTCGTAGCCCGGGCCGCCGGTGCCGTCGCCGGCGGGATCCCCGCATTGCAGCACGCTCAGCATCGGCGACGTGGTGAGCCGGTGGCACTGAGTGCCGGAGAAGAAGTCCTTGGCCGCCAGGCTGATAAAGCTGTTGACGGTGCAAGGGGATTGGGCGTTGGTGAGCATCAATCCGATGGGGCCCTGGTCGGTCATCATCGAGACGCTGACCTCGGCCGGGTCCGTCGGGACCTTGCCGGACCGCGGCGGCTCGACGGGCTTGGTGGCCGGACGCGCCTTGGGGTACTGGCAGTCGGCGCCCAGCTGAGGCGATGCGGTGAACTTCGGCAGCTGACCCGCTGCCCCCGCCGGTGCTGCGGAGGAGTCCGCGGACTCTGAGGTGCTCGATTCTGACGAGCCGCCCGCGTTGACGTTGCCCGGATCGTTGTCGCGCAGCACGACGAACACCACCCCGGCGATCAGCAGCACCGCCGCCACGGCGCCGACGATCATCAGCAGTCGGCGCTGCTTGCGGGCTGCCTCGGCACGTTGCTGCACCTGTTGGTCCAGATTGCGCTTGGCGGCGGCACGCCGCTCTGAATTCGTGGGCACCGGCGGGAACCTCCTGGCTCGCTGACTGAGTCGGCCCTCAAGTCTGCCAGAGCGCGCCTGCGCGGCCCGCGTCACCGCCGACCGGGCGTGCAATGGGAAACTGGTCGGCGTGTTGGTCACCGGATTCCCCGCTGGGATGCTGGCGTGCAACTGCTACGTGCTGGCGCAGCGGCAGGGCTCGGACGCGATCGTCGTCGACCCCGGGCAGCGTGCGATGACCCGGCTGCGTCGTGTTCTCGACGAGAATCGGCTGACGCCGTCGGCGGTGCTGCTCACGCACGGCCACATCGACCACATCTGGTCGGCACAGAAGGTCTCCGACACCTACGGCTGTCCTACCTACATTCACCCCGAGGACCGATTCATGCTCACCGACCCGCTGCGCTCGCTCGGCACGGTGCCCGGGCAGGCGTTGTTCGGTGTGCTGAGCAAGGCGATGTTCTCCGAGCCCAGGCAGCTGATCGAACTGGATCGCGACGGTGACAAGATCGGCCTGGGCGACACCACCGTCACCGTCGACCACACACCCGGGCATACCCGCGGTTCGGTGGTCTTCCGGGTCGAAGGTGATGCGGCCGAGGTGGTGTTCAGCGGCGACACCCTGTTTCAGAATTCGGTCGGCCGCACCGACCTGCCTGGCGGCAGCGGCCGCGATCTGCTGACCTCGATCGTCGATAAGCTGCTATGTCTTGACGACGGATGCGTGGTGCTGCCCGGCCACGGACCCAAGACCACCATCGGCGCCGAGCGCCGTTACAACCCGTTCCTGGAAGGGCTCAGTGCGTGAGCACGTTTGCCGCACCCAAAGGGGTGCCCGACTACATTCCGCCGGCCTCGGCCGGCTTCATCGCGGTGCGTGACGGACTGCTGGCGGTCGCTCGCCGCGCCGGTTACGGCGATATCGAGCTGCCGATCTTCGAAGACACCGCACTGTTCGCCCGTGGGGTGGGGGAGTCCACCGACGTGGTCTCCAAAGAGATGTACACGTTTGCCGATCGCGGGAGGCGTTCGGTGACGCTGCGGCCCGAGGGCACCGCGGGCGTGATGCGTGCGGTGATCGAGCACGGTCTGGACCGCGGTCAGCTGCCGGCCAAGCTCTGCTATTCGGGGCCGTTCTTCCGTTATGAGCGCCCGCAGGCCGGCCGCTATCGGCAGCTGCAACAGGTCGGGGTCGAAGCGATCGGGGTGGACGATCCGGCGCTGGACGCCGAGGTGATCGCCGTCGCCGATGCGGGCTTCCGCTCCCTGGGCCTCGACGGTTTCCGGCTGGAGATCACGTCCCTGGGCGACGACACCTGCCGCCCGGCGTATCGAGAGCTGCTGCAGCAGTTCCTGTTCGGGCTCGACCTCGACGAGGACACCCGCCAGCGCGCGCAGCTCAACCCGTTGCGGGTGCTCGACGACAAGCGCCCGCAGGTGCGTGAGATGACCGCTGACGCCCCGGTCATGCTCGACCATCTCTCGGACGCCGCCCGGACGCACTTCGACACCGTGTTGGCACACCTGGATGCGCTCGGGGTGCCGTATGTGGTCAACCCGCGCATGGTGCGCGGCCTGGACTACTACACCAAGACCACTTTCGAATTCGTGCACGACGGGTTGGGCGCGCAGTCGGGGATCGGTGGTGGCGGCCGCTACGACGGGCTGATGCGCCAGCTCGGTGGACAAGACCTGTCCGGGATCGGCTTCGGCCTCGGAGTGGACCGCACCCTGCTCGCGCTGGCCGCCGAAGGCAGGACCGTGGGGCAGACCGCCCGGTGCGAGGTGTTCGGGGTGGGTCTGTCCGAAGCGGCCAAGCTGCGGCTGGCGGTGATCGGCGCGCAGTTGCGGGCCACCGGGGTGCGAGTGGACCTGGCTTACGGGGACCGCGGTCTCAAGGGCGCGATGCGCGCCGCCGACCGCTCCGGGGCGGTCATCGCGCTGGTCGCCGGGGACCGCGACCTGGAGGCAGGCACCGTGGGCGTCAAGAACCTGGCCACCGGGGAACAGGTCGACGTGCCGATCGACGACGTTGTCGCCGAGGTGCTGCGCCGAATGTCGCCTTAATGCACGGTTATCCACAGAACGGGTGACACAAGTCGACACTCGGCACTCGGATGACGGCCCGAGGCGGCACTGTGACTGCCATGCCGACCTTCATTCCGGATTCCACGTGGCCCTTCCTCGGCACTGAGGCGTTGGCGACAGGCAGCGTGACGCGGCGGACGTTACGCAGTCGGTATCGGTCGATCTACCGCAACGTCTATCTGCCGAACGGCCAAGAGCTCACGCCGGTTACGCGTGCGGTGGCAGGCTGGCTGTGGTCGGGCCGGACGGCGACGGTGGCCGGCTTGTCCGCGGCGGCCCTGCACCGATCACGGTGGCTCGATGCGCGGTTGCCGGCGGAACTGAACCGGAAGGCCGCCTCTGACGCCGAGGGGATTCTCATCCATCGCGAGCGGCTGGAACCCGACGAGACATGTCTGATCCGAGGGATACCGACCACCACAGCCGCACGGACCGCTTTCGACCTGGGCCGCAACAAAGGGCTGACCGGTGCCGTCATCCGCCTCGATGCCCTGGCGAATGCGACGAGGCTGGTCGCGGACGACGTTTCCGCGCTGGCGCAACGCCACAGGGGTGCTCGCGGCCTGTTGCAGTTACGGCGCGCGATCACGCTGATGGACGGCGGCGCGGAATCCCCGCAGGAAACCCGGACGCGGCTGTTGCTGATGCGCGGTGGATTCCCTCGCCCGATGACCCAAATCGTCGTGCGAGACGGCTTCGGCCGTCCCTTCGCTCGCATTGATATGGGCTGGCCCGAATACCAGGTCGGTGTGGAATTTGACGGTGCCCAGCACTGGACCGACCCCCGGCAGCGGACCGCTGACATCGATCGCTACGCGGAGTTGTCCGTACGCGGCTGGGTGATCGTCCGGGTCAGCAGCGACCTCCTTCGGTATCGACCGGGTGTGGTGCTTGCGCGGGTCAGGGCTGCGCTCCGGGCTGCCGGATATACCGGGACTGAATTGAACGTCGACTTACTGCACACCCAGCGCCTCGGGGCGTGACGCAAACCGACACTCGGCAACGCAGGCCGGGCACTTGTGCCGCTCCGGTAGCGTGGCGCGGTATGACGATCATGCGGAACGTGACAGTCAAGTTCGGGGCGGTGCTGCTGACGGCCGCCGCCGGAGTGGCAGCCAGCCACGCGACGTCACTTGCGGACCCGGAGACCAGCCCAGCATCGCCAACCGAGAACCCGGCGGCATCGCCCACCGAGAATGCGGCACCCTCGCCGACGCCCACCCCCACGGAGAACGCGACCGAACCGTCGGCTGACGCCCCGAAGAAGAGCGCGACCGGCGGCCACGAGGTCACCTACACCATCACCGCCACCAGTGACCTGACCGGCAACATCTCCTACATCAAGACCGACCCGCCCAGCATGGCTGCCTACAACGCCAACTCCTCGGAGTACCTCGAGACGGTTCGGGTGCCGATCGGCGGGGGATCACCGGTGGTCTACACCACCACGCTGGCCGATCCGAGTCAGTGGGCGCTGGTCACCGCCAGCGGTGGCTTGCGGATCAACCCGGAGTTCCACTGCGAGATCGCCGTCGACGGCGAAGTGGTGGTGTCGCAGCAGGGCGGCAGCGGAGTGTCCTGCTCGACCCGGCCCTGGTGACGGATCCGGCTCAGTCGGCGAACACGTACACCCAGGCTTGCGCGCCCGAGCGCAGCGGCACCGAGATCCGCCGGTAGGCATCGACTTCGTACTCGTCGGCGGCCGCCAGGTCGGCGGCGCTGATCGCGAAGACCGTGCCAGGGACAGCCGCGTCATGCGCGTCTGACGGACGCAGGATCGGATGGCGGTCGCTGCCACTGACGGCCACCACGTGCGGATCGGTGATCGTCACGTAGTCCAGGGTGTAGCCGACGATCGCGTCGGGCCGGCCGTCGACTTCGCGCCCGAACGTGCTGCGTTGCACCTCCGGTAGCTGCAGGGTGCCGTAGGAGAACAGCAGTTCGGTGCTCACTGCGTTTCGGTTTCGGCGATTACGAGCACCTCGGCGGGATGCGGTCCGACCGTGCGGATGCGGTGGCTGATCGAAGCGTCGAAGTAGGCGCTGTCACCGGCCGTCAACGTCCAGGTCGCATCGCCGTATTCCAGGTGGATCGTCCCGGCATGGACGAACACGAACTCCTGACCGTCATGCAGGGCGTGCAGGGGATGAGCCTCATGGGTGGGGCGAACCATGAACGGGGACATCGACTTTCCCAGCATGTTCACGGCCATCGCCCGGTAGCGCTGCCGATCCTCACTGCGGTCCGCGGCCCGGTCCACGGCGATCTTGTCCTCGTCGCCGCGCTCGGAGAACAGTTGCGCCACATCGACGTCCAGGGCCTGCGCCACCTTGATGGCCACCGCAATGGACGGCGTGCTGCGACTGCGTTCGATCTTGGACAGGTAGCTCTTGGTCAGCCCGGTCTGCTCGGCGAGGCCTTCGAGGGTGAGGCCTCGCTGTTTGCGGACGGCGCGCAGCAGTTGCGTCATGCATCCATCATGACACAGGAGATGACACAAAGTGTCCTATCGGATATGGTCGTGTCATCTACTTCCGTCACCGAGGAGCTGCCATGGGCACCACGTTCGACGATTCCAAATCCGACCTGATGCATCGCGCGGAGCAACGTTTCGCGGAGAACTTCGCCGGAGGTCAGTGGTCCACGCGCCAGAAACTGGCGCTGACCTGCCGCGCGCTGTCCGACCGCGGTCATGACTCCGGCCTGGCCGGACAGATCACCGCCCGTGCCGAGGCGCCCGGGACCTACTACACCCAACGGCTCGGCCTGGGATTCGACGAGATCACCGACGCCAATCTCCTGCTCGTCGACGAAGACCTCAACGTGATCGAGGGTGAGGGGATGGCCAACCCGGCCAACCGATTCCACAGCTGGATCTACCGGGCCCGTCCCGACGTCCAGTGCATCGTGCACACCCACCCGTTTCATGTCGCGGCGCTGTCGATGCTGGAGACCCCGTTGATCGTCTCGCACATGGACACCACACCGCTCTACGACGACTGTGCTTTCCTGCCGCTGTGGCCGGGGGTCCCGGTCGGAAACGAGGAGGGCGAGATCATCTCCGAGGCCATCGGTGACAAGAAGGCGATCCTGCTGGCGCACCACGGCCAGATCGTGGCCGGCGCCAGCGTGGAGGAGGCCTGTTCGCTGGCGGTGCTGATCGAGCGGGCCGCCGCACTGCAGCTGGCGGCCATGGCCGCCGGGACCGTCAAGGAACTCCCGGAGAAGCTGGCCCGCGAAGCCCACGACTGGACGTTGCTGCCCAAGCGCAGCCAGGCCAACTTCGCCTATTACGCCCGCCGGGCTCTGGCCGGCCACCCCGACGCGATCACCCGATAAGAAGGAGTCCCACGTGGCAGCACAGTTATATGGAGTCATCGGCTACCCGGTGACGCCGTTCCGCGAAGGCGGAATCGATACCGCGGTCCTGACCACGGTCATCGACCGGCTCGTCACGGCCGGGGTGCATGCCATCGCCCCGCTGGGCAGCACCGGTGAACTCGCCTACCTCGATGAGGACGAGTTCGACGCCTGCGTCGACGCGTCCATCGCCGCGGTCGCCGGGCGCCTGCCGGTGCTGGTCGGGGTGTCGGATCTGACGACCGCGCGTACCGTTCGCCGCGCCCGCTATGCCGCGCAGGCCGGCGCCGACGCGGTGATGGTCTCGCCGGTGTCGTATTGGAAACTGTCCGACCGCGAGATCACCGCGCACTACGCGGCCGTCTCCGACGCCATCGACATCGACATCGTGGCCTACAACAATCCGGCTACCTCCGGGATCGACATGAGCCCAGAGCTGCTGGTGGCCATGTTCGAGGGCATCGAGCACGTGAACATGGTCAAGGAATCCACCGGGGATCTGAGCCGGATGCTGCGGATCGCCACGCTGTCCGACGGGCGGCTGCCGTTCTTCAACGGCAGCAATCCGCTGGTGCTCGATGCGCTGCGCGCCGGGGCGGCCGGCTGGTGCACCGCGGCACCCAACCTGCGTCCGCAGCCATGCCTGGATCTCTACGCCGCGGTCATCGCCGGTGAACTGGACAAGGCCCAGCAGCTCTACGACGACCTCAAGCCGCTGCTGGAGTTCATCGTGGCCGGCGGGCTGCCCACCACGGTGAAAGCCGGGTTGGACATGCTCGGGGTGCCGGCCGGGGAACCGCGTCGCCCGCTGCTGCCGCTCGACGAATCGGGCCGGGTCGAGCTGCGCGGGCTACTTTCGCTGTGACCGGGGGCTAACCCAGGTCAGCGGCGGCGAAGGTGTCGCACTGGTTGGGGTCGCCGGCCTGATAGCCGACGGTGAACCAGTGCTGGCGCTGGGCCGACGCGCCGTGGGTCCAGGACTCCGGATTGACCCGGCCGGTGGCGGCCTGCTGGATGCGGTCGTCACCCACCGACGACGCCGCGGACAGCGCATCGCGGATGTCCTGGTCGGTCAGCGGCTGCAGGAACGGCACCCCGGTGCTCTCCTGTTTGGTCACCGACGCGTAGTGCGCCCATACCCCGGCATAGCAGTCGGCCTGCAATTCGGTGCGGACTCCCGCACCGGTTGCGCCCTGCGCGCCGGTCTGGGCTCGGCCGAGTACGCCGAGCAGGTTCTGCACGTGGTGGCCGAACTCGTGGGCGACCACGTATTCCTGCGCGAGTGGCCCGCTACTGGAGCCGAACCGGTCGACGAGCACCTTGAAGAAGTCGGTATCGAAGTAGGCCGTCTTGTCCGCGGGGCAGTAAAACGGTCCGACCGCACTGCTGGCCGCCCCGCACGCGGTGGACGTCTGTCCGCTGAACAGTTCAACGCGCGGACGCGTGTAGCCGCGCAGCAGGTCCGACCACACCGCATCCACCGAGTTGGCCGTGGCAACCACCCGGCACTGCACGTAGGTGTTGGCGTCCTTGCCGGTACGGCATTTGTCGAGGTCGAAGCCCGGTGCCGTGTACTGGCCCGCATCGACCGGCTGCTGGCTGAGCACTTCGCCGGGGTCGGCCCCCAGCAACAGCGCCACCACCAGGATCACCAGTCCGGCAACGCCGCCGCCGATCGCAATCCCACGCCCGCCACCGCCTGAGGAGGTGGTGCTGGTATCGATCTGCATACCTTCGTTGAAGGTCATTGCACGCTCCGTGGGGTTGTCCGTAGTTGCTGTGGCCCGCCGACCTATGGGGCACCTTAGCTTCGCATACCGGCAGCCGCCTCGATGCCGGGTTGAGCCCGGTTGAACGCGACAAATCCCACGTCTTGGCTAAGTGAAGACAGCGTTGTCTGACCAGATCCCAAACCTTTACTGAATGTTTGTTGCGCCGCTGTACCGCGAGGTCGCGGCGGTGTTACGTTCTGCATCCGGCCGCAATGGGACGCTTCCTACGACGGCCGCCGCAGCTATCTGCCCTACATTCCAGAGAGGTCGTCTGCTCGGTGAACGTTTCAACTCGCGCCCGCAGGGCTCGCCGGTGCGCCGGCGACGAGTTGTCGTTCGCCTCGGGCGCCCCAGCTTTATCAGACCGTTATTACAACTGTCCGCTAGAGTGACGCACGTCAAATATTGACGCAGACTTCGAATGCCCAACAGTTCACCGAGACGCTTGCAGGCCCCCCAGGAGGAACAATGTCGTTCGTAACCGCTCAGCCAGAGATTCTGACGGCGGCCGCCGGAAGCCTTTCCGGAATCGGCGACTCGATGACCGCCGGGGTTACCGCCGCTGCTGTTCCCACCACGGGTGTGACCGCGCCTGCCGCCGACTTGGTGTCGGCGATGACTGCTGCCCAGTTCTCGGCTCACGGATCCCTGTTCCAGGAGGTCAGCGCGCAGGCGGCGGCGGTGCACCAGCAGATCGTGGCCACCTTGGGTGGCAACGCGAACGCTTACGCCTTCACCGAGGCTGTCAACGCCACGGCTGCTGGCTGAAGCGGGGCGCATCGATGAGTTTCAGCGTCTTTCCGCCCGAGATCAACTCCGGGCTTATCTATACCGGGCCCGGCTCGGGTCCGTTACTGGAAGCCGCGGCGGCGTGGTCCCAGCTTTCCAGCGAGTTGATGACGTCGGCGACAGCGACGCACTCGGTGATCGCCAACCTGGACTCGACCTGGACGGGAGCCGGCGCGGCTGCGGCGACGGCTTCGACCGCGCCGTATGTGGCCTGGCTGGAGCAGGCCTCCGCCACCGCCGCCACCAACGCTGCGCTGGCCACTCAGGCGGCCGGCCTGTTCGAGGCGGCGCGGGCCGCGTCGGTGCCCCCCGCGGTGATCGCGGCCAACCGGGCGATGCTGCTGGCACTGATCTCGACCAATTTCTTCGGTCAGAACACGCCGCTGATCCAGGCCACCGAGCACCAGTATGAAGTGATGTGGGCGACCGACGGCGCCGCGATGGACACTTACAGCGGGTCTGCCGAGGCCAACAACAACGCACTGCAGCAGGTGTCGAACCCGCCGCAGTCCGCGCAGGCGTCCTCGACGCCGGGATCCGCCGAGGGCGGTCCCAACCCCGGCACCGGAACTCCCACCCCCGGTACACCCGGCTATGACTTCGCCACCGTCGGTGGGCTGCTCGACGCGATGGGTCTCCAGTCGTCGATGTTCGGCGACAAGGTGGCGAACACCACGATCACCTCGGTGATGTCGCCCATCAGCTCGGCGAGTATGCCCATGATGATGTTGGTCAGGCTGCTGCCGATGCTGATGCAGTTCGCTCGGATGGGCGGCGCGGCCGGAGCGACGGGCGCGCTGGCCGGACAGACGGCCGCCGGGGGCGCCGGCACCCTGATGACCCAGATCGGCGACTTCGTCAACGACAAGCTGCAGGGTGCGGTCGGTGTGCTCGCCGGCCACTTCAGCTCGGCCACCAACGCCATCTCCGCCAAGCTCGGCCAAGCCGCCTCGATGGGCGCGCTGAAGGTGCCAGGAGCCTGGGCGTCGGCCGCCGACGGCATGGTCCGCGCCGCGCCGGTACTGCCCGCCACCACGGTCAGCGCCCCGATCCAGACCATGTCGGGAGGACTGCCGGGCGGCCCGTTCGGCCACGCCATGATGGGCGCGATGGCCGGACGTGGCATGGGCGCGATCGCCGCCAAGGCCCCCAAGGTTATGCCCCGTTCGCCGGCTGGCGGGTAGCGGAAGGGGCCTGAACACACACGTGTCCGCCGGGTCGGCGCCCGGCTACCACAACGAATTCGAGCAAGAGGGAGAAGAACCATGGCAACACGTTTTATGACTGATCCGGACGCGATGCGTTCGATGGCGGGCCGTTTTGATGTGCACGCGCAGACGGTGGAGGACGAGGCTCGTCGGATGTGGGCGTCCTCGACGAACATCTCCGGTGCGGGCTGGGGTGGTCTGGCGGAGCGGACCTCGATGGACACCATGGGTCAGATGCAGACCGCGTTTCGCAACATCGTGAACATGCTGCACGGTGTGCGTGACGGGCTGATTCGGGACGCGAACCACTACGAGCAGCAGGAAGCTGCTTCCCAGCAGATCCTGTCGAGCTAGAAGGAGAACCGCAGATGTCGATCAATTACCAGTTCGGTGATGTGGATGCCCACGGTGCGTTGATTCGTGCGCAGGCTGCTTCGTTGGAGGCTGAGCACCAGGCGATCGTGCACGATGTGCTGGCTGCCGGTGATTTTTGGGGTGGTGCTGGTTCGGTGGCGTGCCAGGAGTTTGTGGCGCAGTTGGGTCGCAACTTCGCGGTGATCTACGAGCAGGCCAACTCCCACGGTCAGAAGGTGCAGTCGGCCGGCAACAACATGGCCAACACCGACGCTTCGGTGGGCTCCAGCTGGGCCTGACCCAAGCCAATCTCAGTCAAGGAACCGGCGCAGCATGCAGGCTGCGCCGGTTCCTTGCGTTCTACCGGGAGTGAGAACGGCGCTGTCGGGTGTCGGGCCGGCGTGCGGGGCGGCCTGGGCGTAACCGGAAGCGGCCGGGGCGAGTTCTGCCCCGGCCGCTTCCGGCTTTGTCTACCGCGTTGTGGTCAGCCCGTGATCGCTGCCGACGAGCATGCGCCCAGCACCGTGGTGGACAGGAACGTCGCGGCATTGGCCAGATAGTTGTCGTTCGGGTCGTAGGTCGGCAGCGCCAACACGAACGCCCGCCGGTACTGCGCGGACAGCTCCGCGAAGTCCTGCAGGGTGGGGTTGTTGCTGCGGCGACCCAGTTGCTGCATCTTGTTGGCCAGGCTGATCATGATGGGCCCGACGGCCAGGTTGACCGCCTTCTGCTGCGGGTTCCAGTAGGTCCCCGGGATGCTGGGGTCGATCCCGTGCCATTCGGCGGCGTCGACACCGAACTTATCCAGCGTTGCCTTCCAGTCCGCGCAGACCGGATTAGATCCGGTCAAATAGCGCTGCGGGTTGGCGGGGTTGCCCGGCGAGGCCGTCTTGGTGGGTGAGGTCTGCGATTCGACGAGCGGCGCGCGGGTTGCCGCCGATCCGTTGTTGGCTGCCGCGCAGATCGCGGCCAGGGCCGAAGCGGCGCTGTGCGCGGTGCCGGCCAACGCGGCGTCCCGCTCGGTGTAGGTGGGAATGTGCTCGACGAAGGTCCGGGCATAGGCGATGAACTGCTCATAGAGTTCGCGCATCACCCGGTGTGGAGTCAGCTTCACCAGACCCACGGTCTGGGCGGCGGCGTTGCGGACCACCTGGCCGGCGGCCAGGTACTGCTTCTTCTGCTCGTCACTCCACGCCGAAGCCGGAATCGACTGATCGCGTTCATTCCACTTGCCCTGGCCCAGCATCGACAGCGTGCTGGACAAGTTGCCGCTGATCGATGTCCACGCGGTGCAACTGGGGTCATCCATGATGATCGAGACCGGACCGGTGTCGTCCGCGCTGGCGATGCCCGAGGTCGCCGCGCTGCGGCTGGAGGCCGAGCCGTCCAGCGAACCCTTGCCGGGGTCGCCGCCCAGCAGCACCACCGCTACCAACACCAGTGCGACCACGGCCAGCACGACTACCGCGGCCAACCCCCATTTGAGGCTCTTGTTCTGTTTGGGGGCAGCGGCTTCGTCGTAGTCCTCGTCTTCGTCCTCGTCGTCGTAGTCAAAGTCGAGGTCATCGGTGCCGTCAGTCACAGTGAGCCAGCTTAAAGCACCGACCGGCGCGGGGCAGTGTCACGAGGGGGCTCTAGACTTGGCGACGGTCGAACCGTTACCGAACAATCCGTCACCAAGGGGGTATTCGTGCTGCGCAGCCACGACGCCGGCTCACTGCGGGCCACCGACGCCGGGCGCAGTGTCACGCTTGCCGGTTGGGTGGCGCGCCGACGTGACCATGGCGGCGTCATCTTCATTGACCTGCGCGATGCTTCCGGGGTGGCGCAGGTGGTGTTCCGCGACTCCGCCGTGCTGGAACAGGCGCACCGGTTGCGGGCCGAGTTCTGCGTCGCGGTCACCGGTGTCGTCGAGGTCCGCCCCGAGGGCAATGAGAATCCCGATCTGCCCACCGGGGCCATCGAGATCAACGCGACCGGGCTGACGGTTCTCAACGAGTCTGCCGCCCTGCCGTTTCAGCTTGACGAGTCCGCCGGCGAGGAAGCCCGGCTCAAGCACCGTTACCTGGATCTGCGCCGGGAAGACGGACCCGGCGCGGCGTTGCGGCTTCGTTCGGCGGCCAACGCGGCAGCCCGTTCGGTGCTGGCCGAGCAGAAGTTCGTCGAGATAGAAACGCCCACGCTGACCCGCTCGACCCCGGAGGGCGCCCGCGACTTCCTGGTTCCGGCGCGGCTGCAGCCCGGCTCGTTCTACGCGCTGCCCCAGAGCCCGCAACTGTTCAAGCAGCTGCTGATGGTGGCCGGCATGGAGCGCTACTACCAGATCGCGCGCTGCTACCGCGACGAGGACTTCCGCGCCGACCGTCAGCCGGAGTTCACCCAGCTGGACCTGGAGATGAGCTTCGTCGACTCCGAAGACGTGATCGGCATCGCCGAACAGGTACTCAAGGCGCTGTGGGCACTGATCGGCTGCGACCTGCCGCTGCCGCTGCCCCGGATGACCTACGCCGACGCGATGCGCCGTTTCGGCTCCGACAAGCCCGACCTGCGATTCGGCCTGGAACTGGTGGAGTGCACGGAGTTCTTCTCTGGCACCACCTTCCGGGTCTTCCAGGCCCCCTACGTGGGTGCTGTCGTCATGCCCGGCGGGGCGTCGCAGCCGCGTCGCACGCTGGACGGCTGGCAGGAGTGGGCCAAGCAGCGCGGGGCCAAGGGCCTGGCGTACGTGCTGGTCGGCGAGGATGGCGAGCTGTCCGGTCCGGTGGCCAAGAACCTGACCGACGCTGAGCGCGCCGGGCTGGCCGGGCACGTCGGTGCCGCACCGGGGGATTGCATCTTCTTTGCGGCCGGGCCGGCCAAGGGATCCCGGGCGTTGCTGGGGGCGGCTCGTGGTGAGATCGCCCGTCGTCTGGACTTGATCGACCCGGATGCCTGGGCGTTCACCTGGGTGGTCGACCCGCCGCTGTTCGAGCCCGCCGGCGACGCCACTGCCGCCGGTGACGTAGCGGTCGGTTCCGGAGCCTGGACCGCGGTGCACCACGCCTTCACCTCGCCCAAGCCGGAGTACGCCGACAGCGTGGAGACTGACCCCGGCGCGGTGCTGGCGGACGCCTACGACGTGGTGTGCAACGGCAACGAGATCGGCGGCGGCTCGATCCGTATCCACCGCCGCGACGTTCAGCAGCAGGTCTTCCAGGTGATGGGGATCGACGAGGCGGCGGCGCAGGAGAAGTTCGGCTTCCTGCTTGACGCGTTCAGCTTCGGCGCACCCCCGCACGGTGGGCTGGCGTTCGGCTGGGACCGGGTGGTGGCATTGCTGGCCGGGGTGGAGTCCATCCGCGAGGTCATAGCCTTCCCGAAGTCCGGCGGCGGCATCGACCCACTGACCGACGCGCCGGCGCCGATCACCGCGGCGCAGCGCAAGGAAGCCGGGATCGACGCAGTGCCTCAGCAGCGCTGAGGCGGGCGCCTAGACAGCGGCGCGACTGTCGGCGAGGCTGGCAGGCATGGATTCGGCTGAGTTCGCCCGATTGGTCGTCGCCAACATGCCGTTCGCGGCGGCGCTGGAGATCGAGATCGCTGAACTGTCACCGCAAGAGGTGCGCGCGACCATGGCATGGGCCCCGGAGCGCTGCACCACCGGCGGGATGTTGCACGGGGGAGCGCTGATGGCGTTCGCCGACACCGCCGGAGCGGTATGCGCGGTGGTCAATCTGCCGCAGGGTGCGAGCACCTCGACCATCGAGTCGAAGACCAACTTCTTCCGCGCGGTGCGCGATGGCGCGGTCACAGCGACCAGCATTCCGCTGCACGTGGGGCGGACGACGATCGTCGTGCAGACCGACTTGAGCGACGGCAACGGCAAGCTGGTCGCCCGGGTCACCCAGACGCAGGCGGTGCTGTCGCCGAAGCCGCAGTAGGGCTCACCAGAACGGTTTGAGCAGCTGGCGCATGGCCGGCGGCACCCAGCCTTTCACCGACGACGGGAATACGCGTCCCGGTCCGCATTTCGGCCAGGCATACGGGCCCTGCTCATCGAGCACCCGAGTGGCGACGGCAATCTGTTCTTCCCGCGATGCCTTCGCCGGAGATCCCACACCGCCGAATGCGCGCCACGTCGATGGCTTGAACTGCAGGCCACCGTAGAAACCGTTGCCGGTATCGGCGGCCCAGTTGCCGCCCGATTCGCATTGTGCGACCGCATCCCAGCCCATCGCCATGTTGTCCGCATGGGCAACGCCTGCCGAGGACAGCAGCGTGCCCACAATCCCCCCGGTGATCAGCCCGGACGTGGCCCAAGTCAGTTGCCGCCGTCCAAGCTGCACGACACGCCGTGCCGTGTTCCGGTACATATCACAACCTCCGTGATAGGTGTCTATCAGTGAGGTTTCCGAGCATAACGCGATAAATGATGAAATTGCACATTTTGGTCACCTAAAGATGCAAATGAGTTTGTTGTTATAAATTGAGGCAAAAGTAAACAACAGTTGTTTGAGTTAACGAAGTTGTTATTGTTACGTATGTTGCGAGAGATCTCTTAGAAATTAAGAAAATTTTGAGTTACCAATGTTTCTGAAGTGACTATCGGGACTGCAGTGGTAGTTGGTACTCGGGGAGTGCGTACCCTCGGCCGCGGGCCGGCCGAGAAAAAATTGACGGAATCGCGCGCCCGGTTCCCCGGCGGTACGGCCGGACGCCCCTAGGCTGCCTCGGGTGGCCGACCGCTATGGAACCGACATCCTCGCCGAGAACCCGCACAGCGCCCGCAAGGTCCGCTCGGTCGAGGTGCCGGTGGAACGCGGCATGGTGGTCGAGGACGCCGAAAGCGGCTATGTCGGTGCCGTCGTGCGGGTCGCATACGGACGGATGGACCTCGAGGACCGGCACGGCCGCACCCGCGGATTCCCCGTCGGCCCCGGCTACCTGATCGACGGCAAGCCGGTGATTCTGACCGAGCCGCGCCCGACCGCACCTACGGCGCCGGCCAGGACGGCGTCGGGTTCGGTGGCGGTGCGCGGCGCGCGCGCGAAGGTCGCGCTGGCCAGCCGGATCTACGTCGAGGGTCGCCACGACGCCGAACTCGTCGAGCAGGTCTGGGGCGAGGATCTGCGCATCGAAGGTGTAGTGGTCGAATACCTCGGCGGCATCGACGACCTGGCCGGCATCGTCGCCGAATTCCAGCCCGGGCCCGGCCGACGACTCGGGGTACTGGTCGACCACCTGGTGGACGGGTCCAAGGAGACCCGCATCGCCGAGGCCGTGCGCCGCGGGCCGGGCGGTGCCCACACCCTGATCGTCGGGCATCCCTACGTCGACATCTGGCAGGCGGTGAAGCCGGGCCGGCTCGGCTTGCAGACGTGGCCGAAGATCCCGCGCAACGTGGAGTGGAAGCACGGGATCTGCGCCGCGCTGGGCTGGCCGCACGCCGGGCAGGCGGATATCGCCGCCGCCTGGCAGCGCATCCGGGGCCGGGTGCGGGACTGGACCGACCTGGAACCGGAGTTGATCGGACGGGTCGAGGAGTTGATCGACTTCGTGACTACGACGGCCTGAGGTTGATCAGCGGTAGGCGTCGCTGCGTTTGGCGACCGTGAAGATCGTGATCACGGCTGCGGCATCGTCGATCTGGTAGACGATCCGATACTGCCCGAACCGTACCCGCCAGTCATGGTGGCCACCGACCAGCTTTTTTGCCCGGGCCGGGTGCGGGCTGTCGGCGAGCCCGATGATCGTCGGCAGCGCGGTCTCGAACGCATCTCGCGGCAGCCGCTGCAACTGCTTGAGGACGTCGGGGTGGAAGGCGACCTTCACGACGCGACAAACGCCGCGGCGTCGACGCCGAGGGCATCGAGCATTTCACCCAGCGACATGGCGGTCAACGCCTTTGCTCGCAGGTCCTGCAGGCGCAGCGCGTCTGCGACGTCGGCGTGTTCATGCAGTCGCTCGTAATCGGCCATCGAGATGATCACCGCGATCTCGGTTCCGCTGTCGGTGATGATGGCCTCGTCGCCCGAGGTAGCGACGCCGCGCACGATGGCACCGAGCTGGGCCCGCAAATCACGAAGGCTGTGCGTACTCATGTTAAACATGTTACTCGGCAGACGGCCTCCAGTTTCGTAATCCGGCCGAACGGGGCCGGAAGGGACACCCGGGCGAGTTGGATGGCAGGCATGAAAACAATTGCCGCCGTGGCGCATGCGCCCAACCAGCCCTTCGAGATCATGGAGCTGGACCTGGACGGGCCGGGTCCGGGCGAGGTGCTGATCAAGTTCACCGCGGCCGGACTGTGTCATTCGGACCTGCACCTGGCCGACGGTGACTGGCCGTCCCGGTTCCCGATCGTCGGCGGGCATGAGGGCTCCGGGATCATCGAGGACGTCGGCCCCGGGGTCACCAAGGTCAAGCCCGGCGATCATGTGGTGTGCTGCTTCATCCCCAGCTGCGGCAGTTGCCGGTACTGCTCGACCGGACGGCAGAACCTGTGCGACATGGGGGCCACCATCCTGGAGGGCTGCATGCCCGACGGCACGTTCCGGTTCCACGCGGGTGGGATCGATTACGGCGGGTTCTGCATGCTGGGCACCTTCGCCGAGCGGGCGACCGTCTCGCAGCACTCGGTGGTCAAGGTCGATGACTGGCTGCCGCTGGAGACCGCGGTGCTGGCCGGCTGTGGGGTGCCCACCGGCTGGGCTACGGCCAACTACGACGGCGGGGTGCGCGCCGGGGACACCGTGGTCGTCTACGGCATCGGCGGGGTCGGCATCAACGCCGTGCAGGGCGCCGCGCATGCCGGCGCCAAGTACGTGGTGGCGGTCGATCCAGTGGAGTTCAAACGCGCGACCGCCCTGAAGCTGGGCGCCACGCATGCGTTCGCCACCGCGGACGAGGCGATGGCCAAGATCGCAGAGCTGACCTGGGGGCAGATGGCCGACCAGGCGCTGATCACCGTCGGCGACCTCGGTGAGGCCGTCACGACCGCCGCGATCAACACCGTCGGCAAGGGCGGCACCGTCGTCATCGCCGCGATGGCCCGCTTGGAGGACCTCGACGTGCAGGTCTCGGGCACCATGTTGGCGTTGTTCGGCAAGACGATCAAAGGGACGCTGTTCGGAGGGGCGAACCCGCAGTACGACATCGTGCGCCTGCTGCGCCTCTACGACGCCGGCCAGCTCAAGCTCGACGAATTGGTCACCCGCCGCTACACCCTGGAGCAGGTCAACGAGGGTTACCAGGATCTGCGTGACGGCAAGAACATCCGCGGGGTGATCGTGCACCGCTGACGCGGCGCCGCCGCCGGGGCGGGTAACAGCGGGCGGCGGGTGCGCGTGGTATGCCTGAAGTCGTGTCCGACGGACTGTTCGACCTCAGCGGTGCGCCGGCGCCCGAACCGAATGGGCCCGGCGCCGCCGCCACGCCGTTGGCGGTGCGGATGCGGCCCGCGTCCCTGGACGAGGTGGTCGGCCAGGATCACCTGCTGGGGCAGGGCTCACCGCTGCGCCGGCTGGTCGACGGCTCCGGGGCGGCCTCGGTCATCCTCTACGGTCCGCCCGGCACCGGAAAGACCACGCTGGCCTCGCTGATCTCCGGTGCTACCGGCCGCCGATTCGAGGCGCTCTCGGCGCTGAGTGCCGGGGTCAAAGAGGTGCGGGCCGTGATCGACACCGCGCGACGCGCGGCCGCGTACGGCGAGCAGACCGTGTTGTTCATCGATGAGGTGCACCGGTTCTCCAAAACCCAGCAGGACGCATTGCTGGCCGCGGTGGAGAACCGGGTGGTGCTGCTGGTGGCGGCCACCACCGAGAACCCATCGTTCTCGGTGGTCGCCCCACTGCTGAGCCGGTCGCTGATCCTGCAGCTGCGGCCGCTGGGTCCCGAGGACATCGCCAGGGTGGTGCGTCGCGCCATCGACGACGAACGCGGCCTGGCCGGCCGTATCGAGGTGGCGCCCGACGCCGTCGACCTGCTGGTCCGGCTGGCCGCCGGGGACGCCCGCCGGGCCTTGACCGCGCTGGAAGTGGCGGCTGAGGCGGGCCAGCGGGTGACCGTCGAGACCGTCGAGGGATCCCTGGATCAGGCCGCGGTGCGTTATGACCGGGACGGCGACCAGCACTATGACGTCATCAGTGCGTTCATCAAGTCGGTGCGCGGCTCCGACGTCGACGCTGCGTTGCACTACCTGGCGCGGATGCTGGTCGCGGGGGAGGACCCGCGGTTCATCGCCCGCCGGCTGATGATTCTGGCCAGCGAGGACATCGGGATGGGCGATCCGACCGCGCTGCAGACCGCGGTGGCCGCCGCGCAGACGGTCGCACTGATCGGTATGCCCGAGGCGCAACTGACCCTGGCGCACGCCACCGTGCACCTGGCGACCGCGCCGAAGTCCAATGCGGTGACCACCGCGCTGGGCGCGGCGATGGCCGACATCAGGGCAGGCAAAGCCGGGGCGGTTCCGGCGCATCTGCGCGACGGGCATTACGCGGGAGCGCAGTCACTGGGCAATGCGGTCGGCTATCGGTACGCCCACGATCATCCGGACGGCGTTGTGCCGCAACAATATCCACCCGACGATCTGGTCGGGGTGGACTACTACCGGCCGACCGGCAGGGGAGCCGAACGCGAGATCGCCTCTCGGTTGGCGCGGCTGCGGGCGATCATCCGGCGCCGCTAGCTCACCAGGTGCCGGCGGCGAGGTCGGCGAACAGGTTGTTCAGCGTGTCCGGAAGTGCTTCCAGCGCCGTGGAGATGCCGGTCAGGCCGTCCTGGAATGCCGCAGCCACCGCCGTCGAGTCACCCGAGATCAGGGCGTCGAGAACGTGATCGACTGCCACCTGCGGCGGCAGCACCAGGTCGCGCCAGATCAGGAACGCATCGCCCAGCACGCCCGGATTCTCCGGGACCTCTTGCCCGGCCCAACTGAGCAGCGTCCAGCCGTCCTCGGGGTTTCCCGCGAGCTGGATCAGCCCGGCGTTCGGGACCAGCCCGGGCGATCCGCCGTTCTGCAACGAGGAGATCAGCTCGTTGACCAGCGCCATCGGATCGGGGTTCTTCACGTTGAGCATGGTCCAGATCATCATCGACGCTTCGCTGGTGTAGCCCACGGCGGTGATGTTGCCGTCGTCACCGACCACCGGATTGGCCAGCGCGGCGGCATACATCGCGTTGATGGACTCGGTGTAGTTGTCGTTGACGACCACCCCGTTGTACTCGTCGGCGCCGGGAATCTGAAAGACGTTGACCAGGCCCAGCATCCACAGCACCACGGCCAGGTCGTAGTAGATGCCGCCCAGGCTCAGTACCGGTTGGTTGGCGAAGATCCCGCCGTCGACCTCGACCAGCCCGTTGAGGATCTGTGGGTCCATGCCCTGCAGCGTGGCGAATGGCACCGCGGTGTCCTGGGCATCGGTGTCCGGCCCGGAGAACAGTCCGGCGACGTGGCCGGGACCGCCGACCTGGCCGAAGATCAGGTTGGCGGTGTCGATGGCCTGCTGCTTGCCCAGATCGCTGATCCCCGCCCCGGGGAACTCCGGGGAGAACGGGATCCGTGAGTTGGCGGGCGCCATGTCCTCGGCGTGCCGGACGATATCGATGACGATGTCTTGGGCGGTCAGCGCGATGTCTGCGACGGCATGCGCCGGCAGCAGCGGCGGCGGAGCGGCTATCGGCGCGATCAGGCTGGCGCCCAGCAGCGTGATCCCGGCGGTGGTGCAGCAGTAGGACTTGTTGACCATCTCAAGCCTCCAACATCGCTGTACGCAGTGTCACGGAGTTCGCTCATGAAAAACCCAGGTGAGGGTAGCAATCCGGGTCGGCGACGGTCGCGGCTTTCAGTGGCTGCGGCGGCTTTTGCCAGCAAACGCGCAGAGTCAGCCGGCTGAGCCGGCCTGGCTCAGCCAATCGGCCAGCGAGCGTCCGGCGTCGAGGACGTGTTGCTCGGCGATGGCGCGCGATGCCTCCGCGTCACCAGCGGCCAGCGCCGCGACCAGCTTGCGGTGGTCTTCCAGTGAATGGTGCTCGTGTTCGGGGAACACCGTCAGGAAGTTCGTCGGTACCACCCGCGCCGCATGCCGGATCTGGATGAGCAGCTGCGGCGAATGCGCGGCCCGATGAATCTCCTGGTGGAACTCCCAGTTGGCGTCGCCGATGGCGTCCGAGCCGCGCAGCGCCTCGACTTCGGCGACCAGTGTGCGCAGGCGCTCGACGTCGGCGGGGGTGATCCGCTCGGCGGCCCAGGCCGCGGCCTGACCGGTCAGCACGCCCAGGATGGTGAAGCTGTCCAGCACGTCCTCGGGGCGGATGCCGATCACCGTGACGCCGCTGCGCGGCGCAACCTCCACCAGGCCCTCGTAGGACAACTCCAGCAGGGCCTCGCGCACGGGCGTGCGGCTGGTGGCGAATTCCGTGGTGATGGCGTCGAGGTCGAGGCGGGTTCCGGGCGCCAGCTCGCCGGTGAGGATGCGATTGCGCAGCTCGCGGGCCGCGCGCTCGCGCACGGTGCCCCCGATGTCGACATTGTTGGCCGCCACAGGCGAAGCCTACACGCTTTGAAATCCAATAGTTGATATCTGATATATCAGATGGTAGGTATGAGGCATGACGAAACGGACCGATCGGATGGCGCTGGTCGCCTTCATGCAAGCCGGCAACGCCTCGGTGTACGCCGGCTCGTGGCGCCATCCCGCCACCGAGCACGGCTACCTCGACGCCTCGTACTACGCCAAGATCGGTCGGCAGCTCGAAGAGGGCTGCTTCGACCTGATGTTCTTCGACGACAGGCTGGCGATGCCGGGCATCTACGGCGGTTCGGTAGCCGATGCGGTCCGCTACGGCGCGCGGCCGGTGAAGCTGGATCTGTCCGTCGTGCTCGGTGTTCTCGCCCAGGCGACCTCGAAGATCGGTCTGGGCGCCACGTACTCCACCACGTACTACCCGCCGTTCCACGTGGCCCGCACGTTCGCCAGCCTCGATCACCTGTCGGGTGGCCGGGCGGCGTGGAACGTGGTGACCTCGGTCAATGACAGTGAGGCCCACAACTACGGCCTGGAGAGTCATCTCAGCCACGACGAACGCTACGACCGCGCGGATGAGTTCCTCGACGTCGTCGCCGGGCTCTGGGAAACCTGGGAAGACGGCGCGATCGTGGCAGACCGGCAGGCCGGCATCTTCGCCGATCCGTCCAAGGTGCACGCACTCAACCACGTCGGCGAGTACTTCTCCTCGCGTGGCCCCTTGACCGTGCCGCGTACCCCGCAGGGCCGCCCGGTGATCCTGCAGGCCGGATCGTCAGGGCGGGGACGCGATTTCGCGTCCCGCTGGGCGGATCTGATCTTCACCGGAGACCCGGGCATCGAGGTCGCGCGCAGCCACTACGCGGATCAAAAGGAACGGATCGGTGAGTCGGGACGTGACCCGGCCACGGTGAAGCTCTGCCCGATGGCCTACGCGGTGGTCGGCGAGACCGAGGCGCAGGCCAAAGACCGCGAACAGATCCTGCTCAACGACCTGGTGCACCCCATGGCGTCGCTCACCTTGCTTTCGGAGCTGATGAACTACGACTTCGCGCAGCACAACCTCGACGATCCGGTCACCGACGAGTTGATCGCCTCGGTCTCGGGAATCCGCGGCCTGGTGCAGAACCTGCGCACCCACATCGGCGGTGACATCACACTGCGCGACCTGGCCGGGCATCGGGCCACGCTGCTGCAGGGCCCGCGTTTCGTCGGTACCGGGGCCCAAGTCGCCGATCAGATGGAGGAGTGGTTCCACGGCGGAGCCTGCGACGGATTCGTCTTGGCCGCAACGCATTCGCCGGGATCCTATGAAGACGTGGTCCGGATGGTGGTTCCTGAGCTGCAGCGTCGCGGACTGTTCCGCACCCACTATGAGGGCAGTACCCTGCGCGAGCATCTGGGCCTGCCCCGGCCCGCAGCGGCCGCCGTACCGGCATGACGGGGGAGATGCTGGCCGGCATCCGGGTACTCGACCTGGCCACCTTGGCGGCGGCGCCGCTGGTGGCCACCTACCTCGGCGAGTTCGGTGCCGACATCATCAAGGTCGAGCAACCCGGCTCCGGGGACCCGATCCGCAGCTGGGGCAACCAGCGTGACGGGGTCGGGCTGATGTGGAAGTCGGTGTCGCGCAACAAGCGCTCGATCACCTGCAACCTGCGGGTGCCCGAAGGCCAAGAGTTGGTGCGCAAGCTGGTGGCCGGCGCCGACGTGGTGATCGCGAACACCCGTCCGCAGACCCTGCGCGGCTGGGGGCTGGACTACGAGGCGTTGCGGGCGGTCAACGACCGCATCGTGATGCTGCACATCACCGGCTTCGGGCTTTCGGGTCCGAAGAGTGAACGGCCCGGCTTCGGGACCCTCGGTGAGGCGATGAGCGGATTCGCCAACATCACCGGTGAAGCCGACGGGCCGCCCACTCTGCCGCCGTTCATGCTGGCCGACGGCGTCGCGTCGCTGAACGCCGCCTACGCCGTGATGATGGCGCTGTACCACCGCGACGTGCACGGCGGGCCGGGGCAGCTGATCGACGTCAACCTCATCGACCCGCTGGCCCGGCTGCTGGAGCAGACCCTGCTGGGCTACGACCAGCTCGGGCTGGTGCCGACCCGGGCCGGCAACCGTTGGGACATCTCGGCGCCGCGCAACACCTACCGCACCGCCGACGGCCGCTGGCTGGCCATGTCGGGCAGTTCACCGGCATTGGCGCTGCGGGTGTTTCGGGCGATCGGGCGCACCGACCTGGTCGGCGACGCCGACTTCAGCGACCCGCAGCGCCGGCTCGCCCGCGCCGCCGAAGTGGACCAGGTGGTCGCCGACTGGGTGGCGACCAAGACCCTGGAGCAGGCCATGGCCGTCTTCGACGCCGAACAGGTCGCGGCCGCCGCGGTGTACGACATCACCGACCTGGTCGCCGACGAGCAGCTGACGCACCGCGGGGTCTTCGTCCAGATCGACGACGACGAACTGGGGGCCATGACGGTCCAGGCTCCGGTGCCGCGCTTCTCCGACGCGACCGGGCGTGTTGAACACCTGGGCCCGCGGCTGGGGGAGCACAACGCCGAGGTCTATCGCGAACTGCTCGGCCTCACCCCATCCGACATCGACGACCTGCACGCCCGCGGCGTGTTGTGACCCCCGAACCCAAGGAGATTCCCCGATGCTGTTGCGCCGTTCCGAGCTGGCCGTACCCGCCGCCAACGAGAACATGTTCGCCAAGGCGGCTGCTTCACAGGCCGACCTGGTCTTCCTCGACCTGGAGGATGCGACCGCGCCCGCCGAGAAAGTCGGCGCCCGCGCCAAGGTGATCACCGCGCTGAACGAACTGGACTGGGGACGCACCGCGCGGGCCATCCGGATCAACGGGCTGGACACGCAGTGGTGCCACGACGACATCATCGAGGTCGTCACGGCCGCGGGCCGCAACCTGGACACCATCGTGGTTCCCAAGGCCTGCACGGCCCGCGACGTCTGGTGGGTGGACCTGCTGCTCACCCAGCTGGAGGCCAAACTCGGTCTGAAACGCCAGATCCGTCTCGAGGTGCTCATCGAGGAGGTCGAGGGGCTGGCCAACGCCGAGGAGATCGCCAAGTCCAGCCCCCGGATCGACGCGCTGATCTTCGGGGTCGGCGACTTCTCACTGTCCCAGGGCGCGCGGGTGGACACCAACTTCGTCCCGATCTGGGACTACCCGGGCGACTTCTGGCACTACGCCCGCAACAAGGTGATGGTCGCGGCGCGCATCGCCGGCATCGACGCCATCGACTCGCCCTACCCCGACTACGGCGACCTGGACGGCTACGAGCGTGAGGCCCGCCGGTCTTCGCTGTACGGCTTCACCGGCAAGTGGGCAATCCACCCCACTCAGATCCCAGTCGCCAACACGGTGTTCTCGCCGACCGCCCAGGAGATCACACTCGCCGAACGCAACATGGCCGCCTACCGCGAGGGCGAGGCGAAGGGGTTGGGGGCGGTCGGGGTCAACGGGGTGCTGGTTGACGCCGCGCACGTGAAGATGGCGCAGCACACCCTGGCGCGGGTAGCCCTGATCAACGAGGCGTAATCCGCGGTGAGCTGTAGGTGCGACGTCGGACGGTCACGGGGTCGGCCCGCTACACCAGTTCGGGCACCCTCAAATGAGCCAGTGCCAGTTCGAACTCGCACTCGTCGAGTTCGTCAGCGCCGGCCTCCCGCATCGATTGGGTCTTGAGCTCGGCCGCCCGATCGCGGTTTCGCTCCATGGCCGCCTGGCTGTCGAAGGTGGCACACGAGACTGCGCGGCCCGATGCACGGTCAACCATGAGGCTCGCGCTGCTGAACCCGTCGAGGCCCTCGAGTTGCGGTAGAACCGATGACTTGTAGTACTCGATGCCTTCGTCCATCCGTTCCGGTGGCACCTTGACCCAGGTGGCCCGTACACACGACCCGGCGTGCGTGTGGTGATCGCGGTGCAGCACCGCAATATCCCATTCTTCGATGGTGGGCGATCCGCCGAACGTCATCGCGGCCCGGTCCCGAATCGGCCTGACAAGCTCTGCGCTGGCGTGCATCGCCTCCTCGGTCTCCCACGAACTGGTAGTGATGCAGCGGCCAGTCTGTCGGTCGACCAACAGCGACACACCCACACACCCATCGATCTGCTGGAGTGCAGGCATGGTCTCGTCGCGAATATGCGCAACCCCCGCGTCAAGCGGTAAGGATTGCGCGATCACGGTGGTGGAGCGTGCGTACACGATTTGCTCCTTTGAACGGGGCAGCGCCCCGGTGGCGCCACCGGCCCACGTACCACCCTCCTCCGCCGAACGGGGTGTGACAATAGGAAATTCGGCCTGTCTCGCGATGCGCGTCGACCAGAGGCCAACTCGCACAGCTGGACCCAAAGAGCGAGGTTGCGTCTGCTGACGGAGCCCGCGGGAACGTCCGTAGGCTTGCAGATATGAAGACCGAAGTGCTCGAGGTCGACACCGCCCGGCGTCGTACCGTCGACCTCACCGACCAGGTGCGGTCGTTCTGCGCCGGACACGGTGACGGCCTGTGCAATGTCTTCGTGCCGCATGCGACAGCCGGGGTGGCGATCATCGAGACTGGCGCCGGGTCAGACTCCGACCTGGTCGACACGCTCGAGCGGCTCTTACCGCGCGACGATCGCTACCGGCACGCCCACGGCTCGCCGGGACACGGCGCCGATCACGTGCTGCCGGCGATCGTCGCGCCCTCGATCACGGTGCCGGTGGCTGCCGGTGAGCCGCTGCTGGGCATCTGGCAGTCGGTGGTCCTGGTCGACCTGAACCGCGATAACCCTCGCCGAAGTGTGCGATTGAGCTTTGTCGGCGCCGGCGCCACCTGAGGATCCTTGCCTGCTGAGAACACGATCGGCAGCCCGGTACTGTAGTGCCGTCTAAATGGGCGAGACGGCGGGAAGCGATAGATAGTGCAGACACACGAGATCAGGAAACGCTTCCTCGATCACTTCGTGAAAGCGGGCCACACCGAGGTGCCGAGCGCATCGGTGATCCTTGATGACCCCAACTTGTTGTTCATCAACGCCGGCATGGTGCAGTTCGTGCCGTTTTTCCTGGGCCAGCGCACCCCGCCGTATGCCACCGCCACCAGCATCCAGAAGTGCATACGGACTCCGGATATCGACGAGGTGGGCATCACCACCCGGCACAACACCTTCTTCCAGATGGCCGGCAACTTCTCGTTCGGCGACTACTTCAAGCGCGGGGCGATCGAGCTGGCCTGGACGTTGCTGACGGGCAGCGTCGCCGACGGCGGCTACGGATTGGACCCCGAACGGATATGGGCCACGGTCTATCTCGACGACGACGAGGCCATCGCGCTGTGGCAGGAGATCGCCGGATTGCCGCTCGAACGGATTCAGCGCCGCGGCATGGCCGACAACTACTGGTCGATGGGCATCCCCGGGCCGTGTGGTCCGTCATCGGAGATCTACTACGACCGCGGCCCGGAGTTCGGTGTCGACGGGGGCCCGGTCGCCAACGAGGATCGCTACATCGAGATTTGGAACCTCGTGTTCATGCAGAACGAGCGCGGCGAGGGCACCTCCAAGGAGGACTTCGAGATCCTCGGGCCGCTGCCGCGGCAGAACATCGACACCGGGATGGGCATCGAGCGGGTCGCGTTCCTGCTCCAGGGCGTGCACAACGTCTACGAGACCGACCTGGTTCGCCCGGTCATCGATCTGGTCGCCACCCGGGCGCCGCGTGGCTATAACACCGGCAACGACGCCGACGACGTGCGTTACCGGATCATCGCCGACCACTCCCGCACCGCGGCCATCCTGATCGGCGACGGGGTGAGCCCCGGCAACGACGGCCGCGGCTACGTGCTGCGCCGGCTGCTGCGCCGGGTGATCCGCTCGGCCAAGCTGCTGGGCATCGACGACGCAATCGTCGGTGATCTGATGGCGACGGTGCGCGACGCGATGGGCCCGTCGTATCCGGAACTGATCACCGACTTCGACCGGATCAACCGGATCGCGGTAGCCGAGGAGACGGCGTTCAACCGCACCCTGGCCTCAGGCTCGAAGCTGTTCGAGGACGCCGCGGCAGCCACTCGGTCCGCCGGGGTCACGGTGCTGTCGGGCAGCGACGCCTTCGCCTTGCACGACACCTACGGTTTCCCGATCGAACTCACTCTGGAGATGGCCTCTGAGGCCGGCCTGCAGGTCGACGAGGCCGGCTTCCGCAGCTTGATGGCCGAGCAGCGCCAGCGCGCCAAAGCCGACGCCGCCGCGCGCAAGCACGCCCACGCCGACCTGAGCGCCTACCGGGAACTGATCGACGCCGGCCCCACCGAGTTCACCGGCTTCGACGAGCTCACCACCGAAGCGCGCATCCTGGGCATTTTCGTCGACGGCAAGCGAGTGCCGGTGGTGTCGCACGAGGACCAGAAGGGCATGGCCGCGGACAACGTCGAGCTGGTGCTGGATCGCACGCCGCTCTACGCCGAGGCCGGCGGGCAGATCGCCGACGCCGGCACCATCAGCGCCGGAACGGCCCGTGCGGCCGTCACCGACGTGCAGAAGATCGCCCAAACATTGTTCGTGCACCGGGTCAACGTCACCTCCGGCGAGTTCGTCGAGGGGGACACCGTCACCGCGGCAGTGGACCAGGCCTGGCGCAAGGGTGCCACGCAGGGCCACTCGGGTACACATATGGTGCACGCCGCACTGCGACAAGTATTGGGCCCCAACGCCGTTCAAGCCGGATCGCTGAACCGGCCGGGCTATCTGCGATTCGACTTCAACTGGCAGGGCGCGCTCACCGACGACCAGCGTCAGCAAGTCGAGGAAGTCACCAACGAGGCGGTCCAAGCCGACTTCGAGGTGCACACCTTCACCGAAGACCTGGAGAAGGCCAAGAGTATGGGCGCCATGGCGATGTTCGGCGAGAAATACCCCGAGAAGGTGCGGGTCGTCGAGATCGGCGGGCCGTTCTCACTGGAACTGTGCGGTGGTACCCATGTGCACAATTCGGCGCAGATCGGTCCGGTCACCATCCTGGGTGAATCGTCGGTGGGCTCCGGGGTGCGCCGTGTCGAGGCCTATGTCGGGCTGGAGTCGTTCCGGCATCTGGCCAAAGAGCGCGCGCTGATGGCCGGGCTGGCCTCCTCGCTCAAGGTGCCGTCGGAAGATGTGCCGGCCCGGGTGGCAAACCTGGTCGAGCGTCTCAAGGCCGCCGAGAAGGAACTTGACCGGGCCCGGCTGGCAAATGCCCGCGCCGCTGCGTCGAATGCCGCCGCCAGCGCCGAACAAATCGGTAACGTGCGCCTGGTGGCGCAGCGGATGACGGGTGGGATCGGCGGTGGCGACCTGCGTTCGCTGGTCGGCGACATCCGCGGCAAGCTGGGCGAGGAGCCCGCAGTGGTGGCGTTGATCGCCGACGGTGAGGACAGCGTTCCCTACGTAGTCGCCACCAACGCTGCCGCACAAGAGCTTGGGTTGCGCGCTGACGACCTGGTCAAAGACCTGGCGGCAGCGGTATCCGGACGCGGCGGCGGCAAAGCCGACCTGGCACAGGGCTCCGGTAAGGACTCCACCGGGATCGAAGCCGCGCTGGCGGCGGTCCGCGCGGCGGTCGCCCGGAGCACGCCGGCGTGACCTCACCCCACCATCGCACCCCGGACCGGCCCGGCGGGCCGGACGATCCCGGCCGCGGACGACGGCTCGGGGTGGATGTGGGCAGTGTGCGTATCGGGGTGTCGTGCAGCGACCCCGACGGACTGTTGGCGACGCCGGTGGAGACCGTGCGCCGACACGCATCCGGTTCGCACCTGCGTCGGCTGGCCGACCTGGCCGACGAGTACGACGTCGTCGAAGTGGTGGTGGGATTGCCCCGCACCCTGGCCAACCGAGCGGGCTCGGCCGCCGAGGACGCCATCGCGGTCGCCGACGACCTGGTCCGGGTGCTGGCCGGGCGCCGTCGGCTCGCCCCGGTGCGGCTGGCCGACGAACGCCTGAGCACCGTCAGCGCGGCGCGGTCACTGCATCAGGCCGGGGTGCGCTCCAAACGTCAGCGTTCGGTGATCGACCAGGCCGCCGCGGTGACGATCCTGCAGAGCTGGCTCGACCAGCGCCGGGCCCTGAACTCACCGGCCCCGGCTGTGCCGACGGAGGACGACGGTGTCTGACCAGCGACCCGGGACGGCTCACGACAAACCTGGGCACAAGGCCCAACCGGTAGCGGTCGGACCCCCGAGGCGCCGAATGAGTCGCACCGAGCGCGCGCGGGAGAACCGCCGGCGGCGCCAGCACAACCGGCACCGCCGGCTGGCCCGCGGACTTGGTGTCGCCCTGGTCGTCCTGGTCGGAATCGCCGGCGTTTTTCTGGCATCCAAGCTCTGGCACTCCAGCGGTCCCGTCGTCGACTTCACCGGCGAGGGCGGCCAGCAGGTACTGATCGAGGTGCACGAGGGCGACTTCACCACCGCGATCGCGGAAACGATGCTGGATGCCGGTGTGATCGCCAACGTCGGAACGTTCCTGCATGCCGCGCAGGGCAACGCCGCCATCGCGGCGATCCAGCCCGGCTTCTACCGGTTGCGGGCGGAGATCCCGGCCGCCACAGCGGTACAGCAGCTCACCGACCCGAAGAGTCGGGTGGGCAAGCTGGTGATTCCGGAGGGCCGTCAGCTCGACGACACCACCGACATGAAGACCGACCGGGTAACCCCGGGGGTGTT
Organism: Mycobacterium sp. SMC-14; assembly: GCF_046250075.1. Lineage (NCBI taxonomy): Bacteria > Bacillati > Actinomycetota > Actinomycetes > Mycobacteriales > Mycobacteriaceae > Mycobacterium > Mycobacterium sp. SMC-14. The sequence goes on along the minus strand of NZ_CP176429.1, from coordinate 2,650,086 downwards.
CACCCTGATCGCCGAGGCCAGCTGTTTGGACCTCAACGGCGATCGCACCTGTGTCAAAGCCCAAGACCTGCGTCGTGCTGCGGAGACCGAGACACCGCAGGCGCTGTCCGTGCCGGAGTGGGCGCTCGGGCCGGTCAGCAAGATGGGCCGTGACCACCGCCGCATCGAGGGGTTGATCACGGCGGGCACCTGGAACGTCGACCCGACCGCGCCGGCACCGACCGTGCTGGCGAAACTGATCAGCCAGAGCAGTGCGGAGCTGGATAGGTCCGGCCTTCCCGGCACCGCCGAGCAGTTGGGCATGACCCCCTACGAGATGCTGGTGGTGGCATCGCTGGTGCAACGCGAAGCCCTGCCGCATGACTTCGCCAAAGTCGCCAGGGTGATCGACAACCGGCTGGGGGAGCCGCAGCGGCTGGAGTTCGACTCGACGGTCAACTATCCGCTGGACCGCCAGGAGGTGGCCACCACCGACGCCGACCGGGCCAAGGTGACGCCGTGGAACACCTACGCCTCCGATGGTCTGCCCGCCACCCCGATCTGCTCACCGGGAACGGACGCGCTGCATGCCGCCGAGCATCCCGAGCCCGGCGACTGGCTGTACTTCGTGACGATCGACAAGGACGGCACCACTCTGTTCACCCATAACTATCAGCAGCATCTGAACAACATCGAGATGGCGCTGGACAACGGTGTCCTCGACAGCTCCCGCTGACCTCGGGCCGCGCCGGGCCGCGGTGCTGGGTTCGCCGATCGCCCACTCGCGGTCACCTCAGCTGCATCTGGCGGCCTACCGGGCGCTCGGCCTGCAGGGCTGGACCTATGAGCGCATTGAGTGCGGGGCCGAGGAGCTGCCGGCGCTGGTTGCCGGCTTCGGACCGGAATGGGTCGGCGTCTCGGTCACCATGCCGGGCAAGTTCGCGGCCCTGGCGTTCGCCGACGAACGCACCCGGCGCGCCGAGCGCATCGGCTCGGCGAACACGCTGGTCCGCACCGCAACCGGATGGTTGGCCGACAACACCGACGTCGACGGGGTGAGCGGTGCGCTCGCTTCGGCCGGTCCGGTGTCGGGGGCAGCGATCGTGCTGGGCTCTGGCGGCACCGCCCCGGCGGCGGTGGTGGCACTGGCCGAACTGGGTGCCGACCACATCACGGTGGCCGCCCGCAACGCCGACAACGCCGCCCGGGTGGTGGCGTTGGCCACAGAAGCCGGTGTGCCGGCTCGCGTCTGCGCACTCGATGGCCCCGGCCTGGCCGCGGCGGCCACCGATGCCTCGGTGCTGGTCAGCACCCTTCCGGCCGACGTCGCCGCCCGCTATGCGCCGGCCCTGGCCGGGGTGCCGGTGCTGCTGGACGCCATCTACGACCCGTGGCCGACGCCGCTGGCAGCGTCGGTGGCGGCCGCCGGCGGCACCGTGATCAGCGGCCTGCAGATGCTGTTGCACCAGGCGTTCACTCAGGTCGAGCTGTTCACCGGCCGGCCCGCGCCCCGCGCCGAGATGACTTGCGCGGTGGCCGACCTCGCCTGAGCATGGCGCAATGGAGGTGGTGGCGGCGGCTTCAGTGCTGGTGTGGCTGACCCTGCTGAGTGGCTACGACATCCGGCAGCGCCGGCTGCCGAATTGGTTGACGCTGCCCGCAGCGGTGCTGGTGCCGGCGGTGGCGGCCGGAGTCGGCAGAGGGCCCGCGGCGCTGGCCGGCGCGGCGACTCTCGCCGGGGTCTACCTGGTCGTTCACCTGATCGACCCGGCAGGATTGGGTGCCGGCGACGTCAAGCTGGCCGTCGCGCTCGGCGCGCTGACCGGCTCCTTCGGTGCCGACGTGTGGCTGCTGGCCGCGGTGTCCGCGCCCCTGCTGACCGGCCTGTGCGGGCTGGGCGTGGCCATGGCGGGCCGCGGGCGGGCGGTGCCGCACGGACCGTCGATGTGCCTGGCCAGCGCGGTGGCAGCGGTACTGGGGATGTCCTGAACCGGGTGCGTGCCGACCGCCGTTCGTGGGATAAAGCTCAGGGAACGCAAATTAACGTCGACTGTGACCTTGCCAGGAAACGTTTGCCGCTCAGCCCATTATTAGGTAGCATTGACCGTATTGAACTGCTGCTGACCGGTGCGTAGCCAGAGGGGGTGACCGTGAAGCGAGCTGTAGTTGGGGGCGTGGCAGCTGCTGTGGTTGCCGTCGGTGGGGGCATCGTTCTTGCCAGCAACATGGCATCACCGTCCTTGCCTGACGTGCAGGTTCCGGCGATTCAGCTGTCCAGTGCCGAAGGAAACGACGCCACCGTGCAGTGGCTGGACCTGTTTGCGCAGACCTCGGCCGCTAACGCGGACTCCTTCGGCGGCTACCTGCTCGACCCGAGTTCCGCTGTCCCGCCGGGTGAATCGCCGTTAGTGCTGATCGACCCGGAGACCTCCGCGGAGGACTTCGACCAGATCCTCGACGGGGTGGTCGGCAATGCGGGTAGTCAGCTCAATGCGGTGACCTCGCCGAGCAACGGCCCCGACGCCGTCACCTACCTGATCCTCAAAAACGGTTCCTGAACCCGGCTAACGGGTCGCGAACCGGATCGAATCCCGGTTGTCGCTGCGCTGAGCGGCCTGTGTGGGCAACCGTAAACTCCTCCAAGCCCGGGCGGGCCTGACCGGCATGGGAAGATGGGACACGTGTTGCGTTGGATAACCGCCGGGGAATCACACGGTCGCGCGTTGGTGGCCATGGTCGAGGGCATGGTCGCCGGAGTGGCCGTCACCTCGGCTGACATCGCCGATCAGCTGGCTCGCCGCCGCCTGGGCTACGGCCGCGGTGCCCGGATGAAGTTCGAGGCCGACGCGGTCACCGTGCTGTCCGGGGTACGCCACGGCATCACCCTGGGCGGCCCGATCGCCGTCGAGATCGGCAACACCGAGTGGCCCAAGTGGGAGACGGTGATGGCGACCGATCCGGTCGACCCGGCAGTGCTGGACAGCGAGGGCGGCGCCCGCAACGCGCCGCTGACCCGGCCACGGCCCGGCCACGCCGACTTCGCCGGCATGCTCAAATACGGCTTCGATGACGCTCGCCCGGTGCTCGAACGTGCCAGCGCACGCGAGACGGCCGCCCGCGTCACCGCGGGCACCATTGCCCGGGCATTCCTGGACCAGGCCCTGGGTGTTCAGGTGATCTCCCATGTGATCTCGATCGGCGCCTCCGACCCCTACGACGGTCCGGTGCCGCAACCCGCCGACCTGGCCGCTATCGATGCCAGCCCGGTGCGTGCCTTCGACGCGGGCGCCCAGGAATCCATGATCGCCGAGATCGAGGCGGCCAAGGCCGACGGCGACACCCTGGGCGGTGTGGTCGAGGTGGTCGTGTCGGGCCTGCCGATCGGCCTGGGCTCCTTCATCAGCGGTGATGACCGCCTCGACAGTCAACTGGCTGCGGCGATCATGGGCATCCAGGCCATCAAAGGTGTCGAGATCGGTGACGGTTTCACCACCGCCCGCCGGCGCGGCAGCGCGGCCCATGACGAGATGTACCCCGGCCCCGACGGAGTGGTGCGCTCCACCAACCGGGCCGGCGGGCTCGAGGGCGGCATGACCAACGGTCTACCGCTGCGGGTGCGTGCGGCGATGAAGCCGATCTCCACGGTGCCGCGGGCATTGGCCACCGTAGACATGGCCACCGGCGAGGAAGCGGTCGCGATTCATCAGCGCTCCGACGTGTGCGCGGTGCCCGCCGCCGGTGTGGTGGCCGAAGCCATGGTGGCGTTGGTGCTGGCCCGCGCCGCGCTGGACAAGTTCGGCGGCGACTCGCTGACCGAAACCCGGCGCAATATCGAGGCCTACCGACGTTCGGTCGCCGACCGCGTGCCCGCGGGCGACCAGGAACGGGCCTCGGGGTAGCCCATGGCGCCCAGAGCGGTTCTGGTGGGGTTGCCCGGGGCGGGCAAGTCCACGATAGGACGGCGCCTGGCCAAGGCCCTCGACGTTGAGATGCTCGACACCGATGCCGCCATCGAGGCTCGCACCGGTCGTACCATCGCCGACATCTTCGCCACCGATGGCGAACCCGAATTCCGTCGTATCGAGGAAGACGTGATTCGGGAGGCGCTGGACGAGCATGCCGGTGTGCTGTCGCTTGGCGGGGGAGCCGTCACCAGCCCCGGGGTGCGCGATGCGCTGGCCGGACACACGGTGGTGTTCCTGGAGATCAGTGCCGCCGAAGGCGTGCGGCGCACCAGCGGCAGCACGGTACGGCCCCTGCTCGCCGGTCCCGGCCGGGCCGAGAAGTTTCGCGAGCTGATGTCGCAGCGGGTGCCGCTGTACCGCAGGCTCGCGACGATCCGCGTCAACACCAACCGGCGTAACCCGGGTGCGGTGGTGCGCTATATCGTGTCTCGGCTGGAGGCCGGCGCACCCGCCGGCCGGACACACCCACAACCGGCGGCAACAGGCCCTGTCGCCCCGCCGGATACCCGGCCCACACCCGCCACCTTGGCCGCCCGACAGACCGGAGGACGCAAGTGACCGACATTCCCGAGCCGATCACCGTGACGGTGGCCACCGACCCGCCGTACCCGGTGGTGATCGGTAAAGGCCTGCTCGGTGATCTCGCCGGGTTGCTCGCCGGGCGTAACAAGGTCGCGATCCTGCACCAGCCGACCATGGAAGCGACCGCGGAGGGTATCCGAACGTTCTTGGCCGACAAGGAGATCGAGGCGCACCGCATCGAGATCCCGGACGCCGAGGATGGCAAATCGCTGCAGGTGCTGGGCTTCATCTGGGACGTGCTGGGCCGCATCGGCCTGGACCGCCGCGACGCCCTGGTCAGCCTCGGCGGCGGCGCCGCGACCGACGTCGCGGGATTCGCGGCGGCGACCTGGTTGCGCGGTATTTCGATCGTGCATGTGCCCACCACATTGCTGGCCATGGTGGACGCCGCGGTCGGCGGCAAGACAGGCATCAACACCGAAGCCGGCAAGAACCTAGTCGGTGCGTTCCATCAACCCGCCGCCGTCGTCGTCGACCTGGCCACCCTGGAGACGTTGCCGCAGCGCGAGATCGTCGCGGGCATGCCGGAGATCGTCAAAGCCGGCTTCATCGCCGATCCGGTGATCCTGGACCTGATCGAGGCCGATCCGGTGGCGGCGATGGATCCGGCGGGAGAGGTGTTGGGCGAGCTGATCAGGCGTGCCATCACCGTCAAGGCCGAGGTGGTCGCCGCCGACGAGAAAGAGTCGGACCTTCGCGAGATCCTCAACTACGGCCACACTCTGGCGCACGCGATCGAAGCGCTGGAGCACTACCAATGGCGCCACGGCGACGCGGTGTCCGTGGGATTGGTGTTCGCCGCCGAGCTGGCCCGCATCACCGGACGTCTCGACGACGCGACCGCGGACCGGCATCGCTCGATCCTGCTGTCGCTCGGGCTGCCGGTCAGCTACTACGAGGACGCGCTGCCGGCGCTGCTGGAATACATGATGGGGGACAAGAAGACTCGGGCCGGCGTACTGCGGTTCGTGGTGCTCGACGGTCTGGCGAAGCCGGGCCGGCTGGAAGGACCCGACCCGATGCTGCTGGCGGCCGCCTACGACGAGGTGGGACGGCGATTCCGATTGGAGCGGCGATGAACCGGATCAACGTCATCAACGGCCCTAACCTGCAGCGGTTGGGCCGGCGTGAGCCGGATGTCTACGGCAGCACCAGCTATGCGGACCTCGAGGCGTTGATCGAGCGGGAAGCGGCCGAACTCGGGGTCGACGTCGTGGTGCGCCAAAGCGACAGCGAAGCCGAGCTGCTGGAGTGGATTCATTCCGCGGCCGACGCCGCCGAACCGGTGATCCTGAACGCCGGCGGGCTGACCCACACCTCGGTGGCGCTGCGTGACGCCTGCGCTGAACTGCCCGCCCCGCTCATCGAGCTGCACATCTCCAATGTGCATGCCCGCGAAGACTTTCGGCGGCACTCCTACCTGAGCCCGATTGCCAACGGGGTGATCGTCGGCTTCGGGGTGCGCGGTTACCTTTTGGCGCTGCGCTACTTGGTCGAGTCGTCGGAGGGCGAGTCGTCCGACTGAGCTTCGGTGACGCCGTTGTCCTCGATCACGGGGATCTCGGTGGTGGCGTCGGCGTCGGCCGGGAATTCCTCGGTGGTGAAGCCCCCAGATAGACCGGCAGGGCTGCCCAGCGTCGCATCGACGGAAGGCGCGGCGGCCTCGGTCTGCGCGGCGCCGGCCTCTTCGGCGGCCAGCGCGGGAGCGCCGACGGTGGCGAACACGTCGGTCGCCGGCTGGCTCTCGGCCTCGGCGGCCGGGACCGGGCGGCGCTCGGGATGCTTCTCGTACTCCTTGTCGATGGCGCGGCGGCCCAGCGCCACGGCGGCCACTGCCACCACGAACACCAGCAGCGCGGTGAAGGCCGCGAAGCTGGTCAGCTCGTTGAAGAACGTGCTGATGTAGAGCGCCTTGACGACCTGGCCGATGAGCCATGAGACGAACCCGCTGAGCAGCCCGGCGACCAGGCCGGCACCCAGCCAGGTCATCGCGAGGTCATCGCGCCGGTCCGGATCGGCGTGGGCCTTGGCGTCCGCGCGGCCGTCGGAACGGCCCCAGACGAACACCGCGATCGCGAACAAGATCATCAACGTCAGGCTGATCAGACCGGCCTGCGCCTCGAAGGCGTTGATCAGCACCCCCTGGATGAGGCGGACCACGACCATCAGTGCAGCGAACACCAGCCCGCGCAGAAACCACTTGCTCATGGGGCCACAGCGTAGCGAGTACCGTCACACCGCGTGACACATTCCTCCCGTCGGGCGCGTCTGAGTGCCGAGATCTGCGCGGCAGACCTGGACGCGATGCTGGTCACCGACCTGATCAACGTGCGCTATCTGTCCGGATTCACCGGGTCGGCCGGGGCGCTGCTGGTCTATGCCGACGATCGGCCGTCGGTGCTGGCGACCGATGGCCGCTATCGCACTCAGGCTGCCCGGCAGGCCCCCGACCTGCAGGTCGCGATCGAACGGGCCGGGGCCCGATACCTGGTCACGCAGGCTGCGGCGGCTGGCGCGCGCCGGGTGGGATTTGAGGGTCACGTGGTCACCGTGGACGGGTACGAGGCGTTGTCGACTGCCCTGTGCGGGATCGAGGACGCCGTCGAGCTGGTGCGGGCCTCGAACACCGTGGAGGCGCTGCGCGAGGTCAAAGACGCCGGCGAGGTGGCCCTGTTGCGGCTGGCCTGCGAGGCTGCCGACGCGGCCTTGGGTGATCTGGTGGAGCGCGGCGGCCTGCGGCCGGGGCGCACCGAACGCGAGGTCCGCCGGGAACTGGAGGCCCTGATGCTCGACCACGGCGCGGACGCCGCGTCGTTCGAGACGATCGTGGCCACCGGCCCCAATTCGGCGATTCCGCATCACCGGCCCACCGATGCCGTGCTGGCCGCCGGTGACTTCGTCAAGATCGACTTCGGCGCCCTGGTGGCCGGTTACCACTCCGACATGACCCGCACCTTCGTGCTGGGGCCGCCCGCCGACTGGCAACGCGAGATCTACCGGGTGGTCGAAGCGGCGCAGCGGGCCGGTCGCGAGGCGTTGCAACCGGGTGCGGAACTGCGCGCGGTCGACGCGGCCGCGCGCACGGTGATCGCCGAGGCCGGCTACGCCGAGACCTTCGGCCACGGCCTCGGTCACGGGGTCGGGTTGCGGATTCACGAAGCGCCCGGAATCAATGCGGCGGCCGACGGTACACTGCTTGCCGGTGCTGTGGTGACCGTAGAGCCCGGCGTCTATCTGGCTGATCGTGGCGGGGTCCGTATCGAGGACACGCTCGTGGTCGCTGATACTGCCGGGCAGGCCCCGGACCTGCTGACTCGGTTCCCCAAGGAACTGACCATTCTCTAGGAGACGTGAACGACCGTGGCTTCAACTGCTGACTTCAAAAACGGGCTGGTGCTGGTGATCGACGGCCAGTTGTGGCAGATCACCGAGTTTCAGCACGTCAAGCCGGGCAAGGGTCCGGCCTTCGTGCGCACCAAGCTCAAGAACGTGGTGTCGGGCAAGGTCGTGGACAAGACCTACAACGCCGGCGTGAAGGTGGAGACCGCCACCGTCGACCGCCGCGACGCCACCTACCTGTACCGCGACGGCAACGACTTCGTGTTCATGGACAGCGAGGACTACGAGCAGCACCCGCTGCCCGAATCGCTGGTCGGTGACTCGGCGAACTACCTGCTGGAGAGCATGCTGGTGCAGATCGCGTTCCACAACGGGGTCCCGCTGTACCTGGAGCTGCCGGTCAGCGTCGAGCTGGAGGTCACCCACACCGAGCCTGGTCTGCAGGGCGATCGGTCCAGCGCGGGCACCAAGCCGGCCACCATGGAGACCGGCGCCCAGATCAACGTGCCGCTGTTCATCAACACCGGAGACAAGCTGAAGGTCGACACCCGCGACGGCAGCTACCTGGGACGGGTTAACTCCTGACCATGCCTGCTGGCAAGCCGGTTAAAGGCCGGCACCAAGCCCGTAAGCGTGCCGTCGACGTGCTCTTCGAGTCCGAAGCCCGGGGACTGACCCCGGCGCAGGGCGCGGAGCTGCGAACGGCGCTGGCCAGTGAGCAGCCCGACGTGTCACCGCTGCACCCGTACACCGTCACGGTGGCCCGCGGGGTGACCGAGCACGCCGCCCATATCGACGACCTGATCACCTCGCACCTGCAGGGCTGGAAACTGGAGCGGCTGCCGGCGGTGGACCGGGCCATTCTGCGGGTGGCGATCTGGGAGTTGCTGCACGCCGACGACGTGCCGGAGCCGGTCGCTGTGGACGAAGCGGTCAAGCTGGCCAAGGAGTTGTCCACCGATGAGTCGCCCGGGTTCGTCAATGGCGTGCTGGGCCAGGTGATGCTGGTGACGCCGCAGTTGCGGGCCGCGTCGCTGGCGGTCCGGGGGGCGACAGCGTCTCTCGACGCCGACACCGACGCCGACGCCGACGCCGACGCCGACATCGACGCTGACGACGAACCGGACTCCGACTCAGCGGACTGAACCGGCCCCCGCGTCGCCGCGGCGCAGGCACACTTGCCCTATGGGCGAGGGTTGGGACGCACCGAATCGGAGACTGCGGGTATCGGCGTTGGCGGCGGTGGCCAACCCGTCGTATTCGCGGGTCGATACCTGGAACCTGCTCGACGACGCCTGCCGGCAATTGGCCGAGGCCAACCGGGCCGGCCTGGACACGACGCACGAAGCGGCGCGGGTAAAGCGCCTACTCGACCGACTCGGCGCCTATGAGCGGTACTGGTTGTTCCCCGGCGCGGTGAACCTGGCTGCCTTCCGGAGCTATCTGGAGTCGATGGCGACGGTGTCGCTGACCGAGCGGGTGTCGCTGGTGGTGCGATTGCTGTCGGACTACGGCGATCGGGCGGCGCTGTTCGATCTCGGTCTGCCGCTGTCTGACCAGGAACTGGTGGCCCAGGCCCGCCAGCAGCAGTTCTACACCGTGTTGCTGGCCGACGACTCGCCGCCGGATGTGCCCGAGAGCCTGGCGGAAAGCCTGCGCCGACTGCGCAAACCCGACGACGACGTGCAGATCGAACTGCTCGTGGTGTCCAGCGTCGAGGATGCCGTCACCGCGGTCGCGCTCAACGGCGAGATCCAGGCCGCGATCGTGCGACACGACCTGCCGCTGCGGTCACGCGACCGGGTGCCCTTGATGACCACCCTGCTCGGTGCCGACGACGATCCGACGACCGTCGGCTGCGGCCGCGACGCCATCGAATGCGGTGAGTGGATGCGTCTGCTGCGGCCACACATCGATCTGTACCTGCTCACCGACGAATCGATCGCCGCCGACGCCGAAGACCAGCCGGACGTCTATGACCGAAGCTTCTACCGGCTCAACGACGTCACCGACCTGAACAGCACTGTGCTGGCTGGCATCCGGAAGCGCTACGCCACACCGTTTTTCGACGCACTGCGCGCTTATGCGTCCGAACCCGTCGGGCAGTTTCATGCGCTTCCGGTGGCGCGCGGCGCCAGCATCTTCAACTCTCGCTCGCTGCAGGACATGGGAGAGTTCTACGGCCGCAACATCTTCATGGCCGAGACCTCGTCCACCTCCGGTGGCCTCGACTCGTTGCTCGACCCGCACGGCACCATCCGGGTGGCGATGAACAAGGCCGCCAAGACCTGGAACGCCGACCACACCTATTTCGTCACCAACGGAACCTCGACGGCCAACAAGATCGTCGTGCAGGCCCTGACGCGGCCCGGTGACATCGTGCTGATCGACCGCAACTGCCACAAGTCGCACCACTACGGGTTGGTGCTGGCCGGCGCGTACCCGCTCTACCTGGATGCCTACCCGCTGGCGCCATTCGCGATCTACGGAGCGGTGGCGCTGCGCACCATCAAACGTGCCCTGCTCGACCTGGAAGCCGCCGGCCAGCTGCACCGGGTCCGGATGCTGTTGCTGACCAACTGCACCTTCGACGGCGTCGTCTACAACCCCCGCCGGGTCATGGAGGAGATCCTGGCGATCAAGCCCGACATCTGCTTTCTGTGGGATGAGGCGTGGTACGCGTTTGCGACCGCGGTGCCGTGGGCTCGGCAACGCACCGCCATGGTCGCCGCCGAAGGACTGGAGGCCAAGCTGGGCTCGGCGCACTACGCCAAGGAGTACCAGGCGTGGCACGACAGCATGGAAGGCATCGACCGCGACCAGTGGAGCGAGCACCGTCTGCTGCCGCACCCGTCGGCGCGGGTGCGGGTGTACGCGACACACTCCACCCACAAGTCGCTGTCGGCGCTGCGGCAGGCGTCGATGATCCATGTCCGGGATCAGGACTTCAACGCGCTGGCCCGCGAATCGTTCGCCGAGGCGTTTTTGACCCACACCTCTACCTCGCCGAACCAGCAGCTGCTCGCCTCACTGGACCTGGCCCGCCGACAGGTGGACATCGAAGGCTTCGACATGGTTCGGCGCGTCTACGACATGGCGTTGGTGTTTCGCCACCGGGTCCGCAAGGACCGGCTGATCAGCAAGTGGTTCCACATCCTGGACGAGAGTGATCTGGTGCCGGACCGATTCCGGGAATCGACAGTCAGCTCCTACCGGGAGGTACGCCAGGGTGCGCTGGCGGAGTGGAATGAGGCCTGGCGTTCCGACGAATTCGTCCTCGACCCCACCCGGGTCACCCTGAATGTCGGTAAGACTGGGATGACCGGCTACGACTTCCGCGAGAAGATCTTGATGCAGCGGTTCGGAATTCAGATCAACAAGACGTCGATCAACTCGGTGCTGTTGATCTTCACCATCGGCGTCACGTGGTCCAGCGTGCACTACCTGCTCGACGCGCTGCGCCGGGTCGCCGGTGAACTGGACCGCGCCTGGAACGCGGCCAGCACCGATGACCGCGCGCTGCAGCGCCGCCGGGTCACCGAGATCACCGAGGACCTGCCGCCGCTGCCCGACTTCAGCGCGTTCGCGCCGGCGTTCCGTCCCGGCGGCACCAGCCCGATCGGCGACATGCGTGCGGCGTTCTACGGCGGTTACGAAGAGGCCGACCGCGAGCACGTGCTACTCGGGGACGCCGGCCGCCGGGTCGCCGACGGCAAGACCCTGGTCTCGACCACCTTCGTCGTGCCGTACCCGCCCGGCTTCCCGGTGCTGGTTCCCGGTCAGGTGATCTCCAAGGAGATCCTGTACTTCCTGGCCGAACTCGACGTGAAAGAGATTCACGGCTACAACCCCGAGCTGGGGTTGGCGGTGTTCACTCCCGAGGCCCTGGCGCGCTATGGGCGGGCACCGGATGTGGCCGGTTAGCCTCACCGCGATTGTTACCAAGGCCGCGGGCGCCGCGGCGGCGCAATGCACCGACATCAGGAGGTTTCCGCTGGCAGCCCGCAGCGGGCGGGTGGCGCAATGAGTTTTAGCCCCCGATCAGCGGAATTCGCAGCTCTGGGGTCGCCGAGGCGGTGGCCCTTAGCGTGTCTGCATGGCCGGAACCCACGTCGCATCGCAGCCGATTCGCCGCGCGGATCGGGCCCGGCAGGTCGCCGACGTGCTGCGCCATCAGATCCATGCCGGCGCCTACGACGACGGCTTGCCCGGTGAACCGGAGCTGGCCACGGAATTCGTTGTCTCCCGCAACATCGTTCGTGAGGCACTGACGGCGCTGAAGGCCGAAGGACTGATCCACCGCGGTCCCAGAACCGGCACCCACGTGGCCCAGCACAAATACGACCACGGACTGGACTCACTGCGCGGCCTGCAGGAGACCTTTGATGCGCAAGAAGTGCGCAACGAGGTGCGGGTGGCGACGACGGTGGACGCTCCGCCGTCGGTCGCCCGGCGGCTGGGGCTGGGCGCCGGTGCCCAGGTGGTCTTCATCGAACGACTGCGCTACCTCGGTGACGTGCCGCTGAGCCTGGATCAGACCTATCTGGCACCCGATATCGGCGCTGCTGTGTTGGCCCACCCCTTGGAGTCCAATGACGTGTTTCCGCTGATCGAACAGATCAGCGGCCAGCGCCTGGGCGATGCGACCCTGGCGCTGGAGGCGATTCCCGCCGACCCGCACACCGCGGCGATCCTGCAGCTTCCCGGCGGCTCGGCCCTGCTGATGCTGGAACGGCTCACCAGCCTGGAGGACGGCCGGCCCGTCGATCTCGAATACATCCGGATGCGCGGTGACCGCGTCACCATGCGCGGCACCCTGACAAGGAGCTATCCATGACACTGGTCAACGGCCGTGCCGACGTCCCCGTGACGATCGATGAATCACTGTGCATCTCCGGCTGCACGCTGTGCGTCGACATCTGCCCGCTCGATTCCCTGGCGATCAACCCGGAGAACGGCAAGGCCTTCATGCACGTCGACGAGTGCTGGTACTGCGGGCCGTGTGCGGCGCGCTGTCCGACCGGCGCCGTAACCGTCAACATGCCTTATCTCATTCGCTGAATGCATTGACCATCAAGGTGTTTCATGAAGAGATCCCTCATTCTGCTGACCAGCGCCGTCCTCGCCCTGGCCGGATGCTCGCTGGATTCCCCGACGGCGGGTGATTCCGTCGACGTGGTGGTGGGTTATCAGTCCAAGACCATCAACACCGCGACCGCGGGCACGTTGCTGCGCGCTCGCGGCTACCTGGAGCGCCGGCTCGCGGACATCACCGACCGGACGGGAACTCGCTACCGAGTCGACTGGCAGGACTACGACACCGGGGCGCCGATCACCGCGCAGATGCTCGCCGAGAAGATCGACATCGGCTCGATGGGGGATTACCCCATGCTGGTCAACGGCGTCCGAACGCGGTCCAACGAGCAGGCCCGCACCGCGATCGTTTCGGTGACCGGATACCACCCCGCCGGTGCGCTGAACATGGTGGTGGTGGCCCCCGACTCCCGTGCGGACACCCTGGCCGACCTGGCCGGGGCCAAGGTGTCGGCCAGTGTGGGCTCGGCCGGCCACGGCACGCTGCTGCGCGCACTGGCCGGCACCGGAACCGGCGTCGAGGTGCTCAACCAGCAGCCGCAGGTAGGCGCCTCAGCGCTGGAATCCGGTCAGGTTCAAGGCCTGTCGCAATTCGTCGCCTGGCCCGGCCTGCTGGTGTATCAGGACAGGGCACGCCTGCTCTACGACGGCGCCGAACTGGGCTACCCGACCCTGCACGGGGTGGTGGTACGCCGAAGCTACGCGCGGGCGCACCCCGAAGTGCTCGACGCATTCCTGCAAGCCCAGCTGGATGCCACCGACTTCCTGAAACGTAAACCGCTGGAGGCGGCCCGCATCGTCGCCGAGGGCAGCGGGCTACCGCAGGAAGTCGTCTACCTCTACAACGGGCCGGGCGGCACCTCGTTCGACGCCACCCTCAAGCCGCAGCTGGTCGCCGCGTTGAAGAACGACGTGCCCTACCTCAAGTCGATCGGCGACTTCGCCGAGCTGGATGACTTCGACGTCGATGGGTTTGTCGACGATAGGCCGCTGCGCGCGGTGTTCGATGCGCGAAAGCTGGACTACGTCAAGACGGTCGCCGAGGTCGACAAACCCAGGACGGTCGGCGGCGAGCTCTGGCTGGATGGATCCGAAACCACCGTGGCGGTGCCGGATTCCGACGCGCTGCTGGACGCCGTGCGGGCCGCGACCGCGCGCGGCGATCGCCTGCGGGCCGCCTACGTCCACGATGCCGAACTGGGCACGCGATGGTTCGCCGACAAATCGGCGTGGGTTCGCGACGGTACGCACTACCTGCCCTTCGACACGACCGCCGGGGCGAGGCGCTATGTCGCCGCCCATCCGGGTGGCGTTGTGGTGGATTATCGGCAGGCCCTGGCGGGTGCGGCATGACCGCGGTCCTCACCGGCGCCCCGGCCGCGGCTGCCCCGGTCGGCGCGGTGCCGCGCCGGGTCCGGACACTACGGCGATCGTGGCTGCTGCGGCTGGTCTCGGTGGCGGCCGCACTGGGGCTGTGGCAGTTGCTGACCGTCGCCGACGTGCGGTGGTGGCTGCGGTTCGACACGCTGCCCACCGTCGATGAGGTCTTCACCACGCTGGTGCGCCGGTTGGGCACCGAGGCGTACTGGCTGGATCTGGCGCAGTCGCTGATCCGGATCCTCACCGGATTCGGCCTGGCCGCGACGGTCGGCGTCGCCACCGGCATCCTGCTGGGCAGATCGCGGGTGGCCGCCGACGTCGTCGGCCCGCTCACCGAACTGATCCGGCCGATCCCGGCCATCGCGCTGGTCCCGGTCGCGATCCTGCTCTTCCCGGCCAGCGAACAGGGCATTGTGTTCATCACGTTCCTGGCCGCCTTCTTCCCGATCCTGGTCAGCACCCGTCACGCGGTGCGTGCGCTGCCCACACTGTGGGAGGACTCGGTCCGGACCCTGGGCGGCGGACGCTGGGATGTGTTGAGCCAGGTGGTGATTCCGGGCATCCTGCCGGGCGTGTTCGGCGGGCTCTCGGTGGGCATGGGGGTGTCGTGGATCTGCGTGATCTCCGCGGAGATGATCTCCGGGCGCCTGGGCATCGGATATCGCACCTGGCAGGCCTACACCGTGCTGGCCTACCCGGACGTGTTCGTCGGCATCATCACCATCGGCGTGCTGGGGTTCGCCACCTCGGCTGCGGTGGAGACGGTCGGGCGTCGGCTTACCCGCTGGCTGCCGCGCAGCGAGGAGAACGGGCGATGACGGTCGGCATGAGCCTGACGCTGGACCGGGTCCGGTTGTCTTACACCGATTCTCCGGTGATCGACGAGCTGAGCCTGGCCGTGCGCTCCGGCGAGATCCTGGTGCTGACCGGTCCGTCCGGTTGTGGCAAGTCGACGGTGCTGCGCGCACTGGCCGGGCTGCTGCTTCCCGATCAGGGGCGGGTGCTGGCCGACGACGCCGAGGTCAGGACCACCTCGCGGGACCGTGGCGTGGTGTTTCAGGACAACGCGCTGCTGCCGTGGCGTTCGGTGCGCTCCAACATCGAGTTGGCGCTGCGGCTGCGCGGGGTGCCGCGCACCGGGCGGCAGGCCCAAGCCGACCGGTGGATCGCCGAGCTGGGACTGACCGGTTTCGGCGACTATCTGCCGAAAAGCCTCTCCGGCGGGATGCGGCAACGGGTTCAGCTGGCCCGCGGCCTGGCCGGGGCGCCCCGCGCGGTGATGATGGACGAACCGTTCGGGGCGCTGGACAGCGCCACCCGCGCTGCCATGCAGGCGCTGCTGATCGCCACCTGGCGATCCCACCCGACCACGATCGTGTTCGTCACCCATGACGTCGACGAGGCCTTGGCACTCGGAGACCGGGTGGCGGTGCTCGGGCGCGCCGGGCAGCCGCTGCGGGCGCTTGTCGAGGTTCCCGAACCCCGCAGTGGCCGAGCAGAACCCGGACTGCGTGCCGCCATCCTCACCGCATTGGAGCACTCATGACGCAGGACTTCCGGCAGATCCCGGATGTCGCGACACCGCAGCGGCTGGACTGCGATGTGCTGGTGATCGGCGGCGGCACCGCCGGCACCATGGCCGCGCTCACCGCCGCCGAGCACGGCGCCCAGGTGCTGCTGCTGGAAAAGGCCCACGTGCGCCACTCCGGGGCGCTGGCCATGGGTATGGACGGCGTCAACAACGCCGTGATTCCCGGTAAGGCCGAACCCGAGGACTACGTCGCCGAGATCACCCGCGCCAACGACGGAATCGTCAACCAGCGCACCATCTATCAGACCGCCACCCGCGGCTTCGCGATGGTGCAGCGGCTGGAACGCTACGGGGTGAAGTTCGAAAAGGACGAGCATGGCGAGTATGCCGTGCGCCGCGTACACCGTTCCGGCTCCTACGTGCTGCCGATGCCCGAGGGCAAGGACGTCAAAAAGGCGCTCTATCGTGTGCTGCGGCAACGCTCGATGCGCGAGAGGATCCGCATCGAGAACCGGCTGATGCCCGTGCGGGTGCTCACCCGGGACGGCCGGGCGGTCGGTGCCGCCGCATTGCACACCCGCACCGGCGAATTCGTGGCCGTCGGCGCCAAGGCGGTGATCCTGGCCACCGGGCCGTGTGGGCGCCTCGGGCTGCCGGCGTCGGGCTATCTGTATGGCACGTACGAGAACCCGACCAATGCCGGCGACGGTTACTCGATGGCTTATCACGCCGGCGCCGAGCTGTCCGGTATCGAATGCTTCCAGGTCAACCCATTGATCAAGGACTACAACGGGCCTGCCTGCGCCTACGTGGCCAACCCGTTCGGCGGCTATCAGGTGAACTCCCTGGGGGAGCGATTCGTCGACTCCGACTACTGGTCGGGACAGATGATGGCCGAGGTCAAATCCGAGATCGACTCGGCGCGCGGGCCGATCTACCTCAAGGTGTCGCACCTGCCCGACGAGACGCTCTCGGCGCTGGAGAACATCCTGCACACCACCGAGCGGCCCACCCGGGGGACCTTTCACACCAACCGCGGTCACGACTACCGCACCCACGACATCGAAATGCACATATCCGAGATCGGTTTGTGCTCGGGGCATTCCGCATCGGGGGTGTGGGTCGACGAGAATGCCCGCACTACGGTTCCGGGGCTGTACGCCGCAGGCGACCTGGCCTGCGTGCCGCACAACTACATGATCGGCGCGTTCGTGTTCGGCGACCTGGCCGGTGCGGATGCGGCAGCCACGCTGGGCGAGGTCGCGGCGCCGCAGGACCTGCCGGCCGACCAGCTTGCCGAGGCCCATGAGCTGATCTATCGCCCGTTTCGCCACCCCGACGGGCCCCCGCAGCCGCAGGTGGAATACAAGCTGCGCCGGTTCGTCAACGACTATGTGGCGCCGCCGAAGTCGGCTGCCAAACTGTCGCTGGCGGTGCAGACCTTCGAGCGGATGCGCGGCGAGATCGCCCAGATGGGCGCCCGCAACCCGCACGAGCTGATGCGCGCCGTCGAGGTGTCCTTCATCCGGGACTGCGCGGAGCTGGCCGCCCGCTCTTCGCTGACCCGTACCGAGTCCCGCTGGGGCCTCTACCACGACCGTGCCGACCTGCCCGGCCGTGACGACACTCAGTGGGGCTACCACCTCAACGTGCGCAAACGTGCCGACGGCGCCATGGAATTCCTCAAGCGGCCGGTTGCGCCCTACTTCGTGGCCGTCCCCGAACTCGATGGGCTGCCCCCGACGGATCAGTCGGTGCATGCGGTCTCGCAGCCGCCGTTGCTGGGGGGCCAGGCACCGGCGACCGCGGGGTCGCGAGTTGCGGCACCGGCTGCGGTGCACCCGCCGTCGCCGCGCATCGCGGCGGTCGTCGCACTCGAGGAGCCGACGCTGGCCGATCTGGCCGGCTTCCTCGCCGATCCCGATCCGGCGGTACGCCGTACCACGGTTGCCGCGCTGAGCGAGCACACTCCCGACGGCTACGCCGCTGCGCTGTTCGGCGCGCTCGCCGATGCTGACGCCGCGGTGCGCCGGACGGCTGCCGACGGAGCGCGTGAGCTCGTCGAAGTGGTTGCGGACCCGGAGTTGGCCGGTGCGCAGCGCAGCTCGCCGGATCCGGTGGTGCGGGCCTGCGTGGTGTACGTGTTGTCCAGCCGGCGGATCGGGGACCCGGCGCACTACCGGGCCGCACTGGCCGACCCCGACCACCGAGTGCGGATCGAAGCGGTGCGCGCACTGGTCTCGGTCGACGACGCGGTGACGGTGGCGATCGGCGCCGGCGACGGCAACCGCGAAGTGCGCATCGCCGCGGCCAACGCCTTGGCGACTTTGCGCGCCGGGGCCGATACCGTACGGGTCCTGATCGGCGACCCGGACCCGCTGGTCCGTGCGGCCGCGCTGGCCGCGCTCGGTGAGATCGGCTGCGGGCCGCAGGACCTCGCCGTCGTCACGCCGGCACTGCGCGAGTCGGCATGGCAGGTGCGGGTCGGCGCGGCCCGCGCGCTGGTCGGTGCGGACGCCGAGGCGGCGGTGCCGCTGCTGACCGTGGCACTGGAGGACCCGCATCTCGACGTGCGCAAGGCCGCCGTGCTGGGGCTGACCCGCTGGGCGGAATCCGACGTCGCCGCCCACGATGCGCTGGGGATCGCGGTCAAGGACAACGACGCTGACGTTCGCGCGTATGCGCGTCGGGCCTTGCAGGAGGCGGCCGGGTCAGTACGCTGACTGGCCATGGCCACGTCGGGCGCAGTTGGCGGGTCGGGTGGCAATCCCCGGCTGTCCGTGCAGGACTGGGTGCAGGCCGGTTTCCGGATTCTTTCCGAAGACGGGCTCAAGGCGCTGACCATCGACCGGCTGTGCAAGCGGCTCGGGGTCACCAAGGGCAGCTTCTACTGGCATTTCGCCGATATGAAGGCCTACCGGCAGGCGCTGGTCGACACCTGGGCCGCCGTGCGCGACGCCGACCGTGGCGACTTCGATGCGCTGTCGGAACTGCCGCCGCGTGAGCGGTTGTCGCGCATGATGACCGCGTTGGTGGGGCCCGCCCATTGGATGCTCGAACGCGCCATGCGCGAATGGGCGCGCTCGGAGGACAGCGTCGCCGTGGCGGTACGCAGCTCGGATCGGCGGGTGCTCAACGCGGTTCGGCAGGTGTTTCTCGACGACGGCTTCGACGCGGACGAGGCCGACATGCGTGCCAACGCAACATTCGCCGCCGGGATCGGGTTTCTGCATCTGTCCGGTTCCGCGCCGAGCTCACGGGCGGCGGGACGGCGGGAACAGTTCCTGGATGTCATGCTGCGACACTGACCTCCATACCAAAAGGTATGGTACGGTCCGGGCATGGCGACCATGACGGCACCCTTGGTGACCGAGGAATTCATCTCCCGACTGGCGCAACGCGCCGCGGCAGCCGAAGAGCTGCGCCGACTGCCGGCGGACACCGTCGAGGACTTCCACAAGTCCGGACTGGCCGGCCTGCTATTGCCGGCGCGCTATGGCGGCCGGCAGGCCGAGTTTCCCGACATCCTCGAGCCGATCCGGCGCATGGCGCATGGCTGCGCATCGAGCGCCTGGACGCTCGGGTTCTACATGCTGCACAACTGGATGCTGGCGCTCTTCGGTGAGCAGGCCCAGGACGAGGTGTTCGCTGCCGGGCCGGTGCTGTGCCCGGCGCCGTTGGCACCGACCGGGCGCGGCGTGCCCGACGGTGACGGAATCCGGCTGTCCGGGCGATGGTCGTGGGCGACCGGGGTCATGGACGCCGACTGGATCATGGTCGGGGCGATCTGCGGACCCGACGACGCTCCCTACCCGGCGCTGGTGCTGCTGCCGGCGGCCGACATTCGCGTCGAGGACGTCTGGCACACCGCGGGCATGCGGGCCACCGGTTCCAACGATGTCGTCATAGAGGATGTGGCCGTCCCGTCGCACCGGCTGGTCAAGGTCGTCGACATTTACTCCGGTACCGCCCCCGGCGCCGAGCTGCACGACGCGTCGGCGTACCGGTGGCCGATGGTCCCGGCGCTGGCCCTGGTCGCCGCGATGCCCGCCCTCGGGTCGGCCGAATGGGTCGCGGACCTGTTCTCCGAGCGGTTGGCCGAACGGGTCCTGGCGTATTCCGGTGCCGCGCAGAAGAACCAGCCGGCAGCCCAGATCCGCCTCGGCGATGCGCGGGTTCGGCTGCGTGCACTGCGCGGCCTGCTCGCCGACACCGTCGGCCGGATTCAAGACGCAGTGGAGGCGAGGGAGCGGATCGGCCGCCCGGTTCGGGCCGACGCCCGGGCGGCGGCCGCGCATATCGTGCACGAATCCCGGTCCGTGATCGCCGATCTGCTCGAAGCCTCCGGTGCCAGTGCGCAGTTCGTGAGCAACCCGCTGCAGCGTGCTAAACGCGATGTCGACGTGATCTGCGGGCACGTAGTCTTCGACTACGACGTGGCACGCGAGCTGTCTGGCGCACTCGAGGCCGGCGTGAAGATCTCACCGATCTCGATGATCTGACCGACGTAAGGACACCATGAAAACTCTGTGGGTGGAGGCGAGTCCGAAGCAAGAGCACTCGCTGTCCTCGGCACTGACCCAGGCCTTCCTGGACGCCGCGCCCGCGGCCGCGGTCGGCGAGGTCGAACGGTTCTCGGTGTGGACCGACGAGATGCTGGTGTTCGGGCGCGACGCGGCGTTCGCCAAGTTCGCTCCGCTCTACGGCGAACGCCGAACCCCCGAGCAGAAGCAGATCTGGTCGGACGTGCTGGCCGAAATCGAGCGGGTCCGCTCGTTCGATCGGCTGGTGGTGTCGTCGCCGATGTGGAATTGGCATGTGCCGCATGCGCTGAAGGCCTGGATCGACGTCATCGTGCAACCGATGGCCAGCTTCACGCTCAACGAGCGCGGCGAACACGTGGGCACGCTGGGGGAGGGCAAACCGCTGCAGCTCATCTTGACCCGCTCCAGCGCCTACGACGGCGACCGCGCCGACCTGCAGGATTTCCAGCGGCCCTACCTGGAGTACGTGTTCACCATGCTGGGCTACCGCGTCCAGACCCTGGTCTTCGAGCCGACCACGCGGTGGACCCCCGAGGAGCGCGCGCAGATGCGCGATGCCGCGCTGGAGAAGGCCCGCTGCGCGGGACAGCGGCTCGCGGGGGAGAGTCGCTAGCCCAGAGCTGCCCCGGCGTAGGTCGGCTTAGGGGAATAGGAGAGCTGCCCGCCTCTGAGCGACACGGGCGGGAGCGTGGACGAGCCCATTGCGATTTGTCGCTCGGAGCCAGACAACTATCCCTATGGGTTCCTGTCGAGAACGTGGCTGACCGCTCGCCCGGCTCACAAACCCAGGGCTGCGTAGGTCCGCCGGACGAACTTCGGTTGCGCCACCCGCAGTTTGGCGATCGAGGTATTGCCGGCGACCGCGACGGCCATGTCGGTGGACAGCGTCGGGGAGTTCTGCACCAGATAGATCAGGATCAGGTCCGCGGCCGGATCCGCCTGCCACCAGGTGCCGTAGGCGCCTGGCCAGCCGAACGCTCCCGCACCGCCCGGCCCGAACAACGGCTGGGACTTCGCCGGATCGGTCACCACCGATAGATTGAGCCCGAACCCGCGCCCGACCCAGAACGGGGCGCCCAGGAACGGGTGCCGCTTCTGGTCGTCGGTGAGCTGGTCGGTGCGCATCGCCCGCGCTGAGGAGGCCGAGAGCACCCGGGTGCCGTCGAACAGGCCGTCGGCCAGCAGCATGCGGGCGAATGCCAGGTAGTCGTCGGCGGTCGACATCAGGCCGCCCCCGGCGTTGGGAAACGCCGGCATCGCGATCGGCACCGGCCCCATGGCATCGTCGCGCAGCGTGTCCCCGTCGACGCGGTACATGGTGGCGCTGCGCCCGCGTGCCTGCGAAGTGACGCAGAAACCGGTGTCGGCCATCCCCAGCGGGCCCAGGATCCGTTCCTCGATTACCTGCGGCAGCGGCTTGCCCTCGATCCGCGACAGCAGCACGCCCAGCACGTCGGTGCCGTGGCCGTAGGTGACTCGCTCACCGGGCTGGTCCACCAGGGGAAGCGCAGCCAGTGCCGTCAGCCACGCTTCGGGTCCGCGTCCGAAGGGCAGCCGCTGGTACTCCCGCGCGATGGGGCCGGGAACGGAGAATCCGTAGCCGATGCCGCAGCGGTGCGTCATCAGATCCTCGACCGTGATTGCGCGCCGTGCCGCGGTGGTGGCCTCCAGCGAACCGGCCGGCTCCACCAGCACCCGCGGTGCGGCGAACTCCGGCAGCCAGTGCGCGATGGGGTCGGTCAGTCGCAGTAGGCCTTCGTCGACCAGCGTCATCGCTGCGGCGATGGTGACCGGCTTGGTCATGGAGGCGATCCGGAACACGGTGTCGCGGGTCATCGGCAGGCCGGCGCCGACATCGCGATGGCCGATCTCGTTGACCTGCAGCACCGTGCCGCGCTGCCAGACGAGTGTCACCACGCCGGCGAGTAGGCCGGTGTCGCAGGCCTCACGCAGCGGCGCCTGATTGGGGTCGAGGTTCACCGGAACAGGCTAACGGCGGGCTGCATGCCCCGAGCGTGCGTGTCTGGGGTCGACACGCCGCGGGCGACCGCGATTCTGCGCTCGCTCGCGCCGGACTACCCGCGGGCGGATGTTAGGCTACGCGGCAGTTCGACATCCTTTAACGATCCGTCCTGCGAGGCGGAGAAGGAGGTCCTGCGGTTTCGCATGGGCGCTGCCGGTAATTCCAGCACCGACCGGGAATTGATGTCCTCGGCGGATGTGGGTCGCACTGTTTCTCGGATCGCACATCAGATCATCGAGAAGACGGCTTTAGACGACCCCGATAGAGCTAACGCCCCGCGCGTCGTGCTGTTGGGTATTCCCACCCGCGGCGTCACCCTGGCCCAGCGGCTGGCCGGCAAGATCAGCGAATTCTGCGGTGTTGACGTCGCGCACGGCGCGCTGGACATCACCTTGTACCGCGACGACCTGATGCGTCAGCCCCCGCGGCCCCTGGAACCCACCTCGATCCCGTCCGGCGGTATCGATGACGCGTGCGTGATCCTGGTCGACGACGTGCTCTTCGCCGGTCGATCGGTGCGGGCCGCACTGGACGCACTGCGCGACGTGGGCCGGCCCCGGATCGTGCAGCTGGCGGTGCTGGTGGACCGCGGCCACCGCGAACTGCCGGTGCGCGCCGACTACGTCGGCAAGAACGTGCCGACCGCTCGCGGCGAAAGCGTGCACGTCTTACTGGCTGAACACGACGGTCGCGACCAGGTGGTGATTACCCGATGAGCACCAGGCATCTGTTGGCAGCCGGCGACTTGAGCCGCGATGAGGCCACCGCGATCCTCGACGACGCCGACCGCTTCGCCCAGGCGCTGGTGGGGCGCGAGGTCAAGAAGCTGCCCACCCTGCGCGGGCGCACCGTGATCACCATGTTCTACGAGAACTCCACCAGGACCCGGGTCTCCTTCGAGGTGGCCGGTAAGTGGATGAGCGCCGACGTGATCAACGTGTCCGCGTCGGGTTCCTCGGTGAACAAGGGGGAGTCGCTGCGCGACACCGCGTTCACCCTGCGGGCCGCCGGCGCCGACGCGCTGATCATCCGTCACCCGGCTTCGGGCGCGGCACACCTGCTCTCCGAATGGACCGGAGCCGCCGAAGACGGCGGTCCCGCGGTGATCAACGCCGGTGACGGCACCCACGAGCACCCCACCCAGGCGTTGCTCGACGCGCTCACGGTGCGTCAGCGCCTGGGCGGTATCGAAGGCCGCCGCGTCGTCATCGTCGGAGACATCGTGCACAGCCGGGTGGCCCGCTCCAACGTGAGCCTGCTGTCGACCCTGGGCGCCGAGGTGGTGCTGGTGGCCCCGCCGACCCTGTTGCCGGTCGGGGTGGCCGACTGGCCGGTGACGGTCTCGCATGACTTCGACGCCGAGTTGCCGGCCGCCGACGCGGTGTTGATGCTGCGGGTGCAGGCTGAACGGATGACCGGCGGATTCTTCCCGTCGACGCGGGAGTACTCGGTGCGCTACGGGCTGAGCGAGAAGCGCCGGGCGATGCTCGCCGACCACGCCGTGGTGCTGCACCCCGGCCCGATGCTGCGCGGCATGGAGATCTCCTCGTCGGTGGCGGACTCGTCGCAATCCGCGGTGCTGCAACAGGTTTCCAACGGTGTCCATGTGCGCATGGCGGTGCTGTTCCATCTGCTGGTGGGCAGTGAGTCCGCCGGGTCGGCGACGTCGTCGTCGGGGGAGGTGGAGCTGTGAGCGTGCTGATCCGCGGAGTGCGGTGTTACGGCGAAGGCGACCAGGTCGATGTCCTGGTGACCGACGGCCAGATCGCGCAGATCGGTACCGGTCTGTCCGTACCGGATGACTGCGAGGTGATTGACGCGCCCGGACAGGTGTTGCTGCCGGGCTTCGTCGACCTGCACACGCACCTGCGTGAACCGGGCCGCGAATACGCCGAGGACATCGAAACCGGCTCGGCGGCGGCGGCCCTGGGTGGCTACACCGCGGTGTTCGCGATGGCCAACACCGACCCGGTGGCCGACTCTCCGGTGGTCACCGACCATGTCTGGCAGCGCGGACAGCAGATCGGCCTGGTCGACGTACACCCGGTCGGCGCCGTCACGGTCGGACTGGGCGGCACCCAGCTGACCGAGATGGGCATGATGGCCGCCGGTACCGCGGGTGTTCGGATGTTCTCCGACGACGGCGTCTGTGTTGATCACCCCCTGGTGATGCGACGCGCGCTGGAGTACGCGACCGGACTGGGGGTGTTGATCGCCCAGCACGCCGAGGAACCGCGGCTCACTGTCGGCTCGGTCGCCCACGAGGGGCCCAACGCCGCCCGGCTGGGCCTGGCCGGCTGGCCGCGCGTCGCCGAAGAATCGATCGTGGCTCGGGACGTGCTGCTGGCCCGCGACGCGGGCGCCCGCCTGCACATCTGCCATGCGTCCACCGCCGGAACGGTGGAGCTTCTGAAATGGGCTAAGGCGCAAGGCATCTCGGTGACTGCGGAAGTCACCCCACATCACCTGATGCTCGATGACAGCCGACTGGCCGACTACGACGGAATGAACCGGGTCAACCCGCCGCTGCGCGAGGCCTCCGACACCGAGGCGCTGCGTCAGGCATTGGCCGACGGCGTCATCGACTGTGTGGCTACCGATCACGCCCCGCACGCCGATCATGAGAAGTGCTGCGAGTTTTCCGTCGCTCGGCCAGGGATGCTGGGCCTGCAGACCGCGCTGTCGGTAGTGGTGGCCACCATGGTGCAGACCGGCCTGTTGACCTGGCGTGACGTGGCCCGGGTGATGAGCGAGCGGCCGGCCCAGATCGTCGGTCTGCCCGACCAGGGCCGCCCGCTGGAGGTGGGCGAGCCGGCCAACCTGACCGTGGTCGATCCCGACACGACCTGGGTGGTCACCGGTGCGCAGCTGGCCAGTCGCTCAGACAACACCCCCTATGAAGAGATGACCTTGCCCGCGACCGTCACCGCGACCCTGCTGCGTGGCCGGATCACAGCCCGGGACGGGAAGAGCCCGATATGAACACCCCCACGTTGATCGGCTCGCTGGTCTTCGCTTTTCTGCTGGTGGTGCTGATCGGCGTGGTGATCCGGCTGATGATGCGCGGTTGGCGCCGCCGCGGCCAGCTGCAGGATGCGCTGATCGGGACACTGCCGACGGTGCCCGACACGGTGGGGGCGCCGACCGTGGCTGCCACCCGCGGGCAGTACCTGGGGTGCACGCTGGCCCCGAAATGGAACGACCGGGTGGTGGTCGGAGACCTGGGCTACCGCACCAAGGCCGTGCTGACGCGCTACCCCGAGGGAATCATGGTGCAGCGCAGCGGCGCCCGGCCGATCTGGATCCCCGCAGACACGGTGATCGCGGTCCGCACCGAACGCGGTATCGCCGGGCGTGCCATCCCCACCCGAAACCATGACGGAGTGCTGGCGATCCGCTGGCGACTGCCGTCGGGCACTGAGATAGACACCGGCTTCCGCGCGGACGACCGCGCCGAGCACAGCCGCTGGTTGGAAGAAGAGGAAGACGACAGATGAACTCGCGAGCGGTGCTGGTTCTCGAGGACGGCCGGACGTTCACCGGAACGCCGTTCGGGGCCGTGGGGCAGACCCTGGGTGAGGCGGTGTTCTCCACCGGGATGTCCGGCTACCAGGAGACCCTGACCGACCCCAGTTATCACCGGCAGATCGTGGTGGCCACCGCCCCGCAGATCGGCAACACCGGCTGGAACCTCGAGGACGGGGAGAGTCGCGACGAAAAGATCTGGGTGGCCGGCTATGTCGTGCGCGACCCGTCGCCGCGGGCGTCGAACTGGCGGGCCACCGGCACCCTGGACGACGAGCTGATCCGCCAGGGCATCGTCGGAATCGCCGGGGTCGACACCCGGACCATCGTGCGCCACCTGCGCAATCACGGCTCGATGAAGGCCGGGGTGTTCTCCGGTGACGCGCTGGCATCAACCGATGAGCTGGTGACCCGGGTCCGCGAGCAGCCGTCGATGCTCGGCGCCGATCTCGCCGGCCAGGTCAGCACCGACGCCGGATACGTGGTGGAACCCGAGGGCGCACACCGGTTCACCATCGCCGCCCTGGACCTGGGCATCAAGACCAACACCCCACGCAACTTCTCGCGGCGCGGAATCCGCAGCCACGTACTGCCGTCGTCGGTGGACTTCGCGGCGATCGCCGACCTGAAGCCGGACGGGGTATTCCTGTCCAACGGCCCCGGGGACCCGGCCACAGCGGAGGCGATGGTGGCGTTGACCCGCGAGGTGCTCGGTGCCGGAATCCCGCTGTTCGGAATCTGTTTCGGAAACCAGATCCTGGGCCGGGCGCTGGGGCTGAGCACCTACAAGATGACGTTCGGCCACCGCGGCATCAACATCCCGGTGATCGACCACGCCACCGGCCGGGTGGCGGTGACCGCGCAGAACCACGGCTTCGCACTGGAAGGCGAAGCGGGCCAGCGCTTCGACACCGACTTCGGCCCGGCGGTGGTCAGTCACACCTGCGCCAACGACGGAGTCGTCGAGGGCGTCAAGCTCGCCGACGGCCGGGCGTTCTCGGTGCAGTACCACCCGGAGGCCGCGGCCGGACCGCACGACGCGGAATACCTGTTCGACCAGTTCGTCGACCTGATGGCAGGGGAGAAGTAATGCCGCGCCGTAGTGACCTGCGCCATGTCCTGGTGATCGGCTCCGGGCCGATCGTGATCGGACAAGCGTGTGAATTCGACTATTCGGGAACCCAGGCCTGCCGGGTGCTCAAGGCCGAAGGCCTGGAAGTGAGCCTGGTCAACTCCAATCCGGCCACCATCATGACCGACCCCGAGTACGCCGATAACACCTACGTCGAGCCCATCACCTGGGAGTTCGTCGAAAAGGTGCTCGCTCAGCAAGCCGAGCGCGGCAACAAGGTCGACGCCCTGCTGGCCACCCTGGGCGGGCAGACCGCACTGAACACCGCGGTGGCCCTGCACGAGCAC
The DNA here is from genome assembly GCF_046250075.1 of Mycobacterium sp. SMC-14. NCBI lineage: Bacteria > Bacillati > Actinomycetota > Actinomycetes > Mycobacteriales > Mycobacteriaceae > Mycobacterium > Mycobacterium sp. SMC-14. The sequence continues at coordinate 2,622,705 of NZ_CP176429.1, read as the reverse complement.
GGGGTGCTGGAGCGGTACGGAGTCGAGCTGATCGGCGCCGACTTCGAGGCGATCCAGCGCGGCGAAGACCGTCAGCAGTTCAAGGACATCGTCGCCAAGGTCGGCGGCGAGTCGGCGCGTTCCCGAGTCTGCTACACCATGGCCGAGGTCGAAGAGACCGTCGCCGAACTGGGGCTGCCCGTCGTGGTTCGCCCCTCCTTCACCATGGGCGGCCTGGGATCGGGACTGGCGGCCAGCCTCGACGAGGTCGCGCGGATGGCCGGTGACGGCCTGGCCGCCTCCCCGACGGCCAACGTCCTGATCGAGGAATCCATCTACGGGTGGAAGGAATTCGAGCTCGAGTTGATGCGCGACGGCAACGACAACGTCGTCGTGGTCTGTTCGATCGAGAACGTCGACCCGATGGGCGTGCACACCGGTGACTCGGTGACCGTTGCACCGGCGATGACGCTGACCGACCGCGAATACCAGAAGATGCGCGACCTGGGGATCGCGATCCTGCGCGAGGTCGGGGTGGACACCGGCGGTTGCAACATCCAGTTCGCGGTCAACCCGCAAGACGGCCGACTCATCGTGATCGAGATGAACCCGCGGGTCTCGCGATCCAGTGCGCTGGCGTCGAAGGCGACCGGCTTCCCGATCGCCAAGATCGCCGCCAAGCTCGCGATCGGCTACACCCTCGACGAGATCATCAACGACATCACCAAAGAGACCCCGGCCTGCTTCGAGCCGGCGCTGGACTACGTCGTGGTCAAGGCACCGCGCTTCGCGTTCGAGAAGTTCCCCGGAGCCGACCCGCGGCTGACCACCACCATGAAGTCGGTGGGCGAAGCGATGTCGTTGGGCCGCAACTTCATCGAGTCGCTCGGCAAGGTGATGCGCTCGCTGGAGACCGACCGTGCCGGGTTCTGGACCAAACCGGACCCCCAGGAAGACACAGCCAGCGCCGCCCTCGACCGGTTGCGGGTGCCCACCGAGGGCCGCCTCTATGACATCGAGCTGGCGCTGCGCCTGGGCGCCACTGTGGAAGCGGTCGCCGAGGCCTCCGGGGTGGACCCGTGGTTCGTCGAGCAGATCAACGGCCTGGTGGCGCTGCGCACCGAGGTCGTCGACACCCCGGTGCTCGATGCGGACCTGCTGCGCCGCTGCAAGTACAGCGGCCTGTCGGATCATCAGATCGCCGTGCTGCGCCCGGAACTGGCCGGCGAGGACGGGGTGCGGCTGCTGCGGGACCGGCTGGGCATCCACCCGGTGTTCAAGACCGTCGACACCTGCGCGGCGGAATTCGAATCCAAGACGCCGTATCACTACAGCACCTTCGAGCTCGACCCCGCCGCCGAGACCGAGGTGGCAGCCCAGGACGTCAAACCCAAGGTGCTCATCCTGGGATCCGGACCCAACCGGATCGGCCAGGGCATCGAGTTCGACTACAGCTGCGTGCACGCCGCGATCACCTTGAGCCAGGCCGGGTTCGAGACGGTGATGATCAACTGCAACCCCGAGACGGTGTCCACCGACTACGACACCGCCGACCGGCTCTACTTCGAACCGTTGACGTTCGAAGACGTGCTCGAGGTGTACTACGCCGAACAGCAGTCGGGCCAGGGCGGACCCGGGGTAGTCGGCGTGATCGTCCAGCTCGGCGGGCAGACCCCGCTGCGGCTGGCCCAGCGGCTGGCCGACGCCGGAGTGCCGATCGTCGGAACCAGCCCGGAAGCCATCGACCTGGCCGAGGACCGCGGCGCGTTCGGCGATGTGCTGACCACCGCCGGGCTGCCGGCGCCGCGGTACGGCACGGCGACGACCTTCGAGCAGGCCAAACGGATCGCCGCCGACATCGGCTACCCGGTCCTGGTGCGTCCGTCGTACGTGCTGGGCGGTCGCGGCATGGAGATCGTCTACGACGAAGAGACCCTGCACGGCTACATCACCCGGGCCACCCAGCTGTCGCCGGAGCATCCAGTGCTGGTCGACCGGTTCCTGGAAGACGCGATCGAGATCGACGTCGACGCGCTGTGCGACGGCAGCGAGGTCTACATCGGCGGCATCATGGAGCACATCGAGGAAGCCGGCATCCACTCAGGTGACTCGGCCTGCGCACTGCCGCCGGTGACGCTGGGGCGCAGCGACATCGAGAAGGTACGGCGTGCCACCGAGGCCATCGCCCACGGTGTCGGGGTGGTGGGGCTGCTCAACGTGCAGTTCGCCCTCAAAGACGACGTGCTCTACGTGCTGGAGGCCAACCCGCGGGCCAGCCGGACGGTGCCGTTCGTGTCCAAGGCCACCGCGGTGCCGCTGGCCAAGGCCTGCGCGCGCGTCATGCTGGGCACCACGATCGCCGAACTGCGGGCCGAGGGCCTGTTGGCCGCCACGGGGGACGGGGCCACGGTCGGCCCGAACGCCCCCATCGCGGTCAAGGAGGCGGTGCTGCCGTTCCACCGCTTCCGTCGCGCGGACGGCTCCGGCATCGACTCACTGCTCGGCCCGGAGATGAAGTCCACCGGTGAGGTGATGGGGATCGACCGCGACTTCGGCACCGCGTTCGCCAAGAGCCAGACCGCCGCCTACGGGTCGCTGCCGGCCCAGGGCACCGTCTTCGTGTCGGTGGCCAACCACGACAAGCGGTCGCTGGTGTTCCCGGTCAAACGGCTCGCCGACCTTGGCTTCCGGGTGCTGGCCACCGAGGGGACCGCGGAAATGCTGCGCCGCAACGGTATTCCGTGTGACGTGGTGCGCAAGAATTTCGAGGAGCCGAGCCCGCAGCGTCCGGTCCTGTCCGCGGTGGACGCGATCCGGGCCGGTGAGGTGGATCTGGTGATCAACACGCCGTACGGCAACTCCGGTCCACGGGTGGACGGCTACGAGATCCGTTCGGCAGCGGTCAGCGTGAACATCCCGTGCATCACCACCGTGCAGGGCGCGGCCGCGGCGGTGCAGGGAATCGAGGCGGGCATCCGGGGCGATATCGGGGTGCGTTCCCTGCAGGAACTGCACAGCACCCTCGGCGGGCAGTAGTGATACCGGGGTTCGGTGCGCGCCTGGCCGACGCGATGGCGGCCCGCGGGCCACTGTGCCTGGGCATCGACCCGCACCCCGAACTGCTGGCCGCCTGGGGCCTGCCCACGACGCCGGACGGGTTGGCGGCCTTCAGCGAGACGTGTGTGACGGCGTTCGCCGGGTTCGCGGTGGTCAAGCCGCAGGTGGCGTTCTTCGAGGCGTACGGGTCGGCCGGTTTCGCCGTGCTGGAGCGCACCATCACGGCGTTGCGCGAGGCCGGTGTGCTGGTGCTGGCCGACGCCAAGCGCGGTGACATCGGCTCGACCATGGCCGCTTACGCGGCCGCCTGGGCCGGACAGTCGCCGTTGGCCTCCGACGCGGTGACCGCCTCGCCCTACCTGGGCTTCGGGTCATTGCATCCGCTGCTGGAGACCGCCGCGCAGCATCGGCGGGGTGTGTTCGTGTTGGCGGCCACCTCGAACCCGGAGGGGGCGAGCGTGCAGCGGGCCCAGGTTGCGGACGGCCGCACCGTGGCGCAGGCGATCGTCGACGCGGCCGCGGAAGCGAACAAAGCCGAGGGTGCGGCGGGACTGGGCTCGATCGGGGTCGTGGTGGGCGCCACGCTGCGTGAGGTGCCCGATCTGAGTGCCCTGGGCGGGCCAGTGCTGGTGCCGGGCGTTGGGGCCCAGGGCGGCCGCCCAGAGGCCCTTGCCGGGCTCGGAGGGGCCGCTGCGGGCACTTTGCTGCCGGCGGTTTCGCGCGACGTGCTGCGGGTCGGCCCGGATGCCGGCGCGCTGCGTGCCGCCGCTGAGCGGCTGCGGGACGCCGTGGCCTACTTGGCCGCCGCGGGATAACTCGCGACAGGGCCTGCGTAGCCGCCCGACGAGGGCGCCCACGCAGGCCCTGGATTGCCAGTTACCTGCCGCCGAAGTTGACGCCCCCACCGGTGTTGGCGCTGTAACCGCCGCCGAAGGGCCCCATGTTGACGTTGGCGCTGTTGTTCTGGCCGCCGCCGGCGCCGATTCCGTTGGGGCCGAAGTTGAAGCCGCCGTTTCGGCCGACATCCATCCCGCCGCCGAACGGTCCCATGTTGACGTTGGCGGTGTTGTTTTGACCGCCGCCGGCGCCGATTCCGTTGGGGCCGAAGTTGAAGCCGCCGTTGTTGCCGGCATTCATACCGCCGCCGAAGGGCCCCATGTTGACGTTCACCCCGCCGTTGTTGCCGGCGCCACCGGTGACTCCATCATGGGGCTCGGCGCTGGCCGTGCCGATCCCGAAAGCGCCGAGGGCCAACACCGTGGCCGCCGTAAGAGCCCACCGGCCAGCACGGCCGACTGTCATCATCGTCATGAATTCCCACTTTCTCTACCGAAACGGTATTCAGCGGAAATGTTCATAGTCTTACCCCCCATAAACACCCCCGGGTGGACCTCCCACCTGGCCGGCACATTAAGCGGCTAATCCGCGACTTCGAACGTTCAAATGTAGAAACTCCCTGAATAGTTGCTGTCAGTGCATCGGGTTCCTGGATTCCTGTTCCGTGGCGCGCCACCATGCCCTCCGCGTAGAAATACCAGGCTCGCGGTTGCGGCGTTTTCAGCGCACGAAGCCGCGTGCGCCCGCGAAACGGACACGACCACCTCGGAGCCGCGTAGGTGGCGGAACAGGGTGATCGCCCACCTCCTCGGGGTGCCGGCGTTGGTCGATGGACCCCGATGGGAGATGGCGCCGGCTGTCCAAACTCGGCCTCGACACGCCCGACACGCCGCGAGGTGCGAAGTCACTGGCATGAATGTCCGGTCACATCGCAAACGCCCCTGCCGCGCCCACGGCGCGGGATCCGATCCGGCCGAACGAAAAGAGCAAAAGGCTAGCTCAGAGCGGTTTTTCGGGCCGGGTCGCCGGGGATCGCGACTCATCCGGGGCGGGCTGACCGATGGTGGCGGACTCGGCTTGGACGGCGCCGCGCCCAAACCCCATACGCTGGGCATTTGTAGCCGGAAACGGGGGGGTGGGGTTAGATTTCGTCAGACGGCGTGGGTACGGTCGTCGTCTCTGGCCGAAGTACCTGGCCGGGACAAGGAAAACATCGACGTTGTCGATGATGACGAGACGGAGGAATCGTGGCCCTTCCCCAGTTGACCGACGAGCAGCGCGCCGCCGCGTTGGAGAAGGCGGCGGCCGCACGTCGGGCCCGAGCGGAGCTCAAGGACCGGCTGAAGCGTGGCGGCACCAATCTCAAGCAGGTGCTCAAGGACGCCGAGACCGACGAGGTCCTTGGCAAGATGAAGGTGTCTGCGCTGCTGGAGGCGTTGCCGAAGGTCGGCAAGGTCAAGGCGCAGGAGATCATGACCGAGCTGGAGATCGCCCCCACCCGCCGCCTGCGCGGCCTGGGCGACCGGCAGCGCAAGGCGCTGCTGGAGAAGTTCGACTTCTCCTGACCCGGCAGTGACTACCGGTGGAGGGCCGGGCAGCGGAAACGCGGGACGCGTTGTAGTGCTGTCCGGCCCATCCGCGGTCGGTAAGTCGAGCGTGGTCCGGTGCCTGCGAGAGCGGGTACCGGACCTGTACTTCAGTGTGTCGGCCACCACCCGGGCGCCCAGGCCCGGGGAGGTGGACGGCGTCGACTACCGATTTGTTTCGCCGGCGGAGTTCGACCGGCTAGTTGAGAAAAATGAGCTGCTGGAGTGGGCCGATATTCACGGCGGCCTGCAGCGCTCAGGTACTCCGGCGGCCCCCGTCGTAGACGCCACGCGTTCCGGTCGGCCCGTTCTGATCGAGGTCGACCTGGCCGGGGCCCGGGCCATCAAAAAGGCCCTACCGGAGGCTGTCACGGTGTTTCTGGCCCCGCCGGACTGGGAGACGTTGCAGGCCAGACTGGCCGGCCGCGGCACCGAAACCGCAGAGGTCATGCAACGCCGATTGGCCACCGCACGCACCGAGTTGGCGGCGCAGGGAGACTTCGACGCGGTCGTGGTCAACGGTCGATTGGAAACAGCCTGCTCAGAATTGGTATCCTTGCTGGTGGATACCGCACCGGGCGCGGTCTGATTTACCCGGACGACAACCAGCAGGCGTGAACCGCCCCCCCAGCCAAAGAGCTTCAGGAGATTGTCTTAAGTGAGTACCTCGCAGACCGACTCGGCCGTGGTGACCGACGCCGACGAGTTCGACCCGGCGTCGATCGGCGGTTACGACACGCCCCTCGGCATCACCAACCCGCCCATCGACGAGCTGCTGCAGCGGGCGTCGAGCAAGTACGCGCTGGTGATCTACGCGGCCAAGCGTGCGCGCCAGATCAACGACTACTACAACCAGCTCGGTGAGGGCATCCTCGAATACGTCGGGCCGCTGGTCGAGCCCGGCCTGCAGGAGAAGCCGCTGTCGATCGCGCTGCGCGAGATCCACGGCGACCTGCTCGAATACACCGAAGGCGAGTAGCGCCGAGCCGGGCAGGACGGGTCATACCGATGGGCCAGAAACGGGTCGTCGTCGGTGTCTCCGGAGGCATCGCCGCATACAAGGCGTGCACCGTGGTCCGACAGCTGGCCGAGGCCGGCCATTCGGTTCGCGTCGTCCCGACCGAGTCCGCCCTGCGCTTCGTGGGGGCGGCGACCTTCGAGGCGCTCTCGGGCCAGCCGGTTGACACCGGGGTGTTCGATGACGTGCCCCGCGTCCCGCATGTGGCGATCGGCCAGCAGGCCGACTTGGTGGTGGTGGCGCCGGCCACCGCTGATCTGTTGGCTCGCGCCGTCGCCGGCCGCGCCGACGATCTGCTGACCGCCACCCTGCTCACCGCCCGCTGTCCGGTGCTGTTCGCCCCGGCCATGCACACCGAGATGTGGCAGCATCCGGCCACCGTCGCCAATGTGGCGACGCTGCGGGAACGCGGCGCGGTGGTCCTCGAGCCCGCGTCGGGACGGTTGACCGGCGCCGACACCGGCCCCGGCCGGCTGCCCGAGGCCGAAGAGATCAATACCTTCGCCTCGCTGCTGCTGGAGCGGGCCGACGCGTTGCCGCACGACCTGGCGGGACAGAAGGTACTGGTGACCGCGGGCGGCACCCGCGAGCCCATCGACCCGGTCCGGTTCATCGGCAACCGCAGCTCGGGCAAGCAGGGTTACGCGGTGGCCCGGGTGGCGGCCCAACGCGGCGCGGAGGTCACCCTGATCGCCGCGCACACCGCGGGGCTGATCGATCCGGCCGGCGTCCACGTGGTGCACGTCAGCTCGGCCCAACAGTTGCATGACGCGGTGTCCAAGCACGCCCCCGAGGCGCACGTGCTGGTGATGGCCGCTGCCGTCGCCGATTTCCGCCCGGTGCGGGTGGCGCAGTCCAAGATCAAAAAGGGTCCCGACAGTGCGGGGGAGCCCACCATCGAACTGGTCCGCAACGACGACGTGCTGGCAGGGGCGGTCCGTGCCCGCTCCGACGGGCAGCTGCCCAATATGCGGGCCATCGTCGGCTTCGCCGCGGAGACCGGCGATGAGAACGGCGATGTGCTGTTCCATGCCCGGGCGAAGCTGCGCCGCAAGGGATGTGACCTGTTGGTGGTGAACGCGGTCGGGGACGGCCGGGCGTTCGAGGTCGATCACAACGACGGGTGGCTGCTGGCCGCGGACGGAACCGAGTCCGCCCTGGAGTCGGGCTCCAAGACTTTGATGGCCAGCCGCATTGTGGACGCGATCGCGGCGTTCCTCGGCAGCAACCGCGGCTAAGGCGGCCCATTACATCGGATCGTTGACCGCTCATTCTTCCTGGACTAACTTTCAGATCGTAAGTTAGCTGAGAGGGGTCGGGCGTGGACGATCGTCGCTACGTGGTGATCGGGGGCGGCCTGGCCGGGCTCGCCGCAGCGGTCTGGTTGGCCGAGGCCGGCAAGAAGGTGACGCTGCTGGAGCGGCGCGGGCGCCTCGGCGGGCGCACCCAGGCGATGCAGGTGCAGGGGATAGCGGACCTCGCGGACAACGGCCAGCATGTGATCGCCAGCGGCTACGACCACCTGTTTCGCTACCTGACCAGCATCGGAACCCGATCGATGGTTGAGTTTCCGACCGGCGGAACGCTGCGTTGGCCCGGCGGGGCCGCCACCACCTTGGTGACCCGCGGACTGGGAGCGGTGCGGACGCTGTTCGGGCCACACCCCGACGCGAGCCTGCTGGACCGGCTGCGGACCGCCGCGGCGACGGTGCGCCTGACCGCGGAGGCGCTGTTCCAACCCGCCGATCTGCCCGATCTGACCACCGACCAGTGGCTCCGCCGCGTCGGGATGCCGGCCCGGGCCCGGGAGGCGGTGTGGGACTGGCTGGCCCTCGGGATCGCCGCCGAGCCGGTGGACCGCGGTTCGGCCAAAGTCTTCGCCGATGTCCTTGCCACCGGAATCCGACTCGGCCTGCGCCATCGGAGTGCGGTGACGATCGGTTACCCCACCACCGATCTCGACACGCTCTATATCTCCGGCGCACTCGCCGTTTTCGATCGGCTCGGCGTAGACGTGCGTTACCGCGCGGTGGCCCGCCGAATCGTGGTGGAGGACAATGCCGTTCGCGCCGTCCAGTTGGTAGACGGCACTGAGGTGCCGGCGGATGCGGTGGTGTGTGCGGTGCCCAACTCGAACATCGCCGGCTTGCTCGACGACCTGCCCGAGCACGCCGAAATTTACGCCGCGGCAGAAAAATTGCACTACACACCGATCGTCAGCACCAACCTCTACCTGGACCGGCCGCTGGGTACCGAGGCGGCGATGGAATCGGTGATCGGCGGCACGGGCGTCATCGATGAGGTGTTCGACCGCCAGCGGATGCAGCGCCGCGATCCAGGCGGCGCCTGGCTGTATTGCCTGACCACCAGCGGCGCCTACGAACAGATTCACCGGTCCAACGAACAGATCGTGGCCGAACAGATGGACATGCTTCGCCGCTACTATCCGGCCGCGGCCGAGGCGAACGTGGTGGCCGCGCAGGTGGTCAAGATGCCCAAGGCCACCTTTTCGCAGGTTGTGGGCACTGACGGGCTGCGCCCGGATCAGCGCACCTCGGTGCCGAGCCTGGTGCTCGCCGGAGACTGGACCCGTACCGACTGGTCGGCGACCATGGAGAGCGCCGCGCAGAGTGCGGCCCGCGCGGTGGAGTTGCTGCTCGAGCTGCCGGCGTCCACGTGAGCGCGCAGCCGGAGCCGAGACGGCGGATGTCGGCGCAGGCCCGGCGGATGCAGTTGCTCGACTACGCCCGTGACATTGTCGCGGCCGAGGGTTTCGCCGCGGTGACCTTCGAACGGGTGGCCCGCTCCGCGCAGGTGACCCGGACCGTGGTGTACCAGAACTTCGGCGACATGGCCGGACTGATGACGGCCCTGCTCGACCGGGAAGCGGCGATCGCGTTTGCCGGAATGCGCAGCGTGGACGGTCCGGTCGGCGACGACCCGGACGCGCTCGGCCGCGGCATCCTGGCCTATCTGCATGCGGCGCCAACGAGTTGGCGCATCATCCTCAGCCCGCCCGCCGGCGCCCCGCCGCAATTGGCGGCCCGCACCGAAGCGGGCCGTCGCTATGCGCGGACCATCGCCGCACGGCGGCTGTCCCGGTTAGCCGGCCACCCTATCGATGCCGACGGTGTGACCATGCGGCTGCTGTTGTCCGGATTGGAAGAACTGGCCCTGCTCCATCTCACCGACCCGCACACCCACCCGGATGAATTGGTGCTGACTTATCTGCGGTCACTGGTCGGCTGGGCAGTCCGGGTCGAGACGGCGACGCCGGCGACTGGTCGGTAGAGTAGGCGGTCGCAGGGCCGAGTCGTTCTCAGATTCTCGTCGTGGGGGATGTTGTCGAGAACCTTCTGGGCGCGGGGCAGCGCAGCCATTTCCCGGCCCATGGCGCGGGGGGTGGGCACCGGGCTGCCAAGCTCTCCCGAGGACCGCACGGCTATATTAGCCCGAGCTAACTTTTGGATCGATTACCCGGAAGGCGACATTGTGAGCGAAAAGGGACGGCTGTTCACCAGCGAGTCGGTGACTGAAGGCCACCCCGACAAGATCTGTGACGCCATCAGCGACTCGGTGCTCGACGCACTGCTCGCCGATGACCCTCGCTCACGTGTCGCGGTGGAGACCCTGGTCACCACCGGCCAGGTGCACGTGGTCGGTGAGGTGACGACCAACGCCCGCGAGGCGTTCGCCAACATCACCAACACCGTGCGCGAGCGCATTCTGGAGATCGGCTACGACTCGTCGGACAAAGGCTTTGACGGCGCGAGCTGCGGGGTCAACATCGGCATCGGCGCACAGTCGCCCGACATCGCCCAGGGCGTCGACACCGCGCATGAAGCCCGCGTCGAGGGTGCGGCCGACCCGCTGGACTCCCAGGGCGCCGGCGACCAGGGCCTGATGTTCGGCTACGCGATCGCCGACACCCCGGAGCTGATGCCGCTGCCCATCGCGCTCGCCCACCGGCTCTCGCGGCGGCTGACCGAGGTCCGCAAGAACGGCACACTGGACTACCTGCGCCCGGACGGCAAGACCCAGGTCACCATCGAGTACGAAGACGACGTCCCGACCCGGCTGGACACCGTGGTCATCTCCACGCAGCACGCCGAGGGCATCGACCTGGTCAAGACCCTGGACCCCGATCTGCGGGAGCACGTGATCTCCACCGTGCTTGCCGAGCTCGCCCACGAGACCCTGGATTCCTCGTCGACCCGTGTGCTGATCAACCCGACCGGCAACTTCGTCGTCGGCGGCCCGATGGGCGATGCCGGCCTGACCGGCCGCAAGATCATCGTCGACACCTACGGCGGCTGGGCTCGCCACGGCGGCGGCGCCTTCTCCGGTAAGGACCCGTCGAAGGTGGACCGCTCGGCCGCGTACGCGATGCGCTGGGTGGCCAAGAACATCGTCGCCGCGGGCTTGGCGCAGCGCGTCGAGGTCCAGGTTGCCTACGCCATCGGCAAGGCCGCGCCGGTCGGTCTGTTCATCGAGACCTTCGGAACCGCGACGGTTGACCCGGTCAAGATCGAGAAGATCGTGCCCGAGGTCTTCGACCTGCGCCCGGGCGCGATCGTGCGGGACCTGGACCTGCTGCGTCCGATCTACGCACCGACCGCGGCGTACGGTCACTTCGGCCGCACCGACATCGAACTGCCGTGGGAGCAGCTGGACAAGGTCGACGACCTCAAGCGCGCCATCTAACTCCGCCTAGCAGACACAAAATCGCACCCGCGACCACCGCGGCGTGCGATTTTGTGTCTGCTCGCGGGGTGAAACCTAGGCGCTGAACCGGTAATCGTCGAGGTCGAAGCGCCGGCTGCGCCAGTAGGCCTCCACCGTGGTGGTGGGCCGCAACGGGACATCGCCGTGCTTGTCGAAGTAGTAGCTGTTGGCCGACTTGCAGCTGTCCTGCCAGAACACCTGCCGGTGGCGTTTGCGCATCATCTCGTCGAAGTAGCGGGCGTTGGCCGCCTCGGAGATCTCGATCCGGGTCGCCCCGCGGCCGCGAGCGCTCGTCAGGCACCGCACGATGTGGTGGGTCTGCGCTTCGACCAGCGCGAAATACGACGACCCGACGTAGCCGTAAGGGCCGAAGACGCTGAACAAGTTGGGGAACCCTGGGATGCTGACCCCCTCGTAGGCCTGCAGCCGATGCTCGTCCCAGAACTGGGTCAGCGTCTGACCCCCGGCCCCGGTGACGGCGAAGGTGGGAATGTTGTCGCTGTCCATCACTTTGAACCCGGTGGCCAAGATCAGCACGTCGACCTCGTGGGACGTCCCGTCGGCGGTGACGACGCCGGTGGGGGTGATCCGGTCGATGGGGTCGACCACCAGATGGACGTTGTCGCGGTTGAACGTCGACAGGTAGGTGTTGTGGAATCCGGGGCGCTTGCAGCCGACGGCGTAGCGCGGGGTGAGCTGCTTACGCAGTTCCGGATCGTGCACCTGCCGGCGCAGGTACGCCCGTCCGGCCGACTCCATCCGCTTGGCCAGTGGAAACACCGTGAAGTACTGCGCCGCGATGGGGAAGGTCGCCTCGACGTAGGCCTGACTGGCCAGCCGTTGCAGCGCCTTGCCGCCGGGAATCCGCATCGCCCAGCGGATCGGAGCGGCCAGCGGCACATCGAACTTCGGGAAACACCAGATCGGTGTCCGCTGAAAGACGGTGAGCGAGGAGACCTTCGGCGCGATCTGCGGGATCACCTGCACCGCAGAGGCCCCGGTGCCGATCACCGCCACCCGCTTGCCGGTCAGGTCTTGCGAGTGGTCCCAGCGGGCGGTGTGGATCGTCACCCCGGCGAAGGTGTCGACACCGGCGATGTCAGGCAGGTTCGGTGTGGTCAGCACGCCGCTGGCATTGATCAGAAACCGCGCCGTGAGCTCGCGGCGCTCATGCGGTGCGCCGGCGGAGTCGGTGTGCACCCGCCACCAGCCGTTTTCCTCGTCGAACTCCGCGGCAAGCACCTTGGTGGCGAACCGGATTCGCGAGCGCAGACCGTACTTGTCGACGCAGTGCTCGGCGTAGGCCTTGAGCTCCCCGCCGGGCGCATACGTGCGCGACCAGTCCGGGCTCTGCTCGAACGAGAACTGGTAGGAGAACGACGGGATGTCCACGGCGATACCCGGATAGGTGTTCCAGTGCCAGGTGCCGCCGACCCCGTCGCCGGCCTCGATGATCACATAGTTCGTCATCCCGGCACGGTCGAGGTTGATCGCCGCCCCGATGCCGGAGAATCCGGCGCCGACGATCAGAATCTCGTGGTCGGGTTCCTCGCTCACCGTCTGCTCCTCGTCACTGGTATCGATCGAGGTCGACGGTAGCGCGCGCACCGGGGGACCGCGGTCGGGTTACGGCAAATCCTGTGGCGGTAGGCGCCACGGCGGATTGCGGCGGGCTTCGCCGGCGTGAAACAGGCAAAGTGGGTGGCCGTCGGGATCGTTCAGCCGGGCCTCGCGCCACAGCCACGGCATGTCGGTCGGTGGCTGGGTGAACTCAACCGAATTGCGCAACCGCTGGTATTGCTCGTCCAGATCGTCGGCCTCGAAATAGATAGTCACCTGCTCACCGACGGCGACGTCGCTGACGCGCTCCAGCGAAAAGGTGCTGTCGCCGTCCGGGCACTCGAACCGCAGGTAGTCGTCCGTCTTGACGATCAGCCGCAGACCCAGCAGCAGGTAGAACCGCTCGGCGCGGTCCAGGTCGGTGCTGCCGACGGTGACCTGGTTCAGCCGCATCGCGTCACGCCAGGGCAGCGCGCAAAGCGGCCAGCCCGCGGTCGGCGGCCTCGGTGGCCACCGGGATCACTCCGGCGTAGCCCAGGTAACCGTGAACCAGGGTCTCGGCGTTATGCACCTGCACCGGAACCCCGGCGGCGGCCAGCAACTCGCCGTAACGGATGCCGTCGTCGCGCAACGGGTCGTGGCCGGCGACCGCGATGTAGGCCGGTGGCAGGTCGGCCAGATTCTCGGCCCGCGCCGGGGCCAGCATCGGCGGCGGGTTGCTCAGGTCGAGGTCCCCGGCGTAGGCGCGCGTCAACGCGGCGATCGCAGCGCTGTCGATGATCGGCGCGTGGGCGTTCTCGGTGAACGACGGCAGGCTGCCGTCATACGTGGTGGCCGGGTACCACAGCAGCTGGAACGCGATCGCCGGGCCGCCGGCGTCACGGGCCAGCTGGCACACCACCGCGGCCAGGTTCCCGCCCGCCGAATCCCCGGCCACCGCCAGCTTCGACGGGTCCACGCCCAGCTCGGAGGCGTGTGCCGCCACCCATTCGGTGGCCGCCATCGCGTCCTCGACAGCGGCCGGGAACAGGTTTTCCGGCGCCAACCGGTAGTCGACGGACACCACCACCGCGCCCGCGTCGGCGGCATGCATGCGCGCGGTGCCGTCGTGGGTGTCGAGGTCGCCGGCGACGAAGCCGCCGCCGTGAAAGAACACCACCACCGGCGCGGCACCCGACTCGGTGCTTGCCGGCCGGTAGATGCGTATCGGCAGGTCGCCACCCGGTCCGTCGATCACCCGGTCCTCGCTGGGCAGCTCCGGGTGCACCGGCCGATGGGGCAGGTCGCGCATCGCGCGACGCGCTGCTTCGGCGCCGTCGTCCAGTGTCAGTCGGAACGGGATGGCTTCCAGTACCTTCAGCACTATGGGGTCGATTGCTGGCATAGAAACACCGTACGCAACCAGACGAGTCTTCACCGGCTGGGCAGCGGCGGGATGGCTCGGAGTGGCTTACGGGATCTTCCTGACGGTGGTGGCGTTGCGCTCTGGGCCGGGGGAGGCGCTGACCGGGCAATGGGTCGGGCAGCCGGCCTTCAAGGCGGCGATGGCGGTGCTGTTGGCCTTCGCCGCGGCCGCCCACCCGATCCTGCGGGAGGCGCGCTGGCTGATCCCCGCCCTGATCTTCTCGGCGACCGGCGACTGGCTACTGGCGATCCCGTGGTGGGAACCGTCCTTCGTCGCGGGTCTGGCCGCGTTCCTGGTGGCGCACCTGTGCTTTTTGGGCGCGCTGCTGCCGTTGGTGGTGGTCTCGCGCGGCCGGCTGGCCGGGGCGGGGCTGGTGGGGGTGAGCTGCCTGGTGTTGTTGGCGTGGTTCTGGCCCGGCATGGCCCGTGAGGGCATGACGCTGCCGGTGACGGTGTACGTCGGGGTGCTCGGTGCGATGGTGTGCGTCGCGCTGCTGGCGAAGCTGCCCACGCCCTGGACTGCGGTCGGCGCGGTCTGTTTCGCGGTATCGGACGCCATGATCGGAGCCAGCCAGTTCGTGTTGGGCAATGAACTGCTGGCGGTGCCGATCTGGTGGGCCTATGCGGCGGCACAGCTGCTGATCACGGCCGGATTCTTCTTCGGCCGGTCCGCCGACGCCGAGCAGGCGGCGTCGGACTGACATTCGCCGCCGATCAGTGCCGGTGGCCGCCGGTTCCGGGGCGCAGTCGTTCCGGATCGAAGGCGGGCAGTCGACGGCGATGTGGGGCGGTCATGTGGTGGTTCGCCAGCGCATCGCCGTGGCCCGAGGCGATGTCGCCGATGCTGAACAGCGACTCACCGTGGGGAGTGAAGTAGGAGCTGTGGCCGCTCAAAGGCCACGCCACGCCGCGGCTTTCGGCCTTGAACCGGGTGGATCCGTAGCCCTCTGCGGCCGGATCGGCGCCGAGCCCGACCGTCGTTGCCTGCAGGGGTAATTGCGGCTGGCCACCGAAACCGGTGATCGGATCCGACGATGCCGCCCCCACATACACATGGCCTCCCGCGGGCAGGTGAAAGTCGTTGGCGCTGTGGGCCAGGTCGGTTCCCGGTGAGCCCACGAGCACTACGTCGTCGGCGCACAACCCCGCCGAGGCCGCGGCGTCGGCCACCGTTGTCGACCCATAGGAGTGCCCGATCACGGTGACGTGCGAGGCGCCGACGTGCGACGCCGCCAGGGCGCGGACGTCGGCGGCCAGCAGCCGGCCCCCGGCCCGAGCGGCGGCCGGTTGGGTCACCGCCGGATCGAACAGGCTGTCCGGCGCGCGATAGCCCATCCACACCACGACCGAATTGCTGCGGCCGGGATCGGACCCGACCACCTCGCGATAGACATTGTGCCCGTCCGGGTGCGACAGGTAGCCGTCGCGGACGCTGCTGTGCGCGCCGGGCACCACGATGGTGATGTTGTCAGCGACGTCGGGGTCACCGATCGCGATCGCGGCCCGTCCGCGCCCGCCGAACGCTGCCGGTTCATAGGTGAGTAGCAGCGCGGGGGCCGCGCCGGCGGAGTTGGCTGCCAGCCCGTCGCGGACCCGCAGCGCGTTTTCGTAGCGCACGATCTCGGCGGCACTGACCGCCGAAGTCGCGTTGACCACCCGGCGAATGTCCTCGTCCAGTGCCTGGCGGTTCCGTCGGTCGCGGACTCGAGCCGGAACGCCGTAGCCGGCACCGGCCGAGCGCAACAGCGCCACCTGGAGCCGGTTGTCAGCGGCGGCGTCGGCGAGCACCCGGCGGATCTCTCGGGCCTTGGCGGCCAAAAAGAGCTGGAACTGGCGGACGCCGGCCGGGGTGTCCCACACCAGTGTCCACTGATCGGCCAGCGCGTCACGGATCTCGCCGTGGATGGCATCGAGGTGGCGGCGGCCCGCGCGGGCGTGATCGGCGGCGGCGCGCACCGTGGCGGCCAGCACGTGATCGGTCAGTTGGGCAGTCTGCATCCGCGAGGCAAGGTCCGTTTCACGGTCTCGTGCCGTGACCGCGTGGGCCCCGCGCTGTTCGGGCATACCGCAGCAACGTAATTCAGCGCAGCTGGGATCGTCCCCGCCGATCCACAGCCCGCTCCGCCTGTGATCCGCCGTCGGCCGCGGTCGGCGGTGTCTGCTAGACCTGCGTGGTGAGTGTCGACGGTGAACCCAACGAGCCCATCGCTCGGGTGCTGCCGATGCTCTCGGTGCCGCACCTGGACCGTGAGTTCGACTATCTGGTCACACCAGAGCAGTCCGAGGGCGCTCGACCCGGGGCGCGGGTGCGAGTGCGCTTCCACGGCCGGCTGGTTGACGCCTTCGTCTGGGAGCGTCGCGCCGACACCGACCATGTCGGTCGGCTGGGCAGGCTGGAGCGGGTGGTCTCGGCCGAACCGGTGCTCACCAGCGAGGTCCGCCGGCTGGTGGAAGCGGTGGCCGCACGCTACGCCGGCAGCCGGGCCGATGTACTACGGCTGGCCGTGCCGCCGCGACACGCCCGGGTGGAACGCGAAGCGGTGACGCCGCCCGAACCGCCAGTCATCGCCTCGGTCGACCCCGCGGGCTGGCAGCGGTACGGGGCGGGCGGATCGTTCCTGGCCGCGCTGGGCGAAGGCCGGGCGGCGCGGGCGGTGTGGCAGGTGCTGCCCGGCGATTCGTGGACCGACCGGTTCGTCGACGCTGCCGCTGAGACGATTCGCGCCGGTCGCACCGCCCTGGCGATCGTGCCCGACCAGCGCGACGTCGACGCGCTGTGCCGGACCGCGACGGCCCGAATCGACGAATCGGCGGTCGTGGCACTGTCCGCGGGACTGGGCCCGGCCACTCGTTACCGGCGCTGGCTGTCGGTGCTGCGTGGCGGGGCGCGGCTGGTGATCGGCACGCGCAGTGCGGTGTTCGCCCCGCTGGCAGACCTCGGTCTGGTGATGGTCTGGGATGACGGCGACGACTCCCTGGCGGAGCCGCGGGCGCCCTATCCGCACGCCCGTGAGGTGGCGATGCTGCGGGCCCACCTGGCGGGTTGCGCTGCCCTGATCGGCGGGTACGCCCGCACCACCGAGGCGCACGCTTTGGTGGGCAGCGGGTGGGCGCACGACGTGGTGGCATCGCGGGCGATGCTGCGGACGGCCGCGCCGCGGGTGGTGGCCCTCGACGACACCGGATATGCCGAGGAGCGCGACGCCGCGGCGCGCAGCGCCCGACTGCCGACGGTCGCCCTGCAGAGCGCGCGCAGCGCCCTCGCCGCCGGGGCGCCGGTCCTGGTGCAGGTGCCCCGGCGGGGCTACGTGCCGTCGCTGTCCTGTGGGCGCTGCCGCACGATCGCCCGCTGTCGGCACTGCACCGGACCGTTGTCGCTGCCGGAGCGCGGTGGTACGGCCCTGTGCCGCTGGTGCGGACGGGCCGACCCGGCGCTGCGGTGTGCGCGCTGCGGGTCGGATGCCGTGCGTGCGGTGGTCATCGGCGCCCGGCGCACCGCCGAAGAACTTGGTCGTGCCTTTCCGGGCACCCCGGTCGTCACCTCCGCCGGTGACACCATCGTCGACTGCATCGAGGACGGCGCGGCCCTGGTGATTGCCACGCCCGGCGCCGAACCCCGCGCCCCGCACGGCTACGGGGCGGCGTTACTGCTGGACAGCTGGGCGCTGCTGGGCCGCCAGGATCTGCGCGCCGCCGAGGACACGCTGCGGCGCTGGATGGCAGCGGCGGCGCTGGTGCGCGACCGCGGGTCCGGCGGGCTGGTGACCGCGGTCGCCGAATCGTCGATTCCGACGGTGCAGGCCCTGATCCGGTGGGACCCGATCGGCCACGCCGACGCCGAGCTGGCCACCCGAGCCGAGGTGGGGCTACCGCCCGCGGTGCACATCGCGGCCCTCGACGGTGATCCGGAGTCGGTGATGGCGCTGCTGGAGCAGGCGCGGCTGCCCGACGGCGCCGACCTGCTCGGACCGGTGCCGCTGCCGCCGGGGGTGCGGCGTCCGGCCGGTGTCCCCGACGAACTGAATGTCATCCGGATGCTGGTCCGGGTGGGACGCGATCACGGCCTGGTGTTGGCCTCGGCGCTGCGCCACAGCATCGGGGTGCTGAGCGCGCGTGGGTCGCACCACCCGGTGCGGGTGCAGATCGATCCGCTGCACATCGGTTAGCCAGCGGGCCGGGCCGGCCTCACCACGGCACGAGTTGGATCATGCCGGGCGCCCGGGGCGGTGCCGGCGCGGGTTCTGCGGGACCGCCATTGTCGCCGTTTCCACCGTCGCCTTCGCCGCCTGGACCGCCGTTCCCACCGCCGCTGCCGCCAGTGGCACTGCCCGGCTGCGGACCTGCGGGTGCCGGCGGGCCTTGCGGTGGCGGCGGTGGCTGCTGCGGTAGCGGGGGCGGTAGCTGCTGCGGTGGCGGCGGCTGCGGCGGCGCCTCTGGGGGAGGCGGTGGTGATTGCTGTGGTGGCGGTGGCGGCTGTTGTCGGGGCGCTGGTTTCGGGACGGCGCCGGGCGAGCGGGGGATCTTCGCCTTTGGTGCCTTGGGCGGCGGAATCTTCGGCGGTTTCGGCTGCGACGCGTCACCCCTGGCTATGTCACCGACCGGTGAGCTGAGCACTGCACCAAAAACGTCGACGGTGTTGCCACCCGAGACGGTCGTTCGGTAATTCGCCACCACCACCAGAGGGGCGGGTCCATGGGATTGCCGAGTGCGGCTGGCCGCCAACGAAGCAATCTTGCCTTGATCGCCCGGACAGTAGACCTGCACCGCCGCCGCGATGAATCGGCTCATGGTGGCCGACAGGCGATCTGACTGTTCGCGTAAGTCCGGGTTCATTCCGTAGGCATCGTTGTTCAATCCGTCCAGCACGGTCTGTGCCGGTATGCCGTCGTCGAGTTTGAGGCAGACCTTATGACCGGCGGCGACGACGGTCGCAATGTTGTCCATGGCGGGAATTTGTTTCTCTTGGAGCACCGCCAGAAATTGATCGTCCTGACTCGGATCCGCTGCTGCAACGCCGTACGGCAGCATTGCGACGGCGATCGCCGTCGCCGCGACGGTCGTGACGGCGTGGCACGTGGTGCTCGGAGTGAACATGGCACGGTCCTCCGTTCGTGTCCGGACCGTGCCCGTCACCGGCCGTTGGGTGGGGAGGCCGCCACCGTTGCCTGAATTGACAATTGACCCAGGCAGAGGAAAACGGGCGGGGCGGTGGACGTTGTCTCCGCCGGAACTGTTTGTCGCTGCTGCGTGTGGTTCCCGGTCCGCGTCAGAGCGCAGCATGGGCATCTCGCAGAACTAGGCGAGAACCTGCGCGTCGCTACGTGGGCTTGCCGCGATGGAACATCTGTTGCGCCTCCGTTTGATGGGCGGTGGCTGTCGACTCGGCAGCTGCCGTATTAAATCGTATACCGATATTTCATCACCGGAATCGGTATTGCCGCAAGAGTTTGTTGGTCGTCATCTCGCGAGAAGAGGTCGAGGAAGCGGAGATTGAGGCCCAACGGCCCTGCCGAATCGCCCCGTTTCGCAGTAATTTTGAGGGTGAGTCGGCTAGCCGGCTGGCCGGCCGATCAACATGGTTGGAGGGCTGTGATGTCACAAGTCAGAACGACACCCGGAATCGTGGTGGGTGTAGACGGATCGCCTGAATCCGACGCGGCGGTGGCTTGGGCGACGCACGAGGCGATCATGCGTCAATTGCCGATCACATTGCTGCATGTAGTGACGCCCCTGGAGACCGGCTGGCCCCCTGGGCCGGTGGTCGAGGGGATGCCCAGCTGGCAGGCCGACGAGGCGAACAAAATCCTGACGCGGGCCCGCAACGTGGTCGACGCCAGCCGGGGCGACGCCGCGTCGCCCGTGGTGCACGCCGAAATGGCCTACGCCCAGGTGGTCTCGACGCTGATCGGTGTCACTCGAAGTTGCTGGTTGACTGTCGTCGGCTCAACGGGATTGGGCGCGATCGGTCGCCTGCTGCTGGGCTCGGTGAGTACCAGCCTGATTCACCATGCACAGGGTCCGGTCGCGGTCATTCGCACCGATCGGGCTTGCGCGACAGATGCGCCCGTGGTGGTGGGTATCGATGGTTCGCCGGCCTCGGAGCGAGCAACGGCGCTGGCCTTTGACGAAGCTTCGTGCCGCGGAGTGCCGCTGGTGGCATTGCACGCCTGGAGTGACGTCGGAGTCATGCCGATCCTCAACGTGGACCGGCGCGATTACGAAATCCAGGGACACGAGGTTCTCGCCGAACGCCTTGCGGGTTACCAGGAGCAATACCCGGATGTCTCGGTCGAGCGACGGGTGGTCTGTGACCACCCCGCCCGCTGGTTGATCAAGGCGGCCGAGCAGGCTCAGCTGGTGGTGGTCGGCAGCCGCGGTCGTGGTGGATTCGCCAGTCAGCTCTTGGGTTCGGTCAGTTCGGCGGTGGTTCAAGCCGCAGGGATTCCGGTGATCGTGGTCCGTCCCGCCTCGACATGACCGTCGGCCACGCCGGGGGCGGTCCGTTGCCCGCCCCCACACCCGGCCGCGATGGTTAACACTGGATGCCATGGAGTTCGCCAACCACGGCGACGCGGGTGCGCCGAAAGCGACGCCCTACGTCGCGGCCCACGAAACGCACTCCGGCGTGGTCGTCTTGGCCGGCGATCGCGCCTACAAGGCCAAGAAACCGGTGCAGACCGACTTTCTGGACTTCCGGACGGTCGAGCAGCGCGAAGAGGCATGCACGCGGGAAGTTCAACTCAACAGCCGAATTGCCGCCGACAGCTACTTCGGGGTTGCCCACCTCAGTGGCGTTTCCGGAGCGGCACCCGAACCGATCATCGTGATGCGGCGCTACCACGACGACGACCGGTTGGCGTCGATGGTCAAGCGCGGCACACCCGTCGAAGCGGTGCTCGACAGCATCGCCCGGGTACTGGCCGACTTCCACGATCGTGCCGATCGCGGCCCGCGAATCAGCCTGCAGGGTAAGCCCGAGGCCATCTACCAACGGTGGTTCGACAACTTCCCCACACTGCACCGCCATGCCGACACGGCGGTGCCCGCCGAGTCGGTGCGGCGCGTTGAGGACCTCGCCGCCGCGTACCTTGCCGGCCGGGCGGATCTGTTCGCTCAGCGCATCGACGAGGGTTGCATAGTCGATGGCCATGCCGACTTGCTCGCCGACGACATCTTCTGGACCGACAACCGACCGGTGCTGCTCGACTGCCTGGAGTTCAGTGACGACCTGCGCTTCGTCGACCGCGTCGACGACGCCGCGTTCCTTGCCATGGATCTGGAGTTCCTCGGACGCAAGGATCTTGGCGACCACTTCCTGGACCGCTACGCCGGCTATTCGGGCGACACCGCGCCGTCGTCGCTGCGGGATTTCTATATCGCCTACCGTGCGGCCGTGCGGGCCAAGGTCGATTGCGTGCAGCTGACCCAGGGCAAGTCCGGGGCCGAGGCGGCGGCGGCGCGCCACCTGGCCATCGCGTTGAGCCATCTGGAGAGCGGCGCCATTCGGCTGGTGCTGGTCGGTGGCGGTCCCGGAACCGGGAAGTCGACGCTGGCCCGAAAACTCGCAGAAAAGGTTGGGGCTGTGACGCTGTCCACCGATGACGTGCGTAAGGAGCTGCACGAGTCCGGCCAGCTCAGCGGGGAGCCCGGTTCCCTCGGCACCGGTTTGTACGCACCGGCCAATGTCGATGCGGTCTACCGGGCGATCCTGAACCGGGCGGGCCGGTGCCTGGCCGGCGGTCAGTCGGTGATCCTCGACGGGACCTGGCGCGATCCGCAGGTCCGCGCCGAGGCGCTCCGCTTGGCGGCCGACAAACACGCCGCGACCACCGAGATCCAGTGCGTGGTTCCGGTTGAGGTCGCCGCTGACCGAATCAGAAGCAGAGCACCGGGCAACTCCGATGCGACACCGCAGATCGCGGCGGCGCTGACTGCTCACGACTTCGAGTGGGACACCGCGCACCGCGTCGACACGGCGCGACCGCTCGAAGAGTGCGTGCGCGCGGCCGAGGAGCTGTGGCGCGCTGCGATCTCGCGGCCGCGACTTCCCTAAACTGTCCCGGTGCGCATTGTCTTCACCGGCACCCCGGACACCGCGTTGCCGTCGTTGCAACGGCTGATCGATTCGCCGCGCCACGACGTGGTGGCGGTATTGACCCGGCCCGACGCGGCGTCCGGCCGGCGGGGGAGTCCGCAGCCGTCTCCGGTGGCTCGCCTGGCCCTCGACCACGGCATTCCGGTGCTGCGGCCGGCCCAGCCCAACGCACCTGAGTCGGTGGCGGAGCTGACCGAACTGGCGCCGGAGTGCTGCCCGGTGGTGGCCTATGGGGCGCTACTGCGCGACGCGTTGCTGGCGGTGCCGACGCGCGGCTGGGTCAACCTGCACTTCTCCCTGCTGCCGGCCTGGCGTGGTGCGGCCCCGGTGCAGGCCGCGATCGCCGCCGGTGACGAGGTGACGGGTGCGACGACGTTTCAGATCGAGCCGGAACTGGACTCCGGGCCGGTCTACGGGGTCGTGACCGAGACGATCCGGGCCGATGACACCGCGGGTGAACTGCTGGGCCGGCTGGCGGTTTCGGGTGCCGAACTGCTGGCGGCGACCCTCGACGGCATCGCAGACGGAGCGCTGCACGCGGTGCCGCAACCGAGCGATGGGGTCAGCTACGCATCGAAGATCAGCGTCGATGACGCGCGGGTGCGCTGGGAGCTTCCGGCCGCGGTGATCGAGCGCCGAATCCGCGCCGTCACTCCGAATCCGGGTTCTTGGACCATGATCGGTGACCTGCGCGTCAGAGTCGGTCCCGTCGGCCTTGTCGATGATGGGCCAGCAGGACTGTCCCCCGGGGACATTCATGTCGACCGGCGACACGTGTGGGTCGGTACCGGCTCGGTTGCGGTGCGGTTGGGTCAGATCCAGCCACCCGGAAAGAAGCTCATGGAAGCCGCGGACTGGGCGCGCGGCGCCCGGCTCGACGCCGAGGTGCGGGCGTCATGACCGGACCCGGGCGCGGCCAGCGTCGGCCACAGCGTCCCCAGGACGGCCCACGCAAATCCCGCCGCAAGCCCCTGGACCCGGCTCGCCGCGCCGCATTCGATGTGCTTCAGGCGGTTTCCCAACGCGATGCCTACGCCAACCTGGCGCTGCCGGCGCTGCTGGCCGAACGCGGAATCACCGGCCGCGACGCCGCTTTCGCCACGGAACTGACCTATGGCACCTGCCGGGTGCGTGGACTGCTCGACGCCATCATCGGCGCGGCGGCGCAGCGCGAACCCGAGACGATCGACCCCGTGCTGCTGGATCTGCTGCGGCTGGGCAGCTATCAGCTATTGCGGACCCGAGTCGAGCCGCACGCCGCGGTATCGACCACAGTCGATCAGGCTGCCCTCGAATTCGACTCCGCGCGAGGGGGTTTCGTCAACGGCGTGCTGCGTACCATCAGTACGCGCGACGAGCAATCCTGGACCGCGGAACTGGCACCGCACGCCGACAGTGACCCGATCGGCCACGCCGCCTTCATCCGTGCCCATCCCCGCTGGATCGCGCAGGCGTTCGCCGACGCGCTGGGGGCCGCTGCCGGTGAACTTGACGCGGTGCTGGCCAGTGACGACGAGCGCCCCCGGGTGCACCTCGCGGCGCGACCGGGCGCCCTGACCGCGGCCGAGTTGGCCGCCGAGGTGGACGGCGAGATCGGCCGGTATTCGCCCTACGCCGTCTATCTGCCTGGCGGTGACCCCGGGAAGCTCGAGGCGGTGCGTGCCGGTCAGGCCCTGGTCCAAGATGAGGGCAGCCAGCTGGTGGCACGCGCGCTCGCGCTGGCCCCGGTCGACGGTGACACCGGCCGGTGGCTGGACCTGTGTGCCGGACCGGGCGGCAAGACGGCGCTGCTGGCAGCGCTCGGTGCACAGACCGGGGCGCGGGTGAGCGCGGTGGAGCAGGCCCCGCATCGGGCCGCGCTGGTCGCCGAGAACACCCGCGGCCTGGACGTGGAGGTGCTGACCGCCGACGGCCGCGATTCAGGCCTGCACCCCGGCTTCGACCGGGTGCTGGTCGACGCGCCCTGCACCGGCCTGGGCGCCCTGCGTCGACGGCCCGAAGCCCGTTGGCGCCGTCTGCCTGCCGACATCCCGGTACTGGCGAAACTGCAGCGTGAGTTGCTGGCCGCGGCGATCGGACTGACCCGGCCGGGGGGAGTGGTGCTGTACGCGACTTGCTCGCCGCACCTGGCCGAAACGGTCGGTGTGGTGGCCGACGCGCTGCGTCGACACCCGGTGCGCGCGTTGGATACCCGGGAACTGTTCGCGCCGGTCGAGGAGCTCGGAGACGGGCCGCACGTCCAGCTGTGGCCGCACCGGCACGGGACCGACGCCATGTTCGCTGCGGCGCTACAAGTAATCTGAGCGCATGTCACGAGCCATGATCGCGCCGTCGATCCTGTCGGCCGATTTCGCCCGCCTCGCCGATGAGGTCGCCGCTGTGAAGGGCGCGGACTGGCTGCACGTCGATGTGATGGACGCCCATTTCGTTCCGAACCTGACCCTGGGTCTGCCGGTGGTGCAGAGCCTGCTGGCGGCCACCGACATCCCGATGGACTGCCATCTGATGATCGAGGATCCGGGTCGCTGGGCGCCGCCCTACGCCGAGGCCGGCGCCTACAACGTCACCTTCCACGCCGAGGCCACCGACAACCCCGTCGCCGTGGCCCGCGACATCCGCGCCGCGGGCGCCAAAGCCGGACTCAGCATCAAGCCCGGCACGCCGCTGGAGCCCTACCTGGAGATCCTGCGGGACTTCGACACCCTGTTGGTGATGTCGGTGGAGCCCGGTTTCGGTGGGCAGTCCTTCATCCCCGAGGTGCTGAGCAAGGTGCGCGCGGTGCGCAAGCTGGTCGATGCCGGGGAGCTGAGCATCCTGGTGGAGATCGACGGCGGCATCAACGCCGACACCGTCGAACAGGCCGCCGCGGCTGGGGTCGACTGCTTTGTCGCCGGCTCGGCCGTCTACAGCGCCGCTGACCCCGGCGCGGCCGTTGAAGCATTGCGCCGTCAGGCATTGGCGGCGTCACCGCACCTGCGCGCATGAGCATCGAAGGCGACGGCGAGAGAGGGACGACCGAGCAAGGAGTCGAGGCATGAGCGCTGCGTCGGCCGCCGAGCATTTCGTCGACCATGACGCCGCGATGCTCCTGGCGATCGAGCAGGCGCAGCGGGTCAAGGGCAACACCTACCCCAATCCACCGGTGGGCGCGGTCATTCTGGATCGCGACGGCCGGGTGGTCGGCGTCGGGGGGACCCGTCCGACCGGTGAGGCGCACGCCGAAGTGGTGGCGCTGCGCCGGGCCGGGGAGCTGAGCGCCGGCGGCACGGCGGTCGTCACCCTCGAGCCGTGCAGTCACCACGGCAGAACGCCACCATGCGTGGATGCGCTGCTGGCCGCAGGGGTGGCGCAGGTGGTCTATGCCGTTGCGGACCCCAACCCGGACGCGGGGGGCGGGGCGGCAAGGCTGGCCGATGCGGGCGTGCAGGTGATCTCCGGGGTACAGGCCACGGCCGTGAGCACCGGGCCGTTACGGGAATGGCTGCACAAGCAGCGCACCGGCCGGCCGCACGTCACCTGGAAGTACGCCACCAGCATCGACGGTCGCAGCGCGGCCGCCGACGGTTCCAGCCAGTGGATCACCAGCGAGGCGGCCCGGGCCGACCTGCACCGCCGTCGGGCGGCGGCCGATGCCATCGTGGTCGGCACCGGCACCGTACTCGTCGACGACCCCACGCTGACCGCACGGCTGCCCGACGGCGCCCTGGCCGACCGTCAGCCGCTGCGGGTGGTGGTGGGCCAGCGGGAGATCTCCGCGGACGCGCACGTGCTCAACGACGACTCGCGCACGATGGTGATCCGTACGCACGACCCGGCCGAGGTACTGCGGGCGCTTTCAGACCGCACCGATGTGCTGCTCGAGGGCGGCCCCACGTTGGCCGGGGCATTCCTGCGGGCGGGAGCGATCGACCGCATCCTGGCCTACGTGGCGCCGATCCTGCTGGGCGGACCGGTCACCGCCGTCGACGACGTGGGCGTGCCCAACATTGCCCGGGCATTGCGCTGGCGATTCGACACCATGGAGCAGATCGGCCCCGATCTGCTGCTCAGCTTGGTGCCGCACTAGCGGCCAGCACCGCTCACCGCGAGATGGCGGCCTCCGGCTCGGGCACCTCGGGATCTTCGGCGTGAACGTCGTTGCTGCCGATGAACAATCCGAGCACCGCGCCCACCACACAGATGATGGCGGTGATCCCGAAGATCTCGCCGTACATCATCGCGAAGGCCAACTTGGAGTTGGCAGCAGTGCCGGCCATCTTCTCGGCCAAGCTGCCGCCGGGCATCTTGGGCAGGCCGGCCAGGATCTGGTTGAACCGGTACAGGCCCCACGCCGACAGGGCGGCCATGCCGATCAACATCCCGGTCATCCGGGCCACCACCACGCCCGCCGCGGCGATGCCGTGCTCCCGCGGCGGCACCACGCGCATGACCGCTGAGGTCAGCGGGCCGATCACCAGGCCCAAACCGAAGCCGGCCAGGATCTGGTCGGTGTGTGCCGCCGGAAGGCTCATGCCGAGCACCTCGTGGTGGTAGGCCATCAGGTCCACCGGCCACTTCGAGATCAGCCAGTAGCCCCCGGCGGCGATCAGCAGCCCGACGAACGTCACCAGCCGGTCACCGACCGTGGTGGCTATCGCACCGCCCACCACGGCGCCGATGGGCAGTGCTGCCAGGAACCACAGCAGCAGCATCGCCGCCTCGTTCTGGGTCTTTCCGAGCACGCCCTGGCCGAACAGTTCGACGTCGACCAGGGTGACCATCAGTGCGGCGCCGGCACACAGCGAGGAGCCCAATGCGGCCAGAAACGGGCCCATCCGGGCGCCGGCCGGGTCGAGCAGCTTCGTCGGCGATTTGATCTCCCAGACCACGAACGCCACCAGCGCGATCGCCGCAACCAACAGGTACGCCGCACCGTGGTTGGGCAGCGCCTGCTTGGCGCTGGGGTCGGGGTTGTACAGGCCGATCGTCAGCAGACCCAGGATCACCGCCAGCAGCAATCCGCCGACCACATCGACACGCTCTCGGGGGCCGTCGGTGGACTGCGGCGGCAGACTGAAGTGGATCAACACCATGGCCAGCACGGTCAGCGGCACGTTGATCCAGAACACGTCTCGCCAGCTGGTCAGCGCCCAGACGATGAAGATGCCGTACAGCGGACCCAGCACGCTGCCCAGTTCCTGGGCGCCGGCGATCCAGCCCAACACCGCCGACCGGCGGCGCTGCGCCCACAGGTCGGCACCGAGAGCGAACGTCACCGGCAACAGCGCCCCGGCCGCGACGCCCTGGATGGTGCGGCCGACTACCAGCATCGTCAGGTCGGTCGACATTGCCGTCACCACCGAGCCGATGGCGAATGTGGCCAGGCTGACCTGCAGCAGCAGCTTGCGGCCGAACCGGTCGGAGGCCCGGCCCAGCAACGGCATCGCTGCGATGTAGCCGAGCAGATAACAGGTGATGATCGGCGTCAGCTGCTGGATCTTGTTGATCGGGATGCCCACACCCGCCGGCTGCGGCGCCATGATGTCGCGCATGATCGTGACCACGACATAGGTGTCGAGGGCCCCGAGCAGGACGGCGAGGCTACCCGCGCCGATCGCCAGCGTGCGGTTGACCCGCATTACGCTCCCGCCGGCTTCTCAATCGTGACCGGTGCGTTCCAGTTCGACAGGGTCATCTGGATGGAGTTGCCCGCACTGGGGTTGAGCTGGGCCTGGACCAGCTGGTGGTCGCCATCCTCTTGGATCCACACCGTGGCCGGCGTCGGCGCGGTGGCCTTCAACTGCGGCGCGAGGGCGTTCACGGCGTCGACGGACGCGTTGCCGGTGACCCGGACGGCCTTCTGGCCGTTGATGGTGTCGCGGCCGGCGGCCTTCGCGTCAGCCAGGTTGGACAGCATGTTGGCCAAGCCCTTCTCCGGGCTCAGAATCGCGGCAACGTCGTAGATCTTGTCGGCGGAGCCGTAGTTGTCGTAGTCGTCGCCGGTGATCGCCGCGTAGAGGTCGCCATCGATCACGATGAACTTAGCGTCGACATCCGAGCCCAGCATCATGATGGTCGCGCTGCCCTTGGCCGCGGTCGTCGGCTGGGTGGTCAGGTCACCCTCGAGGGTCTTGACCGGGAGGTTCTTGATCTGGCCGGTCACCGAGAGCGCCAGGTGCGCGCTCTTGAGGTTGGCGGTGGTGGTGGCCGATTCCTTGACCAGCGTCGTCGCTTCCGGCAACGGTCCGCCGGCATCCTTGGAAGAACAGCCGGCGAACAGCGCGGCGGCAGTGGTCGCGGTGGCCAGGGCGATGAGAAGTCTGCGCATGGGGGACATCGTATAGAGGCCGCCGGATCGAGGTAGGGCAGCGTAGACATTGTTCGACGGCGCCGACCCACTGCGCCCGACTTCGTCGCGCTTGTGATCGGCTGGGGCCTATGGCGCCGACCCACTGCGCCCGACTTCGTCGCGCTTGTGATCGGCTGGGGCCTATGGCGCCGACCCACTGCGCCCGACTTCGTCGCGCTTGTGATCGTCGCTAGCCTGTTGTGATGTTCACCGGAATCGTCGAGGAACTGGGCGAGCTGGTCGGCCGGGAGGATCTCGCCGACGCTGCGCGCCTGGTCATCCAGGGTCCCACCGTCACCTCCGACGCACGCCACGGCGACTCGATCGCCGTCAACGGCGTGTGCCTGACCGTGGTCGATGTACAACCCGGTGGCCAGTTCAGCGCCGACGTGATGCGCGAGACGCTGGAGCGGTCCAGTCTGGGATCGTTGCAGGTCGGCAGCCCGGTAAACCTGGAACGTGCGGCCGCGCTGAACAGCAGGCTGGGCGGCCACATCGTGCAGGGCCACGTCGACGGGACGGGACAGGTCCTGGCCCGCACCCCCGGGCAGCATTGGGAAGTGGTGCGGATCGGGTTGCCGGCGTCGCTGGCGCGCTACGTGGTGGAGAAGGGCTCGATCACCGTGGACGGGACCTCGCTGACGGTGTCCGGGCTGGGTGCTGACCCTGACGATTTCTTTGAAGTCTCGCTGATTCCGACCACGCTGGAGCTGACCACCCTGGGACGGGCGCCGGTCGGCACGGTGGTCAATCTCGAGGTGGACGTGATCGCCAAGTACGTCGAGCGGCTGGTGACAAAGCCCACGGAATGAGTCCACGGCGCGAACCGTGGGTCCGGGGTGGTTCATACTGGATGGGCGGGTTGCGCCGACGGGGCGCTTTCCGACGGCGAAACCAAGGTGGCATAGATGACGAAGTTGGACACCGTCGAGCGGGCGGTTGCCGACATCGCGGCCGGCAAGGCCGTCGTCGTCATCGACGACGAAGACCGCGAGAACGAAGGCGATCTGATCTTCGCCGCCGAGAAGGCCACCCCCGAGTTGGTGGCGTTCATGGTCCGCTACACCTCCGGCTATCTGTGCGTGCCCCTGGACGGCGCCATCTGCGACCGGCTGGGCCTGCTGCCGATGTATGCGGTGAACCAGGACAAGCACGGCACCGCCTACACCGTCACCGTTGACGCGAAAAACAACGTCGGGACCGGGATTTCGGCATCGGACCGGGCCACCACGATGCGTCTGTTGGCCGACCCGGGCAGTGTCGCCGACGACTTCACCCGCCCGGGCCACGTGGTCCCGCTGCGGGCCAAGGACGGTGGGGTACTGCGCCGGCCCGGCCACACCGAGGCCGCCGTCGACCTGGCCCGGATGGCCGGCCTGCAGCCCGCCGGCGCGATCTGCGAGATCGTCAGCCAGAAGGACGAGGGCGCCATGGCTCAGACCGAAGAGCTGCGGGTCTTCGCCGATGAGCACGGCCTGGCCCTGATCTCGATCGCCGACATGATCGAGTGGCGGCGCAAGCACGAAAAGCACATCGAACGGGTCGCTGAGGCCCGCATCCCGACCCGCCACGGCGAGTTCCGGGCGGTCGGCTACACCAGCATCTACGAGGACGTCGAGCATGTCGCGCTGGTTCGCGGCGAGATCGCCGGGCCGAACAACGACGGCGACGACGTGCTGGTTCGCGTGCACTCGGAGTGCCTGACCGGCGATGTTTTCGGCTCCCGGCGCTGCGACTGCGGTCCGCAGCTGGACGCGGCACTGGCGATGGTCGCGCAGGAGGGCCGCGGGGTGGTGCTCTACATGCGTGGCCACGAGGGCCGCGGCATCGGGCTGCTGCACAAACTGCAGGCCTACCAGCTGCAGGACGCCGGCGACGACACCGTCGACGCCAACCTCAAACTGGGGCTGCCGGCCGACGCCCGCGACTACGGAATCGGAGCGCAGATCCTCTCCGATCTGGGTGTTCGTTCGATGCGGCTGCTCACCAACAACCCGGCCAAGCGCGTCGGGCTGGACGGCTACGGCCTGCACATCATCGAGCGGGTGCCGCTGCCGGTGCGAGCCAACTCCGAGAACATCCGCTACCTGCTGACCAAGCGTGACCGGATGGGTCATGAACTGACCGGCTTGGAGGATTTCGACGACTCCTCCCACCTGCCGGATGAATTCGGCGGGGCGCTGTAGATGAGTCCAGCCGCAGGAGTGCCGGATATGCCGGCGCTCGACGCCTCTGGTGTGCGCCTGGCGATCGTGGCCAGCACCTGGCACACCCGTATCTGTGACGCACTGCTGGCCGGGGCACGCAAGGTGGCCGCCGACGCGGGCATCGCCGAACCGACGGTGGTCCGGGTGCTCGGGGCGATCGAGATCCCGGTGGTGGCGCAGGAAGTGGCCCGAAACCATGACGCCGTGGTTGCTCTGGGAGTCGTGATCCGCGGCGCCACACCGCATTTCGACTATGTGTGTGACGCAGTGACCCAGGGCCTGACCCGGGTGTCGCTGGACGCGTCGACCCCGGTGGCCAACGGCGTGCTCACCGTCAACGATGAGGCGCAGGCGCTGGACCGCGCCGGATTGCCCGACTCGACCGAGGACAAGGGTGCTCAGGCAGCTGCCGCAGCGCTCAGTACGGCGCTGACCCTGCGCGAGCTTCGCGCCGCGCTGTGACGCCCGCGGCCGGATCCCCGCGCTGGGATCTTCAGGTACGTCCGCGCATGATGCGCTTTGGCGTATGGATCGTCGCGATCCTGATCGTGACCATCCACGTCGTGGTGAGCGTGTTGCTGACAATCCGCGCCAGCGGCGTGATCTTTCGTACCTATGACCGGGTGGCGGTCGTGGTGCTGGGGCTGATCGTGGCCGGCGCGCTGCTGCTGTTGACGCGGGCCCGCGTGCGGGCGGGCGAATCCGGGGTATCGGTCCGCAATGCGCTCGGGGACCGGTTGATTCCCTGGTCCCAGGTCGTCGGCGTGTCCTTCCCAGCGGGAAAGCGCTGGGCCCGGCTGGAGTTGCCCGACGACGAATACATTCCGCTGGTGGCCATCCAGTCCGCCGACAAAGAGCACGCCGTGCAGGCCATGCGGGAGCTGCGGGCCCTGGTCTCGCGCTATCGGCCCGCGCCACCGCCTTCCGGCCGGATCTGATGGCGACGACCCGTCCCCCGCGAGCGGGAGGTGCCCCCAGCGCCCGACTCCGTCGCGCTTGCGAACGTCGCTAGCCTGGTTAACGTGCCAGACCCTGCGACCTATCGTCCGGCGCCCGGCTCCATTCCCGTCGCGCCCGGCGTCTACCGGTTCGTTGACCCGCACGGCCGGGTCATCTACGTGGGCAAGGCGAAAAGCCTGCGGTCGCGGCTGACGTCGTACTTCGCCGACATAGCCGGCCTGCACCCGCGGACCCGCCAGATGGTGACCACCGCCGCCAAGGTGGAGTGGACGGTGGTGGGCACCGAGGTCGAGGCACTCCAGCTGGAATACAACTGGATCAAGGAGTTCGACCCGCGGTTCAACGTCCGCTACCGCGACGACAAGACCTACCCGGTGCTGGCGGTCACCTTGAATGAGGAATACCCGCGGCTGATGGTCTACCGCGGGCCGCGCCGCAGGGGGGTGCGCTACTTCGGGCCGTACTCGCACGCCTGGGCGATTCGCGAGACCCTGGACCTGCTGCTGCGGGTCTTTCCGGCGCGCACCTGTTCGGCCGGTGTGTTCAAGCGCCACCAGCAGATCGGCCGGCCCTGCCTGCTCGGCTACATCGGCAAGTGCTCGGCGCCGTGCATCGGCCGGGTCAGCGCACCAGAGCACCGGCGGATCGTGGACGACTTCTGCGACTTCCTGGCAGGCAAGACCGACCGGCTGGTCCGCAGTCTCGAGCAGCAGATGTTGGCTGCCTCCGATGAACTGGACTTCGAGCGGGCCGCACGCCTGCGTGACGACGTCGCCGCGCTGAAACGTGCCCTGGAGAAGCAGGCCGTGGTGCTCGGCGACGGCACCGACGCCGACGTGGTGGCATTCGCCGACGATGAGCTGGAAGCAGCGGTTCAGGTGTTTCACGTGCGCGGTGGACGGGTGCGCGGCCAACGCGGCTGGATCGTTGAGAAGCCCGGCGACCCCGGCGATGCCGAGAGCTCGCTGGAACAGCTGGTCGAGCAGTTCGTCACCCAGTTCTACGGCGACCAGGCCGAATTGGAAGGCGCGGCCGACGAGCCGACCAACCCGGTACCGCGCGAGGTGCTGGTGCCCTGCCTGCCGGCCAACGCCGACGAGCTGACCAGCTGGCTGTCTGAGCTGCGGGGCTCACGGGTCTCGCTGCGGGTGCCGCTGCGTGGCGACAAGCGGGTTCTGGCTGAGACCGTCGAGCGCAATGCCAAAGATGCGCTGCAGCAACACAAGATGAAGCGGGCCGGAGATTTCACGGCCAGATCTGCTGCACTGCAGAACATTCAGGAGTCCCTGGGTCTGCCCGACGCTCCGTTGCGTATCGAGTGCGTCGACATCAGTCATGTGCAGGGCACCGACGTGGTCGGGTCGCTGGTGGTGTTCGAGGACGGATTGCCCCGCAAGTCGGACTACCGTCATTTCGCGATTCGGGAGGCCGCCGGCGAGGGGCGCTCCGATGATGTGGCCTCGATCGCCGAAGTGACCCGTCGTCGGTTCCGCCGGCATCTGGACGCCGAAGTTCTTGCCCCGGAAGGAAAATCGCGTAAGTTCGCCTATCCGCCCAATCTCTACGTGGTGGACGGCGGTGCCCCGCAGGTCAATGCCGCAGCGGCGGTGCTGGCCGAGCTGGGCATCACCGACGTCGCGACCATCGGCCTGGCCAAACGGCTGGAGGAGGTGTGGGTGCCCTCCGAGCCGGACCCGATCATCCTGCCGAGACAGAGCGAAGGGCTCTACCTGTTGCAGAGGATTCGGGACGAGGCGCACCGGTTCGCCATCACCTACCACCGAAGTAAGCGGTCCAAGCGGATGACGGAGTCGGTGCTGGACGCGGTGCCTGGGCTCGGCGAGCATCGGCGCAAGGTGCTGATCTCCCATTTCGGTTCGGTGGCGCGACTGAAAGGCGCTACCGTCGAAGAGCTCACCTCCATCCCGGGAATCGGCGCGGCGACCGCCGCCGCTGTTCTCGAGGCGCTGGGAGCCGACGGTGCGGCGGGCGCCGCTGAACAGCAACGGATGTCGGGATGACCACGGACTCACCGAACGGCGTGCGGGAGCGCGATGTTGGCGGCCCTGGAGACGGCGCCGGTATCGACGTTGTCTTGGTGACCGGACTGTCCGGAGCGGGGCGCGGCACCGCGGCGAAGGTACTGGAGGACCTCGGCTGGTACGTCGCCGACAACCTGCCACCCGACCTGATCACCCGCATGGTGGATCTGGGGCTGGCGGCCGGTTCCCGGATCACCCAGCTGGCGGTCGTGATGGATGTGCGCTCGGCCGGTTTCACCGGCGACCTGGACTCGGTGCGTACCGAACTGGCCACCCGCGGCATCAACCCGCGCGTGCTGTTCATGGAGGCCAGCGACGACGTACTGATCCGCCGCTACGAGCACAACCGCCGCAGTCACCCTCTGCAGGGTCAGCAGACCCTCACCGAGGGCATCGCGGCCGAGCGGATCATGCTGGCGCCGGTGCGCGCGGTCGCCGACCTTGTCATCGATACCTCGGTGCTCAGTGTGCGCGAACTGCGCGAGAGCATCGAGGAGATGTTCGGCGGTGACGCCGTCATCGCACCCACGTCCATCACGGTGGAATCCTTCGGTTTCAAATACGGCCTGCCGATGGACGCCGACATGGTCATGGACGTGCGGTTCCTGCCCAACCCACACTGGGTCGACGAACTACGTCCGCACACCGGGCAGCATCCGGCGGTGCGCGACTACGTGCTGAGCCAGCCGGGCGCCGATGAGTTCCTTGCCGGCTACCACCGGTTGCTGGCACTGGTGGTCGGCGGCTATCGACGAGAGGGAAAGCGGTACATGACCCTGGCCATCGGGTGCACCGGCGGAAAGCACCGCAGCGTGGCCATCGCCGAGGCGTTGGCGCGGCTGTTGGATGCCCAGGATGACAACGACGAGTTGTCGGTGCGGGTGCTGCACCGGGATCTGGGCCGCGAATGAGCGTTGAGCCCGCGAATGGCAATCCGAGCATCGTCGCGCTCGGTGGTGGGCACGGCCTGTACGCGACGCTGTCGGCCGCCCGCCGGCTGACACCTCACGTCACTGCGGTGGTGACCGTTGCCGACGACGGTGGCTCCTCGGGCCGGCTGCGCGGTGAACTGGACGTGGTGCCGCCCGGGGACCTGCGCATGGCACTGGCGGCGCTGGCCTCGGACACCCCGACGGGCCAGCTGTGGGCGACCATCTTGCAGCACCGCTTCGGCGGCAGCGGCGCCCTCGCGGGGCATCCGATCGGCAACCTGCTGCTGGCCGGCCTCAACGAGGTGCTCGCCGACCCGGTCGCCGCACTCGACGAACTGGGCCGGATGCTGGGCGTCAAGGGGCGGGTGCTGCCGATGTGCCCTATCGCGCTGCAGATCGAAGCCGACGTGGCCGGGCTGGAAGCCGACCCGCGACTGTTCCGGCTGATTCGGGGCCAGGTGGCCATCGCGACCACCCCGGGGAAGGTGCGCCGGGTGCGGCTGCTGCCCGGCAATCCGCCGGCGACCCGCCAAGCGGTGGACGCCATCATGTCTGCGGACCTGGTGGTGCTCGGCCCGGGCTCGTGGTTCACCAGCGTGATCCCGCACCTGCTGGTGCCGGGATTGGCGTCGGCGCTGCAGAACACCACCGCCCGCCGCGCCCTGGTGCTCAACCTGGTGGCCGAACCGGGGGAGACCGCGGGGTTCTCCGTGGAGCGCCACCTACATGTGTTGGCGCAACATGCGCCCGGTTTCACCGTGGACCACATCATCATCGATGCAGGCCGGGTGCCCAGTGAGCGCGAACGCGACCAGCTGCGACGTGCCGCCACGTTGTTCGCTGCCGAGGTTCGGTTCGTGGACGTGGCCCGACCTGGTACACCTTTACATGACCCAGGAAAGTTGGCGGCGGCGCTGGACGGGGTTCGGAGCATCGACGCATCGACGTTGACCGTTCCGACACCGGTCGCGACGCAGGCCGAGGGCGGGGGCCGGCAATCCGGCGTGAGTGGACCGAGCGGGCTCGGGCCGGGAGGTGACAAGCCGTGGCGATGACGGCCGAAGTCAAGGACGAGCTGAGCCGTCTCGTGGTCAGTTCGGTGAGCGCGCGTCGCGCCGAGGTCGCGGCACTGCTGCGCTTCGCCGGCGGGCTGCACATCGTGGCTGGTCGAGTCGTGGTCGAAGCCGAGGTGGACCTGGGGGTCATTGCGCGGCGGCTGCGCAAGGACATCTTCGACCTGTACGGCTACAACGCGATCGTGCATGTGCTGACGGCCAGCGGGATGCGCAAGAGCACGCGTTATGTGCTGCGCGTGACGAAGGACGGCGAAGCGCTGGCCCGCCAGACCGGGTTGTTGGACCTGCGCGGTCGCCCGGTGCGCGGTCTGCCCGCCCAGGTCGTCGGCGGCAGTGTCGCCGATGCCGAAGCTGCCTGGCGGGGAGCGTTTTTGGCGCACGGATCCCTGACCGAGCCCGGTCGCTCGTCGGCCCTGGAGGTTGGCTGCCCGGGCCCGGAAGCTGCCCTGGCGCTGGTCGGCGCGGCGCGGCGGCTCGGGGTCAGTGCCAAGGCCCGCGAGGTGCGCGGCGCGGATCGAGTGGTGGTGCGCGATGGCGAGGCGATCGGCGCGCTGCTGACCCGGATGGGCGCTCAGGACACCCGGCTGGTCTGGGAGGAGCGCCGGATCCGCCGCGAGGTGCGGGCGACCGCCAACCGGCTGGCCAACTTCGACGACGCGAACCTGCGCCGCTCCGCGCGGGCGGCCGTGGCGGCGGCGGCGCGGGTGGAACGGGCACTGGCGATCCTCGGCGACACCGTGCCCGATCACCTGGCCTCGGCGGGAAAGCTGCGGGTCGAGCACCGGCAGGCCTCCCTGGAGGAACTGGGCCGGCTGGCTGACCCGCCGATGACCAAAGACGCGGTGGCGGGGCGCATCCGGCGGCTGTTGTCGATGGCCGACCGCAAGGCCAAGCAGGACGGTATTCCCGACACCGAGTCCGCGGTCACCCCGGAGTTGTTGGAAGACGCCTAGCCAAGGTGGCGCTTGGGCGATAGCCGTCAGTGGAAATGACTGAGTGACGGCCACATTTCGGCCCAGCTACCGCGCGGCTGCTGACACAGATAGATCGTGCGGTCGGTTTCCCAGGAGTGTCTGCCGTCGTCTGCGATGACAGTCGCCAAGGGTGTGACCTGCGACCAGTAGTTCAGCAGGTAACTGCGCGGGAAGTCGCCGACGCAGACCACGGTGTCCGGGCGGCCCTTCGGCGGACCCCACAGGGCGTAGTTGTTATGTGCGCTGTAAACCGGGTGCCGAAGGTCGGCGGCGGGCCCGAGGATGGTCAATGCACCGGCTTCGGTGTAGTAACCGGTGAAGATCGGAACGCGGGCGGGCAGGGAGGACGTTGCGGCAACCACCTGTTTGGCGAACTGCGGCCAGCCGTAAGTCGAGGCAAGCCATGGGTTGATCTGGCGCAATGCCTGGGCAGTCGAGACCGGAAGCACCGGCAGGCACAGGAGCACCGCGCCCACGAAAGACACCGCGAGCGTGGCAGCCCATCGCAGTGGCGGCCAGGCGCTTTCGCCCGGCTGGTCGGGACGCGAGCGGGCCATACGCGCGGATTCGACATACACCGCCCCGGCCGCGAACAGCACCGCGAATACCGGGGCGGCGTAGTAGGGCCTGCCGCTGGTGCAGGTGAAGACGACCACGGCCACGGCGACCACCGCCAATGCCCACCGATGCTCACGCCGGGCCGGTGAAACCAGCCACCGGATCCCCGATACCCACAGCACCACCAGCAGCGGGCCGGCCAGTCCGATGGTCAGCAGCGGCAGTTGAACCAGCGAATCGAGAGTGTCGCGCGAATGCTGCGAGATCATCCGTGCGAACTGCAGATTCGGCCACCCATGCGCGGCCATCCACCAAAGATTCGGAGCGGCCAGCAGCAACGTAACACCGGCGGCAAGCCAGGGGCCCGGCGTACGCAGCGCCGCACGTCGAAACATCACCAGGCCCACGGCGATTCCGGCAATCAGTACTACGGCGGTGTGCTTGTTCTCCAGCCCGATGCCGGCGACCGCGCCGGCAAGCAGCCACGGGGCCGCGGTGCCCAGGCGCAGTGCTCGCGCGACCAGTGCGAGCGCGGCCAGCCAGAGCAGTTGATCGGTGACCGTCGGGCCGAAATACATGGACAGGCCGACGAATGCCGGACAGGCTGCCACCGCAGCGGCGGCGATGACCTGTGCCAGACGCCGGCCGCCGAATTCCGCCGTCAGCAGTGCCGCCGACACGATGCAACCGACGTGTGCGGCGATGGCGAACAACCGCAGCGTCAGCAGACCACCGCCCGGGACCGCTTCGGCGATGTGCGCCAGCAGGGGCACCAGCGGGGGTTGGTCGACAAATCCCCACGCCAGGTGGCGACCGCAGATGACGAAATAGAACTCGTCGGGGAACCAGCCATATCTGGTCGCTACCGCCAGGTGCACGGCGGCGGCCGTGGCCGCGACGATCGCCACCGGCAGTCGGGCCATCTTCGGCACCGGCTGCTGCGCCACCGCCAGGGAACCCGCACTCGTTGAATCGCTCACTGACCTGCCGCCGTCGACTGATACAGCGCACATCAGAGGATGCCCGCGGATGGAAGAAATTCTCTGACGCCAGATCCTAAGCCGGATACCGCGGCCGATAGGCCATGGCCGGGCGGTTCGCTGCGTCCAGCGAACCGAAACTCCCATCCCGCGGCTGCGCCGACCGCTATAACTGAACGCGGCACACGCAGGGAGTGAGGACACTATGGGGTTCATCAAACCGTCGGTTCCCGACGTCGACCCCGAAACGTGGCGCGCCACCGGTTGGGCGACCCGGATCCAGGTCTGCAGCAGGCACTGGGCCGAACAGGGCTTCGGCACCCCGTCGGGGGTCTACCTGATCTACCTGCTCAAGATCGCGGCCTACGTCGTGGGCGCTGCGGCGGTCATCGCGCTGACGCCGGGCCTGGGCGAGCTCGGCCGCATCGCCGATTGGTGGACGCAGCCGATCGTCTATCAGAAGCTTGTCGTCTTCAGCCTGCTGTTCGAGATTCTGGGCCTGGGCTGCGGCTCCGGTCCACTGACCGCGCGGTTCTGGCCGCCCATCGGCGGCATCCTGTACTGGTTGCGGCCCAACACAATCCGGTTGCCGCCGTGGCCCGGCAAGGTCCCGTTCACCCGCGGCGACACCCGCACCGTGATCGACGTCGCGCTGTATGCCGCGGTGCTGGGCTCCGGAATCTGGGCGTTGCTGTCAGGTGGGCAGGGCGACCCTGGCCCGGCGGGCCTGCTCGACCCGATGCTGGTGGTGCCGATGATCGTCGCCCTGGTTCTGCTGGGCCTGCGGGACAAGACGATCTTCCTGGCCGCCCGCGCCGAGCACTACGGTCTGACGCTGCTCGTCTTCTTCTTTCCCTACGTCGACCAGATGGCCGCGTTCAAGCTCATCATCCTCGGGTTGTGGTGGGGTGCGGCCACATCCAAGCTCAACCACCATTTTCCCTATGTGGTTGCGGTGATGACGAGCAACAACGCCCTGCTGCGCTCGAGGATCTTCACCGGCCTCAAGCACCTGATGTACCGCGATCACATCAACGACCTGCGGCCCACCCGAATACCGCAGCTGATGGCACACGTCGGTGGCACCACGGCCGAATTCGTCGTGCCGGCGCTGCTGGTGCTCGTCGCCGGAGATCACCCGTGGCGGTGGTTCCTGATCGCCTTCATGGTGATCTTCCACCTCAACATCCTGTCCAACCTCCCGATGGGAGTCCCGTTGGAATGGAACGTGTTCTTTCTCTTCTCCCTGTTCTTCCTGTTCGGACAGCACCCCGAAGTCAGCGTCTACGATCTGCGGTCGCCGCTGTTGGCGGCCATCCTGTTCGCCGGCCTGATCGCGATTCCGGTCGCCGGAAACATGTTTCCGCAGCAGATTTCGTTCCTTCCGGCCATGCGCTATTACGCCGGAAACTGGGCGGCGAGTTTCTGGTGCTTCCGCGCCGGTACCGAGGACATCGTGGAGGCCAATGTGGTCAAGAGCTCGGCACTGGTCATCAACCAGTTGGCGAAGTTCTACGACCAGGCCACCGCCGATCTGGTCGCCGACAAAGTCCCGGGGGCATTCCGTGCCATGCACCTGCAAGGCCGGGCGCTGAACGGACTACTGCCCCGAGCGGTGGACGACGTGACCGACTACAACATCCGCGACGGCGAGATCATCGCCGGTCCGCTGATCGGGTGGAACTTCGGTGAAGGCCACCTGCACAACGAGCAGCTGCTCGCGGCCGTGCAGCGTCGCTGCCACTTCGCCGAGGGGGACCTGCGGCTGATCGTGCTCGAAGGCCAACCCATCCATCGCAAAGAGCAGGCCTACCGGATTGTCGACGCCAAATCCGGGCTGATCGAAGCCGGTTATGTGGCGGTTGCCGACATGCTCAGCCGCCAGCCGTGGCCCGAACCCGGCGACGAGCTCCCCGTCCGGATCACGTCACAGGGGGCGCCGCGGCGGCTAGCCCCCGGGGTGATTGAGTCGCGAGAAAATTAGTGGGCCCAGGCTCGCGACTGCAGCTGCCACGCCACCGAGGTAGGCCTTCGTCATCGCGCCGATCGACACAGGAGGGCACTCCGGAAGTGATGTGAGCCAAGTGACCGCAGCGTCGCGCTGCCGGTCCGGGTATACCCGGACCGGACAGGGCATGTACTCGCCGATGCGCGGGCAGGCGTCGCGATCCAGCCGATGTCGCTGACCACCGCGCAACCTTCCAGCAGTTGCGCGTAGGTCAAACCCAGCCGGGTGTCGGCCCACAGCGCTCCCGGCGTGATGCGCGCGAAGTCCGGACCGAATTGGTAGAGCAGCCGTATTCGGCGTCCCGAAGTACGCGCTTGCTCAACCAGTGGCGCAAACACTCGTCGGTAATCGTCGGCCGTCACGGTCCCGACGGCTTCGAGAACGTCGATGGAGGCGGTGCGGTCGGTGAGTTGTTTGAGCACAAGAATCACCCCCCGCGCCACGCTACCTCCGGCAACTGGTCAGGGCCCGTGCGGTCGCGAAACGGTGCCCACTAGGCTGGCTGTCGGCGTACATCAAACATTGAGTGACACGAGGAGAGACCAGTGACGGTCCGGGTAGGCGTGAACGGCTTCGGCCGCATCGGGCGCAACTTCTTCAGGGCATTGGACGCACAGAAAGCCCTGGGCAACAACACCGACATCGAGATCGTCGCGGTCAACGACCTGACCGACAACGCCAGCCTGGCGCACCTGCTGAAGTTCGACTCGATCCTGGGCCGGCTGCCCCACGACGTCAGCCTCGAAGGCGACGACACGATCGTCGTCGGCAACACCAAGATCAAGGCCCTCGAGGTCAAGGAAGGCCCGGCGGCCCTGCCCTGGGGTGACCTGGGCGTCGACGTCGTCGTCGAGTCCACCGGTATCTTCACCAACGCCGCCAAGGCCAAGGGCCACCTGGACGCGGGCGCCAAGAAGGTCATCATCTCCGCGCCGGCCACCGATGAGGACATCACCATCGTGCTGGGCGTCAACGACGACAAGTACGACGGCAGCCAGAACATCATCTCCAACGCCTCGTGCACCACGAACTGCCTCGGCCCGCTGGCCAAGGTTCTCAACGACGAGTTCGGCATCGTCAAGGGCCTGATGACCACCATCCACGCCTACACCCAGGACCAGAACCTGCAGGACGGCCCGCACAGCGACCTGCGTCGCGCCCGCGCCGCCGCGGTCAACATCGTGCCCACCGGTACCGGCGCCGCCAAGGCGATCGGCCTGGTGCTTCCCGAGCTGAAGGGCAAGCTGGACGGTTACGCGCTGCGGGTGCCGATCCCCACCGGCTCGGTCACCGACCTGACCGCAGAGCTGGCCAAGTCGGCGTCGGTCGCTGACATCAACGCCGCCATGAAGGCCGCCGCCGAGGGGCCGATGAAGGGCATCCTGAAGTACTACGACGCCCCGATCGTGTCGAGCGACATCGTCACCGACCCGCACTCGTCGCTGTACGACTCCGGCCTGACCAAGGTCATCGACAACCAGGCCAAGGTGGTCTCCTGGTACGACAACGAGTGGGGTTACTCCAACCGTCTGGTCGACCTGATCGCCCTCGTCGGCAAGTCGCTGTAACGCGATCGTGGCCGTCAAGTCAGTCGAAGACCTGATCGCCGAGGGTGTTTCGGGTCGGGGCGTGCTGGTGCGCTCCGACCTGAACGTCCCGCTCGACGATGGAAAGATCACCGACCTGGGCCGGATCACCGCATCGGTGCCCACGCTGCGTGCGCTGGTCGACGCCGGCGCCAAGGTCGTGGTGACCGCCCACCTGGGCCGCCCCAAGGACGGCGCCGACCCCAAGCTGTCGCTGGCGCCGGTCGCGGCCGCGCTCGGCGAGCAGTTGGGCCGGCACGTCCAGCTGGCCGGTGACGTGGTCGGCACCGACGCCCTGGCCCGCGCCGAGGGCCTGACCGACGGCGACGTGCTGCTGCTGGAGAACATCCGCTTCGACCCGCGGGAGACCAGCAAGGACGACAACGAGCGTTTGGCTCTGGCCCGGGCGCTGGCCGAGCTGGTCGCCGCGCCCGATGGCTCGCCGGGGGCGTTCGTCTCCGACGGATTCGGTGTGGTGCACCGCGAGCAGGCCTCGGTCTACGACATCGCCACGTTGCTGCCGTCGTACGCCGGGACCCTGGTCGCGGCCGAGATCCAGGTACTGCAGCAGCTGACCGAGTCCACCGAGCGGCCCTACGCCGTGGTGCTGGGCGGGTCCAAGGTCTCCGACAAGCTGGGCGTGATCAAGTCGCTGGCGACCAAGGCCGATTCCATCGTGATCGGCGGCGGTATGTGCTTCACCTTCCTGGCCGCCCAAGGCCTTCAGGTCGGGACCTCGCTGCTGGAGGCCGACATGGTGGACATCTGTCGGCAACTGCTGGATGACTACGCCGACGTGCTGCGGCTGCCGGTGGACATCGTCGTCGCCGAGAAGTTCGACGCCGCCGCCACCGGCGAGATCGTCGCTGCGGACGCCATTCCGGACGGCAAGATGGGCCTGGACATCGGCCCGGGTTCGGTGGAGCGGTTCGCCGCACTGCTGTCCAACGCCAAGACCATCTTCTGGAACGGCCCGATGGGCGTGTTCGAATTCCCGGCGTTTGCGGCCGGCACCAGGGGAGTGGCCGAGGCGATCGCGGAGGCCACGGCTAAGGGCGCGTTCAGCGTTGTCGGTGGGGGCGATTCTGCCGCGGCGGTACGGGCTCTGGGTCTGCCGGAGGACGGTTTCTCGCACATCTCCACCGGCGGCGGGGCGTCCTTGGAATACCTTGAGGGCAAAGCACTGCCGGGCCTGCAGGTCTTGGAAACCGGAGGAGCGTCATGAGTCGTAAGCCGCTGATCGCCGGCAACTGGAAGATGAACCTCAACCACTTTGAGGCCATCGCCCTGGTGCAGAAGGTGGCTTTCGCGCTGCCGGACAAGTACTTCGACAAGGTCGACGTCACGGTGCTGCCACCGTTCACCGACCTGCGCAGCGTGCAGACCCTGGTCGATGGGGACAAGCTACGGCTGACCTTCGGCGCCCAGGACGTCTCGCAGCACGACGCGGGCGCCTACACCGGCGAGGTCAGCGGGGCGTTCCTGGCCAAGCTGGGCTGCACCTTCGTCGTCGTCGGGCACTCCGAACGGCGCAGCTACCACGGTGAGGACGACGCGCTGGTCGCCGCAAAGGCCGCCGCCGCACTCAAGCACGGCCTGACCCCGATCATCTGCATCGGCGAGCACCTGGAGATCCGGGAGGCCGGCAGCCACGTCGAGCACTGCCTGGAGCAGTTGCGCGGCTCCCTGGCCGGACTGAGCGCCGAGCAGATCGGTGCGAGCGTCATCGCCTATGAACCGGTATGGGCCATCGGCACCGGCCGGGTGGCCGGTGCGGCCGACGCGCAGGAGGTCTGCGCGGCCGTGCGCGCCGAACTGGGCAAGCTCGCCTCGCCCAAGATCGCCGACACCGTCCGGGTGCTCTACGGCGGTTCGGTCAACGCCAAGAACGTCGGCGAACTGATCGGTCAGCCCGACGTGGACGGCGGCCTGGTCGGCGGAGCCTCGCTCGATGGCGAGCAGTTCGCGATGCTGGCGGCGCTGGCCGCCGGCGGGCCCCTCCCTTGACCCGGCGCCCGGGCCGGTCCAGGGCGAACGGTAGGGTATCGACATGATCTTGACGCTGCAGATTCTCTTGGTGATCACCAGCCTGCTGGTGATTCTGCTGGTGCTGCTGCACCGCGCCAAGGGCGGCGGCCTGTCGACCCTGTTCGGCGGCGGCGTGCAGTCCAGCCTGTCCGGCTCGACGGTGGTCGAGAAGAACCTGGACCGGCTGACCTATTTCGTCATCGCCATCTGGCTGATCTCCATCATCGCCGTCGGCCTGCTCATCAAATACCAGTAAGCCGGACGAGCCGGCTCACGCGGCTGTCCCCGAGATTGCATTGATGCAGGTTTTCCCTCGGATTTTCCTGCGTCAGTGCAATCTCGCGGCTCAACCAGCTCAACCCCGGCTCAACCAGCCCAACTCTGGCTCAACGCACCACCCGGTTACGCATCGCGTTGAACATGCCGCGCACCGCATTCTCGGTCGCCGCCAGCGGGGACATGGCCGTCTCGCCGACTTCGACCAGGTAGTCGATCCGGTTGACGATGGCCTCCACCGGCTCGATCAGCGTGACCAGGCGACGGGCCAGATCATCCAGGCCCGCCATGGTCTCCTCAAGATGGTCCAGACCGCCGCCGAGGCGTTCGATGGTGGAGTTGAGATTCGCCAATGAGCTGTTGAGTTCATTCATGGTGTTACCCAGCCCGCCGAGCACATCCTCGAGTTGCCCGACCGTCACGTCGGCGTTCAGCGCCGCCTGAGCCAAGGTCTTGAGCCGCTTGCGTTCCGTGCCGGTACCCGAGTTTCTGTCTGCCATAGCGCTCATTATGACGTGGCGGGCAACCGCGCGGCCGCCGCCTCGTCGAGCAGCCACACCGTCTGCTCGCGCCCGGTCGCACCGGCGGCGGGCACCGCGACCGGGTCGGCGCCGGCGACAGCGGCGGCGACCGCCTCGGCCTTGGACTCCCCGGCCACCACCAGCCACACCTCCCGGGAGCGCCGGATCGCGGGCAGTGTCAGGGTGATTCGGCGCGGGGGAGGCTTGGGCGAATCGGGCACCCCGACCACCAGTCGGGTGGTCTCCTGGACCGCCG
Source organism: Mycobacterium sp. SMC-14 (assembly GCF_046250075.1). NCBI lineage: Bacteria > Bacillati > Actinomycetota > Actinomycetes > Mycobacteriales > Mycobacteriaceae > Mycobacterium > Mycobacterium sp. SMC-14. The sequence goes on along the minus strand of NZ_CP176429.1, from coordinate 2,577,712 downwards.
CGGTGTCGGGAAACAGCGAGTTGATGTGGCCCTCGGCACCCATGCCCAGCAGGTGCACGTCGAAATCGGGCGCGGGCTGGCCCGGTTCGGCGTTGGCCGCCAGTACTTCCTGGTAGCCCTGCGCGGCGGCGTCGAGGTCGTCGCCGTATTCACCGTCGCTGGCCGGCATGGCGTGCACATTGGCGGCCGGGATCTCGATGCGGCCCAACAGCACTTCGCGTGCCTGCTTGTCGTTGCGGTCGGCGTCGGAGGCCGGAACGAAGCGGTCGTCACCGAAGAACAGATGCACCTTTGTCCAGTCGATCCGCGCGGCATGCTCGCCGAGGCGATGCAGCAGCGCGATGCCGTTGCCGCCGCCGGTCAGCACCACCAAGGCCCGCCCCCGGGCGGCGATGGCCGACTCGACGGCGTCGGCCAGCCGATCACCGGCGGCGGCGACCAGTGCGTCGGCGTCGGGATAGGTCGCAACGATCACAGGTACTCCACTTCTTCCAGGCCCGTCAGCGCGGCGCCGTATATGACGTCGGGATCCAGGCGGCGCAGATCTTCCGCCAGGCACTCCGCGGTCACCCGGCGAGGCAGCGGCACCAGGCCCGCGGGCTTCCCCGTGCGGCTCAAGGTGGCGGTGACCCCCTCCTGCGGCCGGCTCAGCGCCACGGTCTCACTGTCGCGCGTCAGTTCGATCTTCAGTTCGCCGACCGCGCGTCGCACCGGGCCGTCGATGCGACTGGCCAGCCATCCGGCCAGGATGTCCAGGGCCGGCTCGGTGGCCAGCCCGGAGACCACCGCCGAGCGAATCGGCTCGTACGGCGGCTGATCGAGCGCGGAGGCGAGCAGGGCCCGCCAATAGGTGATGCGACTCCATGACAGGTCGGTGTCGCCGGCGGTGTAGCCGTCGCGGCGACTGTTGATCGCTGCCCGCGGATCGGGGGCATTGGTGGCGTCGGTGATCCGCCGCAACGCCAGCGCCCCCAGCGGGTCGGTGGCCGGTGCCGCCGGTGCGACGTCGGGCCACCACGCGACCACCGGGATGTCGGGCAGCAAGAAGGGTACGACGACGGCGTCGGCGTGTCCGGCCAGCGGGCCGTACAGCCGGAGTACCACCACCTCACTGGCGCCGGCGTCGCCGAACATCCGCACTTCGGCATCCAATCGGGACTCACCGGCATCGGGGTCTCCGCTGACCACCGCGATCACCCGGCTCGGGTGTTCCTGGCTGGCGATGTTGGCCGCCGCGATGGATTCATCGAGCAGGGCATCAGTTTCCAATGCGATGATCAGCGTCAGCACCCGGCCCGTGGTCGCCGCACCGACCTGCTCACGGATCGCGTTGAGCTTCTTGTTGATCGCGGTGGTGGTGGTGTTCGGCAGCTCGATGATCACGTCAGGGCCTCCGCCATTCCCGGCCGGAACGCTCCAGCATCTCGAACGCCGACTGCGGCCCCCAACTCCCGGCCACATACGGTTCGGGCTTGCCGTGCTCGGCCCAGTTCTCCAGCACCGGATCGAGTATCTCCCAAGACAATTCGACCTCGGCGTTGACCGGGAACAACGACGGCTCACCCAACAGCACGTCCAAGATCAGACGCTCGTAGGCCTCCGGCGAATCCTCGGAGAAGGTCGATCCGTAGGAGAAGTCCATGTTGACGTCGCGGACCTCCATCAGGTGCCCGGGCACCTTGGACCCGAACCGCAGCGTGATTCCCTCGTCGGGCTGCACCCGGATCACCAGCGCGTTCTTGCCCAGTTCGTCGGTCATGGTGTCGTCGAACGGCAGGTGCGGTGCGCGCTTGAACACCAGCGCGATCTCGGTGACCCGCCGCCCCAGGCGCTTGCCGGTGCGCAGGTAGAACGGCACGCCGGCCCAACGCCTCGTGTCGACCTCCAGGGTGATCGCCGCAAAGGTCTCGGTCCGCGAATCGTGGGCGAACCCCTCCTCGTCGAGCAGGCCCACGACGTGCTCGCCGCCCTGCCACCCGGCGGCATACTGGCCGCGGGAGGTGGTCTCATCCAGTGGCTGCGCCAGCCGGGTCGCCGAGAGCACCTTGATCTTCTCGGCCTGCAGTTCGGCGGGGGAGAAGTTCACCGGCTCCTCCATCGCGGTGAGCGCCAGCAACTGCAGCAGATGGTTCTGGATCACGTCCCGGGCCGCGCCGATGCCGTCGTAGTAGCCGGCTCGCCCGCCCAAGCCGATGTCTTCGGCCATGGTGATCTGCACATGGTCGACGTAGTGGGCGTTCCAGATCGGGTCGAACAGCTGGTTGGCGAAGCGCAGCGCCAGGATGTTCTGGACCGTCTCCTTGCCCAGGTAGTGGTCGATCCGGAACACCGACTCCTCGGGGAACACGCTGTTGACCACGCCGTTGAGTTCGACCGCACTGGTCAGGTCGTGACCGAACGGCTTCTCGATCACCACCCGGCTCCACCGGCCATCGCGCGGCCGGGCCAGTCCGGTGGAGTGCAGCTTCTCGCAGACCACCGGGAAAGCGCCGGGCGGGATCGACAGGTAGAAGGCGTGATTGCCGCCGGTGCCGCGCTCGGCGTCGAGGTCCTCGAGGGTCTTTGCCAACCGGGCGAAAGCCTCGTCGTCATCGAATGTGCCGGTGACGAAACGGAATCCGGACGCCAGCCGGTCCCACACCACCTGACGGAACGGGGTCCGGGCGTGCTCTTTGACGGCCTGGTAGACCACGTCGGCGAAGTCCTCGTCCGCCCAGTCCCGGCGGGCGAACCCGACCAGCGCAAAGGTCGCCGGCAGCAACCCGCGGTTGGCCAGGTCGTAGATGGCCGGCATGAGCTTGCGCCGGGCCAGGTCGCCGGTGACCCCGAAAATCACCACGCCGCAGGGGCCGGCGATGCGGGGCAGGCGTTTGTCTCGCTTGTCTCGCAGCGGGTTCTGCCACCCCGAGGGGGTGTTTCGCGCTGCCCCGGCGCTGGCCATCAGATCACTTGGCCTCTTCGAGCTGTGTTGCCGTGGCGTCCAGCAGTTCGCCCCAGGACGCCTCGAACTTCTCGACGCCCTCGTTCTCCAGCACCACGAACACGTCGGTCAGGTCGATGCCCACCGCGGCGAGTTGGTCGAAGACCTGCTGGGATGCCGACGCGGTTCCGGCTATGGTGTCGCCGGTGATGTCCCCGTGGTCGGCGACGGCGTCCAGCGTCGGTTCGGGCATGGTGTTGACGGTGTGCGCCGCAACCAGTTCGGTGACGTACAGGGTGTCCGGATAGTCCGGGTTCTTGACCCCGGTGGACGCCCACAACGGGCGCTGTACCCGGGCACCGTCGGCCGCCAGGGCGGCGAAGCGCTGGCCGCCGAAGACCTCTTCGTAGGCGGCGTAGGCCAGCCGGGCGTTGGCGAGACCGGCCTTGCCGCGCAGCGCCAGGGCCTCTCCCGAGCCGATCTTCTCCAGCCGGGCATCGATCTCGGTGTCCACCCGGGACACGAAGAACGACGCCACCGAGTGGATCTTGGCCAGGTCATGCCCGGCGGCCTTGGCGGCCTGTAGGCCGGCCAGGTAGGCGTCCATCACCTCGCGGTGCCGCTCGACGGAGAAGATCAGCGTGACGTTGACCGAAATCCCTTCGGCCAGTACCGCCGTGATGGCCGGCAGGCCCGCCTTGGTGGCCGGAATCTTGATGAACAGGTTCGGCCGGTCGACGATCTTCCACAGTTCGACGGCCTGGGCCACGGTCTTGTCGGTGTCATGAGCCAGACGCGGATCGACCTCGATCGATACCCGCCCGTCCACGCCGTCGGTAGCCTCCCACGCCGCAGCGAGCACGTCGCAGGCGTTGCGGACGTCGTCGGTGGTGACGGTGCGGATCACCGCGTCCACGTCGGCGCCGCGAGCGGCCAGCTCGGCCAGCTGCTTGTCGTAGGCATGGCCCTTCTCCAGCGCCTTCTGGAAGATGGTCGGGTTGGTGGTCACCCCGACCACGCTGCGGGTGGCAACGAGCTCGGCCAGGTTGCCCGACGTCAGCCGGTCGCGGGACAAGTCATCAAGCCACACCGACACGCCAGCGGCGCTCAGAGCGGCAAGCTTCGGGTTCTGAGTCATGTTGCGCTCCTTCTCAATCGGATTCGATTGACGTCAGTTTTCCAGGGTTCTCGTCGCTGCGGCGACGACGGCCTCCGCGGTCAGACCGAACTCACGGAACAGCGTTTGGTAGTCGGCGGATTCGCCGTAGCGCTCGATCGACACGATCTCGCCGGTGTCGCCGACGATCTTGTGCCAGCACTGTGCGATACCGGCTTCAACCGCCACCCGAGCGGACACCGACGGCGGCAACACCGCGTCGCGGTAGTCGGCCGGCTGCGATTCGAACCACTCCAGACACGTCATCGACACCACGCGGGCGTTGATGTCCTGGGCCGCCAAGAGTTTCTGCGCCTCGACCGCGAGCTGCACCTCCGAGCCGGTGGCGATCAGCACCACGTCGGGGTCGTCGGCACCGGCGGCGTCGAGGCCGCCCAGCACGTAGCCTCCGCGTGCGACGCCTTCGGCGTCGGTGCCCTCGAGGATCGGCACATTCTGCCGGGTCAGGATCAGTCCGACCGGCCCGCTGCTGGCCCCGCGGGCCAGTACGGTGCGCCACGCGTAGGCCGTCTCGTTGGCGTCCGCCGGGCGTACCACCGACAGCCGGGGGATGGCCCGCAATGCCGCCAAGTGCTCGATCGGCTGGTGCGTCGGACCGTCTTCGCCGAGCCCGATCGAGTCGTGCGTCCACACGTAGATCGGGTCGATGTCCATCAGCGCCGCCAAACGCACCGCGGGCCGCATGTAGTCGGAGAACTGCAGGAACGTGCCGCCGTAGGCGCGGGTGGGCCCGTGCAGCACGATCCCGGACAGGATCGAGCCCATCGCGTGCTCACGGATGCCGAAGTGCAGGGTGCGGCCGTAGGGGTCGGCGGTGTACTCGCCGGTGGAGATCGACGCCGGTCCGAACGACTTCACGCCGTCCATCGTCGTGTTGTTGCTGCCCGCCAGATCGGCTGAGCCGCCCCACAATTCGGGAAGCTTCGCGCCCACCGCGTTGAGCACCTTGCCGGAAGCGGCGCGCGTGGCAACGGCCTTGGATCCGGGCTCCCAGTGCGGCAGCTCGGCGTCCCAGCCGTCGGGCAGTTCACCGGCGAGCAGGCGGTCCAGCAGCGCCTTGCGTTCCGGCTCGCGGGCTGCCCACGATTCGAACTGCGCCTGCCAGTCGGCGTGGGCCTGCTTGCCGCGCGCCACCAGCCCGCGGGTGTGGGTGATCACGTCTTCGCGGACGTCGAATGCCTTGTCCGGGTCGAACCCGAGCGCGGTCTTGGTGGCGGCCACCTCGTCGCCGCCGAGCGCCGAGCCATGGATGGCACCGGTGTTCATCTTGCCCGGGGACGGGTAGCCGATGATCGTGCGCAGCGAGATGAACGACGGCTTGTCGGTGACGGCCTTCGCCGCCGCGATCGCCTCCTCGATGCCGGACACGTTCTCGCCGCCCTCGACCTCCTGGACGTGCCAGCCGTAGGACCGGTAGCGGGCCGCGGTGTCCTCGCAGAGTGCGATCGCGGTGTCGTCCTCGATGGAGATCTTGTTGTGGTCGTAGAACACGATGAGGTTGCCCAGCTGCTGAACGCCGGCCAGCGAGGAGGCCTCACTGGTGACGCCCTCCTGGATGTCGCCGTCGGAGGCGATCACGTAGACGAAGTGGTCGAACGGGCTCTCGCCAGGCGCGGTGTCGGGGTCGAACAGCCCGCGCTCGTATCGTGCGGCCATCGCCATGCCGACCGCCGAGGCCAGGCCCTGACCGAGCGGGCCGGTGGTGATCTCCACACCCTTGGTGTGGCGGAACTCCGGATGGCCCGGGGTCTTGGAACCCCAGGTGCGCAGTGCCTCGATGTCGGCCAGCTCCAGTCCGAAACCGCCCAGGTAGAGCTGGATGTACAGGGTCAGGCTGGAGTGTCCACAGGACAGCACGAACCGGTCGCGGCCCAGCCATTCGGTGTCGGAGGGGTCGTGGCGCATCACCCGCTGAAACAGCGTGTAGGCCAGTGGCGCCAAGCTCATCGCGGTTCCCGGGTGGCCGTTGCCGACCTTCTGCACCGCGTCAGCCGCCAGCACCCGGGCGGTGTCGACTGCGGTGGAGTCGATCTCGGCCCAGTCTGCGGGGTGGTGCGGTTGGGTAAGAGCGGAGATCTCTGCAGCAGTGGTCACGAACGTCGGGTCCTCATCTTCGAGATAGGTCTTCAAAACAAGCCGGGCTGATTCTCACCCTAATGCGGGCATGTGCAGTGTTGCAGGTCCGGTCGCCGTGTGGATTCGCCGTGAATTGACCCTGCGATTCGGACGACCTGGCCAGGCGGTCTACCATCGTCCGTAGTAGAAGCTGCCGTCGCAGCTGCCATCCTAGGAGTCTTCACGTGAGTATTCGCGAGCGCGCCCAGCCGCGCCGAATACGCGCTGTGCGCAACACGTTGTTGGCGTACCTGTCGCTGACCAAGCCGCGGATCATCGAGTTGCTGCTGGTCACGACCATTCCGGCGATGCTGTTGGCCGACCGCGGCACGGTGAATCCGTTGTTGATCTTCAACACGCTGATCGGCGGGATGCTGGCCGCCGCCAGCGCCAACGCGCTGAACTGCGTGGTCGACGCCGACATCGACAAGGTGATGAAGCGCACCGCGCGCCGTCCGCTGGCTCGCGACGCAGTGCCGACCCGCAACGCCCTGTTGTTCAGCCTGGCACTCGGTGCCGGCTCGTTCATGTGGCTGTGGCGTACCACGAACTTGATTTCGGGCCTGCTGGCCACGGCCACCATCGCGTTTTACGTGCTGATCTACTCGATGATGCTCAAGCGACGTACCTCCCAGAACGTGGTCTGGGGCGGGGCGGCCGGCTGCATGCCGGTGGTGATCGGCTGGTCCGCGGTCACCGGCACCGTCGGCTGGCCCGCGCTGGTGATGTTCTTGGTGATCTTCTTCTGGACGCCGCCGCACACCTGGGCGCTCGCGATGCGCTACAAGGAGGACTACGCGGCGGCGGGGGTGCCCATGCTGCCGGTGGTCGCCAGCGAGCACGTGGTCACCCACCGGATCGTCGTCTACACCTGGGCGACAGTGTTGGCGACGTTGGCGCTGGTACCCGCCGCAGGCTGGCTGTATGCGGCGGTGGCCGTCCTGGCCGGCGCGTGGTTCCTGGCTATGGCCCACCAGCTGTACGCGGGCGTACGTCGCGGTGAGCCGGTCAAGCCGCTGCGGCTTTTCCTGCAGTCGAACAACTACCTCGCGCTGGTCTTCTGCGCGTTGGCGGTGGACTCGGTCATCGGCCTGCCCACGCTGTTCTAGAACCCTCGCTCCATTCGAAGCGGGTTTCCCGGCCCGCACCGAACGCCGCGCTGATCCGCATCCGCATCCGCTCCGGCATCTCGGGCAGCGCGGTGCGCAAATACCAGCGCGCGTCGGTGCTCTCGTCGTCGGCGGCGTAGGGCTCACCCGCTAGCCACCGCATCACGAAGACGTGGTCGAGGTACTGCGCCTGGTCGCCGTTGACATGCGTGACGGGCGGGGTGGCGTGCACCCAGGCCAGTCGCTCGGGCGCCGCCGTGACACCGGTCTCCTCGGCGACCTCACGCACGGCGGCGTCAGCCGGCTCTTCGCCGGGGTCGACGATCCCGGTCACCGGCGCCCAGATGCCATTGTCGGCGCGTTCGACCAGCAGCACCTCGTCGCCGCGGATAACCACTGCCGTCACGCCGATCAGCCACAGCGGGGAGTGGCCGACGTGCGCCCGGAGATCGACGATGAATTGCGGAATCGGCATGTGATCGATGGTGCCAGCCGGCTCGGTTGATCTCACAGCATTAGCGCAGGTAACGCGAGGGTGGCACACCTTGTGCCGGGCCGGCAGCGGGTATTCAATCGACGATAATGACAATCATATTCAACAAGTGGGCGGGCGCCCGGCCGTGACAGCCGCGCTGCCGGTGTGGATGGCATCTCCGCCCGAGGTGCACTCTGCGTTGCTGAGCGCCGGAGCGGGGCCCGGCCCCCTGCTGGCCGCCGCTTCCGCGTGGTCGGCACTGGGAGTCCAGTACACCGACGCCGCTGAGGACCTGCTGGCGCTGCTGGGGTCCGTGCAGGCCGGGGCGTGGCAAGGTCCGAGCGCGCAGGCCTATGTGGCGGCTCACTCGCCCTACCTGGCGTGGCTGACTCAGGCGGGCGCCGACAGTGTGGCGGCCGCAACCCAATACGAGACGGCCGCCGGGGCGTACGTCAGCGCGTTGGGCGCCATGCCGACGTTGCCGGAACTGGCCGCCAATCACGCCACCCACGGCGTACTGGTGGCGACGAACTTCTTTGGGATCAACACCATTCCGATTGCGCTCAATGAGGCCGACTATGTGCGGATGTGGGTGCAGGCCGCGGCGACGATGGCGACGTATCAAGCGGTCAGTGGTGCGGCGGTGGCTTCGGTGCCGCACACTCCGGCGGCGCCCCCGATCCTCAAGGTCGATGCGCAACCCGCCGATGACGACGAGGGCACCGACCCCACCGTCAACGATCCGCTGGATCAGCTGATCGCCAAGATTCTGCAGACCGCCAGCAACGGGCAGATCAATTGGGATCCCGCTCACGCGATGATGAACGGCATTCCCTATGACGAGTACGTCGATCCCAATCAGCCGATGTTCTGGCTGGTGCGGGCCCTCGAGCTGTTCGAGGACTTTCAGCAGCTCGGCGTGAATTTCCAGCAGAATCCCGCACTGGCGTTCCAGTACCTTGTCCAGCTCGCCGAGTTCGACTGGCCGACGCACCTCGCCGAGATCGGTTCCTGGCTGGCCCAGTCGCCCCAGTTGTTCGCCGCCGCGGTCGGCATGCTGGTCGCCCCGGTGGGCGCGGTGGGAGGTTTCGCCGGGCTGGCCGGATTGGCCGGCCTTCCGCAGCCGATTGCGCCGCTGCCGCCCGGCGCCGCTCCCGATGCCTTTGCCGGGGTCGGATCGGCCTCAGCGGGAGCGTCCGCACCGGCGATGCCGACCGCGCCGGCCCCGGCGCCGACTCCAGCGCCGGCCCCCGCGACGGCGGGTGTCAGCGGCCCCGCGCCGGCGCCGCCGCCCGCGCCGCCAGGTGCCACGCCGTTCTTCCCGCCGTATCTGCTCGGCCCGCCCGGTACCGGTACCGGCTCCGGCATGCCCGTCGGCGCGGGAGCGTCGCGCAAGGCCTCCGAGCCGCGCGGTTCGGAGGCTGCCGCTGCGGCAACCGCGGCCGAGCGCGACCAACAGCGGGCCCGACGTCGCCGGCGCGCCAAGCTGCGCCGGCCCGACGACGCCGTCATGGACCTCAACGTCGAGGTGATACCGGATTGGGCTGATCCGGCCGACCCGAGCGTGACAGCATCGTCTCGCGGATTGACCGGATTCGCCGGGACGCTGGCTCGCGACCACACACGCGCCGGGGGACTGGCGGTGTCGTCCGGCGGCACCTTCGACGACACGCCGCGCATGCCCTTGCTTCCGGGCGGCTGGCGGGACGAAAAAGGGTAGGAGTTCGGGTACCCGAAACTATGGATTCGCTAGAGTGAATTCTCGTGTTCGGGCCTATGTGGATGGCGTCTCCGCCTGAGGTGCATGCGACGCTGCTCAGTTCCGGTCCCGGTCCCGGCCCCCTGCTCGCTGCCGCCGGCGCATGGTCGTCACTGAGCACGGCATACGCCACAGCGGCGCAGGAACTGACCGCACTGCTGGCATCGGTTGCGGCGGGATTGTGGCGCGGTGTCGCCGGTGAGCAGTATCAGGCGGCGCATCTGCCGTATCTGGCGTGGCTATCTCGGGCCGGTGCCGACAGTGCCCGGATGGCGGCCGAGCATGAACAGACGGCGGCGGCCTATACGGCCGCGCTGGCGGCGATGCCCACGTTGCCGGAGTTGGCCGCCAACCACGCCACCCACGGGGTGTTGGTGGCGACGAATTTCTTTGGGATCAACACCATTCCCATCGCGCTCAACGAGGCCGACTACTTCCGGATGTGGGTGCAGGCCGCCACCACGATGGCGACCTATCAGGGGGTCAGCGAAGCCCTGGTCGCGTCGAGCCCTCGGGCCGCCGCGGCGGCTCCGATTCAGAACCCGGCCGAAGACTCATCACCGCCCCCATCGTGGCAGAATCCGTTGCAAGGACTCCTGGATTTTCTCGAGCCGATTCTGAAGGCCCTGGGCATCCAAGACGGTGTGACCGCGCATGATCCGATGGTCTCCAACGCCTTGACCACGGCCGTCTCGAATTTTCTGCAGAACTTCGGGATCAATTGGAATCCCGCCGCCGGCACCCTCAACGGTCAGGTCTACGACTTCTACGTCAACGCCGCGGACCCGATGTGGTACATGGCCAGATCCCTGGAGCTGTTCGAGGATTTCCTTTACATCAGCCAGGACCCCAGCCAGATCATTCCGGCGCTGCAGTACTTCGCGGCGCTGGCGCTCTTCGACTGGCCGACCCACATCGCCCAGTTGGCGACGACGATCAGTCAGTCTCCGGCGCTGTTCGTCGCCGCCGCGGGTGCCGTGGTCGCTCCCGCCGGCACTCTGGGCGGCCTTGCCGGTCTGGCCGGGCTGGGTCTGCCGGCGCCCGGTCCGGCTGCGGCCCCGACGCCACCGATGCACGTCGCCGACGTCTCGGGCGTCGCGGTGGGCCCGACTGTGGCGACGCCGCCGGCCGGCCCGCCTGCCGGACCGCCGGCGTCCGCCCCGGCCGGTGCGAGCCCACCGGCTCCGGCACCCGCGCCACCGGCGCCCGTGCCCGCGAACGCGCCGCTGATGCCCTACCTGATCGGTGGCGGGCCTGGCGTCGATTCCGGCTCGGGTCTCGGCGCACACGTCGGGGCCCCGGCCGCTGCCAGCAGGAAGTCGCCCACCCCGTCCGCCGCTTCAGCTGAGGCGGAAGAGGCCGCTCGCCGGTCCAAGCGCCTGCGCCGACGCAAGACCAGGCCGGGCCACGACGACGCGGTGATGGATCTGACGGTCGGCGTCTGCCCGGATTGGGGGCCGACACCGGCTTCGGATCACGGAGCCGGTGAGCTGGGACGCGCCGGGGCGGCACGCACCGACCTATCCGCGCCGACCGGGCTGATCCGGTTGGCGGGTGCCGAGTTCGCCGACGGTCCGCGGGAGCCGATGTTGCCCGAGACCTGGGGTGCGGGTTAGTAGGCGTCGAGCACGATCGAGCCCACCGTCTGGCGGCCCTGCAAGTCGCGGTGGGCTTGGGCCGCCTCGGCCAGCGGATAGTTCCGACTCACCGTCACCGTGATCGTGCGGTTGGCGATAGCCTCGAACAGTTCGCCCGCACGCCAGGTGAATTCCGGTGCGGTACGGGTGAAGTGGGCCAGGTTGGGACGTGTCAGGTAGACCGAGCCCGCGGCATTGAGTCGCTGCGGGTCGACTGGTGGCACTGGGCCGCTGGCCGCGCCGAACAGCGCCAGGGTGCCCCGGACAGCGAGACTGGCCAGGCTGGCGTCGAACGTCGACGCACCCACCCCGTCGTACACCGCCACGACCCCGCCGTCGGTCAACTCCCGGACCCGGGCGCCGAAGGCCGCGGCGTCTTCAGGCGCCGAGCCGGGATAGTCGAGCACCTCCACGGCGCCGGCTTGCCGCGACAACTCGGCCTTGGACGGATTCGACACCGTGGTGATCACCCGGGCACCGAGCGCGGTGGCCCATTGCGTCAGGATCAGTCCGACCCCGCCGGCACCGGCGTGCAACAACACGGTGTCGCCGGACTGAACGGGATACACCGACTTGATCAGGTAGTGCGCCGTCAAGCCCTTGAGCAGCGCGGCAGCGGCCACCCCGGCCTCAACGCCGTCGGGAATAGGTGCCGTCAAAGATGCTGGCGCCGTGCAGTATTGGGCGTAGGCGCCGGTCGCGGCCGCCGTCACCACGCGATCGCCCACGGCCAGTGCGGTCACACCCGCGCCGACCTCGGCGACCGTGCCCGCGGCCTCACTGCCGACCACGAACGGTAGCGCGGCGGGGTAGATCCCGGAGCGGAAATACGTGTCGATGTAGTTGACCCCGACGGCCTCGACGCGGATCAGCACCTCACCGGAGGCGGGGGAGGGCTGCGGTCTGTCGACAAGGTTCAAAACTTCGGGGCCGCCGGTCGCGGCCACTTCCACGGCGTACATGGTGACTATCATCTCCGAATATGAGGTCTGCATGAAGCTGGCCCGGCCCGACATCTTCCACCCGCGCGTCGTGCTGGCGGTCGATCCGCGGCGCGGCCACCACCGCGGCGGGAAGGCGACCGATGACGCCGATGACGACGCCGGCCTGGTCGCGGCGCTGCGTCATCGTGGGCTGCACGCCCGCCAATTGCCCTGGGACGATCCGGAGACACTGGAAGCGGACCTGGTGATTCTTCGCACGGCCGGCGGCGACCCGGTCCGGCACGCCGAATTCACGAAATGGACGACGCGGGTCGCCCATCTGCTGAACCCGCCCGAAGCGGTGGCATGGAACGCCGACGGGCGCTACCTGGCCGACCTGCAGTGCGACGGGGTGCCGACGTTGGTGGGACGGCCACCGGCCGAGGTCAGCACGCTGGTGTTCTTCGGCGCCGGCCGATCGCACGCATTCGGTGCTGAAGGTTCCGATCCCGACTTCGAACTGTGGGACGTCGGACGTGCCGCCCTGCGTTCGGCGGCCGAACGCTTGAGCATCCGGATCGAAGAGCTGCTCTACGCGCGCGCCGACGTAACCGGAACCGGCGCCGATGCGCGCCTGGTCAGCTTGGATCTGATTGCGCCGCAACTGGGTCTCAGCGAACTCGACGCCGACGAACGAGACCGGGCGCAGCGCCGCTTCGCCGTCGAGGTCACCGCGGCGCTAGAGCGACTCGGGTTGGGTCCGCTGGCGCAGCGACGCCCATAGTGCCGCGGTCGCGCCGGTGACCAGCACCGCACCCGCCACGTGCAGGGTGACCAGCACGGCGGGAACGCCGGTGAAGTACTGGACGACCCCGATCAGCCCCTGAGCCAAGGTCAGGACGGTCACCACTGCCAGCCGGCGGATCACCGGCTTGGCCGCCTGTACCGCAGCCAACCCGAAGGCCAAGCCCACCAGCAGTCCAAGGAATCCGATCAGCAGCGACTCGTGCAGATGGGCGAGTGTGGCGACCTCCACCTTGAGGCGGGCCACCGTGCGGGTCGCGCTCTTGTCGCCGGCGTGCGGTCCGGCGGCGGTCACCAGGGTTCCGGTCACCAGTACCGCGGCCAGCGTGACGGCACACAGCGCGGTCAGCCCGCGTAACGGCGTCGGGACCCGGTAGGTCACCACCGCCGACTCGTCGTCGGTCTGGCGGACCTTCGCGTAGAACTGCACCGCCAGCCACACCATCAGCATGGAGACCAGCAGGTGCACGGCCACCGTCCACCACGCCAGCCCGGTGCGTACGGTGATCCCGCCGATCACCGCCTGCAACACCGTGGAGCCGGGCATCAGCCAGGCATAGACCAGGACTTCAGTACGCCGCCGGGCCCGAATCACCGCCAGCACGGCCAGCGCCGCCGTGATCACGACGGCGAAGGTGACCATGCGGTTGCCGAACTCGATGGCCTGATGAATCCGCGGAACTTCCGAGACGGCAACCGGAACGTAGCTGCCCGGGAAGCACTGCGGCCACGTCGGGCAGCCCAATCCGGACGCGGTGACCCGCACGATCGCGCCGGTGACCGAGATGAATCCCTGGGTGAATACGACCGCGGCAGCCAGCCATCGCTGGGTCCGCAGGCCCGGTTCGGGCAGCAGGTCCACCAAGCGCATCAGGAACCGTCCCACGGGCCTGATCGTAGAGGATCGGTAACTACATTCCGTAGTAGGTCAGCTGAACCGGAACCACCGCACCGCACCGACGGCGGCCAACACACCCCACACCGCCACCACCGCGATACCGAACCAATCAATCGAGACGCTCAGCGCTTGCGCCAGCGCCTCGGTGAGCGCCCCCGAAGGGGTCAGCTGGGCGAGCCAGCGGACCGTGCCGGGTACCAGGTCGGTCTCCACCGTCAGCGCGGAGAATCCACCGAACACGAACCACATCAGGTTGGCTCCGGCCAGCACGATCTCGGCGCGCAGGCTGCCGCCGAGCAGCAGACCCAACGCCGCGAAACAGGCGGTCCCCAGCGCGATGACCACCGCACCCAGGCCGAGGCCGGCCAGTGTCGGCCGCCAGCCCAGCGCTGCGCCGATCGCCCCGAGCAGCACGGACTGCAGCAGAACGACCGTGGCGACCGACAGAGATTTGCCGGCGATGACACCCCAGACCGGGAGAGCCGTGGCGCCCAGCCGTTTCAGCGCCCCGTAGCGCCGGTCGAACGCCACGGCGATCGCCTGGCCGGTGAACGCGGTGGCGATCACCGCCAGCGACATGATCACCGGAAGCACGGTGGTAGCGCGTTCGGCGTGGCCCTCACCGAACGGTCCCAGCGGTAGCACCGTCAGGCCGATCAACAGGGTGATCGGAATGAACATCGTCAGCAGCAGCTGCTCGCCGTTGCGCAGCAGCAGGGTCAGCTCCAACCGGTACTGCGCGGCCAGCATCGCCGGCACGCTGGCCGGACGAGGGTCGGGGGTGAAGGTGCCGGGCGCGAAGACTTGTTGGTTGCTCATGCGCGTAGCTCCCGTCCGGTCAGCTCCAAGAACACGTCCTCCAGGCTGCGCTGCTCGACCCGCAGTGCGGTGGCCAGCACATCCAGGCGCGCGCACCAGGCGGTCACGGTTGCCAGCACCTGGGGGTCCACCGTTCCCTCGACGAGGTATTCGCCGGGCATTACCTCGCTGGCCCGATAGCCCTCCGGCAACGCCATGATCAGCAACGACAGATCCAGTCGCGGCGGTGCGGTGAACCGCAGCTGCCCCTGGGCTCCGCTACGGGTCAACTCCGTCGGGGTGCCGGCTGCGACCACCGCGCCGTGGTCGATGATCAACAGTCGGTCGGCCAGCTCTTCGGCCTCACGTAGGTGGTGGGTGGTGAGCACCACGGTCACGCCGTCGCGCCGCAACGCGTCGATCAGCTCCCACACCAGCAAGCGGGCGTGGGCGTCCATGCCCGCGGTCGGCTCGTCAAGGAACACCAGCTCGGGCCGGCCGACCAGGGCACAGGCCAAGGCGAGCCGCTGCTGCTGCCCGCCGGAAAGCCGCCGATAGGTGGTGCGCGCCGCGTCGGTCAGGCCCAGGGTGTCCAGCAGCCACTGCGGGTCCAGCGGGTTGGCCGAATACGACGCCACCAGCTTGAGCATCTCCCCGGCACGTGCGGCCGGGTAGCCGCCGCCGCCCTGCAGCATCACCCCGATGCGCTCCCGAAGCCGGTCATTGTCGGCGACCGGGTCCAAGCCGAGCACTTCGATGGTTCCGGAGTCCGGGCGGACGAAGCCCTCGCACATCTCGACCGTGGTCGTCTTCCCGGCGCCGTTGGGGCCGAGGAGGGCGAACACTTCGGCGGTCTGGACGTCGAAATCGAGGCCGGCGACCGCTTCGACCGCAGACGGACCGGTCCCGTAACGCTTACGCACCCCGCGCAAGCGCACCGCGACAGCTGAGTTCACGGAGAATCAGCGTAAGCGTCGGTGGCAGCGGCCGGCCGCGGGGTGGGCTCCTCGGCCGGTGCACCGCCCGTCGGGTGGTCAGCTTCAGCCGGCAACTCGCGCCACGGCAGCCGTCGATAGGTCAGCAGGAACAGCCCCGCCACCACGACGGCGCTCGCCAGGGTGGCGTCCACGATCTGGAACAGGGCAAAACGGTCGCCGTTGGCCGTCGGGCCGAAGATGCCCACCACCAGCGTCACCGCGATCACCGCGACCCGGAACTGCGGTCGGGTGGCCCAGGCGGCGAGCGGGATGATCGCCCACAGCAGGTACCACGGCTGGACCACCGGAAACAGCAGGACCGTGATGCCCAGCGCAACTCCGAGACCGCCGACCGGATGCAGCCGCCCGTTGAACACCACCAGCAGCAGCCACACCACCAGCACCGCGATGATCAGGACACCGATGGCACGCGTCAGCGACAGCACCGCGGTGGTGTGATCACCCAGACCCAGCAGGATCCCGACCTGGCCGGTGCCCAGAGCGATCAGCGTCGGAGGCGACATCCAGCTGCGCACCACGTTGGCCGTGCCCAGGGTGAAGACCCACCCGAAGCCCAGCCCGCTGGCCCACCCGATCAAGCCCGTCACCGCCGCAGCCAGAGCGGCCATGCCCGTGCCGGCCAGCAGAAACGCCCTCACATCGCCGCCCCAGCGCCAGCCCAGCGCCATGGCGACGAAACCGAGTGCCAACAGTGATGGCAGTTTGACCTGCGACGACAGCGTGATCAGCACGGCGCCGGTGAGCAGCTCGGCCAGCGGTGCCCAGTCGTCCCGGCTGGGGCGACGGCGCAGATCCGGCCATAGCGGTTTGGCCGCGGTGATCCCGCGCAACGCGAACTCCGTGCCGGTCAGCATGAGTCCGAGCATCAGCGCCTCGTTGTGGATGCCGGCGACCAGATGCATCAGCAGTAGCGGGTTGGCCGCACCGAGCCACAGGGCGCTGACCTCGGCGACCCCGCAGCGCGCTGCCAGGCGCGGCACCGCCCACACGATCAATCCGACCCCGAGCAGCACCACCACTCGGTGACACAGCACCGCGGTGACGATGTTCTCGCCGGTCAACGCCGAGATTCCGCGGCCGATCCACAAGAACAGCGGCCCGTAAGGAGCCGGCGTCTCCCGCCACAGGCTGGGCACCGACAGGGTGAAGACATGGTCGAGGCCCAGGGCCGGGGCCGGGCCCACCCGGTAGGGGTCCAAGCCCAGCCGGGAGATCTGGCTCTGCGCCAGGTAGGAGTAGACGTCTTTGCTGTACATCGGCGGGGCGACCAGCAGCGGCAGCATCCACAGCAGCAGGGTGCGGTCGAGTTGGCTGCGCGACATCCGTCGCTTGCCCAGCGCAAAGCGCCCCAGCATCAGCCAGGCCAGCGCCATCATCACCGCGCCGGTGGTGGTCATGGTCAGTGCCACCGTGGCCAGCCGCGACGGCAGATTCAGCAGCCGGACCCCGAAGGTCGGGTCTTGCACCACCGGGCGCGCACCCGCGCCGAGCGCACCGATGGCCATCAGCACCGTGCCGGTCGCACCGAACAGCCGGGTGCGCCGCAATGCGACCAGCTCAGCGGCGTTGAGCGGGGAGCCGACAGTGCGCTCATCGCCGTGCAGGTGCGCGATCGACGTGCTCAGCGAATGCCGGCGGAGGGCCATCCCAGCAGCGTAACGGCCGCTAGTTTTGCGGCCGGCGCACGCGCAGTGTGATCAGCGCAACGGCCGATCCGGGCTGAACTGAGGTAACCCTTTCTAGACCGTGCCCTGGAATTGCGTCACACTGGTGTTGTGAAAATCGAGGCCTCCGAAATGGGGGAGGTGAACGCCGCAACCGAAGCCGCCGGGCAGCGCCCCGTCGGTGCGGTTATGGCGGACGCCCAGCCGGCGGCCGACGTCGCCGGTGGCCACGACACCCGTCACGCGGTGGTACGCCTGCTGATGGAATCCGGATCGATCACCGCAGGGGAGATCGGCGCCCGGCTGGGCCTGTCGGCCGCCGGGGTGCGCCGCCACCTTGACGCCCTGATCGAGATGGGTGACGCCGAGGCACATGCGGCGGCATCCTGGCAGCAGGTGGGGCGCGGGCGGCCGGCGAAGCGGTTCCAGCTCACCGAGGCCGGCCGCGGCAAGCTCGGCCACCGGTATGACGACCTCGCGGTGGCCGCTATGCGTCAGCTGCGCGAGATCGGCGGCGAGGACGCGGTGGTCGACTTCGCGCGACAGCGCATCGACACCATCTTGGCCAAGGTCGCGGCCGTCGCCGCCGGCAGTGACGCCGATGACGACGGCGACCTGGAGGCCACCGCGCAGCGCATCGCCGGCGCGCTGACGGAGGCCGGTTACGCCGCCACCACCGCGCGGGTGGACGGTGGCGTACCGGGCGTCCAGATACTGCAGCACCACTGCCCGGTGGCCAACGTCGCCAAGGAGTTCCCGGAGTTGTGCCGGGCCGAGCGGCAGGCGATGGCCGAGGTGCTGGGCACCCACGTGCAGCGGTTGGCGACCATCGCCGACGGCGGCTACGTCTGCACCACTCATGTGCCGCTGACCAACCGAAGCGCCAAGGCCGCAAAGGCCGGGAAGACCGGCGCCGCCGCGACCAGCAAAAAACAGCACTAGCAGCACCGAACGACCTTCGGCCCACACCCTGCGCCGAAGCCATCACGAGCACAAGGAGCGTCACCATGACACTCACACCGGAGGCCACCGCAGCAACCGCGGAGCCGGCCACCCAGGAAGAGACGATCGCTTCGCTGGGCAGCTACGAATACGGTTGGGCCGACGCCGATGTCGCGGGCGCGGCCGCCCGGCGCGGAATCTCCGAGGACGTCGTGCGCGACATCTCGGCGAAGAAGAACGAGCCGGAGTGGATGCTCAAGGCCCGGCTGCGTGCCTACCGGACGTTCATGAAGAAGCCGATGCCCATCTGGGGCTCGGACTTGTCCGGCATCGACTTCGACAACATCAAGTACTTCGTGCGCTCCACCGAGAAGCAGGCTCAGACCTGGGACGACCTGCCCGACGACATCCGTAACACCTACGACCGCCTGGGCATCCCGGAGGCCGAAAAGCAGCGTTACATCGGTGGCGTCGCCGCCCAGTATGAATCCGAGGTCGTCTACCACAAGATCCGTGAAGACCTTGAGGCACAAGGGGTCATCTTCCTTGACACCGACACCGCGCTCAAGGAGCACGAGGAGCTGTTCCGCGAGTATTTCGGCACGGTGATCCCGGCCGGAGACAACAAGTTCTCCGCGCTCAACACGGCGGTGTGGAGCGGGGGATCGTTCATCTACGTGCCCAAGGGCGTGCACGTCGACATCCCGCTGCAGGCCTACTTCCGGATCAACACCGAGAACATGGGCCAGTTCGAGCGCACGCTGATGATCATCGACGAAGACGCCTATGTGCACTACATCGAGGGCTGCACCGCGCCGGTGTACACCTCGGACTCGCTGCATTCCGCGGTGGTGGAGATCGTCGTCAAGCCGGGCGGCCGCTGCCGCTACACCACCATCCAGAACTGGTCGGTCAACGTCTACAACCTGGTCACCAAGCGGGCCCGGGCCGAGGCCGGCGCCACCATGGAGTGGGTCGACGGCAACATCGGTTCCAAGGTCACCATGAAGTACCCGGCGGTCTGGATGACCGGCGAACACGCCAAGGGCGAGGTGCTCTCGGTGGCGTTCGCCGGCGAGGACCAGCACCAGGACACCGGTGCCAAGATGCTGCACCTGGCGCCTAACACGTCGTCCAACATCGTCTCCAAGTCGGTGGCGCGTGGCGGCGGTCGGTCCTCGTACCGCGGGCTGGTGGAGATCCACAAGGGTGCTCACGGAGCCAAGTCGAGCGTGAAATGCGATGCGCTGCTGGTCGACAATGTCAGCCGCAGCGACACCTACCCCTACGTCGACATCCGTGAGGATGACGTCACCGTCGGCCACGAGGCCACCGTGTCGAAGGTCAGCGAGAACCAGCTGTTCTACCTGATGAGTCGCGGCCTGACCGAGGACGAGGCGATGGCGATGGTGGTACGCGGCTTCGTCGAGCCGATCGCCAAGGAACTGCCGATGGAGTATGCGCTGGAACTCAACAAGCTGATCCAGCTGCAGATGGAAGGCTCGGTGGGCTAGGTGACAAGCTCCATTGCCGGTACCAACCTGACCCAGGCGGCCGAAGGCTTCCACAAGGGGATGCAGTTCACCTCGTTCGACGTCGAGGCGTTCGAGGTGCCGCACGGTCGCGACGAGGTCTGGCGCTTCACCCCGCTGCGCCGGCTGCGCGGCCTGCACGACGGCTCCGCGGTCGCTGATGCGGTCGCCGCCATCGAGGTCCTCGGCTCGGATGCCGTGCGGATCGAGACGGTCGCGCGCGGTGACGACCGGCTGGGTGCCGCGGGTGTGCCCGCGGACCGCATTGCGGCCCAGGCCTTCTCGGCGTTTCGTGAGGCGACGGTGGTCACCGTGCCCAAGGAAGTGAGCGTCGAGGAGCCCATCGGGATCACTGTCACCGGACCGGGTGCGGGGGCCACGGCCTACGGCCACCTGCAGCTGCGTGCCGAGGAACTGTCGCGGGCGACCGTCGTGATCGACGTGCGGGGCAGCGGAACCTACGCCGACAACGTCGAATTCGTGGTCGGCGACGGCGCGCAGCTGACTGTGGTCTGGATCGCCGACGCCGCCTCGGACCTGGTGCACGTCACCATGCACCACGCGGCGCTGGGCAAGGACGCGGTGCTGCGCCACAGTGCCGTGCAGCTGGGTGGCGAATTGGTACGCCTGACCGGGCGGGTCCGGTTCGACGGCCCGGGTGGCGACGCTGAAATGCTCGGCCTGTACTTCGCCGACGACGGCCAGCACCTCGAATCGCGGCTGTTGGTCGACCACGCCCAGCCCAACTGCCGGTCGAACGTGCTCTATAAGGGCGCGCTGCAGGGCGACCCGGGTTCGGCGCTGCCGGACGCGCACACCGTCTGGGTCGGCGACGTGCTGATCCGCGCAACCGGCGTCGGCACCGACACCTTCGAGGTGAACCGCAACCTGGTCCTGGCCGACGGCGCCCGGGCGGACTCGATTCCCAACCTGGAGATCGAGACCGGTGAGATCGTTCAGGCCGGACATGCCAGTGCGACTGGACGGTTCGACGATCTCCAGTTGTTCTACCTGCAGGCGCGCGGCATCCCCGAAGAGCAGGCCCGGCGCCTGATCGTGCGCGGATTCTTCGGCGAGATCATCGCCAAGATTCCCGTTGCGGCCGTGCAGGAGCGCCTCACCGAGGCCGTCGAGCGTGAACTCGCGGTCACCGAGAACCGATAAAACCGAACGCATCACCTAAGGACACGAATCAGCAATGAGCACACTGGAAATCAAGGGCCTGCATGTGAGTGTGTCGCCCGCCGGCGACGACGGCACGGCCGACATCCCGATTCTGCACGGTGTCGACCTGACGGTGAACTCCGGTGAGACACATGCCCTGATGGGCCCGAACGGGTCCGGCAAGTCCACGCTGTCCTACGCGATCGCCGGGCACCCCAAATACACCGTGACGTCCGGGTCGATCACCCTGGACGGCGAAGACGTGCTGGCGATGAGCATCGACGAGCGTGCGCGCGCGGGCCTGTTCCTGGCCATGCAATACCCGGTCGAGGTGCCGGGGGTGTCGATGTCGAACTTCCTGCGTACCGCGGTGACTGCCGTGCGCGGTGAGGCGCCGAAACTGCGGGCGTGGATCAAGGAACAACGTGCGGCGTTCGCCGACTTGGGCATTGACTCCGGATTCGCAGAACGCAACGTCAACGAGGGCTTCTCCGGCGGGGAGAAGAAGCGCCACGAGATTTTGCAGCTGAGCCTGCTCAAGCCGAAGATCGCCGTCCTCGACGAGACCGACTCCGGCCTGGATGTGGACGCACTGCGGGTGGTCAGCGAAGGGGTGAATCGCTATCAGGAGGCCGAGAACGGCGGCGTGCTGGTGATCACCCACTACACCCGCATCCTGCGCTACATCCAGCCGCAGTTCGTGCACGTCTTCGCCGGTGGGCGGATCGTCGAGTCGGGCGGGCCGGAGCTGGCCGACGAGCTGGAGGAGAACGGCTACGAGCGCTTCACCGCCGAGGCGGCAGTGGCGGAGGCCTAGAACATGACACTCTCGGTCAGTCGTTCGGCGGGGCCGGACCTCGACGCGATTCGGGCGGATTTCCCGATCCTGAACCGTGTCATGCGCGGCGGAAGCCGGCTGGCCTACCTGGATTCGGGTGCCACCTCGCAGCGTCCACTGCCGGTGCTCGACGCGGAGCGGGAGTTTCTACTGACCTCCAACGGCGCGGTGCACCGCGGGGCGCACCAGCTGATGGAGGAGGCCACCGACGCCTATGAGGACGGCCGGTCCGCGATCGCGCGCTTCGTCGGCGCCGAACCGGACGAGTTGGAGTTCACCAAGAACGCCACCGAGTCGCTGAACCTGGTGTCCTATGTGCTCGGCGACGACCGTTTCGAGGGGGCGGTCGGGCCCGGCGACGTCATCGTCACCACCGAACTGGAACACCACGCGAACCTGATTCCCTGGCAGGAGCTGGCGCGGCGCACCGGTGCGACGTTGCAGTGGTACGAGGTGACGCCCGACGGGCGCATCGACCTGGACTCGCTGCAACTCGACGAGCGCGTCAAAGTCGTTGCGTTCACCCATCACTCGAACGTGACCGGTGCGCTGGCGCCGGTGGACGAGCTGGTGTCGAGGGCCCGCGAGGTGGGTGCGCTCACCGTTCTGGACGCCTGCCAGTCGGTGCCGCACCAGCCGGTCGACTTCCACGGATTGGGTGTGGACTTCGCGGCGTTCTCGGGTCATAAGATGCTGGGGCCCAACGGGATCGGGGTGTTGTACGGCCGGCGGGAGCTTTTGGCGACGTTGCCGCCATTCCTCACCGGCGGATCGATGATCGAGACGGTCACGATGGCTTCGAGCACCTATGCGCCGGCACCGCAACGTTTCGAGGCAGGCACGCCGATGACCTCGCAGGTCGTCGGGTTGGCCGCGGCCGCCCGCTACCTCGATGCGATCGGCATGGACGTGGTGGCAGCCCATGAGCGTGAACTGGTGGCCGCCACCCTCGAGGGACTCGCCGGCATCCCCGGGGTGCACATCGTGGGGCCCACCACCATGATCGACCGGGGCTCGCCGGTGTCGTTCGTCATCGACGGGGTGCACGCGCACGACGTCGGTCAGGTGCTCGACGATGACGGTGTCGCGGTCCGGGTGGGCCATCACTGCGCAATGCCGTTGCACCGCAAGTTCAATGTGGCTGCCACCGCCCGAGCCTCGTTCGCGGTGTACAACACCCACGAGGAGGTGGAGCGCCTGCTGGCGGGTGTTCGCCGGGCCGTGGAATTCTTCTCCGGGAGCGTGAGCGATGCGTCTTGAGCAGTTCTATCAAGAGGTGATCCTCGATCACTACAAGCATCCGCAGCATCGCGGGCTGCGAGAGCCCTATGGCGCGCAGGTGCACCACGTCAACCCCACCTGCGGTGACGAACTGACCCTGCGGGTGGCGCTGTCGCCCGACGGCACGCAGATCGCCGATGTCTCCTATGACGGCCAGGGGTGCTCGATCTCGCAGGCGGCGACCTCGGTGCTGGCCACCCAGGTGATCGGTGTGCCGGTGGAGCAGGCCTTGACGACATTCGATGCATTCCACGAAATGGTCTCCTCACGGGGCACTGTGGAAGGCGACGAGGAGGTGCTCGGCGACGGCATCGCGTTCGCCGGGGTGGCCAAGTACCCGGCCCGGGTCAAGTGCGCGCTGCTCGGCTGGATGGCATTCAAAGATGCGTTGGCGCAGGCACTCGCGAAGACAGAGGAACCAACGCTGGCATCAGTCAGTGGGACAACCCAGGAGATGAATCGATGAGCGAATTGGGACCGGAAGAGCTGCTCGCCGAAGTCGAGGAATCGATGCACGACGTCATCGACCCCGAGATCGGCATCAACGTGATGGACCTGGGCCTGGTGTATGACCTGTCGATCCGGCAGGACGAGGACGGTGCGGCCGCGGTCGTCACCATGACCCTCACCTCGCCGGCCTGCCCGCTGCAGGACATGATCGCCGAGCAGGTCGAGAACGCCACCGTGGGCGCCGGTCTGGTCAAGAAGGTCGACCTGTCCTGGGTCTGGGAGCCGGCTTGGGGACCGGACAAGATCACCGATGAGGGCCGCGAAATGATGCGCGCAGTCGGTTTCACGGTCTGACCGTGCCGGCATCCGAGTTCTGGCTCTGCCGGACCTGCGGTGTCGAACACGAGGCGACACCGCAGGTGTGCGCCATCTGCGCCGATGACCGGCAATGGGTGCCGCCGGACGGCCAGCGCTGGGCCACCTTGGACGCTTTGGCCGCTGAAGGCATGCAGTCCTACGCCTTTGAACTGGAACCCGGGCTGATCGGGATCGGCAGCAATCCGCCGCTGGGTATCGGTCAACTGGGCAAGCTGGTGTGCACGCCCAGCGGCAACATGCTCTGGGATCCCTCGGGATTCTTCGATGACGCCGCGGTCGCCGCAGCGCTCGAGCACGGTCCGGTGCTCGGCGTCGTCGCCAGCCACCCGCACATGTTCGGCGCCCAGGTGGAATGGGGCCGACGACTCGGCGGGGTACCGGTGTACGTCAACGCCGCGGACAGAGAATGGGTGATGCGTCCGGACCCGGCGATCCGGTACTGGTCCGGGCTGCTGGAGCTCGCGCCCGGCTTGACCGCGATTCAGGTCGGCGGCCACTTTCCGGGCAGCTGTGTAGCGTGCTGGGACGCCGGTGCCGACAGGCGCGGGGTGCTGCTGGTCGGCGACACCGTCTTCCCGAACCCCGACCGGCGCACGGTGGCCTTCCTGCGCAGCTATCCGAATCGGATTCCGTTGTCGGCGGCTGTCGCCCAGCGGATGGCTGCAACGTTGGAGGAGTTGCGCTTCGACCGAATGTACGGGTTGCACACCAACACCATCGACACCGATGCGGTGGCCGCGGTCAGGTTCTCGGCGGACCGTCACGCAGCGTGGGCGCGCGGCGATCACGACGACCTCACCTAGCGCGGGACCGGTCAGCGTTGTCATGTGTCCCGGCCGGCAGCCCGGGAGACGGGCGCTGCCATACTCGTCGCGTGACTGTGACGGAAAACGAGCGGACACGGTGACGACGAGCAGGCGACGGTTTATGGCCGGGATGGCGGCCGCGGCGGCGGGCACAGCTGTTGGCGGGCTCGCGGCGTGCGGATCGCGGGGGCCGGGGGCCGACACCATTTTCATCGGTGGCCCGGTGGTGACGGTGGCGCCGGGCGCTCCGGAGGCCGAGGCGCTCGCGGTCACCGCTGGCCGGATCAGCCAGGTCGGCACCGCCGACGAGGTGCTACGACTGCGGGGCTCGGGGACCACCGTCGTCGACTTGCGCGGCCGGGCGCTGCTGCCGGCATTCGTGGAGCCGCATGGTCATCCCTTCGAGATGGGCTCCACCCTGGCTCCGCCGGCCATCGATGTGCGTCCCTTCACCGTCCCCACCGCCAGCGGGGTGTTCGCGAAGCTGGCCGAGGCCGTGGCGGACACGCCCAAGGGCCAGCCGATTCTGCTCAACGGGGTGGATCCGCTGCTGCAGACCGGCCTGCAGCCCTTCACCCGCAACGAACTGTCCCGGCTCGCGCCGAACAACCCCGTGGTGATCATTTCCAACAGCGGCCACGCCGCCTACGGCAACACCGCCGCATTCACCGCGGCCGGCATCACCAAGACCACCCCAAACCCGGCCGGGGCGCAGTACATCCACGGGCCCGACGGCCAGCTGACCGGCGAGGTGCGTGAGGCGGGGGCGGTGATGACGCTGGTGGCGCCCTTCTCCGGTGCGATCATGGCCAACGCCGGCGACAATCTGCGCTGGGCCTACTCCCAACTCGCCCGCGCGGGAATCGCCACCGCCACCGAGCATTCCTATGACGCGCGTGCGCAATCCGAGGTGTTCGGCAAGCTCGCTCAGCAGGCCGACTGTGCGGTGCGGGTCCGTGCCTACGAGATCGGCACCGCAGACCTGGCCGCGGACCCCAAGAATGTTCGTGGCAAGCGGGCCCGCGCCGACGTCCTGTTCGACAAGATCGGGATGAAGATGTGGGCGGACGGTTCGCCCTGGCAGGGCAACATCTTCACCACCTTCCCGTATCTGAGCAACGCCACCACCGCGGGCATGGGCCTGGGGCCCGACCACCGCGGCCGGATGAACTACTCGCCCGAACAGATCCAGGAGCTGACCAAGGCCTTCGTCGATCAGCATTGGCAGGTCTCCTGCCACGTCCACGGTGATGCCGCGATCGACGTGGTGCTGGACGCCTTCGAACAGGCACGCACGCCCCCGGCGCTGCGACCCCGGATCGAACACGTCGGGGCCATGCGACCCGATCAATTCGCGCGGGCCGCGCAGCTGGGAATCACCCCCAGCCTGTTCATCGAACACATCTATTACTGGGGAGATGTGTTGGTGGACAAGCTGTTCGGTCCCGACCACGGCTCGCGCTGGATGTCGGCGCGGTCGGCCCTGGACGCGGGGCTGCGCCTGTCGTTCCACAATGACGGCACCGTCACCCCGCCCAACCCGATCGGCAACATCGCCACCGCGGTGAACCGCATCGCCAAGGGCAGCGGCCGGGTGCTGGCACCCGAACAGCGCATCGGCGTGGATGCGGCGATCAAGGCGCAGACACTCAACGCCGCCTGGCAACTGCGGCTGGACACCGAGATCGGCAGCCTGGAGCCCGGCAAGTACGCCGATCTGGTCGTGCTGTCGCACAACCCTCGCCGGGTGCCGCCGGCCGAGCTGCGTGACGTGGCCGTGGAGGCCACCTACTTGATGGGCCGGCAGACCTACGGGAAGGTGCTGGGGTAGCGGTTACGGTGCCGCCGAGGCCCGCTACGCGGGCGGCTCGGGGCAGTTGCCGTCGCCGGCCCACACGGTGACCCGGGCCGCCTGCAGCACGCCGTCGCCGTCCGTGGTCCCGCCGGCGGCGACGCACTTGCCGGCGCTGATCGACGGTGCGCTGACAGTGACCATCCGGCGGAAGTGGGTGCTGTCGTTGACCGTGACCGTGGTCGGCCCGGACGGGCCACTGATGGTGAGGGTGTCACCGGAGACCGACTCGACCACGCCGCGCACGCCACGGTGCGGCTTCGGGGGCGCCGGGGCGTCGGCCGCCGCGGCGGGTCGCTGCGGGCACTTGCCGTCGACCGTGGTGCTGATCGCCACGAACTTCGCGGTGATGGCGCCGCTGTCGGCGGGGGCGCTGTCGCCAGTGGCGCCGGCCTTGATGCAGGTTCCGGCGGTGATCTCGGCGCGTTGTGCGGGTACCGACTCGAAGATCCGCGTGCCGTCGGTCATGGCCACCGTGGTGGTGCCGGAGGAGCGGGCCACCTCGAAGGTGTTACCCGACACCGAGGAGACCGAACCCATCACGTGGTCGCCCTGGGCGTGTGCCAATGCCGGGACGAACAACCCGGCCGCGAACAGTGCCGTCACTCCGGTCAGTGCGCGGATCGTCTGGGTGGGTGTGCTCGGGCGGGGGGACATCGGCAGTCTCCGTTCGTTGATATCGGCGGCGACGGGTGCCGCCGGCCGGTGCTACCACCGTCGATGGTCGAGTTAGTGGACAGCTAGCTTCCAGCTGTGAGCCCGCTGTGTAGACCACTCGGCCGGCACCCGGGAACACCGCGGCGTATCCGGGCGTTAGGCCAATCATGGCAACTCAAGACCTCACCGCAGCGAAATTCGAAGAAACCATCGCCGACAACGACATCGTGCTCGTCGACTTCTGGGCGTCCTGGTGCGGGCCGTGCCGATCGTTCGCGCCGACGTTTGCGGCAGCCTCCGAGAAACACCCTGACGTGGTGTTCGCCAAGGTCGACACCGAAGCCGAGCAGCAGTTGGCCGCCGCGGCCCAGATCCGGTCCATTCCCACCCTGATGGCCTTCAAGAAGGGCACGCTGGTGTTCAACCAGGCCGGTGCGCTGCCCGCTCCGGCGTTGGAGAACCTGGTCCAGCAGGTCAAAGATCTCGATGTCGAGGCGGCGTTGGCCGAGCAGGCCGCTGCGGGTAAGCCCGACCAGGTCTGAGGGCACGCACGCGATAGCGTGCATCCGTGTCTTCCGAATCCGAATTCATCCTGGTCGAACGTCCCCGTCCGCACGTCGCGCTGATCACGCTGAACCGCCCGGAGCGGATGAACTCCATGGCGTTCGACGTCATGGTTCCGCTACGCGATGCGCTGGCCGAAATCAGCTACGACAACTCGGTGCGGGTGGTGGTGCTCACCGGGGCGGGCCGAGGGTTCTCCTCGGGCGCCGACCACAAGTCCGCGGGTTCGGTGCCGCACGTGGCCGGGCTGACCCGCCCCACCTTCGGCCTGCGCTCGATGGAACTGCTCGACGACATCATCCTGGGGCTGCGGCGACTGCACCAGCCGGTGATCGCCGCCGTCAACGGGGCGGCCATCGGTGGCGGGCTGTGCCTGGCGCTGGCGGCCGACATCCGGATCGCCGCGTCCGGGGCCTACTTTCGGGCGGCCGGCATCAACAACGGGCTGACCGCCAGTGAGCTGGGGCTGAGCTACCTGTTGCCCCGGGCGATCGGGGCGTCGCGAGCGTTCGAGATCATGCTCACCGGCCGCGACGTCGATGCCACCGAGGCCGAGCGAATCGGCCTGGTCTCGCGGGTGGTGGAGCAGCCGGACCTGCTGGACACCTGCTACGACATGGCCGAGCGGATCGCCGGTTTCTCTCGCCCCGGGGCCGAATTGACCAAGCGGACGCTCTGGAGCGGACTCGACGCCGGTAGTCTGGAGGGGCACATGCAGGCCGAGGGGCTCGGACAGCTCTACGTGCGCCTGCTGACCAGCAACTTCGAGGAAGCCGTCGCTGCGCGCGCCGAGAAGCGCCCACCGGCCTTCACTGACGATAAGTAGCACCACGACAGGAGTACGCGCGCGTGATTACCGCAACGGGCCTGGAGGTCCGCGCCGGAGCGCGCACCCTGCTCGACTCGGTGGACTCGGTGCTGCGGGTACAGCCCGGAGACCGGATCGGCCTGGTCGGCCGCAACGGCGCCGGCAAGACCACCACGCTGCGCATCCTGGCCGGTGAAGGCGAGCCGTATGCGGGCACCATCACCCGCACCGGCGAGGTCGGCTACCTGCCGCAGGACCCCCGGGAAGGCAACCTCGATGTGCTGGCTCGCGACCGGGTGCTCTCGGCGCGCGGCCTGGACACGATCCTGACCGACCTGGAGAAGCAGCAGGTGCTGATGGCCGAGGTCGTCGACGACACCGAGCGCGACCGGGCCATCCGTCGCTACGGCCAACTCGAAGAGCGATTCGCCGCATTGGGTGGCTACGCCGCCGAGAGTGAGGCGGGCCGGATCTGCACCAGCCTGGGCCTGCCCGATCGGGTGCTGACGCAGCCGCTGCGGACCCTGTCCGGCGGGCAGCGCCGCCGGGTGGAGCTGGCCCGGATCCTGTTCGCCGCAGGCGAGGGCGGCGCTGGAGGCGCCGGTTCGGGCACCACCCTGCTGCTCGACGAACCGACCAACCACCTCGACGCGGATTCGATCGGCTGGCTGCGTGACTTCCTGAAAAACCACAGCGGGGGACTGGTCCTGATCAGCCACGACGTGGACCTGTTGGCCGACGTGGTCAACCGGGTGTGGTTCCTGGACGCGGTGCGCGGCGAGGCCGACGTGTACAACATGGGCTGGAAGAAATACCTCGACGCCCGTGCCACCGATGAACAGCGTCGCCGCCGGGAGCGCGCCAATGCCGAACGCAAAGCTGGAGCACTGCGCGCCCAGGCTGCGAAGATGGGTGCCAAGGCGACCAAAGCTGTTGCGGCGCAGAACATGCTGCGTCGCGCTGAGCGGATGATGGCCGAACTCGACGACGAGCGGGTCGCCGACAAGGTCGCCAAGATCAAGTTCCCGACCCCGTCGGCGTGCGGGAAAACCCCGCTGATGGCGTCCGGGCTGACCAAGATGTATGGCTCGCTGGAGATCTTCACCGGCGTCGACCTGGCCATCGACCGGGGCTCACGCGTGGTGGTGCTGGGCCTCAACGGCGCCGGCAAGACCACCCTGCTGCGGCTGCTCGCCGGCGTCGAGACCCCCGACGCCGGTCAGCTGGAGCCCGGCCACGGTTGCAAGATCGGCTATTTCGCCCAGGAACACGACACCATCGACAACGCTGCGACGGTGTGGGAGAACACCGTTCATGCGGCCCCCGACACCTCCGAGCAGGATCTGCGCGGACTGCTGGGCGCCTTCATGTTCACCGGGCCGCAGCTGGAGCAACCGGCCGGCACGCTGTCCGGCGGTGAGAAGACCCGGCTGGCGCTGGCCGGCCTGGTGGCATCCACCGCGAATGTGTTGTTGCTCGACGAACCGACCAACAACCTCGACCCGGCCTCGCGCGAGCAGGTACTCGACGCGCTGCGCAGCTATGCCGGCGCGGTGGTGCTGGTGACCCACGACCCGGGCGCGGCCGAGGCACTTGATCCCCAGCGAGTGGTGTTGCTGCCCGACGGCACCGAAGACCACTGGTCGGCGGACTATCGCGACCTGATCGAGCTGGCCTAGCAAGCGAGGCGGAGCCAGGCCCGGAGGCCCCGCTGTCCCGATTCCCCTGTATTTCAGCCAAACCCGCCCGATCGCCTCATCGGCTTCCTACGCTGAAGCCGTCAAGGCGGCGAGGGGATGGTGAGGGGACGTGGCGACGACGACGAAACCGAACAAGCAACGCGATCGTCAGCTGGTCGAGTTGCGCAGCGCCTATGAGGGCGGGGCGAGCATCCGGACTTTGGCGGCGTCGACCGGCCGATCGTACGGATCCGTGCACAGCATGCTGCGCGAGTCGGGAGCGGCGATGCGCAGCCGCGGTGGGCCCAATCACCGCACCCGATCGCGTTAGCGCAACTCCTGGCATCTCGCCGAACGTGTACTCAGGGCGAGATTTTGGCGAGAAATCCGTCCTGAGTACACGATCGGTGCAAAAGTTGCCCTCTAGTGCGGCGAAATCAGCTCTGCCGCACCGAATCCTCGACCAGGTCGAGGACAGCCGACAGTCGCTGCGGATCTTCGCCGGACGCCAGTCGCGCGACCAGGCCGTCGAGCACGAGATCCAGATAGCAGTGCAACACCTCAGCGGGGACATCGTCGCGCAGCCGTCCGGCCCGCTTCTGGCGGCGCAGCCGATCCACTGTGGCAGCGGTCAATTCGGCTGACCGCTCCGCCCAGCCGCGGCTGAACTCCGGATCGTGGCGCAGTTTGCGGGCGATCTCCAGCCGGGTGGCCAGCCAGTCGAACTGCTCTGGTGCGGCCAGCATGTCCCGCATCACGCCGATCAGGCCCTCGCGCGAGGCAACATCAGCCATCCGCTCCGCATCCTCGCGGGCCAGCTCGAAGAACAGCGTGTCCTTATCGCGGAAATGATGGAAGATCGCCCCGCGCGACAGCCCGATCATCTGCTCCAGTCGCCGCACCGTCGCCTGGTCGTAGCCGTAGGCGGCGAAGCAGCGCCGCGCGCCATCGAGGATCTGGCGGCGCCGGGCCGCCAGATGATCCTCGCTGACCCTGGGCATCAGGTGATCGCTGTCTAGGCGGTCTTGGACGACTTCAGCATGTTGCGCAGCACGTACTGCAGGATGCCGCCGTTGCGGTAGTAGTCGGCCTCACCGGGTGTGTCGATGCGCACCACCGCGTCGAACTCGACCGTCTCTCCACTTTCCTTGGTGGCGGTGACCTTGACCGTCTTCGGCGTCTTGCCGGCGTTGAGTTCTTCGACACCGACGATGTCGAAGGTCTCGGTGCCGTCCAGGCCCAGCGTCTTGGCGGTCTCGCCGGCCGGGAACTGCAGCGGGATCACGCCCATACCGATCAGGTTCGAACGGTGGATGCGCTCGAAGGACTCGGTGATGACGGCCTTGACTCCCAGCAGCGTGGTGCCCTTGGCCGCCCAGTCACGCGACGAGCCGGAGCCGTATTCCTTGCCGCCCAGCACGACCAGCGGGATGCCGGCCTTCTGGTAGTTCATGCAGGCGTTGTAGATGAACTCCTGCGGGCCACCCTCCTGGGTGAAGTCCCGGGTGTAGCCGCCCTGGGTGCCTTCGAGGCCGATGGTGTCCAGCACCCGGTTCTGCAGGCGGATATTGGCGAAGGTGCCGCGGACCATGACCTCGTGGTTACCGCGACGGCTGCCCAGCGAGTTGTAGTCCTTGCGCGCCACACCGTGGGCGTCCAGGTAGTCCGCCGCCGGGGTACCGGGCTTGATCGGGCCGGCCGGGCTGATGTGGTCGGTGGTGACCGAGTCGCCCAACAACGCCATCACCCGAGCGCCCTTGATGTCGGAGACCGGCTCGGGCTCCATTCCCATGCCGTCGAAGTACGGGGCCTTGCGCACGTAGGTCGACGCCTCGTCCCAGGCGAAGGTGTCACCGTCCGGGGTCGGCAGGTTTCGCCAGTTCTCGTCGCCCTTGAACACGTCGGCGTAGGACTTGCGGAACATGTCCTGGTTGATCGCGGACTTGATGGTGTCGTCGATCTCCTGGGCCGACGGCCAGATGTCGCGCAGGAAGACGTCGTTGCCGTCGGTGTCCTTGCCCAGGGAATCGGTTTCGAAGTCGAAGTCCATGGTGCCGGCCAGTGCGTAGGCGATCACCAGCGGCGGGGAGGCCAGGTAGTTCATCTTGACGTCGGGGGAGATGCGGCCCTCGAAGTTGCGGTTACCCGAGAGCACCGCGGTGACGGTCAGGTCTTCCTCGTTGACCGCCTTGGAGATCTCCTCGGGCAGCGGGCCGGTGTTACCGATACAGGTGGTGCAGCCGTAACCGCCCAGGTAGAAGCCGAGCTTCTCCAGGTAGGGCCACAGGCCGGCCTTCTCGTAGTAGTCGGTGACGACCTGGCTGCCCGGGGCCATGTTGGTCTTCACCCACGGCTTGGACGACAGGCCCTTCTCGACGGCGTTGCGGGCCAGCAGGGCCGCGCCGATCATCACCGACGGGTTGGAGGTGTTGGTGCACGAGGTGATACCCGCGACCGCGACGGCACCGTGGTCGAGGATGAACTCGCCGCGCTCGCCCTTGACGCGGATCGGCTTGCTCGGCCGGCCGTCGGAGCCGTTGGCGGCGGACTGCACGTTTACCGCACCGTCGTCGGCGAAGCTCAGCTTGGCCGGGTCGGAGGCCGGGAACGACTCCTCAATGGCTTCGTCGAGCTGGGTGTGCGGCGTCGGGAGCTGCTCTTCGACGTAGTTGTGGATGTCCTTGCGGAAGGCGATCTTGCTCTCCGACAACAGGATCCGGTCCTGAGGACGCTTCGGTCCGGCGATCGACGGGACCACGGTGGACAGGTCCAGCTCCAGGTACTCGGAGAAGGCCGGCTCGCGGTCCGGGTTGTGCCACATGCCCTGGGTCTTCGCGTAGGCCTCGACCAGCGCGAGCTGCTCGTCGGTGCGGCCGGTCAGGCGCAGGTAGTTGATGGTCTCTTCGTCGATCGGGAAGATCGCGCAGGTCGAGCCGAACTCGGGGCTCATGTTGCCCAGGGTGGCGCGGTTGGCCAGCGGGACCTCGGCCACGCCCTTGCCGTAGAACTCGACGAACTTGCCGACCACGCCGTGCTTGCGCAGCATGTCGGTGACGGTGAGCACCACGTCGGTGGCGGTGACGCCCGGCTGGATCTCGCCGGTCAGCTTGAAGCCGACGACCCGAGGGATCAGCATCGACACCGGCTGGCCCAGCATGGCCGCCTCGGCCTCGATACCGCCGACGCCCCAGCCCAGCACGCCCAGGCCGTTCTGCATGGTGGTGTGGCTGTCGGTGCCCACACAGGTGTCGGGGTAGGCCTGGCCGTTACGGACCATCACGGTGCGGGCCAGGTACTCGATGTTGACCTGGTGCACGATGCCGGTGCCCGGCGGGACGACCTTGAAGTCGTCGAAAGCGCCTTGGCCCCAACGCAGGAACTGGTAGCGCTCGGCGTTGCGCTGGTACTCCAGCTCGACGTTGCGCTCGAACGCGTCGGCGGTGCCGAAGACGTCGAGGATGACGGAGTGGTCGATGACCATCTCGGCGGGCGAGAGCGGGTTGACCTTGTTGGGGTCGCCGCCCAGGGCGGTGACGGCCTCACGCATGGTGGCCAGGTCGACGACGCAGGGCACACCGGTGAAGTCCTGCATGATCACCCGCGCCGGGGTGAACTGGATCTCGATGCTCGGCTCGGCGGACGGGTCCCAGTTGGCGATCGCGTTGATGTGATCTTTGGTGATGTTCGCGCCGTCCTCGGTGCGCAGCAGGTTCTCGGCCAGCACCTTGAGGCTGTAGGGGAGCTTCTCGGTGCCGGGGACGGCATCGAGGCGGAAGATCTCATAGTTCTTCTCACCCACGGTCAGGGTGTCGCGGGCTCCGAACGAATTCACCGAATCTGTGCTGGTCACTTCAACTCCCGAGATCGAGTTCTCATCCATCGACGGGTCCGCGCCGACGGGCGACATAACCCTAACAGTACGATTGTCCTGTATAAAGTAAGGTTCACCTCACTTGGCCGGGGTTGATACCGTCATCAACCGTGACGATCCAGCACCCGCCGGCCTACATTCCCGGCGAGCTCTGCATCACTGTCGGCCTCGATCCGGCCACCCCGCCCGACGACTGCATGGCGTTGGTCAAGGTCGCTGTCGCCGTCGACGGGGTGAGCGCGCCGGCGGCCGATGTGCCGGCGCTGCGCGAGGTGGTGGCCCAGGCCGGCCGCGACGGCATCGACCTCAAGATCGTCGAGGTCGCCCGAAACCCCGGGATGGACACCGCGCTGCGTGACGTCGCCACCGTGGTCGGCTACGACTATCCGGATTCGACCGTCCTGGTCGTCAGTACGAACTATGTCGGCAGCTATAGCGGCCAGTTTCACCGGTCCAAGCTGGAGGCGGCCGAGGATCACGCCAAAACCGGCGATCCGGTGACCTCGGCGCAGAATTTCCTGCACGAATTGAACACGCCGGATCTGCCCTGGACGGGCCTGACCGTGGCGCTGCTGGTCGGGGTGGCGGCGGCGGCCGTCGGCACCCGCTTCCTGCAGCGACGCAGCAAACGTGCTGCCGTGCGTTCCGACGTCGCGAACTAGCGGCCTTACCTCCGAAAACCCGGAAAGTGGGCGATCAATTGTCGCCCAGTTGTGGGCTGCCGCAAATAATTAGGTCACCGAATGGTCACAAGCGGCTTAATTACACAAACGTAGTTTGTTACGAACGTTTCTCCAGTGACTGATGTGACGTATGGTCTCAAAAGGCGCAGCTGTTGTATCTGTTGTTTCTGTGCTTTTGCCACCGGCCGAAGCGCGGCGCCGCCTGCTGAGAGTCCGAGGAGATCCAAGCCGAATGAGACGCATGCGCTGTGGCTCCGATGGCTCTGTTTTCCGACTGGCGACCCGGTTGGCCCAACCCGCGACGGTGTCGGTGCTCAGCGCCGCGATGCTGCTGGGCACCCCGGGACTGGCGACGGCCCTGCCCGGGCAGGACCCCGATGGCATCGCCGCGCTGATCGCCGACGTAGCCGACGCCAACCAGCAGCTGCAGGACCTGGGCGCGCAGATCGCCGAGGAGAAGGAAGGGGTCAACAAGGCCCTGGTGGATCTGCAGACCGCGCGCGAGGACGCAGCCGCCGCCCAGCATGAGGTGGAGGCGGGCCGGCAGGCGATCGTCGACGCCGATGCTGCGATCGCCGTCGCACAGCGCAGGTTCAACACCTTCGCCGCGTCGACCTACGTCAACGGGCCCTCGGACAGTTACCTGACCGCGGCCAACCCCTCGGACATGATCGCCACGGCTGCGGCCGGGCAAACCTTGGCGCTCTCCTCCCAGCAGGCGCTGGACGGGCTCAAGCGGGCCCGCACCGAACAGCTGAACAAGGAGTCGGCCGCCCGGTGGGCCAAGCAGAAGGCCGACCAGGCCGTCGCCGACGCACAGTCGAGCCAGGACGCCGCGGTGGCCGCGCTCACCGATACCCAGCGCAAGTTCGGCGAACAACAGGGCGAGATCGACCGGCTGGCCGCACGACGCAACGAGGCGCAGGCCAAACTCGCCGCTGCCCGCGGCCACGATCAGCCCCAGCAGGGGCAAGCACCGCCCGGTCCCGCAGGCGGTGATCGGTGGGGGAATCCGACTGGACCCGCCGCCGGTCCGGTGGCCGCCAAGGAGCCCGCGAAGTGGGACGGTCCCTGGGACCCGACCCTGCCGATGATCCCCAGCGCCGACGTCCCCGGCGACCCGATCGCCGTCATCAACCAGGTGCTCGGGATCTCCCAGACCTCCGCGCAGGTGACGGCGAATCTCGGCCAGAAGTTCCTGCAGTCGATCGGGCTGGCCCGCCCCGACGACACCGGTATCAACAACGGCAAGATTCCGCGGGTCTACGGCAGGCAGGCCTCCGAATACGTGATCCGGCGTGCCCTTTCGCAGCGCGGCGTGCCCTACTCGTGGGGCGGGGGCACCGCTGCGGGGCCCGGCCGCGGGATCGGCTCCGGTTCGGGCACCGTCGGATTCGACTGCTCCGGGCTGATCCTCTACGCCTTCGCCGGGGTCGGCATCAAGCTGCCGCACTACTCGGGTTCGCAGTACAAGATGGGGCGCCAGATCCCGTCGGCAATGGCGCGTCGCGGCGACGTCATCTTCTACGGACCCGGTGGTAGTCAGCACGTGACGCTCTACCTCGGCAACGGTCTGATGCTGGAGGCCCCGGACGTGGGCCAAACGGTGAAAGTGTCACCGGTGCGCAAGAGCGGCATGACGCCTTACGTAGTCCGATACATCGAATACTGACGGCGGTGCAATGCAACTGAGTTCATTACGTCTTTCGCGCCTCATCGGGTCGCTGCTGGTGGCGATCCCGGTGATGGTGGGCCTGGCCGGACCGGCCGAGGCGGACCCGGGGTGGGACCCCACCCTGCCGGCGACGATCAGCGCCGGGGCGCCCGGTGACCCGCTGGCGATCGCCAACGCGTCGCTGCAGGCCACCGCCAATGCCACCCAGACCACGATGGACCTGGGCCGCAAGTTCCTGTCCGGCCTCGGGTTCAACGTGGGCGATGAAGCCGCCGGCAACGTGTCACCCGGCCAGCGGGTGCACGGCAAGCAGGCCATCGAGTACGTGATCCGTCGCGGTGGCGCGCAGATGGGCGTGCCCTACTCCTGGGGCGGCGGTTCGCTGACCGGTCCCAGCAAGGGTGTCGACTCCGGCGCGGGCACGGTCGGTTTCGACTGCTCGGGCCTGATGCGTTACGCCTTCGCCGGCGTCGGCGTGCTGATCCCGCGATTCTCCGGTGACCAGTACAACGCCGGCCGGCACATTCCGCCCAATCAGGCCCGCCGCGGCGACCTGATGTTCTACGGCCCCGGCGGTGGCCAGCACGTCACCATGTACCTGGGCGGCGGCAAGATGCTGGAGGCCTCGGGCAGTGCCGGGAAGGTAGTCGTCAGCCCGGTGCGGACGTCGGGGATGACGCCGTATCTGACCCGGATCATTGAGTACTGACGCATTCGGGACGGGCCTTACGTCGACGGATGCTGCTAACCCTGGAATAGTGAAACGAGGGCACAACGCTGCCCCTCGGCCGTGCGCCGTGCAAGCAGTTGTGTCTGACCGACCTTTGTGGAGGATTTGTCGATGACGTCATCGGATGGGACGCCCGCGGGCGCCAGCGGTTTCCCCGGCTCGGCCGGTGCCGAGACAGGCACAGTCGGCGGTAGCGGGCTCGCCGCCGACGTACACGCGCTGGAGCGGGCCATCTTTGAGGTCAAGCGCGTCATCGTCGGCCAGGACCAGCTCGTCGAGCGCATCCTGGTCGGCCTGCTCGCCAAGGGCCACGTGCTGCTCGAAGGCGTGCCCGGCGTCGCCAAGACCCTGGCCGTGGAGACCTTCGCCAAGGTGGTCGGCGGGTCCTTCGCGCGCATCCAGTTCACCCCGGACCTGGTGCCGACCGACATCATCGGTACCCGCATCTACCGGCAGGGTCGCGAGGAATTCGACACCGAGCTCGGCCCGGTGATGACCAACTTCCTGCTGGCCGACGAGATCAACCGTGCACCGGCCAAGGTGCAGTCGGCTCTGCTGGAGGTCATGCAGGAGCGCAAGGTGTCCATCGGTGGCAAGAGCTTCGCGCTGCCCAACCCGTTCCTGGTGATGGCCACCCAGAACCCGATCGAGCACGAGGGCGTCTACCCGCTGCCCGAAGCGCAGCGCGACCGCTTCCTGTTCAAGATCAACGTCAGCTACCCGTCGCCCGAAGAAGAGCGCGAGATCATCTACCGGATGGGTGTCACCCCGCCGGAGCCCAAGCAGATCCTCGGCACCGGCGACCTGGTGCGACTGCAGACGCTGGCGGCCAACAACTTCGTGCACCACGCCCTGGTGGACTACGTCGTCCGGGTGATCACGGCCACGCGCCACCCTGAACAGTTCGGTATGCCGGACGTGAAGAACTGGCTGTCGTTCGGTGCGTCGCCGCGTGCCTCGCTGGGCATCATCTCCGCGTCCCGGGCACTGGCCCTGGTGCGGGGTCGCGACTACGTGATCCCGCAGGACGTCATCGAGGTGATCCCGGACGTGCTGCGGCACCGCCTGGTGCTGTCCTACGATGCCCTCGCCGACGAGATCACCCCGGAGATCGTCATCAACCGGGTGCTGCAGACGGTGCCGCTGCCTCAGGTGAACGCCGTTCCGCAGCAACAGCATTCGCCGGCACCGGGTGCCCCGACCGCGGCGGCAGTGGCCGGCGGTCGGTGAGCGACCCCGACACCGGGGCTGAATCGTCTCAGGCGCCCGGAACCAGTACCGCACCGCCGTCGATGCTGCGCGGAGGAATCCGCGACCCCAAGCTGGCCGCGGCGCTGCGGACCCTGGAGCTGACGGTCAAGCGCAAGCTCGACGGGGTGCTGCACGGGGACCATCTCGGCTTGATCCCCGGCCCGGGCTCCGAGCCCGGCGAGTCCCGGCTGTACCAGCCCGGCGATGACGTGCGTCGGATGGACTGGTCGGTCACGGCCCGCACCACCCATCCGCACGTCCGCCAGATGATCGCCGACCGCGAGCTGGAGACCTGGCTGGTGGTCGACATGTCGGCCAGCATGGATTTCGGCACCGCCACCTGCGAGAAGCGTGACCTGGCGGTGGCGGCGGCCTCGGCCATCGTCTACCTCAACAGCGGCGGCGGGAACCGGCTGGGCGCACTGGTAGCCAACGGTGAGCGCGTCGTGCGGGTCCCGGCCCGCTCCGGGCGCAACCACGAGCAGACCCTGCTGCGCACCATCGCCACCATTCCGCGGGCACCCGTCGGGGTGCGGGGCGACCTGGCGGCGGCCATCGACGCACTGCGCAGGCCCGAACGCCGGCGGGGGATGGCGGTCATCATCAGCGACTTCCTCGGACCGATCAACTGGATGCGCCCGCTGCGAGCGATCGCCGCCCGCCATGAGGTGCTGGGCATCGAAATCCTCGACCCGCGTGACGTCGAGTTGCCCGACGTCGGCGACGTGGTGCTGCAGGACACCGAATCCGGGATCACCCGCGAATTCACCATCGACGCCAAGCTGCGCGACGATTTCGCCCGGGCCGCGGTGGCCCACCGCGCCGACGTCGCGCGCGCGTTGCGCAGCTGCGGCGCGCCGATGCTGGGGTTGCGGACCGACCGGGACTGGATCGCCGACATCGTCCGATTCGTCGAGTCACGCCGGCGCGGCGCGCTGGCGGGGATGCCGTGAACTCGACCCGTAAACAGACAGGTCTGCTATGACATTGCCGCTGCTTGGGCCGATGACGCTGACGGGCTTCGCGCACCCGTGGTTCTTTCTGTTCCTGTTCGTGATCCTGGGCCTGGTCGCGCTCTACATCCTCATGCAGGTGGCGCGGCATCGGAGGATCCTGCGGTTCGCCAACATGGAGCTGCTGGAGAGCGTGGCGCCCAAATCGCCGACGCGCTGGCGGCACCTGTCGGCGATCCTGCTGATCACCTCTTTGCTGCTGTTCACCGTCGCGATGGCCGGCCCCACCCACGACGTCAGGATCCCGCGCAACCGCGCGGTGGTGATGCTGGTGATCGACGTCTCCCAGTCGATGCGGGCCACCGATGTGGCACCCAGCCGGCTGGCGGCCGCGCAGGAAGCCGGCAAGCAGTTCGCCGACGAATTGACCGCGGGAATCAACCTCGGCCTGATCGCCTATGCCGGCACCGCGACCGTGCTGACCTCGCCGACCACCAACCGCGACGCGACCAAGGCCGCGATCGACAAGCTGCAACTGGCGGACCGCACCGCTACCGGTGAGGGCATCTTCACCGCGTTGCAGGCGATCGCCACCGTGGGCGCCGTCATCGGCGGCGGCGACACCCCGCCACCGGCCCGCATCGTGCTGCTCTCGGACGGCAAAGAGACGGTGCCGTCCAACCCGGACAATCCCAAGGGGGCGTTCACCGCGGCCCGCACCGCCAAGGACCAGGGCGTGCCGGTCTCGACGATCTCGTTCGGCACGGCCTACGGCTACGTCGAGATCAACGAGCAGCGTCAGCCGGTGCCGGTCGACGACGATTCGCTGAAGAAGATCGCCGATCTGTCCGGCGGCAGTGCCTATACCGCCTCCAGCCTGGCCCAGCTCAAAGAGGTGTACTCCACGCTGCAGGACCAGATCGGCTTCGAGACCATTCGCGGCGACGCGAGCACCGGCTGGCTGCGGCTGGGGGCGTTCATCCTGGCGCTGGCGGGGTTGGCGGCGCTGCTGCTGAACCGCCGTCTGCCCGCCTAGGTCCCACCCCACCCGTTGACTCTGCGCTGGCGGCGCAAAAGTGCGAGTAGCCCGCGCCCTCAGCGCAGAGTCAACGTGTCGATTCGATAGGTTATGCCGGTGACAGACAGCGAAGCCCCCGCAGCAAAGCCCGCATTTGTGTCCCGTTCGGTCCTCGTCACCGGTGGAAACCGGGGCATCGGACTGGCGATCGCGCAGCGACTGGCCGCCGACGGCCACAAGGTGGCGGTGACGCACCGCGGGTCCGGTGCCCCCGAGGGATTGTTCGGGGTCGTGTGCGATGTCACCGACAACGACGCCGTCGATCGCGCCTTCACCCAGGTCGAGGAGCACCAGGGTCCGGTGGAGGTGCTGGTGGCCAACGCCGGCATCTCCAAAGACGCGTTCCTGATGCGGATGACCGAGGAGCGTTTCGAAGAGGTCATCAACGCCAACCTCACCGGCGCCTTCCGGGTCACCCAGCGGGCGTCGCGCAGTATGCAGCGCAAGCGCTTCGGCCGGATCATCTACATCGGATCGGTCTCGGGCATGTGGGGCATCGGCAACCAGGCCAACTACGCGGCCGCCAAGGCCGGCCTGATCGGCATGGCCCGCTCGATCTCGCGCGAGCTGTCCAAGGCCGGTGTCACCGCGAACGTCGTGGCACCCGGCTACATCGACACCGAGATGACCCGGGCCCTCGACGAGCGGATCCAAGAGGGCGCCCTGGACTTCATCCCGGCCAAGCGGGTGGGTACCGCCGAAGAGGTCGCCGGTGCGGTCAGCTTCCTGGCATCCGAGGACGCAAGCTACATCGCCGGTGCGGTCATCCCCGTCGACGGCGGCATGGGCATGGGCCACTAGCGACTCGTTCAGTTCAAGATAGGGGACTTTTCATGGCAGGCATTCTCGAAGGCAAGCGGATCCTGGTCACCGGGATCATCACCGACTCCTCGATCGCGTTCCACATCGCCAAGGTGGCGCAGGAGGCCGGCGCGCAGCTGGTGTGTACCGGTTTTGACCGGCTGCGGCTGATCCAGCGCATCATCGACCGGCTGCCGGAGCCGGCTCCGCTGCTCGAACTCGACGTGCAGAACGAGGAGCACCTGGGCTCACTGGCCGAGCGTGTCACCGAGGTGATCGGCGAGGGCAACAAGCTCGACGGCGTGGTGCACTCCATCGGATTCATGCCGCAGACCGGCATGGGCATCAACCCGTTCTTCGACGCTCCCTACGAAGACGTCGCCAAGGGCATCCACATCTCGGCGTACTCCTACGCCTCACTGGCCAAAGCGGTGCTGCCGATCATGAACCCGGGCGGCGGCATCGTCGGCATGGACTTCGACCCGACGCGGGCGATGCCGGCCTACAACTGGATGACGGTGGCCAAGAGTG
Source organism: Mycobacterium sp. SMC-14 (assembly GCF_046250075.1). Classification (NCBI taxonomy): domain Bacteria; kingdom Bacillati; phylum Actinomycetota; class Actinomycetes; order Mycobacteriales; family Mycobacteriaceae; genus Mycobacterium; species Mycobacterium sp. SMC-14. Next base: position 2,535,911 of record NZ_CP176429.1, on the reverse strand, counting down.
CCCTGGAGTCGGTGAACCGGTTCGTGGCGCGCGAGGCCGGCAAAGTCGGTGTGCGGTCGAATCTGGTTGCGGCCGGGCCGATCCGGACCCTGGCGATGAGTGCCATCGTGGGCGGTGCCCTGGGCGAGGGCGCCGGCGAGCAGATCCGGCTGCTGGAGGAGGGCTGGGACCAACGGGCCCCGATCGGCTGGGACATGAAGGACCCGACGCCGGTGGCCAAGACCGTCTGCGCGCTGATGTCCGACTGGCTGCCGTCCACCACCGGAACGGTCGTCTACGCCGACGGTGGCGCGCACACCCAGTTGCTCTAAATGGAGCTAGACGCCGTCTTGCTGCTGTCTTTCGGGGGACCCGAAGGCCCGGAGCAGGTTCGGCCGTTCCTGGAGAACGTCACCCGGGGACGTGGTGTGCCGCCGGCCCGGCTTGACGCGGTCGCCGAGCACTACCTGCACTTCGGCGGCGTGTCGCCGATCAACGGGATCAACCGCGCGTTGGCCGACGCGATGCGCGCCGAAATGCCCGGCCTGCCGGTGTATTTCGGTAACCGCAACTGGGAGCCCTACGTCGAGGACGTCGTCGCTCAGATGGCAGCTGACGGCGTGCGACGTGCCGTGGTTTTTCCGACCTCGGCCTGGGGCGGATATTCGGGTTGCGACCAGTACGCCGAGGACATCGCCCGAGCGCGGCAGGCGGTGGGGGAGCAGGCACCGGAACTGGTGAAACTGCGCCAGTACTTCGACCACCCGTTGTTCGTGACGATGTTCGCCGAGGCGATCGCCACCGCCGCCGACAGCCTGCCGGCCAGCCTGCGGGATGCCGCCCGGCTGGTTTTCACCGCGCATTCCATCCCGGTCAGCGCCGACGCGCGCTACGGCCCGCAGCTCTACAGCCGCCAGGTCGCGTACGCGACGAGGCTGGTCGCGGCAGCCGCGGGCTACCACGACTACGACCAGGTGTGGCAGTCGCGCTCGGGGCCCCCGCAGGTGCCCTGGCTGGAGCCCGACGTCGAAGCGCACCTGGCTGCCCTGGCTGAGAACGGCGTGCGCGCGGTGATCGTCTGTCCGATCGGCTTTCTCAGCGACAACATCGAGGTGGTGTGGGACCTCGACAACGAAGTCCGCTCTGCGGCGCAGGCGGCCGGGATCGCCTACGCGCGCGCGGGCACCCCGAACGCCGATCGACGGCTGGCCCGTCTGGCCCGCGGCCTGATCGAGGAACTGCGCACCGGCAGCGCACCCGAACGCATCGCCGGGCCGTCCGCGCTGGGCTGCGGATTCGGGGTCAACGGGGCGCCGTGCGGTGCATCGCACTGCACCGCGGTCGTGGTGCCTGCCGATTAGGGGCTCGCCGTCGTAGCGTCAGTTCCGCCAGGCCGAGTGCAGAATCTCGGTCACCGCTGCGCTGCGCGCTGAGCGCACCACGGTCGTCAGCGGTGCAACCGCATCCACGGCACGCTGCACCGCAGAAGACGACTGAGCGCTGGCAGTCAGCAGATCCTCGCTGACGGTGATGATCGCCTCGACGTGCGCGGCGCTTTGCAGAACGCGCACTGCACGGTTCGGTGCATGGTCCGGAATCCGGTGCAAGAGCACGGCTTCCATCATCTGTTCCACCCGCAGCCGTGGATCCTCCACGCCGTAGTCGGCCCAGCGCGAACCGGTGGAGCCCAACGCTTCGGCCGCCGTTCGCACCGCCGATCGCAACGAGTACTCGGCGTCACCAAGATCGTGCTGTTCGGCGACCGGTACCCCCTGCAGCGCGTACACGACCCAGGACAGCGCCTCGGATTCGTCGAACTCCGGAACCAGCCCGATCGCGTCGCCGTGCGGACCGGAAACCAGGATCGCTTCGCCGACCGCCAACGCGTCCTGCGCGAATTGGGTTCCCGCCGGCAGACCGCGCACGTCGCCGGGGACCGGCAGCACCACGCTGATCGTCGGTTCGGTGCGGCCACCGGCCGCGGCGCGCAGCGTCTGAAGCAACGACGTCGTCCCGGCATCGGTGACATCGGGCCATGGCAGGCCCGAGCTGCCGGCGGCGACGGCGTCATAGGCGTACACCGATTGCACTGGAGCCCAAGCCGATAGTGCGTCCAAGACATCGTCGGGCGCCGCCCGGCCGGCAAGCCAGGCGTTGGCCCACACCGACAGGGAAGTACTCGGGCACCACATGATGCAAGGCAGTGTAGTTGCCCGCGCTGTCCCGGCCGGACCGCACAGGTTCGCGCGATTCTCGGGCTATCCTGGCCGCATGCCGACTGCCCTGATCTGGTTGGTCTTCGCACTCGGGCTCGCAGGAGCCGAGGCCCTCACCGGTGACATGTTCCTGCTGATGCTCTCCGGTGGTGCGCTGTCGGCGGCGGCAACCAGCGCCCTGACCAGTTGGCCGCTCTGGACGGACGGGGCGGTGTTCCTGGTGGTGTCGGTGCTGCTGCTGGCATTGGTGCGCCCCGCGCTGCGCCGCCGGCTGTGGGCGGGCACCGGCGGCGAAACCGGGGTGCTCGCGCTGCAGGGCAAGACGGCCCTGGTGCTCGACCGCGTCGAACAGCACGGCGGTCGGGTGAAGCTGGACGGCGAGGTGTGGACCGCCCGCCCGCTCACCGACGGCGACGTGTTCGAACCGGGGGAGCAGGTCACCGTGATGCACATCGACGGCGCCACCGCGGTGGTCGGCAAGATCCTGTAACGAAAGGAATCGTCATGGAAGGCGTCACAACGGGGCTGCTATTGCTGGCCGTATTGGTGGTGTTCGCGATCATCGTGGTCGCCAAGTCGGTCGCGCTGATCCCGCAGGCCGAGGCGGCGGTGATCGAACGGTTGGGCCGCTACAGCCGCACCGTCAGCGGTCAGCTGACCCTGCTGGTCCCCTTCATCGACCGGGTACGGGCCCGCATCGATCTGCGTGAGCGGGTGGTGTCGTTTCCGCCGCAACCGGTGATCACCGAGGACAACCTCACGCTCAACATCGACACCGTCGTCTACTTCCAGGTCACCAACCCCAAAGCCGCGGTGTACGAGATCAGCAACTACATCGTCGGTGTGGAGCAGCTGACCACCACCACGCTGCGCAACGTGGTCGGCGGGATGACGCTGGAGCAGACCTTGACCTCCCGCGAGGTGATCAACAGCCAGCTGCGCGGCGTGCTCGACGAGGCGACCGGCCGGTGGGGGCTGCGGGTGGCCCGGGTGGAGCTGCGCAGCATCGACCCGCCGCCGTCGATCCAGGCGTCGATGGAGAAGCAGATGAAGGCCGACCGCGAGAAGCGGGCCATGATCCTGACCGCCGAGGGACAGCGCGAGGCCGCCATCAAACAGGCCGAAGGCCAGAAACAGTCCGAGATCCTGACCGCCGAGGGCGCCAAGCAGGCGGCGATCCTGGCCGCCGAAGCCGACCGGCAGTCCACGATGCTGCGCGCCCAGGGCGAGCGGGCCGCTGCCTACCTGCAGGCCCAGGGCGAGGCCAAGGCGATCGAGAAGACGTTCGCGGCGATCAAGGCCGCTCGGCCCACGCCTGAGTTGCTGGCCTACCAGTACCTGCAGGTGCTGCCGGAGATGGCCCGGGGCGAGGCCAACAAAGTGTGGGTGGTGCCCAGTGATTTCGGCACCGCACTGCAGGGCTTCACCAAGCTGCTCGGTGCCCCCGGCGAAGACGGCGTCTTCCGCTACCAGCCGTCGCCCGATGACGAGCCCCGGCACCGGTCCGAGGACGACAGCGAGGAAGTCGCCGACTGGTTCACCACCCAGACCGATCCGGCGATCGCGCAGGCTGTCGCCAAGGCCGAGGCGGACGCCCGCAAGCCGGTCGAGGGCGGCGTGTTGCCGCCGCAGCTCGATCCCGGTCTGGCGTGAGCGCGCTGACGGCACGGCCAACCTACGCGGCGTTGGCCGCGTTTCTGGCGGGCGACGCCGTGGCGTCGGCGATCCCGGTGCCCTATGTCGCCAAGAACATGGATGCCATGCGGATTCCCGCCGAGGCCCGCTGGGCGGTCCCGGTGGCCAAAGCAGCCACCGCGCTGGGCCTGGCATCGGTGTTCCGCTTCCCGGGCGTCGCCCGGCTCACCACCGGGTTGTTGACGTTGTATTTCGCCGGGGCGCTGGGCATCCACCTGCGGGTGCGCAACCGGGTCGCCAACATCGTGCCCGCGGTGCTGCTGCTGATGGTGTTCGCCGCGATGACGGTCCAGGGCCCGCACGCCGCCGGGGGCGGGGTACGGGCCCTGGAGTCGTAGTTCCCTAGCTCCTGCGGGAGGAGGTGGCGGTGTGCTCGTCGAGGTTGGTCGCCTTGTAGGCGTAGGCGGCCACGACCGCGCCGAGCACCTGGGCGATCAGGTAGACCCAGAGGAACTTCCAGGCGAAGATCCCCGACAGCATCAAGCCGAAGGTGATGGCCGGGTTGAACGCGCCGCCGGAAATGGCGCCGACCGCCACCACGCCGACGGTCACCACGAATCCGATCGCCAGGCCGTAGAAGCTGTTGCCGGCACTGTCTTTGCTCGTCGCGGTGTGCAAAACGACGTAACACAGCGCGAAGGTGAATACCAATTCGGCCAGGAATGCGGGCCAGACGGTGCCGGTCAGATCAAGTGTTCCGGTCGCGTACTTGTCGTGCCACAACCCGAATCCCACACCGAAGGCGGCGAGCGCACCGACCAACTGGGCAACGATGTAGGGTCCGAGATCACCCAATGGCAGTGCCCCCCGCAAATAGGCGGCCACTGAGACGGCCGGGTTCAGGTGGCCGCCCGAGATGTGCCCACTGGCGTAGACCATGACCATCAGCACTGAGCCGATACCCAGCGCGGTGGCGGCGACGCATTCGGTGCCGGACAAGACGATGCCGAGCACAGCGAACATGAATACGAACGTGCCGATCATTTCGGTCAAATATTTGCGCACCGCGGCGTTCCGATCAGCCATTGATCCGGTCCCTTCACTCCGTCGAGCACTTGTCCAATTTGTGCTGTGCCAGCACATGGCACTAACGAATACTGTAACGGCGTGAAGTCTTCGGTCCGCTATTTGCGGACCGTTTTTCACCGAATTGTTGCTGGATTAACGAGAATTTCGTGTTGTTTGCCTATGCGTTTTCCGCAGTTTTCGTGTCGGGCGCGCAGCTCGGGGAGGCGGCGCTATCGGTCCAGGCGCAATTCGACCATCGGCAGCGCCGTGTTGGGCGGCGTCACCGGTTCGCCCAGCGTCTGCTCGAGCACGGCGCTGAACTTCGCCCAGGCGCGAGGGTGGCCTTCGATGTAGTGGCCCAGCACGCGGTCGACTTCGGCCTGGTCCAACACCCGGGCGGTGGCCGGTACCGATGCCCTGCTCCCGGCGTAGACCCGTACCCGGGGGTTGGCGGTGATGTTGCGAAACCATTGGGCGCGGGCGCCGAAACCCGATGCCACCACATAGCTGTCGCCGGCGGCGTGGTCGATGACTTCCAGCACGACACGGCGGGACGCGCCCGTCTTGCGTCCGATGTGCTCGAGCATCAACAGGCGCGGTCCGAGGAGGCCGCCAAGTCGCGCGCGGTACAGCCAGATCGGGGCGCGCATCAGCCGTCGTGATCGCAACAGTCGGCTGAACGTGTCGGCTAAGGGCGGCATCTTCTGCAGGTTACCCGCGGCGCGGCCGGGACACCGGATCACTCGTCGCGCGGGCGAACAAGGTCAACAGCGCCTTGCCGACAGACACGGCAGCCGACGGGCTGTCCACCGACACCGAGACCTGGTCGCCGAACCGGCGGCGAAGCTCGCGTTGCAGCCGGTCATAGAGCGTCGATTCCGCCGCGGGGCAGCCGTGGCAGGCACCGGCCATCCGCACCCGCACCTGGTCGCCGGTCACCTCGACCAGCTCGATCGCCCCGCCGTGGGATGCGGCGATCTCGCCGATCGGCCCGTCGAGCAGTTCCTGGACCGCCCGCGTCAGGTCGCCGGCGTGTTCGATGGGGGCGATACTCCACCCGGCCGGCTCCCGAAGCGCGTCGTCGAGCGCGACGCGGATCTCCTCGCCGCGAACCCGCCAACTCTGGCGGGGGCTCAGCGTGATCGCGATCTCCGACCCGGCCACCGCCAGCTCGTCGATCACGCCGTCGTCCTGCAACTCACCCAGCCGGCCCGGGGCATGCCGTACCCGCCCGGCGGCGGGCATGCGCTCGTGGTCGATCACCCACCGCACCCGTTGCGGATCTTCGGTCGCGACAGCATGCATGGGAATCATGCGCCCAGGCCCGACGCGATCGACCGGGCGGCGAATGCCATCACCCAGGCCAACACGAACATGTAGCCAAACGCGAAGGCCGGCCATCGCCAGGAATTGGTCTCCCGGCGCATCACCGCCACGGTGGACATGCACTGCAGCGCGAACATGAAATACACCATCAGCGCGATGACCGTCGGTGCGGTGAACACCGGCCGGCCGTCGTCGTCGGTCATCGACACCAGGGCCTGATGCGGGGCGGTGGGGTTGGTGGCCGCCGACACCTGGCCGAGCGTGGACACGAACACCTCCCGCGCCGACAGCGACCCGACCAACGCAATGTCGGTACGCCAGTCGAAGCCCAGGGGCGCGAAAACCGGCTCGATCGCCCTGCCGATCCCGGCGGCGTAGCTGTGGTCCAGCACGTAGGCGCTGGCGTCGGGTGGCGGGAGCGCTGTGGTCTCGGCGTCGCGGGTGGGCAGATTCATCAACACCCACAGCACCAGCGACGTGGCCAAGATGACCGTTCCGGCCTTGCGCAAGAAGATCTTCGCCGCATTCCACATCGCGACGAGAACGGCCGTGGGCGAAGGAAATCGATACGGCGGCAGTTCCATGGTGAACGGCAGCAGGTCGCTGCGCAGAATTGTGGACTTGAACAACGAGGCGGCCAGCAGTGCCGAGGTGCCACCGCCCAGGTACAGCAGGAACATGGTGATGCCCTGCGCGCTGAAGCCCCACCAGCGCGTCTGCGGTGCCACCAGGAGCCCGACGAGCAGGGTGTAGACCGGCAGTCGCGCTGAGCACGTCATCAACGGCGCACTGATGATGGTGGCGATCCGATCCCGCGACGACGGCAGGGTGCGCGTTGCCATGATGCCGGGGACCGCGCAGGCGAACGAGGAGAGCATCGCCACGAACGCGCGCCCCTCCAGCCCGGTTCTGGCCATGACCCGATCCATCAGGAACGCGGCACGCGACATGTAGCCGACGTTCTCCAGCAGTGCGATCAGCAAGAACAGCAACACAATCTGGGGAAGGAACTGCAGCACGGTGCCGACGCCGCCGATGACACCGTCGCCGATCACGCCGCCGAGCACCGTGCCGCCGAGCCGGCTGTCGACCTGGGATCCCAGCCAGTCGAGGGCAGTGGCGATCCGGTCCTGTAGTGGGGCGGCCAGGGTGAAGATGATCTGGAAGAACCCGAACATGACCGCAAAGAAGATGACGACGCCCCAGAGTGGGTGCAGCACCCACCTGTCGATCCGGCCGGTCCGCAGATCCTGGTGCGGGGAAACGTAGTCAGCGGCGGTAAGCACGGAGGTGCCCCAGGCGTCGAGCGCCTCGGGCTCTTCAGGCGGCAGCACCGCAGGCCGCGACCAGGCGTCGCTGCACCCCAACAGCGTGCGCAGGCCCTCTATGCCGGAACCGCGGTTGGCGATAACGGCAACGACCGGCACTCCCAACGCGCTCGCGAGAGCTTCCGCGTCGATTCCGCCTCGGCGCGAACATAATTCGTCGGTCATGGTGAGTACCAGCGCTGTGGGGAGGTCCAGGCGCAGTACCTGGCCCACCAAGGTGATCGAGCGGCGTAGCGTCGTGGCGTCGGCGACCAACACGATCGCGTCAGGGCGGTCGATCCCGTTGATTCCGCCGGCCAACACGTCGGCAACAACCTGTTCGTCCGGACTGATCGGGTCCAGGCTGTAGGTGCCGGGTAAGTCTTCGACCGCCACATCGACATCACCGACGGTCATCACCCCGACGCTGCGCCCCACCGTGACGCCCGGGTAGTTGCCGGTCTTGGCACGCAACCCGGTCAGGTGGTTGAACACGCTGGTCTTGCCGGCGTTCGGGCTACCGACCAGCGCTACCCGTCGCGCCGATGTCACGTCGACGGTGGTGGCGGTGCCATCGTGGCAGTCGGTCATTGCCGACCACCGCCGATGCCGTCGATCTCGATCAGCCGGGCCTCCCGCCGCCGCAGACACAGTTCGGTGTCCTGCACGCGGTAGATGGTGGGATCGCCCAGCGGCGCCCGGCGGATCACCTCAACGCGGGCGGTCGCACGGAATCCGAGCTGGCGCAGCCGGTTTGCCACCGCCTGAGGGGCGTGCACTGCGGCACCGGTGATGGTGGCCTGCTGGCCCGGAACCAAGTCGGCGAGCACGGCCGCCGATTCGGTTCGATGCGACGATCGCCGCCGCCACCTGCGCATCAGACGCCCTAACGTTAGATCGGCTTACTGCCTGAAAGGTACGCCTGATTCGCCGGTTACGTCATCGGCCGATTCGCCTCGCTCAGCCGATGGTCACCGATTCGGCCGCGTCGATCTCGGGGGTTTGCAGACCAGCCTCGGACCGGTTCGCCCGATGGGAGCGGACCTCGTAGGCCAGCAGTGCCACCCCGACTGCGGCGGTGCACGCCGATACCGCGAACAGCACCGGGCTCACCTCACCGGTGAGGGCGTCGCCGAGCACCACCACCGCGGCGGTGCCCGGCAGCAGCCCGACCAGGGTGGCCACCGTGTACGGCACCGGTCGCACCGCCGACGCGCCGGCGGCGTAGTTGATCACCGAGAACGGGATCGCCGGAATCAGCCGCAGCGAGATCACCGCCGGCCATCCGCGCTGGCGAAGGCGCTCGTCCAGTGAGTCGAGCCGCGGATGACGTACCACCCGGCTCAACTGCCAGCCGAACACCCGCATCAGGACCAGCACGCCCACGGCGCTGAGCGCGCTGGCCACCACTGCCAGTAGGACTCCCAGCCACGGGCCGAACAGCAAGCCCGCCGCCAGCGTGAACGCGGTCCGCGGGAAGGGGAACACCGTGACGACGGTGTGCGCCACCAGAAAAGCCAGCGGAAACCACGGCCCCAATGTCTGCGCCCAGTCCCGCAGTTGTACGGCGGTGGGAACGGGGACCAGCAGCGCCACCGCGATCAGGCTTCCGGCGACCGCGGTCGTCCATGCCAGCCGACGGAGGGCCACCTGGCGTGCGGTGGCGATGAATGCCGACCAGGCGCCACGCAGTACGCGCGGGATTCGGGTCGCGGCGGCCATCACGGCACTCAAGACTACGGGCCGGGGGTTAACACTTTGCGTCACGCAGAGGGAGTTTCTCCGCTCGGCACACCTCAACCGTGCCTGCCGATCGCCATCATTTAGCCTGGTTGGCACATGTCGGGTAGCGATTCAACAGCTACTCGCGAGTAACCACAGGAGTCGCCGGTGTCCATCGACGTGTCCGCCGAACCCGCCGGCATCCAGCAGGCCCGGGCCCGCTGGCGTGCCGCCGTGGCCGGGGTGCTGGCCAAGAGCGCACGCCGCGAGCCGGCCGATATCACCGCCGAGACCGACGGTGAGCCCGAGCGGCTGCTGGACACCCCGGTGGAGGGGCTGGCGGGACAGGGCGGATTCGCCGTTCGGGCGCTCTACACCGCGTTGGACGCCCTGCCGGAGCCGCCGTTGCCTGGCCAGTGGCCCTACGTGCGTGGCGCCGACGCCCGGCGTGACGTCAACACCGGCTGGAAGGTCGCCGAGGTCTTTCCCATCGGCGGTCCGGGTTCGGCCGCCGACGCCAATGGCGCCGTCCTCGGTGCCCTGACCGACGGCGTCAGCGCGCTGACCCTGCGGGTCGGAGATGCGGGCGTGCCGGCCGCCGAACTGCGGCCAGTGTTCGACGATGTCTACCTGGACCTGGTTCCGGTGCTGCTCGACGGCGCGGGTGCCGGCGACTACACCACCGCCGCCGAGACGATGCTGACGCTGGTCGACGCGCTCGACCCGGAGAACCGCGCCAACCTGTCGGTCGATCTGGGTGCCGACCCACTGACCGCGCCGTTGACGGACGGTGCGGCACCGTCGCTCGACGAGGTGATCGCGGTGGCGACACGTGCCGTCGGCCACCCGGGGGTGCGGGCCATCGCCGTCAACGGCCCGGCCCTGCACAACTTGGGCGCCGGCGCGTCCGGGGAGTTGGCCGCCGGGCTGGCCGCGGCCGTGGCCTACCTGCGGGTGCTCACCGACGCCGGCCTGTCGGTGGCCGACGCTGCACGCCAGATCAGCTTCCGGATCGCCGCCGACGACGACCAGTTCATCACGATCGCCAAGATCCGGGCCGCTCGGCAACTCTGGGCGCGGGTCACCGAGGTCGCCGGGGCGCCAGAGGCCGGGGCCGCTGTCGTCCACGCCGAGACGTCACTGGCGATGATGACGCAGCGTGACCCGTGGGTGAACATGCTGCGCACCACGCTGGCTGCCTTCGGTGCCGGTGTCGGTGGGGCGGACACCGTGCTGGTGTGGCCGTTCGACACGGTGATTCCCGGTGGGCAGCCCGGCACCTCGGCAACGTTCTCCCGGCGGATCGCCCGCAACACCCAACTGCTGCTGCTCGAAGAGTCGCACCTGGGTCAGGTGCTGGACCCGGCCGGCGGATCCTGGTTCGTCGAAGACCTCACCGAACAGTTGGCGCAGCAGGCCTGGGGGCAGTTCCAGGAGATCGAGGCGCTGGGCGGATTCGAGGCCGCCCGCGAGCACATCGGTGAGCGGATCGCAGCGGTGGCCGCCGCTCGGGCCGGGGAGATCGCGCATCGGCGCAGCGCAATCACCGGGGTCAACGAGTACCCGAACCTCGATGAGTCGCCGCTACCGCTGTCCGCGACTCAGGCTGCCCCGGCCGGCCTGCGGCGCTACGCGGCGCAGTTCGAGGCGCTGCGGGACCGCTCCGACGCCTACCTGGCGCGCACCGGTGCCCGGCCGCAGGTGCTGCTGCTGCCGCTGGGACCGATCGCCGAACACAACGTTCGGACCACCTTCGCCGCCAACCTGCTGGCCTCCGGTGGCATCGCGGCGATCAACCCCGGCACGGTGGGCGCCGAGCAGGTGGCAGCGGCCGTCGCGGAGGCCGGCTCACCGAGTGCGGCGGTGCTGTGTGGCAGCGATGCCCGCTACGGCGCCGAAGCGGCCGCGGTCATCGGGGCGGCTCGTACCGCCGGACTCGACCGGGTCTACCTGGCGGGGCCAGCCAAGGCTCTAGCCGGTAGCGCCGAAACCGATCCGAAGCCGGACGATTACCTGACCATGAAAATCGATGCCGTGCAGGCGTTGTCGGACTTACTGACCCGATTGGGGGCCTGAGAGCCATGACCACGAGCACCTCACACGGCACACTCGGCAGCTTCGCCGAGGTGGCGCTGCACGGCGACCGCGTCGCCGAACCGGTGACCGAGAGCGCCGTCGCCGCACACGTCGCGACCGCCGCGGCCGCGCACGGTTACACACCCGAACAGCTCGAATGGCACACCCCCGAGGGGATCGCGGTCAAGCCGGTGTACATCGCCGCCGACCGCTCCGCCGCGGTTGCCGAGGGCTACCCGCTGGACAGCTTCCCCGGCGAGGCCCCGTTCGTGCGTGGGCCGTATCCGACGATGTACGTCAACCAGCCCTGGACGATTCGCCAGTACGCCGGGTTCTCGACCGCCGCAGACTCCAACGCGTTCTACCGCCGAAACCTCGCCGCCGGGCAGAAGGGTCTGTCGGTCGCGTTCGATCTGGCCACCCACCGCGGCTACGACTCGGATCACCCCCGGGTGCAGGGCGATGTCGGAATGGCTGGGGTGGCGATCGATTCCATTTTGGACATGCGGCAACTGTTCGACGGGATCGACCTGAGCGCGGTCAGCGTCTCGATGACCATGAACGGTGCCGTGCTGCCGATCCTGGCGCTGTACGTGGTGGCCGCCGAGGAGCAGGGGGTGCCGCCGGAGAAGCTGGCCGGCACCATCCAGAACGACATCCTCAAAGAGTTCATGGTGCGTAACACCTACATCTATCCGCCGAAGCCGTCGATGCGGATCATCTCCGACATCTTCGGCTACACCAGCGCCAAGATGCCCAAGTTCAACTCGATCTCGATCTCGGGCTACCACATCCAAGAGGCCGGTGCCACAGCCGATTTGGAGTTGGCGTACACCCTGGCCGATGGGGTGGACTACATCCAGGCCGGCCTGGACGCCGGCCTGGACATCGACAAGTTCGCGCCCCGGTTGTCGTTCTTCTGGGGCATCGGGATGAACTTCTTCATGGAGGTCGCCAAGCTGCGCGCGGGCCGGCTGCTGTGGAGCGAGCTGGTCGCGAAGTTCGACCCCAAGAGCGCGAAATCGCTGTCGCTGCGCACGCATTCGCAGACCTCCGGGTGGTCACTGACCGCCCAGGACGTCTTCAACAACGTGGCGCGTACCTGCGTCGAAGCGATGGCCGCCACCCAGGGCCACACCCAGTCGCTGCACACGAACGCCCTCGACGAGGCGCTGGCGCTGCCCACCGACTTCTCCGCCCGCATCGCCCGCAACACCCAGCTGCTGCTGCAGCAGGAGTCGGGCACCACCCGGCCGATCGACCCGTGGGGCGGCTCCTACTACGTGGAGTGGCTGACCCATCAGCTGGCGCAGCGGGCCCGGGCCCACATCGAAGAGGTCGAGGCGCACGGCGGCATGGCCCAGGCCATCAGCGAGGGGATCCCGAAGCTGCGCATCGAGGAGGCCGCCGCGCGGACCCAGGCGCGGATCGACTCCGGGCGTCAGCCGCTGATCGGCGTCAACAAGTACCAGGTCGCCGAGGACCAAGAGATCGAGGTGCTCAAGGTCGAGAACAGCCGGGTGCGGGCCGAGCAGCTGGCCAAACTCGAGCAGTTGCGCGCCGAGCGCGACGAGGCGGCCTGCCAGGCCGCGCTGGCCGAGCTGACCCGGGCAGCCGGCGCCACCGGACCGGCCGGGGACGACGGACTGGGCAACAACCTGCTGGCGCTGGCCATCGACGCCGCCCGGGCCAAGGCCACCCTCGGGGAGATCTCGGACGCGCTGGAGAAGGTCTACGGTCGCCATCAGGCCGAGATCCGTACGATCTCTGGCGTCTACCGTGACGAAGTCGGGAAGGGCAGCAACATCGCTAGCGCAACCGCCCTGGTCGAGAAGTTCGCCGAGGCCGACGGCCGTCGGCCCCGCATCCTGGTAGCCAAGATGGGCCAGGACGGGCACGACCGTGGCCAGAAGGTGATCGCCACCGCATTTGCCGACATCGGCTTCGACGTGGACGTCGGCGCCCTGTTCTCCACCCCCGACGAGGTGGCCCGCCAGGCCGCCGACAACGACGTGCACGTGGTCGGGGTGTCCTCGCTGGCCGCCGGGCACCTGACGTTGGTACCCGCCCTGCGTGACGCGTTGGCCGCGGTGGGGCGGCCCGACATCATGATCGTGGTCGGGGGAGTGATCCCGCCCGGCGACTTCGACGAGCTCTATGCCGCCGGGGCGACCGCGATCTTCCCGCCCGGCACGGTAATCGCCGATGCTGCGGTGGACCTGCTGAAGACCCTCGCGTCGCGGCGAGGTTACGAGCTCGCCGAGCAGGCAGAACCGGCGGCAGACCAGAAATAGATGGCCGACAACGTGTCTGACACCGTTGCCGAGTTGGCGGCGGCGGTGCGCTCCGGCGACCGCTCCGTGCTGCCGCGGGCCATCACCCTGGTCGAGTCCACCCGCGCCGACCACCGCCAGCAGGCGCAGGAACTGCTGCTGGAGCTGTTGCCGGACGCCGGCGGGGCTCGCAGGGTGGGTATCACGGGGGTTCCCGGCGTGGGCAAGTCGACCACCATCGAAGCCCTCGGAATGCATCTCATCGAGCAGGGCCACCGCGTCGCGGTACTGGCGGTCGACCCGTCCTCGACGCGCACCGGTGGTTCGATCCTGGGGGACAAGACCCGGATGCAACGGTTGGGCACGCACGAACGCGCCTACATCCGGCCGTCGCCCACGTCGGGCACCCTGGGCGGGGTCGCCAAGGCCACCCGCGAAACGGTGGTGCTGCTGGAGGCCGCCGGCTTCGATGTCATCCTGATCGAGACCGTCGGCGTCGGCCAATCCGAGGTCACCGTCGCCAACATGGTCGACACCTTCGTGTTCTTGACGCTGGCCCGCACCGGCGATCAGTTGCAGGGCATCAAGAAGGGTGTGCTGGAACTGGCCGACATCGTGGTAGTCAACAAGGCCGACGGCAACCACCTGGCCGAGGCGCGAATGGCCGCACGGGAGTTGTCGACCGCGATTCGACTCATCTATCCGCGCGAAACCCTTTGGCGACCACCGGTCTTGACGATGAGCGCGATCGAGGGCACCGGGCTGCCGGAGTTCTGGGAAACCGTCGAGCGGCACCGGCAGACGCTGATCGATGCCGGGGAGTTCGACGCCCGCCGACGCGCACAGCAGGTGGACTGGACCCGGCAGTTGGTGCGTGACGCGGTGCTCGAACGCGCGCTGTCGGACCCGGCGGTGCGTGAGGTGCGCACCGAGGTGGAACAGCAGGTACTGCGCGGAGAACTGACCCCCGCGCTGGCGGCCCAGCGAATCCTCGGGGCCATCTGGAATTAATGGCACGCGCGTGCGGTAATCCGACTTATGTCGGCCGGTCGGCGCGGTAGATTCCCCACCATGACACAGCATCTCGAGGTTCGTCGGGCACAGCTTCCGGCGAACGTGCACGGCGCGGCCGACCCGAATTTCTCGTGTGCTGTGCGCGCTTTCGCCGCGATGTTCCCGGGCCGCCGCTTTGGTGGCGGGGCGTTGGCGATCTACCTCGATGGACAGCCCGTGGTAGACGTGTGGACCGGGTGGTCCGACCGGGCGGGGCAGGTGCCGTGGTCGGCTGACACCGGTGCCATGGTGTTCTCGGCAACCAAGGGTGCGGCGTCGACGGTCATCCACCGGCTGGTCGACTCCGGACTCATCGACTACGACGTGCCGGTGGCGCAGTACTGGCCGGAGTTCGGCGCGAACGGCAAGGCCGAGATCACCGTTCGCCAATTGTTGGGGCACCGGGCGGGGCTGACCCACCTCAACGGGGCCAGCAGGGCAGATCTGCTGGACCACGTGACGATGGAAGCCCGGATGGCTGCCGTGGCGCCCGGACCCGAACGCGGCAAACCCGCATATCACGCGCTGACCTACGGCTGGCTGGTGTCCGGGCTGGCCCGGTCCGTCACCGGCCTCGGCATGCGTGAGTTGTTCCGCACGGAGCTGGCCGGGCCGCTCGGTGTCGATGGTCTGCACCTGGGCCGCCCGCCCGCCGACGCGCCGACCGTCGCCGCGGAGATCATCATGCCCCAGCGCAGCCGACGCAACGTCGTAGTGGACCTCCTGGCGCCCAGGGCCGCCGCGGCGCAGAGATACGGGGGCCTGGGCGCCTTCTACTTCCCGGGGGTGATGGACACCGTCCGCGGCGGCATCCCGTTCCTGGACACCGAGGCCGCCGCCCTCAACGGGGTGGCCACCGCGCGTGGGCTGGCCCGCCTGTACGGCGCACTGGCCAACGACGGGCAGATCGACGGGACCCAATTCCTGTCGCCCCGGCTTGTGGCGGGCCTGACCGGTCCGCACACCCTCGAACTGGACCGCACCATCGGGGTTCCGCTGGCGTTCCACCTGGGCTATCACGCGATCCCGTTTGGGCCGGTGCTGCCCGGATTCGGTCACGTCGGCCTGGGCGGCTCCATGGGCTGGGCGGATCCGGCCTCCGGGCTGGCGATCGGCTTTGTGCACAACCGCCTGTTGACCCCGTTCGTGGCGCTCGACCATGCCGGTTTCGTCGGTACGGCCGCGCTGATCCGCCGGGGCGTGGCCCGGGGACGCCGGCACGGCTACACCCCGATCCCGCAGTTGGGGGAGCCGTTCGCCGCGCCGGATGCCGCGGCCGGCTAGCGCTGCTGCGCCGCTGTGCCGATGGCGGTGACCCGCTTCACCCGGCTCCGCCGGGTTCGCGATCGCCGCTGTGCTGGATGGCGGTGACCCGCTTCACCCGGCTCCGCCGGGTTCGCGATCGCCGCTGTGCCGATGGCGGCGACCCGCTTCACCCGGCTCCGCCGGGTTCGCGATCGCCGCTAAGGTTGCCGAGTGACTGACCGTACGCCGAAGCTCTACATCTTCCCGCATGCCGGCGGATCGCCGCAGTACTACGTTCCGTTCTCCAAGACCTTCACCACCGATGTCAAACGCATCGGCGTTCAATACCCGGGCAAGGGCGGAACCCACGACCTCGGCGCCTTCACCAGCATCGAAGACCTCGCCGACCAGGTCTGCAAGACCGTCGCGG
This sequence comes from Mycobacterium sp. SMC-14, assembly GCF_046250075.1. Lineage (NCBI taxonomy): Bacteria > Bacillati > Actinomycetota > Actinomycetes > Mycobacteriales > Mycobacteriaceae > Mycobacterium > Mycobacterium sp. SMC-14. Next base: position 2,519,581 of record NZ_CP176429.1, on the reverse strand, counting down.
CGCCGGCGGCGTCCGACGGACCCGTCGCCTTCTTCGGTCACAGCATGGGTGCGCTGTTGGCCTTCGAAGTGGCACGCCGATTCGAGGCGGACGGACATCGGATTGCCGCGCTGTTCGTGTCGGGTGCCGGCGCACCGGGACGAGCCGGGTACGACAACATCCCCGAGTCCGACCGCGGCCTGCTGGACGCCGTCAGCAGCATGACGGGAGTCAACCCCGAATTCTTGGAGAATGAGGAGTTCGCGGCCAAGATTCTGCCGACGCTGCGCGGCCTGAAAGCCATCGCGAACTACGACTGCCCGCCCGAGGCGAGGGTGTCCTGTCCGATCTTTGCGTTCCATGGTGACGAAGATGACGTCGCCACCGACGAAAAGGTGGGCCCCTGGGCGGAGCGCACCACCGCCGAATTCAGCGCGCGGGTGTTCACTGCGCCCGGCCACCACTTCTACCTCACCGAACACCTGCCGGAACTGGTCGGAGATATCGAGAAGAAAATCGCGCAGCACTGCCAAGGATGACGCGCCCGGCCACCCCGGAATGTGAATGGGCACTTGGTGCCGAAGTTACTCGTGATGCGCGTAATTGACTTCTCCGCTACTATGGCGGATCTGCTGCGTTTGCGCTGTACGCGGGCCATAAATTGCCTGTCAGCAGCGCGTCCGTGGTAGCCTCCGCGGAGGGAAACGCCTGGGATGTCGGGGTCCAAGGAGTTTTAGCGCAGGTTCCAAACATCCAGAAGGGGTACCCGTGTCGTTGGTCGAATCCTCCGCACCGGCCGTGTCGGCCGGGCGATCTCGGCGCTCGGAGGTCCCCGCCCCCGTCTTTACCCGGCACGGCGAGCAACCGACGTGCGCTGAGGCTGAAGTATTCAGCTGAGCAACTCCGCTGGGGGTGCCCGCAAGCTCTGATCCCGCGGGGGAACCGTCCCAAATGTCGCTAATCCAATTGCATACCTCCGCTGTGCAGGGACCTTGCGCAGCGAAACCGTCAGCTCGGACAGCAAGCGCAACGACTCTCGACGGGGCCGAAGTACTCAGCAGGTGAGGTCCACGGACCTGACAGCACAAGGAGAAAACAACGCAATGTCGGTAACTGAAACGCACATCCCGACCCTGTTGGCGAACCTGGAACGGGACCAGCCGGACCAGCCTGCGTACACGTTCATCGACTTCGACGTCGACCCCGCCGGCTACCGCGAGACCGTGACCTGGTCGCAGTTGCGCAACCGGGTGCGGGTCGTGGCGGCCGAGTTGGCCACCTGTGCCTCGCCGGGCGACCGGGTGGCAATCCTGGCCCCACAGAGCCTCGAGTACATCGTCGGGTTCTACGGCACGCTGGAGGCGGGCATGATCGCCGTGCCGCTGCCGGTGCCGATGTTCGGCGTACACGACGAGCGCGTGTCGGCGGCGCTGCGGGACAGTTCTCCTGCCGCGATCCTGACGACGTCGGCGGCTGTCGGTGACATCGCCAACTCGATCAAGGGCCTGGGCGGCAAGCCTCCGGTGGTCATCGAGGTCGACGCCCTGGATCTGGACTCCGAGCCGGCGTCGGCACCCACCGCGACCGCCCAGACCAAGGTCGCCTTCCTGCAATACACGTCCGGATCTACTCGGACCCCTGCCGGCGTCATGGTCACCCACACCAACGCCGTCTCGAACATGCGGCAGATGGCCGACGACACCTTCGAGCTGACCGGCGGGAACCCGCCGGAGGGACTCCACATGGTGTCGTGGATGCCGTTCTACCACGACCTGGGCCTGCTCGGCACCGTCATCTACCCGCTGGTTTTGGGCGTGCCCACGGTGCACATGAGCCCGATGGCGTTCCTCGCCAAGCCTGCCCGCTGGATGCAGGAACTCGCCAAGGCTCCCATCGGCTTCACCGGTGGGCCGAACTTCGCCTATGAGCTGGCCGTGCGGCGTACTTCCGATGAGGACATGGCTGGGCTCGACCTGGGCAACGTGCACACCTACTGCTTCGGCGCAGAGCGGATTCACGCCGCGACGCTGCGACGCTTCGTCGACCGGTTCGCCAAGTTCAATCTGAACCCGGCCGCCCTGCGGCCCGGCTACGGGCTCGCCGAGGCCAGCGTTTACCTCACCTCGAACACCCCCGGCACGCCGCCGCCGACCGCACGCTTCGACTACGCCAAACTGGCCGCCGGCACGGCCGAGCCGAGCGGGGCCGAAGGCGGCGTCGAGCTGGTCAGCTGTGGTGTCCCCCGGGCCTGCACCCTGCGTATCGTGGACCCGGAAACCCAGACCGAGAACCCGGAAGGCAAAGTCGGCGAGATCTGGACGCACGGCCCCAACGTCGCGGCGGGCTACTGGCACAACCAGCAGGCCACCGAGGCCACCTTCGGCGGCAAGCTGGTCGACCCGACTCCCGGAACGCCACAGGGGCCCTGGCTGATGACCGGCGACCTCGGCGTGATCTCCGGTGGAGAGCTCTACATCGTCGGCCGGATCAAGGATCTGCTGATCGTCGACGGGCGCAACCACTACCCGGACGACATCGAGGCCACCGTTCAGGAAATCACCGGTGGGCGTGTCGCCGCGGTCTCGATCCCGAACAGCCAAGCAGAGCAGCTTGTTACGATCGCTGAGTTCAAGAACAAGGGGGGGTCCGATGAGGAGGTCCTGGACAGGCTGACCGAGGTACGTCGCAAAGTGACGGCCGCGTTGTCCAAGGCGCACGGTCTGATGAGCGGAGACCTGGTCCTGGTGTCGCCGGGTGCCATCCCGATCACGACCAGTGGCAAGATTCGCCGCTCCAGCTGTGTGGAGATCTATCAGCGTGACGGGTTCGACCGACTGGATGCTACTGCTCGGTCTGTATGACAGATGACGAGCTGCTCGCGCGGCTCTCGGGGAGGTTGAGTTGAGCGAGAAGAGTGCTGCGCCGGTCGGGGGGCCGGATCGTCGGGCGATTGTTGCTGAGGCGCTGCGCAAGATTGATGATCTGACGGCGCGGTTGGCGGTGGCTGAGGCCGGCGATACTGAGCCGATTGCGGTGGTGGGTTTGGGGTGTCGTCTGCCTGGTGGGGTGGATGGTCCGGCTGCGTTGTGGCAGTTGTTGTGTGATGAGGGTTCGGGCATTGTGCGGGTTCCGGCGGATCGCTGGGATGCGGATGCGTTCTATTCGTCGGATCATTCGGTTCCGGGGACGATTTGTTCTCGTGAGGGCGGGTTTTTGACGTCGTGGCAGCCTGCTGAGTTTGATGCGGAGTTTTTTGGTATTTCGCCGCGTGAGGCTGATGCGATGGATCCTCAGCAGCGGTTGTTGATGGAGGTGGCCTGGGAGGCGTTGGAGCATGCCGGGATCACCAAGGAGGCGATCCGGGGCACTGCGACCGGCGTCTTCGTAGGTATGACCACCAACGACTACACGCTCAACATCATCGGCAAGATTCGCGAAGAAGAAATCGACCCCTACGTCCCGTTTGGGAATGCGCCGAATTTTGCGGCGGGGCGGTTGTCGTATTTCTTGGGTGTGCATGGTCCGGCGATGATGGTGGATACGGCGTGTTCGTCGTCGTTGGTGACGATTCATTTGGCGTGTGCGAGTTTGCGGCGTCGGGAGTCGGATCAGGCGTTGGCGGCTGGGGTGAACCTGATTTTGACCCCGCAGAACAGTATTGCGACGTCGCGGTGGGGGATGTTGGCCCCGGATGGGCAGTGCAAGACCTTCGATGCGGCCGCTGATGGTTACGTCCGTTCTGAGGGCGCTGGGGTGGTGGTGCTCAAGCGTTTGTCGGATGCGCAGCGTGATGGTGATCGGATTTTGGCGCTGGTGCGGGGTTCGGCGGTGAATCAGGATGGGCCGTCGTCTGGTCAGACGGTGCCGTCGGGTCCGGCGCAGCAGAAGGTGGTGCGGGCGGCGTTGGAGTCGGCTCGGTTGTCACCGGCTGATATCGATTATGTCGAGGCGCATGGCACGGGGACGGCGTTGGGTGATCCGATTGAGTTGGATGCGCTCTCGGCGGTGTTTGGTGAGCGTGCTGGGTCGGCGCCGTTGGTGTTGGGGTCGGTGAAGACCAATCTGGGGCATTTGGAGTCGGCTTCGGGTGTGGCGGGGTTTATCAAGACGGTGTTGTCGGTGCAGCGGGGGTTTGTGCCGCGGCATTTGAATTTTTCGGAGTTGACGCCGAATGCGGGTGTGGGGGCGTCGAAGTTTCAGGTTGCGGGTGCGGCGATGGATTGGCCGGCGGTGTCGCGTCCGCGTCGGGCGGGGGTGTCCTCGTTTGGGGTGTCGGGCACTAATGCGCATGTGATTGTGGAGCAGGCTCCCGATGCTGAGGTTGTTGCGGCGGGTGCTCCCGAGCCGGTGAGCACGTTGGTGGTGTCGGGGAAGTCGCCGGCGCGTATCGCGGCCACTGCCGGGGTGCTTGCGCAGTGGATGACCACCGACGGCGCCGAGATCGCCCTGCCCGATATTGCACATGCGCTCAACCATCACCGCACCCGCCATCAGAAGTTCGCCACCGTCGCCGCTCGCGATCACGAGCAGGCTATCGCGGGTTTGACGGCGCTTGCCGCCGGAGACTCTGCGCCGGGCGTGGTGGAACCCGCCGCGGCGCTGCCCGGGCCTGGCACGGTGTTTGTGTTTTCGGGTCAGGGTTCGCATTGGGTGGGGATGGGTCGTCGGTTGTTGGCCGATGAGCCGGTGTTTGCGGATGCTGTTGCTGAGTTGGAGCCGCTTTTTGCCCGGCAGGTGGGTTTTTCGCTGCGTGAGGTGATCGAGCAGGGCGTTGAGATTTCTGGTGATGCGCAGGTGCAGCCGGTGATCATGGCGTTGCAGTTGGCGTTGGCTGCGTTGTGGCGTTCGTATGGGGTTGTTCCGGATGCGGTGATTGGGCATTCGATGGGGGAGGTGTCTGCGGCGGTGGTGGCCGGGGCGCTGACGCCGGAGCAGGGTTTGAAGGTGATCGGGGTGCGGTCGGCGTTGATGTCGCGTCAGGCCGGTCAGGGTGCGGTGGCGTTGTTGGAGTTGGATGCCGCCGCGGTCCAGGAATTGTTGGTGGGTTATCCCGGGGTTGAGGTGGCGGGGTATTTGTCGCCGCGGCAGACGGTGGTGGCGGGTTCGCCGGCGGATGTGGATGCGGTGATTGCTGCGGTGGCTGCTGCGGAGCGGTTTGCGCGGCGGGTGAATATGGAAGTGGCTTCCCATACCGCGTTCATGGATCCGATTCTTGATGAGCTGCGTGCCGAGCTGGCCGACCTGACCCCACAAATGCCGCAGATCCCGTTCATATCCACGGTGGTCGATCCGGCCGGACCCACCCCGGTGCTCGACGCCGGCTACTGGGCCGACAACGTGCGTCAACCGGCCCGGGTGAACCAGGCGGTCGCCGCCGCAGGGGACAAGTACGGCACGTTCATCGAGATCAGCCCCCACCCGATCCTGACTCACACCATCGACGAGATCTTGGAGGCAGTGCCGCACTGCAGCGTCGCCACTCTGGTGCGAGACGGTGACGACACCGTCGTCTTCCATCAGCACCTCAACAGCGCACACCCGGTGAGCCCTCGCGAACTGCCGCACGCGTCCGGTCCGTACCCGGTGCTGCCGACCACCCCGTGGCGGCACACCCACCACTGGCTTGACGTCGAAAACTCCATCACTGCAGCGGAATCCGCGCCGCGGCCGGGCCTGCTGCTGGGCACTCATATCAAGATCGGCAGCACACCGGCCGTCCATCTGTGGCAAGCGCGGCTGTCGCCGGAGACCAAGCCGTACCCGGGCAGCCACCGCAACAATGGGGTGGAGCTGGTCCCGGCGTCGGTGCTGCTGCAAACGCTGTCCGACGCTGCCTTCGAGGTGAGCGGGCACTCGGCGGTCCGCGACATCCGTTTCGAACACCCGGTGATCGTCGACCGGCCGCGGACCATCCAGGTGCTTGCCGATGCCGAGTCGGTGACGGTGTCGTCGAAAGCGGTGACCGACGACCCGGCCGCGCGCTGGGTCAAGCACCTCAGCGCCCGCATCGCACCACGTGACGACACCGCCTGGCCGTCCGCCGACCCCACGTTCACCAACGGGCACAGTGGAACGGAGTTCGATGACGACGCGGTGACCTCGCTGTGGCTCACCTGGGGCAGTGAGGGGCGCCCGTTCGAGTGGTCACTGGCCTCCGGTCGGTCCACCGCGACGGTGTTGCGCGCCGATGTCACATCGGCACAGTCTGGGACGGCTGCGTTGCTCGACGCTGCTCTGCATGTTGCACGCCTGGTGGACGAGGCCAACCCCGAGCTGATGGTGCCCGCGTCGGTCGACGACGTCCGTTTCGGCGAAGCACCCGCTGACGGCCGGGCCGGAGTCACTGTGCACCGGCGCGACGGCGGTGAGGGCGAACTCGTCGTCGACATCGCCGTGACCACACCGGGCGGCGCCCGGTGCGTCGAGGTCCGCGGACTGCGCTACACGGCCCTGGGCTCGGCCACCTCGGCCGACGACCCGAGCGCCATTGCCCATGCGATCGACTGGCAACCCTGGGATGGTGTGCCGCAAACCCCGGGCCAGCCGGGAACCCTGACGGTGGTCGGGGACAGTGCGGCCGCCGACCGGTTGCGTGACGGGCTCAATGCGGTCGGTCACCACAGTGTCGGGATCACCGACGCCCAGACCGTCGTCTACGTCGCCGATCCCGGCCTTGCCGGCGAATCGGACCTGGACTGCGCGTCCCGGCTGGTCGGCGAGGTGGCTGACCTGGTGGCCACGCTGGCGCAACGCGACACCCACCCGCCCGCCCTGTGGATCATCACGCACGGTGTCCACGAGGCCACCTCCGACGCCGCGGTGCGTCAAAGCTGCCTGTGGGGCCTGGCCGGTGTGATCCGGGCCGAGCAGCCGCAGTTGTGCGGCGGTCTGGTCGACCTGCCCAGCGATGACACCGCCGGTGCGGCCGATTGCGCGGCGACGCTATCGGGCATCCTGCGTACGCCGGCCAAGTCGATCCTGGTTCTGCGCGACGGCCAGTTCCTGACGCCGGCATTCACCCCGATCTCCGGCCCACCGCAGCGCGAGCCGATGGTGTGCCAGCCCGACGGCGCCTACCTTATCACCGGCGGTATGGGAGCGCTTGGCCTGTTGATGGCCGGCTGGCTGACCGATCGAGGTGCCCGGCGCCTGGTGCTGGCCGGCCGCAGCGCCCTGCCGCCTCGGCGCGATTGGGACTCCGAAGAGATCGAAGCCAGCGTCCGCCACAAGATCGCCGCCATTCGGGCGCTCGAACGGCGCGGTGTCACCGTCGACGTGGCCGCTCTCGACATCGGATCCAGGGCCGCGGTGACCGACCTGTTGGCTCGCCGCGACGCAGCCGGCGCCCCGCCGATCCGTGGCATCATCCACGCGGCCGGCATCACCGAGGGCCAGCTGCTCACCGAGGTGGACGCCGACCGGCTGCGCGACACCATGTGGCCCAAGGTCGCGGGTGCCCAGGTGCTCGATGAACTCTTCCCGCCGACAAGCCTCGACTTCTTCTTCATGACCGCCGCCGCCGGCGCGGTGTTCGGTGTGCCCGGCCAGGGTGCCTACGCGAGCGCCAACGCCTACTTGGACGGCCTGGCCCGTGCCCGCCATCAGCGTGGCTGCCACAGCGTCAGCCTGGACTGGGTGGCGTGGAAGGGCCTCGGATTCGGGGCCGAAGCGCACGTCGTGCTGCACGAACTCGAGCGGATGGGTTCGCGGCCCATCACCCCGGCGGAAGCCTTCGCGGCCTGGGATCACGTCGAGCACTACGACGTCGCGCAGGCAGTGATGGTGCCGCTGCCCAGGGAAGGAAAGCCCGGGGAGTCCGCTTCCGATGCCGCCGGACCGGTCCGCGACTGGGCGCTGCTGCCTGCCGATGAGATACTGAGCGAGCTGGAAATCGGGTTGCGCGGCATTCTGGCGCGCGAGCTTCGCATGTCGGAGGCTGAACTGCAGCTGGACCGGCCGTTCGCCGAACTCGGTCTGAACTCGGTGATGGCAATGGCGGTCCGGCGCGACATCGAAGCGCTGGTCGGCCTGGAGTTGTCAGCCACCATGCTGTGGAACCACCCGACGACTGCGGCACTGGCGGCGCACCTGACCGGCAAGCTGCTGCCGCAGGACGATGCCGGCGACGACGCGGCGGCCACCGGCGGTGAGCTGCCCGAGTCGGCCGACAGTGTGTTGAATGAGCTGTTCGACAGCGTGGAATCGGCTCCGGCCGGATGGGACGGGATCTAGTGGGAATTGAGTTCCCCGCATGACCGCAGCATTTGACGAAGAAGCACTGCGCCACTGGCTGGCCGACTATCTGGTCACCAACATCGGTTGCAGTCTCGAGGACATCGATTTCAACGCGTCGCTCAACGATCTGGGCGTCGGGTCCCGCGACGCTGTGGTGCTCTGCGGCGAACTATCGGAGCTGCTCGGCCGCAAAGTCTCACCTGTCGAACTCTGGCAGCACCCGTCGGTTGCCGAACTGGCCCGATTCCTGATCGAGCCTGACTCCGCAGACGAAGAGTCGGCACCCGAGCCCGGTCGCTTCGGCACCGACGAGCCCATCGCGGTGATCGGTCTGGGTTGCCGCTTTCCCGGTGACATCAACTCACCGGAAGCGCTGTGGCAGTTCCTGATCGACGGCGGCAACGCGGTGACCGAAGTGCCGGCCGATCGCTGGGCGCCCTTCGACGACGGGTCGGCCGAGACCGGCAACGCGATCGCTCGCACCACCCGGTGGGGCTCGTTCCTGCGCGACATTGCGGCGTTTGACGCCGATTTCTTCGAGATCTCCAGCCGCGAAGCGGTCAAGATGGACCCGCAGCAGCGACTCCTGCTCGAAGTGGCGTGGGAAGCCTTGGAGCACGCGGGAATTCCGGCGACATCGTTGCGGCGATCGCAGACCGGCGTCTATGTCGGGGCCAGCATCACCGAGTACGGCTGCCACGCGTCCGCCGACCTTCCCAACGTGGACGCCTGGAGCAACGCCGGTGGTGCCTTGAGCATCATCGCCAACCGGCTGTCGTACTTCTTGGACTTGCGTGGTCCTTCGGTGACGGTGGACACCGCGTGCTCGTCGTCGTTGGTCGCCCTGCACCTGGCGTCGCGCAGTCTGCGGACCGGGGAGTGCGAGACCGCGATTGTCGGCGGGGTGAATCTGCTGATGTCTCCGGCGGTGTTCCGCGGCTTCGATCAGAGCGGGGCATTGTCGACGACCGGCGCATGCCACGCGTTCGACGCCGACGCCGACGGATTCGTTCGCGGTGAGGGCTGCGGCGTCGTGGTACTCAAGCGCCTGTCGGACGCCCGGCGGGACGGCGACCGGGTGCTGGCGGTGGTGCGCGGATCGGCGATCAACTCCGACGGCCACTCCAACGGTCTGCTGGCGCCGAACCCGGCCGCCCAAATGGCGGTGCTGCGGTCGGCCTACGCCGATGCGGGAGTAGCACCGCAGGAAGTCGACTACGTCGAAACCCATGGAACCGGCACCCTGTTGGGTGACCCGATCGAGGCCAAAGCGCTGGGCACGGTGCTGGGCCGGGGCCGTTCCCCGCAGGCACCGCTGCTGCTCGGGGCCGCCAAGTCGAACCTCGGCCATCTCGAGGCCGCCGCAGGCATGGTCGGCTTCATCAAGACGGTGCTGGCGGTGCAACGCGGGCGCATTCCGAAGAACCTGCATTTCAACACCCCGAACCCGCACATCACGTTCGACCAGATGCGTTTGAAGGTCGTTGCCGAACACCAGGAGTGGCCTTCGTCGGATCACCCGCGGCGGGCCGGGGTGTCCTCGTTCGGATTTGGCGGCACCAACGCCCACGTGGTCATCGAGCAGGCGCCGCCCGCCAAGGTCACTGCGCGCGAAGCCGACCCGGCGGTGACCACCCTGGTGGTCTCCGGGCGGACCCCGGAACGAATCGCCGCAACAGCCCGCGACCTGGCCGACTGGCTGGACGGCGACGGTGCAGGGGTGGAATTGGCCGACGTCGCCCACACCCTCAATCACCACCGTGCCCGGCAGTCGCTGTTCGGCAGCGTGTGCGCCCGCGACCGGGGTGCGGCGATCAGCGGCTTGCAGGCGCTGGCGGCCGGTACCTCGGCCGACGGCCAGGAGTGCGGAGTCGTCGGGCCGCACGACGGCCCGTGCGGTCCGGGCACCGTGTTCGTGTACTCCGGCCAGGGCTCGCACTGGGTCGGCATGGGGCGTCAACTGCTCACCGACGAGCCGGCTTTCGCCCGGGCGCTGGCCGTGCTGGAACCGGCGTTCGTCGAACACGTCGGGTTCTCGCTGTGGCAGGTGATCTCCGGCGGCGAACCGGTCAGCGGCGACGCGCAGGTACAGCCCGTCCTGATGGGGCTGCAGCTGGCACTGACCGAGCTGTGGCGCTCCTACGGGGTGCACCCCGACGCCGTCATCGGGCACTCCATGGGCGAGGTCACCGCCGCGGTGGTGGCCGGCGCCCTGAGCCCGGCCGATGGATTCGCGGTCATCGCGGCTCGTTCACGCCTGATGTCGCAGCAGGCCGGACAAGGCGCGGTGGCGTTGCTGAACCTGGACGCCGAAGCGACCGAGGCGCTGCTCGCCGACTACCCGGATGTCAGTGTGGCGGGCTACCTCTCGCCGAAGCAGACCGTCGTGGCCGGCCCGGTGTCGCCCGTCGATGCGGTCATCGCCGTGGTGAGCGGTCAGAACAAGTTCGCCCGGCGGGTCAACATGGAAGTGGCCTCGCACACCGCGTTGATGGACCCGATCCTGCCGGAGTTGCGGGCGGCACTGGAGGGCCTGACGCCCGAAGTCGCCACCATCCCGTTTTTCTCGACCGTGACCGAAGCGGCCATGCCGGCCGGCGGCATGCCGATGCTGGACGCCGAGTACTGGGTGAACAACGTTCGCCAGCCCGCGTTGCTGACCCAGGCGGTCCGTGCGGCGGCCGGCGAGTACACCACGTTCGTGGAGGTCAGCGCCCACCCGATTCTCACGCACGCGATTGCTGACACCGTGGAGGCCCTCGGCGGTCACCACCACAGCGTCGGGACCCTGGTGCGCGACGCCGACGACGCGGTCAGCTTCCACACCAACCTCAATCGCACGCACACCACCCAGCCTCCGCAGACTCCGCACCCGCCCGAACCGCACCCGGTGTTGCCCGCCACCCCGTGGCAGCACAGCACCTATTGGATCGAGACCACGGCCGTCCGGCATGCCGGCTCCCCGGCCGGTGCCGCAGCGCAACCGGCCGCCGGCAACCCGGGAGCGGTGCCTGCGGACTGGTGGTGCGAGCTGACCTGGCCGACTGCCGAAGCAGAGGCCCGCGACACCGGCACCGAGCAGTCCTGGCTTGTCATCGGCGACAACGGCCTGAGCGCCGAGATCGGCGCCAAGCGCGGTGGCGCCGTGACGGCGCTGGATGTCGACGCCGACCCTGCCGCACTGGTTGCGGCGCTGGCCACCGCCACCCATGTCCTCTACGCGCCGTCGACCGACCCGACGGACCTGCGCGCCGAACCGGCCTACGCGGCGTTCAACGCAGCACGGCGGCTGGCCACCGTGATGGCCGAGCAGACATCGACGCCGGCGACGTTGTTCCTGTTGACCCGCAACGCCCAACCCGTCGGCGACGGTGACCGGGCCAACCCCGCGCAGGCCGTGCTCTGGGGGCTGGGCCGCAGCCTGGCCCTGGAGCACCCCGAGATCTGGGGCAGGGTCATCGACGTCGACGAGTCGGTGCCCCCGGCCGTGGTCGCCGGATACCTGCTCGCCGAGGCGGGCGCTGCCGACAACGAGGACCAGGTCGTCTACCGGGCCGGCATCCGCCGGGTGCCGCGCCTGCTCGGTGGCCGCCCGACCGGTGCCGCGCCGGTCGAATTCGACGCCGACAGTTGCCATCTGGTGATCGGCGCGACGGGCAACATCGGTCCACAGCTGGTGCGGCAACTGGCGGCCAGTGGGGCAAAGACCATCATCGCCGTATCCCGGCACCCCGGTTCACGGCTCGACGAGTTGACGGCTGAGTTGGCCTCGGCCGGAACGACACTGGTGACGGTGCCCGCCGATGCCGCCGACGAGACCGCGATGAGTACGTTGTTCGATCGGTTCGGCGCCGACCTGCCGCCGTTGGAAGGCATCCACGTGGCCGCCTTCGCGGGCGGCCCGGTGACATTGCGCGACATGACCGATGACGACGTCACCACCATGTTCCGCCCGAAACTCGACGTGGTCGCGGTGCTGCACAAGCTGTCGCTGCGACAGCCGGTGCGCTACTTCGTGTTGTTCTCGTCGATCTCCGGTATCACCGGATCGCGGTGGCTTGCGCACTACACGGCAACCACTACCTTCCTGGACACCTTCGCCTACGCCCGCCGTGCGGCCGGGTTGCCGGCCACCGCGATCAACTGGGGTCTGTGGAAGTCGTTGACCGACACCCAATCCGATGTCGAGCGTCAGGTGACCGTCGACTCCGGGCTGGAGCCGATGGTCGACGACGTCGCGATCGGGGCGTTGCCACTGGTGATCGGCGCGCGGAGCGCGGTACGGCACACCGTCGTCGCGGCGGACTGGCCACGGCTGGCCGCCGCCTACCGCACTCGGGCCGCGCTGCGCATTGTCGATGACCTGCTGGTCGTCGACACGCCGGCTGATGGCGCGGCGGCGCAGAGCACCGAGTTCCGCCGAGCTTTGACCGAGGCGGAACCCGAACAGCGCCTGGAACTGCTGCGCGAACACGTCACCGATCAGGTCGTCGCGGCCATGGGCCTGGCGTCGCGCCACGCCCTGGATCCGACTGCGGGATTCTTCCAATCCGGCATGGATTCGCTGATGAGCGTCACCCTGCAGCGGGCCCTTTCGGACAGTCTCGGCGAAACACTGCCTGCCGCAGTGGTGTTCGACTACCCGACAATCGACGCGCTGACGGGGTACCTGGCAACGATCCTGCCCGAGGTGGCAGAGGCCGCCGAGCAGGACAGCGCCGACGCCTACGACGACATGAGCGATGACGAGCTGCTCGCGCGGCTCTCGGAGAGGTTGAGTTGAGCGAGAAGAGTGCTGCGCCGGTCGGGGGGCCGGATCGTCGGGCGATTGTTGCTGAGGCGCTGCGCAAGATTGATGATCTGACGGCGCGGTTGGCGGTGGCTGAGGCCGGCGATACTGAGCCGATTGCGGTGGTGGGTTTGGGGTGTCGTCTGCCTGGTGGGGTGGATGGTCCGGCTGCGTTGTGGCAGTTGTTGTGTGATGAGGGTTCGGGCATTGTGCGGGTTCCGGCGGATCGCTGGGATGCGGATGCGTTCTATTCGTCGGATCATTCGGTTCCGGGGACGATTTGTTCTCGTGAGGGCGGGTTTTTGACGTCGTGGCAGCCTGCTGAGTTTGATGCGGAGTTTTTTGGTATTTCGCCGCGTGAGGCTGATGCGATGGATCCTCAGCAGCGGTTGTTGATGGAGGTGGCCTGGGAGGCGTTGGAGCATGCCGGGATCACCAAGGAGGCGATCCGGGGCACTGCGACCGGCGTCTTCGTAGGTATGACCACCAACGACTACACCATTCTCGCGACAGAGCAGACCAGCCCGCGCGACATCGACCCCTACCTCTCGTTTGGGAATGCGCCGAATTTTGCGGCGGGGCGGTTGTCGTATTTCTTGGGTGTGCATGGTCCGGCGATGATGGTGGATACGGCGTGTTCGTCGTCGTTGGTGACGATTCATTTGGCGTGTGCGAGTTTGCGGCGTCGGGAGTCGGATCAGGCGTTGGCGGCTGGGGTGAACCTGATTTTGACCCCGCAGAACAGTATTGCGACGTCGCGGTGGGGGATGTTGGCCCCGGATGGGCAGTGCAAGACCTTCGATGCGGCCGCTGATGGTTACGTCCGTTCTGAGGGCGCTGGGGTGGTGGTGCTCAAGCGTTTGTCGGATGCGCAGCGTGATGGTGATCGGATTTTGGCGCTGGTGCGGGGTTCGGCGGTGAATCAGGATGGGCCGTCGTCTGGTCAGACGGTGCCGTCGGGTCCGGCGCAGCAGAAGGTGGTGCGGGCGGCGTTGGAGTCGGCTCGGTTGTCACCGGCTGATATCGATTATGTCGAGGCGCATGGCACGGGGACGGCGTTGGGTGATCCGATTGAGTTGGATGCGCTCTCGGCGGTGTTTGGTGAGCGTGCTGGGTCGGCGCCGTTGGTGTTGGGGTCGGTGAAGACCAATCTGGGGCATTTGGAGTCGGCTTCGGGTGTGGCGGGGTTTATCAAGACGGTGTTGTCGGTGCAGCGGGGGTTTGTGCCGCGGCATTTGAATTTTTCGGAGTTGACGCCGAATGCGGGTGTGGGGGCGTCGAAGTTTCAGGTTGCGGGTGCGGCGATGGATTGGCCGGCGGTGTCGCGTCCGCGTCGGGCGGGGGTGTCCTCGTTTGGGGTGTCGGGCACTAATGCGCATGTGATTGTGGAGCAGGCTCCCGATGCTGAGGTTGTTGCGGCGGGTGCTCCCGAGCCGGTGAGCACGTTGGTGGTGTCGGGGAAGTCGCCGGCGCGTATCGCGGCCACTGCCGGGGTGCTTGCGCAGTGGATGACCACAGACGGCGCCGAGATCGCCCTGCCCGATGTCGCCAAGACCCTGCGGCAGCACCGGAGCCGCTACACCTACACCGCGGGTGTGTGCGCTCGCGACCGCGCCGCCGCAGCGGCCGGATTGGCCGCACTTGCTGCCGGAGACTCTGCGCCCGGCGTCGTTGAACCCCGGCCACGGCCGGCGACATCGCGGCCGGTGTTTGTGTTTTCGGGTCAGGGTTCGCATTGGGTGGGGATGGGTCGTCGGTTGTTGGCCGATGAGCCGGTGTTTGCGGATGCTGTTGCTGAGTTGGAGCCGCTTTTTGCCCGGCAGGTGGGTTTTTCGCTGCGTGAGGTGATCGAGCAGGGCGTTGAGATTTCTGGTGATGCGCAGGTGCAGCCGGTGATCATGGCGTTGCAGTTGGCGTTGGCTGCGTTGTGGCGTTCGTATGGGGTTGTTCCGGATGCGGTGATTGGGCATTCGATGGGGGAGGTGTCTGCGGCGGTGGTGGCCGGGGCGCTGACGCCGGAGCAGGGTTTGAAGGTGATCGGGGTGCGGTCGGCGTTGATGTCGCGTCAGGCCGGTCAGGGTGCGGTGGCGTTGTTGGAGTTGGATGCCGCCGCGGTCCAGGAATTGTTGGTGGGTTATCCCGGGGTTGAGGTGGCGGGGTATTTGTCGCCGCGGCAGACGGTGGTGGCGGGTTCGCCGGCGGATGTGGATGCGGTGATTGCTGCGGTGGCTGCTGCGGAGCGGTTTGCGCGGCGGGTGAATATGGAAGTGGCTTCCCATACCGCGTTCATGGATCCGATTCTTGATGAGCTGCGTGCCGAGCTGGCCGACCTGACCCCACAAATGCCGCAGATCCCGTTCATATCCACGGCGGTGGATCCTGCGGGGCCCACGCCGCGATTGGACGCGGACTACTGGGTGGCCAACGTGCGCGAGCCCGCGTTGGTCAGCCAAGCCGTGACCGCAGCGGTCGCGGAGCACGACACGTTCATCGAGATCAGCCCTCACCCGTTGCTGACCCACTCCATCATCGAGACGGCCGAAGCCGCCGTCGCCGAACCGGTGACCGTGGCCTCGACCCTGCGCCGGGGCGACGACGAAACCCTGAGCTTCCATGTTCAGCTCACCGAACTCGGCCGGCATGCCGGCGACACCAACGCTGCCAATCCCGCCAAGGCCGGCGGATTCGCCGAACTACCGACCACCCCCTGGCAGCACAGCCGGCATTGGCTCGCCCCGCGTGGACCGGCTGCTGCGGCCCTGGACGTGCATCCGCTGCTCGGTGTGCACGTCGAGATGCTCCGCGGCGGCGACCACATCTGGCAGAACGATCTGAGCATCGAGACGATGCCGTGGCTGGCCGAGCACCCGGTGCACGGACAGGCCGTGGCGCCGGCGGCGGCGCTGATCGAGATGCTGGTGGCGGCGGGCGGCGAAGCGCTCGGCCGACCCACCGAGTCGATCGCGGTGACCGGCCTACAGATCGAACAGCCGCTGGTGCTGGAGGGCGGGATGCAGGTCACCACCCAGCTCAGCGGCAGCGAGGGGCAGACCCGGGTCGAGATCCACGCCCGCGCGGCCGGCGAAGCGTGGTCCCGGCATGTGGTCGCCGACATCTCGCCGGCACCGGCCGAGCGGGCGGTCGAGGCGCCGCCGGCGCACAGTGTGCTCACGTTGCCCGACAGCGTGGCCACCCATCCCGCCTACCGCCTGCACCCCGCATTGCTCGATGCCGGGCTGCGGCAACTGGCGGCGGCTATCTCGGCCGAGGGAACCAGCTACGTACCGACGGCGGTGGCCGCGGTGCGGGTGTTCGCCACGGCTGGGCGCCAGGTTGGTTGCCACGCCGAAGTGACCAGCCACGAAGACCAGGTGGCCGTAGGCCGCGTCGTCCTGAGCGATGAGGCGGGCGCCGTCCTTGCCGAGCTCACCGGGGTCGAGCTGCGCCCGCTCGATCCCCGGTCCCTGCGGGTGCCGTTGGACCAGAAGCTCTTTACCACCGAGTGGGCTCTGGCGCCTGCACCCGATGCCGCCGGGGCTGCCGACGGCAGCTGGCTGGTGCTTGCCGAGCCGTCCGCCGGAGAACTCGCCGCGCAGTTCGGGGCGCGCCTGGGCGGGCCGAATCGCAAGGTCGTGACCGGCCCGTTCGCCGACGAACCGGCCCTGACTGAGGCGGTTGCACGTGCCGCCGCCGACCCCGCGCACCCGCCGGCCGGCATCGTGGTCTTCCTGGACCGGCGCGGATTCGACGGGGCCGACCCGGACGGCGCACTGGCTCGCGCCCGCGAGCTCGTCTGGACGGCGTCGTCGACGGCCCGCGCAGCCGTCGAGGGTTGGCCGGCTGCGACCGGGGCCAACAAGCCGCGGTTGTGGCTGGTCAGCCGCGGCGGGTTGGCCTTCGGCGATAGTGAGCCGCATGAGCCTGGGGATCCCGCTATCGGCGCGCTGAAAGGCGTGGTCCGCACCTGGCGTTTCCCCGGCGAACTCGCCCGGGTTCTCGCCGATGAGCCCGACCTGGGTGCCACCCTGGTCGACCTGGACGCCTCGGAGGACGCCGCGGCCCTGGCCGAGGCCCTGCTGGCCGAACTGGGCGCCCCGCTGCGCGACGACGTGATCGCCTGGCGCGGCGGACAGCGCTACACCGAACGCCTCACCCGGGCCACCCTCGACGATGTCGAGACGATCCAGGCCCCACAGGCCGAGGTCCGCGCCGACGGCTCCTACCTGCTCACCGGTGGTCTGGGCGGACTGGGCATCGTGGTGGCTCGCTGGCTGGTGGCCCGCGGCGCCGGGCGAATCGTGCTGAACGGCCGCAGCGAGCCCGCCGGACAGCAGCGCGCCGTCCTCGACGAACTGGCCGCCGGAACCGAGGTGGTCTTTGTCGCCGGCGACATCAGTTCACCGGGAGTAGCCGATGCTCTGGTGGCCGCGGCCCAGGAGACGGGCAAGCCGCTGCGCGGAGTCGTGCACGCCGCCGGTGTGCTCGGCGACGGGCTGGTGACGGCCGTGACCCGCGAGAGCCTGGAGAGCGTCTGGGCGGCCAAGGCCGTCGGCGCCGCCCGGCTGCATGCCGCGACCGCAGCCACCCAGCTTGACTGGTGGGTGGGTTTCTCCTCGATGGCCGCGCTCCTGGGTCTGCCCGGCCAGCTCGGCTACGCCACCTCCAACGCCTGGCTGGATGCGCTGATGGCGTGGCGGCACGCCTCTGGCCTGCCCGCGACCGCGATCAACTGGGGCCAGTGGTCCGATGTGGGTCTCGGACGGTCGATGACGCTCAGCGTCCTCGACCCGATCAGCCCCGACGAAGGCATCGAGGCACTGGATGCCGTGCTGGGCGCCGACGCCGGCCGGATCGGGGCCCGGGTCGGGGTGGGACGCCTGCGGATCGACCGCGCGGTCGCCACCTCGCCGGAATTCCGGGAGCTGACCTTCTTCGAGGATCTGGTGAGCGAGGCCTCTGAAGCCGGAGTGACGCTCGGTGCTGCTGCGACCAGTGAGCAGTTCGGCGCTGCTACCTCGGCGGCAGGCGTTCCGGACTGGTCGACCATCCCCGCCGACCAGCGGCACGGGGAATTGGTGGTCAGGCTGCAGGCTATTCTGGCCCGCGAACTTCGGACATCTGCGACAGCGGTCAATGTGGATCAGCCGTTCCCGGAGATGGGACTCGATTCCATGATCGCGATGACGGTTCTGAAAGAGACACAACAGTTGGTGGGAGTGGATTTGTCGGCGTCGATGCTGTGGAATCACCCCAGCATCTCAGCGTTGGCAACGCACCTGGTGGGACTGCTGGCGTCACGTTATGTCGAACCGGACACCACGACGGGGCAAGACGACGATGATTTGGGGTTCGGCTCATCCGGCGGTGTGCTGGACGAGTTGTTCGATCAGGTCGAGTCGGCTTCGACCGGTAGCGAGAGCGGTATTTATTGATGACGACGATCTTCAACAGGATGTCGGCCATGGGCGCCGACAAGCGGGGGGCGCTGACCGAGCAGTTCGACAAGGCATCGCGGATCGCCGCCGCCGAACCGATTGCGGTCGTCGGGATCGGCTGCCGCTTCCCGGGCGGCGCCTCGGGCCCGGACGCCTACTGGGAGCTGTTGGAGACCGGGCGCGACGCCATCACCGAAATCCCTTCGGATCGTTGGGACGCCGACGAGTACTACGACCCGGATCCGCTGGCCCCGGGCCGGATGTCGTCGAAGTGGGGTGGCTTCATCTCCGACGTTGCCGGCTTCGACGCCGACTTCTTCGGAATCTCTCCGCGCGAAGCCGAGGCGATGGACCCGCAACAGCGTCTGATGCTCGAGGTTGCTTGGGAGGCCCTCGAACACGCCGGGCTGTCGCCGGAAACCCTGTCGGGCATCCGGTCCGCGGTGATGATGGGTGTGTATTACACCGAATACCAAGGGATTTCAGCAGCCAATCCAGATGCGATCGACGGCTACTCAGCCACGGGTAACGCCCACGCCGTCGCCGTCGGCCGAATCGCCTACCTGCTGGGACTGCGCGGTCCCGCGGTCGCGATGGACTCGGCATGCTCGTCGTCGCTGGTCACGATCCACATGGCCTGCCAGAGCCTGCGCATGCGGGAGAGTGACCTGGCCCTGGCCGGCGGTGTCAGCCTCATCCTGCGGCCGGAAACCCAGATCGCCATGGCCAAGTGGGGAATGTTGTCACCGCGCGGGCGATGCCACACCTTCGACGCCGGAGCGGACGGATTCGTGCGCGGCGAGGGCGCCGGGATCGTCGTGCTCAAGCGCCTCACCGACGCCATCCGTGACGGCGACCGGGTGCTGGCGGTGGTGCGCGGCTCGGCGGTCAACTCCGACGGCAAGTCCAACGGGCTGACCGCGCCGAACACCATCGCTCAGATCGACGCGATCAGCCGGGCCCTGCGTAGTGCCGACGTTACGGCGAATTCGGTGAACCTGATCGAGACGCACGGCACCGGAACGGCTTTGGGTGACCCGATCGAGTTCGAGGCGCTCGCAGACGTCTACGGCCGCGGCACCGACAAATGCGCCTTGGGTGCGGTCAAGACCAACATCGGCCACCTGGAGGCGGCGGCCGGAATCGCCGGCTTCATCAAGGCCGCGTTGTCTGTGCAACACGGCCAGATTCCGCCGAACCTGCACTTCTCCAAGTGGAACCCGGCGATCGACCCGTCTCCGACGCGGCTGTTCGTCCCCACGGAGATGACGCCTTGGCCGGCGGCCGAGGGGCCGCGCCGGGCCGCGGTGTCATCGTTCGGGCTGGGCGGAACCAACGCACACGTGGTGCTCGAGCAGGGACCGGACCCGGTACCGGCACCGGCTTCGGCCGAACCGGTCGCCACGCTGGTGATCTCGGGCAAAACCGAAAAGCGGGTGGCGGATTGGGCCGCCACGTTGGCCGACTGGATCGCGGGCCCGGGCGCCGCCGTACCGCTGGCCGACGTCGCCAACACCCTCAACCACCACCGCAGCCGGTATGCCAAGTTCGCCACCGTCTGCGCACGCGACACCGAGCAGGCGCTGGCCGGGCTGCGGGCAGTCGCTGGCGGATACCCGGCCCCTGGAGTCGTCGGCACGCGGGCCATGTTGCGCGGCAAGGGAACCGTGTTCCTGTACTCGGGCCAGGGATCTCAGTGGGCCGGCATGGGCCGCCAACTGCTGATCGATGAGCCGGCGTTCTCCGCCGCCGTCGACGAGCTGGAGCCCGATTTCGTTGCGCAGGTGGGGTTCTCGTTGCGCCAGGTTCTCGAATCCGGCGAGCCGGTGGTCGGCATCGATCGCATCCAGCCGGTGCTGGTGGGCATGCAGCTGGCACTGACGGCGCTGTGGCGATCCCACGGAGTCGAACCGGACGCGGTGATCGGCCATTCGATGGGGGAGGTGGCCGCGGCCGTGGTGGCCGGTGCGCTGAGTCCCGCGGACGGTCTGAAGGTGATCGCCACCAGGTCGAAACTGATGGCCCGATTGAGCGGCCAGGGCGCGATGGCGCTGCTGGAGCTCGACTCAAGCGCAGTCGACGCCGCTATCGCCGAGCACCCGGACATCACCGTGGCGGTGTACGCAGCGCCGCAGCAGACCGTGATCGCCGGACCGCCCGACCAGGTCGACGCCGTGGTCGCGATCGTCGACGCCCAGGGCAAGCTGGCCCGCCGGGTCGAGGTGGACGTGGCGTCGCATCACCCGACCGTCGACCCGATCCTGGGCGACCTGCGGAGCGCGCTGGCGGACCTGAGGCCGTCCGCGCCGAAGATTCCGCTGATCAGTACCGTCGGCCAAGAAGGAACCGGCGTGCCGGCGTTCGATGCGGACTACTGGGTGCACAACCTGCGCAACCCGGTGCGGTTCGCCCAGGCCGTGACCGCGGCCGCCGCTGGGCACGCCACCTTCATCGAGGTCAGCCCGCATCCGTTGCTCAGCCACGCCATCAACGGCAACCTCGAAACCGCACGGCCCGCCGGCGACAGCGTGGTAACCGGCACCCTGCTGCGCGAGCAGCCCGAGGCACTGAGCTTCCACACCAATCTGGCGACAGTGGCACCGCCGCCTGCCGACGCGCCGCAGCCCGACGGCGGGATCGGCCGCGCCGACCTGCCGCCGCGGCCGTGGCAGCACGTCCGCTACTGGGCCGCGCCGGTCGCCGCGAACCGTCACAGCGCCGATGCACATCCGCTGCTGGGTATCCACGTCGAGCTGCCGTCGGGCCACGGCCACGTCTGGCAGGCCGACGTAGGCACCGATCTCGTGGCGTGGATGGCCCACCACAAGGTGCACGGCCAGGTCGTGATGCCCGCGACCGGCTTCGCCGAAATGGCGTTGGCGGCGGCGGGTGAGGCCTTGGGTCTGCCGCCGTCCGCCGTCGCGGTGGATCGGGTCGAGGTCGAGCAGATGCTGCGCGTCGACGAGCGGACCGAAGTCACCACCCGGTTGCTGCACGACGCCGACGGTTCCGACGAACTGCGCATCGAGATCCATTCCCGTCCGGCCGGCGGCAGCTGGTCCCGGCACGCCGTGGCCCGCGCTGCGGCGGCACAACCCGCCGCTGCGGCGCAACGTCCGGCACCCACCGGCGGCGGCACCGCGCTCTCACCGGCCGACCTCTACACGGCGCTGCGCCGTACCGGCCTGCAGCACGGGCCGGCGTTCGCCGCGTTGACCCGGATCGTGCGCAAGCCCGGCGGCGCCTCGGAGGCCGAGATCGTGCTGCCCGACGAGGCCACCGCGCACCGGGGTTACCGGATTCACCCGGTGATGCTCGACGCGGCCCTGCAATGCCTGGCCGCGGCCCTGCCCGACGAGTCGTTGATGGGTTCGGCCGGGATGGAAGAGGCCACCTATCTTCCGGTGGCGGTCGAGAACATCCGGATCTTCGGCGACGTCGGCCGCCGGGCCCGTGGGCACGCCGAGCTGGTCAGCCACGACGACGGCGGGATCCTGGGCCGGGTCACTTTGACCGACGACACCGGGGCGGTCACGGCCGAGCTGTCCGGGATCTATCTGCAGCGTGTGCAGCGTCGTACCGTGCCACTGCCGTTGACCCAGAAGATCTTCGACACCGAGTGGATCGACACGTCCGTCCCCGCGCAGCCGCCGGCAGCTCCCGATGGCAGCTGGCTGGTTCTCACCGACGGTGCCGAAACCGAAGCGCTGGCAGCCGATTTCACCGCTCGCTTCGGTGGGGACAACCGCCGGGTGATCACCGCAGACCTGGCCAGCGAACCCGCCGTGCGGGAGGCGTTCGCGCAGACCGCCGACGACCCGGACCGGCCTCCGGTCGGGGTGATCGTGTTGGCCGCTCGAGGTGCCTTCGACGGCACCGAGGTCGGCGATGCGCCGGCACGCGGTCGTGACCTGGCCTGGTCGGTCGCCTCCACGGTGCGCACCATCGTCGGCGGCTGGCACGGCACCGCGCCGCGGTTGTGGCTGGTGGGCCGCAACGGCCTGACCGTGGGTGACGAGCACGGCGACCCGTCGATCAGCGCCCTCAAGGGGCTGGTGCGGGTGCTGGCCTACGAGCACCCGGACCTGCACACCGGCGTGGTCGACCTGGACGCTTCGGCGGACCCGGCGGCGGCCCTGATCACCGAGCTGGGGTTGGCGAGCACCGACGACGTGGTGGCCTGGCGCGGGGAGCACCGCTACGCCGAACGTCTCAAGCGTGCGAACGTGACCCCCACCGGTGTCCCGACCGTGCGATCCGACGGCGCCTACGTGCTGACCGGCGGCCTGGGCGGTATCGGGCTGGTCGTCGCCCGGTGGCTGATCGACCACGGTGCCGCGCGGATCGTGCTCAACAGCCGCTCGCAGCCATCGGAGGAGCAGCGCGCCGTGCTGTCCGAACTCGAGGCGCGGGCCCAGATCGCGGTCGTCTCGGGCGATCTCGCCGCACCGGGGGTGGCCGAGAGCCTGGTTGCCTCCGCGGAACAGACCGGGCTGGCACTGCGCGGTGTCATCCACGGTGCCGCGGTCATCGATGACCAGATCGTGGTCGGTATCGACAAAGAGACGCTCGGCCGAGTGTGGGCACCCAAGGCCGCGGCCGCGCTGCGCCTGCACGTCGCGACCGTCGGCAAGGAGCTGGACTGGTGGGTCGGGTTCTCCTCGACCTCGTCGCTGCTGGGGGCACCCGGCCAGGCGTCCTACGCCGCGGCCAGCGCCTGGCTGGACGGCCTGGTGGCGTGGCGGCGGGCCGCCGGACTGCCGGCGATCACCATCAACTGGGGCCAATGGTCCGGAGTCGGTGTCGCCCAGGAGCTCAAGTTCAGCGCGCTGGATCCGATCAACCCCGACGAAGGCATGGAGGCCCTCGAGGCCATCCTCGGCGGCGATCTTTCCCGGATCGGTGTTGCCCGGCTACGCCTGGACCGGGTGGCCGCGGCCTTCCCGGAACTGCAGCAGCTCGGGTACTTCGCGACCCTGGCCGAAGAGCTCGACCTCGACGACGAGGACGACGACTGGCCCGGTCCGGAAGGCCTGAAGCAGCTCAGCGCCTCCGAGGCCACCAAAGCCGTTGTCGCACGGTTGGGTTCGCGGATCATGGCGATCATGGGCTACCCCAAGGGCAGCGTCATCGACCCGGCGAGGCCATTGACCGAGCTCGGCATGGACTCGCTGATGGCGGTGCGCATCCGTAACACCGTCCGGGGTGACTTCGGTGCGGAGCCCCCGGTGGCACTGCTGCTGCAGGGCGCCTCACTGAACGACCTGGCCGCCGACCTGGCCCGCCAACTCGGCCTCGCCGAGCAGGAGGGGGCGGACCGCGCCGGCGACGGCGGGGGTGTTCGAGGCCGAGCCCAGCAGCGTGCCGCGGCACGTCAGCGGGCCGCGGCACGGCGAAAAGTAGGAGATCGTTCGTGACCAACAATGAAGTGCCGCCCAACGCGATCGCGGTTGTCGGCATGGCGGGGCGCTTTCCGGGTGCCCGCACGCTGACCGGATTCTGGAACAACCTGCGCAACGGCACCGAATCCATCGTCACGTTGTCCGAGGACGAGCTGCGCGCCAGTGGCGTGAGTGACAAGGCACTGGCGAACCACAACTATGTGCGGCGGGCCGCGCTGCTGGACGGCATCGACGAGTTCGATGCGGGCTTCTTCGGCTTCACCCCGCTGGCTGCTCGCACCATGGACCCGCAGCACCGGCTTTTCCTGCAGACCGCCTGGCACGCCCTGGAGGACGCCGGCTACCGGCCCGGCGAGATCGAGGGATCGGTCGGCGTCTACGGGACCAGCACCACCAGTGGCTACCTGCTGCACAACCTGATGTCGCACTACGACCCGAACCTGATCATCGGCCAGGGCGTCAGCTTCGAGATGGTCAACTTGTCGTTGCAGAACGACAAGGACTATCTGGCCACCCGGGTGGCTCACCAGCTCAACCTGCACGGCCCGGCACTGTCGGTGCAGACGGCCTGCTCGTCGGCGTTGGTCGCGCTGCACCTGGCCTGCCAGAGCATCCTCAACGGCGAATGCGACATGGCGCTGGCCGGTGGTTCGTCGCTGCGGGTTCCGCACCACGTCGGGTACTGGCACGAGCCGGGCTCGATGGTCTCGGCCAGCGGGCATTGCCGGCCGTTCGACGTGCGCGCCGACGGCACCATCTTCTCCAGCGGTGTCGGTGTGGTGGTGCTCAAGTCGCTGGATGCGGCCGTCGATGACGGTGACCAGATCCACGCGGTGATCCGGGGTTCGGCGCTGAACAACGACGGCGGCACCAAGATGACCTACGCCGCGCCCACCGCGGCCGGGCAGGCCGACGTGATCGCCGAGGCGCATGCGGTCGCCGAGGTCGACGCGTCCACCATCAGCTACATCGAGTCGCACGGCACCGCCACCCCGCTGGGTGACCCGATCGAAATCGAGGGCCTGCGACAGGCTTTCGCGGTCTCCGACGAGCAGCGGTCCGGTCCCTGCTATGTGGGCTCGGTGAAGTCCAACATCGGCCACCTGGAGTCGGCGGCCGGTATTGCCAGCCTGATCAAGACCATCCTGTGCCTCAAGCACCGGGCCATTCCCGGCACGCTGCACTACACCAGCCCGAACCCCGAACTGCACCTCGAGGACGGGCCGTTCCGGATCCGCGGCGAATACGGGCCCTGGGAATCCGACGGCATCCGGCGCGCCGGGGTCAGCTCTTTCGGCGTCGGCGGCACCAACGCCCACGTCATCGTCGAGGAGTGGCCGCAAGAGGAGACCGCCGGCACCGAACCCAAGCCCGGCCCCGAGGTGCTGTTGCTGTCGGCGCGTACCGCCGAGGCACTGGCGCAGGGACGCATCGATCTGGCCGCTGAGCTGTCCGGCGGTGACGACGCCGAGGCGCCCAGCCTCCCAGACGTTGCGTACACGCTGGCCAACCGGCACCCGCACAACCTGCGGCTGGCCGCGGTCGTCGCCGATCGCGCCGACGCGGCGGCGGTGCTGAGCGCCGAAGAGAGCGAGAACGTCTTTATCGGCGAGGGTGTGGACCTCAAAGAGGTGGGCGACGCCGCCGATCGGGTGGTGTTCCTGTTCCCGGGCCAAGGCGCCCAGCACATCGGAATGGCCCGCGGGCTCTACGACAACGAGCCGGTGTTCGCCGAGTACTTCGACCGCTGCGTCGCCGGCTTCGAGACGGAGCTGGGCTACGACCTGCGCGCGATGATCTTCGAGGGCACCTCGCGAGACTTGGAGCGCACCGACCGCACCCAACCGGCCCTGTTCACCGTGGAATACGCGCTGGCGAAGCTGGTCGAGAGCTACGGCGTGCGTCCGGCGGCCCTGGTCGGCCACAGCATCGGCGAATACGCTGCGGCCACCGTTGCCGGTGTCTTCGACCTCGACACCGCAATCAAGGTGGTGGCGATGCGGGCCCGATTGATGCACGCCGCACCGCGCGGCGTCATGGTGGCCGTACCGATCAGTGCCGACGCGGTCGGCGCCTACCTGACCGAGGGTGTCGACCTGGCCGCGGTCAACGACCCGGACGGCTGCGTGGTCGCCGGGGCCGAAGCCGACATCCGCGAGTTCTCCGACGCGCTCAAGCAGGCCGGGATCAACGCGCGCCGGGTCCGGACCTCGCACGCATTCCACTCGCGCCTGATGGACTCGATGATCTCGGAGTTCACCGCGTTCCTGTCCCGGCAGACGCTGCACGAACCGCAGATCCCGCTGCTGTCGAACCTGACCGGTACCTGGCTGGCGCCCAGCGAGGCGACCAATCCCGCGACGTGGGCGCGCAGCGTACGGGCCACCGTACGGTTCGCCGACGAGATCGACACCGTGCTGAACGACCCGCACCGCGTCCTGCTCGAGGTCGGCCCGGGAGCCACCCTGACCGCGTCGGCGGCCCGCAATCCGAAGTTCGCGGGTGGGCATCGGGCGGTTCGACTGATGCGTCACCACGCGCAGAACCGCGACGACCGCGACACCTTCCTGCTGGCCCTCGGCCAACTCTGGGCTGCCGGTGTCGAGGTGGACTGGTCGGCGTTGCGTGGCGATTACCAACCCAAGCACGTCACTGTTCCGGGTTATCCCTTTGAGCGTCAACGGCATTGGCTCGAACACAATGCCGGCGCCACCTGGGTGTCCGGCTCGAGCGCCGGAAGTGGCTCCGCCGGCGGGCAGAGCAACGGTAGTGGCAGCGGCGGCTCGGCCGGGTCTTCGATCGAGGCGACGCTGCAACGCATCTGGGCGCTCTGCCTGGGTGTCGGCTCAGTGGACCGCACCGCCAACTTCTTCGACGTGGGCGGTGACTCGCTGGTGGCGATCAGCGTCGCAATGGCCGCCTCCCACGAGGGGTTGGACCTCACCCCGCAGGACCTCTATGACAACCCGACGGTGGCGGCGCTGGCCAAGGCGTTGACCGCCCGGTACACCGCTGGGGGGCTGGGGCGCCAATCGCTCGGCGAGGTCGAGCACCCGCCCGTGCCGCCGAACATCACCTACTTCCTGGAAAACGGTGTCCGCGAACACGGTCGCTGGCGTATCCCGCTGATTCTGCGGTTGCGCCCCGACGTCTCGGTCGATGCCGTCCGAGCCGTGTTGACCGCGGTGGTCAACCACCACGACGCGCTGCGGCTGCGCATCACCGAGCGGGCCGGTACCTGGGAGCAGCGGATCGTCGAACCCGGCGATTTCGGGGAGATCAGCACCCACTCGTTGCCCGAGGGCCTGACCGCCGAACACGACGCGGTGCGCACGCTGCTGGCCGAGCACATCCGCGACCAGGACCTGTCCGGCCCGCCGCTGACGGCGCTGTACATCCGAGGCGCGTCGGGTGATCTGTGCTACCTGGCGCTGAGCCTGCACGCCGGAGTCGGTGATGAGGCGTCCCGCGACATCCTGCTGACCGACATCTTCACGGCCTTCGGCCAGAAGCTGGCCGGCAACGACATCGAATTGCAGCCGGTCGGGGTGGGCTGGACCGAGTGGTCGCAGCGTTGCGCCGGGCTCGCGACCCACCCGGCGGTGCTGGAAAGCCGCGAATTCTGGTTGAAAGCAACGCAATCAGCGACGCTGCGGCTGGCCGCGGATATCGCCGAACCTCCGGCCGCCGCCGACCTGTCCAAGCTCACCACGACGCTGCCTGCCGCCGACACCAGCGAGATCGACGACGCGCGCCGGCGGCTGCGGTTGCCGATCAACGAGATCCTGTTGGCCGGCCTGAGCCGGGCGGTGGCTTCGGTGGTCGGCGAGGGCACCGTGGCCGTCGACATGGGGGGAGCGGGCCGTTCGGTGCTCAAGCCCGACGTCGATCTGCGCCGTACCGTGGGCTGGTTCACCACGCTCTACCCGGTCGCACTCGGTTGCTCCACCGAGGGCCAGGCAAGCGCCCGGCAGCTGTTGGACTCGGTTCACGAGGCGCTCGACGGCGTACCGCATTACGGGATCGGCTACGGCCTGCTCCGTTACCTGTACGCACCGACCGCGCGACTGTTCGGCTCGATTCCTCCCGCGGATATTCATTTCGACTACGTCGGCGCGATTCCCGAGCCGCCATCGCTCGGCGACGCGCCCGTGCAGTTCGACCCCGATACCGCGATGCCGGTGCGCGAGGCGATCCCGGGGCTGGGGCACGCACTGGAACTGCGGGCTTATCGCACCGGCGGTGTGCTGTACCTCGATTGGTGGCACGACGGCCGCCGGATCGAGGAGTCCGTGGTGCGCGCGATCGCCGACGGCTTCTCCACGGCGGTGATGGACCTGGTCCGCGCGGCCCTCGCCGAAGAGGACATGGCCTCGCAGGGCGAGGACGAAATGACCTTGGTCGAGTTGTCATAGGCCTTTGATTTAGGAGAGAACCGAAAGTGTTTGCCACGTCGGTCATTCGGAAGCTGGCGATCAGTGAGGAGATGCTCGCCGAGACCCACAATTTCGTGGGCCTCGCCGCGCACGTCACCGGTCCGGTCGACATTGATCTGCTCTCGGAGGCCTACGAGGCGCTGCTGGAGGCGCATCCGATCCTCACCGGGCGCCTGGAGCGACTGCCCGACGGGCGCCACCAGTTCGTCACCGACGACCTGATGCCCGACGGCATCGAGGTCATCGAACTCGACGGGCCCGACGCGCAGCCGCCCACCCCGCGCTTCGATCAGACGGAGTCGCTGGTGGCGATGCGGGTGATCATCCGCGATGGGCAGGCCCAGCCGACGCTGTACGTGCACCATGCCGTGGCCGACGGTCACCACATGTATGCGCTGATCGAGGAGATGCTGTCCTTCTATACCGACCTGGTCACCATCGGCCGGATCGGTGCACTCAACGTCGAGCCCGCGCCGTTGTCCATCGAGGCGGTGCTGGCCGATCGGGGGATCGAGAAGCAGCAGCGCTCCGGGATCGAGCGGTTCATGCCGGCACTGTTCGCCTACGACCTGCCGCCCACTCGGCGGGCTGTCGGGCACGAGACGCCGTCGTCGCCGGTGCTGGTGCCGATGGCGTCGTGCCGGTTGACCGAAAGCCAGACCGACAGCGTGGTCGCGTTCGGCCGGGCACACGACCTGAGTCTGCACGCGGTGCTGTCGGCGGCGGTGCTGATCGCCGAATGGCAACTACGCGGCAAGCTGAGTATCCCGGTGCCCTACGTATATACGGTCGACTTGAGATACTTTCTGTCACCGCCGGTTTCGGCCACCGGATGCACCAATCCGATCGGACTGGCCACCTATCTCGCCGAGATCGACGCCAAGACCGACCTGGTCGAGATGGCGCGTGATATCGCCGCGAACTTCCAGAAAGACCTCGACGAAGGCGTCATCCAACAGTCCCGGCTGCACTTCAGCCCGCAGTACGTCGGAAACCCACCGGGCCTGCCGGACGTTGTCGTGCTGAGCAACAACGGTCTGGTTCCGCCGGTGCGGACACCGCCGGGCGTCGAGGTGACCACGACACACGGCGAGCTGTATTTCGCCGTGAGCGCAGGCATCGACATCTATTTCACCCAGATCTTCTCTGGGCAGCTCAACATCGAATATCACTCACACGGACCGGCGCCGGAGCGCTCGGTGGAGGCGATTCGCGCGCTGCTGTGCGACATCGCCGAGCAGCACGCCGGCGTCAGCTGACCGGACCGAAGGCGTAGCGGTGGTACTGCAGCATTCCGCGCAGCGGCCCCACCGCACGAGCCAGGCGGCTGGATCGCCGGAATCCGGCCGGGACCCGACTGAAGGTCTCCGCGTCGAAGAAATTCGCTGCAGCCAGCAGCCGAATACCGCTGACCTTGTCCAGAATGTCGCTGGGGCCGTTGACCGCCCAGTGCAACGTGGCGCCGGACTGTCGTTGCAGCCGATGGGTTTTCTGGCTCTTGATACCGAACCAGTTGTAGAAGTCGATCTGCAGTTCGCCGGCCGGGAAGCGGTCGACGATGCTCTGCAGCAATGCCACACCGTCGGCTTCGGCCAGGTACATGCTGATGCCCTCGGCCAGCAGCAGGACCGGGCGATCGGTGGGAATGTCGTCCAGCCACGACGGGTCCGTCGCCAGCGTCGCCACCAAGTGGTAACCCGGGCGGTCGGGGTACACCTGCTTGCGCAACGCGATCACCGGTGGCTGGTCGACGTCGTACCAGGCCACCCCGGGACCGGGATCGATCCGGAAGACCCGGGCATCCATACCGCAGCCGAGGTGAATGACGGTCGCATCCGGGTGGGCGGCCAGGAACTGACGCGCCCAGATGTCGTATTGCGCGGTGCGCACCGTCACCAGGGGCGCCCAGCGGCCGTTAGCCTTGAGTGCGTCCCAGTCGAAGTCGATACGCTCGACCGCCGCTCTGGCGTACCGATCACCCAGCACCGGCTGGTCGAAATCGGCGTCGAGGGCCTTGAGGTAGAGCGTCGTCAGCATGGTTGCCGCGGCTCCGTGCAGGTCGACGGGGATCTTGTCTGCCACGTCGGCGAGCCTAATACGCTTGCCGGAAAGTCGATGCACCGCACGGTCGGACCCGGCGGTTCAGCGAGGCTCGACGTAGGAGAGCCGAAGCTGGGACCGCCGCATAAACCCGGCGGTTCAGCGAGGCTCGACGTAGGAGAGCCGAAGCTGGGACCGCCGCATAAACCCGGCGGTTCAGCGAGGCTCGACGTAGGAGAGCCGAAGCTGGGACCGCCGAATGAATCAGGAGGCACAGATGGCGGTTGAGGCCAGCGAGCGCAACGGACGAGCGCCGCGGATCCTGTTGTTGTATTACAGCTTCTCCGGGCAGTCGCTCAAGGTGCTTGAGGCTGCCGGCGAGGTGTTCGCGCAGCGGGGCTGCGAGGTGGTCAAAGCCGGCATCGAATTCACCGACCCCCGCTACTCGCAGCGTTTTGCGCAGTTCCCGCTGCGCCGGGTCTGGCCGGACATGCTCAGCGTGCTCAAGGCACAACAGCGGGGCGAAACGGGGGAGATCTGCACGCCCGACGCGGTGCGCGACGGTGAGTACGACTTGATCTGCATCGGCTCGCCGACTTGGTGGAAGGCGCCCGCCATGCCGATCAGGTCGTTTCTGCAGACGGACGAGGCGCGAAAGCTTCTGGACGGCAAGCCGTTTGTGGTGTTCACCGTCTGCCGCGAGTTCTGGCAGGAGAATTACGCCGAGGTCTGCAGGCTGGCCGAGGAGTGCGGCGGTCGCTATCAGGACGAGATTCACCTCAGCTATCCCGGTGACCCGCTGCGCTCGATGCTCGCGTTGACCAGCTACCTGGGCAGCGGCCGCTACCGGCAGCGCTACCTGGGCCTGCGGCTACCGCCCACCAACGTCCAGCCCGAGCAGCTCGACCGGGTCCGCAAGTTCGCCGCGGGCCTGGTGAGCCGGTTGTTCGGCAAGTGAGAGGTCAGCGCTTATGCCCCGTTCCTTCGAGGTGACGTTCTCCTCACCGGCCTCCGTCGAGCAGGTACACGGTGCCTTCGGGAATCGCTCTTATTGGCAGGCCCGGCTGGAGGCCTTCGGCGGAAGCAAGACCCTTGATTCCCTCGACGTCGATGCGGACGGCCGAATCCGGGTCGTGGTGACTGAGGACCTGCGCCACGGCGCGTTGCCCGGGATGTTGGCCAAGGTGTACCGAGGTGACCTCAACATCGTCACCACTGAGGTGTGGACGCCGGCAGGGGAGGGACGGGTCGACGGTGAGATCTCGGTCGCGGTGACCGGCGCCCCGGGGTCGGGGACCGGCGCCGCGGTTCTCCAACGCGACGGCACCGGCTCGAGGTTGGAGCTGAACGGCACGATTCGTTTCAAAGTGCCGTTAGTGGGTGGCCCGATTGAGAGTTTCCTTGCCCGCGAATTCGCGCAGGGCATTCCGGAGATCCAACGCTTCACTACGACTTGGCTGGGTGAAAATGCCTGAATCAGAATTCACTTACGCTCACGTGCCGACCGCGGCCGCGGCGTTGGCCCGGCTGGACATGCCGCTGGCCGAGGCCATGATGACGCAGCGCGCGATACGGCGGGTGTACTCCGATCCGGTCGATGACGCGGTGGTGCTCAAGTGCATCGAGCTGGCGCTGCGGGCCCCGACTGGAAATGACGGGCAGAACTGGGAATTCATCGTTGTGAAGGACCGACGCGTCAAAGAAGAATTGGCTAAGCGTTATCGGCAGGCGTGGAAAATTCAGCGCGGTGTGGTGTTGCGGCGAAAAATCAAAACCGATGAATCGATCGCCGGCATTGCCCGGGCGATGGAGTGGCAGATCGACCATTTCGCCGAACTCCCGGTGCTCGTGGTGGCCTGCCTGCGACTGGGCGCACGCGAGGGCCGCTTGCCGGTGGTGCGCATGCCGCACATCGCCGAGTCGGCCTACTGGGGGTCCATCTATCCCAGCGTTCAAAATCTGCTGCTAGCTGCCCGTGCCATGGGCTTGGGCGCGTCGCTGATCACCCTGCCGCTGTGGAATCAGCGCGCCGTACGGCGCATCCTGCGGCTGCCGCACGCGGTCACGCCGTGTTGCATCGTGCCGCTCGGTTGGCCCCGTGGGCGCTATGGTCCGACCACCCGCAAGCCGGTCGGGGAGGTGGCTCATCTCGACGGCTATGGCGATCTTGCGTGGCGGGATAGCTGAATGGGAGCTTAAGATCAGCCTTTGCCGAAGTTTACGTGGAACTTAGCGGAAAACATTCCCCAAGTGATGTAAGTTAATCACTGCTCGCTTAGACACCCGGCGGTGACACCTATATGCTGTCACGGTTCGTGGGGGACACAAGGGGGATTTGTGATTGGTGGGGGGACGCGTCAGCGTCGATACGCAACAGGCGGAGCGCATAGAGCGGTTCCGCAGCGTCGATTCGCGATAGCCGGGGGACCTGTAGCCGTCCCGCAGGGTCGATCCGCGGCTGCCGGGGCGCACCGCGCAACGCCGCAGCGTCGATCAGCGACTGGCGGTACGCGCCCGGTGGCGCCGCCGCGCCGGTACACGACAGCCGGCGCCGCCGTCGCGGCCGCGACAGCCGTCGCGGCGGTCACCCCGGTCTCGCCGGTCGCACCCTGGATTACGGATCTGACCGCGGCCGAGCGTGCGGTGCAGCTGGCGGCCGAGGCGTCGCTGCTCAATATTCCGTTCAACCTGTTCCAGGACATCGTCAACATCCCGTTCAACGAGGTGTCGGCCACCAACGTGTTGGCCAACTCGTTCTTCTTCACCGGCAACTGGTTCACCCCCAGCGCCACCAATATCTGGGGTGAGGACCCGGGCGACCCGGGCCACTTCATGGCCGTCATGGACTACATGCTGCCGTTCGCCCCGCAGCTCTCCGGGCTGTACGACCCCACCATCGACCCGGATGCGTTGGCCAACGGCACCGCGGGCTGGGGCCAGCAGTTCGCGATGTTCGCCGCGGCCCTGCTGCCGATCAGCGCATCGTGTGACTCGATCCAGTGCTACCCGATGTCTCCGGTCGAGCCGATCACCGGGATCACCGGATTGGACGCGGCGCTGAACTTCTTCCTGAAGTTCACCAACTTCCCGAACGACGACAATCAGCTGGACCTGTTCAAGTACTGGCTCAAGGTGCCGATCCAGGACATGTTGAACGGTTACAAGTTCCCTGACAGCCCGTGGAGTGACCCCGATAACCCGACCTCCGGTGGCATCGCCAACCCGGACGCCGGCGTCGGTCCGGGTGGGGCGGTGCCGGGCGGACCCATGTACGGCGGGGCGCCATGGTCCGGTGAAGCTCAGCCCGGGTTCGGCTACCCGGGCACCCACCCGCTCCTCGACGAGAACGGCGACCCCGTCCTCGACGAGTACGGCAACCAGATCAACCTGATGCCGTGGGCGGGTCTGACCTTCAAGCTGGACCCGTTCGGGCCCCTTCAGCGGTGGTTCGACAGCCTGATGCAGCCGGTCGACTTGAGTGTCAACGGCGACGACCCGCTCACCGGCTTCCACTTCGCCGGCCCGGACGAGGTGTTCCAGGCCATGAAGGCGCTGATCGCCGGAATGGTGGTCGACTTCAACCCCTACGTCGCCGGCAGCCCGATGTGCCCGGGACTGTGCAACATGCCGCCGGTCTCTCCGCCGTGGGGAGTGACCAGCCTGGACCTCGTCAAGTCGATCCAGGCCATCGGCGCCCCCAACCCACTGATTCAGCAGTGGATTGACCTGACCGAGCAGGAAGGGGAGAACGCCGTCGGCAATGCCAACGGCGGGACCGACGAGCAGATCCTGGCCGGCATCTCCGCCCTGCAGACCGGCATGTTCACCTTCGACGCGGACACCCACAACCAGATCATCGACATGCTCGCGGACATCAACCCCTACCTGCCGGCCCTGGCCGTCAACGGCGGGATCTTGACCGACCCGGGCCTGCTGGGGCCGTGGCCGATCAACCCGGAGACCGGCTACTACATGCCGCCGACCTGGAACCCCGACCTGCCGCTGGACGAGCAGGAGATCGGCGACTTCGGCGGCAAGAACTCGCTGCTGCTGTGGGATGACTTCCTGCGGTTCCTTGACCCGAGTGGCGGACTCGTCACCGATCTCGACTCGCTGTGGAGCGAGCTCGCGAGCTGGTTCCCCTTCTAGATCGACTCCGCGTCTGCGCGACGTCGCGGCAGCCCGGCCCGTTCATACGGCCGGGCTGTCGTGCGTTCTGAGGGAGCGTTCTGATCTCATGCCAAATACAGCGCCTACATCGATTACCAACATGTGACTCTCGATTTGCGCTCAGGTAACACTTTGGTAGATTCATGAACCGCACGCGGCTGTGCCGCTTTCAGTAGTTACCTTAGCTTGTTGGAGGACCCCGGGATGGTTTCAGCCTTGCGTTCGTACTTCTCCGCGGGGCTGGTCGTCACCACCGCCGGACTCATCGCTGTCGCTCCGGTGGCGCCCGCGATTCCCGAGCTGCCCACGGTTCACCTGGACACGCAGCTCAGCGCTGGTGAGTCATTGTTGAATGTTCCGTTGAACCTGTTCCAGGCGTTGGTCAACATTCCGGCCAACGAGATCCACGCGATGGACACGCTGGCGAAGTCGCTATTCTACAGCGGCCCGTGGATGGCCGGAAGCCCGACGAACGCCTGGGGTGAGGACCCCGGCGACATGGGGCACTTCGAGGGCATCCTTCAGATGATGTTCCCGTTCCCGGAGATCTCCGGCGCCGGCCATGAAGGGGACCGGTTCTTCCCCGGCCTCGGACAGCAGCTGTCCATGCTGGCCAATGTTCAGATTCCGATCGATCTGAGCTGTGCGGGTCTGGACTGTCTGCCGGTCATGCCGACCAGCCCGATCACCGGCTTCACCTGGATCGACCAGTCTATCTGGAGCGTGCTGATCGCCCTGGGCCTGCAGAATTTCCCACTGATCCAGAACTGGTTCCAGATCCCGTTCTCGGACATGATGGACGGCAACGAGTTCTACTTCGATCCCAATGGGCCCGGCATGGTCAACATTGGCTACGCCAATGACATGTACTACTGGGAGGGCACGCGCACCCTCGCGGAACTGGGGTTGAACCCGGAGGACTACCCCAATATCGACCCGGACGCCCCGCTGATGCCGTGGGCGGGCAGCTACTACGCGATGGACTTCACCACGCCGTTCACGAACTTCTTCGACAGCCTGATGCAGCCGTTCGACGTCGACAAGTTCAACCTGCCGGACCCGATCGAATTCGCGCGCGCGCTGCAATCGCTTTTCGCCTCGTCTCTGCTGGCCTTCAACCCGTTCATCCCGGGTAGCCCGCTGTGCCCCGGGCCGTGCCTGCTTCCCGAGCCCGGCGGCAACATCTTCAACCCTGAAGACTGGAACACACCCAGCTATTACTGGCTGGTGAAGATCATGGACGACCTGTGGCCGGGCAACCCCGTCATCGGTGAGTGGATGGACGCCTACGACGAGGGCACCGCCAACGTCTCCAACCCGGAGATGATCGAGACGCAGGCGTGGTTGTGGCGCCTGGGCACCGTGTTGCTCGACATCAAGAACCCGCTGCCGGATGACCCGTTCATCGACACCTCCGGTTTCCTGCCCACCCCTGAGCAGCTCCAGGAGTTCTTCGGCGACTACTGGTACAACATTTTCGACAACTCCGGGATCATCGGGCCCTTCGACATTCAGGGCCTGTGGGACGCCATCTTCAACATCACCCCGGAGTAGACGCTCGCGGGCGCCCACGTGTCGGACACGTCCGGCACGTGGGACGTTGGAGCATTCAACTACTTTGGCATCCAACGGTTTTGAGCTGATTTACATTCAGCTTCGCCCGGTAGAACGCTCCGTCGTGCGCTACGCGCCGATCAGGCCCGACAGGTCCGGCAGGTAAGGGTAGAGGTCCGGCAGCGCGGACTGCGGCAGCATGCCCAAGTCCACCTGGGCGGCCGTCCAGCCCTGTTCCATACCGAGTTGGATGTTGCGCGACACCAGGTCCCAGTCGATGCCCGGCATGCTCCACGACATCGGGGTGCTGACGTCGGCGGGATCGGAGCGGTCGTAGCCCAAGTCGATCAGTACCCTTAGCGCGGGCTGGATCAGGTCCGCCATCGCCGGTCCGAACAACGGGAACTGTCGTAGCGACTCGAGCAGCGGCAGGTTCATGGTGGGGATCAGGTAGATCGAGGTGTCGCCGTCATACCCGTCGGACATGGGCAGCTTCACCGCGTCGGCCATCGCATCCGGGTCCCACGAACTGGGGTAGCCGGTGATCAGGTAGGGGTGCAGATAGAGGTACCCCGCCATCGAATTCGCCAGCGCCAGCATGTTCAGCGGATATTTGGGGAAGTCGGTGGCGCCGCTGTACTCGAAGTTGTAGATGTCGGTGGTGTACGGCGTATCGACGGGGGTGGGCGGAAGGCTCCCGAAGTCCAGCGGAAAGCGGGTGAAGATACCGCCGTTGGGCGTGTTCAGATCCTCGACCAGCACGAAATGCAGATTCGCCGGGTCGGGTGCACTTGCGCCGGCCTGGGCGAGGTCGATCATCGCCTGCGTGGCGATCGCCGTGGTCGAGGAGACGCCGAACACCGTTACCGGTCCGTCCTGCAAGTGCCGGGCAATGTCCTGGTTCAGGGTCTTGGCGGCATCGAGAAGGCTCTGTTGGTAATCGGAGGGATTCAGCGGCTCGACGACCGGGGTGTAACCCGGATACACCGACTGGCCGGGAAACGGGTTGGTGGGGTTGATGAACAAATCCATCACCCGTTGGTCGTAGACGGCACCGGGATCGGGCGTCATGACATAACCCATGATCAACGCCGTGCCGTTGCTCTCCCCGAAAGCGAACGACGCGTTGAACATCGACGTCAGCCCCATCAGGCCGGCGCAGCCCCCTGCCAAGACACCGGCCGTCAACCATCGATAGCTGGAATGCGTCATCTGATCCCCCATTTATCTCAGACACATGCTCGCGTCAGCGTACACAGGAGTTCGGCCCAGCGCGCGCAGAGGTGGCCAATAGGGCCAATAACCGCCCACCGACCGGCGCGGGTCCGCTGGTCGTCGACGACACGCGGGATAGGGTGAGTGCGTGGCTCTACCAGGTCCGGGAGACGACCGCGCGGCGATCGTGACCGGCGCATCGTCGGGTATCGGTGCGGCGGTGGCCCGTGAACTCGCGCGGCGCGGCCACCAGGTGATTCTGGTCGCGCGCAGCGCCGATCGATTGCACGCATTGGCCGGTGAGCTGAACGCGCTGCGATCGGGGCGGGTGCACGTGTTGCCCACGGACCTGTCCAGCCCCACCGAGCGAGCCGCATTGCCCGGCCGGGTCGCGGATCTGGGCGTGGTGCCGGATGTGCTGGTCAACAACGCCGGTGTGGCGATGGTAGGGCTGGTCGCGAAAACGGAGCCGGAACGGCAGCTGGGCCTGATCGAGGTCGACGTGGCCGCTGTCGTCGACCTGTGCACCCGGTTCCTGCCCGGCATGGTCGAGCGAGGACGTGGCGCGGTGCTCAACGTGTCCTCGGTGGCTGCGTTCGGCCCGCTGCCCGGTCAGGCCAGCTACGGCGCCGCCAAGGCATTCGTGGCGTCCTACACCGAAAGTTTGCGGAGCGAGCTGCGGGGCACCGGCGTCACGGCCACCATGCTGTGCCCTGGGCCGGTCGACACCGGCCTGGATGTCGCTGCCGGGTTCCGGGCGGGCGAACGCCGGCGGGTGCTACCGGCGGTGATGTGGAAGCCCGTGGACCATGTTGCCCGGGCGGCCGTTGACGGCCTGGCCAAAGGCAAGGGACGGGTGACGCCGGGTTGGGCGAATCGCCTGCTGGTGGACGTATACCGTGCTGTGCCGCACGGCCCACTGCTACCGTTGCTGGCACGGCGCACGCCGCTGTCGACGCGCAAAGCCGGGACGGGGAAGGCCGGGCTATCGTCGAAGTCAGTCGGGGGCAGGTCGCTGGACAGGGGGAGCGGTGTCGTGCTTGAGGTGATCGACAAGGGCTGCGTCAGCGACGCCCATCCCGTTCCTTTGCTGTTCGTCCATGGCGCGTGGCATGCCGCGTGGTGCTGGGACGAGAATTTCCTCGGCTACTTCGCCGATCTGGGCTACCGCGCACTGGCCGTCAGCTTCCGCGGGCACGGCAGCAGCTCCAACGACAAGCCGCTGCGAACCTGCAGCGTGGAGGACTACGTCCAAGACGTCCGATCGGTCGCCGACGAGCTGCCGGTGCCCCCGGTGGTGATCGGCCACTCGATGGGTGGGCTGATCGTCCAGAAGTATCTCGAGAACCGGCCGGCGCCTGCCGGGGTCTTGATGGCTTCGATTCCCCCGCAGGGCAACTACGGGTCGAGTCTGCGTTGGCTGCGCAACCGGCCGTGGCATGCCATCAAAATGGCGGTCACCGGTAAGTCACTGCCCTACATCAACACGCCGGAGCTGGCCCGGGAGAAGTTCTTCTCCGAGGCCAC
This sequence comes from Mycobacterium sp. SMC-14, assembly GCF_046250075.1. Taxonomy (NCBI): domain Bacteria; kingdom Bacillati; phylum Actinomycetota; class Actinomycetes; order Mycobacteriales; family Mycobacteriaceae; genus Mycobacterium; species Mycobacterium sp. SMC-14. Next base: position 2,480,799 of record NZ_CP176429.1, on the reverse strand, counting down.
CCCGGAGCACGCGGTGCTGGAATGCGCGGCGCGGCTTCAGGAAGACAGCGCGCGGGTCAGCGTCGACTGCTTGATGCTCAACCTGCCGCGTCCGAAGCGAGTGAGCGCGCCGCTGCTGGTGCTGGGCGCCGAAGAGGACGGCGCGCATACCTGTAAGGAAGTGCGGGCCACTGCGAGTGCCTACGGCACCGAGGCCGAGTTCTTTCCGGGCATGGGCCACAACATGATGCTCGAACCGGGCTGGGAGGCTGTGGCCGAGCGCATCCACAACTGGCTCGGCGCCCGGGGCCTATAACGGCCGCTAGAGGCAGCCAGCGGGCCTACTGGACCCCGCCTCTCAGTCCTTGGTGAAGCAGTACAGGCGGTAGACGAACTCGCCGTTCTTCAGGGCGCCGTTGAAGGTCCAGTCGGTCGCGGCGCTGGCGAAGCGGGCCAGACCGCCGTGGTGGGCGATCATGTCCTGCTTGCGGGCCAGGTTCTTCTCGTTGCCGCGCAACACGTCCTTGCTGATGTCCTCCTGCGACACCAGTCGCAGTCCTGTGGCGGCCAGCTCAGCATCCCAGCGGGCCAGCTCACTGCGGCGGCGGAAATCGGTGTAGAGGAAGTGTCCGCCCGGGGCCAGCACCCGTGCCGCGCCGTTGAAGAACTTGGCCGGGTGCGGGTACAGGTGCGATGCCTCCACCTGGAACACCACGTCGAACGAGCCGTCCTCAAAGGGCAGGTTCTCGGCGTCGCCCTGCACGAAGTCCATCCCAGGCAGCTGGTGGCGCTCCCGGCAGAACTCGATGGCGGTCTCGTTGAGGTCCAGGCCGGTGTAGGAGGCGGGCTTGAAGGTGCGGGCCACATAGGACGCGCCGCCCCCGTGGCCACAGCTCACCTCAAGCACCTTCTTGCCGGCCATGTCAGCCAGGGCGGCGGTGCGGTGGTACTGCTGGATGAAGAACCGGTTGGGCTCGTCCGAGGCCTCCAGCGGCACCGCCATCGGGGGGTCCTCTTCGTAGCCGTAGTTGAGGAACAGCCAGTCGTCGCCGCTGAGCATCTTGGTCTGGGTCGAGAACCGCTTAGTCACAAACGAGGTGAACAGCAGGTGATAGACGAACGGGTTCGTCATGACGCGGTGGGACACCGGATTGAAGATCAGGCGGTTCATCGTGACCATCGAAAAAGTATCTCACGATTCTGGAGACCCCGCCGTGCCCGGGTCGCCGACGGCGGCGAACTCAGTCGTGTAGACCGCGCATCAGGATTCGATCCCACATCCGATCGGTCAACACGGCACGCGCCAGAACGGTGGCCTTGCCGGAGAGTCCGACCACATAGCGGGGACGAGGATTCTTCGACCGGACCACGCGGAGCACGGCACGGGCGACCACGTCGGGTTCGATCATCACCCCGCGCTGCGCGGAGAGCTGGCGGGTGTTCTCGGCGTAACGGATCTTGAAGCCGCCGTAGGGATCATCATCGGTGTAGGACGGTCGCGCCTCCTGTTGGGAGATGACGAACGGAGTCCGCACCGCGGTCGGGTCCAGCAGCACCACCCGCACTCCGAACGGCGAGACTTCGGCGCGCAGCGACAGCGACAACGCCTCCATGCCGTACTTGATCACGTGGTAGCCGCCGGCTCCGGGGCTGGCGAAGCGCCCGCCGGTACTGCCGATGTTCACGATGACGCCGGACCTGCGGCGGCGCATCACCGGCAGGACTGCCTGGGCCAAGTGAAGTGTCGCAACCACATTGGTCTCGAACAGGCCGCGAAGGTCATCGAGAGGCAACTGTTCGAGCGGACACGTGAGCGGATATCCCGCGCTGTTGACCAAGACATCGACCCCGCCGTGTTCCGCGTCGATCTCCGCGATGAGCCGATCCACCGCGGCTTCATCGGTGACGTCGAGGGCGCGAGCGGTCAGCCCGCGTGACGTAAGACGTTGCAGCGCTTCGGGATTGCGTCCCACAGCGAAGACGCGATAACCGGCTGCCTGCAGCCGATCGGCGGTCGCTTCGCCGATCCCGCTTGTCGCTCCGGTGACCAGCGCTACCGGCTGGTCGCTCATCGGGTGCCGGTGTTCCCGGACGGCACGGGCGCGGAGTCCACACCGGATTCGGCAGGCACCAACTCGACGGGCAGGTGCTCTAGGCCGCGCATGGTCGCATTGACCAGGTAGCGGTAGTCTCCGGCCAGCCGGATCTCCTTGACATGGGGGATCAGCTGCGTCAGCACCCGGCTGACTTCGATGCGGGTCAGGTGGGTGCCGAGGCAGTAGTGCGCGCCACCACCGAATGCGAGGTGGTCCGTCGGATTGCGGTCCAGGTCGAAGGTGTCGGGATCCGGGTAGTGCTGCGGATCGCGATTGGCGGCCGCATACAGGATCAACACCCGGGCTCCGGCCGGGATGGTCTGGTCGCCGACCCGGTAATCGCGGGTTGCGGTTCGGTAGAAGCCCTGAACGGGGGAGACCAGCCGCAGTTGCTCTTCGATGGCTGCCGGGATCAGCTCGGGGTGTTCGCGCAGCCGGCTGTAGACGTCCGGACGCTGTGCCAGTGTCAGAAACAGGCCCGAGATCAGGTTCGTGGTGGTCTCGCTGCCCGCGCCGACGAGCATCGAGGCGGTCCAGAACACCTCGTCATCGGAGAGGGTGTCCTCACCGCTCGGTGCCGCAAGCATCGAGATCAGGTCATCGCCGGATTCGGTGCGGCGCGCCTTGATCATCGGATCGAGACTGCGGTGCATCGCGATGACCGCCTGACTCGAGCGCATGTTCATCGCCATCCCACGCAGGGTCAGCGGGGCGAACGCAGCTTCATTGATGGTGTCCGCCCATTCCAGGAACTGGTGGCGGTCTTCCTGCGGAATCGCCAGCATCATGGTGATCAGCCGGTTCGGCAGGGGCTTGGCCAAATCTGCCACGATCTCGACTCGTCCGCGCGTGATCATCGCGGCGACCAGTTCGTCGGCCGCGCGGTTGATATTGATCTCCCACGACTTCATCGCGCGGGGCGTGAATGCCCGAGACACCGAGCGGCGCAGCCGGGTGTGCACCGGTGGGTCGGTGGCGTTCATGGTCTGCAGGCGGACCCGGAAGCGGGCCTGGCTCTGCGCCGAGGACAACGCCTCGTCGTCGCGCAGTGCCTGTCGGACCTCGTCGTAGCCCGGGATGATCCAGATGCCGCGCTTGCGGCTGTACCAGACCTTCGGACCGGACAGCAGCGTGCGATAGCCCGGATAGGGATCGTGCATCGTCTCGGGCGCGAACGGGTCGAAGTCAGTCAGCGGTGCGGTTTCGCGTCGGGTCAGGGCATAGCGGTAAGCGGTTGCCCGGTCGCGGACCACGCCGATAAGCCCGTCAGTGCCGATCTTGAGCAGGCTGGCGCGAAACCGAAGCCGACGCGTCAGTTCCTTCTGATCCATCTGGCAAGCCCCTCGTCACGATTGTCGGGTGTGGAGCGCGATTGGCCCGCGGCCGGGCCGCGGTTGGCCTGCGATCAGGCTAGCCGCCACCCTAACCGGCTGCCTCTGTCGCCTGAAGGGACGTCGGTCACCAAAGAAGCGCCGGAGCGCCGGGACGTCAGTCCCGATCGCTCCGGCGCTTCGATGCAGTGTCCTCAGTCTTTGACGAGGTCGAAAATGCGGTAGGTGATCTCGCCGCGGTCCAGGTCGCGGTAGAACAGCGAGCCCTCCACGACGGCGAATTCCCGGGCGAAACGGCGCAGGAAGAACGGCATCCGCTCGTTGATCAGGTCGTTGGAGCGCGGCGAGTTGGCGGCCAGGCCGCGAACGACCTCGCGGCTGATGTCGCGCTCGTTGACCAGCCGCAGCGGCGGGGTGGCCAGGGTCTGCTGCCAGGACTCGATGTCCTCTTTGGCGCGGAAATCGGTGTGCAGGAAGTGTCCGCCCGGACGCAACACCCTTCCCACCTCGCGAACGAACTGCGCGAAGTCGGGGTAGATGTGCGAGGCCTCGACATTGACGACCGCGTCGAACGAATTGTCGCCGAACGGCAGGTTCAGGGCGTCACCCTGCACGAAGTCCAGGCCGGGGACCTGGTGGCGCTGCTGGCAGAAGACGACACCGTCCGGGTTGAAGTCCAGTCCGGTGTAGGACGCGGGCGCCAGGGTGCGGGCCAGGAAGGAGGCGCCGCCGCCGTGCCCGGAGCTGACTTCGAGCACGTTCTTGCCGGCCAGATCGATCTGGGTGGCGGTCTGGTGGTAGAGCTGGATCGAGTACCGGTTCTCTTCGTCGGCCTCGTCGAGCTTCAGGCCCAGCGGTGGGTCCTGCTCATAGCCCCAGTTGAGGAAGACGACGTCGTCGTGTCCCATCCGCTTGGTCATGAACGGGTACCAGTATTTGAAGGCCTTCTTGTACAGCGGCATCGCCGAGATGCGGTACACCAGATCGGCGCCGACTTTTTCCAAGGTCTCAGATGGGGAACGCACCATACCGAAAGTATGGCACAGGGCAGAGCGGGCTTTAGACCTCGGTGAGTTGCACCGGCAGCTGCGCGCGTTGCGGCTCGCCGCGATACCGCGACGGTGCCCCGTCGATCTTGCAGATGCGCCACATCAGCCGCGCGGCGGGATTCATCAGCCCGAGTTCGTGGCAGACCATCCGAACATCGGAGAACATGTCCCGCCAGGTCTGGCGTGCGTCCGGGGTGCCGAAGAACCACTGCTTGCGCGCGGACTTCGGAACACCGAACTCGCGGAAGAACTTGCGGGGCGGCACGATCATCGCCTGGCCGAGCATCCGCATGACAACGGGCACGTACAGCGAGAGCATGAACCGGCTGCTCCACCACAGCCGAGGCACCCGTCGCTCCAGGTACTTGTGGGCGAACGAGATGTGGCGCGCCTCTTCGGCGACGTGGATGCCGATCATCCTGCGCACGATTGCCGGCACGCTGTCCTCTTCGCGCAGGGCAAGGGTCTGCAGGTAGTCGAACGGGACCTCGCCCGCCAGGACTCCGAAGAAGAACGAGTTCGGCAACGGCCCGGCGTAGAGCGGCACGATAGGGGAGAGCAGGCGCAGCCACCGCGGCATGCCGGGGACGTCGACGCCGATGCGGTTCACCAACTCCTGGAACATCAGGGTGTGGTTGCATTCCTCGATGCACTCGTGCAGGCAGTAGCGGTATTCCGGCGAGCCGTTCGGCACCCAAAACGTGTAGTGCATGAGGCCCCGCACCAGGATGCCCTCGAACTGCACCCCGACCTTGGCCATGTTGGCCTGGCGCCACATGCCCATCGCGATCTTCTTCTCCAGGGGCTGCGCCCGGTACCAGGGGTGGCGGCCCAGCGGGTCCGCTCCCGAAAGCACCCAGCGGGCGTCATCGGTCTTCACCGCGAGCTCGGGATCATTCCAGTCGATGTCGACATACGGGTTGAAGTTGCGTCGCACCGAGCTTTCGGACAGCGTCGCCAGCGTTTCGCCGTAGGCGGCATCGCCGCCGACATACATCGCGTTCTTCAAGCGCCGGAAGAAGTAAAAAAGGGCATAGGGCACCGCGGCGACGGCAATCATGCCGGCCAGCAACCAGCAGATGACGATCACGACGGTCGGCATACGGGCCCATCCTCAATTTCAGGCACGCACCGCCATGGGGCGTAGCCGAGCCGAAGCTTACCGTCAAGTTTGGCAAAACAGTAAGGTTTAACCGTTCACTTGAGTGTGATCGGCATCATCTTGGTACCGGGCGGCGTCCATTACTTTATCTCCCGGCCGTGGGCCGCCTCGCACTGGGCTGACCTGCACGTACGGCGATATATTGCGGCGTTGGGGTACCGTGTTCACCTTATGGGGACCCAGCAATACGACGCCGTCATCGTGGGGGCGGGCTTCGGCGGCATCGGTACGGCCATCCAACTGACCAAGCTGGGTTACGAGAACATCGTGATCGTGGACCGCCTCGACGGTCTTGGCGGAACATGGCGGGTCAACCACTATCCGGGGCTCTCCGTCGACCAGCCCTCTACTACCTATTCCTACTGGTTCGAACCGAACCCCTACTGGTCGCGGCTGTTCGCCCCCGGTAACGAGGTCCAAGCCTATGCCGAGCATGTGGCGGACAAATACGACGTGACGCGCTTCATGCGCTTCAACACCACGGTTGACGGCGCCCAGTGGGATGAGGACGCAAAGCTGTGGCGGACGTCGTTGGCCGGCGGTGAGACGCTGACCTCGCAGTTCCTCATCGTCGCCACCGGCTTCCTGTGCCAGCCGAAGATTCCCGACATCCCCGGCATCGACACGTTCGCCGGCCATGTCGTGCACACCGCGGAGTGGGACCACGATTACTCGATGGCGGGCCGGCGGGCGGCGGTCATCGGAACCGGGTCCACCGGGATCCAGGTGATCCCCGAGCTGGCCAACGAAGTCGCCGATCTGACGGTGTATCAGCGGACCCCGATCCTGGTGACGCCTAAGTCCGACGTGGTGTTCCCGCCGGCGGTGCAGCGGATGTTCGCCCGGGTGCCGTTCACCCAGCGTATTGTCCGGTGGCTCACCGACAACACCACGGACTTCATGATGGTGCTGACCATGTGGCGCTACCGGCGCTTCAAGTTCCTCAACAAGGCGATGGCGGCCCAGTCCGCGCGCCACCGGCGGCGCTCGGTGCGCGATCGTGAGCTCGCGCGCAAGATGGCGCCCGATTTCGACTTCGGCTGCAAGCGTCCGTCGATCTCCAACAACTACTACCCGACCTTCGCCAAGCCGAATGTGCACCTGGTGACCGAGGGGATCGAGCGGATCGAACCCGACGGCATCGTGGCGTGTGACGGCACGAAGCGCGAGATCGACACCCTGGTGCTGGCGACGGGATATGACGTCTGGGAGGGCAACCTGCCGGCGATCGAGGTGATCGGTCGCGGCGGTCGCAACCTGGGCAAATGGTGGCGCGAGACGCGCTTCCAGGCCTATCAGGGCATGACCGCCCCGCAGTTCCCGAACTTCATCAACATGGCCAGCCCGTTCTCCTGGGTTGGGTTGTCCTGGTTCAACACCGTGGAATACCAGACCCGCCACATGAACCGGCTGTTCGGCGAGGTGCAGCGGCGCCAGGCGCAGACGTTCGAAGTCACCGAGGAGGCCAACACCCGGTTCTACGAGCGGATGATGGGCCTGCTGGACAGCTCGGTATTCCACCTCGGCAACTGCGCGACGTCGAATTCCTATTGGTTCAACCAGAGCACCGGGGAGGCCCCGCTGTTCCGGCCGACCTCGGTTCGCAGCGCTGTGAAGGAGCAGGACCACTTCCCACTCTCGGACTATCTGATCGGATAGCTTCCGCCGCTACGGTCCTGAACAGGGGGTTACAGTGATCGTTTGGGCACATTGTCAGGTGAGGGGCCTCGGACAGTGACACATACACACCGCCCGAGCCACGAACGGTCGTCCGCGGCCGCATTCGTTCGCCGATTCGCGTTGCCGATCATCCTGGGCTGGATCGTCCTCACCGCGTTGGTGAGCGTCGCCGTGCCGCCGCTGGAGCAGGTCGCCAAGGAACACCCGGTGTCGTTGAGCGCCAAAGACTCACCATCGATCCAGGCGATGGCACGGCTCGGGCACGACTTCGCGGAGTCCAACACCGACAGCGCGGCAATGATCGTCATCGAAGGCGATGAGCCCCTCGGTGACGCCGCGCACCACTACTACAACGAGCTGATCGCCCAGCTCAACGCCGACACCAAGCACGTTCAGCACATCCAGGACTTCTGGGGAGACCCGCTCACCGCGGGCGGTGCCCAGAGTTCCGACGGCAAGGCCGCATTGGTGCAGCTGAACCTCGCCGGAAACCAGGGTGAGGCGCTGGCCAACGACTCGGTCGAGGCGGTCCGCGACGTCGTGGCGCGCACCCCGGCGCCCGCCGGGGTCCGGGCCTACGTCACCGGCCCGGCGCCGATGGTCACCGATATGAACTCCAGCGGCGACCGAGCGGTGCTCAAGATCCTGGTGGCGACCGTCTCGGTGATCTCGCTGATGCTGCTGCTGCTTTACCGATCGTTCAGCACCGTCGCGTTGTTGCTGGCCGTGGTTGGGGTCGAACTGGCGGCGGCACGCGGAATCGTCGCGTTCCTGGGGCACTACGGCCTGATCGGACTGTCCACGTTCGCGATCAACATCCTGGTGACGTTGGCGATCGCCGCCGGCACCGACTACGGGATCTTCTTCATCGGCCGTTACCACGAAGCCCGCCATGCCGGCGAAGACCCGGAGACCGCCTACTTCACCACCTATCGCGGTGTGGCCCATGTGGTGCTGGCGTCGGGCCTGACCATTGCCGGTGCCACATTCTGCCTGAGCTTCACCCGGTTGCCGGTGTTTCAGACCATGGGTGTGCCGTGTGCGGTCGGCATGCTGGTCGCGGTGGCGATTGCGCTGACCCTGGTGCCGGCGGTGCTGGCGATCGCCACGCGCCGCGGGCTGCTCGAACCCCGGCGCAAGATGTCCGACCGCGGCTGGCGCAAAGTGGGCACGGCTATCGTGCGCTGGCCCGGCCCGATCTTCGTGGCCGCCTGCGCGATCGCGCTCATCGGCCTGCTCGCCCTGCCTGGCTACAAGGTGAGCTACAAGGACCCGTCGTTCATCCCGCAGGACACGCCGGCCAACCTCGGCTGGGCCGCCGCGGCGCGGCACTTCCCGGAATCGCGCCTGCTGCCGGAGGTGCTGTTGATCGAATCCGATCACGACATGCGCAATTCCGCGGACTTCCTGGTGCTCAACAAGCTGGCCAAGAGCGTCTTCGCGGTCGAGGGTGTTGCCATGGTGCAGGGGGTGACCCGGCCGGAGGGCACCCCGCTCGGTCACACCTCGATTCCATTCCTGCTCAGCATGCAGAGCGCCGGGCAGATGCAGAACCTTGACTTCGTCAAGAGCCGGGTGGCCGACATGCGCCAGCAGGCCAACGATCTCGAGGGGACCATCGCCTCGCTGCAGCGGATGTACGGCCTGATGCAGCAGATGGCCGCCAACACCCATCACGCGACCGGTGTCTCGCAGGAGGCGAGGGATCTGGCCACGCAGGTGCGGGGCAACATGGCCGATCTGAACGAGAATTCCAAAGCGTTGCGTGAATCCGTCGAAGGGAAGGATTGCCGCGGCGACACCACTTGTCTGTCACTGCGGGCGGCGTATGCATCGATGGACGGGACCACCCTTCTCACCGAGAAGCTCGACGAGCTGGCGCCCGACATGAGCAATATCGATGCGGTGACGCCGCAGCTGCTGGAGATGATGCCGGCGCAGATCGCCGCGATGCGCAGCCTGCAGACCATGATGCTGACGTTGCACAGCACCATGTCCGGGATGATGGCGCAGATCGAGGAGGTCGGTGGTGACTCGGCCGCGATGGGGCAGGACTTCGACGCGGCGAAGAGCGACGACTCGTTCTACCTGCCCCGGGAAGCGTTCGACAACCCGGACTTCAAACGTGTGATCCAGCTGTTCTTGTCGCCGGACGGGCACGCGGCGCGCTTCTTCATCACCCACGACGGATACCCGGCGACTCCGGAGGGCATGGCGCGGGTCAACCTGATCAAGAAGGCCGCCATCGAGTCGTTGAAGGGCACCCCGCTGTCGACCGCCAAGGTGTACGTGGCCGGCACCGCCGCGCTTTTCAACGACTTGCAGGGAGCCGCCGACTACGACCTGCTGATTGCCGGAATCACCTCGCTGGCAATCATTTTCATCATCATGCTGCTCATCACCCGCAGCTTCATCGCCTCGGTGGTGATCGTCGGGACGGTGTTGGCGTCGCTGGGCGCGTCGTTCGGGCTCTCGGTACTGCTGTGGCAATACATCTTCGGCATCAACCTGCACTGGCTGGTGATGGTGATGTCGGTGATCATTCTGTTGGCGGTGGGCTGTGACTACAACCTGCTTCTCGTCGCCAGATTCAAAGAGGAGATGGGCGCCGGACTGAAGACCGGCATCATCCGCACCATGGGCGGCACCGGCAAGGTGGTCACTGCTGCCGGGCTGGTGTTCGCCTTCACCATGGCGTCCATGCTCGTCAGCGATCTGCGGGTGGTGGGCCAGGTGGGCACCACGATCGGGCTTGGCCTGCTGTTCGACACGCTGGTGGTGCGCTCGTTCATGATGCCCTCGATGGCGGCGCTGCTGGGGCGGTGGTTCTGGTGGCCGCTGAACGTGCGGGAGCACCCGGCGCGAGCGGTGCCGGTGGCTGCCCCGGCTGCCACAGCTCCCTCGGCTGCCACGGAAGGCAAGCCCGACGCGCATGACCGGACCTTCGAGGACATGGTCGCCACGGCATTCCCGGAGCTGTCCGCTCGTCCGGCGACGTCGTCGGACCAAGACCGGCCCACCGAGGTGCTGGCCACGATTCAGCCGCCGGAGGAAGAGGCCGACAACTGAGCCCTGCGCCGGCTCTGGTCAGCGTCCCACCGCATGGGCTAGATTTAGACAATTCGTGATTGTAGAAATCATTTGTGGGGTCTGACGCGCGGATTCGACGGTGTCAGTCAGGTCGTCGAACCGGTCTGAGGGGAGCGCCGTACATGTCCGATGAAGCCCTTTCCGCCGCCTTGGAGCGTGAGCATCAGCAGATCGAAGCGGGAATCGGCGCCTTCCTGGGGGGCCTCGAGGGCGGCAGCGCCGACGTTGAGGGCCTGCGCGTGACACTGGCTGTGCTGCGCCGCCACATCTACCTCGAGGAACAGTTGCTGTTCCCGCCGATCAGCAGGGGCGCGCACATGATGGCGGTCTTCGGGATGATCCGAGGTCATGGCGAGATCTGGCGCACGATGAACGCGCTCGAAGACCTGTCCCGTGCCGGCGCGGAGCATGCGACGCTACGGGGCGCCTGCTGCCGGCTGCTGGACCAGCTGGCCGACCACAACAAGGTGGAGGAGCCGGTGATCTACCCGGCCGCCGACACCGGCCTGGCGCCGGAAGTGGCCGCAGAAGTGGCCGAATTTCTGGCCGCCGGCCGGATGCCCGAAGGGTGGACCTGCGCACGGGGAGCGGCCTGAGCCCCGGCGGTTCAGCGAGGCTCGACGTAGGAGAGGTGAAGCTGGGACCGCCGCATGGACCCGCAGGAAACCAGCGATCAGGCTTCGGCGGCGATGAGAGCCGAGAGGCCGGCGTGATAGGCGGCCAGGCTGTGCCGCCAACCGATGTCGACGGCCCCACCGCTGTCCACGGCGATTTCGGCACCCACGTGCACATAGGGCGCGGGCGGCACCAGCGGGACGATGTCGAGGAAATTCACCACGCGATAGCAACATTCGATGGCGGCGTCGAACGCGGCCCTGAAGTCGGCCACGCCGACTCGCGGGCCCCCGAACGTGGTCAGTCGCGGCTCGATGGTGTTGGGGGGCATCCCGTGCGCGGCATCGGGTGCGGCCAGCACGGCCAGGGCGCCCCCGAGGCTGTGCCCAGTGATGAGGATCTGACTGCACCCGGCGGTCGCAGTGGGCAGATTGGCGGCGATGGAGGCACGGACACAGCCGTAGATGTCCTGGAAGCCCGCGTGCACCTGGCCAAAACCCGCCACCGGCGAATAGGGCGCGGGGAAGAAATCGAAATCGGCGATCCAGTCCGCCACATCGGAGCTGCCGCGAAAGGCGATGAACGCGGTGCCACTGGCGTTGTCACGGCCCATCAGCCCAAAGATGTTGGTGTCCTTGCCCATCGCCGTCGCAGGATGCTGCTCGGGTAGGGCGGCCAAGTGTGCCCGGTCAGCCTTGATCAGGGCGGTCTGGCTGAAACCGGTGGGCAGTGTGGGCGCAGCGCCGGACATCACGGCGTAGGCCGCCGATGTCAGCGGCAGCACCACGTCGCGGGCGTACGACGGGCTGAATGCCACGTCGAACAGTCTAGGAGCCTCAAAGTTGTCAACGAGCCTCAAAGTTGTCACCAAGTTGGCAACGTTTAAACTTTGACTCAACGGCTTTGAACCGGCCATCACCGGGGAGCCTTCGGAAGAACAGTCGGACCATTCCCACGGGCCGGCTCACTAGAACCGAACGGGACGGCCCGTCACAGCCCTACATCGAGCGGTCGTGCCCCGCAGGCGGGAGTGCGGCAAGCGGGGTGGTACCGCGGCGCTCGCGCAACCGCGCGGCGTCGTCCCCGGGCCGGGCCCTTGGGAGACGACACACCGTGAGCGAACGCAGCTATCCGAAGCCGGCCGCCGGCGCCCCCGATTTCCCGGCGGCTGAAGCCGCCGTCCTGGATTACTGGGCCGCAGATGACACCTTCCGGGCCAGCATCGCCCGCCGAGACGGCGCGCAGGAGTACGTGTTCTACGACGGGCCGCCGTTCGCCAACGGCCTGCCGCACTACGGACATCTGCTGACCGGTTACGTCAAGGACATCGTGCCGCGTTACCGCACCATGCGCGGCTACAAGGTGGAGCGCCGGTTCGGCTGGGACACCCACGGGCTGCCCGCCGAGCTCGAGGTGGAGCGCCAGCTCGGCATCACCGACAAGTCGCAGATCGACGCCATGGGCATCGCCGCGTTCAACCAGGCATGCCGGGAATCGGTGTTGCGCTACACGTCCGAGTGGCAGGCCTACGTCACCCGCCAGGCCCGCTGGGTGGACTTCGACAACGACTACAAGACCCTGGACCTGCCGTTCATGGAGTCGGTGCTCTGGGCGTTCAAGCAGCTCTGGGACAAGGGCCTGGCCTACGAGGGCTACCGGGTGCTGCCGTACTGCTGGCGCGACGAGACCCCACTGTCCAACCACGAGCTGCGGATGGACGATGACGTCTACAAGAGCCGGCAGGACCCGGCGCTGACGGTCGGGTTCCGGATCGTCGGCGGGGGACCGGCCGGTGAGCTCGAGGGTGCTCACCTGTTGGTGTGGACCACCACTCCGTGGACACTGCCGTCCAACCAGGCGGTGGCGGTCAACCCGGATGTGACCTACGTGCAGGTCGCGGTGGGGGAGCGCCGCTACCTGATGGCCGAGGCGCGGTTGGGTGCCTATGCGCGCGAGCTCGGCCTGGGCGAGGGTGAGGAACCGCAGGTGCTGGGCAGCTACCGCGGCTCGGAGCTGCTCGATGTGCGCTATGCGCCGCCGTTCCCGTACTTCATGGACTCGGCGAATGCCTTCCGGGTGCTTGCCGCCGATTTCGTATCCACCGAGGACGGCACCGGCATCGTGCACCTGGCGCCCGCCTACGGCGAGGACGACAAGAACACCACCGACCCGGCCGGCATCACCCCGGTCACTCCCGTGGACGCCAAGGGCCGCTTCGATGTCACTGTGCCGGACTATGCCGGCCAGCACGTCTTCGACGCGAACAAGGCGATCATCGCCGATCTGAAGAACGGCACCGGGCCGGCTGCCGCCAACGGGGCGGTGCTGGTGCGGCACGAAACCTACGAGCACCCCTACCCGCACTGCTGGCGGTGCCGCAACCCGCTGATCTACAAGGCGGTGTCGTCGTGGTTCGTCCGGGTCACCGAATTCCGGGACCGGATGGTCGAGCTCAACGAGCAGATCACCTGGTACCCCGAGCACATCAAGGACGGGATCTTCGGCAACTGGCTACGTGGTGCGCGGGACTGGTCGATCTCCCGAAACCGCTACTGGGGCACCCCGATTCCGGTATGGAAATCCGACGATCCGGCTTATCCGCGGGTCGACGTTTACGGCAGTCTGGATGAGCTGGAGCGCGACTTCGGGGTGCGGCCGGACAATCTGCATCGCCCCTACATCGACGAGTTGACCCGGCCCAACCCCGACGACCCGACCGGCCGTTCGACGATGCGTCGCATCTCCGACGTGCTGGACGTGTGGTTCGACTCGGGTTCGATGCCCTATGCCCAGGTGCATTACCCCTTCGAGAACGCCGAGTGGTTCGACGGCGGCGGGGGGCAGGCTGCCCATTACCCGGGTGATTTCATCGTCGAATACATCGGCCAGACCCGCGGCTGGTTCTACATGATGCATGTGCTGGCAACTGCGCTGTTCGACCGTCCGGCATTCAAAACCTGTGTGGCGCATGGCATCGTGCTGGGCAGCGACGGGCAGAAGATGAGCAAGTCGCTGCGCAACTACCCGGACGTGAGCGAAGTGTTCGACCGCGACGGCTCCGACGCCATGCGCTGGTTCCTGATGGCCTCGCCGATCCTGCGCGGCGGAAACCTGATCGTCACCGAGGCGGGCATCCGCGAGGGCGTACGCCAGGTGATGCTGCCGCTGACGAACGCCTACACCTTCCTGACGCTGTATGCCCCGAAACCCGGTGTCTGGCGCACCGATTCGCAGCACGTACTGGACCGCTACGTCCTGGCCAAGCTGGCGTCGCTGCGCGACGACCTGACGCGAGCCCTGGATGTGTGCGACATCTCCGGTGCCTGCGAGCAATTGCGACAGTTCACCGAGGCGCTGACCAACTGGTACGTGCGCCGGTCCCGGCAGCGGTTCTGGGACGAGGATGCCGACGCGATCGACACCCTGCACACCGTGCTGGAGATCACCGCGCGACTGGCCGCGCCACTGCTGCCGCTGACCACCGAGGTGATCTGGCGCGGGGTCACCGGGGAACGCTCGGTGCACCTGACCGATTGGCCCGAGGCCGCCGATCTGCCCGCCGATACCGAACTGGTGGCGGCGATGGATCAGGTCCGCGAGGTCTGTTCGGCGGCGTCGTCGGTGCGCAAGGCGCACCAGCTGCGGGTCCGGTTGCCGCTGCCCAAACTCACCGTCGCCGTCGACGAACCGCAGCGGCTGGCACCGTTTACCGACCTGATCGCCGACGAGCTCAACGTCAAGGCCGTCGAGCTGACCGACGACATCGCTCACTACGGGCGATTCGATCTGGCGGTCAACGCGAAGGTAGCCGGTCCCCGCGTGGGTAAGGATGTCCAGGCCGCGATCAAAGCGGTCAAGGCCGGCGAGGGCGTCGTCAACGCGGACGGCACCCTGAGCGCTGGTCCGGTGGTGCTGCTGGAGAACGAGTACACCTCCAAGCTGGTGGCCGCCGACCCGGAATACACCGTGGCGCTGCCCGAAGGCGCCGGCCTGGTGGTGCTCGACAGCGCGGTGACGCCCGAGCTGGAAGCCGAGGGCTGGGCCAAGGACCGGATCCGGGAGCTGCAGGAGCTGCGCAAAACCAGTGGCCTCGAGGTCTCCGACCGGATCAGTGTGGTGATCGCGGTACCCGAGCAGCGGCTGGAATGGGCGCAGAATCATGCCGAGTTGATCGCTGGAGAAATCTTGGCGACCAGTTTCGAATTCGGTGACCCAGCCGACCCCGTGGAAATCGGGGATGGTGTGCGGGTGTCCATCGCCAAGGCCTGACGATTCAGTCGGCGAAATTGCTGATCTCGGCCAGGACCGACTTTCTCGCGCCCAGATTCTTATGGTCGACGGGGGCCCACGGACGGGGCCTGCGCCGTCCGTCGTTGGCAGCTCGATCACGGCATTTATGCAGTTTGGGGTGGTAAAAAACCCCGCCGCGGGCGTGCGCTGGTGGCACCGCTGAGGTAGGTGAAACATCGGCGAAACAGCCCTGAACTGCCACGTCGGCGACTTCAGGGGCCGTTCGTCCCCGATTAACCTTCAGGCCATACGGACAGTTGTCTGCGGTTGGTTCTGACCCACCCGAATTGCCAGGAACCTGGCAAGCCGTTGCGTGACGCAACTCGGGTGGGTCCGTTCATTACTTGGCTAGAGGGGCAGGGGATTCATGGATTTCGGGGCACTCCCGCCAGAGGTCAACTCCGCGCGAATGTACGCCGGCCCGGGCTCGGCACCGTTGCTGGCCGCCGCGGCGAACTGGTCGGCGATGGCGACCGAGCTGCACTACACCGCCACCTCGTATGCCTCGGTGATCGCCGACCTGGCGGACTCGGCGTGGCAGGGCCCCTCGGCGGCATCGATGACGGCAGCGGCGGGCCCGTACGCGGCGTGGCTGAAGGCCACCGCCGTCGGCGCTGAGGAGACGGCGCTGAAGGCCACGGCAGCAGCCGGCGCCTATGAGGCCGCCTACGCCGCCACCGTGCCGCCGCCGGTGATCGCCGCCAACCGCACCCTGCTGGCCACGCTGGTGGCCACCAACTTCCTCGGACAGAACGCACCGGCGATCGCGGCGACCGAAGCGCAGTACGGCGAAATGTGGGCGCAGGACGCGGCCGCGATGTACGCCTACGCCGGTTCGTCGGCAACAGCCAGCCAGCTAGCTCCGTTCAACACCCCGCCGGAAACCACCAACGCCAGCGGTCAGGCCAGCCAGTCGGGGGCGGTCACCAACGCGGCACAGTCCGCCGTGGCCTCCAACGCGCAGTCGAGCCTGTCCGACTTCATCAACCAGATCCCGAACGCCCTGCAGAACCTGACGGCGAATCCCCTGACGCCGACGCAGATCGTGGACGACTACCAGGCGATCATCAAGACCCTCACCGGCGTGATCAGCACCGCGAACGGACCCTACGGGCTCAACCTCGCCAGCTCGGCGCGGGGCATCTACCAGATGGCCATCAGTATCCCGTCGGTCGCCAACGGGCTCGGGAACCTGACCAGCACGCTCAGTCCCAAGCCGATCGCCGGGGCCTTGGCGCCATTGCTGTCCAGCCCCCTGCTGAGTGGTTCGCACGCTGTCCCTACAGCGGTCTCGGGGGCCGTCGGTCGGGCCGGCCTGATCGGGTCACTGTCGGTGCCGTCGACCTGGGCCAGCGCGGTTCCGGCGGTCAAGACCGCCACCGTGGCGCTGCAGGCCAGCGTGCTCGAGGCCGCTCCGGCTCTCGCCGTGAACGGCGAGGGTGTGCTGGCCGGCCAGATGGCGCTGTCGAGTCTGGCCGGCCGCGCGATCGGCACACCGATACGGCAGGCCGCGGGCGCCACCGCCACCCGTGCGATCAGCGCCATCACCCACGTCACCAACAACCAGACGGCACCGGACATCGCTACCACCGCCACCGTCATCGTCATCCCGCCGATCGCGAAGTAACGAAAGCAGGTCGCGTTCATGGTATTTCAGACTTTCGCAGCGCAGCCCCCAGAGGTCATCTCCGGCCAGCTGTATTCGGGACCGGGTGCTGACCCACTGTTCGCCGCGGCGGCGGCCTGGTCGGGGCTGGGCGTCGAGCTGCACACAGCTGCTTCCTCCTACCAAGCGGCGCTGGCAAGCCTCAGCGGCGGCTGGCAGGGGCCGGCGGCGGCGGCCATGGCGGCCGCCGCCGCTCCGTACGTGACCTGGCTGACGACCACTGCGGCGCAGGCTGAGCAGACCGCCGCCCAGGCGACGGCCGCAGCCGCTGCCTATGAATCGGCCTTCGCCGGAATCGTGCCACCGCCGGCGATCGCCGCCAACCGCAGCCAGTTGGCGTCGCTGGTGGCCAGCAACATCCTTGGCCAGAACAGCACCGCGATCGCCGCTGTGGAAGCCGAATACGGCCGGATGTGGGCGCAGGATGTCGCCGCGATGCAGGGCTATGCCGGTGCTTCGGCGCAGGCAACCAATCTGCGTTCGTTCACCGCAGCGCCGCGGACCACCAACGGGGAGCCCGGAAGCGCGGACGCCACCGCCGAACCCGACCTGATCCAGGTGATCACCAAGCAGATCAACGATCTGACCTCGGCCTATAACACCGGCTGGCAGAACATGATTGATGGCGCGCTCGGCACCACCTACGCGCATAACCTGTGGGAGAGCCACCTCTCCCTGGCAAGTGGCGTCAGTGGCCAGACCGGGTGGGTCAATGCTGTCCATGCCACTACCAACATGGGCATCACCCAATTCCGCAGTGGGTACAAGGCGGTGGTCCCGGTGATTCCGAAGTCGGCCCTCGGCGGCCTGCACAGTTCCGGATTGAGCGCAGGCGTCGGTCTGCCCAGGGCCGCGGGGGCCGGTGTGGCCAGCGCGATGCGGGTGGGAGCGCTCTCGGTGCCACCGAACTGGGCCAGTGCCACCTCGGCGATCCAGCTGGCCTCCACTTCGCTGCCGCAGACCGCGCTGGGCGCTGCCCCCGCGGCGGGATCGGTGCCGGGGATGCTCGCCCCGGCGGCCCTGGGCAGTGCGGCCGGTGGTGCCTTGGGTGCGCCGGCGACTCGGACGGTGGCCCCGGTGGCCCGCGTGGTGTCGACCAACATCAAGGACCGCGAGGCGCCGGTCCCACTTGATCAGGTGATCGCGCAATTGCAGCAGACGCCGGATGTGGTGCAGCATTGGAACGTCGACCAGGCCGGCCTGGACGAGCTGGTCGCCAAGCTTTCCCTGAAGCCAGGAATCCACGCGGTGCACGTCCTCGACGACGAGGACATCACGCTCGCCGGAACGAAATCGGCGCTCGGCTGACGTGGCCCCGATGCCTCACGATTTCAGCCGCCCCAGGAGGACCCCGATGAAGCTGTTGTTCGTCCCGCTTGTCGCCGCCGCCGCGGTTGTTCTTGCCGCCCCTGGACACGCCGATCCCAATGTGGTCGAGGTGAGCACGGTCGACAGTACGGAATTCATCACCTCGCTTCGGCAGGTCGGGATCGTCTTCGACGACCCGGCGCAAGCCGTGGCCGCCGCCGAAGCGCTCTGCGGGTTGGCGGCCAACGGTGAAACAAGCCTGGAGCTGCTGAACGACATCACTGAGGCCAACCCGGACCTGAGCGTCGCCGACGCCGCCCGGTTCGCGGCGATCTCGGCGAAAACGTATTGCCCGCACCAGCTCAACAAGGGCGGCGGGGGGTCGAAGTAGCGCCGGCGTCAGGGCTTGACGGCCAGCCAGCGCTGCTGACCGGCCGCGGTAACCACCTCTACATCGCGGAAACCTATGCCGCGCAACCGGTCCGGTAATGCATCGGGGGAGACCGGGTTGTAGGTATCGCGGAAATGCATCAGCTGGAACATCGCCGAGTGCACCCCGTCGCTGCCGGCGAAGACCGCCCCGGGCCGCAGCACGCGAAAGGCCTCGGCGAACAGTTGGTCCTGCAACGCCGGCGTCGGAACGTGGTGCAGCATGGTGAAACACACCACGGAACTGAATTCGTCCGAGGGCAGCCCGGTATCGGTGCCGTCGCCGTTGATGATGTGGGCGCGTGAGCCGTATTTCGCCTGTAGGCGGCTGGTCATCGGTGGGTCGATCTCGACGGCAGTCAACCGGGGCGTCATCTCCACCAGGCACCGCATGTTGGCGCCGTAGCCCGGCCCGATCTCCAGGGTGTTCTCGCCGAGGACGACGTCCGTCAGCGCCCACGGCAGGAGTTTGCGTTCGACGCTGCGCGCCCAGTACCGCGAGCTGCAACACAGTCGGTGCACCAGATTCATCGCCATCGTCTCGACAGTAGTCGGATGCGGCCGCCAGGCGCAGTGCCCAATAGGCTTAAGCCCGTGGACGCCCGATGGGTCCTGCACCTGGATATGGACGCCTTCTTCGCGTCCGTCGAGCAATTGAGCCGCCCGACGTTGCGGGGACGGCCGGTACTGGTCGGCGGGCTCGGGGGCCGCGGCGTGGTGGCCGGGGCCAGCTACGAGGCGCGGGTTTTCGGCGCCCGCTCGGCGATGCCGATGCACCAGGCGCGGCGGCTGGTGGGGGCCCCGGCAGTGGTGCTGCCGCCGCGAGGCGCCGTGTACGGCATGGCCAGCAGACGGGTTTTCGAGACCGTGCGTGCGGTGATCCCGGTCGTCGAGCAGCTCTCCTTCGACGAGGCATTCGGGGAACCGGCCGAGCTGGTGGACGCAACCGCCGCGGAGGTCCTGCGGTTCTGCGAAAACCTTCGCCGGCGGGTGCTCGACGAGACCGGTTTGGTGGCGTCGGTCGGGGCGGGCTCGGGCAAGCAGATCGCCAAGATCGCCTCCGATCTGGCAAAGCCGAACGGGGTGCGGGTCGTCAGCCGCTCTGAGGAACGGCTGCTGCTGGACGGGCTGCCGGTGCGCCGGCTGTGGGGCATCGGTCCGGTCGCCGAGGAGAAGCTGCACCGGCTGGGCATTGACACCATCGGCCAGCTCGCCGCGCTGACCGACCGTGAGGTCGCCGACATTCTGGGCGCCACCATCGGTCCCGCGCTGCACCGGTTGGCCCGCGGGATCGATGACCGGCGGGTCGCCGAACGCGCTGAGGCCAAACAGATCAGCGCCGAATCGACCTTCGCCACCGACCTGACCACCTTGGAGCAGCTGCGGGCTGAGATCGGTCCGATCGGTGAACACGCCTACCGCAGGCTGCTGCGGGACGGGCGCGGCGCTCGCACCGTGACGGTGAAACTCAAGAAGGCCGACATGAGTGTGCTGACCCGCTCGGCCACGCTGCCTTATGCGACGACCGACGCCGCCGCACTCACGTCGGCGGCCGGCCGGTTGCTGCTCGATCCGCAGGAGATCGGTCCGATCCGGCTGCTTGGCGTGGGCTTCTCCGGGCTGACCGATGTCCGCCAGGAGTCGCTGTTCCCGGATCTGGAGTTTTCAGAAATTGGCGCCGTCTCGCCGGAAGTGACTGCGCGAGAACCGCTTTCCCCGACAGCAGCGGCGCCGTGGCGAGTCGGCGATGACGTCAGCCACCCCGTCCTCGGCCACGGCTGGGTGCAGGGGGCCGGCCACGGGGTGATGACGGTGCGCTTCGAGACGCGCAGCTCAGGCCCCGGTGCGGTGCGGACATTCCCCGATGACGAGCCAGGGATCAGCCGCGCCGACCCGGTGGCCAGCCTGGACTGGCCGGACTATGTCGCCCGCCCGGAGGAACACAGCTAGCTCGTCAGGGGAGTGCCTGCACCACCGGATCGTGTAGCACCGGGAAGTTGACGGAGTTGGCGATAAAGCAAATTCGGTGCGCATCGGAATGCAATGCCAAGGCCCGCTCCACCATCGCCGCATCGCCGACTTCGACGCGCGGCTGCAAGACAACACTGGTGAAGTGTCCGCCCTCGGGGTTCTCGATCATCGTGCCGACCGGCTGGTCCTGGTAGGAGACGACCACCACGCCGTTGACCGAACACAAATACAGGTAGGACAGCATGTGGCACTGCGCCAGCGCGGCCAACAGCAGCTGTTCGGGATTCCACCGGGTCGGATCACCACGGAATGCCGGGTCGGCGGTGCCGAGAATGGCGGGACACCCCTCGGCGGTCACCTCGTGCTCTCGCCCGTAGCCGCGATAGTCGCTGGTCCCGCTGCCGTGATTGCCGGTCCAGCGGACATCCACGGTGTAGGTGTGTTGGGTGGACACGCGGCCTCCACGGGCTTCGGGGTGGTGCGGGCTCGTCACCACAGCACACCGTAGACGCTGGAGAGCGTAAAACCATGGTGCCCATAGCCCTTGCAGGTCACCGTGCCCTGGTAGCCGACCGCACAGCTGGAACCCCAGTTCTCCAGCCGATGGCCCTCCGGCAGCACATCCACGTCCCGGGTGAACGACGCGATGTCGGAGTGGCGGTAGGCCGCGGGCACCACGCCGGCTTCGAGCACAGTCTGGGTGGCGCCGGCGGGAGCATCCATCGGCACCGCATCGCAGCCGATCGGCCCGCCGTTGGGGCCGATGCCGCAGGAGCGGCCGTCCGGCGTTCTGAAGAAGACCCAGTAGAAGTCGGTCGGCGACGAGTAGCGGCCGGTGCCGACCGGGTAGTCGTCGACAGCGTCCGCCCCGGGCGGCGGCTCGGCGTGGGCCGCGGCGGCGGTCCCGGCTGCGAGAACAGCGACGCCGATGAGGGCGAAAATCCTGGCCATCGGTCAGCCCCACCGGTCGATGACGTCGCCGACCGGCTGCCCGGCCGCGAGCGCCGCCATCAGCAGGACCCGTGCCTGCGGCGGCCTCAGCCGCGGCACTATCACCGCGCCCGCCTCCACCAGGGCCCGGCCGGGGCCGTAGTCCGCCCGGATGTGCCCGTCCGGAACTCGGCTGGACACCGCGACCACCAGCCCGGATTCGCAGTGCCGGCGCACCCCGTCGATCACCGCCGTCGGGGCATTGCCCGACCCGAGCGCGGCCAACACCACCCCTTGCGCACCAGCGGCGGCGCAGGCATCCAGGGCGACCGTGTCGGCACCCCCGTACAGCGCCACGACATCCACCCGCGGCACAGTGGCCGGTGCACCGAGGTGGGGCCGAGTCTTGGCACCGGAGAACGTGACACGGCCGTCGGTGACGCTGCCCAGCACCGGACCGGTGAAGCCGGTCAACCCGGTGATGGTCGCCTTCTGCAGACCCAGCGGGGCCAGCACCCGGCCGGCGAAGCACATCAGCACCCCCAGCCCCCGAGCGGCCGGATCTGCGGCCACGGCCAGGGCGTCGCGCAGGTTGCCCGGCCCGTCGGCATCGGGGGCGTCCGCGCCCCGTTGGGCCCCGGTCAGCACCACCGGCGCATCCCCGGTGTAGCCGAGTTCCAACCAGAGCGCGCCCTCTTCGCAGGTGTCGGTGCCGTGGGTGACGACCACCCCGTCGACGCCGCCGGCGACGGCGGAGTTGACCGCGCTCAGAAGCCGCACCCAGTCGGCCGGGCCCAGTTCCGAGCTGTCCCGGGCCATCAGGTCCACCACGGTGAGGTCCGCGGCGCCCGTGTCGGCGAGCAGGTCCGAGCCGCTGCGGGCGGGCCGCAACACCCCGTCGCCCTGGGTGCTGCAGGAGATGGTCCCGCCGGTGGTGATGACGGTGAGGCGCTTGGACAGCATGCCGCGATCATGCCGCACCTGGGTTAAGGGATGATGGGAGCGTGACTGACGAGACAACCGACTCGACCGAGACGGAGGTGGACCCGGCCCCGGCCCCGCAGACAGCGCCGGCCGCCCCGCCCCGCCGGCTGGGACTGCTGCTGTCGGTGGCCTCGGTGGTGCTGATTGCCGACGTCGTCACCAAGGTGCTCGCGGTGAAGATGCTGACCCCCGGCCAGCCCGTGCCGATCATCGGCGACACCGTGACCTGGACGCTGGTCCGCAACTCCGGCGCCGCGTTCTCCATGGCCACCAGCTACACCTGGGTGTTGACGCTGATCGCCAGCTCGGTGGTGCTCGGCATCATCTGGATGTCGCGCCGTTTGGTGTCGCCCTGGTGGGCGATCGGGCTGGGGATGATCCTCGGCGGGGCCCTGGGCAACCTGGTAGACCGGTTCTTCCGGGCGCCCGGGCATCTGCAGGGCCACGTGGTCGACTTCCTGTCGATCGGCTGGTGGCCGGTGTTCAACGTCGCCGACCCGGCGGTGGTGGGCGGGGCCATCCTGCTGGTCGCGTTGTCCGTGTTCGGCTTCGACTTCGACGCGGTGGGCCGTCGCCGCGCCGACGACGACGGCGACGGCGAGCAAGCCTGATGCGGCTGTGACCGAACGATCCATGCCGGTCCCCGAGGGCCTGGCCGGCATGCGCGTCGACGCCGGGCTGGCCCGCCTGTTGGGCCTGTCGCGCAATGTTGTCGCGACGTTGGCCGAAAAAGGCGACGTGGAACTCGACGGCGTCGCCGCAGGCAAGTCCGATCGGCTCATCGCGGGGGCGTGGCTGCAGGTGCGGCTGCCCGAAGCTCCGCCGCCGCTGGAGAACACCCCGACCGAGGTCGAGGGCATGACGATCTTGTACTCCGATGCCGACATCGTCGCCGTCGACAAACCTGCCGGGGTCGCCGCGCACGCCTCGGTGGGCTGGAGCGGGCCCACGGTGCTGGGCGGCCTGGCCGCTGCCGGCTACCGGATCACCACGTCCGGAGTTCCGGAGCGTCAGGGCATCGTGCACCGCCTGGATGTCGGAACCTCCGGGGTGATGGTGGTGGCGATCTCCGAACGCGCCTACACCGCACTCAAACGTGCGTTCAAGGCGCGCACCGTGGAGAAGCGTTACCACGCCCTGGTGCAGGGCCATCCGGACCCGTCCAGCGGGACCATCGATGCACCGATCGGGCGACACCACGGGCCGGAGTGGAAATTCGCCGTGACCGCCGACGGCCGGCACAGCATCACGCACTACGACACGGTGGAGGCGTTCGTCGCCGCGAGCCTGCTCGACGTACACCTGGAAACCGGCCGCACCCACCAGATCCGGGTGCACTTCTCGGCCCTGCGGCATCCGTGCTGCGGTGATCTCACCTACGGTGCCGACCCGACCCTGGCGCGCAAGCTCGGGCTCGAACGCCAGTGGTTGCACGCCCGTTCACTGGCGTTCGCGCACCCCGGCGACGGGCGGCGCATCGAGATCACCAGCGAATACCCCGCCGACCTGCAACACGCCTTGGACGTCCTGCACCGCTGAGAGCGCGCCTCAGGGCTTGCGGGCCTCGACCAACACCCGGGTGGCGTGTGCGACGAAGCACCCCTGAGACTCGATCAGCTCATGCATCTCGCGCAGCCGGTCACGGTGATCCTCGACCACAAAGTCGGGCACCGTCCAGATCACCTTGCGCAGGAAGTAGATGACGGCGCCGACGTCGAAGAATTCGGCCCGTAGCCGCTCGAGCCGTAGATCGAGCACCTCCATACCGGCGGCCGACGCGTCGGCACGTACCGCATCCGGCTGGTACTGGGCTCCTTTGCCCGGCATCGGCCCGAGAAAGAACTCGCTCAGCTCGAGCATCGTCGCCGGCCCGATCTGCTGGGCGAAGTAGTGACCGCCGGGCCGCAACACGCGGGCGATCTCGTCCCACCATGTCGCCAACGGGTGCCGGCTGCTGACCAGATCGAATGCTTCGTCGCCGAAGGGCAGCGGCGGCCGGTCCGGCACCGTCACCACCACCACGCCACGCGGATGAAGCAGCTCGGTGGCGCGTGCGGCATTCGGCGGCCAGGATTCGGTGGCTGCCATGGTCGGGGGAAACGTGCCGAAGTCCTGGATGCCCGCCAGCACCTCGCCACCGCCGGTGTTCAGGTCGACGGCGGCCGAGACGCCCGAGAGCCGCCCGGCCAGCAGCCGCTGGTAGCCCCAGGAGGGGCGCTGTTCGGTGGCGCGGCCGTCAAGCCAGGAGAACTCCCAGCCGTCGACGGGGGCGGTGGCGGCCTCGGCCACCAGTTCGTCGAAGCTACGTGACATCGAGTGGGTTAGCTCGATTCGTCGGCCGGCTTGGATGACTTCGGCGGCCGGATCTTGAAGGAGATGCGCAGTTTGGTGCGGTAGATGATCCCGCCCTTGTCGTCGAGGGTGAGGTCCTGCTCGACGACCTGAGCAACACGGATGTCGTCGATGGTCTGCTTGGCCCGGTGCACCGCTTCGGCCGCGGCGTTCTCCCAAGACGACGGGCTGGTCCCGATGATGTCGATCACCCGGTACACGCTCATGTATGCCTCTCCTCGCTTGCGCCGAACCTCAACGTAGTGCACAGCGGCAGTCGCTGTCCCGGGAAACGACAGCCGAAGAGACACGGCTGCCGACACGCCCGAGAAGCGTCGGTGCCCAGTCCTAGACTGGCGGTCCTATGGACAGTTCATCGTCGCGGTCCTTCGTGCACCTGCATAACCACACCGAGTACTCGATGCTCGACGGAGCGGCGAAGATCGCCCCGATGCTGGCTGAGGCACAGCGCCTGGAGATGCCCGCGATCGGGATGACCGACCACGGAAACATGTTCGGCGCCAGCGAGTTCTACAACGCGGCGACCAAGGCCGGAATCAAGCCGATCATCGGGGTGGAGGCCTATATCGCCCCCGCGTCTCGTTTCGACACCCGTCGGGTGCACTGGGGCGATCCCAGCCAGAAGAGCGACGACGTCTCCGGCAGCGGCTCCTACACCCACATGACGATGGTGGCCGAGAACGCCACCGGGTTGCGCAACCTGTTCAAGCTCTCCTCGCTGGCTTCCTTCGAGGGCCAGCTCGGCAAATGGTCGCGGATGGACGCCGAGATCATCGCCGAGCACTCCGAGGGCATTATCGCCACCACCGGCTGCCCGTCCGGGGAGGTGCAGACCCGGTTGCGGCTGGGCCACGAGCGCGAGGCGCTGGAGTCGGCCGCCAAGTGGCGGGAGATCTTCGGCGCGGAGAACTATTTCCTGGAGGTGATGGACCACGGGCTGTCCATCGAACGCCGGGTACGCGAGGGCCTGCTGGAGGTCGGGCGCAAGCTCGGCATCCCGACCTTGGCCACCAACGACTGTCACTACGTCACCCGCGACGCCTCGGGCAACCACGAGGCACTGCTGTGCATCCAGACCGGTAAGACGCTGTCGGACCCCACCCGGTTCAAGTTCGACGGGGACGGCTACTACCTGAAGTCGGCCGCCGAGATGCGCGCGCTCTGGGACGACCAGCTGCCCGACGCCTGTGACTCCACCCTGCTGATCGCCGAGCGGGTGCAGTCCTATGCCGACGTGTGGGCGCCGCGCGACCGGATGCCGGTGTTTCCGGTGCCCGACGGCCATGACCAAGGGTCCTGGCTGCGCCACGAGGTACAGGCCGGTCTTCAGCGACGCTTTCCCGCCGGCGTGCCCAGTGAGTACACCGACCGCGCGTCCTACGAGATCGACGTCATCTGCGGCAAGGGATTCCCGTCCTACTTCCTGATCGTCGCGGACCTGATCCATTACGCCCGCTCGATCAACATCTGGGTGGGCCCGGGCCGAGGGTCGGCCGCTGGGTCACTGGTGGCCTACGCGCTGGGCATCACCAACATCGACCCGATTCCGCACGGGCTGTTGTTCGAGCGCTTCCTCAACCCGGAACGGCCGTCGGCCCCCGATATCGACATCGACTTCGACGACCGTCGCCGCGGCGAGATGGTGCGCTACGCCGCGGAGCGGTGGGGTAGTGACCGGGTCGCCCAGGTGATCACCTTCGGCACCATTAAAACCAAGGCGGCGCTGAAAGATTCAGCCCGTGTGCACTACGGCCAGCCTGGCTATGCGATCGCCGACCGGATCACCAAGGCGCTGCCGCCGCCGATCATGGCCAAGGACATTCCGCTGTCGGGTATCACCGACCCGAACCACGAGCGGTACAAGGAGGCCGCGGAGGTTCGCGGGCTGATCGACACCGATCCCGACGTGCGCACCATCTACGAGACGGCACGCGGCCTGGAAGGCCTGGTCCGTAACGCCGGCGTGCATGCCTGCGCGGTGATCATGAGTTCCGAGCCGCTGATCGACGCGATCCCGTTGTGGAAGCGCCCGCAGGACGGCGCCATCATCACCGGCTGGGACTACCCGTCGTGTGAAGAAATCGGCCTGCTGAAGATGGACTTCCTGGGCCTGCGCAACCTGACGATCATCGGCGACTGTCTGGAGAACATCAAGGCCAACCGGGGCATCGATCTGGATCTGGACACCGTGGCGTTCGATGATCCCGCCACGTACGAACTGCTGGGCCGCGGTGACACGCTGGGGGTGTTCCAGCTGGACGGCGGCCCGATGCGTGACCTGCTGCGCCGCATGCAGCCCACCGAGTTCAACGACATCGTCGCTGTGCTGGCGCTCTACCGGCCCGGCCCGATGGGCATGAACGCCCACAACGACTACGCCGACCGTAAGAACGAGCGTCAGGTCATCAAGCCCATCCACCCCGAGCTTGAGGACCCGCTGCGCAGCATCCTGTCGGAGACCTATGGCCTGATCGTCTACCAAGAGCAGATCATGTTCATCGCACAGAAGGTCGCCTCGTACACGATGGGCAAGGCCGATGCGCTGCGTAAAGCCATGGGCAAGAAGAAGCTCGAAGTGCTGGAAGCCGAGTACAAGGGCTTCTATGAGGGGATGACGGCCAACGGGTTCTCCGAGAAGGCCGTGAAAGCGTTGTGGGACACCATTCTTCCGTTCGCCGGGTACGCGTTCAACAAATCGCATGCGGCCGCCTACGGTCTGGTGTCGTACTGGACGGCCTACCTGAAGGCGAACTATCCGGCCGAATACATGGCGGGTCTGTTGACATCGGTCGGTGACGACAAGGACAAGGCCGCGGTGTACCTGGCTGACTGCCGCCGGCTGGGGATCACGGTGCTGCCGCCGGACGTCAACGAGTCCGAGCTGAACTTCGCGTCGGTGGGCGAAGACATCCGCTACGGGCTGGGAGCGGTGCGCAACGTCGGCGCCAACGTTGTCGGCTCCCTGATAACCACCCGGACACACAAGGGCCGCTTCACCGACTTCTCGGATTACCTCAACAAGATCGACATCGCGGCCTGCAACAAGAAGGTCACCGAATCCTTGATCAAGGCCGGTGCCTTCGACTCGCTGGGGCATCCGCGCAAGGGGTTGTTCCTGGTGCACACCGACGCGGTCGACTCGGTGCTGGGCACCAAGAAGGCCGAGGCGGTGGGCCAGTTCGACCTGTTCGGCGGGGGAGACGGTGAAAGCGCTGGAACCGATGCCGTTTTCGGCATCAAGGTGCCCGACGAGGAGTGGGCCGACAAGCACAAGCTGGCACTGGAGCGAGAAATGCTCGGACTCTATGTGTCCGGGCACCCGCTCAACGGCATCGCGCACCTGCTGGCCGCCCAGGTCGACACCCAGATCCCGGCGATCCTGGAGGGCGACGTCGCCGCCGACACCCAGGTGCGGGTCGGCGGCATCCTGGCATCGGTGAACCGTCGGGTGAATAAGAACGGACTTCCTTGGGCCTCAGCGCAATTGGAGGATCTTACCGGCGGCATCGAGGTGATGTTCTTTCCGCAGACCTACTCGGCGTACGGCGCCGACGTCGCCGATGACGCCGTGGTGCTGGTCAGCGCCAAGGTCAACATCCGCGACGACCGGATCTCGTTGATCGCCAACGAGCTGGTGGTACCCGACTTCTCCGCCAACGCCCCGGACCGGCCGCTGGCCGTGAGCCTTCCGACCCGCCAATGCACCATGGACAAGGTCAGCGCGCTCAAGCAGGTGCTGACCCGCCATCCCGGCACCGCTCAGGTGCAACTGCGGCTGATCAGCGGGGAGCGCATCACCGTGCTGGAGCTGGATCCCTCGCTGCGGGTGACGCCATCGTCGGCGCTGATGGGGGATCTGAAGGCGTTGCTCGGGCCCGGCTGTCTGGGCGGCTGACGATCTAGCGGGCGGCCAG
The DNA here is from genome assembly GCF_046250075.1 of Mycobacterium sp. SMC-14. Classification (NCBI taxonomy): domain Bacteria; kingdom Bacillati; phylum Actinomycetota; class Actinomycetes; order Mycobacteriales; family Mycobacteriaceae; genus Mycobacterium; species Mycobacterium sp. SMC-14. Next base: position 2,451,953 of record NZ_CP176429.1, on the reverse strand, counting down.
GTCGACCCGAACGATCACGCTGTCCGGCCAGAGGTTGCGAGTCCGGGTGCGCCGCACCTTGTCCCGTAGCGGCAGATCCCGGTGCACATTGGTCACTCCGGGCACCGGGATCATCGGCACGACGTTCCACTGCCAGCCGTACCGCCGGTGCAAGGCGCGGTTGGCGGCTTCGGCCTCATTGCCAGACAGAATGGTGGCCCGGCCGCGCAGCGCGGTCGCATGGTGACGGCGCCGGCCGCGATAGTCGCAGGCGGTCAGCTCGACATCCGGACGAGGGGTCAGCCTGCGAGTCTTGGGTCCGGTCTTGGTCCGAAACAACACGGCGCCGTCTTCGACCGCGAACCACACCGGAGTGTCCACCGGCGTGCCGTCGCGGCGGAAGGTACGCAGCAGCGCGTAGCGGGTGTCGCGTAGCTCTTCGAGTTGTTGGGGATGCATACCACCACGAAACAACTTAGAGTTGACTTCAAGTCAAGTCCTTCGGAGGTGCCGATGTCCGGTCGGTTCACCATCGGCGAAGTGGCTCACCGCAGCGGCGTCGCCGCAACCACACTGCGCTACTACGAGCGGATCGGCTTGCTGGCGTCGCCGGCTCGGGCCGGCGGCCAGCGCCGCTATGACGAAGCAGTGCTGGCCCGGCTGGAGGTGATCGGCCTGTGTAAGGCGGCGGGGTTCGCGCTCGACGAGATTGCGTTGCTGTTCGCCGATGACGCGCCCGGGCGTCCGGCGAGCCATGCGCTGGCCCAGGCCAAGCTCGCCGAGATCGATGCACAGCTGGAGTCGTTGTCGCGCGCTCGCGCGGTCATCGAATGGGGAATGCGGTGCACCTGTCCGTCCATCGACGCGTGTACCTGTGGAATCCATCCGCCGAAAGTCTGACTCTCAACATTACGGTTAGATCCGTTCCTGATTACAACATCGCATCACTGGTGTAACGTCTGAAACTTCTCACACAACACGTGTGGCCTCGGGGGGAGGTGGAGACTGTTGACGGCTGTGCGGAGCCGGTTTCGGCGGGCGCACTAACCCAAATAATCGAACTTTACCCAAGAATAGAATTAGCATAGGATATCAATGTTGTAACACAGACGTAACGAAAAACGTCTGTTGATACACAGAAAAGCATGTGCATGAACAACACGGAGGCAGTCATGTGGGTTTCGCGTCGTCTTCTCAACCTGCTCGGGATGGGCGCTGCCGCCGCATTCGCCGCGCTGGTACTACCCGTGTCGACCGCCAACGCGGCGGGGGACCCGTTCCTGGACGGCGGCCCGTACGAGACCTGCAACGGGGCGGTCTGCCTGGTGATGGGTGACATTCTGGATGGGAACTGGAAATACGAGGGCATCCGTCCGGTCATCACGGACTGGAAGGGCGACCAGCCTTACACCGTCCAGGTGACCGACGGCGACAACACGATCGACGCCGGAACGTACAACATCAAGATCGAGGACTACTGGAACTCGTTCTTCTCCACCAGGGCCTACCAATTCGGTGACTTCACCGCCAACTCCAGCCTGCCCGCCGACTTCGACATGAGCAGCCTGGGCAACTTCGGATATCTGTCCGGATCCTCGATCTACGAGGTCAACATCGGCGACTTCACCAACCTGACGATCAACGGCGTCGGGCCGCACGACCTGAACTACTGGGTCATGTCTCTCGGTGACATCAACTACTCCGTGGTGACAGACCCGATCAACTTCACGTCCGCGGGCGTGATCCAGTTCGGCGACGACGCCCCGATGCAGATATGGAACAGCCTGTTCCACTCGTGGACCCCTGAGGTTCCGGACTATCTCATTCCGAACGATCCGTTCGCCAACCTGGACTTCGACCCGTGTGACTTCCTCGGCGGTTGTGTCTAGCCAGGCACGTCAGAACTTGTAGCGCAGCACCCGGGCCTTGCCGGCCACCGACTTGAATCGGCCGGCAAGTCGGGTGATCGCGCGGGCCGGGCCGGGAAACGAATCCACCTCGGCGGCGTGCGCCAGGCAGGCCTGTTCGACCAGGCGCAGGCGCGGATCCCACCGCTGCGGCGTACGAGGGTCGGTGAAGCCGGGGTTGGCCCAGACGTGGCGCAGCACGGTGAACATGCCCCGTGGAGCCAGCTTCATGCCCAGCCAGCTGAGCGCCCCGACCCGGCCGTAGTCGTTGAACGCCAACTCGCCGGTCCCGAAATGGTCGATGGCGTGCCCGATCAGCGCAATGACCTGTGCCTCGGTGAGAAAGGCGAACAGTCCGTCGGCGATCACCATGGTGGGTCGCCCGACCGGAATACGGTCCGTCCATGCCGTGCCGGTCAGATCGGCGGCGACGACGTGCTCCCCGGGCTGAGGCGGCACCACCTTCTCACGCAGCGCGATCACGTGTGGCAGGTCGATGCTGTACCAGTCGACGCCGGGCGGCGGCTGCACCCGGGCGAACGGCTCGTTGAGCCCGGCGCCGAGGTCGACCACCACCGCATCGGGGTGCGCCGCGGTATATGCGCGGACGCGCTCATCGAGCATCTTGGCGCGAAGGGCGGTTTGGCGCACCACACTCGCCGGGATCCGGAATGCCGGGAAGTCGTAATCGATCTGGCCGACGACGCGGTCGGAGAACTCGTCACCGAGGATCGGGACGGGAGCACGACAGTCCAGTGCGCGGGCATACGCCGTGAGGAAGGCGGTCTGCTCGAGGCGGCTGAACTCGGTGACGGAAATCGGCATGGGCTCACCGTAAGCGATGTCGACGCTCGGTGGCCGTAACGGCAATCCCGCGCCTCGGCCGGGGCGGCGCCACTAACGTCGACGCCATGGAAACCACCACAGAGAATCTGTCGACCTCCACCATCGCGGTGACAGCCGACGGTGCGCTCGGCTCGATCACGCTGAGTCGTCCCGACAAGCTCAACCCGCTGGGCACGGTGACGCTCGACGAGTTGGTGGCGGCGGCCCGCTGGTTCGACGCCCGGCCCGCGGTCAAGGTCGTGGTCGTATCCGGCAGCGGCCGGGCGTTCTCTGCCGGCGCGGACCTGGCAGCGTTCGTCGCCGCCGCCGACGGCGCCGGGGCGCTGCGGGAGGCCGCCGACGCCGGTCGCCGGATGGCGGACGCCATCGAAGCCATGCGGGCGGTGACGGTGGCACGGCTGCACGGTCATTGTGTGGGCGGCGGTGTGGTGCTGGCCGCAGCCTGCGACCTGCGGGTGGCGGCCGAGGGCACCCGGTTCTCGATTCCGGAGGTGGACCTGGGTATTCCGCTGGCCTGGGGCGGTATCCCGCGGCTGGTCCGCGAGATCGGACCGGCGCTCACCAAGGAACTGGTGATGACCTGCCGCCCGTTCGATGCCGCCGAGGCCAAGGCAATCGGGTTCCTCAACCGGGTGGTGCCCGAGGCCGACCTGGATGCGGAGGTCGACGAGTTGGTGGGCCAGCTGGTCAGCAAGTCCACGCTCACGCTGGGCGGCACCAAACGGCAAGTCAACGCGGTCGCCGAGGGCATGGTGGGGACCGCGCGCAGTTGGAATGACGCCGATGCGCTGGTCACCGCGGTGCACGATCCCGAGTCGCAGGCATCGGCCATGGCATATCTGCAACGGGTCAGTCGCCGCTGAGGCGGCCGCGAGCAGGAGGAACGGATGACGCAGACATCGCCGGCGGCCACCCTGTGTGAGGCGTTTCAGCGCACCGCCACCATCGATCCGGACGCGGTCGCGGTACGCACCGTCGGCGATACCCAAACGCTGACCTGGCGCGACTACGCGCAGCAGGTGCGCCAGGTGGCGGCCGGCCTGGCCGGGCTCGGGGTACGCCGCGGCGACACGGTGTCGCTGATGATGGCGAACCGTATCGAGTTCTACCCGCTGGAAGTCGGCGCCCAGCACGTGGGCGCGACGTCGTTCTCGGTGTACAACACCCTGCCCGCCGAGCAGCTCGGTTACCTGTTCGCCAATGCCGGTACCAAAGTCGTGATGTGCGAGCAGGCGTTTGTCGAGACGATCCGGGACTGCGGAGCGGCGATCGAACACATCGTCTGCGTGGATGGGCATCCCGACGGCACCTTGTCGATCGCGCAGATGCTGGCCGCGGCCGACGACGACTTCGACTTCGAAACCGCTTGGCGGGCAGTGCAGCCCGACGATGTCGTGACGCTGATCTATACCTCCGGGACCACCGGTCTGCCCAAGGGCGTGGAGATGACGCACACCAATCTGCTGTTCGAGGCGGCCGCCCTCGACGCGGTGCTCGGGGTGCGTTTCGGGGACCGGATCACCTCGTATCTGCCTTCGGCGCACATCGCCGACCGAGCGATGGGCCTCTACAACTCCGAGATCGCCGGAGTTCAGGTGACCGTGGTCCCCGACGCGCGCCAGATTGGCGCGGCACTGCCGGACGTGCGGCCCACGATTTGGGGCGCGGTGCCGCGGGTATGGGAGAAGCTCAAGGCGGCAACAGAATTCGCTGTCGCGGGGGAGCCGGACGACAATCGCCGCGCTGCTTTGCAGTGGGCGCTGGCAGTCGGCGCGAAAAGGTCCGCGGCGCAACTGGCCGGCGAGCCCGTACCCGACGCGCTGGCCGCGGAGTGGGCACAGGCCGACGAGCTGGTGCTGTCGGCGCTTCGAGCCAAGCTGGGTCTGGACGAGCTGCGGTGGGCGGTGTCCGGCGCTGCGCCGATTCCCAAGGAGACCATCGCGTTCTTCGCGGGCCTCGGGATTCCGATCTGCGAGGTCTGGGGCATGTCAGAGCTCAGTTGCGTGGCGTCGACCACCCATCCGCGCGACGCACGACTCGGTACGGTCGGAAAGTTGTTGCCCGGACTGGAAAGCCGCATCGCCGACGACGGCGAATTCCTGGTGCGGGGGCCCCTGGTGATGCGGGGTTACCGCAAGGAGCCGGCCAAGACCGCCGAGGCGATCGACGCCGACGGATGGCTGCACACCGGAGACATTCTCGAAGAGGATGCCGAGGGCTACCTGCGAGTGGTCGACCGCAAGAAAGAGCTGATCATCAACGCCGCGGGAAAGAACATGTCGCCGGCGAACATCGAGAACGCGATCCTGGCGGCATGCCCGATGATCGGGGCGATGGTCACCATTGGCGATTCCCGGCCGTACAACACCGCACTGATGGTCTTCGACGCCGACTCGGTGGCGCCCTATGCCGCTGCCCATGGTCTGGCGGCGGCGACACCGGCCGCACTGGCCGATGACCCTCGGGTGATCGCACAGATTGCGGCGGGCGTGGCTGCTGGCAACACGAAACTGTCACGGGTCGAACAGATCAAGCGCTTCCGGGTACTGCCCGCGCTGTGGGAACCCGGTGGCGACGAAGTCACCCTGACCATGAAACTCAAAAGACGGCCGATCGCGGTGAAATACGCCGAAGAGATCGAACGCCTCTACGCCAGTGACCCCGGGCCCCACGTGCATCAACCCCGAGCCATCGAACAGCCTGCGCCCACCTCCGCGGTCTGACAGGAGAACGCCACGTCGCCAACGGTTTTCACGTTCGGCCACGGTACCGCGGACCGGGCCGCAATCATCACGCTGCTCGCCGGCGCCGGTGTGCAAGGCCTGGTCGACGTACGCAGCGCTCCGGGGAGTCGGCACAATCCCGAGACCGCGCGGGAGGAGATGCAGCGCTGGCTGCCGGAAGCCGGTATCGACTACCGGTGGGAACCGCGACTCGGCGGCTGGCGGCGGGTCACCGGCCAGAGCCCGGACATTGGGCTGCGCAACGAATCGTTTCGGTCCTACGCCGGCTATATGCGCTCCGCGGACTTCCAGTTCGGAATCGATGAGCTCGTGGTCCAAGCGGACGCTCAACAGGTTGCGGTGATGTGTGCCGAGACCGTTTGGTGGCGATGCCATCGCAAGCTGATCGCGGACCATCTCACACTGGTGCGCGGACTCGAGGTCCGGCATCTGATGCACGACGGCAAGCTGCGCGACCACCGGCCGACTGCCGAAGCCCGAGTTGCCGGCGATGTCCTGGTCTACGACGGCACGGCCGTCGGGCCCGAATAGCTGCGCTCAGCGGCGCGAAGGACGTTGCGCGCCCAGCACCAGCCACACCGCGGTGCAGACACCTGCGGCGGTCAGAACCGCGGCTGCGGCGCTGGACGTCACGGCGCCGACGATCAGAAGGGCGACCAACCCGGTGGCCAGCGCAACCAACTTGTAGGCCGGCCAGGGCACGCCGGCGATCGGCACTTGCTGCCCGAGGAGCTCGGCGGTGGTCATAGATTTAACGGTACGCGATAACCAATTGTTAGGCCAGCCGAAATCTGCAGGTCGGATTGTTATATCGTGCCACGGGACTACGCTGGCTGCATGCCTCTGAGCGGAGAATATGCACCCAGCCCGTTGGATTGGTCACGCGAGAACGCCGAGAAGTACATGGAGTCCGGTGGCACCGAGGGCATAGAGATGAAGGGCAAGCCGGTCGTGCTGTTGACCACGGTCGGCGCCAAAACCGGCAAACTGCGCAAGATCCCGCTGATGCGGGTGGAGCACGACGGTGAGTACGCGATCGTCGCGTCGCTGGGCGGGGCCCCGCAGAACCCGGTCTGGTACTACAACGTCGCCGCGAACCCCCGCGTCGAGCTGCAGGACGGACCCGTCAGCGGCGATTACGACGCCCGCGAGGTATTCGGCGAAGAGAAGGCGCAATGGTGGGAACGCGCCGTCGACGCATTCCCGTACTACGCCGAGTATCAGGAGAAGACCGATCGACAGATTCCGGTGTTCGTGCTGACCCCGGTGGGCTGAACACCCTACTGGGTGACACCATATTGCGGTGTCCGCCGAACTACGCCAGAACCGAAGTGGCTCCCATTCCGGCCCCTCGCAGGGCCCGTTGAAGGGGCCGTTGACCGCGGCCGACATTGACGCGGCGGCCAAGCGGATCGCCGGCGTGGTCGCCCCCACGCCGCTGCAGTACAGCGACCGGCTCTCGGAGCTGACCGGCGCCAACGTCTACCTCAAGCGCGAAGACCTGCAGTCGGTGCGCTCCTACAAGCTGCGTGGTGCCTACAACCTGCTGGTCCAGCTCAGCGAATCCGAGCTGGCTGCCGGTGTGGTCTGTTCGTCGGCCGGCAATCACGCACAGGGCTTCGCCTACGCCTGCCGGTCGCTGGGTGTTCACGGCCGGGTCTATGTGCCGGCCAAGACCCCGAAGCAGAAGCGTGACCGCATCCGCTATCACGGCGGCGAGTTCATCGAGCTGATCGTCGGCGGCGCGACCTACGACCTGGCTGCGGAGGCGGCCCTGGCCGATGTCGCCCGCACCGGCGCGACACTGGTGCCGCCCTACGACGACCTGCGGACCATGGCCGGCCAGGGAACCATCGCGGTGGAGATACTCGACCAGCTCGAGACCGAACCGGACCTGGTGGTGGTGCCGGTCGGCGGCGGCGGCTGCATTTCGGGTATCACGACCTACCTGGCCGAGCGGACCACCAAGAGCGCCGTGCTGGGCGTGGAGCCGGCCGGAGCCGCCTCGATGATGGCCGCGCTGGCCGCCGGGGAGCTGGTCAGCCTCGATCACGTCGACCAATTCGTCGACGGTGCGGCCGTGCGGCGCGCCGGGGCGTTGCCGTACGAAGTGCTGTCCGGGGCCGGCGACATGGTGTCGGTGACCACCGTCGATGAAGGTGCGGTCTGCACCGCGATGCTCGACCTGTACCAGAACGAGGGGATCATCGCCGAGCCGGCGGGTGCCCTGTCGGTCGCGGCCCTGCTGGAGGCCGAAGTCAGCCCGGGCTCGACGGTGGTGTGCCTGATCTCCGGGGGCAACAACGACGTCTCCCGGTACGGCGAGATCCTGGAGCGCTCGCTGGTGCACCTGGGCCTCAAGCACTACTTCCTGGTCGACTTTCCCCAGGAGCCGGGCGCTCTGCGGCGTTTCCTCGACGAGGTCCTCGGGCCCAGCGACGACGTCACCCTGTTCGAGTACGTCAAACGCAACAACCGCGAGACCGGTGAAGCCCTGGTCGGCGTGCAACTGGGGTCGGCTGCCGATCTCGACGGACTGCTGGACCGCATGCGTACCTCGGAGATCCACGTCGAGCCCCTGGAGCCCGGCTCTCCGGCGTATCGCTACCTGCTGTAGAAACGCGGGATCCGCCACAGCAGGTGAGCTCCAGGCGCCGAACGGGTAGCCGACGGACATGCCGTCAACGGAAACACTGCGCATGGATGAAACCGACGTCCGACGAGTTCTCGATATCGCTCTGCGATTCGGACAGCTGCTGTTGGGCTCACAGGCGGGCACCGCCGACGTCGCCTCGAGCATGCTCGCCATCGCCACCGCCTACGGGCTGCCGCAGACCCAGGTCGACATCATGGGCAACTCGATCCGGGTGTCGGTGCCCCGAGGCGTTCCGGGCGCCCCGGTCACCGCGATGTATCTGGTGCCGTCGCGCTCACTGGACTACACCCGGCTGCAGCTAGCCACCGATCTCGCCCAGCGCGTCGTGAACACGACGCCCGATCCCGAGTGGGTGCAAAAGCAGCTGGACGTCGTGAGCCGGGCCGGTCATCCCTATCCCCGCTGGGTGGCCACCGCCGGCTGGGCGGTTATGGCCGGCGGCTTCGCGGTCCTGATCGGCGCCGGGCCGCTGGTGGCCCTGATCTCGGCGGTCACCACCGCCTTGATCGACCGAATCGGACGAGTGCTCAACGGATGGCAGCTGCCACTGCTGTTCCAGCAGGTCGTCGCCGCCGCGGTGGCCACCGGGGCCGCGATCGGCGTGCATGCCGTCGGCTGGCTGCCCGCCGGGACCCCGGTATCGCCGGTGGTGGCCGCCAACATCGTGGTGTTGCTGTCCGGGCTGGCCACCGTCGGCTCCGTGCAGGACGCCATCACCGGCTACCAACTGACGGCCGTCTCGCGCGGCATGGACATCCTGCTGATGTCGGTCGGCATACTGGTCGGCGTCTCGATCGCGGTGCGGATCGGCGGGGCGTTCGGTGTGCAAGTTCGGGTGAGTCCGGAAATGCCGGTCGCGGCGCTCAGCGTTCCGGTGTACCTATTGGCGGGCGCCATCGGCGCCGCGGCCGCCGCGATCGCGGGCTACGCGCAGCTCAAGGCGGCCCTGGCGGCTGGTCTTGCCGGAGCAACCGCCACGCTGCTGTTCTTCGGACTGCAACTGGTGCAGAGCAATCCGATCGTGAGTTCGTTTGTGGCCGCCGCCGCCACCGGCCTGGTGGGCACGCTCCTCGCGCCGCGGCTGCGGGTCACGCCGCTGGTGATCATCATGGCGGGCATCATCCCGCTGGTTCCCGGGTTGACCCTGTTCCGGGGCTTCGTGCAGCTGGTCAACGGGCAACCGAATGCCGGCGGTTCACTCGGGCTGGCGGCCGGGCTTGCCCTGGCGCTCGGTGCGGGCGCGGTGTTGGGGCCGCTGTTGGCGCCCTCGGTGCGGCGCGAACTCGGTCGCTATCACCTGCGCGGTCGCGGACAGGCGACGCGTCGCATCCGCAGCCCGTACCGCATCCCGCAGCTGGCCGGCATCCGCTACTTCGGGCGCCGGGCGGCCTAGCTCAGCTGCTCTTGCGCAGGATGGTCAGCGAACGTCCGGTCACCGTCACGGCCTGGCCGGCGTCGACCACCAGGTCGGTGCTGCCGGCCGGATGGGCGGTGTCGATCACCGCGGCCCAGACCTGCGCGTATTCGGTATTGGGCGTGACGAAATCCACCGGTGCCTCACCGGCGTTGAAGCACAGCAGAAATGAGTCGTCGATGATCCGCTGCCCGCGTTCATCCGGTTCGGGCAGTGCCTCACCGTTGAGGAAAACCATGACGCATCTGCCGAATTCGCTGTCCCAGTCCTGCTGCGTCATCTCGTCTCCGGCCGGCGTGAGCCAGGCGATGTCACGCACCTCGTCGCCGCCGCGGATCGGCCGGCCCTCGAAGAACCGGCGCCGGCGGAACACCGGATGCGCGGTGCGCAGCGTGGTCAGCGCCTGGGTGAAGGCGAGCCGGTCGGCGTTGCCCTCAACCAGCGTCCAATCCATCCAGGACAGCTCGGAGTCCTGACAGTAGGCGTTGTTGTTGCCCTGCTGGGAGCGGCCCATCTCATCGCCGTTCAATATCATCGGGGTGCCCTGGCTGATCAGCAGGGTGGCCATGATGTTGCGGACCTGGTGGGCCCGCAACGCCAGGATCTCGGGGTCGTCGGTCGGGCCCTCGACACCGCAGTTCCACGACCGGTTGTGACTCTCGCCGTCGCGGTTGTCCTCGCCGTTGGCTTCGTTGTGTTTCTCGTTGTAGGACACCAGGTCCGCCAGCGTGAAACCGTCGTGGCAGGTGACGAAGTTGATGCTCGCGCTGGGACGCCGCCCGGTCGCCTCGTAGAGGTCCGAGGAACCGGTCAGCCGGGAGGCGAACTCGCCGAGGGTCTCGGGCTCACCACGCCAGTAGTCGCGCACCGTGTCGCGGTACTTGCCGTTCCATTCCGTCCACAGCCCGGGGAAGTTGCCCACCTGATAGCCGCCTTCGCCGACGTCCCAGGGCTCGGCAATCAGCTTCACCTGGCTGACCACCGGATCCTGTTGCACCAGATCGAAGAACGCGGACAGCCGGTCGACATCGTGCAGTTCCCGGGCCAGCGTGGAGGCCAGGTCGAAACGGAAGCCGTCCACGTGCATCTCGGTCACCCAGTAGCGCAACGAGTCCATGATCAGCTGCAGGGTGTGCGGATGGCGGGCGTTGAGACTGTTTCCGGTGCCGGTGTAGTCGGTGTAGTGCCGCGGATCGTCTTCGTCGAGCCGGTAGTAGGCGGCGTTGTCCATGCCGCGGAAGTTAAGCGTGGGGCCCAGGTGGTTGCCTTCGGCGGTGTGGTTGTAGACCACGTCGAGGATCACCTCGATGCCGGCCTGGTGGAACGCTCGCACCATCGCCTTGAACTCGGCTACCGCCCCGCCGGCCTGACGATTCGCCGCGTAGTCGTTGTGCGGTGCGAAGAACCCGAAGGTGTTGTACCCCCAGTAGTTCCGCAGCCCCAGCTCCAGCAGACGCTGGTCGTGCAGGAACTGGTGGACCGGCATCAACTCGATGGCCGTGACGTTCAGCGACTTGAGGTGCTCGATGATCACCGGATGCGCCAGCCCGGCGTAGGTGCCGCGTAGCTCGGCCGGAATCCCCGGATGGGTCGCCGTCATGCCCTTGACGTGCGCCTCGTAGATGATCGTCCGGTGATACGGGGTACGCGGTGAGCGGTCGGCCGCCCAGTCGAAGTAGGGGTTGATCACCACGCTGGTCATGGTGTGGCCCAACGAGTCGAGTGCCGGGGGCTCGGCACCGTTGTCGGGATCGGCCAGGTCGTAGGAGAACAGCTGCGGACCGAAGTCGAAGGAGCCGTGAAAAGCCTTCCCGTACGGGTCCAGCAATAGCTTGCTGGGGTCGCAGCGCTGGCCTGCGGCGGGGTTGAACGGGCCGTGCACCCGAAAGCCGTAGTGCTGGCCGGGGCTGACGCCGGGAAGATAGGCGTGCCAGACGTAGCCGTCCACCTCGTCGAGGCCGATCCGGGTCTCGGTGTGGTCGCCCTCGTCGATCAGGCAGAGTTCGACGCGCTCGGCGACCTCGGAGAACACCGCGAAGTTGGTACCGGCTCCGTCGTACACCGCGCCCAGCGGATAGCTGTTTCCGGGCCAGACCGCGGGCGCGGACGGCTCCGGTGTGGGCTCGGGCCCCGACTGCGCCGACGACACCGCTCGACTTTATCCGCTTTCTCGGCATCTGCCGCCGAGCATGGCCGGGTTCACCACCAGCCGGTGGCCGCACCCATCTGCCGACCGAGCTCGCCGGTCATGGTGCGCATGTAGGTCGCCGACAGATGGTGAGAGTCGTGGTAGACCAGCACATTCCCTTCGACCGCGCGGCAGATCTCTTTGTCGCAGACGGCGTCGGAGAGATCCAACGGCTTGAGCAGCGGGAACTTGCCGACGAAGTCCAGGGTGGGATTGCGCTCGACGAGGACTTCGGAACGCTTGATTCCGCAGGATTCCGCGTCACCGCCGGAGGCCAGGCAGTCCGCCGGCTGGAACGGGTCGCCGTCGCGCACCAGCCACGGGGTGTCGCGGACTCCCAGGATGGGAATGTGGTTGTCCGACAGCTGCTTCCAGATCCCGATATAGGTTCCGGGCATCACGTCGCCCGGTTTGATGTTCCACGGCCGGGTGGCGGTGGTGAACACGAAGTCCGGGTGGTCGGCGATCAACTTGTCCATCGTCTTGCCCACCCACTGGTAGCACTGCGGGTAGGGGGCGTTGTTGCCCATGATCAGCGGGACCTTCTCGGTGGACAGCGGACAGCCCATCTTGAGGTAGGTGACCACCTTGAAGTGGTGCCGCTGGCCGAGGATGTCCAACGCGGGCAGCCAGTGTTCGGCGTGCGATCCGCCGGCCAGTGCGACGGTCCGGGTCGCCTCCTGGTCGCCGTAGGTGCAGTTGATCAGGTCCGGGTTGGTGAAGGTGCTGATGCAGCCGTCCCGAGTGGAGCGCGGCAGGTCCTTCTTGGCCTCCAGGATGGTGGGCCGCATCCGAAGTTTGGGCACCCGCTTGTGCTTCAGCAGCGCGCGGGCGCCGGGGTAGTCATCCTTGCTGAGCTTGACCAACTCGGTGCCGCTGGCACGCTGCACGGTGACATGTTCGCGCCAGGAGAATGACGTCGCCGTCAGTGCCACCCCCAGCAGCACCACCGTCGAGCCCAGCACCGACGTTGGGCGCCGCCACCAGCCGGCCGCCGGCTTGCGCCACCGCGGGCGCACCACCGGCGCAGCGGCTTGGCCGGCCGGCTTGCGGTAGCGCAGCGGATCTTCGACGAACCGGGTGGTCAGATAGGCCAACACACCCGACACCACCAGGATCACGGCCCCGTCCACCAGGCTTGCGTGCCGATGCCCGCTGTAGGACAGCCAGAAGATCAGCAGCGGCCAGTGCCACAGGTACAACGAGTAGGCCATCGAGCCGAGCGTCACCAGCGGCGCCGCCGCCAGCCACCGGTTCGGCCACGGCAGTTTGGCGCTGGTGCTCGAGCGGGCTTGCCGGTTGGCTCCGGCCAGGATGAACGCCACCGTGGCGCCGACCGGGACCAGCGCCCACGGGCCGGGGAACTCCCGCACCCCTTCGATCAGCGCCCCGCAACTCAGGATCGCCGCCAGCGCCACCGTGGCGACGGCGGTTCGCAACCACATCGGCCAACGGATGTAGGGGACCAGCGCGCCGACCAGCGCGCCGATCAGCAACTCCCAGGCGCGGGCGAAGCTGTTGTAGTACGCCAGCGACTGATTGGCCTGGTGCGCGACGATCGCGTACCAGAACGAGGCCACCGTCAGCGCCGTGAGCAGTACGACGAACGCGGCCCGCAGGTGCTTGCCGAGCACCTTGCGGAACAGGAATGCAAAGCCGAACACCAGCAGCAGGAAGCTCAAGTAGAACTGGCCCTGCACCGACATCGACCAGATGTGCTGCAGCGGGCTGACTGCCTCACCGGCCTGCAGGTAATCGGCGGCACTGCGCGCCAATTCCCAGTTCTGGTAGTAGCCGAGGCTGGCCAGGCTCTGGTCGGCGAACGTCTCCCACCGGGTCTGCGGCTGAATCCAGATGGTCAGCAACGCGCAGGCGGCCAGCACGACAACCAGCGCGGGCAGCAGACGGCGGACCAGACGGACCAGGTCGGGGATCGGTGACAGCGACGAGGTCGGGTTCAGCGCGACCCGCAGCAGTTTGCCGCCGAAGAAGAAACCCGAGAGCGCCAGGAAGACGTCCACGCCGCCGGACACCCGCCCGAACCACACGTGGAACACCGCCACCAAGGCGATGGCGACCCCGCGTAGGCCATCAAGGTCGTGGCGGTAGAAACCCTCCTTGCGGGTACCCAACACGGTGGCCGGCCCGGCGGTCGGAACCGACCCGGATGCGGGCTCCGCAACAGGTGTTACCGCCGGTCGAGGCGGGGACAGGGCAATCATGATCGCCCGACAATCTACCTAACCTGCCTGGAGAAACCGCATTCTGCGCGTTGTGACGTCGACCGAGTCGGTCAGGAGCTGAGCACCCGGGTCAGGTAGGGGACCATGTTGGAGGTGCGCGCCGGTGAGACCGAGACCGCGGGGCTGGTGCCCTCGATCATCTGGTTGTTACCCAGGTACAGCGCGACGCTCTGGGTTCCGCCTGGGCCGTAGCACAGCAGGTCGCCGGGACGGGCCTGGGCGGGCGGGACCTTCTGGCCGACGCTGCACTGCTCGCCGGAGGTGCGCGGCATCCTGATCCCAGCACCGGCGAACGCGTATTGGATCAGGCCGGATGCGTCGAAACCGACGGTGGTGGTGTCGGGAATGCCCTCGCTGGGGGCCAGCGCCGTGCCCGGCAGACCCGGGGTGACGCTTCCCGGCAGCAGCGGATTGCCGGGGGTGCTCGGGAGGCTGGCGCGGCCGGTGATGTCGGTCAACGAGCTGCGGGTGGTGGCGGCCCGGGCACGCGCGCTGTTGGTGGGCCCGTTGACGTCACCGCCGCCGTAGACGAAGGGCACCCCGCGCTGTGACAACGCACGCTGAATCACGCGCTCGACGAGCTGGTTCTGACCGGTTTGCGACAGCGGGTCGGCGTAGGCGGGCGCGGCACTCAGCGCCGGGGCCAGGGCCGCCGTCAATGCGATCGCAGTAGCGCAGACGCGTTTCATTGGGACAACCCCCTTCTCAGCCGATATTCACGGCAGTATCACTCGTCACTTCTGTCACAGAGACTACCGGCGTTTACGCCCCGTCAGCCGTCGCGGAGGAGAAATTGCGCAACCTGTGACCCAACGGTTACGCCGGCGGCCACTACTGTCGTCAGGCATGCCCGCGTTGAGTCCCGACCAGATCAGCGCTATCGACGCCGCACACCTGTGGCACCCCTACAGCACGATCGGCGTGCATTCTCTTGCGCCGACCGTGGCGTTGGGCGCCCGGGGTGCCTACCTGACCCTGGCCCTCGACGATGCGCCGGCCGATGTGCTGGACGCGATGAGCTCGTGGTGGGCTGCGATTCACGGGCACGGCCACCCCGACTTGGATGCGGCGCTCACGGCGCAGGTGGGCACCATGAGCCACGTCATGTTCGGCGGACTCACCCACGAACCCGCCGCACGACTGGCGCAGCTGCTGGTGCAGATCACCCCGGCCGGCCTGGACACGGTGTTCTTCTCCGACTCGGGTTCGGTGTCGGTGGAGGTCGCGGTCAAGATGGCGCTGCAGTACTGGCGCGCTCGCGGCCGCGGCGCCAAACATCGCCTGATGACGTGGCGCGGTGGCTATCACGGCGACACCTTCACCCCGATGAGCATCTGCGACCCCGACGGGGGCATGCACTCGCTGTGGCGTGACGTCTTGGTGGCCCAGCTGTTCGCCCCGCAGGTGCCCCGCGACTACGACCCGGCCTACAGCGCCGCATTCGAGGCGCAGCTTCAGCAACACCGCGATGAGGTGGCGGCCGTGGTCGTGGAGCCGGTAGTACAGGGCGCCGGGGGTATGCGCTTTCACGATCCGCGTTACCTGGCGGACCTGCGCGAGGCCTGCACCCGCCACGGCGTGCTGCTGATCCTCGACGAGATCGCCACCGGGTTCGGCCGCACCGGTGAGCTCTTCGCCGCTGACCACGCGGGCGTGAGCCCCGACATCATGTGTGTCGGCAAGGCCCTGACCGGGGGCTATCTCAGCCTGGCCGCCACCCTGTGCAGCTCGGAGATCGCCCACACGATCAGCGGCGGCGAGGCCGGTGCACTGATGCACGGGCCGACGTTCATGGCGAACCCGCTGGCCTGCGCGGTCTCGGTTGCCAGCACCGAGCTGTTGCTGAGCCAGGACTGGCGCGCGACGGTCGCTGGGATCGGCGCGGGGTTGACCACGGCTCTAGAACCTGCGCGTGAGCTGCCCGGAGTCGCCGATGTCCGGGTCTGCGGCGCCATCGGAGTGATCGAATGCCGGGAGCCGGTCGACATGGCCGTTGCCACGCAAGCCGCGCTGGACCACGGGGTGTGGCTGCGCCCATTCCGCAACCTGGTCTATGCGATGCCGCCGTATGTCTGCGCGCCCGAAGAGATCGCCCGGATCGGCGGTGCGATGGTGGGCGTCGTGCATGCCTTAGCCTGAACAGTGTTCAAGTCGTCTCGAGACCGCACAGGGAGCACCGCGTGACCCGCACCGATGTGTCGCCACTGGCCTGGTTGGCCGAGGTGGAACAGCGGCGCCGGCAGGCCGGCCTGCGACGTTCTCTGCGGGTGCGGCCCGTCGTGGCCACCGAACTGGACCTGGCGTCCAACGACTACCTGGGTCTGGCCACCCACCCGGCTGTCGTCGCCGGCGGTGTCGAGGCGCTGCAGACCTGGGGCGGCGGCGCCGGGGGATCGCGCCTGGTGACCGGTAACACCGAACTGCATGAGCAGTTCGAACAGAAACTGGCCGACTTCGTCGGTGCGCCAGCGGGTTTGGTGTTCTCCTCCGGTTACACCGCCAACCTCGGCGCGGTGGTGAGCCTGTCCGGGCCCGGTGCATTGCTGGTGTCCGACGCCTACTGTCACGCATCGCTGGTGGATGCCTGCCGGCTGTCGAGGGCGCGGGTCGTCGTCACCGAGCACCGTGACGTGCAAGCGGTGGCCGCCGCTCTGGCCGGCCGAACCGAGGAACGCGCGGTGGTTCTGACCGAGTCGGTGTTCAGCACCGATGGGGCGCTGGCGCCGCTGCGGCAGCTGCACGAGGTGTGCCGCCGCTACGGCGCGCTGCTGATCGTCGATGAGGCACACGCGCTGGGCGTGCGCGGAGACGGGGGCCGCGGGCTGGTGCACGAGGTCGGGCTGGCCGGAGCGCCCGATGTGGTGATCACCACGACGTTGTCCAAGGCCCTGGGAAGTCAGGGCGGCGCGGTACTGGGGCCGGTCGAGGTTCGCGACCATCTCATCGACGCCGCCCGCACGTTCATCTTCGACACCGGTCTGGCGCCGGCGGCGCTCGGCGCCGCATCGGCCGCCCTGGATGTGCTGGTCGCCGAACCGTCCCGCGCCGCCGACGTCTTGCGGCACGCCGGCGTGCTGGCGCAGATCTGCGGGCTGGGCCTCCAACCGGAATCCGCGGTGGTCTCGGTCATTCTCGGGGACGCCGAGGTGGCGGTGGCCGCGGCGAGCGCCTGCCTGGATGCCGGGGTGCGGGTGGGATGCTTCCGGCCGCCCACCGTCCCGGCGGGCACGTCGCGGCTGCGGTTGACCGCGCGGGCTTCGCTGACCGGCGACGACCTGGAACTGGCGCGACGGGTGCTGCGTGACGTGCTGCGCGAGCACCCCGCCTCCTCCTCATGACCATCCTGGTCATCACCGGCACCGGCACCGGGGTCGGCAAGACGATCGCCACGGCGGCGCTGGCCGGCGCCGCCCGGCAGGCAGGCCTGGACGTGGCGGTGTGCAAACCGGTCCAGACCGGCACCGCCGACGGCGACGACGACCTGGCCGAGGTCGGGCGGCTGTCGGGTGTGACCGAACTGTTCGCCGCGGCCCGCTATCCGGCGCCACTGGCTCCGGTTGCCGCGGCCGAGCAGGCCGGGATGGCACTGCCTACCCGAGCGGACCTGCTGGCGACGATCCGCGCCGCTGACCGCCCGGGACGACTGACGCTGGCCGAAGGCGCCGGTGGCTTGCTGGTCGAGCTCGCTGCCGACGGCGTCACCCTGCGCGATCTGGCCGTCGACCTCGGCGCCGCTGTGCTGGTGGTGGTCGACGCCGGCCTAGGCACCCTCAACCACACCGCGCTGACCCTGGAATCGCTTGCAGGACAAGGGCTGTCGTGCGCCGGATTGGTGATCGGCAGTTGGCCGGCACAGCCCGACCCGGCCGCCACCAGCAATCGCGGGGCGCTGGATCAGCAGGCGCCGGTACGCGCCGTGCTACCGGCCGGGTCCGGGGCGCTGGGTGCTCCGGAGTTCGCCGCCATGAGCGCCGCCGCGTTCGACACCGACTGGGTGCGCACCCTGGCGGGGTAGCGATGGTGCACTCCATCGAGCTGGTCTTCGACGCCGACACCGAGTCCGCGGTCCGGCGGATCTGGACCGACCTGGCCGCCGCCGGGGTGCCCAGCCAGGCCCCGGCCGCCCGTCCACACGTCACCCTGGTGGTCGCCCAGCGCATCGATCCGCAGGTCGACGCCGCGCTGTCCACGGTCGCCGACCGGCTGCCGATCGACTGCACCTTGGGTGCGACGTTGATCTTCGGCCGCTCGCACGGGGTGCTGGCACGGCTGGTGGTACCGACTTCGGCACTGCTGGACCTGCACGAACAGGTGTATCGGTTGTGTGCACCCCACCTGATACCCGGGCCGATGCCCAACGTGGCGCCCGGCCAGTGGACCGCGCACACCACGCTGGCCCGCCGGGTCGGCCCGGCCCAGTTGGGACGGGCCCAACGAATCGCCAGTAAGGCCGATATCACTGGGCGGTTTGTCGGCTTGCGACGCTGGGATGGCAACGCGCGCACCGAACACCCGATTTAGGCGTTACGTACTGGGGAAGCACCGGTTCCCCGGGCGATACTGGGTAGTACCTAGTGCGGGTCGTTTCGATCGAAGGGTGACGCCGGTGCGAACAGCGAGCATGCGACGGTCGATCGCAGCACCGGTCGACGAAGTCTTCGACTGGATCGCGGACGGGACGAACTGGGCCTCCGTACCCGGAATGTTCTACTCCCGGGTACGGCCAGCCGACGGACCCGAGCCCTATGGTGTTGGCTCCGTCCGAGAATTCGCCAGCGTCGGCTCCAAGGTCACCGAAATAGTCACCGCATTCGAGCGCCCACGTTTCATGGCCTATAAGACTCTGTCGACAATTCCGCGCATCCAACACGCCGGGGATCGATAACCTTCCAAGAGGTTCCTGGCGGCACCGAAATCATTTGGACCTCAACGTTCCGGCTGAAAACTCCAGTGCTGGCGGACTTCCTGACGCGACTGTTTGCGCCCCTGGTCCACACGGGCATGGTCAGCGTGACTCGAGCTGCTGAACGCGCGTTGACGCGCTGATCCGCTCCCTTGCTAGCCGAGTGTGGCTCGGGCCCGCATCGTCAGCCCGTCAATCAGCAGTCCCAGCCCGAACGCGAACGCGCTGCTCGGGTCGGCGTCGGTCGTGATCGCGGCGGCCCCGGCGGCGTCCCACTGCAGGCGGGACTGTTCGTCGGCGGTGAACCCCAAGACGTAGTAGACGACCGTGCGGGCGACCTGCCCGGCCTGATCCGGATGCACGCCTGCCGCCGTTGCGGCCTGCGCCAGCAGCGCCAGAATGCCGGTGGCCGCCTGGGACTGGCCTGCCGCCATGCTGGCCGACACCAGTTCGGCGCCGTCGGTGTGGGACAGCAGCGCATCGCGCAGGCGTTCGCCCACGGTTTGGATCCGCCACTGCCAGCTGCCCGACCCGGGGTCGGCGCAGGCGGGAGCCAACACGCGGTCGGCGACCGCACCCAGTAGTTGCTGCTTGTTGGCGAAATGCCAGTACAGCGCGCTGGGGCTGACGTTGAGCTCACGCGCCAGCCGGCGCATCGACAGGTCGGCGATGCCGTAGTCGTCCAGGATGGTGGTGGCCGCGGCGACCACGTCAGGTTTGTGCAGCTGCACCCCGCTAGCCTAACCTGAACACCGTTCAAGTCTTGAGGGGAGCGCGCGTGACCGACGACATCCTGGCATTGGCCCGGGAACAGGTACTGGAGCGCGGCGAAGCGTTGCGTCAGGATCAGGTTCTCGAGGTGCTGCAGCTGCCCGACGAGCGCCTCGATGAGCTGCTGGCGTTGGCCCACGAAGTGCGGATGCGGTGGTGCGGCCCGGAGATCGAGGTCGAGGGCATCATCAGCCTGAAAACCGGTGGCTGCCCGGAGGATTGCCACTTCTGCTCGCAGTCGGGGCTGTTCTCCTCACCCGTGCGCAGCGCTTGGCTGGACATTCCCAGCCTGGTCGAGGCGGCCAAGCAGACCGCCAAGACCGGCGCCACCGAGTTCTGCATCGTCGCCGCGGTACGCGGGCCCGACGAGCGACTGCTCGCCCAGGTCGCCGCGGGTATCGAAGCCATCCGCAACGAGGTCGACATCCAGATCGCCTGTTCACTCGGCATGCTGACCCAGAGGCACGTGGACAAGCTGGCCGCGATGGGCGTGCACCGCTACAACCACAACTTGGAGACCGCCCGATCGCACTTTCCCAACGTCGTCACCACCCACACCTGGGAGGAGCGCTGGGAGACCCTGCGCATGGTGGCCAAAGCCGGCATGGAGGTCTGCTCCGGCGGCATCCTCGGCATGGGCGAGACGCTGGAACAGCGCGCGGAGTTCGCCGCCGATCTGGCCGAGCTCAACCCCGACGAGGTCCCGCTGAACTTCCTCAACCCGCGCCCGGGCACCCCGTTCGGGGACCTGGAGGTGCTGCCGGCCGCCGACGCGTTGCGGGCCGTCGCCGCGTTCCGCCTCGCCCTGCCGCGCACCATGCTGCGCTTCGCGGGAGGCCGGGAGATCACCCTGGGCGACCTGGGTGCCAAGCAGGGCATCCTGGGCGGCATCAACGCCATCATCGTCGGCAACTACCTGACCACCCTGGGCCGGCCGGCCGAGACCGATCTGGAACTGCTCGACGACCTGCAGATGCCGATCAAGGCACTCAACGCCACCCTGTGATGGTCCGCGACCTGCCCGTTCCGGTGGGAGCCGGCGTCTACAACGTCTACACCGGCGTGCAGATCGATGATCCTGCCGGCGCATCGCTGCCCACCGCCGCCCAGTTGGGTCTGGAGCCGCCGCGATTCTGCGCCTCCTGCGGGCGCCGGATGAAGGTGCAGGTCCGCCCGGACGGTTGGTGGGCCCAGTGTTCGCGGCACGGCCTGGTGGATTCGACCGACCTGGACACGCAGCGGTGACGACCTCCGGCGCGCCGCGGATCACACGGGGCCGTGCGTACCTGATCGTCGTCGCCGGACTGACCGCTGTCGGCCTGCCGATCGGCGCCTTGTGGGCGTGGGTCGCCCCGCCCATCAACGGTGTGGTGGCACTCGCCCGCAGCGGCGAGCGGGTGCAGGCCTATCTGGGCAATGAGGCCGAGCACTTCTTCATCGCGCCGTTTCTGCTGCTCGGACTGTTGGGCGTGGTGGCGGTGGTAGGGGCCGCCCTGGCCTGGCAGTGGCGGGCGCATCGGGGACCGGGCATGATCGCGGGCCTGTCGGTGGGTCTGACTGCCGGGGCCGCGCTGGCGGTATTGACCGGTACCGTCCTGGTACACCGCCGATTCGGCACCATCGACGTCGATGCCGCACCGGTGAGCCCCGAACACCGAGTGCACTACGTCGCCGAGGGTCCGCCGGTGTTCTTCGGGCACACCCCGCTACAGATCGCGGCCTCACTGCTCTTGCCGGCGGCCACCGCGGCGCTGGTGTACGGCTTGTGCGCCACGTGGAGCACCCGTGACGATCTCGGCGGCTATCCGCCAGAACCCGCGCAGCGACCGCAACCGGCGGTCACAGTGGAAGCCGTCGCACCGCCCCGCCGGTGATGACCCGGCTCGCGACCACGCCCAGGCGCACCAACCCCAGGTAGGTCTTGGGGTTCAGCAGCGCCGGCCACCCGCTGCTCACCGGAGCCTGCGGCAGCGGCCGGTTGGCGAACCGGTCCCGCAACCAGTCCAGCACCATGGGTGCCGACAGCGGATGCAGCGTCACGTGCTCGCTGAGCCGATCACGGTGATAGGTGACCCGCGCACCGCCGGCCGCGTAGGTCTCGGCGAGCGTGTCGATGTCGTCGACCGAGATCACCTGGTCGTGGATGGCCTGCAACATCAGCACCGGGACGGCCGGGGTCGCGCCACCCAGCCGGGTGTCGTCGAACACGTGCTGCACCACGGGGTGCTCGATCAGCTGCTCCAGTGGCCGGTCGATGAAGGTGTCCAGGGCGCGGTGGTGCAGCCGCAGCACCGCGGTCGCGGTAGTGACCGACTCCAGCGAGTGCAGCAGCGCACGGCCTTCGACGGTGGCGTGCTCCTCGACGACCTTGTCGAGGTCGGGATACACCCGGGCCAGCGCGGAGATCATGATGGCCGGCAGACCGGACCAAAACGAGCCGTTGAGTCGCTGCAGGGTGTTACCCAGGTCCCCCACGGGTGAGCCCAGGGCGGCTCCGACGATGTTGAGGTCGGGAGCGTAGTCGCCGCAGACTTGGGCCGCCCACGCGGTGGACAGGCCGCCGCCGGAATAGCCCCACAGGCCCACCGGGGCATCGGGGGACAGTCCCAGCTGCTCGGTGCCCAGCGCGGCGCGCAGCCCGTCGAGCACGTAGTAGCCGGGTTCGTACGGTGCCCCCCAGTGGCCGAAGCGGCCCTCATGGTCGGGAATCGACACCGCCCACCCCTGCGACAGGATGGCCGCGATCAGCACGAACTCCAGCTGGGTGAAAGACCCATGCGCGCGGGCGCGGCGGCGCAGCGCGAAGGACGGGAAGCACCGGCCGTCCACCGCGTCGATCGCGCACTGGTACGACACGATCGGACACGGCCGGGTCCGATCCCGGTCGGTGGGCACCACCACGGTTGTCACCGCCACCTGCGGGACGTTGTTGCGGTCGACGCTGCGGTAGAGCAGCTGGGTGGCCTGCAGCTGCTGCGGGATCAGGCCTAAAAAGGCCAGCTCAACGTCGCGGGAGCGCAGCACGGTGCCCGGCACGGCGTGCTGGAAGCCTGCCGGTGGCTCATAAAACGGATCCTCGGCCACCGGCAGCGGGCGTTCGCCGGATTGCAGGGGCTGGTGCGGGGCCTGCCCGATCCACTCGACAGAAGTTTCGCGGGCCAGACTGTCGACGTCCATCCCGGCATTGTTGCTTAAGAAGGCGTTAAGATTCCAGTCGACTCACCCGGGCGGGCGCAACGCAGCGAATTCGTCGGTGACGCGAAGTTCGGAGTCGGTGAACCGATATCGGGCCGCCGGACGGCCCCCGCTACGCCCGGAACGGGCGGTGGTACCGGTCGGGGTGATCACCCCACGGCGCACCAGCACGCGCTGCAGATTGGTCGCATCGACCTGGTAGCCCAGCACGACACTGTAGATATCCCGCAGTGTCGACAGGATGAATTCTGTTGGCGCCAAACCGAATCCAATATTCGTATAGGACATCTTGGCGACCAGACGGCTGTGCGCGTGCGCCACCATGGGGCCATGGTCGAACGCCATCGGCGGCAAGTCGTCGACGGGATGCCAATGCGTGTCGCCCGGCAGTTCCGGGTCGGCAGGGGAGGGCACCAAGCCCAGAAACGTCGAGGCGATGGTGCGCACGCCGGGCACCCGGCCCGGGTCGGAGAACACAGCCAGCTGCTCAAGGTGGGCGATCTCACGTAAATCGACCTTCTCGGCCAGCTGGCGGCGGGCCGATGCCGTGACATCCTCGTCATTGCGCAGCAAGCCCCCGGGTAGCGACCAGCGCCCCGACTGCGGTTCACGCGCGCGTTCCCACAGCAGCACGTTCAGTCGGGGTCGACGCTGGTCAAGCTCGCCAACCTGGAAGACCACAGTGAGCACTTCGTGCTCGGTGCTAGTATGGACCACGTTTTCGATTATAAGTCGAAAACCTGTTTTGAGAAGGAGTCACTCATGACCACCCTCACCGACAGCGGTGTACAGGCAGGCAGCCTGGCCGACCGCATCGTGAACTCGCCGGCCGGCTACAGCGGTATCGAACCCGACGAGGAGTGGGTGGCCGAGGTTCTCCGGCTCAAGAAGGAACGCAACGCGACGATCCTGGCCCACAACTACCAACTGCCGGCGATCCAGGACATCGCCGACCACGTCGGGGACTCGCTGGCGCTGGCGCGGATCGCGGCCACCGCGGACGAGGGCACCATCGTGTTCTGCGGTGTGCACTTCATGGCCGAGACCGCCAAGATCCTCTCCCCGGACAAGACGGTGCTGTTGCCCGACACCCGGGCGGGCTGTTCGCTGGCCGATTCGATCACGGCCGAGGAACTGCGGGCCTGGCGCGACGAATACCCGGACGCGGTCGTGGTGTCCTACGTGAACACCACCGCGGCGGTCAAAGCGCTGACCGACTACTGCTGCACCTCATCGAATGCCGTCGACGTGGTCAATGCGATCGACCCGGACCGTGAGGTGCTGTTTCTGCCCGATCAGTTCCTGGGCCAGCACGTCAAACGGGTCACCGGCCGCGACAACATCCACATCTGGGCCGGCGAATGCCACGTGCACGCCGCCATCAACGGCGACGAGCTCGCAGAGAAGGCCCGGGCCAACCCCGACGCCGAGCTGTTCGTGCACCCCGAGTGTGGTTGCGCGACGTCGTCGCTGTACCTGGTCGGCGAGGGCCATTTCCCCGAGGAGCAGGTCAAGATCCTGTCGACCGGCGGGATGCTCGAGGAGGCCGCGCGCACCGGAGCCCGCAAGGTGCTGGTCGCCACCGAGGTCGGCATGATCCACCAGCTGCGCAAGGCGGCGCCGCAGGTCGACTTCGAGGCGGTCAACCGCAAGGCGGCCTGCAAGTACATGAAGATGATCACCCCGGCGGCCCTGCTGCGCAGCCTGACCGAGGGCGCCGACGAGATCCACGTCGACCCCGAAACGGCGCGCCTGGCAGCCCGCAGCGTGCAGCGGATGATCTCGATCGGACACTCCGTCCCGGTCAGCAAGTGACCGCTGGTCCCAGCTGGCAGCAGCGAGCCGATGTCGTCGTCATCGGCACGGGCGTCGGCGGGCTGGCGGCAGCGCGGGCCGCGCACCGCGCCGGGCGCGCGGTCGTGGTGCTCAGCAAATCCGCCGCGGGCTCGGCGGCAACGGCGACGCACTACGCCCAGGGCGGGATCGCGGTGGTGCTGCCGGGCAATGACGACTCGGTGGCGGACCATGTCGCCGACACCCTGGCCGCCGGCGGCGGATTGTGTGACCGCGACGCGGTGACCTCGATCGTGGCCGACGGCTATCGCGCGGTCTCCGACCTTGCCGCCGCGGGGGCGCTGTTCGACCAGGACGCACAGGGGGACTGGGCGCTCACCCGCGAAGGCGGGCACTCCCGGCGCCGCATCATTCATGCCGGCGGCGACGCCACCGGGGCCGAGGTGCAGCGTGCCCTGGACCATGCCGCGGCCGCTCTGGATGTTCGCGTCGGCCAGGTGGTGCTGCAGATCCTGCGTGACGCCGATCGCGTCACCGGTGTGCTGGTGGCCAATGCCGACGGGATCGGGGTGATCCACGCCCCGTCGGTGGTGCTGGCGACCGGCGGTCTGGGCCATCTGTACCGGGCGACCACCAATCCCGGTGGAGCGACGGGCGACGGGGTGGCCTTGGCGCTGTGGGCCGGAGTCGCGGTCAGCGACCTGGAATTCATCCAGTTCCATCCGACGATGCTGTTCTCGGGAGCCGGCAACGGCAGTGCTACCGGTGGGCGCCGGCCGCTGATCACCGAGGCGGTGCGCGGCGAAGGCGCCAAGCTGATCGACGCCCGCGGCGCCTCGATCACCGAAGGGGTGCACCCGATGGGGGATTTGGCTCCGCGCGACGTGGTGGCGGGCGCTATCGACGCGCGCCTGCGCGAAACCGGCGACGCCTGCGCCTATCTCGATGCTCGCGGAATCGACGGCTTCGAAGGGCGCTTCCCGACCGTGACCGCGGCCTGCCGAAACGCCGGTATCGACCCTGTGCGCCAACCGATTCCGGTGGTCCCGGGCGCGCATTACAGCTGTGGTGGAGTGATCACCGACGTCACCGGCCGCACCGAGCTGCCCGGGCTGTACGCCGCGGGTGAGGTGGCACGAACCGGGATGCACGGTGCCAACCGATTGGCTTCCAACAGCCTGCTGGAAGGCCTGGTGGTCGGTGCCCGCGCGGGCACTGCGGCTGCGGCACACTCCGCCGCGGTGGGTCGGTCCGACACCGCGGTACCCGAGCCTGTCCGCCGCGCGACACTGGACCGGCAGACCCTGCAGGAGGCCATGTCGCGCGACGCCTCGGTGGTCCGCGACGCGCGCGGGCTTACCGGCCTGCAGGAGCTGCTGGCAGGCGCCGGTGCGCGGCCGGTCGCCGACCGGGCCGGCGTCGAGGACGCCGCGCTGACCCTGGCTGCCCGGGTGGTCGCAGCGGCGGCGTCGGCCCGTGCCGAGAGCCGAGGCTGCCATCACCGGGCTGACCACCCGGCCGCCGACCCCGGTCAGGCCCGCAGTTCCACCATCCGGCTGCGCGACGGGGTTGTCGCGCTCGACACACCCGCGGGAGTCGCATCGTGAAGCTGTCCGAGACCGAACTCGACGAGGCTCGCCAGGTCATCGCCCGCGCGCTCGACGAGGATCTGCGCTACGGGCCCGATGTCACCACCGCTGCGACGGTTCCCGCCGGCGTGATGGCCGAAGCGGCCATGGTCACTCGGGCGCCCGGGGTGATCGCCGGGGTCGATCTGGCTCTTCTGGTGCTCGACGAGGTCCTCGGGGCCGACGGCTACCGGGTGTTGGACCGGGTCACCGACGGTGCACGACTTGAGGCCGGCGCACCTGTCCTGAGCCTGAAGGCCGACACCCGCGGCCTGTTGACCGCCGAACGCACCATGCTCAACCTGGTCTGCCACCTGTCCGGGATCGCCACCACCACCGCGGCCTGGGTCGGCGCGGTCGACGGCACGTCGGCGCGCATCCGCGACACCCGCAAGACGCTGCCCGGCCTGCGGGTACTACAGAAGTACGCGGTACGTGTCGGCGGCGGGGTGAATCACCGGATGGGTCTGGGCGATGCCGCGCTTATCAAGGACAACCATGTGGCCGCGGCGGGTTCGGTGGCTGCGGCGCTGCGGGCGGTCCGAGCCGCGGCGCCCGACGTGCCCTGCGAGGTCGAGGTGGATTCACTCGAGCAGTTCGACGAGGTGCTGGCCGAGGGGCCCGAGCTGGTGTTGCTGGACAACTTCGAGGTCTGGCAGACCCAGATGGCCGCGCAGCGGCGCGACTCCCGAGCCCCCGGCGTGCTGCTGGAGTCATCGGGTGGACTCACTCTGGACTGCGCCGGCGCCTACGCCGCCACCGGAGTCGACTACCTGGCCGTGGGGGGCCTCACCCATTCGGTGCAGGTGCTCGACATCGGCCTGGATATGTAGCTTCAAGCAGCGATTTCGGCGCGCTCACGCCCGCTCAGCGGTGGTTACCGCGCCGAAATCACCGGTTTCAGCTGATATCGGTGACGAGCACCGCCACCTTGCGGTTCTGTACCCGCAGCAGGAATGGCAACGAGGTGTCGCCCGAGCCGGCCGGCAGGATCCGCGGATTGACCAGGTGCAGTTCACTGCGGGACAGCCGGACGTCGGCCTCGCCGGCGGCCAGCACGTTCTTGACCCAGTCGGTTTTGCCGTGGCCGAGCGCTATCGCCAGCAGGCCGTCTTTGCGGTAGGTGGTCACCACCGTCTCATAGGGCTTGCCGGACTTGCGCCCCCGATGGGTGATCACCGACGTGCCCGGAATGAACTTGGACAACGGCTTGACCACCGGGTTCACATACTTGATCTGCAGGCGATCCACCCACGCCGGGAACACGGCCGGCAGCGTGGACGGGTCAGCGGCACCCTTGTCGGAAGCCATGGCAACTCCGTTCCTCGTGGGGCGTGACGCGCATGTCGGCGATCGGTGTTCGCCGACGTCACACTGCGCACCACCCTAGCCGCGAGCCCCTACGCGGCGGGTCATCCCGGCGCTGCGATATTGACTTGAGCCCCTCTGGGAGAATGGGCGGTGTGAACACCGGCCTGATGGCACGCATCGACCTGCGCGGCACCGAACAGTCGGACCTATCCAAGGCCGAGCTGCGTGCCGCTCTGCCCCGCGGTGGTGTGGACGTGGAGGCGGTGCTGCCGAGGGTGCGCCCGATCGTCGAGGCGGTCGCCGAGCGTGGGGCCGCCGCGGCGCTGGAGTTCGGCGAATCGTTCGACCGGATCCGACCGGCCACGATCCGGGTGCCGGATGCGGCGCTGGGGCGCGCGCTGGCCGAGTTGGACCCCGCCGTCCGGGCCGCTCTGGAGGTGGCGATCAGCCGCGCCCGGGCCGTTCACTCCGATCAGCGGCGAACCGACACGATCACCACGCTGGCCCCGGGCGCCACCGTCACCGAACGCTGGCTTCCGGTCGAGCGGGTGGGCCTGTACGTGCCGGGCGGTAACGCGGTCTATCCGTCCAGCGTGGTGATGAACGTCGTACCGGCCCAGATCGCCGGTGTCGAGTCCCTGGTGATCGCCAGTCCGCCCCAGGCCGCCTTCGACGGTCTGCCGCACCCGACGATCCTGGCTGCGGCGCGGCTGCTCGGTGTCGACGAGGTCTGGGCGGTCGGCGGTGCCCAGGCGGTGGCGTTGCTGGCCTATGGCGGCACCGACGCCGATGGGGGTGAACTGGCACCGGTCGACATGGTCACCGGCCCCGGCAACATCTACGTCACCGCCGCCAAGCGGTTGTGCCGCTCGCAGGTGGGGATCGACGCCGAAGCCGGCCCCACCGAGATCGCCATCCTCGCGGACAACACCGCGCACCCGGCGCATCTGGCCGCGGACCTGATCAGCCAGGCCGAGCACGATGAGATGGCCGCCAGCGTGCTGGTCACCACCAGCCCGGAACTGGCCGATGCCACCGACCGCGAGGTGACTGCCCAGCTGCAGACCACCGTGCACCGCGAGCGGGTGACTACGGCACTGTCCGGGCCGCAGTCGGCGATCGTCCTGGTCGACGACCTGGACGCCGGTATCCGCGTGGTGAACGCCTACGCCGCCGAGCACCTGGAGATCCAGACCGCCGATGCCGCGGAAGTGGCAACCCGAATCCGTTCCGCCGGTGCGATTTTCGTCGGACCGTACGCACCGGTCAGCCTCGGTGACTACTGCGCGGGCTCCAACCACGTGCTGCCCACCGCGGGCAGTGCGCGGCACTCCAGTGGGCTGTCGGTACAGACGTTCCTGCGCGGCATCCACGTCGTCGAGTACACCGAGGCCGCACTCAAAGATGTCAGCGGCCACGTGATCGCACTGGCCACGGCCGAGGACCTTCCCTCACACGGCGAAGCGGTTCGACGGAGGTTCGAGCAGTGAGCGGCACACCAGCCCGCCCGGGCGCAGAGATCAGCCTGGCGGATCTGCCGCTGCGCGACGATCTACGCGGCAAGTCGCCCTATGGTGCACCGCAACTGGAAGTTCCGGTGCGGCTCAACACCAATGAGAATCCGCACCCGCCGAGCCAGGCGCTCATCGACGACGTGGCCCGTTCGGTGCGCGAGGTCGCGGCTGAGCTGCACCGCTATCCCGATCGCGATGCGGTGGCGCTGCGCACCGACCTGGCCGCCTATCTGACCGCGCAGACCGGTGTCGAGGTCGGGCCGGACAATGTGTGGGCGGCCAACGGGTCCAATGAGATCCTGCAGCAGTTGCTGCAGGCATTCGGCGGCCCGGGCCGTAGCGCCATCGGATTCGTTCCGTCGTACTCGATGCACCCGATCATCTCCCACGGCACCCAAACACGGTGGCTGGCCGCTAACCGGACCTTCGACTTCGGGCTGGACGTCGGTGTGGCCGGCGCCGCCATCGCCGAGCACCACCCCGACGTGGTGTTCGTCGCGTCCCCGAACAACCCGTCCGGGCAGAGCATTTCGCTGGAGGATCTGCGCAGCCTGCTCGACGCCGCGCCGGGGATCGTGATCGTTGACGAGGCCTATGGCGAATTCTCGTCGCAGCCCAGCGCGATCGCGCTGATCGACGAGTACCCGGCGAAGCTGATCGTCAGCCGCACGATGAGCAAGGCGTTCGCCTTTGCCGGCGGCCGGCTCGGCTACCTGATCGCGGCCCCGGCGGTGATCGACGCGATGTTGCTGGTTCGCCTGCCATATCACCTGTCGGTGGTCACCCAGGCGGCCGCTCGCGCCGCGCTCCGCCATGCCGACGACACCCTGGGCAGCGTCGCCCAGTTGATCGCCGAACGGGACCGCGTCTCAGCCGAGCTGTCCGCCATGGGGTTTCGGGTCATTCCCAGCGACGCTAACTTCGTGCTGTTCGGCCGGTTCGCCGACGCGCCCGCAACCTGGCAGCGCTACCTGGACGCCGGCATCCTGATCCGTGACGTCGGCATCCCCGGCTACCTGCGGGCCACCACCGGACTTCCGGAGGAGAACGACGCATTGCTCGCCGCCAGCAAGCAGCTTGCGGCCACCGAACTCGCCCAACCGCTATTAGGAGAATCATGACCCGCCGCGCCCGGGTGCAACGCGCCACCCGCGAATCCGACATCACGGTCGAACTCGACCTGGACGGCACCGGCATCGTCGACATCGAGACCGGTGTGCCGTTCTTCGATCACATGCTGACCGCGCTGGGCAGTCACGCCAGCTTCGATCTGACGGTGCGCGCCCGCGGCGACGTCGAGATCGAGGCCCACCACACCGTCGAGGACACCGCGATCGTGCTGGGACAGGCGCTGGGCGAGGCACTGGGCGACAAGAAGGGTATTCGCCGATTCGGCGACGCCTTCATTCCGATGGACGAGACGCTGGCCCACGCTGCCGTCGACGTGTCCGGCCGGCCCTACTGCGTGCACACCGGGGAACCGGATCACATGACGCACACCACGATTGCCGGAACGCAAGCCCCCTATCACACGGTGATCAACCGGCACGTGTTCGAGACGCTGGCGTCGAACGCGCGTATCGCACTGCACGTGCGGGTGCTCTACGGCCGCGATCCGCACCACATCACCGAGGCCCAGTACAAGGCGGTCGCGCGTGCGCTGCGCCAGGCAGTGGAACCCGACCCCCGGGTGACCGGCGTGCCGTCCACCAAGGGAGCCCTGTGAGCAGCTCTGCCCGGGTGGTGATCCTGGACTACGGTTCCGGGAACCTGCGCTCCGCCCAGCGGGCCCTGCAGCGGGTCGGTGCCCAGGTCGAGGTGACCGCCGACGCCGACGCCGCCGCCGCTGCCGACGGTCTGCTGGTGCCGGGTGTCGGGGCGTACGCGGCGTGCATGGCCGGGTTGCGCAAGGTCAACGGCGACAAGATCATCGCCGAACGCGTGCAGGCCGGCCGGCCGGTACTCGGAGTGTGCGTCGGGATGCAGATCCTGTTCGCCCACGGAGTCGAGTTCGGAGTGGACACCGCCGGCTGCGCCCAGTGGCCCGGGGCCGTCACCCGCCTGGACGCCCCGGTGATCCCGCACATGGGCTGGAACGTCGTCGATGCCGCGCCCGGCAGCACGCTGTTCGCCGGGCTGGACGCCGACACCCGGTTCTACTTCGTGCACTCCTACGCCGCGCAGCGCTGGGAAGGCCGCCCGGAGGCTTTGGTGACCTGGGCGACCCATCAGGTACCGTTCGTGGCGGCTGTCGAGGATGGGCCGTTGGCCGCCACCCAGTTTCACCCCGAAAAGAGTGGGGATGCCGGGGCGACACTGTTGAGCAACTGGGTGGAGGCACTGTGAGTACTGCTGTGAACAAGGCACTGGTTCTGTTGCCGGCCGTCGACGTCGTCGACGGGCGCGCGGTGCGCCTGGTGCAGGGCAAGGCCGGCAGTGAGACTGAGTACGGCTCAGCGCTGGACGCCGCGCTGGGTTGGCAGCGCGACGGCGCGGAATGGATCCACCTGGTCGATCTGGATGCCGCGTTCGGCCGCGGATCGAACCGGGAGCTGCTCGCCGATGTCGTTGGGCGCCTTGATGTCAAAGTCGAACTGTCCGGTGGCATCCGTGACGATGAGTCCCTGGCGGCCGCACTGGCCACCGGCTGCGCCCGGGTGAACCTGGGCACGGCCGCCTTGGAGAACCCGCAGTGGTGCGCGCGCGCGATCGCCGAGCACGGCGAAAAGGTCGCGGTCGGGCTGGACGTGCAGATCGACCCCAACCATCCCGATGGCATCCACCGGCTACGCGGCCGCGGTTGGGAGACCGATGGCGGTGATCTCTGGCCGGTGCTGGAACGTCTTGACCGTGAAGGCTGTTCACGCTACGTCGTCACCGATGTGACCAAGGACGGCACGCTGGGCGGCCCGAACCTGGAGTTGCTCGGCGCAGTCGCCGACCGCACCGACGCTCCGGTGATCGCGTCCGGGGGCGTGTCGAGCCTGGATGATCTGCGGGCGATCGCCACGCTGGTCGGTCGTGGAGTCGAAGGCGCCATCGTGGGCAAGGCCCTCTACGCGGGCCGGTTCACGCTGCCCGAGGCGCTGTCCACGGTGCAGGAGTAGTCCGGCATGGCGTTGGACACCGCGGATCTGGACGCGCTGATCGCAGCGGCGTCGGAGATCCTCGATGTCGCCGCCGAGCCTTTCCTGGCCGGCCACCGCGCCGACTCCGCGGTCCGCAAGGGCGCCAACGACTTCGCCACCGAGGTCGACCTGGCCCTGGAACGGCAGATCACCGAGGCATTGCTGGCGGCAACCGGAATCGGCGTGCACGGCGAGGAATTCGGCGGGCCACCGATCGATTCGCCGCTGGTGTGGGTGCTCGATCCCATCGACGGGACGTTCAACTACGCCGCCGGATCACCGATGTCCGCCATCCTGCTGGGCCTGCTGCGCGACGGTGAGCCGGTCGCGGGATTGACCTGGCTGCCATTCGCCGACCAGCGCTATACCGCGGTGGCCGACGGCCCGCTGATCCGCAACGGGGTGGCGCAGCCGCAACTGAAACCCGTCGACTTGGCCGACTCGTTGGTCGGCATCGGCACCTTCAACGTCGAGTGGCGGGGCAGGTTTCCCGGCCGCTACCGGCTCGCGGTGCTCGAAGGCCTGACGAGGGTGACCTCACGGACGCGGATGCACGGCGCCACCGGAATCGATCTGGCTTACGTCGCCGATGGAACCCTCGGCGGTGCGATCAGTTTCGGCGACCACATCTGGGACCACGCTGCCGGTGTGGCCATGGTGCGCGCAGCCGGAGGCATTGTCACCGACCTGGCAGGTGCACCGTGGACGGCCCACTCGGACTCGGCGCTGGTCGCCGCACCGGGAGTACACGATCAGATTCTCGACATCCTCAAGCGAGTCGGCCCACCGGGGGACTACTGACATGCATAAGCGCAGTGATGTGGCGGTACGGGTCATTCCGTGTCTGGACGTCGACGGCGGCCGAGTCGTCAAGGGCGTCAACTTCGCGAACCTGCGCGATGCCGGTGACCCGGTCGAGCTGGCGGCGGCGTACGACGCCGAGGGCGCCGACGAGCTGACCTTCCTGGACGTGACCGCGTCGTCGTCGGGCCGGGCCACCATGCTCGAGGTCGTCGCGCGCACCGCAGATCAGGTGTTCATCCCGCTCACCGTCGGCGGCGGAGTGCGCACGGTCGCCGATGTCGACGTATTGCTGCGGGCCGGCGCGGACAAGGTGTCGGTGAACACCGCCGCGATCGCCCGCCCGGAACTGTTGGCCGAGCTGTCCCGCCAATTCGGCTCCCAGTGCATCGTGCTGTCGGTCGACGCCCGTACCGTCCCGGCAGGTTCGCCGCCCACCGCATCCGGATGGGAGGTCACCACACATGGCGGCCGGCAGGGCACCGGTATCGACGCGGTCGAATGGGCCATCCGTGGTGTGGAGCTGGGGGTCGGGGAGATCCTGCTGAATTCGATGGACGCCGACGGCACCAAGGCCGGATTCGATCTGACGATGCTGCGTGCCGTTCGGGCCGCGGTGAGCGTGCCCGTGATCGCCAGTGGGGGAGCCGGTGCGGCAGAACATTTCGCCCCGGCGGTCGCCGCGGGTGCCGATGCCGTTCTGGCCGCCAGCGTGTTTCACTTCCGGGAACTGACCATCGGCCAGGTCAAAACCGCGATGGCGGCCGAAGGGATCGTGGTCCGATGACCCACCGCCTGGATCCGGCGATCGCGGCGCGGCTCAAGCGAAACGCCGAAGGATTGATCGCCGCGGTTGCGCAGGCGCGGGGCACCGGTGAGGTGCTGATGGTCGCTTGGATGGACGACGACGCATTGGCCCGCACGTTGGCAACTCGTGAGGCCACCTATTTTTCCCGCTCCCGGAATCAGCAATGGATCAAGGGGGCCACTTCCGGCCACACCCAGTACGTGCATTCGGTGCGGTTGGACTGCGACGGTGACACCGTCCTGCTGGAGGTCGATCAGACCGGGGCAGCTTGCCATACCGGGGCCCGTACCTGTTTCGACAATCACGTGCTGTTGGAAGCCGGGGACTGAGATTGAGTGACCGACGGTGACGGGCGGGAGGTGCGCCCTCACCGAATGGGCCTGATTGCCCGATCTTAGGTCGCCGGAACCCAGTCGTCTGGTGTCCGTCGCGCGACTCAGCGGGCGTTGCAGAGTCCCAGGGCTCGTGCGTCATTTCGCCCGATCCACGGAAATACAGTTCTTCTACCTATCCATTGTCCGCGCGATCACCGAGAAATAGTGATTAACTACCGGCAATGGCGATTAACAAATAGAACCGGACCTTGATAAATGGCGCGTTGTCCACCGGCCCACCAGCGGCGCCCCTCCCAAATAATGGTTAACAAAAGCGCCTCGAACTGGGGATTGGCGCCGTTCCGCGAGGCACGTGCCACGTCACATGGAAATACTGATTAACAAAATTAGGCTTGCGCGGGCGTCAATATAAGTCGATATAGTGACACGCGTGACGGGAGAGCAGGCGAGGATCATCAGTCAACGCGTCGACGTCCAAGCCGCAGCCATCTACGCCCGCATTTCTGCAGATATGGAGCGGATGAATTACCGCCATACCGAGGCCCATGACAAGGAGCTCTCCGAGCTGCACACACTGATCCGCCGTAGCGAGACGCGGATTGCCGCGCTCGGCGATCAGGTCGACAAGTCTCGGTACGAGTTGGCCACCACCTCGGCGCAGTACACCGAACTGGCCCGGGCAATCCCCGGCGATATCGCCAACCTCAGTGATCAGTTGACCTCGATCCTCTCGTCGGCCACGGCCGAAGCCGATCGAATCCGCACCAGCGCCCATGACCACGCCGCCGAGATCATTGCCGACGCGCAGAAGGAACATGATGCGGTTGTCGCGGTGCGCACCAACCTTGAAGAGCAGACCAGCCAACTGCACGCCGGACTGGCATTGCTTCGCCAGCAGGCCCGTCAGGACGCCGCCGACATCGTGCGCGACGCCGAGAGTGCAGCCGAGGAACTGCTGGCCCAGGTCCGGCTTGACATTGAAGCGCAACAGGCAGCGGCACAGGCCAAACTGCAGGAACTCCTGACGGTTCGCGCGATGATCACCGAACAACTGCGCGATTTCTACGCCAAGGTCAATGAGCTGGAGCAGGCCGCAGAACCCATCGACCAGGCCCGCACGGTAACCGTCACCTCGCACCGGGTTCACAACTCCGATGAGGGCGAGGACTGGGACGCGCTATTCCAGAAGCCTCCGTCCACGAAGCGGCTGGCGCGGCCGACCCTTGACCCC
Organism: Mycobacterium sp. SMC-14; assembly: GCF_046250075.1. NCBI lineage: Bacteria > Bacillati > Actinomycetota > Actinomycetes > Mycobacteriales > Mycobacteriaceae > Mycobacterium > Mycobacterium sp. SMC-14. Next base: position 2,416,557 of record NZ_CP176429.1, on the reverse strand, counting down.
CAATCCTCCGACGACACACACCTCAACTAGGAGCCCCGGTGAGCACAGCGATTTCTCTTCTCGAGCCGCAACTGCCCAACTTCACGACGCAACTGCGCGGCCTCGACCGAAGCCAGGTGCTGGAGTACATCCAGAACCTGCACCAGGAGCTCGACTCTCTTCAACAGCGCATCCCAGCGCTCGAAGCTCAGCTTGCCGATGCTCGGCGCGATCTCGCCAACACCGACGATGACCGGACCCGGCTGCGCGGTGAGATCGATGCGCTGCGTGGTGACATCGCTCGGTTGTCCGGTCCGATCGATTCGGTGGAGGGGATGTCGGACCGAATAGCACGGATGATGCGGGTGGCCTCCGATGAGGCCCGGCGCACCAAGGCGATGGCTCAGGAAGAAGCCGAAGCGCTCACCCACGACCTGCGCGACGAGCTCGAGGCAGCCCGCCAGGATCGCGCCGCGGCCGGTGCCGCGTTGGCTGAGCTTCAGGAATCGACGTCGCAACGTCGCGAGCAGATCCTCACCGACGCCAAGACCGAGGCCGAGGAGCTGCTACGCGCCGCGCAGGCCGAATGCGCTCGCCTGATCAGCGAAACCGAGGAGACCGAGCGCGCCCGCCGCGAGGCCGCGCAGCGAGTCGCCGAGGAGGACGAACGGCGCCGCCGCGAAAGCGAACGCGAGCAGGCTAAGCAGGTCAGTGCGGCGTGGGAGCAGGCACAGATCCAGATCGCAAACATGGAAAAGGACAGCCGCCTCAACGCCGCAGCCCTGATCGCCACTGCTGAGCGTGAAGCCAAGCTCATCATCGAGCGCACCGATGCCGAAGTCATGCAGTTGATTCACGTCCGCGGGGACGTGGTCGGCGCGCTCAGCGAGATCCAGAGCCGGATCGAGTCGGCCATCCGCCGAGACCGGATGAGCGTGGTGAAGCGGTCCGGAGATTCCGAGCAGGCATAGCCCGCTCGTTTCCTCGGGTGAGTTGGGCCGGGGGACCGGGCCCGGTTGCAGCCCGTAGCTCGGCAATGTTTGCCTGCCAGTGTGTGCCGGCGCGCCTACGAACGATTCCTGCGCACGAAACAACGACGTGATAGCGTCCGCGGGTGCCGGACCTGCCATATTTCGACCTCGTCATAGGCGATAGCCAGAACCGCGGCGAACTCGGCCAATTGTGGGGCGACCAGGTGCACTGGGGCTACTGGGAGAACCCGGCAGTCGCCGACGGCACCCAGGCTGACTACATCGCGGCCATGGCACAGATGAACGGCCTGCTGCTCGATGCCGGCAAGGTTGCAGACGGGCAGGCGTTGCTGGATGTCGGTTGCGGATTCGGCGGAACGATTCGCCAGGTCAATGCCCGATATTCCGCCATGGGTCTCACGGGCCTGAATATCGACCCCCGCCAGCTCGCGGCCGCCGAGGCTCAGAGCACGCCGGCCGGCGACAACTCGATCTCCTGGGTCGAAGCCGACGCCTGTCAGTTGCCGTTCGCGGACAACTCTTTCGACCGCGTCCTAGCCGTCGAATGCATTTTCCACTTTCCCTCCCGTGAGCGGTTCATCGCGGAGGCGGCGCGGGTACTCCGGCCGGGTGGCTACCTGGCGGTTTCCGACTTCGTACCGATCTTGGCGGTCTTCGGGAAGACCCCGATCTGGATGGCGATCCGCAGCCGGATCGCGAAGTCCTACGGAACATTGGGCAATGTCCCCCTGCGGTCCTACAAGGCCATGGGCTCACGCGCGGGACTGCGACTGGAAACGAAGCGCAACATCCGCAAGCAAACCCTGCCGACGTACCCATTCCTGCTCAAATTCTTCCGCGCACACGAGTCAGCGCAGACTCGGAAGACCATGATCGTGGGGACCCGATGGATGAAGTGGCTGTCGCAGCTCGGCCTTCTGCAGTACCAGGTCTACACGTTCCACAAACCCGCCTGACCTCCGCCGCAACCGCCCAGCGCTAGGCCGACGAGCGCGCCCGCAGCACCTCCAGCGCCTTGTCGGCGTGGGTGTCCATGGAGAATTCGCTGGCGATCACATCCAGCACGGTGCGGTCGGTGTCGATCACGAACGTGGTCCGCTTCACCGGGATCAGCCTGCCCAGCATGCCGCGTTTGACGCCGAACTGGGTGGCCACCGTCCCGGCGGTGTCGGACAACAGGGGGTAGTCGAAGCCCTGCTGGTCGGCGAACTTGGCTTGCTTGTCCACCGCATCGGCGCTGATGCCGACTCGGGTGGCTCCCACGGCGGCGAACTCGCCGGCCAGGTCGCGGAAGTGGCAGGCCTCCTTGGTGCACCCCGGCGTCATGGCGGCCGGGTAGAAGAACAGCACCACCGGCCCGTTGGCCAGCAGGTCGCTGAGTCTGCGCGGCGCCCCGGTCTGGTCGGGGAGCTCGAAGTCGGCCACGGTGTCACCGGTTTTCATGGCGGCCACGCTACTCCGGGTGTCAGTGCGGCGGCGGCGATAGTGGTGGGTGCGCCGGGGTCTGGGAAGATGGGCGCGTGCAAATCACGAGCACTTCTAGGGCCGGCGTCACTTCCCGGGCGGACTTCCGGGCGCTGGCGGCTGAGCACCGCGTGGTCCCGGTGACACGCAAGGTGCTGGCCGACGCCGAAACGCCGCTGTCGGCCTACCGCAAGCTGGCCGCCAACCGTCCTGGCACCTTCTTGCTGGAGTCGGCCGAAAACGGCCGGTCGTGGTCACGTTGGTCGTTCATCGGTGCCGGTACGGCCTCTGCGCTGACGGTGCGGGGCGGCGAAGCGGTGTGGCTGGGTGCCGCACCGCAGGACGCACCCACCGGCGGTGACCCGTTGCAGGCCCTGCGCCAGACGCTGACGCTCCTGGAGACGGCCGCCATCCCCGGGCTGCCACCACTGTCGAGCGGCCTGGTGGGCTTTTTCACCTACGACCTGGTGCGCCGGCTGGAGCGACTGCCCGAGCTGGCCGTCGACGACCTTCAGCTGCCCGACATGCTGCTGCTGCTGGCCACCGACATGGCCGCCGTCGACCACCACGAGGGCACCATCACGTTGATCGCCAACGCGGTCAACTGGAACGGCACCGATGAGCGGGTCGACGAGGCCTACGACGACGCGATCGCGCGCCTCGATGTGATGACCGCGGCGTTGAGTCAGCCGCTGGAGTCCAGCGTCGCCACCTTCGACCGGCCCGACCCGGTCTACCGCGGTCAGCGCACGCCCGAGGAGTACGGGGCGATCGTCGAGCGGCTGGTCGGCGAGATCGAGGCCGGCGAGGCGTTTCAGGTCGTTCCGTCGCAGCGTTTCGAGATGACCACGCCGGCAGACCCGCTCGATGTGTACCGGATGCTGCGGGTGTCCAATCCGAGCCCGTACATGTACCTGCTGCAGGTGCCCGACGCCGATGGGGGACTGGCCTTTTCGATCGTGGGCTCCAGCCCCGAGGCGCTGGTGACCGTCCAGGACGGCCGCGCGACCACGCACCCGATCGCCGGGACCCGGTGGCGTGGGGCGACTGAGGACGAAGATCAGCTGCTGGCCAAGGATCTGCTGAACGACGAGAAGGAGCTCGCCGAGCATCTGATGCTGGTGGACCTGGGCCGTAACGATCTGGGGCGGGTGTGTGTTCCGGGCACGGTGCGGGTCTCCGATTACAGCCACATCGAGCGTTACAGCCACGTCATGCACCTGGTGTCCACCGTCACCGGGGAGCTCGCCGAGGATCGGACGGCGCTGGACGCGGTGACGGCCTGCTTCCCGGCGGGCACCTTGTCCGGGGCCCCTAAGGTGCGCGCCATGGAGCTCATCGAGGAGGTCGAAAAGACCCGGCGCGGCCTCTACGGCGGCGTCGTCGGCTATCTGGACTTCGCCGGCAACGCCGACTTCGCGATCGCGATCCGCACGGCATTGATGCGCGACCGCACCGCCTACGTGCAGGCGGGCGGCGGAGTGGTCGCCGACTCCAACGGCCCTTACGAGTACACCGAGGCATCCAACAAGGCCCGGGCAGTGCTGGCCGCGATCGCCGCCGCCGAGACCCTGGCGGCGCCCGGGACCGATGGCTGACGGCCGCGAACGCAACGACGCCCGCGCGCTACGCGGGGCACAACTGCTGCTGGTAGCGGCCGCCGGCGGGCTCTGGGGCGCCTCACGCCTGCCGTGGGTGCTGATCCGCTCGTTCGACGGGCTCGGGCAGCCCAAGGAGATCACCCTCACCGGCGCGTCCTGGTCGACGGCGCTGTTGCCCCTGGCGCTGCTGTGTCTGGCCGCTGCCGTCGCCGCGATGGCGGTGCGCGGGTGGCAGCTGCGGGTGTTGGCGGTGGTGTTGGCCGCAGTGAGTCTGGCCTGCGGCTATTTGGCCACCAGCATGTGGGTGGCCCGTGACATCACCCTGCGGGCCCTGGACATCGCCGAGATTCCGTTGACCTCGCTGGTGGGCACCGAGCGCCGGCTTACCGGCGCCGTCGTGAGCCTGGTCGCCGCCCTGGGTGTGCTGGCCGCCGCGGTGCTGCTGATGCGGGTCGCCGCACACACCGCCGGCCGCGTCACCAAATATTCGGCGCCCGCGGAGCGCCGCGCGGTCGCGCGTGATCTGGACGCGGGCAAGCGCGCCGGCCAGGGTGATTCACCGCTGTCGGAACGCATGATGTGGGACGCGCTCGACGAGGGGCGAGACCCCACCGGGGACCCCGATGACCGGGCGCCCGGCCCGGACGTCGAGGGCCGGTGACACCGCGGGCAACGAGGGTCGTTACCCTTCGATAAAGGTCTTCGACGAAGGTCCACAGGACGCGGGAGAGGAAGCGGCAGTCATGACTTCGGCATCCGTTCTCGACTCCATCATTGAGGGAGTCTGCGCCGACCTTGCCGCCCGTGAGGCCCTGGTCCCGCTCGCCGAAGTCAAGGCAGCGGCCGAGGCCATGCCCCCGCCACGCGACGTGATGGCGGCGCTGCGCGAGCCCGGCATCGCGGTCATCGCTGAGGTGAAGCGCGCGAGCCCCTCCAAGGGCCAACTGGCGCCCATCGCCGATCCCGCGGAGCTGGCCAGCTCCTACGCCGACGGCGGGGCCCGTGCCATCAGCGTTTTGACCGAACAGCGCCGCTTCAACGGCTCGCTGGCCGACCTGGACGCGGTACGCGCCGCGGTCTCAGTTCCGGTGCTGCGCAAGGACTTCATCGTGCGGCCGTACCAGATTCACGAGGCCCGCGCCCACGGCGCCGACATGCTGCTGCTGATCGTGGCGGCGCTCGAGCAACAGGCACTGGAATCCATGCTGGACCGCACCGAGTCGCTCGGCATGACCGCACTGGTCGAGGTGCACACCGAAGAAGAAGCGGACCGGGCCTTGACGGCCGGTGCCAAGGTGATCGGCGTCAACGCACGCGACCTGACCACGTTGGAGGTCGACCGCGACTGCTTTGCGCGGATCGCGCCCGGGCTGCCCACCGAGGTGGTCAAGATCGCCGAGTCCGGGGTGCGGGGCACCGCGGACCTGCTGGCCTACGCCGGTGCCGGCGCGGACGCCGTCCTGGTCGGCGAGGGACTCGTCACCAGTGGCGACCCGCGGGCGGCCGTTGCCGATTTGGTCAGTGCGGGTAAGCATCCGTCCTGCCCGAAGTCGGCCCGCTAAATGTCAGACACCTCGCAACCGAGTCTGCCGCGCGCCAGCGCCGGAGTGGCCGAGCCGACCCCGCACGATCCCGACGCCCGCGGGCACTTCGGGGCCTTCGGCGGCCGCTACGTCGCCGAAGCACTGATGGCGGTCATCGAAGAGGTCACCGCGGCCTACGACAAGGTGCGCAACGACCCGGAGTTCCTCGACACGCTCGATAACCTGCAGACGCACTACACCGGCCGACCCTCGCCGCTGTATGACGCGGAGCGCCTGACCGCGCATGCCGGCGGGGCCCGGATCTTCTTGAAGCGAGAGGACCTGAACCACACCGGTTCTCACAAGATCAACAACGTGCTCGGCCAGGCACTGCTGGCGCGGCACATGGGCAAGACCCGGGTGATCGCCGAGACCGGCGCCGGTCAGCACGGGGTCGCCACCGCCACCGCCTGCGCCTTGCTGGGCCTGGAATGCGTGATCTACATGGGTGCCGTCGACACTCGCCGTCAGGCGCTCAACGTGGCCCGGATGCGGCTGCTGGGTGCCGAGGTGGTCTCGGTCGAGTCGGGTTCGCAGACCCTCAAGGACGCCATCAACGAGGCCTTCCGGGACTGGGTCACCAACGCTGACCGCACCTACTACTGCTTCGGCACCGCGGCCGGGCCCCACCCGTTCCCGACCATGGTGCGCGACTTCCAACGGATCGTCGGCCTGGAGACCCGCGTTCAGATCCAACAGATGGCGGGCCGGCTTCCCGACGCCGTAGTGGCGTGTGTGGGCGGCGGTTCGAACGCCATCGGCATCTTCCACGCGTTCCTCGACGATCCCGCGGTCCGGCTGATCGGTTTCGAGGCCGGCGGCGACGGCGTCGACACCGGCCGGCACGCCGCGACATTCGCCGGCGGAACACCGGGTGCGTTCCAGGGATCGTTCTCTTACCTGCTGCAGGACGAGGACGGTCAGACCATCGAGTCGCACTCGATCTCGGCCGGTCTGGATTACCCGGGTGTGGGTCCGGAGCACGCCTGGCTGCGTGAGACCGGACGCGCCGAGTACCGGCCGATCACCGACACCGAAGCGATGGATGCTTTCGGAATCCTTTGCCGCACTGAGGGAATCATTCCGGCGATCGAATCGGCACACGCGGTGGCCGGTGCACTCAAGCTGGCGGCCGAGCTGGGACCCGGCAAGGTCATCGTGGTCAACGTATCCGGTCGCGGCGACAAGGACGTGGAGACCGCGGCCAAGTGGTTCGGTCTGTTCGACGAGGCAGGAGACGCGTCGTGAGCGACCATGCCGGCGACCGGCTGGCCCCGATGTTCGCCGCGTGCCGAGCCGAGGGCCGCGCCGCACTGATCGGCTATCTGCCGACCGGCTACCCGGACGTGCCGGGCTCCATCGCCGCGCTGACCACACTGGTCGAATCGGGTTGTGACCTCATCGAAGTCGGTGTGCCCTATTCCGACCCGGGAATGGACGGCCCGACCATCGCACGCGCCACCGAGACCGCCCTGCAGGGCGGGGTACGGGTGCGCGACACGCTGACCGCGGTCGAGGCGATCACCAAGGCCGGTGGGCGTGCAGTGGTGATGACGTACTGGAATCCGGTGCTGCGCTACGGCGTCGGCGCGTTCGCCCGCGACCTGGCGTCGGCCGGCGGACTGGGCCTGATCACCCCCGACTTGATCGTCGACGAAGCCGATGACTGGATGGCCGCGTCGCAACAGCACGCGCTGGATCGGATCTTCCTGGTGGCGCCTTCGTCGACGCCGCAGCGGCTGTCCGAGACCGTCAAAGCGACCCGCGGATTCGTCTACGCCGCCTCCACCATGGGCGTTACCGGCGCCCGCAACACGGTGTCGAACGCGGCGCCGGAGCTGGTGGCCAGAGTGCGCGAAGTCTCCGACATCCCCGTCGGCGTGGGGCTGGGCGTGCGATCGGGCGCGCAGGCCGCCGAAATCGGTGCCTACGCCGACGGTGTCATCGTCGGTTCGGCGCTGGTCACCGCGCTCGCCGACGGCCTGACCGAGCTGCGGACGTTGACGCAGGAGCTTGCTTCCGGCGTGCGTCAAAGGATTTCAACGCCATGACGTTGGATTGGCTGACCTATTTTCCCAGTCCTGCGCGCGGAGTCTGGCACCTCGGTCCGGTGCCGATCCGGGCCTATGCCTTGTGCATCATCATCGGGATCGTCGCCGCCCTGCTGCTCGGTGATCGCCGGTGGCGGGCCCGTGGCGGGGAGCCGGGCGTCATCTATGACATCGCGTTGTGGGCGGTGCCGTTCGGGCTGATCGGTGGGCGGCTGTATCACCTGATGACCGACTGGCGCACCTACTTCGGCGAGGGCGGCGTCGGATGGGAAGCGACGCCGCGGATCTGGGACGGTGGTCTGGGGATCTGGGGCGCCGTCGCGCTCGGTGGGGTCGGCGCGTGGATCGGCTGCCGCCGCCGCGGGATCTCCCTGCCCGCCTTCGGTGACGCCGTCGCGCCCGGGATCGTGTTGGCCCAGGCGATCGGGCGCATCGGGAACTACTTCAATCAAGAGCTCTACGGCCGGGAGACAACGCTGCCGTGGGGCCTGGAGATCTTCTGGCGCGAAGACGCCGCCGGCGTCCGGGATCCGCACCTGCTCGACGGCGTATCGACCGGCGAGCTCTACAAGATCGTCCAGCCCACGTTCTTGTACGAATTGTTGTGGAACCTCGTGGTGTTCCTGGTGTTGATCTACGCCGACCGGCGGTTCCGCATGGGGCACGGGCGATTGTTCGCGCTCTACGTCGCGGGCTACTGCATCGGCCGGTTCGGTATCGAGTTGCTGCGCGACGACGCGGCGACCCATATCGCCGGGATCCGGGTCAACTCGTTCACCTCGACGTTCGTCTTCATCGGTGCGGTGGTGTACATCCTGCTCGCGACCAAGGGGCGGGAAGACCCCGAAGCCATCCATCGAGCATGGCAACCCGAAGAAGCCGACGAGCGCGACGCTGCCGAGGCGGAGCCGCAAGACGAGCACGACGAGGCCGACGAGGCCGAGCTGGTGGCGGCCGGAGTCTCCAACGGTGTCGGCTCCGTGGTTCGAGTGCCGAAAAGACTTACCGGCGAAGCTGAATCGGCAGATGCTGAGACCGTCGACGAAGCCGAGGCGTCCGACGAGGAAGTGCCGGAAGCTGCGGTCGCCGAGCCGGAGGCCAAGGGGGACACCGACGCCGACGACGAAGCCCCCGTTGAGGAGGCCGGCGAAACCGACGAGGCCGTTGAAGACGAGGCCGTTGAGGAAGGTGACGCCGAACTCCCCGAAGGTCAGCCGGCGCAGGACGCTGACAACTCCGAGGAGCCAGAGGTAGTCCAGGAGGACGCAGTCGAGGAGCCCGCCGAAGACGCGGCAGAGCCCGAGCCTGAGCCCGAGCCGGAAGCGGCGGCGGACGGCGGCGAAGACGAAGCGGCCGATTCCGAACCGGACAGCGCCGACAGCGCGGAGTCGGAAGATTCGGAGAGCGACGGCACCGACGACGCCGAACTCCCCGAAGATCCCGTTGACGAGGCCGCCGAGGAACCCGAAGCCGTCGAGGCCGAACCCGACGAACCCGGCGACACCGAAGATTCGGACGGCGCCGACCAGGACCGATAGCGGACCAGCCGTCGTATCCGGCATTTCTGGCATGCTGCAGACATGACCGATCCGTCGTGGCCTCCAGCAGGTCCGTACGGCGGGTGGCAGCCCTACCCGCCACCGCCGGGCCATCCGGACATGTGGGCGCCCTACGGCCGCCATCCGAGGACGGGACAGCCCTACTCACCGAAGTCGAAAGTCACTGCCGCACTGCTACAGCTGCTGGGGTTTTTCGGGTTCCTCGGATTCGGCCGCATGTACCTGGGGCACATGGGCCTGGGCTTGGTGCAGCTGGCGATCGGTGTGTTGGCCACCATCACCACATACGGGCTCGGGATCGTCGTGCCGTTCGTCTGGGGTGTCATCGACGCGATCCTGATACTGAGCGGTCGAGTGCGCGACAAGCAAGGCCGACCACTGCGCGACGCCGGCTGATCGGCCGGCGCACCCGTGCGTCACATGGTTTTTCGCTGGCGGCAACCATTCCTGAGGGAGGCAGCTCAGTCGGCCCGACTATGCTGGCGCCGTGAATAGACGCGGAAAGATCGTCTGTACTCTCGGTCCTGCGACCAGCTCCGCGGAGATGGTCCGGGCACTGGTTGACGCGGGCATGGATGTGGCTCGCCTGAACTTCAGCCACGGTGCTCACGCAGACCACCAGGCGTCCTACGAATGGGTACGGGCCGCCTCGGATGCGACCGGGCGGGCTGTCGGTGTCCTCGCCGACCTTCAGGGCCCCAAGATCCGGTTGGGGCGTTTCGCCGACGGCCCCACCTACTGGGCCAACGGCGAGACGGTGCGCATCACCGTCGCCGACTGCCCCGGCGATCACGACCGGGTCTCCACCACCTACAAGAAGTTGGCCGCCGACGCCGCCCCGGGAGACCGGGTGCTTGTCGACGACGGCAAGGTCGGGCTGGTGGTGGATCACATCGACGGTGACGACGTGGTCTGCACGGTCACCGAGGGTGGTCCGGTCAGCAACCACAAGGGCATGTCACTGCCGGGCATGAACGTCTCCGCACCGGCGCTGTCGGAGAAGGACATCGACGACCTGGAGTTCGCGCTGAAGCTCGGCGTCGACATCGTTGCGCTGTCGTTCGTGCGCTCACCGTCGGACGTGGAACTGGTGCACGAAGTGATGGACCGGGTCGGCCGACGGGTTCCGGTGGTCGCCAAGATGGAGAAGCCCGAAGCCATCGAGAACCTCGAGGCCGTGGTTCTGGCCTTCGATGCGGTCATGGTGGCCCGCGGTGACCTGGGCGTGGAGCTGGCTCTCGAAGAGGTGCCGCTGGTACAGAAGCGGGTCATCCAGGTGGCCCGCGAGAACGCGCGCCCGGTGATCGTGGCGACTCAGATGCTGGAGTCGATGATCGAGAACTTCCGGCCGACCCGGGCGGAGGCGTCCGACGTGGCCAACGCTGTGCTCGACGGCGCCGATGCGTTGATGCTGTCCGGGGAGACCGCGGTGGGTAAGCACGCCCTTGACGCCGTACGGACCATGGGCCGGATCATCTGCGCGGTGGAGCAGAACTCCACGGCGGCACCGCCGTTGACGCACGTGCCGCGCACCAAGCGCGGCGTGATCTCGTTTGCCGCACGCGAGATCGGTGAACGCCTGGACGCCAAGGCGCTGGTGGCGTTCACCCAGTCGGGTGACACCGTGCGACGGCTGGCCCGGTTGCACACCCCGCTGCCGCTGTTGGCGTTCACCGCACTGCCGGAGATCCGTAGCCAGTTGGCGATGACCTGGGGGACCGAGACGTTCATCGTTCCGCAGGCTGACTCGACCGACGGGATGATCCGCCAGGTGGACAAGGCGCTGCTCGATCTGGGGCGCTACGAGCGCGGTGATCTGATGGTCATCGTCGCGGGGGCCCCGCCGGGAACCGAAGGCTCCACCAACATGATTCACGTGCACCGGATCGGGGAGGACGACATCTAGTGTCGTCCGAGCCGAATACGGATCTTGAGGAGCTGCTGGCCGTACTGGATCTCAAGAGTGTTGATGACGACATCTTCGTCGGATCGCACCCCAGCAAGACGCCGTTGCGCACCTTTGGCGGCCAACTGATGGCGCAGTCATTCGTCGCCGCGAGCCGCACCGTGGCCGCGCACCTGCCGCCAGGCGCGCTGTCGGTCCACTTCATCAACGGTGGCGATCCGACCCGCGACATCGAGTTCCGGGTGCACCGGCTGCGCGACGAACGCCGATTCGCCAATCGCCGGGTCGACGCGCTGCAGGGTGACACCTTGATCGCCACGTCGATGGTCTCGTACATGTCCGGGGGGAGCGGGCTGGAACACAGCGTTGAGGCGCCCACGGTGGCCGAGCCCGAGACGTTGCCCAGGTTGCGCGAACTGCTCAACGGTTACGAGGAAGTGGTCCCGGGCTTCGTCAAGGCGCCGCACCCGATCGAGTGGCGCTACACCAACGACCCGGCCTGGGTGATGCGGAACAAGGGTGGCCAACTGGGCCACAACCGGGTCTGGGTCAAGGCCGGCGGGGCTATCCCCGAGGACCCGGTGCTGCACACCGCGATGATGGTCTACTCGTCGGACACCACCGTGCTCGATTCCATCATCACAACCCACGGGTTGTCCTGGGGCTTCGACCGGATCTTCGCGGCCAGCGCCAACCACACGGTGTGGTTTCACCGGCCGGTGCGGTTCGACGACTGGGTGCTGTATGCGACGTCGTCACCGGTAGCGGCGGACTCCCGCGGGCTGGGCACCGGACACTTCTTCGACCGATCCGGGCAACTGCTGGCCACCGTCACGCAAGAAGGCGTGCTGAAGTACTTCCCGAGCTCGAAGCGCTAGGCCGGCATCAGCGCGGAGTCCGATTCCTCCTGCACCATGGGGGCGTCGGGACCGCTGCCGAAGGTGTTCTCGAAGTGCTCACGGAACCGTTCGGTGCACTGCTGCTGGGCGTCGGTGTCCGATCCGGCTTTGCTCATGCACGCCACGTAGTCGCCGGCGCCGGCGGTCCGCCAGATGCCGACATAGACGAAGATGCAGCCGATACCGGCGATCACCGCCAGCGCACCCAAGACGATCCCGGCGAGGGCGACACCGCCGTTGTCGGCTTCCCCGCGCTTGGCGCGGCCACGGCCGATGATGCCGAGCACGATGGCCGCCAGACCCAGTGCCACGCCGCCGATCACCGACAGCGCGGTCACGATGCCGGCGATCGCAACGATCAGGGCTGCGATGCCCGCACCGTTCCTCAGCGCCGGAGGCGCCGCAGGTGGGGGATAGCCGGGGTACTGCCCGGGCGCCGGATACGGGTACGGATAGCCCGGCGGCGGGGGATAGCTGGGACCGGGCGACGGCCAGGATTGCTGAGGCTCAGGCGACAGCGAGGGCATGCCGGACTCGGGCATTGAGCAGACTCCAGATCAGAGCTTCAGGCAGGTGTCAAAACAGGTCAGAACCCAAGGGTACCCGCGACTGGGCGAATCGGCCGCGGGCCGTCTGTCGCAGTTACCCGGCCGACAGCGCGGTAGCGACTTCGTGGGACGCGCTCCGAATCTTAAGCGCGGTGACGATCTCGACGATGCCGATGACGATCAGCCAGCTGCCGACGACCAGCGCCAGCACCCACAGCGAGGCGAACGGTGACGCGAGCGTCACCAGACCGGCCAGCAAACTGACGACACCCATGAAGATCTGCCAACCCCGGCCCGGCAGCGCCGGATCGCTGATGGCCGCCACGGCGGTCGCCACCCCGCGGAAGATGAAGCCGACCGCGACCCAGATGGCCAGCAGCAGCACCGCCAGGGCTTCCTCGTCGGAGTTGAAGTGCCGGAAACACAGGACCGCCAGAATCACCGACGCGGTGCCGCTGAGGAACAGCAACACCCGTCCGCCGGCGGACATGACGGGCAGGCTGAAAGCGAAGATCAACTGCGCGATTCCGGTGACGACCAGATACACACCGAACAGCACAGCAGCGGCAATGATGGACCGGCCCGGCCAGACCAAGACCAGCACGCCCAAGACGAGGGCCAAGACACCAGAGACCAGTGTCGACTTCCACAGATTCGGCAGCAGGCTTGAAACCGATGTTTCCATGGCCGCAGTCTGGCACAGATGCCGCGTTCCGGCCGGGTATTGGATGCCGTTCAGCTACCGGTGATGACCTGCGTCGTCTGCCGGGCGTAGATCTCGGCGAGGAACTGTTCTACGGCTACCGCCGTGTGTGCCGCGCGGGGCGAGCCGAAGATGTCGAAAGCGTGCTGCGCCACCGGTAACTCGGCATAGACCACCGGGCTCGTGCTGACCTCTCGCAGCCGGTCGGCGAACGCGCGGCCCTGTTCCACCGGCACCAACGAATCATTGCGTCCGTGCAGCACGAAAAACGGTGGAGCGTCAGCGGATAGATAGGTCATCGGGGAGGCGTCACGGTAGGTGTCCGGGAAGCGCCGCCGGCTCTGTTTGAACACATAGGCACCCAAAGCCGGGGTCAGCAGCGGGTGCAACCCGGTCTCACCGGTGAAGTCGTAGATCCCGTAGAACGGCACCGCTGCGCGCACGCTGGTGTCGGCGTCGGCGAAACCCGGCTGAAAACGGGGATCGTTTGCCGTCAGCGCGGTCAACGCGCACAGGTGACCACCCGCTGAGCCACCCGTCACCGCGACCCAATCCGGGTCGCCGCCGTAGTCGGCGATGTGCGCTTTGGTCCACGCCAAAGCACGCTTGACGTCGATGATGTGGTCTGGCCAGGTGGACCGTGGACTCAGCCGGTAGTTGATCGATACACACACCCAACCGCGTTCCACCAGGTGGGCCATCAGCGGATGCGCTTGGCCGCGTTTGCTTCCCACCATCCAGGCGCCGCCGGGTATCTGCAGCAGAACCGGGGCGCGGCCGTCGCGGGGTAGGTCGCGATGCCGCCACACATCGAGGGTGTTGCGGCCGCCGTATTCGCCGTAGGGGATGTCGGAGTCGGTGGCGTAGTCCTGGTAGACCCGCATCATCCTCACCACGCCGGGCGCCTTGGCGATTTCCGCGTCGGGGCCCGGCCGCTTCCACAAGTCCCGGCTTTCGGTGCGCCGTCCCGCACCGAGGTCGGCGTCCAGTGCCTCGGTCAGCGGCCTATTGGCGGTACGCCCGGCATAGTTCAGCCCCAACAAGCCCAGCCACGAGATCGCCGACAGCAGCCAGCTGGTCCGCCGAGCCCGCGGTGACAGCCGGCGGCTCACCGCCGCCAACGCTGCGGACTGACCGGCGATCAGCTGCAACGGCAGCTCCGAGGCGAACAGGCCGAACGCGAATGCGTACAGCGACGGGTAACCGCGCTTGGTCAGCGGGCGATACCCGTTGACGGTGGTGGCCAGACCGGCCAGCGAACCGAGCACGGCCAAAAGCCTTCGCATTGCGCTCCTCAGCGTTGTGGGACGACCTGATTCGGCACCCTACCGAAGCCGGCCGAACCACCCGGTCTGTGCGGGTCAGCCCGCTGGGGTCGCCGACAGGGACCGGGGTGCCGGACCGTGCGAGGCCGGAGGACGGGTGTTGACCAGAAACCAGGCGCGCATGACGCCCTTGCCTTTGACCTCGACGTCGCCGCGCTCCTCGAACACGAAGTCATCGTTGAGTCGCTCGTGCACCGTCTGCGGCACCTGGATCCGGTCCTGGGCGCCGGTCGATTCCATCCGGGAGGCGAGGTTCACCGCGTCGCCCCACACGTCGTAGAAGAACCGGCGGTTGCCGACGACGCCGGCCACCACTGGCCCGGTGGCCAGGCCGATCCGCAGCGACACCGGCCGGCCCAGGGGGTCGCGCAGGTCGGCGACGGTCGCCGCGATGTCGAGCGCCAGGCGCGCCAGCGCATGCAGATGATCGGGTCTCGGGTCGGGAACGCCGCTGACCACCATGTAGGAGTCGCCGCTGGTCTTGATCTTCTCCAGGCCATGTTGATCGACGAGCCGATCCAGGTCGCTGTAGAGGTCGTTGAGGAACCCGACCAGCTGGCCGGGGTCGGTCTGGCTGGCCCGGCGGGTGAAGTCGGCGATGTCGGCGAACAGCACCGAGGCGTCGGTGTAACTGTCGGCGATCACGTCCACCGCCGGGTTCTTCAGCCGGTCGGCCACCGCGGTGGGCAAGATATTGGCCAGCAGGGCTTCAGATCGTTCGTATTCGGCCTCCATCGCCGCTTCGGCCTGGGAGATCTCGCGCAGCGCGAACCAGACCGTGGCGACCACCATGAAGCAGGCCGAGACCACCACCAACACGTAGGAGAAGTTGTGCAACCACTCCGGTTGGTGCAGGTTGTCGGCCGGGACCAGGAACTGCAGTGCGATGGTCAGCGCCGCACCGATGCCGGCCACGACGGCGGCCAGCTTGATCCGGTCCACGCCCAGAATCAGCACACTGATCGATGCCGAGGCCAGAAAATAGAACTGGATGCCCGACCCGGTGCCCACCACCGCGCAGACGATGGCGGTCGTCGAGTAGGCGATTGCCACGAAGGCCAGGGGCGCGATGAGTTCGCCGTAGCGGTAGAGCAGCGGGGTCAGGGCCAGCGCGGCGGCGGCGACGAGATTGATCGCGCCGATCCACCAGTAGGCGGGGTCCACCCAGATCTCCAGCAGTCCCCAGCCCGCGCTGATCAACGCCGCCAGCCCGGCCGACAGCTTGAGGATCCGCAGCCGTTGCGACAGCCGCGCCGCGTAATGCCGGGTGCGGGCCGGTATGCAGTGCGTGCGCCGGTAGGGGCTTTGAGCCTCGGCCGGCACCGCGAGGAACCGCTTGACGGACACAAGCGACAGCCTAATCCGGGGAGCAGGGCCGTTGGCGGTTTCACCAGGTCGAGGGCTTACGTCTAGGGTCAGCGCTCATGGTCATGCGTTCCATCGCGCTGTTCGTGTTGGCTGCCATCGCCGAGATCGGCGGAGCCTGGCTGGTGTGGCAGGGCGTGCGGGAGCACCGCGGCCTGCTGTGGGCCGGCGCCGGGGTGATCGCCCTGGGGTTGTACGGCTTCGTCGCCACCCTGCAACCCGACGCCCAATTCGGCCGGATCCTGGCCGCCTACGGCGGGGTGTTCGTCGCCGGCTCGCTGGCGTGGGGCATGGCGTTCGACGGTTTCCGGCCCGACCGTGCCGACGTCCTGGGTGCGCTGATCTGTCTGATCGGGGTGGCCGTGATCATGTATTCGCCGCGCTGACGGGCCTCAGCCGACTGCTTCGATCCCCGAACTTGAGATCACGAAGCCGCGCCCTGATGAATTGACGGTGCAGGTCACCCCGGCGGCTTCCGATTGGCAGGTGAACGGTCCGGCACCCGCGCTCTGGCCGAACGGGAGAATCGGCTGGTCGAACGGGGGATTGGACAAGCAATTGACGCTGTCACGGCAAACCGATAACTCCCCGTCGGTATCCATCGATACGTGCTGCGGCGGATTGACCGACATGCAGTAAGCCGCATCGGGCAGTTCTGCTCGCCGGTAATTGATTTCGCAGTTGAACCCGGCCCGTGTCCCGAAAAACGGCACAAAGGGCAGGTGGCATGATTCGCAGTCGTCATAACTGGGCTCGCGAGCAAGCTCTTGTAGGGGGTCGCGCTGCAGCAGGTTGCCGCCGATGCCGCCGTCATGGCCAGATGACGCGTCTTCGTATTGCCCGCGAGCCTTGGCCGGCACCTGCTTGGTGTGGTGCGCATGATTCGACGTCCACACCAGAAAGCCGACCGACACGCCCAACAGCAGGACCAGAACACTCAGCACCGATTTCCTCAACGGCCCTCCTCGGCTGCCCAGTCGCGGCCCGAGTCTAAGTTCGGTGGTGCCGGTGAGTGGCGACAATGGCGAATCGCTTGGGACTCGTTGGCTCGTGTTGCTAGTGAACGACGTTCTATCCGGAGCACACAGCGCAAGGTGACAACATCCTGAGGCGGCAGAAGTGTCGATCAGATTAGGCTGTCGTCAGGGCCGATCCCTCGGTGAAGCCGCGACTGCCCCCAAAGTTTGTATCTCACCGACGGCATCACACCTCATCATCCTTTTCATTGGGCACCAAACTCACAACCACTGGCTGTTGAGGTCTCTTGCCCACCTGACACCGCGGCGTGCCGGCGTATTCCGAGCAGCAAGAAGCCACATCGGAGAGGTCGTGGCGGCTCGGCTGCACTCCGCC
This sequence comes from Mycobacterium sp. SMC-14, assembly GCF_046250075.1. Classification (NCBI taxonomy): domain Bacteria; kingdom Bacillati; phylum Actinomycetota; class Actinomycetes; order Mycobacteriales; family Mycobacteriaceae; genus Mycobacterium; species Mycobacterium sp. SMC-14. The sequence continues at coordinate 2,399,229 of NZ_CP176429.1, read as the reverse complement.
CGGCAGGGGAAACACCTCCGACTGTCGCCACAGCCATCATCGCCTAGGGAGTCGAAAGCCCGCTCCGCAAAGAACAGTCTACAGAATCAGCTCTCCAGCATTCAGGAAATGTTGCATGAAATCGAGTTGTGCGTCAAATCGTATCAATCTCAATATCGACATCATCTTGCGAGTTAGCGTGCTCGCCCGCTTTCCTTTTGTTGACTTCGTCCCGAATACGCCGCTGGATAATTCTGGGCTTCAGGGAATTTGTCTGGCTTCGAATTTCTTCGACGAGATCGATCATGTCAGCGGGTATCACGTCCATTTTGGCCAAGTCTAAAAGAACCGGAAACCGGTCAAGCGCAGCGGTCGCCTCCTGCGGGGAGTGGGGACGAAAACGCATTAACTGAGCGAGAAAGCCGGGATCAATGACTGGCGATGCGATAGGCTCGTCGAGCGCAAACGTCAGGGCCGCACTCAGCCCCTTAGCTAAACGGTCCGTGGTCAACCACCATTGCTGGTAGCCAGTAGGGCCCGGATTACTACGCCCACGTAGCTGTATAACGCCTACACTGTTCTCAACGTCGTGAGCAACCAATCGATCAAGATGTGTTGAATCAATTCCGCTACCATCGCGTCGTTTTTGCTGCTCTTCGCGCCAGTAATCTTGCGCAGCGATCCTAAGCTCGTCTGAGGCTGCATCTACAGCATCACGCAAATCTTGGCGAACTATATCGAATTCAACTCGCAGATATTCCTCTATGTCAAGAAGGGGCTCGTCCGCCCCACGAAAATCTTCTTGCCAGCTCGCGAAGCCGTTTCGCGGATGACCGTTGAGCATGTACTCAGACAGCAGGAATGGAATTCTGTATGAGCTTGACCTAGTTGAGCGAGCGGCGGCGACGCAGCTAGTGAGATGTGCGTTGACTTCTTCTATAACCCCAGTGGTCACAAATAGCCTGACCTCCGATAATCTACATGCTTTGACAAGGTCGCGCATTGGAGTCCGGTCGGGGTGTAACTCTTCCGCCATCAGCGGCAAGATGACCGACGTATCGAGCCAGATCTGCCCTCCCGTGAATACCTTTCGGAGCGCTTTCTGCACGTCGGGCGTCGACTTAACCATGGCCAGAACGGTGTACGAATCAAGCAGTTTGCGCAGGTGACGCCCCGTAGTCTCAGTGCCTTGCGTAAGCACCGTTTCGATAACCTCAGCGGCCGCCGTATTTGGCAAATGCGTTTTAAACGACATTTCCGCCAGCAGATGCTCAAGCTTTTCGGAAGTAGCAGCAGGGGCCCGCCCCGTAGATATGGCAACGGTGAACTGTTCACCATAATCAAGTAACAATTTTTCGATCACCTTGCGAAGCGCTTCGACAGACTCTCGACCCTTTGTCTCGTCTTCGGCTAAATCAGCATCTACGAGATAGATGGCGGCGCGAATATCTTCTTCGAACGCCGCTTCCTGTTCCAGAAATCGCTCGGTCTCTTCATTTATGCGCGTCGTTTCTTCGTGCGCGATGTGAAAGCTGTCCAAGTTCCGGATATGTTTGACCGTGCCGCGTTTCTTTGATAGACGCTCGAGAGCCGAGTCCACGCGAGCTGTCAGTTGCTCTTTGGATTCGGCATGTACAAAGCTGCATATACGCCCGTGGATGGACTGCCGATCCAGCGGAGCTTCATGCGTTGTCCCATGCAGAACGGCGAGAACCAAAGATTCAAAGGAATCTTTAGAGAAATTACGTGAACTGTCCCGCTCGATAAGATCAATTGAAATATGAAGAAAGGCGATTCGCTCTTCCTCCGCGGTAAGAGCGGGAGCAACCGTCTGCGCTATGCCCTGGGATGTCAAAAGCGGTACGACAAACTTCTGCTCTAAAACCTCGCTTGCGGCACGGGCAGCAATTGTGTGATCGCGTCGATCCAAGAAATACGACCGATCTCGGACATCAACCACGATCCCGTGTTCGGCGAATACATCGCGCTTCAAATCATCGGCTTCTGGGCCTATCTGTTGATTCGTTACGTATATCAAATGGGTCGGTTTTGGATCAAACTCTTTGAGGCGTTGGATGGTCCGCAATATCTTAGAGCGCCAGCCAACCGCAACCGAGTACTGCAATTTGATGCGTCCTGCATCATCCAAGTCGAAAATTTCAGCGTCTCTACCTTTGTCACCGGCAGAGCGTGCCATCGTGCGTAGATTGGGGAAATCCGCGATCAGAAATTCTGATGCGAACGTCTCAAAATCTTCCCAAGCGGTCGGTGGAATCTGCGACAGGGCTAATTCTAGGCGTCCTCGGCTCACCCGTGCATCGTAGGCGGGTTGACATACCAAGGGCCGGGTTCCTGATCGCGAAGGCTCAACCGCGCACCCCCCTAACAGAGAGCACAAGGAAGCGCGTGGCTAGGGCGGTGTGGATCGCACAGCGGCTTCATAGCGGCCGCCGGTGGAGGACGCCGCCGCCCGTCAATAGCCGTGGCGCGCCCCTAGCTCGACCAGCCATACTCGAGGGCTTCACTTAGGTGTATCTCAAGATCACCGCAACCAGAATGAACTGCTACTTCTGGTGCCCTCGGTGAGATTCGAACTCACACTGCACGGGTTTTGAATCCGTTTCCTCTGCCAGTTGGGATACGAGGGCCCAGCGCTGACGCGCGGCTTCCTACCTTAGACGATGCCCCTCGGGGTTGCCCCAGCCGGCAGCCACGACAGAATAGGGGGATGACCGAGCCCACGTCCGACAGCAGCCCACGCCCAGCCCGGCGGGTGCTGATCGCCGAGGATGAGGCGCTGATCCGCCTGGATCTCGCCGAGATGCTGCGCGAAGAAGGCTATGAGGTGGTTGGCGAAGCCGGCGACGGGCAGGAAGCCGTCGAGCTGGCCGAGCTGCTGCGACCGGACCTGGTGATCCTCGACGTGAAGATGCCGCGCCGCGACGGCATCGACGCGGCCTCGGAGATCGCCGCCAAGCGGATAGCACCGATCGTCATCCTGACCGCGTTCAGCCAGCGCGATCTGGTGGAACGCGCCCGCGACGCCGGGGCGATGGCCTACCTGGTCAAGCCGTTCACCGCCGGTGACCTGGTCCCGGCAATCGAGCTGGCGCTCAGCCGGGCCGACGAGATCACCGCCTTGGAGCGCGAGGTCAGCAACCTGTCCGACCAGCTGGAAACCCGCAAGCTCGTCGAGCGGGCCAAGGGCGTGCTGCAGACCGCGCACGGCTTCACCGAGCCCGAGGCCTTCAAGTGGATTCAGCGGGCGGCGATGGATAAGCGGACCACCATGCGACAGGTGGCCGAAGTCGTACTGGAAAACGTCGAGGCCCCGGTCAACCCACCGGCCTGACCGCCACGCCACCAGCGCAGCTGAGCCCCGTTGCGCTGGTTCAACCAGTACGCTCGATGACGTGCAGCGCAGAATCATGGGCATTGAGACTGAGTTCGGTGTCACCTGCACCTTCCACGGCCATCGGAGGCTGTCGCCCGACGAGGTGGCGCGCTATCTGTTTCGCCGGGTGGTGTCGTGGGGGCGTAGCTCGAATGTGTTCCTGCGCAACGGTGCTCGGTTGTATCTCGATGTCGGCAGCCATCCCGAGTACGCCACCGCCGAGTGCGACAACCTGATTCAGCTGGTCACCCACGACCGGGCCGGGGAACGGGTGCTCGAAGACCTGCTGATCGACGCCGAGCAGCGGCTGGCCGATGAGGGCATCGGCGGCGACATCTACCTGTTCAAGAACAACACCGATTCGGCCGGCAACTCCTACGGCTGCCACGAGAACTACCTGATCGTGCGGGCCGGGGAGTTCTCCCGCATCTCCGACGTGCTGCTGCCGTTCCTGGTCACCCGCCAGCTGATCTGCGGCGCCGGCAAGGTGCTGCAGACCCCCAAGGCCGCCACGTTCTGCCTGTCCCAGCGCGCCGAGCACATCTGGGAAGGCGTCTCAAGCGCCACCACCCGATCCCGGCCGATCATCAACACCCGCGACGAACCGCACGCCGACGCCGAGAAGTACCGGCGCCTGCACGTCATCGTCGGCGACTCCAACATGTCCGAGACCTCGACCCTGCTCAAGGTGGGCAGCGCGGCGCTGGTGCTGGAGATGATCGAGGCCGGGGTGTCCTTCCGGGACTTCTCGCTGGACAATCCGATCCGGGCGATCCGCGAGGTCAGCCACGACGTCACCGGCCGGCGACCGGTGCGCCTGGCCGGCGGTCGTCAGGCCGGTGCCCTGGATATCCAGCGCGAGTACTACGGGCGGGCCGTGGAGTACGTGCAGACCCGGGCCAGCAACCCCCAACTCGAGCAGGTCATCGACCTGTGGGGCCGCCAGCTCGACGCCGTCGAGACCCAGGACTTCGCCAAGGTGGACACCGAGATCGACTGGGTGATCAAGCGAAAGCTGTTCCAGCGCTACCAGGATCGCTACAACATGGAGCTGTCCGATCCCAAGATCGCCCAGTTGGACCTGGCCTATCACGACATCAAGCGTGGGCGCGGGGTGTTCGATCTGCTGCAACGTAAAGGATTGGCCACCCGCATCACCACCGACGAGGACGTCGACGAAGCCGTCGACACCCCTCCACAGACCACCCGCGCCAAACTGCGCGGCGAATTCATCAGTGCCGCACAGGCAGCGGGCCGTGACTTCACCGTCGACTGGGTGCACCTCAAGCTCAACGACCAGGCCCAGCGCACCGTGCTGTGCAAGGACCCGTTCCGGTCGGTCGACGAGCGGGTCAAGCGCCTGATCGCCAGCATGTAACGCACCAGCGATGACTCGGATCAGTGGCTTGGCCGCGCTTATCGGACTGGGCATCGCGCTGGCCGGGTCACCGGTAGCGCACGCAGACAGCGTCGTCATCTGCCAGTTCAGCGTGGCCAAGCCGTTCGTCTACTCGGTCAACGGGGCCGACTACATGGGCAGCCGCGTCGACGTCAGCGATTGCCGGACCGATCTTCCCGGCACGCCGGTGACCCTGCAGATGCACCTGACCGCCTCCGGCGCGCCGCTGGAGCTGGCTGGCCCGTCGCACACCCTCACCTACACCGAGACTCGTGCGGTGCACACCGGGGACAGCTTCTCGGTCGCGTTTCCCAACGATGACCGGCTGATGCCGCTGTACCCGGGCGTCTACGGCGCGAAGATGTCGGCACGCACCGATCTTCCGGGCGAGCCGCGCGCCGAAGACCCGGAATTCTCGGACTACCAGTGCAGCACCTGGGACTTCCCGGGCATGACATGCGCGCCGGCGACCCATATCTGAACAAACCCGCAACCAGGGACCCTTATCCTGTCTTGTCATGGCGACCGCGAAAGTCGAGCGACTACTCAATCTCGTCATCGCGTTGCTGGCCACCCGCAGCTACCTGACCGCCGAGAAGATCCGGACCACCGTCGTCGGCTACGGCGACAGCCCCAGCGACGACGCGTTCTCGCGGATGTTCGAGCGCGACAAGAACGAGCTGCGTGACCTGGGCATTCCGCTGGAGACCGGCAAAGTATCGGGGTTCGATACGGTCGAGGGCTACCGGATCAATCCCGACACCTACGCCCTGCCGGCCATCGACCTGACCCGCGAAGAGGCCGCCGCGGTCGCGGTGGCGGTTCAGCTGTGGCAGTCCCCGGAGTTGCGCGCCAACGCCGAGGGCGCGGTCGCCAAACTGCATGCCGCCGGTGTCGAGGTAGACCCGAATCAGGCCGACGTGCTGGTGGCGCCGCCGACGGCGCTGCCGGGCATGCACCGCGCCGAACCGGCGCTGGGCGCCTTGATGGATGCCGTGCAGGCGGGGCGGGCCGTGCAGTTCGAGCACCGCCCCTCGCCGGTCGAGCAGTATGTCACCCGCACCGTCGAGCCATGGGGAGTGGTCACGCACGCCGGCCGCTGGTATCTGGTGGGCCACGATCGCGACCGCAACGCGGTGCGCACCTTCCGGATGTCGAGGATCGCGCCGCAGGTTCGGCAGATCGGGCCGCCCGACGCCGTCAACCGCCCCGACACCGCCGATCTGCGCGCGATCGTCGCGAACGCCGTCGGCGATGCGCCCAGCGGAGTGCAGGCCCGCATCTGGGTCGCCGATGGCCGCGCCGTGGCGCTGCGCCGGGCCGGCACGGTGCTGACCCGTGAGGCGCTGGCCGGCCGCGACGGCGACATCATCGGCGTCGACATGGGCACCCATGACCGGCTGGCGCGCGAGATCGCCGGCTACGGGGCCGATGCCGTCGTTTTGCACCCGCCGTCGCTGCGCGACGACGTGGTGGCGCGCCTGAGTGCTCGTGTGGGGGAGGTGCCGGCGTGACGCAGCTGTCGAAACGCCTGGTCCGGCTGCTGAACATGGTGCCGTATCTGAAGGCTCGGCCCGGGATCAGCAAGGAACAGGCCGCCGCCGAGCTCGGCGTGAGCCTGAGCCAGTTGCAGAACGATCTGGAACAGCTGGTGATGTGCGGCCTGCCGGGCTACGGGCCCGGCGAGCTGATCGACGTGACCTTCTACGAAGACCGCCTGGACGTGTTCGAGTCCGCAGGAGTGGATCGGCCGCTGCGCCTGACGTCGCGGGAAGCCACGGCCATGCTGATGGCGTTGCGCACCCTGGTCGACATGCCCGGCATCGTCGACCCGCGGGCCGCCCGCAGCGCGATCGCCAAGGTCGAGGAGGCCGCCGGAGCCGCGGCACCGGCGGCGCCCGTATCCGCCACACACGACGAGTCGGCCGCCGACGTGGTCCGCGACGGCGTCCAGCAACACCGCGCGCTGGCCATCGACTACTACGCGGCGTCGCGGGACAGCGTGTCGCAGCGGATCGTCGATCCGATCCGGGTGGTGTTGATCGGCGCGCACAGCTACCTGGAGGCGTGGAGCCGCGAGTCCGAGGGGGTGCGGTTGTTCCGGTTCGACCGCATCGACGGCGCGCGGCTGCTCGACGAGCCGTCGGCGCCGCCGGAGCCGGCACGCCAGGCCGAAACCGACACCTCGCTGTTCGACGCCGACCCGTCGCTGCCGGTCGCCATCGTGCGGGTGGCGCCCTCGGCCGCGTGGATGTTCGAGTACTACCCCATGCAGGCCCTCGGCGAGCTGTCCGACGGCTGGCGCGAGGCGCAGCTGACGTACGCGTCGCAGGAGTGGCTGATCCGGCTGCTGCTGGGTATGGGCGACGACGTGCAGGTGATGGCGCCGGACTCGGTGGTGGCCGGGGTGCGCCAGGCCTCGGTGGCCGCGCTGGCGATGTACGAGAAGGTTTCCAGCTTCACCTCTCCTTCGTCGAGCCTCGCTGAACCGCCGGGTTGATGACCTGCGGTAGCATCGTGGCGACGTCTGGAGGTAACCAAAGTGAACGCTTTAGGACCGTCGCACCTGGCGATCCTCGCCGTCGCCGTGATCATTCTCTTCGGCGCCAAGCGACTGCCCGATGCAGCACGCTCGCTCGGTAAGTCGCTGCGCATCTTCAAGTCCGAGGTCCGCGAGCTGCAGAGCGAGAGCAAGCCGGATTCGACTGCCACCCCGACCACCGTCCAGTCCGAGCGGGTCGATCCGCCGGCGGCCGGCGGCCAGTCGGCGTAACCCGGTCCCGCCGTCGCGGCGACCGCGCCCCATTCGACTGTGCGCACGTTCGGAGTTCTGCGGCGGCTGGATCCCCGTCAGCGGCGCAGCCGCACCAATCCCGACGGGACGATGTCTCTCGTCGATCACCTGCGGGAGTTACGTACCCGGCTGCTGATCTCGATGGCGGCGATCGTGCTGACCACGATCGTCGGTTTCGTCTGGTACACCCAGCCGCTCTTTGGGCTGGAAAGCCTCGGCGAGTGGCTGCGTCACCCTTACTGCGAACTGCCGGCCTCCGCGCGTGCGTCGATCGCGCCCGACGGGCAGTGCCGCCTGCTGGCCACGGCGCCGTTCGACCAGTTCATGCTGCGCCTCAAGGTGGGGCTGGCTGCCGGAATCGTGCTGGCCTGCCCGGTTTGGTTCTACCAACTCTGGGCGTTCATCACTCCCGGGCTCTACCACAAGGAACGGCGATTCGCGGTGGTGTTCGTCGTCTCGGCGGCCGTGCTGTTCGTCACCGGCGCCATCCTGGCCTATTTGGTGCTGGCCAAGGCGCTCGGATTTCTGCTGACTGTCGGCAGCGACGTCCAGGTGACCGCCTTGTCCGGCGATCGCTATTTCGGGTTTCTGTTGAACCTGCTGGTGGTGTTCGGGATCAGCTTCGAGTTCCCGCTGCTGATCGTGATGCTCAACATGGTCGGCGTGATCAGTTACGCCCGGCTCAAGGAGTGGCGGCGCGGCCTGATCTTCGCGATGTTCGTGTTCGCCGCGTTCTTCACCCCGGGCTCGGACCCGTTCTCGATGATCGTGCTGGGTAGCACACTGACCCTGTTGCAGGAATTCGCCATCCAGATCGCCCGGCTGCATGACAGGCGCAAGGCCAAGCGGGAGGCGGCCACCGCGCTCGGCGACGATGAAGCCTCGCCCATCGAAGCGCCCACACCGGTTACCGCGCCGCATGACTAGTCCCGTTTTCCCCGCGAGGCGGGGGCACCTCCCGCTTGCGGGGGAGCGTGTTTGTACGGCGACACGCCGGTTTGGCTGTACAACTGTGCACGCTCAGCGGACCTCGGCACGCAACCCCGACGGCTCGCCGGCATGACTGAGCTGAGTCGGTTCACCGCGGAACTGCCCTTTGGACTGGACGACTTTCAGCGTCGGGCCTGCGAGGCCTTGCAGGACGGCCGGGGAGTGCTGGTGTGTGCTCCCACCGGCGCCGGCAAAACCGTCGTCGGCGAGTTCGCGGTCCACCTGGCGCTGGCCGGCGGCGGAAAATGCTTCTACACCACGCCGATCAAGGCGCTGAGCAACCAGAAGCACACCGATCTGGTGGCCCGCTACGGCAAGGACCGGGTGGGACTGTTGACCGGCGATCTGTCGATCAATTCGAATGCGCCGGTGGTGGTGATGACCACCGAGGTGCTGCGCAATATGCTGTACGCGAATTCTCCTGCACTGCACGGGCTTTCCCACGTCGTCATGGACGAGGTGCACTTCCTGGCGGACCGGATGCGCGGCGCGGTGTGGGAGGAGGTCATCCTGCACCTGCCCGAGGAGGTGCGGCTGGTCAGCCTGTCGGCGACGGTCAGCAACGCCGAGGAATTCGGCGGCTGGATTCAGACGGTGCGCGGCGACACCTCCGTCGTGGTCGACGAACATCGCCCGGTGCCGTTGTGGCAGCACATGATGGTCGGCAAACGGCTCTTCGATCTGTTCGAATCCCGGCCAGATTCCGACGCCCGCGCCGCCGGGGGCCGGCCGCGGGTCGCCCCCGAGTTGCTGCGCCACATCGCCCATCGCCGAGAAGCAGACCGGCTCACCGACTGGGGCAGTACCCGGCGACCACGGCACGGTGGCTCCGGCCGAACGGACCGGCCGACCTACCGGCCGCCGATGCGCCCGGACGTGATCGCGGTCCTGAACTCCGCGGGTCTGCTGCCGGTGATCACCTTCGTCTTCTCCCGGGCCGGCTGCGACGCCGCGGTCAAGCAGTGCCTGCGCTCCCCGCTGCGGCTGACCACCGAATCCGAACGGGCCCGCATCGCCGAGGTGATCGACCATCGCTGTGGTGACCTGGCCGACGACGATCTGGACGTGCTGGGTTACTACGAATGGCGCGAGGGGCTGCTGCGTGGCCTGGCCGGCCATCACGCCGGAATGCTGCCGGTGTTTCGCCACACTGTCGAAGAGCTGTTCGCCGCGGGTTTGGTCAAGGCGGTGTTCGCCACTGAAACCCTGGCGCTGGGCATCAACATGCCGGCCCGCACGGTGGTGCTCGAACGACTGGTGAAGTTCAACGGTGAGCAGCACGCCGCGCTGACACCGGGCGAGTACACCCAGCTGACCGGCCGGGCCGGCCGGCGCGGCATCGACGTGGAAGGCCACGCAGTGGTGCTGTGGCACCCCGGAGAGAGCACCGCGGACCCCGACCAGGTAGCCGGGCTGGCATCCACCCGTACATTCCCGTTGCGCAGCTCCTTCGCGCCCTCGTACAACATGACGATCAACCTGGTTCAGCACATGGGACCCGAGCAGGCCCATCAGCTGCTGGAGCAGTCATTCGCCCAGTTCCAGGCCGACCGGTCCGTCGTCGGCCTGGTGCGCAGCGCCGAGCGCGGTGAGCGCTCCCTCGATGAGATCGCTGCCGAGTTCGGCGGGCGCGACTCGGCGGTGCTCGACTACGCCAGGCTGCGGGCGAAGATCTCCGAACGCGAACGCGCCCAGGCCCGGGCCTCGCGCCTGCAGCGGCGACGGACGGCCAGTGATGCGTTGGCTGCGCTGCGCCGCGGCGACATAATCAACCTCAGCCACGGCCGCCGCGGAGGATTGGCGGTGGTGCTGCAGGCCGACCGGGATTCCGATGAGCCACGGCCACTGGTGCTCACCGAGCATCGCTGGGCCGGCCGCATCTCCTCGGCCGACTACTCGGGCGCCGTCCCGCCGATCGGCACCATGAGCCTGCCCAAGCGGGTGGAGCACCGCCAGCCACGGGTGCGCCGCGACCTGGCCTCGGCACTGCGATCGGCGGCCGCCGGCCTCGATGTGCCCAGCTCACGCAAGCGCCGCGGCGACCCAGATGACGCACCGGTGGATCCGGAGCTGGCGGCGCTACGCCAACGCATGCGCGACCACCCCGTTCACGATGCGCCGGATCGCGAAGCCCAGGTGCGGGTCGCCGAGCGCTACCTGCGGGTGGAGAACGACAACGCACAGTTGCGCAGAAAGGTCGAGGCCGCCACCAATTCGCTGGCGCGTACCTTCGACCGGATCGTCGGGCTGCTGTCCGAACGCGGCTTCATCGCAGACGCCGCGGCCGACGGCGATCCCAAAGTCACCGACGACGGCCGGATGTTGGCCCGGATCTACAGCGAAAGCGACCTTTTGGTCGCCGAGTGCCTGCGCACCGGGGCCTGGCAGAACCTCAAGCCCCCGGAACTGGCTGCGGTGGTCTCCGCGGTGCTCTACGAGACGCGCGGTGCCGATGGCCCCGGCGGACCGCCGACCCTGCAGGCGCCAACCGAGGCGGTGCGGCGGGCGCTGCACCAGACCCGCAAACTCTCGGCGGCATTGCGGGCCGACGAGCGCCGGCACGGCATCAACCCGACCCGCGAACCCGACGATGGGTTCGTCGCCGCGGTCTACCGATGGGCCCGCAGCGGCGATCTGGCTTCGGCACTGGCCGCATCGGACGCTGCCGGCGGGGGGACGCCGCTGTCGGCGGGTGATTTCGTGCGCTGGTGCCGGCAGGTACTCGACCTGCTGGATCAGCTGCGCAACGCGGCGCCCAGTCCGGAGTTGCGGGCCACAGCAAAACAGGCGATCGACACGGTTTTGCGCGGGGTCGTTGCCGTTGACGCCGGGTAGGCTGGTCCGGGCGCTACGGTGGAGAGCCGGCGGTGATCAGCACCCGCTACGTGAGAGGACTTGAGGAACAACGATGAGCGGACCGCAGGGATACGACCCGACGCAGCCGTGGCAGCCTCAGCAGCCCGGACAGCCCGAGGACCAGGGCACCGGACAGGGTCCCGCAACCGGCGCTGAGCAGCAGTGGCAGCCTCCGGCCTACACGCCGCAGCAGTACCCTCAGTACCCCCAGCAGGGCGCGTATCCGTCGGCGCCGCAGCAATATCCCGGCTACCCGCAGCCCGAGCAGTACGGTCAGCCGGGCCAGTATGGCCAGCCCGGCCAGTACGGTCAGCCGTCGCCGTATGGTCAGCCCGGCCAGTATGGCCAGCCGGGGCAGTACGGTCAGCCGGGCCAGCCGGGACAGTACGGCCAGTACCCGCAGCAGCCGGGCCAGTACCCGGCGCCGGGCACCGCGACCAAGCGTCCCTCCGGAATGGTCGGCACGGTGCTCGCCGGGTGCGTGGGCATTGCTGTCCTGGTGTTGCTGGTGCTGGGATTCTGGAAGCCTGGCTTCTTCGTGACCACCAAGCTCGACATCGACAAGGCCCAGGAAGGCGTGCAGCAGATCCTGGCCGACCAGACCAATGGCTACGGCGCCAAGAACGTCAAGGACGTCCGCTGTAACAACGGGCAGAGCCCGGTGGTCAAGCAGGGCGACACCTTCAACTGCGAGGTCAGCATCGACGGGACCAAGCGTCAGGTGACCGTCACCTTCCAGGACAACTCGGGCACCTATGAGGTCGGCCGGCCCAAGTAGTTCCGGGGCCGCCTAATCCGGCAGGGCGTCGAGCGCCCGCTGGAGCCGCGTGATCGAAGAGCCGACGCCCAGGCGCTGCGCCAGCTCGGCGACCCGCGCCGGGTCGGCGGCCACCCGCGGCAAGGTGTCCGACGCTGTCGACAGGCTGACCGGCGCGTCGGTCGCCACGCGTACCACCGGACCGGCGGCCTCGATGTAGTCCTGCCCGGCCTGCAGTTTGGCCCGAACTCCCTTGGCCATAGGCGATCCCGGGTCGGCGGCCGCGGCCAGCACCGCCGCCAGCGAGCCGTACTGAGTCAACAGGCCGACCGCCGTCTTCTCGCCGATGCCGGCAACCCCGGGCAACCCATCGGAGGGGTCGCCGCGCAGCAACGCCATTTCGGCGTAGGCAGCGCCGGCCCGCTCCGGCGGCAGGCTGTAGCGTTCGGCCACCTCCTCCGGGCCGAACAGCGTCGCTTTGGCCAGACCTTGGCCCAGGTAGAGCACCGACACCGGGACCGGCTGGTCGGTGACCACCTGAAGCAGGTCGCGGTCGCCGCTGACGACGATCACCGGGTCCTGACGTTCGGCGGCCGCCAAGGTGCCCAGCACGTCGTCGGCCTCGAAGTCCGGCGCCCCGCCCGTGGCGATCCCGAATGCGTCGAGCAGCTCGGCGATCATCTCGACCTGCGGGCTCAGCTCGTCGGGCACCTCCTCGACATCGGGGACGTCAGCGCCGGCCGGAGCCTCTTCGACCACCCGGTGGGCCTTGTAGGACGGGATCAGGTCCACCCGCCACTGCGGCCGCCAGTCCAGATCCAGACAGACCACCAGCCGTCCGGGGCTCTGGCGGGTGATCAGGGTCGCCACCGAGTCGAAGAAGCCGCGCACCGCGTTCACCGGCCGGCCGTCGGGTGCGGTGATCGAGGACGGCACCCCGAAGTAGGAGCGAAACCACATACTGGCACCGTCGAGCAGCAACACGGGAGCAGTCATGGGTGCCAGCCTATTTGCCGCCCGATAGCCTGATGTGCGTGACTTCCCGGTTCGAAAGCAGTGTCTACTCTCACCGATTGAACTCCGCGGCCGCAGCTGCCGCGAATGCCGGCCTGGCCGGCCTGGTGATCACGCCCGGCTACGACCTGCGCTACCTGATCGGCTCGCGGGCCCAGACTTTCGAGCGGCTCACCGCCCTGGTGCTGCCGGCCGCTGGTGCGCCCACCATGGTGGTCCCGCGGCTGGAGCTGGCGGCGCTGCGTGAATCCGCGGTGGCCGAATTGGGGGTGGCGGTGCGCGACTGGGTCGACGGTGAGGATCCCTATCGCATGGTGGGCGAGGCGCTCGGTCAAACATCGGCGGCGGTCGCTGTCACCGACTCGATGCCCGCTCTGCACCTGTTGCCGCTGGTCGATGTGCTCGGCACAACGCCCGTGTTGGCGACCGGCGTGCTTCGTGATCTGCGAATGATCAAGGACCCCAGCGAGATCGATGCCCTGCGCAAGGCCGGCGCCGCGATAGACCGGGTGCACGCCCGGGTGCCGGAGTTCTTGGTCCCGGGCCGCACCGAAGCCGACGTCGCCGCCGATATCGCCGAAGCGATCGTGGCCGAAGGACATTCGGAGGTGGCCTTCATCATCGTGGGTTCGGGGCCACACGGTGCCGACCCGCACCACGAGTGCTCCGAGCGGGTGCTGCAAGCCGGTGACATCGTGGTCGTCGACATCGGCGGCCCAGTCGAGCCCGGATACAATTCCGACTCGACCAGAACGTACAGCCTGGGGGAGCCCAATCCCGAGGTAGCACAACATTATTCTGTGCTGCAGGAGGCGCAGCGCGCCGCGGTGGCCAGTGTTCGCCCGGGCGTAACGGCGCAACAGGTCGACGCGGCGGCGCGCGATGTGCTGGCCGAGGCCGGCCTGGCCGAATACTTTGTGCACCGCACCGGGCACGGCATCGGCCTGTCGGTGCACGAGGAGCCCTATATCGTTGCCGGCAATGACGAGGCGCTCCGCGCGGGGATGGCGTTCTCGGTCGAGCCCGGCATCTACTTTCCCGGTAAGTGGGGCGCCCGAATCGAAGACATCGTGATCGTCACCGCCGACGGCGCCGAGTCACTGAACGGCCAGCCGCACGAGCTGGTGGTGGTACCGGTCGGCTGACTACCGGTTGCCGCGGTCGAGCAGATCGGCAGAGCCCAGCACGCGTTCCACCTGCACTTCGATCACCACACGCTGCGGGTTCACCCGCGGCGTGCGGTAGCGCTGGGCGTAACGCAGCTCGGCGTCACGAACCGCTGCGGGGGCGTCGTTGACGGTGGCGCTGCCTTCCAGTGAGAGCCAGCGCGCCCCATCGACTTGGCTCAGCACGGCGACCCCGGCCCGTTCGGCGTTGACCGCCTTCTGCGAACCACCGGTGGTGATCACGCGGGCAATATGGGTCTTCGGGTCGAAGGTGAAACCCACGGCGACCACGTGCGGCGAATTATCGGCCCGCAGCGTGGTCAGCATCGCCAGGTGGCGTTCGGTGAGAAACGCCAACGCGTCACTGGTCAGTCGAGTCGTCGCGTTCGCCATCACCGCCCACGCTAGCGCAGGCGATAATCTCAGCCGTGAACGACACGGTTGACGGGCCGGTAGTGATTTTCGGCGGACGTAGTGAGATCGGCCTCGAACTGGCGCGGCAGCTCGCGCCGGGGGCGACGGTGGTGCTGGCGGCACGCTTCGCCGATCGGCTCGACGCCGAAGTCGCCGCGGTGCGCGACGCGGGTGCTGTCGCGGTGCACACGAAAGAGTTCGATGCCGACGACCTGGACGCCCACGGCGCTCTGGTGGCCGCGCTGATCGCCGAGCATGGCCCGCTAGGTACCGCCGTGTTGGCGTTCGGCGTCCTGGGCAATCAGACCCGCGCAGAGTCGGATGCGGCGCATGCGGTGGCCGTCGTGCACACCGACTACGTCGCCCAGATCAGTTTGCTCACTCACCTGGCGGCGACCATGCGCACCGCCGGCCGGGGCCGCATGGTGGTCTTCTCCTCTGTGGCTGGAGTGCGGGTGCGACGGGCCAACTACGTCTACGGTTCGGCCAAGGCCGGTCTCGAGGGTTTCGCCGGCGGACTCGCCGACGCCCTGCACGGCACGGGTGTGGGCCTGCTGATCGTGCGGCCCGGTTTCGTCGTCGGCCGGATGACCACCGGCATGGACCCTGCGCCGCTGGCGAGCACCCCGCAGCAGGTGGCGCTGGCGGCGTCCCGGGCACTGCGCAAGGGCCGACGCACGGTGTGGGTGCCGTGGGCGCTGCGCCCGTTGTTCGCCGCCCTGAGGCTGTTGCCGCAAGCCGTCTGGCGCCGAATGCCGCGGTAGGTGTCGCAGCGCCGGCCCGGGACTCGGGGAGAAAATGTTACGGAACCGTAACCTTCTACCCAGGTAGGGATTCGGCATGAATTTCGCTACAATATGCTGGCTAATGCCCGCCTAACAGGACTATAGTCGAAATCCATGGACGATCGTTTGAAGGACCCATCGGTGGTCCTGCCCTACCTAGTCGGTAGGCAGCTCCCAGCGACGGAGGTCTACGAGGCCTTCGGCTATCGAAAGTCCGCCTATTACAAGGCGGCGCACGAAGGTCGGCTGATCACAGCCGACAACCTTATCCGGGTCGCTGAGCACTTCGGCTTGAATCCGGTCGATTTGCTGGTCCGCTACGGGCTGATCTCGCGCGCCTCGGTGGCCGACTACCTGGATACCGAGCAGTCGAAGTCCGAGCTGCCCAAGCTCGCAGATTTGCATCCCATCGCGAGCCGCCCACCGCTGTAGCCGTTCGGCCATGCACGCGGGCCCTGGGGCTCCGGGCGGGTAGGTTCGCGATCATGGCCCCTACTTTCGCCCAGATCGCCAAGTCCGACTATTTGCTGCTGACCACGTTCACCAAAGATGGCCGGCCCAAGCCGACGCCGGTGTGGGCCGCTGCCGACGGTGACCGACTGCTGGTGATCACCCAGGAGTCGTCCTGGAAGGTCAAGCGAATCCGCAATACCCCGCGGGTGACGCTGGCGGTCTGCGATGTGCGGGGACGACCCAAGGGTGAGGCGATCGAGGCCGTCGCCACTGTCTTGGACAAGTCGCACAACGGCGCCGTCTATGCGGCGATCGGCAAGCGTTACAAGCTCATTGGCCCGGTGTTCAACTTCTTCAGCAAGCTGCGCGGCGGCATGCGCACCAATGTCGGGCTGGCGTTGACCCCGGCCGACGACGCTGCCGGGGCGTGATCGACTGGGTCACATATAATGGACTTTGCTCATTGAAATGAGCATTGTTGGATCGGAACCTCGACCGCTTAGGAGCCACCATGGCCACCGTCACTTCCGATCAGATCCTGGGTGACATCGTCACCGCCGACCCGTCGTCCACCCGCATCCTGAGCCGGTTCGGGATCGATTTCTGTTGCCACGGTCAGCGCACCCTCGGTGCGGCGTGCGCCGCCGACGGAGTCGACGCCGACGAACTGCTGGCCGCGCTCAACGCCACCGCACCCGGCCGGCCGGCCGACTGGGCCGAGTACGACGACCCCTCGCTGATCGCCCACATTGTCAGCACCCACCACCGATTCCTGTGGGACGAGTTCCCGCGGTTGGCGGAGTTGGTGGACAAGGTGGCGCGGGTGCACGGCCCCAACCACGCCGAACTGCTGCGGGTCCGCGACGTGTTCCATCAGCTCCGCGGCGCCATGGAGCCACACCTGCGCACCGAAGAGACGCTGTTGTTCCCCGAGATCAGCCTGCACGCGGGGCGACCGGACCGCCCGCTGCCCGACGAGGTGCGCACCGAACTGGCCGAGAACCAGCAGGAGCACGACAACGCCGGTCATCTGCTGGCCGAACTGCGTGAGCTCACCGACGGCTACACCGTCCCCGCGGACGCCTGCGCCAGCTATACCGCGATGCTGGCCGGCCTGGCGGACCTGGAGTCCGACATCCATCTGCACGTGCACAAGGAGAACAACGTGCTGTTCCCGCGGGTGCTCGCGGCGGCCGGCGCTCCGGGCTGACCTGTCACGATTCGGCGCGCAAATGCTCGCCGAAGAAGCCGAACACGCGTTGCCAGGCATCGTCGGTCGCCGCCTCGTTGTAGCCGAAGCCGGCGATGCGGATCAGCGGCTGTGCCGGCAGCTCGTTGGCGAAGCTGTGGCCCGCTCCGGGGTAGACCTTGATGTCGTGCGCAATGGCCTTGTCCTCGGCCACCCGGCGTAGCCGATCGGCGGCACCGCGACCCATCGGGTCGCGGCCTCCGAAACTGGCCACGATCGGGCAGGCGCCGTCGAGGGTCTGCTCGAGGTGGCGGGGAAGCGGCACACCGTAGAACGGCGCGGAGGCGCCGAATCCCTTGGGCGCCAGGATCAAGGCGAACTGGCCGCCCATGCAGAAGCCGGCGATACCGACCGCACCTGAGCACTCCGGCATGCCCAGCAGGTGGTCGCGGGCGGCCAGAATGTCGTCGAGGGCGCGGCCGCGCTGAGTGAGCAGCTCGCGGAACACCCTGGTGATGCAGCGCGCCCGGCCGCCCCGGGAGTACAGGTTCGGTGACAGGGCCAGATAGCCCGCTTCCGCGACACGTTCGGAGATGGCCTGCATGTCCCTGCCGTAGCCGATCGCGTCGTGAATCAGCACCACACCGGGCCACGGCCCTGGCCCAGCCGGAACATCTAGCAGCGCATCGATGGGGCCGGCGGGTGCCTCGAGGTGGATCGTCGTCATCGCCTCAGTATTGCCGTCTCGGCGCCTCGCCGCGACGGGCTGGAACCACATCACCGGCCGGAACGTTGAGGATGGCATGGTGAGCGGTGTGCTGCGGATCTTCGGTCTCTACGCCCTGGTCGAGGTGGCGGCGGTTGCCGCGTTGATCTGGACGATCGGATTCGGCTGGACGACGTTGCTGCTGCTGGGCACCTTCCTGGCCGGCCTGGTGCTGGCGAGCGGACAGATCAGGCGCCAGATCCACCGCCTGCGCAAGCCCGCAGACCCGGGTGTTCTGGCCGACAGCGGGCTGGTCACGGTCGGCACCGTGCTGGTACTGGTTCCGGGACCGGTGACCTCGCTGGTGGGTCTGCTGCTGCTGGCGCCCCCGACCCGGGCCGCCGCCCGCCCGCTGCTGGCGGCGGTGGCGGCCACCGCGCTGGGCAGGCATACCCCGCTGGTGGCTGCGGCGTCGGTCGGCCGGCAGTGGTACACCACCCGACGCGCGCCCGGGAGCGCAGCGGAGTACATCGACGCCGAGTTCATGGATGTCACCGACGTCAGTGACCCAGGGCAGCGCGCCCTTCCGGTCGGCTGACCCGCAGTCTGCGTCAACCCGTACTTTCTACGACGTGACCGTTGTGACCGGCAGGCCTGCCTCCTTACTGCTCGGCGGGCGAATCCACAGCCCGAGTCATCCCGACGCCACCGCTATGGCGGTCCGGGACGGCGTGGTGGCCTGGCTGGGCAGCGACGACGTCGGCCGTGAGCAGTTCCCGCAGGCTGAAGTGCTCGAACTCGACGGCGCGCTGGTGACACCGGCATTCGTGGACAGCCATGTTCACCTCACCGAGACCGGCCTGTGCCGCATCGGGCTGGACCTTCGGCCGGCGACCTCGGCGCAGCACTGCCTGCAACTGATCGCCGACTACGCCGCAGCCCATCCCGGCGAGCCGATCCGCGGACACGGTTGGGATGAATCCGGCTGGCCCGACGGCCGTGCCCCCGACACCGCGGCCATCGACGCTGTGGTGGGGGACCGACCCGCATACCTGTCTCGCGCCGACGTCCACTCCGCGCTGGCCTCGACCGCGTTGCGCACTCTGGTGCCGGAACTGCCGACCGGAATCGGCGCTGCCGCCCCGCTGTCCGGCGATGCCCACCACCGGGTTCGCGCCGTGGCCGGCGGCCTGCTCACCGCCGCGCAGCGAGCCGAGGCCCGGGTGGCTGCGCTGGATGCCGCCGCCGCTGCCGGGATAGCCGCGGTACACGAATGCGCCGGCCCCGACATCGGGGGCCTCGACGACTGGCGCGAACTACGAGCCCTCAGCGAAGGCGGTCACGGCGTCGAGATCGTCGGCTACTGGGGCGAAGCGGTCACCAGCGCCGCCCAGGCCCGCGAGTTGATCGCCGACACCGGCGCGCGCGGGCTCGGCGGCGATCTGTTCGTCGATGGGGCGTTGGGTTCGCACACCGCCTGGCTCCACGATCCCTACGCCGACGCAGCCGGCTGTAACGGGGTGTGCCACCTGGACGTCGACGCGGTCACCGCCCACCTATGGGCCTGCACCGAGGCGGAGGTGACCGCCGGATTCCACGTGATCGGCGACGCCGCGGTCGCCGTGGTGGTTTCGGCACTGGAACAGGTGGTGGAGAGGTTCGGGGTGCCCGCGGTGGCCCGCTGCGGGCACCGGCTGGAGCACGTGGAGATGGTCAGCGTCGAACAGGCCGCCAAGCTGGGCTCCTGGGGCGTGATCGCCAGCATGCAGCCGGCTTTCGATGCGCTGTGGGGCGGCGAAAACGGCATGTACGCCCAGCGCCTGGGCGCCGAGCGAGCCGCCGGGCTGAACCCGTTCGCGCTGTTAGCATCCCAAGGCGTGCCTCTCGCGTTCGGTTCCGACAGCCCGGTGACCGCACTGGATCCGTGGGCTGCGGTGCGCGCAGCCGCACACCACCGCACGCCGGGTAGCGCGATATCGATGCGGGCGGCTTTCGCTGCATCGACGCGCGGTGGCTGGCGAGCCGCCGGTATCAACGACGGCCTCACCGGGACTCTGGTGGCCGGTGCACCTGCGTCCTACGCGGTCTGGGACACCAGCACGCTGGCCGTCGAGGCGCCGCGCGACACCGTGCAGCGGTGGTCGACCGATCCGCGTGCTCGGGTGCCCGCGCTACCGGTGCTCGAGCCGGGCGCCAGCCCCCGCTGCCGCCGCACGGTGCACCGCGGGGAGGTCCTGCATGGCTGAGACCACGGACGAACCGGCTGCTGCAACCCCCGCGGACCCGGCCGGCGACATTCCCATAGACCCGGCCGGTGACGTTCCCGCCCACCCGGCTGCTGACGTACCCACCCACCCATCCCGCACCGGGCCGAATCGGCTGGAACGGTTGGGCATCGCCGCGGCCGATCGCTGGGCGCAGCTGGCCGCAACGGTGGCTGCGGGCATGCTGTTGCGGTCCAGCTTCCCCCCGCTGAACTGGTGGTGGGCCGCGATCGTGGCGTTCGCGCTGCTGGGCTGGGTGCTCGTTCGCCGAGAGACCACCGTCGCCGGCGGATTCGGATACGGCCTGCTGTGCGGCCTGGCGTTCTATCTCCCGCTGCTGCCGTGGGTGGGCGGGCTGGTCGGCCCGCTGCCCTGGCTGATGCTGGCGTTGATGTGTGCGCTGTTTCCCGCCCTGTTCGGCTCGGCGGCGGTCGCAGTGCGCTCCTTGGCCGGCTGGCCGATCTGGTTCGCGCTGCTGTGGGCAGCCCAAGAATGGGCCAAATCGGTGTTCCCGTTCGGTGGGTTCCCTTGGGGGGCGGTGGGGTACGGCCAGACCGCTGGACCGTTGCTGCCCTTGGTCGCACTCGGTGGTGTTCCGCTGTTGTCGACCGGAGTGGCACTGATCGGTTACGCCGGCACCGCTCTGACGATGGAGATCGTGCGGTGGCTGCGGACACCACCTACCCCCGACTCAACCGACCGCCCGCCGGCGGTGCTGGTGCCCGGACTCTGTATCTGCCTGGTGATGCTGACCGCGGTCATGGTGTGGCCGGGGGTGCGCCGTTCCGGCGTGGGCGCCGGCAACGAACCGTCGATCACGGTGGCCGCGGTCCAGGGCAATGTGCCGCGGCTCGGGCTCGACTTCAACGCCCAGCGCCGGGAGGTACTGGACTATCACGTCCGCGAAACCCTGCGGTTGGCAGAGGACGTCGCGGCCGGACGCGTCCCGCAACCACTGTTCGTGGTCTGGCCGGAGAACGCCTCGGACATCGACCCGTTGACCAACATCGATGCCGCCCAGCAGATCACCGTCGCCGCCCAAGCAGTTGACGCCCCGATCCTGGTGGGCACGGTGCGTGCCGCGCCCGGCTGGAGCCGGGACAATCCGGTCGCCTCGAATTCGGTGCTGGTGTGGGATCCGCGCACCGGGCCGGGGGAGAGCCACGACAAGCGGATCGTGCAACCGTTCGGTGAGTATCTGCCGTGGCGCGACTTCTTCCGCCACCTGTCCGGCTATGCCGACCGGGCCGGGTACTTCGTTCCCGGGCACGGCAACGGGGTGGTTCATGTCGCCGGCGTCCCGGTCGGGGTGAGCACCTGCTGGGAAGTGATCTTCGACCGGGCGCCGCGCCAGTCGGTGCTCGCCGGCGCCCAGATGCTGACGGTACCGACCAACAACGCCACCTTCGATCAGACGATGAGCGACCAGCAGCTGGCGTTTGCCAAGGTGCGCGCTGTCGAGCACGATCGCTACGTCGTCGTCGCCGGAACCACCGGGATCAGTGCGGTGATCGCCCCCGACGGCCGTGAACTGGCCCGTACCGCCTTCTTCGAGCCCGCCTACCTCGACAGTCACGTGCGGCTCAAGACCACGCTGACGCCGGCGACCCGGTGGGCGCCAGTACTGCAATGGGTGCTGCTGGGAGCGGCCGTTGCGTCCCTGCTGGCCGCCATACGGCAAAATGGAAACTTCATGCGCGGTCCGATTACGCGACGTCATTTCAAGCGGGGCCGCACCGGCGCCGATGCGGAGAATGGGAGGAGCGGCGCCGATGAGTGAGCGTCCCAGCCTGCACACTCTGGTGGTCATCCCCACCTACAACGAGTTGGAGAACCTGCCGATCATCCTGGACCGGCTACAGCAGGCCCGTGCGGGAGTCCACGTCCTCGTCGTCGACGACGGCAGCCCGGACGGTACCGGGAAGCTGGCCGACGAGCGGGCCGCGGCCGATCCCGCGCGCATTCATGTGATGCATCGGACCTCGAAGGCCGGACTGGGCGCGGCCTACCTAGCCGGTTTCGCCTGGGGCCTGGAGCGCAACTACGAGGTGATCGTGGAGATGGATGCCGACGGCAGCCACGCGCCCGAACAGCTCTACCGGTTGCTGGATGCCATCGACGCGGGTGCCGATCTGGCGATCGGATCGCGCTACGTCGATGGCGGGACGGTGCGAAATTGGCCGGTGCGCCGGCTGGTGCTGTCCAAGACCGCCAATACCTATGCGCGCCTGCTGCTGGGCGTCCGAATCCACGACATCACCGCCGGCTACCGCGCCTACCGGCGCGGAGTGCTGGAGAAGATCGGCCTGGATGCGGTCGACTCGAAGGGATACTGCTTCCAGGTCGACCTCACCTGGCGGGCGGTCAACAGCGGGTTCACCATCACCGAGGTGCCGATCACGTTCACCGAACGTGAGCTGGGCGTGTCGAAGATGAGCGGCTCCAACATCCGCGAAGCGATGGTCAAGGTCGCGCGGTGGGGGATCGGCGGCCGGGTGAACCGGCTCCGGGGTGCGCGCGGCTGAGGCTCACTGCCGGTGGCGGTGCCGTTGGCGCGGTGCCATGGCCAACGGTGAGGCCGAAAAGTTCTCTGATGTCGTCACCTTGGTAGGCGTTGCAGTCGACGGTGATACCGGCGATGAGTGCGCGGTTGGTGAACTGCCACGCTGCCGGGGCAACACCGCCGTACGGTAGCCAGCCGCTGCCAGAGGCACCGCCGGAGTTTTCGTAGATTACCGATGCGTACCCGGGTCCGTCGGGGTAGGCCGATGAGACCAGTGCGTTGGCCAGGTTGACCAGACTGCCGCCTCCCTGGCGGTGCCAATACCACTGCGGGTAGTAGCCCAGCTGGACGGTGACGCCGGCGTTGTTGAACGCGTTCACCACAGCAGTCAGGTTGGCGAGGTTGCCCCCGCCGTTCTCCCAGTCCAACATGGTCCGTGCACCGCCGTTGTTGCCCAACCAGGTTTGTGCCTGCGCCTCGGGATCGTCGGTCGTCACGTAGTGGTAGCCGATCAGCGGAAAGCCGTCGGCCACGCACCACTGTTGCACCGTGGGCCAGTATGGGTCTTCGTAGTAGTTGCCCTCGGACACCTTGTGGCACAGGCCGCTGAACCCCTCGGGTGCAAGCTGTTCAAGAAAGCGGACGGCGTCGCGGTCTGACTGCCAGTTGTTGTTGCTGCAGTCCGGATAGAACAGCGTCACGACGGCTTCCAGTGGCTGGTGTGGGCAAGACGCTTGGTCACCCGGATGAGGCCGTCGCGTTCACGACGCACCTGCCAGCGCAGCCCGTCGTCGGTCCGGATCGCTGTGGCCACAGCGCCGGCCTGCCGCAGAACCTGCCCGACGCGAGTCGGGCTTCCCAGCTTGTTCATCGCGTAGATCGTCCCACCGGGGTCGAATGATGCGGCTTGATGCGACGAACCGCCCAGATCACTCCGCCGCAGCGGTGCAGGTCAGGCAGGCAGCCGTGTCGTCGGGGCTTTCAGGAGGCCGTCAAGTGGTTCGACACCTGCAGCGCTCAGCCGCGCCGCTTCGTCTTGATCAGCTCCAGGCGCTCCTTGAGCAGCTCCTCGAGCTCTTCGACCGAGCGGCGCTCGAGCAGCATGTCCCAGTGGGTGCGCGGCGGCTTGACCTTCTTCGGCTCGGGCACGTCGCCCTCGAGCAGGGTGCCTTCCAGGCCGTTACGGCACATCCAGGTGCCGGGGATCTCCGCGTCGTCGGCGAAGGGCACCTCGAACTCTTCACCGTTGTCGGTGCGGTAGCGCGCCATCCGACGCGGCGCCAGGTCGTGGTTGCGGTCGGTCTCGTAGCTCACGGCTCCCAGCCGACTGCCCCGCAGAACACGATCAGCCATGGCCCACTCTCCTTATGCCTATTGGTGAAAAATGCCTCGCGAGTGTCAACGCGAGCGAACCCTCTGAAGTTCCCGGCGCATATGGCGCGACCTCTCATGATACCGGGAACGTCGCGGTCTCCGGACTAAGGTGTGCGACGTGCCTCGCAGTCCCCGCCCCCAACCGTGCCGATGGTGCGGCCGCGACGTGGGCGACGCCGGGATCGGCCGGCGGCGGCAATACTGCCGGCAGTCCTGCCGGCAGCGCGCTTACGAGCAGCGTGCCCTGATCAGCAGCGGGAAGACGACCGCGCTGACGCCGGACTCCGTGGTGCTCTCCGCAGACGAAGCGACCGCCCTGTCCGACCGGGTCTATCAGGTGCGATGTGCGGCCGAGGACATCGCGACCGCCTTGTCCGAAGACGCTCCCCACGATGAGCTGCGGAAACTGTGCGACACGCTGCTTCAGGCCGTCGATTCTGCCGACCGCTGGCGCTGATCGTCAGCTGGCGCAGCTGAACTGTTCGCCGGCGTCGGCGGGCGGCGGTACCGGGTGCAGGCAGCCGAAAGTCCCGATGCCCGCCGGGCGCAGCAGCACCGCCGACCGGTGGGCGTAGTTCACGCAGATCAGCCCTACCTGATCCGCCCGACAGCGGTAGTCGCCGAACGACAACGAGGACCCGTCCGGCAGCTGCGCCCCGTCGCCGTGCACAAACCGGCCCGGATCGCCGTGTGCGGAGCCCACCCGCAGCGTGTTGCCGCCGAAGTCGACCCAGCCGCCCTTCCACTCGCCATAGATGTCGGCGGGTTGCGCCGGCGGGTTCGCCAGATCCACCACGCAGGCCAGGGCGCTGTCGGGGGAACCGGAATCGCTGATGCAGGTGGTGGCGCGGCGGGGCGCAGCTGCCACCGTGAAGGCGACATCATCGATGAGGTCGGTGACCTCACCGTCACGGGTGGCCTTGTGGTACGCGGCGGCGTCGACGGGGTGGCCGGCTTCTATCCAGGCGATGACGTCGGCGATCGCTGCGCCCTCAGCAGGGGGAGCCAGCGGCCCCGGCGGCTTCGCCGACGTTGACGTCACCGACGTCGACGGCGGGGCTGCGCTGGCGGGAGACGTCCCAGTCGAAGTCGGCTCCGGCGCTTCGACCTTGGCCCCCGAACATCCGGCGATCAACAGCAATACGGCGATCAGCCCGGTGAGACGCATGCCGTTAGGCTAACCGGCCCTGTCTAAGCGGCGGTCCAGCCTCACCTCTCCTTCGTCGAGGTTCGCTAACCACCCTGCTCAAGCGGCGGTCCAGCCTCACCTCTCCTTCGTCGAGGTTCGCTAACCACCCTGCTCAAGCGGCGGTCCAGCCTCACCTCTCCTTCGTCGAGGTTCGCTAACCACCGGGTGATTCGCTACCGTTCGCCTCATGCATAACCACCCTGTGCAGGCCCGCATCGCCACCGGCGTTGTGGAGGGTTTCGTTCGCGACGGGGTGCGCAGATGGCGATCCATCCCCTTTGCACGACCACCGGTGGGCCCGCTGCGGTTTCGGGCGCCCCAGCCGGCCGAATCGTGGTCGGGGGTGCGCCATTGCCACGGATTCACCAATTGCGCGCCGCAGGAACGGTTCTATACGGTCCTGGGCCCCGGCCGGTTCCAGCCGACCAGCGAGGACTGCCTGACGCTCAACGTGGTGGCCCCGGAGGACGCCGACGCGGGCCCGCTGCCGGTCATGGTGTTCATCCACGGTGGCGGCTACATCATGGGCAGCTCGGCCACCCCCATCTATGACGGCGCGGCGCTGGCCAGGCGCGGCTGTGTGTACGTCTCGGTCAACTACCGACTGGGTGCGCTGGGGTGTCTGGACCTGTCGTCCCTGTCGACGTCCGAAGTCACCCTGGACAGCAACCTGTACCTGCGCGACCTGGTGCTCGCCCTGCGCTGGGTCCAGGAGAACGTCGCGACGTTCGGTGGCGACCCCGACAACGTCACCATCTTCGGGGAAAGCGCGGGGGCGCACGCGGTGGCCACCCTGTTGGCGGTGCCCGCCGCGCAAGGCCTGTTCGCCCGTGCGATCGCCGAAAGCCCGGCCGCCGGGCTGGTGCGCAACACCGACATCGCCGCCGCCTTCGCCGAGCGATTCGCCGCGCTGCTCGGGGTGCGGCCGTCCGACGGCGCCCAGACGCTGCTGCGCGTGACGCCGTCGGAGCTGCTGGCCGCCCAGGACCGATTGATCGCCGACGGCAACCGGGACATGCTGGGCGCGTTTCCGATCGGCCCGGTCTGCGGCGACGACGTTCTGCCGGTGGATCCGGTTGAGGCGATGCGGCAGGGAACAGCCCACCGTGTTCCGCTCATCGTGGGCAGCAACGCCGATGAGGGGCGCCTGTTCACCCGGTTCTTGAGGATGCTGCCGGTCGACGAGCCAATGGTGGAGGCGGTCCTGGCCGGCACCGACGCGGGGGTGCGTGATCGCATCATCGCCGCCTATCCGGACTACCCGAAGCGGGCGGCCTGCGTCCGGCTCGGCGGTGATTTCGCCTTCAACGCTGCGGTGTGGCAGATCGCCGAAGCCCATGGCACCCACGCACCCACCTACGTCTACCGCTACGACTACGCGCCGCGGATGCTGCGCTGGTCGGGCATGGGTGCCACCCACGCGACCGAACTGTTCGCGGTGTTCGATGTGTACCGCAGTGGCGGGTTTGGTCGGCTGTTGACCGCCGGCGCGGACCGCCGGACGGCGTTGCAGGTCAGCAAGCAGGTGCAGCGCCGCTGGGGCGCGTTCAGCCGGGCGGGGGTGCCGGGCGAGAACTGGCCGGCCTATACCTCCGACGATCGCGCCGTCATGGTGTTCGACCGCAAGACCCGTTTGGAATACGACCCGGCCCCCGAGCGCCGGAAGGCCTGGCAGGGCTTCTCGCTAGCCCACTGACGGTCAGGCGCGGGTCACCCGGGTACCGCCGGCCAGCTCGTCATGCTTGCCCTGCTTGGTCGGGCTGCCGCTGATCGTCACGGCGATCACGACATAGGCCACGAAGGCCAGCAGCGCACCCAGATAGGGGACCACGGCCAGCAAGGTGAACGAGTTGCGGATGGCCGACTGCGAAGCCGTCGGCTTCGACACCCCGTCGGGCCCGTGCACCGCCAGCCCGAGCAGGCGCTTGCCCGGGGTAGCCCCCTGAGTCACCTCGAACAGTACGAAGTAGCCGAACGTCAGCGCCCCGGAGAACAGGCCGGTCACCAGAAACGGGTAATCGTCGGAGAACAGGAACACCGACAGGAAGAACGCCACGATGCCGACCAACACACCGTCGAGCACGCGGGCCCAAAAGCGCCTGCCCAGCCCGCCCGGTTGCTGTCCCCATCCGGGCTGCGGACCCCAGCCCTGCGGGGGCGGATAGCCGCCGGGCTGACCGTATCCGGGTCCATATCCGGGACCATTCGGGCCGAAATCGCCGGTTGTCATCAGATTCGCTCCTGACCACGTTGGATGTTCGCCAATGTACCGTGACCAACAGGGGCGGAAGCGGTTTCTGCGGAGGGCGAAACGACGCGCTGATGTACCAGATCGCGGTGGCGCTCATCGTCGCGTCGCATCTTGCGTTCGTCGGCTACGTCGTGGTCGGCGGCTTTCTCGCCGTGCGGTGGCCACGCACCCTGTGGCTACATGTAGCGGCGGCATTCTGGGCGGTGCTGATAGTGGTAGCGCACCTGGACTGCCCGCTGACCTGGCTGGAGCGCCGGGCGCGCGCCGCCGCCGGAATGGCCACGCTGCCGCCGGATGGATTCATCGCCCACTATCTGACCGGTGTGCTGTACCCGCCCGCGTGGACCACCGCAGTCGAGGTCGCGGTGCTGGTAACGGTCCTCAGCTCCTGGGCGCTGTGTGGCCGAGAAGCGCTGCGGCGCCGACGATACTGTGAGCGCATGCGGGCGCTGGTCATCGTCGATGTGCAGAACGATTTCTGCGATGGGGGAGCGATCCCGGTGGACGGCGCCGTGGCCGTCGCACAGGAGATCAGCCGTTACGTGGACGGCCCCGTCGGTAGGGCCCGCTACGCGCACGTGGTGGCCACTCAGGATTGGCACGTCGACCCCGGCGCGCATTTCTCTAAGCATCCGGACTACCAAAAATCCTGGCCGCCGCACTGCGTCGCGGGAAGTCACGGTGCGCAATTTCATCCCACATTGAGCACCGAGCGGATCGAGGCGGTCTTCAAAAAGGGCGCTTACGACACCGGATACAGCGGCTTTGAGGGTGTCGATGACCAGGGCACCTCGCTGGGCGAGTGGCTGCATCATCGCAAGGTGCGAGATGTCGACGTCGTCGGCGTCGCCACCGAGCACTGTGTACGCGCCACCGCCAAAGACGCTGTGCACCAAGGATTTTCCACCGCCGTGCTATCGCCCCTGACCGCTGGCACCTCCGCCGAGTCGACGGCCGCCGCGCTGGCGGCGATGCGCGGAGCCGGAGTCACTGTGATGGAGGCGATCTGATGACCGACGCCAAGGCCGCGGAGCTGCTGGCCGCAGTCGAGCAATCGCCAGCCGCGGCGGCCGCCCACGACCGGGCCGGCTGGGCAGGGCTGTTCAGTGCCGACGGCCGGGTGGAGGATCCGGTGGGTTCGCGCCCGCACGTCGGCCCCGAGCAGATCGGCCGGTTCTACGACACGTTCATCGGTCCGCGCGACATCACCTTCCATCGTGATCTGGACATTGTGCGCGGGACGACGGTCGTTCGGGATCTGCAGCTCGAGGTCGCGATGGGACCGTCGGTCACCATGCACATTCCAGCGATTCTGCGGTATGACCTGCAGGAATCGGCCGGCGGCTGGGAGCTGCAGCGCCTTCGCGCCTACTGGGAACTGCCGGCCATGGTGGGGCAATTCCTGGGCAACGGTGTCGCCGCGCTGCCCGCCGGGGTCGGGCTGTCACGATCGCTGCTGCGCAATCAGCGGCTGGCCGGCACCGCCGGATTCGTTTCCGGGTTCCGTCGGCCGGGAAGCAGGGGCAAGAAGACGGCACGAGCTTTCCTGGAAGCGATCGCAGCGGGCAACACTGCCACCGCCCGGGGTCTGCTATCAGCCAGTGCCACAGTCACTTACGGCGACGACACCGCTGCGGACCTGGCCGAGCTCGGCACGCAGCTCGACGGCGCACGCCTGACCAAGATGCTGGCCGCCGGAAGCACCGTGGCGGTGTCGATCACCTCGGCGCAGCGACGCGCCGTGCTGTTCTTCGACGTCATCGGCCGTGGCGCGCCGATCAGCGAAGTCCGGTATTTCCCAGGAGCCTGATGAGGCGCGACCGCGGCGATAAACTCACCTACGTGCCGAGCTTTCGAATTGCCGAAGTCGCCGAGCTCCTCGGGGTCAGCGACGACACCGTCCGCCGGTGGATCGACTCCGGTCGCCTGTCGCTGACGACGGGCAGTGGGCCCCGCATGGTCGACGGCGCCGAGCTGGCGCGGTTCGCCCAGGAGCGCGCTGCCGTCGAACCGGTGTCACGCAATCCCGTGGTCGGCCAGTCGGCGCGCAACCGGATGGTCGGGCTCGTCACCAAGGTCACCCGCGACACGGTAATGGCACAGGTCGAGGTTCAGGCCGGCCCGTTCCGGTTGGTCTCGCTGGTCAGCAGGGAGGCCGCCGATGAACTGCAGCTGCAGCCCGGCAGCCTGGTCGTCGCCTCGGTCAAGGCCACCAACGTCGTCGTCGAACTGCCACGACGTGCCGGCGCGGCCAGCCATACCGACCCGGCGACGGAATTCGGATAGGTCACGCCAGCAGGATCGCCAGCGACGCCGTCGACAGCGCCAGGTAAGCGGCCGGGAATCCGATGTTGGACAGCACCCCGGCCCGGATGTGGGTCACCACCGCCCCGATGAAGTAGGCGACCAGGCCGGCCGCGGCGGCGACGCCGAGCAGCGGCACTCCTGCCAGGCCGACGAGCAGGCCGGCGCCGCCGGCCAGTTTCAGCCCGCCCAACAGCGGCAACCAGGACCGCGGCACACCCACCCGCGCGGAGTTGGCCACGACGAACTGTGCCGGAATGAAGTCGGGTACGGCAATGGCGATGGTGGTGACCGCGGTGACCACGATGGTCACCAGATAGATCGTCTGTACGCTCATGGTGTTGCTCTTCCTGTCGTCGGTGGATCTGGCTCTATCCCTGTGACGACTCCCGAACGGGAAAGGTGACCTATGGGCAACACCGACGTTTTGGCCCTGCGGTTCGAAGACAACCGCCGGCGTCTGCATTCGGTGGCGTTGCATCTGCTCGGCTCGGCGGCAGACGCCGACGACGCCGTTCAATCAGCCTGGCTGAAGGCCAGCAGTGCCGACTTTGCCGCGGTGGACAATCTGCCCGGATGGCTCACCACCATCACCGCACGCGTGGCCATAGACCAGTTGCGGGCCCGCGCGCGGCACGTCGAGCAAGCACTGTCGGATGCACCCGAGTGGGACAGCGCCCCAGCCTTGGCCGTACCGGCCGCCGATGAGGAGGTGCTGCGCGCCGAGGAGGTCAGCCGCGCGCTGCTGGTGGTGCTGGACCGGCTGTCACCGGCACAGCGCGTTGCGTTCGTGCTGCACGACGTGTTCGACGTGCCGTTCGAGCAGATCGCCGGATTACTCGACCGCTCACCGGATGCCGCCAAGAAACTGGCCAGCCGTGCCCGGGCCCGACTGCAGGCCGGGCCGGCTGAGCAACCGCGACACCGCACCGAACATCTCGAGGTCGTGAGCGCCTTCCTGGCCGCCTCGCGCGGTGGCGACATCCCGGCCCTGCTGGAGTTGTTGGCGCCCGACGTCGTGCGGCGTGTCGACCCGGTGCTGATACCTGCCGACGCGCCGATCGAGATGCGCGGCGCCGCGGATGTCGCCACCGAGACCCGGCAGTTCACCCGGCGGGCACGAGCCGGTGCCGTGCTGCTCATCGATGGTGCACCGGGTATCGCGATCGCGCCCGGCGGTCGCCTGCTGGCCCTGTTGCGCATTGGAATCGGCGACGACGGGCGCATCCACACCATTGATATCGCCGGTGATCCCGAGCGGTTACGCGCCGCGACGCTGCAACTCCCGGAGACCTGATCCGCTGCAAGAACACGTGACGGCCGCCCATGGCGGCGGGTTCTGCTTTGATGGGTCACGCGAACTGATGTGAGGGGGACGTCCGGTGCCAGACGACACGACGGCCGCAGGGCAGACAACGGCTGCGGGTGAGACGGCAGCAGCGGCGCAGCCACCGGCCGCGGCGGTAGTGGCGCGCGGCATCACGATGACCGGGCCGTGGGGGCGCGTCTTCGGACCGCTCGACTTGGATGTCCCGGCCGGCGGTACCACGGTGCTGGTCGGCCCTCCGGGGTCGGGTCGCACCGCCCTGATGATGAACCTGGCCGGCCGGATGAAACCGTCGTCGGGAACGCTCACCGTCCTCGGGCGCAGCAAAGCCCGCGACATCTTCGGCGTCGCTGCCCTGGCCGGGATCGAACAGCTCGACGCGATTTTCGAGTCGGTGACGGTCGCGGACCTGATCACCGAACAGATCCGCTGGGATGCACCCTGGTATCAGTTGGTCCGCCGTGCCGGGGACGCCGAGCGCGACGCGATCTGCGGCCCGGTCTTCGGCGACCTGCCGGTACCCCAACTGCACGACTACGTCGAGCATCTCGACGAAATGACCGGGCTGTTGTTGCGCATCGCACTGGCCAATACCGCACGTCCACCGCTGCTGGTGGTCGGCAGCATCGACGAGATCAAAAACAGCCGCGATCGCGCCATCCTGCTTACCCGGCTGGTCGCGCTGGGGGAGAAGCAGACCGTGATCACCTCGTCGGCCAACCCGATTCCCGACGGGTTCGGGCTCGCCGGGCAGATCACCGTCGACCGTCTGGAGCGCGCGGAGCTCGTTCCCGGCCGACACGAGAAGGGGAACCGCTGATCATGCTCGCCGGAATGTCACTGGGCACCGACCTCAAACGCTATTCGCGCGGCACCATGCCGCGGCTGGCCCTGATCACCATCATCGTGCTGCCGCTGCTCTACGGCGCGATGTATCTGTGGGCGTTCTGGAATCCGTTCGCCGCCATCGACAAGATCCCGGTCGCCCTGGTCAACCAGGACACCGGCGCCGTGGTCTCGGGTGAGCAGTTGCATGCCGGTGACGAGGTCACCCGGGCGCTGATCGACTCCAAGCAGCTCGATCTGCATCAAGTGTCGGAAAGCGAAGCCGTCAAAGGAGTTTCCGACGGAACCTATTACTTCTCGATCACCTTGCCGTCCGACTTCAGCACGGCGGTGGTGTCCCCGGCGGGCCCGAACCCGCAGAAAGCGCAGATCCAGTTCCGCTTCAACGACGCCAACAATTACCTGGCCTCGGTTATGGGGCAGAACGCCGCCCGCGAGGTGCTCAACGAGGTGAGCGCCAAGGTCGGTCAACAGGTGATCGGTACCGCGCTGACCCAGGTGACCGACGAGGTCAAGAAGGCGGCGGACGGTGCGGGCCAACTCGCTGACGGCTCAAAGACGTTGGCCGACAACATGGGCACTGCCCGTGACGGGTCGGCCGCGCTCGCCGACGGAATACGTCAGCTGTCGAGCGGTGTTCACAACGCCACCGATCCGCTGCTCAAGATGACCGATGACCTGGCCGCTATGGGCTTCGACCCGAACGCCGCCGGCGCGGCCGCCGCCAGCCTCAGCGGCAACCTCAAGACGGTGAGTGACCGGATCGCGTCGCTCAACGTCAACTACCAACAGGCCGCCGGAATCGTCAACCAGGTGGTAGAGGGACTGCGCAACAACCCCGACCCGGCGGTGCGCGGACTCGGCGACACCCTTGCCGGCGCCCAGCGCCTGCTCGACGTGCAGGGCCTGGACCCGGCCACCGACGAGGGCCTGACCAACCTGCGCGCCGATACCCAACAGCTGGAGAACGATCTGGCCAATCCCAACAGCGGGCTGCGCACGTTCATGACCCACGCCCTCGACGGCGGCCTCAAATCAGATGTGCTCGCGCTGCGCGACGGGGCCACCGCGCTGGTAGCCGGGGCGAACCAGCTCAGCGACGGCCTGGGCCAATTGACCGACGGCAGCAATCAGCTCAAGGACGGTGCTGGGCAGCTGGCGTCGGGACTGGGCGAGGCCGACCAGCGTGCGTCCACCATCACCGACCAGCAGCGTGTCGAGGTGTCGGCAATCCTGGCCAGCCCGGTCGGGGTGGACATGGACTTCACCCATCATGCCGCCACGTTCGGCACCGGGTTCGCCCCGTTCTTCTTGCCGCTGGCGCTGTTCATCGGCTCGCTGATTGTGTGGATGTTGTTGACCCCGCTGCAGACTCGCGCCATCGTCAATGGCCTTGGCGCGCTACGGGTGGTGCTCGCGTCGTACTGGCCGGCCCTGCTGCTGGGGGTGTGCCAGGTCTTGCTGATGTACACGGTGGTGCACTTCGGGGTGGGGCTGCAGGCCCGGCACGCCGTGGGCATGGTCGCCTTCCTGGCGTTGATCGCCGCGTCATTCCTGGCGATGATCCAGGCGTTCAACGCCGTACTCGGTGTAGCCGTGGGCCGGGTGTTCACCCTGGCCTTCCTGATGTTCCAGCTGGTTTCGTCCGGCGGGGTGTATCCGGTGGAGACGACGGCGAAACCGTTCCAGATACTCCATCCCTACGACCCGATGACCTACGCCGTCAACGGGTTGCGCCAGCTGACCGTCGGCGGCATCGACGAACGGCTGTGGACATCGGTGGCCGTACTGGCGGGGATCCTGGTGTTGTCACTGGTTGCCAGCTCCTGGGCCGCGCGGCGAGATCGCCAGTTCACCCTCGAACGCCTCTACCCGCCGATCGAAGTCTGACGGTTTCGAGAGTGCCCCCCTCCGGTGCACGATCGCTCACGCGACGCAGCCTGCTGCGCGGCGCCGGAGCGATCGGGGCCGCAGCGCTGCTGCCCGCGACGTCGGCCTGCGGCAGCGACGACGACGCACTGACCTTCTTTTTCGCGGCCAACCCCGAAGAGGCCGACGCCCGGATGCGGATCGTCAACGCATTCCAGCACGAGCACCCCGATATCCGAGTGCGGACGATCCTGGCCGGCGGCGACCCGACCCAGCAGATGTCGACGTTCTGCGCCGGTGGGAAATGCCCGGATGTGCTGATGGCCTGGGAGTTCAACTACGCCGGACTCGCCGACCGCGGCGTGCTGGCAGACCTGAACACCCTGCTGGATCGGGATCGGCAGTTCGCGGCGGCGTTGCGCGCCGACAGCATCCCCGCGCTGTATGAGACGTTCGGCTTCAACGGCGGCCAGTACGCGTTCCCGGAGCAGTGGTCGGGCGCGTTCCTGTTCTACAACACCAGGATCTTCGCCGAGGCGGGTGTGCCGCCACCGCCGGGCCGCTGGGACACGCCCTGGACGTTCGACGAGTTCTTGACCACCGCTGCCGCACTCACCCAACGGTCCGGTAATGGCCGAGTCACCCAGTGGGGCTTCGTCGACACCTGGTCGCCGCCGTACTCCGCAGCGCTATTCGGCATGAACAACGGAGTGCCCTGGGCGGTGCCACGCGTCAACCCGACTCACCTGAACTTCGACGACGACGACTTCCTCGCCGGGATCCAGTTCTACGCGGATTTATCCAACGTGTATCGCGTGGCGCCCGCCGCCGCGGACACCCAGTCGATCTCCACCATGGGCCTGTTCACCGCGGGCAACGCGGCGATGGCGCTCGGCGGGCACTGGCGCTACCAGACCTTCGCTCAAGCCGACGACCTGGATTTCGACGTGGCGGTGCTGCCGACCGGTCCGGCTGCCGCGGCCAAGGGCATCGCGGGCCGATCCGCCATCGGCAGCACCGGTCTGGCCATCGCCGCCGACAGTCGCCACCGGGAACAGGCCTGGGAATTCGTCAAATTCGCGGCGGGGCCGGTAGGGCAGTCGCTGATCGG
Source organism: Mycobacterium sp. SMC-14 (assembly GCF_046250075.1). Classification (NCBI taxonomy): domain Bacteria; kingdom Bacillati; phylum Actinomycetota; class Actinomycetes; order Mycobacteriales; family Mycobacteriaceae; genus Mycobacterium; species Mycobacterium sp. SMC-14. Next base: position 2,364,295 of record NZ_CP176429.1, on the reverse strand, counting down.
GGAGTCCGGGCTGTTCGTACCGGTGCTGCGATCGGCGATCGACTCACCCGGATTCACCGCCGCCCACACCGGAATCCGCAACCTTGCGGTGCTGACCGGCGGCCCGGCGCATTCCGAAGGCCTGCCGATCTCCCCGGACTGGCAGAAAGTCCACGCCCTGATGGACCGTGCCATCGGGCCGGTCCTGCGCGGCAAGCGGCCCGCGACTTCTCTGAAACGAGGGCTTACGCCTCAGATCGACGAAGTGCTGGCCACCGCATGAACCCCACCCACAGACGAGCACGCGCAGGACGCTGGTTCATCGCCCCAAACCTGGCGGCGGTGGCAGTGTTCATGGCGTTCCCGCTGGCCTTCTCGCTCTACATGAGCTTCCAGCGGTGGGATCTGTTCACTGCGCCGACGTTTGTCGGCGCAACCAACTACCGCGACCTGTTCACCGGTGACCCGCTGTTCGGCATTGCGGTGCGCAACACGACGGTGTTCACCCTCGGCACCGTGATCCCCACTGTGCTAATCAGTCTGGCGGTGGCGGGCCTGCTGAACCGGAAGATCAAGGGTATCGGCCTGTTTCGGGCGATCGCCTTTCTCCCGTTGGCGGTGTCCTCGGTGGTGATCGCGGTGGTGTGGCAGTTCGTGTTCAACACCGACAGCGGACTGCTCAACATCATGCTCAGCTGGTTCGGCGTCGCACCGGTGCCGTGGCTGACCGAACCGCACTGGGCGATGGCCTCGTTGTGTCTGGTGAGCATCTGGAAGAGCGTGCCGTTTGCGACGGTGATCCTGTTGGCGGCCATCCAGGGCGTGCCCGACTCATTGCACGAGGCGGCGCGCATCGACGGCGCGGGGGAGGTGCGGCGCTTCGTGTCGATCACGGTGCCGATGATCCGCGGGGCGGTGTGGTTCGTGGTGGTGATCTCGGTGATCAACGCATTCCAGGCCTTCGATCTGGTCTACGTGCTCACCGGCAGCAGCGGCGGGCCTGAGACCGGCACCTACGTGTTGGCCATCATGTTGTTCCAGCAGGCCTTTGCCTTCCTGGACTTCGGGTACGCGTCCGCGCTGGCCTGGGTGATGTTTGCCGTACTGCTGGTCCTGACCGTCGTCCAACTGCGCTTGTCGCGACGGAATGCGGTGGACCAGTGAGCCGCCCACCGGTGCGGCCCCGCATCGCAGGGTTGCTGGGCGTCTACGCCGGGTTGGGCGCCGTCGCCGCCTGCGCGTTGTTCCCGATCCTGTGGGCGCTGTCGGGCTCCCTGAAGCGCCAGGCCGAGATCAGCCAACCGATGTTGTTGCCGGCCCATCCGCAGTGGTCGAACTACCTCGAGGTGTTCGCCCGAATGCCGTTCTGGCGGATGCTGTTCAACACCGTCCTCTACGCCGGTTGTGTGACGGCCGGACAGGTGTTCTTCTGTTCGCTGGCCGGCTATGCCTTCGCCCGGCTGCCCTTCACCGGCCGTGACACCCTCTTCGTGCTCTATCTGGCGACGCTGATGGTCCCATTGACGGTCACGGTGATCCCGCAGTTCATCTTGATGCGCGTGTTCGGGTGGACCGACACCGTGTGGGCGATGATCATCCCCGGGTTGTTCGGCAGCGCGTTCGGCACCTATCTGATGCGGCAGTTCTTCGCCACCCTGCCTGTCGATCTGGAGGAGGCCGCGATCTTGGACGGCTGCTCACCGTGGACGATCTATCGGCGGATTCTGTTGCCGCACGCCAAACCCGCGGTGATGGTGCTGGCGGTGCTGACCTGGATCAACGTCTGGAATGACTTCTTGTGGCCGCTGCTGATGATTCAGCGCAAGGGCATCGCCACCTTGACCCTCGGGTTGGTGTGGATGCAGGGCGAGTATGTCGCCGAATGGCCGGTGCTGATGGCGGCATCCATGCTGATGCTGGCCCCGCTGGTGGTGATCTACGCGATCGCCCAGCGGGCCTTCGTCAGTGGGATCGCGGCCACGGGCTTCGGTGGACGGTAGTCAGGAGAACGCAGTGGCTTCAGTGACCTTCAACGCGGTGACCCGACGCTATCCGGGTACCGACCGCCCCGCCCTCGACGCGTTGAATCTCACGGTCGAAGACGGTGAGTTCATGGTGCTGGTCGGGCCGTCCGGGTGCGGCAAGACGACGACGCTGCGTATGCTGGCCGGCCTGGAACCCGTTGACGCGGGTCAGATCTACATCGGCGATCGCGACGTCACCGCAACCGACCCCGGCCATCGCGACATCGCGATGGTGTTCCAGAACTACGCCCTGTATCCGCACATGACCGTGGCGCAGAACATGGGTTTCGCCCTCAAGGTCGCCAAAACGCCCAAGGCCGAGATCCGCGCCCGGGTGGCCGAAGCCGCCCAACTGCTGGGCCTGGCAGAACTTTTGGGGCGCAAACCCAAGGATCTCTCCGGCGGTGAACGCCAACGAGTCGCGATGGGCCGCGCGATCGTGCGACGGCCGCAGGTCTTCTTGATGGACGAGCCACTGTCGAACCTGGACGCCATGCTGCGGGTGCAGACCCGCAATCAGATCGCCGAACTGCAGCGACGGCTGGGGATCACCACCGTCTATGTCACCCACGATCAGGTGGAGGCCATGACGATGGGCGATCGGGTCGCTGTATTGCGTGACGGGGTACTGCAGCAATGCGCGCCGCCGCGCGAGCTCTACCGGACCCCGGCCAACGTGTTCGTCGCCGGATTCATCGGATCGCCGGCGATGAACCTGTTCACGGTCACCACCGTCGACGGCGCGGTCTCGCTGGGCGGCCATCACATCGACGTACCGAGCGAACTATCTTCAGCGGCAACGCAACTGGTCGTCGGCATTCGACCCGAACACCTGCAGATCGCCGGTCCCGGGATCGGGATCGAGGTGGATTTCGTCGAAGAACTTGGCGCCGACACCTACCTGTACGGCACGACGGTTGACCCGCAGACCTCGCAATCAGTGGTCGCCCGGGTTCCCGGCAACACCGAGGTACGCCGCGGCGCCCGGCTGTCACTGGGCTTCGACACAACCGATCTGCACTTCTTCGGCGCCGACGGCGCCCGGCTCGGGTGATAACGGCCCTCCGAACGTCAGTGGATTCGCGTATAATCGAATGTATGTGCGACTCCTCAGGTTTGTGTGGGGAGTTTGGGGTGTAGGCCGCCGAGGCAGAGGTAGATCATTGAGCTCAGGGTTTGGGCGGAGTGGTGTCCGTAGCCGCGGGCGTTGATGAGTCGGATCTTGGCGTTGATGCCTTCGATGAGGGCGTTGCTGATGCCGAGTTCGATCGCGGCCAGAATGGGTTCGAAGTAAGCCTCGAAGCGTTTTCCCAGCGCGACGAACGCGGGGATGCGGGAACGCTTGGCTGCGGTGATCCAGGCTTTGAGCAATCTGCGGGCGACACCGGGTTCGTGGTCGTAGCGGTAGAGGTCGCGCGCTTGTTCTTTGAGGGTCCAGGCTCGGCCTATACGACGGTTGGTGCGTGCGATCTGGTTGACCAGGGCGCGTTTTTCGTCGTTGAGTTTGTTCTCGCCGGTACGCAGCGCCCATCGGGCGGCTTTCCAGTCCGCTGTGGCGTACCCGGGTAGGCGGATCGATTCGGCGAAGACGCGGTCCAGGGCACGGTTGACCCATTGCATGATGTGGAAGCCGTCGTAGCAGATGGTCGCGTGTGGGACCGCTGCGGTGGTGGCGGCGGTGTAGGCGGCTGAGACGTCCATGCTGACGGCTTCGATCTGTGCCAGTGAGCAATCCGTCTGGGCGGCATAGAAGTTGGTCAGTGATTGCTCGCTGCGGCCGGGTTGGATGTCGACGACGGTTCCGGTGTCGTGGTCGCCGATGATGGTCAGGTATCGGTGGGGGTGGCGGTAGCAGATCTCGTCGACCCCGATGCGGTAGAGCGTCTGCAGGCGGCGCTGATCAAGCAGCTCGGCCACGCCGCGGGTGATGATCGCGGTGACGGTTTCCCAGGCGCAGCGCATTAACGTGGCCACCGAGGTGCGGTCGGTGCGTTGGGCCAGCCAGAGCACCATGTCCTCGAAGTCGCGGGTATGACGCGCGCCGGGACGGGCCCAGGGCAGTTCTTCGGTGATCACCCCGCAGTCTGGGCAGTCGATGCGGCGAATCTCGTAGACCAGCCACAGCTGTGATCGAGCCAAATCCAGATGGCGCCAGCGCCGGCGCCGGCGGTCATAAATGGACCGTGAGTGTTTGCCGCATGGGCAGCGCAGCAGCCTGGCCTTTGGGCGCAGGCTGACCTCGATCTCACCGCCGTCGATGGCGACATCGGTGACCGTGGCTCCGGGAATCTGCAATAGGCGGTTAAATGCAGTACTGACGCGCACGCGGATCGTTCCTTGCGGTTGAGGTTGGTGTGGTAACCCCGAAACCTAGAGGCGCACCGCGTGCGCGTCCCTCATTTCACCGACGAACCGTCAAATCCTATTGCAGCGCAGACCAATATCGCCCTGAGCAGGGAAAAGGCGCCCACTAGAACCCTAGGAGCGCCATGTATGTTCGATACCGCTCTTCCTTCGCTGGAGGGCATCCGCGCGCGTGACGACGCGGGTCTGGTCGACGCGATGCAGGGGGCCGCGCGTCTGCAGGCGGCTTTTCTGGCGCGGGTATTCGCGGCAGGGGCGGAGTTGTATCACCGCAGATTGGCCGAGCAGCAGGCAGCCGCTCGGGAGATCTGGGCGATCGATGGCTGGGAGGCAGTGGCCGCGGAAATCGCTGCGGCTCAAGGCATCAGCCGGGGGCGGGCGGCGGGGCAGTTGCGGCTGGGTGTGGCCTTGGCTGAGCGGTTGCCGAAGCTGGAGGCGTTGTTTGCGGCGGGTGTGGTCGATTACCAGGTGGTGGCCGCGGTGGTGCATCGCACCGAGTTGATGCTCGATCCGGATGCGATCCCGCGGATGGACCGGTGGCTGGAGCGCAATGCGCCCCGGTGGGGCAAATGGTCGAGGAACCGGATCGTCGAAGCGGTCGACTACTGGGTGCAGGTGGTGGAACCGGCCGCGGTGCGCGAAGCCCGCACTATGGATGACACCCGCCACATTGGGATCTCGCCACAACATTCCGGCCTGGCTGCGATCTTCGGTGATGTTCGCACCCCTGATGCGTTGGCGTTCGATCAGCGGCTCACCGAACTGGCCGCCACCGTCTGCCGCTCCGATCCCCGCACCAAAGCGGAGCGCCGCGCCGATGCCCTCTCGGCGCTGACGGCGGGTGCGGGCGCCATGACCTGCGAATGCGGTTTGCCGGATTGTCCCGCTGCCACCGGCGATGCCTCGGTGGGTGTGGTGATGATCCATGTGATGGCCGAGCGGGCCACGCTCGACGGCGATTCGGACAAGCCGGGATTCGTTCCCGGGTTCGGTGGCCTGCAGGCGAAGGCGGTGCGCACCATCGCCAAGTCCGCAAAACTGCGGACGATCCGTCATCCGCGGGATGCAGCGCCGGAATCGGGGTACCGTCCCTCGACTGCGCTGGCGGATTTCATCCGCTGCCGTGATCTCACGTGTCGGTTTCCCGGGTGCGGTCGCCCCGCCGAGGTCGCCGACATCGACCACACCGTGCCATGGCCGCTCGGGCCTACACATCCGAGCAATCTGAAGTTGCTGTGCCGGCTTCACCATCTTTTGAAGACTTTCTGGGTCGGTCCCAATGGGTGGCAGGACCGCCAAGAACCCGATGGCACGGTGATCTGGACCGCGCCCACCGGGCACACCTACGTCACCAAACCCGGTGGTGCCCTATACTTCCCGCAGTTGGCCAACCCCACCGGCGAGCTGGATCTGCCCGAGTGGTCACCGACCGGTAGTCGCGGAGTGATGATGCCCACCCGCCGGCGTACCCGGGCTCAGGATCGGGCCTACCGCGTCTGGCTGGAACGCAGCCACAATCAGGAACGCATCGCCGCCGCGGCGATCGAAGCCGCCGCCGCCGAACACGCCAGACGAATCGCCGCCGCCAACGACCCACCCCCGTTTTAGCGCGCCGTTGGGCGCAGCGTGACCGCCAGGTGATGCAGCATGAGGACGAACGCGATAGTCCACGCGCCCAGCGCGATCCAGCTTTCGATCGAACCGATGTAATAGACGATCGGCAGATGGTCGGCCTGTCCCAGGTAGTGGCTGCCCACCCCGTACATGCCCAGTGGGAAGATCACACTCCACCAGGGCGCTTCGTAGCGCAGTGAAATGCGGTGCACAACGTGGCGCCACACGCCGGCGGCGATCATCGGCGGGATCAGCCAGGTGCCGAACGCCCAGAACACGACCGACGTTCCAGCGATCAGACCGCGTGTGGCGTGCACCATCGGCGCTTCGGCCATCTCGACGATGTGAGCACCGGCCAGCACGGTGATCGCGGTGGCGCCCATCGCCACCCAGTACTGCGGGACGAGGTCTTCGGGAAGCAGCGGGTAGAGCAGCAGTCGCAGGGCCACGAAGATTCCGGCGGCGCCGTAGAGGAACACGCCGATCGACCAGGAAACCACCGCGAGCAACGCCAGGCTTTGGCGCCACGGCTCGGACACCTCGACCTCGAGCACGGCGGCCAACACCGCGATGGACTGGCTGGCCACCACCCAGATGAACCAGGTGCCGTTGGCCCGGCGCACCACCGGCCGCTCCGCGGTCCCTAGCACCGCAGTCCACGGAATCAGATAACCCAGCACCAGCCAGGCCAGCGTGCTGACCACCAGCAGGCCGGCCGCGATACTGCTGTGCCCGTCGATCACCAGCCGGGCTCCCAGCACGTTGGTGGCGGAGACGAACGTGAACAGGCCGAAGGCGCGGCCGGAATCGTAGAGATCAGCCAGGAACTCGCGACGAAAGCAGGTGACGCGCACTGTCGACACCACGATCAACACCAGGTAGGAGATCACCGTCACCCACAGCAGCAGCACCGAAACCCACTGGGATTTCTGGTGGTACATCGCTGTCGACACCATGCCGCTGGCCATCACCAGCGCGAAATAGCCGGGATTGAGCGTGCGCACCGCTTCGCGAGCCCCGGTCGTCTGCCCCGTCGCCACTACGCCCACCGGTCTCAGCCCTTCGCATCGCGCACCGAAATCGTGTCCTGGTATACCACTGGGCCGGTCTGTCGATGGTGGGTTACCAACAACCAACAACGATCTCTACGCTGCCGGTTACCAAGATCAGTCGAGCAATTGGCGCAGTACGTATTGCATGATGCCGCCGTGCCGGTAGTAGTCGGCCTCGCCAGGAGTATCGATGCGTACCGTCGCATCGAATTCGATGTCGCCGGCCTTTACGTGCACTGTGTCGGGGATGTCGTCGGCCAGTGCGGTCACGCCGGTGATGTCGAACGTCTCCTCGCCGGTCAGGCCCAGCGAGTCCGCGTCGTCGCCGCCGGGGAACTGCAGGGGGAGGACCCCCATGCCGATCAGGTTGGATCGGTGGATGCGCTCGTAGGACACCGCCAGCACCGCCCGCACGCCGAGCAGCACGGTGCCCTTGGCGGCCCAGTCGCGCGAGGAGCCGGATCCGTATTCCTTACCGGCCAGAATCACCAGTGGAGTCCCGGCTTCGAGGTAGTTCACCGACGCGTCGTAGATGGTGCTGACCGGGCCGTCGGCCCGCGTGAAGTCGCGGGTGAAGCCCCCTTCGGTACCGGGCGCCAATTCGTTGCGCAGCCGCACATTGGCGAAGGTTCCGCGGATCATCACCTCGTGGTTGCCTCGCCGCGAGCCGTAGGAGTTGAAGTCCTTGCGCTCGATTCCATGCTCCGACAGGTATTTTCCGGCGGGCGAGTCGTAGCGGATGGACCCGGCCGGGCTGATGTGGTCGGTGGTGACCGAGTCACCGAGCTTGGCCAGGACCCGGGCGCCGGTGATGTCGGTGAGCGGCGCCGGGTCGCGGGTCATGCCGTCGAAGTACGGCGGCTGGCGCACGTAGGTGGAATCCGGTGCCCAGGAGAAGGTGTCGGTGTCGGGGACGTCCAGGGAACGCCAGCGGTCGTCGCCGGTGAAAACGTCGGCGTAGCTGGTGGTGAACATCTCGGCCTGCAGGTTGTCGTCGACCACGGCGGCAATCTCGTCGGTGGTGGGCCAGATGTCGCGCAGATACACCGGTTCCCCGTCACTGCCGGTGCCCAGCGGATCGGTGAGCAGGTTGACACGCAGTGTTCCGGCCAGAGCGTAGGCGACCACCAAGGGCGGGGAGGCCAGGAAGTTCATTCGGACCTCGGGGTGGATGCGCCCCTCGAAGTTGCGGTTTCCCGACAGCACCGAGCACACGGTCAGGTCGTTGTCGATGACGGCCTTGCTCACCTCGGGGATCAGCGGTCCTGAATTGCCGATGCAGGTGGTGCAGCCGTAGCCGACCAGGTTGAAACCGAGCTTGTCCAGGTAGGGGGTCAGGCCCGCCCGCTCGTAATAGTCGGTGACCACCCGCGACCCGGGCGCCAGGGTGGTCTTCACCCACGGCTTACGCGACAGCCCCTTGTCGACGGCGTTGCGCGCCAGCAGTGCCGCGCCGACCATCACCGAAGGGTTCGAAGTGTTGGTGCACGAGGTGATCGCGGCGATCACCACGTCACCGTTGTCGATCTCGGTGCGGGTGCCGTCGGCGAGTTCGATCGGCTTGGCATCGGTCCGCCAGGGGAGCTTGTCGCCACCGTCCCACGGCTCCCGCGGCTTGCCTTCGGATTGCGATTCACCGAACGCGATTGGGTCGCTGGCCGGGAACGAAGCCGCCGACGCCTTGTCGAGGTCCGACAGTGCCTCAGCGGTGGTTTCGGCGCCGTCGAGCAGCGCAGCGACGGTGTGCGGGGCCAACCGCAGCGGAATGCGGTCCTGTGGGCGTTTGGGGCCGGCGATCGACGGCTCAACACTGCTCAGATCCAGTTCCAGCGTCTGCGAATAGGCCGGTTCGCGATCTGGGTCATGCCACATGCCCTGCTCTTTGGTGTAGGCCTCCACCAGCTTGATCTGATGCTCGGAGCGGCCGGTCAGGCGCAGATAGTCGCAGGTGACGTTGTCGACCGGGAAGATCGCGCAGGTGGCCCCGTACTCCGGGCTCATATTGCCGATCGTGGCCCGATTCGCCAGCGGGACATTGGCCACGCCAGGGCCGAAGAACTCGACGAACTTGCCGACCACCCCGGTGGCGCGCAGCAGCTCGGCGACGGTGAGGACCAGGTCGGTGGCGGTGGTGCCGGGCTGCAGTTCGCCGGACAGTTTCAGTCCGACCACCGGTGGGATCAGCATGCTCATCGGTTGACCGAGCATGGCCGCTTCCGCCTCGATCCCGCCCACACCCCAACCCAGGACTCCGAGGCCGTTGACCATCGGGGTGTGCGAGTCGGTGCCGACCAGGGTGTCCGGGTAAGCCAGCGGTCCTTCGGCGCTGTCGCGAGTGAATACCACCCGCGCCAGGTACTCCAGGTTCACCTGGTGGCAGATGCCGGTGTCGGGCGGAACCACCGAGAAGTCATCGAAAGCCTGTTGGCCCCAGCGCAGCAACTGATAGCGCTCGGCATTGCGCTCGAACTCCAGCTCGGCGTTGATCGCGAACGCGTCGGTGCGGCCGAAGACGTCGGCGATCACCGAGTGATCGATCACCAGCTCGGTGGGGCACAGCGGGTTGATGCGGGTGGTCTTGCCACCCAGCTCGGCGATCGCGTCGCGCATCGCGACCAGGTCGACCACACACGGCACTCCGGTGAAGTCCTGCATCAACACCCGCGCCGGCGTGTAGGCGATCTCGCGGCCGTGCGCGGCGCTCGGGTCCCAGGCGGCCATCGCGCTGACCTGCTCGGCCGTCACCAGCCGGCCGTCTTCGTTGCGTAGCAGGTTCTCCAGCAGAACCTTGAGACTGTAGGGCAGTCTCGCCGAGCCATCGACGGGATCTAGCCGCCGGATCTCGTATGTGGTGTCGTCGACGCTGAGTCGGCCCCGGGTTCCGAAGCTGTCGAGGTTGCTGTCTGCGGCCATTGCGGGCCCTCCCACCGGTCGGATCGGTTATCACCGACCCTAGGTCCGGTTCACCGCCGGGACCAGGGGGAGAAGGCCCTCAATCAGCCTCGCTGTGCCGCGCGCTCCAGCACCGGCCGCTTGTCCGGGCAGTAGGTGTTGACCGAGGCGCCGAGGAACTGCCAGGCCTGCGCCTGGTTGGTGCCCTTCTGCAGATTGGGGGTGATGAAGCGGACCGACTTGGCCGCGTCACCGTCGACGCCCTTGTCCAACCGCTCGCACACGATCTTGCCCAGCCAGGCGTTGTAGTCCCGCGGGCCGTAGATGCCGTAGGTGTGCAGTTCTCGGGCGAAATCGGTGTCGGGGTCGGCGTGGGCGGGTGCTGCCAGGGCCACGGCCAAGCCCAAGACCGCTGCGGCGAGGGTCGTCGATTTCATGAGATGCAGTGTAGACCCATCTGCTTAGGTGGTCTTCCTTTGCCGGCGAGGGAGGTCAGGGGCACCGCCCCGCTCACCTGCGCGAATCGCGCGAAATGTGGCACCCGTCGCCGAATCGAATGTGACGAGCAAGACATAAGGAATTTATGAGGTTTATAAATTTGTGACTATTAGCCAAATTTCTCGTATTGTGTCTCTCCGTGGGCCGACACGAGTTAGCCAGCCAGCGCAAACGGTCATCGGTATTGATGGCCGCAGTCCTCGCACCAGCGGCATTGTTCTTTGCTGTAGGCGGCAGCGCCAATCCCGCGGTGCCGAAAGAAACCATTGCGGTGGTTGCTGAAGACAATTCACCAGGCGGTTTGCAGCTGGTGGCCGCACCTGTTGCGAACCCGGAAGCGGGCCCGCCCGCGCGGTTCGCCGTGGCATCACGAACGCGGGCCGTACCGCGGTTTCTGCCCGCGGGAGTCGCCCCGGAACGGGGCCTGCAGGTCCGAACGATCCAGGCCGCTCGCAGCATCAGCGACGCCTTTCCCCAGATCATGCAGATCGGTGGCGTACGGGCCGACGCGCTGCGCTGGCACCCCAACGGGCTGGCGCTCGATGTGATGGTGCCCAATCCGGGCAGCGCCGAGGGCATCGCGCTCGGAGATTCGATCGTGGCCTATGTGATGGAGAACGCCGGCCGGTTCGGCCTGCAGGACGCCATCTGGCGCGGCGTCTACTACACGCCCGGCGGCGGGGCCCAGCGCGGCGGCTACGGCCACTACGACCACGTCCACGTCACCACCACCGGCGGCGGGTACCCCAGCGGCAGCGAGGTTTACCTGCGCTGACGACCGACCTGACGGTCAGCGTCACCGACGGCGTCGCGCTGCTCACGCTGAATCGGCCACAGGCCCGCAACGCCTACACCGCGTTGATGGGGCGGCTACTGAGCCAGGCCTACCGCGACTGCGACGCTGACGACGCGATTCGCGCGATCGTTCTGACCGGTGCGGGCGACGCGTTCTGCGCCGGAGCCGACCTGTCTTCACCGGCAAGTCCATTCGATGCGCCCGAGGACGCCGGCGCGTTCACCGCATCGCCGATCAACCCGGCAGCATTTGAGTTGAGCACACCGGTCATTGCCGCGGTCAATGGTCATGCAATCGGGATCGGGCTGACCATCGCCTTGCAGACCGACATCCGGATCATGGCCGCGGACGCGAAATACGCCGTGCCGCAAGTCCGCCGTGGTGTCGTTCCGGATTGCATGGCGCATTGGACGCTGCCCCGGCTGGCGGGCACCGCCGTCGCCGCCGACGTACTGCTGACCGGGCGCACGTTCGACGGGCGCGAGGCCGCCCAGATGGGCATCGCCAGCCGCTGCCTGCCTGCCGCCGAAGTCCTCGACCATGCGCTCTCGGTCGCCCGCGACATCGCCGTCAACGTGGCACCCACGTCGGCGGCGCTGAGCAAGCGGTTGCTGTGGGACACCGTGATCAACGGCTACGCCCCGCGGCAGGTCGCCGATCTGGAAACCCAACTCCATCACCAGGTGATGGGGAGCCCTGAGGCGCGCGAAGGCGTCCAGGCGTATCTCCAGCGCCGCGCCCCGCGCTGGGGAGCAACAGCTCAGGAAGCCGCGGCCCCGGCGCCCAGCGGCCGGTCGACGAAGAAGTCCATCAGCGGCTCTGGTCCACCCCCGTAGCTGGCGAGGTCCGTCACGCCGGCCTCCGCCAGCACGTCGGCGTCGATGTAGCACTGGCCGGTGGCCTGGGAGGCCGGGCGCCGCAGAATCTCAACGGCGGCATCCGCCATGATCCGCGGGCTGCGGGACTTCTCCAGTAGGTCGCCGCCGTCGGGGGAGTTGGCCACCGCGGAGGTCGCGATGTAGGTCTCCGGCCACAGGCAGTTGCTGGCGATTCCGGCGTCGGCGTATTCGGCGGCCCAGCCCAGCGTCAACAATGTCATTCCGTATTTGGACAGCGTGTAGGACGGGTGCACGCCCAACCAGTACGGGTTCATGTTGATCGGGGGAGCGATCGTCAGCACGTGCGGTGCCGGCGACCGCCGTAGGTACGGTAGGCACGCTCTGGTCAGCAGGAAGGTCCCGCGCACATTGATGTCTTGCATGAGGTCAAACTTCTTGGCGGACAGATGTTCTGACGGGTCGGTCGCAATGGAGCTGGCGTTGTTGACGCAGATGTCGATTCCGCCGAACCTGTCCACCGCGGCGTCGACGGCGCGCTGCACGTCCTCTTCGCTGCGCACGTCGCCCACGACCGCCAGAGCCTTACCGCCGGCTTCCTCGATCTCGGTGGCCGCGGTGTGCACGGTGCCGGGCAGACGTGGATGCGGCTCGGCAGTCTTAGCCAGCAGCACGACGTTGGCTCCCAGTCGTGCCGCACCCAGTCCGATGGCCAGCCCGATACCGCGGCTTGCGCCGGACACCACCATGGTGCGGCCGGAGAATTCGGTGCCTGCCACCTGCTGACTCCTCGTCGTCGATGCGGGGGAGTAGCGGATCTTTCGATTGGATTCGGCCACCCCACGTCCGGCCGCAAGCGTGACAGTTCAAGGCATATTTGTAAAGCTGGTCAGGCAACCCCAGGGGCCTTGAGCGCGGCGGCCAGCATGGTCGCGGTCAGCCGGACCATCGCGTCGCGATCCGCGGTCGCGGGCCGCTGCAATGCGATGCGCAGGCAGGCGCTCGACGTCACGCCCATGGTCACGAACACCAGATCGTCCAACTCGGCGGGCGACAGGTCCGGACGGGATCTGCTCGGGATCACGCTGCCCAGCGGCAGCAGGCTGCGTTCGATCTCATCCATCGCAGTGTGGTTGAGGTAGGGCGGCAGGTCGAAAGATGAGGATGTCAGCGCCGCCAGCAGGATCGGGGCGTGCTGCTCGTAGGCGGTCGTCAGGGTGTCGATCACCAACAGGGCCGCTTGATCCACCTCGAGGTCGATGGCCTGTCCGACGCTGCGCACCAGCTGGAACGAGATATCGCGGGTCGCGGCATCCACCAACTCGGCGATGATGGCGGCGCGGTCCGGAAAGTACCGATAGACAGTGCCGATACTGACGTGCGCGGCGTCGGCGATGGTCTGCGTGGTCAGCGATTCCACACCGCGGCGCGCGATCAGCTGACGGGCGGTCTCGAGCAGGCGGCTGCGCATCTCGCGGGCTCGCTGCTGCTGCGGCCGCGACCGTGCCTGCGTGGGCATGGCACCCCCTATGAAAGTGAGTAGTAAGTGAGGTATTCTCATGTTTCCATATTTGTATGGCAAATGTGCCCAATACCCCCAATGCCGATCTGGCCGTCGTGCGATACGGCCAGGCTGGCCGCGATTGGATCGCCGGGACGCAGATCGGTGATCCGTTGGCCGACGCCGTCGTCGCCGACTTCGCCACGTTGCCTCGCGGCGCGGGGATGGCCATGCTGCGGATCGCGGTCCAGCACGGCATCGACGCTGTCGAGTCGCCGCCGGAGTCGCTGCGGGCCTTGTTCGCCGAGGTCGACCACGAGCCTGCCTGGCTTGACCACGACCGCCTGGATCGCGCGGCGGGGCATATCGTGCGCCACACCGCGTCCTACGGCATCGTCTTGGGTGCGGCCTCGTTGACGGCCGGTGCCATGAATGCCGTCGCCGGGATGCCGCTGGTGCTGACCGGTCGCTACACCAGCCAGGCGGCGGTGCGGTCGATCGAGGTCGGCGCTTGGCTCGAGGAGATCCTGAGTCCCGGCGGACTGCGGCGCGACGGCGCCGGGTTGGCGACGACGTTGCGGGTCCGGATGATTCACGCGTTCGTCCGGCGTCACCTGCTGACCGAAGGAGATTGGGACAGCGACGCGTGGGGTGCACCCATTCCGCAGAGCTACATGGCGTTCACCATCGTCGAGTTCGGTCGGATCGCCCTGGCGGCGATGCACCAACTGGGCGTTCGTTATACGCGAGCCGAACTCGATGACATCTACCACTTCTGGCGCTATGTCGGCCAGCTCAACGGCGTTACGGACGAACTGAATCCGGCCACCGAAGCCGATCAGGTCCGTATCGCCGAGCTGTATGCGCTGACCGCGGTGGAGCCCGATGACGGAGACCGTGACTTCGTGCGCGCGTTGACACACGACTATCTGGCGTGCGAGATCGCCGAGCTCATGCCGTTCGGCGGCACCTGGAAGCACCGGGTGGGCGTGAGCATCATCAACGGCATGACTCGGGCATTTCTCGGTGATGCCGACGCCAGCCGGCTCGGCGTGGCGGACACACCGTTCAAATACCTTCCGCGGCTGATCGGCCCGGCCGTCGGCGGGGTCAACCAAGTACTGGCGCGCATTCCTGGTATCAACGAACTACGGACTCGGCGCGCCTTGACCAACTATCCGCGCCTGATGGCCGAGCAACGGCAGCGCTACGGGGTGCACCACGACTTGGTAGATGCCGCGCCGGACAGCGGCGATCATCCTGCGGCGGTGCACGCCGTCTAGGGAAGCGCGCCCAGCGGGGCGGGACCAATGCGTCCGGCACGCACACCATTGGCAATGACGACGACTTCGGCGAGCTCGTGAACCACTACCACTGCGGTCAGCCCGAGGGTCCCGAAGACTGCGAGCGGCATCAGGACCGTGATGATGCCCAGAGACAGACCGACGTTTTGCAGCATGATCTGTCGGGAGCGGCGGGCATGGCGCAGTGCGTGGGGGAGATGGCGCAAGTCTTGGCCCATCAGGGCAACATCGGCGGTCTCAATGGCGACATCGGTTCCCATGGCGCCCATCGCGATTCCCAGGTCCGCGGCGGCCAGGGCCGGAGCGTCGTTGACGCCGTCACCGACCATCGCGGTCGGGCGCTCGGCACGCATTTGTGCGATCAAGCGGGCTTTGTCTTCGGGTCGCAGTTCGGCGAAAACACACCCAATTCCGGCTTGATCAGCCAGCGCCGCGGCAGTGGCGTGGTTGTCGCCTGTGAGCATCGATACCCGGTAGCCGCCGTCGTGTAGCGCGGAGATGACCTCGGCGGCCTCAGGGCGCAGTTCGTCGCGCACAGCGATAGCACCCAATAGCTGGTCATCGCGTTCGACCAGAACAGCAGTGGCCCCGCCCTTTTGCATACGTGCCACCTGTTCCGCGAGTTCGCCCGCCTCGAGCCAGCCAGGCCGGCCCAGGCGAACGGCGTGGCCATCCAGAGTGCCAGTCAGCCCGGTCCCAGGGAAGGCCTGCACATCGCTGGCGACGGGCCCGCCCGGTTCCCACGTGGCGAGAATCGCTGCCGCCAGCGGATGTTCACTGCGCGCTTCCAGTGCAGCGGCTACCGCGAGCACGTCGTCTCTGGAAGCGCCGTTGGCCGTGGCGACTTCGACAACGATGGGCCGGTTCGCTGTCAATGTTCCCGTCTTGTCCAGGGCGATCCCGCCGATGGTGCCGAGGGCTTCGAGCGCGGCTCCGCCCTTGATCAGGACACCGATCTTGGCTGCCGCGCCGATAGCCGCCACCACAGTCACCGGTACCGCGATGGCGAGCGCACAGGGCGACGCCGCCACCAGCACAACCAGTGCGCGCTCGATCCATACCGCCGGGCTGCCCAGGATGCTGCCTGCGCCGGCGATCAGCCCTCCACCAATCATGATGCTGGGCACCAATGGTCGCGCAATGCGGTCGGCCAGCCGCTGACTCGCGCCCTTGCGGGCTTGCTCAGCTTCCACGATCTGCACGATGCGCGCCAGTGAGTTGTTCTCGGCAGTCGCGGTGACCTGAACCTGCAAGACGCCGCTGCCGTTGATCGATCCGGCAAACACCTCGTCGCCACAGCCGGCCTCGACCGGAACGGACTCGCCGGTAATCGCGGACACGTCGAGCGCAGTGCGGCCGGCAACGATGATGCCGTCAGTGGCCAGTCGCTCGCCGGGTTTGACGATCATCAGATCACCGACCCGAAGCTCACGTGCGGCCACCACCATTTCAGTGTCGGAGCGCACGACGGTGGCCTGCTCCGGGACCAGCGAGAGCAGCGCACGCAGGCCGCGGCGGGTGCGAGCCACCGCGTATTCTTCCAATCCCTCGCTGATCGAGAACAAGAACGCCAGCGCCGCGGCCTCGCCGACCTTCCCCAGACCGACTGCCCCGGCCGCGGCGATGGTCATCAGCGAGCCCACGCCGATACGGCCCTGCGCCAGACGCCTGAGGCTGGAAGGCGCAAATGTCGAGGCCCCTACTGCCAGCGCAGTGACTTTGAGTCCTAAGGCAATCGGGCCCAGGGGAGTGACCCAAGCGCTGATCGCCGAGGCCGTCAGCAGTGCTCCCGACAGCGCTGCCCGCCGCACCTTCACGACGTCCCAAAGCTGGTGCGGTTCGGGTCCATTGGCGTCGCGATCGCAACAGTTGTCGTTCACCAGCTGTCGAGGGGCCCGGGCGGGCACAGATGCTGCCGGGGTTCGCTGGGCGGTGACGATAGCCGACAGTATTGCTGGGCGGTCGCATTGCTCGACTGAATACCAGATCACCACCGATGCGGTGCGTGGATAGGCATGCACCGCACGTACCCCAGGCACTTGAGACACCGCGTCCTCAATCGCCACAGCCGTCAGGGGGCCATTGCGAAAGCTGCTGGTCTGAACTCGCATTCGGCCGGCGGCAGCGGAGATGACGACCGGTGCGTGTTCTCGATCGGCGCAGATAGCTGCGGTCACCCTGAGCCCTTTCAGTTCAGCAGCAGTCGTCGCTTTCAGCGGTGGCGACCGGCAGCGGAGCCTCTTCACCGAGGCGGTCGCGAGCTTCTGCGACCACATCAGCGACTCTCAGCCGGGCCGCCTCGGCCGCCACCTCGGCTCGTCGGGTGCCACGCAGCCCCCACTCCGTGGCGGTTACCGCGGCGCGGTGAACCGGAGCCTCACCCGCCGCCCTGCGTAGCAATTCAAAGGCGCTCACCCCGACCAGACCGGTGACCACCGTTTCGGCCGCTTTGACCAATAATGCCTGCGGAACCACTGCGACATCTCCTCATTGTTGTTTTATGCCAAGACAGCTCGGACCGTCCGGCTATCCTTCAGCCGCTACGTCGACTGCCCTGGAGGTCACGCAGTCGTCGATGCAGGGTTCGTCGGTGTCGACTGCCAGAACCACCTGAACCAGCTCACCCAACGCGCGTGCCAGATGCGGGTCCGCCAACCCGTAGCGAACTTGGCGACCTTCATACGTTGCGATCACCAGACCGCATCCGCGCAGACACGACAGGTGGTTGGAAACGTTCGACCGCGTCAGCCCCAGATGCGATGCCAGCTGGCCGGGATAGGCGACACCGTCCAGGAGAGCCACCAGGATTCGGCATCGCGTGGGATCAGCCAACGCTCGACCGAGCCTCGCAAGGGCCGACTCTCGCATCTCACACGTCAGCATTTGCTGAACAGTACAGTAGCAACTGACCTATTATCAACAGCTGGCCGATTCGGCGAATCCCACAAGCGGTCTCAGGGGACACACCCGGTGCATCACTTCATCACCGCGACATACTGTTTCGCGCCTGTGATTGCGAGACCGCCGGAAGGGGTAGTGCTAGTAGATCGACACCCAGACTGAGGGTCTGGGCACTTCCGAAGGAGGGACCGATGAACGTGTTCCTACGCCGCATGACATGCGCCGTCGCGATTGCTTTGGCGCCCCTGTCGTACGTGGCAGCGGCATCGCCTGGCGTGGCCGTGGCTCAGCCCCCTGATTGCGGCCCAGGTAACTGGTGGAACCCGGGAGCCAATGCGTGCCAACCCACCGCACCGCCGAACTGCGGCCCAGGTAACTGGTGGAATCCGGCAGTCAATGCGTGCCAGCCGGTAGCGCCGCCACCACGCGGCTAGCGGCGGGTCAAGCGGCCATGGCGGTCAACTGCCCCCAGCGGTGGCAGCCATGGCTCGATAGCCTTCTCGCAGACTTCGATAGCGTGGCGCCCAACCGGTGGCCTGGCGAAAGCGTGCGTTGCTGACACGCAGTGATCTGGTCATCGACGTGGTGCGATCACCGAGCAGCAGGGCCAGCCGACCCGGCCCGGTGATCCATGGCCTGACACCGACATCCCGGCTACCGGGGCCTAACCGGCTTTCGCCTCCTGGTTGCGTGCGTCCCGGGCCAGACGACGGTCGCGTTGTTCCTCGAACCTGATCACATGGCGCTCAAGACTTTCGAGGTACGTGGCAAGCTGTTCCCGGCGCTGTTCTCCGCGCCAGGTGAAATCATCGCGCTCGAAGATCCGCCACTTGCGCAGATTCGGCCGCACGACTTCGTCCAGATGCTGCCGCGGGTCATAGATCCCGTGTTTAGCCATCAACACCCCGTTGCGCCGAAAGTTCGGCATACCCTGGCCGGGCATCCGGAAGTTCTCCACGACGTCGGAGACCGCTTCCAGTGCTTGATCAGGAACCAGATCCAATGCTGCACCGCACATGTTGCGGTAGAAGATCATGTGCAGGTTCTCGTCGGCGGCGACGCGCTGCAGCATCCGGTCGGCAACCGGGTCATTGCACACCTTGCCGGTGTTGCGGTGACTGATACGCGTGGCCAATTCCTGAAAGGTCACATAGGCGACCGACAGCAGGAAGTCGGTCTTGTGTTGCGACTCCTCCTCAGCGGTGGCCCCGAAGCCGTTGCTCACGTGCTGCATTCGTGCCTGTTCCAGCGCCACCGGGTCGACCCCACGGGTCACCAGGAGATAGTCGCGGATCACTATGCCATGGCGGTTTTCCTCGGCGGTCCACCGGCCCACCCACGCCGCCCAGGCACCATCGCCGGAAAAGTACTTGGCCGCCTGACGGTGATAGGACGGCAAATTGTCCTCGGTAAGCAGGTTGGTGATCATCGCTGCCTTCGCGACGTCGCTGAGTTGCGACTGTTCCGGCGACCAGTCGAGGCCACCGATCCGCGCGAAATCGCGGCCGCGTTCCCAAGGCACATAGTCATGGGGATTCCACGCGGTCGCCACCAGTTCGTGCCGATTCACGTTGGTTGCCGCAACCGGCTCCAACTCGCGAAGTATCTCCAGATCGGTCAACTGCCTCGACATCGCATCCCCCTGTACGGCTCTCGAGATGGCCCCCCAGCCGGACGAACCATACCCCGCCTGGGCACTGCAGGCCGACGCCGACAGACCAGTTGGGCCAAAATCACAGGCAGAACATCAGTGGGATCCGCAGTCGCGCCAATACATCACGTGATGTTGTCGTGATCTTGCCCACAGGGGGAGGCGCCGCAATGTCATTCGGCGACGTCGACAACCAGGAGTCGGTATCCCAGGTCAAGTTGTGTCGATCGGAGCAGTTCGGTGTGTCGCCGCTGCCAGGCGCCAGTTGCGACATCAGCGCGCAGGCGAGACAAGCCTTCCTGCAGTTGATTTTTCGGTGTCAGCGCAAATAACGACATTCCGTTCTGCACGGCAGCATCGAGGTACAACTCCGGGCGGCACCAGTAGGCCCCTCCGAACCCATCCCGACAGTCACGCGGCACGGGTACGGGCACGACGGCGACTCGGTCCCCACCAAGGCGTTCGATCAACATGTCCATCGGGACAGCCATCCGGGCATCGGTCTCCGCGGCAGCCGGAAGATATTCGCGCAACAGCCAGAACTGACCAAAAATGGCATGATCCCACGTGAATACGACTACGCGGCGACGCGCGATTCGAATCATCTCCGCCAGGCCGGCCGCGAGGTCGGTCCAGTGATGAACCGTCAGCAGAGCCATCGCGGCATCGACGGCGCCCGTCCGGATAGGTAGGTTCTCAGCGGCTGCCTGAACCGCCGGAGCGCCCATCGAGGACCGTTGGTTGATCATCACCCGACTGGGTTCGACGGCCACAACGGTGGATGCGGTCTCGTAGGAACCGGTTCCGGCACCGATGTTCGCCACCGATGCCGCGCCACGCAAGGCCTCGTCGATGGCTGCGGCGATATGGGGGTCGGCGACACGGGTCACCGAGTAGGCGGCTCCAGTACGGTCGTAAGTGCTCATGCCATGCCCAACTCGTCAACGTCGGTAGGCCAATCAGAGTAGGCCAGCGTGCGCCCGAGCGCCCCTCAGCCGGTGCCCATTCTCATCCGGCCGAGCGTAGCGGCAGCCCGCTCAAGCGATTCTGGTTACAGCTGATTCGCCACTTGGAGAACCGATTTCGGACTGATTTCCGTTTGGAACATCTCACCCGGTGCTGCCGGTGAGGTAGCTGCAGAGCATCACGACAATCGCGTCTTCGGTCACGTCTGCGGCAACCGGGGTGGGTGTCGCGATAAGTCGATGGACGAGCGATTCGATGGTCGCGACGATGATCTGTGCGGCGGTCGCGGAATCGCTGACATTCACTTCTGGGTACTGAGCCAGTAGCTTTGCGGTCGACGCAACTGCCATGCGTTCGAGATGATGTAGGTGGTCGAGAAATTCGGGGGATCGCGGAGCTTCCTCGAAGAGCACACGATGCAGCCCAGGGTCTTCGCGATGGTTGTCGATGGCCGATCGGACGAAGATTCGGAGCGTGTCCTCAAGGCGGTCGGGCAGACCATCGGCGGTACGCCGGACCAACAGCGCCATACTGGCCTCGACGTGCTGGTCCATCAGGGCCCGCAGGATCGCATCCTTGTTGGGGAAGTACTGATACAGCGAACCGATGGACAGCTCCGCATATTCAGCGATGCGGTTCGTGCTCGCCGAATACCCCTGCTCGGAGAAAACTTGAGCGGCAGCATCAAGCACCCGTTGCCGAGTCTCCTTGGCACGGTCCTGTTTCGGCTGCTTACGGGGGCGATACCGGTCTGGTGGAGCGATTGCTGAACTCCTGCCGAAATGCGAGTAGTCAAACCAAGGAATTCCCCTCAGTATTGAGGTGATCCTAACAACGGCGAGGGGTTGCTCGGCGTCCACAAATCAACCAAACAGAGGAACGACATGAGATCGGCTCGTACCGATGAACAGGAAATCCGCAAAGCCAGCGTGATCGACGCTCCGATCGACTCGGTGTGGCGGCGGATCACCTCGCAAGACGGGATCAACGACGAGATGGGTCCGTATCTCAAGATGACCATGCCGCGTAGCTTCCGCGGCAGGTCTATAGGCGACGTGACACCTGGCACCCGGATCGGCAAAAGCTACCTGTTGCTCTTCGGGGTCATCCCGGTCGGTTTCGACGACATCACCATCGCCAAGATCGAGCCGGGCCGGATGTTCCGCGAAGAGTCCCGAATGACGGGGATGCGTATCTGGGTCCACCACCGCACGTTGGAACCGACGAACGGTACAGCCGGCGAGAAAACCATCGTCACCGACGTGATCTCCGTAGCCCCACGGGCGCTGCTTGGACTCATCCCTGGATCGAGCACACTGGTGAGTACCATCCTTGGGCACTTCTTCGCCCATCGTCACCGGCGGCTGGCGCGGACGATGCACACCCTTAGGGGCACTATGCCACCTCAGAGCTGATTCGCCACTCCGAGAACCGATTTCACGTTGACAGGCCCACTCCGGGTACACCCAATCATTTCGTCACTGTGACGTATTGCCGTTGCGCAGTGGGAGGTGAGGCAGGGGCGAGTCGGGGTCAGTCGCGGCTGGCGTCACGCCGTGAATAGCGGCGAGCGTATCCGAGGCGGCGACGCACCTGCACGGGATCCTTGGCGGCACGGCCAGCGCCGCGACGCTTGTGCGGTTTGCACATCGGGCAACCGCGCCAGGACCGAGACGGATGATGGTTGGCCATGGTGTGACTCCAGGGGTGACTCCGCATACAAGGCGAAGGAAACGACGATACAGATCTGATTCGGCCACTTCCAGCCGGTATCGCTAACGCCGATAACGTACATTATGTCAGATTAAGTTCGGGGGTTTCATCTGACGAAACCCCCGCCGAGCCGGACCATGTTGCGCTGCACCCCAATTGTTTTCGTCCGACGATGCGATGCCGATAGCTGAGAATCACAGATCGAGGGCAAAGCGCAGAGCTTGGTCAATGGCCTGCATCTGATCTGGACCGATCATTCCCTGGCGAGATGACAGCCGTTCGATCGAGACGACTCGCAGTTGGTCGCAGCACGCGTACGAGGTGTGGTCCAGCCCGCTGGACTCAGGCTCCAGTTCGACATGGCTTCGCAGGCCGTAACCAGCGGTCGTGATCGGAACGACGACCACCAGACCACCCGGTCCATTGTTGAGAATGTCGACCGACACCACCACCGCCGGGCGGCGAAAGGCTGGCTCATGTCCGATCGGCTGGCCGAGATCGACGTTGTAGACCTCCCCTCGCCAGATCAAGCCAGTGTGTCCCACTCGCGACGCTCGGCCAGGTATCGCTCCCACCGCTCGGGGTCGTTGCGCAGGCGCTGATAATCCCCGTTGAGTCCCCGCAAGAATTCCTGCCGCTCCAAGGCGTCGATCGCAGCGTGCACGACATCGATGACGGCGGATTGGCGAGCCTTGGCTAGAGATTGCAGCCGCTCAGAATCGGGACGGCGGACTCGGACAGTCGTGGTTTCTGCTGCCATGCAATCAGTGTAGACGAAATGTAGACACGGGACATTCGCGTGTGTTCAGCAAAGAACGCCAGGCAAGATTCAGATGCTATCGGTACCCCACCCCGTTTCAGCACCCTAGATCTGTACGTTTGCCGCGCCGCCCATGGCCTGCCGGAACGCCCACCCGCGACCACGCCGCCACTCCGCGCCCCCCCAACAGCAACCGGTGCACCTGTTTGTAATATGTAGTATTGTTTGTAAACGTATCGATTTTCAGCAGTACTGTACCGGTGACATCCGATGGGAGAACCCGCGATGCCGACTCATCCGTCATTGCACTCGCACCGCGTAATCGCGCTTCTTGGAGTCACTTTCGGCACCGGCCTTGGTGTGGCCCTCGCTGCGAGTCCAGTCGCCGGCGCTGACGCCATCGACGACGCCTGGCCCTATCTCTCGATGTCGTCAACGCCATATCCGGTGGCGACACTCCCCGGCGAACTAACCATATTGCCGACAGCCTCTAACGGAAACGTCGCGACATACACACACCATCTCGATCCCGTTGGCGTACCGGTGACTGATGGGTGGTACACGGCCCACACGACTATTTCTTATATGCCGTCGTACGACATACCGATTCTGGGAAGCGTGAGTCATTCAGAAGTAACCGCACTGCTCGACGACTCGACGTTTCCCCACGTCGGGACCACTGAAGACGTGTTGGCACTATTCCCGTTCACCCCTGTGCAACTCGGGCTGAGCGGTGTGGAGCCGATGTTCGTTAATTCCTATCTGAACGACCCGATAGTCGGGTTCGCTGACGCATTCACCGTGCAGGGGTTCTTCGGCAACGGGGTCGGACTGACCAACACCTTCATCAGCGACGCGGCGGGCTTCAAAGACGTGCTCAGTTTTGATGGGCAGCCGCCATTTTTGACGCTGTTTGAGTTTCCCACGGCTGAACCTGCCTCTGCGGCATCAGATTTCAGTCAGCTAATGACCGATTTCACCGCGCTGTTCTGATCGACGACAGCCACAGCACCGAGAGGGCGCACTGAATCAGCGATCCGGGTGCGCGACCACGCGCAGATCTAGCGTGGCCCGACTGCCCCGGGAGGCACCACCTGGGTGGACACTATGGACGTGGCCCTTTCTGCAACAGTCTTCAAAGTCGAACTTGGCGTCTCCTATATCGATCACGGTTACTACGCCGATCACACGTTGACGGTGGCCCGTCATCCCAGTGAGAACGACGAGCGGATGGTCGTGCGATTGTTGGCTTTTGGGCTTCGCGCGCACCGACTCAGCGACATCGACGGTGAGTTGGCGTTCGGGCCGGGCCTGTCCACCCCTGGCGCACCGGACTTGGCGCTAACCGACTACACCGGCCGGATCCTCGAGTGGATCAACGTCGGCCAGCCCGACGAACGCGCCTTGGGCAAGGCCGCCAGCCAGGCCGACCAGGTGCTGCTCTTCCCGTTCGCCGCCGGCGTGGCCACCTGGTGGCGCACCGTCGGCCCCAAAGTGGCGGGGCTACCGAACCTGTCGGTGGTGCAGATACCGCACGCATCGGTGCAGCAACTGGCCCGGACTGTCGATCGACGGGTCTCGGCGCAGGTAATGGTGATGGAAGGCCAGGTGACGATGACCGTGGGCGGTGTCGACGCCACTTTCACGCCCGAACTATTGAAGTGAGCATCTGAGCCCAAAGTCGTAGTGTCCGCACGCACAAGACCTTCCGTCTCCCGGGCGGTGATGCTTTCGATGCGACCAACGGCGAGTTGCTTCGGTGTTCCCCGTAGGCTCACCGCATGCACGAAGTGACCCTGGCCAGCGCCATAGACGCGGCGACGCTGACAGTGGGGCTGTCGGTCTATGCAGCGTTGATGCTCGTCAGCATCGCGGTGGCGATCGACAGCGCCCGCCGACACCGGCAACGCCGCGCGATCTACGCCGCGGTGCTGGTTGGGGTGCTGACCCTCTGCGGGCTGGTTGCGGCGATTTTCAGCAGCATCGCATAAGCCTGGCCCGAAATGCTCACCGGACAACTCACTACTTGTGCTTGGCATCGTCGTCCTCGACGTCATCGCGGTGCGCGGCCTCAATCACCTCCGGCGGCACCGGCCTCTGCAACCACGCCCGCATCCGCATCAGCCCGCCGGCGATCGTCCCGACTGCGAGCACGGCAACGATGATCCAGAGCACAGGCGACATGCAGCAATTCTCCCCTTGCCCCGGGCGGCATGAGGCAACATTTCCCAGCTTTACTGTCTCGCACCGAGGTGTTTGCTCGCCCACTCCTCAGTGGTCGTGGTTGGGATGCCGCGAGTGGCGTTGAACGTACCTGCTTTCGGCCACGCGACGCCCTTGCCCTGAGCGAACACCGCACGGTACTTCCGCAGTCCATCGTCGGGGTTTCGGTCGAGGTCGTGCAATAGATGCGCGACGGTCCATTCATTGCGAATGACCTGGGCTCCCCTGGCCCGCCCGACGATCTCGGCGAGTTCGCGGTAGGTGATCGTGTCGCCGGCGACATAGACGACCTGGTTCGCGATACGCGGGCGGGTCTGGATGATCTCCGCAGTGAGTACGCCGATGTCCTCGGGAGTGGTGACGGTGACTTCGGTGTCCCAACTGCCTAGCGCATTAACGGTATTGGTGGTGAGTTCGACGACGCCGAACTCGGGTTCGAAGAGGAAGCTGGTGAACATGCCGGTCGACACGATCACCCATTCGGTGGAGCTCTGGGCACGCAGCATCTCGCGCACGTCGAGTTGTTCGTTGAACAGGTTCTGGGGACTGTCGCGTCCGATGGTGTCGTAGTCGACGCCGAACTGCCACGGGAAGTATCGCGGAACCCGCGCCGCCAACGCGGCCTCGGTGATCTTGCATTGGGTTCCCGCGCCCGCTGCGAATCCGATGCAGCTCACCACCGTGTGGAACTGTCCAAGCACTGTCGACAGCTCAGCCGCCGTCGCCGTCGCAACGTCGGCCTCGACGATACCGACGCCGCGGGCCGCGAACTCATCGCGTAGCTGAGCATGCCGGGGTGTGTCCGACGGCCGCAGCAGCACCGTCACCGGCGGCGCGTCGTCCCGGTGCGTCAGCGCGGCGACAACGTTGCCGCCGAGTTCGCCGGCTCCGATGACGAGAATCTCTTCCCGATGTGATGATTGCTCCGACGCCATAATCCCTCCGCGGCGCTGATCCGTTGGCGAATGCCAACGATGGCGACAACAACCCGCGGCGGCGGCGGCGCATTCCCGACCGTCTCTGCGGTGCACACTGGTCTCCATGGGCAAGCTCATCTACGGCTTCACCGTGTCAGTGGACGGCTACATCGCCGACGCACAAGGCAGCATCGACTGGAGCGAGCCGAGCGACGAACTGCACCAGTACTGGAACGACTTCGAGCGGGAGACCGCGCTGTCGTGCTACGGGCGCCGGCTCTACGAGCTGATGTCGGCGTACTGGCCGACCGCCGACGAGGCCCCGGACGCTCCCCCGTTGATCGTCGACTTCGCCCGCATCTGGCGCGCCATGCCCAAGGTCGTCTTCTCACGCACCCTGGAGTCGGTCGACTGGAACTCCCGACTGGAACGCGGCGACCCGGTCGAAGTAGTGCGGAAGTTGAAAGGCGAAACCGACGGCAACCTGGAGGTGGCCGGAGCGACATTGGCCGCACCGATGGTGCAGGCCGGACTGGTAGATGAATTTCGGATCGTGATCGCCCCCACCGCCATCGGCGGCGGCACCCCGTTCTTCCCCACTCTGCCGTCATGGATCTCACTGCGGCTGTTGGAGAACCGCACATTCCCCGGTGGCACGGTGCTGCTGCGCTACGCAGCGAAACACGACTGAGCCAGACGCCTAGCCGCAGCGAACCTGCCTGTTGAGCATGCAATTCACCGGCGGCGAGTACGTCCCGGACACCACCCCTCGGAAACCCCCTGTGGCCGTGCCGCCCGGCGCGATGATCCGGTTCCAGTTCGCCGGGGCGAGAACATAGTGCGTACCTGATCGGCCAACGCTGCTGTTCCAGGCGTGCGAGATGGATTCATTGGCCGGTAGGTCGAATTCAAGACGCCAATCGGTCATCGGCACCGCGCCCCAGTTGGTAATGGTGAAGCGGGCAATGAAGCCGGTCTGCCAGGTCGAGGACACCGACAACGTCGCCGTGGCCGCTGCCGCATGAGCCACGGCAGTGGTCGCAAATCCGAGCATGACAACCATCGCTGCCGCAACAGCGACGTGAACCGCTGCACGGCAGCGTTTCACGCAACTGTGAATCCCCGCCATAGCAACCAACCCTAGGACCGGACGCGCGATATCGGCCCTCTCGCCGCCGCTACCCTGCAGTACCTTTGCTCAACTGAAACCGTCACGTGACGTCAGTCGGCGTCATCGTGGAGCTGATCGATCCGGGTAACACCCTCGATATCGACAAGGATTCGCGTTGCCTCGATCACGCGGGGGCCCGACAAGGTCACCGTGACGCCGACCTGGTCGGCGGTCTGGGTGTGCTGTCCGACTGGCAGTCCAGCCACCACAGGTGAATCGGTGACCAGCGAAGTCAGATGCCAGCCATGCAGGTCGCACGCCTCCAACAGCTTCCGTAGGATCCCCCGGCCGTCCTGGTAAATGACATGCACGCGTACCGAACCGGGCAGTCGCGTCGCCATTCTTCGCACCGATGGTGCGATCCCGATCACAATCACGAAGTGCAGCATGGTCACCACGACGGCCAACAGCAGCAGCCCCGCCGCGGCGGCCATCCCGATCGCCGCCGATTCCCAGATTGCCGCCGCAGTGGTCAGCCCGATCACCGCGCCGCGGCGCGTGATGATCAGGCCCGCGCCGAGAAAGCCGATCCCCGAAACGATCTGGGCCGCAACCCGGGACGGGTCCAGGATCACCCTGCCCGCAGCGATGACGTCGCCGAACCCGTACTTGCTGACCAGCAGAATCAGACCCGCTGACGTGCCGACAATCGTCTGGGTACAGAGCCCGGCGCTTTTGCCCCGGATCTCGCGTTCCAGACCGATCAGCGCGGTCAACCCGAACGCGGCCACCAACTCCACGACCTGGCGAGTCCCCTGTCCTGTTCCCGTGAAAAATCCCTGCGCCAGCCACGTAGTCATCGAGCAGGGTTACCACGTATCGAGACCGGCTACACCTGGACGGCCCATCAGTCCACCCCACGGCCCCCGCCCGATCACCAGCAGGGCTACCGTTGCCCAAGGGCGAGATCATGTCCGCAAAGGAGCACCCACATGCTTAAGTACGAGATCCATGGAACCGGTGAACCCTTGGTGCTCGTCCACGGGATCACCCACCGCAGGCAGGCCTGGTACCCGGTGCTCGAGCACCTGACCGATCACCGCACCGTGGTGCTCTTCGATCTGCCCGGCCACGGCGAATCGCACGACTTCGTGGTCCGCAACGGTGACGTACAGGGAACGCTGCGCGACGAACTGGTCGGGCTGTTGGACCAGCTCGGCCTTGACCGCCCGCACATCGGCGGCAACTCTTTGGGCGGCCGGATCGCGATGGAGGCCGCCGCCGACAATCTGGTCGCGAGCGCGACCGTGCTGTCCCCCGCTGCCTACTGGCACAACTCCCTCGATTTCGCCTACGTTCGGATGATCTTCCGCTTGCTCACCACCAGCGCCCGGATGCTGGCCCCCGTGGTGCCGCGCCTTGCTCGTTCGCCACGGGCACGGCACATGATGGGCTCGGTGGTCTCGGCGCACCCCGAGCGGATCCCAGCCCAGGAGTTCGTGGCCGACCTCAACGGCATGCGCCGGGCCATTCCCGCGATGAAGAAGATCTTCCCGGCCGCCGAAGTCTTCGACCGGCAGATCCCCGCGGACATCGCGGTGACCATCGCATGGGCCGCGCGTGATCGGATCCTGCTGCCCTACCAGGCGCGTATCGCCGAACAGCGGCTCCCCCAGGCCCGCCACATCCGCCTGCCCGGCTGCGGCCATGTGCCGATGGCGGACGATCCCGAGCTCGTCGCACGCGTACTACTCGACGGCAGCGCTCCCAGCGCGCGGGCCGAGGCTTCGTAGCGAAGCCCCGGCCCAGCAGCTTGTAGCCAAAGCTACACGCGGACAGCCAGTTCCAACCCCGTGTCAAGCGCCAGCGGGCTGCTGACGTAGCCGTTCTCCGGCGCACGCACGTAGTCGAGATAGGCGTGAGTCGGGTCCAGATTTACGTTGTCGCCGACAATCAGTGCGCCAGTTGCCAGCACCGGCTCCAGGAGCTTGATCACCGTCAGATCGAGGTCGGGCCAGCCATCGAGCAGCACGAACTGCACGGGTTCACTGATGGACTTGAGGGTGGTGCGAGCGTCGCCTTCGAGGATGGTGATCAGGTCACCGACCCCTGCTTCGGCGAACGTCGCCTGGGCTGCGGCCAGCTTCCGCGAGCTCATCTCGGTGGTGATGATGTGGCCCGTGCCGTTGTCGCGGACCGCGGCCGCCAGGTGCAGCGTCGAGATCCCATAGGACATGCCGTATTCGACGATCGTCGTCGGCTTCAGCGCACGAACGAGGCTGTACAGCAGCCGGCCCGAGTCAGGCGCCACCGGCAGGTAGACGTCCTGAAAGGCCTCTGCCCGATCTTCGACGGTGTAGTCGCTGGGCGAGATGCCCTGTCGGCGGTCGGCATCGCGCTGCGCATCAGCGAAAAGCCGGTCGATGATCGAGGTGTATTCCGGGTGGTTCAAGGTTGCAGTCATATCTCTACGCTAGACGCTACGTTGCGTCTTGTCTAGATTGGGGTGGTGTTAGATCTAGCTGTGGCAAGCGCACAGCCGCATCGCGGCAATCGGCACGGACGCAGCGAAGCGGCCCGCGAGGCCATCCTGCATGCGGCCGACGATCTGCTGGTGGAGAAGGGTTTCGCGGGCGTTACCGTCGAGGGCATCGCCAAGGCGGCGGGGGTGGCAAAGCAGACGGTGTACCGCTGGTGGAGCTCCAAAACGGATGTCCTGATGGACGCCTTCCTCGAAGATGCGGCCGCCGAACTCGAACCGCCCGATACCGGCTCCCTGGAGTCCGATCTGCGCGCCCATCTGCGCGGTACCGCCCACTTCCTCACCGTCGACGATGCGGGCGCCGTCTATCGCGCACTGGTAGGGCAGATCCAGCACGATCCGGAGCTTGCCCAGATCTTTCGGGCTCGCTACCTCGATGATCAGCGGGTTCGCGACCAGAAGCCGTTCGTTCGGGCAATCGCCCGTGGTGACCTGGCGCCCGATGCCGACGTGGCCGCGCTTGCCGAGTGGCTCGTCGGCCGAATGCACTACCGGGTGATCGTGACGGGCGAAGCCGTTGATGACACCTTCATCGACGAAGTCGTCGACGGCGCTCTGTCGATGTGTCGCCGCTGGTCAAAGCTGTAGGCAGCCACGGTGCTTGAATAAGCCGTGACCAACCGCATCCAATCCCTGCTCGGGGTCGCCTACCCCGTCGTCCAGGCCCCGATGACCTACATCGCGCGCGCCGAACTCGCTGCGGCGGTGTCCGAGGCAGGCGGGCTCGGCGTGATCGAGACGCTGACCCCCGAAGGGCGGGCCGATCTGCAGCGGGTGCATGAGCTCACCGACAAGCCGGTGGCGGCCAACCTCATGATCCAAGGCTGGAAGAGCGATCCGTCGATCGTCGACACCCTGGCCGAAGCCGGCGTGCGTCATGTCTTCACCTCCGCCGGTGACCCCGCGCTGTTCACCAAACTGCTGCATGACGCCGACATGACGGTGGTCCACGTTGTCGGCTCACTCAAGGGCGCGCTCAAAGCCGCCGACGCCGGTGTCGATGCACTGGTGGTCGAAGGTGTGGAAGGCGGCGGTTTCAAGTCATTGCTGGGCGCCTCAACCATGGTGCTGCTACCGCTGGTCGCCGAGAATGTGGACCTGCCGATCATCGCCGCCGGTGGCATCTGCGATGCGCGGTCGGCTGCGGCATCGCTGGTGTTGGGCGCCGAGGGCGTGCAGATGGGAACCCGGATGCTGGCCAGCCATGAGGCCGCGGTTCACGCGAACTTCAAGGACGCAATCGTGGCCGCAAACGATTCCGGCACAGTGCTTCTCGATGTTCCCGGCAACCCCACGATGCGGGTCTTGCGGACCGGGCTGGCCGCCCGGGTGGCCGCACACGACCCGGATTCGCGACTGCTGGGCAAGATCACCGAGCTGTACTTCGACGGCGACATGGAGGCCAGCGTCGCCAACACCGGTCAAGTGTCGTCCCGGATCGTCGATCTCCTGCCGGTGGCCGAGATCATTCGCCGCACCTGGGGCGAGATCGAAGCGGTGCTGGACGGAGCACGAGCGCGAACCGAAAGTTTGTGAACCGCGCCCGCAGGTGAGCTCGCAACGTCCATGATCATCCAATGGTTCGCCATGGTGGGATGGACGACACGTGACCCTGCCCGATTCGGGGCCTGAATCCGGGCAGGATGCGCAGCGCCGCTCGAAGTTCTCACCCCTGCATCTGTTCGCCGTACTTGGCGTCATCGCCGTCCCGGCATTCGGCTGGTTCGGTCAACATTGGTCGGGTGCGACGACCGTGGTCGTGTATTGGTTCGAGAACGTCACGATGTGCCTGCTCGTGATGGCCCGCATCGCCGTGCACCAACGCCTAAGCCCCAAGCACGGGCACTTCCGCTACCGGGGCCCGGGGACCGGCGGCCCGTCGAATTCTTCGTTCTTGAGCGGCTTCGCCCTCATCAGCCTGGCGTTCTGCGCTGCCCACGGAGTCTTCCTGGCGGCCATCCTCGCGCTGCTGATCCACAACCGTGCGCCCGCGCTTGCGATGATCGATCTGAACTGGCGCAGCGTTGGCTGGGGATGCCTGGGCGTCTTGATGTTCCTGACGCTGGAATTCCTCACCGATCTGGTCGATCTGCGCCGATGGTCGTTCCGCGATATCGAGACCGCGGCCAACGTCGGCCTGGGCCGCGTCATGGTCGTGCACATGACCCTGCTGCTCGGATTCGCCGGGATCGCCGTCACGAACGCTCCCGGTGCACTGTTCACGGTGTTCGTCGTGCTCAAGAGTCTTGCGGCACTCAGCGCAGTGGTTCCCCAATGGGAGCCGGCGAGGCCCCCACGCGCACTGAGCAAGCTGATGGATCGACTGCCGAACGTGCATCCCGGCGAACGATTCGAGGATTTCTGGGTGAAGGACCAAGCCAACGAACGAGAGCGGCAACGGCGCAACGAGCAGCCCTGGAAGGCCGCCAGGAACTAACGGAGTACGGCCGGCTCCATCGCATCCGCATGGCCGGCCGCACCGAACATGGCGACGGCCACCGCACCCACGACCGCGGTGCAAAAGCCCAACGCCACCAACCAGCCCAGCCCCGCCCGCGCGGTATCCCCGAGCAGCGTCACCCCGACGATCCCGGGCATCACCGTCTCGCCCACGACCAGAGCCGCAACGGCGCCGTTCACGGAACCCAGCTGCAGCGCAACGGTAAACAGGTAGAAGCCCCCGGCTCCGGCAATGGCGATCGCCCACAACGCCGGGTCCTTCAGCAGGACCGGCAACTGCAGCGGATCGACGCCGTCGACCACCCGGACCGCGATGGCCATCACCCCGTAGAGGACACCGGCGACCATGCCGGCGGCGATGGCGGCGCGGGCTCCAAGCAGGCGAATGAGACCAACCCCGAGCGCGGCGATCAGCATTGCCAGCCACAGCAGCGCCCAGTGCAGCCCCGATCCCGACGTGTCTGTACCGGCCTGACCAGAGCTGAGCCCCAACACGCACAGCGACACAATCACCGTCGCGATCGCCACCCAATCGCGGCGGCGCAGCCGAACGCCGAGCACAGCGATGCCCAGCACCGCGGTAACGATCAGATTGGCGCTGATGATGGTCTGTGACAGAAACAGCGGTATCAGCCGCGCCGAGACGATGTTGCCGGCGAAACCGATGACGTCGAGGACCATCCCGGCAATGAATGCCGTGGTCAGCACCGCGTTGGCGGTCGAGCGCAGGGTCGGTCGGCCGTCGGACGTGACGAGGGCACACTCCACCGCAGCAGAATTCCGTGCACCGTAGGCCTGCAGAACCGAGGCAACCCCGTACCCGAAACAGGCCAACAGCGCGGCGGCCACCCCGATCAGCACGCCACCGACCTCATCTGCCCTGGATGGTGCGCGGCCCGGCCGAAATCTGCTGGGCGATCTCGCCGTATCGCTCGAAGCGCTCGGGATCGCCGAGTGCGTTGTACAAGACCAGCCGAGTCGCAACTCCCCCGTACTTGCCGGTCAGCTTGTCTGCCAACTCATCCCACGTCGACTCGGTGGCGAACGCGGCCAGGTGCTCGTCGCTGATCTGCGCCGCCATCCCGGCGAAGTCGCCGGCCTTCTGCTTCTCACGGATCCTGGCGGTGGTGCCGTCGAACCCGGCCTCATCCCAGATGAAAGCGTAATTGGGTGTGCTTCCGTAGAAGCTCAGGCTGGCCCGCACGAATTCTCGTTCCTTGTGCCGCTCTTCATCGCTGTCGCCGACGATCGTCATGGCGGGCACGATGACCGCGACCTCCGACGGGGAACGGCCCGCCTTCTCCGCTCCTTCGGCCAACTTCGGCACCACGTGACGCGCCAGGTAGCCGGGTTCGCCGAGCGGGTGAATGTGCACACCGTCAGCCACCTCGCCGGCCATCCGCAACATCCATGGATTCACCGCCGCGACATCGACCTTGGGATCGGGCGCGTCGATCGGGCCGGCACTCCACTGCGGGGTGATGAAATCCAGGTCGTAGAAGTCTCCGTGATGATCGAGCTTTCCCGTTCGGAAGGCGGCAAAGCACGCCTTGACCGCGAGCACGTAGTCGCGCAGCCGAGGCCCGGGATGGTCGAACGTCGCGCCGTAGCGCCGCACCACATGAGTACGCACTTGAGTGCCGAGACCGAGCCGGAACCTGCCACCGGTGGCCTCCTGCAGCTCCCACGCGGTGGCCGCCGTGACAAACGGACTGCGGGGAAAGGCAACCGCGACACCGGTCGACAGCTCGAGACCAGGCGCGGCTTGAGATGCGATGGCGGCGTTGAGATACGCGGTACGCCCCGCTTCGGTGAACAGCAGGCCGGAGAAACCTGCAGCCTCGGTATTGCGGGCCAGGTCGCCGGCCTTCCCCAACGGCTGCGGTAGGGCCATGACGTCAATGTGCACGTGGGTGAGACTACGTGCCGAGTCCCGGCTGACGGGTCTTCTTTGCGTCTGTAACGTGGCGGAGGTGAAACCCACTCGGATGCACTCATTCGTTGCTGTTGCGGCCAGTGTCGCGGCGATCGTCCTGCCCTTCGCGGCGGCAGGCACTGCGGTAGCCGCCGAGACCTGCCCCACGGCTGCACCGGCCGCCGGCACGCCGGAATGGACGCTGACCGGAGCCACCGGCAGCGTCGCAGTCACCGGATCGACCGAAACGGCCGCACCCCGGGTGGAGGTGTCGACGCCGTTCAGCGTGACTTCGACCCAGGTACACACGTTGCAGGCCGGCAGCGGCCCGGTGGTTCCGGGCACGGCCAAGGTGTCGGTCTGCTACATGGGTGTCAACGGACGCGACGGGTCGGTGTTCGACAGCAGTTACAAGCGCGGCGCCCCGGTGGACTTCCCGCTCGACGGCGTCATCCCCGGATTCCAGAAGGCTATCGCCGGCCAGAATGTGGGATCGACGGTCGCGGTGGCCATGACTTCCGCCGACGGCTACCCCGACGGCCAGCCCAGCGCCGGCATCCGGCAGGGCGACACCCTCATCTTCGCGATCAAGATCCTGGGCGCCTCAGGCTGATCCACGGTGGCGCTCGCCGAGGACATCGAGGCCGAGCGGGCGGAACTCACGAACGCGTTGAGTGCCGCCGGCGCCTCGGCACCCGCCGGGTGCGGGTCGTGGACCGCGCGAGATCTTGCGGCCCACCTGGCGGCCGAGGAACGCCTGGGCGGCATCTCGACGTTCATCGCGCGGTCCCTGGTGGCGCGCGGAATCGCAGTCCCGGCGCCGCCGAGAATGGTGGAGTTCGCGATTCGGCGTGAGCATCGCTACGACTTCACCGGTTTGATCGACCGGCTGCGGCGCCCACTGCCGCGACTGCTGCTCAGGTCACCGGTGGCACCGCTCACGCTGTTCGAGTACTGGACCCATCACGATGACCTCGCCGCTGCCAACGGCGCCGACCACCCGGCCCCGGCAACGCTGCGACAGGCCATTGCCCCACTGCTGCGCTATCAGCACGCAAAACTGCCCGCCGGTGCTGCGCTGACGGTCAGTACCGATGACGGCCGCGTTGTGGCATCCCTAGGCGCCCAGACGGACCAGGCGGTGCTGGCGCAGGGGACGCCGGCAAACCTGGTTCGCTGGTTGGCCGGGCGCCAGACGCGAGCCGACGTCGACCTGAGCGGTCCCGCGGCCCACGTACAGGCACTGCGAGCGTTCACAGGCTACGTGTGAATCTCGGTTGCGTTGTCCCCCAACTGATTTAACGACCATTGCCAGGGTTGGCCACATCCGGTAGCGTGCGCTCATGACCGATCGTAATCGCCGCTTCCTTCTCCGCGAACGCCCAGCCGGCCGCATCGGGCCGGACACCTTCGAACTCAGCGAGCAGGCGGTGCCGGAGATCGGCGACGGCGAGGCGCTGGTGCGTGTCGACTGGATCTCGCTGGACCCGACCAACCGGATGTGGATCAACGAGACTCCGTCTTACCTGCCGCCGGTCGGCATCGGCGAGGTCATGCGCGCCGCCGGCCTCGGCGTGGTCGTCGCGTCGAACAACCCGAACTATTCG
This sequence comes from Mycobacterium sp. SMC-14, assembly GCF_046250075.1. Classification (NCBI taxonomy): domain Bacteria; kingdom Bacillati; phylum Actinomycetota; class Actinomycetes; order Mycobacteriales; family Mycobacteriaceae; genus Mycobacterium; species Mycobacterium sp. SMC-14. Next base: position 2,328,669 of record NZ_CP176429.1, on the reverse strand, counting down.
GTCGGTCAGACCGTGCAGGGTTTGACCGGCTGGCAGGACTACGTGGTCGTCTCCGACACCATGCCGTTGTTCCCGGTCGACGTCGCGGACGGCGTCTCGCCCAGCGCTTACCTGGGCGCACTCGGCATGACCGGGCTCACCGCGTGGATCGGGATCCGCGACATCGGCAAGCCGCAACCGGGCGAGACCGTCGTCGTCTCGGCCGCAGCCGGTGCGGTCGGTTCGGTGGCCGGTCAGCTCGCCAAAGCCGCCGGCGCCCGGGTGGTCGGGATCGCCGGCGGACCGGAGAAGTGTGCTCTGCTCACTGATCAACTCGGTTTCGACGCGGCGGTGGACTACCGCGCCGACGACTGGGCCCGCCGGCTTGCCGCAGCGACGCCCAACGGCATCGACGTCGACTTCGAGAACGTCGGCGGCGACATCATGGATGCGATCTTTGCGCGTGTGAATGTCGGCGCGCGGATCGCGCTCTGCGGCATGATCTCGGGCTACAACGAGACCAACCCGCCGCCGGGGCCGCGCGCATTCGGCAACCTGCTGATCCAGCGCGCCACCCTGAAGGGCTTCATCATCCTCGATCACTTCCTGCGGGCACCGGAGGCCAACAGCGAGATCTCCGAGCTGATCGCCGCCGGCAAGCTCACGCCGCTCGAAACCGTCGTCGAGGGCTTCGAGCAGCTGCCGACCGCGATCAACATGCTGTTCGACGGCAAGAATGTCGGCAAGCTCGTGGTGAAGATCTCCGCTTAGGCGCGCCAGCGCCTCACCAGCCCGTCGGGCGCCCAGGCCGGCCAGCTCGGCTCACCGATCGGCGCGCCGCCCGCGAACTGCGCCACAATCTTCGGCCCGGCAGCCCGCGAGTTTTCGTAAACCGTTGCGACGTCGACCATTCCGATCGCTTCGGCGACCAGCGGCCAGAGCCGGTGGTAGCGTTCGCGGATCTTCCCCTCGGGAACGGTGTGTCCGCCTGCGGCCACCCGATACCGGACCCGGTGGATCGCCAACGCTTCGGGGATGAGCACCGCGTGCAGCACCACCGTGTAGTCGTGGGCGTGCGCGGTGCGGATCAACTCGATCTTCGACTCATGGGAGAAGACGGTCTCGGCGATGAACGAACGTCCCGCCTCGATGAGTTTCATCCGGGTCTGGGCGGCCAACCGCGCCGCGTCGTAGGCGTGCGCGGCCGCCTCGTCGGGCCAACGGTTCTTGGCGATCTCATCGGCGTTGACGAACGGTACGCCCGGCAACAGCGGCGCCAACGTGAGGGCGACAAAGGTCGATTTCCCCGCCCCGTTGGGACCGACGACGAGGTCAAGTCGCCTCAGCGCGACGCCTCCACGATCACCGAGGTGCCGTCGGGCCGGTATTCGACGATGCGGCCGTCGTCGTCGAGGGCGACGGTGGCGACGCCACGCTCGGCGAGGATGTCACCGTAGTGGGTGTGCGACAGGTTCTCCTCGATCGCTGCGGAGATCTCGGCGTTGAACACCACGCCCTCTTCGGCTGTCAACGCACCGGTATCGAGGTGACCGGCCAGGGCCGCCTCGACCCGTCGCCGCGCCGCGCTCTGCTGCGCCGACACCGCGCGGCCGACCCGCGCCCAGTGGTCGAGCTGCTGCTTGGCTGATCTGCTCTGGCGCGCGCCTTCGGCGGCGGCACTGTCCACCAGGTCCGCGGCAAAACGGGTGACCCGGTCGGCGACCTCACGCATCAACGACGTCCCCATTTCGTAGCATCTTGTAACGACGTATAGCAAAATGCTACACGGAGGGTTTTCGCCAGACCAGCCCGTAGCGGAACATCGGCAGCAGCCTCCAGCGCACCCCGGGCAGCTCCGCCATGGCGATGCGCCGGACGTCGGAATAGGACTGCCTGGGCGGCCACACGGTCGGTGCGGTGTGCTCCCAGTAGCCTTTGCGCCAAGACAGCCACTTGTGCTGGAGCACCCCGACCACCGCGAGCGCAAACTCCCGCAGCCGGGTCGGCCGCGCCAGGCCGACCACCACCAGCACGCCGCCCGGCGACGTCAGCTCCGCCAGCCGGCGCAGCACTGATCGCGGGTCCGGCAGGTGGTGCAGCGTTGCCACCGAGGCGACCACGTCGAAGGTCTCACCGAACGGGTAGGACATCACGTCACCGCGAAGCCAGGTGATGTCGCCGCGTTCGCGCCGGGCGGTCTGCAGCACCGTCTCGTCGACGTCGATCGCCACCACCCGCGCCAGCCTGTCGCGCAGGTCGGCGGCCAACAGCCCGTTTCCGGTACCGACGTCCAACGCCGAGCGGGCATCGCCGGGTACCTCCTTGAGCACCACCCGGTGGTAGTGAATGTTGTGGTTCCAGCGTGGCCGCTGGTGGCCCGACGCCGCGATGTCCATGGCCTCGATGCTAGGTCCGGCGCTGACCGGGCCGGGCTGTAGCGTGGCCATGGTGAATTCGCGTATGCCTCGGTTCCTCACACTCGCCGTCGGTGTCACCTCGTTGGCGGCGGCGCTCGCTGGTTGTGGCGGCTCGGACAACACCTCGTCGTCGAAGACGTCGTCGGTCACCGACCTGTTCCTGCCCCCGGGTGGCGATACCGTCACCGCCTGCCCCTCCAAGCCACCGGCGGAAGGCGTTGCAGCCGACTGGACGTTGAAGGGTGCCACCGGCAGCGTCGCGGTGACCGGCTCCACGAACTCCGCCGCACCGAGCGTCGTCGTAACCGGGCCGTTCAAGGTCACCCAGACCGAGGTGCACACGTTGCACGCTGGGGAAGGCCGTGTCGTCGGGGACCAAGCAACGGTCTCGGTCTGCTACATGGGTGTCAACGGACGCGACGGGTCGGTGTTCGACAGCAGCTACGAACGAGGCAAGCCGGTCGATTTCGGTCTGGACCGCGTAGTCCCGGGATTCCAGAAGGCCATCGCGGGCCAGAAGGTCGGGTCGACGGTGGCGGTAGCGATGGTCCCCGCCGACGGTTATCCCGAGGGCCAGCCGGCCGCCGGAATCCTGCCGGGCGACACGCTCGTCTTCGCGATCAAGATCCTCAACGCCTCCCGCTGAGCCTGGGCCGCCGCCATGGAATCGAGCCGGGTGGATCGGTGGCTGTGGGCGGTGCGGATCACCAAAACCCGGCCGGACGCCGCCGCCGCGTGCCGCGGCGGACATGTGCGGGTCAACAACCGCCCGGCGAAGCCGGCGACGACAGTGTCACCCGGTGACGTGGTGAGTGCCCTGGTGGGCGATCGCACCCGCATCGTCGAAGTGCTGCGGGTGATTCAGAAGCGGGTGGGCGCGGCCGACGCGGTGACCTGCTACCTGGACCGAACACCACCGCCCCCGCCGGCATCCGCCACGGCGATGGCCACTCGGGACCGCGGCGCCGGACGGCCGACCAAACGGGATCGGCGGGTGCTGGACAAATGGCGGGCCCAACAGCGCTGAGGGTCACTGCGGATGCGTGGCCAGATACTCCCCCACCGGAATCCGCGACGACGAGACATACCCGATCGGCAGCAGCAGATCACCTGCGGTGGTCCGGTAGTAGGTGTCCCAGCGGTAGTAGCTGGCGAACCCGGCCGGGTCGCCGCCCATCACCGCGGCGTAATCGTTGACCGCCCGCACGTAGTAGTCGGAATGGTTGTATCCCCAGATCGCCTTGTCGCGATTGGTGGCAAAACCGTTGGCGGCCAACAGGCGACCGGCCGCCATGATGGCATCACGTGGCGAGTGAATGTCGCCCCCGTTGCCGTAGGCCGCGAACGTCGACGGCAGGAACTGCATCGGCCCCTGGGCGGCGTCATCGCTGACTCCATTGATGCGGCCGAAGCCGGTCTCGACGAAATTGATCGCCGCCAGATAGTTCCACGGAACTCCGGACGCGGCCTCGGCCGCGCGGTAGCTGGCCATCAACTCGTTCGCCGGCACCGGCGGCACCACCCGCCACGGCGGCATGGTGTCCTTCGGGTCGGTGAGCGCCATGAGTGCCCGACGCGCGTCGATGTTGCGGTCGTAGACCGCTTGCAGCGCCGCCGGGATCTGCGGGCGAGCGATCGCATCCCACTCGGGGTGCGCGCCCAGGGTGCGGTAGGCGACCTGTTGCCGACGGGCCGCGGCGGCCAGCACCTGCTCCGGCGACGAGGTATTCCGCAACGCCTGATCGGCCGCGACCAGGTCGGTGGCCAGCGCGGCGGGATCCACGCCCGGTACCGCGCCGGCGGGTAGCGCCGCCGTCATCGCGCAGCAGACGGCGACAACCAGGGAGGCGACCAGACGCCACAACCGTGCAACCATGCCGTTCATCTTCTCCCGTGAGCCGTCCCGAACCGCGCAGGGCGCCCGATCGGAGCGTCCCCGGATACCTAGAACACGTTTCGTTTTGCTCGCAGGCCGTCCAATCACCGCTGGTCACTTCCGCAAGCAGAGAACTAGCGACTGTTACATTGATGGCCGTTCAGCTCACGTCGTCAAGGGAGAGCGCATGACCACCACCAGCGTGACGACCGACGTTTTGGTCGTCGGGTACGGCGCGGCCGGTACCTCTGCCGCGATCACCGCCCGCGAACTGGGCGCCGAGGTCATCGCGGTCGACCGTGCCAACGGCGGCGGTGCCACCGCGATCTCCGGGGGCATCATCTATGCGGGCGGCGGCACATCGGTCCAGAAGGAAGCCGGCGTGCACGACACCGCCGAGCAGATGCTGGACTACCTGCGCCTGGAAGTCGGCGACGCGGTCCGGCCCGACACACTGCAGCGCTTCGTCGACGGCAGCCCGGAGATGATCGACTGGTTGCAGGCCCGTGGGGTGCCGTTCAACTCCGGCCTGTGCCCCTACAAGACGTCCTTTCCCAACAATCGCTACTACCTGTACCACTCGGGCAGTGAGAACGCCGGAGCATTCCGCGCCCACACCCCGCCGGTGCAGCGCGGCCACCGCGCCTACGGCAAGGGCACCTCCGGCAAGCAGATCTACGCGCCGCTGGCCGAATCGGCCCGCAAGCTCGGCGTGGACTTCCGCCCGCACACCACCGTCACCGAACTGCTGCAGGACCCGTCGGGCCGGGTGATCGGCGTGCGGGCCACCACCATGGGGCAGGCGCCCCGCCGCATCCAGCGCCGCTACGCCCGCCTGGCTGCGCTCTCGTCGAAACCCGGTGTCTACTACCCGCCGCTGCGCGCCGCGATGGACCGCCGCCTGGAGAAGCTGCAACAACGCTACGGGCAGACGATCGAGATCATCGCGCGCCGCGGCGTGATCATCTGCGCCGGCGGTTTCATCGCCAACACGCAGTGGCGCAAGCGCTACGCACCGGAGTTCAACGGCGGCCTGCCCCTGGGCACCAGCGGCGACGACGGGAGCGGCATCGCGCTGGCCCAGAGCGTCGGCGCGGTACCCGATCGCATGGACAACGTCTCGGTATGGAAGTTCATCACGCCCCCGAGTGCCTTCATCTCGGCAATCATCGTCGACGCCGAGGGCCGACGGGTGATCGACGAGTCCCGCTACGGCGCCGCCGTCGGACAGGCCATGGTGAAAAACCATGGCAGCCAGGGCTGGATCCTGGCCGACGCCCACCTCATGTCGGAGGCCCGCCGCCAACTGCTCACCCAGACGCTGTGGTTCCAACGCGCCCAGGGCGCCGCGCTGATCTTCACCGGCGCCGTGCGAGGCGCCACGCTGGCCGAGGCGGCTCGGGCAGCAGGCATCGATGCCGAGGGCTTGGCAGCCACCGTCGCCGCGCACAACGACGCGATCGACTCCGGCGCCGTCGACCCGGCCGGTAAACCCGCCGATTTCTGCCGGCGCATCGATCAGGGACCGTTCACGCTGATGGACATCTCGGTGCGGCCCAACGTCTTACGCCCCACCCCCATGCTCACCCTGGGTGGCGTCCGGGTCTCCGAAGACACCGGCGCGGTGGTCGACGCCGACGATAATCCGATTCCGGGGCTCTACAGTGCCGGCCGCACCGCCATCGGCATCGCCTCGCAGTCCTACGTCAGCGGACTGTCGATCGCCGATTGCGTGTTTGCCGGACGCCGCGCCGGGGCCAACGCCGCCGCTCAACCCCGTTAGGCGGTAAGCCCTGCCGCCGAAGCGACGATCCAGGCCAGCTCCGGATAGAAGATGTCGCTGTGCGCGCCGGACGGCGGACCACCCTTGATCACTATCGCCGACGAGTCCACATTGAGGATGGCGCCCTTGGCAAAGGAATACGGGGTCCGCACTGCGCCGATGGGCTCGGTGGGTGCCTGGTAGGCGCCCAGCGAACCGATAGCGCGCCACCGGCCCAGCGGATCATCGTCAATGCCGGCACTGTCATCCCCGGCGGCGGCCGAGGCCAGCGGGTACATCACGCCCAAGGCCATGTCGTGGCTGGAATAACAGACAGTCAGCGGTCCGTCGACGCGCGCGAGCCGGCCGGCCAATGCGCCGCTCGGGTGTGGCGACGGAAACGGGAGTTCTTCGAGGAAGGCGAACCGGGAGAAGGCGCCCTCAAGCAGTGTGACGGACTTGACCGGGGACGGCGTGACAGTTGGTCCGCCGGCCAGCGCGAAGGACACCACCCGGGCACCGAAACTATGGCCCACCAAGTGGATTCGCAAGGTGGGGAACTTGACGGCGATACGTACCAGCAGTGGTCCGACGCCACGTTCCCCGACGACCCCGGCGCGGTTCTTCATCTGCCAGTAGGTCAGCTGACGCAGCGCCTGCTTGGCGCCGATCCACAGCTTCCTGATGCTGTCGCCGAGGCCCGCGCCACCGCCCCCGCCACCATCGCTGAGGTCGACGCCCGCGTCGGTCAGCGCGTCGGCGAAGCTCTCGAAGACGTCGTCAGCGCGTTTGTCGTCGTCCAACATGCCCGGCCGGGTGGGGTCGGCAGTCTCAGCCTCGCCATCGTCGAACCCGGCCCGCACCTTGTCGCTGAATTTGCGCATGGCCGTCAACATTTCGTCGCGCTGTTCCTGATCAGGCTCCGTCGCCAGCAGTGTGGTGAGGTGGCGGAGCTCGGCGGCCCCCGATGGGAACAGGGAAACGAGGTCAGCCAACTGTTGTGGGCTCAGGCTTGGGTCGGCATCGAACGTCGTGGCGGTGTCGTCCAACCCGGCAGCACCGGGTACCGCGCCACCGGGCGTGGCATCGAAGTCCGGAATGGGTTCGTCGCGCCACATCGCCGAAGGCCATCGGATTCCCAGGAAGCCGATGGTGCGGCCAGGGCCGAGTTGGTCATCGAGCAAGGCGGACCATCGCTGGTACAGCGAGGCGGCCGTCGCCTCGTCGTTGTTCCAGCCGTGGCTGAAGATGACCAGGTCAGCGACCTTGGCGGCCTCGAGTTGCTTCAGGAATTGCCTTTCACCGTCCGGGTCGACCTCTCCCTTGACATCGAATGACAACGCCCAGGGTGTGGCGGTGCTTGTGGTCATGGTGGCTGCCCCTTCGCCGATGTCATGGTGTTTGCAGTGCGCGCATGAGGTCGACCAGACCTGCGCCTTGGAAACTCGCGTCGCGATTGAGCGACGTCGCCGACGAGGTGAAGATTCGCTTGACCTCGTCGGGCTTCCCCACGAATTCGCGCTGTACCGAGAGAAACGCCGCGATGGCACCCGACACGTGCGGAGCGGCCATGCTCGTACCGCTGTCCTGGATGTACACCGCTGCGCCGTCGAACCCGTCGAGCTTGGCTTGCTGGATTCTGGTGAGGTTCTTGCCGGCAGCAGCCGAAGTGATCAGTTCGCCGGGTGCCACCAAGTCGGGTTTGGGCCGGCCGTCCCCGGTCGGCCCGCGCGAGGAGAAGTAGGAAACCCCGTTGGTGTGTGGCGAATCCCGGTGCGTCGAGCCAACCGTGATGGCCAGTTCGGCGTTGCCCGGATCGTTGATCGTGATCGCGGCGCTGAATTGGTTGACATCGGACTTCTGAACATTGAGTTTGACGTAGCCAGAGTTTCCGGCCGCGACCACCACGACCACGCCGGTACGCACCAACCGGTTCACTTCCAGGCATAGCGGGCTCTGTCCGCAGGCGAACCACTCAGCGAGAAAGTCGTAGCCCAGGCTGAGATTGACGCCGTGGATTCTGCTCAGCTTGCCGGTGTCGCCGTTCTTCTCACGGACGTAAGCCAGCGCATTGATCACCCTGGCAGTCCGCGCCGTGAGGTCACCAAGTCCGCCGAGTACCTTCAGGCTGACCAATTTTGCGTGCGGTGCAACGCCGTTGAGTTGTTCGAGGTCCACCGGACGCGGCGAGAGGATCGGGTCGGCGCCCGCAACTGCCCCGTTGTTCCGTCTCCTCTCGACGGCGATCGCGTGGGGCTCGCCACTGTCAGGCTTCCACCTGGCCAGGCCGCCGGCGATGATGCCGGCCACATGGGTTCCGTGCCCGTCGTCATCGACGAGAGCTGCGGCAGGGTCGCTGCTGCCGGACACGAAGTCATGATGTAGGTCCGCCACCGACGGGTCACTGAGCGTGTGTTCACCCTGGAAGTGCGGGTGGGTGCCGTCAATACCGGAATCGATCACCGCCCAGACGATGCCGTCGCCGAAGGCTGCGAACGAACGTTGCGCGGGTACCGCCTTGACCGTCGTGGTGGAGACGTCGATCTGGCGGTGCACCTGGAAGTCGGGCCAGATGCGGAAGATGGCCCGGTATGGCCAGTCGCCGGCAGCCGAATCTGCCGTCGCGATGTTCTGCATCTGCGCCGGCGTCAGGTCACCAGACAGGTATTGATCGGCGATAACGGTCGGTTCACCCTGCGCGCCAACAAGTTTCCACAGGTTCTGGACCCGGGCGATCGCCCCGGCCAAGCCACCGGCGATGGCTGGGTCTGCGCCAAGCCCGTAGCGCAGATTCAGCTCGATCATGATCGGTTCAGGTTCGTCCGCCGGCTGCTCGTCGTCGACGAAGCCTGGCCCGGCGTCCCGGACCGATGACCTGAATGAGTGAGTCACTCGGAAGAGATCGAGGTTTGCGGCGTGTTCTATAGCTGGCCGAAGCTTCCGTTGCAGTGGTGCGGTGACGACCCCGGGTTGCAACAGATCAGACGGAGGAGGCGCTTCTTCTCCGGTCGGTGCGGGAGCCGCGGCGACCAGAGCGCCGATCTGACATGCGGTGGCGTAGTGCTCACGACCCGCAGCGGTGGTACGTACCGCGCCCTTGAGTCGCCGCAGGTATTTCTGCTTTGTCAGCGCTTTGATGGCCTCGTCGACCCACCGCTCCCACGACGGCCGGGCACCGTCATAGAGCCGGTCCCCGGGCAAGAACGATGCCGCGAATTTGGCACCCACCATCTCCTTGACCCGGGTTGCGGTGGGCGGGGTGTCGATTGTCTCCAACTCCAGCACCGCGCACATCACCCTTGCCGCCCAAGATATTTCGGGCGGCGGTGGATCGAGTTCGCTGAATTCTGCGTGATCAGTCATGACGAGATCTACGCCGAGCGGCATCACCGCGGCGGTTCATCCGTGACGATCCGCAGACTGCCATGTCCCAACCCCATGTGATGCTGAGTGCTACGCAGGCGATACAGCTACCGTGCAAGCAACTTACTCCGCCGCAATGCCCATACGCCGAGCATTTGCGGATTCACAACCTCGCCGCAGGCGCGGACAGCTATCGCTGCGCCTCGACGAAGTAGCCGCGCGGAACGTCGGGTCCAGCCGCTGCGGTCACCCACGGGAACCAGCGGTTCCACCGGTTGCCCGGCTCCGCCACATCAGTCACCACGGCCGACCAACCGAGTCGTTCGGCGAGCTCCCCGGGCTCGTCCGTGCCGAACAGCCACGGTGAACCCTGCTGTGCCATGGACTTCAGCAACGGCGCCATCGACGGCGCTTCCAGCAGCGTCTTGCCGACCACGTCATACAGCAGCACCGAGCCGGGCGCCGACAGCGCGTCCACACGGGCGAACAGGGCACGCACTGCGGACTCGTCGAGGTACTGCAACAGTCCCTCGATGAGCCAGACGCTGGGAGCGGCCGCGTCGAAACCCGCGGCCGCCAAGGCGGCAGGCCAGTCCTCGGCTAGGTCGATACCGAGCGGCACCCGCCGGCAACGCGGCTCATCGCCGGCGAGCAGCTCGGCTTTGGCCGCGACGACCACTGGTTGATCCACTTCATAGACGGCGGTGCGCTCCGGCCAGGGCAGCCGGTACGCCCGAGCGTCCATCCCGGCCGCCAGGATGACCACCTGGGTGAGTCCGGCCCGCAGCAGGGCCTCATCCCAGAAGCGGGTACGGACGACGATCTGCCAGGTCGACTGCTCTCCGGAGTTGGCGATGGCCGCGTCGAGCATCCGCCGGCCGTCCTCCCCCGCCAGCTTGTCGGCGAACGGATCGGTGAACAGGGCGTCATCTCGGGCGGATTCCTTGGCGCGGATCGCGGCCACGAGGTTCCCGGTGCTGGCCACGGCTTCTCGGGTGCGGTACATGACCCCATCATCTGGGACGGCGGTGGCGGTTGGCTTGGATATTTTTGCCACCGCTCAACCGCGCGGCGTCGTCGGCGAATCCTCGACCAGGTCAACGTGCCCGGCCAACCACGAACGACGCCGCAGGTACTGGGTGGGGGTGGTCGCGGTGAACGCGCGAAACTCCCGCACGAAGTGCGCCTGATCGAAGTACCCCAGCTCAGCTGCCAGGGCAGCACCCCTCGCCGCCCCGCTGTCGAGGCGCGTGAGGGCGGCCTGCAGTCGCCGCACCCGCAGGTAGGCCTTGGGCGTCAGACCGACCTGGGCGCGAAACATGTTGATCAGCCGTTTGGGCGACGAGCCGGTGAGTGCGACCGCATCACGGACACGCATCGACGGATTGCGTTCCGCGCTGTCCAACACTGCGGTCACGTCACCGTGCAGAGCGAATTGCTTGTCCTGCAAACGATTCATGAGAAGCGCTTCGAGCAGCTTGACGCGTGCGGCAGCCGAGGAGGCCTCCGCCAACCGCTGGCGCAGCGTCACCGCCTCGCGCCCCCACAGCTCGCCCAGCCCGACGCAGGCATCCGTCAACTCCCCCTGCGCGATGCCCACGAACGGCCACGCGCCGCCGGAGCGAAAGTGCACGGTGATGACGGTCTGTGCCGTGTCGATCTGTGTCACGTAGGACGCGGTGCCGGCGCCGATGAAGAACGCGGGTGGCACGCTCACCCGGGTGCACGCATCGGCGCCGAAGAAATCCACCTCCGGCCGCTCGCCGATATCGATGACGATGGTCGCCGCTCCGCGCGGCAAGGCGCGGCTCCGGTGCGGACCAGCCCCACGGCGGTCCCAGTACCCGAAGTAGGCGATGCTCTCCGACAGCGGCGGTCGGGGCCGAAACAGTTGCGGCTCCATCACCCCTCCTCGATGAGCCTGCGGAAACGTGCCGCCGGGAAAGTGGCCGCGCCCGCCGTGGTGACTCGCTCCACCAGGGCAAGGTCAGAGGTCGCCACGGTGATGTCCTGCGGTCGGTCGTCCGCCCGGACCAGCCGCGCAATCTCGTCGTCGGCGGAGTTGGCGCCGGGTCGCGGCGCCGCCGCGATCGTCACGGCGTCCGAGTCGATGGGCGGCGACGGCGGCTTTTCGAAGACCACGGTGACGTCCTGGTCGTGCGCTGCTGCCCAGATTTCGAGCTGTCGGGTCAACCGCACCATCGCGGCGTGGCGGTCCTTCCACCAGCCGTCGGGACGCGCACCGATCACGTTCATCGCGTCCACGATCCACCGCACCACTCCGACGGTACGGTGCAGCCATGAGCCCGCGCCACGACGATGCAGAGCGAAGCGATGAGGAGAAGAGGCGCCATGAACCTGGTCACCTATGAGTGCCACGACCACGTCGCGACCATCACCTTGAACCGGCCCGAGGCCCGCAATGCCATCAACGGGGCGATGCGCGAGGACATCAACGCCGCCTGGGACCGGTTCCGAGCCGAGGAGGACGCCTGGGTCGGGATTCTCACGGCCGAAGGCGACGTGTTCTGCGCCGGCGCCGATCTCAAGGACTCGGCGGGCGCGGTCGGCACATTTCCCGGCACGTTCTGGGAGAAGCCCACGATCAACTCGTTCGAATCCGGCATGGAACTCTTCAAGCCGACGATCGCCGCCGTGCACGGCCCGTGTGTGGGCTACGGCCTCACCGGATTGTTGTTCTGCGACTTCATCATCGCCAGCACCGATGCGGTGTTCCGTTTCCCGGAGGTGACCCTCGGGGTGCCCACCATCGTCGGGGCGATCCGGCTACCGCAGCGGGTGGGCTGGGCCAACGCGATGGAGCTGTTGTTGACCGGGGAGCCGATGAGCGCACACCGCGCCATGGACATCGGCCTGGTATGGAAGCTCGTCGAACCCGACGCGCTGCAGGAGACGGCCCGAGCCTGGGCACGCACCCTAACCAAGGCCGCTCCCCTGGCCCAGCGCGCCACCAAGGAAGTGGCGTGGCGCAGCACCGACATGAGCTGGATCGACTCCGTGCGGTTCGGTGAAACGATGCGCAAGGTGGCCTCGGCGACCGAGGACGTCGCCGAGGGGCTACAGGCCTGGCGGGAGCAGCGGCCACCGCAGTGGCGGGGCCGCTGACTCCCCCGAACGAACCGCCGGGCGGGGACTTAGGCCCCGGCCAGTGCTGCCAACGCGGCGTCGTAGTTCGGCTCCTGGCCGATCTCCGGCACCAGCTCGGTGTAGGCGACGTTGCCGTCTGCGCCGATCACCACGATCGCCCGGCCCAGCAGCCCGGCCAGCGGACCATCGGCGATGGTGATGCCGTAGTCGGCACCGAAACTATCCCGGAAGCCCGAGGCACTGGTGACGTTCTCGATGCCCTCGGCACCGCAGAACCGCTTCTGCGCGAACGGCAGGTCGTTGGAGACACACAGTACGGCCCCACCCGCGGCCGCCCGCTCGTTGAAGGTCCGCACGCTGGTCGCACAGACCGGGGTGTCGACCGACGGGAAGATGTTCAGCAGAACCGGCTTACCGGCGAACTGCCCACTGTCCACCACGCTCAGGTCGGTTCCGGTCAAGCTGAACGCCGGTGCTGCCGAACCGACGGCCGGCAACTCGCCTACGGTGTTGATCTGGTTTCCCTTTAACGTGATCTGCGCCATGGCAACAGTCTGCCAAGCGCGTCAACCAGCGTCCACGGCGGGCCGCTGTCGCCGCGCTCAGCGCCCGGTGGCCACCGGCTCAGGCTTCTCGTGGGGCTCCAAGATCGGCGGGACCGTCGCGGCGGCCACCACACTCAAATAAGCCACCGCAAAACACAGCACCACGTACCAGAGACAGCCCACCGGGTCGCCGTTAGCGGTCAGCCCGCCCGACGCATCCAGGTAGGCCGGCAGGGCCGTCAGCCACAGCACCGTCATGACCGACAGATACACCGCGGCGTAGCGGACCATCAGCGGGTTGTCGTAGCGACCGGCGGCAAACAGATTCAGCCGCAAGCGGCGCCACTGGATGATCAGGATCGGGATGGCCACCGCGGTCATGATGAGAAGTTCAGCGGCATAGGCGATCCCGGTCAACCTCCCGTCAGTGACGGCACCGAGCAGGGTCGCCGGCAGCGGCAGGATTCCGGTGCCGAGCGAAGCCAGCACGCCGATGACGATCGTCCGCCACAACACCTGCAGCCCGCCGAACCTCCGGCCGTGATCGACCTGACGACCGACCAACAGTTGGACACAGAACGCCAGCGACGCCGGCCACAGCGCCGCGAACACCACCACACTGCCCATCGGCACCGAGGTGAACATGGGTTGGTTCAGCGGGTTGTCCACCGACCATTCCCACCAGCGCAGCTGCGGGCCGAGGTGGTCGAAGATCTCGTAGAAGGCGTGGTGGACAAAGCCCACGCAGATCGCCCCGACGATGACACCGTAGCGGCGGAACACGCCCAGGATCCGGACGATCTCGAAGGAGATGGTGGCCATCATCGGATAGATCGCGACGATGTACAGCGGGAGCCGCCCCCACAGGAATTCGACGGTGAACACGTTGTGCGCGAACATCGTGTCGACTTGATCGGCGATGCCGAACGCCCCGGGAAAATAGAGCGGCGGTTCGATGATCAGCAGATAGGCGATCGCCCCGAACCACAGTGCCAGGTTGGTGGCATCGCCGCGGCGGTACCGGATGATCGCGTAGATCAGTGCCAGCACGGCACCGGTGATCACGGTGATCTCCAGGACCGGCAGCGTCCAGTTTTCCAGCTGCAGGGGGCTGCGGAATTCCAGCAGTCCCCCGGCCTCTCCGCAGGAGAAGCCCAGCGACTCGGCGAGGCGCTCGAATGTCGGGGCACACAAGTCGGGCATCAGGCGCTCTTCTCCTCTGCGGTGTACCACTTGGTCACGTCGTAGCCGTCGTCATAGCGGGCGAACCACTCGTTGGCCAGGACCGGGATCTTCTCGTGAGCCGGTTTGTGATTGGGCAGCTGGCTGCGGATGATACCGGCTACCGCGGTGGCCATTTCGCGCTTTGGCAGATGTTTGAAGGCATCGGCGACCGGGCCCTCGTCCGCGGGCCAGCCGAACGGAACCCGCCGCCGCCACGCCTGCTTGGCGCGGTAGGTACTGAATAGTGACAGGGCGTCAACCTTGCGGTCCGCCAAGGGAACGTGCCGATTGAAGCCCTCGCACGCCACCTTGATCACGCTCATCACGTGTTTGAAGATCGACGGCGCCATCCGCATCCGGTACCACGGGTCGTTGATGACGTGGTCGTAGATGATCAGCGCGGAGCTGCGGTGCTCGACTTCCTCGACGAAGTGCCACAAGAACAGTGACGCCACCCGGTCGTCGCCCGGAGCGAACAGGGTGTTGTCGTGGTCGAGCATCAGCTTGAAGACCGGGGTGAAGGTGGCCTCGAGGTCGGCGGTGTAGGCCAGCCGGTAGTCCAATGACTTTTCGGCGGCCATCTTGTCGAACATGGCGTTGCACTCATCGACGGTCTCCTTGAGCCCCGGGTAGGCCCTGACCAATGCCTTGGCATGGCCGCGGTGGGCCATCGAGTGCTGACCCTCCTGACGCACGAAGGCGTCGGCCTCTTCGGCGACCACCGGGTCGGTGATAAGCGGCATCGCCTCGGCGATCATGCCGCCGATCATCTTCTCGAAGCCGATCGCCAGCAGCGAGACGGCGTTGGCCATCGACGAGAACGCCGGGTTGGCTTCGTTCCACAAAAACGGCACGGGGTACTCGGCGAAGGCGAACCGCAATTTGCGCACGATCAGGTCGGTCATCACTACCTCAGCTCAAAACATACAACTGGACATCTTCGCGTATGATTGTTCGATGCGCCAAGCTTGTCAAGCAGGTCACTGATGGCACGCCGACGCGGCTGGGGAGGCAACCCGCCGCACACCGACGAAGAAGCCGGCCGGCGAATCATCGCCGCGGCCGTCGAACTGGTCGCCGAGACCGGTTCGGCGGTGTCGCTGGCCGACGTCGCCACGTCGCTCGGGGTGATCCGCCAGACGGTGTATCGCTACTTCCCCACCGCCGATGCGTTGATGCGCGCCGTGGCCATCGCCTCCGTCGACGACTTCCTCGACCGGCTCACCGAGCACGTGCACGGCATCCACGACCCCGCCGACGCGCTCGCCGAAGGCGCCGTCTACACCCTCGATGCCGTGGCCCGCTCCCCACACCTGGGCGCCATGTTGTCGTCGTCGTCGGCGCACAACCGAGAGATGGCCTCGCAAGAGGCCCGCGACTTCGGGATGCGAATGATCGAGCGCTTCGACGTCGACTGGAAGCGGCACGGCTACGACGAAGCGGCGCTGCGCGAACTCGTGGAGTTCACCCTGCGGATCATGCTCTCGTTCGTCGTGGCCCCCAACGATCCAGATCGCTCCCCCGATGAACTGCGCCGATTCCTGCGGCGTTGGCTCGGCGAAGCCGTCGCCGCCCAGTCGCGGCACGCCATCGACTGACCCGCCTCCCTATACCCCCTAGGGTTCTTCGGGAATATTCGTATACCCTACGGGGTATAGTATTCACGAAGCAGCCGAGTGGAGGGAATCAAAACGTGATGGGTATGCGCGCGATCGTGAGCCGAGCCTGGGTGCCCGTCGTGGTCGCGTCGGCGGCAGTCGTCGGAACACTGGCAGTCGTCAACCTGCGCGGTGTGTTCGGCGCCGACGAGATCTTCCGCTGGGACGGCAGCGGTTCGCAGGTGATCAACTCGATCAACGAAAAGCAGGTCCGCTACGAGGTTTTCGGCTCTCACACTGTGGCCGGCTCGGTGAGCTATCTGAACCCAGAGGCCCAGCCCGCACGGGCGACGTTCACCGGCCTGCCCTGGAGCCACACCATGACCACCACAAGTCCATCTGTCATCGGCAATCTGGTCGCCCAAGGTGATGGCGACCAGATCGGCTGCCGCATCACGGTCAACGGCGCCGTCAAGGACGAGCAGCTGGCCACCGGGCACCACGCCCAGGTGTTCTGTCTGGTCAAAGGCGCATGAGCGGGCACGGCACCCCTCGCCCGGGGTATATGCGGGCGGTTCGCCGGCTGGCCTGGCCGCTGGTGATCTTCTGGCTGCTACTGACCGTCGGGCTCAATGTGCTGGTCCCGCCGATCGAGTCGGTGGCGCGGGAGAACGCGGTGACGATGTCGCCTCAGGACGCGCCGTCGATGATCGCGGCCAAGCACATCGGAGCCACGTTCGACGAATTCGACTCCGATGCCATGGTGATGCTGGTGCTCGAGGGCGAGACCGAACTGGGGCCCGAGGCGCACCGCTACTACGACACCGTGATCGCCAAACTGGCGGCCGATCACGAACACGTCCAGCACATCGCGGACCTGTGGGGCGACCCGATCACCGCCGCCGGAGTGCAAAGCACCGATGGCAAGGCCGCCTATGCGCAGATCAACACCGCGGGTGATCAGGGCAGCACCCTGGGCAACGAGTCGGTCGATGCGGTCCGCAAGATCGTCGCCTCGGTCCCAACACCGGACGGTGTGAAGGCCTATGTCACCGGCCAGGCCGCGCTGACCACCGATATGAACGAAGCCGCCGACAAGAGCATGCTCAAGATGATGGGCGTGACCGGAGTGGTCATCGTCATCATGCTGGCCATCGTCTACCGTTCCGCCGCCACCGTGGCGCTCGCACTGGTGATGGTGGGCTTCGAAATGGGCAGCGCGCGTGGCCTCGTCGCACTCCTCGGACACCATGGCCTACTGGGTTTTTCGACGTTCGTGGTTGCGATGCTGTCGTCGCTGGCGATCGCGGCCGGGACCGACTACGCGATCTTCCTGATCGGGCGGTACCACGAAGCCCGCAATGCCGGCGAAGACCCCGAGACCGCCTGGTACTCGATGTTTCGCGGCACCTGGCATGTCATCTTGGGCTCGGGCCTGACCATCGCGGGCGCGTCGCTGTGTCTGCATTTCGCCCGGCTGTCCTACTTCAAAGCCCTGGGCATCCCGTCGGCCCTGGGTCTGCTGGTGGTCATCGCCGGTGCGCTCACCGTGGCCCCGGCCATCGTCGCGATCGCCACCCGGCACGGTCTGCTGGAACCGAAGCGGGTCGAGGGTCGCGGCTGGCGGCGTATCGGAACCGCCAATGTCCGCTGGCCCGGTGCGGTTTTCGTGGCGGCGCTGTTGGTCACCCTCGCCGGGATGCTGGCGGTGCCCAGCATGAAGATCAGCTTCAACGACCGCCACTACATCCCCGCGAGCCTGCCCGCGAACGTCGGCTACGACGCCGCCGAACGTCATTTCAGCGCAGCCCGGATGAACCCCGACGTCCTGATGGTCGAAAGCGACCACGATCTTCGCAATCCTGCCGACATGATCATCTTGGACCGGATTGCCAAGAACATGTTTCGGAGCCGCGGAGTGGAACGGGTGCAGAGCATCACCCGCCCGTTGGGCAGCCCGATCGACCACACCTCGATACCGTTCCAGGTCAGCATGCAGGCCGTCCCGATCCAGGAGAACCTGCAGTTCATGACGGACCGGCTGTCGGACATGGTCAAGATGAGCGACGATCTGGGCGCCACCGTCGACTCCATGGTGCGACTGCGCGACCTGGTCAACCAGATGAACAGCACCACCGACAAGATGAGCGTCGACATGGCCACGGTCACCGCGACCGTCGACGAGATCCGCGACCACATCGCAGATTTCGACGATGTCGTGCGCCCGATCCGCAACTACTTCTACTGGGAGCAGCACTGTTCGGGCATCCCGGCGTGTGATGCGATCCGGTCGGTCTTCGACGCCTACGACGGCATGGACAAGTTCAGTGAGGACATGCGGCCGCTGCTGGCCGACATGGCAGAGGTGAACACCGTGATGCCGCAGCTGGTCGGGCAGTTCGACCCGATGATCGCGGTGGCGAAATCCATGCAGGGCAGCCTGCTCACGATGCATTCGAGCTTCTCCGGGTTGGTGACCCAGTTGTCGAGGATGACCGACACGGCCACCGAGATGGGCCGGGCCTTCGACGCCTCCAAGGCGGACGACTACTTCTATCTGCCCCCGGAGGCCTTCGACAACCCCGATTTCCAGAAGGGCCTCAAGCTGTTCTTGTCCCCGGACGGTAAGGCGGCGCGGTTCATCGTCACCTACGACGCCGACCCGGCCACGCCCAAGGGCATCTCGTTCGTCGAGCCGATGCTGGCCGCCGCTCACGACGCGGTGAAGGGCACACCGCTGACCGGTGCCAAGTTCTACCTCACCGGAACTGCGGCGGTGTACAAGGACATCCAAGTCGGCTCGACCTACGACATCCTGATCGTCGGGGCGGCGGCGGTGACGCTGATCTTCATCGTGATGCTGCTGATCACCCGGGCACTGGTCGCCTCCGCGGTGATCGTCGGGACGGTGCTGCTGTCGCTGAGTGCGGCATTCGGCCTGACCGTGGTGGTGTGGCAGCACATCCTCGGCCTCCAACTGAACTGGATCGCACCGGTGTTCGGGGTGATCATCCTGCTGGCGGTCGGCTCGGACTACAACTTGTTGCTGGTTTCCCGGTTCCAGGAGGAGATCGGCGCCGGGATCAAGACCGGGATCATCCGCTCGATCGGCGGCACCGGCTCCGTGGTCACCGCCGCGGGCCTGGTGTTCGCCTTCACGATGATGTCGATGGCGGCCAGCGACCTGTATTCGATCGGTCAGGCCGGCAGCACCATCGGGCTCGGCCTGTTGTTCGACACCCTGATCGTGCGCTCGTTCCTGACGCCCTCGATCGCGGCGCTGCTGGGCCGGTGGTTCTGGTGGCCTCAAAACATCCAGCGAATGCGGTCGGCGCCGACCCGGCCAGCCCCTGTCGAAAGCGGCGCGGCCACTACCCCGCTGCCGGTGACCGCGGGATCACCGTAGGCCGAAAGTCGTATTGGGTGGCCGCACCGCCGATCCCACCCCGTGCGGCCAGGCTGCCGAACGGCACCATCGGCGGCACCGCGGCCGCGTTGCCCATCCCCGCCGCCGGGGCCGCTACCCCGCCGACCGACGGCAGCGTCGTGGCCAACGGAGAGCTGGCCACACCCAGTCCGGTCCAGGCCGGCGGCACCGACAACGCGCCGATCGAAGCGGCCCGGCCCAACCCCGCGGTGGCCGCGGTTCCGCCGGAGAAACCGGTCAGCGTCACAGTGTTCGCCGCGCCACCGGCGGAGCTGAGCAGGCCCGAGGCCGCCCCTCCGGCGGCCGCCACCCCCGCCGCGGCGCCCTTGGCCCCGTTGGAGCCGCCCATCAGCATCCGCATCAGCATGCTCATCGGCATCATCGCCATGCGCATCGGCATCATCAGCGAGTTCAGGCTCGACATCGAGGACGACATCGACCCGCCCGTCGACGCCTCCTCGGTGGGTGCGGCCAGTGCTTGAAGGGCCGTCGGGGTGCTCGAGAGCAGTTGCGGCCCTTGCGACATCAACGCCTCGGTGTCGGTACCGGTGGTCGCGGCGGCCGACTGCGCGACGGAGGCCACCTGGCCGGCCTGGCGCGACGGGTCGGTGGTCTGCGGCGGCGAAGCGAACGGCGTGACCTGCGTGGCGACCGCCGACGCGCCGGCGTAGCCGTACATGGCCGCGGCATCCTGCGCCCACATCTGAAGATACTGCGCCTCGGTCGTGGCGATCGCTGCGGTGTTCTGCCCCAGGAGATTGGTGGCGATCAGCGTCTCCTGCAGGGTGCGGTTGGCGGCGATCAGTGGCGGCGGAACCGTTGCCGCGTGGGCGGATTCGTAAGCCGTGACGGCGGCGGCCAGTTGGGCGCCGGCCTGCTCGGCCTGTGCCCCGGTGGCACTGAGCCAGGTCACGTAGGGGCTTGCCGCGGCTGCCATCGTCACCGCCGAGGCGCCCAGCCAGGAACCACTCGTCAGACCCGCGATCACCGAACCGTAGGACGCGGCGGCGGAGTTCAGTTCGGCGGCCAAGTCCTGCCAGGCGGCCGCAGAGGCCAGCAACGAAGCCGGGCCGGGGCCGGCGTACATGCGCGCCGAATTGATCTCCGGCGGCAGGGCTCCGTAGTCCATTGCCTCCCCTTATCTCTTGGCCGGCAATCGATCCGGCAAGATGCTTTAGGAAGGCTAGCTAGCTATTTTTGGCGCCCGACAGGTCTGCGCTGTGCGCCCGCTGTGCACGCGCGGCGGAGCCGGCCGACCAACACAGCCACCTCAGCGCGCACCGAGCGTGCCCGCCACATACTGCTCGCGGCACGCGGTGCGGCCGAGTTTTCCGCTGGTGGTGCGTGGGATGGCCCCGGCAGGGACGAATCGGACATCGGCGGCATTCACCCCGTGCACCCGCCGCACTTCGGCGCGGATCGCCTCGATAGCCGGCCCGGGGTCCTTGCGGCCGGTGCCGGTCGCGCGCTCGGCGACGATCACCAGCTGATCGGCGGGCTCGGCCGGCACAGCGAACGCGACCACGTAGCCGCCGCGCACCATCGGTGCGGCCGCCGCCACGGTGGCCTCGATGTCCTGGGGATAGTGGCCGCGTCCGGCAAAGGTCATCAGGTCCACCGTGCGGCCGGTCACGTAGAGCTCACCGTCAAAGTAGAAGCCCAGGTCGCCGGTGCGCAGCCATCCGCCGTCGGCCGGTGTCGGCCCGGCATGGCTGCCGTGGTCCAGTCGAGACCGCAGGCGGGCACCGAATGCGTGCCGGGTCTCGTCGGGTCGGCCCCAGTAGCCGGCGGTGACGTTGTCGCCGTGCAGCCAGATCTCGCCGATACGGCCGTCGGGCAGTTCCGCGCCGGCCTCGGCGTCGACGATCACCGCCGACAGGCTGCGGGCCACCTGGCCGCACGAGACCTGGGCCACCGCGCCCGGGGCATCGGCGGCCACCGGCGCCGCGCGGCCGGCACCGAGGTGATCACGGTCCACGTACAACACGCTCGCCTGAGCTTCGGGGGCGATGGTAGCCACGAACAGCGTGGCCTCGGCGATCCCGTAGGACGGCTTGATGGCGGTGGACGGCAACCCATACGGCGCGAATGCCTCGTTGAAGGCGGTGATCGCTGCCATGTTCACCGGTTCGGATCCGATGATCATCACCACGTTGGCCAGGTCGATATCGGCACCCGGCGCTGGCAGACCCCGCGCCGCGGTCAGCTCATAGGCGAAGTTGGGTGCGGCGGTGACCACCCGGCCACGCCGCGAGGCGTCCGACAGCGCGTTGATCCAGCGCTGCGGTCGGCGGATGAATGCCGTCGGCGATATCAGCGTGGAGTGGCCCCCGTAGACCGCCGGAAATCCGATCATCGACAGGCCCATGTCGTGATAGAGCGGTAACCAGCTGAGGCCGTGCGTGTTTCGGTCCAGCATGTCGATCGACAGGATCATCTGCAGCAGGTTGGTGGCAACCGAGCGGTGGGTGACCTGCACACCGATCGGTGGCCGCGTGGTGCCCGAGGTGTACTGCAAGTGCGAGACGTCGTCGACATCGATGTCGACGGGCACGAAGTCCTCCCCCGCCGAGTCCGGTATTTCGTCGATGACCACAACATGGGGCTGCAACTGCCGGGGCAGCCTGCCCAGAAAATCGTCGACGATGCGCCGCACCGCAGCGGTCGTCAGGACTACGGCCGGAGTGGAATCCCGCAAGGCGGTGTCGAGTCGCTCGGCGTGCCCCGGGAGTTCGGGAGCGAACAGCGGCACCGCGACAGTTGCGCACTTGACGGCGGCATAGAACCCGGTGACGTAGTCCAGTCCCTGCGGCGCCAGGATCGCGACACGGTCACCGGGGGCCGTGAGGCCTTGCAGGCGGGCGCCGATAGCGCGCAGTCGCTCGCCGAGTTGTGTCCAGGTCAGCTCCACCGCCCGGCCCTCGACCTGGCCGGCATAGTCGAGGTAGCGAAATGCCACCGCGTCCCCCACATTGGCGATATTGCGGTCGATCAGCGAGATCAGGGTTTCGCCCGGCGGCAGAACGATGCCGCCGTCGGGGTCCAGGCACTCCTCGATCTGGACCAGTCCCTTGTGGGCCATCGGGCGCGGCAGCTGCGTCATGCCCGCAGTCTAAGTCCCAGCTCTTTGAGCGAAGCCCGCTTCGAACGTCAAAGGACCTCCACCACAATGGAGTTGGTGCAGTGACGGATCACATAGCCGGTTCGCGCAGCGCCAGGCTGATGAAGAGATAGCCCATGCAGATCAGCAGATTGAGCGAAGCGATCATCAGGCCGGCCACGATGAGCGCGTTCGTCAGGCGACGCCGATTGCGCCGTGCCCGGGCCAGTCGCTGCTCATGCTTCATCTCCGTGGCGGCAAGCGCGAACGCATAGTCGACCGATTCCGCCGACGCCAGCGGTGCACCGACCGCCATCTCACGAAGCCGAGCGGGCGGAATGCGGACGCCCACGCCGGCGAAGCGCCGACTCATCCGACGTGCCGCCCAGCGGCCGACCACCACGGGCTGCGGCGCCTGATCCCAGTGTTCTGCCCACCGGTCCGACCGGTACGTCATAAACCTTGAGTTTAGCCACTTCGGGCCACGAATCCGATGCCTTCGCGCGAGTTCTGCGGCATCAGCGGCGCCGTGCTGAAGATGTAGGCAAAACCGAACTATCGCTCAGCGTACGGCGGCACAATACGGGGAGGAAGCAAGCTGGGACCGCCGCATTGATCCGGTGAAAGGGAGCGAATTTCCATGACGACGATCGAGACGAACTCAACGGCGAGCACACCAGTCGAACGCGATGTCCACGCCGACGTCGCAGCCGTGCAGAAGTACTTCGACAGCCCCCGATTCGAAGGCATCACCCGTCTCTACAGCGCTCGCCAAGTCGTCGAGCAGCGCGGCACCATCCCCTCCGACTATCCGGTCGCTCGGGAGGCAGCCACCGCGTTCTACGCCCGGCTGCGTGAGCTGTTCGCCGCCAAGAAGAGCATCACCACCTTCGGGCCGTATTCGCCCGGCCAGGCGGTGGTGATGAAGCGGGTCGGCATCGAGGGCATCTACCTCGGCGGCTGGGCGACCTCGGCGAAGGGCTCCATCACCGAGGACCCGGGCCCCGACCTGGCCAGCTACCCGCTCAGTCAGGTACCCGACGAGGCGGCCGGGCTGGTGCGTGCCCTGCTCACCGCCGACCGCAACCAGCAGTACCTACGCCTGCAGATGACCGCGGAGCAGCGCGCCGCCACTCCCGCCGTGGACTATCGGCCGTTCATCATCGCCGACGCCGACACAGGCCACGGCGGTGATCCGCACGTGCGCAACCTGATCCGGCGCTTCGTCGAATCCGGGGTCCCCGGCTACCACATCGAAGATCAGCGCCCCGGCACCAAGAAATGCGGCCACCAGGGCGGCAAGGTGCTGGTTCCCTCCGACGAGCAGATCAAGCGGCTCAACACCGCGCGGTTCCAGCTGGACATGATGGGCGTGCCCGGCATCATCGTGGCGCGCACCGACGCCGAAGCGGCCAACCTGGTCGAGAGCCGCTCCGACGAGCGCGACCAGCCGTTCATCCTGGGCACCACCAACCTGAAGATCCCGTCCTACAAGGCGTGTTTCCTAGCGATGACGCGGCGGTTCTACGACTCGGGCATCAAAGAGATCAACGGCCACCTGCTCTACGCCCTGCCCGAGGGCGAGTACGCCGAGGCGGACACCTGGCTGGAACGCCAGGGCATCACCGAGCTGATCACCACGGCCGCGAAGGGCTGGAGCAGCGACGGAAGCCAGTCGGTGGACACCCTCTTCGACGAGATCGAGTCGAAGTTCGTGGAGGCCTGGCAGAACGACGCCGGGCTGATGACGTTCGCCGATGCGGTCGCCGAGATGCTGGACTTCGCCGAGCGAGAGGGTGAGCCCAAGGAGATGACCGCCGCGCAGTGGCGCGAATTCTCTTTCCGCGCACCGCTGTACACCGCGCGGGCGAAAGCTGCCGAACTCAACGCCGACCCCGGCTGGGACTGCGACCGGGCCAAGACTCCCGAAGGCTACTTCCAGGTGCGCGGCGGCATCCCGTATGCGATCGCCAAGTCGCTGGCCGCGGCGCCGTTCGCCGACATTCTGTGGATGGAGACCAAGACCGCCGATCTCGCCGAGGCCCGCGAGTTCGCCGAGGCGATCCACGCGGTGTATCCCGACCAGATGCTGGCCTACAACCTGTCGCCGTCGTTCAACTGGGACACCACCGGCATGACCGACGACCAGATGCGGGCCTTCCCCGCCGAGATCGGCAAGTTGGGCTTCGTCTTCAACTTCATCACCTACGGCGGCCACCAGGTCGACGGTGTGGCCTCCGAGGAGTTCGCGGCCACCCTGTTGCAGGACGGCATGCTGGCGCTGGCCCGCCTGCAGCGCAAGATGCGGCTGGTGGAGTCGCCGTACCGCACACCGCAGACGCTGGTCGGCGGGCCGCGCAGCGACGCTGCGCTGGCCGCGTCGTCGGGCCGCACCGCCACCACCAAGGCGATGGGCGCCGGGTCCACCCAACATCAGCATTTGGTGCAGACCGAGGTGCCCAAGAAACTGCTGGAGGATTGGCTGGCGTTGTGGGCCGAGCACTATCAGCTCGGCGAGAAGCTGCGGGCGCAACTGCGGCCCACCCGTCCCGGATCCGACGTGCTGGAACTGGGGATCTACGGCGAGGGCGACGAGAAGCTCGCCAACGTGATCGTCGACCCGATCAAGGACCGGCACGGTCGCAGCATCTTGACGGTGCGCGACCAGAACACCTTTGCCGAGAAGCTCCGCCAGAAGCGGTTGATGGACCTGGCCCACCTGTGGCTGATCCACCGGTTCAAGGCTGCGGCGGTGCACTACGTCACGCCCACCCAGGACAACCTGTATCAGACGGAGAAGATGATGGAGCACGGTATCTTCAGCAGCGTCAACCAGGAGGTCGGCGAGATCATCGTCGCGGATGTCAACCAGCCGCGCATCGATGAGCTGCTGGCATCCGACCGGGTGGCGCTGGGCAGGCTGATCAGCAAAGAGGGCTAGCCCCGAGGATTCAGCGAACTGTCGTGCGGAACCGATCGCGGTAGGCCTTCGGCGATACGCCTAAGTGGTCGACGAATACCCGACGGAGAGTTTCGGGACTGCCGAATCCCGCGCGGTGTGCGGACTCGGTGACGCTGTGGCCGGCGTCAAGCGCAGCACGGGCGGCATCGATGCGTACCGTTTCGACGTAGCGAGCCGGGGTGGTCCCGAGTTCGGCCTGAAACAGCCTGGTCAGTTGCCGGCTGCTCAAGGCGGCCCGCCGGGCAAGCGCGTCCACGCTGTGGTCGTCGGCCGGGTTCGCCACGATCGCATCGGTAACTTGGCGCAGCGCAGACTGCGGGGGCGGATCGGCCTCGACCAGCGCAGAGAATTGTGACTGTCCGCCTGCGCGTTTGAGGTAGACCACCAACCAACGAGCGACCTCGCGAACCAGCTTGCTGCCGTGATCCATTTCGACCAACGCCAACGCAAGGTCGATGCCGGCTGACACCCCAGCCGAGGTGTAGACGTCGCCATCACGGATGAAGATGGCGTCCGGCTCGACGGTGACGTCGGGGAAGGCCCGCGCGAACAACCGGGCGTCGTGCCAGTGCGTGGTGGCACGACGGCCGCTGAGCACGCCGGCCTGAGCCAGGATGAAGGACCCGGTGCAGATGGACGCCAGACGGCGGGTTCGACTTGCCACCGATCTGACGGCTTCGACAAGCGCGGGATCGATGGGGCGCCGGGGCAGATGGTCGCCACCGGCCACCAACACGGTGTCGGCCGAACCGATGGCGGCAAGGCTGTCGGTGACACCCAGCCGAGCTCCGATCGACGTCGTCACGTCGCGGCCATCCACCGAGGCGATCTTGACCACGTAGTTCGCGCCGAATCTGTTCGCTTCGACGAAGACTTCCCCGGCCCCCGCGACATCCAGGATCGTCACATCATCGAAGACGACGATCACCACCAGCCGCGGCCCGGCACCGGCGTCTGTCACGCAGCCATTATGTCGCTTTCGGTGCGAGATACGGCTCCGGGAGCATGTCGCATTCTGTGGGAAAGGCGGCGCGAACGCCCACGGCCGAGGCATCCGGCCAAACGCAGAATGGCTACAGGCCCAAACAAGGAGAGGCGTCCATGACCCAGGCGATCGAGACCATTGCCGACATCACCATTCCCGACTCGGCGTTGGCGCGGGAGATAACCGAGTTCATTCGAGACACCGAAGACGACCTGCTCTTCGACCATTCGCGCCGGGTGTTTCTGTTCGGCGCGCTGCAGGGCCGCCGCCGCGGGCTGCAACCGGACCTGGAGCTGCTCTACGCCGGCGCGATGTTTCACGATCTGGGCCTCACCCAGCGCTACCGCAGCTCCGCACTTCGCTTCGAGGTGGACGGTGCCAATGCGGCGCGAGATTTCCTGTTGCAGCGTGGCGTCGGCGAAGCCGAGGCCGGCAAGGTGTGGCTCGCCATCGCCCTGCACACCACCCCGGGCGTGCCCGAATTCCTCGACCCGGAGATCGCCTTGGTCACCGCCGGTGTCGAAACCGATGTGATCGGCCTTGGCCTGGATGACCTGTCCGCCGAGGACATCGCGGCAGTCATCACTGCTCATCGGCGTCCGGACTTCAAGAGGCGAATTCTGGCGGCCTTCAACGACGGGATGGAGCATCGGCCGCAGAGCACCTTCGGCACCATGAACGCCGACGTCCTTGCTCATTTCGACCCCGAGTTCGTGCCCGTCAACTTCGCCGAACTGATCCTCAACAACCCCTGGCCCGAGTAGGCCCCGAGAACGCGGCTACCCACGGATCCCCGCAATGGTGTCGGCCAGTGTTTCCCGAGGGGTTCGGAACACGATGCCGAGCTCACGCTCGGCAGGGGTGTCATCGGATTCGGGCATCTGGGTGTAGTACTGCATCCCGGCCTCGGTGAACGGAGTCGAGATCGGCAGCACCTGCTCGACCTGATCCAAGACGCGGCCCGCCCAGCGCAGTGCGATGTCCGGTATCGGCACCGCGAGCATGGGCGAACCCGACAGCTCTTGCAGCAGGCTCGCCAACTCTCCCGGCGGTACCCGCTGGCCACCTGCCATGTAGCGGCGCGGGCCCCGGCCCGGCTCCAGCAGCGCGAGATGCATTGCCGCAAGGTCACGAACGTCGATCACCATCCAGGCACTGCCGCGCCCGGGGATGACATGCATCTGCAGCGCGGCGCGTACACCTTCGCCGGCCTCCCCCAGCCGGTCTCCGACCGGAGGCCCGAGCACCATGCCCGGATAGGTGATGTTGACGGGGGCACCTGCGTCCTGCAGTCCGCGCACATAGAGGTCTTCACGGGCTTTCGACTGTCCATATCCGTCAGCGCCCCCGGCCACCGGCAGGTCAGCCCGCAACATCGTCAGTCCCGGGTGAAACAGCGCGGTGAAGCTGGAGACGTGAATGATCGGGTCCAGCCCCAGCTCGACCGCTCCGCCGAGCACGATGTGGGCGCCGGCCGAGTTCGTGGCCAGCATCTGTGCCGTCTGGCGTGGATCGGTGGCCACCACGGCGGCAGCGTGTATGACCGCATCGCAGCCGCGCAGAGCCTCGCGCACCGAGTCCGCGTCGGTGATGTCACCGACGACGTAGTCGGACACATCGACACCCAGCCGCTCCACGCTGCTGTACAGACCCGCGGGGTTTCGGACCAGGAATCGCACCCGGTGCCCGGCATCGGCGATCGCCTTGGCGGTCCAGCCTCCGACGAATCCGGTTCCACCGGTGATCAGTACGCGCATGGTGTCCATTCGCCAATACTGCTGAGGACAGCCCGATTTCGTCCGGTTTTGCGCTAAGTCCGTTTCGGAAGCTGTCCCGCGATCAGCGGTGCGATCCTGTCGGCCATGTACGCATGACCGGCGTCGGTGGGGTGTACACCGTCCGGGCCGATCAGATCGGGCAGGCCGACGAACCACCGCTCGGCGAGCGGATCGACAAACTCCGCACCGACCACGCGCGCCTCGGTACTGAGGACATCGCGGATGCGCCACACATTGCCCGGAACGTCGGCGGTGGGCCACGGTGGCCCGATCACCAGCATCCGCGCCCCCGGCGCGGTCCGGCGGGCCAAGCCCAGGGTGTCGGCGATCAGTCGGCTCAACTCGCCCGGCTCGACGTCTTGGTCATTACGCGAGCCGAAGAACACCACCAGCGCGTCGTCGGGTCGCACCGCGCGGCGAGTCAGGTCGCCGTACAGGGCGCCGCGGTTGCCGCGCACGCCGTAACCCGCACCGCCCTCGGCGGCCACGTCGGCGCTGACGTACACCCCTCGGCCGGCCAGGTTCTGCCATGCGCGCTCGGTCCAGTTCGCCGCACCGCGGCCGGTGTCCTCGTACCCGGCGGTGTAGGAGTCACCGACCACCGCAATACGATTCGGGGAGGCACTCAGCGGCACCGTCTCGTAATGGCGCGGCGACTCGTGATCGCGCGACAAATAGCCGGTTCCCGCGACCACCGCGACGACCCCGGCCACCATGACGACGGCGAACGTCATCACCCGACTCACGGCTACCTCCCCCCAATCAACTTCAGCGAAGACTAGCCGGAACCGCGACCTTGGGTTCGCCTAGGACACCGTCGTCCAAGTCGTTCGAATCGTTCCTGCCGTCCGAGATGTCGGGGCCCACCGGTTCGACCGCCAGGGGATCTTCGGCAGGTGTCACCTGGGCCGACTCGGGCCGGGCGCCGATCATCTTGCGCATCCAGTGCCGACCGGGCTCTTCAACAGCGTGGAACAGCAGCATCGACAAGAGCGTCGCCGCCACCAGCAAGCCGCACACCATCCACTTGGCCGCGGTCGCCCCCTCGTCGAGCACGATCTCGAATTGCTTTGCCGCCCAATTCCAGGACGTGTGCACCAGCTCGTGGACCATGTACAGGCAGAACGAGATCTGCCCGCCGTAGACCATCACGCGCGTGGACAGCAGCGCCGGCAGGCTGCCGATGCCGATCGCCAGGGCCATCACCAGCGGCACGAACAGCACATCGACCAGGCCGCCGCTGTCATAGAGCCCCGAGATCGGATGGCCGTCGAAGTAGTACAGGACACCGACCATCGAGGCGATGAGCAGTGCGGAGCAATAACCCGCGGCACGGCGAAACCGGTCGGTGGGGTTGATCTTGCGCACCGCGGCGCAGGCCAGCGCGCCCGCGGTGAACTGCATGACGATGCGTGGCAACCAGCTCCACGGGCTGTAGAACTCGCCGGTCGCCAGTAACAACAGCAACGGCGGGAGCGAAGCGATGATCGCCAATGCCGTCAGCCCACGCGCCGATGTCACCCGCATCATTCGGTAGACCGCCAGCACCAGCACGCCGAACAACAGGTAG
Organism: Mycobacterium sp. SMC-14; assembly: GCF_046250075.1. Taxonomy (NCBI): domain Bacteria; kingdom Bacillati; phylum Actinomycetota; class Actinomycetes; order Mycobacteriales; family Mycobacteriaceae; genus Mycobacterium; species Mycobacterium sp. SMC-14. The sequence goes on along the minus strand of NZ_CP176429.1, from coordinate 2,298,975 downwards.
GCCAGCCATTCGGCACTGATCGACCAGGCCGGCCCGTCCCAACTCGACCCATCGAAGAACGGCTCGAACCACAACTGCACCAGCAGGACCTGGCGCACATAGCTGATCGCGGTGATTCGGCTGAGGTCCTCGGTGGGGACATGCCCGACGTGCAACGTGAAGATGACCCACAGCAGCGCCAGGTGCATCGTGACCAGGTAAATCGGCCAGACCCGGGCCAGGCGCAACCACAAGAAGTGCACCGTGGCGCGTGCGGAGAACGTCTCCCCCATTCGCTCCAGGTAGTTCCAGGTCAGCACGAAACCACTGAGGATGAAGAACAGGTCGACGCCCTGAGCGCCACGGTCGAGCACCGGGGCGAGCGCATCGCTGAGCTCCGGGGACGCCAGTCGCAGCAAAGGCCGAAAATGAAACAGCACCACCCACACCGCGGCGATGATGCGAAGCCCGGTCAGGGCCTTGATCTCTCCGCTGCGCACAACACTCTTTCGCCGGGTGACTCCGCATGTCCTGGCTGCCTCGGGTGCGGGCCCGCCGAGACGGCCCGGCGATCGGCAGCCGCACCCCGGTAGCCGGCAGCCATCGAAGACTAGCAGCGGGACCGTCCCGGGTGAAGTAACCAGCCGGGCACGTCGGCGACGATACCGACGGGGCGCTTGTGAATACTGTAGCGATGCCAGACGACTACCAGGTTGGACGCGGAATCGCCGACATCACCGGCGAACCGGCCGAGTGCGGAATGCTCGGCTACGGCGTGGCCTCACAGCAAACCGACGGGCTGCACAACCGGCTGCGCGCGCGGGCATTCGTCATCGCCGACGCCGCCGCCGACACCCGGCTGCTCCTGGTGGTCTGCGAGGTGCCGTTGTTGCTGGAAAGCGTGCACCACGAAGTGCTCGGACGCCTGGCCGCGACCTACGGCGAGTTGTACACGTTCCACAACGTGATGCTGACGGCGACGCACACCCATTGCGGCCCTGGCGGTTACTCGGACCACCGGCTCTACAACTCGAACACGAATGGGTTCCGGCACCAGACCTTCAACGCGATCGTCGACGGGATCTGCGAAGCCGTCGACCGGGCGCATGCCGACCTCGCCCCCGCCGGCCTGAGCCTTGCCGTGGGCCGGCTGCACGATGCGAGCAGCAATCGCTCACCGCTGTCGTTCGCCCGCAACCCCGAGGCCGACCGGGCCCATTTCCCGGACGAGATCGACCCGCAGACCACCTTGCTGCGCATCGAGCGCGACGGCCGGCTGGTCGGTGCGGTGAACTGGTTCGCCACCCACGGCACGTCCATGACCAACCGCAACACCTTGATCAGCGGGGACAACAAGGGCTATGCCGCCTACCAGTGCGAGCGCCTGGACCACGGCGTCGACTACCTGGCAGCCACGCCACCGGATTTCATCGCGGCCTTCGCCCAGACCAACTCCGGCGACATGTCGCCCAATCTCAACCATCGCCCCGGCAGCGGCCCCACCGAGGACGAGCTTGAGAACACCCGCATCATCGGGTCCCGCCAAGCCGCCGCGGCCACCGAACTGACCCTGGGACACGGCACCGAGGTCACCGGAGGTCTCGACGCCCGCACCACCTACGTCGACCTGACGGACTTCGAGGTCCGGCCCGAGTTCACCGGCGACGGCCGGACCCATCGCACCGGTCCCGCGCTCGCGGGCGCTTCCTGCCTGGCCGGCACCGACGAGGGCGCCGGCCCGTTGTACCCCGTGTTCAAGCAGGGCCGAAACCGCATCTTCGACGGCCTGGTCGCCAACACGGTGTTCCGGCTCTCCCCCCGACTGCGCGACGCACACGCACCGAAGGGCACGGTAGGGCCGGGAACGCGGCTGAACAAGGCGCTGTCGATGCTGATACCCGAGGGCGGACCGGTGCAGCTGCTGCGCATCGGGCAGCTGCACCTGATCGGCATTCCCGCGGAAGTGACCATCGTGGCGGGTCTGCGGTTACGCCGCACAGTGGCTGACATCGTGGGCGCCGACCTGCGCGACGTACTGGTGGCGGGCTACAGCAACGGCTATCTGCACTACGTCACGACGCCGGAGGAATACGACGAGCAGCGTTACGAGGGTGGCAGCACGCTGTTCGGGCGCTGGGAGCTGCCCGCACTTCAGCAGGTGGTGGCCGAGCTGGCCACCGCGATGCGCGAGCAGCGGCCGGCGCCGCAAGGCCGGCGTCCCGCCGAGCCGTCCCGCCGGCGGCGGTCCCGTCACCGGGCAAAGCCGGATGCGCTGGCCGCCGGTCAGCGGTTCGGCGACGTCTTGGCAGCTCCGCTGCCTGCGTACCTCCCGGGTGCCACGGTGTCGGCGGAGTTCGCCGGCGCGTACCCGAACAATGATCTGCACCGCGGCGGCACTTATGTGCGGGTCGAGCAGCAGACCGGCGACGGGTGGACCACCGTGGCCGACGACAGCGACTGGTCGACGACATTCCGCTGGCGACGGGCCGGCCGGCGCGGGTCGACCATCACCGTGACCTGGACGGTTCCCGACGACATCGCTGCTGGGCGGTACCGGCTTCGCTATGACGGCGACGCGCTGGACCGAGACGGGCGTATCAGTGCGTTCACCGGGGCAACCGAGCCGTTCGAGATCTCACCAAAGCGTTAATCGGCCGCCCAAGAGGCCTTAACTTCGCCGCATAACGTCGGGAAACATCGAGGTCGGCACAGCTGCCGACAACGATCGACATGGAAGGCGGGGGCTGGCATGGCAATCGAGATCACTACACGAGGCACTGCTCGGATCAACCCGGTCGTCGAGTGCGGCGAGGCGCAGATTCGGGCGCACTACCGTCACCTCGCGACGGTGATCGCGATCCGGGGCCGGATCGATGCCAGCAACGTGGACCAGCTCAGCGAACACGCCCGGCGCTTCGTCCTTGCGAAGGAGCCGCTGGTGCTCGATCTGAGCGGGGTCACCTCGTTCGCCGCCGCCGGCATCTGGCTGCTGTGCGTCCTGGACGGCGACTGCCGTGCCGCGGGCGTGGAGTGGACGCTCATCGAGAGCTCGCCGGTCCAGGAACTGCTCGGCGACTTCGACGAGGACGCCATGTTCCCGACGTCACGCTCGGTGGACCAGGCGCTGCACGCGCTTGCTGACGGCAACGACCAGCGCCGCCAGATGCTGCTGCCTCTGTTCCAGAAGTCGGCCTGAGATAGGTCGAAGCCTCGCCACCGCCCTGCGCTGGTGGCCGCCGGTCGGCGTGCTGGCGACATTGGCCCTCGGCTGGGCGGTGGGCCGCGGCTCGACGCCCATCGATAACTGGTTCAGACACGCCACCTTCACCCTGATCGGCGAGCAGCCTCGGTGGCTGCTGATCTTCACCAGCGGCTGGTTGGTGTTAGGGGTGACGGTGGCGTGCCTGGCGTTGGCCTTATCGCGCGGGCAGTGGGCTTTGGCGGCCGCGGTGCTGGCCTGCCCGTTCGCGGTCACCGTCGCCACCATGGCACTCAAGCACCTGTTCGACCGGCGTAATGGGCCCTACCTCGAATACCCCAGCGGCCATACCGCGCTGTTGGTGGCGGTGCTGGGAATGATGGTCGTGGTGGCCGGTTCGAAGGTGGCCCGGCCGTGGGCCCTGACCGCAGCCACGCTGGTCAGCCTGCTGGGCATGCTCGGGTTGGTGGCCTGCGGCTACCACTTCTTCACCGATACCGTGGGTGCGGCGATGCTCGCCACCGCGCTGGTCTGCGGAACGGCTCGGTTAACGTCTGCGCTGTGATCGTGCTGCTGCCCCCGTCGGAGACCAAACGCGCCGGCGGCGACGGACCACCGCTGTGCCTCGAGGCATTGGCATCCCCGCAACTCACCGGCCTGAGGGCGGAACTGGTCGACGAGCTGGTGGGTTTGGCCGCTGATCGAGACGCCAGCCGCAGCGCGCTGGGATTGTCGGCGTCCCAGGACGCCGAGATCGAGCGCAACGCCACGCTGCGCACCGCTCCCACCGCGCCGGCGATCAACCGCTATACGGGTGTGCTGTACGAGGCGCTGGACGTCGACTCGTTGCGCGGCGCCGCGGCCGCCCGGGCCGGCGCCCGGTTGGCCGTGGGCTCCGCCTTGTTCGGGCTGTTGCGGGCCACGGACCCGGTGCCCGCCTACCGCCTCTCGGCGTCCTCGAAGCTGCCCGGACAACCGGGATTGGTCAAGCGCTGGCGGCCGGTTCTGGAACCGGTGCTGGCCGAGATCGCCGCAGTCGAACTGGTTGTCGATCTGAGGTCCGGATCCTATGCGGCACTGGCTGCTGTCCCCGGCGCTGTCCGCGTCGATGTGGTCGCCGAGCACCCCGACGGCCGGCGCGTCTCGGTGAGTCACTTCAACAAGGCGCACAAGGGTCGACTGGCGCGGGTGCTGGCCACTACCAGGGCCGAACCCGACGACGCCGCCGCAGTGGCGGCTACGGCTCGGCGGGCCGGGATGCGGGTGGAACGCGAAGAGCGTCGGCTGACGATCGTGGTTGCCGCCTGACAGGCGACAATGGGCAGATGCCGAGTCTGCGGATGGTGTTTGTTGTTGCGCTGCTGTTCGCCGGGGCCTCCGGCACTGCGGCCGCGGCGCCGGGATCGGAGGTGCCCGCGCTGTCGGAGCCGGCTCGCGCGGCCGGGTTCGTCGACGTGCGCAGCGCGGTGCCCGACGCGATCATCGACCTGCGATATGCCACCGCCAACAACTTCGTAGGCGAACAGCTCTACCCTTCGAACGCTCGGTGTCTGGTCCATGAGTCGATGGCGCCGGGGTTGGCCACGGCGGCCGCCGCGTTGCGCAGCCGAGGCCGAATTCTGGTGTTCTGGGACTGCTACCGGCCACACAACGTGCAGGTGCGGATGTTCGAAGTGGTGCCGAACCCGAATTGGGTGGCCCGACCCGGCTCGCTGGCCCGCAGCCACGAGACCGGGCGATCGGTCGACGTGACCACCGCCGACGCGTATGGGCGACTGTCGGAGATGGGCACCGGATTCGATGACTTCTCGCCGGCTGCAACGGCATTCGCCGACGGGATCAGCGCTCGCGCGGCGGCCGAGCGTGCCGCCCTGCGCGAGGCGATGAAGACCGGCGGTCTGGCCGTGTATTCGGGCGAATGGTGGCATTTCAACGGCCCCGGCGCCGACGTGGGGCGCCCGATCCTCGACGTACCGGTCAATTAGGTGGCGGCACCGCCAGGTGACGCTCCACCGATTCGACCTTGGTGTTCATCGCGTCGACCGCGCCATCTCGCCAGTCGGCTTTGATCACGGTACTGACCCGCGGTGCGCGGGCCGCTACCGCTTCCACCGCCCGTTGCACCACGGCCATCGCTTCGGTCCAGCTGTCGCTTTCGATCACGGTGAACATGGCATCGGTGCGATTGGGCAGGCCGGACTCCCGAACGACGCGCACCGCCTCGGCGACGATCTCGCCGACTCCCTCCCCCACACCGAGCGGCGTAACCGAGAACGCAACCAAGACCGACACGCGACTCACCCCTCCCGGAAGGCACCACGACAAGCCTACTTAGCATCGAGCCCGTGCGAGTTCTGGTCCAACGTGTCTCATCGGCCCGCGTCACGGTCGACGGTCAGACGGTCGGCGCGATCGAGCCGGACGGCCAGGGCCTGCTGGCCCTGGTCGGCGTGACCCACGCCGACGACTCCGCCACGGCGCGGCGGCTCGCCGAAAAGCTTTGGCAGTTGCGCATTCTCGACGATCAGAAGTCGGCAGCCGATGTGGGTGCGCCGATTCTGGTGGTCAGCCAGTTCACGCTCTACGCCGACACCGCCAAGGGGCGGCGGCCGTCGTGGAATGCCGCCGCGCCGGGCCCTGTCGCCGAACCTCTGGTCGCCGAGTTCGCCGAAGCACTGCGCGTGTTGGGCGCGCAGGTGGCGACCGGGCAGTTCGGGACGCATATGCAGGTGGAACTGGTCAACGACGGGCCGGTGACGGTGCTGCTCGAGCTCTGAGGCGAAACCGCGCTACGCCCGGGGCCGTGGACGCTAACGTGGCCCGATGAATACAGCTGGCAAGGTCCGTTGCGGTGTGTACGCCGCGATCGCCGTCGCTGCGCTCGTCGCCACCTGGAGCCAGAATCTGTCCTACGACGGGTCAGGCTTTCTTTCCCGGTTCCTGCCGGACACCGCCGTGACACCCGCGTCGCGCTCGATCACCGCCGACATTCTGATGCTGTTTCTGTCGGCGGCGGTGTTGATGGTCGCCGAGGCCCGGAAGCACAACGTGCGGTTCGTCTGGGCCTATATCTTCGGCGGCTTCCTCACTGCCATCAGTTTCACGTTCCCGTTGTTTCCGATCGCCCGCGAACGTCGGCTGGCCGCTGAGGGTGCGTCGGCGCCACGGCTGGGTGCGCTCGATACGGCACTGCTGGCCACGGTCACGCTGGTGCTGGTGGGCGCCACCCTGTGGGTCGATACCCGGTAGCGTCCGGCTCCGACGACACCCTGGAAATCCTGGCGTACTTCACCCCAGGAGAGCGGGCGGCACCGCGTACACCGTCAGCTCAGCCTGGCGCTGTGGGCCGCAGTTATCCCCAGTTGACGATCCTGCTAACAGGGGTTTGGCCAGCTGGCTTCTCTGTCGGTTGCTCGAACTAGTGTGGCGCTCCTAGGGTTCTAGTGGGCGCCTTTTCCCTGCTCAGGGCGATATTGGTCTGCGCTGCAATAGGATTTGACGGTTCGTCGGTGAAATGAGGGACGCGCACGCGGTGCGCCTCTAGGTTTCGGGGTTACCACACCAACCTCAACCGCAAGGAACGATCCGCGTGCGCGTCAGTACTGCATTTAACCGCCTATTGCAGATTCCCGGAGCCACGGTCACCGATGTCGCCATCGACGGCGGTGAGATCGAGGTCAGCCTGCGCCCAAAGGCCAGGCTGCTGCGCTGCCCATGCGGCAAACACTCACGGTCCATTTATGACCGCCGGCGCCGGCGCTGGCGCCATCTGGATTTGGCTCGATCACAGCTGTGGCTGGTCTACGAGATTCGCCGCATCGACTGCCCAGACTGCGGGGTGATCACCGAAGAACTGCCCTGGGCCCGTCCCGGCGCGCGTCATACCCGCGACTTCGAGGACATGGTGCTCTGGCTGGCCCAACGCACCGACCGCACCTCGGTGGCCACGTTAATGCGCTGCGCCTGGGAAACCGTCACCGCGATCATCACCCGCGGCGTGGCCGAGCTGCTTGATCAGCGCCGCCTGCAGACGCTCTACCGCATCGGGGTCGACGAGATCTGCTACCGCCACCCCCACCGATACCTGACCATCATCGGCGACCACGACACCGGAACCGTCGTCGACATCCAACCCGGCCGCAGCGAGCAATCACTGACCAACTTCTATGCCGCCCAGACGGATTGCTCACTGGCACAGATCGAAGCCGTCAGCATGGACGTCTCAGCCGCCTACACCGCCGCCACCACCGCAGCGGTCCCACACGCGACCATCTGCTACGACGGCTTCCACATCATGCAATGGGTCAACCGTGCCCTGGACCGCGTCTTCGCCGAATCGATCCGCCTACCCGGGTACGCCACAGCGGACTGGAAAGCCGCCCGATGGGCGCTGCGTACCGGCGAGAACAAACTCAACGACGAAAAACGCGCCCTGGTCAACCAGATCGCACGCACCAACCGTCGTATAGGCCGAGCCTGGACCCTCAAAGAACAAGCGCGCGACCTCTACCGCTACGACCACGAACCCGGTGTCGCCCGCAGATTGCTCAAAGCCTGGATCACCGCAGCCAAGCGTTCCCGCATCCCCGCGTTCGTCGCGCTGGGAAAACGCTTCGAGGCTTACTTCGAACCCATTCTGGCCGCGATCGAACTCGGCATCAGCAACGCCCTCATCGAAGGCATCAACGCCAAGATCCGACTCATCAACGCCCGCGGCTACGGACACCACTCCGCCCAAACCCTGAGCTCAATGATCTACCTCTGCCTCGGCGGCCTACACCCCAAACTCCCCACACAAACCTGAGGAGTCGCACTAGTGTTCGATACATGGGTAGGAATGCGATCGCGGATCGGGACACCATTCTGGGGTGCCTCGACGCGGTCGAGGCCGCCTATGACCAGCTCGAACACTGCTCGCTGGATGCCTTGAATGCCGACGAGTTGGTGGCGGTGCTGGCCCGCCGGGAAACGTTGGCGTGGCGGGCGCCGGTGGTCGATCACCGAATCCTGGCCCGGTTGGTCACCGACGGCGATCCCGGCGCCTTGGGGGCATGCTCGCTGACCAAGGCATTGGCCGAGCGGTTGCGGATCAGCAGCGCCAACGCGCGGCGTCGATTGGCCGAAGCTGCCGAGCTCGGTCCACGCGCCGCGGTGACCGGGGAACCCTTGGAGCCGGCGTTGCCGGAACTGGCCGCCGCGCAGGCCGTGGGTCGGATCGGGCCGGAGCATGTGGCGATCGCCCGCAAGGCCTTGACGAAAATACCGGCCGCGGTCAGTGCTGCCTACCGTCAGCGGGCCGAGCATGACCTCGCGGTACTGGCGAGCCAATTCGGGCCGGAAACCTTCCAGCGCCTAGCCGAGCATCTGGTGGCCGTCCTGGACCCGGATGGGGATTTCACCGACCGAGAACGCCTGGCCCGGCGCGGGCTGCGACTCGGCCGGCAAGGCATCGATGGGATGAGTTCACTGTCGGGGCGCATCACCCCGGAGCTGCGCGCCACCCTGGAGTCGATCCTGGCCAAACTCGCCGCCCCCGGTATGTGCAATGCCGCCGACGAACAGCCCTGTCTCAGCGGCGCCCCATCCCAGCAGCAGATCCAGCATGATGATCGCCGACCCGACCAACGCACCCACGACGCCCTACTCGCCGCTTGCCGCGCAGTGCTCGCCTGCGGGGACCTCGGCCAACTCAACGGGCTGCCGGTGACCGTCATCATCTCGACCACCCTGGCCGAGCTACACGCCGCCACCGGCAAGGCCCACACCGCCGGGGGGTCACTGTTGCCGATGTCCGATCTGTTGCGGATGGCCGAGCACAGCTACCACTACCTGAGCGTGTTCGACGGCAGGGGCCGGGCGCTCTGGCTGGGGCGTAGCAAGCGGCTCGCCTCAGCGGATCAGCGCATCGTGCTGCATGCCCGAGATCGCGGCTGCACGCGACCCGGTTGCTCCGTATCGGGGTATTTGTCCCAGGCGCATCATCTCGAAAAGGACTGGGCCCACAACGGACAAACCGACGTCGACGCGCTCGCGTTGGCGTGTGCACCCGACAACCGGATGGCCACCGAACAAGGCTGGACCACCACCCTCGGAGACGACGGGCGCGTCGCATGGATTCCGCCACCGAAACTTGAACGCGGCCAACCCCGAGTGAACCCGTTCCACTTCATCGAAGCCATCATCGACTACCACACCCGACCGGAACCCGCCCCCGACAAGGTCGACGATTGGCCCGAGGCTGGGTGATCGCCGCGGGACTAGCGGGGGCTCGGCGGCCCTGGCACGCTCGCCGAGACCGGGGACAGATAGACGCCCACCAGGCTGCGATGCCACCAGGCCCGGTCCCGTCGCCGTTCGGCCCATGTGGTGAAGCGATACTCGTAGAGCAGGATCCGCACGAAGCGCGGCGGACTGTCCGGAAATGGGTTGTGGCCCAACAGACGTAACGTGTCGCGGTCATTGCGCAGTAACCGCTGCAGCAGGCCGTCACGCCACGCCAGCCCGTACCGGGGCGAGAGCGCGGCGAACCACATCAGCCAGTCCAGGCGCAGATGATAGGGCGCCCATTGACGCGGAAGGCGTTTCACCGCACCGGGCTTGCCCTTGAAGTGGTATTCGCACCAGGTCGTCCGATCGGTGAGCTCCGCCGCCGCCGTTCCCTCGATCACCAGCTCCCGCCGGGAGCGGCCGACAGTCCCGAACGCGCCGTAGCTGTTGACCAGGTGGAGCGGGTTGAAGCTGGCATTCATGCGCTGATTGCGCGATGCCATGTTGCGCACCGGCCAGTAGCTCAGTACCACGACCGATGCCGCGTACACCATCACCAGCGCAGCGAACCACATCGGGGCCTGCGGCATAGCCGGTGGCTGCAGGCCCGAAATCGTTCCAGTGAACCAGGTTTCGTTGAGAGCCCCGGCCGCCAGAACGATCGTGATCCAGTTCAGCCAGGCGAAGTTACCCGAGGCCACCAGCCACAGCTGGGTGATGATGATGATCGCGGCGGCCACACCGGCGATGGGCTGCGGAGCGAACAACCCGAACGGCACCACCAGTTGAGCGACGTGGTTGCCCGCGGCCTCTATGCGGTGCAACGGTTTGGGCAGCTGATGGAAGAGCCAGCTCAACGGGCCGGGCATCGGCTGGGTCTCGTGGTGGTAGTACAGGCAGGTCAGGTCGCGCCAGCAAGAATCGCCCCGCAGCTTGATCAGGCCAGCGCCGAACTCGATCCGGAACAGCAGCCAACGGGCCAGCCACATGATGAGCACCGGCGGCGCAACGCGGTCGTTGCCCAAGAAGACGGCTAACAACCCGCTTTCCAGGAGAATCGACTCCCAGCCGAACGCGTACCACGTCTGGCCGACGTTGACGATCGACAGATACAACCCCCACAACAGCAGCCAGAGGGCCATCACCGCCCACAGCGGAACCAGTTCTCCAGCGCCCACCACCAGAGCCGCGGCCAGTCCCGCACCCAGCCAGCACACGAAAGCGAAGAACCGATCGGAGTAGTGCAGATGAAAGATGCTGGGCGTCAGTCGAAACGGCCGTCGCCGCAGATACTGCGGCACCGGCGTCATGCCGTGTTCGCCGATCAGGGCGCGGAACTGCCGTGCGGCGGCCACAAATGCGATGACGTAGATGGCCGCGATCCCGCGTTCGAGGACCAGCCGTCCCAGCCAGTACCCGGAACCGCTCAACCACGCCCACTGTGTGCTCACACCTGCAACTCCTCGGTGTGATGTTCATACCATCGGTCGGGGCAGGAATCAGCCGGTTGACAGTGCGCGGTACAGCAGATGCATGGCCACCGTCGTCGAGCGTTCCCGGACGTCGGCCCGGTCCCCAGGCAACCTGGTGGTCCGCGTGGTCATCCGGCCGTCACCGAGCGCCACACAGAAGCACACCGTGCCCACCGGTTTGTCCGGCGTTCCGCCGCCAGGCCCGGCAATTCCCGTGATCGCGACCGCGGTGTCGGCACCGAAGCGGCGCAGCGCACCGGCGGCCATGGCCTCGGCCACCGGCTCGGACACCGCACCGTGTTCGGCGATCAATGCGGCGTCGACGCCGAGCAGTTCGATCTTCGCCTCATTGGAGTAGGACACCACCCCGCCGGCCAAGTAATTCGAGGCGCCCGGCGGGTCGGCCAGCCGCCCCGCCAACAGGCCCGCGGTGCAGGATTCGGCGGTCGCGATCTGTCGACCGGACAACAACGCCGCCACCAGATCGTCGATCTGCGAACCGTCTTCGGAAAAGATCGCGCGCGAATGCCGCTCACGGAGCAATGCGAGCAACTGGTCGTAGGCGCCGGCGGCGTCCGGCTCGTAGCGCGTGACGATCTCCAGTTCACCGCGGCGCAGGCAGGTGGTGATCTCCAGCCGGTGAAAGTCACCGATGACATCCTGCGCGTGCCGCAGCGTGTCAGCCAGGCCGGACTCGGGCAAGCCGAACATCCGGATCATCTGCTGCTCGTAATGCGTCCGTCCGGCCAGCGCCTCCTGCACCGCGGCCGTCTGTATCGCCTTGTGCCACATGGGTTGCAGCTCGCGAGGTGGTCCCGGCAGCACCACAACTGTCGGCGTGCCGGGTACCACCACGCCGGGCGCCGTGCCTACCGGGTCCAGGATTGTCGCGCCGGCCGGGACCATCGCCTGTTTGCGATTGGCTGCCCGGACCGTCGCGAAATCCGGAGCGCCGGGACCGGTGTAGCGCGCCATCATGGGTTTGATGATGTCGGCGATCCGGGCTTCCAGTTCATCGTCGAGCACGACGTCACGACCGCAGAACCTGGCGACGGTCTCGACCGTCAGATCGTCGGCCGTCGGCCCCAGGCCGCCGCTGGTGATGATCAAGTCCACACCCTCGGCGGCCAGGAACCGCAGCTGACTCTCGATGTCCCTGGGCCGGTCGCCACAGATCGTGATGTGCGCCAACTCGACTCCCATTTCCAGGAGTCGGTCAGCCAACCACGGTCCGTTCCGGTCGGTCACACGTCCGGTGAGTACCTCGGTACCGGTGACGACGATTCCTGCGCGTGCGCTCACCGGTCCGAGATTACGCAGTCAGCGTCAGGGCAAGCCCGGAATCAGCATGACCTCCATCGGCGACACCGGAGCAACCGGAACGGTCGGCAGATACCCGGTGGGGGCGAACGCCGTCGGCGCCGCCGCCACCGGTGCCGGACCGCCGAAGTTCGGCATCGGGAACGGCAGGACCGAGCTCAGGCTGGCCGGCAGGTTCCCCAAACCGGGCAGACCGGTGGCCGAGGCCTGTTGCTGCGGCATTGCACTCGGCGAAGGCGGCACGTTGAAGGTCGCGGTCGCCAGCGGTGCCTGACCCGGTGTCGCGGGCGGAGCGAAGGTGGTGCCGCTCAGGGCCGACGTGGTGGTCTGCAGCAATTGCTGCGGGAGGCTCGTCGAGGACGCGACCATCTGCTCGACCACGCCGGGCAGCCCCGGGTTGATCGGCACGGTGTCGGCGTTGGCGGTGGCGCTGGACGCCAGCGCGGCGATGAACAGTCCCGCCGCGGCGCCGGCCGCGACGGTCAGGTACTTACGGATTCGTGACATGGCTTTTCCCCAATCCCAACAACTACAAGGTCGGGACCGAAGTTAGCCGTGTGAAAACTGATGCCTGTGTGACACGAGGGGCGTTTATGCAACCGTTGCGAACCGGAGCCGCGGCAGTTACCGAGCCGGCGTCAGCGGGCCAACCAGCTCGCAGTCTTCGCGAGTTCGGTGGTGTAGGCCAGCAGGATGCCGTCCTCGTAGTGGGCCCCGCCATTGATGGTGGTGCTGTCGCGCCAAATCGCGTGAACCTGGTAGATCCCGCGGCTGTAGATATCGACACGCTCACGCTGGGTACGCCGCCAGCCTTGCTGCTCTGCCTTTTCCGACAAAGTTTCCCGCGCGTCGGTCGCGGTGGTCTCACTGGTCATGAAGCCGACCCTCTTTTCGCATAGGCCAAACACGCTATCAGCTGCCCAGATGCCTCCCCGTGTGGCGCGGCGCGACACCGGCCCGGTCGACGGGCACCGACGTAACATCGACGGCGATGACCGCAGTGCCGAGCGATCCGATCGCCGACGTCGCGCGAACCGAACCGGGCGCCCGGATCGGGGCGTTCTTCGACCTGGACGGCACGTTGGTGTCCGGGTTCACTGCCACCGCACATGCCGGCGACCGGATCCGCCGACGCCAAGCCCGCGCCGGTGAGGTGTTCGGCGTCGTCGAGGCTGCCGTGCGGTATCGCCTTGGACGCATGCAATTCGAACGATTACTGGTACGCGCGGCGGGTTATCTGCGCGGCGAGTCCATCACTGAACTCGACGACGTCGGCGCACGACTGTTCTCCGACCACATCACGAGCCGGATCTACCCCCACATGCACGAGATCGTGCGCGCGCATCAGCAGCGTGGCCACACCGTCGTGCTGAGTTCCTCGGCACTGACCATCCATGCCGAACCGGTGGCCCGCTTCCTGGGGATTGCGCAGGTGCTGTGCAATCGCTTCGAGCTCGACGACCGGGGCATCCTCACCGGTGACATCGTCAAGCCCGTGGTGTGGGGGGCGCAGAAGGCGGCCACCGTGCAGGACTTCTGCACTGCCAACGGGGTCGACCTGGCCCAGAGCTTCTTCTACGCCGACGGCGACGAGGACGCCGCTCTGATGGCGCTGGTCGGCCGACCTCGTCCGGTCAACCCCCGGCCCCGGCTGGCGGCGCTGGCCGCCGAGCACGGCTGGCCGGTACTGCGCATCTCCAGCCCCGGCCGCGGCGCGCGGTCCTGGCGCCGCGCGGCCGATTTCGGGGTGGCGGTGCTGCGCGCATTCTCCACTCGCTGACCTACCCGATGCCCCAAGACACGATTGCCGGTAGTGTTAGGTTTCACCAGCACACCTAGGCCCGACTGGCCTCGTGATGCCGCATCTGGTACTTAATTAGAACACGTTTCACTTCGATCCCACGCCCCTGAAGGAGTCCGTCATGCACACTCCCCTCTGCGACGAACTCGGCATCGAGTTCCCGATCTTCGCTTTTACCCACTGTCGCGACGTGGTCGTCGCGGTGAGTAAGGCCGGCGGTTTCGGGGTGCTGGGCGCGGTGGGATTCACCCCGGAACAGCTCGAGATCGAGCTGAAGTGGATCGACGAGAACATCGGTGACCACCCGTACGGCGTCGACATCGTCATCCCGAACAAGTACGAGGGCATGGACTCCGGACAGTCCGCCGAGGAACTGGCCGAATCGCTGCGCAAGATGGTTCCCCAGCAGCACCTCGACTTCGGCAAGAAGCTCCTCGCCGACCACGGCGTGCCCGTCGAGGGCGCTGACGCGGACAGCCTGCAGCTGCTCGGCTGGACCGAGGCGACCGCAACCCCGCAGGTCGAGGTGGCGCTGCAGCACCCGAAGGTGACGATGATCGCCAACGCACTTGGGACTCCCCCGGCCGACATGATCAAGCACATCCACGAGGCGGGTCGCAAGGTCGCCGCGCTGTGCGGCTCCGCGCGACAGGCCCAGAAGCACGCCGCGGCCGGCGTGGACATCATCATCGCCCAGGGCGGCGAAGCCGGCGGACACTGCGGCGACGTGGGCTCGATCGTGCTGTGGCCCGAGGTCGTCAAGGCGGTCGCACCGGTGCCGGTGCTGGCGGCGGGCGGCATCGGTAGCGGCCAGCAGATCGCCGCGGCGCTGGCGCTGGGCGCGCAGGGCGCCTGGACCGGCTCGCAGTGGCTGATGGTCGAGGAATCCTCGAACACCGAGGCCCAGCACGCGGCCTACATCAAGGCCGGCAGCCGCGACACCGTCCGCAGCCGCTCCTTCACTGGCAAGCCGGCGCGGATGCTGCGCAACGACTGGACCGAGGCGTGGGAAGCGCCGGAGAACCCGAAGCCGCTGGGCATGCCGCTGCAGTACATGGTCTCCGGTATGGCCGTGCGTGCCACGAACAAATACCCGAACGAGAGCGTCGACGTCGCATTCAACCCGGTCGGACAGGTCGTCGGCCAGTTCACCAAGGTCGAGAAGACCGCGACCGTCATCGAGCGGTGGATTCAGGAATACCTCGAGTCCACCAGCACCTTGGAAGCCCTCAACGAAGCATCGGGCGTCTGATCGGCTACCGCTCGGCGCGTAGAAACGGTTGTGCGGCAACGAGGTAGATGCCGAACACCGCAAAAGGCGCCAACAGCGGTAGCCAAGGAAGCTGCCATGGGAACACCGTCGCGACCAACCCCGCGGCGGTGAACCCGAGGGCGAAGATCGCTGTCGGTGCCGGCACCGTGCCGGTGTGCCGCAACGCGAGGTAGCCGACCGCGGCCAGTCCGGCCGCCGCCGCGGAAACGTTGGGCGAATCGGCCAGGCCGATCACGACGACGGCGAGCAGCACCGCCGTCGTCGCCGCCACGCGCCACCGCAGCCCGAGTAGAACCGCGCCGGCGGCCAGCAGCGCCGCGGTCGCTGCCATACCCGAGGCGCCCAAGCTGGCGACTGCAACCATCGCCAGACCGCACAGGCCCGACAGCGCCAGCGGCAGGGGCCTGTCGACTCCGGACGAGAGCGCCATCACCGCACCGCCGCCGGCCTGTGCCGCTGCGTCACCATGCGCATCGCCTGCTCCAGCGGCTGTTCGCGCGGCCATGAGGCGACGTCAACACCGACAGTGGCCATGTCGCGATACATGGCGCTGCGCTGCAACATCCAGATCCGGGCCACCAACGGATCCGGCTCAATCTCGAAGGGCGAGCCGGCCAGCACGTCGACGGCGAGGACCACGTGCCCCCGCTTTCGCAGATCGGTCAGCGCCAGTGCGAATTCGGTGTCCAGCAGAGTGGAGAACGCGATGATCAAGGCGCCCGCCGGCACCGCGGCCCGGGGTGCCAACGTTCCGGTTGTCGACTCGACGCCATCGGCGGTGCCCAGTACCGCATCGACGATGCGATAGAACTGGCGCTGCCCGATCTCCGCGCCGACCCAGCGCGGGTGGCGGCCACCGAGAATGACGACTCCGGCACGATCGCCGTTGCGTAGCGCGGTCTGCACCACCTGCGCCGCCCCGAGTACCGACCGTTCGGTTGACTCGGTCGCCGGGCCGGCGGGCTGCGGGTACGCGTCGATCAGCACCACGACGTCGGCGCCACGATCGGTCAGCCGCCGGGTCACATGCAGGCTCCCGCGTCGCGCGCTGACCGGCCAATTCACCGAGCGCAACGGGTCGCCCGGTACGTAGGCGCGGATGTCGGCATATTCCACACCGCGGCCCGGGTGCCGGGTCAGGTGGGTTCCGACCCGATCGAGCAGGTCGCTGTGCGGGATCGGCGTGGCCTGTGGCGGCGCCGGCGGGAACACGGTGACCTCCGCGACGTCGACGGCTCCCCTCCCGACCAACAGACCGCCCCGGCCCACGGCATCCACGGTGGCGCGAATCGGATAGCGGCCCCAGCGTTCGGCGGTGGCAGTCAACGATTCTCGGCAACCAGCCGCGGCGGACGACTCGGTGATCTCGAGTGTGAGCGCCGGATGCGCCGTCACCACCAGACCCAGGTCGATCAGATCGGGGGCCGATGCCGTTGCGCCGACAGTCAATTCGACCGACTCGGTTTCGAAGCACCGCTGCTCTGCCGGGGTGGCGTGCACGCGCAACGCCGGAACGCCTCGCTGGCTGTCCAGCGAGCACAGCACTGCGAGCAGCGGCGCGGCGAAAGCGATCAACTGCCAACGCGATGCACCCACCGCCACCACCAGAGCCAGCGCGGCACCGGTGGCCAGTGCCTTAGCCAATGGCGAAGCCCGCCAATGCATGACGATATCCACCTCATGGAAGTCGGAGGCATGCGTCACGTCGGCGTCGCCTCCGGAGTCCGCGGCACCGGCAGCCGACGCAGCAGCTCCTCCACCACATCGGAGCCCTGGACGCGCCGTACCCACATCTCCGGCCTCAGCGTGATCCGATGGGCGATCGCCGAGGTGGCCAGCGCCTTGACGTCCTCAGGGATCACGTAGTCGCGGCCGAGCAGCAGGGCGCGGGCCCGGGCGAGCTGAACCAGGTCGAGTTCCGACCGCGGGCTGGCGCCCACGGCCACCTGCGGATGGCGCCGGGTCCCGGTCGCCAGCGACACCACGTAGCGCAGCACGTCGTCATGCACGCTGACCTGTTCCACGGATTCGCGCATCGCCACCAGGTCGTCGGCGTCGACCACCTTGCGCACCGTCGGCAAGGCGGCACCGCGATCCAGGCGCCGACGCAGCATGGCCGCCTCCCCCTGCTCCGAGAGGTAACCCAGGCGCAGCCTGATCGCGAACCGGTCCAGTTGGGCCTCCGGCAGCGGGTAGGTGCCCTCGTATTCGATCGGGTTGTCGGTCGCCAGCACGATGAACGGCGACGGCAACCGATGTGTGTTGCCGTCGATGCTGACCTGGCCTTCGGCCATCGCCTCCAGTAGGGCCGCCTGGGTTTTGGGTGGCGTCCGGTTGATCTCGTCGGCCAACACCAGGTTGGTGAAGATCGGCCCGCGCCGGAACTCGAAACGGCCCGAGGACATGTCGTAGATCGTGGTACCGAGTAGGTCGGCGGGCAGCAGGTCGGGGGTGAACTGCACCCTGATGAAGTCCAGTCCGAGCGCGGCCGCGAACGACCGTGCGATCAGCGTCTTGCCCAGGCCCGGCAAGTCCTCGATGAGCACATGACCGCCGGCGAGCACCGTGGTCAGAATGAGGGTGAGCGCGGATCGCTTACCCACCACGGCCCGTTCGATCTCGTCGAGCACCGCGGTGCAGCGTGCCCCGGTGGTGGCCGCCGCACCAGACAGCCCGGTGCTCATCGTTGCTCCAGGCGACACAGGATCTCTTCCAGCACAGCGCGTCCCGGGCCGGGCCCACTGACTCCGGCCGGCGCGACATTGCCCGGATCCACCCACTGCCACAGCTGGTCGCCGAACAGCAGCGCCCCGGTGGCACCGTATGCCGCGGGATCCTTCGTCCTCCCCTGCCCGGTGGATACCTCGAACCGACGCGCCAGGATCGGTCGCCACCGCCTGTCCCAGTCGGCTCTGGTCGATTCCGACCAGCGGATCCGCGCTTCGGTGCCCGACAGCCACCGGTGCAATGCCTCTCCGGGCTCATCGGTGGCCTCCGGGGCGGCGGGAGGTCCGGCGCCACCCGTGGTCAGCAGGCGCCGGATCCCCACTGCCGGCAGGGCGACGGCAACGCCCGCCGCCCAGAGTAGAGATTGCCGCTGGTGGATCATCAGCGTCACCAGCTCAGCACCGGCGATCAAGATGATTCCTTGCAGGGCAAGCGTTTTCATCGTGGAGTTCGCAGTTCGTCGAGAACCAGCCGCAGCGCTGCAACCGCGTCGCCGCGATCTCGCTCGGTCATCAGGTGGACGCTGAAGCGTGCCTCGGTGAACAGCTCCACCAGCCGGGTCGCGTTGTCCGCCGGCAGGGCATGGTGTTCCACGGCCCGCGCCAGCACTTCGGTAGGCGTGTCGAAGGCGCGCGGCGCGATATCAGGAACCGTGCCGAGGTGTTGTTCCATCACCGCGTAGCAGGCGATGATCGCGGCCCGCGGCTCGCGGCTGGGATCGACGATCCGGGCCAGGCCGAGTTCCGCTGCCCGCGCCAGGTTCTCGTCGGCGCTCGATGGGTCCGCCGTCGGCGGAATCCCAGGGGTCACGGGTGGTGCGGGATCGGGTCGCCGGGCGCGTGCGGCGACGATCACCGTGACGATCACCGCCAGCAGCAGGGTGGCAACGGCCAGCAGATAACCGGACATGCCAATGGCCGGCCCGCCGGGCACCGCCGGCGACGGCGGGGCCGGTGCTCCCGATGTGCCCGGCGGGGTCTCACCCGCGCCGGGAACCTCCGCCGGGAGTTCGATGCGGAGCCCGGCGCCGAACTTCGCCAGCACCAGGACCGTCAGCAGCCATAACGCCAACGCCGCCAGCACGATCAGCACCGATCGCCAGACCGGACCGCGGCTCGCCCCGGCGGTTGACGACAGCTGGCCGATGCTGCCGACCCTCGCACGGTGATGACGGGCCCGGTGCACGACGGCGACCGCGATGATGGTGCCCGACACCGCCAGCAAGACCGCCATCACGATCGGTTCGAGCGTGCTTGCGGCAGTCGCTCGGCGCGGCTCGGGCGGCGCGCCGGGCAGGTAACCGCGCGTCGCGGCACCGGCCACGAGCAACAGCACGATCGGGGCGATCACCCGCACGGTCGTGCTGTCGCTACCGGCTCTCACCGGAACACCAGTCATCTGGGTTTCCCGCCGTGGCCGCGGCATTCCCCATACTGGCATGCGCAGGCTGGCAGCGGCCAGGATCGCGCCGAGGCCGACTCGCCGGAAAGACCCGGTGTCGGTTCAGGCCGGTCCGGTCAGCCGGACTTCTCGTCGTGCCCGCCGAACTGCTTGCGCATCGCCGAGAGCACCTTCGCGCCGAACTCGAACAGCTGGCGCGAGGCGAATCGCGCGTACAACGCGGTGGTGAGCACCGGGGCGGGTACGCCCTCATCGATAGCGGCGATGACAGTCCACCGGCCTTCGCCGGAATCAGAGACCCGACCGGCGAATTCCTCCAATTGCGGCGACTTCTGCAGTGCACTGGCAGTCAGATCCAGCAGCCAGGAACCGATCACACTGCCCCGCCGCCAGACCTCGGTGACCTGCTCGATGTCGATGTCGTACCGATAGAACTCCGGATTGCTCAACGGCGCGGTTTCGGCGTCGCCCTGTTGATCCTGTTTGCCGATGTTGGCGTGGTGCAGGATGTTCAGCCCCTCGGCGATCGAGGCCATCATTCCGTACTCGATGCCGTTGTGCACCATCTTCACGAAGTGTCCGGCCCCGGACGGGCCGCAGTACAGATAGCCCTTTTCGGCTTGCGCGATCTCACCCTCGCGCCCCGGAGTGCGAGGGGCTGCCTCCACCCCCGGCGCCACGGTCGCGAAGATCGGCTCGACGTGGTCGAACGCTGGCCGGTCCCCGCCGACCATCAGGCAGTAGCCCCGTTCGCGGCCCCACACCCCGCCGCTGGTACCGCAATCGAGCAGATGAATGCCCTTGTCAGCCAAAATCTTTGCGTGCGCGATGTCGTCGCGATAGTAGGAGTTTCCGCCGTCTATCACGATGTCGCCGGCCGCCAGTGTGCCGGCAAGTTCCTCGATGACGCTCGTGGTGATGGCGCCGGCGGGCACCATCACCCACACCACCCGCGGAGCGGAAAGCTGCCCCGCGAGCTCGGCCACCGAGGACACCCCGGTGGTGTTGGGCTCGGTGGCCAATGCGCTGACCGCGTCGGTGTTGTGGTCGTAGACCACGCATTCGTGGCCGCCGTCGACCATGCGCCGAACGAGATTGGCGCCCATTCGGCCCAGACCGATCATCCCCAGTTGCATGCTGCGTTGCTCCTTACCGTGAGCGGCCGTCGTCCGCTCGAAGCTAACGCACCAGTCTGGACAGAGCCTGACCGGCGGATGCGCCGGGTGCGCCTAGCCGACCTGGGCGATCCCGGGCGGGAAGTAGGGGCCGATGCCTCCGGTGTAGATACCGGGCTGCCAGCCCCGCGCGCCCAGGCACAGCAGCGGCAGCCCGTCGGGTGATTGCGCGGCCGACTGCGGATTGGGGCACGGCGAACCGATCTCCTGCACCCCGTAGAGCGGGTAGGAGATCTGCCAGAAACCGGTGTCCTTGGCCGGGAACTGGTTGGCGATGAAGTGGCATGCCAGCGCTTGGCCATTGGGGCCGTGGCCATAGGTAAAGCGCTCCCAGCTGAAGCAGGCGTCGCCCTGGCGCTGGCCATCGACCATGCCCGGCACGTCGCCGGGGTAGGCAGCGGCATCCGGCGCGGCGCTGATAGCGACGGCACTCGCGGCTCCCGCGATGAAAGCAGCTGCAGCTAGTTCACGAATCATTCTTCGCCCTCAGTCTGTCGATCCAGGCCACCCATCGGCGACGCGTCAGAGCCTAACGGGTGGTGGTCGCACGCCATCGCGAATCCGCCGAAACCCCGCGGGCCGGGCCCGCTAAAGTGCCGCGGGTGACCGGAACGCAGTGGCAGCTCGACGCATCGCACGGCCAGCTCCTACTCCGCACCGATGTGGCGGGGCGAGCGGCGAAGATGGGCCATCGGCTCACCATCGTGATGGAGTGCTGGGAAGCAACCGTGTCATGGTCCGGCGACCGGCCGGCGGCGGTCGAGCTGGCCGTCGAGGTGGATTCGTTGCGGGTGGTGCAGGGCGACGGCGGAATGACGCCACTGACCGCGCCGGAGAAGACGCTGATCCGCAGCAATGCGCTCAAATGCCTCGACAGCAAGAAGCATCGGCTGATCCGGTTCGAGTCCAGCGACATCGCACCGACCGACGACGGGTATCGGCTGACCGGCGAGCTGGAGATCCACGGCCGGCGCAAGCCGCACGTCCTGGAGGTTCGGGTGACCGGCGACCGGAAGGTGAGCGGCGACAGCCGGGTGCTCCACAGCGACTTCGGTGTGCGGCGCTATTCGATGCTCATGGGAGCGATGCAGGTCGCCGACGAGGTGACGGTGTCCTTCTCGGGGACAATCCCGGCCGACGCCTCCGGCGGTGCCTGACTCAGCGGCCGGGTAGGCCGAATATGTGGTCCCGAATGCGTTCCCGCAATGATGGGACGCCATCCGGAGACGATTCCTGCAGGTCCGGGTCAGACGGTGCGTCCCACAGCGAACCGAACTCTGCGGGTGGCTCCTCCGAGGTCTCGGTCGGGGGCGCTGGCGCGGCAGGTGGCGGCAGGGCCGGGGCGGCCGCCGGTGGTGCGGCGGGCACGGCGACGCGCGCCACGGTCGCGTGCTGCGGTCGCGGCACATCCGGGTCTGCCCGGCCGGGGCCGAGCTGCAGGCTCAACGCGGCGGCCACCGACGCCACCAGTGACACCGCTCCCGCCCCCAACATCAGCAGGGCTGCGGCGTAGGACAGCGACCGCACCCGGCGCCGACCGACGTTTCCGGTCTCCAAGCCGGCCGCAGGCGCCTCCAGCGGTGCCGAGGTCAATTCGGCATGCGGCGCCAGCGCCTGGGCCGCCCCGCGCGCCAGGGCCTGAAACGCGCCACCCTGGACGAAGACCGGCATCGACAGCGTGGACTCCAAGCGGCGCCCGAGCCGGTCCATGCCCCGCAGCGATCCGGCCACCATGAGCACTTCCGGTCGCTGATCGGTCGGGGCCAAGGTGTTGCCCAGCCAGCCGGTCACATCGTCGACGGCGCTGATCGGACAGGCCGTGACGATCGATTCCCGAGATTCGGGGTGGTCGGGCAGGACCAGGGTGGCCACACCGGATTCGACGACACATACCGCGGCCCGCGCGTGTCGTGGGCCGATTCCGCAGGCCAGCGATGCGGCGGCCTGGCTGTAGCGCACCGGAACCACGTGTTCGAAGTCCGCATCCGCCAGCGACTCGAGCAGCAGTGCAGCCCCGACTGCGGCTTCATCGCTCCAGGTCACCGCCACGCCGTGCAATCGCTCGCCGCGCGAGGCCAGCATGGTGCGGACCCCGGCGGCCACCGCAGACGCCTGCGCCGCAAGATCCACCGCGTCGACTCCGGCGTCGCCGGCCGCGACACTCACCTCTTCACCGATAACCGTCGGGCAGCCCGAGCCCCCGGCGTCGGCCATGACCCAGCCGATGGTCGAAGGCGTGATCGCCAGCCCCAGTACGGTGTCCAAAATCGCGCGCCCCAATCGTCCTGATCTGCGATGTCACCGCGTCTGCTCAGGGCCCTCGCCGGGCCCGTCAACGGGATCGGCAGGGCGCCGGAACGGACCGGAGACAGCTCAGGACTGTGTGGTCTTGTCGGCTTACCGGAGGGGAGCCTACGCGTGTCATCCGGCTTGTCCTAACCGGGTCCGGAGCGAAAATCGGGTATGCTATATGCGAGTCGGATCCCTAGACGGCCGCGTGACTTGCAAATTGCGGCCGTTGCTGCATGTAAGGGCCGATGCCGAAGTGGTGGCGCGCGTGGCGTCGCGATCGAGAGATTGAACGTTCCACAGCAAGACGACAAGGGGCAGGAATGACAGACGTGAGCAAGGGATTGCGCTGGGCACGCCGACTTTTGGTCGGCGCGGTAGCTGCCGCAGCGCTGCCGGGCCTGATCGGCCTGACAGGTAGCGAGGCAACCGCATCGGCGTTCTCCCGGCCTGGTCTGCCGGTCGAGTACCTGCAGGTGCCTTCGGCAGGTATGGGCCGTGACATCAAGGTCCAGTTCCAGCCCGGCGGCTCGGGCTCCCCCGGCCTCTACCTGCTCGACGGCATGCGGGCCCAGGACGATTACAACGGCTGGGACATCAACACCCCGGCATTCGAGTGGTACTACCAGTCGGGTATCTCGGTGATCATGCCGGTCGGCGGCCAGTCCAGCTTCTACAGCGACTGGTACAAGCCGGCGTGCGGCAAGGCGGGCTGCTCCACCTACAAGTGGGAGACCTTCCTCACCAGCGAGCTGCCGTCCTACCTGGCCTCGGAGTACGGCGTGAGCCAGAGCCGCAACGCCGCGGTCGGCCTGTCGATGGCCGGCGCGTCGGCACTGACGCTGGCCATCTACCACCCCAACCAGTTCACCTACGCCGGCTCGCTGTCGGGTTACATCAACCCCTCGGACGGCAAGAGCTGGATCGGTCTGGCCATGGGTGACGCGGGCGGCTACAAGAAGGAAGACATGTGGGGCCCGGACGACGACCCGGCCTGGTTGCGCAACGACCCGACCGTCAACGTCGGCAAGCTGGTGGCCAACAACACCCGCCTGTGGGTCTACTGCGGTAATGGTCGTCCGAACGAGTTGGGCGGCGACAACATCCCCGCGACGTTCCTTGAGGGCAACTTCATGATCGGTCAGAACAAGAAGTTCCAGGAGCTCTACACCGCGGCCGGTGGCAGCAACGCGGTGTTCAACTTCCCGGACTACGGCACCCACAGCTGGGAGTACTGGGGCCAGCAGCTGCAGGCCATGAAGCCGGACCTGCAGAGTCACCTGGGCGCCAGCGGCGGCGGCAGCTAAACCTGCACCGACCGCAGCGGTCTTACCACTGGGCCCCATCCGATTCCGGATGGGGCCCAGTGCTTTGTCGCCGATGGGGTTACCGTGGCGCCGCCGACGTGATTGGATGGCGAACATGCAGGGTTCGGCGACAGTTCATATGGCGGCCCCGGCCGAGCGGATCTGGGATCTGGTGGCCGACGTTCGCAACATCGGGAAGTTTTCTCCGGAGACCTTCGAGGCCGAATGGCTCGACGGCGCCGACGGCCCCGCGGTGGGCGCACGATTCCGCGGGCATGTCCGGCGCAATGGGATCGGGCCGGTGTACTGGACCACGTGCCGGGTCACCGAGTGCGAACCGAACCGGGTATTCGGCTTCGCGGTGCTCGCCGGTGACCGCGCGGTGAACCGGTGGCGCTACGAGCTCTCCCCGACTGCGGATGGCACCGACGTCACCGAGTCGTTCCAGCTGGCCAAGTCCTTCCTCACCACCGTGTACTACTACGTGTTTGGCGGTTTTCTACGGCAGCGCAACAACATTCGCGATATGCGGCGCACCCTGGAGCGCGTCCGCGACGTCGCGGAAGGGCCAGCACAGCCCTAGCGGCTCAGTCCAGGCTGTCCGGGTCTGCCAGCGGCAGCAGCAGGAAAGACGGAGTGGGACCGCCCTGATGCACGTGGTAGAGACCGCCCGCCAACGCCCGGCGGGTGGACGCCGTCGGTACCAGGTGCGGAAAATCGTAGGTGGTCAACGTCAGTCGCAACCGGTGTCCCGGGGCGATCAGCGCCGCAGTCGGGAAGATCTCGATGTCGTAGCCGGTCAACTCCCCCGGCTCCACCGGTCGAACCGCAGAGCGGGTGCTGATGTGATGCGGGCGCAGCACGGTGCCATCCGGCAGGTACCAGGTACGGTCCGGGTCCAACTCACGGTGTGAACCGAGCAAAGCCCCCAGGGTCAGCGGGCGGTTGACCCCCTCGGGTGCAACGTCGTCGAGGTGGGCGACCCACAGTGTCTCGGTGGTGTCGGCGCTCGCCTGCACGCGCAGGGTGATCGGTCCGGCGATCAACGTCGGCGAGTCGAACGCCTCGGTGGTGTAGGTCAGTGCTCCGCGCTGCACTCGCCGGTTGTCCTGGTCATGACGGGTGCGGCCACCTGCCGCAGTGGTGGCGAAACTGTTCAGCCCCAACGACCACTGTTCGAGGCTGCGCCCGGATACCGGACCGTGTGAGCGATACGGCAACGCGGCCAGGCTTTGTTCCTCCTGGGCGTCGACAGTCAACCGGCCGGCGTGCGAGAGGTAGAGCCGGGTCGGTGTCGCCTCGGGAATCGGGTATTCGCGAGTGTGGTACCAGCGGCGGTCGCCGATCGGCTGAAAGGTGAACGGAGATCCCGAAATGGCAGCGGCGGCATCGTCTTTCAGCCAATAATCGAACCAGCGCAGCTGCAGGTCCAGCAGGTGCAGACCGTCGTAGTCCGAGACGTGGTACCACGGCCCCATCATCAGTTTGACTCGATCGGTCAGCGGTTGTCCGGGCTGCATCGGCGCATTCGCGGGGCGGCCGGTGTATGCGTTCTGCAGCGCCGCGTAGTTCAGCGGCGCGCCGCGCTGAAACGCGTCATGCCATCCGCCGGTGAGGAAGACAGCCACGTTGTTGGCGGCGATCTCGGGCAGCACCAAGTCCGGCCGCATGTCATCCCAGAACGGGCCGTCGTAGGCGGCGTCGCCGCCGGCGCCCGCCTCGGCGATCAATGGCCCGAAGTAGCCGCGCTGGTCTTTGCCGCGTTGGCGCACCGCCGCCAGCCCGCCGGCCCGGGGCCGCGAATGCGCTCCGGGGGTGAGGAACTCCAGCGCCGGGTTGATCACATTGAGCAACGCGTAGATCGAGCCGTAGGCGCGCACCGTCCGCAGGTGCGATACCCCGCCCATGGCGGCGGCATCCCGATAGAAGTCGTTGGCGGCCATCACCGGGAAAATCGCCTTGAGCGGAGAGTCCGGGCCCACCGCAGCCGCGGTGAACAGCTGATTGATGGCCAGGTAGGAGATGCCGAACATGCCGACTCGGCCATTGGCGTTGGGCAGTGTCGACGCCCAGGTGACCAACTCGACGCCGTCGCGCGTCTGGTCCGGGCCGAACATCTCGAACGAGCCGCCGGATGCGCCGGTGCCACGGACGTCGACCATCACCTCGATGTAGCCCCGCCGGATCAGATGCGGCGAGGGACCGCCACCGATCTGAGCCGCCGGTGGCGGCGCCAACTTGCCGTAGGGAGTCACCGACAGCAGTACCGGGAACGGCCCTTCGGCGGGCGCGCCGGTCTCGGGAATCGTCGGGTAGTGGATGTTGGCGCGCAGCACGACACCGTCGCTCATCGGCACAGCGACGTTGCGCTTGATCCCGACGCCGTAGCGCGCGGGCGGTGCGGTCCACTCCGGGCTCAGCGGCGACGGGTTCGCCTTGCGGGTCCGAGGGGCGCGCAACTTACCCGCCGCGACACCGGCTGCCCCCGCCGCAGCGGCTGCCGCCAGCACCCATCCGACTTTTCGCACCGTCCGCAGATCAGCCATGGCCACCTCCGCACCAGACTCTAAACACCGCGCCCATCCCGCTCGGACACCTGTCCGGCGCCGGCGTATATTCCGGCGTGTCACGTGCTTCGCCGGAAAGGGGCATCGGCATGCCGGCTGACGTCAAACACATCGTCACCGAGATGTGGAAGGCCTTGTCGCGTCGTGACTGGGAGGGGCTGAAACCCTTTCTGGCGCAAGACTGCATCTATGTCGATATGCCGGTGGGCCCGGCTGCGGCCGCCCGGGGGCCGCACGACATCGTCAAGCGCCTCAAGATCGGTCTGGAGCCGCTGGCCGGATACGAGAACCACTCTGGCCTGCTGGTCGCCGAGGGCCCCGACGTGCTCTACGAGCACTCGGAGACGTGGCGGTGGGCCACCGGAGAGACCGCGCTGCTGCGCTTCGTCACGGTGCACCAGGTGATCGACGGAAAGATCACGCTGTGGAAAGACTATTGGGACATGGCCGGCCTGACCGCGCACGCGCCGCCGACCTGGCTGGAAGACTTTGCCGAGGCCGACATGTCGTGGATATTCGACGCCACCGGCCTGATCTGAGCCGCGATCAAGCCCTGCTGGGCAGGGTCAGCGCACAGGCCTGTCCGATGTCCAGGGTGCGCAGCAGCCGCCCCATCCCCAGCCAGAGTGCACATGACAATGCGAGGTCGGCCACCAATTCATCACTGAGGTGCTCGCCGCAGCGCGACCAGAAGTCCTCGTCGTCCCGCAGGCCGGTGTGGTCGGTGGCGAAGCGGTGGGCGAACTCGGCGGCAAGCCGCTCCTGGGGGCTGTAGCCCGGCCAGGTGCGCCACTCGGCCACGTGCTCGTAGAGCTCCTCGTCCACCCCGGCCGCTGGGCCGTCGGCGTCACGGGTATTGACGCACACCGTGCACTCGTTGTCGAAGGCGATCACCATGCGGGCCAGTTCGCGCGTACGCATCGGCAACCGGCCCTTGTTGTAGACCGCTGTGCTGAATCCGCCGATTCCCGCTGCCAGGTCCGGTGACTTGACCATCCAGCCCATCACGTCATCTGCGGCGAATGCCCCGATTCGACTCATACTTCGCGATGCTAGCGGCTATCGCGAGTACGGCGGAGCCGGACGAAGCGGATCGCCGCCATTAATTCAGCGGTCTTTGCGGTCACCCGTGGGCGGTGCTGGTGAACTCCGCCGACTCCCCCGCGTCGTCGGGATCGATGATGGCCCGGCGCGCGATCCGCTGCAGCGCGGCGGAAACCTCGGCGCGATCCGGGCGGCCCTCGAAACCGGGCGAACGGGCCAGTTTGTCGACCACCCAGTCCTGCACCAGCGAGGACACGAACCCGACCTGACGCAGACCGGCCCGGGTCAGACCGAGATGATCGCCTTCGCGCAGTACATAGCCCTGAGCCACCAGCCGATCGACGGTGGGTTCGAGGATCTCGTAGGGCACCCGTAGTCGCTTGCCGATGTCACTGAGCCGCGCGGTCCGGAACACCTGTGTGTACCGGTAGATCCGCAGCACCGTCCACAGCCCGGCGACATCGAGCCGGCAGTCCGGCCGTAGTGCGATGGAGCGCAGCCGCATCCCCGGTTCGTTGTGCAACAGGCGCCCGATCGCGTTCTCCAGCAGATCGTCCGACGACGCGTTGGTGGGCATGCCGAACCCGTCGCCCAGGTCGACCGCGCTGTCGCGCAGCTCCTTGAGCGGGACCTCGCGCAAAAACAGGGCCAGCACGAACCCGAGCAGCGCGACCGGCGCGGCGCACAAGAACACCTGCCCCAGCGAATCGGCATAGGCCGTCACGATCGGCTCCGCCTGCTGCGGCGACAGTCGGCGCACCGCCTCGGGCGAATCGGCCGCGCCCGCGGCCAGTCCGGCGCCGCTCAGCGCCGGTCCCAGCCGGTGGCCAAGGAAGTTCACGAACAGCGACCCGAACACGGCCGCGCCGAACGAGCTGCCGATGGTCCGAAAGAACGTGACCCCGGACGTGGCGACGCCGAGGTCGGCGAAGCTCGAGGTGTTCTGCACGACGAGCACCAGAACCTGCATCGACAGCCCGATACCGGCTCCCAGGATCAGCAGGTAGACCGATTGCAGCAGCGCGGGAGTGGCGGCGTCCATCTGCGACATCAGCGCGAACGCGATCGTCATCAGTGCGGTGCCGACCACCGGAAAGATCTTGTACCGTCCGGTCCGTCCCACCAGGGCGCCGCTACCGGTGGAGGTCACCAACATGCCCACCACCATCGGCAGGGTGCGCAGACCCGAGGTGATCGCCGAAACACCGTCGACGTACTGCATGAAGGTGGGCAGGAAGGTCAGCGCGCCCAGCATCGCGAAGCCGACGACGAACGCCAGCACACAACAGACCGCGAACACCGGGTCGGCGAACAGTCGGGTCGGCAGGATGGGCGCCGCAGCCCGGTTCTCCACCCAGACGAACAGCGTCAGTGCCAGCACCGACCCGCCGAACAGTCCGATGATCGCCCACGATCCCCAGGCATATCGGCTGCCACCCCAGCTGGTGGCCAGCGTCAATCCGGTAGCGCCCAAACCGATCAACACGATCCCGGCGTAGTCGATGACGGGCTTGGAGCGGCCGGCCAAGGCCGGGATCGCCACGCCGGCCACGATCAACACCACCACCGAAATCGGCAGATTGATCCAGAACGCCCACCGCCAGGTGAGGTAGTCGGTGACGTAGCCGCCCAACAGCGGGCCGATGACGGTGGTGACCCCGAAAACCGCACCCAACATGCCCTGGTAGCGGCCCCGGTCACGCAGCGGGATGACTTCGCCGATGAGTGCCGCGGCGGTGACGGTCACGGCGCCCCCGCCGATGCCCTGCAGTGCGCGGGCGCCGACCAGCATCCCCATCGAGGCGGACAACCCACACAGCACCGATCCGGCGACGAAGCACACCACGGCGGCCTGGAACACCCGCTTGCGGCCGAACAGGTCGCCGAGCTTGCCCGCCAGGATGGTTGCGATCGTGGACGTCAGCAGGTAGCTGGTGACAACCCACGACTGATGCCCCGCGTTGCCCAGATCCGAGACGATCGTCGGCAAAGCGGTCGCCACGATGGTCTGGTCGAGCGCGGCCATCAGCAGGCCGAACACGATCGCGATGAAGATCAGGTTGCGGCGGTGCGGACTGACCGGCGCAGGTCGCATATCGTCGGCGACCGGCGACGATGCGGTCATACTCGCCTTCCCGCCGGGGACGGAGGTGGGGTCAACAGCGGCGCTCCGCTGTGTCGATCACGACGGCGGACGGGAGACGCACTGCGCCGAGTACAACGCCTCGCCGAGCTTGTCCATCAGCTCCAGTTGGGTTTCCAGGTGGTCGATGTGGGATTCCTCGTCGGCGAGGATGGTTTCCAGAATCTGGGCGGTGGTGCTGTCCTGCTTCTCGCGGCACATGACGATCCCGGGCCGCAGCCGGTTGAGCACATCGATTTCCAGCGCCAGGTCACTCTCGAACTGTTCGCGCAGGGTCTGCCCGATGCGGAGGGATCCGATGCGCTGATAGTTCGGCAGACCGCCCAGCACCAGAATCCGGTCGGTGACCGTCTCGGCGTGGCGCATCTCCTCCATCGACTCTTCGCGGGTGTGGCCGGCCAGTTCGGTGAAACCCCAGTTGTCCTGCATCTTCGCGTGCAGAAAGTACTGGTTGATCGCGGTGAGCTCACTGGTCAACTGCTCGTTGAGCAGTTTGAGAACCTCGGGGTCGCCTTGCATGATCTCTCCTCTGATGTGAAGAACCTCGCATGCCGGCCGCGACGGGACAGGGCTTGAATCATCGCCGTAACGCGCCAAATTCAATCTAATGCAGGCCAGCGCCCACAGGAGGCTGTTTACCCGCGTCTCGGCGCGTCGAATCGCCGCACCGCAATGGGGTCTTCGGGCGAGTGTGGATCGCCGTACGTCACCGGACCCGCGCAAGGTGCGCCTTACTTAGGTTAGACTCTACTAATATGAGACTGGTTTCGCCCGACAATCGTGTCGGTATTTCGCGCGCCAATCTCTCCCATCGCAACGACCCGCACTCGCTGGTGCTGGCGCTGGACTACCGGGTCGACGACGTAGGCCGGACGTGGTCGCTGATCCAGCAGGATCATTCCCCTCTTCTCGACCTGGGCGCCCGCCATGCGGTGCTCTACACCTCGGAGTTCGAGCCGGACCGGGTGCTGGTCACGATCGGCCTGCGGCATCGGGTATCGGTCAAAGAGTTG
This sequence comes from Mycobacterium sp. SMC-14, assembly GCF_046250075.1. NCBI lineage: Bacteria > Bacillati > Actinomycetota > Actinomycetes > Mycobacteriales > Mycobacteriaceae > Mycobacterium > Mycobacterium sp. SMC-14. Next base: position 2,267,998 of record NZ_CP176429.1, on the reverse strand, counting down.
CTGCGCTCCCCCGCGATCTTCGCCTGGTTCGACCGCTCCGGTGTCAACGATCTGCCCGCGATCTTCGCCGGCGAGGTCACCGAGAAGATCAACCTGGCCCAGTCCGGTGATGAGCACGACGGTTCAGCGAGGCTCGACGGAGGAGAGGGGAAGCTGGAACCGTCGCATGTGCCCGACGGTTCGGAGGTGATCGTCGGCGCGGTTGCCACCATTGCCGACCCCGCGGACCTGATGGCCAAGGTGCACGCCGGGTTGGACCGGTTCTCCGACGCGGGAGTGCGCAAAGTGTGGGTGTATCAAGCAGTCGACGACGGGCATGAGGTGATGACACTGCTGGAAATCGACAGTGCGGCAAGTGCACAGCGATGGATCGACCACCCGGACACCGCCGCGGAGTGGATGTCCGGCATCGGAATCGGTGGTTATCCCCGACCGTTCGTCGGGAAATTCGCGACTGCGATCGATCTGATGACGCCCGTGGGCGACGGTCGGTAGGGGCATCGCATGTACGTATGCCTGTGTGTCGGAGCCACCAATCAGATGGTGTCCGACGCCGTCGCCGCCGGGGCGTCGACGTCGAAAGAGGTTGCCGCGATGTGCGGTGCGGGTGGCGACTGCGGCCGGTGCCGCTGCACCGTTCGCGGCATCATCGAGGCCACCCTGGCCGCGACCCCCACCGCTGCAGACAACGGAGCTCTGCGGCGCCTCGCGCTGGACATCAGCCCCGTCGGATCACACTGATTCGCCGCCCCGCCGACCGGTGAACTCGGCCAGCGCATCGGCGTTGGCCTGGCCACCCAAGAGTTCGGCGAAGAACGCGTTCTCCCGCTCGACCGCAGCCAGGGTCTCGGCCCGAGTCGGCTCGACCATCGCGCTCTTGACCGCCATCAGGCTGGAGATCGGCCGGGACGCAAGAACTTCCGCATGCCGACGAGCCTCGCCCAGGAGCCCGTCGGGCTCGCAGACCGCAAAGACCAGGCCCATCCGCAGCGCCTCGTCGGCGGTGATCCACTCCGAGGACATCAACAGCCAGGCTGCGTTCTGCCGCCCCATCAACTGCGGAAGCAGATAGGAGGAGGCCGCCTCCGGGGCCACCCCCAGGCTGGTGAACGGACATTTCAGCCTGGCCGTCGAAGCCATGAACGCCAGGTCGGCAAAGCCCAGGATCGTCGTTCCGATCCCCAGGCCCAGACCGTTGACCGCGCAGATCAGCGGCTTCGGGAAGCGCCCCAGCGCGGTGATGAGACCGCGGAATCCGTGCTTTCCGGGCGCGAAGTCCGGGTCGGTCACCATGGCCTGCATCTCGGCCAGGTCGGTACCGGCGCTGAACGCTCGCCCCGCCCCGGTGATCAGCACCACCGCGACCTCGGGGTCGTCCGCGGCGGCCAGCAGCGCTTCGGCCGTCGCGTCGTAGAGCGCCTCGTTGAAGGCGTTGAGCGCCTCGGGGCGATTGAGCGTCAGCGTCCGAACCCGGTTCTCGTCTTCGATCGTCAAGATCACCCGTGCAGCCTAAACGCCGGCCTGCACCCCGCGGCCGTGGCGCTCCTCAGACCAGCTCGACCTGGTGGTCCGCGGCGATGACGCCGCCGATGATCCCCGCCAACCGTCGATAGGCCTCGTCCCGTCCACTGGAAGCACGAAACACCAGCCCGATCCGCCGGCCAGGCTGGGGCGACGAGAAGTAGGCCAGCGCCAAACCATTGCGCTCGGCCTCGACCGCCACCGCGGTCTGCGGGATCAACGTCACCCCCAGCCCACCGTTCACGCACTGGACCGCGGTGGCCAGCGATGCGGCGCGGGTGGTGGCCAACTCGGCCCGCACGCCGGCGTTGCGGCAGATCTCCAGGGTCTGGTCCCGCAGACAATGCCCCTCGTCGAGCAGCAGCAGTGGCAGGTCCGCCAGTGCCGTCGGAGGCACCTTGCGTTTGCCGGCCAGCGCATGGCCCGGCGGCAGCGCCAGCACGAAATCCTCGTCGTAGATGGGTATTTCGGTCACCCCGGTCGCTTCGCTCGGCAAGGCCATCACGGCCGCGTCGACCGCGCCTTCACGCAGTCCGGTGAGCAGTCGTTCGGTCTGGTCCTCGATCACCCGCAGGCCCAGTTCCGGCAGTTGTTCGGACAGACCGGCCAGCACCGCGGGCAGCACATACGGCGCCACCGTCGGGATCAGGCCGAGCCGCATGATGCCCTGCAGCGGGTCGGCCACTCCGGCGGCGGCGGCGGAGAACTGCGCCGCGGCGTCCAGCACGGCGTGGGCGTGTGGGAGCAGCTGTTGCCCCTCCGCGGTCAGGAAGACTCGCCGGGTGGAGCGCTCGATCAGTTGGACCCCCAGGCCGGCCTCCAATGACGACAAGGCCTGCGACAGGGTCGACTGGCTCAGGCCCAGCCCGGCCGCCGCCAGGCTGAAGTGGTGCTTCTCGGCCACGGCGGCAAATGCCCGCAGGCCGGCGAGCGTCGGCTGATAGCTTGCATCGGTCATGCCGATAATTATAGTGCCTGGTATCACCTTTTATTTTTAATTGAGATGGGGCAGGATGGAGCGTGCGGGCGACCGACTCGCCCCGAACACCCGTAGAACTCAAAACCACAAGGAGTGACATGGCTCTGCTGACCATCGGCGACCAGTTTCCGGCCTACAGTCTGACCGCGCTGGTCGCGGGCGATCTGACGAAGATCGACGCGAAGGGGCCCGAGGACTTCTTCACCACCATCACCAGCGACGACCACAAGGGCAAGTGGCGGATCATCTTCTTCTGGCCCAAGGACTTCACCTTCGTGTGCCCCACCGAGATCGCCGCGTTCGGGAAGCTGAACGACGAGTTCGCCGACCGCGACGCCCAGATCCTCGGCGCCTCGACCGACAACGAGTTCGTGCACTACAACTGGCGCCTCGATCACGCAGACCTCAAGACGCTGCCGTTCCCGATGCTCTCGGACCTCAACCGGGATCTGGTCGAAGCCACCGGTGTTCTCAACTCCGACGGCGTGGCCGACCGGGCCACCTTCATCGTCGACCCCAACAACGAGATTCAGTTCGTCTCGGTGACGGCGGGATCGGTGGGCCGCAACGTCGACGAGGTGCTGCGGGTGCTCGACGCACTGCAGTCCGACGAGCTGTGCGCCTGCAACTGGAAGAAGGGCGAGGCGACCCTGAACGTCGGCGAGCTGCTCAAAGAGTCGCTGTAAACGCAGCCGGATGAATCGCGCTCGCGGTCATGTCGAGCGCCAGGATGAGGAGGAACAGCGCTAATGAGTATTGAGAACCTCAAGAACGCGATCCCGGAGTACGCCAAGGACCTCAAGCTCAACCTGGGTTCGATCGCCCGCACCACGGTCCTGAACGAAGAGCAGCTCTGGGGCAGCCTGCTGGCCACTGCCGCGGCCACTCGCAACGCCACGGTGCTGGCCGAGATCGGGGCCGAGGCCGCCGACAACCTGTCGGCGGAGGCCTATCAGGCCGCCCTGGGCGCCGCGTCGATCATGGGCATGAACAACGTGTTCTACCGTGGTCGGCACTTCCTGGACGGCAGCTACGACGACCTGAGGCCCGGGTTGCGGATGAACATCATCGGCAACCCGGGGGTCGACAAGGCGAACTTCGAGCTGTGGAGCTTCGCGGTCTCGGCGATCAACGGCTGCCAGGCGTGCGTTGCCTCCCACGAGCAGGTCGTCCGGGAGGCGGGCGTCGGCCGCGAAGCGGTTCTGGAAGCTCTCAAGGTCGCCTCGATCGTGGCCGGGGTGGCGCAGGCGGTCTTCGCCGCCAGCGCCGACCCCACCGCTACTTAGGTGTTCCAAGGCGTCTAGTCCCTATCGGCGCGCGCCGGGTGATACCCGGCGCGCGCCGTAGACTTTGACCCCGTGACGCTCCGCGATGCCGACCATGATTTCCTGGCCCGCTGCGTCGAATTGGCCGGCGAGGCCGTGGCGCACGGCGACGATCCCTTCGGTTCACTGTTGGTCGACGCCGACGGAACGGTGCTCTTCGAGGACCGCAACCGCGCCGGTGACGGCGATGCCACCCGCCACCCGGAGTTCGCCATCACGCAGTGGGCGGTGTCCAATCTCAGCCCGGCGCAACGTGTCCGGACCACCGTCTACACCTCCGGCGAACACTGCGCGATGTGCGCCGCGGCCCACGCGTGGGTCGGATTGGGCCGGATCGTCTACGCGTCGTCGGCGGCGCAACTGACCGAATGGCTGCGCGATCTGCAGGTGCCGGCGGCCCCGGTGGCCCCGCTGCCGATCACCGCAGTCGCCCCCCACGCAGTGGTCGACGGGCCGGCGCCGCAATTCGAGGAAGACTTGAAGGCGCTGTTTAGGGCCCGCTACCAGGGCCGGTGACGCGCACCACGCTCACTCTCGGGCAAGCCACGCCAGTCGGTCCAGTGTCACCGGATCCTCCTGCCCGTCGTAGAAGCGGTCGAGCACCGCGCGAAAGCCGCTGCAGCAGCAGTTGCCGGTGTGGCCGCCACCCTCACATGCCCGCCCGAACAACGTCATCGACGAACGCAGCTTGATGTCGTCGGGCCAGCCCAGAATCTCCTCGATGGACCGCCCGCTCACCGCATTGGTCAGCAGCCCCACGCACTCCGCAAGGCGCGGCCCCAGTACACCGTGGGCCAGGTAGGCGCGGGCCTCGGCGGGCGACGCGATGCCGTAACGCTGGGCCATCGCGCTGGCCCCCAAGCCGGAGAGCTGCGGAAAGACGAACCACATCCAGTGGCTGCGTTTGCGGCCGGCGCGCAGCTCGGCCACCACGGTGTCGTAGACACCGGCCTGCGCGTCGACGAAACGCTGTAGCCCGAATGGGTCGGAGGTTCCGGCCATGCCATCAACCGTGGCACAGTTCGACGTGCAGCACGGAAGGAGTCAGCGATGTCGACGACGCAACGGCGGGTTCCCAGGATCGGTGAACTTGCGCCACTGATCCGCTTCCGCAGGCCACGATTGAACCGCACGGCGCGGCGTCTTGAGACAGCCCTGACCGTCGAGGACTTACGTCTGCTCGCCAAACGGCGCACTCCCCGAGCCGCCTTCGACTACACCGATGGCGCCGCCGAGGACGAGATCTCGTTGGAACGAGCCCGACAGGCCTTCCGGGACATCGAGTTTCATCCGGCCATCCTGCGTGACGTCTCCAGCGTCGACACCAGCCGCGAGGTGCTCGGGGCACCGGTGGCGTTGCCGTTCGCGATCGCACCGACCGGCTTCACCCGGCTGATGCACACCGCGGGAGAGCTAGCCGGCGCGCGCGCCGCCGAAGCCGCCGGCATCCCTTTCTCCCTGTCGACCCTGGGCACCGCCTCGATCGAAGACGTCGCGGCGGCCGCCCCCGGGGCCCGCCGCTGGTTTCAGCTGTACATGTGGCATGACCGCGACCGGTCGATGGCGTTGCTGCGCCGGGCCGCCGCAGCCGGCTACGACACCCTGCTGGCGACCGTCGACTGCCCGGTCGCCGGGGCGCGGCGGCGCGACTCCCGTAACGGCATGTCCATTCCGCCGGCGCTGACGCTGCGCACGGTCGCCGATGCCGCCGTCCATCCGGCGTGGTGGTTCGACCTGCTCACCACCGAACCGTTGTCCTTCGCGTCCCTGGACCGATGGTCGGGCACCGTCGCGCAGTACATGGACACCATGTTCGACCCGAGCCTGACCTTCGACGACTTGGCCTGGGTCAAGTCCCAATGGCCGGGCCGATTCGTGGTCAAGGGCATCCAGAGCGTCGCCGACGCGCGCGCCGTGGCCGAGCTCGGCGTGGACGGCATCGTGTTGTCCAACCACGGTGGCCGCCAGCTCGACCGGGCGCCGGTACCGTTTCAGCTGCTGCCCGAGGTGGTGCGCGAAGTCGGACGCGACACCGAGATCCTGCTGGACACCGGCATCATGTCCGGCGCCGACATCGTCGCCGCGATCGCGCTGGGCGCCCGCTGCACCCTGATCGGGCGGGCTTACCTCTACGGTCTGATGGCCGGTGGACAGGCCGGGGTGGACCGCGTGATCGACATCCTCGCCGAACAGATCCGGCGCACCATGCGGTTACTCGGGGTTCGCGAACTCGCCGAACTGTCGCCGCAGCATGTCACCCAGCTGCAGCGACTGATGCCCCGTCAGTAGCCGCGCGTCTCGCCCTCAGAAGGCCGGCGCCCGCGTCACCAAGGCGGCGATCATGTCGGTGAGCACACTCGCCTCGTCGGTGATATGCGCACCGCAGGCCTTGACGTCGATCACCGTGTCCGCCACCGCATTGAGCACCCGCTGGCAGCCGTAGCCCTCGGAACCCAGGGTGTAGGTCTGGGAGATCCGCGGTGGATCACCCGCCTCTTCCCCGATGGTCCAGGTGTAGGTGTTGTGGTCGGGATAGGTCACGGTGACCGTCTGGCCCACACAGCCCCGCCACTGGGCCACCGACTGCTCGACGAACGCCACGGCCTGTCCGGAGTGCGGGGCGAAGGCCACAATGTCCTGGTCCACGAACGGCCGGCCGTTGACCCCAGCGCGTTGCAGGCCGCCCGGCTCTTCCAGCACCTTCCACGCCGCCCGCTCGACCTGGCTGTTCCGGTAGGTCTCGTCCAGGCCGGGGTAGAGAACACCCAGGCATTCCGGCTGTGACGCCGCTATCGAACCGGCCGGCTTCAACGACTCGAGGTCGGCCTGCACGGTCTCCATCGCGGGGGTGGCCATCACGGCCTGTACGTCATCATCAGCGGCCAGGTTCGGCGCGGGGGCATCCGGCGACGTGCGGGTGAGTCCGAACGCCAGCGCACCCGCGGCCGCCACCGCCACCACGGCGCCGGCCACCAGTAGCTTCTTTGCCGGCCGTCCTCGATGTCGTTCCCCGGCACCGGCGGGATCCATACCGTGTGCACCGGTAGCAAGGCCTCCGGTGTCCGGCCGGCTGATCACGGGTCGCGGCCCGGTCACCGCGGCGACCGGCATGCCGACGGTGGCGGCGGTGAAGCTCGGGTCGTTGGCGGCCAGGACGGCGTCGACATCGGCGCGGGTGCGCACCGTGACGTCCGGCCGGTCGCGCAACCGGCAGAGCAGCTGAACGATGTCGTTGCGCACGGTGGGGTCGTGGCAGTCCTCATCGAGTCGGGATCGAAGTTCCAGAACGAGTTCACCCTGCTTGTGGTAGCTCAGCTCGGATCCCGACAACTCCGAGGAGAGCCGCATCAAGTAGGCGAAGGGCACCATCGGTTCTTCGGGCAACTGCGCGGGCAGCGGTACCGCGCGGCGCGACAGGCTCTGCAGGGCGGCGACCAACCGGGCATGGGCGGCGCCGTCACGGATTCGGTAGTCGATGATCTGTGTCGCGGCCAGTGGGGTGACACGCACACTGTCGACCGGGCCGATCTGTACCGGCAGAACCGGCCGTTGCAACGCTCGTGCATAGGCGAGCTCGGCCTGACAGGGCTTGGACCGTAGCGAATTGTTGGACAACGCGACGACGAACACCGAGCAGCACCGAATTCGGTCCAGGATCGTCTGCCACCACGCCTCGCCGCCACCCAGCTCCTCGTCCAGCCACACCTGCTGGTCAGCGCTGCGCAAGACGGAAACCAGCGGATCGACCAACGCGCGATCCTGGCTGGCGTAACTGACAAACAGCATGATCCTCTCCAGGGCCGGCATGCGCAGAAGCGGACCGAATTGCTCTCCAGTTTGTCAGACTGAAGGCCGATATCGGTCGTCCTGCGTCCGGGTTAGTGTACGAGAGAACAGAGCGCTTTTGCGATGGGCCGAGCAGGCCCAGCAAAGAAAGCGCGGGAGGAGAAACGCCGATGACCGGTCGTGCGGCCGAATCGAGTGCTCCGGCAAAGCCCGGGCGCGCAGCCCCGCCGCCGGAGACCCTGCAGCACAAGATGCTGACCGGTCTGACCGATCCCCACTGGTACTGGCTGCTGATCCCAGCGGGAATCGTTGCCTTCGTGCTGGGCCTCTGGGGCTACGGCTCCTATGAGGGGGGCGGGCATTCGTACTCCGACGCGGTCTATGGCGCGGTCAAGTTGTTCTTCCTGCACGCGGCTCCGCAACCGGAGAACCACGTCGGTCTCGCGCTGGACATTGCCCGCTTCCTGGCTCCGGTGGTAGCCGGGTGGGCGGCGCTCATTGCGTTGGTATCGATGTTTCGGGATCGGGTGCAACAGTTGCTTATCCCGTTCAAGCACGGGCATGTGGTCATCTGCGGTCTGGGCTATGCGGGGTTCGAGTTCGTCCGTGAGCTCCGTGCTGCGGGATATCGGGCCGTGGTCATCGAGTCCGACGAGGCCAATCCTCGAATCAGGACTTGCCGAAACTGGGGATTCCCAGTCGTCATCGGCGATGCGCAGCTCAGCGCGACCCTTGAATCAGCCGGAGTTCGGCGCGCAGCCCGGCTGCTCGCGGTGACCTCGGATAGCGTGGCCAATACCGAAATCGTCACGCTGGCGAGGCGTTTGGCCGATGACTCCAAGAAGTCACACGGGATCTTCGGCCGCTCGAGCAAGGATCACTTGCGCTGCCTTGCGCGCATCGAGGACCCCGCGCTGTGCGTGCTGCTGCGGCTCGCGGAATTCAACCGCGGCGACGACCGGTTCGTCGTCGACTTCTTCAACATCGACACGGTCGGCGCTCGACTGTTGTTGGCCGAGCATCCGCTGCGGATTGTGCCACGGCCCCACATTGCGGTCGCCCACCTCGATGGTGTCGGGTCGGGGTTGGTGTTTCAGGCGGCCCGTCAATGGCACGAGGAACGCGTGGACGACCAACCCCTGCGGGTGACGGTGATCGACGACCAGGCCGCCGTCAAGGTGGCCAAGCTGGTGGCCAATCATCCTTCCCTCGATGAGGTCTGCGAATTCCACTGCTCACCGGCCTCGGTGCGCGACATCGATCGGGTGGCGCAGGACACCGACCGGCCGGTTACCCAGGCGTATGTGACCGGCTATCACGACGAACGCAACGTCGAGTCGGCGCTGAACCTGCGCCGCGCCCTCGACAACGCGGTACCGGTGGTCACGACCATCTCACGCGCGTACGGCGTGGCCGACTTGCTCGAGGAACAGGCGCTCGGCGGCTCAGGGGTCACCGTCTTCCGGACGCTGCAGGAGACCTGCACCGTGGAACTCGTCGAGGGCGGATCACTGGAGGCCGTTGCCCACGAGATCCACCGCCGGTACTGCCTGATGCAACCCGCCGGTGCGCCGGCACCACCGCCCTGGCCGGAATTGGCGGATGCGCTCAAGAACTCCAGTCGGGCCCAGGCTCGGCACATCGGGGTGAAGCTGCGCAGCATCGGATGCGTGATCGCTCCGCTGCGCAACTGGCACGCCCGGGACTTCCAGTTCACCGACGACGAGATGGACAAGCTGGGCACCATGGAGCACGACCGCTGGATGCAGGAGAAGCTTGCCGCCGGTTGGACTCTGGGTGAAGAGGACCCGGTGCTCAAGAAGGACCCGCACCTGGTGCCGATGGCGCAGTTGCCACCCGAGGTCGCTGAGGTCGACCGGATCTTCGTGCGAGCAATCCCGGAGATGCTGGCGGCGGTCGGTTTGGAGATCATCGACGTGGCACAGACCGCGCCGAGATATCCGGTTCGCAGCCTTTCGCACTAGCAGTCGCGCACGGCCGGTCACGCCGGGTTTTCGCCCCGGCGAATCCGGGTATATGCGCTGCTGTGATCGCCCACAAAGAACTGGTACGTCGACTACTGCGGCGTGCGGGTACGACCTATGCCCAGGAGGCCGGCATCCGGTTGCGCAACCAACCGATGCCGCTGTTCCAGCTGCTGATGCTGTGTCTACTGGCCAGCAAGCCCATCGACGCCACCGTCGCGGCCCGCGCTGCCCACGAGCTGTTCAAGAGTGGGTTGCGTACGCCGCACAAGCTCCTCGAAGCCGATCGACAGACCCTGATCGAGGCCATGGGTCGGGCCCACTACCGCCGCTACGACGAGAGCTCGGCCACCATGCTCGTCGAATTGGCCGAAGCGGTGCAGGCTGACTACGGCGGTGACCTTCGGCTGCTGGCCGAGCGCAGCGGGCGCGATATCGCGGCGGCCACCGAAGCGCTGAAGGCCTTCAAGGGAATCGGTGATGTGGGCGCCAGCATCTTTCTCCGCGAGGTCCAAGACGTCTGGCCGTGGGCCCGCTCCACCTTCGACGACCGCGCGCTGGATGCCGCGCGTGATCTCGGGTTACCCAGTGATGCAAATCAACTCGGGGCACTTTCGCAGGGTCGCAATGCCGAACTCGCTGCCGCGCTGGTGCGCTACTCCGCCGACGCCGGCGTCCGCGAGCGACTGAGCGAATGACGAGCAGAGGACAGCACGTGTCTACATCGGCCACGCTTGTGATCGTCGGCGCCGGCCTGGCCGGGGCCAAGGCCGCTGAAACCCTCGTCGACAAGAACTTCGCCGGAACCATCGTGCTAGTCGGGGAGGAGCACCAGCTGCCCTACGAGCGGCCGCCGCTGTCCAAGGAGTTCCTTGCGGGCAAGAAGACCCTCGACGACTTCACCGTGAAACCCGTGTCCTGGTATCGGGAACACGAGATCGACCTGCGGCTGGGCGTCCGCGTCATCGGCGTGGATCCGTCCGGTCGCAGTGTCACGCTGGCCGACGGCACCAGCCTCGGCTACGACAAACTGCTGTTGGCGACGGGCTCGCGGTCTCGGCGGATACCGCTCCCGGGCGCCGACGCCCCCGGCGTGCACTATCTGCGGACCGTCGAGGACGCGTCCGCGCTGGATTCGGCGCTGGCGGGCGGAGATTCGCTGGCGGTGGTGGGTGGGGGCTGGATCGGTATGGAGGTGGCCGCCGCCGCACGCCAGCGCGGGGTCGACGTCACCGTGGTGGAAAGCGCCGCCCTGCCGCTGCTGGCTGGCCTCGGCCCGGAGAACGCCGCGGTCTTCGCCGACCTGCACCGCGAGCACGGCGTCGACCTGCGTACCGGGTCGACGGTCGCCGAGATCACCACCGCCGGCGGTGCCGCCGCCGGCCTGCGGTTGGGCGACGGCTCGCAGATCCGCGCGGACGCGGTGCTGGTCGCAGTCGGCGCGCAGCCCAACATCGAATTGGCGCAGCAAGCCGGTCTTTCCACCGGTGACGGCGGCGTCCTGGTGGACGCCGGGCTGCGCAGCAGCGACCCCGACATCTACGCCGTCGGCGATATCGCAGCCGCGCAGCATCGGTTGCTGCGCACCCGGGTCCGCACCGAACACTGGGCCAATGCCCTCAAGCAACCCGCTGTCGCTGCGGCGGGCATGCTCGGCGAAGCGGCCGAATACACCGAACTGCCTTACTTTTTCACCGACCAGTACGACCTCGGAATGGAATACGTCGGCTACGCGCCGCACTACACCCGCGTGGTGTTTCGCGGTGAACCCACCGGCCGCGAATACACCAGCTTCTGGCTCGACGACGACAATCGCGTGCTCGCCGGGATGAATGTCAACATTTGGGAGGGCCTCGACGACATCAAGGCCCTGATCAACGCCCAGGTCCCGGCGAATCCGGACCGGCTGGCCGACGCCGGGGTACCGCTGGGCGACCTGTCGAGTTAGACACCCGCGCCCGGGACCTAACGCAACGTCGCGGTGCCGTCTTCGTGCACGTCGACCGCGGCACCGGCGATGTCCTCGCGCACGGTCGCTGCGGCGGAATCGGGGTCCCGGATCACCGCCAGAGTCCGTGCCCCGTCTGGGGTGCGGACCGCCAGGAACGCCTGCACGGGCTGCCCGTCGCGATCGAACGGTGTGGTCCAGGACTCCACCTCACCGGTCCCCTGCCACTGCACCGCCGCCGGCCGAGAAGCCTGGGCATCCACCTCGGGTTGCACGTCTTCCCAACGGAATCCGGCCGGCGGCGGCTGCGTTCCGTACACACCGAAACTGTGTTTGGTCAGGTACCCGCCGTTGGCGGTGATCAGGCCGCGCCGCCCGGGATTGGCCACCAGCAGTTCGGCCAGGGTGGCGATCGAATGCATGACGTAGTTGTTCCACGGGCCACCGGCGAAGGTGAGCCCGCCGGTCACGGTCAGCGGTCGGCCGGGATCATCGGTGGGGAGCCCGAGTTCGGCCGCCGCAACCTGCACCGCGGACGGGAAACACGAGTACAGGTCGACGTGATCGATCTCGCCGATACCGGCGGCACCAGCCAGCTCCAATGCCCGGGCCCCCGCGATCCGGATCGCCGGCGATCGGTGCAGTTCGGCGCGGTCGGCAATGGCGTAGGTGTCGTGGGCGTCGGCACCGGCCTGGGGGAAAATCCAGTTCTCGGTGGGGACCCGCAACTCGGTGGCGGTCTCGACCGAGGTCAGCACCAGCGCGGCCGCCTGATCCACCATGTTGTTGGAGTTCATCAACTTGGTGTAGGGCCAGCTGATCATCCGGTTCTTCGGGCCCGGCTGCCAGATCTCCTCGGCGGTGACCGGGTGCCGGATCCACGCGTGCGGGTTGTCGACGGCGACCGCATTGAACCGCGACCACAGTTCACCGATGCGCCTGCGGTGGTCTTCGGCCTTCTCCCCCGCGGCGATCCGCAACGCCTGTTCGAACAAAGGGTAGACGTAGGCGGGCCGGTCCAATCCGATGCGCTCTTCGGCGGGGCCGACCATCGGCACGTCTTCGCCCTCGCACTCGGCCATCGGGACCGAGTCGTCCTGCTGCGTCCAGACCAGTTTCGCGCCGGCACGCCGCAGCCTGGTCCGGGTGCGCCACGTCTCGCCGCCGGCCACCAGCACCACGCCCGCTCGACCGTCGCGGATATCCAGGCAGGCTTGATTCACCAAAGACTGCGGCACGTTGCCGCCCACGGGGCTGTACCGGGTGGCGGGGCGCTGCGCCCCGATCCGCTGTCCGAGCAGCGCGCCCGGGTCGCGGTAGCGCGCCGAGAGCAGGTTGACCACCCGAACCGAGTCGACCGCGCGCAGCACCCGGTCGTGAGCGGCGTGGCGCGCCGCGGCCACCATGAGATCGACGAGTTCTATCGCGTCGGTGTCGTCGCGGTGGTTGACCTGGCCGTAGCCGATCAGTACCGGTGTCCGGGGGTCGACAGGCATGGACGTCAGACTAATCCGCGGCGTTCATGCGAACAGCACACCGTCGGCGATCAACCGGTCGGTCTCGCCGTCGTCGAGTCCGAGCAGCGAGCGGCAAATCTCCCGAGTGTCCTGACCGGGCAGCGGCGCGGGCCGCTGCGGCGCCACCGGGATGTTGCGGAAAGGTGCGGGGCCGGTTTCGGCCGGCAGCGGATGCTCGATCAACGGGTGGGTCATGGGCGCGAACACCGCGCGGTGAGCCAGCTGGGGATCGTCGGCGACGTCGGGCGGCCGACTCATCGGCGCGGCGGCCACGCCGCGGCCCTGCAGCAGTTCGGCTACCCCGGCGGGGGTATCGACCGCGGTGTGGCGGGCCAACGCCGACGCCAGCTGCGCATGGTGGAGCGCGCGACCGGCACCAGTGCTGAAGCTTGGCTCGGCGGCCAACGCGTCGTCACCGAAAGCCGCAGCGACAGTGCGCATATCGACGTCAGTGCGGATCGAGATCACACACCATTCGTCGTCGCCGACGCACGGGCAGACCAGATCCACCGCGGTGTCCGGCTGGACCGACGAGCCCGCGGCGCGGGCCACATAGCTGGTGTCGAGCTGGTTTACCGCGGTCTCGGCCTGCGACACATGGACGTGACTGCCGGCGGCGGTGCGCCGGCTAGCGATCAGCGCGGCCAGCGCACCGATCGCGGCAACCCGCGCAACGACATGGTCGGGAAAAACGGTGGTCGCGTCGTAGAACGGATGACGCTCCGTGTCGCTGGACCCCTCCGGGGCCGTCCACAGCGCGGTGACCCCGGTAGTGGCACGTACCAGCGGGCCATACCCCATCCGGTCACTCCACGGCCCGGTCTCACCAAAAGCACTGCTCTCGGCGAGAACGACCCGCGGGTTGATCTCACGCAAGACATCGTAGGAAAAGCCAAGGGCAGCAAGCGTTCCCGGCTTGAAGTTGGCGAACACCGCGTCCGCGGCGCCGACCAGGCGAGTGAAGATCTCCTTGCCGGCCGGGCTGCGCAGATCCAGGCCGAGCCCGGAGTTGTTGCGGTGTGTCCAGGCGAACGACTCGCTCATTACCGAACCGGGGCGGGCCTGCCGCAGCCCGTCGGGGTAGGCGGCGCTCTCCACCTTGATGATCTCGGCGCCCAGATCGCCGAAGAGCCGGCTGGCCTCGCCGCCGGCGACGATCACTCCCAGGTCGACGATCCGCAGACCCTCGAACGGCCGGGCACCCACCGCACCACCGAAGGTCTGCTCCGTCAACGGTTCGGCCAGCCATCCGGCTTCCACCTCGCCGACGGCCGGGGCCGGGGTCCGAAATCCGGCGCGCTGGTCGTCGACCACGTAGTAGCCGGTCGGGATCACGACCGGCAGCCCCGGGGCCAGCTCGGTCCGGGTGACCGCTTGCGCGGCCGCGAAGTGTTCCTCGGCCAGTACCTGCGCCGGGTCACCGACCGCGGCGATGGGCACCCCGCGAGCTTGCCCGGCGGTGACCAGCTCCGCCATGTCCTGGCCGGCGAACAGTTCGCGAATCAGGGCACTGATCTGTTGCCAGACCGCGAACCGTTCGCCGATCACGCCGAACTTGGGATCGGCGTACTCGGCCGGCTCCCCCAGCCAGCTCCACAGTGCACGCCACTGGCGCGGGGACATGACGCAGAGCCGGACGTAGCCGTCGCGGCACGGATAGATCGGGTAGGCGTCCTGGTTGCGGGGCCGCCCGCGCCAGCGGCTCGATGCACGTTGGGCCGCGGCGACCTGGCCGTGCGCGCCGAATATCGGGTCGAGCACGGTGGCCACCGCATCGAACCGGGAGAAATCGATGTAATCCCCGGTTCCGCAGCGCAACCGGTTGTAATAGGCGACCAGCACCGCCCAGGCAGCCTGCACCGCCGCGGTCGCCGAGGCGATCCCATCGGGCGGCAATACCGGGGTCCCTGTGGTGGGGCCCGACCTCGACAGGGCCCCGGAGAGCGCGTAGAGCACCGCGTCGGTGGCCTGCCATCGTGAGCGCGGCCCGCTGGTCCCGAAATCGGTGACCGACATCGTCACCAGGTGAGCGAACCGGTCGGCCAGCTCACCGCAGGAGGTCCCGAAGTCCGCAGCGCGGCCCGGCAGGCCGCCGTCCACCACGATGTCTGCAGTGCTCGCCAGCTCGTCGAAGCGGCGGCGGTCCCGCTCGTCGCTGGGGTCCAGAGTGATGCTGCGCTTGTTGGCGTTGTGCAGCGCGAATGCGATGCTCACACCGCCCAGCAGCGGAGCGGCGGCACGCGCCGGACTGCCACCGGGGGGTTCCACCTTGAGCACGTCGGCACCCAGATCGGCGAGCAACCGGGTGACCGCATCGGCGTCGCCGCCGGCCAGATCAAGCACACGAACCGATTTCAGCAGCACGGGAGTCAGGGTAATGAATCGGTTGCCGGGTTCGGAGTTGGGCGCGACAATGGAAAAGGTGAGTGCAGCCAACGCGACTCCGTTAACGCCCACACTCTCCGACGATGAACTGGCCCGCCTCGACGCCTACTGGCGGGCCGCCAATTATCTCTCCGTAGGCCAGATCTACCTGCTGGACAATCCGCTGCTCGCCGAGCCACTGCGGGCCGAGCACGTCAAGCCCCGGCTGCTGGGGCACTGGGGTACTACGCCTGGGCTGAACCTGGTCTACCTCCACCTGAACCGGATCATCCGGGACCGCGACGCCGACGTCATCTTCGTCACCGGGCCCGGCCACGGCGGCCCGGCGCTGGTCGCCAACGCCTACCTCGAGGGCACCTACAGCGAGGTCTACACCGGGATCGGCGAGAACGTCGACGGGCTGCGGAAGTTGTTCCGGCAGTTCTCTTTTCCCGGGGGGATTCCCAGTCACGTGGCGGCCGAGACGCCGGGCTCCATCCATGAAGGCGGCGAGCTCGGATATGCGCTGGTGCATGCATTCGGCGCCGCCTTCGACAACCCGCAACTGGTGGTCGCCTGCGTGATCGGCGACGGCGAGGCCGAGACCGGACCGCTGGCTGCCAGCTGGCACGCGAACAAGTTTCTCAACCCGGCCGTGGACGGCGCGGTGCTGCCGATTCTGCATCTCAACGGCTACAAGATCGCCAACCCCACTGTGCTGGCTCGCATTCCGCAGCCAGAATTGGAATCGTTGCTACGCGGCTACGGGTACCGTCCGATCACCGTCGCCGGCGACGACCCGGCCGTCGTACACCAGCTGCTCGCCGCCGCCCTCGATGACGCGTTCGACGACATCGCGGCGATCCAGCGAGCCGCGCGCGCCGAGGGCTCGTCGATGCGGCCGGTGTGGCCGATGATCGTGCTACGCACCCCGAAGGGTTGGACCGGACCGAAGGTGGTCGACGGACAACAGGTGGAGGGGACCTGGCGGGCACATCAGGTGCCGCTCGCACAGACCCGTACCGACCCCGACCATCGCCGCCAACTGGAGGACTGGCTCCGTAGCTACCGCCCTGCGGAACTGTTCGACTCCTCCGGACGCCTGGTGCCGGAGCTGTCGGCGCTGGCGCCGCACGGGCACCGGCGGATGAGCGCCAACCCGCATGCCAACGGAGGGCTGCTGCTCCGCGATCTGGACCTGCCTGATTTCCGCGACTATGCGGTGCCGGTGACCGAGCCGGCCACCGAGACGCATGAGGCCACTCGGGTGCTCGGCACGTTCTTGCGCGATGTGATCGACCGCAACCGCGACCGGTTCCGGTTGATGGGTCCCGACGAAACGGCCTCCAACCGGCTCTCGGCGGTCTTCGACACGACCGATCGGGTCTGGTTGTCGCAGACCGCTCCCGGTGACGATCACCTGGCGCCGGACGGGCGAGTCCTCGAAGTGCTCTCGGAGCACCTGTGCCAGGGCTGGCTGGAGGGCTATCTGCTGACCGGCCGGCACGGGCTGTTCAACTGCTACGAGGCGTTCGTGCACATCGTCGACTCGATGTTCAACCAGCACGCCAAATGGCTGGCTGTCAGCCGCGAACTCCCGTGGCGAGCGCCGATCGCCTCGCTGAACTACCTGCTGACCTCCCACGTCTGGCGCCAGGACCACAACGGGGCGTCTCATCAGGATCCCGGGTTCATCGATCTGGTGGCCAACAAGCGACCCGAGGTGGTGCGGGTTTACCTGCCGCCGGACGCCAACACGCTGCTGTCGGTGGCCGATCACTGCCTGCGCAGCCGCAACTACGTCAACGTGATCGTCGCCGGCAAGCAGCCCGCTCTGGCCTACTTGGATATGTCGGCAGCGGTGGCGCACTGCACTCGCGGACTGGGGATCTGGGACTGGGCCGGCACCACCACCGGGGAGCCGGACGTGGTGCTCGCCTGCGCCGGGGATATTCCGACGCTGGAAACCCTGGCCGCCGCCGACATTCTGCGCGACGAGCTGCCCGATCTCGCCGTGCGGGTGGTCAATGTCGTGGACATCATGCGCCTGCAACCGACGACCGAACATCCGCACGGGTTGCCGGACAACGAGTTCGACGCGCTGTTCACCCGCGACAAGCCGGTGATCTTCGCTTATCACGGCTACCCCTGGCTGATCCACCGGCTCACCTACGCGCGGACGAACCACGACCAGATGCATGTGCGCGGGTACCGCGAACGCGGCACCACGACAACACCGTTCGACATGGTGATGCTCAACGATCTGGATCGCTTTCACTTGGTGATGGACGTCATCGACCGGGTGCCGCGGTTGGGCGGTCGCCACGCGGTGCTGCGCCAGCAGATGGTCGATGCGCGAATGGCGGCGCGGCTCTACACCCGCGAGCACGGGGAGGACGATCCCCGGATCACCAACTGGACCTGGCGATCGGGCGCAGACCCCAACGGCGGCGAGATAAGGTGACGGCCATGACTGCTCACCCCGCACCGGTCCGGATGCCCCGCAAGGCGATGTCGTTGCTGCTCGGCGCCCTCGTCGCGTCGGCCACCCTCGCCGGTGCCGGGTCGGCCGGCGCTACGCCGGACCACACCAAGGTGCCGGTCCGCTACGACCTCACCGGTACCGGGGTCGCCAGCTACATCACCTACCAGGGCCAGAACGGTCAGTCGCACGCCACCAACGCCCCGCTGCCGTGGTCCATTCAGCTGACCGGCTCGATGACGAACGCGGCCAGTCCGTCCTCGTACTCGCTGAGTGCCCAGAGCGCCGGTCCCGGCGCCCTGACCTGCACGGTCACCGTCAACGGCAAGGTGGTCAGCGAGAACACCGCCACCGGCAACCCGGCGCGGGTGCTGTGCGAGACCCACGGCCCCAAGTAGGCCGAATCTGACCCCGCGGTAGGGCGTCCCCGACGACGCCACCGCCCCCGAAGCGCCGTCACGCGTAGAATTCGGTGCAATGTCTGGCCACGAGTTCGCGGTGCCCTGGGGGCGGCACCCTTTGGTGTCGCAACTCTCGGCGCTGAATCACTTCCGCGCCTTCGTCGATGTCGCCGTCGTCGTGGTGGTGCTGGCGCTCGCCAATTTGATCGCCCACTTCACCACCCCGTGGGCCGCGGTTGCCACCGTCCCGGCCACCGCGGTCGGCTTGATCGCACTGGTCCGCTACAACGGCCTGAGCTGGAGCGAGCTCGGCCTGGGCCGCGCGCATTGGAAAGCCGGCTTCGGCTACGCGCTGGCCGCGGTGGCGGTCGTGGTGTCGGTGATCGCGATCGGCGTGATGTTGCCCGTGACCCGGCCGATGTTCTTGAACAACCACTACGCCACGGTTTCCGGTGCGCTGGTGGCATCGATGGTCGTCATCCCGCTGCAGACCGTGATCCCCGAGGAGTTGGCGTTCCGCGGTGCACTGCACGGCGCACTGCACCGGGCCTGGGGGTTTCGTGGGGTGGCCGCGGCCGGCTCGCTGTTGTTCGGCCTGTGGCATGTCGCCACATCCCTGGGCCTGACCAGCAGCAACGTCGGTTTCACCCGCATTCTCGGGGGTGGGTTCTTCGGCATGCTGGCCGGCGTGACGCTCGCGGTGCTGGCCACCGGGGCCGCGGGCTTCGTGTTCAGCTGGTTGCGGCGGCGCAGCGGCAGCCTGATCGCGCCCATCGCGCTGCACTGGTCGCTCAATGGGGTCGGGGCGCTGGCCGCCGCTCTGGTGTGGCAAGTGTCCTCCTGAGCCGCGGCATCAACCTCGCGGCTCAGACCAACAGCACCGCCGCACCGGCGATCCGGCCCGCAGCCAGGTCCGCCAGGGCCCGGTCCGCCTCGCCCAGCGAGTACACCGGCGTGGTCACGTGGATGTGGTGCGCGGCAGCGAAGTCGAGGAAAGCGTGGGCATCCGCGCGAGTGTTGGACGTGACCGACCGGATCTGACGCTCACGGAACAGGTGACGTTGGTAGTTCAGCGGTGGGATGTCGCTGAGATGGATTCCGGCAATGGCCAGGGTTCCGCCGGCGTCCAATGCCTGACAGGCGGGCAGCACCAGCTCGCCGACCGGGGCGAACAGGATCGCGGAGTCCAGCGGCACCGGTGGCGGATCCGCGGCGCCCTGGGCCGAGGCAACGCCCAGCTCCAGAGCCAGTTCCCGCGCACGTTCACCGCGGGTCATCACGTGTACCTCGGCGCCGCCGGCGAGGGCGACCTGCGCGGTGATGTGCGCACTGCCCCCGAACCCGTAGATCCCCAACCGCCCACCCGGGGGCAGGGCGGCGCGCTGCAAGGACCGGTAGCCGATGATGCCCGCGCACAGCAACGGCGCCAACTCGGTGTCGCTGTAGCCGCCGGGCAGGCGCAGTGCGAAAGCAGCTGGCACGGTGGTGAATTCGGCATAGCCGCCATCGTCATCCCAGCCGGTGTAGCGGGACTGCGGGCAGAGGTTCTCGTCGCCTCGCCGGCAGTAGCGACATGTGCCGCAGGTGTGCCGTAGCCAGGCGATTCCGACCCGGTCCCCCACCGCGAACTCGTCACCGACCTCGGCACCGACCTCGACGACTTCGCCGACCACCTCGTGGCCGGGGATCACACCGGGCCGGTGTACGGGAAGGTCGCCTTCGGCGACGTGCAGGTCGGTGCGGCACACGCCGCAGGCGTGCACGGCCACCAGCAGCTCCGAGGGCTGCGGTCGCGGCACCGCGGTGCCGACCCGCTCGAGTGGTCGGTTGGCTATCGGGCCGGGCCGTTGGACACGCCATCCCGACATCGACACACCGGTCATCTGCGACGCCATAGACCTATGGTGCGCGTTCGAGAGCCGGGACGGCTACCTGCGGCGAGCCAGTCCGACGACCCACAGCAAGATGATGGCCCCGCCCAGCGAGACGAAGAAGGTGAACCACCGGCGGCCGTGCTCAACATCGACACCGAGCCAGCCGAGCAGCATGCCGCCGATGAATCCGCCGATCACCCCGATCACGACGTTGAGCAGGATCCCCGATCCGCCGCGCTTCATGATGCGGTTCGCCAACCAGCCGGCGACGCCGCCGATCAGGACATACGCCAGCCAGCTGACCGACGTCGGTGTGGACAGTGAGGCAGCGAGGTAGCTTCCGGCCATGGGCGTGAGCAGTGGGGTTTACGCAGCAGGTGCCGGGGCCGGGGCCGGTGCGGGAGCCGGCGCGGGCGCCGGAGCCGGAGCGGGTGCCGGGATTCCCGGAATGCCCGGGGCCGGTGCGGGCGCTGCTTCCGCGGGGGGCGCGCCCAGCGGCCGGATGGACTCGGCCAGCGCGATCGCCGCGTTGGTGTCCACCGGGTTGTTGGCGGTGCCCAGCCACACCACGAACCACCGCTCGGCCTGCGGTCCGGTGCCCTCGGCCGGCGGCACACCGATCACGCCGCTCCAGATCTGGCCGACCGGCTTGGCCGGGTCGGTGAACTTGACCTCGTAGTACGACGCGCTGCCGGTCAGGCCGCCCCCGGTGAGCGGCGCGTTCACCTGGTTGGCGCGGGTTCCCGGGTAGGGCATGAAGAACTCGCCCATGTCCGATCCGAGGCGGGTCGCGGCCTTGGCGTTGTCCGCCTCAGCGCTGGCGTACAGCCGCTGGTCGAGCTTGCCGAGCACGATCCTGGTGTCGTTGGCCACCGGCGCCGGCTGCCCCGGCAGCATCGGCTCGCCGGTCTTCTTGCTCAGTAGTGACGAACCGTATTCAAGGTGGCTGGTGTCGGACTGCACCCAGCCGCCCGGCAGCACAAAACTGAACCCGCCCGCGACGTCGTCGACGCGGCCCACCTCGGGAGCGGCGGGTTCGGCGGGCGGAGCCGGGACGTTCGGGTCGGCCGCCGGGGCATCCGCGGAGGCCGGGGGTGCGGGGGGCGGCGGCGGCACCGGGTCCGCGTATACCGGCGCCGCAACGGCGAACGCCAACGCACCGGCGACCGCGGTCGCGGCCATCGCCCGAATTCCCCTGGAGGTCAGGTCCACCTGCTTCATGGCAGAAAAACCTACCGCGTTGCCATCGCTACGCAAGTTACGCCGTGCCGAGGTGTGTCGCGCGCAGCGTCACTTCCTGGGCTTTGACCCCCAGCCAGACCGTCTCCCCCGGCGTCAGGCGCAGTTCCGCCGCCGCGTCTGCGGTGATGTCTGCCGCCAGTCCCGGCGCACCGTCGGGCTGGTCCACACCGCGCACCTGAACCGTGCTGCCGCGTACCGCGAGTTCGGCCACGGTCACTTCCAGAAGATTACGCGGACTGCCGTGGCGCGGCGGCTCCCGGTAGACCGCCACCGCCGCAGGTGTGCTGACCGCGACTGCCGGCCGGCCCGCGCTCGCGCCGTCATCGGCGGTCCCATACCACCTGTCCCCCCACCCGGTGCGCAGTACGCCATCGCCGTCAAGGACCCCGGCGACCAGATTGAATCCGGCGATCTGTGCCCCGAACCGACTACGTGGCGCGGCCAATACATCTGCGGTGCGGCCGATCTCAGCGACCCGGCCGGACTCCAGCACCAGCACCCGGTCAGCCAACGCGAATACGTCGAGCAGGTCATGGGTGACCAGCACGGTGGTGCGACCGGCCGCACCGAGCACGTCGCGAAGCACCGTGCGCACCGCGGCCGCCGCTCCCACGTCGAGCCCGGCCAGTGGCTCGTCGAGCAACAGCACCTCCGGTTCAGCGGCCAGCGCACGCGCGATCGCGACCCGCTGCGCCTGCCCTCCGGAGAGCCGCCGCGGCCGCCGCTCGGCCAGCCCCTCGGCGTCGACCGCGCGCAACCACGGCGCCGCGACCGCCCGAGCGTGCCCCCGGCGACGGTCGAAGCGACGCCGGCTCCCCGACCCGAACGCCACATTGGCCGCCACACTCAGATGCGGGAAAAGCAGCGGATCCTGC
This sequence comes from Mycobacterium sp. SMC-14, assembly GCF_046250075.1. Classification (NCBI taxonomy): domain Bacteria; kingdom Bacillati; phylum Actinomycetota; class Actinomycetes; order Mycobacteriales; family Mycobacteriaceae; genus Mycobacterium; species Mycobacterium sp. SMC-14. Next base: position 2,245,699 of record NZ_CP176429.1, on the reverse strand, counting down.
GCCAGCAGCCCGACCCGGCGCTCGCAGGTGGCCACCTGCACCCCGGCCCGGGTGTCGGTCAGCACCCGATCACCCGTGCGGACCAGGCCTTCATCGGGCCGCAGCAAACCCGCGATCACATGCAGCAGGGTGGACTTACCGGCGCCGTTTGCCCCCAGGACCGCCAACACTTCGCCCGGCGCGACGCTCAATCGCACGTCCAGGCCGCGCTGCGCCACCACCGCCACCACGCTGAGCCCCCCGGACTCGACGGTCATCTGATCCCGCCCAGCCGCCGAACGCCCAGTCCCAGCACCACCACTGCGGCGACAGCCACCAGCAGCAGCGACATCGCCGCCGCGGCGTCGGCATCCGACACTCGCTGCAGATAGATGGCCAGCGGCAACGTCCGGGTGACGCCTTCAAGGGAGCCGGCGAAAGTCAGCGTCGCCCCGAATTCCCCGAGGGAGCGCGCGAATGCCAGCACCGCTCCCGAGATCAGGCCCGGAGTCAGCAGCGGCAGCGTGACACGCCACCACACCGCGCTGGGCCGGGCACCCAGCGTGGCCGCCACCGTCTCGTAGTCGGCACCGGCGGTCCGCGCCGCGCCTTCCAGGGCGATCACCAGAAACGGCAACGACACGAATGTCTGCGCCAGCACCACCGCGGTGGTGGTGAACGCGATATGGATTCCGGCGGCCTCCAGATAGCGCCCCAGCAATCCGAGCCGGCCGAATGCGTACAGCAGCGCAATTCCGCCCACCACCGGTGGCAGGACCAGCGGCAACAGCACCAGCGGCCGTAGCAGGCGCACCAACCGCGCCTGGCTGCGCGCCAGCACCAGCGCCATCGGCACGCCGAGCAGCAGACACAGCACCGTGCTGGCCGCGGCGGTGCGCAGGCTCAGTCCCAGCGCGGTGGTGGCCGACGGACTGCTGATCAGCGTCCAGAAATGTGGCCAGTCGACTTTGGTTGCGATCCCCACCAGCGGCAACACCACGAACGCCGCACCGATCGCGGCGGGCACATAGACCCAGCCCGGCAGGTGATCAGGCCGGCCGACCACGGCGGGTCAGGGCTTACCGAAACCGGCCGCGTGCAGCACCTTGCGCCCCGCCTCACCGGTGACCAGATCGACGAACGCGCGGGCCGGCCCGGGCGACGGCGCTTCCCGCAGCAGCACGATCGGGTAGGTGTTGACCGCGCCGGCAGCCTCGGGGAACTCGATGGTGGCCACCTGGTCTCCGGCGTGTTGCGCATCGGTGCGGTAAACCACACCGGCATCGGCCTGGCCGGTGGTGACCTTGTTGAGGACGTCGGTGACGTCGGGTTCCTCGCTGACCGGTGTGACCGTGACTCCGGTGGCCTCTTCGACTTTGTGGGTCGCCGCGCCGCACGGGACCGGCGATTGACACACCACCACGTCCAGTCCGGGTTCGGCGAGATCGGCGAAGGACCGCACCCTGTGCGGGTTGCCGGGGGCCGTCACTATCACCAGCGTGTTGGTGGCGAACGGCACCGCCGCGCCGTCCAGCAGGCCGGCCTGCGCGACCTTGTCCATCTGGATGGTGTTGGCCGAGGCGAAGACGTCGGCGCGCGCCCCTTGCGTCAGCTGGGTGGCCAGGTCTGACGATCCGGCGAAGTTGAAGGCCACCGCCACGCCGGGATTGTCGGTTTTGAACTGCTCGGCGATCTCGGTGAATGCCGGCTCCAGTGATGCCGCCGCGAACACGGTGATCGTCGGCGTCGCCGGCCCGGAGCCACAGCCGGCCAGTCCCGTCGCCAGCATGACCGCCACCGCGCCGCAGACCGCCCGGGTACGCCCCATGGTTTGGCAGCCTAGCGGCGATCGCAAGCGCTGCGAAGCAGCGCGCCGCGGGTCGACGCCCGGGGCACAGCGGCGATCGCAAGCGCTGCGAAGCAGCGCGCCGCGGGTCGGCTCAGGGCGCACCCCGGACTGTGGCCGGATCGTGTCTGTGCCGAGTTCCGCCCCATCTCCGAAAACCGGCTACCGTCCAGTAACATAGCTTCCAACACGAGGAGGATCTACCGATGGATGTGCTGGTCACCGGTGGTGACACCGACTTGGGTCGCACCATTGCCGAGGGTTTCAGCGAGGCCGGGCACAAGGTGACGCTCGCCGGCCTGCGGGGCCCCGAGCTTGAGGTCGCCGCCAAAGAACTCGACGCCAACGCGGTCGTCTGCGATAACACTGACCCGACGAGCATGCTGGCTGCCCGCGGACTGTTTCCGCACCATCTCGACACCATCGTCAACGTCCCGGCACCGCGTTGGCAGGGCGGCGACCCCCGCGGCTACTCGCTGGCCGACCAGGCCACCGCCTGGCGCAGCGCGCTCGACGCCACCGTGCTGTCCGCGGTGCTGACCGTCGGGACCATCGGCGACCACCTGCGCTCGGGCGGCTCGATCATCTCGGTGCTGCCGGACAACCCCAGCGACGGCAGTGCTGACGCGGCGGTCAAGGCCGCCCTGTCGAACTGGACCGCCGGACAGGCCACCACCTTCGGCACCCGCGGGATCACCGTCAACGTGGTAGCCGCCGGCGAAGGCGCCCGTCCGGGCTACGACGGGCTTACCCGCGTGCCGCCCACCGGGGTCGCTGAAATCGCCCGTCTCGCGGTGTTTTTGACCTCGCCGGCTTCCCGGCACATCACCGGCCAGACGCTGCACGTCGGCCACGGAGCGCTGGCCTGCTTCAGCTGACTGTGACGGGAGTGGCTAATCCCACAACCACTGGATGCGGTGACCGCCTTTTAGGTCGACTAGCGTATTGGGGGAACGCAGTCACCGTCGAGGAGCAACCGGATTCCCATGAGCGCCCAGCCTGAAGTCACTGCGCAGCAGAGCCGACGCCACCAGGTCGTCATCATCGGCTCGGGATTCGGTGGGTTGACCGCGGCGAAGAAGCTCAAGCGAGCCGACGTCGACGTCAAGTTGATCGCCCGTACCACCCACCACTTGTTCCAGCCGCTGCTGTACCAAGTGGCGACGGGCATCCTGTCCGAGGGCGAGATCGCGCCGTCCACCCGTGTCGTGCTGCGCAAGCAGCGCAACGCCCAGGTGCTGCTCGGCGACGTCTCACGCATCGACCTGGCCGGCAAGTTCGTCACCTCCGAGGTGCTCGGCCACACCTACGACACCCCGTTCGACAGCTTGATCATCGCGGCCGGCGCCGGACAGTCCTACTTCGGCAACGACCAGTTCGCCGAGTTTGCGCCCGGCATGAAGACCATCGACGACGCCCTGGAGTTGCGGGGTCGCATCCTGAGCGCCTTCGAGCAGGCCGAACGGTCCCGAGACGAAGCCCGGAGGGAGAAGCTGCTGACCTTCACCGTGGTCGGCGCGGGCCCCACCGGTGTCGAAATGGCCGGGCAGATCGCCGAATTGGCGAACTACACACTCAAGGGCGCGTTCCGCAACATCGACTCGACCAAGGCGCGGGTGATCCTGCTCGATGCCGCTCCGGCCGTGCTGCCACCGATGGGCGAGAAACTGGGCGCCAAGGCAGCCGAGCGGCTGCAGAAGATGGGCGTGGAGATCCAGCTCGGTGCCATGGTCACCGATGTCGACCGCAACGGCCTTACCGTCAAGGACGCCGACGGCAAGATCCGGCGGATCGAGTCCCAGTGCAAGGTGTGGTCCGCCGGTGTGTCGGCCAGCCCGCTGGGCCGTGATCTCGCCGAGCAGTCTGACGTGGAGCTCGACCGAGCCGGGCGGGTCAAGGTGCTGCCGGACCTGTCCGTGCCGGGTCACCCGAACGTCTTCGTGGTCGGCGACATGGCGGCCGTCGACGGTGTCCCCGGTATGGCGCAGGGTGCCATCCAGGGCGCCAAGCACGCCGCCAGCACTATCAAGGCCGAGCTCGGCGGCGCCGACCCGGCCGACCGGGAACCCTTCCAATACCTGGACAAGGGTTCGATGGCCACGGTCTCCCGGTTCTCCGCGGTCACCAAGATCGGGCCGCTGGAGTTCAGCGGTTTCCTGGCCTGGCTGGCCTGGCTGGGGCTGCACCTGATCTACCTGGTCGGGTTCAAGAACAAGATCAGCACCCTGCTGTCGTGGAACGTGACCTTCCTGAGCACCCGGCGCGGTCAGCTCACCATCACCGAGCAGCAGGCCTTCGCCAGAACCCGGCTGGAACAGCTCGAGGTGCTGGCGGCCGAGGCGCAGCGCGGCGCGGAGCGCGCGGTCAGCTAGCGCGGTCCGTCGCCATCGGCCTGGCCCGATCTGCGCCGAACGATTTAATCCGACAGGTTCTGCAGCCGGACCTGGCCGCGAGCGAGCGTCCGCTGGTCGGCGTCGGTGATCGTCACCAACCACAACTGCTGACGTCGGCCGCGATGGATCGGGGTGGATGCGGCGTATACGGTTCCCGACGAGACTGCCCGCAGGAAATCGGTGTTGTTGTTGACCCCGACCACGGTGCCGACCGCGTCCCCGCCGTCGCGGTTGAGCCAGGTGTGCGCCGAAACGCTGGCCACGCTTTCGATGATCGAGCAGTACACGCCGCCGTGCACGATGCCCGCCGGCTGGCAGAGTTTGGGCTGCAGCTCCAGTTGGGCGCGCGCACCGTCCGGGCCGATCTCGGTGTAGACCAGGCCGATCTCTTTGTCGAAGGGCGCAGAGAAATCGGACGGAACTCCGGTGGCAGCCATGTGATGGTTTTACACGATGCCCGCCCCGGCGATCCGTGCCCATCACATCCGGGTCGCAGCAGACCCTCAGCTTCTGATACGACGCCCGGTAGTAATTAAGGGTAGGCTTGCTCCGTTGCCCGGGGAGTTGATAACAAACATGGCGAAACAGACCCATTTAGGGGACTTGGAACGTGCGGTGATGGACCATCTGTGGTCGTCGCCGGAGTCTCAGACGGTGCGCGAGGTCCACGAAGCGCTGTCAGTGCAACGCGACCTGGCCTACACGACCGTGATGACGGTCCTGCAGCGACTGGCCAAGAAGAATCTGGTGTCGCAGATTCGCGACGACCGCGCGCACCGCTACACACCGGTCCGGGGCCGCGACGAACTGGTCGCCGGGCTGATGGTGGAAGCACTCGATCAGGCTGCTGACTCCGGTGACCGCCGGGCTGCGCTGGTGCATTTCGTGGAACGGGTCGGTGTCGACGAGGCCGATGCGTTGCGGCGTGCACTGGACGAACTCGAGGCCAAACACCGCATTCGGCTGCCAGGTAGCGGCCGACCCGCTTCCTGAGGGAGACTAACAGCGTGTCCGCGCTGGCCTTTTCCATCGTCGCGCTGTTGCTCGTAGGGCCGGTACCCGCCCTGCTGGCGCGCGCCGACTGGCCGCTACGCGCCCCCCGGGCCGCGCTGGTGCTCTGGCAGGCCATCGCGATCGCCGCTGTGCTGTCGGCGTTCAGCGCGGGCCTGGCCACCGCGAGCCGCCTGCTGATGCCGGGCCCGGACGGCCGACCCACCTCGACGATCCTCGGCTCATTGGACCGCCTGGGTTGGGGGCTGTGGACCTTCTACGTCGCGGTCTTCGCCTTGACCCTGATGGTCGGGCTGCGCCTCACGTGGACGGTGTTGCGGGTCGCGATCCGCACCCGCCAGCGCCGGGCCCACCACCGCATGCTCGTCGACCTGGTGGGCGTCACCGACCGCCCGCCCGCCGTGCGCACCAGTGGCCTGCGGATTCTGCAGGTGATGCAGCCGCTCGCCTACTGCCTGCCCGGGGTGCGAAGCCGGGTGGTGGTCAGTTCGGGCACTCTGCACGCGCTCGGTGACACCGAGTTGGCCGCACTGTTGTGCCATGAACGGGCTCATCTGCGCGCCCGACATGACCTCGTGTTGGAGGCGTTCTCGGCGGTGCACACTGCGTTCCCCTGGTTCGTGCGCAGCGCCAGTGCCCTGGACGCGGTGCGGCTGTTGATCGAACTTCTCGCCGACGACGCGGCCGTACGAGTGGCCGGCGCCCCTCCCCTGGCCCGCGCCCTGGTGACCTGTGCCTCGGCCAAAGTCCCCACCGGCGCGCTGGCGGCCGGCGGCACCAACACGGTGCTGCGCGTGCAACGGCTGTCGGGGCGGGGCAACAGCCCTGCGCTGGCCGCCGCCGCCTATTCGGCCGCGGCCGGGGTGCTGACGGTGCCCACGGTGGCGCTCGCGGTACCGTGGCTGACCGAGCTGCATCGACTGATCGCGGGGTAACCCGCGCCACCCGGCCTGCCGGGATCGAATCACCTACCACCGAGAGGCGAATACATGAGCGCGTCGGAAGTTGTTGGCACCGCCCAGATCGGCGTAACCGGACTGGCAGTCATGGGATCCAACATCGCGCGCAACTTCGCCAGCCATGGCTACACCGTGGCGCTGCACAACCGGTCGGTCGCCAAAACCGACGCGCTGCTCGACGCATACGGTTCCGAGGGGAACTTCGTGCGCAGCGAGTCGATTCCGGAATTCCTTGCCGCACTTGAGAAGCCGCGGCGCGTGCTGATCATGGTCAAGGCCGGTGACCCGACCGACGCCGTGATCAACGAACTCGCCGACGCGATGGAGCCCGGCGACATCATCATCGACGGCGGCAACGCGCTCTACACCGACACCATCCGCCGGGAGAAGGCGATGGCCGCCCGCGGCCTGCACTTCGTGGGGGCGGGTATCTCCGGCGGTGAGGAGGGCGCGCTGAACGGACCCTCGATCATGCCGGGCGGCCCCCAGAAGTCCTACGAGTCGCTGGGCCCGCTGCTCGAAGAGATCTCCGCCCACGTCGACGGGGTGCCGTGCTGCACCCACATCGGGCCGGACGGCGCGGGACACTTCGTGAAGATGGTGCACAACGGCATCGAGTACTCCGACATGCAGCTGATCGGTGAGGCCTACCAGCTGCTGCGCGATGGTCTGGGGCTCGCGGCACCGCAGATCGCCGACGTGTTCACCGAGTGGAACGCCGGGGAGCTGGACAGCTACCTGGTGGAGATCACCGCCGAGGTGCTGCGACAGGTAGATGCCAAGACCGGTCAGCCGCTGGTCGACATCATCGTCGACGAAGCCGAGCAGAAGGGCACCGGACGCTGGACCGTGAAGTCCGCTCTGGACCTGGGGGTTCCGGTCACCGGCATCGCCGAAGCGGTGTTCGCCCGGGCGCTGTCGGGCTCGGTCCCGCAGCGGCGCGCCGCGGCGGGCCTGGCCGCCGGAGCTCTCGGCGAGCGCCCCTCGGACGCGGCCCGGTTCACCGAGGACGTCCGCCAGGCGCTGTACGCCTCCAAAATCGTCGCCTACGCGCAGGGGTTCAACCAGATTCAGGCCGGCAGCGCCGAGTACGGCTGGAACGTCACCCCGGGGGACCTGGCGACGATCTGGCGGGGCGGCTGCATCATCCGCGCGAAGTTCCTCAATCGCATCAAAGAGGCCTTCGACACCGACCCCGACCTGGTGAGCCTGCTCGCCGCGCCGTATTTCCGCAGCGCGGTCGAGGCCGCCATCGACTCCTGGCGTCGAGTGGTGACCACTGCGATCAGCCTGGGTATCCCGGCCCCCGGTTTCTCCTCGGCCCTGGCCTACTACGACGGCCTGCGGACCGAGCGGCTGCCGGCCGCCCTGACCCAGGCCCAGCGCGACTTCTTCGGCGCCCACAGCTACGGCCGGGTGGACGCGGAAGGCAAGTACCACACGCTGTGGAGCGCCGACCGCAGCGAAGTGCCGGTCTAACGGCCTAGACCAAAAGGCGCAGTACGGCGTCGGTGAAGGCCTGCGGGTCCTCGACCTGCGGGTAATGCCCCAGCTCGGGTAGCTCGACGACGTCGGCGGCTGGGCGCAGCTGCCTCAGGCCGTCCAGCACATTGGTGGTGGCGACCGGATCGCCCAGCCCCCACACGAAGCCCAGCGGCTTGGGCCAGTCGCGCACCGCGCCGTGCCAGCGCTGCGCATACCGCACCCGTTCGTCGAGGTAGGCCGAGAGCAGGTGCGAGATCCGGTTCCCGCCGTTGTGGGTCAGCAGGGCCCACTGTGCGGCGGCTTCGTCAGCGGTCAGCGGATGATCCGAGCTGAACAGCCGGCCGAATCCGCGAACGAAGCTGCGCCGGTTGGTCAGTCGGGCGGCGACACCACCGAGCGGGCCGCGCAGTACCTTCTGGATAGGCCGCAGGCTGGCCCGCTCCAAGATCACGCTGCCGTTGGTCAGCACCGCGCGTTGCAGGTCGAAGGTCAGGTTGCCCTCAAGGTCGCGCGCCAACAGTTCGGTGGCCACCGAGGTGCCCATGTCGTGGGCGGCCAACACCACCGGACCCGTGGTTCTCGATGCCACCACCTGCTGCACCAGGTCGGCCTGCTCGAACAGGCTGTAGCGATGCGGACGCGGCTTGTCAGACAATCCGAACCCGAGGAAATCCATCGTCATCCAGGACCGACCGGCAAGCCTGGCCACGACCGACCGGAAATCATAGGAACAGGACGGAAAGCCGTGCAGCAGAAGGATAGTCGGCCCATCCCCTACTTCTGACCGCACAAACACCCGACCCGCGGCGGTAGACACCCACTCGCCGCCGTCCCGCCACTCGCTGACACTGCTTCGCCACACCGTATTCGTCATCGCGGTCATTGTGCGCTGCGCCTCAGATCAGCGCCAGCAGATCGGCGAGTGCCGAGCCGCTCGCGTCGGCCGCCCCGAGGTTCGACAACGCATCGGTGATGTCGGTGAACACCGTGGCGGGGAATCCCAGGAACGTCGTACTGATGTCGTGCAGCCCGGTCTGCAGCGCGTCACCGATGGTGGTGGCGTCCCCGCCGAGCAGCGCCTGGTAGAGGTGCCACGCCGCGACCTGCGGTGTGATGATCAGCTCGCGCACGTCCATGATGAGCTTCGTCAGCAGTCCGGGGTCCTCGGGGACGGCGATCCCGTTCCAACTGACCAGCGTCCAGCCGTCGGTGGGGTTGCCCTCTATCTGCACGATGCCGGTGTTGGGCAACATCGGTGATCCGTCGTCGTTGGCGAACATGGTCTCCAGGGTCAGCGGCAGCAGCAGTGAGATGTCGGGGTTCTTGACGTTGAGCGCCACCCAGGCCGCGATGTCGGCTTCATTGTTGAAGGCCACGGCGGTGATGTCGCCGTTGTCGCTGACAACCGGGTTGGCCATCGCGGCGCTGTACATCGCGTTGACGGCGCCGGTGAAGTTCTCGTTCATCACCACCCCGTTGGGATCCTCGACCGAACCGGGGATGGGCGCCAGCACCAATCCGAACAGCGTCCAGAGCATCGGCGTGAACTGGTAGAGGAATCCGGCCAGGCTGGCGATCGGTTGACCGGCGTAGATGCCGCTGTCGATCTCGTTGAGCCCGGGCAGGATCTGCGTCGCCATGTTCTCCAGGGCGGCGAACGGCGCGGCGGTGTCCATGTCCCTGATGGCCTGTCCCGAGAAGATTCCCGCGACCTGGTCGCCGAGTTCCTGGTGGAGTTTGTCGGCTACGTCCTGCGCCTGTTGCACGCCGAGATCGCTGAGCGGTGGACCGGGATGGTCCGGCGAGGGGGTGATGACATCGTTGAACGGCGGCATTCGCTGGCCGTGCCGCACGATATCGATGACGATGTCTTGAGCCTCGCCGCTGGCCAGCGTAATGCCGTAGACCGCGCCGCCGGGTTGCGCCGGCGGGACGACGGCTATGACACCGGCCCCGACGAGGGCGACACCGGCGGCAATCGGAGAGATCGAGCGTATCTGCATGGCGGCTACCTCCTAACCGAGATTTCCGATGGCGTCGATGATGTCGGTGAACACCGATCCGGGGAACTGCAGCAGCGCCGAGCTGACGTCGTCGAAACCGGTCTGCACCGCGCTCATGATCGTCGCGGGATCACCGCCGAGGAGGGCCTCCCAGGTGTGCCAGAGCGCCGCTTGCGCCGGCAGAACCAGATCGCGTACGTCGACGAACAGCGCGCTCAGCAGATCCGGATCCGCCGCGATGGCGTGCCCGTCCCAGCTGACCAGCGTCCAGCCGTCGGTGGGGTTGCCCGTGACTTCGACGACGGCGGTGTTGGGCAGGAAAATGGTCGTCTGGCCGTTCGGGACACTGTTCGCCTCTTTGATGAGGTCCAGAAAGAACAGCACATCCGGGTTGTCGACGTTCTGCATCACCCAGGTGAAGATCGACGCTGTGCTGGTGAACGCGACCTCTGTGACCTGGCCGTTGTCGCTGACGACGTCACTGTTGGCCAGTGCGTGGTCATACATGGTTTGAACACCGTCGTCGAATCTCTCCCCCATGACGATCCCGTTCGCGTCGTGCGAGCCCGGGGCCGACAGCAGTGCCAACCCCAGCGGCGCGCCCAACGACCAGCCGCCCACGGTCAGAAAGGCCAGCCGGCCGCCGAGGCTTTCGATGGGATCGAGCGCGTAGATTCCGCTGTCGACCTCGTCGAGTTGGGTCAACAACTGCGGGGTCATGCCCACCAGATCAGCGAACGGCGCGGCGGTCTCCGTCACCCGCAGGCCCAGCCCGCTGAAGATGCCGGCGACCTGGCCGAGCTCGGCGAAGAGCTGGTTCCCGACGTCGGACGCCTGTTCCTGTCCGACGTCGCTGAGCGGAGCCCCGGGATGATCCGGGGACGGGGTGAGCATGTTTTCGTACGGCGAGATCATCTCTGCGTGCCGCACGAAATCGATAACGATGTCTTGCGCGGTGAGCTGGATGTCGAATGCGGCCGCGGCCGCCGGTGGCGACGACGCCGCGAGCGGGACGACGGCGATGCCGCCGGCCAGCGCGGCGCTGGCGGTGAGGGACAGAACGTGGCTTGCCTGCATGGCGCCTACCTCTATTGGTGTTATCGGATTCAGCATTGATTCAGTTATTTATCAGTTTTTGAAGCGCTATTTAGTCGCAAGCGAGCTAACTGCAATAGGGCCAGATCATCGCGCAGTCGACAGCGTGCTCTGAATCGCCGTGCCTGCGCCATCCACGATTTCGTTCGATGCTGCGCAAAGGCGCTTGGCATCTCGCTGTGCGCCCCAAGGGGGTACGCCGCGTCGGCGTCGGAAATCGTCAATCGGACCGGAAGGCCGAAGCTCGCCGAGCTGCTCGTCAGCAGACAGCCCTATCAAATTACTTGTGCTGCAATCTAAGACAGAGCACAGACCTGAGTCTTCGCGGCCGATTTCGAGTCGGATTGGGCGGGTTACGATCCCCGGTTGCGCCACTGCCGGTGCAGTTTGCGCTGCAGGTATCCCTCGACGCGGCATTCCCGCCGCTCCAGCGTCGATTCGATCGCCTGTCGGCGGACGCCACGACCGACCACCGGGGGGACGCAAGAAGCTGCAACCGGGGCCGCGGTGGCGGCACCTCGCTGGTGGCAGCTAACTGTCATCTCCGCTCCCTTAAAAGTCTCCATGAGTTTAACCGACCAACCTGCTGTGAGGAAGATCAATTTTTCATTCGGTTGATATCGCGTCAGGTGGTGCCCGCCATCGCGCTGGCGGTACCGTGGCTGACCGGGCCGAAACGGTGTCGCCCGGTGGGTGCCGGTGTCCGGCTCACGACGTGTGGAGGCGAACAGATGGGCTCTTCGGAACCCGACAGACCGGTGGTGGTCGCCCGATGAGGTTCGTTGGCGGATACGACCCCACCCATGACCTGACCTACAACGACGTCTTCATCGTCCCCAACCGCTCGGCCGTCGACTCGCGCCTGGACGTCGACCTGTCCACCCGCGACGGGTCGGGCACCACGATCCCGGTGGTGGTGGCCAATATGACCGCGGTGGCAGGCCGGCGAATGGCCGAGACGGTTGCTCGGCGCGGCGGGATCGTGGTGCTGCCCCAGGATCTGCCGATCGAGGCCGCGAGGCACACCGTGGCGTTCGTGAAGAGTCGCGACCTGGTCGCCGACACCCCGGTCGTCCTGTCCCCCGAGGATTCGGTATCCGACGCGATGGCCTTGATCACCAAACGCGCGCACGGCGTCGCGGTGGTGCTCGTCGACGGCCGGCCCACCGGGTTGGTCACCAAGGCATGCTGCGAGGGCGTGGATCGCTTCACCCGGGTCCGCGATGTCGCGGTGGCCGAGCTGATCAGCGCGCCCGTCGGCACCGATGCGCGCACCGTGTTCGACCTGCTGGAGCACGCGCCCGTCGATGTCGCGGTGCTGACCAATCCCGACGGCACCCTGGCCGGCGTCGTGACCCGCACCGGCGCGATCAGGGCCGGGATCTACACCCCCGCCACTGACGGTGAGGGACGCTTGCGCATCGCCGCCGCGGTGGGTATCACCGGCGATGTCACCGCCCGGGCCACCGCCCTGCTGTCGGCCGGGGTGGACCTGCTGGTCATCGACACCGCCCACGGACACCAGGAAAAGGCCCTACAAGCCATCTGCGCGGTCGCGGCGCTGAAGCCCGGCGTTCCCGTGGTGGCCGGCAACGTGGTGTCCGCCGACGGCACCCGGGACCTGATCGCCGCGGGGGCCGACATCGTCAAGGTCGGGGTCGGCCCCGGCGCCATGTGCACCACTCGGATGATGACCGGAGTGGGCCGCCCGCAGTTCTCCGCCGTCCTCGAATGTGCTGCCGCGGCGCGCGAACTGGGCGCCCACGTGTGGGCCGACGGTGGAGTACGCCATCCCCGAGACGTCGCGCTGGCCCTGGCCGCCGGGGCGTCGAACGTGATGATCGGCTCGTGGTTCGCCGGGACCTACGAGTCCCCCGGCGACCTGATGTTCGACCGCGACGACAGGCCGTACAAGGAAAGCTACGGGATGGCGTCCAAACGCGCGGTGGCCGCGCGTACCGCCGCTGACAGTGCGTTCGACCGCGCCCGCAAAGCACTCTTCGAGGAAGGCATCTCGAAGTCGCGGATGGCGCTGGACCCCGAACGTGGCGGCGTCGAGGATCTGCTGGACCACATCACCTCAGGCCTCCGCAGCACCTGCACCTACGTCGGAGCTGCCGACCTGGCGCAGCTGCACGACCGGGTGGTGGTCGGCGTGCAGTCGGCTGCCGGGTTCGCCGAGGGCCATCCGCTACCGTTCGGCTGGTGAGACCCACACGGCGATGAGTATCCGATGAGCCTGGTAGTCACGGTAGCCAGCCTGCTGGCGTTCGCGGTCCTGACCCTGGGCACCGCGGTGTTCGTGGCCGCCGAGTTCTCCCTGACGACCCTGGAACGCAGTGTCGTGGAGGCCAACGCCCACCGCGGCGGCCGTCGCGATGCCTACATCCAAGACGCCCACCGCACGTTGTCCTTTCAACTGTCCGGCGCCCAGCTGGGCATCTCGATAACGACGCTGGCGACGGGCTATCTGGCCGAACCGGTGCTGGCCCGCTGGCTGCGCCTCCCGCTGGCGGCGGTGGGCCTGCCCGAGCGGATGACTGCCGGCGTTGCACTGTTCCTCGCCCTGGTGATCGCGACGTCGTTGTCGATGGTCTTCGGCGAGTTGGTGCCCAAGAACCTGGCCGTGGCGCGCCCGCTGCCGATCGCCCGCGCGGTGGCCGGGCCGCAACTGCTGTTCTCCCGGCTGTTCGCGATCGCGATCAAGGTGACCAATGGGACGGCGAACCGCATCCTGCGCCGGTTCGGGATCGAGCCCGCCGACCGGCTGGCCTCCGCCCGCTCGGCCCGCGAGCTGGCGTCACTGGTTCGCAATTCCGCACGCAGCGGTGCCCTCGACCCGACCACCGCCGCGTTGGTGGAGGGCTCGCTGCGATTCGGCGCCCTGACCGCCGCCGAACTGATGACGCCGCGATCCAAGATCGTGAGCCTGCAGGCCGGCGACACCGTCGCCGATCTGGCCGCGGCCGCCATCGACACCGGTTTCTCCAAGTTTCCGGTGGTCGACGGCGATCTGGACGCCACCGTCGGCATCGTCCACGTCAAACAGGTCTTTTCGGTCGCGGTCGCTGACCGGGCGTCCACTCGGGTCACGACTGTGGCCCAACCGGTCGCGGTGGTGCCCTCGACGCTGGACGGCGATGCGGTGATGGAACAGATCCGGGCCAATGGCCAGCAGGCGGCCATGGTCGTCGACGAATACGGCGGCACCGCCGGCATGCTCACCGTCGAGGACCTCATCGAGGAGATCGTGGGTGATGTCCGCGACGAACACGACGACGCCACCCCCGATGTCGTCGCCTCCGGCGGCGGTTGGCAGGTATCGGGCCTGCTGCGCATCGACGAGGTGGCCGCCGCTACCGGCTACCGCGCACCGGAGGGCTCCTACGAGACCATCGGCGGACTGGTACTCCAAGAACTCGGCCACATTCCGGCGGCCGGCGAGACCGTCGAGCTGACCGCGTTCGACCCCGACGAGCTCTCCGCGCACCCACCGCGCTGGCTGGCCCGGGTGGCCCGGATGGACGGCCGGCGTATCGACCTGCTGGAGCTCACCCATGTGGAGGCCGGCGATGGCTGACGTGCTGAACGTGGTGCTCACCGTGGTACTGGTCATCGGGAACGGGTTCTTCGTGGGCGCGGAGTTCTCGCTGATCTCGGCACGCCGGGACCGGCTGGAATCCCTGGCCGAACAAGGCAGGCGCAGCGCGGTCACCGTCATCCGCGCCGGTGAACAGCTCCCGCTGATGCTCGCCGGCTTCCAGCTCGGAGTCACGGTGTGTTCGATCCTGCTCGGCCGGATCGGTGAACCCGCCGTGGCCGACCTGCTCGAGCACCCCTTCCGGCTGGCGGGTATCCCGGATCCCCTGCTGCACACCGTGGCGTTCGTCGTCGCACTGGCGATCGTGGTCACCCTGCATGTGCTGTTCGGCGAGATGGTCCCGAAGAACATCACCCTGGCCGGTCCGGAGACCGCGGCGATGCTGCTGATCCCGCCCTACCTGCTCTACATGGCCGCGGCGCGGCCGTTCATCGTGTTCTACAACTGGTGCGCACACGTCATCATGCGGGTCCTGCGGGTGGAACCCAAGGACGAACTGGAGATCACGGTGTCCACCGTCGAGTTGAGCGAGATGATCGCCGAGTCGGTCTCGGCGGGTCTGCTCGACCTCGAGGAATACACCCGATTGACCCGTGCCCTGCAGATCCGCACCCGGGTGGTCGCCGATGTCGCGCTGCCGATCGGCGACATCCGCGCCGTGCCGGTGGCCAGCGCCGGACGCGGCCCGACCGTGGCCGCGATCGAAAAGGCCTTCGCTCAGACCGGTTACTCCCGGTTCCCGGTCATCGACCAGGGCGAATTCGTCGGCTACCTGCACATCAAGGATGTGCTGTTGCTCAGCGAGACCTCCACCGGGCTGGGGGCCGCAGCGGACGCCGTTGTCGACGTCGCCGCGGTACGGCCCCTGCCGCGTATCCCCGCCTCCCTGCCGCTGGCCGATGCCTTGTCGCGGCTGCGGCGTCTTAACAGCCATCTGGCGCTGGCGGTCGCCGAGGACGGTACAGCGGTGGCGATGGTGACCCTGGAGGACATGGTCGAGGATGTCGTGGGCACCGTGCGCGACGGGACGCACCGTGTTTGACCTGGCGGAACGGGTTCTGGACGGCGTGCAGTGGCAGCCCAGGGCCGAGGCGTACCGGCAGCGACTCGAGGACTTCCTGGCCCCGCAGCTGCGTCGGATCGCTGACGGCGACCCGGTGCCGAAATTCCTGTTCAGCTATTACAGCCTGCGGCCGGCACAGTTGCGCAGCTGGAATCCCGGCTTCGGTGTGACGCTCGCCGGGCCGGAGGCGTTGCGCCACTATGGCGGACGGCGCGGCTACGCGGTACGCGGCGGCCAGGTCGGTGTCGCCGAGGAATACCTGCGTGAGCGAGTCGACACCGTGACGTTCGTCGCAGGGCTGTTACGCGCCATCGCTGCGCGGCCGGCTCAGCTGAACTGCTTCGGCCTGCACGAGTGGGCGATGGTGTTTCAGGGCGATACCGTGCGCCACGGTCATGTACCGCTGCGGCTGAGTGCTGCCGAGACCGACGCGGTGGTCGAGTCAATTCCGCTGCGCTGCACCCACTTCGACGCCTTCCGTTTCTTCACCCCCGCCGCGGCGCCCCGCAATGCGGGGGCGCCGAGCCGGGCCACCCAAATCGCTTGGGAGCAGCCGGGTTGCCTGCACGCCAACATGGACCTCTATAAGTGGTGCTACAAGCTGGGGCCGCTGATCGACTCCGAACTTTTGCTGGCCTGCCTTCAGCTGGCCGCGTCGGCGCGCGAACTCGACATGCGCGCCAGCCCCTATGACCTGAGCTACTACGGTTACGCACCGATCACCATCGAAAACGCGGCCGGCCGTGCCGAATACGTCCGCCGCCAAAGCGAGATCGCACAGCGCGCCACACCGCTACGGGCCGCTCTGCTGGACCGGTGTGGCCTGCTGACAGAATTCGCCGGATGCGAATAGCCTCGCGACCTGCCGGTAAGGTGGTAGATCGGCTATGAGGGAGGAAATCATGACGGACCGGGTGTCGGTGGGCGACTTGCAGGTCGCACGCGTGCTGTATGACTTCATCACCGACGAGGCGCTGCCGGGCACCGGTGTCGACCCCGACAGCTTCTGGGCCGGCGTGGACAAGGTCGTCACCGATCTGACGCCCAAGAACCAGGAGCTGCTTGCGCGTCGCGACGAGCTGCAGGCGCAGATCGACAAGTGGCACCGGCACCGGGTGATCGAGCCGCTGGACACCGAGGCTTACCGGGCCTTCCTCACCGAGATCGGCTATCTGCTGCCCGAACCCGAGGACTTCACCGTCACCACGGCCGGTGTGGACGACGAGATTGCGGTGCAGGCCGGCCCGCAGCTGGTCGTCCCGGTGCTCAACGCCCGGTTCGCGCTCAACGCCGCCAACGCACGCTGGGGCTCGCTGTACGACGCGCTCTACGGGACCGACGTGATCAGCGAGGACGATGGAGCCGAAAAGGGCACGTCATATAACAAGGTGCGCGGCGACAAGGTGATCGCCTACGCCCGTAGGTTCCTCGACGACTCCGTGCCGCTGGCCAACGGTGCCTGGACCGAGGTCAAGAGCTTCGCGGTGACCGACGGCGCGCTGGTGGTCACGCTCGGCGACGGCCTGGAGACCGCAATCGCCGCACCGGCGGAATTCGTCGGCTACACCGGCGAGGCCGCATCGCCGTCGTCGGTGCTGCTGTCCCATCACGGCCTGCACGTCGAGATTCTGATCGACCCGGAGTCACCGATCGGATCCACCGACGCCGCCGGCATCAAAGACGTGGTGCTCGAATCGGCGGTCACCACGATCATGGACTTCGAAGACTCGGTGGCCGCGGTCGACGCCGAGGACAAGGTGCTCGGGTACCGCAACTGGCTGGGACTGAATCGGGGCGACCTGTCCGAACAGGTCCGCAAGGGCGACAAGACCTTCACCCGCACCCTGGCCGCCGACCGTGAGTTCACCGCGCCGGACGGGGGAACCCTGACCCTGCCGGGCCGCAGCCTGATGTTCGTCCGCAACGTGGGTCACCTGATGACCAACGATGCCATCGTCCGGAGCTCCGACGGCGCGGAAGACCGCGAGGTGTTCGAGGGCATCCAGGACGCGTTGTTCACCGGGCTGATCGCCGCGCACGGCCTGACCGCCTCCGACGACAACGGACCGCTGGTCAACAGCCGCACCGGATCGATCTACATCGTCAAGCCCAAGATGCATGGCCCCGATGAGGTCGCCTTCACCGCCGAGCTGTTCAGCCGGGTCGAGGACGTCCTGGGTCTGCCGCAGAAGACCCTCAAGATCGGCATCATGGACGAGGAGCGGCGGACCACGGTCAACCTGCGGGCCTGCATCAAGGCCGCCGCCGACCGGGTGGTGTTCATCAACACCGGCTTCCTGGACCGCACCGGAGACGAGATCCACACGTCGATGGAGGCCGGGCCCATGGTCCGCAAGGCCAGCATGAAGTCGCAGCCGTGGATCCTGGCGTACGAGGACAACAACGTCGACGCGGGATTGGCCACCGGCTTGACCGGTCACGCCCAGATCGGCAAGGGCATGTGGGCGATGACCGATCTGATGGCCGACATGGTCACCCAGAAGATCGGCCACCCGCGCTCGGGTGCCAGCACCGCGTGGGTGCCCTCTCCCACCGCCGCCACCCTGCACGCGATGCACTATCACCAGGTGGACGTCTTTGAGGTGCAGCAGGAACTGGCCGGAAAGCGGCGCGCCACAATCGATGCGCTGCTGACCATTCCGCTGTCCGAAGGCCTGGCCTGGGCACCCGACGAGATCCGCGAGGAGGTCGACAACAACTGCCAGTCGATCCTCGGCTACGTGGTGCGCTGGATCGACCAGGGTGTGGGTTGTTCGAAGGTCCCCGACATCCACGACGTGGCGCTGATGGAAGACCGTGCCACGCTGCGGATCTCGTCTCAGCTGCTGGCAAACTGGCTGCGGCACGGGGTCATCACCTCCGACGACGTGCAGTCCAGCCTGGAGCGGATGGCCCCGGCAGTGGACCGCCAGAACGCCGGTGACGCGAGTTACCTGCCGATGGCACCCGACTTCGAATCCAGCATCGCGTTCGCGGCCGCTCGCGAGCTGATCCTGTCCGGGACCACCCAGCCCAACGGTTACACCGAGCCGATCCTGCACCGGCGTCGGCGGGAGTTCAAAGCCCAGGCCGGTATCTGATCCGACGTAGATCTTCAGTGAACAACACCGTGGCCGGACAACTGACCAAGCGGAGAGGACGCACCCACCGTGGGTAGGCACAGTTTCCCCGGCCCGGACGATTCCGCCGATGAACCGTTGGGGGGCGACGAATCCGACGACAGCCACCTGTCCGGCGGACCCGAGCTGTTCGGCCTTGGCGACCCGGACGACGACGACTACGTCGACGACTATCACGACGCCTTCTACGACGAGACGTTCCCCGACGGTGGTGACGCTGGATATCGCGAGTCGCGATACGACGATGCGGGATACGACGATGCCGACCCGGCGCAGTACATGCGTCGCGGCGGTGAACCCGATGAGGAATCGCGTTATCGCACCGGGCCTTTCGGTGCCATCGGCGGCGTCGCCGGCGAGTCATCGGTATCGGATCAAGACGAGCCACGCGGCGGCCACCGCGATCTCGACCGGTGGCGCCGGCATCGCAACGACTCGGGGACGCGCGGTGTCAGCGTCGGAGTGATCGCCGCGCTTGTCACGGTGATCGTTGTGGTGGGCGCGGTGATCCTGTGGCGCTTCTTCGGCAATTCACTGTCGCATCGTTCCGCCGACGCCGCAGGCAACTGCGCCGCCGGCGATCTGGCGGTTGCCGTCGTGGCAGATCCATCGATCGCCGACCATGTGCAGGGTTTCGCCGACCGGTTCAACAAGACCGCGAAGCCCGTCGGCGATCGCTGCGTGTCGGTGCAGGTCAAGCCGGTCGATTCCGATGCCGTCGTCAGCGGTTTCATCGGCGACTGGCCGGCGCAACTCGGGCAGCGCCCGGCGCTGTGGATCCCTGGCAGTTCGGTCTCCACGGCTCGGCTGCAGGCCTCCGCGGGGGCGGAAACGGTCAGCGACAGCCGGTCGCTGGTGACCTCGCCGGTGTTGTTGGCGATTCGCCCCGAGCTCAAAAGCGCACTACAGAAGCAGAGTTGGGCGAGTCTGCCGGACCTGCAGACCGATCCTGACAGCCTGGGCCGGCTCGGGCTGGCCGGCTGGGGGCCGCTGCGGCTGGCACTACCGATCGGCGGCAACGCCGACGCCGCTTTCCTGGCCGGCGAGGCGGTGGCTGCGGGTGTAGCCCCCAAAGGCGCCCCGATCGTCGACGGGGTCGGCGGTGTACACCGGCTCGCGGGCGAGCAGCCCAAGCTCACCGATTCTTCGCTCGCCGAGGCCATGAACGTGCTTCTGCGCCAAGGAAATCTTGGCTCCGCACCGGTGCACGCGGTGGTGACCACCGAGCAGCAACTGTTCACCCGCGGCCAGTCGCTGTCGGACCCCGCGACCGAGCTGAGCTCCTGGCGGCCTCCGGGACCGGTGCCGGTCGCCGACTACCCCACCGTGCTGCTCGCCGGTTCTTGGTTGTCGCAGGAGCAGGTCAGCGCCGCCAGCGAGTTCGCCCGCTTCGCCCGCAAACCCGACCAGCTCGCCGAGCTGGCCAAAGCCGGATTCCGCGTTGAGGGCGTCGAACCGCCCAGCAGCGAGGTGACCGGTTTCCCGGCGGTGTCAGACACCCTGTCGGTCGACGACGATGCGACGCGCGCCGCCCTGGCCAACGCCCTGACCACCTTGCCGGGCAGCGCGGCGGTCACGGTGATGCTCGACCAGTCGATGACCACCGACGAAGGCGGCAAGAGCCGCTTGGCCCATGTGATCGCCGCCCTGGATCAACGGATCAAAGCCCTGTCCCCGACTTCGTCTGTGGGCCTGTGGACCTTCGACGGCACCGAGGGCCGCAATGTGGTCACCGGGGGCCCGCTGGACGAGCCGCTCAACGGCGGGACCCGTGCCGAGACCTTGGTCAGCGAGCTCAACGATCTGAGCTCGACGCCCGGCGGCGCGGTTTCGTTCACGACGTTGCGCTTGGTGTACAACCAGGCGTTGGCCAACTACCACCCCGGACAGGCGAATTCGGTACTTGTCATCACCGCGGGTCCACATACCGACCGGACCTTGGACGGCCCAGGGCTTCAGGACTTCATCCGGGCCAACATCGATCCGGAACGACCGGTCGCCGTCAACGTCATCGACTTCGGCGCGGACGCCGACCAAGCGACCTGGCAGTCGGTGGCGTCACTTTCCGGTGGCACGTACCAGAATCTGCGCGGGGCGAACTCCCCCGAACTGGCCGGCGCGCTGAACTCGCTGCTGAGCTGACGCACCCTGGGGCCGGCGCCCTACTGCGCTACCCGCCCAGCGCGTCCAGGATCTGCTGCGGCACGGTGACCAGCAGCTCGGTGATCATCCCGCCGAACGAGCCGACACTGATGCTGGCCAGGTCCAGGTTGCCCAAGCCGAGATCGTCGAGCAGCTCACCCAGGTTCAGGTTCGACAGGTCACCGACCAAGTCGCCGAGGTTCAGCGGCAGGTTGTCCAGGCCCAGGCCGCTGATCAGGCCACCCAGGTCCAGGCCGTTCAACAGTCCGGTGACGTCGATTCCGAGCAGCCCGCCACCGAGTCCGCCCAGCAGGCCGCCCAGCGTCAGGTCACCGGTGGAGTCGGCGAAGCCAAGACCTTCCAGGATGCCGCCGATAGTGAGGTCGCCGGTCGGCAGCGAGACCCCAAGGGCGCCCAGCAGCGAACTGACCGTCTCGTCGATGCTCTGACCGCCTAACAGGTCACCGAAGGTGACGGTGTTCAGCGCGTCGATCAGATTCTGCGGGGTGAGGACGACGGCACCGAGAACTTCTTCCAGAACGGGCCCGAGCAGCGGCAGGCCGTTGATGATGCTCGCCAGAACAGAGTTCAGGATGCCGGTGATATCGGTCAGCGCACCTCCCGGCAGCCCGCCGAGCAGCGATCCCAGCGAGGTATCGACCAGGCCGCCGAAACCCAGATTCGTCAGCAATTGGGCCAGGCCGAGGTTGATCTCGGTGTTGATGCCGAACGCATTCAGCACGTCGTCGAGGCTCAGGCTGTTCAGGTCGACCTCGGTGTCCAGGCCCAGCCCGCTCAGGATGCCGGTCAAGCTGAGGCTGCCCAGACCGAGGTTGCCCAGGCCCAGAAAGTCCAGCAGTCCGCCCAGGTCGGTGACGTTGCTGCCCAGCTTCAGCAAATCACCCAAACCGTCACCGCTGATCCCCAGCTCGGTGAGCAGTCCCCCCAGGGTCAGATCGCCCAGGCCGAGTTGGTCGATCAAGGCCGCGAGGTTGACGTTGGTCAGATCCAGGTTGCCCAGCCCAAGTGCGTCCAGCAGTTTGGTCAGGTTGAGGTCGACCTCCAGGTTCTGCTCCGGCGCCAGGATGCCGTTGAATGCCGGGATGTTGATGATGCCGCCGAGCAGACTCAGGTTGTCCTGGCCGTTCAGGTAGGCGTTGAGCACGGTGGCCGGCGCGTTGAGCAGCGCGGTGAAACCGGTCGCCGGGTCACCCAGCTCGGCGATCACGCTGTTGAGCGCGTTCAGGGTCGCCGCCTGCGACCCCAGGTTGGCGATCAGCAACTCCATTGCCGGCGCCAGTTGCACCGACACCGTCGCCGGCAGCGATGTGATGTCGGTGTCCACCGTCGGGGTGAGGTCGGTGAAGGCACCGATCACGCCGAGCGGGTTGGTGAACATCGCGGTGAAGACCTGGAAGATCCCGGACCAATCGGCGTGCGCACTGATGTTCTGCACGTTGTCCCAGGTATTGGTGAACAACTCGGTGTAGGTGGTGGTCAGTGCAACGGCGGGTGCGCCGCCTGGTGAGAGCGCCGGCGCAGAAACCGGCGCCACCGGCACGACCGCGAGCATCCCGGCGCCCACGACGGCGACACCGGCTGTGAGGTACGGACGAAGAGTGAGGTGTTGCATGATCTCTCCTCAGATGATGTTAATCACGATTCGGATGAGGCCAGCGTAAACCTATTTGAGGTCGAACTTGAGATTTCACTGAATTTATTCCGTATTGCTGGTACGGCGCCCCACAGCACCCCGGCGCGCGAATTCGCCCGATCTGAGGTGGCTACGAAGCGGACCTGGTGCCTAGCCGCCCAGCATGGCGAGAAGCTGCTGCGGCATGCTGACGAACAGTTCGGTGAACGTCCCACCGAAGGCGCCGACGCTGGCGCCGGCCAGATTCACTTGGCCCTGGGCAAAACCCTCGAGCAAGTCGGCGAGGTAGGGGTTCACCCAGTTCCCGACCAGGTCGCCGAGGTTGAGCGACACACCGTCGAGCCCCGAAAAGCCGACCAGGTCACCCACATCAAGGCCGTTCAACAGCCAGGTGAGGTCCAGCGCGAGCGGACCATTGATCAGGACGCCGCCCAGCGCACCCCCGAGCCCACTGAGCACATCGCGCAGCGTCAGGTCGCCGACGGAATCGGTGAAGCCGAGGTCTACCAGGACGCCGCCGATCGTCAGGTTGCCGACCGACAGCAACGCTCCGCCCACATTCCCCAACAGCGAACTGACGCTGTCGTCGAGCCGCAGGTCGCCCAGCAGATCGCCGACGGTGAAGGTGTTGAGCAGGGTTTCCAGGCCGTTGGCCCCCAGCAGGTCGCTCACCAGCCCAGTCAGCAGAGGTCCCACCAGGGGAACCGGGTCGAAGAGGTCAGCCGCTGTCGCGTGGAGCCAACCGAGAAGCTGGGTGAGCAGGCCGACGTCCGACAGCAGGCTGCCGAGGTGTTCGCCGGCGAGGTTGCCGTCGCCAAGACCGACCAGAAGGTGGCCCAGCCCCAGCGGGATCACGGCGTCGACCCCGAACGCGCTCAGCACGTCCGCGAGGCGGAAGTTGCCGAGTTCGAGGTCGAGGTCCAGATCCCGGTAGAAGTCGGTGTTGGGGCCGAGGTCACCCAAGAGGGCGGTCAGGCTGTAGCGGCTCAGACCCAGGTCGCCCAGGCCCACGAGGTCGAGCAACTCCCCCAGCGTGCTGACGTTGGTGGTCAGCTTCAGCAGATCCCCGACACCGTCGTCACTGAACCCCAGGCCGCTGAGCAGGCCCCCCAAGGTCAAGGTGCCGGACCGGATCTGGTCGATCACGCCGTCGAGGTTCAGGTTGCTCAGATCCGGAGTGCCCAACCCCAGCATCTCCAGCAGCCTGGACAAATTGAGGTCGATCTCCAGGCTCTGCTCGGGCGCCAGAACCCCGTTGAACGCCGGGATGGTGATGATGCCGCCCAGCAGGGACAGGTTGTGCTGGCCGTTGAGGTAGGCGTCAAGCAGGGTGGCCGGCGCGTTGAACAGCGCGGTGAATGCGGTCTTGGGATCACCCAGGTCGTCGACCACGCCGAACAGCGCATCCAGGGTCGCCACGTGCGATGTCAGACCCGCGATGAGCAATTCCAGCCCCGGCGACAGCTGCACCGAGACCGTGGCCGGCAGCGACGCGGTGTCGGTGTCCACAGCCGCCGTGAAGTTGCTGGCCGCTTCGATGACTCCGGCTGGATTGGCGAACATCGCGGTCAACAACTGCGAGATCGCCGACCAGTCCGCGTTCGCGCTGATGCGCTCGATGTTGTCGCGCGTGTTGGCAAACAGGTCGCCGTAGGAGGTGGTCAGCGCCACGCCCGGCGAAGTCACACAGGTCCGCGGTGGCACCGTGACCGGGGCGACCGTGACCATCCCAGCGCTCACGAGGGCGATACCGGCGGTGAGACAGGAGCGAGACATGGGCTCCTGCACGAGTCCTCCTAGGCGCGAACCTCAACCATGAATTGGATAAGTGCGATCCTAGACTCTTTTTTGCTGCAGCTGAGACTTTGCTGTCTGTTTACCGAATGTCGGCGACTCAGCCGAAGGCCTCCACCGGCGGGCACGAGCAGACTAGGTTGCGGTCGCCGAACGCACCGTCGATCCGGCGCACCGGCGGCCACACCTTCGGTCGGAATCCGCGGCCCAGCGGGTAGGCGGCCTGCTCCCGGGTGTAGGGGTGCTCCCACTTGTCGACCACCAGGCACTCGGCCGTGTGCGGGGCCCCGCGCAGCGGGTTGTCCTCAACCGTCCATTCGCCGGAGCCGACCCGGTCGATCTCGCCGCGAATAGCGATCATCGCCTCGCAGAACGCATCGATCTCAGCCAGACTCTCGCTCTCGGTGGGCTCCACCATCAGGGTTCCGGCCACCGGGAAGCTCATGGTCGGTGCGTGGAAACCGTAGTCGGCCAACCGTTTTGCGACATCATCGACGGTAACGCCGGTGTTCTTGGTGATCTCCCGCAGGTCCAGGATGCATTCGTGGGCGACCATGCCGTTCTCACCGGTGTAGAGCACCGGGTAGTGCTCGTCCAGCCGGCGAGCGATGTAGTTCGCCGACGCGATCGCCGTCAGCGACGCCGCACGCAGACCGTCGGCACCCATCATCCGGATATAGGCCCAGGTGATCGGCAGGATCGACGCGGACCCATAGGGAGCCGCCGACACCGGATGCCCGCCGGGCAACTCCGCGGCCAGCGGGTGCCCGGGCAGGAACTCGGCCAGGTGCGCGCGCACCGCCACCGGCCCGACGCCGGGGCCGCCGCCCCCGTGCGGGATGCAGAAGGTCTTGTGCAGGTTCAGGTGGCTGACGTCTCCGCCGAACTTTCCAGGCCGGGCCAGGCCGACCAACGCGTTGAGGTTGGCTCCGTCGACGTAGACCTGGCCACCGGCGTCGTGCACGGAGGCGCAGATCTCGGCGATGTCGTGCTCATAGACGCCATGCGTGGAGGGGTAGGTGATCATCAACGTCGACAACGCCTCAGCGTGCTGGTCGACCTTGGCGCGCAGGTCGTCGAGGTCGACATCGCCGTTGTCCCGGCAGGCCACCACCACCACCCGCATTCCGGCCAGCGCCGCCGACGCGGCGTTGGTGCCGTGGGCGCTGGAGGGGATCAGGCAGATGTCACGATGCGACTCACCGCGGCTGGCGTGATAGGCGTGGATCGCCAGCAGACCCGCGTACTCCCCCTGCGAACCGGCATTGGGTTGCAGCGACACCGCGTCATACCCGGTTATCCCCGTCAGCCAGGCCTCCAACTGGGCGATCAGCGTCCGCAGTCCCACGGCGTCGCCGGCCGGGGCGAACGGGTGCTGGCGGGCGAACTCCGGCCAGGTGATCGACTCCATCTCGGCGGCCGCGTTCAGCTTCATCGTGCAGGAACCGAGCGGAATCATGCTGCGGTCCAAGGCAATGTCCTTGTCCGACAGCGTGCGCAGGTAACGCATCATCGCGGTTTCGGTCCGGTAGCGGGTGAACGCCGGGTGCGTCAGGAATTCCGACGTGCGGGTGGCGATCGATACGCCGGTGGGCTCGACCACGGCCAACCCGAAGGCTTCCAGCACCGCCGCCACATGCGCGTCGGTGGTGGTCTCGTCGCAGGCCACCGAGACGTGGTCGGCGTCGACACGCCACAGGTTGATCCCCTTGGCCTTGGCCGCGGCGATGACCTCGTCAGCGCGGCCGGGCACCCGGGCCAGCACCGTGTCGAAATAGCGCTCGTGCACCAGCGCGTCGCCGAGCGCGGCGCCGATCTTCTCGGCCTGGCCGTGCACACGCCGCGCGATGGCGGCCAAGCCGTCGGCACCGTGGTAGCTGGCGTACATCGCGGCCATCACCGCCAGCAGCACCTGCGCGGTACAGATGTTCGACGTGGCTTTGTCCCGGCGGATGTGCTGTTCGCGGGTTTGCAACGCCAGCCGGAACGCCGCTGATCCATCGGCGTCCAGAGACACCCCGACCAGCCGGCCGGGCAGCTGGCGGGCGTGGCCCGAGTGCACCGCCAGGTAGCCGGCGTGCGGGCCGCCGAAGCCCATCGCCACCCCGAACCGCTGGGCACTGCCGAACGCCACGTCGGCGCCGATCTCGCCGGGCGGGGTGAGCAGCGTGCATGCCAGCAGGTCCGCGCCCACCGCCACCAGCGCACCGCGCTCGTGGGCGGTCTCGATCAGCCCGGACCAATCGGTGATCCGGCCCGAGGCGCCCGGCAACTGCACGATCACCCCGAAGAAGTCGCCGTCGGGAAGTCCTTCCCGCAGGTCGGCGGTGACGATCTCGATGCGCAGCGGCTCGGCCCGCGTAGCCAACACCGCCGCGGTCTGGGCGAACAGATCGGAGTCGACCAGCAACCGATGCGAGGCGCCCCGCGTCGCGCGGTGCATCAACGTCATCGCCTCGGCGGCGGCGGTGCCCTCGTCGAGCATCGAGGCGTTGGCGATCTCGCACCCGGTCAGATCGGCGATCATGGTCTGGAAGTTCAGCAGGGCCTCCAGCCGGCCCTGGCTGATTTCCGGCTGGTAGGGCGTGTATGCGGTATACCACGCCGGGTTCTGCATGATGTTGCGCAGCAGCACCGGCGGGGTGAGCGTGTCGTAGTAGCCCTGGCCGATCATCGAGACCGCGACCGTGCTGGCATCGGCCAGTTCGCGCAGTTCGCCCAGGGCCTGAGCCTCGGTAGCCGGAGCCGGAAGGACGTCGAGCCCGGGCGCGATGCCATCGGCATTCAGCGCGTCGAGGATGCCGGCGGGCACCGCCTTTGCCGCGAGATCCTCCAGCGACCCGACACCGATGGCGGCGAGCATCGTGCTGATCGCGGTGTTGTCGGGGCCGATATGCCGGTCAACAAAGCTGGATTCGGTGTGCTCGGACACGGGAACTCCTGGGCGCTAGACGACTGCGAGACGAATTCGTGTCCTCCCCCTCTGTCGTCTGCCCGGCCCGGGCGCCTGAGAGATTCGGCGCCGCGATTTCTGGGGCGCCTTTCCCCATGGGCGGGTGTTACCCGAATGGGCGTCACCGCTTTCCAGAGGCATCAATGCCGGCGCGGTCCGGGTGCCTGAGAGGTTGACGGAGAGGTATTGCTCCTTCGGCGTCCGCGGCTGGCTGCCACGGAACTCTCCCGCGCAAGGCTGATGCGGACCCAATACTACCCGCCGAACCTCGGTCCGCCGACGTCGAAGCCCGCTACCGCGCGCAGATTGGCCGCACCGAACGGGTGAAAGACGCTGGGCGCCGGATCAGCGAAGTGGACAGCTAAGACTGGATCGGATAAAAGCCGCGCGCCCCAACGAGTTTCGTTGGCTGCGAAGCCCCAGGAAGCCCCAGGAGGCCCTGGGAAGCTCTAGCCGGTCTTGCGGTCGCGGAACTTGCGGCGGCTGGCCAGCTCGTCTTCCGGCGCGGCGATCGACTCGCCGCCGTCGGCGCGCTCCCCGGGGAAATCGGAGATGACGCCGGTCAACTCACGCATCGCGCCCGACACCGCGATGCCGAACACGCCCTGGCCGCCCTGCAGCAGATCGACGACCTCTTCGGCCGAGGTGCATTCGTACACGGTGGTGCCATCGGAGAACAGCGTGATGTTGGCCAGATCCTGGACACCGCGCTCACGAAGGTGGTCCACGGCGATCCGGATGTTCTGCAGAGAGATGCCGGTGTCCAAGAGTCGCTTCACGATCTTGAGCACCAGGACGTCTTTGAACGAGTACAGCCGCTGGCTGCCCGAGCCGGCCGCGCCCCGGATCGAGGGCACCACCAGCGAGGTCCGGGCCCAGTAGTCGAGCTGGCGGTAGGTGATGCCGGCGATCTGGCAGGCGCTGGGGCCGCGGTAACCGACAAGCTCGTCCGGAACGGAGTCGTCCGGGAACAGTCCGCCCTGTACCGGTTGGCCAGCACTGGAAGGGGCCGCAGGGACGTCACGGTCACCCTGGTCGGACTGACCCATGTAGTCCAGCTGATCCTGCCCCGGTTGGTCGCCCACGCTGCTTCCTCTCGCCGATCGCGCTCGTTGCCACTGGCTGGCCGGTGGCCGCGTTTGCTCTTGCCCGAGTTGGTCGTGAGCATACGCCGTCCGACGAGCTGCCGTGCAGTTGTTCCCGCCGTGGCTCAAGTATGGGGGCCCGGTTTTGCGCGTGTTGCTTTCGTTCGGGCGTGTCGCGCTGGCCGCGAGAGATGAAACGGATCTGTGACGAGGCTGAGTCCGCCGCGCCGAGTCAGGTTGCTTTGAAATCGTCGGGCGACACGCTATCGAGGAATTCCTTGAACTTCTCCACCTCGTCTTCGCGCACCGCGCCGGCGGTCTCGTCGTCGCTCTCGTCGGGGATCAGCAGGCCCGCTTCGGCCAGCACCGCTTCCTCGACATAGATCGGCACCCCCACCCGCAAGGCGATGGCCACCGAGTCCGACGGGCGCGCCGACACCGTGATGTCGCGGTCGAAGATCAGGTCGGCATAGAAGGTGCCCTCCTGCAGATCGACGATTCGGACCTCCTTGAGCGAATGCCCGAGTGCGCCGATCAGGTCACGGATCAAGTCGTGGGTCAGGGGCCTGGCCGGCTCCACGCCCTGCTGCTCCAGGGCGATGGCGGCGGCTTCGGCCTGCCCGATCCAGATCGGGAGATATCGATCACCGTCGGCTTCACGCAGGAGCAACACCGGCTGGTTCTGCGGCTGCTCGACGCGGATGCCGACCACGCGTACTTCACCCATCTCCAGTCAGCCCTCCGCGTTCGCTGCGTCCCAAAGTCCTTGTCGTCCCAGTATGACTCGCTGCGAAACCCTCGGTCGGACAACCGTATGCCGCGCAACTAGCCGCCGAGGCGAAGTCTAGTCCTCAGCCGTGCAGTACGTCGTGTACCGACGACTTGAGCAGCGCGGTGTGCAGGGCGATCGCCAGCGCCGCAACCTCGCGGGCCAAGTCGTCGGCCCGGTCACGTGCGCCCGCCTTGCCCCCCTTGACCAGCGGACCGGCGATCTGGGCGATCAGGTCGGATTGCCGGTCGGCCGCCGAGCGGAACGCCCGCAGGTGCCGCGGCTCGACGCCGTAGTCGGCCAACCCCCGCGCGCACTGGACGATCACCACCGCGTGCTCGTCGAACAGCCCACCGGGCCCGGCGGTGATCACGCCCGATCGCACCAACGCCGTCAGCAGCGCGTCGTCGCCGCCCGAGCGCGCCAGCAGATCCTCGCGGCTCAGCCGCACCTGCCGGGGCGGCGCAGGCAGCGCCGTCCCGTTGTGGGCGGTGTCGCCGCCGGCTGAGACCAGCCGCGGCGTGGGGTACGGCGACTCCGGTGAGGGCAGCGCGCCGTCCGGTTCGGCATCCAGCCGCGCCTTGATCACCTTCAGCGGCAGGTACTGGTCGCGTTGCGCGGTCAGCACGTAACGCAGCCGAGCGCAGTCGTACGCGCTGAATCGACGGTAGCCCGACGCCGCCCGCTGCGGCATGACCAGCCCCTCGGTCTCCAGGAAGCGAATCTTGGAGACCGTGACGTCGGGAAACTCCGGCCGAAGCAGATCCAACACCGCTCCGATTGACATCCCGGCCAGTTCAGGGCTGTCAGGCGCGGTCATTAGCTGCCCGGCCCGGCCTCTGCCTCACCCGTCTTCGGGCCGGTCAGGAACACCAGGCGGAACTTGCCCACCTGGACCTCGTCGCCATTGACCAGGACCGCCGAATCGACCGGCTCCCGGTTGACGTAGGTCCCGTTCAGACTGCCGACGTCGACGACCTGAAACTCGTTGCCTTCCAGCCGGAACTCGGCGTGACGACGACTCACCGTGACGTCATCGAGGAAGATGTCGCTGTCGGGGTGCCGACCAGCAGCTGTGACCGGCTGATCGAGCAGGAACCGCGATCCGGCGTTGGGACCCCGCTTGACGACCAGCAGCGCCGACCCCAGGGGCAGCCCCTCCACGCCCGAGGTCAGGCTCTCGCCGCCCGCCTGCGCGGGAGCGTCGAGTTCGTTGAGGAAGTCGGCGCGGAAAACCGATGTGGTTTCCACGGTGACCTCGTCGCCTGCCTGGTCTTGCCCCGTCGCCGGGTCCTTCTCCGTCACCCGCTACTCCTCACTGGCCGCTGTTTTGCTACCTGGTCGCGCCTGCCGGACATGTGTTGCGCCCAACCCTGAATCGTTGAGTCGACCGTACCGCGCAGCGGTCCGTCATGTCCCCCGCACCGCGGGATCGTGTCGCCGGATACCCGGCGCGTCCCGGCAGGCAGGCTAACAATCGTCATTCCGACAACGTCGCCCGGTAGGCGTCGGCGGTCAACAGACCCGACAGACTCTGGTCCAGAGCCGCCGAATCCGCGTTGGCCACCTGAAGTTCCAGCAGCCAGCCGGCACCGTACGGGTCCGAGTTCACCAATTGCGGGTTCGCGTCCAGGTCGGCGTTGACCGCGCTCACCGACGCGGTGATGGGCGCGTAGAGGTCGGAGACGGACTTGGTCGACTCCACCTCGCCGAAGGCCTCGCCCGCGGTGACCCCGGTGCCCGCGGCGGGCAGTTGTACGAAGACCACGTCGCCCAGCGCCGCCTGCGCGAAGTCGGTGATACCCACCCGGACGGTGTCCGGGCCGGTGCGGCGAACCCACTCGTGCTCAGCGGTGTAGTACAGGTCGGATGGAACGTCGCTCACGGTGATCGTGCTCCTTGCGCTGTCGGGCTCACTTGACTGGCTGAGCGTATTGGCGTGGTTTCGGTTGCCGCAACACGGTCACCTCCACGCGGTCGGCCTGTTGCACCGCCATGGCGCCGCCGAGGCGTTTGACGCTGTCGACCGCCCCGCCGGGAATGTTCATCGCGGCCGCCAGAGTCGGGGGATCCCCAATCGCCAGAACCGAATACGGGGGCGTCAGCGCGGTGCCATCGAACTCCAGCGCGCCGGGCGTGCCGGCAACCCACGAGTCCACTCCGATGCGCACCGCCTTCGTGCCGTCGCGGACTTCCATCGCCTCGGCGCCGGCCGCCCGCAGCTCGTTGATCACGTCGAGCATCGTCTCGGGTGCGACACCGCGGGCCGGATCCTCGACGGTGACCACGACGCCGGGGCCGACCGCACCCACGGTGCCGATCATGATCGCCAGGGCGGCGAGCCGCGCTTGGGCGTTCTCGATAGCGGCCTGGTCACTGCTGCCGGACTCCTGCAGGGCGTTGAGCGTCTGCTGCAGTTCGGCGACTTCGGTGCCCAGCGTGGCCTCGCGTTGACGCAGCGAGTCCAGCAGCACCAGCAGGTCGGCCGGCCGAGCCGTCTCCAGTGCGTCCTGGGAGTCGTTCTGGCGAACCTGGGTGACAATCGCCACGCCCAACAACAGGCACAGCAGCATCCCCAGCACGCTGAACAACGGCCCGGAGCGGCCGCGCGGCGGCGGCACACCGTCTTGCGGTGACGGCTGCGGCCGCTCGTGGCGGCCGTGCGATGCCGGGTCGGTGCTGGACATGCCTGTCAGGCCCCGAACAGTCGTCGCCGCAGTGCCGCCGCGTTGCCGAAGATGCGGATGCCCAGCACCACGATGATCGCGGTCGAGAGCTGCGTGCCGACCCCCAGCTGGTCGCCGAGGTAGACCAGCAGTGCGGCCACCAGAACGTTGAACACGAACGACACGACGAACACCTTCGCGTCGAAGATCCGCTCCAGGTAGGCACGCAGGCCACCGAACACGGCGTCCAGCGCCGCCACCACGGCGATCGGCAGATAGGGCTGAACCACCTCCGGCACGCTGGGATGAAACACCAGCCCCAGCACAATCCCGGCGATCAGCGCGGCGATACCGATCATTGCGAAACCACTCCAGCCTCCCGAACCGGACCCGTGCGGGCCGCAACGGCCACGACCACCAAGCCGCGGCCCGCAGCGCAAGCTTGCGTCACGATGCCCCTATCTGTTTGGCAAACCGGACATCTCGCACCGATCCAGCCGGCAGCGTGATGTCGGCCGAGCCGCGGCCGTCGACCCGCACCACAACCCCGTAGGAGGCCTCCAACAGCCGCAGCCGGTAGAGCCCCGGGCTGCGGTCGAAGGAATCGCGCAACTGCTGTGGCGGCCCGATGGCCTGCAGCGCATAGGGACTGCTGATCGGCTTGTTGTCGACCAGGATGGCGCCGCCGGCCTGGCGGATC
The DNA here is from genome assembly GCF_046250075.1 of Mycobacterium sp. SMC-14. Taxonomy (NCBI): domain Bacteria; kingdom Bacillati; phylum Actinomycetota; class Actinomycetes; order Mycobacteriales; family Mycobacteriaceae; genus Mycobacterium; species Mycobacterium sp. SMC-14. Next base: position 2,213,361 of record NZ_CP176429.1, on the reverse strand, counting down.
GTGACGTTGGGGCCGATGCGGACGTCGCCGACGGCGATCGCCTCGGCCCCGCTGGCCCACAGCGAGTTGACCACCAGCTGCAGGTCGCGGTCCAAGATGATCTGCTGGCTGCCCGACACCCGTTGTTTGGACGCGTCGGAGAGATTTCGCCCGGCGCCGGGATCGGTCACCGTGACGGTCACCCCGGGGCCGGCCACCCGGGTGCTGGCAGCCTCCAGGCTGAGCGCATCCAGGCCGGCCAGCACCCGCTGCCCCTGGGCGTCGTCGGCCAGCCGGTGCCGGCGCAAGTCGTCGACGCGGTTGGAGTACGTGTCACGTTTGTCAGCCAGCTTGCCGGTCACGGCTTCGGCCGATCGGACGTTCGTCGCCAGCACCTGTTGGGCGTCGTGCACCCCGGGCGCCACCGACCGCGCCTGCGCCACCGCCACGGCGAACACCGTCGCCACCAGCAGCGCCGCCACCGCCTCCCAGGCCCATCCCGCGACCCGGGTGGTGGCCGCGGGGGGCGCGGTCCGGCGTGCACGCCGGGCGGCCGCGGCGGCATAGCCCGGGTCGAGATGTTCCGACAGCAGCGAACGCAGCAGCGACGGCACCGCGAACTTCCGCGGCCGGCCGGCCTGGTGGGCGCCCGCACCCTGGGAGTCGTATCCGCTCAGCGCGAAGAACGGTTCAGCCACCGGCCACCTTCGGCATCGTGCGGACCACCAGGGCCACGTGGATCAGATACAGCACGAACGCCCACAGGTACATTCCCAAGCCCCAGAGCAGGAAACCCCAGCCCGCCGAGAGCACCACACGGCTCCACAGCTGGTCCCACTGCCCCAGCAGGATCAACGGAAACGCCGACATCAGCGCGAAGGTGCCCGCCTTGCCGATATAGGTCACCGGCAGCGCGGTCAGGCCCCGGCTACGCAGTGCAGGCAGTGTCGCGGCCAGCAGCAGGTCCCGGGCCAACAGCACCCCGATGATCGCCCAGGGCACCAGTCCGCGCATCCCGAAGGCGACCGGAATGGTGATCATGTAGAGCCGGTCGATCGCCGGATCGAGCAGGGCGCCCAGCCTCGAATACTGGTTGAACAGCCGAGCCACTTTGCCGTCGGCCCAGTCCGAGGCGCCGCTGAGCATCAGAATCGCCACCGCCGGCCCGTCCGCCCGCGTGACCAGCAGCAGGTACAGAAAGACGCCGATCAGCCCGAGACGGGCCAGGCTGATGACGTTGGGCACCGTGAGCACCCGGTCTTGGACGCGGTCGGAGCCGGACCCGGCAGACATTCCGACCCCCTAGCGGAAGATCCCGGGCAGGCTCAGCGCGTCCATGCTGTCGTCGCTCAGCGGGTTGTCCCGGACCATGTAGGTCCACGTCGAGGTGGGCCGGGCCAGCTTCGACAGGTCGATACCCGGCTCGGACTCGATCGAATCCGAGGTCTCCAGCGTCTGCTGGGAGGCCTCGATGGCGTCGGCGGCCAGCGAGGCGAACGCGTCCAGTGCCAACCGGTGGAATTCGTCGAGCGGGTTCTGCCGGCCCAGTGCCCGCAGGTGGATGCTCTCCCGGATGTCGGCCAGGTACGCGAGGTGGTCGGCCCAGCCGCGGTCCAGGTGATAGAGCATGATCAGCCGGCAGATCTTCTCCAGCTTGGCTTCGCCGTCTTCCCCGTTCTGCCCCAGCTGCGCCTTCAACTCGGCGTAGCGCTTCGGGGTGAGCTCGGCCAGCTCCTCGCGCGCCGCCGGGGTGGACAGCAGTGTGTTGCGCCGCTCCACGATGATGGTTCGCTGCTGGGCGATCAGCTGGTTGTACCGCCAGGTGTTGGCGTGGATGTCGAGCAGCTTGCCCTCGGCGATGCGCTGCGCGTGGTCGAGCAACCCGGACGCCTTGGGACTGAGGATCCGCGCGTCGTCGTCGGTCTCGGTCGGGAGCTTGTTGGCTTCCAGGTTGGTCGCGGCGACCTCATCTTCCCAGCTGGAGAAGAACACCGACGACCCCGGGTCGCCCTGACGGCCGGCCCGGCCCCGCAGCTGGTTGTCGAGACGCTGGGTGTGCTGTCGGCCGGTACCGATCACGTGCAAGCCGCCCAGTTCGACGATCGCGTCATGGTCGGCCTCTTCGGATCCGCCCAGGCGGATGTCGGTGCCGCGGCCGGCCATCTGGGTGGAGACGGTGACCACCCCGAGCTTGCCGGCCTCGGCGATCACCGTGGCCTCTTCGGCGTCGTTCTTGGCGTTGAGAACCACCGCCGGAACACCGCGCTTGCGCAGCCGCTCGTGTAGTTCCTCGGACTCGGCGACGTCGTGGGTGCCGACCAGGACCGGCTGTCCGGTGGCGTGCACCTCAACGATGTGGGCCACGATCGCGTCGTTCTTGGCCGCGGCGGTGATGTAGACCCGGTCCGCCTCGTCCTCGCGGATGTTGGGCATGTTCGGCGGGATCGGCGAGACCCCCAGCTGATAGAACTGCCGCAACTGTTCACCGGCCGCCAACGCCGTACCGGTCATGCCGCACACGGTCGGATACCGGTTGACCAGCGCCTGCACCGTGATGGTGTCGAGCACCTCACCGGTCTCGGTGGTCTCGATGCCTTCCTTGGCCTCCACCGCGGCCTGCAGGCCGTCCGGCCAGCGCTGCAGGGCGGCGATCCGGCCGCGCGAGGCATTGATCAACTGCACTTTGCCGTCGCGGACGATGTAGTGCACGTCGCGCTGCAGCAGTACATGGGCGTGCAGAGCGACATTGACCTCGGTCAGCGTGGAGACCACGTGCTCCTCGGAGTACAGGTCGATGCCACCGAGCGCCTTCTCGACCTTGTTCGCCCCCACCTCGGTGAGGTGGATGTTGCGCCGGTCCTCGTCCGAGTCGTAGTCCACTCCGGGCTTGAGTCGTCCGACCAGCTCGACGATCTCCATCCGGGGCGTCTCCCGGTGGGTGGTGCCGGCCAGCACCAGCGGCACCAGCGCCTCATCGACCAACACCGAGTCGGCCTCGTCGATCAGCGCCACGTCGGGGTTGGGCGAGACCAGGTCGTCGACATCGGTGACCAGCTGATCCCGCAGCACGTCGAATCCGATCTCGTTGATCGACGCGTAGGTGACGTCGCACTTGTAGGCCGCACGGCGCTCGGCCGCCGTGGAGTCTTCGGTGATCCACCCGACGGTAACCCCGAGAGCCTCCAGCAGGGGGCCCATCCACTCGGCGTCGCGGCGGGCCAGGTAGTCGTTGATGGTGACCACGTGCACGTGCCGGCCACCGATGGCGTAGCCGGCGGCGGCGATCGCGCCGGAGAGCGTCTTGCCTTCACCGGTGGCCATCTCGACCACATCGCCGGCCAGCATCCGCAGCGCGCCCTGCAGCTGAACATCGAACGGGCGCTGCCCGATGCTGCGCTCGGCGGCCTCGCGGGCGATTGCCAAGAACTGCGGGATGTCCGAGGCGTCGGCCAGCTCCTTGAGTTTGAGCAGTTGCGCGGCTTTGCGCAGCTGCTCATCGTCGAGTCCGGCCGCCTTCTTGGCGTACTCGCCGGCGGCCGTGACCTCGGCCATCGAACGACTCTGGTTCTTCTCGGTGCTGGCGCCCAGCAGTTTCCAGAATTTCCCGCTGAGCCGACCCGATTTGGTTCGCGTTGCGGAGACAGTCTTGGAGGTGTTAGCCACAGCACAACGGTACGCGGTGGCCACCGCCTGCAAGCCGGGGGCACCATCGCGTCGGCGGGGCGACGGGCAAGGCTTATCCGGCGCGACGCCGCACTGCTGCGGTAGGTTTCGCACGGGATTTCTCGATTCGGATACCGGCCGCGATGCGATTGCGGCGATAGCGAACGGCAAGGAGACATCGGCAGTGGACTCGAAGCTGTTCAACCCATCCATCGACTGGGCGCACGCGCTGCCCGATTCCCTGGTGTGGATCGCCCTGGCCTGGACCATCAGCGCCGTCAGCGTGCTCGCTGTGGCCGCCCTGCTGCGGGTCAGCACCCGATGGGGACGCCAGTTCTGGGAGATCAGCGGCGCCTACTTCACCGGGCGCGAGAGCCTCCGCGTCTGGCTGATGCTGGGCGTGCTGCTGCTGTCGGTGATCACCGCCGTCCGGCTCAACGTGTTGTTCAGCTTCCAGGGCAACGACATGTACTCGTCGCTGCAGACCGCCTTCCAGGGCGCCGCCGGGGGCGACGAGGCCATCAAGCAGTCGGGCGTACACGGATTCTGGATGTCGATCGGCATCTTCAGCGTGATGGCCGTGCTGCACGTGGCACGGGTGATGCTCGACATCTATCTGACCCAGCACTTCATGGTGAACTGGCGCAGCTGGCTCACCGAGCGACTGACCGGGGACTGGTTGGACGGGCGGGCCTACTACCGGGCCCACTTCGTCAAGACGCCGCTCGACCCGGCCGTCGGCGAAGCCATCGAAGGCGCGATCGACAACCCGGACCAGCGTATTCAGCAGGACATCGACATCTTCACCGCGGGCAACGGCGCCAACGTCAACGCACCGGCCAACGGCACCGGCAGCACGCTGTTGTTCGGCGCCGTGCAGTCCATGGTCACGGTGGTGTCGTTCACCGCCATCCTGTGGAACCTGTCGGGCACGCTGACCGTATTCGGGTTCGACATTCCGCGGGCGATGTTCTTGATCGTGCTGGTCTACGTGGCCATCGCGACCGTCGTCGCGTTCTGGATCGGCCGTCCCCTGATCCGGCTGAGTTTCCGCAATGAGCTCACCAACGCCGCCTTCCGGTACGCGCTGGTGCGCGTGCGCGACGCCGCCGAATCGGTGGCGTTCTACCGGGGCGAGCTGGCCGAGCGGGTCCAGCTGCGGACGCGGTTCCGCGCGATCATCGCCAACTATCTGAAGTTCGTGAACCGGACCATCGGGTTCTCCGGCTGGAACCTGTCGGTCAGCCAGGCGATCGTGCCGCTGCCCTGGGTGATCCAGGCACCACGGCTGTTCTCCGGGCAGATCATGTTCGGCGGCGTGGCGCAGACCGCGTCGGCGTTCGGCAACATCTCTGACTCACTGTCGTTCTTCCGCAACGCCTACGACAACTTCGCCGGCTACCGGGCCTCGATCATTCGTCTGCACGGGCTGGTGGAAGCCAACCGCGAGGCCCGGGACCTTCCCGAGCTGCTGGTCAAACCCAGCCCGGACGGCACGGTGGCCCTTGAGGGTGTCGAGGTGCGCAACCCCGAGGGTGTCCCGCTGATCGAAGCGCTCGACGTGCAGCTGGGCATCGGTGACGCCCTGATGATCGCCGGACCGTCGGGCAGCGGCAAGACGACGCTGCTGCGCAGCCTGGCCCAGTTGTGGCCGTACGCGTCGGGAACCCTGCGGCGCCCCGATGCGGTCAACGCCACCATGTTCATCTCGCAGCTGCCCTACATCCCGCTGGGCGACCTGCGCGCGGTGGTTTCCTACCCGCTGTCGGTCGGCGAGGTCTCCGACGCCGAGATCACCGAAGCGTTGGTCAAGGTGTCACTGCCGAATCTTCTCGACCGGCTCGATGACGTCGAGGACTGGGCCAAGGTGCTCTCACCCGGTGAGCAGCAGCGAGTGGCGTTCGCCCGAATCCTGTTGACCCGGCCCAAGGCCGCGTTCCTCGACGAGTCGACGTCGGCCCTCGACGAGGGGCTGGAGCTGACGCTGTATCGGTTGCTGCGCTCCGAGCTGCCCGACACCATCCTGGTCAGCGTGAGCCACCGTCACACGGTCCGCCAGCACCACAAGCACGTGCTGGAGCTGCTCGGCCAGGGCCGCTGGGACCTCACCCCGGTCTAGCCGCCGCCTCCCCCCTTCGCCGAACGTGAAGCCACCTTCACGCTCGACGGAGGGTAGGGACGCTGGGCGCGTAGGGCGGGGCGCTAGCGAGTTGCCGCGTGCTCCCCGGCGCGGCGGCCGAAGAACGAGCCCTCCCCCAATTGGGTTCCGCTGGCATAGCCCTTGCCGTCCTGGGCAATGTTGGCCGCACAGGCGCCGGCGGCGTAGAGGCCCGGGATCGGCTGGCCGTCGCTGCGCAACACTTCGCCGTCCACCGAGGTCGCCAGCCCGCCGATGGTGAAGCCGGCGTAGATCGCCTTGCCCAGCGACAGGTCGAACGCGCCCCACGGTCCGGTGTCCTGCGGAGCCAGGAACGGCGGCTGCTTGTGGAAGTCCGGGTCCTGCCCCTGCGCCGCGTGGGTGTTGTAACGGTCCAGGGTCGCCACCAGGTTTCCTTCCGGAATACCCAGTGCGGCTTCCATTTCCGGCACTGTCTCCCACCCGTCGATCAGGGGCACCAAGGGCACCTGCGGCTTGCGCATGTGGGCCTCGTCGACGATCAGGAACGCCGCACTGTCGGGCTGGTCCATGACGAACCCGGACGTACGGGAGTGGTAGGAGTCCTCGGCGACGAAACGCTTGCCCTCTTTGTTGACGATGATCCCGGTGAGCAGGATCGAGGGCGGATAGACCGGCGCGGTGATGAATATCTGGTCCATGTGCTTGGTGGCGCCGCCCGCCGACATCCCCATCCGGATGCCCAGGCCGTCATCGTAGGTGTTGCCCAGCACGAACGGCTTCTCCGCCAGCTTCGGCGTGTACTGGGCGACCATCTCCGGGTTCATCACGAAGCCACCGGCGGCAATCACCACCGATTTCGCCTTGATGACACCGCTTTCGGTGAAGTGCTTCCACGTGACACCCACGACGGCGCCGGCGGCGTCGGTGACCAGACCGGTGGCACCGGTTTCGTAGCGGATCGTCACCCCGAGGCTGTCGGCCCGCTTAAGTAGTAGGTCGATCGCCATCTTGGCGCCCTGGGTGTCACCGGGAACCGGGACCTTGTGCCCACGCGGCGCCGGAACGGCCTCGTTCAGAAACGGCCACACCTTCTCGTTGCCGGTGAACATCAGCCCCTCGGTGTTCGGCTGGATCACGGCCTTCTCCGGGTAGTAACTGCGCTCGAACGCAATCCCCAAGTCTTCAAGCCAGTTGAAGTGCTCGACGCTGCCGTCGCAATAGGCCCGGATCTTGTCGTGCTCGGGTTCGCGCGACACCGCGACGAGGTACTTGTACATCTCGTCGGCCGAGTCAGCATGCCCGGTGGCCTGCTGGACCGCGGTGCCCCCGCCGAGGTAGAAGTGACCACCGGCCATGGCGGTCGTGCCGCCGGCCTCGGCGGCCCGCTCCAGCACCAGCACCCGGGCCCCGGCTGCCGCCGCGGTGACGGCCGCGCAGCCGCCACCGATGCCGAAGCCGATCACCACGACGTCGAACTCGTCGGACCATTCCGAAACCGTTTCGGCGCTGGTGATATCCGGGATCTGGGTGCTCATTGCCGCCACTCCTCCTCGTCGCCGGCGCTCGTCATCGGCGCCGCTGCGGTGTTCACCGCTGCTCCTGTTTGATGTAGTCGAAGACCGCTCGGATCTCGGCCGGGATGTAGGCGATCTCCAGGTAGGGGATGCCGGCGTCCGGAGCTGAGACGTACGCGAATTGCATGCCTCCGGGCATCACGCCCCGGGCAACGACCTGGGCGCCCCGCTCGGCGGCGTCGTTCAGCATAACTTCGAAGGTCTCGGGGTCCTCGGCCTCGATGCAGACGTGGTGCAGGCCCGACCCGCGGTCACGGAGGAAGTCGTCGTAGAGACTGTGCCCGCGCACCGGTGCGATCAGCTCCAATTGCATGTCTCCGGCATAGCTCAGCGCGATGTCGGCGACGAAATCAGCCGGCTCGCCCAGGTAGCTGCAGGTGTCCGGGGCGAAGTGCACCCCCGGCATGCGGACCCATTTCCGAACGCCCAGCAACGCGGTCAGCATCGATGCCGTGGCATCGAGATCGCCTGTGACCCAGGCGATCTGGATGGGCGGGCGCGGCGTCGGCGTCACGACAGCGGGGTCGGTACGCCGACGTCTTCGCGGACCTGCTGGGAGATCGCCGGCCACGACACCGCAGCGGGGTAGTCGCCCCACATGCTGTTGAACAGTCCGACAATCCGGGCCGAGCCACCGTCGCGCAGCGCATACACCGGACCGCCGGAGTCACCCTGCTGACTGCGAACACTGCGACTCATGGTGAACCAGCCATTGTTGACCCGCTCGACGGTGCCGCAGGTTTCTCCGGTGACAATGCCGAAGTGGCAGACCGGCTCGCCGGGCTCAAGGCTGTCGTCCGGGCCGGCCTGCAGGTGCCGACCATCCGGCAGGACATCGTTGACATCGACGTCGTCGGCCAACTCGATCGCCTCGTAGTCGGCGATCACCTGGTCGGTGTTGACCGTCGAACCATTGGGTGTGTTGTCACGAAAAGTCGCCAACCTACCGATCACCGTGCCGCCCCGGTCTGTGACGATTCCGCTCCCCCGACAATGACCGGCGGTGAAGGCCACCCGCAGCAGCGGGTCGACGTAGCCGAGAGTGCAGACATGGGTGTCCTGGCGGATCTCCATGCCCGGGAACACCAGCACTCGATCGGCTCGGGCCGTGGCGACCGTCGGGCCGGCAGCAGCCGCGCCGACCCCCAACAACACCGCCAGCACCCGCGCAACGAGCCTGCGCAACCGTCGACTCCTATCGTTGAGGGCCGGTTTCGGTCCGGCCGGACCATGCCACCACGGCGCAGCGCGGCGGCCCGGCCCCTGGGGATCCGGGCCGCCGCGTCGGCGTTGCGCGGCGATCAGGGGATCGTCAGCTCCTGACCGGGGTGGATCAGGTCGGGGTTGGCGATGCCGCTGGCCTCGGCGATCTGCGGGTACTTGTTGCCGTCGCCGTAGAACCGCTCGGCGATGGCGAACAGGGTGTCACCGGCGACCACGGTGTACGTGCGCGCCGCGGGTGCTGCCTCCTCCACGGGAGCCGGAGCCTCTTCGGCCTTGGGCTCCTCGGGCGGCGGGGCGTCGGTCTCGGTCTTGGTGGACCAGGCCGCGCCGTCGGCGGCGTAGAGCACCACGTTGCGGTCGTCCTGCAGGACCAGCTTGACGTCCTTCTTGCCCTTGGTGTCGGTGTGCCAGATCGGCTTGTCGGCGGTGTACAGCACAAAGTTGCCGTCCGTCTGGACCTCGGCACGCACCACGTCGTTGCCGTTGGTGCCCGATGACCAGATGGCTTTGCCTCGCGCCGCCAACACCAGGTTGCCGTCCTCCTGCAGCGTCAGGGTGTAGGCCCCGTTGTTGGAGGTCAGCGACTCGCCCTTGACGAGTTTCTTTCCTGCAGTGAGCGTGTCTCCCAAGCTCTGTGCCACGTTGTCCCCTTCTCATCGGCACGCCGCGACCTGAATCGTCGGGCGTTGTCGCTCGGATGCGACGTTAGTCAGCCTAGGCGAACACCCGCCGGAGTGCCCCGCATTACGTCAGCGCAGTCTCGGTACCGGAGCTCCGGCCGGTTCCGCGGCCATGGGCTGCCAGCCGGGCGGCCCGAAGATGTAACCCAGCCGGTCGCGCCATCGGGTCGCGCCGCGCACATCGGCGACGATCGAGGCGTACTCATGGAATTGCAGGGTCACGATGTTGAAGGTGTCGACCGGCTTGGTCAGCCCGTAGTGCGGCCGAAACCGCTCGGGGGCGAAGCTGCGAAACATCCGGTCCCAGATGATGAGGATTCCGCCGTAGTTCTTGTCCAGGTACTCGGGATCCATGCCGTGGTGCACCCGGTGGTGCGACGGAGTGTTGAAGACGAACTCGACTGCCCGCGGCAGTTTGTCGATTCGCTCGGTGTGCACCCAGAACTGGTAGACCAGGCTCACCGAAAAGCTGGCGAACACCATCCACGGAGGAATGCCCAACAGCGGCAAGGGAATCCACATCAAGATCTCGCCACTGTTGTTCCACTTCTGACGTAGCGCGGTGGCGAAATTGAAGTAGCGGCTGGAGTGGTGCGCCTGGTGCGTCGCCCAGATCAACCGGATCCGATGCGCAATGCGGTGGTAGCTGTAGTAGAGCAGGTCCACACCGACCAGTGCGATCACCCAGGTGTACCAGCGCGCGGGCGACAGATGCCACGGTGCCACATACGTGTAGATCGCCGCGTAGCCGAGCAGCGCGACGAACTTCCACCCCGCGGTGGTGGCCATGGACACCAGGCCCATCGAGATGCTCGCCCAGGCGTCCTCGGTGCGATAGGCACCGGCGGGCACACTCTCCGAGTCGACCTGCTCGAGCTTGCGCGCGGCGAACCATTCCAGGCTCAGCAGCAGGAGGAAAAAAGGCACCGCGAATATAACCGGGTCACGCATCGGCCCGGGCAACACCGACCACACACCCGCGATCGCATCCACCGCCTGCTACCTCCGGATCACCAGCCTAGCGATGCCGGACTCGGCGGCGCCCCCGTTCAGTCCGATGACAACGACGACTGGTCCTCGGCGTGCCACTGCACCGCGTAGACGCCCGGCTGCAGCGACAGTTCGCCGACCAGTCGCTCAAGCCGGTCCGGCGCCCGGCTGTCCGACAGCATGGACGCGGTGAGCGCAATGTTGTCCTCGCCGGCGCGAACGGTGTGAATCCCCCGCAGAATCAGGTCGTTACTGGCGGTGTGTTGCACGATCTGGGCGCGCAGGTACTTCTCGGACTTCGGCCGGCAGATCACCTGCACCTCATACGGAGACTGCGGTTCGTCTTCCTCCACGTGCTGATCACGGTCGATGAGCCGACCCAACGGCCGCAGCAGCAGATGGGTGCCGACGATCGCGCCGGTCCCGATCAGGGAGAACGCCAGGAATCCGGCCGCCGCCAGCACGCCCACGGCAGCCGAGCACCACAGCGTGGCCGCCGTGTTGAGGCCGCGGACGTTGAACCCCTCGCGCAGGATCACCCCGCCGCCGAGGAAGCCCACCCCCGACACCACGTACGAGGCGACCCGGGTGGAGCTGGGTTCCACGGCGACGGCGTACAGCACGAACAGCGTCGCACCGGCGGCGACCAGCGCGTTGGTGCGCAGACCCGCCATGCGCGCACGCCACTGCCGTTCCAGCCCGATCAGTGCACCGCAGCCCAGCCCGACAGCCAGTCGCAACGTGAACTCGGCGACGCTCAGCGTCTGCATGATCTCAACGATGACACATGGCTAGCCGGCGACTACCGGCCGAGCCATGACCGTGGGCTTGAAGCCGTATCGCGGGGCGGCGAAACCGTAATTGCGGCCCTGTCCCGCGCCCGCCAGCGGCACGCCGGGCATACCGGCGGCGCCGGCCTCCGGTGCGTGCGCGGCGACCGTCCAGCCGGTGGCCGCGACCGAGGTACCCGGAGCTGCGGTAGCCGGTACGGCCGCAGCCCACGTCTGCGGAACCGACAGTGCACCGACTGAAGCGGCGTGGCCCATGCTCGCTGAGGCGGTGCCCAGACCACCCAACCCGTGCATTCCGTTGCCCAATCCAGCGCCCAGCCCGCCGAGCATGGGCGTGAACGGGTCGATGGCACCCAAGCCCAGCGGGTCACCGGCGGCGATGGCAGCACCACGCACCACCGCCATGTCGGCAGCGAAGCTGGAAATCGCAGCTGCGCCCATCGGGCTGAACGAGCTGCTCATCAGGTTGGTTATTCCGTTCGTCAGGTCACCCGTGCTGATCGGCGGTTCGACTGCGCCTCCACCGGCCTCAGCAGCTCCCTGCAGCGGCGACGCCAGACTCTGCAGTGTGTTCGGCGTGTTCGCAAGCGCCTGGGATGCTGCGGATTGCGCATTCGACGTGGCGGCCGTACCGGCGGCCTGGCTGACCGCGCCCTGCTGCGCGCCCTGCGCCGAAGGATCGGCGACCTCACGCGGAGAGGTGAACGGCGTGACCTTGGTGGCTGCCGCCGACGACGCCGCGTAGCCGTACATCGCGGCGGCGTCCTGCGCCCACATCTGGCCGTACTGCGCCTCGGTGGCCGCAATCGCCGCGGCGTTCTGGCCGAGGAAGTTGGTGGCCACCAGTGCCGCGAGCTGGGACCGGTTGGCGACGATCAGCGGCGGTGCAACCGTCATCGCATATGCCGCGTCGAATGCCGCGGCCGCCGCCTTGGCCTGCATGGCCGCCTGCTCCACCTTGGCTGCGGTGGCGCCCATCCATACGGCATACGGTGCGGCCGCGGCGGCCATCGCGTTGGACGCCGGCCCCATCCAGCCTTCGCTGACAAGTCCGTTGATGACGCCCTGGTAGGCGGCCTCGGCCGAGCTGAGCTCGGCGGCCATCTTGTCCCAGGCGCCGGCGGCGACCATCATCGGCCCCGAACCGGGCCCGGTGTAGATACGCGCTGAGTTGATTTCCGGCGGGAATGCTCCGAAGTCCATGGTATTGCTCCCTTTTGATGGTTTTCGCCGTGAATTGCTGGTCTTTGGGTGAGTTGTGCAGGCACGCTCGATGCCCGATATGCGTTGCAGCCGTAATCCAGACGGCCGGAGAAATCGGGACAGCGGTCATAGCGACATGCCGGAGCCAGTCATGCCGAACCGCTCACCTGCTCGACGAAAAGATCGAGCTACCAAGCAATTTCAGGGCATGCCGAAGCCTGGCGCCTTCCGCTTCGGAAAGGTACGCCAGTCGACGAGTTCAGCGCCGGTGCGAATCAGATGGTGAAAGCAGTACCGAGATCGAAGGAGACGAACATCGATCTCGGATAGGAACTATCACTCGGACTCAATGTCGCTCTCACCTCCTCTCGGTCTGGGCACGCGCGGGTGCCTGCACTTATGCACGACGAGGTGAAGTTACCCGGCGACAACCGAGATCCGCACCCCTCTCGTCAGAGCTTCGGCACTGCACGGCGTGTCCTGGCCTGCGCAAATGTGCAAACCCGGAAGCCACTTGGGCTCAACCCTTAATCCGGGAGGAGCTGTCCTGACCCGGGGCGTCTTTCGACGTTCGGGGTCAGTGGCCTATATCCGTGCAGACGCCTCACCTAACGAGGTGCTTGCTTAACCATAGTGCACCAGTGCGGTGACAGGGTCAATCGGACGCGGCGGGTCGCCTGCCAGCCGCCGTCCACCGCTCCGCTCCGGATTCGAAAGAGCTTGCCCTCGGAGAGAAGTCGCACCGGAGTCAGCCCGGCTGCCGATCCGTTCCGGCACCGCTTTGACCGTCCGGGTTGACGTGAACGGCGTGCACGCCGGGCTGCTCGGCGAGTTCCTCGAGCAGGCTGTCGAGGCGGTTGGGATCGACGTGCCAATGCTGCACCTCAGTGGTGCCGGCCAGTTCGGTGACCAGGCGTTCCAGTCGGCTCTGTGCATGTCCGTTCATAGCCGCGGCGGGCCCGCCGCGCGGGGCTGCGCCGGTGAGCGCCCTGCCCGCCAGGCTCGCCAGCGTCATATCGGCGAACACGCCGGTGGGGACCCCGGTCGCGGCGGCCGCAGCGGCCGGCGCCCCCGCTACCCCGGCGGCCGGCACCGCGGCGGCGGCCAGATTGGCCACCGGCGCGGTGGTCGTCCAGCTCGGCGGAACGCTGAGCCTGCCAACCGTTCCCGCCACACTCGGGGGCGGGGATACCGACCCGGCGCCGGTAGCCGGCGGCACCATGGCCTGCCCTGAAGCAGCCAATGCCGAAGCCCCAGAACCGAATCCGGCCCTTCCTCCGGTAGCGGCCGCGATGTCCAGGTCGGTGGTGAGATTGCGGGAGTATTGGATCATGCCGTACAGAACGGATTTGATGGCGTCGTTGAACGGCACAATGCTCTTCGGCAGGATCAATAAGTAGGAGACCAGTTGTGACAGGGTTGGCGCGCTCGCCTGCGCCGCCGGGGGCGACAGCGAAGCCGCCGCCTGACCAAGTCCGTGCAACGCCTGCGGGATCGCACTGATCAACCGCGACAGTTCGCTGTTTGCGGTCGCGTGGGCGACCGCCGCCGCCTGCCCGCCCAACCCCGAGGGATCGGTGGTGGCCGGCGGCTGGGCGAACGGGGCCAGCCCGGTCGCGGCCGCCGACTGGGCCGCATAGGCGTACATGGCCGCGGCGTCCTGAACCCACAGTTGCGCATACTCGGCCTCGAGCGCCGCGATGGCTGCAGTGTTCTGGCCGAAAACGTTCGTTGCGACCAGCGTCACCAGCGCGCTGCGGTTCGCTGCTATCACCGGTGGCGGCGCAATGGCCGAGTACGCCTCTTCGAAGGCTGCCGCCGCCGCGGTGGCGCGGGCCGCAGCTTGTTCAGCGAGCTCCGCGCTCGCATTGAGCCACTCCACGTACGGTGTGACAGCGGCGGCCATCGAGCCCGCGGCCTGTCCCAGCCACCCCTCGCCCAGCAATCCCGTCAGCACCGACTGATAAACCCCGGCAGCCGAAGCGGTTTCGGATGCCACCCGTGCCCACGCCGTCGCGACAGCCAGCATCGGCGCCGAGCCCGGCCCGGCATACAGGCGTCCGGAATTGACCTCTGGCGGCAGCGCGGCGAAATCCATCTCGCTCACCCCCTGTCCCCGGGACCGCCGCACGAGCCCGCCGGTTGATCGGCGTCGAAGTACACCTCATGGACACCGGGTTGTGCGGCCACCTCGCCCAGCAGGCCCTTGAGCTCACCCGGTTCGGCATGCCAGTGCCGCACCTCGTTGGTTCCGAGCAGCTCAGCGGTGGTCCACTCGCTGTGGCTCTCGGCCCGCCCGCTCCGCTGGCCTGCGCGCCCGGCAACAGCCGCCGCCGCCACTGGTCCCGCCGGGGCGACCGACGCTGCCGGTGGCGTCGCGGGCGCGGCGGTCGCGGTGCTCCCTGCCTCGGGCACGGAGTCGGTCCAGGCCGACGGGACCACAAGCTGTCCGACCGCACCCGCGGTCCCGGTGCTCGCGGCCACCACCGGCCGGGCGGCGCCCGCGATTGACGTGGAGATCGTTGTACCGGAACCGAATCCGGCTCGGCCGCCGGTGGCCTGGGAGATGTCGAGGTCGGTGTTGAGATTGCGCGCATACTGGCCCATCCCGTAGAGCACCGAGATGTTGGTGTCGTTGGCGGGCAGGACCGACCGCGCCAACGTCTCGATATAGGACGCGGTCTGTGACACCGGGTCGGTCGGGGCGGCCTGCGCGCTTCCCGCGGCAGAAAGGCCCTGCAACTCGTGCGGACTCGCGCCGAGCATCTCCGAGAGCTGGGCATGGGTGCTGCCCGAGGTACCCAGTCCCGTTGCGACACCCTGGGCGGGTACGGCGGCCGGGTCAACGACCGTTGGCGGCGCGGTGAACGGCGTCACGGCTGTCACGGCTGCCGAGCGGGCCGCATAGCCGTACATTGCCATCGCGTCCTGCAACCACATCTGGTTGTAGTCGGCCTCGGTCTCGGCGATCGAGGCCGTGTTCTGCCCCACCGTGTTGGAGGCAACCAGGACCGCCAACAGGCTGCGGTTGGCGGCAATCGCCGTGGGTGGCACCGTCGCTGCGAACACCTGCTCGAAATCGCTCACGGCCTGCAGCAGCACGCTCGCCGCCTGCTCCGCCGATACCGCGGTGGTGGCGAGCCAGTTCGCGTACGGCGCAGCCGCGGCAGCCATCGACTGCGATGCCGGGCCGAACCAGCTCTGCCCGGTGAGGCCGGAGACCACCTGTTGGTAGGCCGAAGCCGCAGCGCTGAGCTCTCCGGCCAGCCCGCGCCATGCCGCGGCCGCAACCAGCATCGAGCCGGTTCCCGGACCCGCGTACATCCGCGCAGAGTTCACCTCAGGTGGCAAGGCTGCGAACTCCCCGCCCGACACGGGTCAGTCCGCCGCTGACGGGGGAATCACGATGATGGTCGCCTTACTCGGCTTACGGGGCTTGCTCGCCGCCGCCAGTCCGGTGGCCCCACCTTCCCCGCGTCCGGCGGCTGCCCCGGTGACACTCATGGCCCGCCCGGCCAGACCGCCTAGAGCCAGGTCGCCGGCCAGTCCGCTTTCGCCCTCCGCGGCAATCGCCGCAACGGCTCCCGGGCCCGCTTCGGGAAATGCCGCGGCGACCGCCTTCGCCGTCGGGGTCTGCGCTAGCCAGCCCTGCGGCACCGCCAACCGCCCGATCCAACCGCCGTTGCCCGACGCGGCTGACACCACCGGGGCGCCGACCAATCGAGTTCCCGCGAGCGCACCTGCCGGTAGCTCCTGCGGCCCCTCGAGCCAGGGTTTGGGTCCCAGTGCCCGGTTGACCGAGGAGACGACATTCGCCCCGTTCATCGGCAGCAGTACGCATTGAATCGCCAACAGGTACGGGATGCCGCCGATACCGAACAGCGAGATCGGCGACAGCGGGCCGGCCAGGAAATCAAGGATCGCGATCGGGTCCGCCTGGGCCGACCCCGACAGCGCCATGCTCTGCAGCGCCTGGGGCACCATCGAGATCAGTTGGGCTAACGACGACTGAGCCTCGGCTCCGGCTCCCGCGGCCGCCTGGGTCGCTGCCGCGGACTGGGCCTGCAGACCGGCCGGGTTGGTGGTCTGCGGCGGTGTGGCGAACGGGGGCAGGGCGGTGGCGCCGGCCGACGCGCCGGCGTAGCCGTACATGGCTCCCGCATCCTGCGCCCACATCTCGGCGTATTCCAGCTCGGTGGCTGCGATAGCCGGGGTGTTCTGGCCCAGGATGTTGGTGGCGATCAGAGACAGGAGCAGGCTACGGTTCGCCGCGATGACCGGCGGCGGGACTGTCGCACCGAAGGCGACATCGTAAGCAGCAGCGGCGACCCGGGCTTGCACGGCGGTCTGCTGGGCTTGCGCGGAGGTGCTGCCCATCCAGCCCGCGTAGGGCTGCGCGGCCGCAGCCATCGATGCCGCCGTCGGGCCGGACCAGGCATCACCGGTGAGACTTGAGACCACCGAGCTGTATGACGACGCGGTGGACGTCAACTCCCCGGCCAGGGCATCCCACGCAGCGGCAGCAGCCAACAAGGGACCGGAACCCGGGCCGGAATACATCCGGCCCGAGTTGATCTCCGGCGGCAATAGCCCGAAATCCATGCCAGTCCCCTTTGGTCAATCGACCACCGGGCGGATTTCCGATCAGCTGGTGAAAACTACTTGCGCCCCAGCGCGTTTGGGCCGATCAGGCCCAGCTGGAGCCGACGGAGGCGTCGGTGTTGGCCATGTTGTTGCCGGCCGACTGCACCTTCTGACCGTGGCTGTTGGCCTGCTCATAGATCACCGCGAAGTTGCGACCCAACTGCGCCACAAACTCCTGGCACGCCACCGAACCAGCACCACCCCAAAAATCACCGGCCGCCAACACATCGTGCACGATCGCCTGGTGCTCAGCCTCCAACGAAGCAGCCTGCGCACGAATCAACGCACCATGGGCATCCACATCACCGAACTGGTAATTGATCGACATCTGCGGTTCTCCTTCTAGCTCGACAGGATCTGCTGGGAAGCAGCTTCCTGCTGCTCGTAGTGGTTCGCGTCCCGAATCAGCCCATCACGCACACCGTGCAGCATGGTCACGATGTTGCGAAACGCGGTCTGCATCTGACCCATGGTGTCCATCGAGGTCCGCTCCGCCAGACCACCCCAGCCCGCACCGGAGATGTTCGTCGAGGACGCCCACATCCGACGAGCCTCGTCCTCCACCGTCTGCGCGTGCACATCAAAACGGCCCGCCATCGAACGCATCGCGTCCGGATCAGTCATAAAACGTGTTGCCATGCTTGCTTCCTCGATTCTTGAAAGTTGTTGAAATGTAACGGTATTTGGAACTATCCGGCCGACGCGGCGTTGGCCGCCTCGGTCGCTGCGTAGGTATTGGCACTGGTGTTCAAGGTGGCCACGAACGCTTGGTGGATAGCCTCCGCCTGGGCGCTGATGGCCTGGTACATGCTGGCGTGCGCGGCGAACTGCGCAGCAGTCAGCGCCGACACCTCATCAGCAGCGGCCGGCACCACACCCGTGGTCGGCGTTGCCGCCGCCGCGTTCTGAGCACTGAGCGCCGAACCGATGGCGGCCAGATTGCCCGCAGCCGCCGTCAGCGCCTCCGGCTGGGTGTTCACAAAAGTCATGGGACTCTCCTCCAAGAATGCCGGTCGCAGAAGGACCGACGCTCACCGACTGCGCCGAGCCGAGGCCCCGTGACGACGTCGTACCGGAGCGTGCTCAACGCAACATGGTTCAAATAACAGAAACGGTGCCGGAGTCGGATCGGGACCAATCAGTCGCCGATTCCGAGCGGGCATTATCGCCGGGACACAACTCTCGTCCTCACCTCCTGACACCGACAGAGACCAACTGAGCCGGGCAAAAGCACCGGCCCCTTACCTGCGCAATGGTGGCATCGGTACCGGTGAGCGTCAACCCAGACAAGCGGTCCTTACCCTGTGAATCGACTGTCGGGCGACTGTTAGTTCAGGACGGCTTCTTCTCGGCAACCGCCGCGCTGAGCCCTTCGGCGAGATCCTCGCGGGTCAATTCCTTGAACTTGTGCAGCCATTCCTCGCTGAAATCGGTGACATCGCCGGAGAGCACCGCGTCCAATTCGGAATCATCGAGACGGAAACTGCGGTGGTCGCGGGCCTTCTCCACGACATTGCGGACGAAACCGGCGTTGCCCAGCACGTCGATGCCCCGGATCAGATCGCCGTCCTCGGAATAGTTCTCGTCGGCGTAGAACTTCTCATAGGACGGCAGCAGTCCCTGTACAGCCTCGTCGCTGACCACGTCCTCGTTCTCCGCGCCCATCATCTTGGTCAGTTCCAGCAGTTCGGGCGGGGTGTAGCTGAAGAACTCGATCACCGTCGAGAAGCGGCGCCGCAGGCCCTGGTTGACCTCCAGCATCCGCTCCATCGCATTGGCATAGCCGGCACCGAACACCACCAGTTCGTCGCGGTGATTCTCCATGTAGAGCAGCAGCGTGTTGATGATGGCGTTGCCGTACGCGTCGCCCTGGCTGTAGCCCCGCTCATTCAGAGTGTGCATCTCGTCGAAGAACACCGCACCACCGAGCGCGCCTTCGAGCAGTTCCTCTGTGTTCTTCTCGGCATCGGCCATGTAGCGGCCCAGCAGCTTGGAGCGGTTGGTCTCCACTACCAGCGGTTTGCGCAACACGGTCAGGCCGCACAACTGTTTGGCGAAAGCCCGGGCCACCGAGGTCTTACCGGTGCCGGGCGGGCCGAGCAACAGGGTGTGCCGCGAGGCCACCGGAACCGGCAGCCCCATCTTGGCGCGCGCCAGATTCACCTTGGTGGTCGCCTTGATCAGCTTGATCTCCCGCTTGGCCTGCTCCATGCCGAGCATGGCGGCCAGCTCCGCGTCGCCTTCGGCCAGGTATCGGGCGGCCTCTTCGGCGTGCCGATCGGCTTCGGCCTGTTCACGGGTCGGAGCACTGTCGGGATCCCACGGATCGGTGCGGGCCTCGATGGTCTCCGGGTCGGTCAGCACCAGGCGAAAGTCGGGATTGTCCAGTGCCTCGCGGGCGGGCGTGAATTTGGAGTCCCGCGAATAAACCCGGCGCAGTAGCTCAGCGGCCTCGTCCTCACGGCCCAGATGGCGCAGACACATGCCCTGGGTGTAGAGCGCGACGTTCGCGGCACCGGGCACGCGGTCGCCCTCGATGGCCTCCTGAGCCCGCCGCGTCGCTTCCTCGAACACCCCCAGCGAGGCCAGCGCAGTGGTGGCCATCGCCGCCGCCGCGGCCTTGAGTTCGGGCTGGCGCCAGGGCGCCGCTGCGGGGAACTGCTTGAGCACGTCCGGCCAGCGTCCGGTCCGGAAGTACAACAGACCCCGCACGTAGCTGACCAATTCGGTTTCGAAGGGATTCCGCGGCTCGATGCCGTCGAGCAGCTTCGCCGCCTCGTCGTAGCGCTTGGCTTCGGCCAGAGCCGCGGCATACGCGGCGGCCAGCGACTCCACGCTGGTGACCATCAGGCGCAGGAACATGCCGTCGGAGACTTCCGGGCGGAACTCCAAGTCGGACAGGCCCAGCCGCCGGGTCTCCCAACCGAACGTCCGAACCGTCCGCCAGGCGTTCCCCAGCGTCTCGATGTCGGAGTCACCGGCCAGCACCCGGGCCAGCCAGGCATCGCACATGCTCGGGTCGATGGAGCTGGCCGTGGTGAACATCTGCAACGCGACCTGCGGGTTGTGACTCGGTTGCAGTCCATTCACCGAGATCCCGGAGGCCAGCATGCCCGCGACCATCGCGTTACGCGCGTCGGTCGTCGCCGGACCGGTCACCCGCGCGCTCCAGCCGCCGCCGCGGGTGTGTACTCCTCGATCACATCGACCGACACCGGCAACTGCTCACCGTCCTGCAAGTCCCGCCCCGGCACCGACATCCGCCGATGGGCGGTGGGCGCCGGCAGGCTGGCGCAGACGGCTTCCAGCTGCCGCCGGCCCACAAAGCGGTTCAGCGCGGACCGCACGTTTCGGCTGGGCTTGTCGGCAGTGTGATACCGCGCCAACACCGAGATCTCGGTGGTTCGGCCGCCACCGCGGGAGAGACGCACAGTGACCACCGTTGCTTCGCTCTCGGGGTACCAGAGATGTTCGAGATTCTCCGGGGTGATGTCGTTCGGCGAGACCCAGAAGTTGGTGACCTGACCGGCCGGCCGATCGCGGAACAATCGGTGCCGCAACTGGGTGGCCTCCAGGCCTGCCAGGACCGCCTCGTCGACGGCGTCGAACTCGTCGGCGTGCAGTACCTGGGCGCTGAGCTGACGGCTATCGATCTCCTCGGCCAACCGCTCGGTGGCGGCCGCCAAGGTGGCGGCCAGCGAGTCGCGCGTGGCGACCGCGTTGACGTTGTGCTGCGGGTCCATCCGCAGCACCACCCAGGTGTGACGGCGGTCGGGCATCGACGGGTTCTCTTCGACATCGGGGTCGTCGGCGTCGCGGGGATCCTTGCGGGTGCCGACGGACACGACATCGATGCTGTCCAGCCGCACGTCGAACTGGCGCAGCCCGGCGGCCAGGCGCTCCACCGGCAGGGTCGCCTCCGCGGCGCGGCCGTGCCGGCCGGTCACCGACGCGGCCCGCCCGCCCACGGCGATGACCGTCACCAGCCGGCCTTCGTGCTCGCGGACACCGACCGACTCGCGTCCGAAGCGCCGGTGATGGTCGATTGCCACGCCACGGCCGTGTTGCAGCGCCGCGTCGGGGTCGGTGAACTGATCGGCCACCCAGGCCGCCCACATCGTGCTGATCGGCACCCGCCGATAGGTGAGCAGCGCAAGGAGTGCGACCAGCACCGCGACGGCGACACCCGACCACCACACGTAGTCAGCCGCCTTCGGGTCACCGGGCCAACGACCGGCGAGGACCAGGATCCCCACGTCGATCAGAAAGACCACGGTGACCCGCATCCAAGACAGGTTCAGACCCAGTGCGTGATGTGCCTTCATCGGTTCCTTGACGATCGTCGCAGTGCTGCCACTCCCAGTGCCACGCCGGCCGCCGCCAGCGCCGCCAACAGCCCGGCTCCGGCGACCCAGGCCGGTGTCATGTCACGTTCGGGCGGCATCGGCGGCACCTGCAGCGGTGCCGACAGCCGCTCCGGCGGCTGGGCCGGAACGTCGGGGACATCCCAAGTCAGCGCCGCGACCGGATCGACGATGCCGTAGCCGACCACATTGTCGACTCCGCGCGCCGGTGGCCGGGCGGTGCGGATCAGCCGGTTGATCACCTGGTGCGCCGACAGTTCCGGGTACTTGGCCCGCACCAGGGCCACCACACCGGAGACGATCGCCGTGGAGAAGCTGGTGCCGGACGGGACCAGCAGCGAGTTCTCCGGGCCATCGACGGCGTTCATCAGCCCGTCATCGCGCGGCGAAAGCCCCTCGATGTCGGTACCGGGAGCGGCGATCGACACCCATGGGCCGGCCACACTCGACTTGCTCATCGGGGCACCCGCCGAATCGACCGCGCCGACGGTCAACACGTACTCGTCGTACCAGGCCGGGGTCACCACGGTGTTGACGCCGTTCCAGTCGCGGGGATCATCGGGGCGCATCGCGTTGTAGACGGGGTTCTGCTTGCAGTCCCGCCAACTGGCGTCACCGGCGGCGGCAACGATCACCGCGTTCTTCTCCACCGCGGCGTAGCGCACCGCCGCACCCAGATCGGCCTGGTCGATGAGCGTGCGCACGTTCATGCAGATGGCCTGGGAGATGTTGATGACCTGCGCACCCATGTTGGCGGCGTGCACGATCGCCCGGGCCATGGTGCGGATGCCGTCGGTCTTCTCCCGCAGCTGCGGGTCACGTCCGTCCGCGAACGGTTCCTTGGGCCCGAAGGCCGCGCTGTACTGCCGGATCGCGATCACCTGCACATCGGGCGCGATACCACTGAACGCGTCCGGCCCCCCGCCCGGCGGCGGTGCGCTCGGGGCGCGGAAGTCGACCGGCGCGGTCCGGGCCTGCCCGGAGAAGCCGGCCGATCGCACCGGACCTGCGCCCGAGCCATGGGGGGCGTGCGCCGACGACGCTGCCGCGCCGGGCCCCGGAGCCGGTCCGGGCGCCGGTCCAGGTGCCGGGGCAGGAGCAGGTGCGGGAGCGGGGGCTGGTGCGGGGGCGGGTGCCGGGCCCTGGCCCGGAGCCGGTTCCTCGCCCTCGACAGGCGGTGGCGGCGGCGCTTGTGGCGGCGGCATCACCAGGATCGTCGTCGCCGGCGACGGTGTCGGTGGCGGCGGCTCGTTGGTGGGAACCGACGGCGGGCGACGGGTCTGACGGGGCGGTGGCAACGGGGCCACCCCGTTGTCCGGCATCGCGGCGATCAGCGAGGCCACCAAGGTCCCGTGCGCATCGCAGTCCGACAATCCGTCGCCGCCGGCCATCACGTAGTCACCGCCGGGGATCAGGTTCGGCAGCCGCGGGTGCGGGCTCACGCCGGTGTCGATGACGGCGACGGTGACGCCTCCCCCGCGACCGAATTTCCAGGCCTCCTGCAGGTTGAGCATGTCCATGTAGGCCGGCTGCACGCGGAAGTCGGAGTTCGGCAGCACCCCGACCTCGGTGCAGTACGAGGTCTGCCGCATGGTCTGCGGCGGTCCGGGCGTACCGTCCGGCGGCAACGCCGCAGGGTCGATCCCGGGCGGCTCGATGGCGCCGGCCGGTGGCATACCGGCCAGCGAGCCGCTGGCCACCATGATCATCGCGGCGCCGGCGGCCGCGGTGCGCTGCAGCCGACGCACGCCCCTACCGGTACCGGATCGCTTCATAGGTATTCATCAACCACAGTGCCAGCGGGAACAACGGCATGAGGCACAGGTATTCGATCCACTCGACGAACTTGCGGAACAGCGGGCTGTAGATGGTGTTCGGCACGATCACCGCAGAGAGCAGCCCGAACATCGGAACCAGCACCAGCACCGCCACTCCGACCACCAGAGCCGTGGGCGTCCACAGCACCACCGCGAAGCGCACGACCACGGCCGCGACGATCACCAGGCCGGTCAGCGTCACCGTGACCGCCTGCAAGCGGTCCCGGAAGGAACGGCCCCGCAACACCAGGAACCCCGCGGTCAGGCCGGCCAGCAGCAGCGGCAGCCACGTCCGGTCCGAGTGGGGGTCGCACAGTCCGGTCATGCACACCGCAATCAGCACGCCCAGCCCGGACAGCAGACCGGTCAGGAACGAACGCGCCCGTTCCGCGCGCAACACCACTTCGCGAACCGACTCCGGCCCCTCCAGCGACGGCGGGACGCCGGGCGTGGTCACCACCGTGGTGGGCAGGTCGGGGCGGGCCTCGAACACCCAGCGGCTGGTGGCCGACGGGAATACCGGCAGCCGCAGCCCGGCCAGCCACCGCGACAGCGACGGAGCCCACTGGTAAGCCAGCACGCAGACCAGATACACGCAGGTCATGAGGGTCACCGCGCCGGTCAGGAACAGCATCCGCAGCACGCAGGCGAACATCACGGCCACGCTGATGGTGGCGACGGCCGAGTAGGTGGCCAATTGCCGTCCGGTGAGCCGGATGACAGCCAATGCCGCAATGCCGGCGACACCGAAGCCCAGCGCGGCATGCGCGGCGCCCACCTCGCCGGGCACCGCCGCCGCGGCCGCCACCACCAGGGGGATCAGGCCGGTGGCCAGGAGAATGTCACCGACGCGCCGGTCGGACGCGTTGCGCGCCTGCATCAGGATCAGTGCGGCGGCAATCAGCACCAGGAAGGCCAGGCCCGCGCTGAAGCCGGCCGTCAGCCAGCTGTCGTGCTGGACGCGCCAGCCCGCGAGGAGTCCGGTGGCCAGCAGCACACCCAGCGACAGGGTCGAGACCCCGACGCGCACGGCCGTTGCCGCGTCGACCGGGGCGAATCGCTTTGCCAGGTTGACCGAGACCGCGGTGGAGATGTGCTCGATGACCGGCGAGCGCCGCTCCCGGTCCTCGATGAAGCGCAGCCACAACCGGTCGCCGTCGTAGACGTCCTGTTCGGTCAGCGACTGGTTCGGCCGCAGCGCCGTGCCGTCGACCAGGCACAACACCCAGCGGCCACGGCCCTCGGCTTGCAGGGTGGGTTCTTCGAGTTCGGCAAGCCGACCGTTGATCACCTTCAGCAGCGGGTCCAGCATCACCGATACCGGGGCGTCGGCGTCGAGCAGCGTCCCGATCTGGACACCCTCGCCCGCCATGACCCCGACCACCACGGCCCGGGGTGCCGACGGAGCAAGGTCGCCGCCGGCCTGTCCCGACTCGATCGCCGCGGTCATGAGTGCATCACCTGACCGACGAATACTGACCCCATAGAACCCATAGGTGCCGCCTTGCAATTTGTCATTTTTAAAGTCAGTCCAATTCTAAAGGCACTTCATGTTATTCGCACGACCCGCGTTTACTCGCAGTTTTCCGGTGCGACACTTGGCATTCGGCGCCCAGACCTAACGAGCAGTCCGTCAGACCCTCCGATGCGTTTTCCAGGCGCCGTAGGGCAGGGTGTCCAAGACGGTCTTGACGCCCACCTGAACCAGCTGCGGAGTGGCCGGGCAGATCGCCAGCCACGCTTCGCCCGAGCCCGCGGTGCGCGCCTGCTGATACAGCGCAATCCGTCCGCCTGACCCGTCTTTGAGCGACAGCACCGAAGCGCTCGGGCCCTTCGCGTCATCGCGGTATTGCCGCGCATACACCGCGGCTTCGGCCGCCGGCTCCGACAAGGCCTGTCCCAGCGCCGCGACGGTGGCGGCACTGATTCCCATCCGGCGCAGGTCGCCCCCGGTGAAAATGTTGAAACCCGAATCCTGCCAGCTCTGGGTGGCCTCCAGCATCTCCTCCATCGGCACGTTGACCGCGGTGATCTGGGCCGGGTCGGCGTGGTGGATGGATTCCATACCGTCGATCACCAGCGCGGCGATCGAGGCGGGGTCGGTCACCGAGACGTCGTCGACGGTGATGTCGGTGCCGACGCGTACCGCCGACACCCAGTGCTCACCGCGCCGCGCCAACAGCACCCGGAACTCGTTGTCGGGGATGTCGCGGGTGCCGGGTTCCTGGTCTTCGGCGTCAATGACGCCGTAACGCAGCTTGCCCAGCGACAGCAGCGCGATCACCTCAAGATCGGGTGCCGCGAGCACCCGCATTCGTGCTGCGACGGTCTCGTTGACCTCGTCGTCGACGACGATGCCCTGCTCGCGCATCACCGCCATACCGGGATGCTCGGACAACCAGTCGCTCGAGTCAGTGGAAACATAAGGCCGACAACGCAACTCGGGTGCAACATGGCGGATGTCCAGCAGCGCCTGCAGCATCCAGAAACCCTCGACGTTGACGGTGATGTCGGTGCGAGTGCTCGGGTCCATCACTACCCTCCTCTTGCGGGTTGGTCGATGTACTTGGCTATTGGATCACGCGAGAGGGCGCGACCGCTCGGCACCACCCGCCAATTGCAGCACGCGACAGCACACCCGTGGATCGGGTGTGCTGCCGCGCTGCGAAATTGCGGGGCGCTCAGGCCCAGCTGGAGCCCACCGAAGCGTCGGTGTTGGCCATGTTGTTGCCGGCCGACTGCACCTTCTGACCGTGGGAGTTGGCCTGCTCGTAGATCACCGCGAAGTTGCGACCCAACTGCGCCACAAACTCCTGGCACGCCACCGAACCAGCACCACCCCAGAAATCACCGGCAGCCAGCACATCGTGCACGATCGCCTGGTGCTCAGCCTCCAACGAAGCAGCCTGCGCACGAATCAACGCACCGTGGGCATCCACATCACCGAACTGGTAATTGATCGACATGTTCGTGTATCTCCCTCTGCCTAGCTGCCCGACAGGATCTGCTGCGACGCAGCTTCCTGCTGCTCGTAGTGGTTCGCGTCCCGAATCAGCCCATCACGCACACCGTGCAGCATGGTCACGATGTTGCGAAACGCGGTCTGCATCTGACCCATGGTGTCCATCGAGGTCCGCTCCGCCAGACCACCCCAGCCCGCACCGGAGATGTTCGTCGAGGACGCCCACATCCGACGAGCCTCGTCCTCCACCGTCTGCGCGTGCACATCAAAACGGCCCGCCATCGAACGCATCGCGTCCGGATCGGTCATAAAACGTGTTGCCACTGCTGTGTCTCCTTGTCTGAAGTTCGTTGTTTCTGATTGGTTTTCGTAGTTGACGGGTTATTGCCGCCAGTTACGTCGGTAACCGACGACCGGCTTTGAACGAATGAATGGTTCCCCTTCCATCAGCCCGCAGCCGGTAATGCGGTTGGCTCCGATCAGCCCGCCGCGGCAGCGTTGGCTGCCTCGGTGGCGGCGTAGGAGGTCGCACTGCTGTTGAGAGTGGCCACGAACATCTCGTGGATCGCCGCAGCCTGCGCGCTGACCTGCTGGTACATCGTCGCGTGCGCAGCGAACTGCGCCGCGGTCAATGCCGAGACCTCGTCAGCAGCGGCCGGGACCACGCCGGTGGTCGGGGCGGCAGCGGCGGCGTTCTGCGCGTTCAACGCCGAACCGATACCGCTGAGATTCGCAGCGGCAGCTGACAACGCTTCTGGCTGCGCATTCACAAACGACATTCGAGTCCCTCCTCATCGATCGCGGTCAGCAATCTCTCCGCTGTCGATCGTAAGGGCTCAAAGTGCCCGGGAGTAGCCACAACGCCGAGTGTTCACCTGCCGATAACAAGTGTTCATCTGGGGTAACAATCCGGCAGCGGCGACCAGGCCGTTGGGTCCTTGAAATGGCTCCAAACTGGAAAAACACAGCGCTGCTATTTCCAGCGCCGTCGGTGACCACGCACTGCTGTGAAACCTGCCGTCACGACGCCCTGATTAAAATCCTGCCGCGATTAATTCGCAGTCCCATGTCGGGCTGTGACAGCGCCAGCAACCACTGTGAAGCTGTTGTAGGCGTCACAGTGGTTGCTGGAGTCCGGTCAGCCGGCGGGGGTGGCGGCGCGCTCTTGCGCCGGCGCCCGCCGCAGCTCGGTGGCGGCGACCTGAACGAACACGCCGGTGTCCTCGGCCATCAGCAGGCCACGACCGCGAGGCAGCGGGCCGCCCTTCATCTTGCCGCGGATGAAGCCTTCGTCCGGGTCGGCGTCCATCACCAACAGTGGCGCGTTGGCCTGGTGCAGGGCCCGGAGCAGCGGGTCGGCACCCGCCGACGACCAGCCACCGAAGGTGCGGGTGGCGATCACGTGCAGACCGACGTCTGCCGAGCGCGTGACCCAGGGCGCAGCCTTCTGGAACGGCGAGTCGAAGCCGGGCGGGAACTGCTGGATGTCGTCGATGATCAAGAAGATCTCCGGCCCACTCCACCACGTCCGCGACAGCAGCTCTTCGGCCGACAGTCCCGGCGGAGGCTCACGGTTTGCCAGCGTGGTGGCCAACTCGTTGACCAGCGCCACGGCGCCATCCATGTTGTAGGCGAACTTCTCCACGTAGTCCGAACCCAGCGTGGTCAGCAGCTGACGACGTGGGTCGATCAGCCACACCTGCGCCGACGGCCGACCGTCCGGGCTGGGCGCGGGCGCGCTGCTGGATCCGGGCGCGTAGAGCCGCTCGATCTCGCTCATGATGGTGGCCAGCGTGGTGGTGCGACCGCATTCGCGACGCCCGGTCACCATCAGGTGGCCGTTTTCGGCGAAGTTCAGGTAGACCGGCTGCAGGTCGAGTTCGGAGATCGCCCAGGCGATACCGCCCGCTCCCACTCCTTCGCGGCGGTCGTTGGCCGCGACCGCACGCACCTCTTCCAGCCCGAACCGCGCCGGCAGACGCCGCACCGGGCGCACCCGACCCACCGCCAGCTGGCTCACCGCCGCCGCGACGCTGTCGGACTCGAACACCTTGCCGCCGGTGTCGGCCATCGCAGGCCGGGCGATCAGGGTGTGCAGACCGGACTGGGGGTCGCTGTCGAGGCGTACGTAGTTGACCGCGACCATGCCGCGCCCCGGCTTCACCGGGACATCCTTGGCGAACCGGGAGCGCACCAGCTTGGCGTCCTCGACCGCGGCCAGACGCAGCTCGACCCGGGACCCGAAACCGCTTCGCACCGGCGGGCGCAGCTCCGATTCGCGGTCGGCGGTCACGATCACGTGCACCCCGAACGAGGGCCCCTGGTTGATGATCTGGTTGACCTGCTCGACGAGCACCTCGTTGTCCTCCGAGAGCGCCCGGTAGTTGTCGACCACCAGGTAGACGTCGCCGAAACCGTCGTTGGGCACCGTGCCCGGCGCACCCTCGAACTTCCGCCGGCGGAAGACGTCCATCGACGCAACGTCGTTCTCCAGGAAGCTGCGCTTGCGGGTTCGCACCAGCGCCAGCAGTTCGGCCACCGTACGGCGCACTCCGTCGGGGTCGGTCGGACCACAGACGCTGCCCACGTGCGGCAGTCCGGCGACCGTGGTCAGCGAGGTGCCGCTGTAGGCCAGGCAGTAGAACTGGACCTGCTCGGGGGTGTGGGTCAGCGCCGCCGAACAGATCAGCGTCTGCAGCGCGGTCGTCTTACCCGAACCACCGGCGCCCAGGATCAGCACATTGGCGCCCGGGCCGGAGGTGTCCACCGTCCACGGCGGCTGATCGTGCTTGAAGGGCCGGTCGATGACCCCGATCGGGAACACCAGGTCGCGGCGGGTGCCGTAGTCCTGCTGCCACGGGTGACCCAGGTAGCGGTTGACCAGGTCCTCCACGGTCACCGGGGTGTCCAGCGGCGGCTGCCACAGCCGGTAGGGCTCGAAGTCGATCTGGCGCAGCTGGTCGATGATGACCGTGCCGACCTTGGGCGTCCGGATGAAGTCCTCTTCCTCGGCGGGCTCACTGGCCGCTGGCGCGGGTTTGGTGTCGATCGCCGGGATCTCTTCGGGCGCCTCGATCTCGGGCGTGCTGACGCTGACCTCGAGCGGGGTGAACTCGGTGGTGAACAGCTGCGGACGGATGTAGTCGACGGCATGCGTCAACGGCATCTGGTCGTCGTCGAGCATTCCGCCCCGGTGGTAGTCGCGCCACAGGAACTCGGCCTGGAAACGGATGACCTCTTCGCCGCTCTTGCGGAAGTAGCCGAGACCGGCCTTGGCCGGCAGGTTCACCGCGTTGGGCACACCGGCTGCCTGCGCGGCACCGGCGGTCTGCGCCTTGAGCACCAGCCGATAGCCCATGTTCTCCATCAGCTTCTCGGCGCGGCTCTCGATGGTCTGCGAGGCCATCATCAGGTGCACCCAGTAGGCGCGACCCTGCCGGCCGATCGAGTCCAACACCTCCACCGCGGTGGGCATGATGCGGAACCACTCATAGAACTCGTCGATGACGACGACCAGCATCGGCAGCGGCGGCAGGCTGTCGTCCCCGCGCGCCCGCATCCGGGACCGGATCTCGTTGTACTCCTTGGCGCCGTCTACACCGGCGTTGTCGCACATGGTCTTTCGCCGGGCGATCTCACCCCACATGGCCTCCAGGAAGCGCTCCATGAGGGCCTGGTCGTCTTCCAGGTCGGTGATGATCCGCGATACGTGCGGCACCCCGGCGAACGGCTTGACCGCCGATCCACCCTTGAGGTCGGCCAGCACGAACTGCAGCTCGTCCGGCGGGTGAGCCAGCAGCAGCGACTCGATCACCGTGCGCACCAGGGTCGACTTACCCGAACCGGTGGTGCCGGACATGACGCCGTGCGGCCCGTCGCCACCCTCGTCGAGGGACTTCATGTCCAAGAACAGCAGTTCGCCGTTGTCGGAACGGGTTCCGAACGGAATCCGCAGCCGGCCCCGAGTGCCCCCGTCGCGCCGGCTCGCCCACAGCTCTTCGAAGTCGATCCGCCCGGCGTCGTCGATCCCGTAGTAGGCCATGATGTCGCGCGCACCGATGTGGTGCGTCACCTTCTGGCCGATCTCCTCGTAAGCCGCCGCGAGACGCCAATGCGCCAACCGCTGCCCGAACTGTTCTGCGTCGGTCGGGCTGACCTGGTCGGCGAGGGCGAAGAACCACTCGTTGTCGTCGATCACCATCCAGGTGTCGCGGTCACGCGGCAGGGCGTTGATGATGCCCTTGTCGTCGAGGCGCAGCACCCGCTGCGAAACGCCCCGCCACTCCGGGGCGCCGGTCAGGTCGAAGAACGTCACACCGTCGATGCCCTCGGTGGTGTTGACGTACTCCCACTGCGGGTCCAGGCCGTCGACGATGATCAGGTGGTGCGGCGTCGGGGTCTCCGCCGACGAGCTGGCGTGGCGCGGCATGAACGATCCACGCCCGGAGAACAGTTCGGCGTGTTCGGTGGCGAAGTCCTGCACCGAGCCGTAGACCATCCGGGCGTTGCCCGCGGCGTCCTGGCGGCGCGGGTCGCCGAAGTGCGGCATCCACTTCACCCAGTCCCACTGCGCCACATCCGAAGTCACCACGACCATGCGCAGATGGTCGGGCCCGTGCGAGAAGGCCAGCTGGCAGATGATCGCGCGCATCAGCCCGAGCACCTGCTCGCGGTCACCGACCAGCGAGTACCAGGGCTCGACCAGCAGCGAGATCATCTTCGGCAGGTTGTAGACCACGCTCTGGTAGCGCCCGAACTCCTGCAGCGCCTTGCCGGTCACCGGTTCCAGCTCGATGTCGGTGGGCATGTTCTGCGGCTCGCCCCAGGTGACCTCCGGCCGGGTCATCCCCACCCCGACTCGGGCCAGGCCGAAGTTGAGGTCCTTGCCGTTGGGCTGGCGCTCCCACATGCGCGACGACCCGACCGAGGCGGCCAGGGTGGACGGCGCCGGGTGGTACCACCGGTAGTTGGCGTCCATGCTGTCCGCGGACTCCGCCGCCGACTCGCGCAGCCGGTCCAGCATGAGCATGAACTGGGCGCGCATCGCGTCGAGCTTGGGCCGGCTCAGCTGCTGGGCGCCGCCGCCGAAGCGGCCGCCGAACATCATCATCGCGACGCCGCCGATCATGAAGATCGGGAAGATCGAGCCGGCGCCCAGGAACATCCGGGAACCGCTGGCCACGGTCATCGCGACCATGCCCACGAGCAGGCCGACCACGAGCACGCCGACCACCACCAGCCACCACGGCTTGCCTTCCGGCGGCGGGACGCTCAACGGCGTCGGCAATACGATGTTCTCCGGTTTGACCACCGGCGCGCGTTCCGGCGTCGGCCGGGCGTATCCACGTTTCACTTGGGCACCGCCAATTCTGCTGGGCTCATATCGGTTGGCAGGGTGTCGTGACGTACCAGCGCATCCTGGCGAGACAGGGTCGGGCCGTGCGCCAGCAGGCGCAGCGCCACCGACGGCGCCAGTGCCGGTTCGCCGACCAGGCCCAGCGCCTTGCGCTCGTCGTCGCCGGGGATCCCGAATCGCACGCCCGAAGCGGAGATCCACCACAACGATTCCCGTGTGGAGGCATCCGGGTCGTTGCCGGTCACCGCGACGAAGTTTCCGTAGCCCGAACCGAAGTAGACCCGATCGGCCTCCGGCACGTTGGTGTCGTTGGTCTTCACCAGCGACACCACCCGGTTCATCTGCTTCTGCGACACCGGAATCGTGGGGCCCGACACCACCTGCACCCGGGCCCGGCTGTCCCCGGTGGACCGCTCCCACCACCAGCACGTGGAGGGGTTCTCCTTGATGTCGACGACCTGTAGCGGCCCCTCGGGGTAAGCCGACAGGTCCAGTCCGGTGACCACCGGCATCTTCGCCAGATCCTGCGGCGTCACCACTGCGGGCGCACCGCCTCCGGTGGCCCCGGCGTTCTGCAGAATGCGGGCCACCACCGGCGACACCGTTTGCACGCCGTTCATCAGGACAACCGAATACTGTTGCGGCCCAGCCAACTGCGGTGTGGTGAACACCATTCCCACCGGGCCGGGGGCATTCGGGAAGGCCGGCGGGTGACCGGCATCCGGAACGAACGGCACGGCCAGTTCCGGACCCACCGGCAACGCGTCGAACAGCGCCTGGCTCATCGGGCGGGCGTGGTCGACCTGCTCGGGGGTCAGTCCCAGCGGCAGCAGCACCGCCCGGTCGGCCGCGTCGATGCGCGAGCGGCGGCCCTGGCGAACCACCCAGGAGTCATTGCCGTAGCGCAGCACCACCGCGTCGGGCCCGTCCAGCACCCGGCGGCGGGAGTTGAGCTCCGGGGCGCCGTCGATCACCGTCACGGTCACCGGCGACGGCGCACCGACGCCCTGAACGTTGGCGACGGTGTCGCAGATCAGCCACGAAGAGGTGGAGGGCGTCGTAGGCAGGATGTCCGACGGCGCACCGGGAATTCCGACGAGCGGGCCGTGCGGCTGCTCGGCGATCTGAGTGGAGCGCACCTTGTGCGGGTTGTCGGCCCGGCCGGCGATCAGTCGAGCCGAGGCCAAATTCAGTGCCGGATATATGGTGTCGCCGACCCGCACATACAGGGCGCCGGAATCACGGTCGGCAATGATGGGCGATTCGTTCATCTGGCCCGACGGACTCAAAAACGACCACAGCAGCGCACCGAGGCAGACGACGGCACCCGCCGACACCGAGGCCACCACGGCCAGCGACTGGCGCCGGCCGGGCTCTACTTCCATCCGAACCTGCCAGCGGGTCAACGCCATCGCGGTCCGTCGCGCCAGGAATTGGTACCCGGTCATCTGGGTACGCGTCGACAGCCCAAGGCCGTAACCGGGTCCCCGCTGTTCGTCAGCCACGGCGCGCCCCAGCCCCCACCCACAGCATTGGCAGCACTGCCGAATTACGGCGCGGTGCCGGTCCCATATAGGTCGTCATCTACCCCTGCCTGGTCACAAGTTTCTCCACTGCGCATGCTAGCTGTGTCGCGCTAGGACTGCCCGCAGTGCAGATTGCAATCTGATGGCGATGGCGAAACGCACTTCGCCCGTTCTTCCTCGAATTATGACCGCGCTAGATGAACGGTCTGTAAAGCGCGAGATCGGCGTGAGTTCACTTCTGCCTTGCACAGCGAAATGCGGCGGTTTGCCTACCGAGATAATCGCCTCGATCGCACGATCGTGCCGGTCGAGGACCCAGGACACGGCAGCCGGCGGCACGGTGGCCGCGGACCGCAGCCGAAATCCGCACTTGCGTTACCTGAGTTTCCTGTCAGAAGCCTGCGTATCTGATGTCAGAGTATCGGGACACGAGCCTTTTCGCGCTACCGTCGAAAAGTGACCACGATTGATGGACAGGGTGCTGAAGGGCAGCTCGACCCGCGGGGTCCCGCGACCTCACCAGCAACGAAAGAGACAACTCACCCGGTCAGCTACTCCGCTGACGTCGTCGACGTCGAGTTGGAGCTGGAACAGGGTTACCGGGCAGAGATTCACAAAAACCACAACGAGACCGTCGACGTCGAGACCTACGGTGGCGGTTTCGACCTCAGCCGGCGCGCGGTCGCCCCGCATCTGCGTGTCGGCAAGGACAAGTGGTTCAACCTGCTCTGGCTGATCCCGATCGGTTTCGTCGGGCTGATCGCGATGATCGCGATCGGTAAGGGCATCCGGCACATGCCCGGCGTGGAGGATTTCATCGCCACGTACCCGGGCAGCAGCCCGTCCACCGAAGTCGCCGGGGGCCTGCCGGCCTGGGCCGGGTGGACCCACTTCTTCAACCTGTTCATGATGATCTTCATCATCCGGGCCGGCATCCAGATTCTCTGCGACCACCCGCGGCTGTACTTCAGCCGCAACTCCACCCCCGGCAAGGACGAATGGCTGCGAGTGGGGCCGCCGGTTCCAGACGACCCGTACTGGACGGCCAATGCCGACACCGTCGCCCTGCCGGCGCAGTTCGGTCTGCCGGGCTTCCGGCACTCGATCGGGCTGGCCCGCTGGTG
Organism: Mycobacterium sp. SMC-14; assembly: GCF_046250075.1. Lineage (NCBI taxonomy): Bacteria > Bacillati > Actinomycetota > Actinomycetes > Mycobacteriales > Mycobacteriaceae > Mycobacterium > Mycobacterium sp. SMC-14. The sequence goes on along the minus strand of NZ_CP176429.1, from coordinate 2,179,345 downwards.
GCACATGGGGCTGGGCGTGTTGTGGCTGCTCAACGGCGCGGTCTTCTATGTCCTGCTGTTCACCACCGGTCAGTGGCGCCGCATCGTGCCGACCAGCTGGGATGTCGTTCCGCACGCCGCCTCGGTGATGATCCAGTACGCATCGCTGGACTGGCCGGACGACCACACCTGGACCAACTACAACGCGCTGCAGCTGATCTCCTACTTCGTCACGGTGTTCGTGGCCGCCCCCGCCGCGCTGATCACGGCTCTGGGCATGTCCCCGGCGCTGTCACAGCGGCTGGGGCTGATCAGCAAGCACATGCGACTCAACCTGCAGATCGCCCGGTCCCTGCACTTTGTGGTGCTGGTCTATTTCCTGATGTTCATCCTGGTGCACGTCACCATGGTGTTCGCGACCGACGCCTTCGACAATCTCAACCACATGTTCGCCGCTCGCGGCTGCGCTGCAGGTGCGGGCCCGGAATGCCACAGCCCAACCGGCTTCTATGTCTTCTGCGTGGCGGCGGTGGTCTGCATCATCGGCTGGATCGCCGCCACGCCGCTCACCCTGCGCTACCCGCGCGTTGTGCAGAAGATCGGCTACGCCCTGATCGGGCCGTTCCAGCGCGCGCTGGAACGTCTGGACCCCGAGCCCGGGACCTTCACCGAGGCCGACATCTCGCCATTCCACTGGCGCAATGGCCGGCTGCCCGAGACCGTCGAGTACAAGGAATACGAGGCAAACGACTTCAAGGACTGGCGGCTCAAGGTCTACGGCCTGGTCGAGAACCCGATGGAGTTCTCCCTGGAAGATCTCAAGGCTCTTCCGTACCACGACCAGATCACCCAGCACATGTGCGTGCAGGCCTGGTCCGGCGTGGCCAAGTGGGGCGGAGTGTCGATGTCGACCATCATGGACATCGTCAAGCCGCTTCCCCAGGCCAAATGGGCGATCTTCTACTCGATGGGCCTGGGCGCCACCGGCGGCATTTTCTATAACGCACACCCGGTCGACCAGATGTGGCACCACATGTCGATGCTGGCCTACAACATGAACGACCAGCCGCTGCCGTACATGCACGGCCGGCCGCTGCGCCTGCGCAACGAGCTGCAGCACGGCTACAAGCTGGTGAAGTGGATCAAGGGCATCGAGTTCGTGGAGAGCTACAAGGAGATCGGCAGCGGCCACGGCGGCTACAGCGAAGACCACAAGTTCTTCGGACGCCATCAGACGATCTGAGCCGAGCCCAGGGAAAGCCCGCTCGCGCGGCCTGACAGGAACACCTGTCAGGCCGCGCCGCATCTGCGGAAGTTACGACGGCCAGCAGCCCGGCCTGACGTTGGCGACGGCCGGTCCGCCAATGCCACCCGCGCGTCGTAGGGTGACATGAGGCAACTGAACAACGGGGAGAATCCATGCGCAATCGCGGAATCGGAAAGTCAGTCCTGTCGGTGGTGGCCGTCGGGCTCACTGTGGGTGCGGTGGCGACCGCCTGCGGCGGCTGCGACAGTGATTCCGAGGAGGACACCTACGGCGAGGTCACCCAGGCACCCGCGTCGCCGGCGCCGCTGGCGCCGACCCCGCCCGCCGACGAGTCCGGCCCCACCACATTGCCGGATGCACCGCTCACCAGCGCCGCCCCGGTAGTCGAACCCACCGCAAAGCAAGCTCCGGCGGCTCCCGCAGCGCCGCGGGCCCCGTCTGCGCCCGCAGTCCCGGCCATCCCCGCGATTCCGGCAATCCCGGCGATTCCCGCTATCCCTGCCATTCCGGCCATCCCCGCAATCCCGTACCCGTAGGGGTCGCACCGGCGAGCGGTCAGATACCTGTCCAGGCCGAATCCAGCTGCTCGGCCACATCGATGATCTGCGCCCGCTGAGACTGCGGGCTGTCGATCTCGGCAGCCACGTAGTGCGCGATGAATCGGCGGATCTCTCCGTCGACTCCGGCGAAGATCCGCAGCAGCTCGCCGCGGATGGACGTCGACGACACCTCGACGGTGATGTCGGAAGACCGTGGTTTGGGCACGTCGATGATCAGCAGCAGCGGTTCGGCGGCTCGCGCGGTGGCATGCAGGGCGATGTCGCCGGCCACGGTGAACCGTTGCTTGTCCAGCCGCAGATCGATGAGCAGGTCGATCTCCAGCGGAATGTGGATCGCGAACGTCAGCAGGTCGCCCAGACCGCGCGCCACCCGGGGCTCTTGGACCCGCACCTTCGCGGTGACCTTGGCGATGCCGCCCGGACCCTGCCGCATCGCGGGCATCTCGAACTCGTCGCCGGCAATGACGGCGAACGCAGCTGCCACTCGTTCTTCGGTGACCGCGACCTCGAAGAACTTGCGCCCGAAGTCTTCGTAAGTCAGGTAAGTGTGGTTCTGCATAGGTTGATACGGTCTCACGTCCCCGTCGCCGACGGGCGCTGATCTGCCTGCGCGTCGCTGTCTGCGCAGTCCACCACACCACGATCGGTCAGATGCTCGATGAGCGGCGTCACGCCGGCCGCCAAGTGCTCGGCCATCGCGGTACGGGCCAGCGTCTGATCGTGTGCCGCCAGCGCGGCGAGCACCCGCCGGTGATCGGCCATGGACCGCTCCGGCCACCCGGCGATACCCGGGAAAACCGCCTCGGGCGCATACCGTGTTATCTGCGACATCATTTGCGCCAGCTTGGGCGAGGCGGCGGCCACATTGATCGCCCGGTGGAAATCGTGGTTGAGCCGAACGGTCCGCTCTTCGTCGTCTCCGGCGTAGGCCTGTTCCAGCCGGGACTGAATCTCATTCAGCTCCGTCAACTGCTCCTCGGTGATACCGGCGGCGGCCCGCGCCGCCAGCTCACCGCCGACGAACGCCTGGACCTCGGCGACATCCGCCAGGTCACGCCTGGTGACCGGCAACACCACGAACCCGCGGTGCGGCTGCTGGTCGAGCAGACCTTCACCGCGCAGCTCGAACAACGCCTCCCGCACCGGGGTGACACTGATGCCCAATTCCGTTGCCAGTTGGTCTAATCGGACGTACTCCCCCGCGGCGTAACCGCCGTCGAAGATCCGCTGGCGCACGTATCGCGCGACGGCTTCCGCCAATTGCGGCCGGGTGCTGAAGTCGGGGGCGGACATGGTTTCAGATGCGGTAGTCGGCCAGCAGGCGCTTGCTGATGATCTGCTTCTGGATCTCGCTGGTTCCCTCGCCGATCAGCAGGAACGGCGCGTCGCGCATCAGGCGCTCGATCTCGTATTCCTTCGAATAGCCGTAGCCGCCGTGAATCCGGAAGCTCTGCTGGGTGACCTCGTTGCAGTACTCGCTGGCCAGGTATTTCGCCATGCCCGCGGCTAGGTCGTTGCGCTCGCCGGAGTCCTTCAGGCGGGCCGCGTTGACGACCATCAGGTGGGCGGCCTCTACCTTGGTGGCCATCTCGGCCAGGCCGAACGCGACGGCCTGATGCTCGGCGATCGGCTTGCCGAAGGTGTTGCGCTGCTGGGCGTACCGGGCGGCGAGTTCGAAGGCGCGGATGCCCACCCCGCAGGCGCGTGCCGCGACGTTGACCCGGCCGACCTCGATACCGTCCATCATCTGATAGAAGCCGCGACCGGTCGTGCCGCCCAGGATGTCGGCAGAACTGGCGCGGTAGTCGTCGAAGATCATCTCGGTGGTGTCGATACCCTTATATCCGAGCTTGTCGAGCTTGCCGGGGATGGTCAGACCCGGGACGACTTCACCGAATCCGGTGGGCTTTTCGACCAGGAACGCGGTCATGTTGCGGTGCGGGGTGTCTGCCCCCTCGTCGGTGTGGACCAACACCGCCACCAGGCTCGACGTGGCGCCGTTGGTCAGCCACATCTTCTGGCCGTTGATCAAGTAGGCACCATCGCCGGTGGGTGTGGCCCGGGTGCGGATGGCAGCGACGTCGGAGCCGAGCTCGGGTTCGGACATCGAAAACGCCCCGCGCACATCGCCGGTCGCCATAGCCGGCAGGTAGCGCTGTTTCTGCTCGTCGGTGCCGTGCTGGCGCAGCATGTAGGCGACGATGAAGTGGGTGTTGATCACCCCGGAGATGCTCATCCAGCCGCGCGCGAGCTCCTCGACGCACAGCGCGTAGGTCAGCAGGGACTCGCCCAGCCCGCCGTAGGCCTCCGGAATCATCAGGCCGAACAGGCCCAACTGCCGCATGCCGTCGACGATCTGTTGCGGGTAGGCATCGGCCCGCTCGTATTCGGCGGCCTGCGGTATGACCTCTTTGTCGACGAACGCCCTTACCGCCGCGATGATCTCGGTCTGGCTCTCGGTCAGCCCCAACGTCTGGCACAGCCTGGTCATTTACGCCACCCTCTCGAACACGGCGGCCAAACCCTGGCCACCTCCAATGCACATGGTTTCCAGTCCGTAGCGCTCCTGGCGGCGGTGCAGCTCGCGTGCCAACGTCGCCAGCATCCGTCCGCCGGTCGCACCGACTGGGTGCCCCAGTGAGATTCCCGACCCATGCACGTTGGTCCGGTCGCGGTCGGCGACACCGAAACGCCACTCCGCCATGACCGCCAGCGCCTGAGCGGCGAACGCCTCATTGAGCTCGATCAGGTCGATGTCGGCGAGCGTGAGGCCGGCCTTGGCCAGAGCGACATCGGTGGCCGGTACCGGTCCGATACCCATGACGTTGGGCTTGACCCCGGCCAGCCCCCAAGAGACCAGCCGCACCAGCGGGGTCAGGCCCAGCTGCTCGGCCTTGTCCCGGGTGGTCACCACGCACATCGAGGCCGCGTCGTTCTGACCGCTGGAATTGCCGGCAGTGACTGTGGCGTCCGGATCGCTTTTGCCCAGAACCGGTTTGAGTTTCGCCAGCGACTCCACCGAGGTGTCAGCGCGGGGATGCTCGTCGGTGTCGATCCGCTGCTCGCCGGTGCGGGAGCGCACCGTGACGCCGATGATCTCGTCGGCGAGCACACCGCTGCGCTGGGCCGCCACCGCGCGCTGATGCGAGATGACCGCGAGTTCGTCCTGCTCGGCGCGGGAGATCTGGTACTGGCGGCGCAGGTTCTCCGCGGTCTCCAACATGCCGCCGGGCACCGGGTGGTACTGCCCGCCGGCGGTGGCCCGGCCGCGTGCCAGGCCGTCGTGCACCCGCACTCCGTTCCGGGCCCCGCCCCAGCGCATGTCGGTGGAGTAGAAGGCCACGTTGCTCATACTCTCCGCACCGCCGGCGATCACCACCTGGTGCGCGCCGCTGCCGACCTGCAGGCAGGCTTGGATCACCGCCTGCAATCCCGAGCCGCACCGCCGGTCGACCTGCATACCCGGAACCGTCACCGGCAGGCCGGAATCCAGCGCGACCACCCGGCCGATCGCCGGCGCCTCACTGCTGGGATAACAGTGCCCCAGCACCACGTCGTCGATGACATCGGCGGGCAGGCCGGTGCGCTCCAGCAGTCCGGTCAGCGCGGCAACGCCGAGCTCGACGGCGGTCAGCGACGCGAACATCCCGCCGTAGCGACCGATGGGGGTACGAACCGGTTCGCAGATCACCGCCTCGCGCAGCGTCATAGGTGGCGACCGCCGGTCACCTCGAGCACAGTGCCCGTCATATAAGAGGACAAGTCGGACGCCAGGAACAGCGCCACCGTCGCGACCTCATCGGGCTCCCCGGCCCGGCCCATCGGCACCTCGGCCACCTTCGAATCCCAGATCCGCTGCGGCATGGCCTCGGTCATCGCCGAGCGGATCAGCCCGGGCTGGATCGCGTTGACGCGGACACCGAGGTAGGCCAGCTCCTTGCTGGCGGCCTTGGTCATGCCGACGATGCCGGCCTTGGCGGCCGAGTAGTTGGTCTGGCCGACCATGCCGACCTTGCCCGATATAGAGGACATGTTCACGATCGCGCCGCGCTTGCGTTCGCGCATGATCGCCGCGGCCGCGCGCAGACCGTTCCAGGTGCCCTTCAGGTGGACCGCGATCACCTGGTCGAAATCGGCCTCGGTCATCTTGCGCATGGTGGCGTCGCGGGTGATGCCGGCGTTGTTCACCATGATGTCCAGGCCGCCGAACCGCTCGACGGCGAGCGCCACCAGTGCCTCGACGTCGGCAGCGTCAGTGACGTCGGTGCGCACCGCCACCGCCGCGTCGGCGCCCAGCCGCGCCGCCGCCGCCTCGGTCGCCTCCAGGTTCAGATCGCCCAGCACCACCCGGGCGCCCTCGGCGACGAAGCGTTGCGCGATCGCGAAGCCCAGCCCCTGCGCTCCGCCGGTGATCACCGCCGTCTGCCCATTGAGTAATGCCACGCCGAAACCGTCCTCTACATGTCGTGATGTCGTGCCCACCCGTGGTCCGGTACATCATATTTCATATATGATTTGTCGGCCAGTGCCGAAAGGGGCCTTGCCATGACGACCGCATCCGTCTCGTCCGTCGAAGACGACGTCTTCGCCGACATCCTGTCCCAGACCCGCCGGTTCGTCCGGACGATGGTCCTCCCGCGCGAACAGGAGATCCTCGACACCGATCGGGTGCCCGACGACCTGCGGCAAGCCGCCAAGGACCTGGGCCTGTTCGGCTACGCGATCCCCCAGGAATGGGGCGGGCTCGGCCTGAATCTGGCCCAGGACGTCGAACTGGCCATGGAACTGGGCTACACCTGCCCGTCGGTCCGGTCGATGTTCGGCACCAACAACGGCATCGCCGGCCAGGTGCTGGTGGGGTTCGGCACCGATGAACAGAAGGAGCGCTGGCTGGAGCCCATCGCCTCCGGCGCGGTCGCGTCCTTCGCCCTCACCGAACCCGGAGCGGGCTCCAATCCCGCGGGGCTGCGCACCAAGGCCGTCCGCGACGGCTCGGGAGAGGACGCGGCCTGGGTGCTGGACGGCCAGAAGCGCTTCATCACCAATGCCCCGCTGGCCGATCTGTTCGTGGTCTTCGCCCGCACCCGGCCCGCCGACGAGCGCGGCGCCGGGATCGCGGTGTTCCTGGTGCCTGCCGATACCGCCGGAGTCGAAGTCGGCGCCAAGGACGCCAAGATGGGCCAGGAAGGCGCCTGGACGGCCGATGTCACCTTCACCGGCGTCCGACTGCCCGCCGGCGCACTGGTCGGGGGCAGTGAGGACATCGGCTACCGGGCGGCGATGACGTCCCTGGCCCGCGGCCGCATTCACATCGCCGCGCTCGCGGTGGGAGCCGCGCAGCGCGCATTGGACGAATCGGTGAACTATGCCGCCACCGCCACCCAAGGCGGCAGCATCATCGGCGACTTCCAGCTGGTTCAGGCGATGCTCGCCGACCAGCAGACCGGGGTGCTGGCCGGCCAGGCATTGGTCCGCGATGCCGCCCGCAAGTGGGTCAGCAACGAGGATCGGCGGATTGCGCCGTCGGTGGCCAAGGTCTTCTGCACCGAGATGGCCGGCAAGGTCGCCGACTTGGCGGTACAGATCCACGGCGGCAGCGGCTACATCCGTGGCGTGCCGGTCGAGCGCATCTACCGCGACGTACGCCTGCTGCGGCTCTACGAGGGCACCAGCGAGATCCAGCGGCTGATCATTGGATCGAATCTGATCAAAAACGCGAAGCGCACACTGTAAGCAGCATCACTTTGGGCCCGAGAGAACGACACGCCACCTGCGCCGTTATTTTCGCTGATACCCGCGGTAATGGATACCTGCGACGTACCCATTGATCAGGTAATTTCATCCTAATAATGCGAATTTGTGACCTTTGCGACCACTCTCAACAAACACATACGGCTCATCTACCAGCACTTTCGTAAATTGACGGGCCCGCTCAGTGGATTTTCACCGGTCTACCTGCCGTTTTCCGTTCCGGCGTTGCGTTTGACAACATGAATGCCAAACGTGATGGGCACCACAGATTTTGGTAAGTCCAGTTATCCATGGTTAATGTGCTCGGTCATGTTTGGTCTAGAAGCTCTGATGGCGCTCATCCAGCAGGTTTCCGGCACCCCGTACATCGTCGGTGGGAACACTCCTGCCGGTACGGATTGCTCGGGTTTGGCCTCGTGGGTGTCCAACGTCGCCAGCGGCCGTCCGGCCTTCAGCGGCCGGTTCCACACCGCCAACGAGGAGTCGGCGCTGCTGGCTCGCGGCTTCCGGTATGGCACCGCCCCCAACGCTCTGGTGGTGGGTTGGAACAGCCACCACACCGCGGTGACCCTGCCGGACGGCACGCCGGTCGCCAGCGGTGAGCCCGGCGGCGTGAAGATCGGTGGCGGCGGCGCCTACCAGTCGCAGTTCACCCACCACATGTACCTGCCCATGGACGAGGCACCCGCACCGGACGCACCGGTGGTCGAATTCGCCGCCATGGTGGAGCCGGCCCCGGAGCCCGCCGCAGAGCCGATGGCCGAGCCCATGGCCTTCGAGCCGGCCGCCCCGCCGCTGGAGGCCCCGCCTTTTGAGGCACCCCCGGTCGAGGCCCCCATCGAGGCGCCGATGGACATGCCGCCCGGCGAGGCGCCCCCGATGGATGCCCTGCCGCTCGACGACGCCCCGGCCGAGCCCGCCCCGGAGCCCAGCGACCGCGAGGCACCGGCCCCGGCTTAGTCTCGTCCGTCCCCGTGCGGTGCCGGCTACGGCGCCTTGCGGCGTCGCGCCAGCAGCCACGCCAATCCGTCCGCTTCCCCCTCGGCGATCATCTCCAGGTTCGCGAAGGCCGTGCGCAGCTCACCGGGCGCGGCCCGGAACCGTCCCGCGGTGCTGCCGACCTGGCTCAGTACGGTGATCGCCAACAGTCCCCCCGGGGCCAGCCGCTGGATCATCGGTGCGTCGAGCCGACGGTCGCGGAACCGGGCGCCGTAGACGACGTCGGCGAGCGGCCCCTCCGGCAGGCCGTCATCGAGATCGACGACGTCGAATCGGCACCGGTCGCCGACGCCGCTGCGCCGGGCGAACGCCCGCGCCTGTTCGATAGCGACCGGCGAGACATCGAGCCCGGCCACCTGCAGGCCGCGCTGAGCCAGCCAGACCGCCGCCGCGCCCTGACCGCAGGCGATGTCAAGCGCGAAGCCCGCGGTCGGAAACGCGTCCGCGAACGGCGCGAACACCGCGGCCGGCCCGATCGAGCCCGGTAGGGAACGACCGGCATATTTCGCATCCCAGCGGGTGCGGTCTTCGGCGCTCATTGGAATGGACGATACTGCGGTGGTGAAGTTACGCCCCTCGATCGCACTGTTGCTGTTCGTCGTCGGTGGAGCTGCCGGTCTGATCGGTGATCACTCGCACGTGGTCACCGGGACCACCGAATACCTGCCGGGATCGCACGTGGTGCCGTTCATCTGGAGCAGCCCGCTGTACTTCCCGATCCTGGTCGGGTCCGCGACCGTCTTCCTGGCGGAACTGCGACTGCATCTCCCCTCGCCGCGGACCGCGGTCACGGTGCGTCAGGGGGTGGCTGGCCTGGCCGCGGTCCTGGGCAGCTACGTCGTCACCGCGATGTTGCATGCCTCGCCGGTGGTTCCCCTCACGACGTTGATCTGTGCGTTCGCCGCCATCACGTTCTGCGCCTTGGGCGATCGTCCGGCGATAGTCTGCGGTGCGCTGGTCGCGGTCGTCGGTCCGGTGGTCGAGATCGGGATCGCCGCAGCCGGACACTTCCGCTATGTCCCCGGCTCGGACGGGCTGTTCGGTGTGGCGCCGTGGCTGGTTCCGCTGTATTTCGCATTCGGGGTCGTCGCCGCGCTCTTCGCTGAGATCGCCACCGGCGTCAGGCGGTCGGCAGACTAGGGCAACCTGAGGACGGACGCGATGGCACCGGTCACGCTCGGCGGCTACCCGGCGAAACAGTGTGCCCGCGTCACCCATAACGAGTTCGCCCCCGGAGTTCCCGAAGCCGCACCGCCGCGCCCGGATCTGGAGTCGCTGCGCACTGCCGGAATCGCCTTCGAGGAACGGGTTCTCGACGAGCTGCGGTCACGCTACGGCGACTCGGAGCGCCTGCTGTTCCTCGACGCCGACACCAGCCGGGCTGAACGCCAGCGGCGCACGGTGGCCGCGATGCAGGCCGGAGTCGAGGTGATCGCCGGCGGGCACCTGCCGGATATCAACGGCCGCAGGGGCCTTCCCGACGTGTTGATCAAACACCGGGACGGCTACCTTCCCGTCGACATCAAGAACCACCGCACCGTGATCGCCGGAAAGCGCTCGGAGGTGCAGATTTCGACACTGTCGGAGCCCGATCGGCGGGTGACCCTTCCCGGCTACAGCGATCACGGCGCACGTTGGCGTGACGATGTCATGCAGCTGGCGCACTACACCCGGATGTTGCAGGAGTTGGGCTTTCACTGCGGGGTGAGCAGCGGCGGCATCATCGGCAGCTCCGACCTCGCCGCACTTCTCGGCGAGAGCCTCGGTATCACCTGGTATGACCTGAATGCCGAGAACATCGTCACGTATTCGGCCAGCGAACCGACGCACCGCAAAGCGCGCTCGGCCCTGCAACGCTACGACCATGAGTTCGCGTTCCGCCTCGACGTCGCGGCGGCCGCGGCGGCCGGGCGAGAGCTGGTGCGGCCCTACCGCATCAGCGACTGCGCCACCTGCGCGTGGTTCGACTACTGCGCCGCGGTGGCCGGCGGCGACGATGCGTCGTTCGCGATCGAGGCGGGTCACCTCACCATCCGGGAGTGGCAATACCTGTATCGACACTGCGGCGACGGCGCGACGTTGAGCCTCGCTCAGCTGGCCGCTGTCGATGTGGAGGCACACCTTCAGGCATTCCGGCTGCAGTCCGTCGGCACCAAGATGCCGCAGGATCGGCTGACCAACGCGGTTCGACGGGCCCGGATGAGTTGCACCGGAATTGATTTCGAGACACACGAGCCCGGGCTGCCGATCGTTCCCTGCGCCGACATCGAGGTCGACTTCGACATCGAGTGGGACGATCAGGGCCGGATCTATCAGTGGGGTCTGCGTATTCGCGACGGCCAAGACGACGCCACGGCCCGCTATCAACCCGTGGTCTCGTTCGATCCCCTCGACGAGGCCGGCGAAGCCGAACTCGCCGCCGAGTTCGCCTCCCGGATACGGCAATTACGCAGCGACGCCGCGCGGGAAGGCAAGTCGCTGCAGGTCTTCCATTGGCACCACCCCGAGATCAGCAGCACGCGCAGGTTCGCCGAAGTGGAGAAGGCGCTCGACGGTCTCACCTATGACCTGCGCAAGTGGTTCGACGCGACGTTCTTCGCCCGTACCTCGTCGTCGATCAAGCAGGTTGCCGGCTTCTTCGGCTTCGGCTGGAACGTCGACGACCCCGGGGGCCTGGCTTCCCAGGGCGCCATCGAAACCGCCCGGGGCAACGGTCCGCAGGCCGATGCCGCGCGGCAATGGTGCCTGAGCTACAACGAATGTGACGTCGCGGCGCAGGCCGCGATCCGTGACGGATTGCGCGCGTACGGCCGCTGAACCGGCTCAGCCCTGGGTCTTGGCCGTCGGGCAGATGTTGGTGCGGGCCGACTCGACCACCTCGCCGGCGGTGGGCTTGGCGATCTGCAGGTAGACGGAGACCTGCTCGACGATGAGGCTGGTCGGATGCTTCGGGAACTCCAGGCAGGCGGTTCGTCCGGCGGCCAGGCGGCGGGCCTCCGTGCCGGGCGGGAACTTCCCGCGGATGGCGTTGAGGTAGGCCATCTCGGCCCGACTGGGGTATGTCGACTGCTGCTGGGTGCACAGCAGGATGTCGGGACTGTTGCCGCAGTAGTCGGGATCACGAGGATTGAGCGGGTCGGCCTGAGCGGATGACGCAGCACCGATCAGCCCGGCCAGCACACCTGCGGCCAGGGTCGCCGCGAGTGCGGTTGATTTCACGTCCACGCCTTTCTTCTCGCCGCTGACGCTAGCAGCAATACCAAGCCACTCGGAGTGACTTGCCGGGTCTGGCCTGCACCGGCGCGGCCCCTTCCCCCGCACCCGCCGTAGCATTGCCGGTATGAGTTGGGCAGCCCGGTTCACCGCACCCATGGCCGTCGCCGGTGTCGCGACGGGAGTTCTGGTCGGGGCCGCGCCGGCGCACGCCGACGACGCCAGCTTCATGAAGTACCTCAATACCCACGGCTACACCGCCCGCTACGCGAATGACGAGCCGATCTCGGAGTCCAGCGTGCGCGCACTCGGGCACATGATCTGCGAGAACCTGCATGTGGGCCGAACGGTCGAGATCCAGCAGCCGCACTACTCGGCGTGGCCGCAGTTCCCACTGATCGCCGACGCGGCGCGCCAGGAGCTGTGCCCAGGCGGGTAATTCGGTGCGGCGAGGCCGCCGCAGCAGCACGGCCCGCCGGCACCGATCGGCGGCGACTCGATACCCCCCGCAGAGCGCCGGTCCGGCGGCTTCCAAGGTCAAGTAACTAAAGTGCTCTGGGTGGACGGACGAAAGATAGCCAGGATCTGCGGTCGCAGCCTGGCCATTCTGACGTCGCTGGCGGTCTCCGCCGCCCTCATCCACGCCCAGAGCAGCCACGATGCGGTGCCCAAGCCCACCCAGACCGCCGAAGCGGCGCCGTCGGCTCCGCCACACACGCCGCCCACCGGAGGGATACGCCTCGCCAACCCCGCGGAGGCCGCGGCTCTGGCGGCGAGCGTGCCGATGCCCACCGAAGGCCAGCAATTCACCTTCCCGCTGCCTGCCGGGGTGGCGCCGGAGAATGGACTGCAAGTCAAGACCATTTGGGCGGCCCGCACCATCGGCGTGCTGTTTCAGGAGATCAAGACCATCTACGGGTATCGCCAGGATCCGTTGAAGTGGCATCCCGACGGGTTGGCCATCGACGTGATGATCCCGGACTATCACAGTGAGGCCGGGATCCTGCTCGGCGACCAGATCGCCGGCTATGCACTGGCCAACGCCCAACGGTGGGGCGTCAACCACGTGATCTGGCGCCAGAAGATCTATCCGGGCGTCGGCGGCGGCAACTGGACCTCGGATTACGGCAACGAAACCGCCAACCACTACGACCACGTCCACATCGCCACCGACGGCGGCGGCTACCCCTCCGGGCAGGAGACCTACTTCATCACCTCGATGACCCCACCGCCGAAGGATTGAGCGGCGACCTCAACCGCTCCGTCGAACGTGTGTGGCGCTCCTAGGGTTCTAGTGGGCGCCTTTTCCCTGCTCAGGGCGATATTGGTCTGCGCTGCAATAGGATTTGACGGTTCGTCGGTGAAATGAGGGACGCGCACGCGGTGCGCCTCTAGGTTTCGGGGTTACCACACCAACCTCAACCGCAAGGAACGATCCGCGTGCGCGTCAGTACTGCATTTAACCGCCTATTGCAGATTCCCGGAGCCACGGTCACCGATGTCGCCATCGACGGCGGTGAGATCGAGGTCAGCCTGCGCCCAAAGGCCAGGCTGCTGCGCTGCCCATGCGGCAAACACTCACGGTCCATTTATGACCGCCGGCGCCGGCGCTGGCGCCATCTGGATTTGGCTCGATCACAGCTGTGGCTGGTCTACGAGATTCGCCGCATCGACTGCCCAGACTGCGGGGTGATCACCGAAGAACTGCCCTGGGCCCGTCCCGGCGCGCGTCATACCCGCGACTTCGAGGACATGGTGCTCTGGCTGGCCCAACGCACCGACCGCACCTCGGTGGCCACGTTAATGCGCTGCGCCTGGGAAACCGTCACCGCGATCATCACCCGCGGCGTGGCCGAGCTGCTTGATCAGCGCCGCCTGCAGACGCTCTACCGCATCGGGGTCGACGAGATCTGCTACCGCCACCCCCACCGATACCTGACCATCATCGGCGACCACGACACCGGAACCGTCGTCGACATCCAACCCGGCCGCAGCGAGCAATCACTGACCAACTTCTATGCCGCCCAGACGGATTGCTCACTGGCACAGATCGAAGCCGTCAGCATGGACGTCTCAGCCGCCTACACCGCCGCCACCACCGCAGCGGTCCCACACGCGACCATCTGCTACGACGGCTTCCACATCATGCAATGGGTCAACCGTGCCCTGGACCGCGTCTTCGCCGAATCGATCCGCCTACCCGGGTACGCCACAGCGGACTGGAAAGCCGCCCGATGGGCGCTGCGTACCGGCGAGAACAAACTCAACGACGAAAAACGCGCCCTGGTCAACCAGATCGCACGCACCAACCGTCGTATAGGCCGAGCCTGGACCCTCAAAGAACAAGCGCGCGACCTCTACCGCTACGACCACGAACCCGGTGTCGCCCGCAGATTGCTCAAAGCCTGGATCACCGCAGCCAAGCGTTCCCGCATCCCCGCGTTCGTCGCGCTGGGAAAACGCTTCGAGGCTTACTTCGAACCCATTCTGGCCGCGATCGAACTCGGCATCAGCAACGCCCTCATCGAAGGCATCAACGCCAAGATCCGACTCATCAACGCCCGCGGCTACGGACACCACTCCGCCCAAACCCTGAGCTCAATGATCTACCTCTGCCTCGGCGGCCTACACCCCAAACTCCCCACACAAACCTGAGGAGTCGCACGTGTGTTCTAATACGTGGTGAGCTTGCCCGCCGCCGCGGGCGACGAATGAGCAAGGAGGTCGCCACGATTATGACTGCACCCACGTTCGCCCCCGAAGCCCCGGCCATCACCCCCGAGGCCGTTGGGGCGGGTTCGTTCACTGACGCCCCGCCGGCCGCCGACGCTGCTGCCGCGGCCCCGAAGTCCCCCGCTGCCCCCGAGGTCAAGGAGCCGGTCAAGAAGTCGGCCGGGAAGAAGGCCAAGACGCTCGAGTTGACCCTGACCGTGACCGGCTCCGCCGACGGCGAATGGCACGCCGAGATCAAGCAGGGCAGCAACTATCTGGTGCGCAATCTCGCCGTCGCGGCCGCCGCGGTGTCACGCGCCGCCAAGGAACTCCACGAGGACCTGTTCGCACCGATCGAGGCATTGATGGATGAGGCGCGTTCCCAGCATGCCGCGCGGGTGGCCGCACTCGAAGCCGAGCTCGAAGCCGCGCGGAAAGCCTTGGCAGACTTGGACTGACGTCAGAGTCATCGACGCGCGAGCCAACCCAGAAACTGCTCCACGGTGAACACCGGTTTGCCGTAGTCCTGGGCCTTGCGGGCCTTTCCGGACTGCGTGCCCACTTCGGCGATGACCAGCACCTCACATCGCGTCTTGGTCACCGAACGCACCGGCGCCAGTCCGGCCGAGGCAGCCAACCGCTCCACCTCGTCGCGATCGAGCACGCGGCCTTGGCCATCGACCGCGGTTCCGGTGAAGCAGATGCGGGCGCCGGGAACCAGCACCGCATCGATGTTGTCGGCCATCGACGGCGCCTGCGCCAGCCCGGCTGCCAGGTCGCCGGCACCCAGCGCATTCAGTGCGTCGTGCAGGCGCGCCGACACCTCATCCGGTAGCCGGGTGCGGGTGGCGGCGAGCAGCAGTTGGTCGGCGGCGGCCTGGCACGCCGCCTGCTCCCAATTGTTCTGCCCCGCCAGCGATGCCGGGCCGACGGGTGTGGCGCCCAGCAGGACCGCTCCGAGGCCTCGGCTGATCCGCAACAGCGCGGACAGCGCCGGAAGGTGTTCTGCCGTCGGGGTTGCGGCGTCGGGATCGCGGCTGATCAAAAGTCCCGAGAGCGCGACGGTGTCGTCGGGGTCTTCGAACGGCGACGAGCCGGACTCCAGGTCGACGGTATCGAGGCGCTCAAGCGCCGACCGGGCACGCCGCAACGCCGTGTCGCCGGCGATACTTGGACCCCGCAGTTCGATGCCGAGCGGCATCGGAACCACCTGCCCCAGTCGCTTGAGTTCGAAGTCGATCAGGCCCAGCGTCTCGTCGACTTTGACGCCCACCGGCGTGCACCCGGCCAGCATCGGTGCGATCACCGCCCAGGCCTCCCGCAGCGTCGGCGCCAGCAGCACGTCGGCCACCCCGATCCGATACGCCTGGCGGGCGTCGGCCAGATCCCGCTGCGGGTTGATCAGCGTCGACACAGCGGTGCCGTCGTCGAACGCGACCGCCAGTTCCACCGGGCGCGGCCGCGACATCCGCCCCTCATCCCCCACCGTGAGCAGACCGATCGCGCAGTAACGGCGCGCCCGATCGCCGTCGACCGAGGCACGCAGGAACCGGGCGATCCGGCGATCCACCTTCAGGTCTTTCGGCAACACAGGGCGTTTCAGCACGAGCCCGGCCAACGAGGTGCAACGGCTCAACGCCACATACAGCTGACCGGTGGAGAACATGCCGCCGGACAGATCCACCACCAGCCGCTCGAGGGTCTGGCCCTGGCTCTTGTGGATGGTGATCGCCCAGGCGAGTTTGAACGGCAGCTGGGTGAAGGTGCCGACAACGTCGCGGCGCAAGGATCCGCCCTCGACCACGGGACGAGTGGCCTCCCAGGTGAAGGGGGCGACTTCGGCGATGCCACCGTCGGGAAACTCGATTTCGACCACCGCGCCGTGGCGGTCATAGCCCACCCCCACCACGCGGCCGATCGAACCGTTCACCCAGCGCTCGGCCTGATCGTTGTTGAGCATCATCACCTGGGCGCCGACCTTGAAGCGCAACTCGTCGTCCAGCGGCTTGTCGAACAGGGACAGGTCGCCGGATTCGGTGGCGCGGTGCACCATCTCCTGGCCCGGCAACCGCTCCAGCTGCTGGCGGTTGCGGGCGGTGACCAGCCTGTTGGTGGGCGCCAACGTCAACCAGAATTCGCCGTCCGGCGGCACGAAGTCGGCGTCCACCCGGGCGTCCAGGTGCGCCCTCGCATGGCCCAGCAGCACGCCTTCACGAATCTCGTTGAGAATCGCGGTCATCCGGTCATCGCCGAGCTGGCGGAATACCGTTGTCAACGAGACGCTGGGGAAATCCACCCGCTGGAAGGTGTGCGCCGAAAAGAAGTACGGGGTGTCATAGGTTGTCGAGAAGTAGTGTTGCTCACCTTCGGTGACCACGGGCGGCAGCTGGTAGAGGTCGCCGACCAGCACCACCTGAACGCCGCCGAACGCCGTTCCGGGCTCGGGGCCGAAGCGTTGCAGCGCTCCCGCGATCATGTCGAACACGTCGGCGCGCACCATCGACGCCTCGTCGATGATCAGCGTCTGCAGCTTGGCCAGTGTCTTGGTGAAGCGACCGGGCCGGTAGCCGCCGCCGGTGACATCGGACAGCGTTGTGGTGGGCCGGAATCCGAACAGGCGGTGGATGGTGTGGCCGTCGACGTTGAGCGCGGCGATCCCGGTCGGCGCGACCACCACGACGTTGCGATCGGTGTTAGCCATGAAGTGACGGATGAGCGTCGACTTGCCCGTACCGGCCTTACCGGTCAGGAAGAGGTTTCGCCCTGCCGCCAATAGCCCCAACGCGGCACGGAACTCCTCGGTCAGCACGACGGTATTGCTGGCTGCAACCACGCTGGCACCCTACTGGTGAGCGAGGCCGCGGACCGGCGAGGGCGTCACCTGCCCAGCACGGAGACGATCTTCTTGGCGGTCGCCTTGGCCGATCCCGGATTCTGGCCGGTGACCAGTCGCCCGTCGACGACGACGTGCGAGGCGAACGGAATCAGGCCCTTGCCGTAGTGGGCCCCGCGCTTCTTCATCTCCGCTTCGGCGTTGTAGGGCACCAGCTTGTTGACGCGGGCCAGCACCTCCTCCGACCAGGCGAATCCGGTGAGCTTGCGTCCGGCGACCAACAGCGATCCATCGGAGAGCGTGGTGTTGAGCAGGCCGCAGTAGCCGTGGCAGACCGAGGACACCACTCCCCCGTTTTCGAAGATCTCGCGTGTGATGCGTTGCAGTCCTTCGCTGTTCGGGAAGTCGTACATGACGGCATGCCCGCCGGTGAAGTAGATGGCGTCATACTCCGCTGGGTCGATCTCGTCCGGTGCGGCGGTTCCGGCCAGCAGCGCCATCTTCGTATTGTCGGCCTTCCACGCCTTGGCGCTCTTGTCGAAGTTGGGGAACTTCAGCGAACGCGGTTCCAGCGGCGATCGCCCGCCTTTCGGGCTGACGATCGTCTGTCGATAGCCCGCATCGGCGAAGACCTGATAGGCGTGGGTCAGCTCGGAGAGCCACAATCCGGTCGGCTCGGCAGGGTCGTCGTAGTGGGCGACGTTAGAGACGACGTTGAGGATGCGCTTGGTCATCTCCCCAGGATTCTCCTGGCACTCCGGTAGCGCCAGCGAACTGGCCAGGTACTGCGATTGAGTTCTACTGTGGCCAGATGGGAGCGCTCTCGCCGAAAACCCAGCAACCGAATTCCCAACACCTCGCCGCGTTCCTGATGTCGCTGGTGCTCGTCGTCATCGTTGCGGCCCTCGGGGGGCTCGCCTCGGCAGACGCCGCCGCCGACTACGGACGGCTCGCCCAACCGAGTTGGGCGCCACCGAGCTACCTGTTCGGTCCGGTGTGGAGTGCTCTTTATCTGTTGATGGCGGTCGCGGCCTGGCTCGTCTGGCGCGCGGATCCTCGCTGGACAAATCCCGCGATCATCGCCTACGGGGTACAGCTGCTGCTGAATCTGCTGTGGTCGCCGCTGTTTTTCGGGCTGGGCTGGCGCGGTCTGGCCCTGGTCGACATCGCGCTCCTGGACGTCGCCGCGGCGGTCACCATCGCGGCGTTCTGGAAGGTCCAGCGCGGGGCGGCGTGGATGATGCTGCCGTATTTCGGATGGATCCTGTTCGCGACCGCGCTGAACTTCTCGGTGTGGTCGCTGAACAGCTGAAACGTGCGGAACCTTGGCCGGACCGCTTGTATAACGCTACTCGCCGTAGTGTAATTGCGGGATGAATCGCACCGCACCGCTGGTCACCGACCCGTCGAGCGCAGCTGACACCGACATCCAGCTGAACGAACTCGGCTATTACGCCGTCACCCGACACCCGGCGGATGCTCGCGTGGTGCTGCCCGAAGCCCGGGAGGCCGACGCGCTCGGGTTGGGTTCGTGCCACATCGGGGAACGCTTCACGGTCAAAGATCCGGCGGTGCTCAGCGGCGCCGTGGCGGGCTGCAGCTCCAGGCTGGGGATCGCCCCGTCGACCAACCACCACACCCGCCACCCCACGGTGACGGCGACCGTGGGATCGACCATGCACGCCCTGACCGAGGGACGCTTCGCCATGGCATTCGGCCGCGGCATGGCCGGGTACTGGCCGGCCATCGGCCTGCCGACGGTGACCGCGGCTCGGCTGCGTGACTTCTTTTCCATCCTGCGCCGGCTCTGGGCCGGCGAGACGATCTTCAATCACGACGGGCCGGCGGGAAAGTGGCCGATGCTGCGCCACGCCAACGGCTTGGGCGAGGGACCGCCGATCGGCTTGGTCGCCGTCGGCCCCAAGACGATGGAACTCGCCGGTGAGATCGCCGATTTCGTTGTGCTGCATACCTTCTTCTCGGACGAGGCGACCGCGGCATCGGTCGCGGCGGTGCGACGCGGCGCCGAACGCGCGGGCCGTGACCCCGACAGCATCCGCATCTGGGCGTGCCTGGCGACGGTGTGCGACTCGCTGTCGCAGGACGATCAACTGCGCCGCGGGGTCGGCCGGCTGGCGACCTACTTGCAGGCCTATCCCGATGTGCTGGTCTCCGCCAATAGCTGGGATCTGCAGGTGTGGGAGCGAATCCGGCAGTCCGAGCTGTTCACCGATGCCGCGACCGCCGGGCCCATCGACGCCAGCGCCTCGTACGAGACGCTGCAGCGCATCGCCGAGCTGATTCCCGCCGAATGGTTGGCGGCAGTGGCAGCCGGATCGGCCCGCGACTGCGCGAGCACCATCGCCCGGCAGTTCGATCTGGGCGTGCACTCGGTGATCATGCACGGGGCCAGCCCCCACGAGCTCGCGCCGGTCGTGCAGGCCTACCGGGCCAACCGGCCGACGCTGCACCGGGCCGTCACGGCGAACCCGGGCAAATTCGCCTGAGCCCGAGGCACTTCAGTCCGGGTCAGTCGACTTTCGGGCAGTAGAAGTGCGGGTCGTTGCGGTAGTCCACCGGCGGGAGGTTACGCGCCGGGGTCTGCACCAGGGGTGCGTCCACCGGAAGGCGGCCCGAGGCACGATCCAGCGCCGATCGCTTGCGCGGATGCATCAGCGCACGCTTGGGGCCGTACTTGGACACGAAGGTGATGGCCTTGCAGAGATATCCGTGCACCCGCTCCTGGCGCGCAGACCAGGTGTAGCCCATGAGTTCACGGACCGGCGGGTCATAGAGGGCCACCGTCATGAACGTCAGGAAGCGCTGCATGACCTTGAGGTTCTGCGCCCACAACCAATCCGGAATCCATTCCAGTGACGGGTGTTTGGGCATGGTCGACAGGTCCATGACCTCACGGGCCGCCCAATTGTTCTCCAAGACGTTGTTGCACATGTGATCCCAGTACGCTTCGAACTCCTCCCAGCTCTTGGGCACCGGGCGCATGCTCATGCCATACATGCGATACCACTGCACGTGCTCGTCGAAGAGTTGCCGCTTGTCGGCCTCGGTCAGCCCGCCGGCGAACTTCTCGGCGGCCAGCAGGGTCGACTTGAAGAAGGTCGCGTGCGCCCAGTAGAAGACGTCAGGGTTCAGCGCGCTGTAGCGGCGCCCCTGCTCATCGACGCCCTTGATGCCGATGTGGTAGTCGCGGACCTCGGCGCCGGTCTGCGGTGCGCGATAGCCGTCGAACACCACGCCGCCGATCGGGTAGATCGACCGCATCAGGCGCGGAATGCGCTCGATGAAGAAGATCGAGTGATCTTTGACCGCGGCACCGAGCTGCGGGTGCATGTTCTGCATGGAGCCGGCCCAGGTCCCCTGGAACAGACCGGTCCATTGGCCGAAGTACTTCCAGGTCAGCGAGTCGGGGCCCAGCGGAATCGGGGGTGCGTCGTAGCCGCTGTTGCTCACAGGACAGCCGGCAGCTATCGGCGTCTCGTCGGCCGCGGGGCAGGTTTCCGACATGTCTTGAGTCACGAGCGCGCACTCCCAGTCATCGTTGACCACTTCTGACAACATGCGTTATCAGTATTGAAGTCTAGGGGGACTCCGGGCTCGGGTCAATGAGGGGCCACTCGGGTCGGCCTGAATCCGTGGCGGTGGAGGTGACCAAGATGCCAGAATTCTCATCGGTGCGCACACGGCAACAGCGCGAGTCGGGGGATCGTGATTCACGCCAATGCGCGATGACTGCCGCGGATGGAGACACCAATGACGACTGTCGACCTGCCCCTGTCGTACTCCTCGGGCGCGAGCACCACGCATAACAGTCAATGCACACTGTGTGAGGCGCACTGCGGCATTCAGATCACCGTGACCGACGGCAAAGTCAGTCGCATCCAGGGCAACTCCGAGGACGTGTTCTCGCACGGCTACATCTGCCCCAAGTCGACCGCGATGGGCGGGCTGCACGACGACCCGGACCGCCTGCGTACGCCGATGCGGCGGGTCGGCGAAGCCTTTGAACCCGTGAGCTGGGAACAAGCCCTTTCCGACATCGGCACCCGGCTGCGCTGGATCCGCAAAGTGCACGGCAAACAGGCCGTGGGGATGTACCTGGGCAACCCTGCTGCGCACAGTTCCGCAGCGATCTACGGCCTGCTGCTTCGCGCGGCCCTGATGACACCCAACTTCTTCTCCGCGTCGAGCATCGATCAGATGCCGCACGAGTTCGCGGCCTGGAAGGTGTTCGGCTCCAACGTGCTGATCCCGATCACCGACATCGACCGGACCCAGCGCCTGGTGATCCTCGGCGCCAATCCAGCCGTGTCCAACGGATCACTATCGGTCATGCCCGGGGCCAAACGACGCATCAAAGCGGTGCGCGATCGCGGCGGGACCGTCGTCGTGATCGACCCGCGCCGCACCGAGACGGCAAAGCTGGCTGACGCCCATGTCGCGGTGCGCCCGGGTGGCGACCTCTATCTCCTGCTGGGCATGCTGCATGTCCTGATCAACGAAAACCTCTGCGACACACCGGCGATTACCCACCAGTCGGTGGGTCTACCCCAACTGCGCCGCCTGGTCGCCAACGCCAGCCCCGAGGCCGTCGCCGCACGCGCCGGTGTCGATGTCGAGACCATCTACACCCTGGCACGTGACCACGCCGCGGCGGAGTCGGCAGCCATCTACTGCCGGATCGGCATCTGCCACCAAGAAACCGGGACGCTGGTGAGTTGGCTAGTCATGGTCATCAACGCGGTCACCGGCAACCTGGACCGAGCCGGCGGCACCATGTTCTCCACGCCGGCGGCCGACGTGCCACGCGTGGCGAAGTACATCCCGGCGGGCTACGGCGCGTGGACCGACCGGTCTGGGCATTACAAGTCCTTCCGCGGTGAGCTTCCCGCGGTCGTCATGGCCGACGAGATTCTCACCGCAGGCGAGGGCCAGATCAAGGCGATGATCACCTGCGCCGGAAACCCGGTGTCCTCGATCCCGCAGAAAGGCCGCCTGGACCAGGCCATGGCTTCGCTGGATCTGTATGTGGCCATAGACATGTACGTCACCGAAACCAGCCGGCATGCCGACTACATCTTGCCTCCGGCCTCACCGCTGGAGCGCGAAGACGTCGGACTGCTACTCCCGGTCTTCAGTGTGCGCAACAACATTCGTTACCAACATCGAACTTTCGAACCACCGGCGGGCACCAAAGACGACTGGGAGATCCTGAGCCTGTTGATGCTTGAGCTGCTGCCGGTCCCGCTGCGCAAGGTGATCGCACCGGTGCGCGAACGACTGGTCTCCGCGATCAATCCGCTGCGCATGGCCGCCATCTCCCTGGCGGCTGGACCCTATGGCTGGATCCGTAAAGGCCGCAAAGGCATCACCATGCGACAACTACGAGACAGCGCCGGAGGCCTGGACCTCGGGCCACTGCGCCCCCGGCTGCGGGAGGTCATCGGCACCCGCGACCGCAAGGTGCAGCTCGCGCCGGAGGAGTTCGTCGCCGCCGCAGCCACGTTGCTCGACGGCCCCGCCGGCCCGGCAAGCGCCTACGACCTGCAGCTCATCGGCCGACGCCAGCTCCGCAGCAACAACTCCTGGCTGCACAACGTGCCGTCGATGACCAGTGGTTCCAACCAATGCACCGTGCACATGCACCCCGACGACGCCAAGAATCGCGGGCTTGCCGAGGGCGACACGGTGCAGGTCACTTCCGACATCGGAAAGATCGAGGTGCCGCTGCACATCAGCGACGACATGCGGCCCGGCACCGTCTCGGTCCCCCACGGCTGGGGACACCGCAACACCGGCTGGCGCCACGCGGACTCCCTGCCGGGGGCCAACGTGAACGACCTGCACGATCCGCAGCGGGTGGACACCTTCACCGGGACCGCTGCCCTCAACAACACCTGGGTTTCCGTTACTGCCAACGCAATTGCGGTCGAGGACGATGGGCTTCAACGGTAAGGATCCCGCTCAACTTCCGATCGGCACGAATCCGCTGCCGGGTCCTTCGTTGGCGTTGACGTCGTCGAGGATTGCATTGAATTTCGTCAGGTATGTCAGCGGCCTCGGAAGCGAATACTTGGTGCCTAGAGTCATGCCGCCTGCGTAGACCATGCCGACCAGCAGACCGTCCATGGTTACCGGGGCTCCCACATCACCTGGGTCAAATTGCGCCAACAGGTTCACGCGCGGCCCGAAGGGGGTCGTGATGCGACCACAGAGACCAGGGGTCGCGGGTCCCCACTTGCACACTGCCGAATCGAACTGGGGTTCTGGGCCTAAGCCGTTGACCACCACGCCGACGTAGTCCGACACCGGGACCAAGTCGGGCACATCGAACTTGATCACCGCGTAACGAAGGTCGCCGTTGACGGCCACCACGGTTCCCACCGTGGTGTCTGTTCCGGCGACCCCGACGACAGCACCTGGCCCGCCACACTGCGCTCCGGTGAAGCCGACCACGTCGCCGGCCCGATCACGTCCGATCGTCGTCAAGGTGCAGTAGCTGTTGCCATCAACGACGATGGCCGCCCCACCGCCCAAGATCACCATCGCAACCGCGGGTGGGGCGACGGGTAAGCCCACACCGAAAAGCAGTGCGAGGGTGAGGGCGAGGCGCCAACGCTTGAACTGCAAGGCGTTCCCCTTCACTTTCATCGAACGAACCGCCCCATCAACTTCCGACCGGCACGAATCCGCTGCCCGGTCCGTCACCGGCGTTGACGTCTTCCAGGATCGCCCTGAATTTCGTCACGTATGTGACATCCATTGGTGGACTGTATCTGCCCCGATAGAGGAGGTTGCCGCCGTAGACCAGGCCGACCAGCCGACCGTCCATCGTTACCGGGGCACCCACATCGCCCACCTCAAATCGGCCAACCATCGGCACGTCCGGCCATCCGTCGCGCCAAACGGAATTGCAGATACCAGGGGTTGCAGATCCCCACTTGCACACCAGCGAACCGGCCACCGGGTCTGCACCGATGCCGTTGATCACGGTGCCGGCATAGTCAGACACCGGAATCAGTTCGGGCACATCGAATTTGATCACCGCGTAACGAAGGTTGTTGTTGACGGCAACCACGGTGCCCACGGTCGTGTCTGTTCCCGCGATCGCTACCACCGCCCCTGGCCCACCGCACTGTGATCCGGTGAAACCCACCACATCACCGGCCCGATCACGCCCGATCGTGGTCAAGGCGCAGTAGCTGTTTCCGTCAACGACGATGACCGCCCCACCACCCACGATCACCATCGCGGCCGCGGGTGGGGCGGCGGGTAGGCACGCGCCGAAAAGCAGT
Organism: Mycobacterium sp. SMC-14; assembly: GCF_046250075.1. NCBI lineage: Bacteria > Bacillati > Actinomycetota > Actinomycetes > Mycobacteriales > Mycobacteriaceae > Mycobacterium > Mycobacterium sp. SMC-14. The sequence continues at coordinate 2,154,718 of NZ_CP176429.1, read as the reverse complement.
GCCAGGGTGAGCAAGAGACGCCAACTGGCGAATTTCATTGCGCTTCTTCCGTTCGATTCAGCCAGCGTCGCCGTAAGGGCGCGCCAGGAAGAGTGAGTGGCGGCGGTCCGGCCTGCGCGTTAACTGGCGATGAAGTCTTCGAAGTCGGCGTGGGTCGCCGAGGCCAACCCGAATGTCGCCAAGGCACCCACAGACGCTCCCGCAGCAGCCACCCGCCGCGGCGACGCGCAACCATTTACCTTAAGCCAACCTGAGATCTTCACGGCAACTGCCTATCACGGAAGGGAGTGAACCGCCATTCGAACGCAGACCCGAGAAACACCGACCTACCCGCAACGACAGTGAATTCCGCAAACCGTCATTCACTAATACAGTTCCCTCATGACCGCCCCCGTCCTGCAGGTCACTCCAGCCAGCCTGCGCGAGCTGGCGCAACGCTGCCAGGGCTTGTCTGGTCAGGTCGCACCGCCCGTGCCGGCGGTAAGTGCGCCAGCATGGCAGGTGAGCGGCGCGGCGGTGAGCAGCATAAACACCGGCGCCAGCAAGGCTGCGACAGCGATGCGTGGGCGAATGACAGCGAGCTCGGCCAAGCTGGCCACGGCAGCGCGCGAATACGAGGCGATGGACAACGATGGCGCCAGCGCCCTGGCTGCAGTGGCCCAAGGCGGAGCGGGCACGCGCCGGTCGGTCCCCCACTCGGGAGCCGACGGCGGCGCCGGCGGGCTCAGCATTCCAAGGTAGCCCCGCATGACGTTTCCGACGCTGACGCAGATCGAGGACGCCAACTGGGACTACCTCAAGTCCAACGCCACCGCGTGGACCGATCTCGCCAACACATGGGAGGCGGCATTCACCGGCATCCGCGACGCCGCCATCCGGCCCGGCGGCACGCCATGGACCGGCGCTGGCGGCGGCGCGTTTCAACTTCGCACCGCCGCCGACGTAGTGAAGGTTCACAGCCCGGCCGACATGTTGCGCAACGCCGCCGGGATCGCCAGCCGCGGCTACGACACTCAAATAGCAGGTAAGGGGCTCGTGCTCGCTGCCGTCGACGCCGCCGAACGCGAGTACTTCCGGGTGGGCGACGACTACTCCGTGACCGACACCTATACCTACTACAGTTCCGCCGCGGAGCAAGCAGCGCGCGAACACGCCGCCCAAGGCCACGCCAGCTTCATCAAATCCCGCGCCGCCAAATTGGTTTCAGGCGAAGCAGAGATCGCCCGCAGCCTCACCGCCGCGACTGCGGGATTGCACGAATTCGGATTCGGCGATGAGGGGGCCGACGGCGGCGCAGGTAGCAACGAGCAGCCGCGCGTGGTGCTGATGAACGACGAGGAGCCTCCTCCTATCTTGCTGGGCCGTCCCTTGTCGACAAATCGGCAAGACGCAGTCGATTACGCAGAGCAGTGGGCCGAAGGATTCAACCCAGATTACGAGTCACTTGGCGGAGGGGATCTGGACTGCACGAACTTCGTGTCACAGGTGATGCGGGCCGGTGGCTTTGGTGACGTCGGCAATGGGATCGATGACTGGCACCGGGGCGACAGCGATGACTGGTACTACCAGAACGGAGGCGCAGTGTTCCCCGGCAACACGGCGTCTACAACCTGGACACTCGCAAAAGAGAACCACAACTTCGTGACCCAGCATTCTGGGCGAGGCGAAATCGTAGCGGTCATACCAACCCCAACTAGAGCCGGGCTAGATCCGCTAGCACCGTCGCGTGCAGGTCTTCTGCCCGGCGATCTGATCTACTACAAAGACGCTGACGGGCAGATCAACCACGCGGCCGTCTACGTAGGGCAGGCCATGATCAATGGAGTGCCCACCGATGTCATTAACCAGCACTCTGGAGGCATCAAGACGCACGGTGACTGGATGCCCGACTCGGCCGAGTACACGCACGCCCCCGCGCAAGTCGAGTTCGTTCATCTCAAGTACCCAGGAGAATGAAGCAGTGTCGATTCGGTTCGGTGCATATCGCAGGGCATTGATAATTTTGGTAGCGGTGACCGCTGCCATCGCCACCGCCGCTGCGATCTGGTTCTACCTGTCGACGTCGAAATTCGATAGCGGATCTATGGGCGACTACGGCCCGCAAAAACAACAGGACTGGGCCGAGCGATTGGTAACTGGGCTGAACACCCGTGATGTGAACCAGGTTCCAGTCCTGCGCGCCAACGGCCAGCTATCAGACGCGCAGAGAAAAACTGTCGAGTCCGCCATGCCAGCTTCAGGCTGCCACTATGAATTGCTGGCAGTGGCCGATCGCGGCGAGCAGGGGCGCAGGACAATCCCGGGACTAAGCACAGAGAACTCGGCCTACAGATTCGACATGAATCTGAACGAACGGTGCTCAGGAGTGACCCGAACTCGGGTCCTGGGCGTCATGTCCATCGCCGAAATGGGCTACTGGGAACCGTTTTACTTCACGGTCTAGGAGCATGCCAGCCAAACCGGATAGGACGACCCGCAAACAACGTGCCGGCGCGCCACCATTATCGGTTCCAGTAGTTCTGAAATGCGCACGGTCCTCTACCGAGACGGCGCCTGTTCCCCGGCGGGTCCGCCCGCCAGTGCGTCCAGCACCCGATCGATGAACCGGTCGGCATGAGCACGAAGGCTGTCGTTGGTGTGCTGGGTCGTGTCGACCTCGATCGGATCCCCCGATGCGAAGCGCACCCGCATGGCGCGCCGGTACGTCCGCTCCCCGAAACCGTCCGCCGACCCATAAGCATGGACGTCGACCCCAACGACCTGGCTCAGCGGCCGGATCACCGCAGCCAGATTCTGTTCCTCCGCAGCGTCCGCAATGTAGTCCAACTGTCCGATCGCGTGCCTGTCGATCCAGACAAGACGGCACCGGTGATCTGGCAGCTTCTCGCGGGCGAAGCCGTCAACCGGCCATCGCCTAACCAGCTCGCCGATCTGCTCAACAACGATCCGGGGCGGCCGCGACCAGTCCGGGAATACGTCCCTGGCAATCTGCCGGAGTCGTTCTTCGTTCGCCATGGACGTCAAAGTAACCCGAACGAACGACCGTCGCCCGCTGGAGCGGTCGGTCCCCGTGAACGGCCCGACCCCGTCAGTGAATTCCACAAACAGCGATTCACTAATACAGTTTGCCCATGACCTCCCCCGCCCTGCGGGTCACCCCGGTCAGCCTGCACGAGCTGGCGCAGCGCTGCACGGTGCTGTCGGGGCAACTAACGCCGGCACTGCCCGCGGCTACCGCGTCCGGCTGGCAGTCCAGCGGAGCAGCGACCAGCAGCGTCAATTCCGGCGCGAGCAGCGTCGGCACCGCCTCCAAGACCCGGATGACCGCGACCTCGAACAAACTGGGCACCGCCGCTCGGGGGTACGAGTCGATGGACCACGACAGCGCCACCACCCTGGCCGCAGTCCCCCAGCACGCAGGCGGCCTTCCCTCGCTGGTCCCCCGCAACTCCGGTGTCGACGGCGGCGCCGGCACGCTAGGGGTATAGGCAGGTAGACCGCGATGTCTGGATTGCCGCCACTGACCGAGATCGAAAACGCCAACTGGGATTACCTCACCACCAATGCCACCGCCTGGACCAACCTCGCCAACACCTGGGAAGCCGCGTTCACCGAAGTCCGTGACGCCTCAAAGAGTCCCGGAGGCTCCCCCCGGACCGGCGCCGGCGCCGAAGCCTTTCAACAGCGCGCCGCCGCCGACGTGGTGAAAATCCACGGTCCCGCCGACATGCTGCGCAACGCCGCCGCTATCGCCACCCGCGGCGCGCAAGCCCAGCAGAGCAACAAGGGAATGGTGCTCTCTGCCGTCAATACCGCCGAGCGCGAGGATTTTCGGGTCGGCGACGACTACTCGGTCACCGACACCTGGACCTACTACAGTTCCGCCGCGGAACAGGTGCAGCGCGAGACCGCCGCGGAAAGGCATTCCAGCTTTATCAAGTCCCGCGCCGCCAACCTGGTCAACAACGAGCAGGAGATAGCCCGCCAACTCAGCACTGCCACCGCGGGCCTGCACTCGTTCAGCTTCGGTGAAGACGGCGCCGATGGTGGGGCGGGTGGCAACGGGCAGCCGCGCGTGGTGCTCGTCGATGACGTTCGCCGCGACCCGACGATCCAAGGCCCGGCCAGCACTCCTGAACGTGAGCAAGACGGCTACGACCTGCAAGACCAGTTCCAAGACGGCCAGGGGCCGATCTTCGGCGGCGATCCGCGGCAGTTTTACCCGGACGGCCGGCCAGCAGACTTCCCGCGAAGCCCCGCCTCCCAACTCGCCCAGGGGCCTGACGGCACTCGACCCCTGCCGACTGGCACCGCGTTGGGAACCGACGGTAGGCGCTACGCGTTCTTCAGCAACCCTGACGGCTCGGTACAGCCGGGAATCAGTCCTTGGGCGACGAACGGCACGGTATGGGATTTCACCGACCCGAACCATCCGGTGAGAGTCGGTGATCTACCTGGGATTTTCCAGGCCAGCGGCGCCTATGACGCCGCCACCAACCAGATGGTCATCATCGGCAACGCCAGCAACACAGAAAACGACCTCACCAGGGGGATGTGGGTTTCGGCGCCTATCGACCCCGCCAACCCGAACGGCTGGGTCAGCACCCTGCACCGTGTCGGCGACGTGGCGCTGCCGGGAAACCGGGAAAGCCAGGTGGTCGCGTTACAAGGCGGCGGTTTCATGCTGGTCGGCGCAACCGAAAGCGGACCGGTATCGGCTATCGCCGCGGCCACTCCCCAAGGGCTCGCCGGGGCGTCTCCGGTGGAAATACTCGCCCAGCGAGACCTGCCCAGTGTGTACGGTCCCACCGTTACCGGGCTGTCCTTCGACCCGGCGACGGGAAAGGAGGTGGTTGGACTGCGGGTGAGTACCTGGACTGATATGCCTCGGCCCCCGGGACTTCCAGCCGGGCAGCCGTTCGATCCATATAATCCGATGACGTACACCACCACTGTCACCGTCGGTCACTAGCAGGGAACAGGGCGGTCCGATGCCGGATAGGTCACTCGCAGTTACGGCAGTACCAGCAATTGTCGTCGCAGGATGCCTGACGTTGGCGCCGACTGCGTGTGGAGCGCCGTCGGGGTTCCCCGACCTCGACGCATTCCACGCGGTTGATCCTGCCTCCTACACAACTCATTTCGGCAGGGGCGGCGGTGGTGTCTTCTTCGCCACCCCCGACGGGTTGCAGTGCGGATGGGCTTCGCTGGCCAACGGGCCAGATGATCACGTCAGTCCGGGCTGCACGGGGCCTCTGCCAGGTGTATCCGGTAGCGACTCGCGAGCCGAGGGCGGCAAGTGCATGGGGGTAGGCGCGCCGACCTCTGAGCCATCGGACCTTGGGCCGTACGGCTTCAAGCAAGAAACCTGCCCAACCATCACCGCGGCGGTGCTGCACGTAGGGCAGAAAATCACCGCGGCCAATACGACGTGCCTGGTCGGCGCGGACCGGCTGACCGCGTGCCTCGACCCGATCCTCAACCGCGGGTTCGTGCTTGAGCCCTCCGGATCGTGGACCTTCTGACCATGCGCACCGTGATTCAGGCTCGCCGCACGCTGTTTGCCGCGGCTGCCGCGGCCGCGGCTGTGGTGATTGCACCGTCGTGGCCGGCGCGCGCCGATGATCAGAGCTATCTGACTTACCTCACGTCCCACGGGTTTCAGTACCACGTGAACGTCGAAACACCGGCAAGGGCAGTTCAATTCGGAAAGAACATCTGCACCAGCCTGCGTTTCAACGGTGACCCGATATCGCGGATCGACAAGAAGATCGCAGGAGCGGTTGACGGCGTGATGGTCGATGCAGCGCAGCACGAACTGTGTCCCGACACCCTGGATACGCCGTAACCCGCGGCCGCTGCCCGTCTTGCCCTTCAGCTGCCGTGAGTTCGGTTCGGCCAATGGCGTTGGCGGTGACTGCGGTCAGCGCCTCCTTGGTGTTTTCGCCGTTCGCTGCGGCCGATCCCGAATGCTCGTCCTACGAGCTGGGCAAGCAGTCCGTCGACGATGCTGCTCGTCAGGGTCCTCTTCATGTGACTGACTTGCCGAGGTACTGCGACACGTTGCTGGCCTGGGAGCTGAAAAGCGGGCGGGTTGCGAGAGTGGAATCTCGGTCGGACTTCATTGCCGGCTGCGACGACGAGGGCCGCGTTCTCATTGCCGGACAGTAGGTTCCCTCAGTCCCGTCAGGTCGCGTGGGTCTACGCATCCGATCTCCCCACGCCGCGGTCACGATGGTGTGCATGAGTCGCATATCGAATGGAATGTTGCCCCTGGTCGGCGTCCCGGCAATGATGGTCGCGTTTCTGCTGGCGTTCTGATCCGCTCCGCGCCCTGGCCACCGCGCCGGGTGCGGCCGCGGTCCGTGACGCCGTCACCGCCGCTGGTTAGAGCTGGACACTGATCGGCTCAGCGATCGGGATCAACGGCAAGGCGGCGCAGGCGCGTTACGGCTGAAAGGGCACGGGGTCCGCGGCGGCTACAGGTTCCGGTGCCGCACCGGGCGCGGGTGCCGGTTGCTGGTGCCGGTGCCGACTCAGCACCAGGTGGGAGATATCTGCAGGAAGCGGAGTCGAACGTCCTTCCGCCGGTGAGCGGAACGGCGTGTACGGCACATTCGTCCCGACCGCCGTCGGATCAAGAGCAGCCCCCTGGGCTGCGAAGTCCAGCGCCGCTTCCCCCAGACCAGCAAAAACCCCTTCCGACGCTGGTCAGAAGGGGTTTTCTCTGTCGGGCTGACAGGATTTGAACCTGCGACCACTTGACCCCCAGGAAGCAGCGGTAACGCGTTTGCCCAGGCCGCCGGCAGTAGTCGCCAGCAGGGCGCCGGGCGTGACGTTCACGGACGTGCAGGTCGTTCAGCATCGTGCATGACGTGTGGTCCCAACGTGGTCCCGGACGAGGACGACCGTTGACCTGGGCGTAGGAAAACCTCTACACTGAGTGGTGGCCTGTAACGATTTTCCTACGGGCACGCCAGGAGGTGTTTCATGAACAGTCGCGCCGTCGACGCCTTGCCAGAGACCTTCCGCTTCAGCGAAGCACTGCAGTACATCAATGAGCGGCAGTTCCGACTACTACTAGGCGAAGGCCAGATCATCCCGCTCTCACGCGGGCTGTACCACAAGGCGGACTGGATCGGTGATACCGACCTCATTGAAATCTCCGCACGGTCACCCCAGGCCACCCTCGCTTTGCGGTCGGCGCTGGCACGCCACGACCTCATCGATGACATACCGGATGCCCTCGACATTGCCATCCCTCGCGGTGCTTGGACACCGATACTGTCCGCTCCTGTCCGCTGGCACCATTTCGCCGAGTCCACTTTCGACATCGGGCGCGACACCCTAGACATCGGCGCGGGGCGCAGCATCGGGATCTACTCGCCGGAGCGCAGCATTATCGACGCGATCCGCCTGCGGCACGCCGAGGGGGAAGACATGCCGGTCGAAGCACTAAAGACATGGCTGAAGCGGGGTGGACAACCGTCGGAGCTCATCAGGATGGCGCGCGACTTCCCGCATGCGGAGCGCGCACTGCGCACCATCTTGAGCATCTTGCTATGAGCACGGCCGCAGAGGTGTTTCGCGCACTCCAACGCCAGGCGAAAGAAGCCGGCCGCCTCACGCAGGAACTCCTTGAGCTGTATGTGCTTGAGGGGTTCCTGGCGCGCCTGGCAGACAGCCCCCACCGGGATCTGTTCGTGCTCAAAGGCGGAGTATTACTCGCGGCGTTCGGCAATCGCCGCCCTACCCGCGACGTCGATCTCGCGGCGCTCGATGTGAGCAATGAAATCAACAACATTCAACGGCTCGTACGCGACATCCTCCGCATCCAGCTGGATGACGGCCTAGAGTTCGCCATCGACTCCGTTAACGGCGAAATTATCCGCGAAGAGGATCCATATGCCGGCGTCCGAATCAGCGCGCGCGCCAAGCTGTACACGGCGAAACTGAACTTTCACGTCGATGTCAATGTCGGCGACCCGATCGACCCCGCTCCCACCGATGTCAGCGTACCCAGACTCGTAGCCGGTGAACCGATTCGCCTGCTCGGTTACCCCATCCACATGGTTCTCGCGGAGAAGACTGTCACAGCTATCCAGCGTGGTACCGCGAACACTCGGTGGCGCGACTACGGTGACATCTGGACGCTGACGCGGCACCACCAGGTCGACGGAAGCCAACTCCACAAGGCCGTCATTACCGTTGGGGCACACCGCAAAGCGACTCTGGCATCGCTGACGGAGACGCTCGACGGCTACGCCGAGATCGCACAGTCGAAGTGGGCGGCGTGGCGCCGTAGGTTGAACAACACATCTCTTCCCGAGCAGTTCTCTGAAGTCGTCGCGGCCGTCATCTTGTTCGGCGAACCCGCGTTGTCTGGCGCATGCGTGGACCTGACGTGGGACCCAACGCATCGAAAATGGGGATGATTGGCCAAAGCCACGCTCCGAAAACCGCGATGCACGCGTGTGCCGCCGAGAGGTCATCGTCGGGTAAGCAACCCTCCAAGAAACTGCAATTCCACCAAGCCGTGAGCGCGGTCGTTGACCGTCGGTTCTTCAAGCAGGGGCACTGAGCGCAGGTTCGACGGCGGGAACGAATACGACTTAGTCACAAGGATTCCCGCTTCGCCCCGGCGCGTAATCCATGGAAGGCTGACCAAGCCCAGCCCGCAACTCGACTGCCGCCCCGCGACGACGTACGCCCTCGGCCTCAGCTCGCTCGATCGCTGCCCGAAGCTGATAAGGATCCGCGCCAGTCTTCATGTAGTCCTTGATGGTTCACAACGGCCGTGGCCCTGCTGCGCGCCACCGGCCCGGCGGCCGCGGCCGTCATCACCGCACTCGGTCTAGCGACGCCCGGATGGCGCTACGGCTGGCTGGCGTCGTCACCGACGAGAACAGCCGGGGGTCGGCACGCTAAAACGACGACTCTCACTGACACCAGCGTCGAACGAAAGGTTTCCCAGATAGAATTCCTCTAAAAACACTCCTACTGCTTTCGTAAAGCACTACAGTCCGATTTTATGAACCAAAAGCCGCTCGCTGCACTCGCCGCCTTAGGGTTCCTGGTGATCGGCGGTATCGCCGCAGGTACGACAAGCGCAGCCCCCCTTGGCCCCGCGCAACCCCTCAGCCCAGTGAGTCAAGCGAACGCAGTTAGCAAGGCACGGGAGTACCTCGAGGTCTCCGCCTTCTCCCGCCAGGGGCTCATCGAACAACTGGAGTACAGCCAGTTCTCAACCGATGACGCGACATCTGCCGTCGACAGCCTCAACATCGATTGGAATGAGCAGGCAGCGAAGAAGGCAAAGGAGTACCTCGAGGTCTCCAGCTTCTCCCGTGGCGGACTTATCGAACAGCTCGAATATGGCGGGTTCACCCCGGAGCAGGCTGAATATGGCGTAGCGACGACCGGGCTGTAGGCCGGCCAGCTAATCGCCGTAGTTCAACAGGCCTACTGCGGCAGCCGACCCCAGCGCCACGATCGGCGGCCGGGCATCCAGCTTGGCCCACATGATCGCGTTCTCCGCGGCCGCCGCTCGTCGCCACTCACCCGACCCACCCGGCAAAACGGGCCGCGGTCACCTGCTGTTCCCGGCCCCCCGGAACGTTCCAAGTTTCATATGCACAGGCACGCACTATGTCGGCCTCGGCAGCGCGATCGCCGGGCGGGCCGGCCCCCACCCTTCGGTCGGGCCGCTCACGACGGCTCGACTCGGCCGGCAAGCACGTCGGCCGGGTGAACTTGACTGCGCCGCCGCGGCTTCGGCGCCGCACGCTTCGCCGCGGCTGTTGCCGCAGTTTCTAAGTCGGGCTGACAGGATTTGAACCTGCGACCACTTGACCCCCAGTCAAGTGCGCTACCAAACTGCGCCACAGCCCGCCGCCGCCACAACAACTCCGGCAGCAGGTCGAAATGCTACCGCACGCGCCCGGGTGTCCCGAATCCGCGTGACGTCATCTGGACCGCGTAGGCTCGCCACGCGGGACTGCCCCCCTCGGCAGCGCGACTACCCCTCAGGAACCACCACTTATGCAGCTTCCCCCCTCGCAGCAGTGGTCGGCCACGCCCGACCCCACGGACCCCATAGACACCCCCAAGACCAGCGCCGACTCCGCCGTCACCGACGAAGTGGTCGACGTCGTCGACACCGGCGACACCATCTTGCTGCTGCAGAAGATGGAAAACCGGCTGATTCGGCACACGCTGCGCCGGCCCGACGTGCTGAGCGCCGAGCAGCTGCGCCGACTGCGGTATCTGCTCAACTTCGCCCGGCTCGACGACTTCGAGCCCGGCGCCGCCGGACCGGGCGGCGCTCGCGGCCGCGGCGACGTATCGGTCGGCGCGGAACTGGCCGGGTGGCGGGCCAAGGTGGCCGACGCCCTGCGCGGCCCGCTGCGCGAGGAACGCGACCCGGTGATGGCATTGGTCGCCGCCCGCGACACCCTGGGCGCGCTGGCCGCCGAGCAGGACGAGCAACGCCGGCTGCTGGCCGAGCGCCACGGCAACGACTTCTCCCTGGCCGAGCTCGACGCCGAGGTGGGACACAAGAAGCTGGTCACCGTCCTCGGTGGTGGGGGCGGCGCCGGCTTCGTCTACATCGGCGGCATGGAGGCCCTGCTGAAGTCCGGGGCGGTGCCCGACTACCTGATCGGGTCGTCGTTCGGTTCGATCCTGGGATCGGTGGTCAGCCGCACCCTTCCGGTGCCCATCCACGAATACATCGAGTGGGCCAAGACGGTATCGTTCCGCGCCATCCTGGGGCCCGAGCGGCTGCGCCGCCGCCACGGCCTCACCGGTGTGTTCGCCTTGAACTTCGATCTGTTCGCGGACGCGATGTTCCGCCGCGAAGACGGTGCGCCGATGAAGATGTCGGACCTGGAGATTCCGTTCGATGCCGTGGTGGCCGGGGTGCGCCGCCAGCCGTTCGCGGACCTGCCGGGGCGTTACCGCAACCAGCGCCTGGCCGGCCTGCAGCTGCGGTCCTTCCCGTATCTGTCCTTCGGCCTGGGCCCGCAGGTGGCCACGCGCATGTGGCAGACGGCCGCCTTCATCGACCCGCGGGTGGTGACCCCGATCGTGATCGGAGGCGACAATCCGGACCGCGACGTCAACGTCGTTGACGCAGCGTCCTTCTCGTCGGCGATTCCCGGGGTGTTGCACCACGAGCCCAAGGATCCGGCCATGCAGCCGCTGTTCGACGCGCTGTTGGCCGACAACGACGTCGGCGCCCTGGTCGACGGCGGCGCGGCCAGCAATGTGCCGCTGGAGCTGGCCTGGAAACGGGTCCGCGCCGGCCGGTTGGGCACCCGCAACGCCTGCTACCTCGCCTTCGACTGCTTCCATCCACAGTGGGACCCCAAGCACCTGTGGCTGGTGCCGATCACCCAGGCGATCCAGTTGCAGATGGTGCGCAACGCCCCCTACGCGGATCATCTGGTCCGGTTCTCCCCCACGCTGTCACCGGTCAACCTGGCGCCGTCGGCGGCCACCATCGACCGGGCCTGCCAGTGGGGACGCAAGAGTGTCGGGCATGCCATTCCAGTGGTTTCCGCACTGCTGCAACCGGTCTGGTGGGAAGGCAGCGAGCCCGCGGTGGTGACGCCGAAGGCGCCCGCCCAACCGGAGCACCCGCACGCCGCGTCGATGAATGAGGTGATGGCCTCGGCCCGGGCACCGCGCAGCCGCTGGGAGCGGTGGCGCAGGCAGAACCCGGCCTGAGCCGGCTAGACCGTCAGCAACCGGTAGAGCCCGATCAGGCCGACCACCAGGATCACCGCGCGCAGCGCGTTCGGCGACAACCGGCGCCCGTAGTGACCGCCCAGGTATCCCCCGATCAGTGAACCGCCCGCGATCAATCCGGCTGCCGGCCAACTGATCCGGCCGAACGCCGTCACCATGTAGGCCACGGCGGCCACCACGTTGACGATCAGCACCAGTAGGTTCTTCGCAGCGTTCATCCGCTGCATCGACTCGGGCAGCAGCACGCCCATCACACCGACCAGCAGAATTCCTTGGGCCGCAGCGAAATAACCGCCGTACACACCGACGACGAAGGTGCCCACTACCAATGCCGTCAGCCGGCCACCGCTGAGCTGGTCGGTGGAGCGGCCCTCGGCCGCCGCGCGACGCTGCGCCACCGCCTGAATCTTCGGCCCGATCACCACCAGCGCCAGGGCCCCGACCAACAATGCCGGCACGATTCGGTTGAACACGCTCTCGGGCAGGTGCAGCAGCAGATAGGCGCCGAGCACCGCGCCCAGCAGCGATCCCGGTATCTGCCAGCGCAGCCGCTCCCACTGACCGCGCAGTTCGCGACGGTAGGCCCAGGTGCTGGAGATACCACCGGCCACCAGACCGATCGCGTTGGAGATCGTCGCGGTCAGCGGCGCAAAACCCAGCGTCACCAGGGTCGGGAAGGTGATCAGCGTGCCCGAGCCGACCAAGGCGTTGATCGCCCCGGCGCCCACCCCCGCCAGCAGGATCAACACCATCTGCGAAACCGGCATCTGCAGCACCCTACGCTGATCGTGCGCAGGGCTAAGGCAGCCCAGCGGAGAGGTGAGGCGATGATCGGCATGACGGGAAAACGTGCTGTGGGTGCTGTCTGCGGGCTGCTGTTCGCCCTCGGGGCGCCGCCGGCCGCCCAGGCCGCCCCGGAGGTGCCGTCAGGCCCGTACGCCTTCACCGCCCAGCACGGCCCGTCGCAGCGAGAGGCGACGTGGACGTTCACCCCGTGCGGCGCGAACTGCACCACTGTCAACGCGGAACGCTGGCTGCAGAACGCGGAATTTCATCTCAACGGCGGTCGCTGGGAGTACAACGGGCGGGGCAGCATGGACTGCCCGGTGGATCACACCCCGCTGCCGGTGTCGAAGACGGTCAGCTTCGATGCGGTGACACTGGCCGGCCAATGGACCACCGCCACCCTGGAACCGTGCGGCCGCGGGCCGGCCGGCGGAGTGGTGGGCCAGTGGGACTTCCAGCTGACCAAGACCGGGTAAAACTGACGGTTCAGCGAGAACGCTTGGGGCCGCGCTTCTCTCGCACTCGCACATTGATGCGGATCGGGCTGCCCTCGAATCCGAACGTCTCGCGCAACCGCCGCTCCAGGAACCGGCGGTAGCCGGCCTCTAAGAACCCCGACGTGAACAACACGAACGTCGGCGGACGCGACGCCGCCTGGGTGGCGAACAGGATGCGCGGCGCGCGCCCACCGCGCGCCGGCGGCGGGGTCGCAGCGACCACCTCTTTGAGCCAGTTGTTGAGCTGCCCGGTGGAGATCCGCTTGTCCCACGACTCCAGCGACGTCTCCAGCGCGGGCACCAACTTCTGCACGGCGCGACCGGTTTTCGCCGAGATGTTCACCCGTGGCGCCCACGCCAGCCGGGCCATGTCCCGGTCGATCTCCTTGTCCAGCAGGTAACGCCGGTCCTCGTCAACCAGGTCCCACTTGTTGTAGGCCAGCACCACCGCCCGGCCCGCCTCGACCACCATCGAGATCACCCGCTGGTCCTGCTCGGTCAGCGGCAGCGACGAATCGACCAGCACGATCACCACTTCGGCGGCATCGATCGCGCCGTGAGTGCGCACCGAGGCGTAGAACTCGTGTCCACTGGCCTGCCCCACCTTGCGGCGCAGGCCGGCGGTATCGACGAAACGCCAGATCTTGCCGTCCATCTCGATCAGCGAGTCGACCGGATCGACCGTCGTTCCGGCCACGTCATGGACCACCGAACGCTCATCGCCGGCCAACCGGTTCAGCAGCGAGCTCTTGCCCACGTTGGGCTTGCCGACCAGCGCCACCCGCCTCGGACCGCCACCACCGCCGGCGGTTTCGGCCACCTCGGGCAGTTTGGCGATCACCTCATCCAGCAGGTCGGCCACTCCGCGGCCGTGCAGCGCACTGACCGTGAACGGCTCGCCCAGTCCCAGCGACCACAGTGCCGCCGCGTCGGCCTCGGCTCGCTCACTGTCAACCTTGTTGGCGGCCAGGAACACCGGCTTGCCGGATCGGCGCAGAATTCGCGCGGCGGCTTCGTCGCCGGCGGTCGCGCCGACCACCGCGTCCACCACCAGAATCACCGCGTCGGCGGTCCGCATCGCCACCGCGGCCTGCTCGGCCACCAGCTGCTGCAGGCCCTTGGCGTCGGGTTCCCAGCCGCCGGTGTCCTGCACGACGAAGCGCCGACCGGTCCACAGCGCGTCGTAGGACACCCGGTCGCGGGTCACCCCGGGCAGGTCCTGCACAACGGCTTCGCGCCGGCCCAGGATCCGGTTGACCAGCGTCGACTTGCCGACGTTGGGCCGGCCCACCACGGCCACCACCGGCGGCGGGCCGGAGTCTTCGACGAAATCGTCGAAACCGCCTTCTTCGCCGATCTCCCAGTCGCTTTCGTCGACCCAGGTTCCGTCAGTCATCGGATCGCCCCGCAATGCTGCTCAACCAGGTCCCGCAGATGGTCGATCACCTGCGCCTGGGTCATGTCTCCGGTGTCCACGATCACCGCATCGTCGGCGGGCCGCAGTGGCGACACCGCCCTCGTGGAGTCCAATTCGTCGCGGCGAAGCACATCAGCCAGCACGCCCGCGTAGTCGTCGCGCAGTCCGGCCGCGACGTTCTGGTCGTTGCGCCGCTGGGCCCGAGTCTCCGCCGAGGCGGTCAGGAAGAACTTCACGTCGGCGTCGGGCAACACCACGGTGCCCACGTCGCGGCCTTCCACCACCACGCCGCCGCCTTGCGCGGCCAACTGCTGTTGCAGCGCGACCAACCGGGTGCGCACCGCGGGAACCGCGGCCACCGCTGACACCGCGCGAGTCACCTCGTCGCCGCGGATCTCATCCGAAACGTCTTCGTCGCCGAGAAAGGCGCGGTCTCCCTCGGGAAGGGAGTCCACCGCGACCTCGACGCCCTGTGCGACCGCACCGATGCCGTCGATGTCATCAAGCGCGACACCCGATCGCAGCACCGCCAGCGTGACGACACGGTACATCGCGCCGGTGTCCAGATAGCGCGAACCCAGCTCCGTCGCCAATCCTCTTGCGACCGTGGACTTTCCGGTTCCGGCCGGCCCGTCGATGGCGACCACGGCCGCGCTGCCCGCACTCACAGGCCCACCGCTGAATAGAGCTCCCCGACTTCCTTGCGGGTCAGCGCCCGGATACTGCCGGGCCGCTGCTCCCCCAGCGTCACCGTGCCGATGTCGGTGCGCACCAACTCCTGGACCGGAAATCCAACCGCCGCCAGCATCCGCCGCACGATCCGCTTGCGGCCTTCGTGCAAGGTGACCCGCACCAGGGACTTTCCGGGCACGGCGTCGACCACCGCGAAATCGTCGAGCTTCACCGGACCGTCGTCGAGTTCGACACCCTCGCGCAGCTTCTTGCCCAGCCCGCGCGGCACGGCGCCCTGCACGGTGGCCAGATACGTCTTGGGTACCTGATACGACGGGTGCATCAGCCGGTGCGCGAGCTCGCCGTCGTTGGTCAACAGCATCAGGCCCTCGGTGTCCGCGTCGAGGCGCCCGACGTGAAACAGCTTGGCGTCACCGCGAACTCGGTGTTCGACGTAGTCGCCGATACACGGCCGTCCGCGGTCGTCGGACATCGTCGAATGCACCCCGCGCGGCTTGTTCAGTGCCAGATAGACCCGGGTCTCATCGACGGTCACCCGTGCCCCGTCCACGCGGATCACCGAGGCGGCGGGGTCCACTCGGGTGCCCAGTTCGGTCACCACCTGACCGTCCACCTCGACCCGGCCGTCGCGAATCATCCGCTCGGCGACCCGGCGCGAGGCAACCCCGGCCTGCGAGAGCACCTTCTGCAGGCGCACTCCGTCTTGGTCTTCGTCCGGCCACGCCATCAGAGGTGGTCCACATCGAAGGTCAGCGGCTGATCGGTCGCCGGCACACCACCGAGTTTCATGAAACGCGGTTCGCTGTCCAAGGTTTCGCTCATTTCGTCGATCACGTCGACATCGGGCAGCAGCGGGGCGATGTCGGGCAGGTCGGTCAGCGAGGACAGGCCCAGCCGCTCCAGGAAAAGCTCGGTGGTGGCGAAGGTCACCGCCCCGGTGTCGGCGTCGGCGCCCGCCTCGGTGATCAGGCCGCGCGCGACCAGGGTTCGGATCACCGCGTCGACGTTGACGCCGCGCACCGCGCTGACCCGGGCCCGCGTCACGGGCTGGCGGTAGGCGACCACGGCCAGCGTCTCCAGCGCCGCACGGGTCAGTTTGGACCGCGCGCCGTCGAGCAACAGTCGCTCCACGTACGGCGCGAACCGGGCACGGGTGTAGAGCCGCCAACCGCCGCCGGCCTCACGCAGGTCGATACCGCTGTCACGCTGCGTGAACTCCTCGGCCATCGTGCGCAGTTTGGCTGTGATGCGGTAGACCGGCTGATCGGTGGCGGCCGCCAGCGCCTCCACGGCCACCGGCGTGTCGACCACCAGCAGCAGGGCCTCGAGCACCGATCCCAGTTCGGCGTCTTCGAGTTCGGGTGCCAGGGCGACGTCGATCCCGAGATCGGAGCCCGTTGGGCCGGCGGACTCCTGCGCGCCCTCGTGGTCTTCCCCGGCATCCGTCGCCTCGGGGGCCTCGGCAGCCTCCTCCGCCACTTCGGAGTCGGGCATGTGGTCAGTCATCAATTCGTCTCGCACTACTCGGCCGATTCTGCTTTCACCAGGTCTTCATTGGTGGGACGTTCCCCCGTCCACGACACCTGGAGCACACCAAGTGGTTCTGACTGCTCAAATGCTACCGCCCGGGCCCGATACAGTTCGAGCAGCGCCAGGAAGCGGCCGACGATCTCGATCGGCATCGAGCAGTCGGCGACCAGTTCGGTGAACGACGCCCACTGCCCCCTACCGCGAGCTTCCAACAGCCGCAACACCACACCGGCCTGCTCCGGAACCGACACCATCACCTGATGCAGGTGCTCAAGACCCACCACCGGGACCGGACGCGGGGTGAACGCGGCGGCCGCGATCTGGGCGAACGACTCGGCGTCGACACCGAGCATCACTTCGGGAAGCAGATTGGCGTACCCGTCTTCGAGCGCCACCGCGCGGGGGTAGCTGCGCAACGCCGCGGCTTCGAGCTCGGCGAACATCTGCGCGACGTGCTTGAACGCCCGATATTGCAGGAGCCGCGCGAACAGCAGGTCGCGGACCTCGAGCAACGCCAGGTCCTCTTCGTCGTCGACCTGGCCGGCCGGCAGCAGCCGGGCCGCCTTGAGGTCGAGCAGCGTCGCGGCGATCACCAGAAATGCGGTGGTCTCTTCCAGCTCCAACTGCGCGCCGACGTCGCGGGTGTAGGCGATGAAGTCATCGGTGACCTGGTGCAGAGCCACCTCGGTGACGTCGAGGCGATGCGCGAAGATCAGCTGGAGCAGCAGGTCGAACGGACCCTCGAAGTTGGTCAGCCGGACCTTGAAGCCCGGCGGTTCAGCGAGGCTCGACGGAGGAGAGTCGACGCTGGGATCGCCGCTTGAGCCGGGCGAATCGGCGGGGGCGTCGGCCGTCTGGGTGTCGGCGTTCACGCGCCGAAGCGGTCGATGACTTCGCGGGCCAAGGCACGATAGGCCTGCGCGCCGCCGGATTTCGGAGCCCAGGTGGTGATGGGCTCGCCGGCCACCGTCGTCTCGGGGAAGCGCACCGTACGGGTGATGACCGTGTCGAACACCAGGTCGCCGAACCGCTCGACCACCCGCGACATGACCTCGCGGGAGTTGACCGTGCGCGGGTCGTAGCGGGTCAACAGGATGCCGCTGATCTCCAGCTTCGGGTTGAGCCGGTCGCGGACCTTCTCCACGGTGTCGGTCAGCAGCGCCAGGCCGCGCAGCGAGAAGTACTCGCATTCGGTCGGGATCACCACCCCGTCGGCGCAGGCCAGACCGTTGACGGTGAGCAGCCCCAGCGACGGCTGGCAGTCGATCAACAAGTAGTCGTAGCGGTCGAGCACCGGTGTCAGCGCCCGCGCCAGGGAGTGCTCCCGCCCCACCTCGTTGACCAGCTGGATCTCGGCCGCGGACAGGTCGATGTTGGAGGGCACCAGGTCCAGGTTCTCCACCCCGGTGCGCACCACCACATCGTCGATACCGACCCGCGGTTCGACCAGCAGGTTGTGCACGGTGTGCGCCAAGTCGTAGTGCGGCACGCCCAGGCCAGCCGACAGCGCGCCCTGCGGGTCGAGGTCCACCAGCAGCACGCGGCGGCCGTATTCGGCCAGCGCAGCACCGAGGTTGATGGTGGAGGTCGTCTTGCCGACGCCACCCTTCTGGTTACACATCGCAATGACCTTGGCCGGCCCGTGCGTCGAACGCGGCTGCGGCTCGGGGATATTCCGCGGCGGACGCCCGGTCAGACCGACGCCGGGGGTGTCGTCGTCGCTCATGGCCGGACCGGCCCTGTGGTGGCGGACATCCGCAGAAGTCTAGTAGGTGTCCGGCGTCTGTATTAGCCACATGACCAGTGATTGCACGCGCCAACGGCCATAAGATCGCAACCATGAGCCTCAAACGACGTATTCCCTTCCTGCGGTGGTCGTTCCTGCGGATGGCAACCGGTGCTCGCAACATCGTCACAACAGGGCAGATCGGCGACGGCCGGGAGGCCGCAGCGGTCGACTTCGTGCTGGCCAACGCCCGGGCCGGCGACATCGACGACGTGCTCGCCCGCATCGACGAGTTCGCCTACGAGAAGTCTTTGCTGATCAATATCGGCGACGAGAAGGGCCTGCTGCTGGACGCCGCGGTGCAGCGGGCCAATCCGGGCCTGGCGCTGGAGCTGGGCACCTACTGCGGGTACAGCGCGCTGCGGATCGCACGCGCCGCACCGTCGGCGCGGGTCTATTCGATCGAGCTGGCCGAGGCCAACGCCGCCAACGCCCGGCGGATCTGGGCGCACGCCGGGGTGGCCGACCGGGTCACCTGCGTGGTGGGCACCGTCGGCGACGGCGGGCGCACGCTGGACACCCTGACCGCCAAGCACGGCTTTGCCGCCGGCGGCCTGGACTTCTTGTTCATCGACCACGACAAGGACGCCTACCTGCCCGACTTGCAGGCCATCCTCGACCGGGGCTGGCTGCATCCGGGGGCGGTGGTGGTGGCCGACAACGTCAAGCTGCCCGGTGCGCCGCGCTACCGCGAGTACATGCAGGCCCAGCAGGGTTCGCGGTGGGACACCGTCGAGCACCGCACCCACGTTGAGTATCAGAGCCTGCTGCACGATCTGGTGCTGGAGTCGACCTACCTGGGCGGCTAACGCCTCTAGTGCCTGGCGCGAGCGTGCACAGACCGACAGTTATTACGGCGTGTCGGCGTACAGACACGCACACTCGCGCGAAATATCACCGGGCGCGGGGGTGGGCTCCGGCCCACACCTCGCGCAGCGCGTTGACGGTCACCAGGGTGTAGATCTGGGTGGTGGTCACCGAGGCGTGGCCGAGCAGCTCTTGCACCACCCGCACGTCGGCGCCGCCGTCGAGCAGATGGGTCGCGAACGAGTGCCGCAGCGTGTGCGGTGACACCTTCGCGGTGATCCCGGCCCGCTCGGCGGCGTCCTGCAGCACCTGCCAGGCGCTTTGGCGCGACAGCCGCCCGCCCCGGGCGTTGAGAAACACCGCCGCGGTACCGCGGCCGCGGCCGGCCAATTCGGGGCGGCCCCGCACCAGGTAGGCGTCCAGTGCCGCGACCGCCGGCCGACCGACCGGCACCAATCGCTGCTTGCCGCCCTTGCCGTGTAACAGCACCGACCGGTCTTGAACATCGATATCGTCGATGTCCATTCCCACCGCCTCGGAGATTCGAGATCCGGTGGAGTACAACATCTCCAGCAGCGCGCGATTGCGCAGCGTCAACGGCCCGTCCGAGGCGCTGTCGCCGCCGGCGCCGGCCAGCAGCGCCGCCACCTCGTCGACGGTCAGGCTCTTGGGCAGGCGCCGCCCCGGCGTCGGCGGCTTGACCGAACGCGCCACGTCGGCCGCCACCAGTCCCTCCGCGGCGGCGAACCGGTGCAGGCCGCGCACCGCGATCAGCGCGCGCCCCGCCGAGACCGCCGACAGGGCGGGCACCCCGTTGTCCGGGTCGCCGCGACGCAGCGCCACCAGAAACTCGGTCACGTCGCCTTCGGCCACTCCGGCCAGGTCCTCTATCCCGCGGGCCAGCAGGTGCTCGCGGTAGCGGCGCAGGTCACGCCGATACGAACTCAACGTGTTGGCTGCGACCCCGCGCTCGATGGTCAGGTGGTCCAGATACCCCTGCAACTGCCCGCCCAGCGGGCCCACCGGCTGGGCCGCCGCGGTCATGGCCGGTTCTGCCTTGCCGCGAACGCCTTCGGTCGATCGACCCACTCGGCGCCGGTGTCACGCAGCTCGGCGAAGCCCTGACTGTGTACGTGGGCGGCCAGGATGCCCGCCACCGCAATGGCATTGACTATCTCGCCGGTAAACACCATGCGGGCCGCCTCGGCGAGCGAATACCACTGCAGCCTCAGATCGGCCTCTTCGTCGTGAGCCTCCGGGCGGTCCACCTCGGTCAGGCCGGTGGCCAGATACACCCGCACCGACTCGTCGGAAAAGCCCGGGGTGGAGTCCAGGTCTACCAGCACCTGCCAGGTGGTCGCGGTCAGACCGGCCTCCTCGACCAGCTCGCGACCGGCGGTCAGCTGCGCCGGCTCGCCCCCGACATCGAGCAGGCCGGCGGGCAATTCCCACAGCCGCCGGCCCAGCGCATGGCGGTACTGGTAGATCAGCGGGATCCTGCCCTCGGCATCCAGCGCGACCACCGCGACCGCCCCGAAGTGCTCCACCACGTCCCGGGTGGCCGTCGCGCCGCCCGGCATCAAGACCTCGTCACGGCGCAACGCAAAGATCTTGCCGCTGTGCAGCAGTTGCGACGACGTGGTCTCGAAGACGTGGTCAGCCACGGGTGACGTGTTCCGGCAGCGCTTCTTGCAGTGAGTCGGTCAACGGCTGGGCGCTTCCGCCGCGCCCCTCGGCTCCGTTCTGGGCGTCTTCGTGCTCAGCGCCGTGGGGTTCGTGGGCGTGCTCGGGGATCTCGACCGGCAGCCGCTCGGCGGCCTTGTAGTCCATCGCCGCGCCGACGAACGCGGCGAACAACGGATGCGCCCGGGTGGGCCTGCTCTTGAGTTCCGGGTGCGCCTGGGTGCCCACCAGGAACGGGTGCACCTCGCGGGGGTACTCGACGAACTCCACCAGCTTGCCGTCCGGGGAGGTGCCGGAGAACCGCAGCCCGCTCTCGGCGATCCGGTCGCGGTAGGCGTTGTTGACCTCGAAGCGATGCCGGTGCCGTTCGGAGACCTCGGTGGCCTGATAGGCCTCGGCCACAATCGAATCCGCTTCCAGTACGGCGGGGTAGGCGCCGAGGCGCATGGTGCCGCCGAGGTCGGCCGTTCCGGCGACCGCTTCCTGCTGGTCGGCCATGGTCGCGATGACCGGGTCCGGGGTGTCCGGGTCGAACTCCGCCGAGCTGGCCTGCGTGATCCCCGCGACGCGGGCCGCGTCGATCACGATGCACTGCAGACCCAGGCACAGTCCCAGCACGGGCAGCGCGTGGGTGCGGGCGTAGGCGATGGCCCCGATCTTGCCCTCAATGCCGCGGATGCCGAACCCACCGGGGATCAGCACGCCATGCATCTCCCCCAACGCGGCGGCGGCGCCGGCCGGCGTCTCGCACGCATCGGAGGCCACCCAGTGGATCTCGACCTTCGCGTAGTGGGTGAAGCCGCCGGCCCGCAGCGCCTCGGTCACCGACAGGTAGGCGTCCGACAGGTCGATGTACTTGCCCACCAGTGCAATTCGCACGGTCTCGTGGGGCTCGTGGACCCGGCGCAGCAGCTCGTCCCACTCGGTCCAGTCGACGTCCTTGAACGGCAGGTTGAGGCGGCGCACCACGTAGGCGTCCAACTCCTCGCGGTGCAGCACCTTGGGGATGTCGTAGATCGAGGGCGCGTCCGGGGTGGAGATCACCCCGTCGACGTCGACGTCGCACATCAGCGCGATCTTGTTCTTCAGCGCGTCGGGCACATCGCGGTCGCAACGCAGGATCAGCGCGTCGGGGGTGATGCCGATGCTGCGCAGCGCCGCCACCGAGTGCTGGGTGGGCTTGGTCTTGAGCTCGCCGGACGGGGCCAGGTACGGCACCAGCGAGACGTGCAGGAAGAACACGTTGTCGCGGCCCACGTCGTGGCGGACCTGCCGGGCGGCTTCCAGGAACGGCTGCGACTCGATGTCGCCAACGGTGCCGCCGATCTCGGTGATCACCACGTCGGGGCGCACACCGTCGGCGTCCGGCTCCGACATGGCCAGGATGCGCCGCTTGATCTCGTCGGTGATGTGCGGGATCACCTGCACGGTGTCGCCGAGGTATTCGCCGCGGCGTTCCTTGGCGATGACCGTCGAATACACCTGGCCGGTGGTCACATTCGCCGAACCGGACAGGTCGCGGTCCAGGAATCGCTCGTAGTGGCCGACGTCGAGGTCGGTCTCGGCACCGTCCTCGGTGACGAACACCTCACCGTGCTGGAACGGATTCATCGTCCCGGGGTCGACGTTGAGATACGGGTCCAGCTTCTGCATGGTGACCTGCAGACCCCGGGATATCAGCAACTGTCCCAGGCTACTTGCGGTCAAACCCTTACCCAGCGAGGACGCAACTCCACCCGTGACGAAGAGATGCTTCGGCTCGGTTTGCGGATGCTTTCGCAGTGGTGGCAACACCAACCTCCGTGACGACGGCGCAGGAACTTGAGGGCCTGCCGACCCACGGAATCTCACCCTAACATCGACGCGGCGTCTCGGCTCCAGACACGCCCACCCGGGCCCGGGCGGGGCTGTGGTAAGTCCGGCTAGTGCGCCAGCGTGACCGACCCGGCGCCGTGGCCGATGCCGTACTGCCCCGGCTGGCCGCCGCCGATCAGACTGCTCACCGCCATGACGGTGGTGATCCGGCCGGACTCGAGGTCCACGTCGTCGACGGTGCTGATCGCTGCGGCCACCGCGGAATCGGTGCGGGCCATGGCCACCGCCGCGGTGCCCGACGCCGATCCGTCCCGGCCGGCCAGCACCGTCGCCGAGCCGTGTGGGGCCAGTGCCGCGGCGAACCGGGCCACGCTCAGCCCACTGGTGCCGGCGTCTTCGGGCAGCGCTCCGCCGGTGAGCACCACGGCGGCGTTAGCGGCCGGGAAGCGCTCCTGGTGATAGGTGACGAAGCCGGTGTCGCGCAGCGCGGCCAGCACGGTGTCACGCGCGGGGTCGTCGGCGGGCACGATCGTCGGATTGCGGTTGATCAGCAGCGCGATCCCGAGCAGGTCGCCGGTTTGGGCGTCCTGGTCGACGAGGCTGGTGCTCAGTTGGGCACCGGCCGGCACGATCCCGGATTCCAGCACGGCACGCAGCTTCTCTTCGGCGTTGCCCTCGACGAACTGGGCCGTCAATGTCACCGTTCCGGTGACGGTTCCGCCGGCCTGCCCGATGATCTTCGAGACCGCCTCGACGTCGCCGTCGGCGGCATCGGGAGTCCGGAAGATCACGGTGGATTTCCCGTTCAGCGCGTCGTGCACCATCCGGGGCGCCATCTGGGCGTCGAAATCGTTGGCGTTGCGCAGCCGCTCGTTCAGCGCGTTGTGCTGTTCGTGCAGCGCGTCGATCTGATCCCGCAGGTCCTGCTTGTCGGACTGCAGGCCGGCCATCAACGGGCCCGACAACAGCCCAGAACCCAGCACGACGCCGAACACCAGTGCCAGCAGCACTGCCGTCAGCGACATCGCGTGGTAGCGAGGGGTGATCATGGCGGTGCTGACCCCGATCCTTGTACGTCGATCCCGTTTAGGTCACCCAGTGCCGCAACCACTGCGACAGGTGCTGCCAGTAGTTGCCGAGCCACTCGAGCACCACGGCATCGGTCCGCGAGACCCACAGCGCGACCGTGATCGCCATCAGCATGGTCAGCACCAGCAGCGCGATCGCGCCGGCCGAAATCCGGTTCCGGTAGAGCGTGGCGACCGCGCGGGCGTCCACCAGCTTCTCGCCGACCTTGAGCCGAGTCATGAACATCGACGGGTTGGTCAGCTGACGGGTCCGGTCGAAGAACGTCTCGATGTTGGAGGTGTGTCCGGCCGTCACCAGCAGCGCCGCACCGTGGTGGTCGGCCAGCAGCAGCGCCAGGTCCATCGCCGAGCCGGCGGCGGGGAAGGTCATGGCACCGACACCCAGGTCCTGGATGCGCTCCAGGCCGGGCGCGTGGCCGTCGGCGTCGGCGGGCAGCACGACCTGCGATCCGCACCGCAGCACCTCGGCGCTCATCTGGTCGGGATCGCCGACGATCAGCTGCGGGCGGTAGCCGGCCTTGCGCAGCACGTCGGCTCCGGCACCGATGCCGATCAGCACCGGCTGGTACTCCTTGATGAACGGCTTGAGGCACTTCAGGTCGTCGGTGGCGGTGGCTTCGTCACCGACCAGCACCACGTGGCGACGTCGCAGGTCGACGTCGATCTCGGGGATCCCGATCCCGTCGATCAGCAGCGGGCTCTCGCTGCGGATGAACTCGATGGTGTTGCCGGCGAAGGACTCCAGGTGGGCCACCAGCCCGGTCTTGGCCTCCATCATCATGTCGGCGATCTCGACGTCGCTGCGTTCGACGCCGCGGGCCAGCCGGCGGTCGCCGGAGTAGACGGCGCCGTTGTAGAGGCGGATCTTGGCGCCGTCACGGATCTTCTTGAAGACCGTGGGTCCCGCTTCGTCGATCAGCGTGACGCCGTTGGCGACCAGCACTTCCGGCCCCAGGTTCGGGTAGCGCCCGGAGATCGAGGCCGAGGCGTTGACCACACCGGCGATCTGGGCCTCCACCAGTGCATCGGCGGTGATCCGGTCCAGATCGAGAATGTCGAGGACCACGATGTCGCCGGGTCCCACCCTGCGCAGCAGCCGGTCGATGTCGTGGTCGACCCGAGCCGTACCGACGAGACCAGGCCGGGCGGTGTTACGAGACAGCAGCGCAGACATCTTCATGGGCGCGATTCTGGCCGGGAAGTCGCAAGAATCACGGGAGGCGCGCCGTAACACCAGCCCCAGAAGTTCCATTACGTCACATGAGTCACAAGCGAGCTCGATGCGGCGGGCCGCTACGCGGACGCGCCCCGATCCTCTTGCGCGGCGTCCAGCAGCTCGCGGGCATGGGCCCGGGCGGTGTCGGTCTCCCCCAGTCCGGCCAGCATCCGGGCCAGCTCGCCGACCCGGTCATCGTCCGCCAGCCGCCGCACCCCGCTGGCGCCCTGACCCCCGGTGGGCTCGACCATCAGGTGCACGTCGGCGTAGGCCGCGACCTGCGGCAGGTGTGTCACCACGATGACCTGGTGGGTGCGGGCCAAGCGGGCCAGCCGCCGCCCGATCTGCACCGCGGCCCGTCCGCCCACTCCGGCGTCGACCTCGTCGAACACCATCGTGGTGCCGGCCGAGTTCCGCGCCGCCGCGGACGACGACGAGGTGGCCAGCACCACCTCCAGGGCCAGCATCACCCGGGACAGTTCCCCACCGGAGGCACTCTTGGCCAGTGGCAGCACCGTCATGCCGCGATGCGGAGCCAGTCCGAACTCGACATCGTCGATGCCGTCGGCGCCGGCGTGCACGGTCTGTCCCGACGGCAACCGCAAGGCGGCCGGGTCCTCCGCGGCCGCGGGACTGGTGCTGACCCCGATGCTGAACTCGGCATCGGCCATCGCCAGCCCGGACAGCTCGGCGCTGACGGCCTTGGCCAGTCCACCGGCCGCCTTGGTGCGCGCGGCACTGAGCTCGGTGGCGGTCTTGGCCACCTGCGCGCCCAACTCATCGACACGGCGAGCCAACTCGGCGAGCGCTTCCTCGGACACGTCGAGTTGGGTCAGGCGTTCCCGCGATTGCGCCGCCCAGGCCAGCACCCCGTCGATGTCGGCGGCGTACTTGCGGGTCAGGCTGCGCAGCTCGGCCTGGCGGGCCAGCTTGGCATCGAGCGCATCGGCGCCGGTGGGCAGTTCCTCGAGGAAGCTGCCGAGTTCGCGGGCCACATCGCCCACCACGGTGAGCGCCTCACCGAGCTGATCGCCCAGCGCCTGCAGGACGGTGTCGTCGGTGGCGCTCAACGCCGTCTTGGCCTGCCCCAGCCGATCGGTTGCCGAGCTCGGCCCGTCCGCCGCGTCCAGTGCGTCGTCGCCGCCGGCCAGGGCCGCCCGCGCGCCGTCGGCCGCGGCGCGCAGTGCGTCGAGTTCGGAGAGCCGCCGGATGTCGGCGGTCAGCGCGTCGTCTTCGCCGGCGCGGGGATCGACGGCGTCGATCTCCCGCAACGCGAAGGTGAGCCGGTCGGCTTCCTGCGCCAGTTCCCGGGCACGGTCGCGGCGTTCGACTAGCTCGCGTCGCGCGGACTGCCAGGCCTCACGCGCGGCGCGGTAGCGCTCCAGCCGGGCACCGACCGCGGCGTAGCGATCCAGCGCCGCACGCTGTTCGTCCGAGCGCATCAACCGCAGCTGGTCGTTCTGGCCGTGCAGCGTCAACAGGCTGCCGGTGAAACCGGTCAGCGATTTGGCGGGCACCCCGCGGCCACCCAGGTAGGCCCGAGAGGGGCCGTCGCGGCTGACCGAACGGGCCGCGATCACCGTGCCGTCCTCGTCACGCTCCGCCCCGGCGGCCTCCAGCAGTTCATCGATCTGCCCGGCCGCGGCCTGCGCCAGGTCGGCGGTGCAGAACCTGCCCTCCACCACGGCGCGGGCGGCCCCGGAACGCACCCGGTTGGCGTCCGCACGAGCTCCGCCGAGCAGATGCAGGCCCGTGACGACCATCGTCTTGCCGGTGCCGGTCTCCCCGGTCAGCACGGTCAGTCCGCGGTCGAATTCGGCGGTGGCTGCGCTGATGGCGCCCAGCGACTCAATACGGATCTCGGTCAGCACCGGTGGCGCACTCCTACTGTCCGCGCCAGCCGGTTACGGGCAACCGGAATTTGCGCACCAATCGGTCGGTGAACGGCGAGCGGCCCAGCCGGGCCCACTTCACCGGGGTGATGCCGCGGTGCACTTCCAGGCGCCCGCCGGCGGGCACCAGCATCTTGCGGCGGCCGTCGCAGAACACCAGCGCATTGTGGCCGTCGCCTTCGACTTCGATCGCGATGATCGATTCGGGGCTGGTGACCATGGGCCGGGCGAACAGCGCGTGAGCGTTGTTGGGCACCACCAGGATGGCGTCCAGGTCGGGCCAGAGCACCGGCCCCCCGGCGGAGAAGGCGTAGGCGGTGGATCCGGTCGGGGTCGACACCAGCACCCCGTCGCAGCCGAACGTCGACACCGGCCTGCCGTCCACCTCGACGACGACGCCCAGGACGCCCAGCCGCGGGCCCTTCTCCATGCTGGCCTCGTTGAGCGCCCAGCCGCTGTCGATGATCTCCCCGTCGGCGCGCACCGCGACGTCGAGCGTCATCCGGTCTTCCACCCGGTAGTCGCGGGCGATGATCTTGTCCAGGACCTGGTCGATGGTGTCGGCTTCGGCCTCCGCCAGAAACCCGATCCGGCCCAGGTTGACGCCCAATACCGGGATGTCGGCGCTGCGAGCCAGTTCCGCGGCGCGCAGGAAGGTCCCGTCACCGCCGAGCACCAGGACCAGTTCGCAGCCTTCGGCCGCCCCGTTGTCCGGGTCCACCAGGTCGATCGCGACACCGACTTCGCGACCGTCGTCCGAGCCCGCGTGCAGCGCGCCCTTGTCGACGGCTTCGGCGGTCAGCACCCGCAACGCGATGCCGTGCTCGTCGAGCACCTTCTCGACGCGGCGGGCGGTGTCGGTCGCCTCTTCTCGACCGCTGTGCACCACCAGCAGCACGGTGCGTTGACGATCTCCATCGGTCATTGCGGACCCCTCGCGACGGCATCCTGCACGGCCGCGTGCAACGCGTCACCGGTCAGTGGCGCGGCGGCGGCGCGCAGATGCAGAAAGTATTCGACGTTGCCGGACGGTCCCGGCAATGGGCTGGCGGTGACGGCGACGGTGCCCCACCCCAGTTCTTCGGCGCGATGCGCCACCGACAAGACCGCGTCGGCGCGCAGGACCGGGTCGGACACCACACCGCCCGAACCCACCTGTTGTCGTCCGACCTCGAACTGCGGCTTCACCATCGGAACGATATCGGCGTCCGGTGACGCGCAGCCAGCCAGCGCGGGCAACACCGTAGCCAGCGAGATGAACGACAGGTCCGCCACGATCAGCTCCGCGGGCCCGCCGATCGCGTCGACCGTCAGTCCGCGGACGTTGGTGCGTTCGATGACCACCACCCGCGGGTCGGTGCGCAGCGACCAGGCCAACTGCCCGTAGCCGACGTCCACGGCGACCACCCGGGCCGCATCGCGGTCCAGCAGTACTTCGGTGAATCCGCCTGTCGAGGCCCCGGCGTCCAGGCACTGCCGCTCGGCCACGGCGATGCCGAAGGTGTCCAGTGCGCCGATCAGCTTGTGCGCCCCGCGCGATACCCAGGTGCGTTCGCCGTCGTCGATCACGGCCAGCGCCGCGGTGAGGGCCACGGCGGTGGCGGGCTTGACCGCCGGGATGCCGTCGATGGTGACCTTGCCGGCCTCGATCAATTCGGCGGCCTGCTGACGAGACCGCGCCAATCCGCGCCGGACCAGTTCGGCGTCGACGCGAGCGCGCCGCGACATGCCTGACTCAGCCCTTCTCTACCGACTCCAGCGCCCGCACCAATACCTGGTGGGCTTCTTCGAGCCGCTGCGCCAACGCATTGAGGTCGCTGTGGGCCGGCAGGTCGGCCAGCTCGGTCTCCCCGGGCAACTCGGCCAGCACTGCCGCGATGCGTGCTCGAACGTCCTCGATCTCACTGTTCATGGGTGCCACTCACGCTAGTCGATGCCAGTTGGGGCCAGTTGGGGCCCTCAGGGCCACGTGCCGAGCAGGGACCACTGTTGCAACGCCGCATCCGCGGTCTCGTCGGCGGCCGCGACGGTGAAGGGGCGCCCCGCCAGCTCGGTGTCCCAGACCGCGGACGCCAGCGCCCGAACCACCGACAGGCCATCACCGTCTTCCTCGGGTTGCCCGGCGGCGACGGTGACGGTGGTGCCGTCCACCGTGACGTCCCAGTGCGGCTGGGCGCCGATCGCCAGCCGGTCGGCGCCGATGTTCAGCGCCCGCAGGTCATGCCCGAGGTAGGTCGGACGATGCTCGGCGTTCGCACCGACCGCGTCGCGGGCGGAGCTCACTCCGGTCAGTACCATCAGGCTGGGCAGCGCGGCGGCGTTGGCCGCGGCGATGTCGGTGTCGAGCCGGTCGCCGACCACCAGCGGGGCGTAGTACTCCCCGCGGGCCAGTGCGGCGGTCAGCAGCGCCGGACCCGGTTTGCCGGCCACCTGCGGTTCGGCGTCGGTCGCGGCCCGCAGCGCGGCCACCATCGACCCGTTGCCGGGCAACAGACCGCGCTCCGACGGCAGCGTCTTGTCGACGTTGGTGGTCATCCACAGCGCCCCGGCACGGATCGCCAGCGCCGCCTCGGCCAGGTCGGCCCAGCCGAGCTCGGTGGACAGGCCCTGAATCACCGCGGCCGGCTCGTCGGTAGCCAGCCGCACCGCTTCCAAACCGACGGCGGTGATCTCGGCGGCCAGTGACTCAGCACCCAGCACCAGGACCTTCGCGCCGGCGGGTAGTTGGCCGGCCAGTAGGCCTGCCGCGATCTGGCCGCTGGTGGCGACGTCCTCGGCTGTGGCGGTGAAGCCCAGCTGGTTCAGATGTCCCGCGACCTCGGCCGCTCCGCGCGAGGAATTGTTGGTGATGAACAGCGCCCGGCTCTGCAGTTCGGCCAACGTCTCGACAGCGCCGACCGTGGGTTCGCCCCCGCGGAACACCGTGCCGTCGAGATCCAGCAGCAGGCAGTCGTACTCCTCGGCCAGCGAAGCGCCGCCACCGAGTTCCGCGATGCGTTCCTCGACGTCGGTGACGCCCTCGGTGTCGGCCGCCGCGGCCCGCAGGTACCACTCCAGCGCCTCGCCCTCGCGGCCCAGGGCCACCAGCGTTTCGGCGTGCGCGTAGTGCAGCCGCGCCACTGTCGAGCCGGTCCGGCCGGGATCCGACGGCGCCGACGACAGCACCGTCAGCGCCTGCTCCAGCTGGCCCAGGTCGGCACGAGCACCGGCGGCGACGATGCGCATCTCGTCGGCCTCGTCGCCCTCGAGTTGTTCTGCTTCCGGACCGGTGGCCAACTCGATCGCCCGCTGGGGGCGACCCAGGCCGCGCTCGCAGTCGGCGATCAACGGCAGCAGCGCGGATTTACTGCCCATTCGGCGGGCCGCCCGCAGCTCGCCCAGCGCCTGCGACCAATCGCCGCACTGATAGGCAGCGATCCCGACCGCTTCGCGGACCGCGGTGATCCGCGTCGAGCGCGAGCGGGCCGCCTTGGCGTGCAGCAGTGCGGTCTCGGGGTCGTCGTCGAGGAGCATCCCGGCCGCGACCAGGTGGCAGGCCACCGAATCCGCGGTGGCCCGGTTGAGCGTGCTCAGTTCGCGGCGCACTTCGGGAGCCAGCTGCTTGGGCTCGATCCCCTCGGGCAGCGGCGGGTCGTCGTAGCGCGCGTTGGTGTCCTCGCCGGAAGGTCGCGGGGGCCGCGACGTGCGATCGAAGTCGCGCTGCGGTCGCGACGTGCGATCGAAGTCGCGCTGCGGTCGCGACGTCCGGTCGTTGTCCCGCGCAGGCCGCGACGTCCGGTCGAAGTCCCGCGGAGGCCTCGACGTGCGGTCGTTGTCCCGCTGGGGTCGCGGGCTCCCGTCGCGGTCCCACGAGGGACGGGGACTACCGTCGTGGTCGCGACGCTGCTGGGGACGACGATCGCGCTCGGGTCCAGAGCCGCCCGATGCCCGGCGCTGATCGCCGGATCCCCGGAACGAACCACCACCGGACTGCCCGGGGCGACCGCCGGATTGCCCGGGCCTGCCGCCGGACTGCCCGGGCCGACCACCGGATTGCCCGGGCCGGCCTCGTCGCCCGGCGTCGCCGGCGCCCCTGCCGCCCCGCGGCCCGTCGCCGCCATTGCCGTGTTCGGCCACTTCGTGCCCTTCGGTCGTAACAGTGCTACCGAAAAGGATACGGCGGGGATCGCCGACCTCTTGACACGGTCGCATTTGCGCGATCTGTTCGCGCAGAACATGGGACATGTGGGAAATGCCTGTGCCCCCCAATTTCTTGGGGGGCACAGGTCTTAATGTTGTGTTCGGCGGTGTCCTACTTTTCCACCCGTGTGGGCAGTATCATCGGCGCTGACAGGCTTAGCTTCCGGGTTCGGGATGGGACCGGGCGTTTCCCTGTCGCTATTTCCGCCGTAACTCTATTTTCTTTTTCCTTGCGGGGTGGACCTGTCCCCTTGTGTTGGGGGTTCCACCGGTGTCACCACGTTTGTGTTTGGTGGTGGGGTGTGGGTCTTTAAGTATTTTGTGGTGTGGTTGCGGGCAACACATGATTTGTTTCTTTGTGTTGTAAGTTTTCGGCCGGTTAGTGCCAGTTCCCTGCACACCTTGCGGTGCTTCTAGGTCTGGTCTATCGATCCCGTGGTCTGCGGGGGGCCTTATCCCTCTAAAAGGGTGAGAATCCTGGTCTTGGAGTAGGTTTCCCGCTTAGATGCTTTCAGCGGTTATCCTGTCCGAACGTAGCCATCCAGCCGTGCTCCTGGTGGAACAACTGGTATACCAGAGGTTCGTCCGTCCCGGTCCTCTCGTACTAGGGACAGGTTTCCTCAAGATTCTGACGCGCGCGGCGGATAGAGACCGAACTGTCTCACGACGTTCTAAACCCAGCTCGCGTGCCGCTTTAATGGGCGAACAGCCCAACCCTTGGGACCTGCTCCAGCCCCAGGATGCGACGAGCCGACATCGAGGTGCCAAACCATCCCGTCGATATGGACTCTTGGGGAAGATCAGCCTGTTATCCCCGGGGTACCTTTTATCCGTTGAGCGACACCCCTTCCACTCGGGGGTGCCGGATCACTAGTCCCGACTTTCGTCCCTGTTTGACGTGTCAGTCTTACAGTCAAGCTCCCTTGTGCACTTACACTCAACACCTGATTGCCGTCCAGGTTGAGGGAACCTTTGGGCGCCTCCGTTACATTTTAGGAGGCAACCGCCCCAGTTAAACTACCCACCAGGCACTGTCCCTGAACCAGCTTCATGGTTCGAAGTTAGAGGTCCAATACGATCAGAGTGGTATTTCAACAACGACTCCACCCACACTGGCGTGCGAGTTTCACAGTCTCCCACCTATCCTACACAAACCGCATCGAACATCAATACCAAGCTATAGTGAAGGTCCCGGGGTCTTTTCGTCCTGCCGCGCGTAACGAGCATCTTTACTCGTAATGCAATTTCGCCGAGTCTATGGTTGAGACAGTTGAGAAGTCGTTACGCCATTCGTGCAGGTCGGAACTTACCCGACAAGGAATTTCGCTACCTTAGGATGGTTATAGTTACCACCGCCGTTTACTGGGGCTTAAATTCTCAGCTTCACCCCGAAGGGTTAACCGGTCCTCTTAACCTTCCAGCACCGGGCAGGCGTCAGTCCGTATACATCGTCTTGCGACTTCGCACGGACCTGTGTTTTTAGTAAACAGTCGCTTCTCACTGGTTTCTGCGACCCCCTCCCGCTGCCGGCCGCGAAGGCCATGACGGTATGAGGGTCCCCCTTCTCCCGAAGTTACGGGGGTATTTTGCCGAGTTCCTTAACCATAGTTCACTCGTACGCCTTGGTATTCTCTACCTGACCACCTGTGTTGGTTTGGGGTACGGGCCGTGTATGTGCTCGCTAGAGGCTTTTCTTGGCAGCATAGGATCACCGAATTCGCCGCAAACGGCTATGCATCACCTCTCGGAATATATGCCAGACGGATTTGCCTATCTGACTTCCTACGGGCTTGCCCCAGTATTACCACTGACTGGTACGGCTACCTTCCTGCGTCACCCCATCGCTTGACTACTACCCACCCGGGTCCCACGCAGCCGGTCATCGTCGCACCCCGAAGGGATTAATCGACCACCATTTGGGTGGTTAGCAGAATGGATTCATCAGGGACGCCCACACACGGGTACGGGAATATCAACCCGTTGTCCATCGACTACGCCTGTCGGCCTCGCCTTAGGTCCCGACTCACCCTGGGAGGACTGGCCTGGCCCAGGAACCCTTGGTCTTTCGGCGGGCAAGGTTCTCACTTGCCTCATCGCTACTCATGCCTGCATTCTCACTCCCACACCCTCCACCACTAGATCACTCTGTGGCTTCACCGGATGCAGGACGCTCCCCTACCCAATACTTACGTATTGCCGCGGCTTCGGCGGTGTGCTTGAGCCCCGCTACATTATCGGCGCACAATCACTTGACCAGTGAGCTATTACGCACTCTTTCAAGGGTGGCTGCTTCTAAGCCAACCTCCTGGTTGTCTAAGCGACTGCACATCCTTTTCCACTTAGCACACGCTTTGGGGCCTTAGCCGGCGATCTGGGCTGTTTCCCTCTCGACGCACGGAGCTTATCCCCCGCCGTCTCACTGCCACGCTTACACTCACCGGCATTCGGAGTTTGGCTGACGTCAGTAACCTAGTAGGGCCCATCGGCCATCCAGTAGCTCTACCTCCGGTGAGAAACACGCAACGCTGCACCTAAATGCATTTCGGGGAGAACCAGCTATCACGGAGTTTGATTGGCCTTTCACCCCTACCCACAACTCATCCCCTCAGTCTTCAACCTAAGTGGGTTCGGGCCTCCACGCGGTCTTACCCGCGCTTCACCCTGGCCATGGGTAGATCACTCCGCTTCGGGTCCACAACACGCCACTACACCAACCCCAACGGATTGGATACGCCCTATTCAGACTCGCTTTCGCTGCGGCTACCCCACACGGGTTAACCTCGCGACGTGCCGGTGACTCGCAGGCTCATTCTTCAAAAGGCACGCCATCACCCCACCAAAAGGAGGGCTCTGACGGATTGTAGGCACATGGTTTCAGGTACTATTTCACTCCCCTCCCGGGGTACTTTTCACCATTCCCTCACGGTACTAATCCGCTATCGGTCATCGAGTAGTATTCAGGCTTACCGGGTGGTCCCGGCAGATTCACAGCAGATTCCACGGGCCCGCTGCTACTCGGGAAACATCACAAGACAGGTATCGGGTTTTCACGTACCGGGCTCTCACCGTCTACGGCAGGCCATCCCAAGCCACTTCCGCTAACCACAACACTTTTTCACTGTCCTCCAGGCGAGTAGACCCAGACATGACACTCCCACAACCCCGCACACACAATCCCTACCCGGTATCACATGCATACGGTTTAGCCATCCTCCGCTTTCGCTCGCCACTACTCACGGAATCACATTTTGTTTTCTCTTCCTACGGGTACTGAGATGTTTCACTTCCCCGCGTTACCTCCCCACCGGCTATACATTCACCGGAGGGTGACACGACATCACTCGTGCCGGGTTTCCCCATTCGGACATCCTCGGATCCACGCTAGGTTGGCAGCTCCCCGAGGCATATCGCAGCCTCCTACGTCCTTCATCGGCTCTCGATGCCAAGGCATCCACCATGCGCCCTTAAACACTTACAAATCACAAAAACCAAGAAACAAAAATTGCAAAACAAACAAGACCAAAGCCTCGCTTGTTAGATGCTCGCAACCACTATCCACAAAACAAACACCACACCCCACCACCAAGATGGAGCGACAACACGCCCACCCCCACAAAAGGGAGCGAAAACCGGCCTGTTGCCTCAGGACCCAACAGTGTGCCCAGCCAAAACCGGCCACCAGAAGCACAAAGCCCCTGGCGGTTGGTGATCAAAGAAGTTGTTGTTCGAAAAAACAATCTGCACCACCGACAACCCACTACAGGCGCCGGCGAAAAATATCCCAACCGCACTACTCCCACATGGTGTGGGGACGGGGGAAAATGGTGCTCCTTAGAAAGGAGGTGATCCAGCCGCACCTTCCGGTACGGCTACCTTGTTACGACTTCGTCCCAATCGCCGATCCCACCTTCGACGGCTCCCTCCACAAGGGTTAGGCCACCGGCTTCGGGTGTTACCGACTTTCATGACGTGACGGGCGGTGTGTACAAGGCCCGGGAACGTATTCACCGCAGCGTTGCTGATCTGCGATTACTAGCGACTCCGACTTCATGGGGTCGAGTTGCAGACCCCAATCCGAACTGAGACCGGCTTTAAAGGATTCGCTAACCCTCACGGGATCGCAGCCCTTTGTACCGGCCATTGTAGCATGTGTGAAGCCCTGGACATAAGGGGCATGATGACTTGACGTCATCCCCACCTTCCTCCGAGTTGACCCCGGCAGTCTCTCACGAGTCCCCACCATAACGTGCTGGCAACATGAGACAAGGGTTGCGCTCGTTGCGGGACTTAACCCAACATCTCACGACACGAGCTGACGACAGCCATGCACCACCTGCACACAGGCCACAAGGGAACCGATATCTCTACCGGCGTCCTGTGCATGTCAAACCCAGGTAAGGTTCTTCGCGTTGCATCGAATTAATCCACATGCTCCGCCGCTTGTGCGGGCCCCCGTCAATTCCTTTGAGTTTTAGCCTTGCGGCCGTACTCCCCAGGCGGGGTACTTAATGCGTTAGCTACGGCACGGATCCCTAAAGGAAGGAAACCCACACCTAGTACCCACCGTTTACGGCGTGGACTACCAGGGTATCTAATCCTGTTCGCTCCCCACGCTTTCGCTCCTCAGCGTCAGTTACTGCCCAGAGACCCGCCTTCGCCACCGGTGTTCCTCCTGATATCTGCGCATTCCACCGCTACACCAGGAATTCCAGTCTCCCCTACAGTACTCCAGTCTGCCCGTATCGCCCGCACGCCCACAGTTAAGCTGTGAGTTTTCACGGACAACGTGACAAACCACCTACGAGCTCTTTACGCCCAGTAATTCCGGACAACGCTCGCACCCTACGTATTACCGCGGCTGCTGGCACGTAGTTGGCCGGTGCTTCTTCTGTACCTACCGTCACCCCAAGAAAAATCCCGGAGCTTCGCCGATACTGAAAGAGGTTTACAACCCGAAGGCCGTCATCCCCCACGCGGCGTCGCTGCATCAGGCTTGCGCCCATTGTGCAATATTCCCCACTGCTGCCTCCCGTAGGAGTCTGGGCCGTATCTCAGTCCCAGTGTGGCCGGACACCCTCTCAGGCCGGCTACCCGTCGTCGCCTTGGTAGGCCATTACCCCACCAACAAGCTGATAGGCCGCGGGCCCATCCCACACCGCAAAAGCTTTCCACCACACACCATGAAGCGCGTGGTCCTATTCGGTATTAGACCCAGTTTCCCAGGCTTATCCCAAAGTGCAGGGCAGATCACCCACGTGTTACTCACCCGTTCGCCACTCGAGTACCCCCGAAAGGGCCTTTCCGTTCGACTTGCATGTGTTAAGCACGCCGCCAGCGTTCGTCCTGAGCCAGGATCAAACTCTCCAAACAAAAACCATTTGGAAACAATCCCAAAACATCAGTCAAAAACTGACATCAAAAAAATGCCACACCCCCAACACGGGGCGCCAAAGGCATGGCAAAAACAACAACAAACAAAAACCACCAAACACACTATTGAGTTCTCAAACAACACGCCCTGACTGAGCGCGCAACCTACCCGCGGCGTTTAACCGCTTGCAGGCAATGCGGACAGTCAGAATCCGTCGCGATTCTCTCGAATCTCTCCGGGGTGTCTCTGGGGCTTCCGTTTCCGGCGCTCCCTGCGACGTGGATTAAGTTACGCGAGGGGAATCTTAGAGTCAAATCCGCTGGTCAGGATGTTTTTTCAAGATCAACCTGTGCCGACGGCCCGCCCGCTAGACTCTCACTAGACCCGCTCAATACCCGCCACGTTGCGCTTGCCGCGGCGCAACACCAACCACCGGCCATGCAGGAAATTCTCGGGCTGCGGTGTCCATTCCTCGCTGTCGACGCGAACGTTGTTCACCGAGACGCCGCCCTCGCCGATAGTGCGCCGGGCCGCGCCCCGACTTGCCGACAGACCGGTGGCGACCAAAAGGTCGACAATTCCGTCGGCGGCGCCGGGCTCCAGCTGCGCCACCGAGGTCTCCTGCAGTGCCGCCGTCAGGGTGGTTTCGTCCAATCGGGTCAGCTCGCCCCGGCCGAACAGCGCCTGGCTGGCCAACTCCACCGCCTCGGTCGCCGCTTCCCCGTGCACCAGGGTGGTGAACTCCCTGGCCAGGGTGCGCTGGGCGGCGCGTTCGTGCGGGCGCTCCGCGGTCGCCTCTTCCAACGCGGCCAGCTCCTCGGCCGACAGGAAGGTGAACCAGCGCAGGTAGCGGATCACGTCGGCGTCGGCGGTGTTGAAAAAGTACTGGTACCAGGCGTACGGGCTGGTCATCTCCGGGTCCAGCCACAGACTGCCGCCGCCGGTGGACTTGCCGAACTTGGTGCCGTCGGCGGCGGTGACCAGCGGCACGGTCAACGCATGCACGGTCACGCCCAGTTTCTGGCGCACCAGCCGGACCCCGGCGATGATGTTGCCCCACTGATCCGACCCGCCGAGCTGCAGCGAACATCCGTACCGCTGCTGCAGCTGCACGTAGTCGTTGGCCTGCAGGAGCATGTAGCTGAACTCGGTGTAGGAGATGCCCTCATCGAGTCGGCGCCGGATGGTGTCGCGGTCCAGCATCACGTTGACGGAGAAGTGTTTGCCCACGTCACGCAGGAATTCCACCGCCGACAGCGGCGCGGTCCACTCCAGGTTGTTCACCACCACCGCGCCGGTCGGGCCGTCGTCGAAGTCGACGAAGCGCTCCAGCTGCCCGCGGATCCGCTCGGACCACTCGGCAACGGTGTCGGCGGTGTTCAGGGTGCGCTCGCCGCTGTCCCGGGGGTCGCCGATCAGCCCGGTGGCCCCACCGGCCAGCACGATGGGCCGGTGCCCGGCCCGCTGGAATCGGCGCAGCGCCAGCAGCGGCACCAGGTTCCCGGCGTGCAGGCTGGGCGCCGTCGGGTCGAATCCGGCGTAAACCGTGATCGGCCCGCCCTTCACCTCAGCGGTCAGTGCATCCAGGTCAGTGGACTGGGCGATGAGTCCGCGCCAGTTCAGCTCGTCGAGAATCGTCGTCGGCATGGGTCGATTTTCCCGGATCAGTCCGAGGCGCCCGGCGCCGGTGCCCGCGGGCTGCGTCGGTACGCCGAAACCTCGGAGGTTCCGGGCGCCCACAGCCGCCACGGTCGGTCGGCCGCCTGGCTGACTCCGACCCGCGGTCCGGCGTGTGCCGCGAGTGGTTCGCCGAACCGCAGCCGGACCGGACTGCCCGGGTCGAACAAATCGATTCCGTTGTCTTCCATAGTGATTCCGAGCGCCGAGCAGAGATTTCCCGGACCCCGCGCCAGCGCCACGTCGGGCACTGCCACACCGCGGCGGGCCCGGGCCAGCGGCTCGCCCCGATCCACCACCGCGGCCCGCAGCAGCACCGCGGCGGCCGTCCCGTCCGGACCGCAGACCACGTTGGCGCAGATGTGCATGCCATAGCTGCGGTAGGTGTACAGGTGCCCGGGCGGGCCGAACATCACCGTGTTGCGGGCGGTGGGACCACGGTAGGAATGTGCCGCCGGGTCCGGCCACGGGCCGTCCGGCACCCCGCCGTAGGCCTCCACTTCGACGATCGTCGCGTCAACGCCGCGGCAGGTGAGGCTGGCGCCGAGCAGCCGCTGGGCAGCCGCGAGCGGGTCCACGGCAAGCCGGCCAGCCCTCACGCTCCGAGATTCTGCCTTGACCCTCGGCGGCTCTTGACACGGCGTCATGCCGGGCCGATTATTCATCACATGATGATTTCATCGCGTGATGAATTCTGGGGCTCGAGTCCGGCCGTCGCGATCGATCACCTGCGGGTGGTGCGCGGCAAGCGGCCGGTGTTGCACGACCTCTCGGTGCAGATCGCCCCGGGCACCATCACCGGCCTGCTCGGGCCGTCTGGCTGCGGAAAGACCACGCTGATGCGCTGCATCGTGGGGACCCAGCTCATCACCGACGGCCGGGTCGAGGTGCTGGGCAGCCCGGCCGGCTCCCCCGTGCTTCGCCGCCGGGTCGGCTACATGCCGCAACAGGCCACCATCTACGACGACCTGCGGGTGATCGACAACGTGCGGTACTTCGCCGCCCTGGCCGGGGTCGACGCCCGCGACGCGGATGACGCGATCGAGGCGGTGGATCTGCAGGAGCATCACGGCGATTACTGCGCCAACCTCTCCGGTGGGCAGCGCGCCCGGGTCTCGCTGGCCTGCGCACTGGTGGGCCGGCCGGACCTGCTGGTGCTCGACGAGCCGACGATCGGCCTGGACCCGGTGCTGCGCGCCGAGCTCTGGCAGCAGTTCGCCGCGCTGGCCCGGCGCGGCACCACATTGCTGG
The DNA here is from genome assembly GCF_046250075.1 of Mycobacterium sp. SMC-14. Lineage (NCBI taxonomy): Bacteria > Bacillati > Actinomycetota > Actinomycetes > Mycobacteriales > Mycobacteriaceae > Mycobacterium > Mycobacterium sp. SMC-14. The sequence continues at coordinate 2,115,279 of NZ_CP176429.1, read as the reverse complement.
TGTCCAGTCATGTGATGGACGAGGCCGACCACTGCGGCGATCTGCTGCTGATGCGCGAAGGCTGGCTGCTGGCGCGCACCACCCCGAACCGACTGCGAGAGGAGACCGGATGTCGATCGATGGAGGAAGCGTTCCTGTCCATCATCCGGCGCACCACCGCGCCCCGAGCCGGGTGACCGGGTTTCTGCAGTTGCGGCCGTTCACGGCCACCACCCAGCGAATACTGCGGCAGCTCGCCGGTGACCGACGCAGTGTCGCGATGATCCTGTTGGTGCCCAGCCTGGTCATCACGCTGATGTATTTCATGTTCTCGGGCGCCGCACACCCGCCGGGCACGCCGTCGCCGTTCAACGCCGCCTGCCTGATCTTGCTGGGCCTGTTCCCGCTGTTCTTGATGTTCGTCATCACCGCGATCACCATGCAGCGCGAACGCGCATCGGGAACCCTGGAGCGCATCCTGACCACGCCGCTTCGCCGGATGGACCTGCTTGCCGCCTACGGGACGGCCTTCTCCATCGCGGCGGCCGCCCAGGCCAGCCTGGCGTGCGTGGTGGCGTTCGGGCTGTTGGGTTTCGACACCGTGGGCAGCCCGGCATGGGTGTTCGGGATCGCGATCATCAACGCGGTGCTCGGTGTCGGCTTGGGCCTGCTGTGCAGCGCGTTCGCCCGGACCGAGTTCCAAGCCGTGCAGTTCATTCCGCTGGTGATGGTGCCGCAGCTGTTGCTGGCCGGGATTATCGTGCCGCGCGCGGCGATGCCCGATTGGCTGCAGTGGGTGAGCAACGCCATGCCGGCCAGCTACGCGCTCGATGCCTTGCAGCAGGTGGGCACCCATCCCGAACTGACCGGCGTCGCGGTGCGCGACATCGTCATCGTGCTGGCGTTCGCGGTCGCGGCACTGGGACTGGCCGCGGTCACGCTACGGCGACGGACGCCGTGATGGCCACCGAGCCGCGCAGCCGTAAGCCGGGCCGCCCGTCGGGTGCCTCCGACACCCGGGACCGGATCCTGGCCGCAGCACGGGAACTGTTCGCCCGCAATGGTTTCGCGAACACTTCTATCCGGGCGGTGGCCGCCGATGCGGGCGTCGACGCAGCGCTGGTGCACCACTACCACGGCACCAAGCAGCAGCTGTTCGCCGCTGCGGTCGAGCTGCCGATTGATCCGATGACGGTGCTGGGGCCGCTGCGCGAGACGCCGGTCGAGCAGCTCGGGCGGACGCTGCCCGGACTGCTGCTGCCACTGTGGGATTCGCAGGCCGGCACCGGTCTGATCGCAGCGATGCGGTCCATGCTCACCGGAACCGAAGTGCCACTGGCCCGGTCGTTCTTCCGGGACATCGTGATCGCCGAACTCGCCCCGCGGATCGACGAACCGGCCGGATCCGGCGTACTGCGCGCCGAGTTCGCCGCCAGCCAGTTGATGGGCGTCGTCATCGCCCGCTACATCATCGGGCTGGAGCCCATCGCCTCGCTACCGGCCGCGGACGTCGTGGCGATGATCGCCCCGACCCTGCAGCGTTATCTCACTGGGGATCTGCCGGGCCCGCTTGGGCAATGAGCAGGGCGTGCTCGTCGTCGCCGACGGATTCGGCCTCGTCGATCAGCAGCACCGGGATGTCGTCGTCGATGCGGTAAGCCCGATGCAGGCGCGGGTTGTACAGCGCACCGGAGCCACCGGAACGCTGTACCAGCAGCAGCGGGCCGCGGTCGGCCGGGCAGACCAGGATGTCCAACAGCTCTTGGGCGATCACGGGCGGCCACCGGCCAGTTCGGCACGCACCGCGGCCGTCAGCCTTTTGAACTGCCGGGTGGCGGCATCGAAGTACCAGGCGTTGCGTCCGGCCTTGGGCAGCCCGGCCTCACGCAGCGCGCCCACCACCGGGCGGTACACCGTGCTCAGCGAGAGGTTCGGCACCAGATGGATGACATCGGGACCGATGCCGGACGGCAACGCGGCCACCGCCTCGCTGAGGTCGGCGGCGGTGACCGAAGCGCCCGGTTGCACCGTCACCGCCGACACCACCAAGTCGGCCCCCTCGGTCGGCACCCGATAGGTCACCGCCAGGTCGACGCCGGTGACCGCACCGAGGGCATCGGTGATCACCACCGGGAACGCGATCCCCCGGGCGGTGCGGACGCTGGATGCGCGCCCGCCCACCAGCCAGTAGTCGCCGTCGGCGTCGCGCCGGAACAAGAACTCCGTGGAGATCCACGTGTCGGCCGGCGCGAACACACCCCGCTTGACCGAGGCCGACGGGTCGATCGGTCCGCGCGGTTTGGCCAGCAGCACACCGACTTCGTCGGTCTCGGCGACCCGCACGAAGCCCCGGTCGTCTTCCAGGATCAGGTCGTGATCGGTGTCGTAGGCGGCCAGTTCCACATCCACCGCGCCGGGCAGCGGGCGGCCCTTGCTGCCGACCTTGGCGCCGGAGACGTTGGCCAGCACGGCCTGACCGTCCTTGGTGGCGAAGAACTCGACGACGTGAGCCGGCGCGAACACCTCGGTGACCCGGTTCCAGAGGCCAACGGGCATACCGGAACCGATGAACAGCCGAACCGGATGGTTGCCCTGCAGGACGAAGTTCGGGTCGTCGATGACCTCACCGAGCATCGCCCAGGTGTAGGACACCACGCTGACGCCGTACTGACGGACCTCGGAGACGAACCGATCCGGGTTCAGGCCACGCGACAATGCGATGCGGGCCCCACCGACCACCGCGCCGCCGAGGCTGACCAACAGCCCGGACTCGTGGTGCAGCGGCGTGAGGCAGTACACCGTGTCGTTGGGACCCAGGGCCGCTGTCGACGCCGTGCCGAACGCCGAGAGCGCCCAGCGGAAGTTGGTGATCTGCTTGGCCACCAGCTCGCCGGCCGCATTGCCGAAGGCCACGAACGCCAGATCGCGGGCGAAACCCGGGTTCGACCGATACCAGCCGGGCAGTTCCACGGCATCCGGATCGATCTGTTCCATGTCGATGACGTCGATGTCGGTCGGCAGATCCAGGTCGCGGGCTTCACCACCGCCGAGAACCAACACCTGGCAGTCCAATTCGCGGGCGGCGGCGCCGACCAGCTCGAGAGTCTCCGGGTCGACGATGATGTCGGAGATGCCGCCCAGGCCGGCCGCGGGCAGCATATCCCCGTCGGTCGGCATCAGCACGGCCACCGCACCCAGCCGGGACAACGCGGCGATCGCGACCAGGGCGCTGGGCCGGGTGGCCATCGCCACACCGACGTGGACCCCTTGGCGCACCCCGACGTCGATCAGGCCGCGGACGACGTTGTCGATGCGCTTGTTGACCGCCTCGTAGGTGTGCACTCGCCCGTCGAACAGCAGGAACTCGCCGTCGGGCGAGTCGGCGGCCTGCTCATCGATGATGCGGCCCAGCGAGATTCGGGTGTGGTCGTTGATCTGTCCGAGCCGGGCCAGCCGGGGCAGGGTGCGCGCGGTCTCAACGGCCATGGTGCGCACCGACTTCTGCGCCGCCACCATGGCGTCCGCGGCGCCGCGCGCCAGCGTCAGCGCGACCTCGGAGGCCTCCCCCAGTCCGTGCGCGATCCGCGACGTCATCGCGACGCCCCGCTTGGCGCCTTCGGACGGCTGCGCGGACATCAGTGCCACCCCCGGCGGCTGCGGTCCCATCCCGGACTGCCACAGCACCCAGCGCGCCACGGTCGGCCAGGTCAGTTCGGCGGCCTTCGAACCCACCACCAGACCGAAGTGCCCTGCCCGCAGCAGATATTCGAAGACCTTGGCATCGGGTGCGGCGCGGCGGATCCCGCGGACGGCCACCGGCTGCCCGATGTCATCGACCTCACCGACGAAGGCCAGCACCGGGCAGGTGATGTCGGTCAGCGTGACCAGTTGACCGTTGATCGCGAAACCGCCGGTCATCATCCGGTTGTGGGCGATGAACTGCTTGAGCAGCTCGGAGATCGCCGGACCCGACCAGGCGATCCAGCCCTCGGACTCCAGGAACCGCCGCTGCGCCTCACGGGGCAGCAGGGCCTCCCGGTCGTGCAGCTGGCGCAGGAAGTCCATCCGGGCCTTCGCCGTCTTGAGCGGGTCCATCATCTGGAAGCCCAGGCGCGCCTGCCATCCCGAGATGTCCAGCCGGTTGAAGACGTGGTCGGCCATGAATCCGGCCACGCCGGAGGCCAGGTTGGGCGGTAGCCCCATCGGCAGCGCGGCCAGGGTGTCCACCGGCGAACCGAACGCGATGATGCTGGCGATGTTCTTCGAATGCCGGTATGCCCCGGTCTGATAGGCGAACATGCCGCCCTGGGAGTAGCCGGCCAGGTGCACGTCGCGTCCGGTGGTCTCGGCGACGGTATCGATGGCCTGGCTCAGGCCGACGATGTGGTCGGCCAGGTTGCGGCGCATGCCGCCTTCGATCTGGTCCGGCGAGCCGAAGTCGATCACCCACGGATCCACCCCGGCGTCGTGCAGGATGCCGACCGCGCCCTCATCGAGGGTGACGTCCCACATGTTTGCCGACATCATCATCGGGTGCACCAGCAGCACCGGCGGTCCGGGCTGCGGTTGTCCCGGCCGGCTGTCCGGCGGGAAGTACCGCCGCAGCTTGTACATCGGGGTGCTCTCGACGATCTGGAACGGTGATGGGACGGTCCCGGTCTCCAGGCCGCCCCAGCGCAGCACCTCCAGGCCGTTCTGTGCGGTGGCCATCAGCCACTCGACCGGCCGGGTGATGGCCGACAAGTTCAGATCCACCGCTGCTCCCCTACTTCGCGCACGATCCCGGAATGACGTGCACATTCTGGCACATCAGGGCCATACGTCCGGCTGGTTCACCATTCGCCAAGGGGCAGGCAGTACCGTTCCAGCGGTGGCACACCTGCTCGGAGCCGAGGCTCTTCACCTGCGGTACGCCACCGGTGTGGTGTTGGACTCAGTGACGCTCGGGGTCAACGAGGGCGCCCGGATCGGGATCGTCGGCCGCAACGGCGACGGCAAATCGTCGCTGCTGCGACTGCTGGCCGGCGCCGCGACCCCGGATTCGGGCCGCGTCACCCGGCGCAGCGGTCTGCGGGTCGGGTTGCTGGACCAGGCCGACACCCTCGACCCCGACAGCACGCTGGGGACGTCGCTGGTCGGTGATCAGGCCGACCATGAATGGGCGTCCAACCCGCGAATCCGTGACGTGGTCGACGGCTTGGTCTCCGACATCGCCTGGGACGCAACCATCTCCGGACTGTCGGGAGGTCAGCGCCGACGAGTGCAATTGGCAGCCTTGCTGATCGGCGAATGGGACGTGATCTGCCTCGACGAGCCGACCAACCACCTCGACGTGGAGGGCATCACCTGGCTGGCGCGGCACCTGCAGCAGCGCTGGGCCCGCAATTCCGGCGGCCTGCTGGTGGTCACCCACGACCGGTGGTTCCTCGACGAGGTGGCCACCACCACCTGGGAGGTATATGGCGGAGCCGTCGCTCCCTTTGAAGGCGGCTACGCGGCTTATGTCCTGCAGCGGGTGGAGCGCGATCGGATGGCCGCGGCCAGTGAGGCCAGGCGCCAGAACCTGTTGCGCAAAGAGCTGGCCTGGCTGCGCCGGGGAGCACCGGCCCGCACCTCCAAACCGAAGTTCCGCATAGAGGCGGCCAATGCGCTGATCGCCGACGTCCCGCCGCTGCGCAACGACGTCGAGCTGATGAAGCTGGCGACCGCGCGGCTGGGCAAGGACGTCATCGACCTGCTCGATGTGTCGGTCTCGTTCGACGGCCGCCCGGTGCTGCGCGACGTGGAATGGCGGATCGGGCCCGGCGAGCGCACCGGAATCGTCGGCGCCAACGGTGCAGGAAAATCCACTCTGCTCGGTCTGATCGCCGGCACGGTGGTGCCGGACAGCGGCCGGGTCAAACGCGGCAAGACGGTGCGACTGGGCATGTTGGACCAGCAGTCGGCGGAGCTGGCGACGCTGGCCGAAGACCGGGTGGCCGACGTGCTGGGCCGGCTGCGCAACGACTACCAGGTCGACGGCAAGGAGATGACGCCCGCGCAGCTGTTGGAGCGACTCGGGTTCGGCAGCGCTCAGCTGTCGGCGCGGGTGGGCGAACTCTCCGGCGGCCAGCAGCGGCGACTGCAGTTGATGCTGACCCTGCTCGCCGAACCGAACGTGCTGGTGCTCGACGAGCCCACCAACGACGTCGACACCGACATGCTGACCGCCACCGAGGACCTGCTGGACTCCTGGCCGGGCACCTTGATCGTGGTCTCCCACGACCGGTATCTGCTGGAGCGGGTCACCGACAATCAATACGCGATTCTCGATGGGCAGCTGCGGCACCTGCCGGGGGGTGTCGACGAATATCTGCGGCTGGCCGCCGACGCGCGTCGGGCGCCGGCGCCGCGACCCGCAGCCGCGGCCGCCGAGGGTCGGGGGCCGCTGTCGGGAGCGGAACTGCGTGCGGCACAGAAGGATCTGGCCGCCGTCGATCGCCGGCTGGCGCGGCTGGCCGAGCAGATCGAGGCCAAGCATCACGAGCTGGCCGACTACGACCAGTCCGATCATGTGGGCCTGGCCGGGCTGACCCGGGAGCTGAGGGCGCTGGAGGCCGAGGTGGCCGAGCAGGAAGGCCGATGGTTGGAGCTCTCGGAGCTCCTTGACTAACCCCGAACAGCCGTTTTCGTCACATGAGTCCCAGCGGTAACGCGGGAGAAGCATGTGGGTGTTGTCGATTTGGATAGCGCGTGCGCTACCAATCGGCCGGCACCGCGGCGGTGATATCGCCGGCGACATCCTTTTTCAACTTCGGTGCATGGTCGGTCGACGGTGCCGATGTGGCAGGTGTGACTTTCGTCGCGTCAGCGCCGCTCAAAATGCTGGTAGTCCACCGGCGACTTCCAATTGCCGCCCCAGCGCCACCCGGCGTCGGTGAAGGCGCGCACTGCGGCGTCACCGGCATGCAGCAGGCCCGGCTCGATCCGACGGCGATCCAGGTAGACCCCGGCGTTGCGCGGCTCGAATTTGCCGTGGTCGACCGAGGGATTCAGCAGCGGGTTGACGTCGATGGCACGGCCGTAGGCGTGTAGCGCCCAGTTGCCCGAGCCCGGGATGCGCCGGCAGTTGAACGCCGAGGTGTTGTTGTCCTCCATCGACAGCTCGTCGTCGCCGCCCCGATAGTGGGCCACCGGTTGCATCCGCTCGATCGGGAACTCCAGCCGGTAGAGCCGATCGAACACGGCGATGACCTGCGGAACCAGCTCCTGATTCACGATCAACTCGCCGCGGTGCGGCCGGTCGTCGAAGCCGAGATAGGTCAGCGTGACGCGCCGCAGCTGCGCGGGGGTGACCGGGCAGTCGCGGTGCCAGGTCGGGCCGAGCTCGGCGGCCGTGACGGCCGCGACGCTGGCGGGCTCGGGCGCGACGTTGCGGGGCGCGGATGCCGCCGGCGCCGGGTTGGGTTCCGGCGGTGCTCCACCGGTGCACTGCGCCAGCAGCCCGCAGAGCGCGATCGCCGTCACCAGGCGCCCCGCGGTCGAGATGTTTCGGCTGCCGTTGATCCATTCACGCTAGCGCAGCGCCGGATCTGCTACTGTCGCGACTTAGGTAAGGCATGCCTAATTTAAATCGACTCACTGGAGACCCCCGTGGCACCGCTCCTCGATTCGTTTCCCCTCGTCAGCACCCTGCGCGAGGCGCTGCTGCTGTCCGCAACCGTCGGCGAGATCGAACAGCTGACACCGACCATGCGCCGCATCCGATTCACCGGTCCACGGCTGCGAGGCCTGACCTGGACGCCGGGTCAGCATGTCCGCCTGCAGGTCGCCGGTCTGCTCGATTCGGTGCTGCGGCTGCATCCCCACGACGCCCTGCGCGCCTATTCCATCTACGACGCGGATCCCGACGCCGGAACGCTCGACATCGTGATGTGCCACCACGGTTACGACCGGGACGCCGTGACGCCGGCCCGGCGGTGGGCGGCCGCCGCGTCGCTCGGGGACCACGTCGATTTCACCCGACCGCAGGGCAACTTCGTCGTACGCCAGGACGCCGCCTACCACGTGTTCGCCGGCGATGAGACGGCGTCGGTCGCCTTCGCCGCGATGCTGCGCTCGCTGCAGCCCGGCGCCCAGGTGTACGGCGTCGTCGAGGCGGCGACCGAAGCCGATCACCTTCCGCTCCCGCGGCCCGTGACCCGCCTCGAGCGCGGTGACGCCTCGGCGGCGAACTCCCCCGTTCTCGCCGACGCCCTGCGCAACCTCGAGCTTCCCGACCATCCCGGCATCGCCTACCTCGCCGGTGAGGCCCGCACCATCCAAACCCTGCGAAAGATTCTGATCAACGAACGCGGCTGGGATAGACGCCGCATCCGCACCAAACCCTTCTGGACTCCCGGCCGTACCGGCATGGAGTGAACCCGCGACCATGACCACACCCATCTGGATGGCCTTGCCCCCCGAGGTGCACTCCACCCTGCTCAGCAGCGGGGTGGGCGCCGGGACACTACTGGCCGCGGCCGATGCTTGGGCGGCACTGAGCAGCGAATACACCACGGCTGCAGCCGAACTCACGACAATCCTGGGTGCCGTGCAGGCCGGCACGTGGGAGGGCCAAGCCGCGGCGCGCTACCTTGCCGCGCACGCGCCCTACCTGGCCTGGCTGATGCAGGCCGGGGCGAACAGCGCCAGCGCGGCCGCCCAGCTCCAGACGGCGGCCGGCTCCTATACCGCGGCGCTGGCCGCCATGCCGACCGTCGCCGAACTGGCGGCCAACCGCGCGACGCTGGGCGTGTTGGTGGCGACAAACTTCTTCGGTATCAACGCGATCCCGATCGCGGTCACCGAGGCCGACTACATCCGGATGTGGCTGCAGGCCGCCTCCACCATGAGCATCTACCAGGCCGTCTCCGCGGCGACAGTGGCATCCACACCACAGACGGCGCCCGCGCCGCCTGTCCTCGATCCGGGCGTCGGTGAGGCGGGGTCCGCCGCCTTCACCGACCCCATCGAGGAATGGCTGTCGTGGTCCGAGCACTTCAGCAGCATGTACCGCATGCTCAAACAGGTACTCGCCGATCCGCTCGGCACCCTGGTTCAGGTCATCACGGATTTTGCGGCCGACCCCGCGGCGGCCGTTGCCACCTGGATGCCGTTGTTCTACCTGTTCGCCTACGCGGCTACCTTCGCTGTCTTGGGAACGCCGATCTACGCCGCGATCATGGGGCCTGCATCGTCGGCGATCCCGATCGCATTGGGATTGTCCGGGCTCGCCAATCTGGCCCAGGTACCCGCCGCGGAGGTACCACCCGTGATCACGCCCCAGAATCTGCCGGCCGCGGTCGCGGTTCCGACTCCCCCGGCGTCCGCGTTGTCCAGCCCTCCCGCTCCTGCTCCGGCGCCCGCAAGCACGGCCCCCGCACCGGCAGCACCGGTACCGAATCCGCCTCCGGCTACCGGCGCCCCGCCGCTGTACTACGCGGTTGCCGGCGGCGGCCCCGGCGTGGGCTTCGGCCCACCCATGCAGCAGCGAGCCGCGGAGCCCTCACGTCGTCCCAGGGGCGCGAGTGAAGCCGCAGACGCCGCGGCGGTGGCTGCGTCCGGCAGAAGGTCCAGGACACGCAGGCGCCGCGGCGCTGACGTCAAAGAACGCGGCTACCGCTACGAATTCCTCACCGCCGACGACGAGGCGCCCGCTGCGCCGCACCCGGAACATCGGACCGGGGTCAGCGCGTCGGGCAGCGTCGCGCTTGGATCTAGCGGCGCTGCGGCGCGGTCTGGACTGGCGGACCCGGCCGGACTCACTACGCTGGCGGAAGATGCATTCGGCAACGGGGCCGCCACCCCGATGATGCCGGGAAGCTGGACCACCGAGAGCACCCGCGAAGAAGGGAACGGATCACAGCATGCCGCTGAAGGCCCCGGTTGACCCCGATGCCGTCCGATCGTTGTCCACCGCCATGCGGGAGGGATCGCAAGCGGCGCACGACGCCGCCGAGGCCTCGCCGTTTGTGTCAGAACTGATGAGCGGCAAGGTCAACGAACAGGGCTACGTCGACTACCTGTTGCGGTTGCGGATGGTCTACGCCGCACTGGAGGCCGCGATGCGGGCGAACCGCGACGACGCACTCGTCGCATCGGTGTACGACCCTGCGCTCGAACGGCTGGCAGCGATCGAGGCCGACCTGGAGTTCTGGGCCGACGGAGCCGTCGCGGAGGTCGTTTCGCCTGCCGCCCAGGCGTACTGCGACCGGATTGCCGCAGCCTCGAGCAGCGCCTTGTTGGCCCACCACTACACGCGCTACCTGGGTGACCTCTCCGGCGGCCAGGCGATCGGACGCGTATTGGACCGCACGTTCGAGCTCGGCGGCGCCGGCCTGTCGTTCTATGAGTTCCCGGTGCGCGCAAAACCGTACAAGGACGCCTACCGTGCCCGCCTCGACGAGCTCGGGCTGGAGCCCGACGAAATCGCTCGCGTGGTCGATGAGGTCAGGTTCGCGTTCGGACTGAACCAGGACTTGTTCGACGAACTGGCCGACAACCTGGCGTCGTACTACCGCTGATCGCCGGCGGTTCGACGGCGCGCCTGGCTGACGGCTTCGCGGATCGCGTCCAGCTGCTCGGCCACCCGCACCGGCGCGGTTCCGCCGCGGGCGTCACGGGATGCCACCGACCCCTCGACCGTCAGTACCTCGCGCACCTGCGGGGTGAGCTCCGCGCTGATGGCGGCCAGCTCGTCGTCGGTCAGTTCGTCCAGGCCGACGCCGCGCTGCTCGGCGGCCTTCACCGCTGCGCCGGCCGCCTCGTGGGCGATGCGGAACGGAACTCCTTGGCGCACCAGCCATTCGGCGATGTCGGTGGCTAGGGTGTAGCCGGCCGGTGCCAGCGCGGCCATCCGCTCGGTGTCGAACCGCAGGGTGCCGACCAGGCCGGCCATCGCGGGCAACAGCAGCTCCAGCTGAGCCGCCGAGTCGAACACCGGCTCCTTGTCCTCCTGCAGGTCCCGGTTGTAGGCCAGCGGCTGGGCCTTGAGCGTCGCCAGTAGGCCGGTCAGGTTGCCGATCAACCGGCCGGACTTCCCGCGAGCCAGCTCGGCGATGTCGGGGTTCTTCTTCTGCGGCATGATCGAGCTGCCGGTCGACCAGGAGTCGTGCAGCACCGCGTAGCCGAATTCCGTTGAACTCCACAAGATGATGTCTTCGGCCAGCCGGGACAGGTCGACGGCGATCATCGCGAACACGAACGCGGCCTCAGCGGCGAAGTCGCGTGCGGCGGTGGCGTCGATCGAGTTGTCCGCGGCGGCGGCGAAACCGAGTTCGGCGGCGATGGCATCCGGGTTCAGGCCCAGCGACGAGCCTGCCAGTGCACCCGACCCGTACGGCGAGATCGCGGCGCGGGCGTCGAAGTCGATGATCCGGTCCACGTCGCGCAGCAGCGGGTGGGCGTGCGCCAGCAGGTGGTGGGCCAACAGCACCGGTTGCGCCGACTGCAGGTGCGTCTTGCCCGGCATGATCGCACTCGGGTGGGCGCCCGCCTGGTGGGCCAGCGCCTCGACCACGTCGAGCACCCCGGCGGCCACCCGGCGCACCGCGTCACGCAGCCACATCCGAAACAGCGTGGCCACCTGATCGTTTCGCGAGCGTCCGGCGCGCAGCCGGCCGCCCAGATCGGGCCCGACCCGGTCGATCAGGCCGCGTTCCAGCGCGCCGTGCACGTCCTCATCGGTGACCAGTGGCCCGAAGCTGCCATCGGCGACGTCCTCGCCGAGGCTGTCCAGGCCGGCCAGTAGGCCGTCACGCTGGTCGTCGGTGAGCAGCCCGGCGCCGTAGAGCACCTTCGCGTGCGCCTTGGACGCGGCCACGTCGTAGGGCGCCAGCACCCAGTCGAAGTGAGTGGATTTGCTCAGCGCCGCCAGCGCGTCGGACGGTCCTTCGGCGAACCGTCCGCCCCACAGGGATCCCTCGTTGGTGCTCACCGCTCACCCCCGCCGAGTGTGAATTCCACGACGCCGCACCGGCGTGTTGCGTCGTGAGATTCACACTCGCGGTGGAGTGACGCCGCGAGCGTCACGAGCCCAGGTCCCGGCGGGCGGAGATCTTCGAGCTCAACCCGTGGATCTGGACGAAGCCACGAGCCGCGGTCTGGTCGAAGGTGTCGCCCTCGTCGTAGGTGGCCAGGTTGAAGTCGTACAGCGACTCCGCGCTGCGCCGGCCGTTGATGATGATGCTGCCGCCGTGCAGCACCAGCCGGATGTCACCGGAGACGTGCTGCTGGGTGTCCTCGACGAACACCTCCAGCGACCGCTTGAGCGGGCTGAACCACAGGCCGTCGTAGGTGAGCTCGCCCCACTTGCGGTCCACGCCGCGCTTGTAGCGGCCCAGCTCGCGTTCCAGGGTGACGTGCTCGAGCTCGGTGTGCGCGGTGATCAGCACCATCGCGCCCGGCGCCTCGTAGATCTCGCGGCTCTTGATGCCCACCAGCCGGTCCTCGACCACGTCGAGCCGTCCCACGCCCTGCGCGCCGGCACGGGCGTTGAGCTCCTGGATGATCTCCAGCACGCTGAGCGGGCGACCGTCGATCGCCACCGGGCGGCCCTTGTCGAAGCTGATGATCAGCTCGTCGGGGGCGTTGAAGTTGACCGTCGGGTCCTCGGTGTAGTCGTAGACGTCCTTGGTCGGGGCGTTCCACAGGTCTTCGAGGAACCCGGTCTCCACCGCACGGCCCCACACGTTCTGGTCGACCGAGAACGGCGAGCGCTTGGTGACGTTGATCGGGATGGCGTTCTCCTCGGCGAACGCGATGGCCTTCTCCCGGGTCCAGGCGTAGTCGCGGACCGGGGCGATGACGTTCAGTTCGGGAGCCAGCGAGGCGAAGCCGACCTCGAAGCGGACCTGGTCGTTGCCCTTGCCGGTGCAGCCGTGCGCGACGATGGTGCCCCCGTGGCTCCGCGCGGCATCCACCAAATGCTTGACGATCAGCGGCCGGCTGATGGCCGAGACCAGCGGGTAGCGGTCCATGTAGAGCGCGTTGGCCTTGATGGTCGGCAGGCAGTATTCGTCGGCGAACTCGTTGCGGGCGTCGACCACGACGGCCTCCACCGCACCGCAGTCCAGGGCCCGCTGGCGCACCACTTCCATGTCCTCGCCGCCCTGGCCGAGGTCGATGGCGACGGCGACCACTTCGCGGCCGGTCTCCTTGCCGATCCAGCTGATCGCCACCGAAGTGTCCAGGCCGCCGGAATACGCCAGGATGACGCGTTCGGACATTCGAGTTCTCCTTGCTTTGTGTTGCTGTGTGCTTGTGGGTGTTACTGCAGGTCGTTGAGGGTGGCGGCGAGCTCGGCGCCGGTCATCGGCTCGCGGGCCGCCACGAAGATGGTGTCATCCCCGGCGATGGTGCCGACGACGTACGGTAGCGCGGCCCGATCTATGGCGCTGGCCAGGTAGTCCGCCGCTCCGGGCGGGGTGCGCAGCACGGCCAGATTTCCGGTGGCGTCGGTGGACACCAGCAGCTCCCCCAGCAGCCGGCACAACCGGTCGGTGCCGCCGGAAAGGCGCAGCGGGTTGCCGTCTTCGGGGATTACGTACCCGCCGACTCCTCCATCGGGGCCCCGCAGTTTCACCGCGCCCAGCTCTTCGAGGTCGCGCGACAGGGTGGCCTGGGTGACCTCGATGCCGTCGGCCGCCAGGATGGTGGCCAGCTCGGTCTGGCTGCGCACCGCGGCAGAGGACAGCACCTCGACGATGCGGGCCTGGCGGCCCACGCGGGTGACGGTGCTGTCGGCTCGGCTCATCGTGACCGTTCCAGCAACCACACCAACAGCGCCTTCTGAGCGTGCAACCGGTTCTCGGCTTCGTCCCACACCGCGCTGCGCGGCCCGTCGATCACCGAGTCGGTGATCTCGTCGCCGCGGTGCGCCGGAAGGCAGTGCAGCACCGTGACTTCCGCATCCGCGAGGCCGACCAGTTCATCGTTGATCTGGAACGGTCGAAACGGCGCCACTCGGTCCAGGCCGTCGTCCTCCTGGCCCATCGAGGTCCAGGTGTCGGTGACCAGGACGTCGGCGCCGGCGGCGGCCTTGGCCGCATCGGTGGTGAGCGTGACCGAGGCGCCGGTGTCGGCGGCGCGCGCCTTGGCGGCGGCGACCACGCCCGCGTCGGGGGTGAAGCCCTCCGGGGCGGCGACGGTGACGTGCACCCCGGCGGTCACCCCGCCGAGCATCAGCGAGTGCGCCATGTTGTTGGCGCCGTCACCGAGATAGGTCAGCTTGAGCCCCTTGAGCGCACCTTTGCGTTCGGCGATGGTCTGCAGGTCGGCCAGCACCTGGCAGGGATGGAACTCATCGGAGAGGGCGTTGACGATCGGGACCGTGGCCGTGGAGGCCATCGCGGTCAGCCGGTCCTGGGCGAACGTGCGCCACACGATGGCGTCGACGTAGCGCGACAGCACCTGTCCGGTGTCTTCCAGGGTCTCGTCGCGGCCCAGCTGGGTGGACCGGCCGTCGACGACGACGGCGTGCCCGCCGAGTTGGGCGATGCCCATCTCGAAGGAGAACCGGGTGCGGGTGGAGTTCTTGTCGAAGATCACCGCGACACCCCGCGGGCCTTCCAGCGGCCGGCGGCTGAACGGTTCGGCTTTGAGTTCGGCTGCCAGGGACAGGATCTCGGCCTGCTCGGCTGGGGTGACGTCGTCGTCACGCAGGAAGTGGCGGATCATGACGCAGCCTCCTGCGCGGTGTCGAGGATGCCGGGCAGGGCGGTGATGAAGCTGCCGATCTGCTCCTCGGTGACGATCAGCGGCGGCGCCAACCGGACCACGCCCGCCGCGGCGGCGTTGACCAGGAAACCGGCCTCGCGGGCGGCCAGTTCGACGGCCTTGGCCTTGGGCTCGGTGAGCACCACCCCCTGCAACAGGCCCTTGCCCCGGACGTGGTCGACCAGCGGATGGCCCAGTTCCTCGATGCCGTGGCTCAGCGTCTTGCCGAGCGTGGCGGCCCGGGCGATCAGGTCGCCGTCGGCCAGCGCCCGCAGCACCGCCAGCGCGGCCGCGGTGCACACCGGGTTGCCGCCGAAGGTGCTGCCGTGCAAGCCCGGGGTCAACAGGTCACCGGCCGCACCGACCGCCAGGCAGGCACCGATCGGCAACCCGCCGCCCAGGCCCTTGGCCAGCGTGATGATGTCGGGGGTGATGCCGTCGTGCTGGTGGGCGTAGAAGGCCCCGGTGCGCCCGATCCCGGTCTGGACTTCGTCGAGTACCAGCAGGGCGCCGTGGGCGGCGGTGATGCCGCGGGCCTCGGCCAGGTAGCCGGCGGGCGGGGTGACGACGCCGCCCTCCCCCATGATCGGCTCCAGGAACACCGCGGCGGTGGTCGAATCGACCGCCGCGGCCAGCGCCTTGGTGTCGCCGTAGGGCACGTGGGTGATCTCGCCGGGCAGCGGCTCGAACGGCGCCTGCTTGTCGGGCTGTCCGGTCAGCGCCAGCGACCCCATGGTCCGGCCGTGGAAGGCGCCCTGGGCGGCAACGATCTTGGTCTTGCCGGTGAGTCGGGTCATCTTGAACGCGACCTCGTTGGCCTCGGTCCCCGAGTTGCAGAAGAACACCCGCGCCGGCGCGCCGAGATGGTCGACCAGCCCCTCGGCCAGGGCGATGCCCGGCTCGGTCGCATACAGGTTGGAGGTGTGGCCCAACGTGTTCAGCTGGGTGGTGACGGCCTCGATCACTGCCGGGTGTCGATGGCCGAGCACGTTGACCGCGATGCCGCCGAGCAGATCGACGTAGCTCTTGCCGGCCTCGTCGGTCACCACCGCGCCCTCGCCGCTGACCAGTGCCAGCGGCGGGGTGCCGTAGTTGTTCATCATCACCGCTTGCCAGCGGTCTTGGAGTGTCACGGGTTTACCACCTTGGTTCCGGTGCCGGCGTGAGTGAAAAGTTCGACCAGCACGCAATGTTCGACGCGGCCGTCGATGATGTGGGCGCTGGGCACCCCACCGCGGACGGCGCGCAGGCAGGCTTCGACTTTGGGGATCATGCCGGACTCCAGGCTCGGCAGCAGTTGCTCCAGGGTCGCGGTGTCGATCTCACTGACCAGCGAATCGCGGTTGGGCCAGTCGGTGTAGAGGCCGTCGACGTCGGTGAGCATCAACAGCTTCTCGGCCTGCAGCGCTTCGGCCAGGGCGGCCGCGGCGGTGTCGGCGTTGATGTTGTGCACCACCCCGTCGGGGTCGGGCGCCAGGGTGGAGACCACCGGAATCCGGCCTGCGGCAATCAAGTCCAGCACCGCGGCGGTGTTGACCTGGTCGACGTCGCCCACCAGCCCGATGTCGGTGGCGACCCCGTCGACATTCACGCTGCGCCGCACCGCGGTGAACAGCGCGGCGTCCTCTCCGGTGATGCCGACCGCATACGGGCCGTGGGCGTTGATCAGGCCGACGAGTTCGCGCCCGACCTGGCCGAACAGCACCATGCGCGCCACGTCCAGCACTTCGGGTGTGGTGACCCGGAATCCGCCCTTGAAGTCACCTTCGATGCCGAGCTTCTTCAGCATGGCGCTGATCTGCGGCCCACCGCCGTGCACCACCACCGGGTGGATGCCACAGTTGCGCAGGAAAGCCATGTCGGCGGCGAACGCATGCTTGAGGGTGTCGTCGGTCATGGCGTTGCCGCCGTATTTGACGACGACGATCTTGCCGTGCAGCTGCTTGAGCCACGGCAGGGCTTCGGCCAATACCTGCGCTTTGACGGCGGTGGTGAGTTCGGTCATGAGCTGTACGCCGAGTTCTCTTCGACGTAGGCGTGCGACAGGTCGGTGGTGCGCACCATGGCCTGCCCGCTGCCGAGGTTGAGTTCCACCGTCACGTGGATGTCCGCCCCGGACAGGTCGACTTCCCGGGCACCGGGCATCGGCGAGCCGCCGGAGAACACCGGGGAGCCGTTGAACGACACCGTGATCCGGTCCGGGTCGATGGTGAACGGCACCATCCCCACGGCGGCCAGCACCCGTCCCCAGTTGGGGTCCGAGCCGAACAACGCGGTCTTGACCAGGCTGTCGCGGGCCACGATCCGCGCGGCGATCAGGGCGTCGGCGTCGCTGCCGGCGCCGCTGACGGTGATCGACACCCGCTTGGTGACGCCCTCGGCGTCGGCCTGAAGCTGAGCGCACAGGTCGTCGCAGACCGCCAACACCGCGGCGTCGAGCTCGTCCTGGCTGGGTGCGATCTCGCTGGCACCCGACGACAGCAGCAGCACCGTGTCGTTGGTGGAGCAGCTGCCGTCGATGTCGAGCCGGTCGAACGTCACCGCGGTGGCCCGGCGCAGGGCGCTGTCCAGCGCCGCCGCGTCGACCTTGGCGTCGGTGGTCAGCACCACCAGCATGGTGGCCAGCGACGGCGCCAGCATGCCGGCACCCTTGGCCATGCCGCCCACGGTCCAGTCACCCTTGTGGTGCAGCGCAACCTGTTTGGGGACGGTGTCGGTGGTCATGATGGCGCGGGCGGCTTCGTCTCCGCCAACCAGGCCGCCGGCCATGGCCTGCACCACCTCGGTGACACCGGTCAGCAGCTTGGCCATCGGCAGCCGGTCACCGATCAGGCCGGTGGAACAGACCGCCACCTCGGCCGCCCCGGTCTCGGTGCCCCACTCCGACAGTGCCGTCGCGACCGCTTCGGCGGTGGTATGGGTGTCCTGGAAACCGCCCGGACCGGTGCATGCGTTAGCACCACCGGAGTTCAGGATCACCGCCCGCAGCCGGCCGGCCTTGAGCACCTGCCGGCTCCACTGCACCGGCGCGGCCTTGACCTGGTTGCTGGTGAACACCCCGGCCGCGGCGTAGTCCGGGCCCTCGTTGAACACCAGCGCCAGGTCCGGATTTCCGGAAGCCTTGATGCCGGCGGCGATTCCGGCCGCCCGGAAGCCTCCGGGCGCGGTGACGCCCTGCTCGCGCACCAGCCGAACGTTGGTCATGGCGCCACTCCTACGACGGAAAGTCCTTCGGTCTCCGGCCAGCCCAGCGCCAGGTTCATCGCCTGCACGGCCGCGCCGCCGGTGCCCTTGACCAGGTTGTCGATCGCCGCGATCGCGATGAACATCGAGGCGTCCTCGTCGACGGCGACCGCGAGGTGGGCCGCGTTGCTGCCGATCACCGATCCGGTCTTGGGCAGCTGGCCCTGCGGCAGCAGGTGCACGAACGGCTCGTCGTGGTAAGCCTTTTCGTAGACCGCCCGCAGTTCGGACAGCGACGTGGTGGTCTTGGCGGTGCAGGTGGCCAGGATGCCCCGGGATGTCGGGATCAGCACCGGGACGAACGCGACGCTGACGTCGCGATGGGTGACCGCGCGCAGCCCCTGGCTGATCTCCGGGGTGTGCCGGTGCGCCCCGCCGATGTTGTAGGCCCGCGCCGAGCCGATGACCTCCGAGCCCAGCAGGTCGACCTTGGCGGCCTTGCCGGCACCGGAGGTGCCGCTGACGGCGACCACGGTGACGTCGGGTTCCACCAGTCCGGCGGCGACGGCCGGGAACAGCGCCAGCAGCGCCGCGGTCGGGTAGCAGCCCGGCACCGCGATCCGCCTGGCGTTGATGAGTTTGTCACGCCCGCCGGGCAGCTCGGGCAGGCCGTAGGGCCAGGTGCCGGCGTGCGCCGAGCCGTAGAAGCGTTCCCAATCGGTCGGGTCGCCCAGCCGGAAGTCCGCTCCGCAGTCGATCACCACGGTGTCGTCACCGAGCTGCTCGGCCAGCACCGCCGAATGTCCGTGCGGCAGGCCCAGGAACACCACATCGTGCCCGGCCAGGGTGTCGACCTCGGTCGGTTCCAGGACGCGGTCGGCCAGCGGCACCAGATGCGGGTGTTGCTCGCCCAGGGTGCTGCCGGCGTTGCCGGCGGCGGTCAGCGCGCCGATGCTCAGCCGGCCGTCGGCGTAGGCGGGGTGCCCGAGCAGCAGCCGCAGGATCTCCCCGCCGGCGTAGCCGCTGGCACCGGCCACCGCCACTTTGATCGCTTTGGTCACTGGACGATTCTGCATGACTATGCGTATAGATGCAAACTAATTGAATCCACTTCCGCGAGCGTGCGTGTTTGCCCCGCAACCTGCGGCGTGTCGCGTACAACTACGCACCCTCGCCGCCCGGTGATTGACGGTAGCCGACCGTCAGATCGACCCGGCGTCGCGGTAGGCCTCCAACAACCGCAGCCACACTTCGCTGATCGTCGGGAAACACGGCACGGCATGCCACAGCCGGCTGATCGGCACCCTGGCGGCAACGGCGACGGTGGCCGAATGCAGCAGATCGGCCACGCCGGGGCCGACGAATGCCACACCGAGCAGGAACGATTCGTCGGCGTCGACCACGATGCGTGCGCGCCCACGGTAGCCGTCGGCATGCAGCTTGGCACCCATCACCGCGCCGCCGATCTCCACGTCCACCACCTGCACCCGGTGGCCGGCCCGCTCGGCCTGCTCGGCGGTGAGCCCGACCGCGGCGGCTTCGGGATCGGTGAAGAAGACCTGCGGCACCGCATGATGGTCGGCGGTGGCGGCGTGCACGCCCCATGGGGCGGTGTCCAGCGGTGTCCCGGCCGCCCGGGCTCCGATGGCGGCGCCGGCCACGCGCGCCTGGTACTTGCCCTCGTGGGTCAGCAACGCCCGGTGATTGGCGTCGCCGCACGCATACAGCCACCCCTCGTCGACGGCACGCACCCGCAGGGTGTCGTCGACCTCCAGCCAGTCGCCGGGGGTCAATCCCACGGTTTCCAGCCCGATGTCAGCGGTCAGTGGGGTGCGCCCCGTCGCGAACAGCACCTCGTCGACCTCGAGCTCACTGCCGTCGGTCAGCTCCAAACGCACCGGACCGTCACCCGCACGCGCCAGCTTGGCGACCGAGACACCCGTGCGCACCTCGACACCCGCGTCGGCCAGCCCGCGCGCGACGTATTCGCCCACGAACGGCTCCATCCGCGGTAACAGCCCCGAGCCGCGCACCAGCAGCGTCACCGCCGAGCCCAATCCCTGCCACGCGGTGGCCATCTCCACGCCCACCCCGCCGGCCCCGACCACGGCGAGGCGGCCGGGCACCGACGTGGCTTCGGTGGCTTCGCGATTGGTCCACGGACGGGCTTCGGCCATGCCGGGCAGGTCCGGCAGGGCCGCGCGGGTTCCGGTGCAGACCACGACCGCGTGCCGGGCCGTCAGCGTCACGTCGTCTCCGTCAGTTGCGACCACCACCTGTCGTGGGCCGTCCAGGCGACCGTGGCCGCGTACCAGCGTGGCGCCGATCGCGTCGATCCAGTCCGCCTGCCCGGAGTCGTCCCAGTCCCCCACATAGTGATTGCGGCGACCGAAGACCGCGGCGGCGTCGATCGGGGAACTGACGGCTTCGCGGGCGCCGGCCACCCGGCGGGTGTCGGCGACGGCGAGCACCGGCCGCAGCAGGGCCTTGCTGGGTACGCAAGCCCAATAGGAACATTCGCCGCCGATGAGTTCGCGTTCCACGATCGCCACGGTCAGCCCGGCGGCGCGGACGCGGTCGGCGACGTTCTCCCCGACCGGTCCGGCACCGAGCACGACGACGTCGTAGGTTTCGGGTTCGTGCATCGAGTCGACCCCCTCGAGGTTCACGGTCAGCGACCGGTGGCGACTCTCAGCATGCCCGAGCACGGGGGTTCGCGATAGCCCGCGAGCGTGCCCAGTTGTACGGCTGTCCGCGGCGTGTCGTGTGCAAACACGCACGCTCGCGCCAGGAGGAGTTACCCCCGCAGCGCGGCGCCGACGGCTTCGGCGGCACGCGCGACGGCGGCGTCGCGCGCCGCGCTGGCCTCGTCCTCGGTCAGCGTGCGATCGGCGGCCCGGAAGCGCAGCGCGAACGCCAGCGACTTGCGGCCCTCGCCGACCTGCGGGCCGGTGTAGACGTCGAACAGCGCGATGTCCTCCAGCAGCTCACCGGCGCCCTCGCGCACCGCGTCGGCCACCGCTTGGGCGGTCACCTTCTCATCGACCACCAAGGCCAGGTCCTGGAACACCGCCGGGAACGGCGATACGCGCGGTGCCGGCAGCGCCGTGGCTACCGGGATGGCGTCCAGGTTCAGCTCCACCGCACAGGTGCCCTTGGGCAGGCCGGCGCGTTCGATGACGGCCGGGTGCAGCTGGCCGGCGTGGCCGATCAGGGTTTCCCCGACCAGCACCTCGGCGCAGCGGCCCGGATGCCACGGCAGGTAGGCCCCGGAACGCAGCGTGACCTCGACGCCACTGGCACGGGCGATCACCCGCGCCGCCTCGATGGCGTCGGCGGCTTCGACGGGACGGCCCGGGCCCCACGGTCCGCGGGGTTCGGCCAGGCCGGTCAGCGCCACCGCGATGTGCTGCGGCTGGCGCGGCAGGGCAGCGTCGATCCCGGCGATCTCGGCGTCGGTCGGTCGCCGGGCAGACGTGACGGCCGGGAACTCGGCCAGGCCGGCCGACTGCACCACCTGGGCGATCGCGAACAGTGCGACATCACTCATGCCCCGGGAAACGTTGCGGCCCAAGGCTTCCAACAAGCTGGGCAGCAGAGTGCT
This sequence comes from Mycobacterium sp. SMC-14, assembly GCF_046250075.1. Classification (NCBI taxonomy): domain Bacteria; kingdom Bacillati; phylum Actinomycetota; class Actinomycetes; order Mycobacteriales; family Mycobacteriaceae; genus Mycobacterium; species Mycobacterium sp. SMC-14. Next base: position 2,093,777 of record NZ_CP176429.1, on the reverse strand, counting down.
GGCCAGCTGGGGCCGGTCGGCTTCCAGCGGGTTGAGCACCGACACCGTGGCTCGGCGCGGGTCGTCGTCGGCCAGACCCCAGGTGTCGAACGCCCCGGCGGGCAAGAACGGCGTGGTGAGCACCTCGACGTAGCCGGCCAGGGCCAGCGACTTGCCGATCGCCCGGCGCCGGCGCTGGGTGGCGGTCAGGCCACGCCCGGCCGGTGCGGCGGGCAGCACCGACGGGATGGACTCCAACCCCTCCAGCCGCAACACGTCCTCGACCAGGTCGGCCGGCTGACGCAGGTCCGGACGCCAACTCGGCGGGGTGACGGTCAAGCGGGAACCGTCGGCCGCCACCTCGCAGCCGATCTGGGTCAGCCGCCGAATGGTTGTGCCGTCGGGATAGGTCACCCCCGCGGTGCGGTCCGGCAGGTCCGCGGCGATCTCGATGGGAGCCTGACTCCAGTCCTGCACTGGCGGGTCGCCGCGCCAGTCGGTCAGACCGGTACCGATGACTCCCCCGGCGATCTCGGCCAGCAGCGTCGCGCAGCGGTCCAACACCGCCACCGAGATGGCCGGGTCCACGGAGCGCTCGTAGCGCCGAGCGGCCTCGCTGGGCAGGTGCAGCCGCCGCGCGGTCCGCGACACCGCGGCGGGGTCCCAGATCGCGGCCTCCAGCAGCACATCGGTTGAGTCATCGCGCATTTCGGTGCTGCCCGAGCCCATCACGCCACCGATCGCTGCGGTGGCGACGTCATCGACGATGAGCACGTCGACCGGTTCGAGCTTGCGTTCGATGTCATCCAGCGTGGTGACGGTCTCGCCGGCCGCGGCGAAGCGGACGTCGAATCCCCCGGTGATGCGGGCCCGGTCGTGGGCGTGCATCGGGTGGCCGAGTTCGACCATGACGTAGTTGGTGGCGTCGACGGCCGGCGAGATGGCCCGGATGCCGCACAGCGCCAGGCGACGTTGCAGCCACCACGGCGATACCGCCGCCGGGTCGATGCCGGTGACGCTGCGCAGCGCGAAGCGGCGCACCCCGGTGCCCGGCTGCACGCTCAGCGGCCAGGCCTCGCCGTCGGCGGGCAGCGCCGGCACCGCAGCCGGGTCGGCGAAGTCCAGGTCCAGCGCGTTGGCGATGTCGCGCGCCAGCCCGCGCACCGACATGCAGTAACCGCGGTCCGGGGTGATGGCCAGCTCGTAGACCACGTCGTCGAGACCCAGCACCGCCGCGGCGTCCGCACCCGGCTCAGCGGTGCCTTCGGGCAGCACCATGATGCCGGAATGGTCGGTGCTCAACCGTATTTCGGACGCCGAGCAGATCATGCCGTCGGAAGTGCGGCCGTAGGTCTTGCGGGTGGCGATGGCGAAATCACCGGGCAGCACCGCGCCGGGCAGTGCCACGGCCACCAGGTCGCCGACGGCGAAATTGGTGGCGCCGCAGACGATGTCGCGCGGCTCGGCTTCGCCCACTTCGACGCGGCAGGCCCGGATCGGCTTCTTGAACTCGGTGAGTTCCTCGATCTCGACGACCCGGCCGACCTTGAACGGGCCGGTGACCGGCCCCAGGGTGTGCACGTCCTCGACCTCGTGGCCGACCCGCAGCAGCGCCTGTTCCATCTCCTGGGCGGTGATGTCGAAGCCCGGCGCGCCGGCGATCAGGGTCTCACGCAACCAGCTGTAGGGAATACGCATCAGGCGCCCACCCCGAACGGCAGGGAGAACCGGACGTCACCTTCGACCATGTCCCGCATATCGGGGATTCCGTTGCGGAACTGCAGGGTTCGCTCCAATCCCATGCCGAACGCGAAGCCGGAGTACTCGTCCGGGTCGATGCCCACCGCGCGCAGCACGTTGGGGTGCACCATTCCGCAGCCACCCCACTCGACCCAGCCGGGACCACCTTTCTTGCCCTCGAACCAGATGTCGACCTCGGCCGACGGCTCGGTGAACGGGAAGAAGTGCGGCCGGAACCGGGTGCGCGTGGCCGGCCCGAATTCGGATTGGGCGAACGCGTCTAGGGTGCCGCGCAGGTGCGCCATGGTCAGGCCGCGGTCGACCGCCAGCCCCTCGACCTGGTGGAACACCGGCGTGTGGGTGGCGTCGAGCTCGTCGGTGCGGAAGGTGCGCCCGATCGAGACCACGTAGACGGGCAGTTCACGGGCCAGCAGGGCGCGGATCTGCACCGGGGAGGTGTGGGTGCGCAGCAGTTGCCGCGATCCGGACGGCGCGATGTGGAAGGTGTCCTGGTCGCTGCGCGCGGGGTGATCGACCGGGAAGTTCAGCGCGTCGAAGTTGAAGTGCTCGGCTTCGACCTCGGGGCCCTCGGCCAGTTCCCAGCCCATCGCGACGAAGGTGTCGGCGACGTGTTCGGCCAGCATGGTGATGGGGTGGCGCGCCCCGACGGGCTTGCGCGCCGAGGGCAGGGTGACGTCGATGCTCTCGGCGGCCAGTACGGCGGCATCACGCTCGGCGCGCAGGGCCGCCAGGCGCTCGTCGTAGGCGCGCTGGGCGTCGGTGCGCACGGCATTGACGCGCTTGCCCGCGTCGGCGCGGTCGGCCTTGTCCAGTTTGGCCAGCGCCTGGCGTGCCAGTGCCAGGGGCGCCTTGTCACCGAGGTGGTCGGTTTTGGCGTGGGCCAGCGCATCCAGGTCGGCGGCCGCGCTGAAGGCGGCCTGCGCCGCCTGTAGCGCCGAGGTCAGGGTCGCGTCGGAGACGACGGACTGGGCCAACTGTTCAGCAGGCTGATTGCCCACGGACGAAACTCCCCCTACTGGCTGTGATTTTGGCTGAGACGCAAGCGTCGATCTTATCGACATGACGACGAAAGCCCCGCACGCGGTGTGCGGGGCTTTCATCGTGTGGGTTAACTCCCGGACGCCGGGGACTTGGCCGGGGCGCCCGCACCACCGTCCGCACCCGTACCGCCGGTTGTGGTGGTGGGTGCAGTGGGCTTGACGGGCGTGGTGCCCTTGTCGGAGCCGGACGCACCACCGATGCCACCGGTACCGCCCGAGCCACCCTTGACGCTGCCGATGCCGTCACCGCCGTCACCGCCGTTGCCGCCCTTACCGCCGGCCTCGGTGGCGGCACTGTTGCCACCGTTGCCGCCGTTGCCGCCGGAGCCGACGATGACGCCCTGGCCGTTGGTCGGAGCGGTGCCGCCGCTGATGAGCTCGCCGCCGTCGCCGCCGTTGCCGCCGATGCCGCCGGCCCCGCCGGTGCTGCTGCCGCCGGCGCCGCCGTTGCCGCCGTTGTGGGCCCGCCAGGTCGCGTCGCCGCTGTTGCCGCCGTTGCCGCCATTGCCGCCGTCACCGGTGGTGCCGGTGCCGCCGGCCCCGCCGTTGCCGCCGTTGCCGCCGGAGCTGAACACGTTGCCGCCGCCCGTACCGATTGCGCCCGTGCCGCCGTCACCGCCGTCGCCGCCGGTCTTGCCGTTGCCACCGGCGCCGCCGTTGCCGCCACTGCCGCCGAAGTTGAGGATCTGGCCCTTGCCGGCCAGGTTGCCGTTGACGTCGTTCCAGCCGGTTCCGGTAGCACCGTCTTGGCCGTCGCCGCCGTCGCCGCCGTTGCCGCTGGTGCTGGCGCCGCCGGCACCGCCGCTGCCGCCGCTGCCGCCGGTGATGGTGCCCTGGCCGGCCGTACCGCCGTCGCCGCCGGCACCGCCGTTACCGCTGTCGCCGGCGTCCTTGGCGGTGTCGGTGGCGGCGCCACCCGCGCCACCTGCGCCGCCGGCACCGCCCCAGATGACCCGGGTACCGGCGTCGCTCGCGGCTTCTCCACCGTTTCCACCCAGGCCGCCCGCGCCGCCGTCGTAGTCGCCGCCGACGGACGCTCCACCGGCTCCACCGGCGCCACCGGCACCGGAGACACCCAAGATGGTGCCGGACCCGAACTTGCCGCTGAAGCCGTCGATGCCCCAGGTGCCGTCGGACTTCCAGCCGGTCGCGACGGCGCCGTTACCACCGGCCCCACCGTCGCCGCCCTTGCCCAGACCGGTGACCGCGCCGCCCTTGCCGCCCGCGCCACCGGCACCGCCGTACTGGGTGCCGGCCTGGCCGTTGCCGCCATCGCCGCCGGCACCGCCATTGCCCTTGACCGCGGCGCCGCCGGCGCCACCGGCACCGCCGTTGCCGCCCTTGGTCAGGGTGCTGGGGTCGTCGTCCTTGACTGGCTTGTAGGCGTCGCCGCCATCACCACCGTTGCCGCCGTTGCCGGTCGCGGTCCCGCCGGCACCGCCATTGCCGCCCGCGCCGCCATTGCCACCGGTGGCCGGGTTATTGACGGTGGGGTCGCCGGGGTTGCCGCCCGTCGGAGGCTCGATGTAGCCGCCGCCGTCGCCGCCGTTGCCGCCGTTGCCGTTGGTGCCGCCGGTGCCGCCGTCACCGCCGGCGCCGCCGTTCGGATGCAGGTTGTCACCGAGTGCGGCGGCACCGTCGCCGCCGTCGCCGCCATGCACGCCGCTGTAGTCGGCGGCAATCCCTGCGCCGTCGGTGCCCTTGGTACCGGCCGCGCCGCCGGTACCGCCGGTGCCGGCCGCGCCCGCGGCGCCGCCCTTACCGACCGCGCCGGTGTTGCCGGCGTTGCCGCCCTTGCCGCCGGAGCCGTAGTCGTACTGGCCCTTCTTGTCCCAGTCACCGTTGGCGCCGTTGCCGCCGTTGCCACCCGCACCGCCGGCACCGCCGTCACCGCCGCTACCGCCGTTGCCGTTGACGCCCTTGGTACCGGACGTCGACGCGCCGCCGTTGCCGCCCGCGCCGCCCTTGCCGCCGTCGAAACCGGCCCCGCCGGTGCTGCCGTTGCCGCCGGCGCCGTTGTTGACACCGACCGTGCCATCGCCGCCGTTGCCGCCGGTCACTCCGTGGTCGCCATCACCGCCGTTGCCGCCGAGGCCGCCCTTACCGCCGTTGCCGGAGTCCGAGGCACCGCCGTTGCCGCCGACGCCGCCATTGCCGCCGACGCTCTGGGAGCCCTCGCCGCCATCGCCGCCGTTGCCACCGTTGCCACCGTTGCCGGTGGTTCCGGTGCCGCCGTTGCCACCGGCACCGCCGTTGCCGACGTTGTGGCTGTCGCCACCATTGCCGCCATTGCCGCCGGAGGTGTGGGTGGCGTCGGCGTTGGCGCCGTCACCACCGGCGCCGCCGACGCTGGGTTCGGTGGGCCTGCCGCCCGCAGCGCCCTCGGCGCCGACGTTGGCGCCGTCACCGCCGGCCGCGCCGCCCTGGCCACCGTTGCCGCCCGCGCCGTTGTCGCCGGCATCGCCGCCGTTACCGCCGTTGCCCGTACCGCCGTTCGCCCAGGTACCCGCGGCACCCTTACCGCCGTCGCCGCCCGCGCCGCCAGCACCCCCGGCACCGCCGGCCCCGCCATTGCCGTACTTGCCCGCGACGCTGCCCGCGCCGCCGCCGGCAGCGCCGCCTACGCCGCCCTTACCGCCCTGACCGCCGTCGAAGCCGGCCTTGCCGCCCGTGCCGACGCCGCCGTTGCCGTCCCCGCCGTTCTCGAAGCTACCCGCTGCGCCGTCCGTACCCGCGGCACCCTCGTGCCCGGCGCCGCCGGCGCCACCGACCCCGCCGCTACCGCCGTTGCCCGCCGTGGTGCCACCGGCACCGCCGGTTCCACCGATACCGCCCGTGCCGCCCTCGGCGTCGTCGTAGGCACCGCTGAGCCCACCGGCACCACCGATGCCACCCGAGCCGCCGTTGCCGATCTTGCCGCCGTCACCACCGGTGCCGCCATTGCCGCCAGTGCCGGCTCCATGCGTCTCGTCGAATCCGGCGCCGCCGGCGCCGCCGGTACCGCCGGCGCCACCATTGCCGGTGTCGCCAGCGTCAGCGCCGGTGCCGCCCTTGCCGCCCTCGCCTGCCTCGTGGGTGGCGTCGGCGTCCGCGCCGCCACCGCCGGTACCGCCCTTGCCGCCATCGCCAAGGATCGCGCTGTTGTCGGCACCGGCCGCGGCCTTGCCGCCGAACGCCCCGCCCGTGCCGGCGTCGCCGCCCTTGCCGCCCATTCCGGCCGCGCCACCGTTGCCGCCGGTGCCGCCGTCGCCGTCGTTGTGGGCGAAGTCACCCGCGGCACCAGTACCGCCCTGGCCACCCGCTCCGCCGATACCACCGGCACCGCCCGCGCCGGCGCCGCCGAACAGGGAACTGGCGCTGCCGCCCTTGCCGCCATTGCCGCCGGTACCGCCGCTTTCGCCGACACCACCGACGCCGCCGGTAGCCCAATCACCGGTCGTGCCGGTCTCACCGACCTGGCCAGCACCACCGGCACCGCCTGCACCACCAATGCCGAACATCCAACCGTTGGCGGCGCCGCCGTCACCGCCGTCACCGCCCAAACCGCCGACGCCACCCGCGCCGCCGATGCCCATGATCGAGCCGCCCAGGCCGCCCGCGCCGCCGTCACCGCCCAAACCGCCGACGCCACCGGCGCCGCCGTTGCCGAACCAGCCCGCGTTACCCCCGACGCCGCCGCCGATGGCCGCGTCCGCGTCCTCGTCGGCGCCCGCGGAGTAGCCGGCGCCGCCGTCGCCGAACCAGAGGCCGCCGTTGCCGCCGTTGACGCTCTCCGCAGTGCCGTCCGCACCATTGCAGATCAGGCCGCAGTAATCCGGATTCGTGTTCAGCGAGTTGACCATGTCGATGAACCAGGCGTTGGCCGAGTTGTCGATGAAGGACTCCATGGAGGTGTGGAGCGGCTGGTAGACCAGCGCATTCCACAGCAGCGACATGCTGAACTCCGGGGTCGTGTCAGCGGCGGAACCCGGGTCTGCCGACGCGTTGAACCACGATCCGATGTCCCAAGCGTTGCTGTCCCAACCGCTGCCCGAGTCTGAGACGGGGGTGAACAGGTCAGTCAGCCAGTCGAAGTCCCAGTCGGCCCGTGCTGTGGGAGCCGCCGCCAGCGGGGCCATGCCGAACGCCAGGAACGCCGCCGCCGTACCGCCGGCACCCACCAGCCGATTCGTCTTACGGCGGTTGTTCCGACGCTGCTGCCGACCTGACATGATTCCCCGCTTCTGCGTTAAGGCGACCTGTGTAAACCGGCCAAATAGTTATGTTGCTCACCGCAGGGTATTCCAAGGAACGGGGTTCATCCACTCGTGCGCGGCAATCTGACCGGCCCACAAGGAAGTTAATGACGTGCAATCAGTCGGGGTCTGAGGGGTTCTGGCGAACTGCCTTCAGGCGGTACATCGTCAGATCCGCCGGGACGCCGCTGGTCTTGGCCGCGAGCACCTGACGGCGCGCCCGCTTGGCAACCACACCCAGCTCATCGAGGGCGGCGGGATCGATGCGTTCCAATGTCGGCCCGGAGATCACGATGCCGCCCTTGGTGGCGCGCTCCATGACCCGTGCGGCGATATTGACGTCCACGCCGAGCCAATCGTCGGCCAGCCGCTGCGGCCGACCGGTGTGGATGCCGACCCGCATCCGCGGCGTGTGCCCGTTGACCTCGACCTCACGGATGGCCTCTTGTGCCTCCAGGACCGCGGCCACGGCCACCAGCGGGTCCCGGAACACGGCCATCAGGCCGTCACCCATCCGTTTGACGATGCGGCCGCCGGCATCCAGCACCGGCGGCTCGATCGCGCGCGACACCCGTCGCAACAGAGTGAGGGTGGCGTCGTCGCCGGACCGTAGCGACCACGTCGAGAAGCCGACCAGGTCGGTGAAGACCAGCGTCGCCTCGGCACTGCCCGGCGCCCGCGACATCCGTTGGGTCAGGGCCTGCCAGACCTGCAGGGCGCCCAGGCTGACTTCGCGGGAGGCCGCGGAGCGATCTCCCATCAGGCGGTCGGCCGCCCTCGCAGCGGTCTGCGGTCCGCCATCCCCGGCGGTCGAGAGCGGGTCGCCGAACTCGGGGTCTCCGGGCAACACCCGCCGCACGCGCCGAACCAGGTCAACGATCCGGACGTCATTGGTGGTGCGGTTCAGCCACGCTGCGGCCTCATCGAGGGAGAACGACGGGCGGCGGTCGGGGCTGGGCTGGTCGGGCATCTCCACCGCCTCCCCGAGCCCATCAGCCTGCCGAGGGGCCGGCTCGAGGTCCATGAGACTCAGGGTAGGTGGCGCCCGCCGACACCGGCAACGACCGCCACAGTGGCACACGCCACGGTCGGCGATTTTGACGCGACGCGCCACACCTAATGTAGACAACGATCGTTGTCACAATTATCGTAGTTTCAGGTTCCCAGACAGGAGACGTGATGACCGTTACGCCGACCGCGTCCGTTGAGCAGGCCCCGGCGCCCGCCGACGAAAACACCCCGAGCGCTGCCACAACCGCTCCCAAACCCGCTGCCGCGGTAGAGCCGTTGAACTCCGAGTCGTTGACGTGGAAGTACTTCGGCGACCTGCGCACCGGGATCATGGGCGTGTGGATCGGCGCCATCGAGAACATGTACCCCGGCCTGGGCGCAGGCGTGACCGAGCACTCCAGCATCTTGAGCGAGCCGATGCAGCGCGTGACGCGGTCGGTGTACCCGATCATGGGCGTGGTCTATGACGGCATCCGGGCCCAGCACACCGGCGCCTCGATCCGCGACTACCACCGCGACATCAAGGGCGTTGACGAGAAGGGCCGGCGCTATCACGCACTGGACCCCGACACCTTCTATTGGGCGCACGCCACGTTCTTCATGTTGATCATCAAACTCGCCGAATACTTCGACGGCGGGCTCACTTTGGCCGAGAAGCACCAGCTCTTCGACGAGCACGTGCGGTGGTACCAGATGTACGGCATGAGCATGCGCCCGGTGCCGAAGTCCTGGGAAGAGTTCTGCGAGTACTGGAACCGGGTGTGCGAGGACGAGCTGGAGCTGACACCGGCCGCCATCGACATCTTGAACATCCGCATCCCCAAGCCGTGGTTCGTCCCGATGCCCGACGCGGTGTGGCACCAGATGTTCAAGCCGGCGCTGGCCGCCCAACGCTGGGTGGCGGCCGGACTGTTCGAGCCGGTGGTGCGGGAGAAAGCCGGTCTGCGCTGGTCGGAGGGCGACGAGGTACTGCTGCGGCTGCTGGGCAAGGTCAGCCACGTGGCGTTCAGCTTCGTGCCCGACGAGATCCGGCTGCATCCGCGCGCGCTGGCCGGATACCGACGCGAGCAGGGCAAGATCCCCAGCGACACACCGCCGATCGAAGCCCCGTGGTTCAGCGGACCACCAAAAGACAGGCGGCGCAGCGGAATGCACTACGTCCCGCCGGTGAGCCAGGGCATGAAGCTGGTCGAGCGGGCCGGGGCGCTGATGCACAGCACCTTCTCGCTGGCCGCCGGCAGCGGCCTGACCCCGCGTCCGCCGCGCCGCAAGCCCAAGGCCGCCTAAGCGCGGCGCTGGGCTCGCGCGCTCTGGTAGAGGCAGATCGCTGCTGCCGCAGCAACATTGAGACTCTCGGCGCCGCCTGCCATCGGGATCTGCACCCGGTGGTCAGCGGCGGCCGCCGCCTCGGCCGGCAACCCCTGGGCCTCCGGACCGAACAGCCACGCGGTGGGCGCGACCAACACCGGATCGGCGTCGTCGAGGTTCAGTTCGCCGTCAAGGGCCGTCGCCAGCACCTGCAGGCCGGCCTCCCCCAGTGCGGTGAGCACGGCGTCGGTGTCGGCGACCACGACGACCGGGATGTTGAAGATGCTGCCCGCGGACGAGCGCAGGCACTTGCCGTTGTAAGGGTCGACGCTGTTGCCGGTCAGCACCACCAGATCCGCGCCGGTGGCGTCGGCGATGCGGATCAGGGTGCCGGCGTTACCGGGCTCGCCGATGCCCACGGCCACCGCCACCAGCCGCGGAGCCTCGGCCAGCAATGTGGCCAGGTCTGCCTCGACATGCGCGCACACCGCGACCAATCCGGCCGGGGTGACGGTGTCCGACAAGGCTTTTGCCGCGCGGTCGGTGACCAGTTGGACCGGCACCTGTGCGCAGGCCAGCAGATCGTTATGACGTTGCGCCGCCGATTCGGTGGCGAAGACCTCGAGGACAAGGCCGCGAGCGATCGCGGCCTCGATCAGATTCGGCCCCTCGGCCAGGAAGCGCTGTTCGCGCTTCCTGGCCACGTGCCGATGCAGTTTGACCGCCGCGACCACCCGGGCCGAACGTTCGGTCAGCATCGGCTCGGTTCGGGTCAGGCAGCCTCGCCGGACGGCGCGTTGACATCCTCGGGCAGCGCGGCCCGGGCGACCTCGACCAGCGCGGTGAACGCAGCCGCGTCGCTGACGGCGATCTCGGCGAGGTTCTTGCGGTCCACCTCGACACCAGCGGCCTTGAGGCCCTGGATCAGCCGGTTGTAGGTGATGTCGTTGGCGCGGGCCGCCGCGTTGATGCGCGAGATCCACAGCTTGCGGAACTCACCCTTGCGGGCGCGACGGTCCCGGTAGGCGTAGGTCATTGAGTGCAGCTGCTGCTCTTTGGCCTTGCGGTACAGCCGCGACCGCTGGCCACGGTAACCCTTCGAAGCCTTCAGGACTGTACGGCGCTTCTTCTGGGCGTTGACTGCGCGCTTCACGCGTGCCATGGGGTGTTCCTACTCTCGTTGGGCGTAAGGGGGTTGCAGTGCGGAAGCGGCTGTTAGCCGTTCAGCATCGCGTTGACGCGCTTGGTGTCGCTGGCAGCCACCTCGGTGCGACCGGCCAGCCGGCGCATGCGCTTGCTCGGCTTGTGCTCCAGCAGGTGGCGGGCGTTGGCCTTCTGCCGCACGATCTTGCCGGTTCCGGTGCGACGGAACCGCTTCGAAGCGCCGCTGTGGGTTTTCGCCTTAGGCATGTTTCCTCAGTTCTGGTGTCGGGTGTTCAGTTCTCGGGCTGCGGCTCTGCCGCGTCCGCCGCGGGGGCGGGTGCGGGGGCTGGCTGAACCGAGCCTCCGCCGGCATCCTCTGCTGCCTTGGCACGGGTTTTCGCGCCGCGGTGCGGTGCCAGCACCATCGTCATGTTGCGTCCGTCCTGCTTGGCGGAGGTCTCGACGAAGCCGTACTCGGCGACGTCGGCACCCAGCCGCTGCAGCAGGCGGTAGCCGAGTTCGGGCCGAGACTGCTCACGGCCGCGGAACATGATCGTCACCTTGACCTTGGCCCCGGCTTCGAGGAAGCGGACCACGTGGCCCTTCTTCGTCGCATAGTCGTGGTCGTCGATCTTGGGACGCAGCTTCTGTTCCTTGACGACGGTCTGCTGCTGGTTCTTGCGAGACTCGCGCTCCTTCTGAGCCGCCTCGTACTTGTACTTGCCGTAGTCCATGATCTTGCAGACCGGCGGTTTGGCGGTCGGTGCGACTTCGACAAGGTCGAGATCGGCATCCGCGGCGACGCGAAGCGCATCCTCGATGCGCACAATGCCTACCTGCTCCCCGCCCGGGCCGATCAAACGAACCTCAGGTACGCGAATGCGCTCGTTGACGCGGATCTCAGTGCTGATGGGACCTCCTTGGGTAGTCTTCGGTCGCGGCCGCCGCAGTGCTCGTCCGGACGCAGCGGCGCTGACCCCACCCACCAGCAAAAAAGCCCTGCACGAAGCAGGGCCCATACCGACCGATCACGGCCTGAACAACATCAAGCCGCCTGCGCACCGCGCAGAGCAGGCGGTTCACACCGCCTGCGACCGGACCACTGAGCCTGTAAGGATTACTCCTCGGCTAGTGGTGGGAGGGAACTCCACTTGCTGTCCTGGCGTACGCCGGGACGGTCGCGTTAGGGAGTCTAGCAGCTGTATAGCGCTGCTTTCTCCCGGCGATCGCTCCCACCGGCGATTCCTCACATACATTTCGCGGTTTTCCTGCTTATTCTCGCGCCTTATGACGTTGACTGTGCCGCTCGGGCCGCGCTCGCGTAGCCGCGCGACCACCCGGTTCCACTGGGTGCCCGCGGCGGCCGCCTGGGCCGTCGGTATCGCCGCCACGTTGTCGTTGCTGGCGAGCATGTCTCCGGTGATCCGGTGGGCCATCCGGGTACCGCGCGAATTCATCGACAAGTACCTGTTCAATTTCCCCGACACCAGCCTGGCCTGGGCATTCGTCCTGGCGCTGCTGGCCGCCGCCCTCAGCGCCCACAAACGCATCGCCTGGTGGCTGCTGATCGCCAACCTGGTGGTCGCCGGCGGCTGGAACGTCAGCCGGCTGGTGTCGGACACCTCCGACCGGTTCCAGGTCATCAGCGGCCTCGCGGGCCTGGTGCTGCACGTGGTCGCGATCGTGGTGTTGGTGGCAGCCCGCGGTGAGTTCTGGGCCAAGGTACGGCGCGGAGCACTGCTCAAATCCGCCGCGACGCTGGTCGCGGGCTGGGCGGTGGCGATCCTGCTGTGCTGGGGGCTCATCGAGCTGTTCCCGGGGACGGTGACGCGCCCGCTGCGGCTGCCCTATGTGGTGAACCGGGTCGTCGGCTTCGGCCTGCTCGAACCGGACTTCTTCCCCGGCAAGCCGGACTTCGGGCTCAAGGCCCTGTGCGGGCTGCTCGGGGCGCTGGCCCTGATCATCGCGGCCATTGTGCTGTTTCTGTCCCAGCGCTCCGACAATGCCCTCACCGGGCAGGACGAGTCGGCCATCCGCGGGCTGCTCGAGCAGTACGGCAAGAACGATTCGCTGGGCTATTTCGCCACCCGCCGCGACAAGTCGGTGGTGTTCGCCCCCAACGGGCGCGCCGCCATCACCTACCGGGTCGAGGTGGGCGTCTGTCTGGCCAGCGGTGATCCGGTGGGCGACCCGCGGGCATGGCCGCAGGCCATCACCACCTGGCTGCGGGTCTGCAAGGACTACGGCTGGGCGCCCGGAGTGATGGGCGCCAGCTTCGCCGGCGCGCAGGCCTTCCGCGACGCCGGCCTGAGCGCCCTGGAACTGGGCGACGAGGCGATCTTGCGGCCCTCGGAGTTCAAACTGTCCGGACCGGACATGCGTGGAGTGCGCCAAGCGGTCACCCGGGCCCGCCGCTCGGGCCTGACGGTGCGGATGCGCCGGCACGGCGAGATCGGTGCCGAGGAGATGGCGCGGGTCATCGAACACACCGACGCGTGGCGCGACACCGAATCCGAGCGCGGGTTCTCCATGGCGTTGGGCCGCCTCGGCGATCCGGCCGACGCCGACTGCCTGCTGGTCGAGGCGGTACGCGGCGATCCGCGTACCGGTGAGGTAGTGGCGATGCTGTCACTGGTGCCGTGGGGCCACAGTGGGGTGTCCCTGGACTTGATGCGCCGCTCACCGCAATCCCCCAACGGCACCATCGAACTGATGGTCAGCGAATTGGCACTGCAGGCCGCCACCATCGGCGTCAGCCGGATCTCGCTGAACTTCGCGATGTTCCGCGCCGCCTTCGAGCAGGGTGCGCAGCTGGGCGCCGGTCCGGTGCTGCGACTGTGGCGCCGGCTGCTGATGTTCTTCTCCCGCTGGTGGCAGCTGGAGACGCTGTACCGCTCGAACATGAAGTATCGGCCGGATTGGGTGCCGCGCTACGCCTGCTACGAGGACGCCCGGCTGATCCCCCGCGTCGGGGTGGCCTCGGTGATCGCCGAAGGCTTTCTGGTGCTGCCGTTTTCGCGGCGCAACGAGCAGCACACCGGCCACCACTCCGCCGTGCCGGCGACGATGGCCGCGTCCGGGCGACTGCACAGCGACGGGACGGCGCCCGACGACGTCACCAGCGGCACTGCCGGCGAGTTCACCGAGGGAGCCGGGATGCTCCCCCGGCTGCCCGAACAGGTCCGCGTCCGGATGGCCAAGCTGAAGTCGCTGCAGGACAACGGCGTCGAGGCCTACCCGGTGGGGACGCCGCCCAGCCACACCGTGAGCCAAGCCCTGGCCAGCGGCACCGAGGAGACCGTGTCGGTGGCCGGGCGGGTGTTGCGGATACGCGACTACGGCGGCGTGCTCTTCGCCCAGCTGCGTGACTGGTCCGGTGAGGTACAGCTGCTGTTGGACGATTCGGTGCTCGCGCAGGCCGGCGGCGACGCGCGCGCCGCGGACTTCAGCGCGGGTATCGACCTCGGCGACCTGGTCGAGGCGACCGGCCGGATGGGTCACAGCCGCAACGGGACACCGTCACTGCTGGTGGCGAACTGGCGGCTGGTCGGCAAGTGCCTGCGCCCGCTGCCCGACAAATGGAAGGGCCTGACCGACCCCGAGGCCCGGGTGCGGACCCGCTATGTGGACCTGGCGATCAACACCGAGGCGCGCGAGTTGATCGCAGCCCGCAGCAAGGTGCTGCGCTCCATCCGCGACACCTTGTTCGGCAAGGGATTCCTGGAGGTCGAGACCCCGATCCTGCAGCAGCTGCACGGCGGGGCCAACGCGCGTCCGTTCGTCACCCACATCAACGCCTACGACCTGGACCTGTATCTGCGGATCGCCCCGGAGCTCTACCTCAAGCGGCTGTGCGTGGGCGGGGTGGAGCGAGTGTTCGAGCTGGGACGGGCATTTCGCAACGAGGGTGTCGATTACAGCCACAACCCGGAGTTCACCCTGCTGGAGGCCTACCAGGCTCACGGCGACTACCTGGCCTGGATCGACGGGGCGCGCGAGCTGATCCAGAACGCCGCGCTGGCGGCCAACGGCGCGCCCGTGGTGATGCGCCCCGGGGCCGGCGACGCGCTGGAAGCGGTCGACATCTCCGGGCAGTGGCCGGTGCGCAGCGTGCACGACGCGGTGTCCGACGCGCTCGGCGAACAGATCGACGCCGGCACCGACCTGGCCACGCTGCGCCGGTTGTGTGACCGCGCCGGCGTCCACTACCTGCGGCAGTGGGATGCCGGGGCGGTGGTGCTCGAACTCTATGAGCACCTGGTCGAGGCCCGCACCGAACAACCCACGTTCTACACCGACTTCCCCACCTCCGTCTCGCCGCTGACCCGGCCGCACCGCAGTAAGCCGGGGGTGGCCGAGCGGTGGGACCTGGTGGCGTGGGGCGTGGAGCTGGGCACCGCCTACAGCGAGCTCACCGATCCGGTGGAGCAGCGCCGCCGCCTGCACCAGCAGTCGCTGCTGGCCGCCGGCGGCGACCCGGAAGCCATGGAGCTCGACGAGGACTTCCTGCAGGCCATGGAGTACGCGATGCCGCCCACCGGCGGACTGGGCATGGGTGTGGACCGCGTCGTCATGCTCATCACCGGCCACAGCATCCGCGACACGCTGCCGTTTCCCCTGGCCAAGCCGCGCTGACCGGCATTCCGGTTCATCATGGAAGGGTGATCCTGGCGAGTGGCGAACACACCTCGCTGATGCACGGCTGGATTCCGGTCACGGTGCAGGCGGCGGCGGTGGTGTCGCTGATCCTGGCCGTGGGCTGGCGGTCGCGCCGCTGGCTGTGGCGGCTCCCGTTGATCGGCGGCCTGGGCCTGGCGGCGGCGGCGTTCGCGTACTGGTTCGTCACCGACGACGGCCTGTCCGGCCAGCCGCCACCGGTCGCCCTGTGGGTGTGGATCGCGCTGACGGGCGGCGCCGCGGCACTGCTGGTCTTGGGCTGGCGGGGTGCGGCCTGGTGGCGCCGCGCCATCTCCCTGCTGGCGGTGCCGCTGTGTCTGCTCAGCGCGGGATTGACGCTCAACGCCTGGGTCGGCTACTTCCCGACCGTGCAGAGCGCTTGGGGCAACCTGACGTCCGGGCCGCTACCCGACCAGAGCGACATAGCCGCGGTAACCGCGCTGGCCGGGGTGGGCAGACTGCCCACGCACGGCCATGTGTTGCAGGTGTCGATTCCCGCCGACGCCTCGCATTTCAAGCACCGCGGCGAACTGGTGTACCTGCCGCCGGTGTGGTTCACCCAAAGTCCACCGCCGGCACTGCCGGCCGTGATGATGATCGGCGGCGAGTTCAACACGCCCGCCGACTGGCTGCGCTCAGGCGGCGCCATCAAGACCGTCGACGACTTCGCAGCCGCCCATCACGGCAATGCACCCGTCCTGGTGTTCGTCGACTCGGGCGGTTCCTTCAACAACGACACCGAATGCGTCAACGGGCCCCGCGGTAACGCCGCCGACCATCTGACCGAAGACGTGGTGCCGTATGTGATCTCGCACTTCGGCGTCAGCCCCGAACGGTCGCACTGGGGTGTGGTCGGCTGGTCCATGGGGGGCACCTGTGCGGTCGACCTGACCACGATGCACCCGGACAAGTTCAGTGCCTTCGTCGACATCGCCGGCGATCTCAGCCCCAACGCGGGAACCCGCTCCCAGACCATCAGCCGGCTCTTCGGCGGCAGCGCCGACGCCTGGGCGGTGTTCGACCCGGCGACGGTGATGGCCAAGCACGGCCGGTATTCCGGGGTTTCGGGTTGGTTCGCGGTCAACGGCAGCGCCGCGGCGAACGATGTCGGCGGCCAGCTCGCCGCCGCGCGGTCACTGTGCGCGCTGGGCCAGGCCAACGGCATCGACTGCGCCGTGATCACCGAACCGGGCCAGCATGACTGGCCGTTCGCCGGGCGGGCCTTCGCCAACGCCCTGCCTTGGCTGGCCGGCAACCTGCATACTCCTGGTGTGCAATCGGTTCGGCTTCCCGTGGTGGCGACCCGAGACGCTGCCGAGCCGGCACCTGTCCCCCACGTCCAACCCGCGAGTCGGTGATCCCCGCGATGTCGACCATCTCCCGCGTCCGCCGCGCCATCTTCGCCCGGCATGCCAACCCGTGGAGCGCCTGGAGCCGTTGGGCGACGACACCGCTGATCCTGGTTCCGGTGTGGCGTCGTTCCTGGCGCGATGCGGCATGGGTGGCGGTGTGGTTCGCGCTGAACCCGGTGATCTTCGCGGCGCCGGTTGACCGGTCGGCCTGGTCGACGCGCGCGATGCTCGGCGAGGAACAGTGGGTTGTTGCTCGGCCGCGCGATGCCGCCCTGCTGGTGAATCTGGCCGGCAGCGTCGCGACCGCGGCCGCGCTGCGCAGCGCCCGCCGTCGGCAGCTGCTGCCAACCGTCATCGCAACGGCGATCGCGATGGCGCTGACCATGGGCTACTGGGCATTGATGGTCCGCTACTTCGATCGCCGCCGGTAACGTGTCCACCATGGGTGACGATCCGAATAACCCGCAACCCGACACCGGATACGACGACACCGGCGTGCCGACGTTCGAGTCGGTGCGCGAGAAGATCGAGCGGCGCTTCGAGACCTCGATCGGCGCCCAGGAGCTGGATTCCGAGACACCCGAGGGCCGCACCGTCGAGAAGGAGTTCGAGGACCGCCGGCGTGCGGCAGCCGACCGGCTGGAGCAGATCCGCAAGTCGATGCACGAGCGTGAGCACTGACCGGTGCGGACCTTCACCATCGCCGAACGGCGAAACCGTTTGGCGCGCCGGCATTTTCTTGCCCCCGACACCGCTGGTGAGCCGATAGACCGGATCGCGGCCACCTTGGTCGGGCTGCACGCCACCGATCCTGCGACCCCGTACCTGTCGCTGTGGGCGCGACGCTCGGAGTTCGCCGTGGCGGACTTGAACGACGCGCTGTATGAAAAGCGCTCACTGGTCAAGCATCTGGCGATGCGCCGCACCCTGTGGGTGTTCGATCCCGCCGATCTGCCCGCCGTGCAGGCAGCGGCCAGCGACCGGGTGGCCGACACCGAGCGGCGCCGGCTGATCGCCGAAGTGGCCAAAGCGGGTGTGGCCGCTGACGGCGAGAAGTGGCTGAGCCAGGCCGCCGCCGCGGTGCTACGCCACCTCGAGGAGAACGGCCCGGCCAACAGCGCCGCGTTGCGCGCGGCCCTGCCCGAACTGGCCGGCACCTACGATCCCGCGCCCGGCAAGTCCTACGGCGGCCAGACCCATCTGGCGCCGCGCGCGCTGACCGTGCTCGGCGCGCAGGGCCACATCGTGCGGGGCCCCAACGACGGAGGCTGGACCTCGTCGCGGCCGCAGTGGACGACCGCTGCGAGCTGGCTCGGTGATCTCGGTGCCCCACTCAGCACCGAGCCGGCGCAGACCCAGCTGATCCGAACCTGGTTGCGGGCGTTCGGCCCGGCCACCGCCGAGGACATCAAGTGGTGGTTCGGCACCACCAAGACCGCGGTCCGCAGGGTGCTGAGTGAGATCGGCGCCGTCGATGTCGACCTGCACGGCACGCCCGGCTATGCGCTGGCCGACGATTTGGAGCCCGAACCCGAGGTCGAGCCGTGGGGTGCGCTGTTGCCGGGGCTCGACGTCACCACGATGGGCTGGTATCACCGCGACTGGTATCTCGGCGAGCACCGTGGCCAGCTCTTCGACAACAACGGCAACGCCGGGCCCACAGTGTGGTGGAACGGCCGGATCGTGGGCGGCTGGTATCAGAATGCGGCCGCCGAGGTGCAGCTGCAGCTGCTCGAGGACCCGGGCGCCGACGCCCGCGACACGCTGGCGCGCCGGGCGCGCGAGCTCACCGCGTGGCTTGATGGGGTGCGGGTTCCGCCGCGGTTCCCGTCGCCGCTGGTGAAGGCGGCACAGCGCTGAGGGCGTTGTCTCTCGAAGCGGTGAACTGCTTCTGGAGCGTCGCGTACCCCCAGGCCAGCACCAGCCAGGGCGCGATCAACCACGGACTGTTCAGCAGAATGAACTTGAGGCCCAGATCCATGAAGCTGGCGGTGTTGATCGACGGGAAGCCGGCGATGATCTCGGTGCCGTAGTAATACCAGGTCAGGACGGTGTGCGTGACGGCCGTCGACATCACCAGCAGGGTTCCCCGGTAGTCGGTGAACTTGGAGCGGAACAGCAGGACGAGTCCGGTGACGCCCACGCAGGCGTTGATCACCGACAGCACCTCGATCATCAAGAAGTTGGGTTCGGCGTCCAGATAGCGCAGGTCGCCACCGTCGATGTAGTTCCACCAGGGATACGCCCACGCCGCATCGCGGGCGCCGGCGATGGCCTTGTGCAGGATCAGCCAGCCGAGCTCCCAGGTCAGATGCGTGACGTAGGAGCAGATCACGAACGGCAGAACGACCGCCTGGAGGCGCTGAAATCGGGTCCACGTCCGAAGTGACGGTAGCGGCAGGAACGCCGCAAAAATGCCCAGGAAGTAGGCAACGGTCGCCTGCACGACCATGGCGTCGGCGATCAGGGGACGGTCGAGGCCGCTGTGAAATGCCAAGTAGCTGTACACCGGAAACGCCAGGGCCAGCGAGCCGAACGCGACAATCCAGACGATGCGCAGTCCGCGCGACCGCGGAAGTGTCGCCGAAATCTGCGGTGAGTCGTCGCGGCTCAGCTCTGCCGTCGCCATCAGCGCACCTCTATCTGTCTCGATCGGCCACCTCGAGTAATCATTATTCTGTTACCCAGAATCATGATTACTGTGGCACCGTAGCACCTCGTGGACACTGGGCCAACGGTCGATCGAGAGCAGGGGGCGGCCATGGGAACGAACCGATCCACGCCACCGGTCGCCGACATGGCCGACGCACGCAGGGCCATGTATCACCAGCAGATCGTGGCCGCGGCCGAGTACGAGTTCAGTCGCACCGGCTTCGCCGACGCACGGGTGAGCGACATCGCCAAGACCGCCGGGGTGTCATTGGCGACGGTCTACAAGTACTTCGGCGGCAAGGACGAGATCTGGGACGCCCTCAACGCCGCGCGGATGCAGGAGTTCGTTGCCGCCGTGCGCGCACGCACGGACGAAATCGGCTCCCCGCTTGAGGCGATCCTGGTCGGAGCGCGTGCCGAGGTTGAGTTCTTCGCAGCACACCCCCACTTTCTACAGCTGCACATCAATGAGGGCCTGAGCTGGGCATCGGCCTCAACCGAATTGGGCCGAGGTGGTCAGCGGGCAGCGTGGCGAACGGGTATGGACATGATCACCCGAGCGGCCGAGATCGCGGTGGAAGCCGGCCAGATCACCCACCTGCCTCCGCGAATCGCTGCGGCACTGGTCATCTCGGCCTTGCAGATTTGGCTCACCGATTGGGTCGCTGCGGGCAAGACGGAGCCGATAGCGGCGGTCGCCGACGCTGTCGTGCGGCACTTGCGAGTCACACTCGGCGCCCCGCCGGCTTAGCCGAGCACGGCTCCTAGGCGCTGGCCTTGCGCCGCCGTTTGACGGCTTTGGCGGGTTTGGCCGGTGCACCGAGGATTTCGGCAAGGAACTTGCCGGTGTAGCTCTCCGGCACGGCCACCACGTCCTCGGGCGTGCCGGTGGCCACCACCGTCCCGCCCCCGGCCCCGCCTTCGGGACCCATGTCGACGATCCAGTCCGCGGTCTTGATGACATCCAGGTTGTGTTCGATGACGATCACCGTGTTGCCCTTGTCGACCAGACCGTTGATGACCACCAACAGTTTGGCGATGTCCTCAAAATGCAGTCCGGTAGTGGGCTCGTCGAGGATGTAGACCGTCCGGCCGGTGGAACGCTTCTGCAGTTCGGAGGCCAGCTTCACCCGCTGCGCCTCTCCCCCGGACAGCGTCGGCGCGGGCTGGCCCAGCCGCACATAACCCAGCCCCACATCGACCAGGGTGCGCAGGTAGCGGTGGATCGAGGAGATCGGCTCGAAGAACTCCGCCGCCTCCTCGATCGACATGTCCAGCACCTCGGCGATGGTCTTGCCCTTGTAGTGCACCTCCAGGGTCTCCCGGTTGTAGCGGGCACCGTGGCAGACCTCGCAGGGCACATAGACATCCGGCAGGAAGTTCATCTCGATCTTGATGGTGCCGTCGCCGGTGCACGCCTCGCAGCGGCCGCCCTTGACGTTGAACGAGAACCGGCCGGGCTGATAGCCGCGCACCTTGGCTTCGGTGGTGGCGGCGAACAGGGTGCGGATCTTGTCGAACACCCCGGTGTAGGTGGCCGGGTTGGACCGCGGCGTGCGCCCGATCGGTGACTGATCGACCCGCACCAGCTTGTCCAGGTGATCGAGGCCGGTGATCCGGGTATGCCGGCCGGGCACCAGCCGGGCGCCGTTGAGCTTGTTGGCCAGCACCGTCGCCAGAATGTCGTTGACCAGGGTCGACTTGCCCGAGCCGGACACCCCGGTGACCGCGGTGAGCACGCCGAGCGGAAACGCCACGTCGACACCGGACAGGTTGTGCTCGCGCGCACCGACGACCCCGAGTTGGCGCTTGGCATCCACCCGCCGGCGATTCTCGGGAACCGCAATGCTTTTCGCGCCGGACAGGTAGGCGCCGGTGATCGATTCGGTGTTGGCCAGCAGGTCGCTGTAGGGGCCACTGTGCACGATCTTGCCGCCGTGCTCACCCGCTGCCGGGCCGATGTCGACGATCCAGTCGGCGTGCGCGATGGTGTCCAGGTCGTGCTCGACGACGATCAGGGTGTTGCCCAGATCGCGCAATCGCACCAGGGTTTCGATCAGCCGCCGGTTGTCGCGCTGATGCAGCCCGATCGACGGCTCGTCGAGCACGTAGAGCACCCCGACCAGTCCCGAGCCGATCTGGGTGGCCAGCCGAATGCGTTGCGCCTCACCACCGGAGAGCGTTCCGGCGGCCCGCGACAACGTCAGATACTCCAGGCCGACATCGAGCAGGAAACTCAGCCGGGACTGGATCTCTTTGAGCACCTGCCCGGCGATGGCCTGCTCACGCGGGCCCAGGGTCAGCGCATTGAGGAAGTCCGCGCAGTCCGCGATCGACAGCTCACTGACCTGCGCAATGGACTTGCTGCCATAGTCGCCCGCAGCCATCGTCACCGCCAGGATCTCCGGCTTGAGCCGGGTGCCGGCACATTCCGGGCACGGCACGTCACGCATGAAACCCGCGTAGCGTTCCTTCATCTGCTCGGATTCGGTCTGCTCCATCTTTCGCTGCAGGAACGCCATCACACCTTCGAAATCGGTGTAGTACGAGCGCGTCCGGCCATAGCGGTTGCGGTAGCGCACGTGCACCTGCTCGTCGGAGCCCTCCAGGATCGCCTTGCGGGCCTTGGCCGGCAGTTTGCGCCACGGGGTGTCGACGTCGAAGCCCATCGCCTCACCGAGGCTGGCCATCATCCGGGTGAAGTACTCACTGGTGGGGCCCATCGACCACGGCACCACCGCGCCCTCGGCCAGGGTGCGATCCGCGTCGGGCACCACCAGGTCGGCGTCGACCTCCTTGCGGATGCCCAGGCCCGCGCACTCCGGGCAAGCGCCGTAGGGCGAGTTGAACGAGAACGACCGCGGCTCCAGGTCGTCGACGGACAGGGCGTGTCCGTTGGGGCAGGCCAGCTTCTCGGAGAACCTCTGCTCGCGGTGTGGATGGTCGTCATCCCGATCGACGAACTCCAGCACCACGATGCCGTCGGCCAGCCCCAGCGCGGTCTCCACCGAATCGGTGAGCCGCTGCTTGGCCGACTCCTTGACCGTGAGGCGGTCGACGACCACCTCGATGTCGTGCTTCTCCTGCTTCTTCAGCTTGGGTGGATCGGTCAGCGAGTACACCACGCCGTCCACCCGCACCCGGCTGTAGCCCTGGGTGTTGAGCTTCTCGAAGAGATCGGCGAACTCTCCCTTGCGGGTGCGCACCACCGGCGCCAGCACCTGGAACCGCAGGCCCTCGTCCATGGCCAGCACCTGGTCGACGATCTGCTGCGGGGTCTGGCGGGCGATCCGCTCGCCACAGACCGGGCAGTGTGGGGTCCCGGCGCGGGCATAGAGCAGCCGCAGGTAGTCATAGACCTCGGTGATGGTGCCGACCGTCGAGCGCGGGTTGCGGTTGGTGGACTTCTGGTCGATGGACACCGCCGGCGACAGTCCCTCGATGAAGTCGACGTCGGGCTTGTCCATCTGGCCGAGGAACTGGCGGGCGTAGGCCGACAGGGATTCGACGTAGCGACGCTGGCCCTCGGCGAAGATGGTGTCGAAGGCCAGCGACGATTTACCCGATCCGGACAGCCCGGTGAACACGATCAGCGCGTCACGCGGCAGGTCCAGATCCACACTGCGCAGGTTGTGTTCCCGCGCACCCTTGACGATCAGCCGGTCAGCCACGGGTCCATGCTAGGTGGCCCTACCGACAACCAGCTCAGGGCCAGTACCGTGACGGGCATGACCTCCCAGATCGCGGTGGACGACAACTACACCGGACACGTCGAGCCCGGAACCGCAGCGAGGCGCACCCTGCCCGGGGCCACCATCATCAAGGCCTCGGTGGGCCCGATGGACAACAACGCCTACCTGGTGACCTGCACCAACACCGGCAAGACGCTGCTGATCGACGCGGCCAACGACGCCGAGAACCTGGTGGCGCTGGTGCGCGAGCACGCCCCGGACGTGGCGCTGATCGTCACCAGCCACCAGCACTTCGACCACTGGCAGGCGCTGACCGCGCTGGCCGAGGCCACCGGGGCTCCGACGGCCGCGCACGCCTTGGATGCCGAGCCGCTGCCGGTCACCCCGGACCGCATCCTGGCCGACGGCGACACCGTGACCGTCGGCGATCTGAGCTTCGACGTGATCCACCTGCAGGGGCATACCGAGGGATCGGTGGCGTTGGCCCTGGACGGTGCGGCCACCGGCGGTGTGACGCAACTGTTCACCGGCGATTGCCTGTTCCCGGGCGGCGTTGGAAAGACTTGGCAGCCCGGGGATTTCGAGCGTCTGCTGGGTGACGTCAGCCGCAAGGTGTTCGACCGTTTCGGTGACGACACCGTCGTCTATCCCGGGCACGGCGACGACACCGTTCTGGGGGTCGAGCGCCCGCACCTGGCGGAGTGGCGCGAACGGGGTTGGTGAACTCCCCCGCCGGCTAGCCGGTGGTGTGAACGATCAGCACGTCGATCTTGGAGCGCCGCGACACGTTGGCCGGAACCGAACCGAGCAGCCGCCCGGCGATGGTGCTCAGGCCGACGTTGCCGACCACCAGCAGGTCGGCATTGACCGACTCCGCCAGCTCCACCAGCGCGTCGACCGGAGCGCCCACGATGGCCTTCTCCTCGACCTCGTAGGCGCCGGCATTGATGGCCCGCTCCTTGGCCTCCTTGAGGATGGCGTAGATCGGGGCGTTGCCCGAAGCCTTGTAGCCCTCGTCCTTCAGAGCGTCAGCCGCGCGAGGGTCGTCGGCGTGCGGCAGGTAGGCGGTGGCGATGACGACCTTCGCGCCTTCACCGGACGCCAGATGGGCCGCGCGGTCGACGGCGCGCAGCGACGAGTCCGAGCCGTCCGTCCCGACCACCACGGTCTTGTAGCCGCTCATTCGTAACCCTCCCGGTGCATTTGTCGCCTGTTCGCAAATTGAGCCATGGCGACATTAACGCGTCGACGGCCCCGATGGGGGCGATTGGCGTCACATGTCATTTGCGGCGCGGCGCGCACAGCCGTCTGACCGGCCAGGAAACCCCGCGTATGGGCCCTCGTGACGTAGCTGACATGCCGTGCCGAACGGTAGCGTGGAATGTCATCACCGTCACCGCGACCGACAGCGCACGCCGTTGAGCCAGGTTCTGAACCCGGCACCGGTGCGGATCGATGCGGGCCCGCCACCGTGTCCGCCACGCTCACCGCGCTCACCGGATGCGGCCGTAATCGCCGTCGCGGCAACGCTGATCAGCGCCATCGGCGCGAGCCGGCCGTCGCTGTGGTTCGACGAAGCGGCCACCATCTCGGCGGCGACGCACCGTTCACTGCCGGAGCTGTGGCGGATGCTGACCCACATCGACGCGGTGCACGGGCTGTACTACCTGGTGATGCACGGCTGGTTCGCGGTCTTCCCCGCGACCGAGTTCTGGGCGCGGGTGCCGAGCAGTCTGGCGGTCGGAGCCGGCGCCGCCGGTGTGGTCGTACTGTCACGCGGGTTCACCGGCCGACAGGTATCGGTGTGCGCCGGTGCGCTTTACGCGATATCGCCGCGGATGACGTGGGCGGGCGTCGAGGCGCGCCCGTATGCGTTCGCCGCGATGGCCGCGGTCTGGCTCACCGTGCTGTGGGTGGCCGCGGCCCGGCGCAACACCGTGCGCCTGTGGGTGGGCTACGGCGTGGCGGTCGTGGCGGCGACGCTGCTGAACACCTTCACCGTCCTGTTGGTGGCGGTCCACGCAGGGGCGCTGCGTGAGGTGGGCGGCGAGGGTTCGGCGAGGCGGAGATGGGCTGTGGCGGCAGGTATCGCGCTGGCCGCGCTGGCCCCGTTCCTGTGGTTCGGCCAGGGGCAGATCCGGCAGGTGGCCTGGATCCGGCCGCCGAATCCACGCACCGTCATCGAGATCGTCGAGCAGCAGTACTTCGACAACAGTGCGCCGTTCGCAATCCTGGCGTGGCTGGTGCTCGTCGGTGCCGTCATCGCAGTTCGGAACGGCACCCGCCGGGCCCCCGACCCCGATACACGTCGGC
The DNA here is from genome assembly GCF_046250075.1 of Mycobacterium sp. SMC-14. NCBI lineage: Bacteria > Bacillati > Actinomycetota > Actinomycetes > Mycobacteriales > Mycobacteriaceae > Mycobacterium > Mycobacterium sp. SMC-14. The sequence goes on along the minus strand of NZ_CP176429.1, from coordinate 2,068,614 downwards.
TGGCGGTGCTGTGCGTGATCTGGATGGCGATCCCGACAGTGGCCACGCTGGCCTATTCGGTGCTGGTGAAACCTGTTTATTACCCGCGGTATTTGATCAGCACGGCTCCGGCGATGGCGATCGCGATGGCGATCGCGGTCACCACGATCGCCGGTTCGCGCCGCGCCGTCATCGGCGTCGTCGCACTGCTGGCGATCGCGGCGGTGCCCAATTACGTTGCCAATCAACGCGATCGCTACACCAAGGAAAAGGGCTGGGACTACAGCGCGGTGGCCGACGTGATCGTCGCGCACGCCCAGCCGGGAGACTGCCTGCTGATCGACAACACCACCAGGTGGTTACCCGGCCCGATCCGGGCGCTGACCGCCGCGCGTCCCGAGGCGTTCGCGAAGCTGACCGACCCCGGCCTGGGGCCGCATCGCCAGACCCTGGGGCGGCTGTGGGACGGCCACCTCGCGGTGTGGGCGCTCAAAGACCAGTTCGACCGATGCCCGGCGATCTGGGCGGTCACCGATCACGACCGCAGCCTGCCGGCCCATCAAGCGGCCGTCGCGCTGCCGGTGGGCGCCCGCTTCGCCCGCACCCCCGACGGCCGGATGCTGCGCGCGCTGGGCTTCTACGTCGTCGAGCGCTGGCAGTTCACCTTCGCCCAGGTGATCAAAGCCAGCCGCTGAACACCCTAGGTACAGCAGTTGGGGTCCAGGGCCGCGCACAAAGCCTGTAAGGCATCCGGACGCACCCGGTGGAACACGTTCATCCCCCGCCGGTCCGACACCACAAGACCGGCCTTACGCAGCTGCGTCAGGTGGTGGCTGACGGTGGATTCGCTCAAGCCCAAAACCGCGGCCAGGTCGCCGGACTTCTGCTCTCCGGCGGTCGAGCTGAACAGATACGACACGATCTTGACCCGAACCGGATCCGCTAACGCCTTGAGCCGCAACGCGATCTGCAAGGCGTCAGCGTCTGTCATGGGTCCCGCGGCGACCGGGGCGCAGCACACCGGCGAGGTGGTGTCGATCACCGGCAACGCTTTGGGCATGCACCCATCATGGCACACCCCATTGACATATATCGAAAAGGTGGGAATGCTGGCCGCAGGATCGCTAGTTCGACATATGTCTCACAACCGGAGGTGGTTGCCATGTCCCGCGTACAACTCGCACTCAACGTCGATGACCTCGATGCCGCGATCGCGTTCTACTCCCGGCTGTTCGATACCGAGCCGGCCAAGGTCAAGCCCGGCTACGCCAACTTCGCGATCGCCGACCCGCCGCTGAAGCTGGTCCTGCTGGAAAGCCCAGGTCACGGCGGGACACTGAACCACCTCGGCGTCGAGGTGGCATCGAGCGAGATCGTCCACCAGGAGATCAGCCGCCTGGGCGAAGCGGGCCTGTTGACGGAGGCGGAAATGGGCACCACCTGCTGTTACGCCACTCAGGACAAGGTCTGGGTCAGCGGCCCTGACCGCGAACGCTGGGAGGTCTACACCAAGATCGCCGATGCCGAGTCCGCCGCAACCCCGGCCTCGTGCTGCTGATGATCGACGGAGCAACCTCTACAAGACTGTCCACCCTGGACCGATTGCTGCCGGTCTGGATCGGACTGGCCATGGTCGCCGGCCTGGCTCTGGGGCGGATGATCCCGGGGCTGAGTGACGGCCTCAGCGCGGTGCAGATCGACGGGATCTCGCTGCCGATCGCCGCCGGACTGCTGATCATGATGTATCCGGTGCTGGCCAAGGTCCGCTACGACCGGCTCGACGCCGTCACCTCCGATGGGCGCCTGCTGCTCAGCTCGCTGCTGCTCAACTGGGTTGTCGGTCCGGCGGTGATGTTCGCCCTGGCCTGGCTGCTCCTTGCCGGTCTGCCCGAGTACCGCACCGGGCTCATTGTGGTCGGCCTGGCCCGCTGCATCGCCATGGTCATCATCTGGAACGACCTGGCCTGCGGGGATCGCGAAGCCGCCGCCGTCCTGGTCGCGCTCAACTCGGTCTTTCAGGTCGTCATGTTCGCGGTGCTGGGCTGGTTCTACCTTGCCGTGCTCCCCGGCTGGCTGGGACTGCCGCAGGCCAGCATCGAGGTCTCGCCATGGCAGATCGCCAGATCCGTGGCGATCTTCCTCGGTATACCGCTGGCCGCCGGATACCTGACCCGCCGTTTGGCCGAACGCGCCAAGGGCCGCAGCTGGTATGAGAGCCGGTTCCTGCCGCGAATCGGGCCCTGGGCGCTGTACGGACTGCTCTTCACGATCGTCATCCTGTTCGCACTACAAGGCGATCAGATCACCCACCAGCCCCTCGACGTGGTCCGCATCGCGCTCCCGCTGCTGGCCTATTTCGCGATCATGTGGGGCGGCGGCTACGCCGTCGGGGCGGCGCTCGGCCTGGGGTATGCACGCACGACCACCTTGGCGTTCACCGCCGCCGGCAACAATTTCGAACTCGCCATCGCGGTGGCGATCGCCACCTGGGGCGCCGCCAGCGGGCAAGCCCTAGCCGGGGTGGTCGGGCCCCTCATCGAGGTCCCCGTCCTGGTCGGCCTGGTCTACGCGTCGCTGGCCCTGCGGAACCGTTTCGCCGCACCCATCAGACCCAGCGTGCTGTTCGTCTGCGTGCACAACGCCGGTCGCTCGCAAATGGCCGCCGCACTGCTGCGCCACCTCGCCGGTGACCGCATCGAGGTCCGTTCCGCCGGCACCGAGCCCGCCGACAAGGTCAACCCCCGCGCCGTGGAAGCCCTGGCCGAAATCGGCATCGACCTCGGCGCCAGCACACCGCAGGTCCTCACCGCCGACGCCGCCGCGTCCAGCGATGTCGTCATCACCATGGGCTGCGGCGACACCTGTCCCTACTTCCCGGGCGTGACCTACCGCGACTGGAAACTCGATGATCCGGCCGGTCAATCCCTCGACACCGTCTGCGCCATCCGCGACGACATAGCCGCCCACGTCAACGACCTCATTGCCGAACTCTTGCCGGACCTACCGCCTCAGTCGGCGCCGCCGACGAGTGCACCGGCACCGCGGCTGGCCCGATAGGAGACCACGAATCCCAGGGCGGCGAGCACGGCGAAGATCGCGAACAGCCAGCGGGCCGCGGGCTGGCCGGCGCTCATCGCGGTGTTGACCACCAGGCCGGCAATGCCCGCGCCGAACGCCCCGCCGATCAGCGTGACGGTGTTGACGGCGGCGGCGGCGGTACCGCCCTCGGCGGGATCGTCGACGCAGCTCATCGCCCATGCCGACAGGTGCGGCCAGCCGGCGCCGACGCCGATACCGACCACCAGCAGTGCCAGCGCCCAGATCGCGCCGACCGCGGTCGGGTTGTAGTGGCTCATCCGGGCGAACGCGACCACCGCCAGACCCGCCGACATCACCAGCGGCGCGGTGATCACCAGGGCCACGACCACCCGCACCTTGCTCACCGAAGCGCTGGCGATCTCGCTGAACGTCCAACCGGTCGACAACGCTGCGCCCAGGAAGCCGGCCATCACCGGCGGCAGGTGAGCCAGCCGCTGCCCGAGCAACGGGATGTACAGGTTGGCCTTCGTGGTGGCCATCAGCAGGCCCAATGTCAGGTAGATCCACTTCTCCCGGCCCGGGTGGAACGCGCTGGACGGCAACACCGCCGACGACGAGCGCCGGTCCACGACCAGGAACACGGCCAGCAGGATCCCGCCGACCAGCAGCAGCCCCATCGCACCGAACAGGCTGCGCGGCAACTGCGCGACGCTGACCGCCAGCGCGGCACCGCCCAACAGCAAGAGCGACCGCACCGGGAACTTCACCGGCTCGCCGCGGTGCCCGCTGCTCCCGGCCGGCAACACCACGCTCACCGCCACGCCCATCGCCACGGTCAGCACCGCCATGAGGCCGAACGCCCACCGCCAGATTCCGAACTGGGCGAACAGGCCGCCGGCGGCCGGGCCGACCAGGGTGCCAACCCCCCACATGGCCGACACCAGCCCCGACGCCCGGGTCCACAACCAGCTGGGCAGGACTGCGTTGATCAGCGCCCACCCCAACCCGGCCAACAGGCCGCCGCCCATGCCCTGCAGGGTGCGGCCGATCAGCAGGACTTCCATCTGGGGCGCCAGCGCACAGAGCACCGTGCCCAGGCCGAACGACGCCAGGCCCATCAGGTAGGCCGAGCGGGAACCCACGCGGACCAGCACCGCGTTGGCCGCGGCCGCTGCAAGCACCGATCCGACCAGGTACAGGGTGGTCACCCAGGCGTAGAACCGCTCACCGCCGATGTCCTTGATGGTGTTGGGCAGCAGGCTGATCGTCAGGAACTCGTTCGTCGCGTACAACGCGACACCGCCGGCCAGCACGGCCGCGGTACCTAGATAGCGCCTACCGAGCAGCTCACGCCAGCTGCCAGCGCTAACAGCGGATTCATGCATCACCGCTTCAGTCAGTTCCACCACCGCTTGCAGTCAATCACGGATCACCATGACACGCGAAAATGGACCGCCTGCCTGGCGCGTCACTTGATGCCGGCCGCGTCCATACCCCGCAATTCCTTCTTGAGGTCGGCGATCTCGTCGCGAATCCGGGCCGCCAGCTCAAACTGCAGATCACGCGCCGCGTTCATCATCTGCTCGGTGAGGTCCTTGACCAGGTCGGCCAGTTCAGCCCGTGGCATGTTGCTGGTGTCGCGGCCTTCGATGACCCCGGCGCTGACGCCGCGGCCGGGCTCGCCCTGAGCGCGCCGCCCGCGCGAGGAGTTGCGGCCCGACCCGGCGACCTCGATGGATTCGGTGTCCTCCACCTCCCGGTACACCTGGTCGAGGATGTCGGCGATCTTCTTGCGCAGCGGCTGCGGGTCGATGCCGTTCGCCTCGTTGTAGGCGACCTGCTTGGCCCGGCGACGTTCGGTTTCGTCGATGGCCTCCCGCATGGAGTCGGTGATCTTGTCGGCGTACATGTGCACTTCACCGGAGACGTTGCGGGCGGCGCGGCCGATGGTCTGGATCAAGCTGCGGGTGGAGCGCAGGAAGCCCTCCTTGTCGGCGTCGAGGATCGACACCAGCGACACCTCCGGCAGGTCCAGGCCCTCCCGCAGCAGGTTGATGCCGATCAGCACGTCGTAGTCGCCGAGCCGCAGCTGCCGCAGCAGCTCCACCCGGCGTAGCGTGTCGACCTCGGAGTGCAGGTAGCGCACCCGGATCCCCATCTCCAGCAGGTAGTCGGTGAGGTCTTCGGCCATCTTCTTGGTGAGCGTGGTCACCAGCACCCGCTCGTCGGCCGCGGTGCGCTGCCGGATCTCGGCGATCAGGTCGTCGATCTGGCCCTTGGTCGGCTTGACCACGACTTTGGGGTCCACCAGGCCGGTCGGGCGGATCACCTGCTCGACGAACTCGCCGCCGGCCTGACTGATCTCATAGGGGCCCGGGGTGGCCGACATGTAGACCGTCTGACCGATCCGGTCGGCGAACTCCTCCCAGGTCAACGGCCGGTTGTCGCACGCCGAGGGCAACCGGAAACCGAACTCCACCAGGTTGCGTTTGCGCGACATGTCGCCCTCGTACATGGCGCCGATCTGCGGCACGGTGACGTGCGACTCGTCGATGATGAGCAGGAAGTCCTCCGGGAAGTAGTCGATCAACGTGGCCGGCGCCGTGCCGGCGCCTCGACCGTCGATGTGCCGCGAATAGTTCTCGATGCCCGAGCAGAAGCCGACCTGGCGCATCATCTCGATGTCGTAGTTGGTACGCATCCGCAGCCGCTGGGCCTCCAGCAGTTTTCCGTGGTTCTCCAGCTCCTCGAGCCGGGCGGCCAGCTCCTCCTCGATGGTGGAGATGGCCTGCGCCATCCGTTCCGGGCCGGCGACGTAGTGGGTGGCCGGGAAGATGCGCAGCGAGTCCACCTTGCGCACCACATCCCCGGTGAGCGGGTGCAGGTAGTACAGCGCCTCGATCTCGTCGCCGAAGTACTCGATGCGGACCGCCAGCTCCTCGTAGGACGGGATGATCTCGACGGTGTCGCCGCGCACCCGGAACGAGCCGCGGGTGAACGCCATGTCATTGCGGGTGTACTGCACATCGACCAGCAGCCGCAGCAGGGCGTCGCGCGGCACCTCCGCGCCGACCTGCAGCTCGACGGAGCGGTCCAGGTAGGACTGCGGTGTGCCCAGGCCGTAGATGCACGACACCGAGGCGACCACCACCACGTCACGCCGGGACAGCAGGCTGGAGGTCGCCGAGTGGCGCAGCCGCTCGACGTCGTCGTTGATCGAGCTGTCCTTCTCGATGTAGGTGTCGGTCTGCGCGATATAGGCTTCCGGCTGGTAGTAGTCGTAGTACGAGACGAAGTACTCGACGGCGTTGTACGGCAACATCTCTCGCAACTCGTTGGCCAGCTGCGCGGCCAGCGTCTTGTTCGGCGCCATCACCAGGGTGGGGCGCTGCAGCCGTTCGATCAGCCAGGCCGCGGTGGCCGATTTGCCGGTGCCGGTGGCGCCCAGCAGCACCACATCCTTCTCCCCCGAGGTGATACGGCGTTCCAGGTCGGCAATGGCGGTCGGCTGGTCGCCGGCCGGCTGGTACTCGCTGACGACGTCGAACCGGCCGCCGGCACGGACGATGCCCTCGACGGCGTCACCGGCAGGCCGGTACTCCGAATGCGCGACGATAGGGTGTTCGGTTGCGAAGGCCACGGAAACCAGAGTAGGCCCGGCCTCCGACAGCGAGAGGCGGCCAGCGGTGCATCCACCCAAGGAAGAGACCTTCGACCTGCGCGGCTACACCAACACCGACCCCAAAGGGGTGGTGCGCGCCGTCGACGTCTACACGGTGCACCCGTGGGGTCTGTACCTGGCGCGCCCCACCCCGGGCCGGGCCCAGTTCCACTACCTGGAGTCCTGGCTGCTGCCGTCGCTGGGTCTGCGCGCGACCGTCTTCCACTTCAGCCCGGGTTATGAGCGCGACCAGGACTTTTACCTCGACGTCGGCGAGTACACCGCGGGGCCGGAGCGCTGGCACTCCCGGGACCACTACCTGGATCTGGTGGTCCGCACCGCATCCGACGTCGAACTCGCCGACACCGACGAGCTGATGGCCGCCGTCGCCGAGGGTCTGCTGAGCCAGCACGACGCCGAACAGGCGGTGCTGCATGCGGTGGCCGCCGTCGACGGTCTGGCCCGCAACGGCTACGACCTGCACCGGTGGCTGGCAGGCCAGGGCATGCCGGTGACCTGGCCGGTCAGCGATGGGCTTAGGGGGTCGCCACCGGGATCTCGGTAGTCACCGGGTCGTCGGCCGCGGGTTCGTCCCCGCCGTCGACCACTGCCGACCGGTTGCGGGTGAGCGACGAGGTGGGCAGCACCTTGATCGGCCACCAGAACCAGCGGCCCAGCAGCGCCGCGATCGATGGCGTCATGAACGCCCGGATGATGAACGTGTCGAACAGCAGGCCCAGGCAGATCGCGGTTCCGGACTGACCGATCGAGACCAGGTCACTGCTGATCATCGCGCCCATGGTGAACGCGAACACCAGCCCCGCCTGGGTGGCCACGCTGCCCGACCCTCCGACGCCGCGGATGATCGCGGTGTTCATCCCGGCGCCGAGTTCTTCCTTGAAGCGCGACACCAGTAGCAGGTTGTAGTCCGATCCCACCGCCAACAGGATGATCACGGTGAACGGCAGCACGAACCAGTGCAGTTGCAGGCCGAGGATGTGCTGCCAGATCAGCACCGACAGCCCGAACGACGAGCCCAGCGAGACCGCGATCGTTCCGACGATCACCGCGGCCGCGACGAGGCTGCGGGTCAGCACCAGCATGATGATCATGATCAGGCACAGCGACGCCATCACCGCCAGCATCATGTCGTATCGCAGGAACTCGCCGATGTCGTGATAGGTCGGCGCGGTTCCGCCGATGTAGACCCGGGCGCCCTGTAGCGGGGTGCCCTTGATCGCCGCCTTGGCCGCGGTCAGCTCCTCCTCGGTCTTGGACAGCGCCGCGTTGCCGGCCGGGTCGCCCTCGTGGGTGACGATGATCTGCGCCGACTTACCGTCCGGCGAGACCATCAACTTGAGGCCCTTCTGGAAGTCGGCGTTGTCGAAGGCCTCCGGTGGGAGATAGAAGAAGTCGTCGTTCTTCGCGGCGTCGAAGGCCTGCCCCATGACGGTCGCGGTGTCGGTCATCCGCGCCATCTGGTTGATCATCCCGTTGAAGGTGCTGTACATCGTCAGCATCGTTTCGCGGATGTCCTTGGAAATGGCGATCATCGGCGGCAGCTGCGCCACCATCTGTGGCATCAGGGTGTCCATGTGCTCCAGGTCGCCCAGCATCGCCGTCATCTTGTCGCTGAGATTGTCGACCCCATCAAGCCCGTCGAAGATCGACCGCAGCGACCAGCACATCGGGATGCCCGAGCAGTGCGGCTCCCAGTAGAAATAGTTGCGCATCGGACGCCAGAAGTCGTCGAAATCAGCCATGTGGTCCCGCATTTCATCGGTGACCTGCTTCATCTCGGTGGTGTGGCCCACCATGTCGTGAGTGACGCCGGCCTGCTCCGACATCAGCGCGTGCATGCGCTCCATGATCTCGATCATCGAACCGAGCTGATCGGTCATGTGCAGCATGTCGGCCATCCGGCCCTTGAGATAGTCCAGGTTCTCGGTGATGGGCACCGACTGCATGCTGAGCTGGAACGGCACCGAGCTGTGGTCGATCGGCGCCCCCAACGGCCTGGTGATGCTCTGCACCTTGTCGATGCCGTCCAGTCGGAAGATGTTCTTCGCGATCCGATCCAGCACCAGCATGTTGCCCGGCGTCCGCAGGTCCTGGTCGGTCTCGACGAGCACGATGTCGGGGTTCATCCGGGCCTTGGAGAAGTGCCGATACGACGCCTCGTAGCCCTGAATCGACGGCAGGCTCTTGGGGATGTAGTACTGGTCGTTGTAGTTCACCGAGTACGACGGCAGCACACCGATTCCGATCAGGGCGACGATCATGGTCACCACGAAGATCGGCCCGGGCCAGCGCACGATCGCGGTCCCGATCCGGCGCCAACCCCGCGCCGAGAGTTTCCGCTTGGACTCCAGCAGGCCGAATCGAGTGCCCAGCAGCAGCACCGCGGGGGTGATCGTCATCGCCGCGGCGACCACGACCAGCATGCCCACCGCGCACGGCACACCCATGGACGCGAAGTACGGCAGCCGGGTGAACTTCAGGCAGAACGTGGCGCCGGCGATCGTCAGCCCCGAACCCAGCACCACATGCGAAACACTGTGGTAGGTGGTGAAATACGCGGTGATGCGGTCTTGTCCCGCCGCCCTTGCCTCCTGATAGCGACCGATGAAGAAGATCGCGTAGTCGGTACCGGCGGCGATCGCCAGCGAGGTCAGCAGGCTCACCGCGAACGTGGACAGCCCCATGATCTCGAAGTGGCCCAGAACGGCCACGATCCCGCGCGCCGCACCCAGCTCGACGAAGACGGTGAACAAGATCAGCAGCACCGTCGCGATCGACCGGTAGATCAGCAGCAGCATGACCGTGATCACCACGAAGGTGATCGCCGTCATCTTGAGCATGCTCTCGTCGCCCGCGTCGTTCATGTCCATGGTCAGTGCGGCCTGACCGGTCACATAGACATGCAGTCCGGGGGGCGGCGCGCTGCCGTCGACGATGTCGCGCACCGACTGCACCGATTCCTTGCCGGTGGTGGTGCCCTGGTCGCCGACCAGGTTCAGCTGCACATAGGCGGCCTTGTCGTCCATGCTCTGAGCACCACCGGCGGTGATCCGGTCGCCCCAGAAGTCCTGCACGTACTCGACGTGCTCGGTGTCGGCCCGCAGCTTCTCCACCAAGCCGTGGTAGTAAGTGCGCGCCTGAACGCCCAGCGGCTCGTCGCCCTCCAGCAGGACCATCACCATGCTGTCGGAGTCGAACTGCTCGAAGTTGGCGCCCTGCTTCTTGATCGCCATGTAGGACTGAGCGTCCTTGGCCGCCAGCGACACCGAATGCGCCTTGCCGACCTCTTCGAGCTGCGGCACAACGACGTTGACGACGACGGTCAGCGCCAGCCACGCCACCACCACCAGCAGCGGGACGCGGTGAATGAACCGCGCGACCCGGGAATGGGTTACGGTGTCGGCGGTCTGGGCGTTTTCGGCTTTGGTAGTCACGTCGCTCATGCGGATTTCACCAGGCAGAAGACTTGGGCGTTGTGGGTGTCGACGGTCTGCTCGTCGCGGACCTCGCCGTTGACGGTGATGCGGCAGCCGATCGAGCTGCTGTCGCCCTGGGCGACAACGTTGGCGAAGATCGACGTCAGCTTGGTGGAGATGGTGAACGACCACGGCAGGTTCGTGAAGTCGGCACGCTGCGGCTGCGAGTTCTCGTCGAGGTAGTTCACCTGGCCGGCCGTGCCCTCGGGTCCGAACACCTCATAGATGACGTCTTTGGGGATCACGGGTCTGGATTCGTCGATGAAGGCGGTCGATGCGGGCTTGGGCGCCATCACCGCATGGATGCGAAAACCCGCAAACCCTGCCAGCGCCGCCACCAGCACCACGACCATCGGAATCCAGGCGCGCTTCACAAAGTCAAAAATGTTCTTTCCCTTTCGCTTTCGCGGTAGACCCCCGGGGGCCTAAAGGTGTTGCAGGGGTTCCAGCAGGCTCACACAGCGCCGGACTTCGTCCGACAACGAACCGGCAGCCGGATCCCGCGACCAGCGCTGGATGCCGGTGTTCGCCGTCGCCATCACCGCGCTGGCGATGACTTCGACGCGCCGATCGTCGCTGGGCAGCCGCAGTCGCTGGGCGATCAGCTCGACCAGCTGCGTTTCCAGCTCGGCCAGTTCGGCGGTGTGTAGCCGGAGCAGCTCCGGGATCTCGCAGATCATCGGCAGCAGCGTCGTGAGGCCGACCGAATTCTCGGTATGGACCTCGATGTGGTTGATGACCAGTTCGACCACGTCGGCCATCAGTCGTTCCGTTCCCGGCCCGTTCCGCACCACGGCACTGAGCTCCGGGTCGAACGGCGGGAACGGCAGCACCACCGACGTTTCCTTGTTTGGGAAATAGTTGAAGAAGGTGCGCACACAGACGCCGGCCCGGTCGCTGATCATCGGCACCGTCACCGCGTCGTAGCCCTGCTCGGCGATCAATTCGACCGCTGCGCGATGGATGGCCGCTTCGGTTTCGCGCCGCCGGCGTTCTCTCAGCGAGCTGACCTGCGGCGCATCCACTCGCAAATCATTGCACACAATGCAAACTTTGCGCGCCATGCAATTTTTGTGATTCCGGTCGCTCGGGGGCGCCGACTGTGACGCGCACTATGCCGGGGCCTTCGGCGTGACCGCGCTAAACTCCGCTGATATGAACGCCAAACTGCGAATCGGTGTCGCCGTTGCCACCACCGCAGCCGTGCTCGGGTGCGGTCAGCTGATCCCGGCGCCGGCGGGGGCCGATGACAACGACAACACCACCGAACTGCACAACGTCACCTACATCGCGAAGGTCGACGCCTGGTCCAGCGGCAACGTGGTCACCTTCATGCGCAACGACTACGAGACCTCCAGCGCGGACCTCGACGCATTCGGCACCCCGTTCGAGGCCAACACCGTGATGACCGACCCCAGCAAGGCCGGCATGGTGATCCGGCTGCGCTTCCCGACCACCGCGACCGTGCATTGCGAGATCAAGGTCGACGACGTCACCACGGTCAAGAGCGAGCGCTTCATCAACACCTGGGGCAACACCAACGACCCGCACACCGGCGCGATGCTGTGCGGCGCGCTGATCAGCAGCATGGCTTAGAGCGGCCGGTAAGCCTTTCTAGGGACGCCACCCGGTGTCGTCGGCCCACGCCCACGCCCGCCGGTAGGCGGTGTCGAACCAGGGTTCCTTGACGTCGGCGTAGGCGTCGATGCCACCCTCGACGCCCGCGCGTTCGGCGTCGCGTTTGACCGCCAGGTACTCGGCCCGAGCCTCGGCGTCCGCGGACAACCAGGCCGGAAACAGTAGGGCGAACTGCTGATTGGGCCGGCCCTGGACCCGGATGTGCACGTTGGTGGCCCGCCCAGGGTCGGCGGAGGCGTGAAACCGCTTCTGCCACAACGCCGGGTCATCGGTGCGATCGAATTCGATGACGGTGCTGCGGGCGTCGGGCTTGCCGCTGTCGGCGGTGATCGCCTCTTTGCGGGGATACCCGGCGCTCAACAGGGACTCGGCGAGTTCGTCGGCCATCGCCAAGGATTCGACCGTGACCTGCACGTCGATAACGTCTTTGGCATCGAGGCCGGCCACCGCGGTGGACCCGATGTGATCAATGCGGATCGCCCGGTGACCACAGGTGGTGCGCAGCCGGGCCAGAATGCGCTGCGCCTGATCGGGCCAGGTCGGGTCGGCCGGCATCAGCTGCGTCGGGGACGGCACTGTTTGGCCGGTGGCGAGGTTGTGCGAGAACGGCAGGATCCGCTGATGCCACAGCTCGAGCGCCTGCTTCGCCAACTCCTCCGGGTCACCGGAATTGTCCAGCCAGACGTCGGCGACATCGCGCCGCTGCGGCTCGGTGGCCTGGGCGGCGATCCGGGCCCGCGCATCGGCTTCCGACATGCCGCGGTACTCGGTCAGCCGAGTCACTCGAGTCTCGACGTCCGCGTGCACCACGATCACCAACGGGAACAGCGGCGCCATCTGGGATTCGACCAACAACGGGATGTCCTCGATAACCACCGCATCCTCGCCGGCGGCCGCGATCAGCTCCGCGCGGCGGTGCGCCACCAGCGGATGCACGATGCCGTTGAGGGTGGCCCGCTTGTCGTCGTCACTGAACGCGATCGCGGCCAGCGCCGGACGGTCCAAAGCTCCGTCCGGAAGCAGGATGCCCGGCCCGAAGGCCTCGACCAATTTGGCGAGGCCTTCGGTACCGGGCTCCACTACTTCACGGGCGATGACGTCACCGTCGACGATGACGCCACCGTGGCGGTTGAAGGTAGCCGACACCGTCGACTTACCGGCGCCGATACCGCCGGTCAGACCGATACGCAGCATCTGCGCCCCTTCAACTCGCTGGGCGCGAATTACGCGCTGTTACCGGCGAGCTTCTCACGCAGTGCGGCGAGCTGCTCGTCGCTGGCCAGCGAGCCACCGGCCGGAGCCTCGTCGCGGTGCGAACCGTTGGCACCCGAGCGCGGCTCGGCGTGCTCGGCAGCGGCGAACTTCTCCATCTGCGCGGTGTGCATCTTGTGACGACGCTCGGCCTCGGCGTAGCGGGCCTCCCACTCGGTGCGCTGCTTGTCGAAACCTTCGATCCACTCGTTGGTCTCGGCGTCGAAGCCCTCGGGGAAGATGTAGTTGCCCTGCTCGTCGTAGCTGTCGGCCATGCCGTACTTCGAGGGGTCGAACTCCTCGGTGTAGTCCTCGTTGGCCTGCTTGAGGCTCAGCGAGATCCGGCGGCGGTCCAGGTCGATGTCGATGACCTTGACCATGGCGTCGTCGCCGACCGCGACCACCTGGTCCGGGACCTCGACGTGGTGCTCAGCCAGCTCGGAGATGTGCACCAGGCCCTCGATGCCCTCCTCGACACGGACGAACGCACCGAACGGCACCAGCTTGGTGACCTTGCCCGGCACGATCTGACCGATCGCGTGGGTGCGGGCGAAGTGGCGCCACGGGTCTTCCTGAGTGGCCTTGAGCGACAGCGAAACCCGCTCGCGGTCCATGTCGACGTCGAGCACCTCGACGGTGACCTCGTCGCCCACCTGAACAACCTCGGACGGGTGGTCGATGTGCTTCCAGGACAGCTCGGAGACGTGCACCAGGCCGTCCACGCCGCCCAGGTCGACGAAGGCGCCGAAGTTGACGATCGAGGACACGACACCCTTGCGGACGGCGCCCTTCTGCAGCTGGTTGAGGAACTCGCTGCGCACCTCGGACTGGGTCTGCTCCAGCCAGGCGCGACGCGACAGCACCACGTTGTTGCGGTTCTTGTCCAGCTCGATGATCTTGGCTTCGATCTCCTTGCCGATGTACGGCTGCAGGTCACGAACCCGGCGCATCTCCACCAGCGATGCCGGCAGGAAGCCGCGCAGGCCGATGTCGAGGATCAGGCCGCCCTTGACGACCTCGATGACGGTGCCCTTGACGGCCTCGTCCTTCTCCTTGAGCTCTTCGATCGTGCCCCAGGCGCGCTCGTACTGGGCGCGCTTCTTGGACAGGATCAGACGACCCTCTTTGTCCTCTTTGGTCAGGACCAGGGCCTCGACCTCATCACCGACGGACACCACCTCGTGGGGGTCGACGTCGTGCTTGATGGACAGTTCGCGGGAGGGGATGACCCCTTCGGTCTTGTAACCGATGTCGAGCAGGACCTCGTCCCGGTCAACCTTGACGATCGTCCCTTCGACGATGTCGCCATCGTTGAAGTACTTGATCGTTTTGTCGATGGCGGCGAGAAAATCCTCGGCCGAGCCGATGTCGTTGACGGCTACTTGCGGCGAGGTGACGGTGGGACTTGGCATGTGTTGGGTTGCTCCGGACATTTTGACGTAGTAGGGACTCAGGTGTTGTCACGCATGCGGGGCACGCGGTGGCCCGCGATCTTGGTCTAGGCCTAGTCGAGGACTACCTGTTGAGGCTACTCGACGCGTTGCACGCTGGACAAACCGGTGGCTACGCTCCCTCGCTATGCCTCAGATGCGGAACCGGCGAAAAGTCGGAGCGCCGCTCATCGTCATTGTCCTGCTCGCCGTCCTCACGGCGTTCTTGTTGCTGCTGTTCACCGCGGCCAACCCGGGCGGGACACTGACCGCGCTGGTACTGGCGAGCATGTCGATGCTGGTGGTGCTGCTGTGCTATCGGTGGCTGGACCGCTGGGAGCCCGAGCCGCGCCGACTGTTGCAACTGGCGTTCTTGTGGGGCGCGTCGGTGGCCGTGGTGCTGGCGGTGGGCTTGGAGACGTTCGGGTCGTCGGTGGCCACGGTGCGGCCGCTGGTGTCGAAGACCTTCGATATGGCGGCCATCCAGGCGCCGTTCATCGAGGAGGCCGCGAAAGGCCTGTTCCTGCTGGTCATGCTGACCGGACGCCGACGGTTGGCGCTGAACTCGCTGACCGACTGCATGGTCTATGCGGGCGTTGTGGCGGTGGGTTTCGCCTGGATGGAGGACATCGTCTACATCGCGCCGGCCGATTCACCGGCCAAGATGGCCGCGGTGGCCATCGCCCGGCTGATCTTCGGCCCGTTCGCCCACCCGCTGTTCACCACGATGACCGGGATCGGGGTGTTCTTCGCGCTGCGCCGCCACGGGTTCTGGTCGAAGGCCATCGTGATTCTGATCGGCTACCTGGCCGCGGTGGCGATGCACGCCTCGTGGAACGCCTCGCTGGCGATGGGCGGCGGCCAGCTCTTCCTGATCACGTACGTGTTCTGGCTGGTTCCGGTGTTCCTGCTGATGGTGCTGCTGGGCATGTTGAGCCGCCGCCATGAACAGCAGCTGATCGCGAGCAAGCTGCCCGGCATGGTCGCCGGGGGCTTGATCAGCGCCAACGAGGCGACCTGGCTGGGGTCGATCCGCAGTCGCAAGCTGGCGATCCGCGAGGCCACCCGCATCGGTGGCCGACCCGCCGGCAAGGCCGTCAAGAAGTTCGCCGTCCAGGTGGTCCGGCTGGCGTTCATCAGGGACCGCATCGACCGCGGCTTCGGCGACCCCGAGGTGTTCGCGGTTCAGCAGGAGGACGCCTACGGGGTGGTGGCCGCCCGCACGGCCGCACCGGTGCTCTACACCATGGCCGGGTATCACTCCCCCTTGCCGGTGCGGCGCTGATCCGAAGGAGGCATCGCGATGTCGCTGCGCAACCGCCTCACCGAGTTCCTCGGCATCGACCACCCGATCGTGCTGGCGCCCATGGCGCAGGCATCCGGTGGCCGGCTCGCCGCGGCAGTCACCCGTGCCGGAGGACTCGGCCTCCTCGGCGGGGGCTACGGCGACCCCGACTGGGTGCGGCGCGAGTTCGATGTCGCCGGCGACACACGCGTCGGGTGCGGCTTCATCACCTGGAGCCTGACCCGCGCGCCGGAGGTCCTCGACGTCGCACTCAACCGGAGCCCGGCGGCGATCATGCTGTCCTTCGGTGACCCCGAGCCCTTCGCCGGAGACATCCGCGACGCGGGCGTTCCGCTGATCTGCCAGGTGCAGACCCTGGAGCAGGCGCATGCCGCGCTGCGGGCGGGAGCGAAAATCATCGTGGCCCAGGGCGCCGAGGCCGGCGGCCACGGAATGTCCGCCCGCTCGACTCTGACGTTTGTCCCGGCCGTCGTCGACCTCGTGGCCGAGCACTCGCCGGACACATTCGTACTGGCCGCCGGTGGTATCGCCGACGGCCGCGGGGTGGCCGCGGCGCTGGCCCTGGGCGCCGACGGTGTTCTCATCGGTACGCGGTTCTGGGCCGCCACCGAGGCACTCGTGTCGCCCAGCGCACACGAGCGAGCCATCCGAGCCAGCGGCGAGGACACTATCCGCACCCGCGTCTACGACCTTGTGCGACAACTCGATTGGCCCGCCCATTATGACGAGCGGGCGCTGGTCAACACGTTCCTGCAGAGCTGGCACGGCGACGACAGCCGCTTGCTGGCCAGCCTGCCCGAGGCCATCACTGCCTTCCAGGCGGGCCTCGCCGCGGTGGACTTCGACATTGCGCACATCCTGATCGGCGAGGCCGTCGGCCTTATTCACGAGGTGGTGCCGGCGGGTGACATCGTGGCGCAGATGGCGCAAGACGCCACCCGAATCCTGAACCGCGGCTCGTGACGACTTCGGACGTGCTCATGCCGGGTCGTCGTCGACTCCATGTGTCACTTGGAGGGAACCAGGCATTCGAGCGTGCAGTGCGGTCCTGCGAGTAGGACGTTCAACCAGCTCTGCTACGGCTGATCGCGGTCACCATCCCGCTGGTACCGTCACCTCACCTCGCGGGACCGAACCCGTAGACGAACTCGTCGTCGCTCCAGTTCATCCTGGCGTTGAACTTGTCTCCTGACCGCGAGCCGTCACCGTTATCGTGATTCCACGCGACGCAACTGAACGCTGTCGTCTCGGACAGCATGATGTCATTTGAACCACCCACGGGATCACATGACACCTCCTGGATCGGGCCCTCGATGACCTCCTTCTCCGCCATCTGCTCGGCGTACTTCTTTACACTCGCCTCGATATCGGTGACCTTTTTCTTGCGGCGCAGCCGCTCGGCGTCTGCTGCATCCGACTTCGCGGCGGCGCTAGCCGCGTACCCCTCCGACGCTTGGACGGCGGCGATGATCTGTCGATCAGCATCGAGTATGGCCTTGAGATAAGCGACAGCCACACCGCCAAGAACCAGGGCGAGAACTGCGATGACATACAGGCCCACAGCGCGTTTGCTCACGCGGTCGGTTGACTCCATGAACAGATTGCTTACCACTGCGAGCCGTCAATATCTCTGGCTTGGCGCAGGTCCTTCCCCTACTAGGGCGCGACTGGCGCGCGCTGTCTAGCCGTGAACCGTAGGGTTGGCTGCAGCCAAGGGCCGCTGCTCGGGCCGACCGACAATCTAGTGCGCCGCTGAATCCCAGGATCGCCCATATCCCACCGCGACCTCCAGCGGGACGCTGAGCGGGTAGGCGCTGCCCATCTTGTCGCGCACCAGCGCCTCCAGCTCCTCGCGTTCGCCGTCGGCCACTTCGAACAGCAATTCGTCGTGCACCTGCAACAACATTCGCGACCGCAGGGTGGAGGCCTTGAGGGCCTGATCGACGTTGATCATCGCGACCTTGATGATGTCGGCCGCACTGCCCTGGATCGGGGCGTTGAGCGCGGCCCGCTCGGCGGACTCCCGGACCTGGCGGTTGCTGCTGTCCAGTTCCGGCAGGTAGCGCCGCCGGCCCAGCACGGTGGAGGTGTAGCCGTCCTTGCGGGCCTGCTCGACCACCTCGTGCAGATAGTCGCGGACCCGGCCGAACCGGTCGAAGTAGGCGTCCATCTGCTCTTTGGCCTCTTCGGTGGAGATCTTGAGCTGGGAGGCCAGCCCGTAGGCACTCAACCCGTAGGCCAGGCCGTAGGACATCGCCTTGACGCGGCGGCGCATGTCCGGGGTCACCTCGTCGATGGGCACCGAGAACGCCCGCGACCCGACGAACGAGTGCAGGTCTTCGCCGGTGTTGAACGCCTCGATCAGGCCCTCGTCGGCCGACAGGTGCGCCATGATGCGCATCTCGATCTGGCTGTAGTCGACCGTCATCAGCTCGGGGTAACCCTCGCCGACCACGAAGCCGTCGCGGATCTGGCGGCCGGCGTCGGTGCGGATCGGGATGTTCTGCAGGTTGGGGTCGGTGGACGACAGCCGCCCCGTCGCCGCGATGGTCTGATTCAAGGTGGTGTGGATCCGGCCATCGGAGGCAACCGATTTCAGCAATCCGTCCACGGTCACCTTCAGCCGGGTGACGTCGCGGTGGGTCAGCAGGTGCTCCAGGAACGGGTGGCCGGTCTTGTCGAACAGGGTCTGCAGCGCGTCGGCGTCGGTGGTGTAGCCGGTCTTGGTCTTCTTGGTCTTGGGCATGCCCAACTCGTCGAAGAGCACCACCTGCAGCTGCTTGGGCGAGCCGAGGTTGATCTGCTTGCCGATCACCGCGTAGGCCGCCTCGGCGGCGTCACGGATCCGGTCCCCGAACCGGCTCTGCAGCTGACTCAGGTGGTCGAGGTCCACACCGATCCCGGCGGTCTCCAGCTCGGCCAGCACCCGCTGCAGGGGTAGCTCGATGTCGGCGAGCAGACCGGAGGAGTCGATGCGGGTCAGTTCGAGATCCAGCGCGTCGGCCAGGTCATTGACGGCCCGGGCCCGCAGGATCGCGGTCTGCACTGCCTGATCGTCGATGCCCTCGGTGTCATCTAACAGCGAAAGCTGTTGCTGTTCATCGGATTCGGCACGCAGTTCCCGGCGCAGGTAGCGCACCGAGAGGTCGTCGAGGCTGAAGCTGCGCTGGCCGGGCCGCACCAGGTAGGCGGCCAGGGCGGTGTCAGAGGTGACGCCGTCCAGGGTCCAGCCGCGCCCGGCCAGGTCGTGGATGGCCAGCTTGGCCTCGTGCAATGCCTTGGGCTTGCTCGGGTCGGCAAGCCAGGCGCCCAGCGCGGCGTCGTCGTCGGCGGTCAGCGTCGCGGTGTCGATGTAGCCGCCTTCGCCGTCCGCCGAGGCCAGGGCCAGCGCGGTCGCGTCGCTGTCGAAGCTGCGATGCGTGCCGATCACGGCCAGCCCGGTGCGGCGGCCGTCGGCGGCGTGTTCGGCCAGCCACGAGGCGACCGTCCCCGGCTCCAGGGCACCGCCGCGCACCTCGAAGCCCTCCTCTGCTTCGGGCACCGCACCGCCGGCGGTGGAGAGCGTCTCGAACAGCCGGTCGCGCAGCACCCGGAACTCGAGGTCGTCGAAGAGCTGATGGATCTGCTCACGGTCCCACGGCACCAGCCGCAGGGTGTCCGGCGTCTGGGCCAGCGGCACGTTGCGCACCAGGTCGGTCAGCTCGCGGTTGAGGATCACGGTGGACAGGTTGGCGCGCAACGCATCTCCGACCTTGCCCTTGACGGTGTCGACCTGGTCCACCAGGCCCTGCAGGGACCCGTATTCGGTGATCCACTTCGAAGCGGTCTTCTCCCCCACCCCGGGAATGCCCGGCAGGTTGTCGCTGGGGTCGCCGCGCAACGCCGCGAAGTCCGGGTACTGCGCCGGGGTCAGCCCGTACTTCTCGACGACCGCATCCGGGGTGAAGCGGGTCAGGTCGCTGACGCCCTTGCGGGGGTAGAGCACGGTCACGTTCTCGTTGACCAGCTGCAGGGCGTCGCGGTCGCCGGTGACCACCAGCACCCGGTAACCCTCGGCGTCGGCCTGGGTGGCCAGCGTGGCGATCAGGTCGTCGGCCTCAAAGCCCGGCTCCGACAGCGCGGTGATGCCCAGCGCGGCCAGCACCTCCTTGGTGATGTCGATCTGGCCGCGGAACTCATCGGGGGTCGACGAACGGGTGGCCTTGTACTCCGGGAAGCGCTCCGAGCGGAACGTCTGCCGCGACACGTCGAACGCGGCGGCGATGTGGGTGGGGCTCTCGTCGCGCAGCAGGTTGATCAGCATCGCGGTGAATCCGTAGACCGCGTTGGTGGTCAGGCCGCTGCGGGTCTTGAAGTTCTCCGCGGGCAGGGCATAGAACGCCCGGTATGCCAGCGAGTTTCCGTCGAGAAGCAGCAGCGTCGGTTTGGTCTGACTCACGGCCCCAACTCTATGCACCCGTCCCGACACGCAGTAACTGCCGCGCCCTGTCGACGAGCACCCGGGCGGCAGGGCTGCGCGGTCCCGACGCGCGCCACGCCAGCACCAGCCGGCCCCGCAGCTCCGGCGTCAGCCTCAGTGGGTGCAGGCCCGGGCGGCCGCGAGCCATCGAGCGCGGCAGGATCGCGACCCCGAGCCCACGCTCGGCCAGGTCCGCCAGCGCCTGCGGGGTGCTGGCCTCGAATGCGATCCGCGGGGAGATCCCAGCCACCGCGCAGGCTTGGTCAAACTGGCGGCGGATGCCGGTGCCGACGGGCAGCGCGATCAGCGGCCGCTGCGCCAACTGGGGGAGGCTGACCGTGGCATGCCCCGCCAGCTCATCGGCCAGGCTCACCGCCGCGTCGACGGGCTCGTCGGTGACCACCTCGATATCCAGCCCGGCGGGCTGCTCGCCGGGGCCGACCGACACGATCGCCAGATCCAGGTCACCGCCGCGAACCGCGTCGACCAGCTGGTCGGAATTCGCTGTGCTGAGGGTGATTTCGACGTTCGGGTACTCCGCGTGAAACCCGGCGAGCAGCCCGGGCACATCGACCGAGTGAGCGGTCACAGTGCCGATCGTGACCGTGCCACGGACCAGCCGGCTGAGCTCGTCGACGGCCAGCCGTACGTCATCCACCGCCGCCAAGGCGGCTTTGGCGTACGGGAGCACGGCCGCGCCGGCCGCCGTCGGGCGAACCTCCCGGCGGGAGCGGTCCAGCAACCGCTGGCCGAGTTCTCGCTCGAGCCGCCCGATCTGGGCGCTGACCGCCGGCTGCGCCACATGCACCCGCTGCGCCGCGCGGGTGAAGTTCGCTTCCTCGGCCACCGCCACGAAGTATTCGAGCTGCCGCAGTTCCATAAGCGATGAATATAGTTTCTGGGCTGAACAGATATTGGACTTATAGTTTCCAGGCCGGGACGCTGAGGTCATGACGAATTCGGACGTACTGATCGCCGGCGCCGGTATCGGCGGATTGACCACCGCACTGACCCTGCACGCGCGGGGGATCCCCGCGACCGTCATCGAAAGCGCCCGGGACTTGCGGCCGTTGGGCGTCGGCATCAACCTGCTGCCGCATGCCGTCCGGGAGTTGTCCGCCCTGGGCCTGGGCCAACAGCTGTCGGCGCTGGCGGTGGCACCGACATCGCTGGCGTACTTCGACAGTCGCGGCCGGGAGCTGTTCCGTGAACGGCGCGGCATCGCCGGCGGCTACGACTACCCGCAGTACTCGGTCCACCGCGGCGATCTACAGCTGCTGTTGCTCAATGCGGTGCGAGAGCGGTTGGGCGCCGGCGCCGTACGCACCGGATCGCGGGTCACCGGGTTCGTCGACGACGGCGACGCGGTGCGCGTGCAGGTGGGTGAGGACGAGCTCGTGGGCGCCGTCCTGGTGGGTGCAGATGGGATTCATTCGGCGGTGCGCGCCCAATTGCACCCCAGCGGCGACGAGCTGCGGTGGTCGGGGGTGCGGATGTGGCGCGGCGCCGCACCGGGAGAGCCGTACCTGGACGGGCGCACCATGGCGATCGTCAAGGCCGACGACGGCATCGAGTTGGTGATCTATCGGATCGGCGCCGGCCTGATCAACTGGGTGCTGTTGGTGCCCGAGGCCCAGCCCGGGCCGCTTCCGGACGCTGCCCGTTGGAATCAGCGATGCCAGGCCGAACAGGTGTTGGACTACCTAGACGGCTGGCGGCTGGATTGGCTCGACGTCGCCGATCTGGTGGGACGCACCGCCGACCCGCTGGAATACCCGATGGTCGATCGCGATCCGCTGCCGTGGTGGGGCCGGGGACGCGTGACCCTGCTGGGCGACGCGGCGCACCCGATGTATCCGGTGGGCGCCAACGGCGGATCGCAGGCCATCCTGGACGCCCGCGCCCTGGCAGACAGCCTGGCTGCGCATCCCGACACCGGCCTGCGAGCCTATGAGGAGCACCGCCGAGAAGCGACCGCCGCGGTGGTGGCCGCCAATCGGGAGATGCACCGCCGCGGCGCCATCCTGCGGTCGGACAACCTGGCCCGGGTGACCGCCGCCTACCGGCGCGACACCGGAGCGGATCGGGCGCGGGTCTGAACTTAGAACACGTTTCAGTTTCGCCGTTCGGGTTGGGTACGCTGACCGGGTGCCAGATGTAGCCTCGCAGCCGGCCATCGACGGGTGGTTCGCCACCGACGACGCCGGCCTCCCCCACCTGACCGGCGCCAAGTGTCCGCAGTGCGGCACCTATGTGTTCCCGCCGCGTGAGAACAACTGCCCCAACCCCGCCTGCGACGGCGACGTGTTGGAGCCGGTCGCGCTGTCGCGGCGCGGCAAGATCTGGAGCTACACCGAGAACCGGTACCTCCCGCCGTCTCCTTACCCGCCGAGCGACCCGTTCGAGCCGTTCGCGATCGCCGCGGTGGAACTGGCCGACGAGGGCCTGATCGTGCTGGGCAAGGTCGTCGAGGGCACCCTGGCCGCGGACTTGAAGGTCGGCATGGAGATGGAACTGACCACCATGCCGCTCTACACCGACGACAACGGCGTGACGCGCACCGTCTACGCGTGGAAGAAGGTGGACGCATGAGCGCTCCTGAGCCGCTGTACATCCTGGGTGCGGGAATGCACCCGTGGGGCAAGTGGGGCCGCGACTTCACCGAGTACGGGGTGGTCGCCGCCCGTGCCGCGCTGGCCGACGCCGGCCTGAACGCGCAGCAGATCCAGTTCATCGCCGGCGCGGAC
The DNA here is from genome assembly GCF_046250075.1 of Mycobacterium sp. SMC-14. Classification (NCBI taxonomy): domain Bacteria; kingdom Bacillati; phylum Actinomycetota; class Actinomycetes; order Mycobacteriales; family Mycobacteriaceae; genus Mycobacterium; species Mycobacterium sp. SMC-14. Next base: position 2,045,607 of record NZ_CP176429.1, on the reverse strand, counting down.
ACCATCCGCAACGGCTACCCGGGCTTCATCGCCGGTTCGACGTTCGCCCAGAAGCTGGGCTGGAACGGGGTTCCGGTGTCGTCGTCCTACGCCGCCTGCGCCTCCGGTTCGCAGGCCCTGCAGAGCGCCCGGGCCCAGATCCTGGCCGGCTTCTGCGACGTGGCGCTGGTGATCGGCGCCGACACCACCCCCAAGGGCGCCTTCGCCCCGGTCGGCGGCGAGCGCAAGAACGACCCGGACTGGCAGCGGTTCCACCTGATCGGCGCGATGAACCCGGTGTACTTCGCGCTGCTGGCGCGCCGCCGGATGGACCTCTACGGCGCCACCTCCGAGGACTTCGCGCAGGTGAAGGTGAAGAACTCTCGCCACGGCCTGAGCAACCCGAATGCCCGCTACCGCAAGGAATCCGCGGTCGAAGACGTGCTGGCCAGCCCGGTGGTCTCCGACCCGCTGCGCCAGCTCGACATCTGCGCCACCTCCGACGGCGCTGCGGCGTTGATCGTGGCCAGCGCGGAATTCGCCCGCAAGCACCTGGGTTCGCTCGACGGTGTGCCGTCGGTGCGCGCGGTGTCCACCGTGACCCCCCGCTACCCGCAGCACCTGCCCGAATTGCCGGACATCGCAACCGATTCCACCGCCGTGGTGGCGGCCCCGGAGCGGGTGTTCAAGGACCAGATCCTGGATGCGGCCTACGCCGAGGCCGGGATCGGCCCCGAGGACGTCAGCCTGGCCGAGGTCTACGACCTGTCCACCGCGCTGGAGATCGACTGGTACGAACACCTGGGCCTGTGCGCCAAGGGTGAAGGCGAGCAGCTGCTGCGCAGCGGCGCCACCACCATCGGCGGCCGGGTGCCAGTGAACCCGTCCGGTGGGCTTGCCTGCTTCGGCGAGGCGATCCCGGCGCAGGCCATCGCCCAGGTGTGCGAGCTGACCTGGCAGCTGCGCGGTCAGGCCACCGGCCGGCAGGTCGAGGGCGCCACGGTGGGCGTCACCGCCAACCAGGGTCTGTTCGGGCACGGCTCGTCGGTGATCGTCGCCCGGTAGTTACTCCGCGATGGCAGAATCCGTCGTCGTCAAGGTCAAGCCGGGCAGCCGCAAAGGCCCCCTGGTCGAGACCGACGACGACGGGCAGCTGACCGTCTACGTGCGCGAGCCCGCGGTGGACGGCAAGGCGAACGCCGCCGTCATCCGGGTGCTGGCAGAGCATTTCGACGTTCCGCGCAGCCGGGTCGAGCTGGTGTCCGGTGCGGGCGCGCGCGTCAAGCGTTTCCGGATCGATCGGTAGGCGGCTTATCGAGGATTCGCACGGTCCCCTGCGAGCCATCGACCTCCACCCACGCCCCATCGGGGATGACGTGGGTGCCGTTGCCTGTCCCGATGACGCACGGTATGCCGAGTTCGCGCGCGATGATCGCGGCGTGCGACAACGTGCCGCCCACATCGATGGCCATCCCGGCCACTGCCATGAACCGCACCACCCACGACGGGTCGGTGGTTCGTGCGATCAGCACATCGCCAGCGCCGAGGTCGACGGACGCGCTGGGATCGGTCACCACCCGTGCCCGTCCCCGGGCACGGCCCGGGCTCGCAGCGGCACCGGTAATGAGTGCCTGCCCCCCGACCGCGGCCGGCGGGTTGCCCGGATCGCCGGCAAACGACAACGGGGGCTCCTGCGTGGCGAATCGCGACCGAACCCGTTGGCGGGCAAGAACATCTGCCGAAGACAGCGCTGCGCTTCCCCGGAGTTCGTCGAGTGTGCACCAGACCGCATCTGCGTCCATGAAGGACACCGCATGGCGGGCAACGTCAAGATCTTGTAGGAAGGCGGTCTTCCCGATCTCCCGACCGACCAGGGCTCGACGCGCCATCGCGATCAGGCCGGTGACGGCACCGCGCCGCGCGCGCGGCAAAAGAGCACGCAGGTCCGACTCTGCCTGGCGTCGTTCATCGCGCCGGCGGTCCAACGCGACACGCGGATCGCGTACACCGCCGCCATCGGCCCAGGTGTGTGCTGCCTGCAGCACCGGTTCCGGGTTCTGCCGCCACGACGCGGACGCGATCTCGCCCTCGTCGGGTCCGTGGAATCCGTGTTCGCGAAGGAACTGGTCGAGCGCGATCGCGCCGCCGGCAAGCAGACCGAGATCCCTGGCCAGCTGCGCTTCGGGGAGGTCACCATCGCCGGAGAGCAGGTCGATCGCCAGATCGCCGGCCACGCGCTCGACTGCCTGGTACAGGCTTTGGCACAGGTACGTCTGCATGGTGTGAATGGTCAAGGTCTCCTCGAAGCGCCTGGCGGCCCCGACCAGCAGCGCCAGAGGATCGTCGGCCGGTCGCCACGCATCCCGCTGCCACGCTTGCCGTGAAGTCGCACTGGCGGCGCGCAGGCGCCGATTCAGCAACGCAAGGGTGACCGGTGCGCGGAGGGCCATCCGGCATGCCGTCGCGACGCGCGCGTGTGTCGGTGCCGCGTCGACGTGTTCCGCCTCGCCGAGAAGCTGCTGGCTGAACGCGCTCGGATCCACGCCGGGGATCCGAGCGACTTGGCTCAACAGCAAGTCGACCGACAGCACCGGCCAGCCCCGTGCGAGGGTCAGAAGCTGCCCCTGCCGGCTCTCGCGCTGTGTCACGACGCCGAGGTGGGTTTGCGTTTGTCGCTGCGCCTCGGTGAGGCCAACACTCCACATCGACCAGGAAAGCGGCGTCGGCACGCCAGGCACGGCTTCACCGATGTTCACTCGGGTCCAACGACTTTCGGGCGCTCGCGGCGGGTCATATAGCTCGATGCTTCTCGCCTGGGCCGCCACCACGTCGGCCCCGGTGACCGGCCGCGCCTGCAGAACCCAGACCTGACCTTGTTCATCGACGACCCACTCGATGTCCTGCGGGCTGTCGTACCACCGTTCGATCCGCACTGCACACTCGGCAATGTTTCGAATCTGGTTGTGGGACAACGGATATTTCCGCATCGATACCCCGGTGTCGACGACCTGCAAGCCGCTCTTGTCCACCACCGTGCGCTCGGGCGTGACCAAGCCATCGGTCACATTTCCGCCATCTCCGTGCGCAAACTCGATGACCACCCGGTCCGTACGGCCGTTCAATGGGTCCGCGGTGAAAGCGACGCCTCCACAGGCCGAATCGATCTGCCGCTGAACGACGACAGCCATGTCGACATCGGGATCCAGCCCCCGCGCTTCCCGGTATCGGCGAGCCCGCGGGGACGAGGTCGACGTCCAGCAATGGTCCACGGCGGCAAGCAGTTGCGCGCTTCCCCGGACGTTGAGAACCGTCTCGTAGATTCCCGCATGCGACGCACTGTCGCCGTCCTCGGACACGGCCGAGGATCGCACGGCTACGGCGACGTCATCGCCCATGGCTTGGTAGTTCGCGACGATCGCCGCACGTACTACCTCCGCGGGAACTACGTGCGCGGGCACCCCGATGACGAATCCGTCGGGTATGGGCAGCTCGGCCGCCAGCAGCTCACCGAGGTTGGCGCCCTTGCCGCCACTGAACGCGATATCGGTTGCGCGGATGTCACGCAGTCGCTTGATGACAGCGCTCATGCACCCGGATTGGGGTTGCGGTCCGCGAGCGCCATGAAACCCAAATCTATCTGCCGCGAGGCGGTCTTGGAAGATTTCGCGCCCCGCACGCCTGAGCCGGGAGTCCGAGTTCATAGAAACCCGTCTAAAGGCTGAGACAGGAGTACGTCCCGGTCGAACCTTTCTTGGCGCGCAACGCTCGTGAGGGGCATCCTGCCGTTACTTACATTCATATTTTGGCGCGAGAAGCCGCGGCCGGACAAGAAGCGCTCCCGCCACGTGACGAAGCTCCCGACGAGCGCAACGAAAGCTGTAACACCTGCAGATTTACTGGTCTCTAGCCCAGGAGGCCAGGACCCCGAAGGTCATGCCGCAACCCCGTTACCAGCGATAACTTCGCGCCGGTGAAACCTGTTCTGATTTTTTGTATACAAATCATCCAACTCTCAGCTACTCTCGTCCCGTTCCATGTCGCGCTGTGCCCCAGATACCTGAAGGAGACCCCCTTGCACGCCACAGTTCGCCCCTACGCCACCGCAGGTGTGGCTCTGGTGGGGGCCAGTCTTGTCGCGGTGACACCGGCGGCCGCCCCCCTGCCCGCTCTGCTCAAGACCGAGTCCTCCTCGGTGCAACTGGCCAGCGCATGGCAGGACATTTTCAATGCGACGTCGGCCAATCTGACTGCGATGCTGAACAACTACTACCTGGCCCCTGGGGTTGGGATGCAGCAATTCGTGGCCAACCAGCTGGACTACGCCGACCGGCTGCTCAACGACCCGGCCGGCTCCACGAATTGGGTAAACGAGCAGATTCAGCTGCACTTGAATGCGGTGATCTCCGGCTGGGCGCTGCAGAACGCCACCGACGAAACCCGGGCCACGGTGCTCAACCACACCATGGACAGCACCCATCAACTGATGTTCGGGCAGATCGCCGGCTACATCCCACCGGATGTGGACACGGACTCGATCATGCCGATCATCGACTACCTGGGGTCCCCGGCCAGTGCACTGCTTATGGCGTCGATCGGGCCCATGATCAGTCCGTGGATCGCGTTGCTCAACGGAATCACCGACGGTGACAACCCGTTCGACATCCTGGCCAATATGGGCGGCGCGTTCTTCAACGGCGCCACGCTCAACCTGGATGCCCTACTGCCAATGATCAACGAGGCCGGCTTCTTCCCGGCCGGCATGAACATGGACCACCTGGACTTCGCCTTCGCCGGTTTGCTGTCCGCAGGCGCTGCCTCGGTGACCTACCAGGTGCTGGGCCCGGGCGGTGAAGTGGCGGCCGAAGTGCCGTCGATCGGTGGGTCACTGTTCCAAAGCGTGGGGCTGGAACTCAGTGGCGTCCCGGTGCTGGGAACCCTCGATCTCAACAGTGCCGCCATCGGGCCGATCGCGGCCTGGCAGGCCTGGGGACAGACCGTCGGTGCCCTGTTGGGATCGGGTTGGGACGGCAAGGGCCCGGTGGTTGTCACCCCGCCGCTGGCGGGAGCTGAGTTGCCAATCACCGACACGCTCGATGACGGCGGCTCCGGTGCGGCTACCGATGCGTTCGGCTGGCTGGGCGACCTGTTCGGCCTCTGAGCCCCAAAACCCTTTACCCCCATTCCTTGAGAGAGGTATCCCTGCACATGAGTCACCACATCAATGCACACCGCACCTCCCGGGCGGTCGGCGCCGCCAGTGCGGTCGGCGCATTCTTGGCATTCGGCATGACCCCCCTGACCGTGGCTCCCCCGGCACAGGCCGACGAATTCGATTGGATCGCTGATCTTTTCGACACCTCGGCATGGCTGACCCCCGAACCGGCCGAGGTGGGCGCCTTCGACTGGACCACCATGATCGATCAGTGGTTCTACGACCCCATCCACGACGGACTGCAGGCCTGGATCACCAGTGATTTCGGTGAGCTGGTCAACGGCGCGATCAACACCATGGCCGGGCAATACCTGATCGGCAATGGTATCGACGGCACCGAAGCCAACCCCGACGGCGGCAACGGCGGCCTGTGGTTCGGCGACGGCGGAGACGGCTGGGACAGCACCGAAGCCGGCGTGGCAGGCGGCAACGGCGGCAATGCGGCCGGCTGGCTCGGCGACGGTGGGACCGGTGGTGATGGCGGTGCCGGTGCCAACGGCGGTGACGGCGGAGCCGGCGGCAACTGGATGGGCAACGGCGGAAACGGCGGGGCTGGCGGAGCAGCACTGGACGCCGACAGCATCGGTGGCAACGGCGGACTCGGCGGCAACGCCTCAGCCTGGTTCTTCGGCAATGGCGGTAACGGCGGCATGGGCGGCGCAGGCGTTGACGGTGTGGCAGGCACCTGGACCAACGGTGGTGACGGAAATGGTGGCGCAGGCGGGCTCGGCGGCAGCGGTGGCAACGGCGGGCGCAGCAGCTTCATGTTCGGCAACGGTGGCAACGGCGGTAACGGCGGGGCCAACGGCAACGGTGGAAACGGAGCCACCGGCACCGCGGAACACGTCAACGGCGGCAACGGCGGGAACGCGGGAGTCAATTGGAGAGTCGGCCACGGTGGGACTGCCGGTGAACGAGGCTCGACCATCTTCACCAGCCCGATGTACGGCCAGGCCGGTCAACTCGGCCACTCCTCCAATGGCGGCAATGGCGGCAACGGCGGCGACGCCTACCAAGACGGCAGCGGCGACTACCTGGGTAATGGCGGCAACGGCGGCAACGGCGGCTACGGCGGGGGTTACACGGGCCCGACCGGCATCGGCGCGGACGGCGGCAACGGCGGCAATGGCGGCGCCGGGATCAACGGTGGCAACGGCGGCAACGGCAACACCGCCAGCAACAGCCTCCCCGGGAACCCCGAACTCGGCGGCAGAGGCGGCGATGGCGGCAACGGTGGTTTCGCCAGCGCCGGCACCGGCGGAAACGGCGGCAACGGCGGCTCGGGCCGCGGTAGCGGCGGTGGCGACGGCGGCAGCGGCGGCAACGGCGCCACCGACGACCCCACGGTCAAAACTATCGGCGGTAAGGGCGGCAACGGCTCTAACGCCTTTGGGGCCGGCCCAGGAGGTACCGGCGGCAACGGCGGCACCGGTACCTATGCCGGAGGCAACGGAGGCAACGGCGGCAGCGGCGGCAGCGGCGGCGGCTACGAAGGCGCCAAGGGCGGTGCCGGCGGTACAAGCACTGGCTGGCAGCACGACGGCGTCACCTACAGCATCGGCGGCAACGGAGGTAACGGTGGCGCCGGGGGTGCCGGCACCGTCACCACCGACGGCGGGACAGGCGGTGCCGGAGGTGCCGGAGGCAACGGTGCCACCGGCCCCGGTGTGATCAGCATCGGCGGCAAAGGCGGCAACGGAGGCAACGGAGGGAGTATGACCGCCGGACTTGCCGCGGGCGACGGTGGTGCAGGCGGGGCCGGAGGCTCTGGCACCGCTTCCGGCGGTAACGGCGGCAACGGAGGCAACGGAGGCACCGCGTCTATCCCCGTGACCGGCGGCGCGGGCGGCACCGCCGGCAACGGTGGAGCAGGCGGTGTCGGCGGCGCCAGCGGCGGCGTCGAGACCCCTGCCAACGACCTGGGCATCGGACCCAGCCATGCCGGCAACGGCGGCAATGGCGGCAACGGCGGCAGCGGCACCATCGGTACCGGCGGTGATGGAGGTGTCGGTGGTACCGGTGGTAGCGCTCAAGGCGCCGTCGATGGCGGCAACGGCGGCAACGGCGGGACCGGCGGCACTGGGTTCGTAGGAGGACCCGCAACCAACCCCGCGCACGGTCCCGGCGGCAACGGCGGCAACGGTGGCGACGCCGGCAACGGCGGCAAGGGCGGTTCCGGGGGTAGCGCGGTCTCCGGCGACGGCGGCAAGGGTGGTACCGGCGGTGCGGGGGGCACCGGCGGCGCCGGTAGGGCTGGCGGCAACGGCGGCACCGACTCCGACGGCAACACCTTGCCCGGCGGCAACGGCGGCAACGGCGGCGCGGGCGGCGATGGCGCCGCGGGCGGGGCCGGCGGCACCAGCACCGGCGGCTCCAGCGGGGCCCACGGCGCAGGCGGTGCGGCCGGTACCGGTGGGACCGCGGGCAATGGCGGCAACGGAACCCCCGCTGGACAACCCGGCACCGCAGGCAACGACGGTCAGCCCGGCTAGGCCGACAACAAGACGCTAATGTCCCCCAAAACTCCTGTTTTGGGGGACATTAGCGTCTGTTCGTCAGGTGGCCGACGCGTCGTTCAGCACGCCTCGCTCGGTCAACTCGGCGATCACCACCTTCGCCCGCAAGTCCGCCCGCTCCATGTTCGCGGCCCGCGCGGCCTCGGGATCCTGGCCGCGAATTGCCGCGGTTTCGGCTTCGTATGTGTGCACGAACTCCTCATTGCCCCGGGGATAGCTCCCCCAGAATCCGCGCGGCGCGAAGACACGTGCCGCGACGATCGCCGCCTGCAGCCGGGGACCGGCGTACTCCTCGACGATGATGCGCCGGTAGGCGTACGCCGCCTCTTGAAATGCCTTGGGCTCCTTACTGGCTCGCAACGTCCGCAACGCCGCATCCAGTTCGGCGAGCACTCGCGGCGTCGGGTTCGTCGCCGCACGCGCTGAGGCGATCCCGTTCAGCACACCGTGCAGTTCATGCTGTTCGAGAACGGCCGCTTCATCGAACCGCTCAACAAAGACACCGCGGTGATAACGGCTGGCCAACAGTCCGTCGTGCTCGAGTTGGTCGATGCCCTGCTGAACCGGAAGCCTACTGACCCCCAGAGCGGCCGCGATCGCGTCACGGTTGATGCGGTCGCCCGTGCGCAACTCTCCGGCAAGCACTAGGTCGACAATGTGATTGACAACCAGGTCCTTTTCCTTGACCCCGTACTTCTTGGGCATGGAGTGCTCACCTGGAACTTTCGCAAAACTCGGCAGGGCGCTTTGTTGGATCACCGAAAGCGCCCGGACCACGTGTGGCAATGCGAGCCTGCAAAAACTCCACTATCTGACGTAGCGACCCTTTCTCCGCCAAACCCTAGCGCAGCCGCAGTGTGACACACGCGTTCGAAGGCTCAGACCGTGGTCACACGTCGCTTTCGCCGCGCTCGATGACGCGCGCACGTTAATGAGTAGCACCTGAGTGTCGCAGACAGAAGTCTGCGTTTCCCTCCTTGATCCGCGCCATCCGACATTTCACGTATACATAATATCGCGGCCGAATGCGCACAATGCGCCGGAAAGATGCCCCGCCTTCCCGGTCGGCGCCACCAGCGTCCACCTCAAGGATAGGCGCGCTACCTCGTCATATCTGGCCACGGGCCGGACCGCCAGCCGGATCGCCTAATACAGACAGCACGAAACCCGTCCGACAACAGCACCCAGGACCTGCGGATTAGAACACGTTTCAGAATCACGTATACAAGACAGCAATTTCTAAGCTAAGTTCAGCTTGTCGATCTCGTGCTGTGCATCACATACCTGAAGGAGTTCCCCTTGCGCGCCACCGTTCGCCCCTATACCACCGCTGGTGTGGCACTGGTTGGAGCCAGTCTTGTTGCCGCTTCCCCAGCTCCTGTGTCGATGCCGGTCTCCCTTGATGTGCAGTCGCGTGCCGTGGCGCTGGCCAGTGCGTGGGACGACGTACTTAATGCCGCGTCGGCCAATGTGACCACCATGCTGAACAACTGGTATTTGGCGCCCGGAGTGGGGATGCAGCAGTTCATTGCCAATCAGATGGGTTACTGGGATCTGTTGGCCAATGACCGCGCCGGGTCGATCAACGAGGTAACCGAAGAGGTTCAGAAACATCTGAACGCGGTGATCTCCGGGTGGGCGTTGCAGAACGAAACCGACGCGACCCACTCCACGGTGCTCAACCACACCATGGACGGCACCCATCAGCTGATGTTCGGCCAGATCGCCGGCTACATCCCCGCGGATGTGGACAAAGACTCGATCATGCCGATCATCGACTACCTCGGCTCTCCGGCCAGTGCGATGTTGATGGGCATGATCGGCCCTGGCATCAGCCCCTGGATTGCGTTGCTCAACGGCATCACCGACGGCGACAACCCCCTCGACATCCTGGTCAACATGGGCGGCGCGTTCTTCAACGGCGCCACCCTGAACCTCGATGCGCTGTTACCGATGATCAACGAGGCCGGTTTCTTCCCCGCCGGCATGAACATGGATCACCTGGACTTCGCGTTCGGCGGGTTGTTGTCCCCGGGTGCGGCCGCGCCGATCTACCAGGTGCTGGGTCCCGGGGGCGAGGTCGCCGCGGAGGTGCCGGCGGTTGGTGGGTCGATCTTCCAAAGTGTGGGTCTGGAATTCAGTGGGGTCCCGGTGCTGGGCACCCTCGATCTCAACAGTGCCGGTATCGGGCCGATCGCGGCCATGCAGGCCTGGGGCCAAACCGTCGGCGCCCTGCTCGGCTCGGGCTGGGACGGCAAGGGCCCGGTGGTGGTGACCCCGCCGCTGGCCGGGGCTGAGCTGCCCATCATCGATGACGGCGGCGCCGCAGCCACCGATGCGTTCGGCTGGCTGGGCGATCTGCTCGGATTCTGATTCCCCTAAATCCTTTGTCCCCTAACTTCTCAAGAGAGGTCTCGCTGCACATGAGTCACCACACCAATACGCGCCGCGCCTCCCGGGCCGTCGGCGCCGCCAGTGCCGTGGGTGCTTTCCTGGCCTTCGGGATGGCCCCCCTGGCGACCGCACCGGCAGCCCAAGCTGATGAGTTCGATTGGATCGCTGATCTTTTCGACACCTCGGCATGGCTGACCCCGGAGCCGGCCGAGGTGGGCGCCATCGATTGGACCACCATGATCGACCAGTGGTTCTACGACCCGATCCACGACGGCCTGCAGGCCTGGATCACCAGTGACTTCGGTGAAATGGTCAACGGCGCCATCAACACCATGGCCGGCCAATACCTGATCGGCAACGGCATCGACGGCACCGCCGAGAACCCCGACGGCGGCAACGGAGGCCTGTGGCTCGGCGACGGCGGCGACGGCTGGAACAGCGTCGAAGCCGGCGTCGCCGGTGGTAACGGCGGCAACGCCGCCGGCTGGATCGGCGACGGCGGAACCGGCGGCAACGGCGGCGCGGGTGCCGACGGCGGCGACGGCGGGGCCGGCGGGCTCTGGATGGGCAACGGCGGAAACGGCGGAAACGGCGGAAACGGCGGTGTCGCGATCGACGCCGGCGGTTCAGGTGGCAACGCCGGTAACGGCGGCAACGCTTCGGGCTGGTTCTTCGGTAACGGCGGCGACGGCGGAATCGGCGCTGCCGGCGCAACGGGCTCAGCAGGCACCTTCGCGGGCGGCGGCGACGGGAACGGCACCGGCGGCGGCGCCGGCGGCAACGGCGGGGCCGGTGGGCGCAGCAGCTTCATGTTCGGCAACGGCGGCAACGGCGGAACCGGCGGCCACGCCGGGGCGGGGGGCGCCGGCGCCACCGGTACGGCCGACCACGTCAACGGGGGCAACGGCAGCTGGGGTAGCCAAGGCGGCAACGGCGGAGCTGCCGGTGGCCGTGGGTCCAGCATCTACACCAGCCCGATGTACGGGCAGGCCGGAAGCGGCGGCAACGGCGGCAACGGCGGCAACAGTGGTGACGGCGGCAACGCCTACCGGGACACCGACGGCTCCTACCTCGGCAACGGCGGCAGTGCCGGCTACGGCGGGGACGCCGGTTCGGGCCACATCGGCGGTGACGGCGGCAGCGGCGGGCACGGCGGCACCGGCCTCAACGGTGGAACCGGTGGGTACGGCGGGTCCGGCGGCGCCTCAGAGAACAACGCCATGGCAAGTCACGGCGGCAACGGCGGCGACGGCGGCGACGCCACGGCCGGACGGGCGGGCGACGGCGGCGGCGGCGGCTTCAACGCCTACGGCGCGGGCGGCAGCGGTGGAAACGGCGGCAACGGAATCGCCACGGACGCAAGCGTCAAGACCACCGGCGGTGACGGCGGCCTCGGCGGCGACAGCTACTCCACCGCCCCCGGATCCGGTGGAAACGGTGGTAACGGCGGAACCGGTAGCTACACCGGCGGTAACGGCGGCGCCGGCGGTTGGGGCGGCGGCAACGGCGGGGACGGCGGCAGCAGCACCGGCTGGCAACACGACGGCAGCACTTACAGCGTCGGCGGCAACGGCGGCGATGGGGGACTTGCTATTGCGGGCGGAGCACCCGGCGGCGACGGGGGTGCCGGTGGCAATGGCGCCACCGGTGCCGGTGTGGTCAGTGTGGGCGGCAACGGCGGCACCGGCGGAGGCGGCAGTTCCAACACCGGCAGCGTGCTCGGTCCCGGAGGTGTGGGCGGTGACGGCGGTGCGGGTGGCGCCGGCGGGTCAGGTACGGCCTCAGGCGGAAACGGCGGAGCCGGCGGTAGCGCCGGTGCCGGCGCGACCACGGGCGGAAACGGCGGCAACGGAGGGGCCGGCGGTGCCAGTGGCGGCGTCGAGACCCCGGCCAACGATCTCGGCCTCGGGCCCAGCCACGCCGGCAACGGCGGCAACGCCGGCAACGGCGGGGCCGGCGGGACCGGCTATCTCGCCGGCGGCCAACCCGCCACCAGTGGTGACGGCGGCGCCGGCGGCAATGGCGGCGCCGGAGGCAACGGCGCGGGAACCGTCAACGGCGGTACCGGAGGCCACGGCGGCGATGGCGGCGCGGCCGGCGAGACCGACGGCGGCCCCGGCCAGCCCGGCACTGCGCCCGCCGGGACCGTCGGCGGCGCCGGCGGAACGGGCGGCACCGGCGCCCATTGGGCGCCCGCGGGGTAGCCCTACGCCCCAGACACCACGGTCGTCGGGTTCAACCAGGGGCCCGGCGACCGTGGCGTCTTCAGCTTCCGCCGGTGGGTCCGTCGTTCAATACGCCACGGCTCGCCAGCTCGGCGAGCACCACATTGACATGCCACGCCGACCGGTCCACGCAGGCGGCCCGGGCCGCTTCGGGGTCGCGGTTGCGGATCGCCGTATTCTCGGCCTCGTAGCTGACCAGGATCTCAGCCGTGTAGTTGTGGTAGTCGGTCCAGAATCGGATCGGCAAAAGTATTTGCGCTGCACTGATTTCCGCTCGAAGCCGAGGACCGGCGTACTCGTCGACAATGATCTTGCGGTACGCCGCCGCCGCCTCCCCGAACGCCGCGCCCTGGGCGGCCCTCATGGTCTGAATCCCTGAGGCGAGATCGGCAAGGACCCGGGGCGTGGGATTGGCGGCTGCCCGGGCCGACACCATGCCGACCAACATCCCGTACAACTCATGATGTTCGTGCACCACGGCTTCATCGAAGCGCTCGATGAATGCGCCGCGGCGATAGCGGGTGACAACAAAACCGTCGTGCTCGAGCTGGGCCACCGCCTCATGCACCGGAAGTCGGCTGACCCCCAACTCGGCGGCAATCGCGTCGCGATCGATCCGGTCACCGCCGCGCAGCTTCCCGGTCAGCACCAGGTCGATGATGTGAGCGACTACCAGGTCTTTCTCTTTGACCCCGTATTCCTTGGCCACCGCACCACCTAGCCCGGAGAGTTGTCTGACGTCTCCCCCGGCGAACCCTCTTGCGGCAGCAGATCTTCCAGCGTCGACCGAGCAATCCGCCGAAACGCACGCTTGGGCCGGTTGGCATCCAGAATGGCCACCTCCAAGGTGCCCGGGCCCAGCTCGCGCGGTTCGGCACCGTTGCCGGTGTCAGTCTGTTTGAGCGCGTTGACCGCGATGTGCAGCGCGTCCGCCAGCTCAGCGTTCTCGGCGTACGACTCCTTGAGCGCATTGGTGACCGGCTCGGTGGTGCCGCCCATCACCACGAAGTGCGGCTCATCGGTGATCGACCCGTCATAGGTGACCCGATACAGCTCAGGCGCTTTCGTCTGACCCTGGTAGGCGACGCCGGCAACACACAACTCCACCTCGTAGGGCTTGGCCTGCTCAGTGAAGATGGTGCCCAGCGTCTGGGCGTAGACGTTGGCCAGCTGTCGCGCCGTGACGTCACGCCGGTCATAGGCGTAGCCGCGGGTGTCGGCGAACTGAATGCCGCCGCGGCGCAGGTTCTCGAACTCGTTGATCCGGCCCGCGGCCGCGAAGCCAACCCGGTCGTAGAGTTCGCTGATCTTCTGCAATGAGCGCGAAGGGTTTTCGGCGACGAACAACACGCCGTCGGCATAGGCCAGGGCAACTACGCTGCGACCGCGGGCGATGCCTTTACGGGCGAGCTCGCTGCGCTCGCGCATCGCCTGCTCGGGCGAGATGAAGTACGGGAAGCTCATTTGTCACCCCCGCGAGTACGACCCTCGACCACCAGACGGGCCAGTTCGGCGATCCGCTCCTCGGCGATGTCGACGGCGCCGTCGGCATCGATGGTGACCGCGGTCGGGTAGATGCCGCGCACCAGATCCGGACCGCCGGTGGCGGAGTCGTCATCGGCGGCGTCGTAGAGCGCCTCGATGGCCACCCGCAACGCGGTATCGGCGTCGCTGATCTGGCTGTAGAGCTTCTTGATCGACGATTTGGCGAACAGCGAGCCCGAGCCCACCGCCTGATAGCCCTCGCTCTCGACGTTCCATCCGCCGGCGGCGTCGAACGACACGATGCGCCCGGCGGTCTGCGGATCGTCGGCGTCGATGTCGTAACCGGCCAACAGCGGCAACGCCACCAGACCCTGCATCGCGGCACCCAAATTGCCGCGCACCATGGTCGACAACCGGTTGACCTTGCCGGCGAACGTCAGCGGGACGCCTTCGAGCTTCTCGTAGTGCTCCAGTTCCACCGCGTAGAGCCGAGCGAACTCGACGGCGATCGCCGCGGTGCCGGCGATGCCCGTCGCGGTGTACTCGTCGGTGACGTACACCTTCTGCACGTCACGGCCGGCGATCATGTTGCCCTGCGTCGAACGGCGGTCACCGGCGATGAGGACCCCGCCCGGGTACTTCAACGCGACGATGGTGGTGCCGTGCGGCAGTTGCTCGCCCACCCCACCGGTGTACGCGGCTCCCCCGCCCGCCGGCAACAGTTCCGGTGCCTGCAACCGCAGGAACTCCGAAAACGACGACAGACCTACGCCGGTGAGGACGATTCCTGGGATTGCTGAGTTGAGGGGCAGACGATCACGCGACAACCAGGTCACTGGCCGCCCTTTTGGACGTACGCGCGCACGAAGTCCTCGGCGTTCTCCTCCAGCACGTCGTCGATCTCGTCGAGCAGATCATCGGTGTCCTCGGTGAGCTTCTCTCGGCGTTCCTGGCCCGCCGCAGTGCTGCCGGTGAGATCGTCGTCGTCTCCGCCGCCCCCGCCGCGCTTGGTCTGCTCCTGAGCCATTGCTGCCTCCTGAATCTCATCGGCCGCGCATGACCGCGGCCGGTTTCTCCACCCTACCGGTCGGCGCCGATGTTGCTCGGGGTCTAGGTGGTGAGTTGTTGCACCAGTTCGGCGGCGCTGTCCACCGAGTCCAGCAAAGCTCCGACGTGCGCCTTACTGCCGCGCAGCGGCTCCAGCGTGGGGATCCGCACCAGCGAGTCCCCGCCCAGGTCGAAGATGACCGAGTCCCAGCTCGCGGCGGCGATGTCGGCCCCGAACCGGCGCAGGCACTCGCCGCGGAAGTAGGCCCGGGTGTCGGTCGGCGGGTTGTGGACCGCGGCCAGCACCTGCTGTTCGGTGATCAGGCGGCGCATCGAGCCACGGGCGACCAGCCGGTTGTACAGGCCCTTGTCCAGCCGCACGTCGGAGTACTGCAGGTCGATCAGGTGCAGCCGGGGCGCCGACCAGCTCAGGTTCTCCCGCTGCCGGAAGCCCTCCAGCAGACGCAGCTTGGCCGGCCAGTCCAGCAGGTCGGCGCACTCCATCGGGTCACGCTCGAGCTGGTCGAGCACCCTGGCCCAGGTCTCGATGATGTCGGTGGCACGGGGATCGGGATCACGGGCCTCGACCAGCTTGGCCACTCGCTCGAGGTAGATCCGTTGCAGCGCAAGACCGGTCATCTCACGACCGTCGGCCAGGGCGACGGTGGCCCGCAGGGTCGGGTCCCGGCTGATGACGTGCACCGCACGCACCGGCCGGGCCAACACCAGGTCACTCAGGTCGATCCCGTGCTCGTGGCCCTCCTCGATCAGGTCGAGGACCAGCGCGGTGGTGCCCACCTTCAGATACGTCGACGTCTCGGCGAGGTTGGCGTCACCGATGATGACGTGCAGCCGGCGGTACTTGTCGGCGTCGGCGTGCGGTTCGTCGCGGGTGTTGATGATGCCGCGCTTGAGCGTGGTTTCCAGGCCGACTTCGACCTCGATGTAGTCGGCGCGCTGCGAGAGCTGGAAGCCCGGTTCATCGCCCGCGGCGCCCAACCCGACGCGCCCGGAGCCGGTGACCACCTGCCGAGACACCAGAAACGGGGTCAGACCGGCGATGATCGCCGAGAACGGCGTCTGCCGGCTCATCAGGTAGTTCTCGTGGGTGCCGTAGGAGGCGCCCTTGTTGTCGATGTTGTTCTTGTACAGCTGCAGCTTGGCGGCACCGGGGACGCTGGCCACATAGCGCGCGGCCGCCTCCATCACCCGCTCGCCGGCCTTGTCCCAGATGACCGCGTCCAGCGGGTCGGTGACCTCGGGAGCGGAGTATTCGGGGTGGGCGTGATCGACGTAGAGCCGGGCCCCGTTGGTGAGGATCATGTTCGCCGCGCCCACCTCGTCGGCATCGATGATCGGCGGCGGGCCGGACGAGCGGCTCAGGTCGAAGCCGCGGGCGTCGCGCAGCGGTGATTCCACCTCGTAGTCCCAACGGGTGCGTTTGGCACGCGGGATGCCCGCGGCGGCGGCGTAGGCCAGCACCGCCTGGGTGGAGGTGAGGATCGGGTTCGCGGTGGGATCTGACGGCGAAGCGATGCCGTATTCGACTTCGGTCCCGATGATCCGTTGCATGGCTAAAGACTAGAGGGGGCAAGGAACCACACCGTCAGAGGTGTTGACCTCATCGAGGTCAGTGGCTAATTTCACCGAAATGTCCACCGAGCAAGCCCGTCAGCGCACAACCGACGTATCCGGGAAGCGCTACGGCGAAGTGCTGCTGGTCGAGATCGGCGAATCGGGTCCGCGGGCCAGCGTCTACAACACCTTTCCGCTCAACGACTGCCCCGAACAGCTGTGGTCGGCACTCGACCCCCAAGCCATCGCGACCGAGAACGGCGCGGCCGCGGCTCTGCTCAACGGGCCGCGCTACTGGCTGATGAACACCATCGAAAAGGCGCCGCAGGGCCCGCGGGAGACCAAGACCTTCGGCGGCATCGAGATGATCAAACAGGCGCAAGTCGCGCTGTCGTCGATGAACCCCGGGCCCTACACCGTCAACGAGGTGGACCGCCGGGCGGTCTTCGTCTTCGATGCCGGCGAGCAGGTCTACGAGCTGATCGACCCCGGCGGCCGGCGGTGGGTTATGCAGACCTGGAGTCAGGTCGTCGATGCGAACCTGTCCCGAGCCGACCTCGCCGGACTCGCCGACCGGCTCAGGCTGCCGCCCGGGTGGACCTATCAGGCGCGCGTGCTGGACATCGCGTTGCGGGTGGACACGACCACCGAGGTGGCCCGCGTGTTGCAGGACGACCTGACCAACAGCTATTCGCTGCAGAGCGGCTATTGACCCGTGCCTTGGGCAGTACGCAGGGTGCGGTGGACCATCTCCTTGGCCGCGGCGATGACGGCGGCCTCGTCGGGCTCGGAGTCCGCTAGGTAGGCGGCGTTCAACAGGCCGTCGACGGCGTAGTACAACAGCGCGGCAGTGGTGGGCGGATCGGTCACTGTGGCCGCTCCGACGTCCGCCGCCACAGCAATGACGTCGGCGAGCAGCGCGACGACTTTGGCGTCGGCTTCGCGCAGTTGGCGCAGCCCGTCGCCGGAAGTTTGGGAGAACACCGCTCGGTGCAGCGCGGCGTTGGACATGTCGTAGTGGATCATCTGCTCGATCAGCGCATCGAGAGCTGCCGGCCAACCCGGCGCCGAGGGCGGCGCGGCGGCGAGCTGCTCCTGCGCGGTGGCCAGGAAGGCATCGAGGTAGTCGGCCCACAACCGGGCCAGCAGGTGATCTTTGGAAGCGAAGTACAGGTAGAACGTGCCCTTGGCGACCTGGGCTGCGGCGGTGACCTTGTCCACCGTCAGCTCGGTAGGTCCGTCGGCCAACAGCAGACCGCGAGCCACCTCGAGCAACTGGCTTTCACGTTCCGCGGCCGGCAGCGTCGTGCGCCGGCGCCCGGACCCTTGCTGCGCCACTGCGTCGTCCTTTCCCGAGTCGGTACCGCGCTGGACCGTGCCGGACACGATTGACAGCCGCGGAGAACCACCATTACGGTAACATGACTGACGGTCAGTCAGTTCGATTCGGACAGCAAGGCGAGGTTCGTATGGCAACAACTGACACCGCTACCGGTACGGACCTGCTGGTGACCGAGAATCTGAACAGCGCATTGAGCGTGATGGCAGTCGGCCGGATGATCCTTGCCGTGGTCTCATTGGCCGCACCGCGGCAGTTCGCCAGGCTCGTCGGGGTCACGCCGTCGGCCGAACTCACCTACATGACCAGGATCTATGGAGCGCGGGCATTCGCGATGGGCCTGGGATATCTGACCAGCGGCGCCCGGGAGCGTTACCGCTGGAAGCGGCTCTCCCTGATGGTGGATTCCCTGGACACCCTCAACGGCATCAGCCATCTCGTCCGCCGTGACCTGCCGCTGCGCGCGGCCGCGAGCATGGTCGGACTCACCGGCTCGTATGCGGCCATCGGCGCGACCAGGGTCGCCACCGAACAGTTCGGCCGGTCGAGGTAGCCAAGGCACCGGCGTGCCGCGCGGGTGGTGCGAACGTGCGCAGTTGTACGAGTTTCACGGCGTGTCGGTGTGCAAACACGCACGCTCGCGCCCCGGTGCGCTACTACAGGTACTGGCCCAGGTTCGATTCGGTGTCGATGGCGCGGCTGGCGCTGGAGCTCTTGCCGGTGACCAGGGTGCGGATGTAGACGATCCGCTCGCCCTTCTTGCCCGAGATCCGTGCCCAGTCATCGGGGTTGGTGGTGTTGGGCAGGTCCTCATTTTCGGCGAACTCATCGACGATCGAGTCCAACAGGTGCTGGATGCGCAGACCCGGCTGGCCGGTCTCCAGAACCGACTTGATGGCGTTCTTCTTCGCCCGGTCGACCACGTTCTGGATCATCGCCCCAGAGTTGAAGTCCTTGAAGTACATGACCTCTTTGTCACCGTTGGCGTAGGTGACCTCCAGGAACCGGTTGTCGTCGATCTCGGCGTACATCCGGTCGACGACCTTCTCGATCATCGCCTTGATGCAGGCCGCGCGGTCCCCGCCGAACTCGGCGAGGTCGTCGGCGTGCACCGGCAGGGTCTCGACCAAATACTTGGAGAAGATGTCTTGCGCGGCTTCGGCATCCGGACGCTCGATCTTGATCTTGACGTCGAGGCGGCCGGGCCGCAGGATCGCCGGATCGATCATGTCCTCGCGGTTGGAGGCGCCGATCACGATGACGTTCTCCAGCCCCTCCACACCGTCGATCTCACTGAGCAGCTGGGGCACCACCGTCGTCTCGACGTCCGAGGAGACACCGGTGCCACGAGTGCGGAAGATCGAGTCCATCTCGTCGAAGAACACGATGACCGGGGTGCCCTCGGATGCCTTCTCGCGCGCACGCTGGAAGATCAGCCGGATGTGACGTTCGGTCTCGCCGACGAACTTGTTCAGCAGCTCGGGGCCCTTGATGTTGAGGAAGTACGACTTGGCCTCGTGGGCGTCATCACCGCGCACCTCGGCCATCTTCTTGGCCAGCGAGTTGGCCACCGCCTTGGCGATCAGCGTCTTGCCGCAGCCCGGCGGGCCGTAGAGCAGCACCCCTTTGGGCGGACGCAGCGCGTATTCGCGGTAGAGATCCTTGTGCAGGAACGGCAGTTCCACGGCGTCGCGGATCTGCTCGATCTGGCGAGTCAGGCCGCCGATGTCGCCGTAGCTGACGTCGGGCACCTCCTCGAGCACCAGGTCCTCGACCTCTGCCTTGGGAATGCGCTCGAAGGCGTAGCCGGCCTTGGTGTCGACCAGCAGCGAGTCGCCGGGGCGCAGCTTGCGGGGACGCCAGTCATCCGACAGCGCGTCCGGGTTGCTGTCGGGAAGGTCGGGGGCGACCAGCGGCTCGGCCAGCCAGACGATGCGCTCCTCATCGGCGTGGCCCACAACCAGCGCGCGGTGCCCGTCGGACAGAATTTCGCGCAACGTGGATATTTCGCCGACCGACTCGAAAGTGCCCGCCTCGACCACCGTCAGCGCCTCGTTGAGCCGGACCGTCTGGCCCTTCTTGAGGGTAGCTACGTCGATGTTGGGCGAGATGTTCAGCCGCATCCGGCGGCCGGACGTGAACACGTCGACGGTGTCGTCTTCGTGACTGCCCAGCAGCACCCCGTAGCCACTCGGCGGCTGACCGAGGCGATCGACTTCCTCACGCAGCGCCAGCAACTGCTGACGCGCCTCTTTGAGGGTGTCCATCAACTTGGAGTTTCGCGCGGTCAGCGAGTCAATGTGGGCTTCGAGCTGACGCACGTCGCGGCCCACCCGGGCGGTGTCCTGCGGGGTGTTCTCGAGCTGTGCGCGAAGCACCGCGGCTTCGCGGCGCAGTTCTTCCAACTCGGCGAAGTCATCACCGGGCGTGCCCGGCCCCCCGGACGCGTCGAATGTCTCAGGACGCGGCGAATCTTCCATGTTGCTCATGGTGCGCTCCTTTCCCGAACTGGAAGTTGAAGCGACGGATACCCCAACGCTACCGGCCATTGTGCATTCGCGTGCTCTGTGGCAATCCGACACACCGGCTCCGCTGCTAGCCTCGCTCTCAAATCGGGTGATCAAAAGGGCCTAGAAAGGATCCGAATGAACATGAAATCCCTCGCCGCGCGTGCGGCGGCGATTGCGGCCATCGGTGCGGCAGCCTCAGCTGTGAGCTACCTGGCAACGCCGGCACCCGCCGCCGCCGAGGCGCCGACGACGGTGTTCTTCGCCCCGCTGCCCTTGGACCCGGCCGCCGCTGTACCGGCCCCGGAGCAGTTGGCCGACGTGCTCAACACGCTGGCCGACCCCGGTGTCCCCGCCGCCGGAAAGTCCAACCTCGTCGAGGGCGGCCTGGGCCCCGTCGAGAGCGGTGCCATCGACCACCGGCTGCAGAAGGCCCTCAAGAAGGGCGCCCTGCCACTCTCGATCAGCGTGGCCAACGTCGCGCCGGCCGGTCCCGGAGCGGCGAGCGCCGACGTCACCGCGTCGGGACCGAAGCTGGAGCCGCACTCGGTGAACCTCACATTCGTCGACCAGGGTGGCTGGAAGCTCTCCCGGTCCTCGCTGTTGTCCCTCTCGCAGCTGACGTCGAACTGATCGCAGACCCCGTGTGTAGTCACCGCATCGCCTGGCCCGCCGCCCTCGCGGCGGCCGTCCTGGCGATGTCGGGCTGCGCGGGCCACCAGCCGGCGGAGCCGGTGGCCGAGGTTCCGGTGACGTCGACGACGGTGCCTGCCCAGGCGCCGTCGTCGGCCTTGCCGGCGCCCGAGGCGTTGACCGACGTGCTGTACCGATTGTCTGACCCCGAGGTTCCCGGCGCAGACAAGCTGTCGCTCATCGAGGGCGCCAAGCCCGCCGACGCCGCAACCATCGACAAATTCGCCACCGCACTCAAAGACGGCGACTACCTGCCGCTGAGTCTGGAGGCCGCCGGTCTCGGCTGGTCGGACCGCAACCCGGGCAACGTGACCGCCGATGTCACCGTCAACACGGCCAATCCCGCCACCGGCACGTTCTTCTTCCCGATGGAGTTCACGCCCAATCACGGCGACTGGCAGCTGTCGCAGGCCACTGCAAAGACCCTGTTGGCATTCGGCAACGCGAGGACCGGCAGCACAGAGCCGGCACCACCGACGCCCTGACCATGTGGATCGGCTGGCTCGAATTCGACCTGCTGCTCGGTGACGTGCACTCGCTCAAGCAAAAGCGCTCGGTGGTGCGCCCGATCGTCGCCGAGTTGCGGCGCAAATTCGAGGTGTCCGCCGCCGAGACGGGTTCACCGGATCTGCACCGGCGCAGCGGAATCGGAGTGTCGGCAGTGTCCAGCGACCGTGGACATCTGGTGCAGCTCCTCGACGCGGCGGAGCGGTTGGTGGCCGCCCGGCCGGAGGTGGAATTGCTGTCGGTGCGGCGGGGACTGAACCGCAGCGACGACTAGCGCCAAAACTGGTCGAAACTGGCACAGCGAACCCGCGGTAAACCGCTCGCGACCGGCGCATACTCCGAGAATGCCCATCGAGCAACGGCTGATCGTCAGCGTCGTTGACGAGATACCGGATTCCATACCGATCATCACCTATCAGCGTGACGATCACTCGTGTAGCGGGGCGTGGTCACGCCCGAAAGTTCCAGCGCTGGTCTTCGCCGACAACTCCCACGACGGGTCGGCGGTGGCCTATCACCACGGCGTACTCGGCGGCGCCCACACGCCCGTGCAGCTGGTGTTCTGGGGAAGCTGGTGGAACGGCGCGGGTTCGGCTCAGCGCGGTCTGATCGAGTCGCGCACCCAGTCGATGTTGACGAGCCGATATTTCAGCGAGCTGGCGCAGTATTACATCGCCGGCGCCCCGACCTGGCGCGGTTCGCTCACCGTGATCTCCCCCGGGCCCCCACTCGGTGCGGTGGATTCCACCGTGGCGATGCGCAAGGTACTGGGGTTGATCGAAGACTCCATCGACGACGGTGTGTTCCCCGATCCCGACGACGGCCCGCGAATCGCCTTCATCGTCTTGATGCCGCAAGGCTTTACGGTGGCCGGCGGCACCGTCGCGGGCGCGCACTCGACGGACTACACGTTCGATTTCCCGTTCGACACCGATCGCTACTGGGCGGGCTGGGTGCGCTATTTCGACCCGGCGACCGAGGACATCGAGCTGACGATGTCGACGTTGGGCCACGAGCTGGTGGAAATACTGACCGATCCCGAGGCGGACGGCTGGCGGCGGGAACCGCTGGACGGCAACTGCGAGATCTGCGACTGGAGCAATTCGACGGTCGGCGGCGGCCAGGTGCGGCAACGCGCCTGGGTCAACGACGTCCGGGTGCAGTCCTACTGGTCGGTCCGCCACGGCGCCACCATCATCCCGATCGACGACGACTACGGCGCGCAACTCGAGGCGAAGGTGTCCGAGACCAGCCGGCGTGAGGTGTCGCGGGGAACCCTGACCACCGACCCAGCCGTGCGCCGTGCCTGCGCGACCATCCCAGCGTGCTGCATCGCTGACAACCACTACGAGTACGTGTTGTACTCGGTGTCCGAGACCGCTCGGATCCGGTTGATCTGGACGCGATACCGCACACCGCGCGCCAGCTGGAGCATCCGGGGAATCGCCGTATCCGGTTCGGGCACTGTGCAAGTGACGCTTCCCGTGGACGGCTACAACGGCGAGAATCCGGTGACGTCGGTGCGGCGGGTGGCCGTGGCCTACACCGCGACGGACACCGTGCTGGATCTGACGGTGACCGATCCCGGCGGCAACTTCGATCTGCCGGTGAGCTGCAGCGTGACCGACGCGTCGATCGTGGGGAACGTGGCGACGAACGTGATCGCGACGCCCAGCATCGTCGTCGGCTTCGTCGGGGCCGACCTGGTGGCCGACGCCAATTACCTGGCCGCGCTGAGCCGGTGCTACAAGGCGATGCTGGACAAGTACAAGGTCCAATACGAGCCGATGGGACGGCCGGGTCCGGGCGACCCGATCAAGTACGACCCGACCGTGCTCAACCTCGGGCTACCGGCCTATGCCGGACTGACCGGACACCAACAGCTTCAGGAAACCGGCAAGCTGATCCGTGCCGCGGCCTACCTGCTCGACACCGACGACGCCTACGCCTTTGTCGGACATCTGGTCCGCTCGCAGCCGGCGCTGGTGCGCGCACTGCAAACGCGCACCGAGACCGACGTGGTGGCCACGCTGCTGACGACGACGTCCTAACCGGCTACGGCCGTCCCCGTTTGCGCCCCAACCGAGTCGGGGTGACAGTGTCCGGCGCCAACCGGCGAGCGCAGACCAGGAATGCGGTGTGGCCGCGCATCGCGTGCTGGGGGCGCACCGCCAGCCCGACGACGTTCCAGCCGCGCTGCATGGTCTCCCAGGACCGCGGCTCGGTCCAGCACTGCTGCTCGCGCAGCGCCTCGTTCACCTGGGACAGCTGGGTGACGGTGGCGACGTAGATCACCAGCACCCCGCCGGGGACCAGGACTCGCGACACGGTGCCCAGCACGTCCCAGGGCGCCAGCATGTCCAGCACCACCCGATCGATCGACCCGTCCGGCAAGTCGCAGTCGGCCACATCGCCCATCACCAGCTGCCAGTTGTCCGGCTGGTGCCCGAGGAAGGTCTCGACGTTGGCGCGGGCGTGCACCGCATGGTCGTCACGCAGCTCGTAGGAGATCACCTTGCCCTCCGGACCGACCGCCCGCAGCAGCGACAGCGTCAGGGCCCCCGAGCCGGCGCCGGCCTCGAGCACCCGCGCCCCGGGGAAGATGTCGCCCTCGTGGATGATCTGCGCGGAGTCCTTGGGATAGATCACCTGCGCACCGCGCGGCATCGACATCACGTAGTCGACCAGCAGCGGCCGCAGCACCAGGAACGGGTCACCGTTGGCGGACTTGACCACGCTGCCGTCCGGCAGCCCGATCACCGCGTCGTGCGGAATGGCCCCGCGATGGGTGTGGAAGTCACCGCCGGGGACCAGCACCGTGGTGTAGCGGCGCCCCTTGGCGTCGGTGAACTGGGCCCGATCGCCCGCCTGAAAGATCCCGGATTCGGACACAGCCGTCCACCCTACGCAGCGTGTTCGAGCGGGGTTGTCGGCGCATACCCGTAGGGTTCGGGACTATGAGCAAGCCTGCGTTATCCCCGTCGCGGGCGGCCGACTTCAAACAGTGCCCGCTGCTGTATCGCTTCCGGGCCATTGACCGGCTCCCGGAACCACCGTCCATGGCGCAACTGCGCGGTTCGGTGGTCCACGGCGCCCTGGAACGGCTCTACGCGCTGCCCGCACCCCAGCGTGATCCCGAGACCGCCCGGGACCTGGTGGCCCCGGCGTGGGAACACCTGATCAGCACCGCCCCGGACCTGGACGCCGGGCTGGACACCGAGCGGCTCATGGCCGAGGCCCGCAAGCTGCTGGCCGGTTATTACCGACTGGAGGATCCCCGCCGATTCGACCCGCAGAGCTGTGAACAGCGGGTCGAGGTCGAGCTGGCCGACGGCACCCTGCTGCGCGGCTTCGTCGACCGCATCGACGTCGCCGCGACCGGAGAGCTGCGGGTGGTCGACTACAAGACCGGCCGGGCTCCCTCGGCCACCGGGCGGCTGTCCGAGGCCGCCGAGTCGAAGGCCCTGTTCCAGATGAAGTTCTATGCGGTGGCCCTGCTGCGGTCGCGCGGCGTGATGCCCGCACGGTTGCGGCTGATCTATCTGGCCGACGGCCAGCTGCTGGACTACTCCCCCGAGCATGCCGAGTTGCTGCGCTTCGAGAAGACGCTGATCGCAATCTGGCAGGCCATCCAAAACGCCGGCGCTACAGGTGATTTCCGCCCCCAGCCGTCACGCCTGTGTGACTGGTGCTCCCACCGTGCGCTGTGTCCGGCGTTCGGGGGGACCCCGCCGCCCTACCCCGGCTGGCCGGCCGACAGTGCGGCATGACCGGCAGCTATTACCGGCGCGCGGATGGTTCCGACGGCGCCGTCTACGAATCCACTGACCTGACCCGCAGCAACTGGGGACAGATACAGCACGGGTCTCCTCCGCTGGCGCTGCTCACCCGCGAGATCGAGCGGCTGGTCGACGGATCGGGCCAGCGAATCGCCCGCCTGAGCCTGGACATCCTGGGGGCGATACCGGTGGCCCCGGTGCGGGTCGCGGCCCGGGTCCAGCGGCCGGGGCGGCGGATCGCCCTGCTGGAAGCCGAGATGTTCACCTGCGACGACGACCGGCCGGTGGCACGGCTGAGCGCCTGGGCGCTGGCCACCTCCGACACCACCGCGGTGTCCTCCGACCGGCACGCGCCACTGATCAGCGGGCCGTCGTTACCGCCGCCGGAGTGGTTCGCCCGGGCCAGCGGCTACGCCCATTCGGTGCGTTGGCGGGTCCAACAGGACGCGCCCGACGGCACGGCGGTCGCCTGGCTGAGTCCGCAGGTGCACCTGGTGGACAGTGAGCCGACCACCGCCCTGCAGCGGCTGGCCATGGTGGTCGACTCCGCGAACGGCGTCGGCGCCGCACTGGACGTCGACGAGTACATGTTCATGAACACCGACACCGTCGTGCACCTGCATCGGATGCCGACCGGAGCGGATTTCGGGCTGCGAGCCCGCGCCTCCATCGGCCCGGACGGGGTGGGCGTCACCACCGCGGAGCTGTTCGACTCGGACGGCTTCTTCGGCACGTCGGCGCAGGCGCTGCTGGTGCAGCGACGCTGAGAAGGTTCAGACCACCGCGGTCAACGCGGCGATCGCCAGACCGCCCAGCACCGCGATGCTGTCCTCCACCAACGCGATCGGCAGGTCGTGCCCGCCGTTGGCGGCGACCAGGCGCTGCCGCACCCGGAAACCGACCAGGGTGCCGATCACCGCACCGATGATGCCCGCGCCGAGTGCCGTCCAGGGGTAGTTCCAGGCCGTGCCGAGCACCGCGCCGGCGAACCCGCCCAGCAGGATTCGCGCGGTGAACTGCATGGGCACGGTACGCGCCGGCGTGCTGGGCAATTGGTCGGTGACGAATTCACCGACCGCCAGCAGCGTCAAGATGGCGACGGTCGCCGGATGGCTCAGCCACTCGACCCACGTCCCGTTCAAGTTGATCCACTGCAGCACCGCAGCCCAGGCCATCACGGCCGGCGCGGTAAACGCGCGCAACCCGCCAACGGCACCGATGAACAGCGCGAGCACCAGCACGATGAAATGCGTCACCACTACCTCCCGGGCCAGTCGAGCCGACCACCGGACGCTAACACGGCGAAGCCTCAGCTACCGGGACTGATCAAAATCGGCAGAATCTGATGTCCGAGGCCAGGATGGCCTTCGCTCCGATCGCGGCCAACTGGTCCATGATCGCGTTGACCTCGCGTCGCGGCACCAGCGCGCGCACCGCCGCCCAATCCGGGTCGGCCAGCGGAGCGATAGTCGGCGACTCCAGGCCTGGGGTGATCGCGACGGCCTGCTCGAGCACCGCACGCGGACAGTCGTAGTCGAGCATCAGGTACTGCTGGCCGAACACCACGCCCTGCACCCGGGCGGCCAGTTGGTCACGGGCGGCAGCGGTCTCGGCGCTGCGGCCATTGGATGCGGCGCCCTCGATCAACACCGCTTCGGAATCGCACAGCGACTCACCGAAAGCCACCAGACCGTGCTGGCGAAGGGTGCGCCCGGAGCCCACCACGTCGGCGATCGCGTCGGCCACGCCCAGCTGGATCGAGATCTCCACCGCCCCGTCGAGCCGGATGACGGTGGCCTCGATGCCCTTGCCGGCCAGATCCTTGCGGACCAGGTTCGGGTAGGCGGTGGCGATGCGCTTGCCGGCCAGGTCCGCGGCGACCCAGTCCCGCCCGGCCGGAGCGGCGTAGCGGAATCGCGAAGAGCCGAAACCCAGCGCCAACCGCTCGGCCACCGGCGCCCCGGATTCGGCCGCCAGATCCCGCCCGGTGATCCCGAAGTCGAGTTCACCGGACCCGACGTAGATGGCGATGTCCTTGGGGCGCAGGAAGAAGAACTCGACCTTGTTGGCCGGGTCGATGACAGTCAGGTCCTTGGCGTCGGTACGGCTGCGGTAGCCGGCTTCCGACAGCATTGCCGCGGCAGCCTCACTGAGCGCCCCCTTGTTGGGGACCGCAACACGCAACATGCTCACAGCTTCCCGTAGACGTCGGACAGCGTCAGCCCGCGCGAGATCATCAGAACCTGGGTCCAATACATCAGCTGGCTGATCTCCTCGGCCAGGTCGTCATCGGACTGGTGTTCGGCGGCCAGCCACACCTCGCCGGCCTCCTCCAGGATCTTCTTGCCGATCGTGTGTACACCGGCGTCCAGCGCCGCCACGGTGCCGCTGCCGGCCGGCCGGGTCGCGGCTCGCTCACCGAGCTCGGCGAACAGCTCCTCGAAGGTCTTCACGAGCAGGGATTGTTTCATGTCCGGTCAGTGGCGGTCACGGCAGTTTCGCTCCGCGGGGCTTCGGCTACTGGCGCGAGCGTGCACAGATGCACAGCTTTTACGGCGTGTCGGCGTGCAAACACGCACGCTCGCCGGAGAACGGGGCCAGCTGGGCGCAGATTTCGTGCAGGTCGGTCAGCCCGAGCCCGGTCAGGGAGGCCACCTGGTGGCGCCGAGGACCGGCCGGCACCGGCAGCGCATTGGGCACCACCAGCACCGCGCACCCGGCCGCCTCGGCCGCGGCGGCACCCGTCGGCGAGTCCTCCACGGCCAGACACCGGCGCGGATCCAGCTCCAGCAGCTGCGCGGCACGCAGGTAGGGATCCGGCGCCGGTTTGCCCGCGGGCACCTCGTCACCGCAGACCACGGCCGCGAAATAGTGCCGGCCGATACTGCCCAGCGCCCGCTCGGCCAGCATCCGCGGAGTGTTGGTCACCAAGGCCGTCGGCATCCCCGCACCGGCCAGCTCCTCGAGCAACTCCCGGGCGCCGTCGCACCAGGGCAGGCCCGCGTCGAACAGCTCACCGGTGTAGTCGTGCAGCCAGCGCGCCGAGGCCGCCATGGCCGCCGGATCGAGCGGCAGTCCCAGGTCGTCGTAGACGATCCGCATCGTGTCCTCGGCACACCCGCCGACCGTGGACGCCCGGACTTCCGGTGTCAGCACCCCGCCGAGACGGTCATAGAGCGCCTCCATCGCGACGTCCCACAGCTTCTCGGAATCGACCAGGGTGCCGTCCATGTCGCACAGCACCGCGCGCAGTACCAGGGCTCAGTCCTCCGGGTTGTAGCCGAGGTTGGAGGCGAGCCAGCGCTCGGCTTCTACCAAGGTCCAGCCCTTGCGCTTCGCGTAGTCGGCGACCTGGTCCTGGGCCAACCGGCCGATCACGAAGTACTGCGACTGCGGGTGCGAGAAGTACAAGCCGCTGACGGCGGCACCGGGCCACATCGCCATCGACTCGGTCAGCTCGATGCGGGTCCGCTCGTGGACATCCATCAACTTCCAGATCGTCGCCTTCTCGGTGTGCTCCGGGCAGGCCGGGTAGCCCGGGGCAGGGCGGATTCCCTGGTACTTCTCGGCGATCAGTGCCTCGTTGTCCAACTGCTCATCCGGCTGGAATCCCCAGAACTCCTTGCGAACCCGCTGATGCATCCGCTCGGCGAAAGCCTCCGCCAGCCGGTCGGCGACCGACTCCAGCAGGATCGCGCTGTAGTCGTCGAGATCCGCCTTGAACTCCGCGATCTTCTCGCCGCTGCCGAGCCCCGCGGTGACGGCGAAGGCGCCGATGTAATCCGCCAGACCCGTCTCTTTGGGCGCGATGTAGTCGCCCAGCGACCGGTTCGGGATACCGGCCCGGTGCTCACCCTGCTGGCGCAGGTTGTGAAACATGGTCAGCACCTCGGTACGGGTCTCGTCGGTGTAGACCTCGACGTCGTCACCGACCGCGTTCGCCGGGAAGAAGCCGATCACGGCGTTGGCCGTCAGCCACTTCTCCTCGATCAGGGTGTCGAGCATCTGCTGGGCGTCGTTGTACAGCTTGCGGGCGGCCTCGCCCGAAGCCGGGTTGTTGAGGATGTCGGGGAAGCGCCCCTTCATCTCCCAGGCGTTGAAAAACGGCTGCCAGTCGATGAACTCGCGCAACTCGGCGAGGTCGTAGTCAAGAAACTCCCGCACGCCGAGGCCCTGGGCGGGTACCGGCGGCGTGTAGCCGTCCCACTCGATGGGCGTCCGGTTCGCCCGGGCCTTTTCCAACGGCACCATCGGCCGCTCGTTCTTCTGGGCGTGCCGTTCCCGCAGGGACGCGTAATCCTTCGCGGTCAATTCCAGCAGCGCCGGCCGCTGCTTGTCGTCGAGCAGCGCGGCCGCGACGGGAACGGAACGCGAGGCATCCTTGACCCAGACCACCGGACCGCTGCGCCGCGGCGCGATCTTCACGGCCGTGTGGGCGCGCGAAGTGGTCGCGCCGCCGATCAGCAGCGGGATCTCCAGTCCTTCACGCTCCATCTCGGCGGCGAAGCCGGCCATCTCCTCCAGCGACGGGGTGATCAGGCCGGAGAGGCCGACGATGTCGGCGTTGTATTCCTTGGCCGCAGCCAGGATCTTCTCGGCGGGCACCATCACCCCGAGGTCGACGACGGTGTAGTTGTTGCACTGCAGCACGACCCCGACGATGTTCTTGCCGATGTCGTGGACGTCGCCCTTCACGGTCGCCATCACGATGGTGCCGTTGGTGTGCTCGGCTTCACCGGGCTGCTTCTCCGCCTCGATATACGGCAGCAGGTAGGCCACGGCCTTCTTCATCACCCGGGCCGACTTCACCACCTGGGGCAGGAACATCTTGCCCGCGCCGAAGAGGTCGCCGACCACGTTCATGCCGTCCATCAGCGGGCCCTCGATCACCTCGATCGGGCGACCGCCCGCGGCGGCGATCTCGGCCCGCAACTCCTCGGTGTCCGTCTCTACGTCGGCGTCGATGCCCTTGACCAGAGCGTGCGTGATCCGCTCACGAACCGGCAAGGATCTCCATTCGGCCGCCGCGGGAGCCCCGTCTTCCCCGACCTTGCCGTCCGAGTTGAACCGTTCGGCGATCTCCAGCAGCCGCTCGGCGGCATCGGGGCGACGGTTGAGCACCACGTCCTCGATCCGGTCCCGCAGTTCGAGGTCGATCGAGTCGTAGGGCACCAGCGCACCGGCGTTGACGATGCCCATGTCCAGGCCGGCCTTGATGGCGTGGAACAGGAACACGGCGTGGATCGCCTCGCGGACCGGGTTGTTGCCCCGGAACGAGAACGACACGTTCGAGATGCCGCCGGAGATGTGCACCCCGGGTAGGTTCTCCTTGATCCAGGCGCAGGCCTCGATGAAGTCGATCCCGTAGGTGGCGTGCTCCTCGATGCCGGTCGCCAGCGCGAAGCAGTTCGGGTCGAAGATGATGTCCTCGGCCGGGAAGCCGACCTGCTCGGTCAGGATCCGGTAGGCGCGCCCGCAGATCTCCTTGCGGCGCTCCAGATTGTCGGCCTGACCCTGCTCGTCGAAGGCCATCACCACCACCGCGGCGCCGTACTTGCGGCACAGCCGGGCCTCGCGGATGAACTTCTCCTCGCCCTCTTTCATGGAGATCGAGTTGACGATCGGCTTGCCCTGCACGTTCTTCAGGCCCGCCTCGATGACCTCCCACTTGGAGGAGTCGATCATCACCGGCACGCGGCTGATGTCCGGCTCGGACGCGATCAGTTTGGTGAACCGGTCCATCGCGGCGACGCCGTCGATCATGCCTTCGTCCATGTTGATGTCGATGACCTGCGCACCGACCTCGACCTGCTGCAGCGCGACCGACAGCGCGGTGTCGTAGTCCTCGGCCTTGATCAGGTTGCGGAACCGGGCGGAGCCGGTGATGTTGGTGCGTTCACCGATATTCACGAACAGGGAGTCGTCGGTGATGTTGAGCGGTTCCAGGCCCGACAGGCGGGTGGCCACCTCGATGGTGGGCAGCTCGCGCGGCGGCTTGCCCTCGACCACCTTGGCGATCTCGGCGATGTGCGCCGGCGCCGTTCCACAGCAACCCCCGACCATGTTGACCAGGCCCGCGTCGGCGAAGTCCGCGATGTAGGAGGCCTGGGCCTCCGGCGATTCGTCATACTCGCCAAAGGCGTTGGGCAGGCCCGCGTTCGGGTAGCAGGAGATATAGGTGTCCGCGATCCGTGCCATCTCGGCGATGTAGGGCCGCATCTCCGGTGCACCCAGAGCGCAGTTGAGGCCCACCGCGACCGGCTTCGCGTGCCGGATCGAGTTCCAGAACGCCTCGGTGACCTGACCCGACAAGGTGCGCCCGGAGGCATCGGTGATGGTGCCGGAGATGATGACCGGCCAGCGGCGTCCGCGATCCTCGAACAGCGTCTCGACGGCGAACACCGCCGCCTTGGAGTTCAGCGAGTCGAAAATGGTCTCGATCAGGAGGATGTCCGCGCCACCGTCGACCAGGCCGTTGGCGGCCTCGAGGTAGGCGGCGACCAGCTGGTCGTAGGAGACGTTGCGGGCGCCGGGATCGTTGACGTCCGGCGAGATCGACGCGGTCCGCGTCGTCGGGCCGAGCGTACCGGCCACGTAGCGGGGCTTGTCGCCGGTGCTGAACTCGTCGGCCGCCTTGCGGGCCAGGGCGGCACCCGCGTAGTTCAACTCATAGCTGAAGTCCGCCATGTCGTAGTCGGCCAGCGAGACCGCGTTCGCGTTGAACGTGTTGGTCTCCAGGATGTCGGCGCCCGCCTCGAGGTACTCGCGGTGGATTCCCTCGATGATCTGCGGTTGCGTCAGGGTGAGCAGGTCGTTGTTGCCCTGCAGCGCGGTCGGCCACTCGGTGAATCGGTCGCCGCGGTAGCCGGCCTCGTCCGGACGGTCCCGCTGAATCGCCGTGCCCATCGCGCCGTCGATCACCATGATGCGCCGGCTCAGCGCGGCCTTCAGCTCGTCGGTGCAGTCAGGCCGGATGTTGGGCTCAAAGGCAGTCACGCGGGCTCCTTCCGTGGCGGAAGGCGTCCTTAACTCTGCCGAGCGTGGCGGTTACCGGAACAGGCCGGCGAACCGTTGCAACGCCTCTCGACGGTGAAAAGTCTACGTGGTCACCCAGCATGGGGACGAATACCCCAACGAACAAGCCGACTCAGCCGGTCCGGTGCGGCCCGTGAACATTGCGCAGGCCTTACCCTGGCCTTGTGACGCGAGGAGATGACGGCGCTGCGCTTCCCGAACTGCACGACACCATCGTGGTGGCTGCGTTCGAGGGTTGGAATGATGCCGGCGACGCCGCCAGCGATGCGGTGCAGCACCTCAACAACATCTGGGAGGCCCGGCTGATCGTCGAGATCGACGACGAGGCCTACTACGACTACCAGGTGAATCGGCCGGTGATCCGCCAGCTCGACGGCGTCACCCGGGAGCTGGTCTGGCCGTCGATGCGCATTTCGCACTGCCGGCCGCCAGGCAGCGATCGCGACATCGTGCTGATGCACGGGGTCGAGCCGAACATGCGCTGGCGATCGTTCTGCGCCGAGCTGCTGGCGGTCATCGAACAACTCGACGTCGACACCGTGGTGATCCTGGGCGCGCTGCTGGCCGACACCCCCCACACCCGCCCCGTGCCGGTGTCCGGGGCGGCGTACTCGGCGGAGTCGGCCACCCGCTTCGGGCTGACCGAGACCCGCTACGAGGGCCCGACCGGCATCACCGGGGTGTTCCAGGACGCCTGCGTGGCGGCCGGGATTCCGGCGGTCACCTTCTGGGCGGCGGTACCGCACTACGTTTCGCAGCCGCCCAACCCCAAGGCCACGGTCGCCCTGCTGCGGCGCGTCGAGGACGCCCTGGACATCGAGGTTCCGCTGGGCGACCTGCCGGCCCAAGCCGAGGAGTGGGAGCTGGCGGTCAGCGAGATGGCCAGCGAGGACGACGAGATCGCCGACTACGTGGCCTCCTTGGAGGAACGCGGCGACGCCGAGGTCGACATGACCGAGGCACTGAACAAGATCGACGGCGATGCGCTGGCCGCCGAGTTCGAGCGCTACCTGCGGCGCCGGCGGCGCTGACCGCCGGGCTCATGCGGCGGTCCCAGCTTCGCCTCTCCTACGTCGAGCCTCGCTGAACCGCCGGGCTACTTTTCTTTTTCCCGGGCCTCGTTGTACGCACTGGTCGAGCGGCCCAGCGCGGCGACTTCGGCGTCCATCTTCGGGACGATGGTGGCGGCGCCCTTGATGAACGGTCCTTCCACCGGCCGCAATGTCAGCACCGGCTTGAGCCAGCGGAACACCCCCACCCAGCCGGGGCAGTAGACGCGGCGCCGACGGCCCTCGATGCCCGCGACGAAGGCGTCGACACACTTGTCGACCGAGGTGGTCTTGTTCAGCGGCCACGGCAGTTTGCCCAGCATTTCGCCGAAGGCCCCGAGATCGGCCTTGGTGTCGCGAACCAACGGGGTGTCGATCCAGGCCATGTGCGCCGAACCGACCTCAACGCCCTGGTAGGCGACCTCCTGGCGCAGCGCACTGGCGAAGTGCTCGACCCCGGCCTTGGCCACGTCGTAGGACGCCATCCCCGCGAGCGGACTGAACGCCGCCAGTGAGGACACCACCAGCACGTAGCCGCGACGTTCGATGACCGATGGCAGGGCGGCGCGCACGGTGTTGAACACCCCGATCACGTCGACGTCGATGACCCGCTTGAACGTCTCGGGATCCACGTTCAGCACCGAGCCGTAGCTCGCGATGCCGGCGTTGGCGACGACGGTGTCGATGCCGCCGAAGCGCTGCACGGCCTGCGCGGCAACCGACTGCATTTCGGCCAGATCCCGCACGTCGGCGACGGCGGTCAGCACCCGGTCACCGAGATCATCGGCCAGCTTGTTCAGGGCGGCCTCATCCAGGTCCGTCACCACCACCGAGGCGCCCTGGGAGTGCAGCCGGCGGGCCAGCTGCTCGCCGATACCGTGCGCGCCACCGGTGATGAAAATGACTTGGGAGTGAATCGAAGACATCTGCTCAACCTACCCCCGCCGTGGGTGGCCTACAGCGCCACTCCCAGCAGCGCATCGGCCGCCGTGGCCACCAGCCGCGGTGCGTCGGCGTCGTGGCCTCCGTACTCCAATGCGTCGGTCGTCCAGCCGTCCAACGCGGCCAGCGCCTTGACGGTGTCCAGGTCATCGGCCAGATAGCGACGCACCCGGGCGATGACGTCATCGGCAGCCGGTCCCACCGGAAGCGTCGTCGCGACCCGCCAGCGCTCCAGCCTCGCCTCGGCCGCAGCGAGGGTCGCGTCGTCCCAGAACCGGTCGCTGCGGTAGTGCCCGGCCAGCAGGCCCAGCCGGATCGCGGCCGGCTCGGTCCCCTGGGCGCGCAGCCTGGAGACCAGCACCAGGTTGCCGCGACTCTTGGACATCTTGTGCCCGTCCCAGCCGATCATCCCGGCGTGCACGTAGTGCCGGGCGAAACGGCGCTCCCCCGTGAGGGATTCGGCGTGCGCGGCGGAGAACTCGTGGTGCGGGAAGACCAGATCGGAGCCGCCGCCCTGGATGTCGAGCCCGGATCCGAGACGGCTCAACGCGATCGCGGCGCACTCGACATGCCAACCCGGCCGGCCGGCCCCGAACGGCGAGGGCCAACTGGGCTCACCCGGGCGGGCGGCGCGCCACAGCAAGGCGTCGAGCGGATCGGACTTGCCGGCCCGCTCCGGATCACCGCCGCGCTCGGCGAACAGCTCCAGCATGGTGGCGCGGTCGAAGCCGGATTCGTAGCCGAACTGCTCGGTGGCGTCGGCGCGGAAGTAGATGTCGGGATCGTCACCGTCGACGGTGTAGGCCGATCCGGCGGCCAGCATCTTCTCGACCAGCTCGACCACTTCGTCGATGGCCTCGGTGGCGGCCACGTAGTCGCGGGGCGGCAGCACCCGCAACGCGGTCATGTCGGCGCCGAACAACTCGACCTGACTGGCCGCCAGCTCCTGCCACGGCACCCCGTCGCGCTCGGCGCGCTCGAGCAGCGGGTCGTCGACGTCGGTGACGTTCTGCACGTAGTCCACCCGATGGCCGGCGTCGAGCCAGAGCCGGTGAATCAGGTCGAACACCAGATAGGTGGCGGCGTGGCCCAGATGCGTGGCGTCATAGGGCGTGATGCCGCAGACGTACATGGTGGCCGTCGGGCCCGGCGACACCGGACGCACCTGCCGGTCGGCGGTGTCATAGAGGCGCAGCGCCGGGCCGCGCCCGGGCAGGACCGGAACGGCCGGCGCGGACCACGATTGCATGCCCACGACTGTAAGGCCCGGCGGTTTAGCGAGGCTCGCCGGAGGCGAGGCGAAGCTGGAACCGCCGCATAGGCACCGCTTAGAGCACCGTCCGCCGCATCGCGTCCAGCAGGATGGGCGCCACGTCGGGCCGGCACATCAGCAGGTCGGGCAGGTAGGGGTCGGGTCGGTTGTAGCGCAACGGCGTCCCGTCGATCCGGGACGCGTGCAGCCCCGCCGCCAACACCACACCGGCCGGGGCGGCCGAATCCCACTCCCACTGGCCGCCGGCGTGCAGGTAGGCGTCCACGTCGCCGCGCACCACGGCCATCGCCTTGGCACCCGCCGAACCCATCAGCACCGGCTCCACCGGCAGCACCTCGCGGATGAGTCGCACCACCGCGGGCATCCGGGAGGCGCTGACCGCGACCCGAATGGGGTTCGGCGGCCCGGTCGGGGTGCCGGGCCGGGCGACCGTGTCGGTGCGGAAGACGACGTTGCTTCTGTTGTCGTAGGCCGGCAGCGACACCGCGGCGTCGGTGATCGCACCAAAACCGTCGGCGCCGCCGCGCTGCCACAGCGCGATGTGTACCGCCCAGTCGTCGCGTCCGGGCGTGGTGAATTCGCGGGTGCCGTCGAGGGGGTCGACGATCCAGACCCGGTCCGACCGCAGCCGGATCAGGTTGTCCGGCGATTCCTCGCTGAGCACCGCGTCCCCGGGGCGCGCGTCATGCAGCCGGCGGATGATCAGCTGGTTGGCCCGACCGTCGCCGGTGTCGCCGAGGTGCCACGGCTGGGCGAAGCCCACCTCGTCACGCACCGCCAGCAAAAGCTTTCCGGCCTCGACTGCCAGTTCGGCGGCCAGCGCCGCGTCGGTCAGCGTCACGTCTGGCAGTATCCCCGACGTGGACTAGAACGCCGGCCAAGGGATCGGGCGATGACGGTTCGGGCCGGGCATCACCGGGTGATCCAGCAGGTCGGCGACGCGGCCGCGCAGGGCGGCGATCTCGTCGGCGGTCAGGTGCGGTTGCAGGCACGCCGCCAGCGGACCCTCCAGCGCCACCAGCAGCCGCGCCAGGGCCGGCAGCGCCTGGTCGTCCAGCGTGGCCACCGACTTGCCCGCCCACCCCCACAGCACCGTGCGCAACTTGTCTTGGCTGTGCAGGCTCACGCCGTGGTCGACGCCGTAGACGCGGCCGTCGGTGCCGTGCAGAATGTGCCCGCCTTTGCGGTCGGCGTTGTTGATCACCACGTCGAAGACGGCGAGACGGCGCAACCGAATGTCGTCGGCGTGCACCAGGGTGACCGGGCCGCCGTCGTGGCCATAGGCCTGCAACACCGGTAGGTAGCCCGCCGGAACGTGGTCGCCCGGAACCACGTCGACCAGGCCGGGCACCGACGATACGTCGTCTTCGTCGTCGTCTTCGGGCTGATCCACCCACCGCTGCACCATGCCCGGGCCCGCCGGGCCGTCCCGAATGATGGTGTACGGAACCAGATTCCAGCCCAGTTCAACCGAGATCAGGTGGGCGCCGAGTTCGCGGCCGGCCAGGGTGCCGTCGGGGAAATCCCAGAGCGGCTGTTCGCCGGCGACCGGCTTGTACACGCAGTGGACGCGGTGCTCCCCCAGCATCGCCTGGCACAGGAAGGTGGCGTTGCTCGCCGAACGGATGCGGCCCAGGATCTCCAGTTCCCCGGAGCGCAACGTCTCCCGGTCGTCAGATGTCTGCGTCATCGGGCTCGTCGTCGGGCCCGAAAGCGCCCCGCCGATAGCCGTTGGTGCGCACGCACATGTGACCGGCGGGGTCCAGCGGCTCGTCGCACAGCGGACAGGGCGGGCGGCCCGCCGAGATGACCCGGTTGGAGCGGGTGGCGAACTGGCGCGCGGACTCCGGGGTGAGGAATACCCGCACCGCGTCCGGCCCCTCGTCGGTGTCGTCGAGCACCACCGACGCGTCGAACTCGGCGTCGCTGACCGCCAGCAGCTCCACCACCACCGTCTGCGCCTCGGAATCCCAGCCCAGCCCCATGGTGCCGACCCGGAACTCGGCGTCCACCGGCGTGACCAGCGGGTCCAGGTCGTCGATCTCGGTGGGCTCGGGCGGCACCGGCGTGCCGAATCGACGGTTGACCTCCAGCAGCAGCGCACCGATACGTTCGGAGAGCACCGCGACCTGCTGCTTTTCCAGCACCACCGAGACGATCCGTTCGTCGTGGACCGCCTGCAGGTAGAAGGTGCGGTTTCCGGGCTGGCCGACGGTCCCGGCCACGAAACGGTCGGGAGTGCGGAAGACATGAATTGCTCGGGACATGGCATCTCCAAAATACCGGCAGTTGAGGCGGCCGACGGCATCTGTCTTCGGCGAGGTGGACCTAGGTGGTGGAACCGCCGACTACCGCGTCGCTTTCACCGACGGCGCCGGCCGGCGAACTCTTCACCGCGGCGGCCAACGACGCTCCGGTGTGATTGAGGTGGATTACGAACGGGCGCAACGGCGTGTAGCGGATCACGCTCGCCGATGCCGGGTCTGCGGTGATCCGCTGAAAGCCGTCCAGGTGCACGCCGAGCGCGTCGGCGATGACCGCCTTGATGACATCGCCGTGGGTGCACGCCACCCACAGCACGTCGGCGCCGTGCTGGGCGGCCAGCTGCCGGTCGTGATCACGGACCGCACTGACCGCCCGGACCTGCACCTGCGCCAGCCCCTCACCGTCGGGGAAGATCGCCGCGCTGGGCTGCGCCTGCACCACCCGCCACAGCGGCTCGGCGGTCAGCTCGCTGATCTTGCGGCCGGTCCAGGCCCCATAGTCGACCTCGGCGAGCCGGTCGTCGACGAGCGGCTCCAGCCGCAGGGCAGCGGCCAGCGGCTCAACGGTGCGTCGGCAGCGCAGCAGCGGTGAGCGCACCACCGCCTTGATCGGCAGGCCGTCGAGCCGGCCGACGAGCTGGGCGGCTTGTTCGCGCCCCAACTCGTCGAGCTCGACGCCTTCGGTGCGCCCGGCCAGCACCCCGGAGGTGTTCGAGGTGGACCGGCCATGGCGCAGCAGGATGACGGTCATGGCGAGGCCGCCAACACCCCGGTGGCCAGCAGCACCAGGATCGTCGTCCCGGCGATCACCCGGTACCCGACAAACCAGTACATGCTGTGCGACACCAGGAACTTCAGGAACCAGGAGATGGCCGCCCAGCCCACGGCGAACGCGATCAGGGTGGCGACCAGCAGTTGCAGACCGCTGGCGCTCATCCCCGCACCTTCGGGGTGAAACGCATCCGGCAGCGAGAACAGCCCGGAGGCGAACACCGCCGGAATCGCCAGCAGGAACCCGAACCGGGCAGCCAATTCCCGGTCCAGGCCGGCGAACAGCCCGGC
Organism: Mycobacterium sp. SMC-14; assembly: GCF_046250075.1. Taxonomy (NCBI): domain Bacteria; kingdom Bacillati; phylum Actinomycetota; class Actinomycetes; order Mycobacteriales; family Mycobacteriaceae; genus Mycobacterium; species Mycobacterium sp. SMC-14. The sequence continues at coordinate 2,006,724 of NZ_CP176429.1, read as the reverse complement.
ACTGATGGTGGCCCCGGACCGCGACACCCCCGGCACCAGCGCAAGGGTCTGCGCCGAACCCACCAGCACGGCGTCGCGCCAGGTCAGTTCCTTGGCGTGGCGGGCCTGACGGCCGAAGTATTCGGCCGCGGCGATCACCAACGAGAACACCACCAACGCGGTGGCCACCACCCACAGGTTGCGGACCCCGGACCGGATCAGGTCTTTGAACAGCAGGCCCAGCACACAGATGGGAATGGTGCCGATGATCACGTACCAACCCATCCGGTAGTCGGTCTCGCGTTCGGCGGGCAACGGTGTCTTGGCCAACGCCGACGCCACCCCGGACAGCCAGGCTGTGGCGATGCGTGCGATGTCCTTGGCGAAATACACCAGCACGGCGACCTCGGTGCCGAGCTGGGTCACCGCGGTGAAGGAAGCGCCCGCGTCACCGGCGAAGAACAACCGGGAGACCAAGGCCAGGTGTCCCGAGGAGGAAACCGGCAGAAACTCGGTGAGGCCCTGGACAATCGCCAGGACGACTACTTGCGGCCAGGACATCACCGCCTCGACTACCGACACGACGATGACCGTACCGGGCTGGTGTCAGCGGGTCAGACCGGATACCACGTCGCGCACCGCGGCGGTCAGGCTGCGCTCGTCGGCGACATCGATCTCGAACAGGTGCCGGCTCGCGGTGGCGACCACGTCCTCGTCGTGCGGGACCGGGCCGGCCAGCCGGGGCCGATAGATGTCGACCACGAGCTTCTGCTGCTCGGTGTGGAAAGAGAAGCTGCGGCCGTCACCGACCTCGCCGAAACCACTGGCGAAGGCGCCGGTCCAGATCTCCTCGATGCGGAACTCCGAACACGCCAGCTGCCAGTCATCGACCACAGTCATGGCCGAGAGGTTACACCTAAGCGAACTTATTGTTCGGACGGACATGCGAGCTTCACCTCGCCGCCTTCCTTAGAATCGGTGTTCGCACCCATCCGCCACCCTGACGAGCTGGAAGAGCTGCCCTGTGCCCAAGCGCCCCACCCGCCGGCCCCGCCGGACCCTGCAAGGCCTGTTGCTGCCGCTACTGCTGCTCACAGCGTGCTCATCCAATCCCATCACCGCGCCGCCGCCTACGATCGCGCCGGCCGAGCCCGCCGTTTCCCCGGTCGCTGCGGTGCGCCCGGCCGGCACGGTACGGCCGCTGGCCGGCCGGGCCACCGGTGCGGTGTTCGACGCGACCACCGGACTGCTGGCGGTGCTGTCCCCCGGGCCGGACGCGCAGGCCGCCGCGACGCTCGGACTGGTCGGCGACGCCAGTCGCCCACCCGCCGCGGTGGCGTTGCCGGGGCCGGCGAGCGCGCTGGCCGGCGACGGCCAGGGTGTGGCCTACCTGTCCGGGAGCGGCGGCTACTACACCGTCGACCTGGCCACCCGCGGCATCAAACGCGTCGACGTAGCCGATGCCGCCGGTGTCGAGTTCACCGCGATCGGCCGGCGCGCCGACGGAATCATGGTGTTGGGCAGCGGCGACGGCGCGGTCTACACACTGGCCGCCGACGGCACGCGGATCGCCGAGCGGGCCAAGATCTTCGCCCGGGTCGACCAGATCGTGACCCAGGGCGATATCGCGGTGGTGCTGGACCGCGGGCAGACCTCGGTGACGACCATCGGCACCGACGGCAAACCCCAGTACGCGCTGCGGGCGGGCCAGGGCGCCACCACCCTGGCCGCCACGTCGCAGGGGCCGGTGCTGGCGGCCGACCCCCGCAGCGGCCGACTGCTGGTGTACGGCGTGGACCCGCTGATGCTGCACCAGGACTACCCGGTGCCGGACGCCCCCTACGGGCTGGCCGGGGCGGGCGGGTTTGCCTGGGTGTCGCAGACCGGGACGAACACCGTGGTCGGCTACGATTTGACCACCGGAATTCCCGTGGAGAAGGTTCGCTATCCGACCGTGCAGCAACCCAACACCCTGGCCTTGGACGAGAAGTCAGACACCCTGTACGTGGTGTCGGGCTCCGGCGCTGGGGTCCAGGTGATCGAGCACGCCGCGAGGCCGCGGTGACCGCGCTGCGTCCACGACGAATGCCGGCCGGCTGGGACACCGAACTGTCCGATGACTACGAATGGATTCCGCTGCGACTGCCCCCGGAGGTCACCCGGATCGGGGCGTCCACCCGGTTGTCCATCGAAGCCGAATACCGAGGTTGGGAGCTGACCCGAGTGCGGTTGTACACCGACGGGAGCAGGCGAGTGTTGCTGCGCCGCAAGAAGTCTGCCGTGAATGCGATCAGCGAGAGCCGCTGCGTCGACCAGCCGGGACTGTAGACCGATGGGTCTCTACGGCGCCGTGCGCCGGGCGTTCTTCATGGTGCCGGCCGAGCGCATCCACACCATCGTGTTCGCGGGTTTGCGCGGCGCCGCCGCGACGCCGCCGGCACGCCGGTCTCTGCAGCGCCGGCTCGCCCCGCACGACCCGCTGCTGGCCAGCACCGTGTTCGGCGTGCAATTCCCCGGGCCGCTCGGGCTGGCCGCCGGGTTCGACAAGAATGGTTCCGGGCTCAAGGCTTGGGGCGCATTGGGTTTCGGTTACGCCGAGGTGGGCACCGTGACGGCGGCGGCACAACCGGGTAACCCCGCGCCCCGGCTGTTCCGGCTGCCCGACGACCGCGCGCTGCTGAACCGGATGGGCTTTAACAATCACGGGGCCGCTGCCCTGGCGGCGCGACTGACGCGGCACCGGGCCGACGTGCCGATCGGCGTGAACATCGGCAAGACCAAGGTCACCCCGCCCGAGGGCGCAGTGCAGGACTACCGCACCAGTGCCCGGCTGCTTGCCCCGCTGGCCGACTACCTGGTGGTCAACGTCAGCTCGCCGAACACGCCGGGACTGCGCGACCTGCAGGCCGTCGAGTCGCTGCGGCCCATCCTGGCCGCGGTGCGCGCCGAGACCACCAAGCCGGTGCTGGTGAAGATCGCACCGGATCTGGCCGACACCGACCTGGATGCCATTGCCGACCTGTGCGTGGAGTTGGGCCTGGCCGGCATCGTGGCGACCAACACCACGGTGTCACGCGAGGGCCTGGCGACCCCGGGGGTGGCCGAGTTGGGGCCCGGCGGCATCTCCGGCCCACCGGTGGCCCGCCGAGCGCTGGAGGTGCTGCGGCGGTTGTACGCCCGAGTGGGCGACCGGCTGGTCCTGATCAGTGTGGGTGGGATCGAGACCGCCGACGACGCCTGGGAGCGCATCACCGCCGGCGCCTCGCTGCTGCAGGGCTACACCGGCTTCATCTACGGCGGCGGCCTGTGGGCCCGCAACATCCATGACGGTCTGGCGCAGCGGCTGCGCGACGGCGGGTTCACGTCACTGGCCGAGGCGGTCGGGTCCGCCACCCGCTAGCGCGTCCCCCCTTCCCTCCTGCGCGAGCGTGCGTGTTTGTACGCGACACGCCGGTCGCGGCCGTACAAACACGCACGCTCGCGGGAAGTGTGCGTTAGTTCTGCTCGTAGGTGCCGACGATCACCGCGCGGGCGATCGCGTGCATGAACAGGTTGAAGCCCAGGTAGGCCGGGCTGGCGTCCTCGGCCAACTCCAGCTTCTCGACGTCGACGGCGTGCACCGCAACGTAGTAGCGGTGCGCCCCGTGACCGGCCGGCGGCGCGGCACCCACATAGCGGCGCATCCCGGCGTCGTTGACCAGGGTCAGCGCATCGCCGGGCAGCAGGCTGCCGTCCCCGACGCCCTCGGGCAGCTCGGTGCAGGTGGCCGGCAGGTTGGCCACCGCCCAGTGCCAGAAGCCCGACGCGGTGGGGGCGTCCGGGTCGTAGACGGTGACTGCGAAGCTGCGGGTCTCCTCGGGAAAGCCCGACCAGCTCAGCTGCGGGCTGGCGTCCTCACCACCGGCACCCATGATTCCGCTGACCTGGGCTTTGCCCAGCGACTGGCCGTCGGTCAGCGACGTGGAGGTGAGCGTGAACGACGGCAGCTTGGGCAGCGCGGCGTACGGGTCGGGGGCTGTGGTCATGACTGGTCCTCTCGTAGTGGATCAACTTCGTCGTTTGGTCAGCAGTGTGTCAGGAAGTGGTGCAGTACGCGGGTACCAAACTCCAGCGCGTCAACCGGTACGCGTTCGTCGACTCCGTGGAACAGCGCGGCGAAGTCGAGGTCGGGCGGCAGCCGCAGCGGAGCGAAGCCGAAGCACCGAATACCCAACTTGGCGAACGCTTTTGCATCCGTTCCCCCGGACAGCATGTAGGGCACGGTTCGGGCGTCGGGGTCACAGGCCAGCAGCGCCGCATTCATCGCCTCGACCAGGTCACCGTCGAAGGTGGTCTCTACGGGCGGCTGGAGGGCGACCCATTCCCGGGTCACGTCGGGGCCGATCAGCGCGTCGACCTCGGCCTCGAACGCCGCCTGGCGCCCGGGCAGCACCCGGCAGTCCACTACCGCCTCGGCGGTCGCCGGGATCACGTTGGCCTTGTAGCCGGCCGCCAGCATGGTCGGCGTCGCGGTGTCGCGCAGCGTGGCGTTGACGATGCGGGCGATCGGCCCCAGCTTCTCGATCATCCCCTCCAGGTCCGGGGAATCGACGTCGATGGTGTGCCCGGTCTCCTCACTGACCGCGGCCAGAAACTCCACCACCGCATCGGAAAGGACCAGCGGGAACCGGTGGCGGCCCAGCCGGGCCACCGCCTCGGCCAAGGTGGTGACGGCGTTGTCGTCGTTGATCATCGACCCGTGCCCGGCCCGGCCGTGGGCCCGCAGCCGCATCCAGGACAGGCCCTTCTCCGCGGTCTCGATCAGGTACAGCCTGCGCTCCCCGCCGTCGCGCCGCGGCACCGTCAGCGAGAAACCGCCGACCTCCCCGATCGCCTCGGTGACCCCGGCGAACAGGTCGGGGCGGTTCTCGACGAGCCAATGCGCTCCGTACTTGCCGCCGGCCTCCTCGTCGGCGACGAAGGCGAACACCAGATCCCGCGGCGGGGTGATCTTGTGCCGGGCCAGGTGCCGGGCCACCGCGATCATCATGCCGACCATGTCCTTCATGTCGACCGCGCCGCGACCCCAGACATAGCCGTCCTCGATCGCGCCGGAGAACGGGTGCACACTCCACTCGCTGGCCTCGGCCGGCACCACGTCGAGGTGCCCGTGGATCAGCAGCGCCCCGCGGGATGGATCACTGCCCTTGAGGCGGGCGAACACGTTTCCCCGCCCCGGCGCACCCGATTCGAGGTATTCGGTCTCATAGCCCACCTCCTCAAGCTGGGTGGCCACCCAGCGCGCGCAGTCGGCCTCACCTTTGGTGGTGGCCGGCTCGCCGGTGTTGGAGGTGTCGAAACGGATGAGAGTGCTGACGAGTTCGACCACCTCGCCCACTGCGTCTCCGGCAGGATCGGGGAAATCGGTCACAGCTACCTTTACTACCACTTCGCGCCCCTTCGGATCGCGTTGCGAGGGCTGGGTTTGGGTCCAGCGATCGGCATCCGTTAGCCTTAGCTGCCCGGCCACGCCGGGTTGGTCCGAGTGGCGGAATGGCAGACGCGCTAGCTTGAGGTGCTAGTGCCCTATTAACGGGCGTGGGGGTTCAAGTCCCCCCTCGGACACAATTTATTTGCGATGAGTCGGGTCATGGGTTACGGCCCGCTCCGGCCATGTGGGCTTGCGCCCGGCTTTCAGCGACAACTACTGCAGTGAGCCGGGATTGACCGAAAGTGTCGCTCAAAGGCGGGCGAACGCCCCTGCGGTCCGGCGGCACAGGCAGGCCCGCCCAGCAGGATCAGGCTCCGCTTTGGCCGGCTGCGGCATGGCCGAGCTGCATCACCAAAGCCCCAACCGTCGTAGGCTCGATGGGGAGATGACTCGTCCAGGCGCGTACTTTCGCCAGCCGGCGCCACGCACCTTTGACAACCGCCGTGACGCCGGCCGGGCCCTGGCCGGTCTCGTAACGGCCTACCTGCCCGGCGTAGCGAGCACCCAGGGCCTGGTGGTGCTGGGATTGGCCCGCGGCGGAGTGCCGGTCGCCTGGGAGGTCGCGGCCGCGCTGCGGGCGCCGCTGGACGTGTTCCTGGTCCGCAAGCTCGGCGTGCCGCAGCAGCCGGAGTTGGCGATGGGTGCGTTGGCCGGCGGCCAGGTGGTGATGAATGACGAGGTGGTCCGCAGCCTGGGTATCAGCAATGACGTGGTGGCGTCGGTGATCGAGCGCGAGACCACCGAATTGCGCCGCCGCGAACGTGTCTACCGCGGGGACCGGCCGGCGGCCGATCTGCGCGGCCGGGTGGTGATCTTGGTCGACGACGGAATCGCGACCGGAGCCAGTGTGCTGGCGGCGGTGCGGGCGGTCCAGGCGGCCGAACCGGCCTCGATCATCGTTGCGGTGCCGGTGGCGCCACGCTCGGCGTGCCGAAAGATCGCCCAGGAGGCCGACGACGTCGTCTGCGTCACGACCCCCGACGCCTTCGATGCGGTGGGGCAGGTCTATCGCGACTTTGACCAGACCGACGACGACGAAGTGCGAGACCTGCTGGCCGCACCGACTACCAGGCGAGCAGCGGGCTAATCGGCCGGGTGCGCAGCGATATCGTCGGCGGTCTCTTCGGCCGCCTCGGCGGCCTCAGCGTCGAAGTCCGCCACCTCAGCGGCGTCGGAGATCTCCATGCCGGCATCCTCGTCATCGTCGGCGAGAAACTCGTCCTCCTCGACGGCGTCGTCGGCAGCCACGGGGGCCTCGACCGCAGGGGCGTTCGCGCGCCGCTCCCGCAACGCGTCCACGATCAACAGCAGCACGCCCAGCACACTCGCACCGATACAGACCCACGCCACCAGCGCATTGCTGGTGACGACGGCGAATACCAATGCGGCAAGGCCGATTACCGCCAATACCAATGCGATCACCAGCATCGAATCACCTCCAGTCCAACGGACGAACTATTCGACTCCGACGGTCAGTTGGTGCCGCGGTTGAAATGGTTGAACCCGCCGCCGTCACCGGTGGCGCTGCTGTCGACCGGTGCCGCCGAGCCGCGCTGGCCCAGCTCCTCGAGCTGCGATTCCAGGTAGGTCTTGAGCCGGGTGCGGTACTCACGCTCGAAGGTGCGCAGTTGTTCGAGACGGCCTTCCAGCACGGTGCGCTGCTGGTTGATGGTGCCCATGATCTCGGAGTGCTTGCGTTCTGCGTCGGCCTGCAGGGCGTCGGCCTTCTCCTGAGCCTGGCGTAGCTGGGTCTCCGAACGAGTCTGGGCGTCTGTCAGCATCGCGTCGGCGCGCTGACGGGCTTCGGCGACGGTCGTCTCCGCGGTCTGCCGTGCCTCGGTGAGGATCTGGTCGGCGTTGGCGCGGGCGTCGGCCATCAGCTTCTCCGACTCGGCCCGGGCGGTGCCGGTCAACCGGTCGGCGGTGTCCTGGGCCAGGCTCAGCACGCGGGCCGCCTTGAGGTGCTGCTCCTCGGAAGGTGCTTCCTGGACCGCCGGTGCGGCGACCACCGGCTGCGGCGGTGCCACCGGCTCGGGGGCGGGCTCGTAGACCGGGATTGAGGGGATCGACTGGGCGCCGCCACCGGCACGAGCCGCGGCCAGGTCCTGGTCGAGCTCGCTGACCCGCTGCCGCAGGTCGGCGTTCTCCTCAATGAGGCGAGTCAGCTCGGTCTCCACCAAGTCCAGGAAGGCGTCGACCTCGTCCTCGTTGTAGCCGCGCTTCCCAATAGGCGGTTTGCTGAACGCGACGTTATGTACGTCGGCAGGTGTTAGTGGCATCGTCTGCCCCCTTGAGTCAGGTAGTAGTAGCGCCGATCGGGCACGGTAGTCGACCGGGAAAACGCTCGCCGTGTGTAACTGCCGTCCATCCTGTCACATCCGCCGCTGTGCTCGGCAATGTGAATGATATTAAGAGCGAATTTCAAATTGCTGCCACAAAAGTCACGCTTTGGCAAACGCAAGCCCTGACGGCGATCGGCGATCCGCGCCGGTGAGCGGCGCCGCAGCCCGCCGCGGCTAGACCAAAACCCCCGGGAACTGGGGTTCGGGCTACCACCGGCAGTCGTCGGCGGTGCCGCCCTTCCGGTTGCGGGCAGCAAAGCGCTTAGGCGTCCAGCCAGCGAAATGTGATCTATTTCGCTGGGTGTCCAAACGTGTCGCCAGCCGGTCCGGCGGCCCCGCCCGGCCCCGGGGGGGTACCGGTCCGGCCGCCCGCGCCGTATTATTCACAATCGCGACCCGTAATTATTCATAGCGAGGTCGCTCCGCGCGGAACCGACCGGAGGGACACTCGGGAATGACAAGCAATGACGTGGTCATGGCGACCAGTGCGGCGGACTCGGCATCCGTCGAGGACATCCGATCTCGCTACGCCGAACTCCTCGGCCGCCAGGCCGCCCTGGGCGCAGCGGTCTTCGCAGCGGTCGGCGCGACAGACCCGGCTTTCGGCGAGGCGCATCGCGCGGTGCAGGCATCCATCGACCAGGTAGTGCGGCCGCAGCTGCAGGCCGCGGTGGGGCTGATCTTCCCCGCAGTCGCCGGCGTCGAACGTTCGCGGCTACTGGTGGAAGGACTGCTCGGCGACATCCAACTGATCGAGCAGGTGGCGGCTCGAATCGCCCACGGCACCGACCGGGTGCAGATAGTCGCGCACGCGGAGGCGCTGCGTGTCCTGCTGGAGGCGCTGCTGGGTAAGGTCGCCGACCTGTTGCTGCCCGCGCTGGCGCAGGCCAGCGGTGTCTCGCTGGCCGCACTGGCCGCCGAACTTCCCGGCCTGGATGACATCGCATCCGGGCCCGCCCAACCCGCCAAGCCCGGCCCCGCGGCCCACGGACACGAGGGTCATGCCGGGTGCGGCTGCGGCGAGGAAGACGACGAGATGCCCGAACTCGACGTGCGAGAGATTCCGCATGCCATCAGGCACGCGACGGTGTTCGGCGCCTTCGACGCGGTGCCGGTGGGCGGATCGATGCTGCTGGTGGCCCCGCACGACCCGCTTCCGCTGCTGCGCCAGCTCGCCGAGCGCAGCGGTGGCCGGCTCGCGGTCGGCTACGAGGAGCGTGGTCCGGAGGCATGGCGCTTGCGCCTGACCCGGGTCTGAGTTCTCTGGGCCGCGCCCGTCACGCGGCGTGCTGCAGGGCCAGTTCCATGCCGACGAACGCGATCAGCAGCAGCACCATGATCGAGAGATCGATGCGCACCGCGCCGATGGTCAACTGCGGGATGAGGCGTCGTAGCAGCTTCACCGGCGGATCGGTGATGCTCATGATCAGCTCCAGGATCACCACGGTGGCCCCGGTGGGGTGCCAGTCACGGCTGAACGAGCGGATGAACTCGATGACGATTCGGGCGATCAACAACAGCCAGAAGACAAATAGCGCGATACCGAGAATCGTGAAGAACAGCGCCAACGGAATGCGACCTTACTGACGAGGGTGTGCCCGCATCAGCAGTGCTGACCGGCTCGACTGCCGTTCCAGCCTACCGATACGCGTAGAAGCCGGTCTCGGCGATGCGGCGACGCTCCTCCGGAGACACGTCGACGTCGGCCGGCGACAGCAGAAACACCTTGGTCGCGACCTTGTCGAAGGAACCACGCAGGGCGAAGGCAAGACCTGCCGCGAAGTCGACCAGCCGCTTGGCGTCGGCGTTGTCCATCGACACCAGATCCATGATCACCGGGGTGCCGTCGCGGAACCGCTCGCCGATGGTGCGCGCCTCGCTGTAGTCCTTGGGACGCAGCGTGGTGATCTTGGACAGCGGGCTGCTCTCGTCGAACATCTGCGCCATCCGGCGCGGCTCCATCGCCAGGGCGCCGCGGGTCGAGCCGCGCAACGAGGAGAACCGGCGCTCGAAGTCCCGGGGACGGTCGAACTCACGCGCCCGGTAGCGGGGGTCGTCCTCGTAGCCGCCGCCCCGGTAGCCCGCCGGTGCGTCGTCGTAGTCGCGGTCCTCGAAACGGCCGTCGTAACGGCTCTCCGAGCGGCCGCCGACGCGGTCGAAAACATCCTCGCCGAATCGCTCCGCCCGAGGCGCGTAGTCACGCGACCCGGCGCGGTCATCGCCGTCGTCGTAGTAGTCGTCGTCGTAGTCCTCCATAGGAGCCATCCCGAAGTAGGCCTTGACCTTGTGGAGTGTGCTCATCCTTGGACCCTTCTAGGCTGATGACTGTGATGAAGGTGTGACTGAAGTGACTAATAACGGTGACGGTAACGGCAGCGAGCGCGTTGGCGCGGCACCGACACGCGGACAGCTCCCACCGGTTTCATCCACCCCCTCCAGCGACCTCTACCGCGGACTCATTCCAGCCATATCAGGGACGCCAGCCGGCCGGTGAGTCCGTCGCGACGGTGGCTGAACAGCTTCGGGTCCGCCGCGGTGCAACGCGGGTCGGCGTCAATGGACTCGACGCCCAATCCCCTTAGTTGACGGGCGATTCCAGCCCGCAGGTCCAGCCCGGGCGTGCCCGCCGACGTGACGGTGCGACTGCCCGGCAGCGCCGCCTCGACCTCGTCGGCCATGGCGGCGGGCACCTCGTAGTGCAGCCCGCTGACGGCCGGGCCCAGCAAAACCGAAACGTCACCCGCCCGTGCGCCCGCCGCCAGCATCGCCTCCAGTGCGCGAGCGACCACGCCGTGCTGCGCGCCGACCCGGCCGGCGTGGACGGCGGCGACCACCCCGGCACGGGCGTCGGCCATCAGCACCGGGACGCAGTCGGCGGTCACCACCACCATTGCCAACCGGGGCACGGTGGTGACCAGAGCATCGGTGGCGTCGATCGGGGTGTCACGTGGGCCGTCGACGACCACCACATGATCGCCGTGGACCTGATTCATCCACACCAGCCGGTCGGCGCCGAGGCCGGTGGCCTTGGCCAGCCGCGCACGGTTGGCCGCCACCGCCGCCGGGTCATCGCCGACGTGGTCGCCGAGGTTGAAGCTGTCGAACGGGGCCGCCGAGATACCGCCGGACCGGGTGGTCGTCACCCGCCGGATGCGAAAAGTCATGCGGTAAAACCGCGGTGGTCGCGAGCGCGGCGGAGCCGGGCGAAGCGGGCCATCGCCATCAACTCAGTGCCGCATGAAGGGTGGCACGTCGACGTCGTCGTCGTCGCAGCCGTCATCGCCATTGCGTCCGCCGACGCTGACCGTGGCACCGTTGGTGGGAGCCGGCACGCTGACCGCATCCACCGGGTCGAACAGCGATGTGGTGACCTTGCCGGCCTGTCCGGGCGCCATCGCGTGCCGGGCCGCACCGGACGCACCGGTCACCGGCTTGCGGCCGGAGCCCGCCGAGTCGAAGCCGGCCGCGATCACCGTCACCCGCACCTCGTCACCGAGGGAGTCGTCGATCACGGTGCCGAAGATGATGTTGGCCTCGGGGTGCGCGGCGTCCTGAACCAGCGATGCCGCCTCGTTGATCTCGAACAACCCCAGGTCGCTGCCGCCGGCGACCGACATCAGCACGCCCTGGGCGCCTTCCATCGAGGCTTCCAGCAGCGGCGAGTTGATCGCGATCTCGGCGGCCTTGAGCGCCCGCCCGTCGCCGCGGGCCGAGCCGATGCCCATCAGCGCGGTGCCGGCGCCGCTCATGATGCCCTTGACGTCGGCGAAGTCGACGTTGATCAGGCCGGGGGTGGTGATCAGGTCGGTGATGCCCTGGACACCGTTGAGCAGCACCTCGTCGGCGCTGCGGAACGCGTCCATCAGCGAGACCTGGGCGTCGCCCATCTGCAGCAGTCGGTCGTTGGGGATCACGATCAGGGTGTCGCAGCTCTCCCGCAGTGCGCCGATGCCGTTTTCGGCCTGGTTGCTGCGCCGCTTGCCCTCGAAGGAGAACGGACGGGTGACCACGCCGACGGTCAGCGCGCCGAGCTTGCGGGCGATGGTCGCGACCACCGGTGCACCGCCGGTGCCGGTGCCGCCGCCCTCGCCGGCGGTGACGAACACCATGTCGGCGCCGCGCAGCAGCTCCTCGATCTCGTCCTTGGCGTCTTCGGCGGCCCGGCGACCCACTTCGGGGTCGGCGCCGGCACCGAGGCCGCGGGTGGAGTCACGGCCGACGTCGAGTTTGACGTCGGCGTCGCTCATCAACAATGCCTGTGCGTCGGTGTTGATCGCGATGAACTCGACGCCCTTGAGCCCCTGCTCGATCATCCGGTTGACGGCATTGACGCCGCCACCACCGATACCCACGACTTTGATGACGGCCAGATAGTTGTGCGGTGGGGTCATCGTTCGTCTTCCTCCCTGGTGGGATTGGAGTCCTCTCTGGGGCCGGGCTTGGCGCGGAACTCCCCGATTCTGTCTTCAACAAACCCTGCCAAACCCTCAACCTCAACCAAAGGCTTAGAGTTATGTCAAGTTGTTCCGCGCAACCGCCACAGTAGGGCCGCCGCGGCCGTCATCGGCGCCGACGCGCCGAGACACGCCCGGCGAATTTTCCTGTAGGACGCAGGTTTCCCGCTGCCCCCCTCGCCGAGTGTGAACCTGGCGACGGGATTTCCGCGTGTCGTGCAGCCGGATTCACGCTCGGCGGGGGTGGTGGGCGGCGGCGCTATCGGACGGTGGGCAGGTCCGGGCTCGACACGTCATAGGTGTGGCCGGGCTGGGTCAACAGCGCCGCCAGCTTCTGTGCCTTCTCCGCGGTGCGGTCGGTGTTGCCCCACACCACCACCCGGCCGTCGGCCAGCGTCAGGGTGATCGACGCCACGGACGGGGCGGCCACCCGGCTGATCTGCCCGGCTACGTCGGGCGCCAGCGAGGTCATCACCTGCAGGGCGGCCAGGGTGGACGGGTCCGCCGGGCCGGGATTCTCCACGTCGAAGAACGGCAGCATCCTCGGCGGCGCTCCGGTCGCGAAATCGACGCCGTCCCGGTCGAACAGGTGCGGGCCGTCCGGAAAGTCCTTGTAGACCACCGGGACCCGCTCGACGATCGCGATCCCCAGCACCGAGGGATACTGCCGCTGCACCCGAGTGCTGGCCACCCGTCGGATCGTCGCGACCCGGTCGGCCACACTGCCGGTGTCGATCTGCAACAACGGCGTTCCCAGCTGCACCCGCGCGACGTCCAGCACTTCCTCACGGGTCACCGCCGTGATCCCGGTGACCTCGATCTCGCGCGCCGACATGAGCGGGGTGAAGTACAAGATGAGCCCCAGCCCGACGACGAGCACCGCTGCCAGAAAGACGGCCAACACCATCTTCAGGCCCCGAATGGTGCCGCGGGAAACGCCTTTGGCCGGTTCGGCAGAACCGGTGCGCAGTCGCCGCTTGGCCTCGCGGCGAGCCTGTTCGATCGCCTCGGCGCGCGCCTGCGCGGCGCGTCGCTCCGCGCGCTCTCGGCGGGCCCGGCGCCGCGGTCCCTCCACCTCGGCGGGCTCGTCGGCGGATTCCGCCTCCGGCTCGTCCGCGGCGACTGCGCCGACCTCGCCCTGCGGGGCCCCCGAGTCCGGTTCGCCGGTTCCGCCGGCTTCGGGCGCCTGCGTTACTTCGGTTTCCGGGGCGTCTGCGGCGTGCTCCGGCTCATCCGGTGGCACGGCCGGGGTGTCGGGCGGCATGGTCACAACGCGTCCGGGCGGCCGGGAGGGGTCCGATCGCTGCGCGCCCGCAGCGCGGTGACGATCTCCGGTCCCAGCACGGTGACGTCGCCGGCACCCATGGTGATGATCACGTCACCCGAACCGGCCGCCGCGGCCACCGCCTCGGGCACCGCGGAGAAATCCGGCAGGTAATGCACCGGCACGCTGACGTGTTCGGCCACACTGGCGCCACTCACCCCGGGCAACGGCTGCTCGCGCGCGCCGTAGACGTCCAGGACGAAAACTTCGTCGGCACCGTCCAGTGAGCGGCCGAACTCGGCGGCGAACTCCTTTGTCCGCGAATACAGATGCGGTTGGAACACCACCAGGCTGCGCCCCGTCCCCTGCTCGTCCAGCAGGGCGCGGACCGCGGTCAGCGTCGCGGCGATCTCGGTGGGATGGTGCGCGTAGTCGTCGAAGACCCGCACCGACCCCGTGGCGCCCGCCGACCCGACCAGCTCGAATCGGCGGCGCACCCCGTCGAACCCGGCCAGGCCGTCGAGCACCGCGTCCAGCGGCGCGCCGACCTCGACCGCCGCCAGCAGCGCACCGAGCGCGTTGAGCGCCATGTGGCGTCCGGGGACCGAGAGTCGCATCGCCCTGCGCTCGACGGTCCCGGCCAGCGTGATCTCGGCGACCGCTCCGGTCCCCTGCTGCTCCCAACTGACCAGCTCGCCGTCGAGCGCCGCCGTCCCGGTGCCTTCGCTGCCGTAGCGCAGTACCCGGATGCCCTGTGCCGCGGTGCGGTCGGCCAGTTCGGCGCCGCCGGGGTCATCGACGCACACCACCGCCACCCCACCCGGTGCGATGCGCTCGACGAACGCGTCGAACACCTGCGTGTAGGCCTCGGCACTGCCGAAGAAGTCGAGGTGATCGGCCTCGATGTTGGTCACCACCGCGACGTTGGGGGTGTATTCCAACAGCGAGCCGTCGCTCTCATCGGCCTCGGCGACGAACAGCGGCCCGCTGCCGTGATGGGCGTTGGTGCCGGCCTCCGCACCGGCGGAACCCAATTCGCCGCCGACCGCGAACGACGGATCCAGCCCACAGTGCTGCAACGCGACCACCAGCATCGACGTCGTGGTCGTCTTGCCGTGGGTGCCGGTGACCATCAGCGTGGTGCGCCCGGCCATCAGCTTCGCCAGCACCGCCGGGCGCAACACCACCGGGATGCCGCGGCGACGGGCCTCGACGAGTTCGGGGTTGGTCTTGGGGATCGCCGCGTGGGTGGTGACCACCGTGGTGACCCCACCGGGCAGCAGGTCGAGGGCCGACGCGTCGTGGCCGATGCGCACCTGCGCACCCCGGGCCCGCAGCGCGTGAATTCCGCGGGACTCCTTGGCATCCGAGCCCGAGACGAGGCCCCCGCGGTCCAGCAGGATGCGGGCGATGCCGGACATGCCCGCTCCCCCGATGCCGACCATGTGTACCCGGCTCAGTTCCGGCGGAAGTTGCGAGGCGCTCACCGGCCGTCCCTCGCTGCACTCGCGACTTCCAGCGCGACGGAAGCCACCCGTCGCGCCGCCTCCGGGTGCCCGGCCAGGACCGCGGCGCTGGTCATCGCGGCAAGCCGCGCGGTGTCGGTGAGCAGCCCGGCGACGGTGTCGGCCACGAAATCCGGGGTCAGCGACGCGTCGTCGACCAAGATTCCGCCCCCGGCGTTGACCACCGGAAGTGCGTTGAGGCGCTGTTCACCGTTGCCGATCGGCAGCGGTACGTAGACCGCGGGCAGCCCGACCGCCGACACTTCGGCAACCGTCATCGCCCCGGAGCGGCAGATCGCCAAGTCCGCGGCCGCATACGCCAGGTCCATCCGGTCCAGGTAGGGCACCGCGACGTACGGCGGATCACCCGCGCCGGGATTCGGCAGGTCCAGAGTGTTCTTCGGTCCGTGCGCGTGCAGCACCGAAACGCCAGCGGCAGCAAGTTGTTTGGCCGCCCCGGCCACCGCCTGGTTGATCGATCGGGCCCCCTGCGATCCGCCGAAGACCAGCAGCACCCGGGCATCGTCGGAGAAGCCGAATTCGGCGCGGGCCGCCGCCCGCAGCGCCGCCCGGTCCAACGTGGTGATCGCCGCGCGGACCGGCACCCCGACCACCTCGGGGTTGGCCAGACCGCAGTCAGGAACGGCCGACAGCACCCGCTGCGCGCCCCGAGCGCCGACCCGGTTTGCCAGGCCGGCGCGGGCGTTGGCCTCGTGGATCACCACCGGCACGCGCTTTCCGCCCAGACCGCGCGCGGCCAGATACGCCGGTAGCGCCACGTAGCCGCCGAAGCCGATCACCACGTCGGCCCGCACGTCGCGCAGCACCGCCCGGGTCTCCCGGACCGCCCGCAGCACCCGCAGTGGCAGCCGGGCGAGGTCGGCGTTGATCTTGCGGGGCAACGGCACCGGGGTGATCAACTCCAGGTCGTAGCCGCGGGCCGGCACCAGCCGGGTCTCCAGACCGCGGGCGGTGCCCAGCGCGGTGATCCGGACGTCGGCGTCCAGGGCGCGAAGCGCATCGGCAACCGCCATCGCAGGCTCGACATGGCCGGCAGTGCCTCCGCCGGCAAGGACTACCGATAACGACGCACCGCGGTCCGATGAGATGACCGAGTCGTTCACTCCCTTATCGCTGACCTTCCAATGCGCGTACGCGTCCGCCGGTCGGACGCGCCCCGGCGTGACGCCGGCCGCCTCCATTTTGCCCTGCGCGCCCGGCGCCTCGGCTGGCTGCCCGGGCCGGCGCCTGCGCGGCGGTGCGCTGCCGGCCCGACCGAGCCGGAGTCTGCCCGGTCGACTGGGCTGTTCTTGGCCGGCTGGCCGGCTTCGGACGCGAGCGCAGCCGGTCGCGCAGCGCCTCCAGACGAGTCGGCGAGTACGGCTCGGGCAGCGGCAGCCGCAGGATCCGGTTCATCCGGTCATCCTGGCCGGCCCGCAGCGCCGCCACGGCCTCCGGTTCGTGCCGGGCCGCGTTGGCCATGATTCCGACCATGAACAGCGTTGTCGCCGTGGAGGTTCCGCCCGCAGAAATGAGCGGCAGCTGGATTCCGGTGACGGGCAACAGCCCGATCACGTAGCCGACGTTGATGAACGACTGGCCGATCACCCACATCGTGGTGGCCGCCGTCAACAGCCGCAGGAACGGGTCCGCGGAGCGCTTGGCGATCCGCATGCCGGTGTAGGCGAACAGCCCGAACAGCGCCAGCAGCCCGAAGCCGCCGATGAAGCCGAGCTCCTCGCCGATGATGGCGAAGATGAAGTCGTTGTGCGCGTTGGGCAGGTAGTTCCATTTCGCGGTGCCCTGCCCCAGGCCGTCGCCGAAGATGCCGCCGTTGGCCAGCGCGAACTTCGCCTGTCGCGCCTGGTAACCGGCGCCCTGCAGGTCGGCGTCGGGGTCCAGCCAGGACCGCACCCGGTCCGAGCGGTAGCCCTCGGTCACCGCCATGATCGCGGCGGCGGCGACGATGGCCGTCAGCGAAGTGAGGAACACCCGCAGCGGCAGACCGGCGTACCACAACAGTGACAGCAAGATGATGCCCAGCGAGACCGTCTGCCCCAGGTCGGGCTGGGCGACGATCAGCACCAGCGCGACCACGGCGGCCGGCACCAACGGGACCAGCATCTCGCCCAGCGTCGCCCGCTCCATGCGCCGGCTCGCCAACAGGTGTGCGCCCCAGATGACGAAGGCGATCTTGGCCAGCTCGGAGGGCTGCATGGAGAAACCGGCGACGACGAACCAGCCGCGGGAGCCGTTGGACAACGTGCCGATGCCCGGGATCAGCACCAACACCAGCAGCACGATGGTGAAGGCGAAACCGGCAAAAGCCATCCGGCGCATGAACCGGACCGGCATCCGCAACGCCACGTAGCAACCGACCAGCCCGATCACGGTCCACAGCACCTGCTTGCCGAAGATCCGCCACGCGGACCCGTCGGTGCCGTAGGACTCCACCCCGGAGGCCGACAGCACCATGATCAGGCCGAGCGTGGTCAGCAGTGCGGCCACGGCCACGATCAGATGAAATGACGTCATCGGCCGGCCCAGCCAGGCACCGAACCGGGTGCGCGGCTCGGCCTTAGCGGGCTTGCCCGCGGCTTCTTCGGAGGAGGCGGCAGCGGCTTTTGGGGCCCCGGCATCCCGCCGCAACCGGGCCAGGATGCCGATCACACCGATCCCGCCGCGGAACGCGCAGCGGCAGCGAACGCGTCGCCCCGGGCGCCGTAGCCGGAGAACTGGTCGAAGGATGCCCCCGCCGGAGCCAACAGCACCGTGTCACCGGGCCGGGCCAGGTCGCGTGCGGCGGCAACCACCGCCGTCATCACCCGCGAGCCCAGCGTCTCATCGGCCCCATCAGCTACTCGCTTCACATGAGTAACTGGAGACACAGCAGTATCACCCATATCACTATCCTCGCCCGTCACAACGTGGACGACGGGGACATCCGGTGCGTGTCGTGATAACGCCTTGGCAACCTCGCCACGATCTCGGCCGATCAGTACGGCCCCGGCCAGGTGAGCAGCGATTCTGGCGACGGTCGGCTCGATCGCGGCGCCCTTGAGCAGTCCGCCGGCCACCCAGATCACCCGCGGGTGGGCCAGCACCGATGCCTCGGCCGCATGCGGGTTGGTGGCCTTGGAGTCGTCGACGTAGCTGATCCCGTCGTCGACGACGACCAGTTCGGCGCGATGCCGCCCGACCTGGAATGCCGCCAGCGCGGCGGCAATCGCCTCCGGGGGCACGTCGACGCTGCGGGCCAGCGCGGCGGCAGCCAGCGCGTCCAGGATCCCGACCGGGCCGGGTACCGGTATCGACGCCGCCGCGGCCAGCACCACCTCGTCGCCCCCGGCTGCCACAAAGGCCCGGTCCACCAGCATGCCGTCGATTACGCCCAGCTCACCGGGCGCCGGTTCGCCGAGCCGGAAACCCACCTTCACCGCGGCGGGGGCGGTGTCGCGCAGCGCGGCGGCAGGCGCGTCGTCCATGCCGACCACCGCCACCCGGCCGGCCAGCGCGCGGGCCTTGTCGGCGGTGTAGGCGGCCATGCTGCCGTGCCAGTCCAGGTGGTCCTCGGCGATGTTGAGCACCGCGCCGGCCTCGGGGCGCAGCGACGGGGCCCAGTGCAGCTGGAAACTCGACAGCTCGACGGCCAGCAGTTCGGATTCATGCGGCGGTCCCAGCACGTCGAGCACCGGACTGCCGATGTTGCCGCACAACTGGGCACGGAGGCCCGCGGCCGACAGCATGGCGTGCAGCATGGACGTGGTCGTGGTCTTGCCGTTGGTGCCGGTCACCACCAGCCAGCGCCGCGGCGGCCCGTAGTGGCCCGCGACGTCGAGGCGCCAGGCCAGCTCCACATCACCCCAGATCGGCACCCCGGCCGCCGCGGCGGCGGCCAGTACCGGTGTGTCCGGGCCGAATCCGGGGCTGGTGACCACCAGCGTGTAGCCGTGGATCTGCGCGGCAGCCTCGTCCGGGGTGCAGGTCGTGACCTCGGGATGGGCTTGCAGCGCGGCCACGTTGTCGTCGCACAGCGTCACATCCAGCCCAAACGGCGCCAACGCATTGAGGATGGCCCGGCCGGTGACGCCGGCCCCGGCAACCAACACCCGCGCGCCGGCGGACAGCGGGGCCAACTCGGGCATGTCAGCCACCTACGGCGGTGAACCACTCGCCGTAGAACATGGAGACGCCCAATCCGCAGGCGATGGCGGTGAGCAGCCAGAACCGGATGATCACCGTGGTCTCGGCCCAGCCGGCCAGCTCGAAGTGGTGATGGAACGGGGCCATCCGGAACACTCGGCGGCCGGTGCTGCGGAACGCCAGGATCTGCACGACAACCGAGGTGATCTCGGCGACGAAGAGCCCGCCGAGCACCACCGCGAGGATCTCGGTGCGGGTGGTGATCGACATTCCGGCGATCACGCCGCCCAGTGCCAGCGAGCCGGTGTCACCCATGAAGATCTTCGCCGGGGCGGCGTTCCACCACAGGAAGCCGATGCAGGCGCCCGCGGTCGCGGCGGCGATCAGCGCCAGGTCCAGCGGGTCGCGCACGTTGTAGCAGCCCAGTCCGGGTGCGATCGAACAGGCGTTGCGGTGCTGCATCACGGTGATCAGCACGTAGGCAGCGCTGACCATCGCCATGGATCCGGCGGCCAGGCCGTCCAGGCCGTCGGTGAAATTGACCGCGTTCGACCAGGCGCTGACGATCAGGATCACGAAGAGCACGAACACCGCCGCGGGCAGCGTGACGGTGGCGATGTCGCGCACATAGGACAGTTGCAGGCTGCCCGGGGTCAGGCCGGAGCTGTTGCGGAAGCACAGCACCAGCAGGCCGAACAGGGTCGCCGCGGTGACCTGCCCGATGGTCTTGGCGGTCTTGTTCAGACCGAGGTTGCGCGAGCGGCGGATCTTGATCAGGTCGTCGAGGAAGCCGACGCCGCCCAGCGCGGTGGCCAGCCCCAGGACCAGCAGGCCCGACGCCGTCGGCCCGGTGCCGTAGAACACCAGGCCGGCCAGTTCCGCGGCCAGGTATCCCGCCCAGATCCCGGCCACGATGGCCACGCCGCCCATCGAGGGCGTGCCGCGTTTGCTCTGGTGGCTGGCCGGGCCGTCCTCGCGGATCTCCTGCCCGAAACCCTGCTTGGTGAACACCCGGATCAGCACGGGGGTCAGCAGGATCGCGACCAGCAGCGCGACTCCGGCCGCGATGAGGATCATTATCATCGGCGATCTCCTGGGTTTTCACTGGTCAGAGCCTCAGCCAGCGCGGTCAGGCCCGCGGAGTTCGACGCCTTGACCAGTACCACGTCTCCCGCCTGCAGCTCGGCGCGCAACAGGGCCAGGGCGGCATCGACGTCGGGCACCGCGGTGGCTTCGGCGCCCCAGGATCCCTCCATCACTGCGCCGTGCAGCATCGCGCCCATCGATCTCCCTACTCCGACGACAATGAGACGAGACACATCTAAGCGCACCGCGAGCCGTCCGATGCGGTCATGCTCAGATATCGCGTCCTCACCGAGCTCGGCCATCTCCCCCAGCACGGCCCAGCTGTGGCGCTTCGCCCCCGGATTCTCACCGCGGGCGATCCAGGCCAGCGCCTGCAGCGCGGCCCGCATGGAGTCGGGGTTGGCGTTGTAGGAGTCGTCGATCACGGTCACGCCGTCGGCGCGGGTACTGACCTGCATCCGGTGCTGCGAGGCCGGCCCGGCGCCGGCCAGCGCGTCGGCCACCTGCTGCGGCGTGGCACCGCATTCCAAGGCCACGGCAGCGGCGCACAGCGCGTTGCCGACCTGGTGGTCTCCGGACACCCCGAGCGACACCGTGACGTCGGCGTCGCCACCGGCGTGCAGGGCGAACCGCGGGCGGGCCAGCTCGTCGAGCACCACCGGCCCGGACCACACGTCGGCGCCAGCGGTGCGGCTGACCCGCACCACCCGTGCGACGGTCTTGTCGGCCATCGCGGCCACCGCCGAGTCATCGACGTTGAGGATCACCACACCGGTTTCCGGAACGGCTTGTGCCAGCTCGGCTTTGGTCTCGGCGATCGCCTCCCGGGAACCGAACTCGCCCAGGTGCGCGGTCCCGACGTTGAGTACCACCGCGATCTGCGGCGGGGCGATCGCCGCCAGCGCGGCGATGTTGCCGCGATGCCGCGCAGACAGCTCGAGGACCAGGTAGTCGGTGTTCTCGTCGGCCCGCAACACCGTCCACGGGTGACCCAGCTCATTGTTGAACGACCCGGGCGGGGCGATCACCTCCCCCAGCGGCGCCAGCACCGCGGCGATCAGGTCCTTGGTGGAGGTCTTGCCCGACGAACCGGTCACGCCGACGATCGTCAGCCCCTTGGCCACCAGGGCGGCGGCCACCGCACCGGCCAGTTTGGCCAGTGCCGCCAGCACCGCGGCACCGGATCCGGCCTCGTCGTCATGCTCGAGCGCACCCGATCGACTGTCCGATGCGACCGGTTCCACGACCACGGCCGGGACCCCGACCGGACGGGCCGCCAGCACCGCCACCGCGCCGGCATTCACCGCCGACGCCGCGTGATCATGGCCGTCTGCCCGCGCGCCGGGCAGGGCCAGAAACAGTGCGCCCGGCGTGATCCGGCGCGAATCGAATTCCACGGTGCCGGACACGACGATGCGCGCGGCCTGTTCCGGGGTGATGTCGGCCAGCCGGCCGCCGACGATCTCGGCGATCTGCGCGACGGTCAGCGCGATCATCGGTGCCGCTCCAGGGCGGCTGCCAATTCCACCCGGTCGTCGAACGGCTGGGTGTGCCCGGCGGCGGTCTGCCCGGTCTCGTGTCCCTTACCCGCGATCAGCACCACATCGCCGGGCTGGGCCCAGGCCACCGCGTGCTCGATCGCTGCCCGCCGGTCGCCGATCTCGACCACCTGGGCACTACCGGCGGCGGCACCGGCCAGCACGGCGCGCCGGATGTCGGCGGGGTCTTCCCCCCGCGGGTTGTCGTCGGTGACCACGACCAGGTCGGCGTTCTCGGCGGCGATCCGTCCCATCGGCTCGCGCTTGCCGTGGTCGCGGTCGCCGCCGGCGCCGAACACCACGGCCAGGCGCCCGCTGCCCTCACGCAGCTCCTGGCGCAGGGTCGCCAGTACCGCTGCCAGCGCCCCCGGCTTGTGCGCGTAGTCGACCAGCGCCAGGAAGCCCTGACCACGGTCGATCGGCTCCATCCGCCCCGGCACCCGCGCCGCTCGCAGGCCCGGCGCCGCCTGCTCCGGCGACACTCCGACCGCATCGAGAATGGCCAGCGCCACAAGGCAGTTGGCCACGTTGTAGTCGCCGGGCAGTCCGATGCCGATCGGGTGGTGCACACCGGCGGGGTCGACGGCGATGAACTCCCGGCCCCGAGATCCGCGCGTCGTCACCCGCTGTAGGCCCCAGTCCGCGGGGCGACCCGTCGCGCTGACGGTGACCGGGGCGGTGGCACGCGCGGCCATCGCCGCACCGGCGTCGTCGTCGATACAGACCACCGAGCGGACGGCGTGCAGCGGCGACGCCGGATCGAACAGCCGCGCCTTGGCCTCGAAGTAGTCCGCCATGGTCGGGTGGAAGTCGAGATGATCGCGGGACAGGTTGGTGAAGGCGCCCACCGCGAATCGGGTGCCGTCGACCCGGCCCAATGTCAGGGCGTGACTGGACACCTCCATCACCGCGGTGTCCACCCCGCGCTGCGCCATCGCGGCCAGCAATGCCTGCAGCGCGGGCGCCTCGGGGGTGGTCAAGGCGCTGGGCAGGTCGACGCCGTCGATGCGGACGCCGACCGTGCCGATCAGGCCGGCGGTGCGGCCCGCGGCCCGCAGGCCGGCCTCGACCAGATAGGTGGTGGTGGTCTTGCCCGAGGTCCCGGTGATGCCGATGACCGGGAGCCGATCACAGGGATGCCCGTAGACCTGAGCGGCGAGTTCACCCAGCGCGGCGCGGGGCGCCGGATGAACCAGCACCGGGATACCGGGAAGTGCTGCGCCGTCGGCTATCTCGGCGACCCCGGCTCCGTCGGAAAGCACCGCGGCAGCGCCCCGGGCCACCGCGTCGGCGGCGAATCGTGCGCCGTGCGTGGTCGCCCCGGGCAGCGCCGCGAACAGGTCACCGGGTCGGACGTCCTGGGCGCGCAGGGTCAACCCGGTGATCGGCAGGTCCGGCACCACATCACCGGTTACCGCGACCGCCCCGATCTGGGCCGCGAGCACCCGCAGCGACGTGCCTGCACCGACGTCGGGGCGCAGAGCAGCAGGCACCGCCATCACCTCCATTCGCTGCGTCCGGGTCGTCCGGATCGGCCCTGAGACTACCTAGGCGGACCCTGTCCACAGCGCAGGCGATACGGCTTGGGCCGACGGCGAGTCACGATGGCGGCGATTGCCCGGCGAAGCGCAGACCGCCGCATCAAGCCCCCGGCGGTTCGGCGAGGCTCGACGGGACGACCGGCAAAACGGCGGAATCACGTCTTTTTTTACGGACGCGAGTCGACGGATCGGCTGTGGCGGCGGCTACATCGCCTGCAGGACCAGCGGCGGGCCCGGGTCCGGCGACAACGGCACGTTGTGGCGCTGCAACAACCACCCGGCGATGTTGTGGAACAACGGCGCCGCCGAGGTGCCGGGCGACCCGTCCGCCGCGCGGTGGGGGTTGTTCATCATCAGGCCGATGACGTAGCGCGGATTGTCCGCCGGCGCTATCCCGGCGAAGGTGATCCAGTAGACGTCGTCGTAGTAGCAACCGCAGGCCGGGTTGATCTGCTGTGCGGTACCGGTCTTCCCGGCGATCTGGTAGCCGTCGACCGCGGCCTGCCATCCGGTGCCCTGCTGAACGCCGGTCGGATCACGTTGCACCACCGAGCGCAGCATGTTGCGCACGGTCGCCGCGGTCTGCTCCGAGACGACCCGGACGCCCTCGGGCCGGGGCTCGTCGGCACGACTGCCGTCTGGGGAAATGGTCGCCTTGATGATCCGCGGCGGAATCCGCAGGCCGTCGTTGGCGATGGCCTGATACATCCCGGCCATCTGCAGCAGCGTCATCGAGAGTCCCTGGCCGATCGGCAGGTTGGCAAAGGAGCTTCCGGACCATTGGTCCACCGGCGGGACCAGGCCGGCGCTCTCACCGGGCAGGGCTACGCCGGTGCGCTGTCCCAGTCCGAACTTCTCCAACATGTCGAACCAGCGCTCGGGGCCCACTCGTTGCGCCAGCATCAGGGTGCCGACATTGGAGGACTTTCCGAAGATTCCCGTCACGGTGTACGGCGCGACGCCGTGCTCCCAGGCGTCGCTGACGGTGACATCGGCGACGTTGATCGATCCCGGCACCTGCAGCACATCGTCGGGGTGGCCGAGGCCGTATTCGATGACCGAGGCCGCGGTGATGATCTTGTTCACCGAGCCCGGCTCGAACGGCGACGACACCGCCAAGTTGCCGAGCTCGCGGGCCTCCTGGCGCCCGATGTCCTGGGAAGGGTCGAAGGTGTTGTCGCCGGCCATCGCCAGCACCTCACCGCTCTTGGCGTCCAGCACCACGGCCGTCACGTCGTGTGCCCCGGTGACGTTCTTGGCCTGCTGCACCTGCTGCTGGACATAGAACTGAATGTCGTCGTCGAGGGTGAGCTGGATCGTCGACCCGTTGACGGCCTTGTGCCGGTTGCGGTAGCTGCCCGGGATCACCACGCCGTCGGAACCGCGGTCGTAGGTGACCGACCCGTCCGTGCCGGCCAGCACGGCGTCCATCGAGTCCTCCAGACCCAACAGGCCGTGACCGTCCCAGTCGATGCCGCCGATGATGTTGGCCGCCAGCGATCCACCCGGATACTGCCGCAGATCCTGGCGCTCGCTACCGACCTCCGGACATTTCTCGGTGATCACCTCGGCCACCGCGGGGTCGACGGCGCGAGCGAGATAGACGAAGGTCTCGTTGCTGCGCAGCTTCTTCAGCAGGGCCGCGGAGTCCGGCTTGTTGCCGAGGCGCGTGGAGATCTCCTTGGCGATCTGCTGCAGCCGCAGCTGCGGATCGGGGGCCGACGGGTCCTTCTTCTTGGCGTCGGCGAGTTGCTTGGCGATCTTGACCGGCTGGAAGGACAACGCCCGGGCCTCGATCGTGAACGCGAGCTTGTCGCCGGTGCGGTCGATGATGTCGCCGCGCATCGCCTGCTGGACATCGGTGACCTTGAGTTGGCCAGCGGCTTCGGCCCGCAGCCCGGATGCCCGAGGGACCTGCAGGTAGAACAGTTGAGCCGCCGACAACGCCAGCACCAGGAAGATGACCGCGTTTCCGGTGCGATGACGGAAAACGAATGACGCGCTGCGCAGGCCCACCTCGGTGGCCTGGCGGGTTCGACGTTCACGGGCCGAATGCCCGGTTGGCTGAGTCGCTTTCGAGGCCGCTTTCGGGGTCTTACCGGCCTTGGCGGAATTGGCCGGTTTGGCCGGCGGGGTAACGGTTCGGCGGGTCTTTCGCTTGGCACCCGTGGCCGAGCCGTCGGCGCGACGTGCCGGGCCGGTCCCCCGCGCGGTCCTTCTCATCGCGCGGCTCCCGGCACCACCGGCGGCGTCAGTACATCCGGCGGCAGCGGGGGTTGCGGCGGCAGCTGCGCCTCGGGCGGCAGCACCGCTGCCGGCGGCAGGACGGCCGACGGCGCAAGGGTGCCGTCCCGCGGGATCACCGTCTCGGGCGGCACTACCGACCCTGGCGGCAAGGCGACGGGCGCCACGCCTTCGGGCGGGAGGCCCGGCGGCGTTGCCAGAGAAGGGATGTCCTGCGCGCCAGGCCCAGGCAAGGGCCCGGCCAGCGGCGCGCCGGGAACTCCGGGCAGGCCGGGAATGGTCAACGGCGCGCCGGGCACGCCCGGAGGCGGGACTGCGGCGGGCAGATGGCGGCTGTCGAGCTTCGGTCCGGCCGGCGGCACCCGAACCGGCACCTCGACCGGTGGCGCCACGTCGTCGGGCAACTTGGTGTTCAGCGGCGGCGGCGGCATTCCCTCGGCGGGCTTCGGGACCCCGACGACCACCCAGTTGCCGATCGGGTCCTGAACCAGGTGCGCGGTGTCCCGGCTCGGGATCATGCCCAGTTCGCGGGCCGCCTCGGCAAGCGCCGGCGCGGACTCAGCGGTGAGCACGTCACGCTCGAGTGCTTCCTTCTGCTGCATCAGGACTCGGTTGCGCTCCTTGATGTTGCCCAACTGGTAGGACCGCTCGGCGGCATCCGTCGACAGCCACAGCGTGATTCCCAGCCCGATGCCGAGCGCGCCGATGATCAGCACGACGAACGGAACCTTGGCCGCCAGCGTGCGCGGCCGCAGGTCGACCGAGGCCAGCCGGGTGATCAGGCGTTCGCGCAGCGGAACGCGCACGACCTTGGGCGCCTTGGCCTTTCGGGCCTTGGCCCGCGCCTTGGCCTGTTTGGTGTTCTTCGGCGGTACCGGACGAGGGTCGGGACGAAGCGACGCCGCCTTCTGCGGGCCAGTGCGCGGCCTGGACTCACGACCTGCTGCGGGCGCCGCCCCGCGCTGCCGCCGCGGGCCCCGGGCCTGCGCCTGCTCGTTGACGCGCCGCGGGCCGGTGCGGGTTGCACTCTCCTGGCTACTACGGCGACAGTCGCCCTGCCGTGCCGGCGGCTTGCGCTTGGTCGCCATCACTTCCCCCTCGATGCGACGATCGGTCCGGCCTGGACCCGCTCAACAGCACGCAACCGGACCGAACCCGCCCGTGGGTTGCGCTCGACCTCATCCGCCTCGGCCCGTTCGGCGCCCCGCGTCAAAGTCGTGAACTTCGGTTCGTCGCCGGGCAATTCGACCGGGAGATCGACCGGTGTGCGCGACGCGGTCGCCGCGGCGAACAGCTGCTTGACGATGCGGTCCTCCAACGACTGGTAGGACATCACCGCCACCCGTCCGCCTACCGCCAGCGCCTCCAGCGCCGCCGGCAGCGCGCCCCGCAGCGAGTCCAGTTCGCCGTTGACCGCGATGCGCAGCGCCTGAAACGTGCGCTTGGCCGGGTGTCCCCCGGTGCGTCGCGCCGGCGCCGGAATCGCTTCGTAGAGCAGCGCCGTCAGTTCCCCGGTCGAGGTGAACGGAGTCTGGGCCCGGCGGCGCACGATGTAGGAGGCGATCCGCGATGCGAAACGCTCCTCACCGAAGCGGCGCAGAATGTCGGTCAGCGCCGCCGCGTCGTAGGTGTTGATGATGTCCGCGGCGGTGAGTTCACCCTGCGGATCCATCCGCATGTCCAGCGGCGCGTCCTGCGCGTAGGAGAATCCCCGCTCGGCCCGGTCGAGCTGCATCGAGGACACCCCGAGGTCGAACAACACCGCGTCAACCGATCCGGTTGCGGCCAAGCCTGATTCGGATAGGGCCGCGGCGATCCCGTCGTAGCGGGTGCGGACCGTCTGGAGGCGGTCGGCGAAGCGGGCCAACCGGGCCCCGGCGATGTCGAGCGCGGTGATGTCGCGGTCCAGGCCGATGACCCGCAGGCCGGGGAACTCGCTCAGAAACCGCTCCGTGTGCCCGCCCGCCCCCAGCGTGGCGTCGACCAGGGTCGCGCCCCGACCGTCCGGCGACTGGCGGGTCAGCGCCGGAGCCAGCAGCTCCACGCAACGCTCCAGCAAGACCGGTACATGTCCGAATTCGCCCTGTTCGGCCACAGCAACACCTCCCTGTTGCGGCCAGTGAATTGCACGAGGTGCTGCCAGCCCGGGCCCACTGCGCGCGACCCGTCCCCCGCAGGCCCTTGCCTCGAGGTCCCTGCCCGACGGCGCGAACCTGACGTTGGGGAAGTACGTCAGGGTCGGTTCGGACAGAGGCCACGAGGCACGGGCGTGCGCCTCAGATGATGTCGCTGAGTGCTTCATCGCTGGCCGCGGAGAAGTTCTCTTCGTGTGTCTGCTGGTAGTCGCTCCAGGCCTGCGCGTCCCAGATCTCCAGGTAATCGACCGACCCGATAACCACGCATTCCTTGGACAGGTTGGCGTAGCGACGGTGGTCGGGCGACAAGGTGATCCGACCCTGGGCGTCGGGGTGCTGTTCGTCGGTGGCGGCGGCCAGGTTGCGCAGGAATGCTCGCGCGTCCGGGTTGCTACGCGAAGCCTTGGCCGCCCGGCGGGCCAACTGCTCGAACTCCGCCCGGGGATACACGGCCAGGCTGTGGTCCTGACTCTTGGTGACCATCAACCCTCCTGCCAGCGCATCACGAAACTTCGCGGGCAGTGTGAGCCGCCCCTTGTCGTCGAGCTTGGGCGTATAGGTGCCGAGGAACATCGGCCACCTCCCGCCATGTCGACTTCGTCAGCCCACGATACCCCACATTCCCCCACTACGCACCATTTCCTAGGTCGAATCCACCCCTACGCCCCACCAGATCGCTAATCGCGCCGCCCAGGCGTACGGAAAAGTGCTCACAAGGGCGGCAAATGGCCAGTTCAGGGCCGGTGGAGGCAAAGTGGGGCGGGGTGGGGCGAACGCCCCTTCGCGGAGCACCCGGGTCGTGTCACCAGGCTTGCCGCGCGCACAAAAAAGGGCAGCCGATCGGCTGCCCTTTCACGTCACTCGTGTCGCTGGATCGGCCTACGGCTCGAACCGGCGGCGGAAACGGTCTTCCATGCGGCTGGAGAACGTCCCGCCGCCACCCTTGACGCGCCGCTGCGCACTACCGCCCGTCTTGGCCGCACCGTCTCGGCCGGCAGCGGCGTGGTTGCCGGTGATGGCGAACACCACCCCACCGAACATGACCACGAATCCCAGCACGCTCAGAATCAGGAATGCCGAATTGCCGGTGGTCGCATAGAAGGGGATGCCGGAGACCAGCATCACCAGACCGACCACGAGCAATGTCATGCCCTGCACCCGCCGACGGGTGGTCGGGGTACGCAGGGCGCCGCCGCGAACGCTGGAAGCGAACTTGGGGTCCTCGGCGTACAGCGCGCTCTCGATCTCGTCGAGCATGCGCTGTTCATGATCGGAGAGTGGCATTCGTCCCTCCTTGCCGACGGCCGCTCAATTCACTGCCCACGGCGCAATACGGACTGGTGCGGGCAACTAACACTGATAATACGAGGTGAGCCTGCGCCGTACCACAGGCTTCACCAGCCGATTGTAGCGGCGGCCCGGCGATGTCGATCCACAACGGCCGACGCCGCAGATTCAATCGCCGATAATGGGACTCCGGGCATCGGGCACGCTCCCACTTCTCCGGGAAAGGAACCTGCACGTTGGTGACCTTCCTCATCGACATGTCGCCGCGCGAAATGGCGGATCATCTCGGTGCGGCTCTGCGCGTCTACGTCACCGCGATGGGCTACCCGCCGGGCACCGAGAGCCAACGTGCCGCGATGTGGCTCGACCACACCCGCCGGAGTGGCTGGCGGGCGGTGGCCGCCTTCGCAGACAACGCAACCGGCACCGTCGGCGAGATTGGCGAGCCCGGCGCCGCGCCGGCGGGTTTGGACGGCGCCGAACTGCTGGGAGTGGCCTACGGCTACTGCGGAGCCCCCGACCAGTGGTGGCAGCAGCAGGTCGTGCTGGGTCTGCAGCGCCGGGGGCTGCCCCACCCCGACATCGCGCGCCTGATGGCCAGTTACTTCGAGCTGACCGAGCTGCACGTCGCCCCACGCGCCCAGGGCAGCGGCCTGGGTGAGGCCCTGGCGCGACGCCTGTTGGCGGGGCGACCCGAAGCCAACGTGCTGCTGTCCACGCCAGAAACCAGTGGTGAAGGCAACCGCGCCTGGCGGTTGTACCGACGGCTGGGCTTCACCGACGTCATCCGCGGTCATCACTTCGCCGGCGATCCCCGGCCCTTCGCCATCTTGGGCCGGCCACTGCCGTTGTCGTAGTCAAGCGCCGCGTCGTCGCCGCACCGACCCAGCGGTCTGGCACGATGACGTCGTGCATGTTGGGCGTTCGCTAATGACCGTTCGGGGCCCCGTTCCAGCGCCCACTCGGGCCAGGGTTCGACGGGGCAGCACCTACCGCCGACTGGTGGCCATGGTCGCGCTGCTGCTGATCGCGGCGCCGTTGGCCGGGTGCGTGCGGATTCGGGCCAACATCACCGTCTCCCCCAACGATCAGGTCTCCGGCCAGATCGTCGTGGCGGCCAAGCCGCGCAACGACAACGACACCGGCCCCAAGCTCAGCGCCGACCTGCCGTTCCCCCAGAAGATCGCGATCTCCAACTACAGCAGGGACGGCTACGTGGGCTCCCAGGCGGTGTTCTCCGACCTGACCTTCGCCGAGCTGCCGCAGCTGGCCGAAATGCACCGCGACGCGGCCGGGGTTGACCTGTCGCTGCGGCGGGCCGGAAACCTGGTGATCCTAGAAGGGCGGGTGGATCTCACCTCACTGGGCGACCCGGAGGCCGATGTCGAGTTGAGCGTCGCGTTCCCCGGCGAGGTGACATCCACCAACGGTGAACGCATCGGCGGCGACACCGTGCAGTGGAGGCTCAAGCCTGGCGTGGTGAGCACCATGAGCGCCCAAGCCCGCTACACCGACCCCAGCACCCGATCCTTCGCCCACGCCGCCATGTGGCTGATCGTGTCGACGTTCGCCGCGGCGGGCGCCGTTGCGGCGCTCGCCTGGTACGGCCGGGACCGCTCGCTGCGCCTGCGCTCCCCCGACGACACCGCGGGCTGAGCGCCAGCGCGAGTCAGCGGGTCGGCGGCGACCAGTACTCGAGCATCTGCGCAAAGGTGCGAAATGCCGCCGCGGACACGCCATAGGTGGCTTCGAAGTGGATGCTCAGCGGGAAGCCCAGATCTGCGACACCGTCGATCACCCGCTTGTAGAGATCGAGCATCAGCTTGCGCCGCTGGTCGGGTTCGCTGTCGGCGAGCGTCTTGACGAAGTCCTGTTCGGCGGCCACCGCCGCGTTGCCCGGATCCTGAATCAGCCAGTTGATCAGGCCGGTCCGGTTCTCGAATGACGGCACGAAGCCGAACGACAGCAAGATCTCCGGGCGCGCATCGCTGTGCTTGGCGAACTCGGTCAAGAACGGCACGATCGCGTCGGAGTAGAGCAGCTGGGTCAGCGCAAAGGTCGCGCCGCTGTCGCATTTGAAGTTGAACCGGCCGATCTCGTCGGCCCGGGTGGGGATCAGGATGACGCCGCGGTTGGCCACGTCGGCGCGGAACGTCGCCAGCGCGTCGGTCGGCGGGATGCCCGAGCCCTCGCCGTCGGCCATGGTGCGGGGCACGCCGACGAAGACCACTCCCTCGATCCCCGCGCCGGTCAGATCGGCCAGCCGGCTCCGCAGCGCCGCCTCGTCGGAGAACGAGGTGACCTGGGTGCACAACCCGGCCACGCCCGGCAGCTCGGGGCGAATCGCGTTCCAGAAGTCCAGCACGTCGAGCTTGGGCTTCATCTCGATCGGGCGGTCATCGTCCTCGGTGATCATGCTCGGCATCAGGATGTGGCGGATCCGCCCTTCGATGCCCGCCTCCGCGGCGAACCGCACAACCTTGTGCGCCTCCTCGATCGTCTGCTCGGGGCCTTTTTCCACGTTCGGCGGCACAAGCTCGAGTGCGACGGTGTTCAAAGTCACGTACTAGCTCCTCATGACGGACGGTCAGCAGACGTCAACGGTGCCACAGGGTAAGGAACGGGCAGCGTGGCCCGCCGCCGGCCGCTACCGGCCGCAGGCCCCCCGGGTGTGGTGGCACACTCTACGCTGGACCCACGCTGGGGGTCCCCGGCCGGGCAGCACAGAAAGGGGCGCCGAGCTGAGTTCCAAGGCAACCGCAGCGACCACACCGTCGGCCGCCGAGCTGGCCGCGGCGGTGACCGAACGGCTGCGCTCCCATCTGCGCAACCGCCGTACCGAGACCGCCTATATCGGCGACGACTACGAGGCTTTGATCACCGGCCTCGAAGAATTCGTGCTCGTCGGCGGGAAACGGTTGCGTCCGGCATTCGCCTATTGGGGCTGGCGCGCCATCACCGGCCGCGATGCCGACGACGGCGAATTGCTGCTGTTCTCCGCGCTGGAACTGCTGCACGCCTGCGCCCTGGTGCACGACGACGTGATCGACGCTTCGGCCACCCGCCGCGGCAATCCCACCACCCACCGCAAATTCGCCGAGCTGCACCGTGCCCGTGGGTGGCGGGGCTCGGCCGACCAGTTCGGTTTGTCGGCCGCCATTCTGCTCGGCGACCTGGCGCTGGTGTGGGCCGATGACATCGTCGCCGGTGCCGACCTGCCGGCCGATGCCCGGCGTCGCGTGCGCGGCGTCTGGTCGGACATCCGCACCGAGGTGCTGGGCGGCCAGTACCTCGACATCGTCGCCGAATCCAGCGGGGTGGACTCGATTGCCTCGGCGATGCGCGTCAACACCTACAAGACCGCCTCCTACACGGTGGTGCGCCCGCTGCAGCTGGGCGTGGCGGCCGCGGCCGACCGGCCCGACATTCAGGCGCTGTTCCACGATCTCGGCACGGACCTGGGCGTGGCGTTCCAGCTGCGCGACGACGTGCTGGGGGTGTTCGGCGATCCGACGGTGACCGGCAAGCCGTCGGGCGACGACCTGCGTTCGGGCAAGCGCACCGTGCTGCTGGCCGAGGCCGTCGAGCTGGCCGACAAATCGGATCCGGTGGCGGCCAATCGGTTACGCAGCGCGATCGGCACCGCGCTGACCGATGCGCAGGTCCGCGAACTGTGCGAGCTGATCGAGGCGGTAGGCGCACTGGCAGCCGTCGAGGACCGTATCGATCTGCTGACCCGCCGCGCCATGGCCGCGCTGGAAGCCGCACCCATTGACGAGGTTGGAAAAGCCGGACTGACCGACCTGGCCCGCCGGGTCGCCGACCGGTCCGCCTGAAAATCCCGGAGCGTCGATGTCGAACCCCACCACCCCACCGGTCCCCCGCGCGTCCAGCGACGCCGCCAGCGGCCTTTCCCGACTGCGGCAGTTCGCCGCCGGCGAGCAGGCCGGAGCCGCATGGCTCGGCTGCCTGGGCGCGCTGCTGATCACCCTGGGCGGCTTGGGCGCCGGCAGCACTCGCATCCAGGACCCGGTGCTGGATTCCCTGCACCTGTCGTGGCTGCGCTTCGGCCACGGCCTGGTGCTGTCGTCGGTGCTGCTGTGGGCCGGAGTCGCGGTGATGCTGGTGGCCTGGCTCGGCTTGGGCCGGCGGGTGATCGAGGGCACCGTGAGCACCTACACGTTGATCGCCACCACCGGATTCTGGCTGGCACCGCTGCTGCTGTCGGTCCCGGTGTTCAGCCGCGACACCTACTCCTACCTGGCCCAGGGAGCCCTGCTGCGTGACGGATTCGATCCGTACGTGGTCGGTCCAGTCGACAACCCCAACCCCCTGCTCGAGGATGTCAGCCCGATCTGGGCAGCGACGACGGCACCGTATGGCCCGGCGTTCATCCTGGTCGCCAAGCTCGTCACGATGTTGGTGGGCAACAACGTGGTGGCCGGCACCATGGTGCTGCGCCTGTGCATGCTGCCCGGGCTGGCGCTGTTGATCTGGGCCGCGCCGCGGGTGGCCGCCCGAGTCGGTGGCAGCGCGCCCGCAGCGCTGTATCTGGCCGTGCTCAACCCGCTGGTGATCATCCACCTGATGGGCGGGGTCCACAACGAGATGTTGATGGTCGGCCTGCTGATCGCCGGGATCGCGCTGACCCTGGAACGCCGTCACCTGGCCGGGATAACCCTGGTGGCGCTGGCGGCGGCGGTAAAGGCCACCGCCGCAATCGCATTGCCGTTTCTGGTGTGGATCTGGATGCGCCGCCTGCGGGAAACCCGCGGTTCAGCGAGGCTCGACGAAGGAGAGCCGAAGCTGGAACCGCGACTTGAACCCCGCGGTTATCCGACGGTGATCGCATTCGCCACCGCGACGGCGGTGTCCGCGGCGATCGTCGTCGTGGTGTTCGCCGTGCTGTCGGCCCTGGCCGGAGTGGGCCTGGGCTGGTTGACCGCACTGCTGGCCGGCAACGTCAAGATCATCAACTGGCTCACCGTCCCGACCGCGGCCGCCAACCTGATCCACGCCGTGGGCGGGTGGTTCGCCCCGGTCAACTTCTATGCCGTACTGCATGTCACCCGGATCAGCGGGGTCGCGGTGATCGGGCTACTGCTGCCGGTGTTGTGGTGGCGGTCCCGGCGTGACGATCGCGCTGCGGTGGCCGGCATCGCCTGGGCCATGCTGGTGGTGGTGCTGTTCGTGCCGGCGGCGTTGCCCTGGTACTACACCTGGCCACTGGCGGTGGCGGCCACCGTGGTCCGTTCACCGGCGGCGATCGCCGCGATCGCCGCGGCGTCGACCTGGATCATGGTGATCTTCAAACCCGACGGCTCGCACGGCATGTACACCTGGCTGCACGTCATCGGTGCGACGGGATGCGCCGTGTACGCCTGGTACCGGCTGTCGAGGGCGCAGCAGGCGCCGGCACTCGACGCCGCTTAAGACAAACGCCGCTTGAACTCAGTACGCCATGGCTTGCGCCCGGCGCATCACCTCACGGGCCTGGTGTGCGTGCAGCGCATCGATCGGGCGGGCGTTGTCGATCGACTCCCGCGCACCGTCGCGGGTCAACGACAGCGACGAATCCGGGGTGAACAGCCACCGCACGATGTCGGTCTGTTGATAGCCACCATCGTGCAGCACCGCCAGCAGCCCGGGCAGGCTCTTGACGATGTCCCCGTCTTCGGTGAAGAAGTTCCGCGGCACCCTCAATGCCCCCGCGCGGCGCACTGCGATCAGGTGATTGTCCCGCAGGTACTGATGCACCTTGGTGACGGGCACCGCCAGCATCTCGGCGACCCGGGGCAGGTCGAAAGTGGGTTCGTCGGGTTCAAGCACGTCTTCGGAGGCCGGAATGCTGCTCACGACACAAGTTTAAAGCCGCCGGACCGGCCGTTTGCACACATACCATGACCAAGTGACTGGAGCGTGGGGCGGCGACGCACTGGAGGGCGCGCTGCTCGACGGCCGGTACCGGGTGGGAACCCGGATCGCCACCGGGGGCACCTCCACGGTGTACCGCGGCCTGGACGAGCGCCTCGACCGGCCGGTCGCGGTCAAGGTGATGGATCTGCGCTACGCCGGTGACCAGCAGTTCCTGACCCGATTCCAGCTCGAGGCTCGGGCGGTCGCCCGGCTCAAGGACCCGGGGCTGGTGGCGGTGTACGACCAGGGTTTCGGCACCCCGCACGACCCCGGGCAGCCGTTTCTGGTGATGGAACTCGTCGAGGGCGGGACGCTGCGCGAACTGCTCAACGAACGTGGCCCGATGCCGCCACATGCGGTCGCCGCGGTCTTGCGGCCGGTGCTGGGCGCCCTGGGGATCGCGCATCGGGCCGGGTTAGTGCACCGTGACGTCAAACCGGAGAACATCCTGATCTCCGACGAAGGCGACGTGAAGGTGGTCGACTTCGGGCTGGTACGCGCCATCGCGGCGGCTGGAATCACCTCCACCAACGTGATTTTGGGCACCGCGGCCTACCTGTCCCCGGAGCAGGTCCGCGACGGAAACGCCGGACCCGCCAGCGATGTGTACGGGGTCGGCGTGCTCACCTATGAGCTCTTGACGGGACACACGCCGTTCTCCGGTGACTCGGCGTTGACGGTGGCCTACCAGCGGCTCGATCACGATGTTCCCCTACCGAGTTTCGCCATCGACGGCGTCCCAGGGGAATTCGACGACCTGGTTTCCCGGGCGACCTCCCGCGAACCGGCGGAGCGCTATGCCGATGGGCTGGAGATGGCGCGCGCGGTCGATGAGATCAGCGAGCGGCTGGCGCTGCCGCCGTTCCGGGTGCCGGCCCCCCGCAACTCCGCCCAGCACAACACGGCCCCGCCCCCTCGCGCCCCGGAACGACCGGCGTCGCCACCACACCAGACACCGCAACATCAGACACTGCACATGACCCGCGGGCCGGCGGATTGGGTGGACGACACCGACACCCAGTACCAGCTGGTGACAGGACAATTCGGCGGCGTCGAACTGAGCCGGTTCGTGTTGGAGCGCCAGCACGCGCGCCGGATGGTGGTCATCTGGTTGGCGGTGGTGTTCGCGGCCACCACTTTGGTCGCCGCGTTGGCGTGGACGCTGGGCAACAACGTCAGCGCGCTGCTGTAATCATCTCTTCGCGAGCGTGCACAGTTGTCCGGCGAAACCCCAGGTGGAGCTGGACAACTGTGCACGCTCGGCGGGGTTAGCCGCGCAGCATCTCCGCGACCAGGAAGGACAACTCCAGCGACTGCTGGGTGTTGAGCCGCGGGTCGCACGCCGTCTCGTAGCGGCCACCCAGGTCCGCATCCGAAATATCCTGGGCGCCACCGAGACACTCCGTGACGTCTTCGCCGGTGAACTCCAGGTGAATGCCGCCGGGGTGGGTGCCCAGCGCGTGATGCACCTCGAAGAACCCCTGCACCTCGTCGACGATCCGATCGAAGTGCCGGGTCTTGTGACCAGTGGAGGCCTCGTGTGTGTTGCCGTGCATCGGGTCGCACTGCCAGATCACCTGGTGGCCGGTGGCCTGCACCTTCTCGATGATTCCCGGCAGCAGGTCGCGCACCTTACTGTTGCCCATCCGGCTGATCAGCGTCAGACGCCCCGGAACATGGTGCGGGTCAAGGCGTTCCACGTATTCGACGGCTTGGTCCGGCGTGGTGGTCGGGCCGAGCTTGACCCCGATCGGGTTGGCGATCACCTCGGCGAGCGCGATGTGCGCGTGATCGAGCTGGCGGGTCCGCTCCCCGATCCACACGTAGTGCGCCGACAGGTCGTAGAGCTGCGGTGTGCCCGCGACGTCGGACATCCGCAACATGGCGCGCTCGTAGTCGAGCACCAGTGCCTCGTGGCTGGCGTAGATCTCGGCGGTCTGCAACTCCCGGTCGGCGACCCCGCACGCGCTCATGAACTTAAGGCCGCGGTCGATCTCACCGGCCAGCGCCTCATAGCGGGCACCCGCCGGCGAGGTGCGGACGAATTCCCGGTTCCAGTCGTGCACCAGCTCCAGCGATGCCAGGCCCGACGACGTCAGCGCCCGCACCAGGTTCATCGCCGCGCTGGCGTTGGCGTAGGCCCGCACCAGCCGAGACGGGTCGTGCTCGCGTGCCTCGGCATCCGGGGCCAGGCCGTTGACCATGTCGCCGCGGTAGGACTTCAGCCCCAGCGAGTCGATATCGGCCGACCGCGGCTTGGCGTACTGACCGGCGATACGGGCCATCTTGACCACCGGCATGCTGGCGCCGTAGGTCAGCACCACGGCCATCTGCAGCAGGGTGCGGATGTTGCCCCTGATGTGCGGCTCAGTGTTGTCGGTAAAGGTCTCCGCGCAGTCGCCGCCCTGTAGCAGGAAAGCCTCCCCGCGGGCGACCTGGGCCAGCTGCGCCTTGAGGCGCTCGATCTCGGACGCCACCGTGATCGGCGGGACGCTCTCCAGCACGGTGCGCATCGCCTTGGCCTGGTCAGCGGGCCAGCTCGGTTGCTGGACGGCCGGCCGGGCCAGCGCGGCGTCGAGGCGCTCGCGCAGCTCGGCGGGCAGCGGCGGCAACGCCGGCAGCTGGTCGATGGGTACGTCAACGGTCCAGTTCACCCGACCATGGTAGCCGGGCGCCGACCCTTGCTGATCAGGCCAGTTCGCCGGCGGTACTGATGGCCTTACTCCTCAACGGTCCGCTGCGCGGCCCGCATCGTCATCGGCCGTGATCACCTGGAAGCGGCGTAGCTGGTCACGGGCGTCCACCAGCGCATCGTGACTGCCCGCCGATCGCGGTGGCAGCCGCGGCCGGTCCCGGTCTTCCCACAATTGCCGAAGCTCGTGAGTGAACCGCGGGATCGGCGCCGGCAGATCAGGCATGGTGCCCCATAACTGGCAGAGCACCACGTGGTCGTAGGCCCCCACCCAGGCCCACAACTCGATCGGTTCGCCTCGCTCGACTCCGAAGAATTCCTCCAGATCCGCGCGGATCCGGCTGCGCGAGCGCCATGTCTGCGAAGCCGGCGACGGCAGCTTCGGCAGCACGTGGGTGCGGACCCACGGCCCCGCCCGGTCCGGGTCGAACTCGGTGGAGACCGCATAGTATTCGCGTCCGTCCTCGGCAACCACGCCGATCGAGATCAGCTCGATGGTGCGGCCGTCCTCGATGAACTCGGTGTCGTAGAAGTACCTCACCGCCACGGACCGCCCGGCCGGTGGATCCGCGGAGTCGCGACCGGCATGGTCGGGGCCGACGCCTCCGAAACCGCCCGGTTGGGGCCCGAGCGGCCAGGCGAACTCGCGGCGGGCGCCGGCCTGACCGGAGGCCTGGCCGGGGGCCTGCCGATGGGGACCTGTTGCCGGGGAACCATGAACTGCACCGTCGGGGCCGACGCGGCCCGCACCTCACGGTCGAGCTCGGCGTCGACGGCCCGCTCATCGGGTACCTGGGGCCGGCCCGCGACCGCGTCCTGCAACCAGAGCTTGGCCGCAATCACCGGCCGGCGCAGCCGCCGCTCCCGCTCCAGCGCGCGGTGCATGCGCGCACGATCAGGCAGGTAGCGCCAGCGCGCCCACGGGGCGTGCGGCCGGGACAGCCGCACCGCGCCCACCACCAGCAGTGGAAAGAAGAACATCCCGATCAACCCGGTCCACACCTTGCCTTTCAACAACACCATCACGCCCAACGGCAACGCCATCACCAGGCTGGCGATCACACCAGCGTGGATCAACAGCGAGGAGGTGTCGTGCCACGTAGACAGCACAAACGTCAGAGGATGAAAGCCCAGCACCAGGAGTCCGGTGACCGCGGTGGCGGCGAACACGGCGTCCACCGAGGCACGGCCGTCCTCCTCCCAGTACACGTCGGACAAGTGCAGGATCAACGCGTACTCGTCGAGCACCAGCGCCGCTCCGATCCCGAACGCTATCGCAGCCAGGCTGAATGCCGGCTCGTGCGCGTTCGGCCCGGCGGCCACCAGGGTCACCCCGGCGACCATCACCAACACCACCCCGAAGACCACATGGTGAATGTGCTTGGTGCCGAAGTGCAGATTGCGGGGCTGCCACCACCGTGGCGGACCGGAGTTTCCGGCCTGGCTGCGGATGTAGCGCACCACGGAGCGGGTCACCAGAAACGTCACCAGGAAGGCCAGCAGGCAGCTCAGCAACGGCAGTCTGCCCCGGCCGACGATGTCGTCGCGGAACCATTCCAGCACCTAATGCAACGTACGCCCTCGCGGCACACCACGCCGGGATCGCCACAGCTGTCGCTCGGTTTAGCGTCGCTACCCGATAGGCTGTGCTGCGACATGACTACATCGCGGCCGCCCGACCCGGGCCGTCGGCACGGGGGCATCAGCGGTAGGGCCGTTTGGTGGATCTTCACGCTGCTGGCGATTGCAGCCCTGGGCTACACGACGTGGCGGGCGCTGGGCAGCACGCCGTACCACATCGACGTCGACGTCTACCGGATGGCGGCACAGGCCTGGCGTGAAGGCCGGCCGCTCTACGGCGAGGACTGGTTCCAAACCCAGATCGACGGGACGGTGCTGCCGTTCACCTATCCCCCGATAGCCGCGGTGATGTTCGCCCCCCTCACCTGGGTGTCGCTGGGTACCGCCACCGCCGCGCTGACCGTCCTTTCGACACTGCTGCTGGTGGTGTCGATCACCATCGTGCTCACCGGTCTGAGGGTCCGCTTCGACGCGCGCCCCGACTGCGGACCGGCCTGGTGGCACCGCGCGGTGGTGGCCGTGGCGATCGTGGCGGCGTCGATCTGGCTGGATGCCGAACCGATCTGGGCCAACTTCGACTTCGGCCAGGTCAACGCGGTGCTGATGACGCTGGTGATCGCCGACTGCGTACCGCGCCGAACCTATTGGCCCCGCGGCACACTGCTGGGTGTCGCGGTGGCCCTGAAGCTGACCCCGGCCGTGTTCCTGCTCTACTTCCTCTTGCGCCGCGACCGGCGCGCCGCTATCACCACCGCGGCATCGTTCCTGGCGGCGACCCTGGTGGGCTTCGCAATGGCCTGGAGCGACTCCTGGCAGTACTGGACGCACACCGTCAGCGATACCGACCGCATCGGCGGGGCGAGCCTGAACACCAACCAGAACCTGGCCGGCGCGCTGGCCAGGCTGCCGCTGAACGACCACCTGCGCTCGGTGTTGTGGCTGGCGGGTTGCGTGTTGGTGCTCGCGACGATGTGGTGGGCCGCCCGCCGTGTGCTCGCCGCCGGCGAGCCCATCCTGGCGCTGGTCTGCGTGGCGCTGTTCGGGTTGGTGGTGTCGCCGGTGTCCTGGTCGCACCACTGGGTGTGGATGCTGCCCGCCGTGGTGGTGACGGTGGTGGTGGCCTACCGGCATCGTGCTGTCGCGCTGGGCGTGCTCAGTGTGGCCGGGGTGGCGCTGATGATGCGCAGTCCGATCGAGTTGCTGCCCGAACATCACGAGTCCGGCGCGGCGTGGTGGCGCCAATTGGCCGGTACGTCCTACGTGTGGTGGGCGCTGGCGGTGATCGTCACGGCCGGCGCCACGCTGCGGCCCGGCCCCCGGACGAATCCGGATCAGCCCGCCGCGGTCTCCGGAAACCGGGCGACCGGCTGACCCGTGGCCCCGTCCTGTTGCGGGACACCGTTTTTGACACTGGCCGCGTAGATGTCGACATATTCCTGACCCGACAGCCGCATCAATTCGTAGATCACCTCGTCGGTGACGGCACGCTCGATGAAGCGGTTGTCGGCCATCCCGTCGAAGCGGGAGAAGTCCATCGGCTCGCCGAAACGGACCGTGACCCGGCCGAACCGCAGCATCTTGGTGCCCGGCGGGTTGACCACGTTGGTACCGACCATGACGACCGGGATCACCGGGACGCCGGTGTGCAGCGCGAGCCGAGCCAATCCGGTCTTGCCCTTGTACAGCCGGCCGTCGGGCGAGCGAGTGCCTTCGGGGTAGATACCGAGCAGCTTGCCCTGCGACAGGATCCGCTGCGCTGTGGTCAGCGCGGCCTGCGCGGCGTCAGAATCGTTGCGGTCGATGGGAACCTGCCCGACGGCGGTGTAGAACGAGCGAGTGAGCCAGCCCTTGAGTCCGGTGCCGGTGAAGTACTCCGACTTGGCCAGGAAGGTGATCCGCCGACGCACCACCAGCGGCAGGTAGAAACTGTCCATGACGGCCAGGTGATTGCTGGCCAGGATGGCCGCACCGTCGTCAGGGATGTTCTCCAGACCCTCGACCTTCGGCCGCCCGATCAGGGCCAGCAGAGGCCCGAAGAATACGTACTTGACCAGCCAGTACCACATGGCCCCTCCCTCCTGCCCCCGCGCGGCGGCCGTGTTCGCGCCAACTTTACCGACCGGGCGTGGCTAGGGCCACACGGTGATTCGTCACATCGCGAATTCCGTGGAATTCCTCAGCTTTCGGTTTCGACGGTCACCGGAATGTGCTCATAGCTGGGCCGGGCCGGCGGTTGGCCGCCACCACCGTCTCCCCCGGGCGAGCCCGGGTCGGGCGGGCGTGGCCCCCCGCCGGTCGCATCGGTCTCCCCGACCACGGCACGGATCACCTCATACAGCGCGACGCTGTGCTCGGCGACCAGGGTGAGCAGCGGATGTTCTTCCCCGGTCACGAGCGCCGCCAGCGCGCACACCGGGCACCACACCTGTTGGCATTTGCCCGGGCCATCGCCGGCGGCCGCCAGCAGCGCCGCGGCACACACCGCCGGGTCGAGCCGATCCAGAATCGCCTGGGCGAGCTTGCGCAGCTCGGGCCCGAGTTCACCCAGATCGGGGTGCGCGCCAGCGTTCAACGTCGCACCTCCTCATCGCCAGTCACCGGCCACACATCCGGATTCGGCCGGAAACGGACCGTCAGTACGCTGCCACGCAGCGTTGCGTCCACGACCGTGCACCGCCGCAGGACCGACGCCAACCGAACCCGGCGTCTGGTTCCACCTGCACCGATGATCAGATCATCTCCGGATCGCCCCAGGCTCAGCGCACCGGAATCGACCTGGGGTAACTCTAGCCGCAGTCGATACACCGCCCCCAGCCCGGAACCAGACTCGCGGTCGACCACCGGCCGCACCGGACCCGGTGGCGCCGACCCGCCGCGGCGGCGGCTGTTCGCGAGCAGGTCGCCCAGCGCTTTGGGGCCGATCGGCTCGCCCGCCAGATGCGGGACCAGCACCATCGCCACATCACCGATGGCGCGGTCGACCTCTTCGAGGACGGTGCTCTGCTCACCGATCCGCTCGGCGTACCAGTCGAACGCCGGGTGGGCCGGCAGGTTGGTGTAGACGTATGAATCGTCCTGCAACAAAATCTGATTGACGATCAGCTCTGCCACCCGAACACCCGTCAGCGACAACGCCCCCAGGGTCCGGACGGCTTCGGCGGCCACCACCCGCTCGGCGGTCAGCACCAGGTGCGCGGCAACGGTGGTCTCATCGGTCAGTCGCTCGGCAAGCCGCTCGGCGGCGCCGCTGATCCGCTCGATCAACTCGACCAGCGCGGTCGATCGGGGATCCTCGGTTCCGCTGAGCCGGCGGTGCCGCGGCCAGGACCGCTCGGCATAGAGCGCCACGGTGGCGGGCAGGGTGAGCATCCGCATCGCATCGGCGGTGGACGCACAGTCGACGACGACCCGGTCCCATTGCCCACTGTCTGCGAGTTCGCCGACTTCGTGCAGGCCCAGTACCTCCTGGACCCCGGGAAGCGCCGAAAGCTCTTCGGGGGCAACGCTGCTCAGATCCGACTCCGGGAACCGCAAGGCCAGCACGTCGACCACGCCGGCCCAATGCCGCTCAAGCAGGGCCAGCGTGTCCAGCGCCAGCACGTCCAGACGGCCGCCCCCCGCACCGGCGTCATCGACTGCCACCGGGATGGGGTCCCGGCCGCCACTGGGCGGCACCGGCATTCCGAGCACGTCCCCGACCGAATGGGCCTGGTCGGTGGAGATCAGCAGCACCCGGTCTCCAGCACATGCCAGCGAGACAGCGGTCGCCGCCGCACACGTGGACTTGCCTACGCCGCCCTTGCCGAGGAACAGACTGATCGCAGCCACGGCCGGCGTCGCTGGCTCAGGCGGCCTCACTCAGCCTCTGCTCGCTTCTTCAGGTCCTTCAGCGCGGTGTCGGTCAGCCGTCGCTCCGCCTTGCGCTTGAGCAGGCCGATCATCGGAATCATCAGATCCACCGACAATTCGTAAAGGACCTCGGTCCCGGATCCCTTGGCCATCAAACGATATTCGCCGTCGAGGGCCTTCAGCAGAGAACTCGATGCCAGCGACCAACGCACCGAGCGACGGTCGGCCGACCAGTCATAGTCCAACACCATGGTGTCCTTGAGCACGGCGGCATCCAGCACTATGCGGGCTACCTTCGGATAACCGTCGGAATCGGTTTCGAGCACCTCGGCCTCGGTGTACTCCGAGACCCAGTCGGGGTAAGCGCCGATGTCGGCGATCACCTTCATCACCGTGTCCGGATCCGCCGCGATGTAGATCGTCTGAGCTGTCTTATCCGCCACGTACTTACTTCCCTAACTCGCTCGCGCCTGCCTGGAGGCCCTCGGCAGAGACGGTACCTCGCCAGCCCCGCCCTGGCGGGGTCAACTGACAGCGACGGGCGAGACCCCCACCGGTCGCGAACGCTCCAGGCGGTCCTTGATCTCAAAGGCCATCCGCTTGCCGGCCACCCGGCGGCGGTGGTTCAGCTTCGCCAAGTTCAGCCGGGCCAGCTGCCGGCCGGTCACACCGGCAGGTTCGGCGTGCAGAAAGTAGTGCAGCAGCACACCATCGAGCATCGGCTCCAACCAGATCTCCATGGTGCCGGTCAGCGGCCCGCTCACGGTCCACCGGATGCCCTTGTCGGCACGATCCTCGACCACCTGGAGCTGCAGGTCGGGCCACCACCGCTGCCAACTCGAGCGATCGGCGACAGCCGCGCCCACCTGCTCACCGGATGCGGCGACGAACGTCTCGTCGGCAACCTGGATACTGTTCATGGCCCCAGCTTCACATATGCCCCTGTGCGCGGATGGAACGCCCCGGGGTGCGCGGGGGCCCGCCGGCGGCCTGGGCAGTGAACACCGTCACACCCGCGCCAGGGCGCCGACTAGGCTGGGCGAAATTACTGCAGGCTGGCAAGAGAGGTCATGGCAATGCGTGAGTTCAGTGTTCCCGCGTCGTTCACCGTCGAGGAGCACGA
Organism: Mycobacterium sp. SMC-14; assembly: GCF_046250075.1. NCBI lineage: Bacteria > Bacillati > Actinomycetota > Actinomycetes > Mycobacteriales > Mycobacteriaceae > Mycobacterium > Mycobacterium sp. SMC-14. Next base: position 1,962,575 of record NZ_CP176429.1, on the reverse strand, counting down.
CAACGTCGCTGCGGTCGTCTTCGAGCACGAGCGCAACAACCCCGACTTCGTCATCTACCAGCGACTGGTCGACGGGGCCTGGACCGATGTCACCTGTGCCGAAGCCGCCGCGCAGATCCGTTCGGCCGCGCTGGGTCTGATCAGCCAGGGCGTGGCGGCCGGCGACCGGGTGGTCATCTTCTCGGCGACGCGCTACGAGTGGGCCATCCTGGACTACGCGATCTTGTCCATCGGCGCGGTCACCGTACCGATCTACGAAACGTCCTCGGCCGAGCAGGTCCGCTGGGTGATGCAGGACTCCAGCGCGGTGGTGGCGGTCGCCGAAACCGACGCCCACGCCCAGATCGTCAACGAGCTCGCAGGCGACCTGCCCGCGCTGCGGCGGGTGCTGACCATCGACGGCTCGGACACCCCGGCCCTCGACGAACTCGCCGAGGCCGGCGCCGGTCAGGACCCGGCCCAACTCACCTCGCGCCTCGATGCGCTGCGGGCCACCGACCCGGCGACGCTGATCTACACCTCGGGTACCACCGGACGTCCCAAGGGCTGCGAGCTCACCCACTCCAACCTCATCCACGAGGTGCGTGGCACCCAGGCCGCGCTGCCGACCCTGATGGTGTCCGGCCAGCGCCTGCTGGTCTTCCTGCCGCTGGCCCACGTGTTGGCTCGGGCCCTGAGCATCGCCGGCTTCGCCAACAAGGTCACCGTCGGATTCACCAGCGACATCAAGAACCTGGTGCCGATGTTCTCGGTGTTCAAGCCGACCGTGGTGGTGTCGGTGCCGCGGGTGTTCGAGAAGGTGTACAACACCGCCGCCCAGAACGCCGCCAACGACGGCAAGGGCCGCATCTTCGAGATGGCGGCCCAGACCGCGGTGGACTGGAGTGAGGCCACCGATCACGGTGGACCAGGCCTGTTGCTGCGCGCCAAGCACGCCCTGTTCGACAAGCTGGTCTACCACAAGCTGCGCACCGCGCTGGGCGGCAACTGCCGCGCCTCGGTCTCCGGCGGGGCGCCGCTGGGCGAACGGCTGGGCCACTTCTACCGCGGCGTCGGCCTGTCCATCTACGAGGGCTACGGGCTGACCGAGACCACCGCCGCCATCACCGTCAACCCGGTCGGCGGCATGAAGGTCGGAACCGTCGGAAAGCTGGTGCCCGGCAACAGCATGCGCATCGCCGAGGACGGTGAGCTGCTGGTCCGCGGCGGCGTGGTGTTCAACGGCTACTGGCGCAACGAGCAGGCCACCGCCGACGCGTTCACCGACGGTTGGTTCCGGACCGGTGACCTGGCCGCCATCGACGCCGATGGCTACCTGAAGATCACCGGCCGCAAGAAGGAGATCATCGTCACCGCCGGCGGCAAGAACGTCGCCCCCGCGGTGCTCGAGGACCAGCTGCGCTCGCACCCGCTGATCAGCCAGGCGATGGTCGTCGGCGACGCCAAGCCGTTCATCGGTGCCCTGATCACCATCGACCCCGAGGCCATCGAGGGCTGGAAGCAGCGCAACGGCAAGGCCAGCACCGCGACCCCGGCGGACCTGGCGACCGACCCGGATCTGATCGCCGAGGTGGACGCGGCGGTCAAGCAGGCCAATCTGTCGGTCTCGCACGCCGAGTCGATCCGCAAGTTCCAGATCCTGCCGGTCGACTTCACCGAGGCCACCGGCGAGCTGACCCCCACCATGAAGGTCAAGCGCAATGTGGTCGCGGAAAAGTTCGCCGACGCGATCGAGGCGATCTACGCCAAGGGCTGACCGACGCTGGGTCCGCCGCAACCCCGCGGTTCAGGCTTGCAGCAGGTCGGCCATGCGTCCGGCCAGTGTGTCCCAGCGCCAGTGCCCGGTCGCCCATTCGCGCCCGGCAGCACCCATCGCGGCGGCCCGGTCGGGGTCGGCGAGCAATCCGGCGACGGCGTCACCGATCTGCTCCACGGCCCGGCCGTCGACCACCAGCCCGGTCTGGTTGTGCAGGACGGTTTCGGGTGCGCCGCCCGAGTCGCCGGCCACCACCGGGACCCCGGCCGCCGACGCTTCCAGGAACACGATGCCCAAGCCCTCCACGTCAAGCCCGGCACCGCGGGTGCGGCACGGCATCGCGAACACATCGCCGAGCAGGTAGTAGGCCGGCAGTTCGGCGGCTGGTACACCGCCGGTGAAGGTCACCGCATCCGCAACCCCGCACTCGCCAGCCAGCTTGTGCAGCTTCTCGGCGTACGGCCCGCCGCCGACGATCACCAGCGCGGCCCCATCCACGCGTTGCCGAATCGCCGGCAACGCCCGGATCAGCATGTCCTGACCCTTGCGGGGCACCAGTCGCGATACGCACACCACGGTGGGACGCTCCCCCAGGCCATGCCGGGCCCGTAGTTCGGCGCGGGCACCCGAGTCGGGACGGAACCGGTCGGTGTCCACTCCGGGCGGCAGGTGCTCCAGCGCCGCGTTGGGGCCGAACGCCGAGGCGAACCGGCCACGGGTGTAGTGGCTGACGAACGTGACAGTGTCGCAGGAGTCGCCGATCCGGCGCAGCACCGAGCGGGCCCCGGGCAGCATCGACCAGCCCACCTCGTGGCCGTGCGTGCTGGCCACCACCCGGGTGGCACCGGCGGAGCGCGCCCGCTGCGCCTCCAGCGCCAGCGGGGCAGCCGCACCGAACCAGACGGTCTGTGCCCCGTGCTCGGCGATGAGCCGGCGCATCCGGGAGTCGACACCCGGCCCCGGCACCATCAGCGTGCCGGGATGGCGCACCACCTGGTAGCCGGCCGATTTCGCAGCCTCGTCGAAGGCGTCCGCACCCTTCCACTGGGGCGCATACACCGTCACGTCGTGGCGCCCACTACCGGCGATGCGGCGCACCAGCTCTTCCAGGTAGCACTGGATGCCGCCGGGACGCGGCGGAAAATCATTGGTTACCAGCAGGACCCGGCTCACCCGTGGGATGCTAGCGCGGTGACGATGCGGGCCGCCCGCGGCCCGAAGAGAAATCGCGCCATCAGGCACAGCGCGGTGACGATGCGCCCGTGACCCGATGTGGATTCGCGCCATCTAGGCTAACGGCCGGCGGCGACGGGCTCCGAATTCTGCGCCGGTGACAGAGGGAGGACGGCCGTGACCAGCCGCGTGGCCGATACGCGAACCACCCCGCGATCGCAGGTGGCGGCCTGGGCGCTGTGGGACTGCGGCGCGACAGGCGTCAATGCAGTCGTGGGCACCTTCGTCTTCTCCGTGTACCTGACCGGACAGGTCGGCGCGGGGCTGCCCGGCGCCACCACACCGGCAAGCTGGCTGGGCAAGGCGCTGACGTTCGCGGGGCTGTTCGTCGCGCTGTTGGCTCCCGCGATCGGGGTCTGGGTCAACGCCCCGCAACGTCGCCGCGCCGCGCTCGCGCTGTTCACCGGTCTGGTGGTGGTGCTGACCGCGATGATGAGCCTCATCGATGACGACTATCGGTACCTGGGTCCGGGGCTGGCCCTGCTGGCCTGCGCCGCGGTCTGCAGCGACCTGGCAACGGTGCCCTACAACGCTGTGCTGGGCCAACTGTCGACACCGCAGAATTCCGGCAGGATCTCCGGAATCGGCTCGGCCTCAGGCTTTTTCGGCAGCGTGCTGTTGCTGCTGGTCCTCTATGTCGGTTTCATCGCCGGCGATGGTGAGACCCGGGGCCTGTTCGGTCTCGCCGTCGACCACGGCCAGTACATCCGGGTGGCGATGCTGGTGGCCGCCGGTTGGCTGATCGTGTTCGCCTGCCCCCTGCTCTTTCTGGTGCGCACCCCGCCGGCCACCGAGCCGGCACCGGTGGCCGGGCTCCTGGGCGCCTACCGCACGCTGTGGCAGGAGATCAAGGCCGAGTGGCGTCGCGACCACAACGTCATCTACTACCTGCTGGCCAGCGCGGTGTTTCGCGATGGGCTCACCGGGATCTTCGCGTTCGGCGCGGTGCTCGGCGTCAGCGTGTACGGCGTATCGCAGGCCGACGTGCTGATCTTCGGCGTCTGCGTCAGCATCGTCGCCGCGGTGGGCGCGGTGGCGGGCGGCCGGCTCGCCGACCGCGCCGGTCCCAAGCCCGTCATCATCGGCTCGCTGGCCGCCATGGTCGCGGTCGGGTTGACCCTGCTGACCGCCTCCGGGCCGGTGGCGTTCTGGATCTGCGGGCTGTTGCTCTGCCTCTTCGTCGGTCCGATTCTGGCGTCCGCCAGGGCGCTGATGCTGCGCATGTCCGCACCGGGCAAGGAGGGGGTGGCCTTCGGCCTCTACACCACCGCCGGACGCGCCGCGTCATTCCTGGCGCCGTGGATGTTCTTCACATTTGTCGATCTGTTCGGCACCGACCGGGCCGGCATGGGTGGACTGTGCGTGGTCCTGGTGGCCGGCCTGATCGCCATGGTCGCCGTTCGGACACCACGCGAGGCGTCCTAGTCCATGTGGCTCACGGTGCTGGTGATGGCGTTTGCCGTGAGCCTCGAACCGTTCCGGATCGGTATGACGGTGTTGATGCTGAACCGGCCGCGACCAATGCTGCAACTGACCGCGTTCCTGATCGGCGGCTTCGCGATGGGGATGATCGTGGGGCTGCTCGTCTTGTTCGTCCTACGACGCCGGCTGCTCGGTTCGACCTATGTCACCTTGCCCCATGTTCAGATCCTGATCGGGGCGCTGGCGCTGGTGGCCGCCGCCGCGGTGGCCACCAAGGACAGGTGGTCGCGCCGCGCCACGCCGACGATGCCGACCCAGCGCCTGTTGCGCAGCAGCTCGCCGTGGATTGCGGCGGCGGCCGGCTTGGGGATCGCGTTGCCCTCGGTGGACTACCTCGCCGCACTCGCCGTCATCCTGGCCTCCGGCGCCGCGGTCACCGCGCAGGTCGGGGCGTTGCTGATGTTCCACGTCGTGGCGTTCGCGCTGATCGAGATCCCTCTGCTGGCATATGTATTCGCGCCCCAGCAGACACAGGCGGCGATCACCAGGATCAACGACTGGATTCGGTCACGTCGCCGCGTCGAGGTCGCCACCCTGCTCGCCGTCGTCGGCAGCCTGCTGCTGGCCGCCGGCATCCTCAGTCGCTGACGGTGTCGGCGGTTGGCCTGCCGGCGATTCGGCGTCCGGCAGCTGGGCGGCCAGGTACTCACCGAGGCCCCCGATCGTCGGATAGTCGAAGACCGCCGTCGCGTTGATGGTGAACGCGCCCCCGAACTGGCTGTGCAATCGGTTGCGCAGTTCGACCGCCATCAGGGAGTCCGTGCCCAGGTCCAGGAACCGACTGGTCGCGGCCGGCGGCTGCGCCAGGCGCAGAAACCCCTGAACTTCGCGCTGCAGGAACTCGGTGATGAAATCGGCCCGCTGCGCCACGGGAATCTCCTGCAGTTGCCGCAGCAATTCGGCGTCGCCGGCGGTATCCCCCGCAGCGCTGGGCAGCACCAGATCCAGAATCGGTGGACGGGAACTGCCCAACAGCTTCGCCGCACGCTGCCAGTTCGCCTTGAGGACGGTCGCCTGAGCGCATCCGCTGGCGACGACGGCGGCGAGCGCACCAAGAGCGGCCGAGGGTTCCAGTGGAACCAGCCCTTGCGCACCGATATTGGCGCGTGCTGCCTCCGACGAGGCCATCCCGCCCTGCCCCCAGGGCCCGAAGTTGACCCCGGTCGCCGGCAGGCCCCGAGCCTGGCGCTGCGCAACCAGCCCGTCGAGGAACGCATTGGCGGTCGAATAGTTGGCCTGCCCCGGCGATCCGAGCAAGCTGGACACCGACGAGGACACGATGAAGAAGTCCAGGGCGTCGTCTCGCGTCAGGCGGTCCAAGTACCAGGCGCCGAACGCCTTAGGCGCCAATACCGTCTGGAAGCTTTCCCGACTCTGCTGGGACAGCAGCGCGTCGTCGAGCACACCCGCCAGATGCGCGACGCCGGCCAGCGGAGGCAACTCGGTGCGGATTCGCTCCAGCAGCCCTGCCACCTCGGATTCGTCGCCGACATCGGCCGCAACGGTGTGAACACGGCACTTGTAGCGGTCGGTGATCTCCTCGATCGCCCGCTGCGCGTCGGCATCGGGTGTACGCCGACTGCTCAGCACGATGTCGCCGGCGCCGAGTTGAGCCAGATACGCCGCCAAGTGCAGGCCGATCGCGCCGAGGCCACCGGTGATCAGATACGTCCGGTCACCGCGCGGCTGTAGCGGCTCGGGCATCTGCACCACGATCTTGCCGATGTGCCGCGCCTGCTGCATGCGACGGAACGCCGTCCTGGCTTCGGTCAGCGGGTAGATCTCGGCGGGCAGCGGCGTCCATTCACCCTTGGCCAAGCCGTCGGACACCTCACCGAGCAGGGTGCGGATGCGGTCGGGTTCGGTGAACATCACGGTGTCCAACGCGACGATCTCGTAGGCGATGTCGGGGCGAGCCTCGGCCATCTGTTCCGGAGTCCAGATGTCTCGCTTGGCGATCTCCGCGAAACGCCCGCCCTGTGCCGTCGCCCGCAGGGTCGCCTCGATGAAGCCTTCGTTGGTCAGGCTGTTGAGCACCACATCCACGCCGGCACCGTCGGTATCGGCAAGGATCTGATCGGCGAAATCAGTTGTCCGCGAGTCATAGACATACTTCACGCCGAGCCTGCGCAGCGTCTCCCGCTTGAAGGTGCTCGCCGTCGCGTACACCTGCGCACCATGCTGCTGGGCCATTTGGATAGCGGCCAGCCCGACACCACCACTGGCGGCATGGATGAGCACCTTGTCGCCGGGATTCAGCTTCGCCCAGTCGAACGAAAGCCGAACCGTGAGCGCCGCGGCCGGAATCGTCGCGGCCTGCACCGCGCTCACCCCGTCCGGGATCGGTGCCACGAACTGGGCCGGTACAGCGAACCGGCTGGCGAAAGCGCCCTGCATGGAGCCGTAGACACGTTGGCCGACATCGAGTCCGGTCACCCCGTCGCCAAGTGCGGTGACGACGCCGGCGAAGTCGCCACCGACCGGCCCCGGATCGCCCGGGTACAGGCCCAACACGTTGAGCACATCCCGGAAGTTCAAGCCGGCGGCCTGCACCCGGACCTGTACATAGCCGGCGTCGGGCGGCGCCACCTCGACCTCGGTCAGCCGCAGGTTGTCGATCGCGCCACGCTCGGTCGGAGCCAGCGCATAGTCGGTGCCGCGCGGTACCGCGAGATGGCCGCTACGTGACCACTGCAGAAGCCGGGGCGCCAAGTACTTTCCTTGCCGCAGCGCAATTTCCGATTCGGCCATCGGTGTCGCGAGCAGACCCGCCAAGGCAACGACGGCCTCCGCGGATCCGTCGTGATCGAGCAGCCTGCAGTGCAGGGCCGGCTCCTCGTTGACGATGGTGCGCCCGAGTCCCCACAACGCCGCCTGCACCGGATCCACCGGCTCGCCGGATTCGGTGGCCACCGCTCGCTCGGTGACGAGCCACAGGCCGCCGGGCAGCTTGACCGCTCCCTCGCCCTGCAGCGCGTGCACGGCGCCGAGCAAATCGTCGATCTCGCGCTGTAGCCGCGCAGCAGCCTGGCCGCCGGACTCATCTGCCGTCGGTCCGCCGGCACGCCAGACGATTCCGGCGAACGACAACCCGCGCTGGTGCGCCTGCATCACGAACTGCCCCATGGGCTCCGGGTCGGTGTTGCGGTCCCAGGAGATGCAGCCCGGAAGGTGGGCCGCCAACTCGTCGAATCCGGCGATCAACCAGGTGCCGCCGGCCGTCGCGGTCTCCTCGGCCGGCGGCGGCGCCGGCACCTCGTGCCAGCCGAGGCTGTACAGCAGCCGAGTGCTGTCGCCGCCGAGCCCGCGCAACAACGCCTCGCGGGGCGCGCGTTTGACCGTGAACTCCCGGATCCCGCCGAGGTGGCGGTTGTCTCGGTCCACGAAGTCCAGATCGAAGACCTGGGTTTCACTGTCGAGAGCGCTGACGTGCCATCGGGCGCGGCAATAGAACCGCCGCGGCATCTTCTCGGCCAACATCACCTGGCCGTACCGCAGCGGCAGGAAAAGGTCGTGCACCCCCTGCTCGGCCGCCAGCAGCGCCGGAAATGCCGGGAACGCCACCCCGGTGCACAGGTCGAGCAGCACCGGATGCATGGGTTCTGCGCCCAGGTGTTCGGCGAGTTCGGCGCCGACGGTGATATCGCCGATCGCCTCGCCCTCGCCGAGCCACAGCGATTTCAGGCAACCCGACCAGCTGGGTCCCCACGCCAGCTCCATGTCCGCGAAGGTCTCGAACAGTTCCTGCGGCCGCATGCGTTCGAGGCGTTCGATGGCCACATCGATCGGATCCGCCGGATCGGATTCGGGTTCAGCTTCGCTGCCGGCGATACCGGAGAGCACCACGCCGTCGGCGTTCAATGCCCATTCGGCGTCCCGGACACCGTAAGGACGGCTGTGCACCTGGAAGCTCCAGGACTCCCCGTTCTCCGACCCCTCGTCACGCGGATGCAGGGTCAGTTGGACTTCCCGAGAACTCTTCTCCGCCAGAATGATCGGCTCGTAGAAGAACACTTCTTGCACCCGGGCCGGCGGGCCGACCGCCGCCAGGGCCATCGCCGCATACGTCGCGCCCGGGACGACGACGGTGCCATAGATCACGTGGTCGGCCAGCCAAGGCTGCGACTTGACCGACAGCCTGCTGGTGTACACCGAGTCACCGGATGCCAGGTCCTTGGTGCTGCCGAGAATTCCCGAAACAACGGGGCCGTCGACCGTGACGCCCGACGACCGGGGCCAAAAACGCCGGCGCTGGAACGGATAAGTGGGCAGCTCCATCCGGTACGAGGGCCGGTGCGCCAACGCGTCGAAGTTCGGCCGATGGCCACTGACATAGGCCGCGGCCAGCGCTTCGGCAATCTGACGCCGGTCGCCGACGCCCTTGCGCAACGACACGATCGCACGTGGAGCAGCCAGGTGGTCCGGCCAGACCTGCACCGCGTTGCCGGTCAGCACCGGTTGCGGCCCGATCTCCATCAGCACCGAACATCCCAGTGCCGCCACGGTCCGCACGCTTTCGGCGAACTGGACCGGCTGGCGGGAATGCCGACGCCAATACGGTGCGTCCAGCGGCGTTTCGGCCATGAGCACCGACCCGGTGCGGTTGCAGACCAACGGCAACGTCGGCACAGCGAACTGCAACTGCTGCGCATACGCTTCGAATTCACCGAGCACCGGGTCCAACAGCTCCGAGTGGAAGGCGTGGCTGGTATGCAGCCAGCTGCAGCGGATTCCGTCCTCCCCGAACGCCGCGACGATCTTCTCCAGGTCCGCTCCCGGACCCGAGAGCACGGTATTGGGCCCGTTGTAGGCCGCAATCGACACTCGCGGAAACTCGTTGACAACGACTTCGATGGGGTTGGCGTCGGCGAACACCGCGACCATCCGTCCGCCTTCCGGCAGGCTGCCGAACAGCCTGCCCCGCTCGGCCATCAGCCGTGCTCCGTCCTCAAGACTGAAGACGCCGGCCACACACGCCGCCGCGTACTGGCCCACACTGTGCCCCAGCACCACATCGGGCTCGATGCCCCACGACTTCCATAGCCGGGCCAGTCCCATCTCGACCGCGAAAAGTGCCGGTTGAGCAAACGACGTGTGCTGCAACAACTCCGCCGTGCCTCGGTTGGTCGCGAACAGCACGTCGAGCAATGGACGCGGCAGCATCCCTGCGACCGCATCGGCACACCGTGTCACGGTGTCGGCGAAAACCGGCTCGGCATCGAACAGTTCGCGGGCCATTCCCGGATGCTGGCTGCCCTGGCCGGTGAACAGCCACGCCGTCGTGGGCCGGTCGCCGCACTCGCCGCGCAGCACGCCGGGACGCAGGCGATTCTCGGCCAAGTCGGTCAGGCCGTCAGCGGCACTGCGAACCGAATCCACGACCAGTGCTGCTCGATGCTCGAAATGCGAGCGCCCGATTCCGGCCGTACGGCAGACATGGGCGATGTCGACATCTGGGTGGGTGTCCAACCAGGCCCGATACCGTTGCACCAGCGCCACCAGGGCCTCGGGTGACCGCGCCGACAGCGCCAGCACGTTGACCGACTCCCCGGAGTCCTCCGGTGTCGGCGCCACCGCGGATCGGTCGCCGGAGTGATCCGGCGGGGACGGCGCCTCCTCGATCAGCACGTGCGCGTTGGTACCGGTGAATCCGAACGAGCTCACGCCCGCGCGTCGAGGTCTGCCATTGGTCTGCCACGGCACCGGCTTGTCCACGACCCGAATCGGCAACGAGTCCCACGGGATATGCGGCGAAGGCTTGTCGAAGTGCAGGCTGGCCGGCAGCACGCCGTGCTGCAACGACAGCACGACCTTGATCAGACCGGCTGCCCCTGAAGCTGATTCGAGGTGACCGATGTTGGTCTTCACCGAACCCATCAACAGTGGCCGATCCGCATCCCGACCTGCGCCGTAAACGGCTCCCGCTGCCTGTACCTCGATCGGATCACCCAGCGGGGTGCCCGTTCCGTGCGCCTCGAGATAGTCGACATCGCCACCGATCAGCCCGGCGCGGGCCAGTGCGGTGCCGATCAGTCGCTGCTGCGCACCCCCGTTGGGAACCGTCAGGCCACTGGAGGCGCCGTCCTGGTTGGTCGCGCTACTCGGGATGACCGCGGCAACCCGGTCGCCGTCGCGCACCGCATCACTGAGGCGCTTGAGCACCAGAACCCCGCAGCCCTCACTGCGCACATATCCGTCGGCGGAGGCATCGAACGTCTTGCATCGCCCGACCGGGGAAAGCATCCTGGCGCGCGAGGCGGCGATGACGGTGACCGGGCTGAGCAATACGTTCACGCCGCCGGCCACCGCCAGATCGCAGTCCCCGGAGCGCAACGCCAGGCAAGCCTGGTGAACGGCCACCAACGACGAACTGCAGGCAGTGTCGAGCGCCACGGCCGGGCCCTCCAGCCCGAGCGCGAAGGCCACCCGGCCGGAGATGGCGTTGAGCGCGTTGCCGGTGATGAAGTAGGGCTCTATCTTGTCGACCGGCTCCGCGGACAGCAGGTGCGCATACTCATTGGCGGCCACACCGGTGAAGACACCGGTTCGGCTGCCGCGCAACGTTGCCGGTGCATAGCCGGCCCGTTCGAAACCCTCCCAGACGGTTTCGAGCATCAGCCGTTGTTGCGGCTCGATCCATACCGCCTCGCGTGGGGAGATGCCGAAGAACTCCGGATCGAACTCGTCTATCCCGTCGATGAATCCGCCGAAGCGACTGTAGATCTTGCCCGGGGCTTCGGGATCGGGGTCGTAGAACTCGTCGATGTCGAACCGGTCTTCCGGTACCTCTCGGATCGCATCGACGCCTTCGGACAACAACTCCCAGAATGCTTCCGGATCGGGTGCGCCGGGGAACCGGCACGACACCGCGAGGATCGCGATCGGCTCGTCGGTGGCCGTCGACTGTACCGAGACCGGCTGGGTACGTGCGTTGGCCGAGGACTGTTCGCTGAGCTCGAGGACCTCGCCGAGCAGGTAGTCCACCACGTCGGAGAGCCGCGGGTAGTCCATGGCCAGGGTGGCCGGTATCTCGCTGCCGACCCCCTGTTCGATGCGCTGCCGCAATTCGACGGCCATCAGCGAGTCCATGCCGAGGTCAAAGAATCCTGCGTCCTCGCGGATCTCGGCCGGGTCGACCCGCGTCACCTCGGCTACCGCACCGCGAAGGTAGTCCGACAGAAGCTTTCTGCGCTGCTGCACCGGGGCGGTTGTCAGCCGCTCGACCAGTTCGGTCTTCCCGGAGCGAGCCGCCGACGGCGCCGCCCCCGTCAGGTGGCTGGGGACCTCGCGTTCGAGTTCCGCCAGGAACGGGCGCCGGCCGGACTGCTGATAGAGCGGCAGGAACTTCGCCCAGTCGACCCGCGCTACGACGCCCTGTGCGGGACCCGGCGCCGGCCCCCGCCCGACCGACGCCGCGATCACATCGGCCATCCCGGCCAGCGCGTCGGCCGGGGACAGTGTCGCGATACCACGCTTGCTCAGCCGGGCGCGCGACTCCTCGTCGGCCATGCCCACCGACCACGGCCCGAAGTTGACGCTGATCCCCCGCATGCCCCGCTCACGCAACCGCCAGGCCAGCCCGTCCAAGAAGGCGTTGGCCGCGCCGTAGGCGCTCTGACCGAATCCGCCCCAGACCGAGGCGATCGAGGAGGTGCAGACGAAGAAGTCCAGCACAAGATCCGCCGTTGCTTCACTCAGCTGCCATGCCCCCCACACCTTTCCGGCGAAGACACGATCGAGTTCGGCTTGATGGGAGTCGGCGTCCAGCGCGCTGAGCGGGCTGGTGGCGATCTCTCCTGCGGCGTGGACGATGCCGGCCAACGGGGGCAGTTCGCCCTGCACGGTTGCCAACAGGCTCGCGACGTCGTGTGCGTCGGCGACGTCGGCCGTGATCGCCCGCACTGCGCAGCCGTACTGTTCGCGTACCACATCGATGCGTTGTCGGGCGGCCTCGCCGGGCGCGTGTCGACCGGTCAGCACCAGCTGCCGGGCACCGTGCGCCGCCAGGAATGCCGCGGTCTCCAGCCCGATCGAACCCAGCCCACCGGTCACCAGATACGTCGCGTCATCGCGCAATGTCAGCGGTGCCGGGTTGGGCTCGACCGCGCGCCGAATCAACCGGGGCACATAGGCGGTGTCGTCACGCAGTGCGATCTGGTCTTCTCGGCTACCGGGGTCGGCCGGCGCCACGATCTGGTCGATCAAGCTCGACCACTGGTCGGGGCCGGTCGAACTCAGGTCCGCCAGCCCGCCCCACAGTTGCGGAGTTTCCAGGGAGGCAGCCCGCCAGAAACCCCAGAGGCAGCTCTGCTCGGGCGCCACGACGTCGGCGTCCGTGACTCGCTGGCCGTCACGGGTAACCACCCAGATGGGGCAGCGCAGTTCGGCTGAGATCGCCGCACCCACAAGCCTCCGGGTGCCCCCGAGCACCCGGTGCTGCATGCGCGCCAGCGAGCGCGGCCCCGACGCAGCGGAGTCCAGGGCAGCGACATGCAAGATCCGCAGTTCCGGTTGGTCGGCCGCCGCGGCGCGCAGCATCGCGGCGAGTTCTTCCTGGTCGCCGTCAGATCCCGGCAACCCGACCACCTGATACCGATACCCACGCGTCGTCAGCGCTGCGGCCAAGGGCTCAAGCGCAGCGGGGTCATCGCCGATGACAAACCAGGTGGATCCGTCGGATTCGTCGGCGCCCGACGCCGGCGTCGGATGTGCCTGCCACTGGATCTCGTAGCGCGTATCCGAGATCGACCGGGTCTTGCGCTGCTGGTTATGTTGCGCGGCAAGCTTTGTCAGCACCTTGTACGTCTGTTGGTCGTCACCCGAATCGCCGAGCAATTCCGCGAGCTCGTGAATCCGGCCGTCCTCGAGGAGGCGGACGGCTTCGGTGCTGGCGGCGAGGTGCTGTTGCTGGCTGGGCCGCTCCCGCTGGTCTCGGAACCAGTACTCGCGGTGTTCGAACGGATAGGTCGGTAGGTCGACCTTGCGCGCGTGCGACGCTCGAACAGCACCGAAGTCGGGCACGTGGCCAACCGCGTAGGCCTCGGCGAGGGCTTCGGTGATCTGTCGCTGGTCGGCGGCGTTGCGGCGCAATGATGCGATCGCCCGCGGCACGGTGGCCGGGTCGGGCCATGCCCGCAGCGCCGCGGCGGTGAGCACCGGCTGCGGGCCGATCTCGAGCAGCACTTTGCAGCCGAGATCGGCGAGGGTTCGTACGGTCTTGGCGAATTCCACCGGCTGCCGCGCGTGGCGCCGCCAGTAGTTGCCGTCGAGCCGCACGCTGCGCCCAACCGCCGAGCCGGTGCGGTTGCAGATCAGAATCCGTTGGGGAGGACGGTAGTCGCACCGATCGGCATATGCCTCGAATTCGTCGAGGATCGGATCCAGCAATGCCGAGTGGAACGCGTGACTGGTCTCCAGCCAGTCGCACCGGACGCCGTCGGCGATCAGCTGGGCCACCGCCCGCTCGAGATCCCCAGCAGGCCCGGACAACACGGTGTTGGCGCCGTTGTAGGCGGCGATGGACAGAGTCGGGAACTCGTTGGTCAGGTGCTCGACACGCTCGGCCGCGGTGAACACCGCCACCATCCGGCCGCCCGCCGGCAGACTCCCGAACAGCCGGCCGCGCTCGGCCATCAGCCGCGCCCCGTCCTCGAGGCTCAGGACACCTGCGACGCAGGCCGCCGAGTACTGGCCGACACTGTGGCCTGCAACCACATCAGGCTCGAACCCCCACGACTGCCAGAGCCGCGCCAAGCCCATCTCGACCGCGAACAGGGCCGGCTGAGCGTAGCTGGTCTGCCGCAGGGTTTCTTCGCCATACAGACCGTCCACGTCGAAAATGACGTCCAGTAACGGCTTTTCGAGAATGTCAGACAACACGTCCGCACAGTGGTTCAGGGTCTCGGCGAACACCGGCTCGGTGTCGAACAACTCGCGCGCCATGCCCGGGTACTGGCTGCCCTGACCGGTGAACAGCCATGCCGTCTTCGGGGTGTCGCCGGAGATTCCGCGCACCAGGCCTGGGGCCGGGCGGTCGTCTGCGAGCGCACCGAGCAGCTCGGTGGCGGACTCCGTCGAGTCGACGACCAGCGCGGCCCGGTGCTCGAAGTGTGCGCGCCCCACCCCGGCGGTGAAGCACACGTCCGCCAGAGCGGCCTGCGGATGCGCGCTGAGCCAGTTGCGGTAGTCCTGCGCGAGCTTGACCAGTGCGGTGGGCGTGCGGGCGGACAGCGGAAGAATGCGCAACGTGCGCTTGGTGTCGCGCGGGCTCGGTGTCGCCGCCGGTTCCTCGGGTGGCGCTGGAGCCTCTTCGATGATGACGTGGGCGTTGGTCCCGGCGAACCCGAACGAGCTGACTCCAGCGATGCGGGGTTGCCCGTTGCGTTCCCAGGCGGTGGCCTGTCCAACGACCTGCACGGCGAGCCGCTCCCAGGGGATGTGCGGCGACGGATTGTGGAAATGCAGGTGCTGGGGCAGCAATTCGTTCTCAAGCGACAGGATGACCTTGATGACACCCGCGATTCCCGCGGCCGCCTCGAGGTGTCCGATGTTGGTCTTCGCCGATCCCATCAAGAGCGGCCGGTTCGGATCGCGGCCCTCACCGAGCACTGCGCCGGCGGCCTGCGCCTCGATCGGGTCACCCAGAGATGTCCCGGTCCCGTGCGCCTCCAGGTAACCGACATCGGCGGGCGCGATACCGGCGCGGTGCAATGCATCGGCGATAACCCGTTGCTGAGCAACGCCGTTCGGCACCGTCAGGCCGCCCGACGCGCCATCCTGGTTGATCGCGCTGCCCCGGATCACCGCCCGAATCCGGTCTCCGTCGGAGAGGGCGTCCGCCAGACGCTTGATGACGATGACACCGCAGCCCTCACCGCGCACATAGCCGTCCGCGGCCGCGTCGAATGTCTTGCACCGGCCGTCGGGGGCGAGCATGTGCGCATGCGAGAACGTGACCATGGTCGCCGGGGTCAGCAGAACATTCGCGCCGCCGGCCAGCGCCAGGTCGCATTCGCCCAGGCGCAGCGCCTGGCACGCCTGGTGGATCGCCACCAGTGACGAGCTGCACGCTGTGTCGACGGCGACAGACGGGCCCTGCAATCCCAGCCGATAGCTGATCCGTCCAGCCGCGGCGGCATTGGACGTCCCGATCGCCATGTACGCCTCGATCTCCGGGTAGGCGAGCTCCGCGGATGCCATACCGAGGTAATCATGGGTCGCCAGACCGACGAACACGCCGGTGTTGCTGTTCGCCAAAGCCGTTGGCGCAGTGCCCGAATGCTCCACCGCCCGCCATGCCGTCTCCAGCAACAGCCGATGCTGCGGGTCGAGCAACCTGGCCTCACGTGTCGAGATACCGAAGAACGGGGCGTCGAATCCCGTCACGTCATCGACGAAACCCGCCCGCCGGGTCACCACCTTGCCCGGTGCACCGGGCTCCGCGTCGAAGAACTCGTCCGCGTCCCAACGGTCGGCGGGCACCTCCGACACCGCGTCACGCCCTTGGCGCAACACCTGCCAGAACTCATCTGCGCCCGCCGCACCCGGAAAACGGGCCGCGTAGCCGACTATCGCGAACCCTGGTGGTGACCCTTTCCACTCCCCGACCGATGCCATACGCCGCCTTCCCCTGCCTCGTCGGCCACGATTCGTTCCCCCCGCGGCCGGTCCGAATTGCCCACCCAGACTCCCCCGCCATCGACCGGTAGTGCAAGAGCTGTGAGCGGATCCCTGGCAAACTCGGCGGACTTCCCCCAGGTGGGAGTGACCGCTGCCCACGATCCGCGGCGGAGCCGTTCACCCGAGACGTATCGGAGATCAGCCCGGCGCGTTATCCTGGCCTCGCCGCAGCATGGCCGGGGGGACCAAGCGAGGAGGGGCAGTTTGCGCATCGGCAAGATCACGGTTGGCTCGCTCGATGAATGGACCCTCAGCCCCGGCACGGTCATCTCTTGGCATCCCACGGCAGCGGCCACCGAAAAGGCCCGGCAGGCTGCGGTCAGCTCGGTTCCGGTCAGCTACATGCAGGCTCAGCATCTGCGGAATTACTGTGAGCGGACGGCAGCCGGTCTGAATTTCTCACGTCAGATCATCGCGAGCTGTGAAGTGCCAGGTCAGTGCGACGTTTCCGCGATGGACCACGCGCTCAACGCCTACCTGCGCAGGCATGACACCTTCCGCAGCTGGTTCGAAGAGGCCGGTGACGGTGAGTTCATCAGACATGAGATCACCGATCCGGCCGACATCGAATTTGCGCCTGTCGACCACGGAAGGATGACTGCGGACGAGATACGCGCGCACGTCGTCGCGATCCCCTCGCCGCTGGAATGGGGTTGTTTCACCTTCGGGATCATTCAGTCCGAGGGCCATTTCACTTTCTTTGCTGCCATGGACCATGTCCACGGCGACGCCACGCTGATCGGCACGACGATGCTGGAGGCCAATGGCATGTACTCCGCACTCAGTGGCGGCGGCAGCGCACTGACGCTTCCCGATGCCGGCAGCTACGGCGATTTCTGCATCCGGGAGCGGGAGAACACCGCGGCGTTGACGGTGGATTCACCCGGAGTGCGTGCCTGGCTGGACTTCGCCGAGAACAATGGCGATGGCTTCCCCGAATTTCCGCTCCCGTTGGGCGACCCGGCGGATTCGACCCGTAGTGACATGTCTTCCGAGCTGTTGATGGATGCCGGGCAGACCGATCGTTTCGAGACGGCCTGCGCTGCGGCCGGCGCGCGGTTCGTCGGTGGATTGTTCGCCTGCCTGGCCCTGGTGGAGCATGAGTTCACCGGTGCGCTCACCTATTACGGACTGACTCCTAGGGATTCCCGAACGGCGGCCGACAATTTCATGACGCAAGGCTGGTTCACGGGCTTGATCCCGATCACCGTGCCCATCGCGGCGGCCTCGTTCTCAGACGCGTCCTGGGCCGCACAGACGTGCTTCGATTCCGGGTTGGATATGGCGAAGGTGCCGTATTACCGGGTGCTGGAATTGGCACCATGGCTGAACTGGCCACAGCCGAACTTTCCGGTGTCGAACTTTCTGCACGGCGGAGCTGCTCCGCTCAATGCCATTCTCGCCGCGGGCGATATGGGGCTTGCGAACAACATCGGCATCTACCCCGATGGCCGGTATTCCTACCAACTGACCATCTATATCTTCCGGTACGGCGAGGGCACGGTCATGGCGATCATGCATCCCGACAACCCGATCGCCCAGAAATCGGCTACGCGCTACATGGAGGCGATGAGGTCCGTGTGTGTACGGGTCGCAGGCAGCGGGCACTGGGGTCGCGTCGCATAAAGGGGGTCAGGGCAATATGCGGCGATTAGCAGAGCTGGTGGTGCGATGGCCCTTGGTGGTCATCGGGGTCTGGATCGCCGTCGCCGCTGCACTGCCCCTGACTTTTCCTTCCCTGAGCGAGATGGCCCAGAAGCATCCGCTCGCGATCCTGCCGAGCGATGCGCCCTCGAGCGTCACCGCGCAGAGGATGGCCGAATCGTTTGAGGAATCGGGATCCGGCGACCTGCTGCTGGTGGTCCTGACCGACGACAACGGGCTCAATCGTGCCGACGAGTCCGTATACCGCAATCTGGTCGATGCGCTGCGCCGGGACACCGAAAACGTTGTGATGCTTCAGGATTTCATCACCACGCCACCGCTGCGTCCGATCGTCACCAGCGAGGACGCCAAAGCGTGGGTCGTGCCGGTCGGCGTTGCCGGTGAACTGGGTACGCCGCAGTCATTTGCGGCGTTCAATCGGATCAGCGCGCTGGTCGACCACGCGTTGGAACAGGCCCCAGATGGGTCGGCCCTGACCGCTCATCTCACCGGCCCGGCGGCAACCGTCGCCGACCTGACAGACGCCGGCGATCACGACCGGCTTCCCATCGAGTTGGCCATCGCAGTGCTGGTGCTCCTGGTGCTGCTGGTGGTGTACCGCAGCCCGATCACCATGCTGCTGCCGCTGATATCCATCGGGATATCTCTGGTGATCGCCCAGGCGCTGGTGGCCGGATACTCCCACCTGACGAATTCGGGCGTCTCGAACCAGTCCAATGTCTTTTTGAGCGCGATCATGGCCGGTGCCGGAACGGATTACGCGGTCTTCCTGATCAGCCGTTACCACGACCAGCTGCGGTCGGGGGCGGAGTCAGATCAGGCGGTCAAGGGCGCGATGATGTCGATCGGCAAGGTGATCGCCGCATCCGCCGCCACCGTCGGGATCACCTTTCTGGTCATCAGCTTCGCCCGCATGGGCGTCTTCAAGACGGTCGGATCGTCGGCGGCGATCGGGATCGGGGTCGCGTTCCTCGCCGCACTGACGTTGCTGCCGGCGATTCTGGTGCTGGCCGGGGCACGGGGCTGGGTCAAGCCTCGGCGCGAGTTGACGGCTCGACTGTGGCGTAAGTCGGGTATCCGCATCGTGCGCAGGCCCACGGCCCACCTGCTGGCCAGTCTGCTCGTGTTGGCCGCGCTGGCCGGCTGCGCCGCCTTCGTGCGCTACAACTACGACGACCGCAAGGCGCTGCGGTCCTCGGCTCCGAGTTCCCTCGGGTACACGGCGCTGGAGCAGCATTTTCCGGTGAATCAGTCGATTCCCGAATACATCCTGATCCAGTCACCGAATGACCTGCGCACTCCCGAGGCGCTCGCCGACCTGGAACAGATGGCACAACGCGTCAGCCAAGTCCCCGGCGTCGCTGCGGTCACCGGCATCACCCGGCCGACCGGGGCTGTGCCGGAAGAGTTTCGGGCCACCTATCAGGCCGGCGCAATCGGCGGCTTTCTCGCCGACGGGTCCGCCACCATCAGCGGCCGCTCCAGTGACCTCAACCGGTTGGCCGCCGGAGCCGAGACGCTGGCCACCAACCTGCGCGACGTGCGCGGCCAGGTCAAACGCCTGTCTGCCAGCGTCCAGGACGTGGTCAACTCCTTTTCGTCGATGAAGAACCAGTACGGCGGCGACACCCTGGTCCAGTCGGTCGACACCGCAGCCCAACTCGTCGACCATGTCAACGCGATCAGTAATTCCATGGGCTGGAATTTCTCCGCCGGCAGGAACATGTTCGGCTGGATCGGCCCGGTCCTGGCGGCGCTGCAGGGCAACCCGATCTGTGATCTGGATACGTCCTGCAGCGCCACCCGCGGGGCCTTCGAACAGCTGCTCGGTGGACGCAATCAAGAAGACCTCGACGCGATCAGTGATCTCGCACAGCAATTGCAGTCAATCCCGGACCAGCGGTCCCTGAACGCTTCGATCGAACGAGTGCGCACCGCGCTTGCCAACCTCACCAAGGTGATGCAATCCATGGGAATGGACAAACCCGGTGGCCTGCAGACCAACCTGCGGTCCATGCAAGACGGGGCGGACCGCGTCGCCGGTGGAAGTCGGCAGATCGCCGACGGCGTCGCCGAACTGGTCAAGCAGGTCAAGCAGATGGGCACCGAGTTGGATGCCGCCGCGACGTTCCTCCTGACGCTCAAAAACGGTGCGGCGCAACCGGCTCAGGCTGGTTTCAACATCCCGGCCCAACTACTGCAGTTGGACGAGTTCACCGAAGCCGCCAAGATATTCCTTTCGCCGGACGGACATTCCGTGCGCTACCTGGTGCAAACCGAACTCAATCCGTTCAGCACCGAAGCGATGGACCAGATCGACGCCATCACTGACGCCGCTCGCAGTGCCCAGCCCAACACCGCATTGGCCGACGCCACCGTGTCGATGACCGGCTACACCGCGGCTCTGAGAGACACCCGCGACTACTACCAGCACGACATCCGGTTCATCATCATCGCGACCCTGATCGTCGTGCTGTTGACGTTGGTTGCGCTGCTGCGTGCTGTCGTCGCACCGCTGTACCTGGTCGCCTCCGTGGTGGTCTCGTATCTGTCTGCGCTGGGTATCGGTGTGTTGGTGATCCAGTTCATCGGCGGCCAACAGCTGCATTGGACCGTGCCCCCACTGGCGTTCGTGGTGCTGGTCGCGGTCGGCGCCGACTACAACATGCTGCTGGTGTCGCGGATGCGCGACGAGTCGCCGCACAGCGTCCGCTACGGCGTGATCCGCACCCTGAGTTCGACCGGCGGCGTGATCACCGCAGCGGGCGTGATCTTCGCCGCCTCGATGTGCGGCCTGTTGTTCTCCAGCATCAGTACCGTGGTCCAGGGGGGTCTCGTCATCGGCGTCGGGATCTTGCTGGACACCTTCCTGGTCCGCACCATCACGGTGCCCGCCATCGCCGCGCTGGCCGGGCGTGCCAACTGGTGGCCGTCCCGGCTGGGATCGCGGCGACAACGGCGGGGGCGCGCTGCAGCGTAAGGGGGTTACTCGTGCAGGCGATCTGTGTGAAACTACAAGGCAAGCCGAGCCGTCGGGGGAGGCAGAGATGAAGAAGCTCGTAGCAGGATTCTCCGCGCTGGTGACTCTGAGCACTACCGGATGCTTCGGTACCGGAGTCAGCGCAGCCGACGACACACCCGGCTACGACACGCCCGGCGGAAGCGCGAATACATCCGACCGCAACGCCTACGCCCTCGGCGGCGCCCACGTCCTGGGCATCCCCTACGACGAGTACATCCGCCGTGAAGGCGAGGAATGGTTCCCGGGCCTGAGGCGCCAAATCGTGCGCTACCCGGCTGGGCAGGTCCAGGGGCACGTACTGGAGCGTCTGTTCCCCGGCATCGGCAAGCTCGATGAAGCCTTCCCCGGGTTGGGGGCGGACGGGCCCAGCATCGGTGAGTCGGTCGACGAGGGAGAGGGCAATCTCGACGCGGCGATCCGCAACGGCGGCCCCGGCACCGCGATCGGGCTGTCAGAGGGCTCGCTGGTGCTCGACGCCGTACAGGCCCGGCTGGCGACCGATCCCACCGCTCCCCCGCCGGACAAGCTGAACTTCGCCACGTTCGGCGACCCCATCGCGCGGCACGCCTTCGGCCAGAGCTTCCTGACCGCGATGTTTCCGGTCGGATCGGTTGTTCCGGCGATGGACTACCGCATTCCGGCTCCGGTGGAGAGCCAGTACGACACCAAGATGTTCGTCTCCGCCTACGACTCGATCGCCGACTTCCCGGACCGCCCGGACAACCTGTTGGCGCTGGCCAACACCCTCATGGGCCTGGCAACCGGCCACACCGCGGTCGCCTTCACCAACCCAGACATGGTGCCGCCGCAGAACATCAGGACAACGGTGAACTCCAGGGGTGCGACGACAACGACCTATCTGATCCCCGAGAAGCACCTTCCACTCGTTATGCCGTTGTCATACATCGGGATTGATGAAGACACACTCAACAGGCTGGACGCGATACTGCTTCCCCGGGTGAACGCCGCCTATTCACGCAACGACGATCCTGCGACCGCACCCATCCAAGTGGACCCGATCAATGGCTTCGACCCCGCAGCCGTCACCGCACCCGCCACCCAGGCCACCTTCGGCGGCGGGGCCGACCCGTTCTCGCAGATCCTGAACGGCGCAATGTCCGTATTGTCCGGAATGTCCGGGAGCGGCAAGGGCTGATCGCCCGCTGGCCTACCGATTCGATGAGCTATGTGACGCCGATGCCTCAGCCCTCCGTTCTGTCGATGCTGCACGGGCGTGCCAGCCTGCGGCCCCACGACGTCGCGTTCACCTTCACGAACTACGACGGAGACTGGGAGGGGGTTCGCGAGGACGTCACCTGGTCACAGCTGTCGCGCCGGACATTCAACGTGGCTCGCGAGCTCAGCTTCCATGGCTCCGTGGGAGACCGGGCGGTGATCCTGGCCCCGCAGTCGCTGGACTACATCGCGGCGTTTCTGGGCGCGATGCAGGCCGGGTTGATCGCCGTCCCGCTCCCGTTGCCACACCGCGGCTCGCATCATGAGCGGGTCGGCGCGGTCCTGGCCGATGCCGCGCCCGCGGTGGTTCTGACCACATCCGCGGTCGCGCAAGACGTCGCCGAATACGTTGATGCGGCCCGTCTGGACGCCGTGCCGAAGATCGTCGAGATCGACTCGATGCACCTCGATGTCGACAGCGAAACCGGTTTCCGGGCAACTGATTTGCCGAGCACGGCATACTTGCAGTACAGCTCCGGATCGACCCGGCAGCCAACCGGGGTGATGATCTCGCACGCCAACCTGCAGACGAATTTCGAGCAGCTGATGCGGAGCTACTTCGCCGGAACCACAGTCCCGTCGGATACCACCATGGTGTCGTGGCTGCCGTTTTACCACGACATGGGTTTGGTGCTCGGGGTCTGCGCACCGATCCTGGGCGGTTTCCGCGGCGAGCTGACCAGCCCGGTTTCGTTCTTGGAACGACCGGCCCGATGGATCCAGGCATTGGCGCGAAATCCGCACAGCTGGTCGGCGGCACCGAACTTCGCCTTCGACCTGGCCGCCCGCAAGACAACCGACGCCGACCTGAGCGGATTGGACCTCGGCGGCGTGTTGGGCGTCATCAGCGGCGCAGAGCGTGTCGAGGCGGCCACCCTGGAGCGCTTCGTCGATCGGTTCGCGCACTTCAATTTCCGGGACGAGATGATGCGCCCCTCGTACGGTTTGGCCGAAGCGACCGTCTTCGTAGCGTCCAACACCTGGAGCGAGGCCTCACCGGCGGCTCACTTCGATGTCGTTGAGCTGGGCGCCGGCCGCGCTCAGCGGTGCTCGCCCGGGAAAGGCACCGCACTGGTCCCCTACCGGGTACCGCAGTCGCCCACGCTGCGGATCGTCGACAGCGACACCCACCGTGAATGCCCGCCGGGCGTGGTGGGCGAGATCTGGGTGCATGGGGCCAATGTCGCCGACGGCTACTGGCGCAAACCACCGGAGGAGCAGCACTGCTTTGGCGTCACGCTCGGCGAACCCTCGCCGGGCACGCCGGACGGGCCCTGGCTGCGCACCGGCGACCAAGGATTTCTCGACGCGGGTGAGCTGTTCATCGTCGGCCGCATCAAGGATCTGCTGATCATCCGGGGACGCAACTACTATCCCGAGGACATCGAGGCGACGGTCCAACAGATCACCGCGGGTCGGGTCGCGGCGATAGCCGTCCGGGCGGGCGATACCGAGAAGCTGGTCACCATCATCGAGATTAAGCAACGCGACGCCGCCGGCGAGGAAGCGATCCAACACCTCGCCCGCATCGCCAGCGAGGTCACGGCAGCGATCGCCACGGAGCACGGCCTGACCGTCGGAGACCTTGTACTGGTAGCGCCCGGCGAGATCCCCACCACGACGAGCGGCAAGATCCGGCGCGCCGCCTGCATCGAGCAGCACCGCCGGAACGAGTTCACCCGGCTGGACGCCTGAGACCGTCGGCCCAGCGCTGCCACCCGACGAGCAGCTCGGACAGATTCACCCCGAGCACCAGAGGCACCGCCACCGCCGGCTGCACATGCCCGGGACCGCAGGCAGTCAGATAGAGCTCGCGCAGCTTGGCCGTCCCGAAGCGGCCGGCCACGAAACGAGCGAACTCCCATGCCCGGTCATAGGCCTGCGCCCGCCGCGGTCCGGGAGCATCGAGGTCGGCATCCGACGGCAACGCCACGACTCCTTCCGCCGGCGCGCTCGCCCGATCACCCTGCGGCCGTGCGATGAAATCGGCCACTCCCTCGGTGAGCCAGCGCGGCGCATCGAGCGCGGTGTCGGTTCGGGCCGCATAGTGAAAAAGCTCATGGGTCAACACGATTCGCAGCGCCGGTGTGCTCATCGTGTCCGCGCGGGGAGCGAAGACGATCCGTTGCCCAACTGCAGTCCGACGCTCCGGATCCACCCGGTCGGCGACCGCGACCGCGGCGACATCGGACCACTGGGCAACATCCGCGCTGTCGTGGCCGGCGAGCGCGACGAACTGCCGATCCGAGCCGGTGGCCGTCACCTGAATGCGATGCGACCAGTCGGTCCCCCAGAACGCTTCGACCGCGTCGACGGCCGATCCGATGTTCGCGGCCACCCGCGACAGCAGCTCTTCGCCGGGCTGACCGCCGAGGTTCTCCAGAACGACGCTGCGGTCATCGCCCACGATCAGTGGCTCGGTTGCCGGCGAGCGAGCAGCTACGCCCAGCAGCGCGACACCGCCGATCAGCTCGACAGCCAGTAGCGCCGCAAGCAGGCGTCGGATTCCCCGGCGCTCAGTAACGGCGGGCGTTGTGGATCGGGCCGGAGGAGTTCATCGGCACCACCCGGACCGGCTGACCGTAGGTGGACGAGTGGATCATCATGCCGTCGCCGACGTAGATCCCCGAGTGCGACGCGTCTGAGTAGAAGGTCAGCACATCGCCGGGCTGCAGGTCGGACAGCGACACCGCCTGCCCGCCGTTGGCCTGCGCCTGGCTGGAGTGCGGCAGGTTGATGCCGGCCTGGTGGAAGGCCCACATCACCAGACCGGAGCAGTCGAATCCGCCCGGTGCGGCCCCACCCCAGACATAGGGCGTGCCGACCTGGGTCAACGCCGCCTGGACGGCAGTCGCGGCACCTCCGCCACCGGGTGCGCCCAGCGCCACGTCCATCGGGGGCGGCGCGTCGGACCCGGGCATCGGGAATCCCGGGAATCCGGGGAATCCGGGGGCCGGCGGCATACCCTCGGGCGCGGGTTCGCCCGGTACGGCTTCGGGCCCCGCGCCGGGTGCGGCCATCGCCGTACGCTGCTGCGGCGTCAGGGCGTAGTACTGCGATTTCACCACGGAGATCTGCAGCTGCAGACGACTTTGGCGGGCCTGCAGCTCGGCGCGCACTGCGGCGGCCTGCTCGGCTGCCGTCCGTGCTTCGTCAGCCGACTTGGCCGACGCCTGCTCGGCCTGATCGGCCTGCTCGCTGGCGGCACGGAACCGGTCCAGTTGCACCGACAGGTCGCTGGCGACCACCCGCTGCACACCGAGCTTGTCGATCAGTTGTTGCGGCGACTCAGCGGTCAAGATGGCGTCCGCGCCGCCAACCCGGCCACCCATGTAGGTGGTGGCGGCGAAGCGGTTGACGGAAGCTCGGTAGGTGGACAACTGGTCCCGGGCCGCATCCAGGGCGGCCTGGTCGGCGACGTGCGCGCTGTCCGCGGCCTGCTGCGCGGCGAGCTTCTCATCGAGATTGAGCTGCGCGGTGTGCATGGCCTCAGTGGTCTGCTCGGCCTGGCGGGACAGTTCGCTGAGCTTCGCCAGGGCGTCGTCGGCGGGGTCTGCGTGGACGTTTCCGACCAACACGCTGCTCAGAGTCGTGACACCGGCCACCAAGCCGACTGCGGCGCCGAGCGCAGGGCGCCTCAAAGCACGCAGACGCCACTGCATACGTTCGAGCTCCAAGATTGCATCCTTAACACTGCCCAGGGAGGCACGGGGGGCGTGCCGCCGCCGAAACGTAAGGTCTCGAATAGGTTACGGAATGGCAACGTCGTTGTCCATCACGAATTGCCGACTGTAACAGTCAGGATTGTGAAAGTTCTAAGGCCGCTCGCCGCGATCCGGCCCTGGTCAGGCCACGCCCGAGCGGCGCACCGGACCCCGCTCGCCGCGGATCGGGACCAACCGCAACCGGGGTGCCATCCCGGCCTCGGCGAGCACATCCAGTGCCGCACGCTCGTCTTCGAGCAGTTCGTTGGGCACACCCAGCAACACGCTGACCACACAGTCCCGGCAAGCCGGTCCGCGCACCGCACAGTCATCGCAGTCGATCACCATCGGATCCGAATCCGCCCGGCGTGCACCGCAGCCATCCAAGTGTCCCGAGACCTGTCCCATGACGTTTCCTCTCGATCAGTTGCCGGCACGCTAACTCCGGGCACCGACAAGACGGCCTCACCGCGGCGGCCCCAGCTTCACCTCTCCTCCGTCGAGCCTCGCTGAACCGCCGGTGTCGGTGCGGCCGCCTACGGTTTCGACCATGACCACCGGCTCTGCCCCAGGACAGCTGAGCTTCCCCCAATTCGAAGCCGATCTCGAAGCCGAATTCGACGCCGTCCCGGCCACCTTGCACGACACCACGTTCGTGGTGGTGGACCTCGAGACCACCGGCGGCCGGGCCTCGCCCAGCGGGGACGAGCAGGCGGACGCCATCACCGAGATCGGCGCGGTCAAAGTGCGTGGTGGAGTGGTCGAGGGCGAGTTCGCCACGCTGATCAACCCGCAGCGCGGCATTCCGCCGCAGATCGTCCGGTTGACCGGTATCACCACCGCCATGGTCTATGAGGCGCCCACGATCGAGGCCGTGTTGCCGTCGTTCCTCGAGTTCGCCGGATTCGACCGCGGTTCGGTGTTGGTCGCCCACAATGCCGGCTTCGATGTGGGGTTCCTGACCGCCGCCGCACGACGCTGCGATCTGGCCTGGCCGCGGCCGCCGGTGCTGTGCACGGTGCGGCTGGCACGCCGGGTGCTCAGTCGCGACGAGGCGCCCAGCGTCCGGCTTGCCGAGTTGTCCCGGCTGTTCGCGGTCAGCACCACACCTACCCACCGAGCGCTCGACGACGCCCGCGCCACCGTCGACGTCCTGCACGCGCTGATCGAGCGGCTCGGCAATCAGCAGGTCAACACCTTCGGCGATCTGCGTGCCTATCTCTCACACACGACACCAGCCCAGCGCCGCAAGCGCAGCCTGGCGGTCGGGCTGCCGCACCGGCCCGGGGTCTACCTGTTCCGCGGCCCGTCCGACGAAGTGCTCTACATCGGCACCTCCACCAACCTGCGCCGGCGGGTCGCGCAGTACTTCAACGGCTCGGAACGCCGTAGCCGCATCGCCGAGATGGTGGCGCTGGCCACCCGGATCGATCACGTCGAATGCGCGCATCCGCTGGAGGCCGGGGTACGCGAGCTAAGGCTGCTGGCCGCGGCCGCTCCGCCCTACAACCGGCGATCGAAGTTTCCCCGGCGGTGGTGGTGGATCACCCTGACAGGCGAGGCTTTCCCCCGTCTGACCGTGGTGCGCGCTCCGCGGCACGAGCGGGCCATCGGCCCGTTCCGCTCTCGGGCCGACGCTGCCGATTCCGCCGCCCTGTTTTCACGGTTCACCGGAATCCGAACCTGCACAAAGCGATTGAGCCGCACCAGTCGGCATTCCTGCCCGCCGGCCGAAGTCGGCCCTTGCCCGGCGGCAGCGAACACCACTGCAGACGAGTACGCCGAAGCGGTCGGACGTGCCGCGGCGTTGTTCGACGGTGTCGACAACGGCGCCCTGGACGCCGCGGTGCAGCAGGTGAACGCGCTGGCCGATCGCGGGCACTACGAAAGCGCGGCCCGGCTACGCGACCGCACCGCCACGGCGATCGAAGCCCTGTGGCGCAGTCAGCGTGCCCGCGCCCTGGTAGCACTGCCCGAGCTGGTGGCCGCCGCGCCGGACTGCGCCGGCGGGTGGCACCTTGCGGTGATCCGCCACGGCCGGCTGGCCGCCGCGGGGTGCGCCGCGCGCGGTGTGCCGCCGATGCCCGTCGTCGATGCGATCACGCTGGGCGCCGAGGCGGTGCTGCCCGAGCCGGCGCCGTTGGCCGGCGCCCTGGTCGAGGAGACCATGCTCATCGCCCGCTGGCTGGCAGCTCCTGGGGTGCGCATCGTCCGCGTCGACGGGACCGGCGGTTCAGCGAGGCTCGACGAAGGAGAGACGACGCTGGGACCGACGCATGAGCTGAGCGGTTCAGCGAGGCTCGACGAAGGAGAGACGAAGCTGGGATCGCCGCATGAACCCGACGGCTGGGTGTCGCCACTGCGCTCGGCCGGTCCGTTGACCTCATGGGCAGCGCTGGCCCGCTCGGCGCGGCTGGCCTCAGAGCTGGGCGCCGAAGCGGACCCAACGGGCAAGCAGTTGTTCGGCCGCACCGCTGTCGATCGCCTGGACCGCGCGCGCCAACCCGTCCTCCCAGGCCGGCAACCACTCAGCGCTGCTGGTTAGCCCCGCGTGAGCCACGATCGCCCCGGCGGCGTTGAGTACCACGGCATCGCGCACCGCGCCCTTGGTTCCGGCGAGCACCGAACGGGCCTCCTCGGCGTTGGCCTGCGCATCACCGCCGAGCAGCTCGCCGACCTCCGCACGAGCGAACCCGAAACCAGCCGGGTCGAAGGTCAGCCGATCGATGGTCCCGGCCTGCACTCGCCAGATCGTGCTGGTCGTCGTGGTGGTCAATTCGTCGAGGCCGTCGTCACCGTGCACCACCAGCACGCTGGACCGCCGCGCCGCGAACACGCCGGCCATCACCTCGGCCAACTCCCCGAACGCGCAGCCGATCAGCCCGGCGCGTGGCCGTGCCGGGTTGGTCAGCGGGCCTAGCAGGTTGAACACCGTGGGGACGCCGATCTCGCGCCGTGCCACCGAAGCGTTGCGATAGGACGGCTGGAACTGCGGGGCGAAGCAGAATCCGATGCCGACCTCGGCGACACTGCGGGCCACCTCGTCGGGCCCCAGGTCGATACGCACCCCCAACGCCTCCAGGGTGTCGGCGCCCCCAGACAGCGAGCTCGCCGACCGATTGCCGTGCTTGACCACCGGCACCCCTGCGGCGGCCACCACGATCGCCGCCATCGTGGACAGGTTCACCGTGTTGGCGCCGTCCCCGCCGGTGCCCACCACGTCGACGGTGTCGGTGCCGATCTTGTCGGTGGGAACCTTGCGGCCGTAGGCCAGCATGACGTCGGCCAGCTCGCCTACCTCGGCGGCGGTCGGGCCCTTCATCTGCATAGCTACCCCGAACGCCGCAATCTGCGCGGAGGTCGCGGCGCCGGCCATGATCTGCTCCATCGCCCAGGCCGCCTGGCCCCGAGCCAGATCCGTACCCGACGTCAGGCCGCCCAGGACCTGTCGCCACTGCCCTATCTGCGCTTTCGGCTGCGCCGCATTACCTGGCTCGACCACGCGCCGATCGTCGCATGCGGCCCCCGCGACACCAAAGCCAACCGGAAGCACGGCCCGAAACAGGTGGAGGACAGAGCGCTAACAGCCCGGTAACAGCAGAGACGAGACCAGTTCAAACGAATTGCCAGCCCCGGGTGGAGATCTACAACTACATAGCGTCATACTTGCGGGGTGACGAGCGCTGTGGGGTCCTCGGGTACTGCCATTACTTCTCGTGTGCATTCGCTGAACCGTCCCAACATGGTCAGCGTCGGCACCATCGTGTGGCTGTCCAGTGAATTGATGTTCTTTGCCGGTTTGTTCGCGATGTACTTCACGGCTCGCGCGCAGTCCGGTGGCGCCTGGCCGCCGCCGCCAACGGAGCTGAACCTTGCCCTGGCGGTCCCGGTGACACTGGTGCTGATCGCGTCATCGTTCACGTGCCAGATGGGCGTGTTCGCCGCCGAGCGTGGCGACGTGTTCGGGCTGCGCCGGTGGTACCTGCTGACCTTCCTCATGGGACTGTTCTTCGTCTGCGGTCAGGCCTACGAGTACTCGCACCTGATCGCGCACGGCACCACCATCCCGTCGAGCGCCTACGGCACCGTGTTCTACCTGACCACCGGGTTCCACGGCCTGCACGTCATCGGTGGGTTGGTCGCCTTCATCTTCCTGATGCTGCGAACCACGATGAGCAAGTTCACCCCGGCTCAGGCCACCGCCTCGATCGTCGTGTCCTACTACTGGCACTTCGTCGACATCGTGTGGATCGCACTGTTCGCCACGATCTACTTCATCCGATGAGCAACCGCCCGATGAACAGGAGTGTCCGGTTGAAGACACTGAAGAAGTGGGCCCGACCTGGCAACAACGATTCCGTCGCCCGGCGGCGCCTGCGCCGTCGAGTCTCCGGCGGACTGCTGCTGCTGGTCGCCCTGATGCTGGCCGGCGGAATGGCCGCGGTGCTGACCCCGACCCCGCAGGTTGCGGTGGCCGACGAGTCGGCCTCGGCCCTGCTGCGCACCGGTAAGCAGCTCTTCGACACCTCGTGCGTGAGCTGCCACGGCGCCAACCTGCAGGGTGAGGTGGGCCGCGGTCCGAGCCTGATCGGCGTCGGTGAAGCCGCCGTCTACTTCCAGGTCTCCAGCGGCCGGATGCCCGCGGTCCGCGGTGAGGCGCAGGCCCCCCGTACGTACCCGTTCTTCGACGACAAGCAGATCGACGCCCTGGGCGCCTACGTCCAGGCCAACGGCGGCGGCCCCACCGTGGTGCGCAACGCCGATGGCAGCATCGCGCAGGCTTCGCTGCGCGGCGACGACCTGGGCCGCGGTGGCGACCTCTTCCGGCTCAACTGCGCGTCGTGCCACAACTTCACCGGCCGGGGCGGCGCCCTGTCCTCGGGTAAGTACGCGCCCGACCTGGAGCCTGCCAGCGAGCAGCAGATCCTGACCGCGATGCTGTCCGGCCCGCAGAACATGCCGCGCTTCTCCGACCGGCAGATCTCCATGGAGGAGAAGAAGGACATCATCGCCTACGTGAAATCCGTTACCGAGGAACGTGATCCGGGCGGCTACGGGCTCGGCGGCTTCGGCCCGGCGCCCGAGGGCATGGTGATTTGGATTATCGGCATGGTCGCAGCCATCGCCGCGGCAATGTGGATCGGGGCACGCTCATGAGCAGCAACGACAAGACCGGAACGCCTGACCTGCCAGACCAGGCCGCACTGGCGACGATGACCAACGACGAGCTGCTGGCTCTCGGCGGCAGCATCGACGGCGTCAACACCGTCTTCAAGGAGCCGCGCTGGCCGGTCGAGGGCACTCGGGCCGAGAAGCGCGCCGAGCGCCGGGTCGCGGCCTGGTTCCTGGCGGGTGGCGGCTTCGGCCTGGCCCTGCTGCTGGTCTTCCTGTTCTGGCCGTGGGAGTACGCGCCGCTGGAGTCCCCGAACGGCTTGGCCTACTCGCTGGCGACTCCGCTGTACGGCTTGACCTTCGGGCTCTCGGTGCTGTGCATCGCGATCGGCGCGGTGCTGTTCGTCAAGAAGTTCATCCCCGAAGAGATCACCATCCAGGACCGTCACGACGGCAGCTCCCCCGAGATCGACCGTAAGACCGTTGCGGCCCAGCTGACCGACGCGTTCGAGGGCTCGACCATCGGGCGGCGCAAGTTGCTGGGTGCGTCGCTGGGCGTCGGATTCGGCGCATTCGGCCTGGGCACCTTGGTGGCCGGCGCCGGTGGCCTGATCAAGAACCCCTGGAAGCCGGTCGTCGACACCGCCGAAGGCAAGAAGGCGGCGCTGTGGACTTCCGGGTGGACCCCGCGCTACCCCGGCGAGACCATCTACTTGGCCCGCGCGACCGGTCAGAGCACCAACTCTCCGTTCGTCAAGATGCGGCCCGAGGACCTGGACGCCGGCGGCATGGAGACGGTGTTCCCGTGGCGCGAGTCCGACGGTGACGGCACCACCGAAGAGTCGAACGAGAAGCTCACCGAGATCATGATGGGTGTTCGTAACCCGGTGATGCTGATCCGCATCCGGCCCGACGACATGCCCAAGGTGGTCAAGCGCCAGGGCCAGGAGAGCTTCAACTACGGCGACTTCTTCGCCTACACCAAGATCTGCTCGCACCTGGGTTGTCCGTCTTCCCTGTTCGAGCAGCAGACCTATCGGATCCTGTGCCCGTGCCACCAGTCGCAGTTCGACGCACTGCACTTCGCCAAGCCGGTCTTCGGCCCGGCGGCTCGCGCGCTGGCACAGCTGCCGATCACCATTGACGCCAATGGGCATCTGGTCGCCAACGGCGACTTCGTGGAACCTGTCGGACCGGCATTCTGGGAGCGCACCTCATGAGCCCTGCAATCGGCGACCTGCTCGCCCGCCAAGCAGACGACATCGATACCCGTTACCACCCGGCGGCCGCGCTGCGCCGCCAGTTCAACAAGGTCTTCCCGACGCACTGGTCGTTCCTGCTCGGTGAGATCGCGTTGTACAGCTTCATCATCTTGCTGCTCTCGGGCGTCTACCTGACGCTGTTCTTCGACCCGTCGATGGCCGAGGTCATCTACCACGGCGTCTATCAGCCGCTCAACGGCGTGCAGATGTCGCGGGCCTACGAGTCGGCGCTGGACATCTCCTTCGAGGTGCGCGGCGGCTTGTTCGTCCGCCAGCTCCACCACTGGGCCGCACTGATGTTCGCGGCGTCGATCATGGTGCACCTGGCGCGCATCTTCTTCACCGGCGCATTCCGTCGGCCGCGTGAGGCGAACTGGGTGATCGGGTCGCTGCTGCTGATCCTGGCCATGTTCGAGGGCTACTTCGGTTACTCGCTGCCCGACGACCTGCTGTCCGGTATCGGTCTGCGCGCCGCGCTGTCCTCGATCACGCTGGGTATGCCGGTGATCGGCACCTGGTTGCACTGGGCACTGTTCGGCGGCGACTTCCCGGGCACCATCTTGATCCCCCGGCTCTACGCACTGCACATCCTGCTGATCCCGGGCATCATCCTGGCCCTGATCGGCGTGCACATGGCGCTGGTGTGGTTCCAGAAGCACACGCAGTTCCCCGGCCCGGGCCGCACCGAGACCAACGTCGTGGGCGTGCGGGTGCTGCCGGTCTTCGCGATCAAGTCGGGCGCGTTCTTCGCGATGATCACCGGCATCCTGGGCCTCATGGGCGGGTTGCTGCAGATCAACGCGATCTGGAACCTGGGCCCCTACCGCCCGTCGCAGGTGTCGGCGGGTAGCCAGCCGGACTTCTACATGATGTGGACCGAGGGCCTGGCCCGTCTCTGGCCGGCCTGGGAGTTCTACTTCTGGGGCCACACCGTGCCCGGCCCGGTCGGTGTCGCGTTGATCATGGGTGGCGTCTTCGGCTTGCTGATGGTCTACCCGTTCCTGGAGAAGAAGTTCACCGGCGACTACGCGCACCACAACCTGCTGCAGCGTCCCCGGGACGCTCCGGTCCGTACCGCGATCGGTGCCATGGCGATCAGCTTCTACATGGTGCTGACCCTGGCTGCGATGAACGACATCATCGCGTGGAAGTTCCACATCTCGCTGAACGCGACGACCTGGATCGGCCGTATCGGGATGGTGGTTCTGCCGCCGCTGGTCTTCTTCGTCACCTACCGGTGGTGCATCGGTCTGCAGCGCAGTGACCGCGACGTGCTCGAGCACGGTATCGAGACCGGCATCATCAAGCGGCTGCCGCACGGTGCCTACATCGAGCTGCACCAGCCGCTGGGCCCGGTCGATGACCACGGCCACCCCATTCCGCTGGAGTACGCCGGTGCGCCGCTGCCCAAGAAGATGAACAAGCTCGGCTCGGCTGGGGCTCCCGGTACCGGCAGCTTCCTGACGGCCGACCCGGTCGACGAGGACGCCGCGCTCAACGAGGCCGCGCACGCCAGCGAGCGACGTGCGATGACCGCGCTGGCCGAGCATCAGGGCGGTAACACCAACGGTCACCACTAGGCCTACGGGGTCCGAAGAATCGGGCAGCCTGCGCAATCTCTTGCGCGGGCTGCCCGTTTTGGTTGGTGCGGCACCGGAGTTCGATCCGGCGCAGGCACCGGCCGATCCCGTCGCACTGTTTATCCAATGGCTGCTGCACGCTGTCGACAGCGGCGTGCCGGAACCTCATGCGATGACGTTGTCGACGGTCGGAACGGTCGGCGGGACCGGCGCAGCGCGGCCGTCGGCGCGGGTGCTGATTCTCAAGGACATCGACACCGCCGGTTGGCACTTCGGGGTCAGTTCGGCCAGCCGCAAGGGCGCAGATCTGGCCCGCAATCCGGCTGTCTCACTGACGTTTTACTGGCCCACGCTGGGCCGTCAGGTCAGGGTCGACGGTGTGGCACTCCCCGACCCGCCGCCGGTCACCGCCAACGACTTCCTCGCCCGCTCGGAGGGAGCCCGGGCGATGGTCCTCACCGGCCGCCAAAGCGAGCCCTATGCCGATCCCGGCGAGATCAGCGAGGCGCTCGCCAAGGCACACCTGGAGCTCGAGCACTCCCCCACCCTGATCCCGGCCGAGTGGGTGTCGTATGCGGTTGCGGCCGACGCCGTCGAATTCTGGCAGGCCGACCCCACGCGCCGGCACCGCAGGCTGCGTTATGAACGTGACGGGCAAAGCTGGTCGACGACACTGCTCTGGCCGTGATTCGGCAGGCCATGACAACGCGCCGTGGCGACGACTCAGCCGAAACGAGACGGCAGTGTCAGTACTTCACCCAGCCGACGCAGGTACAGCCACGGAATCACCGGCATGGCGGCAGTGCCGACTCCGGCCAGCCCGTAGCAGACCCACGAGCCGGTGTCCTTGCCGACCGCCATCAGATAGGTGGCCAATGCGACCACCGTCAGCGCACCGCCCACCGCGCAGGCCAGCACCGTGACACCGCGCAGCAGCACCCGGTCGACCTGAACCTGGTTGGGCCGCACTTGCCGTGTACCAGCCGCTCGGCGGCCCGGAGCGTCGAAGCCGCGCTGCGGGAGCGGGGCATCTGGGCGCGGCGGCTTGGCCTGCGCCTGGCTCGGGAAGCCGGGGGGCCGCGGCGGGCCGGGCTGGCGTGCCCGGAGCAGCACCGGGATGGCCGCCAGGATCACCAAGGCGGACACGCCGATGACGATGTAGAGCAGGCCGCTGTGCGAACTCTCGGTCGGCTCGTGGAAGCCGCGGCCCAGATCCACGAGCGCCACCGTGGCCGCCACGCTCATGCCCAGCAGCGTCAACCAGATCGCGGCGCACGCGCCCAGCAGGACGCGGTCAGTGACTTCCGGGGACTGCCCGGGCCGAATGAATCGATCTACCATGTTCCCGCCGGTCATCCGCAGCTCGTCGCCGGTGCGTCGTTGCTGTTGGAGAACAACACCCTACCGTCACTGCTGGTGATCGAGCAGTTGAGTTTGCTCAGCCGCAGCATGCTGGTCGCCTCCACCGAACCGATCTCCGACTGCGAGATCGGTGTCAGGGTGAGCGACCACGGGATGTAGGCGTTGCGCTGCGTGCGACGTTGCCCGGAGGCATCCACGTAGGTGATCGTGATCTGGTCGAACGGCGCCTTGGTGCCGGTCACCGAGTAGGTCACCTGCAACGGCTTTGCCTGCGTGGTCGTGGTGGTCTCCTGCGTCGTGGTCGATGGCTCGGGTGCCGGCTCCTCGCTCGGTGGCGGGGGCGGTGGTGGCGGCGGCTCCTCGCTGCTGGGCGGCGGAGGCGGGGGCTCCTCGCTGCTGGGCGGCGGAGGCGGCGGTGTTGTGGTGCTGGTGCTGGTCCGGGTGATCTCGTCCTGCACCGGCGGCACCGAGACCGTGCTGCTGCTCGTGACCGGCGTAGCCAGATCGTGGGTCTCGGTGCGGGCGAACAGCAAGGCCACCGACACCACCAGCGAGACCGCCGCGATGATCACGGTGACACCGACCACCCACGGCCACCGCGGCGTCTTGGCGTCCGGATCCGGTTCCTCGGGTGCGTCGTAGCTGTCGTAGTCGTAGAGCCGCGGATCCACCGGAACGTAAGGACCGCTCAAGAACTGCTCGGATTCGGGAGCCGAGTATGCCTGCGAGTACGCGGTGTTGTCTGCAGGTGCGGCGGCAGGAGTGGCAGCCACGTCGTCAAGCGGCTGGATCTCGCCGCCCGCACCTGCCTCGGGGGCCTTGCCAGAAGCCGGCTGACCGCTGCCGGAGCCCTCGTCTCCAGAGCCCGCCTCTGGGGGATTCGGCCCGCTCATTCCCGCCTATCCTGTTCAAACCGCCGCGCCACGCCCTGACCGGTTGCGGTCGGCACCAACCACCGTTGGTCATTGTGCCCCGGCAACCCTACCCAAACGGGCCGACACGGCGGCCGCGGCGGAGATGTGGTCAGTGTTTCTCGGGGCCGATGTAGTACTCGAAGACCAGTCCGGCCACACTCGACAACACGAACACCACTCCGGCGGCGATCAGCCACGGCAGCCACAGGGCGATCCCGACGGCGGCCACCGACCCGGACAGCGCGATCAGAATCGGCCACCAGCTGTGCGGGCTGAAGAAGCCCAACTCGCCGGCGCCGTCACTGACTTCGGCCGCCTCGTAGTCCTCGGGACGGGTGTCCAGCCGGCGTGCCACGA
Source organism: Mycobacterium sp. SMC-14 (assembly GCF_046250075.1). Taxonomy (NCBI): domain Bacteria; kingdom Bacillati; phylum Actinomycetota; class Actinomycetes; order Mycobacteriales; family Mycobacteriaceae; genus Mycobacterium; species Mycobacterium sp. SMC-14. The sequence goes on along the minus strand of NZ_CP176429.1, from coordinate 1,926,211 downwards.
ACCGGAAGAAGGTGGCCACGATCATGGCCATCATCCCGGTCAGGAACAGCGCGGTGGTGCCGGCCCATTCCACGCCACCGGTGGCGAACTTCCCGGTCAGCACCGCGTAGATCACCCCGACCACCAGGAAGAAGGTGGCGACGAACTCGAACAGCCTGGATTCGATGCGCATGCGTTGTCCCTACTTGTTGCTGGCTTGCGGGGCTAGCAGGCCACGGCGGCTGTCGAACGGGAACGTGGTGGTAGCCGCCGGTTCCTGCTTGATCGCCTCCAGCGCCTCGGCGTTCGTCTTTCCAGCGATGCGCTGATTCAGATAGGCCTTGAAGTCGTTGGGCGAGACCACTCGGACTTCGAAGTTCATCATCGCGTGGTAGGTGCCGCACATTTCGGCACAGTGGCCGACGAACGCGCCTTCCTTGGTGATCTCGGCAACCTGGAATGTGTTGACCTGGTTGTTGCGCTCTGGCCAGGCGATGACGTCACGCTTGAACAGGAACTCCGGCACCCAGAAAGCGTGGATGACGTCGGCCGAGTTCAGCACGAACTCGATGCGCTTACCGCTCGGCAGCACCAATACCGGGATCTCGCTGGTGGTACCCACCGTCTCGATCTTGTCGAAGTTCAGGTAGGTGCGGTCCTCGGTGTTGAGGCCCTGGACCGGTCCGACCAGTTCTTCGCCGTGCGCGTCCACGCCCTCGGGCTTGGAGGTCATCGCATCCTTGCGGGGCTGGTCCACGCCGTCGTAGCTCAGGGTGTGGTCGTGGAAGTCGACCTTCTGGTAGCCGAACTTCCAGTTCCACTGGAAGGCGGTGACGTCGACGACGACCTCGGGGTTCGGCTCGTGGTGCAGCATCTTCTCCTGCACCACGACGGTGAAGTAGAAGATCACCGCGACGGCCAGGAACGGCACGACGGTGAGGCCGAGCTCCAGCGGCATGTTGTAGCCGAACTGGCGCGGCAGCTCGGTGTCGGTCGCCTTCTTGCGGTGGAAGATCATCGACCAGAAGATCATTCCCCAGACGAGCCCACCGATCACCACCGAAGCGATGACCATGCCGATCCACAGCTGGTAGTTGGCCTCGGCCTCGGGCGTGATGCCCTTGGGCCAGCCGAAACCGACCACATCGGTCCAGTCGACGCTGCAACCGCTGAGCGTTACCGCCAGCAGTCCGAGCACGCTGACCGCGGTCAGCGGTCGAAGCAGACGGCGATGTGCAACGCCCTGCCCGCGACGTGTCACGTTGGTGCCTCCTCGAGTCACAGAACGGGCCGACTGACCCGGTGGAGCAGTCGAATACTACGCAGCGTAGACCACCCGGATCACCGAGGTTTGATGTACCTGCCGGTTGGCCGCCCCGGTGTGTTGACCGCCTCATCCGACGCCACAGGTTCTGCACCGGCCCCGCGCAGGCCTACGTGGCTAAAGGCCGATACCGGTGCGGCATACTGGGACCCGATGTGTGGACTGCTGGCTTTTGTGTGTGCCCCGGCCGGCACCGACACCGAGGTTCCGCGGCCGGCCGCGGATATGGAGAAAGTCGCCGGCGCGGTTTCGCGCGCGACTCACCTGATGCGCCACCGAGGCCCGGACGAGCCAGGCGGCATCTGGGCCGGCGACCACGTCGTGTTCGGGTTCAACCGGCTGTCGTTCATCGACATCGCCCATTCGCACCAGCCCATGCGGTGGGGGCCCGCGGAGGCGCCGGAGCGCTACGAACTGGTCTTCAACGGCGAGATCTATAACTACGTAGAACTGCGTGCGGAGCTCGCCGCCGAACACGGCGCGGTATTCGCCACCGACGGCGACGGCGAGGCGATCGTCGCGGGCTACCACTACTGGGGCGTTGACGTGCTGTCGCGGCTGCGCGGCATGTTCGCCTTCGCGGTGTGGGACACCGTGGCCGGTGAGCTGTTCTGCGCCCGCGACCCGTTCGGGATCAAGCCGCTTTTCATGGCGTCCGGGCCGGGCGGCACGGTGGTCGGCAGCGAGAAGAAGTGTCTGCTGGACCTGGCCGAGGTGGTCGGGTTCGACACCGACATCGACGCCCGCGCCGTTCAGCACTACACGGTGTTGCAGTACGTGCCGGAACCGGAGACACTGCACCGCGGTATCCGCCGGCTGGAATCGGGCTGCTACGCCCGCATTCGCCCCGGCGGTGAGCCGGAGACCACCCGCTATTTCCGTCCGCGGTTCGACGCCACCCCGATCACCCGCGACACCGAGCAGGCGCGCTACGACGAGATCACCGCGGTGCTCGAGGATTCGGTCGCCAAGCACATGCGAGCCGACGTCACCGTGGGCGCGTTCCTGTCCGGGGGGATCGACTCCACCGCGATCGCGGCGCTGGCGATGCGCCACAATCCCAAGCTGATCACCTTCACCACCGGGTTCGAGCGAGAGGGCTTCTCCGAGGTCGACGTCGCCGCCGCATCCGCCGAGGCGATCGGCGCCCGGCACGTGGTCAAGGTGGTCAGCCCGGCGGAGTTCGTCGCCGCCCTGCCCGAGATCGTCTGGTATCTCGACGACCCGGTGGCCGATCCGGCCCTGGTCCCGCTGTACTTCATCGCCGCCGAAGCCCGCAAGCACGTCAAGGTGGTGCTCTCCGGTGAAGGCGCCGACGAGTTGTTCGGCGGCTACACGATCTACCGAGAGCCGCTGTCGCTGCGCCCGTTCGACTACCTCCCGGCACCGGTGCGCCGCTCGCTGGGGAAGGCGTCGCGGCCGTTGCCCGAGGGCATGCGCGGCAAGAGCCTGCTGCACCGCGGGTCGCTCACGTTGCAAGAGCGCTACTACGGCAACGCACGCAGCTTTTCCGACGAGCAACTGCGTGCGGTGCTGCCCGGCTTCTCCCCCGACTGGACCCACACCGACGTCACCGCCCCGGTGTACGCCGAGTCCGTCGGCTGGGATCCGGTGGCCCGGATGCAACACATCGACCTGTTCACCTGGCTGCGTGGCGACATCCTGGTCAAGGCCGACAAGATGACGATGGCCAACTCGCTGGAACTGCGGGTGCCGTTCTTGGATCCCGAGGTGTTCGCGGTGGCGTCGCGACTGCCGGTGTCGGCCAAGATCACCCGTACCACCACCAAGTACGCGCTGCGCCGTGCGCTGGAGCCGATCATTCCCGCGCATGTGCTGCACCGCCCCAAGCTCGGCTTCCCGGTGCCGTTGCGGCACTGGCTGCGCGCCGGTGAGTTGTTGGAGTGGGCCTACGCCACGGTGGACGCCACCGGCGCCGATCACCTGATCGATGTCGCCGCGGTGCGCACGATGCTCGACGAGCACCGGATCGGCACCGCCGATCACAGCCGTCGGCTGTGGACCGTGCTGATCTTCATGCTGTGGCACGCCATCTTCGTCGAGCACAGCGTGGTACCGACCATCCGGGAACCGGACTACCCCGTGCGGCTCTAACCGTTGACTCTGCGTCCAGGGCGCGACCTACTCGCACTTTCGCGCCCTGGACGCAGAGTCAACGCCAAACTATTTGAGCGCGGCGTCGATCTCGGCCGCGGCGGCGTCGCCGTAGGCATCGGCCAACCGGCTCACCGCGGCGGCACGGTCCCACACCCATTCCTGGGTTCCGGTGGACTCGAGCACCAGCACCGCCACCAGCGAACCGAGCTGCGCGGACCGCTCCAGGCTCAACCCGGCACTGCGTCCGGTGAGGAAGCCGGCGCGGAAGGCGTCGCCGACCCCGGTCGGGTCGGTCTGGGACTTCTCCGGAACCACACCGACGTGCACACGAGAGCCGTCCGGAGAGACGATGTCGACACCGTCGCCGCCCAGGGTGGTCACCCGCAGCCCGACCTGCTTCATGACGTCGGCCTCGGTCCAGCCGGTCTTGGACAGCAGCAGGTCCCACTCGTAGTCGTTGGTGAACAGGTAGGTGGCACCGTCGATGAGCTTGCGAATCTCGTCCCCGGTCAGCCGCGCCAGCTGCTGCGACGGGTCGGCGGCGAACGCCAGCCCCAGCGTGCGGCACTCCTCGGTGTGCAAGAACATCGCCTCGGGGTCGTTGGCCCCGACGATCACCAATTCCGGCTTCCCGGCGGCCTCGACCAGCTTGGCCAGCGAGATATTGCGGGCCTCCGACATCGCGCCCGGGTAGAACGACGCGATCTGGGCCATGTCTTGGTCGGTGGTGCAGACAAACCGGGCCGTGTGCGAGGTCGTCGAGGTCAGCACGTGATCGCAGTTGACGCCGTGCGAGACCAGCCACTGCCGGTAGTCGGCGAAGTCGGCACCGGCGGCGCCGACCAACGCGGCGTCACCACCGAGCACACCGATGGCGAAGGCGATGTTGCCCGCCACGCCACCGCGGTGTACCACCAGGTCATCGACCAGGAAGCTCAGCGAAACCTTCTGCAGGTGATCGGCCAGCAGCTGTTCGGAGAACCGACCCGGAAAGCGCATCAGATGGTCGGTCGCAATCGAACCGGTCACCGCAATCGTCACTGAACAATCCCCCTCGTATCGTCACCATGGGCCTGGATGTGGGTACCCACGGTAGCGGCCCGATGCCGCCGGTCCGCCGCCGGGCAGCACAGAGCCCCCCGCATTGCGGCGAATATCAGATGCTCAGTTGAACGAGTCGCCGCACGAGCACGAGCCGCCGGCGTTGGGGTTCTCAATGGTGAAGCCCTGCTTGTCGATCTGGTCGGCGTAGCCGATCTCGGCACCCTGCAGGTACGGCGCGCTCATCCGGTCGACGGTCAGCGTGACGCCGTTGAACTCCGCGACCACGTCACCGTCGAGGCTGCGGTCGTCGAAGAACAGGTTGTAGCGCAGGCCGGCGCAGCCGCCCGGCTGGACCGAGATCCGCAGGGTCAGGTCGTCACGACCCTCCTGTTCCAGCAGCGCCTTCACCTTGGCCGCGGCCTCATCGGTCAAGACCACGCCGTGAGACTCGGTGGTCGACTGATCCTGAACAGTCATTGCGTCTCCCTATTGCGGTTGATCATGGGGGCGGGCCCGGCCTCGCCTGGAGGCGTTCGAGCCCACCACAACAACGATACCCTGCGCCGACGTGTTCCCTACCGACGCGGCGAACCCGGCGGTTAGCGAGGCTCGACGCAGGAGAGCCGAAGCTGGACCGCCGCATCAAACCCGGCGGTTAGCGAGGCTCGACGCACGAGAGCCGAAGCTGGACCGCCGCATCAAACCCGGCGGTTAGCGAGGCTCGACGCAGCAGAGCCGAAGCTGGACCGCCGCATCAAACCCGGCGGTTAGCGAGGCTCGACGCAGGAGAGCCGAAGCTGGACCGCCGAATCACCCGCGCGAACCCGCGGGACGACCACCGATCTGCGCCGCGGTGACGGCGGTCAGCCCGATCAGCTGGTTGGCGGCGTCGATCAGAGCCAGCCCCACCGAGCCGGCATAGTCGGCGAGTGCCCGGGCGGCCAACACCCCGGCCGACCGCAATGCGGGCTCGTCCAGGCTGATCTGTCCGGCCAGCACCAGCAGCGGTATCTCCCGCGCCCGGGCCGCAGCCGCCAGCGAACCGACCACTTTTCCGTGCAGCGACTGCTGGTCGAAGTGGCCCTCGCCGGTGACCAGAACGTCGGTGTCGGCGAGCGCGGTCGCCAGACCGGTGTGGCGGGCCACGATCTCGGACCCGGATTCGATGGTGCCGCCCAGGGCCAACACGGCGGCTCCGATCCCCCCGGCTGCCCCGGCACCCGACGCGGCGCTGGCCTCCCATCCCGCTGCCGCGTCCAGTTCGGACGCCCAGGCGGCCAGCCGGCTCTCGAGTACCGCGACCGTGGCCGCGTCGGCACCCTTCTGCGGCCCGAACACGCGGGCCGAGCCCCACGGGCCCAGCAGCGGGTATTGCACGTCGCAGGCGGCGATCAATTCGACGCCTGTGAGCCGTCGGCGTCCGGCGGCCAGGCCGCCCAGTTCGTCGATCATGCCGCGACCGCCGTCGGTGCAGGCACTGCCGCCGAGTCCGACGACGATTCGCTGCGCCCCGACCGCCAACGCCGCGGCGACCAGCTGGCCCACGCCGGCGCTGTGGGCGACCAGCGCGGTCCGCGGCGACGGGGGCCCGCCGAGCAGCCCCAACCCACACGCCTGGGCGCATTCCAGATAGGCCGTGTTGGCCGCGGCGTCCCAGACCCACTCGGCGTCGACCGGGTCGTCGAGGGGTCCGCTGACCTGTGACTGCCGGACCGTGCCCAGCGTGGTGGCCAGCACCGCGACGAAGCCCGGGCCGCCGTCGGACTGCGGTGCGATCGCCAGCCGGTCGTGAGGTCGGCTGCGGTGCCAGCCCGTTGAGATGGCGGCGGCGGCCTGCACCGCGGTCAGGCTCTCGCCGAAACAGTCCGGCGCGATCAGGACCCGAAGCGCCCGCGCCCGAGGACCGGCCGAGCCGCCGGCACCCGGGTGATCAGCCATCTGTGCAGGGTATCGAGCCGCGCGGACGGCGACGCAGGCCGGGCGGACCGGGCAAGTAATCTGGCGGGCGTGAAGTTGCCGGGGCGCAGAAAAGACGAGGCTCAGTCCGCTGAGTCCGTGGTCTCCGCCGTCTCTATCGACGGCGACGAGTCTGAGGATGCCGCCCGCGGCGGCGTCACCGCTCCCAAAGGCCGGCCCACCCCCAAGCGCAGCGCCGCAGCCAAGCGCCGCGGCCCGGTGGCACCGGCCCCGATGACCTCCGCGGAGGCCCGGGCCCGGCGCAAGTCGCTGGCCGGCCCGAAGCTGAGCAAGGAGGAACGCCGGATCGCGAAGGCCGAGCGTCGCGAGCGCATGGCCGACCGCCGGGAACGGATGCTGTCCGGCGACGAGGCGGCGCTGCTGGAGCGCGACCGCGGCCCGGTGCGCCGGTACGTTCGCGACATCGTCGACGCCCGCTACAACCTGCTGGGCCTGTTCATGCCGGTGGCGCTGGGGCTGATGTTCATCATGATGGCGGTCCCGCAGGTCCAGTACTACATTTCGCCGGCGATGATGCTGCTGATGGTCTTGATGGCCGTCGACGGGGTCCTGGTGGCCCGCAAAGCCGGCCGGATGGCTGACGCCAAATTCCCCGACAATGTCGAAAGCCGCTGGAAGCTCGGGCTGTACGCCGCCAGCCGCGCATCCACCCTGCGCCGGATGCGGGCACCGCGACCGCAGGTGCGGCGCGGCGAACGCCTCGACTGAGCCCTGCTCGGCACCGAAAGCGATGGATTTCCCACCGGTCAGCCCACCTGATGCCGCGGTGGCGGCCGCCGCCCGGGCCCGGCAGGATTCCCTGACCAAGCCTGCGGGTTCGCTGGGTCGCCTCGAGGCCCTCTCCGTGTGGGCGGCGGCCTGCCAAGGGCAGTGCCCGCCACAACAGTTCGAGCGCGTGCGCATCGTGGTGTTCGCCGGTGATCATGGCGTGACCCGGGAACGGGTGTCCGCCTACCCCGCGGAGGTGACGGCGCAGATGGTCGCCAACATCGACCGGGGCGGGGCGGCCATCAACGCGCTGGCCGCCGTCGGCGGGGCCGGAGTGCGGGTGGTGGACATGGCCGTCGATTCGGAAGCAACCGACTCCCCCGGGATGTCCAGCGCGTCCGGTGCCTACAAGGTTCGCCGCAGCAGCGGTGACATCACCAGCGAGGACGCGCTGACCCCCGAGCAGACCCTGGCCGCGGTCGAGGCAGGTCGGCGCATCACCGACGAGGAAGTCGACGGCGGGGCGGATCTGCTCATCCCCGGCGATATGGGGATTGGGAACACCACCGTCGCAACGACATTGATCGCTGCGCTGACCGGTGCCGAGCCCGCCGAGGTGGTGGGTCACGGGACGGGCATCGATGATGCCGGCTGGGCACGCAAGACCGCGGCAGTGCGTGACGCCCTCTTCCGGACCCGCCCGCACCACACCGATCCCCTGGCCCTGCTGCGCTGCTGCGGAGGCGCCGACTTCGCCGCGCTGGCGGGGTTCTGCGCCCAGGCCGCTGTGCGGCGCACCCCGGTGCTGCTCGACGGCCTGGCGTCGACGGCGGCCGCCCTGGTGGCCGACCGACTTGTGCCCGGGGCCCGCGCCTGGTGGCAGGCCGGTCATCGCTCGCCGGAGCCGGCGCATGCGCTGGCCTGCGCGGCGCTGGGCCTGGAGCCGATCCTCGACCTGCAGATGCGGTTGGGCGAGGGCACCGGCGCCGCGGTTGCCCTGCCGGTGCTGCGCGCCGCAGTGGCGGCGTTGGCCTCCATGTCGACCTTCGCCGAAGCCGGCGTCAGCGACCGATCATCGTGATCGCTTCCCTCGCCTCGTCTTTCGCGTTCGGAACGATTCTTCCCGTTTCGTCCGGCCGGCCGCCGGGCCGCGGGGCGATGACCGCGTTCCCGGTCGTCGGCGCCGTGTTGGGCGCGCTGGCCGCGGTAGTGGTCTGGGCCGGCGGGTACGCCTTCGGCCCCGGCAGCCCGATCACGGGCCTGCTCGCGGTGGCTGCGCTCTTGGCCGCGACCCGCGGACTGCACATCGACGGGGTGGCCGACACGGCCGATGGTCTGGGGTGCGCCCGGCCCGCTCCGCAGGCACTGCAGGTGATGCGCGAGGGATCGACCGGCCCGTTCGGGGTCGTCGCGGTGGTCCTGGTGATCGGCCTGCAGGCAACGACCTTCCCGATGCTGGGCGCCGCGCAGATCGTGCTCGCGGTCTGCGCGGGCCGGGTGGCCGCGGTGGTGGCCTGCCGGCGCTCGGTGCCGGCCGCCGCCGGAAGCATGCTGGGCGCCACGGTGGCGGGCAGTCAGCCGCTGTGGGTCGCCGCCGCCTGGGTGGTGGCCCTGCTCGCCGGGGCGATACCTGCCGGCTCGGCGCCCTGGCACGGTCCGGTTGCCGTCGCCCTGGCCCTGGGTTGCGCCGCTATGCTGGTAAAACGCTGTGTAAGCCGCCTCGGTGGCATCAGCGGCGATGTCCTCGGAGCAGTCGTCGAGTGGACGACAACGTTGGCCGCGCTAGGGCTCACCGCTCTGACCAGCGGTTGACTGTTGCGTCAATTTCGCATCCTTTCCGGACTTCCGGATATTTCTCCGAAACGATGTGTTACACCCAAATGGTCTTTGTAACAATTGCGGCGGCCATTAACATCGTGGTCCGGGGAGGAAAACTGGATGTCGCGCCATCAGAACTACAGCAAGCGGAGTCGGGAATCACGCAAGGCGATGACCGACGGCACCGCGGATGACGACGACGTCGACGACGACTACCCCGACTGTTGCGAACGCGTCGCCGAGGATTGGTCACCGGTGCCCGACGACCTGCGCCTGCCGCCAGATCCCGTGAGCTGACCTATTGCGTAATCGGTGATGTCGTCGGTACCCCGCCGATGGGGCTCCAAAGCCGGCAGCTGCGCACTGCGCGACATCGACCGGAAATGCAGTAGTCGACTACTGCATGCGTTCCTTCTCAGCGACCTTAACGTAGGTCTTTACCGGATTGTCAGGTTCTTCGGGAGGGCCGCGTCATGTGCGATCAGTACGCAAAAAGGATCCACGCCAGTGCCCGTCACCGCCGACTGTTCGGACTGACCAGCAGTGCTGGAGCTTTCCTGGCTTTCGGGATGATTCCGCTGGCCGCAGCACCGGCCCAGGCCGACCCGATGATCGACTGGATCGTCGACCTCTTCGATCCGGCGAGCTGGTCGTGGCTGGGAGCGGAGAGCACCGCCGACCTCGATGGAGCGGATTGGTCCGGTTTTCTGGCCGGTCTCGGCGACCCTGCCGGCACCGGGCTGACGCTGTCGCACACCGCCGCAGCCACCGACCCCACCACGGCCGACTGGTTCGATACCTGGATCTATGCCCCACTGCACCAGGCCGGACAGGACTGGCTGGCCAGCCAGTCCGGTATCGAGATCAGCACCTGGGTCAACAACACCTTTGGCAACGGCCAGCTGCTGATCGGCAACGGTGCCGACGGGATCGACGGCGGCACCAACGAACAGGCCATGGGCGGCGCGGGCGGGCTGTGGTTCGGTGACGGCGGCGACGGCGGCACCGCTGTCGGCGGCTGGGGCGGAAACGGCGGCGATGCCGGATTCTTCGGCAATGGCGGAGACGGCGGCCACGGCGGCGGCTTCGGTTCCGGCGACTATCCCGGCGATGGCGGCGACGGCGGGAACGGCGGCACCTACATGGGTCACGGCGGCTCCGGCGGAGACGGCGGAAGCGGTGCCGCCGGCTGGGGCGGCGGTTACGGCGGGGACGGCGGCAACGCCGTGGCCTGGCTGTTCGGCAACGGCGGCGCCGGTGGGCACGGCGGCAACGGCGGGAATGGCGCGGCCGGTGCGGTGGGCGGCGACGGCTGGTACGGCGGCGACGGCGGCAAGAGCGCGGCGCTGTTCGGTGACGGCGGCAATGGTGGAGCCGGCGGCCACGGCGGTGACGGCGGCGCCGCGGGCGCCGTCGGTGACGGCGGTGATGGTGGCTACGGCGGACTCGGCGGCCACGGCGGCGGCACCGCCGGCGGTGTCGGAGGCACCGGCGGGGCCGGTGGCCACGGCGGCAACGGGGGCAATGGCGGCACCACATCGGGTAACGGCGGCAACGGTGGCGTCGGCTGGGGCGGCGGGAGTAGTGGGAGCAGCGGGAGCGGCCTCGGCGCCAGGTACTCCGGCACCGGCGGCGCCGGTGGCGCCGGAGGGGACGGTGGGGACGCCAGCGCCGCCGGTTACTCCGCGGGTCGCGGCAACGGCGGTGGATGGGGCGGGCCCGGCGAATTCGGCGGCGCGGGCGGCAACGGCGGAGCAGGCGGGAACGGTAGCGGGGGCGCGATCGGTGCCGTGGGCGGCAACGGCGGGACCTCCGGGTTCGGCATAGCCGGCACCGGTGCCGGCGGAAGCGGCGGCCACGGCGGTGCCGACGGCGGCGGCGTCGGCGGCGTGGGCGGCAATGGGGCCATCGCCACCTTGGGCACCACCTCTGGTGGCGGCGGCGGAGGTGGTGGCGTTGGCAGTGCCGGGGGTACCGGTGGCGCGGGCGGGGTCGGCGGTGTCGGCGGCATCGGTACCGGTAGTGACTTGTTCGGCGGTATCGCGGGGGTAGGTGGAGCCGGTGGCTCAGGCGGAGTAGGCGGCCGCGGCGTCGATGCCGGCAGCACCGGTGGGATCGGTGGGGCCGGTGGGGTCGGCGGGAACGCCACTGGAATCAGCAGCATAGGCGGCGGCTACGCCGCCGGAGGTCGCGGCGGAGCCGGCGGGGCCGGCGGCATCGCGTTCAATGGCGGTACGGGCGGAAACGGCGGTGCCGGCGGGATCGGCGGGGACGGCACCGGTGGCAGTTCCGTGATTATCGGGCAAGGCGCCCTCGGTGGCGGTGGTGGCGCAGGCGGTACCGGCGGCACCGCCGACGGCTCCGTCGACGCAGGAGCCGACGGCTACAACGACTACACCGGTGGCGCGGGCGGCACGGGCGGTGCGGGCGGCGATGCGACTACCGCAGTACAGGGCACCGCTACCGGCGGCTTCGGTGGGACCGGTGGAGCCGGTGGGGTTGCCCATCCCGGAGCCAGTGGCATCGGAGGGGTCGGCGGCGCCGGGGCCAACGCCACCGACGGATTCGGGGCTACCGGCGGCGATGGCGGTGCCGGCGGTGCCGACGGCTCCCCCGGTACACCCGGTACACCTGGCTGATCTGGGTCTACTGACCCGCTCAGTCGAGCCGGGCCATCCAGCCGTGGGTGTCAGCGAAGGTGCCGCGCTGGATTCCGGTCAAGGTGTCTCGCAGCGCCATGGTGACCTCACCGGGTTGGCCGTCGGCGATGGTGAACTCACCGTCGGCCGACTTGACCTGTGACACCGGGGTGATGACCGCCGCCGTACCGCAGGCGAAGACCTCGGTGATCTCGCCGGAAGCGGCCTTCTTCTGCCATTCACTGACATCGATCTTGCGTTCTTCGACACTGAACCCCGCATCGGTTGCCAACTGCAGCAACGAATCCCGTGTGATACCGGGCAGCAGTGAACCGGACAGTTCCGGGGTGACCAGGCGCGCCGAGCCACCGGTGCCGAACACGAAGAACAGGTTCATCCCGCCCATCTCTTCGACGTAGCGCCGCTCGGCCGCATCCAGCCACACCACCTGGTCGCAGCCGTTGTCGGCGGCCTGCGCCTGGGCGACCAGCGATGCGGCGTAGTTACCGCCGAACTTGGCGGCGCCGGTACCGCCGGGGCAGGCCCGCACGTACTCGGTCGACAGCCACACACTCACCGGCTTGATACCGCCCTTGAAGTACGCCCCAGCCGGTGAGCCCATCACCAGGCAGCGGTACTCGTTGGCCGGGCGCACCCCCAGCCCCGGCTCGGTGGCGAAGACGAACGGGCGCAGGTACAGCGACTCCTCGCCGCCCGGCGCCGGCACCCAGGCTCCGTCCACGGCGATCAACTGCCGCAACGACTCGATGAACAGATCGTCGGGCAGCTCCGGGATGGCCAGCCGGCGCGAGGATGCACGCATCCGGGCAGCATTGGCCTCGGGCCGGAACGACACGATCGATCCGTCGGTCCACCGGTAGGCCTTGAGCCCTTCGAACACTTCCTGCGCGTAGTGCAGGACGATGGCCGACGGGTCCAGTTCGATGGGTCCGTAAGGAATGACCCGCGCGTTGTGCCAACCCGCGTCCACGGTGTAGTCGATCGAAACCATGTGGTCGGTGTGGTACTTGCCGAAACCCGGCTCCGCCAAAATGGATTCGCGCACCTCGTCGGGCGTCGGGTTCGCGGTGACCGACACGTGAAAATCGAGGAGGCTGCTCGTCATGCAGCGATTGTATAACCGGTGCGCTAACGGGTTTTTGCCGTGACGAATGGCGGCGTCACCACCTCGCATTCGACCGCGCGACCGCGTACGTCGACGGTGAGCCGCGCGCCGTCTTCTATACCCGCGTCGGCGTCGATCAGCGCCAGCGCAATACCGACCTTCTGCGTCGGCGAGAACGTTCCCGAGGTGGTGACCCCGACCCGGTGGTCACCGTCGAGCACGGCCAGGTCGGCGCGCAACACTCCCCGCCCCGTGGCGCGAAGGCCGCGCAGCAGGCGCGCGGGGCCGGCAGCTTTCTCCGCCAGTAGCGCGTCGCGTCCGAAGAACGACTCTTTCTTCCAGCCGATCGCCCACCCGCAGCGAGCCTGCAGCGGCGAGATGGTCGGCGACAGTTCGTGACCATGCAGGGCGTAGCCCATCTCGGTGCGCAGGGTGTCGCGGGCACCCAGGCCGGCCGGCTCGCCGCCGATCGCCCGCACGGCCTCCACCAGCGCGTCGAATACCACGCCCGCGGATTCCCACTCCGGCAGCAGCTCGTAGCCGTGTTCACCGGTGTAGCCCGACCGGCACACCCGTACCGGCACGCCGGCAAAGGCGGCATCGGCGAACGCCATGTAGTCCATCTCGGTCGGCAGGCCAAGACCCGCGACCACGTCGGCCGATCGTGGGCCCTGCACCGCCACCACCGCACGCGAGCGGTGCTCGTCGGTGATCGTCACCCCCGCCGGCGCCGCCTCCTGCAGCACGGCCACCACGTCCGCGGTGTTGGCGGCGTTGGGTACCAGAAAGATCTCGTCGTCGGCGACGTAATAGGCGATCAGATCGTCGATGACGCCACCGGATTCGTTGCAGCACAACGTGTACTGGGCCTGTCCCGGCGTGATCCTGCCCAGGTCGTTGGTAAGCGTCGCATTGACGAAGGCCGCCGCACCCGAACCGCGAACGGTCGCCTTACCCAGGTGGCTGACGTCGAACAGGCCCACGGTGTCGCGGGTGGCGTTGTGCTCGGCGACGGTGCCGGCGTAGGACACCGGCATCAGCCACCCGCCGAACTCGGCGAAGCTGGCGCCCAGTGCGCGGTGGCGGTCTTCCAGGGGTCCGTGTTGCAGTTCGCTCACGTCAAGCCACCCTAATCGGGTTGCAGATTGAGAACATCTGGGCGCCACGAATGTCGTTACCTAGCGGAATGTGGCCACTCTCAGCACGGTTACAGGCGTGCGCTCGATGCGACGCCTGACGCACAGACCTCATAGAGGCCCATGATCCAGACGCGCCCCGCCGCATCCTGGCATCCATCTGGGAAAACAGATGCAGAGGCAAGACTCGGATGGTTCACCAACACAGCATCAAGCTCGCGAAATCAGCTCGACGCCTCAGCTCACACGTAATATAATCGCATTCAAGCCACATGTTATTCACATAGTAGGCGATCACTTACTGGGGGGGATGGTAACGATGGATGTACGCATGAACACGGGCCCAAGCCTGCGACGCGCTCCGGTAGCGACCGCGGCGGCACTCATGGCAGGGGTGATCCTCACGCCGCTTTCCACCGCCTCGCCCGCGGTAAGCCCGCCGCAGGGCTGGAGCACGCCGGTGAGCCTGACCGCGTTACCGAACGCAAGCGAAGTCGCTCAAGCCGTGGGCGCTCTCGCACAAACCCTGCACTGGGTGTACATCGACGCCGGCTACCCCGGAACGACGCCGGCAGACACCCACAGCCTCGCTGAGGCAATCGTTCTTGATGCCTACAACCACGGCTACACGACAGACCAGCTGATCAATATCGTCAACACCGGCGGGCCGCAGAACATACTTTTGGAGCTGCATGACTATTCGCCCGAGGCTGTCTTTGGTTATTTCGACAACTATTTTGCCCGTTGGGTCGACTATTTCCCCAACGCCCACCTACCTAACCCGAACGACTCGGTGCCGCTGCCCGACCTAGGCGATGAGATCGGACAAAGCGGCGACCCGGGGATGTATTCGGAAGCCGCAGACCACTTCGGGATCTTTTATCCGCTCGTCCGGGACATCGGCACCTTCCTCCACGCCATGACCGACGATCCGCTCCTGAGCAGCGGCGCGCTGGGATTCTTCAGCTGGGGAGTCACGACGGGTTGGGACTTCATGATGTACGGCTACTACGGAATGATCGGACTCGACCAACAGCCAATCGACGAGCAGCTGGACGGGGATCTCAACGCCCTCATCGGTCTCGTATCCCCCGTAGCCGCGATCGAAGATGCCATCGCTTTCTTCGACCACACAGGCGACCTCTTCAACGGCACCATGACCGTCGAAGGATTCGGAGAATGGTCCGGAGAGTTCATCGGGATATTGCTGTCCGTCCTCTAGTCCACGTGTGACAAGCCGGCGTCTGGCGGTGCCTCTCGGCAACGTGCCCCACCGACCGGCCGAGGGCTGGCACACTTGGCGACGTGGCGGATTCGGCGGATTTCGAGGCTCTGCAGGCTGCCGGTATCGCTGATGCCCGTGAGCGTGCCGGCCTGATCGAATACCTCCACGGACTCGGGTTCACCACCGAAGAGATGGCCGATGCCGAGCGCCAGGGCCGGTTGTTCGGCCTTGCCGGTGATGCGGTGGGACGCTCGGGCCCGCCCGATTACACGTTGCGCACCGCGGCCGAGGCGTTGGGCGTGGCAGTCGACGACGTCGCGCAGGCTTGGCGGATGCTCGGGCTGAGCGTTCCCGGCCCGGACACGCCCGCGCTGAGCCAGGCCGACGTGGACGGGCTGGCCACCTGGGTCCAGATGCGGTCCTACCTCGGCGAGCCCGTCGACGGCTTCCTGCGGGTGCTGGGGGCGACCATGGCGCGGCTGGCCGAGGCGGAGTCGTCGATGATCCGGCTCAGCGAGCCCGACATGTGGCTGGGCCACACCCGCGACGAGCTGCGTACCGCCCGGGCCTGGCGCTCGGTCGCGGCCTATATCCCGCGCATCGGCGCCATGATCGATGCCGTTCACCGCCAGCACCAGGTCAGCCACCGGACTTTCCTCGAGGGGCTGGCCGGCGGGCCGGCGGCCAGCCTGATGTGCGGCGTCGGTTTCGCCGACCTGACCGGTTTCACCGCGCTGACCCAAGTCCTCACGTCCGCGGAGCTGGCCACGCTGCTGACCGATTTCGCCGGCACCGTCGCCGACGTCGTGCATTGCGACGGCGGGCGGGTGGTCAAGTTCATCGGCGACGCGGTGATGTGGGTGAGCGCGACCGGGGATCTGCTGGCCAGGGCGGCGATCGACCTTGTCGAGCATCCCAAGGCCCGCAAGGCCGGATTGCAGGTCCGCGCCGGGGTGGCCTACGGCGAGATGCTGGCGATCAACGGCGACTACTTCGGCACCCCGGTCAATCTGGCAGCGCGCCTGGTCGATGCGGCCGTACCGGGCCAGGTGCTGGCCTCTACCTGCGTCCGCGAAGAACTCCCCGACTGGCCGGCCACCCTTCAGGAACCGTTGACGCTCAAGGGTTTCGACGAACCCGTCCCGGCATACCAATTGCATCCGAACCCCGATCGTTAGGGTGAGTGCTTGTGAGCACCGAACCCGGATACCCCGCCCCCTCCGTCACCGTCGCCGCCTCGCTGCCCGCGAACGCCGATGAGGCCGTGCTGATCGTGCCGGTCGTTGCCGCTGATGACGACGCCACAGCCTCGGTCGCCGCGTCCGAGCCGGCCCTGCCCGCCGAGGCGGTCGCCGAGATCGAGGCGGCACTGCGCGCACTGGGCGCCAAGGGCGGCAGTGAGCAGGTGAACCGGCTGGTGGTGGCGTCGCTGCCGGTGGCCAGCGTGGTGACCGTCGGGCTGGGCAAGCCGCGCGATTCGTGGCCGGCCGACACCGTCCGCAAGGCCGCCGGAAACGCGGCACGTTCACTCAACGGCACCGCCAGCGTGATCAGCGCACTGAGCGGGCTGCCCGGCGACGGGGTGCTCGCCGCCGGCGTCGAGGGGCTGCTGTTGGGCGGCTACCGATTCACCGCGTTCCGCAGCGAGAAAACCGCCCCGAAGGAACCGGGCCTGCAGGCCGTGACGGTGCTGTCCACCGCGGCTGACGCCCAGGAGCAAGCGGCCCGCGGTGCCGACATCGCGACCGCGGTGGCCACCGCGCGCGACTTCGTCAACACCCCGCCGAGTCACCTTTTTCCGGCCGAGTTCGCCGACCGTGCCAAGGCACTGGGCGAGTCGGCCGGCCTGGAGGTCGAGGTGCTCGACGAACAGGCGCTCGCCGACGCCGGCTACGGCGGGGTGATCGGTGTGGGGCAGGGCTCCTCGCGCCCGCCGCGTCTGGTGCGGTTGATCCACCACGGATCACGCCTGCGCGACAACGCGGACGGCGCGAAGAAGGTGGCGTTGGTCGGCAAGGGCATCACCTTCGACACCGGTGGTATCTCGATCAAGCCGGCTGCCTCGATGCACCACATGACCTCCGACATGGGCGGAGCGGCCGCGGTGATCGCGACCGTGGTGTTGGCCGCCCGCCGCGGGCTGCCGATCGACGTGACCGCCACCGTCCCGATGGCCGAGAACATGCCGTCGTCGACCGCACAGCGCCCCGGTGACGTGCTCACCCAGTACGGCGGCATCACCGTCGAAGTGCTCAACACCGATGCCGAGGGCCGGCTGATCCTGGCCGACGCGATCGTGCGGGCCTGCGAGGACAACCCGGACTACCTGATCGAAACCTCGACGCTGACCGGCGCGCAGACGGTGGCACTCGGCGCGCGCATTCCCGGGGTGATGGGCTCGGACGAGTTCCGCGACCGGGTGGCGGCCCTCTCGCAGGCCGTCGGCGAGAACGCCTGGCCGATGCCGCTGCCCGACGAGCTCAAAGAGGACCTGAAGTCGACGGTGGCCGACCTGGCCAACGTCAGTGGTCAGCGTTTCGCCGGCATGCTGGTCGCCGGGGTGTACCTGCGTGAGTTCGTGGCCGACGGAGTCGACTGGGTGCACATCGACGTTGCGGGACCGGCCTACAACTCCGGTGGCGCCTGGGGCTACACCGGCAAGGGCGGCACCGGGGTGCCCACCCGCACCATGTTCGCGGTACTGGAAGACATCGCCGCGAAGGGATAACCGGCTGCCGGAAGTCAGGCGGGGACTTCCGCGTCTTCCACGTCGCTCTGGCTCCCGGCCTTCTGCACCGGACGGGGCGACCTTTCCACGCCCTGCTGGAAAGACAGCGCCACACTTTGCACCAGCATCAACACCGCGAACACGGCGACCCAGAGCCAGGATTCTGCCGCGCTCAGATGGGATGCCACATTGGTTTTCGGCAACGCCGCCATGGAGCGAACGATCGCCGCGATGATCACAACGGTGCTCAAGTACGGAAACGCGGTCCGAATGCGGCCGGCCATGGGGCCGATCGGCGTTTCGCTACGTCGTCGCGCCCGTCCGAGGAACCAGCCGATCGCACAGACGACCGCGATGGCGACCGTGATGGGCACGGACAGCCGGTTTGCGTCGTCCCACAGCGGCTGCAACGGCCGATGCGTCTGCTGGTCGCCGAGCGAGAGCGCCAGGTCTGTCAGGGTCGCCTCCACGAAAAACACCGCAATCGGTGGGACCAGGACCGCCACGATGAACACGCAATGTCTGATCAACGTGCCCGCGCTTCCCGACACGAACTGCACGATGGCGTACAGCAGAATGTAGAGCGAGGCCACAAATGATATGCCGCCCAACAGTTCTGCGGATGCGGCGCGACCGCTGCCGAGCGCGCACCCCTGCTCGCCGGCCAGCAGGCTGTATTGCACCGCGGTCAGGAACAGCCCCAGAAAGGCGTTCATCAGCGCGACCCCGGTAAGGGTCTCGTGCTCGATCTCGCGCGGGTCCGGAGCATGGCCGTCGCTACGCCGCCGATACGCACGATCGAGCACCAGATTGATGACGACGAACGCGAAACCGGCCAGCAAACCGGCTAGTTGGGCATAGTTGCGGGCCACGATGGATATGTCGAAGCCGGTCCACAGCTCACAGGCTGCAGAGATCTGCTCAGCGGGCACCCGCGAGATATTAGTGACGCTTCAGCGGCCGCAGTAGCGCTTTAGCGGACTGCGCGGTGCGCCATACCGGACGGCGTCGAGAGACGTTCGACCGCCACCTCGATGTGTGGCGGTGACACCGCAATGACAGGATGGTTTTCGACAGTCCACCTGGGCACCGCCCTCGCCCCACCACTGACGTGGTATCCAGGAAACGACGTGCAGCGACCGATCGAGCGAGGAGTCAACAACGATGGCCTTCTCAGTCCAGATGCCCGCCCTCGGTGAGAGCGTCACCGAAGGAACGGTGACCCGCTGGCTCAAGCAGGAAGGCGACACCGTCGAGGTCGACGAGCCGCTCCTGGAGGTCTCCACCGACAAGGTCGACACCGAGATCCCGTCACCGGTGGCCGGTGTGCTGACCAAGATCATCGCCGGCGAGGACACCACCGTCGAGGTCGGCGGTGAACTGGCCCTGATCGGCGAGGCCGGGGAAAGCGCCTCGGCTCCCGCAGCCCCCGCGGCGCCGGCGGCCGAGCCCGCGCCGTCGGAGCCGGCTCCCGCCGCCGAAGCGCCGGCCCCGGCTGCTCCCCCACCCGCCGCTCCGGCGCCCGCCGCGGAGGCACCCGCCGGAGACGGCACCCCGGTGCTGATGCCCGAGTTGGGTGAGTCGGTCACCGAGGGCACCGTGACGCGCTGGCTCAAGCAGGTCGGCGACACCGTCGAGGTCGACGAGCCGCTGGTGGAGGTCTCCACCGACAAGGTCGACACCGAGATTCCCTCGCCGGTGGCCGGCACCCTGCTCTCGATCACCGCCGGTGAGGACACCACCGTCGAGGTCGGCGGTGAACTGGCCCGAATCGGTTCGGGTGCCCCGGCGGCCCCCGCCGCTGCACCGGCCCCCGCGCCCGCTCCCGCGGCGCCCGCTCCGGCACCTGCGGCTCCGGCACCTGCGCCCGAGCCTGCTCCCCCGGCACCGGCACCCGCTCCGCAGGCCAAGCCCGAACCCATGCCGGCGCCAGCACCCGCCGCCGCGCCCGCTCCGGCGCAGCCCGCTGCCGCCGAGGCCCCGGCCGGCGACGCCGCACGGTATGTGACCCCGTTGGTGCGCAAGCTCGCCGCCGACAAGAACGTCGACCTGAGCCGTGTCACCGGCACCGGGGTCGGCGGGCGAATCCGCAAGCAGGATGTACTGGCCTTCGCCGAGAAGCAGGCCGAACCGCAGCAGGCACCCGCGGCTCCGGCCGCCCCGCGCCCGGCCGCCGCGGCACCCGTCTCGGCGCTGGCGCACCTGCGTGGCACGACGGCCAAGGCCAGCCGCATCCGTCAGATCACCGCCAAGAAGACCCGCGAATCCCTGCAGGCCACGGCGCAGCTGACCCAGACCCACGAGGTCGATATGACCAAGATCGTGGCGCTGCGGGCCCGGGCCAAGGCGGAATTCGCCGAGCGCGAGGGCGTCAACCTGACCTACCTTCCGTTCATCGCCCGCGCGGTGATCGACGCCCTCAAGGCGCACCCCAACGTCAACGCCAGCTACAACGAGGACGCCGGCGAGATCACCTACTACGACGCCGAGCACCTCGGCTTCGCGGTGGACACCGAACAGGGCTTGCTGTCCCCGGTCGTGCACAACGCCGGTGATCTCTCGCTGGCCGGACTCGCGCGGGCCATCGCCGACATCGCCGCCCGGGCACGCTCGGGCAACCTCAAGCCGGACGAACTGTCCGGGGGCACCTTCACGATCACCAACATCGGCAGCCAGGGCGCACTGTTCGACACGCCCATCCTGGTTCCGCCGCAGGCCGCCATGCTCGGCACCGGAGCCATCGTCAAACGGCCGCGGGTCATCGTCGACGAGGCCGGCAACGAGTCGGTCGGCGTGCGTTCGGTGTCCTACCTGCCGCTGACCTACGACCACCGTTTGATCGACGGCGCCGACGCCGGGCGGTTCGTGACTACGATCAAGAACCGGTTAGAAGAAGCCGCGTTCGAGGCGGACCTGGGTCTCTAACGGCGCCGGGGGCTTTTCCGAAGAGCTGCAAGAGGATTCAGCTGTGAACAACCCCACCGTCGCGATCGCCGGATCATCCGGGCTGATCGGCTCGGCCCTGATCTCGGCGTTGCGCGCCGACGATCACCAGGTGCTGCGGATTGTGCGGCGAACACCATCGCACGCGGGCGAGCTGCAATGGGATCCCGAGGCCGGTGACATCGACGTCGGCGCACTGGCCGGGGTCGACGCCGTGGTCAATCTGTGCGGCGTCGGCGTCGGCGACCGCCGCTGGTCGGGGGCCTTCAAACAGAGTCTGCGCGACAGCCGGATCGCCCCGACCGAGGTGCTGTCGGCCGCAGTGGCCCAGGCCGGCGTTCCGGTGCTGATCAATGCGAGCGGGGTCGGCTTTTACGGTGACACCGGCAACCGCACGGTCGACGAGTCAGCTTCGGCAGGAACGGATTTCCTGGCGCATCTCGCCAAGGACTGGGAAGCGGCAACCGCGGCCGCCCGCGATTCAGGTGCCCGAGTGGTGCTGGCCCGCACCGGCATCGTGCTGTCGCGGTCTGGCGGCGTCTTGGGCCGATTGCGGCCGCTGTTCTTCCTGGGACTGGGCGCCCGGATCGGCAACGGCCGGCAGTACATGTCGTGGATCAGCATGGAGGATGAGGTGCGCGCGCTGCTGTTCGCGATCTCGCACGACACGCTGTCCGGCCCGGTGAATCTGACCGGACCGGCGCCGGTGACCAACGCCGAATTCACCGCCGCACTGGGGCGCGCGGTCAATCGTCCGACCCCCATGCTGCTGCCCGCTTTCGCGGTGCGTGCCGGGCTCGGGGAATTTGCCGACAGCCTCCTGACCGGCCAGCGGGCCATCCCCGGCGCGTTGGAGGAGGCCGGTTTCCGGTTTGCCCACCACACCGTCGGCGAAGCCCTGGCCTACGCCACCTCCCGACCGACCCCGTTGTAGACACCCGCGCCGAGTAGCCTGCGAGCATGGTGTCCATCCGCTCCAGCGCCAAGCCGATCGAGGTGCGCCAGCTGGGCACCGTCGACTACGACGCAGCCTGGCAACTGCAACGCGAGCTGGCCGATGCCAGGGCGGCCGGCGGCCCGGACACCCTGCTGCTTCTGGAGCACCCCCCGGTCTACACCGCCGGGCGCCGCACCGAACCGCAGGAACGCCCGATGGACGGCACCCCGGTGGTCGACACCGACCGCGGCGGCAAGATCACCTGGCACGGTCCGGGTCAGCTCGTGGGCTATCCGGTGATCGGCCTCGCCGAACCTTTGGACGTGGTGAACTACGTTCGACGCCTTGAGGAGTCGCTAATCGAGGTGTGTAACACGTTGGGTCTCAACACGGTTCGGGTGGATGGCAGGTCCGGGGTATGGCTGCCGCCCGGCGGCGGACGGCCCGCCCGCAAGATCGCGGCGATCGGTGTCCGGGTGGCCCGCGCCACCACGTTGCACGGATTCGCACTCAATTGTGATTGTGATCTCAATGCGTTCAGCTCGATTGTGCCGTGCGGGATCACCGACGCAGGAGTGACGTCACTGTCGGCGGAGTTGGGCTTTGTGACCGGCGTCGAAGATGTGCGGCGGGCGGTGGCCAGCGCAGTCGTCGATGCGCTCGACGGTGTGCTGCCGGTGCGCGAGCATTCCGGTCCGCGCGTAACATCGACTCGGTGAGCGCCGTCCCGGGAGGTCGTAGGTTAAGCCGAGCCGAAGCACGCAACGCCGAGACGCCGATCGAACGCAAGCCGTCATGGATCAAGACCCGCGCCCGGATGGGACCCAACTACACCGAGCTGAAGGTCTTGGTGAAGCAGGAGAAGCTTCACACGGTGTGCGAGGAGGCGGGCTGCCCCAACATCTACGAGTGTTGGGAAGACCGCGAGGCCACCTTCCTGATCGGCGGCGAGGTCTGCACCCGCAACTGCTCGTTCTGCCTGATCAAGTCGGGTAAGCCGCCCGAATTGGACCGCGACGAGCCGCGCCGGGTCGCCGAAAGCGTGCAATCGATGGGCCTGCGGTATTCGACGGTCACCGGTGTCGCCCGCGACGATCTGCCCGATCAGGGTTCCTGGCTGTACGCCGAGACGGTGCGTGCGATCAAGGCCCTCAACCCGTCCACGGGTGTCGAACTGCTGATCCCCGACTTCGGCGGACGGCCCGACCTCTTGGGCGAAGTGTTCGAATCTCGCCCGGAAGTGCTGGCGCACAACGTCGAAACCGTGCCGCGCATCTTCAAATTGATCCGGCCCGGATTCAGCTACGAGCGCAGTCTCGACGTGCTGACCCAGGCCCGTGATGCCGGGTTGGTGGCCAAGAGCAACCTCATCTTGGGCATGGGCGAGACGGCCGATGAGATCAAAGCGGCACTGTCGGACTTGTACGACGCCGGCGCCGAACTGGTCACCATCACCCAATACCTGCGCCCCACCGAGCGGCACCACCCCATCGACCGATGGGTCAAGCCCGAAGAGTTCGTCGAGCACGCCCGCTTCGCCGAGGAGCTGGGCTTCGCCGGAGTGATGTCCGGACCGCTGGTGCGTTCGTCGTATCGGGCCGGGCGGCTCTATCAGCAGGCGCTGGAAAACCGGGCGCGCCGCGATCAGGCCCCCGCCACCGCGCACGGCTGACTGACGCCCCGGCTGGCGGTAAGCCCCGCTGGGTATCCTTGGTAGCTATGGCCAGACCGCGCACCACCACCGAGAACAAGGCTGCTCGGGCGGAGGCGAAAGCCGCCCGCAAAGCCGCCAGCCAGCAGCGCCGCACCCAGCTGTGGCAGGCCTTCCAGCTGCAGCGCAAGGAAGACAAGCGGCTGGTGCCGTACATGGTGGGCGCCTTCCTGCTAGTCGCCGGGGTGACGACCGCGCTGGCCCTCAACGGCGGCACGTTCGCCAAGGTGACGACGATCCCGCTCGGCCTGGTGCTCGGCGCCCTGGTGGCATTCATCATCTTCGGCCGACGGGCTCAGCGGTCGGTCTACCGCAAGGCCGAGGGGCAGGCCGGGGCCGCGGCATGGGCACTGGACAACCTGCGTGGCAAGTGGCGCGTCACCCCGGGGGTGTCCGCCACCGGCCAGCTCGACGCCGTACACCGGGTGATCGGCCGGCCGGGCATCATCTTCGTCGCCGAAGGTTCGCCCGCCCGGCTCAAGCCCCTGCTCGCTCAGGAGAAGAAGCGCACCGCCCGGCTCGTCGGTGACGTGCCGATCTATGACGTGGTGGTGGGCGCCGGCGACGGCGAGGTTCCGCTGGCCAAGCTGGAGCGTTACCTGACCAAGCTGCCGGCCAACATCACGACGAAGCAGATGGAATCGCTGGAGTCGCGGCTGGCCGCGCTGGGGTCGCGGACCGGAACCGCGGCCATGCCCAAGGGCCCGCTACCCGGCGGCGCGAAGGTGCGGGGCGTTCAGCGCGCAGTGCGCCGGCGTTAGTCGCCAACAGCCCGTTGACTCTGCGCTGACGGCGGAGGCTACCCGCACTTTTGCGCCGTACACGCAGAGTCAATGCGGGGCGGCTAACGGTCTAGCGGCTGCGCACCACGGCGGTCGCGGTGGCCCGATCCTGCAGGCCACGGCCGTCGGCGTCGGCGAACAAGGCCGGCACCACCAAGGCGATCAACAATCCGCGGACCGCGGCGCGGCCCACGCCCACGCCCAGTCCGGGGCCGTCCACCGGGACCACCCGCAGCCCGCAGGCGTACTGCCCCGGTGTGAAACCGAACAGCCGTACCGCGGCGGCCCCGAGGACCAGCCAGATCCCCAGCACCACCGTTGCCAGGTATTCCGGGGTCACCACGCCCGCTGCCACGCCCAGACCGGCCAGCCCGTAGCCCACCATCCAGTCGAGGGCCAGGGCCACCATGCGGCGCCCCATCGGAGCCAGGGACCCGGGGCCGCTGGAGGGCAAACCCAGGCCCTGTCCCGGGGCGTTGTCGGGGCGGCTGGGTCCGGCCGACTCCGGCCCGGACAGCCACGAAGAGAACGTGCGGCTCATGGCCCCTACGATAGGCGGGCGGCGAACCCGACCCGGCGTCGACGGGTCCAGCCGCCGTTGCGTAACGTCAGCACCGGCAACCTCAGCGTCCGACCGGGGCTACCAGCGGAGGAGAACACTTCTGTGACCGACAAGACGGCCGACGACATTCTCAAGCTCGTCGCCGATGAGAACGTGGAGTACGTCGACATCCAGTTCTGTGACTTGCCGGGTCAGATGCAACATCTGTCGATCCCCGCGTCCACGTTGGATGCGAGCGTCTTCGAAGACGGGCTGGCCTTCGACGGATCCTCGATCCGCGGCTTCCAGTCCATCCACGAGTCCGACATGATGCTGCTCCCCGACTTCTCCACCGCGCAGATCGATCCGTTCCGGGCCGCAAAGACGCTGAACCTCAACTTCTTCGTCCACGACCCGTTCACCCGCGAGCCGTACTCGCGCGACCCGCGCAACGTCGCCCGCAAAGCCGAGAACTACCTCACCAGCACCGGCATCGCCGACACGGCCTACTTCGGCGCCGAAGCCGAGTTCTACATCTTCGACTCGGTGCGCTTCGACTCGCAGATGAACGGCACCTTCTACGAGGTCGACTCGGACTCGGGCTGGTGGAACACCGGCTCGCCGACCGAGGCCGACGGGCGGGCCAACCGCGGCTACAAGACCCGCCCCAAGGGCGGCTACTTCCCAGTCGCCCCCAACGACCAGTACGTCGACCTGCGCGACACCATGACCACCAACCTGGCCAACGCCGGTTTCACCTTGGAGCGCGGTCACCACGAATGCGGCTCCGGTGGGCAGGCCGAGATCAACTACAAGTTCAACACGCTGCTGCACGCCGCGGATGACGTCATGTTGTTCAAATACATCATCAAGAACACCGCCTGGGCCAACGGCAAGACCGTCACGTTCATGCCCAAGCCACTGTTCGGCGACAACGGCTCAGGCATGCATGTACACCTGTCGCTCTGGAAGGGCGGACAGCCGCTGTTCTACGACGAGGCCGGCTACGCCGGACTCTCGGACACCGCACGCCACTGCATCGGCGGCATCCTGCACCACGCGCCGTCACTGCTGGCGTTTACCAACCCCACCATCAACTCCTTCAAGCGCCTGGTGCCGCACTACGAGGCGCCCATCAATCTGGTCTACAGCCAACGCAACCGCTCGGCCTGCGTGCGCATCCCGATCACCGGCACCAACCCCAAGGCCAAGCGGCTCGAGTTCCGCTGCCCGGACTCCTCCAGTAACCCCTATCTGGCGTTCGCGGCCATGTTGATGGCCGGCATCGACGGCATCAAGAACAAGATCGAGCCGGCCGCCCCGGTCGACAAGGACCTCTACGAGCTGCCGCCTGACGAGGCCGCCGACATCCCGCAGGCCCCCACCACGCTGGCCGAGGTGATGGACAACCTCGAGGCCGACCACGAATACCTCACCGAGGGCGGCGTATTCACCCCGGACCTCATCGAGAACTGGATCCGCTACAAGCGCGACCACGAGATCACCCCGATCAGCGTGCGGCCGCACCCGTACGAGTTCGCGCTGTACTACGACTGCTGAGCCATGCGACCGCGGGTTGAGCGGGCAGAACCCCGGTCCGCCTGAAATATCGTATTACGATTAAGTGATGCTCAATCTGGCGCACGCGTGGCGGCCTGCCGTGATCCTCGCCGTGATTCTGGCGTGTGCGCCCGCAGCGCACGCCGACCCGCAGCCACCCCCGAATGCTCCCGTCCCCACGGCCGACCAGGTGGCCACCATCTTGAACCAGCTGACCGATCCGGCGGTCCCCGACACCGACAAGGCGACGTTGGTCGAAGGCGGGCTCTTGCCGGATGAGATGAGCCAGAACGACCAGGGATTGGCCAAGCTGGCCCGGCATCACGCCCTGCCGTTCGCCTTTACCGTCACCGATGTCCAGCCGGCGATCAACAACCTGGCCGGCGTCACCGCAGCCCTCACCGGGCCGCGGCAGACGGTCCCGGTGATACGGCCGCTGGTCCTGGTCGACCACGACGGGACCTGGCAGCTCACCCACGACTCGTATGACCCGACATTCGTCAACATGGTCCGCCACGTCATACACCGGGTCGGGCCGCATCCCAACGCGGGCGGTAACGTCGCGGTCTTCGGCTGGTGACCCAGCGGCGGTCGGCCAGACCGTTCGGTCAGAACGAGAAGTCGAAGAGGTCCGCCGTGGTCACGACGTCGTCGAAAAGGCTTCCGATCCACACGATGGGCATCGACGCGATCGCGGCCGGGATCGCCTCAGAGAAGGTGACACCGAGCATCTGCAATGAAGCACTCATGGCGCCCGGGACGGATCCGTCCTCGATCGCGCTCTCGAATGCGTTGGTGGCATTGAGCATCGACTCACCGGCGTCCGCCCACTGCTGATTGAGCGGCGCGAAGAACAGCTGATCGATCAGCGAGGACATCGAACCGGAATGCGCGAGGATGGCGGACTCGGCCGGCGCAAGCCTGTCATCCACCATGAACACAAGCGTGTCCAGGATGCCTGGAATGCGCTGCGCCGACTCGACAGCCGAGAGCAACGTGCCGGACAGCTCCGCGGTGTCGATCCCGGTGATGACGTCTTTGGCATCGAGGAAATTCGCGGCGGCTATGACGAGCAGATCAGTCGAGTCGGCGCCCCCTCCGGCGGCTGCGATACCGGAAAGCTGATCAGCCGGCCCAGCCTGGGCGCCGCCCAGCCCGACCGTCAGCGCGACCGCTACGGCCCCGCCGATCAGGCCGGCTCCGACTCCAATACGACGGACATCACCAGACATCTGCATGGCCCTCTTCCTCCCCTGCCTCATACCTCGGGCCGCAGCCCACCAACATGAGTGTTTCCGAAGAAACACCATAACAAAAGATCAGAACCGCGTCCTTCCGACGCATTTCCGCAGGCCAGTCCCCCGGATTTGCCCCCAGTTGCCACGCCCAACCCTGGGCCAAAGGCGGACGCACCAACGCCGACGAACCGTTCTTCGCCTGCGGCTGCGATCACATCGACGGCCACCGACGGCAGACAACACCACCACCATCACCGACGGAACCACTCCACCCCAAATCAACCACGCCCATCACGCCGAAGAACTCCTCCAAGCAGACCCCGACCCACCCAACGACGAAGTCGCCTAGCCGGCGAATTGCCCGCGCAATTCTGTGTGTTTGCCGGGAGCCCAAGAAAGGGCGCTAGCGTGCACCGACATAGCCGCGGACACCCGCAGGCGGATTTCGAACATTTCCGAATCTCGTTCGTAAACAACGATTTTTACGCTTCGGGCGGTCCAAATCGGGATACGGGATGCGACTTCGCCGTGGGCGTGACGATTACGTCGCAGATGTTTGCCGGGGCAGCCCTAGACGCCGAATAAGGCAGGCCGGTAACGGCCGTTACCAAACCCCACAACATGTGATTGAACTTAGAAAAGATCCGTTGTAACTTATCGCCAGATCAGTAATTTTCCATCTAAAGGGCTAGTTTTCCACGAAAGGAACCGCCCATGGCTGACCGCAGATTGCTCCCCCTGGCCGTTGCACCGCTGCTGATCGCCAGTGCCGCCCTACCCGCAGGCGTGGCGACCCAGGGACCGAGGTTGGTCGCCGCACAGGTGGTCCTGCTCGACACCGAGGCCTGGGGCATGGGTGGCAGTGGCATGCCGATCCCCAGCCAAGCGGTGATCGACGCCGTCGGCTCGCGCTACATCATGCCCGCCTCGCCGATCTTCCCCGGCCAGCCGATCTTCCCGGTCGACTCGATTCATCCCCTCTTCACCCCGGAGGGCCTCTATCCGATTACCGGCACCAAGTCTCTGGTACTCGATCAGTCCCTGGCACAAGGCGTGCAGATCCTGGACGCCACCATCAAGGAGCGGCTCGCCCTGGGCCACGACCTCGTCGTGGTCGGCGCCTCGCAGAGCTCAACCCTCGCCGGACTGGAGATGCGCAATCTGCTGGCGCTACCGGCTGATCAGATCCCGACGTCCGATCAGCTGTCGTTCGTCCTGCTGGTCGACCCCAGCAACCCCAACGGAGGTCTGCTCTCCCGCTTCGGGGACCCGAGCCTGCCGCCGCTGACCGTTCCGAGTATGGGAGTGACGTTCAGCGGGGCCACTCCGTCGGAAACCCCGTGGGACACCGCCATGTACAACATCGAATACGACGGCTTCTCGGACTTCCCGCGCTACCCGCTCAACTTCCTGTCGGTTCTCAACGCCGTCTTGGGGATCGCCTTCGTGCACAGCTCCATCGCCGACCTCTCCGACGAGCAGATCGCCCAGGCCGTTCTGATGCCGGTGTCGGACGGCTACGGAGGCAACACCGATTACTTCATGATCCCCACCGAGAACCTGCCGTTGCTGGAACCGCTGCGGTTCCTCCCGATCCTGGGTGATCCGTTGGCCGATCTGCTCCAGCCAGCTCTGCGAGTACTGGTCAACCTGGGCTACGGCAACATCGAACACGGCTGGGACACCGGCCCGGCCGACCTGTCGACACCTTTTGGGGTGTTCCCGAACCTCGATCTGGGCGAGGTCCTCACGGCGCTGGGCAACGGCGTCCAGCAGGGCTGGCAGGACTTCATCAACGATCTGGGCTCGCTGCCGAGCCTGCCCGATGCCCTGGCGAACAGCGCAGATGCCCTCGGCGGCTTCAGCGATGTGGTCAACGGCTTCTCCGCGGCACTGTCCAACGGCTACTCGGCCCTGCTGCCGATCGCCGACCTGGCCAATGCCCTGCTGACCACCCTGCCGGCCTACAACGCCGGTCTGTTCGCGCAGGAGATCGCCTCCGGCGACCTGCTCGATGCACTGATGATGCCGCTGGCCGCTGACGTCGGCTTGATCACTACGGGACTCGGAATCGGACTGTTGAGTGTGGCGTCTGCCTTTAGCTTGTTCTGAAGGCACGCCGCTGCCGTCATTCGAGCCCCCGAAGGCATCCGAGATGTGTCCGCGGGCATACGTTTTCACGGCCCCCCTTACGGTGAATCGACGCTTCGGCACGCAACGGCGCCAGCGGTTTACCGCGCAGCCTCCACGGCCGGCACGCCGATTCTCCTGCGGGCGTTCGCCGAGATCGGGGTCTACACACCGAACGAATGAACCGGCAACAATTGACCGCCGAACCGCACTCATGTGATTGACCTTAGAGAAAAATCAATGTAACTTACCTTTTGCGCAAGATCGTTCCATATAAGTGTTCCGTTTTCCGCGAAAGGACTCGTTGATGATCGACCGCAGGCTGCTCCCGCTAGCGGTGGCACCGCTACTGATTGGCGGTCTCGCCCTGCCCGCGGGCACAGCTTTCTACGGTCCGGGGTCGGTGACCGCCCAGGTGACCCTGCTCGACACCGAGGCCTGGGGAATGGGTGGCAGTGGCACCCCGATTCCGTCGATGGAGCTCGCCCAGGCAATCGGCGACCGCTACGTCATGCCGGCCTCGCCGTTGTTCCCGGGCCAGCCGATCTTCCCGGTCGACTCGATCAATCCGTTGTTCACCCCGGAAGGCATGTATCCGGTCACCGGCGTCAAATCACTGCCGTTCGACGAATCCGTCAGCCAAGGCCTGCAGATCCTGGACGCCACGATCAAAGAACGGCTCGCGCTGGGCCACGACCTCGTCGTGGTGGGCGGCTCGCAGAGTTCCACGATCGCCTCACTGGAGATGCGCAATCTGCTGGCACTGCCCGCTGATCAGATCCCGACCTCCGACCAGCTGTCGTTCGTCCTGCTGGTCGACCCGAGCAACCCCAATGGCGGATTCCTGTCGCGCTTCGGCGACCCGAGTCTGCCGGAGCTGAGCTTCCCGAGCATGGGGCTCACCTTCAGCGGCGCCACCCCGTCGGACACCCCGTGGGACACCGCCGTCTACAACATGGAGTACGACGGGTTCTCCGACTTCCCGCGCTACCCGCTCAACTTCCTGGCCGTCCTCAACGCCGTCTTGGGAATCGGGCTCATCCACGCCAGCGTCACCGACCTCCCCGAGGAGCAGATCTCCCAGGCCGTTCTGCTGCCGGTATCGGAGGGCTACACCGGTAACACCGATTACTTCATGATCCCCACCGAAGACCTGCCCCTGCTGGAGTTGCTGCGGTTCCTCCCGATCCTGGGCGACCCGCTGGCGGATCTGGTGCAGCCGGCCTTGCGGGTGCTGATCAACCTCGGCTACGGCAACATCGAACACGGCTGGGATCCTGGTCCGGCCGACCTGCCCACGCCTTTCGGAGTGTTCCCGACCGACATCGATCTGGGCGACGTCCTCACTGCGCTGGGCAACGGTGTCCAGCAGGGCTGGCACGACTTCATCGACGATCTGAGCTCGCTGCCGAGCCTGCCCGACGCCCTGGCCAACAGCGCGGAGGCCCTGGGCGGCTTCACCGATGTGGTGAACACGTTCTCCGCGAACCTGTCGACCGCTTACTCGGCCCTGCTGCCGATCGCCGACCTGGTCAACGCCATGCTGACCACCCTGCCGGCCTACAATCTCAGCCTGTTCGCGCAGGAGATCGCCTCGGGTGACCTGCTCGACGCTTTGTTGATGCCGCTCGCGGCGGACGTCGGCCTAGTCACCACCGGTGTCGGTATCGCCGCCCTAAGCATGCTGTTTGCGTTTACCTGACGACGTCCTCGCAACAGCGGTCACTCAACCCCGTCGCGGGCCCAGGACGGCGTGATGAAGACCCCCTCGGCCTCCACGGTGACCCCGTTGGCGTCCGAGATGTGGCCGCGGGCGTAGGTTTTGACGCCTTCCTTGCGGTAGATCGAGGCTTCGGCGTGCAACGGCCCCAAGGGTGTGCCGCGCAGGTACTTCACCGTGATGGTGCCGGTGTAGCGCGGCTGGGTCAGACCATCGCTGGCCGCCTCACCGAGCACATGGTCGAGCACCAGGGCACTGACCCCGCCGTGGACCAGCGACGGCGGGCCCTCATAGGCCGCGCCCAGGTAGAAGTCGCTCCAGCAGTGCCCGTTCTCGCCGTGCTGCATCACCAGCGGCGGGGCGATCGGGTTACGCAGGCCCACCACGGCGTTGCCCCACGCCAGCGGCCGGCCGTCGACGACGTAACGCAGTCCCGGTGAGTCGCTGAGGGTTCCGGCACGAAGCCGCTCGGTCAGCTCCTGCACCTGGGCGGTCACCTCGCGGGCCGTGGCTTCGTCGGCCTGGGTGCGGATGGTGGCGTCAATCAGGTCGCGGACCGCCTGAGCCAACGGTCCGTACCGCTCCACCAGCTGCCCACTCTCGTCGACGCTGATCGTCGGCACGTTCGAGCGAGCCCTGAAATCCACCACAGAGGTCCTCCTTCAGTCTCCGAATACCTTGCGCGCGACGACCTTCGCCCGCCGCGTCACCCGGAGGTAGTTGTCCAGGAACTCACCGCCGTCGCCGCCGGGCCAGCCGGCGGCCACCGCGACCGCGTTGAGCGCGCGGCCCGGCCCGGGCAGTTGGTCGGTGGGCTTGCCACGAACCAGCACCAGCGCGTTGCGAGCACGGGTGGCGATCAGCCAGGCCTGCCGTAGCCGGTCCACCTCGTCTTCGTCGAGCAGCCCGGCAGCGGCGATGGCGTCCAGGGTTTCCAGCGTAGAGGTGTTGTGCAGCGCCGGTACACGGTGGGCGTGGCGCAACTGCAGCAGCTGAACGGTCCACTCGACGTCGGCCAGTCCGCCCCGGCCCAGTTTGGTGTGCGTATTGGGGTCGGCCCCGCGCGGCAGCCGTTCGGCGTCGACGCGCGCCTTGACCCGGCGGATCTCACGCACCGCGTCGGCAGACACCCCGCCGGGCGGATAGCGGGTGGCGTCGACCATCTGCAGGAACCGGTTGCCCAGGTCCGCATCGCCGGCGACGCAGTGTGCCCGCAGCAGTGCCTGGATCTCCCACGGCTGCGCCCACTGGTCGTAGTAGGCCGCGTAGGAGGCCAGCGTGCGGACCGGCGGCCCATTGCGGCCCTCGGGACGAAGGTTGATGTCGACCTGCAGTGGCGGGTCGACGCTGGCGGTACCCAGCAGCGCCCGGACCTGCTCGGCGATCGAGGTGGCCCAGCGCACCGCGTCGGCGTCGCTCACCCCGGTCGCCTTCTCATTGGCCTCGCACACGAACATGACGTCGGCATCCGAGCCGTAGCCGAGTTCGCGCCCGCCGAGTCGGCCCATGCCGATCACCGCGATCTTCGCCGGTGCTTCCTGCACGTCGTCACCGGGCAGATTGACCCGGACGATCGCGTCCAGGGCGGCCTGCAACACCGCCACCCACACCGCGGTCAGTGCCCGGCAGACATCGATGACGTCGAGCATGCCCAGCAGGTCCGCCGAGGCAATGCGGGCCAGCTCGTGGCGACGCAGGCTGCGGGCCGAAGCGATCGCGCGCACCGGGTCCGGATAGCGGCCCGCCGAGGCGATCAGCGCCCGCGACACCGCGTCCGAATCGGTGTCGAGCAGCTTGGGCCCCGTCGGTCCATCGCCATAGGCCTGGATGACGTCGGGTGAGCGGATCAACAGCTCCGGGATGTAGGCCGAGGTGCCCAGCACCCGCATCAGCCGCTTGGCCACGGCGCTGCTGTCGCGCAGCGTGCTCAGATACCACCGCTGCTGAGCCATCGCCTCACTGAGCCGCCGGTAGGCCAGCAGCCCCGCGTCGGGGTTGGGTGTGTCCGACAGCCAATACAGCAGGGTGGGCAGCAGTACCGCCTGTACCCGGCCCCGGCGACCGCTCTGGTTGGTCAGCGCGCCCAGGTGCGTCAGCGCGTTGTGCGGCGCCTCGTAGCCGAGTGCCGCCAGCTGACGTTCCGCGGCACCGCGCGTCAGCCCCCCGACCAGCTCCAGGCCCTCCGGGCTGACCGCCTCCAGCAGCGGCTGATAGAAGAGCTTGGCGTGCAGCCGCGACACCCGCCTGTTCTGGGCTTTGAGCTCTTCGCGAAGTACACCCAGGGCGTCATGCCGGCCGTCCGGACGGACATGGGCGGAGCGCGCCAGCCAGCGCAGTGCCTCGTCGTCATCGGGCGGCGGGAGCATATGGGTGCGCTTGAGCCGCTGCAGCTGCAACCGGTGTTCCAGCAGTCGCAGGAACTCATAGGAGGCAGTCAGATCGGCCGAGTCCTCGCGGCCGATATAGCCCCCGGCGCCCAGGGCAGCCAGCGCATCGACCGTGGATGCCACATGCAACGACTCATCGCTGCGGCCGTGCACCAGCTGCAGCAACTGCACGGCGAACTCCACGTCGCGCAATCCCCCTGATCCCAGCTTGAGCTCGCGGGACCGGACCTCGGCAGGCACCAGCTGCTCCACCCGGCGGCGCATCGCCTGCACGTCGGTGACGAAATCCTCACGCTCGCACGCGGTCCAGACCATCGGCAGCAGTGCGTCGATGTAGGCCCGGCCCAATTCGGCGTCGCCGACCGCCGCCCGAGCCTTGAGCAGCGCCTGAAACTCCCAGGTCTTGGCCCACCGCTGGTAGTAGGCAATGTGTGATTCCAGGGTTCGCACCAGCGCGCCGTGCCGGCCCTCGGGCCGTAGCCCGGCGTCCACCTCGAAGAACGCCTCGCCGGCCACCCGCATCAGCTCACCGGCGACCCGGGTGCTCACCGTGTCGGCTTCCTCGGCGACGAAGATGACGTCGACGTCGCTGACGTAATTCAGTTCCCGCGCACCGCATTTGCCCATGGCAATCACGGCCAGCCTGGGCGGGGCCACATCGCTGCCGGCGACGCATAGTTCGGCTACCCGCAGCGCGGCCGCCAGCGCGGCGTCGGCAAGGTCGGCCAGATGCTCGCCGACCGCCACGAAGGGCAGGGCCGGCAGCTGTTCGACGGTGGGCGCCAGGTCTATCGATGCCAACACCAACATCCTGTCGCGGTACAGCGACCGCAGCCGGTCGATGTAGGCGCCGTCCGTGGTGGCGGCAACGCAGTCGGTGAACATCGCGCGCAGCTGCGCCGCCGGTGGCGGCGTGATCGTGTAGTCCTCGGAGTCGACCGGACTGGCCAACAGCTTCCAGGATTCCGGATGGGTGATCAGGTGATCCCCCAGCGTCAGCGAGGATCCCAGGATCCCGAACAGCCGCCCGCGCAGTCCCCGGTCGGCCATCAGCGCCGCGCTCAGTTCGGCCCAGTCGATGCCTGGGGCTTCGGACAACCGGACCAGGGTGCGCAGCGCGACGTCGGCGTCGGGAGCGCGCGAGAGCGCCCAGAGCACGTCGACGTGCGGTTGGGTGTACGCGCTGTACCAGCCCAGCGCGGTCAGGTCCGCTGCGGCGTACCGGTCGACCAGACCGAGGCGCCCGACGCTGGGCAGCTTGCGGCGCTGAGCTCCGGGATAGGCCATGAGGCGTCGGAGGCCCTACAGCGACAGGTAGTTCTGCAGCTCGTAGGGGGTCACGTGGCTGCGGTAGTTCGCCCACTCCTGGCGCTTGTTGCGCAGGAAGAAATCGAAGACCTGCTCCCCCAACGCTTCCGCGACCAGCTCGGAGTTCTCCATCTCCGAAAGCGCGCGCTCCAGGGTGCCGGGAAGTTCCTTGTAACCCATCGCCCGGCGCTCCTCGGGAGTCAGCGCCCAGACGTTGTCCTCGGCCTCCGGGCCGAGCTCGTAACCCTGCTCCACCCCGCGCAGCCCGGCGGCCAACAGCACCGCGAAGGCCAGGTACGGATTGCATGCCGAGTCGGGGCTGCGGACCTCGATGCGCCGCGACGACGTCTTGTGCGGGCTGTACATCGGCACCCGCACCAGCGCCGAGCGGTTGGAGGCGCCCCAGGACGCCGCGGTGGGTGCTTCCCCACCGTGGATCAGGCGCTTGTAGGAGTTCACCCACTGGTTGGTGACGGCGCTGATCTCGTTGGCGTGCTCGAGAATGCCGGCGATGAACGACTTGGCGGTGGCGGACAGCTGCAGCGGGTCGTCCGGGCTGTGGAAGGCGTTGACTTCGCCCTCGAACAGGCTCATGTGGGTGTGCATGGCCGAACCGGCGTGCTCGCGGAAGGGCTTGGGCATGAACGATGCCCGGACACCTTCCTTGAGCGCGATCTCTTTGATCAGGTAGCGGAACGTCATCACGTTGTCGGCCATCGACAGCGCGTCGGCGTAGCGCAGGTCGATCTCCTGCTGCCCCGGAGCGTTCTCGTGGTGGCTGTACTCCACCGAGATGCCCATCGACTCCAGCGCGTCGATCGCGTGCCGGCGGAAGTTGGCGGCCGAACCGTGGATCGACTGGTCGAAGTAGCCTGCGTCATCGGCCGGAACCGGGGTGCTGCCGTCGTAGGGGCCGGGCTCCAGCAGGAAGAACTCGATCTCGGGGTGCACGTAGCAGGCGAAACCCAGCTCTCCGGCCTTGGCCAGCTGGCGGCGCAACACGTGCCGCGACGACGCCCAGGCAGGCGATCCGTCCGGCATGGTGATGTCGCAGAACATCCGTGCCGAGTACTGCCGACCGGCGTCGGACACCCACGGCAGCAGCTGGAAGGTCGACGGATCCGGATGGGCGACCATGTCGGATTCGAAGACCCGCGCGAAGCCCTCTATCGCCGAGCCGTCGAAGCCCACGCCTTCATCGAAGGCGCCCTCGAGCTCCGCCGGCGCGATCGCGACGGACTTCAGATAACCGAGTACATCGGTGAACCAGAGCCGGACGAAACGGATGTCGCGTTCCTCCAGCGTGCGGAGCACAAACTCCTTCTGACGGTCCATACCGCGAAGCGTATCAGCGCTCAGCACTTCGCATCGGTTGGCGGCAACGTGCCGTCGACCAGGTATCGCGCGGCGAATCGGTCCACGCATTCGTTGCCCTGGAATACCACCGTGTGCTGGGTTCCGTTGAACGTCAGCAGGCCCCCACCGAGCTGCTTAGCCAAGTCCACACCGGCCTGATACGGGGTGGCCGGGTCACGAGTCGTGGAGACCACCATCGTCGGCGTCAGGTCCGGCACCGAGAGGGCATGCGGCTCGGTCGTCGGGGGCACCGGCCAGAAGGCGCAGGTGCCCAGCGGGGCGTCGCCGGTGAACTTGCCGTAGCTCATGAACGGCGCCACCTCACGCGAACGCCGGTCTTCCTCGATCACCTTGGCGCGATCGGTGATCGGCGGCTGGTCGACGCAGTTGACCGCGACCCGGGCATCGGTGGCGTTGGTGTAGTGGCCGTTGGCGTCACGGCGCATGTACAGGTCGGCCAGGCTCAGCATGATGTCGCCGCGGCCGCCGGCCAGATCGGACAGGCCGTCGTTGAGGTGCGTCCAGAAGGTCGGCGAATACAGCGCCATGATGGTGCCGACGATCGCGTCGCTGTAGCTCAGACCGCGCGGGTCCTTGGTCTTGGCGGGCTTGTCCACCAGCGGGTCGACCAGGCTGTGGTAGACGTCGACGGCCTTGGCGGGGTCGGTGCCCAGCGGGCAGTCGTCCTCTTTGGCACAGTCGGCCGCGAAGTCGTCGAACGCACCCTGGAAGGCCTCCGCCTGGCGCAGGTCCTCTTCGATCGGGTCGGCATTGGGGTCCACCGCGCCGTCCAGGATCATCGCGCGCACGTTCTGCGGGTAGGCCTCCGCGTAGGCCGCGCCGATCCGGGTGCCGTAGGAGTAGCCGAGGTAGGTCAGCTTGTCGTCGCCCAATCCGGCGCGGATGGCGTCGAGGTCGCGGGCGACGTTGACGGTGCCGACGTTGGCCAGGAATTCCTTGCCGGTCTTCTCCAGGCAGCGCGCGACGTATTCCTTGGTCTCGCTCTCGATGCGTGCCACGCCCTCGGGGCTGTAGTCGACCTGGTTCAGGGCTCGCAGCCTGTCGTTCTCCTTATCGGAGTTGCACCAGACCGCCGGCCGTGACGACGCCACCCCGCGCGGGTCGAATCCGACCAGGTCGAACTGCTCACGGACCTGACGCGGCAGTGAACTGACGAGGCCCACCGCGGTTTCGATTCCGGACTCCCCCGGCCCGCCCGGGTTGATCACCAACGAACCGATCTTGTCCTTGGTGGCCGGGAATCGGATCATGGCCAGCCGAGCAACGGCGCCCTGCGGCTTGGAGTAGTCCACCGGAACCCCGATGAACCCGCACTGGGCGTCAGCGGGCACCTTGATGTTGGTGTCGGCGGTGAACCGGCACTTGTCCCATTGGACCGGTTGACCGACCCGCGGCACGGCCAGCACCGCGTGGCCTGGCGTCATCCGGGTGCAGCTGCCGACGGTGAATGCCACCATCGCGATCGCGAGGCAGGTCAGGGCGGTGCGCGTCATCTTATTGCGGCGCGTCGGCGAGCTCATGACACCACATGCTGCCATGCACGCCCGTGCAAGCCCGGTCACCTGCTGCGCTGCGCGCGTGGCGGTGTGAGGAAATCCACTGCACATGAAGGTTCAGCTGCGCGGCGGCAGGTGGCACACTGGGCATGTCAGACGACCCGGGGACCCGAGTGACGGGCTTCGAGGATCGACCCGACCAATTCGAGGGACAACGATGTCTGAGCACGTTTATGGCGCTGCACCTGATTCCAACCCCGGCCCTGCTCGCATTGCACCACAGACCCGCGTCCACCATCTGCAGCAGATGAAGAACGAGGGCCGCAAGTGGGGAATGCTGACGGTTTACGACTACTCGTCGGCCCGCATTTTCGACGACGCCGGCATCCCGGTGCTGCTGGTCGGCGACTCGGCGGCCAATGTTGTCTACGGCTACGACACCACCGTTGCCATCACCGTCGATGAGCTGCTTCCGCTGGTCCGCGCGGTGGTGCGCGGCGCCCCGCATGCGCTGGTGGTCGCCGATCTGCCGTTCGGCTCCTATGAAGGCGGGCCGGCGGCGGCGCTGGCCACCGCCACCCGGTTCATGAAGGAGGGCGGCGCGCACGCGGTCAAGCTGGAGGGCGGCGAGCGGGTTGCCGACCAGATCGCGACGTTGACCGCGGCCGGCATCCCGGTGATGGCGCACATCGGGTTCACCCCGCAAAGCGTCAACACCCTGGGCGGCTACCGGGTGCAGGGACGCGGTGACGCCGCCGAGCAGACCATTCACGACGCGATCGCGGTGGCAGAAGCCGGTGCGTTCGCGGTGGTGATGGAGATGGTGCCCGCCGAACTGGCCACCCAGATCACCGGAAAGCTGACCATTCCCACCGTCGGGATCGGCGCCGGGCCCAACTGCGATGCCCAGGTTCTGGTGTGGCAGGACATGGCCGGGATGACCACCGGCAAGACCGCCCGCTTCGTCAAGCGCTTCGGCGACGTGGGCGGCGAGTTGCGCCGTGCCGCAGAGCAGTACGCCACCGAGGTGGCTGCGGGCACTTTCCCGGCCGAGGAGCACTGCTTCTAGAACGCCATGTCCGGGCGGTCCGGATGTGACAGGCTGGATGCCGTGTCTGCAACCGACCCGAGCACCTCTCGGTTTCGCGAGGTGGAACGCAAGTTCGACGTTGACGCAGAGGCGATCTCGCCGTCCTTCGACGGCATCGCCGGGGTGGCCCACGTCGAGCAGTTGCCGGCACAGGATCTTGCGGCCGTCTACTTCGACACCCAGGGGCACGACCTGGCCGCGCGACGGATCACGTTGCGCCGGCGCACCGGCGGTCCCGACACCGGCTGGCACCTGAAACTTCCTGCCGGGCCCGACACCCGCACCGAGGTGCGCGCCCCGCTGGGCCCGGAGATTCCGGACGAACTGCTCGACGTGGTGAGGGCGATCGTGCGGGATCGGCCGCTGGCACCCGTGGCGCGAATCGATACCGCTCGCGGCGTGGTGGTGCTGCGCGACGATCACGGCGAGGTGCTGGCCGAGTTCTGCGACGACCAGGTCACCGCGTCGGCCGACGACGACGCCGAACAGCACTGGCGGGAATGGGAACTGGAACTGGGCTGCGGGGACCTCGAGCTGCTGGACCGGCTGAGCAACCGCCTACTCGATACCGGCGCCGGGCCAGCCGGCTACGGATCCAAACTGGCCCGGGTGCTCGGTGCGCCGCCGGCGCCCGCGCATCCGACCGATCGCCTGCATCGCGCGCTGGCCGAGCAGATCGACCAACTGCTGGTCTGGGATCGCGCGGTGCGCGCCGACGCCGACGACGCGGTCCATCAGATGCGGGTGACGATCCGGCGGATCCGCAGCCTGTTGCAGGGCGAAGAGGCCGCCCACGCCCCGCTGCTCGGCGAACTGCAGGAATTGGGTGCGGTGCTGGGTGTCGCCCGCGACGCCGAGGTGTTGGCCCAGCGCTATCAGCAGGCCCTCGACGAACTGACACCGGAGCTGGTCCGCGGGCCGGTGGGCGAACGGCTCGTCGGCGGATCGCTGCGCCGCTACGAGACGGGGCGACGGCGCAGCCTGGCCGCGATGCGCTCCCCGCGGTACTTCCGGCTACTCGACGGCCTCGACGAGCTGATCAGCGCGCCGGCCGCCGAGCGGTACGCCACGGTGGACATCGCCTACCGGCGGCTGCGCAAGGCGGTGAAGGCCGCCAAGAAAGCCGCCGACCGCGACGTGGCGCTGCACCGGATCCGCAAGGCCGCCAAGCGGCTGCGCTACGCCGCCGCCGCGGCGAACAAGAAGAAGATCGCCAAGCGGGCGAAGACGATTCAGACCGTGCTCGGCGACCACCAGGACAGCGTGGTCAGCCGGGCGCATCTGCTTCACCAGGCCGATACCGCGGCGGCCGCCGGTGAGGACACCTTCACCTACGGGCTGTTGTATGCCCGCGAGGCCGACCTCGCCGCGCGGAGCCGGGCGGCGTTACGGCCCGCGCTGCGCAAGCTTGAGCGGGCGGTTCACTGAGGCTCGATGCAGGAGAGCCGACGCTGGGACCGCACCATGAATCTGAAAACAACGAGCGTGGATGCAACCGTCATGCTGGGTCTGTCAGTCTCGACGATAATCAACCTGAGGCGCACCGGGCGGCTGCTGGCGAAGCGCCGTGGCCGCAAGGTCCTCATGCCTGCGTACGAAGTGTCGTCTCGGCGTCCATATCCGGACCAAGCACGCCACCCAGATCACTGGTTGACGTAACCAAAAGGTAGACCTCAGTTCGTTAGCCACTGCCGGACGCCGCCGTGCCGGGAACAAGTACCTGAGTGGTGTGTGCTAAACGAATAATCGCCATCCCGGCATATTGCGGCAGCTCCCGGCGGGGCTCCACCGCCATCCAAAAAGCCCGGAGCGCCACCAGGCGGCAGACCCGATGATGGGTCATGGATACATTGCCCATCGGAGTTCTCGTAGTAGCCCGTGCCACAACCGGCCCAAACCGTAGCCGTTTCGATCGCTACAACTGATGGAGCGCCGACCAACGCCGTTAGCCCGATGACCAATGTGACGGCGATAATCCGAACCCGAATGTGCATATATCTCACTCCACACGAAAAGATTTTATGAAATCGGGGGTGCCGTTTCCGAATGCAAGGTAATTCGTCCTCGGCTTTGATCGGGCGAGTTTGGATGAAGTTTCCGCTGCATCGCGCTAACTGGCAAACACCTCGTGCCCGGCCCAACCCCGATCGAACCTTAGCGCACTAGAACAGAACACCGGACTCCGGCAGAGTTGTGGGTTAACCTCTGGCGTTGGGCGGAATCCAATCCACCTCGCGGAAGGGTATGACGATGAATCAGCATGGGGGCGAGATGCCAGGAGGTGGCCCGGTTGCACCGGCGACCGGGCCTCAAGTACCCACGAAACAAAAGAACATGCTAGGCCTGATCGCGCTGATCGTCAGCGTCGTCGGATTCGCCTTCGCCTGTATCCCAGGCGCGCTCATCGTCGGGTGGGTGTTGCTGCCGATAGCATTCATCCTGGGCATCACGGGATTGTTCCAGTCCGGAATGGGCAAGGGTACGAGCGTCGCAGCGGTCATCGTCTCCGTTATCGGAATCGTCGTAGGCGTTACCGTCTTCGCGACCGTAGTCACTGATTCCGTCAACGATGCTTTCGGCGGATCAGGCTTATCGGCCTCCCCGTCTGCCTCTCCTACAGAGACAAGCAATGACGGCGACAGCAAAACCGCCGGCAGTAGAGAGAACCCGCTTCCGATCGGCGAGACCGTAGGCAACCAAGACTGGAAGGTCACACTCGGCGTTCCCCGAGAGGCGTGGTCTGAGATCGCAGCCACGAACCAGTTCAATGATCCGCCACCAGCAGGAATGCAGTACTGGATTGTGCCGGTCACAGCTACCTACATGGGTGACCAAACCGCGAATGCTGGGATGGATGTCACGGTCAAGTTTGTCGGCTCAGACAACCGGACCTACGACGATCGCTGCGGAGTCATTCCCGCTCCGCTCAACGATG
This sequence comes from Mycobacterium sp. SMC-14, assembly GCF_046250075.1. Lineage (NCBI taxonomy): Bacteria > Bacillati > Actinomycetota > Actinomycetes > Mycobacteriales > Mycobacteriaceae > Mycobacterium > Mycobacterium sp. SMC-14. The sequence continues at coordinate 1,884,234 of NZ_CP176429.1, read as the reverse complement.
TTGGCGACTTATACAAGGCTGGCGTTGCCGAGGGGAACACGTGCGTGACCGTCCCTGCCGGTGCCAACGGGCTATGGACAGTGGCTACCGGCCTTATCGGCAAGCCTCTCTTCTTCGCGGCTAAGTAGATCGAGCGCTGCGCCAAGGGGCCCGCCCAGGCCGATCTGACGCAGAAGTTGCCTCAAAACGTCCGTCGCATATTCACATGTTGTGAGACTCTTGAAACGCTGCGCGTATGGCCGCGTCCGCTTCACGGCCGGACCGTACACTGCCATGCGTAGCAGCTGCGTAGCGACGGGCCTTAGCAACCGGATATTGCCTGTTCAATGCTTCGGGGCGGACGAGTTGGCCTGTAAGCCGGATTCTGTTCCGCACCACTTACGCGGTGCGGCGGCGACCATCCATCTGGGCACACCGTTGCCGGGTACCTCAAGCGGCCTACCCGCAGATTCGGGCGAGCAGCCCTCAAACACCTGCGCGACCGCACCGAAATGCGGCCTTCTTGGCCTTGCTTCGGGTGGGGTTTACCAAGCCGTCCCGGTCACCCGGAACGCTGGTGCGCTCTTACCGCACCGTTTCACCCTTACCACCTTGCGGTGGCGGTCTGTTTTCTGTGGCACTGTCCCGCGAGTCACCTCGGATTGCTGTTAGCAATCACCCTGCTCTGTGAAGTCCGGACTTTCCTCGACCCGCTTTTACGCGTGCCGCGGCCGCCCGGCCAACTCGTCCGCGCTGATCACCGTACTACGCGGTGCCCGGCAATGCCGCACCGTAAACCGCGACCACCACCGATCGGTCCGGGCTGTTCTCCGACCACACGCCGATCGCGGTGTTGGCGCAGTCGGACATGATCGCGAAATCCGCGGGGTTGTAATACCACCGGTTGAGGATCTCGATGCCGCTGATAGCCACCGCGGGGTTGATCGCCACGGTTTCGGCCACCGTCCCCGGAAAGCCCGCAGCCTGCGCGCGGGTCTGCGGCGTGGATCCGTCGGAGCCGAGGTCGCCGTCCAGATCCCGATGTCCCAGAACGTCTTTGGCGTGCCATTCGGCGGCCAGCACCAGCCGGGGATCGACCATCACCTTCTCGGCGCAGCCGGCCTGGTGGTGAATCGTGTAGACGTTGGTCACGACACTGTCGTTGAGACGCGAGTTGTCGGCACCGGCAACGGGCGGCGTCCCCGCCCCGGCAATCATGATCGCCAATACCGCCGCGCGGCGCACATCAATTCCCATCTGCCACCTAGCCCCTACACCGGGTCGAACTGCGAGACCAGCCACCGGCCACCGACTTTGTCCAAAGTAACCCGGACACTCGAGGCGGTGGTGGTGGGCGGTCCGTCGCCGATCGTGGTCGCCTGGTCGACGAAGAGCAGCACCACCGCATGGCGCGCACTCGCGCTCACCGAGGACGCCGCGGGCACCGTCACGACGGTCGAAATGTGCTGTTGTTTGGCGCCGGGCGCCACGACTTCCTTGATCAGTTGGGTGTATTCATCACGGAAGGCGCCGGTCATTCCGTCGGCGGCCGCCGCCGACGCGGACTCGACGGTGTCCGGGCGGTACGACAACATCGCGATGGTGGCATCGGTCGCGGTCTGTACCGACTGTGCGGCCGTCTCCCGCGCGACGCGTGCCGACACGTCCTGCCATCTCAAGTAACCCGCCGCAATCGCCAGCGTCAGGACCACGCCCGGCAGCAGAGCTACCGGCGCCCAGCGCCGCAGGGTCGTTCTCGACACGCTGAACCCCCTGCTCACTGGACGAACGCGATGTTGGACACTTTGGGGCCGTCGGCGGTGCGTTGCAGGCTGATTCGCATCCGCCAGTGCCGCGGTTCGGGTTGGACTGTCCCGGCGATTGTGGTGCGCACCGAGACCGCCAACAAGACGTAGGCCCGGTCACCGTCCACCGATTGCAGGCCGGCCTCGGTGACGGTGCCTTCCGACTCCGACTGGGCCTGTTTGACGACGTCGACGAAGGGCCGGGATCGCTGGCTGAAGTCGTCGCGGAACTCCCCGGTGGTCGAATCGATGATGCGCTGCACATCGGTGTCGGCCTGCGCGTAGCTGATCGTCGTCAGGTTGATCGCCGCTTGACGTGCCACCTGGACGTAGCTCTCGCGCTGCGCCTGAGCCTGCTGGATGTGGTGGTCGCGGTAGCCGAGCCAGCCGACCGCACCGGCCAGCGCCGCCACAGCCAGGATCGCCCCTACCGCCGCTCGGCGTGCTATTCGCCCGGGGGCAGCAACATCGTCTGCCATGTCTGCTCCTTCCGTTGGGGGGCCAGATCTGTGCGGGTGTTCCGCTTGCCGTCCGGGCCGAGGTAGCTGCCGGTCTCCGGGTCGTAGGGAACGAAGGCGACCGGCGGCGCAGGCGCAGGGGCACGCGGCGGATCCTGCGGCACGGCCTGGCCGGACAAGGTGGCGTTGGGATCGCCCTTCCAGTTGTAGCCGTCGTTGAGCGGAATGTACGACTCGTCGCTCTCGCACATCTCGACCGTGGGGGCACGTTTGGCGGGGTCGTTCTCACAGGGAATGTTGCGTGCGCCACGCACATTCAGGTCCGAGTCCTGCGGCACCCGGCAGTACAGCTCGCCGGCGGGCCGATCCGGGTAATCCACGGAGCTGGGCGCCCGCTGTTGGCGGGCCGGCAGAAATCCGGTGTTGCACGGCGGCGGGTAATTCATATTGAGGTTGAAGTCCAGGTAGATGCCGCGATAGGGCGTGTTGAGGCCCGAGTCGGCCAGCGTGATCGCCGACATCACCGCGGTCCCCTGCGGAAACAGCACCAGCAGCTGCTCGATGCCCTGATGGAACGTCACCGCGATCTGACCCAGGCTGACCATGTTGGCCAGCAACACCGGCAGCGCCGGAGCCACCCGACTCAGCAGCGCATTGGCCTCATCGAGCGCCGGGGCGCCGACGTTGAGCAGGCCCGCGAACGCCCGGTCCTCGGCGTTGAGCTGGTCGGTGATCGAGGCCAGCCGCTGCGCCCACGTCGCGATCGAATCCGCGGTGACTACTTGGGAATTCAGCACCGGTGGGGTCTGATCGATCAACTGCGCGAAGGGTTGCGCGGCCTCGCCGCCTTCGATGGCCAGCGACGTCGATCCGGCGACGATGCGGGACAGTTCGGCACCCAGACCGCCCACCGCCTTGTCGGCCTCGTCGATGACGGTGCGCAGATCGTCGTGCGGGATCGCCAGCAGTGCACGGTTGGTGGCATCGAGCAGGTTGGCGATGTCGGCGGGAATGCGCACCTTGTCCGCCGGGATCACGTCACCGGCACGCAGCATCCGCTGATCGGTGGCGCCGGCGGTCGGGGTGAGTTCGAGGAACTGCTCACCGATCGCCGAGCGGCTGTGCACCGCGGCCATCACCTGCGCGGGCACCTTGATCGCCGAGTTGAGTTTCAGCACGGCACGCACCCCGTCGGCGTCGACGTCGATGGCGCTGACCCTGCCGATCTCGGTGCCGCGGTAGGTCACCACCGACGTCGGGTACAGCCCGCCGGACGCCGGCAGTTCGACGGTCACCGTGTAGCGGCCGATGCCGAAAAGTGCTGGGACCTTGACGAAACCGAACGCCATCACCCCGCCGGCGACGAGAGTGACCGTCGCCAGGATCGCCAGCTGGGTCCAAACGGTGCGGGACAGCCGAAACACCTCAGTACCCCCCGAAGTGGTAGGGGGCGATCAGCGGGTTGCCTGCGGTGTATGGGCTGGGCATCTGACCGACGGTTCTCCCCCACTGCATTTCCAACTCGGTGAGGTCGCCTTCCCACCGTGTTCCGGTGAACAGGCCGCTGTCGATCCGGCTCAACGTCAGATCGACGACCAGACTGATGTTGGCGAAGTCGCCGCGAAACCAATTGGGGATGTTGCTCTTGACCCAGGGGTAGGTGGACAGGAAGTCCAGGCCCTGCGTCAGCGCGGGACCGGCGTCGGCCAGCGAGCGCAACACCGGGGCGATGTTGCGCAGGTTGGCCACCAGGGCCTCCCGGCTCTGGTCGACGGTGGAGACCGCGATGGCGCTGAACTTTCCGAGCGCGTCGGCGGCGTCGGCGATCTTGGTGCGCTCCTGCGCCAGCACCGCCAAGGCCTGCGGGATCGTCGTCAGCGCCTTGTCCACGGTGCGGTTCCGCTGGGCGAACTGGCCGACCAGGCCGTTCAGCTTCTCGGTGGCCGCGATGATGTCATCCGTCTGATCGTTGAGTGCGGCGATGAAGGTGTCCAATTGCGTGAGCAGGCTGCGCATGTCGCTTTCGCGCCCCGCCAGCGCGCGAGCGAAGCTCTGGTTGATCTCCTGCAGCTGAGCCAATCCCCCACCGTTGAGCAGCAGCGAGACCGATGCCAGGGTCTGCTCGGTGCTCGGATAGGTGGCGGCCCGAGACAGCGGGATGACCGCGCCGTCCGTCAGTTCGCCGCGCGGCGGCTCGTCGGTCGGTGGCGCCAGCTCGATGTGCATCGAGCCGAGCAGGCTGGTCTGACCGACTTTGGCGGTGCTGTTCGCCGGCAGGTGCACGCTGTTGTCGATGCGCATGGTGACCAGCGCGTGCCAGTCCTGGACCTCGATCCTGGTCACATTGCCCACGTTGACGTCGGCGACGCGCACCCGTGAGTTCTGCTGAATGACTACGACATCAGGCAATTGGGCCGAGATCGTGTAGCTGCCGTTTCTCGCCGCAGTGCCCGGCAGGCTCAGCGAGTTCAGGCCCCGCCACTGGCAACCCGTGGCCCCGGAGGCAACCGTGATGCTCAGCGCGATGACCACGAGCCGCTTCACGGGGTGCCCTCGGGAGGCGCCGACGGCAGCAGCAGGCCGGGCAGGCCCAGTTCGGGGTCGATAGGTTGGCGGGGCGGCTCAGCCGGCTGTTGCGCAGCGTCGGGCCTGAGCCGGTCCTCGCTGTAGGTGATCTCGTTCGGTCGCGCCGCGGTGCCGACGAACGGGTTGCCGCCGATCGGCAGGAAGTTGTATTGGCGGTTCTTGATGATCGGCGCCAGATATTGCACGCACAACTTCGATGCCTGCAGTGAGTTCGCCCGCGCCAGAGCTTCGATTCCGCCGCAGATGAATTGGACGGTGGTGGCGAAGTTCCCGAGCGCCATCACCCCGGTGATCGCACTTTGGGCCGGCTGGTAGATGTTCACGAAATTCTGGAACACCGAGGGGGCGATGTGCAGAACCTGTTTGAGGTCGCCGCGGCTTTCGTTGAGTGCGGTCGTGATCGCCGTCAGGTGATCGACGGTGACGCCGAAGCCCTCCCGGTTCTCGCCGATGAATCCGCGTAGGTCGTTGACCACGCCGTCGAGACTTGTTATCGCGTCGGCGAATTCGCGGGGCGAATTGTTCAGCAAGGTGGTGATATCGGCGAGGTTGACGTTGAATGCCGCCAGCAGGTCGCTGCTGGAGGTCAGCGCCGAGACCAGCAGTTGCATGTTGCGGACCGTGCTGAAGATGTCGGTGCTGTGGTCGCCCAGCGCCGACATCGCCTGCGACAGTTTGATCACCGTCTCGCGTGCGGTGTCGCCCTGACCCCGCAGGTTGGCCGCCGCGGTGTTGACGAAGGCGCCGATGGCGCTGCGGCCGGCGGTGTCGGACGGCTGCAGCGAATCGGTGAGCTTCTCCAGCTGCTGCCTGAAGTCGTCCCACTCGACCGGAACCGCCGTGCGGTCCTGGCCGATGCTGGCGCCGTCGGCCAGTTCGGGACCACCCGTGTACGCCGGGACGAGCTGGATCGCCCTGGCGCTGACCAACGACGGCGACAGGATCGCCGCCCGGGCATCGGCGGGTACCCGGTACTGGCCGCCGACGGAGAAGGTCACCTTGGCGGTGTCCGGCAGCGGTTCGATGCGCTCGACGGTGCCGACGGCAACCCCCAGGATGCGGATTTCGTCGCCGGTGTAGAGGCCATTGGTGTTGGTGAAGTAGGCGGTGTAGACGTGCTTGCGCAGTTGCTCCCAGGGCGGTCCGGCCACCAAGAATAGTGCGAGGACAAGGCTCGATACCAGCACGGCCGCGGTCGTCAGCCGCAGGAGTCGCACGCCGTTGGCGGCCAGGCTTACACCGGCGACGGAGTGGGTGCCCACGTCAGCTCCCCCCGTCTGCCGCCGGACCGAGCGCGGGTGGGCCCGGGGGTGGTCCGCCCGGTGGCGGCGCCGGCAACGGCTCCCGGTAGGGATAGCGCGGGTCTCCGGGCTTGCCGGTGATGGCGTCCGGCAAGGTCAGATTCGGCTCGCCGCCTTGTCCGGTGCGGGGAAACGGCATCGGCAGTGGCGGGGTGCCGGGCTGGCCGACGGCCGGGTCGTTCAGCTGCGAGGGCAGCAGCACATTGGGGTCCAGACCCAGATCGGAGAAGGCCGCTTCGATGGCCGGCTGCGCCAATTGGCCCGGGATCAGGTTCACCACCGACGCTTTGAAGAACGGCCCGGATCCCAGCACCTCGCCGAACGACATGGCGTAGCGGCGAAACAGGTAGAGGGTGCGCTGTAGGTCGGCTCGGCGGTTGTCGAGGATCTCCAGGACACCGTTGAGTTTGTCCACCGCGGGTTTGAGTTGCTGACGGTTGTCGTCGACCACGGCCGACACTTGGTGCGACACCGCGGTCAGGTTGGTCATCAATGCGTCGACGGAATTGCGTTGTGACAACAGTTCGCTCAGCAGGGCGTTGCTGTTGGCGACCAGGCCGGCGATCTGTTCGCTGCGCCGCGCCAGCACTCCGGTGACGTTGTTGGCGTCGGCCAGTAGTTGGCGCAGCGTGGCGTCGCGTTTGTCGAGGGTGTCGGAGAAGCGCGCCACTCCTTGCAACGCCATCTTGAGGTCCGGTGGGGTGTCTTTGAAGGTCTCGGCCAAGGTGGTCAGCGCCGAGGAGAGCTGCGTGGTGTCTAGGCCGCTGATGACGGCGGTCAGATCTCCCAGGGCATCCGGCAGGTCGTAGGGCGAGGTCGTGCGTTCGACCGGTATCGGGCCGGTGAGGTGGCCGTCGCCGCGCGGGGTCAGTTCCAGGAACTTGTTGCCCAGCACCGTTTCGGTCTTGATCGCGGCCTCGGTCCGGTCGCCGAGCACGACTCCCTTGCGGACCGTGAACGTCACCCGGACCCGGTTGCCCTCCAGCCGCAGACCGGCAACCCGGCCGACGTCGAGTCCCGACACCCGTACGTCACTGTTGGATTTGATGCCACCGGCCTCGGTGAAGTAGGCGGCGTAGTCGGTGGTGCCCTTGACCAGCGGCAGCCTGTCGTAGCTGAAGACCGCGACCACCAAGGCGATCAGCAGGAGTATGCCGGTGACGCCGACCGCGGGCCGATTGCGCTCGGCCAGCGGCTTGATGGTGATCCGCGGCAGTTTCGGTCTCATCATTTCGGGGCGCACCGTCCGGTCGTCTGGTTCATGATCTTGGAGTAGAGCGGTTGGCCGCCTTTGCCATTCACCTTGATCACCAGGTCACACATGTAGAAGCCGAAATAGTCGCCGTAGAGCCCGTTGCGCGCCAGCACCTGGTAGGCGTCGGGCAGTGTCTTGACCAGATCGTCGACATAGTCGCGGTCGGCCATCACTTGGCCGGCGGCCCGATCGGTTTGCGTCACCACATCACGAATGGGTTCGCGGGCCACGGTCAGTAGGTCGGCGACTGAGCCGGCGGCGGCGTTGATGTAGGCCACGCCCTTGGTGATGTCGGTGCGGCGATCCGCCAGTCCCTGAACCATCTGGGTCAGCGAGTCCAGCCCGTGGCCGAACTCGCGGTCGCGGGTGCTGAAGGTGCCCAGCACGGTGTTGAGGTTGGTGATCACCTGGCCGATCAGCTCGTCGCGGCCGGCCAGTGTCGTGGTCAATGCCGAGGTCTGCGACAACACCGAGGCGATGGTGCCGCCCTGGCCCTGAAATACCTTAAGCAGCTCACCGCTGAGCGCGTTCACCTGGTCGGGGTCCAACGCACGGAACAGGGGCCGGAATCCTCCGATGAGGGCGTCCACGTCGAGTGCGGGTTCGGTCCGCGTCAGCGGAATGGTCTGGCCCGGCGCCAGGGTGCGTACCGACCCCGCGCCTTGCTCCAACGACAGGTAGCGGTCGCCGATGAGGTTCTCGTAGCGCACGGCGGCCCGGGTGCCCTCGGTGAGCGTCAGCCCCCGGTCGATCAAGAAGTCGACCGTGACGGTGCCGTCGGGGTGCAACGCCATGTGGGTGACCTTGCCGATCTCGACACCGGCGATGCGAACGAAGTTGCCGCCCTTGAGTCCCGAGACGTTGGTGAACTCGGCCCGATAGCCGACCCGGGAGTCGAATCGGAACTGCCCGAACACCGTGACCAGGATGAAGATGAACACCAGGCACGTCACCGTGAACAGCACGACCCAGGTCAGGGTTTTGCCGATGTTGCCTCTCATGGCGACTCCGGCCCGGGCGCGGGCGGTCCGGGATAGCGGATTCTTGGCGGTTCCGGTTCCGGTTTGGTGACCGGGAAGTAGTTGGCGAAGCCGGGGAAACCGATGCCCGGGTTGGGCCGAACGTCCAGGCCGGTACCGAATCCGGTGTCGGTCACCAGATACTTCACCGGGAAGTTCTTGCTCACGTCGGGCAGTGAGCCACAGCTGGGCCTGCCGCCCGGTCCGCCCCGGGCGTTGACCAGCGGCAGGTTGTCCGGGTACCGATACGGGTCGTCGCCGGCGAGCATCGCTGCGTCCATGATGACCGATCTACCGTTGCCGCCCATGGCGTCTCGTCCGCCGTTCTCCAGGAACCATTGCGCCCCCTGGAACAGGCAGGTGTAGGTCGGCGAGTACTCCTCGAGCAGGTCGGTGGTCGGTGCCATCAGGCGCAGCGCCTGAACCAGTCCGGGCTGGTTTGCACCGATGGTGTCGATCCCGGTCGCGGAGAAGCCGACCGCGGCGAGCAGCAGCGCGTCGAGTTCGCCGGCTTGGGCCGTCAGCGTTGTGCTGGTGGTGGATGCGGAGCCCAGGATGTTCAGGATGTTCTGCGCGGCAGCGGAATACACTCCGGTGGTCTGGCCGAACAGTTGCCAGTCGCGCTGCACGGTCGGCATGCGTGGGTTCACCGCCGTCAGCATCGTGTTGGCGCCGGTGATCGCCCGCCCGATGACGTCTCCCCTGCCCCGAACCGATTCGGCCACTGCCGACAGCACCGAATTGAGCTTGGCGGGGTCGATGGCGTGCACCACCGCCTGCAGGTTCTCAAACATGGTGTTGACTTCCACCGTCACGTTGCGTGACCGCAGCACCGCACCCGCCTTGAGCCGCTGGCCACTGGGGCCGCCGGAGGGAATGATCAGATCGACATACTTGGCGCCGAACGCCGTGCTGGACTTGATCTCGGCTTCGATGTTGCTCGGCAGGTATCCGAAAGGCCGCGGGTACATCTTCAGATTCAGGGTGGACCCTCGAGTGTGATCGGATCCCGGTTGGGTGCCAAGGGATCTCACCTCGCCGATCTGAATACCGCGCAGTTTTACCTTGGCTCCGTCCTCCATCACCAAGCCGGCTCGATCGGAGACCAGCGTGAGCGGGACGTATCCCCGGAACGCTCCGGAGAACAGCAGGGCGGTCATGGCGCACAGGGCGGTGATCACCACGACCAGGACGGGTGACCACCAGATCGGGTCGATCCCGCCGCGGCGGGACCTGTTGTGGGTTCCAGTGCTCATTGACTCACCCCGCCTCACCCCGACAGGTGGAAGTTGCCGGACTGTCCGTAGACGGACAGTGTGATGGTCAGCAGCACAAACACCGTTGCGGTGACCGAGGTTCGCACGGCGCGGCCGACGGCCTCGCCAACCCCGGCCGGGCCACCGCTCGCGGTGAAGCCGTAGTAGGTGTGCACCACCATGACCGCGGTGGCCATCGACAGTGCGGCCAGAAACGACCACAGCAGATCGGTGGGCTCTAAGAAGGTGGAGAAGTAGTGGTCGTAGACGCCCCGTGACTGCCCATAGATCACGGTGGTGCCGAAGCGAGTCGCCAAGAACGCCATCAGCACTGCGACGGTGTAGAGCGGGATCACCACCAGAACGCCGGCGACGATCCGGGTGGCGGCAAGGTAGGTGATCGACCGGATGCCCATGGCTTCTAGTGCGTCGATCTCTTCGTTGATCCGCATCGAGCCGATCTGCGCGGTGGCACCGGCGCCGATGGTCGCGGCCAACGCCACCCCGGCGGTGGCCGGGGCGATGAATCGGACGTTGAGGAAGGCGCCCAGGAAGCCGGTCAGTGCTTCAATTCCGACGTTGGACAAGGTGTTGTAGCCCTGCACGGCGATCAGGGCCCCGGTCGAGAGGGTGAGGAAGCCGACGATGACCACGGTGCCGCCGATGACGGCCAGCGCACCGGCTCCCATTCCCATGACCGCGATCAGCCGCAGCACCTCGCCGGGGTAGCGGCGGACCGCATCCCCGATGGCGGCCAGTGCGGCGCCGTAGAAGGCGGTCTGTTCGCCCAGCCGCCGGGCGGTGTCGGAGGCCGTCACGGCGCGACCTTCACACCGAAGGCGGTGGCCAGGATGTTGATCAGAAACAGCGCCATGAACGCGAAGACGACGGTCTCGTTGACGGCGTTGCCCACCGCCGTCGGGCCGCCGCCCACCGACAGCCCCTTGTAGCAGGCGATCAGTCCGGCCGACAGGCCGAACAGCAGGGCCTTGATCAGCGAGACCACCACCTGCGGCAGTCCGGTCAACAGCGTCATCCCGGCCACGAAGGCGCCCGGCGTGACGTGCTGCACGAACACCACAAAGGCATAGCTTCCGGTCAGGCCCACCACCGCGACCACCGAATAGAGCATCACCGCAACGAATGTCGCTGCAATGACGCGGGGAACCACGAGGGCCTCGACGGGGTTGACGCCGATCACCTTCATGGCGTCGATCTCCTCGCGAATCGTGCGGGCACCCAGATCGGCGCACATGGCGGTGGCGCCCGCCCCCGACACGACGATGGCGGTGACCACCGGGCCGACCTGGGTGACGGCCGCCAGCGCCGCGCCGGCGCCGGAGAGGTCGGAGGCGCCGATCTCCAGCAGCACGATGTTGAGGGTGAAGACGATGAGCACGGTGTAGGGAATCGACAGCATGATCGTCGGGACGATCGACACCCGTGCCACGAACCAGATCTGGTTGATCAGCTCGCGCCAAGCCCACGGTGGTCGCGCCATCGCCGCGAACGTCTCGCCGGCAAGCACGACGAAATCGCCGACCGCGATCGCGGGCTTGGACCAGGAGTGCCCGCTCATCGCTGCCTGCCTGTGGTGTGCGCCAACGCGTCAGCCCGTTCGTGCGCGCACGAGCCGTCCAGTCGACGACGGCTCCGCCACTGTCCCACCCGGTGCGCATGTCACTGCTGATCTCCCGCGCATTCGTCGCTCCCCTCCTGTAGTTGGCCGAACAGTAGGAGCGCACCAGTTAGCTGTCAACGCGCCAAAATGGCCCACTACCGTGCTGTTCATGGAAGCTGCTGGTTGCCAGGCGCCGGCGTTTTGGCGCACGGCGATTTAATCGAACCGACCCGAACGGCGACACTCATCGCGTCCCGCAGCGCGGTTTGCGGGCCGTGGCGCACACTCGAGAGCACCCGATCGGAAGGAACCTCAGCCATGGCGACGACGGTGACGCGCTGGGAGCGGCGGGTGGGTGCCGGAGATTGGGACGCCGTCACCGCCGAGCTCGATGAGTGCGGCGGCGCCCTGTTGCCGCGGCTGCTGACCGTCGCCGAGGCCGCGCGGCTGCGGCGTTGCTACGCCGACGACGAGCGCTTCCGTGCCACGGTCGACATGCAGCGCCATCGCTACGGGTCCGGGCAGTACCGGTATTTCGCGGCACCGGCACCCGATCCGGTCGATGCGCTCAAGCGCGCGCTGTACCCGCATCTGCTGCCGATAGCCCGGGACTGGGCTACCCGGCTGGGCCGCGACGCGCCCTGGCCCGACGACTTCGACGAATGGCTGCAACAGTGCCACCGGGCCGGTCAGACCAAACCGACCGCTCTGATGTTGCACTACGGCCCCGGCGACTGGAATGCACTGCACCGGGACCTCTACGGCGAGTTGGTGTTTCCGCTACAGGTAGTGATCAACCTCAGCGAACCCGCCGTCGACTACACCGGGGGCGAGTTCCTGCTTGTCGAGCAGCGCCCGCGTGCGCAGTCTCGGGGCGTGGCCGTGCAGCTGCCACACGGCCACGGTTATGTGTTCACCACCCGCGATCGCCCGGTGCGCTCCACCCGCGGCTGGTCGATGGCGCCGGTGCGCCACGGTGTCTCACCGATCCGCTCGGGTGAGCGCTTCACGCTGGGGCTGATCTTTCACGACGCCGCGTGATGCGGGCTTCCCGTACGCCGCAACAGGATCACGTTGTCGGTCAGCACGCCGGTCTGGCCGTCGGGTCCGACCGCGTCGCGCTCGGCAGTCCCGAGCCGCAGCAACTCGAACTGCGCATCATCGAGCGCCAATCCCGCGAGGACCTCTTCGGCCGTGGCGAAGTGATGCTCGTGCACGTGCTCGCCGGCCCACGGCGGCGCGGCGGCATGGTCGACTATCAGTAGTCGCCCGCCCACCGCCACGGCGTCAGCCGCCCGGCGCAGCACTGCTTCGCGTTCCAGTGGCACCGGCGAGTGCAGGAACTGCGCCGACACCAGGTCGAATCGGCCGGCGGGGAAGCTGGTGGACAGATCGTGGCGCTCGAAGCGGATGCGCGAGATCACCTGGCGCTCTTGCGCAGCGGCACAGGCCCGTTCCAGCGCGTTGGCCGAGACATCGACTGCCACCACCTGCCAGCCGTCTTCGGCCAGCCAGATCGCGTCGGCGCCCTCGCCGCAGCCCAGATCCAGTGCCCGGCCCGGCGCCAGGTCGGCGGTGATCTCGGCGAGTTGAACGTTGACCTTTCCGCTCCACACCCGTCCGTCGCCGCTGTAGAACTCGTCCCAGAATTCGCGTGGGTCGCGCAGTGCGTCGGTCATCGGTCTGTGTTCCTTCCGTTCATGACTGGCGGCAGCGGCAATCCGTAGTCGTCGGCGGCCAGGCTCTGCACCACCGCCGCCGCGGCGCGGGAGCCCGCCGCGATCGCGGTAGCCACCTGTGGCATCTCCGCCGTCAGATCCCCGGCGGCGAATACCCCGGGAATCGAGGTACGGCACAACGGATCGACACCGACAGGGTCTTGGGCCACGGGGCCGGGTTCCGCGACCGCCACACCGAGGCGCTCGGCCAGCTGGTCACGTTGGCGCAGGGTCGTCGCGACCAGTAGGCCGCGCCTGGGGAACCGCTCACCGTCGGCGAACACCACCGCCGCCAGCTCGCCGTCGTGCGCGTCCAGCTCAGCCACCGGCCGTTCGTCGATTTCGATGCCGGCTCGGGCCAGTCGGCTGCAGTCGTCGGCGCCCAGCTCGGTCGGACCGTTGGTGAGCACCACGATGTCGTCACTCCAGCACCGCAGCAGAAGCGCCATGTGCACCGCCCGGGCACCGTCGGCCAGCACCGCCAACGGCAGATCCCGTACCTCCCAGCCGTGACAGAACGGGCAGTGGAACACCGAACGGCCCCACAGCTGCGCCAGGCCGGGGAGATCCGGTGGCAGGTAGGTCATTCCGGTGGCCAGCAGCACGCGGCGTGTTCGTTCTTCGCGACCGCCGAGAAGCCGCACCATGAACCCGCCGTCGACGCTTTCGATGTCAGCCACTTCACCGGAGCGGATCTGCACACCGTAGGAGGCGAGTTCGTCGCGGCCGAGCCTGTAGAGCTCGACCGGCGGGCGGCCGTCGTGGCCCAGCAGGCCGCCGATTCCGTGTGCGCTGCGGTTGCTCTGCTGGCCCGCGTCGATCAACAGGGTGTTACGCCGGGCTCTGCCCAGCACCAGACCGGCGCTGAGCCCGGCCGCGCCGCCGCCCACCACTATGCAATCCCAGATTTCGCTCATGAATCGAGCATGCAGCCTGCAGCGCAAAACAGCACGCTCGTTTGCCATCCAGGCAAATGGCCGCCCCTAGGACTCGGCTTTCAGGAGGCAGCCACACCCCAGCCCAGCCAGCGCGAGGTCACCAGCACCAGCCCCAACGACACCGTGGCCACCACCACCAGGCCGATGACAGCCACCAGCAGTGGCCGCCAACCCGCCCGGGCGATCTGCCGAAAGTCAGTGGACAGACCGACGCCGGCGAACGTCAGCAGGAACGCCCACCTCGACACGTTGCCCAGGCTGGCCAGCTGAGGCTTGTCCAGCCATCCCAGCGTGGCCACCGTCGACACCACCAGGAAACCCAGGACGAATTTGGGGAACTGGTGCCAGATGAACGCCGCCTTGGCCCGAAAACCGGATGCCACCTGGTCAGCCTGTCCACGCGCCGTCCAGTACAACGCAAACCCCAGCACCACGAACCCGATCAGGGCGTTGCGGACGGATTTCACCAGCACTGCGATCTTGCCTGCCTCATCGGAGAACAGGTAGCCGGTGGCGGTGGTCTCGGCGGTGTTGTCCACGGACAGACCTGCCCACAACCCGAACTCATGGTCGCTCAACCCGATCAGGTGGCCCAGCGGCGGCAACACGAACAGGCCCACCGCACCGAGCGCCAAGATGGCGGCAATCGCATAGCTGACGTCGGAGTTCTTGGCCCGGATAGCTCCCTTCGACGCGATGATCGCCGACACCCCACAGATCGAGGTGCCGATGGCCAGCAGCGACCCGAGCTTGCCCGACAAACCGAAAAGGTGCGCTGCGCCAAGGATTATCGCGCCGGCGATCGTCATGTCCAGCAGAATCTGAATCAGGCTGATACCGCCCAGTTTGGCGATGTCACCGAGCACGAATCGAGAACCCAGTGCGACGATGCCGACCTTGAGCCAGAATTCGTAGGTCAGAACGCCCGGTAGAAAGATCCGGTGCAGTCCGACGGTGTTTCGGATCACGAGTCCGATGACGATGGCCCACAACACGTATTCGATGTCGGGCACCGTCGCATGCAGCTGATGGCCCAGCGCCAGCCACCACCGCTGGGCATACTTGCCGAGCAGTCCCACGGTGAGTAGCAGGGCGAACCCGGGCAGATAGTCCAGCGGGCGCCGGCTGATGAAGATCGCCTCTGGCTCGGTGTGGTCGGAATCCAGCTGTGTCGTGGTCATTTCTTCACCACGGAATCTTCGGGAGCAAATCGGCCAAAGCCAGCGCAATGAGCACGCCGACCACGAGGTTCGCCCATCCGTCCACGCCCAACCACTTCATCTGCGGCCTCTCGTCAGCGGTTCGGGCGTAACGGTATGACATCGCCGGTACGCGATGACAGAGTTCAAATCACCGTCGCTGAAAAGACGCACTCATGCTTGCCATCCCACCGAAGGTGCTGGCAACCTGGATTGCTATGCAGGCAAGCACTGGCGACGGCGGCGTCGACCTACGGGTGCGGCGTCGACTGCGTGAGCTACGCACCCAGCAGGGGCTGACCCTGGAAGACGTGGCGACTCGCGCCCGCATCGATGTCTCGACGTTGAGCAGGCTGGAATCGGGCAAGCGGCGCCTGGCGCTCGATCATCTGCCCCGGCTGGCCGAGGCACTGTCGGTCAGCACCGACGAGTTGCTGCGCGCCCCGCAGCATCAGGACCCACGGGTGCGAGGTACCTCGCACAGCCACAACGGCATCACCTACTGGCCGCTGACCCGGCACGGCCCGGCCGGCGGTTTGCATGCTTTCAAGATCCGCGTCGGTATGCGCCGTCGCCGCCCCGCCGAGTTGCCGGTGCACGAGGGCCACGAGTGGATGTACGTGTTGTCCGGCCGACTCCGGTTGGTGTTGGGCGACGATGATTTCCTGATCGGTCCCGGCGAGGCGGTCGAGTTCTCCACCTGGACGCCGCATTGGTTCGGCGCCGTCGATGGTCCGGCCGAGGCGATCGTGATCTTCGGAACCCACGGCGAACGCGTGCACCTGCACGACTGACGCGCAGGCCGGCGGCTACAGGTAGGCCGTCTGATTCACCAGCCGAACCGAGGCCGGCCCGTCGCCGTAGAACTCGGCGATGCTCAGCGACGCCAGGTCCAGGTGCAGCCGGTACAAGATGGCGGGGCCGGCGTCCAGCGCCAGCCGCAGCACCGTCTTGATCGGAGTCACGTGCGACACCACGAGCACGGTGGTGCCGCCGTGGTCGGCGACGATTCGGTCGCGAGCGGCCATCACCCGCTGCTGCACGGCATCGAAGCTCTCCCCGCCGGGGGGCTGCGTGGACGTGTCTTTGAGCCAGCGCCGGTGCAGGTCGGGATCGCGCTCGGCGGCCTGGGCGAAGGTCAGGCCCTCCCAGGCCCCGAAGTCGGTCTCGGTCAGATCCTCATCGACGGTGACGTCCAGGCGCAGCAGCCTCGCAGCCGCCTCGGCGGTGTCACGGCAGCGCTGCAGCGGTGAGCTGACGACCGCCGCGATACCGCCGTGCTGGGCCAGGTAGCGCGCCGCCGCATCGGCCTGCCGGCGGCCGGTGTCGGTCAGCGGCGGATTGCCGCGACCGGAGTAGCGCCGATGCACCGACAGTTCGGTCTGCCCGTGCCGCAGCAACAACAGCCGGGTCGCCGTTCCGGTCGCGCCGGTCCAGCCGGGAGCCGTGGGCGCAGGCGCAGCCGGCTTCTCCGCCGGCTGCTCGATCCCGGCAGCGGCGTCCATCGCCTCGTTGGCGAGCCGGTCGGCATGGGAATTCTGCTCCCGCGGAATCCAGGAGTAGCGGACATGGTCGAACCTCGACGCCAGCTCGCGAGCCTGCCGGTGCAGCGTGATCAGGTCCGGATGTTTGACCTTCCACCGGCCGGCCATCTGTTCGACCACCAGCTTGGAGTCCATGAACACCCCGACCTCGGCGGCACCCAACCGGGCCGCCTCGGTCAATCCCGCGACCAGGCCCCGGTATTCGGCGACGTTGTTGGTGGCAACGCCGATGGCCTCCTTGGCCTCGGCGAGCACCGAGGTGCGATCGGCGGACCACACCACCGCCCCGTAGCCGGCCGGACCCGGGTTTCCGCGTGACCCACCGTCGGCCTCGACGACGACCTTCATCCCCCCACCTTCACCCGCCAGAGCACTAACCGAAGTTCTTGACCCGCAGCAGGATCGTGTTGCATTCCGGGCACCGCAGGACCTCTTCGGGCTCCGCTGCCGAGATCTTCGCCAGCTGGCCGCGGTCGATTTCGATCCGGCAGGCGCCGCACTGGCCCCCGCGCAACAGGCCCGCGCCGACTCCCGCCGAGGCCCGCTGCCGCTCATAGAGCGCCAACAGCTCGGTGTCGATCTCGGCGGCCAGTCGTTCACGGCTGCCCGAACGCTGGCCGCGGGTGGTCTCGATCTCCTCTAAGGCGGTGTCGATCGCCTCCTGCACTCGGCCCAAATCAGCAGCCAGGCCCTCCAGCACGCTCGCTTCGGCGCTGGCCTGGGTCTGCAGTTGCTCACGCTGCTCCATCAACTCCAGCAGCGAGTCCTCGAGGCTGGATTGACGCTTCTGCAGGGTCTCCAGCTCGTGCTGCAGATCGACGACCTGTTTGGCGATGGCCTGCCCCGAGTCCAGCAGGGCGCGGTCGCGGTCCTCACGTTGGCGCACCGCGTCGATCTCCGACTCGAAACGACCGGCTTGAGCGTCCAAGTCCTCCAAGGCCAGCTCCAGCGCTGCCAACCGATCGGCGGCGGCGGTGTGCTGGGCCTGGATCCGCTCGCGTTCCTGCTGCTCGGGAAGGTTCCCGACGCGGTGCGCCATCCGGGCCAGTTCGGCGTCGAGTTCCGACAGTTCCAGCAGTGAACGTTGCTGTGTTTCTTCAGCCTTCATGACCGGCCTCCTTCATGCGCGAGATTCCAGGGGTCGGTGCGCAGCGTGCTGACACGCACCGGCAGCGTCGCACCGAAATGCGAGCGGAGTACATCGGCGGCCTGCGCGCACCACGGGTATTCACTGGCCCAGTGGGCCACGTCGACCAGCGCCATCGTCGATCGGCGGGAATGCTCGTCAGCGGGATGGTGGCGCAGGTCCGCGGTGACGTAGACCTGGGCGTCGGCGGCGGCCGCGGCATCCAGCAGAGAATCTCCGGCGCCACCGCAGACCGCCACCCGCGAGACCGCCAGGTCGGGATCTCCCGAGGCGCGCACACCCCACGAGGTGGCCGGCAGGCCCGCAGCGACGCGGGCGACGAACGCGCTCAACGGCTCCGGTGTCGCCAGGCTGCCGATCCGGCCGATCCCCACCCCGGCGGGCAGCGGCTGCAACGCGAAGATGTCGAATGCCGGTTCCTCGTAGGGGTGGGCGGCCAGCAGCGCGGCGTGAATCGCCCCGCGCGCCCGCGCCGGCGCCACCACTTCGACGCGGTCCTCGGGGACGCGCTCCACCTCGCCCACCTGGCCGATCGCCGGCGTCGCACCGTCGCCGGGCAGAAACTGGCCGGTGCCCGGCACACTCCAACTGCACTGCGCGTAGGCGCCGATGTGGCCCGCGCCGGCCGCGAACACTGCGGCCCGGACCGCCTCGGCGTGCTCTGCCGGGGTGTAGATCACCCATTTGTCGGTGTCGGCGCGCGGGCCGGCCGGCTCCAGCACCGACTCCACGGTCAGCCCGAGTGCTGCCGCCAGCGCGTCGGAGACCCCGGGCGAGGCCGCATCGGCATTGGTGTGCGCGGTGAACAGGGCGCGACCGGTCCGGATCAGCCGGTGCACCAGCGAACCCTTGGGGGTGCTGGCCGCGACGGTGTCCACCCCGCGCAGCAACAGCGGATGGTGGGCCAGCAGCAGGCCGCCGTCGGGCACCTCGTCGACTACCGCTGATGTGGCGTCAACCGCGATCGTCACCGAGCTCACCAGGTCATCGGGGTCACCGCAGACCAGCCCGACCGAGTCCCAGGAGTGGGCCAGCCCGGGCGGGTAGGCCGCATCCAGTACGTCAATGACGTCAGCCAGCCGCGCAGTCACACTGCAAGACAGTAGTGCGCCACCCGGCGAGCTCTCCGCGCACGTCGGGGACAATGGACCCGTGACGCGCACGAGCACCGCCGCCGCCGAATTGGTGATCTTCGACCTCGACGGCACTTTGACCGACTCCGCGGCCGGGATCGTCGCCAGCTTCCGGCACGCGTTGGACCACATCGGCGCGCCGATTCCCGATGGCGATCTGGCCGCGCGGCTGGTCGGCCCGCCGATGCACCACACGCTGGCCGCGATGGGCCTCGGCGAGCAGACTGAGGCGGCGGTCGCCGCCTACCGCGCCGACTACACCAGCCGCGGTTGGCAGATGAACACCATGTTCGACGGCGTCGCCGCGCTGCTGAACGACCTGCGGGCCGCCGGTGTCCGGTTGGCCGTGGCCACCTCCAAAGTCGAGCCGACGGCCCGCAAGATCCTCGCCCATTTCGGGCTCGACGGATATTTCGAGGTCGTCGCCGGCGCCAGTGTCGACGGCACCCGGGCCGCGAAGTCCGAGGTGGTGGCCCACGCCCTGGGTCAGCTGGCGCCGCTGCCGGCGCGGGTGTTGATGGTGGGCGACCGGCGTCACGACGTGGATGGCGCGGCCGCGCACGGCATCGACACCGTGCTGGTCGGCTGGGGCTACGGCCAGTCCGACTACGACGCCTCCGACGCTGAAATCCCCGACGGTCCTGTCGCCCGTGTGCAGACCGTCACCGAACTACGGGAGGTACTCGGTGTCTGACCCGATGCTGCATGTCACGTTCGTCTGCACCGGCAACATCTGCCGCTCGCCGATGGCCGAGAAGATGTTCGCCCACCAGCTCGCGCAGCGCGGGTTGGGCGGCACCGTGCGGGTGACCAGCGCCGGAACCGCGGACTGGCACGTCGGCAAGGGCGCCGACGAACGCACCAACCGGGTGCTGCGCGACAACGGCTACCCGGTGGAGCACAGCGCCGCCCAGGTCGGGCCCGAGCACGAGGCCGCGGACCTGGTGGTGGCGCTGGGACGCAACCATGTCGGGCTGCTGCAGGGGCTGGGCATTCCGGCCGAGCGGATCCGGATGCTGCGGTCCTTCGACCCACGTTCGGGTGCGGCCGTGCCGGACGTCGACGACCCTTACTACGGCGGCCATGACGACTTCGTGCAGGCGTTCACCGTCATCGCGGCCGCGCTGCCGGGCCTGCACGCCTGGGTCGACGGGCAGCTGGCGTTGGGCGAGAGCGGCTGATGCGACGCCTGGCCTTCCTGCTGCGCCCGAGCTGGCTGGCTCTGGCTGCGGTGGTGCTGGGCTTCGCCTACCTGTGCTTCACCGTGCTGGCGCCGTGGCAACTGGGCAAGAACACCACCACCTCCCGCGCGAACAGCCAGCTCGAGCACGCCCTGACCGCCGAACCCGTGCCGGTGACCACGCTGCTGCCGCATCAGGATTCCTCGGCACCGGACGAGCAGTGGCGGCCGGTGACCGCCACCGGGCACTACCTGGCCGAGAAGCAGGTGCTGGTGCGGTTGCGGTCGATCGACGGAGTGCCGGCGGTGGAGGTACTGACACCGTTCGCGGTCAAAGGCGGCCCGACCGTGCTGGTGAATCGCGGCTACGTGCGTACCGACGACGGCGGCTCGCGGCTACCGGACATTCAGGCGCCGCCGGACGGCGAGGTCACCGTCACCGCGCGACTACGTGACTCCCAGGGCGCCATTCCCGGCAAGAACCCGTTCACGGAGAACGGTTTTCGCCAGGTGTACTCGATCAACACCGAGCAGGTCGCAGCGGTGACCGGCGTCCCACTGGCCGGGTCCTACCTGCAGCTCGTCGACGACCAGCCCGGCGGCTTGGGCGTGATCGTGCTGCCTCGCCGGGATGCCGGACCGTTCCTGTCCTACGGGATTCAGTGGATCGCGTTCGGAATCCTGGCGCCAATAGGTCTGGGGTACTTCGCGTTCGCCGAGCTGCGGGCACGCCGGGCGGAGCGCTCCGCGACGCAGGCTCAGGCCGGTGATGACGAAGCCGCGCCGCCGATGACCGTCGAGCAGAAGCTCGCCGACCGATACGGCCGGCGCCGGTAGCCCATCGGCAGCGCTATGCCATCCTGGGGCGATGGTGAACATCTCGGGTGTCGGGATCTGGAGTGCGCCGCTGCGCTACGGCGATCAGGGCGAGGCCGCCGAGGCCGCCGCCGAATTGGAGGAGCTGGGTTTCGGCGCGCTGTGGATACCCGACGTCGGCGGCCCGGTGTTCGACGCGGTGGGCAACCTGCTGTCCGCCACCCGCAGCGCGGTCATCGCCACCGGCATCCTGAACCTCTGGATGCACACCCCGGCCGACGTCGCCGCGTCCTACGCATCGCTGACTGCGGCACACGGTGATCGGTTCCTGCTCGGCATCGGGGTCAGCCATGCTCCGCTGATCGACGCCGGGGATCCCGGACGATACCGCCGCCCGCTGCGGGCGATGAGCGAGTTTCTCGACGGGCTCGACGCGGCCGATGCGCCTGTGCCGGTCGAGTCGCGGGTGCTCGCGGCGCTCGGCCCGAAGATGCTCGACTTGGCCGCCACTCGCAGCCGCGGCGCCCACCCCTATCTGACCACCCCCGAGCACACCCGGTTTGCCCGCGAGCAGCTGGGCGACGGGCCGCTGCTGCTGCCCGAGCAGACGGGGATCTTGTGTGCCAGCCGCGACGAAGCACGCGCGATCGGCACCAAGTGGCTGGGCTCCTACCTGGCACTGCCCAACTACGCCAACAATCTGCTGCGGTCGGGATTCACCGAGGACGACATCGCCGGCGTCAGCGATCGGTTGTTCGACGCGATCATCGCCTGGGGAACCCCGGAGGACGTGCTCAGCCGGGTCGCCGAGCACCGGGCCGCCGGGGCCGACCACGTCTGCGTGCAGCTGCTGGACGCCGACCCACGCGCCTTCCCGCGGGAGCAGTGGCGGCAGCTGGCCGCGGCGCTGGGCTGATTCAGCCGACCGAACGCGCTGCCCCGGACCAGAACTGGGCGCGCACCGCCTTCTTGTCCGGCTTGCCCAGCGCGGTCACCGGCACCGATTCGGCGACGATCACCTGCTTAGGTGACTGAACGGAGCCCTTGCGCTCCTTGACCGCGGACTGGATCTCGGCGGTCATGGTGGCTACCGCGGCGGCATCGCTGTCCGCACCCGGGCGCAGCACCACCACCGCGGTCACCGCCTCGCCCCATTTCTCGTCGGGGGTGCCGATCACGCAGACCTGGGCCACCGACGGATGCTCGGCGATGACGTCCTCGACCTCGCGGGGGAAGACGTTGAAGCCGCCGGTGACGATCATGTCCTTGGTGCGGTCCACGATGTAGTAGAAGCCGTCTTCGTCCTCGCGGGCCAGGTCGCCGGTGTGCATCCAGCCGCCGGAGAATGTCTCAGCGGTGGCCTCGGGAAGCTTCCAGTAACCGCCTGAGAGCAGGGGCCCGGACACACAGATCTCGCCGACCTCGCCCTGGGCCACCGGGCTGCCGTCGTCGCCCAGCAGCGCCACCCGGGCGAACAGCGTCGGGCGGCCACATGAGGTGAGTCGCTTCTGGTCGTGGTCGCCCTTGGCCAGGTAGGTGATCACCATCGGCGCCTCGGACTGGCCGTAGTACTGGGCGAAGATCGGGCCGAACCGGTCGATGGCCTCCTGGAGCCGGACCGGGTTCATCGCCGAGGCGCCGTAGTACACCGTCTCCAGCGACGACAGGTCGCGGGTGTGCGAGTCGGGGTGATCCATCAGCGCGTAGATCATCGACGGCACCAGCATGGTGGCGGTGATCTTCTGCTCCTCGATCACCCGCAGCACCTCGGCCGGGTCGAATTTGGTCAGCACCACCAATTGGCCGCCCTTGATGATCGTCGGCACGAAAAACGCTGCGCCGGCATGCGACAGCGGGGTGCACATCAGGAACTTCGGGTGCTCGGGCCATTCCCACTCGGCGAGCTGCGTGGTGGTCATCGCGGTGATCGATGCCACGGTGCCGATGACGCCCTTGGGCTTGCCGGTGGTCCCGCCGGTGTAGGTGAGGCCTCCGATGTGGTCTGGGGCCAGGTCCGCGGCCGCCAGGGGCTGCGGGTCGTACTTGGCCGCCTCCGCGGCCAGGTCGACGGCCTTCCCCTCAAGCTCCGGCGGCACCGGGCCGATGGTCAACACCTGGCGCAACGTCGGTACCTTTTCGAGCAGGCCCAGAGCCCGCTCCACGAAAGCCGGTGTGGGATCGATGATCAGCGTGCTGACTTCGGCGTCGGCCAGTACGTAGGCGTGGTCGTCCAGCGAACCGAGCGGGTGCAGTGCCGTGCGCCGGTAACCCCGGATCTGCCCGGCACCGATGATCATCAGCACCTCGGGGCGGTTCAGTGACAACAGGCCGGTTGCGTCGGCTCCGAGCGCGTCGAACGCCTGGATGTACTGACTGATGCGCTCGGCGAGCTGACCGCCGGTCAACGTGGTGTCGCCGAGGAACAGCACCGGCTTGTCCTTGTTGCGCTTGAGGGCGCCCACGGTGAGATGCCCGGAATGAATGGGCTGGCGCATGGACTGCGTCGACATCGGGGCTACCTCCACTAGTGCGTGACGACTTGCCCGCTGGACACTACCGACCGCCTCATCGGCCCCTGGGACGAGCCGAGGGTTGACACCCCAGAGGCCGCAAGGCTTATTATTTGCGTATGCATGCAGATAATGGTGCAGCGGATCGGTTACCGGAAGATCAGGTCGGCCTGATCGTCGAGGTGTTCCGGATGTTGGCCGACGCCACCAGGGTTCAGGTGCTGTGGGCGCTGACCAGCCGGGAGATGTCGGTCAACGAACTCGCCGAGCACGTCGGTAAACCGGCGCCCTCGGTGTCCCAACACCTGGCGAAGCTCCGGATGGCGCGACTGGTGCGCACCCGCCGCGAGGGCACCACGATCTTCTACAGCATGGAGAACGAGCACGTCTGCCAGCTGGTCACCGACGCCGTCTTCAACGCCGAGCATGCCGGCCCGGGGGTGCCGCCGCATCACCGCGCCGCCAAGAACCTCCCGGCTGCTGCCGGAGAGGCGTTGCCCCAATTGCGGCAGCGCGCCATCGAACAAGGGAGATGAACACCCATGTCGCACCACAACCACGAGCACGATGCGCCGCATGCACACGAACACACTCACGGCGATCTGACGCACACCCACCTGCACGACACTCACGAGCACGACCACGTCGAGCACGAGCACGAACACACCCACGAAGACGGGACCGTGCACAGCCATCCGCACGTCCATCAGGCGGGCCTGGAGCATGCCGGGCACGCTCATTCGCACTGAGCGCTCCGCCGAGCTCCTGGCAGCGCCTTAGGCCGAGAGCACGATCAGCAGGGCGATGACGCCGATCAGCACGAGAAGGGCCGCCCACAGCAGGGCGCGTACGCCTGGCGGCTTCGCCGAACGTCCCGCGGGAGTCAGCTGCGGGCTGGTCGACGGCGGTACGCCCCACTTGCCGCTCGGCGCCCGCTGCGGAGGAACGGGCGGCGACGGTGGAGTGGGTTCGTCGGGTGTCGGAGAAGTTGTCATGCTCACCGCATTGACGATCTACCGCGGTGTCAAACAACTGGTGGGCGCGGACGGTATCGAACCGCCGACCGCTGGTGTGTAAAGGGACCGGAGAAAGTGAACATGCGTTCTACGGTGTCCATCACGTCCAGCTCAGGGCCGGTGCCCATGTCCGCGTGAGGCAGCCGTGTCCACTGCGTTTCACCGTGTCTTGGCAACTTGGCGGCAACACGGCGAACGGGTGTTCGGACAGGTAGGCGCAATCGATAAACCGCGATTCTCGATCAGATTCAACATCGGGGTCGGCGGTTGGTCGTCACTTGTGGGTGGGGGTAGTGCATCATCGTGACCATGCCGACCATCCCCGCTCCCGTGGAGACATCCGTGCTCCGCTGGGCACGGGAATCGTGCGGGTTGAGCGCGTTGGCAGCGGCTCGCAAACTCAAGCTGCCCGAGGACCGGGTGGAAGCGTGGGAAACCGGCCAAGCGGTTCCCACAATCGCGCAACTGCGTAAGGCCGCAGAGGTCTACAAGCGGTCCCTCGCAGTGTTCTTTCTATCCGAGCCGCCCGAGGGGTTCGACACGCTGCGGGATTTCCGGCGGCTCGACGGTGCCGAGGCTGCGCACTGGTCCCCCGAACTGCATGACGAGTTCCGCCGCGCACACACACAGCGCGACTTCGCGTTGGAGTTGGCCGAGACCGAAGAGCGTGAGTTGCCCGACGCCTGGCGCGTTTCGGTGTCAGCTGACGACAACGACACAGAGATAGCGGCGCTCATCCGCGAGGCGCTGACCAAGGTCGGACCGCTGCCTATCCCGCCCAACTCCACCAATCCTTACGAGCATCTGAACGCTTGGGTTTCTGCCATTGAGGCTTCCGGTGTCCTGGTGCTGAACACCCGTGGCGGCAAAGTGGCCGTAGACGAGATGCGCGGCATGTCCCTGTACTTCGACGTGCTGCCGGTGATCGTGCTCAACGGCAGCGACTACCCTCGCCCGCGCCTGTTCTCACTGCTGCATGAGTTCGCCCACGTCGTTCTGCACACCGAGGGGCTGTGTGACGTAGTGGCAGACGACCGCCCTCGCACCGCGGACCGCTTGCTGGAAGCGAGGTGCAACGCCATTGCCGCCGAGGTGCTGATGCCTTCTGATGTGGTGCTCGCCCGGCCCGAGGTCACCGCACGTATGGGCCTTCCGACATCATGGGACTACGACTCGTTACGCCCCGTTGCAGCATATTTTGGCGTGAGCGCGGAAGCCCTTCTACGCCGACTGAGCACCCTTGGCGTAGTGCCGGTTGAGCTGTACAGGCAACGACGCGCCGAATTCATCGTCGCCTATGAAAACGAAGCGGAGCGTACGCGGGCTACTGGTGGCAACTGGTATCGGAACACTGTGCGCGATCTCGGAAAGGCGTACGTACGTGCCGTAACTGATGCCCACCGACGCCGCGTCATCGATAGCAACACCGCCGCGATCTACCTAGGCGCCAAGGTCGGACAGATTCCTAAACTGGCCGCGTCTGCCGAGTTGAGGAACGTGGTTTGACCGACATCCGCTATTCGTTCGACACAGGGGCCATCCTAAATGGGCGGCGTGACCTGTTCCGACCCAATGTGTTTCGCAGCCTCTGGACACTGATCGAGGAGTCCATCGCTGCCGGAGAAGTGCGTTCTGTGGACGAGGTCCGGCGTGAACTATCGAAACGTGACGATGACGCAAAGCAATGGGCAGATGCGCAGTCTGACCTATTCTGCCCGCTTGATCGCCCAGTGCAGCAGGCCGCGACACACATCCTGCGGCTGCACCCCAACCTTGTCAGACAGGGTGGCCAGCGCAGCGGCGCTGACCCGTTCGTGATCGCTCTCGCGATGGCCAGCAACGGCAAGGTAGTTAGCGAGGAGACGGCATCGGGCCGAATCGAAAAGCCCCGCATTCCTGATGTCTGCGCCGCTATAGGTGTGCCATGCCTGACGCTCATGGACTACATCGAAGAGCAAGGGTGGGCTTGGTAGCCCGCCCAATAGCTACCTCACGCCGCCGTGCACGGGTTGGGCACAAGCCCAGCACTGCGAGCATCCCACAGGTCGGACCGCCGCCACCGATGCCCGCAGCGGACGCAGCGGTACCGGCACAAGACCCGCATTCCGCCGTGCCACGTCAGCGCCTCGGGCTCGGTCAGCGAGGCCAGCCGCACGGCGCTATCGGCGTAGTGGCCAAGCGGATTGCAGGCAGCGCAGTAATCGTCCAGAAACGCCAGGGACCGCTCGGAGCGGTGAACGGTGATACGGGAACGGGCGGCGGTCACGGTGTTCTCCTCGGGTGTCGTTGTCATTCGGTGCGTCGTTGCGTTGGCCACAGCCCGCCGAGGCTCGGGCAGCGACCGCGATTCGGTCAGACCAGCGGCGGCACCGACCGGCAGCCGGACCGCAGGCTGGCCAGCTGAACCGACGTCCGCCCGCCGCCGTCGGTGATGGCGAGGGCGTCGAGGACGTCGGCCTGGCACGCCTCTCCGGTGCGGTGCAAGTGCTGGGCCACCCGCACGACGGCGGGCCAGCAGCGTTCTAGCAGCGGCACGACGTCGCGCCCCGTGTGGTGCCCGTCGCTGGCGGAGCTAGCGATCATCGCGCGGTCGTCTTCATGCCCGTGGGTAGCCAGCACGGCATAGGTCTCGGCCTGCGTCGGGCGACGTCCGGCACGGAAACGCGCCTCGGCCCACGGCCCCGCATACGCGACCTCCGCCATCCGGCCAGCGGGCAGCCCGTCGTGCGTGAGCGTGGTCAATCCCTGAACGCCGATCACGCGCCCGCTGGCGACCACCGCCGAGCGGACCTCGCCGCCGAGGGCCACTGCCGCCACGGCGTGCCCGGCCTCATGGATGCACAGCTCCAGGTGCGTGCGCTCGGCGGCGGTGACGTCAGCCATCGTCAGCGGGCGGCGGCGCGGCTTGGTCAGGGTGCAGTTGTTCATCGGTTCGGTCTCTCCTCGGGTCGTCGGTGTCGGTCGTCTCGGCGATGGTGGCCGGGCGTCGGGACGCGGTGCGGTACATAACAGCAGTCCACCGCGCCCCGACGCCGGTTACTTTCCCGCAGTGATAGGAGTACGAATATCGTTGCTGCGAAACACTTTCGAGAGCATCCGTGCGCGTTCCCTGCCGTCTCGGGCGACACCGCGCGCGGCGCTGGCGTCGAGGTAGGCGTCGAGACACGGCGTGCACGTATAGCCGTGCACCGAGCCTCGCCACCGCCAGGCCGGGCCACCGCACACCCGGCAGCAAGCGGCGGTCACGGCGCGATCTCCACCGCCGCCACCACGGCCTCGTAGGACACCAGCACCGACCGTTCGGCGATGGCCACGTAGAGGTTCTGACGTTCGTCCAGGCTGGTCCTGGTCACCACCCCATCGCGCCAGCCGAGTAGCGGGGCGCTGGTGGCGATCATCGTCGCGCCGAGCCCGGCGCGGTAACCGCCGTCGAGCACCAGTGCATGGCCACCCGGCGTAGTCCACCGCGCGCCCGACCGGGTGAGCAGCTGCGCCGAGACCAGCACCGGCAGCCAGTCCGGCGAGGCGTGCACGTAGCCCAGCGCGTTGGACTCGGAGAACTCGCCCTCAATGGTCGACAGCGCGGCCACCACGTCGGTGGCGGTCGGGATCACGCCGGACAGGACCGCCGCGTCAGCCAGCAGGCGAGTGGCGAACTGGCGTGCCACCACCACGGACTCACGCATCCGAAGCGCTTGTGCTGCTCGCTGCTCGACCTCGGCGCGGCTCGGGGCGGTGAGGTCGCAGGCGTCGAACGCCCAAACGGTGACCGGCTCAAACGGGTCGAGGACGTCTCCGCGCGTGCCCTCTTTACGGGGTCCATCGAGGACGGGCACGCCGCACCACGGAACATCCCACACCCCGACCTGATCACCGGGGAAGTTCATGCCGCGCAACTCGACGCCGGTCAGGAATCGCGAGGGGCCGTCGCTGGGCTGCCAGTCGACCGCCGCGAACAGACCTCCGGGGGCGGGATTGATCGGCGGTACGTCGAACGCCACAGGTAAAGGGCTGTCGTGCACGGTCGGCGTGGGCA
Source organism: Mycobacterium sp. SMC-14 (assembly GCF_046250075.1). Classification (NCBI taxonomy): domain Bacteria; kingdom Bacillati; phylum Actinomycetota; class Actinomycetes; order Mycobacteriales; family Mycobacteriaceae; genus Mycobacterium; species Mycobacterium sp. SMC-14. The sequence goes on along the minus strand of NZ_CP176429.1, from coordinate 1,855,717 downwards.
TGGTCATGGTCGGTGTCTCCTCTTAGTCGGTGGCCACGCCGAGCGCAGCCAGCTCGGCGCGCGCCTGGTCGGCTTTGGTCATCTTGGGTTGCTCGACGCGCGGACGCTGGCGGTCGAGACGACGCGCGAACGACGTTGCGGCGGCGTCGACCTCGCGCAGCGGGGCCAGCACGCGGTCCGACACTGCCGAGGTCAGCGCATTGCCGAGCAGGGCGGACAGGTCGGCGGTATAGGGATCGGCCAGCAGGATCAGGGTCGCGGGCCAGGTGCCACCGCCGATCATGTCGTCGGTGATCTCGGGCAGCGAGGGCCGCTCGGCAAGGTCCACCAGGGCGCGAATACTGCGGCCTCGCTGGTCGACGCCGAGGTGACGGGTGCGGCGCTGGGCATCGGCCTCGGCCAGCAGCCCGACCACGGCGTGCATCAGGCCGTGCACAGCGAGGGTCAGGGCGTCGACCTCACGCCCCAGCGCGGCGGGTCGAGCCATAGCAGCGGTTCTCTGGGCCAGCGGGTCGCAGATTGCGGCGACCTCGGACGACAGCGACCACCGCCGGGTGAGTGTGACCAAGAGCCCGGCGCGGCGACGCTCACGCTGCTCGGTCTGGCTGTAGACGGGCACCGGCTGTGGAAGTCGCTGCGCCCGACCGGCGGGCGTGCGGTTCTTAGCGCGGACGGTCATCGGTTCACCGCCGCCGAGTGCCCGTGCTTGAGCATGTCGGCCAGCGCCGGAACGTGCGCGGGGTTGAGGTGTTCGCGATCGGCGTCGAGCACGCGGCGCACGCGCCAGTAGGCCAGGGCGGCGAGACATTCGGCGACGCGGGGATCGGCGTCGGTCACCCCACGGGACCGCAGCGCAGCCAGTCGACCCGACCACTGAGCCGGGGCTAGCGCGCCGGGATCGGTCGCGTACGTGCACTCAATTGCGGCGGTCACGCGAACCATGAGAGCACATGCCCGTGCAGCGTGGCTGCTCAGCTACTCCGGTCGGCGTGTCGACTAGATACGTTGCATCACAATAGAATTCATGGACACTATGAACATTCAGACCGACCGGAGCGGGGTGCCGTGGTACGGGCAGCGACGCTGGGCAAGCGCCCGGTGCTGTGAGGTCGGAGAGTCGGTGAACATCGGTCTCATTTGCCCACAGTCTGGACATTCGGCGCAGCCGCGAAAGTCGACCTTGCCGAGCGCGTAGAGCGTCGCCACGCGGGGCGAGACGTGCGCTAGCACCTCCTCGGCGTCAGTGTCGGACATCGGACGCTCGACGCCCGTGCAACGACGACAGCCGCAACCGTGGCCCTCGCTGTCGGCGCGCTCAGGCTCGGCCATCAGGAACGTGCGCAGCTCCTCGCGGCCACCGCGCGCGAGGTTGCCCGCGTCGTCTGCGAACAGACAACCGGGGTCGTGATGGCACGCCGCCACGTCGCCGAGGTCGGGTGTGCACGGCATCAGGCCGTTGTCGTCGGTCATGGTCGGTTTCCTATCCGCCGCCGCAGCCACTCGGGCGGCGGTGGCAATCGGCCCTCGCGGGCTTGGCGGGCTATCTCCATCGGCGAGACGATGTGTACCTGACCGCCGTGCGTCAGCACGTCGTGAGCGATCACTGCCGCCGCGATGCAGTCGGGCTGATGCTGTCCAGCCTGCCATCGGGTCGCCTGGCCCTCAAGGTTTTCGAGGTGGCCGACCAGCCGCACGGTGCCGGTTTCGAGCGCTTGGATCAGCTTGGCCGAGCGTGCCAGGGCGTCGCCCCGCCCGCGTCCGCTGCGGTCGCTCTTAGGGGGCCAGGACGTGACGCTGATCGGGTGCGGCAGGCGGTAGCGGCGCAACGTGGTGTTGAGCACCGACAGGTAGCCCTCCCGGGCCGTGAACGTCTCGACCGCGATTTCGCTGGCCCCGGTGTCTATGGCGAGTTCCACCGCCGCGCGCGCCCACGCCTCGGGGGTCAACGGCTCGCTGATGTCCCGGTGGATCACCACCTCTCCCCCGACAGTGATCGACGCCGCGATGATGCCCGCCGCGTCGCCCTGGCCGCTGTCGCTGGGATCGACCGCGACAACCGTCCGAACGGGGTCGGCTGGCATCGCAGACAGCCGCCAGGCATCGAACCAAGCGCGCCGGATCACGTTGCCGTCGGGCGACGCTGGGACGCCTTGGAACTCGGCCCACCACATACGTTCGCCGAGCGACCGGCGCAGATCGGCGAAGTGCTCGGGAGTTCGGCCCACAGCCGACACCATGACCTCACCGGGTGCACGCCCGAGGGAATCGGGCACCCCGGCATCGGCGACCGCCGGAACGCTGATGAGCCGCCAGCGGTCACCCTCCTCGGTCAGCAGCGTGCCTATCAAGTCCTCGGGGTGCCACCGCGTGCCGATGACCACGACCGACGCGCCGGGCTCGACGCGGGTCAGTAGCGTCGAGCGGAACTCGGCGACCACCCGGCGGCGATAGGTCGGCGAGTCGGCCTCGGTCATGTTCTTCACCACGTCGTCCACGATGAGCAGCCCGTCGGTCCCGTGGCCGGTGAGCCCTGACAGCAGGCCAGAGGCCAACAGCCCGCCACGGTGACCGTCCAGGGTCCACTGTCCAGCGCTGGCCTTGTCCGGCGACAGCGCCAAGCCGAGCAGGTCGCCGTATTCGGCAATGAGCTGGCGCGCCTCGCGCGAGTGCTTCTCGGCGAGTTCATCCGCATACGACGCCAGGATGATTCGGGCGTCAGGGTTGCCGCGCAGCGCCGCGAGTGTTCCCAGCACGGCGGCGGTGGTCGACTTCCCCTCACGCGGCGGCATGACGATGATGAGCCGCTGGTCGGGCTCGCCGATGGCGCGGGCGATCTCCTGACCGACCAGCGCCACGGCGGGCGTGATCCTGTAGCCCCGCATAATCCGCGCGCCGAGTTCGTGCGGCGTGGCCGGGACTCGACGGGCGCGCAGTTGCGCCAGGTGCTCGGCCTCGGCGAGCGCGTGCGCGGCCTGTTCGGCGCTGTCGAACGCGAACGCGTCTGACCTGGCGATTTGTGCCGTCATCGGTGGTCCGTTCGATCCTGTATCAAGCGGTCAGGGTTTTTGTCGACGGGCATCGCCTCAGGTCACATGGCATGACGGCGACCGCGACGGGCGCGCCAAGGCGGTCAGGTTGCCGAGACGTTGCCAAACGGCGGGACGCGGCGGGACTCACTCGGACGGCCACATGACCTCGCCGGGCAAGTATCCGGCGCGCCGTGCCGCCGCGTCACGCTGGCGCTGGCCGTCGGACGACGGGACCAGTCGGCGACGCTCGGCGGGCCCCTGCTCACCGAGATAGCCGCGCGTGCCCATCAGTTCATCGAACGACATGCGCACCCGGAACTGGCTACCGAACAAGTGCGCGCGCCGGGGCGGCTCGGGTGCCGCGTCGGGCTCGGGCTCGGCGACCAGCTCGGCGGCAGCGGCGGGCGCGGCCAGCTTGGCGCGGATGCGGGCGAGCAGCGAGCCTGGGCGTCGGTTATCGGTCATCGGTCGCACTCTCGCTGTCGGTAGCGGTCGATGACCGCGAGTGCCGACGCCTCGGCCTCGGCCAGCACCTCGCGCGGGACGTCAGCGAACTCGTCAACGTCCACTGTGTCCACTGTGTCTAGTTCTGTCGCAACAGGTTTCGCGTCGATCTCGGCGGCAGTGTCAGCGCCGCCGGAATCGCGGCTGTGCGGACCGTAGAGCGACGAAACTGAGCCGGGCGGACGATGCACCATGCCGCCGGGATTCTCGCGATTGCGGGCCACGGCGAGCCACTGCGCGAGTTCCGAGGCCGGTAGTCCGGCGTGTCCGAGCACCGCCCGGCACAGGTCGACATGGACGGGCCACAGCGGATCAGTCGGGCCGTCACACTGGCCGAAAACCTCACGGCAGCGGGCGGCGGCGCGGTCGGCCATAGCGGCGGCGGTCAGACGGCCCTCGGATACCTCGGTCATCAGCACCGCGACGGCCTCGGCTGCGGCCACGTCGGGCGCGCCGAACGCGGTCACCGGATCACCTCGGCGTCGATGACCTCGGCCGCCGACGCCAGCGCGGCGGGCTGGCCGCCACCGCTCACCGCCGCAGCAGCCGACATTTGGCGTAGCCACTCGGCGGTCGCCATGGCCGGGACGGCGTCAACGGACACGCTCACGTTCTGCGGCGCGTAGTACCCCGACGCCTTGGCCAGCTGGTCGTCTATCCGGTCGACGGCGGCGGACAGCTGCGCCACCGCCTGCGAATCGTTGGCGTCCTCGGCGACGGACAGTTGCCGCGACACCCGCGCGCGTAGGCGACGCTTGCCGTCGATCCACTTGCGCCGGGCGATGTGATTGGGGTCCGGCGTGGTCTCGGCCAGGTGCCGGTTAACGGCAGACTGCGCACCCGACCGGCTGCGGAAACCGAGGGCATCGGCGATGTCCTGCCAGCTGTAGCCGTCAAGGTGCATCTCATACGCCTTGGCGGCGCGGGCGCGGCTTTCGCGCTGTCGCATGACGGGTGCCATGCCGGTCACTGTACGCAAAATGTCACCATGCTACGACGAATGAGGTTGCACGCGTTGAGAATACCGCCGGAGTCGGGTAACTCGGCGAGCGGGCCGAGCTGCCACCGCCGCCCGCAACGCACCGCCGCACCGCCGCTCACACCGCCACCCTCACCTTCGGCGCAGACGTGAGTGGCGCGTCCGGTCGCGCTCGATGTTCTTCCCCCGAAAGCCGTCCACCGTCCGGCCCGTCCACGGGGCACCCTAAAGGGATGCCCGTTCCCGTGGACAACGGGTGAGGAGATATGGACATAGATGGACAACCTGGAAAACCCCAGCTCAGTAAGGCTTTCCGATTTCTGTGGACACTGCCGGACACAGTCGGACGCCGTTCGGTCCGTCCGGCACTGTCCAGCACTACCGGAAACCGCTTGACCAGCGGCGATGTCTCGGCGTCCGGCCGTGTCCGGCGGTGTCCACGAAACCGTAAGGACGGTGCCGGAAAATCCCAGGTCAGTAAAGGTTTCCAGCCGACCCCCGCAAGGCGGTTCACGGCCCGCCCGGCTCGTTGAGCTTGTCGACCTGACCGGGGTCAGTCGGGCGATTGACCGACCACCGCGCCCACGCCTCGGCGTAGGGCACGACGTGGCCGCCGACGAGCTTGTGGGCGTCGGTTTTGGCCATGTCGTCGGTAATGCGCCCCTCAGCCCGGCGGGCGCACAGACTCTCGATGATGGTGTCGACGGCGGCGGTGTAGATCGGCGAGCCGACGGCGGTGACCGCATCCTTGGTGTCCGGTGCGCCGTCGATCAACTCGCGCGCGGCGAGTCGCTGCGTGCCGGGCACCTTGACCAGCTTCCTGCCCTTGTCGAGCAGGGCGGTGACGGCGGCATACACCGAGCTGCGCCCCGCAATCGAGCGCTCCTCGGCGAATCTCACGATCTCGGCACGGGTGAGCCCTTCACCGCCGCCCAACTCGGCGACCAGGGCCAGGATTTCGGCCTGCGTGACGCTCAGACTGCGCTCGTCGTCGGGCTCGGCGGTGTAGGGGTCGACAGGGGCGAGCACCAGCGTCGACCGCTGCGCGGCGGTGGCATCGGGCATCAGCGCCTCGCTCACAGTATGGCCGGCCAACCGGAACTCGTGGGTACAGCCGTCGGGCCACTCTTTGTGCTTCGCGCACGTGATCTCGACCTTGCGGGACTTCTTGCCTTTCCTGGCCCCCGTGCGCGTCAGCAGCAGCGACGACCACACCGCCCCGTCCCAGGCGGTCGTCCCGCGCGCCCGGTCGCTTCCGGCGGCGGTGTGGTGCACCACCAGGACCGCCGCGCCGGTCTGGCTGTTGATCTCGTCGGCGTGAGCGATCACGCGCCCGTGGTCGGTAGCTGAGTTCTCCTCGACACCAACGGTGCAGCGCGCGCGGGTGTCGAACACGACCAGGGCCACGCCGTGACGCTTGACGAGGTCGCGCACTTGCGCCATGTGCCCGTCGTCGCCCATCTGGACGGCGCGCGGCGCGATGATGAACGTGTCTTCGATGTCCTCGGGCGCGACGCCGTTGATCTCGCACCAGGCGTGCAGCCGCGCGCTGATGCCCGAGGCACCCTCGGCGGCGACGTAGAGGACCGGCGCGCGCTCGGGCACGACGTGGCCGCACCACCGCCGACCCGAGGCAACCGCCCCCGACATGCCGACCGCCGCCATAGTCTTGCCCGAGCCGGGTGCGCCGTTGAGGTCGGCGAGCTGGCCGCGTGCGAGTAAACCCGTGATGAGCGGGCGCACCGGCTCGATCTCGGCCAAACCGGACAGGGTGAGCACCTCGGCGTCAAGGTCGAGCGCGGGCACGCTGCCCGCTCGCGCACGCGCAGTGATGCTGTCGCCGTGCCGAATACGCGCGATGGCCAGGTCCGCTAGGGCGGCATTGCGCTCGGCGTCTGTCGCGGCAGTCATGTCCGCGATGACCTCGACCGCCACGCCGATCGTGCCGACAAGTTCGGCGGCGGTCATCACGTATTCGCGCTCGCGGTAGCTGTGCGGCTTGGGGTGCGACCACGCGCGACGGTTCGCATCCTCGATGAGCTGTCGGCACCGCTCGGCGACCTCGGGACCGGCGACCGCGCCGATTTCATCGAGCGTGTAGGCGGTGGTCGACGGGATTTTCCTACTGTTGAGTGCCGCGTCCGTCCGTTTCTTGCGGTCGAAACGCTCCCACCGCGCCCTCTTGAGCCGCGCGCCGATGACGTGCGGGTCGTCGGTGATGGTGTCGGCGGCGAACTCGGCGACCTGCGCGCGGGTGAGCGACACCGGAGGGCTAGCGGCGTGCAGAACCGCCGACGGCAGCGCATTGAAGTCGCTGAACGCCATACTGTTCGCGCCATCGGGCAGGTACATCGAGACGTCGAACTGACGGCTGAACTTGCGTACCACGTGCCACGTCTCGACCCCTAGGTGATCGGCAATCGGCGTTTCGGGGTCGACGTTGAGCGCGTCGGCCCACTGCGTGCCGCTGACCCACTGCGCGGGCGCGTCGGGTCCATCGTCGGCGGCGGTCTGGCCCGTGCCGTTGGCGCTACACTCGGCCTTGCTGGGCATGTCGGTATGTCCTCGCTTCGGTGGTAAGTCGCCCCGGTCCCGCTGTCGTCGTAGGGCCGGGGCGCGCTGCGTTTCGGGGCCGGTTCAGTCCTCGCCGAGCACCCGCAGCAGACTGGCGGATTTCACGCGAACACGCTTCTCCCCCAACGTGATCGCGTCGAGTTCACCCGTGCGAGTGAGCTGGTAGGCATATGCCCGGCTGACGCCGAGCAGCAACGCGGCCTGTTCGACGCTGACGGTCGGGTGCAAACGCAGGTAATCGACGGTGACGGGTCCGCGCCGGATCACCGGGCACGCCGCCCGCCCTGGCGCGGTAGGGGTCGTTGTGGACGTTGTGGTTGTCATGGCGTCCACTATGTGCCGAATTGTTGATAACCGCCACGGCAATCCGTTATCGTATTTGTGTGTCCACTGATAAGCACGACAAGGGCGGCCAAGTCGACGGCGACGCGATCAAGGGTGACGTGATCGCCGACGCCATCCGGCGCGTGACCGGCGAACGCGGCAGCGCCGACGGCCTCATCGAAATTCCGCTGGTCGGCCACCGCCACCGCTACCGCGTTCGGGTCGACACCGGCGGCCCGGCACCGCGGCTTGTCGAGCTTCACCTGATCAGTGACGGCGACGCCGCGGAGATAGACCCCGACTCCATTCGCCAGGTACCCGTCCGGCGGCTGGCCAAGGCGGCGGCGCGGTTCATCGCGTTGACCGAGTTCGGCGTGGCCGAGGCCGGTGACGTCTACGACCCGACCCCGCTGTTACGGCCCGACCTTGAGCCGCCCGGTCGCAGCAATCGCAAGCTCGATGACGTGCACTATCGCCAGGTGCGCGACCTGCTGCTCTGGGCGCGCGAGGTCGGCGAGTCGCCGCGTGAGTACGTCGCCGAGCGATTCGCGCCCGTGTCGCTGCCCACCGTCGACAGGTGGATAGCCGAGGCGAAACGGCGCGGATTCCTGCGCCGCGACTGGCTGACCAACCCCAGCCCCGCCGACTGACCCGGCCCCCGCGCCGACCACGACCACGACCACCCGAGGAGACCGACCCGCGATGAGCACCGACCCCGCCAGCGAACAGCAGCCCGCCCAGCAGACCACCGCCAAGCGCACCCGGCGCGCCGAGCCGATCAACACTCACACGGCCAAGAACGGCACCGTGACGTATTGGTTCCAGCTCGACGTCGGCAACAAACCCGACGGGTCGCGCGACCGGCGAAAATTCACCTACCGCACCAAGGCCGAGGCACGTAAAGAGCTGCGCCGCATCAGTTCCGAGGTCGCCGCTGGCACCTACAGCCGCCCGACCTCGGTCACCGTGGACCAGGCGTGCGACGAGTGGCTGAGTGGTCGGCGCGGCATCCGGCAGGTGACGCTCTACAGCTACGAAATGGACCTCAAGCCCGTTCGGCGCTACCTCGGCGGCAAGAAACTCCAGGCGATCACCAAGGCCGACGGTGACGCGCTGGTCCGGTGGATGCTGACCGAGGCGCGCACCTCGCCCAAGCACTACCGGGACGGCTCGCTGGCGGGCCGGGTGGTCGCGCTGGTGTCCGAGCACCCCGAGGGCATAGCCGCCGCCGAGCTGTCCGCCGCGCTGCCCGGCGACGTCCATTCGGCGCTGTCCGCGTTGCTGGCGGCGGGCCGGGTCGCCCGCCTACGCCGGGGTGTCTATGCGCCCGTCGCACCCGAGACCGACGCCGCCAAGAAACGCGGCCTGAGCCCCCAGACGGTGCGGTCGGCGCTGACGACGTTCGGCGCGGTGGTCCAGAGCTACATGGATCAAGGGCTGTTACCGCGAAACGTGATTGCGCTGGTCGAGCGACCGAAGGACGCCGACCCCGACGACCACGCGGAGCGCGCCGACGGCTCCCCCGCCGCCGAGGCCACCGCGAAGTCGTGGACGCTGACCGAGGTCGGCCAGTTCCGCGACTCGGTGCATGATCACCGCCTGTTCGCGTGCTGGCTGTTGTCGTGCTACGGGTTACGGCGCTCCGAAGTGCTCGGGCTGCGCTGGGGCGCGGTCGATCTCGACACCGGCACGCTCTCGATTCGCCGGGGGCGGGTCGCCGTCGGTGCCGAGGCGGTCGAGGGTGCGCCCAAGTCGAAACGCAGCCGCCGCGACCTGCCGCTACCGGCGGACGTGACCGAGGCGCTGCGCACGCTGCGGCAGCGCCAGCGGACCGAGGCCCTGGCGCTCGGCGTCGGATGGTCAGACGACCGCCTGGTGGCCGTGCGTGAGGACGGCACGCCGCTGCGCCCCGAGTCCTACACCGACGAGTTCCAGCGGTTGCGTTCGCGCGCCGGACTGCGGCGGATCAAGCTGCACGGGCTGCGCAACACGTCGGTGTCGCTGATGCTCGACCAGGGCCACCCGCCCCACATCGTCGCCGCCTGGCACGGCCACGACCCGGCGGTGGCGCTGTCGATCTACGCGGACGTGAAGGCCGACGAGTTGCGCGCCGTAGGCGCGTCGCTGTTCAGCTGATTACCGGATTGCGAGGACAGGCCGATGGCGGGACAGGGTAAACGACAGCGGGCTCGGACCGCATACGTATGCAACTACTGCGCACTCGACGTGAAGCTCACTCAGCGGGGTCGTGTCGCCACGCACCGATTGGCAGACGGCACCCGTTGTCCGGGCACCGGATGGGAAGCCGCCGTGTGGCGTGACGTGGGCACGCCTGCAAGGAAACCACCGACGTCGCCCAAACCACAGCCACAGCCACAGCCACAGCCACAGCCACAGCGTCACCTCAGCGCAGCGGAAAACAGGGCCATCGAGCAGCGTGCCGTCGCCGTCGTACGCGAGCATTTTCGGCAACTTGGATTCGTCACCGAAGACGTTGGCGCAACAGAATCATTCGACGTCCGCGCCACCCTCGGAGACAGAGAGGTGCTGATCGAGGTGAAGGGCACCACGGGTCAAGGCGAAAGCATCACGCTGACCGCTAACGAGGTCGCGTTGCACACCACCGCCACTGACAATGCCCTGGCGATCGTGCGGTACATCAAGTTGGAAGAGGGGCGAGGCGCACCCTCGGCGACCGGCGGCGAGATGGTGCTGGCGATGCCGTGGAGGCCAGACCCCGCCGGCCTTCGCCCCATCGCTTACACCTACGTCACGGGCTTGGCCGGACCGTGAGCAAGGCATCGCCGCCGCTTCGTTGGCAACTTACTGGCAACTTGGCCTGATCATCGGACCTTGCAGGCTGAGTTCTAGCGCCGCAAATACGACGCTGAACTGCAATAACTTTGGTGGGCGCGGACGGTATCGAACCGCCGACCGCTGGTGTGTAAAACCAGAGCTCTACCACTGAGCTACGCGCCCCTGCCTGGGGCAGGTTACCCGGCCGGTGCCGGGCTCCCAAAACTGCGAGATTGCACTGGCGCAGCAAGAAGTCGTGAAATCCCTGCTTCAGTGCAATCTCGCGGCAAAGGGAGACCAGCCCTACCCCTTGAGGGCGCCCAGGGCGTCAAGCCAGAGCTGCTGGTCACGCGCCTCACCGGGCTGCTTCATCTCGGCGAACCGGATGATGCCGGACTTGTCGACGACGAACGTGCCGCGGTTGGGAAAGCCGGTGTCGGAGTTGAACACCCCGTAGGCCTCACTGACGGCGCCGTGCGGCCAGAAATCCGAGAGCACCGGGAACAGGAACCCGCTCTCGGTCGCCCAGATCTTGTGGGTGGGCGGCGGACCCACCGAGATCGCCAGCGCCACGCTGTCGTCATTGACGTAGCTGGGCAGGTGGTCGCGCAGCTGACCCAGCTCGCCCTGGCAGATCCCGGTGAAGGCCAGCGGGAAGAACACCAACAGAACGTTCTTGTCGCCCCGGAAGCTGCTCAGCGTCACCGGCTGCTGGTTCTGGTCCTTGAGGGTGAAGTCCGGAGCTTCGGCACCGACTTGCAGCATCAACGCTTCCCCGTGCGGGACTTGGGCTGCACCAGGCGACTGGCGCTCCAGTCCCCCAAGTTGACCGACGACGTCGGCATCAGGCCTGCAGTCGGCGCCGCTTCCGCGATCTCGGCGGGCTGCACGTGGCCGGAACGGCCGGTCTTGGGTGTCAACACCCAGATCACCCCGTCATCGGCCAAGGCAGTGATCGCATCCATCAGGGTGTCCACCAGATCCCCGTCGCCGTCGCGCCACCAGAGCAGCACGACATCGACTACCTCATCGGTGTCCTCGTCGAGCAGCTCGCTGCCGGCGGCCTCTTCGACGTCGACACGGATGTCGTCGTCGGCGTCCTCGTCCCAGCCGAACTCCTGGACCAACTGCTTGCTCTCGATGCCCAGTTTGCGGGCGAAGCTCGGGGCGTTATCCGCCGCGACCACCGTGTGACCTCCTTCGATCGTCAGCGCTGCGTGTGATGTGAATCATCGTTGCACAGCTCAGCGTGCTGGGCGGGCTCAGAAGGCTTTGCACAACTGCATCCCCTTGTCCCGAGCCCGGTTGAGTTCATCCTTGCGGGCGTTGTACACCGATACCGGCGCCTTGGAAGAGATTGCGGTCGCGACGCCGCGCGCGGCCTGTGCGTAGGTGTTGAACGCGTCGGTCAGGTCCTGCGACAACTTCTCGTTGATCGCCGCGGCGACCTCGTCGGCACTGTGGTTGAGTGCCTCCACCGCCGGCCCGGCGGTTCCGGAGATATCCCCGCCGTTGTTGAACGCCTCGACGTACTTGTTCACCACGTCGACGGCGTCGCTGCTGCTCGAGGCAAACCGCCCGCAGGCACCGCGAACCGCCTGGGTCGTCATCGACTGTTGACGCTGGGTCTCACGAATGCTCGACGTGGCCTCCGAAGCCGACACCGACGCCGAGACCGACGAGCGATAGGCCGGGGCCTCGGAAGTGTCGGCTTGCGGGTTGCCACCGATGATGCTGGTGCAGCCGACAACGCCCATTGCCAATGCCGCAACGCCACCGGCCACCGACGCACCCACCCGAGCGTGTCGCCGCGTCTGGGCGCGCGAGGCAGTCCGCCGTCGGGTCAGCACAACTTCAAACGTTACCGCGTACCCACCACCTGGCCGAGATCAGCCCACCCAGCGGCACTCGCCCACCGGCGGTCGGGTGTCCGGTGGGGCACGATAGAAAAGACGAGACCGGCGAATCGATCGGTTGGTGTCGTCCTGGCCACAAGCCGGGAGGCACATATTGACCTCCGAACCAAGGAGCATTGCGTTGACCACTGAGGCCGTACATCAGGATCTGGCCAAAAAGCCAAGCAGCACAACCGAATCCGACCGGGTCCGAGTGATCCGCGAGGGGGTGGCCTCCTATCTCCCCGACATCGACTCCGAGGAGACCTCCGAGTGGCTGGAGTCCTTCGACGAACTGCTGGCGCGGTCCGGCCCGGCCCGCGCCCGCTACCTGATGTTGCGACTGCTGGAACGCGCCGGCGAGCAGCGAGTAGCCATCCCGGCGCTCACCTCCACCGACTACGTCAACACCATCCCGACCGAACTGGAGCCCTGGTTCCCCGGCGACGAGGAAACCGAGCGCCGCTATCGCAGCTGGATCCGCTGGAACGCCGCGGTGATGGTGCACCGCGCGCAGCGCCCCGGGGTGGGAGTCGGCGGGCACATTTCGACCTACGCGTCGTCGTCGACGCTGTATGAGGTCGGGTTCAACCACTTCTTCCGCGGCAAGGACCATCCCGGCGGTGGCGACCAGGTGTTCATCCAGGGCCACGCCTCCCCCGGCATCTACGCGCGCGCTTTCCTCGAGGGCCGGCTGAGCCCCCACGATCTCGACGGCTTCCGTCAGGAACACAGCCACCCGGGCGGCGGCCTGCCGTCCTACCCGCACCCACGGCTGATGCCGGACTTCTGGGAATTCCCCACGGTGTCGATGGGCCTGGGCCCGATGAACGCCATCTACCAGGCCCGGTTCAACCACTACCTGCACGACCGCGGCATCCGCGACACTTCCGACCAGCACGTCTGGTGCTTCTTGGGCGACGGCGAGATGGACGAGCCGGAGAGCCGAGGGCTGCTGCACGTCGGGGCGCTGGAGGGCCTGGACAACCTGACGTTCGTGGTCAACTGCAACCTGCAGCGCCTGGACGGCCCGGTCCGCGGAAACGGCAAGATCATCCAGGAACTCGAATCGTTCTTCCGCGGCGCGGGCTGGAACGTGATCAAGGTGGTGTGGGGGCGCGAATGGGACGCCCTGCTGCACGCCGACCGGGACGGCGCCCTGGTCAATCTGATGAATGTCACCCCCGACGGCGACTACCAGACCTACAAGGCCAACGATGGCGGCTACGTGCGGGAGCACTTCTTCGGCCGCGACCCGCGCACCAAGGCGCTCGTCGCGGATCTGTCCGACCAGGACATCTGGCACCTCAAGCGCGGCGGCCACGACTACCGCAAGGTGCACGCCGCCTACCGCGCGGCCGTCGAGCACAAGGGCCAGCCGACCGTCATCCTGGCCAAGACCATCAAGGGCTACAGCCTGGGCAGCTACTTCGCCGGCCGTAACGCCACCCACCAGATGAAGAAGTTCCGGCTGCAAGACCTCAAGGACTTCCGTGACGAGATGCGGATTCCGATCCCGGACTCCGAACTCGAGGAGAACCCGTACCTGCCGCCGTACTACCACCCCGGCGAAGACGCACCCGAGATCCGCTACCTGCTGGACCGCCGACGTGCCCTGGGCGGCTTCGTGCCGCACCGCCGCACCGAGGCCAAAACGGTGGAACTGCCGGGCCCGCAGGCCTACGCGGCGGTCAAGAAGGGGTCGGGCAACCAGGAGGTCGCCACCACCATGGCGACCGTGCGGGTGTTCAAAGAGTTGTTGCGGGACAAGCAGTTAGGCCCGCGCCTCGTGCCGATCATCCCCGATGAGGCGCGCACGTTCGGGATGGACTCGTGGTTCCCGTCCTTGAAGATCTACAACCGCAACGGCCAGCTCTACACCTCGGTGGATGCCGACCTGATGCTGGCCTACAAGGAAAGCGAAGTCGGCCAGATCCTGCATGAGGGCATCAACGAAGCCGGCTCGACAGCCTCCTTCACCGCGGTCGGGACGTCGTATGCCACTCACGACGAGCCGATGATCCCGATCTACATCTTCTATTCGATGTTCGGCTTCCAGCGCACCGGCGACGGCCTGTGGGCGGCTGCCGATCAGATGGCGCGCGGTTTCGTCCTGGGGGCGACCGCGGGGCGCACCACGCTGACCGGTGAGGGGCTGCAGCACGCCGACGGGCACTCGCTGCTGTTGGCCAGCACCAACCCGGCGGTGGTCTCCTACGATCCCGCGTTCGCCTACGAGGTCGCCCACATCATCGAAAGCGGCCTGCACCGCATGTACGGCCCGGACCCGGAGAACGTGTACTTCTACGTCACGCTCTACAACGAGCCCTACGTGCAGCCGGCCGAGCCCGAGGGCTTCGACCCCGAGGGCCTGCTGCGCGGCATCTACCGCTTCCGCAGGGCCACCGAATCGCGGTCGAACACCGCGCAGATCCTGGCCTCGGGGGTGGCGGTGCCCGAGGCGCTGCGTGCCGCCGACATGTTGGCCGCCGACTGGGATGTGGCCGCCGACGTGTGGTCGGTGACCAGCTGGGGTGAGCTCAACCGGGACGGTGTGGCCATCGAGCGCGAGCGGCTGCGTCACCCGGAGAGCCCGGCCGCGGTGCCGTATGTGACGCAGGCATTGGCGGACGCCACCGGACCGGTCGTCGCGGTGTCGGACTGGATGCGGGCGGTGCCCGAGCAGATCCGGCCCTGGGTGCCCGGCAGCTACGTCACCCTGGGCACCGACGGGTTCGGGTTCTCCGACACCCGCCCGGCGGCACGGCGCTACTTCAACACCGACGCCGAATCGGTGGTGGTGGCGGTGCTCGCGGCGCTGGCCCGCGACGGGGCGATCGACGCCTCCGTTGCGGTGACCGCGGCGACGCAGTACCAGATCGACGACGTGCTGGCCGCCCCGGAACAGACGTCGGATTCCGGGGTGGCCTAGCGGGACGCTAACCGCCGGGTTGTCAGTTGTCACCAGAAAATAGGCGTAGCTTTTAGAAATGGCTGACAACCCGGCGGGCCCCGCCCTGCCGCGCTCCACGCTGGACCTGCTGAGCACCGTCCCGGACACCCTGCTGCGCAGGCTCAAGCACTACTCGGGCCGGTTGGCCACCGAATCGGTGTCGATGATGGGTGACCGCTTGCCGTTCTTCAACGACCTGGAAGCCGCCCAGCGGGCCAGCGTGGCCCTGGTGGTGCAGACCGCGGTGGTCAACTTTGCCGAGTGGATGCACGACCCACACGGCAACGTCAGCCACACCGCCCAGGCGTTCGAGTTGGTGCCCCAGGACCTGACTCGCCACATCGCGCTGCGGCACACCGTGGACATGGTGCGGGTCACCATGGAGTTCTTCGAGGAGGTCGTGCCGCTGCTGGCCCGCTCCGAGGAGCAGGTGACCGCGCTGACGGTGGGCATCCTCAAGTACAGCCGCGACCTGGCCTTCACCGCCGCCTCCGCCTACGCCGACGCCGCCGAGGCGCGCGGCACCTGGGATTCCCGGATGGAGGCCAGCGTGGTGGACGCCGTGGTGCGCGGCGACACCGGTCCGGAGTTGTTGAGCCGCGCGGCCGCACTGAACTGGGACACCACGGCCCCCGCCACCGTCGTGGTGGGCACCGCACCACCGGGCCCCGACGCCTACGCCGGACAGAAGGCCAGCCAAGACGTCCGTGATGTCGCCGAACATCATGGGCGGGCGGCATTGACCGACGTGCACGGGACGTGGCTGGTGGCCATCGTGTCCGGGCCGCTGACACCCACGCAG
Source organism: Mycobacterium sp. SMC-14 (assembly GCF_046250075.1). NCBI lineage: Bacteria > Bacillati > Actinomycetota > Actinomycetes > Mycobacteriales > Mycobacteriaceae > Mycobacterium > Mycobacterium sp. SMC-14. Next base: position 1,839,861 of record NZ_CP176429.1, on the reverse strand, counting down.
AAGTTCTTCGCCGACCTGCTCGGCGCGTTCTCCGACGGCCCGGTGGTGATCGGACCGACGGCGCCGACGCTGACCGCCGCCTATCACAGTGCCAGCGAAGCCATCTCAGGGATGAACGCCGTGGTGGGCTGGACCGGAGCACCGCGGCCGGTGCTGGCTCGCGAGCTGCTGCCGGAGCGGGCGCTGATCGGCGATGCGTCAGCGATCGCGGCCCTGCACACCGATGTGATGCGGCCGCTGGCCGAAGCCGGGCCCACGCTCACCGAGACCCTGGACGCCTATTTGGACTGTGGCGGCGCGATCGAGGCCTGCGCCCGCAAGTTGTTCGTTCATCCAAACACCGTCCGTTACCGGCTCAAGCGGATCGCCGACTTCACCGGACGTGATCCGGCCGTGCCGCGCGACGCCTATGTGCTGCGGGTTGCCGCCACGGTCGGGCGGCTGGCCAACCAAGCGCAGCACGCCAGTTTCAGCAACGCCAACGTGGCCTATGCCGCCGCACCGCTGACCTCCAGCGGTCCCGGCGAACCTCTGGTCAGCCCGGAGGAATGACCCCGCCGAGGGCGCTCTGGGGCGCGTACAGGTGGGCACCAACGGCGGACAGTTGTCGCAGTTCGGTATCGAACGCGTCGCATCGAACGGCAGGTTTGTAGGGTCTCCACAAAAACATAAGACAATGTTCATAATCTAGGACATCCTGCAAATCGCGCTTCACAATGTTCTCTTAAAGACGTGATTGCGTTGCTCGCTCCCGGACAGGGATCTCAGACCCCCGGCATGCTCTCGCCGTGGCTCCAGGCGCCCGGCGCAGACGCCGCGCGCGAGCAGCTGGCCGCCTGGTCGGAGATCGCCGGCCTGGACCTGATCGCACTGGGCACCACCGCGACCGCCGAGGAGATCACCGACACCGCGGTCACCCAGCCGCTGGTGGTAGCGGCGACCCTGCTGGCCTACGCCGAGCTGGCCAAGCGGCGCAACGGCCCGGTGAGCGGCAGCGATGCCATCGTGGCCGGCCACTCCGTCGGTGAGATCGCCGCCTATGCGATCGCCGGCGTCATCTCCCCCGACAACGCCGTCATGCTGGCCGCCACCCGCGGCCGCGAAATGGCCAAGGCCTGCGCACTCGAGCCGACCGGCATGGCCGCGGTGCTCGGCGGCGACGAGGCCGAGGTGCTGGCCCGCCTCGAGCAACTCGACCTGACCCCGGCCAACCGCAACGCGGTCGGCCAGATCGTGGCGGCCGGCCCGCTGCCCGCACTGGACAAGCTCGCCGAAGACCCGCCCGCCAAGGCCCGGGTCCGTAAGCTGGCCACCGCCGGCGCGTTCCACACCCAGTACATGGCACCGGCGCTGGAGGCGTACTCCGCCGCGGTCGAGCAGGTCAAGGCCGCTGGAATCTCGGAGCCCACCGCCATCCTGCTGTCCAACCGCGACGGACAACCCGTGGCGTCGGCGGCCGAGGCGATGGAGCACCTGGTCGCACAGCTGACCCGGCCGGTGCGCTGGGACCTGTGCACCGAGACGCTCCGGGCCCGCGAGGTCACCGCGATCGTGGAGTTCCCGCCTGCGGGAACCCTGGCCGGTATCGCCAAACGCGAACTTCGGGGGACCCCGACGCACGCCGTCAAGTCCCCCGCGGATCTGGACGGGCTGCCGGAGTTCTAACCCTCTTCAAGCCCGCTCCAACCCTGCACAACCAGATACGCAGTAATTACCCCCGCACACCCCGTGCGGATCCAACCGAAGGGAAACACAGTGGCTGCCAGCCAGGATGAAATCATCGCCGGTCTCGCCGAGATCATCGAAGAGGTGACCGGTATCGAGCCGAGCGAGGTCACCGTCGAGAAGTCCTTCGTCGACGACCTGGACATCGACTCGCTGTCGATGGTGGAGATCGCGGTTCAGACCGAAGACAAGTACGGCGTGAAGATCCCCGACGAGGACCTCGCTGGTCTGCGCACCGTCGGTGACGTGGTGGGCTACATCCAGAAGCTCGAGGCCGAGAACCCCGAGGCTGCCGCCGCGCTGCGCGAGAAGTTCGGTTCCGAGAGCTAATCGTGTCCTCTAAGCCTTCTACGGCCAACGGCGGTTACCCGAGTGTGGTGGTAACCGCCGTTGAGGCCACCACTTCAATCGGTGCAGACATCGAGAGCACGTGGAAGGGTCTGCTCGCCGGCGAGAGCGGCATCCATGTGCTCGAAGACGAGTTCGTCTCCAAGTGGGATCTGCCGGTCAAGATCGGCGGACACCTCAAGGACCCGGTCGACGACCACATGGGCCGGCTGGACCTGCGGCGCATGTCGTACGTCCAGCGGATGGCCAAACTGCTCGCCGGGCGGTTGTGGGAGAACGCCGGATCGCCTGAGGTCGACCCGGACCGCTTCACGGTCGTCGTCGGCACCGGACTGGGCGGCGGCGAGAAGATCGTCGAGACCTATGACCTGATGAACGAGGGCGGACCCCGCAAGGTCTCGCCGTTGGCCGTTCAGATGATCATGCCCAACGGTGCGGCCGCAGTGGTCGGCCTGCAGCTCGGTGCTCGTGCCGGAGTCATCACCCCGGTGTCGGCCTGTTCGTCGGGTTCGGAGGCGATCGCACACGCGTGGCGTCAGATCGTCATGGGCGACGCGGACTTCGCGGTCTGCGGTGGTGTCGAAGGCGGCATCGAAGCGCTGCCGATCGCGACGTTCTCGATGATGCGTGCGATGTCGACCCGCAACGACGACCCCGAGGGCGCGTCGCGGCCGTTCGACAAGGACCGGGACGGCTTCGTGTTCGGTGAGGCCGGTGCGCTGATGATCATCGAGACCGAAGAGCACGCCAAGGCTCGCGGCGCCAAGCCGCTGGCCCGGTTGATGGGTGCCGGAATCACCTCCGACGCCTTTCACATGGTGGCTCCCGGTCCCGACGGCAAGCGGGCGGGTTTCGCAATGAAGCGGTCGCTGGAGTTGGCGGGCATCTCCGCCAAGGACGTCGACCACATCAACGCGCACGGAACCGCCACTCCGATCGGTGACACCGCCGAGGCGAACGCGATCCGGGAAGCCGGTTGCCAGCACGCCGCGGTGTACGCACCCAAGTCGGCGCTGGGCCACTCCATCGGGGCGGTCGGTGCGCTGGAGTCGGTGCTGACGGTGCTCTCGCTGCGTGACGGGGTCATCCCGCCCACGCTGAACTACGAGACACCCGACCCCGAGATCGATCTGGACATCGTCGCGGGCGAGCCGCGTTACGGTGACTACAAGTACGCGATCAACAATTCATTCGGGTTCGGTGGGCACAACGTCGCGCTCGCCTTTGGGCGGTACTGACACCGGATCGCGAGAGAGGGAAGTTCGCAACAGCCATGTCAACGCTGGCAACGGGAAAGGGTCTCCCCAACGTCGTCGTCACCGGCTACGCCATGACGACGGCTTTGGCCGCGGACGGGGAGAACACCTGGAAGAAGCTACTGGACGGCCAGAGCGGCATTCGCAGGCTCACCGATTCATTCGTCGAGGAGTATGACCTGCCGGTTCGTATCGGCGGGCACCTCGTCGAGACCCCGGAGTCGTTCGACGAGGGGTTGAATCGGACAGAGCTGCGTCGGCTTTCCTACTTGCAGAAGATGGCTTTGGTGCTGAGCCGGCGTGCCTGGGCGCACGCCGGCTCACCCGAAGTCGACACCAGGCGCCTCATGGTGTCGATCGGCACTGGGATGGGCTCCAGCGAGGAGCTGGTCTGGGCGTATGACGGCATGCGCGAACGCGGCCTGAGGGCGGTCTCGCCCCTGGTCGTGCAGAAGTACATGCCCAATGGAGCAGCCGCTGCGGTCGGATTGGACCGTCAGGCAAAGGCCGGGGTGATCACCCCGATCTCGGCCTGTGCATCCGGCTCCGAGGGCATCGCGCATGCCTGGCAGCAGATCGTGCTCGGCGAGGCCGACATGGCGATCTGTGGTGGGGTGGAGACCCGGATCGAAGCAGTGCCGATCGCGGGGTTCGCCCAGATGCGCATCGTGCTGTCGACCAGCAATGACGACCCGGAGGGCGCCTGCCGTCCGTTCGACCGCGACCGCAACGGGTTTGTGTTCGGCGAGGGCGCCGCACTGATGGTGATCGAGACCGAGGAGCACGCCAAGGCGCGCGGGGCCAACATCCTGGCCCGGATCATGGGTGCCTCGATCACCTCGGACGGCTACCACATCGTCGCGCCGGACCCCGACGGCCAAAGCGCGGGTCGGGCGATGACACGGGCAATCCAGGCGGCCGGGCTAACACCCGGCGACATCAGCCACGTCAACGCGCACGCCACCGGAACCACGGTGGGTGACGTGGCAGAAGGCCACGCCATCAACCTCGCGTTGGGTCCGCACGGCGGCAACGCCGCGGTGTACGCGCCCAAGGCGGCACTCGGCCACTCGGTCGGTGCGGTCGGCGCGGTCGAGTCCATCCTGACGGTGATGGCTCTGCGTGAGCAGATCGTCCCGCCGACGCGGAACATGGAGAACCTCGATCCCGAGATCGACCTGGATGTGGTGGCAGGCGAACCGCGCCCGGGCAACTACGAATACGCGATCAACAACTCATTCGGGTTCGGCGGACACAACGTCGCAATCGTCTTCGGTCGGTATTAGAAAACCGCCGCAGCGGGACCCGCGACAAAGAATCAGACCAAGGAGAGGCGCGATGACGACAATGGCTCCCGAGACGGTGGGCGAATCGCTCGACCCGCGCGATCCCCTGCTGCGTCTGTCAACGTTCTTCGACGACGGCACCGTCGAGTTGCTGCACGAGCGTGACCGCTCCGGGGTGCTGGCCGCGGGCGGCACCGTCAACGGAGTGCGCACCATCGCGTTCTGCACCGACGGCACGGTCATGGGCGGCGCGATGGGCATCGAGGGCTGCGACCACATCGTCAACGCCTACGACACCGCGATCGCCGAGCAGAGCCCGATCGTGGGCCTGTGGCACTCGGGCGGCGCCCGGTTGGCCGAGGGCGTCCGCGCCCTGCACGCGGTGGGACGGGTCTTCGAGGCCATGATCCGGGCATCCGGATTCGTCCCGCAGGTCTCGGTGGTGGTCGGTTTCGCGGCCGGCGGCGCCGCCTACGGCCCGGCGTTGACCGACGTCATCGTGATGGCACCGGAGGGCCGGGTCTTCGTCACCGGGCCCGACGTGGTGCGCAGCGTCACCGGTGAGGATGTCGACATGGCCGCGCTCGGCGGCCCCGACACCCACCACAAGAAGTCCGGCGTGTGCCACATCGTCGCCGACGACGAGCTCGACGCCTATGAGCGCGGCCGCCGCCTGGTCGGGTTGTTCTGCCAGCAGGGTCACTTCGACCGCAACAAGGCTGAGGCCGGCGAGATCGACCTGCACGCCCTGCTGCCGGAGTCGGCGCGGCGCGCCTACGACGTGCACCCGCTGGTGCACGGGCTGCTCGATGCCGACGCGCCGTTCGACGAGTTCCAGGCCAAGTGGGCGCCGTCGATGGTCGTCGGGCTGGGCCGGTTGTCGGGTCGCACCGTCGGCGTGCTGGCCAACAACCCGCTACGGCTGGGCGGCTGCCTGAACTCCGAAAGCGCCGAGAAGGCGGCACGTTTCGTGCGGCTGTGCGACGCGTTCGGGATTCCGCTGATCGTGATCGTCGACGTGCCGGGTTACCTGCCCGGCGTCGGTCAGGAGTGGGGCGGCGTGGTGCGCCGCGGCGCCAAGCTGCTGCACGCGTTCGGCGAAGCCACCGTCCCCCGCGTCACTCTGGTGACCCGCAAGACCTATGGCGGGGCCTACATCGCGATGAACTCCCGGTCGTTGGGCGCCACCAAGGTGTTCGCCTGGCCGGACGCCGAGGTCGCGGTGATGGGAGCCAAGGCCGCGGTCGGCATCCTGCACAAGAAGAGGCTGGCCGCCGCGCCCGAACACGAGCGTGAAGCGCTGCACGAGGAGCTGGCCGCCGAACACGAGCGGATCGCCGGTGGGGTGGACAGCGCCATCGACATCGGCGTGGTCGACGAGAAGATCGACCCCTCGCACACCCGCGGCAAGATCACGCAGGCCCTGGCTGAGGCACCCGCCCGTCGCGGCCGCCACAAGAACATCCCGCTGTAAGGCGTAAATCCCCGCAGCCTCCCCCGCGAGCGTGCGTGTTTGCACCGCGACACGCCGTCTTCGGCGTACAACTGCGCACGCTCACCAGTAGCCGTTTACGCCCGAACCGACATGTTGGGCCTGGTTGTCGGTTACAACTACATCTATGCCGTCCGCCGATGAAACGCCGGAAGCCGCACCGGAGGGAACTGTCCAGCCCCGCGGAAAGCTACGCCGGCGCCAGGTATTGGGTGGCCTAGCGGCTTTAGGGGTGGGCGGCGCCGGCGTCTCGGCGCTGGCCGGTTGTGAAGGCAAAGACAGCGGCGGTGTGGCTGCCGGCGCCCCGGACTATGGGACCGGGATCAACGACGGGTTCAACGGGAAGATCGAACTCGACGTGCGGGATTCGGAGCCCGACTGGGGGCCTTTCGAACTCAAGCATGCTCCCCAGGACGCACCCAATGTGCTGGTGGTGCTCTACGACGACACCGGGATGGCGGCGTGGTCGCCCTACGGCGGGGCCATCGACATGCCCGTCATGCAGCGCCTTGCCGATAACGGGCTGACATATTCGCAGTGGCACACCACGGCGCTGTGTTCGCCGACCCGGTCCTGCGTCCTGACCGGTCGCAACCACCACGTGAACCGCTTCGCCTCGATCACCGAGGGCTCCGACGGCTTCCCCGGCGCGGCGGCCCGGCTGCCCGCACAATGCGCGACGATCGGGCAGGTACTCCAGGACAACGGGTACAGCACGTTCTGGGTGGGCAAGAACCACAATGTGCCAGAAGAGGACGTGTCCAGCGGGGGAAGCAAATCGGAGTGGCCGCTGCAGAAGGGCTTCGATCGGTTCTACGGCTTTCTCGGCGGAGAAACCAACCAGTGGTACCCGGATCTGGTGGAGGACAACCGATTCATCGAGCAGCCCTACCGCCCCGAAGACGGCTACCACCTGTCGAAAGACCTCGCCGACAACGCGCTTCGCATGCTGCGCGATCAACGGTCCAGCAATCCGTCCAAACCCTGGTACATGTGGTTCTGCCCGGGAGCCAATCACGCCCCACACCACAGCCCGACCGAGTACGCCGAGAAATACCGCGGCAGGTTCGATGACGGCTACGAGGCGTACCGCGAGTGGGTGTTAGCCCGCATGGTCGACAAGGGCATCATGCCCAAGGGCACCCAGCTGACGCCGCTGAATCCCCTTCCCGACGACGTCGCATTGCCGGCTGACGCGGTGCGGCCGTGGAATTCGCTCAACGCCGACGAGAAGCGCCTGTTCTCCCGGATGGCCGAGGTCTTCGCCGGGTTCTCCGAATACACCGACGCTCAAGTGGGCCGGATCGTCGAATACCTCGAGCAGACCGGCCAGCTGGACAACACCCTCATCTTCTATTGCGCCGACAACGGCGCCTCTGGCGAGGGTTCGCCGAACGGCTCGGTCAACGAGAACAAGTTCTTCAACGGCTATCCCGATGACCTTGCCGAGAACATGCGCTACCTCGACACCCTGGGGACGCCCGACACCTACAACCACTATCCGACCGGCTGGGCGGCTGCGTTCTCCACACCGTTCCAGATGTTCAAGCGCTACTCGCAGTTCTCCGGGGGTACCTGCGACCCGATGGTGATCCACTGGCCCGCGGGTATCAAAGCCAAAGGCCAAGTGCGCCACCAGTACCACCACGCCACCGACATCGTGCCGACCATCCTCGATGCGGTCGGGCTTCCGATGCCCGAGGAGTACCGCGGGGTGAAGCAGTACCCGCTCAACGGCGTATCGATGCGTTACAGCTTCGACTCCCCCGATGCGCCCACCGCCAAGAAGCGGCAGTACTACGCCATGCTGGGCACCCGCGGCATCTGGGAGGACGGCTGGAAGGCATCGGCGCTGCACGCACCGATCAGCGGAAAGGGCCATTTCGATTCCGACCGCTGGGAGCTCTACCACGTCGACGAAGATCGCTCCGAATCCACCAACCTCGCCGACAAGCATCCCGACAAACTCAAGGCACTCATCGATGTGTGGCACCGGGAGGCCAAGGACAACTACGTCCTACCGCTGGACGACCGCACGGCCACTGAACTGCTCACCATCAAACGGCCGCAGTTCGAACCACCGCGTGATCGCTACACCTACTACCCGGATACGGCTCCCGTCCCGGAAGGAGTGGCAGCCAACATCCGTGGACGGTCGTTCAAGATCGTCGCGAACGTCGATCTCGCACGCGATGCCCAAGGAGTGCTCTTTGCCCACGGGTCGCGGTTCGGCGGGCATGTGCTGTTCATCAAGGACGCCAAGCTGCACTACGTGTACAACTTCCTCGGCATCAGGCCCGAGCAGGAGTTCGCCTCGCGGCAACTGACGCCCGGCAAGCACACGCTCGGCATGGAATTCGTCCGCAAGGAATCGGGCCAGTACGGTGAATCCCTCGGCACCACAACGCTTTATGTCGACGGAAAGCCCGTCGATACGGGTCCGATGCGCACCCAACTGGGCAAGTTCACCCTCGCCGGCGACGGCCTGTGTGTCGGGTATGACAGCGGGGACAGCGTCTCCGACCAATACCAGAACCCGGGGACCTTCACCGGCGGCAGCATCCAGGCCGTCGTCATCGACGTCAGCAATGAGACCTTCGTCGATCTGCAACGGGAAGCGGCGGCAGCACTCGCCCGCGACTGACCGGACTCACCGCGTGGTGTAGCCGCCGTTGGCGAAGATGGTCTGCCCGGTGACCCAGTGGCCGCCGTCGAGCAGGAAAAGCACCAGCGGCGCGATGTCCTCGATCTGTGTCAATCGGTTGCCCATCCCCTGCGACTTGTGGAACTCGACCCGCTCGGGGGTCTCCTGCGGGTAGAAGAACGGGGTGTCCATCGGCCCGGGCGCGACGCTGTTGACGTTGATCCCCCGGGCCCCGAACTCTTTGGCCGCCGCCCGGGTGAAGTGCTCCACCGGGCTCTTGGAGCCCGCGTAGGTGGAGTAGCCGTCGGTGAACGCTCCGAGCAGCGCGGTCACGATCGTCACCACCGAGCCGTTGTCGTTGAGGCGCCTGCCGGCCTGCTGCAGAAAGAAATAGGCGGACTTGGCGTTGATGTCGAACATCGAGTCGTACTCGGCCTCAGTGGTTTCCAACATGGGCTTCCGCAGCACCTTGCCGACGGTGTTGACCGCGAAATCCACGCCGCCGAAAGCATTCACCGCGGCGTCGAACAGGGCGGTGACATTGGCCGGAACGGTCAGGTCGCCCTGCACCTTGATCGCCTTGGCGCCGGCGTCCTGCACCGCCGCCACGGTCTTGTCGGCGTCGGGCTCGGAGCTGTCGCTGTTGTAGTGCACCGCGACGTTGACGCCGTGCGCGGCCAACGTGGCGCTGATCAGCCCGCCCAGGTTCTTGGCGCCCGCGGCCACCACCGCCGATTTCCCGGTCAAATCGCTCATAGATCTTCCCTTCTGTGTCTGAGCACGAAACTAGCCGGGCTCTACACAAATGAGAAACAGTGTTATACGCATAATCAACAAGCGTTATTTGTGGTTAGCATGGGCCGATGCTCCCGGTCCCGGACCTGCGCCGATTGACGCACTTCATCGCCGTCGCCGAATCCGCCGGCTTCACCAGTGCCGCCAAGCAGCTACACCTGTCACAACAGGCCCTGTCGCATTCGGTGCAACAGCTGGAGAAGGAGATCGGCGTGACGCTGCTGGTGCGCGCCGGGCGCCGCATCACGTTGACCCAGGCCGGCCAGACCCTGATGGACGAGGGCCGGGCACTGTTGGCGGCGGCCAGGACCCTCACTGCAAACACGCGCGCCGCGGCCAGCGCCCTACCGGATGAATTCGTCGTCGGGCACTCCCCTGCGATCAGCAATCACGACGTCTACGCCCTGATCGAGCCGGCAATCGCCGCTTCGCCCGACACGTCGTTCACGGTCGTGCAGCTGTTCCCCGACCGGCTCACCGCCGGAGTGCGCGACGGCGCCGTGCAATTGGGGCTGCGCCGCGCCGTCGTGCCCCAAGAGCTGCTCGCCGGCGCGGTGATCGGCTATGACCCGCTGCGGGTTGCCGTGCCCGCCAATCACCCGCTGGCCTCGCGCTCCCGCATCCGCATCACCGATCTGGCCGACGAACTGATCGCGCTGTGGGCGCCTCCCGGTGCTTCCTACTACAGCGACTTCCTGGTCAACGCCTGCCGGCGTGCGGGATTCGAACCGCAGTACCGGGTCAGCCGGGTGCAGGGCTGCCCGCCCGAGGTGGCGGCCTTGACCGAGAGTGCCGCCGCGTTCGTCACCGCACCGCCCGGCCCGGCCCTGGATGGCGCCGTCACAGTGGTCGATCTCGACGAGCCGCCGCTGGTGCCCCTGCAGGCGCTGTGGCAACCCCATACCAGTTCGGCGGTGCGCGATCTCATTCTGCGTCAACACCCTTGACAACCTGCGCGCCGATACACCACAATTCATCATGCGATGAATTACTAGCTGTAGCCGCACGGAACCGGAAGGATCTCCGATGCCTGGATATCTGGCCGCCCTGGCACTCGCGCTCTGCCCCATCTTGGTCGTCATTCGCCTGATCATGCTGCGACGCAAGGGAACCGACGCCATGCACGTCGGCAGCACGGACAACAAGGACTTCCTGATCCCGCCCTTCGCGCTGGTCTACTTCTACGTGGTGTTCGCCAGTGCCTTCGGGTGGCCGTTGGTGGGCTGCGAGCGGTTCTTCAGCTCCACTGCCATCGCCTGGGCCGGGGCCGCATTGTGTTTCTGCGGCCTGCTGATGGTCGCGTTGAGCCTGGCCGCCTTCGGCAGCAGCTTTCGGGTGGGAATCGACACCGACAACCCGGACAAGCTGGTGACGTCGGGCGTGTTCGCGATCAGCCGCAACCCCATCTATGTCGGGTTCGGGTTGGTGCTGCTCGGCCAGTTCCTGGTGTTTCCAACCTGGATTCCGTTGGCCTACCTGCTCGCCGGGGTGTGGCTGTTCAACCGCCAGGTGCTGCGTGAGGAAGCCTTCATGCGTGACCACTACGGTCGGGAGTACGCCGAATACTGCAGCCGAGTCCGCAGGTACCTGTAGGAGTTCAGCCGCGGGCGAGGATCGCCGACAGCGCCCGCGCCAGCTCCGCGTCGGGGTCGGCCGGCAGTGTGTCGGCACGCCATCCCACGAAGTCATCCGGGCGGATCAGCACTGCGCCGTCGGGTTCCAGCCCGGTGATCCGTGCCCACTGTTCATCGGCGATGCGGCGCACAGTGACTGGGATACCCAGCGCCTCCGAGGCCTGCGCCGCGGCGGCCCGCCACCGTCCACCGTCGTTCCCGGTCAGCACGGTGAAGCCCGGCCCGAGCAGATCAAGAGTCGAAATCCGTTGTCCGCCATGCGTCAGCCATACATGCGGAACCCGCGTGCCGGGTTGTCCGCGCAGCTCGGACACCAGCGAGACGGCGCTCGGGTCGGATGGTGCAGGCTCGTCCGACAGCACCGCGGCTGACCGATACCGGTAGCCGATCAGCAGGGCGAACATCGGCGCCTCCTCGCTCGATGGGAGGCCGGGGCCGCTGTCGTCGAGTCGTAGCAGGGGCAGCACCGGCCCGGTCAGCGATTGGCGGGCGCTGAAGCGCCCCACCGGGTGCCGTTCGGCATGGTAAGTGTCCAGCAACGACGGATCGGCCGTCCCCGCCAGTACGGCCGCCAGCTTCCAGGCCAGGTTGTGCGCACTCGCAATGGCGCAGTTCGCGCCGCCGGCCTTGAACGGCGGCATGGCGTGCGCCGAATCTCCGACGAGAAACACCCTGCCGCAGCGGAACTGGTCGGCGACACGCTCGTAGGGCTGCCACGGCGTCACTTCGACGATCTCGATGTCGATGTCCGCACCAATCGCCCGGGTGAGCAGCCGACGGCAGTGATCGGTGGTGAACTGGGCAGCGGTCTCGCCTCGACCCGGAAGATAGGTGGTGAGGAACATGCCGAAGTCGTCACGTACCGGCAGAAAGATGCCGTCCACGTCGTCGTTGGCCACCTGGATGGCGTCACCGTCGCTGAGCTGCGGCACGAATTGCCGCCAGGGGCCGCGGAAGTAGATGAAGACGACGTAGATCGGCAACGCCCCGTGCCCGGAGGTCGGGATGCCCAGTGCATCGCGAGCCGGGCTGCGCACACCGTCGGCGGCGATCAGGTAGTCGGCCCGCACCAGTTCTGCGCCGCCGGTACTGCGGTCACGCACGACGACGGCTACGCCGGTGTCGTCCTGCTCGAAGGAGCACAGCTCGGTTCCGTAGCGAACCTCGCTGCCGCGCCCGCGGATGTGCTCGGCCAGCATCGGTTCCAGTGCACTTTGCGGGCAGTATTGCGCGGCCGGCTCGGGGCTCAGGCCGGCGAACGGTGCGAAGATCGCGTCCAGGTCGAAGGCCTGCTGCGCCTGGGTGCTGCGCAGCGAGACCTTGGTGAGCATGTCCGACACACCCTCGGCCACCGCGTGCACCTGATCCGCCAGACCGAGGCCGCGCAGGATCTCCAGGCTGCGGAAGCTCAAGTTGCGCGCTTTCGGGTAGAGGAAGACCTCGCTGCGCTTCTCGATCACCAGCGAACGCACGCCGTGTTTGGCCAACAGTGCTGAAGCGCTCAGACCGCCCGCACCTGCGCCCACGATCAGTACCGGGACTCGATCGTCCGTCATCGCCACCTCCGCCACATACGGAACTGACTAGTTCCGACTAATCCAATGTGGCATGCGTCGACGATCGGTGCAACCGACTACGGGGATGGATCACCGGTGAGCGGAAGGATGACGTCCTCCAGTACGCGCCGGACAAAGACGCGGTCAACCGGCCGACCGGTCATCACGCGCAGCACATTGAGACCCAACGCCACATCGGGGATCAGACTGAGGTCGCGACCGGCCTGGATCTCACCCCGCGCCCGCGCCTGGTCGAGCAGCACCCGGACCACATGGCGCGGCGGGTCGAGTACCAGATCGTCGAGGGCCGCCGCCAGGACCGGATTATGCATTGCCGCGGTCGCGACTCCGACGACGACTTTCATTGTTTCCATGCCCGATTCGTCAAACTCGGGCGCCGCGGCGACCAGCGCGTCGATGTCACCGCGCAGGCTACCGGTGTTGGGCGGCTCGACCGGTCCCTGTCGGCGGCGCCAATGAGCGATCGCATCGGCCACCACCACCGCCTTGGACGGCCAGCGCCGATAGATTGCGGCTTTGCCCACTCCGGCGCGGGCCGCGATGTCGTCCATGCTCAACCGGTCATAGCCCACCTCAGCCACACCCTGCAGCGCCGCATCGAGGATCGCGGGGTCGCGAGACCGGTCGAGGCGTCCCGGGCTTCGCCCCGGTCGCAATGCGGGCGCGGGTTCCTGGGCTCCCATAACGCGCCAGCCTAGTCGATACGAATCAGTTCCGTTGTAAGTCGATTCAATCGGCAGCCGCGAGAAACTCTTGTGCCACCTCCACGACCCGTTCGCGGTCTTCGGCCACCAGCCCGATCCGAGTCCGGCGATCCACGATGTCCTCGACCGTCAGCGCGCCTTCGTGGCTGACCGCGTACTCGAACTCGGCACGGATCACGTCGATGCCCTCGGCCACCGCTTCTGCGGGCCGCTCGCAGGTCGCGGCGGCCAACACGTTGGCCGCCTCACCGCCGTAGCGCAGCACCAGCGACTCGGGCAGGTCAGCCGTCAGCGCAAGGTGCGCTCCCGGATTGTCCGGTGCACCGATCAGCGGCAGGTCTCGCGTGCGACACGGCGTGGCCTCCAGCGTTCGCAGGCGCACGGCCCGGTCCAGCACGTCTTCGGCCATGTGCCGGTATTCGGTCAGCTTGCCCCCAATCACACTGAACACCCCGGTCGCCGATTCGACGACGGCGTGGTTGCGTGAGACGTCTGCGGTGCGGCCTTCTCCGGTATCGATCAGCGGCCGCAGCCCGGCATAGGCGCCACGAACGTCGGCCGTGCTCAACGCGGTGCCCAGCGCGGTGTTGACGGTGTCCAACAGGAAGCTGATCTCCGCCGACGTCGGTTGCGGCACATCGGGAATCGGACCGGGCGCCTCTTCGTCGGTGAGGCCCAGATATACCCGACCGAGCTGTTCGGGCATGGCGAACACGAACCGGTTGAGCTCACCGGGGATCGGAACGGTCAGCGCGGCAGTCGGATTGCCGAAGGCCGCCGCGTCGAACACCAGGTGCGTTCCGCGACTCGGCCGCAACCGCAGCGCCGAGTCGATGTCGCCGGCCCACACCCCGGTCGCATTGATCACCGCCCGCGCGGAGACGTCGAACGACTCTCCCGAGATCTGGTCGGTCAGCCGTACCGTGTCGCCGGTGGCGTGCGATGCGGCCACATAGGTCAGGATCGTCGCGCCGTGCTGGGCCGCGGTCCGGACGACCGCGGTGACCAGACGTGCGTCGTCGATCAATTGCCCGTCATAGGCCAACAGGCCACCGTCGAGGCCGTCGCGGCGCACGGTCGGCGACAGCTCCACGGCGTGCTCGGGTGAGACGCGTCGCGAGCGGGGCAAGACCGTCGCCGGTGTGCCGGCCAGCCTGCGCAGCGCGTCGCCGGCGAGAAACCCGGTGCGCACCAAGGCCCGATCCCGCCGCGGCATCGACCCCAGCAGCGGCACGAGTTGCGGCATCGCCCGCACCAGGTGAGGGGCGTTGCGGGTCATCAGGATTCCGCGTTCGATGGCGCTGCGCCGCGCGATGCCCACATTGCCGGTCGCCAGGTAGCGCAGCCCGCCGTGGACCAGTTTGGAGCTCCACCGGCTGGTGCCGAACGCCACGTCCTGTTTGTCCACACACACCACCCGCAGCCCGCGGGTGGCCGCGTCCAGGGCGATGCCGGCGCCGGTGATGCCCCCACCGATCACGACGACATCGATGGGTGCGCCGTCGGCCAGTGCGGTGAGTTCGGCGGTGCGCCGGGCGGCATTGAGTGCGGCAGTGTCGGGCATCACGAGAGGTACCTGTTCAGGGTGTAGGCCAGTTCGGTGGAGAGCGCGTCCTCATCGAGGATCGGCGCGACGACTTGCGCGGACTGGATAGCCGATTGGGTGATCAGCAGACACATCGCGGCGAGTTCGCGTGGATCACCGGCCCGCACGCTGCCGGCGGCCTGGGCTCCACCGAGTTCGCCGGCCACCAGGTCGATCAGCCGCCGTTGGCTGGACCCCATCCGCTGGGCGATGTAGACCATCGCCAGGTCGGGTGCGTGATGCAGCACCTGCATCACCACCTCGTCGTGGCGCAGCCGCGCCGCAACCGCGACGATCCGCCTCACTAGCGCCTCGCGTCCGCTTCCCGGTTGCTCCAGTTCGGTCCACGCCGCGGTGATCCGTGCGGTCAGCAGTGCGGCGATCACCGAGCGGCTGTCCGGCCACCGCCGGTACACCGTCGGACGACTCACCCCGGCGCGACGTGCGATGGCCGCCAACGTCACCCGCTCCATGCCCAATGCGAGCAGGCAGCTCGCGGCGGCATCGAGGATGCGCTCCCCGACCTCCAGCTGCTCGTCATTACTAGTTGACAGCATATGTAATACTGTAACGCATGACGCCGGCCGATGCCCAGGACGCCCTGACCCCGCCGATGAAGTGGAACGCCTGGGGCGATCCGGCAGCGGCCAAGCCTTTGAGCGACGGCATCCGTCAGCTGCTCAAGGCAGCCCTCGGGGTGGACGGCACGAGAACCCCGGAGCGCGATCCCAGCCAGGTGTCGCTCACCCCGTCGGCACTGGCCGAAACCGACCGCGCCGCGCTGGCGGCGATCGTGGGCGACGGTTTCTGCCGCACCGATCACACCGCACGGCTACTGCACGCCGGGGGCAAGTCCACCCTGGACCTGCTGCGGCGCAATGATTCCGGCACCCAGGACGCGCCCGACGCGGTGTTGCTGCCGGGCAGTGACGACGAAGTCGCGTCGGTCTTGAGCTACTGCAGCCAGCACGCCATCGCGGTGGTTCCGTTCGGCGGAGGTACCAGCGTCGTCGGTGGGCTCGACCCGATCCGCGGCGAATTCGCGACAGTGGTGTGCCTAGATCTGCGCCGGTTCGATGCACTGCTGAACCTCGACAAGGTCTCCGGCGAGGCCGAGTTCGGGGCCGGGGTCACCGGGCCCGACGCCGAACGACTGCTCGGTGAGCACGGCTACTCGTTGGGCCACTTTCCGCAGAGCTTCCAATTCGCCACCCTCGGCGGGTTCGCCGCCACCCGCTCCTCGGGGCAAGACTCTGCCGGCTACGGTCGCTTCGACGACATGGTCCGCGGCCTGCGGATGATCACCCCGGCCGGCGTGCTGGACCTGGGCCGCGCCCCGGCCTCGGCCGCCGGGCCGGACCTGCGCCAACTGTTGCTGGGGTCCGAAGGCGCGTTCGGCGTCATCACCCGGGTGCGGGTGCGCGTGCACCCGGTGCCGGCAACCACCCGCTATGAGGCCTGGTCGTTCCCCGACTTCGCCACCGGCGCCGCGGCACTGCGCGCGGTCACTCAGACCGGCTCCGGACCGACCGTCATCCGGCTGTCCGACGAAGCCGAGACGGGCGTCAACCTGGCCACCACCGAGCAGATCGGCGAGCAACAGATCACCGGCGGCTGCCTGGCTATCACGCTTTTCGAGGGAACCGCCGAGCACACCGAAAGCCGGCATGCCGAGACCCGAGCGGTGCTGGCCGCGAACGGGGGCACTTCACTGGGCGAGGAACCGGCGCGCGCCTGGGAGCACGGCCGATTCTCCGCGCCCTACCTGCGCGATTCACTGTTGGCGGCCGGGGCGCTGTGCGAAACGCTGGAGACCGCCACCGACTGGGCGCGAGTGCCCGCGCTCAAGACGGCGGTCACCGAGGCGCTGACCACCGCGCTGGGTGACAGCGGGACCCCCGCGCTGGTGTTGTGCCACATCTCGCATGTCTACCCGACCGGTGCGTCGCTCTACTTCACCGTGGTCGCCGGTCAGCGCGGCAACCCCATCGAACAGTGGCAAGCCGCGAAAGTCGCTGCGGGCGATGCGATCATGCGGGCCGGCGGAACCATTACCCACCACCACGCCGTCGGCGCCGATCACCGGCCGTGGATGAGCCAGGAGGTGGGCGAGCTGGGTGTGCAGGTGCTGCGGGCGGTCAAGGCCACGCTGGATCCGGCCGGAATCCTCAACCCCGGCAAACTGATTCCATGACGTCGCGCCAGATCAATCGGATCACCCTGCTGACCAACCCGGCGGCCGGACACGGCAATGCCAGGCACGCGGCCGAGCGAGCACTGGCACGATTCCAGCAGCGCGGCGTCAACGTCAACCACATCGTCGGCTCCGATGCCCACCACGCGCGGCAGTTGCTCGATGAAGCGCTGGCGGCCGGAACGGACGCCGTGGTGGTGGCCGGCGGCGACGGCGTCATCTCGCTGGCGCTGCAGTCTCTGGCGCTCGGTGACGTGCCACTGGGAATCATCCCGGCCGGCACCGGCAACGACCACGCCCGTGAATACGGTCTGCCCACCGGAGATCCCGAGGCGGCCGCCGACGTCGTCGCCGAAGGCCAGACCGAGACGATCGATCTGGGCCGCATCACCGAGGACGGCGGCGCGGTGTCCTGGTTCGGCACCGTGATGGCGGCCGGTTTCGACTCGCTGGTGAGCGACCGCGTCAACCGGATGCGCTGGCCGCACGGCCGGATGCGCTACAACGTCGCCATGGTGGCGGAGATGTCCAAACTGCGGCTGCTGCCGTTCCGGCTGACGTTCGACGACGACGAGCCGCTGGACATCGAGCTGACGCTGGCGGCATTCGGTAACACCCGCAGCTACGGCGGCGGCATGCTGATCTGCCCAGGCGCCGATCACGCCGACGGGCTGCTGGACGTCACCATGGTGCACTCGAGCTCGCGGACCAAGCTGATCCGACTGTTCCCCACCGTGTTCAAGGGCACCCACGTGCTACTCGACGAGGTGAGCACCCGGCGGGCGAAGTCGATCCGCGTGGAGTGCCCCGGAATCAACGCCTACGCCGACGGCGACTACGTGGCTCCGCTGCCGGTGACGGTGTCGGCCGTGCCGGGCGCGCTGCAGATCCTTCGTGCGCCCTGATCGATCTCAAGAGATCAGCGAGCTCCACAGCTCGCCGAGTTCGCCGGCCACCCCGTCAACCAAGGCACTGAAGTCGGCCGCCGCCGGTGCGTCCGTGTCGAGCCATGGGAAAGCCGGGATGTAGGTGCCGCCGGGCAGGAACGGATTCAGCATCACGTACCACGACGTCGCGAGGTCGATCAGCACCTGGAAGACGTTGGGCATCGACACCAGCGGGTGGTCCGATGGGTCGGCAGTCAGACTGGTCCAAAAATCCGCCCACGGTTTGCCTAGATCCAAGGTGAACGTCGTGCCGGCCCACGGGTAGACGTCCGAGCCGTCAGAGCCGATGGCCGTACCGGGGAAACCCAACGCGCCGTCGACCGCGCCGTGCGGGTCGGTGATTGTGGGCCCCTCCGTCGGGAAGGTGTAGCCGCTGCGCAGCTCCGAGATCGGCACTCGGCCATAGCCTTGGAGCAGCGCCATCCAGCCGTCAAGACTGCAGAACATGGTGTCGCACGCGGTGTGGGTCGGCATTTCGGCCTGCAGAAACCCGATCAACTGCTCACCGAGCGGCTTCGAGAGCGCCGGAATGGGGACCAGCATGTCGACCAATGCCTGGATTCGCTGCGGGTCGCCGAGATCGATACCCCAGATGTTCGTCTCGCTCGGGACCAACCACGGTCCGCTGAAGAACTGCGAATAGGCGAACGCGTCGATGGCCTTCAGCGCGTTGGCCGGGACGTTGATGATGGCGTAGAGCAGGTTCAGCGGAACGTTGGCCAGATCTCCGTCAGCAGTCAACTGCACGGCGACTCGTGAAGTCGGGATCTCGGGTGTGGCCGGGCTGGCGGTGATCAGACCAGCAGCCACCAACATCACATTGGCGATCGCAGCCGGCCGTGTCAGGGCCTGCATGATTTCTCCTTGACACTGAGAACTGCGCGCACGACAAAAGCGCGCGGCAAAGCGCGCGACAGTGAGCACAGCGCACGGCGCTGAGAACAGCGCGAGACGACAGGAACAAACGCGGGACAATAGGAACAACGCGCGGCAACAGGACCACCGCGCGAGTAAGCCTACCCTAAGTAGCTATCGGCGAGTTGCGCCGCTCGCGTGGCCTACCCCACGCCGCGGCTGAGCCAGGACACCTCCGCGCCGTCGCCGCCATAGCGGTAGGCCTCCAGCGCCTCATCCCATGCCGAGCCAAGCACCGTTTCCAGGTCCGCGGCCAGCGCGTCGGCGCCGGCGGCCATGAGCGTGCGCAGGCGGTTCTCCCCGACCATCACGTCGCCGTTGGCGCTCATCGTCCCGCTCCACAGACCGAGCTGGGGGGTGTGGCTGAACCGTTGGCCGTCGACCCCGGAGCTGGGGTCTTCGGTGACCTCGAAACGCAACACCGACCAGGAGCGCAGGGCGCTGGCCAGCTGCGCGCCGGTGCCCACCGGACCGACCCAGTTGACCACGGCTCGCAGCTGACCCGGCATGGCCGGTTGCGGCGTCCAGTTGAGCTTCGCCTGGCCGTTGCGGGCACCCAAAGCCGAGGTCAGTGCCCACTCCACATGCGGGCACACCGCCGCGGGCGAGGCGTGGATGTACACCACGCCGCTGGTCACGTCGGCGAATTGATTCGTCGCGCGCATCAGTTGCTCCTTCGGATCCACGAGGGACGTCTTCCCCAACGACCTGGCGGTACCGAATTTGAGCAGTGTTGCTGCAGAAACTGGAGTGTATTCAGTGTTGTATGTGTCTATTGTGCCTTGTGTGACGCCTGTTGGCTAGTCCCCGCTGTACGCGGCTACCACGGCATCAGACAGCTCCGGCCAGCGGTCGGTGACCCAGTCACCGAAGTCGCGGTCGGTGAGCACCACCAGCGCCCGCTCGATCGCCGGATCAGCCCAGATCAGAGTGCCTGACTGGCCGAAATGACCGAAGGTCCGCGCCGAGTTGGTGGCACCGGTCCAATGCGGTGTCTTGCCGTCCCGGATCTCGAAGCCCAGCCCCCAGTCGTTCGGCCGCTGCGGCCCGTAGCCCGGCAACACGCCGTCCAGGCCGGGGAACTGCACGCGGGTGGCCTCGGCGTGGAGCTGCGGAGACACCGTGACCGGCGCCAACAGGTCGGCGGCGAAGCCAGCGAGGTCTGCGACGGTCGATGTGCCCCCGAAGCCGGCCGCCGGCGCTCCCCCGTCCAGTCGGCTGGCCGTCATACCCAACGGCTCGAACACCGCCTCGATCAGGTAGCGGCCGAACTCGATCCCGGACTCGCGCTGCAGGGCGTCGGCCAGCACCGCGAAGCCGCGGTTGGAGTACACCCGCCTAGTGCCGGGCTGGGCCAGGATCCGATCGGAGTCCGGCGACAGCCCGGAGGCGTGCGCGAGCAGATGGCGCACCGTGGCGCCCGGGGGGCCGGCTGGCGTGTCCAGTTCGACGGCCCCCTCCTCCACCGCGACCTGCACCGCACGCGCCACCAAGGGCTTGGTCACCGACGCGAGACGGAACGGCCGCGTGGTGTCGCCGTGGGTGGCCAGCACCCCACTCGGGCCGATGACGGCGGCGGCCGCGTGACCGACCGGCCAGTCGTCGAGGGCGGCGAGGGGGGACATCGCAGGCCAGCCTAAGCGGGGACTGCAAGCGCGGCGAAGCCGGGCGATGGGGGCACCTCCCGCTTGCGGGGACAGGTCACCGCCATCAGCTACCGGGGCCGTCGAACCCAGTCGCCGCCCGGACCGCCTTGCGGTGGCCGGTCGCGCTACAGCCGAACCAGCGCTGGCAAGACCGGCTGAGCACGCTCTGCTCGGCGTAGCCGAGTTCGCGGGTCAGGTGCGCCAGGCTGATGTCGGTGTCACGCAAGTACCGGTGGGCGGCGTCGCGGCGGACCCCGTCGACCAGGGCCGCAAACGTGGTCTCCTCGGCGGCCAGACGTCGATGCAGCGTCTTGGGATGCAGGCCGAGCTGACTGGCGATCAGCTCCAGGCTCACGGTTCCGGTGGGTAACAGCTGACGGGCGATCGCGCGCACCGACGCCGCGATGCCCGGCGACTCGGCGGTAATGCCGCGCAGGTAGCGCACCATGGCCTGGTGAGCCTGGTCGTCCCGGTGCAGGGGGCGGTCCAGATCGACGGTGCGAAAGGTGAACCCGGCGACCGGTTGGGCGAAGTAGGGTCGGCAGCCGAAGTAGGCCAGATAGTCGCGCACCGGGGTGAGCGCCTCGTGTGGAAGGTGCACCGACAGCGGCGCATACGGAGCGTCGAACATCATCCGCATGATCCCCAGCGACACCCCCAGGGACAGCTCGGTGGTCTGCGGATGCGGTGGGGACCGCTCGATGAGCACCTCGAACGCATAAAACGATTCGGCGGGATCATGCGGCGGTCCCAGCTTCCCCTCTCCTGCGTCGAGCCTCGCTGAACCGCCGGCACGGCCACCCGGGATGATGCGCGCCGAGATCGCCGGACTGTAGGCGGATAAGAACCGCTCCACGATCGAGAACCCGCCGCCGACGGTGGCCGCGGTGCGTGCGGCCACACCCAGCGGCCCGAAGTTGCCGATGTCTTGACGCAGCGCCAGCCGGCGCCCGAAATCCGGGCAGCCGGTCGCATTCGCTGCGGATTCAACGGCCAGGATCACCGCGCGGTACGGCACGAATACGTCGTGAGCTCCCACGGACCCGTCCGGCACCCCGGCCGCCCCCAGCAATATCCCGGGATCACCGCCGAGCTCGGTGACCAGCTCCGGGTATCCGGACAGCGCGGTGCCGCGTACCACCGACATGTCCGCAAATATCAAAGGAATGTCCGCAGATGTCAAGACTTCGCCCGCGTTGCGAGACATGCTGGAACGGCATTCGGCGGAAAGGAACACCCGTGAGCTTTGACACCGTGATTCGTGGCGGCCGGTGGTTCGACGGCACCGGCGCGCCGTCGGCGATCCGCAATATCGGCATCCGCGACGGACACGTCGCCGCGATCTCCGCCGAACCGCTCGACGAGGCGGGCTGCGGCCAGGTGATCGACGCCGCCGGCAAGTGGGTGCTGCCCGGGCTGCTCGACATCCACACGCATTACGACGTCGAGATACTCCTCGCCCCCTCGCTGTCGGAGTCGGTGCGCCACGGCGTGACCACCGTGCTGGTGGGCTCGTGCTCGCTGTCCACCATTCACGTCGACGGCCAGGATGCCGGCGACCTGTTCGGCCGGGTGGAGGCCATCCCGCGCGGGTACGTGGTCGACACCATCGATGCGCACAAGACCTGGTCGAGTTGTGAGGACTACATCGCCAGCCTGGAGAAGCTGCCGCTCGGCCCCAACGTGACCGCGTTCATCGGGCATTCCGACATGCGCGCCGCCACCATGGGATTGGACCGCGCCACCCGCGCCGACGCTCGGCCCACGCCGGCCGAGCAGGCCCGGATGGAGCAGATGCTGGACGAAGCGTTGCAGGCGGGGTTCGTCGGGATGTCTTCCCAACAGCTGCTTTTCGACAAGATGGACGGCGACGTCTGCCGCTCGCGCACGCTGCCGTCGACGTACGCCAAGCCCAGGGAATTGCGCCGGCTCAAGTCGAAGCTGCGCCGCAGCGGACGGATTCTGCAGGCCGGCCCGGATGTCAAGAATCCCCTCGACGTGGTGTCCCAGCTGGCGCAAGCCCTGGGGATATTCCGCCGGCCGCTCAAGACCACTCTGCTGGCCGCCGCCGACGTCAAGAGCAACCGGCTGGCGATTCCGGCGATGGTCAAGGCATCGCGCATGTTGACCAGGTTGGGGGCCGATTTCCGCTGGCAGCACCTGCCGGTGCCGTTCGAGGTGTACGCCGACGGCATCGATCTGGTGATCTTCGAAGAGTTCGGCTCCGGCGCCGAGGCGCTGCATCTGCGGGAAGCCCTCGAACGTGACGAGCTGATACGCGACGAGTCCTACCGGCGCCGTTTCCGCAAGGACTACGAAAACAAGTACGGCCCACGGGTCTGGCACCGCGACTTCTTCGACGCCGAGATCGTCGCCTGCCCGGACGCCTCGGTGATCGGAAAGTCCTTCGGGCAGGTCGGGGTCGAGCGCGGCGACGTGCACCCCGTCGACGCCTTCCTCGATCTTGTGCTGGAACACGGGACCGCCCTGCGCTGGCACACCACGATCTCCAATGACCGGCCCGAGGTGCTCAAGAAGCTCGCCGCCGAACCGGGCATCCAGATCGGCTTCTCGGATGCGGGTGCGCACCTGCGCAACATGGCGTTCTACAACATGGGGCTGCGGTTGCTGCGCCACGTCCACGATGCTCAGCAGTGCGGGCAGGAGTTCTTGTCGGTCGAGCAGGCGGTGCACCGGCTGACCGGTGAACTGGCCGACTGGTACCGGGTCGACGCCGGCCACCTGCGCGTCGGCGACCGGGCCGATGTCGTGGTCATCGACCCCGCGCACCTCGACGACAGTCTGGACGCCTACGCCGAGGAGGCCTTCGACCAATACGGCGGGATGTCACGCATGGTGAACCGCAACGACGAAGCCGTCAGCGCCGTATTCGTCTCCGGCCGAGCGGTAGTCCTCGACGGTCAGCCCACCAGCGTGCTCGGGACGCAACGCACCGGAAGTTTCCTGCGTGCCGACACCCGCACTCCGGCTGTCGCCGCGCAAGCCCCGGTGCCGGCACCGGGCGCCACACCGGCAACATAAGGTGACCCCATGAGCCAGACAGTGCGCGGTGTGATCTCCCGTGAAAAGGGCCAGCCGGTCGAGGTGACCGACATCGTCATCCCCGACCCCGGTGCCAACGACGTCGTCGTCGCCATCACCGCCTGCGGGGTGTGCCACACGGACCTGACCTACCGCGACGGCGGTATCAACGACAGCTACCCGTTCCTGCTGGGCCACGAGGCCTCCGGCACCGTCGAGTCGGTGGGGTCGGCGGTCACCGCGGTCGCGCCCGGCGATTTCGTGATCCTGAACTGGCGCGCCGTATGCGGACAGTGCCGCGCCTGCAAGCGCGGTCGCCCGCACCTGTGCTTCGACACCTTCAACGCCTCGGTTCCGATGACGCTGACCGACGGCACCGAACTCACTCCGGCCCTGGGCATCGGGGCGTTCGCCGACAAGACCCTGGTCCACGAAGGCCAGTGCACCAAGGTCGATCCGAGTGCTGACCCCGCGGTGGCCGGGTTGCTGGGCTGCGGCGTGATGGCCGGGCTTGGCGCCGCGATCAACACCGGCGCCGTCACCCGCGACGACACCGTCGCGGTGATCGGGTGCGGCGGCGTGGGCGACGCCGCGATCGCCGGCGCGGCCCTGGTGGGTGCCCGGCGCATCATCGCTGTCGACACCGACAACACCAAGCTGAACTGGGCGCGTGAATTCGGCGCCACTCACACCATCAACGCCCGCGAACTCGACCCGGTCGAGACCATCCAGGATCTCACCGACGGTTTCGGTGCCGATGTGGTGATCGACGCGGTCGGCCGCCCCGAGACCTGGAAGCAGGCCTTCTATGCGCGCGACCTGGCTGGAACCGTTGTGCTGGTGGGGGTTCCGACTCCGGATATGCAGCTGGAGATGCCGCTGATCGACTTCTTCTCCCGCGGCGGTTCGCTGAAGTCCTCGTGGTACGGCGACTGCCTGCCCGAGCGCGACTTCCCCACCCTGATCAGCCTCTACCTACAGGGCCGGCTTCCGCTGGAGAAGTTCGTCTCCGAACGCATCGGGCTGAACGATGTCGAGAAGGCCTTCGGTCGCATGCACGGCGGCGAGGTGCTGCGGTCGGTCGTGGTGCTATGACCTCCGGCAGCCCGATCCAGCGGGTCATCACGCACGGCACATTCGAACTCGACGGCGGCAGTTGGGAAGTCGACAACAACATCTGGATCGTCGGTGACGATTCCGATGTGGTGGTCTTCGACGCAGCCCACGACGCGGCACCGATCGTCGAAGCCGTCGGCGGGCGCAACGTGGTGGCGGTGGTGTGTACGCATGGCCACAACGACCACATCACCGTGGCGCCCGCGCTGGGCCGAGCGCTCGACGCGCCGGTGCTGCTGCACCCCGGCGACGACATGCTGTGGCAGATGACGCACCCGGACAGCGACTTTCGGTCCGTAGCCGATGGCGACACGCTCACGGTCGGAGGCTTGGAGTTGCGGGCGCTACACACACCCGGTCACTCACCGGGCTCGGTGTGCTGGCATGCACCGGACCTGGGCGCGGTATTCAGTGGCGACACGCTGTTCTGCGGCGGCCCGGGGGCGACCGGACGCTCTTTCTCGGACTTCCCGACGATTCTGGAGTCGATCTCCGGGCGGCTCGGCGAACTGCCCGCCGACACGGTCGTTTACACCGGGCACGGCGACAGCACGCGGATCGGTGACGAGCTGGTGCACTACGACGAGTGGGTGGCTCGCGGCCACTGACGATGCACCGCGAGGCACGAGCGGTGCGGAGGAAGGGGCCCATCGGTCCGGCCACTGACGATGCACCGCGAGGCACGAGCGGTGCGGAGGAAGGGGCCCATCGGCCCGGCCACTGAGCGCCACTGAGCTCAGTGCCCGCGCAGGATGCGCCGCTTCTCTTCGGCGAACTCCTTCTCGGTCAGCGCTCCGGAATCACGCAGCGCCGTTATGGTTTTGAGCTGCTCGATGCGGATGCCTTCACCGTCGGGAACGAACCGGTCGCGACTGGTCTCCGCTCCGCTGACCACCGTCCTCACCGGAAGGCGACCGCGGCGGGCCGCCAACAATCGGCCTGCGATCAGATCCACCAGCCCCAGCACGAAGATCACCGGAAACACCCAGAGCAGCGTCGAGTTGCCGGCGGGCTTTCCGAACGCCAGTCGCGGAGCGATGTAGGCGCCGACCTGCCCGTCGGTGGCGATCTGGTAATCGCCGGCCTCGGCCACGGAGATCCGCCACAACCGCCGCCGCGCGTCGTTGTTGACCGTGGTGGTCATCCCGATGCTCTCCTGGAACTCCGGGTCGGGCACCCCGTCCGGTGGCGTCACCGTGACGCTGATCGGCGGCACCGGCAGCCCTCCACCGGTGGGACTGGAGATGACCCGGGTGTGCAGATTCACGGTCACCTCGCCCACCGGCAGATGCACCCGGCCCTCGCCCGGAATCGGCACCTCGCCGTAGGCGTCATAGCGGTCCAGCACAAAGACGTTGAGAATCAACGCAACCACGAAGCCGATCACCCCGATGGCCATCAGGCCGGCCGCCACCACGACCGGAATGCGCCCGATCGCACGCTGCGCGCTCACCTACGGAAGTGTGCCACGGATTGCCGATACCGCTACCGTCAGTGGTGATATCGATGACGGTTCGCCCGGGGTCGGAGGTGCCCATGCCAGAGTCAAGCATCGTGGTCCGCCCCGAGCCCGGGGGCGCTCCCTCGAGCCGGTTGCAGGCGGCCGGGCTGGCCCACGCCACCGGCGTGTTCGAACAGCTCGCGGCGACCGTTCCGCTGCCGGCCGCGCCGCGTCCGATCGTCGTCGCCGACTACGGCGCCGCCACCGGCTACAACTCACTGCTCCCGATCGGCGCCGCCATCGCTGCCTTCCGCCGACGCACCCGGGCCGACCATGCCGTGTTGGTCACCCACACCGACCTGCCGGACAACGACTTCACCGCGCTGTTCACCACGCTGGCTGAGGATCCCGACAGCTACCTCCGCAAGGACACCGCCAGTTTCCCCTCGGCGATAGGCCGGTCGTTCTACGCCCAGATCCTGCCCTCGCAGAGCGTCACCCTGGGCTGGACCTCCTGGGCGACCATGTGGCTGCGCCGGCCCGCAGGGGAGCTACCCGAATTCACCGACCACGTCCATGTCGAACACAGCGACGACGACGCCGCGCGCCGCGCCTACGCACGCCAGGCCGCCCAGGATTGGCATGACTTCGTAGCGTTCCGCGGCCGAGAACTGAGCCCGGGCGGCAAGCTGCTGGTGTTGACCGCAGCCGTCGATGCCGCGGGCCGTTCGGGCTACCGACCACTGCTCGACGCGATCGTGGCGGTTCTCGAGGAGCAGGTGCGCGACGGCGGACTGACCCGCGACGAGGTCGCCCGCATGGCGATCCCGGTGCTCGGCCGCAGCGAGAAGGAACTTCGCGCACCGTTCGCCCCCGCCGGCCGGTTCGAGTCGCTGACGATAGAACGACTGGAGGTGTTCGACGCCGAGGACCGGTTCTGGGACCGATACCTGCTCGACGGCGATGCGGTCGCGCTCGGCACCCATTGGGCGGCCTTTGTCAGCGCCGCCGTCTTCCCCACCCTGGCCGCCGCGCTGACCGGCGGCCCGGACGATCCGCGTGCGCCCGACTTCGTGCGTCACCTGGAAGCCGGCGTCGCCGCCAGGCTCGCGAGCAATCCGCAGCAGGTGCAGATTCCGCTCGCGCTGATCGTCCTCGCCAAGCAGCGTTAGGGACTGACCGGGTTCTCCGTGGATTCCGGAGCCGGAGTCTCCGGAACCTCGGGCAGGGTCGGCGCAAGGGGTTCGGGGCTGGGCGCGAACGCCGGTGGCGGCTCGAACGTCGGCGACGGCGAGGTGGTGGTAGTCGTGGTCGACACCGTGGTCAGCACGCTCGAGCCCGTCCCGGTGTCGGCGGCATGCCGCAGCACCAGCACGGCAATCGTGCCCAGCAACATCGCGACCAGCGCAGCCAGGATCACCACCGGGACCGGCCGTCGATACCACTGCCCGCCGCCCCCGCCGATCACCTCGGGTTCCGGTGCGGCGGGCTGGCGCGGAGCAGCAGGAGTCGGACGAGCCGGCGGTGGCATCACCAACGGTTGCGGCCCCGCATCCGGGACGCTTTCGGCGGGCGGCGGCGGGGCGTGCTCGGGCGGCGGGGCCGACTCGGGGAACTGTGTTGGTGCCGCCGGCGGCGGGGCCTTCTTCGGGATGGCCACCACATTGCCGGCGACACTCAGCGCGGCGCCGATGGCCGCCGTCAACTGTGGTCGCGGCGAGCTGATTACGGCGACCCCGAAGCGTTGTGACAAGCCGGTCGTGACCGTCGGCATGTTCGCCCCACCACCGACCGACACGATCGCCGACAGCGCATCGGGAAGAATCTCGTTGTCGTCCAAGATGTTCTGCAAGACCGTGAAAAAGCCGTCCAGCGGCTGACGCAGCGCCTCGTCGAGTTCTACGCGGGTCAGCCACACGCCGCCGTGGAAGCCCGCGAGTTCGGCCACCGTCTCAGTCGACAGCTGTTCCTTGGCGTCCCGGCACTGGCTGCGCAGCCGGGTCAGCGACCCCACCGTCGGAGGCCCGTCGCCGTTACCACCGAGATCGGCAACCACGTGATCCAGCAGCGCCTGGTCGATCACGTCTCCGGAAAAGACGGTGCTGCGCCGGGTGGAGCCGATCGGTTCGAATCCGTGCTCCGCGTCGACCAGGGTGACGTTGGTTCCGCTCCCCCCGAAGTCGCACACCGCGATGATCCCGTGGTCGGGTAGGCCCGGATTCGCTTGCAGCGCAGTCAAAGCTGCCGTCGTGTCGGAGATCAGCGACACCGGATGCTGCGCCCACTCCGAGACCCGCCCCAGCGCCGTGCGCAGCGCACCGACGGCGTCGCGTGACCAGTGCGAGGGATAGGTGACCGCTACCGCCGGCGGTATCGGACGGCCCTCCGTCACCGCATACGCCAAGGCGTGCAACCCATCAGCGAGCAGCTGCTCGGCACGGTGGGTAGATCCGTCGCTGGCCACCACCGGCCCACCGCCGCCGACGCGATCCACGAAATCGGTCACGACGAGTCCACGGTCGTGCAGTTCGGAACTCACCGCGGAATTCTCCGAGGGCATGCCGATTTGGGATGGCCGATCCCGGAACAGCGTCAGCACCGGCCGACGGGTGATCGCACGATCGGCGGTGACCGCCGCCAATGTGGTTGCCCCGACGGACATCCCCAACGCGGGGCCTGTCTCTTGCGCCATGCTGTCCCATCCACGGTGTCATCCGGCGGTCAGAGCACACCGGTCTACGTAATTTTACCGATGGATGTTCGATATACCCGGCATTGCAGCGCCGTTGGTGCGGCGGCGAAGTCACGCCGAGGGCCACTGTCGACGTCTAGCATCTGGTCGTATGCGAGCGCCGGGCCACGGTGCATCCCGCCCGGCGTTGAGTGCTTGGCGGTTCGTCACGGTGTTCGGCACCGTCAGTCTGCTGGCCGATTGTGTCTACGAGGGCGCCCGTTCCATCACCGGGCCGCTGCTGGCGTCATTCGGCGCGACCGGCCTGGTGGTCGGCACGGTGACCGGAATCGGTGAGGCCGCCGCGCTGGGCCTGCGACTGGTGTCGGGGCCGCTGGCCGATCGGAGCCAACGCTTCTGGGCCTGGACGATTGCCGGATACGCCCTGACGGTGCTCACCGTGCCCCTGCTCGGTGTAGCCGGCACGCTCTGGGTTGCCTGCTCATTGGTGATCGCCGAGCGGGTCGGCAAGGCGGTCCGCAGCCCCGCCAAGGACACCTTGCTGTCGCACGCCACCAGTCTCACCGGCCGGGGCCGGGGCTTCGCCGTGCACGAGGCGCTCGACCAGGTCGGTGCGGTGATCGGTCCGTTGACGGTGGCCGGGTTGTTGGCGCTCACCGGTGGTGACTATGCCCCGGCGCTGGGGGTGCTGGCGTTGCCCGGCGCCGCAACGCTGGCGCTGCTGATCTGGCTGCGGCTGCGAGTCCCGGACCCCCGGGACTATGAGCGCTACGAGCCGGGCGTGGCGCGAGCCCACCCGGCGCGCGGCGCGGCCGGGCGGTTGCCGGCGGCCTTTTGGCGGTACTGCGGTTTTGTCGCGCTCACGATGACCGGTTTCACGACCTTCGGCCTGGTGTCGTTTCACCTGGTCACCCGCGGTTTGCTGCCGGCGGCAGCGGTCCCGGTGCTCTATGCGGCAGCCATGGGCGCCGACGCGCTGGCGGCACTCGCCTCGGGGTGGTGCTACGACCGGCTCGGCAGCAAGGTCGTGCTCGCACTCCCGATTCTGTCGGCTGCCGTCGCGGTGTTCGCCTTCGCCGGCAGCGTCGCCGCGGTGGTGGTCGGGGCGCTGCTGTGGGGTGCTGCGGTGGGCATTCAGGAGTCGACGCTGCGTGCCATGGTCGCCGACTTGGTTTCGCCTCGGCGTCGAGCCAGTGCCTACGGCGTGTTCGCCGCCGGCCTGGGCGCGGCCGCCGCGGCGGGCGGAGTGCTGACTGGTTGGCTGTACGACGTCTCCGTCGGCGCGCTGATCGCGTCGATCCTGGGGATTCAACTGCTCGCACTCACTGTCGCGGGCGCCTCCAAAGTTTGCTCGGGTGGCAATCTCGGGCAGTCACCTCACTGACACCCGACGGTCATCGGCCGGTAACCGGTGGCCGCATGGGCGCCGATCTCAGTTGTGGCTCAGATCTTCGACATGAGGCACTCAGCATGTGCCACAACAGTCGGTCAGCAACCGCCGAATATGTTCACTGCCTGGGGTGTCTGCTGCACGCGAGGCACTTCTTGTGCCACCATGTACCGGTGAACCCACGACGGATCCTTCGTTCCCTCGGTGTTGTTCTGGCCCTGACTTGGCTGCTGCACAGCACCGCCGCCACCCCTCCTCCCGCCTTCGCAGACCCCTGCCCTGACGTCCAAGTTTTGTTTGCTAGAGGTACCGATGAGGTACCTGGCCTAGGCGAGACCGGGCAATCATTCGTCAACTCGCTGCGGGCCCGATTGCCCGAGCGGCCCGTGGACGCCTACGCCATCGACTACCCGGCCACCAATGACTGGCCGACAGGCATTCAGGGCATCCGCGACGCCACCACCCACATCGAGGCCACGGCGGCCAATTGCCCCAAGACCAAGATGGTGCTCGGCGGCTTCTCGCAGGGCGCCGCGGTGATGGGTTTCGCCACCGCCAGCGTCATCCCAGACGGAGTCGAAGGGGTCGATATACCACGGCCGATGCCCCCGGAGGTCGCAGATCATGTCGCGGCCGTGGTGCTCTTCGGAACCCCGAACGAGCGGGCGATGAACTTCCTCGGCCAACCGCCCTTGGCTATCGGCCCGGCATACACCGCCAAGACCATCCAGCTGTGCGCTCCCGAAGACCCGGTCTGCTCCGAAGGACTGAACTTCTCCGCGCACGCCCCCGGCGCCTACGACGGCATCGCGGACGAGGGCGCCGCCTACGCGGCAAACCGGCTCTAACCACTGTGTTCGTTCCGCACGGCCGACTTTGCGGTTTGCTGATTCGCTACCCGCGGGCCAGTGGCAAGGGCCGGACATGTCAGCATTCAAGGATGAGTTTGCGTAACACTGTTCGCACCTTCGCCGCCGCGGTGATGCTCACCGGAACACTGGTGGCCGCGCCGGTGGGCCTGCCCGCCGCCACCGCAGGGCCGTGCCCGGACGCCGAAGTGGTGTTCGCGCGCGGCTCCGGTCAGCCCGTCGGACTCGGTGACGTCGGAGAGGCTTTCGTCGGGTCCCTGCGGGAGCAGCTGGCAGGCCTGAACGTCAACGTCTATCCGGTCGAGTACCCGGCGAGCACCGACTACCACAACAGCGCGGTCCTCGGCGAGAGTGACGCCACCGCCCACATTCAGGGCACGGTCGCCAACTGCCCCAAGACCAAGCTGGTGCTCGGCGGCTACTCCCAGGGCGCCAGCGTCATCGCGATGTCCAGCAATGCGCTGCCCGCCGCGGTCGCCAACCATGTGGTCGCGGTGGCGCTGTTCGGCCCGCCGTCGAGCCCCTACTCCACGTCGTTGTGGGGCGGTCCCCTGCCGGTCCTCGCCTCGTCCTACCGCCCGAAGACCATCGACTTCTGCCTGGCGGGAGACATCTACTGCGAAGACAGCGGCAGCGTCGTCCCGCACCTGATGTACGTGCAAGACGGCA
This sequence comes from Mycobacterium sp. SMC-14, assembly GCF_046250075.1. Taxonomy (NCBI): domain Bacteria; kingdom Bacillati; phylum Actinomycetota; class Actinomycetes; order Mycobacteriales; family Mycobacteriaceae; genus Mycobacterium; species Mycobacterium sp. SMC-14. The sequence continues at coordinate 1,807,894 of NZ_CP176429.1, read as the reverse complement.
AGACCGTGGAGGCCGCGACGTTCGTGGCGAGCCGGGTCACGGCCGGCCAGAGCGTCAACTAGCACGGTGTGGCCGGCCCGAAGCCGGCCACCACGCGCATCAGGGCAGTCGTCCGGTCAGAACAGCGTCGGGATCCGCGCATCGATCAGATGCGGCCCCGGTTCTGCGACGGCCCGGCGGAACTGTTCGGCGAGCTCCTCGCAGGTGGTGGCCACCGTGGCCGGCACCCCGAACCCCTCGGCGATCTTCGCGAAGTCCATATTCGGCCGGGACAGGTCGAGCAGAGCCTCTGCCTTGGGGCCATACTGGCCCCCTTCGCCCGCGGCACCAACGCGGGCCAGTTCGAGGCGCAGGATCGCGTACGAGCTGTTGTTGATCAGCACCGTGGTCACGTTCAGGTTCTCGCGCGCCATCGTCCACAGCGCGGAGATGGTGTAGGCCGCGCTGCCGTCGGCTTGCAGCGCGATCACCGGCCGGTCCGGCGCGGCCACGGCCGCACCCAGCGCGACCGGCAGACCCTGCCCGATCGCCCCACCGGTGAGCGTGAGCACGTCGTGGCGTGGCGCACCGGCGGTTGCCGCGGGCAGCATCAGGCCCGAGGTGTTGGATTCGTCGGAGATGATCGCGTTGTCAGGCAGCAGTGCCCCGATAACCTGCACCCAGTTCTGCGGGGTGAGCTGACCGGTCGGGAGTTCGGGGCGCGCCGCGGGTGCCGGACGCGGCTGCACGCCGGCGGCCACCGCTTGGGCCAGCTGCTCCAGTGCGGCCACCACGTCGGTCTCCAGGCCGGCCAGGTTGTGCACGACGCAGCCTTCGGGAACCAGGTCGCTGGCCTTGCCGGGGTAGGCGAAGAACGACACCGGCGCCCGGGTGCCGGCCACCACCAGGTGCTTGATGCCGTCGAGTTGGAAGGCGGCCTGCTCGGCCAGGTAGCCAAGCCGGTCGATCGCCGGGACCCCGGCGCCGCGGACGAGCCGGGCCGGGAAGGTCTCGACCAGGGCACGGGCCCCGGTTGCGGCGACGATCCGGTCGGTGGCCTCCAGGGCGCGCACATCGGCGACGGCGGGCCCGCCGATCAGGATCGCCACCGGCTCACCGCTGCCCAGCACGGCGGCGACATCGGCGACGGCCTGTGCGTCGGGGGCAGCGGCGGGGACCGGGTCGACGGGCCCGGCCGCCTGCGCGCCGTCCTCCCAGGAGATGTCGGCGGGCAGAATCAGGTTGGCCACCTGCGCCGGGCTGGACATCGACTCCGCGACCGCTTCGGCGGCATCGCGACCGACGTCATCACCGGAGTTGGTGCGGCGCACCCAGCCGTGGGTCCAGTCGGTCAGCGGTTCGATGTCGGATTCCAGCGGCGCGTCGTACTTCTTGTGGTATGTGGCGTGGTCCCCGATGACGTTGACCACCGGCACATGCGCCCGGCGGGCGTTGTGCAGATTAGCCAGTCCGTTTCCCAGGCCGGGCCCCAGGTGCAGCAGCGTGGCAGCCGGCTTAGCGGCCACCCGTGCATAGCCGTCGGCGGCGCCGGTCACCACACCTTCGAACAGACACAACACCCCGCGCATCTGCGGCACCGAGTCCAGGGCGGCCACGAAATGCATCTCGGAAGTACCTGGGTTGGCGAAGCAGACCTGCACCCCGCTGTCGACCAGGGTGGCGATCAGGGCCTGTGCTCCGTTAGTCATATGACTGCCTTTCTTGCCGAGCACCAAACATTGCGGGACGCGCGATCTGCTGCCTATAGAAGCACGCCCGGATTGAGGATCCCGGCGGGGTCGAAAGCATCCTTGATCCGGCGCATCAGCGCGATCTTGACCGGGTCCTCGAGCTCCAAGAAATGCTGCGTCTTGACCCGTCCCAGGCCGTGCTCACCGGAGATGGCGCCGCCAAGGGCCATCGCGGCCGCGAAGATGTCATGCAGCAGCCGGTGACGCACCTCGTCGTCGGCGCAGAACACCGCCAAGTGGACGTTGCCGTCACCGGCGTGTCCGCAGCCGACCACACCGGCACCCACGTCCTGGGCCAATTCTTTTGCCTTGGTGAGGAACTGGTGCATCTCGGCCCGCGGGACCACCACATCGATGACATCGTGTGCGCCGGCGGCCTTGGCCGTCCAGAACGCCTTCTCGCGGGCTTCGATCAGGGCGTGCGCTGAATTACCTTCCAGCACATAGACATCGTCGGCGCCGAGTGAGGCCAGCAGTTCGCCCAGCATGGCCACGTCGTCGTCGAGGCGCGCACGGTCGCGGTTCTCCACCCCCACTACCAGGTAGGCCTCCGCGGTCTCACGCACCGCGTCGGGGATGCCCAGGTTCAGGTTCTGCGAGTAGCTGATCGCGGCCAGGGTGAGCTTGTCGACGTATTCGAGAATCACCGGGTCCACCCCGCTGCGCACCACCGCCGGCACCGCACGCATCACCGCGGGCAGATCGCAGAACGGCGCCAACAGCGTGGCGGAATGCCCGAGCCGTGGGTAGAGCCGCACGGTGACCTCGGTGGCCAGCGCGCAGGTGCCCTCCGACCCGATGATCAGCTGGGTCAGGTCATAACCGGTGGACAGCTTGGTGATTCGGCCGCCGGTGCGGATCAGCTCACCGGTCGGCAACGCGGCCTGCAAGCCCAGCACGTTGTGCCGCGTCACCCCGTACTTGACCGCGCGCATACCACCGGCATTCGTGCCGACGTTGCCTCCGACACTGGCGGACAGCTCCCCGGGGAAGACGGTGTACATCAGCCCCGCCTCGGCCGTCGCGGTGTCGAGGTCGGCCAACGTCACGCCCGGCTGCACCACGGCAACCTGATTGTCGGTATCGATCTCCAGGATCGCGTTCATCCGCTCGAAGGAGATCAGCAGACCGTCGGCGCACGGCCGGGCGCCTGCCGACATGCCGGTGCCTGATCCACGGGCGGTCACCGGAACCTTGGCTTCGGTTGCCGCGGCCAGCAGCGCCGCGACCTGCTCGGCGGTCTGCGGGCGGGCCACATAGCTCGGCATCACCGGCGCTCCGACCAGCGCCTCGTCATGCGCGTAGTCGGGGCCGATCTGCTCACCGCTCAGCAGTCCACCTGCTCCGACGATGTCGGTGAACTTCTGCGCGAGATCGCTGTCTAGCGTGGCCATCCGTCCCTACTTTCCAAATCCGGCGTCACGTAATGCCTGAGCCATCGATCCGCCTGCCGGTGCCGCGTCCCGGCGCCCGGCACTGTTACCGGGACGCCGCCCACGATTCTGCTTCGCGTTGTCACCACGCGCACCCGGTTTGGCCGCCGGGCCGCGAGCGGGCTTGTCCGCCGGCTTGTCCCCCAGCCGCAGGGTCAGCCCGATGCGCTGGCGGTCGACGTCGACGTCGACGACCTTCACCTTCACCACCTGGCCGGACTTGACCACCTCGTGCGGGTCGGAGATGAAACGGTCTGCCATCGCCGAGACGTGCACCAGGCCGTCCTGGTGCACGCCGACGTCAACGAAAGCGCCAAAGGCCGCGACATTGGTCACCACCCCCTCCAAAACCATGCCCACCTTGAGGTCGCCCACCTTCTCCACTCCCGCGGCGAAGGTCGCCGTGGAGAACGCCGGTCGCGGGTCGCGTCCCGGCTTCTCCAGCTCGGCGAGGATGTCGGTCACGGTCGGGACACCGAACCGGTCGTCGGCGAAGTCGCCGGGTTTCAGCGACCGCAGCACTCGCTCGTCGCCGATGATCTCGGCCAGCGACACTCCCGAGCGGTCCAGGATGCGCCGAACCACCGGGTAAGCCTCGGGATGCACCCCCGAGGAGTCCAGCGGGTCGTCACCATCGCGGATGCGCAAGAACCCGGCACACTGCTCGAATGCCTTGGGCCCCAACCGTGGCACATCGAGCAGGGCGGCGCGATTGCGGAAGGGCCCGGTGTGGTCGCGGTACGCCACGATGGCTTCGGCCAGCGACTCCGACACCCCCGACACCTTGGCCAGCAGCGGCGCCGAGGCGGTGTTCAGGTCGACGCCCACGGCGTTCACCGCGTCTTCGACCACCGCATCGAGGCTGCGCGCCAGGGTTCCCGGCGTCACGTCGTGCTGGTACTGGCCGACGCCGATGGACTTCGGCTCGATCTTGACCAGCTCGGCCAGGGGATCCTGTAGCCGCCGTGCGATCGACACCGCCCCGCGCAGCGTGACGTCCAGATCGGGAAGCTCGTGCGCGGCGTAGGCCGACGCCGAGTACACCGACGCGCCGGCCTCGCTGACCATCGCCTTGGTCGGCGCGGGAGCACCGATGCTCTTGAGGTCGGCGATCAGCTCCGCGGCCAGGGCATCGGTCTCGCGCGACGCGGTGCCGTTGCCGACCGCGATCAGGTCCACACCGTGGCGGGCGACCAGTGCGGCCAGTGCGGCCTTGGCCTGGTCCCACTGCTTTTGCGGTTGGTGCGGGAAGATCGCGCAGGTGTCGACGACCTTGCCGGTGCCGTCGACAACTGCGACCTTCACCCCGGTCCGAAAGCCCGGGTCGAGGCCGAGTGTGGTGCGGTTGCCCGCCGGCGCCGCCAACAGCAGGTCTTTGAGGTTCTTGGCGAACACCGCGACCGCGTCCTGCTCGGCACGCTGACGCAAGCGCATCCGGGCGTCGACTGCTGCCGAGAACGCCAGCCTGGTGTCCCATGCCCACCGCACGGTGTCGGCCAACCAGGGCGTGGCCTGGCCCGGTGCGGTCATGTCCACGCCGAGAGACTTGGCGACCATCGCCTGGTAGGGCTCGTTGTCGCCGCCGTCGAAGGCCAGCGCCAGGGCGTCCTCCTTCTCGCCGCGCAACACGGCCAGCACCCGGTGCGACGGCATGGTCTCCAGCGCTTCGCCGAACTCGAAGTAGTCCCGGAATTTTTGTGCCGCAGCACTTTTCGCGACATCTTCAGAGCGAGGCATAGTCCGCAGCGAGCCCGCCGACCAGAACTTCTCCCGGACCGCACCCACCAGCTCGGCGTCCTCGGCGGCACGTTCGACCAGAATCGCGCGGGCACCCTCCAACGCGGCCGCCGCGTCGGCGACCTCTTCGCCGGTGTACTCCGACGCGAGCTGCCCCGGGTCCAATGCGGGGTCGGCGAGCAGCCGGTCAGCCAGTGGCTCCAGGCCCGCCTCGCGCGCGATCTGCGCCTTGGTGCGGCGCTTGGGTTTGTAGGGCAGGTAGATGTCCTCGACACGGGCCTTGGTGTCGGCCGACAGCAGCGCGGCCTTGAGCTCGTCGGTGAGCTTGCCCTGTTCCTCGATCGAGGACAGCACCGCGGCCCGCCGGTCGTCGAGCTCGCGCAGGTAGCGCAGCCGCTCCTCCAGGGTGCGCAGCTGGCCGTCATCGAGGCTGCCGGTGACCTCTTTGCGGTAGCGGGCGATGAACGGCACCGTCGCCCCCTCGTCGAGCAGCGCGACGGCGGCCGCGACCTGTCGTTCGGCTACTTCCAGTTCGTCGGCTAGGCGGGCATTCACCGGTTTGAGGGTCACGTTCGCGGTCACGCCGACGGACCCTACCGAACGCCGCTGACGATTCCTGGCTCCGGGACGGCGTGGACCCGCCCCTCTTCCTGGACGGCGAGACACTTCCATAGCCGCGAGCTCAGGTATCGCGGCCCGAACCGCGAGAAGATGGCATCGTGACGACCTACGCCGAGATCCGCAACAACGCCCCGCTGTGGCCGGGGGTGATGGACCGCTCGCTGCTCGGCAACCGGCAGGCGCAGGCCGCCTTGTATCTGGCCGACGTGGCCAAGCGCGGCAAGTGGAGCACGGTGATCCGGGAACTCGACCGCGGCGATCACGTAGTCGATGTGAAGGCCTGGCGGCCCGGGGGCAAGACCTGGCTGACCGTGCTGCATCAGGCCGGCTGGCACGGCGCGTCTGCAGACATCGCGTCCTGGCTGATCGAGCAGGGCGCACTGCGCTCACAACCAGACGCCGCCGGCCGCACTGCCTACGACATTGCCGTCGAACACCAACGGCCCCCCGAACTGCTGGAAGTGCTCAGACCCCCGCCGGCGCCGCTGGACCGAGACCGGGTTGACGCGCTCAACTGCCAGCTCACCGCCGTGATCGACGACCTGATCCAACACCTGTTCCGGGGTGGTGACCTGCGCCAGATGCTGCGCTATCCCCCGGTCGAGGTGCTGCACGAGCTGCCCCGAAAACAACTGTGGTTCCCGGTGCCCTACCTGTGGGGAGGATTCCGGGTCGGCCTGCAGGACAACGACATCGAACTGTTCGGCGGCTACCGAGAACTCGATCCGGTCGGTGATGTGCACGTAGCGACGGTCGGCTATCGCATCACGGCCGAGGGCCCATTGCAGGTCTACGAGGGCTACGAATAGCCACTGATCTCGCGTAACTTCCCCTTGGCGATCTTGCCGCCGGATGAGCGCGGCAACTCGTCGATGACGACAAGACGTTCCGGCAACAGCTCTTTGGACACCTCAAGCGCCAGTAGGTGCTCGATGAGTTCGGCCAACGCAAGGGTGCCTGTCCCCGCGCGCGCCGCATCGGCGAGTTCGACGTAGACGCAGACCTTCTCACCGAAGACCTGGTCGCGTATCGGCACCGCGGCCGCCACCGCGATCGCCGGATGGGTCATCACCGCGTCCTCGACCTGGGCGGCGCTGATGTTCTTGCCGCCGCGCAGAATGAAATCCGACGTCCGGCCGGTGACACTCAGGTAGCCGTCGGCGTCGATCTCGCAGATGTCCCCCATCCGCATCCAGCCGTCGGCGGTGAACAGCTTGTCGTGATCGACCCCGTTGAGGTAGCCGAGGCTGGTGGCCGGCCCTCGGCAGGCGGGCTGCCCCCGGCCGGTGTCGGTCACGTCGGTGTTGCCGTTTTCGCCACCGAAGAGCCGGACCGCCATCTCCGGGACGATTCGCCCGCCGGTCCGCAGCCGACGCTCCAACGAATCGTCGAGAGTGGTGGCGCTGAGCACCCCGGTTTCGTTGGAGCCGTAAAACTGCAGGATCTTCGCTCCGGTGAGCTCCTCGAACTCCGCGGCCGGCCGGTAAGGCAACGCCTCCCCGCCGGTGAAAACCACCCGCAAGGAACTCAAATCGAACTCGCGGCTGGCAGCATCTGCCATCATCATGGTCAATTGAGTGCTGACACAGCACAATACGGTGACCCGGTGCCGCGCTATCGCAGCGCACGTCGCGGCCGCGGTGAAGCGGTCCAGCAGGATCGCCGTGGCGCCGAGGTGGATCGGGCTGGTGTGGCTGGTCCAGAGACCGAAGCCGAACGGAGTGGGAATGATCGGCAGGAAGACGTCGTCGGAGCTCAGCTGCCCGTTGGCGACGGCCAGTTGGTGAAAGTAATGCCAGCGATTCTGGGTGTGCACCACACACTTGGGCAGCCCGGTGGTACCGGAGGTGGAGTTGATCAGGAAGACATCATCGGGGCCGAGTTGCGGTCCAGGTACACCGATTTCGGTGGCCAACCGTAACTCATCGATACTGCGCGTCTCGATCTCGAGTCCGCCGGCGGCGGCGTGCCGCTGCTCGTCGGTGATCAGCAGCTGGGCCTGCGATGCGGCCAGGATCGCGGCCACCTCACGCAGTCCAGCCCGAGCACCGATTCCGACCACGATCGCCCCGCAGCGCTCGATCGCCACGAACAGCACATGGATGGCCGCGGAATCGCGATGCCACACCGCGATCCGGTGTCCGGGGCGTACACCGGTACCTGCCAGACGTGCCGCCAACTCCTGCGCCGCGGTGTCGAATTCCTGCCAGGTCATGCCTGCACCGAGATAATCCACGTAGGCATCCCGGGCGGGGAATTGTTGGGCGTTGCGGCGCACCGCATCGGAGAGCGTGGCCTGCGACCACCAGCCGACCGCGTGATAGTGAGCGGCTTCAGCGGCGGTGTAAGCCGGTGAATTCCAGTCGGTGTCGGAAGACATCTCGCTTACCGCCTCCGATCAGTCGACTTCGTTCGATATCAGTAGATATCAGTAGATGTAGTCTTCGCCGCTCGCTCGCACGGTGATGTCACTGATACTGATGCCCCAGGGCTGATCGATGACGTGCACCACCGCCTCGGCGAGGTCTTCGGGGGTGATCAGCCAGTACTTCACCGAGTCGATGTCGGTCTGCTCGGGTTCCAGGGTGCCCTCGGCGAACGCGGTGACCGATTGCATGTAGCTCTGGCCGCGGGACCCGACGATGCCCATGATCGCGGCACCGTTGACCACCCCTTTGCCGAGGTTGGTGCCCAGAACACCGGTCGGCTTGACCGTGGTGACCTTGATCTTTCCCTTCGCCTCGCTGCGCAGCGAATCCGAGAGGACGGCGACCGCGGCTTTGGTCGCGCTGTAGACCCCCGAGCCGGCCACACCGGCGTTGCCGTAAATCGACGAGATGTTGACGACGTGCCCGCGGCCTTGGGCGATCATCTGGTCGTAGACGGCCGAAATGCCGTTCACCACACCCTTGATGTTGATGTCGATCGCCCGGTGCCACTGCTGCCAGGCCTTCTCGTGATCGGCGAAATAGGCCAGTGGCATCACACCGGCATTGTTGACGATGACGTCCACCGCGCCGAAGGTCTGCACCGCGTGCTGCACGGCGGCCTTCATCTGATCGATGTCGGTGACATCGGCCACCTGATAGGTGCCGGACCGTCCCGCCTCGCGGATCCCGTCGAAGACCGCCGCGAGGTTCTCGGCACCGATGTCGACGCCGACAACGCGGGCTCCGGCGGCGGCGCACTTCTCGGCGATCAGTTTGCCGAAACCACCGCCGGCACCGGTGATGACGACGACCTTGTCCTGCAGGTGCTGCGACATAGTCGGCCAGTTTAGGTGTCCGGCGTCGCCCCGGTTGCCACCGCCCGATTTGCTCGCCGACAGGCGGCGCGTTCGAACGCCCGGTAACGGGTCCGGAGGCTATGGTCACTTCGTGAAGCGTCGAACGGCACTGGGGCTCCCCCTTCTGCTGGCGGCGGGTCCCACATTGAGCCGGCTCCCACTTGCCGGCGCGGACCCCGGCCGCTGGTCGATCGACCGGGTGAACCGCTGGTATCAGGCGCAGGGTTGGCCGGTCGGCTCCAACTACATCACCTCCACCGCGGTCAACCAGCTCGAGATGTTCCAGCCGGGCACGTTCGATCTGCGGCGGATCGACTCCGAGTTGGGCTGGGCCCGATCGGCAGGCTTCAACACGGTGCGGGTGTTCCTGCACGACCAGCTGTGGGCCGCCGATCAGCGGGGCTTCCAGTACCGGCTGGGCCAGTTCGTCGCCGTCGCCGCGCGCCACCGCATCAAGCCGATGTTCGTACTGTTCGATTCCTGCTGGGACCCGCACCCCAAGGCCGGACCACAGCCGGCCCCGCGAGTCGGCATCCACAATTCACGATGGGTGCAGAGCCCCGGCGCCGACCGCCTCGGGGACCGCAACTACTACCGCACCCTGCATGACTACGTCACCGGTGTGATGACCCAGTTCCGGTACGACGAACGGATCCTGGCCTGGGACCTATGGAACGAACCGGACAACATGGCCCGCGAATACAGTGCCGTCGAACGGTCGGACAAGCTGGATTACATCAGTGACCTGCTGCCCCAGGTGTTCAGTTGGGCCCGGTCGGTCGATGCCCGTCAGCCGTTGACCAGTGGGATCTGGGAGGGCTCGCGTCAGGGCAGCACGATCGTCAACACCCAACTGGGCAGCTCCGACGTCATCACGTTCCACTCGTACGACAAGCCGGCGACGTTCAGTGAGCGCATCGCCGAACTGGCGCCCCTGGGCCGGCCGATGATGTGCACCGAATATCTGGCTCGTACCCGCGGCAACACCATCGACGGGATTCTGCCGATCATGAAGCGCCACAATGTGGGCGCCTACAACTGGGGCTTCGTCGCCGGGCGAACCCAGACCTACCTGCCGTGGGACTCCTGGGACAACCCCTACACCGCCGAGCCGCAGACCTGGTTCCACGATCTGGTGCAGCCCACCGGTCGCGCGTACCGGAATCTGGAGATCATGACGATCAGCAACCTCACCGGCCGCTGACCAGCCACCTACCTGGCAAGCCTCCGTATGAATCCAGCGATGTTGACGCTACCGGCTGATCGCGGCGCGGTTCAGTGATGAAATCATTAGCGGCAATGTCGTCGGGCACGCAGTTCGGTGACCGGGGTTCATGGGTTTCCGTGAGGAGTCGGTGATGAGCGAGACCGCGTCGGGTTCGCGGGCTGGGTCACGGGTGGGGCGTTACCTCCTCAAACGGCTGCTGGGGCGCGGCACCACCGGTGAGGTCTATGAGGCGGTCGACACCTATAAGGACCGCACCGCCGCGCTCAAACTGCTGGCGCCGGCGTTGGGCGGGAATCCGGCTTTCCGCGAGTGGCTGCAGCGTGAGGCGCTGGTCGTCGGGCGGGTGCAGGAGCCTCATGTGGTCCCGGTTCGCGACTACGGCGAGCTCGACGGCCAGGTGTTCATCGATATGCCCCTGGTGGCCGGTGCCGACCTGGCCGCACTGTTGAAGCGCAACGGCGCGCTGCCCCCGTCGCGTGCGGTGAACGTCGTGTGGCAGGCAGCGTCGGCCCTGGATGCCGCGCACAGCGTCGGCGTGATCCACCGCGGTGTCAAACCGCGCAACATTCTGCTGACCAGTGATGACTTCGTCTATCTGGTCGATTTCGGGCTGGCCGGAGCTCCCGGAGCCGAGGCGGCCGACGCCGAGAATGCGGGTGCCCGCTGGAAGTACGCGGCACCGGAGTTGTTCTCCGGCAGTGACTTCGGGCCGGCTGTCGATGTCTATGCGCTGGCATGCGTGCTCTATCAGTGCGTGACGGGATCGCCGCCGTACCGGGCCGACAGCCTCAAGATGCTGGCCAATGCGCATCAGACCAAACCGATTCCGCGGCCCAGCTACGCCGGGGCGACCATCCCCGCCGCCTTGGACGAGGTAGTCGCCAAAGGTATGGCCAAGGACCCCCACGAGCGTTATGCCAGCGCCGCGGAGCTCGCAACCGCGGCCTATCAGGCGCTCAGCGCGCCCGATCAGCACCGGACCCTGCAGATCTATGAGACCAGCCAGCAGTCCACGCCGCCGTTGATCGAGCAGCCCCAACAAAGCACGCCGCCGGTGGTGCCGACCGAGGTGCCACCCTCCGAGCCGACCGCGGCGGCCGAGGTTCCCCAAGCCCCGGTGCGCGAGGCGCCGCCGGTGCCCGAGCCGCAGCCGACCCAACCGGCCGCCCCGCCGGCCCAGCCCGACCCGATTCCCGCGCCCGTGACCGCTGCCCGCCCCACGGGGCAGCCGGGCCCGTCCCGGGTCTCGACGGCCGCCGACGACTGGTTCAGTTCGTCACGCCGACTACGCCTGCATCACGATCCCGCCAAGCGCAAGCTGCTGCTGCGGGTCGGAGCGGCGCTGGTCATCGTCGTCGGGTTGATCATCTGGATGACGAACCGATCGGGTTCCGACGACCTGGCCGCCGACACCGACACCTCGCCATCCGCCGCGGGGGTGACTCAGCCCACCACGACAGTGTCGTCGGCCGAGGCTCAGGCCCGTCTGTTCAAGCTGCTGCCCTCGGGCTACCCGCAGGACACCTGCACATCGACGACACCGTCGGGCGGGGCGATCGCCGAGGTGACGTGTGGCCGCAACACCGACGTCGACGGCCCGCCGGCGGCGACCTACGCACTGTTCTCCGATGCCAGCTCGCTGCGCCAGAGCTTCGACAACACGGTGCAGGCCACCACCGTCGTCAACTGTCCGGGCCGAATCCAGTCGCCGGGCGCCTGGCACCGCACCGCCAGCCCGGACAAAACGGCCGGAACGCTGCTGTGCGGCACCCGACAGGGGTCTCCCGTGCTGGTGTGGACCAACGACGCCAACCTGGTGATCGGCTCCCTGCGGACCGAGCGCAACACACCCACGCTGGAGCAGTTCTACGCGTGGTGGAGTTCGCACTCCTGAGCATCGATCCTTGAGAGCCGAACAAACGCAGCTGTCAAATCCGTTAGGCTTTTCCTCCTGGAGTCACTGCATCACCCGGCGGTTCAGCGAGGCTCGACGAAGGAGAGGCGAAGCTGGAACCGCCGCAGGAAGCCCGAGATCAGTCGAACCGAGGAGTCAGCCCATAATGAAGTTCTTCACAACTGCCGTGGCAGCCGCGGGCGCGTTGGCCGCAGCCGGAGCCGTCACCGCCGCGACCGCCAGCGCGGACGCCGGCGACGCCGCACCCTCGACCCACCCGATCGGCACCCAGGGCACCGTGGAGAACGGCGGTGTCATCCAGGGCTGGACCGTCAGTGACCTGCGGCCCAGCTCCGACGCCATCCCCTACCAGCCGCGCGGCACCCTGTGGGAGGCCACCGCCACCGACGTGGCCATCCAGGGCAACGTCACCCCGGTGATCGCCAACCTCGGCGCACGCTCGGCGAGCGGACAGACCTACCCGGCGCTGTTCACCGTGGCCAGCGCGCAGGGCGTGAACCCGGCCAACCTGACGCAGGGCCAGAAGACCAGCGGCAAGGTCTACTTCGACGTCACCGGCGACGTGCCCAACAGCGCGGTCTACCAGGGCGCCGGTCAGGATCTGCTGGTCTGGACCCCCGCCGCGCCGACCACGCCGGCCGGCGGTTCGTCGGGTCCGGCGGCGACCGGTTCGCAGCGGGCCTCCGGTCCGGCGGCCACCGGCACCAAGCCTGCCCAACCGGGCACCCAGGGCGCCCCGGCCGCTACCGAGACCACGCCGGCTGCCGCCGGTAGCCAGGGCACCCCGCTGCCCGCGAGCAGCCAGGGCACCCCGTTGCCGGCCGAGGCCGGCGGCACTCCGGTCGCTGCCACCGGTTCGGAGGTTCCGGCCGCCACGGGCACCTCGGGGTCGCAGACCCAGGCCGGCGCGGGCAGCGCAGAAGCGTCGACTCCGGCCGGCGGCCCGGCGCCGTCGTCGCAGCAGACCCCGGGTACGCCGACCCAGTCCGAGGCATCGGCTGCCGCCGGCAGCTCGGGTACGCCGCTTCCCGCGGAGGCGCCCGGTGCGTCGACGACGGAAGCGACCGGTACGACGGGCACGGCGGGCACCGGTTCGGAAGGCACCACGTCGGCTGCCGCCGGAAACCAGGGCACGCCGCTTCCGGCCGCCGCCCCCGGTACCCCCGCCGCCAGCGGCGCGAGCGGCTCGACCACGTCGAACTGACCGAAGTTCATAGCCAATCCGGCCCGGCCTCCTACCGCGAGGTCGGGCCGGTCTCGTTCCTGGGTAGCCTGGTCCCCAGCTCGTTAGGATTGAAGTACTTGAGTACCAATGTCGTCGGCATACAGCCGATTTGAGGAGACACTCCGATGAAGTCCATCTCGACCGCCCTGGCCGCGGGAGCACTGGCCGCCGCGGGCGTCCTCAGCACCGGGATCGCCGGCGCGGACCCTGACCCGGCCCCGGCTCCCGCCCCAGCAACACAACCGATCGGCACGCAGGGAACCGTGCCCGAAGGCCCCGGCGTGCACGGCTGGACCATCAGCGATCTGCGCCCCAGCTCGGATGCGATTCCCTATCAGCCGCGTGGCACCCTGTGGGAGGCCACCGCCACCGACGAGGCGATCCAGGGCGCCGTTTTCCCGATCGTCGCCAACCTCAGTGCCCGTTCGGCCAGCGGCCAGAACTACCAGGCTTTGTTCACCGTGCCCACCGCACAGGGCATCGCTCCCGCAGCCCTGACTCAGGGCCAGAAGGCCAGCGGCAAGGTCTATTTCGACGTCACCGGCGACGCACCGAACAGCATGGTCTACCAGACCGGCGGCAACGATCTGATTCGCTGGGTGGCCCCGGCTCCGCAGGCGCCGGCGCAGCCGCAAGCACCCGCGGGCGGCTCCCAGCTCCCGGCGAACGGTGGCAGTAACCGGGCACCTGCCGCACCGGCTCGTCCCCCGGCGTCGCGGCCCGCGCACCCCACACCGTCAGCTCCGCCGTCCGGCAGCTCCGGGACACCGCTGCCCGAGGGCAGTTCCGGGACCCCGCTGCCCTGATTCAGCGGCTGCTCACAGCCCGAACTGGTCGTCGATCAGCCCGAGCCAGATCTGGGCCGCGTCGATGGCGACCTTCTCACTGATGAAGGCGTGCTGGGTCCCGGTATAGATGTCGCGGAATGCTCGTTCGAGGCGGCTGCCTTCGCGGATCGCCGTTGTTCCAGCCGCCAGGTGTGCCCATTCGGCGCAGTTTCTGGCGGTATCGGTGGCGTAGACGGCCGCCACTCGCATGTCGGCCCGCAGTCCTGGCGTCGGGTCTTCGCCTGCCGCGACAGCGGATTCGGCCGTGGTGAAGGCGTCGAGCACCAACAAGCGAGCGGCCCGCCACGCGGCCACGTGGTGAGCTAGATCCTTCTGAAACGTCGGGCGGCTGGCCAAGGACGCCATATCGCTCATCCGGTATTTGGTGGCTGCCAGCTCGGTCACGTCATCGAGCATGCTCTTGGCGACACCGAGCGCCCAGGACGCGTGCCCTGCCGCGGTCACCGGCATCAATCCCATCCGGCTGGCCGGTGAGTTACCCCGACGGGGTTCGCGGCAGAACAGCGGAAAAGTCCGGCTGTGCGGTACGAACACGTCCGCGATGCTGTAGTCGTAGGAACCGGTTCCCTTGAGCCCCTGGACGTGCCAGCCGTCGTTGAATGAGACCTGCTCACGCGGGAGTACCGCGACCTGCATGTCGGGTATCCCGTCACTGACCCAACGCATCTCGCCGTCGTCCATCGGGAAGAAGCCCGCGGCGACGTACTGGGAGTGACCGATGCCCGAGCCGAAGCTCCACGCTCCGCTCAGCCGGTAGCCGCCGTCGACCGCCACGCCCTGCCCATTGGGGAAGTATTGGCCGCCCAGCGTGACGCGATGGTCATGGCAGGTGAACACCTCGGCGAACCCGTCGTCGGGCAGGTAGGTGGCGGCCGCGAACGACGAGGGCATGTTGGCGATACCGACCCATCCGAAAGAGCCGTCTTGCCAGGCCATTTCGATCCACGTCTCGATCATCTGGGCAAACGACGGCTCGACGCCGCCGGCAGCGGCGGGATTGAACGACGTCATCAGGCCGCTGCGCCACATCTCGTCGACGATGGGGCCGGTCAGCGTGCGGCGCTGCTCGGATGCGGCGGCTTCGGCCGCCACCAGCTCGCGCATGCCGCGCGCCAATGCGACGACCCTGCCGGCCTCGGTCACTTGCGGAAACGCCCGGCGAATCCGCGCAGCGGCAGGTCGGCGCTGGTCAGCAGGCCGGGCGGCGCCGCCACCACCGACTTGATCGCGTTGAGTGCGGGCAGCCCGGTCACGGTCATGCCGATCGAGGCGAAGTTGTCCGGGTTGGACAGGTCCACCCCGGGTTTGGGGAAGATCATGTGCTTGTTGTAGACGCACGGATCGCCGGTGACCCGGGTGATGTAGCAGCCCTTGATATTCCAGTTCGGCTCGGTGAACGGCGTCATCTGCCACTCCAGATGCGTCTCGACGCGCGGCACACCGTCCACCATGCCCTGGTACTTGATGTAGTTGCCGCCCAACGAGCCCTTCGGCAGGGTGTACCAACCCAGGTCGACATCCCTGGTGCACACCCCCAGCTCGTAATCGAAGGTCACCTCGTCGAGGGTCAGATCGAAACAGTCGGCCATCATCAGCACGCTGTCGGCAAAGACGCGGGTGAATTTCTCCAACTTGGCTGGGATCTCTGGATCATCGGCCGGCTGGCCGTAGCCGACCTCGATCCAGGTGTCCTTGGAGTGGTGACACGACACGTCCACCGACTCGATGGTGGTGATGTTCTCGATCTCGGCGACATCAGCCGAACACACCACGCCGAGAATCTGATTGAGCCCCGGGTTCATTCCGGTGCCGTAGAAACTCGCGCCACCCAACTCGGCGGCCTCGGCCAGCAGCTGCGTCACCGGCTTGCCCGACGGGTGCGGGTGATTGCGGTCGCGATGCCAGCCGGTGATCCAGTCGGCGGTGGTCACGATGTTGATGCCCGCTTCCAGGACCTTGACGTAGAGGTCCTCGTCGGGGAACACCCCGTGAAACGTCAGGACGTCGGGCTTGGCGGCGATGATCTCCTCGACACTGCCGGTCGCGATGACCCCGTTGGGTGCGATCCCGGCCAGCTCACCGGTGTCCTTGCCAACCTTGTCCGGCGAATAGCAGTGCACCCCTACCAGTTCGAGGTCGTCGCGCGCGGCGAACCGCCGGATCATCTCGGTCCCGACGTTGCCGGTGGCGACCTGGAAAACACGGATGGGTGCGGCGGCTGCGTTCATGCGGTGAAACCCTTCTGCGCGTGGACCTCGGCAGCACTGCCGCCGACGCCATCGGGATAGAACTGCTTGGCCCACTGGCGAATTGCAGTGAAGCCCTCAAACTCGGCGGTCGCCAGAGCCGGCGGATCCGAATAGCGCTGATGCGACCAGATGTGGATGTCTTGCTCGAATTGGCGGATGACTTCGCGCCCGAAATCGGCTGCGCGGGCCTCGGCGCGATCAGGGTCGCCGGGTTTATGCGGCGGACCCAGCTTCTCCTCTCCTCCGTCGAGCCTCGCTGAACCGCCGGCAGGTGAGCGTCCGATGTAAACCATGAAGCGAACGTCGGAGGTGGATTCGTCCACCGGCGTGATCGCCGAGATGGTCCGGTTGTCGATCATGCCCCAGCTCTTGGTCACCGCGATACCCAGGCCGCCGTTGATCGCTTCCACGCCGCTGTTGACGTCCTCGATCTTCTGACCGTCGTGACCCTCGAAGGTGATGGTGAAATCGACGTAGGACACCGGTTCGGCGAAATCGTGGCGGGTGAAGACCGGCACGATCGGGGTGCGGTGCACGTACTTGAAGTGGGCGAAGTCCACACCGTTCTCCAGCACGTACTGCGGGTGCATTTCCAGGCTTTGCCGGTATAGCCGTTGCTGCGGGTAGTAGTCGGCGGCGCTGCGATCGTCAAAGCTGGCGAACACATCGGGCGGGTCGAAGTACGGCGCACGGCCGTGCGCGTCATTCCAGATGTAGACCGACTCGTTGCGCTCGACTACCGGATAGGTGGTGATACGCCGGCCGCGGTTGGGCTTGTCCTGGTATGGGATACAGACGTTGCGGCCCTGGGAATTCCACTGCCAGCCGTGGAACGGGCACTGCAGCACCTCGCCGTGCACGGTGCCGCCGTAGCCCAGATGTGCGCCCAGGTGTTCGCAGTAGGCGTTCATCACGGTGAGCTGACCGGACTCCGCACGCCAGGCCACCATCTCCCGGCCGAAGTACTTCATGGTGTGGACATCGCCGACGCCGATCTCGTCGGACCAAGCCACTTGAAACCAGCCTGTCGGGTTCATCGACAAGGGCGGTTTGGCCATGTCAACGTGTCCTCTCTGTGGTCTCCGACCGGGCCCGACTTCCGCAGCATAGTTCGCTCCGCGACAGAATCATAGTGGGCACTATGGAAAGGTTGTTAGGATCCGTGAGATGACACAACCGGCGCCGCGGCGCAGCAACCGGCGCGGGCAGGCCACCCGCGAGGCAATGCTGGACGCTGCGGTGCGCTCGTTGGCCACCGGCGACCCGAGCGCGGTATCGGCCAGCCGGATCGCCAAGGAGAGCGGTGCCACCTGGGGTGCGGTGCAGTATCAGTTCGGCGACGTCGACGGGTTCTGGGCGGCGGTGCTGCACCGCACGGCGGAACGCCGCGATGCCGCGATGTCGGCATTCGCCGGGGTGAAACCGGATGCGCCGCTGCGGGATCGAGTCGCGGCGATCATCGACACACTGTATGACGGGCTGGCGTCCCAGGACTCGCGGGCGATCGAGAATCTGCGGGCCGCACTCCCCCGCGACCACCTCGAACTGGAACGGATGTCTCCGCGCACCGCAGCCGAGTTGTACTCCTGGGGCAAGAGTTGGCTGACGACGTGCCATGCGGCCTTCGCCGATCTCGGCGTCGACCCCCAGCGAGTGCGCGAGGTAGCCGCCCTCATCCCGGGTGCGATGCGCGGGCTGGTCTCCGAGCGCCAGCTGGGCTCTTACGCCGACCTCGACGAGGCCCGCCGCGGCCTGACCAATGCGCTGGCGGCATATCTCGAGCAGTCACGGCTCGGCTAACGCTGCGGGAATCCGGCCACAGCGGCAGGATGTGATGGTGTTTGGCCTCGTCGTTGTTGTCACACTCGTCGCCACCGTGGTCGGCGGCACCATCCTGGGCAAGCGGTATCGCGTCGGTCCCCCGGTGTTGCTCATCGTGCTCGGCGGCATGCTGGGTCTGATCCCCCGCTTCGGCGAAACACAGCTCGACGGGGAGATCGTGTTGCTGCTGTTCCTGCCGGCAATCCTGTACTGGGAGAGCATGAACACCAGCTTCCGGGAGATCCGCGCGAACCTGCGCGTGATCGTGCTCGTCAGCGTCGGCCTGGTGATTGCCACCGCGGTGGCGGTGTCCTGGACGGCGCGATCGCTGGGCATGGAGCCGCATGCGGCGTCGGTTCTGGGCGCCGTGCTGTCGCCCACCGACGCCGCCGCCGTGGCCGGTTTGGCGAAGAAATTGCCGCGTCGGCCGCTGACCGTGCTGCGCGCCGAGAGCATCATCAACGACGGCACCGCGCTGGTGCTGTTCGCGGTCACGGTCGCCGTCGCCACCGGAAGCCCCGCGATCGGCCCCATCGACCTGGTGGGCCGATTCGTCGGCTCGTACCTCGGCGGTATCGCGGCCGGTCTGCTGGTGGGTGCCGCCGTCACGCTGCTGCGCCGCCGAATCGACGCGCCACTGGAAGAAGGCGCCCTGAGCATCTTGACACCGTTCGCGGCGTTCCTGCTGGCTCAGACGTTTCACTGCAGCGGCGTCGTCGCGGTGCTGGTATCAGCACTGGTGCTGTCCTACGTCGGCCCGCGGGTGATCGGGGCTCGTTCGCGGCTGCAGGCATTCGCGTTCTGGGACATGGCGACGTTTTTGATCAACGGCTCGCTGTGGGTGTTCGTCGGCGTCCAGATCCCCGGCGCGGTGCACGGGATCGAGAATGTCGGCGACGGCGTCCGTCATGCCACGATGCTGGCCCTCGCTGTCACCGGCGTCGTCATCGTGACCCGAATAGCGTGGTCGGAGATCACCACCGTGCTCCTGCGCACCCTGGACCGGCGTGCGGTGCAGCGGACCCGTCGGGTGGGCTGGCGCCAGCGCGCGGTATCGAGTTGGGCGGGCTTCCGCGGCGCGGTCTCCCTGGCCGCGGCACTGGCCGTCCCGATGACCACCCACGCGGGCACCCCATTTCCGGACCGCAACCTGATCATCTACGTGGTCACCTTCGTGATCCTGGTGACGGTGCTGGTCCAAGGAAGCACCCTGCCCGCGGTCGTGCGATGGGCACGGATGCCCGAGGACGCGGCACACGCCGAGGAGTTGCACCTGGCACGTACCCGGGCCGCCGAAGCCGCCCTGGAAGCGCTGCCGCGAGTAGCCGACGAACTCGACGTCAGTCCGGAACTGGTGGGTCGGCTACTCAAGGAGTACCGGGATCAGGCCGAGTTGGTCGCGGTGGCCGATCAGCCCAACGCGGCCGCCGAACGTGACGACATGGTGCGCCGGGTACATCTGGGCATCCTCGAGCACCAGCGCAGGGCCGTTACCGAGCTGCGCGACCGAAATCAGATCGACGACATCGTGTTACGCGAGGTGCAGGCCGAAATGGACCTGGAGGAAGTGCGCCTGCTGGGACCGTCCGACGCCGAGTAACGGCCGGGCGGGTCCATGCCCCACCAGCTCGTGGCGACAGGGTGGCTGCAGACCACTACTATCCACTTCGTGAGCGATTCCTCGGCCCGCCGACTGCGACTCGCAAGTTCAGGCACTGTGCTGGCAGCACTCTTGCTGACCGCCCCCGTCGTGATTCCCGCCGGCACACCCGGTGCTGTGGCGCCGGCCAGCGCGGCCTGCCCCGACGTCGAAGTGGTGTTCGCCCGTGGGCGCCTGGAATCACCCGGGGCCGGCGCGATCGGCAACGCGTTCGTCAGCGCGCTGCGCTCCAAGACTTCCAAGTACGTCAGTTTGTATGCGGTGAATTACCCCGCCGACAATGAGATCGACAAAGGCGCCAACGACATGAGCGCCCACATCCAGAACACGATCAACGGCTGCCCGAACACCCGGATAGTGCCGGGAGGTTACTCGCTGGGCGCGGCGGTCACCGACGTGGTGCTGGCGGTCCCCTTCTCCGCGTTGGGCTTCACCAATCCCCTGCCACCGGGCGCCGACGAGCACATCGCCGCAGTGGCGCTGTTCGGCAACGGCAGTCAATGGGTCGGACCCATCACGAACTTCAACCCGATCTACAACGATCGGACCATCGAGCAGTGCCATGGCGCCGACCCCATCTGCAACCCCGCCGACCCGAACACCTGGGAAGCGAACTGGCCGCAACACCTGGCCAGCGCCTATATCTCCGCTGGAATGGTCGACCAAGCGGCTGACTTCGTCGCCGGAAAGCTGTAGCCGGCCCTGGGCTGACCGCCGCTGTCAGCCCTTGGAGAGTTCGGGGGTACCGCGGCCCAGTCCGCGAAATCCCTCGCACGGTTGTTTGGCCCCGACCACGAACGGCAGCGCCTTCCACCGAAACCTCATCCTGCCGCGAAATCCCATGGCGTCTGCCGGTGGCGCTACCGCCGACTTCGCGAGATCCAGGTAGTACGTTGCCGTTTGGCCCAGTCCTTCGAAGTCGTGCACCAGTGGCGTGCACACGGCACGAACCGGCTCGTCAAGCCGCTGCGCTATGACATCGGTCATCAGCACGTATTCGGGAACCGGCACCAGGTTCTTGAGCATCCGGTGCACCAGAATGACGTCTACGCCGGCAAGTTCGGTGTGACGCTTGACCTTCTGCTCGGCGACCTCGCCCTCATGCGCGACGAACTTCAGCGAGAGGTTCATCAGCTGCTCGCAGCTTTCACAGTGACAGTTCCGGCCGTTCTCGATACGGGCCCGTCGATTCAGGAACGCCTGATGCATTCGCGACAACCGCTCGCTGACCAAGACCTGGGCGTCACCGTCGGGCGCCCAGAAGAAGGCGGCGTCGCCTTCGAGCTTCGCCAGCTTCATGCCCTTGGCGGCATCGATGACCGATTCCAGCAGCGCGGCGACTGCCATCTGGGCATGCACCAGATGGGTCCGGTTCCAGTTCATATAGGCGGTGTAGCCGCCGATATCGGCAATGACGAGCACCGCGCGCCGGATGGCCATGAACAAGGCAGTCTAGTCCGCGTTGCTAGCCATAACCACGCTTCACCAGATGACGTGCGCCGGCCTCCATGGCGGCCGGGCCGGCCACCTCGAAGTCGAACGCGTTGGCCAACCGATTGGTGATGTCGAAGACCAGACCGACCGCCAGCGCATCCTTGACCTGCTCAGCAGTGACGCCGGTGGCCAGCACCCCGCGCACGTCATCGGCGTCGATGCGGTGCTCGCGGGCGAGCCTCTCCAGTAGGCGCAGCGTTGCCCGCAGCTCTTCGGTGATCGGGGCGGTGTCCAGGTCGGCGAGGGTGGCGGCTGCGGTCGCATCGGTATAGCAGAGATTGGAGGTGGCCGTGTGCGCGGCGACGCAGAACGGGCAGTCGTTGACCTTGGAGAGGTAGGCGGCCATCAGCTCCCGCTCCCCGATGGTCCAGGCCGACGGCCCGCGCATCGCCTCGTTGGTCAGCGGTCCGCCACCGTAGAAATCCGGGCGATAGAACGCGAGTTTGACGGCGTCGACCACCGGCTGCCGTGACACCAGGCGAATGATTCTCAACAGGGCCTTGGTGCGTAGCCGATGGCCGTGGTCGAGAATGGCCAGTCTCATTGCTTCCCCCGAGCCTCGGTGGCGTCAGCGAGCGCCTCCAGCGCGCTGGTGTACTGCCGGGTCGCCTGGCCGACCGCGGCGCACACCACGACCTCGAAGATCTGGTCTTCGCTCAGGCCTGCGGCGCCGACGGCGGCAATGTCCTGCTCGGCCACGCTGTACGAGCGCAGGGCCACCTTGTCGACCAAGGTGCCGATCGGTTCCTCCAGACCGGCGTTGTCGTAGGCGGCCCGGCGCAATCCGAGCGGCGCTGTCCCGCCCTGGCCCAGAACACGGCCCAGCAGCGCTCGGTGTAATTCGGTGATGTCGGACATGGCTTTTCGTGGACCTCCTGGTGGGGATGAGGGTCACATCGGCTGGTCACTACCGGTCCATTGTGCGACCGCAGGGCCCCTTGGGTCCATACCTGGTCGGTTCAGCTCGACAGATCTACCGGCGGGGTGTGGACGAGGCCGGAATCGGGTGCCCCCGACATGCGCAGCAGACCCCGCACGACGCGGACGACCAGCGGCCAGGAGCGCGGATCTCGCAGATTGATGCCGCCGATCAGTTGTTTGACCATGGACAGCGTGTCGAAGTAGATCCGCTCGACCACCAGGTTCTCGTGCTCGTCGAAGATGAAGTAGGCGGTCATCCGGGTGCGGTGCCGTGATCCGGTGGGTGGCACGGCGCCTAGGGGTCCCAGATGTGTTCCCATCAGCCAGAATTCGACAATCACCGCGTCGGCACTGTGGCGCAGCGCGATGATCTCGTGGTTTTGGTCCGGGAAAGCCACTCGGGTGTC
The DNA here is from genome assembly GCF_046250075.1 of Mycobacterium sp. SMC-14. NCBI lineage: Bacteria > Bacillati > Actinomycetota > Actinomycetes > Mycobacteriales > Mycobacteriaceae > Mycobacterium > Mycobacterium sp. SMC-14. The sequence continues at coordinate 1,785,319 of NZ_CP176429.1, read as the reverse complement.
GTGGTAGTAACTGCGCACCTCGGCGTCGCCGTCATGCACCGTCAGGGTCGGAATGATCTCGTAGTGGGGATGCGGGAACGTGGCCAACACGTCGTCCCAGTCCTGACGTACTTCGTCCCGGAAATGGTCGAGGACCAGCCTCTCGCGGGCGCGCAGGACCTCGACGGACGGGATGGCGTAGCGATCGGTCACGGCTTCCCCTTACGGAGTCATGCGTTGTCCTGCCGGCGAGTTTCGCGCTCGTCGCTCACTTGCCGATACTGCCGCAGCTCGGCCCGCACCGCGGCATCGAATGCCCGGTCCAGGCTGGCGTGCGCCGACCGCCTGGCCACCCTGCGCATGGCGTCGACCAGGTCCGCGGCCCAGGCGAGTTCGTCGTCACTGGCCGGCAGCCACCCCCGGCCGCGCTGCCGAACCACCTCGTCGTGTCCGCTGCGCGTCAGAAGTCCGGCAGCACCGTCCAACTTCTTGTCGACGGCGGTCACGGTCTTCAGCATCGTCGCCAAGGGCATCCCGCGCGACATCAACGTCGCCAGGTCATCGATCTGATTCGTGTCCGCCACCCGGTACACGTTGTCGACGTCGGTCGGCTCGATGACTCCACTGGTGGTCAGGCGCCGCAGCAACGGGGCGTCCAGCGGGCCAAGCCGCTCCTCCAACTGTTCCCGCGTCATGGTCTGCGACAGCGGACGTGACCACGGTGCGGTCACCAACTCGCCCAGATCAGCCAGGTCCAAGACCTCGACCAAAGCCTCGCCGCGCTGGAGCCCGGTCAAGAACTTCAGGATGTGTTTGACCGTGAAACCCTCGCCGAGCAAACGGATGATCGCCTGTAATTGCTTGAGGTGCCGGTCGGTGTAGATCGCGACCCGGCCCCGCCGCTGGGGCCGGGGCAACAGACCGCTTTCCTGGTACACCCGGACGTTGCGAGTGGTGGTCCCCGCCTGTCTCGCAAGATCGTCGATCCGGTACTCGGTCACTATGACATCCTAGGCAGTCAGGACAGGGTCACTGCTTGTCTTAGCGGCGGTGATCTTGAAGTCTTCCAGTTCCAGCGTCTTGAGTTGGTTGACGAATTGCGTGGCGAAACCAGGGAACATGGTGGCATTGAAGCCATCCTCGGTCAGATACCAGCTCTGGCATCCGGAGTTCCACGTAGTGGACTTCAGGCGCCGCTGGATGTCCTGGTTGTAGCGATCCTGCACCTCGGGCCGTACATCGATCGACTTCCATTCGTACTGCAGCAGTTTCGAGATCGCGCCGACGATGTAGTCGATCTGAGCCTCCATGTAGACCAGCGCCGAGCTGTGGCCCGGTCCAGAGTTCGGACCGAAGGTGAAGAACAGATTCGGATAGCCCGATACCGCCACACTGCGGTAGGCGTAGGCGCCCCGGCTCCACTCCGATGCCAGGTCGCGGCCGTCGATTCCGCTGATCGGGATCGGGGTGCCGGCCTTGGACACCTCGAAGCCGGTGGCGAACACGATGGCGTCGAACTGGTGCTCGATGCCTTCGACGGTGCGAATGCCCTTGGGTGACAACCGAGCGATGGGCCAGGTCACCAGTTTGCAGTTGTCCTTCTGCAGCGCCGGATAGTAGTCACTGGTCATCAGCAGTCGCTTGCAGCCGGCGGAGAAGTCCGGTGTGAGCTGTCGACGCAACCACGGATCCTTCACCTGCGCCCGCAGATTCGCCAGACTCAGGGTCTCCACCAGCCGGGTGAAGGGGCTGTCCCACACCACACCGACCGCAACCGACTCATGGCCCCAGAACCAGGCAGACCGCATGAGCTTCTCGGCCAGCGGCACATCTTTGTAGATCCTCTTCAGCCAGCCGCCGGTCGCCGTGTTGAGCCGCGGCAGCACCCATCCCGGGGTGCGCTGGAACACCTTGACCGACTCGGCCACCTTGACCAGTTCGGGGACGATCTGCACACCGCTGGCACCCGTGCCGACGACGGCCACCTTCTTGCCGGTGAAGTCGTAGTCGTGATCCCAACGGGCGCTGTGAATCTTGTGACCCTCGTAGTCCTCGATGCCGGGGATGTTCGGGAAGCTGGCGTTCGCCAGCGGCCCGGAGGCGACGATGACAGACTTGGCGCGCACCGCTTCCCGGCCGTCCAGTTCGATGGTCCACTCGCCGGCGTCCGCGTCGTAACTGATGCCGCAGACGTTGTGCTCGAACCGGATATACGGCGCAATCCCGAAGGATTCGACCATGTCGTCGATATAGCCGAGAATTTCGGAGCTACCCGAGTAGGTGTGCGACCAGTCGGGGTTGGGGGCGAAGCTGTAGGAGTACAGCCGCGACGGGATGTCGCAGGCCGCACCCGGGTAGGTGTTGTCGCGCCAGGTGCCGCCAACCCGGGCACCGCGTTCGAAGAGGGCGAAGTCGGTGATTCCCTGGTCTTTGAGGCGGATGGCGGCACCGATGCCGGCGAAGCCGGCGCCGATGATTGCTACGGAGATCGTCATGTCCTGCTCCCTTTACGCGACCGGCTCGTAGGTCAGTTCCTGCGACCAGGTTGGGGTGTTGTGCACCAGCGAAGGCGGGATGACGCCAGTGATCTTGACCAGGGAGTCGGCCAGCCAGTGGTACTTCGAACTGCGGTCGATCACCTTCTTGCCGTGCCATGAGATGAACTGATACATCGGGACTCGGCGGGCGAAAGAGCTTCGCTCCCCGACGCTTTGGAAGCGGCGCATCGCCTGGTAGAGGCGTTCTTCGTTGACGCCCATCGCCACGATGTTGTCGCGCATCTTGTTCAGCAGCGGGAAATAGCTCAGGGTGCCGATCAGCAGCGCGGGGTTCATCCAGCTGCCCACCAACTCGACCGCCAACTTCCGCATGCTGGCGTGCCCCAGGATGTCCATCACCTCGAAGTCAACCGCCAGGTGACGCGACTCGTCGGAGTTGATTCGCTTGAAGACCTCTTGGGCCACCGGGTCTTTGACCTCGTCGGTGATGAACTTGATCAACGCGCCGTCCAGGGCCACCTCGAGCATGGGGATGACGGTGCCCAGGATGGACAGCGACATGCTGTCGGAGAACTTGTCGAGCCAGGTGATCACCAGCTGAACATTGACGCTAGGCGCCGGAATCTCGTCGTCGTCCAGCATTCCCCACCGTCGCATCAACGCGAGCTCGGCGTTTGCGTGCTTCTGCTCCTCGGCGTGGAAGTGCTCGTAGATGCTCTTCAGGGTCGGAGTCGGGGCCTTCTTGGCGAGCGCCGCGAAGCCGCGGGCGCCGACGTTCTCGATCCACATCAGGTCGGTCATGAACGGCTTGAGCTTGGCCCACAACTCCGGCTCGATCAGCTCGGCTCCGGGGGCGTCCCAGTCGATGTCGACCAAGGCCCACTGCTTGTCCTTGATCTTCTGCAGCATGTCGTCGAGGTTCATCGCCATGATCGGTTCTTTCCTTTCACAAGACGGTCATTACGAATTCAGTTCTGGGGTAGCACCCGGGCGAGCAACCCGGTGCCTCGGACGTACAGTTCCGGGAAGTGCCGCTTCAGGTGCCAGATGACCGTGGCGTCGAGTTGCGGTACCACATACAGCCGGCCACTGTCGTGAGCGTCCAAGGTGCGTGCCGCGACATTGTCTGCGGACAGCCCGGTCCAGTGGGCCAGCTGCTGGCTGAGGTTCATCGACGCCGGCGTGATGCGACCGTCTTGAAAGACGTTGGTCTTCACGAAGGTCGGGCACAGCACCGTGACCGCGATACCGGTGCCGTCCAGTTCGGCCGCCAGTGTCTCCGACAACGACATCACGCCGGCCTTCGACACGTTGTAGGCGGCCATCGACGGTGCGGCGGCAAACCCTGCCGCCGATGCCACGTTGATGATCCCGCCGCGTCCGGCCTGCCGCAGCAGCGGAGTGAAGACCTCGCAGCCGTTGACCACGCCCCACAGGTTGATCCCCAGCGCCCAGTCCCAGTCCTCGAAACCGATGTCGCCGACCGATTTTCCGCCGATGCCGACGCCGGCGTTGTTGATCACCAGGGTCGGTGGGCCACCGAAGATCTCCTGGGCACGCGCGGCCAAGCGTTCGATCGCGCCGCGGTCGGAGACATCGCACTTCACCGCATGCCCTGTACCGGTCGGCAGTTGCTCGATCAGCTCCACCGTTTCGGCGGCTCGCTCTGCGTTGATGTCGGCGCAGATGACCTCGCCGCCACGACGAGCCAGCTCCAGGGCGAACGATCGTCCGATGCCGCTGCCGGCGCCGGTGACCACCGCCTTGGCGTTGACCGTCCGTCGATCATGGCGAAACGGGGACAGCACCGTGTCGAGGCCGAACATCAGCGTGCCGCCCCCAGTTCGTCGGTTCGCTGGTCGGCATAGACGCCCGCGATGAAGGCCGCCACGCGGCGCAGCGCGGGCTTGGCCTCGGGGGCCAGCCGCGGCAGGGCCTGGAAGACATGCACCATTCCCGGCCACACCTCCAAAGTGGACGCTCCGCCGTTTCGGCGTAGCTCGGCATCCAGGTAGCGCGAGTCGGCGCTGAGGATCTCGAAGCCGCCCACCTGGGTGAAGACCGGCGGCAACCGATCCGCCCGAGCGAAGTCGAGCCGAAGGCGCACGTTGTCGGGGTCTTGATCCCGCACGTAGAGATCCACCAGCCGGCGGGCCGAGGCTGCCGACACCGCGGGGTCACGCCGCACCTTCTCCTGCTGCTCGGCCAGCTTCAGGGTGAGGTCGATCAACGGCGAGAACAGCACCACCCCGGCCGGCTGAAATCCCGGCTCGTCGGCGTGGGCGAGCAGCATGTCGCAGGTCAGGTGGCCGCCGGCGGAGTCCGCGCCGATCACGATGTCGCCGGCGGCATGCCCCTGGGCCAGCAACCACCGGTAGCCGGCCTCGACATCGTCGGCGGCCGCCGGGAACGGGTTCTCCGGAGCCAAGCGGTAGTCCACGGAGAACATCGGCAGGCCGGTTGCCTCCGAGAGCCTGGCGACCAGCTTGCGGTGGGTCCGCGTCGAGCACAGCACGTATCCGCTGCCGTGCACGTAGTAGCCCGCCCGCCGGCCGAACTCGACGCCGGGCCCGAGCACCCATTCGCCGCGCACCCCCGCCTCGCGCACCGGAATGACCCTGGTGCCGGCCGGAGTCGACCCGAGCGTTCCCATGATGGTGGCGATCAGTCCGCGCGCGAACGCGATACCCGGGCGATTCATCGGGATCATGGTGTTGAGAACGTGCAATGTCCAGCGCGTGGTCACGCCCGCAACCACCGCACGCATCGATGCGCGGGTGGGTACCGGCGGCAGGGTCGAGCCATCGGGTTCCGTCACGGCACTCACAACACCAGCGATCGTGCCATTTGTCAATGGCACGATTTGCGGTGTATAGGTCCAGGGCCGGTGTCGCCCGGTCGACATGCCTGAGCATTACCCAAATTTCGCTCATGTTGCGTTAAGTAATTCCGCACGCTATCTTCCTGCAAAACGGAAATTCGGTCCGTTTACTTGATCAGGGGTACCTCATGGAACACACTCGTAGCGCCCGTGCAGCTGTTGCCGTCGCGGTGGCGAGCGCCGGCCTCTTCGCTGTCGGCCCCGCGGCCACGCAGACACCGCAGGCCACCGTTCAACTGACCGCTGCCGTGTCTGACTTCCCCGACATCGCCAACCCTGCGGCGGCGTCCGAAGATCTGTTGCAGGCCTTGGCCCGGAACTTCAACCTCGCCATCGCTCAAGTGCAGAACGGCCTGACGGACCTGATCAACCTCGATCTGCCTCGCGCTGTCGCCGGCTTCACCCTGGCCGCTCTCAACATCGTCCCGTCCATGCCGGAGAACATTCTGCTGGCTGCGGTAGGCGGCGTAACGGGTCAGGAATTCGAGTGGTTCCGAAGCCACGACGATTACCAAGGTGGGGGGACCCAAGCATTGACGGACTGGCCTACGCTTGTTCCCGATCTGTTGGGAGGGTTCCAAGCCAGCTTCTCCCACGCCAGCGCGGCCGTAGAGAGTCTTTTCGCAGGCGAGATCGCCAACAGCCTGTACTACTCCATGTTGGCCACCGAAGCCTTGTTTATCGCCCCCGCGGTGATCGCCTTCCTTGGTGTACCGGCCCTGGTGGGCGACAGCCTGCTGGAGCTCGTCGGTCTGTAGGCACCACCGGCGCCGACCAGTCCCCCGCCGTTAGGACACGGTGACCGGGCCCAGCAGCTCGGGCAGCTCGGCCTGGTACGGCGGCAGGCTCGGCGTGGCCGGCCTCAGTTGAGGCGACGGGGCCGGCGGTGGCGTTGCACCCATGGCCCAGTTGCCGTCGTTACCGGCGGTGTAGGCCAACCAGACCCGGTCGACGCCGGCCTGGGCCTTGGCAGCCTTGAGCAGTTCGTTCTGATACCCGGTGCGGGGCACAGCGAAGGCACCCTGACCGATGCACGCGAGCGCGCCGCCGGCGAACTGGCCGGCACCGGAACTGATGTGCCAGCCGTCAGGGGCCTGGCAGGCGTAGCGCAGGAACTGGCTGCAGGCCTCGGCTTGGAAGCGACCGTCCCCGCTATGCACGGCGCACTGTTGGGTGGGGCTGGACAGCGGTTGACCGTAGGACCAGCTCCAGGCGAAGCCCGCCAGCTGATCGGCTTGTGGGTCCAGGAAGTTCGGGCCGGGCGCGTTCGCACCGCACTTCATCATCTCGTGGATATCGGCGGACGTCATCGGCTGGGCATTTCCGCCGCCGGCGAGCACGTCGACCAACGTGCTGGAGTCGAAGAACCGCGTGTAGGAGCTGTCGTACTGCGCTCTGCTGAAGTAGCAGTCGGGGTACTGGACGGTGACCGGCCTCCCCTTCTCCGCCACATTGCTGTCGTTGAAGCCGAGAGCATCCCACGCCGCATTCTGACCGCAACCGCTGTTGGTGAAGAGCAGCACCTGCTTGCCACTCGCGAGGATCTGGGCCATGCTCACGCCCCGCGGGATCGCCTGGGTGTCGCAGGAAGAGCCGGGCTGCACCTGCGACGGGCGGAACAGCAGGTCACGCGCGGAGGTATTGCCCAGCGTGCTCTCGATGACCGCGGCCCCGGCCGGCAGCGACTTGGTGACGTCGTCGACCGAGTCGTCGAGGCGATTCTCGATGTAGAGGACGATCACCTGGTCGGGGTGGGCGTCCAACCAGCGCCGTATCTCCTGCAAGCCCGCGGTCGCGGGCCGTTCGAAGGTGCAGCCCAGGTGGTTGTCGAAGCCGTGGCACAAGATCGGTGCGTAGCCGCCGGGGGCGCCCAGGCTGGGGTACCAGTGCAGGTCGAGCTCGAGGAACCGCATGTCCAAGTCAAGTTGGTTGACCAACGAATACAGCTGGTCGGGATCCATACCCGACAACGTCGGCGGGACATTGGCATTGGTGTAGTTGAACGAGTTGTGGGTAGCAGGTAGCTGAGCCTCCGCCAGCGGCAGAGTCATGCTCAGCCGGTACTGCTGCGCCAGCGCCTTGTGCACCGGCCCGGCCAAGTAGTTCTGCACGGACCGCTCGCCGATGGGGCTGCCGTTACGAAGGGCGCAATAGTCGATCGGGCCGTTGATCACCCGGCACTGGCTGGCTACCAGCTGTGCCGCCGCGTCAAGGGTCTTGCAGGTTGCCGCCAGCTGCCCGGTTGCGACGTCGAAGCAGGCGCTGATCAGTCCGTGCTTGTTCCCGCCGAACCAGCTGCACGCTTCGACGGAACCGACCGTGCTGCAGGCGTTCACCAGCGGGTCGGTGACGGCGCCGATCGCCGTACACACCGGGGTGAACGCCGGGCCTAGGTCGGTACAGGCGGTGGCCAGTGACGGCGGCGCGGAAGACGCCGACATCACCGTGATGCCGACGGTGGCCGGCGTCGAGACCCCCGAGCCGTCGGTCGTGGCGTAGCTGAAGGCGTCGGTACCGACGAAGCCGTTGGCCGGGGTGTAGGTAAACGTGGCTCCGGTGACAGTCGCCGTGCCGTTCGCGGGTGGGGTGACGATGGCGAACTGCGTGGCCGGGTTCGCTGGAACGGCAACCAGTCCCGCGCTGACCGGGGTGGCGGTAGTGGTCACGGCCACCACGTTCTGCGGCTGAGCACCCGCTGCCGACGCCACCCCCGGAAACCCCACCGCAGCCCCGGCGCCTCCGGAAAGTACCGACAGCACAGCGATGACCGCTGTCCAGCGCAACCGGCGGGTGGTGAGCCTAGTCGTGACGGACCACCCGAAGTGGCGCCGAAAACGCTCAGCTGTCGCCCCATCGACCACAGGCCAAACTCCTTACGGTTACGACCCCCGCAACGTTCAGGCAACTTCCGTAACAATGAGCAACAGAAATCACACTGGTAACACGACACGATCACGGATCGAACTCAATGAATTCTTCGGATTAACTTGGCTTGCACTCACTCAAGGAGCTCGCCATTCCGGGCGGCGCGAACGCCGAATGGTTCAGAAGTCCGCCAGCAGAGCGCTCGGCTCGCCCGAGTCCCCCAGGTCGACGTCGCCGAGGTCCGGCGGCAGCGAACCATCGATCGGCGAGTTCGAAGCACCGATCGACTCGGCGACAGCGCGCGGCAGATAGTTCACCAGGGCATCGACGAAACCCGTTTGGTTCACATCCGCGAACGGCGCCAGAAGGCCGGCCAGGCCCGGCGCTTCGCTGTTGAGATAGGCGTTGAGGAGGTCGGCCGGTGCGCCGAACAGCCCCAACAGCGCACCGGCGATATCGCCGGCCGACAGGTCCTCGACGAAATTGCGGGCGAGCGTCTCGAGTTCGGCGATGACGGCCTGCAGGGAGCTGAGCGCGGCAAGCCCGACCGGCACCTGTACTGCGTGCAGGGTGGCCATCGCCGCGTTCACGATGTTGCCGACGATGTCGATGGGGATCGCCACCAGGCGATCCACCAACCCCATGACCGGAAAGGCACTGATCACAATGGCAATGGCCTGGCCCAGCGCCGCGGTGATATCGCTCGACGAGATGGCGTTGAACAGCGTGTCGAGCTGGTCGGGCAGGTTGATCAGCCCGTCGACGAATGACTGGGCGGTCGCCCCGAATGCTTCGAACGTCCGCTGCGCGTAGTCGAACCCGTTGGTGGCCAGCTGGACCACTATGGGCAGTGGGTCTTCCAGCCAGTGCGCGCCGATGGTGCCCAGATTGGTGAAGGTGTTGGTGATCAGGTCCAGGTACGGGTCGAATGGACTGGCTGTCAGCTCGACTGCGCGCACGGCGACATCAGGAGGCGGCGCCACCAGCGGCGTCGCGATCAGGGTGCCCGCCGCCAACGCTGCGATGGCGGCACTGATACCGGGGTAACTGAGTAATCCCACAACACTCATTTCATGACTGGAGCCACTACGGTAACTCTGGGCACGCTGGTCAACCGCGGGAATGGGTGATTTTTGGCATGTCGCTAGCAGGGCAATGAGCGAATCCGTAAGGCCGGCCATCGCTTGGCCGAGTCCTCAAGAGCGGACCTAAGTCTTCTTATGCCCGCCCGCCGCCTCCTTTAGCACATCACCGGGCCGGACGTTGAGGATTTGATTCAGCGAATCTTTCGAATCCGAAGACGAAAATTGACGCCAGTTGCAACAATCCTGTCAGTTGCCAACTGGCGGCACAGCGTACGGTCCGACATCTGCTGGGGGCATGTCGGGCAACGTAATCGCTTGCCGTGCAAACACCTTGGCGACACCACCAGTGACCGCTCCGAACAAGGGGGTTCGATGAAGCAAATCATCTTCGGCGTCGCACTATGTGGCGCCGCGTTGGCGTTCGCCGGTGCAGCCAACGCCGCCAACGACAACCAGTACGACTTCCTCTACGGCTCAACCGACGCGTTGGTCCTGGGCCCAACCGGGATCGCGACACCGACCGCCAACTACATCAGCAACGGGATCGACCTGTACCTCGGTCCGCTGGGTTACGGCGGCACCGTCGAGTCTTCCGTGGCGCTGAGCATGCCCAACAGCTGGGACTTCCTCGAAAGCGTCCCGCAGGGGCAAGCCATCCTCGTTGACGCGATCCTCGCCGACTACAACGCCGGCGAGATGGGCTGTGACGCCTCGGGCGTGTGCAGCGACCCGCTGACCATTTTCACATACTCCCAGAGCAGCCTCATCGCCTCCTACGCCCAGGAGCAACTCTCTGATGCCGGCGTCCCCACCGACGCTTTGCGTTTCGTGATGCTCGGCGCCAACCCCGCCGCCGTCCCCACCGACCTGTACCCCACCGAAGTGTTCAACATCCAAGGCGACGTCTTCGCAGACAACTTGGGCAAGAGCTGGTGGGACCTGCTGTTCGGGAACACAAGTTGGCAGGATCTGTTCTACGGGTTGGCGCTCCATCAGGTCTACCTCGGGCTGACACCGGACCAAATCGACTCGGCCACATCGGTTGTCGATGGGATGACAACGTTCAACGATATTCCCACGCTCGACACCGGTGAACTGATCCAAGCGCTGTTCAACTCGTTCTTTGCCGTGTGATGTCCAGGTAGGGAGTTGAGCCGAGCGGCGCTCGGCTCAACTCCGCCTGGAATGCCTCAGCGCCACCCCACGGCATGCAAAAAAGAACGGGGTAGGGCGGGCGGGGCTCGAACCCGCGACCAATGGATTATGAGTCCACGGCTCTAACCAACTGAGCTACCGCCCCTGATACGCATGCGCGCGGGAACTATCGTGCCATGCCACGCAGCTGCGTCTCCATGCGCCGCCGCCCCCGATCAACGCCGTCACAACGACCTCGCATCCACCATCGGCCGCGGCTGACGCGTGGGCGCCCGCCGGTCGTCGTTTGCGATTGACTTCCCGGGCACAACACCTGGCAGATCCCCGGCCGGGGAACCGCCGAGCTCACCCGCCGCATCACGCGCCCCCGGGCACGCCAATTCATATTTATATTGCAATGTGTGCATGTGTTGGGTATCGTCGCTGCCATGAACACAACAGAGCACCAGACCCACTCCCACACCGAACACACCCACGGCCCCGACTGCGGACACGAGGCAATTCAGCACGGCGACCACGTGGACTACCTACACGACGGCCATCGGCACGCCGCTCACGGTGATCACTACGACGAGCACTGATCACGCGGCGCCGGCAATCGACCGGACGCAACCAATGGGGAGGGCTCCGCAACAGCGGGGCCCTTCCTCATTAACTACCTACGGCGGGTATCTCCGCCGCCGGACCCGCTGATTAGGAGTCAGCTGTTACCCCTCCGGTGGATCGGGCAGCTCCATGCCGGCCAAGCGGACCGGGTCCGCGATCGACACGATGCCGGCCAGTCGGCCGTTTCGCACCGTGCACGCCATCAGGGCCAGCGGCCGGCCCGTCGGGCCCCAGCCCAGGATTCCGGGCTCGCCGTTGACCAGGACACGGCGCGCGGTGATGCGCGCCCCCTGACCTCGACGGACCGCCTCTACGACCGCGCTGGATCCCGTCGTCACGCTCACCCCGCGGGCCGTGTGCTGACGCCAGGTGACCTCGGGGTCGAGTACCTGCAGCAGAGCCTCGAAGTCCCCGCCCTGCGCGGCGGCCAGGAACGCATCGACGACCTCGCGTTGCGCACGCCGATCCCCTGCCGGGGTGGGTACGTCCTGGACTTTGCGGCGTGCCCGGCTGGCCAGCATCTTGGCGGCATCAGCCGACTTCCCCACGATCGGCCCGATCTCGGCGAAGGGCACGGCGAACATGTCGTGCAGCACGAACGCGAGCCGTTCCTCGGGGCGCAGCGACCCCAGCACGACCAGCAGCGCCAGCCCGATTGAATCCGACAGCACCGCAGCGTCTTCGGGGGTGTCGTGGTCGTCGGTCACGACGAGGTCGGGCAGGTCTTGATCGATTGAGACTTCGGGCCGGGCGGTACGCGAACGCAGGATGTCGATGCAGATGCGGCTGATCACCGTCGTCAACCACCCCGACAGGTTGTCGATCGCATCAACGTCCTGACGGGACAGCCGCAGCCACGCCTCCTGGACGGCATCTTCGGCGTCGGGCCCCGAGCCCAACACCCGATACGCCAACGCCAGCAGGCGAGGGCGCTGCGGCTCGAATATCTCTGCCAGCTGCGTCTCGGTGGTCATCGGTTACCTCTCGTGGTGGCGGTCCGTCATAGGTAATGACGAACCCCACCCGACCGAGGTAACCACGAAGGAGTACGCCATGAACACCACCCTGTGGATCATCGCCGGCGTCGCCGCGACCGCGTATGCCATCGGTGGCGCCACCCTGCTACTGCTGCCCCGGGCCAAGTACCGGGCATTGGGCGCCAATCAGCACTGGGTCGACGATTTCGGCGACGGCCACCTCGCGGCGATCGGCACGATCAAGCTGCTGGGCGCGACCGGCCTGGTCCTCCCGGCCGCCGTCGGTGTGGCACCGCTGCTGGTGCCGATCGCCGCCACCGGCTTGATGCTGTTCATGGCCGGCGCCGCCACCACGAGGTTTCGCCGCAGCGAGTGCATCTATATGGCCGGCGACGTCGTGTTCATCGCGATGTTGGCGTTCCTGGCGTGGGGCCGATTTGTCCTGCATCCGTTCGCCTGAACACACCGGGCACCAACATCGGCACCTGGCGGCGATACCGCCGGTACTCGTCGCCGAGCGCGGCCACCAGGTCGCGCTCCTCGAGTCGCACCGCCACCAGGATGTAGCCGGTGGCCGCGACAGCGAACAACAGGTGCCCAGCGGTCATGGTGGGCGTGGCCCAGAACGCGATGACGAATCCCACCATCAGCGGGTGGCGCACCACCCGGTACAGCGCCCGGGCGTGAAAGCCGACGTGGGAGTAAGGCTGTGACCGCCAGGCGAGGTACACCTGGCGCAACCCGAACAGGTCCACGTGACTGATCATGAACGTCGACACCAGGGCTATCGCCCAGCCGATCCAGAACAGTCCCCACAGCACCGCCCGCTCCGCGGGGATCGTCAGATTCCAGATGGTCGTCTGGATCGGCCGCCACTGCCAATACAGCAGGACCAGAACCAGATTCGATGCCAGCACGTAGGTGCTGCGCTCAATACTCTCGGGCACCACGCGGGTCAACCACCGCTTGAACGCCGGGCGCGCCATGACGCTGTGCTGCACCGCGAAAAGCGCCACCAACGCGACATCGATGGCGACGGCCAGCCCGATTGGTGCGGGCGGGCCGTGATCGACGCTGCGCGGCACCACGAAGTTGCCGACGAAGCCGACCAGGTACAGGAAAACCGCTAGGAAACCGAGATAGTTGAGTGCCCCGTAGGCCAGGGCGAGATAACGGGCCATCGAACCCTCCTGAGCGCCCTCCCCATTGCCGACTCCGCCATCGTAGTCCCCCGAACCCGCAGGTCACCACAGGTTTCGCCAGGCAAGTGATCGGGCATTATCAAGCTCGGCTTACTATCCCAAGATGACCGCGGAAACCTTCGTCACCCACGCCCCCGGCGATGTCCGGATCATCGCCGACCGGCACGGTGACCCCGACGCTCGCGCCGTGGTGTTCCTGCACGGCGGCGGGCAGACCCGCCGGTCCTGGGGCCGGGCCGCCGCGGCGGTTGCCGAACGCGGCTGGCAGGCGGTCACCGTCGACCTGCGCGGCCACGGCGAGTCAGATTGGGCCAGCGAGGGCGATTACCGGTTGGTCAGCTTCGCCGCCGACGTTCACCAGGTGCTGCGCACCCTGCCGCCGGACCCGGTGCTGGTCGGCGCCTCGCTGGGCGGATGCACCGCGATGCTGCTCGGCGGCGAACTGGCGCCGGGGGCGGCCAGTGCGGTGGTGCTGGTCGACATCGTGCCCAACATGGATGCCTCAGGTGCGCAGCGGGTGCAGGCGTTCATGGCCGAGAACATGGAGTCCGGCTTCGATTCCCTCGATGAGGTCGCCGACGCGATCGCCGCCTACAACCCCCACCGGCCCCGCCCCACCGACTTGGGCGGGCTCACCACCAACCTGCGACGGCGCGGCGATCGCTGGTACTGGCATTGGGACCCGCAGTTCATCAGCGGCCCCGAGCACCAGGGCCCGATGGAGATCCACGATGTCGAGCGGCTCAACGCCGCGGTACAGACCATCCTCGACGGCGGGGTGCCGATGCTGCTGGTACGCGGCCAACTCAGCGACTTGGTCAGCGCCACCAACGCCGAGGAGTTCTTGGCCCGATTCCCGCAGGTGGAGTTCGTCGACGTCGCCGGGGCCGGCCACATGGTGGCCGGGGACCGCAACGACATCTTCGCCGACGCCATCCTGGGCTTTTTGGCCCGCCACTCCGCCTGAGTTCAGCCGAACACAGTCTGGCCGTCGGCGTCCAGCAGATAGCGCTCAGTGCCCTCGGCCACCCGCGGCGCGTCGGCGGCCAGCGACACCGCGATCTTGTTGCCGGCGTTGCGCATCACGTCCAACGTCAGCTCGACGGCCTGCTCATCGGTGAAGTGCCGGCGAACTCCGGCCGCCACCTCGACATCGAGGTGGGCCGGCGTCCAGACCAGCGCGTCAACATAGCGCAGCGCCGCCTGCTGCGCCTCGCTGAGCAGCCGGGACTCCTCGAAGTGCTCGATGTCGTCATAGAGCGACTCGGACCCGCCGGCGTCCAGGGCGGTCGTCTCGCGCAGCGACTTGCACAGCCGGCAGTTGTGCTGGGCCGCACCGCGCAGCCGCACCACCTCGGAGGTCACCGGATCCAGGGATCGTAGTCGGGCGACGGCGGGCATGAACCCGTTGAACAGCACATCGGCCGGGTGGCCGGTGTGATCCCACGCGATGGGGTCCGGCCACGACACTGCGACACCGACCGCATCGAGGCCGGCGCGCACCCGCGGTACGAAGTCGCCGATGTACATCTGAACGACGGCATCAAAGGCCTTGTCCCCCAGCGCTGCCCGCAGTCGGACTCGCTGGTCGTCGGTGATCACCGAGACGTCGACACTGAACTGTTCGGCGAATTCGGTCACCACCGGGTCGACACCGGATGCATCGGCGCCGACCTCGGCCGGCAGCGGCGGTAGACCCAGCGTCTGGCCGCACACGCCGCGGACCAGGGCGCCCAGCCGGCCATCCGAGCACGCCACCAATCGATTCAGCTCACCGAGAACGTCCATCCCACCGAGTTTATGCGGCGGTTCCAGCTTCGCCTCTCCTTCGTCGAGGCTCGCTAAACCACCGATTATGGACGCTGCAGCAATAGGCTGAAACCCATGCGCGTCGTCGTCATCACCAAAACCGGCCCCCCATCGGTGCTGCAGGTGCAGGACCGACCCGACCCGCCGCCGCCCGCCAGCGGCCAGGTACGGATCGCGGTAGGCGCGGCAGGGGTGAACTTCGCCGACCACCTGGCCCGGGTCGGCCTGTATCCCGATGCGCCGAAGCTGCCCGCCGTGGTCGGTTACGAGGTGGCCGGGACCATCGAGGCGGTCGGTGACGGTGTCGACCCGGCCCGGGTCGGCGAGCGGGTGCTGGCGGGCACCCGATTCGGCGGCTATGCCGAGATCGTCAACGCCAACGCCGCTGACACGGTCACGCTGCCGCCGTCGATGAGCTTCGAGGAGGGCGCCGCCATCCCGGTGAACTACGCGACGGCCTGGGCGGCGCTGCACGGTTACGGGTCGTTGCAGGCCGGCGAGCGGGTATTGGTGCACGCCGCGGCTGGCGGCGTCGGCATCGCGGCGATCCAGCTGGCCAAGGCCGCCGGGGCCGTCGTGCACGGCACCGCGTCACCGGGCAAACACGCCCAGCTGGAGGCGTTGGGCATCGACCGGGCCATCGACTACCGCCGCAAAGGCTGGTGGGATGGCCTGCCGCCGTACGACATGGTGCTCGACGGGCTCGGCGGCACCTCGCTGCGGCGCTCGCTGAAGTTGCTGCGTCCCGGCGGACGCCTGGTCGCCTACGGTCTTTCGTCACTGCAGCAGGGTGAGAAGCGGTCGCTGCTGCGGGCGGCGCCACAGGCGCTGGCGATGCTGCGCGGCTTCAGTCTGATCACGCAGATGGAGCAGTCCAAGACCGTGATCGGCCTGAACATGCTGCGGCTGTGGGACGACCGCGGCACGCTCGGACCCTGGATCGCCCCGCTGTCCGAGGCGCTGGCAGACGGGACCGCAGCCCCGGTGGTGCATGCGGCTGTGCCGTTCGCGAATGCCCCGGAGGCCCACCGCATTCTGGCCGCGCGGGAAAACGTCGGCAAAGTGGTGCTGGTGCCCTGAACCACGCCTGCGGCGCGGTGGATTCCCGCCAACCCGCACGCCGGATTCAGCCGGCCCCAGGCGGCCGGGGCATCCGAAATCGGCGGTCCCGCATGCGAAAAACCGGGGTACCGCCGCGGCGGGGCGCCCGACGGTCCATCGGTCCCATGATCGCGGTCGGGGCCTGGCCCACCGTCGGCCTCACCGTATTGGCCGCTTCCGTCGAGGCTGCGCCCACGGACGCCGGTCGCGGTGACTTCACAGCCGAATCGGCAACGCCTGCCGTCGGCGTCGCCGTCAACCAGTTCTGCGGCACCGACAACTTTCCGACCGGCGCCGCCTTTCCCGCACCCGCCAGCACCGCGGCGGGCACACCGGTCAAGGCCGTGCCGTGCGCATCGACCGTGACGACCGGCGTGACCAGCGCGGCGCCGGCGGCCGCTTTTGCTTGCGCGTTCAGAATCGCCATACCGAAGACGCCCTGCGAGCCGGTGGTGAACACCACCTGTTGAGCGACACCTAATACGCCTAGGGTGGGGCCGAAAGCCGCCACCTGATCGACGATCGGCAACGATGCCGGTGGTGGTGTGGCCTGGGCAAAGCCCACTTGTGGTGGCTGCGCCGATGCCGTGGTTAGAAGGTGTGGCTGTTCTGGCGCACCCGAAAGCAGCTCTGCCAACAGCACTTGCGTATCCCCGGCGACGACGTCGGCGACGGCGCGCGCCGCCGCGGCCTGCTGGGCGGATTGCCCGCCGTCGCTGGCGGTCTCCGGCGGCTGGGGAAACGATGTCAGCGTGCGCGCTTGCGCCGAGGCGCCGGCGTAGCCATACATCGCTGTGGCGTCTTGAGCCCACATCTCGGCGTAGACGGCCTCCGTGGCCGCGATCGCCGGCCCGTTCTGCCCGAAGAAGTTCGTGGCCACCAGCATGGCCAACTGGGTGCGATTGGCCGCCACCGCCACCGGTGGCACCGTCGCGGCAAACGCCGTCTCGTAGGCGCCAGCGACCACCCGGATCTGGGCAGCGGTCTGTTCGGCCTGCGCCGCGGTTGCGGTGGCCCACGCCATATATCGGGTGGCGGCCGCCGCCATGGAGTCCGAGGCGGGACCCGACCAACGCTGGCCCTGCAAGCTCGAGATCGTGGCGGAGTACCCGGTTGCGACCGACTCCAGTTGCCTGACAATGTCGTCCCACGCCGCGGCAGCCGCCATCATCGGCCCCGATCCCGGACCGGCATACATCCTGGTCGAATTGATCTCGGGGGGCAGCGCGCCGAAATCAAACATCAACTGCCCGGTTGTTTCGGCAAGGGGCCCGAAACCCTAGGTGGCGGTTCGCCAAGTGGGCGCGCATGAGCTAGCCACCGCAGGACGGACGAGGCATCTTGAACGGACTCGGCTCGACACGCAGGGCGCCAGCGACCGATTGGCGCCCCAATCCTCCGCCCAGCATTGCCGCCATCGGCCCCATACCTACCGCCGGTGACGCGCCGGGCATATCCGCCCCCGCGCTGACCTGCCACGGCGTCGCACCGTCAAGTTCGGCTTCCGACAGCCACTCCGGGTCTGTGGTTGCGGACGCTACCGGGGTGGCATCCGCCCATGCCGGCGGCACCGACAGCTGTCCCACCGGTGCCACGTCACCACCCATATGGGCAAACACCGCATTGGGAACGCCGGTCGCACCACCGGACTCGGCTTCCGGAGCTTCGGCATTGGCCAGGACCGGTCCCGCCGCACCGGCCGCTCCGATGCCGGCGCCACCATGGGTCAGCAAAAAGGCGTTCCCAGCCAACGCAAACGAGCCGATCGCCGAGACCGTACGCGCAGTCTGCAAGCCGAAAGAGGTCGGCCCCAGCAAGATGTTTGCCGCCTCGATCAGTTCCAGCGGCAGCAGCGGGTCCGCCTGGGCGGGTAGCGCCGCGGATTGGCCGGTGGCCAAGCCGCCGAGCTGTTGGGGCAGGGCCGTAAGCAGCTGCGACAGGAAGGTCTGCGAGTTCGACGCGCCAGCAGCGCCCGCCGAGCCGGCCACCGCAGCGGCCTGGGCCACGCCACCGGTCGGGTTGGTTGTCGGCGGTGGCTGCTGAAACGACGGCAACTGCGTCGCCGTCGCTGCTGTGGACGCGTAGCCGAACATTGCGAGGGTGTCTTGGGCCCACATCTCGGCGTACTCGAACTCAGCGACCGCGATCTGGGGCGTGTTCTGCCCGAAGACGTTGGCCGCAGCCAGGCTCGCGAGCCGAGCGCGGTTGGCTGTCACCACCACCGGTGACACGACCGCGATACGCGCATTCTCGTAGCTGGCCGCCGCCGCGCGCGCCTGGCCGGCGGCCCGTTCAATCTGGCTTGCCGTTACCGTCGCCCATTCGGCGTAGGGCGTTGCCGCGGCGGCCATTGCCGCAGATGCCTTGCCGGCCCAACCTTCGCCCTGCAGATCCGCGATCACCGAGAAGTAGCCGGTCGCAAATGAATTCAGTTGGGCAGCGAGTGCGTCGTAAGCTGCCGCAGCGGCCAGCAATGGCCCCGAGCCGGGACCGGCATAGACTTTCGCCGAGGTGATCTCGGGCGGAGACATTCCGAAATCCAACACCGCGCGTATCCCCTCTAGTTGCCGTTCTATCGGCGACCAGCGGTGCCGGACTCACCCCGCGTCTGGAGTTCATGGAGCTGATCGACCAACGCTGGTTCAACCGGACCGGGCTGTGTGGCGGCGACGCCGGCGATCAGTGGCAGTCCCCTCCGAGAAGTGACCCCGGTCCGGTGGAAATCTGCTTCCACCTGATTCCAGCTTCATTTGCGCACCGTCGCTTCGCTATCCGACCTGACACCCAATCATGGGGGGCGGCGACCTGTATGAAAGTAGTGCGACTGGGTGGGTATGGACGCACGTAAGAAAGATGTCGGCGGCCTTTACCGGCGACGCGGCCGCCCACGCACGGCGTCGAGTGATTCGAATGCGGACTCAGCCGTGGTTGCCTCTGACGCCGGCGGTGCCCTTCGTTCCGGCGCTGCCGACATCGCCGTTGATTCCGCCGGGGCTGCCTGCGGCGCCGACGGTAGTGCTGGCGCTGCCACCGGCACCTGCGGCACCGCCGCTACCGCCGGCCTTGGACTGGAATCCGCTACCGCCGTTGCCGCCGGAGCCGCCGTTGCCGCCACGGCCGCCCTGGCCGGAGTCGCCGCCGTCGCCGCCTAAACCGTTGGTGCTGGTGCCGCCGGCGCCGCCGGCGCCGCTGACGCCGCCGGTGCCACCGCTTCCACCGGTTCCGGCGGTACCGGCCTCGTACAGCCCCCACGAGCCGCCGCCGTTTCCGCCGGCGCCACCGCCCCCGCCGTCACCACCCTCGCCGCCGGTGCCGCCGTTGCCGGCGTTGCCGTTGGTGGCAGTGCCGCCGCGGCCGCCGGTGCCGCCGTCACCGCCGGTGCCGCCCTTGCCGCCGGTATTGCCGTAGCCGCCGCTCAGTGCGGGAGTGGAGGTGGCGCCGGCGCCGTTGCCACCGCGACCGCCGTCGCCGCCGGTACCGCCGGCCCCACCGGTACCGCCGTCACCGCCGTCACCGGAGATCGATCCCCCCGCGCCACCGCGTCCGCCGTTGCCGCCGGTGCCGCCCTGGTCACCGCCGGTTCCGACACCGCCGTTGTAGTTGTTGCCGAATCCCTGTTGGCCGTCGCGGCCGTTGCCGCCCATCCGGCCGGGGCCGCCGGTGCCGCCGTCACCGCCGCGGCCACCGTTGCCGATGTTGCCGCCGTTACCGCCCACGCCGCCAGCGCCGCCAGTACCGCGGATGGCGGTGGCCGATGCGCCGTTGCCGCCGTCACCGCCGTTACCCACCGCACCGGTCGGCCGCTGGCCTGCCGCGCCGGTGGCGCCGGTGGTGGAGCCGGCCCCGCCGGTCCCGCCCGCGCCGCCGGTCCCGGCGTCACCGCCCTTGCCGCCGTCACCGCCCCTGCCGGAGTACAGATTGATATCGGAGTTGTTGGCTCCCCGGCCGCCGTCGCCCGGGGTGCCGCCGGTGCCACCGTTGCCGCCGGCGCCGCCGGCGCCCTGCGCACCTGCGCTGCCGGACCCGCCGGATGCCACCCCGCCGCCGACGCCACCGGCGCCGCCCTTGCCGCCGGCGCCACCCTCGCCACCGTTGCCGCCGGCCTTCCCGTCAGTGCCGTAGCTGGCGCCTGCCGCGCCGTTCACCCCGGTCCCGCCGGTCCCGCCGGTCCCGCCGGCGCCACCGGCACCGCCCTCGCCACCGTCGCCGCGGACCCGGCCACCCAGGCCACCGGCACCACCGGAGCCTCCGGACCCGCCGGTCCCGCCGGCGTTGCCGGACTGGCCCGCGCTGACGCCCGGATCACCCTGACGGCCGATGGCGCCCTTGCCGCCGTCACCACCGTCACCGCCATCGCCGATATTGCCGCCGTTACCTCCCCTGCCGCCGGCACCGCCGGCAAAACCCGGCCCAGTGGCGTCCGCGCCGTTGCCGCCGGCACCACCGCTGCCGTGAACACCGGTCGGCAGGCTCCCCGCGGTGCCCGCGGCCCCGCGCACCGACCCGCTGCCGGCGCTACCGGCGGCACCGCCGGTGCCGGCATTGCCGCCGTTGCCGCCCATGCCGCCCTGGAAGCCGGCCGTGGTGGCGTCAGCACCCTTGCCCCCGTCCCCGGGGATGCCACCGGTGCCGCCGTTGCCCGCGGCGCCGCCGACACCGATCTTGCCGTCGTGCCCGGAGCCCCCGGCGGCCACTCCGCCGCCGGCGCCGCCGTAGCCACCGTTGCCACCCCGGCCGCCGGTGCCGCCGTCACCGCCGCGCTGTCCGTCGCCGCCGTTGCCAGACCCGGCAGCACCGTTCAGGCCGGCCCCGCCGTTACCACCGGTGCCACCACTGCCACCGGTGCCGCCGTTACCACCGTTGCCACTGATCGAGCCGCCCAGGCCGCCGGCGCCCCCGTTGCCGCCGATTCCGGCGGCCCGTCCGGCAGTGCCGGCCTGGCCGGCGTGAGTGCCATCGGTTCCGGCCTCGCCGTTGCCACCCCGGCCGCCGGTACCGCCGTTGCCGCCGTTGCCGTGATCGCCGCCGTTGCCGCCCTTGCCACCGTCGCCGCCGGTACCGTTGTCCATCCCGGCACCCCCGGTGCCGCCGGTACCGCCGTTTCCGTACTCGCCGCCGTTGCCGCCGGCGCCGCCGCGGCCACCGTTGTCGCCGGCCTCGGTGGCGTCGAAGCCCCGCCCGCCGGTGCCGCCGTTACCGCCGCTGTGCGCCTCGGCACCGGCCGCACCGTGGGCCCCCGGTCCTTCGTCGGCGAAACCACCGGCACCGCCCGCACCGGCCGTGCCGCCGTCACCCCCGATACCGCCGGCGCCACCGTCCGGGTGATCCTCAGTACCGGCCGCTCCGCTTCCACCGGTGCCGCCGAGACCAGCGGCACCGCCTCGGCCGCCGGCACCCGCGCTGCCGAACTCACCACCATTGCCACCGGCACCGCCGACGCCACCGATACCGCCGTTGCCGGCAGTGCCGCCGCCCCCGAAGTTGACGCCGAGCACACCTGTAGCGCCGTCCCCGCCGGTGCCGCCCGCGCCACCGGCTCCGCCGATACCACCGTTGCCGAATCTGGCGATACTCGTGCCACCAGCACCGCCGTTACCGCCCGCGCCCCCGGTTGCACCGGTGGCGCCCGTCGCGCCGATCCCACCGGCGCCGCCGGCTCCGCCATCGCCAAACACGTAGCCCAGCCCGGCGCCGCCATCTCCGCCGTCACCACCCCCGGCGCCACCGGCGCCACCGACGCCGCCGTCGCCCAGCAACCAGCCACCTGCCCCGCCGTCGCCGCCGTTCTGCCCGTCAGCACCGGAACCACCTGCGCCGCCGTTGCCGAACATCCCGGCGTCGCCGCCGGCGCCGCCCAGGCCGTCATAGCCGTCGCCACCATCACCGAACAACAATCCGCCAGCACCGCCGTCCGGGTGGTCGGTGGTTCCGTCGACGCCGTCGCCGATCCATAGTTGACCGGCAGGCGACAGCAGGTTGATGGCATCGATGAGCCAAGCGTTGTTCGGATCGTCGATAAAGCCATCGATACCGCCGTAGAGCGGGTCATTGACGAACGTGTCCAAAAAGGCCGACCAGTCGAAGTCTCCGGCGTCGCCGGCCCCGGGCGCCCAGTCAGCCGGGTCGAATAGATCGACGATCCAATCGAATACGTCGGCCTGCGTGCGCGGAGCAGCCGCCAAAGGCGCCATTCCGAATGTCACAAAAGCGCACGCCGCCACCCCGAGGGCAGACACCCGGCTCCAGGCACTACGTAACGCCGCGCTCAGCGACTGACGTTGTCCGATTCGTCCTGTGTCGGCCACCCGCGTACGTCTCCTCTTCTCCCGCCGTTTGCGCGCGGCGAGCAGCATTAAATTCAGCTGAGAACAAACTTGGACTATCACCGGCCTGGCATTAAATTAACGCCAAAGAGAGCGAAGGCCCAAGATAAGAGAGTTTGCGGTCTGACGGCGGCGCCGTCAACAGGAAGCACGTCACACCGGACCACTTCTGGCCCGGTGTGACCTCAGCGGAGCTCAGACGGTACGGGCCAACCGGTGTGCCAGGAGCTCGGCGAAGCGCGCCGGATCCTCCAGTGCCCCGCCCTCGGCCAACAGCGCTGTGCCGTAGAGCAATTCCGCGGTCTCGGCCACGTCGGCGTCCTCGCTGCGCTCACTGTGCGCCTGCCGCAGTCCGGTGATCAGCGGATGGCCCGGGTTGAGCTCGAGGATGCGCTTACCGACCGGGACCTCCTGGCCGTTGGCGCGGTAGATGCGCGCCAACGCCGGGGTCATCTCGAAGGTGTCGGTGATCAGGCACGCCGGTGACTCGGTGAGCCGGGTGGACAGCCGTACCTCTTTGACGTGCTCGGTCAGTGTCTGCTCCAGCCAGGAGATCAGGTCCGCGAAATCCTTTTCCTGCTCCTTGCGCTCGGCCTCGTGCGCGGTCTTCTCCTCCTCGGAGTCCAGATCCACTTCGCCCTTGGCCGTCGACTGCAACGGCTTCCCGTCGAACTCGGCGACGGCGTTCACCCACACCTCGTCTACCGGGTCGGTGAGCAGCAGCACCTCGTAGCCCTTGGCCTTGAACGCCTCCAGGTGCGGCGACTTCAGCAGTTGCTGGCGGGATTCACCGGTGGCATAGAAGATCTGCTCCTGGCCGTCCTTCATGCGCTCGACATACTCGGCCAGCGTGGTCGGCTCGGAGTCGCTGTGGGTCGAGCCGAACGAGCTGATCGCAAGCAGTGCCTCTTGATTGTCCAAGTCGGAGAGCAACCCCTCCTTGACCACGCGACCGAACTCAGTCCAGAAGGTGCGGTAGTCCTCGGGCCGCTGCGACTGCAACTCCTTGATGGTCGACAGCACCTTCTTGGTCAACCGCCGACGAATCGCGTTGATCTGCCGGTCCTGCTGCAAGATTTCCCGGGAGACATTGAGCGACATGTCCGCTGCGTCGACGACACCCTTGACGAAGCGCAGGTACTCGGGCATCAGCTGGTCGCAGTCGCCCATGATGAACACGCGTTTGACATAGAGCTGCACCCCGACCTGGGCGTCCCGGTTGAACAGGTCGAACGGGGCGTGCGACGGGATGAACAGCAGCGCCTGATATTCGAACGTGCCTTCGGCCTTCATCGCGATGACCTCGAGCGGGTCGTCCCAGGCGTGCGCGATGTGCTTGTAGAACTCGCTGTATTCCTCTTGCGAGACTTCGTCTTTGGGACGCGCCCACAGCGCCTGCATCGAGTTCAGTGTCGCGGTCTCCACCGTGACCGTCTCTTCGCCCCCCTCTTCGGCGGGCGGGGTCTGGCGCTCGATCTGCATCCGGATCGGCCAGGCGATGAAGTCGGAGTACTTCTTGACCAGACCGCGGATCGTCCACTCCGCGGTGTAGTCGTGCAGCGCGTCTTCGGCGTCTTCGGGTTTGAGGTGCAAGGTGATGGACGTGCCCTGTGGTGCATCGTCGACGGGTTCGATGGTGTAGGTGCCATCACCACTGGATTCCCACCGGATGGCTTCGCTCTGGCCGGCTTTGTGGGTGACCATCTCGACCTTGTCGGCGACCATGAACACCGAGTAGAAGCCGATCCCGAACTGGCCGATCAGCTCTTCGGAGGCTTTGGCGTTCTGCGCTTCGCGCAGTTGCTGACGCAGTTCGGCGGTGCCGGAGCGAGCCAGGGTGCCGATCAGGTCCACCACTTCATCACGCGACATGCCGATACCGTTGTCACGAACCGTCAGGGTGCGGGCCGTCGTGTCCACCTCGATCTCGATGTGCAGGTCGGAGGTGTCCGCCTCGAGATCCTTGTTGCGGAACGCCTCAAGCCGCAGCTTGTCCAGTGCGTCCGAGGCATTGGAGATCAGCTCCCGCAGGAACGCGTCCTTGTTGGAGTAGACCGAGTGGACCATCAAATCCAGCAGCTGCCGGGCCTCGGCCTGAAACTCCAGCTGCTCCACACGTGCGCTCATAGCCGCCAAATTTACCCGCGGCTTCGTCGTCCCCCGAGGGCGCATCACGACCGGCCCCGACTGGAGCGGATCGCGCCTTTACCGGATCTTGACCGTGCGTTGAATCGCCCCACCGACGATTGCCACGTGACTACCATTCAAGCCGTGGAGCTGGGGGTTTTGGGACCTCTCCAGGCCCGGCACGACGGCGCTTCGGTCACCATCCCGGGCGCCAAACCGCGTGCGATCCTCACGATGCTCGGTCTGCACGGCGGCTCTGTCGTGTCGGCCGAAACGCTGATCGATCTGCTCTGGGGTGACAAACCGCCCCGCACGGCCGCCAAGGCACTGCAGACTCACATCTCTTCGTTGCGTCGGGCGTTGGGCGACGGCTTCGTTCTCACCGAGGGAATGGGCTGGATCCTCAACACGACCGAAGTGGATGCCCCGCGTTACAAGCTGGCCACCAAGACAGGGCGAGAGGTCGCGGCGGCCGGCGATACCAGCCAAGCGGTAGTCCGCTTCGAGGAAGCGCTGAACCTCTGGCGCGGAACTCCCGAACTGCCCGATTCCCGCCGAGGTGTGTCCGAGAAGACACGCTGGATCGAGGGGCACGCCGCCCTGGTCGAGGACCGCGCCGACGCGCTGCTCGCGACGGGGCGGGCCGCGGAGATCATCGGTGAGCTGGAAGCCGCGGTGGCCGATGCGCCGTTGCGTGAGCGGCGGTGGGCACAGCTGATGCTCGCCCTCTATCGCGCCGGTCGACAAGGTGAAGCCCTGGGCGCCTATCAACGCGCCCGGTCGTTGCTCGCCGACGAGCTCGGCGTTGATCCCGGGCCGGAGCTTCGGCGGCTGGCGGCCGCGATCGTTGCCCAGGACTCCGCACTGGAGCACCCGGTGGCCCAGCATCTTGCCTCGGTGACACGCGCGGTGACCTTTCTGCTCACCGATATCGAGGGGTCGACCGCCGCGTGGGAGGCCGATGCCGACGCGATGGCGATCGCGCTCGCACGCCACGACGAACTCGTCGAACAGGTCGTCACCTCCCGCGGCGGGCGGCTCATCAAGACCCGTGGCGAAGGCGATGCCACGTTCTCGGTCTTCGACCGGCCCTCAGCGGCGGCCACCGCGGCTATCGAGCTGCAAGAAGCGATCCTCCGCGAGCCGTGGGTCCTGCACGAACCCATACGGATCCGGATCGCCCTGCACACCGGCGAGGTGGAGTTGCGCGACGGCGACTACTTCGGTCGTGCGGTCAACCGCGCCGCCCGCCTGCGGTCGCTGGCAACCGGCGGCCAGATCCTGTGCTCCGGCGCGACGGCCGAGCTCGTCATCGACACCCTGCCCGACGACGTCGGTCTCACCGACCTCGGGATGCGCGCACTCCGCAATCTGCCCCGCCCGGAGCATGTATTCGAGCTCCGCCTACAGACCGCCGAGCGGCGCGACGAGGCCGTCGATGAACCTCTCGAGCGGCCCGACCTCCCCGCGGTACTGACCGGCCCCGGGCGGTTTGTGGGGCGCGGGCTGGAGCTGGAGCGACTTGGCTCCGCGTGGCTGGCCGCGCTCGCCGGTGGTATTCACGCGATGCTGATCGCCGGCGAGCCAGGTGTGGGCAAGACGCGCCTGGCCGGCGAATGGTCGCACCAGGTCTTCGAGCAGGGCGCCGTCGTGTTGTACGGCCGATCGGATGAGGACCTCGGTGCGCCCTATCAGCCATTCGCCGAGGCGCTGCGTTCGCTCGTACCCTGCATCGGCACACGGCGCCTGCGGGGATTACGCGGCGTTGAAGCGCTACTCCCGCTGATTCCCGGTCTGACCGAAGTACTCCCCGATCTGTCTGCGCCGCCCCGCGCCGACCCCGACACCGAACGCTATGCACTGTTCGACGCCGTCGTCGCGCTGCTCGAACTCGCCTCCGCCAGTGCGCCGGTCGTCCTGATACTCGACGATCTGCACTGGGCGGCCAAACCGACACTGTTGCTGTTGCGGCATCTGCTCCGCTTCGGCGACCACACCCGGGTGCAGATCGTCGCGACGTACCGCAGCACGGACCTCGACCGATCCCATCCCCTGGCGGCAATGCTCGCCGATCTTCACCGCGACGGCACCGCGGATCGCCTTGCCCTTGGCGGCCTGGGCGCCGAGGACGTCACCGCCTATGTCGCCGACGCCGGATACGACGACGAACAGCTCGCCCGGGCGTTGGTGTCGGTCACCGGCGGCAACCCGTTCTTCTTGATCGAGGCACTGCGCCACGTGGACGAGAGTGGTGGGGTCTGGGATCCCAACACCTTGCCGCAGGGTGTTCGTGAAGCCGTGAGCCGCAGGCTTTCCCGGCTTCCGGCCCAGACCAACAAAGCCCTTGCCGCGGCCGCTGTCGTCGGCAGCCACTTCGCGGTGGACCTGGTGGAACGGGTAGTCGAACAGGACCTCGTCGACGCCTTCGACGAGGCCTGCAAGGCCGGCATCGTCATCGAAGAGTCCGGCGGGCGATACCGGTTCAACCACGCCCTCGTTAGGCAGGCGCTTATCGCCGAGCTGGCATCGGTACGGCGCATGCGACTGCACCAACGTATCGCCACCACCCTGGAAGCCACCCCCGGCGCAGACGACGAGCTGCTGGGGGAACTGGCGTACCACTATTTCGAATGTGCGTGGGCGGGCAACGCGGCCAAAGCCGTCGAGTACTGCCGGCGTGCGGCGGATCAGGCGATGTCGCGCCTCGCCTACGAAGGCGCCGCCGATCTGTACGACCAGGCCCTGCACGCGCTGGAGGAGATCGACGACGAGTTGCCCGATCGCGCCGACCAGATCGCCGACCTGCTGGTCGCGCGCTGCGAGGCGCTGCTTGCCGCGGGAGAAGTAGCGTCGGCCACCCGGGCGGTCTCGCAATTGCAGGCAGCGACAGTCGATTCGGCTCGGTTGGCGGCGTGGACGACGTGCTTCGACGGGCAACTGTCGATGCTGGTGCACCCCGAACGGTTGGACGAGATCGAGGCAGCGTTGGGCGCGGCTGCCGACAGGCTGGCTGGGTTGGGCGACACCGAGGGGGAAGCCAAGGCCCACACCGTACGGGCCGGATGCCTTGCGCGTCTTGGGAGAATCGGCGACTGCGAGATCGCGTTGGACAGTGCGCTGACCGCGGCGCGGCACGCACGTGAACAGCGTCGGGTGAACGCGGTGCTGGCCGGAGCGCCCCTGGCGGCACTGTGGGGCCCGAACCCGGTTCCGCGCGCGGGCGGACGCTGTCTTGACGTGGTACGGCTGTTGCGCATCACGACGGATTCCCCGGCGGTCGAGGCGACATCGACGCGATGCCAAGCCGTCCTGGAGGCCTTCCGCGGCCGCGCCGCCACCGCGCGGCGCATGATCGACTCGGCGCGGCGCACGGTCACCGAGATCGGCCTGCGCCATGCCCTGCTTGAGGTGGAGCAGTTCGCCGGGATCATCGAGCTGGTCGCCGACGACCCAGGCGGCGCCGAGCCTCATCTACGCCAGGCCTACCACGGTTTTCGCCGCATGGGGCTGGACGCCGACACCGCCGAGACCGCTGCCTTGCTGGGCCGTACCTGTCTGGCGCTCGGCCGCGATGCCGAGGCCGAGGAGTTATGCGGCGAGAGTGAGCGTCTCGCGGGTCACGCACTGAAGGCGTCTATCGCCTGGCGCACGCTGCGGGCGCTGCTGTTAACGCGGCGCGGGGATCACGCCGCGGCCCGGCAGATGGCCGAGTCAGCGGTCTACCTGGCCGAACGTACCGACGCCCTGGTCGATCACGGCGATGCCTGTCTGGCGCTGGCGACGGTGTTCAATGCCGCCGGCGACGAGACGAGGGCACGGGCCGCCGCGGAACGAGCGACGCGGCTCTATGAGAGGAAGGGCGCCGAGGCACTGGCGGTCAAGGCCCGCGTGATGCTGGGCGAGCGCGTGGCACCGGTCCCCGCGACACCACCCGAATCGCCGACCATGGGCTATGACACTCCGGCTGTCCGCGCCGGTGAACGCGTGATGGTCGCCATCGAACGCGAGGCGTGGGACGAGTTCGAGCGCATGTTTGTCCCCGAGGGCCTCATCGAGAGCCGCCGCAAGATCGTTGGCTTTCCGCCCAACGAGGTCTCGGCGGCTGGGGTGATGCATCAGACCAGGCAGGATCTCGAGTCGGGAGCCATGCGGGTTGAGCGAGTCGTTACCGCGGTGCGAGGCACGCGTCTGGCCCTGGCCCGAATGTGTCTTGGCACTCCCGGCGGGGGGCCGGGGGCACCCGCCGATGAGCTGCTCCAGCTGTACGGGATCGACGACGAGGGGCGAATCGCACTGCAGATCTGGTTCGACCTCGACGACATGGACGCCGCGATCGCCGAACTCGATGCGCGCTACCTCGCGGGCGAAGCCGCCGCCTGCGCGAAGACATGGTCAGCGATCACAACAGCTTTCGTCGCCCTGAGTCGGGGTGAAATCTGCCCGACCATTCCCGGTTTCCGTGCCGCACCGGAAGACGCAGTACAGCACATCACCTACGTCGAAGCCGTGCATCGGCTGACCCACCGCGGCGCGGTGGTCACCCACGTCGCCAAAGGGACATCGCAAGATGGCTTGGACGTCGAATGGCGCCTCGTCGATATTGTCGCGGTCGACGGCGATCTGATCAGCCACTGCGAGATGTTCGACGAGGCAGACCTGGACGCTGCGCTCGCGCGGTTCGAAGAGCTGCGGCCGCAGACGGCACGGCGATTGCACAATGCGGCAAGCCAGGTGTCCCAACGCTTCCTGGCCCAGTTCGCCGTTCACAACTAGGACGTGATGGGCGAGCTCTTGGCTGAGGATTACTACCAAGACGATCGCCGAAGTACCGTGAACGCCGGAATTCGAAGCGGTCGGGATGCGGCCCTCGCAAATATGCGAGTTGTCGCCGGGCTTGGCATCACCGACGTCAAGGTGAGCGATGTCGCGACGCGTGGGGACTCACTCGTCCTCACCAGGAGCGTCTTCTCATTCCGGGATCGAGACCCTGAAGCATTCCTCGCCGAGCAACTCGACGTCGGGGAAATCGATTCGGAGGGGCGGTTGGCGGCGAGCGTCTCCTTCGACTGCGATGATTTCGCGGCCGCCATCGCCGAGCTCGACGCCCGTTACCTCGCCGGCGAAGCGGCGGCATATGCGCATACGTGGTCGGTCCTGACACAGACATACGCGGCCGCGAATCGGCAACAGCTCCGACTAACGCCAGACTGCGTCACCATTGATCACCGACGGGCGAGAGCCTTCGCCCCCGGTACATTGACCGAATACATGCAAGCCTCTTGGGAACTCGCACCCAATGCCAGGGCCTACGTCGAGGCCGTGCACCGGCTGAGCAGCCTCGGTGCTGTCGTCACCCATGTGGTGCGGGGAACCTCACATGAGGGTTTCGACGCCGAGTGGCGTGAGGTCAGCCTTGTGACAATTGACGGCGACACAATCAACCGCTGTGAGCTGTTCGACGAGACGGACCTCGATGCCGCGCTCGTGCGGTTCACGGAGTTGCATCCCCAACCGAAACAGCTGGAGAACACGGCAAGCCGGGTACATGACCGAAACTTTGCGTACTTCCGAGCCGGCGCTTGGACGGCTCTAGCCGAGATTCTGACCGAAGACACCGTCGTCGACGATCGCCGTCGTGTGACGAGTTCCGGATTCTGGAACGGCCGTGATGTCGTGATCGAGAATCTGCGCGCCCTGGCCGACGCGGCACCGATGCCGTTGACCGCCGTCGCGACCCGCGGCGAGCGTCTCGCCCTCACTCGGGTCTGCTCGCCGAACCGAAATCTGCAATACGGGCAGTTCAGCAGCGACATGCTCATCCTCGCCGAGATCGACGCCGGCGATCGGATCACGGCGCAACTCGCATTCGACGTCGACGACCTCGACGCTGCCATCACCGAACTCGACGCCCGCTATCTCGCCGGCGAAGCGGCGGATTGCGCACACACGTGGTCGGTCATAAGGGCGGGTTACGCCGCATTCAACCAACGCGTATTTCCCGAACTCGACTGGCAGAACGTCGATCATCGTCGCGCGAGAGCGTTCGCGCCCGGTCAATTAGCCGCCTATATGCGCGCCACCTGGGAGCTCGCGCCCGACGTCGGGTGCTACAGCGAGGCGGTGCATCGGCTCAATGGCTTGGGTGCGGTCGTGACCCAGGTGGTGCGCGGGACCTCGCGAGAGGGCTTCGAGGCCGAATGGCGCGAAGTCGTGCTCTTCACGGTCGAGGGCGAAATGATCAGCCGCTGCGAAGTATTCGACGAGGCCGACCTGGACGCCGCACTCGTGCGGTTCGCGGAATTGCTTCCACAACCGCCGCGGCTGCAGAATGCTGCCGGGCGCGTATACCAGCGCATCTTGACGCATTACGCAGGTCGCGACTGGGCCGCGATCGCAGAGATCCTCGCTGAAGACTGTTCCACCATGGATCATCGTCCGGTGGTCAATGCTGGTCTCCGCCACGGCAGAGACGCCGTCATCGCTGAGGTTAGAGCAATCGCCGAAGTCGGATTGGTCCTTACGTCGGGCGTCATCGCGACCCGCGGAGAACGCCTCGTCTTGAGTCGTGGCCTGGCCTCGGAAGCGATCGAGCAACCTGACGCGTTCCGCTCCGATCTCCTCGATGTGGTCGAGATCGACACCAACGAACAGGTTGTGGCGCGCGTCATATTCGACGTCGACGACATCGACGCCGCCCTCGCCGAACTCGACGCCCGTTACCTCGCCGGCGAGGCCGCCGCCTACGCGCATACGTGGTCGCTCGTCGCCGGCGCTTATGCCGGGTTCAACCAACGCGATCTCGCTGCGACGACGCCGGACTGGGTGAGCATCGATCACCGTCGGGGGGCGGGTTTCGCGCCCGGCGACATGATCCCGTACATGCAGGCTGCCTGGGATGATTCACCCGACACCAGAATCTACATCGCTGCGGTGCATCGGATAAGCGCCATCGGAGCGGTCGTCACCCATGTGGCGCAGGGGATTTCACAGGACGGATTCGACGCCGAGTGGCGCGATATCACGATCCTGACCGTCGACGGCAACCTGGTCGATCGTTGCGAACTGTTCGACCACGACGACCTCGCCGCCGCCCTCGCGCGCTTCGACGAGCTCAGTTGATCAAGGGCGCATTACTGCGCCTGACTCACCGACGACATGTGGAAGTCGGGAATTCGCAGCGACGGCATGCTCGCCCGGGTCGCCCAGTCACCCCACTCCCGGGGCAGCGTCGGCTCGGCGATACCAGCCTGGGTGGCACGGCGCAGCAGGTCCAGCGGGCTCTCGTTGAACCGGAAATTGTTCACCGCCGCAGTCACTTTGCCGTCTTCGACCAGATAGACGCCGTCGCGGGTCAGCCCGGTCAACAGCAATGTGGTCGGGTCTACCTCGCGGATGTACCACAGCGTGGTCAGCAGCAGACCGCGCTCGGTCGAGGCGATCATCTCGTCCATGCTGGCCGACCCGCCCGTCATCAACAGATTGTCGGCAGCCAGGGCGACCGGGACGCCGAACTCTGCGGCCGCAGCACGCGGGTAGGCCAGCGCGTTGATCACCCCGCCGCGGATCCAGTCCACGCAACCGATGTCCAGACCGTTGTCGAACACCGATGCGGTCTCCGACGAGGTGCCGGTTGCCACGAACGGCGCGCACTCGAGCCCGAACGCGTGCGGGTCGGAGTACAGCGTCAGCGGCAGTTCGGACAGCCGCTCCCCCACCCGGGTGCCGCCGCCGGGCGCCGAAAGCGCGGTGCGGCCTTCCTGGGCTCCGCGTCCGCCCATCGTCCAACCGAGATAGATCATCATGTCGGCGACCGTGGAAGGCGGCATCAATGTCTCGTAGCGCCCGGCCGGCAACTCGACACTGCGCGCCGCCCAGCCCAGTCGCGTCGAGAGCTGCTCCAGCAGCGAATCCGTCGGCACATCTACGAAATCCGGGGTGCTGATCCCCGCCCAGGCACTGGCCCCATCGCGCTTGGCGTTGATCTCCACCGTCCCGGTGGGTTGGGTGAAACGCCGCCGCAACCCGGTCGAGGACGCCAAAAACGTGGTCTCCACCTCATGGCGGGCAAAACCGTAGAGCTGGTCGGCACTCTGAAAACCCCGGCTCAGTGAGGTGGCCAGATCGGAGAAGGCCTCCGCGCCGGTCTGCGGGACCGGGGCGTCCCAGTCCTCCGGTAGGGCTGTGCCGCCCAGCAGTGCCGCGGCATCGCGGGCCTCCGGTGCGCCCGCGGCCGCCTCCACCGAGGCCGCGACCAACTCCGGGATCAGCGCCGGGTCTACCTCTGCCGAACACAGCGAGCCGACCCGTGAGCCCTCGTCGTCGGAGACGACCGAGATGACGGTGGTGGTTCGACTGCTCGACACCCCGTTGGTGGTCATCGAGTTACCGGCCCAGCGCAGCGACGCCTCGGTCCGGTCGGTGACCAGCACGATGGTCTCGGTGTTGTCGCTCTTGGCCGCCGCCAGCGCGGTGTCGATGACCTGCTGCGGTCCGATCCTCATTCCCGGCCCCCCTCGCTGCGCGTGTTGAGCACGTTGATCCCCCGGAACAGTGCCGACGGACAGCCATGACTTACCGCGGCCACCTGACCGGGCTGCGCCTTGCCGCAGTTGAACGCCCCGCCCAATCGCCACGTCGAGGCGCCGCCGACGGCCTCCATCGCATTCCAGAAATCAGTGGTGGTCGCCTGATACGCCACGTCACGCAGTTGCCCGTCCAGGCGGCCGTCACGGATCCGGAAGAACCGCTGCCCGGTGAACTGGAAGTTGTAGCGCTGCATATCGATCGACCACGACCGGTCGCCGACGATGTAAATGCCGTTGTCCACTCGGCCGATCAGATCCGCGGTGGAGAGGTCTTCGGTTCCCGGCTGCAGCGACACATTGGCCATCCGCTGGATCGGGACGTGGTGCGGTGAATCGGCGTACGAGCACCCGTTGGAGCGAGACTGCCCCAGTCTGGGCGCGAACACTCGGTCCAACTGGTACCCCACGAAGCGCCCGTCGCGCACCAGGTCCCAGCTCTGGGCGGCCACGCCTTCATCGTCGTAGCCGATGCTGGCCAGCCCGTAGGGCACCGTGCGGTCGGCGGTCACGTTCATCACCGGCGAGCCGTATTGCAGGGCACCGAGCTTGTCCGGCGTCGCGAACGACGTCCCCGCGTAGGCCGCCTCGTAACCGATGGCTCGATCGTATTCGGTTGCATGGCCGATGGATTCGTGGATGGTCAGCCACAGGTTGGTCGGGTCGATCACCAAATCGGTCGGTCCCGGTACCACGCTGGGTGACTTGACCTTCTCGGCAAGCAGCACCGGCAGTTCGGTCAGCTCACCCGACCAGTCCCACACGTCGTCACCGGCCACCGCCTCCCAACCGCGTGCCGTCGGCGGCGCCAGCGTTCGCATCGAGTCGAAGCCGTCCGGTCCGACGGTGACCGCGTCGCAGACCGGCATCAGCCGCACTCTCTGCTGGGTTATCGACGATCCGAACACATCGGCGTAGAAGGTCTGCTCCTTGACCGCGGTCAACGCGGCGGTCACGTGATGCACCCCGTCGGCGGCGAGCAAGCGGCCCGAGTAGTCCTCCAGCACGTCGATCTTGTCAGCGGTGGGTACCTCGAACGGGTCGATCAGATAGTCCGACACCCACGTCGCGTCGCGGTACACCGGCTCGGCGGCCAGCTCGACTCGTTCGGCGTTGAGGACAGCCAACGTCTTGGCGACCTGAACGGCACGGCGGGCAGTGTCCGCCGCGACATCCGGGGCCAGTTCGGCATGCGAGGCGAAGCCCCAGGTGCCGTCGACGACCACCCGCACCGCGAAGCCGAGCTCGCGGTTGACGACGGCGGTCTCCAACTCACCGTCACGCAACCGGATGACCTCGGTCGCGATCCGGTGAATCCGCAGGTCGGCATGCTCGGCGCCGGCCGCTCTGGCCGCCGACAAGGCGGCGTCGGCCAGCTCGTGGCGAGGCAGGGCCAGAAACTCGGCGTCGATCCCCCGGTTCGCTGTCACCAGTCCACCGTAACGACGTGCCGATGGTTGACCACGGCATAGGTGTCAATTCATGATCACGGCGTGACAGCGCCCCAGCGACTGGTTCAAGACGGTGTTCGACGCTACGGCCGGTTCGATGGCCGGGTCCGCGACACCAACCCGGTCGACGCGCACTCCGGCCTGTCTCGCCTCTGGCGCGAGTTCCGGCTCAAGGAGTGGGTCGGTTTCGCCCTGATCCACCCCGAGATGTCGGGCGCCATGATCATGCAGGACGTGAAGTACCTGGCATCGTCGGAGCTGTTCGTCCGCGACCAGGCGACCGGGGTCCTGGTGGAGAAGAGTGCTCGGTTGCGGGGCGCCACCCTGGGCCTGCCCGACGATTTGCTGCACGGCGGCCGGTGCCGGGTCAAGACGCGCCGCTACCTGCTCGGCTACGACTTCGATGCCGACGCCGGCACGGCCACCGTGCGGATCGACTGTGCGGCAGACCAGCGCGGGCCCGCGATTACCGGTGCGCTGACACTGCATGCCGAGCACGCGGCGCCACCGCTCAGCATCAGCGCCAAGCTCACGTCTGCGATCGACTACTACACGTTCAAGCAGCCGTTTCCGGTCAGCGGCACACTCACCGTGGGTGACCGAACCTATGTGTTCCAGCGAGCGCGCGACTTCGCCATCCTCGATGAGCATCGTTCGCAGTTCCCGTATTCGACCTTCTGGACGTGGGGCACCTTTGCCGTCGCAATGGCTGGTGGTGTGGTGGGCTCCAACTTCGTCGACCGGCCGGAGTTCACCGACGACGATGACGAGTCGTCGAACTGGGTTCCCGGTGCGGTGGAGCCACTCGCGGGGGTCCGGTTCGACTTCGACTCCGACCATCCGCTGTCGACCGTGCATGTCCGTGACCGCGACCACCGACTCGATGTGATGTTCACGCCCGCGGGGCGCAAAGCGGTCAAGGTCAATCTGGTCGCGGCCGCGATCGACTACTGGCAGCTCGCCGGGACCTATCGCGGCACGGTGACGTCCCTGGCCGGCGAGTCCTACTCCTTCGATGACGTCCCCGGGGTGCTCGAGCGGATGAAGACCCGATTTTGAGTCGGCGCAAGCGCTTTAATACACCTATGAGCCGCGCCCCCCGTTCTGCGGCGCTGGGTTATGCGCTGCTCGCACCCAGCCTGTTCGGCGTGGTGGCGTTCCTGCTGCTGCCGATGCTGGTGGTGGTGTGGCTGAGCCTGCATCGCTGGGATCTGCTGGGAACGATCAGTTATGTCGGCGCGGAGAATTGGCGATCGGTGCTGACCGATCCGGTGTTCGGCAATTCTCTTGTGGTGACGGTGCTTTTCGCGGCGTTCGTCGTCCCGCTGCAGACCGTGCTGGGGCTGGGTGTGGCGGTCTTGCTGGCCCGCGGGTTGCCGGGCAGCGGCATGTTCCGCACCGTGTACGTGTTGCCGTGGATCTGCGCACCGTTGGCGATCGCGGTGCTGTGGCGCTGGATTCTGAGCCCCACCGACGGCGCGGTGAGCACCGTGCTCGGGCACCGCATCGAATGGCTGACCGATCCCGGATTGGCACTGCCGGTGACCTCGGCGGTGGTGGTGTGGACCAACGTCGGCTACGTCGCCCTGTTCTTCCTGGCCGGCATCCTGGCCATCCCCACCCAGGTGCTCTCGGCGGCGCGCATCGACGGGGCGAACGGGTGGCAGCGGTTCTGGCGGGTCACGTTGCCGATGCTGCGGCCCACCATGTTCTTCGTGCTGGTCACCGGCGTGGTCAGCGCGGCGCAGGTGTTCGACACCGTGTACGCGCTGACCGGCGGCGGACCCGCTGGCCGTACCGACCTGATCGCACACCGTATCTACGAAGAGGCGTTCGGGGCTGCGGCGATCGGCCGGGCCGCGGTGATGGCACTGGTGCTCTTCGCCGTACTGGTCGGGGTGACTGTGGTTCAGCAGCTCTCGCTGGGCCGGCGGGTCAGCTACGACCTCACGTGAGCCGAGTCGTTGCGATGCTTGTGTACTAACCTCCGTTGAGCGCGCTGTGACGGCGACCCCACAGCAGGTAGAAGATCAACGCGATCGCTACCCAGCCGGTGAACACGATCCAGGTGTACCGGTGCAGGCTGCACATGATCCATCCGCAAACCACCACCGACAAGATCGGTGTGATCGGATAGCCGGGCACCTTGAATCCGCGGGGCAGATCCGGTTCCCGGACCCGGAGCACAATCACCGCCACGGACACGACAATGAACGCGGTCAAGGCGCCGATGGAGACCGTTTCGGCCAGACGCTGAAGCGGCACCAGACCGGCGAGGGCCGCCGCCACGACCGCGACGATCATGGTGTTGGTAGCGGGTGTCCGGGTACGCGGGTTGACCTTGGCGAACGTCGCCGGCAGCAGGCCGTCGCGACCCATCGCGAAAAGGATGCGGGTCTGGCAGTACATCGTGACCAAAGTGACAGAGAAGATCGAGATCACCGCGCCCGCGGCCAAGACGGTGCTGCCCAAGCGGTTTCCGGTGATGTGATCCACAATCACGGCCAGGCCCGCGCTTTGCGACTCGAAGTTCTGCCACGGCTGGCTGCCCATCGCGGCCACCGCGACAATCACATAGACACCGGTCACGATCAGCAGTGCCGCGATGATTGCCCGCGGGATCGTGTGCTGCGGGTCTTTGGCCTCCTCGCCGGCGGTGGATACCGCGTCAAGCCCGACGTAGGAGAAGAAGATCGTGCCCGCGGCCCAGCTGATTCCCGAGAATCCAAAAGGGGCGAAGTCAGTGAAGTGGTTCGCTCTGAACGCCGTTGACGCGATCACCGCGAACATCAGCAGCACGCCGAGCTTGATCACCACCATTACGGCATTGACCTTGGCCGATTCGCTGGTGCCGCCGATCAACATAGCCGCACAAATTGTCACCAAGACGATAGCCGGAAGATTGACGAAACCACCTTCGAAATCCCATGGTGCCGATGAAATAGCCTGCGGTACAGCGAATCCGAAGACATTGAGTGACAATTTGTTCAGGTATTGACTCCACCCAACTGCCACCGCGGCGGTGGACACCCCGTATTCGAGCAGGAGGCACGCCCCGACGACGACGGCCATGAATTCACCGAGCGTGGCATAGGAGTATGAGTACGCCGACCCCGAAATTGGCACCGCCGAAGCCAACTCCGCGTAGCAGATCGCGGCCAGACCCGCTGCAGCCCCGGCGACGAGGAATGAAACGACCACTGCCGGGCCGGCTTGCGGCACCGCGACCGGGAAGACAAAGAAGATCCCTGTGCCGACCGTCGAGCCGACGCCGAACATGGTGAGCCGAAAGCCGCCGAGCCTGCGTCGCAGGTGGTTCGTGCCCCCGGTGGCCACCGGTGCACCGTTGACCGGCCGACGCCGCAGCATCTGCCGTGACATGCTGAGCGCCGGCGTTGACATTGGTGCCCCTAGCTGGACGGTTCGTGCCCATCATTGAACACGCCCCGCCCGGCGCAACGGGTTACAACACGACGAACCGGGTTAAGAACAAGTCACGTCGATTTCGAACGGCTTGTTCACCGGCTGCATCGGGTTGGCGGTGTCGATCCCGGTCGCGGTACCGCTGATCTTGTATTCGTTGCCGTCCTTGGTCGCCTTGGCCTCACCCTGACCGGTGCCCGCGGTGTATGCCAGCGTCACCCCGTTGACGTTGCCCAACCCGACCGACTTCACCTCTGGAGGGTTGGCATCGGTCAGCACCGCGGCGATGCCGGTGGCCGCGCCGCCGATCGCGATGTTGACGTCGCCGGCCATCGTCGTGCACACGGTGGTGCCGCTGACGTTCTGGTCCTGGCCGTCGATGGTGACTTTCGTGTTTGCCGCAGCGCCCCCGACGTTCACCGACGCACTGGATCCACTCGAGGAGCTGGCGGAGCTCGAGTGGGATTCGTGGACGCTTTCCGTCTTCTTGTCGCTGGAGCACCCAGACAGACCTACGACCGCGATTGCTGCCGCCGCTGCGGCAACCGTTACTGAACGCTTCACCGGTACTCCTTTGTTGTGGGTGGTCACGTGCCTGGTTTCGTGCTATTTGGTGGGCGCGGGCGGGGGCTGGCGGGCTAGGCTCAATTCCGCATCCTGATCAGATGGCGGTGTGCTGATGCCCGTGGCAGACCGCCCGCCACGCTCATTTGGGAGTGTGCTGGGCGGCCCAACCACGGCGCATCAGGTAATTACCTGATATTTGCTCCGGGATGCACGGTCCCAGACCCGATTCGGGAGGGGGGTTGGCCGTGGTGAGCCGTCTGCTCGAACGCGACACGACGCTGGCCACTCTTCATCGCTGCTATCGGGCCGCCACCCGAGGGCACGGGCAGTTGGTGTTGCTGCGTGGCGAAGCCGGGGCGGGCAAGACCACTCTGATCGCCCAATTTCTCACCACGCTCGATCCGGGCACCCGGCTGCTGCGGGGCTGGTGCGACGGGCTGGCCACCCCTCGGCCCTTAGGCCCATTCATCGACATGCTCACCGGCCTGCCGGCTGATCAGGCAACCTCGATACGCGCCGCCATCGATTCCGGAGACACCGAGGCGATCTATGCCCGACTGGTCGGGGTCGTCGGCGACGGCAACGCATCGGTGTGTGTGATCGAAGACCTGCACTGGGCAGACTGCGCCGCCCTGGATCTGCTGCGTCATCTAGCCCGGCGGATCGACACGATGCCGGTGCTGTTGCTGGCGTCCTATCGCGACGACCAGATCGGCCCGACCCACCCGCTGGCCGTGCTGTTGGGTGATGTGGCGACCTGGGCGACGGTGACGCGCATGACGTTGGACCCGCTCAGCCTCGCGGCGGTCGGCGCATTGACCGCCGGCAGCGGCGTCAACGCCCAAGCGTTGTATCGGCTTACCGAGGGGAACTCGTTTTTCGTAACGGAGATGGTGGCCTCCGGGCCTGATGCGCTGGGCGATGGCGGGCTGCCGTGCAGCATTTCTGAGGCCGTGCGGGGCCGGCTCGCGCGGCTGTCGGCCGCTGGGCGCGAGACCGCGCAGGCGGCAGCGATCTGCGGGCCTCGGGTGCACCCCGCCCTGCTCGAGGCGGTATCGCCTGGTGCGGCAGGCACTCTGAACGAATGCCTCGCCGCCGGGGTGCTGGTAGCCAATGCAGACGCAGTGGGATTCCGCCACGAACTGACCCGCCGCGCCGTCGTCGAACAGATCCCCGACTATCAGCGACGAGTGCTGCACAAGCGAGCGCTGACCGCATTGACCGAACCGCCGATCGACCCAGACACGCTGGCTGCGTTGACCTTCCACGCCGAACAGGCCGGCGACACCGACGCGGTCATCGTCTACGGCCCGGTGGCCGCCGAGCGCGCCGCAGAATTCGGCGCCAATCGGCAGGCCACCGACCTCTATGCGTTGGTGCTGCGCCATGCCGACACCATCCCCGACGAGCAAAGGGTGTTGTGGCTCGAACGGCACGCATTCAGCAGTTATCTGACCGGCCAGGCCGAATCGGCGGCGTTGTCATGGCAAGAAGCGATCGCGCTGCGCAAGCAGTTGGGGGATCCCCACCAAGAGGCTGAGGACCTGCGACGGCTGTCGCACGTCCTGCAGCTGCTGGGACGTCACGCCGAAGCCTCGGCAGCAGCGCACACGTCATTGCGGCTGCTCGAAGGCCTTGGGCCTTCCCCGCAGTTGGCCTGGTCGCTGATCAACATGGCTCATACCGCCGCTCTGGCCCTGGACCCCGCCTGTGCCCGATACGCGGCCCGAGCGAAGGCCCTCGGTGCCCGATTCAGCGACCCTGCCGTGGTAGTCCACGCCCGTGGATATGCGGCGCTCACCACGGTGTTCTGCAGCGACACCGGCTGGGATGAATTCGAGGAGGTGTGGCGAGAAGCGGCCGCGACCCCTGGAACCGAGGAACACAGCGCGATTTTGGGCATTCTCCTCGGCACGTTCGCAGTCGTGCGCGGCGAATTCGGTCGCGCCCAGCGTCACCTTGCCGAAGTTGCGGCCTACCTCGACCACCGCGACCTCGGCATGTTCGAGGCCCTGGTGGTGGGGCTGCAGGCGCTGACCGGCCTGGCGGGCGACGACTGGACGTCTGCCGCGCTGGCGGCCGAGCAGATCCTGACCCAGTCCGAATTGGCCCCGCAACATCGGATCGCGCCGTTGATCACTATCGCCTTGATCCGGGCACGCCGCGGCGAGGAACCGGTTTGGCCGCTGCTCGACGAAGCCCTTGAGTCCGCCACGGGCAGCCTGCTACGCCTGCCTGTTTGCGCCGCGCGTGCCGAGGCCGCTTGGCTCGCCGACGACGACGAGGCGGCCCGCCGCTGCGCGGCCGAAATCCTCACGGTGCCTGGCCCGGCGTACGCGTGGCTCGGGGGCTCCCTGCTGCGCTGGGCTCATCTGGCCGCAGGCGTGTCGGGTGTCGACGTCATCGCTGCCACGCCGTATGAACGTGAGATCAATGGGGATTGGCGCGCGGCGGTACAGGACTGGGTCCTCCGGGGCTGCCCCTACGATGCCGCCATCGCTCAACTCGGCGGTGACGTCGACGCGGTCGAGGCCGCTGTGGGCACCTTCCGCCAATTCGGTGCCCGCTGCGCGGCCCGGCGCGCCAAGCAACGCCTCGCCCAGCTGCGCGGCCGCGATCCCGACCGCCGCCGCAAGGACACCAGCACTGACCCCCGCGGTCTCACCAAGCGCCAACGCGACGTCCTCGAGCTCCTGGCCGCCGGCCACAGCGATGCTGAAATCGCTACCGCGCTCTACATCAGCACCAAAACCGCCAACACCCACGTCTGCGCCATCATGGCTAAACTCGGCGTCCACAACCGCACCCAGGCCGCCGCCTACGCTTACCAAAAAGTCCCCGTGAGCTACCCCAGGTGATGTTGATCAACAACTTGCTTCGTCCGCACAAGCACATTCGCGCCTCGGCGATCTACGCGCTGCTAACGCTCGGCGCCCTCATCACGCTTGCGCCCTTCGGGCTCGGCCTCTTGACGTCGTTCACTCCGGCACGCCAATTCGCCACCGGTACCCCACTGTCCTGGCCCCACCCACCGACGCTGGACAATTACGGCGACCTCGGCGGTGCCGGCTTCGGCCGGGCGGCGGCGGTCACGACGCTGATGACGGCGGTGATCGTGTTGGGACAGCTGAGTTTCTCGGTGCTGGCTGCCTACGCGTTCGCGCGGCTGGAGTTCCCGGGTCGCGACAAATTGTTCTGGGTGTATGTGGCAACCCTGATGGTGCCGGCCACCGTGACCGTGGTGCCGCTGTACCTGATGATGGCGCAGCTGGGTCTACGGAATACGTTCTGGGCGTTGGTGTTGCCGTTCGTGTTCGGTTCCCCGTACGCGATCTTCCTGTTGCGTCAGCATTTCCGCACCGTCCCGAATGATCTGATCAACGCCGCGCGCCTCGACGGAGCGAACACCCTGGACGTGATCGTGCACGTGATGATGCCTGCCAGCAGGCCCATCCTGGTCACCCTCGGGTTGATCACCGTGGTGTCGCAGTGGAACAACTTCATGTGGCCGCTGGTGATCACCAGCGGAGACAAGTGGCGGGTGCTCACCGTGGCGACCGCCGCCCTGCAGTCCCGCTACAACGCGCAATGGACGCTGGTGATGGCGGCAACCACGGTGGCGATGATTCCACTGATCGTGCTGTTCATGGTGTTCCAGCGCCGGATCGTGCAGTCGATCGTCGTCACGGGGATCAAGTGAGCCGGCCGCGGTTCTCCACCCTGTTCGCCGCGGCGGCGGTTGTCCTGGCCGCCCTCTTCGGCGCCGCGGCGGTGCTGCTCGACGGCGCCTCGACCCGGTCGACCGCCGGCACGACGGTGGTGACGGTACGACTGTGGGACGAGCAGGTCGCAACCGCCTACCGGCAGTCGTTCGCCGCGTTCCAACGAGCGCACCCCGAAATCGAGGTACGCGTCAACGTCGTCTCCTACGGGACCTACTTCGACACGTTGCGCACCGATGTCGCCGGTGGCGGCGCCGACGACATCTTCTGGCTCTCCGACGCCTACCTGGCCGGCTACGCCGACAACGGGCGGCTGATGAAGATCGATGCGGCGGGCGCGGATTGGGAACCATCGGTGATCACCCAGTTCACCCGCGACGCGACGCTGTGGGGAGTCCCGCAACTGACCGACGCCGGGATCGCGGTGTACTACAACGCGGATCTGCTAGCCGCTGCCGGGATCGCTTCCGCTCAGCTGGACCAACTGCGCTGGGATCCGCACGGCGCACACGACACGCTGCGCCCGCTGCTGGCCCGGCTCACCCTCGACAGCGCCGGGCGCAGCGCGGGCACCTCGGGCTTTGACGAGCGACGGATCCGGCAGTGGGGTTACAACGCGGCCAATGACCCGCAAGGGATCTATCTGAACTACATCGGCTCGGCCGGCGGGGTGTTCCAGCGTGGCGACGACTTCGCCTTCGACAACCCGGCAGCGGTCGGCGCCTTCGACTACCTGGTGCGGCTGATCAACGGCGACCACGTGGCACCGCCGGCCTCGGAGACCAACACCAACGGCGACTTCTCCCGCAATCAGTTCCTGGCCGGGAAGATGGCGCTGTTTCAGTCGGGCACCTACAACCTGGCGGCCGTTGCCGAGCAGGCCGCGTTCTCCTGGGGTGTGGCGCTGCTGCCTGCCGGGCCGGCCGGACGGGTCAGCGTCACCAATGGGATCGCCGCCGCCGGCAACGCCGCATCGCAGCACCCCGCAGCGGTGCGCGAGGTTCTGGCCTGGCTCGGCAGCCGCGAGGGCAACGCATACCTGGGGCGACAAGGTGCGGCGATACCGGCGGTGCTCAGCGCACAGCGGGTCTACTTCGACTACTGGGCGCGGCGCGGGGTCGACGTCACACCCTTTTTCTCGGTGCTCAACGGGCCCCGCATCCCGGCGCCGGGCGGCGGTGCAGGGTTTCCCGCCGGAAACCAGGCCATCAAGCCCTATTTCGATGAGATGTTCCTCGGCCGCTCCGACGTCAGCACGGCCCTATCCCAAGCGCAGGACGCCGCGAACGTGGCCGCACGCCGGTAACCTCTCCGCGGCCGATCCCCACCCCGCCCGAGATTGCAATCATGCAGGAAAGGCCGCGAAATCACCTGCGTGCCTGCAATCTCGGCGTCAAGGCGCCTTTCCATCCCCGCGATCTCAGCGCACGGTAGACGCGTTCGATCACCTCGGCCGGCCGATCCTCGGCGATCACCTTGATGTTGAGCCAACCCAATTGCGGCAGCTTGCGCTGCCGGCGTTCACCACGGACGTACTCGCGGCGATCGGTACGGTGTTGGTCCCCGTCGTACTCAGCCGCGACGCGAAACTCTTCCCACCCCATGTCGAGCATCGCGAACAGGTGACAGTTGATGTGCACGGGAATCTGCGTCGTAGGCACGGGCAATCCGGCGTCAAGGAGCAGGAGTCGCAACCACGTTTCCTTGGGCGAGGCCGCACCGCCGTCGACGAGCGGCATCAGTTCCCGCAGTTGGCGCAGTCCCCTGGCGCCTGAATAGCGATCGGCGAGCATCAAGACACGCTCGACCGCGAACGGGGTCGCCCGCATCAAGGCGTCCAGCCGCGCGAGGGCCTGCCCGCGCGGTAGGTGGCGTGCCAAGTCAAAAGCGGTACGTGCCGGGGTGGTCACCGGTATGCGCCCGACAAACGTCAGCTCGTCATTGGCGACAGCCTCGTTACGCGTGATCACCCCGCTCGGTGGCCGGCCGTTACGCAGCAGCATCTCGACGCCCGTGTCGTCGCGGACCCAGCACGCGCCGTGCAGCGCGGACGCCGCAACACCGGCGATGACGCCGCGGCGACGCGACCACAGCCAGGCTCCGCCGACGCGGTCCAGTAATGACGGAACCGTCTGGTCGGCGGGAAGGTAGACGTCGGGGAAGATCCGCCGGCACCGGCGTCCCAGTCGATCCCGGGATACTTCGCCCGCAGCGACGGCTTCGCTGCCGAGAAATGCCTTCATGACGCGCAAGGATGCGCGTAGGCACCGACAGCTCCCCGAGATTGCAACCATGCAGGAAAATCCGGCAGGAAACTTGCGTGAGTGCAATCTCGCGGAGGAGGTGGCGCGTCGTCAGAC
This sequence comes from Mycobacterium sp. SMC-14, assembly GCF_046250075.1. NCBI lineage: Bacteria > Bacillati > Actinomycetota > Actinomycetes > Mycobacteriales > Mycobacteriaceae > Mycobacterium > Mycobacterium sp. SMC-14. The sequence goes on along the minus strand of NZ_CP176429.1, from coordinate 1,740,606 downwards.
AGCTGTGGGCAACACCGTCAGTTCAAGCGCCACTGCCGTGCCGCACATCACGACCACAATCACCAGGACCGCCAGATCGGCCAACCCCGGCCGCGCCGGCGACGCCGAAATCTGGCCTATGCCACCACGAGCGGTGATCGCGTCCCCCATCTCGTCGGCCCGGCGAAGAGTGACGGTGATGGCCGCGGTGATCAGATCGATGGCCTCACGCGCCCAGCGGCGCCGACGTTGCCGGCGGGTGCGCGGACGGGACCGGGGCCGCAGGCGCCGCGCGGCGTAGAGCACGCGGAACTCATCGACCAGCATCGGAAACGCGCGCAGCGCCAGCGCCACCGTCACCGCCCACTCGTCAACGGGAATCCGAAGCAGCCGAAGCGGTCGCCCCAGAGTGGCCACCGCGGGCGCAATCTCCGCGACATTGGTGGTCCACGACACCAGCGCGCCCAGCCCCAGCAGCACGACAGACAGGGCGGTGATTCGCAGGAAGTACAACAGCCCGCCCAAGCCGGCCGGGTCACCGCCGGACATGGCCGCAGTCCCGCCTCCGACCAACAGCAGCACCCACAGCCAGCGAGGTACCGAAGGCAGCGCGCCCCGAGGGATACGAGCAATCCTGGCCGCGCCGAACACCAACAGCGCCACCGCACCGATCGTTGCCCAGCCGGGATAGAAGGTCAGCAGCACCGAGATCCCGAAGACCACGATCAGCTTCGTCCCGGCCCACAGTCGGTGCACGGCGGAGTCGCCGGGAACCGGCCGCAGCAACACCACCGGCCGAGGGGTGCTGCGCGTCTCCCCCGTCACGCCGCACCTGCCGGCGCCGGCACCAGTACACCGTTGTGCAAGTGCAGGGTTCGCGGGCACAACTCGCCGAGGCCGTCGAAATCGTGCGAGATGACCACCACAGTCAGACCGGTTTCCCGCCGCAGATCCTCCAGCAGTCGCAGCAGGCCGTCCCGGCTGGCGGCGTCGAGGCCGGCCAGCGGCTCATCGAGGATCAACGCTCGAGGAGACCGGACCAACAGGCCCGCCAGCACCAGGCGGCGCATCTGGCCGCCGCTGAGTTGGTCGATGCGCCGGCCAGCCAGCGCCGCGTCGAGCCCGACAGCAGCCAGTGCGGCACTGACCCTGGCATGGTCACGCGGCGAAAAGCCTGCCGCAGAAGCCACTTCCAACCCGACGTAGCTGCGCATCAGCTGCAACCGGGCCGCCTGGAACGACAGCGCCACAGCCCCCACCTGCTGGTCGGCGGGCCGGCCTCCGAGCAGGCAGCTACCGGTGGTCGGGGTCGTCAGGCCGGCCATGATCCACGCCAGGGTGGACTTGCCCGAACCATTGCCGCCATGGATCAACAAACCGTCGCCCTCATCGACGCTGAAGCTGATGTCCCGCAGCGCAGTCTTGGCCCACGGCGTACCGCTGGCGTATTCGTGTCCCACGCCGGACAATTCGAGCACCGGCGGGCCAGTACGTCGGACTGCCTGCCTGCCGGATGCGACGGGCACCTGGGCGGTCTCCACCATGGCGGTGTTGTCACGCGACCCGGACAGGTCGATGGTCCGGTCGGCGCTGCCGGCCTCGTCGTTGTAGTGGGTGATGTGCACCAAGGACGTGCAGCGCCGTTCAGAGCACCCGGCCAGCTCCGACAGCACGCCCAACAGCGCCTCGCGCCCTTGCGGGTCGACCATGCTGGTGACCTCGTCGGCGATCAGCAGCGCGGGCTCGCGGGCCAGCGCCGCCGCCACCGCCAACCGTTGCAGTTCCCCGCCCGACAAGCCGCCGGTATCGCGTTCGGCGAACCCCATCAGGCCGACCTCGCCGAGAAGCCGGTCGACATCGATGCTGGTACCCGGCGGCAGGCCCCACACCACGTCGTCGGCGACCCGGGTGCCCAGAACCTGGCTCTCTGGATGCTGCATGACCACCGCGGTGCCCCCGGGCGCACCGAGCCCCACCGCGCCGGGACGCTCAACGGTGCCCCCCGTGGGCGACCTCCCGGCCAGCAACAGCATCAAGGTGGTCTTGCCCGACCCGTTCGCACCGGTGATCGCGACGTGCTCGCCTGCGGCTACTTGCAGGCTTACCGGCCCCAGGGCGTCATGGTCGGACTGCGGATAGCGGAACCGCACCTGATCCAGCCGGACCGGGACCGGCGCCACCGGGCCGGCCTCGACCGGCAGGTCGAGTTTGTGTACGTCGGGCACCCCGCGGAGCCGGTCGAGCACCCGCGACAACGCCCACCACCCGAGCAGCGACACGATCATGACGCCGATGGTCATCTGGGCCAGGATGAGCCACTGCCAGTAGTGCAGCAGCGCACCGAGAAATCCGTTCAGATCCTGGGCGACCTGCTGGAATTCCGGCAGCGGGATGCGCGACAGGCCTGCCGCGACGCCGTGCACATTGGCGGTGATCGCGTCGAAGATCAGGTGTCGCAGCCGCGACAACACGGTCAATGCCAGCACCATGGCGGTGCCGAAGATGCCGCCGGCAACAGCGGAGGCCACGATCACGGTGGGCAAGCCACGGCGATGGCGCTTGATGACGCCGGTCAACCCGCCGATGTAGGCGCTGTTGACCACAGTCATGAAGCCGCCCATGCCGGCGATCAGGAATGCGATGATCGCGGCGGCGACCGTGGCGGCGATCAACACGCGGATCCGGTAGCGGTAGGCCAGAAGTCCCATCGGGACGGTGCCGAGCAGCGACAAGCCAGCGGCGAAGGGCACCACGACCGCGATGATCGCGGTCGCCGCACACAGTGCCGCCATCACGGCGGCCTGTGCGATCTCGACGGGCTGCATGGACCGCGCCCGGACTCGGTTAACGCCCTGGCCGGTCTTGGTCACCCGTCGATTCTGCCAGTCGCTCGGAGCGCCCCACGCTGAGCGGACCAAGCTGGTCCACTTTCGTTCACGGTTGTGAAATACTTGCCCGATGGTAGCCCCCGTCGAAGTCAGCCTTGGCGCCGATTTGCTCTGCGTTGTCTCCCGGCTCAACCGGCTCGCTACCCAGCGAGTGGCGCTGCCCATCCCGGGAGCACAGGCTCGACTTTTGTCCACTATCGAGGACCTGGATGTGGCCCGGATCTCCGACCTGGCGGCGGTGGACCACTGCTCCCAACCGACGATGACGACCCAGGTGCGCCGACTCGAGGACGCGGGTCTGACCACACGCACCCCCGACCCGCTCGACGCCCGCGCCGTCTTGATCCGGATCACCGACAAGGGCGTCGAGACCATGGCGCGAGTCCGCCAGGACCGGGCGGCGGCGCTCGACCCGGAACTGGACCGGCTGTCTGACGAAGACCGCCGGACGCTCGCCGACGCGGTTGAGGTCCTGCACCGATTCCTGGCCGAGGCCGCCCCGACCCGACCGGTGCGCTAGCGCCATCGGACAGCGCCGATCGCAAGCGCGGCGGAGCCGGGTGCAGCGGGTCGGCGCCATCGGACAGCGCCGATCGCAAGCGCGGCGGAGCCGGGTGCAGCGGGTCGGCGCCATCGGACACCGCCGATCGCAAGCGCGGCGGAGCCGGGTGCAGCGGGTCGGCGCCGTCGGACACCGCCGATCGCTCTAGCAGCCGCAATTCGGCTGAGAAGTTTCCAGCTTGACGGCCTTTTCGAATATGCTCGACAGCGGCATCGGCCCGAAGCGATCCTAGGCCTCCTGCGGCCCGTCGGCTCGCCCACTGGGCTGCCGGTCTTCGGGGGAAGGACATCGTGGCGGATAGATTGGCGCTGGTCACCTCGATCGCCGCCCAACTGATGGCCACCACACCATCGACGGCTGCCGCGGTCAGCGAACGCGTGCTGCAGACGCTGGTGGAGCAGCTCAACGTCGATGCCGGATTCCTTCGCCACAACGATCACGAGATCAGGGCCTCCAAGCTGGTGGCCGAATGGCCGCCGCGCACCGACGCCCCGGAGCCCGACCCTTTGGCGGTCGTCTCCTTCACCACCGCCGACCCGGTCTTCACCACCTGCGCGCACGGCAAGCGGGTCGCAGTCATCCGGCCGGAGCCGGACGAGTCCGGCTATGTGCGCCAGATGGCGATGGACCATGCCATCGAATCGCTGTCGGTGGCCACCGCACCGCTGATCTCCGGCCCGGTGACGATCGGCATGCTCGGCCTGGTCAAGTTCCGCCGACCCAAGTGGCGGCCCGAAGAACTCAACACGATCGAGGCGATCGCATCGCTGTTCGCGCAGCTGCAGGCCCGCGTCGCGGCCGAGGAACGGCTGCGCTATCTGGCCGATCACGACGACCTGACCGGTCTGCACAATCGTCGTGCGCTGGTTGCGCACCTGTCCGAGCGACTCGTCGCCGGCAACCCCGGACCGGTCGGTGTGTTCTACATCGACCTCGACCGGCTCAAGCCGATCAACGACTATCTCGGTCACGCCGCCGGTGACTGGTTCATTCAGGACTTCGCCCGGCGGCTGCGCGCGTACGCCGGGAACCGGACGATGGCGGCCCGGATCGGCGGGGACGAGTTCGTCGTCATCCCGGACTGGCCGATGTCGATGGCCAGCGCCGAGACGTTCGCCGACCGGCTGCAAGGGGCACTGCGCGAACGGGTGGAGATCCAGGGCCACACGGTCAACAGCACGGTCAGCGTGGGCGTGACGGTGGGGCTGCCCGGCGAGGACACCAGCGCCGGCCTGCTGCACCGCGCCGACGAGGCCGTCCTGGCCGCGAAACGCGGCGGCGGCAACCAGACCGTCAGTTCCACCGACGACATGTCGCTGAAGAGCTTGTTCCGCAAGGACATCGAACTGCACATGCAGGGCAAGATCGACGATGAGTCGTTGCTGTTGTACTACCAGCCCGAGGTCGATCTGTGGAGCGGCGCCATCGTCGCGGTGGAAGCGTTGGTCCGCTGGCGACATCCCACCCGCGGGTTGCTATTGCCGAGTTCATTCATCAGCATCGCCGAATCCGCCAACCTGGCTGATGATCTGGGCCGCTGGGTGATGCGCACCGCGTGCGCGGAATTCAGTCAATGGCAGGCCAACGGCGTCCGGACCAACGCCACCTTGCGCGTCAACGTCTCGCCGGTCCAGTTGGCCGCCCGCGGTTTCGTCCAGAACGTGGTCGAGACCATCCACGAATTCGGCCTACGCCCCGGCTCGCTGTGTCTGGAGATCACCGAGCGGGCGGTGGTGCAGAACATCGAAAGCACCCGTCGCACCCTGGCGGAACTGCGCGAAGCCGGGGTGCAGATCGCGATCGACGACTTCGGCACCGGCTATGCCGTCCTGTCACACCTGAAGGATCTGCCGGTCGACACCCTGAAGATCGACACCGTGTTCGTCCGGGAATTGGGCGTCAACCCGGGTGATCTCGCGATCGTCCGAGCAATCATCGCCCTGGCCGAGGCGTTCGGCCTGCAGGTGGTCGCCGAAGGCGTGGAAACCTCAGCGGCCGCGCTCACCTTGATGCGGCACGGCTGTCACCGCGCGCAGGGATTCCTGTTCTCCCGCCCGGTGCCGGGTCCCGCCGCCGAAGCAATGCTGGCGTCACGCTGGATGGCGATGCCCTTCCTGGCCGACAGCCAGGCTTTGGTGATCTGACAAGAACATCGCCCGGTAGAAAGCGGCACACAACCGCACCCCCGGCTGCCTGCCGGCGAGCGCTGCGGTCGGTGCGGTGCACCAACGCGGCTCGGCATGCGGCGGCAAGTGGCGATGCGGACCCCTCAAGGTGCCCCGGGCGAAGCTTTGGGAGGAACTCACCGGCGCCGGCCCCGGCGCACGCCGCAGCGTGCCCGATCCGTACAAACCCGTCCCTCGCATAACCGGAGATAGTACATACCTTTTGGATGGTGTTCAATCCATACAAGACTGTGCGTCAAGTCACGTTGATACCCTAGTTGTTGCCGGCGCCGCTCTCAGCACGCGGCGGCGGCGAACAACGCCCGCGGTACCGGCGGTGGCCGTCATAATCAGACCTATGGAGCGACGGCGGAACACGCAAACCCCTCTGGCACCGATGGATACTCTGCGGCAGCTGCCGGCCCTGGTCGCTCTCGAGCGGATCCCGGTTCCGGTGCTCGCGATCGCCGATGACGGCACCATCTTGTTCGCCAACACCGGGTTCGCCGCCATGCTGGGCTACACCCAGGAAGAGGTGCTGGCCCTGGAGTTCCGACAGATCTTCGGTCAGGTTCCGCCTGCTGAGGAGTCGGCGCTGTCAGTGATGCACTCCCTGGCCAATCTCGTTGTTTCCCTGGAACATCGGGACGGCTCGACGGTGCGCGCCTTGATGAGCAAGTCAGCGCTCGAACGTGCCGACGACCGGGTTGCGCTCGCGACGTTCCAAGACCTCACCGAGCAACTGTGGCTGGAGGAGCGCTAGCGCCGTCAGGGTTCGACGACTGATCTGCCGTCACTGCCGTTCTGATAGCGCAGCGCGTCGCGGGCCAGGAACTGCCTAAAATACGGCAGCGAGTCGGCCACCACGATCGCGGGCAGCAGCGTCTCCCACATCCGGGTGACCCGGCCGATGCTGTCACCTGCGTAGTGCGTCATCAGCCACGTCCCGAGCATCGCCGAGGTGATTGACTCGGCAACCTGGCGGGCATCGAGTTCCTCGCACAGGTCGCCCTCGGCGATTGCGCGCGCGGTCTGATCGGCAACGGCGTCCGCCCATTCACCGCCGACCTCAGCCCCCAACTCGTTGGATTCGGCCAGCGCGAAGACCAGGTGACCCGCAGCGCGCGCCTCCTTGTCGACGGACAGCACCTCGGTGACCGCGAACATGCCGTGGATCATCCCCTCCAGTGCGGGCGAAGACGGCTGGCACATGCTCCGGAATGTGGTCAAAACGGTGGCGAAACCGCCCTCGATGATGGCCGTGACCAACGAGTCCATCGAGTCGAAATGGTGGTAGAGCGCTCCCTTGGTCACCCCGGCCCGCTCGATGATCGCGGTTCGCCCGGCGGCGACGTAGCCGGCCTCGCCGAATACGTCGATGGCCGCGTCGAGCAGCTTGCGTCGGGTCGCCTCGGACCGGACCTGGCGCGCCATCAGCCGACCTCGCTGTCGGGTGCTGCTGACTTCGCTCCCGCCGACGTGGTCTTGACTGCCAACGCAGTACGGCGCCGCACAAACTGAACGAAATAGTCGATGCGATCGGCAGGCACCACACTGGGCAGCACAACCGACCAGATCCGCTCCAGCTCCCGCAGAAACTGTTCGGGCTCATCGAGATTGCCCGCCTGCCGCAAACCCAGGTACAGCGCCACCATCATCCGGGCCACATCCTGCGGGTCGCGGTCGAGGACGTCCCCTTCGGCGATAGCCCGCTCGGTCACCACGCTCAACGCCTGAATCGCGTTGTTGAGCACGGTGGCCTGCAGCCCCTCAGCACCGCCGACCACGGGGAGCAGATGCAGCATCGCCCGGGCACTGTCACTGGTGAGGTCCTCGACCGCCATGAGGTAGCCCACGTCCAGCATCGTCTCCAGGCCGGAAAGCTTGCGGTCCACCAATCCCCGGATCGCAGTGCCGGTCCTCGCGAGTTGTTCGTCGATGACAGCCAAGGCAAGCGCATGCTTAGATCGGAAATGGAAATACATCGCGCCCTTGGTCAATTCCGCTTCAGACAGAATGTCGTCCAGGCCGACGTCGTGAAAGGGCCGCTGGGCGAACTGATGCGCAGCGGCACGGATGATCTGCTGGCGCGTCGCATCGGCACGCCGGTCGGTCGACTCAGCCAACGCGTGATCTCAGCCTCGTCGCTGACCAGCAGTCGTACCACACCCGGGTTACGGTATCAGTCGAATGATGAAGGTGACTCATTTCTATACTTGAAATCGTCATTCACCTCCGATGACATTCCGAAGACGTCAATTCCGCGGCGCCAGATTGCATTCGGTCTGCGTGGGACTGTCGCGTCGGCGATGACCGTTGTCCGAGCTAGCCGGCGGGCATGGCGAAGGCGACGAACTGGGTCACCTCGCGCGGCGAGAAGTTGTCGTCGCTGACCAGTACCACCGTCTGCCGGCCATCGGACAGACGCGGACCCAGCGTCAGCCCCTCGATGTTGTCCAGCGGGTCCAGCCCGGGCGTGTTGGACAGGTCGGCCAACAATGTCTTGGCCATCGGAGTCACGGCCACGCCGGCGAGCGCCGGCATACCGAGCACATCGGTGGCGCCGGCGATCTCGGCGCGAAACAGCCGCACCGTCGGACGATCGCTGAAAGCACGCTCGATCACCAGGAACGCGGTGTCCGACAGTGCCACCAGGTCGGTGAGACCGTTGGTTTCGGCCGCTCCGGTGGCGGGCTCCAGCGGGTAGGCGTACTGAGCGACCGGTGCGCCAGGGCCCGCGTCGGAATCGAGCCGGTAGGCGGTGACGCGAGTCAGCGCGCCGTGGACGCGATCCGGCAGCGGTCCGTCGTCGTAGCCCGGGCCTTCCATAGCGGCGAACAGCATCCGCCCGTCGGCGGTCAGCGTCAGGCCTTCGAGGGTGGTGTTGCGGCGCGGCCCCGTGTCCTGTGCGGACATCGTCAGCTGCGGCGGCATGGTGAACTGGCCGAGGTAGCTGCCGTCGAGCCCGGCGGTCCGCACCCACGGGTCGGCCAGCACCGCACCGCGCGGGCCGTCGGTTCGCCGCTCCCCCTCCGACGACCAATACAACCGCTGCCGGCCGGAATCGAAGGCGATGCCTTCGGGGTCGGGCGGGATGACCGGCGGCGTTGCGTCGAAGGCCTGGGGCCCAAACGGGCGCCCGCCCTCGTCCAGCAGCGGATGCATGGCGCTGATCGCCACGTCATCGACGCCGCGGTCGGACACCGCCAGCCGCACGGTGTAGAAGCGGGCCGGCCCTTTGGCCGAACGATCGTCGCTGATCACGTAGTAGCAGTCGCGGCCGGGGTCGTAGCTGATTCCGGACAGGCCGCCCACGACGGTTCCGGCGAACGTGCTGTTCGAGGCCAGTTGAACTTGGCCGAGGTACTGCAGTCCGGTGGTCGCCGCCGGGGTATCGCACGGTGCGCAGCCGCCAAGCGCGGCGCCGCCGGCAAGCAGCACACCGCACAGCGCCGGCAGCCGGCTGCGCTTCGGACCCACATCCGTAATCTAAACCCGGTTTACCGGCGGCCCCGGCTGGATACGGTGGGTGAGGTGACCACTTCCGATGCCCTGCGTGACACTTTGGACGGCCGCTGGCGGACGGTGAAAAACCAGGTCCGGGCCACTCTGTGCGATGAGAAGTTCCGTCCGCACTACACGCCGAACACGGCGATCGCCCGAGCCAAAGTCGCCGAGCAGCTCAAGATCATGGCCGGATCCGGCGTCGCGGCCGACAGTTTCCGCAAGGAACACGGCGGCACCGGCGATGTCGGCGCGGCAATCACCATGATCGAGATGCTGGCGATGTCGGATCTGTCGCTGATGGTCAAGGCCGGAGTCCAGTGGGGGCTGTTCGGCGGAGCCGTGGAGAACCTCGGCACCGAGCGCCACCATCGCGCCTACGTCGAGAAGGTCATCGACCTCGACCTCCTCGGGTGCTTCGCGATGACCGAGACCGGCCACGGCAGCGACGTGCAGTCACTGGAGACCACCGCCACCTACGACCCCGCCACACAGGAATTCGTCATTGACTCCGCCACCGGCTCCGCCCGCAAGGACTACATCGGCGGTGCTGCCGAAACCGCGGCCGTCGCAGCGGTTTTCGCCCAGCTCATCACAGGCAACGAGAACCACGGCGTGCACTGCTTCCTGGTGCCGATCCGCGACGCGCAGGGCAACGATCTGCCCGGTGTCACCACTTCGGACTGCCACTACAAGGGTGGCCTACCCGGGGTGGACAACGGGCGCATTGTCTTCAACCACGTCCGGGTCCCCCGGGAGAACCTGCTGAATCGCTACGGCGAGGTGGATCCCGACGGCAACTATCGGTCGCCGATCGAGAGCGACGGTCGGCGGTTCTTCACCATGATCGGCACCCTGATCCGCGGGCGGGTCTCGGTGGGCGGCAGCGCAGGCGCGGCCGCCCGGGTCGCACTGGATATCGCCACCCGATATGCGTTGCAGCGCAGGCAGTTCAGCGCTCCGAGCGACGACGGAGCCGAACGCGAGGTGCTGATCATGGATTATCTGGTGCACCAACGCCGGCTCTTCCCGCTCATTGCCCGCTCCTATGCGCTGCAGTTCGCCCAGAACGAGCTGGTGGGCCGCTGCCACGATCTGCAGACCGCGGATGAGCCCGACGCCGAGGAACAGCGTGAGCTGGAGGCACGAGCCGCCGGACTGAAAGCAGCCAACACCTGGCACGCCTCCCGCGCCATCCAGGAGGCGCGAGAGGCCTGCGGCGGCGCCGGGTACATGGCCGAGAATCGGCTGATCGCCCTGCGCGCCGACATCGACGTGTTCACCACCTTCGAGGGCGACAACCACGTGCTGACGCAACTGGTGGCCAAGCAGCTGCTGACCACGTACGCCGATGACATCGCCGATATGAGTCCGGTCGGGTGGGTGCGGTTCGCGGCCGAAGCCGTCGGGGATCGGGTGCTCAAACGCACTGCGGCCGAGACGATCATCCAGACCATCGTGGACGCCAGGCAGGACAGTGAGGAGGAGGGCAGCCTGTTCAACCGGGGCACCCAGGTGCACATGTTCGAAGACCGCGAGGAGTATCTGCTGACCTCGGTGGCACGGCGGCTCAGAGGCAAGGCCCAGGACATGAGCGACTTCGACGCCTTCAACGCGGTCCAGGACCACATGCTGCATGCGGCCACCGCCCACATCGACCGAGTCGTGTTGGAGGCGTTCGTCGCCGGAATCGACTCCTGCCAGGATCCCGAGGCCCGCGATCTGCTGGAGCTGGTGTGCGACCTGTACGCGCTCAGCGTCATCGAGGACGACAAGGCCTGGTACATCGAGCACCGGTATCTGTCCACCGATCGGGCCAAGGCGGTCACCCGCGGGATCAACGACCGGTGCCGAAAGTTGCGCCCACACGCGCAGACCCTGATCGACGGGTTCGGCATCCCCGAACAACTGCGGTACGCCGAAATGCTGCATCCGGAACACTTGTCCCTACGGCCCGCCGGTGCGTCCTCCAGGTAGCCGCTTAGGCTGTCTGGACCCCAGACCGAACAAAGGAGTACCTCTCATGGCGTGGTTCCTCGCCCTGAATGCCACCCCCACCAAAGGCGTGCAAGCGCCTACCTACGAGCTGCACGAGACCGCCGATCTCGAGCGGATCACCGAGGAGATGGCCACCTTCGCGGCCACCGACCGGGCTGTAGCGGTTCCGGCCGTCTTCAACAACGGCCGCCAGCAGGTCACCGTGTATGTGCGTCCGGCCGCTTGGGGCGCGTGGGCGATCTACGAGCTCAGCGAAGAAGAACGCCGCGAGATGATGGCCAACAACCCGCTGGTCAACGCGCTCGCCCAGGCCCGTGCCGCAAAGCAGCAGGGAGCGCAGCAACAACAGGTTCCTGGGATGTTCGCACCGCAGCAGCCGCCTTCGCAGGCGGGTCCGTCAGTGATTCCCCGGCTGGACTAACGCCGGTTTCAAACGTGGCTCCCCCGGGTGGACTCGAACCACCAACCCTCCGGTTAACAGCCGAATGCTCTGCCAATTGAGCTACAGGGGATTGCTGTCCTCGCGGACTTGCAAGACTCTAGCGCATACCCAAATCACCGCCGTGCAACGGGGGTCGCACCCGGCCCCCGTTGCACCGCGTGAGGCAGGATGGAAGCACTGCATCGACTGTTCTAAGGGGCCGCATTGATCGGGTATGTCGTGGTGATGGGGGTCGGCTACGTGATGGGCACCAAAGCCGGCCGCCGCCGCTACGAGCAGATTGTCGGCACCTACCACGCGGTGACCAGTAGTCCGGTCGCCAAGGCGCTGATCGACAAGGGACGGCGCAGCATCGCCGACCGGATTCATCCCGATCCGACGATGGTGACGCTGACCGAACTCGAGGACGGCATCACGGTGGTACGGCCGGAAGAAGCGGACGACGACCCACAGCGGTGAGCCGTCAGCGCGCCGGGGCACGCACCGCCATCAGGCGGTCAGATCGTCGCCGCTGGCCTGCTCCAGCAGGCTGCGCCGGTAGGCCTCCATGGCGACCAGGTCGCCGAAGAGCGCGTGGTATTCGTCGCTGTGCTCCACCGGCGACATGCGCTGCAATTTGGACTTGACCTCGGCGATCTGTCGGCCCACCCACACCTCTTGCAGCCGGGCCAGCACCCCGCCGATATAGCGCGGCAGCTTGTCCTCGTCGACGCAGACGGCCTCCACGCTCAGCTCGTGGATCAGCGCGGTGGTCAGTGACGAGGGCGTCTGCTCGCGCACTGTTTCGATCCACTGTGCACCGCCGGCGCCGGCCACTCCCGCGGTCCCGCCGGCTGCATCGATCGCAGAGCGCACCGCGGCATAACCGGGGTGGGTGAAACTCTCCACCGTCAAGGTGTCGAACACCGGCCCGGCCAACGCCGGGAACTGCAGTGCCGCCTTGAGCGCCTCGCGCTGCGGCCACAACGTCGGATCGGCCGGGTTTGGACGTGCGACCGCCGGTTGTTCGGCGGGTTTGGCGGTCGACGGAGCCGCCTGACGTTCCCTGGTCGGTCCGGTGCCCCTGGTGTCGCCCTTGGCCTCGTTCCGGGCTTGTGCACGCACCCGGCCGATCACCTGTGCGACGTCGTCCCAGCCCACCCAGCCGGCCAGCTGACGCGCGTACTCGTCGCGCAGCGTCGGGTCCTTGATCTGGGCGACCATCGGCACGCAGCGGCGCAGCGCGGAGACTCGGCCCTCGGCTGTGTCCAGGTCCATTTCGGTGAGGGCGGTGCGCACCGCAAACTCGAACAGCGGGGTACGGCGTGCCACCAGGTCACGCAGCGCCTCGTCGCCGTGCGCCAGGCGCAGATCACACGGGTCCATGCCGTCGGCGGCGACCGCGACGAAGGACTGACCGGCCAGCTGTTGCTCACCTTCGAGGGCCTTGACCGCGGCAGCGCGGCCCGCCGCGTCACCGTCGAAGACGTAGATCAGTTCGCCCCGAAAGAACTTGTCGTCCATCATCAATCGGCGCAGCATCGCGAGGTGCTCATCGCCGAACGCGGTACCGCACGAGGCGACCGCGGTGGTGACACCTGCCAGATGCATCGCCATGACATCGGTGTAGCCCTCGACGACGATGGCCTGGTGTCCACGGGCAATGTCTCGTTTGGCCAGGTCGAGACCGAACAGCACGTTGGACTTCTTGTAGAGCGTGGTCTCCGGGGTGTTGACGTACTTGGCCTCCATCGGGTCGTCATCGAACAACCGGCGGGCGCCGAACCCGATCACCTCCCCCGCCGACGAACGGATCGGCCACAGCAGCCGGCGGTGGAATCGGTCCATCGGGCCGCGGCGCCCTTCCCGGGACAGTCCCGCAGCCTCCAGTTCCTTGAACTCGAAGCCCTTGCGCAGCAGGTGTTTGGTCAGGCCGTCCCACCCGGACGGGGCGAAACCACAGCCGAAGCGTTCGGCGGCCGCGGCATCGAAGTTTCGCTCGGTGAGATATTTCCGCGCCGGTGCGGCCTCGGGGGTGCTCAGCGCGGCGGCGTAGAACTCCGCGGCCGCCGCGTTGGCGGCGATCAGCCGGCTGCGGCCACCGCGCTCGCGTTGGATGTTGGTCGCCGACGCGCCGGTGTAGGTGATGGTGTGGCCGACCCGGTCGGCCAGCAGTTCCACCGCCTCGACGAAGCTGGCGTGCTCGATCTTCTGCACGAAGGCGTAGACGTCGCCACCTTCCCCGCAACCGAAGCAATGGAAGAGGCCGTGGTTGGGCCGGACGTGGAAGGACGGCGACTTCTCGTTGTGAAACGGGCACAGGCCCTTCAGCGAGTCCGCGCCGGCGCGCCTGAGCTGCACATAGTCACCGACCACATCCTCGATTCGGACACGTTCGCGGATGGCGGCGATGTCGCGGTCGGAGATACGGCCTGGCACTGGGTCAGTCTAGAGCGCGCCGTCAGGCCCCGCGGCGATCGCGAGCACGGCGGAGCCGGGCGAAGCGGGTCGCCGCCATCGGCACCACCCCTGATGCCGGCACTGCCCATGCTTTAATGACGGGTCAACTGCTGCGTCAGGGGCGTAAATGAACTCGAAACGGGTCTGGTTGGTGACCCTTGTCGCCGTCGCCGTGCTCGCCGCGGCCGCGGTGACGACCTGGCTGGTGCTGCCCGACCGGTCCCGCGGTGCGGCCGGCGTGACCGGTGAAACCGTCAAGCAGGTGCTGCTCAACGGCACCGAGCTGACCGCCATGCTGGATCAGCCCTTCACCACTGTGACCGGCCCGCCGTCCTACGGCGGCCTGGAGGCCATGGACGACTCAGCGACCCCGGGCGACTGCGTCGGGGTCTTGGACGTCGCGCAGCGCAGCGTCTACGCGTCGGCCCCGATCCAGAGCTACGCGCGTGAGACGTGGATCGACTCCGCGCCCACCCGCGACGGCTTCAAGCCGCTCGACACCCGGGTGATGTTCGTCAAGGAGGCCGTGGTGGCCCTGCCCACCGCCGCGGACGCCCGGCAGCTGTTCGAGAAGTTCACCGAACAGTGGAAGCACTGCGACGGGCAACCGGTCAACGCGGCCGACCCCGAGACCGCTGGATCCCCGCACCTTCCGGGCACCGAGATGCACATCACCGACGTGCGGGTCACCGACGATATCCTGGCGGCATCGATCGTCCTCGACAAGAGCCCCAAGGCGCCCGACACCCGCGCCATCGGGCTGCAGGACAACTGCATCGTCGGAGTACTGATCGCCTTCACCGGAACCGAGAACGCCAGTGGTTCCGGCGACCCGCAGACCAGCAGCACCGATGTCGTGCGGGCCATGATGGACAAGGTCGCCAAGCTCGGCTGAGTTCGCCCGCGGTGGTCGCAGGCGCGGCGAAGCCGGGTAGCCGGGCCGCCACTGTGTCGCTAGCCCGCGACCAGGCGTTCCAGCCGCCCCTCGGTGCACGACGCGATCTGGTCGACGATCACCCGCAGCCGCGCGCCGTCGTCGGCCGCGGCGGTGAACGCCGGAACGAAGAGCGGGTCCAGACTGTCCGGTGCCGTGGCGAGCAGCCGACGCGCGACCTCGTGCACCTGCTCGCGCTGAGCGGCCTGAATCCTGCGATGCTGATCCGACGAAATGATGAACTGCACCGCAAGGGTTTTCAGTACGGCCACTTCGGCCCGCACCAGTTCGGGCACTGCGAGGTCTGCCTGGTAGCGGGTCAGCGGCCCGGGGCCGGCGACAGCGTGGGTGGCGGTGATCGCCGCGGAGGCGAAGCGCCCGACGAGTTCACTGGTCAACCGTTTGAGTGCCACCGACGCCGACAGGGTCGCGTCGTAATCACCCACGGCGGCCACCACCGGCAATTCGGTGAGCCGGCGAGCCGCCCCAGCCAGATCGTGCACCCCGTCGGGGTCGCCCAGACGCGTCAGCTCGGCCACGGTCGACGCATCGGCGAGTACCCGCAGGTCGATCCGACCGGAAATGACGCCGTCTTCGACGTCATGCACCGAGTAGGCGACGTCGTCGGCCCAATCCATGATCTGCGATTCCAGGCAGACGCGTCCCTCCGGAGCCCCGCGACGCATCCATTCGGCGGCCGCCCGGTCGTCGTCGTAGAAGCCGAACTTGGTCCGATCCGAGCCGTCCGCCGCGCGACGGCGCCACGGATATTTGGTGACCGCGTCGAGCGCCGCCCGGCTCAGATTCAGCCCCGCACTGGCACCGTCAGGCCCCAGGACCTTGGGCTCCAAACTGGTCAGGATGCGAAAATTCTGTGCATTTCCCTCGAATCCGCCACAGCTCGAGGCGATTTCGTTGAGCGCCTGTTCACCGTTGTGACCGTAGGGCGGGTGGCCGATGTCGTGGGCCAACCCGGCCAGGTCCACCAGATCAGGGTCGCAGCCGAGTCCGATCGCCATCCCCCGCCCGATCTGCGCCACCTCCAGCGAGTGGGTCAGCCGGGTACGCGGGGTATCGCCGTCGCGGGGGCCGACGACCTGAGTCTTGTCGGCCAGCCGACGCAGCGCAGCGCTGTGCAGCACCCTGGCCCGGTCGCGGGCAAAGTCGGTGCGGTATTGGCCGCCGGTTCCGGGTAGGCCGGCGGTTTTCGACGGCTCCGCCACCACGCGGTCGCGGTCGTGCGCGTCGTAGCTGTCGCAGGAGTTTGTGGCCACCGCCGCCAGTCTATTTTGCCCCCGGCCGGGCACGTGACACGCCGGGCCGAAGTTCGGCACCCAACCCGGCGAAACCGGGTGAGCCGGTCGCAGAATTGGCGTCGATCGCCCCCGGATCACATATAGATTTACCGGCATGCGCATCCCCCGCCTGGCCAGCGCCGCCCTGGCGTTTCTCATCGCAGTGCTGCTGGTAGCTCCAAGCGCTGCGGCGCAGCCTGCGATGCGTCTGCCCACCCTGATCACCGACAGCGCCGGGGCGCTGTCGCAATCGGAGCGCGCCGGGGTGCAGGACGCGATCGACAAGCTCTATGCCGACCGGCACATTCGGCTGTGGGTGGTCTACGTCGACGTGTTCTCCGGGCAGACCGCCGAGGACTGGGGTCGCAGCACGGCGCGGCTCAGCGATCTGGGCAGCAACGACGCCTTGCTCGCGGTAGCCACCGCCGACCGCAGCTACGCCTTCCTGGTATCCAACGGTATCTCCGAGATCAGCTCGGGCAAGGTCGACGCGTTGCGCCGCAACCAGATCGAACCGGCCCTGCACCTGGGCAACTGGGCCGGCGCGGCCTCAGCTGCCGCCACCGGACTCGATGCCGCCGCCGCACCCACCGAGGTGAGCTGGACGCCGATCCTGATCGCCCTGGCCGCAGTGGCGGCCGCCGGCCTGGTGTTGCTGCTGGTGGTTCGTCACCTGCGGCGCCGGCGGCACGCCGCGGCATTGGCGGCGGCCCGGCGCGTCGACCCGACCGATCCCAACGCGCTCTCCGACGTGCCGGTGTTCGCGCTGGACGCGTTGTCGCGAGAGAAAGTCGTCGAGGTCGACAACGCGGTGCGCACCAGCGCCAACGAGCTGGAGCTGGCCGTCGAGGAATTCGGCCACGAGCGCACCCGGCCGTTCGCGCAGGCCGTCGCCTCGGCCAAGGCGGCCATGGAACACGCCTTCACCGTTCGCCAGCAACTCGACGACGACATCCCCGAGACGCCGGCCCAACAGCGCGATCTGCTGACCGGGGTAATGGTCACCGCCTCCAAGGCAGACCGCGAACTGGAGACCCAGCGCGCCGCGTTCGAGCAGTTGCGTGATCTGGTGCTGGGCGCCGCCGACCGGCTCAACGCACTGACCCAGCAACTGGTCGAGCTGACCGGCCGCATTCCGGCCTCCGAGCAGCACCTAGTCCAATTGCACACCGAGTTCGACGCCACCGCGCTCAGTTCGGTGTCCGGCAACGTCAAGACCGCACAGGACCGGGCCGCCTTCGCCGAACGCAACATCACCCGGGCGCGCAGCCTGGCCGACCGCCCGGTGACCGGCGGACAGAGCGACCTGGTCGACGCGGTGCGAGCCGCCGAGTCGGGGCTGGGCCAGGGCCGGGCGCTGCTCGACGCGGTGGACAACGCCGCAAGCGACATCCGCCACGCAGTCGCCACGCTGCCCGCGAGCATCTCCGACGCCGAGGCCAGCATCGCCCAAGCCAGCGAACAGCTGCAGCGCGGAGTCGGCATACACAAGTCCGAGCTGACCGCCGCCCGCGACACCGTGGTCAAGGCTGTCGCCACCGCCCGTACCACCGGAGATCCTTTGGGGGCCTTCACCGCGCTGATCAAAGCCGACGCCGACCTGGACCAGCTGTTGGACACCGTGGCCGAAGAACGCGCAGCCGCTGAGCGGTTGGCCCGGACGCTCGAGCAGGCTCTGTTCACGGCGTCGTCGCGCATTCGCGCGGTGTCCGAATACATCGATACCCGTCGCGGCAGCGTGGGCCCGGAGGCGCGCACCCGGCTGGCCGAGGCACGGCGCCGCCTCGACGCCGCCAACGACAAACGCGCCACCGATGTCGCCGGAGCCATCACCCAGGCCAACGGCGCGGCCACCCTGGCCGCCGCGGCGCAGTCGCTGGCCAAGGCCGACGTACAGGACGCGCAGCGGGCCTACTACGGGCGTTACGGCAATGATCCCCGCGGCGGCAACGACACCGGCGCCATGCTGGGCGGCATCATCATCGGCAACATCCTCTCCGGTGGCGGCGGCTTCAGCGGTGGTGGCGGAGGGGGCGGTTGGAGTCCGACCTCGTTCGGCGGCTCCTCCTCGGGGGGAGGATTCTTCGGCGGCGGTGGCCGGTTCTAGTCTGCTGGTGAACCTATGTTGGATCTGATCAATGTCGCCTTGGTGGCGGCCCTGGCGGCGTGCGGATACGCGCTGTGGGCCCGTCGTCACACCTGGGGCTCACGCTGGGACGCCAATCCCTCGCGCGTCCTGGTTCTCATCGTCTGCGCGGGTCTGCTGATGTCCCCGTTGGGTCCAACACTTTTCGACCCGCTCGTCTACCGGGTGGTCGGACTGTGGAATGTCGCCGGCCTGCTCGCGGTGCTCTGCATGTTCGGCGCGGTGGCGGCGATGTTCGAGCACCTGACCACGCGTTTGGCCGACGACGATCACGCCAGGTTGCTGAAGCGTCGCCACATCATGATGCCGCTGAAACTGGGCCTGCCGCTGGTCGTCATCGTGTTCTGCATCGCCGATCGCGGACAACCCGGGCATCTGGATGTCTTCGCGCCCCGAGGTCCGTGGTTCGGGGTGTACTGGGCGGTGATCAGCGCCTTGGCGCTGTATCTGTTCGGATTCACCGGGCGGGTACTGCTGGCCCTGCGCAGTGATCCGCGCTCGGCAGCTTCCGCGCAGTACTACCTGTTGTGGGTCGTCTTCAAAGTCTCGGCGATCCTCACGCAGTTGACCAGCGTGCTGCTCGGCAGTGCGGTCACGTTGCCCACCTGGATTTGCGCGGGCGTGAGCACCACGGCATTCGCCTACGCATCCGAGCTTTCTTGGCGCGCCCGAACAGATTGGTTCAAGCCCTTCAGGTCGATATCCCCCGAAGCCGCCGGCGACTGACCGCGCTCAGCACGTCGGCACCGTTCGGACACCGCAGCGAAAGTGCCCGCACGCCAAAGGCGTGCGGGCACTTTCACACCACGAGGGCTCAGGGGGTGTCAGCTGCTCCTGTCGCGCCCTGCTGACCGTCCGCTCCGGCGGTACCGGCCGTACCGTCGGTCGCCGTGCTGTTGCCGGTCGCCGTCGCCTTGCCTCCGGCACCAGCGGCACCGCCCTGTCCGCCGGCCCCGCCGGCCGCGCCGCCGGTACCTCCGGCACCGCCGTTGCCACCGGCACCGCCGTCGCCGCCATCACCCGCAGTCGAGACGCCACCCGAACCGTGGGTGGTGGCGTCGCCACCAACACCACCGGCACCGCCCTTGCCTCCGGTACCTCCCGCAGTACCTGCTGCACCTGTTGCACCTTCGGCGCCAACGCCACCGGTACCACCGGCACCAGCGGTCGCCGTTCCCCCGGCGCCGTTAGCCCGGGCGTCGCCACCGGCGCCGCCGTCACCACCGGTTCCGGCGATAAGGCCCTGCCCGCCGGTACCGCCGGTCCCGCCGTCACCGCCATTGGCGATGCCCTCGGAGCCGTTGGACGTGGCCTCGCCACCGGCGCCACCGATCCCGCCGATACCGCCGTGTCCGTTCTCGGCGACACCACCGGTACCACCCTGGCCGCCGTTGCCGCCGGTCGAGTCACCGCTGAAGCCGTTAGAGGTGCCTTCACCGCCAGCACCGCCTGCGCCACCGGCACCGCCTTCACCGCCGTTGCCGATGGGTGCTGCCGAATTGCCGCCCGTGCCGCCGACGCCACCGTTACCGCCGGTGACAGTGCCACTGGCCCCATTAGCAGTCCCAGCGCCGCCAGCACCGCCGGCACCACCCGCACCGCCGTTGCCGAAGACCGAAGCGATGGCGTCGCCGCCGACACCACCGGCGCCACCGTTGGAGCCGACCGCGGTGCCGTCGACGCCGTTGGCCGTAGCGAGATACCCGGCACCGCCGGCACCGCCGACGCCGCCGTCGCCCATGACCGTGCCGCCGGTGCCGCCGGCACCGCCGACTCCGCCGTCCACGCCGGCCACTGTGGAAGCCCAGCCGTCGCCGCCCGCGCCACCGTTGCCGAAGAACCCGGCAGCACCGCCGTCACCACCAGCCACGCCTTGCATAGTGGAGTCCCAGCCGTCGCCGCCGTCACCGAACCACAACCCGCCGGCGCCGCCGTCGGGGTCCTCCGCCGTGCCGTCGACGCCGTTGCAGATCAGGCCGCAGGCGCCGTCGAGGCTGTCCACGCCGTTCATCTGGATGTAAGCGGTGTTGATGGCGTCGTTGACCTGCTGACCGAAGTCACTGGTGATCCAGCCCTCCATGGCCGTGTGCCAGGGGTCGTACATCCACTGTTCGACCACGCTCGCGGGGTCGAGAGCGGGGTTGGCCAGCAAAAGCTGGTCCCAGAACGGCGAATCGCCGAACACGCCGTCGACCCCGCTGGTGTCCGCGGCCGAACCCGCGACCAGGCCGGGATCGAACAGATCCATCAGCCATTCGAACCCATCGGCGTGTGCGCCGGGCGCGGTGGCCAACGGGGCCATCCCGAACGCCAAGAATGCGGCCGCCGTGCTCCCCACCCCGATCACACGGCTGCGACGGCGCACTTTGGCGCCAAGTGAATGATGATGCTCCGCGGTGCTTTCACTGACAGTCATCTACCTACCTCCCAGGTATGGACTTGCCCTTGACTTTCAGAAAGTCATTACGAAATACAGACTTCCATAAGTTAATGCGGACCATAGCGGCGCATCAACCTGAAGCACCGGACTCTCAGGAAGCGTGAAACCCAAACGCCCTCAGGAGCAAAGCAGCGACGGACGCCGACCGACCACGGTTACCAGAGGCCAACCCGCGGCGATGGGGTCGCGGTCGCCCAGCCCAGCAACGGCTCAGATCCAACGAGCAGCGCTCAGCAGCCCTTGAGGCGCACGGCCAGGTAGTCGGAGACCGCGTCGATGGCCACCCGCTCCTGAGACATCGTGTCGCGCTCACGCACCGTGACGGCGTGGTCTTCGAGCGAGTCGAAGTCGACCGTGATGCAGAACGGGGTACCGATCTCGTCCTGACGCCGGTAACGCCGGCCGACCGCACCGGCGTCGTCGAACTCCACGTTCCAGGACTGGCGCAACTCGGCGGCCAGGTCCCGGGCCTTCGGCGACAGGTCGGCATTGCGCGACAGCGGCAGCACGGCGGCCTTGACCGGTGCAAGCCGCGGGTCCAGCCGCAGCACCGTGCGCTTGTCCACCCCGCCCTTGGCGTTGGGGGCTTCGTCCTCGTGGTATGAGTCCACCAGGAAGGCCATCAGCGAGCGGGTCAGGCCGGCTGCCGGTTCGATCACGTAGGGCACGTAGCGGGTGTCGGATGCCTGGTCGTAGAACGACAGGTCCACGCCGGAATGCTCCGAATGGGTGGTCAGGTCGAAGTTGGTGCGGTTGGCGATGCCCTCCAGCTCACCCCACGGGTTCCCGGTGAAACCGAACTTGTACTCGATGTCGGTGGTGCCGGCCGAGTAGTGCGACAGCTTCTCGAGCGGGTGTTCGTAGAGGCGCAGGTTCTCCGGATTGATGCCCAGGTCGATGTACCACTGCAGGCGCGCGTCGATCCAGTACTTGTGCCACTCGGGCGCGGTGGACGGCTCGACGAAGAACTCCATCTCCATCTGCTCGAACTCACGGGTCCGGAAGATGAAGTTGCCGGGCGTGATCTCGTTGCGGAAGCTCTTGCCGATCTGGCCGATGCCGAACGGCGGCTTGCGCCGCGCCGTGGTCACCACGTTGGCGAAGTTCACGAAGATGCCCTGCGCCGTTTCGGGCCGGAGGTAGTGCAGGCC
This sequence comes from Mycobacterium sp. SMC-14, assembly GCF_046250075.1. Classification (NCBI taxonomy): domain Bacteria; kingdom Bacillati; phylum Actinomycetota; class Actinomycetes; order Mycobacteriales; family Mycobacteriaceae; genus Mycobacterium; species Mycobacterium sp. SMC-14. The sequence continues at coordinate 1,718,663 of NZ_CP176429.1, read as the reverse complement.
CTCTTCGGACTCGATCGGGCCCAGGTAGGTCTTGAGCATCATGTTGAAGTCACGGGGCTCGGTCCACTCGCCCTTGGTACCGCAGTCCGGGCAGGAGATCTCGCTCATCGGCACGTCATCGGGGTTGCCACCCTTTTTCAGTGCGACCGCTTCCTGCATGTGGTCCTGTCGGTGCCGCTTGTGGCAGTTGAGGCACTCCACCAGCGGGTCGTTGAACACCGCGACGTGCCCGGAGGCGACCCACACCTGACGCGGCAGGATGATCGCGCTGTCCAAGCCGACGACGTCGTCGCGGGACGTCACGACGGAGCGCCACCACTGTCGCTTGATGTTCTCCTTGAGCTCTACCCCGAGTGGGCCGTAGTCCCACGCCGACTTTGTGCCGCCGTAGATTTCGCCCGACTGGAAGACCAGGCCACGTCGCTTGGCCAGGTTGGCAACGGTGTCGATGATGGACGCCACGAGGGGGTGCACTCCTGTCTTGACGGGGCCGCGCCGGCAACGCCGACACGCAAAACATCAGTCATCGTATCGATACCGTCGGCGTTCTTTGACATGCGTCATCACGCATGGAACAGTGGGTGGCAAGTGAAAACGATTTCCAATGCGCCCGGAGGTGATGCTGTGCCCTCCTCAGTGTCGGGTCTGGTGGCCGACGGCCACCAACACAGCGGTCCTGCCTTCCCCGCGACACCGCCGCGGGAGATCCTCGACGCCGCTGGGGAATTGCTGCGCGCCCTGGCCGCCCCGGTGCGCATCGCGATCGTGTTGCAGCTGCAGGAGTCGCACCGCTGCGTGCACGAACTCGTGGACGCGCTGGGAGTCCCCCAGCCGCTCGTCAGTCAGCACCTGAAGATCCTCAAGGCGGCAGGGGTGGTCGCCGGGGAACGTTCCGGCCGCGAAGTGCTCTACCGGCTGGCCGATCATCACTTGGCGCACATCGCCATCGACGCAGTCGCCCATGCCGGTGAGGACCGTTGACCGCCCCCGGCGTGCGCTCCACCCGGCAACGGGCGGCGATCTCGGCGTTGCTGGAGACCGTCGACGATTTCCGGTCGGCCCAAGAGCTGCACGACGTCCTGCGCGAGCGCGGCGAGAACATCGGTTTGACGACCGTCTATCGCACGTTGCAGGCGATGGCGACGGCCGGACAGGTCGACACGCTGCGATCCGACACCGGAGAATCGGTGTACCGGCGGTGCTCGGAGCACCACCACCACCACCTGGTGTGTCGGGACTGCGGGGCGACCGTCGAAGTGGGAGATCGCGAAGTCGAGGAGTGGGCCGCCCGCATCGCCGCCGAGCATGACTACTCCGACGTCGGCCACACCATCGAGATCTTCGGCACCTGCGCCGACTGCCGGAAGTGACCCCCGCACGCCTCAGGCGTTGAGTACGTCCCGGATGTCGACACCCTTGGTCAGCACCAGCAGGACCAGCGTGCGCAGCGCGTCGTCGGTCAGGCCCGATCCGGGAAAGTTGTAGCGCAGCATCACATCTGCGGACTTGGTATCCTTCTCGACCAGCGTGACGGTCCCGAGCTGGCTGAGACTCGCCTGTTCGGCGGCGCGCTTGCGCAGCGCCTTGGTCAGCGGCAGATCCCACCCCAGGATCTGAGTGAGCGACACCAGCTCGAGGTCCTCGGCTATCGGCACCACCCGCAACGACGCCAGTGTGCCGTCGTGCCGCACAGTCAGCGCGCCATCGGGCTCGGCATCAACGGCCAGCACCTCGGCGAGCACCGTGGCGAGGCGGTCGGCCAGGGCTGCCATCACGCCGTTCCGAACCTGCGCTGCCGCGAGGCGTACTGCTCGCAGGCCTCCCACAGGTCGCGGCGGTCGTAGTCCGGCCACAGCTTCTCCTGGAAGATGTACTCCGCGTAGGCCGCCTGCCACAGCATGAAGTTGGATGACCGCTGCTCCCCCGAAGTACGGATCAGCAAGTCGACATCGGGCATGTCGGGCCGGTGCAGATGCCGCGCGATGGTGGCCTCGTTGATCCGGCTCGGGTTGAGCTTGCCCGCCACCGCCTCCTGCGCGATGGCCTGGGCGGCTTCGGCGATCTCGGTGCGCCCACCGTAGTTGACGCAGTAGTTGATGGTGATGACGTCGTTGCCGACAGTCATCGCTTCGGCGATCTCGAATTCCTTGATGACACTGCGCCACATCTTCGGCCGTGAACCCACCCAGCGCATCCGCACGCCCATCGCGTTGAGGTTCTCCCGACGTCGACGGACCACCTCGCGGTTGAAGCCCATCAGGAAGCGGACCTCTTCAGCGGAGCGCTTCCAGTTCTCGGTCGAGAACGCGTACACCGTCAGCCACTTGATACCGAGTTCGATAGCGCCGCAGGTGATGTCGATCAGCACCGCCTCGCCCATCTTGTGCCCCTCAGTGCGACCCAACCCCCGCTGGGTCGCCCAGCGGCCATTGCCGTCCATGACGACGGCAACGTGGTTGGGCAGCGCGTCTGCGGGGATCTGCGGGGCGACGGCCTTGGAGGTGTGCTGTGGGGGGCGACACGGCCCCCCGCCCGACGGCGACGGCAGCTGCGGGAAAATCACCGGCCAGGTGGATTTGTCCGGGAACACCGGATAATCCTCGGGTGCCGCGGGCAATTGTGGGAAGGCAACCTTCCGATTGACCCGATTCAACACCATGCGCCCTATCCTGCCCGACCGGACCGGCGCCGCCCGCGGCGACCATGTGGTCGCCGCGGCGGCTTACCGGCTTTACCTACGATCAGGAACCGGCACTCAGATCGATCGCGACGAAGTCCAGACGCCACAGCGACTGGAACAGCTTGCGACCGAACTTCTCCAGGTCCGCGGCGCTCCCTCGCGCCGGGCCGGCGGCCTGCGCCAGGTCCGCAGCGATCTGACGAATGCTACGACGCCCGTCGATGCTCTGAACGAACGGCAGCTGGGCCGGGTTCAGCGGCATACGCCAGCCCGAACGGAAGATCTCGTTGCCGTTCAAGCCACACTTCCAGCGGAACAGTGGCACGTAGTCGAGGCTCTCCGGCGTGGAGAAATCGATCGCGTAGCTGCTCTTGGGCCGCTCGGGCCGAGTGGCGATGAAGAAGTGCCGCGCGTTGAGGGTGTGGATGCGCTCCATCACCGACCAGATCTTCTCCTCCGGCAGCGAGTTCACCTTGTCGTAGAAGCCGCCGGACGCCACCGCCACATCGTGGGCGTAGTACGGCGCCTTGAGCAGCCAGCCCTGGAAGTCCAGCCCGGCCGAATTCGCCAGATCGATGCAGCCGTCGACGTCGTAGCTCTTCGCCCGACCGTGCAAGAACGTGTCCACCAGACCCGAGTCCGAGGCCAGGTCACCGGCGATCCGCAGGTACGGCTGGACCGGGTGGTCCTGCGACAGCAGTCGGATGGCCTGGCGAACCGTCTGGATCGAGTCGTCGCTCTGCTCCAGCCCCAGGTCCTGGAAGACCGACTCCAGGATTTCGATACCGATCCGGCCATAGCGCGCGTAGAGCATGATGCCGGCGACGCCGTCGGGCCGCAGCTGGTCCGCGATCGCCTTCATGCCGACCTTCGGGTCGGCCATGTGATGCAGCACGCCCGTCGAGATCGCCAGGTCGAAGTCCCGGCCGAGCGTGGACAGCTCTTCGATCGGCAGCTGGTGCAGCTCCAAGTTCCACAGGCCGTGCTTGTCCTTGAGGTACTGCTGATGGCCCAGCGACGACGCGCTGATGTCGACGGCCACCACCTTGGCCTGCGGGTTGTTGTAGGCGAAGACCGCCGCCTGGTTGGTGCCGCAGCCCGCGATCAGAATGTCGAGGTCGGGGCGGTACTCACGATCCGGCCACAGCACCCGGTGTGCGTGGCTCGGGTCGAACCACTCCCAGTTCCCAGCCGACCATGCCTGCAGGTCGTGGATGGGCGGCGGGTAGGTCCACCGCTCGTACTGCCGGGAGACGACGTCTGCACGTGGATTCTCGGTCACTTCTTTGTGGCTCCTTGTCGAATTGCCCCCCGCCGGATCGGATCAGACTTTAGCGGGAGCAGTTTTGGCCGGTGCGGCGCGGCTCACATCGGAGCACGCCGGCCGGTGGTTGGAACGGTTGTGTCGAACCGGCTCAGTGAGCGTGGCCGGGCTGCCCGGGCTGCCCAGGCTGGCCCGGCTGGCCCGGTGTTCCACCGGGTCCGGCCGCTCCGCCGGCCCCGCCGGCACCGCCCAGACCGGGTTGGCTGCCTGCACCACCGGCACCACCGGCACCACCGTTCCCGCCGCGTCCGCCCATACCGCCTTGGCCGCCGGCACCACCCTTGCCGCCTTGGCCGCCTTGGCCGCCCTTACCGCCCTGGCCACCCTTACCGCCCTGGCCGCCCAGGCCACCGGCGCCGGGGGCACCGTCAGCGCCGGGGGCGCCGTCGGCTCCATCAGCACCATCGGCACCGTCAGCGCCGGGGCCGTTCGACGGCAGCGGCGCCGTAATCCCGGCGACCGGGCCGGGCTCGGCGGCCCGCGCGCAGGAAGCCACGGCCGGGATCATTCCCACGACGAGTAGCGCTCCGGCCGCCGCACCGATACCGGCTCCGTAGCCCGGTGTCGTCCTGTGCGCCCAGCGCCCCCACCCGGTGTCGTGAAACATTCGGCCTGCCTTCCTGATTGAACCTAGGGATCGTGAAGTCGCATCAGCCTACCGCCGACGCCCGCATCGTCCACTGGAACGGACACAATCCCCAGGTCGGTACCAGGGGATCAGCCGTCGCTGCCGGTGGCCCGAGGCTGATCTTCAGCCTCGGCCTCGACGTCGCGCCCGGCTGGCCGCTGCTGGACCCGCTCCACCAACGGCAACGTCCGCAGCCGCCGCTCCAGGTGCCACTGCAGATGCGCGGCCACCAAGCCACTGGCATGGCTGCGATGCGCCGCCGTGGAAATCTCAGCGGCCTCCCAGTCACCGTCGTGCAACGCCGACATCAGATCCAGCACACCCATCGGCGGGGTGGTCGCCCCAGCCGGGCGGCAGTGCCCACAGACGCTGCCACCGGCCGCGACGTGAAATGCCCGATGCGGGCCAGGGGTGGCGCAACGGGCGCACTCGGTCAGCGCCGGCGCCCACCCGGCCACCGACATGGCACGCAGCAGATAGGCGTCCAGCACCAGCTCGCGGGGGCGTCGGCCATCGGCCACCGCGCGCAGCGCACCGACCGTGAGCCGGTGCAACGCCGTCGCCGGGGCTCGCTCGGCACCGGCCAGACGTTCCGCGGTCTCCAAGATCACACAGGCGCAGGTATAGCGGCCGTAGTCGCTGACGATGTCGGTGGCGAACGCGTCCACCGACACCACCTGGGTGACGATGTCGAGGTTGCGGCCAGGATGCAGCTGAACATCGATGTGGGCGAACGGCTCCAGCCGGGCACCGAACTTGCTGCGGGTACGGCGCACCCCCTTGGCCACCGCGCGGACCAGCCCGTGGTCGCGGGTGAGCAAAGTGACGATCCGGTCGGCTTCGCCGAGCTTGTGCTGGCGCAGCACCACCGCCCGGTCCCGGTACAGCCGCATCGGACCAGTTTCGCATCGCGAGGGGGTGTTTCGAGAACACCCACCGGCGTGGCACGCCGATACTCTCTTCACCGATGACCCACCCGCCCGCGGCGTCTGGCACCCGCTTCCCCACCCTCACCGAGCAGCTCTACCAGCTGGCCAGCGGCGAGACGACCTCCGTCGACCTGGTGCGTCGGGCGCTGCACGCCATCGACGCCAGCCAGTCCACCCTGAACGCCTTCCGGGTGGTATTCACCGAGTCGGCGCTGCTCAGCGCCGCCGAAGCCGACCGGCGTCGGGCCGCAGGCCACCGGGCCCCGCTGCTGGGCCTCCCGATCGCGATCAAAGACGACACCGATATCGCGGGTGTGGCCACCTCGTTCGGCGCCTCCGGGTATGTCGAGCCCGCCGGCCACGACGCCGAGGTGGTGCGTCGACTGCGGGCGGCCGGCGCGGTGATCGTCGGCAAGACCAACACCTGCGAGTTGGGCCAGTGGCCGTTCACCAGCGGCCCGGGATTCGGCCACACCCGCAATCCCTGGTCCCGCCGCCACACCCCCGGCGGGTCGTCGGGGGGCAGCGCCGCCGCGGTGGCCGCGGGTCTGGTCGCCGCGGCCATCGGATCAGACGGAGCCGGCAGCGTGCGCATCCCCGCCGCGTGGACGCACCTGGTCGGCATCAAGCCACAGCGCGGCCGCATCTCCACCTGGCCGCAGCCGGAGGCATTCAATGGCCTCACCGTCAACGGCGTACTGGCCCGCACCGTGGAGGACGCGGCGCTGGTGCTGGACGCGGTGTCCGGCAATGCCGACGGAGACCTGCACAAGCCACCGCCGATGACGGTCTCGGACTATGTGGGGACGGCTCCGGGACAACTGCGTATCGCGCTGTCGACCCAGTTCCCCTACACCGGATTCCCGGCTCGGCTGGATCCGGAGATCAGGGCGGCGCTGGAACGTACCGCCGAGCAGCTGCGGTTGCTCGGGCACACCCTGGTTCCGGGCAACCCCGACTACGGGATGCGACTGTCGTGGAATTTCCTGTCCCGGTCCACCGCCGGAGTGCTGGCCGCCGCGAACGGCCTCGGCAGCGCCGTCACCCTCGACCAGCGGACCCTGGCCAACATGCGCACCGGCCGGCTGCTCTCGCAGGCTGTACTGCGCAAAGCCCGTGCCCACGAGTCCAAGGATCAGCGCCGGGTGGGCTCGATCTTCCGCATCGTCGACGTGGTTCTGGCGCCCACCACCGCCCAGCCACCACCGCTGGTGCACACCTTCGACGACCTGGGCAGCTGGGAGACCGATCGCGCGATGATCGCGGCCTGCCCGGTGACCTGGCCATGGAACCTGCTGGGTTGGCCGTCGATCAGTGTGCCGGCCGGGTTCACCGCCGAGGGGCTGCCGATCGGAGTGCAGTTGATGGGTCCGGCCAACAGCGACGGGCTGTTGGTGTCACTGGCCGCTGAGCTGGAGGGCATCAACGGCTGGGCGGCCCGGCAACCCACGCCATGGTGGCGTACCGAGCCCGGCCACGGCTCATAAGCGCCCCAGAACGCCGCTAGCTGCGACTTCAGCGGGTCGCGCGGAGGTCGGCTAAGCTTGGCCAGTCTTGACTTAGGTCTTCATATCCCCGTAAAGGTGCACTGGTGAAAGGCGTCCGAAAAATGGCCTCTCTGTCGTTGACCAGGTTCGCTGTCGCAGCTGGCAGTCTGGCTCTGTCGCTCTCCGCCGGAGCTGGGTTCGCATCCGCGAGCCCTGACCTCGGCCCGATCATCAACACCACCTGCAGCTACTCGCAGGTGCATGCGGCGCTGGTCGCGGAGAACCCCTCCGCCGCCGCGGAGTTCGACGCCAGCCCGAACGGGCCGGGCATGCTGCAGATGTTCCTGAACGCGCCGCCGGCCAAGCGGCAGCAGCTGGCCGGCATGGTCCAGGCCATGCCGGAGGCTCAGCAGTACGTCGGCACCATCACTTCGGTCGCCAACTCCTGCAACAACTACTGAGCGGATCCCCGCGGTGGGTCCGCGCAGCAAGGTCCTGATCACGGCCGCGGAGCTCACGGAGCTCCTGCGGGCGGGTGATCCGGCCACCCTCCTCGACGTCCGTTGGAGTCTGGAAGCGCCAGACGGGCATCAGGCATATCTTCACGGCCACCTTCCGGGCGCGGTGTACGTCTCACTCGAAGACGAGTTGTCCGACCACACCGTGCCCGGTCGGGGTCGCCATCCCCTGCCGACCGGCCGCAATCTGGAGGCCGCCGCCCGCCGCTGGGGGGTACGGCGCAACCAGCCGGTCGTGGTCTACGACGACTGGAACCGGGCAGCGTCCGGACGGTTGTGGTGGTTGCTGACCACCTCCGGCGTGGCGGACGTCCGCATCCTCGACGGTGGCCTGCCGGCGTGGACCGCCGCCGGCGGTGAGCTGCAGACCGGCGAGGTCTCCCCCGAGCCGGGCAACGTCACTCTGCTGCCCGAGGACCTCTATGAGGGCCTGCGGCCCACGCTGACCGCCGACCAGGCCGGCGACGGCGCTCAGTCCGGCTCGCTGGTGCTGCTCGACGCCCGCGCCCCCGAGCGGTTCCGCGCAGAGGTGGAGCCGATCGATGCGGCCGCCGGTCACATCCCGGGCGCGAAGAACCTGCCGTTCACCGCACTGCTGGCCGCCGACGGAACGTTCCTGCCCGGCGATACGATTGCCGGGCTGCTGGCCGACCGCGGTGTCGGTGCCGACGACACGGTGGGCGCCTACTGCGGCTCGGGGATCAGCGCCACGGTGATCGTCGCGGCACTGGCCGCCGGAGGCCGCTCGGCGGCCATGTTCCCGGGGTCATGGTCGCAGTGGAGTGCGGATCCGTCCCGTCCGGTGGCACGCGGCGAGGGCTGAGGGGCCGCATCAGCCGAGGTGGCTGGGTCAGCTGAGGTGGAAGGCCGTCGGATCGGGGCTGCCCAACATCGCCTTCATCGTGGCGCGGTCGAATGGCCACAGATCGACGGCGCCGCCCTCGGTGAGGTACCACGAATTGCAGCCGGTGTTCCACACTGTCGGGCCCATCGCAAGCGCGACGTCGTCGTTGAACCGGGTCGTGGCTTGATCGGTGACCTCGATTGTGGTCAGCTCGCCGGCCCGGAACTTCTCCAGCCACTGCCCGATGTAGCGCGCGGTCAACTCCGAGGTGTACTGCAGTGAGATCGACCCGGTGGGCGAATTGGGACCCAACACCGTGAACAGATTCGGGAAGCCGGGAATCGCGGTCATCTGGTAGGCCCGCGGCCCCTTCGCCCAGGCGTCATCGATGCTGACCCCGTCCCGGCCGTGCAACCGCATGGGGCGCATGTAGTTGTGGGCGTGGAAGCCGGTGGCCAGCACGATGACGTCGGTGTCCCGGTGGGTGCCCTCGGCGGTGCGGATGCCGGTCGGGGTGACCTCGGCGATGCCGTCGGTGACCAACTCGGCGTTGTCGGCGCGGATGGCCCGGTAATAGCTTCCCGACACCACCTGACGTTTGCACAGCGGCTCATAGTCCGGCCGAAGCTTGGCTCGTAACGTTTCGTCACGCACCTGGATTCGCAGGCAGGCCCGGGCGTAGGCCTGCACCGCCCGGCGCCGCCACGTCGGACGGGTGGTGACGTCCGTCAAGACTCGCGAACCGCCGAATGCCATCAGCCGGTAGAGCGTGCGATGCAACGCGGGGAACCGTGCCAAGATGGAGGCAACGCCGGGCAGCTGCCGAAGCGACATGGGCGCCCACAGAATCCACTGCGCCGAACGCACATAGTGGTCGATCGATACCGCATCGGGCTGCAGGGCGGAGACCACCTGTACGCCGGTGGACCCCGTGCCGATCACCGCGATCCGCTTTCCACCGGTCTCCAGCGCGTCGTCCCAACGGGCGGTGTGCACCACCGGGCCGGCGAAGTCCGCCAGTCCGGGGATGTCCGGAACAAACGGGTGGTGCAGGACGCCGGTCGCGCAGATCAAGAAGTCGGCGACCAACTCTTCACCGGCAGCAGTGGTGACAACCCAGTGCCGATGCTCGTCCCATTGCGCGTCGGTCACCTCGGTGTCGAGCCGGATCAGCTCCGCCAGCCCGAGCTGCTCAACGACGTCGCGGTGGTAGCGCTGAATAGCCGTGCCGGTGGCCCAGGCATGCTGCCAGTCGGGTTTCGGTGCGAACCCGAATTGGTAGATCTGCGAGGGCACGTCGCATCGCAGACCCGGATAGTGGTTCCAGTACCAGACCCCGCCGACGTCGGAGCCCTTCTCCAGCACGGTGATATCGGTGAAACCCTGCTCTCGCAGGACGTGGGCGGTGGTGATACCCGCGACGCCCGCCCCGATGATGATGACGCGGGGCTCACGCTCGGTCACGAGGCCGTCTCTTCATGATGTGTGCGGGCCTGTCGGTCCACCCGGTCGATGTAGGCACTGCGCGCAGCGGTGTCGATGGACGTCAACGCCCGCCGGTCGTCGATCAGCCGCCGGGCCAGGCTCTGCAGCCGCTCGGGCACAAACGCGGTCATCGACCACGCCGGAGCTACCCAACGGGGCACCGACCGGCGAGCGGCACGTGTTCGCAGCACCGCCAAGATCGCCGCAGCCACATCATCCGCATCGACCGTGGGCATCCCGCCGCCCAGCGGGGCGCCCGAGGTCAGGTCGGTCCGCACCGCCGAGGGCAGCACCGCCGACACCGCGACACCGGTTCCGGCGTACTCGCGCCGCGCCGACAGCGACGCGCCCAGCGCCGCGAATTTGCTCGCGTTGTAGGTGACCATGCCCGGAACCGGAATCATGCCGGCCATCGAGGCGACGTTGACGATATGTCCACGGCCACGTCGGGCCATGCCGGGCAACACCGCCCGCATACCGTTGAGCACGCCCCGGATATTGACGTCCAGGATGAGATCCCTGACCTGCTCTGTCTCGGCTTCGAAGGCTCCGAGCGGCATGACCCCGGCGTTGTTGACCAGGATGTCCAGCGGGCCGCCGGCATCGGAGTCCGTCTCGATGCGCGCCAGCATGTCCCGCCAGGACGCCGTGCTGGTCACGTCGAGCCGGCCGCCGGAGACACCGAGTTCGGCGGCGGTGTGCAGGCAGGCGTCCTCGTCGACGTCACCGATCCACACGCGTGCGCCATGAGCGGCGAGCAGTTTGGCGGTGGCCGCCCCGATCCCGCGGGCGCCCCCGGTGATCAGCACTCGGGCGTTGCCGACCGACTGCTTCTTCGGCATGGGCTAGTCGCGCAGCGCCGAGACCGCGTCGACCAACAACTGGCGCGCCCGGTCGGCGTCGACCATGCTCGGCGGCTGGCCGCGGACCGGCTGCGGGTTGGCCGTGACCTGCACCATCGCACTGCCCAGGTAGGCAGTGAAGGTGTAGGACTCGCGGGACTGCTGCTGCCCGTCCTTGCCCGTGATCTCGATCTCCGAGTGTGAACCCACGGTCCTGGCGTGGTCGATCTTCGGGGCGTCCACGTCATCGAGGTAGCCGGTGAGCTTTCCGGCGTTGAACGAGACATGCTTGCACTTCTCGGCGTCGGCGTCGTCATACGACAGGTCCTGGTCGGCCTGCATGGCAATCGCCACCAGCTGGTTGCCGTTGCCGAGGATCGAGACCATCGACATCTTGCCCCGGATGCCCTTCGGCGGCCGGCCGGTGTTGGCGGCGTACTCGGCGCAGTCAGAGGGATCGAACGTCACGCCGGGCGGCATCTTCTGCGGCCCGAGGATCTTCGGGTCGATGTCGTTGGGACCCTTGGTCTGGGTCTTGAAGTCCGAGCCGAACGTCGACTGGACGTTGAACAGCTTGGTGGTATCGACCGGCTTCTGGGATCCCCCACAGCCGGCCAGTGCTTGCGCACACACGAGGAAGCCAACCGAGGAGACAAGCAATGACTTGCGTACGGGCATCCAAGGAATCTACCAATGCCGATTCACCGGCCGCGGGCGGTGGCCATCGGCGTTCCGGCGCGATCCGCGCCGATGCGACGCCGCTCTAGAAGCCCAGCCGCCCGAGCTGCTTGGGGTCGCGCTGCCAGTTCTTGGCCACCTTGACCCGCAGGTCGAGAAAGACCTTGGTACCCAACAGCTTCTCGATCTGAGTGCGCGCGGCCGTACCCACCTCGCGCAGCCGGGCGCCGCCGCGGCCGATCACGATCCCCTTCTGGCTGTCGCGCTCCACGTACAGCAGCGCGTATACCTCGATCAGATCCTCGCGATCCTCGCGCGGGCGCACCTCCTCGATCACCACCGCCAGCGAATGCGGCAGCTCGTCGCGCACCCCCTCCAAGGCGGCTTCCCGGATGAACTCGGCCATCAGGGTCTCTTCGGGCTCGTCGGTCAGTTCACCGTCCGGGTAGAAGGCGGGCCCCACGGGCAACGCGGCGGCCAGCACGTTGATCAGCACGTCGACCTGCTCGCCGCTGATCGCCGACACCGGCACGATCTCGGCTTCCGGCGCCAGCTCGCCGACCGCGACCAGCTGGGCGGCAACCTTGTCGCGGGTGGTCTTATCGATCTTGGTGACGACGACAACCAGCTTGGTTCGCGGTGCGACGACGCGGATCTGCTCGATGATCCAGCGGTCCCCCGGCCCGATGGCCTCGTCAGCGGGAATGCACAAGCCGATGACGTCGACCTCGGAATAGGTGTCCTTGACCAACTCGTTCAGCCGCTTGCCCAGCAGCGTCCGGGGACGGTGCAGGCCGGGAGTGTCGACCAGGATGATCTGGAAGTCGTCCCGGTGCACGATCCCGCGGATGGTGTGCCGGGTGGTCTGGGGGCGGTTCGAGGTGATCGCCACCTTCGCACCCACCAGGGCGTTGGTGAGCGTCGACTTGCCGGTGTTGGGCCGGCCGACGAAACATACAAAACCGGAATGGAACTCGGTCACGAGCCGCCTTTCGCCGAACGTGTTCTCAGCGTGAGATTTCGGGTGCATTGCCGCGCTGGGCGCACGTTCGACGCGCGCACAACGTGTGCGTCATTGCTCAACTGCGGCCTCCTCGCCGGTGGGTTCGACGGGGCTGACCAGAACCGTGCCGATCCGCACCCTCCCGCGGCTGTCGCGGCTGCCTTCGGCCCGCAGGCGCAGGCCGTGTGACACTACCTCGGCACCGGGCAGCGGAACGCGGCCCAGCTCCAGCGCGAGCAGCCCACCGACCGTGTCGACGTCGAGACCGGGGTCGAACTCCACCCCGTAGAGCTCCCCGACGTCTTCGATCGGCAGGCGCGCCGAGACCCGAAATCGGTTGCCGCCCAGCTCCTCCACCGGGGCGACCTCGCCCTGGTCGTACTCGTCGGCGATCTCGCCGACGATCTCCTCCAGGACGTCCTCGATGGTGACCAGACCAGCGATGGCGCCGTATTCGTCGACCAGCAGGGCCATGTGATAGCGGCTGCGCTGCATGTCTTCCAGCAGCGCGTTGAGCGCCTTGGAGTCGGGCATGAAGACGGCCGGGCGCATCACCTGCGCCACTGTGGTGTCCCGTCCTCCGTTGACCGAATAATACGTTTGCTGGACAAGGTCTTTCAGGTAGACGACACCGAGGATGTCATCGACGTTCTCGCCGATCACCGGAATGCGGGAATGCCCGCTGCGCACTGCCAAAGCCGTGGCCTGCCCGGCGGTCTTGTCATTTTCGATCCAGACCATCTCGGTGCGCGGCACCATCACCTCGCGGGCCGGGGTGTCGGCGAGTTCAAAGACCGACTGGATCATCCTGCGCTCGTCGGCGGCCACCACCCCGCGCTGCTGCGCCATGTCGACCACTTCGCGCAGCTCGATTTCGGAGGCGAACGGCCCGTTGCGGAACCCGCGCCCCGGGGTCAGCGCGTTACCCAACACCACCAGCACCCGGCTGATCGGGGCGAGCAACACCGACAAGACTTGCAGCGGAAGCGCTGCGGCCAGCGCGATCGAATAGGCGTTCTGCCGGCCCAGAGTCCGCGGCCCCACCCCGATCACCACGAAGCTGACCACCACCATGGCCGCCGCGGCCGCGAACAGTCCCCAGTCCAGGCCGAGCACCGCGCTCAGCAGATACACCAGCAGCGCGGTCGCGGTGACCTCGCAGGTGATACGCAACAACACCACCAGGTTGATGTAGCGAGGACGTTCGGCCATCAGCTTGACCAACCAGACCGCACCGGGCCGTTTCGCCCGGACCAGTTCCTCCACCCGTGCCGGCGAGACGGTGCTGACCGCGGCGTCGATCGCCGCGAACAACCCACCCAGACCGATCAGCGCAATCACGCCGAGTAGCAGCGGTGTTCCGGTCACGATTCGTCGAAATACCTGGACTTGTCGAGGAGTCGGCGGTCCTTCTCGCTCTGGGTCTCGGCCCGGTAGGTCTCCACCTGGTCGGCGACCCACTCCTCGAGCAGGCGGCGCTGCAGGGCGAACATCTCTTTTTCTTCGTCCGGCTCGGCGTGGTCGTAGCCGAGCAGATGCAACACGCCGTGCACGGTGAGCAGCGCCAGTTCCTGGCCCAGGGAATGCCCGGCCGCCGCGGCCTGCTCGGCGGCGAACTCCGGGCACAATGCGATGTCGCCGAGCATCGACGGCCCGGGCTCGGGAGCGTCCGGGCGACCGCCGGGCTCCAGCTCGTCCATCGGGAAGCTCATGACGTCGGTGGGCCCGGGCAGGTCCATCCAGCGCATGTGCAGGTCGGCCATCGCGGCGGTGTCCAGCAGCACCATCGACAGCTCGGCCCCCGGATTGACGTCCATCTTGGCCAGCACGAACTTGGCGACGCTGACCAGCTCGACCTCGGAGACGTCGAGACCGGATTCGTTGGAGACCTCAATGCTCATCGGCGTGACCTGCCTTGCGATGCGCGCCGTGACGCTCGGTTCATGGCCAGCCCCGGCTGGACCTGTTCGGATTCATGGCGTGCGTAGGCGTCGACGATCTCCGACACCAGCCGGTGCCGCACGACGTCGACGCTGGTGAGCTCGGCGACGTAGATGTCGTCGATGTCGTCGAGGATGTCCACTGCGGCACGCAGCCCGGACTTCGCCCCGCCGGGCAGGTCGATCTGGGTGACGTCACCGGTGACCACCATCTTGGAGCCGAAGCCCAGCCGGGTGAGGAACATCTTCATCTGTTCGGCGGTGGTGTTCTGCGCCTCGTCGAGGATGATGAATGCGTCATTGAGCGACCTGCCGCGCATGTACGCCAGCGGTGCCACCTCAATGACCCCGGAGCTCATCAGCTTTCCGATCAGCTCGGGATCCATCATGTCGTGCAGCGCGTCATACAGCGGGCGCAGATACGGGTCGATCTTCTCGCTCAGGGTGCCGGGCAAAAACCCCAGGCTCTCACCGGCTTCCACCGCCGGACGCGTCAAGATGATGCGGGAGACCTGCTTGGCCTTCAACGCGCTGACCGCCTTGGCCATCGCCAGATAGGTCTTGCCGGTGCCGGCCGGGCCGATGCCGAAAACGATGGTGTGGGCATCGATGGCGTCGACGTAACGCTTCTGGTTGAGCGTCTTGGGCCGGATGGTCTTACCGCGCCGCGACAAGATGTCGAGGCTGAGGACTTCGGCGGGTGATTCGTTGCCGGTGCCCACCAACATCCCGACGCTGTGCCGCACCGTTTCGGGCGTCAAGGACTGCCCGCCGGCCACGATCGCCACCAGCTCGGAGAGCACCCGTTCGGCCAGGGCGACATCGGCCGGCGCTCCGGAGATGGTGACGGCATTGCCGCGCACATGCAGGTCGGCGGTCAGCAGGCGTTCGATGGCGCGCAGGTTCTCATCTGCGGAACCCAGCAGGCCCACGACCAGGTCGGGTGGAATGTCGACGCTGCTGCGAACCTGCGAGGCCGGCCCGGCAGCGGGGGTATCGCGGGGCGTCACGGGGTTTCCGATGCCTGCTTCCTGGGGGTTTGTACCGTGGGTACGGCGATCAGTCGGACGCTTTAGTCTACCGTCGGCCACCCCTAGGTCCCAGCAGTTCCCTCCCCCCTCAATGCTGGAGGTTAGCGACGACCGCCGTGAATTAGGCCGCACCGCCCCGGCGTGGCCTGCAGTGGACTCCCCTATAGCGACGAGACAAGATGGGCGATCTCGATGTAGAGCGGGATCCCAATGGTCACGTTGTAGGAGAACGTCAAACCCAGCGACGCGGCCAATGGCAAGCTGGGACTGGCTTCTGGAATCGCCAGTCGCTGGATGGCAGGAACGGCGATATAGGAAGCCGCGCCGCTCAACACAGCGAACAAAACGTAACTTCCCAATTCGAACTGGACTCCGGTCAGCAGAGAGTATCCGCGGACAACGAGTATGCCGATCGTTGCAAACAAGTTCGGAACCAGCAGCCCGAACAGAATGAAGCCACGACCCGCTGACTTCAGATCTTGCAGTTTACGGGCTGCGGTAAGTCCCATCTCCAGCAAGAAGAGACACAGTGCGCCCTGAAATGCCGTGATGAAAACCGGATCCTCGACTGAGGTGACCTGGGAGCCCTGTAGACCGCTGAGGAAACCGATCAAGATCCCACCGAGCAGCAGACAGATTCCCGGGTTAAGGAAGACCTCCCGCAGCAACTCCTGGTTGAGCAGGCGACCACGAGTGGATGTATCGACCGCCGGCCCCTCGGGCCTCATGTCGATCGCAAAGCCGCTGGGGTCAGACTTCGTCGCCACAGTCGAGACCGCGTGGACTGCACCGGCCGGCACCGTGTAGCCGGCCTCTTTGGGCATGTATCCGTCGGCGTCCATCCCTTTATGGCGCAACCGGGCGACCAGGAGGAGAGCCACCAGGCAGCCGGGGATCTCCATGACGGCCAGCATGACGGGCATATACGCGTCGTACGCAATTCCGGCGGTGGCGAGGACACCCAAACAGGTGGCGAACGTACCTGCCGAGTCCGACGCGTAGTACCCAGCGACTGTCGCACGATCGACTTCTCGCATTCTGGTGAGATGTTTGAGCAGGTAGTAGGCGAGCGTCCCGATCAGGAAGTTCGAGACGAAGCCGGTGGCCACGAAGCCGAGGATGCCGCCGAGCCGGGAGAGATCGATTCCCGCCAGTTCTTCGCCCCCGTGCCAGCCGATGGCCAACAACAGATACATCGTCAGCCCGTGATAAACCGCGGCGGGAAACTCGAATGGAACCTTCATCAACGCGAGCAGGAATCCGAAGTAGAAGAACAACAACAGCGGTTTGAACAGATTGTGCGTGAAGTTCTGCCAGAATTCGACCAGCATTTTGTCTCTCTTTCGGGCTCAGCGTCACCGACGATGAAGTGCAGGTATCAGTTCCGTAGCGTTACGGCTTCCTTCAGATGCGCGGGGACCACCGCCGTCCGATCCTCCCGAGGTGCGCGACCACTCGCCCACCAAGATCAAATCGATGGAACCGTATGGCGTTGCTGCAAAACCCAATTCGAATCCAGGTACGTCCCATGCGGATGCGGCCGCAAACGGCGGCGCGGAACCGGCGCCACCGTTCACTGCTCGCGTATCGAGAGCTCCCGCACAAGACCGAGGTGCGCCGAAGTTCGACCGTGCGAACTCAAAACCTAGAAGGGCGTTGCCTACTGACGATTCCCATTGCACCAACAGAGGGCCAAGAATCCACTACTGACCCCAAGGATTCTTTGGCATCTATTGCCAGACAGCACCCATACAGGTCCCGGGCTAGTACTAAGCCCAAACTTGCTGACCAGCAGCGCTTTTGACGCCATCTCCAATGAGAAGGAAGATAGCGGAGGTTCTAGGATCCGCGGTAGCGCCACTGGCGATGCCGCCGGCAGAAGCGGTCAATGTCATCTCCGCCGGCGATGACAAGAGCAAGGATGCGCTCCTGACCGGGGCCACGACCACCGCTCATTCCGTATCGGCGTGTCCGACCGGATGTAAGCATCGGCCGCTCGCGCACCACACCGGCGCGGAATCGCCAATTACTCACTGCAATAGTCATCTTAATTAGGTGATAGTACACAGTAGCTGCCACCAGTCCACCGCCCACTCACCGGCGACTCGCGCAGTGCAGACTGCAAGAGCGGTTCGTTCAAGACGCGATGGTGCCGCGCGGGCGAAACTGCCGGGTATGAGCGAGGAAACCTTCACCCCTGCCCTGGGCCGCTTGGCGCCGGCCCGGTTCTTCGACTACGTGGTGGCGCTGACGCGTGAGCGGCTGTGGCGAGGCCTGACCGTCATGCACCTGGCGCCGCGTCCCGACGACACGATCCTCGACGTGGGTTGCGGCACCGGTTCGTTGGCGCTGCTGGCCGCTCGGGTGGAGCCGCAGGCCAACATCACGGGCCTGGACCCCGATCCGGAGATCCTGGCGGTGGCGCGGCAAAAGGATGCGGAGTCCGAGTCAGCCGGCCGTGTCCGCTGGCTGACCGGGATGGGCGACGACCTGGTGGCGTCGGTGGAGGCAGAGTCGATGGACGGCGTGATGTCTTCTCTGGTGCTGCACCAATGTCCGATGGACGTCAAGCGCGCCATCCTCGCGTCGATGTTTACGGTACTGCGCCCAGGTGGCCGTCTGGTGATCGCCGACTTCGGGTTGCAACGGACGCCGCTGATGCGTCTGGCGTTTCGGTTCGTCCAGTTCGCCGACGGCAAGACCGATACCCAACCGAATGCCGATGGTGTTCTCCCGGAGCTGATTTCGGCCGCCGGCTTCGTGGACGTTCGCGAAGCCGACGTGGTGGCCACCATCAACGGGACGATCTCGATCTATACCGCCCGCAAACGGTGATCACACGAGGGCGTGGCGCACCACCGACGGCGTCAGGCCCATCATCTCCCGCATCTGCCGGGTGAAGTGGGCCTGATCGGCGAAGCCCGCGGCGATCGCGGCCTGCGCCAACGGCGTCCCCGACTGCAGGGCTTCGACGGCCCGACGCAGCCGCGACCAGACCCGCCAACGGGCGAGCGGCATCCCCAGTTCCCGGCGCGCCAGCGCGCGCAGGCGCTGCGGCGAGAGGCCGATCTCGGCAGCCAGGCTCGGCATCGTGATGCTGCTGTCGGCCAGTAGGGCCAGCGCCGTCACCAGGCGCGGATCCAGCTCCTCCGACTGGCCCCGGCAGGCGGCTGCGATATCGGGCTCGCGCAGCTCGCCCAGCTCGGGGGCTGCGGCGATCCCGGCGTCGTAGCGCCCGCGCAGCCGGTCGGCGAACAGGCAGTGCGGCTCGATGAAGTAGGTGATCAGGTCGCGGATGGCCAGGATGCGGTGCGGTGCCATCGGTGACACAACCAGTGCGGCGGCCTGATGGCAGGTGCCGGCGAGATCCACCATCGTCACTTCACCTCGCCCGGCGACCACGATCTGGAAGGCGCCGTGGCGGTGAATGGGGCCGCCGCCGCCCACCGGGCCGCGATACACCGCGTAGCCGTCGCTGATGCTCAGCGACGGCACCGAAGCCGCCCGGCTATTCACTCCGCCAGCGTGGGGTCAGCACTCCGAGCGCGCCCAACGCGACCGCCGCCGCGGTCGAGGTGCGCAGCACAGCAGGACCGAGCCGGGTGGCGACGGCACCGGCGCCGGCCAGCGCTGTCCGCTCCGCCTCGGTGATCCCGCCTTCGGGGCCCACCACCAGGGCCAATGCCGAGGCGGTGGGCTCCACCGCGTCGGCCAAGGCGACGACGGCCGCGTCGTGCAGCATCAGCACGGTCGTGCCGGCGGCCACCTGGTCGCGCACCCACGACACCAGCTCGGCGTCGCTGAGCACTCCGTCCACCGGCGGAATGTGGGCCCGGCGGGATTGGCCGGCGGCCGCTCGGGCAACCGATTGCCAGCGCCGCAGTCCCTTGTCGGCTCGCGGGCCGTCCCAGCGCGCCACGCACCGGTCAGCCTGCCACGCCATGAAAGCGTCGGCACCGGCCTCGGTGGCCAGCTCGATCGCCAGCTCGGAACGCTCGGATTTGGGCAGGGCCTGCACCACGGTCACCGGTGGGGCCGGCGGCGCGACCTGGGAACGCTCCAGCACCCGGGCCCGCAGCCCACCGCGGTCGGCCTCTTCGACCTGGCATTGCGCCAGCACACCGGCGCCGTCACCGAGGGTCAGCTGCTCACCCGGCCGGATCCGGCGCACCGTCGCGGCATGGAACCCGGCGTCGCCACCGAGCACGGCCAGCGCACCCACCTCGGGCACCGCATCGACATAGAACAGGCCTGCCACCGCGGGCTCAGCGGCCGGTGAAAGTTTCGCGCAGTCGGCTGAACAGCCCGCCGCTGTTCTGCGTGTGCGCCGAGCGGACCTCGGCGATCTCGCGGTCGCGGTGCTGCTTGAACTTGCGCAGCAGCTCGGTGTCATGGCTGTCGAGGCGCTCGGGAACCACCACCTCGATGTGGGCGTGCAGGTCTCCGCGCACGCCGGTCCGCACCTGCGGCATGCCGTTGCCGCGCAGCACGATGGTGGCCCCCGGTTGGGTGCCGGCCGGGATGGTGATGTCGGTGGCGCCGTCGAGGATCGCCTCCACGGTCACGGTGGTGCCCAGCGCCGCGTCGACCATCGGGACCGAGATGTGGCAGTGCAGGTCGTCAGCGTCGCGGGCGAAGATGTCGTGAGGCTGCTCGTGCACCTCGACGTAGAGGTCACCGGCCGGTCCCCCACCCGGTCCGACCTCACCCTGGGCGGCCAGCCGCACGCGCATGCCGTCGCCGACTCCGGCCGGGATCTTGACGCTGATCTCACGGCGCGAGCGCACCCGGCCGTCGCCGCCGCACTGGTGGCACGGGTCCGGAATCACCTCGCCGACGCCGCGGCAGGTGGGGCAGGGCCGCGAGGTCATGACCTGGCCCAGCAGCGAGCGCTGCATGCTCTGCACCTCGCCGCGCCCATGGCAGGTGTCACACGTCATGGGGCGCGAGTCAGCGTGGGTTCCGCGACCTTGGCAGCGGTCGCACAGCACCGCCGTGTCGACCGTGACGCGCTTGGTCACCCCGGTTGCGCACTCGGTGAGGTCCAAGCGCATGCGCAGCAGCGAGTCCGAACCCGGCCGGACCCGTCCGATCGGGCCACGCGAGGCCGCCCCGCCGCCGAAGAACGCTTCGAACACGTCCCCGAGGCCCCCAAAACCCCCACCGAAACCGCCACCGAAGCCATTGCCGCCGCCGCCGCTCTCCAGCGGGTCGCCGCCGAGATCGACGATGCGGCGCTTCTCCGGGTCGGACAGCACCTCGTAGGCGGCACTGATCTCCTTGAACTTTGCCTGTGCCGCTTCGTCGGGGTTGACGTCGGGGTGGTAGGTGCGCGCCAGCTTGCGATAGGCGCGCTTGAGATCGGTGTCGGTCGCGTCCTTATCGACGCCCAACAAGCCGTAATAGTCGCGTGCCACGCCTGACCCTTCCCAACTTCTGCCAGCCGGAGATTAGCGAGCCCCGAGCACTTCACCGATGTACATTGCAACCGCTGCAACACTGGCGATCGTTCCCGGATAGTCCATCCGGGTGGGACCCAGCACCCCCATGCCCCCGTACACGGTGCCCAGGGATCCGTAAGCGGTGGACACCATCGAGGCGCCGGCCATCTCCTCAGCCTCGGTCTCGTGACCGATGCGCACCGTGACTTTACCGGCTTCCTGCTGCACGGCGAGCAGCCGCAGCACCACAACCTGCTCTTCGAGAACTTCCAGCACAGACCGCAGTGAACTGCCGAAGTCCGCGGCATTGCGGGTCAGGTTGGCCGTACCGCCCAGCAGCAGGCGCTCCTCGCGGTGCTCGACCAGCGATTCCAGCAGCACCGTCGCCGAGCGACCCACCGCGTTGGCCAGGCCGGGCGACAGCCCGCTGCGCCCGTCCAGGTGCCCGGCCAGTTCGGCGACCGCGGTGGAGGCTGCCGAGATCCGCTTGCCCTCCAGCGCGGCGCCGAGCAACTCCCGAAGCTGGCTGAGCTGATGCTCGTCGATCGGTTCGCCCAGTTCGACGATGCGCTGATCGACCCGGCCGGAGTCGGTGATGACCACCAGCAGCAGCCGCGCCGGGGTCAGCGCGATCACCTCGAGGTGGCGCACCGTCGACACCGACAGAGTCGGGTACTGCACAACGGCCACCTGGCGGGTCAGCTGCGCCAGGGTGCGCACCGCGCGGCGGAGCACGTCGTCGAGGTCGACACCGGAATCCAGGAAGGACAGAATCGCCCGGCGTTCCGCGGCCGACAGCGGCTTGACGTCGTCGATCCGGTCGACGAACTCCCGGTAGCCCTTCTCGGTGGGCACCCGCCCGGAACTGGTGTGCGGTTGGGCGATGTATCCCTCGGCCTCCAGCACGGCCATGTCGTTGCGGACGGTGGCCGGCGAAACCCCCAGGTTGTGCCGTTCGACCAGGGCTTTGGAGCCGATCGGCTCCTTGGTGGCAACGAAGTCCGCGACGATGGCACGCAGTACCTCGAGGCGGCGATCATCAGCCACGCCCACGGATGCTCACCTCCTGCTTCGAACAGCTACGGCCGTCCTCGATTTTACGGTGAACCCGCCAACAGCCGGTGCTCGATGCCGTGCACGATGTCCCGCTCCCTGTCCCGCACCAAACAGGCGACGTCGACGAAGCGGGAGACCAGCGGCGACGGCTCGCCGTCGGTCCAGCCCACCGCGATGGCCGAACCGGGCCAGTCGTTGATCGGCAGGAACCGGACCCCGCTCAACGGCATGAAGTGCGCGGCCGCCGCACCGGTGATGGCGATGGCCGCCCCTGCGGCCACCACCTGCGCCTCCTCGGTGATCGAATCGGAGCGCACCACGTGCACCTTCGTCGCAGCAGTCCGCGCCGCAGCCAGGCTCCAGAACGCGTGATGGGCCTGGTCGACGCTGGACGACTGGGTGATCGGGTCGTCGAGAAGGTCCCGTACCGACACCGACTTCCGTCCGGCGTGCCGGTGCGAGGCCGACACCATGGCGACGACCGGATCGACTGCCAGGATCTCGGTGCTGATGTTCGGCGTGCTCTGCGGCAGCCGCAGGAATGCCACATCGGTGGCCCGCGACGCCAACCCGGCCGACGGATCGCTGACCTGGAATTCCCGCATCTCGATGGTGACCTCGGGGTGACGTTCCCGGAACTCGGCAATGATCGGTGCGGTCAATTCGAGCGCGGCGCCCGGTACGTAGCCCAGCCGCAGCGTGCCCACCACCCCGCGCGCTGCCTGTTGAGCGGCGGCGGTCACACCGTCCAGTGCGGCCAAGACGGTGCGCGCGCCCTCCAGGAAGACCTCGCCGGCGGGCGTGAGCGCCACGTTGCGGGTGGTCCGTTCGAACAGCTTGACGCCGAGTTCGTCTTCGAGTTCTTTGATTTGGCGGCTCAGTGCCTGCTGCGCCAGGAAGACACGCGCTGCCGCCCGACTGAAGTGCAGTTCTTCAGCAGCCACCACGAAGTGGCGCAACTTTCGCGTGTTGATGTCTATGGTGCTCGATCCTAGGACACCGCGTGTTGGTCGAGGGTGGTTCGATCCGGCCCGCATGAATCGCCGAGCGCAGCCACCGAGGTGGCTTTCAAGTCGACTCCTGATCGACCGAGTCTGCGCGCACCGGTGATCAGGGCGTCGACGACGCGGGCCGCCTCGAGGTAGCCCAGACCGTCCGGAGGATGCACGTTGGACACGCAATTGCGTTCGGCGTCGGTGCGTCCCGGCCGCGGCTGGTGCGTCAGATACAACCCGAGGCTGCTGGCCACCGACAATCCCGGCCGCTCACCGATCAGCACCACCACGGTCTGCACGCCCATCACCTGGCCGATGTGGTCACCGAGCGCTACCCGGGCTCCGGTGGCGATCACCGGTGCGGCGATGGAGCGGTGAGCACCCACCACATCGGTCAGCGCACGCAGTAACGCAACACCGTGTTCGGTCAGCGCCGCCGGGGACAGCCCGTCGCACAGCACAAAGCCCACCTGCGCTGTACTGCATGGGATTTCAGTCAAATCGTCGGGCAGGCGACCAAGGTCGGGGCGCCGCAGATACTCCTCGCGACTGCTCGCTCGACTGGTCACCGCCACGGGCTCGCCGAGCCCTACGTCGGCCACCCGCTGGGCCAACCGTCCGACGTCGAACGGTTGGCGCACCGCGTCGCGGGCCAGGGCGTGCGCCGCCCGGAACTCCAGCACGCTGCGGGTCGGCTGGGCGTCGCCGGAGCGCCCGAGCCCGATCCGCGCCTGGGTGTGGCGGCGTAAGTCCTGCCAGAGGTCCTGCGACTCAGTCGGTTTAGCGAGGCTCGACGAACCCGGCGGTTTCGAACGCAAGGCGCTCATGCCGGTGCCGCCAGCGACCGCAACGGCGAGCGCTCCACCGCACTGGGCAGCACTCGGCCGGACTCATCGGCGATACCGATCCCCTGTAGCCAGGTCTCGAACTCGGGCGCTGGGCGCAGGCCCAGCACGCGTCGCGCATAGAGCGCGTCGTGGAAGGACATGCTCTGGTAGCCCAGCATCACGTCGTCGGCCCCGGGGACGGTGATGACGAAGTTGCACCCGGCGACGCCGAGCAGCGTGAGCAGGGTGTCCACGTCGTCCTGATCGGCTTCCGCGTGGTTGGTGTAGCAGACGTCGACACCCATCGGCAGCCCGAGCAGCTTGCCGCAGAAGTGGTCCTCAAGCCCGGCGCGGGCGATCTGTTTGCCGTCGTAGAGGTATTCGGGTCCGATGAACCCGACCACGGTGTTGACCAGCAGCGGCGAGAATTCGCGGGCCACCGCGTAGGCCCGGGTCTCCAGGGTCTGCTGATCGACCGGCCGGCCACCGCAGCCCAGGTGGGCGTGCGCGCTCAGTGCCGAACCCTGGCCGGTCTCGAAATACATGACGTTGTCCCCGACGGTCCCGCGCTGCAGCGACCGCCCGGCCTCGTGGGCGGTACGCAGCAGATCGAGGCTCACACCGAAGCTGCGGTTGGCCCCCTCGGTGCCGGCGATCGACTGGAACACCAAATCCACCGGGACGCCCTGCTCGATCAGCTCGATGGTCGTGGTCACGTGCGAGAGCACACAGGACTGCGTCGGGATCTGGTAGCGCAGCCGGATGTCGTCGAGCAGGTACAGCAGGTCGGCGGTGGCCTGCGGCGAGTCGGTGGCCGGGTTGATGCCGATCACCGCATCGCCGCATCCGTGCAGCAGCCCATCAAGGGTGGCGGCGGCGACACCCCGAGGGTCATCGGTCGGATGGTTGGGCTGCAGCCGGGTGGCCAGGCGGCCCGGCAATCCCAGCGTGGTGCGAAACGCGCTGGTGACCCGTATTGATCGCGCCACCGCGATCAAGTCCTGGTTCCGCATGAGTTTGCTGACCGCGGCCACCATTTCGGGAGTCAGCCCCGGCCCGACACGACGCAGGGTGTCGGCCGCGGTCGGCGTCGCCGCCACCTCCAGCAGCCAGTCCCGCAGACCACCGACGGTCAGATGGGACACCGCCCGGTAGCTCTCGCGGTCGTGGCGATCGATGATCAGCCGGGTGACCTCGTCGGTCTCGTAGGGCACCACCAGGTCATGCAGGAAGGTGTCCAGCTCGACGTCGGCCAGTGCCCACTGCGCCGCGGCCCGTTCGACGTCACTGGCGGCGGCGCAGCCGGCCAGTTCGTCGCCGGATCGGCGCGGGGTGGCCTTGGCCAGGAGGTCGATCAGCCCGTCGAACCGGTAGGTGGTGCCGGCCAGCGTCTGCGTGTACGTGGTCATCGCAGACCCCTTCCCCTCAGCCGGGATTCCCTGATCGCACCGACGGCGGCACGCAGGTGCGGCAAGGAATTGCCGTCGTGCCGATTTGAGTCGCGGGCGAAGAAAAGCAACTCGCGCCCCCCATTTTTCCATACCGGCGACGTGATTCCATAATTCGGTCATTTCGCCGGCGAACACGGAATCCCGCAACTCGGTGGTACTGTCCCCCGTTTGTGGGAATTGCAGCGGAATCCATCAATGACGATCTGACCCTGGCGCTGCGCCTGGCGGACGTAGCCGACGCCATGACGATGGACCGGTTCGGTGCACTGGACCTGCGGGTCGACACAAAGCCGGACCTCACTCCGGTCACCGACGCCGACCGCGCGGTGGAGGTCGCGCTGCGCGAGGTCCTGGCACGCGATCGGCCCAACGACGACGTACTGGGCGAGGAGTTCGGCGGCAGTGCGATCTTCAGCGGCCGCCAGTGGGTCATCGATCCGATCGACGGCACCAAGAACTTCGTGCGCGGGGTACCGGTGTGGGCCACGCTGATCGCCCTGCTCGACGACGGCGTGCCGTGCGTCGGTGCGATCAGCGCCCCCGCGCTGGGCAGGCGGTGGTGGGCCGGCGATGGCCTGGGCGCATTCGCCGCGGTCGGCGGGGCGGCGCCGAGGCGACTATCGGTCTCCGCGGTGGCAGACCTGGGCTCGGCGAGCTTGTCGTTCGCCGGACTCAAGCAGTGGGCGCACCTCGGACTGCGTCAGCGCTTCCTGGATCTGACCGACACCGTGTGGCGAACGCGCAGTTACGGCGATTTCTGGGCCCATTGCCTGCTCGCCGAGGGCGCGGTCGACATCGTTGTCGAGCCCTCGTTGTCACTGTGGGATATGGCGGCCCTGGACATCCTGGTCCGTGAGGCGGGTGGCACGTTCACCGACCTCAGCGGCACCGCCGGCCCGCACGGCGGCAGCGCGGTGGCTACCAACGTCCTGCTGCACTCAGCGGTGCTGGACAGCCTGGGCGTGGCCTAGCACCGCGCATTCCCCACCCAACACCCGATTAACAACAAAATATTGTCAATACTGTCCTTTTTTGGTGTTGGAATTCTCGCGCGCGATTTGAGATTATTGGCCCACGGCCATTGAACAAATGTCATGGCAATTCTTGCTACCCATCCGCAGCCGACATTCGGACACGCAGGAGATCATGAATTCAGGCAATTCACTGCGGGCCCGCGGTGGGACGGTCGGCGTGATACCGACGGGGCGGGCGGCACGTGATGTGACGCCGCGTCGGCCGCCCGTGGTTAGCTCTGCTATTGCGCGTGCGAACAACAACACGATGATCCCTCGGGGTTTGTGACCCGGGGGGTCCTCAAGATGGAGGATCTGCTCTCACCATGTCCGACTTTCCCTACACGGACCGCTTCACCGTCAACCGCACGCTGCCCGAACAGGGCCGGCCGCGTGACGAAGTGCTCGCGGAGCTGCGTGAGATGGCGCAGGCCGAGGACCCCACCTGGGAAACCGGCAAGGTGTCCGGGACCATGTACTGCGGTGACCACGAGCACTACCGCTTCCTCGATGAGGCGTTCGGACTGTTCGCCCATGTGAACGTGCTGCAGCGCGACATCTGCCCGTCGGCGACCAAGTTCGAGGGCGAAATCATCGCGATGGCACTGGATCTGATGCACGCCGAGGCCATCACCGACACCGAACCGGTCGGTATGGTCACCACCGGCGGCACCGGCAGCATCATCCACGCACTGCTGGCCTACCGCGAGCACGCCGCCAAGCACCGGGGCATCACCCGGCCGAACTTCATCAAGCCCGAAACCGGTCACCCGGCCTTCGACAAGGGCTGCCATCTGTTCGGCATCGAGATGCGTAGGGCGCCGATCGATCCGCAGACCACCCAGGTGGACGTCGACTGGGTGGCCAACAACATCGACGAGAACACCATCGCGATCATGGGCTCGGCCTGCAACTACGGCTACGGCACCGTCGACCCGATTCCCGAACTGGGGCAGCTCGCCCTGCAGCACGGAGTGGGCCTGCACGTCGATGGCTGTCTGGGCGGGTTCGTCCTGCCGTTCGCCCAGGAGCTGGGCTATGACGTCCCGCTGTTCGATTTCCGGGTGCCCGGGGTCACCAGCATCTCCGCGGACAACCACAAGTACGGCTACTCGTTGAAGGGCGCCTCCACCCTGCTGTTCCGCGACAAGGCCTACCGCAACGCGCAGTACTTCTACCTCCCGGAGTGGTCCGGCGGCAAATACCACTCGCCGGGAATCGAGGGCTCCCGCTCGGGTGGGCTGATCGCCGCCGCGTGGGCGTCGATGGTGCAGCTGGGCCGGGAAGGCTACCGGGCCTACGCCAAGGCAATCCTCGAGACGGCATCGGCCATGCAGGACGCCGTGCGCAGCCACCCCGAGCTGATGATCCTGGGCTCACCAACGTTCTGCTTCAGCTTCCGCTCCGACGAATTCGACATCTACCACGTCGCTGACGCCATGAAGCCCAAGGGCTGGCGCTTCAACGGCCAGCAGTACCCCAACTCCATCCACATGGCCGTCACCCGGCCCCAGACCCAGCCCGGCGTGGCGGAGGCATTCGCCGCCGACCTCGACGACGCGGTCGAGTACGCCAAGAAGAAGACTGCCGAGGGCGAGGCGCCGGTCAGCGCTGCGGTCTATGGCGGCGTCCCCGGCGGGATGACCGATGAGGCGGCTCATTTCATCGAAGGGTTCATGGAACACATCCTCGACACCCAGCAGTCGCTGCCGCCCGTATGACCAGTTCGGACCGCGTCGTTCTGGCCGTTGACCTTGGCACTGGCGGCCCCAAAGTCGGTTTCGTGTCGTTGGACGGCGCCGTGCTGTGGTCGGACCTCACTGCGGTCTCGACCGAATACGGCCCGGGCGGTGCTGCCACCCAGGACGCGGGTCTGTGGTGGGAGATCATCCGCGACGCCACCAAACGCGGGCTGGCCGAGAGCGGGATACGCGGTGAGCAGGTAGCCGGGGTGTCGATCACCGGGCAGTGGGCCAGCACCATCCCGGTCGACGCCGAGGGACGTCCGGTGGGTCCATGCGTGATGTGGATGGACACCCGCGGTGCGCCCTACAGCCGCAAGGTGTTCGGCGGTCGGGTAGCCGGCTACCGACCACGGGTCCTGCTCAGCTGGCTCCGTCGCAACGGCGGCATCCCCTCGCCCAGCGGCGACGACCCGGTCGGGCACATGCTGCACCTGCAGCACGGCGACCCGGCGGTCTTCGCGGCCGCCCGCTGGCTGCTGGAGCCGGTCGACTACCTCGGCATGCGTCTCACCGGACGGGCGGCGGCATCGCGGGCCTCGATGATGGGCAGCTGGCTCACCAACAACCGCAATCTGGACGTGCTCGACTACGACGACGTACTGGTGCGCCTGGCCGGTGTCGACCGGGCGAAACTTCCCCCGCTGGTGCCGACCGGCTCCATCATCGGCCCGGTGGCTCCGTCGGTCGCCGCCGAACTCGGCATATCGCCTGCGGCCCAGGTGGTCACCGGCACCCCAGACCTGCACGCTGCGGCAGTGGGTTCCGGTGCGGTGCGCCAAGGTGAGCTGCATCTGACCATTTCCACCACGTCGTGGATCAGCTGTCCGGTGGCGTTCAAGAAGACCGATGCGTTCCACCAGCTGGCCACCGTCGCGGGCCTCGACCCGACGTCCTATCTGCTGGTCAACAACCAGGACACCGCCGGCCGCGCGCTGCAATGGTTGCGCGACACCATGTTCGACGATCTGGACTACGACGCGCTGACCGCGCTTGCGGCGGGCGCACCGGCCGGCTCGAACGGGGTGATCTTCACGCCTTGGCTCAAAGGCGAGCACTCCCCCGTTGACGACCGCCGTGCCCGCGGCGGTTTCCACAACCTGTCACTGGCCACCACCCGCGCCGATCTGGTGCGCGCGGTGCTCGAAGGGGTCGCCTACAACAGCCGCTGGCTGCTCGAGTGCGTGAATCGGTTCACCCCCAACGGCGGACCGATCCGGATCGTGGGCGGCGGTGCGCGCTCGGACCTGTGGTGCCAGATCGTCGCCGACGTCACCGGCCGTACCTGCGAGCGGGTGGCCGATCCGCTCAATGCGCAGTTGCGGGGCGCGGCGCTGTTCGCTGGGATAGGAATGGGCTACGTGCACCCCGACGAGCTACGCGATCTGATCCCGCTCGACGGCGTATTCGAGCCGGTAGCCGCCAATCACGAGGTGTACGACCGGCTCTTCGCCGAGTTCCCCCGGCTCTACAAGGCCCAAAAGGGCATGTTCGGCCGCCTCAACCGCTGACCGACTCGTTCTGCGGGCTAGTGGGCCGCCATGATCTGCATCAGCTGGGTGGCCGAGTCGTGCGACAGCACCCAACGACCCTGGTCGACGAGCTGCAGCGGGACGGTCTGCGGCGCAGGCATCTTGGGGCCCGAGACGGTGACGTTGGCCAGCCCCTGGCCCTCGCCGGTCTGCACCACATTGATCACGTCGAAGTTGTAGGGCAGTTCTCCGTCGCGGTAGGCCCTGCGGAGCTCGCTGTCGAGCCCGTGCCCCTCGTGCTGCGTTATGCCGTTCTCGACCAGATCGGCCTTCTCCTTGTAGCCGATGCCGGCGTCGCTGAGCCTGGTCAGCATGCCCGACACCTCACCGGTGGTGGGCAGCGGCACACCGGACGGCGCCGGGGCGGGGGCCGGTGTCGGCGGCGCGGGCTCCAGCGGGAGGGGCGCACCGGCCACGGAGTCCTGCGGTGCGGCCGGCTCAGCGGAAGCCACACCTCCCCCGAACAACCCGGACACTCCGATCACAGCCAGCGCCGCAGCGCCGATCAGTAGAAGTCTTCCAGTCACGGTTCCCCCTCCGAATGACGGTTTCGGGAGCCAGGCTACCCCCGTTCGGCCGCCATGGCATCACGAAGACTCTTGGGCCGCAGATCGTTCCAGTGCTGCTCGACGTACTCCACACAAGCCGCGCGGTCGGCGCCCTGTTCACCTCCGTAGACCACTCGCCACCCGGCGGGAACATTGGCGAACGTCGGCCACAGGCTGTACTGCTCCTCGTCGTTGACCAGCACATAGAAGCTGCCGCTTTCGTCGTCAAAGGGATTGGTGCTCATCGGATCTCCTCGGTATCGGTGGCGCAGCAGAAAGGTGGGCGCCCAGCACCCGGTCGGACAGCAGTCCCAAACAGCTCAGGTTGGGAAAGCCAGGCCCCTGGGTGAGCCCGGCAAGGTTGGGCAGGAAAAGCTTCGGGGTGACGTGAGTGACGGCCAGGTCGTGCCCGATCGCCTCGGCCAGCCGGTCACCGGATAGCGGGCCGCCCAGGCCCAGCTCAAGCAGGTCCAAGGTGTCCTGGCCGAACAGCGACACGAACCACAGCGGGTCCGCGCCAGAGCCATCGATGACCAGGTCAAAACCGTGGACGGTCTCGAAGTTCTCGCCGCCGCGGTTGGTGCTCAGTGTCAGCCGGATCCGGCCGTCGCGGGCCACCGCGTGCGCCACCCGGCCCCGCAGGTGGCGGATCCGATCGTCGGCCAGCAGTGCGTCCTGTACCCGGGCCGAGAACACCCCGCGGTCGGTGCGGGCCAACGCATCTCGCCGCTCGGCCAGGGTCAGCGCTGTCCAGTCGGTGGGATCGGAGAACAGGGCGTTCTCGAAGAAACCCTCCCCTCGGGTGAACAGAGTCACCTGTGGGGAGATCACGGTGATCGTCGATACCCGGTGCCGGAACAGCTCATTGAGCATCGATGCGGCGGTCTCGCCGCCGCCGATGACGGCGACGCGCTCGGCGCTGATCCGGTCGGCCGCAGCCCGGTGCCAGAACTGCGCGATGGAAAGCACCAGCGGATTGCCAGGCAGGATCGACTTCTCGGCCTGGCCCGGACCGGTGATCATCACCGCATCTGCGGCGACCTCGGTTTCGCGGGTGTGCAGCACCCACCCGGCGCCGTTCACCCCCAGTCGCTCCACCTCGCCGGGAATCACGTTGAGCCGCACCGCGTCGGCCACCCAGCGCAGATACTGGCTCCAGCGCAAGTGGGTGGGGGCCGGCCGGCCCCGATCCACCCACTCGGCGAACTGGCCGGTGGCGATCAGATAGGACTGCCAGCCGTAGCGGGTCATTCGCTCGTCGAGTTCGGCGTTGCGTCCTGCCACCAGCGCCGAGCGGTACGGGAAGCCGACGTCCTTCTCCGGGCTGGTGCCCAGCCGATGCGCACCATCGGTCCAGCCCCCGGCGGCACGCCAGTTGGCGGCGACCTCGGTGCGTTCGACGGCGACCACGTCCGGGGCGGCGACACCCATCTCGCGCAGCGCTGCGGCCTTAGCGGCCACCGCGACGGCCTTGGCCCCGGCTCCCACCACCGCAAGTGTGCTCATCGCAGTTCCTCCACCAGCTCGCCCAGGCTGTCGGTGAACAGCTCTTGCAGTGCCGTGATCTCGGCGTCGCCGAGGATATCGGGCAACGTGCGCCATTGGGTCATCAGCGCCTGCCCCGACCCGAGGTCGGCCACCGCGGCGAAGACGCTCAGCTCGTGGCGTACCGCCTGGCCGGGTTCGGGCACCGACGGCAGCCCGGCGATCAGGTCGGGAGCCACCGCCGGCCCGCCCCCGGCCCGGTCGACCCGGCCCAGGTAGTTCAGCAACAGCTGCGGCCCCGGCTGAGCCGCCAGCCGGTCGGCGGTGTCGGCACGCAGGTAGGCCAGCAGCCCGTAGTCGATTCCGCCGCCCGGGATGTCCGCCAGTGCGCGCGCCACCCCGGCCGGGTCTGCCTGGGCCACCCGCAGCGGATAGATCGCGGACAACAGGCCGGCGATGTCGACGGTATCGACACCGGTCACAACCTCCTCGGCACGCCCGTGGGTCTCCAAGGCCAGCAACGGTGTCGCGCCGGCCTGCCCGCGGCGGGCCCGCCAGGCGGTGACCATCCGCGCGGTCGCCGCAACAAGCAGGTCATGCATCGGAACCGGCAAGGCCAACAGCGCAGCGGTCAGCACCCGGTCGGCGACGGTCACCGACACCGTGAGATCACCGGCGCGATCGCGTTCCGGGTCGACTCGCCGAGCACCCAGATCCGGGTCGTCGCCGGCCAGCTGGGCGGCCCAGAAGTCCACCGTGTCCAGGC
This sequence comes from Mycobacterium sp. SMC-14, assembly GCF_046250075.1. Taxonomy (NCBI): domain Bacteria; kingdom Bacillati; phylum Actinomycetota; class Actinomycetes; order Mycobacteriales; family Mycobacteriaceae; genus Mycobacterium; species Mycobacterium sp. SMC-14. The sequence continues at coordinate 1,686,418 of NZ_CP176429.1, read as the reverse complement.
TCTGCGCACGCTCGTGCAGCGCGCCCGCCCAGCGCCGGTAGCCGCTGCGCTCCGGCAGCGGATCCGCCCCGGCCAGCGCGGCGTGCAGTTCACCGAGGATCACCTGCCACGACACCGGGTCCAGTGCCAGTACGTGCCCGCACAGCATCAGCACTCCCGCGCCGTCGGGCTCGCGCAGCCACACCGCCCGCAGCATGACTCCGTTCGCCGGATCCAGGCTCTCCAACAGTCGGGTGCCGTGCTCGGTGACCACCGAAAGGTCGGCCGAGGTAACCGTGACCTCGGTCAGGATGTCGACGGGCTCGGTCGGGTACAGCGTCAGCTCGGCCGGGTCGAGTCGGGTGTGCAGCAGCGGATGAGCGGCGACGATCGCGGCCAGGGCAGCCCGCAGCTGCCCGCCGTCGGTGTCGTCGGGCAGCCGGATCGCCTCGACCTGCCCCAATCGGCGTGGGCTGCCGTATTGGTAGAGCCAGCGGCCGGCCGGCAGCAGCGGAATCGGCCCGTCGGCCGCCTGCGACCCGTCGCGCTGCGCCGCCTCGTCGGCCTCGGCCGCTTCGCGGTCCAAGGCCGCCGCCACGTCCCGAATCGTGTTGCAGCTCAAGATGGTCCGCGGACGCAACGGCAGGCCGCGCCGGCGGGCCGCCCGCACCATCGACAGCGCAACGATGCTGTCCAAACCCAGCTCACGCAGATCGGTCTCGACGCCGGGGGCTGAACCGTCGGCATTCTCTCGGCCCTCCGGGCCGGCGAACACCTCGGCCAGCAGTTCCACCAGGACGCGTTCGGTGTCGGTGTCCGCCTCTACCCCGCCGCCGAGCGGACCGGACTGCGCCAGCAGCGCCGCCAACTCCTCCGTGTCCAGTTTTCCGTTGGCGGTCAACGGCATCGATTCCACCGCGGTGATCCGCGCAGGTATCAGGTAGGACGGCAGCCGGGCGCCGATCTCGGCGCGCACCCGGGTGGTGTCCACGTGCGCGCCGGTGACAAAGCCGGCCAGTTGGGTGCCGGCCGGCCCTTGCACAGGCAGTACCGCGGCGGCGGTCACCTCGGTGGCCGCGACCAGTGCCGCCTCGACCTCGGCGATCTCGACCCGGTAGCCGCGCACCTTGACCTGGTCGTCGGCACGGCCGAGGTATACCAGGCGGCCATCCGTCCGGCGCCGGACCAGGTCCCCGGTGCGATACATCCGGCCGCCGGTGCGAAACGGGTCGGCGACGTAACGAGCCGCGGTCGCCCCGGCGCGACCCAGATAGCCACGGGTGACCTGGGCGCCAGCCAAGTACAGCTCGCCGGCCACCCCGTCAGGCACTTCGCGCAACGCGGAGTCCAGTACGTGAGCGCTCATGCCCCGCACCGCTTCTCCGATCACCGGAACATCGGTGTCGGCGACGTCGGCCACGACGGCTTCCACCGTGGTCTCGGTGGGTCCGTAGCAGTTGTGGACCGCCGTCGAGGGCGCCGCACGCAGTCGCGCCCAGGTGTGCGGGGCGATCGCCTCCCCACCCAGCGCCAGCACGGTGAGGCGGTGGTCCGAGCCGGCATCAAGCAGGCCGGCGTCGAACAGCTGGGTGAACATCGACGGTGAGGTGTCGATCATGTCCAGCCGGTGCCGGCGGATGCCGTCGATGATCGCCTCGGCATCACGCATCGCGTCGGCGGAGAACAGGTGCACGCTCTGACCACCCAGCAGGCCGACCAGCGGCTGCCAGCTCGCGTCGAAGCTCAGCGACCAGGCGTGCGCGACGCGCAGTGCGCGGCCCAGGCGCGCGACGGCGGGCGCGTACATGCGTTGCTGGTGGTCCGCGAAGTACGACGCCAGCGCACGGTGGGTGCCGACGACGCCCTTGGGTTCTCCGGTGGACCCCGAGGTGAAGATCACGTAGGCGGCCGAGTCGGGGCGGATCACGGGCGGAGTCGCGATCTGCACAGCGTCTTCGGAACGCAACTCGTCCAGCAGTTCGACGGTCAGCGTCAGCTTCGGACCAGATTGGCGCAGAATCGATTCGATGCGCGCCTCGGGCAGGCTGATGTCGACGGGAACGTAGGCCGCCCCGGCCTGCAGCACCGCCAGGATCGCGATGACCGAATCCAGTGAGCGGGGCATTGCTATCGCGACCCGGTCTTCGGGACCGATCCCCCGCCCGGTCAGCGCCCGCGCCAAACCGGCGGATTCGGCCGCCAGCTCGGCGTACGTCAGGCTGCGGTCCTCGCCGGTGAGCGCCGGACGGTCCGGGTGCGCTGCGGCGGCCGCGGCGAACAGAGCGGGAACCGAGGTGGGCGGGTTCACGTCCACCGCCCGATCGGCGATGCGGGCCCGCTCGACAGGCAACAGCACGTCCAAGTCGGCGATGCGGGGCCGCGCCGGGTCGGCCAGCTGGCGCAGCACCTGCAGCAGCCGCTGCCCAAGATCCGGAACCGATAACTCCCCCAGCGCATCTGGGATCGCTTCGAGCAGCACGGTAAGCCGGCCGTCGCGGGGTGGATAGCTGACCAGGGTCAGCGGATAGTGCGTCAGACTTTCGACCGTGACCGGGATGAAGCGCACCCCATCGGGGGTGGTGACCCCGGCCGACGCCGAGCCGATGGGCGCATTCTCGAAGACCAGCAGGGTGTCGAACACCGCGTTGCCGCTGGCCCGCTGCACCGTCGACAGGCTCAGGTAGCCCAGGTCGCGCATGGCCGCGGTGTCGCGTTGGAGCGCTTGGCAGGTGGCGACCACCTCGGCGCGCGGCGGTGTCGACGCGGCCACCGGGACGGTGTTGATGAACAGGCCGACCATGGTTTCGACGCCGGTGAGCTGTTGTGGGCGACCCGACACCACCGCGCCGAACGCCATGTCGGTCCGGTCGGTGAGTCGGCCGAGCAGTACCGCCCAGGCGAACTGCAGCACGGTGTTCAGCGTCAGCCCATGCCGACGGGCCCACTCCGTCAGGCGCGCGGTGGCGTCGCTGTCCAGCGCTACCTCGTGGGTCTGCGGGACGGCGCTGCCCACGGCGGCTCGCTCACCACCGGCCAGCATGGTCGGGGCGCTCAGCGGGACCAGGTAGTCGCGCCAGGCCGCGACAGCGGCGTCGGTGTCTTGGCTTGCCAGCCAGCCGATGTAGTCACGGTAGGGGCGCGGCGCCGGCAGCGGGTCGACGCCGCCGGCACGGTAGATCGCCACCATTTCGTCGAAGAACACCGCCATCGACCATCCGTCGAGCAGCAGGTGGTGCACGGTGAGGATCAGCCGGTACCGCTCGGGAGCGGACTGGGCCAGCACGAAGCGCAGCAGCGGTCCGCGGGCCAAATCGAAGTTCGTGGTGCGTTCGATTCGTGCGATCTCATCGAATTCAGTTGGCGCAGCTAGGATCTCCCGCCACGGAAGCACCGCTGTCGCCGGGATGATCTGCACCGGGTGCGGCAGGTCGACGTCCCAGAATGACGCCCGCAGGTTGGCGTGGCGGACCAGCATCGCCTCGGCACTGCGCCGCAACAGCCCGGGGTCGACGGCGCCCTCGATATCGATGACGAACTGCACGGTGTAGACGTCGACACCGTCCACCCCGCCCCCGTCATCGGTGGCGAGTTTGGCCAGCGAGAACAATCCCTGCTGCAGTGGGGAGAGCGCCAGCACATCCTCGATCGCCGCGGGAGCCGCAGTGCCCCGCGCAGATGCAGTCTCGGTCACGGCGAATCACCCCATGCCGCGGTCAGATCGGCCAGCGCGTCGCTGCTCAGACCCGAGACGCTCATCGGCTCAAACGCCGTGTCGGCAGCTGCTGGGGTGCCACCGGCCGCGGCCGCAGCGTCGACTGCGGCGGCCAGTTCGGCGAACGTGGGGTGCTCGAAGATCATCCGCGGGTCGACGTCCAGCCCCGCCGCGCGCGCCCGCGCAGCCAGCTGCACCGACAGGATGCTGTCGCCGCCGAGCTCGAAGAAGCCGTCACTACGCCCGATTGCCGCTACACCCAGGAGCTCGGCGCAGATTCCGACCAGGGTCTGTTCGGTGGCGGTGACCGGTGGGTCCGATTCCCCGCGCGTGGCCACCGCCGGCTGCGGCAGCGCGGGCCGGTTCAGCTTCCCGGAGTCGGTCAACGGCATGGAGTCAAGGACCGTCAGCGATGACGGGACCATGTAGCCGGGAAGCGTTGCGGCGACTGCCGCACGCACCGACGCGATGAACTCCGCCGCGTCGGAGACCGGGGTCGCAGGTACCAGATAGCCGGCCAGCGTGGTGACACCGCGCTGGTCCCAGGTACGGGCGGCGGCCATCGCCACTCCCGGTGCGCCGCGCAACGCGGCCTCCACTTCGGCCAGCTCCACCCGGAAGCCACGCACCTTGACCTGGTGGTCGGTGCGGCCAACAAATTCGAGTACTCCGTCGACGGTCCAACGGGCCCGGTCACCACTGCGGTAGAGCCGGTCGCCGGAAGCGTTGGAGAACGGGTTCGCGACGAAGCGGGTCGAGGTCAGTCCCGGCCGCTTCCAGTAGCCGCGGACGATCTGCGGGCCCGCGTAGTAGACCTCGCCGACCACCCCGGGCGGCACCGGCTGCAGTGCGTCGTCGAGCAGGTAGGCCTGCGACCCGGGCGTGGGCCGGCCCAGCTTCGGTGTTGGCGGCTCCAGTTCACCGCGCACCACCGCGCCGGAGGTCTCGGTGGCACCGAAGTTGTTGAGCAGCTGAGCGTTCGGATCCAGCGCCCCGCCCAGCCGGGCCAGCAGGTCCGCCGAGACGGGCTCACCGCTGCACACCAGCCTTCGCAGCCCGCGCAGTGCGCCGGGTTCATGCGGCGGTCCCAGCTTCGGCTCTCCTTCGTCGAGCCTCGCTGAACCGCCGGGTTCATGCGGCGGTCCCAGCTTCGGCTCTCCTACGTCGAGCCTCGCTGAACCGCCGGGTTCATGCGATTCCGCCAGCACCGAGATCAGGCTCGCCACCGCAGTCACCTGAGCCACCCGCTCGTCCACGATCAGCCGTGCCAGTGCTTCGGGGTTACGGAACTCGTCGTCGTCGGCCAGAATCAGCGTCGCCCCAACGGCCAGCCCGGCCAGCATCTCCATGCCGCCTTCCAGGAACGTCATCGACGACTGGGCCAGCCGGATGTCCTCGCCGGTGACCGGGTAGTGGGCGATCTGCCAGTTCAGGCGTGCGCTCATCGACCGGTGGGTACCGAGCACACCCTTGGGCATGCCGGTGGATCCGGAGGTGAACACCAGATACATCGGGTCATCGGGGTGCGGCACCGGAAGATTTACCCCGGCAACGTCTTTGGTCAGCTCCTCCTGCACATCGGCGTCGTCCAGGCACAGCAGCGTGACACCGTCCCTTGCCGGAATCGCATCCCGGGTGGCAGCGCTGACCAGGATCACTTTCGGCGCGACGTCGTCGATCATGAACTCGAGTCGCTGGCTCGGATAGCTCGGGTCCAGCGGGAAGTAGCCGGCGCCGGCCTTCATGATGCCGACCAGTGCCACCGGCAGATCCAGGTCGCGGCGCACCGACAGACCCACCAGGGTTCCGGGCTCCACGCCGGCGGCGATCAACAGCTCGGCAAGCCGGTTAGAGCGGGAATGCAGCTGTGGGTAGCTGAGTTCGGCTCCGGCGCATCGCACGGCGACGCCGTCGAAGCTGCGGCTGGGCGCCAGCACCTCGGCGATGGTTTGCGGATCGCCCGCGGGAATCTCGGCACCGCGGCTCCACCGCTGCAGGATGCGCTCGCGTTGCTCCTCGTCGACCAGGCTGATGTCGCGCAGCGCCCGTCCCGGATCGCCTGCCATGGTCGCCAGCACCCGGCCCAGCCAGTCGGCCAGTCGCGCCACGGTGGCGCGCTCGTAGAGGTCGGTGCGGTAGATCAGATGTCCGTCATAGCCTTCCCGGTCGGAGTCCGCTGTGGTGAACAGATTCACCGACAAGTCGGCATGGGCGATGTCGAAGGTGGGCATCACGGTGCGGAAGACCAGGTCCCCGTCGGGCCCACTGTCGATGACGTGGGTGACGTCGGCGGCCTCGCGGACGTGGACCACCACCTGAAACAGCGGGTTACGCGACAGCGTGCGGACCGGGTTGAGGGCCTCCACCAGCCGGTCGAACGGCAGGTCGGCATGTGCGTAGGCGCCCAGCGCGGCTTCCCGCGCCCGGGTGACGACCTCGCGCAGTGTCGGGTTGCCGGACAACCGGTTTCGCAGCACCACGATGTTGACAAAGAACCCGACCAGGTTGTCCAGTGCGTTGTCGGTACGTCCGGCGATCGGTACGCCGAGCGGGATGTCGTCGCCGCTGCCGGCCAGATGCATCAGCACCGCGACCGCGGACTGCACCACCATGAACTCGGTGGCGCCGGTCTCGCGGGCCAGCGCCGCCAGCCCGGCCCGCACCTGCGGGGGGACGCTGAATGCGACCGAGTCGCCGGAGCCGTTCGCGGTGGCGGGGCGGGGAAAGTCCGGCCGCGGTCCAGTGTCGTCGGCCAGATCGGCCAGCTGCTCGATCCAATAGCGGCGTTGCGCCTCGATCAACCCGGACTCGTCACGCAGCAGTTCGCCCTGCCAATGCGCGAAGTCCGCGTACTGCAACGCCGGCGGCTCCCATGCCGGCGCGGAACCGGCGGCACGGGATCGGTAGGCGATCAGCAGATCGGTGAAGAGCACCTCGACCGACCAGTGGTCGGCGGCGATGTGGTGCACCACCAGGGAAAGCACCCGTTCCTCGCCGGGCAGGTGCAGCAGTGCCGCCCGGATCGGCCAATCCCGTTCCAGGTCGAATGCGATAGCGCGCTGTTCGTCGAGCCGGGCTCGCGTCCACTCCGTGACGGGACCCGGATCGGTTTCGGGACACTGCAGTTCGGTCACCGGTACCGCCGCGGGCGCATTGATCACCTGATGCGGCAGACCGTCGATCTCGCGGAACGTGGTGCGCAGACTGTCGTGGCGGGCCACCATGTCACCGATCGCGGCGGTCAGCGCGGCGGTGTCGCAGGGCCCGGTGAGCCGGGCCGACAGCGGAATGTTGTCGCCGGTGGCATTCGGGTCCAGTCGGTAGGCGAACCAGGTCCGCAACTGGGACGCCGAGACCGGGAGATTCCCAGAGCGCGGTACCGCGACCAGCGGCGGTCGCCCGGCCCCGTCGGGTTGCGCGGCGGGGGCCCGGTCGATCGCGGCGGCCAGTCGGGCCACCGTGCTGGCCTCGAAGATCTCCCGGATGCCGATCTCCACCTCGCAGCGGGCCCGGATCGCCGCGACCAGTTTGGTGGCCAGCAGCGAGTGACCGCCAAGGTCGAAGAACGAGTCGTCGGCACCCACCTGGTCGCGGGAGAGCAGTTGCGCGAACAGTTGCGCCACCACGTGTTCGGTGTCGGTCTGCGGTTCCCGGTAGGGCGTGCTCTCGATCGGCTGCGGGTCGGGCAACGCAGCGCGGTCGATCTTGCCGTGCGCGGTGATCGGGATGTCGTCGACCACGACGTACGCGGACGGCGCCATATATTCCGGCAACGCCGCGGCCACCCGGGCCCGGATCCGCGGAATCTCGACGGAGTCTTCCCCGGCGCCCGGGCCGGCGGGGGTCAGATAGGCGACCAGGCTGCGGCCCAACCCGGGAAGGTCCGAGACCACCACCACGCACTGGCCGACACTCGGATCCACCGAGATGGCCGAGGCCACCTCTCCGAGTTCGATCCGGAAGCCACGGACCTTGACCTGGTCGTCGGCGCGGCCGATGAACTCCAGGTCGCCGGCGGCATTACGGCGGGCCAGATCCCCGGTGCGGTACAGCCGCTGGCCAGGCGTCCACGGGTCGGCGACGAACCGCTCGGCGGTCAGGCCGGGACGGTCGAAGTAGCCGCGAGCGACATGTGTTCCGCCGATGTAGATCTCGCCGATCACTCCGACCGGCACCGGCGCCAAGGCGTCGTCGAGCAGCCACATGGTGGTGTTGATGTTCGGGCTGCCGATCGGCGCGATCCGGTTGCCCTGGGGTCCTTCCACCTTGAATCGGGAAGAGTTCACCACGGTCTCGGTGGGGCCGTAGAAGTTATGCAGCAGGGCATCGAAGGTGGCGTGGAACTTGTCTGCGAGTTCGCCCGGCAACGGTTCGCCACCGATCGGGATACGGCGCAGGGTGCGCCACTGATTCACGCCGGGCAGCGACAGGAACAGGCCCAGCAGTGACGGCACGAAGTGCATGGCGGTGACGCCTTCGCGCTGCAGCAGGTCGGTCAGGTAGCCGATGTCGCGAAGACCGTCCGGGCGTGGAATGACCAGCCGGGCACCGTTTCCCAGGGTTCCGAACAGTTCGCCTATCGACACGTCAAAGCTCGGCGAGGCGACCTGCAACAGAACGTCGGTGTCGTCGATGCCGTACTCGCCGCCGAACCAGACCAGGTACTCGGTGATCGGCGCGTGGGAGACCTCGACACCCTTGGGCAACCCGGTCGAACCCGAGGTGTAGATCAGGTAGGCCAGATTCTCTGGCCGCAGCGGGCGCACCCGCTCGGCGTCGGTCGGGTCGGTGTCGGGCTGGCCGGCCAGATCGTCCGCGGTCAGCGGTTCACGCAGCACGATCGACGGACGGGCGTCACCGAGGATGAATTCGATGCGGTCCGGCGGGTATTCGGGATCGACAGGAACGTAGGCGGCGCCGGCTTTGGCGATACCCAAGGCGGTGACCACCAGATCCGTCGAGCGGCCGAACAGCACCGCGACCTTGTCTTCGGTGCCGATGCCGGCCGCGATCAGGTGGTGTGCGATCCGGTTGGCGCGCGCGTTGATCTCGGCGTAGCTGTATTTGCCATGGTCGTCGACGACGGCGATGGCGTTCGGCGTGGCCGCGGCCCGGTCGGCCACCAGTGAACCCAGGGTGGCCGGCGCCTCTGGGGGCGGGACGAAGTCGGGTCCGCGGGAAATCGCGTCCAGCCAGGCCCGGTCGTCATCGCCGAGGATGTCCAGCTCGCCGACGGTCGTCTGGGGCTGTGCCACGGCGGCGGACAGCAGCTGCACCAGGTGGCGCAGCAACTGCTCGACCAATCCCTCGTCGAGCACGTCGTGCAGGTATTCGGCCTCGATCAAAGCGCCGTCAGCGTCGGCCTCCACCATGATCCCCAGCGGCAGCTGGGCGACCTTGCCGCGGTAATCGGCCCGCGTGCAGGTGATCCCATCCGGCTGGAATCCGCCGCCCTGTGTCGAGCGGAAACCGAAACTGAGCCGGGTGAGTCGTTCCACTCCCCCGTGCCGGCGATCCGGGTTGAGTTCGCGCACCACCCGGTCGAGGTTGATGCCCTGGTGGCCGAATGCCCCCAGTGCGGCGTCTCGGGTCCGAGCCAGCAGTTCGTTGAAGCGGTCCGCGGCGACGACCCGGGCGCGCAGCACCACGGTGTTGCCGAAGTAGCCGATGGCCCCTTCGGTCCCGGCGGTGCGGTTGAGCACCGGTGAGGCGATGAGGAAGTCGTCGGTGGCGGTATAGCGCTGGATCAGAGCGGACAACGCCGCGGCGATCACCATGTAGGGCGTAGCGCCGTTGCTGCGCGCCAGATCGGCGATCCCGGCCATCAATTCGGCGGGCAGGGTGCGGGTGCACAATCCGGCGCGCAGCGTGCTGGGTATCGCCGAGCCGTGCGGGCCGGGCAGCTCCAGGGGATCCGGCGGGTCCGCCAGCAGAGTGCGCCAGTACTTCAGCTCCGCTTCGTGGCCGGAGCCTGCCGGTGCGACCGGATGCGGTACGGACGGGCGGGTGGCGAACTGTTCCGGGTCGGCATAGGCGGCCGTGAGGTCGGCGAAGAAGACCGCCCAGGAGTCGTCATCCCAGGCGATGTGGTGGGCTACCAGCAGCAGAATGTGTTCGTCTGGTGCAACCCGGATCAGGGTGAGCCGCAGCGGTGCATCGGCGTCCAGCCGGAACGGGGTGCCGAATTCTCGCTGAGCCAGTACTTCCAGCCGCAGCGCCCGGGCCTGTTCGGCAAGGTCGGACAGGTCGTGGGTGGCAAAGCCAGGTGTGACCTCGGCGATCACCGGGTGCGGTTCGCCCGCGTCGTCGACGGAATAGACGGTGCGCAGCACCGGGTGGCGCGCGGCCACAGCGGCCAGCGCGGCCTGCAGCCGGGCGCCGTCCAGCGGGCCGTTCAGCCGGTAGGAGACCGAGATGTTGGCCAACGCGCCGTCCGGGTCAAGGGCCTGCACGAACCACATCCGGCGCTGTCCGTCACTCATGGTCAGCGGCCCAGACCCATTGGTCGGCCCGGAATCCGGCTCCGAAGATGCCGACGTGGCAGCGAGCCCGCGTTCGGCGAGTCGACGGCGCAACAGTTCCAGCCGCAGCTCGTTGGCGTCGGTCGCCTGGTCGACGGCGTCAGTCATGGGTGAACACAGTCCTTTCCGTAGCCGCGGCCGGCGCTGCGTCATCACGCAGCGCCGCCGTCAGCTGGGCTCCGGTCATTCCAGCCAGCAGTGGGCCGAGCGCCACACGCAGGCCGGTGGCCCGCCCCAAGCGCTTGCGCAGGTCCAGTGCGAGCAGTGAATCCAGGCCGAGATCGACCAGGGCCCGGTGCATGTCGATGTCGTCGGGGCCTTCCAAGCCAAGCACCGTCACCAGTTCGTCGACCACCATCTCACCGATCGGGCGATCGGCCTGCCCATCCGCCGTTGCGACGGTCAGTGATTCGTCGAAGGGCGAGGGCACGCCCTGGCTGTCGAAGAACACGGCCAGTCGATCGAAATCGGCGGCCAGGATCGCCGGGTCGTCCGGCGCGGCAAGAAGTCCGGCGGTGATCGCGGCCTCCGGGAGCATCGGGGTGAGGCCGGTTCGGGCGATCCGGTCCTTCTCCTCGCCGCTGACCACGGCCACGCTGCGCCACAGTCCCCAGCGGATTGAGGTGGCACCCAGGCCCTGGGCTCGCAGCTGTCCCACCAGCGTGTCGGCCATCCGGTTGGCCGCCGCGTAGAGCCCGTGTCCCGAGCCGCCCCACAGCGCCAGTACCGAGGAGCAAACCAGCACGCGTGCGTCGGCGTCCAGCGGCCAGTGCCGTGCCAGGTTGTTCAATCCGATCACCTTGGCGCCGAACGCGTCCCGAACTGCATCAGCCGTAATCTGCGACGCGGCCACGGCCTCTGCCGACGCCGTATGCACCAGCAGGCCGGCCGGACCGGGCCGGTACTGCGCGATGACCGCCGCGACTGCGGCCCCGTCGGTGATGTCGCAGCGGATCGCGGTGATACGCGCCCCGGTACGCGCACGCAGCGCATCCAACTGCGCGGCAATGGCATCACTGGCCCCGCTGCGGCTGAGCAGGACGATATCGCGTGCGCCGTGGTCGGCGCAGAACGCCACGTAGGCCATTCCGATGGCACCGGTGCCGCCGCTGATCACCACGGTCTCCGGGACCGTAGGCACCGTCGCAGCACAAGCGGACTCGACAAATCGACGGGCCGCCAGGCCTCCGGCACGTACTGCCACCTCGGTGTCGGTCAACCAGAGTGCGGCACCCGCGGCTCGCAGGTCGGCGGCAGTCGGCTGCACCGGCAGATCGAGGTGCGCGAATGTGTGGTCCGGGTAGTCGAATCCTGTGCTGCGGTGCAGCGCAGCCAACGCCGCGGCACCTGGGCTCGGTGGCGGATCACCATCGAGATACTCGGCGCCGCGGGTCAGCAGCCATACCCGGCGGCAGTTCTGTCCTGGCTGAAGGGCGGTTTGACCAACCGCGTTCCCGGCGAACTCGGTTGCTGCGGTGGTGATATCGACCGCGCCGGCGAGCGGAGCGACCAGAAGCAGGAATTCGGCGGCGGCCGGGTCCACCACTTCGACGTCCAACTCCGCCGCCAATTGCGCGGTCAGCTCAGGCGATTGCCCGGAGTAGTCGATGACGGCCACCCGCGTGGGCCGCTGGCCCGGCTCGGTGACCGGCAGCCAGCGTTCGGTCATGACCACCGGCATCCGATGGCGCGGCGCGGACGTTTCCGTGCCTGCCCATAGCCGGTTGGTGTGCATCGGTGCGTGCGGAAAATGCCGCAGCAGCGCAGGAGCATCCGACACAAAGTCGCGCCAGCGGTAGCCGGGGTCGACGATCGCCGCGGCTGCGATGTTGGCCGCCAGTGCCTCGCCGGACGACTGGTCACGGTCGGTGCTGCCCAGCACTTGGGCGGGCCCGACCGAGTCCGCGAGCGCCACCAGCAGGGTCGGATGCGCTGACATCTCGATGAACGTCGTAACACCGCGCGCCACCGCGGCTGCGGCAGCCAGGTCGAACCGAACCTGCCGGCGCAGATTGTCGAACCAGTACTGGCGGAACGTTGCCGCGAGCGGGATCGGTCCGCCGTACACCGACCCGATGAATTCCACTGGGGCGCTGTGGAATTGAGCATCGGGAAGCTTCCCGGTCAACTGGTCTCGCAACGGCTCCAGGGCGCTGGTGTGCGCCGGATAGCGCACCGGGAGTTCGCGGGCGAAGATTCCGCGCCGGCCGGCGGACTCCAGAATGTGCTGTATCGCCGGTAATTCGCCGGAGACGACCACCGATTCGGGGCCGTTGACCACCGACAGCTCCAGCCACCCGGGGGTTGCGGCGATCATATCGGCGGCGGCGTCGGCACTCAGGGCGATCATCGCCATGCCGAACCGGACTGGGGCGTCGGCGGCCAGCAGGTCGGTCAGCTGTGCCCGTGCGGCCACCACCGCCACCGCGGCATCCAAATCCACCACGCCGGCGGTGTAGGCGGCGGCCAGCTCCCCGAGGCTGTGGCCCACGGTGATGTCGGGAAGCACTCCGAAGTGCCGCCAGGTGGCGGCCAGTGCCGCGGCGTGGGTGAACTGGGCGGCCTGCACCACCACCGGGTCGGTGTCATCGGTGCCGCGCAGGTAGCTCAGCGGCGAAGCGTGCCCGGCACGCAAGAAGGCGTCATGGCAGCGGTCCGCCTCGGCGCGGTAGGCCGCGAGGCCGAGCAGCTCGGCTCCCATGCCGGGCCACTGGTTCCCCTGGCCCGGGAACACGAAAGCGGTGCGAGCGGCCTCGGGTTGATGCGACCGGGCCACCAGCGGGTGTTCGACGCCGCGGTAGACGGCGTCCAGGCCGGCGATGAGCTCGGCGGTATCGCGGGCCCGGATCACCGCGCGATAGCGGCGCACCGGACGGGTGGCCCGCAGCGTCTGGGCGACCGCCTCGACCCCGGCGGAATGCGTGTGCAGGTAACGCGCCAGCGCGCCGGCCTCGGCAGCCACCAGGTCGCGGGCGTGTGCCGAGATCAGCACGGGGATCCGGCCGTCGGGCAGGGTGGTCGGGTGGCTGTTCAGCACGGCGCGACCTCGTCCACCCCGACGATCAGGTGCGCGTTGGTGCCGCTCATCCCGAACGCCGACACCGAGCCGATCCGGCGGCCCTCGTTCGCCGGCCAGGCGGTGATGGTCTCGGCCAGCGTGATCGGGTGCCCGTCCCAGTCGATGCCGTCGTGCCAGCCGTCGCGGACGTGCAGGGTGGGTGGGATCGCCTGGTGCTCGGCGGCCAGGAGCACCTTGGTCAACCCGAGCGCCCCGGCCGCGGCCTGGGTATGCCCGATGTTGGATTTGACCGAACCGAGCCGTGGGCCGGCGCCGGTCGTCGTGTCGGTGCCGTAAACGCTGATCAGCGACCGCAGTTCCACGGGATCCCCGACCCGAGTTCCGGTTCCGTGGCCCTCGATCATCCCGACCTGGCCGGGGTGCACGCCGGCATCGGCCAGGGCGTGGCGGAACAGTCGCTGCTGGGCCGCCTCGCTGGGCGTGAGCAGGCCGGTGGTGTGACCGTCCTGGTTGAGCCGACTGGCCAGGATCTCGCCGTAGATGTGCCGGCGGTCGCGCAGCGCGGCCGATTTTCGTTGCAGCACAAAGATTCCGGCACCTTCGGCCCACACCGTTCCGGTGGCGGCGGCACTGTAGGGCCGGCAATGGCCGTCGTCGGAGAGCGCGTGCTGTTTGGAGAACTCGACGAAGAAGCCGGGCGAGCCCATCACGCATACCCCGCCGGCGAGCGCCATGTCGGTGTCACCGGTCTGAATCGCCTGCACCGCCAGGTGCAACGCGGACAGCGCCGACGAACAGGAGGTGTCGACGGTGATCGCCGGGCCGGCCAGCCCCAGGGTGTAGGCGATCCGGCCGGAGATCACCGACAGTGCGGTGCCGGGCAGCAAGTGACCGCTGTGCGCGCTGAACTGCGCCATGTCCGGGCCGTAGCCGGTGACCGACGCGCCCAGGTACACGCCGACGTCGTGGCCGGTGAGCTCGTCGGGATTGATGCCGGCATCTTCCAGGGCGCGCCATGCCACCCGCAGCGCCACTCGCTGCTGCGGGTCCATAGCGACGGCCTCGCGTGGCGCGATACCGAAGAATCCGGGGTCGAATTCGGCGGCGCCGGAGAGGAATCCGCCCGCGTTGCAGATCGGCTTGAAGCCCTCACGGTGCGATCCCTCGATGAGTTCGCGCACCGCCCAGTCCCGGTCCTCGGGGATGGTGCTCAGCGCCTCGCGGCCGTCGGCCAGCAGTGACCAGTACTGCTCGGCCGTGTCGATCCCGCCGGGAGCCTCGACGCCGAGGCCGGTGATGACGACCGGGTCCTCGCGCCGATCATTCATCGGCGATGATCCGCTTCGCCAAGGTCTCGATGTGCTCGTAGTGGTAGAAGTGCCCGCCGTCGTAGAGCGACATCGCGCAGGCGCCGGTGGTGTGGTCGGCCCAGCGTTCCAGCAGGTCGGCTCCGACCCGGTCGTCGGAGCGGCCACCGAGCACCATGATGTCGGCGCTGATGGTCGCCTCGGGTGCGCACTGGTAGCGGTTGAACGCCAGGTAGTCCGAGCGCACCGGGGTCAACAGCAGGGTGAGGAATTCCTCGTCGGCCAGAATGCGCGGGTCGGTGCCGCCCAATTGGGCGAGTTCGGCGCGCAGGTCCGCGTCGCCGGTGGGCACCTTGCGCAGGCCGGCCACCAGGCCGGGCGCGGGCGCGGCCGAGGCCCACAGCCGCTGGATCTCGATGCCGCGCTCTTCGGCGAGCCGGGCGAACTCGAACGCGACCAGCGAGCCCATGCTGTGCCCGAACAGGCGCAGCGGCCCGAGCTGGTGCCAGGGCGCGGCGTCGAACAGGCTGCGGGCCAGCTCCGGCAGGGTTTCGGCGGCCGGTTCGCGGAAACGGTCGGCACGCTGCGGATATTGCATGACGTAGGTGTCGGCACCGGCGGCCAGGGCCAGCGCCAGGGGTCGGTAGTTGACCGCGGTTCCGCCGGCGTGCGGGAAGACCAAAGTGGGAGCGCCGGGCCCGGGAAAGCGCCCGATCCAGGAGGGGAACTGCGCGACGGCCGAGGTGTCGTCGACGGCCATCCGATCCCCTCGCAAGTATTAGTAAAGGCTGCCCTAATTTCCCTGCGTTAGGTTACCCCTATAGGAGGCGGGCCGGAAATCCGGGCGCCTCTCGGCCGGTCCTGGCCCCTCCGCCGCACCGAGCGTGCACTGAGCCTGATTTTTTGCCCCTTTCCTCGCGCTGAATGCACGTTCGGCGAGGGCGGGGCCGCGCTGTGGGCCACACTCCCCTGATGGATGTCCGCACCACGATCGATACCTACCTGCGCGCCTGGACCCAACAGGACCCCGAGCTCATCGTCACGATCTTCACCGACGACGCCACCTACCACGAGCGGGTGCTGGGCGAACCCATCCGCAACCGAGCCGGGATCCGCGACTACTGGCAGCGCAAGGTCGTCGAGGGACAGGCCGATATCGACGCCCGACTGCTCAACCTCTACACCGCCACCGATGGCAGCACGGTGATCGCCGAGTGGGAGGCGACCTTCGTCGACCGCGTCCAGAACGTGCGAAAACGGATGCGGGAAGTCGCCATCCTGGAATTCGCCGGCGATCGGATCGCCAGCCTGCGTGAGTACTGGGCCTCGGAGGTAATCGGGTAGCCGTCCCGCGTCAGAGATGGCTCGCCACGAAGCCCGCGGCCTGAGCGGGCATCGGCGACTGCGCATAGGACAGGTGCGGAGCGGAGAACATCTCGTCATGCGAGGGCAGCGCCAAGGCTCCCGGAGTGCAGATCGGATCGCCGTCGGCGCACAGATCGATCGCCTTGGCCCCGTACCAAGGGCTGATCTCGCTGATCGGTCCGCCCAGGTACCGGTCGGTGGGATTGCCGAACACCGCGACCGCGGCCACGTGCGCAGCTTCCTCCTCGGACAACGTCGCGGCGGTGAAGCCCGCCACCGATGCCCGCGCAATGGTGATCAGGTCGATGACCATCGCGCCTTGGGAATAGCCGCCGAGCACCAGCTTGGTGTTCGGACAGGTTGCAACCATGGATTGCACGTGGGTGTTCGCATCGCCGGCGCCGGCGGACGCCGAGGGCGGCCAGTCCTCGGCTGCCGGGTAATTGACCGCGTACACCCCGACGGAGCGCCCCCCGACCTGCGAGCGCAGTGCATCGATGAATTTCTGGCCAACTCCACCGACACCGGGCGCCTCCGCGGTTCCCCGGGCGAAGGTCACCTCGATGTCGGGACAGCCGGCAGCCGAGGCGGAGGGGACGACCGGGGCGCTGGGCAGCGCAGCCAACGCCGTCACCACCGGAATGCTGAGCAATAGGAGCGATCGGCGCGCTTTCATATCACCGATGCTGGCACACACCGACCATGCTCCACCAGCCCCTATCGCAGCGTTTACCTGCCTTTTTCAGTCATCTCCGGTCAGACGCTGGGTGCGCAATCGCAGCGCATTGCCGATCACGCTGATCGACGACAGGGACATGGCAGCCGCGGCGATCAGCGGTGACAGCAGCAGTCCGAACGCCGGGTAGAGGATGCCGGCGGCAATGGGAATGCCGACCGCGTTATAGGCGAACGCGAAGAACAGGTTCTGCCGGATATTGGCCACGGTCATCCGGGAGAGTTCGCGTGCGCGCACAATGCCGGTGAGTTCGCCATTGAGCAGGGTGACGCCAGCGCTTTCCATGGCCACATCGGTGCCGCCGCCCATGGCCAGCCCGACGTCGGCGGCGGCCAGCGCCGGGGCGTCGTTGACGCCGTCCCCGGCCATGGCCACCACCCGCCCGGCGGTGCGCAGCCTGGTGACGACATCACTCTTCTGATCGGGCAGCACATCGGCCTCAATCCGGTCGATCCCCAGGCGGCGTCCGACGGCCTCTGCGGTCACCCGGTTGTCGCCGGTCAGCATGACGATGTCGATACCTTCACGGCGCAACGCGGCCAGTGCCGCCGGAGTTGTGGCCTTGACCGGGTCGGCGATGGCGAAGATACCGGCCGCCCGGCCGTCGACGCCCAGATAGATCGCAGTGGCTCCATCCGACCGCAACCGGTTGGCGTCGGCCTCCAACGCGCTGACGTCGATCCGCTGCGAGATGAGGAACTCGGCGTTGCCCGCCACGACATGGCGGCCGTCGACGACGCCGATCACGCCTCGACCGGCCGGTGCATCGAAGCCGTCGACGGCGGGAACAACCACGCCGCGGTCCGCCGCCGCCGCAACGATGGCTTGCGCCAGCGGGTGCTCGGAGGCCCGCTCGACACCTGCGGCCAGTCGAAGGATCTCCGCGGGGTCGAAACCGGGCGCAGCGACGATGTCCGTCACCGCGGGATGTCCTTCGGTCAGGGTGCCGGTCTTGTCGACGACCAGGGTGTCGACCTTCTCCATGCGTTCCAGCGCCTCAGCGTTCTTGATCAACACGCCCAGCCTGGCTCCGCGGCCCACTCCGACCATGATCGACATCGGCGTGGCCAGCCCCAGCGCACAGGGACACGCGATGATCAACACCGTAACCGCGACGATCAGGGCGTGCGCCAGCTTGGGGTCGGGACCGAACAGGCCCCACACGATGAACGCGATCACCGCGACGACGATCACCGCGGGTACGAATATTCCGGCGACTCGGTCGGCGATCCGCTGGATCGGCGCTCGAGAGCGCTGCGCCTGCGCGACCATGGCCACTATCCGCGCCAACATGGTGTCCCGGCCGATCTTTTCGGCGCGCATGACCAGCCCGCCGGACTGGTTGATGGTGCCGCCGATGACGGTGTCGCCGGCGGTTTTGGTGACCGGCATCGATTCGCCGGTCACTACCGACTCGTCGATCGTGGATCTGCCGTCCTCGACCGTACCGTCGACCGGAACCCGCTCGCCGGGCCGCACCCGCAGCCGATCGCCAAGCTGCACCTCGTCGAGGCTGATCTCCTCGTCGGCACCATCCGAACGGATTCGCCGGGCAGTCTTCGGTGCCAGATTGAGCAATGCCTTGATGGCGCCGGACGTCTGCTCGCGCGCCCGCAGTTCCAGCACTTGGCCGAGTAACACCAGGACGGTGATGACGGCTGCCGCCTCGAAGTAGACGTCGACGGCGCCCATCGTCCGGAACGAGTCAGGGAAGACACCGGGCGCGACAGTGGCGACCACGCTGTACACCCAGGCCACGCCGGTGCCCATCGCGATGAGGGTGAACATGTTCAAGTGGCCGGTGCGCACCGAATCCCAGCCACGGACAAAGAACGGCAATCCTGCCCACAACACCACGGGCGTGGCCAGCGCCAACTGGATCCAGGCCGATACCGACGAAGAGATGACGTCCGGCACCCAGCCGAACAGGTGGCCGCCCATGGCCAGCACGACCACCGGCAGTGCCAACGCCAGGCCCACCCAGAAGCGGCGGGTCATGTCGGCAAGTTCGTGGTTGGGACCTGCGTCAGCGGTGACCAGGACCGGTTCTAGCGCCATGCCGCAGATCGGGCACGACCCCGGGCCCGGCTGGCGAATCTCCGGGTGCATCGGGCAGGTGTATTCCGACGCCTCCGGCACGCCCGAAGGCTCGACGCCGATGCCGGCGCCGCAGTGATCGTGCTCGTCGTGGCGCTCGCGGCCGGTCTGCGCTGTCATGCGCAGCAGCCCATCGAACCCCAGACCGCTTGCTCGGCGTGAATTGCTATTTGTCGCAGCATTGTTTGTCCGGCATCTGCTTATCCCTCGGCATGTCCGGAGACATCTTCTGGTGAGACATTCCCGGACCCGACTTGTGCGAGCTACCGCCGTTGTGCTCGGACCCGTTGGGCGAAGGCGCATTCGGGGCATGAGACGCGGCGGCCGTTACCGGACCCAGCGTAACCGCACCGGAGGCTCCAGCCCAGGTTCCGACGAAAAAGACTCCCGCCGTGACACCGACGAAGCCCAAGGTGGCCGCGATGGCGCGCCGGAGCTCGCCCACGGTACGACCGAGCTTGCGGACGATTCCCATTTCGACTCCTTTCGACTGCCGCTTATACCCTAAGGGGGTATGGGTATATCGCGTTTGACTGTACAACCCCGGCAAACCTGTCGCAACTGGGACTTAGCGAAACGACGATCCGCACCAGCGCCGGGATCGCGGCCTACCGGCAGACCGTCGAGGGGCGTGCGAAAGCAACTGCGGGACGGGAAATCGCCTTTCCGAAAACCGTCCGGCGCACCCATCGCCGGCCTGGGCGAAAGGTGGGCTCTGGAAGTCGCCGGCTGAATCGGCGACTCCCCTGGCTCACTCCTCGCCGATCGCCGCCAGCACGTCGGCAGCATCGAGCTGTGCCACTTCCAGGTAGATCTCGGCGACCGCATCCAACCGACCGGGATCAGCCTCAGCCGCAGCCAGCCGAGAGGCCAGCCCCGCGACGGTTCGGGTGGCGAAGATGTCGGCGACCACCGCTCCCGGAGCGTCCAACCAGGTGCGGATGCGTGACACGGCAGCGGTGGCCAGTACCGAATCGCCGCCCAGGGCAAAGAAGTCGTCGTCGGCTCCGACTCGGGCGGCACCAAGCACCTCGGCGACGATCGCGGCCAAGGCACGCTGCAGCGGACCGGATGGCTCGCGGTAGCCGTCGCCGGCCGCCATTGCCGCGGCCAGCTCGGCCGTCACCGCCCGCCGGTCGATCTTGCCGGAGACGGTGTAGGGAACCGTCGAAACCAGTTGCAGCTGACGGGGAATCATGTGTTCGGGCAGCGATTCGGCCAGCCCGGCCTGCAATCCGGCGACGCTCACCGCGGGATCACCGGTACGCACGGCGGCCGCCAACACCTCGCGCCCACCTGGCTCGGACAGGGCCACCACCACTGCCTCGGCGACCCCGGGCAGCCGACGCAATGCGGATTCGACCTCACCGAGTTCGATGCGATAGCCGCTGATTTTGACCCGGTGATCAGCGCGGCCGACGAATTCCAGTGTGCCGTCGGGAAGGTAGCGGACCAGATCGCTGGTGCGATACCAGGTTCGGCCGTCATACTCGACGAATTTCTCGGCGGTCAGATCGGGCCGACCGCGATAACCCGAGGCGATGCCGCGCCCGGCGACCCACAGTTCGCCGGCCACCCAGTCGGGGCGGTCGGCTCCGTCGGCGCCCACCACCCGGCAGGCGATGTTGGGCAGGGGGAAGCCGTAGGGCACCGCGGCCCAGTGCGCCGGCGGGTCACCCACGACCTCGCACAGCGTGGCGTGGATGGCTGTTTCGGTGGCCCCACCCAGTCCGGCGAACCGCACGCCGGGAGCAGCCGCGGCGAAGTGTCGCGCCAGTTCGGGACGCACCCAGTCGCCACCGGTCAACACCGCGCGCACCGAAGACAGTTCGCCGCCGGTGGCGGCCAACATCTCCAGGGCGCCGGGCATCAGGTTGAGCACGCTGACCCGGTGCCGTGCCACCAGCCGCGCCCACACTTCGGGGCTGCGCCGGTCGGCCTCATCGACCATCACGATCGCCGCACCGGCGCGCAGCATGGCGAACACGTCGAGCACCGACATGTCGGCGTCCAGGGTCAGCAGCGCCAAGCTGCGGTCGCTCGGCGCGAATCCGAAACGAGCACTGAGGGTTTCGATGGTGTTCATGGCGGCGTCGTGGGTGAGCTCGACACCCTTGGGCTCGCCGGTGGAGCCCGAGGTGAACACCACGTAGGCCAGCTGGGACGGATCGGTGCGAACCGGGTCAACGGCACCGGCCCGCTGTAGGGCATCGGACGCCGCCAGCACCGGAATTGCCAACGCGGGCACCACGTCCCCGGTCACCAGGGCCAGCGCGGCACCGCCCAGGGCCACGATCCGCTCCCTGCGCTCGGGCGGCTGATCGGCAGCGATCGGCAGATAGACCGCGCCGGCGGCCAGGATGCCCAGCAGCGCCGGAATCTGCTCGGCGCCCTTGGGGCCCAGCAGAGCCACCGTGTCACCGGGTTGCACGCCGCGCTCCTGCAGCGCGGCGGCCACCGCCAACGCCTGATCGCGTAGCCGGCCGTAGCTCAACTCCCCGGATCCGTGCAGCAGCGCAACCGCCTCGGGGTTGCGGTCGGCCTGGCGAAAGAACCCGTCCTGCAGGGCTTCCCCGCTCGGTTCGGCGGTGCCCGCGTTCACCGACTCACGGACCTGGGCCTGCTCGGCGGGCAACGCTGCCGGCGCGGGTTCCGCCCAGCCGTCACCCCGGGCCAGCCGGGTGAGGTCGGCGATGTGGTGGGCGAACATGGCGTCGATCACGCCGGGCGCGAACATGTCCTCGCGCACATCCCAATTCACCAGGATGCCGCCGTCGAACTCGGTGACCTGGGCGTCCAGCAGCACCTGCGGGCCCTGCGAGATGATCCAGACCGGGGTGCCGAACGCGCCGGTGACCGCATCGGCGAACAGCTCGCCGAGTCCCAGCGCGCTGGTGAACACCACCGGCGCCAGCACCTGCGTGCCGCGGTGGCGGCTCAGGTCACGCAGCACCGCCAAGCCGGGGTAGTCGGCGTGTGCGGCGGCAGTGCGCATGGCGTCCTGCACCGCGTGCGCGCGCTGCGCGCCGGTGCCGGCCTGGCTCAAATCCACATCCAGCAGCAGTGACGAGGTGAAATCACCCACCAGCCGGTCGACGTCGTCGTGCAACGGTTCCCGGCCGAACAGCGGCACATTGAGCAGGAAGCGCGGCGCGTCCGACCAACTGGCCAGGGTGTGGGAGAACGACGCGGCCAAGGTCATGGCTGGCGTGACGCCGTGGGCGCGCGCCTGAGCGAACAGCGCGTCGCGGGTGTCCGGGTCCAGCCGGTGCCACCGCCGGGTGCTGCGCCGCGGGTCGGCGGGGGCGCCCGTGGGCGGCGGCAGCTTGGGCGGGTCGGGCAGGTCGGGGATACGCTGCGCCCACCACTGGCGGTGGTCCTCGTCGGGTTGTCGGTTGGCGGTGGCGTGACGGTACTGCCGGTAGGTGTAGCCCAGCTCCGGCAGCGACTCCCCGCGGTAGGCGGCGGCCAGATCCGCCATCAGGGTGCGGTAGCTCATCGCGTCGGCGGCCTGCATGTCCAGGTCGACGTGCAGACGCGCGGTCCCGTCCGGCAGCAACGACACCGTGAGCTCGAAGACAGCGTCGTCGAGCTGCTGATGCGATTTCGCCACCCGGGTGGCGTCCAGCCGCTGGGCCACCTCGGCGGCATCCAAGCCACGCAGGTCCTGCACCACGACGGGCAGTTCGGCATCGGGCCGGATGTACTGGGTGCCGTCGGGTGAGAATTGCACCCGCAGCATCGGGTGGCGTGCGGCCAACGCGGCCGCGGCGGCGGCCAGCCGATCCGCATCAATGCCGGGCCCATCAAACTCCACGTAGAGGTGCCCGGCCACCCCGCCGAGCGCGACGTCGTCGTCGCGTCCCACCCACATGGCGTGCTGCATGGGAGCCAGCGGAAACGGTGCGCCGGCATCGGTCGGGTCGTCCGTCGGCGCGGTCACGGGTATCGGTTCGCCCCGGTCGCCCAGCAGGTCCTGCCACGCGGCGATACGCGGGTCGGCGGCCAGCGCAGCGAAGTCGACGTCAATGCCCTGTTTGCGCCAGCGACCGGCCAGGCTCATCATCCGGATCGAGTCCAGACCCTGTCCGACCAGGTCGGCCTCGGGATCGACGGCGCTGGCGTCGGCGCCGAGCAGGTCAGCGACCTGCGCACGTATCTCGTCCGGCCCCACGGCGCCACTCCACCCTTCGTTAGGCTGCCCTAATTTCTCGAAGCTACTCTATCCAGGTTCGGTCTTCGGTAAGCCAGGGAGTACACATGCACGGGTTCGTACCGTTTCCCGACGAGAGGGCCGCCGCCTACCGTGCGGCCGGCTATTGGAGCGGACGGCCGCTGACATCGCTGCTCGACGACGCGGCGGAGCGCTGGCCCGATCGGCCGGCGGTGATCGATGGCGGCGCGACGCTGTCGTATGCGCAGTTGGATGCGGGCGCCGATCGCGCAGCGTCGGGTCTGCACCGGCTGGGTGTCGGCGCCGGCGACCGGGTGTTGCTGCAGTTGCCCAACAGTTGCGCATTCGCGGTCACGCTGTTCGGGCTGCTGCGGGTGGGCGCCATCCCGGTGCTCTGCCTGCCCGGACACCGTGCCGCTGAGATCGGGCATCTGGCCGCGGTCAGCAACGCGGTCGGGATCGTGATCCCTGACACCACTGCGGGATTCGACTATCCGGCGATGGCCGCCGAACTCGGATTGAAACGGCTCATCATCGAAGAGGCGTCCGACGACTCCCCCGCGCCGCGATTCACCCCCGATCCGGCCGCGCCGGCACTGCTGCTGGTCTCCGGTGGGACCACCGGGATGCCCAAGCTGATCCCCCGCACCCACAACGACTACATCTATAACGCCACCGCCAGCGCGCAGCTGTGCGAGCTGACCGCTGACGACGTCTATCTGGCCGCGTTGCCGGCAGCCCACAATTTTCCGCTGGCCTGCCCGGGGCTGCTGGGCGCCATGTCCGCGGGGGCGGCCACGGTCTTCGGCGCCGACCCCAGCCCCGAGGCGGCGTTCGCCACCATCGCCCGTCACCGGGTGACGGTCACCGCGTTGGTGCCGGCGTTGGCCACGTTGTGGGCGCAGGCCTGCGATTGGGAGCCGCAGAAGCCGACGACGCTGCGGTTGCTGCAGGTCGGCGGTGCCAAGCTGGCCGCGGGCGATGCCCGCCGGATTCGGGAGGTGCTGACGCCGGGCCTGCAGCAGGTGTTCGGCATGGCCGAAGGGTTGCTCTGCTACACCCGGCCCGGCGACGCGGCGGAGTTGCTCGACACCACGCAGGGCCGGCCGTTGTGCGCCGACGACGAATTGCGGGTGGTCGACGAGGACGGCGCCGAGGCATCCGAAGGTGAGCTGATGGTGCGCGGGCCGTACACGATCAACGGCTACTACAACGCTCCCGAAGCAAATGAGCGATCCTTCAGCCCGGACGGCTTCTACCGCAGCGGGGACCGGGTCCGTCGCCTGGCGAACGGCTACCTGGAGGTGACCGGGCGGATCAAGGACGTCATCGTCCGCGGCGGCGAGAACATCGCTGCCGACGAGCTGGAGACGCACCTGCTGGCGCATCCGGCGGTTAGATCGGCTGCCGCGGTCGGCTTGTCGGATCAGTACTTGGGCGAAAAGGTGTGCGCCGCAGTGGTGTTCAACAGCGCACCGCTGACGCTGGCCGAGCTGAACCGACATCTCGACGAGTGCGGGGTCGCCACCCACGTGCGGGTCGATCAGCTGGCGGCGCTACCGGCCCTCCCTACCACGGCGGTCGGCAAGATCGACAAAAAGGCATTGGTCCGCCAGCTCGGCTGAACCGAATCCGCTGACCTACCCACGTTCGACGACGTTGTCGAACCCCGAGGTGCTCACTTCGGGGTTCCCGGAGCGGTAGGTAATCCGGTTGTTGAGACCCGATGCCGTGACTTTTGGCGTGGAGTCGATGGTGATGACGTTGCCGATGCCCGACACCGTCAGACCGGCGCACTGGCCGGTGAGTTCCACCGTGTTGCTGACCCCGCTCACGGACACGTAGCGGCCGTCGCAGGCCAGGGTCTTGTTCTCCCCGGCCCCGGCGATGATGAGGGTGACACTGCTGTCCGGAGCCGGGACAGCGGGCGACGCTGCGACCGGCGGTGCCAGAACGATCGGCGGTTCGGGCGCAGGCGCCGCCTTGGAGGGCAACGGTATCGGGGTGAAACCGCTGGGCGTGGTGGGCCGCCCAGGCTCGGAGCTGGTCGAGTCCTGGGCGAACAGAAACACTGCGAACGCCCCAGCCGTCACCACCACCGCTGCCATCACACTGACGACGATGGCGAGTCCGCGGCCGTTTCCTGACCGCGACGGCGCCCGCCCGTCGACAGCACCCGTCGGGGCGGTCAGTTCCACGGGGCGGGCGAAGCCCGACAGCGGACGCTCCAATTCCCGTATCCGGGCCTCGGGGTCATCGTCGGCGTTCACGCCTTCGATGATCGCACTAAATCGCACTAAATCGATGGCGGTGGCCCGCTGCGCCCGGCTCCGCCGCGCTTGCGACCACCGCAAAATCGATGGCGAGTCGCTAGCCGGCGTGGATCTGCCACCCGGCGGCATCGTTCTGCTGTCGCCAGAACTCGTCGAAACGTCCACCGGCCGCGCGTAATTCGTCGATCGTCCCGTCCTCGATGACCTTGCCGTCGTCGATGAACAACACGCGGTCGGCCTGGGAGATACTGGCCAGCCGGTGCGCGACGATCACCCGAGTGCGCGGGCGCGACTCCGAGCTCAGCGCGGCGACGATCGCCGCCTCGTTCTCGGTGTCCAGCGCGCTGGTCGCCTCATCGACCAGCAACACCGGTGCGGGTTTGAGCAGTGCCCGGGCGATGCTGACCCGTTGGCGCTCACCGCCGGACAGCGCCGCGCCGGCCTCTCCGACCCTGGTGTCACTGCCGTCCGGCAGGCGGGCGACCAGCTCGTCGACCCGGGCTAATTCGGTGGCCCGCTCGAAAGCCTCCTGATCGGCGCCGGGGTCTCCGACCAGCACGTTGTCGCGGATCGTGCCGTCGAGTAGGTAGGGATGCTGGAACACCACGCTGGTGGCGGCCCGCCGCGACGGGGCGTCGAGCCCGACGGCATCCACCCCGTCGAGCAACACCCGGCCGCCGGTGGGCTCATGCAGTCCGGCGATCAGGGACAAGATGGTGCTCTTGCCCGAACCGGATGGTCCGACGATTGCCGTGGTGGTGCCGGCCTGCAGGGTGAAGCTGACTCGGTCGAGCACCGGTGGGCCCGCCGAGTCGTAGCCGAACGTGACGTCGTCGAACTCGATGCGCGGCGCGGCGGCATCCTCGGGTACCTGACCGGGTCCGACCGTCACCTCCGGCGCGGTGAGCACGGCGCGGATCCGCTCGAGGGAGGCCCGCGTCGACTCCAGGGCCGGCGCCAGCTCGCTGATGACGGTGAACGGTTCCAGGTAGCGGGCCGCCACCACGATCAACGCGATGGCCTCGGGAACGCTCAGCGTGCCGGTCACGGTCAGCGCGGTGGTACTGCCGGCCAGCAGGATCAGCGCGCCCTGGCTGGCCAGACTGAACAGCAGTTGCCCCGGAATCTGCATGAGTAGCAGCCGCATCGCGGCGCCATGCTGGGCGCTCAGCGCCTGCCCGACGGTGCTGCGCTCGGGTTCGACGCGCCGCGCCGCGCGCAGCGCCTGCTGGGTGCGGGCGAACTCGATGATTCGTTCCGTCAGAGCGGTGTTCGCGTCGCCGGCCGCGGCGTCCGCGCGGGCGCTGAGTCGGTTGGACGCCCACAACGCCCCCAGCAGCAGCGGCACCCCGCCCAGGGCGGCCAGCCCCAGCTGCCATGACACCCCGAGCAAGGCCAGCGCGATCGCCGGCGGCAGCAGGATCGCGCTGATCAGCGGCGTCAGCAGATTGACCACCAGGCTCACCAGTTCGGGGCCGGTGGCAGCGATCGCCTGTCGCGCGTCCGCGGTGTTGGCGGACGTGAACCAGCCCAACCGCACGCCGGGCAGGCGGTCGGCCACGTCGTGTTGGGTGTGATCGAGGACGGCGAAGCCCAGGTCGAATCCGATTCGGGCGCACGCGAAGTCGATCAACCAACCCGCGGCGGTCGCCACCGTCAGCCAACCCAGCCAGGCCAACGCCCGGCTCGGGGTCTCGGAGAACAGCGCGCTCACCAGCGGGACCAGCAGCACGGTTCCCGCCGCCCGCACCGCCACCGACAGCAGCGTCAACGCGGCGTAGCCGAACATCCGGCCGCGACGGTCATGCGGGATCAGCTGGATCAGGGTCCGGATCATCGGCCCGCCTCCGCACCGACGGTGACCGCGGCGCGGCCCGTCTCCCACAGTTGCAGGTAGCGTCCCTGCGCGGCCAGCAGCTCGTCGTGGCTGCCCTGTTCGACGATGCTGCCGTGGTCGAGCACGACGATCTGATCGGCACCGGTGATCGTGTGCAGCCGGTGGGCGATCACCAACACGGTGCGATCCTGGGTCAATCTGTTCAGCGCCTGCTGCACTAGGTATTCCGATTCGGGGTCGGCGAACGCGGTGGCCTCGTCCAGGATGAGGACGGGCGTGTCGGCGAGGATGGCGCGGGCGATGGTGAGCCGCTGCCGCTCCCCCCCGGAGAGCGCTGCGGCGGCACCCAGCACGGTGCCGTAGCCGTCGGGCAACCGCAGGATCCGATCATGGATCTGGGCTTCGCGGGCCGCGGCCTGCACCTGCTCGTCGGTGGCGTCCGGGACCGCGAGTGCGATGTTGTCGCGGACCGTCCCGTGCACCAGCTGCGTCTCCTGCAGGACGAATCCCACCCGGCGATACAGCTCGTCGGCGGTCAACGACCGGATGTCTTGACCGCCAACCGATATCGATCCGGACTCGACATCGTGGAAGCGAGCCAGCAGCGCGGCCAGCGTCGACTTACCCGAGCCCGATGGGCCGACCAGTGCAGTCACCGTGCCCGGCCGCAGGGTCAATGACACTCCGCGGATCACCGGGACACCGGGACGATAGCCGAAGGTTGCGGCCTCGAAGCGCACCGTCCCAGCCGTTTCGGCTGCCTCCGAACCCAGCCGCTCTCCTACCTCGAGTTCGGGCTCGTCCAAGGCGATCTGTAGCCGCCGGGCCGCCAGCATGCCACCGCGAATACCGCCGACCCCCAGGCCGATGCCCAGCAGGCGGGCGCCGAAGGTGGTGCCCAGCAACAGGAACGGCAGCAGGTTCACCGGATCCATCCGGCCGGAGAGAATCAGCGGGGTGCCGGTCAGCATGATCAGCCACAGGAAGGTCGACGGGCGGGTGACCAGGTCCATCAGCGTCTTCTTGCCGATGAAGGGCCGCTGCCAGTCCACCAGGAATTTGATGTAGTCGTCCAACTGGCGGCGGAAGGTGGAGGCGGCGGCCCCGCCGAACACCCGGATCACCGGCTGACCCTCCAGGTAGGTGCCGGCTTCGCCGTTCATCCGCTCGGCCCAACGTTGCGCCTGACTGATCTTGGGGCCGGACTGGGTCATCATCACCGACATCAGCACCATGTAGACCAGCACCGGTACGAACAGCACCAGAGCCACCCGCCAGTCCACCACGAACAGGTAGACCAGCACCGCCACCGGTGCCACCACGGCGGCGACCGCGTCGGGGATGGCGTGGGTGACCAGATAGTGCAGGGACAGGGTGTCGTCGGCGACCAGTTGCTTGATCGAGCCGGATCCGCGGGCGGTGAACCAGCCCAGCGGCAGCCGTGCCAGCTTGCTCAGCAGCCGGGTCCGCAGCGCGCTGGCGAAGCGGGCGTCGACGACGTGCAGCCAGAGCGTCAGTCCCGCCCCCAGCAAGGTGCCCAGGCCCAGCAACGAGAGTGCGGCGATTCCGATCGCCCACAGCCGTGACTCGTCGGCGCCGGTCACCAACAGCCGGGCCAGCTCCACCAGCAGCACGAACGGGGCCAACTGCAGCAGTGTGATCAGGGCCTGCAGGACACCGGAGATGATCAGCGGCACCTTCAGCGCGCCGAGCAGCCGGCCCGCGGCCTGGGCGCGCCATGCCCCCTTCGCGTTGACTGGGCGCTCACCGGGCACCTCACTCGCACTTGTGTCGGGTGACGGCAGAGTCGACGCGGGCTTTGCGGTGTCTTCCGGCCCGCGCTGGGTGCCCATGGCACGGCCGGCGGTCCAGTAGGCCTGCGCGTGGATCTCGGATTTGGGGAAGCCGAACTCGTCGCGCAGCCGGGTCCGCAACGCCTTGAGGGTCGCCGCTTCCGGGGTGGCCCAGGCGTACCAGTCCGACCAGTCTCGGGCTTCGATCGCCGCGGCCAGCGAGCTCGCGTCGCGGCGGGGCACCCAGTGCACCCGCAGCCGGGGATGTCCACGCAGCGGGATCAGCAGATCGTCGTCGTCGTGCTGTTCGAGGTAGAGCTCGATCGGAACGTCAGGTGCGACGGTGCCGATGATTCCGTTGATTCCCGGTATCGACGCCGAGTCCCCCATGAGTAGGTAGCCGGCGGGTTGCGCGTCGGCGTCGGGCACCTCGAAGCGCGACGAGCCCATCAGCGACATCGCCGCGATCGTGGCCCCGGGCTCCACGGTGCGGGCCCAGCGGGTGGCCGGCCCGGCCGGTTCGTGCAGCACCATGTCGACCGCGAATCGTCCGGTCTCGGCGTCGCCCTCGGCGATCGTGTAGGCGCGCTGGAACTCGGTGTCCGATCCGTCCGGGTCCGGGAACCAGAACCGCAGCCAGGCACTGGGTTCGACGGCCGCGTCGGTGAACAAGGTCGGCGAATGCATCCAGACCCGGATGCAGTGTGGGGCGATCCGGCTGGTCTCGAGCACCGTTACGGTGTGGTCGCGAGCACCGAAGCCCCGCAGAATCGCACCTTGCAAGCCGCGCGCCATCACGGTCCTTTCGCCAACGGTGGCCCACCCCGCGGAGCCGGGCTCGGCGCCCCGCCGCCAAGTCGAACCTAGGTTACCCTACCCTCACTTACCCGAAGGGGAGCTCGGGTAAGCTGACTGCTCGTTATGACTGACGCCGCAACCATCCTGCACCGCGAGCTGACGGACATTTCCGACGAGGTTCGCAGTGTGCCGGCACCGCCCATTCCGGCGCTCGCCGAGCCGTACGCGATCCGGGTCGCCGACCCGGACGTCGACGCGGAAATGATGTCCGAGTGGATGAACCGGCCGCACCTAGCGGAGACGTGGGAGTCCGCCTGGCCCCCAGAGCGCTGGCACGCCTACCTGAGCGCCCAGGTCGCCGGCAGCTTCACCAGGCCGCTCATCGTCAGCCGGCACGGCCAAGACTATGGCTATATCGAGTTATACCGGGCGGCAAAGGATTCCATCGCCAAGTACTACGATGCCGACCCGCGCGATCTCGGCATGCACGGCGCCGTTGCTGACATCGCGGCGGTCAATCGGGGGTTCGCAGCGATCCTGCTGCCGCGCGTGATGAAAAGCGTGTTCGAACTGGAACCGCAGTGCCGGCGGATGATGTTCGAACCCGAATATCGCAATACGGCGATGCGTCGGCTGGCCGAGTATGTGGGCGGCACCTTCCTCGGCGAACACGACATGGGTTATCGCAAGATGGCCTTGTACGGGGTGCTGCGCTACCCCGACGACGACCCGTTGGCGAACAACTCGTCGTAGCGGTCGTAGTCGGGGCGCATCCCGGCTGCCACCAACTCCCAGAGCACCTCGTCAGTGCCGCCGCCGACGCGGGCCAGCTTCATGTCCCGCCACCAGCGCCCGATCGGCGTCTCGTCGACCAGGTAGCCGGAGCCGCCGAAGATGTGCATACATTCGGAGAACACTTCTTCACCGAGCCGGGCCGCGGTGACCTTCATGGCCGCGGCGGTACGCAGATCGAGCCGCCCGTCAACGGCAATACCCTTGAGTGCGTGGCGGAGCAGATCGACCCGGGCTTGCAGGTCAGCGACGCGCATCCGTAGCGCCTGGTGCTCGAACAGAGTGGCGCCGAACTGTCGGCGGCGCATCATCCGGGCGTGAGTGAGCCCCAGCATCAGCTGACACGACGCGGCGACCTGCCCGGCGATAGACATGCGTTCATGGGCCAGGCCCCAGGAGATCGCGGCCAGGCCGGTGCCCGGGCGGGCGATCAAGGCATCAGCCGGCACCCAGGTGTCGATATCGACTGCGGCGGTGTCCAGCGGCCCGGCCCCCACCTTGCGGTACGGCTCGTTGATGTGCACTTGGGAAGTCGGGACCGCGATCACCATGACGTTGCCATGTCGACTGTTCTCGTCGTGGTCCACGCCGCGCGCCACCACCAAGATGTGATCTGCGATCGGAGACAGCGACACGAACTTCTTGCGGCCTCGCACCTCGAAACCATCACGCACGGAACGAACTTCGGTTTCGACGATCTGCAGGTCCGAGCCTCCAGACTCTTCCGAGGCCGCGATGCAGAGCACCGCCTGGCCCCCGATGGCCTGCTCGCAGATGTTCTGCAGATATTCGGACCGCCCGAACCGGCGCAGGATCGCGATGGCGGAGTCGTGCAGGCTCACCCCGACCCCGATACCGGCCGATCGCAGCTGGCCCAGCTTGAACGCCAAGGCCACCAGCTTGGCGACATCGGGATGCTGGCCGTTGCTCCACTTGCCCGCGAACACCCCGGTACGGCCCAAATGCTCGATCAGCGCGCGCGGAAAGCGCTCGGTGGCTTCGGCTTCGGCGGTCCAGTCGGCAACCTGGTGGTCGAACACCTCGTCGAGCAAGGCGCGATAAGTGTCGATGTCGGAACCAGCGGTCACTTCGGTCACTTCATAACCTCCAGGTTCCGTTTGACTTCCAGTCGCCGCAGCTTGCCCGACGACGTCCGGGGCAACGATCCCGGTGCCAGGAACACCACATCTGCGGGCACCACCCCGCATTGCGATGCCACCCGGGAGATCAGGTCGGCACGCGCGCCCGCCTCGTCGCGACCGCGGAACTCCGCGGCGATCACCAGACCCGGACGGATTCCGTCTCTGCCGACCGCCACCACCGCTCCATCGCGGACACCACGCACCTCGGCGGCCACTCGCTCGATCTCGGTGGGAAACACGTTGCGTCCGGCGATCGAGATGATCTCTTTGGCGCGGCCGCAGACCACCAGGCCTGCGTCGGTGAAGTAGCCGAGGTCGCCGGTGGTAAACCAGGTGTCCGGCTCCAGCGCCGACTGGCCCAGGTAGCCGGACATCATCGAGGTTCCGCGGATCTCGATCTCGCCGACTTCGCGTTGCGGCAGCTCCTCATGGCGCTCGGCTACCGGACTGATCCGGACCTGCATTCCGGGAATCGGTTCGCCGAGCACGGCATGCCTGCGCACTGCCTCGGCATCATCGCTTGCCGCACCGACGATTTCGTCGTACTGCAGACCGGTACCTGGCCGTGGCGCGGTCACCGCGCAGGTAGCTTCGGCCAAGCCGTACGACGGCATGAGAGCACCGGGATCGAGGCCGAACTTGCCGAGTTCGGCGACGAATCGCTCCAGTCCGGCACAGTCGACCGGCTCGCCGCCGTTGATCGCGACCCGCAGCCGGCCCAGGTCCACTTCGGGGACTCTTCGGGCGTATTTGCCGATCACGGTGTAGGCGAAGTTGGGTGCGGCGGTCATGGTGGCCCGGCTGTCGTGCAGCCAGCTGAGCCACCGAAACGGCGAGGCGGCGAACGCCGCCGTAGGCGCCAACCACTGCTCAGATCCGGTCAGCGCGGCGCTGAGCAGGAAGGTCAGCCCCATGTCGTGATACAGCGGCAGCCAGCTGCAGCCGACATCGTCTGCCGGATCGACACCGACGTGCTTACTCAAGCCGGAGACGTTCGCCAATACCGCGGCCGGTGACAGCTGGGCGGTGCGCGGGGTGCCGGTCGACCCGGCGGTGCCCTGCAAAACCGCGGGCACATCGGGTTCCGCAGTGACCGGTTTGACCGAGCGACCGGTGCCGGCGGCCGCGGCAACGTCAGCCATCGCCAGAGGCCGACCGTTCTCCTCGGCGCGCAGCAGATCCAACACCGATCCGTGGCTCAGCACCGTGCCGACCCCGATGCCGTGGAAACGATCCAGCGTCGCCTGCGCCCATTGCCGGGGATCGGCGCCGCGGACCGGTCCGGGCAGGATCGACACACTGCGGCCGGCCAACCATGCGCCCTGAATCGCGGCGACCAGATCTGCGGTCGGCTCACCGACCAGCCCCACGGCCCCGTCGTCATCGCCGTCAAGGATCCGGGCGGCCACACTTTCGGCCCGGGCGTGCACCTGCTGCCACGGATGGCGATTCCATGCTCCGGCCTCAGGATCGAAAACCACCAGGTCGTGTTCCGACCCGGTCATCGCCCCTGCCAGGACGCTGGCCAGCACGCTCACGCGCCGGCGGGGGCTTTCGCCCTGATAGCGGCCTCAAGGTCGCCGACCGTGTCACAGGTCAACAGGTCTTCCTCAGACAGTGCGACGCCGAGCCGGTCCTCGATGGCCACCATGCCGATCGCGAACGCCACTGAATCAAGGCCCACGTCATCGACCAGCCGCGACTCCGGCGTCACCCGGCTGAGGTCGACCTGCAGATCGTCGCGCAAGATCTCACGCAGCGCGACGCTTACGGCGTCAGAGGACGAAGAGCTCATGTGGGCCGACGCTACACCAGATCCAGAACTAAGGTTAGCGTGCCCTATCTTGTGACTCGTGACACTAAGAGTAAGGCAAGGCTTGCCTGATGTTTGCTCATGTGGTTAACGTTGGCCATCGTTCTACATAGACACGAACCTCACATTAGATGAGGTCACGATAAGGAGAAGCAATGCAGCTCGCACTCGCTGCCGGGTCGACCGACTCCGGCACCGCCTCGAACGCCCGGGCCACCGGCCTCATGGCCGCCGGGATCGCCCTGGCCGGCGCCGGCGTGCTGGCCGTCAGCCCGGTTGCGCCGCTGGCCCCCGTCGGCCACCAGCCGGCCGTCGAGCTCACCGCCACGACCTCGGAGAACCTCGACGCGCTCACTGAGCTGCTCTCCGGCCCGAACCCGATCTTCACGGCCTTGGGCGAGCTGTCCAGCTACTACGGCCAGGCCACCAGCGACAGCCTGCAGGGCTCGTTGGACGGCATCGAGGGCATGTGGTCCGGCATCGGGCCGATCGTGGGCCTTGAGACCAACCTGCCGCTGATCATCGACTTCCTCAAGGAGGGTGACGTCACCCACGCTTGGAACCTGATCAACTGGGACATGGTGTTCGGTGCGCAGTACATCTTCCAGCCGCTGTTCAACCGCGTGGTCAGTGGCGAAGAGGTCCTCGGAGTCTTCGGCATCGGGACCGACATGAGCCAGGTCTTCACCAACCTGCAGGACCTGTTCGACGACTTCAGTTTCTGGAAGAGCGCTGCCAAGTCCGTGTGGGAGCCCTTCCTCGGCTTCCAGTTCGCGCTGGCGGAGAACTTCACCAGCAACCCGGACCACGCGCCCCAGGACCCGTTCGACGCACTGCTCAACGGCTATGTCGTGTGGGACGAGGACGGCGGCGTTCCTCGGGCGCCGTGGCAGGGCCTGCTCACCTCGAACGGCACCTTCGCGTACCTGTTCGACAAGCTGCCCAACTTGATCGCCGCCGCGTTGACCTCCACCATCCCGGTGGAGCCCGACACCGACGTCGACGCCGGTGGGGCCCTCGCCGACCCGAACCTGTTGGACACCTCGGACAGCAACCTGCTCGACTTCGGCTGGCTCGACGGCCTGTTCAACTAAGCAGTACCGCACCATCTGTCTCGCGCGAGCGCTGGCGATCCCAGCGCTCGCGCGGCAGCAGAGCCGGGTTCGGGCCGCCACGGGCCCGAGCCCGGCTCTAAACATTGCCATTGACTAATGGCACCATTGACTGTTGACTCAGTCACATGATCCTTGGCCGATCGCCCAAACGCAGCCATGGGGCCTCCGCCGTCGTGACCGGCGCCGGAAGTGGCATCGGAGCCGCCTTCGCCATCGAACTCGCCCGCCGCGGCAGCGCCGTGGTCTGCAGCGATATCGACGATGACGCCACCCAGGGCACCGTCGAGGCCATCACCGGCGCGGGCGGCCGCGCCACCGCCGTGCACTGCGACGTCTCTCAGCTCGACGAGGTCACGGCGCTGGCCGAGGCCGCACAGTCCTGGTTCGGCCACGCCCCCACCCTGGTGATCAACAACGCCGGCGTCGGCGCCGGCGGGCAGCCGATCGGCGAGATGGCGCTGGACGACTGGAACTGGACGCTGGGCATCAACCTTTGGGGCCCCATCCATGGCTGCCACGTCTTCACCCCGATCCTGCGGGAGGCAGGGCCCGATCACCCCCGCGGCATCATCAACGTCGCCTCCGCCGCGTCGTTCGGCGCCGCCCCGGAAATGGCGGCCTACAACGTCAGCAAGGCGGGCGTGCTGTCGCTGTCAGAGACCTTGGCGGCCGAGCTGTCCGGTACCGGCATCGGTGTCACCGTGCTGTGCCCGACGTTCGTCAAGACCAACATCGTCGAATCCGGCCGGATCACCGCCCAATCCAGTGAGGCGGCGAACCTGCTGATGCGCTGGACCGGGCTCTCCGCCGGACGCGTCGCCCGCGACTGCCTGGACACCCATGACCGTGGCGGGCTGTACTGCATGCCGCAGCTGGACGCCAAGATCGGTTGGAACATCAAACGTTTCGCGCCTGAGACATTCACCCGAACCATCGGACTGGCATTCCGTGCCAGTGCCGCATTGCCAGGTAGGTCCGACTAAAGGAGATCACGATGGCTCTCGACATGGACGTCATGCTCACCAAGATCAAGGATCGGCAATGGGCGCTGGCCGATATCGACTGGGACGCACCGGGAGCCGAGCTGATCCGCCCCGAGATGGCGCCCAAGCTCAAGAAGTTCATGGCCGACCTGTGCTGGATCGAGAACATCGGCGCCCGCGGCTTTGCGGCCATGGCACGCAAGGCGCCCACCGCGACGCTGGCCGAGATCTACCGCTACTTCCATGCCGAGGAGCAACGCCACGCCAACGCCGAGCTGGCGCTGATGAAGCGCTGGGGCATGCTCGAAGACGGCGAGATGCCCGAACCGAATGTCAACATCCGGTTGGCCATGCAATGGCTCGACGACTACTCCGACGACCTGCCGCTGTCGGTGCTGGGCACGGTGATCCCGATGCTGGAAGTGGCACTCGACGGCGCCCTGCTCAAGTTCCTGCTCGATGAGGTCGATGACCCGGTCTGTCATCAGGTGTTCGAGAAGATCAACAACGACGAATCCCGGCACATCGCTGTTGATTTCGAGGTGCTGGAGCTGATCGGCCACGCCGACGCCCGCAGGCTGGCGATCGAGTTCGTCGGCACCGTCGCCTCCCCGTCACTGATCGTCGGCGCGCTGATCTCGGTCCCGCTGCTCAACCGGATTCGCAACGAAGTCATCGGCATGGGACTGGATCCTCAGCGGCTCTATTCGGCGCTGATGCGTTTCACGCAGTTCGGTGAACGCGGCGAACACACCCGGCGGGTGCCCGCCTACCAGGTGATCAAGCGCTACTCGGGCTGGATGGCCAACCCGGACAGCCCGTATCACCTGCTGGCCAACCCCGCGGTGTGGCTCTCCGGCTTCTACCCCAAACGACTGCTCAAGCCCATCCCGAGCTGGTTCAAAGAGCTCACCTACGAACCGGCGGCCTGACGTGGCGCGCGCGCACGTCTACCAGACGCTGATCGTGGGTGCCGGGTTCACCGGGATCGGCGCGGCGATCAAGCTGGCGGAAGCGGGCCTCGCCGGCGCCGACGAGATCGTCATCCTGGAGCGCAGCGACCGGGTCGGCGGCACCTGGCGCGACACCCGCTATCCCGGTGCGGCGTGCGATATTCCGTCTCTGCTGTATTCCTTCTCGTTCGTCGCCAACCCCGCCTGGTCGAGGGCCTACCCCTCGGCCAGTGAGATCTGTGCACACATCGAGGACATGGTCGACCGGTTCGACCTGCGCCGCCACATCCGGTTCGGCATCGAGGTCACCCGAATGACTTTCGATGAGGGCGACGGCGTGTGGACGGTGTCGGCCGGGCGCACGAAGTTTCGCGCCCGCACCGTGGTGCTGGCATCCGGGCCGCTGCCGGATTCCAGCTTCCCGGCCCTGCGCGGTCTGAAGAGCTATACCGGCCACAAGATCCACAGCGCACGCTGGGATCACGACTACGACTTCACCGGCAAGAGGGTTGCGGTCATCGGCACCGGCGCCAGTGCGGTGCAGATCATCCCGGAGCTGGTCGAACAAGCTGGATTCGTCAAGGTCTTTCAGCGCACTCCGGGCTGGGTGATCCCCCGCCTGGACATGGCCATGCCGGCCGCGGTGCAGGATCTGTTCGCCAAAGTCCCTGCCGCCCAGCAGCTTGCCCGCCAGGCGCTGTTCTGGGGGCATGAGGCCAGCGCCACCGCACTGGTGTGGAACACTCCGCTCACCGGCCTGGTGGCCCAACTGGGCAAAGCCCACCTGCGCGCAACGGTCAAAGATCCCTGGTTGCGTCGCCAGCTCACGCCGGACTTCACCCCCGGCTGCAAGCGCATGCTGATCTCCAGCGACTACTACCCGGCGCTGCAGCGTGACAACTGCAAGCTGATCGCCTGGCCGATCGCCGCGCTCAGCCCGTCGGGCATCCGCACCAGCGACGGCGTGGAGCACCACCTGGACGCCATTGTGTTCGCGACCGGTTACGACGTGCACCTGACCGGCCCGCCGTTTCCGGTCACCGGGCTGGGCGGCCGCTCACTGGCCGCGGACTGGAGCGGGGGCGGCCAGGCCTTCAAGAGCATTCAGGCCCACGGCTACCCGAACCTGTTCTTCATGACCGGCCCCAACTCCGGGCCGGGCCACAATTCCCTGCTGGTCTACGTCGAAGGCCAGATCGACTATGTGGTGCGTGCCATCGGTGCGATCCGCGGGCGGCGCCTGCGCTACCTGGACGTGCGTGACGATGTACAACGCCGCCATAACGAGCAGATTCAGCGGCGGCTGGGTAAGACGACCTGGATGTCGGGCTGTCGCAGCTGGTATCTGACCGAGGACGGTTTCAACGCGTCGATGTACCCGGGGTTCGCAACGCAGTATCTTCGGCAGATGCGCAGTTTCCGCCTCTCCGACTACCACGCGGTGGCATGACCGGACCGGATCGTCCCGCCAAGCCCGACTCCATCGCCGGGGTGCTGGCCAATCTGCGGCGGGTCCCCCGCCGGGTGCGACGCGAGTCCCGCGAGGTGATCGAGGCCGCGGTGACCCAGCTCTTCGAGATCGTGGTGCGCCACCCGGGTAGCAACACCGCATCGCGCGAATACCGGATCGATGACCTGGCCCGATTGGGCGGCACCACCACCCGCAACGTGCGGGTGTACCGGGACCGGGATCTGCTGCCGCCGCCGCGACGGGTCGGGCGGATCGCGTTGTACAACGACACTCACCTGACCCGGCTGCGGCTGATCACCTCGATGCTCGACCGCGGCTACACCATCGCGCACGTCAAAGAGATGATCGGCGCCTGGGAGCAGGGCAAGGACCTCGGCGACATCCTGGGACTGGAAAGCGCGATCGCCGGTAGCTGGACCACCGAACGGCCCGAGACCATGCCACGTGCGGAGGCCGAGCGGCGGATCGGCGATCCGCCGGCGATGCGGCGGCTGGTGGCGCTCGGGGTGATCCGCCTCAACGAGGCCGACGCCCTGGCCACCATTACCCGGCCCAAGCTGATCGATGCGTTCAACGAGGTCCGCGGCTACGGCATCGCCATCGACAAGCTCATCGACCTCTACGAGCAGTCGTTGCCGCACATCGACGCGATCAGCCAGATGTTGGTGCGAGCCGGCGCCGAGCACGTCCTGACCCGGATCCAGCCCGGTGCGCCACTGCCGGCCGACACCGAGATCGCCGAGCTGATCGGCATGCTGGTGCGGTTCCGCACCCAAGCCGTCGCGTCAGTGACGGCCACCTTGGCCTCGTCGATCGAATCGACCATCGAGTCGATGGTCAGCGGCCTGCTCACCGAGTCGCTACTGCAGTGACCGCCGCCGCGTACGGATGCCGCTAGGCCAGCGCGAGGAAAAGCTTCTCAAGTTCGTCTTCGGTGAGCGGCGCTTTGCCGCTGGCGGATTCACCAGCCAGGCATTCGCGAAGTCCACTGGCGACGATCTTGAAGCCCGCCCGGTCCAGCGCCCGCGAGACCGCGGCAAGCTGGGTGACCACGTCCTTGCAGTCGCGGCCGCCTTCGATCATCGCGATCACCCCGGCAAGCTGGCCGTGCGCACGGCGCAACCGGTTCAACACCGACTTGACGCTGTCTTCGTCATCAAGCACGTGAGGTCCTCTCCCCGAACTGGCCGTTATACCCTATAGGGTATCGCACTCCGGGAGTGGGGCGGCGGATTCAGCGGTCGGCGATCAGATACGGCGCCAGGGTGGCCAGCTTCTCGCAGGTCTCCTCGAATTCCCGCTCGGGCCGCGACTCGGCGATGACGCCCGCTCCGGCCCGCAGCCAGCAGCGCCCGCCGCCTTCGTAGGCCGCCCGCAGCGTCAACGCGGCATCGAGGCCGCCATCGTCCGAGAACATCACTACCGCACCGGAGTACAGCCCTCGCGGACACTCGTCGAGCCGCAGGATGGCGTCGATGCCGGCCGATTTGGGAATTCCCGACGCGGTGACCGCGGGGAACAGGGCCTCGAGGGCATCCATCCGGTCCCGGGCAGGATCCAGCTGCCCGCGCACCGTCGACCCCAGGTGCTGGACGCTCCCCCGCTCCCGCACGGTCATGAAGTCGGCGACGACGGTAGTGCCGGGCTCGGCGATCTCGGTGATCTCGTCCACCGAGGTGCGTACCGAGATCGCGTGCTCCACGATCTCCTTGGCATCGGATTCCAGCTCGGCTCGGACCGCCGCGTCGATCGCGGGATCGCCGGTACGTGCGCGCGTCCCGGCCAGCGGCTCGGTGACCACCACGCCGTCGCCGCGCACCTCGGCCACCAGCTCCGGGCTGTAGCCGAGCGCGCGGATCCCGCCCAGCCGCAATAGGAATGACCGAGCCGGGGTGTTGTGCCGCCGGCCCAGCCGGTAGGTCGAAGGGAAGTCCAGCGCGAACGGCACGTCGACGCAGCGCGACAGGATCACCTTGCGGTAGGCGCCGGCGCGGATCTCCTCGACCGCGGTCCCCACCCGATCGCGATAGCCGGCGCCGTCCGCGTCGACCACGATCGGCGACGGCTCTGCCAGCGCGGGGACTCCGTCGGCCAACAGTCGCTCCAGCACCGCGACCGCCCGGTCACCGTGCCCGAAGAGCTCGACCTTCTCGGCGGTGACGACGATGCGGGTCTGCGGCCAGAACACCCGCGCCAGTGCGGTTCCCGGCGCCAACCGGTCCTGCAGTCCGAAGCGGTAGGTCCCGAATTCGAAAGCCACCCAGCCGAATACCTCAGCGGCCTCGAGCAACAACCGGTCCACTGCCTCACCGAGCACCGCTGCCGGTCGGCCCCGCCAGTGTTCGCGACGCACCACCCCGTCGCGGACTGTGCGCAACTCGTCGCTGTCCAGCTCGACGGCGGCACGCACGCCGGCGGCCAGCGTCCAACTTCCACCACGCTCGTAGAGCAGGTACTCCTGACCGTCATGTTCGGGCAGTTCCGCGGCCAGCGCGGCAGCCAGATCAGCCGGCTCGATGCCCGGCGGCAACGGCACCGACGACGCAGCTTCGGAGACTGTTTCGACACCGACCTCGGACACGATTAGTAAATGTAGCCTAACCTACCAAGTGACGTGCGCCTCGCCCCGCGATCCCGCGCGCAACCTCAGCCGGGCAGCAGGGCCAGCAGTCTCGCTCGCGCTTTCACGTGCAGCTGCTCGAACTTGGAATTGCGCTGCCGCTCCATCTCCGCGGCCATCCGATTGCCCAGGTCCTCCAGCTCCGCATCGGTCAGGTCGACCGGCGCCGGCGGGGGCACCAGGTCGCGCTCCTCTTCGTCGGCGTGCGCCTCCAGGACGGTCAGGAAGGAATTCCACTCGTCCACATACCGGGGCGAGCTGGTCGGAGTCCGCAATGCCACCGCGAGCTGGTCGTAGATCTGTCGGTGCTCGGCATGTGCAATCGCGATCAGCTTGCTCGCGGCCGCCAGCGCCGGATAGTAGATGTCGTCCTCGATCTTCATATGGATGGTGAACTCGCGCAGCAATGTATCGAGGGTCTGCTGCCGCTCGGCCGAGCCGACGGGAGCGGCTTTCAGCCGGCCGCCCAACCCGCGCAGCACGTTGTGGTGGTCCCGCAAGACGGTGTAGGCGTCACTCATTGTGCGATCTCCTTCTGTTCCGCGATTTCGGGGCACTCCAGGGTCTGCGGGGCGAGATATTTGACCCGGCCCTCACCAAGGGGTGTCACCGCGCCGTCGCGCAGCTCGACCATCCCGTCACGCACCCGCGCCTGGTAGCAGGGCAGCGGCGCGGCAGACGGTCCGCGCAGCACCGCACCGGTTTCCACGTCGAACTGCGAGCCGTGCCACGGGCACACGATCCGGCCGCGGTCCACCCAGCCGTCTTCCATCGGCGCGGCCAGGTGCGGGCACAATCCGGCGAAGGCCGAGACGCTGTCGCCGTTGCGGCACAGCACCACCGCGACGCCGTCGATGTCGATGCGCTTGGGCTTCTTGCCGGCCGGGAGCTCCGCCTCCGGAAGCACCGGCGTCCAGTCGTCGATGCGCAGCCGATCACCGGACTGATCGATGCCGATTCCGGAGCCGAACACCAG
Organism: Mycobacterium sp. SMC-14; assembly: GCF_046250075.1. Classification (NCBI taxonomy): domain Bacteria; kingdom Bacillati; phylum Actinomycetota; class Actinomycetes; order Mycobacteriales; family Mycobacteriaceae; genus Mycobacterium; species Mycobacterium sp. SMC-14. The sequence continues at coordinate 1,644,942 of NZ_CP176429.1, read as the reverse complement.
CGCACCGCCCAGGAATCCGCTGGCGGAGGTAATGCCATAGCCGACCGCGCTGGTCACGATGCCGCGCAGCTGCCGGCCGCGGCGCCGGTCCCGCCAGGACTGGATGTACAGGCCCGTGGCGACGAGATTCAGCACGCCGTGCACCAGCCCGATACGCCGGTCCTTGTCGTGGGTGTGCTGCCAGTCGGTCACCCCGGTGGCCGCGGATGCGAAGTTGGCCGCAATCCCCAGCCCCAGGGCGCGCCGGGCGAATCGCGACGCGTCAAGCACTTCTGTCGCGGACTTGCCCGGGAGCAGACTCAGCGCATCCAGGGCGACGGTTGTTCCAATGGCACCGGTGGTCAGCGATGCCAACGGCGGATGTACCGGGTGACCCAGCCACACGCCGTTCAAGAAGTTGGTCACCCGGGTCCGGGCCCCGCCGAAGGCATTGAACGCGAAGCTCAATACGTTCTCCAGCCGGTAGCTGGGCCGGTCCATCCACTCCTGTCGACCGAGAATCTCCAGCACTCGCCCGCCGGCTCCGTGCGCCCGGTCCGCGGCGCCGCGCGCCCGCTGAACTGCCATCCCGTCGGTCCTCCATCTGCCCCCGGCTACGCCATGTATTGGGCCTCGTTTGCGGAGCTATAACCGGGAGCGTATCCGCATATACGATGTCCTACAAGTAACGGATTACGATATTGCTGCCCGCGCTCCGGACTCGATGCCAACCGGACCGGCGCTGCGCGTCGCAGCAATAGCAAAACCACTATTTACCATTGCAATTAATCCTCCTACAGCCGCCACTCCACGCCTAACGAGACGGACCTGGCAACGCCAAGCAAGATTGCTGTGAATACGTTGGCAACGCATTTCCGGTGCATATCACCGACCAGTCGGAGTACCGCCTAAACCGTATCTGCGGTTTCCCTATAAGTCGCCGGACCGGCCAGCGGATGAGTGGCGCCGGCCGCTGCGACGAGATTGCAGTGACGCGTAACAGGCGTTCACGATTCGGTATCAGTCCTCACACAAAGGTTGGCAACGCCGACATCCGTGCGGACTATGGAGTCATGCTAAGTATTCGCAAACTCGTGGGATCGATGTTCGTAGCGACAGCCGCCGCGGCAATCGCCGCAGCCCCGACAGGCGTGATGCTGATGACCGGCTCGGCGGGCACGCCCGGCCAGACCGCGGTGGCCCAACCGCACGGTTCCGGTGGCCCGGACGGCAACGGCGGAGGCGGCGGCTGTGGCCATGACGCCGGTTGGCAGGGCTGTGGCGGCTTTGTCCCCGGCCAGGGTGGTTTCGGCCACGGCTGCTTCAACGGCATCTGCGGCAGCTGGGACGGCGGCCGCGGCTGGTTCAGCGGCTAACTCGCCGCTGAACCAATTGGCGGCGACCCGCCGCGCTCGTGATCGCCGCTAGCCCAGCAGCGAACGCACCACCGCGTCGGCCAACAGTCGGCCGCGATCGGTCAGCACCAGTCGCTCACCGTTGATGTAGAGCAGTCCGTCGCCTATCGCGGTCGCGGCGCGCTCGCGCTCCTGGGCATCCAGAACCGCCAGCGCCAGCCCGTCGCGCATCCGCAGTCGCAACATCACGTCCTCGGTGTGCCGGTCGGCGACGGAGAGTTCTTCGAAGCCGGCCACCGGCAGGGCGTTGTCCCCCAACAGTTGCGCGTAAGTGTTCGGGTGCTTGACGTTCCACCAGCGCAGGGCGCCGTCGTAGCTGTGCGCGCCCGGTCCGGCGCCCCACCATCGGCCGCCGGCCCAGTAGCCCAGGTTGTGCCGACAGGCTGCGCCGGGCCGGCTCCAGTTGGACACCTCGTACCAGTCCATCCCGGCCGCTCGCAGCCGGCCGTCGACCAGCTCGTAGCGGTGTGCCGCCACATCACCCTCGGGAGCGGGCAGTTCCCCGCGCCGGACCCGACGGGCCAGTGCGGTGCCGTCCTCCACGATCAGGCTGTAGGCCGAGACGTGATCCACTCCCGCCTCCAGCGCGGCGTCCACCGACCGCAGCAGATCGTCATCGGTCTCGCCGGGGGTGCCGTAGATCAGGTCGATATTGAGGTGCTCGAAGCCCGCGGCCCGCGCCTCGCGGGCGGCCGCCACGGGCCGGCCCGGCGAATGGATCCGGTCCAGGGTGGCCAACACGCGCGGCGACACCGACTGCATGCCCAGCGAGACCCGGGTGTACCCCGCGGCACGGATCGATTCAAAGAATTCCGGCGACGTCGACTCCGGGTTCGCCTCGGTGGTGACCTCGGCGTCGTCGGCCAGTCTGAAGTGCTCACGAACATGGTCGAGCACGCGCGCCAGCCGCGCCCCGCCCAGCAGCGACGGTGTGCCGCCCCCGACGAAAACCGTGTCGGCCGGCTGGCCGCCCAGCCGGGCGGCCGCCAGTTCCAGTTCCTTCCCCAACGCAGCCACCCAGGCGTCGGGGTTGGCGCCGCCGAGCTCCGCCGGGGTGTAGGTGTTGAAGTCGCAGTAGCCGCACCGGGTGAAACAGAACGGCACGTGCACATACACGCCGAACGGGCCGTCGTGGCCGCGCCGGTCCGGCGCCACGTCGGGCAGCGCTACGGCAGTCGGGGTGGATGTCATGGGGCCCGATCATCCCACGGCGACGCGGGTGGCGCCGTGGCGTCAACGCCTCAGTCGGATGGCCCGCCGGTCGCCGACGTGTCCGCGTCCAGCGTGGACACGTAGTGGGTCAGAGACCCGACCGGCGCAGCCCCGGCAGCGTTGCCACGCGACACGCATCCCGGCCATGCCCCAGGGCCCCGGTTGGCCATGATGCGCTTGGCGACGGCGATCTGCTGTTGCGCCGAGGCCTGCGAGGGCAGTCCCACCCCGCCGTTATCGCCCCAATCCGCCACGCTGATCTGCAACCCGCCGTAGCCACCGTCGCCGGTATCGGCTGCCCAGTTCCCACCGGATTCGCAGCGGGCGATCGCTTCCCAGTCGATCGGGTCGGCGCTGGCCGAGCCGGACAATTCGGCGGCACCGACCAGCAGCACACCCGCCGTCAGCGCTGTGAACTTCCTCATACCAACTCCACCTTGCTGGCCAGCCAGCGACCGTCGACCTTGTCCATGGTCATTCGGATCCGGCTGTGATCAAGCACGGGTTCGGGGTTGTCGGCGTTACGCACCGCCTGGTCGACCAAAAGCACCACCACGGCGTGATTCCGGTCGGCGGACTTCAGTACCGCCTCGGCGACGTTCCCGCGCGCGGTCGCCTTGCTGTCGATCAGTTGCTGACGGAGCCTCACGCTGGAACGGGTGTGCATGGTCCGGAACTCGCCGGTCGATCCGTCGGTGATGTCGGCGAAATTACGATCGATGTTGTCGGCGTCGATGTTGCTCAGCCGCAACACATATGCCTCGGCAGCCTCCAGAGCCTGCTCACCGGCGAGGTGGGTTTGGTAATGCTGGACCGCCAGCCATCCGCCGCAACCGACCGTGGCCGTCAACGTCGCCACTGCCAGCCAGCGCCGCAGTTGGGCACGGCCGCTCGTGCGCGGTGGCGGCTCGGCCACCGGCAGTGGTTCCCACACCGGTTCCCATCCGAAGTCGACACTCACCTGTCCCACCCGCCTTCCGATCGGCTGTCCGTCTGCGGTGGCCCGGTTCCGGGGCGCATAGCCCCGAACCGTTCCGATCCGCTCCCCCGGCCCGACCGCCGCAGCGTCGAGCCCCAGATGAGTTTTGCTCACGCTGATCACAACTTTGCGCCGGTAAGGAAGATTTTCGGCATCCATGGCATAATCGCCGTTGTGACCGCCGCCTACTGCACCTCGTCCGGGGTTGCCTTGGTGGCTCGGCGGCATATCGATTTCAAGCGTGTTTGCAGCTGTCGCTGTCTGCCTTGATGTCGTAGAACCGCCCACCTGTATTTTCCAGCTGGCCGCCGGATCTGCGCCGCCGGAGACAGTTGCCGGTGCACCGCGCTCAATCCCGCCGGCTCCTCTTTGAAGGAGAATCCATGACCGCCACTCCGACTGCTCCCCCGAGCAGGGCCAAGCGCAGCGAGGCCCAGTGGGCGCTCGGCGAGACCGAACCGGTCAACCCCAACGAGCAGTTCAAGCAGGAAGACCCGGCGCTGAACGTGCAGGCCCGGATCGTCGATGTGTACTCCAAGCAGGGGTTCGACTCCATCACCAAGGACGACCTGCGCGGGCGCTTCCGCTGGATGGGCCTCTACACCCAGCGCGAGCAGGGCTACGACGGCACCTTCACCGGCGACGAGAACGCCGACCTGCTGGAGGCCAAGTACTTCATGATGCGGGTGCGCTGCGACGGCAAAGCACTGTCTGCCGCCGCGATGCGGACCCTTGGTGAGATCTCGGTCGACTACGCCCGCGGCACCGCCGACATCTCCGACCGCAACAACCTGCAATACCACTGGATCGAGATCGAGAAGGTCCCCGAGATCTGGGACCGACTGGATGCGGTCGGGCTGCAGACCATCGAGGCCTGCGGTGACTGCCCGCGCGGCCTGCTCGGATCCCCGCTGGCCGGGGAATCGCTCGACGAGGTCCTCGACCCGTCCCCCGCCCTCGACGAGATCGTCCGCCGGTACATCGGCAACCCGGAATTCGCCAACCTGCCCCGCAAGTTCAAGACCGCGGTCTCGGGCCTGCCGGACGTCGCCCACGAGATCAATGACATCTCTTTCATCGGCGTCAACCACCCCGAGCACGGCCCTGGCCTGGACCTGTGGGTCGGCGGCGGCCTGTCCACCAACCCGATGCTGGCCCAGCGTCTCGGCGCGTGGGTGCCCTTGGACGAGGTGCCCGACGTCTGGGAGGCCGTCACGAGCCTGTTCCGCGACTACGGCTACCGCCGGCTGCGTTCCAAGGCCCGGCTGAAGTTCCTGGTCAAGGACTGGGGCGTCGAAAAGTTCCGTGAAGTTCTCGAAACCGAGTACCTCAAGCGCCCGCTGATCGACGGGCCGGCACCGGAGCAGCACACCGCGACCGTCGACCACGTCGGGGTGCAGAAGACCCGCAACGGCCGCAACGCGATCGGGGTGGCCCCGATCTCCGGCCGGGTGAACGGCGCGACGCTGCTCAAGGTCGCCGAACTGATGGAGCAGGTCGGTTCGGACCGGGCCCGGTTCACGCCGTACCAGAAGCTGGTCATCCTCGACGTTCCCGACGACAAGGTCGACGCCCTGGTGGCCGAACTGGATGCGCTGGGCCTGCCGTCCAACCCGTCGCCGTGGCGGCGCAACCTGATGGCCTGCACCGGACTTGAGTTCTGCAAGCTGTCGTTCGTCGAGACCCGCGTGCGGGCCCAGAGCCTGGTCCCCGAACTCGAGCAGCGCCTCGATGACCTCAACGCCGTCCTGGATGTCCCGGTCACGGTCAACATCAATGGGTGCCCGAACTCGTGTGCCCGGATCCAGGTGGCCGACATCGGGTTCAAGGGCCAGATGATCGACGACGGCAACGGCAATTCGGTGCCCGGCTTCCAGGTGCACCTCGGCGGCAGCCTGGGCGCCGACAGTGGGTTCGGCCGCAAGCTGCGCCAGCACAAGGTCTACAGCGACGAACTCGGCGACTACATCGAACGAGTGGTGCGCAACTTCATCAAGCAGCGCAGCGCCGGTGAGCGTTTCGCCCAGTGGGCGGTGCGTGCCGAAGAAGACGATCTGCGATGAGACCCCACAGCGAAGCGGAGTTGCGTGAGCTGGCCGCCAAGGGCGCGGCCGAGCTCGACGGCGCCAGCGCCACCGAGCTGCTGGAGTGGACGGATGCGAACTTCGGCGGGGTGAACGGGCTCGACGCTTCAGGAGGACCCGCCTCCTCGTGCAACTACGTGGTGGCCTCCAACATGGCCGACGCGGTGCTGGTGGATCTGGCGGCCAAGGTCCGCGCGGGAGTTCCGGTGCTGTTCCTCGACACTGGCTACCACTTCGCCGAGACCGTCGGCACCCGCGACGCGGTGGAGGCGATGTACGACATCGCGTTGGTCAACGTCACCCCGCAGCAGACCGTGGCCGAGCAGGACGCGGCCCACGGCAAGGACCTGTTCGGGTCCAATCCGGCGCTGTGCTGCCGGCTGCGAAAGGTCGAGCCACTGTCCCGCACGCTGCGCGACTACTCGGCGTGGGTCACCGGGTTGCGCCGGGTGGAAGCGCCGACGCGTGCCAATGCGCCGCTGGTCAGCTTCGACGAGCAGTTCGGTCTGGTGAAGATAAACCCCATCGCCGCATGGTCCGACGAGGAGTTCGACGCCTACATCGTCGCCAACAACGTGCTGGTCAACCCGCTGATCGACGAGGGCTACCCGTCGATCGGCTGCGCGCCGTGCACCATCAAGCCGGCGGAGGGTGCCGATCCGCGTAGCGGACGCTGGGCGGGCCTGACCAAGACCGAATGCGGGCTTCACGCCTCGTGACCACCACGCTGGTGCTGACCGCACACGGCAGCCGGGATCCGCGCTCGGCCGCCAACACGCGTGCGATCGCCGGGCATCTGCGCCGGGTGGCGCCCGAATACGCCGTGCGGGTGGCGTTCTGCGAAAACAGCACCCCGAACCTGCGCGATGTGTTGCGCGAGACGGCTGGTAGTGGCGACGACACCGTCGTCGTCCCGCTGCTGTTGGCCAGCGCGTACCACGCCCGCGTCGATATTCCGGCGATGATCGCGGACTCCGGCGTCGGCGTACGAGTGGCTCCGACGCTGGGTGAGGACAGCCGTCTGGTGCAGGTTCTCGGTGAACGCCTGACGAGCGCCGGCGCCTCGCGATTCGACCCGGAACTGGGCGTGGTGGTGGTCGCGGTGGGCTCCTCGCACGCGGCGGCCAACGCTCAGACCGCGACGATCGCAGCCCCGCTGTCTCGCGGAACACGTTGGGCCGGAGTAGAAGTCGCCTTCGCCACGGACGGTCCCCAGCCATCGGTGCCCGAAGCGGTGGAACGCTTGCGAGCCCGCGGCGCGACGAAGCTGATGATCGCCCCGTGGTTCCTGGCCCACGGCAGGATCACCGACCGGCTGGCCACCTACGCCGCGCAGGCTGGTATCCCGATGGCCGAGCCACTCGGCGCGCATCGCCTGGTGGCAGCGACCGTGCTGGACCGCGTCGAAGACGTCCTGACCGCCCAGGCTGCTGCCTGACGCACGACGGTCTATCAACAACCGTTCCGCAGTGAAACCCGTCACAGCACTCATCACCACCCCTCACCCTTAGTATGGTTAGCCTAACCTACTTAAGGAGCTTGGGTGACGTCCACGGGCGAGGATCCCCTTATCGCGAGAATGGTAATTCGTCGGCGGTTCGCGCTGCACGAATCATGTACCAGGCTTCGCCAGATCCATCCGCATTGCCCGCGAACCTACGGTGTCGCGGTTCTCGCCGATGTCAACAAGCGCCGATGGTTCCCATTGGATTCGGTTTTCACCATCGACCGCCTGCGGGTCCGCTTCGACGAGACCGCTGCCCTGACCGACCGCCGCGCGGCCGGGAACGTGTTGGCTGCGCGCTTGATCCACGAAGTGCTGGGTCGGCTCCTTCCGCTGGTGCTTCTCGAGGGACGCGCGTGGGACGCGGGCCTGGAGAACCTGTGGGTGCACTTCGACCGGGACAACGACATCGACTGGGTGGCCGTTGTCGATCCGACCGTGCGGGTGCTGCCCGACGATCCCTGGCTCCAGCAGAAGGGCGAGCGCTGCCAGGCCGACGCGGTGGTGGTGCTGCCGAGCGAGTCGGCCCTGACCACCTGGGCGGCACACCGCTGCCACCGGACCCTGGCGCCGCTGTTCGTCTGGCTCCACTCGGTATGCGAGGGCGCGATCTCGATCTCATCGATGTGGCAGCTCCTGGGTTCGACTGTGGTGGTGGCGGCCGCCCAGCTGCCACGCCACACCGAGCAGGACGAGGCCATCAGCTTCCGGCGTAGCCAGGCCATGCTGGACGCGATGGTCGGCTTCGGCCTGCCAGTACGGGGGCCCGCCATGTCAGCACTGCAACCGAGGACAGCTCCCCGTCGGGTCCCCACCAGCACTGCGTCGAGTTCGGGCGGGCGACAACTGTGAGCTCCCGCCCCGACTTCTCGATGCTCGTCGGCTACGGCAGCGACATGGGCAACGCCGAAGACGCCGCCATGTCGTTCGCCGAGGCCTTCGAAGAGACCACCGGTCTCAGCGCGGAGGCCGTCGAACTGAACCAAGTGGACATCGCCGACCTGCAGTCGGCCACCCACCTCATCGTCGTCACCTCGACCTGGGGCGACGGCGAGTTTCCCGACAACGCCACGCTGTTCTGGGAGGCATTGAGCGCGCAGGCCGCCGACCGTCTGGAACACCTGAGCTTCGCGGTGCTCGCCCTCGGCGACACCGGCTACGACCTGTTCTGCAACGCCGGCCGACTGCTCGATGCACGCCTGGAACAGTTGGGCGCCACCCGGTTGGCCGAACGCGTCGAGATCGACGGCTCCTACGCCAAGCCGGCCGCGGCGTGGACGACGGACGTCGTCAAGCTCCTGGCAGCAGAGCACACCACGCCCGCCGCCGGTGGCGTGGTGTCCAGCCGCGCAGCACAGCCACCCGATGAGGCCGCACCGGCCAACCCCGACCGGGATCACCCCTTCGAAGCCCGCGTCGTGGTCAACCGACTGCTCACGGCGCCCGGATCCGACAAGGAGGTCCGCCACTTCGAGCTGGACCTCACCGGCTCCGGCATCGCTTATGCCGCAGGCGATTCCCTGGCCGTGCACCCGGTGAACGATACCGCCCTGGCCGACGCCATCCTGGCCGAGTTCGGCTTGGGGCCCGAACACGCGGTGCCCGGCCACGACGAGCCGCTCGGAACGCTGCTCACACACCACCTCGAGATACGGACGCCGTCGCGGGCACTGCGGGAGCTGACGGCATCGCGCACCAGCGATGCACACGCCGCGGCCGCCCTCAGCGGGAACGCTGCTGCGGCACAGGACTCTTGGCTCTACGGCAGGGACGTCCTCGACCTGATCAGACTGGGCTCGCTGACTGCGGACGAGGTGATCGACACCTTGCGCCCGCTTCAGTACCGCGACTACTCGATCGCGTCTAGCCCGCTGGTCAGCCCCGACCACGTGCACCTGACCGTCGCCACCGTCCGTTATGCCCTCGCGGACCGCCACTATGGCGGCGTGGCCACCACGTTTCTGGCCGATCGCGCCGAAACGGTGCGAGTACATCTGCGGCCCACCCATTCGTTCCGACTGCCCGGGCACGATGTCCCCGTCATCATGATCGGACCTGGGACCGGAGTGGCGCCGTTTCGCGCGTTCCTGCAAGAACGCCGCGCCGTCGGGGCGCAGGGACGTTCGTGGCTTTTCTTCGGGAATCGGCGCCGGGCCGGCGACTACCTCTACCAAGCCGAGTTCGAGGACCATCTCCGGTCAGGAGTGCTGTCCAGGCTCGACCTTGCATTCTCCCGTGACGGCGCCGCCGACGCACCGAACCGGTATGTCCAGCAACGCATGTGGGAGAACTCGACCGAGCTCTTCAGCTGGCTGGAAGAGGGCGCGCTGCTCTACGTGTGCGGCGATGCCGAACGCATGGCCAAGGACGTCGACGCCGCACTGCATGCCATCGTGGCCAGCGCCGGCAACATGGAAACCGCCGCGGCGCACGCGTATGTCAACCAGCTCATCAAGACTCACCGCTATCTGCGGGACGTCTACTAAGGCTTTCCCCGCGCGGTCCGGCACGGGGAAGGCCTACCGAGCTGTTAGGCCGACACCGGTGCGTCTGCCGCCACATCGGTCAACGGCGGCACCCGGGTGGCCCGCACATAGACGGTATCCCCCTCGGCCAGCGCGAGCGCTTCGGCGTCCCCGCGGGTGATCTGCGCGGTAAACGGCACCTGCGTGGCGGCGTTGGTGAGCTCGACCCGCACCTCGAAGCCCAGAGCCACCACCCGGTCGACGACGGCGCGCAGCACCCCAACCCCGTTGGTGCCGTCGACCGCCGCCGCGGACACCGCCATGTCGGGGGTGCGACCGACCCGGATGTCGTGCGGACGGACCAACGCTCCGTTGAGCGAGGACACCGCGCCCAAGAACGACATGACGAACGCGTTCGCCGGAGCGTCGTAAACCTCGGTCGGGGTACCGAGCTGTTCGATACGCCCCTGATTCAGCACGGCGATCCGGTCCGCGACGTCCAGCGCCTCGGCCTGATCGTGTGTGACCAGCACCGTGGTGACGTGCACCTCGTCGTGCAGCCGACGCAGCCAGGCCCGCAGGTCTTCGCGAACCTTGGCATCCAGTGCCCCGAACGGCTCGTCGAGCAGCAGCACCTGCGGGTCCACCGCCAGGGCCCGTGCCAGGGCCATCCGCTGACGCTGACCGCCGGACAGCTGGTTGGGATAGCGGGTCTGAAAACCGCTGAGCCCCACCACTTCCAGCAGGTTGTCTACCTTTTCTTTGATCTCAGACTTGGGCCGCTTGCGGATCTTGAGCCCGAACGCCACGTTGTCGCGCACCGTCATGTGCTTGAACGCCGCGTAGTGCTGGAAGACGAATCCGATCCCGCGCCGCTGCGGCGGTACACCGGTGACGTCGACTCCGTTGATGGTGACTGTTCCGCTGTCCGGGTGATCCAGACCCGCGATGGCCCGCAACAGAGTCGACTTGCCCGAGCCGCTGGGGCCGAGCAGCGCCGTCAGTGAACCGGACGGGACCGCGAAGTCGACGTTGTCCAAGGCGACGAAGTCGCCGTAGCGCTTGTTCGCCCCGCGCACCGTAATTGCGTTGCTCATTTGTCTCCCTTTCCGGCCCGCACGTGGAGCACCACCTGAACGATCAAGACCAATACCGACACTGTCATCAGCAGCGTGGACAAGGCGTAGGCGCCGTACTCGGCGCCGCGGTTGTAACGGTCGGACACCAGCAATGTCAGGGTCTGGGACTTTCCGGGCAGGTTCGACGACACGATCAGCACCGCGCCGTACTCGCCGAGGGTGCGCGCCACCGTCAGCACGATCCCGTACGTCAGGCCCCAACGGATCGAGGGCAGCGTGATCCGCCAGAACGTCTGCCACCAGCTCGAACCCAGCGTGGCCGACGCTTCCTCCATATCGGTGCCCAGTTCATGCAGCACCGGTTCTACTTCCCGGATCACGAACGGCAGCGTGACGAAGATGCTGGCCAGCACGATGCCGGGAAGACCGAAGATGATCTTGAAGCCCCAGTCGTTCTCGACGAAGCCCAGCAATCCCGCAGATCCCCACAGCACGACCAGCGCCACACCGACAATCACCGGCGAGACCGCGAACGGCAGGTCAATGACCGCCTGGAGCACGCCCTTGCCTCGGAACTTGTTGCGCGCCAATACCAATGCTGTCGGAATACCGAAGATGACGTTCAGCGGCACCACGATCGCCACCACCAGCACCGACAGTTGCAGCGCCGAGATGGCCGCCGGCGTGGAGATGTAGTCGTAGAACTGTCCCAAGCCGGGCTCGAAGCTGCGCCACAGGATCAGCGACACCGGGACGATCAGCAGCAGCCCGATGTAGGCCACCGCCAGGAAACGGAACAGATAGCGGATTTTGCGTGACGACGTCATGTCAGGACCTCTCCTGCCGCTTGCTCACTCGCGATCCCAGCACCCGCAACGCGAGCAGCACCAGGAACGAAATCGCGAGCAGCACCAACGAGATCGCCGCCGCGCCAGTGCGATCGTCGTTCTCGATCAGCGTGCGGATCCACTGCGAGGACACCTCGGTCTTACCGGGCACCGCGCCACCGATCAACACCACCGAACCGAACTCGCCGATCGCCCGGGAGAACGCCAGCCCCGCCCCCGTCAGCAGCGCCGGGGTCAGGGCCGGCAGCACCACCACGCGGAAGATGGTCAGCCCGGAGGCGCCCAGCGACGCGGCAGCTTCCTCGACTTCCCGGTCGATCTCCAGCAGCACGGGCTGCACGGACCGCACCACGAAGGGCAGCGTGACGAATGCCAGCGCCAAGCCGACGCCCCAGGCGGTGTGCTGCAGATGCACGTGCACCGGGCTGGCGGGACCGTAGAGCGCCAGCATCACCAGGCTCGCGACGATGGTGGGCAGCGCGAACGGCAGGTCGATGATCACATCGATAAAGCGCTTGCCGATGAAGTCGTCGCGCACCAGTACCCACGCGATCAACAGGCCGAAAATCAGGTTGAGCACGGTGACGCCGGCCGCGATCGTCAGTGTCACCCGAAACGACTGCAATGCAGCGTGCGAGCTGACCGCCAACTGGAACGCACGCCATCCGCCGCCGCCGGCCTGCCAGGCGATCGCGGCCAGCGGCGCCAGCACAATCAGCGACAGCCACACCGTGGCAGCACCGACGCGCAGCGACACCCCTTCCCGGCGGAATCTCGAATGAGTGCCGCCCTCGCCGGGCCGAGTCGCCTCGGTGACCACTGTCGCGCTCATCCGGTGACCCGGGTGTAGATCTTGGTGATGGCGCCGTTCGACTTGTCGAAGAGGGAGTTGTCGACGACGTCCCACCCGCCGAGGTCGGCGATCGTCCACAGCTTGTCGGGATCCGGGAACGCGTGGCGGAATTCGTCGGCGATGCTCGGGTCGGCCGGGCGGAAGCCGGCTTCGGCCCAGAGGCGTTGCGCCGCCGCCGTGTACTGGAAGTTCTTGAACGCGGTGACGGTGTCAAGGTGCCGACTGGAGGTCACCACCGCCAACGGGTTTTCGATCTTGAAGGTCTGCGACGGGTTGACGTGCTCCACCGGCTTGCCCTTGCGCTCGACTGCGATCGCCTCGTTCTCGTAGCTGATCAGCACGTCGCCACTGCCCTGCAGGAACACATCGGTGGCCTCGCGACCGGAGCCCGGGCGCAGCTCGAAATGGTCACTGACGAGCTTCTCGATGAAGTCCAGGCCGGCCTGCGGATTCTTGCCACCCTCACTCTTGACGGCGTACGGGGCCAGCAGATTCCACTTGGCCGAGCCGGAGCTCAGCGGGCTGGGGCTGATCACCTCGACCCCGGGCCGCAACAGGTCGTCCCAGCCGCTGATGTGCTTGGGATTGCCCTGCCGGACCACCAAGGTCACCACCGAGCCGAACGGGATACCCCTGGTGACATCGGCGTTCCAGTCCTCCGCGACCTTGCCCGCCTTCACCAGGCGAGTGACGTCGGGTTCTACCGAAAAGTTCACGATGTCGGCGGGTTTGCCGCTGGCGACCCCGCGAGACTGATCACCCGATGCGCCATAGGAAGTGACGATCTGGACATCGGCGCCCTCCTCGGTGTTGTAGAAGGCCGGGATCACCTTGCTCCAACCGGGTTCGGGAACCGCGTAGGCCACCAACGTCAGGGTGGTGTGCGCGTCGGAGCGCTCACCGCCTCCAACGACATCGCTGGGTCCGCCGCCGCATCCTGCGAGCGTGGTGACTGCCATGGCGGCGGCCAGTGCCAGCGCGATGCTGCGCGCGATGGTGTTGGGCATTGATGACCTTTCCGGGCGAATCCGTATAGACGTCGGCAAGAATGCTTGTCCGTCGGATCGCGAAAGGCGTTCGATTTCTAAAGAACGTGCGTCAACAAAGACGACACCGGTACGCCGACGGGTGCGGTATCAGCGACAACAGTGCAGGTCGGCCACAGCGGAAGTGATCACGGCGAGTTTCGGGAACGCCAAAAACTGGCGCCGCCGGTCACCGGTCGCTGCGAACATGCGGGGAAGCATAACAGAGGGCGATGCGGGCAGCGCCCGGCCCGGTTCAGCGCGTCTGAAGGGCTCAGCGCGTCAGCAGCCAACTGACGATCACCAGCACAATCAGGCCGACCAGCACCAACGTGACCTGCGAACGCGGCATCAGCGGGCCCCACCGTCGCGACCGTGCCGGACACGCTCCTGCACCCGGATTCCCTCCCCCAATGCCGCGTCCAGCACCGAGGCCAGACCGTAGGCCAGCAACAACACCACGGGCATCACCACCGCGGTCTGCACCACGAAGCCGAGGCCGGACAGCCACAGCTCAACACCGTCCCACCAGCTCAGGAAGCCCACCACCCTGCCTACTGTAGCGGCGATCGCAAATGCGGCGCAGCCGGGCGAATGGGGTCGCCGCCATCGCCCCAGCGCGGCGATCGCAAATGCGGCGCAGCCGGGCGAATGGGGTCGCCGCTGTCGTCTTGCCGGGCCGCAGCCGAAGCCACGATCGGCCGATCCGGGTAGACGCACGGCATGAGGCCAGAGATGATGGCGGAATGGATCTGCACACCCCGCCGGGCGATGCACCCGCCAAGACCGCCCCGGAGATCATCACCCCCGCCGGTGGCTCCAACACCGCCGCTCCGACGCCTCCTCTGTCAGCGACCGCCCCGGTGCCCTATGCGGCGACACCGAGTCAGGTCCGCAACCCGTTTCCGCCGATCGCCGACTACGCATTCCTGTCGGACTGCGAGAACACCTGCCTGATCTCGGCGGCAGGCTCGGTGGAGTGGATGTGCCTGCCACGCCCCGATTCCCCCAGCGTCTTCGGCGCCATCCTGGACCGCAGCGCCGGGCACTTTCGGCTCGGGCCGTACGGGGTCTCGGTGCCCGCGGCACGGCGCTACCTGCCCGGCAGTCCGATCATGGAAACCACCTGGCAGACCCACACCGGCTGGCTGATCGTGCGGGACGCGCTGGTGATGGGTAAGTGGCACGACATCGAAGCACGGTCCCAGACCCACCGGCGCACACCCACCGACTGGGACGCCGAACACATCCTGCTGCGCACGGTGCGTTGCGTCAGTGGCACCGTCGAGCTGACCATGAGCTGCGAGCCGGCCTTCGACTATCACCGCACCAGCGCCACCTGGGAATACTCGGCCAACGCCTATGGCGAGGCGATCGCGCGGGCCCGGCAGAACCCGGACGCCCACCCGACGCTGCGATTGACCACGAACCTGCGGTTGGGACTGGAGGGCCGCGAGGCCCGGGCCCGCACCCGACTGACCGAGGGCGACGACGTCTTCGTGGCCTTGAGCTGGTCGAAACACCCTGCGCCGCAAAGCTATGCCGAAGCCGCCGACAAGATGTGGAACACCACCGAGTGCTGGCGGCAATGGATCAACATCGGAAACTTCCCCGACCATCCGTGGCGCTCCTATCTGCAGCGCAGCGCGCTGACGCTGAAGGGCCTGACCTATTCACCCACTGGAGCCCTGCTGGCCGCGCCCACCACGTCGCTGCCGGAAACACCTCAGGGCGAACGGAATTGGGATTACCGGTACAGCTGGGTACGTGACTCGGCGTTCACCTTGTGGGGCCTGTACACGCTGGGGCTGGACCGCGAGGCCGACGACTTCTTCTCGTTCATCGCCGACGTGTCCGGCGTCAACAACGGGCAGCAACACCCGTTGCAGGTGATGTACGGCGTCGGCGGGGAGCACGAACTGGTCGAGCAAGAGCTGGACCACCTGTCCGGTTACGACAACGCCCGTCCGGTGCGGATCGGCAATGGTGCCTACAACCAGCAGCAGCACGACATCTGGGGCACCATGCTCGACTCGGTCTACCTGCACGCCAAGTCCCGCGAGCAGATCCCGGAAACCCTGTGGCCGGTACTGAAACGCCAGGTGGAGGAGGCGATCAAACACTGGCGCGAACCCGACCGAGGCATCTGGGAAGTGCGCGGCGAACCGCAGCACTTCACCTCATCGAAGGTGATGTGCTGGGTGGCGCTCGACCGCGGGTCGAAGCTGGCCGAGCTACAGGGCGCGGTCTCCTACGCCAAGCAGTGGCGCGCGATCGCCGAGGAGATCAAGGCGGATGTGCTGGCCAACGGGGTCGATTCCCGCGGCGTGCTGACCCAGACCTACGGCAACCCGGCGCTGGACGCATCGTTGCTGCTGGTGGTGCTCACCCGGTTCCTGCCGGCCGACGACCCGCGGGTGCGCGCCACCGTGATGGCGATCGCCGAAGAGCTCACCGAAGACGGCCTGGTGCTGCGCTATCGCACCGAGGAGACCGACGACGGATTGTCCGGCGCCGAAGGCACCTTCACCATCTGCTCGTTCTGGCTGGTCTCGGCACTGGTGGAGATCGGCGAGGTCAGCCGGGCCAAGCATCTGTGTGAACGGCTGCTGTCATTCGCCAGCCCGCTGCACCTCTACGCCGAGGAGATCGAGCCCCGCACCGGCCGGCACCTGGGCAACTTCCCGCAGGCCTTCACGCACCTGGCGCTGATCAACGCGGTCGTCCACGTGATCCGCGCCGAGGAGGAGGCCGACTCCACCGGAGGCTTCCAGCCCGCGAACGCGCCGATGTAGCGCTCGGCCCGGGCGGTCAGCCGCTGAGGTTGCGGACCTTGTCCAGCATCGCCCGAGCCAGGTCGGCGGCTGTGGTGTCGCCGGCCGGCGGAGCACCGGAGTGGTCGTCCTCCTCGACGAACCAGAACACGTCGACGTCGACGACACAGTTCACCCGCGCGGCGAGCGCCCGCGAGACCCGCAGTCCCGCTTCGCCGTCCACGGTGGTGCGCACGGTGGCCACCAGCACCGCATCCTGGTTGGAGACCTCGGTGATCTCGCCGCTGGCCTCGCTGTCGGCTCCACTGTCGCGGGTCACCACCACGCCGTCGCAGCTGCCCCACTGCTGGACGAACTTCTCGAAGAGCTCGCCGGCGTCTGCGGCATTGTCCAGTGCGATCACCGCCTCGCCCACCCCGGTCAGCGGCGAGTCGCCGTCGCTCGAGCTGTCCCAGAACTCATGGGCGACGTCGCGTACCCGGGCAGAGCTGTACACGCTGCGCTGACCGCCCACCGCTGCGCCGACGCAGTCTTCCGGCGCCGCGGACTCCCACGCGTCCGGCAGTTCATCGAGACCGCCGAACCGCGGCGGCAGGGAGGGATCGCTGCGGAAGGGCTGGCCGGTCAGCTTCGACAGCTCGGAATCGTCGAGCAACACCTGCCGGACCGCCATCCCACTCACCGGGGTGGGCGCCAATCCCGCTGCGGGCCGGACGGTCCCGGCGACCACCGTGGTGCACCCGCTGGCCAGCAGCACGACGGCCACCGCGCCCGCCGCGATTGCGCCTGCCCGGGCGGTCACTACTTCTTGGCCTTGTCTCCGGCGCCGCCCCCGCTGTCGGTGGACAGTGCCGCGACGAAGGCCTCTTGCGGTACGTCGACCCGGCCAATGGTCTTCATCCGCTTCTTGCCCTCTTTCTGCTTCTCCAGCAGCTTGCGCTTACGGGTGATGTCACCGCCGTAGCACTTGGACAACACGTCCTTGCGGATAGCCCGGATGTTTTCGCGGGCAATGATTCTCGAGCCGATCGCGGCCTGTACCGGTACTTCGAACTGCTGGCGCGGGATCAGCTCCTTGAGCTTGGTGGTCATCTTGTTGCCGTAGGCCGAAGCCGAGTCTTTGTGGACGATCGCGCTGAACGCGTCCACCGCCTCGCCCTGCAGCAGGATGTCGACCTTGACCAATTCGGCCTCCTGCTCGCCGGCCTCCTCGTAGTCCAGGCTGGCGTAGCCCCGGGTGCGCGACTTCAGCGAATCGAAGAAGTCGAAGATGATCTCGCCCAACGGCAACGTGTAGCGCAGTTCGACCCGCTCCTCGGAGAGGTAGTCCATGCCGCCGAGCTCCCCACGGCGGGACTGGCAGAGCTCCATGATGGTGCCCACGAACTCACTCGGCGCAATCACGGTGGTCTTGACGACCGGCTCGTAGACGGTGCGGATCTTGCCCTCCGGCCAGTCCGACGGGTTAGTCACCACGATCTCGTCGGACTCGCCGCCCTTGCCTTCTTTGATCACCCGGTAGACGACGTTGGGTGCGGTGGAGATCAGGTCGAGGTTGAACTCGCGTTCCAGCCGCTCTCGGGTGATCTCCATGTGCAGCAAGCCCAGGAAGCCGCACCGGAAACCGAAGCCCAGCGCCACCGAGGTTTCCGGCTCGTAGGTCAGGGCGGCGTCGTTGAGCTGCAGCTTGTCCAGCGCCTCGCGCAGGTTCGGGTAGTCCGAGCCGTCCACCGGGTACAGCCCGGAATAGACCATCGGCTTGGGCTCGCGGTATCCGGTCAGCGCCTCTGTGGCGCCGTTGCGTGCGGAGGTGACCGTGTCACCCACCTTGGATTGGCGCACGTCCTTCACGCCGGTGATCAGGTAACCCACCTCGCCGACGCCAAGCCCCTTGGTGGCCTTGGGTTCAGGGGAGACGATGCCGACTTCCAGCAGCTCGTGGGTGGCGCCGGTGGACATCATGGCGATCTTCTCGCGCGGGGTGATCTTGCCGTCGACGACGCGGACGTAGGTGACCACTCCGCGGTAGATGTCGTAGACCGAGTCGAAGATCATCGCCCGTGCGGGCGCGTCGGCGTCGCCGGTGGGTGCCGGCACCTGCTTGACCACTTCGTCGAGCAGTTCGGCCACGCCTTCGCCGGTCTTGCCCGATACCTTCAACACGTCTTCGGGCTCGCACCCGATGATGTGGGCCAGTTCGGCGGCGTAGCGCTCGGGGTCGGCAGCGGGCAGGTCGATCTTGTTGAGCACCGGAATGATGGTCAGATCACGGTCCAGCGCCAGGTACAGGTTGGCCAGGGTCTGCGCCTCGATGCCCTGTGCGGCGTCGACCAGCAGGATGGCGCCCTCGCAGGCCTCCAGCGCACGCGACACCTCGTAGGTGAAGTCGACGTGTCCGGGCGTGTCGATCAGATGCAGCACGTAGTCGCCGGCCGCAGCACCGTTACGCGGTTCCTTGACCGTCCAGGGCAGCCGAACGTTCTGCGCCTTGATGGTGATGCCGCGTTCGCGCTCGATGTCCATCCGGTCCAGGTACTGGGCCCGCATCGATCGGTCGTCGACGACGCCGGTGAGCTGCAGCATTCGGTCGGCCAAGGTGGATTTGCCGTGGTCGATGTGGGCGATGATGCAGAAGTTCCGTATCTGCGCCGGCGCGGTGAAGGTCTGGTCGGCGAAACTACTGATGGGAATCTCCTGGTGAACGGGGGGCGGTGGTGCCTACTGCCTAGTCAGGGTAGCGAGGCGGTGGCTTCAAAACGAAACCCCCGGAGACCCATCTCCGGGGGTTTGCGCTTCCGATCGCCAATTACAGGTCAATTGCCAAGTAGCCGCCGATGTCGGCCATGCCCGCCTGGAAGAAGAGCGCGGCATCTTCCCAGGCACTTTCGCCGGCCAGACCGGCGGCGATCGCGGCGTCGGTCCCGAACAGGTAGTCAGCGGCGTTTTCGAAGTCGATCTGGTCGCCGCCGTTGAGGATCGCGAACAACAGCACGTTGTTGCCGTCGATGAACTGCGTCAACGCGCCGTTGAGCAGGCTGTAGGCGCCCGGGTCGGAGGAGATCTCATTCTCCCAGTTCACGCCGTAGAGCAGCGTGCCGAAGGCGGCGTTCACGTCGTCTTTGTCGATGGTCAGGAACGGGTTGGCCTCGGAGGCGTCGATGACTTTGTCCCCGACGCCGGCCATGGTGGCCTGCGACTCGAAGAGGAAGTTCATCGACTGGATCTCGCCCGCCAGCACAGCGCTGAAGTCGAAGCCGGTCGAGTCGGTGTCGGCAGCCGCCAGCGGCGCCAACGCAAGTGCCGTACCAGCGACGAAGCTGCCGAGCACGCCGATTTTCCGCATGTCCATCCCCCCAAATGCCCTTCACTATTGCTGCCCGGCGGCCGGTTTCCCCAACCCCCGCCGGAAGCTCCCCCCAGCACCGTTGCTGTAAGCCGGATAAAATCTAACAAGGACCTGTGATCAATACAAGTTAATGTTCACTTTCGCCTTGGTTTCCTCGGGCACTTCCCCGAATTCCCCAGACGTCCCCCGCGTTTGCGCAGGTCAATATGTGCTCAGGATCACGTCGCCGCCCGCCCATGCACAGCATCCGACGGCCTGAACACCCCCAAGTGAACGGCCGGACCGACGGCGTCGACGGCAGGACGAAACCCCCGGAGAGGATCCTCCGGGGGTTTCGCTTCGGGCTGCGATTAGGAGTCGAAGATGCCGAAGTAGCCCATCAAGTCACCCCAAGCGAAGCTGAGGTAGTTGGCGGCCTCCGCCCAGCCGGTGTCGGCGTTGCTGGCGATGTCCATCGCACTGTCGCCGCCGAACAGATCGCCGCTGGTCCAGTCGAGCACATCGCCGTTGTTCATCAGCGCGTACAACAGCGAGTTGATGCTGTCGTCGAGCGGGACCATCGCGCCATTGAAGACGCTATAGGCGCCCGGATCGGAGGCCAGTCCCGCCATGGCCGGGTTCAGTCCGTAGACCAGGTAGTCGAACAGGGTGTTGCCGTCGCCCTGCACCGTCGGGATGGCTGCCGACTTGATGGTGTCGAAGTCGCCTGCAGGAGTATTGATGTCGCCGGCAGGCACACCCGCCAGCAACGTGTCGGTGCCGAAGAGGAAGTTCATCGACCCGATCTCGCTGCTGACGATGGGCGACAAGGGGTCGGTGTCGGCAGATGCCAACGGCGCCACTACGAACGCGGCGCCGGCGGCGAAGCCTCCAACGACGACGAATTTGCGCATGCTCATGTTCAATGCCTTTCGCGAATGTCCTTCTTTTTGGCGGCAGTCCGCCCAGGAGCCCCCCAGCACCGCCACTGAAATCCGTAGGGGCTCTGTCAGTTTCACGAATCTTGGTTCGATTGGAACCTTGCGAGATAGGTGCCCAAATCCATATACCTCCTGATAGCCCGTCGGTGCGCAGACGAGCCCGGGCGAACACACACCGGACTCAACCAAGGCATCAGTTGCCGGCGAACGCCATGTCGTACATGTCGCTCCGGGCGGTGACTTTCCCCATTTCAAGTACCCCCGGAGGAAAAGCTAAGACCCTCCCCAGACTGCAGTTTGTCGGCGACTTCCACTCACCGCCTGAAATATTCCGCCTAGCTGACGCCGGCGCCCGCCCCGTTGAGAAGAAGCCCCCTTGTGAATCGCTATTCCCGTACCGTACGCCGATGTAACTCTACGGACAACACAAGTGGCACTTCAGTTTTCGTATAGATTCCTGTGTGCTTTGTTTACGTTCACGTCACGGAATCGGTGTCGCTGCGGCGCCGCCACGAAAGCGCGCACGCCGGTGCCCGAAACGGGTTTCGCCTATGCTGCGAGCATGGCTTCCCCGCGGAAGACCCCATGGGAGTCGGTGCAGCGATTCGCGGAGAACCTGGTGTTCAACGAAGCCCCACGGTTCATCCGCCAACTCGAGCAGGCACCGCTGGTACAACAGCGCATCCAGCGCGGCATCGAGCAGGGCATCAAGATCGGTCTGGAGATGCTCAGCGGCGCGACATCGGAGCCGGCTACCGAAATCGCCTCCGGCCGCCCGGTGACCGACAGCAGTGTTCCCACCGCGCACCGCGCACGCCGGCTGGTCTACTCTCCCGATCTCAACGGTCGCGCCGACCCGGGCGAGATCGTCTGGACCTGGGTGGCCTACGAGGACGAGCCGGACCGCGGTAAGGACCGACCGGTGCTTGTCGTCGGCCGCGACCGCAACATGCTGCTGGGCCTGATGCTGTCCAGCAGGCAACGGCATGCCGAGGACGCGAACTGGGTCGGCATCGGCGCGGGCAGCTGGGATGACGCCCATCGGGTCAGCTGGGTGCGACTCGACCGGGTGCTCGACGTGCCCGAGGAATCGATCCGGCGCGAAGGCGCCATCCTGGAGCGTTCGGTGTTCGAGGTGGTGGCCGCCCGATTGCGCAGCGAATATTCATGGAGCTGACGATGCCGGCTGATCGGCGACTCGCTGCGGCCGGCTAGCGATTGCTAGCCCTGGGCGATGTAGTCGCGCAGTTGCTCGTGTTCGGCCTGCAGCTCTTCCATCCGGGACTTGACGATGTCGCCGATGCTGACGATCCCCGCCAATCGGCCGTTTTCGAGCACCGGTATGTGACGCGCGCGGTGTTCGGTCATCAATATGCTGACGTCGTCGGCGGAGTCGGCCTTGGCGCAGGTCGCCACCAGTCGGGTCATGATGGCCGACACCGGCCGGGCCAGCAGACTGGCGCCGTGGACGTGCAACTGGCGTACCACGTCACGCTCGGAGGCCACCCCCTCCAAACCCTCACGTCCGATCACCACCATGGCGCCGATATTGTGCTCGGCCAAGCCAGCCAGCAACTCCATGACCGTGGCATCCGGATGGATGGTCACCACCGCCGCACCCTTGTTCCGCAATACATCCGCGATCCGCATTGAAGCCTCCCGCCGCAGTGATCTGCTTCACACCAGGCTAGGCCATTTCGGTCGGACCTGGGTGGCGATAACGAAACTCCGTCGATCGCATGGCGCGCAGCCGAAATCTGTGGCATATGTGACGCATGACGATCGAGATCACCCTGCTGGGCACCGGAAGCCCGATCCCCGACCCGAACCGCGCCGGACCGTCGACCCTGGTCCGAGCCGGGGGCCAGCAACTGCTGGTCGACTGCGGACGGGGGGTGCTGCAGCGCCTGGCAGCGGCGGGCGGCTCGGCCAACACCCTGTCGGCACTTCTGCTCACCCACCTGCACAGCGACCACATCGCCGACCTGGGCGATCTGCTGATCACCCGATGGGTCACCACTTTCACCCCCGACGCCCCGCCGCTGCCGATCATCGGGCCACCGGGCACCGCGGAGGTGGTTGAGGCGACCCTGCGAGCTTTCGGTCACGACATCGGCTACCGCATTGCCCATCACGACGATCTGACCACCCCGCCCCCCGTCGACGTGCAGGAACACACCTCGGGTCTGGTCTGGGATCGCGACCAGGTGCAGATCACCGTGGCACCCACCGACCATCGGCCGGTGACGCCGACCATCGGTTTCCGGATCGAGCACTCCGATGACAACGGGACCGCCTCGGTGGTGATGGCCGGCGACACCGTGCCCTGCGACAGCCTCGACGAGCTGGCGGCCGGAGCCGATGCGCTGGTGCACACCGTCATCCGCAGCGACCTCATCGAGTTGCTGCCCCAGCAGCGCATCCGCGACATCTGCGACTACCACTCCTCGGTGCCCCAGGCGGCCGCGACCGCCCGACGGGCCGGCGTGGGCACCCTGGTGCTGACCCACTATGTGCCCGCTATCGCGCCCGGACAGGAGGAGCAGTGGCGGGCGTTGGCCGCCGCGGAGTTCGACGGGCCGATCGAACTCGGCGACGACCTGCATCGAGTCGAGGTGACCGCCCGCAGCTGAGTCGAGTTGGGGAGTTGCCGAACCAGCTGGTACCCTGAACAGCTGTTGCTCCCGCCTCGGGAGGCAAACCCAACTCAAGCTTTTGCGAAGGAATTACTCCGTGGCCAACATCAAGTCGCAGGTGAAGCGCAACCGGACCAACGAGCAAGCCCGGCTGCGCAACCAGTCGGTGAAGTCCGCGGTGCGCACCGCGATCCGCGCCTTCCGCGAGGCCGCCGCAGCCGGCGACAAGGACAAGGCCGGCGAGCTGCTGGTCTCGACCAGCCGCAAGCTGGACAAGGCCGCCACCAAGGGCGTCATCCACAAGAACCAGGCTGCCAACAAGAAGTCGGCCCTGGCGAAGGCGCTCAACCAGCTCTGACCTAGCGGATTGCCCGCAAGCGGCGGCCCCTGATTCCACATCGGAACAGGGGCCTTCGTGTTGCCTGGGTCAGCGGTCGGCCAGCTCGGCGACCCCACGGACCGCGGCCTCCAGCGCGTAGTCGGCGTCGGCTGCGGCGCCTTTGACGTCGGCGTTGAGGGCGGCCACTAGCCGCACCGCGGCCGCCATCGTCCCCGGCGACCAAAAACGGGCCTGCTTCTGCGCCTTCTGCACCCGCCAGGGCGGCATGCCCAATTCACCGGCCAGCCGGTAGGGATCACCAGACTTGGACCGCACCCGGGCGATGGTGTGAATCGCCTCTGCCAGGGCGTCGGCCAGCACCACGTGCGGTTCGCCACGAATCATCGCCCAGCGCAGCGCCTCGGTGGCACCGGCGACGTCGCCGACGACCGCCCGATCGGCGACGTCGAACCCTTTCACCTCGGCTTTGCCGCTGTGGTAGCGGCGCACCGCGATGGCGTCAACGTGCCCGCCGGTGTCGGCGACCAGCTGCGAACACGCCGAGGCCAGTTCGCGGATATCGGAGCCCACCGCGTCGAGCAACGCCGCCACAGTGTCGTCGTCGACGCGGACCTTGAGCGCGCGGAACTCGGCGCGAACAAAGTCGGTGCGTTCGGAGGCCTTGGTGATGCGGGCGCAGGCGTGCACCTCGGCGCCGAGTTCCCGCAGCTTGCCCGCCAGCGCCTTGGCCCGCCCCGCACCGGAGTGCACCACCACCAGCACGGTGCCCAGCGGAATGTCGGCGGCCGTCGCTTCGATCAGCGTCACGGCGTCCTTGCCTGCTTCGGCGGCGGCCTCGAGCACCACCACCCGTTCGTCGGCGAACAGCGACGGGCTCAACAGCTCCGCGAGTTCACCCGCCGCCACCTCACCGGCTCGCAACCGGTCCACCGGGATATCGGTGCTGCCGGCCTGGGCCCGCACCCCGGCCAACACCTGGGCAACGGCCCGCTCGACCAACAGTTCCTCGTCCCCGAGGATCAGATGCAGCGGCGAAACCGGTTGGCTCACCCGCCAATCGTGTCACGCTGTGCCGACACCCGCCCAGGCGGTCAGCACCTGCGCTGCCGACCATGCCAATAGGAAAAGCGCCATCACGGCCAGCACCCGGCGGCACCACCGCCAGCGCCAACAAATCACCACCAACACTGCGGCAGCTGCGACCCCGACGACCCCGGCCGCTCCTCCCGGCACCGGCACGGTGGCGGCAGGCATTGCACCGGCCCAGCGCGCGATACGGCACACCCACCACAACTCCGGTCCGGTGAAACGGATCAAAAGATAGGCGCCCGCCGGCCACCACCCGCACAACACCGCCGCCGCGCTGCCCAACACGGTGATCGGCGCGACCAGCGCCGCCACCGCCAAATTGGCCGCGGTACTGACCAGACTGAGCCGCCCGGAGATGCCGGCGATCAACGGCGCGGTGACCAGGTTGGCGGCCCATGCCACGCAGACCGCGGCGGCCAGCGACCGAGGCCAGCCGCGCGCCACCAGCCGGGCCGTCCACACCGGCGCGACGAGCACCAACGCCGCGGTGGCCACCACCGACAGCGCGAACCCGACATCCACGGCCAGGTGTGGGGCCAACGCCAGCAGCACCAGCACACTGGCGGCCAGGCTCGGCACGGCCTGGCGACTGCGCGCCGAAAGCACGCCCAACAACGCGATGGCCCCCATCACCGCCGCCCGCAGCACACTGGCCGTGGGTTGCACGACGATCACGAACACCACCAGCGCTCCCGCGGCCAGCACGGCCGCCGTCCGTGGACCGACCAGCCTCGCCGAGAACAACACCGCGCCGCAGACGATCGTCACGTTGGCACCGGAGACGGCCATCAGGTGCGTCAGGCCTGCGGCCCGAAAGTCCCGACCGGTGGGGACGGTTATCGCCGAGGTGTCACCGAGCACCAGCGCGGGCAACATCCGAGCCTGTTCGTCGGGCAGCACCCGCGCGGCGGCGGCCGCGAACCGGGCCCGGACCCGATGCGCCGCCCGTGCGACCGGCCCGGGCTGGCCGCGCACCGCAGCGCCGGTGGCCGTGAGCACCGCCACCGACAGGTCCCGCCGCGCCGGGCGGGCGACCTTGGCGCGGAACGCCGTCGGCTGGCCGACCATCACCTCGCCGAAGTCGACGCCGGAGGCGAATACCACCACCCGGCCGGACGCTGCGGTGTTGTCGACGCGCTGCAGGGTGGCCCGGAACATCACCCGCCGGGCGCCGGCCGGCAGCGGGCTCTCGCTCGGGGTGACCGTCACCGCCGCTACCGTGCCGAACACCGCGGTGATCGGGTGGTGCTCGACGGAGGCGGTACGCAGCGCAACAGCCCATCCGAAGCCCGCGCCCGCCATCGATGCCGCGGCAACCGCCGCACCCGCCAGCCGCCAGCCGGGACGCCGGAGCCGCCCGGCGTAGCCGCACAACACCCCGGCCGTCACACCCAGCAGGGCGCACAGCACGGCCAGCACGCCGCCGATCTGCCACTGGATGCCGGCCGCCGTGACCAGCCAGCCCACCACCGCCGCCGGCACCAGCCGAACGTCGAGCCGGGCCACTGGTGTCGGTTCGGCCGCGGGCGGTGTCACGCTCAGACGCGAACCAGGGCACGCAGCTTCTCCAGGCGCGCCGGGCCGATCCCGTCGACGTCGCCGAGCTGATCGACGCGGGTGAACTTGCCGTGGGCGTCGCGCCAGGCCACGATGGCGGCCGCCGTCACCGGCCCCACCCCGGGCAGGGCGTCGAGCTGCTCGACCGTCGCGGTGTTGAGGTTGACCGACTCGCCGGATTTGGGCTCAGGACCGGTTGGCGCGGTGCTGGTGCGGGGTGCCTCCGGAACCGGCGAGACGGCCCCGACCGAACTGCCCAGTACCGGCAGCCCGGCCGGCGGTGCCAGACCGACCACGATCTGTTCGCCGTCGACCAGGATCCTGGCCAGGTTCAGGCCGACCGTATCGGCACCGTCGAGCGCCCCGCCGGCGGCGGTCAGCGCATCGGCGATGCGGGAGCCGGGCGACAACGTCGCCAAACCCGGCTTGTGAACCAGGCCGACCACGCTGACCACGACCTGCTCAGCGGGCGGCGCCGCGACACTGGCGGCCGATTCGTCGGTGCGCGGGCTGGCAGTCGAAACCATCTCCACCGGTGGCAGTTTGGCGCTGAGCACCGGCGCAGGCTGATCACGCAGCACGGTGAATACCGTGATGAGCACCGCGACCGCGGCGATCACCGCCAAGGCGATGGCACCGGCCCGGCCCGGGTCGGCCCGCACTTTGGCAAGCCAGCCCGCGTCGGCTGCGCCGTCAGGCAACCACCGCGGCAGCAATGAATTCGGGTCAGCCTCGTCGTCGGCTTCGGAGCTGTGCTCACCATGGTCGGATTCCGGCAGCAGGCCGAGTCGACGCTGTAGCCGCTCGCCGGGCAGTTCGGATGCCATGCGCCCGACGGTAGGTGCCCGCACCGTCAGACCGGTTCGCTCACCTCACGATCCCAGCTGATCTGTGGATCAATCCGGGACTGTGCGCAACCTGCCGCGACGCCAGCCGTCACCGCCGTTACGGGTTCAGCCACTCCCCGACGTCTTGCGAGATGCCCGACGACGGCGCGTAGCGCACCTTCGACGCCGTGACCCCGGTGGGCAGTGCGAAGACCACGCAACCTGTGTTCGACGATCCGGCCGGGATCAGAAACCAGCCGTAGGCGAAGTCCTTGCATTCGGTCACGGTGGCGAAGTCGGCCTGGTAGTTCTGATCATCGGAACCCACCACCGTCACGTCGCTGTTGCTGTTGCCGACGATGGTCGTGGTTCCGGCGTTCTCGATCCGCACCTTGGTGGCCAGGTAGGTCTTTCCGGCCGCGCCCCAGCCGTTCGGGACCGTCGCTGGTGCGATGACCTCTGTCAACGTCACGGCGATCTTCTGCCCGCCGATGCGCATCAGGTCCAGCGTCTGCCCGATGTGCGCGGCCGGTCGCGGGGCCGGCGTTTGCCGGGCCCCCGCCGGCGAGTCCGGCTTGGCCTTCTCCGCGGGCTCCGCCGAGCACGACACGAGAGACAAGACCAGAACACCGAGCGCGACGACCCACCGTCTCATGAGGTCCAGCCTACAAAAGCGCACGGTAAGCCCTCCCCCGAACGGCCGCGGAAGTGGCGATTAGGGTGCATACCAACCGTGAGTTCACCCAACCAACCGGGAGGTCGACGTGAGACTGGCACTGAGCGCGGAGGAGGCAGCGTTCCGCGACGAGATGCGGACCTTCTTCACCACCGAGATCCCCGCTGACATTCGCGAACGCAGCCGGTTGGGCCATTCGAACTTTCCCGAGGACATCGTCACCACCCAGCGGATCCTCAACGCCAACGGCCTTGCGGTACCGAACTGGCCGGTCGAGTGGGGCGGCAAGGACTGGACGCTGACCCAGCACCAGATCTGGCATGACGAGATGCAGCTCGCCTCGGTGCCCGAACCGCTGACCTTCAACGCCAAGATGGTCGGCCCGGTGATCGCGGAATTCGGCTCCCAGGCGATCAAGGAGCGCTTTCTGCCCGCCACGGCCAACCTGGACATCTGGTGGTGCCAAGGCTTTTCCGAGCCAGAAGCCGGCTCCGACCTGGCAAGCCTGCGCACCACGGCGGTGCGTGACGGCGACAGCTACATCGTCAATGGGCAGAAGACCTGGACCACGCTCGGCCAGTACGCGGACTGGATCTTCTGCCTGGTGCGCACCGACCCGCAGGCACCCAAGAAGCAGGCCGGTATCTCTTTCCTGCTGTTCCGGGTCGACACACCGGGTGTCACCATGCGGCCGATCAAGCTGATCGACGGCGGCTACGAGGTGAACGAGGTGTTCTTCTCCGACGTACGGGTGCCCGCCGATCAGTTGGTCGGTGAGGAGAACCACGGTTGGACCTACGCGAAGTTCCTGCTGGGCAACGAGCGGACCGGCATCGCCGGGGTGACCCGCACCAAGGTGCGGGTCGCCGAGCTCAAGCAGCGCGCCAAGGCGTTGGGGGCCCTCGATGATCCGCTGTTCGCCGCGCGGGTCGCCGAACTCGAAAACGATCTGCTGGCACTGGAGCTCACCCAGATGCGAGTGTCGAGCGACTCCGCCGACGGCAAGCCGAACCCGGCGTCGTCGGTGCTCAAGCTGCAGGGCAGCCAGCTGCAGCAGGCCGCCACCGAGCTGTTCGTAGAGCTGGCCGGTCCCGATGTCCTGCCCTTCGAGGCCGGCGACGGCATCGCAACGCCCACCTGGGCGCAGGACGCGGCACCGACGTATCTGAACTACCGCAAGACCTCGATCTACGGCGGCAGCAACGAGGTACAGCGCACCATCATCGCGTCGACCATTCTCGGCCTTTAGGAGGTATGACAGCTATGGACTTCCAACTCAGCGACGAGCAGGTTCTGCTGCGCGACACCACCCGTTCGATGTTGTCCGGCTATGACACCGAGACCCGCAACAAGGTCATCGAGGCCGAGCCCGGCTTCAACCCCGAGGTGTGGAAACAACTGGCGGACATCGGAATTCTCGGTCTGGGTTTCGACCCGCAGGAATCCGGCCCGCTGGAGATCATGGTGGTGCTCACCGAGGTCGGCCGGCGGGTGGCCCCGGAGCCCGTCGTACACGGAGCACTCGGGCCGGGCGCACTGATCGCCGAGCGCGGCACCGCCGAGCAGCGCGCGCTGCTCGACTCTGTCGCCGAGGGCGAGCAGATCCTGGCGTTCGCCCACACCGAGCCGGGCATGCGGGGAACCGCAGGCAAGGTGGCCACCACGGCTGTGCCGCAAGGCGATTCGTGGCGGGTGAGCGGGCGTAAGAACCCGGTGCTG
Organism: Mycobacterium sp. SMC-14; assembly: GCF_046250075.1. NCBI lineage: Bacteria > Bacillati > Actinomycetota > Actinomycetes > Mycobacteriales > Mycobacteriaceae > Mycobacterium > Mycobacterium sp. SMC-14. The sequence goes on along the minus strand of NZ_CP176429.1, from coordinate 1,615,615 downwards.
ACCGGGGATCGCGCCGACACGCTGGTGGTCAGCGCCGCGTTGCCCGACGGCGGGACCGGACTGTTCCTGGTCGACGCGGGCGCCGACGGTGCGACGCGGGCGCCCTACCGGACCTTCGACGGCCAGCGTGGCGCCCAGATCGACTTCGCCGACACGCCGGCTACCGCGCTGGGTGAGGCGACCGACGCCTCGGCCGCCATCGAGCGCGCCGTCATCCGCATCTCTTCGGCACTGTGCGCCGAGGCCGTCGGAGCGATGGAAGAGGCTTTGCGGCTGACCACCGACTATCTCAAGACGCGCAAGCAGTTCGGGGTCACGCTCAACACTTTCCAGACCCTGACCCAGCGTGCCGCCGACATGTACGTGTCGCTGGAGTTGGCCCGCAGCATGAGCATGTACGCGGCGATGTCGCTCGCCGACGACAATTACGATCCGGTGATCGCGGCGCGCGCCAAGCTGCAGGTCGGCCGCTCCGGGCGCCACATCGCGCAGGAAGCCATCCAGTTGCACGGCGGGATAGGGGTGACCTGGGAGTATCCGGTCGGCCACCTGGCCGCCCGGCTCACCGCGATCGACCACACCCTGGGCTCGTCGCAGGATCAGCTGCACGTGCTGATCGACAACCTGGGCGGCTACGACCTGGCCAAACTGTAGCCCCTAGAAGTGGTAGCCGATCTGGGCGCCGGCGTCGCTGACGAACGCCGCGTCCAGTCGGCGAACCAGGGCGTCGTCGCGACAGCGCAGTCTGCCCGCCGCGGCGAGCACGGATGCCCGATGCGTCCCCAGATACAGGCTGCCCAGGACGTCCAGGTCCAGCTCCACCTCGGCTTCGGCCTCGGTCGGGACGCAGTCGGCCACTCCCTCACTGATGGTCAAGGCGAATCGTCCACCGTCGCCGCGGAATCCGTCGTGCACCGCCACCACGACGGATAGCTCTGGCACCGCCAAGGAGTAGCGGCGCGCCTTCAACACCGCCGGAATGTCCATCATCCGCAGCCACAGCGCGTCCGAGCGCCCGGTGGTGGTGGCCAACCGGGTATCGGTCAGCAGATACGGCATCGGATCGTCTGGGAAGGTCTCGACGATGATCTTGCCCATCAGGTCCAGCCCGAGCAGCGCCCGCCACAGTGCGGCGTGCGCGGCCGGGGTGACAGCGCGGAACTCGCCGACCCGCACCGACTTTGGATGCTCACCGTGCACCCGGTAGAGCACATAGCCGTCAGGATGCAGCAGCCCGAACCATTCGGTGCCGCCGTCACGAGTGTTCTCCCGGTCGGCGAGCACGTCATCCCAGAGCGGCCGCGGGCGCGCCAAACCGCCCGGGACACGCTGGCGCCACCGCTCGTAGACCGCGGCGAATTCGTCGCGGCACCCACCCGCTTTGACCAGCCGCACGCCACCGGGGTCGGGTGCGTCGGCGTGCAACTGGGCGAACCGCCGGTCAATGGTCAGCTCGTGGTCCACCGTCGCCGGGCCGTAGCCGAACCGCCCGTAGATGCCGCCCTCGCTGGCGGTCAGCGCCGCGATCGGATAGCCCGAATCGGCAATGCGCCGGTGCAATTCGGTGTACATCATCCGAAGCACACCCCGGCGCCGATGGGTCGGGGCCACGACGACGAAGCTGATCCCGGCCGTCGGCAACACCGCTCCGCCGGGCACCGTCAGCTCCAGATCCAGGTAGCCCGACATGCCGACCACCTCATCGCCGTCGCAGACCACGATGGAGCTGTCGGGGGTCGTCAGGGTCCGCCAGGCGACCATCGACTCGGCGTCCCAGTCCTCTCCAAAGCCCACGGCGGCCAGCACGGACATCGCCGACCAATCGTCATCGGTAGCGGTACGCAGGGTCAGGGTTTGGGATACGGTGCCGGTCACGTCGTCCGAGGCTGCCACAAACACTCTTGGACCGCACCCCAATAATGTTGGGTACACCCGTCACCGAGGAGCATGATGCCCACTTTCGATCGCCCGCTTCGCGTCATCCAATGGACCACCGGAAACATCGGTCAGCGCTCGCTGCACGCCATCATCGGCCGTCCCGACATGGAGCTCGTCGGGGTCTACGCCCATGGCAAGGACAAGGTCGGGGTGGACGCCGCCGAATTGGCCGGTTGGGCGGAACCGACCGGGATCACCGCCACCAATGACATCGATGCGCTGATCGCGCTGAATCCAGATGCGTGCTGTTACAACCCCCTGTGGCCCAGCATCGATGAGTTGGTCGCACTGCTCGAGGCCGGGGTGAACGTGTGCTCAACCGCGGCCTGGATCACCGGGGGCAAGCAGAGCGCCGAAGACCGCAAGCGCATCGAGGACGCCTGCCGGGCCGGGAACTCCACCATGTTCGGCAGCGGCGCGCACCCCGGGCTGACCAACATGGTCGGCATGGTGCTGTCCGGGGCCTGCGAGCGGGTCGACGAGATCCGGATCACCGAGTCGGTGGACTGCTCGACGTACGAGTCGGCGGCCACCATGGCGGCGATGGGATTCGCCCAGGATCCCGACACCCCCGGGCTGGCTGAAAGCGTCCGCCTCGAGAGTGAGGTTTTTGCCGAGTCCGCGGCGATGATGGCCGACGCGATCGGCGCACAGTTGGACCGCATCACCTTCGATGTGCAGTTCACTGCCGCGACCGGGGACAGCGACCTGGGCTTCATGAAGATCCCGGCGGGCACGGTGGGCAGTGTCTTCGGCTATCACCGCGGCTGGGTGGGGCCGCGCAACGTGGTCAGCGTTGGCTTCAACTGGATCATGGGCAACCAGGTCACCCCACCTAAGCCGGTGGCACACGGCCACGTCATCCAGGTGTTCGGACTGCCCAATATGCGCACCGTCATCAACTGCCTGCCGCCCAAGGACTGGAACGAGCCGAACTTCAACGGTCTGGGATCCATCTACACCGCGATGCCGGTGACCAACGCGGTTCCGTCGGTGGTCGCAGCTGAACCGGGCATCGTCACGCTGGCCGATCTGCCGCCGATCACGGGCCGAACCGGCGTGCTCTGAGCGGCTGGACCGCCGAATCAGAACCGGCGGTTAGCGAGGCTCGACGCAGGAGAGACGAAGCTGGACCGCCGAATCAGAACCGGCGGTTAGCGAGGCTCGACGCAGGAGAGACGAAGCTGGACCGCCGAATCAGACCTGCCGGTTGGCGGTGACGGCCCCCGAGGCCGCATCGACGGTGACGTCGCGTTCGGTCAGCTGGTCGTCCCACACGTCGGCTTCCCAGACGACGGTGCCGTTCATGTCGAGCAGGCTCAGCTCGGTGATCGAACTGTTGGGCACTGCCCGCAATACCCTTTCCACGGCGTTGCGGTAGTCCAGATGGGTACCGTCCACATTGGCGCGCCGCTTGGACTTGTCGGCGTCACTGTCCTCGGTCACGGTGGGGCCGACCAGGACAGACACCCCGTCGGAATCGATTTTGACCTGGTGTTCGGTGCCGTCGGCCGTGACCACGCCGGCCTTCCAGGTACCGGCGTCGCTGGTCTGACTCTCGATGAAGATCAGCACACTGTCGGGTACCTGCGAGGTCGCGAGGGCACCGGCGCGAAGCAGTGTCTGTGGGTCTGGCGGCGCGTCGGGGCGAGTCCAAGACGCCTCGGGGGCCGCCGAATCCTGCGACGACGTGCCGGACGTACCCTTACCGCTGCACCCGGCCAGCGCCAGCGTTGCCACGATGACCACCGCACCGAAGCGGACGACATTTCCCAGAGCGCGCATCAGCGGCCATGCTACTGAAGTCGGGGCGCCGGCGCTGAAGTCAGGCACCGCGACCGCCGCCCGTTCGCGGGGCCGCGCCAGAATTGCACCGTGTGCGGTCCTTAGCTAAGCGAAGGGTTATGCTGCCGAAGGGCGCGATTCGCGGAATCATCGATGCTTCCGACGAAGCCGGAGAGCAGTCCGTCCAGCGCCGACGTTCAACCGCACTATCGGTAGGCGGAAGGCGGTGAGATGGGGAAAGTCTCGGTCGCCGGCATACTCAAACGGCATTGGATTCCACTGGTCTTCATCGTGGTCATCGCGATCTCGAGTGTGATCGTCAGCCGACTGCACAAGGTGTTCGCCTCCGAAGACCTCAATCCTCACGCTGGTACCGGCATCGAAATCGTGCAGTTCAACCCGAAATCCGTCGCCTACGAAGCCTTTGGGCCGCCCGGCACCACCGCCGACATCAACTACTGGGATGCCGAGGCCAACGTCCATCAGCTGGTAGGCGTGCCGCTGCCCTGGACCCACACCGTGGTCACGGTGCTACCCGCCGTCATGGCCAACATGATCGTGCAGGGCAACACCGGTGAGATCGGCTGCCGAATCAAGATCGACGACCGGCTGCTCGACGAACGCCGTGCCACCGGCCTCAACGCCCAGACCTTCTGCCTGGTGAAGTCCGGATGATCAGGCGGATCAAAGAGCAGCTGGACCGCCACCAGGATCCGCACGTCAAGCGGCCCTTCTTCGCGCACATGCTGCGTATTTTCGCGGTGCCGATCATCATTGCCTGGATCGTGCTCACCGTGCTGGTGAATGTCCTTGTCCCCCAACTGGAAGTCATCTCCGAGGAACACTCCGCGCCGCTGGCACCCGTCGATGCGCCGTCGATGATCGCCAGCAAGCTGGTCGGCGAGAACTTTCAGGAGTACAAGTCCAACAGCACCGTGATGATGGTGGTGGTCGGCGAGGAAGAACTGGGCGAAGCCGCCCACCACTACTACGACGAGATCGTCGCGAAGCTGGTCGCCGACAAGGACCACGTCGAGCATGCCCAGGACTTCTGGCGCGATCGACTGACCGCGGCAGGCGTTCAGAGCTCCGACGCCAAGGCCGCCTACATCATGCTGAACCTGGTGGGCAATCAGGGCATGACCGAGGCCAATGACTCGGTCGTCGCGGTCCGCCAGGCCATCGACGACACTCCCGCGCCGCCCGGGGTCCAGGCCTATGTCGCCGGACCTGCCGCGCTGACAGCTGACCTGCGCGAGATCGGCGATTCCAGTCTGGTCAAGATCACCCTGTTCACCATCGCCGCGATCGCGATCATGCTGCTGATCGTCTTCAGGTCCGTGTCGGCGATGTTGACCCAGCTGTTCTTGACCCTGCTCGAGCTGATCTGTGCCCGCGGCGTGGTCGCCGTCCTCGGCTTCAACAACGTCATGGGTCTGACGACGTTCGCGGTCAACATCATGGTGATGCTCGCGATCGCCGCCGGCACCGATTACGGCATCTTTCTCATCGGCCGGTACCGGGAAGCCCGGCTGGCCGGCGAGGATCGGGTGGACGCCTACTACACCACCGTGCGCAGTGTCACCCCGGTGGTGCTGGGTTCGGGACTGACCATCGCCGGGGCGTCGGCGATGCTGTACTTCACCCGGCTGCCCTACTTCCACACCATGGGCATTCCGGTCTCGGTGGGCATGCTGGTGGTGGTCGGCGCCGCGCTGACCCTGGGACCGGCCATGCTGGTGGTGGCCACCAGCTTCGGCCTGCTCGAGCCTAAAAAGGCCACGCGGGGCGGGTTCTGGCGCCAGGCCGGTGTCTCGGTGGTGCGCTGGCCCGGACCTATCGCGGTCGCCAGCCTGGCGATCATCATGATCGGCCTGGTCGCCCTGCCGGGATTCAGACCGGGTTACGACGACCGTAAGTACCTGCCTGCCGACACCCCGGTCAACGTGGCCTATGCCGCCGCGGAAAAGCACTTCTCGGCGGCCCGAATGGCGCCGGACATCACCATGGTCGAATCCGACCACGACATGCGCAATCCCGCCGACATGCTGGTGCTGGACCGGGTCGCCAAGAACATCATGCGCGTCGTCGGGATCGGGATGATCCAGGACATCACCCGCCCGTTGGGAATTCCGCTGCAGCACAGCTCGGTACCGTTCCAACTCAGCGTCTCCAACCAGCTGATGATCCAGAACATGAAGACGCTCAAGGACCGGATCAAGGACATCGACACCATCTCCCAGCAACTCGACAAGGACATCGAGCTGCTGATCCAGATGTATGGATACCTCCAGGAGGTCGACCGAACGTTCGACGACACAGCCGAGGTCACCCAGCGCACCGTGGATGTCTCCGACCGGATCCGCGACCACATCGCCGAATTCGACGACCAGTTCCGTCCGCTGCGCAGCTACTTCTACTGGGAGCCGCACTGCTTCGACATCCCGATGTGCAACGCGCTGCGCAACACCTTCGACGCCACCGACGGGATCGACCAGCTCGCAGAGCAACTGCACTACCTGTCCAACGACATCACCAAGACGGCGCACCTGCTGCCGCAGGCGGTCGAACTGCTGCCTGCCGTAGTCGACACCATGCGAATCATGCGCGGGCTGGTGCTGACCGTGCACTCGACGTTCTCGGCGTTCATCGATCAGATGGAGGACCTGAGCAACACCCAGATCATGATGGGTCAGAGCTTCGACGACTCCAAGAACGACGACTTCTTCTACCTGCCTGCAGAAGCGTTCGACAACAAGGACTTTCAAACCGGCCTTCGACTGTTCATGTCGCCGGACGGCAAATCGGCGCGGTTCTTTGTCACCCACCAGACCTATCCGGCGACCGCGGAAGGTATCAAGCGGGTCGAGCCGGAGCGGATCGCTGCGCAGGAAGCCCTGAAGCAGTCGTCCTTGTCAGATGCCAAGGTCTACATCGGCGGCATGGCTGCGCTCTACGAAGACATGCAGAACGGCGCGAAGTACGACCTGATGATCGCGGTCGTGGCGTCGCTGACGTTGATCTTCTTGATCATGATGATGATCACCCGCAGCCTGGTGGCCGCCGCGGTCATCCTCGGCACCGCATCCAGTTCGATCGCCGCGTCGTTCGGCATCTCGGTGTTGATCTGGCAGCACATCTTCGGCCAGCACATCTATTGGGTGACGCTGGTCCTGGCGGTCATCGTGTTGCTGGCGGTCGGCTCGGACTACAACCTATTGCTGGTCTCCCGTTTCGAAGAGGAGATACATGCCGGGCTCAAGACCGGCTATATCCGGGCGATGGCCGGCAGCGGCGGCGTGGTGACCTCGGCCGGAATGGTGTTCGCCGCCACCATGGGCATCATGTTCTTCAGTGACCTCAAGGCCATCGGGATGTATGGCACCACGGTGGCAATCGGGTTGCTGCTGGACACCTTCGTGGTCCGGGCGTTCTTCATGCCGTCGATCGCGACGTTGCTGGGCAAGTGGTTCTGGTGGCCGCAGGTGGTCCGGCCGTGGGGACCCAACAAGAACATCCGCGGGATCGCCGCGCACACCCCGCGTGAAGAGTCCACCGACACAGACAGATTCGCAGCTCCCACGCAGTAAGCAAACCTAGCGTAGGCGCGTTCAGACCCCACCCGGGTCGACGTCGACACACACCGCGACGGCACCGGCCCCGACATGCAGGGCCAACGTCGGGCACAGGCTGGTGATGACCGCGGGCTCGCAGATCGGCAAGCGCTCCGCCAGCGCACCGGCTACGTCTTGGGCCCCCTGCGGATTGGCGACGTGATGCACCGCCAGCGCCGCAGAGCGGTCTCCCACCACATCACAGACCCGGTCGATCATCGACGCGACAGCTTTGCTGACGGTGCGGATGCGTTGCGACAGAACGAGCTTTCCGTCCTCAACCGCCAACAGCGGTTTCAGGGACAGGGCGGTGCCCAGCCAGGCCGCCGCGCTGCCGATCCGGCCGCTGCGCCGCAGGTTGTCCAGCCGCTGCACCACCATGTAGGCGTGACCGCGTTGCACCGCGGCGTCCGCCGCCGCCGCAACTGTCCGCAGGTCGGCGCCGTCGGCCGCCGCTCGGGCAGCGGCCAAGACCGCGAATCCGGTGCCCATCGCTGCCGACTTCGAGTCGATCACCCGCACGCCAGAGCCGATCTGACCGGCTACCTGCTCGGCGGTGCCGAAAGTCCCGGACAACGCCGAGGAGATGTGCACCGCCACCACCCCGGAACCGGCACTGTGGGCGAGTGCATTCCGGTATATCTCAGCCAGTTCCTCCGGTCCCGCGCCGGAGGTGGTGACGCGCTCGCGTGCATAGATGTCCGCGGGCACGTCGTCGATGCCGTCCCGCAGATCGGCTCCGTCGAGCAGGATGTGCAGCGGCACCGTGCGGATACCCCAACGGTCACGCGCCTCGAGCGGCAGGCAGGCGGACGAATCGGTCACGACGACAACGCTCATCGGATGGTCACACCAACGGACCGGGGACGCCGGCCTCACTCAGGGCCTTGAGCATCAGGTCGGCGACCGCCCGGTGCGCCTCGAAGTTCCAATGGATGCCGTCGGGATTTGCACGCCCGCTCATGACCTCATCACCCACCGCGGCCTTCAGATCCACCAGTGGCACATCGTGTTCCCGCGACCAGGCCGTGATGGCGCGCACCGTGGGCTCTCGTCCCTGGTGAGCGCGGCCGTAGGTGTCAGCGATATGCACCGACGGCAGCGAGGCCACAATCGGAATACCCGGCCGGTTGAAATCGATCGCACCCCTGGTCATCTCAAGATATTCGACGGTGAGATGCGGCGGCAGCGCCGCCCGTGCCACCGGCGAGAACCGGGGCTGCAGCCAGCCGTAGCCGTCACGGACCCAACGCCGCAACCAGGCTGGCCGCACATAGCGGATCAACTCACGCAACGCCGTCGGCCACACCGACGGCAGTGAGTCCATCCCGCTGGTGGCGAAGACGACTGCCCCGGCCCGGGGCAGTGCCGCCCACGCCCGCGGGTCCTGGGTGGACGCCCACCAGACGTCTCGACTGGTCCAGCCGATCCGACCGATCAGTTCGACATCCCAGTCCAGCTGGCTGGCGACGATGTTCGGCCAGATTCGCGGGTCATCGGCGGGCAGGCCGCCGGTGGGCCCGTAGTAGGACAGCGAGTCGGCGAAGACCAGCAGCGTGGGACGGGCCTTTGCGGGCTTCCGTGGTTCAGAGGACATCGCCGGCCACCTGTGCTGAGGCATTCCAGACGTCGAGACGCCACCGCACGTCGGCGAAGTCTTCCTGGTCTGAATCCGAGCCGGAATCCGGTCCGCCGGAGTAGCCGCTGAGCTGGGTCCAGCTGGCGTTGGCCATCCCACCCAGCACCGGCCAGTTCTCCACCGGCAGCCGCAGCAAGGCCGCGGTCAGCGCGGCGATCAGCCCGCCGTGGGCGACCAGCACGACTGGCTGATCGGCGTGATCGGCTCTCCCCCAGTCCGGTTCCCCGGCCACCAGCTCGCGCACCAGCGGAACGCTGCGCTCGGCCACGTCGATGCGGCTCTCCCCGCCGTGGGGTGCCCAACGGGCGTCGTCGCGCCAGGCCAATCGGGCTCCCGGTGCGGCGGCATCGACCTCTTCGTGGGTCAGCCCCTGCCAGTCACCGAGGTGGGTTTCCCGCAGCCGGGTGTCCACCCGGACCGTCAACCCGTTGTGTTCGGCCAGCACGGTGGCAGTGTCGTAAGCCCGCCACAGGTCCGATGACACGATCAGCAGCGGGTGCCGCTTGCGCAGTACCTCCGCCGCCGCCTCGGCCTGCGCACGGCCCAGGTCGCTCAGAACCGTGTCCAACTGGCCCTGCATCCGGCTGCCGGCGTTGAACTCGGTCTGTCCGTGTCGCAGCAGGATCAGCCTGCGGATCCTCACGACACATCCTCCGGCGCCTCACCGGCTGGGCCCTCTAAGTCCACCGGCACCAGCGGGCAGTCCTTCCACAGCCGGTCCAGCGCATAGAAGTCGCGCTCGTCCTGGTGCTGGATGTGCACCACGATGTCGACGTAATCGAGCAGGGTCCAGCGCCCCTCCCGAGTGCCCTCGCGGCGCGCCGGCTTGTACCCGGCCAGGCGCATCTTTTCCTCGACCTCGTCGACGATCGCGTTGACCTGTCGCTCGTTGGACGCCGAGGCGATCACGAAGCAGTCGGTGATGACCAGTTGGGCTGAGACGTCGATGACGACGACGTCGTCGGCCAGCTTGTTCGAGGCGGCGCCGGCCGCCACGGTGGCCATCTGCACGGCCTCGGGTGTCGCGGTCATTGTTGGTCTCCGGGGGTCGGTTGGTAGAGGCGGCGCTTTGACACGTACTGGACCACCCCGTCTGGTACCAGGTACCAGATCGGGCGGGATTCTGCCGCGCGCCGGCGGCAATCGGTGGACGAGATCGCCAACGCCGGCACCTCGACCAGCGTCAACGCGTGCGGAGGCAGGGAGCCGAGCGCATCAGCGAGATGATCGCCGTTGAGCTCGTAACCGGGCCGGCTCACCCCCACAAACCGCGCCATCTCGAACATCTCCGGCCAATCCTGCCAGGACAGAATCGTGGCCAGCGCGTCTGCACCGGTGATGAAGTAGATCTCGGCATCGGGGTTCTGTTCGCGCAGGTCACGCAAGGTGTCCTTGGTGTAGGTGGGACCGCCGCGATCGATGTCGGCGCGACTCACCGAGAACCGCGGGTTCGACGCGGTGGCGATCACCGTCATCAGGTAACGGTCCTCTGCGGCGGTGACGCGGCGTTCCTTGAGCCACGGTTGCCCCGTCGGCACGAACACCACCTCATCGAGCTCGAACAGATCGGCCACCTCGCTGGCGGCGACCAGGTGGCCATGATGGATGGGATCGAACGTCCCACCCATGACTCCCAGCCGCCGTTTTCGCACGATAGGCCAGCTTACTTGGGGTCCTCGACGGCGCGAGCGCACTGGTGGCACCGCCGTCGTACGGCCCGCTCGGCGGACGCACCGAGCTACTTTCCGCTTCGGCGTACGCTCATCGCAGGCGCAACCCCCCGTTGCTGCCGCGAAGCCGATGCCAATCGTGTAGAAGATGTCTGTGGAAGATTTTCCGTTGAGTTCAATTGATCGCGCGCAGGCGACCAAGGACGCCATGCTCAGGCGTTTTCACACTCGGGCGCAGATCACCGGCGAGATCAGGCTTCCGGCCGTGCCGAGCATGCTGGATGAATACGTGTCGATGTGCGCGGACGTGTTCGCGGGCCTGGGCAAGCCCTTCAGCGACCTCGAACTCAACCGCCTCAGAGAAGTGCTGGAAGGCCAACTGGCCGAGGCCTACTCGCACTCGCTGCGCTCGAACATCATCATCTCCTACAACGCCCCCATCGGCCCCAGCTTGAACTACACGGTCCGCGCCCAGTGGAGCAGTGTCGCCGAGGCATACGAGGCCTGGCTGGCAACGCGGAAACCACCGTTGTTCGGCACCGAACCCGACGCACGGGTTTGGCACCTCGCCTGTGAGGCCGACAATCCGGCCGCCCATCGGGTGCTCGAGATCGGTGGGGGCACCGGGCGTAACGCCCTGGCGCTGGCGCGTCGCGGGCATCCGGTCGACGTCGTCGAGATGACCCCGAAGTTCGCCGAGATGCTCAGGACCGATGCCGAGGCGGAATCCTTGGACGTGCGAGTCATCGTGCGGGACGTGTTCGCCGACGCCGACGACCTGCGCGACGACTACCAGATGATGGTGCTTTCTGAGGTCTTGACCGATTTCCGGTCCACCGCACAGCTACGCAGCCTGTTCGAGCTCGCCGCTCGATGCCTGGCTCCCGGTGGACGGCTGGTGTTCAACAGCTTCTTGGCGCACGACGGCTACGAACCCGACAGCGCCGCCCGGGAATTCTGCCAGCAGGTGTACTCGGGTTTGTACACCCGCGATGAAATGGCGGCAGCGACGGCCGGACTGCCCCTGCAGCTGCTCTCCGACGAGTCCGTCCATGACTACGAGAAGGCGAACCTGCCCGACGGTGCCTGGCCGCCCACCAGCTGGTACATCGAATGGGTCAGCGGGCAGGACGCGTTCCGAACCACGCGTGAAGAAAGCCCCATGGAGTTGCGCTGGATGATCTTCCAGCGGACGCATTGAGCGTCCCCGCCTACTAGCGCCGGGCGATGCCGTCGTCGATCATCTGCTGGAAGTGCTCCACGACGGAGTCGGCAACCGGTCGGAAATCGATGGCCAGCTCAGTACGCGCACGCGAACTGTCCAGGCATAGTGGCCAGCCGACATTGTGCTCGACAAACGGGCGCGTCAGCCCCGCCACCGGCGCCACCAGCTTGACCATGAACTTGGGCAGCTCGCAGGTCGGGAAGGACAGTCGGGCACCGAAGTGCCGCCGCAACATTCGGCTGAGTCCCAGCATGCTGACGACCTCGGAGTTCACCACGTAGCGCCCCTGCGCCCCGGGCGTGTAACCGGCCGTGATGTGCGCGCGGGCCACGTCGCGCACATCGACGCAGCCCATCTGCAGCGCGGGAGCACCCAGTGCCATCGACATGTCGATGAAGTGCGCCATGGTGTCCATGCTTCCCGAGGCGCTGGCCGTGGTCAGCGACGGCCCCAGCACCAGGGAGGGGTGAATGGTGACCAGGTCCCAGCGCTGCTGGGCCTGCTGGATCTGCCAGGCCGCCCGCTCGGCGACGGTCTTGGAGTAGGGATAGGGCTGGTGCTCGGGTGTGCTGGTGGTGTTCCAGTCCGCCTCGGTGAAGCACGCCTTGCCCTGCATATCCGCGTTGTCGCCGTAGATGGCCGCCACGCTGCTGGTCAGCACCACCCGGGCCACCGAAGGGGTTGCCTCCACGGCGGACAACACGTTGCGCGTGCCTTCGAGCGCGGGCCGTACCAGTTGCCGGTCGGCGTCGCGGATGGTGCCGAGCAGGAACGGTGAGGCGGTGTGGATGACCAGTTGGCAGCTCCGCATCGCCTCGGTGAAACTGCCCGGTTCGAGCAGGTCGGCCCGGTGCAGGCTCAGCTGCCCCGGGTGGCGCTCGGCGAGCGCGTGCAGGTGTTCCAGGCCATGGGGCTTGTCAGGATCACGGACCGTGGCCCGCACCTGGTGCCCGTCCTCGAGCAGATAGCGCACGATCCAGCTGGCGATGTAGCCGCTGCCGCCGGTAACCAGCACGGGTGCGCTGGAATCGATGGTCGTCATGAACCACCCTTTCTGATCGTTGTCCGGGTACGCCGGCAGCGGGCGACCTTGACGCGGTGGCTAGACCGGCAGCAGGGCGTCGATGACCCCGGCCAGCTGCTTGGCCGAGCGGCATTCGTGCATCGGGATCACGTCGGCATAGCGCGGTACCGCGGAGTCCCCGCTGCCCCAAAGGTGCCGGGGCTCGGGGTTGAGCCAATGTGCGTGCCGGCTGGCGGTCACCAGATGCGACAGCACTTCCACCCCGGGGTTTCGGTAGTTGGTACGACCGTCGCCGAGCACCAGCAACGCGCTGCGCGGCGACACCACGTTCGGGTAGCTCTCGGCGAACGAAACGAACGCATTGCCGTAATCGGAATGGCCGTCGCGGGTATAGACGCCGGACTCCCGGGTGATCCGCTGGATGGCCACCGCCAGGTCGGCCTCCGGCCCGAACAGATGTGTCACCTCGTCGGTGGTGTCGATGAACGCAAACACGCGGACCCTCGAAAACTGTTGGCGCAGTGCATGAACCAACAACAGGGTGAAGTGACTGAACCCGGCGACCGACCCGGAGACATCGCACAACACCACCAGTTCGGGCCGGGCGGGACGCGGCTTGCGCAGCACCACGTCGATCGGCACCCCGCCGGTAGACATCGACTTGCGCAGGGTCTTGCGCAGATCGATGGTGCCGGCACGGGAACGTCGCCGGCGCGCGGCCAGCCGGGTTGCCAGGGTGCGGGCCAGCGGCGCCACCACCCGGCGCATCTGGCGCAGCTGTTCGCCGGACGCACGCAGGAACTCGACGTTCTCGCTCAGCTGCGGGATTCCGTACATCTGCACATGCTCGCGGCCCAACTGTTCGGCGGTGCGCCGCTTGGTCTCGGCGTCCACGAGCTTGCGCAGCGCAGCGATCCGCTGCGCTGCCATCGCCTTGGCGATCTGCTCCTGGGACGGGCTCGGTTCGTCACCGTAGGGCGCGAGCAGCCCGGCCAGCAGCTTGCCTTCCAACTCGTCGAGCGCCAGCGCTTTGAGCGCCTGGTAGGCCGAGTACGACGGGCCCCGGCTCGAGCGATATTGCCCGTAGGCGCCGACGATCGCGGCGATCATCGCCGATAGCCGGGGATCGGTGTCGGCGAGATCAGGATTCTCGGTCAACAGATCGAGCAGCATGGCCCGCATGTCCTCGGCGTCCTCCGGCAGCGGCACGTCCTCGGCCGGCTGCTCGTCGCCATCGACCACGACCGTGCGCCCGCCCAGCGCGGCCGGGAACCACAGATCGAACATGGCGTCGTAGGTGTCACGGTGGTCGGGCCGGCGCAGCACCGCGCAGGCCAGCCCTTCCCGCAGCACCTCCCGGTCGTCGAGCCCGATCACGGTCAGCACCCGCCCGGCGTCGACTGTCTCAGAGGGGCCCACCGAGATCCCCTGCCCGCGCAGCGCTTCCACGAACCCCACCAGGTGCCCCGGAATTCCGTGCGGGGCAAGGGGTTGCGGCGGGCGGGTACGGCGCACCATCAGACGGCCATCAGTTCAGTCGCAGCTCTCCGGACGCCCGCACCTGATCGGATTGGTGCTTGAGCACCACCCCCAGGGTGGCCGCGACGGTGGCGTCGTCGATGGTGTCCATGCCCAAGGCCAGAATGGTGCGGCCCCAGTCGATGGTCTCGGCCACCGACGGGAGCTTCTTGAGCTGCATGCCGCGCAGCACCGCGATGATGCGAACCAACTCGGCGGCCAGATGTTCGGGCAACTCGGGTACCCGCGACAGCAGAATGCGGCGTTCCAGGTCAGGATCGGGGAAGTCGATGTGCAGGAACAGGCAGCGGCGTTTGAGCGCCTCGGACAGTTCCCGGGTCGCGTTGGAGGTCAACACCGTGAACGGGGTCCGCGTTGCGGTGATCGTGCCCAGTTCCGGGACGGTGACCGCGAAGTCGGAGAGCACCTCCAGCAGCAGGCCCTCGATCTCGATGTCGGCCTTGTCGGTCTCGTCGATCAGCAACACGGTCGGATCGGTGCGCCGGATCGCGGTCAGCAGTGGACGCGTCAGCAGGAACTCCTCGGAGAACACGTCCATCTTGGTGGCGTCCCAGTCCTCGCCCTGACCGGCAGTGTTGCCGGACTGAATACGGAGGATCTGCTTGGCGTGATTCCACTCATAGAGCGCCCGGGCCTCGTCGACGCCCTCGTAACACTGCAGCCGCACCAGCCCGGAGCCGGTGGCCGCGGCGACCGCGCGGGCCAGTTCGGTCTTGCCGACCCCGGCCGGTCCCTCCACCAGCAGCGGTTTGCCCAGCCGGTCGGCCAGGAACACCGCGGTGGTGGTGGCGGTGTCTGCCAGGTAGCCGGTCTCGGCCAGCCGGCGCGCGACGTCGTCGATGTCGGAGAACAGCGGCGCCTGGCGGGCCGGGGTGGCGGGGCTGGCGGGTTTTTCCATGCGGATGTAACTCCTTCGAGGCGCCTTAGACAGGACGGGTGTGGCCGTCACCCCACACGATCCATTTGGTCGATGTCAGCTCCGACAGCCCCATCGGGCCACGGGCGTGCAGCTTCTGGGTGGAGATGCCGATCTCGGCGCCAAAGCCGAACTGCTCGCCGTCGGTGAAGGCCGTGGAGGCGTTGACCATCACCGCTGCGGCGTCGACTTGCTCGCTGAATCGCTGGGCAGCCGCCATGTTGGTGGTGACGATGGCCTCGGTGTGGCCGGTGCCGTATTCGTTGATGTGGTCGATCGCGTCCTCGAGCCCATCGACCACGGACAGCGCGATGTCCATCGCCAAATATTCACGGCGCAGGTGGTCCTCGGCAGCGGCGTCCTCGGCATCGCCGTGCACCGTGACCCCGGCAGCGGTCAACGCGTCCACCAGCCGAGGCACTGCGGATGCGGCAATGGACTTGTCGATCAGCAGGGTCTCGGCGGCGTTGCAGACGCTGGGCCGACGGGTCTTGGAGTTCAGCAGCACCTGCTCGGCGATGTCGAGGTCGGCGGCCTCATGGACGTAGACGTGGCAGTTGCCGACGCCGGTCTCGATGGTGGGTACCAACGCGTCGCGCACCACGGCTTCGATCAACCCGGCCCCGCCGCGCGGGATCACCACGTCGACCAGTCCGCGGGCCTGGATCAGGTGGGTGACGGTGGCGCGATCGACAGATGACAGCAGCTGCACCGCGTCGGCGGGCAGGTCTTCGCCCTCCAGGGCGCCACGCAGCACGTCGACCAGGGCCTGGTTGGAGTAGGCCGCCGACGAACTGCCGCGCAGCAGCGCGGCGTTGCCGGACTTCAGCGTCAACCCGAATGCGTCCACGGTGACGTTGGGCCGGCCCTCGTAGACCATGCCCACCACGCCGAGTGGGACGCGCTGCTGACGCAGCAACAGTCCGTTGGGCAACGTGTAGCCGCGCAGTACCTCGCCGACCGGGTCGGGCAGGCCGGCGACCTGCCGCAGTCCGGCGGCGATCCCGTCGACCCGGGCCTTCGACAGCGCCAACCGGTCCAGGATGGCCTCGGGCGTCCCGGCGGCACGGGCGTTCGCGACGTCGCGCTCATTGGCCGCCAGGATGTCGTCGGCGTGGGCCAGCAGCGCGTCGGCTGCAGCGTTCAGCGCACTGTTCTTGGCTGCGGTGGACAACGCCGTCAGGGAACGCGAGGCGATTCTCGCGCGGCGGGCGGCGTCGTGGACCTCTTGGCGCAGGTCGGGAAGCACGGGGACGCTCATCGTGCCAGAGTATCGGCGAACGCCCGATCAGGTAAAACGGCCCCACTGTGTTGACGTGCGGCGACCCGCTACGTAGCTGCCGCGGGACGCCGCTGATCGATGATGCGGCCCAGTTCTTGCAGCAACAGCGGCTTGGTCATCACCAGTTCTTCGATGTTCTCGCGATCGATGACTACCGCGGTCACTTCCTCCAGGGCATGTGCGTCGAACAGACTGGGTTGCCGGGTCAGCGTGGTAACTCCGAGAAACGCACCATGCCGCAGCGTGGCGTCCGACCAGGCCGGATCCGCACTGGTGAGTCGGACACTGCCCTCGGTCAGAAATGTCATCGCGGTCGGCACCTGGCCGGCCCGTTGCAGGGCCTCATCCCTGCCGTAGCGGACCACCGTGGCGTATGACTCCAAAGCGCGCTGGTCGTCGTCGGTCAACCGGAGCGCGGGTGCCACTACTGCCCGCAGTGCCTCAGCCACCCGTTCCGGTGTCGAGAACACGTCCTCGGCTTCGTCAAGGTGTAGTCCCTCCCGTCGGGCGGCATACCAAAGCCATCGCAGGAAGGTGGTCTGCGCCGCACCGTCGTCGGCCGGCGAGCCCAACGCAACCGTGGTGCGGTACTGGCCACCACCGAGCGCCGCCGAATCCGGCGCCTCGCCGGGGGTTCGCATCGGCAGAGCGATCGCAACCCGCGACAACAAAGCGCACACTTGATCCGGCGGATCGATGACGGCGAATGTGGTCGTGATCGATACCCGGTGGGCACCGCCGGATCGACTGATGTTGGTGAACGAGGTGCCGGCCAGCACCGAGTTCGGCGTGACCTGTAGCCCGTCGGCGGTGCTGATGTGCACCGCCCGCCAGTTCACTTCGACGACCCGGCCGCGCGCGGTGGGGGTGGAAAGCCAGTCGCCGATCCGAAATGGCTGCTCGAACAGCATGAACAGGCCCGACACGATCTGGCCGACCGAATTCTGCAACATCAGGCCGATGACCACCGACGTGACACCCAGCGCGGTGAACAGGCCTCCGATTCTGGCACCCCAGACGTGGGACAGGATCAGCGCCAGGCCAACACCGATCAGCAGGAATCGTGCGACATCGACGAAGATGGTCGGTATCCGGCTGCGCCAGGAGCCTTTCGGAGCGCTCTGGAAAAAGGTCACGTTCAGCCCCGACAGCAGCACCACCAGAACCACGAAGCCGAACGCGGTGTAGATGATCCGCAGCGTCGGATCGTGTCCCGGTACGCCGGCGACATGTGCCAGTAACACCAGTAATGCGCCCAGCGGCAACAGGTAATTGCGCGCCAGAGCCACCGGTCGGGCGAGATGGCTGCCTCTGCGTGCCAGCGCCACATGCCCTTCGGTGAGCAGTACCAGGCCCACCGGGAGGCCGATCGCGACACCGGCCGCCCAGTACAGCCATGCCCCGAAAATGTTCACGGTGCCTCGGACAATCGCCAGGCCTGCTCCTCGGCGTCACCCATCGTGAGGGTGCCGGCCAGTGAGAACTCCGCGGTGCCGTCCAGCATGTCGCGCACCCTGGCGGTGACGTAGATGCCGGATTCCGGTGTGACTCTGCGCAACTGATAGGCCAGGTTGACGGCAGAGCCCCACAGGTCATAGGTGACCCCGGACCGGCCCACCAGCCCGCTGACGACTTCGCCGGTGTCGACCCCGGCCCACAAGCTCAGCCGGTAACCGGTTTTGACGTCGAACCGATCAACGATGCGCTGCATCTCGCAGGCGAATTCGACGATACGGTGCACCCCATCCAGCCTCGGGGTGGTCAAGCCACAACCCGCGAGATAGCCGTTGTACATGGTGCGAATCCGTTCGACCCCAACGGCTTCAGCCGCTGCGTCGAACTGTCTGACCAGATCGTCGACGGTTGTCACCAATTCGCTCGCGGAGACCTCGGAGGACAGCTGGTCGATGCCTTGCAGTTCGGCGTAGACAACGCTGACGTTGTGATGCTCTTCCGCTATGGCCTGCTCGCCCCCGCGGTAACGCCGTACCACCGACTCCGGCATCAGGGACAACAGGAGCTCATCGTTCTGTTTACGCTGCTGATCGAGCAGCTCCTCCTTCGTGCGAAGGCTGTAGCTCATCTCGTTGAACGCCTTGGTCAGTTCGCCGATCTCGTCAGCCGTCCGGGCCGGCACAGCGGCGCTGTAGTCGCCGGCGCTGATGCGCTGGGCTGCGACCTGCAGGCGGCGGATCGGCTGCAGGAAGAGTCGCGCCAGCAGCATGGCCAGCACGCAGATGGCGAAGATGACGCCGGTGGTGGCAAGCACCACCCGCTTACTGAACGAAGTGACCGCGGCATAGGCGTCGGAGTAGTCCCTGGTCGCCAGAATCGACCACTGCAGGTCCGAGTTGGGCACGGTCAGCGGCGCGTACGCAGCCAGCTCGCGGTTTCCCAGATAGGCATACCCGTTGGTCAGCGTGCCGGTCTGGCCACGCTGCGCGGCCTCCAGTCCCGGTCCGCCGACCGGCTGCACCAAGGTGGTGGTTCCCAGCCGCAGCGCGCGTTCCACCGTCGCCTCCGAGGTCCCCGCCGCCACCGCCTCCCGGCGATACCGCTCCGGATCCTCCAGGAACAGTCGCGAATCGGAGCGCATCAGGTGGTCCGGACCTGCCAGGTAGGTCTCGGTGGTGTGACTTAGCCCGGCGGCCTCCCACTCACGGTCGGCGGTCATGATCCGATTGACTTTGGCGCTGGGCAGCGGCAAAGCCAACACGCCCTCGACCGTGCCCTTGGTGCCGACCGGAGACACCAGCCAGGCGGTGGGTGTGTCCAAGTTGGGTTGGTACGGCTGGTAATCGGTGATCCATACAAAATTGACTGCGTTGGCCGCCAACGCCTTGCGATAGGCGTCGCGCAGACCGGATTCGCGGTAGGGACCGGTGAGCACGTTGGTGCCCAAGTCCACGCCCTTGTTCACCGAATAGACCACGTTGCCTCGGGTGTCCAGAAGCAACGCATCCAGGTATTCATTGAGTCGGACGATTTCAGCGAAGATGTTGTTGAACTGGGCATTTGCCGCCGACCATGCGCTGCCGTCCCCGGCGTCGCCGGACTGTTTCGGCTCCGCCGCAATGCCCGCGGTGTAGCGGGCCTGCAGGTAACGCTGCGCGTTCGCCGTGGGCAGCAACGCGGCGATGTCCGGCTGCTCGCCGCTCCGTTCGCCCAGCGCCTTGGTGAAGTGGTCTTGGTAATAGGCCTCTATCGCCCGCTGTTGTTCGGGCGTGACTGTGGCAGTTGCGAGCTCGTCGAATCCGGCGGTAAATGCCTTGAGTGCGGTGGCCGCGGTCACTCCCCCGCTGAAAACGACCAGGGAGTTGGTCATCTCGGCGAACAATCCAGTGACCGCACGGCGCTGCGCCTCCCGTGCCTGCACCAATTTATTGGTGGCCGCGTGCTGCAATTCCTGTGCGCCATACTGGAACTCGACGAATCCGACGACTGCAACCGAGGCGACGCTGGTGAGCAGCAGGATGAACATCAGCTTGGTCTGAATGCTGAGCCGAGACAGCAGCCGCCAGCGCCGGCGCTCATCACTCGCCGTGGCCACTGTCGACGGTGCCGAGTCCACCCGGCTGCTCCCTTCCCCGAATACCGGATGGTTCATCACCCTAGGGGATGCACGACATTCCGCGGTCGTGAATGCGAAGCTGGATGCATGGCGACGCGGGTGTGCGTGGTGGGCAGCGTAAACCTCGATACCGCCTTCGTCGTCCCCGCGCTTCCGGCTCCGGGCGAGACGGTGCTGGCCACGGCGCGAAGCACCCACCCCGGCGGAAAGGGCGCTAACCAGGCGGTTGCCGCGGCACGGGCGGGAGCGCAGGTGCAGTTCGTGGGCGCGGTCGGAGACGACGACGCCGGGTTGCTGCTGCGCAGGCACCTGCAGAGCAACGGTGTCGGGACCGACGGCCTGACGACGATGCCCGGGCCCAGCGGCTCGGCGGTCATCACGGTGGAACCGTCCGGGGAGAACACCATCGTGGTGGCACCGGGCGCCAACGCCAGCTGGGCGCCGGATTCCGGCCAACGCGACCTGATCGCCGACTGCGACGTGCTGCTGATGCAGCTGGAAATTCCGATCCCGCTGGCCACCGCGGCGGCACGGCTGGCCCATGCGAGCGGGGCGACGGTGATCCTCAACGTGTCGCCGCCCGCCACCGACCTGTCCGAACTGGCCGGGCTCATCGAACTGATAGACGTGGCAGTGGTCAACGAATCCGAAGCCGCGCGGTTCGACCACGTGGTGCCGCACCGGGTGGTCACCCTTGGTGCCCGTGGTGCCCACTATCACGGGGCCGATAGCACCCGTAGCGTGCCGGCACCGGTGGTGCAGGCCCTCGACAGCACGGGAGCGGGTGACGTATTCGCCGGGGTGCTGGCGACCGAATGGGCCGGCGGCGTCGTACACGCACTGCGACGAGCCTGTGTGGCAGGGGCGTTGGCGACACTGGTGGCCGGTGCCGGTGACTGCGCCCCAACTGCCGAGGCGATCAGGGCAGCACTGGAGGCGTTCAGACCCCGACGTTGAAACCCAGGTCGACGTCGGACGCGGCCTGCCCGCCGCGGATCCCCCAGTTGTCCCGATCCACCTCGTGCAGGGTGATCATGACATGGTCAGCGGGAATACCCAGCGCAGCAAGGTTTTCGACTATCCCTGAGTAAAGCAGCCGCTTGGCCTCCAGCGACCGGCCCGAGAAGCAGTCGATCGAGACCAGGGTGCGGTACTCGGGCTTCGCGAGCTGCGCGGGAACCGCGAACCGGTGCGGCTCGTGGACGACCAATCGCACGTTCTTGTCCTTGGCCGGGATCTGGAAAGCGGTCACCAGCGCGCCGTGGACCGCGTCGATGATCGCGACTTCCTCGGCCGGCTGGTAGGGGCGACGGACCTCGATCAGGACAGTCGGCATGATTCCCACCCTGCCAGATGGTCAGTCCCGGTCGGCCCGCACCCTTGACCCGCACGCTGGTGAGGCCATCCTCGGCGCCCCTCCCTACCCTTGCGGAATCTCCCGTTCGATCTCGTCGAGCCAGATCCGCGCCGACATGTCCGACGGGGCCCGCCATTCACCCCGCGGCGACAACGAACCGCCGTGGGATACCTTCGGTCCGTTCGGCAGCGCCGAACGCTTGAATTGACTGAACGAATAGAACCGCTGCACAAAGACTTTCAGCCAGTGCCGGATGTCTGCCAGCGAATAGGCCTGCCGTTTGTCCGCCGGATATCCGGGCGGCCAGGAACCCGCTTCCACGTCATGCCAGGCGTGCCAGGCCAAGAATGCGGTCTTGGCAGGTGTGAATCCGTACCGCAACGCCTGAAACAGCGCGAAATCCTGCAACGAGTACGGGCCAACCTTGTCCTCGCTGCGCTGAATCTCCTCGCCGTCAGCCGCCGGCACCAGTTCCGGGCTGATCTCGGTGTTGAGCACTGAGGCCAATACCGCGCACACGTCGGAATCAAACTCTCCGGAGTTGATCACCCACCGGATCAGGTGCTGGATCAGGGTTTTGGGCACACCACCGTTGACGTTGTAGTGCGACATCTGGTCGCCCACCCCGTAGGTGGACCAGCCCAGCGCCAGCTCGGACAGGTCACCGGTGCCCAGCACGATCCCGCCGTTCTGGTTGGCGATCCGGAACAGATAGTCGGTGCGCAGACCGGCCTGCACGTTCTCGAACGTGACGTCGTAAACGGCTTCACCACGGGCGAACGGGTGCCCGAGCTCGGACAGCATCAGTTTCGCGGTCTCGCGGATGTCGATCTCCGCGAACGTCACCCCCAGCGCTTTGCTCAGTGCAGCGGCATTGGCCTTGGTGCGCTCACCGGTGGCAAAGCCGGGCATGGTGAACGCCAGAATGTCACTGCGCGGTCGGTTTTCCCGGTCCATCGCCCGAGCCGCGACGATCAGGGCGTGCGTCGAATCCAGTCCGCCCGACACCCCGATGACCACCTTGGGACAGTTCAACGCGCGCAGTCGCTGCTCCAGACCGGAGACCTGAATGTTGTAGGCCTCGTAGCAGTCCTGTTGCAGTCGCTGCGGATTCGACGGCACGAACGGGAATCGTTCGACCACCCGCCGCAGTCCGATGTCCCCCGCCGGGGGGGCCAGAGCGAACTCCACCCGCCGGAACGCCTGCACCGCATCCCGGTGGTGGCGGCGGTTGTCGTCGAAGGTGCCCATTCGCAAGCGCTCCGAGCGCAGCAGCCCGAGGTCGACGTCGGCAACCGATCGGCGGGGGCCGTTGGGGAACCGTTCGCTTTCGGCCAGCAGGGTGCCGTTCTCCCAGATCATGGTCTGGCCGTCCCAGGCGAGGTCGGTGGTCGACTCCCCCTCTCCCGCGGCGGCATAGACGTAAGCGGCCAGGCAGCGCGCCGAGGCCGACCGGGCCAACAGGCAGCGGTCCTCGGCGCGTCCGACGGTGATCGGACTGCCGGACAGGTTCGCCAGCACCGTCGCACCGGCCAGGGCCGCCTGGGCGCTGGGCGGCACCGGCACGAACATGTCCTCGCACACCTCGGCGTGCAGCACGAACCCGGGCAGATCGGTCGCGGCGAACAGCAGGTCCGGCCCGAACGGGATCTCTACCCCGCCCAGCCGAATGAGTCCGTGTTCGCCGGCGCCGGCAGCCAGCTGGCGGCCCTCGTAGAACTCCCGGTAGGTGGGCAGGTAGGACTTCGGCGCGACCCCGAGGATGCGCCCGCGGTGGATGACCACCGCGGTGTTGTAGACGCGATGCCCGTAGCGCAGTGGCGCCCCCACGACCAGGACCGGCAGCAGTTCCGTCGACGCCGCGACCACGTCGAGCAGGGCCGCTTCGACGGCACCGAGCAGGCTGTCCTGCTGGACGATGTCGTCAATGGAGTATCCCGACAGGGTGAGTTCGGGAAAGACGGCCAGCACGACACCGTCGTGGTGGCATTCGCGCGCCAGCTGCAGCACCGACTCGGCGTTGGCGGCCGGGTCGGCGAGCGTCGTACGGTGCGTGCAGGCGGCAACCCGTGCGAACCCATGCCGGTACGCGTTGTAGAAGTCCCCAGAATGCTCCATTGCCCCCATTGTCGCCTGGACTGTGTCAACGTGCAGCTTTCGGGTATCACCAGGGCATGACCGATACCGCGGTGGTCGTCGTCGACATGCTCAACGCCTACCGCCACGCCGACGCGAAACAACTGGCCGACAACGTCGCGCAGATCGTCGAACCACTCGCCGACCTGGTCGAACGCAGCCGGGACGCCGGTGATGTCGACCTGATCTACGTCAACGACAACTACGGCGACTTCACCGCTGGATTCGCCCAGATCGTCGCCTCGGCACTGGAGGGTGGTAGACCCGAGCTGGTTCGACCGATCGTCCCGGTAGCCGGCGACCGGTTGATGACCAAGGTGCGACACAGCGCCTTCTACGCCACTGCGCTGGAGTATCTGCTCGGCCGGCTCGGGACCCGCCGATTGATCCTGACCGGACAGGTCACCGAGCAGTGCATCCTCTACACCGCGCTGGACGCCTATGTCCGGCACCTATCGGTGGTGATACCGGTCGACGCCGTCGCCCACATCGACCCAGAACTGGGCTCCGCCGCACTGGAGATGATGTCCCGCAACATGGCTGCCGAGCAGTCGACCGCCGAGAAGTGCCTACGCTAGCCGGATGGGTGGACCCGAGCCGACGGTCTGCGACCTGCTGACGCTGCTGGCCGGCCGGCGGGTCGCGGTGCTCACCGGCGCCGGTATCTCCACCGATTCGGGCATTCCGGACTATCGCGGCCCGGACTCCCCACCGAGCAACCCGATGACCATCGCCCAGTTCACCCGCGACCCGGTGTTTCGGCAGCGGTACTGGGCTCGCAACCACATCGGCTGGCGCCACATGGCCGACACCGCGCCCAACCTCGGCCACGTGGCCCTGGCCGCACTCGAAGAATCCGGCGTGGTGACCGGGCTGATCACCCAGAACGTCGACCTGCTGCACACCAAAGCAGGGAGCCGGCGCGTGGTGGATCTGCACGGTAGCTACGCGACGGTGATCTGCTTGTCCTGCGGGCGCACGGTGAGCCGAGCGTCGCTCGCCGAGCAGTTGGAGGAGCTCAACCC
Source organism: Mycobacterium sp. SMC-14 (assembly GCF_046250075.1). Taxonomy (NCBI): domain Bacteria; kingdom Bacillati; phylum Actinomycetota; class Actinomycetes; order Mycobacteriales; family Mycobacteriaceae; genus Mycobacterium; species Mycobacterium sp. SMC-14. Next base: position 1,590,894 of record NZ_CP176429.1, on the reverse strand, counting down.
GGGGTTCACCGACCGGGTTGGAAAGCTCGGCGGCATCGCCGTGGCACCCGATGCGGACGCCGTCGTCACCGATACCGCATCATTCCGCTTCGTCGACTGCCGGCATTGCGGCGGAATCCTCAAGCCCGACATCGTCTATTTCGGCGAAAGTGTCCCCAAAGAACGCGTCGCTCAAGCCTATTCGATGGTCGATGACGCAGAGGCGTTGCTGGTGGCGGGTTCGTCGCTGACGGTGTTCTCCGGCTACCGGTTCGTTCGCCACGCCGTCGCGCGCGGTGTCCCGGTCGCGATCGTCAACCGCGGGCCCACCCGCGGCGATGAGTTGGCCGATGTCAGGATCGACGGCGGTTGTTCGCCGACGCTGGCGTTGCTGGCTTCGGAGCTGGCCTGCGAAATTTCGTCGCGGTAATCCGTCAGTAGCGGCACGCAGTCGCTGCGAATCCGGCACGATGCTCCGGTGACAAAGCAGCGGCTCACGCCCGACCAGCGCAACTCGTTCCTCGCCGCCGTATTGGGCTGGTCGATGGATGCCTTCGACTACTTCATCGTGGTGTTCGTCTATGCCGACATCGCCAAGACCTTCGGCCACACCAAGACCGAGGTCGCGTTTTTGACCACGGCGACGCTGGTGATGCGCCCGCTCGGGGCGCTGCTGTTCGGCCTGTGGGCCGACCGGGTCGGCAGGCGAATACCACTCATGGTGAACGTGGTCTTCTACTCGACGGTGGGATTCTTGTGCGCGTTCGCACCCACCTTCACCGTGCTGGTGATTCTGCGTCTGCTGTATGGGATCGGGATGGGGGGCGAATGGGGGTTGGGCGCGGCGCTGGCCATGGAGAAGATCCCGGCCGAGCGTCGCGGGTTCTTCTCCGGACTGCTGCAGGAGGGCTATCTGTTCGGCTACCTGGCCGCCACCGTGGCCTCGCTACTGGTGAACGACTTACTGGGATTGTCCTGGCGCTGGCTGTTCGGCCTTTCGATCCTGCCGGCCATGGTCAGCCTGTTGATCCGCTACCGGGTGACAGAGTCCGAAGTTTGGCAGGCCACCCAGGACCGGATGCAGCTGACCCGCACCAGGATCCGCGATGTCTTCACCGACGCCAAGGTGATCCGCCGGTTCTGCTACCTGGTGCTGCTGATGACGGCGTTCAACTGGATGAGCCACGGCACCCACGACATCTACCCGACATTTCTGACCTCGCCCGACGGCGCGGGTCTGTCTCATGTCACGGCCAAGTGGATCGCGGTGATCTACAACATCGGCGGGATCATCGGTGGGCTGATCTTCGGTTCACTGTCACAGCGGCTGGGCCGGCGCTACGCGATCATCTGGGCCGCGGTGATGGGTTTGCCGATCGTGCCGCTGTTCGCGTTGTCGCACACCGCGGGCATGTTGTGCCTGGGCTCGTTCCTGATCCAGATCTGCGTGCAAGGCGCCTGGGGTGTGATCCCGGCCCACCTGACCGAGATGTCACCGGATGCGATCCGCGGCTTCTATCCGGGCGTGACCTATCAGCTGGGCAATCTCTTCGCCGCGTTCAACCTTCCGATCCAGGAGCACTTGGCGGCCGCACACGGCTACCCGTATGCCCTGGTCGTGACGCTGGTGCCGACGCTGATCGCGGTCATTGTGCTGACCGCGATCGGCAAGGACGCCACCGGCCGGCAGTTCGGGGCCGACTTGAAGGTGCCTCTTCGTGAAGCGACCGAACCTGTTTGACAGCAGTTTCGATAAGGTCTATTTTTCCTAACAATAGTGCATCTTCTAAATAGCAAGTGAGGGTAGTGATGCATTGTTATCGGATGACGGTCCCCGTCGGGGCCGTTCTCGGAGCCTGCCTGGGAATCGCGCTGGGGGCCGCATTTACCGCCAGCCCGGTCGCCTCCGCAGACGCGATCGACGACGCCTGGCCGTATCTAGACGCGGTGTCGCCGGTGTTCCCGTACTACTACGCGGCGCCGGGACTTCCGACCGCTGACCCCGGGTCTGATCTGTGGTACACGGCCGACCACTCATCTTCCAGTGTCCCGTACCTGTACAACTACTTTCATGACGTCGTTACCGCCAATCTCGACGACGGCCCGACGTATCCGCACGTCGGAACCGTTGCAGATGCGCTGATTGTGTTGCCGATCGTCCCCGCAGTCGGGGGAATGGTAGGGGCTCCGATGTTCACGAATGTTTCTCTGCACGATCCGGTTCTCGGGTTCGCCGACGCATTCACCGTGCTGAACGGATTGACCAACACCTACCTCAGCGACTCGGCGGGCGTGAAAGACGTGCTCAGCATCTATGGCCTTCCGCCGCTGACCTTGTTCGAATTCCCCGCCGTTGACGCCGGAGGGACGGCGTTGGAATCGGGCGACGGATTCGCGCAACTGCTGGCAGATCTCGCAGGCATCACCCCGAGCCTGTAGTGGCAGGAAGAGCCCGGCACCACCGTCAGAACGTGCAAGACATGGCGCGGATGCCGTGAATGAAGCTGCCCGCCAGGTACTCCGGATCGCCGGCCTCGATGCGCGGCAACTGATGGAGCAACTCACCGAAGAGGGCACGCAGCTGAGCCCGGGCCACATGGGTCCCCAGGCAGTAGTGCTGCCCACCGCCGCCGAAGCCCAGGTGCGGATTGGGATCCCGGCTCAGGTCCAGGCGGTCCGGATCGTTGAACACAGTGTCATCCCAGTTGCCGGATGCGTAGAACATCGCCACCTTGTCGCCGGCGCGAATGGTCTGGCCGCCGAGTTCGTAATCGGCTGCGGCGGTGCGCCGGAAAGTCATCACCGGTGTGGCGTAGCGGATGAACTCCTCTACCGCGGTCCCGATGCGCCGGTCGAAATCCTCCAACAGCCATGCACGCTGTTCGGGGAAGTCGGTGAGCGCCCGCAGGGCATGGCTGGCGGTCTGGCGGGTGGTGTCGTTGCCCGCCACCGCGAGCAGCACGAAGTAGGCGGACACCTCGGCATCCGTGAGCCGGTCACCGTCGACCTCAGCGTTGACCAGGCTGCTGAACAGGTCATCACCGGGAGTATCGCGGCGCTGCGCCGCCAGCACGCCCGCGACCTGATGCAGGTACATGATGTTCTCGCCCATCACCGCCAGCGGGTCGCGCCCGGCGAGGAACACCGGGTCGTTGGTCGACACCAGCGCGTCGGCGGCATGGGCCACCTGTGCGCGCTCGGAATCCGGCACGCCCACCATGTCAGCCAGCGTGCGCAGCGGCAGTTCCTTGGAGCAGTACTCGACGAAGTCGGCTCCACTGCCGGCGGCCTTGAGCTCGCCGACGATCGCCTTGGCACTGGCCTTGATCGAGTCCTCGATGCGCCGAATCTGCCGGGGAGTGAACGCCGCGGTGGCCAGCTTGCGCAGTTTGGTGTGCCGGGGCGGATCCATGGCCAGGAAGGACTGCGTGGTTTCCAGCAGCTCTGCGGGGAAATTCTCGAACTGCACGCCCTTTCCGGACAGAAACACCTCGTTGGTTCGGCTCACCTCGACGATGTCGGCGTGGCGGGTAACCGCCCAATAGCCGGGATCGTCGGGATCGTTGAGCATGGCGTCTTGCACCGGCGGGTGCCAGCTCACCGGACGCTCGGCGCGCAGCACCGCAAAGGAGCGCTCCCGCTCCGTGGCGGTGCTGGACCAGAACGCGCGTGAGGACAGGTCGACCGTGTCGTAGCTGCGCAGCGCGGCGGATGGTGCAGTCACGAGACCTCCTGACGTATGGCCCCGGTCACATCGGGCTCGAACCGACAGTAGGTCTAGACATAGTGTCTAGTCAAGACGTCGGCCTAGCCGTTACGCTGACCGCTGTGGCTTCTGTGACCCGCAAGCCCCCCACCAGCCGCCAGGAGCGGCGCGAGGAGATCGAACGGCATCTCCTCGACGCCACCGAGCGACTGATGAGCGCCGGCGCCAGCTTCACCGAACTGAGCGTGGACCGCCTCGCGACCGAGGCCGGCATCTCGCGCGCCAGCTTCTACATCTACTTCGAAGACAAGGGTCATTTGTTGCGCCGGCTCGCCGGCCAGGTGTTCGGCGATCTCGCTTCGGGGGCCGAGCAGTGGTGGGGCGTGGCGCAGCGCCACGATCCCGACGATGTCCGCGCCGCGATGGCCTCGATCATCGCCAACTATCGGCGGCATCAACCGCTGCTGATCGCGCTGAGCGAGATGGCCGGCTACGACCCACTGGTGGGCGCCACCTACCGGGACCTGCTGACCGGCATCTCCGGCCGAGTGGCCCAGGTCATCGAAGACGGACAGGCCGACGGCTCCATTCGCAGCGAGCTACCCGTCGCCGCCACCGCGAGTGCGCTCACGTGGATGGTGGAGCGGGTATGCCAGCAGAACCTGCCGGTCCGCGACGCGGACTACGATTCCGAGCTCGCCACTGCACTGACCGAAATCGTTTGGGGCGCCCTATATCTCAAGCCAACGGAGAAGTAGGGCCGGTCCACGCCGAGCGATCATAGGAGCTTTCGATCTTCTGGCGCCGTCGCTTCAGCCGGGCAGGAAACAGCGCAGACAGGCCGCAGGCCGGCGGTACCCGGGTTGGGGACAAGACGTAGGTGATGTTGCCGCGGCGGACGCGGGCGTTCTCGGCACTGTTGATGTCGAGCCGAAAGTAGTTGTTGTGGACGAGGACCAGGCCCAGCAGGGCGTTTCTGACGGCCAGCGAATCGACGTGTGCCGCGGGCAGGTTGGGAAAGTCGGCCATGCCGTCGTATTGGCGACACAGGTCCGTCACCGCGAACCGGGTGTCCGCAGGTACGCCGACGCCGCCGTAGTCGGGCAGCTTCATGAACGTGACCAGCTTCGGGTCGGCCCGATAGATGCCGTGGAACGGCTGTTCGGGGTTGGCCAGTAGCAGAAACGACACCCTGTCGGTGGGGACCGATGAGGTCGGCCCCCGTTCGCGCAGCCACTTGCAGGCGACCTGCGCCCCCATGCTCACGGCGTAGACGAGTACGTCATCGGCATTGGGTGAGGCGTTGAAGTGGGCGGTCAGCATCTCGTCGAGGGCTTGCGCACCGCGCTGCACCGCGGCGACCGCCGGGACATAGCGCAGTCCGTCGAAGTAGGTGTTGGGGTACTTGACGTTTTCGACGGTCTTGCCCTTGGTGACCGCGCCGCGGCACATGAACCGCAGAAACCCACTCCAGCCCGCCCCGTCGATGGTGAATACGGTGCTCATGCGGACGAGTCGCTACACCGCGACCAGGTCATCGGCGTGCACGACCGGCCGACGTGCATCCGGGGCCAGCTCCGCGGTGGAATGACCGATCATGGCGTCCAGCTCCGTTGCGTCGTAGCCGACCACGCCGCGGGCCACCACCGATCCATCCGGGCCACAAAGTTCAACCACATCGCCGCCGTAGAACCTGCCCGAGACCGCGGTGATCCCGGCCGGGAGCAGGGAGCGACGGCGAGCCAACACCGCCTCGACGGCCCCGGCGTCCAGCGTCAGCATCCCGGCCGCGTCGGCGGCGTGGCGCACCCAGAACTTGCGCGCCGACAACCGTTGCGCCCGGGGTGCGAAGACGGTGCCCACCGATGCATCCGAAAGGGCGGATGCTGCCGCGCTGGCGGCGGCCAACAACACCGGCACTCCCGCGTCGGCGGCCAGCAATGCCGACGACAGCTTGGACACCATGCCGCCGGTGCCCAGGTGACTGCCCTCGCTGGCAACCACATCGGCAAGGTCATCCGGCCCGGACACCTCGGGGACCAGGCGAGCCGGGCCCTTGCGCGGATCGGAGTCGTAGAGGCCGTCGATGTCGGAGAGCAGCACCAGCGCGTCGGCGCCCACCAGATGCGCCACCAGCGCCGAGAGCCGGTCGTTGTCGCCGAAACGGATCTCGCTGGTGGCCACCGTGTCGTTCTCGTTGACGATCGCCACCGCGTGCAATGCGCGCAGCCGGTCCAGGGTGCGGGCGGCGTTGGTATGGGAGACCCGCATCGACACGTCCTGCGCGGTCAGCAACACCTGCCCCACGGTGCGGCCGAACCGGCCGAAGGCGGCACTCCAGGCGTTGACCAGTGCCACCTGGCCCACACTGGCGGCGGCTTGTTTGGTGGCCAGATCGCTTGGCCGCTTGGACAATCCGAGCGGCTCCAGGCCCGCGGCGATGGCCCCCGAGGACACGATCGTCACGTCCGAGCCCGCCTTCATTCGGGCTTCGATCGCCTCGGCCAGCCCGGCCAACCGCGCCGCGTCGAACATGCCGGACTCGGTGGTCAGTGCGGTGGTGCCGATCTTGACCACGACGGTGCGCGCGGCGCGAATCGCTTCGCGCGCACCACTGCCGGTCACTCTTCCTCCGAATGCTCTCGGCGCTGCTTGCGTGCCACCTTGCGCTCGGCGGCACCCACTCGGTCGCTGCGCTCCAGCCTGGTGTCAGTGCCGCGGCCGGACAGCGTGATGTCCACCCCGGCCTGCGTAGCTGGCTCCCAGTCGAACGTCATCTCCCCGATGGTCACCGCGCAGCCCGGTTTGGCGCCCCGCTTCAGCAGCTCGTCCTCGACCCCGAGTCGGGCCAGCCGATCGCCCAGGTAGCCGACCGCCTCGTCGTTGTCGAAGTTGGTCTGATGCACCCAGCGCTCGGGTTGTGTACCGCGCACCAGGAAACCACCCTCGCCGTCGGATTCCACGGTGAACCCGGTATCGCCCGCGCGCACGGGCCGGATCACCGGGCGGCGCGCGACCGGCTCCGGCTGCGCCGCGCGGTACGCCGACACCATCTCGGCCAGCGCGAATGTCAATGGCCGCAAGCCGGCACGGCTGACCGTCGAGACCATGAACACAGGCCAGCCGCGCTCGGCCGCGATGTCGTCACGGACGAACTCGGCCATCTCCAGCGCCTCGGGCACGTCGATCTTGTTGAGCACCACGGCCCGCGGCCGGTCGACCAGGTCGCCCAGCGTCGAATCCCCTTGCATGGTGGGGGTATAGGCGGCCAGTTCGGCTTCGATCGCTTCGATATCGGAGAGCGGGTCACGACCCGGCTCGGCGGTCGCACAGTCCACGATGTGGACCAGCACCGCGCAGCGTTCGATGTGCCGCAGAAAGTCCAGACCCAGGCCACGCCCGGCGGAGGCGCCCGGGATGAGGCCGGGCACATCTGCCGCCGTGAAGGTGTGCTCGCCAGCCGAGACCACGCCCAGGTTCGGCGCCAGCGTGGTGAACGGATAGTCGGCGATCTTGGGTTTGGCTGCCGAGATCACCGACACCAGAGCGGATTTGCCCGCGGAGGGGAATCCGATCAGCCCGACGTCGGCAACGGTCTTGAGTTCCAGCGTGAGGTCGCGGGTCTCGCCCTTCTCCCCCAGCAACGCGAAGCCGGGCGCCTTTCGGGCGCGCGACACCAGGGCCGCGTTGCCCAGCCCGCCTCGGCCGCCGGCGGCTGCCTCGAAGCGGGCACCCGTGCCCACCAGGTCGGCCAGCAGCCGCCCGTGCTCGTCGAGCACGACAGTGCCGTCGGGAACTTTGATCTCCAGGTCCGCGCCGAAAGCGCCGTCCTTGTTGTTGCCCTGGCCCTGCTTGCCGGACGCCGCGTCGATGTGCGGCCGAAAGTGAAAGTCCAGCAGGGTGTGCACCTGGGGGTCGACGACCAGCACGACGCTGCCGCCGCGGCCGCCGTTGCCACCGTCGGGACCACCGAGCGGCTTGAACTTCTCCCGGTGAATCGAGGCGCAGCCGTTGCCCCCGTCGCCGGCCCGCACATGGATGACAACGCGGTCGACGAACCGGGACATGGCGTTACTACCTATCCGGCGCCCAAAGGCGCCCAGTTACGCCAGCGACTAGTCGCGGGCGACAGGCACGATGTTGATCAACTTGCGGCCACGCTTCACACCGAATTCGACCGCACCGGGTGCAGTGGCGAACAGGGTGTCGTCGCCGCCGCGCCCGACGTTGACGCCGGGGTGGAAGTGGGTACCCCGCTGGCGGACCAGGATCTCGCCGGCCTTGACGACCTGGCCGCCGAACCGCTTGACGCCGAGTCGCTGGGCGTTTGAGTCGCGCCCGTTACGTGAGCTGGAAGCGCCCTTTTTGTGTGCCATCTCGCTGCCTCCTGCTGCTACTTGATTCCGGTGACCTTGAGCACGGTCAGCTGCTGACGGTGACCCTGCCGCTTGTGGTAGCCGGTCTTGTTCTTGAACTTGTGGATGCGGATCTTGGGGCCCTTGGTGTGCTCCAGGATCTCACCGGTGACCGCGACCTTCGCCAGCTTGGCGGCGTCGGTGGTGACGGTGGCACCGTCCACGACCAGCGCGACCGGCAGCGAGACCGACGATCCCGGCTCGGACTCGATCTTCTCAACCTTGAGCACGTCACCAACGGCAACCTTGTACTGCTTGCCGCCGGTTTTGACGATTGCGTACGTCGCCATCGTTGGTTTCTACCTCTGCTTCTCGGGCGCGCACGCCATCGGGACTTGCGCAGGTGTCTGGGGTTCTGTCCGCCGAGCTGTGGTTATTCCCGCCTGGCGACAACTGGTCAAGGGTACGTGACCAGCGGCTAAGGGGTCAAACCGGCACGACCTTAGATCGGAGGTCCGGCAGGTCGGGCCGCCGCACGCCGACGTCGCGGACGCTCGACCAGTGCCACCGGCACCTCGGGCTCGTCAAAGTCCTCGGAATCCTCGGAGTCGTCGTCCTCATCAGACTCATCAGACTCGTCCGACTCATCGATGACATCGAGGTCGTCGTCGAAGTCCTCGTCGTCATCGTCGTCGAGATCGACTTCGTCGGCGTCTTCTTCGTCGTCGTCGGCGTCTTCGTCTTCATCGGCGGCGTCTTCGTCGTCGGTGTCTTCGTCGGTGTCTTCGTCGTCGTCGGCGTCAGCGAGGTCCTCGTCGGCCACGCCTGACTCCACGTCGTCCTGAGCGACCTCGTCGGCGCCCTCGGCCTCGTCGGCACCTTCGGTGCCCTGCTCGGCGAGGTTCACCAACAGCTCATCGGTGTCGGGCGCGGTCTCGTGCTCGTCGTCGGACTCATCGTCGTGACGATCGCTGGCCGCGGCCATCGCCTTGAACATCGGGTGGTCGCCGGGTGTGTGCACCGGAACCTTGGTGACCGGCGGTTCGTCGACCTTCGGCTTCTTCGCGCGCTTGCTGCGACGGCTGCCGCTGGTGCTGCTGCCACCCGATTCGGACTTTCGCCCCGGCGCGGCCGAGTCCACCGGGTCGGCGTGCAGCACGATGCCCCGTCCGGCGCAGTGCTGACATGACGTCGAGAACGCCTCGATCAGTCCCGTGCCCAGGCGCTTGCGGGTCAGCTGCACCAGACCCAGCGAGGTCACCTCCGAAACCTGATGGCGGGTTCGGTCGCGGCCCAGCGCCTCGGTCAGTCGGCGCAGCACCAGGTCCCGGTTGGACTCCAGCACCATGTCGATGAAGTCGATGACGATGATGCCGCCGATGTCACGAAGGCGCAGCTGCCGCACGATCTCCTCGGCGGCCTCCAAGTTGTTCTTGGTCACCGTCTCCTCGAGGTTGCCCCCGGAGCCGGTGAACTTGCCGGTGTTGACGTCGACCACCGTCATCGCCTCGGTCCGGTCGATCACCAGCGTGCCTCCCGAGGGCAGCCAGACCTTGCGGTCCAGCGCCTTGGCCAGCTGTTCGTCGATCCGGTGCACGGCGAATACGTCCGGGCCGGCCTGACCGTCCGGGCCGGTGGGCGCGGAGTAGCGGGTCAGCTTCGACACCAACTCGGGCGCCACCGAGCCCACATACTCGTTGATCGTGGCCCACGCGTCGTCACCGGAGACCACCAACTCGGAGAAGTCCTCGTTGAACAGGTCTCGGATCACCTTGACCAGCACGTCGGGCTCTTCGTAGAGCGCGACCGCGGCACCGGCCGCCTTCCCCTTGGTCTCGGCCGCGGTGGCCTCGATCTGGGTCCAGCGTTCCTGGAGGCGTTCGACATCAGAGCGGATGTCGGATTCCTTGACGCCCTCCGACGCGGTACGGATGATCACGCCGGCGTCGGCGGGCACCACCTCGCGCAGGATCTCCTTGAGCCGCTGGCGTTCGGTGTCGGGCAACTTGCGGCTGATACCGGTCGACGACGCGCCCGGCACGTAGACCAAGTAGCGGCCGGCCAGCGAAACCTGGGTGGTCAGGCGGGCACCCTTGTGCCCAATGGGGTCTTTGCTGACCTGCACGACGACGTAGTCGCCGGGTTTGAGCGCCTGCTCGATCTTTCGGTTGGCGCCGCCGAGCCCGGCGGCTTCCCAGTTCACCTCACCCGCGTAGAGCACGCCGTTGCGGCCCCGGCCGATGTCGACGAAGGCGGCCTCCATCGAGGGCAGCACGTTCTGGACAACGCCCAGGTAGACGTTGCCCACCAGTGAGGTCGATGCGGCAGACGTCACGAAGTGTTCGACCATCACGCCGTCTTCCAGCACGGCGATCTGGGTGTAGCGGGCGCCCTGATGCGGCGGCTCGGTCCGGACCCGGTCCCGGACCACCATCCGGCGTTCGACGGCCTCGCGGCGGGCCAGGAACTCGGCCTCGCTCAGGATCGGCGGCCGGCGGCGTCCGGCGTCGCGGCCGTCACGGCGACGCTGCCGCTTGGCCTCCAGCCGAGTCGACCCGGTGATGCCCTGGATCTCGTCGTCGCCGGTGCCCCGGTCGCTCTTGGCGGACCGGCTGGTCTTGGCGCGCGGCGCCCGTTCGTGCACGACGGTGTTCGGCGGGTCGTCCGACGACGCGGCGTCCTCTTCCTCGCCCGCCCCGGCCTTGCGCCGACGACGGCGGCGACGACGACGGTTGCCCGCGTCCTCAGCCGAACCGCCCTCTTCGTCAGCGGCGTCCTCGGCGTCCCCGGCCTCCTCCGATTCCGCGGCCGAGTCATCGTCCTCGGTCTCGTCGTCGGCGTCCTCGGCTGCCGCCCCCTCGGAGCCGCGACCCCGACCACGGCCGCGGCGCCCACGGCGCCGACGCCGGTTGGCCGGCCGGTCCCCGTTCTCGTCGTCGGCATCGGCGTCGGCGTCGGAACCGCCGAGGTCGTCGTCATCGTCATCGTCGTCTTCAGCATCGGCGACACGGGGCACCGGGCGCTCAAAGGCGACCGGCTGCGGCGCGACGAACAACGGCATGTAGTCAGCGCGCGCGGCGACCGGCTCCGGGGCCGTCTCCAGCAGCAGCCGGGACTCGGGCTCGTCAGGGACCTCGCCGGTTCCCTCGGCTTCGCCGGCCTCCTGGAACAACCCGCCGACAGCGGGTGCGGCGACCGACTCCAGCAGGTCTCGGACTCGCACCGCCTCGACACGGTCCACGCTGGAATGGGCGCTGCGCGCCCGGCCGTCCAGCTCGGTCAGCGCTTCCAGGACCCGCCTGCTGGTGGTGCCCAGAACCCGCGCCAGCGAGTGCACCCGCAGTCGATCGGGCAACTCCTCGTGTTCGTGCGCTGCTGAAGCGTCTGAATCGGGGCTTTTAAAAAGAGAGGGGTCTGACACGTACGTCTCCTCAAGCCCCCGGGCGCGTCGTTGCGACGCGGCCACGCGAGGACTTCTCGTTATGGGCCCGGCTCACTTCCCCGGGCTTGTGGTGGTCTCGCTCCGAGGGGCTCGGGTTGAACCGACTCGGTGCCTGGCTGAATGAGAACCGGCGATCGGCGCCGCATCACATATCGCGACCGTCGCACTCGCCGAAGTCTTCATTCGGGTGTCGGACACCGGTCCGGTGACGTTCACCCGTTAGTCAGTATCCCACACAATCCACAGGAGCCGGACGAAAGGCACTAACTTCCGGCGTCAGGCCAAGGTCATCGGAGTGGCCGACGCCGACGGCTTCAGGTCGGGGAACCACAGCGCGATCTCACGCTCCGCCGACTCCGGCGAGTCCGAGCCGTGCACCAAGTTGAACTGGGTTTCCAGACCGAAATCGCCACGGATGGTGCCCGGGGTGGCCTTGGCCACCGGGTCGGTGCCACCGGCGAGCTGCCGGAACGCCTCGATCGCGCGCGGTCCCTCCACCACGGCGGCGACCACGGGACCTGAGGTGATGAAGTCCAGCAGCGAAGCGAAGAACGCCTTGCCATCGTGCTCGGCGTAGTGCTGCCGGGCCACGGCCTGCTGCACCGGCCGCAGTTCCAGGGCCGCCAGCGTCAGGCCCTTCTTCTCGATCCGGTTGATGATCTCGCCCACCAGTCGACGGTTCACGCCGTCCGGCTTGATCAGTACCAAAGTCCGCTCAGTCATGCAGCGCCGCTCCTGTCCCATCGTTCCGCTCTGCGTCATCGCCAGCGGCACGGGCGATAGCGTACCGGCCCGGTGACCGGATCCGTCACGAGCGTCGCAAGACCACGGCCCGGAAATAAGCGATCAGTGCCCACACCGCGGTGAACACCAAGCCCATGATGCCCACGCCGGGGTAAATCACGAATCCGGCCACCAGCACCAGCTGCAGCGCCAGATTGGCCCAGATCGCCCAGCTGCGGCCCTGGATGCCGGCGAACAGCAGCAGTACCAATGCCAGGCCGAGCAGGTACGCCAGCGAGAAGGGCGTCAGGCCGCCCCCGACCACGCTGACCACCGGCAGAGCCAGCAGCACCGTGATGGCTTCAAGTATCAGTGTCGCGGCCATCACGCCGCGGAAACCCCGCCACGGATCGGGAGCATCTGACTGTTGGGTCATGCCGGGTCCTTCCCGAACAGAGAGCGAGCCGCGCCCGCGGTGACCACCGAGCCGGTGATCACGATGCCAGCCCCGGAGGCTTCGCCCTCGGAGTCGAATTCATCGACCAGCGCCGTAGCGGTGTCGATCGCGTCTTCAAGCGTTTCGGTGGTAACCACCCGGTCGTCACCGAACCACTTCGCCGCCGCCACGGTCAGCGTTTCGACGTCCAGCGCTCGCGGAGAACCGTTATGGGTCACCACAATTCGGTCGAATGCCGGCTCCAGCGCCGCCAGGATCCCGTCGACGTCCTTGTCGCCCAGCACGCTGACCACACCGACCAGGTATCGGAAGTCGAAATCTTCGGCCAGGGCCTGGGCCAGCACGGCGGCTCCGGCCGGGTTGTGCGCGGCGTCGATGAATACCGTGGGCGAGCTGCGCATCCGCTCCAGCCTGCCGGGGCTGCGCACCGCGGCGAAGCCCGCCCGAACGGTGTCGACATCGAGCTGCCGGTCGGCGCCGGCCCCGAAGAACGCCTCGACCGCCGCCAGCGCCAGCACCGCATTGTGGGCCTGATGCTCGCCGTGCAGCGGCAGAAAAAGGTCGGAGTACACCCCGCCCAACCCCTGAAGTTCCAGCACCTGCCCGCCGACCGCGAGCTGGCGGCTGCGCACCGCGAACTCGGAGTTCTCCCGTGCCACCGCGGCATCGGCGCGAACGGACTGCGCCAGCAACACCTCCATCACCTCGGGCGCCTGGCGGGCGATCACCGCCACGGTGTCGGTCAGTTCGTCCGACGAGCGATGGATGATCCCGGCCTTCTCCGCGGCGATCCCAGCGATGTCGTCGCCGAGATAGTCGACATGGTCGATACCGATCGGGGTGATGACAGCGACCGGAGCCTCGACGACGTTGGTGGCATCCCAGCGGCCGCCCATGCCGACTTCCACCACGGCGACATCGACCGGAGCGTCGGCGAAGGCCGCGAACGCCATCCCGGTGAGCACCTCGAACTTGCTCATCGCCGGTCCCCCGTCGGCCTGCGAGGACGCGTCGACCATCTGCACGAAGGGCTCGATCTCGGCGTAGGTCTCCACATACCGGCCCGGGCTGATCGGCTGGCCGTCGATCGCGATGCGCTCGACCGCCGACTGCAGGTGCGGGCTGGTGGTGCGTCCGGTACGGCGAGAAAACGCCGTCAGCAACGCATCGATCATCCGCACCACCGAGGTCTTGCCGTTGGTGCCGGCGACGTGGATAGACGGGTAAGTGCGCTGCGGCGAACCGAGCAGCTCGAGCAGGGCGTTGATCCGGGTCAGGCTCGGCTCGATCTTGGTCTCGCCCCACCGCTGATCAAGAAGGTGTTCGACCTGCAGCAGCGCCGCAATCTCGTCCGGGGTGGGCTCTGTGGTGCCGATCGGTTGATCGGTCACGCCAGGCCTGCCAGACGTGCCGTGATCCGCTCCACTTCGTCGCCGGCCAACTGTTGACGACCTCGGATCTTGTCGACCACCGCTTCGGGCGCCTTGGCCAGGAACGCCTCATTGCCGAGCTTGGCCGAAGTGGCCTCGAGCTCCTTGCGCGCAGTGGCCAGATCCTTCTCCAGCCGCCGACGCTCGGCTTCGACGTCGACGGTGCCGGAGGTGTCCAGTTCGACGACGACGGTGCCGTGCTGCAGCCGCACCTCGACGGTGGCCGACGCCGCGAAGTCCTCGCCGGGCTCGGTCAGCCAAGCCTGGGAGGTCACCGCTGCCACCTGGGTGACCAGGTCGGCGTCGTCGATACCGGTCAGCCGGGCCGGGACCTTCTGCCGGTCACGCAGGCCCTGGTCGCTGCGGAACCGACGCACCTCGGTCACCAATTTCTGCATGTCGGTGATCCGTTGCGCGGCAACCTGGTCGAGTGCGACGCCCGACGACACCGGCCAGTCCGCGATCACCAGCGACTCCGCACCGGTGAGCTCCTGCCACAGGGTTTCGGTGACGAACGGGATCACCGGGTGCAACAGCCGCAGAAGGTTGTCCAGCACCGCGGCGAGCACGGCTGTGGTGTGCGTAAGGCCCTGTCCCAGCTGGGTCTTGGCCAGCTCGACGTACCAGTCGCAGAACTCGTCCCAGGCGAAGTGGTACAGCGCCTCGCAGGCTCGACCGAACTCGTAGCCTTCGAACGCCGAATCCACCTCGGCACGAACCTCTTCCAACCGCCCCAGAATCCAGCGGTCCGCATCGGTCAGCTCCTCGATCGCCGGCAGCGGGGCCGGCGAGGCACCGTTCATCAGCGCGAACCGGGTCGCGTTGAACAGTTTGGTGACGAAGTTGCGCGACGCGCGGGCGTGGTCCTCACCGATCGACAGGTCACTGCCGGGGCTGGCGCCGCGCGCGAGAGTGAACCGCAGCGCGTCGGCACCGAACGTCTCGACCCAGTCCAGCGGGTCGATCCCGTTGCCGCGCGATTTGCTCATCTTGCGGCCGTGTTCGTCGCGGATCAGGCCGTGCAGGAACACGTTGCGGAACGGAACATGGGCGTCGGGCAGCGCAGCGTCGCCACCGACGAAGGTGCCGAACATCATCATCCGGGCCACCCAGAAGAACAGGATGTCGTAGCCGGTCACCAAAACGCTGGTCGGATAGAACTTCTCCAGCTCCGGCGTGGCGTCCGGCCAGCCCATCGTGGAGAACGGCCACAACGCCGAGGAGAACCAGGTGTCCAGCACGTCGGGGTCCTGCTCCCAGCCCTCCGGCGGGGTCTCGTCCGGGCCGACGCAGACCTTCTCGCCGTTGGGCCCGTGCCAGATGGGGATGCGGTGCCCCCACCACAGCTGCCGCGAGATGCACCAGTCGTGCATGTCGTCGACCCAGGCGAACCAGCGCGGCTCCAGGCTCTTCGGATGGATGACCGTGTCGCCGTCTCGGACCGCGTCACCGGCGGCCTTGGCCAGCGAGGAGACGTCGACCCACCACTGCATGGACAGACGCGGTTCGATGACCTCGCCGCTGCGCTCGGAATGCCCGACGCTGTGCAGGTAGGGCCGCTTCTCGGCGACTATGCGGCCTTGGGCTGCCAGCGCTTCGCGCACCGCGACGCGCGCCTCGAAGCGGTCCATGCCGTCGAACTGTGTTCCGGTGCCGGTGATCCGGGCGCGTTTGTCCAGAATCGTCGGCATGTCCAGCTGGTGTCGCAGACCGATCTCGAAGTCGTTGGGGTCGTGGGCGGGGGTGACTTTCACCGCGCCGGTGCCGAATTCGGGGTCGACGTGGGCGTCGGCCACCACCGCGATCTGACGGTCGGAGAAGGGGTGCGGCAGTGAGCTGCCCACCAGGTCGCGGTAGCGGTCGTCGTCGGGATGCACCGCGATCGCGGTGTCACCGAGCATGGTCTCCAGCCGGGTGGTGGCCACCACGATGTGGGGTTCGGCGTCATCGAGCGAGCCGTACCGGAATGACACCAGTTCGCCCTCGATGTCTTCGTACTTGACCTCGAGGTCGCTGATCGCGGTCTCCAGCACGGGCGACCAGTTGACCAGTCGTTCAGCCTGGTAGATCAGCCCCGCGTCGTAGAGCCGCTTGAAGATGGTGCGGACCGCCCGTGACAGCCCCTCGTCCATGGTGAACCGTTCGCGACTCCAGTCCACGCCGTCGCCGAGCCGGCGCATCTGGGCGCCGATGGTGCCGCCGGACTCCCGCTTCCAGTCCCACACCTTCTCGATGAACTGTTCGCGGCCGAAGTCTTCCTTGGTCTTACCGTCGGCGGCGAGCTGACGCTCCACCACGCTCTGGGTGGCGATGCCGGCGTGGTCCATGCCGGGCAGCCACAACACCTCGTAGCCCTGCATCCGCTTGCGACGGGTCAACACGTCCATCAGGGTGTGGTCGAGCGCATGCCCCATGTGCAGGCTGCCGGTGACGTTCGGCGGGGGCAGCACGATCGAGTAGCCGGGCTTTTCGCTGGTGGGATCGGCGGTGAAGTAGCCGGCATCCACCCAACGCTGGTAGATCGCGTCCTCTACCGCACCCGGCTCCCATGACTTGGGCAGGTGATCGGTGTTGGCGGCGTTGGGAGTGTCAGTCACCGGTCAATTCTAGGAATGATGGCCAGGTGATCCCCGCAGGGAGGTGTCAGAGGCAGATGACACCGCAGAAAAGCCCCCGGATCAGGACTGATCCGGGGGCTTTGTCTATGACTGTTGTGGGCTACTTCTTACCGCCGAGCAGCCCGCCGAGGATTCCGCCGATCGCCTCCCCGGTTTTGCCGCCCAGCGCGTTGCCCAGGATGCTGCCCATCGACTTGTTACCGCCGCCGCCGGCCGCACCACCCAGGATGCTGCCCAGGACGTCACCGAGGCCGCCGCCGGAGGCCTGCTGCTGGGCCGGCTCGGCCTTCTGGCCGGTCAGTTGTTTGCCGATGTAGGCGAGCACGATCGGCGCGATGATCGGCAGCAGCTTCTGCAGCAGGTCGTTGTTGCCCGCGCCGGCACCCGAAAGGGCCGAGGCGACCTGGCTGGTGTCGTTGCCGCCGAAGATGGTGGAGATCACCTGTTGGCCTTCGGACTGGCTGGCGCCCAACGCGTTGTCCAGCAGCCCCTGTGCCGCGAAGGTGGCGGCGGTGTTGACGATGCTGTCGGCCTGACCCGGATCTTGGGCGTTCTGGCTCAACCCGCCGACCAGTACCGGCACCAGGGTACGAATGGTGCTGTCCACTTCACCCGAGTCGGCGCCAAGCTGGTTGGCGATGTCCTGGATGGGGATCTGAGCGAAGAGATCGTCGAGGCCGGCCATGATGATTCCACCTTCGTTGCTGGGCGCTGCTTGGGGCAGCGGTCGAAAACGACATTAGCGGAAAGATCAGTGGCCGGCACCGAACAATTTGTGCTCCGATCAGCGCAGCCGGGAAACCTCTAACGTCACTCCCGCCGCAGGCAGTCTGGTCAGCAGCACATCACCCATCGCGGCGGCCGGGGTGAGCACACCGTAGTGGTCGGGCAGGGCGTCGCGGTCCAGCGCCAGCGCCAGCGCGCTCTCGCCCAGCAGCACCGAGGTGGCCTGGTAGCCGGGATCGCCGCGCTGCGCCATGTCCGCCCGGTAGCGGGCTCCGCTGCTGGTAGTCGTGTACGTCTCGATGCGGTAGTAGCCGTTCTCGCGACGGCTACGGCTGGGGCCGGTGCCCGGCTTGGGCAACGCCCGTTCCAACAGTCCATCCGGCACGAGCCGCAAGAGGTGGCCGCCGACCCCGAAGGCCACCTTGCCCATCCCGGTCGCCAATCCAGACAGCGCCGGTGCCGCGGCCGACGAGCCGACGCTCATGTGCTCGGCGTAGCGGAAGCGACGACCGTAGGCCCAGTCCAGCAGTCCGTTGCTGCGCCGCACGATGCGGGTGTTGACGGGCGCCATGGCGAAGCCTGCGGTCCAGATACCGTCCAGTTCCGGCGCGATGTCTTGGCCCCGCCGCCAGGACAGGTCCGGCTCGGGGCCCAATCGCGGTTCGGCGGACCGATCCGAGCTGAGCGTGTAGGGATCTGAAAGCTGGCGTCGTGCCTTCGGGTCGTTGGCAGCGGCGCTCAGGAACTCGATCATCGAGGCCAGCGTGCCGGCTGACACCCCGGCGGAGAAACCTCGGACGACGTAGTCGGTGTCGAGCAGGTCGCCGGTGCCGTCGTCGCGGGCCGCCCGATACAGGGCGTACACACTCATGTCCGACGGAATGGAGTCGAAGCCGCAGCCGTGCACGATTCGAGCCCGGTTAGCCGCGGCCTGCTTGTGGTGTCGGTCGATGCTCTCCCGCACGAACAGCGTCTCGCCGGTGAGGTCGACGTAATCGGTGCCCGCCGCCGCGCAGGCCGCGACCAGGGGCATTCCATAACGGGTGTAGGGGCCGACGGTGGTGATCACCACTCGGGTGCGGGCCGCCATCGCGTCCAGGGTTGCCGGTTTGTCGGCGTCGGCCACCACGATCGGCCAGTCCTGGGCTCGCGATCCGAGACCATCGCGGACCTGGCACAACCGCTCCGCCGAGCGGCCGGCCAGCCCGATCCGGGCGGCGCCGCCGGTGCGGGCCAGGTATTGGGCGGTCAGCTTCCCAGCGAAACCGGTGGCTCCGTAGAGGATGATGTCGAGCTCACGAGGCGTGTCAGGCACGCGCCCGACGCTACTCGCCGGCCAGGTCCTGTTCCGACGGCGACGGCGCCGGGCTGCTCGCCCGGCGCCGTCGTCGCTAGCGCTAGAGGGATGTTCAGCCGCGACGGCCGCACACCGGCCAGGCACCGATGCCCTGGCTGCGCAGAACGTTCTCGGCAACCCGGATCTGCTCGGCACGGCTGGCGTTGTGCGGCATGCCGCTGCCGCCGTTGGCACGCCAGGTGCCGGCGTTGAACTGCAGTCCGCCGTAGTAGCCGTTGCCGGTGTTGATCGACCAGTTGCCGCCCGACTCGCAAGCCGCGATGGCGTCCCAGTTGACGCTGTCCGCCTTGGCGGTGGCGTCGGACAGGGCGACCGCGCCGGTGATCAGGGCGCCGGCGATCGCGGCCAGGGTGAGGGGCTTGCGGACGTTCTTCAACATGCTTCCTTTCGCAGTGCGCGCTCCGAAGTGCGCCCACGGCAGTGGGCCGGCATGCCTGGTCTTCAGGCGGGAGTGGTCTTCGAGACGTGCCGTCTAGGTCAGGCACGACAGCGGGGGGCAGATCGCCCGCCGGGATGGCACCCGGCACCGCGGAGGCGTTCGAGGGGCCGCCCGCGGCCCCGCTCACACGCGGTTCCGTCGATTCAATTTGTTTGCCTTGCATTAGGGCGAGGGGAAACTTACGAAACGTTCATACGACAAGTCCAACCGCATGACGCAAATATTTCGGACAGATAACGAAACCATCACGTCGCCGTCAAGAATGGTTATGGCAGGTCAGCGCCAGAATTGGGCGATCCGTCGATGCCACAGCGAACATCGCCGAGCGTGAGTCAGATCACGAGCTTTTTGTGGGCTGGACCACTGGAAATGGCGAGATTTGAGGCGCTTCCAGCGCTCGCCGCGTCGAAAATGACCCGCTACAGGGGCCCCAGCAGCATCATCTACCCCACTCGTCGCAGGTCATCGGGCTGCGACGGGGCCAAACACCCATAAGCAGGCGAAAGAGCCGGACCTATCGCAATCTGCAAGCAATTGGGCGTGTACAAACGGCTTTGTGCACTAGTCGACCTCGGCGCTCAGTGCGTTGCGATGCCCAATCCAATTGCCTTGCGCGCCAAGCACTTCCAACTACCTGCGGCGAGCCGACCGCGCCACTAATCCGCGTCACGCCAATATTTATTGCATCTCGCGCAGATAATACGATGATTTATTTCACCATCCGCAGTCGTCGATTTCCGCCTTATATACGGCGCGTAATCACATTTGCTGATGAGCGACTCAGCGCAAGCCGGTGACATCATCCGGAGAGTTGAGATTGGCCAGCGGTGACGCGTCGGCCAGCACGATCCGCCGGACGTCGGCCACGTCGACCAGCGCGCCCACTCGGCGTTCCCCGGCAGCGACCAAGCCATCGACGGTGTCGGCCAAGGTGGTGCGATACACCCCGGCCAGATAGTGGTCGCGATCGGCGTGCGGCAACACGACGTCAGCAGTGACAGCAGCGAGCGCATCGATCAATTCCGTTGTCAGAAAAGGCATGTCGACCGCGCAGACGAAGGCGCGCCGAGCGCCGTCTTGTGCCGCCGCTCGCAACCCCAGCCCAACAGCCGGCAACGGACCCAGCCCGGGCACTTCGTCGCGCAGCACCTGCGCAGGCAGATCGGGCAACTCCTGACCCTGGGCGGCCACCACGAAGACGGGATCGCAGCGCTGCACCAGCACCGAGACCAGGTGTTCCACCAGGGTCAGACCGGCGAACCTACCGGGCACGGTCAGCGTGGCCTTATCGCGGCCCATCCGGCGCGAGGCGCCGCCGGCCAGCACGACACCGGCCAACCGACCGGCAGTCATGGCGTCAGTCGACAGTCCAGGTGTCGCGACCACGCAGCAGCGCCTGCAGTGCGGCGGTGTCGTTGGCGGTCGACTGCCGGGCCTCGGCAACCTGCGCGCGCGCCAGGTCGTCGTAGGTGGGCTTGCTGACCTTGCGGAAAATTCCCATCGGGAAGTGCGACAGGTCCTGCTCGGAGAGCCGCGACAGCGCGAAGGCGTACGAGGAGTCGGCCTGGGTGGCGTCGTGCACCACGATCTGGTCGGCCGCGACATCGGCCGTCTTGGCGACCTCCAGGCCGAAGCCGGACCTGATGACGCAGTACTCGTCCTCGGCGCCGAACACGACCCGCTCGCCGTGGCGGACGTTGATGATGCGGCTGTCCGCACCGTCCTTACGCAGCAGGTCGAAAGAGCCGTCGTTGAACACCGGGCAGTCCTGCAGGATCTCCACCAGCGCCGAACCGCGGTGCTCCATGGCACCTTGCAGGACCTCGGTGAGGCCCTTGCGGTCGGAATCCAGGGCACGCCCGACGAACGTCGCCTCGGCACCGATCGCCAGCGAGATCGGGTTGAACGGGTTGTCCAGCGACCCGTAAGGCGTCGACTTGGTGACCTTGCCGGTCTCCGACGTCGGCGAGTACTGGCCCTTGGTCAGGCCGTAGATCCGGTTGTTGAACAGCAGGATGGTGATGTTGACGTTGCGTCGCAGCGTGTGGATCAGGTGGTTTCCGCCGATCGACAGCGCGTCGCCGTCACCGGTGATCAGGAACACCTTCAAGTCTTCGCGGGCGGTTGCCAGCCCGGTGGCGAACGTCGGGCCACGGCCGTGGATCGAGTGCACGCCGTAGGTGTTCATGTAGTACGGGAAGCGGCTCGAGCAGCCGATCCCGCTGACGAACACCACGTTCTCCCGCCGTACCCCCAGCTCGGGCAGGAAGTTGCGGACGGAGTTGAGGATGGCGTAGTCGCCACAGCCCGGGCACCAGCGCACCTCCTGGTCGGAGGTGAAGTCCTTGGACTTCTGCGGCTCGTCGGTGGTGGGGACCCCGCTCAACGCGGTCAGCCCCAGATCGGTTCCGACAAGCGAGCCGACAGCTTCGGTGGTGGTCATGAGTTCGCTCCTGCTGTACCCGCAATGGTGACCGCCGCGGCCCTGGCCAGCGACGCCTTCTCATTCTCCCGGTCGGCCAGCGTGCCGGCCAATGCGTCGTCGATGATCCCCTCGACCTCGTCGGCCAGGAACGCCTGGCCGGTCACCTTGGTCACCGACTGGATGTCGACCAGGTAGCGGCCGCGCAGCAGCAGCGCCAACTGGCCCAGGTTCATCTCCGGCAGCACCACCTTGGGGTAGCGCCGCAGCACCTCACCCAGGTTGGCCGGCAGCGGGTTGAGGTTGCGCAGGTGCGCCTGCGCAACCTTGACGCCGCCACGCCGGACCCGCCGACAGGCCTCGGCGATCGGGCCGTAGGAACTGCCCCAGCCCAGCATCAGCAGCTCGGCGTCCCCCGAGGGGTCGTCGACCACCAGGTCAGGAACCTCGATGCCGTCGATCTTGGCCTGACGCAGCCGAACCATCAGATCGTGGTTGGCCGGCTCGTAGGAGATCGCCCCGGAGCCGTTGGCCTTCTCCAGGCCACCGATCCGGTGCTCCAGGCCCGGGGTGCCGGGGATGGCGAACTGCCGGGCCAGGGTCTCCGGGTCGCGCGCGTACGGCGCGAAGTCCTCGCCGGCCTTGGCGAAGTTCTGGTCGATGGGCGCCATCGCGGCAACGTCCGGGATCCGCCACGGCTCCGAACCGTTGGCGATCGCGCCGTCGGAGAGCAGCACCACCGGGGTGCGGTAGGTCACCGCGATCCGGACGGCCTCGATGGCCGCGTCGAAGCAGTCCGACGGCGTGCACGGCGCCAGTACCGCCACCGGCGACTCACCGTTGCGTCCGTACAGCGCCTGCATCAGGTCGGCCTGCTCGGTCTTGGTGGGCAGGCCGGTGGACGGGCCGCCGCGCTGGACGTTGATGAGCAGCAGCGGCAGCTCGGTCATCACGGCCAGGCCCAGCGCCTCGGCTTTGAGAGCCAAGCCGGGCCCGGAGGTGCTGGTGACGCCCAGCGCGCCGCCGTAGGAGGCGCCGATCGCCGCACCGATGCCGGCGATCTCGTCTTCGGCCTGGAAGGTCAGCACGTTGAAGTTCTTGTACTTCGACAGCTCGTGCAGGATGTCCGAGGCCGGGGTGATCGGGTAGGTCCCCAGCACCACCTGGGTGTCGGCCAGCTGGCCGGCGACGATCACGCCGTAGGCCATCGCGGTGTTGCCCGAGATCTGGCGGTACTCGCCCGCCGGCAGCTTGGCCGGTGCGATCTCGTAGGTGGTGCCGAACGCCTCGGTGGTCTCGCCGTAGTTCCAGCCCGCCTTCAGCGCCAGGACGTTGGCGTCGGCCACGTCGGGCTTCTTGGCGAACTTCTCCTTGATGAAGCGCTCACTGCTCTCCAGCTCCCGGCCGTACATCCAGGACAGCAGGCCGAGGGCGAACATGTTCTTGGCCCGGGCGCCGTCCTTCTTGGTCGCGCCGATCGCCTCGACCGCACCCAGGGTCAGGGAGGTCATCGCGACCGGTACCACGACGTAGTCGGAGAGTTCCTCGGTCTCCAGCGGGTTGGCCTCGTAGCCGATCTTGGCCAGGTTGCGCTTGGTGAACTCGTCGGAGTTGACGATCACCATGCCGCCACGCGGCAGGTCGCCGATGTTGGCCTTCAGCGCCGCCGGGTTCATCGCCACCAACACATCCGGGCGGTCACCGGCGGTCAGGATGTCGAAGTCGGCGATCTGGATCTGGAACGACGAGACACCGGGCAGGGTGCCCTGAGGTGCGCGGATTTCGGCCGGGTAGTTCGGCTGGGTGGCCAGGTCGTTGCCGAACAGGGCCGCCTCAGAGGTGAAGCGATCGCCGGTGAGCTGCATGCCGTCGCCGGAGTCACCGGCGAAACGAATGACGACCTTCTCGAGTTTTTGGCGCCCGGGTGCCGACCCGACTCCGTTACCACTCGGCCCCACGGCCCCGCCTTCCATCACTGTCCACCCGGGCCCGCGCAACACGGCTGGCGCACCCTCAAGTTTTTCTGTCACTGGCAGTACCGATTATTGCACCGCTCTTATAGACCATACGACGCCACACCGTGTCGAAATTCGGGTTACTCAGTGTTAAATGTCGATGTCACACCGGGGTTCGCGGTCAACTTGAGCCGGAAATGTGGTTTTCATCACGTTCACTCGCACGCCAACTCTAAGAGAAGTTCGGTACTGGCGAGTAACTTTGCGCGGCGACGAGCGCCGCCCCCGGATCAGGCGCTCTTGTCGCGACGCTCGCCGCGGGATGCCTTGCGCGGCACGATGGTCGGCAACACGTTGTCCTGCACCGTTTCCTTGGTCACGACGACCTTGGCGACGTCGTTGCGACTCGGGATGTCGTACATGACCGGCAGCAGGACTTCTTCCATGATGGCCCGCAGACCGCGCGCGCCGGTGCCGCGGTGGATGGCCTGATCCGCGATGGCCTCCAGGGCGTCCGGGCTGAACTCCAGCTCCACCCCGTCCATCTCGAACAGTCGGGTGTACTGCTTGACCAGAGCGTTCTTCGGCTCCGACAGGATCTTGACCAACGACTCCATGTCCAGGTTGGTCACCGAGGCCACCACCGGCAACCGGCCGATGAATTCCGGGATCAATCCGAACTTGATCAGGTCCTCGGGCATGACCTCGGCGAAGTGGTCGGTGGTGTCGATCTCGGCCTTGGATCGGACCTCGGCACCGAAACCCAAGCCTCGCTTGCCAACCCGATCCGAAACGATCTTCTCCAGTCCGGCGAAAGCTCCGGCCACGATGAACAGCACATTGGTGGTGTCGATCTGGATGAACTCCTGGTGCGGGTGCTTACGGCCACCCTGCGGGGGAACCGAGGCCTGGGTGCCCTCCAGGATCTTCAGCAACGCCTGCTGCACGCCCTCGCCGGAGACGTCGCGGGTGATCGACGGGTTCTCGCTCTTGCGGGCGATCTTGTCGACCTCGTCGATGTAGACGATGCCGGTCTCGGCGCGCTTGACGTCATAGTCGGCCGCTTGAATCAGCTTGAGCAGAATGTTCTCGACGTCCTCACCGACGTAGCCCGCTTCGGTCAGCGCGGTGGCGTCGGCGATCGCGAACGGCACGTTGAGCATCTTGGCCAGGGTCTGGGCCAGGTAGGTCTTGCCGCAGCCGGTGGGCCCGAGCATCAAGATGTTGGACTTGGTCAGCTCAACCGGCTCACCGGAGCGGGAATCCCGACTCTTCTCGCCGGCCTGGATCCGCTTGTAGTGGTTGTAGACCGCCACCGCCAGGGTGCGCTTGGCCGTGTCCTGGCCGATGACGTAGCCCTCCAGGAATTCGCGGATCTCCGCGGGCTTGGGCAGTTCATCGAGCTTGACGTCGTCGGCGTCGGCCAGTTCCTCTTCGATGATCTCGTTGCACAGGTCGATGCACTCGTCGCAGATGTAGACGCCCGGACCTGCGATGAGCTTCTTAACCTGCTTCTGGCTCTTACCGCAGAACGAACATTTCAGCAGGTCCCCGCCGTCTCCAATGCGCGCCATAGTGCGTTAGGACCTACTTCCTGTTCGCCGTCTGTCGTCGGGGTGCCGGTGTCTGCTCCGACGCTACCCGTTCATTCCGGTGCGAGGCGACCGATAAGGCCGAATCGCGTCGTTGGTATTCATCAGGGCCCATCTGCCTGCTCCAAGAACATATCGTCCAAGGCGCCGCGCCCGGTGTGTGACGCGCTGGCGTGGCGTGAGCGTTTCGGGGGCGTTACCCGGCCGTGAGACAGGCAGAGCCTTCCAGCCCTACAGTGGCCAACGTGGGGTTCGCCGTGCCCGACGATACCGTCCTCGTCGCCGATGGGGGGCTGGCCACGGAACTGGAGGCCCGCGGAGCCGACCTGTCCGACCCGCTGTGGTCTGCCCGGTTGCTCGTCGAGCACCCCGAAGAGATTGCGGCCGTTCACGCCGCCTTCTTCGCCGCAGGCGCCCAGATCGCCACCACCGCCAGCTATCAGGCGAGCTTCGACGGGTTCGCCGCCCGCGGGATCGACCGACGCACGGCCTACGGACTGTTGCGCCGCAGCGTGGGCCTGGCCCGCAACGCCGGCGGCGACGTGCCTGGTCGCTGGGTGGCCGCGTCGGTCGGCCCGTACGGCGCCGCCCGCGCCGACGGCTCGGAATACGTTGGGCGCTACGGTCTTTCGATTGCACAGTTGTCGTCTTGGCACCGACCGCGGCTGGAGGTTCTGGCCGGCGCCGGCGCCGATCTGCTCGCGCTGGAGACCGTGCCGGACCTCGACGAGGCGGCGGCCCTGGTGGGCCTGGTCCAGGAGGCGAATGTGCCGGCGTGGCTCAGCTACACGATTGACGGCACGGCGACCCGCGCCGGGCAGCCGCTCGCCGAGGCGTTCGCGGTGGCCGCCGGGGTGCCGCAGATCGTCGCGGTGGGAGTGAACTGCTGTGCGCCGGACGACGTCCTACCGGCGATCGAAATTGCCGCCGAGGTCACCGGCAAGCCGGTGGTTGCCTACCCCAACAGCGGCGAGCACTGGAGCTCTGGAGGGTGGACCGAGCCGGCGCGCTTCTCCCCCGCGCTGGTGCCGCAGTGGGTTGCCGCGGGGGCACGCATCGTGGGCGGCTGCTGCCGGGTCAGCCCGGCCGATATCAACGAGCTGGCCGCCGCAGTCTCCCGGCTAAAACGCCGAACGTGCACTCAGCGCGAAAATCCAGCCGGAAATTCGCGCTGAGTGCACGCTCGGTGTGGAGAAAACTAGGCGGTCTGCGCCGACAGCTTCCGGTACTCCAGCACGGTGTCGATGATCCCGTACTCCTTGGCCTCGGCCGCGGTGAGGATCTTGTCGCGGTCGGTGTCCTTGCGGACCACCTCCGGGTCCTTGCCGGTGTGGCGAGCCAGGGTGGACTCCATCAGGGTCCGCATCCGCTCGATCTCGGCGGCCTGGATCTCCAGGTCGGAGAACTGGCCCTGGATCACGCCCGACAGCGACGGCTGGTGGATCAGCACCCGGGCGTTGGGCAGCGCCATCCGCTTGCCCGGCGTACCCGCCGCCAGCAACACCGCCGCGGCCGACGCGGCCTGACCCAGGCACACGGTCTGGATGTCGGCCCGCACGTACTGCATGGTGTCGTAGATCGCCATCAGCGAGGTGAAGGAACCACCCGGGGAGTTGATGTACATGGTGATGTCGCGGTCGGGGTCCAGCGACTCCAGGACCAGCAACTGGGCCATGATGTCGTTGGCCGAGGCGTCGTCGACCTGGACGCCCAGGAAGATGATCCGCTCCTCGAACAGCTTGTTGTACGGATTGGACTCCTTGACGCCCCAGCTGGAGTGCTCCACGAACGACGGCAGGATGTAGCGCGCCTGCGGCGCGATGGCTCGCAAGGTTTCGGGGTTCATGATGCATCTCCGTTGACGTGGGCGCGGGTGATGATGTGGTCGACGAAGCCGTACTCCAGCGCTTCGGCGGCGGTGAACCAGCGGTCGCGGTCGGAGTCGGCCTCGATGCGCTCGATGGTCTGGCCGGTGAACTCGGCGTTGAGCCGGAACATCTCCTTCTTGATGACCGCGAACTGCTCGGCCTGGATGGCGATGTCGGCGGCGCTGCCGGTCACCCCGCCCAACGGCTGGTGCATCAGGATCCGGGCGTGCGGCAGAGCGTAGCGCTTGCCCTTGGTGCCCGCCGCGAGCAGGAACTCGCCCATCGAGGCGGCCATGCCCATCGCGTAGGTGGCCACGTCACACGGCGCCAGCACCATCGTGTCGTAGATCGCCATCCCCGCGCTGATCGAACCGCCCGGGGAGTTGATGTAGAGCGAGATGTCCTTGGTCGGGTCTTCGGCGGCCAACAACAGGATCTGGGCGCACAGCCGGTTGGCGATGTCGTCGTCCACCTGCGACCCCAGGAAGATGATGCGTTCTCGCAGTAGCCGCTCGTATACCGAGTCGACGAGATTCAGTCCGGGCTGGCTCACAGTGGGATACCTGCTTTCTCGAGATTCATATGCACCGACCCTAACCAACCGGCGCGGCTGAAGTAGGTCCGAACCGGCTTCGTTCGCTTACAGCGTCACTCGTCGGTGGCGGCCTCGGCCTCGACCGCTTCGTCGGCGGTGGCCAAAGCCTCGGCGGCCGCGTCGGCGGCTTCGTTCGCCTCGTCGGATTCGGCGCCGAAGAACTCGGCGGTGTCGATCTCGTTGCCCTCGGTGTCGCTGACTGCGGCGGCACGCACCGCTGCCGCCAACGCCATGCCGCGACGCACGTCAGCGAAGACGGCCGGCAGCTGGTTGTTCTGCTGCAGGAACTGAACCAGCTGCTGCGGCGGGAGGCCGTACTGACGTGCCATCAGCACCAGGTGCTGGGTGAGGTCGTTCTGCCCCACCTGGATCTCCAGCTTGTCGCCGAGCGCGTCGAGCAGCAGCTGGGTCTTCACCGACTTCTCGGCCTCACTGCGGGTCTCGGCGTCGAACTCGGCGCGCGAGGAGCCCTTCTCGGCCAGGGACTCGGCGAACTTGTTCTCGTCGTGGTCCAGACCGTGTAGGGCGTTGTGCAGGGCGTTGTCGATGTGCGCCTGCACCACGGCCTCGGGCAGCGGCATCTCGACCTGCTCGACCAGGGTCTCCAGCGTCGCCTCGCGGACCTTCTCGGCCTGCTGGATGCGCTTGGTCCGGCTCACCTGCTCGGTGAGGTTCTCGCGCAGTTCGCCGATGGTGTCGTATTCGCTGGCAAGCTGCGCGAATTCGTCGTCGGCCTCGGGCAGCTCGCGCTCCTTGACGGACTGAACCGTGACCGTGACCTCAGCGTCCTTACCGGCCTGCGGGCCGGCGGCCAGCTTGGTGGTGAAGGACTTGCTCTCACCGGCAGACAGCCCCACGATGGCGTCGTCGAGGCCCTCGATGAGCTGACCCGATCCGACCTCGTGCGACAACCCCTCGGTGGCAGCCCCTTCAACGGTTTCCCCATCGACGGTGGCGTCCAGGTCGATCGAGACGAAGTCGCCCTTCGCG
Organism: Mycobacterium sp. SMC-14; assembly: GCF_046250075.1. Lineage (NCBI taxonomy): Bacteria > Bacillati > Actinomycetota > Actinomycetes > Mycobacteriales > Mycobacteriaceae > Mycobacterium > Mycobacterium sp. SMC-14. The sequence continues at coordinate 1,562,240 of NZ_CP176429.1, read as the reverse complement.
GCCGGGCGCTCGACACCGGTCAGGGTGCCGAACCGGGCGCGCAGCGCGTCGAGCTGGGTGTCGACCTCATCGTCGTTGACCTCGATGGGGTCCACGGTGATCTTGAGCTGCTCCAGGTCGGGCAGGGCGATGTCCGGGCGCACGTCGACCTCGGCGGTGAAGGCGATCTGCTCACCGTCGTCGAGCTTGGTGACCTCGATGTCGGGCTGGCCCAGCGGCTTGAGGTCCGAGCTCGTCACGGCCTCGCTGTAGCGACTCGGCAGCGCCTCGTTGACCACCTGCTGCAACACCGCGGCACGACCGAAACGAGCCTCGATGAGCTTGGCCGGAGCCTTACCCGGCCGGAAGCCCGGCAACCGCACCTGCTTGGCCAGCTCCTTGTAGGTCCGCTCGAAGTCCGGCTGAAGCTCGGTGAACGGCACCTCAACGTTGATGCGAACCCGGGTCGGGGTCAGCTGCTCGACGGTGCTCTTCACGGGTGTACTCCTCGATATCGTTGACGTGGTCGGTCGTGCCGGTGCGGCGCGCGCTGCTGGTCGGGGTGACAGGATTTGAACCTGCGGCCTTCCGCTCCCAAAGCGGATGCGCTACCAAGCTGCGCTACACCCCGCACTGACCAGGCGATCCTACGGCCCGGCATATCGGTGATCACAATGACCTGCTGCCAACGCCCCACGAAGGCACCGCGACGGGGCAATTGGATTTCGGGTCCGCCACGCCGGTACAGTCTCGCTCTAGCTATTCATGCGGGCGTAGCTCAATGGTAGAGCCCTAGTCTTCCAAACTAGCTACGCGGGTTCGATTCCCGTCGCCCGCTCTGCAAGGCCCAGCGTGGAGTCCGTCGACCTGCGGTTCGACGGACTCCCGCAACGGTCTCCCGTCATAACCAGCGCCAGGTCACCGGCGCCGCCGGACCGGGTGCCGGGGCTGCTGTACTCACGCGACGCCGCGGACTTATCCTTCCAAGCAAGCTACGCGGGTTCGATCGCCCCGTCGCCCCCGCGTAAGGGGATATTCCCTAGCAGGAAGGCACGCCATGGGCGGCACACGGCACGTCCAAATCCATGGGACGTGCTCCCCGCGCTTTGAGAAGGTGCGGCACGAGTTCGAACGCAACTTCACCGAGCGCGACGAACTCGGCGCGGCCGTCGCCGCCTATGTCGACGGCGAACTCGTGGTCAATCTGTGGGCCGGCTCCGTCGACGTCGAGGGCCAGCGTCCTTGGCAGGAAGACACCCTGAGCACCGTGCTGTCCGGCAGCAAAGGCCTGACCAGCACCTGCGTTCACCGGCTCGCCGAAGCCGGCGAACTGGACCTGCGGATCCCGGTGGCCCACTACTGGCCGGAGTTCGGCCAGGCCGGCAAGGGCGACATCTCCCTGGCGATGGTGCTGGCGCACCGTTCGGGGGCGATCGGCCCGCGCGAACCGATGCACTGGCGCGACGTCACCGACTGGGACCTGGTCTGCCAGCGGCTGGCCGCCGCCGAACCGTGGTGGCGTCCGGGAACCGCGCAGGGCTATCACATGACGACCTACGGTTTCATCATCGGCGAAGTCGTCCGGCGGGTGACCGGATTGACCGTGAGCCAGTACCTGCGCACCGAGGTGGCCGGCCCGCTCGGCGCGGAGGTGCACATCGGGGTGCCCGCCGACCAGCAGCCGTACCGCTGCGCCGATCCGGTGGGCAAGCCCACGATCCGGGAGATGTTGTCCTCGGCCGGCGCGCCGAAACGCCCGACATCGTTGGACGACCACCCCAAGGCGGGACTGGCGGTCGCGATGGGGTTCGCCCCCGACGACGAGATCGCCACCAACGACCTGACGCTCTGGCGTCAACTGGAGTTCCCCGGAACCAACGCCCAGGTCTCCGCCCTGGGCATGGCCACCTTCTACAACGCACTGGTGCAGGAGAAGCTGCTCAGCCGGGCAACGATGGACCGCCTGCGCGTGCTGCAGGGCGGCACCGAGACCGATCTGGTGCTCGGCCCCCGAGTCGCCGAACATGGCTGGGGCATGGGCTACATGCTCAACGCCCAGGGGGTCAACGGGCCCAACCGGCGGATCTTCGGCCATGGCGGCCTGGGCGGATCGTTCGCGTTCGCCGATCTGGAGCACCGGATCGGCTACGGCTATGTGATGAACCGGTTCGACCACACCCAGGCCAATGCCGACCCGCGCAGCGTGGTGTTGTCCAACGAGATCTACCGGGCGCTCGGGGTGGCGCTTCGGCCCCGCCGCGAGACGGTGTACGACGACTGAGCCGCGGCCCGCGGCCGGGATCAGCGTGGGCCCGAACCGGGCTGTCCGGGGCTACCCGGATGGGTGTAGTCACCGGGGTGTTGGGGCCCACCGGGCCCCTGCGGGTGGGGTCCTTGTGGGCCATGTTGGTCGACGCCTCCGGGGCCGCGCTGCTCGCCATGGAAGTCGCGACTGTGGTCATTGCCGTCGCGATCGCGGTGGTGATCATCGTGGCATTCGTTCTTTTCCCAGTTCATGCCCCACGTCGAGTCCCAGGTCTGGCCGGGACACCAGTGGTAGACGGGCGTCGGCGCCGGCAGGGCGCGAGCTTGAGCGGCGACACCGAGGCCGATCAGCCCGGTGCCCGCGGCAAGGGCACAGGTGGCAGCGGAGATCCTGCTGAGCGATTCCATGCGTTCGGGTATAGCCGGACTAGCTGCCGCAGAAACGCTCAAACCGATTGAAAATCATGGGCTTTCACTGGGAGCTGACTGCCCGGCCCGGACATCAGGACTGACAGGAAGGACACCAGAACACATTGCGGCCCTCTAGTTCAGCGGTGCGCACGGCAGTTCCGCACACCCGGCACGGGTCACCGGCACGGCGGTAAACGTAAGTGCGCGGCTTGCCGGCCGCGTACGCCGGGGCGCCGTGGTCGTCCTCGGGCCGGACGACGACGATGCTGCCGCGCCGCAGGCCGACCTTCATCAGCGCCACCAAGTCAGCCCAGATCGCGGCGAAGTCGGCTTCGCCTATCTGAACGCCGGGCCGGTAGGGGTCGATCCGGTGCCGGAACAGCACCTCGCTGCGGTAGACGTTGCCGACCCCGGCCAGCACCGACTGGTCCATCAGCAGCGCAGCAATAGTTTTGCGGGACTTCGCAATTCTCTTGAAGGCCAGCGATGGATCGGCGTCGCCGCGCAGCGGGTCGGGCCCCAGTCGCGCGAGCACATCGGCGACTTGGGCCTGGTCTACGACTTCGCATGCCGCCGGGCCGCGCAGATCGGTGCCGTAGGCGGCGCCCACCATGCGCATCCGGACCTGGCCGACCGGTTCGGGCAGGCCACCGTCGGCCAGGTCGAACTCGGTGAACTGGCCATAGATCCCCAGGTGCACGTGCACGATCGGCCCGCGCGCGTAGTGGTGGAACAGATGCTTGCCCCACGCCTCGGCCCGCAGCAGCGGCTGCCCGTCGACTAGGGCGGCACCGGATTCGAAGCGGCCCTGCGGACTGGACACCGCTACCGGCGCGCTTGCGAAGCGGCGCTGATGCAGCCGGGCCAGCCGGTGCAGGATGTGCCCCTCCGGCATGTCAGGCCAATCTGCGCTCGGGTCAGGCGGGCGCGCCGGGCACCGCAGGTGCCTCGTGGTTGCGCTCGTAGGCAGCCAGGATGTCGATGCGCCGCTGGTGCCGTTCGGCCTGTGACCACGGCGTGCTCAGGAACGCGTCGACGATCGCGAGCGCTTCGGCGGTGGTGTGCATCCGGCCGCCGATGCCGATCAGCTGGGCGTTGTTGTGCTCCCGGGCCAGCTGCGCGGTCTCGGTGCTCCACGCCAGCGCACAGCGCGCGCCGGGCACCTTGTTGGCCGCGATCTGCTCGCCGTTGCCGGACCCACCGATCACGATCCCCAGGCTCTCGGGGTCGGCCACCGTGCAGGCCGCCGCCGCGATGCAGAACGCCGGGTAGTCGTCCTCGGCGTCGTAACTGAAGGCCCCGCAGTCGACCGGCTCATGGCCGGCCTTCTTCAGGTGCTCGACGATCGTTTCTTTGAGTTCGTAACCGGCGTGGTCGCAGCCGAGATAGACGCGCATGGCGCCATTGTCTCAGACCCGGTCTGCTCCCCCGCCAGCCGTCAGTCGAACTCCGGCGCCTCGCTGCGGCTGCGCTTGAGCTCCCAGAAGTGCGGGTAGGACGCGAAGGTCACCGACGCGTCCCACAGCTCCCCCGCCTGCTCGCCGCGGGGAATGCGGGACAACACCGGCCCGAAGAACGCCACCCCGTTGACATGGATGGTCGGGGTCCCGACGTCCTTGCCGACGGCGTCCATGCCGGCGTGGTGGCTCGCGCGCAGCGCCTCGTCGTAGGCGTCGCTGGTGGCGGCGTCGGCCAGTTCAGCCGGCAGACCCACCTCGGCCAGCGCCCCGGCGATGACGTCGGGGAAGTCCTTGTTGTTCTGGTTGTGGATCCGGGTTCCCATCGCGGTGTACAACGGACGCAGAATCTCGTTGCCGCGCAACTGTTCGGCGGCGATCGCCACCCGCACCGGACCCCACGCGTGCTTGAGGCCTTCGCGGTACTGCTCGGGAAGATCGTCGCGCCCCTCGTTGAGGACAGCCAGACTCATCACGTGGAAGGTGACGTCGATGTCACGGACCTTCTCGACCTCCAGGATCCACCGCGAGGTGATCCAGCACCACGGGCACAGCGGGTCGAACCAGAGCGCAGCGTGCGATTTCACGGGCATGGGCGATCCTCTCAGCCAACAACGAACACGTGTAGAACGTCTAACGCGTCACCGGACACATCTATGCCCACCGCGCGGTTACAGGCTCAGGGCCAGCAGCACAACCGCAACCGCCGGGAAAGCACCCTGGACGACGGCCGCGCGGGCCTTGTCGGGCGACGACGTCACCAGAACCAGCGCCGCAGCCAGCATGGACCCGACGCCGGCGAAGATCAGCGCAAGCCCAACTGTGTTGTGGTCCAACGAAACCGCGGCGACACCCACTACCGTGACGATGGCCAGGAACAGATTGTAGAAACCCTGGTTGAAGGCCAGCTCCTTGGTGGCCTCGGCCTCCGCCACGGTGGTGCCGAAGACGGCACGAGTTCGCGGTGAGGTCCAACTCAGCGACTCGAGAGCGAAGATGTAGACGTGCAACACCGCGGCCAGCACGGCGAAGGTCAGACCGGCAATGAGCATGGCCTCATTAAACTCGGTCCGGCGCCCGCCCGCACGGTCTGGCGGCTACTGTAGGCGGGCGTGGCACTTCCTAACCTCACCCGCGACCAAGCCGCCGTACGGGCCGCTTCGGTCACCGTCGTCAACTACCGGATCGCGCTGGACCTGACCGATGGCAGCGGCAATCCGGGCGAGCGCACCTTCCGCTCCACCACCACCGTCACCTTCGACGCCCTGGCCGGCAGCGACACCGTCATCGACATCGCCGCCGAGACGATCCACGGTGCCACCCTCAACGGCCGCGCTCTGGATGTCTCGGCCTACGACGAGTCCGTCGGTGTGGTGCTGACGGGGTTGGCCGAGCACAACACCGTCGAGATCGACGCGCAGTGCTACTACTCCAACACCGGCGAAGGTCTGCACCGCTTCGTCGACCCGGTCGACGACGAGGTGTACCTGTACTCGCAGTTCGAAACCGCCGACGCCAAGCGGATGTTCGCCTGCTTCGACCAACCAGACCTCAAGGCCACCTTCGACATCACCGTTACCGCGCCGTCGCACTGGCAGGTGATCTCCAACGGAGCCACGACCGCCGTACACGACGAAGTCCACACCTTCGAGACCACGCCCAAGATGAGCACGTATCTGGTGGCGCTGATCGCCGGACCGTACGCCCGTTGGGACGACGTCTACCGCGACGAGCACGGTGAGATCCCGCTGGGCCTGTTCTGCCGGGCATCGCTGGCCGAGCACATGGACTCCGAGCGGTTGTTCACCGAGACCAAGCAGGGATTCGGCTTCTACCACAGCAATTTCGGTGTGCCGTATGCCTTCGGCAAGTACGACCAGCTGTTCGTGCCGGAGTTCAACGCCGGTGCCATGGAGAACGCCGGCGCGGTGACGTTCCTGGAGGACTATGTCTTTCGCTCCAAGGTGACCCGGGCGTCCTATGAGCGACGCGCCGAGACCGTGTTGCACGAGATGGCGCACATGTGGTTCGGCGACCTGGTCACCATGCGTTGGTGGGACGACCTGTGGCTCAACGAATCGTTCGCGACATTCGCCTCGGTGCTGTGCCAAAGCGAGGCAACCGAATACACCAGCGCCTGGACGACATTCGCGAACGCGGAGAAGTCGTGGGCCTACCGCCAAGACCAGCTGCCGTCGACGCACCCGATCGCCGCCGACATCCCCGACCTGGCCGCCGTAGAGGTCAACTTCGACGGGATCACCTACGCCAAGGGCGCATCCGTGCTCAAGCAGTTGGTGGCCTATGTCGGTTTGGACCACTTTCTGGCCGGTCTGCGCGACTACTTCGCCGCGCACGCCTTTGGCAACGCCACCTTCGACGACCTGTTGGCCGCGCTGGAGAAGGCGTCCGGCCGGGATCTGTCCGACTGGGGCCGGCAGTGGCTGAAGACCACCGGCCTGAACACGCTGCGGGCAGACTTCGATGTCGACGGCGACGGCCGGTTCACCCGGTTCGCGGTGACGCAGAGTGGCGCCGCTCCGGGTGCCGGCGAGACCCGGGTGCACCGGTTGGCCATCGGCATCTACGACGATGACCCCTCCGGCTCCGGCCGGTTGGTGCGGGTGCATCGCGAGGAGTTGGACATCGAGGGGCCCAGCACCCAAGTGCCTGGGCTGGTCGGGGTTTCGCGCGGAAAGCTGATCCTGGTCAACGACGATGACCTGACCTACTGCGCGCTGCGGCTGGACCCGCAGTCGCTGGCCGCCGCGACGGAGCGGATCGCCGACATCGCCGAGCCGTTGCCGCGCACCCTGGTGTGGTCGGCGGCCTGGGAGATGACCCGCGAAGCCGAGCTGCGTGCCCGGGACTTCCTGGCGCTGGTGCAGCGCGGTATCGGTGCCGAGACCGAGGTCGGCGTGGCCTCGCGGCTGCTGCTGCAGGCGCAGACCGCGCTGGGCTTCTACGCCGAGCCGGCCTGGGCCGCCGAGCAGGGTTGGCCGGCGTTCGCCGATCGACTGCTGGAGTTGGCCCGCGGCGCGGACCCCGGCTCAGATCACCAGCTGGCCTATGTCAACGCGCTGTGCACCTCGGTGCTCGCCGACCGGCACACCGCGGTACTGGCCGCGCTGCTGGACGCGGACCCCGCCGCTCAGGGGCTGGCCGGGCTGGCCGTCGACACCGACCTGCGCTGGCGGATCGTGGTGGCGCTGGCCCGCGGCGGCGCGCTCGACTCTGCGGCGATCGACGCCGAGATCCAGCGTGACCCCACCGCGGCCGGCAAACGCCAGGGCGCCCAGGCGTCAGCGGCCCGCCCGCAGGCCGCGGTCAAGGAAGCGGCCTGGCTGCAGGTGATCGAGGACGACACGTTGGCCAACATCACCGGTCGCGCGATCATCGGCGGGATCGTGCAGCCGGGTCAGGGCGAGCTGTTGGCGCCGTTCACCGCGCGCTACTTCGAGGCGATCTCCGGTGTGTGGGAACGGCGATCCAGCGAGGTGGCGCAGACCGTGGTGGTGGGCCTGTACCCCGGGTGGGATGTCAGCCAGGCGGGATTGGACGCCGCCGACGCTTTCCTGGCCGATCCTTCGGTGCCGCCGGCGCTGCGGAGGCTGGTCACCGAGGGCCGGGCCGGAGTGGAGCGGTCGCTGCGGGCACGCACCGTTGATACCGCTTGATCAGCGGTATCCCCCGTCGCGCAGGCCGGCGTCCTTCTCGAAACTGTTGACACCACCGAAGATCCGCGTCCTCGCCTCCTCGGCGAGGTAGCGCGCCGGCATCCGCACCGGCCCCAACGCAGCCCACTGCTGGGCGTGGATCTCCTCGTGATGCAACAGCGCGTCCAGGTCAGGTCCGCCCGGGCCGAGGCGTCCCGATTCGATGATCTCGCGCAGCCGCCGGGCGGGGTCGGAGACCTGCTGGGAGTTGACCAGGAACAGATCTCCCCACATGGTGCCGCCGCGGTGGCTGAACGAACCGTGAATCCGATTGCCGCCCACGACCATCAGCACCCCGTTAGGGGTGGCGGCCACGCAGCCGCCGGCATTGCAGATACCTCGGACCACCGCGTAGCTCCAGCGGTTCGCGCGCTGACGGTCGATGATCCGTCGCATCTCGGCCGCGCCGTACGGCGTCTCGGGAAAGTCGCTGCACGCGCCACGCCGACCGTAACCGGTGCCCGCATTGAGAAGGTAGGTCAGCAGCACCGCGCGCCGCACGGCGTCGCCGCCGGCTGTTCGGGGGATGACGAAAAAGCTCTTACCGTCCGGGTCGGTGACCTGTTCCATCACGTCCAGCGACCGGAAGGTGTCCCGCGTGATGCCCTGCGCGCGAACGATTTCGGTCACCGCTTGCGGGCCGACGACGCGCCGGTCGATGTTCGACAGCCAGGCTCGGTGCGCCGGGGAACCCGACACGTCGGCGGTGTGAGCTGGGAACACCTGCCGCACGATCGCCGAACCAGTAACAGCAGCCGCTAGGCCGGGGTGACGCCGGCGCTGATCACCTGGACCGCGCTGACCAGACCGTCGATCAAGTTGCCGTCGCGGAAAGCGGCAGCTGCCGCGGCCACACCCTGCGGTGCCGCTGCCGGGGCAATGCGGTCGGCCACGCCGGCGCCGTAGACCACCTCGATCGCCTTCTGGTCCGGCGAGACCGCGATCAGCACGGCGTCGTTCGGAGTGGGCACCTTCGCCAAAATCTCGCGGGCCCGCGCGGCGGTGTCAGCACCCAGGTCGCCGATGTAGGTGGCGAACCGGGCGTGGGTGGCACGCGAAGCGTAGGTCAGAGCGTCATCGAGGGCCACCAGTTCCTTGACCGGGAACGGGTAGTGCGTCGACGCCTCGCCGGGTTCGGTAACCCCGGAGACCCGACCGCTGTTGGTGACCACAAAGCCGTAGGGCAGGTCCGCCGGATCGATCGTTACGACTTCACCAGTTGCCACTGGTTCCACCCCCCACGCTGAACTCGGAATGGCCGTGGCCGTGTCCGCCAATGGCCTCGTCGGTCGCCGACCACAGGATCGGCGGGTGTGTCCACCGATCGGACATCTGGTAGGTGGCCGCGCGCGGCCCCTTCTGCGACAGGGTCCGGGCGGCCAGCAGTGCGAACATTGCCGCCGGGATGCCAATGAAGATGCCGAGGGTTTCCAACACGCTCACGCCGTAGACGGTATCCCACCGCTGATCGGGCGGTGCGGGAACCCGGGCCGATGGGGGCGCCGCCGCGGGGTGAGCGACCGAGCATCGACGCGACGGGGCTGCCTTGCGCCTGCTGAACGGCCATCGATTATGGTGACGCCATACCTTCGCACTGGCAGTCAGCGTGAGGAAGGGCTGCCCCGGCAGTCATGGGAGGCCCACGGGCCTCGGAGATAGCACCATCACCCGTTGCTGCCGTGCGGCAACGCCTTCTTCCTTCGCGAGGCAGGCGCGCCGTCGGGCAGCAGGGGTCCTGCCAGTGGGAGTCCCATGAACGACGAATTGCGCGCCGACAGCGTGGTCGGCCGCATCAAGACCATCTTCCGCTTCCCCATCAAATCGGTCGGCGGCCGAAGCATCACCCACACCTACATCGACACGCACGGCGGTCTGGGCGATCACCGGTACGCCTTCATCGATGTCGAGACCGGCAATCTGTGCAACGCGAAGAATCCGCGCAAGTACGGCAGCATGTTGGCTTGTCGGGCCTACTACCTCGACGAACCACGGCCCGGACAGCCCTTGCCCACCCTGGAAGTCGTCTTCCCGGACGGCAGAGCTCACCGCAACGTCGGCACCGAACTCGACGACGCCATGTCGCGCTACCTGGGCCGCACGGTACGCCTTGCCGCGGCGGTGCCCAGCGACGCGAAGACCGAGTTGGTCTGGGATGCGGCGACCGGTCTGCCCAAGGAGGGCGTCTACAGCCACACCACCACGAACTCCGACGGCGACGAGGTCTTGACCTACGGACCGCTGCAAGCCAATAGGTTCTTCGACCTGACACCGCTGCACTTCATCACCACCTCGACGCTCAACCATTTTCAGCGGCTGGAGCCCGGCGCGAGATTCAACCCTCGCCGCTACCGGCCGACGATGGTCATCGACACCCCAGCGCCCGGCCTCGTCGAAGACGCCTGGGTGGGCGGACGGCTCAGCATCGGTGCGGCGGTCTCTGCCAGCGTCGACTTATGCACGCCGCGTTGTGTGATGTCCACGCTCGCGCACGGCAAGGACGTGCCGCTGGACCGGGCGACCCTGCGAACCATCGCCAAACACAACAGCAAGGTCATCGGAGACTTCGGGCGGCTGGCATGCGCCGGGGTCTACGCCACCGTGACGGCGACGGGACCGGTTCGGCTGGGCGACCCCGTCCGATTCGAGTCGAAAACCAACTAGGCAAGGAGGACACACCATGATTCAGCGGCTCACCCCCGACGTCGGCTACCTGCCGCCGGCAATGTTCGACGCGTTGGGACTCTCGCAACTGGTGATCACCGGAGGACTGGTGCACTGGTCGGGAATCGTTGCGGCACAGGCCGGCCCGGAGGGAATCAGCATTCCGGCGGCCGATGTCACCGGCCAGCTCACCTTCATCCTGGACAAGTTGGATGCCATGCTTGCCTCCGTCGGCTCCGATCGGACGCAGATCGTGAGCATGACCATCTACAGCACCGCGATCGACGACCTATCGGCCGCGCTGGCGCGCGTTTATGCACCATGGGTGGGAGAACACCGACCGGCTCTCACCTCGATCGGAGTCGCACGCCTGTCCCTGCCCCAGGCGTTGCTCGAGGTCCAGGGCTGTGCCGTCGTTCCGGAAAGGCGATGACCATGGTTCTTGCTGCAGCTGTCCAACTGGAGGCGGTACTCGGCGACATTCCGGCCAACCTTGCCGCCTGTGAACGGCTGGCCGACGAGGCGGGCCGCGCCGGCGCCAGGATCATCGCCCTGCCGGAGTTCTTCACCACCGGTATCGGATTCGAACCGGCGCTGGCGGCGGCGGCGTTACCGCCCGGTGGTGCGGCCACCGAGCTGCTCACCACGCTGGCTCGCCGGCACCGAGCGCTGGTGGGTGGGTCCTTTCTGTGCCGCGATACCGACGGCCACGTCCGCAACGCCTATCTGCTCGCGGGTCCCGACGGTGTAGTGGGGCGCCACGACAAGGATCTGCCGACCATGTGGGAGAACGCGTTCTACACCGACGGGGACGACGACGGCGTGCTGGAGGCGGGCGAACACACGGTCGGGGCGGCGGTGTGCTGGGAGTTGATGCGCACCCAGACGGTGCGCCGACTGCACGGCCGGGTGGACCTGGTGATGACCGGCTCGGGCTGGTGGTCGATTCCACGCTGGTCGCCGCACGTCCTGTTCGACCGCCTCGAACGCAACAACGCCGGCACCGCGCGCCAGGCTGCGGCGTCGTTTGCCCAGTATGTCGGCGCTCCGGTGGTGCACGCCGCCCACGCAGGTGCGTTGACCTGCGCGATGCCGTGGCTGCCCCTGCGGTACCGCGGCCACTTCGAAGGTGCCACGCTGATCGCCACCGCGGACGGCACCGTCATCGCGGAACGGCGCGCCGATCAAGGCGAAGGGATCGTGCTCGCCGAGATCACGCCCGGCCGGCAGCCGGCTCGACTCGCGCCGCCGGCCGGCTTCTGGCTGCATCGCCGCGGGACGCTGCCCACCGCGGTGTGGCACTACCAACGCTGGCATGGGCGGCGCTGGTACCGGCACAACGTCGCACAGAACGTCTGAGGAGGCACCATCGTGGATTGGACCGGCGGAGCACTGGGCACCGACACGCTGATAACGCTGCTGGCAGCGGGCTTGACCTTCCTGCTCGCCCTGGGACTGGGCATCTGGAAGTACCGACAGATGGTCACGCGGCCGGAGCGCCTCGCCCATCCCTACGTCGACATCGCACACCGTGCCGCGCTGCTGTATGCCTTCGCCACACTGCTGTTGGCGGTCTTCGTCGAGCTCAGCGTCTGGCCGACCTGGGTGAATCTGACGGCAGCCATGGTGGTCGTGTTCTATTTCCTGGCCGCCATCGTCAGCTACATCGTGCACGGCGCCTTACAGGACACCACCAACCAGTTCGAGCACCCGTCTGCGGGAATGCATGTGTCGATGGTGCTGCTCATCGTCGGCGAGATGGGCGGGTTTGGCGTGCTGCTGGCCGGCTTCATCGCCGGTTGGCTCGGCCGAGGCTAGCGTCAGGCAGCGCCTTCACCGAGGTAGCGCATCCACACCGGGTCGAGATCGTGGATCACCGCCAGCAGCCGCCAATGCTGGCCCTTGGGCGAGGTGGGCACCAATCGCAGCGTCCAGCCGATCTCGGCCAGCAACCGGTCCGCCTTGCGGTGATTGCAGGTCGAACAGGCGGCCACACAGTTCTCCCAGGAGTGGTCGCCGCCGCGGCTGCGCGGCACCACGTGATCGACGGTGTCGGCTTTGCCGCCGCAGTAGGCGCAGCTGTGCTGGTCGCGGTGCATCAGCGCAGCCCGAGTCAACGGGATCCGGGCCCGGTAGGGCACCCGCACGTAGTTCCGCAGCCGGATCACCGACGGCACCGGCACCGAGCGGGTCGCCGAGTGGATGACCGGGCCGGCCGGATCGTCGTGCACGATGTCGGCCTTACCGCAGATCAGCATTACCACCGCACGCCGCAGCGGAAGCGCCGTCAACGGCTCGAAGGTGGAGTTCAGCAGCAATACCCGTCGGCGGGTCCAGATCGATGCGGCTTCATTGTTGGTCGCGGCATTCGAAGTGGCGACCGAATGCAGGCATGGGGCGGCGGCAAGCCCGCTCAGGCTCGCCGGTGGGGCACCGGGGGTGCGGTGGCCCCGACGTTTCATATCCGGTCTTGCAGCCGGTTTAGATGTCGCACCATTGACCTCCGCCGAACAGTTCACCATGATTCGGCGCTGGTCGCACGCCTATTTCCTGTGTGTTCACCGGCAGGCATCGACGATGCCCCACAATGGGGGGCGATGCAGCCGATAGAAGAACCCTCGTTTTATGACGCCGTCGGCGGTGCGGAGACCTTCCACGCCATCGTGTCGCGGTTTTATCAACTGGTCGCCCAGGATCCGATCCTGCGCCCGATGTACCCCGCCGACGACATGGACGGCGCCGAGGAACGCCTTCGGATGTTCCTCGAGCAGTACTGGGGCGGACCGCGCACCTACACCGAACTTCGCGGGCACCCACGGTTGCGGATGCGCCACATCCCCTACCGGATCGGACCCATACAGCGCGACGCCTGGCTGCGCTGCATGGTGGCGGCCATCAACGAGATCGACAGCGACACCCTCGACGATGCACACCGCGGCGAACTGCTGCAGTACCTGCATTCGGCGGCCGACTTCCTGGTCAACGCGCCGATCTGATGGCCATCCGCGACCGCCCCGGTCACACCCCGTGGTGGGCAGACAGTGTGTTCTACCAGGTGTATCCCCGCTCGTTCGCCGACAGCAACTCCGACGGGGTCGGCGACCTGGACGGGGTGACCGCACACCTGGACTACTTGGCGTGGCTGGGGGTCGAGGCGCTGTGGCTCAACCCGGTGATGGTGTCGCCGATGGCCGACCACGGCTACGACGTGGCGAACCCGCGTGACATCGATCCGCTCTTCGGCGACCTCGCGGCTCTGGATCGGCTGGTGGCCGCCGCACACGAGCGGGGAATCAAGCTGACCATGGACCTGGTGCCCAACCACACCAGTTCGGCGCACCCGTGGTTCGTCGAGGCACTGGCCGCCAGGCCGGGCAGTGCCGCGCGCGACCGCTACTTCTTCCGTGACGGCCGCGGACCCGACGGCGGGCTGCCGCCCAACAATTGGGTGTCGGTCTTCGGCGGCCCGGCCTGGACGCGGGTCACCGAGCCGGACGGCCCGGGCCAGTGGTATCTGCATCTGTTCGATGTGTCACAGCCGGATCTGAACTGGGACAACCCGGAGGTCTTCGCCGACTTCGAGCGGACCCTGCGGTTCTGGCTGGACCGTGGAGTGGACGGCTTCCGCATCGATGTCTCCCACGGCATGGCCAAGCCTGCCGGCCTGCCGGACATGCCGGTCACCGATGTGAAGCTGCTGGCCCACCAGGACGACGACCCGCGATTCAACCGGCCCGGCGTCCACCCGATTCACCGGGCGATTCGCCGGGTATTCGACGACTACCCGGACGCGGTGAGCGTCGGTGAGATCTGGGTACACGACAACCATCAGTTCGCCGAGTACCTACGGCCCGACGAACTGCACCTGGCCTTCAACTTCCGACTGTTGCAAGCCGACTTCGATGCGACTCAGATCCGCAGTGCGATCGACAATTCGCTGGCCGCGGTGGCGTTGGTGGGCGCCAGCGCCACCTGGGCGCTGGAGAATCACGACGTCGAGCGGGCGGTCACCCGCTACGGTGGCGGGGCCTTGGGCCTGGACCGGGCGCGGGCCATGGCCCTGGTCTTGTTGGCGTTGCCGGGCGCGGTGTTCATCTATAACGGCCAGGAGCTGGGCCTGCCCAACGTCGAACTGCCCGATTCGGCTCTGCAGGACCCGGTGTGGGAGCGCTCCGGGCACACCGAACGCGGCCGCGACGGCTGCCGGGTGCCCCTGCCCTGGTCCGGCGATGCGCCGGCATTCGGATTCTCCGACAACCCCGACACCTGGTTGCCGATGCCGCCGGACTGGGCACAGCTGACGGTCGACAGGCAACGCAGCGACCGCAGCTCGACGCTCTCGCTGTACCGGCAGGCTCTCGAAATTCGTAGGAGCCGAAACGAACTCGCGGGATCGCAGATCGATTGGCTGGACGCACCGCCGGGACTGCTGGTCTTTCGGCGCGCTGGACTGGTGTGTGTGCTCAACGCCGGGAACAGCCCGGCGGACCTGCCGGAGGGCCGGTTGATTCTGTCCAGCACCCCAGTTGCCGAGGGACTCTTGCCGCCCAACGCCGCCGCGTGGTTGGTCTGATCGGGAAGTCAGGTCACCGCCGAGCGGTTGCGGCGCCGGCGAATTCGGCGACCAGATCTGCCAGCCGGCCCGGCTGATCGATCATCGAGTAGGTGCGCGCGCCGTCGATGAGTTCGAAGCGGGAGTTGGTCAGCGTATCTGCGAGACGCCTACCGTCCTCGACGGGAAAGAACAGATCGTCGGCTGACCAGGCGACCAGAGCCGGCTTGGCGAACGCGTGAAGTCGCGCCCCCGCATCCAGGGAGGTCTGCTGGTCGAGCGACTTGGTGAGCAGGCGGAGGTCCTCGGCGACGCCGGCATCCCGCAGCGCGGGCCTGACCCACTCACGCACCAGGTCATGGATATCGCGGTGCGCCAACTTCCCGTAGGCGTAATGACGAACCGCGCGCATCCGCATCGGTTGTAGCGCAACACGGAAGGTGATGGCGGTCTTCGCAGCCACAATGAACGGATTGATGATGGGCGGCGGGAAATGCTCGAAGGCATCGCAGCTGGTCAGCACCAGCGCCCCGAGCCGGTCCGGGTGGTTGACCGCGACCAATTGGCTGACCAGGCCGCCGGTGTCGTTGCCGACCAACACCACGTCCTCGAGGCCGAGCGCGCCCATGAACGCGTCGACCATGGCGGCGATCCCCGGCAGCGTTCTGTCCGCGCCGGTGCGCAACGCCGCCGGATGCGCGCCCAGCGACCAATTCGGAGCGATGCAGCGCAGACCTCGCGCTGCCAGGCGGGAGCTCAGCGGCCCCCACAGCGAGGCGCCCATGGCGTAGCCGTGGACGAACAGCACCGGGCGACCGTCCTGCGGGCCGGCGGTGTCGTAGTGGATGGTTCCGGCGTCAATGTCAACGGTGGGCATTGGAAGCTCCTAACATAGTTACGTGCAACCTGCCGATAACTTACCGACAGCCTGTACGGAAATCAAGCGTCGGACGCAAGCCGAGCGTTCCGCCGCCACCCGTGCTGCCCTGATGAGCGCGGCCCGCAAACTGTGGGGCGCGCGCGGCTACGCGGCGGTGGGGACCCCCGAGATCGCCGAGTCCGCCGGCGTGACCCGGGGCGCGATGTACCACCAATTCCCGGACAAGGCAGCGCTTTTCCTGGCCGTCGTGGAATCCGTGGAAGCCGACGTGATGGCGCGACTCGGGGAGGCGGTGGCCGCCTCCGCGGCAACCACCCCGGCCGCCGCGTTACGGGCAGCGGCGGAAAACTGGCTGGTGGTCGCCAACGATCCGGAGGTGCGCCAACTCCTCCTGCTCGATGCCCCCACCGTGCTGGGTTGGGACGGTTTTCGCGACGTGGCCCAGCGCTACAGCCTGGGCATGACCGAGCAGTTGCTCAGCGAAGCGATGAAGGCCGGGCAACTCCCCCACCAGCCGGTCCGTGCGCTGGCCCACGTTCTGATCGGCGCGCTCGACGAAGCGGCCATGGTGATCGCGACGGCCGACGATCCCGAGCAGGCGCGTGCCGACGTGAGCATCGTCATTCAACGACTGCTCGATGCCATGCTCATCGAGGGCTGACGGAAGGCATCAGCGCGCTCAGCGGATGAATTTCTCCAGGTAAGCGCGATGGTCCGCGGACAGTCGCACCAGCTTCTGCTCATCGATGCTGAAGGTGGCCAACTGCGTCTCGGCGATCACCGCCGGGCGGGAATCCGGGGCGGCGTGCACCGAGCGCACCTCGTAGCCGATGGTGAAGTCCACCGTGCGCAGCCGCGACACCCACATCGTCACCTGCAGCGGTGAGTCCGTCAGCCGCAGCTGCCCCTTGTAGGTGACTTTGACCTCGGCGATCAGCAGACCGACGCTGGTGATGTCGACCGCGAACGCCGGCGACAGGAAGGGCACCCGCGCCTCTTCGAGCATCGTCACCATGGTCGCGTGGTTCACGTGCTGATACATGTCGATGTCCGACCAGCGCACCGGGACCGCTGCCACAAAGCCCACCGGTGCCCCGGCGGATTCGCCTGCCGGAGTCACGACGCCGCGCCTCGCGTCATGCTGCGGATCTGGCGCGCCGCCACCGACAGGGTGGCCAGATCCCGCTGGTCGGATTCGTAGATCTGGGTCAGCGTGCGCCGCGCCCGCTCCACGCGTGAGGCGTTGGTCGATTCCCATTCGGTGATTTTCTGCATCCCGTCCTCGTCCGGTTCCCCGACCGCCAGCACATCCAGGCATAGCGACCGCACCGAATTGTAGATGTCGTCGCGGATCGCCAACCGCGCCAAGGCATGCCAGCGGTCGTCGCGTGGCAGCTGGGCGACCGCGGTCAGCAGCCCGTCGGTACCGAGCCGATCCATCAGTGCGAAGTAGGTGTCCGCAACCTCGTCGGCATCGCGTTCGGTGATGTCGGCGACGTCGATGATGTCGAGCAGGCTGTAGCGGTACAGGCCCAGGGCGACGTCGGAAGCCAGGGCCCGGGGCACGCCCTGCGCCTCGAACTCGCCGATGTGCTTGGCGACGATGTCGGCGTCGTCGCCGCGCAGCCATTCCGACATCCGCGGTGACAGCGCGGCGACCTGCTCGGCGAACCGATTGATCTCGGCGCCCACCGCCAGTGGTTGCGGGCGGTAGTTCAGCAGCCAACGGCCGGCCCGGTCGATGAGCCGCCGCAGGTCCAGCGTCATCCGGTCGGTCACCGCCACCGGCAGGCCGTCCTGTTCACCGGCGGCACGGATTCGCCGCCACAGATCGCCCACCCCGAAGATGGCGTCGGTCGCAACGTAGGCCCGCACCGCGTCGATCAGTTCCACGCCCGCGTCCTCGGTGATCCGGAAGGCGTAGGTGATGCCCGCGGTGTCCACCACATCGTTGATCAGCATCGTGGTGACGATTTCGCGGCGCAGTTGATGCTGGCGAATCTCGGGGCCGAAGCGCTCTTGCAATACGCGCGGGAAGTACTGCGGGAGGCGGGCGGCGAACACGTCCTGCTCCGGCAGGTCGGTGGCCAGCACCGCCGCCTTCAGCGTCAACTTGACGTGCGCCATCAGGGTGGCCAGCTCCGGCGACGCCAGCCCCAGCCCGGCTTCGGCACGTCGGGCGATCTCCTTCTCCGAGGGCAGCGCCTCCAGTTCACGGTTGAGGCCGCGGTCGGCCACCAGGTGGCGGATCTGATCGGCGTGCACCGGCAGCAGGCTCGCGGCGTTGGCCCGGCTGGTGCCCATCAGATCGTTCTGGGCGGTGTTGTCGGCGAGTACCAGCGCGCTGACCTCGTCGGTCATCGACGCCAGCAGCTCCGGCCGGTCGGTGGCGTCGACCTTGCCGACGGTGACCAGGGCGTCGATCAGGATCTTGATGTTGACCTCGTGGTCGGAGCAGTCGACTCCGGCGGAGTTGTCCAGGGCGTCGGTGTTGATGCGCCCGCCGGCCAGGTCGAACTCGACGCGACCCAGTGGCGTGACGCCCAGGTTCCCGCCTTCGCCGATCACCTTGGCGCGCACCTGGTTTCCATTGACCCGGACCTGGTCGTTGGCGCGGTCGCCCACATCGGCGTCGGATTCGGACTCGGCCTTGACGTAGGTGCCGATGCCGCCGTTGAACAGCAGGTCGACGGGGGCCCGCAGGATCGCCCTGATCAGCACCGGCGGCGTGAGCTCAGTGACGTCCTCGTCGAGGCCCAGCACGGCGGCGACCTGCGGGCTGACCGGAACGGATTTCAGGTCCCGCGGGTAGACGCCACCACCGGCGCTGATCAGCGATTTGTCGTAGTCGTCCCAACTGGATCGGGGCAGATCGAACATCCGCTGACGCTCGGCGAAGGACCGGGCGGGATCGGGGTCGGGATCGAGGAAGATGTGCCGATGGTCGAAGGCGGCCATCAACCGGATGTGTTCGCTGCGCAGCATGCCGTTGCCGAACACGTCACCACTCATGTCCCCGACCCCGACGACGGCGAAATCCTGTGTCTGGGTATCGATTCCCATCTCCCGGAAATGCCGCTTGACCGACTCCCAGGCACCCTTGGCGGTGATGCCCATCTCCTTGTGGTCGTAGCCGACCGACCCGCCGGACGCGAACGCGTCGCCCAGCCAATAGCCATAGGACTTCGCCACGCCGTTGGCGATGTCGGAGAAGCTGGCGGTGCCCTTGTCGGCGGCCACCACCAGATAGGCGTCGTCGCCGTCCCGGCGCACGACCTGCAGCGGCGCGCTGACCGCACCGGTGGCGTGGTCGACGTTGTCGGTGACGTCGAGCAGCCCGGAGATGAACAGCGTGTAGCAGGCGATCCCCTCGTCGCGGGCCGCCTCTCGGTCGGCTATCGGGTTGCCGGTGGGCGTCGGTGGGTGTTTGACCACGAACCCGCCCTTGGCTCCCGTTGGGACGATGACGGCGTTCTTGACCTCTTGGGCCTTGACCAGTCCGAGGATCTCGGTTCGGTAGTCCTCGCGGCGGTCCGACCAGCGCAGCCCGCCGCGCGATACGAAGCCGAATCGCAGGTGCACGCCCTCGACCCGGGGTGAGTAGACGAAGATCTCGAACTTCGGCCGGGGCAGCGGCAACTCGTCGATCAGGCCGGCATCCAGCTTGAGCGCCAGCACGTTACGTGCGCGAGCCGAATCAGCACGGGTGACAAAGTAATTGGTACGTAGAGTGGCTTGAATCAGGGAGGCGAACGCCCGCAGCACCCGGTCGGTGTCCAGGCTCACCACCGCGTCGATGCCCGCCGCGACGTCAGCGGCTGCCGCCTGCGCGTCACGGCTGCGCTGTGTGCGCGACGGGTCGAACAGCGCCTCGAACAGCGCCACCAGGGCCCGCGCGATGCTCGGATAGTCGTTGAGCACCGAGGCGATGTGGTTCTCGCTGTAGGGGAACCGGGCCTGACGCAGGTATTTGGCGTAGCCGCGCAGCACCACCACCTGCTGCCAGTTCAGTCCGGCGCGCAGCACCAGCTCGTTGAATCGGTCGGGCTCGACGCGGCCCTCCCAGATCGCGGTGACGCCGTCGGCGAACCGCTGCTGCGCGTCGTCGCGCTCGGCTCCGCTGGCCGGGATCTCGATGGTGGGGTGCGCGGACACCTTGAACTTGTAGATCCACACCTGCAGGCCGTCCGACCGGGTGACGGTGAACGGCCGCTCTTCGAGCACTGCCACTCCCATGCACTGCAGCATCGGCAGCAGGTGGCTCAGCGACGCGCCGTGCCCACCGAGGAACCAGGCCAACTGACTTCCGTCGGCCGCGCCGTAGTCGGAGAACACCAATTTGACCGAGTCGGCGGTGAGCCGCTCGATGATCGCGATGTCGCCGACCGCCTCTGCCGGAGGGACGGCCTGCTTGTAGATCTCGTCGAATGCGACGGCATAGTGTTCGGCCACCTCGGCGTCGATGGAGTCCTGCGCCGCCGTCTCGAGCAGCCGGTCCCCCCAGGTGCGGGTGGCCTCGGCAAGCAGCGCCTGGATCCGCACCCGGTTGGCCTCGCCGGTGTCGGCCGAACGGGCGTCGGGATCGTCGGACATCCGGACCATGAAATGCAGCAGCGCCCAGGGCGCTTCGCTGACCCGGGCACTGTATTCCAGCCCTACCCCACCGAACTCGTGGATCAGGATGTCCTCCATGTGCAACCGCACCGGGGTGGTGTAACGGTCGCGTGGCAAGTACACCAGGCAGGACACGAAGCGCCCGGTCCGGTCGCCGCGCAGGAACAGCAGGGTTCCGCGCCGCGCACCCAGATCGGACACCGCCATCGCCATGTTCAACAACTGCTCGGCATCGATCGCGAAAAGCTCTGAGCGCGGGACGGTTTGGATGATGTCGAGCAGCAGCTGCCCGGGGTGGCCGGGCTCCTTCTCCGCCAGCGCCAGGGCGTGACGGACGGTGTGTGAGATGACCGGGATCTCAAACACGTCGGCGTTCATGGCGCCGGCGGTGAACAGCCCGACGAAGCGGTGCGCAACGATGCTGTCGCCGGTGTCCTCCCGGATCACCACCACATAGGTGTGCGAGCTGAATCGCATGTAGCTGGGCACGGTGGCCTGCGCCAGGGTCAGCAGATTGTTGCCGGTGAGCCGGGGCCGCAAGGACTTACGCAGGCGCAGCACACCCAGCCGGGCGGCGTCTTCGATGTGAACCTGCCCGTCGCGCACCACCCCGCTCTGGTAACCCAGCAGCACGAAGTGCCCGTCGGCCAGCCACTGCAGCAGCGCGGCCACATCATGGCGGTCCGGCGCGGTGTAGTGGCCTTGTGCATTGGCCTCAACATCGGCGGCGAGCTCGTTGAGGGCGTCACGCATCGCGGTGGAGTCGAGGGCGACCTGGCGGACGTCGGCCATCACATCGGGTAGCAGGCATTCGGTCTCGGCAAGGGTGCTGCGGTTGACCGTCGGTGCGAGCTGGACATGAATCCAGGCCTCGGCCCCCGCGGAGCCGTCCGCGGATCTCGGCTCCACGTTCGAGTATTTCGGTTCCACCGAGCGTAGTTCCCCGGCCGCATCGCGCTGCACGGTGAACACCGGCGACATGATCCCGACGTAGGCCACCCCGAGCCGGTGCAGCAGCACCGCAACCGAGTCCATCAGCATGCCGCCGTGCTCGGTGACCACCTGCAGCGCCGGCCCGAAACCAGCCGGGTCGTCGGCGGCATACACCGCAACCCGGGTCTCACCGGCGAGCCGAT
Organism: Mycobacterium sp. SMC-14; assembly: GCF_046250075.1. Lineage (NCBI taxonomy): Bacteria > Bacillati > Actinomycetota > Actinomycetes > Mycobacteriales > Mycobacteriaceae > Mycobacterium > Mycobacterium sp. SMC-14. Next base: position 1,540,569 of record NZ_CP176429.1, on the reverse strand, counting down.
GCTGCGCCAGCCGGGCATGCGCGGCCGGCAGCGCCGGAGTCACGACGGCGGTGGCGGCGGCCCGGCTGGCCGGATCGGCACCGCCCGACGGTTCGTCGCTGACCAACGAGTCGCTGTGCGAGCCACGATAGGTCTCGATGTAAGCGGTCGAGACCCAGGCAGGAATACCTTGCGGCTCAGAGGGATCGGGAAATGTTGTCCACGCGGTCGTTTCTTTGGTGGACTTTGTCATCCCACCCCTCCTGACTGTGTGTCAGCTCCGGCAGCGCCGCTACCGGGCCAACATTAGTCGCGGGTGAGCCTGCGGTGGGTCACTCGATGCGGACGCGCCGCTTCGGCACCGAGTCGTTGCACCTTGTTCTCCTCGTAGGCACCGAAGTTGCCCTCGAACCAGAACCACTTCGCCTCGTTGTCGTCGTCGCCCTCCCACGCCAGGATGTGGGTGCAGGTGCGGTCCAGGAACCAGCGGTCGTGGCTGATGACCACGGCGCAGCCCGGGAACTGTTCGAGGGCGTTCTCCAGCGAACCGAGGGTTTCGACATCGAGGTCGTTGGTCGGCTCGTCCAGCAAGATCAGGTTGCCGCCCTGCTTGAGCGTCAACGCCAGATTCAGCCGGTTGCGCTCACCACCGGAGAGTACGCCCGCGGGCTTCTGCTGATCGGGGCCTTTGAACCCGAACGCCGAGACGTAGGCCCGCGACGGGATCTCGGTCTGCCCGACCTCGATGTAGTCCAAGCCGTCGGAGACCACTTCCCAAACCGTCTTCTTCGGGTCGATGCCGGCACGATTCTGGTCGACGTAGCTCAACTTGACCGTCTCGCCGACCTTGACCGTGCCGCTGTCCGGCTCTTCCAGACCGACGATCGTCTTGAACAGGGTCGTCTTGCCGACACCGTTGGGGCCGATCACACCGACGATGCCGTTGCGCGGCAGCGTGAACGACAGGTCCTTGATCAGCTGGCGGGAGTCGAAGCCCTTGTCCAGGTGTTCCACCTCGACGACGGTGTTGCCCAGTCGCGGGCCGACCGGGATCTGGATCTCCTCGAAGTCCAGTTTGCGGGTCTTCTCCGCCTCGGCAACCATCTCGTCGTAACGCTGCAGACGGGCCTTGTTCTTGGCTTGGCGGGCCTTGGCACCCGAACGCACCCAGGCGAGTTCGTCCTTGAGCCGCTTCTGCAGCTTCTGGTCCTTCTTGCCCTGCACCTCGAGGCGCTCGGCCTTCTTCTCCAAATAGGTGGAGTAGTTGCCTTCGTAGGGGTAGGCGCGGCCCCGGTCGAGTTCGAGGATCCACTCGGCCACATTGTCGAGGAAGTAGCGGTCGTGGGTGACCGCCAGGATCGCGCCCGGGTAGGAGGCCAGGTGCTGCTCGAGCCACAGCACACTCTCGGCGTCCAGGTGGTTGGTCGGCTCGTCGAGGAGCAGCAGGTCGGGCTTGCTCAGCAGCAGCTTGCACAGCGCCACCCGCCGGCGCTCGCCACCGGAGAGGTGGGTGACGGGCTCGTCGGCCGGCGGGCAGCGCAGCGCGTCCATCGCCTGTTCGAGCTGCGAGTCGATGTCCCAGGCATCGGCGGAGTCAAGCTCTTCCTGGAGCTTGCCCATCTCTTCCATCAGCTCGTCGGTGTAGTCGGTGGCCATCAGCTCGGCGACCTCGTTGTACCGATTGAGCTTGGCCTTGATCGGCACGCCCTCTTCGACGTTCTCCCGGACGGTCTTCGTTTCATCCAGATGCGGCTCCTGCAGCAGGATGCCGACCGAGGCGCCCGGCGCCAAGAACGCGTCGCCGTTGTTCGCCTTGTCCAGCCCGGCCATGATCCGCAGGACGCTGGACTTACCAGCACCGTTGGGACCGACGACACCGATCTTGGCGCCGGGCAGGAAGTTCAGCGTGACGTCGTCGAGGATGACTTTGTCGCCGTGTGCTTTGCGCACCTTCTTCATCGTGTAGATGAACTCAGCCATGCCGGGGTGTCGCCTCCTGGTCTCGCGAATTTGCTCGCCAACCATCCTAGGGGGTCGTCCGGCAGCGCTGTCGGCTGCTGTCAGGACGTCAGAGCCATCCCAGCCATTCCAGCCATCTCGTCGCCGGCGTCGGATTCGCCGTCCGCGCAGTCCGGGCCATCGGCGTCGTCGCTACCGGCAGCGACCGGCGGATTGTCCGGTCCGGCGGCGATGATCTTCTCCACCCGGGCCGCGCACCGCGCCAGATCGGGGCCGACCGCGGTCGCGCGCAACTCCACCGACGACCGGCGGACCCCGTCCTTGTCCTCATACTCGCTGGTGAAGACGTGCCCGACCACGATCACCGGCAGCCCCTTGCTCAGTGACGCCCCGACCCCGGTGACCAACCTGTCCCAGCAGTTGACCGTCACGAACAGGGAGTTACCGCTCTCCCAGCTGCCGTCCGCAGCGCGCCTGCGCGAATTGCTGGCGACCCGGAACTTGATCAACTCGTGCTCGCCCACCCGGCGGCGGAGCGGTTCCGAAGCGATGTTGCCGATCACGGTCAGCGTTGTCTCGAACATGGGGTGTTTCCTTCCTGGTTGCGGCGGGCCTGACGGGCTCGCCGGTGCTGCACCCATTGGGCCGGGCGGGCCCGACAACGAATCCGGGCCGGCCGTCGCGCGCAACGGCAACTGGGGAAGAACAGCGGATTGGGGATAACCCCGCCGGGCACTTAGGTGCGCGGCTTGCCGACAGTCACCGGCGCATTCCAATTCGAGAAGGTGATCGTCACGGACGCGTCGTCGCCGGAGGCCAGCTTCAGCGCGACCAGGTGGTGATCGCCGGTCTCCTCGATCCAGACCGTGCACGCGGTCCGTTTGGTGGCCTGCAGTTGCGGCACGATCTTCTTCGCCCCGTCGGCCGACACCTCGCCGCTGATCCGCACGGTGTGCACGTCATCGATGGTCTCGCGTCCCTCGACCTCGGGATCGACGAAATCGGTCAGCAGGCCGGCCAGTCCGGTGTCAGGGCTCAGGATGCTCGCCGCGTCATAGAAATTCGAGGCGGGGCCATAGTCGACCCAGCGGCCGCGATCCTGCGACACGTAGAAGTCACCACCGAACACGATGAACGCGACATAGGCCGGTGCGCCCCGGTAGGCGATCTTGGCGTAGCCCTTTGCCGCGGGGCCAGGCTGCTCGGTCACGTCCCCGTCGAGCGCCGTGACCGGCATGTTCTCCATGCTGCCAGTCACTGCCAGCGATAGGTGCACGTTGTCGAGCTCGGCGGTGGTGGCGCTGGACTCCTTCAAGATCGCCGCGGCGTCCGGCAGGGGCTCGGTGGACTTCTTGGCCGACGTGGGCGACGGCGATGTCGTGGATGCCGGCGCCGACGAGGTTGGCGGCGTCGTCGCAGCAACAGTTGACGACGCAGCCGCCGGAACTTTAGGCGAGGGGGTGGCTGAACAGCCGGCGACCAGGGCAGCGGCGGCGCTCACAACGGACAGGACGGCTGGGAGCCTGCGCATGCCCGCCATCGTAGAGGGCACTAGGCCAATCGGGGCAGGTCCCGCCATGACAACGAGAAGAGGGCGGCCGGTTGGTATACGTTGCTTGCGGTGGATACCAACGGCCGGTCCGGCAGCGGTGAACACACGAGCCGCACGACATGGGCGCGCGACGACATCCGGGTCTCGGATCCGGAGGCGATGCAACGCTCGATCGCGGGCACGGCCGTCGGCAACTTCATGGAGTGGTACGACTTCGGGATCTATGGCTTCCTGGCCACCACGATCGCGCAGGTGTTCTACCCCAGTGACAGTTCCAGCGCGGTGGGCCTGATCGCCACCTTCGGCACGCTGGCGGCGGCGTTCGCAGTGCGGCCTTTCGGCGGCATCGTCTTCGGCGCGCTCGGTGACCGCATCGGCCGTAAACGGGTCCTGGTCATGACCGTCACCCTGATGGCGGTCGGTACCACCATCACGGGGCTGCTGCCGTCGTACGAGAAGATCGGCGTCTGGGCTCCGATTCTGCTGATCGTCACCAAGATCATGCAGGGGTTCTCCACCGGCGGCGAATACGTCGGCGCCATGACCTACGTCAGCGAACATGCCCCAGACCGCAGTCGCGGCGCGCTGACCGGGTATCTACCGCTGGGCACACTCGGCGGCTACATCACGGGCGCCGCGGTGGTGACCCTGCTCAAAACCCAACTGCCGGTTTCAGACATGCTGCACTGGGGTTGGCGGGTCCCTTTCCTACTCGGCGTGCCGCTGGCCATAGTGACGCTGTTCATGCGGCTGCGCATCGATGAATCACCGGCCTTTGCAGAGCTCGAGCAGCTCAACGAGAAGCCCGACACCAACCACAGCAGCGGGTGGCGGCAGTTCAAGGAGACCGTCACCGGCCAGCGCAACGGTCTGCTGATCTGCATGGGGCTGGTGTTGGCCGAGAACGTCACCAACTACATGCTCACCGGGTATCTGCCGACGTACTTCAAACAGGTCGGTCGCATCAGCGGCAGCCGCGGATTGACGATGATCGTGGTGGCACTGGTGTTCATGCTTGTCGCCGTGTTGCCGCTGGCCAAATTGTCCGACCGCATCGGTCGCAAACCGATTCTGTGGACCGGCAGCGCCCTCCTGATCGTGGGGTCGGTTCCCGCCTTCCTGTTGATCCGCCAGGGCGGTAACTACCCGCTGCGGCTGCTCGGTGTGCTACTCATCGGTGTCATGCTGCTGTGCTTCTACAGCACCACGCCGTCCACACTGCCCGCGCTGTTCCCCACCAGGGTGCGCTATTTCGCGGTTGCGATCGGATTCAACATCTCGGTCTCGGTGTTCGGAGGCACCACTCCCCTGGTCGCCGAGACCCTGGTGTCGGGAACCGGCAACGTGATGCTGCCGGCCTACCTCCTGATGGGTGCGGGCGTCATCGGCGCGATCACCGTGTGGTTCACCCCGGAGACGGCCGGCAAGCGCCTGCCCGGGTCGGGTCCGTCGGTGGCAACCGAGCAGGAGGCCCAGGCGATCGCCGAGGCGGGGCTGCACGAATAGGCCGGCACTGGCCCGAGGATCGATGTTGACGGCGCTTACTTCGCCCCCTATCCTGACGTAAGCACTGTTAACATTACCCACCTCCGGAGTGTGCGATGCCCGCCACCATCTTTACGCCCTTGCGCCTAGCCAACGGCTCCGTCATCGAAAACCGCCTGGTCAAGGCCGCCATGGAAGAGAACATGGCGGTCGCCGGCCAACTGCCCGACGAGGCGATCTTCCGGCTCTACCGGCGGTGGAGCCAGGGCGGTGCCGGGCTGATCATCACCGGCAATGTGATGGTGCACGCCGAGGCGCTGACCGGACCGGCCGGCGTCGTGCTCGACGCACAAGCGCCGCTGGAGCCGTTCCGGCAGTGGGCGGTCGCGGCCAAGAGCGGCGGCTCGCGGGTGTGGATGCAGATCAACCACCCCGGCCGGCAGGTGATGGCCAATATGCCCGGTGTCGCATGGGGCCCCTCGGCTATCCGCGTGGATATCGGCCGCAACAGCAAGCGGCTGGCCCAGCCCGTCGCGATGACCGCCGAGCAGATCAGCGCCACCGTGACACGCTTCGCCGAGACCGCTCGACGCGCAGAGCAGGCCGGGTTCGACGGAGTCGAGATCCATGCCGCCCACGGCTACCTGCTCTCGCAGTTCCTCTCGCCCCTGTCGAACCAGCGCACCGATCAGTGGGGCGGAACTTTGCCGAACCGAGCGCGCCTGCTGCTCGACATCGTTCGCGCGATCAGGTCGTCGGTGTCCCCTGCGTTCACGGTGGCGGTCAAGCTCAACTCGGCCGACTTTCAGCGTGGCGGCTTCGACGCCGACGACGCCGCGACGGTGATCGGGCTGCTGGCGCCGCTGGGGGTGGAGGTGGTCGAACTCTCCGGCGGCAGCTACGAAAGCCCCGCCATGACCGGTCAGGCCGCCGACGAGCGGACGCGGGCCCGCGAGGCGTATTTCCTCACCCTCGCCGAGGAACTGGCCCAGTCCAGCCCGCTGCCACTGATGCTGACCGGCGGCATCGTCCGCCGATCGGTGGCCGACGAAGTCCTCGCCGGCGGTATCGACCTGGTCGGTATGGGAACCGCGCTGGCCGTGGACCCCGATCTGCCCAACAAATGGCGCGCGGGCGCCGACGCCGCGGTCGAACTCAAACCGGTCCGCTTCAAGGACAAGGCGATCGCCTCGGCGGTAGCTCTGGCCCGAGTCCGCTACCAGCTGCGCCGCTTAGGAAAGGGCAGGCGGGCCCGCCCCGGCGTCCATCCGCTCACTGCATACGCCCTCGAAGCCGTACCGGGGCGCCGCACGCTTCGCCGCTACCGCAGCTGGCTGCAGGCACGCACCGCCACCGGCCCCGATCTGGAACACGCCGAATCGCTGGTCGTGCAGCCATGACCCCCGTCGACTCGTCCCCCGGCCCCTTCGTAGCCCCTGCTGCCGCCGAGGCACTCGCGGGATTGAACATGCCGCTCGCCGAGGCGATGCGCTCGCAGCGGGCGATCCGCCGGCTGCACTTCGACCCTGTCGACGAGGAGCTACTGCGCGAAGTGCTTGCGCTCGCGCTCAAGGCTCCCACCAGTTCGAACAGCCAGGACTGGGCATTTGTCGTGGTCAACGACCCCGGGCAGAAGCGCCGCCTGGTGCGCAGCTACCAACGGGCGTTCAGGCTGTTCGGCTGGTTTGCCCGGCGCGCTGCCACCGATGAGCCGACGCGGCGCCAGTTGTGGGTGTCCGAATGGCAGCGTGAGCATTACCACGAACTGCCCACCCTGGTAGTGGCCTGCTACCGGCGTACCCTCAAGCACCAGCCGGTCGGGTGGCCGCAGATCAGGGTTTCGTCGTTCTACGGTTCGGTCTATCCCGCGGTGCAGAACCTGCTGCTGGCATGCCGAGCCGTGGGCTTGGGCGCCTCATTGCAGACGCTGCCGTTGTGGTTGGTCCGCAGTACGCGCCGCGTGCTGGAGCTGCCGCCCGAGATGGTGCCGGTGTGCATCATCCCGATCGGCTGGGCTCGCGGACGGTACGGCCCGACCCAGCGTCCGCCGATCGAGGAAGTGGTGCACGTCGATCGATTCGGCCACCAGCCGTGGCGATCAGCCCAGCCCGACGAGATCGGCGGAGACACTCCATAGCCCGTCGATGAGCTTGGGGTCGTGGGCTTGCCGATTCTCGCGGCCGTTGGCGCGGTGGCGGTCGAAGTAGACGCCGTTGATCTCGGGGTCGGCGCCGCGGTTGGCCAGTTCGATCAACGGCGTGGCGCCCTGGGCCGGGGTGATGGTCGCGAGGTGGCGCAGCGGGGTGCGGTAGAGCAGGCCCACAAACCACGAGTCTCGACCGAAGCTGGTCGCGACCGGACCGGGATGCACTGCGGCCGAGACTATCCCGTCGCCAGCCCAACGCTGGGCGATGCCGCGGGTGAACAAGATGTTCATCAGCTTGCTGGTCCCGTAGGCCCGCGTCTCAAAGGCACGCCGGCGCCGATAGTCCAGGTCATCGAGGTCGACGTGCCCGAACCGGTTGCCGACGCTGGAGGTGTTCAGCACCAGCGCGCCACCGGCGGCGGCCAGCCGATCGCGCAGCAGGTTGGTCAGCAGGAAGGGCGCGAGGTGGTTGATCCCGAAGTTGGGTTCATGCCCCTGGGCGGTACGCAGACCCGGGGCGAACGTTCCGCCCGCGTTGTTCAGCAGGACATCGATGGCGCCGACCTGTTCGCGGATCTGTTCGGCCAGTGCGCGAACCTGGTCCAGATCGGCGAAATCAGCGGTCAATGCGGTGGCGCCGGCGTCGGCGGCGACCGGCGCCAATTTCTGGGCCGAGCGGCCTACGACAACGAGGTTGACCTCCGGCCCAGCCAAGGCGCGCGCTGCGACGGCGCCGATGCCGTCACTGGCGCCGGTGATCACGATCGTTCGGGGTGAGGTCACTGCAAGGTCTCCTTCGATTCGTCACCGCAAGCCGCCAATGTTAGCGGCGCTTACAGACGCATGCTGCTAACATTAGGAGCTCATGTAAGCGGCGTCAACACGGGGTAGCCACAGATGTCAGCGTCCACCAAGACCTACCACCACGGCGACCTGCCCGGAACCCTGCTACGCGCGGCTATGGATCTCCTTGAGGAAAACGGCGCCACGGAGTTGTCGCTGCGTGCCGCCGCTCGCCGCGCCGGCGTATCGACCGCGGCGCCCTACCGCCATTTCGCCGACCGGAACGCGCTGCTGTCGGCGATCGCCGCGGTGGGCTACCGCGAACTGGCCACCGACCTGGTCGCCGCGCATCCCGCACCGAAGACGGCGAACGACCTCGCTGCGATTGCCATCGCCTACGTCCAGTTCGCGCTCGACCGGCCCGGACTGTTCCGGGTGATGTTCACCGAGCAGTGCGACCCCAGCAACGCCGAGCGGGTGGATGCAGTCACCGCGATCCAGGAGTATCTGAACTCCATTGTGCGGCAGGTGTTTCCGTCAGCTGAGTCAGAGGCGATGGCCATCGCCGTGTGGGGATTGGTGCACGGCCTGGCGTTCCTGCACCTCGACGGCAAGCTCGACACCTCGTCGGCAGAGGTCGTTGCCGACCAGGTGCGCGCGGCGGTGCGCGCCGCAGCCGGTCAGAGCGGCTAGGCGGGTCGTCGCGCTGTGCTCAGTGCTGCACAGTCCCGTCGCGGCGGGCCATCTCGGCCAGCATCGCGTTGTAAGCGGCCAAGTCGGCGTCGTCGTCTCGGTCAGCGGCGCGGTCGAGTCGCTTCGCGGTGCGCCGGTCACTGCGATGCCACTGCACCAGTAGCGCGATCATCACCATGAGCAGGGGCAATTCGCCCGCCGACCAGGTGATGCCGCCGCCCAGGTGCTGGTCGCCGGCCAAGTCGGTGTGCCAGGGCAGACCCAGCGCACCGTAGAACCACTCCCCGAGCACCTTGTGCATCCCCATCAAGAAGACCCCGAAGAAGCCGTGCAGCGGCAGCGAGGCGAACACCACCGCCAGTTTGGCCAGCGGTGAGATGGGCCGGGGGGTGGGATCCACGCCGATCACGACCCAATAGAAGAGGTAGCCGCTGAGGATGAAATGGATGTTCATCGCGAGGTGTCCGGCGTGGCTGCCGGCGATCGAGTCGAACAGGCTGCTGAAGTAGAGCCCGTAAAAGCCGACCACGAAGATCACCGCCGCGATGATCGGGTTGGTGAGGACCCGCGAGACCCGGCTGTGCAGCGCCGCCAGCAGCCATTCCCGCATGCCGGGCGGCTCGCCGCGACCGGCGACCGGCAGCGCGCGTAGCGCCAGCGTTGTCGGCCCGCCGAGCACCAGCAGGATCGGCACCAGCATCGACAGCAGCATGTGCACGGCCATGTGCATGCTGAACATCGCCGGCATGTAGCGACCGGTTCCCGACGAGGTGGCGAACAACAAGGTCAGACAGCCCAGCATCCAGGCGGTCGTGCGGCCCGCCGGCCAGAGGTCGCCACGGCGGCGCAGCCGCACCACACCGGCCAGATACACCCCGGCCAGGACTATCGCGGCGGTACCGAAGACGACGTCGAATCGCCAGTCGAACAGGATCCGCGCCACCGTCGGCGGGCCGGCGAAGTCGTAGCCGATCTTGACCATCGGGACCGACGGGTTGAGCACCGTCGGCGGCGGTGGCGGGGTGCGGCCCAGCCCGACCGCGACGCCGAAGGTGGCCGCGAAGATGACGGCCTCGGTCAGCGCCAGCCGGATGAGTGGGGCGCGCCTGTTCGGGTCTTCCTGCAGCGCGGCCACCCCGCGGCGGCGCTGCCAGGCACCGAGGGCGCCGAGCGCACACAGCGCAACGAACTTAGCCACCACCAGTTGGCCGTACGGGGTGGTCAGCAGGTCGGCAGGGGCCAGCCGAACCAGCGCGTTGAGCACTCCCGACAGGCCCATCGCCACGAAGCACCACAGCGCCACGGTGGAGAATCGCCGTGCTGCCAGGTCGGCGTGTTCTCCGCCGCGAATCGCGTGCACCAGCAGCGCCAGCAGGCCGCCGGCCCACAGGCCCGCGGCGATCAGGTGGATGAGCAGGCTGTTGGTGGCCAGGTCGTGGGACCCGCCGGCGGCCGAATGCCCGGTCAACCCCAACGGGATCAGGGTCAGCAGCGAACCCGCCAGCAGCACCGGTGTCCAGGACCAGCGCAGCACGGGCAGACTCACCAGCATCACCACCCCGGCCAGCAGCGCGGTCCACCGCCAGGCCGACGCGGTGTCGACCAGCCCGGCGAACGACCAGGCCGTCGCCGGGTCGAGGAACTCGGTCAACGGGTGGCCGGAGACATCGGAGATCGTCAGCGGAACCAGCAGCGCGGCGCACAGCGCCCAGGCTCCCGACGCCATGGTGCCCAACCGCAGCGCACGGTAGCCGGCAACATCGAGTACCCCGCTTTGCTGCGGCGGCACCAGGAACGCCGCGAGCAGAAACGATCCCACCGCCAGCACTGCGGCCATCTCGCCGGCCGCCCGCACGAACGGCAGTCCCAGCGTGGTCACCGGTCCTGGGTCGGGCAGACCGGTCGCGGTCAGGGCGTCGGCCAACGACAGCGCCCCGATCCCGGCGGCGATACACCCGGCCAGGATTGCCAACCCGGCCAACATCGGCACCAAGATCGCCGCGCGGCCGCGGGTCGCCGAAAGAGCCGTCATGGCTTCCAGCGTATGGTGCGCGCCCGCCGCGCCGCATACCAGGCGGGCGACGCCGCAGCCCGCCCCGCTACCTGTTCAATCCCCGCCAATGCCGCCGCACCTCCACGTCCCGGGCGGCAAACGCCTCCCGGGCGATGCGGGCGATGTGGTCGGAGTCCTGCAGGATCGCTCGCAGTTCAGCCCGGAACGCCTTGCGGCGGCCTGCCAGATCCGGCGCGGGTTCCAGCAGGCCCTGATCTGCGACCACCTGGCATGCGGTTGCGAACAGCAGGGTGGACACCGATTCACTGCTGCGGACGCGCCCCTGCGCCACGTACTGGCGGCCGACCCCCAGGGCCAACTGCGTCAGTTCGTTCTCGCCGATGTCCTCTGGCGCGTCGCAGAGCACGTCGGCGACGATCGCGTAGGACTCGAAGAACACCCGCAGCATGACGTCGGAGGTCACCGGAGTCTTCTCGGACAGAATGCCGTCGATCTCGGCGCCACCCGCGCCCACCCGCGCCTGCCAGTCACCGAACCAGGACATCTCCTCGGCGATGTTGTCGCGGAACGACGCGGAGTCGGCGAAGTAGAAGTCGAACTTCAGCAGGTCCCGCAGCCGCATCGCCTGCGTCCAGAACGCGTCCAGCCGGTCGCCTTCGCCGCGGCCGGCGTGCGCCAGGGCCAGCTCGACGATCGAGGTCTCAAGGAAGGCGTGGATCACCGAATTGCGGTAGAACGACGCGGCGTGCTCGTCTTCGGGGGCGATCCGCCACACCGACTCCCGCCCCCCGTCGACGCGGGTGACCGGATGCCCGTTGGACAGCGCATCCACCGCCGCGCGTACCCCGTCACGGCTGCGCAGCCGCAACGCGCTGGTGGAGATCGGAGTCTGCTTGCGTTCCAGGTAATCCAGGCCGGCCTGCAGCGAATGGTGAATCTGGTCCAGCGTCAGTGCCAGCCCATGCGTGGTCAGCAACAGCGCCGACACCAGACCGGTCGCGCTGATCGGGGTGACGCGCTGGATCCGCCAGGCCACCTCGATGGCCATCTTCTGCATGGCCAGCCGCTTGGCGTCCGGATCGGTCGCGGTCTGACTGTCGGGGGCACCAAGGTACTGGCGCATCGACACGGCCTCGGGGAAACGCACGTAGATCTTGCCGTAGTTGCGTTCGCCCTGCGCCTTGATGAAGTGGTAGAGCCAGCGGATGCCCTCCGGGGTCTTCTCTCCGCCCCGGGCATAGGCGGCGTACTCGTCGGTCTCGTGCAGCTGATCGAAGCTGATCGAAACGCCCTGCAGGAGAACATCTTCAGTGCGGTCGTCCAGGTAGGCGTCAGCCACGTAGGTCATCAGACCGAGCTTGGGCGGCAGCATCTTGCCGGTGCGCGACCGGGTGCCCTCAATGGACCAGCTCAGATTGAATCGCTTCTCCATCACATAGCCGACGTACTCCTTGAGCACATATTTGTAGAGCGGGTTGTTGCCGATGCTGCGGCGGATGAAGATGACCCCCGAGCGGCGCAGCAATGGCCCCATCAATCCGAACGACAGGTTGATGCCGGCGAAGACGTGGACCGGCGGGAGCCGGTTCTCCTGCATCGCCACCGGCATGACGGCGCCGTCGATGTAGGACCGGTGCGAGAACAGCAGCACCGCGGGATGGTTCTCCAGCGCGGTGCGCAGCGCAGCGACCTGGTATTCGTCGTAGTCGATGTCGGGGTCGAAGCCGCGGCTGAGCATCCTGGTCAAGACGGCGACCATGTCTACCGAGACCCGGCTCCAGCCGGTGGACAGCTCATCGAGCATCTTGCCGGCCTCGTCGACGGTGGCGCCCGGAATGGCTTCCAGTCCCTCGCGAAATCGGGTGGACGCCAAGATCTCCGGTTTCACCAGCCGTGGCGACTTGTACTGCGGGCCCAGGATCCGGTTCTCGGCGCGCTCCAGCGCCAGCACCGCCCGACGCGTGACAAAATGCGCGAAGTCCCGGGGATTCTCGCCGACGGTGTTCTCACTCCACTGACTGCGCAGGTCGGCGACGCTGGCGGGCTCACCGACCACCACGCGGGCCAGCGACGACTCGGTACGCAGGATCTGGCGCTGTTGGCGTTCACTGGGCCGATAAGGATTACGGCCGGGAAGCAAGGCGGCCACCCGCTTCAGTGCAGAGGCTCCGGCACGGGGCATCCAGAAGACCCGCACCGGCAGGATCGACCGCCGCTCGTCGCGTTCGAGGTGCCCCACCAACCGAGCCATCGCCCCGGGTGAGCGCTGCGACGGGTCGAGCTCGAGCAGTTCGATACGGGCGCCGGGCCGGCCGTCCCGGTACCGTTCCAGCCACTCGTGAACGAGGTCAGCCTCCACCGGCGACGACACATAGGCCAAGACCAGCGTGTCAGCGGTTGTGGTGGCCCCCGAGGGGTCAGTGGCCGGTGATGTCGTCACTGCTCCTCCTTTGAGACCGGCGGCTTCTTGGCCGGAGCTTTCTTGGCGGGAGCTTTCTTGACGGCCGCCTTCTTGGCCGGAACTTTTTTGGCCGGAGCCTTTTTCGCCGGCGCCTTTTTCGCCGGCGCCTTCTTGGCGGCCGCCTTCTTGGCCGGGGCAGACGGCTTGGGCGACCAGGCCGGCAACTCGTCGACCGGCCAGTCGGCCAGCGTGTCCAGATACAGCTGGCGGACCTGTTCGATCCGCTCGGGCAGCGAGTCCACCGTCCAGTCCTCGACCGAGATCGCCGGGAAAACCGCGACGTCCACGGTGCCGGGGTGAGCGCTGATCGAGTCCCGGGCGGCGACCACCTCGGCATTGCGGATGATCACCGGCACGATCGGAATCCCGGCCGCCATCGCGAGCCGGAACGGCCCCTTCTTGAAGGGGCCCACCCCGGTGGTGTCCACCCGAGTGCCTTCCGGCGCGATCACCACCGACAGACCCCGCTTGGCGCGTTCCTCGACCTGTTGCAGGGACTCCACGGCCGCCGCCGCGTCGTCGCGGTCGATGAACACCATCTCGGTCAGCTTCCCCAGCGGACCGGCGATCGGGTCTCTCTCCAACTCCCGTTTGCCGACACTGATCCAGTTGTCACGCACCAGTGAGGCAGTGATCACCGGATCGACCTGGTTGCGGTGGTTGAAGATGAACACCGCCGGCCGGGTTGCGGTGAGGTTCTCTTTGCCGATCACGTTGAGCCGCACACCATTGAGGCCCAACAGCACCTGCGGGAACAACGCGGTGAAGAAGTTGACGCCCCGACGCCGGCTGCCACTCAACAGGCCCAGCCCAATCGCTCCGGCGCCCACCGGGACAATCGAGCTGAGTCCGGCCAGGTTCCGCAGTTGGCCGACCACGCCACTGCCGCGGCTGCTGAACTGCAGGATCGGCCAGCCACGCTTGCGGGCCACCGAGGCCATCTTGCCCTCGGGGTTCGTCGGTCGCGGGTTGCCGACCAGATGCATCAGCGCGACATCTTCATCCCCGTCGGCATAGAAGTAACTGTCCTGCAGGTCGATGTCGTGTTCGGCGGCGAACTTCTGCACCGCGGCAGCCTTGCCCGGCCCCCACAGGATCGGTTCGACCACCTCGCCGGTGAGCGCCCCGTCCTCATCGGTCACGAAAGCGTTGGTGAGTGTGTTGGTGATGCCCAGGAACCGCGCCACCGGTTCGACCTGGATGGTCAGCGCCGACGAACTCAGCACCACCGTGTGCCCGCGCGCCTGATGGGCCCGCACCACTTCGCGCATCTCCGGGTAGATGCGTTTGGCGATCTTCTGAACGAACAGCCGCTCACCGATCTCGTCGAGATCGGTGATCGAGCGGCCACGCAGTGCCGACGATGCCGTGGTGATGAGCTGTTCGAACTCGATGCGGCCCAGCTGATGGTTGAGTCCGGCCTGGATCATGCCGAACAACTCCCCCAGCCCCATATCGCGGCTGCGGAAGCGCTCTCGGGTGAGGATGACGGCGGTAAAGCCGGCCACCAGGGTGCCGTCGAGATCGAAGAACGCGCCGATCTTGGGTCCGGGCGGGCTGGCGGCGATCTCGGCCACCGAGCCGGGCAACCGCATGTCGCGCGGCGGCCGAGAATTCGCGTCGCCGGTCATGACTCACCACCGGTGGCGAAGGAGGCCGGCACGCAGCGCGGCGCCGGGTCACCGGCAAGCGCGAGCACTTCGTCGAAGCCCTCCACCAGACACGCGGTGAACAGCTTCTCGTCGCGGACGGCTGCGCGGTCATAGCGGACCGTGATGGTGCACTCACCACCACGGGAGATCAGCACCACCATCATCGCGACGCCCGGCAACGGACCGATTCCGTAGTGCCGCAGCACCTTCGCTCCCGCGATGTAGGTTTCGCCGGGATAGAACGCCACGTTGCTGGCCTGCACGTCGGCACTGACCACCGACTCGGTCATCTTCTCCAGAACCGGAGACGGGACGACGCTCAGCAGTGGAGCGATGGAACCGATCACGTCCATCGCGGGTTCGTCGCGGCGCTGGGTCATCTGCGCCCGGATCCGTTTGATCCGCTCCACCGGGTCGGCCACCCCGACCGGGGCGGCCAGGTTCACCCCGGTGAACCGGTTGCCCCCGGCGGGATCGGCATCGGCGCGCAGGTTCACCGGGATCGCCATCGGCAGGGTGGCGATCGGCACCCCCAATGCCCGGTGGTAGCGCCCGAGCGCCCCGGACAGGGCAGCCAGGTAGGCGTCGTTGATGGATCCGCCGCCGGCCTTGGCGGCCCGGTGCAGGTCCGCCAGCCGGACGTCGATCGCCTGGGTCCGGCTGGTCAGACTGCGTCGGCGCAGCAGCGGCGAGGGTTCGGCGGCCTGGCTCATCACTCGCGCGCCCGACCGGGCGTAGGTGATGGCGCCGGTGACCGCCGACAACGGGTCACGCACGGTGCGGGTCGCCATCGACAGCGCCCCCAACAGCACATCGCGGGTACTGCCGAGCATCGCGATCGGCAGGTGGTTGATGCCGTCGCGCATCAGATCGTTGGCCGACAGGTCCTGCGGTACCGGTTGCGGCGGCATCGACCGGGCTGGCGGATCACGTTCCAAGTCGTAGATCCGGCCGAACATCGCGGCACCCCCGACACCGTCGGTCACCGCATGACTCAGATGCATCAAGGTGGCGGCACGCCCGTCGGCCAGCCCCTCCACCAGCGTCGCCGACCACAGCGGGCGCTGAATGTCCATCGGTGACTGCAGGGCGACCTCGGCCAGATCGAGCACCTCGCGCAAGCCCCCGGGTTCGGGCACCCGGACCCGCCGGACATGAAAATCGAGGTTGAAGTCGGGGTCCACCACCCACCGCGGCGCCGCCGTCGGCAGCGTGGGCACCACCACCTTCTGGCGCAGCCGCAGCACTTTCCGCGAGACGTTCTCGAACAGGCTCCGGAAGCGGTCCCAGTCCGGTGTGGTGTCGAGCAGCTCTAGACCCATGATCCCCGAGCGGGTACGCGGATTGGCCTCCCCGCGGTGCAACAGGTAGTCGAGAGCACCGAGTTCGGTGGGCAGGCCGTCGGCGTCCACGAGGTCACCCACGCCGAACTCCCCATGCCGCAGCGCGGCCCCGCCCTGCCCGGCACACCACGGCTGTCACCACACACCACTCCTGATTCACAGACGTCACGGCCATCATTCAACGCTAATTGCTTACCCAGGGCGACGGGTGTCGATTGGCCCAGATCAGGATCCCTGCCGACAAATCGAAATACTGTGTTGGCCGGTTGAATTGGAAACCGGCGGTTTAGCGAGGCTCGACGAAGGACCGGCGAAGCTGGAAGCGCCGCGTGAGTCCGGTCTGCGGCTTTGCTCGGTCGGCGCGGATCCACCCCTACCAGCGGATAAACTGGACCCGCATTGCCTCCGTAGCTCAGGTGGATAGAGCACATGACTTCTAATCTTGTGGTCGCAGGTTCGAGTCCTGCCGGGGGCGCGTCAGCCGGGGGCGAAGCGCTCGAGCAGAGGCGATCGGCCCGGCTACCGTTACCGGATGCCACCTCGACGCAGGTTTCCGTCTGCCAAAACCTCGGGGGCGGCCCGCGCGCGCTACGCGACGCGACGACGACGACGGCTCGCTCGCGTCGACAATGACCTCACCGCAACCCAGTGGGACACCATCCTCGACGCGTGGGGCGGCTGCGCGTACTGCCAAGTGACGAGCCCGGCATTGCAGCGCGACTGCATTGTTCCGATCTCGCGTGGCGGCCGCTACACCCTCGACAACGTGGTCCCTGCCTGCGCCTCCTGCAACGCAAGCAAACACAACGGCGAGGTCACCGAGTGGCTTCGTCGCAAGAAGCTTGACGAACGCACGTTCCTGCTACGCCACGCGACCATCTTGCGGGCCCTGCACCACAGCGATTAGCACCGGGGATTCGGCAAGCAGCCGGGCTAGCCACTACTCTGGAGCGTCAACGATCAACCAAGGACGATCCGTCAACGCATCGACCGCCGCCGAACAGCGGCGCGTCAGCCGCAGCGGAACTCCAAAAGCCCGGTTCGCATGACATCGCGTCGCGCGGAACGACAAGGAGACCGGGCAAATCGCGAAAGGCAGATCCATGAGCCACGAACGGGCGCTCATCTTCTTCACCATGTTCATGATCGCGATGGTGGGGGTGACCGCAGGGGTCGTCACCTGGATCGGCTGATCGCTCCCCACCGCGGTAGCGTCATCGCCCTATGACACGTCCCGATCTCGTCTTATACAGCGTCACCGACCGCGTAGCGCTGATCACCGTCAACGATCCGGACCGGCGAAACGCCGTCACCGGCGCGATGTCGGTGCAGCTGCGGGCCGCTGTGGAGCGGGCCGAAGCCGACCCCGATGTGCACGCGGTGGTGGTGACCGGCGCGGGCCGGGCGTTCTGCGCCGGCGCTGACCTGTCGGCACTCGGTGTGGCGACTGAGGACGGGCTGTTGGCGCTCTACGACGGTTTCATGGCGGTCGCGCAGTGCACGTTGCCCACGATCGCCGCCGTCAACGGCGCCGCGGTGGGTGCGGGCCTGAACCTGGCCCTGGCTGCCGACGTGCGTATCGCCGGTCCTGCGGCACTGTTCGATGCCCGTTTCCAAAAGTTGGGTCTGCATCCCGGCGGCGGCGCCACCTGGATGTTGCACCGGGCAGTGGGGCCCCAGGTGGCCCGGGCCGCACTGTTGTTCGGCATGCGTTTCGACGCCGAGGCCGCGGTACGGCACGGCTTGGCGCTGCAGATCGACGACGACCCGGTCGCCGCGGCGATGGCGCTGGCCGCCGGGCCGGCGTCGGCACCTCGGCAGGTGGTCTTGGCGACCAAGGCGACGATGCGCGCCACCGCCAGCCCGGGTGCGCTCGAGGGCGACCAACACGAGTTCGCCAAGCAGACCGAGCTGGGTCCGCAGGCGGCCACCGTCGAGTCGCCGGACTTCGCCGCACGGCTGGCCGCGGCGCAGCGCAAGTAGCTGCACCCGCCTAGAGATCCAATAGCGCGATCTCGGGTTGTTCGATCAGATCGCGAAGCGCGCACAGGAATGCGGCGGTCTGCGCGCCGTCGACGACGCGGTGGTCGAATGCGCACGTCAGGGTCAGTTGCGGACGTACGACGACGGTGTCTCCCACCGCCACCGGCCGTGGTTTGAGCGAACCGATTCCCAAGATGGCCGCCTCCGGGTAGTTGATCACCGGAACCCCGTCGTCGAGGCCGAGCGCCCCGAAGTTGGACACCGTGAACGTCGACCCCTGCAACTCGGCCGGCTTGAGTGTGCCGGCCCGCGCCTCGGCGATCAGCCGCGCAACAGTGTCGGCAAGTTCTCGGGTGGTCTTGCGGTGCGCGTCGAACACCACCGGCACCAGCAGGCCGCGGGGAGCGGCCACCCCGAAGCCCAGGTGCACGCCGCGATAGGTGCGGATCATCGGGCCCTCCGGTGCTTCGACCCATGTCGCGTTGAGCACCGGGTGGCGGGACAGGGCGATGACCAGCAGGCGCAGCATCAGCACGAACGGAGTGATCGTCGCGCCGCCCGTCTCGACGAGCCGATCCCGCAACAGCAAAAGGTTGGTGCCGTCGACCTGCACGCTGCCATGCGCGTCGGGGATCCTGCTGCGGGACAGTGTCATCCGCTCGGCCATGGCCACCTGCACCGGGCTGGGCGAACGAAGTTCGTCGTCGGGAGCCGCTTCGCCGGCGGCCGCTCGCACACCATCGGGAGTGATAACACCGTTCGGGCCGGGCGGCACTGCACCCAAGTCGACACCCAACTCAGCGGCAAGTTTGCGCGCCCCCGGCTTCGCCTTGGGCCGTCCGGTCGTGGACGTGCAGGCGCGGCGGCTGGTGTCGAAACTGTCGTCGGCGCCATAGCCGACCAGCACCGGTGCGTGCCCGCCGGGCTCGGCCGGGCGCTCGGCCGATGTACGTGTGTCGATGCGCACCAGCGGTGCCCCGACCGCGAGCACGTCTCCCACCGCGCCGCCCAGCTCAACCACCCGCCCGGCATACGGGCTGGGGATCTCCACTTCGGCTTTGGCCGTCTCCACCGAGCACAGCGCCTGGTTCAGTTCGACCAGATCGCCGACCGCGACGTTCCAAGTGGTCACCGTCACCTCTTCGAGGCCCTCCCCGAGATCGGGGACGCTGAAGGTCTGGACCGTCTCGGTACTCACGGCGCCTCCAACACGCGCTGAACGCAGTCCAGCAGCCGATCGGGGCCGGGCAGCCACAGCCGTTCCAGCCGGGCCGGTGGATAAGGGGTATCGAATCCGCTGGCGCGCAAGACCGGTGCCTCCAGCTCGTAGAACAGTTCCTCCTGTATTCGGGCGGCCAGTTCGGCGCCGTAGCCGAGGTTGCGCGGGCCCTCGTGCAGCACCACGCATCGCCCGGTGCGCCGCACCGACGCCGCGACCGTGTCGAAGTCGAGTGGGACCAGCGAGCGCAGGTCGACCACCTCCAGGCTCCACCCGTGGTGTTGGGCGCCGATCTCGGCCGCGGACAGCGCGGTGGCCACTCCGCCGCCGTAGGTGAGCACCGTGACGTCGGTGCCGGCCCGGCGTACGGCAGCGCACCCGATGCCCGGCGCGGGGTGTTCGGTGTCGACGGGTCCGCGGGCCCAGTACCGCCGCTTGGGCTCCAGGAACATCACCGGGTCGGGGGCGGCGATCGCGTGGCGCAGTAGCCAGTACGCGTCCGACGGGTCGGCGGGCACCACCACCTTCAGTCCGGCGGTGTGCGCCCAGTAGGTCTCGGTGGATTCCGAATGATGCTCGGCCGCACCGATTCCGCCGAACGACGGGATGCGCACGGTGACCGGCATCGATACCGCGCCGCGGGTGCGGGTCCGGTACTTGGCCAGGTGGCTGACCACCTGGTCCAAGGCCGGGTAGCTGAACCCGTCGAATTGGATCTCCGGAACCGGCACGAAGCCACGAATGGCCAACCCGATGGCGATGCCGATCACCGCCGATTCCGCCAGCGGAGTATCGAAACAGCGTTGCTCACCGAAGGTTTCGGCCAGGCCCTCGGTCACCCGGAACACCCCGCCCTGCACGCCGACGTCGGTGCCGAACACCAGGACCTTGGGCTCGACGTCCATCGCATCGCGCAGCGCCCGGTTGAGCGCCGCCACCATGGTCAGCTCCTCGGTGCGGGTGCTGGAGCCGGCCGCCGCAGTGGGGGTCGCTGCGCGGGTCGGCGGTTCGAGGATCTGGGTCATCAGCGCCCCCTGCCCAATTCGGCGCGCAGCGCGGCGCGCTGCTGCTGCAGATCCGGGGTGATGTCGGTGAAGACGGCGGTGAACACCTCGTCGATGTCGGCATCGGCGGCCCCGACGGTGGCGTCTCGCAGCTCGCTGCGTACGCGCTTGGCCCGAGCCTCGACCCGGTCCTCTAACCGCTGCGACCACACGCCGATATTGCGCAGGTAGGTACGGTAGCGCGGGATCGGGTCGAGCGCCGTCCACTGGTCGACTTCGGCGTCGCTGCGGTAGCGGGTCGGATCATCGGAGGTGGTGTGCGGCCCGAGCCGGTAGGTGACGGCCTCGATCAAGCTCGGGCCATCACCGTGTCGCGCCCGCTCGGCGGCTTCGGCCATCACCGCGTAGCAGGCCAGCGGGTCGTTGCCGTCCACCCGGATACCGGGCATGCCGTAGCCGATCGCCTTGTGCGCCAGCGAGACAGCGGCGGTCTGCTTGCTCAGCGGCACGGAGATGGCCCATTGGTTGTTCTGCACGTAGAACACGCACGGGGCACTGAACACGGCGGCGAAATTGAGTGCCTCGTGTACGTCACCCTCGCTGGTGGCGCCGTCGCCGACAAAGGCGACGGTGACGGAATCCTCGGCCAGGCGTTGGGCGGCCATCGCCGCGCCCACCGTGTGCAGTGCCTGGGTACCGATCGGCACCGAGATCGGCGCGCAATTCTTCTCGGTGAACTCCAGCCCGCCGTTCCAGGTTCCGCGCCAAGCGGCCGCGACATGCCACGGCGGGATTCCCCGGGTGACGAAGACGCCCAGCTCGCGGTACTGCGGGAACATCCAGTCGGTCTTGCGCAGGCACGCGGCGGCGCCGACCTGGGCCGCCTCCTGGCCTCGGCACGACGCGTAGAGCCCCAACTCGCCCTGGCGTTGCAGATTGACCAGTTCGGTGTCGAGTTCACGGGTGAGCACCATCAGCTCGTAGAGCCAGCAGAGGGTTTCTTCGGGCAGGTCCCGGCTGTAGCGATTCTCGGCGGTCGGCGCCCCGTCCGGCCCGATCAGCTGCACAGGCTCCAGGGCGACCTGGGGACCGGTAATGCCTGGCAGCTGGCCCATGTGAGCCTCCTTGTGACGCTGATCTCATTATGCCAGCGAATGCACCACACACCGGGATCGCCGCGCTCGGCTGCACCACCTCAGCTGGCGGTGAACGCGTCGACGTCGCAGCTCCGCCCAGCGTGAAGGTAGGTGCACGTTCGGGCTCCGAAAGTGAAGCCAACTTCACGCTCGGCGGGGCGGCTTGGCGGCGGGGTTGGAGGGGCGACCGGGGTCGAGGTACGGGTCTGGGCTAACCCGTCACCTCGAAGACACCGTGCGCCCCGTTCTCGGCATGCCGCATGTCGTGGTCCATGAACGGGTAATGGCCCGGTTCGGGGAAGGTGAGCTCGACGAAGCCGCCCTGGGCGGGCGCCAGATCGAGGACCTGCGATCCGCCCGCCGGGGCCGACAGATCATTGGGCCGCAGCAACCAGGCTCCCTCTTTGTAGACGGTGTCGAACTGGGACCCGACGACGTGGAATGCGATCGAGTCGCTCGGACCGGCGTTGACCACCCAGACGCGCACGCGTTCGCCGGTGCGCGCCGGCAACGGGACGTGCATGTACTGAGCCGCGGTGCCGTTGAACATCCAACCGTCGGGCTGGCCGGCGCGGATGGCCGTGGTTTGGGCGTCGGAATCCGGTGCGCTCGCGTAGAGCTGGGCGCCGACCAGGGCGTACTCCCGGTCCACCGTCGGCAACCCGGGTGGGTCGATGATCACCGCCCCGTACATGCCGTTGGCGATGTGCAGCGCCATGGGCGGGGTACTGCAGTGATAGAGCCAGGCGCCGGCCCGGTGCGCCGTGAACCGGTAGACCAGCCGCTCCCCCGGCGCCAAGGTGCGCATCGGCTGGTCCGGGGCGAGCGCTCCAGCGTGAAAGTCGATTCCGTGGCCCATGGTCGCGTCGTTGATCAATGTGATCTCGAAGGTGTCCCCGACCCTGCCGTGCAGCGTCGGCGCCGGTTCGACGCCGCCGAAGGTCCAGCGGATCTCCCTGCGGCCGGGCGCGATCTCCAGTTCCCGGTCGACGGCGCGTAGTTCCACCCGATGCACGCCCGGGGTCGCCGGTGCGAGCACCGCGTCGCGCGGTGTCCAGCCCGGGGACGGATCGGCGGCCAGGTCCAAAACGGTCGGCGCGGGCAGCCCACCATGCCCCGCGCCGGTGTGCTCATGGCGGGGGGCACCACCGATGGCGTGGATCGTCATCGTCATGCCCGCAGCCCGGTGACCGGGTACGTCGCACCACGCCTCGCGGTCCTGTTGCACCGCACCGAGATCCAGCACCGCGGTCTGGCCGCGGCTCAACCGCGGGGTGTGTTCGCCGGTGTCGACGTACAAGTCGTGCGGCAATCCGTCGATGTTGGTGACTCGCAGCACCAGTCGGGTTCCGGCCGGCACATTGATCACGTCCGGGGAGAACCGCATGTTCTTCAGCGTGACGTCGACGGTGCGTGCCTCCCCGGTGATACCGGCGGCCCCCGAGGGTGCGGGGCCGCCGATCCCGAGCCCCAGCGCGGCGGCCACCGCGGCCACCGCGGCAACGGTGACCGCCCCGGTGACCGCCCGAGAATGCGGCGCGATCGCGTCGATGTCGAGCGGGCCGCGCAGCGCCACGGGCAACGCTAGCCGCAGTGCCAACAGGACGAAGCTGGCGACCGCGACCGCGGCCAGCACCCAGCCGATCAACGGCAGCGGCGGCTGCCACGGCCCGGCGACCAGTGGTACGGCGATGTTGATCGCGCACACCCGGGCCTGCCAGCCCTGATCCAGATAGCCGATGACGGCTTTGCGAACGGGTGGGCCGTTGGCCACCAGGATCGGCAGCAGCTGGCTCAGGGCACCCAACAGGATCTGGGCAACGAATCCGACCGCCAACAGCGGCAGCAGGGTGTTCTCCACGAACGCCGGCAGCACATCGACGGAGCGGCCTGCGATCAGCCGGATCGTCTCGATCAGGACGGCAACACCGAGCCAGGCCGTCGCGCCGACCAGCATCCAGGCCGCGGGCCCGGTGAAGCTGCGCCCCGGCCACAACCCGACGATGGACAAGCCGACTCCGACCGCATAACCCAGCAGTCCTACCGCGGTCAGCCACCAGCTGTTGGTAAGCAGACCGGCAGCCGTGACGGACAGGCCCACCGTCAGCGTCGGCAGCGCGCGTTGGGCCATCGCAAAGCTACGAGGGGTGATCTTCTCCCGGATTGTGGTGGGCCACAGGGTGAACAAGGTGCCCACCACCGTCAGGCCGATCCACCCGTAGAGCATCACGTGCACGTGAGTGGTCCACAGCCGTGCATACCACCGGGCCACACCGAAGGCCATGGCAGCACCGGTCGCCGATCCGGCCAGCAGCGCTGCGATGGCGGCCAGGTAGAAACCGACCAGGTAGTCGAAGCGCGCCGACAGGGCACGCTTCTTCATCGCGATCAACTCGACACCGTGGGCGACGGCGACCACGGCCACGGCCGTGCCACCCATCCCGGTCAGGGCCTCGGTGCCCAAGGCCACTCCGGCCAGGGTCGCGATCGCGGCGAGGTTGAGCACGGACAACTTGGCCACCAGGTGCCATTGCGGCGGGTCGGGAACCCGGCACAGCGTGGTGGTGAAGTGTCCCGACCAGATCACGATCGCGTTGGTGGCCGCGCCGAGCAGCAGCGCGTGCACCGGCAGCCAGATCGGGTGCGCAACGACGTTGTGCGCAACCAGCAACGTGACCGCGACGACCAGCCAGCCCAGCACCACGATGTTGGCGCCGAGGAAGACCAGCCCGCGCGGTCCACCCCGCCGGCGGGGTTTGACGACCGGCGCCGGGGGCGGCGGCCCCAACTCAATCATGTTCGCCAGGCTACGGTGGCCGCGCGCTCAGCCGGAAGTGACCTTAGACATCGAAAGCCATCGGTTTTGATCCGGGCAAGTTACCCGTGATGGCCGGTGCTGACCACCAGGCGGCCGGTGGTCTGGCGGGCGGCCATGCGCTCCAAGGCATTCGGCAGGTCGGTCCAAGGGACCTCTGCACCGACGACGGTACGGATCTTCCCGGTACGCAGCAACTCCAGGATCTTCGCATGGGCTTCCAGTCCCTCCGAGCGTGCCGGCCAGTTGAAGCCCAGGGTGCGCCGGATCGCCACCGGGTCGTTGACATAGACCAGGCATACCCCGCACACGTCGAAGTTGCTGTAGGCGATGGGCCGTGGCGAGAGGTAGTCGCCGTCCTCCAAGGCGATGTCCTGGGCGAACCCGGCCATCAGGTACCGGCCGTTCAAACCCATGGCGCGGAAGGTCTGTACCGCCACGTCCCCGCCGACCGCGTCGAACGCGACGTCGACACCACGGCCGTAGGTCAGTTCCATGACCTGCTCGACCCAGTCACCGTTGCGGTAGTTGATCGCATGGTCGGCGCCGAGTTCCTTGCAGAACGCGACCTTCTCGTCGCTTCCCGCGGTGGCGATCACCCGTGCTCCCAGCGCCTTGCCGAGCACCAAGGCACCGGATCCGGTGCCGCCCGCGGCGGCGTGCACCAGCAGGGTCTCCCCCGGCTGGAGGCGACCACGTTCCCGCAATGCGAACCAGCCCAGGTGGAACGGGTAGTGCAAGGCGGCGCCGTCGACATCGCTGACCCAATCCGGCAGGTCCAGCGCGGTCGCCGCGTCGACGATCGCGTAGGAGGCGTACCCGCCGAAGGCCATCACCGGGATGCCGACGATGCGCCGGCCGACGAGGTGTTCTGCGCCCTGGCCGGCGCTTTCCACGACTCCGACCGTCTCCATGCCGGGTACGAACGGCGGCTGCAATGGCAGCGTCGTGTAGCGGCCACCGATGATGTCGATGTCGTTGAAATTGAGGCAGAACGCGTTTACGGCGACCCGGATTTCGCCGGGTCCGGGCGCGCGCACCTCGACGCTCTGGCGGGCCAGCACTTTGGCCGGGTCACCGAGTCCGGTCGCGACCCAGGCGTCCGCGGTGATCGGTTGATTCATGGTTTCTCCCATTAGTCGTCGACGAATTGGTTTCGGTAGGCGCGCAGTCGGTTTGCCACCTCGTCTGCATCCAGCCCCAGATCCGCCGGCTGGTAGTCGACCGCGCCGTAGCGCCCGCGTGGGTGCTCGACGCAGAACTGCGTCATCGCGTCTTTGGCCCGGGTGTCCAGCGGCTGGCCCGCGAGCTCATAGATGGCGGCGACGGTTCCGTCCTCGTCGGCCATGAAGTCCTCGAACCGCACGTCGACGGACTGCGCCGCCGGCAGCACGTCGCGGTCGCGCAGGCATCCGGTGAGCAGGTCGTCTGCCCGGTCCAGCCAGTACTTCGAGATCTTGACAGGGTCCGGTTGGTCGCAGGCCATACGTGCCGCGTAGCTGATCATGGTGGCCATCGATCGCGTCACCTCAACCGGATCCCGATGGGTGACAACGAAGGTGGCGTCGGGGAAGGTCGCATACAGCGCGGGGAACTGCTCCAGATGCTGCGGCGATTTGAGCACCCAGCGGGTCCCACCGCGTAGCCATTGCAGCGCCTGCAGGGTGCGCTTCATGTATGCGTACGACGCGGTCTGATCGTGTGCCTTGTAGTGCTGCGCGAATGTCGGGAGGTAGTAACTACATTCGAAGAGCATTCCGGAGATGTCGTTGCCCAGCAGCTGGATCTCTTCGTGCGCGTGGTCGACGGTCATGTCATGCATGCGCTTGAACTCGGGCATCGAGGTGTTGATCAGATCCAGGCCGACGGCGCAGCGGTCACGCCTGGCCTGCGGATCGGGTTCGCCCGGTGTGGCAACCGGCTCCATGCTCTCCCAGTACGGCAGGTAGCGCAGTGCCGGGTCGGCGGCGATCAGGTTGTGTAGGTGGGTGGTGCCGGTGCGTGGCAGCCCGCAGATGATGATCGGGCGTTCGATCTCAACGCTCTCGACCTCGGGATTCGCCGCGATCAGATCTTCCAGTCGAAGCCGGTTGACCAGGTGGCCCACCAGTTGTTCGAACGCCATCGCTCGCCCGACGCCGGACAGGCCGGCCTCGGCGACCAGCGATTCGCACAGCACGTCGAGCCGTTCGCGGAACCCGTTGTCGCCCCAGCTGTCCAGGCCTGTTCGTTCGGTTGCGGCCTGCAGCAGAGCTTCCGGCGTGAGTTGCAGGACCGCGCCGTAGCCGGCCAGGCCTTCGCGCATCGGGGCCGCGGCCTCGGGAAAGACCGGGTTGGCGAGGTCTTCAAGCCGGATGGCGCCCGGACGAGTGGCGGCGCTCATGAGGCCAGCTCTGCGACGTCGACGACCCGGCAGCTCAGTGGGTCGGGGGTAGCCTCGGGTAGGAACCAGCGCAGCCAGATCAGGCCTTTGGACCGGCCCGCGGTGGACACCCAGTTCGGATGCCCGGGATCGGATTCGCTGATCACGATCTGCCAGGACCCGTTGGGGGCGTATGTGACGTGTGCGCCGTTGATGGTGACCCGCTCGCGGGTGTAGTCGTAGGTGTGCAGGAACGGATTCCACAGGCACAGATTCCAGAACACACACTCCGGCGATGTTCCTTCGATGACCAGCGCCTGTCCGGGTTCCAGTTCGTAGGCGCCCATCGAATAGGCGGCGTCACCGGCGGCCCAGCCCACGGTGCGGCTGGGAACCGGGTAGGGCTCCTGCAGCACATTGGCCGGCAGCCGCACGGGCGCCATGGCGGCCTGTTCACGAATCCAGGTGCGCGCCGCGCGCATCCGCCGGCTCAGGTCGGCCGGGGTGTCGGGGCGCCGCGGAGTGTCATCGAGCGCCTCGATCTTCCACTGCACGCGCCGATCGGTCCCGGGGTCGGTGAGGTAGTCGCGGGTCAGGATGAACACGGCGTCGGGCTCCAGTTTGAGCCAATTGCCCTGCTGCTCTTTCGCACTGATGACGAATTCGAAGTTACCGTCGGCGTCCGGGCCGAGGTCGCGATCGTTGATGGTGTCGATGATGCGGTCGCTGTAGCGGCCGTCGTCGGGCCCGCCGTAGACGGTCATGGACAGATAGACCGCGTCGCCGCGGTTACCGGTGACCCGGTAGCTGCGGCTCGGGTCGACCGGCGCCAGCTGATAGAAGGCATCCGAATTGTCGCCGCCCCATTTGAGATAGGGACCGATCACGTCGACCAGGATCGGCTTGTCCGCATCGCCCCAGATGTAGGCCTCGGAAGCGACGCGCAGCAGGCTCAACGCCCATCGGTAGCCGTCGAGGACATCGGGCTCCTCCAGCGGCGGATCGGCATTCAATAGGCGCTGCTCGACGGCACGGACCTCGTCGAGCAATTCGCCAAACGCGACCGACAACTCGTCACTCATCCCGGTTCTCCTTCTTTCTCATTCCCTGCAGCAGCAGGGTGCACAGCCTGTCGGCAGCGGCATCGACGGTTTCGGTGGCCAAGACTTGGGCGACGTAGAAGCTGGTACCCACCAATGCGTCATAGGCGATCTCGATATCGATGTCGGCATCGAGCACGCCTTGGTCAATGCCGGCGCTCACCAGAACCCCGAACGCGGTGCGGGTCGTCTCGTCAAGCAGCTGTTGAGTGCGGATGAACAGTTCCGGATCGCGGTGGCGATCGGCCAGGATGCCCAGTGCCGCGGCAGCCACGTCCGGTGCGCGCCAGAACTCGAACACGCCGGCAACGAATTGACGCAGGTCGGCTTCGAAATCGCCCGAGCTGGTCAGCACGTCACCGACCTCGGCGGCACCGAAGACCGCGTCGAACACCAGGTGGGTCTTCGATGGCCAACGCCGGTAGACGGTGGGTCGGCTGACGTCGGCCTCGCGGGCGATCGCCTCGATAGACACCTGGTCGTAGCCGTCGCGGGCCAGCAGCCGCCGGGTGGCCTCGATGATGGCCTGCTCGGTGCGCGGATCACGCGGGCGTCCGCGACCGGCCGGGGCCTGGTCCGGGCTCGCCGTCACTGTGGCATCCGTTGGGAACGACTCACGCCCTAAACAATTACATTACGTAACGTAATTCGTCAATGGGTTGTTGTCCGCCCCGCCTGCGCAGGTCAGAAGGCGTAGCGGTGGTACTGCGACATGTTCGCCACCGCCGGAATCAACGACATCGCCTTGCCCAGGGCCCGGTAGGCGCGCGGCAGTTGGGCGAAGGTCGCCGACTCGAACCAGCGCTCCCATTGCAGGAGCCGGGTGCCCGGCACCGCGGCAAGAATGTCGTCGGGCCCGTTGATCACCCAGTGCAGCGTCGCCCCGGATTTGCGCACCACCGCGTTGGACCATTGCGACTTGATGCCCAGCCAGTTGAAGGCGTCGAACTGCAACTCCCCACCAGGGGCGTGCTCGACGACCCGGCGCAGCAACGCTACGCCGTCCGATTCGGTGAGGTACATGGTCAGGCCTTCGCCCAGCATCAATGTCGGACGGCCGGTGGGGATTTCAGCGAACCACGCCGGGTCGGTGACCGACGCCGCCACCACATGGTTGTGATGTCGCTCGGGAAGCAGCTGCCGGCGCAGGGCGGCGACATCGGGATAGTCGATGTCATACCAGTCGACTCCGTCGCCGGGTTGCAACCGGAAGTAACGGGCGTCGAGCCCGCAGCCCAGGTGCAGCACTACGGCGTCGGGGTTGGCCGCCAGAAATCGGCGGGCCCAGCTGTCGAAGTGCGCCGCACGGGTGGTCACCGACGGTGATCGAGCCGCGGTGATGGTGGTCTTGCTCCAGTCGTAGTCGATACGTTCGACCACGTCCTTGGCGTAGTGATCTCCGAGAATCGGGGCCGGCAGATCGGCATCCAGCGCCTTGGCGTACAGCGTCGCGAGCATGGTCTGCGGGGACCCGCTCAGGTCCACCCGCGCCTTGTCATCGGTCATGCCAATCCACGCTAGCGCCGTCGGAGGAAACCGGGCAGAGCTGAACGCCGGTCGGCGTGGTGTTCAGCCCTAGGGCGTTAACCACTGACGTTCAACCGCTTTGACCAGCGCGGTCAGCGTGGTGTTCACCGGAACCTGCTCCCCCACCTGCGCGGCTGTGCGCACCACGGCGCCGTTGATGACGTCGATCTCGCTGACTCGGCGGGCCAAATGATCCAGCAGCGCAGACGGTTTGGCGTTCGGCATCTGTGCGCCGAAGGCCCGGACATGCGCGACCGGGTCTGCCACATCAATGCCGATTCCGGCGGCGCGGGCCACCGTCCAGGCCTCGGTTGCGGTGGTGCGGCTGACCGGGCCCATGTCTGCGTCGTCCATGACTTGGCCCACGGTCATACCGGTCAGCGCGCACGGCGCGCTGTAGGCGGCGTTGCAGATCAGCTTCTCCCACTGCATTGCGGCGATGTCGGCGACCGCGGCCGCGTCGAATCCCGCCTCCGACCACACCCGAGCGATCTGATCGACAGTCGAAAACGGCAGCGCCGCATAGGCGCCGAATCGGACGGCGCGCATCGCGTTGTGGTGCACATGCCCCGGGGCGGGACGAGAGGCCCCGAATCCGCTGGCGATGCCCACCGCCACCCGGGCTGCGCCGACGATATCGGCGACGATGTCGGCCGACCCGAGTCCGTTCTGGATGGTCAACACCGAGGTGTTCTCGCCGAGCAGCGGCAGTGCCTGATTGGCCCCGGTGGCGACGTCGGCGGCCTTGACCGCCAGCACCACCAGATCCATCGGCTCATCCGGCGCGGTGGTGGCCGCGCGCATGGGAACCACCTGGTCGGGCTGAGGCCCGCTGATCCGCAGGCCGCCCGCGGCGATGGCCTCGACGTGCTGGGGTGACCGGTCCACGGCCAGCACGTCATTGCCGGCCGCCGCCAGCTTGGCGGCGTAGATGGAACCCATGGCGCCGCAACCGATGACCGCGATCTTCATCTGCTCATCCCACCAGGTCGGCGATCACGGCGGCCAGGTCGGGCTTCTCCTCCAGCCCGAAGCCCGGGGCGTCGGTCGGCGCGATGGTGCCCTCGGCCAGCACACAACCCGGCGCGTAGCCGCCGAACGGTGCGAACACCCCGGGGTAGGACTCGCAGCCGCCCAGGCCCAGCGCGACCACGATGTGCAGATTGATCAGGTGGCCGCCGTGCGGGAAGGCGAAACGGCGATCGAAGCCGTGCGCCTCGAGGACCTCGATCATCCGGGCATATTCGGTCAGGCCGTAGCTGAGTCCGGCGTCCATCTGGAAGATGTCGATGCCCGGCCGCATCGCGGCGTAACGAACCAGGTTGGTCGCGTCACGCACCGAGAACAGGTTCTCGCCGGTCGCGATGGCACCGTCGTAGGCCGCGACGACCGCGGCATTCAACGCGAAGTCGAGGGGATCACCGGGCTCTTCGTACCAGCGCAGGCCATAGGGGCTAAGCGCCTTCGCCCACTGCACCGCGTCGGCCTCGTCGAATCGGCCGTTGGCGTCGACCGCGACCCGGGCGCCGCTGCCGACGATGTCGATCACGGCCTCGATGCGCGCCAGGTCCTCGCTCGTCGACGCGCCGCCGATCTTCATCTTGACCGCGTCGTAGCCCATGTCGAGATAGCCGCGGATCTCGCTGCGGAGCCGATCCAGGCCGGCGTCCGAGTCGTCACCCGGGTAGTAGTAGCCGCCGGCGGCATACACCGGGACGGCGGCGGGGACGGTGTCGCGGCCGA
The DNA here is from genome assembly GCF_046250075.1 of Mycobacterium sp. SMC-14. Lineage (NCBI taxonomy): Bacteria > Bacillati > Actinomycetota > Actinomycetes > Mycobacteriales > Mycobacteriaceae > Mycobacterium > Mycobacterium sp. SMC-14. The sequence continues at coordinate 1,509,613 of NZ_CP176429.1, read as the reverse complement.
AATACCCGGCAATGGTGCGGTAGGCGGGCTCGTCGGCGAGTTTGGCATTGAGGTCCCAGCAGGCCAGCTCCACGGCGGCCGCCGCGCCGGCCCGGTCGCCGTGCCCACCGGGCTTCTCGTCGGCCAGCGCAGCGCCCAGCACCCTCACGGGATCGATCCGGCCGGCGTCGTCAAGCAGCGACTCGGGGTTCGCGCGCAGTACCCGCGGGATCATCCGGTCGGCCAGGATGCCGCTCTGGGCGAATCGGCCGATCGAGTTGAACGCGATCCCGGTCACCGGCTTCCCGTCGCGGATCTGATCGCTGACCACCGCGACCAGTGACACCGTGTGCCGGGAGAAATCCACCAAGGCGTTGGCGACCTCGCCGCGCAGTCGCACCGGTGTCTCGATGATCTGGGTGATGCGCATGCGGTGTCAGTCCTCCTGGTGCGTCAATCCGCTCGCCGCAGGATGGCTTCCGCGTGCCGCAGCACCGGGGAGTCGACCATCTGTCCTTCGAACGCGAACACCCCGCGCTCGGTCTGCGCCGCGGCGAGCACCCTGCGCGCCCAGTCAACCCGTTCCGGGGCGGGCCGATAGGCGTCGCGGACCACCGCGATCTGGCTCGGGTGGATGCACACCGTAGCAGCGAATCCGACCGCGGCGCCATCGAGTGCTTCGGCTTTGAGCCCGTCGAGGTCGCCGATGTTGAGGTAGACGGCGTCCAATGCGGCCCGGCCGAACGTCGATGCGGCCAACAGCACACTCGAGCGCACGTGGCGGGCCACATCGCGATACCGGCCGTCAGCGTGCCGGCTGGAGCCGCCGCCCATCGCCGCGACCAGATCTTCGGCGCCCCACATCATCGCGACGCATTGCTGTGCGGCGGCGATCTGCGCGCAGAACACCGCGCCGCGCGGCGTCTCGATCAGGGCCACCACCTGCCGCGGCGCCAGCGCGGCGACCTGTGCGGCGGATTCGGTCTTGGCCAGCATCACCGTGGTGTAGGCGGTGTCGGCCAGGGCCTCCAGGTCGCGGGCCTGGTCCTCGGTCCCGGCCGGGTTCACCCGCACCACGGTCCGCTCCGGGTCAAGGGGCGTGCTCCGCAGCGCTTCCCGGGCGGCGGGCCGATCCGCCGCAGCCACACCGTCTTCCAGGTCCAGGATCACCACGTCGGCGACCGCGGCCGCTTTGCCGTAGCGCTCCGGGCGATCCGCCGGGCAGAACAGCCAGGCCGGACCGGCGCTCACTGGTCCCCCGCGGGCTTCTTGCGCACCAGCGTGGTGCGTACCGCGCGGGCGACGATGTCGCCGTTCTGGTTACGCCCGACGTGCTCCAACGTCACGATGCCCTCACCGGGACGACTCTTGGACTCCCGCTTGTCGGTGCAGACCGTCTCGGCGTACAGGGTGTCGCCGTGAAACACCGGCTTGGGGAACGACACCTCCGAGAAGCCCAGGTTGGCCACGATGGTGCCCAGCGTCAGCTGCGCCACCGACAGGCCGACCAGCGTGGAGAGGGTGAACATCGAATTCACCAGGCGCTCACCGCGGAAGCCCGGTTGCTGGGCCGCCCACGCCGCATCCAGGTGCAGCGATTGGGTGTTCATAGTCAGCGTGGTGAACAGCACGTTGTCGGCTTCGGTGATGGTCCGCCCGGGCCGGTGGGCGTAGATGGTGCCGATCTCGTACTCCTCGAACCACAGCCCACGCTGCTCGACCGTCTTGCTCACGCCGCTTCCCCTCCGCTCTTTCTGGCGCCGAGTGTGAATCCTGCGACGCGACACGCCGACGCGGCGTCGCAGGATTCACACTCGGCGGAGGACGTCCCCATCACAGCCCCAACGATCGCGCGATGAGCATCAGCTGCACCTCGGTGGTGCCCTCGCCGATCTCGAGGATCTTGCTGTCGCGATAGTGCCGGGCCACCGGGTATTCGTTGATGAACCCGTAGCCGCCGTGGATCTGGGTGGCGTCCCGGGCGTTGTCCATCGCCGCTTCCGAGGAGATCATCTTGGCGATCGCCGCCTCCTTCTTGAACGGCTTGCCCGCCAACATCTTCGCGGCGGCGTCGTAGTAGGCGGTACGGGCGACGTGGGCGCGGGCCTCCATCCGGGCGATCTTGAAGCTGATCGCCTGGTAGGAGCCGATCGTCTGGCCGAACGCCTCACGCTCGCCGGCATATTTCACGCTTTCGTCCACGCAGCCCTGCGCGACCCCGGTAGCGACCGCGGCGATCGCGATACGGCCCTCATCGAGGATGGACAGGAAGTTGGCGTAGCCCCGGCCCTCGTCACCAAGCAGGTTGGCTTGGGGAACGCGGGCGTCGGCGAAGGTGAGCGGGTGGGTGTCCGAGGCGTTCCAGCCGACCTTGTTGTAGGCCGGTTCCACGGTGAATCCCGCTGTGCCGGACGGCACGATGATGGTGGAGATGTCCTTCTTGCCGTCGGGCCGGGTTCCGGTGACGGCAGTGACGGTCACCAGTGAGGTGATGTCGGTGCCGGAATTGGTGATGAACTGCTTGGTGCCGTTGATCACCCACTCGTCGCCGTCGCGGCGCGCGGTGGTCCTGGTGCCGCTGGCATCGGAGCCGGCGCCCGGTTCGGTCAGGCCGAACCCCGCCAGCGTGCGACCGCTCACCAGATCCGGCAGCCAGGTCTGCTTCTGTTCTTCGGAGCCGAACCGGTAGATCGGCATCGCCCCCAGGCCCACCCCGGCCTCCAGGGTCATCGCCACCGACTGGTCGACCTTGCCGAGTTCCTCCAGAGCGAGCGCCAGGGCGAAGTAGTCGCCGCCCATCCCGCCGTACTCCTCGGGGAACGGCAGGCCGAACAGCCCCATCTCCCCCATCTTGGCGATGACTTCGTAGGGGAAGCTGTGCTCTTCGTCGTGCTTGGCCGCCACCGGAGCGACGACGGTGCGGGCGAACTCGGCGACGGTGTCGCGCAGGTCCAGGTAGTGGCTCGGCAGGGTTCCTGCCTCGATGGTGGTCATGATTTCGCTTCCTCGGTCTCTTCCTCCGGGATCAGCCGCGCCAGCACCTGATCCACCTTCACTTGATCGCCCACCGCTACCAACACCTGCACCCGGCCGGAAATCGGGGCGGTCAGGGTGTGCTCCATCTTCATCGCCTCGACCACGACCACCGGATCACCTTCGCCGACAGTCGATTCCGAGGCGGCACTGACAGCGATCACGGTGCCCGGCATCGGGCTGGCGACCTCTGCACTGCGGGCTCCGCCGCCGCGGTGCACACGCACCACTTCAGCCTCTCGCAGCTGCCAGCTTCCGCGTTCGTCGCAGATCCACAGTTGACCGTCGTCCTCGGCGAACAGGTAGCGGCGTTGCCGCCCGGCCACCGTGGCGATCAGCTGGTCGCCTTCGACATGGGCGCTGGCGCTCTGGATCTCGCCGTCACCGATCTGCACCTGCGCGGCGTCGGGCAGACCCCACACCGACACCGTCTCGGTGCGCAGCGGGGTGTGCATCTCGGTACGCACGGGCGCCGCCGCGCCGATTCGCCATCCGCTCGGGGCCGCCCACAAATCCGTGCGGCCGAGCTGGGCCAGCGCCCACTGGCGATAGAGGCCACCGGCGGCCAACACATCGTCGGGGGCGGGCACCGGCGCGAAATCACCCGACCGCGCATCCAGCAGTTCGGTGTCCAGGTCCCCGGCGACCACCCGCTCATCGGCCAGCAGAAACCGCAGGAACTCGACGTTGGTCTGCACGCCGAACACCGCCGTGCCGGCCAGCGCCGCGTCGAGGCGCGCCAGTGCCTGCGCCCGGTCGGCCCCGTGCGCGATCACCTTGGACAGCATCGGGTCGTAGTCGCTGCCGACGACGGTGCCGTCCTGCAACGACGAGTCCACCCGGACCCCGGGACCGGTGGGTTCGTGCACCGCCAGCACCCGCCCGCCGGTAGGCAAGAAGCCGCGAGCCGGGTCCTCGGCATATACCCGGGCCTCCATCGCGTGCCCGGTCAAGGTGATGTCGTCCTGGGTGACGGACAGCTTCTCCCCGGCGGCCACCCGCAGCTGCCACTCGACCAGGTCCAGGCCGGTGATCGCTTCGGTGACGGGGTGTTCCACCTGCAACCGGGTGTTCATCTCCATGAAGAAGAACTCATCGGGGCGATCGGCGGAGACGATGAATTCCACCGTGCCGGCGCCGACGTAGTCCACGCTGCGGGCGGTGTTGCAGGCCGCCGTACCGATCCGATCGCGGGTGGCGGCGTCCAGCAACGGCGACGGAGCCTCCTCTATCACCTTTTGGTGGCGCCGCTGCAGGCTGCATTCGCGTTCGCCGAGATGCACCACATTGCCCTGGGTGTCGGCGAGCACCTGCACCTCGATGTGGCGCGGCCGCAGCACGAAGCGCTCCAAGAACAGCGTGTCATCACCGAACGCCGAGGCCGCCTCGCGTCGCGCGGTGGCCAGTGCCGCACGCAGCTGGGCGGGCTCTTGCACCAGGTGCATGCCTTTGCCGCCGCCGCCGGCCGATGGCTTGATCAGCACCGGGTAGCCGATCTCGCCGGCCGCGGCCACCAGGTCGTCATTGGAAAGACCGGGTTTGGCGATGCCCGGAACCACCGGCACCTCGAAGGCGGTGACGGTGTTCTTCGCCGAGATCTTGTCGCCCATCACCTCGATGGCCCGGGCGGGCGGCCCGATGAAGACCACGCCGGCCCGCTCGCAGGCGGCCGCGAATCCGGCGTTCTCGGAAAGGAATCCGTAGCCCGGATGAATGGCCTGGGCGCCGGTGGCCGCGGCGGCCTCGAGCACCTTGGGTATCGACAGGTAGCTCTCCAGCACCGGTGCGGGCCCCAGGCGCACCGCGGTGTCGGCTTCGCGCACATGGCGCGCCCCGGCGTCGGCGTCGCTGTAGACGGCTACTGATCGAATGCCCATCCGGCGCAGGGTGCGGATCACCCGTACCGCGATCTCACCGCGGTTGGCTATCAATACGGTTTCAAACATCTCCGCTCACATCCGGAATACGCCGTAGGAGACCGGGTCCAAAGGCGCGTTCGAGCAGACCGAAAGCGCCAGGCCCAGCACTGTTCTGGTGTCGGCCGGGTCGATGATCCCGTCGTCCCACAACCGCGCGGTCGAGTAGTACGGGTTGCCCTGCACCTCGTATTGCTCACGGATCGGAGCTTTGAAGGCCTCCTCGTCGGACGCCGACCAGGGCTTGCCGGCGGCATCGAGTTGATCGCCGCGCACGGTGGCCAGCACCGACGCCGCCTGCTCACCACCCATCACCGAGATCCGCGCGTTGGGCCACATCCACAGGAACCGCGGCGAATACGCCCGACCACACATGGAGTAGTTGCCCGCCCCGTAGGAGCCGCCGATCACGACCGTCAGCTTGGGCACCCGCGCGCAGGCCACCGCGGTGACCATCTTGGCTCCGTGCTTGGCGATACCACCGGCCTCGTAGTCGCGGCCGACCATGAACCCGGCGATGTTCTGCAGGAACACCAGTGGGATCGAGCGCTTATCGCACAGTTCGATGAAGTGCGCCCCCTTGAGCGCGGATTCACCGAACAGCACCCCGTTGTTGGCGATGATCCCGACCGGGTGGCCATGGATGCGCGCGAACGCGGTCACCAAGGTTTTGCCGTACTCGGCCTTGAACTCGCTGTACTCGCTGTTGTCGACCAGCCGGACGATCACCTGCCGCACGTCATAGGGCACCCGTGGATCCGGCGGAACTACGTCATAGAGCTCGGCCGGGTCATGCTGAGGCTCAGCGGAGTCGCTGATCTCCCACGGACTTTCGGGGCGCGGCCCGAAGGTCGCGGCGATCTGGCGCACGATGCGCAGCGCGTGCTCGTCGTCGTCCGCCAAATAGTCGGTGACCCCGGAGACCTTGGAGTGCAGGTCGCCGCCGCCGAGTTCTTCGGCGGTCACCACTTCGCCGGTAGCGGCCTTCACCAGCGGCGGTCCGCCCAGGAAGATGGTGCCCTGCTCGCGGACGATGACGGCCTCGTCGCTCATCGCCGGGACGTAGGCGCCGCCGGCGGTGCACGAGCCGAGTACGGCCGCGATCTGCGGAATACCCTGAGCGCTCATGGTCGCCTGGTTGTAGAAGATGCGCCCGAAGTGCTCACGGTCGGGGAAGACTTCGTCCTGGCGTGGCAGGAACGCTCCCCCGGAGTCCACCAGGTACAGACAGGGCAGCCGATTGCCCAGTGCCACCTCTTGGGCGCGCAGGTGCTTTTTGACCGTCACCGGGTAGTAGGTGCCGCCCTTGACGGTGGCGTCATTGGCGACGATCACACATTCGCGACCTGATACCCGACCGATCCCGGTGATGATCCCGGCCCCGGGGCACTCGTTGTCGTACATCCCGTCGGCGGCCAGCGGCGCCAATTCCAGGAAGGGGCTGCCGGGGTCCAGCAACCGGTCGACCCGGTCGCGCGGCAGCAGCTTGCCGCGCGCCACATGGCGCTGCCGGGACTGCTCGTTGCCGCCCAGGGCGGCCGTCGCCAGCTTGGTGTTGAGTTCCGCGACCAGACGACGGTGTTCGTCAGCGAATGCCGGTGCCGTCATGACAGTGCCGAAAGATCCAGCGGAGCGTCGGTTTTCGCGATAACCTCGTCGACGGCGACACCCGGGGCTGTCTCGATCAGCTTCAGACCTTGCTCGGTGACGTCGATGACGGCCAGGTCGGTGATAATCCGGTCGACGCAGCGGGCACCGGTGAGCGGCAACGTGCACTGCTCGACGATCTTGGCGCTGCCGTCTTTGGCGGCGTGTTCCATCATCACGATCACCCGGCGCGCTCCGTGCACCAGGTCCATCGCCCCGCCCATACCTTTGATCATCTTGCCGGGGATCATCCAGTTGGCCAGGTCGCCGGCGGCCGAAACCTGCATGGCGCCCAGGACGGCCACGTCCAGGTGGCCGCCGCGGATGACTCCGAACGACGCCGACGACGAGAAGAACGAGGCGCCGGGCAGGGTGGTCACTGTTTCTTTGCCGGCATTGATCAGGTCGGCGTCGAGGTCTTCGCGCAGCGGGTAGGGGCCGACCCCGAGGATTCCGTTCTCCGAGTGCAGCACCACGCTGACGCCGTCGGGGATGTGGTTGGGAATCAAGGTGGGCAATCCGATGCCCAGGTTGACGTACTGCCCATCGCGCAGCTCGGCGGCCACCCGTGCGGCCAGTTCATCTCTTGTCAGGGTCATGACGCGCGCACCGTCTCCCGCTCGATTCGCTTGATCGGATCAGGCACGTGCACCACGCGGTGCACGAAGACTCCCTGGGTATGTACCTCGGCGGGGCAGATCTCGCCGGGCTCGACCAGGTGCTCGACCTCGGCGATGGTGATCCGGCCTGCCGCAGCGCATTCCGGGTTGAAGTTGGCGGCGGCCTCGCGGTAGACGAGGTTGCCGTGCCGGTCGCCCTTCCAGGCGTGCACCAGTGCGAAGTCGGTGCGGATCGCTCGCTCCAAGACATAGGTTCGGCCGTCGAACTCCCGGGTCTCTTTCGGCGGCGAGGCCACCGCTACCCCGCCGGCCCCGTCGTAGCGCCACGGCAGGCCGCCGTCGGCAACCTGGGTGCCCACACCGGTGGGCGTGTAGAACGCCGGGATGCCGGCGCCGCCGGCACGCAGCCGCTCGGCCAGCGTCCCCTGCGGGGTCAGTTCCACCTCGAGCTCACCGGACAGGAACTGCCGGGCGAACTCCTTGTTCTCACCCACGTAGGAACTGACCGTGCGGCGGATGCGCTTGTGCTCCAAGAGCACTCCCAGCCCGACTCCGTCGACACCGCAGTTGTTGGACACCGTCTCCAGATCGGTGACCCCGAGCCACAGCAGGGCCTCGATCAACGCCTCCGGTATGCCGCAGAGTCCGAACCCGCCTACCGCCAGTGACGCGCCGTCGGTCACGTCGGCCACGGCCTCTGCCGCCGTCGCCACGACCTTATCTATCGCCACGCGCGCCTCCTCATTTCAGTTAATGTTCATTAACTGATGCCAGAGAATACCATTCTCGAGCAGCCTTGTCAGCCGCCGCCCAAATGCTCGATTGCCTGCTGGCGCATCTGGTCCTTGCGGACCTTCCCGGTGACCGTCATCGGGAACTCGGCCACGACCCGCACGTAGCGCGGCACCTTGAAGTGTGCGAGCCGGCCGGTGCAAAACTCCCGCAGCTGCTCGACGGTCAACGGCGGCGCCCCGTCGCGCATCATCACCACCGCCATCAGCTCCTCGCCGTAGGTTTCGTCGGGCACGCCGATGACCTGGGCGTCGCGGATGTCGGGATGGGTGTAGAGGAATTCCTCGATCTCGCGCGGGTAGATGTTCTCCCCGCCGCGGATCACCATGTCCTTGATCCGGCCGGTGATTCGGACGTAGCCGTCGCCATCCATCACGGCCAGATCGCCAGTGTGCATCCAGCCGCCCGCGTCGATGGCCGCCGCGGTCTTGTCCGGGTCATTCCAGTAACCGGTCATCACCGAGTAGCCCCGGGTGCACAGCTCGCCGACCTGCCCACGCGGCACCGTCGCACCGGTGACCGGGTCGGTCAGCTTGATCTCCAGGTGGGGGCCGACCTGCCCGACGGTCTCCACTCGCTGCTCCAGCGAGTCCTCACTGCGGGTTTGGGCCGAGACCGGGGAGGTCTCGGTCATGCCGTAGCAGATCGCGACCCCGGCCATGTGCATGTCGTCGATGACGCGTCGCATCACCTCGGCCGGGCACGGCGATCCCGCCATGATCCCGGTACGCAGGCTGGTCAGGTCATACTCGCCGAAGTCGGCCAGACCGAGTTCGGCGATGAACATGGTGGGCACCCCATAAAGGCTGGTGCACGCCTCATCCTGCACCGCTCGCAGCGTGGCCACCGGGTCGAAGCCGGGACCCGGCAAGACGATGGTCGCGCCGTGACTGGTCGCCGCCAGGCTCCCCATCACCAGACCGAAGCAGTGGTAGAGCGGCACGGGAAGGCAGATCCGGTCCGCTTCGGTGTAGCCGAGCAGCTCACCGACCAGGTAGCCGTTGTTGAGGATGTTGCGATGGCTCAACGTCGCGCCCTTGGGGTAACCCGTTGTACCCGAGGTGTATTGGATATTGATCGGGTCATGGGCACTCAGTGTCGCGGCCACCTGCGCCAGTGCGGTCGCATCGATCGACGTGCCGGCCAGCTCCTGCCACCGGGGACCGCCGATGAACACCACCTCGCGCAGGTCCAGGCATTCGGGGGCCACCTCCCCCAGCATTCCGACGTAGTCGGAGGTCTTGAAACGCGAAGCCGAGATGACCATCGCGGCCCCGGACTGCTTGAGCGCATAGGCCAATTCGTGGGAGCGGTACGCGGGATTGATGTTGACCAGAATCGCGCCGATCTGGGCGGTGGCGTACTGGGTCAACACCCATTCGGCACAGTTGGGCGCCCAAATTCCCACCCGCTCCCCCGTGCCGATACCGGCCTGCAGCAGCCCGGTTGCCAGTCGCCGTACATCGGCTAAGAACTCGGCGTAGCTCCAACGCCGACCCGACGCAATGTCAACCAACGCTTCGTGATCGGGGAAAGTGCTGGCGATCGCCGCGAGTTTGGAGCCGATCGTCGCCTCCAACAGCGCGGGCTCGGCCCCGCCGCGGGCGTAGGACAAGTCGTCCTGTGCCGCGGGTACCGCAGTTGCCATCGAGCCTCCACCGATGTCGCCCGAAGCCAGATGTGTTCCCAGGCGACGGGTGTTACGTTAGTGGCCATTAACTGAGATGTCCACGATGGAGCGGAGGTGCGATGGCTTCTTCGATTCCGAAGTCCATCTCGGCCGACTCGGCGGGCGACGACGAGCCGGCCAACCGGCGCAGCCGGTTGAAGTCCGACCGGCGTAGCCAGTTGCTCGCAGCCGCCGAACGCCTCTTCGCGCAGGGCGGCTACCCCGCAGTGCGGTTGGAGGACATCGGTGCGGCCGCAGGAGTCAGCGGTCCGGCCATTTACCGACACTTCGCAGGCAAAGAAGCACTGCTGGTCGAACTGCTGGTCGGTATCAGCACCCGGTTGCTCGCCGGGGCGCGCGCCGTCGAAGCGGGTGGACAGGGACCGCAGGAAGTGCTGGACGGCTTGGTCGACTTTCACCTTGACTTCGCCCTCGGCGAGCCGGATCTGATCCGTATCCAGGACCGTGACCTAGCACATCTTCCGGCCGCCGCCCAGCGCCAGGTGCGCAGCGCCCAGCGGCAGTATGTCGAGGTGTGGGTGAGCGTGTTGCGCACGCTGCACGCGGGTCTGGCCGAAACCGATGCACGGCTGATGGCCCATGCCGCGTTCGGCTTGCTGAACTCGACCCCGCACAGCATGAAGCCCAACGGCGCCAAGTCAGCGGGCCCGGAGCGGTCGCGAGCGGTGTTGCGGGCGATGACGATCAGCGCGCTGGGCGCGGCCGCAATTTAGGCCGGGCACGCCGACGTCCCGGCCGCCGACGCCCGCCGCAGGTACCCTGCAACCCATGAGGTGGGCATGACCGATCCGTACCGACCGGAGGGCTCTAACCAGCCGTGGCAGCGCGGTGGAACGTCTGAGCCGCCGACTTCCGGCTATCCGCCCTACGTCGACCCGGCCTACGCCGGGCAGCTCCCGACGTACCCGCCCGGCTATCCGCCACAGGCTCCGCACCCCACCGAGCAGCTGCCGCGGCAGCACTGGGAGGCGCCCCAGCCCCCGCCGGGTGGGCCGGTAGGCGGCGGCGAGGGTGGACCGCCGGAGCCCCCACGGTTCCCGAACTGGCTGTTCCTGGTCGCCGGTGCCGCGGTGCTGCTAGTGGTCGGCATGGTCATCGCCCTGGTGATCGCCAATGGCTCGCAACGCAATTCGGCCACCGTCACACCGGTGACCCCGTTGCCGACAGCCCCCAGTACGCCGGTTCCCAAGCGCGTTCCCACCACCACACCCCCGTCGCGGACGCCGGCGCCCAGCACCACACCGACCACGCCTCCGCCGACGACGTCGACCACCGCCGGGGTGCCCGAGACGATTGTCTACAGCGTGAGCGGGACCGGTCGGGCGCTCAGCATCGCCTACATCGATTCCGGCGGTATTTTGCAGACCGAGTTCAATGTGTCCCTGCCGTGGACCAAGCAGGTGACGCTGACGCCGCCGGCGACGACGGCTGCGGCGGTCACGGTGGTCAATTTCGGCGAGCAGGTCACCTGCTCGGTATCGGTGGACGGCGCCCAGGTCCGTCAGCGCACCGGTTCTATTCTCACGGTGTGCGCGGCAGCTGGCTAAGGCGATCGCAAGCGCGGCGAAGTCGGGCGAAGCGGGTCGCCGTCAAACCCTGCGGACCCGCACCGGCAGCAGCGCCAGCAGACCGAGCAGCAGGACGGTGCACAGCCCGCCCATGCCCGCCCGGTCGGTGCCGAAGGCGTCGACGAAGACCGAGAACAGCCATGGCGCCAGGAACGACACCGCCCGACCGGTCATCGTGTAGAGGCCGAACGCCACCCCTTCGAACCCCTCCCGGCCTTCTTGGGCCATCCGCAGCAGCAAGGTGCGCGCCGAGGATTGGGTCGGCCCGATAAACAGACACAGCACCAGCCCGCAGGCCCAGAACGCCCCCGGCCCCGACAGCGTCATCAGCGTGGTGCCGGCAGCGATCATCACGACCAGGGAGCCCACGATGACGGTCTTGGACCCGATCCGGTCGTCGAGCAGGCCACCGGCGATCGCCCCGAGTGCGGCCACCACACTGGCGGCCACCCCGAAGATCAGCACGTCGCCGGCTGAGATGCCGTAGACGTTGACGCCGAGCACCGCGCCGAACGCGAACACCCCGGCCAGTCCGTCGCGGAAGATCGCGCTGGCCACCAGATAGAAGACCAAGTTGCGGTCGCGGTGCCATTCGGCGGTGATGTCGCGCCACAGCCGGCGGTAACCGCCGAAGAAGCCCAGCCGCGGCGCAGGCGGCTCACCCTCGCCGGCCAACCGGTGCGCGGTGAGCAGCAACGGCAACGCGAACACCGTCAGCCAGGCCGCCGCCATCAGCATCGCCACCCGAACGTTGTGGCCGCCTTCGGTGGACAAGCCGAGCAGGCCGCGCGTCGGACCGCTGCCGGCGATGCAGCCCACGTAGACCAGCAGCAGCAACACCACGCTGCCGGCATAGCCGGCCGCCCAGCCGAAGCCGGAGATCCGGCCGGAGTTCTGCGGGGTCGACAGCTGCCGCAGCATGGCGTTGTAGGGCACGCTGGCCAGGTCACCGCACGCGGCGGTGAGCGCCAGCAGCAGCAGGCCCGGAGCCAGATAGGCCGGCTCGTCACGGATCAGGCTCATCGAGGCCGTCAACACCGCCGCGGTACCGGTGAGCACCGCCAGCGTCACGCGACGACGGTGCGGGGCGGCCACCCAGACCCCGATCACCGGCGCCACCGCGGCCACGGTCAGCCCTGAGAGGGCCAGGGTGCGGCCCAGCCAGCTCGCCGGGGACACCTCTCCGGGTAGCTCACGACCGACACTGCTGGTCAGATACACCGAGTAGACGAACGTCACCACGATGGCGCTGACGCCGGCCGCACCGGTGTCCCACAGGGCCCACGCCACGATCCGGGATCGCCCCGGCTTGTCCGCCCCAGGCTCACCCATGACTGGCACTCTACGATTGCCCCATGCCGATTCCTGCTCCCAGCCCAGATGCCCGCGCCGTCGTCACCGGAGCGTCCCAGGGGATCGGTGAGGCGTTGGCCACCGAGCTGGCCGCCCGCGGCCACGCCCTGATCATCACCGCGCGCCGCGAAGACGTGCTCAACGACGTGGCGGCGCGGTTGCGGGACACGTACCGGGTCGCGGTGGAGGTCCGGGCGGTCGACCTGGCCGACCCGCCGGCGCGTGACGCGTTCTGCGCTGAGTTGGCCGAGCGGGACATCTCGGTGCTGTGCGCCAATGCCGGAACCGCGACGTTCGGGCCGATCTCCGGCCTGGACCCGGCAGCGGAGAAGGCTCAGGTGCAGCTGAACGCGGTGGCGGTGCACGACCTGGTCCTGGCGGTGCTACCCGGCATGCTCGAGCGCCACGCCGGCGGCATCTTGATCTCCGGTTCGGCGGCGGGCAACTCACCGATCCCCAACAACGCCACCTACGCCGCGACCAAGGCGTTTGCCAACACGTTCAGCGAGTCACTGCGCGGCGAGCTGCGGGGGTCCGGGGTGCACGTGACCTTGTTGGCGCCCGGGCCGGTGCGCGCCGAGATGCCTGATGCCACCGAGGCCTCGTTGGTCGACCGGCTGATCCCCGACTTCTTGTGGATCTCCACCCAGCACACCGCGAAGCTGTCGCTGGATGCGCTGGCGCGCAACAAGATGCGCGTGGTGCCCGGGATCACCTCCAAGGCCATGTCGATGGCCAGCGGCTACGCGCCACGCGCCATCGTCACGCCGATCGTGGGGGCGGTATACAAAAAGCTCGGCGGGGACTAACGCTCCAGTTACCGCCGACGCCGGCCGGTGCCCATCATGCCCCGGGTGATCTCGCGGCCCATCGCTGTGCCCGCCGAACGGGCAAAGCTCTTGGCCGCCGGGCTGGCGAAGATGCCCTTGATCCAGCGTCCCAGTCGCGTCCACCAGTGCAGCTTCGGCGCCGGCGGCAGCTCGTCGTAGCCCCGGGCGTCCGACGGCGGCGCACTGCCCTCCCCCGATGTGAGCTTGCCGGACAAGATCTCATAGGCCGACTCGCGATCCACCGTCTCGCTGTAGACGGCGTGCAGCGGGCTTGCGGTGGCTGCGGCGGTGATCGCCGCGTCACCGACGGAGGCCATCAGCGATCGCGGTGCCCGCAGCCGCGTCCAGGCGACCGGGGTGGGGGCGCCCTTCTCCGACAGGACGGTGACGATCGCCTCGCCGATCCCCAGCGACGTCAGCGCCGACTCCAGGTCATAGACCTTCGTTTTCGGGTAGGTCCGCACCGTTTTGCTCAGCGCCGCCTGGTCATCGGGGGTGAACGCGCGCAGCGCATGCTGGATCCGGGCGCCCAGCTGCGACAGCACGCTGTTGGGCACATCGGTGGGCAACTGGGTGCAGAAGAACACCCCGACGCCCTTGGAGCGGATCAGCTTCACGGTCTGCTCGACCTGCTGCAAGAACGCCTTCGACGCGTCGGTGAACAGCAGATGCGCCTCGTCGAAGAAGAACACCAGCTTGGGCTTGTCGACGTCGCCGACCTCGGGAAGCAGCGTGAACAGGTCGGCGAGCACCCACATCAAGAAGGTGGAGAACAACACCGGGCGGGCGGCTTGATCGCCCAGTTCCAGCAGCGAGATGATGCCGCGGCCCTGACTGTCGGTGCGCAGCAGGTCCTCCGGTTTGAGCTCCGGCTCACCGAAGAAGGTGTCGCCGCCTTCGGCCTCCAGGTTGACCAGGGCACGCAGGATCACCCCGGCGGTCTGAGCCGATACCCCGCCGAGGTTCTTCAGTTGAGGTTTGCCGGCGTCGCTGGTCAAAAACGTGATGACCGAACGCAAATCCTTCAGGTCCAGCAGCAGGTAGCCATTCTGGTCCGCCCAGTGAAAGATCAGCCCGAGGGTCGATTCCTGGGTGGCATTGAGCCCCAACACCTTCGACAACAGAATGGGTCCGAAGCTGGAAATGGTGGCGCGCACCGGGATTCCCAGACCGCCGGTGCCCAGCGACAGGAACTCCACCGGGAACGCCGTCGGAGTCCAGTCGTCCCCGGTCTCGGTGGCGCGCTGGGTGATCTTGTCGCCGGCCTCCCCCGCCCGCGAGAGCCCGGACAGGTCGCCCTTGACGTCGGCCATCAGCACCGGGACGCCGGCGGCCGACAGCTGCTCGGCGATCACCTGCAAGGTCTTGGTCTTGCCGGTGCCGGTGGCGCCGGCCACCAGACCGTGACGGTTGATGGTGGCCAGCGGAATGCGGACCTGCGCGGAGGCGTCTGCGGTGTCGTCGATGACCACCGTGCCCAATTCGAGGGCCTGGCCGTCGGCGACGTAGCCCGCCGCGATCTGCTGCGCGGCGTTCGCCGCCGACTCGGGACTCACAGGTCACGACATTACTTGGCCGGTCTGTACCGCTGTGCGGCTATGGCGGGGGCGAACGGCTAACGTTGGCTCACTGTGAGTGCTGCACGAGACGAACTCGTCTGGATCGACTGTGAGATGACCGGCCTGGATCTGGGGTCGGACAAGCTCATCGAGATTGCCGCCCTGGTCACCGACGGCGAGCTGAACATCCTGGGCGACGGTATTGACGTGGTGATCCACGCCGACGACGCGGACCTGGACGCGATGAGCCCCGTGGTGACCGCGATGCACACCCGATCGGGCCTGATCGACGAGGTCAGGGCGTCGACGGTCGATCTGGCCACCGCCGAGGCGATGGTGCTCGACTACATCCGCACCCACGTCAAGCAGGCCAAGACGGCGCCGCTCGCGGGCAACTCGATCGGCACCGACCGCGGTTTCCTGGCCCGCGACATGACCGCCCTCAACGACTACCTGCACTACCGGATGATCGACGTCAGCTCGATCAAGGAGTTGTGCCGTCGGTGGTATCCGCGGATCTACTTCGGCCAGCCCGAAAAGGGCCTGGCGCACCGCGCACTGGCCGACATCCAGGAGTCCATCCGGGAATTGAAGTACTACCGCCGCACCGCGTTCGTCGCCCCGCCCGGGCCGTCTACCAGCGACATTGCCGCGATCGCCGGGGAACTGGGGCCGCCGGTGGACGCGCCCGACGATATCGATTCGGTCGCTGAGCGCCCAAGCGGTTAGTATCGACGACGCTGCTTGCTAGTCGGGCAGCAATGGTGGCTGTAGTTCAGTTGGTAGAGCACCAGGTTGTGATCCTGGGTGTCGCGGGTTCGAGTCCCGTCAGCCACCCCAGCAAGTCAGGCCCCCTTTCGAGGGGGCCTGACTCGTTTCTAGGGTTCTAGCCCGACCTTGTGGCACCCGTGTAGTGGGGCGCAACAGCCCCAGTCTGGCGTCACCGCGCAGCCTATGCGCCCCCACCCCGGATGAACTCCACGATGTCACGCCACCGGCTTCCCGTCGCGGACTTGAGCACAAAGCCCCTGGGTTCGAAAAGACCGCGTAGTTCTGCGACGCCGAGTCGATCGGGGTCAAGGAATATCTCCTGGAAGACCAGCCTCCCACCCGGCTTGATCACATTCTGCAAGGACACCGCACATGCGGCTTTGTCCGGAACCTCGCCGAGCACGCTGGCCAGAAATGCAAGATCAAAAGTGCTGTCGGGGAAAGGAAGCCCGTCACTGGCGTCGCCCGAGTGAAATTGCACATTCCGGTAGCCGGCAGCTTCGACTTTTTGCTTCACCTTCTCCAGCATCTGCGGTTGGACATCGAAAAGATCGAGGTGGCCGGTCGTCAGCCGGCGGGCGATCTCGATACTGAAGATCCCCGGACCAGGTCCGATCTCCAGCACTCGTTCACCTCCGCGAAGCGCTAGCTGCCCGACTACGCCACCAGGATTGACAAGGCGTCGGTGAATCGGATTGTCCAGCAGGAAGGCGGCCTGGTGCGGAAAGGGGAAGTCACCGACCCGGCGCACCTGGCGTATCACTGTGTCCATCCACGTTATAGGCATGAAGTTAGGCTACCCTAACTTGATGTCCTACGCCCGCCGTTCCGTTGGGGACACCCGTGGCCAGGGATCAAGCCCTGACCCCGCCCGGACCTGTCAGGCGTCCAGCAGCCAGGGCAGTTCGAATCCCCCTACCGAATGGTCAGGCGCGAACAGGTTGCCGTCGCCGGTAAGGAGCCCCCACGGGTCCGAGAACTCCGAGGCGCCAGGCAGCGGCAGCGGCGGGTCGGTCGGCGCGATGTACCCCGATCCGGTCAGGAACGCAACGCCTCGAGCCAGCGCCACGCTCGTGTCGACCACCAGACCGCCAACGAAATCGTTGATCTGCTGGGCGAATTGGGCCAGTCCACTGATCAGGAAGATGTCTTGATCGACGATCGACTGCAGAAGCTTGTCGATCTCGGTGACAACGAGGTTGAGCCCGTACGGGATGGAGGTGACCACGGTGCGGATGGCCAGTTCGATGTCGTTGCCGATATTGGGGTAGCCGTAATTCGCGAGCGCGGCGAGCAGCGCCTGCTTGAGGTCCGCGGGCG
The DNA here is from genome assembly GCF_046250075.1 of Mycobacterium sp. SMC-14. Taxonomy (NCBI): domain Bacteria; kingdom Bacillati; phylum Actinomycetota; class Actinomycetes; order Mycobacteriales; family Mycobacteriaceae; genus Mycobacterium; species Mycobacterium sp. SMC-14. The sequence goes on along the minus strand of NZ_CP176429.1, from coordinate 1,492,535 downwards.
TGACGATGCTGTTCAGGATGGAGGGGTCGTCGGCCATCGAGACACCGTCGAAGTTCGACCGCAGTGGGACGCCGAAGAGCGACAAGATCGTGGGCGTGATGTCCACGGTGGAGTAGTTCAGGTTTTGGCTGCCATCGGTCGCGTGATCGCCGGCTTGATCGAAGATGACGAACGACGATGTCTCGTTGGGCGACTGGAAGCCGTGCCCCAAGATGTCGTGCGACTGCTGATGGCCGTGGTCGGTGGTGATGATGATCGACCAGTCGTCCCCGGTGAGCGCCTTGACCTGCGCCACCGCAGCCAGGATCTGCTGGATGTTGGCGCCCACATTCACGACAGCTTGGGCGTATTCGGCCGACCCGCCACCGAACGCATGCCCGGCCTCGTCGACCTGCACTTGGTAGGAGAACAGGAAGTTGGAGATGTCGTCCGGGTTGTCCGCGGTCGCCAGGATCTGGGCGATGGTCTGCGCGGTGACCAGCGCGTCGGCGTCGGCCCAGTTGGTCTCGAAGGGTACGAAGATGTTGCTGTCGACCGGATAGCCGCCCGCGGCAGCGATGTCGTTGATGTAGTCCCAGTCGGCGATCACCGAGGTGTTGATCTCCGGCTTGTAGTACTCGAGAAGGTTGAACACCGTCGGCCACTGGTTGTACGGGTCGGGGCTGAACAGGTTGTTGGTCACCCCGTGCTTGTCGTCCCACACGCCGGTCAAGATTGTCGACCACGACGGGCCGGAGAAGGTGGTGTGGTTAACCAGGCTCGCAGTTCCGGTAATGCCTTGGTCCATCGCGGTTTTGAAGCCGCTGTCTGAGTTGTAGGCGTACTCCAGGATCTTGTCCAAGTTGGTGCCGTCGGTGCCGATCAGCAGCACGTGTTCGGCGGCAAGCATCCAGTCGGCGGTCAGGGCGGACAGCCCCGTCTGCGTCCCTACCACCGCTCCCGTTCCGGCCACCAGGCCGGCGACGGTCGCTCCACACAGAAACCGCTTGACCTTTGTCACTATTGGATTCCCTCGTCGAAGTTGACCGCCGGCGAAGACTAGCAATTACACAGGAAGCGCTCAGGCGTTTCGATGAATTCACTCCCGTGACCTGCATCGTTACCGGAAACAGCGCCATCGTTGGCCTCGTTCCCTACCGGCACACAGACACTCGCCACAGACCGGCGTTCCGCGTGCCGGGTTGATGTCGAGGTAACGTTTTGGTTACGGTTCCCTGCGTGCTCACGCAAGGACTAGTAGATCTGCGCATGAAATCCTCGGTTCTGGCCGCGACGACTCTGTTGCCGGCCGCTGTGTTCTTGGCTGGCGGCGTCGGTGCCGAGCCGGGAAACAACGACGAACCGCCACCTCCCGCCGCCGCCGATGCGCCGCCTCCCCCCGAGGACGCGCCCCCGCCGCCACCGGAGGACGCACCTCCCCCACCGCCTGAAGACGGGCCACCCCCGCCGCCGGAGGACGTTCCTCCGCCGCCGGAAGACCTGCCGCCTCCGCCTCCAGACGACGCGCCACCCCCACCGCCCGAAGATGGACCGCCTCCGCCGCCGGAGGACATTCCGCCGCCTCCGCAGGACTGGGGACCACCCGCACCCGATCTGGTGACCAACTGGTCCATGCCGGCACCGCACGCGCTGCCGCCGGGGATCGTCAACGAGCACGGCATGCAGGTCAAGACGATTCTCGTTGCGCGCAGCATCAGCGAAGCGTTTCCGCAGATTCACAACATGATCGGGGTACGTCCCGACGGCCAGCGCTGGCATCCCTCCGGCCTGGCCATCGACGTGATGATCCCCAACCCCGGCAGTCCGGAGGGCATCGCGTTGGGAGATCAGATCGTCGACTACGTCCGGCAGAACGCCGGTCGGTTCGCCATGCAGGACGCGATCTGGCGCGGCACCTACTACACGCCGGGCGGGCCCAGTGGTCGCGGCAACGGCCACTACGACCACGTGCACATCACCACGTTCGGCGGGGGTTACCCCAATGGCAACGAGGAATACCTGCGCGAGGAAGGCGGACCGCCCCCGGCCTGACGGCGGCTAGCGCGTCAGCGCACCGGGTCGTTGGCGTTGCCGGCCTGCCATTGGGACCACGGCACATTCCAGTCGCCGAGGCCCTCGTTGCCGGGCAGCAGCGAGCCGATGGTGTTGTTGATCTGCACCACGTCGCCGCGTTTGACGTGGTCGTAGAACCACAGCGCGTTGCTGGGGCTGACGTTTATGCAGCCGTGGCTGGTGTTGGCGTAGCCCTGGGCCCCGACCGACCACGGTGCCGAGTGCACGAAGATGCCGCTGTAGGAGATCTGGGTGGCCCAGTCGACGTCGGTGCGATACCCGTTGGGCGAGTTGACCGGCACGCCGTAGGTCGACGAGTCCATGACGATGTGCGCGAAACGCTCACCGACGATGTAGGTGCCGTTATTGGTCGGGGTGCTTTCCTTGCCCATCGACACGGGCATGGTCTTGGCCACTTCGCCGTTGATGCGCACCACCATCGACTTGGTGTCGTCGTCGACGGTGGCGATCACCTCGTCGCCGATGACGAAGTGACTGGCCGCATTGTCCTGCCCGTACACCCCGTTGCCCAGGTCCACCCCGTAGGTGTTGACCTGCACGTCCACATTGGTTCCGGGCTTCCAGAAGGCCTGCGGCCGCCACCGCACCTCGCGATTGTTCAGCCAGTAGAAGGCGCCCGCCACCGGAGGCTCGGTGGTGATGGTGATCGCTTTCTCGGCCGCCTCGCGGTCAACGATGTTCTCGTCGAACCGAATCGCCACCGGCTGGCCGACTCCGACGACCTCGCCGTCGCGCGGCATCACGTAAGGCATGGTCAGGTTCTGCGGCGAGTGCGTCTGAAATGTCATCTGCCGGCTGGTCACACCACCGAGGCCCAGCGCCTTCGCGTTGACCGTGTACCGCTTGTTGTAGCCCAGCTGCTCGGATGTGGCCCACGTCAGCCCGTCGGCACTGAGCTTGCCGTCCACGACGGCGCCGTACTCGTTGACCATGGTGACCGAATCGAGCACGCCGTCCTCGGCGCTCACCGTCACCGGGGCGTCCACCGCCACGCCGACGGCCTTGTCGGTGACCGACGCGCTGACCTTGGGAACGAGCAGGTCGGCGAAGGGGGTGCCCTTGTCGGTGATGATCTTGGCCGCTTCGGCGTCGGCATTGCTGCCGCACGCACTCACGCTCGCCACCGCGGCGGCAACCACCAGCAATGCCGCTGCCCGGGACCCGAACCCCCGGCAGCGTTGTGCCAAACCAACGTGCCTCATGCTTTTCCCACCTGACCGTGCTGATGCTGCTCGCAGGCAGTCTAGTGGGTAATCGGCACTGCCGCTGTGCCGTCCGAAAGAGCGCTCTGACGTCGCGATTTCGTCTCCCGGCGCGGTGCCTGTTATTGTCTCTTTCGCGGTTCTTGACCGCCCAGCGCCGTTAGCTCAGTTGGTAGAGCAGCTGACTCTTAATCAGCGGGTCCGGGGTTCGAAACCCTGACGGCGCACTTCGCTCAGAGGATATTTTCATCGTCGTTTGCCTATGCGGCATCGCTTCGCGCTATCAAATCGCCCCCGCATCGCCGTACCCGGCGATTGCCCACCCTCGCGTCATCCTCAGGTGCTCCTTAGCCACAACTGACGGCGAGTGCGCTCGCCAGCCATCTCCATTCATATCGCGCCGGGTCACCAGCCGTGGCCCCATACGGGCACGGAATTCGTTCTCCGAGCGCCTACTTGACTCTCGCGTCCGCGAAGATCGCCGCCCCGCAACATTTGCCAGGCCGTCGCTTGCACGTCACGTACCACAGTCCGCACCTGTGACGTTACCTAATGTTCATCTAGGCTTTTCACATTTAGCTCCATAGGTTAGGTTTGCCTATGATAACGTTCGCTCCTCAACTCGCAGGATTCTGTTCCCAAACCCTAGGGTTCAGTACAGCAGGTAGGTATAAGGAGCCACGACCGTGAACTTCGTCTTACAGCCCGATACGACCAGGCTCGGCAACGGCCGACCAACCCGGCTAGCGGCCGCCGGGATCGCGTTGGCGGGAGCGGGCCTTATCGCCGTCAACCCGGTTGCGCCCATGCTGCAGGACACCATTCGGCAACAGGCTGTGCAGTTGACCGGCTGGGAATCGCTGTTCGAGCGGACCAGCGAGAACCTGGCCGCGCTGATGGAGAACTCCAACGTCAACACTCTGCTGGGCCAGTACAGCAGCAACTGGAGCGACTACGCCCAGCTGATCATCGGCATGGAAGACGTCCCGCTGGACGCGCGGGAGGGCATGTCACCTCGCTTCATCACCTCGGGCTTCGCCGGCATCAACGAGGCGCTCGACAAGATGATCGACGGCGACGAGTCCAACCCCGTCCGGTACCCGGGGCTCGAGGTGCTGATGGAACGGATCTCCGACTATATGTCGCAGGGAGACCCCTTCAACGCATTCAACGAGTTCAACATCTGGTACCTCTACGGTATTGAGGAGATGGGCAAGTCCCTGGGCCCGGTGCTGTCCATTCCCGCCCGCGAGATGATGAACCAGTCGAGCCTGCTGAACGAATTCATCGGTCCCCTCGATGGTTGGGCCTTCATCAAGCAGGTCAGCGATGCAATGATGTCGCCGATGATTGGTGCCGTTTACCAACTGACCCAGAACATCACCGCTGCAGCCGGCGGCGACTTAGGGGCGCTGTTCAACCTGCCCGCTGACGTGCTGAACACCGTGCTCAACGGGTACATCGTGCCCGAGACCGAGGACGTCTTCACGGGCATACTCACCGAAGATGGCATCTTCGACCTGCTGCTGAACCAGTGGCCGGCCCGCGCAGCCGAGGCCCTCACTGTGGGCACCGCGGACCTGCCGGTCAACGCCGTGGAGGTGCCGGACCTCGGTGCGGCCGGAACTGACCTGTTGGACGGCGGTTTGTGGGACGCCTTGGGCTTCTAGACCTATCGATTCCTGAATATGTAGAACGCAACGGCGGCCGGGAGGGACCCTCAGTCCCTCCCGGCCGTTTCGTCTTATTGCGACGGCGCCGACTCCTCCGTCTCTTTGACGATCCGGTAGCTGGGGTCGGTCATGTACACCGGCCCGGTGCCGTTGCGTCGAGCCTTGCCTGTGAGCGCTACCACGTCACCCGGGCCGATGTCGGTGCCCCGTCCCGCATGAAAAGTCGCGCGCAGCTCTCCGGTTCCGTCGCCGACCACCGCGACGCGGACCGGCTTGCCGCGACTGATGCTGTCATCGACCTCGTTGACCCGGCCCTCGATGGTGGACAGGTGACCGACGATGAGGGCGTCCACCGCGATGGCGTCCGGTGGCGGCGCGGGATGCTCGTAGCGGTCCACGTCCTGCTGGTCGTGGCGCGCCACCCACTGCTGGATCTTCCCCACCTCGCGCAGAAGGCGCTGTTCGAACAGATCCGGAAACGCCTGCCGCACACGCGACTGCACGTCGTAGGGCACGATCGTTGCCGCCGCGTCGGGGACCTGGCTCACGGCCTTGGCGATCTTGTCGGCGGTGCGATCGTGCAGCAGCCGACCCAGCAGCGGCGCGTACGTGCGTCGGGGCAACAACACGGTCACGTGGCAGTCCGGATATTGGGCCCGCGCGGTGTCGACCAGTTGCTGGGCGGTGCGCGTCAGCCGGCGGTCCGGGCAGTCGACCACCCGCAGCGGTGTATCGAGTCCGTAGTACTCCCAGCGCTGCTGCAGCAGCGCGGCGTGCACGGCGTCGACCACCAGGTGCACCGCGACGAGGTCGTCGGCGTAGAGCCCTCTGCCGTAGCGCAGGGCTTCGAGCACCGCTAGATCCAGCGAATGCACGAACACCATTACGCGGTGACGGGCGTATTTGACGACGTCGGGCCGGTCGGTGCGGAATCGCTCCAGGATCGCGGCCTCGGCCCGGTATTCCCGGTTGAGCCGGATCAGCACCACCACCAGCAGCGGGAACACAACCACCACCAGCCAGGCTCCCTCGGTGAACTTCGCCACCGCGAAGATCCCCACCACCACGGTGGACAGCAACCCTGCCGAGAAATTGATGACGAGCTTGTAGCGCCAACCCGATTCCCGATGCGTCACATGATGTTTGGCCATCCCGTAGCCGGCCATCGCAAATCCGGTGAACACCCCGATCGCGTAGAACGGCACCAGCGCGTTGACCGAACCGCCGGTGACCACCAGCAGTGTCACCGCCAAGACAGTGAGCACGATGATCCCGTTGGAAAAGACCAGCCGGTGCCCGCGCTTGGTCAACTGGCGGGGCAGGAATCGGTCTTCGGCGACGAAGCTGGCCAGCATCGGAAACCCGTTGAAGCTGGTGTTCGCTCCGGTGAACAGGATTAATGCTGTCGCCGTCTGCACCAGCACGTAAAAGACCTGGCCCACCCAGCCACCGCCGAACACCGCCCGGGCCACCTCGGACAGCACCGAGGGATACCCGACCGCGTACGGCGGGGTGTGGGTGCGGTAGGCCAGGTAGGTGACCCCGGCCAGCAGGAAACCCAGAATGCACGCCATCGTGGTGAGCACTCGTCGGGCGTTCACACCCTGCGGTTTTTGGAAGACGCTGACGGTGTTGGAGATCGCTTCCACACCGGTCAGTGACGACCCGCCGTTGGCGAAGGCACGCAGCACCACCAGGACGGTCGCCCCCATGATCAGCCCGTTGCCCTGGTGCACCGGCACCGCTCCGGGAAGGTGCTCTGCGTCGTAAACCGGTAAGCCCCAGAAGATCTCGCGCGCCACACCGGTGACGATCATCAGCCCGAGCATGGCTATAAAGAAATACGTCGGTATCGCGAACGTGCGGCCGGCTTCGCGCACACCGCGCAGGTTCGCGTAGCACATCACGATCACCACGGCGACGGTGATCTCCAGGCTGTAGGGGCCTAGTGGGCGGATCGCCGAGACGACGGCGACGGTGCCGGCCGCGGATTGCACCGCGACAGTCACCACATAATCGATCAGCAGCGCCGCGGCGGCGACCTGCGCCACCCGGGGCCCGAAGTTCTCCCGCGAGACGATGTAGGAACCGCCGGCCCGGGTGTAGGTCATCACCACCTGGCGATACGACGCGGTGACCAACACCAGGATCAGCAGCACCACGCCGGTGATGGGCAGCAGCAGCGCGAAGGCGGCCAGGCCCGCGAACGGCAGCAACTCGATCAGGATCTCCTCGACGCCATAGGCGTTTGAGGAGATCGCGTCGGGTGAAAGTACTCCTAGTGCAACCGGATTCGACAGCCGCTCGGAACGCAGCGCACCGGTGACCAGCGGCCGTCCCAGTACCAGCCGCTTGAGCGTGTAGCCGATCGGGTCAGGCCGCGGCGCCGGGGGCTGTTGGGCGCGCACCGCAACATCTTCGTCCCGGCAGCCTCACGCCACCAGACCCAATTTTCGCGTCGGCGCGCGGGGACCTAACGGTTGCGGATTCGGCGAATCGTCAGGATGAGGATCAGTCCACCGACACCGGCCAGCGACGCTATCACCGCAGGTTGGGTGACGATCTCGACCGCCCGGGCCTTGGCGCGGTCGGCCAGCCGACGGGGGTTGGCCCGGTCCGCGAGAATATCGACCGTCGACGCCAGCTGCTCGCGGGCCTGATCGATGTCCTTCTTGATCGTGTCGGGATCGCGTTCCGCCACTGTCGTCCTCCCTGTCCGATGCTGCCCCTGTCGAACTACCCTAGAGCAGCCGGGGTTCGTCTCATGCCCCGGCGAGCAGAAAGGGGCAGTTGTTGACCGACACCGCACGCCTGGCGCCCGGCGATGAAGCGCCCGCGTTCAGTCTTCCCGACGCCGACGGCAACACCGTGTCACTGGCCGACTACCGGGGACGACGGGTCGTCGTCTACTTCTACCCGGCCGCCTCGACGCCGGGCTGCACCAAGCAGGCCTGCGACTTCCGGGACAACCTGCGAGAGTTCAACGACGCCGGCCTCGACGTCGTCGGCATCTCCCCCGACAAGCCCGCCAAACTGGCCAAATTCCGCGACACCGAGGAATTGACCTTCCCGCTGCTGTCCGACCCGGACCGGTCGGTGTTGGCGGCCTGGGGCGCCTACGGCGAGAAGAAGATGTACGGCAAGACCGTGCAGGGCGTCATTCGCTCGACGTTCGTCGTCGACGAGCAGGGCAAGATCGCCGAGGCCCAGTACAACGTGCGGGCCACCGGGCACGTCGCGAAACTGCGGCGCGATCTGTCGGTCTGACCCCTGAGGTCGCTCTTCCGCCGACCGAGAAGGAGCAGCGCATGCCGGTCATCCGGACGAGTTTGTGGTTCGACACCCAGGCGCTGGAAGCTGCCGAGTACTACGTGTCGATATTTCCCAATTCGAAGGTCACCGATACCTCCTACTGGGGCGCGGAGAACCCCGAGCGCGACGGCAGCCCACTGGAGGTGTTGTTCGAGCTCGACGGGCGGCCGTTCTCCGCGATCAACGGCGGACCGAACTTCACGTTGGACGAGGCCATCTCGATCCAGGTCTACTGCGCCGACCAGGCCGAGGTCGACCACTACTGGGAAGCGTTGAGCGCTGGCGGCAAGGAAGTCCAGTGCGGCTGGCTCACCGACCGCTACGGATTGTCCTGGCAGATCATCCCGCAACGGCTGTCGGAGTTGATGACCGATCCAGACCCAGAGCGGGTGCTGCGGGCCAAGCAAGCCATGTACACGATGGTCAAGCTCGACATCGCCGCGCTGGAAGCGGCAGCCGAAGGGCGTTGACCACGACTCACAATCAGACCTTGTGACCTGACAAGAACAACCCCTCTAGCCACGGACCGCCGTCGGGCGGAGCATTGTGCCAACGGTCGGGATTGGGTGGCGCCTCCGATCGAGCGACCAAGGCGGCGCGCTACTCCTACTCTGTTGGAAGGCAGGAAGATGACTGAGCACAGCTGGGCAGTGATCGGAGCAGGTCCCGCAGGTATCGCCGCGGTGGGCCGGCTGCTCGACCATGGCGTCCCCGAAAACCAGATCGCCTGGATCGACCCCGACTTTGCCGCCGGCGATATCGGCACCAAATGGCGCGCCGTCCCAGGCAACACCCATGTGTCGCTCTTCCTCGACTACTTGAACGGCTCCCCGTCGTTCCGATTTTCCGAAGCGCCCCACTTTGAGCTGACCGACATCGATCCCGGTCACACCTGCCCGCTCGGCCTCGTCGCCGATCCGTTGGTATGGATCTCCCAACACCTGACCCAGCGCGTCACCGCCATTCGCGCGGTGGCCACCGAGCTCACCCTGCGCAACCGCCGGTGGCTGGTGCGCACCCCGGACGCCGAGATCGAAGCGAAGAACATGATTCTGGCCGTCGGTTCGATTCCCAAGACGCTTCAGCATCCGCACCTGGAAGAGATTCCGATCGAGGTGGCACTGAACCCCGACAAGCTCGGTCAGCTGGCATTGGACGACGCCACGGTGGCGGTCTTCGGCTCGTCACACTCATCCATGGTGGCACTGCCCAACCTGTTGAACACACGTGCCCGCAAGGTCGTCAACTTCTATCGGAGCCCAACCAAATACGCTGTCTACCTGGGTGATCAGATTCTGTTCGACGACACTGGCCTGAAGGGAAATGCCGCAACATGGGCCCGGGAGAACATCGACGGGGCCTATCCCGAGCGCTTGGAACGGTATCGGGTGGACGACAAGGAGTTCTCCGAGCAGCTCCAAGCCTGTAGCCATGTTGTCTACACCGTCGGGTTCACCCGCCGGCAACTCCCCGCGACCCCGCAGTGGGGGGATCTGGAATACGACCCGGTGAACGGGATCCTGGCTCCGGGGCTGTTCGGGGTCGGGATTGCGTTCCCCGAGTACGGAATCGACTCGTTCGGATCCGGGCAGTATCGGATCGGACTCATCAAGTTCATGCAGCGGCTCAACAGCGCGCTGCCGCTGTGGTTGCAGTACGGCACGTAGCTTCGGCGTACGTCAGCGTGGCGGGTTGGCGCCGCCGATGTGACTCAACAGGTCCCGGACCACTCCGGCCGGCGGCGTCCGCCCGCCGGTCCAGATCGCCCTGAGATCACGATGCAGGTCCAATTCCGGTACCGCGACGCAGCGAAGCCGGCCGACCGCAAGGTCATCGGCGACCGCCAGCCTGCTCATCACCGCCGGCCCGGCCCCCGCCAGCACGGCACCACGCACGGCGACCGAAGAAGACAACTCCAACGCCGGACGCACCTGTTCTACCTCGTGGCCCAAGACCGTGCGCAATGCCGACGTCAGTGAGTCACGGGTGCCCGACCCCTGTTCGCGCACGACCAGCGGGGTCTGGCTGAGTTCGCCGGCGGTAACGCCTTTGGAGCGACGCACCCACTTGTGGTCGGGCGGCACGATCACCACGAGGTCGTCGTGCGCCACAACACGGCTTCGAATACCGGTCAAGGCCCCCGGACTCTCGATGAAGCCCAGGTCCGCCGAGCCGCCTCGGACGCTCGAAATAGCCTGCTCGCTGTTAGTGGCGGTCAGGATGACCTCCGGTGCCTCACGCCCGGTTCGCGTGGCGGCGGTCTGCAGTGACACGATCCAGCGGGGCATCAACTGTTCGGCGACCGTCAGACTGGCAACCACCTTCATCTTCTTGCGGCTCGCAGCCCGCAACGAAGCCAGTCCGGCATCGACGTGACCAGCGACGTCCAGCAGCTGATCTGCCCATTCCGCCACGACCGCACCGGCCGAAGTCAACTGCGAACCACGCGCGCTGCGGGCCACAAGGCGCACACCGGTCTGAGCCTCCATCGCCGACAGGCGTGCCGAAACCGCCTGCTGCGTCAGCCCCAATTCCCGCCCCGCGGCACCAAGGCTGCCGGTTCTGGCGATAGCCACCAACATCTCGAACGCCGGCAGATCGGGCATGCGGGGGCTGAGCGCCATCAGTCCATGCAATCACAAGTCGCCCTTGTGAGCCCGCCAATCAAGGACCGAGGGTCCACAGCAGCCGGTAGTAGTCGATGCGCTCCTGGTCTCTTCGGATTCCGTACGCATCGAGCAGCACATCAGTCCAGTCGGCACCGAAGTTCCACTCGGTACTCCAGGTCGCCACTGCCAGATCGGCCCAGCGATCGGCAATCCCCAGTTCGCCGAGGTCGACGTGGCCCGTGGGGTGTCCGTCGTCGTTCAGCAACGTGTTCGGCGCGCAGGCGTCGCCGTGGCACACCACCAGCCGATCAACCGGGGGCGGATCGGCTACTCGCTGCAACGCTTGCGCGACGGTGAGACCGGCGAACTCCGCGGGCCACTCCGCCGGATTCAGTTGCCCGGACCGACGATTGGCGTCCGCAGCCCGCCTCTCGGCGCGCCAGTCGAACGGGCAGGCCGCCACCGGCAGGACATCGTGCAGAGCCCGCAGTCCCCGCCCGATTCCCGTCACTGCCGGGAGAGGGTCGGCGATCCACCGCGCTGCGACCGCATTGGTGCCGGGCAGTGCCGCGGTGACCAGCCACTGCCCCTCGTCGTTGCGGCCGTGATCGAGCACTTCCGGCACCGGCGTGTAGCCGAGCGCCCACTGCAGGCGCGCCACCTCCGCGGATAGGTCGATACCGCTGTCGTGCGGCGACCACTTGATGAAGCGGCGCCCGGCGGCGCGGCCGACTTCGAAAGTGGTGCCGCCGACCTCGTTGAGCCACACCGGGTGTGGAATGTCGGCTCCGGCCAACTGACGTACGGCATCGGGCACGGTCTGCGGCAACTGCGGCGGGCCAGCGATCATCAGGCGGACTGATCGCCCAGCTTCGCCAGCAACAGCGCCTCGGCAGTAGCGGCGCGTTCCAGCACCCCCAGGTGCAAGCTCTCATTGATGCTGTGAGCCTGGGTGCCCGGATCCTCCACCCCGGTGACCAGGATGGTCGCCTGCGGGTAGGCGGCGGCGAACTCCGCGATAAACGGGATCGAACCGCCCATGCCCATATCGATGGGCTCGACGCCCCACGCCTGGGCGAACGCGGCCCGCGCTTTGTCATACACCGGACCGCTGGCGTCGATGGCATAGGGCTGGCCGATGTCGCCCGGCGTGACGGTCACGTGCGCTCCCCACGGGGCATGGTGCCGCAGGTGTGCGGTGAGCGCCTCCAGGTGGGCGGCGGCGTCGCCACCGGGCGCCACTCGCATGCTGACCTTGGCGCGGGCCCGTGGGATCAGCGTGTTCGACGAGGCGGCGATGCTCGTGGTGTCGATACCGATGACGGTGATCGCCGGTTTGGCCCACATCCGTTGCGGCACAGAACCGGAGCCCATCTCGGCCACGCCGTCCAGGAGCCCGGTGTCGGCACGTACGCGCTCAGGCGGGTAATCGACTGGTGCCGCGGTGCTTTCGTGAAGGCCGGCGACTGCGACGTTGCCGTCGTCGTCGTGCAGACTCGCCAGCAGCCGCACCAGGACGGTCAGCGCGTCAGGCACCACCCCACCCCACAGGCCCGAGTGCAGACCGTGGTCCAGCGTGGCGACTTCCACCACACAGTCGGCCAGCCCCCGCAGCGACACTGTCAGCGACGGAATCTCGGTGCTCCAGTTGTCGGAGTCGGCGATCACGATCACGTCGGCGCTCAGCGCCTCCCGGTGCGCGGCGAGCAGTGCCCCCAACGACGGTGAACCGGACTCCTCCTCGCCTTCGACGAAAACCGTCACACCGACCGGCGGCCGGCCACCGTGCGCCCGGAACGCCGCCAGATGTGTTGCGATACCGGCCTTGTCGTCGGCAGTACCGCGACCGTAGAGGCGTCCGTCGCGTTCGGTGGGCTCGAACGGCGGTGAATCCCACTGTCCCGCGTCACCCTCGGGCTGCACATCGTGGTGGGCATACAGCAGCACGGTCGGAGCGCCAGGCGGTGGCGGATAGTGCGCGATCACCGCCGGCGCACCGCCTTCGGCGACGATCTGCACCTGCGGAAAACCCGCCTGGCTCAGCAGATCTGCGACACGCTGGGCGCTGCGGTGCACCTCGGAGCGTCGCGCCGGGTCCGCCCACACCGACTCGATGCGCACCAGATCCTCCAGGTCAGCCCGCACCGACGGCAGGATGTCGCGGACTCGCTGCACCAGATCGCTCATGACGTCGAGGTTAGCGGCTATCCCGCCCGTCGCGAGCGTGCGCAGATGTACGTCCATGCGCGGCGTGTTGCCGTGCAAACACGCACCCTCGCGCAATAGACACGTCAGATCTCGAGGATGGCGACGGCCGCGGCGGTATCGGCCTCGTGAGTCAGCGACACGTGGATCGTCACCTCGGCCAGATGTTGCGCGATCTCACCGGAGAGGCGCACCTTCGGGCGCCCCCAGGTGTCGGTGACCACCTCGATGTCGCGGTGAATCGCCTCCGGAAGCACCGGTTTCTGCGCGAAACGCGAACCCGACCACGCCTTGATCACCGCCTCCTTGGCCGCCCACCGGGCCGCCAGGTGCCGCGCCGCCGACGAACTCTTGTCCGAGGCGTCGCGACGCTCCCCGGGGGTGAACGTCTCAGCGAACACCGTCCCGGGTTGGTCGACCTGTTCGGCAAAGTCGGGAATCGACACCAGGTCGATCCCGACACCAACGATGCTCACGCGTCCAAACCTACAGACCGCACGTGCTCAGCCGATGTAAACATCGCCGTCGCCCAGCCGTGCCGCCGGGTTGAGCAGCATCGCCGACTCTTGGCGCTTCTCCGACGTGTCGTGGTCGAACCGCCGGTCGGCGGGCCGCTCGTACATCGGCGTGCCCCCGGCGATCGCCGAGGCGAGGCGCCGCTGACCGGCCAGCACCCGGGAGCTGGCCTGCTCCTCGTACGTCGCGCGCTGACTCGGGTCCAGCGCGGCCAGGAAGGCCGCCGGGTGCACCAGCGCGACCAGACCGGACACGTGGCCGAAGCCCAGGCTGGTGACCAACCCGGCCTTGAGCGGGAACTTCTCCCCCAGCTCCAGCGTCTCGCGCACCCACACCAGGTGGCCGGCGGTCGCCAGCTCGTCGTCGACACAGTCCAGGCTGCGGTTGGGCGGGATGACCCCGTCCCGCAGCACCTGGCACAGGCCCATCATCTGGAAGACCGCCGCGCCGCCCTTGGCGTGCCCGGTGAGGCTCTTCTGGCTGATCACGAACAGGGGCGCACCGTCGGAGCGGCCCAGCGAGTCGGCCAGCCGCTCGTGCAGCTCGGTCTCGTTGGGGTCATTCGCCAGCGTCGAGGTGTCGTGCTTGGAGACCACCGCGATGTCATCAGCGCCCACACCCAGCTTGGCCAGCGAACGGGCCAGCATCGAGTCCTTGCCGCCCCGACCCGCGCCCAGGGCACCCAGGCCAGGAGCCGGGATCGAGGTGTGCACGCCGTCGGCGAAGCTCTGCGCGTAGGCCACCACCGCCAGGACCGGCAGGCCCATCTTGGCGGCCAGGTCGCCGCGGGCCAGCAGAATGGTGCCACCGCCCTGGGCCTCGACGAAGCCCAGCCGCCGCCGGTCGTTGGCGCGGGAGAACTTCGAGTCGCTGATGCCCTTGGCCCGCATCATCTCGGTGTCGGCGGTAGCCGCCATGTCACCGAAGCCGATGATGGCCTCCAGGGTCAGGTCGTCGTAGCCGCCGGTGACCACCAGCTCGGCCTTGCCCAGCCGGATCTTGTCGACGCCCTCCTCGACCGAGACCGCCGCCGTGGCACACGCCGCCACCGGGTGGATCATCGAGCCGTAGGAACCGACGTAGCTCTGGACCACGTGCGCGGCAACGACATTGGGCAGCACTTCCTGCAGGATGTCGTTCGGCTTGGCCCGACCGAGCAGGTTGCCGTGGTACATGGTCTGCATCGAGGTCATGCCGCCCATGCCGGTGCCCTGCGTGCTGGCAACCAGCGACGGGTGCACCCAGCGCAGCAACTCGGTCGGGGTGAAGCCCGCCGACAGGAACGCATCGACGGTCGCGACGATGTTCCACAGCGCCACCCGGTCAATGGAGGTGGCCATGTCCTGGCTGATCCCCCACACCGTCGGGTCGAACCCGGTCGGGATCTGAGCACCCACAGTGCGCGACAGCTTGCTCTTGCGCGGAACCCGAATCTCGGTGCCCGCCTTGCGGATCACCTGCCAGTCCGAGGAGTCCGGCACCGGGCGCACCACAGTGTGCTCGGGGTCGAACTCGACGAACGCCCGCGCGTCGGCCTCGCTGGAGACCACGAACGAGAAGTCCTTGTCCAGGAACACACTGACCAACAGCGGCGAGGCGTGGTCGGGGTCGATCGCGCCGTCATCGACGAACTCGCGCACACCGACTCGTTCCACCACGGCGTCGTGGTAGCGCTCCACCAGTTCGGCCTCGTCGACCAGCTCACCGGTCGCGGTGTCATACCAACCCGGGGTCGGGTCGTCCTCCCACTTGACCAGCCCGGTGGTCCAGGCCAACTCCAGCACCCCGGCGGCCGACAGCTCGCCGGCAACCTCCATCTCGAAGCGGGTGCGCGACGACCCGAGCGGGCCCAGCTCGGCGCCACCGACGATAACCACCAGATCGGCCGGGTCGACGTCGAGGTCGTCCCAGACCGGCGGCGGGGCCGGGGTGTGGCCACGCGGCGGGCTCGGCAGGGCCGCAATGGTGTTGCCGGCATCCTCGGCGTCCTCGTCGGCTGCCGCGTCGGATGTCATCTCCTCGCGAGCCCGGGCGGCCAGCTCGGCCATGTCCAGGTTCGCCTCGGCCAGGCCACCGGTCAGGTCAGCCTCGATCGGTGTGTTGGCCGCAGCCACCTTGGACTCGACATTGCACAGGCCGAGCAGCATGGCCGCCATCTGCTCGGTCGAGTAGGTGGTGACACCGGCCTCCTCGACCGCATCGACGATGACGTCGTTGTGACCCATCAACCCGGTGCCGC
The DNA here is from genome assembly GCF_046250075.1 of Mycobacterium sp. SMC-14. Classification (NCBI taxonomy): domain Bacteria; kingdom Bacillati; phylum Actinomycetota; class Actinomycetes; order Mycobacteriales; family Mycobacteriaceae; genus Mycobacterium; species Mycobacterium sp. SMC-14. The sequence goes on along the minus strand of NZ_CP176429.1, from coordinate 1,476,706 downwards.
GGGTCCAACCGATCAGGGCGTGCGCGAGGCTGACCCGAGATGCCCACGAGGACTCGGCCTTCCAGCGCGACACCAGCGCGTCCAGCGAAGCCTTGGCCTCGCCGTAGGCGCCGTCACCGCCGAACATGCCGCGGTTGGGCGAGCCGGGCAGCACCACGTGCAGCCGGGAGGCGATGTCACGTTCGGCGCCGATCTTCGACAGGCCGCCGATAAGCCGCTGCACTGCCCACAGCAGCACCTTCATCTCCATCTCGGCGCGCGCACCGGCCTCCGACAGATCGCCGGTGACTCGCGGAGCCGCGAACGGGAACAGCAGCGTCGGAGTCTGCGCATCCTTGAGGTGAATCGACTGCGGGCCAAGGCTTTCGGTCTGCTCAGTACCGACCCACTCAACCAGCGCATCGATGTCGGCGTAGGAGGCCATGTTGGCGGGCACCACCCACAGCGCCGCACCGAACCGAGCGTGGTCGCGGTAAAGGTTGCGGTAGAAGCTCAGCCGCTCATCGTCAAGTCGAGACGTGGTGGCGATGACGGTCGCACCGCCGTCGAGCAGCTGCCCGACCACCGACGCCGCGATCGAGCCCTTGGAGGCACCGGTCACCACCGCCACCTCGTCGCTGTAGCGGCCACGGCCCGGGTTCTCCGCACCGGCGGCGATCCGCGCGTACAACGAGCCGTGAATCTGCCGGCCGGAGGCCAGCGACCGGGCCTGCCACCAGGACGCCTGGGTCGCGACCACGTGGCCGGCACCCTCGAATCGCTCGGCGAGACGAGGCCAGTCGGCGTCGATGTCGCCTTCGTCGACCAGCCACAGCTTGACCAGGTCTTCGCGAGCACTGGCCCAACGGTCGTCGAACAGCACCGCCTTGCGCCCGTCGAACGTCGGCGCCACCAGACGCGGCCAGTCCGAACCCAATTCGGCGCTCACCAGGTCGATCAGCTCACTGTCGGTGGCGCCCGCCGGGACCGCGGCCACATCTTCGCTGAACCCGAGTTGGCCCAACACCAACCGGGCGGCTGAGGCGAGCACACCGTCACGTCCGGTGATCGCACTGGTGAACTCGCCCAGCGCGGCGGCATCCACCGTCGCACCGCCGCCACCGCCTGCCGACGGCAGGCTCACCGCGACGCCGCGTCGTGCGGCGACAGCCTGAATGGCCGCATCGATGACCTTGTCGACAGCCGCGCCGTCGGCCAGCGCACCCTCGTGCAGCCCGCCCAGGGCGCCGCCCCGGACACTGGTGCCTTCGCGGGTTCCCAACGCCACCTCGACAGTGACGTGCTTGGCCCAGCCGTCACCGAGCTCCCAAGCCTTCTTGACCCGCTCGGCAATGGCGCCGGGCCGCTTGCCGGACGGTCCGAGAATGGTGCGGAGCTGGTCGTTGATCGCGTCGGTCAGCACCGGGCCGTAGGGCTTGTAGGTGCGTGCCAGCTTGGTCACCTGCGACTTCAGCCCGGACAGGTCAGCCTCGGCAGCACCGTCGATGGCGCCCAGGTTCAGCTCCGAACCCAGGTCCACCAGCAGCTGGTTACGCCGCGAGGACGCACCATCGGTGATGGACTCGATGGAGTCCAGCGCCTCGATCTGGTCGATGCGCATCTTGGCGCTCAGCGCGATCAACGCGCAGGTGGCGTCGGCGGCGTCGAACGCGATGTCGTCGGGGCGCGGGGCACCCGTCGGCCCAGAAGGCACAGCCGGCGCGGCGGGCGCCGGGGCGGTCGCCTCGGCCGGAGCACCTTCCGCGGAAGCCTCAGCCGGGGCCTCGTCCTCCTCCGGCTCCGGCTCGGGGTCGGTGTCGGTGGCGAACAGCACCGCTGCGTCCCGCTCGGCGTTGAGCACTTCCACGGTGCTGTGGGCGTACTCGGGCAGCTTGAGCGTGTTCGTTGCCAGCCCGGCGACCGTCGGAGCGGTCTTCACACCGATCTCGACAAACCGCTCCACGCCCAACCCACCGGCCGCCTGCTCGATGAACAGCAGGTCCTGGGTCTCGATCCAGCGCACCGGGCTGGCGAACTGCCAGGCCAGCAACTCGATCACGATCTTGCGGCACAGCTCGCTCGGCTTCTCGTTACGCCAGGTGTCGTAGTCGGCCAGGATCTCGTCGAGCGGCTCGGCCGGCACCAGGTCACGAATCTCTTGGACGAACTCTCGATCCAAGGTGAACGGCTTGGGCACCAGGTTGGGGATGTAGCGTCCGACGATCAGCTCGGGGTCGGTGTCACGCGGCATGACCCGCTCCAGCGAACGCCGGAAGTCATCGACGCCGATGCGGAGCACCTCGGAGTGGAACGGCACATCGATCCCGGGCACCAGGATGAATGACCGCTTGCCACCGGAGATCTCGCGGCGCCGCTCGACCTCGGCCTCCAGTGCCTCCAGGCCGGCCACCGTGCCGGCGATCGCGTACTGCGAGCCGCGCAGGTTGAAGTTGACGATCTGCAGAAATTCCCCAGTGCGCTCGGCGATCTCGGCGACAAACGCAGTGACGTCGGCGTCGTCGAGGTCGATCTGCGATGGCCGGATGGCGGCCAGCCGGTAGTTCGACCGCCCCATGGCGTCACGCGGCACGATGTCGTGCATCTTGGAGCCACGGTGGAACACCACCTCCAGCAACGCCTCCAGCTCGTAGACGTCACTGACACAAGCCAGCGCGGTGTACTCGCCGACGGAGTGACCACAGGCGATCGCGCCCTCGACGAAGGCACCCTGCTCGCGCATCTCGGCAACCTGCGCGGCGGCCACAGTGGCCATCGCCACCTGGGTGAACTGCGTCAGATACAGCACACCCTCGGGGTGCTGGTAGTGCACGCCGGAGGCGATCAGGCTGGTCGGGTTGTCACGCACCACGTGCAGCACCGAGAAGCCCAGGGTGTCGCGGGTGAAGGCGTCCGCGGAGTCCCAGACCTTGCGGGCGGCCTTGGACCGGGCCCGGACGTCCATACCCATGCCCTTGTGCTGGATGCCCTGACCGGGGAAGGCGTAGACGGTCTTGGGGGCGGTCAGCCGGGCGGTCGCCGACATCACCAGGTCCGAGCCGATCCGTGCGCTGACTTCCAGAACCTCTGCGCCCAGGTCGATTCCGACCCGGTCCACGCGGAAGTCGACGTCATCGCCGGGCTTGACCATGCCGAGGAAGCGCGCGGTCCAGCCCACCAGCCGCGCCGGTGGGCGAGCCTGGCCGTCGGTGGCGGTCACCACGTGCTGTGCCGCGGCCGAGAGCCACATACCGTGCACGATGGGCGATTCCAGGCCGGCCAGCAGTGCCGCGGCCCGGTCTGTGTGAATCGGGTTGTAGTCGCCGGAGACCGCCGCGAACGGACGCATGTCCACCGGTGCGGTCACGGTGACGTCGCGCCGACGGCGACGCGGAGTGTCCGTGGCGTTGTCGGAGACCGCGCCGCCGGCCCGGACCGGGTCGGCCAGTTCCGCGGCGCCGGTGCGCCCGCGGATCGCGAAGCGCTCCTCCAGGGTGGCCAGCACGGTGCCATCGGCAGCGGCAACCGTGACGGACACCGGGACGACGCGGCCGACCTCGGTGTCGGTGGCCGCCAGCGCCGTTGCGGTGACGGTCAATTCAGCCGGTTGCGCCGGCAGCGCGGCAAGCAGATGCGCCGCGTGGTCCAAGTGCACCAAGGACAGCAGGCCCTCGACGACCGGGAACCCGGCATCGGTGGTCGCGGAGCCGATGGCGGCGAAAACCGCCGGCCAGCACCGCCCGACCAGTGCGTCGGGGACCGTAGACAGTCCCGGCGCCAGCGGTGCGCCGAACGTTGCGGTCACTCCGGTGTGGTCGGCGACCTGCTCGGGGTTCCATGCCACGGTGACGGTGGCAGTGCCGTCGTGCACCGGCGGCAGGGCCTCCGGGCCGTCGACACCGGCGGCGATGGCCAGCACCGCGCGCATCGCGGCTGCGGCGTCCTCGGTGGACACCAGCGGGGTGGCTCCGTCGACGACCGTTGCCGGGACGGTGAAGCGAATGTTGATCCAGACACCGGACAGCGGCACGCTGAGCACCACGTTGGCTTCCGAGGCGACCTCCAGGCGTGCCCCGGTCGACGGGTGCGTGGCGGTGCGGTTCTCGTGCACCTGCCACTCGGCGGGGTCGGCGATCCGGTGCACGGGGTTGGTGGCGGTGCGACCGGCCCACAGCACGTCGGGGGCGTCAAGCAGCACGGCCAGCGGGCCGGTGACATCGGTACGGCCCTGACGGCGCGCGGAGACCGGGGTGGGCTCCACACCGGTGGCGAGCACCTGTTCGACTGCCGTCTGCTCGAAGCGGTCCAGCAGCTCACCGACCGGCTCGTCGACCCGGGTGATACCGGCGACGGCAGTGATGCCCGGAATGATGCAGACCTGCTCGGCCGTGTAGCGGGCGTCGTGTGCCTGCCACAGCGAATCGCTGCGCCACCAACGGCGAACGTCCTTGTCGATCACCGGCACGAAGTTGACCGGCTTGCCCGGCGTCTTGCAGAGCTGGGTGAAAAACGGCGCGTCGGCCGGGTGCAGGCGAACCGTCTCGGCCTCAGGGTAGCGAGCCAGCAGAGCCGCGATGGCCTCTTCGGGGCGCTCCAGGATCGACTGTGCCCCTTCGGAATCGGTGAACAGCGTCTCGATCGGGCCGGACTCGAGTTCGTTGAGCCGCGCTTCGGCGCGCTGCAGCATCGAACCGAACCGCTCCCGCCAGGTGTCGGCCAACCACGGGCTGTCCGGTGAGGCGGTGTCCGCGGTCGAGTCGCCTGCACCGATGGCCAGTTCCACATAGCGGCGCAGCCACTGCGCGTACGTCATCTCAGTGACATCACCGAAATAGGGCTTGGCGGTGTCGGCGAGCGCGGCGATGATCTCGTCGCGACGCGCTGCGACGGCCTCGCCGTCACCGGCGACCTCGTCGAGCAGCCGGCCGCAACGTGAGGCGACGTTATCGATCTCGTGGATGTCGGCGCCGAGCTGGCTGCGCGAGGAAGCCATGCCGCCCTGCGCTTTTCCTGCGCCGATCCAGTGGTCGGTGCCCGTGGTGTCGACCAGCATCTGCTTCACTGCCGGCGACGTGGTGGCCTCCAGGGTGGCCATCGCCGCGGTACCGACCAGGATGCCGTCCACGGGCATCAGCGGGAAGCCGTGCTGCTGCGACCACCGGCCGGACAGGTATTCCGCGGCCTGCTCTGGGGTGCCGATGCCACCGCCGACGCACAGGGTGATGTTGGGCTGCGAACGCAGCTCGGAGTAGGTCGCCAACAACAGGTCGTCGAGGTCCTCCCAGGAGTGGTGACCGCCGGCGCGGCCGCCCTCGACGTGCGCGATCACCGGCGTGGTGGGAACCTCGGCGGCGATGCGGATCACCGACCGGATCTGCTCGACGGTGCCGGGCTTGAACACCACGTGGCTGATTCCGGATTCATTGAGCTCGGCGATCAGCTCAACGGCCTCTTCCAGCTCGGGAATACCGGCACTGATCACCAGCCCGTCGAACGGGGCGCCGGACTGACGCGCCTTCTGCACCAACCGCTTTCCGCCGACCTGCAACTTCCACAGGTAGGGGTCCAGGAACAGCGAGTTGAACTGAACGGTACGACCCGGCTCGAGCAGCGTCGTCAGCTCCGCAACCCGGTCGTTGAAGATCTCCTCGGTGACCTGGCCACCGCCGGCCAGCTCAGACCAGTGCCCGGCGTTGGCGGCCGCGGCGACGATCTTGGCGTCGACGGTGGTAGGCGTCATGCCGGCCAGCAGGATCGGCGAGCGGCCGGTCAGCCGGGTGAACTTGGTGTCGAGCTTGACCCGGCCGTCGGGCAGCGCGACCACCGACGGGGCGTAGCTCGTCCAAGGCCGAGCGACCTCCGGGACGGCGCCGATCGTGAACAGGTTGCGCTGACCACCGCGGGTGGCCACCGGCACGATCCCGATGCCCAGGCCGCGGATCACCGGCGCGGTCAGCCGGGTCAGGATGTCGCCGGGTCCGAGATCCAGAATCCAGCGGGCACCCGCGTCGTGCAGCGTGGTGACCTCGTCGACCCAGTCGACCTCACCCACCAGGATCGAGTCGGCCAGCTGGCGGGTCAACTCGACATCGAGGCCCACCTTGGCGGCCCACTGCGCAACGATCTCGATGCCGTCGGACAGCCGCGGCGAGTGGAAACCGACCTCGACCTGGACCGGCTCGAAGACCGGAGCGAAGACCGCGCCGCCACGCAGCTTGTTCTTGCGCTCGGCGGCCTCCTTCTCCGCGATCTGCTCGCAGTACAGCTCGAAACGGGACAGCTGTTCGGGGGTTCCGGTGATGACCACCGCACGGCGACCATTGCGGATGGACAGCACCGGCGGAAGCACCGTGCGCACGTCCTGGGTGAACTCGTCCAACAGTTGCCGGATCCGCTCCGGGTCGACATTGCTGATCGCCACCATCGGAGGACGGTCACCCAGTACCGAGATTCCCCGACGGCGGGCCACCAGTGTTCCGGCGGCGCCCAACAGCTGGGCGATCGCAAGCAACTGCACGTCGGTCGCGCCGCCGGCCTTCAGCGCCTCGACGCCCAGGATGCCCTGCGAGTGCCCGGCCGCGGCGACGGGCGGGGTCGCCGAAAGATCCAGGCCCTGACGCTCCAGCGCCCGCATCGCCGCCATCTGGGTCAACAGCACGCCCGGCACTGACACAGCGGCCGAGGTCAGCTGCTTGGCCGACGGGATCGGGTCCTCGGCGGCCAGCGCCCGCACCCATTGCAGCGGCTCGAAGCCGATGGGCCGGACCACGACAAGTTCCTTGGCGATCGGCTCGAGCAGCAGGTCGGCCTCACCGGCCAACGTGGCCAGCTCCGTCTCGATGCCGGCCGAGGACACCAGCTCTTCGAGCGACTCCAACCAGGCACTGCCCTGTCCGCCGAAGGCGACCGCGTACGGCTCGCCGGCCGTCAACCGATCCACCAGAGCGGACGAGGCACTGGCGAACCGCCCCGCGCCTGCCCCCTCGGCGGAAACCCGGTCGTGTTCGTGGATCGTCACGGTATGTATCTCCCCTGCCCTGGTTAATGTCACGTCTTCATCGACGGCTGCCGGAATCACCGGCCCATCTGCGGGTTCTCGCGTGTTCGCGGCCGCGCTACAGCCGTAAGAGTGTCATAAGAACCTGTGCCGTTTCCGCAGCAAATTGGTTACTGGTGAGTTCTACGCTCGGGTAACCCAGCCCCGGTTATCACGGGGCTCCACGGCGCGCGTAAGCATCCGGGACAAACGTCCTGCATGCGTGGGGTTACGGTCGAGTAGCCATAACGGCGCAGATCAAGGCTGCATTGTTATCGAATCGTTATGTTTAGATCAGCCGGGCCAACTGGCTTTGGGGCCGCCTGAGGCTCCGACCTCGAACGAGTGCGGCGATCCCAGCTGTTCCCAGCCTCATTCGGCGCCAGTTTGCTGGCATAACGGCGACCGGACAGCCGTCAGACCCACTGCCCGAACTGCGGCTGCAGGATCTCGTTAATGTCCACTCCCACGCCGCCGACGGTGCGCCGATCGATCTCGACCTGATGCAAGTTGGCCGCTGGATGCGCGACGCCGCCGGGTGAACCGTAGTTGTGTTGCCAGAAGCAGGAGCCCAGACCGTCCTGCAGCGCCCACTCGATGGTCTTGGAGTTGGCGTAGACGCCGGTGCGCTCCGGCCCGATCACCGACTGCCATCCCCGCAGGTAAGGAGCGACCTGCTCCTTGTACTGCTCGTAGGACGGGTTGTCGTCGATCGAGGCGTAGATCGGCGCACCGTCTGGTCCGCCGGCCGCCGTGTGCAACTGTGCGCCACGTTTGGCGTGGTCCACGCCGGCGTCCTGGCCGCCCAGCCAGTCTGCGGTCGCCTGCTTTCCGAACTGGTAGCAGGAGACGAGCGTGAGCCCGTTCTCCTGCAGGTCACGCGCCTCGGCCAGCTGTATCGGCTTGCCGAGCATCCAGTCAGCGCCGGGCCGACGGTCCGACACATAGCGGATAGCGCCCGCAGCGCCGGACGCCTTGATCGCGGCGGCCGACAAAACTCCTGCCGAATAATCCAGCAGAATCCCCAGCGGCGCCGCCTCGGCTGCCGCGGCGAGCAGCGCCGAGACCCCGGCCGCAGCGGGCACCGTCGCGGCGAGTTTGAACACGTCACGCCGTGAAATCACCACGCGACACAGACTAGGACAGACTTCGGCGCGGTTTTGGCCGGTCACCGGCGAAAACCGCGCCGAAATCGTGTGCGACCATAGCCCGTGTCCTGCAATAGACAGACAAGGTAGGCCGCAATTGCGTCCCTGGATCGTGTGGGGCACCGGCCTGCTGTCCTATTTGGTAGCCGTGCTGGACCGAACCACCTTCGGAGTCTCGGGCCTCGACGCCGCCGATCGCTTCCACGCCGGCCCGAGCACCCTGTCGTCGTTCGTGATCGTGCAGTTGATCGTCTACGCCGCCATGCAGATTCCGGCCGGAGTGCTGTTGGACCGCTTCGGCCCCCGGGCGATGATCACCACCGGCGTCCTGGTGCTCTCGGCCGCCCAACTGACGCTGTCGCTGACCCATTCGCTTCCCACCGCGGTCGGCGCGTACGGCGTCATCGGCCTGGGCGACTCGTTCATCTTCATCTCGGTCATCCGGCTGCTTCCTAATTGGTTTGCCCCGGAGCGCGTTCCACTGCTCACCCAGCTGACCGGTATCTGCGGTCAGTTCGGCCAGTTCCTCTCGGCGGTGCCGTTCTTGGCAATTCTGCTGCACGGCGGCTGGACGGCTGCCTATCTCTCGGCGGCCGGACTGGGCCTGTTCGCGGGTGCTTTGACACTCGCGGTGACCCGCGACACCCCGCCGGGGACCCCGGCCGCTGTACACGCGCGGACCTTCCGTGATGCATTCGGTGAGATCAAAACCGTGTGGTCGCGGCCAGGGACCAAGGCGGGTTTCTTCACTCATATGGGCAATGCGTTCTCGCCCGGCGTGTTCGCGCTGATGTGGGGGGTGCCCTATCTGACCACCGCGCAGGGCCTTTCGCGCGGCATGGCGGGTGCGGCGCTGACGCTGTCGGTGCTGCCCTTCATCGTGGTCGGGCTGCTGGTCGGAACAATCTCGGGGCGCTGGCCGGGGCACCGGTCGCGCGTGGCGCTGACCATGATGGCGCTGATCGCGGTGACCTGGACGGTGCTGTTGGCGTTGCCGCACCCCGCGCCGCACTGGTTGTTGGTCGTACTGATCCTGGTGATCTCGGCGGGCCAGCCGGTATCGATGCTGGCCTTTGACTTCGCCCGCACCTACAACCCGCCGGCCGCGCTGGGCACCGCGCAGGGCATGGTCAACACCGGCGGCTTCATCGCCACCCTGCTCATCATGCAGGCGATGGGGATGGTTATCGCCACGGCTGGCGGCTATTCATTCGCGGCGTTCCGGCTGGCGTGGACGTTGCAGTACGTCGTTTGGGCGGTGGCCGCTGTCGGCGTGGTGATCTACGCACGCAAGGCCCGAGACTCCGAGACGTTCGGGGAAACGCCCATACCCGTGACCGTGTCCGAGCGTTGAACGAATCAGCGCCCCGGTACACGTAGATAAGGATCCGGCAACTGCGGGCAATAGGCATCCCGAGCCGCGTTGATGATGGCGTGCGCTTCGGCGGGTGAGACTTGCAGGTTCGCGATGACCGAGACGGGCACCAGCCGGGGCGAATCGCTCAGCGCCACGCAGACCGAGTGGCCCTCCTGCACCATCAGACTGCGCAGCGGCTCACACTTGATACTGCCGCAGACCTGCTTGGCGTAGTCGGGGTGCAGCCCCTGTTGCTGCAGTTCGTCGAAGAACACCTGGTCCTCACTGCTGGGATCAGCTGAGGACGCGGGAACAGGCCCCACGACGCCCGCCAGCACCGCACTGAACACCGTTGCGACCAGTCGTCGGTTCATGATGCTGCACCAATCCAGTGGGGACTTCGATGTCCATTCTGGCACCGCCGTGCGCTGATGACACGGGGAAATCGGGTCGAAATTGTGCGGGCGGAGGGACTCGAACCCTCACGCTCTTTCGAGCAATGGCACCTAAAGCCATCATGTCTGCCAATTCCATCACGCCCGCGGACGTACGAATCGTACCGGGCCAGCCGACCGAAAAATCTGTCGGTGTTCCGAACTACGTTGGGATACAACGGGCGGAAAGGCGGGACCATGCGACCCACCGAGGAGTTCGACGCTGTACAGCGACTTATCGCGGCGGGCCTCAACGACTGTGCTATCGCACGACAGACCTCTATTCCTCGACGCACCGTTCGGGACTGGAGATGCCGGCCGCAAGTCTTGCGCCGCCAATCTTCCACTTCCTCGCGTTGCGTCCACGACTTTGCCAGCCTGCCCCCGAACGGTTACAGCTATCTGCTCGGCCTCTACCTAGGTGACGGCTGCATCTCCCGGTACGGCCGAGTATGGCGTCTCAGAATCACTCTCGATGCCCAGCACCCGGACATCATCGAGCGGTGCAAGAGGACGATCGACGCAGTTACGCCAGGGCAGCACGCGGCAGCGTACTCGCGTTCCGACAATTGCGCCGAGGACTACCTGTATTCCAAGCACTGGCCGTGCCTCTTCCCGCAGCACGGTCCCGGCAAGAAGCACCACCGGCCGATCCGGCTGGAACCGTGGCAGCGAGCCTTGGTCAACCAGGCAACCGAGGAGTTCATCCGCGGCCTGATCGACAGCGACGGCTGCCGAGTGGTGGCCAACGACCGCGGCGTGCGCAGTGTGCGCTACCACTTCTCCAACCGGTCCGATGACATCCGCGGCCTGTACTGCGCTGCCCTGGATCTCCTCGGAATTCCATGGACGCAGAACAGCAGGTATGAGATCGCCGTCTACCGGAAGGCCGCTACCGCGCGGCTCGACGAGTTCGTCGGCCCGAAGTCCTGACGGCATTCCGGACCGGGCGCGGTACCGTCATGGGGTGTCCACTACACGGCGTCGGAGACCTGCACTGGTTGTGCTGGTGATCGTCGCCGCCAGCGCATGCCTGGGACTGGGCTGGTGGCAGTGGAGCCGGTTCCAAGAGGTCAACGGCACCTTCCAGAATCTCGGCTACGCGCTGCAGTGGCCGCTGTTCGCCTGGTTCTGCGTGTACGCCTACCGCAAGTTCGTCCGCTACGAAGAAGAGCCGCCCGAGCTGCACCCCGAAGACACGGTGACCGAGATACCCGCTGAACTGCTGCCGGAGCGCCCCGCGTCCGCCGCCCCCACCGATGACCCCGCCATGCGGGAGTACAACGCCTATCTGGCCGAGCTCTCCGAGAATGACCGACAGAACAGGAACACCGCATGACCTCCTCCCCCGCCCAGGCCGCTCCCGCCGAGAAGATCCGCAGCGCACTGCTGCCCTACCGGGTGCTGGCATGGACGACGGGTATCTGGCTGATCGCGTTGTGCTACGAGATCGTGGTGCGTTACGTGGTCAAGGTGGACAATCCGCCGACCTGGATCGGCGTGGTGCACGGCTGGGTGTACTTCGCCTACCTGCTGGCCACCTTCAACCTGGCGGTCAAGGTCCGCTGGCCGCTCGGCAAGACCATCGGGGTGTTGCTGTCCGGGACCATTCCCCTGCTCGGCATCATCGTCGAGCACTTTCAGTCCCGAAACATCAAGGCCCAGTTCAACCTCTGAGGCCCCGCACCTGCGCACAGCGTGAAGTTAGCTTGACGTTCGACCACTCAGAGTGAAGGCAGCTTCACGTTCGGCAGAGGGTTGACGGTCTCTCAGGCCCCGCGGCGGCGTTACCCCAGCGAACGCAGCGCCGGCAGAAGCAACTCCAGCGCCCGGCCGCGGTGCGACGCGGCGTCCTTCTCGGCCGGGCTCAGCTGCGCGGCGGTGCGCTCGGTGCCCGCCGGGACGAACACCGGGTCGTAGCCGAACCCGCCGTCGCCGTGCGGTTCGGCAGCGATGCTGCCCGCCCACTCGCCGCGCACCACCACCTCGTGCTCGGCTCCGTTACCCCATACCAGCGCGCACGCGGACACGAACGCCGCGCCGCGCCGCTCGTCGGGCACGTCGCGCAGCTGCGCCAACAACAGCGCGGTGTTGGCCGCGTCGTCGCCGTGACTGCCCGACCAGCGCGCCGACAACACTCCCGGCATACCGTTGAGTGCAGCGACGGTCAGGCCCGAATCATCTGCGACGCAAGGCAATCCGGTCGCCGCGTAGCCGTCACGCGCTTTAGCCAGGGCGTTCCCCTCGAACGTCGCGGCAGTTTCCGGCGCTTCGGGATACGGTGGCACGTCATCGAGCGAAACCAGCTGCACGCCCGAGACTCCGGCGTGCTCCAGTACCCGGCTCAGTTCGGCCAGCTTCTTGCGGTTGCGGCTGGCCACCAACAGTTGCGTCACCGACGTGGTCAGCTGCCGAACGCCTTCTTCGGCGCCGGCCCCTCCGGCAGCACCCCCGGATACGGCAGTGCCAGCGCATCGCGCTGCACCACGAACAGCTTCTCGCAGGCGGCCAGGGCCGCGTCGAGCATCTTGTCCAGGGTCGAGCGCGGGAACGTCGCACCCTCGCCGGTGCCCTGGATCTCGACCAGTGTTCCGGTGTCGGTGGCGACGACGTTCATGTCGACCTCGGCGCGCGAGTCCTCCTCGTAGGGGAGGTCGACGCGGACCCTGCCGTCGACCACGCCGACGCTGACCGCCGAGATCGCGCACGACAGCGGGCGGGGGTCAGACAACCTACCGGCGGCCGACAGGTAGGTGACCGCATCGGCGAGCGCCACGTAGGCGCCGGTGATCGCCGCGGTGCGGGTGCCGCCGTCGGCCTGCAGTACGTCGCAGTCGATCGCGATGGTGTTCTCCCCCAGCGCGGCCAGGTCGATGCAGGCGCGCAGCGAGCGACCCACCAGCCGGCTGATCTCCTGGGTGCGCCCGCCGACGCGGCCCTTGACCGATTCGCGATCCGAGCGGGTGTGGGTGGCGGCGGGCAGCATGGCGTACTCGGCGGTCAGCCAACCGCGACCGGAGCCCTTCCGCCAGCGCGGAACACCTTCGGTGACACTGGCCGTGCACATGACCCGGGTGTTGCCGAATTCGACCAGAACCGATCCGGCCGGGTTGGCGGTGAAACCACGGGTGATGACGACCGGGCGCAGCTCGTCGTCGAGGCGACCGTCTTCTCGTTTGGACACGCGACAACCCTAGCGGGTCAGATCACGACTTCGTGATGTCGAACGACTCGTCGCACACCACGGCGTGCACCGGGCCGTCGAACTCCGCCTTGGCCTCCCCGATCACGTCCTCGCGCGAGGTCCAGGGCGGGATATGCGTCAGCAGCAGTTGTCCGACACCCGCGGCCGCGGCGATGCGCCCGGCCTCGGTTCCCGACAGGTGCAGGTTGGGCGGGCGGTTGGCCTCATGGGTCCACGACGCCTCACACAAGAACACGTCGGCGCCGCGCGCCAACTCGATCACCGCATCGCAGTAGCCGGTGTCCGCGCTGTAGACCAGCAACGCGCCGGACGGATCGGTGATCCGCATCCCGTAGGACTCGGTCGGATGCGACACCAGACCGGGCTGCACACGCAGTTCCCCGAACGCGACCGGCTCACCGTCCACCCAGGCGCGGACGTCGAAGATGTCGGTGATGTCGTCGATCTCGCCACCGTAGGGCGATGACGCTGCGCCCATCCGCGACCAGGTGTCGCTGGGCCCATAGAGCAGGCCCTTGGCGAACGGTTTGATCGCTACCGACGGGTGGTAGCGGCGCCAGACGAACAGCCCGGGCAGATCCAGGCAGTGGTCGGCATGCAAGTGCGACAACAGCACATGCACCGAGCCCGGATCGACATGGCGTTGCAGGGCGCCGAGAACCCCACCTCCGAAGTCGATTACCAGCGGCGGCGAGTCCGGCGCCTGCAACAGGTAACCCGATGCCGGCGAGTCCGGACCCACCACACTGCCGGAGCAGCCCAGCACGGTCAGTCGCACGTTCCCTACTGTGCCATGTTCGCCGCGAGCATGACGAAGACACCGGCGCTTTGCTCACTATTCGTCATCGAAATCACCGACTAGCGCAATGGGGCGTGGCGGTGGACGGGTCCGACACCGGTGATGGCCGGTCCCAAAAACCGGGTAGCCAGGTCAGCAAACGCCTCCGGATCACCGGTGGCTTCGAAGACCCGCGTTGCCGGGGCAGCCTCATGTGGCCGTAGGAGGTCGCGTTCGGTGAGCACCCGCAACAGTTCCTTGGCGGTCTCTTCGGCGCTGGACACCAGCGTCACCTGCTCACCCATCGCGAGCTGGATCAATCCCGACAACAGCGGGTAATGCGTGCAGCCCAACACCAGGGTGTCGACCCCGGCGCGTTGCAGTGGCTCCAGATACCCCTCGGCCAGTCCCAACACCTGCCGGCCACTGGTGATCCCGCGCTCGACGAAGTCGACAAAGCGTGGGCAGGCCACCGCGGTGATCTCGGTGTCACGGGCGGCGGCGAACGCATCCTGGTAGGCGTGACTGGCGATGGTCGCCTGGGTCCCGATCACCCCGATGCGGCCGTTGCGGGTGGTTGCTACCGCCCGGCGCACCGCCGGCAGGATCACCTCGATGACCGGCACGTCGTAGCGTTCCCGCGCATCGCGCAGGCACGCCGCCGATGCGGTGTTGCAGGCGATCACCAACGCCTTGATGCCACGCGCGACCAGGTCGTCCCCGATGGCCAGGGCGTGCGCACGGACCTCGGGGATGCTCAGCGGGCCGTAGGGGCCGTTGCCGGTATCGCCGACGTAGATGATGTCCTCGTCGGGCAACTGGTCGATGATCGATCGGGCCACGGTCAGCCCGCCGACACCGGAGTCGAAGATTCCGATCGGGCTCACGCGGCTGCCCCCCGCCGAAGCTTCCGGGCCTTACGTTCGGGACCCGCCAGCCAATAGGCGGCCAGCACCCCGGCGAGCGCCCCGCACAGGTGGCCCTGCCAAGACACCCCACCGCACACGTTCAACACCGGTACCGCTCCCCACAGAATGCCGCCATAGAGGAACAGCACCACGACCCCGACCAGGATCTGCCAGATCCGCCGGGTGAACCACCCGAACACCACCAGGAAGGCCAGCCACCCAAAGATCAGGCCGGAGGCACCGATGTGGTCCGTCGGCCCGCACGATGACCCGACGTTGCCGATCAACCATGTCCCCAGTCCCCCGACAATCCAGATGGTCGCGGTGGCCAGCACAAACCGGGACAGCCCGGTCAACGTCAACAAGAAGCCCAGCACCAGCGCGGGGCCGGTGTTGGCCAACAGGTGCGCCCAGTTCGCGTGCAGCAGCGGGGCGAACAGCACCCCCCACAGGCCGTCGGTCTCCAGCGGCCGGATGCCGTTGTGGTCCAACCGGTGTCCGCCGACCTGATCCACGGCTTCGACCAGGTAGAGCAGCCCGACGAACGCGATGATGGTGGCCCCGCCGGTGCGCCAGAGGGATTTCTCCTCGGGCGGCGGTGCCGATGCTGCCGCACCGCGGGGCGTCATGCCCATCTCACGGCCTTCCCGAACGGTCACCGGGCCGGTCGGCGAATGCGCCCGGCACAGTGCCCCGGTAGGTCGGGATCCCGGCCACCGGATCGGCACACAGCAACCCCGACAGCACCGCCCGGGCCAGGGTATCCGCCGCCGCGGCGCCGACCGCCGCGACCAAGCCCGTCTCCGGGGACATCGCAGCCGGTGTTCCCGGCAGCGGCGCAACCTCGATGGTCCCGGTCGACAACGCGAACACCGTGTCGCCGTCCACCGGAGTGTGCGAGGGCCGGATGGTGCGGGCCAGCCCGTCCTGCGCGGCGATCGCCACGCGCCGGCAGCCCGCCGGGCTGAGCGCGGCGTCGGTGGCCACCACGGCGATGGTGGTGTTGAGCGCCAGGGTTTTAGGCTCCAGCCCGGCGAGGATCGCCAACTGTTCGGACGGCGGCGCCGTCAGACCGAATTCTTCGATGAGCAGCGTCGACCAAGGCAGACCGGTGGTGGGGTCGATGAGTTCGCCGGTGGGGTTCACCACCACGATCGCGCCCACGGTGACCACGTCGTCCCCGAGTTCGAGCGTCATCGACGCGGTTCCCACGCCACCCTTGAAGACCCCGGCGCGCGCCCCCGCTCCGGCGCCTACGCTGCCCGACGCAGGATGTTCACCGTCAGGACCGGCGGCCGCGTCCGCGGCCGCGTAGCCGAATTCGGCGGTGGGCCGTCGATCCCAGCCACCCACCGGCAGGTCGAAGATGACCGCGGCCGGCACGATCGGCACCACGCCGCCGTCCAGCGCCACGCCACGGCCCTGCTCCTCCAACCAGGTCATCACGCCGTCGGCGGTGGCCAGTCCGTAGGCACTGCCGCCGGAGAGCACCACCGCGTCCACCCAGCGCACGCTGTTGGCCGGGTCAAGCAGGTCGGTCTCGCGGGTGCCCGGCGCCCCACCGCGACCGTCGACGGCACCGACCGTCCCGGGTGGTGCCAGAACGACGGTGACGCCGGTGGCCCAGCCCGAGCCCAGTGTCGCGTCCGGATCGATCCGCTGGTGGTGGCCCACCCGGATGCCGGCGACATCGGTGATCGAACCCATCCCTGTCATCGCCTGGACCTTCCCATCAGGGCGACCACCAGGAATTCCTGCAGCACGGTGAGCCACTGATACACGTTGAGCTGACCAGCCATTGGATCACCCGCCGCCAGCTGATCGGGGCCATCGGGGCCGATCTTGAGCACGGCGCCCAGCGCGAGGCGGATGTCGTTGACCGCGGCGATCCACGCGTTGGCCTGCTCTTCGGTCAACTCGAAACGGCCGCCCTGTTCGGGGACCGTGGCCAGCACTTGTTGTGCCGCGCCACGTTTGGCGTCGATGATCCCCGGTTCGTGCAGACTGCGCAGCGCTGCGTTCAGGCCGCCCGCGTCGACGCCCGAGCCGTCCTCACCGCCTTCGGCACGGTAGAAATCCGGCAACAGCCGGCGTGTCGTGGCGTCTTCGGGCGTTCGGGTGTTGCCGGTTCGTATCCCGGTGATCTGTTCAAGTTCGTCTGGTGGAGAAGAGGACTCCCGTGCATCGAGCATCCCGACGATCGAGCCGACCAGGTTCCGGAGCAGCGCGGCCTCGTGAAGGGCCAGCGCAGACCGGAAGCGGGGCCCGTCGTCGGTCTCTACCCGCTTCCATTTCTGCACGGTGAAGTCCGGTTCCCTTCGGTTGAGTCTTAGCGGTCCTGCTGCAGGGTCGCCCACAACCCGGCGGCATGCAGCTTGGACACGTCGACCTCCATCGACTCACGGCTTCCCGCCGACACCACCGCCTTGCCCTCGTGGTGCACCTGCAGCATCAGCTTGGTCGCGTGCTGCTCGCTGTAGCCGAACAGCTTCTGGAAGATGTAGGTCACGTAGGTCATCAGGTTGACCGGGTCGTCCCAGACGATGGTCACCCACGGGGACGCCGTCTCTTCGACCGGTTCGGCGTGCCGCTGTCCGGTGCCCTGCGGTTTCACCGGGGCGGACGTCGGTGCTGACGTGGCCATACCGGTCAGGATACCGAGCCGAGGTGAGGTGCAGTCCAGCCGATACGGTTGGGTGGTGAACTCTCCGGCCCGGTGCGGCGGGCTGCTCACCGACAAATACGAGCTGACCATGCTCGCCGCGGCGCTGCGCGACGGCACGGCCGGTCGGCGGGTCGGCTTTGAAATGTTCACCCGCCGCCTGCCCGAGGCGCGCCGCTATGGGGTGGTCGCCGGCACCGACCGGTTTCTGCAGGCCCTGGCCGGGTTCACCTTCGACGACGCCGCGCTGGATCTGCTCTCGGGGTTCCTGGATCGCGCGACCGTGAATTTCCTGGCGGATTTCCGCTTCCGCGGCGACATCGACGGCTACCCCGAAGGCGAGCTGTATTTCGCCGGGTCCCCGGTGCTCGGCGTGCAGGGCAGCTTCGCTGAGTGCGTCGTGCTGGAGACACTGTTGCTGTCGATCTTCAACCACGACACCGCGATCGCCTCGGCGGCCGCTCGCATGGCCAACGCAGCCGGCGGACGACCACTGATCGAAATGGGCTCACGGCGCACTCACGAGCAAGCCGCCGTGGCCGCGGCCCGGGCCGCCTACCTGGCGGGGTTTGCCGGAACCTCCAATCTGGAGGCGCACCGCCGCTTCGGTGTGCCGGTGCTGGGCACCAGCGCACATGCTTTCACCCTGTTACATACCGGCGCCGACGGCGAGTTGGCGGCGTTCCGCGCCCAGGTCGCCGCCCAAGGCGTCGACACCACGCTGCTGGTGGACACCTATGACGTCACCACCGGGGTGGCCAACGCCGTCGCGGCGGCCGGACCGGGACTCGGCGCGGTCCGCATCGACTCCGGGGAGTTGGCGGCGTTGGCCCATCAGGTCCGTGACCAGCTGGACCGGCTGGGTGCCACCGTCACCAAGATCGTGGTCTCCGGTGATCTCGACGAATACGGCATCGCGGCGCTGCGGGCCGCGCCGGTCGACAGTTACGGCGTCGGCACCGCGTTGGTGACCGGCTCAGGAGTGCCCGCGGCCGGGTTCGTCTACAAACTGGTCGAGGTGGACGGCAAGCCCGTGCACAAGCGCAGCACCGGCAAAGAGTCGCAGGGCGGACTCAAACAGGCGCTACGGGTCGCCCGCGA
Organism: Mycobacterium sp. SMC-14; assembly: GCF_046250075.1. Taxonomy (NCBI): domain Bacteria; kingdom Bacillati; phylum Actinomycetota; class Actinomycetes; order Mycobacteriales; family Mycobacteriaceae; genus Mycobacterium; species Mycobacterium sp. SMC-14. The sequence goes on along the minus strand of NZ_CP176429.1, from coordinate 1,458,101 downwards.
GAGCGGGATCGTCACCGAGGAGGTCATCTACCCGGCCGGTCGCCCACCAGCAGTGGACGCGCGGGCCCGGACATTGACCGTTCCGCTGGTACGCGGCGGTGACGTGGTGACCCCCACCGGGGCGACGGCGCTGGCCGCGGCACGCGAGCGCGTGGTGGCCGGGCTGCACAGCCTGCCGTGGGAGGGGCTCAAACTCGCGCACGGCGAGCCGGCGATCCCGACGCGGCTGGTTCCCGGTGGTGACTGAGCGCCGTACTACTTGCCGTTGCGTTCCCGGTGCTTGCATCCGGGCCAGCAGCACGGGCGGCGCATGCCTTCTTCGAGCTCCTCGCGCGTGCGGCGGATCCGTCGCTCGCGGGTCACCTGCTGCTTGGCGTCCTCGACCCAGCAGATGAACTCGTTGCGCGCCAAGGGCGTAATGTCCAGCCACGCAGCCAATGCCGCGGCACTGACGGTCAGCCCGTCACGCAGGTCATCGGGAAGTTCATGCACCGCCCCGCCGGGCAACCGCTCGGTCATCGTTTCAGGGTAGCGGCAGCTGCCGGAAAATCGGTGGGGCACGAACGCCGATACGGCTACCGTGCGCCAGCATGGATATCGATGCGGCAACATTCAGCCAGGAGTGGGTGCGGGCCTGGAATAACCACGACGTGGACGCAGTCCTAGAGCACTTTCACGACGACGCGGAATTCACCTCCCCGGTGGCCGCGCAGATGTATCCCGAGACGGCCGGGGTGATCCTCGGCAAGGCCGCGTTGCGCCACTATTGGTCCGGCGCTCTGCAGCGCATGCCGGATCTGCATTTCGTCGTCGAAGACGTATACCGCGGTATCGACACCATCGTCATCAACTACCGCAATCAGAACGGCGGACTCGTCAACGAGGTTCTGCGATTCGCCCACGACGGCTTGGTCATCGAGGGGCACGGAACCTATCTGGTGGCCCGGTCCGCCGCCACGGGCTGACGGATGAGCGCGCAGATCGCCAAGCGGGCTACCGTGTGCACACCATGGCTGACCCGTCCGTATCCGAGCTGCTCGCCGCCGCGGTAGCCGCACTGGGCGGCAGCGAACGCGAGGGCCAGGTGCGCATGGCCGAGGCGGTAGCGCGCTGCTTCGACACCGGCGAGCATCTGGCGGTGCAGGCCGGCACCGGTACCGGCAAGTCGCTGGCCTACCTGGTTCCGGCGATCGCGCGGGCGCTGGCCGACGAAGACCCGGTCGTGGTGTCTACCGCGACCATCGCCCTGCAGCGCCAGCTCGTCGACCGTGACCTGCCGCGTCTGGCCGGTGCCCTGGAAAAGGTGTTGCCCCGGCGTCCTACCTTCGCACTGCTCAAAGGCCGACGGAATTACCTGTGTCTGAACAAGGTCCACAGCGGCATAGCCGAAGAGTCCGACAACGAGCCGCAGGCCGAGCTGTTCGATCCGTTCGCGGCAAGCGCCCTGGGCCGCGACGTTCAGCGACTCACCGCGTGGGCGGAAGACACCGACACCGGCGACCGTGACGACCTCAAACCCGGTGTACCGGAACGGTCCTGGTCCCAAGTCAGCGTGTCGGCGCGGGAATGCGTGGGCGCCGTGCGCTGCGAGTACGGCACGGACTGCTTCGCCGAGCGGGCCCGCGCCGTCGCTGCCGAGGCCGACGTCGTCGTCACCAACCATGCGCTGTTGGCCATCGACGCCATCTCCGACACCACCGTGCTGCCCGAGCATCACCTGCTGGTGATCGACGAGGCACACGAGCTCGCCGACCGGGTGACCTCGGTGGCGACCGCCGAGTTGAGCGCGACCATGCTCAGCGTCGCGGTGCGTCGCGTCGGCCGGCTGGTCTCCCCCGAGCTGGTCCAGCGGCTCGACGCCGCATCGCTGACGTTCGGCTCGGCGATTCACGACGGCACTCCCGGCCGGATGGATCACCTCGACGACGAGCTGGCCACCTATCTGGCCGCCCTGCGCGATGCCGCCGGCGCGGCCCGCGCGGCCATCGACACCGCACCCGCCGATCCCAAGGCCGCGGCCGCGCGCAAGGAATCCGTCGCCGCGTTGACCGAGATCGCCGACACCGCGGCCCGGATCCTGACCTCGTTCGAGCCGGCCATCCCCGACCGCTACGACGTGGTCTGGCTCAGCCACGAAGACAACCGGGGCTCGGTCAGGGCGGTGTTGCGGGTGGCACCGCTGTCGGTGGCGGGCCTGCTGCGCGAGCGACTGTTCGCTCGCGCGACGACGGTGCTGACCTCGGCAACGCTGACGGTGGGCGGCTCCTTCGACGCGATGGCCGGCGACTGGGGTCTGCGGCGCGGCGAGGATCCGCAGGCCGCGCGCTGGCGGGGACTCGATGTCGGCTCGCCGTTTGCGCACGCCAAGGCGGGCATCCTCTACGTCGCCGCGCACCTGCCGCCACCCGGACGCGACGGCACCGGCACCGCCGAACAACTCGACGAGATCACCGCGCTGATCACCGCGGCCGGTGGCCGAACCCTAGGCCTGTTCTCGTCGATGCGGGCGGCACGTGCGGCGGCCGAAGCGATGCGCGAGCGCCTCGACACCCCGGTGCTGTGCCAGGGCGAGGACACCACCGGCGCGCTGGTCGAGCAGTTTGCCGATGACGCCGAGACCTCGCTGTTCGGCACGCTGTCGCTGTGGCAGGGCGTCGACGTACCGGGACCGTCACTGTCGCTGGTCCTCATCGACCGCATCCCGTTCCCGCGACCCGATGATCCGCTGCTGACCGCTCGGCAGCGCGCCATCACCGCGCGCGGCGGCAACGGCTTCATGGCGGTGGCCGCCAACCACGCCGCCCTGCTGCTGGCCCAGGGCGCGGGCCGGCTGCTGCGCGGGAACGACGACCGGGGCGTGGTGGCGGTACTCGACTCCCGGATGGCCACCGCCCGCTACGCCGGTTATCTACGGGCCTCACTGCCGCCGTTCTGGGGCACCACCGACACCGCGAAGGTGCAGCTGGCGCTACAGCGGCTGCGCGGCGCCTGAGCGCACTATCGTGATACCCCATGCGCCTTGCCCGCCGACGGCACCGTGTTAATGCGGCGGCCCCAGCTTCGCCTCTCCTTCGTCGAGGCTCGCTGAACCGCCGGGTTAATGCGGCGGCCCCAGCTTCGCCTCTCCTTCGTCGAGGCTCGCTGAACCGCCGCGTTTATGCGCCGGCCCCAGCTTCGCCTCTCCTTCGTCGAGGCTCGCTGAACCGCCGGGTTCTCGCCACCGCCTGCACGCTGGTGTTATTGCTGAGCGGGTGCGCCCGGATGCTCGACGGCAACCCGGTGTCGGTCTTCGCCGACCCGTTCCGGGTGGGCGGCCTGCAGGCCGTCGACGGGCCCACCGGGCTGCGCCCTGACGCGCCGCCGCCGACCCGGGAGGTCAACGGGACCGACGGCGGGCGCATCGATCAGCTGGCCGCCCAGTCGGTCAGCGACCTTGAGGCGTTTTGGACCACGACCTATCCCAACACCTTCGACGGTGAGTTCAAGCCGGCGAAATCCCTGCTGTCCTGGGATCCGGCGCAACTACGCGGAAAGTTCTGTGACAGTAGGACTTTCCTGCTGGTCAATGCCGCCTACTGCTATCTGGACAACACCATCGGCTGGGATCGCCGGCTGCTGCTGCCCGCGCTGCGCAGCGCCTATGGCGACATGGCGATCACGATGGTGCTCGCCCACGAGTACGGCCACGCGATCGCCCGGACCGCCGGTATCACCAAGCGGCGCCAGACCCCGACACTGGTGGCCGAGCAACAGGCCGACTGCCTGGCCGGTGTCTACCTGCGCTGGGTGGCGCAGGGCGATTCCCCCCGGTTCACGCTGAGCACCGGCGACGGTCTCAACAGCGTGTTGGCCGCGATGCTGGCGCTGCGCGATCCGTTGCTCGGCCCCGACGAGACGATCGGCAACAACGAGCATGGCTCGGCCTTCGAGCGGATCTCAGCGTTCCAGTTCGGGTTCACCGACGGCGCCGGGTCATGCCAGGCCATCGATGCCAAGGAGATCGAGCGGCGGCGCGGCGAATTGCCCGTTCAGCTGCAACAGGACGAGACCGGCGAGGTGCCCGTCAGCGAGGAATCGGTGCAACTGGTCCTCGACGCGATGAACATTGCGTTCACGCCGGCCCAGCCACCGAAACTCACCTTCGACACCGCGGCGGCATCGTCGTGCTCGGACGCCCGCCCCAGCCCGCCGGCCTCGTATTGCCCGGCGACCAACACCATCGCGGTCGACCTGCCGGCCCTGCAGACCATGGGCACCCCCAGCAAGGACCAGAAGTTGGCGACGCTGACCGGCGACAACACTGCCTATTCGGCGCTGATCTCGCGGTACCTGCAGCGCGTGCAGATCGAGCACGGCGGGCTGGTGCTCGACAATGCCGCGGCCGCGCTGCGCACGGCATGCCTCACGGGGGTGGCCACCACTCGGCTATCCCAGGGCGTCACCACCTCCAACGGCGGCAGGATCGCCTTGACGGCGGGTGATCTGGACGAAGCGGTCGCCGGGCTGCTGACCAACGGCCTGGCCGCCGGCGACATCAACGGCGAATCGGTGCCGGCCGGGTTCTCTCGCATCGATGCCTACCGCACCGGGGTGCTCGGCGATTTCGATCGCTGCCTGGCCCGCTTCCCGTGATCCCGCGTTCTCCGCGGGCCGGCGAACCTTTCAGATTGCACTGAAGGTCGTCGATTTCGACGAATCGCAGCCCTGAGCGCAATCTCACCGACGGGAAAGCTCACGCCGCCCCCTGCCGGCCTCAGGCCAACGTGACCAGTCCCAGCTCCGCGTCACCGGACAGCAACGGATGGCACGGCAGCACCCGCACGGTGTAGCCCACCGATCCGGCGACCGGTAGCCGACTGGTCGTGGAGAACACTTCCGTGCCGTCAGCGTCGGTGTGAGCGTGCGACATTGCCACCGTGACCGGCTCCAGCAGGGTGTCACCGGAATCCACCCGGCCCAGCACCGCCTGCACCACCACCTCGTCCGGCCGCAGCCCGGCCAGCCGCACCGAGGCGGTCAGCGTCAGCTCCGAACCCAACCAGGGCGCGTCGGGCAACCCGGTGCTGTCGACGTCGGTGATCTGGATGTGCGGCCAGGCCGCTTCGGCTCGGCGCCGGTAGTCGGCCAGCTGACGTGCCGCGCCGTAGGGCACGCCGTCGATCGGCTCGCAGGTGCGCCGCACCGACTGAGCGGCCGGGGCGTAACACTGCTCCACGTAGTCGTGCACCATCCGCGACGCCAGCACCTTCGGTCCCAGCGTCTGCAGCGTGTGGTGCACCATCTCCATCCAGCGCGGCGGCACGCCCCGGTCGTCGCGTTCATAGAACCTCGGTACCACCGATGACGCCAGCAGGTCGTAGAGCGCCGCGGCTTCCAGATCGTCACGCCGATTCTCGTCGGCGACGCCGTCCGCGGTGGGAATCGCCCAGCCGTTCTGGCCGTCGAACCACTCATCCCACCAGCCGTCACGAATCGACAGGTTCAGCCCGCCGTTGAGCGCGCTCTTCATTCCCGAGGTACCGCAGGCTTCCAACGGGCGCAGCGGATTGTTCAGCCAGACATCGCATCCGGAGTAGAGGCGCCGCGCCATCGACATGTCGTAGTCGGGCAGGAATGCGATGCGGTGCCGCACCTCCGGGCGGTCGGCGAACCGCACCACCTGCTGAATCAGCGCCTTGCCGTCGTTGTCGGCCGGATGGGACTTGCCGGCAACGATCAGCTGGACAGGGCGCTGCTCATCGAGCAGCAGCTGCTCCAGTCGGTCGGGATCACGCAGCATCAGCGTCAACCGCTTGTACGTCGGCACCCGGCGGGCGAAGCCGATGGTCAACACGTCGGGGTCGAATGCCGTGGCGATCCAGCCCAACTCGGCCTCCGAGGAGCCGCGTTCCAACCCCGACTGCAACAGCCGCAACCGGACCTCGTCGACGAGCAGCGCCCGCAGCTGCGAGCGGATGGACCACAGCGACACCGGATCGACCTGCTGAAGACGCTGCCAGGCCGCCGGCTCGCTGAACGAGTCGGGAGCAGCCACGTCGCGACTGAGCTGCAGCCACGGCGGCGCGGCCCAACTCGGCGCGTGCACCCCGTTGGTGATCGAGCCGATCGGCACTTCGTCGCCGTCGAACCCGGGCCACAGGTCGTTGAACATGACCCGGCTGACCCGGCCGTGCAACCGGGAGACACCGTTGGCGCGCTGCGCCAGCCGCAGGCCCATATGGGCCATGTTGAACATGCCGGGATCGTGTTCCACGCCCAGTTCCATGATCCGCTGGGTGGGCACGCCGGCGACCAGGGCGTCAACACTGTCGTCGAAGTAGCGGCGCACCATGTCGGCGGGGAATCGGTCGATTCCGGCCGGGACCGGGGTGTGGGTGGTGAACACCGTCGCCGAACGGACCACGGCCAGCGCGGTGTCGAAATCCAGGCCCTGTTCAGCGATCAGCTCACGGATGCGTTCGACGCCGAGGAACCCCGCATGCCCCTCGTTCATGTGAAAGACCTCGGGAGCGGGCATGCCCTGCAAACGGGTGAATTCGCGGATCGCCCGCACGCCGCCGATCCCCGCCAGGATCTCCTGCCGGATCCGGTGCTCCTGGTCGCCGCCGTACAACCGGTCGGTGATTCCGCGCAGCTGGTGCGGGTTCTCGCCGATGTCGGAATCCAGCAGCAGCAACGGCACTCGACCGACCTGCGCCACCCAGATCCGGGCCCGTAGCCGACCGGCACCCGGCAATGCGACGTCGATCAGCACCGGTCGGCCGTCCGTATCGACCAGCAGCCGCAACGGCAGCCCCTGCGGGTCCAGTGCCGGATAGGTCTCGCACTGCCAGCCGTCGGCGGTCAGCGCTTGACGAAAATACCCGGACCGGTAATACAGCCCCACCGCAATCAACGGCACGCCCAGATCCGACGCCGACTTGAGGTGATCCCCGGCCAAGATCCCCAGGCCGCCCGAGTAGTTGGGCAGAGCTTCGGCGACACCGAACTCCATCGAGAAGTAGGCGATCGCCGTCGGCAGCGCCGCCCCGCCGTCCTGCTGGTGCTGGTACCACCTCGGCCTGGTCAAGTACGCCGTGAGGTCGGCAGACAACGCGTCAAGCCGGCCGGTGAACTCCTGATCGGCGGCCAGCTCCTCGAGCCGCGCGGGGCTGACCGCCCCCAGCAGCGCTACGGGGTCACGGCCACACCCGTCCCACAATTCGGGGTCGATGGCGGCGAACAGTTCCTGAGTCGGCTGCTCCCACGACCAGCGCAGGTTCATCGACAGCTGCTCGAGTGCCAGCAGCCTCTGGGGCAGGTGGGCGCGAACGGTGAACCGGCGGAGGGCCTTCACTGTCGCCACCTTACCGAAGCTGAGGCTGGCGAGATTCGGTTGTGAACACCTCGCTCGGTTCCGGTCGGCGTCGCCGGACGGTTAACGTGGGCGCATAGGGCCCGACGACGAACGGAGTGTTGTGGCTGGCCGAGTCGAGGTCGACGATGTCGAACCGGTCGTCTCATGCGGCCGTTACCCGGCCAAGGCCGTGGTCGGTGAGACCGTGCCGGTCAAGGCCACGGTCTGGCGTGAAGGCCACGAGGCCGTCGCGGCGACGTTGGCGGTGCGCTACGTGGGGCTCCGCTACCCGCTACCCGGCGATCCCCCGCCCGCGGCCACGACCGGCTCGGCGCTGCAGCTGCCCATGCATACCGGGTTCGACGCCTACGTGTTTCACGGCGCCTTCACTCCCGACGCCGTCGGCTTGTGGACTTTCCGCGTCGAGGGCTGGGGGGATCCGCTGCAGAGCTGGCGACACGCGGTGACCGCCAAGCTCGACGCCGGCCAGGCCGCAGCCGAGCTGTCCAATGATCTGTTGATCGGCGCCGCGTTGTTCGACCGCGCCGCAGCCGGGGTGCCGTCCGCACAGCGTGAACCGGTGCTGGCGGCGGCCGCCGCGTTGCGTGCCCCAGGCGATCCGGTGTCGCGGGCGGCGCCGGCGCTGTCTGCCGAACTCGACGAGCTGCTGGCCCGTTATCCACTGCGTGACCTGGTCACCCCCAGCGTCGAGTATCAGGTCTGGGTGGATCGGCCGTTGGCACGCCGCGGTGCCTGGTACGAGATGTTCCCGCGCTCTACCGGCGGCTGGGATGCCGAGGGCCGGCCAGTGCACGGCACGTTCGCCACCGCGGCCGCAGCACTGCCCCGGATCGCGGAGATGGGTTTCGACGTGGTGTATCTGCCACCGGTCCACCCCATCGGCCGGGTACATCGCAAGGGCCGCAACAACTCCGCGACCGCCGAACCCGGCGATGTGGGTTCACCGTGGGCCATCGGCAGCACCGAGGGCGGCCACGACGCGGTGCATCCGGAACTGGGCGACGTCGGCGACTTCGACGCCTTCGTCGCGGCGGCGCACCGGCTCGACTTGGAGGTCGCGCTGGACCTGGCGCTGCAGTGCGCACCGGATCACCCCTGGGCCACCCGGCATCGGGAATGGTTCACCGAGCTACCTGATGGCACCATCGCCTACGCGGAGAACCCACCGAAGAAGTACCAGGACATCTACCCGCTGAACTTCGACAACGATCCGGCCGGCCTGTACGCGGAAGTGCTGCGGGTCGTCCGGTTCTGGATGGAACACGGGGTGAAGATCTTTCGGGTCGACAACCCGCACACCAAGCCCCCTGACTTCTGGCTCTGGTTGATCGCCGCCGTCAAGAACATCGACCCGGATGTGCTGTTTCTGTCCGAGGCTTTCACCCCACCGGCGCGCCAGTACGGACTGGCCAAGCTGGGATTCACCCAGTCCTATTCGTACTTCACCTGGCGGACAACGAAGTCCGAGCTCACCGAGTTCGGCCGGCAGATCGCCGAGCTCGCCGACTTCCGCCGACCGAATCTGTTCGTCAACACCCCCGACATCCTGCACGCCAGCCTGCAGCACGGCGGCCCCGGGATGTTCGCCATTCGTGCGGTACTGGCGGCGACGTTGGGCCCGGCGTGGGGCGTGTACTCCGGATTCGAGTTGTTCGAGGACCGTGCAGTGCACGAGGGCAGCGAGGAGTACCTCGATTCGGAGAAGTACGAGCTTCGGCCCCGCGACTTCGCCGGCGCTGTAGCCGAAGGACGCTCCCTGGAGCCGTTCATCGTCCGGCTCAACGAGATTCGACGCCTGCATCCGGCTTTCAACCAGCTGCGCACCGTGCACTTCCATCATGTCGACAATGACGCGTTGCTGGCCTACAGCAAGTTCGACCCAGCTACCGGTGACACCGTGCTGGTGGTCGTCACGCTGAACCCGTTCGGCGCCGAGCAGGCGACACTGCACCTGGACATGTGGGCACTGGGAATGCCTGATTACCAACGCTTCTGGGTGCGTGACCAGATCAGCGGCGAGGACTACAACTGGGGCCAGGACAATTACGTGCGCCTGGACCCGGCACGAGCGGTCGCTCACATCGTCACCATGCCGCCGATCAACGCCGGTGCCCGCATCGAGCAGCTGCGCCGCTGATGAGCACGATGACCCGACACCTGGCGCCCCATCCTGCCGACCTGGCCCGGCTGCGCGCCGGTGAACACCACGATCCGCACGCCATCCTGGGCGCTCACGAATACGGCAAGACCACCGTCATCCGGGCGCTGCGCCCGCGCGCTCGGCGCGTAGTGCTGCTCGTCGGTACTGAACGCTTCGTCATGCGCGACCTGGGCTCCGGGTTGTTCGCGGCGGCACTGCCGTTCACCGGACTCATCGATTACCGGCTCGAGGTGCACTACCCGGACACGGCTGAGTTCGCCGAGCCCACCGGCGTGCAGACGGTCGCCGACGGGTACCGGTTTGCGCCAACCCTGGGCGAGTTCGACCTCTATCTGTTCGCCGAGGGACGCCACGAACGTCTCTGGGAGGTGATGGGGGCTCAGCACCGCAGCTTCACCACTCCCGACGGCGAGGTGTCCGGCGCGTCCTTCGCGGTGTGGGCACCCAACGCCACCGGGGTGAGTCTGATCGGTGATTTCAACGGCTGGGCCGGTGACGACACCCCGCTGCGGTCGTTGGGCTCCTCCGGCATCTGGGAGGTGTTCTGGCCCGACTTCCCCACCGCCGGGCTCTACAAGTTCCGTGTCCACGGGGCCGACGGCACCGTCACCGAGCGGGCCGATCCGTTTGCCTACGCCACCGAGGTGCCGCCGCGCACCGCATCGATGGTGACGATCAGCGACTACACCTGGAACGACGCCGACTGGATGGCCCAACGCGCCACGCGCGACCCGGTCAGCGAGCCGATGAGCACCTACGAGGTCCATCTGGGCTCGTGGCGTCCGGGGCTCACCTACCGCCAGCTGGCGGTCGAACTGACCGAATATGTTGTCCAGCAGGGCTTCACCCATGTCGAGCTGCTGCCGATAGCGGAGCATCCGTTCGGCGGGTCGTGGGGATATCAGGTGACGTCGTACTACGCGCCGACTGCGCGGTTCGGCACCCCCGACGACTTCCGGGCGCTGGTCGACGCGCTGCACGGTGCCGGTATCGGCGTCATCGTGGACTGGGTGCCGGCGCACTTCCCCAAGGACGACTGGGCACTGGGCCGATTCGACGGGACTCCGCTCTACGAGCACTCCGATCCGCGCCGCGGTGAGCAACTCGACTGGGGCACCTACGTCTTCGACTTCGGCCGCCCGGAGGTCCGCAACTTCCTGGTCGCCAACGCGCTGTATTGGCTGACCGAGTTTCACGTGGACGGGCTGCGGGTGGACGCCGTCGCATCGATGCTCTACCTGGACTATTCGCGCCCGCACGGCGGGTGGACCCCCAACATCCACGGCGGTCGCGAGAACCTGGAGGCGGCGCAGTTCCTGCAGGAGTTGAACGCGACCACCCACCGGATCGCGCCCGGCATCGTGACCATCGCCGAGGAGTCCACCTCGTGGCCGGGAGTGACTCGGGACACCAGCCTTGGCGGACTGGGATTTTCGATGAAATGGAACATGGGCTGGATGCATGACACCCTGGCCTACCTCGGCCACGATCCTGTCCACCGCAGCTACCACCACCACAACATGACGTTCTCGATGCTGTACGCGTTCAGCGAGAACTACGTGCTGCCGGTCAGCCATGACGAGGTGGTGCACGGCAAGGGCACCCTGTGGTCCAGGATGCCCGGCGATGACCACCACAAGGCTGCCGGCCTGCGCGCCCTGCTGGCCTACCAGTGGGCGCATCCCGGCAAGCAATTGCTGTTCATGGGCCAGGAATTCGGCCAGCGCGCCGAGTGGTGCAACGAACGCGGCGTCGACTGGTTCCAGCTCGACCCCGAGAGTGAGCCCGACGGCTACTCCCCCGGCATCCTGCGCCTGGTCAGCGACCTCAACGCCCACTACCGCGCGCTGCCCGCCTTGTGGACCCAGGACGCCGACCCGCGGGGCTACTCCTGGATCGATGCCAACGACTCGGCCAACAACGTGCTGAGCTTCCTGCGCTACGGCACCGACGGGTCAGTGCTGGCCTGTGTGTTCAATTTCGCCGGCGTCACCCACGCCGATTACCACCTGGGGTTGCCCCGGGCCGGCCGCTGGCGTGAGGTGCTCAACACCGATGCGGTCGGCTACCGCGGTTTTGGCGCGGGCAATCTGGGCGGAGTCTTGGCCACCGAAGATCCGTGGCATGGCCGTCCGGCCTCCGCGGTGCTGGTGCTACCGGCCCTATCGGCCGTGTGGCTGGCGCCCGAATAGCGGGGCCCGCTGGGTCAGTACAGCGCGTTGGCCAGGCTGCGCCGGCCGGCGACGACCTCCGGGTCGGCGGGGTCGAACAGCTCGAACAGCTCCACCAGCCGGCTCCGCACCGCGGTCCGCTCGTCACCGACGGTCCGTCGCACCAATGCGATCAGCCGGTCGAAGGCCGCGGTCACGTCCTGGTTGAGGATCTGCACGTCGGCCGCGGCGAAGGCCGCCTCGACGTTGCCCGGATCGGCGTCGGCCTGCGCCGGCGCATCGGGTTGCCGACCGGTAGCGCGTTCCAGGAAGGTGAGCTGACGCAGCGCCCCCTTGGCTTCGACGTGGTTGGGGTCGGTCTCCAGCAACGCCTGATAAGAGGCGCGCGCCGCGGGAAAGTCACCGGCGTCGAGTTGATCGCGGGCTTGCGCCAATACTGGGTCCACCTGCTCGGGCTCCTCAGCGTCGCCGCCGCCGGCAAGCTTGCCTGCGGTGGCCGACACCAGCGAGTCCACCCAGCGCCGCAGCTGGTCGGGCGGCTGGGGCCCCTGAAAGCTGGTGATCGGTTGGCCGGCGGCCAGCGCGATCACAGTCGGAACCGCATCCACGCCGAACACCTGCGCCACCCGCGGGGCGACGTCGACATTGACGGTCGCCAGCGACCACTTGGGCGCACCCTCGGCGTTGTCCTCCTGGGCCAGTGCGGCGAGGGAATCGGCCAGCTGGATGCAGGCCTCACTGCGCGGCGACCACAGCAGCACCACCACGGGCACCTGGTTGGACCGGACCAGCACCTCGTCTTCGAAGTTGGCCTCGGTGATCTCGGTGGCGCCCGGCGGGGCCGGGGCGTTACCGGCGGCACCGCCGGATTGTGCCGGCTTCTTGAGGCCGGACAGGTCCACTGCTCCGGCCAAGGCCGGGCCGATGGGGGGTCGAGGACGCGTCACGCAGTCAAGTCTGTCACGCCGTCCTCCCGGCGCCGCCGACGGCCGTTTTCCCGCCCCACCGCCCCGCTATGACCAAGATCACACTGGGGTGGCGCGGCGCGGAAACGAGCGGGCCAGCAACCTACGCAACCGTAGGGACGCGCTACCCCGCGCGCAGGATCAGTGCGTCGCCCTGGCCACCGGCACCGCAGAGCGCGGCCACCGCGTAGCCCGAACCACGTCGCTTGAGCTCGAGAGCGGCGTGCAGCGTGATGCGTGCCCCGGACATCCCGATCGGGTGGCCCACGGCGATCGCGCCACCGTGCACGTTGACGACGTCGGGGTTCACGCCGAGTTCCCGGGTCGAGGCCAGCGAGACCGCGGCGAACGCCTCGTTGATCTCCAGCACGTCGAGTTGGTCGACCGTGATGCCCTCGCGGGCGATGGCCTTCTTGATCGCGTTGGCCGGCTGGGATTGCAGGGTCGAATCCGGCCCGGCCACGACGCCGTGCGCCCCGATCTCGCACAGCCAGTCCAGACCCAGTTCCTGCGCCTTGGCCTTGCTCATCACCACCACGGCGGCGGCACCGTCGGAGATCTGCGACGACGAGCCGGCGGTGATGGTGCCGTCCTTACGGAACGCTGGCTTGAGACCACCCAGCGAATCCGCGGTGGTGTTGGCCCGGATGCCCTCGTCCTCGGTGAACTCCAGCGGATCCCCCTTACGCTGCGGGATCTTGACCGGCACCACCTCGTCGGCGAAAACGCCGTCCTTCCACGCCGCGGCGGCCTTGCGGTGCGATTCGGCCGCGAACTCGTCCTGCTCTGCGCGGGTGAACTTGTCCTCGTCGTTGCGCTGCTCGGTGAGGGCACCCATCGGCTGGTCGGTGAAGACGTCGTGCAGACCGTCGTAGGCCAGATGGTCGCGTACCGTCACGTCGCCGTACTTGTAGCCCGACCGGCTGTCCAGCAGCAGGTGCGGAGCCTTGCTCATGGACTCCTGCCCGCCAGCCACCACCACGTCGAATTCGCCGGCGCGAATCAGCTGGTCAGCCATGGCGATGGCGTTGATTCCCGACAGGCACATCTTGTTTATGGTCAGCGTCGGCACGTCCCAGCCGATGCCCGCGCCCACCGCCGCCTGCCGGGCCGGCATCTGGCCGGCTCCCGCGGTGAGCACCTGGCCCATGATCACGTACTGCACCAGCGACGCCGGTACCTGCGCCTTCTCCAGCGCCCCCGCGATGGCGACGGCCCCCAGGTCGCTGCCGGAGAAATCCTTCAGCGAACCCATCAGCCGGCCGATCGGGGTCCGAGCCCCAGCAACGATCACCGATGTCGTCATGACTACCTCCCGGGCGGGTATGAGGGGCCGATCTTCCGGTCGGCGCAGCACGATGTTTCCGCTCAGGTTACCGTTACGTTATGACGACCGAATCCGTCGCTGACCCCTGTGAGGCACGCCCCGCCCTGGCCTCGGCCTTGGTGACGGCGATCGACCACGTCGGTGTCGCGGTCCCGGACCTGGAAGTGGCCAAGAAGTGGTACCACGACAAACTCGGGATGATCGTGCTGCACGAAGAGGTCAACGAGGAGCAGGGCATCGTCGAGGCGATGCTTGCGGTGCGCGGCGCCCCGGTCGGCAGCGCCCAGATTCAGCTGATGGCCCCGATCGACGAGTCGTCGACGATCGCGAAATTCCTGGACAAGCGCGGCCCCGGCCTGCAGCAGTTGGCCTACCGGACCAGCGACATCGACGCGCTCTCCGAGCGGCTGCGTGAGCAGGGCGTCCGGCTGCTCTACGAGGTAGCGCGACGCGGCACATCGAACTCGCGGATCAACTTCATCCACCCCAAGGACGCCGGCGGGGTGCTGGTCGAGCTGGTCGAGCCCGCCGCGAACGCGGAAGCGCACTGAGCTTTATGGGTCGGGGCTACTAGGACCACTTGCGGGTCGGGCCCCGGTTGTTGCGGTTGACCCAACACGGGGTATGCCAATGCCGTCGGTCTTCGACCGCAGAATCACCCGAGTCAGCGAGCCAGGTCACCACGTGCGCTATGCCGCAACGGATTTCGTGATCGCACCCCGGACACCGGTAGACCTTCACGGCCCGCGGGCCGGCAATGGGCAAGACGACGTATTCGTAGCCGTCGGGGCCGGTCTCCACGCGCCGTTGCAGCGGCAGCGGCCGTAGCGGCTGTTGCCGACGCGACGGACTGCGGCGACGAGCCATGCCGATCAGCCTAGTGACCCCCCATCAGGCCAGTTTGGACAGCGCGGCCGCCGCGTCGTAGCCGCCGAACCCGTCCAGCTGGCCGTCACGTAGCCGATTCACCCATGCCGGGTCGGCGAGCAGCGCGCGCCCGATGGCCACCGCGTCGAACTCCCCGGCGTCGAACTGTTCGACCAGCCGGTCGACCGGTGCGGGCGCAATCACCTCACCACGCTTCTCGCTGCGGAACTGTGTCTCCAGCCCGACCGACCCGACCGCGATGACCGGCACCCCGGTCACCTTCTTGGTCCACCCAGCGAGGCTCAACTCACCGTCATGATCGGGGAACCCGGGGGCATAGTGCCTGCGCGTCGACGGGTGCAGGGCATCCACGCCGGCCTCGACCAGCGGCGTGAGCAGTTCCTGCAACTGGGTCGGGTCCTCGGCGATCGATGCCGCGTAGTCGGTGCCCTTCCACTGCGAGAAGCGGAAGATGATCGGATAGTCCGGGCCGACCGCAGCGCGCACCGCGGCAACCACCTCGGCCGGGAAACGTGTGCGAGCGGCCAGCGATCCGCCGTAGCCGTCAGTACGTCGATTCGTGCGCTCCCAGAAGAATTCATCGAGCAGGTAGCCGTGGGCACCATGAATCTCCACCGCGTCGAAGCCGAGGTCTCGTGCGGTGGCGGCACTGGTGGCGTACAGCTGTGCGGTTTCGGCGAGTTCCTCGGTTCGCAGTGCGCGGCCCCGCGGTTCCCCGTGCCCGTCGATACCCGACGGGCCGACGGGTTCCACGCCGTCGTCATCGCGGCGCTCAATCCCCTGGTGCCACAACTGCGCGGCGATCGTTGCACCCTCGGCGTGGACACTGTCGACGACACGGCGCCATCCGGCGAGCACCTGGTCGCCGGCGAGCGTCGGCACGCTGACCGGGAATCCCGCAGCCGGGTCGGGCAACCGGATGCCCTCGGTGATGATCAGCCCCACACCGCCCGCGGCACGGCGGCGGTAGTACTCGGCCACATCGCTACCCGGAATACCGCCCGGCGAAGCCTGACGGGTCATCGGCGCCATAGCGAACCGATTGGGAACGGTCAGCGAGCGGATCGTCAGCGGCTGGAAAAGATCATCGAGTGCCATGCGGTCCTGCAACGCACGACGGAGCGCTGCTATTCCGGCAAGCGATCAGAACAGCCGGAATTCGTCGCTGTCCATGCCGCGCATCGCGTCATAATCCAGTGTCAGGCAACGAATACCGCGGTCGGTGGCCAGCGTGCGGGCCTGCGGCTTGATCTGCTGAGCGGCGAACACGCCGCTGACCGGCGCGAGCAGACTGTCGCGGTTGAGCAGCTCCAGGTATCGGGTGAGCTGTTCCACACCATCGATCTCGCCGCGCCGCTTGATCTCCACCGCGACCGCGCGCCCGTTTTCGTCGCGACACAACAGGTCAACCGGACCGATCGCGGTCATGTATTCGCGGCGCACCAGGGAGTAGCCCTCGCCGAGCAGCTCGACATGCTCGGCGAGCAGCGCCTGCAGTTGTGCCTCGACGCCGTCTTTCACCAGGCCGGGGTCGACACCCAGCTCGTGGCTGGAGTCGTGCTCGATCTCCTCGATGGTGATCCGCAGCTGGTCGCCGGTCTTGTTGTTCGCCACCACCCAGACCGGCAACTCACCGCCGGTCTCCTCGGTGAGGCGGCAGGGCGGACTCATCCAGTTCAGCGGCTTATAGGCACGGTCGTCGGCGTGCACGCTGACCGAACCGTCGGCCTTCAAGAGCAGCAGTCGCCGGGCAGAGGGTAGGTGCGCGGTGAGCCGGCCGACATAGTCGACGGTGCACTGGGCGATTACGAGTCGCATCCGATCCACCTTAAAGGCCCGCGCCGAGCAATTATTCTTACGCCACGATGAAGCCGACAAAGACGACCGCGCAACGCCTGGGCCGCGCGCTGGAGATGCTCACGCGTCAGAGCGGTCGGCTGCCCGAGACACCCGAATACGGCTCCTGGCTGTTAGGCCAGGTGTCGGAAAGCCAATACCTGCGCCGGATCCGTATTCAGTTCATCTTGACCATCGTCATGGTGGGGACGAACCTGCTCGGTGTCGCCGTGGATGTCCTGCTGGTGACGGTGGCCTTTCCGGTGCCCAATGTGTTCACCGACGCCCCAATGTGGCTGACCTTCGGGCTGGTGCCGGCCTACGTGGTGATCGCGGTGGTCGCCGGCACCTATGGAATCACCCGGCGCACCATCAAGAAATTGCGTTGGGCCATCAAGGAACAGCCGCCGACGCGCGACGACGAACGCAACGCCTTCCTCACCCCGTGGCGAGTTGCGCAGGTGGTGCTGGCCCTGTGGGGCGTCGCCACGGTGTTGTTCACCGTGCTCTACGGCATACACGACAAGATCTTCATCCCGATCATCGGCTTCACGATGAGCGTGTGCGGCATTCTCGTGGCTACCGCCTGCTATCTGTTCACCGAGTTCGCGTTGCGGCCGGTGGCCGCACAGGCGCTGGCCGCCGGCCCCCCGCCGCGGCGAATCCTGTCGGGCATCATGGGCCGGACCATGATGGTCTGGCTGCTCACCTCGGGCGTCCCCATTTTGGGGATCGGCCTGACGGCCTTGTTTGCGGTGCTGCTGAAGAACCTGACGTTGACGCAGTTCGGCATCGCCGTGTTGATCGCCTCGGTGACGACGCTGGTTTTCGGGTTCCTGCTGATGCTGATCCTGTCCTGGCTCACCGCAACGCCGGTGCGCGTGGTGCGCGCGGCTCTGCGGCGCGTCGAACAGGGCAATCTGCAAGGCGACCTGGTGGTGTTCGACGGAACCGAACTCGGTGAGCTGCAGAGCGGTTTCAACGCGATGGTGCACGGGCTGCGCGAGCGGGAACGCGTACGCGACCTGTTCGGCCGCCACGTCGGGCGTGAGGTGGCCGCCGCCGCGGAACGCGATCAGATTCAACTCGGCGGCGAAGAGCGCCATGTCGCAGTCATTTTCGTCGATATCGTCGGCTCGACGCAGATCGTGACCGCCAAGCCGGCTACCGAGGTCGTCACCCTGCTGAACCGGTTCTTCGCCGTCGTCGTCGACGAAGTCGACCGCCATCAGGGACTGATCAACAAGTTCGAGGGCGACGCCACCCTGGCGATCTTCGGCGCCCCGAACCACCTCGACCAGCCCGAGGACAACGCGTTGGCCGCGGCCCGGGGCATCCTGTACCGCCTGGCCGCCGAGGTGCCGGAGATCCGGGCGGGCATCGGTGTGGCGGCCGGTCAGGTCGTGGCCGGAAACGTCGGCGCCAAAGAACGTTTCGAGTACACCGTGATCGGAGAGCCGGTCAACGAGGCCGCCCGGCTGTGCGAATTGGCAAAGACCCAACCGCTGCCAGTGTTGACGACGGCCAAAACCATGTACGCGGCCAGCATCAGCGAGCAGGCCCATTGGGTGGTGGGCGATTCGATCGTGTTGCGCGGCTACGAAATGCCCACGGTGTTGGCCAGCCCGCTGTAACGCAAACTACTCCCCCGCCCACGTCTCGGTGGCCGCCAGCGCATCCTCGACCGTGGCGAACACCAGCCCGGCATAGGCCGCCGGGTCGGGCGTCACCGATCCGTTGGGATCGACGAGCAGACCCTGCTTGTCCAGTGCCCGCAACTCCTCGGAGAGCCCCGCAAGCAGGCCGCGTGCCGGCTCGCTGATCGTGTGCAGCCGCGAGACGTCGAGGATCGCGGTGTCGAATTCGACACATTCACGGGTTGCCGTGCGGGCCACCTGTTCGGCCCCGGCGAACAGCAGGTCGCCGTGCACCTCGTAGACCCGAACGCCAGGCCGTGGCGTGTACACCCCACGAATCGCCGCATGAGCCTCACTGCTCACCGTCAGGAAGTGCAGGCCGAGCTGATGGGAAAGGCTGCGGCACACCAGCATCCCACGCACGCTGTTGCCCTTGGCGTCGATCCGCGGCGAATAGACGCCGATTCCGAGCTGTCCGGGCAGCACCGCCACGATGCCACCGGCCACACCGCTCTTGGCCGGCATCCCGACCGCACTGACCCACGCGCCGGCGGCGTCGTACATACCGCAGGTCACCATGACCGACAGCGTGCGGCGCACCACCGCGGCATCGGTCACCTGCCGCCCGGTCAGTGGGTTGAGGCCGCCGCGCGCCAGCGTCGCCGCCATCCGGGCCAGATCGGTGCTGGTGACCTTCAGCGAACACTGGCGGATATAGAGGTCCAGGGCATCGTCGGGGTCGGCACCCAGCGCGCCGAAACTGTCCAGCAGATAAGCGATCCCGCGGTTGCGGCTGCCGCTCGCCCGCTCGGACTGGTACACGGCCTCGTCGAAGTCCAGGCTGCGTCCGGCGCAGGCGCTGAAGAACTCCCGAACAAGACCGAACCGGTCCTCGACGGTCTTCCCGGGAATCAAGGAGCAAGCCACGATGGCGCCGGCATTGATCATGGGGTTCTTCGGGACATTGGTGACCTGATCGACGCTGATCTTGTTGAAGCCCTCACCGGAGGGTTCCACGCCGATCCGCGCGTCGACGTCCGCTTGGCCCAGCTGATCGAGGGCGAGCGCGTAGGTGAACGGCTTGGAGATGGACTGCATGGTGAATTGCACGTCGGCGTCGCCGGATTCGTAGACGTAGCCGTCGGACGAGGACAATGCCAGGCCGAACCCCGTGGGATCGACTTCGGCCAATTCCGGAATGTAGCTCGCCAGGGCCCCCTGATTCGCCCCGGCATGCTCGGCAAGAATCCCGTCCAAATACCGCTGTACCAGTGCCGCCACGCACCGATGCTAGCCCGCAGCCTCGTTAACGGCCCGGCACTGTCGTGTCGCTTTCCCGCTAGTGTCGTCGGCCGCCGCGTGTCATCGTGGAAATGTGCATGACGACTTCGACCGCTGCTATCGCGCCGTGAAGTCCAAGGACGCCCGATTCGACGGCTGGTTCATCACCGCGGTGCTCACGACGGGGATCTATTGCCGGCCCAGTTGCCCGGCACGCACGCCGCTGCCGCTGAATGTGGAGTTCTACCCCACCGCCGCCGCAGCGCAGCGAGCCGGTTTCCGCGCCTGTAAGCGTTGCCGCCCAGACGCCGCGGCGGGTTCTCCGGAATGGAACGTCCGCGGCGACGTCGTGGGGCGGGCCATGCGCCTGATCGCCGACGGCACGGTCGATCGGGAGGGAGTGAGCGGGCTTGCCGGACACCTCGGCTACTCGGCCCGCCAGCTGCAGCGATTGCTCCAGGCCGAGGTCGGGGCCGGCCCCCTGGCACTGGCCCGCGCACAGCGCACGCAGACCGCCCGCGTCCTGATCGAGACCACCGACCTGCCTCTGAGTGACGTCGCATTCGCCGCCGGCTTCGCCAGTATCCGGCAGTTCAACGACACGATCCGTGCCGTGTGCGCCACGACGCCGACGGTGTTGCGCAGCAATGCCGCCGCGCGGTCACGAGCCCCCTCCGATCGCGGTCCGGGCGCCCTGTCGCTGCGCCTGCCGGTGCGCACCCCGTTCGCATTCGAGGGCGTATTCGGGCACCTGGCGGCTTGTGCGGTACCCGGTTGCGAGGAGGTACGCGACGGCGCCTACCGGCGCACCCTGCGGCTGCCGCACGGCAACGGCATCGTCAGCCTGCGCCCGGCGCCCGACCACGTCAGCTGCCGACTCGTGCTCGACGACTTCCGCGATCTCACGGCCGCGATCACCCGCTGTCGACGGCTGCTGGACCTCGATGCTGATCCCGAAGCCGTCGTCGAAGCCCTCACGGCCGATCCCGATCTGGCGCCGCTAGTGGCCAAGGCGCCGGGACAGCGCATTCCGCGTACCGTCGACGAAGCCGAGCTCGCGGTACGGGTGGTGCTCAGCCAGCAGGTGTCGACCAAGGCGGCACGCACTCACGCACACCGATTGGTGCTTGCCCACGGACAACGACTCGACGATCCAGACGGCGGGCTCACGCATGTCTTTCCCTCGGTGGAACGCCTCGCCGACATCGATCCCGATCAGCTCGCCCTTCCCCTAGCCCGCCGGCGAACGCTGCTCACCCTGGTCGCGGGATTGGCCGACGGCACCCTCGGTCTGAGTGCGGGCTGCGACTGGGAACAGGCGCGCCACGACCTGATGGCGCTGCCGGGAATCGGAGCCTGGACCGCCGAGGTCATCGCCATGCGCGGCTTGGGCGACCCCGACGCGTTTCCCGTCACCGACCTCGGTGTACAGGTGGCCGCCCGCCGGTACGGCCTGCCTGACACCCCGCAAGCCCTGATCCAGCGCAGTACACGCTGGCGGCCGTGGCGCTCCTACGCCACCCAGCATCTGTGGGCCAGCCTCGATCACGCCGTGAACGACTGGCCCCCGGCCTCGAAGGAGATCGCATGACCACTCAGCGCATCATCGACAGCCCGATCGGTCCGCTGACCCTGGCGGGCAACGGCGGCAAGCTCAGTCATCTCTTGATGCTGGATCATTCGCACGCCCCCAGCCGGACCGGCTGGATTCGCGATGACACCGCGTTTCCGGATGTGGTGGAGCAACTCGCGGCCTACTTCGCCGGCGACCTCACCGAATTCGACCTGGCCTATGAGATGGCCGGCACCGACTTTCAACGCCGGGTGTGGACGGCCCTACTGACGATCCCGTACGGCCAGACCCGCTCCTACGGACAGCTGGCCAGCCAGATCGGGTCGCCGACCGCCTCGCGCGCCGTCGGGCTCGCCAACGGCCGCAACCCGATCTCGATCATCGTCCCGTGCCACCGCGTCATCGGAAGCAACGGCAGCCTCACCGGCTACGGCGGCGGCATCGACCGCAAGCGCGCACTGCTGGGCCTCGAGCAGCAGCACAGCCACGCCACGCTCTTTGACTGACCGTGAAACGAGCCGGGGCCGGAACCCCACACGGGTGGTTCCGGCCCCGAATCTCGGGTAACAGCTTCCTAGCCGATGATGTCGATCGGGTCGGGCATCGGGAACACATCTTGGTTCGTGAACGCCGCCAAGAAATTGGACAGGCCGGTCAGCGCCTCCTCCAGCGACGGATGCGGCGAATCGAGGTAGCCCGCGAGGTACCCCTCGTTGACGATTCCGGCCAACGACGGGTGGTCCTGAAGGGAGTAGAGCGTGTAGGTGTCCAGGTCGAACCAGCTGGAGATGGAATTGCTGATCCCGTCAAGCGTTGCCTTGCCCAGCGCGGTGAGCAGGTCACCGAAGTCGATGTTGGGCGGGAAGAGGCCACCACCAGCAGGCCACTCGTCGACGTCTCCCGGCGGCCAGCCGTGGTCGATGCTGCCGTAGCCGAGGTTCACCAGGATCCGGGTGACGGGCTCCAGCAGTTCGTAGAGCGGCATTCCGATGATCGGGAGTAACTGCAGCGGTGCCAGCAGCGGCAGGATCTCGGACGGGATCATGTGGAAAGTGGTCAGCGAGTCAGGATCGGCGACCGGCAGTTCGATGGCGTTCGCAATCTGCTCCGGGGTCGCACTCAAATACACCGAGTGCCCATAGATGAAACCGAGCGCGGAGTTGAGCTGCGACAGTGGATTGTCGTAAATCGGCTTGACCCCGACCGGGTCGTATTCGTAGTTGTAGGCATCGGTGTAGTAGCCGTCGAGATCGACCCGGGCGGCGCCCATGGAACCGATCGTCACGAACCGGACGAGGTCACTGGACACGTCGTTCTCTTCCAACCAATTCACCAGATTGGCCGCAATCCCCCCACTCTGGGAGTAGCCGAACACCACGATCGGGTTGTTGGCATCCACCGTGCCGGCGTTAAGCCGCTCAGCGATCGCGTTCTCCAGCGCCCGCAGACCGACCGCACTCGAAGTCTCACTGACGTTCTCCGGCCCCCACTGCGATACCAGGTTGCCGGTGAATCCATGTGGCGCCAAGAAGAGTTCGTTGACGGCATCCAGATAGGTCTGCGGTGGCTGCGGAATACCCGTACCACCCATGATGAGCGCATCTCCGCCCCCGAGCGACGTACCGTTGCCGGTCAGGACAAACGCCGGCGACTGGGCATACGCCACGGGTGCGACAACAGGGGCACCCGCGAAGACACTGGCAGCAGCAACAGTGGCAACAAGCGGTAAGCAAGCGTTAACTCGCACGCGGTTCCTCCCTATAAAGATCCTTAATTGAACCTTAACGGTAACCCTCAGGAGTGACCCACGCAATAGATTCCGCGGCAACTCTTGACACGTGTCAGCGCCGGCAGATGAACTCGATGCGCAGCCGACGACGTCGGCCAACCTGGTGCACAAATGCCTGTGCCCCCCAATTTCTTGGGGGGCACAGGTCTTAATGTTGTGTTCGGCGGTGTCCTACTTTTCCACCCGTGTGGGCAGTATCATCGGCGCTGACAGGCTTAGCTTCCGGGTTCGGGATGGGACCGGGCGTTTCCCTGTCGCTATTTCCGCCGTAACTCTATTTTCTTTTTCCTTGCGGGGGGTGGACCTGTCCCCTTGTGTTGGGGGTTCCACCGGTGTCACCACGTTTGTGTTTGGTGGTGGGGTGTGGGTCTTTAAGTATTTTGTGGTGTGGTTGCGGGCAACACATGATTTGTTTCTTTGTGTTGTAAGTTTTCGGCCGGTTAGTGCCAGTTCCCTGCACACCTTGCGGTGCTTCTAGGTCTGGTCTATCGATCCCGTGGTCTGCGGGGGGCCTTATCCCTCTAAAAGGGTGAGAATCCTGGTCTTGGAGTAGGTTTCCCGCTTAGATGCTTTCAGCGGTTATCCTGTCCGAACGTAGCCATCCAGCCGTGCTCCTGGTGGAACAACTGGTATACCAGAGGTTCGTCCGTCCCGGTCCTCTCGTACTAGGGACAGGTTTCCTCAAGATTCTGACGCGCGCGGCGGATAGAGACCGAACTGTCTCACGACGTTCTAAACCCAGCTCGCGTGCCGCTTTAATGGGCGAACAGCCCAACCCTTGGGACCTGCTCCAGCCCCAGGATGCGACGAGCCGACATCGAGGTGCCAAACCATCCCGTCGATATGGACTCTTGGGGAAGATCAGCCTGTTATCCCCGGGGTACCTTTTATCCGTTGAGCGACACCCCTTCCACTCGGGGGTGCCGGATCACTAGTCCCGACTTTCGTCCCTGTTTGACGTGTCAGTCTTACAGTCAAGCTCCCTTGTGCACTTACACTCAACACCTGATTGCCGTCCAGGTTGAGGGAACCTTTGGGCGCCTCCGTTACATTTTAGGAGGCAACCGCCCCAGTTAAACTACCCACCAGGCACTGTCCCTGAACCAGCTTCATGGTTCGAAGTTAGAGGTCCAATACGATCAGAGTGGTATTTCAACAACGACTCCACCCACACTGGCGTGCGAGTTTCACAGTCTCCCACCTATCCTACACAAACCGCATCGAACATCAATACCAAGCTATAGTGAAGGTCCCGGGGTCTTTTCGTCCTGCCGCGCGTAACGAGCATCTTTACTCGTAATGCAATTTCGCCGAGTCTATGGTTGAGACAGTTGAGAAGTCGTTACGCCATTCGTGCAGGTCGGAACTTACCCGACAAGGAATTTCGCTACCTTAGGATGGTTATAGTTACCACCGCCGTTTACTGGGGCTTAAATTCTCAGCTTCACCCCGAAGGGTTAACCGGTCCTCTTAACCTTCCAGCACCGGGCAGGCGTCAGTCCGTATACATCGTCTTGCGACTTCGCACGGACCTGTGTTTTTAGTAAACAGTCGCTTCTCACTGGTTTCTGCGACCCCCTCCCGCTGCCGGCCGCGAAGGCCATGACGGTATGAGGGTCCCCCTTCTCCCGAAGTTACGGGGGTATTTTGCCGAGTTCCTTAACCATAGTTCACTCGTACGCCTTGGTATTCTCTACCTGACCACCTGTGTTGGTTTGGGGTACGGGCCGTGTATGTGCTCGCTAGAGGCTTTTCTTGGCAGCATAGGATCACCGAATTCGCCGCAAACGGCTATGCATCACCTCTCGGAATATATGCCAGACGGATTTGCCTATCTGACTTCCTACGGGCTTGCCCCAGTATTACCACTGACTGGTACGGCTACCTTCCTGCGTCACCCCATCGCTTGACTACTACCCACCCGGGTCCCACGCAGCCGGTCATCGTCGCACCCCGAAGGGATTAATCGACCACCATTTGGGTGGTTAGCAGAATGGATTCATCAGGGACGCCCACACACGGGTACGGGAATATCAACCCGTTGTCCATCGACTACGCCTGTCGGCCTCGCCTTAGGTCCCGACTCACCCTGGGAGGACTGGCCTGGCCCAGGAACCCTTGGTCTTTCGGCGGGCAAGGTTCTCACTTGCCTCATCGCTACTCATGCCTGCATTCTCACTCCCACACCCTCCACCACTAGATCACTCTGTGGCTTCACCGGATGCAGGACGCTCCCCTACCCAATACTTACGTATTGCCGCGGCTTCGGCGGTGTGCTTGAGCCCCGCTACATTATCGGCGCACAATCACTTGACCAGTGAGCTATTACGCACTCTTTCAAGGGTGGCTGCTTCTAAGCCAACCTCCTGGTTGTCTAAGCGACTGCACATCCTTTTCCACTTAGCACACGCTTTGGGGCCTTAGCCGGCGATCTGGGCTGTTTCCCTCTCGACGCACGGAGCTTATCCCCCGCCGTCTCACTGCCACGCTTACACTCACCGGCATTCGGAGTTTGGCTGACGTCAGTAACCTAGTAGGGCCCATCGGCCATCCAGTAGCTCTACCTCCGGTGAGAAACACGCAACGCTGCACCTAAATGCATTTCGGGGAGAACCAGCTATCACGGAGTTTGATTGGCCTTTCACCCCTACCCACAACTCATCCCCTCAGTCTTCAACCTAAGTGGGTTCGGGCCTCCACGCGGTCTTACCCGCGCTTCACCCTGGCCATGGGTAGATCACTCCGCTTCGGGTCCACAACACGCCACTACACCAACCCCAACGGATTGGATACGCCCTATTCAGACTCGCTTTCGCTGCGGCTACCCCACACGGGTTAACCTCGCGACGTGCCGGTGACTCGCAGGCTCATTCTTCAAAAGGCACGCCATCACCCCACCAAAAGGAGGGCTCTGACGGATTGTAGGCACATGGTTTCAGGTACTATTTCACTCCCCTCCCGGGGTACTTTTCACCATTCCCTCACGGTACTAATCCGCTATCGGTCATCGAGTAGTATTCAGGCTTACCGGGTGGTCCCGGCAGATTCACAGCAGATTCCACGGGCCCGCTGCTACTCGGGAAACATCACAAGACAGGTATCGGGTTTTCACGTACCGGGCTCTCACCGTCTACGGCAGGCCATCCCAAGCCACTTCCGCTAACCACAACACTTTTTCACTGTCCTCCAGGCGAGTAGACCCAGACATGACACTCCCACAACCCCGCACACACAATCCCTACCCGGTATCACATGCATACGGTTTAGCCATCCTCCGCTTTCGCTCGCCACTACTCACGGAATCACATTTTGTTTTCTCTTCCTACGGGTACTGAGATGTTTCACTTCCCCGCGTTACCTCCCCACCGGCTATACATTCACCGGAGGGTGACACGACATCACTCGTGCCGGGTTTCCCCATTCGGACATCCTCGGATCCACGCTAGGTTGGCAGCTCCCCGAGGCATATCGCAGCCTCCTACGTCCTTCATCGGCTCTCGATGCCAAGGCATCCACCATGCGCCCTTAAACACTTACAAATCACAAAAACCAAGAAACAAAAATTGCAAAACAAACAAGACCAAAGCCTCGCTTGTTAGATGCTCGCAACCACTATCCACAAAACAAACACCACACCCCACCACCAAGATGGAGCGACAACACGCCCACCCCCACAAAAGGGAGCGAAAACCGGCCTGTTGCCTCAGGACCCAACAGTGTGCCCAGCCAAAACCGGCCACCAGAAGCACAAAGCCCCTGGCGGTTGGTGATCAAAGAAGTTGTTGTTCGAAAAAACAATCTGCACCACCGACAACCCACTACAGGCGCCGGCGAAAAATATCCCAACCGCACTACTCCCACATGGTGTGGGGACGGGGGAAAATGGTGCTCCTTAGAAAGGAGGTGATCCAGCCGCACCTTCCGGTACGGCTACCTTGTTACGACTTCGTCCCAATCGCCGATCCCACCTTCGACGGCTCCCTCCACAAGGGTTAGGCCACCGGCTTCGGGTGTTACCGACTTTCATGACGTGACGGGCGGTGTGTACAAGGCCCGGGAACGTATTCACCGCAGCGTTGCTGATCTGCGATTACTAGCGACTCCGACTTCATGGGGTCGAGTTGCAGACCCCAATCCGAACTGAGACCGGCTTTAAAGGATTCGCTAACCCTCACGGGATCGCAGCCCTTTGTACCGGCCATTGTAGCATGTGTGAAGCCCTGGACATAAGGGGCATGATGACTTGACGTCATCCCCACCTTCCTCCGAGTTGACCCCGGCAGTCTCTCACGAGTCCCCACCATAACGTGCTGGCAACATGAGACAAGGGTTGCGCTCGTTGCGGGACTTAACCCAACATCTCACGACACGAGCTGACGACAGCCATGCACCACCTGCACACAGGCCACAAGGGAACCGATATCTCTACCGGCGTCCTGTGCATGTCAAACCCAGGTAAGGTTCTTCGCGTTGCATCGAATTAATCCACATGCTCCGCCGCTTGTGCGGGCCCCCGTCAATTCCTTTGAGTTTTAGCCTTGCGGCCGTACTCCCCAGGCGGGGTACTTAATGCGTTAGCTACGGCACGGATCCCTAAAGGAAGGAAACCCACACCTAGTACCCACCGTTTACGGCGTGGACTACCAGGGTATCTAATCCTGTTCGCTCCCCACGCTTTCGCTCCTCAGCGTCAGTTACTGCCCAGAGACCCGCCTTCGCCACCGGTGTTCCTCCTGATATCTGCGCATTCCACCGCTACACCAGGAATTCCAGTCTCCCCTACAGTACTCCAGTCTGCCCGTATCGCCCGCACGCCCACAGTTAAGCTGTGAGTTTTCACGGACAACGTGACAAACCACCTACGAGCTCTTTACGCCCAGTAATTCCGGACAACGCTCGCACCCTACGTATTACCGCGGCTGCTGGCACGTAGTTGGCCGGTGCTTCTTCTGTACCTACCGTCACCCCAAGAAAAATCCCGGAGCTTCGCCGATACTGAAAGAGGTTTACAACCCGAAGGCCGTCATCCCCCACGCGGCGTCGCTGCATCAGGCTTGCGCCCATTGTGCAATATTCCCCACTGCTGCCTCCCGTAGGAGTCTGGGCCGTATCTCAGTCCCAGTGTGGCCGGACACCCTCTCAGGCCGGCTACCCGTCGTCGCCTTGGTAGGCCATTACCCCACCAACAAGCTGATAGGCCGCGGGCCCATCCCACACCGCAAAAGCTTTCCACCACACACCATGAAGCGCGTGGTCCTATTCGGTATTAGACCCAGTTTCCCAGGCTTATCCCAAAGTGCAGGGCAGATCACCCACGTGTTACTCACCCGTTCGCCACTCGAGTACCCCCGAAAGGGCCTTTCCGTTCGACTTGCATGTGTTAAGCACGCCGCCAGCGTTCGTCCTGAGCCAGGATCAAACTCTCCAAACAAAAACCATTTGGAAACAATCCCAAAACATCAGTCAAAAACTGACATCAAAAAAATGCCACACCCCCAACACGGGGCGCCAAAGGCATGGCAAAAACAACAACAAACAAAAACCACCAAACACACTATTGAGTTCTCAAACAACACGCCGCCTGGCTTCAGGCAACCCCGCTACTATACTCCGTACTTGGAGCTGAGTCAACTCCGAGTTTTTCGGGGCTTCCGGAAGGACTTCCAGACTGTCGGTAGTTCCGCGGTCCGCGTCCCTCCGGCTCGACCTATATTACACGTTCTATCTCAGCGCCCAAATCGCCTAGATATTCCACGAACAACGGGTAGCCGCGATCGATGTGAAAGACGTCGTGGACCTCGGTCTCACCATCTGCGACCAGGCCCGCAAGGACCAGTCCGGCGCCGGCACGGATGTCGGAGGCCCAAACCGGAGCACTGGAGAGCTGCGGCAGCCCACGCACCACCGCATGGTGACCGTCGGTGCGGGCATCGGCCCCCAACCGGATCATCTCCTCGACGAACCGGAATCTGGCTTCGAAGACGTTCTCGGTGATCATCGACGTACCGTCCGCGATCGCCGCGAGGCCGATCGCCATCGGCTGCAGGTCCGTCGGGAATCCGGGAAATGGCAAGGTCGCCACGTTCACGGCCTTGGGCCGCTCGTATTGCACCACCCGGAACCCGTTGTCGGACTGGGTGACGGTCGCCCCCGCATCGTGCAACTTGTGCAGTACGAGCTGCAGGTGCGCCGGGTCCACGCCCGTGACCGCGATGTCGCCGCGGGTCATCACCGCGGCGATTGCCCAGGTCGCGGCCACGATCCGGTCGCCGATCACTTCATGTTCGGTGGGATGCAGACGCGGTACCCCGGTGATCTTCAACGTCGGGGAGCCCGCACCTTCGATCTGCGCGCCCATCTGGTTGAGCATCGTGCACAGATCAGCGACGTCGGGTTCACGCGCCGCGTTGTGGATGGTCGTGACGCCCTCGGCCAGGACCGCGGCCATCAAGATGTTCTCGGTGGCGCCGACCGACGGAAACTCCAACTGAATCTCGGCGCCGCGCAGCTTCTCGGCGTGCGCGACCACGCAACCATGCTCGATATTGCAGGTGGCGCCCAGCTGACGTAGGCCGGCCTGGTGCATGTCGAGCGGGCGCGACCCGATCGCGTCGCCGCCCGGTAGCGCGACCTTCGCCTGCAGACAGCGGCCCACCAAGGGGCCGAGCACACACACCGAAGCCCGGAACTGCCGCACCGCGGCGAAGTCCGCGTCGTACTTGGGTTCGTCCGGCGAGGTGATGCGCACCGTGGTGCCGTCGAGCTCGACGTTGGCACCCAGGCCGCGCAGCACCTCAGCCATCAACGGCACGTCCAGAATGTCCGGGCAGTTGGTGATGGTGCTGGTGCCCTCCGCCAACAAGGCCGCCGCCATCAGCTTCAGGACGCTGTTCTTAGCGCCACCGACGGCGACCTCACCGGACAATCGGTTACCGCCGGTAACCACGAAACGCTCACCCACTCGCGTCAGTGTAGTGACGACGCGAGCGCCATCCCGACCAATCCGGGCTCCTGCCGAACCGGGGATTGCAGTGGTTCCCTCCCCCGGTACGGTTTGACTATGGCGGTGCACATCACTCGCGTTTACACCCGTACCGGCGACGACGGGACGACAGGCCTCAGCGATTTCTCTCGCGTGCCCAAGACCGATCCGAGGCTGGTGGCCTATGCCGATGTCGAGGAGGCCAACGCGGCGATCGGTGTCGCGATCGCGCTTGGCGACCCCGCCGAGACGGTGAGCGCCACGCTGCTGCACATCCAGAACGACCTGTTCGACGCGGGCGCAGACTTGGCCACACCGGTCGCCGAGAATCCGAAGTACCCGCCGCTGCGGATCACCGCCGACTACGTCGACCGGGTAGAGGCCTGGTGTGACGAATACAACGAACAGCTGCCCCCGCTCAACTCGTTCATCCTGCCGGGTGGCTCACCACTGTCGGCATTGCTGCACGTGGCCCGAACCGCGGTGCGCCGGGCCGAGCGCTCGGCCTGGGCTGCCCTCGACGCCTATCCGGACGGGGTGTCGGTGCTGCCGGCGAAGTACCTGAATCGCTTGTCGGACTTGATGTTTGTGCTGTGCCGCGTGGCCAACGCCGACGGCGACGTGCTCTGGAAGCCCGGCGGCGAACGCACCGACGGTCCCGAAAAGTAGTACGCGCCAACGGCGTCGGATCGCTCAGTAGCTCTGGCGCCGGGCCCGGGGCGACGGGCGTGCCTCCAGCCAGGACAGGAACGCGGTCCGCGCGCCGCGGTCCAGCGCTATCTCGAAGCCGGCGCGGTGGTCCTGACTGACGTCGCAGAGTTCCAGCACCACGATCTCGTCAGTCATGATGTCGAATTCGTCGCCCCGGGGCGCGCGGCGCGCCACCACGTCCACGCCACGTCGGCTCAGCCGACGATCCGGCCACAACCGCACGCTGGAAAGACGGTAGAAGGCGGCTTCACCGCCCCGATAGCGGACGACGCCGTGACGCCAGCCATGGCCGCCGACCGCCGGAAGGTCCCGCATGATCGCCGCGGTGCCGCCCTGGCGCAGCTTCCACAGCCGATAGCTCAGCGCGACAACGGCGCTGAGGAGAACAACGACAAGCACGACCATGCCGATCATGGGCGTGCTCATCGTCTTCAGACCTACTAGTCGATCACACCCAGGGCGCGCAGCCTGGCCCGTCCCTGTGCGGCCATCTTCGGGTCGCCGGACTGGGCCTCGTGCCGCGCGGTCGCTTCGTCGATCTCTGCGGCGAAGTCGACCGCCTCGGCCAGGATGCTGACGCCCTCGTCGGTCACCGACAGGAAACCGCCGTGCACGGCAAGCCGCAGCTCACCCTCCTCGACGCGGTCCACCCGCACCATGGCGTCATCGACGAGCTCGGCGACCACCGGGATGTGCCCCGGCAAGATGCCGATCTCACCAACGGTGGTCCGGGTGAAGATGAACGTGGCCTTGCCCGACCACACCTTGCGATCGACCGCGACGATGTCGACGTCAAGCTCTGCCATTACCCACCGCCTTTCGTCATCACAGGATTCCGGGTCACAGCTTGGCGCCCAGGCTCTCGGCCTTCTTGGCCAGGTCGTCGAGGCCACCGATCAGGAAGAACGCCTGCTCGGGCAGGTGGTCGAAGTCACCCTTGGTCAGGCGGTCGAAGGCCTCGATGGTCTCCTTCAGCGGCACCGTCGAGCCGGGCTGGCCGGTGAACTGCTCGGCAGCCATCATGTTCTGGCTCAGGAACCGCTCGATACGCCGTGCCCGGCCGACCAGCTGCTTGTCCTCTTCGGAGAGCTCGTCGATACCGAGGATGGCGATGATGTCCTGCAGGTCCTTGTAACGCTGCAGGACCCGGATGACCTCCTGGGCGACACGGTAGTGGTCTTCACCGACGATGGCCGGGTCCAGAATGGTCGAGCTGGAGGCCAGCGGGTCCACGGCCGGGAAGATGCCCTTGGAGAACACCGCACGGGACAGCTCGGTGGTGGCGTCCAGGTGCGCGAACGTGGTCGCCGGCGCCGGGTCGGTGTAGTCGTCGGCGGGCACGTACACGGCCTGCATCGAGGTGATGGACCGACCGCGGGTCGAGGTGATCCGCTCCTGCAGCTCACCCATCTCGTCGGCCAGCGTGGGCTGGTAACCCACGGCCGAAGGCATACGGCCCAGCAGGGTCGAAACCTCGGAGCCGGCCTGGGTGAACCGGAAGATGTTGTCGATGAACAGCAGCACGTCCTGGCCCGCCTCGTCGCGGAACCACTCGGCCATGGTCAGGGCCGACAGGGCCACCCGCATACGCGTGCCCGGCGGCTCGTCCATCTGGCCGAACACCAAGGCGGTGTCCTTGAGCACGTTGGCGTCCTCGAGCTCGACCCACAGGTCGTTGCCCTCACGGGTGCGCTCCCCCACGCCGGCGAACACCGAGGTGCCACCGAAGTTGCGGGCGATACGGTTGATCATCTCCTGGATCAGCACGGTCTTGCCCACGCCGGCACCACCGAACAGAGCGATCTTGCCGCCACGCACGTACGGGGTGAGCAGGTCCACGACCTTCAGACCGGTCTCGAGCATCTCGGTGCGCGGTTCCAGCTCGTTGAAGGCCGGGGGCTTCCGGTGGATGCCCCAGTGCTCGAAGTCCTCGCCGTAACCCGGCTTGTCGAGGCAGTGGCCCAGCGCGTTGAACACGTGGCCCTTGACCTCGTGCCCCACCGGCACCGAGATCGCGGCACCGGTGTCGGTGACCGCGGTGCCACGCACCAGGCCGTCGGTGGGCTGCATCGAAATGGTGCGGACCAGGTTGTCACCCAAGTGCTGGGCGACCTCGAGGGTCAGCGTCTTGGCCAGCTCCGAGAAGGAGATCTCCGCGTGCAGAGCGTTGAACAGCTCGGGCACCGCGCCCCGGGGGAACTCGACGTCGACGACGGGGCCGGTTACGCGCACCACGCGGCCGGCGGTTGTCTTGTCAGCGGTAACAGTCATTATCTTCTTCGCTTCCTTGGGGACTTACCGGGCGGCGTCGGCGAGGGCATTCGCACCGCCAACGATTTCGCTGATTTCCTGGGTGATCTGAGCCTGGCGCTCGCGGTTGGCCTCAAGGGTCAACGCTTTGATCAAGTCGTCGGCGTTGTCGGTCGCCGACTTCATCGCGCGCTGGCGCGAAGCCAGCTCCGAGGCCGCCGAGTCGAGCAGCGCGGCATACACGCGGGTGGTCAGATACCGCGGCAGCAGCGAGTCGAACAGCGTCGTGGCGTCCGGCTCGAAGGAGTACAGGGTCTTCGGCCCGGTCTCCTCACCCACGTATTCCACCAGCATCGGGGCGATCCGACGCGCCTCGGCCGACTGCGACAGCATCGAGCGGAAGTCGGTCGACACGATGTGCAGTTCGTCGACGCCCAGGACCCCGTCGGTGCCCGGGTGGTCGCCGTCGTCGTCGACGCCGGCCAGGAATGCCTCGACCAGAGTGGAGGCGATCGTGGCGGCGTTCTCGTACGTCGGCTGCTCGGAGAATCCGGTCCAGGAGTCGGTGACCGCCCAGTTCCGGAACGAGTAGTAGGCCAGTGCCTTGCGGCCGACCACGTAGAGCACCGGGTCCTTGCCCTCCGAGCGCAGCAGAGAGAACAGTTCCTCTGCCCGGCGGAAGACGTTGGCGTTGTAGCCGCCACACAGACCACGGTCGGACGACACCACCAGAACACCCGCCCGCTTGGGCTCGCTGCGCTCGACCAGCAACGGGTGGTCCAGGGCCGCCTCGGCGGCCAGAGTGGTGAGCAACCGGGTGATCTCGTCGGCGTACGGCCGTGCCGTTTCCAGCCGAGTCTGCGCCCGGCCGATACGCGAGGTGGCGATCAGCTCCTGGGCCTTGGTGATCTTCTTGATCGACCCGGCTGAGCGGATTCGCCCGCGTAGTTCGCGAAGTGTGGCTGCCATAGCGGCGTTACTTCTTCTTCGCCGGCGCGGCCTTGTGGACCTGCACCGCTTCCTTGCCGAGCTTGTCCTCGTCGAGCGCGTCGACGTGCTCGTCGGGGACCACCGAGCTGCCGTCCGAAGCGGCGAAGCCCTTCTTGAACTGGTTGATCACGGCAACCAGCTTCTCGTTGGCCTCATCCGACAGCTTCTTGGACTCACGGATCCCGGTCAGGATGTCGTTCTCCGCGGCCCGGATGTGGTCCAGCAGCTCCGATTCGAAGCGGCCCACGTCCTCAACCGGCACCGAGTCCAGGTGGCCTTCGGTACCCAGGAAGATCGAGACCACCTGCTCCTCGACGGGCAGCGGTGCGTACTGGGGCTGCTTGAGCAGCTCCACCAGGCGTGCGCCACGCTCCAGCTGCGCCTTGCTGGTGGCGTCCAGGTCGGAGGCGAAAGCTGCGAAGGCCTCCAGCTCGCGATACTGGGACAGGTCCAGACGCAGCGAGCCGGCCACCTCCTTCATCGCCTTGATCTGGGCGGCGCCACCGACGCGGGACACCGACACACCGACGTTGATGGCCGGGCGAACACCCTGGTTGAACAGGTCGCTCTCCAGGAAGCACTGGCCGTCGGTGATCGAGATGACGTTGGTCGGGATGTAGGCCGAGATGTCGTTGGCCTTGGTCTCGATGATCGGCAGACCGGTCAGCGAACCACCGCCCAGCTCATCGGAGAGCTTCGCGCAACGCTCCAGCAGACGCGAGTGCAGGTAGAACACGTCGCCCGGGTAGGCCTCGCGGCCCGGCGGGCGGCGCAGCAGCAGCGAGATGGCGCGGTAGGCCTCGGCCTGCTTGGTCAGGTCGTCGAACACGATCAGCACGTGCTTGCCCGAGTACATCCAGTGCTGGGCGATCGCCGAGCCGGTGTAGGGGGCCAGCCACTTGAAGCCGGCGGAGTCCGAGGCGGGCGCGGCGACGATCGTGGTGTAGTCCATGGCGCCGCCCTCTTCCAGCGCGCGACGCACGCTGGCGATGGTGGTGCCCTTCTGGCCGATCGCGACGTAGACGCAGCGAACCTGCTGGTTCGGGTCGCCGGTCTCCCAGTTCTTGCGCTGGTTGAGGATGGTGTCCACACAGAGTGCGGTCTTGCCGGTCTTGCGGTCGCCGATGACGAGCTGACGCTGGCCGCGGCCGATCGGCGTCATGGCGTCGACGGCCTTGATGCCGGTCTGCAGCGGCTCGGACACGCTCTGACGCTGAACCACCGAGGGGGCCTGCATCTCGAGCGGACGGCGGGTCTCGGCTTCGATCTCGCCCCGCGCGTCGATGGGCTGTCCCAGCGGGTTGACGACGCGACCGAGGAAGCCGTCGCCGACCGGCACCGAGAGCACCTCACCGGTGCGCTTGACCTGCTGGCCCTCTTCGATGTTCTCGAAGTTGCCCAGGATGACCGCACCGACGTTGTGCTCGTCGAGGTTCAGGGCCACGCCCAGCACCCCGCCGGGGAACTCGAGGAGCTCCTGGGTCATCACCGAAGGAAGGCCCTCGACGTGTGCGATGCCGTCGCCGGCGTCGATGACGGTGCCGACCTCCTCGCGCGCGGTGTCGGCGCTGAAGGAGCTCACGTACTCCTCGATCGCCCCCTGAATGTCGTCAGAGGAGATTGTCAACTCTGCCATGGCTTTTCGTCTTCCTGCCTTCGAATGGGTTTTGGGCTCTGAGGCCGGTTAGGCCCTGGTCGGTCTTGATCAGTCGGGCAATTGCGTCTTGGCCGCGGCGAGACGCGACGACAGCGTGCCGTCGATCACCTCATCGCCGACCGAGATCGTCAGCCCGCCCAGCAGTGCCGGGTCGACGCCGACCTGCACGCGGACCGGGTGGCTGTAGATCCGGCTCAGGACGGTGTTCAGCCGGGTGCGCTGGGCATCGCTGAGCTCGGCGGCCGCACCGACGTGCGCCACCAGCTCGCCGCGACGTGCCACTGCTATCTGAGCAAGCTCGGTGATCGCCTGATGTGCGGACTGGCCACGCAGCAGCCGTACGGTCTGCTCGAGCAGCGCCACCGTGATCGGGTTGGCACCACTGCCACCGCCGATGACATTGCTCAGCAACCCGACCCGGCCAGCGGCCGGGGTCGCGGTGTCCCCGAGCAGGATGTCCAGACGGGGCTGGGCGTCGAGCACGCGGGAGAACCGGAACAGCTGGTCCTCCACCTCGTCGACGGTGCCCGCACTCTCTGCCGACAGCAGCAGTGCCTGCCGGGCGACGTGCTCGACGGCGGTGACCAGGTCCTCGCCATTGGACCACCGGGCCGAAGCGGCGTCGGTCACCAGCGTCAGTGCGCCGGCACCGATCTTGTCGGCGAACAGCCGCTGCACCAGACGCACCTTCGGCGCGGCGTCGTCGGTCGGCACGGTCAGATGCCGGGTGATCACGCTCTCGCGCTCCAGCAGTTCGGCGACCGCGGTCAGGTCACCGGCCAGCGCGGCCAAGCCCTGCTGGTCAAGGCCGCCGGCCACTTCGCTGAACTTGTCCAGCACGCCGGCCAACGCCTGGCGGCTCGCCGAACGCATCCGCACCAGGATCGGTGATTCGACCTCAACGGACTTCGGCGCCATGGCGTCGAGCTCGTCGAGGAACCGGTCCACCGTGGCCGACTGCCGCTGCGGATCGGCGACGTGCGCGCGAACCAGTTCGCCCGCCCGCTGCACCGCTTCGGCACCCAAGCCGGACCGCAGCTCACGGATGAGTTGCGCCCGCATCAGACCGACCTGCTGCCCGCCGGTGGCCTTCACGCGCTCAGCGTCGGCACCGGCCTGGCTACGCAGTTGCTCGGCGATCCGCTCGGCGTCCGAGCGGGCCTCCGCGGTCACCCGCTGCGCCTCGGCGGTGGCGTTTGCCAGTGCCGTGGAGTGCGCCTGACCGGCTTCGGTCAGACGAGCGGCGGCGGCTGCCGCCTCCTCCAGCTGCTTGCGCACCGACTCCTGCTGGTCGGCCATCAGCTTGCGTACCGGTGGCACGACGAACTTGACCAGCAGCCACACGATGATGGCAAAGCCGACCAGCTGCCCGATGAAAATCGACATCTCTGTTGCTACCGCCCCGTACTCGCCGCGGAAAGTGCCTCGGCGTCAACGCCGAGGATCCGGCCGGCCAGGGTGGCGGACAGTGTCTCCACCCGGGCCTGCAGCTGGTCACTCACCGCATCGCCTTCTTGCTTGAGCTTGTCGGTGGCGGCCTGCAATGTCGAGGCCACCTCCGCCTCGGCCGCCGACCGCTGCTCGTCGATCACCTTGCGACCCTCGGCACGAGCTTCGTCCCGTGCCGTGCTGGCCTCAAGGCGCGCCGCCGCCATCTGCTTCTCGTAGTCGGCATCGGCCGCCGCGAACTGCTCGGCGGACTCCCGATTGTCGGCGAGAGTCTTGGTGACCATGTTCTCGCGCTCCCGCAGCACCTTCATGATCGGCGGCACCACGAAGGTACTGATCACGCCGAGCACGATCAGGAAGATCGCGAGCACGACGAAGAAGGTGCCGTCGGGAATGAGGAAGCTCTTCTTCGGGCCTTCCTCAGCCGCCTCGCTCAAAGCGAGGACAGCAACGCTCATGTCACCCATCTTTGTGCGTTACTGCTGTGCGGCGATCGGGGTGGCGAAGACGAACAACGCCATGAAGGCCAGGTTGATGAAGTAGGCCGCTTCGACCAGACCAACCGTGATGAAGAACGGGGTGAACAGGCGACCCTGAGCTTCGGGCTGACGAGCGATACCGGCGATCAGCGCGTTACCGGCGATACCGTCACCGATACCGGCGCCGATGGCACCGCCGCCCATGATGAGACCGCCGCCGATGAGGGCACCAAGTCCGATCAGATTGGGATCTGCCATTTCATTCCTCCTTGCTAGCTGGTAGTGCTCTACCAGGTCTGATGTGGTCGTGCAGGTGGTACTAGTGGTGGTCTTCTTCGAGCTCCATGGCCTGGCTGAAGTACAGGATGGTCAGCAGCGCGAAGATGAACGCCTGGATCAGTCCGACGAACAGGTCGAAGGTCTTCCAGATCGCGTTCGGCGCGACCATGAAGACCGGCCCGAGCAGCGCGATCAGGCTGACCAGGATGCCGCCGGCGAAGATGTTGCCGAACAGACGCAGGGACAGCGAGACCGGCTTGGCGATCTCTTCGACCAGGTTGATCGGCGCCAGGATCGCGACGTGGCCCTTGAGCACCCGCAGCGGGTGGCCGATGAAGCCGCGGCGCCAGAAGCCGGCCAGGTGGTAACCGCAGAACACCAGCAGGGCCAGCGCGAGCACGAAGTTGATGTCGGCGGCGGCAGAGGAAATCAACTCATGGATTCCGTGCTCGTCGGAGTACTGCACCGGCAGCACCGACAGCCAGTTACAGACCAGGATGAAGATGAAGATCGTCACCGCCAGCGGCAGCACGAACGGGGCGATCTTCATCCCGATGGCGCCCTCGATCTGGTTGCGCATCTGAATGGTGATCGCCTCGAAGAACAGCTGCACCCCGCCCGGGACGCCGCTCGAGGTGACCTTGGCGCGCAGGAACAGCGCCAGGGCGATCACGATCACCGCCGCGATCGCGGTGGAGGTGATGGTGTCGATGTTGACCTCACCGACCAGCGGCCACACCGCGGTCTCGTGGTGGCCGACCTCGATGGCTCCCTCAGCCAGGATCGACTCAGTCATTTTCCGTCCCTTCAGCGCCCGACTCTGACGCTTGCGCGCGGAGCTTTTTTACCACTGGCAGCATGGTGGTCAGCACCAGCACTACCTCGAACAAGGCCAATCCGAACAGCGCGCCGAGGCCCTCTGGACGGAACTGGTAAGCGATAGCCAGGCCGATCGCGCTGATGACCAGCAGACGAGACGCCGAGTTCAGCGCCATCTTCTTCTTCAGCGGATGGTCGGAGGCGGTGATCTTCAGCGCCGATCGGCGAATCAGCAGGGCGTTGCCCAGACCGAGCGCCAGGCCCAGCCCGAAGAACACTCCGAACAGCGGCCGGCCGAACTGAGCAGCCGCGGCGATTGCGGCAGCGGTCAGAGCGACACAGATCAGTGACAGCCGAATCGGCTGGAACACCACCGACGGCAACACCAACGGCGCATCCTGCGCTGGTGTCGTCACCGCCTCACCCCAATCTGAATCTGCCCTGCGTCACTGTCGTGAAGTCGCCCGCCGAGCGTATCGGATGCCCGAACGCACTGTGGAACCACCTACAACACCATCTTAGACGGTGCTACTACCGCGCGTCGTAGGGGTCGTCTTCGGGGCTGCCGCCCCGGCGTAGCAACGGGATGAGCGTAACGACAATCGCGATGAGCATCGCACCCAACATCACCGCCCCGGTGTAGCGCGGGTCGAAGAAGATGGTGCCGGCCGCCCCGAACGCGACGATCGCGGTCCACAAGTAGATCAGCAGCACCACCCGGCGATCCGAATGGCCGATCTGCAGTAACCGGTGGTGCAGGTGCATCTTGTCCGGGCTGAAGGGACTGAGCCCAGCCCGAGTACGACGGATGATCGCCAGCAGCACGTCCAGGGCCGGCACACACATCACGGCCGCCACCAGCAGAAACGGTGACAGCAGCGCGAAGACGTCGCGCGCGCCGTAGGCGGTCTGCGAGATCGGCCCGGCCGCGGTGGTGGACGCCGCGGCCAGCATCAGCCCGATCAGCATCGAGCCGGAGTCACCCATGAAGATCTTCGCGGGGCTGAAATTGTGCGGCAGGAATCCGAGACAAGCGCCGGCCAAGACCACCGAGATCAACGCCGGCGGGTAGAACAGCACGTCGCCGCCGTGGTCCTGCAGCACGCCGACGGAGAACATGCAGATCGCCAGCGCGGTGATCAGTCCCAGGCCGGCGGCCAGCCCGTCGAGGCCGTCGACGAAGTTCATGGCGTTGACGATCGAGACCGTCAACGCCAGCGTGAGCAGGATCGACGACACCTGATCGAGCACCACGGTGCCGACGCCGCCGATCGGGATGTAGAGCACGCTCCAGGCCACGCCCATGGTGACCAGCACGCTGGCCGCAGTGATCTGACCGGCGAATTTTGTCAGGGCGTCCAGGCCCCACTTGTCGTCGAGCAGACCGATTCCCATGATGACCCCGCCGGCCAGCACCACCGCCGGCATCCCGGTGGAATAGACGAAGCCGCGCGTGAGCGCCGGCAGCTGCGAGGCCAGGAAGATCCCCGCGACGATCCCGACGTACATCGCCAGCCCACCCATTCGCGGTGTCGGCTGCACATGGACATCGCGTTCGCGCGGGTAGGCGACCGCACCGATCCGGGTGGCCATCCAGCGAACGGGTCCGGTGGTGAAGTAGGTGATGATCGCGGCGGTCAGTCCGACCAGCGCCAGCTCCCGCAACGGCACGCCGGCACCACGGTCGGCCAACGCCAGCAGGCTGGTCACGGTGTTCCCGTCAGGGAGTCCGGATCCAGCCCCAGCACGGCGCCGATCTGTTCGGCCGAGACCGGTCCGCTCCGGACGATACGCGGCGCGGGACCGGTGAGATCCACGATCGTCGACGCCGCGCCCTGTTCGGCCGGGCCCGCGTCGAGATAGACGTCGACGGACTCCCCCAGTTGGCTTTGCGCTTCGCCGGCCTCGACCGCGGGCGCCCCACCGGAGACGTTGGCGCTGGACACCGCCATCGGGCCCACCGCCTTGAGGACCTCCAGGGCCACCGGGTGCAGCGGCATGCGCACCATGACGGTGCCGCGGGCCTCGCCGAGATCCCACTGCAGCGACGGCGCCTGGGTGACGATCAGGCTGAGCGCACCCGGCCAGAAGGCCCGGATCAGCTCACGGGCGGTGTCGGGCACGATCAGGGCCAGCCCGTCGATGGAGTTCCACGACCCGACCAGCACCCCCACCGGCATGTCGCGGCCGCGTCGTTTGGCTGCCAGCAGCGCAGTCACCCCGGCAGCGTTGAACGCGTCGGCGCCGATGCCGTAGACCGTGTCGGTCGGCAGCACCACCAGTCGACCACCGCGCACGGCGTCGATCGCCGCCGTGATCCCGGCCGTACGCTGGTCAGCGTCGCTGCAGTCGAAAACCTCTGTCATGGTTGACCGTTCCTGATCGCCGTCACGAACCGGAGCCGCCCAGTCAGGTCGGGCCGGGACACTACCTCGTCGAAAAATCCAGTACCGCTAACGGTTTGGACAGTGGCCGTCGGTGTGGTGTCGTCGTGCTCAACGGCGAACAACCCACCGGGGCGCAGCAGTCGCGCGGCGAGGTCGGCCAGCGGGGTGATCACCGACATTCCGTCGGGGCCGCCGAACAGAGCGTGTTCCGGATCATGCTCAGCCACTTCAGGATCCAGTTCCGCACCCTCGGGGATATAGGGCGGGTTGCTGACCATCAAGTCGACCCGACCGGCAAGCTCCGACAGCAGCCCCGGCGTGGTCACGTCGGCATGAATCAGCTCCACGGGCGTACCCGCGCAGTTGCGCCGCGCATAATCCAACGCCGCCTCAGAGTCCTCCACCGCGAAGACCCGTGCAGCGGGAAAACTGCGGGACAATGCGACCGCCAGCGCACCGGAACCGGTGCAGGCGTCGACGATCACCGGCTGCGATCCGAACGGTTGGGCCGCAGCCTGTTTCAGAACCCAGTCGAGCATGGCCTCGGTCTCCGGCCGCGGGGTGAACACCCCGGGACCGACCTGCAGCAGGACCGGGCCGAACGCCGCGGTGCCGATCAGGTGCTGCAGCGGGATCCGGGAACTGCGTGCGGCGACCAATTGGCGGTAACGCCCGAAGAATTCGTCATCGGGTGGATCCAACAGCGCCAGCCGGCCACGATCGGTGCCGGCCGCATGGGCGGCGAGCTCTTCGGCGTCGAAGCGGGCGGAATCGATACCGGCATCAGCGAAAAGCGCTGCAGCGGAATCGATCGCGTCCCTCATTCGGCTGCGCTCGATGGTCCGCCTCCTCCTCATCGCTTCGCTCTGCATCGTCGCCGGTGGCTATGCCGTCCCCTGTAACCGGGTTTCCTTATCGGCGGCCGCCAGCGCGTCGAACATCGGATCGAGATCCCCGTCGAGGACCTGGTCGAGGTTGTGCGCCTTGTAGCCGATGCGGTGGTCGGTAATCCGGTTCTCCGGGAAGTTGTAGGTGCGGATGCGCTCGCTGCGGTCCACGGTACGGATCTGACTGGCCCGATCGGCCGAGGCGTCGGCCTGCGCCTGCTCCTCGGCCACCGCCTGCAGCCGAGCCGCCAAGACCTGCAACGCACGGGCCTTGTTCTGCAGCTGGGACCGCTCGTTCTGGCAGGTCACCACGATCCCGGTCGGCAGGTGGGTGATCCGCACCGCGGAGTCGGTGGTGTTGACGCCCTGGCCACCCTTGCCGGAGGACCGGTAGACGTCGATGCGCAGGTCCGACTCGTCGATGGCCACCTCGCCGACCTCTTCGGGCTCGGGGTAGACCAGCACGCCGGCCGCCGAGGTGTGGACCCGGCCCTGCGATTCGGTGACCGGTACCCGCTGCACGCGGTGCACACCGCCCTCGAACTTCATCCGCGACCACACGCCGTCGGCGGACTCGCCCTTGCTCGCGATGGTCAAGGTGGCGTCCTTGTAGCCGCCGAGGTCAGAGGTGGTCTCGTCGAGGACCGTCACCTTCCACCCCTGACGCTCCGCGTAGCGGATGTACATCCGGGCCAGGTCGGCGGCGAACAGCGCCGACTCCTCGCCGCCCTCGCCGGATTTGACCTCGAGCACGATGTCGTCGGCGTCGTGCGGGTCGCGGGGCGCCAGCATGTCGGTGAGCGCAGTGTCCAGCTCGGCGACGCGCGCCTCCAGGTCCGGGATCTCGGCGGCGAACGACGCGTCGTCGGCGGCCAGTTCACGGGCGGCCTCAAGGTCGCCGCGGGCCGACTCGAGCTTGCGGTGGGTGGCGATGATGGGCGCCAGCTGGGCGAAGCGCCGACCGGCCCGACGCGCCTCGGCCGGATCGTTGTGCAGTTCGGGATCGGACAGCTGCGTTTCCAGGGCGGCGTGCTCGGCCAACAGGGCGTCGATCCCCTGAACACTTTGGGTCATCTCACCTCCATCCCCGAACGCAAGCCGACGCCCGGGTGACGTGCTGGCACGTTCCGGGCGTCGGTGAGGGAGCTACTTGTCGTCGGCTGCAGCTGCTGCGGCACCGGCGTTGCGCTTGCCGTAGCGCTTCTCGAAGCGCGCGACCCGGCCGCCGCTGTCGAGGATCTTCTGCTTGCCGGTGTAGAACGGGTGGCACTGCGAGCAGACCTCGACCACGATGTGGCCGCTCTCCTTGGTGCTACGGGTGGTGAAGGTGTTGCCACAACCGCAGACCACGGTGGTCTCGCCGTAGGCGGGGTGAATGCCAGTCTTCATGGTGTCCTCTTCAATCGTGGGCCGCCGGGTCGCCCGCCCTGTGGGGCGGACGTGAACCGGAACCTGAGGTTTTCGATTATGCCAGCTACGCTGTCGCCCCCCAAAACGCCGGGAGGGTTATGCGTATTCCGCTGCCGTCACCCGTCGAGATTGCCGTCAGGGTTGTGATCGCGGGGCAATCACAGCCCTGACCGCCATTTCA
Organism: Mycobacterium sp. SMC-14; assembly: GCF_046250075.1. Lineage (NCBI taxonomy): Bacteria > Bacillati > Actinomycetota > Actinomycetes > Mycobacteriales > Mycobacteriaceae > Mycobacterium > Mycobacterium sp. SMC-14. The sequence goes on along the minus strand of NZ_CP176429.1, from coordinate 1,414,635 downwards.
GCGGTGGGTGGCAGCGCCGATCAGTCGTTGTCCATTCCCGGCGTGGTCTTGGACACCTGGACCAGGAACTCGTAGTTGTTCTTGGTCTTGCGCAGCTGACTCATCAACAGGTCGATGGCCTGATGCGAATCCAGGCCGGACAGCAGCCGGCGCAGCTTGTGCACGATCGCGAACTCGTCCGGCGAGAGCAGCAGCTCGTCCTTACGGGTGCCCGACGGGTTGACGTCGACGGCCGGGAACACCCGGCGCTCGGCGATCTTGCGGTCCAGCTTGAGCTCGGCGTTGCCGGTGCCCTTGAACTCCTCGAAGATCACCGTGTCACCGGTGGAGCCGGTCTCCACCATCGCGGTGGCGATGATGGTCAGCGAGCCGCCGTCCTCGATGTTGCGGGCCGCGCCCAGGAACCGCTTGGGCGGGTAGAGCGCGGTGGAGTCCACACCACCGGACAGGATGCGGCCCGACGCCGGGGAGGCGTTGTTGTAGGCACGACCCAGCCGGGTGATCGAGTCCAGCAGCACGACCACGTCCTTGCCCTGCTCGACCAGGCGCTTGGCCCGCTCGATGGCCAGCTCGGCGGCCTGGGTGTGGTCTGACGGCGGCCGGTCGAAGGTCGAGGCGATGACCTCACCCTTGACCGAGCGCTGCATGTCGGTGACTTCTTCGGGACGCTCGTCGACCAGCACCACCATCAGGTGGCACTCGGGGTTGTTGCGGGTGATCGCGTTGGCGATGTCCTGCATGATCGTGGTCTTACCGGCCTTGGGCGGCGACACGATCAGCGCACGCTGCCCCTTGCCGATCGGCATGATCAGGTCGATGACGCGGGTGGTCAGCTTCTCCCCCGAGGTCTCCAACCGCAGCCGCTGGTTCGGGTACAGCGGGGTCAGCTTGGTGAAGTCCGGACGGTTCCGGGCCTCTTCGACCGGGCCGCCGTTGACCGAGTCCAACCGCACCAGCGGGTTGAACTTCTGGCGCTGGTTGGGCTGGTCGCCGTCCCGGGCCACCCGCACCGCGCCGGTCACCGCGTCGCCACGGCGCAGCCCGTTCTTGCGGACCATGTTCATCGAGACGTAGACGTCGTTAGGTCCGGCCAGGTAGCCGGAGGTGCGCACGAACGCGTAGTTGTCCAGCACGTCGAGGATGCCGGCGACCGGCTGGACGACGTCGTCTTCACGCAGCTCGGCATCGCCGCGTTCGCCACCGCCGCCTTCGCCGCCACGTTCGCCACGGCGACGTCGGTCCCGGAAGCGGCGACCGCGCCGGCCACCACGTCCTTCGTCGTCGTCGCCACCGCCGCGGTTGGACTGGTCGCCGCCCTGGTCGTCGTTCTTGGACTGTGCGGCGTCGTCGGATTTGGCGTCGGCCTTGGGCTCGCCTTTGGCGCCCTCGCGCTCACGCCGCCCACCGGACTGCTCGGCCTTGTCGGCCTTGTCGTCGTTCCGGCCCTGCTTACGCGACTCGCCCTGGGTCTCGGCCTCGGCAGGCTTGTCCTGCTCTGCCGGCTTCTCGGGCTCGCCGCCGTTGGCTGCGGGTGAGCCGGTCGCGCGGCTGGCGCCGCGGCGTTCGCGGCGCGGCGGTGCCGCGGGGGCGTCCGCCTCGTTGGCCGGGGCGGGCTCGGCACCGTTGGCCGCGCCGTTGGCGGGCTGCTCGGCGCTGGGCTGTGTCTTCGGCGCTTCGGCACCACTGCCGCCGTTGCCGGAGACCTCGCGGATGGCGGCGATCAGTTCGCTCTTGCGCATCCCGGAGGAGCCCTTGACACCGACGCGGTTGGCCAGCGCCCGCAGTTCGGGCAGCACCATCGCCGACAGCGAGCTGTCGGAGGGTGCGGATGCGGCGCCGTTGTCAGGCGCCGAAGCGGGAGCGGACTCGGTGGTGGCCGGCGCCGAGGCGGTCTCCGGGGCGGACGGCGCGGCGTCACTACCGCCGGCGGCTACGTCCTGGCTGGTCTCGGAAGTACTCGGGGGGTTCGGCAGCGATTCCTGGTCGGTGCTGCCTTCAGCCGTGAAGAGGTCCGTTTCGGTCACGGATTTCCTTTCTTCCCTCGTCGGTTTTCTCACGCGAGGGGCTTGGTTGCATTCAGCGGACTCGCCGAGTGCGTGTCACCGTCGACTGTTTAACGGTGTAGCCCGTATCGACGGCGTCGTAACACAAACCGTCAGCTACGGGAAGAATTTGGTGGCATCCCGGTTGACATCGCAGTCTGATTCAGGTGCTGATGCCGCGAATGCGGGACGGGACCGAGGATAGCCCGCTTCTGTGCTGGACGCAACAGATACTGCGCGGCGCGCCTCAACCCGGTACCGCCACCCCGGAGTTCCACTTGACCGCGGCGCCGACCGGCATCTCGGTGACGTTGAACACACGCGCCTCGGGGGAATCGAGCACCGCAGCGGGCAGTTGGGCCGCTGTGGTCAACGCGATCACCGCAGGTCCGGCGCCAGAAAGCACGGCCGCGATGCCGTGGCGACGGAGCAACTGCAGGAACGCCGCCGACTCCGGCTGCGCGGCGCCACGCTGCGGCTGGTGCAGCACGTCCTCGGTGGCCGCCAACAGCAGATCGGGCCGCTCGGTCAGTGCCACCACCAGCAGCGCGGCTCGGCTGACATTGAACCGTGCATCGCGGTGGCTGACCTGCTCGGGCAACAAGGCCCGCGTCTCGGCAGTCGACGAGCGCAATTGCGGGATCGCCGGGAACAGGTGGATGTCGGGGTGCAGCCGCAGCGGCGCCGCCGCGTAATCGACGTTGCCGTCGGCGACGTTGGCGGTCCAGGAAACCACCGCGCCACCCAGTACGGCGGCGGCGGCGTTGTCGGGGTGGCCCTCGAACTCCGAGGCCAGCTGGATCAGCTGGGATTCGGACAGGCCGGGCCGATCAATTTGCGCGACAAGGCCGTTGACCACGGCCAGTCCGCCGACCACCGCGGCCGCCGACGAGCCCAGGCCACGCTGATGCGGAATCGCATTACGGCAACGCACCACCATCCCGGGAGCCTCGACACCAGCCTCGCGCATGCCGCGCAGGATGCCTTGCACCACAAGGTGATCCGGGGTGAGAGGAACCTGACCGGCACCCTCCCCCTCGACCTGCACCACCAGGCCGGACTCGACGGTCTCGACGATCACCTCGTCGTAGAGGCCCAGTGCCAGGCCCAGGCTGTCGAAGCCGGGGCCCAGGTTGGCGCTCGACGCCGCAACCGCGACGCTGGCCGTCAACCCGGTAGGCAACAACTGGACCACTAGGCCAGCCCCAATTCGGCGACCACGGTGGCCGCGTCGACGGGAACCGCGGTCACCTCGGGCATGTCCTTCAGCGCGGTGTCGGGGTCTTTGAGCCCGTTGCCGGTCACGGTGCAGACGACGGTCGAACCGCGCGGCACCCAGCCGTCCTCCACCGACTTGAGCAGCCCGGCGATGCTGGCCGCCGAGGCCGGCTCGACGAACACGCCTTCGGACTGAGCGACCAGGTGGTAGGCAGCGAGAATCTCCTCGTCGGTAGCGGCCAGGAATCGGCCACCGGAGTCCTGCTGCGCCTCGACGGCCTGCGACCAGGACGCCGGCGAACCGATGCGGATAGCGGTGGCGATGGTCTCCGGGTTCTTGACCGGCTCGCCCAGCACCAGCGGCGCCGCACCGGCGGCCTGGGTGCCCAGCATCTTCGGCAGCTTTTCGGTCAGGCCGTCGGCGAAGTACTCGCGGTAGCCCCTCCAGTATGCGGTGATGTTGCCGGCGTTACCGACCGGCAGCGAGTGGATGTCGGGCGCGGTGCCCAGTGCGTCGACGATCTCGAAGGCCGCGGTCTTCTGGCCTTCGATGCGCACCGGGTTCACCGAGTTCACCAGCGAGATGGTCGGGAAGTCGGTGGCCATCTTGCGAGCCAGTTCCAGACAGTCGTCGAAGTTGCCGTCGATCTGAATGATCTTGGCGCCGTGCATGACTGCCTGCGCGAGCTTGCCCATCGCGATCTTGCCCTGCGGGATCAGCACCGCACAGGTGATACCGGCCCGGGCGGCGTACGCGGCCGCCGATGCCGAGGTGTTGCCGGTCGAGGCGCACAGCACCGCCTTTTGGCCGCGGGCCACCGCGTCGGTGACCGCCATCGTCATCCCGCGGTCCTTGAACGAGCCGGTCGGGTTGAGCCCCTCGACCTTCAGGTGCACCGTGCAGCCGGTCTGCTCGGAGATCCGCTTGGCGTGGATCAGCGGGGTGCCGCCCTCGTGCAGGGTGACGGCCGTCCAGTCGTCGCCGATGGGAAGCCGATCGCGGTAGGCGCCGATCAGGCCGGGCCAGGGGCGGTGGATCGGTGTCCGGGTGGAGCTCACTGGTCTGTTCCTTCCAGTCGTAGCACGCTGGCGATCCGCTGGACTGCGTCCAGGTCAGCCAGCGCCGCAACGGTTTTCGACAATGCTGCGTCGGCAGCTCGGTGGGTGACCACCACGATTCGAGCGCCGATCAGTTGGCCGTCGTCGTCGGCCACGCCCTCCTGGCGCACCTCGGCGATGCTGACGCCGTGGGCGGCGAACTCGGCTGCCACGGTGGACAGCACGCCAGGCTTGTCGGCGACGTCCATGCTCACGTAGTAGCGGGTCTGCACGTCCCCGATCGGGGCGATGGCCAGCTGGGCGTACTTGGACTCGCGCGGTCCGCGCCCGCCCTGCACCCGGTTGCGAGCGGCCATCACCAGATCACCGGTGACCGCCGATGCGGTCGGTGCGCCACCGGCGCCCTGGCCGTAGAACATCAGCCGGCCGGCCGCCTCGGCTTCGACCACCACCGCGTTGAAGGCTCCGTTGACGGTGGCCAGCGGGTGGGTCAGCGGCACCAGCGCCGGGTAGACCCGGGCCGAAACCCGCTGTTGCCCATCGCCGGTGGTGATGCGCTCGCAGATCGCCAGCAGTTTGATCGTGCAACCCAACGCCCGGGCCGTGGTGATGTCCGCCGGGCTGATGCTGGTGATGCCCTCGCGGTGGACGTCGTCGGCCGTCACCCGGGTGTGAAAGGCGATCGATGCCAGGATCGCGGCCTTGGCGGCGGCGTCGTAGCCCTCCACGTCAGCGGTCGGATCGGCCTCGGCGTAGCCCAGCGCACTCGCATCGGCCAGCGCGGCGGTGTAGTCCGCGCCGGTGGAGTCCATTTCGGACAGGATGTAGTTGGTGGTGCCGTTGACGATGCCCGCCACCCGCAACACGGTGTCGCCGGCCAGCGACTGGGTCAGCGGCCGGATGACGGGGATCGCGCCGGCGACGGCAGCCTCGAAGTACAGGTCTACACGCGCGTTCTCGGCGGCCTCGGCGAGTTCCCCGGTGGACCGCGACAGCAGGGCCTTGTTGGCGGTCACGACGGATTTGCCGTGCGCGATCGCCGACAGGATCGCCTTGCGGGCCGGCTCGACCGGGCCCATCAGTTCCACGACGATGTCGACGTCGCTGCGCGACACCAGGCTGTCGATGTCGTCGGTGAGCAACTCCTCGGGCACGCCACGGTCGGCCGCCACCCGGCGCACCCCGACCCCGCGCAGCACCAGTGGCGCACCGATGCGGGCGGCCAGATCATCAGCGCTCGACTCGAGGATGCGGACGACTTCGCTGCCGACGTTGCCCAAGCCGAGAACTGCCACCCCTACCGGGGCCCCGGACATCTGCGAACCGGACATTTTCTACCCCACCTCCAGGCTGATCAGGTCTTCGACGGTCTCCCGGCGCAGCATAAGGCGGGCCTTCCCGTCACGTACCGCCACCACCGCCGGGCGGGTGAGCAGGTTGTACCGGCTCGACATCGAGTAACAGTAGGCGCCGGTGGCGGCCACGGCGATCAGGTCGCCGGGAACCATGCCTTCGGGCACCCAGGTGTCGCGGACGATGATGTCGCCGCTCTCGCAGTGCTTGCCGACGATGCGCCCCAGCTCGGGCAGCGCCCCTGCTTCTCCAAGGCCCGGCAGGCCTCGCGAGACCAGTCGCACGTCGTAGTGCGCGTCGTAGAGCGCCGGACGGATGTTGTCGCTCATGCCGCCGTCGACGCTGACGTAGCGGCGATGTCCGGTGGCGCTGACGGCGACGTCCTTGACGGTGCCGACCTCATAGAGCGTGATGGTGCCCGGTCCGGCGATGGCACGACCGGGCTCGACGACCAATTGCGGAGTGGGCAGGCCCACGGCCGCGGACTCGTCGCGCACGATCGCGGCCAGTTTGGTGGCCAGCTCGGCCATCGGCGGCGGGTCGTCCTGCGGCTGATACGAGATGCCCAGTCCCCCACCCAGGTCGATGACCGAGAGCTGCGCGGTCTTGTCGACGCCGAACTCGGCGACCACGTCGCGCAGCAACCCGATGACGCGGTGGGCGGCGATTTCGAAGCCGGCGACGTCGAAGATCTGCGAGCCGATGTGGCTGTGCAGGCCGATCAACCGCAGATGGTCGGTGGCGAACACGCGCCGGATGGCGTCCATGGCCGCACCGCTGGCCAGCGACAGCCCGAACTTCTGGTCTTCGTGGGCGGTCGAGATGAACTCGTGGGTGTGGGCCTCCACGCCGACGGTGACGCGCACCAGCACGTCCTGCACGACACCGGCCGCGGCCGCGACGGCGTCGAGGCGGTCGATCTCGATCAGCGAGTCGACGACGATGTGGCCGACTCCGGCGTTGACCGCGGTCTCCAGTTCTGCGACCGACTTATTGTTGCCGTGCAAGGTGATCCGCTGTGCGGGGAAGCCGGCGTGCAGCGCCACAGCCAGCTCACCCCCGGTGGCGACGTCCAGGCACAGGCCCTCTTGGTCGATCCAGCGCGCGATCTCGCTGCACAGGAAGGCTTTGGCGGCGTAGTGCACGTTGTCGCCCCCGCCGAACGCGGCGGCGATCTCACGGCAGCGGCCCCGGAAGTCGTCCTCGTCGATGACGAACAGCGGGGTGCCGTATTCGGCGGCCAGGTCGGTCACCTTGACCCCGGCGATCTGGGTCACGCCGTCGTCACCGCGAACGGTGTTGCGCGGCCAGACGTTCGGCGCCAGTTGCAGCAGCTGCTGCGGAGTCTGGGGCCGCGGCGGCAGACCGTCGTGCTGGATCTCTTCGGCGTGGCGAGGGCCCGCGGGGTGGACGTTCACATGCGCTCCGGTGCACTCACGCCGAGGATGCTCAGCCCGTTGGCGATCACCTGGCGGGTGGCCTGACACAGCGCGAGCCGCGCGGCGTGCAGGTCGCCAGGTTCCTCATCGCCTTGGGGCAGCACCCGGCAGCTGTCGTAGAACCGGTGGTAGTCACCGGCGAGGTCTTCCAGGTAGCGGCAGACCCGGTGCGGTTCCCGCAGTGCGGCAGCGGTTTCCAGCACCCGGGGGAACTCTCCCAAGTTGCGGATCAGCGCGCCTTCCTTGTCGTGGCTCAGCAGCCCGAGGTTGGCGGTGTCCGGGGCCAGGCCCAGCTCGGCCGCGTTGCGGGCCAGCGCCGAGAGCCGGGCGTGCGCGTATTGCACGTAGTAGACCGGGTTTTCGTTGCTCGCCGAAGACCACAGCGCCAGGTCGATGTCGATGGGGCTGTCCACCGAGGAGCGGGTCAGGCTGTAGCGGGCGGCGTCCACGCCGATGGCCTCGACCAGGTCGTCGAGGGTGATGACGGTGCCGGCGCGCTTGCTCATCTTGACAGGCTGGCCGTCGCGCACCAGGTTGACCATCTGGCCGATCAGCACCTCGACGGTGGCCGGGTCGTCGCCGAAGGCGGCCGCGGCGGCCTTGAGTCGGGCGATGTAGCCGTGGTGGTCGGCGCCGAGCATGTAGATGCACAGGTTGAAGCCGCGCTCGCGCTTGTCCAGGTAGTAGGCCAAGTCGCCGGCGATGTAGGCGGGCTTGCCGTCGCTCTTGATGACGACGCGGTCCTTGTCGTCGCCGTAGGCGCTGGTGCGCAGCCAAGTGGCGCCGTCTTTTTCGTAGATGTTGTCGTTGGCACGCAGCCGCTCGATGGCCTGCTCGACGCGGCCGGAGGTGTGCATCGAGTCTTCGTGGGTGAAGACGTCGAAGTCGGTGCCGAACTCGTGCAGCGACTTCTTGATGTGGGTGAACATCAGGTCGACGCCGATCTCGCGGAACGTCTCCTGCGCGTCCGCGCTGTTCAGCGCGTCCGGAGCCTTGGCCTGGATTTGGGCCGCGATGTCGGAGATGTAGGCGCCGGCGTAGCCGTCCTCGGGGGCCGGCTCGCCCTTGGCGGCGGCGATCAGTGAGTTGGCGAACCGGTCGATCTGGGCGCCGTGGTCGTTGAAGTAGTACTCGCGGGTGACCGCGGCGCCCTGGGTGCTCAGCAGGCGGCCCAGGGCGTCGCCGACCGCGGCCCAGCGGGTGCCACCGATGTGGATGGGGCCGGTGGGATTGGCCGAGACGAACTCCAGGTTGACGTTGAGGCCGTCGAACTCGCGGGAGTGGCCGTAGTCGGCGCCCGCGGCGATGACGTTGGCGACCACCGCGCCCTGCGCGGAAGCCTCGATGCGCAGGTTCACAAAGCCCGGCCCGGCGATCTCGGCCGCAGCGATCCCGTCGGCCTGCGCCAACGCCTCTGCCAGCCAAACGGCCAGCTCGCGCGGGTTGACGCCCACCTTCTTACCCAGCTGCAGGGCCAGGTTGGTGGCGTAATCGCCGTGTTCGGGGTTGCGCGGCCGCTCGACTGTCACCGTCGCGGGCAGCGCGGCGGTGTCCAGGTCGTGCTCGGCCAGCACCGCGGCGGCGGTGTTCTTGAGCAATTCGGCCAGATCGGCGGGGGTCACGAGGCCCCATCCTATGGTCTTACGTGGTCAGGCCCCGAATCCGTCCGGTTCTTAAGTCCGGCCATTGATGCGCTAGTCTGTCAAAGCCCATGTGGCGCCGCATCACGCGAGCGCCCCCGTAGCTCAGGGGATAGAGCGTCCGCCTCCGGAGCGGAAGGCCGCAGGTTCGAATCCTGCCGGGGGCACTATCGCTTCTTCGCAGCTAGAGTTGCATTTTCTCCCGCGACCGGCTCATTCGTGCCCTCCCTGTGCCCCTTTAGTTGCCACGGGGTCTGACCAGCGAAGCTCCTTACAGCTGGGGAATCTGGTTCTGCACGATGCCCTTGCGCTCACCCGCGTCCGACGTTGTCGGCGTCAACGCGGCACCAATCGAGGCATTAGCTTCCGGACTCGAAGCTGCCGAGCATGCAACGATTGGCCTGCTAAATGTTGGGGCGAGGTGGTAAAAGTCATCCGCCGACGGTTGTTCCGCTGGTGGGACGCGGACGAAGGGGGATTTCGCTTTGAGTCGCCATGCACGCATCTCGCCGAGGCGGCGGAAGCTGACCGTCTGGTTGATCTGTACCGTGCTTGCCGCTGTCGTCCCGTTGCTTTTTCTTTGGGTCGATCTGTTGACAGGAGACGAGGCGCATGGCCTTTCCAACGTGCTGGCTTCTGGGGAGTTGATTCTTATCTCGGGAGTCCTGGCATTCGGTTCGCTTGGCGAGCTTTACGGCGACAAGGCTAAGAATGGAAAGGAACGAGATCGCGATCTTGAGTTCGGGCTGGTGATATCGGCAGTGTTGCTGATTTTCTCGGTGGGATGGCTATATCCGCTGGTCCGAGATGGGGGGACCGCTGCCGTCTGGTGGTCGCTAGGCGCTTTGGCCATCAGTGTTCTTCATGGGGGTTGTACGATTGGAACTAATCCTAGCTACCGCGAAAGTGTTTCACGATGAACCATCCGCTAGTGCCCATGCTAGGAATTTTGCTGTCCGGGGTCATCACCGTGACGGTCGCGGTGATGGCAGCCAGCCGCTCGCGCCGCGACAGCAGCCGACCCAGTCCGACTGTCGGTGCCGACGCTCCTGCCAGCCTGCGTCCGGCCTCAACTGGGCGTAGGCACACAGTGGTCGCGGGTGAGTCGCTTTGGTCGATCGCCGAGCACTACTACGGTGACGGTAGCCGGTTCAGGGAGATTGCTGCCGCCAACAATATTCCCAATCCGGAATCGATCACCATCATGGCGGCAAAGCGACCGGCGAGACATCTCGCCCTCATCACGACCGAGGGTGGCCTGTCTGTTGAGGCGGCGTCGATGCAGGACCTCGAGGAAATTCACGCAGCTTTGGAGTCCGCGATGTCAGCCATGGACCCTCGCCACCGCCCTTGAAGCTCTGAGTCGGCACGTCTTAGCAGGTCGCTCAATTGCTCGTGCCCCGTCCGAATTGGACCCATCGTTGAAACCCTTGCGGATTGGGCGTTCAGAAGCGGCGGGACGGGCACCTGCCCGACTGCATTGATTTGTGCGCGGGTCCCGTCCCCTACCCAATTCGGCCCCGACATGTTCACACAGGTAACCTAACCGGGCGAGGTGCGAGAACCCGCAGCAAGGGGAATGCAGGTGACCAATCCAGCAGAAGAGGGCCGACTGATGGGGGCTGCGCTGGCAGCGGCAACCTCAGCCGCTGATCGCCTGCAACTCAAGTCGTTCCCGCTTGGCTACAACACCATGAAGACCGTGAAGATAATGACGGGCACGGGTCTTCCTCCCACAGTTGTGTTTCACCTCGGCCGAATCGACCAGCTCTCATTGGCCACCCAGGACTTCGCATCGGAAGCCGCTGCGGAGGCGCACCTCAGCGAGCTGGCCACGCTGCCTCGCTGGCGTCTCGACCTCACGGGCGATCCCCAAGTGCGCGAAGAACAAAGCCCAGACAAGCCGTTCACTACGTTCGTGGACGTCGCGACAGGTGAGGAATTCTCCGTCAGGGTGGTTGATCTCGAAGCCGCCACGAGCGTCTATGTCCACGCCGCCGAACCGCCGTCTGCCAACTGGCACCGAGACGGGTAGGAAGGCTCCTGCGGGCCGCTCTAGATGTTGCATCAAAGAAACCTGGGGAACCCGTAGAGATCAAGATTGGCAGTCTCGGCCGCTGGCTTGGTCGGCCTGAGGGACGGGGTCTTGCCGCCCCCCTCACTAGCCGTTTGCATCCAGGGGGCGAGCTAAGACGCGAAACGCAAACGGCGGTCCGCTCTCAGATACGCGAGGAGTCCAGGCGCTGCCTCGGGGACGGTCTGCGAATCGAGATACCCAAGGCATGAGTTCGATCGCTCCGCTCATCCACTCGACACGGCTGTCGTTGTCGCACGCCACGAGCCTTAGCCAATATGTCTCCTGCGGCCCAAGTGTAGCGCCGGTACTCGACGGTAGGTACAACACCTCTAGGGCCTGACGCGGGGCTGTCAGCTCCCGAAACCATTGTTCGACAACATCTTCAGGCTCGTCCGAGGGTACCTCGTCACCTCCCTCTATCAGGGTGACCTCCATCCGCCCCGACCCTGCTTGCCTCGCGACCCTAATATCTACTCGTTCCAGCACGGCGGATTCAGCGACGAAGTACGAGTGAGCGAGGTCGTAATCCTTGGGCGGATCTCCGTGTCCGGTCTTCGCGGATCGCGAACCGCTCTCGTAGCAGGTGTCGTTTGGTCCGAAGTTATCAGCGAGGACCGTGCGGCCTTCCTCCCTTATTCCAGAGTGCTCTTTTAGTTTCGCCAACGCCCAGTCGACGCCCTCCAGAAGCTCTGTCACCGACCAACGGCTTCCGGGGTTTGCTCGCACGGATCGATCGATGAGCACTCGGACATATTGGCGTGCATACGGATCGGCGAAAGACAGGGCATCCGGGTTGAAGTCCTCCCGCGACATGACCCGCCTGTCACGGCCAGCGGTGCCCATCCAATAGAGCAGCTTGCCGAGGCTGTAGACATCGCTGGGTGGCCCGCACGCGTCCTCGCTGCCAGCTTCACACTCGGGCGCGGTGAAGTTTCGGTTGCCGAGCGCCTCCATTGCGCTGGTAAGGCCACCACTCGGTTCGTCGTCATCGGCGGCGCAGATACCGAAGTCGACCAGGAAGGACTTGCCTTCGTCGTTCACGGTCACGTTGTTCGGTTTAATGTCGCGGTGCACGACGCCTCCCGCGTGCGCGTCGCGGACGGCAACCACGATCCCCCTAAAACGCTCAAGGAGGGCAACCGGATCGGCTGCGTCGGGCACGTCGTGGAGGTTCTTCCCGACGTAGGGCGTTACAAAGTACATTCGCCCTTCGCGAGGCGGCCGCGTGACCTGGGGGACGTGCGGCGAGCGGACTCGTTCGAGAGCAGCGATCTCGCGCTCGAAGCGGGCGAGACGTTTGGACCGTCCCCGACGATCCGACGGCGAGTGATCATGAAGCTCCTTGAGAACCCAATCATCGCTGCCCGTTTTCGATTCGCGAACTCTGTAGGCCGCGCCCTGCCCACCTTCGCCAAGTCCCCTGACGACTACCCAGCGGTCATCGAAGACGTAACCACGTCGCCTGCGTCTGCCCATACACCAAGGATATGATCCATCACTCCCCGGCTCGGTAACCCGCAAGCACTGACTGGACCGCTGCGGACCGCCCACGTAGAAGCGCTTCTATTCCTGGCAACTTTCATGTCGCCATGTGGTGGTGTCGCCGTACTTGGTTCTAGGCCACGACTCTCTCCGTCGCTTGACGCACCTCTGTCATGTGTGCACCCAGCGTGTCGTGTGCACGTAGCTTCGGCTTTCCTGACACCCTTGGCGGGTGAACACTCCGATTTGGGTGCCGTTGGTCGTCGCCGCGCTCGGCTTCGTTGGCACACTTGGCGGTGCGCTCGGCGGCGTGGTTATCACCCAGCGAAGCGCCAACAAACGAGAGCGCGAAAGCCGCGCAGACGAGGTGGGTAGGGAACGCGCGCGCTGGGCACGCGAGGACGAGGCACGGACATTTGAGCAGCGCCGCGAGGCGTACATCGCTTTCTACGAGGCGCTCGGCCAGGCGCTGGGAACCGTGAACTCCTTCTTTCACTCAGACGCGGACTTATCCAGGTTGCCGTTGCCGCGAGGATGGGAACTTCCCCTCTACTACAGCCTGCAACGAGTTGAGATTTATGGGTCCGAATCGATTGTCGCGCTTGCGCAAAGGGCCTTCGAGATAACCGAGGTCTGGGGCGGCACTTTGCATCGATCGCCTACTGATCCGGATACGGTAATTCACGCCGAAGATCTTAGCTACGAAGCTGACGGATCACCCATGGCATTCATTGCGGCAGTTCGCAAAGAACTACGCATACCGGAAGTTCAACGGAACGAGTCTAATTCACGGAGCTAAATCATGACGGATCCCAAAGATCCAGACCGAAGGTGCAGGCTGTATCACTACACAAGTACCTTAGGGCTTCAGGGCATCTTGCGGACGAGATCACTGTGGGCTACAGATGCGGCCTTCCTCAACGATTGGCAAGAGATCCATTACGGCGCTGAGCCTTTGATGGACAGGATGAAGAATTACCTGACGGATTATCCACCATCCCCGCCGATCGCAGTGACAAATGAGCAGGGAGTCCGATCGACGATTATGAAGTCCGCTCTGGATGCCCTAGAGAAATCTGTCTCGGCCGATCGGGGGGCTCATCCGGCGTATGTGGACTCCGCAACTTACGTCGCTTGCCTCAGCGAAAGCCATGACGACCTCGGGCAGTGGCGAGGCTATGGACAGCACGGGTACGCGATCGGCTTTAGGAAAGAGGACTTACGCGTCGCGGCTCCGCTCCTGGGCCAAGTTGCGTACGGCGATTCAGCGGTCAGAGACCTCTGCAACGACGTCATGCATTATTTCGAGACACGGCGACTGGGTGCCCATCCGGGGACCTACGGGTACTTCGATGCTTTGAATAGAATCATGCCGCACCTCGCGCTCGTGAAGCACGACGCCTTTAAGAACGAGCTTGAGTGGCGGCTTGTCTTAACTCCGAAACCAGAATTCCCCCCGGAGGTGAAAACCCGGGTCAACTCTTCGCGGCTTGTCCCCTACGTTGAAGTCCCTTTTGGCGAATCCTGCATTGCGGAAATCGTCATAGGCCCAGGTGGAGATTTTCACTCTGAACGTGCCGTTCGAATGTTGTTGCGGGAAAACGGATATAACCCCAATGAGCTGGAGATCACCCAATCTCGGGCGCCTTATCGTGGGTGACCAGCGGCTGAACCGGACTGGGCAACAAGCACCCTGTCAATGCCAAAGTCCCTGGGGTTGGGCCTGCTCGACCTCGTCGGCTGCGACCGTGATCGCAAAGTAGTCGCCGAGTCCTGACGAGTTCAGCGCAGCGGTAAGCATGAATCGAGGGCTGTTGGTCGCAACGGCGATCGGCACCCGGCCATGCAGATTCTCGAGAAGCCGCCTGGCACCCGGCAGGGGCGCAACCCCGGCCGACAGCTCCGCCTCGACGCGGGGCAGCAGGTCGGCCTGCAGCCGAGGACCGCCGCCAGGGATCCCGAAATACTCGGCCATATTGGCGCACGCCGCATCCAGAGTCCGCCCGATCAAGATATCTTTCTCGGCAGGACCAAAGCCGAACCCGCAATCGGCGAACAAGGCCGCCTCCGCCCGCGACCATCAGCTCTCCGTATCGAGCAGCGGTCCGTCACAGTCAAAGACGATCGCGCTCACATGCCGGGGAAGTGCCATGGCCCAGACGCTAACGGCGGGAGCCCGCGCCCGCAGCCACTTCCCGTTGCGTCCCGCACCGCCGGCAACCTACGGCGTGCCGCCCGCCCGGAGCACCCCCGATGCCACCCGTGTTTCCAGACGACGCCCCGCCCGGAGTGCGGGCACCACCCGGGTGCCCGGCCCCGAGCGAATCGCCGCCGGCACCGGAAGCACCGCCAGGGTGGCCGCCGGGGGCGGCCGTTGCCGCCGTTGCCGCCGCCAACGGTCGCAGCGCGTGCCATGCGTGACATGCGTCCCACCGAAGCTGCAGCTCGCGCAGCGCAACGCATCGTTGCTGCCGTTGCTGCCGTTACTTCGCTAATACCAAGAGACCGAAGATCCGGTCAACTAGTCACTCGCGCCCGCGGATCATTCCAAGCAGCTGCGCAAGACAGCACGAAAGGCCAGACAAACACATCCCGCATATATCGCCGTGACGTCATCGTCAGGTACATCACCGACCTGGGTCCGCTCGGCTTGCTCGACCGATGACAGTCAGCCCAACAGCGCAGGCAGGGGAACGTGCATCAAGCAGCACGCCGCACGGAGTAACTCAGCCTCCGACGCTGTCACGGTACCGTCGTGCAGCACCGCTTCCACCATCGCTTCGACGAGTGCCTGCTTCGCCCTCGGATCCAAAGCGTCGAGGGCAGCCCAGCCCTCGTCGAGGGTCTGCTGCCAGCTCAAGCGGCGCGGGTTCTCGGGCCTCGCGGTATCACCGTAAAGTCGTTGCAGCGCAATGTCCAAAGTCTGTGCCGCCACGTTTTGGTCGGCGCCCCCCGCGACCGCGAGAGTCGCCAGCAGGGTCGTCACCACCGGACGCACACCGGTGAGCGAATCGCTGCCCACCTTGCTCCGGCGAGCCGGGTCGTTGGTATCGAGCAGGTAAACCCAGACAAGGCGGGTCAGGCAGTATTCGAACATCGTCACCTTCTCGTCGGCGACGGCGAGCGCATTGAGCACCGCGATGAGCGCGTCCTGTTCGGCACGAGAGTGGGTGGCGATCTGCGGCAAGGCAAGCGCGACGACCGGGAGCCGAAGTTCGCGCGGCAGCGCGCACATCCGGTCGGCGAGCGCGGCGGCTTCCCGCGCCTGCGTCGGCCCCAGAAGCTCGGTCACCGAGGCGAGCTGGCGGGCGTGCAGACCCCCGCTCGACGGCGCGAGGAGCAACGCGATGACGGCCGCGGGGGCCGTGGTGGGCTGGCTGGCCAGCGCGCGGACATCGTCAGGAATCCGCGCATGCAGTGCCGCGCCGTACTTCAGGTCAGCCGGAGTGAAAGTTCCTGCACGAGCCACGATTTGCTCGGGGCTGGTGCGCCAGCCGGCATTGGGGAATTGCTCTGGTGCGGGGGTCTGACGGCCGAGCGCCGTTCCGGCAGGGGCGAAACCTGCGGCGACGTCCTCGGCCAGGCCGTCGGGTGCCTGATTGGCGTACCGCTGCTGTAGTTCGGCGATTTCCCCGGGGTCGAAGTCTGGGTTGAGCGCCCTGATCCGGTCGGTGAGTGGCGGATGCGTCGCAAACAACGACGTGAACGACCATCGCACGCCTTCTCCGAACAGCATGTGGCTAACCTCGGCCGCATTGCGGGAGTTACGCAGCTGCGAACCAGTCGGTATGCCGCCAATCTTCTTCAATGCGCCTTCGAGGCCGTCAGTCTGGCGCGTGAACTGCACCGCCGACGCGTCGGCCAGCCACTCCCGTTGCCGTGCTACCGCAGCCTTGATCACGTTGGCGAAGAACACGCCGACGTAGCCGAGCACCATCATCGCGAACGCGAACGCAACGAGGGGCAGCGCGCGCTTGCTGTCACTCCCGCGACCGCCGAACTGCAGTACACGCAAGCCGATCATTCCGATCAGCAGAATTCCGCTGAGTAGTCCGATGAGTCGAACGTTCAGCCGCATATCACCGTTGAGGATGTGGCTGAACTCGTGAGCGATCACACCCTGCAATTCATCACGGTTTAGTTGCGCCAGGGCTCCCCCTGTCACCGCGATGGCAGCATCGGCAGGCGTGAAACCTGCGGCGAAAGCGTTGATTCCGGGTTCACCCGACATGACGAACAAACGTGGCGCAGGCACGCCGGAAGCCAGCGACATCTCCTCGACGATGTTGACGTACCTACGCAACTGCGGGTCGGTCGTCGTCGGGTCCACGGGCACCGCGCCGACGGCCGCGGCGACAGCGGCACCCCCGCGGCGCAGCGAAATCGTCTTGAACAGCGTTCCACCTGCGATGACCAAAAGCGTGATCGCGGTGACGACGATGACGATCGCAAGAATCGATGACGCGTCGATCCCGTAGTAATCCTTTGAGAGATAGACGAAGGCAATCACCGCGGCGGCATCGATCGCCGCGACCAACGCCATCACCGCAGCCCCGAAGAGAAGCACCAGCTTCAGCGTGGTTCCCTTGGCGGCCCGCTGGTGCTCGAAGAAGTTCATGGCCGCCGGTCGGTCAGAACTGAACCTTCGGCGCGTCCCGCATCTCCGGGTGTTCCGGCGGGATCTCAAGCAGGGCGGCCGGAGCAAAGTTGAATATGCCGGCATAGACATTGCCGGGGAACGTCTCACGCCGGTTGTTGTAGCTCATCACCGCGTCGTTGTAGGCCTGGCGGGCGAACGCGACCTTGTTTTCCGTGGAGGTCAGTTCCTCCGACAGTTGCATCATGTTCTGGTTCGCCTTGAGGTCGGGATACTGCTCGACCACCAGGTTGAGCCGGCTCAGCGCGCCGTTGAGCTCCTGCTGCCCCTGGGCCAACTGCTGCATCGCCGCCGGGTCGCCGGGATTGGCCTGGGCAGCGGCAAGGCCGTTCATCGCGGCGCCACGCGCATTGACGACAGCCTCCAAGGTCTGGCGCTCATGCGACAGGTACGCCTTGGCGGTTTCGATCAGGTTGGGAATGAGGTCGAAGCGACGCCGCAACTGAACGTCGATCTGGGCGAAGGCGTTCTTGTACGCGTTGCGCGCCCGAACCAGCCCGTTGTAGCCCGCGATCACCAACACCGCGAGGAGCAGAAATATGACCACGACGACGATGAGTCCGATGGTGAGCTCCACGAGGCATACCTCCAAAGAGTCGGCCTAACCGCAGTCGTGCGGTTTTCGGCGAAGCGTAACCGCTGAAAGGCCAGCGCAGGTCCGTTCGGAGGCTTCAGCCGCTTCGCTCCGACTGCTCGCCGTATCCGAGTCGGATGAGGCCTCGGGGGCCTCACCGGCACCCGGCGCATCCCCTTGCTCCTAGGGGGCAGCGCCGCCGGGACTGGAGGCACGCCCGTAGCCAACTAAAGATCCACATTCCTAGTTCGCGGAGAGCCCAAATCAACCCGCGCTGCACCGTCGCCGGGCTCCTACGGAGTGCCGCCGACGCCGCCCGGAGCGCCCCCGATGCCACCCGTGAGTCCGGACGGAGCGCCGCCTGGAGTACCGCTACCGCCTGGGTGCCCGGCATCCAGGGAATCGCCGCCGGCACCGGAAGCACCACCGTAGCCACCGGGGTTGCCGTTGCCGCCCTTGCCGCCGACACCGCCGTCACCACCCGAGCCGCTGGCACTGTCGCCTCCGGCGCCACCGATTCCGCCGAGTCCACCAGTTTCGCCTCCCTGAGTCGCATTGCCGCCGTTGCCGCCACGGCCCCCGTCCCCGCCGTCGGCCGTGCCGGTACTGATGCCCCCTGCGCCGCCGGCGCCGCCATCGCCGCCGCCCCCGAAGCTGTGGCCCGTGCCGCCGTGGCCACCGTCCGCACCATTGGCGGCGATCCCACTCTGGCTACCGCCCCCGGCACCGCCGGCACCACCGGCTCCCCCGAGGAACATGCCGTCGGCGCCATCACCGGCCGCACCGGCGGCACCCCCGTTGCCGGTGACACTGTTGCCACCCGCTCCGCCATGGCCGCCGGCACCGCCGTTGCTGGTGCCGGTGCTGCCGTCAGCGCCCGCGCCGCCGCTACCTCCGTTGCCGCTGACACTGTTTCCACCCGCACCTCCGGCGCCACCGGAGCCATAGCCGTGCCCATCGGAGGGGTCGCTGCCGCCGGCACCCGCGGCACCGCCGTCACCCCCGGCCCCACCGTTGTCGGCTCCACCGCTGTCGCCGCCGTCGCCGCCGGCTCCGCCACTGCCGCCGGAACGGCTGCCGCCCCCGCCCTGACCACCATCGGCGCCATCGGCGACGTGCCCGCTCTGGCTGCTGCCCCCGGCGCCGCCGGCACCACCGTTGCCCCCGTAGTAGCCGCCGTCGGCGCCGTCGCCGGCTGTCCCGGCGGCACCACCGTTGCCACTGACACTGTTCCCGCCCGAACCGCCGGAACCGCCGCCGCCACCTTCGCCGCCGGGGCCACCATGAGCGCCGTCGGCACCGGTCCCGCCGGCCCCGCCGTTGCCGCTGACAGCGCTGCCACCAGCACCGCCGGAACCACCGGAACCGCCGGTGCCCCCATAGGCGTCAACCGCCCGCCCCACACCGCCGTTGCCCCCGGCACCACCGTCGGCGGTGCCACCGCTGTTACCCCCGGCGCCACCGGCACCGCCCGAACCCCCGCTCCAGCCGCCGATGCCGCCGTTGCCGCCATCGGCGCCGCGGGCGCCGAGCCCACTCTGACTGCTTCCCCCGGCGCCCCCGGCGCCACCATTGCCGCCGAAACCACCAGTGAGATCGCCGTCGGCGCCGTTGCCGGCTACACCTGCGGCGCCACCGCGACCGCTGATGCTGTTGCCGCCGGCACCACCGGCACCACCATCGCCTCCAGCGCCACCCGCGGCGCCATCAGCGCCGGCACCACCGGCACCACCGTTTCCACTGACGCTGCTTCCACCGGTGCCACCGGCACCGCCGGTGCCGCCGCGACCGTCGGTTGGATCGCTGGCCGCGCTTGCATGTCCACCGTTTCCGCCGGCACCACCATTGGCGGCGCCACCACTGTTTCCACCGGCTCCGCCCGCGCCACCCGTACCGGAGTAGGTGCCGGTGCCCCCGCTACCGCCGTCGGCGCCTGCGGCGGCGATACCACTCTGGCTGCTTCCCCCAGCGCCGCCCGCGCCACCGTTACCGCCACCGTCGACGCCATTGCCGCCATTGCCGGCTTTGCCTGCGGCGCCGCCGTTGCCGCTGACGCTGTTTCCGCCAGCCCCGCCGGCACCGCCCGCACTGCCTGTGCCAACGCCGGCCGTGCCGTCCGAGCCTGCGCCACCGGCGCCGCCATTACCGCTGACGCTGTCCCCGCCGGCGCCGCCATCGCCACCGACGCCCGCCAGTCCACTGTTCTGGGTGGCCTCGCCGCCAGCTCCGCCGTTACCGCCGGCGCCACCATTGGCGGAGCCACTGCTCTCACCGCCAG
Source organism: Mycobacterium sp. SMC-14 (assembly GCF_046250075.1). Taxonomy (NCBI): domain Bacteria; kingdom Bacillati; phylum Actinomycetota; class Actinomycetes; order Mycobacteriales; family Mycobacteriaceae; genus Mycobacterium; species Mycobacterium sp. SMC-14. Next base: position 1,394,816 of record NZ_CP176429.1, on the reverse strand, counting down.
CACCACCATGGCCGCCTGCCCCTGCTGCGTAGATGGCATCGCCGCCCCGGCCGCCGTCGGCTCCAATGCCGGCAGTGCCGCTCTGGCTTGCGCCACCGGCTCCCCCTGAACCGCCGGCCCCGCCGAAGAGGCCCAAACCATCCAGATACCGGCTGTTGCCGCCGTTGCCGCCCAACCCTCCAGCACCACCACTACCGCTGATGGTATTGCCGCCAACCCCGCCGTCACCGCCGGCACCGGCCGCTATGCCGCGACCGCCCTCGCCGCCCGCACCACCGGCACCGGCGTTGCCTGCGGCACTGTCGCCGCCGGCGCCGCCGAGACCACCCGCACCGGCGATGGGGGCAATGGGCAGCGCTACCCCACTGAGTTCGGTGTCTCCCCCGAGTCCGCCGACGCCACCCGCACCGCCGGCAACAGCACCTGTACCGCCATTACCTCCGGCACCTCCGACGCCGCCATCCACATCCGTACCGATGCCTCCGACGCCCCCGTTGCCGCCGTTGCCACCGGTACCGGCACCGCCGGCGCCACCGTTGCCACCGGCGCCGCCGTTGCCGGCTGCGGAACCGACCACATCGAAGCCGTCACCACCGAGTCCGCCGTTGCCGCCATGAGCGACCGCGCCGGCCACGCCCCCGCCGCCACCCGCCGCGCCTGCATTGCCGGCATCCCCACCATCGCCGCCGACGCCGCCGTGGATGAATTCGGCCGTGCCGTCAGCCCCGCTACCACCTGCTCCGCCGGCGCCGGCAGCTCCACCATCGCCTGCCTGGCCGTTCGCACCGACCACACCGGCCACCGCGCCCTGCCCGGCCGCACCGCCCGCGCCGCCGGTGCCGCCCGTGCCGCCATCGCCGCCGTTGCCGCCGTTTCCTCCGGCGCCGTCGCTCGTACCGGCGACGCCGGTGGCCCCGGTCGCGCCGTCACCGCCTTCGCCTCCGACTCCACCGACGCCGCCGTTTCCGCCGCTGCCACCCGTGCCGGACAGCAGTCCGCCCCTGCCGCCAGCCCCACCGGTTCCACCGATACCGCCGTTGCCGCCGAGGGTTCCGCTGCTGCCGGCCAGGACTCCGTCGACCCCGCTGGTCCCGGCCAGCCCGGAACCGCCATCGCCGCCGTCACCACCGGATCCCCACAGCCAGTTACCTGCGCCGCCAACGCCACCGGCACCACCCAAGCCGCCGGCACCGCCGTCACCGCCGTCGCCGAACGCCCAGCCGCCGGCACCACCCGACCCGCCGTCGCCCCCGTCGTAGCCCTCGCCGCCGGTACCGCCGGTACCCCACATCCCGGCCATCCCGCCGGCATAGCCGGCCAGATGGTCAACTGTCCCGGCGGCACCGATACCGCCGTCACCGGTCAGGAATCCGCCGTCGCCCAGGTCGCCGATGCCCGGCAGCCAGCCGAAGAGCGAGTCGTTGGTGCCGGTGAAAAAGTCCACCCCGTCGCCGATCATGACGCGGCCGAACAGATTCACCGAGGCGTCGTTGAGCCAGTCCAGCAGCGGATCATTCGACGTGTCCAGCGCCGGTGAACTCTCCGGCAGGGCTGCGGCCCACCACCCCCACGGGTCTGCGGCCGCCGAATCGCCAGGACCAACGCCTCCGAACAAGTCGAGCAGCGGCGCGATCAGGTCGTCGAAATCTGCCCTCGCAGACGGGGCCGACGCCGGCGACAGCCCCATCGCCATGGCCGCACCGACTGCCGAGGCCGCCCCCACAGCCCGTCGAGAAGCCCTACGCCTGCTTGCCCTGTCCCCACCTCTGCCGATCATCTCGGCCCTCCCCGCAATCACGGAACCCCACCGTTGGGCACCTCGACGAAACCGCTGATTCTGATAAGAAGCTATGCGTCCGTTGGCGCCCTGCGCATCAGGGAAAACCCTTGCAATTCCCGACTACCGACGTGGGTTCCCTGGGCGTCAGCTGGCAAAGCGATGCCGCGCTCCTTCGCTCTGAGCGCAATTCACCACAGGCGGCGGATCTCAGCCGTCGGGTCGATCAAGTGACTATTCGCCTTGGTTTCCAGATTCCCGACTTCGCTTACGGCACCGACGTTTCGACCTTGTTGTCACCGCATACGGCGAGGCCAGTTGGCGCTACCCGGTAGCGCGGGGCCAGTTTGTACCGTTCGGTTTCGCTTCGGTCATCACCGCGAGCAGCTTTGCCCTGGTGTACCTGACCGCCTACTACACCGCCCAGTGCCAGCCGTTGCGGCGTGAGCGGTGAAGCGCCCCGTCGGGGTGCCCTATTTCATCGTTGCTAACGATCAACTCAGCGCCCGGCGCCCGGGCAGTAGGACTCGATTGCCGCTCGGGCGACCTTTACAGCTTCTGCCCGCTTGATTGACGGGGTTGACCTACCGCCATTGCTCTGCGCGATGTTGTCCACGACCTGGTCGGGAGTCCACCCCAATTGCGTCAAACGCCAGCAGGTTTCGCGGCCCTGGCTTACCAGGCCGGAAGGATTGCTCACCGTGTAGCCGAGGCCCGCCATTCGGTCCAGGTAGGCCACATCGGCCGGATCGGTGATGCCTGGGTATCTCGACGAGGGCGGTTGGGCTGCCGGCGGTGCGGCAACCACAGCCGAGGGCCGTTGCTGGACGGTGACTGGCGGGGGATGCATAACAGTGACCGGGGGCGGCTGCGTGACGGTCACAGTCACCGGTGGCGGCTGGATGACCGTCACCGTGGCCGGCGGGGCCGCACCGACAGTGGTCGTCGGCGGGGACGCCGCAACCGTCGTGGTTGCCGGGAGGGAGGGTAGGGAAACGAGTCCCGACGGCCCCATGTTGAACCAGATCATCGTGACGGCGGTTACCGCGACCATGGACGACAGGAGGGCAGCAATCGGCAGGTAGCGCAGCCCCGGCGGCGCCTGCGTTGTTTCGATGAGTTCGTCGCCCGGTTCATCCTCAGACCAGGCTTCGGCGATGACCTCGTTGCCGACGGTTAGGGCGGCTTCGGCAGGATCATCGGTGGTCACTTCGTGCTCCGCATTTCCTTTTCCCGCACCTAATGCGTCCATTCCGGCATGGAATCTACCTCGACGATAACGCAGACGACTTATCGAACGAATGCAGCGATCCAGAAGACCTTTTCACGTCACCGCGGCGGTAGGCGGCTCTGGCCACCGCCGACCCGACGAGTGAGCGCCGCGGAAAGTTCATCACCTGAACTGCTTTCGCGGAGAGCACAAACCGCCGCAATATTCCGTTAGCACCCCTAAGCTCAGCCACGTGACGATTCGCCTTGGCTTCCAGATCCCCGACTTCTCCTACCGCACCGACGTTTCGGAGCTGTTCCCCACGGTCATCGCACGGGCCCGCGAGGCCGAGGCGGCCGGGTTCGACGCGGTGTTCGTGATGGACCACTTCTACCAACTACCGATGCTGGGCTCCCCCGACCAGCCCATGCTCGAGGCGTACACCACCCTCGGCGCGTTGGCGCAGGCGACCGAACGGGTGCAGCTGGGCACGCTGGTCACCGGCAACACCTACCGCAACCCGGCCCTGTTGGCCAAGATCATCACCACCCTCGATGTGATCAGCGCCGGGCGCGCGGTGCTGGGCATCGGCACCGGGTGGTTCGAGCTCGAACACGACCAGTTGGGTTTCGAGTTCGGCACCTTCACCGACCGGTTCAATCGGCTCGACGAGGCGCTGCAGATCATCCTGCCGATGATCAAAGGTGAGCGGCCCACCGTCGAGGGCAAGTGGTACCGCACCCGCGAGGCGATGGCCGAACCCCGCTTTCGTGATCACATTCCGCTGCTGATCGGCGGCAGTGGCGAGAAGAAGACGATCCCCCTGGCGGCACGTCACTTCGACCACCTCAACCTGATCATCGGATTCGATGAGGCGAAGGCGAAGATGGACGTGGTCCGCCGCAGCTGCGAGGACGTCGGCCGCGACCCGGCCACGCTGGAAACCACCCAGTTGATCACCGTGCTGCCCGGCGACTTCCCCGCCGATCAGCTCCCCGATGCAATCAAGCAGCGGACGGTGACCGGCACCCCCGAAGCGATCGCCGAGCAGATCAAGACCAAGGTGCTCGATGCCGGCGTCGGCGGGGTGACCATGAATATCCCCGGCTACACCCCCGGTGTGATCACCGAGGTCGGTGCGGCGTTGCGGGCGGTGCTGGACGACTGACGACAAGTGAAGTCAGCCGACGTCGCCGACTTCACTTAAACGGCCAAGTGAAGTTAGACCCGCGGCCTCAGCCCAACACCGTGTGCATCAGCATCACGTCGTAGGCGTTCCACAGCGACAGCGTGAAGTACACATCCTTGCCCGTCGACCACGGGTGCACGTACGGCGCGTAGATGCCGCCGGGAATCTGGCCGGTGGGGATCAGTGTCTGCTCGGCGCTCCACGGCCCCTGCGGCGTGGGCGCGGTGCGGGCCACGACGTCATTGCCGCCGTTGCCGTACAGCGCCAGATACTGCCGCAGGTAGGTGTTGTACTGCACCGACATCTCGCCCACCGGGCCGGGGATCACTGGCGTGGCCGCGGCCGGGTTGGCGGGCACCCAGGATCCGCTGTCGCCGTTCCAGTACTGGTACTTGGTGAGGTCGGGAATGGCGCGCTCGGGCACCCGCGACAGGTACGCCGCGCCGCCGCGGCCGGACGGGGTTCCGTAGGAGTACAGGTAGCCGTCATTGCCGCGCAGGTAGGCACCCATCTGGAATTTCTCGTTGCCGGGGACGAAGTGCGCCCGTGGGACGTTCTCCGGCGACGTCGAACGCACCGTCCCCGGGTAGACGCCCCAGGTTTCGCCGTTGTCGTTGGAGACCGCGATCGCCGAGTAGTTGGTGGACCACTCGCCGTCGCGCCCCCATTGCTTGATGGACATGAAGTTCATGTACTGGTTGCCGGCGATCCCGATGGCGGCGGTGGGGATCATGCCTTCCTGCTGCGGAGCCAGCTGCACAGCGGGCAGGATCTGCTTGGAGAAGTTCGCTTGCCGCAGTGGCGAACCCGAGTACTTGTTGCCCACGGCTCCGGGGCCAATGGTGATCCCGTCGGCGAGGTTGTTGTCATTGCTGCGGAACAGCACGTTCTGCCGCCACTGCTTGCCCTGGACGCGGCAGTAGCCGAAGGTGTCGCCGAACGCGTAGAGGATCTGACGGTTTCCGGGATCGCCGTTGTCCCAAGGGATGCCGAGGTCGGTACCGGAGATGCCGAAGCGTTGCAGGGTTTGGTTGGGACTGTTGGGCCCGGTCATCCACTCCACCAGCGACGTCTGGGCACCGGCGATCGCGCCGCCGGCGTCGGCGGTCGACAGACCCGGATCTGCGCCGGCGTTCGGCGCGGGCTGGACTGGTTGGGCGACGTTCGGCACGGCTTGACCGCCGGGAACTGGGGCCGGCGGTACCACCGCGCCCTGCTGCCGAATCGTGCCGTTCGGATTGATCAGTGCGGCGATCAGCGGGCCCAGTTTGGGCAGTGGCGCTTGATCGTTGGTGCCGCGGGGCCGACGCCCGGTCGGCAGCTGGCCGGCCCCGGTGGTCGGTGAGCCCGGCGGCGGGTCGATGTTGGCTTCGGGGGCGTTGCAGGTGGCCGCGCTCGCCTGCGGCGCGAACTCGGTGGCGGCAACCATCCCCAGGACGACCACCGGCACCATCGCCGCCGAGACGATTCGACGCGTCGCCGACATGTCACACCTTTCCCAGGACCCGGTCCCGGGCCTCGCACCACTGTGACGATAGTGATTTCTGGGACTTCTGTGGCTGCCCGAGGACGATAGAGACGCATCCGTGACGGTGTCGCAACCAGCGGATTGCCCGCTCAGTCGGCCGGGCTGACCTCGGCAATCACGTCGGCCACGCTCCGCAGTTGGCCCAGGTCAGAGCTGGTCGGGATCAGATGAACCTCGTCGGTGCCCACCGCCGCGAACCGGCGCAGCACGTCGGCCAGCTCATCCTCGCTGCCGGCCCAACCGGTGGTGGGCGCCATCGCCTCGACATACTCGGCGGGAATCCAGTTCATGTAGCGCAGCAGGTGCCGGCGCACCTGATCGCGGGCTTCGTCACGATCCCCCAGGGCGAACCAGAACGACGTCGCCAGATACGGCTTGGCCCGGCCCGCCTGCCGCCAGGCGTCACGCGCGACGTCGAACAGCTCGTTCTGTTTGGCGACGTCAAGATCCAAGGTGATGCCGGCCAGGCCTTCGGCCCAAGTGGCCGCACTGCGCAAGGTCTTGGGGCCGGTCGTGCCGACCACCAGCGGCGGCCCGCCGGGCTGGGTCGGCGCCGGACCGACCGGCAGCACCGACTCGGTGATCTTCTCCCCCGCCCAGACGCGTCGCATGATCGCGACAGCCTCGGCCAACTCGCCCATCTTCTGCGTCGCCGGATCGGCGCCGACCGCGCGGTAGTCCTCCTCGCGGCCACCCACGCCGAGCCCGACGGTGAGCCGGCCCTGGCTCAGCATGTCGGCGGTGGCCAGCGACTTGGCCAGCATGACGGGGTCGTGCAGTTGCGGGACGATCACCGTGGTCACCAGGCGCACCCGCTCGGTCCACGCCGACAGCGCCCCCAGCAGGGTCAGGCTGTCGGGGTTGGTGAACGCGATCCGCTCACCCCAGGCCAGCGACGAGAACGGCCCGTCGTCAACGGTGCGCGCCCAGTACCGCAGCAGCGTTGCGTCCAGGTTCGGTTCCATCACCGGCATGGTCATTCCCACCTGCATGACCGCGATTGTGGCACGAGCGGCGTTCGCGGCCGACACTTGAGGAATGGGCATTTCGTTCAACCACACGATCGTGGCCGCACACGACAAGCAGGCGTCGGCAGCGTTTCTGGCCGAGCTGTTCGGACTGCCGGCGCCGCAGCCGTTCGGCCACTTCCAGGTCGTCGCACTCGATCACCAGGCCAGCCTCGATTACGCCGACGTGCCCCCTGACGAGCCGATCCGGCCGCAGCACTACGCGTTTCTGGTCGCCGAGTCCGACTTCGACGCGATCTACGCCAAGATCTCCGAGCGTGGCCTGGAGCACTGGGCCGATCCGCGGGGCGAACACCCGGGCGAGATCAACCACAACGACGGCGGGCGCGGCGTGTACTTCCGCGATCCCGGCGGTCACTACATGGAGATCCTCACCCGGCCGTACGGGGGCTAGCCGCCTAACCCGGCGAATGGCCGCGCTGGCGCTCCTGGGTGCGGTAGTCGGTGGCGAGTTCGGCGACATGCGCGGGCAGATCGCCCGACGCCACGTCGGCCAGGCTGGTCTGCTCGAGCACCGAGCGCATGCTGGCCCGCAAGGCCCTCCACACATCGGTCAACGCGGCCGTCGGGCCGGCATACGGCAGATCGCCCATGCCGATGTCACGAACACTGGCCAGCGGGCCGTCGATGCAGCGCAACACGTCGGCGACGCTGATCGCGGTGGCCGCCCGGGCCAGCTCATAGCCGCCGTCGCGACCACGCTGGCTGCGCACCAGCCGGTCGGTCCGCAGATCGGACAGGATGTCGACGAGGAACTGCGCCGGAATGCCCTGCGCGGACGCTATCTCGTCGGTCTTGACCAGGGCGCCGGGCTCGGCGGTGGCCAGTTGGACCATCGCTCGCACCGCGTACTCCGCCTTGGCCGACATGCGCATTGCGAGCATTCTTCCATCTGGCGGCTCAACCGATTGCCGCGAGCACCGCTTGCGCGTATTCGGGGCGGCACACCACCAGGTCAGGAAGCAACGGGTCGGGCCGGTTGTAGACCAGCGGTGACCCGTCGATGCGCGAGGTGTGCAGGCCGGCGGCCCGGGCCACCGCCACCGGTGCGGCCGAGTCCCACTCGTACTGTCCGCCGGCGTGCACGTAGACATCGGTGGTGCCCGCCACGACGGAGGCCACCTTCACCCCCGCCGAGCCCATCGGCACCAGCACGCCGTCCAGGCGCTCGCGAACCGCTTCGGCGATAGCGGGCGGACGGCTGCGCGACACCGCGATGCGGGGCGCGCCGGCGTAGGCGGGCGGCGCGGGTACCGACGGGGTGGCCAGCGTGACGTCTCGTGCGGGCAGGGCCACCGCGCCGGCGGTCAGGTCACCGGATTGCCACAGCGCCACATGCACGGCCCAGTCGTCGCGGCCGAGCTCGCTGAACTCTCGGGTGCCGTCCAGTGGGTCGACGATCCACACCCGCTCGGCACTGAGCCGGACCGGGTTGTCGGCGCCCTCCTCGGACAGCACCGCGTCATCGGGCCGCTCGCTGGCCAGTGCGGCCATCAGGAAGTCATGCGAGCGCTGGTCGCCGGCGGCCTTGCGCTCCGCTTCGCTGGCATCGGCCAGTTCCTCGCGGACGCGCAGCAGCAACCGGCCCGCCTCGGCGGCCAGGTGCGCGGCCAGCTGGTGATCGTTCACTTGCGGGAATCGATCGCCGCGATGACCTGGCGGGCCTGCTGGTCGACACTGTTCTGCGAGCTCAACCGCACATCGGGATTCCGTGGCCGCTGATAGGGGCTGTCGATACCGGTGAAGTGCGTGATCAGGCCCGCGCGTGCCTTTGCGTAGAGCCCCTTGGGGTCTCGCTGCTCGCACTCCTCCAACGAGGTGTCGCAGAAGACCTCGACGAAGTCGAACCCGGCGTCGGTGTGCACCTGGCGGGCCAGCTGGCGATGCTCGATCAGCGGGCTGATCGCCGGCACCAGCACGATCTGGCCGGAGTCGGCCAGCAAGGTGGCCACGTGCGCCAGCCGGCGCAGGTTCTCGGCGCGGTCGGCCATCGAGAAACCCAGGTCGGCGTTGAGGCCGTGCCGCAGGTTGTCGCCGTCGAGAACGTAAGCCGGCGTTCCCCTTTCGAGCAACAGCTGCTCGACACGCATCGCCACCGATGACTTGCCCGCGCCGGACAGGCCGGTCAGCCACACGGTGCGACCCTTGGACAACCGGTCGGTCGCGGTGACCAGCGACTCGTGCCGCACCGTGTTGGGGCTCGCCACCCGCGGCGAGACGTCGCGCAGCACCATGCCGGCGGCCACGGTTCCGTTGGTGGCGTGGTCGATCAGGATGAACGAACCGGTGGCATCGTTGCGGGTGAACTCGTCGAGCATCAACGGCACCTGGGCGCGCAGCGAGACGCGGCCGAGCTCGTTGAGCTTCAACGTGTTCGCGTCCTTGTCGCGGTGCAAGGTGTTGACGTCGAGGCGGTAGTCCAGCGCCATCACCTTCACCCGGGTGGTCCGGGTGGTGTGCTTGATGATGTAGTCGTTGCCCGGCTGCAGCGTCGCACCGTCGGCCATCCAACACACGGTGGCGTCGAAGTCCTGGACCACGCGCGGTTGGTTGTTGGTGCGGGCGATCATGTCGCCGCGGGAGATGTCGATGTCATCGGCGAGGCTCACCGAGACCGCCATCGGCGGAAACGCTTCGGCCACTGCCCCGTTGGGGCCCTCGATCGAGGCGATCCGGCTCGGCTTGCCTGAGGGCAGCACCACGACGTCGTCGCCGGGACGCAGCACACCGCTGGCCACCGTGCCGGCGTAGCTGCGGTGATCGGCGTGCTCGTGGGTCTGCGGGCGGATGACGTACTGCACCGGGAACCGCACGTCGACCAGGTTGCGGTCACCGGCGATGTAGACCTCTTCGAGGTGGCTCAGCAGCGCCGGACCGTCGTAGAACGGGGTCTTGTCGGACTTGGTCACCACGTTGTCGCCGAGCAGCGCCGAGATCGGGATGGTCGTCACGTCGTGCACGTCCAGGCGGGTGGCGAACGAATGGAAGTCGTCGCGGATCGCCTCGAATTTCTCGGCATCCCAGTCGATCAGGTCCATCTTGTTGACGGCCAGCACGATGTGGCGGATTCCCAGCAGCGACGCCAGGAAGGTGTGCCGACGGGACTGCTCCTGCAGCCCGTGCCGCGCGTCGACCAGCACGATCGCCAGCTGGGCGGTCGAGGCGCCGGTCACCATGTTGCGGGTGTACTGGATGTGCCCCGGAGTATCAGCGATGATGAATTTCCGCTTGGGCGTGGCGAAATAGCGGTAGGCGACATCGATGGTGATGCCCTGCTCGCGCTCGGCACGCAGACCGTCGGTGACCAGCGCCAGGTCGGTGTAGTCGTGGCCGCGCTCCCGGGAGGTGCGCTCCACCGAGGCCAGCTGGTCCTCCATGACGGCCTTGGAGTCGAACAGCAGCCGTCCGATCAGCGTGGACTTGCCGTCATCGACCGATCCGGCCGTGGCGATACGAAGCAGCGTGGTTGCCGCACCCATCAGAAATACCCCTGCCTCTTGCGGTCTTCCATGCCTGCTTCGGAGATCCGGTCGTCGGCGCGGGTCGCGCCGCGCTCGGTCAGCCGCGACACCGCGGTCTCGTCGATCACCTCTTGCACGGTGACCGCCGTGGACTCCACACAACCCGTGCACGTGACGTCGCCGACGGTGCGGAACCGGACCGAGGTCTCGAAAACCTCTTCACCATCGACGGGGCGCAGGAACTCGTGGTCGGCCAGCAGCATGCCATCGCGCCGGAACACCTTGCGCTGGTGCGCGAAATAGATTGACGGCAAGGCGATTTCCTCGGCGCCGATGTAGGACCAGATGTCGAACTCGGTCCAGTTCGACAGCGGGAACGCCCGGATGTGCTCACCGGCCCGATGCCGGCCGTTGTAGAGGTTCCACAGCTCGGGCCGTTGGGCCTTGGGGTCCCACTGACCGAACTCGTCGCGGAAGCTGAACACCCGCTCCTTGGCGCGGGCCTTCTCCTCGTCGCGGCGGGCACCGCCGAATGCGGCGTCGAACTTGTTCTCACGGATCGCCCGCAGCAGGGTGACGGTCTGCAGCGGGTTACGGGACGGACCGTCGTCGACCACCCGCCCGGCGTCGATGTCGTCTTGCACCGACGCGACCACCAGCCGCACCCCGGTCTGGGCGACGAGCTCGTCGCGCGCGGCGATGACCTCTTCGAAGTTGTGGCCGGTGTCGACGTGCATCACCGGGAACGGCAGCCGGCCCGGCGCGAACGCCTTGACTGCCAGATGCAGCATGACGATGGAGTCCTTGCCGCCGGAGAACAGCAGCACCGGACGCTCGAACTCCGCCGCCACCTCCCGGATGATGTGGATGGCCTCGGCCTCCAGGGTGCGCAGATGCGTGAGCTGATAATGCCCGGCCGTGGAGGCCTCCGGGGGCGCGGTGACGTTACTGGTCATGACTTCCTTGCCAGAGATACCCGATAATCTTGGTGAGACTTACCATATTTATTGGTTATAGCCGGCTATGCAACCAGCCGCACTGTGTCGCTGTCAATGTGATCTACGCGGCCCGGCCGCCTTCGCGCGCCTCCCCCCCTTGCGCGAGCGTGCGTGTCTGTACGCCGACACGCCGCTCAGGCACGGACATCTGCGCACCCTCGCCGGGGATCAGCGCCTCCCCGGAGAGGGAGCAGCTACAGGCTGACTTCGTTGAGCCTGCCGGTGGCGACGTCGAACACGAACCCGCGCAGCGACGTGGTCGCCGTGATGAACGGGCTGGCCTTGACCCGCCGCAATGACTGGCGGACGTCCTCGACCGGATCCGGGAATGCCTCGGCCGACCAGGTCGGGCGGATGCCGGTCTCTTCCAGAATGGAGCGCTTGAAGTCGTCGTCGGTGAAGGTGAGCATTCCGCAGTCGGTGTGGTGGATCAGGATGATCTCGCGGGTGCCCAACAGCCGTTGGCTGATCGCCAGGGAGCGGATCGCATCGTCGGAGATCACGCCCCCGGCGTTGCGGATCGCGTGCGCCTCGCCCTCGTTGAGCCCCAGCACCCGGTAGACGTCGAGGCGGGCGTCCATGCAGGCGACGACCGCGACGTGCTTGCTCGGCGGCATGGGCAGCGGACCCTTGAAGGTCTTCGCGTATTCGGCGTTGTTCGCCAAGTAGTCATCGGTGACGGTCACGGGTCTTCTCCTCTGTCGCGGTGCAGCGCAGCCTAGTGAACGAACCCGGGGAGATCACGGGTAAAAATCACGCAAAAAATCGTCTCCCGACGTCCGCCTGCCCCGCCGCGAGCGTGCGTAGATGTACAGATCTCCCCGGTGTGTCGCGGACAGACACGCACGCTCGCGGTGGAGGGAACGGGGTGGGGGTCCGCGGCACCCTCTACCCTTTTGGCCATGACGCGGTTTCTGGCCGGCCGGGCGCTGAACTACCTGGTGCTGCTGGGTCTCGCATCGTTTCTGACGTTCTGCCTGACCTCGTTGGCCTTCGCGCCGCTGGACAGCCTGATGCAGCGCAACCCGCGTCCGCCGCAGGCGGTGATCGACGCCAAGGCCACCGAACTGGGCCTGGACAAGCCGATTCCGCTGCGTTACGCGCACTGGGCCACCCACGCCGTGCGCGGCGACTTCGGGGTCACCGTCACCGGCCAGCCGGTCTCGGGAGAACTGGGCCGGCGCATCGGGGTCAGCCTGCGACTGCTGGTCGTCGGTTCACTGGCCGGCACCATGATCGGCGTGGTGGCCGGCGCCTGGGGCGCGGTGCGCCAGTACCGAATATCCGACCGGGTCATCACCATGGCGGCGCTGCTGGTGCTCTCGGTGCCGACCTTTGTCCTGGCCAACCTGGTGATCCTCAGCGCACTGCGGGTGAACTGGGCGCTGGGCGCTCAACTGTTCGACTACACCGGGGAGACCTCCCCCGGGCTGGTCACCGGCTTCTGGCCCGGGCTGGCCGATCGGCTGCAGCACCTGGTGTTGCCGTCGCTGACCCTGGCGCTGGGCGCGGCCGCCAGCTTCAGCCGCTACCAGCGCAACGCGATGCTCGACGTGCTCGGGCAGGACTTCATCCGCACCGCGCGGGCCAAAGGCCTGACCCGCCGCCGGGCCCTGTTCAAACACGGGCTGCGGACCGCGCTGATCCCGATGGCGACACTGTTCGCCTACGGGGTGGCCGGCCTGGTCACCGGCGCGGTGTTCGTCGAGAAGATCTTCGGCTGGCACGGCATGGGCGAATGGGTGGTGCAGGGCGTGGCGACCCAGGACACCAATATCGTCGCGGCCATCACGGTGTTCTCCGGTGCGGTGGTGCTGCTGGCCGGGCTGCTCTCCGACGTCATCTACGCGATGCTCGACCCGCGGGTGCGGGTCTCATGACAAGCGCCGAGATCGAGTTCGCTTCGCGCCGCACCCTGGTGCTGCGCCGATTCCTGCGCAGCCGCAGCGCCGTCGCCGCGCTGGCCCTGCTGGCGGTGATGTTCGTCGGCTGCTACACGCTGCCGGGCCTGCTGCCCTACTCCTACACCGACCTCGACTACGACGCGCTGCTGGTTCCGCCGGGCGCCCGACACTGGTTGGGCACCAACGCTTTGGGCCAGGACCTGCTGGCACAGATCCTGCGCGGCATGCAGAAATCGATGCTGATCGGAGTGTGCGTGGCGCTGATCTCCACGGTGATCGCCGCGACCGTCGGAGCGATCTCGGGCTATTTCGGCGGATGGCGCGACCGGGTGCTGATGTGGCTGGTCGACCTGCTGCTGGTGGTGCCGGCCTTCATCCTGATCGCGATCATCACTCCGCGCACCAAGAACAGCGGCAACATCGCGCTGCTGGTGCTGTTGCTGGCCGGGTTCAGCTGGATGATCAGCGCCCGCATGGTGCGCGGGCTGACCATGAGCCTGCGGGAACGCGAATTCATCCGGGCGGCACGCTATATGGGCGTGTCCAGCCGACGCATCATCATCGACCATGTGGTGCCCAACGTGGCGTCCATCTTGATCATCGACACCGCACTGAACGTCGCGGTGGCGATCCTGGCCGAAACCGGTTTGAGCTACCTGGGTTTCGGCATCCAACCGCCCGACGTCTCGCTGGGCACCCTGATCGCCGACGGCACCGCCTCGGCCATCACCTTCCCGTGGGTCTTCCTGTTCCCGGCCGGGGTGTTGATCACCATCCTGGTCTGCGCCAACCTCGCCGGCGACGGCCTGCGTGACGCGCTGGACCCCGATGCCGCGACGCTGCGGGACCGCCGATGAGCACCCTGCTGGAAGTCTCCGACCTGGCCGTGACGTTCGGCACCGGCCCCGACGCGGTGCGTGCGGTGCGCGGCATCAGCTACCACGTCGACGCCGGCGAAGTGGTGGCGATGGTCGGCGAATCGGGTTCGGGAAAATCCGCGGCGGCGATGGCCGTGATGGGGCTGCTGCCCGAGCATGCGCAGGTGTCCGGTTCGGTGCGGCTGGCCGGCACGCAGCTGATCGGGCTGGGCGACACCGCCATGTCGAAGTTCCGCGGCGCCTCGATCGGGATGGTGTTCCAGGACCCGATGTCGGCCCTGACACCGGTGTACACCGTGGGCGATCAGATCGCCGAGGCCATCGAGGTGCACCAGCCCCGGGTAGGCCGCGCCGCGGCGCGCCGGCGTGCGGTCGAGCTGCTGGAACTGGTCGGGATCGCCAGGCCCGAGCAGCGGGCGCGGGCGTTTCCGCACGAGCTGTCCGGCGGTGAGCGGCAACGGGTGGTGATCGCCATCGCGATCGCCTGCGACCCGGACCTGCTGATCTGCGACGAGCCCACCACCGCGTTGGACGTCACCGTGCAGGCGCAGATCCTTGAGGTCCTCAAGACCGCGCGGGACGTGACCGGCGCCGGGGTGCTGATCATCACCCACGACCTGGGGGTGGTCGCCGAATTCGCCGACCGGGCACTGGTGATGTACGCCGGCCGGGTGGTCGAGTCCGCACCGGTCGAGGTCTTGTACTCCGACCGCCGGATGCCCTACACGGTCGGACTCTTGGGTTCGGTGCCCCGCCTGGACGCCCCGCAGGGCACCCGGTTGGTGCCGATCCCGGGCGCACCACCGTCATTGACAGCCGGGGTCGATGCCGGTTGTCCCTTCGCCCCGCGCTGCCCATTGGCCGCCGACGACTGCCTGGCCGCTGAGCCGGACCTGCTGAGCGTCGGAGAGAACCATTGGGCGGCATGCATTCACACCGATCAGGTGATCGGGCGCAGCGCCGCCGACATCTACGGCGTGCGCACCGAAGTGGCGGCCGCGGTCTCCGGCGAGTCCCCCACCGTGCTGCGGGTCCGCGACCTGGTCAAGACCTATCCGCTGACCAAGGGCGTGCTGCGCCGGCGCGCCGGTGAGGTGCGCGCCGTCGACGGCGTGAGCTTCGAGTTGCAGCAGGGCCGCACGCTGGGCATCGTCGGCGAATCCGGCTCGGGCAAATCCACTACCTTGCACCAGATCCTGGAGCTGGCCGCGCCGCAGTCCGGGTCGATCGAAGTGCTCGGCACCGACGTCGCGGCGTTGAAGCGGGACGGCCGTCGCGCCCTGCGGCGTGATCTGCAAGTGGTGTTCCAGGATCCGGTCGCTTCCCTGGATCCGCGACTGCCGGTCTTCGAACTGCTGGCAGAGCCCCTGCGTGCCAACGGCTCCGACAAGGCCGCCATCCATGCCCGGGTCGCCGAACTCCTGGAGCTGGTGGGGCTGCGCCGCGGCGACGCGCTGCGCTACCCCTCGGAGTTCTCCGGCGGGCAGAAGCAGCGGATCGGCATCGCCCGGGCCCTGGCGTTGCAGCCGAAGATCCTCGCGCTCGACGAGCCGGTGTCCGCCCTCGACGTGTCGATTCAGGCCGGCATCATCAACCTGCTGCTCGATCTGCAGCAGCAACTCGGACTGTCGTACCTGTTTGTGTCGCATGACCTTTCGGTGGTCAAGCACCTGGCGCACCGGGTCGCGGTGATGTTCGCCGGGGCGATCGTCGAACAGGGCGAGGCCGATCAGGTCTTCGGCAATCCGCAACACGACTACACCCGGCGCCTGCTGGCCGCGGTGCCGCGCTCATGAATAGGACATTGACTCTGCGCTCACGGCGAGGTTGTGTGAGAAGAGGCCGCCCTGGACGCAGAGTCAACGGGGTGGTGGCCGCCGTGTTAGCTGCCGGCTTGGCGCTCAGCGGGTGCGCGGCAGTCGATATCACCGCGCCCGAGGGCACCGCGACGGTCGGGACCGCCAGCGACATCAACCCGCAGGCCCCGGCGAAGCTGCGCGACGG
This sequence comes from Mycobacterium sp. SMC-14, assembly GCF_046250075.1. Lineage (NCBI taxonomy): Bacteria > Bacillati > Actinomycetota > Actinomycetes > Mycobacteriales > Mycobacteriaceae > Mycobacterium > Mycobacterium sp. SMC-14. The sequence goes on along the minus strand of NZ_CP176429.1, from coordinate 1,378,839 downwards.
CGGCAACCTGCGGCTGTCCATGACGCAGTTCCCGCCGAACTTCAACCCGCTGCACATCGATGGAAACCTGGCCGAGAACGCCGCCATGCTCAAGGCCACCATGCCGCGGGCGTTCACCATCGGGCCGGACGGCTCGGCGACGGTGGACACCGACTACTTCACCAGTGTGGAGCTGACCGGCACCAACCCCCAGGTGGTCACCTACACGATCAACCCGAAAGCGGTGTGGAGCGACGGGACACCGCTCACCTGGAAAGACATCGCCAGCCAGATCCATGCCACCAGCGGCGCCGACAGCGGTTATGCGATCGCGACCACCAATGGCGCTGAGCGGGTCGCCTCGGTGACCCGTGGTGTCGACGACCGGCAGGCCGTGATGCGCTTCGCCAAACCCTACGCGGAGTGGCGGGGCATGTTCGCGGGCAACTCGATGCTGTTGCCGGCCAGCATGACCGGCGACCCGCAGACCTTCAACAAGGCTCAGCTGAGCAAGCCGGGTCCCTCGGCCGGGCCGTTCGTGCTGTCGACGCTGGATCGCACCAGCCAGCGGATCACCTTGACCCGCAACCCCGCCTGGTGGGGAGCCCGACCGAAGCTGGACACCATCACCTACCTGGTGCTCGACGAGGCCGCCCGGATGCCGGCGCTGCAGAACCACACCATCGACGCCACCGGGGTGGCCACCCTGGATCAGTTGACGATCGCGCGCCGCACCGAGGGCATCGCGATCCGGCGGGCACCGACACCGGCCTGGAACCACTTCACCTTCAACGGCGCGCCGGGCGCCATCTTGTCCGACAAGGCGCTGCGGCTGGCGGTCATGCGCGGGATCGATCGGTCCACGATCGCCAAGGTCACCCAGCGCGGCCTGACCGCCGACCCGGTTCCGCTGAACAACCATATCTACGTCGCCGGCCAGGAGGGCTACCAGGACAACAGCGCGGTGGTGGCCTACGACCCCGAGCGTGCCGCCCGCGAACTCGACGAGCTCGGCTGGAGGTTGCACGGGAAGTTCCGGGAGAAGGACGGTCGCCCGCTGGTGATCCGCCACCTGTTCTACGATGCGTCGAGCACGCGGCAGTTCGCCCAAGTGGCGCAGCACAACCTGGCCCAGATCGGGGTCAAGCTGCAGCTGGATGCCAAGGCCGGTGGCGGCTTCTTCACCGACTACGTCAACGTCGGCGACTTCGACATCGCCCAATTCAGTTGGGTCGGTGACGCATTCCCGCTGGCTGGGCTGAACCAGATCTCCGCGTCCTACGGGGAGGCCAACTTCGGCAAGATCGGCAGCCCGGCGATCGACGCCAAGATCGAGGAGACGCTGGAGGCGCTCGATCCGGTGGTGGCCCGAGCGCGGGCCAACGAGGTCGATAGCCTGCTGTGGGCCGAGGGATTCAGCCTGCCGCTGATTCAGACCACCGGCAATGTGGCGGTGCGCAGTTCGCTGGCGAACTTCGGGGCGCCGGGGCTGGCGGATCTGGACTACACCGTGATCGGATTCATGAAGGACTGATGGCCGGACATCAAGTGGTGATCGTCGGGGCCGGCCCGACCGGGTTGATGCTGGCGGGCGAGCTGGCCTTGGCGGGGGTCGACGTCGCGATCGTCGAGCGACGCGACGGCCATGACCTGATCGGGTCACGGGCGGGCGGTATCACCCCGCGCACCATCGAGATCCTCGATCAGCGGGGAATCGTCGACCGGTTCCTGGCGCAGGGGCGCATCGGCCAGATCTGCCATTTCGCGTGGATCATGTTGGACATCAGCGATTTGCCGACCCGGCACAACTACACCGTCGGCCTGCCGCAGTACCGCATCGAGCGCACCCTCGCCGACTGGGTCAGCGAGCTGGGCGTGCGGATCTACCACGGCCGCGACGTGATCGGCTTCGCGCAGGATGACTGTGGCGTCGACGTCGAACTCTCCGACGGCACCACGCTGCGCGCCGAGTACCTGGTCGGGTGCGACGGCGGGCGCAGCCAGATCCGCAAGATGGCCGGGATCGATTTTCCCGGTTGGGACCCGACGGCCATCTGCCTGATCACCGAGGCCGATCTGACCGAGGAGCCGCCCTGCACCGCGACGACGTCGGCATCCACTCGTTCTTCCGCCTCGAAGCCGACGGGCCGGTACGGGTGATGGTGACCGCACCGGAGCTGGAGTCCGGCGAGGAGCCGACCCCGGACGATGTCAGCCAAGCCCTGATCTCGCGGCGCGGTACCGACTACGGGTTGCACAATGTCCGCTGGGTCCGCCGGTTCACCGATGTGACCAGGCAGGCCGAGCGCTACCGCGATCGGCGGGTGTTGCTGGCCGGCGATGCCGCACACGTGCATTCCCCGGCGGGCGGGCAGGGCCTCAACACCGGTGTGCAAGATGCGGTGAACCTCGGCTGGAAGCTGGCCCAGGTGCTCGCCGGAACCTCACCCGAGGGCCTTTTGGACAGCTACCACGCCGAGCGTCATCCGGTCGGCGCCCGCGTACTGCACAACACCCTGGCCCAGGGCACGCTGCTGGAACCCGGCCCCCGTGTGGACGCCCTGCGGGACATCATGGCCGAACTGCTGAGCCTGGACGAGCCGCGCCGGCGGATCGCGTCGATGATGTGCGGCTTGGACATTCACTACGACCTGGGCGACGGACATCCCCTGCTGGGTCGAAGGATGCCTGACCTGGAGGTGTCCACGCCGGCCGGGACAATTGCGGTTTTCTCGCTGCTGCATGACGGGCGCGGTGCCCTGGTGAACTTCGGTGCCCCTTGGGATTTCGACATCACCCCGTGGGCTGACCGGGTGGCAGCGCTCGATGCCGACTACGACGGCCCGTGGGAGTTGCCGGTCCTGGGCACCGTAGCGGCGCCCGATGCCGTGCTGATCCGACCGGACGGTCACGTCGCGTGGGTCGGCGATGGGTCCGCCGCCGGATTGAGCGACGCCCTGGCCACCTGGTTCGGTGCCCGCTGACGCAGCACTGAACTGTGCAATGCCGTCGGTGAACCGATGATCGGTGAGGTTCTCGGCGCCAAAGAAGCGAGGTGACCATCTGGTGATAGCACGATATCATTCTGACGTGGCTCAGATACTGATCCGTCAGCTTGATGACGACGTCAAACAAAAGCTGGTCCAGCGCGCCCGCCGACACGGCCGCAGTACCGAAGAGGAGGTGCGCGAGATCCTGCGCAACGCGGTCCGAGACGCCGACGAGCCGCCAGCTCGACTCGGCTCACGAATCTCGGCTCGATTCGCCAAAGTCGGTCTCGACGGGGAGATCGATGAGCTGCGCGGACATCCTGTGCGCCCGGCGGAGTTCGGCGACCAGTGATCCTGCTCGACACCAACGTGATCTCCGCGCTGATGCAGCAGCGGCCAGACGACGTGGTGGTGCGGTGGCTCGACGGCCTGCCCGCCGAGTCGATCTGGACGACATCCGTCACAGTCTTCGAGGTGTGGACCGGACTGGAACCACTCGAGCCAAGCCAGCGTCGTCGGCGCCTCGAGCTGGCATTCACGCAACTGCTCGCCGAGGACCTCGATGGTCGCGTGCAGACATTCGATCAGCCGGCCGCGGTGGCCGCTGCCGGCCTCGCGGCGCGGGGCAGTCGCGAGGGCCGCCCCGTCGAGGTGCGTGATGTCCAGATCGCTGGAATCGCCGTCGCCAGAAAGGCGGCGCTTGCCACCCGCAATATCCGGCATTTCCGAGACCTCGGCGTCGAGTTGATCAATCCGTGGGCCAGCCAGTAATACTCCGGATTAGCTAAGCGGTCAGGTCGATGCGGTGGGCGTCGGTGACGCTGCGGTAGCGATCCGGGCTGCAGGTCAACACGATCACTTGGCCGTTCGAACCGACCGCGTCGAACACCGCGCCCATCTTCTCCAACCGGTCCGGGTCGGTGAAGCCGAGTGCGTCGTCGATCACCACCGGGACGCTGTCCTCCTTGGCCACCAGCGCCGCCCCGGCCAGCCGGGTCAGGATGCCCAACTGTTCCTTGGCGCCACCGGACAGCGACTCATAGGGCACGGTGCGCCCACCAAGGGTGCGTGCGCAGATCTTCAGGTCGGTGTCGACGTCGACTTCGAAATCGGCACCGAACACATGTGCTCCCAGTCGCTGGATCTCGGCGCGGAACGGCTCGACGTAGCGGCGCCGGGTGTCGTCGCGGTGGCGGATCATGGTGGACCGCAGCAGCGCCGCCGCCCGCGCCCGGCGGCCGATCCGATCGTGTTCGGCCGCAGCGTGTTCCCGCGTGGTCTGTGCCGCGTCGAGCTGGCCCCGCCGCCCCTGGGTGCCGAACACGGCAAGCTCGACCTCCACCTCGTGCAGCGCGCGGGCGGTCTCGGCGTGCCGGGCCCGCAGCGCCTGCGCAGCGGTGTCCGCTTCGGCCAGTTCGGCGTCGATCGCCTCGGGGGCGGCGGCTCCCAGCTGGTCGGACAAGTCCGCCACGCGCTGCTCAGCGGTGCGCAAAGCCTGCGCGTTGGACTCGGCGGCGGCCGCCAGCTCGTCATCGCTGACCGTTGCCCGCTGTGCGGCAAGACGCTGGCTGACCGCCTCCAGCTCACCGCGCTGCGCCGCCACCTTGTCGCGCAACAGCGCGAGCCGCGTGGCAGCTTCCGTGCGGCGGGCCGTCGTATCCTGCGCGGCGCGGCGCAGGGCTTCGCAGTCGATGCCAGCCTGCGCCCGTAGGGCCTCGGCCGCGTCACGGTCGGCGCGGGCCTGCTCGGGAGTGATCCCGGCGGGGACCTCGCCCTGCTCGGCGCGCAGCCGCGTCAGCCGGGTACGCAGCGCGTCGGTCTCCTCGTCACCGCGCAACGCAGCCAGGGTGGCGGCCAACTGGTCGCGGCTGCCTTGGAGTTCGCGGCGCCGTTGGTCGGCGTGGCGCGCCTGCGCCAGATCGGTCACGCCGGCCGCCGCCAGGGCATCGGCAAGTTCGGCTTGTGCCGCAGCATGTTTGACATTGGCCTCACGAGCACTGTCGCCAGGGCGGACACGCACCCGCAGCAGGCCGGGCACGTCGACCTCAAGACCGTCGGTGACGGTGGCCGACCAGCTCTGGCCGGCGGGCAGCGCCGTGGGTTCGCCGGCGATCACCAGGTCGATGTCGGCGATCGCGGCGAGCTCCAGTGTCGCCGAGATCGCCGCCAGCGACGCCTCGCTCCGATCGCAGGCCGCCGACGCTTCTTCGATCCGGCGCAGCGTCGGCTCGGTCACGACGATCTGCGCCAACTGCGCCGCCACCTCGGCTAGCTGGCATTCGGTGGCGTCGAGCCGGGCGAGCCGGTCAGCGAGCCGATCCGCCTCTTCGCGAGCGGCGAGTTGGTCGACAATGCGACGGGCGGATGCGGCGCGTTCGGTGGCGGCGTCCACGGCTTGCGCGGCATCGGTGGCAGCGGTGTCGGCCGCGGCGGCGTCGGTATCGACGATGCCCTGCGCCTGGACGGCACCGTCGATCTCGTTGTCCAGCAGGCTGATCGCGGCCGCCCGGGATTCGAGTTCGCCGCGCTGCCGGATCCGCTCGGCGTGGGCGCTGTCCGTGGCGGCACCAGTGGCTTTGGCCGCGGTGGCCACCAACTGCGCGTCCCGAAGCCGGCCGCGCAACTCCGCGATCGCGGCGCCGGCGGCCTGCGCTGCGCTGTGCCGGGAGTCCGCGCCGGCTTGCTCGTCGGTCAACCTCGCCAACTGCTCGGACAGCTCGGCGTGCCGGTGCACCCGGTCGTCCACTTCGGCGAGCAACTCCGCACACCGCGCCACCTCGGCGTCGGCGGCGGCCAGCGCGGCAATGGCAGCGGCCCACTCCCCGGTAGGACGCCCGGTCCCTCTGAAGTAGCGTGCGAACTCGGCGTCGATGCGCTCGATGAGCACGGGCTCGGTTCCACTGGGGGTGGCGGTGTCACCGGCGGCGACATCCAGCGCCCGCGACAGCGCATCGCATCCGGACAAGTCCACCGCCGCCGTCGAAGACGCCTGCAACACCCGCTGGGCCTGCCAGAGGCCGGTGTCCATGGTCTCGTCCAACATGGCGCGGACCCGCTCGTGCGCCTCGTCGCCGGTGAGCTGCTCGCGGCGCGGCTCGACGATCGTCAGTTGCGTCCGGGGGGCCTTGTGGAAGCGTTTGTGATAGACGAAACGGTAAGGGCCGGTGCTGATTTCCGCGGTAACCTCGGCACCGACATCAGCGTAGGTGGGTTTGACCTGTTTGACGTCCTTCTTGGCGGAGCGGTCCTTGGACTCCAGCAACAGATCCAGCGCCTCGATCATCGAGGACTTGCCGATCTCGTTGGCGCCGGACACCACCACCACACCGTGGTCGGGGAAGTCGACCTCTCGGTGCGCCACACCGCGGTAATTGGTCAGCTCCAACCGGTGCAGTCTCATGCCACTCCCCGATCGATCAGGCGCAGCAGCAGCGCCAGCGCGGCGTGGGCGTCGTCGGCAGCACCGGTGTCGACACCTCGGGCGGCGGCGACCAGTTCGTCGACCGCGTCGGCGGCGAAACCGCCGATGCCGAGGTCGGAGAATTCGCCGTCGGCCGGGACCACCACCAGGTGGGTATGACGTTTCCAGGTGCCCACCCAGGCGAACAGCCGCGAATACCGGTCCAGACAGACGTCGAGGGCGGCCCGGTCGGTGACGCTGAGTGAACCCGTCAGCGCCAGCTGAACGACGGTGCGTTCCTTGTCCGGCAGCTGGTCGAGGTTGATATCCAGATCGGTGACGTCACGTCCGGTGTCGAGCTGGCGGTGCAGCGTCAGGAAACGCCATCGACCGACGTGGCGCGAGTCCACACTCACGGCGCCGTCGGCCTCATCGATGTCGACCACCAGCACGTGGCCGGGGTCGGATTCGATGTCGTCGAAGTTGGTGACTTCGGGCGAACCGGAATACCAGATGCGACCCGTTTCCCCGACCTGGGTTCGAGAGTGCTTGTCCCCCAAGGCGACATAGTGGATGGCTCCGCGAGACAGGGCGTCGTGCAAGGCAGTCATCCGGATCAGCGCCGGGTTGTTCGGATCGGGGTCCAGCACGTCGACACCGCCGTGAGCGACCAGGACCCGGATAGTGCCATCGGCGGCCAGGCCGTCCAGTGCGGCGGCCGCCAGGTCGGTCGTGGGGCGCTTGGATCGCCACGGCGCGGCGACGATCTCGAGGCCGGGGCGGACCTGATACACGCCGGCGGTGTCGAGCACCACCACGTTGTCCGGGCACTCGGCGGTGAACAACGCGCTGATGTAGACGGATGCGGCATCGAGTGGATCGTGGTTTCCGGGGAGCAGATAGACCGGCACCCCGATGCTGCGCATGGCCTCCAGGGACTGACTGATGACCTCGGGGGCGAGTTGGTTGTCCTCGAACACGTCGCCGGCGACGACCACGAACTCCGCGCCCGTCTTCGTAGCCAGCGCTCCCAGCCCGGCCACCGCGTCGCGTCGGGCCGCCGAGTAACGCGGCTGGGCGTCGCCGGCCAGGAAGTGCCGGGTCATGCCGAGCTGCCAATCGGCGGTGTGCACGAATCGCATGTCGGTCCTGACCCTTTCCGCCGGGCCGGCGGCCGGGCATCGCGAGTGTATGGCCGGTCACCGACAAGCCCGCGGACCTCGATCGGCAGGTCCGCAAACCCGAACCTCGCGTCGTACTCGTGCGCCACATCCGACACTTCAGCACCACGGGGATCGCGGTGAGATCGTTGTGAATCGGATAGCGCGGCCGATATCGGCCACCCCCTACCCTGGAGCGGGTGAGCACTCACCGCACCCTGATCCTGCTGCGGCACGCCAAGTCGGACTATCCGCCCGGGGCGACCGACCACGAACGTCCGTTGGCGACGCGCGGGATCCGTGAGGCCGGGCTGGCCGGGGACTGGCTGCGTGCCCACGAACCAGCCGTCGATGCGGTGCTGTGCTCGACTGCCGCTCGCGCCCTGGCGACCTACGAGCGGACGGCGCTGGCCGCACCGGTGCGCTATGTCGACGATCTCTACGACGCGACGCCCGGAACCGTGATCGCGACGATCAACACCGTCCCCGACGACGTCCACACGCTGCTGGTGATCGGCCACGAGCCGGCGATGTCGAGTGTCGCGCTGGGACTGGCCGGACCAGGCACCGAGGCCGCCGTGGCCCAACGGATCTCGGAGAAGTACCCGACGTCGGGAATCGCCGTTCTTCACGTCACCGGCAGTTGGGCGGACGTGGAACTGGGATCGGCCGCGCTGGTGGATTTTCACGTGCCGCGGTAAGTCACCGATTCGCGAAATCGGCTGACTGGAAACCGATGTCGGGCTAACATCGCCTGATGGCGAGCGTGCGATGAGCCATCCTCGATGTAGTGGCTGCGAACTCGATGCTGACGAATACAACTCGTGGCAAAGTTATCTGGAAACCACGCTGCGAATGACCGCGATGCTTGACCAGCGGTTGAACGAAGCACACCAACTCTCACTGATCGAGGTGGACGTCCTTGCCGTCTTGGGCGAATCCCCCACCGGCCGAATTCAAATGGGCGACCTTCCCAAATCGCTGCCATCACTTCCGAGCCGGTTCACCAGACATATCCGTCGACTCGAAGAGCATGGCCTGTTGCAGCGGAGCGTCGATCCCTGGGATCGCCGCCGGGTGATGCTGACCATCACAACCAAGGGGCGAGAAGCTGTGGAACAGGCCATGACCACCTACGCAGATTCGGTCCGGGTCCACTTTATCGGTCCGTTGAGTCGGCCGCAGGTATCGGAGATCGCCGATGCCTGTGAGCAGATCACAAGCCCCCTGAAGCGTTCCTAGAGAACGTCATTCCCGAGATGTTCCCGCATTATCTTGCGCCGCATGACCGACCGCGGTCGCCGAGTCCGTGATGGACCCGACGACCGCGATTGACCCCTCGGCTCAGGTGCCCGGCTGACCGTTGGCCCCGGTAGCCCCGGTGCCGCCCGGCGTGCCGCCCGGGCTGCCGGCGCCGCCACCAGCGCCGCCTGTGCCGCCGGTGCCCGGGCTTCCGGGTGTCCCAGCCTTTCCGGTGCCAGTGGGGACACCGCTGTTCCCGGCGTTTCCGCCGGTTCCACCGACGCCGCCGTCTCCGCCATTGCCGCCGGTCCCATCGGCGCCACTGGTGCTGGCCCCGCCGGCACCACCGGCGCCGCCGACTCCGCCAACGCCACCCGCGGCACCATTACCGCCGTCGAGGCCGTTGCCGTCGTCATCGACGCGGCCATTCCCGCCGGCGCCACCGGTACCGCCCATACCGCCGGTACCACCCTTACCGCCGGCGCCACCGTCACCGGCCTGGGCGGTGCCACCGGCCCCGCCGGCGCCACCGGTGCCGCCGGTGTACCCGACGGTCCCGTCGCCACCGGCCTCCTTCGGGAAACTGCTGCCGATGTTGCCGCTGCCACCCATACCGCCGGCGCCACCGTTACCGCCGTTACCGGCGTCCACACTGCCGGCCGCATTGCCGCCGGCACCACCGGCACCGCCGTTGCCGGGGGTGTTGAACTGGGCCATCCCACCGGCACCACCGTTACCCCCGTTACCAGCCTGGCTGGTCAGGCCGAGGGTGTTGGTGGGCATCGCCACACCGCCGCTGTTGCCACCGGCACCGCCGGCGCCGCCGTCACCGCCGACACCGGTGACATTGGCACCGAGCCCGGTACTGGCCGAGCCACCAGCACCACCGTTGCCGCCGTTGCCGCCGCTCGCGCTGCCGTTACCGCCGGCACCACCGTTACCGCCGGCCAGGCCGTCTTTGCCCGTGACGGCGCCACCACCGGCACCGCCGTTGCCGCCGTTGCCGCCGACGCCGACGGTCCCGTTGGCGGTGGGGCCGTTGCCGCCGGCGCCGCCATTACCTCCGAGCCCGCCGCTTTGGCCGTAGCCGCCGTTACTGCCGCCGGCGCCGCCGGCGCCGCCGTTGCCGCCCATACCGAAGACGGTCCCGGCCGCGAACTGGTCACCGTTGACGTCCTTCCAACCGGACGCGGCGCCACCCGCGCCGCCGTTACCCCCGTCACCGGCGCCGGCCGACGAACCGCCGGCGCCACCATTGCCGCCGGCGTAGGAGCCGGTGCCGCCGTTACCGCCGTTGCCGCTGACGCCGCCGAAGTTGGCGCCGCCGCCGTTACCGCCGGCGCCGCCGGTGGCCTTGATGCTCTGGTCGGCCGCACCGTTACCGCCGTTGCCGCCGTTGCCGCCGTGACCGTTGACGCCGCTGGTGTTGGCCAGTCCCGTGCCGCCGCCGTCACCGCCCCGCCCGCCGTCGCCGGCAAGGCCGTTGCCGCCGGCGCCGCCATTGCCGCCGTTGCCGCTATTGGCGGTTCCTGCCGCAGCGCCGCCACCGGCGGAGCCGCCGCTACCGCCGTCACCTCCGCGACCACCGTTGATGCCGTCGCCGCCGGCGCCGCCGTTACCGCCGTGACCGCCGCTGACCCCGTCGTAGGGGTTGCCGCCAACCGTCCCCGCCCCGTAGCCGCCGGATCCTCCCCGGCCGCCGTCGCCGAGGTAGTCGCCGGTGACCGGGTCCTTGAAGCCGTCGCCGCCGGCGGCGCCGTTCCCGCCGACGCCGACCGCTCCGGTATTGCCCGCGTGTCCGTACAGTGCGGAGCCGTAGACGCCCGTGGAGGCCCGCGCACCGGCCTCGCCGCTGTAGCCACCGGCACCACCACTTCCGCCGTTGCCGCCAGTGACGTTCTCGGCGTTCCCGGCAGCGCCGGCGCCACCGTTGCCCGCGGCACCGGCATTGCCGCCATCGCCACCGCTGCCGAACATGTACCCGCTGCGGCCACCGGCACCACCGTTGCCGGCGCTTCCGCCGGCGCCGCCGGCGCCGGGATTGGTTGTCGCGCTCCAGGATCCGGCGGCACCGTCGACCCCGTTGCCACCGACACCGCCGACGCCGCCATTGCCGAAGAACCAGGCCGCCGAGAAGCCGCCGTCACCACCGTCACCACCGGCGCCGCCCGCGCCGATACCGGCTCCACCAGCACCGCCGGTGCCGCCGTTGCCCATGAAGATGCCACCGGCCCCGCCGTCGCCGCCGTCACCATTGCCGAAGCCGTCGCCGCCTGCGCCGCCGTTGCCGATCATGCCGATGGCGTTGCCACCGTTGCCGCCGTCGACTCCGGCCGTGTCGCTGTCCCAGCCCGCGCCGCCGTCGCCGAACCACAGGCCGCCCGCGCCGCCATCGGGGTTCTCCGCGGTGCCGGCCGCGCCGTCGCCGATCAGGTAGACCCCGGCGATGTCGTTGATCCAACCGTTGACCATCGAGCCCAGGTCACTGTTGATCCACAACTCCAGGCCGGTGTGCAGCGGTGTGTAGAACCATTGGTCGATGATGCTGGCCATGTCGAAGCCGCCACCGGCGGCAACGCCGGGCTCCAGAGCCGCCGCCACACCGTCGGAGCCGGTGAGCCAGTCCAGACCGTTGGCCCACCAGTCGGCGCCGCCATCGGCCGGTGATGGGTCGAAGAACAAGTCGAACAGACTGTCCAGCCCGAAGTCGTCGGCCTGGGCGGCCGGCGCACTGATCATCGGCGCCATCCCGAATGCCAGGAACGCACCCACCGCGCTGCCGGCACCGATCACCCGCTTACCGCGACGGCCACTTCGGCTGCTGCTGTGCTGAGTCATGTGCGAACACCTCTCCTGTGTGAAAGCAGTGCTATCGAGTAGTTGGGTCTGGGATCGAGTCACGGAGTCGAAATCAGCTGAAGAGTCCGAAGAAGTCGCCCAGCCAGTCGGTGGACAGGCTCGAACCCGGGTCGGTGTCGCTGATGTCGGGGGGTGGAACGTCCGGAATGTCGGGTAGGTCGATCCCGGCACCGGGTGGAGTGACCACGACGGGTCCCTTTCCGTCCCAACCGGATCCGAGCAGCGCACCGATGGTCTGGTCCCAGGCCAGCCACGCTCCGATCGGACCGATCGCCTGGCTGGCGATGCTCAGGCTGCCGAGCAGGGGCACGCCACCCAGGTCGAGGCCGATGCTGTTGAATATCGAACCGCCCACTGCGGGAACCGAATCGACGACCTGCCCGCCGGTGCCCAGCACCTCGTAGGGGCCGACGGCCACTGAGCCCGGGGTGAACAACCCGCCGAACGCGATGTCGAGATGTTCCATGCTCAGCCCCGGTGGGAAGAATCCGGCGTGGTTGATCAGCGGCAGCAATGAATCCAGGCTCAGTGTCGCGCCGTTGAAGAACGCTCCGGACATGTTGGCCAGGGTGTCGGTGAAACTGTCGTTCGCTTCGATGCTGTTGAGCAGCGCCACCCACGGGCTGATGCCCGGGCCGATCATGCCCATGATCATCCCGCTCAGCGGCGACGACAGGAAGTTGACGATCGGTGTCACCATCGCGGGGTCGATACCGGCCGGCAGGAACTGCGGCAGCAGCTGCACCAGCCCGATGTGGCCGAGAAGGTCGGTGACGCCGTTCCCCGAGCTGAGCATGTGGTTATGCACGGTCGCAACGGTTTCGTCGGACGCACCCCCCAGCGAGTAGCCGGTCAGCACCTTCTCCAGGTTGTCCTGCATCTGCGCCATGACACTGTTGAGGTTCGTGGGGTCGTCGAACACCTGCTGCCAGAAGTCGCCCTGGTTGGCCAGGAACTGCTGGAAGCCGACATTCGGCGCCAGGTAGTAGTTCTGCAGAAGCCGGGACACGTTGTCCGAGGTTTCGTTCCACACGTCCTGCCAGGTCCCGATCAGGCTGCCCACGATGCCGCCGTCGGCGGTCAGCGCCACATCCCGGACGACGGAGACTTCTGCCACCGGGGTGGCCACCGGGGTGACCGCGACCAAGCCGCTCCCGACCATCACGATGCCGGCGGTGACGTAGGGGCGAAGAGTTTGCTGCACGACCGTCTCCTTATGTTGTGCTCCGCATATCGCGTAAGCCCGACACATCTCGACGGTCGCCCTGTCCGGCAACTGCCGACATGAACAAGGCGAAAGCTACTCCGGATAAACTTGTGATGTCCAGGGAAAAATGAATATTTCCTTATCCATTTTTCGCCTAGCCAGTGGCGGCAATCACATGTTTTACACATTACAGCACGTCAATAGACGTTTTAGATCCTGTGCGGCTAATGATTTTGACGGATGTCGACAGGAGCGAAGCTACCGGCAAGTAACCTAAATCGTCTGGTCGTGACCAGATCCACTCCCCCGCCAGGCTGGAGTCGGCGTCCCGCGCGAAACCCCTCTACCTGGAATTATGGACTTACCACGTCACACGAGCCAAGTAACTGCTGAGAAAGGAAAGTCGGGTTGCCGGACCCGAACCTTGAGCCGCCCACAGGCGAGACCCTGGCCATTGACGGTGCCCCCACCTCCGCCGCCCCCCCCAGTCTCCGACGTCGGAAAAGTTAGCTGGCGCCGTGGACCGATGGCAGCGATCGCGGAGCGGCCTCAGATCATCGCCCGCAACGCCGGCGACGGTTCCACCCCCATGACCGTCAAGGCACTGGAGTGATAGATGGTCCCCGGGGTCTGGATGGCGTGCCCCAACCCGACGTGGGCGTCGCGCCAGAAGCGCTGCAGCGGATTGTTCCGGCGCGCGGCATTGCCCCCGGACCGGGCGAAGATCGCGTCAGCGGCCGCGACGGCCCGCCAGGCGCAGCGAATCTGGTTGCGCCGCACCAGCGAGCGATCTTCAAAGCTGATCTCCTTGCCGGCGTCGGCCAGGTCGTACATTCTGCTGATGCCATCCAGGAGTTGCACACGTGAGGCCGCGATCTCCGCGGCCGCTTCGGAGATGGCGTAGAGCACGTACGGGTCGTCTTTGATCTTGGTGCCGGTGGCGGCCACCCGGTCGCGCTGGTAATCCAGGTGCGCCGCCAGGGCGCCTTCGGTGATCCCGATGAGCGCGGCGGTGATCCCGAGCGGGAACATGGTCCAGAACGGCAGTTTGTAGACCGTCTCATCGCGCCCGGCCGCTTCGGCGGCGCTGGCACCGGAGGCGACGTGCTCGAAGTCGATGGTGCGGTAGTCCGGGATGAAGGCGCCGTCGACGATGATGTCTTTGCTGCCGGTGCCCGACAGGCCGATGACGTCCCAGGAGTCCTCGACGATGGTGTAGTCAGCCCGCGGCAGCACGACATGCAGCACCTTCGGCGGTCCGTCGACGCCACCGACGCGCGCGCCCAGGAAGATCCAGCTGCAGTGATCGGTGCCCGAGGAGAAGTTCCACCGCCCGGTCAACCGATAGCCACCCTCGACCGGGGTCGCAACACCTTGTGCGGCATAGGGAGACGCGATCCAGGTGTCGGGATCCTCGGCCCAGATTTCGGCTTGCAGCCGACGGTCCATCAGCGCCATCTCCCAGGGATGCACTCCCCCGACGCCGCAGACCCAGCCGGTGGAGCCGCAGTGCTTGGCCACCGCCATGACCGCCTCGGCGAAATCGCGCGGGTGCGCGGCGTAACCGCCGAAGTCCGTCGGCTGCAACATCCGCATCACGCCGGCTTCGCGGATCAGCGCGACCGACTGCTCGGAGAGCTTGCCCAGCCGTTCGCTGTCTTCCGCGGTATCGGCCAACTGGGCGGCGATCTTCTCGACGCGCTCGATGACTTCGTGCGCCATAACCGGCACCTCCTGCTCTGCGGAACCCCCGGCGGGATCCGTTGGTGTCAGTACCGTACCTCCGATTTGTCCAACTGGTCAATCCATATGGTCAATCCATTTGTGCAATGGGTTCCCACCTGGCTAACCTGCCCCCATGGGCAATCGTGAGGATCTGCTGGAGGGCGCCAAGCGCTGCCTCGTCGAACGAGGCTGGGCCAATACCACGGTGCGCGACATCGCCGCGGCGGCCGGTGTCAGCCATGCCGCCATCGGCTATCACTTCGGCAGCCGCGAACGCCTGCTGGTGCAGGCCCTCTTCGAAGAGCTCGACGAACTCGACGCTCGCATGTCCCCCGACGGACAGCCGGCAGCCACGGCGGTGGAGCGATGGCAGGCGGTGCTCGAGTCCTTCACCACCGACAAGGCGCTGTGGACATCGCATCTGGAAGCGATCGTACAAGCCCAACGCAACGACGAACTGCGCGCGCGCCTCGCCGAAGGACAACAACGCGCGCGCACCGAGCTGGGCGGCTCGCTCGCACTGGCAGTGGTGCTGGGCATGATGATCCAGTCACTCATCGACCCCGACAGCACGCCGACAGCGACGCAGGCGGTCGCAGAGATCCGCGAACTGGCCAACGGCCTCACGCGCACCGCGCCGCGACAACCGTCGTGAGTCGGGTGAGCGGCACCGCGCGCCAACCGAATCGGGCGGTACTGACCGATTTTCCCGCGCGGCACTGAGAATTTGTCGTCGCCGGCATCAATTTCGAAGTTCTTGAGCGAAATTGATGCCGAAACGCAAACTGTCACATAGGATTGCCCCATGATTGGGCGCAACGTCCGGCGGACCGCCAGCGCCATGCCGGGCCTCGACATCGCTGAGCATCGGTCCTGGCAGAATTTCTTGACGACCACCATGGGCATGTTCGGGGCCTTGAATCGGAAATTGATGGACGCACACCAGTTGACGCTGGCCGATGTGAAAATCCTGGCTATCCTGCGTGATTCACCTGCCGACGGTGCCAGAATGGGCGATCTCGCTGAGGCGCTGCTGTCACACCCAAGCCGGATAACCAGGCACATCAGTCGACTTGAAGGCGAAGGGCTGGTACTGCGAACTCCACGTCCGGGTGACCGACGTGTGGTGGTAGCCACCAGCACCGACAAGGGCCGAAAGATGTTGCAAAAAGCCAACGTTACCTATGCCGAGGCGGTTCGATCCGAGTTCCTCGGGCACCTGTCACGACCGCAGATCGCAGCGTTGGGCGAGAGCTGCCGACAGATCGGCGCAGCATTCACCGATCCCGAGTAGTAGGCAGCAATTTCGAGCGGTAGGAACGATTCGGGCCGCCGTCGGTCTCGGCAGCAGTCCGATTTGACGGGATGCCTAGCGAACTAATGATTGTTGGAAGATGTTGGCCACAGCGGCCTGCTCCAGGATCCCGACCGGGGCGGGCTGCCGCGGTGCGTGCCATTCGGCCACCGTCGGACAGCCACGATCGAGGAACTGTTGCCGACACAGGCCGCGCTGGACTTTGCCGCTGGAGGTGATGGGAATGCTCCGCGGCTGCACCAGGACTATCGAGTCCGCCTGAATCCCATGGTGCGAGGCGAGCGCGGCCTGCACTGCGTTCACCATCTCGTTGAGATCGCCTTCGGTGACTCGTTCGCGATCCACCTCCTGCACCATAACGAGCTGGGCGGCACCCGATTCCGGTGTGACCGCAAAGACCGCACTGCGCCCCGAGAGAAACGCGGGGTGACATCCCTGCACGGTGACTTCGATGTCGTTCGGGTAGTAGTTGGCACCGCCGATCACGACGAGATCTTTGTAGCGCCCGGTGATGTACAGGTCGCCGTTCGAAAGGAAACCCAGATCGCCGGTGCGCAGGAACGGGCCCTCCCCCGTCTCAGCGATATGCGCCGCGAAGGTTCGCGCGGTTTTCTCCGGGTCGCCGAGGTAGCCTCGCGCGACACTGGGACCGGCAACCCAGATCTCACCGACTTCATCAATGCCGCTGCGCCGGTGGGTTTCCGGGTCGACGATGGCGAGTTGTTGTCCGCCGCGGGGCTTTCCGCAACCGACCAACGTCACGGTGGTGGGCGCATCCGGCGCGCCGTCGACAACACGGTCGGATTCCAATGCAACCCGGTCCACATGCCGCACCACCGGGAGCTCGGAGTCCGAGTCTCCGGTAACCAGCAGCGTCGCCTCAGCTAGCCCATACACCGGCCGAAACGCCTCCAACCGAAAACCCGCCGGAGCAAACGCCTCCGCAAAAGCCCGCATCGTCTCCATCCGCACCGGCTCAGCACCGTTCATCACCACCGCCAGCCGCGACAGATCCAGTGCCGCCCGCTCCGCCGGCGTGCTGCGCTGCACACAGATCTCAAAAGCGAAATTCGGTGCCACGGTATAAGTGCCGCGGTTGCGCGAAATCGCCTCCAACCACGCCATCGGCCGCTTCATCAACGCGCTCGGCGACATCAACACCGTCGTGTAACCCAAGTAAATCGTCTGCAGCACACCACCGATAAGACCCATATCGTGATGCGGCGGCAACCACAACACCGCAACCTGCTGATCATCCCCAGGCCAGGACTGGCGAATCGCGCCCAGATTGTGCATCAAATTCGCATGCGTAACGACCACACCATTGGGTGCCGTAGTCGAACCCGAGGTGTACTGCACCAACGCAGTAGCGTCGGCGTCGATATCCGGTACCACCCAGGCGTCGGCGTCGGCAGCGGGCGCATCGGTGCTCAACCACCGCACCGGCTGCCCATTGCTCAACTCGACCACCGTGTCCACCATCGCCTTGACCTTGCCCGGCGTCTCCGGGGCCGCAATCGCAAAACCCGCCCGCGCATCCGGAATCACCGACGACAACCGCGGCGCCAACCGCTCATGCACCGGCACCGCCACCGCACCCGCAAACAAACACCCAAAGAAACCAACAATCGCATCCAAACCCGGACGACAAAACACCAACACCCGCTGACCCGCCGCACCCTGGGCCTGCAGGCTGGCCGCGATCGACCTGGCCTTAACGTCCAGGTCGCGGTAAGTCAGCCGGCTCTCTTCCTCGCCGTCACCGTTGTAGGAGAAATTGAACGCCACCTTGTTCCCATAACGGTCGGCTTGCCGCCGCAATAAGTCGACCAGGGTGATCGCGGTGGACATGATCTCCTCACCTTTCTCGGATACGACCACGGTCGCCGGGCCATTGCGGACCCGGCGACCGTGATCAGTGATCTATCGCGGCCGGTCTCAGGGGATAACCTGACCGGGCTGGCCGGGGGTGCCGGTATCGCCGTCACTGCCGGTCTGGCCCGCGGGGCTGCCGGTCCCGGCCGCACCGCCAAGGCCACCGGCCTGCGCCGCCCCGGCGGCCCCGCCGCGGCTGGTCCCGTCGCCGCCGTTGCCGCCGTTACCAGAGTTACCGCCAGCACCGCCGTTACCGCCAGCGGCGCCGTTGGTGCCGGTACCGCCAACGCCACCGGGATTGCCGGCCCTGCCGAGGCCACCCTTGCCGCCGGTGGTACCGCTTCCGCCGTCACCGCCGTTACCGCTGTTACCGCTGTTACCGCCGTTCCCTGCCGTGTTCCCGGCGCCGACACCGTTTCCTCCAGCGCCACCGTGGCCGCCCAGGCCGCCGTTTAGCCCCTTGCCTCCGGTACCGACAGTGACATCGGCACCGTTGGCACCCTCACCGCCTTTACCGCCATTGCCGCCGTTACCGCCATTGGCGTTACCACCCGTGCCGTCGCCGCCCTTACCGCCATCGCCTCCAGCGCCGCTCGCCGGGCCGTCACCGCCGTCACCGCCATCACCGCCATCGGCATTGTTGGTGCCGTTACCGCCCGCGCCGCCGTTGCCGCCCTTGCCGATAGACGTAGAATTGGTGCCGCTACCATCGCTGCCATCGCCACCGGCACCACCGTTACCGGCACTGTTGTCGGGACCTGCGCCATTGCCGCCGTTGCCGCCGTTGCCGCCGTTGCCGCCGTAACCGTCGTTGCCGGCCATACCCGACCCGCCGTCGGTGCCGGATTCGCTCGCACCGCCTTGGCCACCACTACCGGCGGCTCCAGCCGCACCGGCGTTACCACCGGCACCGCCGTCGTACCCCGCCCCGCCACTGTCGGTGCCACCATTACCACCATTACCACCATCACCGGCTAACCCGCCGGTGCCACCGGTGCCGCCGAGGCCGCCGTTGCCGGTACCCGACGTGCCGCCTTGACCACCTTGACCACCTTGACCGCCAGTGCCGCCGGCAGATCCGTCGCCGCCGGCTCCAGTCGCGGAGTTGGCGCCGTCGGCGCCCTTGGCCCCGACACCGCCGGCACCGCCTTGGCCGCCAGTGCCACCGGCGCCGTCAAGGGCGTCGTTACCGTCGGCGCCTGACGTGCCGCTGGTGCTGGCACCGCCTTGGCCGGCGGTACCGGCGGCACCTCCGGCGCCACCGACGCCCCCGAGGCCGCCGGTGCCGCCATTGCCGGTGCTGTCGGTCCCGCCGGTGCCGCCGGCGCCGCCGAGGCCGCCGGTGCCGCCGGTGCCGGCGTTACCGCCGCGACCGCCATCGCCCGTGTTGGAGGCACCACCATGGCCGCCGTTGCCTCCGGCACCTCCGGTGCCGCCGTTGCTTGCAGTGCCGCCGAGTGCATCCGCCTGGCTCCCGCCGCTATTCCCCGAAGTACCGCCGGCACCCGTTAAGCCGCCACCTCCGACACCGCCATTACCACCATTACCACCATTACCGGCGTTACCGGCGCCACCGTCGCCGCCGGTGCCGCCGACGCTAGCGTTCGCGCCTCCTGTGCCTCCGTTGCCTCCGTTGCCTCCGTGGCTGGAGATATTGAGGGTGTTCGTGGGAGCTAGCGTCGCGGCCGTGCTGTCGCCACCGGCACCACCGGCACCACCCGGTGAATCATCGCCCTGGGCGCCGCCGCCACCACCATCACCGCCGGAACCACCGACGGCGGTCCCGTCGCCACCGGCACCACCGGCGCCGCCGGCCCCGAGCCCGCTTAAACCGCCATTGCCGCCGTTACCGCCGACGCTGACGCCGATAGTGGCGCCGTCGCCCCCAGCACCGCCGTCGCCGCCAGAACCCGCGGTCCCCGCGACGGTGAACCCAACGCCACCACCACTGCCACCATTGCCACCGACGCTGTAGACCGTGCCCGGGTTGTCGGTGAAGACGACACCGTCGACGTCTTTCCAGCCGGTACCGGTGCCGCCGTTACCACCGTTGCCACCATCACCGCCGGTACCCGAGCCGTTAATGGGCATGCTGCCCCCGGTGCCGCCGTTACCGCCGGCGGCGTGCGAACCGGCGAGCAGTCCACCGCCAGCACCGACCGTACCGTTACCGCCGTTGCCGCCGTCGCCGCCGGCACCGGCGTGCCCACCGGTGGTGCCGCCGCCAGCGCCTCCGTTACCACCAACACCGCCGAAGGTCTGGATGGTGTTGTCGGCAGTGCCACCGTTGCCGCCATCGCCACCGAGACCGCCGTTGCCGGCGGTACCGATGTTGTTGGCACCGCCCGTGCCGCCGACACCGCCATTACCGGCGACACCTTGGACACCGACGGCACCGCTGGCATCACCGCCCTTACCGCCAGTACCACCGACACCGCCGGTGTTGAAGCCGCCGGCCGCACCGCCGACACCACCCGCGCCGGCGTTGCCGCCCTTGGCGATTCCGGCGCCTCCGTCACCACCGGTTCCGCCGTTGCCGGCGTCCGTGCCAGCGCTTTGCCCACCGGCACCGCCGACGCCGCCGTTGCCTCCGGTCAAGCCCTGACCACCGGTCCCACCCGTACCACCGTCACCGGGGGTGCCGGCGATGGAGCTGCCGCCGACCGGCCCGGCCTCTCCGCCCGCCCCGCCGGCGCCACCGGTACCGCCGTTGCCGAGGAAGTCGCCGTTGACGTTCTTGAACGCATCACCGCCGGCGCCACCTTCGCCGCCCGTGGCGCCGACACCGGTCTGGCCGTGCTGCCAGAAGTTGGATCCGGCCGCGCCACCGTTACCGCCAGCAGCGCCGTTGCCGCCATTGATGTGATCGACCGTGCCGGCGGCACCGTCTCCCCCGACACCGGCCGTTCCGCCATCGCCGCCGTTGCCGTACTGAGCGCCGCCGCGGCCGCCGGCCCCACCGTTACCGCCGGCACTGCCGTTACCATTGCCACCATTGGTGTAGCTACCGGCGACTCCGTTACCGCCGTCGCCACCAACGCCGCCGTTGCCGAAGAACCAGCCCACCGCAGCCCCGCCGTCACCACCGTTGCCACCAGCTATGCCTAGGGCCCCGGCGCCGGCGGCGCCACCGGCGCCACCGTTGCCCATCCACAGGGCACCGGCACCTCCAGCGCCGCCATCAGCACCGATGCCACCCGCGCCGCCGTCACCACCATTGCCGAAGAACCCGAGAGCAGCCCCGCCGTCACCACCGTCAGCGCCGGCAATGTCACTGTTCCAGCCATCCCCGCCGTCACCGAACCACAAGCCGCCGTCGCCACCATCGGGATTGACCATGGTCCCATCCAGGCCATTGCCGATCAGATACATCCCGGAGAAGTCATTGATGCTGTTGTTGATCAACTCACCGAACGGGTTGGTGATCCACCACTGCATGCCGGCGTGCAGCGGCTCATAGAACCACTGCCCGATAAAGCTCGACATGTCGAAATTGGACCCAAGGGCAGCACCCGGATCGAAGTCGGGGGGCGGCGCAACATCGGCCGAGTTGAACATGTCATTGAGCCACCCGAAATCGATCAAGTCCTCGAAGTCGGCCTGCGCCTGCGGGGCAGCAGCCAACGGGCTCATCCCGAACGCCAAGAACGCAGCGACCGCACTGCCTGCGCCGGCCACCCGATGACGGCGCGACTGGCTGCTGGTGTGACGACGATTCATTTGCTAACACCTCTCCTGTAAAAAAAGTCTTGGTTGGCAAGTTGAAATTTGTTGGTGGAGTTGATGCGCCCGGTCAACCGTCCAGCCCGTCGGCCGGGAAAAAGTCACTGAACAAATCGTCGAAGTTAGTGGGGAAGTCGATGTCAGTCCCGGGTGGCATCGCAGGCACGTCGTACGGACCGGACTTGCCGTTCCAGGTGCCCCAGCCGAGCTGGCTGCCAATGACTTGATCCAGTCCCAGCCAGGCCCCCAACGGGCCGACCGCGTCACTGTCGAGCTGCAGCGTGTTGATGACCGGAACACCAGTAAAGGTGATACCGACGCTGTTGAAGATCGAGCCACCCACAGCGGGCACCGAGCCGACTGAGTTGCCGGCGTCGTCGACCACGTTGTAGGGGTTTACCTGGACGTGGCCGCCCGGACTGAGCAGCCCGCCGAAAGCAATGTCCAAATGGGTCATCGCCATGTCTCCCGGGAAAAGACCCAGGCCGTTGATCATCGGGGTCAGGCTGGACAGGTCGAGAGTCGCGCCGTTCAACAAGCCGTTGAGCGGACTGGCCATGATCTGGCCGAAGCTGTCGCCGTCGATGATGCTGTTCAGCAGCGCCACCCACGGGCTGATGCCGGGCCCCAGCGAGCCCATGATGACGCCGCCCCACGGCGAAGCCAAGAAGTTGATGATCGGCATGATCGAGTCCGCCTGATCGGGCGGCAAGTAACCCGCGATCTGACCGAACATCGTGCTGTGACCACCAGTAGCGGTGCCATCCATGGTGTGGTGAACCACCGCATCCACGGTGTCCTGGTTGGCGTTCAGCAGCGTGATGGCAGACATCGCCGCTTGCCAGTTCTCCTGCAGGTCGTTGGTGACCTGGGTGAGGTTCGCCGGGTCGTCGATGACCTGCTGCGCGTAGCCCGAGAGGTTGGCCATCAGCTGCTGGAACGCCACGCCGGGAGCCAGATAGAAGGACTGGGTGAGCGTGTTGACGTTGTCCGTCGAGGTACCGAGGACCTGCAGCCACGGGTCGAGCAGATTGCCGAGTGGACTGCCGTCGGCCGCGAGGCCGACGTCGATGAAGCTGTTGCCGCCGGGCAGTGGCGCGGCCGCCGGTGTGACTGCGACGAGGCCGGCGCCCACGATCGCGACACCGGCGGTGGCGTAGGGACGAAGTGCTAACGGCATTGCCATCTCCTCAGAGCTCACCTTCAGTTCAACGGGTACAAGGTTCGAGAGACCTTTATGTGGGTCGAAATGAGAAATTACCTCAGAAGAACTCAGGTTCCTACAGGTTTCGGGCGCGGTTGAATGATCCGTTCGCGACTGGCGATTCCCCGCAATCCAATAATGAACCAAAATAGCTGATCAATCCACCTCGCCAGGGGCTCCAGCAACGTATACTTGCGGTCGACACAATTGCATTTAGAAATATTCTGGAAATTGATTAGAACACGTTCATAAATCTGGTTATGGCGGGGACGGGGCGCTGCTTAGGCGTTTGAGCTGCTCATATCGACCAAAAGAGGATTTGACACGCGTCGAGTATGTGACGGATCGTTGCGTCCAAGATGCCGACCTGACGGCCTCTGCTTGGCAAACCACTGCAGCACTCGTCGACAGTGCGCACGTAAGGCACGAGTAATTGGCGAAAAACGCCACAGCCAGCGGCGCAGCGCGCCTGCACATTTGCCGCAGGCCGGGAGCTAGCCGTCGTATTGAAGTAATATTTAGATAAGCGAACAGGAGGAACTAACCGGGCTCAGAGCAGCTCGAACCCTGGCGGCTCCGCAGCCTTCGCCCGCTGAGTGATCCGACGACACCCGTCGCTCATCGCGATCATCTGCCGACGCGACATCTGATCGAGGTAGTACCTGCGGACATCCTGGGCATACGCCTCCGCGGCAGGCTTGACCTTCGCCCGCCCCTGGCGGGTGATGACCGCGACCACACCTCGCAAATCCATCGTGCTGCGGGCGCGGCGCACCAACCCTTGCGACTCCAGCCGCCGAACCTGTTGGCTGATCCGACTGCGATTGACCATCAACTCCTGTGCCAAGTCACCCATCCGCGCCCACCCACCAGGCTCCCTGTTAAGGATGTCCAGCAGCAAGAAGTCGAACAGCGTGAGCTGGTTCTCCGCGAGAAGTCGCCGGCTCAGCACGTCGACCAGTCGCGCCGATGCGTTCAAGAACTCTTGCCAACACTCCTGCTCCAAGTCATCGAGCCCCGGCAAGCGATTCGTCGGCGGCCCGGCAGTCGTCTCCTCCACGGCGGGGGACGGTATCCAACATGGTTGTTCCACACGAGAGGAAACGCTGGCAAATTCAATTGTCACCGCAAATCCACCACCCAACGGTGGCGATCGGCAATCTTCGAGTCGGCGACGTTGCGCTGGTCATAGACTTCTCGATCCCGTAGCAGAAAATTTTCAGACTGAACTACCTAGTTCACGACAAAAGCTACTCGCGAGTAGCTTTTCGTAACGCGTTCCCTCGCAAGCACTAGATAGCTAGATGTTTGTTTTTTGAGTATTACACGGTGCTCAGATGCAGTAAAGGGGCAAATATCTAGTTTGCTGAATAACGTCGTTATTGCAACACGTTTCAGGTCGCTCGACGGGTGACGGCACAGGCGTGCCGAGAGCCGTCTTGGCAAACCCGTTGAAGGAGAGTCGCCCACAGAGAACAACAAACACCGTTTCGTCGTGCACGCCCGCGGCGCCGCATCATCCCAGCAAACTCACCGCCAGCGCACCCGGGCCAAACTTCACCGGCCATGGGAGCAGGGTTCTGGTACCCATGCTCCATAACCGTCACCGTTGCCGCGCTCACCGACTGGATTGGGGTGCCGACTTAGGCTCGTTTGGAATCGTCCGGCAGGCACTCCAACGGCGGAGCATTGACTGCGCGGCAGGTGTCGAACAGGGCGTGCATCTGCCCGCGCGATAAACCGAGTTATACGCGCAAATCGTCAACGCGTCGGTCGTCAATGCGCCGATGGGCTGTGCGCATCCGGTACACGCAACACGCCGGAGCGCGCCCCACCGGGCTGGGGACCGAGTGCACATCGGCACGTTCCGGGCGTGCGTTCTGCGTTGCCACCCGGCCTCGCGTCAACTCCAGGACGTCAGCCCGTTCGATCACCGCGGAGCCCCGCGATCTGATCTGAGCCGGCAGACGATGGCAGCAACACGTCGAAGATCGTGAACTTATGTGCCTCAAGGAGTTTGGTGTCCATCTTGGCTGATCGACTTTCGGCCAGCCGGGGTACCTCTACCAGTATCGGCGTCGACCTCTGCGGAGTCCCGGCACCTACCTCGCCGGAGGCTCCAGAGTCATCGCATCCATGACAACAGGGGCCAGGCGATGCGTTGACCGACCCGTCGGCAAACAGGATTCAAATACAGCGATACTCAGGAATTCATCAGACTAGCGCCAACCGGCGACGTTCCGCGGCGGTCTTTGCCAGGTCATTTTCCTATTGATTTTACGTTTGTATCAATTTTGCTGTGAACTACCTGCTTAAAAGCCGAATGCCGACCTGAGTGCCATTCACTGCGCATGCTATCAACGCATTTGCGCAGCTAGTCGCCACGTTTTGCACACAGACCACGCGATAAGACGTCGTATTTCGCAGTTCATAGTTGTTACCGAGTCTGCCAGTGACGCAATGGCCCCTCGCGCGCACGGCTTCCGCGCGCACCGGTTGAGCGATCACCGCAAAGCTCGCCGCTCGCGGCCAGGGCTGCATGTTTGCCTCAGAAATCTGGTGGGAACCAACGCCCTCCGCGTGGCATCAAAGGGGCCGTAGCTACCGGGCTCTGGGATATGCTTCGGGCCCCGATTTGTCGCCTAACGCCGGCGTCAGCCGACTCCCTCTTGCCTGTCATCGGAGCCGGTGGGGGCGTAGCTGTTCGGCCGGCAAAGCGCTCGTCGACGTCTTCGCAACCGTCGGACGTGCTGCACTCCCACCGCCACCGGACGGGTCAAACAACTACTCAGAGATGGGCGCTATGGTCGCGATCGCTTAGCCGCCGGAACGGCTTTGGCGCCCGACTGACTCCAGCTGACTATGTTGCCTGGCGCCGACTCACCCGCGGGCGCGCCGCTCAGGAGAGCCTTTCACGCCGGAAGTGTTGAGCGAACCGTTGATCCGCCGGCAGCCGTCCACCAGGCTGACCATGTGCTCGTGCTGAAGGTAGTCCAGGTATTGGGCGCGGACCTCCCGCGCATAGGTCTCCAGCACCGCGTTCAGATGCATATGACCCTCACTGGTGATCCGGAGCAACATGCCGCGCGCGTCGCGCCGGTTCGGACTACGAGTGATCCAGCCCAGCCCTTCTAGTCGGCGGATCTGGGTGGTCAACTGCCCCTTCGACACCCACAGTGATCGAGCCAAGGCACAGAGCCGATGGCTCCGGCGATCCGGCCTGTTGAGCAGCTCCAGCAGCAGCACGTCGCGAATGGAGATGTTATGGGCGTCCATCAACGACTCGTTAAGCCCTGCCAGCACATTGAGCGAGCAGTTCAGAAATTGTTGCCAGGCACGCTGCTCGATCCCGTCGAGCCCGGGTAACGGCAGCATGGGCTGGAGTTTGTGTATTGCGTCCACGGCGCGCGACGCTAGCCGAGACGGGGTCGGCCGTGCTGCCAAATTTCAGCAATGCTCAGTTTTCCTCGCGGATTCATCGTGGCAAGAATGACATTCAGCGAAGGCTGGTTCGTCCGGATTGCTCTGGTCAGCGAGATACTCTGGGTCCCAACACAACACTTCCAACTAGAACTAGTTGGTTCAGAATGAAAACCTCGTGTCGTCTCACCAGTTGCTGTCCACCGCGGGCGTCGATTCCGTCAGCTTGAGCGCCATCGAAGCGCGTCGATCTGAGGTGTCTGAGGCTTCCGCGCTGGGCGGGCGGCGATGTCTCCGGACAAGCCGAATTCGTCGCCAACCGCGGAGTCGTTCGTCGGGTCGCCAAACCATGAAGGGTCGCTGACGAACTGACCGTTCCCGAACGCGTCGGCCAGCGTGCCAGCACCGGATTCGGATATCGAAGGCGCCAAGCGCTGCCTCATCGAACGGGGCTGGGCAAATACGACGGTGCGCGACATCGCCGCAGCGGCCGGCGTCAGCCACGCCGCGATCGGCTATCACTTCGGCAGCCGCGAACGCCTACTGGTACAGGCCCTCTTCGAAGAACTCGACGAACTCGACGCCCGCATGTCCCCCGACGGGCAGTCAGCGGCCACAGCCGTGCAACGCTGGCAGGCGGTGCTCGAGTCCTTCACCACCGACAAAGCACTATGGACCTCGCACCTGGAAGCCATCGTGCAAGCCCAACGCAACGACGAACTGCGCGCACGCCTCGCCGAAGGCCAACAACGGCAAGCGGAAATCTCGGCGCAAGTAATGCTTCTGCAGCAGGGGCCATAAGCCGAGTTATTTTAATGAACACCAAGAGAACTCGGCTCCGCCTCCCACGCAAGACACGCAGGTCGCTAACAGCACTCCCACAGTAATCGTTGCACTACTTAGCAATTCGCACTCTACCGCCGCAAAAAGTGTTTCAAACTGTCGCTATTCATTGGGTGCAGTGACGCGTATTGTCGCCACATGGACAGCTTCATTTCTGGTCCAATCGATGGTGCTGCAATGGAATTGAGCCTCGCCGAGCAGAAGTCGTGGCAGAACTATCTGGCAGCGGTTCTGCACATGAACACGACGCTAAACCGACAGCTGACCACTACCCATCAGTTGTCGCTAGCCGATGTCCAGCTGCTGGAGCTGCTCGCCAACGCGCCAGATGGAAACATCCAAATGGGCCAACTGGCAGTCGCTTCGATGGCCCTACCCAGCAGGCTGACCAGGCAGGTACGACGCCTGGAAGGCGACGGCCTGGTGGAGCGCACAACGAGTCCCCATGACCGCCGCCGAGTCCTGGCCGCCATCACCGAAACAGCGCGAACGTTGATGGAAGAAGCCATGGTTACCTACGCCAATGAAGTACGGACCTACTTCTTGAGTCCGTTGACTCGGCCGCAGGTTGCGGCCGTGGCGACGACTTGCGGGCAGATCGACGAGGCGCTAAGGCGGTCTATGCGTCCAGCCGGGGACCAGCTCTGATCAGTTGCATGAACCACCAACAGCCTCAGACGCGTATGACTTCCGTGGCCGGGGCATCGCTCACGGCGAAAAAATTTACCCTGCGAAGTGATGATTTCGTTTTGAAGCAATTCCCGAATTGGGGCGCTTACTATCGACCCATAGCCGGATCGAAGAACAGCGTCGAACTACGGTAATGACAGTTGAGATGCCGGGCGGCGATCTCGTCGCATGTCGATATTTTGCGAATAGCTCTGCCCCGGTGGAGTGTCGGAGCTGGCGAAGATCCTCGTCTGATCGGCCATAGTCCCGGATTCTCCGCCGGGGCCTACCGCCACGTGCACAAGGACGTTCGGCTGACTTCAACTGACTCGCGTGATCCGACGCGGGATGACGCGGCAGACGCTAAAGGACACGATTCTCCATGACATCCATTCATTTCATCTCCGGACTGCCACGCTCGGGGTCTACTCTGCTGGCCGCGTTGCTGCGCCAGAATCCCCGATTCGAAGCTGGAATGTCGGGCCCGTTGGCCGGCCTGTTCGGCGCCCTGCTGGGCGAGATGAGTGCCCGCAACGAGTTCTCGGTGTTTATCGACGACGCCACGCGCCAGCGCATGTTGCATGGGTTGTTCGACAGCTTCTACGCTGAGTGCCCGGCAGACGTCATCTTTGACACCAACCGCAGCTGGTGCGCCTGGATGCCCGCAATTGCTCAGCTCTTTCCCGATGCGAAAGTCATCGCGTGCGTGCGCGACATGCCGTGGATCCTCGACAGCATCGAGCGCCTCATCCAGCACAACGTCTTCACCCCGTCATCGATCTTCAACTTCCAACCCGGTGGCACCGTTTACACCCGGGCCAACGGTGTCGCAGCGCAGAACGGCATGGTGGGTGCGCCCTACGACTCGCTCAAGCAGGCGTGCTTCGGTGCGCAACGCGATCGGCTGCTGCTCGTGCAATACGAGACATTGACCACCGATCCGGCCAAGACCGTGCACGCCATCTATCAGTTTCTCGGCGAGCCGGCCTTCGAACACGACTTCGACCACACCGACTACGACGTGTCCGAGTTCGACGAGCGAGCCGGCACCCCGGGACTGCACACCGTGCGCGGCACGGTCAAGGCCGAGCCGCGCGAGAGCTTGCTACCGCCGGATCTGTTCAATCGCTTTGTCAACGACGCATTTTGGCGCGACCCGAATAGGATTGCCGCAGGACTGCAGATCGTGTAAGCGCGTGCGGGTTGCCACGAAAAGGCCCGGGGCCCAAACTCGCCCCGGCCGGTCCGCGGCAGCCCGGATATCCCGACTCGCAGGCCTTCGAAACCGTCCCACCGCGACACTCTCGTGCTCGGCAATGCTGAGTTAACGCAAGGGACCGGACTGGCCAATACCGCAGTGGCCGAATGGGGGCCGGCACTTCACCCCACTCGGAGAGTGCCGGAGCAACGGCCACGCAAGACAGCGGAACTCCTGAATTCACGACGAACACCTGAACGTCGACAGCCTCTGGCCGCCGGACGATAGCGACGCCCGGCGGCCGTGGCCTTAGAGATACTGTCGGTCTTACGTTCCGGGCTGGCCGTCGGCGCCCGGCTGACCGTCGGCGCCCGGCTGGCCGTCGGGGTTGCCGGTGCCGCCGGCTACGCCGGTGCCGCCATCTCCGCCAGCCCCGCCCGTACCGGGTGTGCCACTACCGGTGGGGGTTCCACCGTTGCCCCCAGTGCCGCCGTCACCGCCAGCCCCGCCGTCACCGCCTGCTCCCTCGGCGCCGTGTGTGCCGCTGGTGCTGGTCCCGCCTGCACCGCCGATCCCGCCAGTTCCGCCAGCTGCGCCGGTCCCGCCTGCACCGCCGCCAAGGCCGTTCCCTGCACTGTCGACACCGCCAGTCCCCCCGGTACCGCCGGCGCCGCCGGCTCCGCCCATCCCACCGGCGCCACCGGCACCGCCGCTGCCGGAATCCGAAGTGCCACCGGCACCACCTTGGCCACCGCTGCCAGCGCTAGCGCCCGTACCGCCGGCGCCGCCCGGCTGCCCAGGTACCCCGCCGAGGCCGTTAAACCCGGCGCTGCCCGCCCCGCCTGCGCCACCGGCACCGCCTTTGCCACCGTCGATACCGTTGATCCCGTTGCCTCCGCCACCGCCAGCACCGCCGGCACCGCCGGGGGCCGTTCCGCCGGCGAACTGGTAACCGAATCCGCCTGCGCCGCCGTTACCCCCGGCCCCGGCGTGGCTGGGACCGGTGATGCCCGAGGGTGCACCCGCCGGCGTCGCAACACCCCCACTGTTGCCGCCGGCACCACCGAGTCCGCCGTCACCCGCGATGCCGCTGAAACTGAGACCGCCGGCACCGCCGGCACCGCCGTTGCCGGCGGACGCCGTGCCGGCGCCGCCGATCCCGCCGTCTCCGCCGACACCACCGGTCCCACTCCCGGTTTGACCTGCGAAGCCACCTCCGGCGCCGCCAGCGCCGCCGTTGCCGCCCACGCTGACTATGCCGCTGCCGGTCGCGCCGTCCGCCCCGACTCCCCCGGCCCCGCCGACGCCGCCGACGCCGCCGGCGCCTGTATATCCACCTTGGCCACCGCGACCGCCATTGCCGCCTTTGCTGAAGACGGTGCCGCCGTCGTTCCACCCGGTGCTAGCGCCCCCGGCACCCCCGGCGCCGCCCGCGCCACCCGATGACGTGCCCGCGCCACCGCTGCCGCCTGTACCCCCGTCGCCGCCGTTCCCGCCGGCGAACGAGCCGCAACCTCCGGCGCCGCCGGCGCCCGCGGCAGTTGTCTGGCCACTCACGCTGATACCGCCGCCGCCGCCCTTACCGCCGTTCCCACCGAAGGTTTGGACGTTTGGATTGTCGGTGGCCCCATTACCGCCAGCGCCCCCGTCGCCGGCGGCACCGGCGGCACCGCTGTCACTGCGGCCAGCGACGCCACCGTTGCCGCCGTTGCCGGCATGACCGGCGCTGGCATCACCACCCCGGCCACCGGAACCGCCAGCGCCCCCGGTGTTGTCGCCCAGGGAGGCGGCGCCGGTACCGCCATTGCCGCCATTGCCGCCGCCGTTAAGGCCGGCACCGCCGTCGCCGCCTGAGGCGCCGGATCCGCCCTGCGTACCGGCCCCTCCGCTGCCGCCGTTACCACCCGTGCCGCCATTGCCGAGGAACGCCCCCGTGATGGGGTCTCGGTAGCCGTCACCCCCGGCGCCGGCATTGCCGCCGTCACCGCCGTTGCCGGTCTGTCCCGCAATCCCGTAGGAGCCGAAGGTCTTGGCGCCGCCAGCGCCGCCAGTACCGCCAGTACCGCCACGGCCGAAGACAGCGGAGTTGCTGCCACCGTTGAGGTGATCGATGGTGCCATTGGCAGCGTTGCCGCCGAGGCCACCAGTGCCGCCGTTGCCGCCGTTGCCGGCGTCGCCGATGAGGAATCCGCTTCTGCCGCCGGCCCCGCCGACCCCGCCATTGCCGCCCCCCTGTCCAGCGCCGGTGCTGGTGCCGCCGGCACCAAAGGCACCTGCTTTTCCATCTGCACCGCTACCTCCGGCACCTCCGGCGCCGCCGTTGCCGAACAGCCATCCAGCAGCGTCGCCGCCAGTACCGCCGCGCCCGCCCGCTGTGGCGAAAGTAGAGCTGGTGCCCGGCGTGGTGGCGGCACCGCCGGCGCCGCCGTCACCGCCGTTGCCCATGAAGGCGCCACCGTTGCCACCGGCCCCCCCGAGTGCACCGGCCCCACCGTCGCCACCGGCGCCGCCGTCACCGATCCATCCACCGGCACCGCCGGCGCCACCGGCAACAGTGGCATCGGCGCTGGCGTCGTAGCCCGCGCCGCCGTCACCGAACCACAACCCGCCATCGGTGCCGTTGGGGTTGTCGGCTGTTCCAGCGGTGCCGTCCCCGATTAGGAACAGGCCGGACCACTGGTTGATGGCGTCGTCGACCTGCTCACCAAACGGGCTGTTGATCCACGCCTCCAGACCGATGTGGATCGGGGTGTAGATCCACTGGTCAAATATGCTCGACCACTCCACGATTGGATCGCTGGCCGCTGCCGCGCCGACGAATTCGAGAAAAGACGATGCCCCCGCGCCGTCGCCGGCAAACGTGGGATCAACGGTGGTGACTAGCGAGCTCAGATCCGCCCCCAGCGTGGGATCAATGCTTGAGAACACATTGATGACGGGATCGAGAACCAGATCGAGTTCGTCCGCCCGGGCCGACGGTGCGGCCGCCAACGGGGTCATCCCGAATGCTAAGAACGCTCCGATCGCGCTCCCGCCTCCGGCCATCCGCACACCAGGCCGTGGCGCGTACTTCCCGCGACGGGAACGCTGACCGCTGTTGTGACGAAGACTCATATTGGAAATACCTTTCCTTAGGAACGGGCCCCTGCACGGGGTAAGGATTTATAGATAGAAACTGGCTCGATCAAAAGCCCAGTGCGGCAACGACGTCTTGCACAAGGCCCGACAAATCGGTCGCCTCGGCGCCAGCGGCACCGGCGTCGAACACATCGGCGGGAATGACAGGGAGGTCGACTCCGGCCAAAGGTGCACCTGATCCGTCCCAGCCGAGCAGCGAGGCGATGGTCTGCGCCAAGCCCTCCCACGTTCCGAGCGGGCCGATCGCCTGGCTGTCTGCAGAAATGCTCCCAAGGACTGGAACACCGCCGAGCGCAAGGCCGAGACTGTTGAAAATCGAGCCCCCGACGGCGGGAATTTCGCCTTCGCCCACTTCGTAGGGGCCCGCCATAACGCTGCCGGTGCTGAGCAGACCGCCGAACGCGATGTCCAGCTCCGTCATACCCAAGCCTGGCGGGAAAAACCCCGCTCCGTTGATTGCCGGTAACAAGCTATCGAGGTTCAGGTCAGCACCGTTGAAGACGGCGCCGACCATACTGGCTAGGGTTTCGTTCCAGCCGTCGCCAGCATTAATGCTATTCAGCAGTGCGATCCAAGGGCTGATCCAGGGCCCGAGCCCACCCATGATGATGCCGCTCGCCGGCGACGCCATGAAGTCGATGATCGGGGTGATCATCGGGGCCTGATCAGCCGGCAAGAACGAGGGAAGTATCGAAAAGAGCTGTCCGTGCCCCGACCCCAGCAAGCCCGGAGTTCCGTCGAGAGTGTGCTCGGTGACCGTGGCCGTGGTGGCGGATGTCGCGTTCTGCAGGGCGTAGCCGGTCACCACGGCGGCTAGGTTGTCTTGGATCTGCGTGTTCACCTCAGTGACTGTGTTGCTCGTCGGGTCGTTGAAGAAGTCCTGCCAGTAGCCGGACATGTTGGCGATCATCTGCTGTAGACCCACGCCTGGGGCCAGGAAGAAGTTGTTCATGAGCGTCGTGGCGTTCTCCGACGCACCGTTGTACTGATCGATCCACGGGGCCAGCAGATCGGGCAAGCCGCCACCCGCGGCCAGCGCCACCTCCCGAATCGTGTTGATGTCCGGCAACGGCGCCACCACCGGCGTGGCCGCGAACAAGCCGGCCCCAACGATGGCAACGCCAACCGTGGCGTAGGGACGTAGGGTGTGCCGCACGGCGGTCTCCTTAGTGTTGGTCGTGTTGTGGTGCTCGCCCTCGGCGGGCACCGGAAGCTTGGGGTCGGCGCACCGCCGATGGTGAAAGTTGGCGCTATGCAAGCGCCGAATCCCGCTTATGCGGTGCTGACGAGCCATCCGTGTTCCCTTCTTGCGGACTTAGCCGGAGTCAAATCTGTTGTGCTGCCGGGACGTCCGGGACGTCGTTGTCCCGGCCCGCCCAGCCTTCGACGGCCGCACCGACGCCGGGAAGGCGGCGCCGGTGCGTACTACCGACCTCGCCGTTTCAGCAGGGACGAAGAGGGGTTGGAGCTGTCTCCGTAGCGCCCTTCGGCGAGAGCGAGCCAAAATTTACCTGGCACGAACCTGAATCACATATAGGTTTGTGCCACTTTTTCAAATTCATAACGACCGAATCCAGGATCGCAATCATCCTGACGGTTATATCGCCTGTTCAGCCGCGCCGATAGGCAGGGCCAGCAAACACAATTAAGCGGTTTAGTATTTCAACGCAAAATTACCGACCGGTAACTATAGCGAATTCGGATAACCTTCGTTATCCAACAATCAGCCGCATCCAAAAGAGCTCTTCACCTGCACTGACTTGATCGTCGACCCGAACCTGGCCTCACTGCTGGGCTACCAGTTACCGCAACAAGTTATCAACTATATGGTTATTGACAGGCAAATTAAGGAAAGGGCCATCTATTTTCGCCCTGAAACAAATTTGTGGAGACGATATCGCGATGAATCACCCATACGCTGCGAAAACACGTGGAAGTCCATCGAATGCCCGAGATTCGACTACCTAAGAAATAACGCAATCAATGGCAGGCCGACGGGCCCTGCCACAGACGGCCACCACCCAGATCAGCCCCTGGACTGCCAGCTCCTGCGCCGCTTGGACTTCGCAGACGCCTTCAGCGGCACGCTGATCCGCCGGCAGCTGTCCCCCAGCGCGATCATCTGCGGGCGTGAGATGGGAGCGAGGTAGTACGAGCGCACCGACTGGAGGTAGGTCCGAGCTGCCGGTCGCACCACCGCCCGGCCCTCGCGGGTGATGCTGGCCAGCACCCCGCGTCCGTCGGTGCGGCTGCGACTGCGACGCACCAAGCCCTGCGATTCCATCCGCCGCATCAGCTCGGTCAGCCGGCTCGGTGCGAGCACCAGCGCGTGGGCCAGATCGCCCATGCGCGCCGAGCCATCGGCCGAGCGAGCGAGCGCGTCCAACACCAGGAAATCGAACAGGCTCAGGCTGTGCCGTGCGAGCAGTTGGCGGTTCACCGTCGACAACAACAGCGCCGACGATTCCAGGAACGCCTGCCAACACTGTTGCTCGATCTCATCGAGACCCGGCAGGTGATGCGCTGGGGTCTCGGCACCGTCGTCCTCCACGGCGGGCGACGGTATCCAACGGCATGGCCGGATCTGCGGAGAAACTTCGGCAAACTCCGCCGTCGCCGCGGATCCATCGACGGAAAACGACGGAGGGCAATGTTTCGGTGGTGATAAGACACTGGTCATGAGCCACTTCGATCCCGGCCAGAAAACGGCCTAATTGAACTATCTAGTTCAAGGCGAAAGCTACTCCCGAGTAGGTTTTATAACGCGTTCTATCGCGATCCTGGGATAGCCGAACCCCGTGCCAGACAGCCTAAACCTCAGCTCATGCTTGGTAAAGACCCAATTTGTGCATTTGCCGCATGTCCTAGCAATGCAACGTGTACTAATTAGCTACCCATAGACGCGTAATTCACTCCGCAAACACCGGTCAGCAAGATCGTGGCACGTCCAAAAACCTACGCAGCCCACTGTCGCCCGGGGGCAAGGACACCGCTCAGCGAGCGACTCTGAGCCCCTTGCGGCGCCCATTCGTGCTGAGCGAGTCGTTGATCCGCCGGCAGCTGTCGACCAGATTGACCATTTGCTCGTGCCTGAGTTGATTGAGGTAGTGCACCCGGATCCCATGCGCGTAGGTCTCCATCACCGCATGTAGACGGGTGTGCCCCGCACTGGTGATCCGGGGCAGAATGCCGCGTGGATCCCCTGGGCTCGGGCTGCGGGTGATCCAACCGTGGCCTTCCAACCGGCGGATCTGGGTGGACAACTGCCCCTGCGTCACACCAAGCGTCTCCGCCAGCACACACAGCCGGTGCTCCCGGCGCTTGGGCCTGCTCAGCAGCTCCAACAGGAGGACGTCACGTATCGAGAGATCATGTGCGCCCTTGAGGCATACATTCACTGCGTCAACGACATTCAGCGAGCAGGCCAGGAACTGTTGCCAGCAGTGTTGCTCGATTCCATCGAGCCCAGGGAGCCAGGCAATTGCCTGGAGTTCATGCATCTCGTCCACGGCGCGCAAGATTATCGAAGGATGCGCCCCAGAAACGGAGAACACGTGTCAATTCAGGCATCTCGTCACGAATTCACCCCGGCGGGAATGGAGTTCAGCAAAGGCCGCCTCGACATGATTAAGCTGGTCAGCGACTTATTCTGACTCCTGTCAGATAACCATCGCACTGTACTAATTCGTTCAAACGGAAACTAATCAGCTTCGTTCGACCGGAAACTAGTTGGTTCGATAGCGGAACAATGAGACAAACCGCCAGTTCATCGCCATGGGCGCCAGCCTGACCGCGCGACACGCGTCGGCACTGCGGCAAGAACAGTCGCCTACTCCGTGCGTCCGACCCGTTCGATGTGCGCATGGCTGTCCAGCACCGTGTGTAGACGCGCGTAGCCCTCGCTGGTGATCCGGGGCAGAATGCCGCGCCGGTCACGCTGGCATGGACTCCGGGTGACCAGACCGCGCTCCTCCAACCGACGGACCTGGCCGGCCAACGCACCCGGCGACACTCCCAGCGTCTGCGCCAGCACGCAGATGCGATGTGCCCGCCGGTCCGGCCTGCTGAGCAGCTCCAACAGCAGGACGTCGCGAACGGTGACGCCGTGCGCACCGCGCAGGCGCACGTCCAGTGCCGCCATCAGATTGGCCGAGCCACCGAGAGGCAGTTTCCAGAACTGTCGCTCGATTCCGTCCCGTCGAGGTGGCCCGGGCAATGGCTGGATTCCGGGTGTCTCGTCCACGGCGCGGGACGCTAGCGAGCGACAGATCCGCCGCGCAGGCAAAAGTGCGGGACACACAGCTTGTCGCGTGGATATGTCTGGGCGCCAAAGGTGTTCAGCAATGCACCG
Organism: Mycobacterium sp. SMC-14; assembly: GCF_046250075.1. NCBI lineage: Bacteria > Bacillati > Actinomycetota > Actinomycetes > Mycobacteriales > Mycobacteriaceae > Mycobacterium > Mycobacterium sp. SMC-14. The sequence continues at coordinate 1,342,541 of NZ_CP176429.1, read as the reverse complement.
ACCGACTAGACTTCGCAGGTCAGCGAGATGTCCTGGCCCACAACAGAAAACTTTCACTTCGAACCACCTAGTTCAAAGAGGAAGCGTCAGACTCGCCGTAGTTCCTGCCACGAGGCACAGGAGCGATCCACTTAGTTAAGGAAGTGCAACACCTTTGCTCACGGTGTTACACTTGTTCGATGCCGACCGCCCACCGTCGTCACGCCATCACCGAAACCGACGACATCGGCAAGGCGCTGGAGGTCGCGCGCCACACCTGGCCGGATCTCGCCGACAAACCCGGTGCACTGTTACGTCAGCTCATTCTCCTCGGTCGCAATACGCTTGTGCATGATGCCAGCCACGCGACGGTCAGCCGGCGACGCGCTGTCGAGGAAACAGCTGGCGCTCTGGCCGGCGTCTATGGACCTGATTACTTGCGCGACCTGCGGGAGGACTGGCCCGAGTGATCGTCCTGGATGCCAGCGTCTTGATCGGACATTTCGAACCCGCGGACGCACATCACGCTCAGGCCACCGAGCTGTTGAAGTCGCACATCCTCGAACCGTTCGCTGCCAGCGTTCTCACTCTCGCGGAGGTCTATGTCGGCGCTGCGCGGGCCGGCCAGGCGGATCGACTGCGGCGACTACTCACCCGGCTCCAGGTCGAAAGCCTGGACCTTCCGGCGGAAGCCGCTGCACGCCTCGGCGAACTACGGGCATCCACCGGATTGAAGATGCCGGACTGCTGTGTGCTCTATGCAGCCGAGCAACAGGGGGCGGCGCTCGCTACGTTCGACGCCACGCTCGCCGCTCGCGCGTCGGCTCTGGGTGTGGTGGTCGCGGGCCGCCGGCCGTAACAGGTCGCGCCAGTCAGGTGGCACCCACCTGTACGTCAATTCGGCGTACATTCTTGGCATGGAGACAAAGACCGGTCGCTGGAACCTGCGTGTTACGGCAGCGCAAGACGCGGTGGTGCGGCGCGTGCTCGACGCAACGGGCGAATCACTCAACGATTACGTGGTGCGTCACGCCATCCAGGCCGCCGAACACGACCTCGCCGACCGGAGGGTATTCGCCCTGGATGACACCGCCTGGGCTGACCTTCAGCAGCTGCTCGACCGTCCACCAATCCCCAAACCCGAGTTGGCGCGCCTGCTGGCTGACCCGTCGATTCTGGAACGGTGAACTACGAGGGCCCGATCCTGCTCGGCGCCGATCACCTGCTCGAAGACTTCGACTGCGGCAGTGCCGCACTCAACGAGTGGCTCCGGACGAAGGCGCTCAGCAACCAGCGCGAAGGCGGCAGCCGCGCCTGGGTCGTCCTCGACGGCCGGCGGGTCGTGGCCTTCTATGCCTCCAGCACCGCGGTGCTGCTGCGCAGTCATGCAACCAAACGCGCAGCCCGCAATCAGCCGGACCCACTACCAGCCGTGCTGCTCGGCAGGCTGGCCGTCGACACGGCATTTCAGGGGCGTGGTCTTGCCGCCGCCCTGCTGAAGCACTTCGTCCTCAAATCGCTGGAGATCGCGGAGGCTACGGGCGTTCGACTGCTGCTGGTGCATGCGAAGTACGATGCCGCCCAACGCTTCTACGTCAAGTACGGTTTCGAACCCTCCGTTGTCGACGACATGACGCTGCTGCTTCTCGTCAAGGATGTCCGCCACGGATTCTCCTGAACCCGCTCGATCCCGGGCTACGAGTTAGTCGCGAGCGTCAGCTCCATCAGCTTCAAAGCCTGCTCGCACGCGTCGATCCCGGGCGCCTGCGGGTTGACCCACCAGCCGACCACCCCTGCAGCGTCGCTGGCGACCCCGCAGGAACCGTTGGGATCCGACGGCCGCATCACGATCGACGGCACGCCCACGATGGTCTTGTTCTCGATCTGGTACTTCAAGAATTCGGCGACCTTGCGTTCGTTGTCCAGGCTGCCCTGCTCGAACCAGAACCGGGTGATGTCGATCAGCCCGGCCGGGTTGGCCGCCTGCCAACGGCAGATGGCGCCGACGAAGGTGCTCTGGATGTCGAGCGGGTCCGCACCCACCGTCTTGGCCAAGATGTCGGTGGTCAGCACCTCGCACTCCTTGAGCAGGTTCGGGTACTGCCGCTCGGAGTTGTTGTTGCGCTTGGTGTCGCCCGCGCCGGCCTTGACCGCGGTGCCGCCCACCTCACGCGAGCAACCCGTCAAGCTGGTCAACACTGCCAACACCGCGATCGCGCTGGCAACTACCCGGCGGCTCATTTCGAGTTCGCAATCGACTGGCGGGTCAGCTCTTTGGCGACGTCGCACGGATCCGGGAACGGCTTCTGAGCGAAGCTCACCGACCACTCGATGAAGTCATCTTTGAATTGGATGCCGACCTCACACAGGTTGTCGCCCATCGTCGGGGCGGTGCCGATCGCGATGAAACCGCTGTGGCCGTCGATGTTGATGTCTTCCACGGAAGTCCGCGACACCTCTTCGGTCTTGCGCTCGCGACCGATGGGGCTGCCGCGATACCAGGAGAAGGAGAAGTGCGGGCCCATGATCCCGCCCCGCAGCAGCCACTGGCAGCCCACCGAGTTCTGTGCGGTGCTGATCAACCCGGACACCCGAGTCAGGTTGGCCATCGTCTCGTCACTGATACCACCGCACTGCGGGAACGACGGGCCGTGATTGCTCTGCTCGGCCGTCGGCGACGCAGACTGGCTGCCGCCCTGGGCTTCAGGCGAGTCGGAGTCAGAACATCCGCCGACCATCGGAATCAGGGCAGCGGCCGCCAGGGCCGGGACCGTCAGTTTGAGCCGCACACGATGCACTGTAGCGGCACCGCCGCCCGTCAACCACGACACAGCGGTGACCAGTCGGTTTGTGTCGCCGCGTATCGGCACAGCAACGCCGCGACCGCACGGATGTGCGACAGTAGGCCCCATGCTTCTGGCGCTGCTGCGCTGCTACCTGCGGCCCTACCGCTGGCCGGTCGCCGCGGTGATGGCACTGCAACTGATCAGCACGCTGGCTTCGCTGTACCTGCCAACCGTCAACGCCACGATCATCGACGACGGTGTGGTCCGCGGCGACACCGCGATCATCATCCGGCTGGGCGCGGTGATGCTCGGCGTCACCGGCCTGCAGATGCTGTGCGCCATCGCCGCGGTCTACTTCGGCGCGCGCACCGGGACCGGCTTCGGACGCGACCTGCGCCGGGCGGTGTTCGCCCAGGTGATCCGGTTCTCCGAACGCGAAACCACCCGCTTCGGGGCGCCGACCCTGCTGACCCGCACCACCAACGACGTCCGCCAGATCCAGCTGATCGTGCAGCTGGGCGCCAGCACGCTGGTCACCGCGCCCATCATGTGCGTCGGTGGGGTACTGATGGCGGTGCACCAGGACGCGGGACTGGCCTGGCTGCTGGCCGTCAGCGTGCCGGTGCTGGCGCTGGCCAACTACCTGATCGTGTCGCGGATGCTGCCGCTGTTCCGCCGCATGCAGATGCTGATCGACAACATCAATCGGGTGCTGCGCGACCAACTCACCGGCATCCGGGTGATCCGCGCCTTCGCCCGCGAGCCTTTCGAGCGCGACCGGTTCGCCCAGGCCAACACGGCCCTGTCGGACGCCTCGCTGACCGTCGGGAACCTGCAGGTACTGATGCTGCCGACCACCACCCTGATCATCAACACCTCCAGCGTTGCGTTGATCTGGTTCGGCGCGCTGCGCATCGACGCCGGAGCGATGCAGGTCGGGTCGCTGATCGCGTTCCTGTCCTATTTCATGCAGATCCTGATGGCCGTGCTGATGGCCACAATGGTGCTGGCGATCCTGCCGCGCGCCGCCGTCTGCGCCGAGCGGATCACCGCGGTGCTGTCCACCGAGCCGACCATCAGCGCCCCGGATCGGCCGGTGTCGCCGTCCTCGCCCAGCGGCGAGATTCGCCTGCACGGTGTCGGCTTCCGTTACCCCGGCGCCGATCGATCGGTGCTTTCCGAGGTGTCCTTGACCGCCCTGCCCGGCACCACCACCGCGGTGGTCGGCTCCACTGGCTCGGGCAAGTCCACCCTGGTGTCGCTGATCTGCCGGTTGCGCGACGTGACCGACGGCGCGGTGCTCATCGACGGCGTGGACGTGCGCGACCGCGACCCCGAGGAGCTGTGGTCGGGCATCGGCCTGGTGCCCCAGCGCGGATATCTGTTCTCCGGCACCGTGGCCGACAACCTGCGCTACGGCGCCCCGGCGGGGGCCACCGTCAGCGACGAGCAGATGTGGGCGGCACTGCGGGTGGCCGCCGCCGACGACTTCGTGACGGCCCACCCCGACGGGCTGGCGATGCCGGTGGCCCAGGGCGGGATCAACCTGTCCGGCGGGCAGCGGCAACGGCTCGCGATCGCCCGGGCGGTGATCCGGCGACCCTCGATCTATCTGTTCGACGACGCGTTCTCGGCCCTGGACACCTCCACCGACGCCCGGGTCCGCGCGGCCCTGCGCGAGGTGGCCGCCGACGCGACGGTGATCATCGTGGCGCAGCGGATCTCGACGGTTACCCAGGCAGATCAGGTGATCGTCCTCGACGACGGCCGGGTGGTCGGCACCGGAACCCACGGCGAGCTGCTGGCCGACTGCCCCACCTACACCGAGTTCGCCGAGTCCCAGTCGGTGACTGCCGGGGCCGGTGGCCTGTGACCGCACCGGTGGCGGCTCCGACGGTACGGGCCGGCGATTTCTGGTCGACCGCGCTGCGCCTGGCCCGCCGGATGGGCCCGCAGCGCCGGTTGGTCGCGGCGGTCATCAGTCTGTCGCTGGGCGGTATCGCGCTGGGTGTTGCCGGGCCGCGAATTCTCGGCCATGCCACCGATCTGGTGTTCAACGGCATCATCGGCCGCGGACTGCCGGCGGGAATCACCAAGCAGCAAGCCATTGACGAAGCCCGCGCCGCCGGCCGGGGCACCTACGCCGAGATGCTGTCGCGGATGGACGTGATACCGGGTGCCGGTATCGACTTCGCCGCGGTGGCGCGCACGCTGGCGCTGGCGATGGGCCTGTATCTGATTGCGGCGCTGATGGTCTGGACGCAGGCACGGTTGCTCAACGTGATCCTGCAGCGCACCATGCGGGCGCTGCGCCGCGACGTCGAAGACAAATTGCACCGGCTGCCGCTGCGGTACTTCGACACTGCGCGGCGCGGGGAGCTCTTGAGCCGGGTCACCAACGATGTCGACAACACCGCGACATCGGTGTCGATGACGGTCAGTCAACTGTTCTCCTCGGTGCTGACCGTGCTGGTGGTGCTGGCGATGATGCTGTCCATCTCGCCGCTGCTGGCCGTGATCACCATGGCCGGCGTCCCGGTGACGCTGCTGGCGGTCCGGTCGATCACCCGGCGCTCACAACGGCTGTTCGCCGCGCAGTGGGCGACCACCGGGCAACTGGGTGCCCACCTGGAGGAGACCTACAGCGGCTTCACCCTGGTGCGGACGTTCGGCCACCGCGACTGGGCACAGCAGCGGTTTGACGACTGCAACGACGAGTTGTACCGGGCCGGATTCGGGGCCCAGTTCTTCTCCGGGCTGATCGCACCGGCGACCGGGCTGATCGCCAACCTCGGCTACGTCGCAGTCGCGGTCATCGGCGGAATCCAGGTGGCCACCGGACAGATCACGCTGGGCAGCATTCAGGCGTTCATCGCCTACGTCCGCCAGTTCAACCAACCGTTGGGGAATCTGGCCTCGATGTTCAACGCCCTGCAGTCCGGTGCCGCCAGCGCCGAGCGGGTGTTTGCCTTCCTCGACGAACCCGAAGAACCCCCGGCCCCGCCGACGCCGCTGTGGCTCGACCAATCCGGTCCGCGCGGCCGGGTGGAGTTCCGCGACGTCAGCTTCGGCTACCGGCCCGGCGCGCCGGTGATCGAGGACCTGTCGCTGAGCGTGGCACCGGGCGCCGTGGTGGCCATCGTCGGCCCCACCGGGGCCGGCAAGACGACCCTGGTCAACCTGCTGATGCGGTTCTACGACGTGGACCGTGGGCAGATCCTGATCGACGGCGTGGACATCACCGGCGTGGACCGCTGCACCCTGCGCTCGTCGATCGGCATGGTGCTGCAGGACACCTGGCTGTTCACCGGAACGATCGCCGAGAACATCGGCTACGGCCGGCCCGGCGCGACCGAGGACGAGATCATCGAGGCGGCCCGCGCCGCGCATGTCGACCCCTTCGTGCGGACCTTGCCGGAGGGGTATGGCACCCGGGTCAACGACGACGGCGGGGCCATCAGCGCCGGCGAAAAGCAGCTGATCACGATCGCCCGGGCGTTTCTGGCCCAGCCGCAACTGCTCATCCTCGACGAGGCCACCAGTTCGGTGGACACCCGCACCGAGCTGCTGATCCAGCGGGCGATGCGCGAGTTGCGCCGAGGACGCACCAGTTTCATTATCGCCCACCGGCTTTCGACGATCCGCGACGCCGACCTGATCCTGGTGATGCAGGCCGGCCGGATCGTCGAGCAGGGCACCCACACCGAATTGCTGGCCCTCCGCGGGGCATATTGGGCGATGGCCGAGGGCAGCTGAAATCGGCTGGAAATTCAGCCAAGATCAACCATTGCCGACCGATGGCCGCAAGCGTAGATTCGACTGCGAAGCAGGCTCGGACATGACCGTAATCCGAAGAGCTGGACAAGAGGGTGAAAGCCAGCCGCGCTGGAAGTGTAGACGCTCCCCTGTCAGTCCGGGCCTGCCCTAATTTCCCGGTGGCGGCCCCAATCCGGAACCACATGAATAGTTGCCCGGCTTTGAGCATCAAGCCTCAACGGGGCTGGTTCAACGCACCCGCGTGCGTCGCTCAAAGCCGGGCAACTTTCCTGTCCCCCGGGCGCCGCCAAGCCCCCCGGGGGTCGCCAATCAGAGCTTCAGGTGCAGCACATCGGCCAGCGGCCGCCGTGGCGTTGGCACCGGGGGCTTCTCCAACGCCGGCGCGCCCCCGACGCGAACCAGCACCTGAGGCAGGTCGCCGCCGCCGACCAGTCCGGCCAGCAGCGCCCGACCGGCGGGCACCTCGGTCAAATGCGTTACCGGACAGGTCGACAAGCCGGCCATCGTGCATTCCAGCAGCACCGTCGAAAGCGCCTCGCCGCAGGCCAGCGCATCCCCCGGCTCGTCACTGGCGGTCGCCAACAGCACGATCTTCGAATGGTCGTCGCCGACTTCGATGCGTCGTTCCCGGTTGTGGGTGACCGGGAAGGCCCGCCCGATGTCCACCCGGTCACTTTCGGCGGCCGAGACCAGCGCGCTCTCCGGGATCCCGTCGGAAACCTCGAACGGCGCTGTCCACCAGCCGAGTTCAGCATGATACGACGAGTCGTACAGACGCAGCGCCTCGGTGAGCTCGGAGGCCTCGGCCAGCTTGGAGCGCAGCTCGTCGGGGAGCACACTCAGCCGTACCGGCCCGGTCACCGTGTCGGACAGCACGGTCTCGAAGGGCTCCCAGTTGCTCGGCGCCATGAACGGCAGTCGATCGGTGTGCCGCGTCAGAATCGCACCGGCGCGATAGCGATCCAGCTCGGTGACCCGGTCTGCGGCCAGGAATCCGATGGAGGCCAAGTGCTCCGGATGCGCGGCATCCGGGAACCGTTCGACCTCGGATGTCCAGCCGGCCGCGGCCATCGCGACCCGCAGGTGATCCAGCACCGCGCCGCAACTGATCAACGCCTCCCGGGCCGACTGGTCGCCGTGCACGCCACGGGTCGGATCCAGACACAGGTCCAGCCGGCCACCGTCGGCCACCCATCGCCACGGCTGGCTGTTGTGCAACGACGGCGCCCGGCAAGCCAACCGCACCGCTTCGGTCAGAACCTCGTAATCCACGGTCGTGTCCAACATCAGCCACCTCCCACGGGTCTGTCACCTTCAGGCTCCCAGCCCGTATCCAGGCGCAAAAGAGGCGTTAGTCACCGGCCGGTCGGCGTTGGACCCCGCGTCAGTCCTCGGCGCGGTGCCGGACGCGGAACAGATTCACCTCGCTCTTGATGCCCTTGAGGTGACGTCCGCCGGCGAACGACCACCCGAAGGCGTCAGATTCGGCCAACGCCACCCGCACCGGCTCAGCGACCAGCACGGTGCCCGGCCGGGCGACCCCGGTGATTCGGCTCGCGGTGTTCACCGGGCTGCCGAACCAGTCCCCGACCCGGCTCACTGCCTCCCCGGACGCGACGCCGGCACGAAGCCGAGGCAGGGTGTCGTCGGCCTGGGCCGCCTCGACCAGCCGCAGCACCGCATCAACCAGCGGCGCCGGCTCCGGGCAGACGAACATCACCGCGTCGCCGATGGTCTTGATGAACCGCACCGGAGGAACGGCGATCTCGCGCCCCAGCACGGTCAGGCGCTCGGCGAGCTGCACCAGGTCTTCTGGCGGCACCATCTCCCCGAGCCGGGTGAAGCCGACCAGGTCGGCGAACGCCACGGTGATCTGGCGCGCTCCCGGCAGCGGTGCGCCCGCCAAGCGCTCGCCGGCGGTGACGGCGTCGATGTCGAGCTGGTGACGCAGCTGCACCATCAACATGTCCTGGACGAAAGGGCCCAACATCGGCGCCAGCCCGGCCACCAGGTCCCGTGACCGCTGGGCGATCTGCAGCTCGGTAACGCCCGGTTCGCCGATCGCGGACAATACCGTGAAGCGCATGAATTCCGCGGTGTGCGCCAGCCCGTCGGCCAGCAGGCGAGCGGTCTGCAGGGCCTGCTCGGCATCGATGCCGGCATCGATGAAGCGGCGCGCATGCATGGCGATGCTCGCATCGGCGCGCATCTGCGCCGGGGCATCCGGATCGTCCATCCAGGGCAGCCCGACCGCCCGCTGCAGGCGCTGCAACTGTTCGAGGTCGACTCCACTGGATTCGCTGATCTCGCGCGCCGAGACGTAGGTGCCGTCGTCACCGACCAGCCGTCGCGACGCCAACAGCATCGGTGAGGGGTTCCCGCGGATCTCTTCGGCGGTGATGCCCTGTCCCAGCAGCCATTCGATCAGTTCGGCACGCTCGGCACGCGCAGTGCCGTCCAGCCCGTCCAGCAGGTCTTCGATCTCGGGGTCCCCCACACCGCAAACGTATCTCGCGGCAGACTGTCGGGGTGGCTGAAGTCTTTGATGCGCTGACCCCCGCCCAACTCCGCGCCCGGGGCACCATCAAGTGGAATCACTTCGGCCCCGACGTGCTGGCGCTGTGGATCGCCGAGATGGACTTTCCCACCGCCCCCGCGGTGCTGGACGGAGTGCGCGCCTGCGTGGCCAACGAGGAGTTCGGCTATCCGGCGCTGGGCTCCGATGCGTTGCCAGTGGCGCTCACGCAGTGGTGCGAACGCCGCTATGGCTGGCCCATCCAGCCGGAATGGGTGCGGGTGGTGCCCGACGTCCTCAAGGGCATGGAGGTGGTGATCGAGTTCCTCACCCGCCCGGAGAGCCCGGTGGTTCTGCCGGTGCCGGCCTACATGCCGTTCTTCGACCTGCTGACCGTGACCGGCCGCCAACGCATCGAAATCCCGATGACACAGCAGGATTCGGGTCGTTATCTGATGGACCTAGAGGCCCTGGACGCCGCGTTCACCGCGGGCGCCGGGTCGCTGATCCTGTGTAACCCGAACAACCCGCTGGGCACCGCGTTCACCGCCGAGGAACTCAGCGCGATCGTGGACATCGCCGCGCGCCACGGCGCCCGGGTGATCGCCGACGAGATCCACGCCCCGCTGGTCTACGACCGGCCCCACGTCGCGGCCGCCTCGGTGTCACCGGCCGCCGCCGACACCGTCATCACACTGATGTCGGCCTCCAAGGGCTGGAACCTGCCCGGGCTGATGTGCGCCCAGGTGATCCTGTCCAATCCGCGCGACGCTGTCGCCTGGGACCGGATCAACATGCTGCACACGATGGGCGCCGCCACCGTCGGTATCAGCGCCAACCTCGCCGCCTACTCCCGCGGCGGGCCGTGGCTGGACGCCCTACTGGCCTACCTACGGGGCAACCGCGACCACCTCAGCCGAGCGCTGCCCGCAGCGCTGCCGGGCCTGCGGGTCAGCCATCCCGAGGCCACCTACCTGGCTTGGCTCGATTTCCGGGCGCTGGGATTGCCCGCCGAGCCGGCCGAGATCCTGCTGGCCGACGCGCGGGTGGCACTGAGCCCGGGTATCCCGTTCGGCGGCGGACGGGGATTCGCGCGGCTGAACTTCGCGACCACCCGGGCGATCCTGGACCAGGCGATCGAGGCGATGGCCGGTGCGCTGACGTGATCGCTAACGTGGCGGGCATGTCCTGCGTGTTCTGCGCCGTCGTCGCCGGTGACGCACCGGCGGTACGGGTTTTCGAAGACGACGAGTATTTGGCTTTTCTCGACATCCGGCCATTCACCCGCGGTCACACCCTGGTGATCCCCAAACAACACTTCGTGGACCTGACCGACACCCCGGCAGCCACCCTGGCCGGCATGCTCACCGTCGGGCAGCGGATCGCCCAGGCCGCACGCACCTCCGGGCTGCACGCCGACGGCAACAACCTGGTGATCAACGACGGCCGGGCGGCGTTTCAGAGCGTGTTCCACATCCACCTGCACGTGGTTCCGCGGCGTGACGGCGACCGGCTGTCTTTCGCCAAAGGCCTGCTGGTGCGCCGCGATCCCGACCGCGAGGGCACCGGGGCGATCCTGCGGGCGGCGCTGGCGAGCAGCGACAGCTGACGGGCAGACTCGAGGGTATGGACCATCTATCCCCGATCGAAATGGTGGGCGTCCGGGCGCTCAGCCTGCACAACCTGATCTACCAACGGACCAACGGCTGGATCGGCCACAAGGTGCCGGGCCTGCCGCCCAACCTGTTGCTGCACACCGTCGGGGCGAAAACCGGCCAGCCACGCACCTCGACGCTGACCTACGCCCGCGACGGCGACACGTACCTGATCGTCGCGTCGATGGGCGGCGCGCCCCGCTCCCCCGGCTGGTACCACAACCTCAAAGCCAACCCGGACGTGGAGATCAACATCGGGCCGAAGCGTCTACGGGCCACTGCTCAGCCGGTGCTGCCCGATGACCCGGACTACGCCCGGCTGTGGCGCCTGGTCAACGCCAACAATGCGGATCGCTACAACGGCTACCAGCGCCGCACATCCCGGCCGATCCCGGTTGTGGCATTGACCCCGCTGCCGTCTGCCTGACGCCCCCGTCAGTTAGTCTTCTCTAACTTTTGCTCAGGTAGCACTCAGCTAGTACTTTGGGGCGATGAGTCGTCAGGGCGGGCCTGGTAAGTCGAAGTCAGCACGCCGGCGCCTGGCGGGAGCCGGAGCGGCGGTCGGCACTTTCCTGGCCGTCGGGCTCACACCCGCAACCCCCTCGGCACACGCCGACGGGATGGACTTCGACTGGTTGATCGACATGTTCACGCCGGTCGCCGGCGTGGCCGCGGATAGCAGCGCCCTCGACTCCGCGGCATGGTTTGACCAGCTCTTCTACGACCCGTTCCACACGTCCATCGACAACTGGATCAACAGCGACTTCGGGTCGATGGTCAACGGCTGGATCAACACCGCCGCCGGCCAGATCCTGATCGGTAACGGTGCTGACGGCACCGCAGAAAACCCGAACGGCGGCGCCGGCGGCCTGTGGTTCGGCGACGGCGGAGACGGGTTCGACCAGAGCGCCGCCGGGGTGGCCGGCGGCAACGGCGGAGCTGCCGGCATGTTCGGTGACGGCGGTGCCGGCGGCGACGGTGGGGCCGGCGCGGCAGGCGGCATCGGCGGGGCCGGCGGGTCGTTCATGGGCAACGGCGGTTCCGGCGGCGCCGGCGGAATCGGTATCAACGGCGACGCCGCCGGTGTTGGCGGTGCTGGGGGCGACGCCGTCGCCTGGCTGTTCGGCAACGGCGGCGCCGGGGGCGTCGGCGGAGCGGGATTTGTCGGTGCGACCGGCGCCCTGGGCGCAACCGGTGGCACGGGCGGCGGCGGAGGCGCAGGCGGGACGAGTCTGTCAACGCTGTACGGAGATGGCGGCCGGGGCGGCAACGGCGGCGCCGGCGGGGCCGGCGGCAACGGCGGGGCCGGTACGGATGGCCACACCGGAGACTTCGCCATCAATGGCGGCACGGGCGGCAACGGCAGCGACGGCGGATACGGCGGAAGCGGCGGCCAGGGCGGCAACGGCGGGGCCGGCGGCGCATCAGGTAACGGCACTGCCGGAGCAAACGGCGATGGCGGCGCCGGTGGTCGAGGCGGCGCGGCCGGTGTGGGCGGTACCGGCGGAACCGGAGCGGCGGGCACCGCCACCCACCTGGACGGCGGCACGGGCGGCGACGGCGGCAACGCCGGCGCAGCAGGAAATGGCGGGGCCGGCGGGATGGCCGGGGCCGGTGGCCTGGCGGGCAGCGGATCGCAAGGTGCTGCCGGCGCGGTCGGACTGGCCGGGCGCAGCGGAGGCAACGGCGGCGACGGCGGGGCGGGCTTTGCCGCCACCACCGGAGCTGCCGGTACCGGCGGCACCGGAGGTAACGGCGGCAACGGCGGCGTGTACGGCGACGGCGGCCACGGCGGCGCGGGCGGCGCGGGCGGGCTCGGTGCCCACGGCGGCAATGGGTCCGGGAATGGTGTCGCCGGTGATTCCGGCGGTATCGGCGGCACCGGCGGGAACGGCGGCGTAGGCGGTGCGGGCGGAACCCTCGGTGGCGATGCCGGCAACGGCGGCGCCGGCGGCAGCGGGGGCAGCGGCGGCACCGGCGGCAGCGGATCCAACGGTGCCAACAGCAGCGTTGCCGGCGGCAACGGCAGCAATGGCGGTAACGGCGGAACCGGCGGGAACGGGGGCACCGGTGGCAATGGCGGCGCGGGCGGCACCGCCGCACACGGCGACGCGGGACTTCAGGGTGCGGCCGGGAACGGCGGCAAAGGCGGGACCAGCGGTGATGCCGGCAACGGCGGCAACGGCGGCGACGGCAATGCGGCCCATCCGGATGGCGGTCGCGGCGGCAACGCCGGCCTGGGCGGCTACGGCGGCAGCGGCGGCACCAGCGGCACAGGCGGCACTAACGGCACCGGCGGGATGGGCGGTGACGGGTCCGCGACCCCCCACACCGGAAACGGCGGCAACGGAGGCAACGGCTACAACGCCGTCACCCCGGGCGCCGATGGCGGCAACGGCGGCGCCGGTGGGATCGGCAGCCTGCACGGCAACGGAGGCAACGGCGGCGCCGGCGGCAACGGCGCGACCGGCGCCAATGGCAATCCGGTGGTTAACAACGGCAACGCCGGAGACGGCGGCAACGGCGGCAAGGGTGGTGCCGGCGGCAACTCGCTCGGCGACGGGAACGGCGGCAACGGCGGCGCCGGCGGCAAGGCCGGCGACGGCGGTCGCGGCGTGGACCAGAGCCAGCTGCCCCCCAGCGCGACCCTGCCCGGCAGCGGCGGCAACGGTGGAGCGGGTGGGATCGGCGGCGTCGGCGGCAGCAGCGCCTACGCACAGGGGCCTGGCACCGGTAATGGTGGCGCCGGCGGCGCGGGTGGGGCCGGTGGCAACGGCGGCGGCAACGGCATCGCCACGCTGGACGTGGCCAACAACGTGCAATACGGCAGCGGCGGGGCCGGCGGGGCCGGCGGCGTCGGCGGCAACGGCGGGCTGGGTTACGGCGGTGCGCTGGGCGGCGGCACCGGCTTCGACGGCGGCAACGGCGGCGCCGGCGGCAGTGGCGGCGCGGGTGGTTCGGCCTACGCCGGCAACGCCGCCGCGGGTGAGCACGGCAGGTTCGGCACCAACGGTGACGGCGGCGCCGGTGGCGGTGGCGGTACCGGTGGCGGCGGCGGCACCGGTGGAGCGGGCGACGACAGTGCCGGCGGCACCGGAGGCAACGGAGGCAACGGCGGGGCGGCCGGTAACGGCGGGGCACCCGGCTCCGGGCTCTACGCCCAGCCCGGGATCAACAAGGCACCGGTCGGAATCGGTGGTGACGGCGGGAAGGGCGGGGCCGCTGGCGCCGGCGGATCCGGCGGCAAGGGCGATACCGGGTTCAACGGCGGCACCGGCGGAAACGGCGGCGTCGGCGGCGGCGGTGCCAACGGCGGGAGCGCCACCGGCAGCTACTACGCGCAGGGCTCCAGCGGTGGTGACGGCGGAAACGGCGGTGCCGGCGGTAACGCCGGAGCGGGCGGCGCCGGCGGTTTGGGTGCCCACGCGGGCAACGGCGGTAACGCCGGCGCGGGCGGCCACGGCGGTAACGGTGGCGACGGCGGAGACGCCACGCTGACCGGGACCAACGTGCACGGTGGGGCGGCCGGCGACGGCGGCGACGGTGGAGCGGCAGGAGCGGTGGCCGCCGGGGGCGCCGGGGCGCGCGGTGGTGACGGCGGCGACGGCGGTGACGGCGGTCTTGGCGGAGCGGTCGGCAGCAACGGTGCCAACGGCGCGGGGGGTTCAGGCGGCGCCGGTTCCGGCGGGTTGGCCTCCGGCGACCGGGGCGGCCCCGAAGGTCCGGTCAATGTCACCATCCCGCTGTACCTGCAAAGCGGCGGCATCAGCCCGATCGTCTACATCTCGATCAACGGTGGCCCGCCGGTCCCGGTCCAGATCGACACCGGCTCCACCGGCCTGACGATTCTGAACAGTGCCGTCGGCAACCCCGGCGGCCTCGGCAACGTGCTGCTCTCCGGCAATGCCAGCTACGCCGGCCTGGGCGGGAACAGCTACGGCTACCAGACCTACAGCACCACCGTGGGATTCTGCGACAAGCTTGCCTGCTCAGGAGACATCGTCACCGACCCGACCGGAGTCAACGTGGTCACTTCCGGGTCGAACGCACTGATGACGCAGTACTTCAACCAGTACGGCATCGTCGGAGTCCTGGGCGTCGGCCCGAACAACGGCTATGCCGGCACGTCGACGATCATCTCGGCGCTGCCCGGTGCGCTCAACCAGGGCGTGCTCATCGACGAGCAGACCGGCCAAGTAATTTTCGGACCGAACCCGCTCGACCCCGAGACCTCCGTCTCCGGATCGCCCTACGTGGACACGATGATCTCCATCAACGGCGCTCCCCCGGTGGCGGTCACGACCTCTATCGACTCCGGCGGCATGTACGGCAGCATTCCGCAGTCGCTGTTCCCGCAGCTCGGTGTCGGTTCGCAGGTGCCGGCCGGGACGGTGATCTCGGTGTACAACGCCGACGGCAGCACCCTGCTGTACTCCTACACCACCACGAACAACGGTCCGTATGTGACATCCGGCGGGGCGGCCAACAGCGGCTACTACCCGTTCTCGGTGAACCCGGTCTACATCGACTACCGGCCCAGCGGTTTCGGGGCGACCATCATCAGCCGCTAAGGCCCTACAGCAGCTCTTTGGCCAGCAGCTCGCAGGTGCGTTCCCGGCCGGGCGCGGTGGCCGGGTCGGTGCCGCGATACGCCGAGGCGACCGGATTGATCATCACCTCGTCGACGGCGAAGTGCTCCGCCAGCGCTGCGAGCTGTTCGGCCGCTTCGGCAGGTGTGCCAACGACCGCGCGCCGCAGCCCGCTGTCGATGATGCGTTGTTCGGAGTCGGAGACCGCCGCCGCCTGCGCGTCCTCGACCAGGTCAACGGCGCCCAGCGGACGCCCGGTCCGCAACCGGGCCATCATCTGCAGGTTAGGCAACATCAATGCCGTTGCCTCGTCACGGGTTTCGGCGACCGACGCGTTGACGGTCAGAAACGTCTTCGGCGCCGCACACACCTCGCTCGGAGTGAAATTCTCCCGGTAGTAGGCCAGCGCCTCCTCGGTGCCCTGACCGGAGAAGTGGTGGGCGAACACGTACGGCAGCCCCTTGGCCGCGGCCAGCCGCGCCGAGTACATGCTCGATCCCAGCAGCCACAACCGCGGCTCGCCGGTGGCGGCCGGGGTGGCCTTGAGCAGGTAGTCGCCGTCCCTCAGCTGAACCTGGACTCCGCGGCTGCTCATCATCGCCCGTACGTGGTCGAGATAGTCCGGGAAGTTCGCGATGTCCTCGTCGCCGCGGCCGGAGCGCAGCATGACGGAGGTGACCGGGTCGGATCCGGGCGCCCGCCCGATCCCCAAATCGATGCGCCCGGGTGCGGCGGCCTCCAACAGCGCGAACTGTTCGGCGACGGCCAGGGGGGCGTGGTTGGGCAGCATCACACCGCCCGAACCGAGCCGCACCCGCGACGTCTGCGCGGCGAGGTACGCCAGCAGTACCGGCGGGCTGGTGGCCCCCACCGAGGGCATGTTGTGGTGCTCGGCCACCCAGTATCTGGCGAATCCGAGGCGGTCGGCAGTCTGGGCCAACCGGACCGTGGCCGCCAGCGCCTCGGCGGTGGACTGGTCAGTACGGACCGGGACGAGATCAAGAACGGAAAGACGCACGTTGCTACTCAACACCGGAACTCAGCCGGATAGTCCCGCCAGCCCCGCGGCCTGCGCAAAGATGTCGTCCAGCATGGCCGGGGTCAGCCGACCGGTGAACATGTTCTGCTGACTGGGGTGATAGCAGCCCAGCAGCCGCAGCGCCGGGCCCAGTTGGGCGAGCGCGCCGTGGCCGAACTTCGGTTTGGGCTTGGGCACGAGGTCGGCGGCAATCCGCAGCGCGATCTGCCAGGCGAAGCCGCCCAGCGCGATCATCACCCGCACGTGTGGAGCGATCAGCTGCCATTCGGTGTCGATCCAGGGCGCGCAGGTGTTGCGCTCGAGGGTGGTCGGAGCGTTGTCCGGCGGGGCGCAGCGCACCGGGGCGATGATCCGGATGTCGTTGGCGTGCAACCCATCCGCGGCGTCAATGCTGGTGGGCTGGTTGACCAGCCCGGCCCGGTACAGCGCGGCGTACAGCTGGTCGCCGGATCGATCGCCGGTGAACATCCGGCCGGTGCGGTTGGCTCCGTTGGCCGCCGGGGCCAATCCGACGATCACGATCTTGGGCTGCGGCGAGCCCCAGCCAGGGACCGGCCGGCCCCAGTAAGGCTGGTCGGCGAAGGATCTTCGCTTTGTGGCCGCGACCTGTTCGCGCCACGTCACCAGTCGCGGACAGGCGCGGCAGACGCTGATCAGCGCGTCGAGTTCGTCGATCGACTCGGCTTGGGCAGCCAGCTGCACCACCCGTGCGGCGTCGACGGCCTGCGGCGTGGCCGGAGTTGCCGGGTCGCCGGGCCATCCTGCCCCGGGAGGCACCGGGGAGTCGAACGGCTGACCGGTGCGGGGATGGTTGAGCATTGGTCTACTGTGCACGCTCCGGCGACTCGATGCCCAGTCCGGCACGGCGCGGGCGTGCGGAGTCGGGTCAGCAGGAACGCGGATCGGAGCTCTCCAACAAGTTGGCGCGGATTTGTGCGTACGCGTGCGTGAAGAGGTCCACGTCACGCGCACTGAGCAGGTCGAAAAGGTTGCGGCGCAACGTGTCAGCGTGCCCACCCGAAACCGACTCCAATTTCGCCTGCCCTGAGTCGGTCAGCTCCGCGAACAATCCGCGCTTGTCCTCCTCGCACCCGACGCGGCGCAGCCAGCCCGCCCTGGCCAATCGGCTCACCGCCCCGGCGGTCCCGCCACGGGTCGTTACCGCCGCCTCGGTGATCTCACCCATCCGCAATCGGCGTTGCCGCGCTTCGGACAACAGCACCAATACCTCAAAATCGGCGAAGGTGATCCCTCCGTCGGCGAACAGCTGAAAATCCAGTTCCCGCAGCAACAGCCGAGTGCTGTCCAGTAACCCGCGCCACATGCGCTGCTCGGCGTCACTCAGCCATCGGTTCTCGTCCGTCACTACAACCCGTCCTCTATGGTTGATCTAATAACTAGTACGACCGGAGATGGCACGGGCTCCAGGTGTCGGCATCTGAAATCATTGTCACTGCGCGTGCAGGGATTCTGGCTAGATTGGGCTTGACTGTGACGCAGACATACCCGCATCTGCCCGTTTTATTATAGTTGTTATCACAACTAGTTTGCGGGTTAGTTTCGAGCGTTGACCAATCCGGCACGCCGCCCGTTGCGCTGCCGCCACAACCGGTAGACCTCGACCGCTGCGTCGCGGGAGTCGTGCCGCATCGGCAACCGCCGCCGCTCCCAGGGCTTGGCGAACTCGTCGTAGAAGGTGTTGAGCTCGAAGTACTTTCGGTCGTCGACGTAATACGGCTCGTAGGCCTCGCGAGTGGTCAAGAAGACGACCTCGTCCGGCGAGCAGTAATACAGCGCACCCAGGCACATCGGACACGGCAGCGCCAGGATGTAGATGGTGGCCCCGGTCAGGTGCTCGGTGCCCAGCGCGGTGCACGCCTGCCGAATGGCGAGGATCTCCGCGTGCGCGGTGGGGTCGTTGGTCTGAGCGACCCGATTCGCGCTTTCGGCCAGAATCGCACCGTCCTTGACGATGACCGTGGCGAACGGGCGCCCGCCCTGCTCGACGTTGCGGCGAGCAAGCTCAATGGTGTGTTGCGCGAAGTCCATGTCAGCTCCCAGGCTGCCGCACCCCCGCTATTGAGTCCAATACTTGTATTCGATGAATGCGATAGATGTCATCAATCGAATTCGTGCGCGATCTCCGCCAGCATCCGGGTGAATGCCTGCGCGGCCGCCGAGCGGTAGGCCGCGCCGCGCACCAGCGCCACCACGGTTCGGGTGGGCAGCGGCGGGACGAGCGGTACCGAATGCACGTGGCGACGCTCACGGGTGATCGCATCGGGCAGCACCGTGGCCAGTGCGCCACCACCTATAGAGGCCAACAGCGCGCTGATCGAATCGGCTTCGACCACGATCCGGGGCGCGACGCCCTGATCGGAGAAGTAGGCGTCGATCTGCAGACGGGTGGCGAAACCGGTGTTGAGCAGGACCAACGGCTCGCGGGCCAGCCGGGCGACCGGCAGCGGTGTCGCGCGCGCCGCAAAGGGGTGGACCGAGCCGACTACCAGCGTCAGAGTCTCGGCGAACAGCGCGGTGTGATCGATCCCGTCGGCATGCGGGCCCGCGAAGGCGATACCGAGGTCCAGTCGGTCGGCGAGCAGGTCGGCCTCGATGCGGTCTTGGGTGTCCTCGCGGACCGAGAGGGTGATGCCCGGATGCGCGGTGTGGAACCGGTGTACCAGCGGCCCGATCAGGTAGGCGGTGAATGTCGGCGTCATCGCCACCCGCAGATGCCCGCGCGACAGGTCTTGCACGTCGTGAACCGCACGTTCGCCGGCATCGAGATCGCGCAGCGCCAACCGGGCATGCTCGGCATACGCCTCGCCGGCATCGGTCAGCCGTACCGTGCGGCCCGAGCGATCCAGCAGCTCCACCGCCAGCGCGCGCTCCAGTTGCTTGATCTGCTGCGAGAGCGTCGGCTGGGAGATGTGCAGCGCCTCGGCCGCGCGGGTGAAATTCCCGTGCTCGGCCACCGCCAGCAGATACCGGATGTGGCGCAGCTCCATCGACCGACTATAGGCGTGACCAATCGAGATTATGGGGATTGCGCCTTGGACGCTATTGCCAGTGGTCGGGCAGGTGGCCGCCGAGCCAGCGGCTAGGACGACAGTTGCTCTGCCGTCTCCCGGATTTCGCGGATGTAGCGGTCCCGGTCGGCGGCGCTCACCTCTCGACGCAGCGGCCCTAACTGCAGCTCATAGGTCGCCTCGCCCCGGTAAAACACCGGCGCGGTCAGATAGCTGACCGACAACGCCGCCGGGGTCGCCAGTTGCGCTGCGGTATAGGGGCTTCCGTTGACGCCGGTGAGCAACTCGAAGACCCGCTGGCGCAAGGCGCTCCGCCGGGGATGCTCATCCAGCAGCTCGACCACCTCGGCGAGCACGTCGAGCGCTTCCAGACCCGGGCCGCCCAGGCCGAATACCATGACTCCGTTTCGCTCTACCTGCGCCAGCACGTCCTCGAGCACCTCTCGGCTGACGCCCTGCGCCGAATCCAGCCAGGCCTGGCGCGCCTGCGCATCACGATGGGCGATCACCGCGGCGCCGACCGGCGCGATCAGCGGCAGCCGAACACCGACTCCGACTCCCGCCGGAATGCGCCCCCGCCCCCGCACCAACGTCAGAAAGCTCAACTCCGAGGTTCCCACCAGGGCAAGCCCCGCCCCGCAACCGGCGCGCTCTGCCATCTGTTCGATCAGGTGCGTGCTCTCGGTCGACAGCGGCCACAGCCGACGGACGGTGTCTGCGACTCCGATCAGTCCGGGCCCCAGGGTGTACTTGCGGTCGCTGCGGCGGGCCACCCAGCCGGCCTGCTCCAATGCCAGCAGGATCGACGTCACGGTGGCCCGGTTCAGTTCGAGCCGTGAAGCGATCGAGGCCACCGAGCTGGGCTGCGACTGGGCGGCCAGCAACCCCACGATGGCAACGACCCGGTCGGTCGGCGGTGAGCCCGGTCGCTTCTCGTCGTCTCGTCCGGCGGGGCCGCCCATCGCCCTCCTTGTGCCTGGCTGTTCGGAAGTTCACCGATCGTACGGGCGACCACTCCGGTTCTTGCACTGGCGTCCACCCGGCGGTAGCGTCCCGTCTCACCGTATCTTCAGTTGTCATTCATATGACAAATAGTTGTCATATCAGGCCCGAAGAGGAGCCCCATGGCCATCGGAAGAGCTGAAAGATCGTGTCGTGCGCCGGCCGCGGCCGGGCTGACCTCGGCCGTGGTGGCCGCCATGGCGGCCGCCGCGGCCGGGCTGACCTCGGCCGTGGTGGCCGCCATGGCGGCGATCACCATCCAGCCGGCCCCCGTCGCACGGTCGATTCCGGTGGCCTTGACGGCGGTCTCGGCAGCCGTGCAGCAGGCGATCGACGATCTGCTGGCGGTCATGCACCAGGCAGCCGCCGACGACGCAGCACTGCCCTTTGCAACGCCGGACGGCGTCGCCATGCTGATGACCGGACTGCAGAATACGAACTACGAATTGCTGATGGCTGGGGTCTCCCGTGTCACCGAGCTTTTCGACGGCTGGTTTTTCCAGTCGCCGGAAGTGATAGCCGGCGACGCCGCCGATCCACGGCAGTACTTCCAATTCTTCACGCCCGACATCTACTACCACGCGACCGCCGGCCTTGCCCCGGGCGCGACCTACGAGCTCACCGGCACGCTGGGCGGCGGAACCGAAGCCTTCGCCATCGCCACCGAACAGATCACCGGTTCGCAGGCCGTCAGCAAAGAGAGCCTGGAACTGGGCTCCAATCTGGTGGTCAACCCCGACGGCACGTTCACCGTCTATATCGGCCCCAACGCGCCCAGTGGCGCGGTCAATTTCATCGACGATGACAGCGCCACCATTCAAGGCGCCGCCTCCCTGCTGGTCCGCGACGTGCTGGGCGACTGGGCCAAGGGCCCCAGCAACATCAGCATCCACTGCGTTGCCGACTGCCCGCCGTTCTTCGCCATCCCCGAAGGCGGATTCTTTCCCAGCGACGACACGACGACTCCACCGCAGATCACCTCCATCGACGATGCGCTGACCACACTGTTCAGTGCCTTCGCCAAGATCGCCGGGCCGTTCAACACCCAGAACATGGGGCTCGCCCAAATCGCCGGAATCGGGGAGCCCGCCAACACCATGAGTCCGCTGGCAACCGAGACCAGCCTGTTCGCGACGGGGTTGCCCAGCGCGGACGTCTCCGCGGGGAACTTCGATCTGGCCCCCGGTGAGGCGCTGATCGTGAAGGTCCCTGACGTGGCGGCCGCCTACAGCGGCATCGAGCTGATGAACGTCTACGGCGCGGCGCTTCCCTTCACCCTGGCGCAGACCACCCTGAACAACACAACCGCCTACCAGGCCGCCGACGGCTACACCTACTACGTGGTCAGCGCCACCAACCCCGGGGTGGCGAACTGGCTGGACACCGGCGGCGTCGCCAACGGCGAGATCTTCGCGCGCTTCGAGAATCTCACCGCCGGAACCGATCCCACCGGATTGGAGGTGACGACGCAGGTGGTGCCGGTAGCCGATATCGCCGACTACCTGCCTGCAGACACGCCGACCGTCAGCGCAGCCGAATACGCCGCCGACATGACCCAGCGAGTGCTGTCCTACGACTACGCGCTGGACGTGTCGCGAATGCACGCACAACCGGCCTGGTTGATACAGGAACTGTTGTTCTCCGGCCTCAAGGGGCTGATCGGAGCTGACAATTACGCGGCGGTGTTCGGTGAGGAGCCGTCCACCCCGCTGGCGATGCGATTCACCGACGCGCTGAGCCCGAACTGGGACGCCGTCTGGCACGGGTTCACCACCGACCCCTTCGGCACCCTGACCGCGGTCGCCAACAACCTGCCGCTGCTGTGGAACGACATCAGCCTGCCGTTCCAGTTGGCAGCGGCGCAATCCGTGCTGTCGCTGCTTTTGCCCGGGGAAGCCGGCTCGCTGCTCAATGACGCGCTGTTCGACCCGAACAGCGGGATCATCGCCGGGCTGCTCAATGCCCGCGACGACCTGGCGACCACAGTCCTGACCGCCAACGACGCCTGGCCGACCGCGGTGAGCGACCAGGCCGCTCAGCAGTGGGCGAATATGGACGATTTGATCCAGCAGGCCCCGACCATGGATCTGGGCTCGTGGTTCTCGACACTGCTCGACGCCGGCTGAAGCAGTTCGACACACGGCCCGGCATCCGCCCTTACACTTCCCGCAGGCGACCAGCATCTGCGACGGGACGGACCGGAATGCGAAGGTACCGAAGGCATGCCGCTCTGACGCTGGCCGCGGTGACCGCGGCCGGAGCAACCAGCTGCTCACTGCTGCACCGCGAGCACGTCCCGGACCACACTGCCACTGCGCCATCCTCGTCAGCGCCGGCGCCTTCGGAGTCGCCGTCGGCGGTGCTCGGCCCCGATGGCGCAACCGTGCAGATCATCCTCGACGGGATGCGAGTAACCGCGACCGCTCCGGCCGGCGTCGGGGATCCCGGTGTGCCACTCACGATCTCCGGCGGACCGCAACCCCCTGGCCAACCCTTTGCCGCCGCGGTGGCCGCCAGCGCCCCCGCGACGATCACGCTGGGAGACGGCCTGCAACCCAAGGCCCCGATCGAACTGCGATTCGACCTTACGGCCAATCCGGACCTGGCCGGAAAGTTCAGCGATTCGGTGAAGCCGGTCATTCACACGGTCTCCGGAACCGACGGTTCGGTGACCGACCTACTGCCGGCCACCTGGGATCCGGCGACCCGCACCGTCAGCGCCACCACCGATCACCTGTCGCTCTTCGAGGTAGTGGCCGCGGACCTGGGCAAAGTGGTCGACACCATCACCGGCGTGCTGCTGCCCGGGGCCGACAAGTCCGATACGGCCTGTACCGGCGGCGGCCAGTTGACCATCGGCTCCATGTCCTACACGCTCAGCGCGTCCAACCCTGACGGGCCGGTTACCGGATGTCTGCGCGACGTCGGCACCGGGAGTGTGGGCGTCGACTTCGCCAACAGCAGCAGCCAGTTCTATGGCATCACGTCCGCGCCCCCCGGAACCTTCACCAATCCGACACCGCTGAACAGCAACGACCAACTCGCCGTCTGGTTGTTCGGCGACAAGAACGGCCTACTCACGCCCGGCACCGGCGGGCAGCTCGCCCTACCGGCCGGCACCACCAGCGCCACCATCAAAGCAGATGCTAATCCGGTTGCACTGCAACTCAATTCAATCCTTACCGGGATAGCGATGCTCGGAATCGACGGCGATCAGCTCGTCACTGTCTTCCAGAACAGCAGGTCAGCCTGGGACTGTGCCGTCAGCGCGCTGAATGCGGCCCAGTTGCCTCAGGACGCCTACCAGGCGCGCGACCAGTACGGAAACGTCGCCCAATGCCTGCTGGCCGGGATCGGAGCCGCCGGCGGGCCGATCAGCGGGGTGGCAGGCGCCGACCCCAAGTATCTGAGCGATGTGGTGCACCGGACCGGCGTGGCGCTCTCGCTGGTGACCACCCTGCCCAACCAGTTCTTTGCCAACATCGCCGGCGCGATCGGCGAGGTGACCGGCAAGAATCACCTGCAGTTCACCCTGTCCGGCCAAAGTACTATTACCGCGGCGACGGTGCCGGGCACCTTGCAGTTGAGTGTGTTTCACTCGCGTACGAACCCCGGTGATACCGGAGTTGAGCTGGGACCCAACCATTTCCAGCTCAGCAAGGCCAAGCACGACGGCACCTACTGGGTGGA
Organism: Mycobacterium sp. SMC-14; assembly: GCF_046250075.1. Taxonomy (NCBI): domain Bacteria; kingdom Bacillati; phylum Actinomycetota; class Actinomycetes; order Mycobacteriales; family Mycobacteriaceae; genus Mycobacterium; species Mycobacterium sp. SMC-14. Next base: position 1,318,480 of record NZ_CP176429.1, on the reverse strand, counting down.
CCTGGGCCTGCGCTGGAAAACCAGCAACGGCAAGGGGTTGTATTCCTACTGCACCGAGCAGACGAAAATACTCGACAGCGGCGGTGGACTGGTGCTTCAACGAAAGCAGCGACTGGCGACCTGCGACGGAGGCGGCGGGTGGGACTTTCAGCTCACCAAGCCCGGCACCTACACCTACGTCGTCGACCTGCAGGGCGAGCCCAGCGGCTCAACCCATGGCGAGCAGCAGTTCACCATCGATCCGTAGTGGTAGGACCGGACACCACAGCTCCGTAGGATCGCCTGCGTGAACACCGACTCGCTGAGCCAGCTCATAGCCGATCTCCCCGAGGGCATGGTGGTCACCGATCCGACGATCACCGCGGGATACCGGCAGGACAACGCGCTGGACCCGACCGCGGGCCAGCCCCTGGCGGTGGTGCGCCCACTGCGCACCGAAGAAGTGCAGACGGTCATGCGCTGGGCCAGCGCCCACCGGGTGCCGGTGGTGACTCGCGGTGCGGGCACCGGCCTGTCCGGCGGGGCAACGGCCATCGACGGCGGCATTGTGCTGTGCACCGAGAAGATGCGCGACATCACCGTCGACCCCGTCACCCGCACCGCGGTCTGCCAGCCGGGACTGTTCAACGCCGAGGTGAAGAAGGCCGTCGCCGCCTACGGACTGTGGTACCCGCCGGACCCGTCGTCGTTCGAGATCTGCAGCATCGGCGGCAACATCGCCACCAACGCCGGCGGCCTGTGCTGCGTCAAGTACGGTGTGACCACCGACTACGTGCTAGGACTGCAGGTGGTGCTGGCCGACGGCACCGCGGTGCGCCTGGGTGGGCCTCGCCTCAAGGACGTCGCCGGACTCTCGTTGACCAAGTTGTTCGTCGGCAGCGAAGGCACCCTCGGGGTGGTCACCGAGGTAACCCTGCGCCTGCTACCGGCTCAGCCGAAATCGGCTGTGGTAGTAGCCACTTTCGACTCGGTGACCGCCGCGGCCGAGGCGGTGCTCGACGTGTCCGGGCGGCTGCGCCCGTCGATGCTGGAGTTCATGGACGCAGCGGCGATCAACGCCGTGGAAGACCAACTGCGCATGGGCCTGGACCGCGAGGCCGCGGCCATGCTGGTGGCGGCCTCCGACGAGCGCGGCCACGCAGGCGCCGAGGATGTCGAGCTGATGGCCCAGGTGTTCACCGAGCACCATGCCAAGGAGGTGTTCTCCACCGACGACCCTGTCGAGGCCGAAGGCTTCGTGGCGGCCCGGCGGTTCTGTATCCCGGCAGTCGAAGCGAAGGGCCCGCTGCTCCTGGAGGACGTGGGGGTGCCGGTGCCGCGACTGGCGGAGCTGATCACCGGTATCGAGAACATCGCCACCGAGCGCCAACTACTGATCTCGGTGATCGCGCACGCCGGCGACGGCAACACGCACCCGCTGATCGTGCACGACCCGAGTGACCCCGACCATGTGCGGCGCGCCGATCTCGCCTACGGCGAGATCATGGATCTGGCCCTGGCGCTGGGCGGCACCATCACCGGCGAACACGGCGTGGGGCGGTTGAAGCGGCCTTGGCTGGGCGAGCAGCTGGGACCCGATGTGATGGCGCTGAACCAGCGGGTCAAGGCCGCGCTCGACCCGCTGAACATCCTCAACCCGGGTTCGGGGATCTAGGCCCCAGCCAGCCCTCCCCGAGTGTGAATCTGCCGACGCTCCCCCGGCGCGTCGCGTCGTGGATTTCACACTCGGCCATTGACACCGACAGGATATTGTCGTATCAATGAGACATGACGACCACGATGTCTCATCCGAAATTTGAGCTCGGCAACGCCGAAACCTGGCCCAACCCCTGGCCGATGTACGCCGCACTGCGCGACCACGACCCGGTCCACCACGTCGTCCCGGAGAACGCGCCCAACCAGGACTACTACGTCTTGTCTCGGCATGCCGACATCTGGGCGGCCGCCGCCGACCACGAGACGTTCTCCTCCGCACAGGGACTGACCGTCAACTACGGCGAGCTGGAGATGATCGGACTGGCCGACAACCCGCCGATGGTGATGCAGGATCCGCCGGTACACACCGAGTTTCGCAAGCTGGTGGCCCGCGGCTTCATGCCGCGGCAGGTGGAGTTGCTGGAGCCCAAGGTGCGCGAGTTCGTCGTCGAGCGCCTCGAGCGGCTGCAGGCCAACGGCGGCGGTGACATCGTCGCCGAGCTGTTCAAGCCGCTGCCGTCGATGGTGGTCGCGCACTATCTGGGTGTGCCGGAAGAGGACCGCAGCCAGTTCGATCGCTGGACCGAAGCGATTGTCGCGGCCACCGTCAGCGAGGACGGGGTCGCCTCGGCCGGGGACGCGATCGGCGAGATGATGGGCTACTTCACCGGGCTCATCGAACGCCGCCGCACCGACCCGCAGGATGACACCGTCTCGCACCTGGTGGCAGCCGGAATGGGCGCCGACGGTGACATCAATGGGTTGCTGTCGGTACTGGCCTTCGCCTTCACCATGGTCACCGGCGGCAACGACACCACGACCGGAATGCTCGGCGGCTCAGTGCAATTGTTGCAGCGCTCCCCCGACCAACGTCAGCTTCTCGTCGACAATCCCGAGCTGATCCGCGACGCCGTCGAGGAGTTGCTGCGGCTGACCTCCCCCGTGCAGGGGCTGGCCCGCACCACCACCCGCGACGTCACCATCGGCGACACCACGATTCCGGCGGACCGCAAGGTATTGCTGCTGTACGGCTCGGGCAACCGCGACGAACGCCAGTTCGGGCCGGACGCCGCAGAACTCAACGTTCGGCGCAAGCCGCACCAGATCCTCACCTTCAGCTACGGCGCGCACCACTGCATCGGCAACCAGGCGGCGAAGATGCAGGCCCGCGTGGCGCTGGAAGAGCTGCTGGCCCGCTGCCCGAACTACGCGGTCGACGAATCCGGGATCGTCTGGGCCGGAGGCAATTACGTACGGCGCCCACTGTCGGTGCCCTTCACCGTCGGATCGTGATGGCCGGGCGGGCCTGGCTGTCCGATCAGCGCGGCGAGTTGGCCGCCGAGAAGATTCTCGACGCGGCCGAGAAGCTGTTCGCCGAACAAGACCCGGGTTCGGTGGGCATGAACGAGATTGCCCGCGCCGCAGGCTGCTCTCGGGCCACGCTGTATCGCTACTTCGAGAGCCGAGACGCACTGCACACCGCCTACGTGCACCGGTGGGCCAATGCGCTCTATCACGAGTTGACCCGGCGCCTGGCCGGCGTCGACGACCCGGCAGAGCGACTGGTCGCCGGGATCACCGAATCGCTGGCCCTGGTACGCGGCAACCCGGCACTGGTGTCGTGGTTCGCCGAGACCGGACCGCCGATCGGTGCCGCGATGGCCTCGCAGTCCGACGTCATCACCGTGATGGTCGCGTCATTCCTGTCCGCATTGGGTACCGGCGACGGCGACGTGGTTCAGCAACGCGCCCGGTGGGTGGTGCGGGTGGTGACGTCGATGCTGAGCTTCCCCGGCCGCGACGCCGACGACGAGCGGGAAATGCTGACGCAGTTCGTGGTACCGGTGGTCGTTGCGCCGGAGCGACTCAGGCCGGCGCCGGTCGGCTCAGAGGAATAGGAGAGTGCCTATGGGTCCGGCCGGGAATGCGCCCATGGATCCGGCCGGGACGGCTCAACTCCGCACCCGGGTGAGCCGGTGCAGCAGCCAGGAGACGGGCACCGTGACCACCATGGTGACCACGAACAGCGCCAGCATCGACCCGGTATAGACCGGGGTGCGCAGCACCTCCACCATCACCACCTCCATCAGCACTAGGTGCACCAGGAAGATCTCGTAGGAGATCTCCCCGAGCCACACCATCGGCCGGCTCGCCAGAAGCTGTGCGTACCAGCCGCGATTGCCCAACGCCAGCGGCGCAACCATCAAGGCGGCGATCACGGCGTAGAACCCTGCCTTGACCAGGGCCTCCGACAGTTTGGTCGGTGACGTGGTGGGTTCCCCGGCGATCGGTGTGGCAGCGATGAGATAACAGATGAGCGCCAACGGAATCGCCACGAAGCCGTAGCAGCGCACGCCCATCGCCTGCAGCACCGTCAGCATCATGCCGGCGACGAACCAGGCCAGATAACCCGGAAGCCACAGTCGGGCACCGTCGGGCAGAAAGTCGGTGGTGTGTACCAGCGTCAACCAGGCCGGTGTGATCGCTGCTGCCGCCGCCAGCCCGGCCAACAACAGCCCCGGCCGCCACTGCCGTCGGCATAGCCAGACCACTGTTGCATAGGCCAACAGCGGTAGGACCACATAGAAGGCGACTTCAACTGCGAGGCTCCACATCTGGGTGAGTCCCTGGTGCAGGTAACCGAACATGTAGTTGTCGGTGTAGATCTGGGTCAGCGTCAGGTTTCGCAACAACCCGATCCAGTTGTGGCCGGGGTTCGGGCCCGCCGTGCGGTAGTGATAGATCACGTAGGCCAACAGCACCGTGACGACATAGGCGGGCATGATGCGCCGCACCCGGTGCCAGGCGTAGCGCCGCACCGACGGGTCCGGCCGCCCGAATGCGGCGGCCCGCACCCACGGCCGGAACAACAGGTAACCGGAGAGCACGAAGAAGATCGGCACCCCGATCTCCATCCGGGAACCCAGCAACCCCGCGTAGCCGTGGGTGTACTTGCCGGTGGTGTAGGCCGCATGGGTTCCGACCACCAGGATCGCGGCGACCGCGCGCACGCCGGTCAGCGACGCGACCCGATCCACTCCAGCGACCTGCTCGAGCCCGCCCTGGGCGACCTCGTCGCGCGGCAAGGTCATTCGGTCCGTTTCCGGAACCCACCTTCGCCGCGACGATCAGGCTTACCGGACGGCCGCTCGCGGCGCAGGTTGATCAGCTGGCCCTGAATTCGGGTCTGTTCCAACGCCTTGAGGGTATTGCCGGAGAGTTTGCCCGGTAGCTCGACCAGCGAGTGGTCCACCTTGATGCTGATGTTGCCGAAATCGCTGCGGTGCAAGCCACCCTCGTTGGCCAGCGCCCCGACGATGGCGCCCGGGTTGACCTTGTGGCGTTTGCCGACCGAGATCCGGTAGGTGGCGAACCCGTCCTTCGGGGGGCCCTTGCGGTCGCCTTTGCGGTCGTCGCGCCCGCCGTCGCGATCCGGCTTGGCGCGTTCGCGGCGCTTGTCCGGCGGCGGTTCCACCATCAGGAACGCCTCACCGTCGCGGGACTGCAGCGCCAGTGCGGCGGCAATGTCGGCCATCGGCACGTTGTGCTCGCGGCTGTAGTCCTCGACCAGGCGGCGGAACAATTCGATGCCCGACGCGCTGAGGTGGTTGGTGATCGCGTCGGCGAACTTGGCGACCCGCTGAGCATTGACGTCGTCGACGCTGGGCAGCTCCGCTTCGACCAGCTTCTGCCGAGTCACCTTCTCGATCAACCGGAGCAGATGGCGTTCCCTCGGGTTGACGAACAGCAGTGCGGTTCCCGAGCGCCCGGCCCGCCCGGTGCGGCCGATCCGGTGCACATAGGCCTCGGGGTCGTTGGGAATGTCGTAGTTGACCACGTGGGAGATGCGTTCGACATCGAGCCCGCGGGCGGCGACATCGGTGGCGACCAGGATGTCGATGTTGCCGTTCTTCAGTGCGGTGATGGTCCGTTCCCGCTGCGCCTGCGCGATGTCACCGTTGATCGCCGCCGCGGAAAACCCTCGGGCGCGCAGCTTTTCGGCGACCTCTTCGGTGGCCTGCTTGGTGCGGACGAAGACGATCATCGCCTCGAAGGGTTCGACTTCGAGCACCCGGGTCAGGGCGTCCATCTTGCGCGGCCCGGCGACCTCGATGTAGCGCTGGGTGATGTTCTCCGCCGTGGTGGTTTTCGCCTTGACGGTGACTTCCACCGGGTCGTGCAGGTAGCGGCTGGTGATGCGGCGAATGGCCGAGGGCATGGTCGCCGAGAACAGGGCGACCTGCTTGTACTCGGGGGTGTCGGCCAGGATGCGCTCGACGTCCTCGGCGAATCCCATCTGCAGCATCTCGTCGGCCTCGTCGAGCACCAGGTAATCCAGGTGCGACAAGTCCAGGCTGCCGCGTTCCAGATGGTCGATGACCCGGCCGGGCGTACCGACCACGACCTGCGCGCCGCGCTTGAGCCCGGAAAGCTGCACGGTGTAGGACGCGCCGCCGTAGATCGGCAGCACGTTGATCCGGGGCAGATGCGCACCGTAGCGCCCGAACGCCTCGGCGACCTGCAGAGCCAACTCGCGGGTGGGCGCGAGCACCAGCGCCTGGGTGGCTTTGCTGGTGGTGTCGATGCGCGACAGGATCGGAATAGCGAACGCGGCGGTCTTGCCGGTCCCGGTCTGCGCCAGCCCGACCACGTCGGAACCCTCCAGCAGGGCCGGGATGGTGGCAGCCTGAATCGCCGAGGGCGTCTCATAGCCGACGTCGACGACGGCCTTCAGCACCGAGGGATGGATCTGCAGGTCGGCGAAAGTTGGGTTGGGCGGGTCAACGAGGGACCCAGTGGTGTCCGGGAACGGCTCAGCGGGGGCATCAGGCGAGGTCATAGCGTTTAGCAGTCTACGGGCAAAGCGGCCCACCTACCGCCACTGTTGATCGCCGGCAGTGGCAGACCCGACATCGGTGGTCGGCCACGCCTCCCCGGGCGGCCGGCCGGGCGGCGGTACGGTGCCCGGTGTGCCAGGTGCCGCCAAACCGTCCGTAGCGATCGCCGCGCTGGCCGCAGCTCTGCTGGCCGGTTGCGGCTCGGGCGACTCCACCGTCGCCAAGACCCCGGAGAACACCAGCCCCGCCGCCGCACCACCTGAGGCGCCTGCCGCCACGGCGTCGGCGCCGTCGAGCAGCCCGGCCCCCGCCGATCCGTGTGCGGTCAACCTGGCCGCCCCGGCGATCGCCAAGGCCGTCTCCGAGTTGCCCCACGACCCGCGCAGCAAGCAACCGTGGAGCCCGGAGCCGCTGGCCGGCAACTACAGCACCTGCGCCGACATCTCGGCGGTGATCGTCAAGGCCAACACCAACGCAGAACACCCGAGTACGCGCGCGGTGCTGTTCCATCTCGGTGAGTTCCTTCCCCAAGCGGTGCCGGACACCTACGGATTCAGCGGCATCGACATGGCGCAGTCCACCGGCGACACGGTGGCCCTGCGAAACGCCAGCGGCATACCGGGGTTGGCCGGGATCGTGAAATTCCACTGGAACGGCACCGGGGTGGACATCGTCGGCAACACCACCCGGTAGCCGGTCGCTTTAGAACCAGCTGTCGCGCCGCGAGTGCCGGCCGATGGCGTCGGTGTCGTCGGGATCCTCCCGATAGTGCCGATTTCGGCGGGTCGGACTGTTGCCGGTGATCCCGAATTTGGCCAGCACGTCAGGCACCGCAGTCCCGTTGGCCAGCGGACGAAAATCGCGCCGCCCCGCATCGACATCAAAGCCGTTGTGGTGCAGTGATATCGGTTCGGGCTCGGCAATCACCGCCGGCGCCGCCCGGGGGATCTCGACGGTCAGCGGCTCGGTGGCGGGTTCCTGCGGACGACGGGCCCCAGGGGCCCTGGGCGCGACGACGACCGTGATCGGCTCGGTCCGTTTGTCGACATCGCGGTCGGCAGTCAGGGTGTGGAAGTGTCGGGGCAGGCTGACGCGTTCGGGGACCCTGGCGTTGCCGGGGAGGTCGTCGAATTCGTCGGGGTCACCGATGTCGTCGAAATCATCGAAGTCGTCAAAATCGCGGGCGTGGTCAATCCGCCCGCCCGTGCGGCGGGCCGGGTCGATGACATAGCCGACCATGAACAGCGCGGCGACCACGCCGAACAGCGCGACGAATGCCGGCAACAGCGTCGCCTCCGACATCGCCGCCGCGAACGGCTCGTGCAGGAATTCGGGCAGCTGCAGGACCGCCGAAGCATGCTCGGGGCGCAGACCGCCCGGCATCGGCGGTAGGTCGGCCGCGATCCTCGACGTCATGAACGCTGCCATGCCCGCGCTGCCCAGCACCGCCCCGACCTGGCGCGTCGCGTTGTAGACCCCGGAACCGGCACCGGCCAGATGCGGCGGAAGGTTGCGGGTGGCGGTGGCCGCCAGCGGCGACCAGATGAACGCCATTCCGACCCCGATCACCGCGAACGGCAGCACCAGCCGCCAGATGGGGGTCAGCGGTGTCATCTCGATGGACAGCCAGGTGAGCCCGATCGCCAGCACCGAAAAGCCGAATCCGACCACCGCCCGGGGATGGGCGCGGTCGACGATCCTTCCCACCACCGGGGCCAGCGCTCCACTGGCGATCGCCATCGGGGCGGTCAGCAGGGCGGACCGAGTCGGAGACATCTCGCAGACCGCCTGCGCATAGAACATCACCGGCAGCACCATCCCGGTGACGGCGAAGCCGATGACGGCCACTCCGATGTTGGCCAGCCCGAAATCGAGGTCGCGGAAGATGTGCAGCGGTACCAACGGCTCGCCGTGGGTGACCGCCTGCCAGTAGACGAAGGCCGCCATGCAGCCGATGCCGCCGAGAATCAGCGCCCAGATCCACGGCGCCCACCCCTGCGACTCGCCCTCCTGCAGAGCGAAGACCAGCAGAAACATCCCGACCCCCGACAGTGTCACGCCGAGAAGGTCGAAACGATGACGGTGCACCGGCAGTTCGGGGATCAACACGATGGCCAGGACCAGGCCGATGGCGCCGATCGGGACGTTGACGAAGAAGATCCACTCCCAGCCCAGCCGGTCCACCAGCACGCCGCCGGCCAGCGGCCCGATCAGCGTCGCAACCCCGGCGGTGGCTCCCCACACACTCATGGCCGCACCACGCCGTTGCGGAGGGAAGGTGCGGGTAATCACCGTCAGGGTTTGCGGGGTCAGCAGGGCGGCGCCGACGCCCTGGACCGCCCGGGCGGTGATCAGCATCTCGATGCCGCCCGCCAGGCCGCACCACAACGATGCCGCGGTGAACACCGCCAGCCCGATCAGGTACAGGTTCTTGGGCCCGAACTGGTCACCGAGACGACCGGCGACCAGCAGCGGTACCGCGTAGCCCAGCAGGTAGGCACTGGTAACCCAGATCACCGTGTCGTAGCCGATGTCGAGCGCCGCCATGATGCTCGGATTGGCGACCGCCACGATCGTGGAATCCACCAGGATCACGAAGAAGCCGAGCATCATCGCCCACAGGGCGTTCCAGGGGTTGACCGGATCAGCCGAGCGCGCCGGACCGGAACGTGCGCTAACTGCGCGTTCCGGATCGTCATACGTGCTGCTCAAGCGCCGCCCCTCCCATCGCTGCGCTGTGCTGTTCGGGGCACCAGGCCACCTCATCCGACGCTACGGACAGATGATGCCGGGAACAACTCGGATCGCCGTGGCGCTGTTCGCTGCGGAGTGCGGTCACAACCGGTGAAACGGGTAAACAATCACCAGCGCGTTAGCCTGAACACCACCGAGTCGAAACGGGAGGCAACCATGGGCATCTTTCGACGGCGACGGCCGGCGCAGGCTCCGGCGCCGACCTTCGACGAGGAGAAGCCCACCATGCCGGCCCGGGTGTTGGCACGGGTCATCGAGCGCAGCGAACGGGTGCAGGGTCCGGCGGTGCGGGCCTACGTGGAACGGCTGCGCCGAAGTGATCCCGATGCCGACCCGGCACAGGTCATCGCGAAGCTGGAGAAGCGATTCCTGGCAGCGGCGACGGCCAGCGGCGCCGCGGTGGGCGCCACCGCGGCGGTGCCGGCGATCGGCACCCTGATGGCACTGTCCGCGGTTGCCGGGGAGACCGCGGTCTTTCTGGAGGCCACCGCGTTCTTCGTGCTGTCCGTCGCCGAGGTCCACGGCATTCCGGTGGACAACCGGGACCGGCGCCGCGCGCTGGTGCTGGCGGTGTTGGTGGGCGACCAGGGCAAGGGCGCGCTCGCCGACCTGCTCGGCCCGGGCCGCACCAGCGGCGCGTGGCTCGCCGAAGGTTCTGCGGGTGTCGCCGCGCTACCGCTTCCGGCGGTCAAGGAGTTGAACTCGCGGCTGCTGCGGTACTTCGTCAAGCGCTTCACCCTGCGTCGCGGGGCGCTGGCGTTCGGCAAGCTGTTGCCCGTCGGCCTGGGGGCGCTGATCGGCGCCATCGGGAACCGCCTGATGGGCAAAAAGATCATCGGCAACGCCCGCACGGCGTTCGGTACCCCGGCCCGCCGTTGGCCGGTGAACTTGCACCTGGTGCCGGCCCTGCACGACGGTGACGCCCACTCCGCATAGCCGTCGGCGGGGTCGGGACCGGCGGACAATCGGCCGCGCGCCTGGCGGAATATCTCCGAGGGGCTAGCCTTTGTAAGGCAGGCGGGCGCGGGCGCAAGTGCCACGCCGAACGACCAGGAATCGAGGCGAGAAGCTGTCGTGAGCGGTATCAGTTCACCCTTCGGTCAGAACGAGTGGCTAGTCGAGGAGATGTACCGCAAATTCCGCGAGGATCCCTCCTCTGTGGATCCGAGCTGGCACGAGTTCCTGGCCGACTACTCCCCCGACGCACAACGCGGTGACGGCGCGACCAGACCGGCTGCCCCCGCGCCTGCAGCTCCCGCCCCCGCGGCACCGGCCGCAGCTGCCCCGGCTGCTCCGGCCCCAGCCGCCAAGCCGGCCCCGGCGCCGGCGGCCCCGGCCGCCAAGCCCGCCGCCTCCCAAGCTCCCGCGCCGCTCGCCGACGACGAGCTGCAGGTGTTGCGTGGGGCCGCGGCGGCGGTAGTCAAGAACATGTCCACCTCGCTGGAGGTACCGACGGCCACCAGCGTGCGTGCCGTGCCGGCCAAGTTGATGATCGACAACCGCGTCGTCATCAACAACCAGCTCAAGCGGACCCGCGGCGGCAAGATCTCCTTCACCCACCTGCTGGGTTACGCGATCGTGCAGGCGGTCAAGCAGTTCCCCAACATGAATCGGCATTTCGCCGAGGTCGACGGCAAGCCGAACGCCGTCACACCGGCCCACACCAACCTTGGGCTGGCCATCGACCTGCAGGGCGCCGGCGGCAAGCGCTCCCTGGTGGTCGCCGCCATCAAGGGCTCGGAATCACTGCGCTTCGCGCAGTTCGTCGACGCCTACGAAGACATCGTGCGCCGGGCCCGGGACGGCAAGCTGACCGCCGAGGACTTCGCCGGCGTGACGATCTCGCTGACCAACCCCGGCACCATCGGCACCGTGCACTCGGTGCCGAGGCTGATGGCCGGGCAGGGCGCGATCATCGGCGTGGGCGCCATGGAGTACCCCGCCGAGTTCCAGGGCGCCAGCGAGCAGCGCATCGCCGAGCTCGGGGTGGGCAAGGTGATCACCCTGACCTCGACCTATGACCACCGCATCATCCAGGGCGCGGAATCGGGCGACTTCCTGCGCACCGTGCACGAGATGCTGCTGTCGGACGCGTTCTGGGACGAGATCTTCTTCGAACTGTCCATCCCCTACGAGCCGGTGCGCTGGCGCACGGACAACCCGGACTCGGTCGTCGACAAGAACGCCCGCGTGGTCGAGCTGATCGCCGCCTACCGCAACCGCGGCCATCTGATGGCCGACATCGACCCGCTGCGCCTGGACAACACCCGGTTCCGCAGCCACCCCGACCTGGACGTGCAGAGTCACGGCCTGACGTTGTGGGATCTGGACCGGGAATTCAAAGTCGAGGGCCTGCCCGGCGGCGACATCCGCAAGCTGCGCGAGATCCTGTCGGTCCTGCGTGACGCCTACTGCCGCCACGTCGGCGTGGAGTACACCCACATCCTCGAGCCCGAGCAGCAGCAGTGGCTGCAGGAGCGCGTCGAGGTCAAGCACGTCAAACCGACTGTGGCGCAGCAGAAGTACATTCTGAGCAAGCTCAATGCCGCCGAAGCGTTCGAGAGCTTCCTGCAGACCAAGTACGTCGGCCAGAAGCGGTTCTCCCTCGAAGGCGCCGAGACCGTCATCCCGATGATGGACGCGGCCATCGACCAGTGCGCCGAGCACGGCCTCGACGAGGTCGTCATCGGGATGCCGCACCGCGGCCGGCTCAACGTGTTGGCCAACATCGTCGGCAAGCCCTACTCGCAGATCTTCACCGAGTTCGAGGGCAACCTCAATCCTGCCGAGGCGCACGGCTCCGGCGACGTCAAGTACCACCTGGGTGCCACCGGGGTGTACCTGCAGATGTTCGGCGACAACGACATTCAGGTGTCGCTGACCGCCAACCCGTCACACCTGGAGGCCGTCGACCCGGTGCTCGAGGGGCTGGTCCGGTCGCGTCAGGACCTGCTGGGGCGGGGCGCGCTGGGCACCGACGAAGACCCGCCGTTCTCGGTGGTGCCGATGATGCTGCACGGCGACGCCGCGTTTGCCGGCCAGGGCGTGGTGGCCGAGACGCTGAACATGGCACTGCTGCCCGGCTACCGGGTCGGCGGCACCATCCACATCGTGGTGAACAACCAGATCGGTTTCACCACGGCGCCGGATTACTCGCGTTCCAGCGAGTACTGCACCGATGTGGCCAAGATGATCGGCGCGCCGATCTTCCACGTCAACGGTGACGACCCGGAAGCCTGCGACTGGGTGGCCCGCCTGGCGGTGGACTTCCGGCAGAAGTTCCACAAGGACGTCATCATCGACATGCTGTGCTACCGCCGTCGCGGGCACAACGAGGGCGACGACCCGTCGATGACCAACCCGTACATGTACGACGTGATCGGCACCAAGAGCGGTGTTCGCAAGAGCTACACCGAAGACCTGATCGGCCGCGGGGACATCTCGCTGAAGGAGGCCGAGGACGCGCTGCGCGACTACCACGGCCAGCTGGAGCGGGTGTTCAACGAGATCCGCGAGCTGGAGAAGCATGCCGCGCTGCCCAGTGAGTCGGTGGAGTCCGAGCAGCAGGTCCCCAAGGGCCTGAACACCGCGGTCGACAAGGCGATGCTCGCCCGCATCGGCGACGCGTTCATGGCGATCCCCGAGGGCTTCACCGTGCACCCGCGCGTCCTTCCGGTGCTCGAGCGACGCCGCGAGATGGCCTACGAGGGCAAGGTGGACTGGGCGTTCGGCGAGCTGCTGGCACTGGGCTCGCTGGTCGCCGAAGGCAAGCTGATCCGGCTGTCCGGACAGGACACCCGCCGCGGCACCTTCTCGCAGCGCCACTCGGTGATCATCGACCAGGCCAACGGTGCGGAGTTCAGCCCGTTGCAGCTGCTGGCCACCAACGCCGACGGCACCCCGACCGGCGGCAAGTTCCTGGTCTATGACTCGCCGCTGTCCGAGTTCGCCGCCGTCGGCTTCGAATACGGCTACACCGTCGGCAACCCGGAAGCCCTGGTGCTGTGGGAGGCGCAGTTCGGCGACTTTGTCAACGGCGCACAGTCGATCATCGACGAGTTCATCAGCTCCGGCGAGGCCAAGTGGGGCCAGCTGTCCAACGTGGTGCTGCTGCTGCCGCACGGCCACGAGGGCCAGGGACCGGACCACACCTCCGGGCGCATCGAGCGGTTCCTGCAGCTGTGGGCGGAGGGCTCGATGACGATTGCGATGCCCTCGACTCCGTCGAACTACTTCCACCTGCTGCGCCGCCACGCACTCGACGGGATCCAGCGACCGTTGATCGTGTTCACCCCCAAGTCGATGCTGCGCAACAAGGCGGCGATCAGCGACGTCAAGGACTTCACCGACGTCAAGTTCCGCTCGGTGCTCGAAGAACCCACCTACGAGGACGGCGTGGGCGACCGCAGCAAGGTCACCCGGGTGTTGATGACCAGCGGCAAGCTCTACTACGAGCTGGTCGCCCGCAAGGCCAAGGACGGCCGTGACGACATCGCGATCGTGCGGATCGAACAGCTGGCCCCGCTGCCCAAGCGCCGCCTCGCCGCAACCCTGGACCGCTACCCGAACGCGCAGCAGTTCTTCTGGGTGCAGGAGGAGCCGGCCAACCAGGGCGCGTGGCCACGGTTCGGCCTGGAGCTGCCGGAGCTGCTGCCGGAGAAGCTGACCGGGGTCAAGCGGATCTCGCGGCGGGCGATGTCGGCACCGTCGTCGGGGTCGTCGAAGGTGCACGCGGTCGAGCAGCAGGAGATCATCGACTCGGCATTCGGCTAGATCCTCGCGAGGGTGCGTGTTTGTACGCAACACGCCGCGTGATTCGGTACAACTGCGCACATTCGCCGAGGCCGATCAACCCGGTACCGGCGGTACCGGATAAGCTCGGGTGTTCCACCGACCGCTGGGGAGAGCACATGCAGGGATTCGCCGGGAAAGTCGCCGTCGTCACCGGTGCCGGTTCGGGTATCGGTCAGGCGCTGGCCATCGAGCTGGCCCGCGCGGGAGCGCAGCTGGCGATCAGTGACGTCGACACCGAGGGGCTCGCTCAGACCGAGCGCCGGCTGGCCGCACTAGGCGTGCGGGTCAAGGTCGACCGCCTCGACGTCACCGAGCGGGAAGCGTTCCTGGCCTACGCCGAAGAGGTCAAGGAGCACTTCGGCAAGGTCAACCAGATCTACAACAACGCCGGCATCGCGTTCAGCGGCGACGTCGAGATCAGCCCGTTCAAGGACATCGAGCGGGTGATGGACGTCGACTTCTGGGGCGTGGTCAACGGCACCAAGGCCTTCCTGCCGCACCTGATCGAATCCGGCGACGGACACGTCATCAACATCTCCAGTTTGTTCGGGCTGCTGTCCATGCCCGGCCAGGCCGCCTACAACGCGGCGAAGTTCGCGGTCCGCGGCTTCACCGAGGCGCTGAACCAGGAGATGGCCATCAACAAGCACCCGGTCAAGGTGACCACGGTGCACCCGGGCGGCATCAAGACCGCCATCGCCCGCAACGCCACCGTCGCCGAAGGTCTGGACGCCGCAGCCATGGCCGACTTCTTCGATCGGCGGCTGGCCTCCACCACCGCCGAAGAGGCCGCCCGAGTGATCCTCGACGGCGTCAGCAAGAACCGGGCCCGTGTGCTGATCGGAAACGACGCGCGGATTTTGGACCTGCTGGTGCGCATCTTGGGCTCGCGCTACCAACGCCTGTTCTCGTTCGGCATCCCCAAACTCAGGCCACAGTAGGCCCGGCTATCTGCCCAGCGGGTGCTCGTCCAAGAAGGCATCGACGACGACCTGCGGGTCGGCCCCGGCGACCACCTGTCGCCGCATGTCGATCAGGGCGTCGGTGTCCAGCACGCCGGCCACCTGATTGATGGCCAACAGCTGGGCTTCGGTCAACTCATTGCGGCGATACAGCGGCACCACATTCTCGGCGCGCACCAACGCGGGACGCCCGTCGGTGAGCAGCACGGCGCCTTCCGGCACGTCGGGGTCGGCAGTACTGGTCCACGCGGCGATGATCTGACGGGCCTGCAACGCAGCGAACAGCGCTGCCTCGTCAGGGAATTCGCGTGGCTTCGGGAGCGTGCACCGGCCCACCGCTGTCGGCACCCGCACGCCCGCGACACCGCCGACGGTCAACCCGGCGCAATGCCGGACGAGCGCGGCCAGGCCGGTGTCGCCCCACGCGGTCGCCGTCGCCTTCGTCACGGCCAGTGTCGGTTTGTCCTCGGCGGTCATGGCGTAGTCACCGACCGCGAGGCCTTCCGGTAGCGCGCCGGCCAACGCCCAGTAGACACCCCGATCGGAGCGCGCGGCGGAATCGCGGGCGAACGTCGCCAAGAATCGGCCGGTGAATCCGGGAACGACAGTCCACTCCCCCGCATCCAGCCCGGCAACCGGGTCGGCAACGGCCTCAAGCCGCACCGCGGCACCGGTACCGCGCAGGGCGCTCGCATAAAGGTGGCCCAGTACCTGCGATTGCGGATCCGGCGACATTCCCACGCTCAACGGCGGCGGCCCCGGGTGGGCAGCACAACCGGCGATCAGCACGGCCGCCCATCCGAGCGCCAGGCGGCGCAGCTGATGTCCTCGCGGCCGGGGCACCGTGCCCTCTACGACCCGGAGTCGACGGCCGCCGCGACGGCAGCCGCTACGGCAGGCTCGACCCGGGGATCCAGCGGGCTGGGCACGATGCGGTCGGGGGCCAGCTCGTCGGCGACGACGGAGAAAATCGCCTCTGCTGCAGCCAACTTCATCGCCTCGGTGATGCGGCGCGCACCGGCGTCGAGCGCACCGCGGAACACCCCGGGGAAGGCCAGCACGTTGTTGATCTGGTTGGGGAAATCGCTGCGGCCGGTTGCCACCACCGCCGCGTACTTGGCCGCCAGGTCAGGGTGGATCTCGGGGTCGGGGTTGGACAGCGCGAACACCACCCCACCCGGAGCCATCGTCGCGATCAGCTCCTCCGGCACCACCCCGCCGGACGCGCCCAGGAAGACGTCGGCGCCGGCCAGCGCCTCGGCCAGGCCGCCGGTCAGGCCACGAGGATTGGTCCGCTGTGCCAGTTCGAGCTTGACGTCGTTCATGCCGGAGCGCTCCGGATGCAGCACGCCCTGCGAATCCAGCACGATCATCTCCGAGATGCCCCGCGAGAGCAGGATGTTCGCGCAGGCCACGCCCGCGGCACCGGCACCGGAGACCACCACCCGCAGCGACGCGATGTCGCGGTCGAGCACCTTGGCCGCGCCCAGCAGGGCCGCCAGGGCCACGATCGCGGTGCCGTGCTGGTCGTCATGCATCACCGGGCAGTCCAGCGCCTCGATCACGCGCCGCTCGATCTCGAAGCAGCGCGGCGCCGAGATGTCCTCCAGATTGACCGCCCCGAACGACGGGCGCAGCCGCACCAGCGTTTCGACGATCTCGTCCGGATCCTTGGTGTCCAACACGATCGGAATGGAGTCCAGGCCGGCGAACGTCTTGAACAACGCGGCCTTGCCCTCCATCACCGGCAGCGACGCCGTCGGCCCGAGGTCACCGAGCCCGAGCACCGACGTGCCGTCGCTGACCACGGCCACCAGCCGGTGCGCCCAGGTGTAGCGGGCCGCCAGCGTGTGGTCCGCGGCAATGGCGCGACTGACCTGCGCCACACCCGGGGTGTAGGCGATCGACAACGCGCGCTGGCTGTCCAACGGGGTTTTGAGGTCGACGGAGATCTTCCCGCCCGTGTGGGCTTCGAAGATCTCTTCGTCTCCGATGACGATCGGCGAGCTGTTGGCCATGTTCGCAAGGTTCTCGGGCATCGATAGGCCAGGGTACTGCGCTGGCTTTACATTCTTTCGATCGGCTGGGGGCAGCCAAGGCATCCCACGTGCGCAGCGACGCGCTTTCGCTGATGATTTGCCGGCATCACATCGGCGTCTCCAGCCAGATTGCCACCGTATTCCGCTTGGCGCCGAGCCGAAACAACGCTGGTGCTCGGCGATCTTCCTGCGGCACAGCAATGGGCCGATGACGGCGTCTCCGCAGCGACGCGTTGGTACCGGATCATGAGACCGAATACCGCATGGGCGCCTCGCGTTTGCTCGAGGCGAACCGGAGCGGGCCGAGCGCGACCCCTACGAAGCGATCGCGTTCGATTCCTCCTGGGCTCGCTCACCCCGACGTCGCCCGATCAGTCAGCGAAGGACCGCCGAACACGGACATTGCCGCTCGGCTCTTCGTTTCACCGCGCACCGTGCAGACGCAGCTGCCCCACGTCCACACCAAGTTGGGGCTGACCTCCCGCGTACAGCTTGCGCAGGAGGTCGCCCGCCGGGCCTAAGGCCTTAGATCAGGCCCAGCCCGGTGACAGCCTCGCGCTCCTCGGCCAGCTCGGCGGTCGAGGCGTCGATCCGGCCGCGGGAGAAGTCGTCGATCTCCAGGCCCTGCACGATGCTCCAGTCACCGTTCTTGGTGGTGACCGGGAACGACGAGATCAGCCCCTCCGGCACACCGTAGGAGCCGTCGGAGACCACGGCCATCGACACCCAGTCGTTGTCGGGAGTGCCGAGCAACCAGCTCCGCGCCGCGTCGACAGTGGCCGACGCGGCGGAGGCGGCCGACGAGGCGCCACGGGCGTCGATGATCGCCGCGCCACGCTTGGCGACGGTGGGGATGAAGTCGTTCTCGATCCAGGCCTGGTCGTTCACGACCTCGGCGGCGTTACGCCCACCGACCTCGGCGTGGAACACGTCCGGGTACTGGCTCGCGGAGTGGTTGCCCCAGATCGTCATCTTGGTGATGTCGGTGACCTTGGCGCCGGTCTTGGCGGCCAGCTGCGAGATCGCCCGGTTGTGGTCCAGGCGGGTCAGCGCGGAGAAACGCTCGTTGGGGATGTCGGGGGCGTTGGTCATCGCGATCAGCGCGTTGGTGTTGGCCGGGTTGCCGGTCACACCCACCCGGATGTCGGAAGCCGCGACCGCGTTGAGGGCCTTGCCCTGCGCGGTGAAGATCGCGCCGTTGGCCTCGAGCAGGTCGCTGCGCTCCATGCCCGGACCGCGCGGGCGGGCGCCGACCAGCAGTGCCAAGTTGACGCCGTCGAAGATCTTGTTCGCGTCCGAGCCGATCTGCACACCCGACAGCAGCGGGAAGGCACAGTCGTCGAGCTCCATGACGACACCCTCGAGCGCCTTGAGGGCGGGCTCGATCTCCAGCAGGCGCAGTTCGATCGGCTGGTCGGGGCCCAGCAACGAGCCGCTGGCCAGGCGGAACAACAGGCTGTAGCCGATCTGGCCGGCGGCGCCGGTGACGGCCACCTTGAGTGGGGTTTTGCTCACGTCAAGTGCTCCTCGAACGAGTTCGACTGGTCTGGGTTTGGTCCGGCTCGAAACTAGCGCACCGGCGTCGTCATCGAAACTCGGGGACCTCCGGCCCTGCATCGCGCTCACGGTGCACGTCGGCTCCGGACGCGTAGCATTTGACCGGCACCTGCGCCGGAGGGAGATCGGCCATGACTGCGTTGCAAGACCCGACACCCCGAGTGCTGGTCGACTGCGGTGTCTATGCGGACGGCGAGCGGATTCCCGGCGAATTCACCCCCGCCGGCGCACGGGCCAAGGTGCGCGAGATCGAGGCGGGTGGCCGAGAGGCGTTCGTCTGGGTCGGATTGCACGAGCCGGGCGAGGCGCAGATGCAGGGCGTGGCCACCACCTTCCAACTGCACCCGCTGTCCGTCGAAGACGCTGTTCAGGCACATCAGCGGCCCAAGCTGGAACGCTACGACGACACCCTGTTCTTGGCACTCAAGACCGTCAACTACGTGCCGCACGAGTCGGCGGTGCTGCCGCGCGAGATCGTCGAAACGGGCGAGATCATGATCTTCGTCGGCAAGAACTTCGTGGTCACCGTCCGACACGGTGAGCACAGCGGCTTGTCCAACGTCCGCAAACGGATGGACACCGATCCCGAGCAGATGCGACTGGGGCCGTTCGCGGTGATGCATGCCATCGCCGACTATGTGGTGGACCGCTACGTCGAGGTGACCAACCTCATGGAAAGCGACATCGACGTCATCGAGGAGGCGGCGTTCGCACCGGGCGCCCGCACCGACGTCGAACCGATCTACCAGATCAAGCGCGAGGTCGTCGAGCTACGGCGTGCGGTCGCACCCCTGTCCGTGCCCTTTGAGCGGATGCAGACCGACTACCGGGATCTGATCTCCAAAGAGGTGCGGCGCTATCTGCGCGACGTCGCCGACCACCAGACCCGTGCCGCTGAGCAGATCGCCGGGTACGACGAATTGCTCAGCTCGCTGGTGCAGGCCGCCCTGGCACGCGTGGGCATGCAGCAGAACACCGACATGCGCAAGATGTCGGCGTGGGCGGGCATCATCGCCGTCCCGACCATGATCGCCGGAATCTATGGCATGAACTTCGATCGCATGCCGGTGCTGCACTGGGCGTTCGGCTACCCGATGGTGGTGGCCGGCATGGGCGTGATCTCCGCGATGCTCTACCGCGCGTTCCGCCGCAACGGCTGGCTGTAAGCGCCAGCCTCCCGCGCGAGCGTGCAGAGTTGCACACCCCCACCTGGGGAAATGGCGGACAAGTCTGCACGCTCGCGGGAAAATCAGCGGGGCTGGGAAGCGGGGCGAGCCGGGTCGAAGACGTCCACACCGTCGGAGCGCCAGGCCTCCCGCATCGCCTCGGCGCCCTTGAGCCGCACCCATGCGGCCTCGGTCGCGGTGATCGGGATGGCCGACAAAAACCGCACCGGCTCTCGCGGCGGGGCCAACGTCAACTCGGCGATGTCACTGTCGCCCAGCAGCACCGCGGTGAACGGCACCGGACCTGAAGGCCCGGTCCACAGCGGCCCCCCGAGGTCGATCAGTGCATCGGGCACCAGCACCACCCCTTCGACCACCGGCGCGGCCGCTACCGCGGCGAGGCTGCGGGCCAGACCGGTGTCAGACCCCGAGGAACGCAGGCTCACGACGATTTCGGCCCGGGGACCGTGCACCGGGTCGGCCAGGAGCTGGCCGGGATCACCCATCGGGTGACGCGAGCAGCCCGCCGAGACGTAATGCACCATCCGGTCGGGTCCGGGCCCGAACCGCAACACCTCGATGGGCTCGACACCCAGAAACGTCACCCGCGCCGCGTCGGGCTCGGCGACGTCCGCGAAGTGCCGCCGGACATGCTCACGCACCCGGTCCAGGTCGTCGCTCATCACGCGCCCGGCGGCACGGTCAGGTTCACCCCGGTCGTGGCGTCGAACACGACCACGTTGTCGGGCTGCAGGGCCAGCTCGATCGGCTGCCCGCCGGCCGCCTTCGACGCCGCGGGAACCCTGGCCACCAGATCGTTTTCGGCTGGCGCGTCGCCGGATACGTTGGGGGTGAAGTACAGGTACTTGTCGGCTCCCAGCGATTCGACGAGATCGACGCGGGCCGCGAAACTCACCGCGGTGCCGCGCCCGGCGTCGTCGAGCAGCGCGGCATCGCCCAGATGCTCCGGACGCACCCCGATGACCACCTCACCGCCGGCAGGTGCGGGATGCTTGCCGATCGCCTCGCGCGTCGCCGCGTCAAGCGGTACCTCGCCGATCGGCAGCCGCGCGCCGGCCGCGGTCAGCGTGCCCGGGAAAAAGTTCATCGCCGGGGAGCCGACGAATCCGGCGACGAACAGATTGGCGGGGTGCTCGTAGAGCTCGTCGGGCGTGCCGATCTGCTGGGCGATCCCACGGTGCATCACCACCACCCGGTCGCCGAGCGTCATCGCCTCGGTCTGGTCATGGGTGACGTAGACGGTGGTGGTGCCTAGTCTGCGCTGCAGCCGGGCGATCTCACTGCGCATCTGCACCCGCAGCTTGGCGTCGAGGTTCGACAGCGGCTCGTCCATCAGAAACGCCTTGGGGTGCCGCACGATCGCCCGCCCCATCGCGACCCGTTGACGCTGGCCACCGGAGAGCTGCGACGGCTTGCGGTCCAACAGAGCGGTCAGGTCGAGAATCTTGGCGACCTCCGCCACCTTTTCGGCGATCTGCGGCTTTTTCATCTTGGCCAGGGTCAACGGGAACGCGATGTTCTGCCGCACCGACATGTGGGGGTAGAGCGCGTAGGACTGGAACACCATCGCGATGTCGCGGTCCTTGGGTGCACGTTCGTTGACGCGCTGGCCCCCGATGCGCAACTCCCCCGACGAGATCTCCTCCAGACCGGCGATCATGTTCAGCGTGGTGGATTTTCCGCAGCCGGAGGGCCCCACCAGAATGATGAACTCCCCGTCGGCGATGCTCAGCGACAGATCCTTCACCGCCACCGCGCCATCGGGGTAGCTCTTGCTGATGTGGAGGAGTTCGATCTCTGCCATCGGCTTATCCCTTCACCGCGCCGGAGGTCAGTCCCGCCACGATCCGTCGTTGGAAGATTAGAACAAAGACGATGATCGGCACCGTGATCACCATTGCACCCGCCGCGATCGATCCGGTCGGCTCCTCGAATTGCGAACTGCCGGTGAAGTTGGCGATCGCGACCGGCGCGGTGACCGAGGCCTTGGTGGCCGTCAGCGACAACGCCAACAGCAGGTCGTTCCACGCGAAGATGAACACCAGAATCGCGGCGGTGACGATGCCCGGCGCCGCCAGCGGCGCAATCACCTTGCGGAACGCCTGACCGGGACTGGCACCGTCCATCTTGGCGGCCTTCTCCAGGTCCCACGGAATCTCGGAGAAGAACGCCGAGAGGGTGTAGATCGCCAGCGGCAGCGCGAAGGTGATGTAGGGAATGATCAAACCCAACCAGGTGTCGAACAGCCCGGTGGCCCGCTCGATGTTGAAAATCGGTGTCACCAGAGATATCTGGGGGAACATCGCGATCAGCAGGGCCGCCCCGACCAGCAGCCGCTTCCCGGGGAAGTCCAGGCGCGCCACCGCATAGGCGGCCATTGCGCCGATCACCACCGCGATCACCGTGGTGATCAGGCCGATGCCCACCGAGTTGATCAGCGCCGAGCCGAAGACATCACCGGCGAAGATGCCGCGATAGTTGTCCAGGGTCACCGACGAAGGAATCAACTTGCCGTCCTTGACCGTTGACGTCGGTTTGAGCGACAACGAGAAGATCCACAGCACCGGGACCAGTGCGTAGAGCACCACTACCAGGTCGATGATCAGCCACGCGGTGCGGCGGCGAAGCTCGGTCATTTCTGGCTCGACCCCGGCGCCGCGGCGCCGAACACCTTGACGAACACCCACGCGATCAGCGCCACACAGATGAAGATCAACACCGAGATCGCCGACCCTAAGCCCACGTTGAATCCCTTGAACAGGTTGTCGTAGCCCAGGATCGACACCGAGCCGGTGCTGTTGGAGCCATTGGTGAGCACGTAGATGTTGTCAAAGATCCGAAACGCGTCCAGCGTGCGAAACAGCAACGCCACCAGGATCGCCGGTTTCATGATCGGCAGAATGACGGTGATCAGCCGCCGCCAGGCGCCGGCACCGTCCATCTGGGCCGCCTTGAGCAGTTCCTCGGGCACCAGCGCCAGCCCGGCCAATAGCAGCAGCGCCATGAACGGCGTCGTCTTCCACACCTCGGCCAGCACCACGATCCCCAACGACGGCAACTGGTGGGTCAGCGGCGCACTCCCGGTCGGCAGCAGATTGGCCAGGTAACCGGTCCCCGGAGTCCAGGCGTAATACCAGCTGTAGGCGGCCGCCACCGTGACGATGCCGTAGGGCACCAGCACCGCCGTGCGCACCATGCCCTTGGCGAACAAGCTGCGGTGCATCACCAGTGCCAGCGCCAGACCGAAGACGAATTCGAAGGCCACCGAGACCACTGTGATACCCAGCGTCACCGCGAACGCGGTCCACCAGTAGGAGTCGGTCAGGGTGGTCTGATAGTTGGCCAGGCCGACGAAGGCAGTGTCGCCGGGAGTGGCCAGGTTGTAGCGCAACAGGCTCAGCCAGATCGCGTAACCGATCGGGTAGGCCGTCACGGCCAGCATCAGGACCACGGCCGGCGCGACGAGCGCCACCGCGAGCCGGCGCTGTGAACGGACATCATCGGCGCGGGTCACGGGATGAGTCCCTTACCGTCGATGGCCTTGCGCACCTGCACGGTGAGCTCATCGGCGGTGCGCTCCGGGTCGATGGCGCTGATCGGCGCCAGCGTCGCCGATATCCGGGTAGACACCGCCTGATAGACCGGTGTCACCGGGCGCACCGCGGCGTCGGTGAGTTGCTGACGGATCACGTTGTGCTGCGGGTATTTCTGTTGGAACTGCGGGTCGGCGTACACCGAGGCGCGCACCGCGGGCAGCCCCCCTTCGATCGCGACATACTTCTGGTTCGCCGCGTTTCGCAGGCAGCGCACCGCCTCGAACGCCTCGGCACGATGCCGGGTGGTCCTGGCCACCGCCAGGTTCAGCCCCCCGAGGGTCACCCTGGCCGGATGTCCAGGCAACACCGCCGGATACGGCGCATACCCGAGCACGTTGCGGCTGGCCTGGTAGGCGACGCGGTACTGCTCGTCGCTGGGCGCGAAAGCACCGATGCCATCGATACTGCCGGCCAGGTCCGAACGCCCTTGCAGCGGAAGGAACCCCACCCCGCCCTTGACCGCGTTCTCCAGCATGGACGGCAGCACAAACGGCCAATTGACCTCCAGCGCCGCCTTGCCCTGCTCGAACGCGAGTCGGGCGGTGCCCTCATCGGTCTGAGTGATCGACGGGTCGGCGCCCGGAGCGGTCGCCACCGCCTTCATGACCTGCAGCGCCGCGACGGTGGCGGCCCGGTGCTCAGCGGTGTCGGTCAGGGTGACGGTCTTGCCGTCGTCGCCCAGGACCCGTCCCCCGGCGCTTTCCAGCAGGGTGTTGAACCAGACCACCAAACCCTCGTATTGCTTGGCCTGCACCGCGATCCAGCTGGGCTGGCCCGCGGCGTGCAAACGGGACGCCTCGGCGACCATGCCCTCCCAGGTGGACGGCGCCGATTTCATCAGATCCGGCCGGTACCAAAGCAATTGGGTGTTGGTTACCAGCGGTGCGGCGTAGAGCCGATCGTGCCAGCGGGCGGTCGCGAGCGGGCCCGGCAGCGTGTCGTCGGCGGCGTCGGCCTCGGCCTTGCCGGCCGGGTCCTGCGCCAGTGGCACCGCCCAGCCGGCCTCGGCGAACTCCGCTGTCCACACCACGTCCAGGCCCATCACGTCCAAGGTGCGGTCATTGCCGGTCAGCCGACGCGCCAGTTGCAGGCGCTGATCGTCCGCGGCGCGCGGCAGGCTGAACTGCTGCACCCGGTACCGGCCGCCGGCCTGTTCGGTGCAACGCGCCGCGATCACCCGGAACGTCGCGGTGTCGTTGGCCGGGGTGTAGACGCTGATCACCGGAATACCGGCGGCCGACCCGGACGAACCGCAGGCCGATCCGGCCGACGCAACGGTCAGTGCGGTCAGCGCAGCCGCGCCCAGCCGCCGTACGCGACCGCGCCGACTCGCCACGCCACCCGCCTCCCGTTGCCGTTTCGTGCCACGACGGTAAGGCCGCCCGAGGGCGCTACGCAACAACGCGCAGTCAGAGCGTCAGCTTCGCCAACAGATCCCGGCCCTGCTCGGCACTCTGCGGGTCGCATAGCACGTCGTAACGACCCGCAACCAGCTGCATGGTCGAGCTGAAATCCCTTGTACCGCGGGCCATCGCGTACGGGACCGATGAGGTGATCAAACCGAAGAACACCCCGGCGATCAGGCCGGTCACCAGCGCCTGGGTCGGATTTTCACTGAAGATGCCCAGCACCAAGCCGATGAACAGGCCCAGCCAGGCACCGGTCAGCACGCCGCCGCCGAGCACTTTGGGCCAGGTGAGCCGGCCGGTGACCCGCTCGACCTGCATCAGGTCGACGCCGACGATCGTCACCTGGTGCACCGGGAACTGTTGGTCGGACAGGTAGTCCACCGCGCGCTGGGCCTCGGCGTAGGTGGGGTACGCCCCGATCGGCCAGCCTTTCGGCGGGGTCGGCAGCCGGCCCACATCACGGCGTCCCGGCGCACCTGCCGCACCGAGAGGATCGGGAGTCTGTCCGGGCTGAAAGGGGCTGGTCATGGGATTTCTCTCTCCTCGCTCCGGGAAGCGGCTGTCGGACGACAAGCCGGCCGCGGTGCATCGGCTAGGTTGAACAGCATGACAGCTCCCGGCGGGGATTCTGGCGAGAATCCGCGAGGCAATGCCGACCAGCCCTGGGCCGACCCGGGTGCACCCGGGCCCGACCAGGGCGGCTGGCCCTACCCGTCGGGGTACGAGGGCTACCCACCGGCACCCGGCTATCCGCCGCCCGGCTTCCCCCCGCCGCCTCCGGCTGGTTATCCGCCGCCCCCACCGCCCGGCAACTACCTGCCGCCCGGGGGTTATCTGCCGCCCACACCTGCTGCCCCGGGCGAATACCCGGGGCTCGGCGCCCCGCCCGGATACCCGCCGCCGGGCTACGGCAATCCCCCGGGTTACCCCCCGTCGGGATACGGCGCGCCTTATCCGGGCAGCTACTTCAATCCGGGCCAGGCGCAGAAGACGAACGTCCTGGCGGTCAGCTCGCTGATCGTGTCGCTGCTCGGCCTGGTGTTCTGGCCGTTGGGGGTGGCCGGTGTCATCCTCGGGGGCGTGGCATTGAGCCAGATCAAGTCGACCGGTGAGGCCGGTCACGGCATGGCAGTGGCCGGAACCGCGATAGGCGGTGTCGCCGTGACGCTCTCGTTCATCCTCGCGATGATCGCCCTGAACTAGGCTTGGATACCGAGCCGAGGCTCGTAGACCGCCGCGGGGGCTAGGACAGTTGCCCGCCTTGCAGCGACAACGCCCGGTACCTCCACCAAACCATCACGACGTGTCGCTCAAAGGCGGGCACCGGTCGCCATGAGTCCCGTCCGGTGCCGCCGCGCTTGCGATCCCCGCTAGGCCGATGGCGGCGTGAACGGCGGTGCCTCACGGCGCATTCCGGCCGCCCGGCCCTTGCCCGCCACCACCAACGCCATCTTGCGGCTGGCCTCGTCGAGCATCTCGTCACCGAGCATCACCGCGCCGCGAGCACCGCCGGCGTGCGAGGTGTGCCACGCGTAGGCCTCCAGGATCAGCTCGGCGTGGTCGTACTCGGACTGACGCGGGCTGAAGATCTCGTTGCCCGCCGCGATCTGGTCGGGGTGCAGCACCCATTTGCCGTCGTAACCGAGTGCGGCCGAACGGCCGGCCACCCGCCGGAAGGCCTCGACGTCGCGCACTTTCAGATACGGCCCGTCGACGGCGGCGACCCCGTGGGCGCGCGCCGCCACCAGGATCGTCATCAAAACGTGGTGGTAGGCGTCGCCCTCGGTGTATCCCTCGGGTTGCTCGCCGACCTCCAGGGTGCGGGTGTTGAGGCTGGCCATCAGGTCGGCCGGTCCGAGCACCAAGGCCTGCACCCGCGGCGCTGCGGCGATCGCGTTGATATTCATCAAGCCGCGGGCGTCCTCGATCTGGGCGTCGACACCGATCTGCCCGACCGGCAGCCCGTGGATGGTCTCCAGCTGGGTGAGCAGCAGATCGAGGGCCTGGACATGCGAGGCGTCCGACACCTTCGGCAGCACGATCACGTCGAGTCGGCTGCCAGCGGCACCAACTGCCGAGACCACCTCGATCAGGTCGGCATGCGTCCACGGGGTGGTCCAGTCGTTGACCCGCACCCCGAGCAGCGGCGCCGTCCAGTCCGGCGCGGTCAACGCTTGGGCGACCAGGGTCCGGGCCTGCTCTTTTGCCGCTGGAGCGACGGCGTCCTCCAAATCGAGGAAGACCTCATCTGCGGATAGACCCTTGGCCTTGTCGATCATCTTCTGGCTGCTGCCAGGTACCGAGAGGCAAGTACGGCGGGGGCGATACACGTTGGTCACCTAAATACTCCTACCCTTTCAACCATGGCGTCGAGCAACAGGGTTTACGCAGCGCGGCTTGCGCGGATGCTGGTGCTAGGCCCGTTCGGCGAATCCGTCGGCCGGGTCCGCGATGTGGTGGTCAGCCTCAGCATCGTGCGCCAGCAGCCGCGTGTCCTGGGACTGGTAGTCGAACTGCCCACCCGCAGACGCATCTTCGTGCCGATTCTGCGGGTCGCGTCGATCGAACCCAACGCGGTCACCCTCAACACCGGAACGGTGTCACTGCGCAAGTTCAACCAGCGGCCCGGTGAGGCGCTGGTGCTCGGCCAGGTCCTGGACACCAAGGTCCGGGTCACCGACCCGGAGCTGCCGGAACTGGCCGGCGTCGATGTGGCGATCACCGACTTGGCCATCGAACAGAGCCGCACCCGCGACTGGCTGGTGACACGGATCGCGGTGCGGCACTCGCGGCGGTTGGGCCGGCGCGCCTCCGTACACATCGTGGACTGGCACAACGTGCAGGGCCTGACCCCGTCGGCACTGGCGATGCCCGGGCAGGGCGTGGCGCAGCTGCTGCAGCAGTTCGAGGGCTGGCGGCCGATCGAGGTCGCCGACGCCATCCGCGAGCTGCCGCCCAAGCGGCGCTACGAGGTGATCCACGCGCTGGACAACGCACGGCTGGCCGACATCCTGCAGGAGCTGCCCGAGGAACGTCAGGCCGTCGTGCTGGGCCAACTGGGCACCGATCGGGCCGCCGACGTGCTGGAAGAGATGGACCCCGATGACGCCGCGGACCTGCTGGGCGTGATGAACCCGACCGAAGCCGAAGCCCTGCTGGCGCGGATGGACCCCGACGACTCCGATCCGGTGCGCCGACTGCTGGAGCACTCCCCCGACACCGCGGGCGGGTTGATGACCACCAACCCAGTGGTGCTGACCGCCGACACCTCGGTCGCCGAGGCACTGGCGCGGGTGCGCGACCCCGACCTCACCCCGGCACTGTCGTCGCTGGTTTTCGTGACCCGAGCCCCCACCGCCACCCCGACCGGCCGCTACCTGGGCTGCGTCGCGCTGCAACGGCTGCTGCGGGTACCACCGGCCGAACTCATCGGCGGGTTCGTCGACTCCGACCTGCCGGCGCTGAACCCGGAGGTGTCGTTGGCGGAGCTGACCCGCTACTTCGCCGCCTACAACCTGGTCTGCGGGCCGGTGCTCGACGAGCAGAATCACCTGCTGGGCGCGGTGACGGTGGACGACGTGCTGGACCACCTGCTGCCGGATGATTGGCGCGAAACACCCGAACCGGACCTGGGGCCCAAACTCGCCGGGAGGCCGTCGTGACCGACCGCTCCACATCACAGCGGCTCTCCACGCCCCGCACCTCGCGGCTGCCCAGCCTGCGAGTGGATCCCGACACCATGGGCCGGCTGACCGAGTCGGTGGCACGGTTCTTCGGCACCGGGCGCTATCTGGCGATCCAGACCGTGCTGGTGGTGGGATGGATCCTGCTCAATGTCTACGCGGTCAGCCTGAGGTGGGACCCCTACCCGTTCATCCTGCTCAACCTGGCCTTTTCCACCCAGGCCGCCTACGCCGCGCCGCTGATCCTGCTGGCCCAGAATCAGCAGCAGAACCGCGACCGGGTCAGCCTGGACGAGGACCGCCGCCGTGCCGCGCAGACCAAAGCCGACACGGAGTATCTGGCCCGGGAACTGGCGTCCCTGCGGCTGGCCGTCGGTGAGGTCGCCACTCGCGACTACCTGCATCACGAACTCGAGCGGGTCCGCGAACTGCTGGAGACCCTGCGTCCAGAGCCCGACCCCGCCGCCCCGGAGTCCGCACAGCGGCCGTCCTGACCGGTGACGCGGACCAGATAACGGTCATCAGCAGGACCGTCGTTGGGTATGGTGACCTAGTTCACGAAGCCCGAGCGGTTTCTCCACAGCGGAATTAGGGACGGTCGAGTGCCAACTGGGGGCGGCGCAGCGGAACGCGTGTCCCGCGCTGCCCGAGTGCGGCGGGCGGCCCGTTCGGCCCTGCGACCCGCCTTCGGCCTGGCGTTCATCACCCCGCTGGTGTTTGCCGGCGCCGTGGGCGCCACGCCCCGCTCGCCGTCGACCTCGCTGCCGCTGCGCAACGCCGCGATCACCCCGCTGGCGGCTTCGGTGCACACGTCCGGCCGCTCATCGGGCCCCTCCGTCGTCGCGGTACCCCGCTCGCAGCCGAATCTGCACGTGGCCGCGGGTGCCCCGTCGGCGCCGCCGGCCGCCGTCGTCTATGCGCCGGGCACCTTGGGGATCCCCAAGACGGCGCTGGCGGCCTACCAGAACGCCGAGCAGCAGATGGCGGTCGCAGCGCCCGAATGTGGGATCAGCTGGAACCTGCTCGCCGGGATCGGACGCATCGAGTCCGGGCACGCCAACGGCGGGGCCACCGACGCCCGCGGCAACGTCCTGCAGCCGATCTACGGCCCGGCGCTGGACGGCACACTGCCCGGAAACGAAGTCATCGTGGCCAGCAGTGCCCCCGGCCGGGTGGTCTACGCCCGCGCCCTGGGCCCGATGCAGTTCCTGCCCGGAACCTGGTCGCGGTATGCCGCGGACGGCGACGGCGACGGCCGAGCGGACCCGCAGAACGTCTACGACGCGACGCTGGCGGCGGCGCGGTATCTGTGCAGCGGCGGGATGAACCTGCGCGAACAGTCGCACGTCCTGACCGCGATCCTGCGCTACAACAACTCGATGGCCTACGCGGAGAACGTGATGGGCTGGGCGGCGGCCTATGCCACCGGGGTTGCTCCCGTCGACCTTCCGCCGATTGTCGGCCCGGCACCGCCGATCGCGGACCTGCACCTCGAGCACCTGGAACACCCGGAAGGGCTCGGGCCGGAATCACTGAGCATGCACGGGATGTCTCAGGCCAATCATCCCGCCGAATCGTCGCTGATCGACCTGGGCCAGCCGAGCTTGGAGACCCAGCTGGCGAATCTGCCCTGGCTGCCGCCGTGGTTGACTTCGCCCGAGCAGCAGCAACAACAGCAGCTGCCGCGCCCCTCGGCGGCCTGCCGAATGATCTGCCTGGAGCCCCAAGCCGTGCCGGGCCCGACGGCACCGCCCAACGGCGTCCCCCCGGCCCCCTTCGGTTCCCCCGAGGCACCACAGGCCCCGCCTGCGCCGATGCCGCCCTACGCGGTAGCACCAGCGCCGCCAGGGTCCCCGGACGTGCCGGCCGTCCCACCGCCGCCCGCGGCTTCCGCCGGGGCGCCGCAGGACGGGCCGCAGGCCGTCCCGCCGGCTTGATCGATCTCACAGGCAGAGGCCCTGCCGTACTGCCTTAGACTCGATTCCGATGTCCGAGAATCAGGATGACACCGCAGCCCTGCACGACGCGATCTATTCAGCGTTGGGCAACGTGCTGGACCCCGATATTCGGCGTCCGATCACCGATCTGGGCATGGTCAAAAGCATCGAGATCGCGGACGACCGCAGCGTGCACGTCACGATTTACCTGACGATCGCCGGCTGTCCGATGAAAGCCGAGATCACCAACAATGTGACCGCGGCGATCAACGACGTGCCCGGCACCGGACCCGTCAAGGTCAGCCTGGACGTGTTCAGCGACGAGCAGCGCGCCGAGCTTCGCAAACAGCTGCGCGGCGACGCCAAGGAGCCGGTCATCCCGTTCGCCCAGCCGGGCTCGCTGACCAAGGTCTATGCGATCGCCTCAGGCAAGGGCGGGGTCGGCAAATCCAGTGTCACGGTCAACCTCGCGGTCGCGCTGGCCGAACGCGGTATGTCCGTTGGGGTGCTCGACGCCGACATCTACGGCCACTCGGTGCCGCGGATGATGGGTGTCACCGCCCTGCCCACCCAGGTCGACTCGATGATCATGCCGCCGATCGGATACGGCGTGAAGGTGATCTCGATCGCGATGTTCACCCAGGGCAACACGCCGGTGGTGTGGCGTGGTCCGATGCTGCACCGGGCTTTGCAGCAGTTCCTCGCCGACGTCTACTGGGGCGACCTGGACGTGCTGTTGCTGGATCTGCCGCCGGGCACCGGCGACATCGCGATCTCGGTGGCCCAGCTGGTTCCCTCGGCCGAGATCCTGGTGGTGACCACCCCGCAGCAGGCGGCCGCGGAGGTGGCCGAGCGCGCCGGGGCGATCGCCCTGCAGACCCGCCAGCAGGTCGTCGGAGTGGTGGAGAACATGGCCGGGCTGGCCATGCCCGACGGGTCCACCATGCACCTGTTCGGCGAGGGCGGCGGCGAGCGGGTTGCCGAGCGGCTGACCCGGGCGATGGGCCGTGATGTGCCGCTGCTCGGCCAGGTGCCGATCGACAGCGAGATGGTGACCGGCGGCGACTCCGGATCCCCGGTGGTGCTCTCGCCGGACTCGGCGGCGGGCAAGGAACTGCGCAAGATCGCCGATCAGCTGGCCACCCGCCGACGCGGACTGGTCGGGATGTCGCTGGGGTTGGACACCGGCGCCCGGCGCTGAGCCTGATGGCAGCTGGAACGCGGCCGCAGGCTTCCTAGGTTGCGTCGGTGTCGAAGGGCGCCGGTCCACCCGGCTCGGACACCACGGCCGGCACCGGCGGCATCGGGCGGGGCTCTGCGGCCAGCGACCCGACCGCGGTGAACACTGAATCGTCCCCATCCAGCAGATGCCGGGTCAGCGCGGCGCGCGGTGTCATACCGCGCAACTTCTGCAATTCGCTCAGCGGCGCCCGCAGGTCCTCGAACTCCGGACCGATCTCGTCGCGCAGCTGGTCGGTGGCGTTGGTGACGTAGTCACGGGCCTGGCGCAGCGCACCGGCGGTCCACCGGATGGCTCCGGGTAACCGCTCCGGGCCCAGGATCACCAGCCCGAGCACCACCAGGACCAGCATCTCGCCCCAGCCGACATTCGCGAACATCGAACCGAACTTCTAACCGTCGGCGGAGGGGGTCACCGTCAGCGTCACATGCCGCCCGTCACGGACCACCTCGACGGGCGCTTCCTTGCCGATGGTCAGATTGCGGACCGCCACGACGAATTCGTTGGCGTCGGCGACGCTGCGGTCACCGATCTTGACCACCACGTCGTTCTCGAGCATGCCGCCCTTCTCTGCGGGGCTGCCCACCTTGACGTTGGCGATCTGCGCACCCGAGGCGATGGCGTTGCTGACCGAGCGGGCGCTGACCCCCAGCGTGGGGTGCACGATCTTGCCGTCCTTGATCAGCGCCTCGGCCACGGTCTTCATCTCGTTGACCGGAATCGCGAATCCCAGCCCGCTGGCGCTGTCGGACAACGACTTTCCGGCGGTGTTGATCCCGACCAGCTGCGCATCCATGTCGATCAGCGCACCACCGGAGTTGCCGTGGTTGATCGAGGCATCGGTCTGCACCGCGTCGATGACGGTGTCGGTGTCGGAGTCGTCACCGGAGAGCGGCACCGGCCGGTGTACGGCGCTGATGATGCCGTGGGTCACGGTGCTGCGCAGACCCAGCGGCGCGCCCGCCGCGATGACCTCATCACCGACCCGGATCTTGTCTGAGTCACCGAGACGGGCCACCGACAGGTTGTCCACGTTGTCGACCTTGAGCACGGCCAGGTCGGTCTTCGGGTCACGCCCGACCAGGTTGGCCAGCACCTCTTTGCCGTCGTTGAACACCACCGTGGTCTTGAACTTGCTGGGGTTGTTGGCGGCTTCGGAGATAACGTGGTTGTTGGTGACGATGTAGCCCTTGCCGTCGATGACAACACCCGAGCCCTGCATGCCCTGGTCGTCGCTGACCGACTCGATGGTCACCACCGAATTGGCGATGGCCTCGGCGACCTTGGCGAACCGGCCAGCCGGCTCCTCGGCGTTGCCCTTGGTCGACAACGTCACCTTCGACGTCGTGAACGCCTCGACCACCTGCGCGGTGGTACGCCCGACCCAGCCGCCAACCATGCCGATCGCCAGCGCGATCGCGGCCAGCGTGGCCAGCGCGCGGTAGGAGATCCGGTCGCCGAACAGCACGTCGCGCACACCCAGGCGGCCACCCAATTCGCCGGCCGCCCGCGGCTTGGCCGGGACGACGGCCGGTGCACCGAGGGCGGCACCGGCGGCGGGGTCACGCCACGGGTCGCCGGTGTCTTCCAGCCCCTCCGGTTTGCCGTTGCGGCCCAGCGCGCCGGCATCGGCAGGATGACGCTGCAACGAGGGACCGGTGCCGTAGGGCCGGCTGAAGGCCTCCTTGAGCACCGGGTCCGGCGGCAGATCGCGCGGGGTGAACTCACCCTGCTCACGGTACTTCTTGGGCCGTACATCGGCGGGCGTGAACGAACCGGGCACGCCGTCGGGCCGACCGAAGGCCTTTTGGGACGCGTTGTCCACCGGGGGCCGGTAGACAGGGCGCGGAGCCAAGCGGTTACCGCCGGCGTTCTCGTTGTTGGAGCTCACCTATTCCTCTTCCGGGTCCAGCCCTGGGTCGCTTCCGGGCTCCGCGAGCACAGCATCACCGGGCGCTAACGCCGCTGGAGATCCACCTTACCGACGTTTACGACGTTCTTGAGGTTTGCCGTCGTCGAACCGGGCGGGCATCGGCCTGGTCGGCTCGTCGGGCGAACAATCGGCCGGGGACTCGGGGATCTGGGCCAACAGGCCGAGCAGCGCCGAGGGGATCCGGATCGGATGCGAATCGCGTAGGGCCGAGCGTGCCCGGCCCTGGTATTCCACTTCGGCCGCGCAATCGGGACACAGCGACAGGTGGTGGGCCGCGCGCAGGTGGGCGTTCATCCGCAGCTCACCGTCGACGTAAGCGGTGATCGCCTCGCTGCAGAGGTGTTCGGTGGACCCGAACTGCCGCGGGGCACCGACCGGCGCATCACTCTGCGAGGCGAACTGAGCGGGCAGCCAGGAGAACGCGCGACGGAAGACACCTCCGCGGTCCGTCACACCGGACTCCTCTCCTATCGCATACCCACATCAGCACTCAATCGGGCGGAATAAAGGCCCAATAAGAATGTAGCGCGATACCGCTCGCGGACGTGGAAACCGAGGGCCGAGCCGAGCTCAGCCTGCCGCGACACCGCCGAAGGCCGAACCGTCACGCTGGCCGGCCCGGGCGGCGAGATAGTCGCGCAGAGCCTGACGGCCCCGGTGAATGCGGCTGCGCACGGTGCCCAGCTTCACGCCGAGGGTCGCCCCGACCTCCTCGTAGGACAGACCTTCGATGTCGCACAGGACGACCGCGGCCCGGAACTCCGGCGCCAACGAGTCCAGCGCCGCCTGCAGGTCGGGATCCAGCCGCGCATCGTGGTAGATCTGCTCGGGGTCGGGCTCGTCGGCGGGCACCCGGTCGTAGTCCTCCGGCAGCGCCTCCATACGGACGCGGCCCCGCTTGCGCACCATGTCCAAGAACAGGTTGGTGGTGATGCGGTGCAGCCAGCCCTCGAAGGTTCCGGGCTGGTAGTTGTGCACCGAACGGAACACCCGGATGAAGGTCTCCTGGGTGAGATCCTCTGCGTCGTGCTGGTTTCCGGATAGCCGGTATGCCAGCCGGTAGACCCGGTCGGCGTGCTGGCGCACCAATTCGTCCCAGGACGGCATCGCCGCAACGTCTCCGGTGGCGTCGAACACCGCGGTGCCCTGCGCCTCCTCAGACGGTTCGACCCAGTCGGTGTCGGAGTACCGGTCCGAGTGGGTGGTCGGGTGCGACATGGCGACCGGGGGCAGCAATGTGGTTATGGCGACGTCCTCCAGCTCGAGGCCGCCGTCAGGCGACGGCAGCGCACTATCGCGGTCAACGCGCAACGGGCCCCTCGTATTCCGAGCGTCTCGAGGCCGGTTCATACCTCGTTCCATGCCGATACCGTTGCCTATCGCTGTATGTCCGCTCTGTGCTGTCACTGAACGCGGACTGTGAACCTGTGTTCGAATCGCCCGCGCAGTGCGGTTATACGTCCAGGTAACAGTTCGGACACGGGCCGTGCCCCGGGCGTGTCGGGCGGGCGCGCCGGTTCGCGGCCCCCAAGCGCCTTGTCCTACGCTGCGGACATGGCCAGCACTGACGACACTCCCGGGGAGCCGCCGCGCAGTCGAGCCGATGCCCTGTTGACGCACGCCGAGGACTCCATGACCGAGGACGCGGTGCTGGCGGCGGCCCGCGACCGGGCCGGCGAGATCGGCGTCGGCTCGATCAGTGCCGCGGTCGGCGCATTGTTGAGCCTGCTGACCAAGCTCAGCGGCGGTAAGGCGGTGGTCGAGGTGGGCACCGGGGCCGGCGTCAGTGGGCTCTGGCTGCTGTCGGGCATGGGCGAAGACGGTGTGCTGACCACGATCGACATCGAGCCGGAGCACCAGCGCACGGCCAAGCAGGCATTCGGTGACGCCGGCATCGGGCCCGGCCGAACCCGGTTCATCAGCGGTCGCGCCCAAGAGGTCCTGACCCGTCTCGCCGATGCGTCCTACGACCTGGTGTTCGTGGACGCCGACCCGATCGACCAGCCCGGCTACGTACTGGAGGCCGTGCGGTTGCTGCGGCCCGGCGGCGTAGTCGTGGTGCACCGGGCGGCGTTGGGCGGCCGGGCTGGAGACCCGGCGGCCAACGACGCCGAAGTGCTGGCGGTACGCGAAGCAGCCCGGTTGATCGCCGTGGACGAGCGGCTGACCCCGGCGCTGATTCCGCTGGGCGACGGGCTGCTGGCCGCCGTCCGCGACTGACCAAGACGCCTTACCCCCACTCGCCCCCTAAGACGCGAGCGTGCGTGTTTGTACGCGACACGCCGCGTTGAGGCGTACAAACACGCACGCTCGCGCGGGGTGCAAATGCTTGACACTGCGCTGAACGCGTGTTTAGCGTATTGAACATGCGTTCAGCGGACCTGACGGCGGCGGCGAAAATCCGCGATGCGGCCATCGACCAGTTCGGGCGGCACGGCTTCGCCGTGAGCGTCCGGGCCATCGCCGAGGCCGCCGGAGTCAGCGCTGCCCTGGTCATCCATCACTTCGGCTCCAAAGAAGGGTTGCGTAGGGCCTGCGACGAGTTCGTCGCCGAAGAGATCCGCAGCGGCAAATCCGAGGCGATGCGCTCGGCCGACCCCGGAACCTGGTTCGCCGCGATGGCCGAGATCGAGTCCTACGCGTCGATGATGGCCTACCTGGTCCGCAGCATGCAGTCCGGCGGCGAACTGGCAGACACGTTGTGGCGCAGGATGATCGACAACGCCGAGGGCTACCTCGACGAGGGCGTCCGCGCCGGCACCCTCAAACCCAGCCGCGACCCGAAAGCCCGAGCCCGCTTCCTGGCCATGAACAACGGTGGCGGATTCCTGCTGTATCTGCAGATGCACGAGAACCCGACCGATCTGCGGGCCGTGCTACGTGATTACGCCCGCGACATGGTCCTACCCGCACTCGAGTTGTACACCGAGGGCCTGATGACCGACCGAACCATGTACGACGCTTTCCTGGCAACCGAACAAGGGGGAACCGATGCGACCTGACAACCATTGGCCGGCAATCGAAATCCGGGGACTGGAGAAGAACTTCGGCCAGGTCAAGGCGCTCGACGGACTGGATCTGACCGTCTACGGCGGTGAGGTGCACGGCTTTCTCGGCCCCAACGGCGCCGGGAAATCCACCACGATCCGCGTCCTGCTGGGCCTGGTGAAGGCCGACAGCGGAACCGTCCGGCTGCTCGGCGGTGATCCCTGGACCGACGCGGTCGAGCTACACCGCGAGATCGCCTACGTGCCGGGCGATGTCACCTTGTGGCCGACACTGACCGGCGGCGAGATCATCGACCTGTTGGCGCGGATGCGCGGCGGTATCGACGAGCGCCGCCGCGACGAGTTGATCGAACGCTTCGACCTGGACCCGAGCAAAAAGGCCCGCACCTATTCCAAGGGCAACCGCCAGAAGGTCTCGCTGATCTCCGCCTTCTCCTCACACGCCCGCCTGCTCGTACTCGACGAGCCCAGCAGCGGACTGGACCCTTTGATGGAGAACGTATTCCAGCAGTGCGTCGCCGAGGCGAGCCATCGCGGCGCCACTGTCCTGCTGTCCAGCCACATCCTGGCCGAGACCGAGACGCTGTGCCAGCGGGTGACGATCATCCGGGCCGGGCGCGTCGTCGAAAGTGGCTCGCTGGAATCCCTGCGACACCTGCGCCGCACCTCGATTCAGGCCGACCTGATGCGCGATCCCGGTGATCTGACTCGCATTCCGGGCGTCGCGGACGTGCGCTACTCCGGCACCGTGCTGCACGCCCAGGTCGACAGCGCCAGCCTCGCAGAGCTCGTCGCGGTGCTCGGCGCGGCCGGCGTGCGCAGCCTCACCAGCCGGCCGCCGACGCTCGAAGAGCTGTTCTTGCGTCACTACGACACGGTCCGGGCATGACCACCGCGGGCACCGTCGTCGCGCAGCCTGCGTCCCCGCAATACCGCCGGGTCTCGAATCTTGTTGGCACACTGGGGTTGCTGCGCCTGTGCCTGCGCCGCGACCGCATCGTGCTGCCACTGTGGGTGCTGCTGTTGTCGCTGCCGCTGGCCAGCGTCTACATCGCGAGCATCCAGGCCATCTATCCCACCGCCGCCGACCGCGCCGGCCTGGCCGCGACCATCATGGCCAGCCCGGCGCAACGCGCGATGTACGGCCAGGTCTACAACGACTCCCTGGGCGCGGTGGGTATCTGGAAGGCCGGGATATTCCACCTGCTCATCGCGGTGGCGGTGATCCTGACCGTCATCCGCCACACCCGCGCCGATGAGGAGACCGGCCGCACCGAGTTGATCGACTCGACCGCGGTGGGCCGCTACGCCGGGCTGACCGCCGCGTTGCTGTTGGCCGCGGGGGCGTCGGTGGCCACCGGGGTGATCGGGACGGTTGGGCTGCTGACCACCGACGTGCCGGCAGCCGGATCGTGTGCGTTCGGGGCCGCGCTGGCCTGTTCCGGGCTGGTGTTCACCGCCGTGGCCGCGGTCGCCGCCCAGCTGTCGCCCGGAGCCCGGTTCGCCCGCGGCGCCGCGTTCGGTGTGCTGGCCGGCGCCTTCACGCTGCGCGCCGTGGGCGATGCGGGATCAGGCGGGCTGTCGTGGCTGTCGCCGCTGGGCTGGTCGCTGCAGATCCGGCCGTACGCCGGTGACCGCTGGTGGGTGTTGCTGCTGCACCTGACGACGACCGCGGCACTCGTCTGGCTGGCGTATCAACTCGCGGCCCGTCGTGATGTCGGCGCCGGGCTGCTGGCCGACCGCCCCGGCCCGCGGCGGGCAGCGCCGACCCTGGGCGGTGCGTTCGGACTGGTGTGGCGGCTCGACCGCGGGGCCCTGCTGCTGTGGACGACGGGCCTACTGCTCTACGGATTGCTGGTCGGCAGCGTGGTGCACGGCATCGGCGACGAGGTGGGCAGCGACCGTGCCCGCGACATCGTCATCCGGCTCGGCGGAACCGCGGCACTGGAGCACGCATTCGTCGCGGTGGCCTTCAGCATGCTGGGCATGGTGGCCGCCGCTTTCGCGGTGTCGCTGGCGCTGCGGCTGCACCAGGAGGAAAGCGCCACGCGCGGCGAGACACTGCTTGCCGGAGCGCTGTCGCGAGACCGTTGGTTGGCCAGTCATCTGGTCGCCGCACTGGCCGGGTCGACGTTTGCGATGCTGGCCGCCGGGCTGGTGGCCGGAATCGTCTACGGAACCGCCGCCGGCGACATCGGCGGGCAGTTGCCAGCGGTGGTGGGCAGCGCGGCGGTGCAGCTGCCGGCGACCTGGCTCCCCGCGGCCGTGGCGGTGGCCCTGTTCGGGCTCGTCCCGCGAGTGGCGCCCGCGGCGTGGGCGGTGCTGACCGGCTTCGTCGCGGTGTATCTGCTCGGCTCCATCTCCGGCCTGCCGCAGTGGGTCATCGACTTCGAACCCTTCGGCCACATCCCGCTGGTCGGAAACGGCACGTTCAGTGTTGTGCCGCTGATCGTGCTGTTGGCGATCGACACCGCACTGATCGCGCTGGGCGCCTGGGCATTCCGCCGCAGAGATCTCACGACGTAAGGAGGCAGGCATGAAAACCATGGGCAAGGGATTGCTTTCAGCAACCTTGGGTCTGATCGCCTTCGGACTGTTGCTGTTCGTGCCCGCCGGAACGCTGCACTACTGGCAGGCCTGGGTGTTCCTCGCGGTTTTCGCCCTGTCCACCTGGATTCCCAGCCTGTATCTGATCCGCACCAATCCGGCCGCCCTGGAGCGCCGGATGCGCTTCGGCCCGGCCGCCGAGACGCGGACCCTGCAGCGAGTCGTCATCGCTGTCATCTTCGTCTGCTTCCCGGCCATGTTCGTCGTCAGCGTGATCGATCACCGGCTGGGGTGGTCGGCGGTGCCTACGCCGGTCTGTCTGTTGGGTGATGCCCTGGTGGCGATCGGGCTGGTAGTCGCCATGGTGGTGGTCATCCAGAACGGTTATGCGGCCGCCAACGTCACGGTCGAGGCGGACCAGACGCTGATCTCGACGGGCCTGTACGGGGTGGTCCGGCATCCGATGTACACCGGCAACGTGCTGTTGATGGTCGGCGTCCCGCTCGCGCTCGGCTCCTACTGGGGGTTGGTCTTCCTGGTGCCCGGGCTGATCGTGCTGGTGGTGCGCATCCTCGACGAGGAGCAGCTGCTGACCCACGAGCTCAGCGGATATCGCGAGTACACCACGCGGGTGCGTTACCGCCTGCTGCCCTACGTGTGGTGACAACGGAAGGAGACGCCGATGAATGTCAAGGCAATCGGTCAAGGCGTGGGCTACGGGCTGATCGCAGCGGTCGTCTACGGTCTGCTCTTGTTCTGGCCGGCAGGCACTTTCGACTACTGGCAGGCCTGGGTGTTCCTGGCCGTCTACGCCGTCATCAGCATCGCGTGCTGCATCTACTGGGGTCTCACCAATCCAGCGGTGTTGCAGCGGCGGCTGCGTGGCGGACCTAAGGCCGAAACCCGGCTGGCGCAGAAGCTGGCCAGCACGGCCCTGATCGCAGCGTTCGGCTCGGTGTTCGTGATCAGCGCACTGGATCACCGGTTCGGCTGGTCGGCGCCGCCGACAGCCGTGTCGGCGCTGGGCCAGGTCGTGGTGGTGCTCGGGCTGTGCCTGGGCATCCTGGCCGTCGTGCAGAACGGCTACGCCGCAGCCAACATCACCGTCGAGGACAACCAGCCGGTGATTGCGACCGGCATGTACGGCCTGGTCCGGCACCCGATGTACTTCTCCCTGCTGGTCACCATGGTCGGTCTCGCGTTGGCGCTCGGCTCGTACTGGGGACTGGCCGGCACGCTGATCAGCCTGCCCATCCTGGTGGTGCGGATCCTCGATGAGGAGCAGTTGCTGACCCAGGAACTCAGTGGGTATCGCGAATACACCCGGCAGGTCCGTTACCGTTTGCTGCCCTACCTCTGGTGAGCGGCCCGGCGGGATACCGCCGTGGACCCCCGTGGCTTACAGTTCCCTAAGTAGAAACTGTTAATTCCTACTTGGGGAGATAGCCAGAGCCATGCGTGCACTCAAGCGGGGCAGCACCCGCAGCCTCGCCACCTCCCCCACCCGGATGGCCGCTGCCGCAGCAGGCGCCCTGGTCGTCGGCCTCACCCCGATGCTGGCCGCCGCCCCCGCGCAGGCGGATTGGGACTGGCTGCTCGACGCCGCGGCACCGGTGGAGGTCGCCGGCAGTGCGGCAGGCGGGCTCGACCTGGGCAGCCTGATGGCGCTGGTGCAGTCCTTCACCGACCAACTCGATCCGGCCACCGACAAGCTGTTCTCCGACGTCATCGACGCGGTCCTGGCCTGGCCGGGCCCGAGCCAATCCCTGGACACCGCCGAGTTGGTGAACCAGTACATCTACGCACCCCTGCACGCCGGATTGCAGCAGTGGATCTCCAGCCCGTTCGGCGAGCTGAGCCTCGGCCTGATCAACGCACCGTTCGACACACTGTTCGGTCGCGATCTGATCGGCGACGGCATCGACGGGTTCGACGGCGTCAACACCAGCCTGTTCGGTCAGTGGGGCTGGTTCGGCAACGCCGGTGACGGCGGGTTCCTGTTCGGCGACGGCGGAGCCGGCATCGCGGGTATCGACGGCGTCGGCGGTGCCGGCGGCGACGCGGGCTTCTTCGGCAACGGCGGCGCCGGCGGCCTGGGCGGCGTCGGCTCCGCCGGCGGCGACGGCGGGGCCGGCGGCTGGTTCATGGGTCTGGGCGGTACCGGCGGCGCCGGCGGGGCGGGCGCGGGCGGCGGCACCGGGGGCGTGGGACTCGGCATGCTGCTCGGCACCGGAGGTACCGGCGGCGCCGGGGGCACCGGTGTTGCAGGAGACATCGGCGGTGACGGCGGAGTGGGCGGCGCCGGGGCCTGGTGGCTGGGCCGTGGCGGTGACGGCGGTGTCGGCGGTGCGGGCGGCGACGACGAGAACGGCGGCGCCGGGGGCGACGGCGGCGCGGGCGGGCTGGTGTTCGGCCGCGGCGGCGACGGTGGCCTCGGCGGTGAGGGCGGCGCGGGTGGCCTGGGCGGTGCCGGCGGCTTCCTGGGCGCCGCGGGCATCAGCGCGGCGCCGTACGTCGCCAACACCCAGTGGGTGACCTACGACGGCGGAACCAGCCTGCGCGTCTATCCGACCGAGACCGGCCGAACCGAGGCCGGCGAGCCCGGCACCCTGCGCCAGGGCGAGCAGGCCTGGGCGGAGGTCCTCAAGCGCAACCCGGAGGCCAACAACGCCGGGATGCGGGCACAGTTCCTGTGCCACTGGCAGTTCGCCGAGTTCATCCAACCCGGCAAGACCAGTTGGAACCTCGAGCCGTGGCGCCCGGACGTGAGCTCGCTGAATCTGCTCGCCAACGGCTGCAACCCCGGTGGTGCCGAAGAGCCGTTCTAGGCCGTAACTTCCTGCCCCAGCGTCAAGCTGGCTTCACGCTGGGGCGCTGAGCGTGAAGCTGGCTTCACGCTCGGCGAGAAGACGGCGCCGACCCGCTAGATCCAGACGCCCTTGCCGACGGCGACCACGCCGCCGGCGCTGATGGAGAACCGTTCCCGGTCCTTCTCCAGGTCGACACCGATCATCTCGCCGGGACCGACCACGACGTTCTTGTCGAGGATCGCGTGCCGCACCACCGCGCCGCGCCCCACCCGGGCCCCGGGCATGATCACGCTGTCCTCCACGATCGCGCCGTCGTCGATCACCACATTCGACGACAGCACCGAGTTACGCACCGAGCCCGCCGAGATGACGCTGCCGGCACCCACCACCGACTCCTGCGCCGAGCCCCCGTTGACGAACTTCGCCGGCGCCAGGTTCTCGGTCGCGCCGTGAATCGGCCAGCGGTTGTTGTACAGGTTGAACACCGGGTGCGCCGACACCAAGTCCATGTGCGCGTCGTAGAACGCGTCCAGGGTTCCGACGTCACGCCAGTAGCCGCGGTCGCGCTCGGTGGCGCCGGGCACCTCGTTGTCGGAGAAGTCGTAGACCGCGGCCATGCCGTCGCCCACCAGGCGCGGCATGATGTCACCGCCCATGTCGTGGTCGGAGTGATCATCGTCGGCATCGGCGCGGATCGCATCGATCAGCACCTTGGTGGTGAAGACGTAGTTGCCCATCGACACATACGTGCTGAGCGGATCATCGGGCGTGCCAGGCGGGTTCGCCGGCTTCTCCAGGAAGCCGCGGATCCGGCCGGACTCGTCGGCGTCGATGCAACCGAACGAGGATGCTTCCGCGCGCGGCACCCGAACCCCCGCGACCGTGGCCCCGGCGCCGCTGGCGATGTGGAAGCGCACCATCTGTTCGGGGTCCATCCGGTACACGTGGTCGGCGCCGAAGACCACGATGTAGTCCGGGTCTTCGTCGAAGATCAGGTTCAGCGACTGATAGATGGCGTCGGCGGACCCGGTGTACCAGCGCGGGCCGAGGCGCTGCTGCGCCGGCACCGGGGTGATGTACTCCCCCGCCAGGCCGCTCAACCGCCAGTTCTGCGAGATGTGCCGGTCCAGCGAATGCGACTTGTACTGCGTCAGAACGCAGATCCGCAGGTAGCGTGCATTGACCAGATTCGACAGCACGAAGTCGATCAACCGGTAGGCACCCCCGAAAGGGACCGCCGGCTTGGCCCGGTCCGCGGTCAGCGGGTGCAGCCGCTTGCCCTCCCCACCGGCCAGGACGATGCCCAGCACATGCGGCGCTTCCCTCATGGCCACAAACCTATCGGCCGCTTCGAAGCCCTGCCAGGTTGACCGCACGATTGACGACGGTTCTTTACAAAAGCCCGCCTACAAATCGTCGGTCGATCCGCTGTGCGGCCGGCGATCTGCGACCGCTACCGTGCCGGTTATGCGGGTGGCGATGCTGACTCGGGAATACCCTCCGGAGATCTACGGCGGCGCGGGTGTCCATGTCACCAACCTGGTCGAGGCGCTGCGGCGGTTATGCCACGTCGACGTGCACTGCATGGGCGCACCCCGCCCGGGCGCGCACGCGCATCAGCCCGATCCGGCGCTGCGGGACGCCAATCCGGCGCTCGGCACGCTCTCGGCCGACCTGACGATGGTCGACGCCGTCAGCACAGCCGATGTCGCGCACTCCCACACCTGGTACACCGCCTTAGCCGGCCGGCTGGCGGCGCTGCTGTACGACATCCCGCATGTGCTGACCGCGCATTCGCTGGAGCCGCTGCGCCCCTGGAAGGCCGAACAGCTGGGCGGGGGCTACCGGGTGTCGTCCTGGGCCGAGAAGGAGGCGACGATCGCCGCCGACGCGATCATCGCGGTCAGCTCGGCCATGCGCGACGACCTGCTGCGGGTCTACCCGGACCTGCGCCCGGACCGCGTGCACGTGATCTACAGCGGCATCGACACCGACGTCTGGCGTCCGCAGCCGACCGGACCGGACTCGATGCCCGCCGAACTCGGTGTCGACCCGGACCGGCCGATGGTGGCCTTCGTCGGGCGGATCACCCGGCAGAAGGGGGTGGCCCATCTGGTGGCCGCCGCCCACCGGCTCCACCCGGAGGCGCAATTGGTGTTGTGTGCGGGCGCTCCGGACACACCGGAGATCGCCGATGAGGTCAGTGCCGCCGTCGCCGATCTGGCGGCCACCCGCGGCGGGGTGTTCTGGATCCAAGAAACCCTGCCCGCCCGGCAGATCCGCGAATTACTGTCGGCGGCAACGGTTTTTGTATGCCCGTCGGTCTACGAGCCGTTGGGCATCGTCAATCTGGAGGCGATGGCCTGTGGCACCGCGGTGGTCGCCTCAGACGTCGGGGGCATCCCGGAGGTAGTCACCGACGGTGAGACCGGCACCCTGGTCCACTACGACGCCGCCGATCCGGACGGCTATCACGCCGGACTCGCCGAAGCGGTCAACGCCTTGATCGCCGACCCAGCCCGTGCGCAACGCTACGGCGACGCCGGCAGGCGTCGCTGCGAGGAGGTGTTCTCCTGGGCGCGGGTGGCCGAGCAGACCTTGGCGGTCTACCGGCAGGCGGGCCGCTAGCCCCTAGCCGCCGGTGACGGCTTTGAGTTCGTCGCCGAGCGCGGCGGCCTCATCGGGAGTCAGTTCGACGACCAGTCGTCCACCGCCCTCAAGCGGTACGCGCATTACGATGCCTCGCCCCTCTTTGGTCGCTTCCAACGGACCGTCGCCGGTCCGGGGCTTCATCGCCGCCATCGAGTGCTCCCTCCAGGTACCAGCCCGCAGGCCGTGCCCATGATCTGCGCCGGGTGTGCACGGCAGTCGCAGCGTCCGGCTTCGAACTGCAAATTCACTCCGCCATTCTCCCCTATCGGCGACGGCGCGTGCACAAGACCCGATTCCGTAG
Source organism: Mycobacterium sp. SMC-14 (assembly GCF_046250075.1). NCBI lineage: Bacteria > Bacillati > Actinomycetota > Actinomycetes > Mycobacteriales > Mycobacteriaceae > Mycobacterium > Mycobacterium sp. SMC-14. The sequence goes on along the minus strand of NZ_CP176429.1, from coordinate 1,273,538 downwards.
TGCATTTTAAAGGATCTAGGCGGTTACCGGCGGCACCCAACATGCCTGGACGTGGTCGTCCACCATGCCCGTGGCCTGCATCAACGCGTACGCGGTGGTGGGCCCGACGAATCGGAACCCGCGACGCTTCAATTCGCGCGCCATCGCCGTCGATTCCGGAGTGACGGCTGGAATTGCCGAGAGGTCTGCCGGACGCGGACGCGGCGGCGGGGCGAATGACCACAACAGGTCCGCCAAATCGGTGGCACCGAGGTCAATAGTTGCCCGGGCGTTGGCGATCGTGGCTTCGATCTTGGCTCGGTTGCGCACGATGCCGGCGTCGTTCATCAGCCGCGCCACGTCGGCGTCGGTGAAACGCGCGACGGTTTCGACGTCGAAATCGGCGAACGCCCGCCGGAAGTTCTCCCGCTTGCGCAGGATCACCAGCCACGACAGTCCGCTCTGGAAGGCTTCCAGGCTGATCCGCTCGAACAGTGCTGCCGGGTCCCGCACCGGACGGCCCCACTCCTGGTCGTGGTAGTCGCGGTAGAGCACCGAGGCGCTGTCGACCCAGCCGCACCGGATCTGGCCGTCGTCGGGCGCGCTGCTCACCGGGACTCCGGCGCGGACGCGGCGGCGGCATGCGCCGCGGCGAGCTGGCCGCGAAGCTGGTCAAGCTCGGCACCGAGGCGCTCCAGCACCCAGTCGACCTCACCGGTGTTGTAGCCGCGCAGCACCTGCGAGAACTTGACCGCGTCGACATCGGCACCGGTGACGCCGGAGGCGGGCAGCATGGTCGCCGTCGTGGCCCGGGGCAGCGGCGGCAGCCGCTCACCCCGGCCGAACAGCGTGCTGGCCACCCCGAACAGCAGCAACGCGGTGAGCACAAGGACAACGAGGTACAGCAACACCAGTGTCACGGCATCGATAGTGCCTCATTGCACCGACACGAGGGGCAGGCCGACCCGATCAGCGCTGACGCAGAGTGTTCATCGGCGGCCGGTCGACCAGCGACAACGGCGTGGTGCGCGGCAGATAGTCCATTCCGTCCGGGCCGTCGGCGACGAACTGGGTGAGGCCAACCCCGGAATCCGGGACGCCGCACCGCGACAGCAACGTGGCGACGACTTGGCGGCTCATCACGGCCAACTCCGACAGCGGGCGATTGCGGTGGGCGCGCACGCCCAGGTTGACCTGGGCGATCGCCTCGAGCCCCAACCGGTCGTAGGTGTCGATCAACAGCCCGATCTCCACCCCGTAGCCGGGCGCGAACGGAACCGACGCCAACAGCTCACGACTGCCCGCGTACTCACCGCCCAACGGCTGGATCACCGCACCCAGATCGGGGCGCAGCGCGGTCAACAGCGGTCGGGCCACCAGCTCGGTGACCCGGCCCCCGCCGGTGGGTTCCTCGGTGCCGTTGACCTTCAGCGGCCGCCGGTAGAAACCTTTGACGAGGTGGACGCCGTCTCCGGTGAGCAGGGGCCCGACCAGGTTGGGCACGAACATCGGATCGGGCTCGATGAGGTCGGAGTCGATGAACACCACGATGTCGCCGCTGGTGGCCGCCAGTGACCGCCACAGGGCTTCGCCCTTACCGGGCTGCGTTGCGACCTCTGGGACGGCCTGTTCGCGGCTGACAACGCGGGCGCCGGCAGCGATGGACCGGATCTCGGTGTCGTCGGTGGAGCCGGAGTCCAGCACGATCAGCTCGTCGACCAGGTTGTCGACCAGCGGCGTGATGCTGTCGATAACCGACTCGATGGTCGCCTGTTCGTTCAAGGCGGGCAGCACCACCGAGACGCTGCGACCGGTCTTGGCCTTGGCCGCCAGCAGCTCGGCCACCGTCCACTGCGGCCGGGTCCAGGTGCGCCCGGACAGCCGGGTGTCGCCCGGCGCCGAGACCAGCTCAGTCATCTACGCCTCTCCCCAGCATCGCTTCGCGCTGCATCGTCGCCGGCGGTGTCATGCGAGTCCCCTTACTGTGCGGGTCGGGGCCCGCACGCCCTGGATCGATGCCACCATCTCCAGTACGCGCCGGGTCGGCCCGACCTCATGAACCCGAAACATCCGGGCTCCGGCGGCCGCCGCCAGCGCGGTGGCCGCCAATGTTCCATCCAGTCGTTCGGTGAGGCCCACTCCAAGAGTCTCCCCGATGAAGTCTTTGTTGGAGAGCGCCATCAGCACCGGCCATCCGGTACCGACCAGGTCCTCCGTGTGTCGCAACAACGCTAGCCCGTGGAAGGTGTTCTTGCCGAAATCATGGGTGGGATCGATCAGCACCCGATCCCGGCCCACCCCGGCCGCCACTGCCCGCTCGGCGGCCGCGGTGACCTCGCTGATCACCGCTTTCACCACTCCGTCGACGCTGGTGCCGTAGCTCACCCGGAATGGGCGGGTGCGCGGTTTCGCCCCTCCGGTGTGCGAGCACACCAGCCCCGCCCCGAACTCGGCGGCCACGGCCGGCAGCTCCGGGTCGATCCCGGCCCAGGTGTCGTTGATCAGGTCGGCGCCGGCCGCGCAGGCGCGTTTGGCCACCTCGGCACGCCAGGTGTCCACGCTGATCAGCTGGTCGGGATAGGCGCTGCGCAGCCATTCGATGAACGGCACCACCCGTGCGGTCTCGGTGTCGGCGTCCACGGTCTCCCCCGGCCCCGCCTTGACTCCGCCGACGTCGATGACATCGGCGCCGTCGGCCACTGCGCGGTGCACGGCGGACTTGGCCGCCTCGTCGGTGAACGTGGCGCCCGCGTCATAGAACGAGTCCGGGGTGCGGTTGACGATCGCCATGATCAGCGCTCGATCAGCCGCCACCGGACGGCCGCAGAAAAGGGACTGCACCGTTCTATGGTGCCTGGTGGCCTACGGGCGCCAGGACACTACCGTGCTCACATGGTGGATTTTGCTCTTCGCTCGTGCGGAGTGCGCGGGCACGCGACGTTCGCTCCCGACGAGCCGGAACTGCGGAGTCGACTGCGGGCCGAGACGCCCGTGGGCGAGGCATGGCGGTGCCTGCGCTGCGAAACATTCGTGGTGGGGGCTCCCCGCGGCAGCGGCCCAGCCGACACAGCGCCGGAGATTCCCCGTGGTCCGATGCTGCGCGACCGGATCTTGATGCGAGCACTCGCGGTCGAGCGCGCGGTTCGCTGCATGATTTTCCTGTTGGTGGCGGCTGGAGTGTTCAAAGTCAGCGGATCACGCGAACGCCTGCAGGACGCCTTCGAACGGGACTTGCCGTTGCTCCAGCCCCTGGCAGATCAGATCGGTTGGGATCCGGACAACTCGAAGCTGATTCGGCACATCGCCCAGGCGTTCGCCCTGTCGTCGTCGACCCTGCTGTGGATCGCCGCGGCGCTGGCCGCCTATGCGGCGATCGAGCTTGTCGAGGCGGTCGGGCTGTGGCTGATGAGGCGGTGGGGCGAATACTTCGCGGTGGTCGCGACCAGTGTTTTTCTTCCTCTGGAAATCTACGAGCTCTCGGAGAAGATCACGGTGCTTCGGGTCGGCGCACTGCTGATCAATGTCGCCGCGGTCCTCTGGCTGCTCTGGAGCAAACGGCTGTTCGGGTGCAACGGCGGCGCCCGTGCCTACCGCGAAGCACACGAGACCGCGAGCCTACTCAGCGTCGAACGGGCAAGCCTGGGCGAAACCGAAACCGGCGCCGCGCCGTAGCGCGGGCCAGGTGGGAAACCGCCCGCGACGTCAGCCCTGTGGACGCTTGCCCGCGGCTACTTCGGTCGGATAGTCGGCGTAGTAGGGCACGTAGCCCTCGCCCCGGCCGGCCAGCACGTACAGCGGGTCCTCGATGACGGCGCCCCCGCCGCCATAGCCCTGCTCACGCAGCTCCACCTTGCGACTCTTGAACGTGGTGGTGTGGGCCATCGACGCCACCACCCGCACGAACAGCGGCACCGCATAGGAGGGCAGCTGGTCATTGACCACGGCGGCCAGCCCGGGCCCGTCGAACGTCGCGCCGTCACGCAGTTTGACCGCGGCCATCCCGGCACGGCCGCCGGTACCGGGCACCTCGACCCCGTAGACGGCGCACTCCTCGACCGACTCGTCGGCGCCCAGCGCGGCCTCGACCTGCGTCGTAGCCACGTTCTCGCCCTTCCACCGGAAGGTGTCCCCGAGTCGATCGACGAAGGCGGCGTGACCCATGCCCTGTGGGCGCATCAGGTCACCGGTGTTGAACCAGCAGTCGCCGTCTTTGAAGGCGTTGCGCACCAGCTTCTTCTCGTTGGCCTCCGGGTCGGTGTAACCGTCGAACGGGGAGAACCGGTTCACCGGGCTCAGCAACAGCCCGGGCTGGCCGGCAGGCACCCGCTGCACCCAGCCGTCGTCGCCGCGCAGCGGCAGGCCGGTGTCGGGGTCGTACTGCACATAGGCCAGCGGCAGCGGGTAGACGCCGGTACTGCGCGGCACGTTGAACACGTTGAGGAAGGCGCTGTTGCTCTCGCTGGCGGCGTAGAACTCGCAGACCCGCTTGATCCCGAACCGCTGGGTGAACTCGTCCCAGATCTCCGGCCGCAGCCCGTTGCCGGCGATCACCCGCACCTTGTGCGCACGATCGGTTGCCTTGGCGGGCTGGTTGAGCAGGTACCGGCAGAGCTCGCCGATGTAGACGAATGCCGTGGCGTCCGCGGCGATCACCTCGTCCCAGAACCGCGACGCCGAGAACGAGCGGCCCAGGGCCAGCGTGGCACCGGCGTTGAGCACCGACGACACCGCGACCGTCAGCGCATTGTTGTGATAGAGCGGCAGGCAGCAGTACAGCGTGTCGCTGCCGCGCAGCCGCAGCCCGACGCCCCCGAAGGTCGCCAGCGCGCGCAGCCACCGGTAGTGCGTCATCACGCTGGCTTTGGGGTAGCCGGTGGTGCCGGAGGTGAAGATGTAGAACGCGGTGTCCTTGGCCAGGACCGCGTTGACCGAGGCGGGGTTGCCGGCCGGTGCGGTGGCGGCCAGTCGACGGAACTCCTCGATGGTCACCGGCACGTCGGTGCAACCGCATTCCTTGACGGCATCGACCAGGTCGGACTCCGCGACCAGCAGGGTGGCGTTCAGCACGCCCAGGCTGTGGGCCAGCACGTCGCCACGCTGGTGGTAGTTGAGCATGCCGGCGACCCCACCGCATTTGGCGACGGCCAGCATCATCAACACCGCGTCCGGGGAGTTGCGCAGCATGATCCCGACGACATCGCCGTGGCCGACGCCGCGCGCGGCCAGCACGGCGGCGTAGCGGTTGACGGTCTCGTTGGCTTCGCGGTAGGTCAGTTGCTGCTCGCCGAACCGGATGAAGACCCGGTCACCGACTTGGGCCGCACGGTCCTGGAAGACCTTGCCGATCGAGGCCTTGGAGGTGGGGCGGGCCCGCAGCCCGGTCCACAGCCCGCGCAGGATGGTCGGCGCGTCGGCCAACAGCCGTGGCGTGCGGGCCAGAATGTCGACCAGTCCCACCTGGGTGACGGTGCCGGAGTCGTGGTCGGACACGTTATCGCCTCATTTCGCCGAAAATCGAGAGCTTAACCGGTACCGGCGGTACCGGGTGAACAGGCGTCCAGTGCCGCCTCCATCTCGCCGAACACCAGCAGGCGGTCCATCGCACGGCGGGACACGAACCCGGTGTCGATCAGCCCCGACAGCCACGTCCACAGACCCTCGTAGTGGCCGTCGGGATCCAGCAGCACCACCTCTTTGTCGTGCATGCCCAGATACCCGGCGGTCCATGTCTCGAACAGCTCTTCGAGCGTGCCGATACCGCCGGGCAGGGTCAGGAACGCGTCGGCGCGGTCATCCATCACCTGCTTTCGCTCGCGCATGGTGTCGGTGACGATCAGCTCGTCGGCGTCGACATCGGCCACCTCGCGGTGCAGCAGCGCTTTGGGGATCACCCCGACGGTGTGCCCGCCGCGCTCGCGGGCGGCCACGGCGAGCGCACCCATCGCCGAGACGTTGCCGCCTCCCCACACCAACGTCCAACCCCGCTCGGCGATCGCCGCACCGACCTTGGCGGCCAGCGCCAACAGTGCCGGATCGGTGGGACCCGACGCGCAGTAGACACAGACCGCCCATTCGCTGCACCGCACACCGAAAGGCTATCGGGCCGTTGGCTCAGACCGTAAACTCTCGGCGATGCCGATCCGGTGGAACGTCCCCGAGCATTCGGCGGCGTTGCATCAGCTCACCGCAGCGCTCGCCCCCGACGGGCCCCGGGCCGGCGCGGTGGTGCTCGGTCCCGACGGGTGCGGCAAGTCCACCCTGGCCCGGTTGGCCGCTGAAGACCACGCCGACCGCCACCCCGGAACCCGAGTGTGCTGGGTGATCGGCACCCCCGCCGAGCGCGACGTGCCGTTCGGCGCCTTCAGCCATCTGATCGCGGTGGCCGACATCGGCAAGCCCGCCGCGCTGCTGCGGGCGGCGCGCGCATCGCTGGTCGATGCGGCGGGCGATCTGCTGCTGGTGGTCGACGACGCCCATCTCCTCGACATCTTGTCGGCAACGCTGGTCTACCAGTTGGCGCTGACCGGGACGGCCAGAGTGATCGTCACCGGCCGCGCCGACTGCTCCCCCGCACCCCCGCCGCCGATCACCGCGCTGTGGGGCGACGATCTGCTGACCCGCGTCGACGTCACGGCCTCCGACGAAGCGGGTGAGGCCGATCGGGACGTGGACGCCTTCGTGGCGGGCTTGCCGGCCGACGCGCGTTCGACGCTGGACTACCTGGCCGTCTTCGAACCACTGGCGCTGGTCGACCTGATCGACCTGACCAGTGCCGACGCGGTCCGCCACGCCGAGGAGCTGGGCGCGGTCGAGACCCGCGCTCGGGGCGGCCGCGAACCGGACCCCGTCGTCTACACCGCTCACCCGCTGTTCGCCGAGCGGGCTCGCGGCGCGCTGGGGGTGGCCGGTGCCCGCGCCCGGCGCACCGAGGTGGTCCGGGTGCTGGCGGCCCGGCCGTGCGCGCACGTCGGCGAGCAGTTGCGGCTGGCGGCATTGGCGGCCGACAGCGACGCCCCGCAGCCCGCCGCCGACGTGGTGGACGCGGCCCAGCAGGCGCTGCGGCTGGGCGATCTGCAGCTGGGTGAACGGCTGGCCCGCAACGCCCTGGATCGGGCGGACGAATTGCCGGCCCGGCTGGCGCTGGCGCACGCACTGGGGTGGCAGGGCCGCGGGCGTGACGCCGACGCGGTGCTGGGCGCGGTCGATCCGGCCGGGCTCAGTGAGCCGGAGTTGATGGCCTGGGCACTGCCGCGTGCCGCCAATCAGTTCTTCATGCTCGGCGAGCCCGAACGCGCCGCCGCTTTCCTGGCCGCCACGCGTGGCCGGGTTCAGGGCCTCGCGCCGCGCATCACCCTGGACGCACTCGGCGCCACCTTCGCGATGAATGCCGGCAACATCGGCCGAGCCGTGCAGGCCGCTACCGCGGTCCTGGCGGACCCGGCCGCCGACGACATGGCGGTGGCCTGGGCGGGCAGCGCCGCGGCGCTGTGCGCGGCGCGGGCCGGCCGCTTCGACGACGTCGCTCCCCTGGCACGCCGTGCGCTGGACGCCGAACATCCCGGGGTGCTGCGGTTCACCGTCGGGCTCGCCGAGATCACCGCACTGTTGATGGCCGACCGACTCGCGCAGGCACGCGAGTTGGCCTGGCAGTTCACCGATTTCGCCGAGCTGTCCCAGCCCGGCCGGGCGATCGGCGAGGTGCTGGTGGCCAAGGTGCTGATCGCCGCCGAAGAGTTCGACGCCGCAACCAAGCTGTTGGCACCGGCGGCGGCCACCCTGGAGCGCACCGGCTACTCGTGGGGCCCGCTGTCGCTGACGCTGCTGGCCACCGCGCTGGCCCGCCAGTCCGACATCGCCGGCGCGGCAAAGGCGTTGAGCCGGGCCGAATCCCGGCACGGCACCAAATCGGCGCTGTTCGCTCCAGAGTTGGGAGTGGCGCGGGCCTGGCAGCGGGCCGGCATGCGCGATCAGCACGGCGCGATCGCCGCTGCCCGGGATGCCGCCCGGATGGCCGAGCGCACCGGGCAGTCGGCGGTGGCGCTGCAGGCCTGGTACGTGGCCGCCCAGCTGGGCGATGCCCGGGCCGTCGATCCGTTGGGCCGGCTGTGCGCGGAGGTCGACTGCGCGTTCGGCCGGAGCGCGCTGGACCGGGTTAAGGGCTGAGGTAGCCGCGCAGCAGCGCGGCCACCGTGCTGATCTGCTCGACCGGCACCCGCTCGTCGACGGTGTGAGCGAGGTTGGGATCGCCCGGCCCGTAGTTGACCGCGGGGATGCCACGGGCGGCGAACCGCGACACGTCGGTCCAGCCGTACTTGGCCCGCACCTGGCCACCGGCGGCGGCCACCAGCGCTGCCGCGGCGGGCGCGGTCAGCCCCGGCAGGGCGCCGGCGGCGGAGTCGGTCTGCTCGATCACGACGTGCAGGCCGTCGAACACCTCCTGCACGTGGATCAGCGCCTCGTGGGGCGTGCGGTCCGGGGCGAAGCGGAAGTTCACGGTCACGCTCGCGGCATCGGGGATGACGTTGCCGGCCACCCCGCCGTCGATGCGCACCGCGGACAGTCCCTCGCGGTAGACACAGCCGTCGATGTCGACACTGCGCGGCTGGTACGCGGCCAGTCGATTCAGTACCGCCCCCAGCTTGTGGATGGCGTTGTCGCCCAACCAGGAGCGCGCCGAATGCGCCCGGGTGCCCGCCGCGCTGATCACCACCCGCAGCGTGCCCTGACAGCCGGCCTCGATGTAACCGCCGGTGGGCTCGCCGAGGATGGCGACGTCGGCCGTCAGCCAGTCCGGCAGGTTGCGTTCGATGCGGCCCAGCCCGTTGGCGGCCGCCTCGATCTCCTCGCAGTCGTAGAACACGCAGGTCAGATCGTGAACGGGTTCGACGACGGTGGCAGCCAGGTGCAGGAAGACGGCGACACCGGATTTCATGTCGACGGTGCCGCAACCGTGCAGCACGTCACCCTCGTCACCGGTAGTAGTGCGCCGGCTGGGCAGATTGCCGGCCACCGGCACGGTGTCCAGGTGCCCGGCCAAAAGCACCCGGGTCGGGCGCCCCAGTTGGGTGCGGGCCAGCACCGCATCGCCGTCACGAATGATCTCGAAACCGGAGGTCTGGGCTCGCAGGGCGGCTTCGACCTGGTCGGCGATCTGCGCTTCGTGCCGCGACTCGCTGGGGATGTCCACCAGGGCCGCGGTCAGGGTAATGGGGTCGGAGCGCAGGTCCAGCACGGCCTCAGCCTAACGGTCGGTGCTGATTCGACGGTCCAGCTTCACCTCTCCGTCGTCGAGCCTCGCTAACCGCCGGGGTAGCCTGACCAGCGTGACTGGAGCTTCGGGCGTCGGGATAGCGACGCTGGCCGCAGACGGATCCGTGCTCGACACCTGGTTTCCCGCACCGGAGTTGGGCGGCTCGGACCAGCCCGGAACCAATCGCCTTGGCGGGGACGAGGTGCCCGCCGATCTGGCTGGGCTGCTCGGGCATGACGAGGACCGCGGCACCGAGACGGTCGCGGTGCGCACCGTGATCGGGTCGCTGGGCGACACCGCGGTCGACGCCTACGACGCCTACCTGCGCCTGCACCTGCTCTCGCACCGGCTGGTGGTGCCGCACGGACTCAACGCCGGCGGACTGTTCGGCGTGCTGACCAACGTGGTGTGGACCAACTACGGGCCGTGCGCCGTCGAGGGCTTCGAATCGACCCGCGCCCGGTTGCGCCGGCGCGGCACGGTCACGGTCTACGGCGTGGACAAGTTCCCCCGCATGGTCGACTACGTGCTGCCGTCCGGCGTGCGCATCGCCGACGCGGACCGGGTGCGCCTCGGTGCCCACCTCGCGTCCGGGACCACGGTGATGCACGAAGGATTCGTCAACTTCAACGCGGGCACGCTGGGCGCCTCGATGGTCGAAGGCCGCATCTCGGCGGGCGTGGTGGTCGGCGACGGCTCCGACGTCGGCGGCGGCGCTTCGATCATGGGCACGCTGTCCGGCGGTGGGACCCAGGTGATTTCGATCGGCAAGCGCTGCCTGCTGGGGGCGAATGCCGGATTGGGCATCCCGCTGGGCGATGACTGCGTGGTCGAGGCCGGGCTGTACGTCACCGCCGGAACCAAGGTCACCCTGCCCGATGGCAGCACGGCCAAGGCCCGCGATCTGGCCGGCGGCAACAACCTGCTGTTCCGCCGCAATTCACAAACGGGCGCGGTCGAGGTGGTGGCCCGTGACGGTCAGGGCATCGCCCTCAACGAGGACCTGCACGCCAACTAAACCAGCACCTCCTCCGGCTCCCGCTGGATGGGCTGCGGCCAGGGCTGCGGAACCGGGCGTGGACGCACGATCTGCGGCCACCAGAACCAGCGCCCGAGCAGGGTGGCGATCGACGGTGTCATCAGGGACCGCACGATCAGGGTGTCGAAGAGCAGGCCCAGCCCGATGGTCGTGCCGACCTGGCCGATCACGATCAAGGCGCTGACCGCCATGGAGGCCATGGTGAAGGCGAACACCAGACCCGCGGCCGTGACCACGGCACCGGTGCCGACCATGGCGCGGATGAGCCCGGTGTGCAGACCCGCGTGGATCTCCTCCTTGATGCGCGAGACCAGCAGCAGGTTGTAATCCGCGCCGACGGCGAGCAGCACGATGACCGACATCGGCAGCACCATCCAGTGCAGCGGGATGCCCACCAGGTGTTGCCAGATCAGCACTGACAGGCCGAACGCCGAGCCGAGACTGAGCACCACCGTGCCGACGATCACCGTTGCGGCCACCACGGCGCGGGTGAGCACCATCATGATGATGAAGATCAGGATCAGTGCGGCCGTCGCGACGATCAGCAGGTCGTAGTTGGCGCCCTGCTGCATGTCGTAGAACATCGCCGCGCTGCCGCCGAGGTAGATCTTGGCCCCCTCGAACGGTGTCCCCTTGATCGCATCGGCCGCCGCGACCTTGAGCGACTCGATGCGCGAGATTCCCTCGGGTGTCAGCGGATCACCCTGGTGAATGATGGTGAACCGCACCGCATGACCGTCCGGCGACATGAACAGCTTGATGCCGCGCTTGAAGTCGGCGGTGTCGAAGGCCTCCGGCGGTAGGTAGAACGAATCGTCGTTCTTGGCGGTGTCGAACGCCTCGCCCATGGCCGTGGAGTTCTCCTGCATCGCCATGTTCTGGTCCTGCTGGGCCTTCTGCACCTGGTACTGGTTGAGCAACGTCTGCTTCTGATTCTTCATGGATTGGATCTGCGCCGGCATCACCGCGACCATCCGAGGCATCAGCTCGGCCATGCGTTGCATGTCGGGCACGATCTCATCGAAGTCGGCGGACATGGTGTCGACACCGTCGAGGGCATCGAAGATCGACCGCAACGACCAGCAGATCGGGATGTCGAAGCAGTGCGGCTCCCAGTAGAAGTAGTTGCGGAACACCCGGAAGAAATCGTCGAAATCGGCCATGTGGTTGCGCATTTCGCCGATGTCGACCGCCGTGTTGGACATCTTGTCGGCCATCCGCTGCGACACTTCGGCCAGATCCTGCTGGATGCTCATCATCTCGGTCATCGAGTCGATGCTGGCCTGCAGATCATCGGCCTGCTTGAGCAGGTTCTCCAGGTTGGTCTGCATGTAGTCGTTGTTCATCAGCTGGGCTGTGCCGCTCTGGCCGACGGTGTACGGGATCGTGGAATGTTTGATCGGGTCCCCGTCGGGGCGGGTGATGGTCTGCACCTGGGCGATCCCGTGAACGTTCTTGAGGGCTTTGGCGATCTTGTCGATCACCAGGAAGTCCGCCGGGTTACGCAGGTCCCGATCGGTTTCGATCATCATCAGGTCCGGGTTCATCTTCGCCTGAGAAAAGTGCCGGAACGCCGCCGAATAGCCCACGTTCGCCGCGACATCGTCGGGCAGGTAGATGCGGTCGTTGTAGCTCGTGTGGTACCCGGGCAGCGTGAGCAGGCCGATCAGCGCCGCCGCGACGGCGGCCACCAGTATCGCTCCGGGCCAGCGGACGGTGGCAGTACCGACCCGGTGCCACCCGGTCGACCGGGTGACGCGCTTGGGCTCGAGAATCTTGCCGAAGCGACTGCACACCGAGATGACGGCGGGCCCCAGGGTCAAGGCCGCGGCGACCACGATCACCATGCCGATCGACAGCGGGAAACCCATCGTCTGGAAGTACGGCAGCCGAGTGAAGTGCAGGCAGAACGTGGCCCCGGCAATGGTCAGCCCCGAGGCCAACACCACGTGCGCGGTCCCGTGGAACATGCTGTAGTAAGCGGTTTCTCGGTCCTCGCCGGCTTTGCGCGCCTCCTGATATCGACCGATCAGGAAGATCGCATAATCGGTGGAGGCGGCGATGGCCAACGTCACCAGCATGTTGGTAGCGAAGGTCGTCAGGCCGAACAGGTTGTGGAATCCCAGGAATGCCACCAGCCCTCGGGCGGCCGACAGTTCGAAGACGACCATCAGCAGCACGATCAGCGTGGTGATGATGGATCGGTAGACGCCCAACAACATCACCGTGATGACGGCGAACGTGAGCATCTCGATGGTTTCCATGCTCTTGTCGCCGACGTGGTTCTGGTCGGAACTTGTTGCCGCCGGCCCCGTCACGTAGGCCTTTACGCCGGCGGGGGCGGGCCCTTCGGACGCGATGTGGCGCACCGCGTCCACCGACTCGTTGGCCAGCGTCTCGCCCTGGTCGCCGGCGATGTAGACCTGAACGTAGGCGGCCTTGCCGTCGGCGCTCTGGGCGCCCTTGGCCGTCAGCGTGTCGCCCCAGAAGTCTTGGACGTGCTGCACGTGGGCGGTGTCGGCGCGCAGATCGCGCACCATCTGGTCATAGAACTCGTGTGCTTGGGCGCCCAGCGGCTCTTCGCCTTCGAGCACGATCATCACCGAGCTGGAAGTGTCGTACTCTTCGAACACCTTTCCGACGCGCTTGGTGGCGATCATCGACGGTGCGTCGTTGGGACTCATCGACACCGCACGCATCTTGCCGACTTCCTCGAGCTGCGGCACGACGATGTTCAGCACGGCAACGAAAGCGATCCAGGCCAAGATGATCGGCACCGCGAACTTGCGGATGAATCGGGGTAGTCCCGGGCGCGCGGCGTGACGTGCTGCCGGAATGGGTTCGGTCGGCGCTCCGGCCGTCGACGCGCTCATGCGGCCTTCACAAAGCAGAAGGTTTCGGCATTCACTCCGGTAGCCGTCCTTTCCTGTTTGACCTCGTCGTCGACGGTCACCCGGCAGCTGATGCTGTCGCCGTCGCCCTGGGCCAGGATGTTGGGCATCACCGAGGGCAAGGTGGTCTGCAGGGTCAGAGTCCACGGCAATGCCACATCGGTGACGCGCTGCGGCTTGCCTTCGAGGTCCATGTAGTTGATGACGGCTGTGGTGCCCGAACCGAAGATCTCGTATTTCACGAACTTCGGGTTGAAGTCCTCGGCGTTGTCCGAGGACAAGTCGGTCACCACAACCGGATGCGCACCGAACACGGTCCGCAGCTGGGCGACGGTGACAGCTCCTGCCGCGACTGCCGTCACGATCAAAGCGGGTAGCCAAACCCGGCTGATCAGCCTTTTCATCGTCTGCCTTCCCCGACATTGACCAGGCCGGCCGCCGTCTCCACTCCAGCTAGCTAAGCTAATTAAGTAAGTGGATTAAGTCAATCCGGTTTAATGTTGTGCCCATTACACTTGGCAGGTGAACGTGAGTGAGACGACGGACCGCCCGTTGCGCAAGGACGCCGAGCGCAACAGGAAGCGCATCCTGGAAGCAGCTCGTGACCTGTTCGCGGGCAAGGGGCTGGAGCCCAACCTCAACGACGTCGCGCACCATGCGGGCGTGGGAGTGGGCACCGTCTACCGAAGGTTCGCCAGCAAGGAGGAGCTGCTCGAGGCGATCTTCGTAGACGGCCTGAACCAGCTGGCGGACTTGGCGGAATCAGCTCTGCAACAACCAGATCCCTGGCAGGGGTTCGTGTGGTACGTCGAGCAGATGTGTGAGATCACCGCGACCGACCGAGGATTGCGGGAGATCGCCTTCAGCAAGTCCTACGGCGGCGATCGCGTGACGGCGGCGCAGGAGCGACTCATTCCCGTTCAGAAGCGGCTCGTGGAGCGAGCGCGCAGCGACGGTCGCCTGCGCCCCGAACTGTCCGACACCGACATGCCGATCTTCGGGCTGCTGGCCGGCACGGTGAGCGAGTTCGCCGGCCATGTCGACGCGGAGCTGTGGCGCCGTTATGTGGCCATCCTTATCGACGGTATGCGCTGCCGGAGTGATCAATTACCCCTGCCGGTGTCCGCGCTCGATGACGACGGAGTCGAGTGCGCGATGCGAAGCTGGGAACCGGCCGGCCCCTGCGGCGACCGCCTCCGCGGATGAGCTGAGCGCTACAGCATCGCCCTGCTGATCTTGTCGCTGTCTTTCCCGATCGTCTTGCAGTAGGCGCTGACCGCGACCTGCGTTCCCGACAGCTCCAGATTCGACGGCTCGCCACCCTTCTTGTCCTTGAGCATCTTGGAGATCTCGGAGCGCTGCTTCTCGTCGGTGTGGCCGTTGAACTCTCCGCACGTGGTGTCGCCGCCCTTATTGATGACCTTCTCCACCTCCGAGCACCCACCGAGCAGGACCGTCGTGCAGGCGAGGACGGTAACAGCGGCGAGACTGAATCGGTTCCTTGGCTTCACACGGCCACCCTTCTGGTATCGATTCGCGCAAAGCGGAGCCTACGTCAGCAACGCCTTCTTGAGTACCTTTCCCATCGCATTGCGCGGCAGGGCATCCACGATCCGTACCTCACGTGGCCGCTTGTGAGCCGAAAGCTGTTGCCCAACATAATCGATCAATTCACGGGGCTGCGCAGAACTGTCGGGCGAAGCAACGACGAACGCGACGATCCGCTGCCCCAGGTCTTCGTCGGGCAATCCGACGACGGCCACTTCGGCAACCGCGGGATGGCCCAGCAACGCCGTCTCAATCTCACCGGCCCCAACCCGGAAGCCACCGGACTTGATCAGATCCACCGATTCACGGCCGACGATCCGATGCATGCCATCGCCGTCGATCACCGCCACATCCCCGGTGCGGTACCACCCATCGGCGTCGAACGCCTCGGCGGTCGCGTCGGGCCGGTTGAGGTATCCGTTGAAAAGCGTTGGTCCGCGCACCGCGAGCCGCCCGATCGTCGCGCCGTCGTGCGGCACCGGGCCGCCGTCATCAGCGACAAGCTTGGTCTGTACCCCGTGCAACGGCAGACCCACCCATCCCGGGCGGCGCTCACCGTCGACGCGGGTGCTCACCGTGATCAGCGATTCGGTGCTGCCGTACCGCTCGATCGGGGCGTGACCGGTCTGCGCGACGAGTGCGTCGAAGACCGGGACGGGCAGCGCCGCACTGCCCGAGACCAACAACCGCGCCGGCCGCAACGCTCCGGCGGCGCCCGCGTCGGCCACCACCCGCGACCACACGGTGGGCACCCCGAAATACAGCGTGCCGCCCGCGGCTGCGTACGCCTCTGGCGTCGGCTTGCCGGTGTGTACGAAGCGGTTGCCCACCCGCAGCGAGCCCAACAGACCCAGCACCAAACCGTGCACGTGGTACATCGGCAGGCCGTGCACCAGCACGTCATCGGGGCTCCACTGCCAGGCCTGGGCCAGCGCGTCGAGGTCGGCGGCCAGTGCCCGCCGGCTCAGCTGTACGCCTTTGGGCGGGCCGGTGGTGCCGGAGGTGTAGATGATCAACGCGGTGTCGTCTTCTTCGCCCACTTCGGGGACCTGGTGCGACGATCCGGCGCGCGCCGGGAAGTGCGGCAGGCCGGCGAGGTCGTCGGGTCGCTCCCCCAGCCAGGCCCCCGCACCCGAGTCGCGCAGTATGTGCTGGCGTTCGGCGACGCCCACGTCAGCCGGGACCGGCACCACCGGTACCCCGGCGAGCAGACAACCGGTGACCGCCAGCACGGTCTGCGCCGTTGGGGTGGCCAACACCGCGACCGTCGGCACACCGGCAAGATCTTCGTGCACTGCCGCCGAAGCGGCACTCAGCTCGGCACGGCTCAGCAGGGTGTTGTCGATACGCACCGCATCGGCGATGTCCGAGGCGTTCGAGCCGTCGGCAGCCAGCGAGGTCAGCAGCATCTGGGGGACGTTACCCGGTACACAGGGTGGGCCCGGCCGACCGACCGGGCAACGGCCGACCGCCACAAGTGGTATCAACGAATTACTTCCCTTAAATTTGTGGGCAACTCCTCAAGGAGAGGCACTCCCATGCACGACCAGTCCGGCCAGCGGCACGGGACCGCTCGCAGTCAGCGGTTGCCGCGCAACCAGCAACGGGAACGAGTGCTGCGGTTGGTGGGCGCTGCCAGTGGCGCCGTCGACGCCGCCGAGCTCGCCGAGCGGATGAACCTGCACGTCACCACGGTGCGGTTCCATCTCGATGCCTTGTGTGAGGACGGGGCTGTCGCCCGGACCCGGATCAAACGCGACGGCGTCGGGCGGCCCCGCACCGGCTATGTGGCAGTCCGGGACCGGCTGGACTACCGCAGCCTGGCCGAGATATTGGCGATGGAGCTCGGTGAGACCGCCGCCGAGCGCCAGGAACGTGCCGAACGAGCGGGCCAACGCTGGGCCGATCGGATCGTGGCCTCCGACGATTCCGCCGAGGATGCCGTCACGCCGAACGGATCGGCCCCCGACGCCGGCATCGACGAGTGCGCCGACCGGATCGCGGGGATCTTCGCGCGGATGGGGTTCGGCGCGGAACTCACCGTGGCCGAAGACGGCGATGGCAACCGACGCACGATCCTGCTGCACGCGTGTCCGGTTCGCGACTTGGCGCGGGCGCACCCGGAGGTCAGCTGCGCCATGCACCGGGGCCTGCTGCGCGGGCTGCTCAACGCCGAGAACGCGCCCGGCGGCAGCGCGGAGTTGGAACCGTTCGTCGAACCGGAGATGTGCATCGCCAGGGTGATCGGCCGCTAACCCGGCCGGCTCAACACCGGTTCGTCAGTCGGTGGCGTCGGCGAATTCGCAGAACGCCGTGTAGGCACGGGCCCCGTAGATGGTGGCCGGACCGCCGTGCATGAGAATGCTGACGCCGATGGCCTCGGCGGCCTCCTGCTTGGTGGCCCCGGCGCGTGCCGCCGCCCGCGCGTGTGAGGCGATGCATCCATCGCAGCCCTGCACCACCCCGATCGCCATCGCCATCAGCTCTTTGACTTTGCGCTCCAAGGCGCCGGATTCGAACGTGGCCTTGCTCATTTCGCCGAACGCTTGGTAGACGCCCGGAATCTGCTGCCGAAGGTCACGGTGCTGCGGATTCAGCTCGTTGAGGACTTCCTGGTAGTGGCTCATACCCCCCAGGGTATCAGGTTCACGGCGCCGCCATGTGCGGGTAGCCGTGCTCGGTGGGCGGCAGGAAGGTCTCCTTGATCGTTCGCGCCGATGTCCAGCGCAGCAGGTTCAGCGGCGAACCCGCCTTGTCGTTGGTTCCCGAGTTGCGCGACCCGCCAAACGGCTGCTGCCCCACCACCGCACCGGTCGGTTTGTCGTTGACGTAGAAGTTCCCGGCAGCAAACCGCAGCCGCTGCAGCGCGTTACGCACCGCGTGCCGATCCTCGGCGATGACCGCCCCGGTCAGCGCGTAGCGCGATCCGGTGTCGATGAGGTCGAGAATCTGCTCGTAATGCTCGTCGGGGTAGACGTGCACCGACAGCAGTGGGCCGAAGTATTCCGTGCTGAACATCTCGTCGGCCGGATCGTCGGCGAGCAGCACCGTGGGCCGCACAAAGTAACCCACGCTGTCGTCGTAGTCACCGCCGACCGCAACCTCGACACCAGCGGCGGCCTTGGCGCGCTCGATGGCGCGCACGTTCTTGGCGAACGCCCGCCCGTCGATGAGCGCGCCACCGAAATTCGTCAGGTCGGTGACGTCGCCGTAGCGCAGCTCTGCCGTGGCGGCCAGCAGGTCGTCGCCGAATCGCCGCCACAGCGAGCGGGGAATGTACGCCCGCGAGGCGGCCGAGCACTTCTGACCTTGGTAGTCGAAGGCACCGCGAATCAGCGCCGTACGCAGTACCTCCGGCCGCGCCGAGGCGTGCGCCACCACGAAATCCTTTCCGCCGGTCTCCCCCACCAGTCGTGGATAGTTGCCGTACCGGTCGATGTTGGCACCCACCTGACGCCACAGCGCGCGGAATGTCTCCGTCGAGCCGGTGAAGTGAATTCCGGCCAGCCGCGAATCCGCCAGCGCCACCTCGGAAACCGCGTACCCGTCACCGGTGAGCAGGTTGATCACCCCCGGCGGCAGCCCGGCCTCTTCCAGCAGCTGCATGGTCAGGAACGCGGCAAGGCTCTGGGTGACGGATGGCTTCCAGATCACCGTGTTGCCCATCAGCGCCGGGGCGGTGGGCAGGTTGCCAGCGATCGAGGAGAAGTTGAACGGGGTGATGGCGTAGACGAACCCGTCCAGCGGCCGGTAATCGGTGCGGTTCCACACTCCCGGGCTGCTGATGGGTTGCTGCGTCAGGATCTGACGGGCGAACGCGACGTTGAACCGCCAGAAGTCGATGAGTTCGCACGGTGCGTCGATCTCGGCCTGATAGACGGTCTTGGACTGAACCGAGCATGCCCGCGGCGGCGATGGTCTCCCGCCACGGGCCGGCCAGCAGGTCGGCGGCTCGCAGGAAGATGGCCGCGCGCTCATCGAACGGGGTTGCCGCCCAGTCGTTCTTGGCCGCGGCGGCGTGCCGGTGCGGCGCGACGATGTCGATGCGCTCGCCGGCGGCTTCGACCGCGGCGGTGGCGTCGGCGTGGGTGGTCGCCCATCCGATGCCGGCCGGCGATGACGTGCGGCAGGTCGCGTGGTTGGTCGGCGAGCACAGCCAGTACGGCGCGCAGCCGGGTGCGCTCCGCCGAGTCCGGGGCGTAGTCATGGACCGGCTCGTTGACCGGAACCGGCACTTCGGTGATGGCGTCCATAACCCAGGATGCGCCCAGATGCGCTGCCGCGCTCGGTCACCCGGCGGCGTAGGCCACGGCGATCTCGGCGGCCAGCCG
Organism: Mycobacterium sp. SMC-14; assembly: GCF_046250075.1. Taxonomy (NCBI): domain Bacteria; kingdom Bacillati; phylum Actinomycetota; class Actinomycetes; order Mycobacteriales; family Mycobacteriaceae; genus Mycobacterium; species Mycobacterium sp. SMC-14. The sequence continues at coordinate 1,254,500 of NZ_CP176429.1, read as the reverse complement.
CGCATTGGCCAGCACCAGGGCGACGTTGGCGGACACCGATGCGCCGCGGGTCTCGCGGTGGAAGTAGTCGAGCAAGAACGGGGTGACGTCCTTGCCGTGTACGTCCGCGGCTCCGGCGGCGGCCAGCCCGTCGGCCAGCACCCGGTCATGCAGCTCACGGTCCAGCTCGGCATCGGCGGGGATCGGGTTGGCCAGCACCAAACCGTAGCCGTCGGTGCCCAGCCGGTCGCGGGCCCGCAGCACCGCGGCAGCCTGTCTCGGCGTCTGCACCCACCAGTCGAGCGGGTAGCCGGAGTCGGCGAGGTAGAACGCCGGGAAGCGGTCGGTGCGGTAGCCGATCACCCCGACCGACAGCGTCTCCAACCGCTCCAGCGTGGCGCCGATGTCCAGAATCGACTTCACGCCCGAACACACCACCAGCACGGGGGTGCGCGACAGCGTGGTCAGGTCCGCGGACTCGTCGTAGCTGTCCCGCGCGCCGCGATGCACACCGCCCAACCCGCCGGTGGCGAACACCGTGATACCGGCCGCCGCCGCCAGGTGCGCGGTCGAGGCAACCGTGGTCGCACCGTCGCCGCCCACCGCGGCCAGCATCGCGATCTCCCGGACACTGACTTTGATCGCCGTCCCACCGGTGGCGATACGGTGCAGCGCGTCATCGTCGAGACCGATGTGCGGCTGGCCGTCGAGGATGGCGATGGTGGCCGGTACCGCGCCCGCCGAGCGCACGGCGTGCTCGATGGCGCGGGCGATGCGCAGATTGTCCGGACGAGGCAGACCGTGGCTGATGATCGTGCTCTCCAGCGCCACCACGGCCCGGCCGGCGGTCAACGCATCGGCGACCTCGGGATGGATGCGCATCCGCTCAGCCTATGGCGCGCGGCGAACAGCGCGCATCGATCGGTGTCGGGGCACGCTGGTAGCGTCCGCGACTGTTCCACCGGGAGTGCGGGAGTGGAGGTGCCGTGGTCGACCAGCGACGCAGGTGGCCGGCGTGTTTTGCCGCGCTCACCGCGGCCCTGCTGAGCGTTGTACCGGCCGCAGCCGACCCGGTTCCGGTGGGTGCCGCCGACGGTCCGGCCGCGTTGGCCATGCTCGAGGCGCTGCCGATCAAGGGCCGCGCCCCCAAGACCGGCTACTCGCGCGCACTGTTCGGCGAGGCCTGGACCGATGACGTGACGGTGCCCGGCGGGCACAACGGCTGCGACACCCGCAATGACATCCTGCGCCGCGACCTGGTGGACATCGCAATCAAGCCGGGCACCACCGATTGCGTGGTGGCATCCGGTGTCTTGAACGATCCCTACACCGATGTCGCCATCGCCTTCCAGCGCGGACGGGGTACTTCTCAGGCGGTGCAGATCGATCATGTCGTCGCGTTGTCGGATGCCTGGCAGAAGGGCGCCCAGCAGTGGGATGAGCTCACCCGCCGCAACTTCGCCAACGACCCGCTGAACCTGCAGGCCACCAGCGGGCCGATCAACGAGCAGAAGGGCGACGGCGACGCGGCCACCTGGCTCCCGCCCAACAAGTCCTACCGCTGCGCCTACGTCTCGCGGATCGTCTCGGTGAAGTCGGGCTACGGCCTGTGGGTGACCCAGGCGGAGCACGACGCCATCGAGCGGATTCTCACCGGCGAATGCGATACGCCCGGCGGCTAACCCAGCCGGGTGGCCGCTGCGGCAATCCGCTCGTCGGTGGCGGTGAGCGCCACCCGCACGTGGTGCGCACCGGCCGGTCCGTAGAACTCGCCGGGCGCCACCAGGATGCCGCGCCGGGCCAGCCATTCGACGGTGTTCTGGCACGCCTCGCCGCGGGTGGCCCACAAGTAGAGCCCGCCCTGGGACAACTCGATGGTGAACCCGGCCGCCTGCATCGCGGGCAGCAGCGTTGCGCGGCGACGGGCATAGCGCTCACGCTGCTGCTGCTCGTGGGCGTCGTCGTCAAGGGCGGCGACCATGGCCGCCTGGATCGGGGTGGGCACCATCATCCCGGCGTGTTTGCGTACCGCGAGCAGTTCTGCCACCACCGCCGCGTCCCCGGCGACGAAACCGGCCCGATACCCGGCCAGCGAGGACGTTTTCGACAGCGAATGCACCGCCAGTAGGCCGCGGTGGTCGCCGTCGCAGACCGCCGGGTGCAGCACTGAGCGGGGCTCGGCGTCCCAGCCCAGGCCCAGATAGCACTCGTCGGAGACCAGCAGCACGTCGTGCTCGCGGGCCCAGCCCACGACGGCGCGCAGCTGGTCGGCGGTCGCGATCGCCCCGGTCGGGTTGCTCGGCGAATTCAGGTACACCAGGGCCGGCGGCGGGCCATCGAGAAGCTGCGGAGCATCGCTGCGCGCCCATGGAGCCCCGGCCAGCCGGGCGCCCACCTCGTAGGTCGGATAGGCCAGTTCCGGGACCACGACCACGTCCTGGTCGCCCAGGCCGAGCAGGCTCGGCAGCCAGGCGATGAGTTCCTTGGTGCCGATGACAGGCAGAATCGCCGACTCCGCCAGGGCGGTGATCCCATAGCGCCGTTCCAGCGCGGCGACCGCCGAGGCGCGCAGCGCCGCAGTGCCGGCGGTGGTGGGGTAACCCGGCGCGGACGAGGCCGCGGCCAGTGCCTCGCGGATCACCGGGGCGACCGGGTCGACCGGGGTGCCGACGGACAGGTCCACGATGCCGTCGGGGTGCGCCTTGGCCAGCGCCGTCACCTCGGCCAGGGTGTCCCACGGAAATGTCGGCAGTGCGGCCGATCTGCCGCCGCGCACGGGACTCACGGGGCTGCGGCGACGCAGGGCGGATTCATCGGTCCTGATAGTAGAGGCCGCTACCGCGCCGCGACCACCACGGCCCACTCAGCTATAGCGGCGACCCCCAGCACCCGGCTCCGCCGCGCTATGCACTCAGTTGCTGTGCAACTAGTTGCATAGGTTGCGTGCGGCTGCCTATGCTTCCCCGCGTGGCACTTCCCCACGCGATCCTGGTGTCGCTGAGCGAGCAGTCGGGTTCGGGCTATGAGCTCGCGCACCGCTTCGACCGCTCGATCGGCTATTTCTGGAGCGCCACTCACCAGCAGATCTACCGGACGCTGCGCACCATGGAGGCCGACGGCTGGGTGCAGGCCACCGAGGTGGCCCAGCAGGGCCGCCCGGACAAGAAGGTCTACACCGTCGCCGAGGCCGGCCGCGCGGAGCTGGCCCGCTGGATAGCGGCCCCGCTGGCCGGGCGCGGAAGCTCGGTGGTGGACAACCGGCTGCGCGAACTGGCCGTCAAGATCCGCGGCGCCGGCCACAGCGACCGTGCCACGGTGCGCGAGCAGGCGCTTGCCCTGCGCGCCGAACGCGGCGAGCGCTTGGACGTCTACCGCGCATTGGAGAAGAAGCAATTCCCGGATCCGCGCTCGCTGACCGGCGCCGCGCTCCATCAGTACCTGGTGTTGCGCGGCGGTATTCGCGCGGAGGAAAGCGCGATCGACTGGCTCGACGAAGTCGAACAGGCACTGAGGTGAAGGGGGCCCTGTGACCACAGAATCCACCAATCCGTACCCGATCTTGATGTCCCCGCTGGACCTGGGTTTCACGACCCTGCCCAACCGGGTGGTGATGGGTTCCATGCACACCGGTCTGGAAGACCGCGCCGGCGACACCGCCAAGCTGGCCGAGTACTTCGCGGCGCGTGCCCGTGGCGGCGTCGGGCTGATCATCACCGGTGGCTACGCCCCGAACCGGTCGGGCTGGCTGCTGCCGTTCGCCTCGGCCATGACCACCCGCGCCGACGCGCGACGGCATCGGCGCATCACCGATGCCGTGCACGATGCCGGCGGCAAGATCGCGCTGCAGCTACTGCACGCCGGACGCTATGCCTACCATCCGTTTTCGGTCAGCGCGTCGAGCATCAAGGCACCGATCAATCCCTTCCGGCCACGGGCGTTGTCCACGCGCGGGGTCGAGTCGACGATCGCCGACTTCGCCCGAGCCGCCGAACTGGCCCGCGAGGCCGGCTACGACGGCGTGGAGATCATGGGCAGCGAGGGCTACCTGCTCAACCAGTTCCTAGCACCGCGCACCAACCGGCGCACCGACCGCTACGGCGGCACGGCCGCCAACCGGCGCCGCTTCCCGGTGCAGATCGTCGCTCGCACCCGCGCGGCGGTCGGCGACGACTTCATCATCTGCTATCGGATGTCGATGGCCGACTACGTCGATGATGGGCAGAGCTGGGAGGAGATCCTCGCGCTGGCAACCGAAGTCGAGGCGGCCGGCGCCACCATGATCAACTCCGGCTTCGGCTGGCACGAAGCGCGGGTGCCGACCATCGTGACCTCGGTCCCGGGCAACGCGTTCGTCGACATCAGCAGCGCGGTCGCCGACCACCTCACGATCCCGGTGGTGGCGTCCAACCGGATCAACATGCCGCAGGCCGCCGAACAGGCCCTCGCCGAGACGTCGGTGCGCCTGATCTCGATGGCCCGCCCGATGCTGGCCGATCCGGACTGGATGCGCAAGGCCGCCGACGGCCGGGCCGAGGAGATCAATACCTGCATCGCCTGCAATCAGGCCTGCCTGGATCACGCCTTCGTGCACAAGAAGGTCTCCTGCCTGGTCAACCCGCGGGCCGGTCACGAGACCACGCTGGTGCTGGGCCCGACGCGGCAGCGCCGGCGCATCGCGGTGGTGGGCGCCGGGCCCGCCGGGTTGTCCGCGGCGGTGTCGGCCGCCGAACGCGGCCACGACGTGACGCTGTTCGAGGCGAACGAGTTCATCGGGGGCCAATTCGACTTGGCCAAGAGGATTCCCGGCAAAGAGGAGTTCGCCGCGACGATCCGCTACTTCACCACCATGCTGGACAAGTACGCCGTAACGGTGCGTCTGGGCAGCCGCGCCCACGTCGACGAGTTGACCGGCTTCGACGAGGTGGTGCTGGCCACCGGGGTCACACCGCGGATCCCGCGGATCCCGGGCATCGAGCATCCGATGGTGATGTCGTATGCCGAGGCGATCGCGGGCCGCCCGGTGGGCTCCTCGGTGGCGGTGGTGGGTGCCGGCGGGATCGGGTTCGACGTCAGCGAGTTCCTGGTCCTGGATTCACCCGACTCCTCACCGACGCTGCACCTCAAAGAGTGGAAGGCCGAGTGGGGCGCCGCCGATCCCTGGGAGGCCAGGGGCGCGCTGATTCCGCCGGACCCGGCGCCGCCGGCCCGCCAGGTCTATCTGTTGGCCCGCACCGAAGGTGCCCAAGGCCGCAAGTTGGGCAAGACCAGCGGCTGGGTACACCGGGCATCCTTGAAAGCCAAGAATGTCCAGCAGCTCTCCGGGGTGAACTACGACCGTATCGACGACGACGGGCTGCACATCAGCTACGGCCCCAGCAAGTCGCGCCCGCAGTTGTTGGCCGTGGACAACGTGGTGATCTGCGCCGGCCAGGAGTCGGTGCGCGACCTCGAGGACGGATTGCGCACCCGCGGGGTGACACCGCACATCATCGGCGGGGCCGCACTGGCGTCCGAGCTCGATGCCAAGCGGGCCATCAAGCAGGGCACCGAGCTGGCCGCCCGGCTCTAAGGCGATTTCGGCGCGATAATGCCCGCTCAGCGGGAGAAAACGCGCCGAAATCGCAGGAAGTTCAGGCCGGCAGCGGCGCGTAGTCGGTGGAGCGCTGGCGGGCCGGGCGGCCGATGCCCTCGGCGATCGACGTCAGCTCCGCGATCGTCTTGGCCGATCCGTGCTCCGAGCCGGCCATCCGCGAGATGGTCTCCTCCATCAGGGTGCCGCCCAGGTCGTTGGCTCCGCCGTTGAGCATCACCTGGGTGCGCTCCACCCCCAACTTGACCCAGCTGGTCTGGATGTTGGGGATGCGGCCGTGCAGCATGATGCGCGCCAATGCGTGCACGGCACGGTTGTCGCGGTGGCTCGGGCCGGGCCGCGCGCCGCCGGCCAGGTACAGCGGTGAGCTCTGATGCACGAACGGCAACGGCACGAACTCGGTGAAACCACCGGTGCGGTCCTGGATGTCGCGCAGCACCCGCATGTGCCCAATCCAGTGTCGCGGGGAATCGATGTGGCCGTACATCATGGTCGAGCTGGACCGCAGTCCCACCTCGTGCGCGGTGCTGACCACCTCAACCCACATCGAGGTCGGCAACTTGCCTTTGGTGAGCACCCAACGGATCTCGTCGTCGAGGATTTCGGCGGCGGTGCCCGGGATGCTGCCCAGGCCGGCCTCGCGCAGGCTGATCAGCCACTCGCGAATGCTCAAGCCGCTCTTGGACACCCCGTTGGTGATCTCCATCGGCGAGAACGCGTGCACGTGCATCGACGGCACCCGCGCCTTGACCGCGCGGACCAGATCGGCGTAACCGGTGACCGGCAGCTCCGGATCGATCCCGCCCTGCATACAGACCTCGGTGGCGCCCGCCAGGTGCGCCTCGTAGGCGCGTTCGCCGACCTCGGCATTCGACAGCGAAAAGGCGTCCGCGTCCCCCTTGCGCTGCGCGAACGCACAGAACCGGCAACCGACGTAGCAGATGTTGGTGAAGTTGATGTTGCGGTTGACCACGTAGGTCACGTCGTCGCCGACGACGTCGCGGCGCAGCGAGTCGGCCAGTGCGGCAACAGCATCCATCGCGGGGCCGTCAGCGGTGGCCAGCGCCAGGTACTCGGCGTCGGTGCAGCCGGCTGGGTCGCGTTCGGCGGAACGCAGCGCCGCCAGCACATCGGTGTCCACACGTTCCGGCGCACGGGCGGCCAGGTCGTGGATCTGTTCGCGAATCGACTCCCAGTCTCCGAAGGCGCTGCCCAGGTCGCTGCGCGTCTCGGTGGCCCGACCGTCGACGTCGATCGCGGTGTGCAGGTCCACCCGGCCGGCGGACTGCACCTCGTCGGGCTCCTGCCATGCCAGCCCGACCGGATTGACGTCGCGGGCCCAGCCGGTGTCCGGGTCGGCCAGCGCCGCGACGTGCGGGCGCACCCGCGGGTCGATCCACGCCGCACCGGCGAGCACGTAGTCCGGCTGGGCGGTAAGCCGCTGCACCAGGTCGTAGCCGGCCTGCTCGGTGATCGCGGCCAGGTCGTCCAGTGCCGGCCAGGGCCGCTCCGGGTTGACATGGTCGGGCGTCAGCGGCGACACCCCGCCCCAGTCGTCGACCCCGGCACCGACCAGCGCCAGGCATTCCTGCGCCGACACCAGGTTGGGCGGTGCCTGCACCCGCATCTTGGGGCCCAGCACCAGCCGGGTCGCCGCTACCGTGGCCAGGAAATCCTCGAAACCCGTGTCCGGCACCGCCGCCATCGCGGTGTGCTCCTTGGCCCGGAAATTCTGCACGATGACTTCTTGAATGTGCCCGAACTCCTTGTGCACCTTACGGATCGCGTGCAAGGTGTCGGCACGCTCGGCCAGCGTCTCGCCGATGCCGACCAACAGGCCGGTGGTGAACGGGATCGAGAGTCGGCCCGCGTCGGCCAGCGTCCGCAGGCGCACCACCGGGTCCTTGTCCGGGCTGCCGTAGTGCGCGAGGCCTTTGGTCTCGAACAGCCGCCGGGACGTGGTCTCGAGCATCATGCCCATCGACGGCGCCACCGGCTTGAGCCGTGACATCTCCGACCAGCTCATCACTCCGGGGTTGAGGTGCGGCAGCAGGCCGGTCTCCTCCAGCACCCGGATGGCCATCGCCCGTACATAGGCCAGCGTGCTGTCATAACCGCGCTCGTCGAGCCACTGGCGCGCCTCGGGCCAACGGTCCTCGGGCCGGTCCCCCAGTGTGAACAGCGCCTCTTTGCAACCCAACTCGGCACCGCGGCGAGCGATGTCGAGGATCTCGTCGGGCCCCAGGTACATCTGCTTGCCCTGGGCTCGCAGCACACCGGGCACGGTGACGAAGGTGCAGTAGTGGCAGGTGTCGCGGCACAGGTGGGTGACCGGGATGAAGACCTTGCGCGAGTAACTGACCGGCAGTCGTCCGCCCGGCCCGCGCCGGCCGCCCGACACCAGTCCGGCGTCGCGGACCCGGGCGGCGCTCGCGCACAGGTCGGCCAGGTCGCTGCCGCGCGCGGTCATCGCGATGGCGGTTTCCTCGGGATTGAGGAGCACGCCGTCGCGGGCCCGTCGCAGTACGCGGCGCAGTGCCGACGAGTTCGTCATCCGCGCGTCACCCGCATCCGGAATCTCGCGCATGCCATAAGCGCCACAGTAGCCGCCGCGCCAATCGGGCCTTTCAGGTAGCCCGGCGCGCACCCCGCGCCCGTCGGCCCGTCAGGCCTGCCTGGCCGTCGAGGCCGCGGCCAGCGCCTGACGGCGCCGCCACAGCACCCACCCGGGCGGCGCGCTGCCCAGCACGATCATCAACAGCACGCCGTAGGCCATCACGCCGCGGTCGGCGAAGATCAGGTCGTCCCCCGGACCGCCGAAGGTCATCAGCGCGATCGTCAGCAACCAGGCCCACAGCGGCAGCGCCGCCAACCGCAGCGACGACGCGCAGCGCAGCGCCACCCAGACCAGGCCGGCGTTGACCAGGCCCCCGATCAGGGCACTGAGCGGGAAGGGCACGGCGCCGAGGTGCGCGGGCAACAGTAGCGCGGTGGCCACGGCGCAGAGCGCGCCGTCAAGGGCGAGCAGCGCCAACACGATGAAGTTGAATGCCGGCGTTTCAGTGGGCATCGCGGGCTCGATGAGCGACGCGACGGGGCTCAAGTGGGGATGCTCTCCAGCTGACTGACCAACGAACCGACCATCCACTGGTAACTGTCGAGCCACCACTGCCAGTGTTCCAAGTTCGGGTCCAGATCGGGATCCATGCCTAAACCACCTAAGTCCGTGCCTCTACAGAAACTGCTCAGCAGGAGCCTACCTTGTGGCCGTCGTCACCGAGCTCAAGTCCGGCCAGGAGATCAGTTTCCCATCCTCGGGCGTCACGCGGACCGGCGTCACCGGCGACCAGAACGTAATGCTCGGCGTCCACGATCGGCTGGACCGCGTTGTTCGACAGCGCGAACGCCCGTCCGGTCGGCCCGACGGTGACCTGGGTGGCGTGGGCGGTCATGGCTGCCACCTTGGCGGCGCGAGCCTGGGCGGCCTCGATCACCGCATCGATCCGGTCGTCGGGGAAGTCCCCGACTACCTGCTCGTCCGACGCGTCGGCCGCCACTGTCCAATGCGGCAGCCGATCGGCGTCCTGCAGCTCCGCCAGGGCGGTTCGCCGGGCGCTGCCTGCGGTCACCGTCCAGTAGAACTTCGGCGTGACCCATCCCGGTTCGGAGCCGCCATCGGCATCCTGTGCCGCGGCGGCCAGCGCCGCGGTGGTCACGTGATGGGCGTGTATGTGGTCGGGGTGTCCGTACCCACCGTTCGGGTCGTAGCTGACAACCACGTGCGGGCGCAGCTTCCGGATGATGTCCGCCAGCGCCCCGACGGTCTCGGCGTCGTCGGCGTCGATGAACCGCTGCTGTCGGCGCGCCGGGGTGCCGGTCATCCCCGAGTCACGCCAGCGGCCGGCGCCGCCGAGAAACTGCGGCGCGCCCACGCCCAGCGCCCGCAGCGCGGCAGTCAGCTCACCGATCCGGTAGCCACCCAGTTGGTCGGCCCCCGCCACCGCCAGGTGCGCCCAACGGTCGCCGATGACCTCACCCTCCTCCCCCAGCGTGCAGGTCACCACTTGCACCTGGGCGCCGCGGGCGGCGTAGTGGGCGATCGTCGCCCCGGTCGTCAGGGTCTCGTCATCGGGGTGGGCATGCACGAACAGCAACCGTGGAATCGGATCCGACACGCCAAAACCCTACCGCCACAGCGGTGAACAGACCGGCGAACCTCGCGTCGATCAGAACAGGCCGGCGAAGAACCCATCCCAGTCGATGCCGTCCAAAAGCAGAGCAAGGTTATCGCCCTGAATCATGTTGACGATGTCGTTGAACGCGTCTGGACTGAACCCGAGCATGGTGGTCCAGTCGGTGTCGAGGATCGCCGGGTCGAAGTGCCCGAGCAGGCTGTCGTGGGTGTCGAAGCTGATGCCCAACATGTTGTTGAACGCGGCCTCGTTCTGCGCCAGCACCGTGTTGTTGAGGCTGAAGATCCAGTTCACGACGTCGTTCAACTCGGGATTGTCGCCGGCCAGGCGCTCGGCGGCGGCCTGCTGTGCTTCGACAAGGGCATTGTTGAAATCCGCCTGCATCGCGACGATGGCGGCGTTCATGGCCTCCCTCGCGTCCGGGATCGCCTGCAGCATGAGGCTGAAGCCGGCTGCTGCGTCGGCCGCGGCGATGTTGGCAGCCTGACTGGTTCCGCCGCTGAACGCTCCGGCGCCCGGGACCTCCAACCCACCCAGATCCGGCGTGAAAGGCACCCCGATCGGCAGGTTCTGCGGGTCGAAGCTGCCCCCGGTCAGCTCGTTCAAGACGGTCTCGTCCACCTCGCCCGCGCTGAACGTCGAGCCGACGCCGAAGGCATCGTCGCCGCTCCCGAAGAGCAGAGAACCCAGGTTGATCTCCTGGGCGTCGGCACCACCATTGCCGACGAAGTCCGGGCGGACGTGATTTTCGATGACGTCGAGGCCCGGGCTCACGTCGACGTTCGCCGCGGCCAGGTCGATGTCACGAATCTGTACATCGGGCATGGCCGGGGTCATCGACGTCAGTACCGCGACCAAGCCGCCGACACCCAGGGCTGCGGCAGCCACCGTGCCGCAGCGGTGAGCGAGGTATTCCATGGACTAATCCCCCTCCGACGAGTCCCGCGCAGGTTTGCTTAATCTTATCCAAGAATTGCCTGTGCGCAAGACTTCGTTAACGCCGATTCCAGCTGGCGGCCACCTGATTTCTCCCCCGTCGCCGCCGGCCTGGGCAAGCCTAGCGTCTGCGTCGCACCGTTAGGGCAGCTTGAGCCAGGTTCCGGCCCCGCCCACGATGCCCACCGGGACAGCCCCGGTCAGGCTGACATTGGCCACGCTGGGGCCCACGGCCACGATCGTGGTGTCCTGCAGGATCGGCAGCACCGTCGCCATATTCCACAGCCGTGGTTCGACGGAGGCGATCACGTCGCCGATGGATTTACTGCCCTCGAGGGCCGCGTCGATCTCGGCCTGGATGGCATGGTCGCAGACACCAGTGATGTTCGACGGAGCCTGTACCAGCGCCCCTGGCGCGGCGGAGCGCGGTGGAACCTTCGAAGTCGGCTTGGCCGGTGCCGGCGCTGGGGACTGCGGGGCCGGAGTCGTCGAGGGCGTCGGCACCGGGCTGCCCGAGGTAGGCACGGTCGTGGGGGCCAGTGCCCCGCAGCCGTAGCGCGACGCCAGCAGCGTCGCGAGATCCCCGCCGGCCTGCTGCCAGCCGACGATTGCATCGACCTGCTGGGTGACCAGCGCCTCCCGGTAGAGCTTCACCGGGTCCAGTGCAAGCACGGTGGCGGCGATGCCGACGTTGCGCAGCTGGTCCGCGGCGGTGTTGGCCACCGCCAGGGAGGTCGGGTCGTTGGCCGCCACCCCGATGACCAGCGACAGCTGTTCCCCACCCTTGCTGATCCGCCCCCGGGTGATCTCCGGCGGATGCGGCACACCGGTGGCGGAGCCGGCAGGTGGGACCAATGCGGACGGAGGCGCATCCTTCTCGACCCGGTAGCCGGCCGCCAGCAGCAGTGCCAGCGCCGCCGATTCGGACATCGCCGGCGGTGCGGTTGGCACGTAGCCGGGATCGCTGGGCGTCCGGATCTGGGCCTGATCCAAGGTGACGGTGTTGTCGCTGCCGGCCCCCACCGTGGCCAGCAGGCCGACGTCGAGCAGTCCCAGAATGGCCCGGCGGACGCGCACATCGGCCAACTTGGGGTCCGCAGCCCGCAGCGCGAGTTGCATGATTCGCGGCGTGACCACCCGAGTGGTCTGCACGCCGGGGATCACCGACAGCTGAGCGAACGCCGCCGAGCCGCCGTGCACCTGAGCCACCTGGGTATCACCGTTGCGGATGGAGTCCGCCAGCGCCGCCGCTGAGCCGGCGCGGCGGAACAGGACCAGATCCGGCTTTGCCGGCGGGCCCCAGTAGCGGTCGTTGCGGGCGAGCAGGATCGCGTCGCGCTGCGGGTCGATGTTCTCCACCCGGAATTGGCCACCGGTGACCGGCAGCGCCCGAGCCAGGCCCGCCGGGAAACCACCGGGCACGTCCTTGACGATGTGCGCCGGAACGATGTTGTTGAACAGCTCCCGCCAAGCCGGATACGGCTTGGCGAAGGTGACCACCACCTGCTTGCCGCCTTCGACGGAGTGCACCCCGGTGATCAGGTCATATCCCGCCGGATCGACGACGCCGGGCTGGCTGACCATCTGCTGCCACAGGTACCAGAAATCGTCGGCGGCGATCGGCGCGTTGTCGGTCCAGGACGCCTCGGGGCGGATCCGGTAGGTCACCGTGAACGGCGCTTCGGCGGTCACCTTGGCCGACACCAGCAGGGTCGGGTCCATCTCCCACCGCGACCCGGTGGGCGTGCTGGAGTCTGGGATCGGCCGAAACGCGCTGGGCAGCACCAGCGCGCTGATCGCCGCGGTGACTGGCGACAGGTCCGAGCGCAGGTGGGGGTTGAAGCCGGCGCCGATGGAATCTATGCCCATAATGATCTGGCTGATCCGCTGGGGCGGCGGCGCCGAACTCTTCGGCGTCTCCGTACTCTGCGGCGCCGGCGGCGGATTCACCGTGCACGCCGAGGTCGCCTGCGTCAGTACCAGCATCGTCGCCGAAACCAGTGCCCCCACCGTGACATGGACGCGGCGGGCTGGTTTCGGCACGGCCACCAGGGTATCCGGGCGGCGATTCTGACGCGAAGACCGTCGAGCAGCGCGCAAAACCGCGCCCAAACCTAGAGGTTCTTGGCCCGGGAGCGGCTGCGTGCCCGCAGCGTCGAGTCCAGTTCGACCTTGCGGACCCGGACCACCTCGGGGGTGACCTCGACGCACTCGTCTGCCGCGCAGAACTCCATCGCCTGCTCCAGATCGAGCTCGATCGGACGGGCCAGGGTCTCCATCACGTCGGCCGTCGACGACCGCATGTTGGTCAGCTTCTTCTCCTTGGTGACATTGATGTCGAGGTCCTCGGCTCGAGGATTGATCCCCACCACCATGCCCTGGTACGTGTCCTGACCCGGCTCGACGAAGAACTGCCCACGGTCGGCCAACTGGATCAGCGCGAACGGTGTGATGGACCCGGCCCGGTCGCTCACCAGCGACCCGGTGTGCCGGGCGCGGATCTCGCCGGCCCACGGCTGGTAGCCCTCGAACACCGCATTGGCGATACCGGTGCCGCGGGTTTCGGTGAGAAAGTCGGTGCGCCACCCGATCAGACCGCGGCTGGGGATGATGAACTCCATCCGCACCCACCCGGTGGTGTGGTTGGCCATCTCGGTCATCCGGCCCTTGCGTGCCGCCGCCAGCTGGGTGATGGCGCCGACGTACTCCTCAGGGCAGTCGACGGTGAGGTGCTCGAACGGCTCGTGCACCTTGCCGTCGACCTTGCGCGTCACCACCTGCGGCTTGCCGACGGTCAGCTCGAAGCCCTCCCGGCGCATCTGCTCGACGAGGATGGCCAGCGCCAGCTCGCCACGGCCCTGCACCTCCCAGGCGTCCGGACGGCCGATGTCGACCACCCGGATCGACACGTTGCCGATCAGCTCGGTGTCCAGACGCGACTTGACCATCCGCGCGGTCAACTTGTGGCCGGAGACCTTGCCCGCCAGTGGCGAGGAGTTGGTGCCGATCGTTACCGAGATCGCCGGTTCGTCGACGGTGATGCGCGGCAGCGCGACCGGAACGGCCAGATCGGCCAGGGTGTCACCGATCATGATGTCGCCGATCCCGGCGACCGCCACGATATCCCCAGCCGCCGCTTCCTCCGTCGGGGTGCGTTCGACCCCCTCGGTGACCAGCAGCTCGGTGATCTTCACGGTGGTGGTCACCGGCTCGCCGTCGACCTCACGCATCCAGGCGACCTGCTGGCCCTTGCGGATGCGGCCGTTGTAGACCCGGATCAGGGCGAGCCGGCCCAGGAAGGGCGAGGCGTCGAGGTTGGTGACCAGCGCCTGCAGCGGTGCTTCCGGGTCGCCCGACGGCGGCGGGACGTGCTTGAGCAGCACGTCGAACAGCGGGTCCAGGTTGGCTTCGGGGTTGTCCAAGTCCGGAATCTGGCCGTCGGCGGGCGCGGTGGTGCTCGCCACCCCGGCCCGGCCGGATGCGTACAGCGTCGGCAGACCGAGGGCGTGTTCCGCGGCGGCCTGCGCCTCGTCGTCGAGATCGCTGGCCACGTCAAGCAGCAGGTCGTGGCTGGCGTCGACCACCTCGGCAATGCGGGCGTCGGGCCGGTCGGTCTTGTTGACCACCAGGATCACCGGCAGATGAGCGGCCAGCGCCTTGCGCAGCACGAAACGGGTCTGCGGCAGCGGCCCCTCGGATGCGTCGACCAGCAGAACCACGCCGTCGACCATCGACAGCCCGCGCTCCACCTCGCCGCCGAAGTCGGCGTGACCCGGGGTGTCGATCACGTTGATGACGGTGACGGTGCCGTCAGGGTTGTGGCGATGCACGGCCGTGTTCTTGGCCAGGATCGTGATGCCCTTTTCCCGCTCCAGGTCACCGGAGTCCATGATGCGCTCTTTGTCGTCATCACCGCGGTGCGAGAGGGCGCCGGACTGGCGGAGCATGGCGTCGACCAGAGTCGTCTTGCCGTGGTCTACGTGCGCGACGATGGCGACGTTACGAAAGTTCACCGGGCGATTCTGCCAGCGCACCCTGTCAATCGCGAAAACATGAAAGCCATGTCACAGCCCGAGGGGGGACTCCGCGGAGAACCTCTCGAGCTCCTTGACGTGCAGTTCGGTCAGCGATTGCAGACACTGCGCCGCCGTTTCGGTGAGCTGCAGCCGGATCACCCGCTGGTCGCCGCTGTCGCGGACCCGAGTGACCAGACCGGCGGCTTCGGCCCGCTGAATCAGCTCTCCGGCACTGTGATGGCGCAGCAGCAGGTATTCCGCGATGTCGCCGACCGTCGGCCCCCGCGAGTCACCGTGACCCCGGATCGCCAACAACAACTGGTGCTGTGCAGGGGTGAGTCCGGCCGCTTGCGCCTGGTCGGCACTCCACCGCTCAAAGCGCCTCAGCCGCGTGCGGAAAGCAAGCAGCCGGGAATAGACCTCGTCAGGCAGTGGCACGTCTGTAACTTTATGCCGACCCCCGCCGTCGCGCGCAGCTCAGCTCAGCTGTGCGGTGATCCGGATTTCAACCACCGCCCCCGGGATGGCCAGTTCGGAGATCCCGACGGCTGTCCACGCGGGGTACGGCGCGGCCACAAAGGTGTCCTTGACCGCCACGAAGTTGTCGATCTGAGCGCTCAGACCGACGTGGTAGGTGGTCATCTCCGTGACATCGGCGAAGGTGAGCCCCACCTCGCCGAGCAGGCCGCGCAGATTTTCGAAGGCCAGGGTGATCTGCTCCGTCGGGTCTGCCGGCACGGACAGGTCGGGCCGGATGCCGATCATGCCCGAGCAGCGCAGCTGATCTCCGACGATGACGGCCGGCGCGTAGTGAAAGTTGTCATAGATCGGCTTCATCCACTCGGGAATCACGACCTGCATGGTTGCTCCTAGGTGCCGTTGCGCACCAGCTGGTCGGGGCAGTACACCTGGGCGGCGATCCCCACGAACTGGGTTCCGTGCTCGGTCGTCAGGCCCGGATTGCGGGCCTTGAGGCCCTCGAGTACCTGCGGGCTGGGTTGGCCCTCGGCGATGAACCCGCACACCATTTTCGCGGTGATGATGGCCTGGTCGGCGTTGTTGTAGGTGATGCCCGCCGCCCGCAACGACACCAGGAAATTGGTGTCGGTTTCCGAGGGATCGGCATGAGCGGGCGCGGCGAAGCAGACACAGCCAAGCGCGCCGAGCAGCGCCGCGCGGATTCTCACCAGCCCCTCCGTTGCGGTCGTGAACCCATCGGCTGATTCCTCCTTGCGACGTCGCGGCTGCGGTAGACGATGTACGGCCGAAACAGATACCCGATCGGCGCGCTGAAAGCGTGCACCAGACGAGTGAACGGCCACAGCGCGAACAAAGTCAACGCAATCATGACGTGAACCTGGAAATACAGCGGCGCTTGCAGCATCAAATCGCCCCGTGGATCGAGCGTGAAGATCGACCGGAACCAGACCGAGACCGTCTGCCGGTAGTCGTGCGCCTCGCCGTAGGCGGTGGTGCCCATCAGGGTGCAGCTCATCCCGACCACCAGCGCACACACCAGCACCGCGTACATCAGCTTGTCGCTGACGCTGGTGGCCTTGAACACCGAGCGCTCGGTGCGGCGCCGGTAGATCAGCAGCCCGACACCGATCAGGGTGGCGATGCCGGCGGGCAGACCCAGGATCAGCGCCTGCAGGTGATAGAGCCGGTCGCTCATCCCCAGCGCTTCGGTCCACGACTCCGGGACGACCAGTCCCATGATGTGTCCTGCGATCACCACGAAGCTGCCGAAGTGGAACATCGGGCTGCCGATCCGCAGCAGCTTGGACTCATACAGCTGCGACGAGCGCGTGGTCCAACCGAACTTGTCGTACTTGTACCGCCACCAAGTGGCGACGCCCGCGATCGCCAGCACGAAGTAGGGCACGATATCCCACCACAGCTCCGCGGGGCTGGTGAGGGTGACGTCCGTCATCGGGTCGGAACCTTGGGCATCCCGAGCGGGACTGCCGCCGTGAACGGTTGCAGCCCAACGGCTTCCGCCGGCGGCCCAGATGCCATCAGCTGACTCACCTGTTGCACCTCCTGATCGGTTACCGCTGGGAGTGTCGCGCAGACCGCGGCCACCGCGAAGGCATACGGCGACCCGGCGTCGCTCAACGCACGGTGCAGGATGTCCAGCGGTGCGCGGTGCGCCAGCAGCAGCTGGCGGCCGGCCTGCGGAGCCACCGTCGCGGCGAACTCCAGAACCACCGGCAGGTGGTCGGGCGCCTCGCCCACCGGCGGCTGGGCCCCGGCCTCGCGGTAGGCGGTGGCAAAGGCCAGCATCTGCATCCCGCGGTTGCGGGTGTCCCCACCGGTCCAGTAGGTCAGAAACATCGTCGAGCGCCGGCGCATGTCGAAGGTTTCGACGTAGTCGACCGCGGCCACCATCGGGTCCGCAGCACGCAGTGCGGTGACCGTGCGCCGCAACAGATTCGCTGCCGGTTCCTCGGCATAGGCGAGCAGCGCCTCGACGGTGTCGAGCCGCTGAGGCAGTTGGTCATCGGGATAGGAAAGCAGCAGAGACGCCGCCTGCCACACCGCCCGGTCGGCGGGTCCGCCGGCCTGGCGTCGCAGGGAATGTATGAATCGTTTCACTGGTGCTCCGGGAACATCTCCGGCACGGCCCGCTCGCCGCCACCCCAGTTGAGCAGGTTGGTCCGGCCCCGCGGCCGCTGCGCGTGCCCGTTTTCGACCAGATGGAACGACGACTTCGCCACGTCATCGGCACCGACGAACGGATCCTCCTCGTACGCCTCAGGTCCCCCGGTGATCGAACATCCCAGGTGTTCGAGATCGTGCGCCTGTTGGCTGTAGGCGGTGGGAATCACATAGCGCTCTTCGTATTTCGCGATCGCGAGCAGCCGGTACATGTTGTACATCTGTTCCTCGGTCATTCCGACCGAGTCGGGTATGTGCGGCTGGGTCTCGCGCCCCAGGCTGATGTCACGCATGTAGGAGCGCATCGCCGCCAGCCGGCGCAGCACGCCCTCGACCACTCCGGTGTCACCGGCGGTGAACAGTTCGGCGAGGTAGGCCATCGGAATACGCAACGCGGACAGCGCCCCGAACAGGTTGCCCAGATCTTCGCCGTCGTGCCCGTCGCGGCTGACGGCGTCGACGACCGGAGACAGCGGCGGGATGTACCAGACCATCGGCATGGTCCGGTACTCCGGGTGCAGCGGCAACGCCACCTTGTAGGTGTTGATCAGCGCGTAGATCGGCGACCGTTGCGCCGCCTCGATCCAGGCATCGGAGATCCCCTCGGCGCGCGCGCCCGCGATCACCTGCGGGTCGGTCGGGTCCAGGAACACCCCGCACTGCGCCTCATACAGGTCGGTGTCCTTGTCGACCGAAGCCGCTTCGAGCACCTTGTCGGCGTCGTAGAGCACCAGGCCGATATAGCGCAGCCGGCCGACGCAGGTCTCCGAACAGATCGTCGGCAGGCCGACTTCGATACGGGGGTAACAGAAGTGGCACTTCTCGGCCTTGCCGGTCTTGTGGTTGAAGTACACCTTCTTGTACGGGCATCCCGACACGCACAGCCGCCAGCCGCGACAGCGGTCCTGGTCGACCAGCACGATGCCGTCTTCTTCGCGCTTGTAGATGGCCCCGGTCGGGCACGACGCCACGCACGACGGATTCAGGCAGTGCTCGCAGATCCGCGGCAGGTAGAACATGAACGTTTCTTCGAGCTCGGTTTTGACCTGATCGCTGACCTTCGCCAGGATCGGGTCGTTGACCAGGGTCTCCGGCGCCCCGGCGAGGTTGTCGTCCCAGTTGGGTCCCCACTCGATCTTCATCGGCTCGCCGGTGATCGAACTCTTCGGTGCCGCAACCGGGATGGTGTCCCCCAGCGGCGCGGTGGTGAGGTTCTCGTAGTCGTAGGTCCACGGCTCGTAGTAGTCCTTCAGGCCCGGCAGGTTGGGATTGGCGAAGATGTTGAGCAGCTTGTGGAACCGGCCGCCGGCCAGCAGGCGCAACCGGCCCCGCTTGTCCAGCGTCCAACCGCCCTTCCAGCGGCTCTGGTCTTCGTAGGTCCGCGGATACCCGCCGCCGGGGCGGGTTTCGACATTGTTGAACCAGACGTACTCGGTACCCTCGCGGTTGGTCCAGGCCTGCTTGCATGTCACCGAACAGGTATGGCACCCAATGCATTTGTCCAGGTTCATCACCATGGCCATCTGCGCCATTACTTTCATGACTTCAGTACCTCACGTCCTGGCTGCGGCGCCGCACCACCGTCACCTCGTCGCGCTGATTGCCGGTCGGCCCCAGGTAGTTGAACGCGAACGCGTGTTGGCCGTAGCCACCGGCCAAGTGGCTGGGCTTGACCCGGATCCGGGTCAACGAGTTGTGGGTGCCGCCACGCTTGTTGTTGGTCTCGGCCCGCGGGGTGTCCACGGTGCGTTCCTGCACGTGGTAGACGAACACCACCCCGTCCGGCATCCGCTGGCTCACGATCGCGCGACCCACGAACACGCCGTTGACGTTGACGGCTTCGATCCAATCGTTGTCCTTGACACCGATTTTCGCGGCATCGCCCGGGCTCATCCACATGGTGGGGCCGCCGCGCGACAGCGACAGCATGTACAGATTGTCTTGGTAGGTGGAGTGGAACGACCACTTCGAATGCGGGGTCAGGTAGCGCACGGTGATCCCGATGCCGTCCCCGGTCTCGCCGAGTTCGGGGGCATCGAACAGCCTCGCCATGTCCAGCGGCGGACGGTAGACCGGCAGATGTTCGCCGAGCTCCTCGATCCAATCGTGCGCGGTGTAGAAGTGCATCCGGCCGGTCAGGGTGTGGAACGGTTTGAGGCATTCGATGTTGATCGTGAACGGGGCGTAGCGCCGTCCTCCGGTCTCACTGCCGGACCATTCCGGGCTGGTGACCACCGGCACCGGCCGCGCCTGGGTGTCGGCGTAGGTGATCCGCTTCTCCTCGCTGCCCTCGGACAGGTGCGCCAGTCGCTGGCCGGTGCGCTTCTCCAGTTCCCGGAAGCCCTCCGTGGCGATCCGGCCATTGGTGGTGCCCGACAACGCCAGCACGGTGTCGGCCATCCGTGTCGCGGTGGTGAGCGCGGGGCGACCGGTCCCGGCGCCGGACTTCATCACCCCGAATCTGGCGGCCAGGTCCTCGACCTCTTCGTGCGGAAACACCGTGTAGCCCTTGGTGGTCAGCCCCAGGGTGTCCACCAGTGGGCCCAGTGTCTGCCATTTGTCACCGATAGCGGCGTAATCACGCTCCACCACAGTGACTTTGGGCATGGTCTTGCCGGGAATCGGCGTCTCGCCGCTGCGCAGCCAGTCGCGCTCGGTGCCGTCGGGGTAGGCCATCGCATCCGCGGTGTCGTGCTGCATCGCGGTGAGCACGACGTCGTTGCGGACGCCCAGGTGCTTGGCCGCCAGGGTGCTGAACGTCCGGGCGATCGCGCCGAAAGCGTCAAAGTCGCTGCGGGTCTCCCAGGGTGGGTCGATCGCCGCGCTGAACGAATGCACGTAGGGGTGCATGTCGGTCGACGACAGGTCGGCCTTCTCATACCAGGTGGCCGCCGGCAGCACGACATCGGACATCAGCGTGGTCGAGGTCATCCGGAAGTCGATCGACATGAGCAGATCGAGCTTGCCCTCGGGAATGTCGCGGTCCCAGCGCACATCGGCCGGTTTCACCCCGCCGGCGGGCGGCTCGCCGATCACGCTGGCGTCGGTGCCCAGCAAGTGCTTGAGGAAGTACTCCCCGCCCTTGCCGGACGCGCCGATGAGGTTGGCCCGCCACACCGTGAGCACACGCGGCCAGTTCACCGGGTTGTCCGGATCGGTGACCGACAGCTTCAAATCGCCGGCGGCGAGTTGCTCGGCGACGTACTCCCCCGCATCACGGCCGGCGGCCTCGGCCTCATCGGCCACCTCCAGGCTGGAGCGGTCGAACTGCGGATAGAACGGGCTCCAGCCCATCGCGGTGGCCGACGCCAGGATGTCCATGGTGTGTCGGCCGTCGAATCGGCCGCGCCCGAGCGGCGTGGTCAGCTTCTCCGCCCCGTAGGCGTCGTAGCGCCATTGGTCGGTGTGGGCATACCAGTAGGAGGTGCCCGGCACCTGTCGCGCCGGCCGCGTCCAGTCGCTGCCCGCGGCCATCGTGGCCCACCCGGTCAGCGGGCGCACCTTCTCCTGTCCGACGTAGTGCGCCCAGCCGCCGCCGTTGCGGCCCATCGAGCCGGTGAGCATCAGCAGCGCGAGCACCGCCCGGTAGGTGGCGTCGCCGTGGAACCACTGGCAGATGCCGCTGCCCATGATGATCATCGACCGGCCGCCGGATTCTTCTGCGTTGCGGGCGAATTCACGCGCGATCCGGATCGCCTGCGCTGCCGACACCCCGGTGATGGACTCCTGCCACGCCGGGGTGTTGACCTGCGTGCCGTCGTCATAACCGGTCGGCCATTCGCCGGGCAGCCAGGGCCGGCGCACCGAGTAGTTGGCCAGCATCAGGTCGAACACGGTGCAGACCAGGTGCTCACCGACCTGACGCACCGGCACCCCGCGTTCGACGACGGTGCCATGGCCGGTCACGGCATCGAAGCCGGGCAGCGAGACCAGTGCCGCAGGCTGATCGCCGTTGCGGAATTTCGGGTTCTGGACGCTCAACGCCGGCCGCACGTCACCGAGGTCCAGGTTCCACTTGCCCATGCCCTCGTCGCCCCAGCGGAAGCCCAGCGAGCCGTGCGGCACAACAACACTGTCGGTGACCTCATCGAGCAGGGCCGGCTTGAACGCCGAGTTCTCGGTGTCCGCCAGATCTCCGCCCAGGTCGGCTGCGGTCAGGTTCTTTCCCGGAATCAGGCGGCCGTCGCGCTCCTCCAGCTTGATCAGGAACGGCAGGTCGGTGTAGCGGCGCACGTAGTCGGTGAAGAACGGCACCTCCTGCTTGACGTAGCACTCGGTGAGGATGACGTGGCCCATCGCCATCGCCAGTGCGCCGTCGGTGCCGGCCGCACACGGCATCCACTCGTCGGCGAACTTGGTGTTGTCGGCGTAGTCCGGGCTGACGGTGACCACCTTGGTGCCGCGGTACCGCACCTCGGCCATCCAGTGCGCGTCGGGCGTTCGGGTGATCGGGACGTTGGAGCCCCACATCATCAGATAGGCGGCGTCCCACCAGTCCCCGGACTCCGGGACGTCGGTCTGGTCGCCGAACACCTGGGGCGAGGCAACCGGCAGATCGGCGTACCAGTCGTAGAACGACGTCATCACCCCGCCGAGCATCTGGATGAATCGGGAACCTGCGGCGAACGACACCATCGACATCGCCGGAATCGGGGAGAACCCCGCGACCCGGTCCGGGCCGTAGGCCTTGATGGTGTGCACGTGGGCGGCGGCGATCATCTCGGTGGCTTCGGCCCAGGTCACCCGAACCAGCCCGCCCATGCCGCGGGCCTGCTGGTAGCGCCGGCGACGCTCGGGGTCGGCCTGGATGTCCGCCCAGGCCAGCACCGGGTCGCCCAGGCGCGCCTTGGCCTCCCGGAACATCTCGACCAGTGCCCCGCGCGCGTAGGGGTAACGCACCCGGGTCGGCGAGTAGGAGTACCAGGAGAACGAGGCGCCGCGCGGGCAGCCCCGCGGCTCGTACTCGGGACGGTCCGGGCCCACCGAGGGATAGTCGGTGGCCTGGTTCTCCCAGGTGATGATGCCGTCCTTGACGAAGATCTTCCAGGAACAGGACCCGGTGCAGTTCACCCCGTGAGTGGACCGGACCACCTTGTCGTGGCTCCAGCGATCCCGGTAGAAGATGTCGGCCTCGCGCCCACCCCGGTGGGTGACGGTGCGCAGGTCCGGTGAGACCTGTCCCCGGGTGAAGAACCGGCCGCTACGTTCCAGCAGTTCTTCGAGGGGACCACCGACCCCGGTGGTTCGGCGAGGCTCGCCGGAGTCGGCCCCCGGGCCGGCGGAGGCGAGGGGAAGCCGGGACCGCCGTAGGAACCCGGTGGTGGGCGGTCGCGCTGCGCGTGTCATTTCCGATTCTCCTTCGGCGGGTCGGCGCGCTCCGACGGATTTCACGTAGGCCGGAGCCACCGCCGCACGCCATATCAGGCCCGAAACACCAGCGTAGCGGGATATATCGCCCAACGACCCAATCCGTCGGGAAGATTTAACAGAGCCTTTTCACCAGAGTGCCTGAGCCAGCTCCGGCAGCCAAGCTCGATCAGCAGGTACCCAGTCAACGTCGGCCAGTTGCACAGCCGTCACCCAGCGGAGCGCCTGATGGTCATGGGGATGAGGCTCGCCGCTCGTCAGGCTGACCAGGTAGGCGCGCAGGGTCATCTCCGGGTTCAGCACCACATCGGCACCGAGGCGCTCCCCCACCGTGATCGCCCCGGCGTCCAGGCCCAGCTCTTCGCCGAGTTCGCGGGCCAACGCGGCGGATTCACTCTCACCGGCCATCACCTTGCCGCCGGGCAGTTCCCAGCGACCGGCCAACTCCGGCGGGCGGAGCCGCTGCGCGATCAGCACTGTTCGCCCGGCCGCCGATTCGGCGATGACGGCTCCGGCGACGACGATCTGGGGTGACATGGCGTGTGAGGCTATACCGTCCTACCGTCGGGTATGGCTTTGTTGACTGACGATCAGGTGAACGCGGCGCTGCCCGACCTCGATGGCTGGGAGCACGCCGAGGGAGCGCTGCGGCGCTCGGTCAAGTTCGGCTCGTTTCTGGCCGGGATCGATGCCGTGCGTCGAGTCGCCGAACGTGCCGAGGCGGCCGATCACCACCCGGATATCGATATTCGCTGGCGCACCGTGACGTTCGTGCTGGTGACGCATTCCGAAGGCGGGATCACCGACAAGGACGTGGCGATGGCCGGCGAGATCAATCGGATTCTCGCGGCGTGACCCGCGTGGTCGCCATCCAGCCCAAGGTGACCACGGCGCCGACGATGTAGACCAGGCCGGCCCACGCCAGGTACCAGGGCCGTCCGTCCTGCCAGATCGTCGGCTGGAAGAAGCTCAGCAACCACGGCACCCCGATGAGGGTGAGCGTGAGCCACATCCAGCCCAGGATGCGGGCGCCCGGGCGATCCGCGCACGGCCCGTAGAACAGCCAGATCATCAGCGGCAGCAGCCACACCCAGTGATGGGTCCAGGAGATCGGCGAGGCCAGCAGCCCGAAGAGCTCGACCACCAGTAACGACCCCAACGGATCGGGTCCGGCGGGAGTACTGTTCAGCGCCCGCCAGGCCAGTACGGCCAGCACCGCGGTGACGCCGATCGCGATCAGCACCGGCGGGCTGTAACCGGCGTCGTGTCCGAGGATGCGGGAGATCCCGCCCCGCCAGGACTGATTGAACGAGGTTCCGATCGGGCCTACCCGGTGGGCGTCACCGAGTAGCTCGGTGAAGTAGCGGCGAGCCTGATCGCCGGTGGCCCACACCGATACTGCAATGGTGCCGGCGAAGACCACGGCCGAGAACACCGCGGCGGCCCAGCGCCGTGCCGCGGCCAGATAGACCCCGGCGATCGCCGGGGTCAGCTTCACCCCGGCGGCCAGGCCGACCAGCAGCCCCGACACCCACCACCGCCGGCTGTAGACCGCGTAGAGCACCGCCAGCACCAGGATCACATTGATCTGGCCGTAGTCGAAGGTGCTGCGCAACGGTTCGGACCAGATCCCCGCGGCCGTCCACAACATCGCGACCCGGCGGTTCAGCGAGGCTCGACAAAGGAGAGGCGAAGCTGGGACCGCCGCATCAGCCAAGCGGTTCAGCGAGGCTCGACGAAGGAGAGGCGAAGCTGGGACCGCCGCATCAATCCGACGCCCCGAGGTGGCCGATTCGCCGAGGAGGCGCTGGCACAACCGCACCACGCCGTACAGGGCGGCCATCGTGCCGATCTGCCATCCGAGCGCAACCAGCCCGAACGGCAGGAAATGCAGCGGGTAGAACACCACCGCGGCGAACGGCGGGTAGGTGAACGGCAGCGGGAAGTCCGGGGTCTGGTCGGCGTAGACGTAGTCATACAGCGCGCCGGGCTGGGCCAGCGCGGCCGCGCCACTGATGTAGACGTGCAGGTCGACGAAGTTGGCGCCGTGCGGGGTCAGGTAGGTCCAGGCGAGTCGCGCCGCGATGCTGACCACCAGCAGCAATGGAGCCCACGCAGTCAGGCGATTCGTCAGCGAACGCGCAGGCGGGGTGTCGAGGGTGGTGTCTACCGGCACGACTCTAGCGAACGGCCGCCAGATCACCGTCGCAGTTCGGGTCCGTAACGGTTCCATAAATGACACACGTGTCACTTGAGCCTCACCAGCAACAGGCTAGCTTCAGTTTTCAGGAAGCCATCGCCGACGATTGGGGAAGTCATGTCGCGCCTCCAGACGCTGATCACCACCGCCGCCAAAGCGGCCGTCGCAGCCGGATCATCGGCCGTGCTGGTCCTCGGCGCCGTCGGCGGGGTGGCCACGGCAGACCCGGCCATGCCGGCGCTGCCGCTGCCCACCGCGGGATTTCCTGGACTGCCCGCCATTGAGCAGTTGAGCCCGGTGATCCAGCAGGCCGCCGCCGACCCCGCCGGGGCGACCTCGCTGCTGATGGCCGCGGCCGCCGCATTCACCGGAAACTCCAACACGCCCGCTAGCTCGCGGCAGGTGGCCGACTCGGTGGCGCAGTTCGTCCAGTCGCCGCCCGAGGCACTGCCGAGCAATCACGTACCGACGGCCGGCTCGGAACCCGGGCTGGTGGCCCACCTGCCCAGCGGCATCGACCCGGCCAAGTCAGTGGGCCCGCTCCCGCAGGCCGCCATCACCGCGCCCGAAGCCCTGCCCGCGCCCGCCGACGCCCTCCCCGAGGCGGCCCCGGCGGCTCCCGAAGCCGCATCGACCGTCGCGGCACCCGACGCGGCGACGGCGGCCACCCCCGGCTTCGGCCCGGACGCCCCACCGACCCAGGACTTCATGTACCCGTCCATCGGCCAGAACTGCCAGGCCGACGGCGGCAACGTCATCGCCACCGCCCTGTCGGTGGCCGGGCCGGCCACGATTCCGACCCCCGGCCCCAAGCCCGGCCAGACCGCCTACGTGTTCACCGCGATGGGGACCCCGGGCCCGGCCGAGACGCAGAAGCTACCGCTGAACGTCACGTGGGTGAACCTGACCACCGGCAAGTCCGGCAGCGCCACCCTGCAGCCGCGCACCGACATCAACCCGGAGGGGCCGACGACGCTGACCGCGATCGTCGACACCGGCTCGGGCAGCATCATGTCGACGATCTTCGGTCAGGTCAGCACCAAGGACCACCAGTGCAACTTCCTGCCCACCATCGGCTCGACAGTGGTGCCCTGACGGCCATGACCGTCCCCCGCACGTCGGCACCTTGGACGTTGTTGATCGGCTTGGCCGCGATGTTGCTCCTGGCGATCAGCGGTTGCGCCGGGGAACGGCCGTCGCCGGAACGGTCGCCGTCCGCGGACGCTGTTTCCGCGCCGGCGCCGATGAGCCCGCCGCCTCAGCAGCTGCAACGGGATGTCGTGACCACCGGCAGCCTCAATATCGCGGTGACCGACGTCGGCGCAGCGGTGGAGCGACTCATCGACCTGACCACCGGCCTAAGTGGCCGCGTCGATGACCGCACCGAAAGCACGGCACCGGGTCGTTCCCACACCGCCGAGCTGACGGTGCGCATCCCGTCACCCAAAGTCGATGAATTCCTCGACGACGCAAAGCAACTGGGCGACGTCTCGTCGATCGCGTTGAGGCACGACGACGTCACCGGCCAGCGTGTCGACCTCGATGCGCGGGTCGCCGCGTTGCAGGCGTCGGTGGACCGATTGACCGCGCTGATGAAGTCCGCCTCCACCACGGCCGATCTGCTGCAGGCCGAGAAAGAACTGGCGTCGCGGCAGGCCGACCTCGACAGCCTGCGGGCGCAGCGCACCCAGCTCGGCGACCAGATCAGCTACGCGACGCTCACCGTTTCGCTGGCCTCCGAGTTCGAGTCGACCGCCCCCGGATTCCTCACGTCGGTTCGCCACGGCTGGCACGCCCTGCTGTCGTTCACCCACGGCCTGATCTCGATCGCGGGTTTCCTACTGCCCTGGCTACCGGTGATCGTAGTGATCACCGGCGTCGTAGTGGTCCTGCGCCGCAGGACCCGCCGGCGGCGTCAGTAGGCCATGAACAAGATGGCGTCCCGGTCGTACTCCATACCGGGGTGCACATCGGCGAGGTGCTTCTGCACCACGACGACCAGTTCGTCCTCGTCTTTGCCCGTCATCGCCTCGCCACACGGACAGTTCAGGTGAGTTTTCACGTCGTCGCCTTTCCCTTACTCTCTCGGGCCTGCTTCGCAGCCAATTTCTGGGCCTTCTTGGTGGACCGCACCTGCTGCAGCGACGACGCATCCACGACGTCAGCGATCGACAGGTGTGTTCCGGGCTCACCGTATGCCCCGGCGGCCTCCCGCCATCCCGACGGGGTCACGCCGTATTGCTTGCCGAGCAGGGCCAGAAAGATCCGGGCCTTCTGCTCGCCGTAGCCGGGCAGTGCCTTGAGGCGCTTGAGCACCTCGGCGCCATCGGGATCACCGACCGTCCACAATGCGGTCGTGTCGCCGCCATACTGATCCAACACAGCTTTGGCCAGGGCTTGGACACGACCCGCCATCGAACCCGGAAAGCGGTGCACCGCAGGCGTTTCGGCGAACAACGCGGCGAAGTCGTCCGGATCGCGCTCGGCAATGTCGTGCGGGTCCAGCCCACCCATCCGGTCGGCGATCTTCTTCGGGCCGGCGAACGCGACTTCCATCGGGATCTGCTGATCGAGCAGCATTCCGACCAGCAGCGCGAACGGGTCTGCGCTCAGCAACGCGTCGACAGGAGGGTCCCCGACCAGCTGCAGCTTCGGCACCCGGCCAGTCTAGAACCACCCGCGATCACCCCGCAGCGCTCCACCCCGGCCAACTAAAGAGTTCCGCAGGTCTGTGTCGGTGGAGTGTGCAACCGTGTAACGACACCACGAGCGGACGCATTTCCAGGAGAAGGACCATGAGACGTGTAGCGGCAGCACTGATTGCAGCGGCGGTTTCCGCGATTGCCTTGGCCGCCACGGCCGGCGCCATACCGGACCAGGGCACCCCGGAATTCGACACCTACATGGAGGGCCTGGAACGCAACGGGTTCAACCTGAATCCGGACACCGCCTGGCGCCTGGCCCACCAGGCATGCGAAGGCGGACTCCCGGGCTATATCGGGTTGGAACTCGCCGCACAGGGGGTCGTCGGACCCGGCGCGAACCAGCGGGTGATGGACGTGGCACGCAAGTACGCCTGCCCCGTGCAGTAGCTACCCGCTCTTGCGGCGGAATTCCCGGCGGCTCTCCAGCGGCCCGTGCGACCGTGACTGCTTGGCACCGCCATCCTTGTGGTCGGAGCCGCCCGCCGACTTCGCCTTCTTACGCTCCAGCGCCTCCCGGAACTTGCGCTTGTTCTCGTCTGCGGCGGAATCTGATTCGGGCATACCCCGGAGCCTAGCCCAGCGCATGGCCTACCGGTGGGAGATGCTCAGCGCACGCCCGGCGGCATGCCGTAAAGGTGATGGATGGGCAGCGTCAGCAGCACGCGACGGTCGGTCACCATGGCCTGGCGGTACTCGTCCCAATCCGGGTGTTCCCCGGCGATGTTGCGGTACAACGTAATCAACGCCTCGACGGTATCGTCATCGGGCGCGGCGGCCGGCGGCGTCAGCTGAGCATCCCCCTCGGCGACGGCATAGGACCAGCCGTCGTCGGAATCGACCAGCAGCGACGCCCTGGGGTCACGGCGCAGGTTGCGGGTCTTGGCTCGCGGTTCGGTGACCGAGACCTGCACCACCAAAGACCGCGGATCGAAGTAGTACTGCACGTTCGACAGCTGCGGGCGCCCGTCGCGTTTGAGGGTGGCCAAGACACCGAGTGAGTTCCCGCTGATCAAGGCAAGCAACTTGTCGTCGAATACCTGGCGTCCCATGATCGAAGCCTACCGACGCGTCCGGTTATTGCCATCGTTCTTCCACCGATTGGAGTCGTCTCATGACACGGTATGCACTGTTTCTGCGCGGCGTGAACGTCGGCGGAGTCAACCTCAAGATGGCCGAGGTCGCCGCCACGCTGACCGCCGCCGGATTCTCCGAGGTCCGCACTCTCCTTGCCAGCGGCAACGCGCTGCTGGACTCGCCCGCCGATGCCGAGAAGGTGCGTGCCAGCGCCGAGGCGGCGTTGCGGGAGCGCTTTGGCTATGAGGCCTGGGTGCTGGTCTATGACGTGGAGACGGTGCGCGACATCGTGGCTGCCTATCCCTTCGAACCCGAGGTCCCCGACCAGCACTCCTATGTCACGTTCGTGGCCGACGACGCGGCGCTGACCGAACTGTCCGGGCTCGCAGCCGATGCCGAGGAGAAGATCACCCTCGGGGACGGGGTGATCTACTGGCAGATCCCCAAGGGCGACACCCTGACCAGCACGGTGGGCAAGACGATGGGTAACAAGCGGTACAAGTCCGCCACCACCACGCGCAACCTGCGCACTCTGAACAAAATGCTGCGCTAATGCGCGCACCGGTAAGGTCGCAGACGTGAGCCAGGCACAGAAAGTCACCCTGACCGGGGTCTCCGAAACCGCGTTGCTGACGTTGAACGCTCGGGCGACAGAAGCCCGCCGCTCTGACGGGATCATCGATGACCCGATGGCGATCCGCCTCGCCGATTCGATCGACTTCGATTTCGCAAAGTTCGGGCCGACCCGCCAGGACATCGCCCTGCGCGCCTTGGCCTTCGACGAGCAGACCCGGCAGTTTCTGGATCAGCACCCGTCGGGCACCGTGGTGGCCCTGGCCGAGGGCTTGCAGACCAGCTTCTGGCGGGTGAGCGCGAGCGTTCCCGACACCGCTTTCCGCTGGCTCACCGTCGATCTGCCGCCGATCGTCGACATCCGCACCCGACTGCTGCCGGCGTCACCGCAGGTTTCGGTGTGCGCCCAATCCGCCTTGGACTACAGCTGGATGGATCAGGTCGATCCGGACAACGGCGTGTTCATCAGCGCCGAGGGCCTGCTGATGTACCTGCATCCCGAGCAGTCGCTGGGACTGATCGCCGAGTGTGCCCGCCGTTTCCCGGGTGGGCGGCTGCTCTTCGATGTGCCGCCTCCGTTGATGGCGATGCTGATTCGCCGCGGGGTGTGGACCTCGCTGCGCTACAAGGCCCCGCCGATGCCGTTCAACCTGTCGGTGCGCGAGGCCGCCGATCTGGTGAACACCATGCCCGGCATCCGGGCCGTTCGCGATCTGCCGTTGCCGGCCGGGCGGGGCTGGCTGTTCAACACCCTGCTCTCGAGCGCCTATCGGCTGCGCTTCCTCGACCCGGTCCGTCCGTCCCTGACCCTGCTCGAATTCGGCTAGGTAGCGTCGGCGCTGCCGAAGGCTGCGTCGAGGTAGCGCAGCGCATCGGCCTTGCCCAAACCGACCGCGCGGGCCGCGGCCGCGAAAGCACCGGCCGCCTGCGTCATGGCCGCATCTGCCGGGTCACTGCTTGCCACGAAGGTGCCGAACCGGCCCCGCGTTTCGACGACGCCGCCGGCCTCCAGCTCGCGGTAGGCGCGCGCGACCGTGTTGACCGCCAGCCCCAGCTGACTCGCCAACTCGCGCACCGTCGGCAGCCGGGTCCCCGCGGGCAATGTCCCGGCCCGGACCGCCTCGATCAGCGCAACCCTGATCTGATCGAACAGCGGCACGTCGGCATGCGCGTCGGTTTTCAGCAGGTCCGCGAAGTCCATTGGGCCAGTATCCCGCTATCTTGGTGGCGTGCGGGTGGTGGTGTTCAGCGGTGCAGGGATCTCGGCGGAGAGCGGGATACCTACCTTCCGCGACGACGAGAAGGGGCTCTGGTCGCAGTACGACCCCTATGAGGTGTCCAGCATCGACGGCTGGAATCGGCAGCCGGAACTGGTCTGGGGTTGGTATGTGTGGCGCTGCCAGCTGGCCCACCGCTATGCGCCGAACCTGGGTCATACCGCGATCGCGGACTGGGAACAGCACGCCGACGTCCAGGTCATCACCCAGAACGTCGACAATCTGCACGAGCGCGGCGGCAGTTCCACGGTTCACCATCTGCACGGCCGGATGTTCACCTTCCGCTGCTCGGACTGCGAGCAACCGCACGACACGCAGCTGCCGGAGCTGGCGGAACCCGTGCTCGAAATCATGCCGCCGCAGTGCGAGTGCGGCGGCCTGATCCGCCCAGACGTGGTCTGGTTCGGCGAAGAGCTGCCCGAGGGACCGTGGAACGCAGCGGTCGATGCCATCGATGCCGCCGACGCGGTGATCGTGGTCGGCACGTCCGGGGTGGTCTATCCGGCGGCCAGCCTGCCCGAACGGGCGCTGGAGCTGGGCAAGACCGTCATCCAGGTGAATCCGGAGCCGACGCCGCTCTCGGAGCGGGCCACGGTTTATCTGCAAACCACTGCGTCGGCGGCACTGCCGGGAATGGCACAGCGGTTGCCGTTCCTGCTGGGCTGACTCGGTATCAGGCCGGGCGGTTGGCGGAGCCCAGCGCGAACTCCGACACCGGCACCGGGGCCCATGCCGGGAATTGATGCCCGCGCCGCGATTTGCCAACGACGAAGCCTGCGGCGGTGATCATCTGCTCGGTCTCGCGGTGGGTGTGGCAGTTGCCGAACAGTCGGGGCCAGAAGGTGGCGTCGGCCAGCCGTTGCAGTCCGCCGCGTACCCCGGCGCTGGCGACATGCTCGAAGTAGCGCAGCTCGCCTCCGGGCTTGAGCAGTGCGAACAGCTGGCGCAGCACTTCCTCCGGGCGGTCGACCGAGCACAAGACCAGCGAGCACACGATCGCGTCGAACGGCTCCCCGGCGTCCAGGGCCTCGACGGTGCTCGCCAGCACGGTGATCGGCGCCGGCGCCGCTGCCGCGGCAGAATTGGCGGCATCCCGTAAGCGTGATTCGGGTTCGGGGGCCACCACTTCGGTCACAGTGTCGGGGTAGAAGCCGAAGTTACTCCCGGTGCCGGCTCCCACCTCCAGGACGCGGCCGGACAGCCCCTCCAGGTTCTCCCGGCGGCGGTCCCGCAGCCAGTCGGTCTCGCGGCTGGACATGAAGGTCCAGATCCGGGCGAACAGCGGGTTGTCCAGGGTGTCCGGTGCGCTCATGGCAGCCACCCTAGCCGGGCGGAGCGGGCCGCAGGCACGTCCCCGAGCACAGGCCCCGCAAAGGCTACCGGTCAGTAGTATTGCCACCATTTCCCGAAACGTGACTCAATGATTCCTTAATAGTGACCAATAAGCTCAGGGTCATGTGGATCGACGACTCAAGTGCCGACGTCATCAAGGTCGACTTCGAGGCCCTGTACCACGGCGATTTCCTCGTCGAGGGCGACACCTCGGAGCAGTTCGACGGCTTGCATTCGCTGGCCAGCTGATTGATCGGCGCCGCGACAGCGGCGCCTTTCAATGTGGTGCGGTTGCGCACAGGTCGCCGCCTTGCGGACGACGTCTCAGCTTCGGCTGATCATGCGCGACAGGGACCGCACAACGTGACGACTGGCCGAGTGCCGCACCCTCTGAATTACCGGTTGGCGGATCTGCGTGGCACCCACGCCAAAGCGAGGAAACAGCCCCACAGCATTTGTCCGGTCGATCGCATCGCGGCCGGCTCGATCCAGACCGGCATACGTCTCCAGACCAGCAGCGAACAGTCTTCCGGCGGCGCTCGGCGCGAACGGCCAGTCCGAGCCGAAGGTGACATGCCCCGGTCGCGCGAAAGCCAACAGACTCGGCAGCGCAGCGGCGCTGGATGACAACGCCGTATCGAAGTAGAAGCTGGAAAAATCGTCGAGGACGTCGGCCGGACTTCGGCCGGTGTCGGCCGTGATCGCGACCGCCATCCGATGACTCGCATACGGCACGAAGCCCCCGGCGTGACTCAACAGGAAGCGAATCCTCGGGTAGCGGCGCCGAATACCGTTGCGCACCAACAGGTAAGCGGCCCGGGTGGTATCCAGCAGGAAATCGGCGGCGAACGGGGCGACCCCGGGTATCACCGGTCCGGGCAGGTCGGCCGGGTGAATGAACACCACGGCCGCGCGCTCATCCAACGCGGTGAACAGCTCGTCCTGCCCGTCCTGGCCCAGGTAGACACCGGCACTGTTGGCCAGCAGCACCACGCCGTCGGCCTTGAGCTCGTCGAGTGCGCGGACGGCTTCGGCTACTGACGCATCGAGATGCGGCATCGGGATGGTGGCGAAGAAGCCGAACCGGCCGGAATGATCCAAGACCAGTTGCGCGGTGTAGTCGTTGAGGTCGCGCGCCAGCGCGGCGGCGTCAGCCACAGCCGGCAGAAAAGTGGTGCCGGGGGTGGACACCGACAGAATCGCGGTGCCGACGTCCAACTCGTCCATGGTGTGCAGCGACGCTTCCGGGCTCCAGTCGGGCAGCGCCCGTCCCCCGGCTTCGTCGACCCCGGCTTTCCGCAGGGCTGTGCGGTAGTCGGGTGGGATCAGGTGGTGGTGGGTGTCGATGCGCAGCATGTCCGCCTCCTCATTGGCTGTCGGGGATACCGACCCCGGACAGGGCCGCAACCGTGTCTTCGCGATGCCGTAGCGACGCTGCCGCGGCCTTGAACTGTGCGAGCTTGCCGATGATGGTCTGCCCCTCGGGAGTGTGCCCCCAGATGCTGATGCCCTGATGGGTCGTCGGCTCCCAGGTGGTCTCGTCGACGACGATGGGGTTCCATCCCACTTCCCACTCGAAACCCGACGGGGTCCTCGCGTAGTAGGACAGTTCGCGGTCGTTGGTGTGCTGTCCGACCCCCAGAGCCATGTCGAAGCCAAGTTCCTTGACGCGTTGGTAGGAGGCGGTCATGTCATCGAGGTCGGCGACCTGAATGTTGAGGTGCTGGATACGCGTGCGGATCGGGTTGATTGGCAGCCGATTTACCGCGGCAATAGCCACCGAGTGATGCCGCTGGTTGACCCGCAGGAACCGGATCTTGAACTTCATGCCGCTGATCGTTTCGTCGATGAAATCGCTGAGTCGGGCGTCGAAGACGGTGTTGAAGTAGCCGCGTACCCGGTGCGGCTTTGTCGTCGTGATCGCGACGTGCCCG
This sequence comes from Mycobacterium sp. SMC-14, assembly GCF_046250075.1. Lineage (NCBI taxonomy): Bacteria > Bacillati > Actinomycetota > Actinomycetes > Mycobacteriales > Mycobacteriaceae > Mycobacterium > Mycobacterium sp. SMC-14. Next base: position 1,220,663 of record NZ_CP176429.1, on the reverse strand, counting down.
ATCCCGGCGTCTCCGGTGACGAATCCGCCGCTTACCCGCGTGTTCAGCGGCGACGGGCTTGTCGAGGCCCGGACGAAGATCTCCTGGGTCAGCCCGTTGGGTCCGGGGAACCGCACCAGTCGTTCGACGCCGCGCAGCGCGGCCTGCTCCGCTGTTCCCTCGGTGATCGGGACGCCATGCCCGGTGACCCGGGAGAGGACTTCATCGAAGCTGCCGTGGTCGTCGAGTTGCCACCCGAGGGCGGTGACGTCTTCGGCGGGGCCGCGCTGTAGCAGGAACCGGCAGTCGTGGTCGTCGAGGCGGAAGCGCATCACGTCGGCCAGGGTGTCGTCGACGTGCATGCCGATGGCATCGCGACCGAATCGTCGCCAGTCGGTGAACTGTTCCGTCTCGACGACGACATACCCCAGGCGGACGTTGCCGAATATCGAGGGCACCGCGGTGGCAGTCATGGCGCGAGAAACTCGGCGACGATCCGGTTGAACAGTTCGGCGCGCTCCCACTGCATCCAGTGGCCGGTGCGGGCGGTCACCACCAGATCGGCGTTGGGCATCAGGTTCACCAGCAGCGGGCCACCGGCGGGTCGGTTGACCTTGTCGTCGCGTCCCCACAGCACCAGTGTCGGGGTGGCCAATTCCTTCAGCCGCTTATCGCGAGTCAGATCCATCCGCCACAGTGTGCGCAGCGCCGTCGGTCCCGAGGGCCGGCGAAGCGGCGGGTTGGCCACCACCTCTGGATCGATGGAAGCGGCGTAGCGCAGGTCGATCAGATCGTCGGGGACCGAGCCGCCGTCGTAGACCAGGTAGGTACGGATGAAGGTCTCCAGCTTGGCGCGGCTGGGACCGTCGCCGCCGTAGTAGGCCAGCAGGCTTCGCAGTCCGGCGGTCGGGGCGCCGCGGGTGGTCCCGATGCCGCCCGGGCCCATCAGGATCAGCTTGCCGACTCGCGCCGGGCTGTCGAGCGCCAATCGCAGCGCGCATGAACCTCCGTAGGAGTTGCCGACCAGGTGCGCGGTGTCCACGCCGAGTTCGTCGAGCAGGCCACGGATCGTGGTGGCGAGGTAGCCGAACGGGTCGGTCTGGTCGACGTGTTTGGCCGAGCGGCCGTAGCCGGGCATATCGGGCACGATCACGCGGAAGCTCTGCGCCAGTGCGTCGATGTTGCGCGAGTAGTTCGACACCCCGGTGGCGCCCGGTCCCCCGCCGTGCAGCAGCACCACGGCGGGGCCGCTGCCGGCTTCGGTGAGGAATATCGGCCGGCCGTCCACGGTGACGGTGCGCTCAGTGAGACCGATGGCGGTCATGCGGCTACCTCTTTTCTTGCCGCGACGGTGTAGCCGTCCGGGGGTGCGGGCAGTGATTTTCCGGATCCGGCTGCGGCATAGATGAATCCGTCCGGGCGCAGCGCGACTGTGGTTGCTTTTCTGCTGCGCAGCCAACGCACCAGGCCGGGGTCGGAGATCCGGTGTGCAGGGACCCCGAGTTCGGTCCAGGCTTCCACGCCCAGTGGCAACTGGCCGGTGTGCAGAATGGCCCAGTCGCCGCCCAGCAGATCATCGAGGCGAATGCTGGTCCCTTCGCTGGAGGTGATCCACGGTTGCGGGACCTGCCAGCCGACGGCACGATGCCGGCCGGTGGCCAAGAAGCCCTCCGCATAGCGGGCATCGGGAACCCACATGCGGCGTTGCGACGCGGCACGTACGAGGGGCACCGACGTCACCATGCGCATCACGCGGTTGCGCACGGCGGCGATCGCCCGATTGCGTTCGGTGATGATTCGCCCGACCATCCGTGCACGCCTTGTGGTTTCGGTGACGTGCGGCTTGCGCTCTGTCTGGTAGGAGTCCAGCAGCTCGTCCGGCGCCAGCCCGTTGAGCACCGCGGCGAGCTTCCAGCACAGGTTGGCCACGTCACGCACGCCGGCGGACATGCCCTGCCCGATCCACGGCGGCATGGCGTGCGCGGCGTCGCCGGCCAGAAACACCCGGCCCACCCGCCAGCGGTCGGCGACCCGGACATGATGGCTGTAGATCACCGCCCGAAGGATCTTGACGTGCTCAGAGGTGATGCCCTGGACACCGAGAACCTTCCAGATCTCTTCCTCACGTACGAGTTTCTGCTCGTCCTCACCGGTTCGGGCGGGGAACTCCCAGCGGTGATGCCCCAACGGGGTCGGGCAGTCGACCATCGGCCGGGCGGGGTTGCAGTGGAATCGCAACCGGTCGTAGCCATCCCACTCCCGCAGGACTTTGGTGTCGATGACCACCCAGCGCTCGCCGTACGTGCGGCCCGAATAGCCGATCCCCAGCTGTCCCCTGGTCGGTGACGCTCCCCCGTCGGCGGCGATCACATAGCGGGCGCGGACCCGCTTGAGGGTGTCCTGGCTCAGGTCGGCGCAGAGCAGTTCGACCCCGTCGTCGTGAGGCAGCACCCGCAGGCATTCGTGTTCCAGCAACACCTCGACGTTCGAGTAGCGTTGCACGCCCTCACGTAGGACGCCATCGACGGCCGGCTGGTACAGAAATTGCTGCGGCGGATGCCCGCATCCACGTGGCGTGATCTTCAGATCGATGAACGGGGCACCCGCACCGTCAACGAAATTCAACGGAAGGTCGGGCAGCATGTCCTGCTGCAGTCGCTCGGCCAGACCGACCGACTGCCACACCCGCATGACCTCCTCATCGGTGGAAATCGCGCGGGCTCGCCCATATATGTCCGGATCACGCTCGACCACAATCACTTTCAGACCGAATCGGCCCAAGATGTTGGCGGCGGTAGCCCCGGTGGGCCCATAGCCGATCACCGCCACGTCATAGGTATCTGTAGTCACGATGCCTGCTCTCGCCTCCGAGATACTTGTTCTGTAGTGATCGCTACGGTAATGTAGCGATCACTACAGAGTCAAGACCCGAGGAGAGGCGCAATGGCGAAAACCAGCCAGCCACAGCGACGCAAACGGGTTGACGGTGAGCTGTCTCGCGAGCGCATCCTCGATGCCGCCTCCGAGATCGCCGCCGAGCGCGGCTACGAAGGCACCAGCATCGCCCTGGTCAGCGCCAAGTGCGAGCTGCCCGCCAGCTCGATCTATTGGCACTTCAAGAACAAGGACGACCTGATCGCCGCGGTCATCGAGCGCAGTTTCGCCAGCTGGCTCAGCGCCTGGCAAGTCCCCGAGGAAGGCACTGCGCACCAGCGGGTTCAGGGCCTGGCGATGCAGATCGCCAAAGCCCTGCTGGAATCACCGGACTTCATCCGACTCGGGCTGATGCTGGCACTGGAACGCCGGCCCATCGAGGCGCGGGCACGGGCGATGTTCATCCAGGTCCGAACCCAGACGGCCGTTGCGCTGACCCAGACGCTGAGCGAACTCACCCCGGGGCTAACCGAGACCCAGATGCGTCAGCTGGTCACCTATGCCATCGCCGGCGCCGACGGACTGTTCATCGCCAACGAAGTCGACGATCAGGCCATGGATCTCATCAAGATGTTCGACATGCACGCCCATGCCCTCTACAGCACGGCGCTGCGCCTACTCTCCGAGAACGCCGGGCAATGACGCTGCACAGCACGCAGGGCGCGCACCGAGGTGAACACATCGGCAGGTCAGCCAAGCCGACCATCAAAGTCGAGGACCTGGCGTGGCTGGAGTTCGACAAGCCCGACTTGGCGCGGGCCGAGGAGTTTGCCCACGCCTTCGGGTTCGCCACCGCACTGCGGACCGAACAGGAACTGCATCTACGCGGCACGGACGCCGCCGAACCGTGCGTGATCATCCGACGCGGGAGCCGAAACCGTTTTCACGGCATGGCGTTTCGCGCACACGACACGGCGGATCTGACTCGGTTGGCATCCGCGACCGACGGCCGCATCACCCCGCTGCCGGAATCACTCGGTGGGGCGAGCGTCGACCTGCTCGATCCCAACGGCCTGAGCGTTCGGGTGGTGTCGTCCACCCACCAGCTCGACGCCCTGCCGGCGCAAACCCCGCACACCGTCAACGTCGGTCACGCGGTGCACAGGTCCAATGCCACCCAGCGCCCCACGCGAGCACCGGCGATCGTGCAACGCCTCGGCCACCTGGTACTGCAAAGCACCCGATACCTTCAGACGCTCAACTGGTACCTGGACACCCTCGGGATGATCGTCAGCGACTTTCAGTACTTCCCCGGGCAGCGCGATCGTGGACCGACCATGAGCTTCATCCGTTGCGACCGGGGCAGCACCCCGGCCGACCACCACACCCTGGCTATCGCACTGGGCCCAGCCGACCGCTATATGCATTCGGCGTACCAGGTCTGCGACCTCGACGCTCTGGCCGCCGGCGGCGAGTACCTCAAAGATTTGGGATACCAGCGGTCTTGGGGCGTCGGCCGCCACATCCAGGGCAGTCAGATCTTTGATTACTGGCGCGATCCCGACGGCTTTCTGGTGGAACACTTCACCGACGGCGACATGTTCGACAACACCGTGGAACCAGGCTGGGCGCCCTTCACCGCGTCCGGGCTGGCCCAGTGGGGACCGCCGGCCAGCAGGAACTTCCTCGGCACCGAGGTGCGGACGGCGCCCCATGAAGCGCGCGCGATCCTGGCCGCACTGCGCAGCGACAACGAGTTCGATGTCCGCCGGCTGGCCGGCCTACTGAAAGTTGCCACCTCATGACTATTTCCGTCCTTCGCACCGCTGACGGCTGGTGGGTGCGCACGCCGGCCGGCGCCGCCCGGATCGACACACACGCCACCACCACCGGGGCGCTGTTGGCCGATCGGGCCGCCATCGATGCCGCTGCGAGCAGTCACGACGTCGTCCCGGTCGAGGGCCTTGCCCTGCTTTCCCCGGTGACAGCTCCGTGCCGGGTGATCGCCCAGATGACCAACTTCGTCTCGCACATCAAAGACGCCGGCCTGAACCCCGCGACGGTGCCGCTGACCTTCTTTCGCAAGGCCTCCGCGTCGATCACCGGCCCGTTCGACGACGTCGTCAAGCCCAGCCATGTCCGCCTGCTGGATTACGAAGTCGAGATCGGCCTGGTCATAGCTCGTGACATCCCGGTCGGTACAACGATTTCCGAGGCCGACCTGCCGCAGCTGATCGCCGGCCTGGTGGTCACCAACGACGTGTCGGCCCGCGACGTGCAACTGCCCCAGACCCAGTTCTACGAGGCCAAGTCCTACCCCGGATTCACCCCGGTCGGCCCCGCCCTGGTGCTGCTCGACGCCGCAGACTGGGCACGATTCGGACAGTTGCGCCTTCGCCTGGCGGTCAATGGCGAGATCCGTCAGGAAATGACGGTGGACGGCGACATGGTGTATCGGCCCCTCCAGGCCCTACAGAGCCTGACCCGATTTCAGACTCTCGACGCCGGGGATCTGATCCTGACCGGCACTCCGGCCGGCACCGCGCTCAGCGCCCCGCCCAAGCCGATCGAGCTCCTCGGCTCGCTGCTGCCGCCAGCGGTGAAGTGGAAGGCCTTCTTCAAGCGGCAGGCCGGCAATCCCCGCTACCTACACGACGGCGACATCGTCGAAGCCGGTGTGGCAACCGATGACGGTGCGATCGACTTGGGCACCCAACGCAACACCGTGCGCTACGCCGCCGCTGCATCCGGCTGATAACGCAAAGGGCTGCGATCCGATTCGGATCGCAGCCCTCGACGCAAACTCAGACGGCCGACTAGGCGACGTTCTCCTCGTCCTCGTCCTCGACCATGTTGCCCAGGCGTCCGAGGATGATCTCCTCGGCCTCGGACACCATCCGCGACACCAGTTCGTCGCAGGTCGGGATGTCGTTGATCAGGCCCATCGCGGTGCCCACCGTCCAGATCCCGGCGTCGACGTCGCCTTCGTCGAAGACGCGGCGGCCGCGCACGCCGGCCACCAGCTCTTGGACGTCGGGGAACTGACCGCCGTTCTTGAGGATCTCCACGACCTCGCGGGACACCGCGTTGCTGGCCACCCGAGCGGTGTTGTGCAGCGACCGGAAGATCAGCTCAGTGCCGCGCTCGTCGCCGGCGACGATGGCTTCCTTGACGTTCTGGTGAATGCAGGACTCCACAGTGCACATGAACCGCGAGCCCATGTTGACGCCGTCAGCTCCCAGGGCCAGCGCCGCGACCAGGCCGCGGGCGTCGGCGAACCCGCCGGAGGCGATCATCGGGATCTCGATCTGCGCCGCGGCAGCCGGGATCAGCACCAGGCCCGGGATGTCGTCCTCACCCGGGTGACCCGCACACTCGAACCCGTCGATGCTGATGCCGTCCACGCCCAGGCTCTGCGCCTTGACGGCGTGCCGCACCGAGGTGCACTTGTGCAGCACCTTGATTCCGTTGTCGTGAAACATCGGCAGGTGCGGCGCCGGGTTGGATCCGGCGGTCTCGACGATCTTGATGCCGGCGTCGACGATCACCTGGCGGTACTCGTCGTAGGGCGGCGGGTTGATCGCCGGCAGGATGGTCAGGTTCACCCCGAACGGCTTGTCGGTGAGATCCCGAGTCTTGGCGATCTCGTTGGCCAGGTCGGCCGGCGTCGGCTGGGTGAGCGCGGTGAGGAAACCCAGCGCCCCGGCGTTGGCGACCGCCGCCACCAACTCCGCGCGACCCACCCACTGCATACCGCCTTGGGCGATGGGGTGCTCGACCCCGAATGTCTCGGTGAACTTCGTTGTAATTGCCATAAGGACTCCTAGCTCTGCTTGATGCTCTTCGCGCAAGCGCTCATCGGGGGGCCATCCGGATCGCACCGTCGAGGCGGATGACCTCGCCGTTGAGCATCGGGTTGTTGATGATGTGTTCGGCCAGCGCGCCGTACTCGTCAGGGTCACCGAGCCGCGACGGGTGGGGCACCTGCGCACCCAGCGACTTCTGCGCCTCCTCGGGCAGCGAGCCCAGCAGCGGCGTCTTGAACAGGCCCGGCGCGATGGTGCAGACCCGGATCAGATCACGGGACAGATCCCGGGCAATCGGCAGCGTCATGCCGACCACGCCGCCCTTGGAGGCCGAGTAGGCGGCCTGTCCGATCTGGCCCTCGAACGCCGCCACCGAGGCGGTGTTGATGATGACGCCGCGCTCGCCGTTGATCGGCTCGGTCTTGGCGATCCGCTCAGCCGAGAGCCGCAGCACGTTGAACGTGCCGATCAGGTTGACCTGGATGATCTTGGTGAAGGCATCCAGCGGGAACGCGCCGTCCTTGCTCAGCGTCTTGATCGCATTGCCGATTCCGGCGCAGTTGACGTTGATCCGCACGGGGCCAAGAGATTCCGCGACATCCAGAGCCGCGCCGACCGCCTCGGGGTCGGCCACGTTGGCCTCCACGAAGCGGGCCCGGTCACCGAGCTCGGAGACCACGTCCTCGCCCTTGAGGTCGATCACCACGACCTGGCCGCCCGCGTCCAGCAGGCGCTTGGCCGTCGCCAACCCCAACCCGGAAGCACCGCCGGTGACAACGGCTACCGCGTCCTTGATCTGCACTCTCTTGGCCCCTCTCAGTCCCAACCGTCTGGTTGGTCGGGACTATACCCAGTCGCTCAGAATGGAGTCGTTGTCGGCTCCCAGAACGGCAGGCGGGACCGGGACGTCGGGAACGCTGCGGGAGAACCGCGGCGCCGGCATCGGCTGCAGGTAGCCGTTGGCCTCGTAGAAGGTGTCGCGCTCGGTGATGTGCGAATCGACCTGCACCTCGTTGAACGCCAGCACCGGTGCCACGCAGGCATCAGAGGTGGCGAACACCTTGGCCCAGTGGTCACGCTCGTGGGCGGCGAACGCCTTGGTGAACACCTCGCGCAGCTCTGGCCAGCGGGCGGTGTCGTTCTGCGCCGGCAGTTCGGCGGGGTCCAGCTCCAGCTTGGCCAGCAGTTCGGCGTAGAACTGCGGCTCGATCGAGCCGACCGACACGTACTTGCCGTCGGCACACTCGTAGGTGTCGTAGTAGGGCGCACCGGTGTCGAGCATGTTGACGCCACGTTCGTCACTCCACAGCCCCTGCGCGCGGAAACTCCACATCATCGCCGAGAGCACGCTGGCCCCGTCGACCATCGCCGCATCGATCACCTGGCCCTTGCCGGACCGCTGCAGCTCCCACAGCGCGGCCAGGATGCCGACCAGCAGGAACATCGACCCACCGCCGAAGTCACCGGTCAGGTTCAGCGGCGGTACGGGGCGCTCCCCCTTGCGACCGACGGAGTGCAACAGCCCGTTCAGCGAGATGTAGTTGATGTCGTGGCCGGCCTGCTGTGCGCGGGGGCCGGTCTGTCCCCAGCCGGTCATCCGGCCGTAGATCAGCCGTTCGTTGACCTTGGCGCAGTCCTCCGGGCCGAGGCCGAGCCGTTCGGTGACGCCCGGCCGGAAGCCCTCGATCAGCACATCGGCCTTGGCGACCAGCTGCAGCACCAGGTCACGGCCTTCGGGCGACTTCAGGTCGGCGGTCACCGAGCGCCGGTTGCGCAGCATGGTGTCCTTGCTGGCCCCGCCACCGAATTTCGGCGGCCGCTCCACGCGGACCACATCAGCGCCCAGGTCGCCGAGGATCATCGCCGCGTGCGGACCCGGTCCGATCCCGGCCAGTTCGATGACCCGCAGTCCCGCCAGTGGTCCCGCCATATCTGCCTCCTCGTCGTGTGCCTGTGTGATGTGCATCCTAGGGTGAGGGCCATGACTGCAATCGACTCCGGCATCGACACCCTGGCCCCGGTGGCGGGCGTGTCCGTCACCCTGGCCGACGGGGTGCTCTCGGTGACCATCGACCGCCCCGACAGCCTCAACTCGGTGACCACAGGTGTGCTGGCCGGTATCGCCGACGCCATGGAAGCCGCCGCCCGCGACCCGCGGGTGCGCGCGGTCCGGCTCGGCGGCGCGGGGCGCGGCTTCAGCTCCGGCGCGGGGATCAGCGCCGACGACGCGGCCGACGGCGTGCCGACCGAGATCATCGTCGAGGCCAATCGCGCGATCCGGGCGATCGTCGCGTTGCCGCGGCCGGTGGTGGCCGTCGTGCAGGGTCCGGCAGCCGGCATCGGCGTGTCGCTGGCACTGGCCTGCGACCTGATCGTGGCTTCGGACAAAGCCTTTTTCCTGTTGGCGTTCACCAAGATTGGGCTGATGCCCGACGGCGGCGCCTCCGCGTTGGTTGCCGCGGCGGTGGGCCGGACCCGCGCCATGCGGCTGGCACTGCTGGCCGAACGGCTCTCGGCCGCCGACGCCCTGGAATGGGGCTTGATCAGCGCGGTGTACCCGGCGCAGGAGTTCGACGCCGAGGTGGACAAGCTCCTGGCCGGCTTGCTGGCCGGGCCCGCCGCGGCGTTCGCCAAGACCAAGCACGCCATCAACACCGCGACACTGACCGAGCTGGATGCGACTCTGGACCGCGAATACGTCGGGCAGTCAATCCTGTTGAACGCCCACGACTTCCGCGAAGGCGCCCGCGCGTTTCAGGAGCGGCGCTCCCCCAATTTCACCGACTCCTAAGCGGCGACGAGCGTGCGCAGAATGCCACGCTCAAACGGCGTGTCGCCGTACAAACACGCACCCTCGCGCGAATTTTGGGGCTGCTACATTCCAAAAATGGGGGGTAGCGCCAGCACCATCACCAGCCCCCACACCAGGTGGGTCAGCACCGGGGCCAGCACTCCACCGGTAGCGCGCCGCTCGAGTGCGCAGACGGTACCGAGCACCAGCGCGGCCACCCCGACCATCAGGTTGCCTGCGGCCATCATCGCTGCGACGTAGAGCAGGGTGGAAAACACCAGCGGGGAGCGGCGACCGAACGCACTGAACAGTGCGCCGCGGAAGAACAACTCCTCGGCAATCGCGTTGACGATGGCGATCAGCACCACCAGCCGCCAGGAGACTTCGGTGGTGTAGGCCAGGATCGCGACGACCTGATCGGCCAGCGGCGGAATGTCCTGCACCGCAAGCCCGCCCAGCAGGAACACTCCGCCGAGTACCAGGCCGACGCCGGTGCCGGTGAACACCGGCCGCTCGTTGCGGCCGCGGAACCGCAAGACCCCCAGGTGCAATGGGCCGGCGACCACCGCCCCCACGGTCCACACCGCGGCCAAGACCAGCGACAGCCAGTAGAACGACGCGTCTCCTGGAAGCTTGCTGTGCATGGCGGCCAGTACCGAAGCGCCGATCAGCACCACCACCCCGACGACCGCACGCCGCCGCTGCACCACGGCCCGTGGTTCGTGATAAGGCAGGGCGACCCTGGTCATGATGTCGGTGATCTCACGCAGCAGGCCGGGGCGGGCTGGACTGATCTGGGTCATACAGGACGTCCCCTCAGCGGCGGGTTGAGCAACGTCCCTAAAACGTAGCGGCGAAACGGCGGCCGGTGGCCCAAATGCGTTAGTTCGCTCGATGGACTTCGATCAGTCGGCGATACGCCGCGGCGTTGTACCGATTGTTGCGGACCTCGGCCTCGCTCAGATCTCGTCGTACCCGGCCCGGCACCCCCGACACCAGCGACCGGGGCGGCACCACCATCCCCTGCGGGATGACGGCACCCGCCGCGACCAGCGAGCCCTCCCCCACGACCGCACCATTGAGGACGATCGCTCCCATGCCGATAAGGCAGTCGTCCTCAATGGTGCAACCGTGCAGCACCGCGTTGTGCCCGACGCTGACGTGCGCCCCCACTCGACAGGGGAACTCCTTGTCGACGTGGACGGTCACGCCGTCCTGGATGTTGGTGTCGATGCCGATCTCGATCGGCTCGACCTCGGCGCGCAGCGTCGCCGAGTACCAGACGCTGGCCCGCGCGGCCAGGCTGACCTGGCCGATCAGGCTGGCGTTGGGTGCCACCCAGGCCTCCGGGTGTAGCTGCGGGGCGCGCCCGCGGATGGAGATGAGAAGCGGCTCCGGCACGCCGCTCAACGCGCCTTCCACACCGGTGCGCGCTTCTCGGCGAACGCCCTGGGTCCCTCCTTGGCGTCCTCGGACCGCAGCAGGGCGGAGAACTCCCGGCCGGTGCGAGCCCAACCGTCCACTTCGCCGGGGATGGCCCCATCATCGACGCCGTAGGCGATCCGCTTGCTGGCGCGCACCGACAGCGGCGCGTTGCCGGTGATCCGTTCGGCCAGCTCCAGGGCTGCCTCCAGCGCGCCGCCGTCCTCGACCACTCGGTTGACCAGTCCCCAGCGGGCCGCGTCGGCCGCCGAGATGGGCTCCCCGGTGTAGAGCAGCTCCAGGGCAACCTTGCGGGGCAGCTGATCGATGATGCGGAACACCCCGCCGGCACCGGCGATCAGGCCGCGCTTGACCTCGGGCAGCCCGAATTGGGCGCGCTGCTCGGCGATCACCAGGTCGCTGGCCAGCGCGATCTCGGTGCCGCCGCCCAGCGCGGTGCCGTTGACCGCCGCGATGACGGGCTTGTCGATGAAGTGCTGCACGAAGCCGGCGAAACCCCACTCCGGGTGCTCGGGGTGGTAGATGTTCTCCCGGTTGGCGATCGCCTTGAGGTCGGCTCCAGCGCTGAACGACTTGTCGCCGGCGCCGGTGAGCACTACCGCGCGCACCTCGTCGTCGTCTTGAGCCTGCGCCAAGGCGTCGCCGATGCCGGCGCTGACCGCCCCGTTGATCGCGTTGCGGGCGTCGGGCCTGTTGATCGTGATCAGCAGGACATTTCCACGCCGTTCTACCAGAACGGCCCCATCACTCACAGCAGCTCCAGGATGGTGGCGTTGGCCTGGCCGCCGCCTTCGCACATGGTCTGCAGTCCGTAACGAATTCCGTTGGCGCGCATGTGGTAAAGCATGGTGGTCATGATCCGGGCGCCCGAACCGCCGAGCGGGTGGCCCAGCGCGATCGCCCCACCGTTGGGGTTGAGCCGCTTGGGGTCGGCACCGATTTCGGCGAGCCAGGCCATGGGGACCGGGGCGAACGCCTCGTTGACCTCGAACACCCCGATGTCGTCGACACTCAAGCCCGAGCGCTGCAGCGCCTTCTGGGTTGCCGGGATCGGACCGGACAGCATCATCACCGGGTCAGAGCCGGCCAGCGTCGCGGTGTGCACCCGCGCCAGCGGGGTCAGGCCCAGTTCGCGGGCCTTGGCCGCCGACATGAACAGCAGCGCTGCCGAACCGTCGGAGATCTGGCTGGAGTTGCCGGCGTGAATCACGCCGTCCTCCTTGAAAGCGGGCTTGAGCTGGGCCATCTTCTCCAGCGTGGTACCGCGGCGGATGCCCTCATCTTCGCTGACCACGTTGCCCTCGGAGTCCGTGATCGAGACGATCTCGTCCTTGAAGGCGCCGGCGTCCTGTGCGGTGCCGGCCTTTTCGTGCGAGGCCAGCGCGAACTCGTCGAGCGCGGTACGGCTCAGCCCCCACTGGGTGGCCATCATCTCCGCACCGATGCCCTGGTTCGGGGTCTGGCTGTAGCGCGCCTTGAAGGAATCCCCGTACGGCCGGCCGCCGTTGGCCAGCGAGGAACCCATCGGGGTACGCGACATTGACTCGACACCACCGGCGACCACGACGTCGTAGTGTCCGGCGACCACACCCGCGGCGGCGAAGTGCACCGACTGCTGGCTGGATCCACACTGGCGGTCCACCGTCACCGCGGGCACGCTCTCCGGCCATCCCGCGCTCAGCACCGCCGTGCGGCCGATGTCCAGGGCCTGCTCACCAGCCTGCATGACACAACCCCAGATCACGTCGTCGACCAGGGCCGGGTCCACGCCGGCCCGGCTGACCAGCCCGTTGAGCACCTGGGCGGACAGCTCGGCCGGGTGTACTCCGGACAGTCCGCCGTTGCGCTTGCCGACAGGCGCGCGCACCGCTTCGACGATGACGGCTTCAGCCATGGGGTGCTCCTTAGTTCGTTCGGGGTCTTGTTGCCTCGATTGTCGACCAACCCGCACTCAACACACTCGGGCGGGGTGGCTAGTCCGGGATCATCTCGCGTAAGGCGGCTCGGGTCTCTTCGTCTGTGGAGTAGATGACGGTACCCATCATCCCGCGCGTCAGCAGCACCTTGTAGACGTTGCGGACCAGCCGATCGAACCGCTGATCGGAGACAGTAGACCGATTTCGAAAATCGGGATCACGGTTGGCCTGGCGCACGGCCACAAACCCGCCGTCACGCCAAACCAGATCGTCACCGAGAATGACACCGTTCCAGTCGTATTCAAATCCTTGCGCCGTGTAAACACAGCCAACTTGGCCGAACCCACCGTTCTCGGTGGCCCACAGCGCACTAGGCGGTGCATCGCCGATTCGCCTATCACTCTTGCTATTCCAGGGCCGCGCCCAACCGCCGATCTTCACGTCATCGACAAGCGTGCCGTCCTTTCGGGCAGCGCTCCATGGCCAGCAGTAGCCCGCGGTCATTCGCGCCGAGTAGCCACGATCCCGGAAATGCGCCAAAGTTGCCTCCAGCTCTTCGGGACTGTCAACGAGCCGAACGGTGAACTGTGGATCTCCTCGCCAGGGACTCGGCCGCTTCTCCTCAAGTCCGAGAACGCGGGTTACCCATAGGACGTATTCCTCGCTGCCGCCGCAACGGAATTGCTCACCGAGCGGAATGTGCTGGAACTGAATTCCAAGGTGGCTTGCATACCGTTCAATCTGAGCTAACGTGCCCATTTCGCCTGGCCGGACCACCTGGTGTTCATCCAACAAAAATACCGGGACCCTCGCAGCGGCGATCAACTCATCGATCTGCGGCCTTTCAGTGCGCAGTTCAGCAGGAGTGTATCGGTGGGCAGATGTCTCTCGGATTCTGTGCGCTTCGTCCATAACGATGACATCGAGACCGTTGGCTTCGGCCGACATGAACTGGTTGAAGTACTTGAACATCGACTTCACCATTGGCGCCCGGCTGCCAGCGACTTTTCGTAGCGTCAGTGTAAAACTGCGAGAACCGGTCGCATGGACAACAGAGCGGCCCCTACGCGCCAGATCACCGAGTAGGGATAGCGCCACCACGCTTTTTCCGCTGCCGGGACCGCCAGTCACAACGATGACCCGTTTGGTGTTGCCCGCTCGCGCGCGCTCGACCGCGTGCATCACAAGATCCACTGCCAGCTGCTGATTTCCGATCAACTGGAACTGGGGACGATCTCGGACCTCAGCGGCTGCCAACTTCAGCAACTGCTTAGACGGCGCAATCGCCGAACGGATCAGCAAATCAGCTGCGGCGCGGCCCGATACGGGCCGCAGTCTCGATCGCAGGAAGTCGGTCATCGCAGAACGATCCGCACCCGTGAACAGCCTGCCGGTCGTAGACACCGGCACTGCGAGCAGATCCGCGATCAAGGCCGGGTCGAGAGCATTGTGGAGATAAGCCATACCCGCAAGGGCATCTGGCTGATCCGCGACAACTCGAGCGAACCCCGCAAGGTAGTCGCAGTATCCACGTACCTGCTTCACCGGATGCTGCTTGGGACCTCCTGGCATCCCGGGGACGTCAACCAGGTCGGGGTCGCCCTCAAACGTGTAAGCGGCTGACCACTGCTTGAGCTCCACGACGACATACGACGGCTGACCGGTCTGAGGGTGAATCCCAGCTAAGACCACATCGGCTCGCTGCGAGGTCAAAGGAAGGTGGTATTCAACCAGCATTTCCACATCGCCCAGACCGGCCGCAACCAGGTCACTCGCAAGAACCGGAAGGCTCCGCTGCCACGACATCTGTTCGGATGGGGATGCGCGCCGGCCGGTGCGAAAAAGCATCTGCTCGAGCAATTGCTCTACCAATGACGAAGGTGGCTCGGCACAGGCACGACTTGCCGTCATGCGAATGAGCGTCAATGAATATTCCCCAGGGCAGCACGAATTGAATCGTGCGGGTGGGGACATATCCTGCGCCGGAAGTCCGTCGGACCGCGGTGATCATGCTAGCCGCGTACCGTCGACTCCATGGCACGCATCGTGATCATCGGCGGCCACGGCAAGATCGCCCTGCTGCTGGCCCCCATCCTCGCCCATAGCGGCCACCAGGTCAGTTCGGTGTTCCGCAATCCCGAACACGCCGAGGAGGTCGCGGTCACCGGCGCGGTCCCGGTGGTGGCCGACATCGAGCAACTCGACGTCGACGGCCTGGCCCGCGTCGTGGCCGGCCACGACGCGGTGGTGTTCTCCGCCGGAGCCGGCGGCGGCAACCCGGCACGCACCTACGCCGTCGACCGCGACGCCGCCATCCGCAGCATCGACGCCGCCGAGCAGGCCGGTGTGCGGCGCTTCGTGATGGTGTCCTACTTCGGCGCGGGTCCTGATCACGGTGTTCCCGACGACGATCCGTTCTTTCCGTACGCGCAGGCCAAAGCCGCCGCCGACGCCCACCTGCGTGCCACCGATCTGGACTGGACGGTGCTGGGCCCGAGCCGGCTCACCCTTGATCCGGCGACCGGCCGAATCGCCCTCGGCCCCGATACCGGCAAGGGGCAGGTCTCCCGCGACAACGTGGCAGAGGTGATCGCCGCCTGCCTGGCCGACAACTCGACCATCGGCCGCACCATCGAATTCAACGACGGCCAGACCCCGATCCCGGAGGCGCTTCGAGCCGATTGACCAGGTAATCTTCATTACGCAACTGGTTTGCCGTAGCTGCCGTAAGGCGGCGTCGGCATCGAGCGCAATGCGGTTTTCCGTGGAGCGCAAGAGGGAACCCGGTGAGAATCCGGGACTGTCCCGCAGCGGTATGCAGGAACGACCGCCGTCACAAAGCACTGGTCACGGGTTCGCCCACCGACTGGGAAGCGACGGCCACTAGGAGCACCTCGGTGCGCGCCTGCGAGTCCGAATACCTGCCCGTTGTGCTGGGCGCGCCGCGCCCGGCGGATCAACGCCTCGCGGAATGGGCGTCTGGTTTTGAGGGTTATAGTGCTTTATATATAGGCACGGGACCGGATCAGCTGGGCGACTGCTGGCGTTGACCCACCCTCGTCAATTGAAGGATCAAATCGTGATCGCTCAACCCTTTACCGCCACCGTTCTCGGCTCACCTCGTATCGGGCCGCGCCGCGAACTCAAGCGCGCCACCGAAAGCTACTGGGCCGGCCGGATCGGCCAGGACGAACTGAAGACGGTGGCCGCCGGCCTGCGCCGCGACACCTGGGCCCAGCTGGCCGCCGCCGGGCTGGACTCGGTGCCGGTGAACACGTTCTCCTACTACGACCAGATGCTCGACACCGCGGTGCTGCTGGGCGCACTCCCGGCGCGGGTGGCCGGCGTCGCCGATGAGCTGGACCGCTACTTCGCCGCAGCCCGGGGCAACAAGGACATCGCCCCGCTGGAGATGACGAAGTGGTTCGACACCAACTACCACTACATCGTTCCCGAGATCGGCCCGGACACGAAGTTCTCGCTGAACCCGGCCAAGGTGCTCTCCGAGCTCGCCGAGGCGCAGGAGCAGGGCATCAACGCTCGTCCGGTGATCATCGGGCCGGTCACCTTTCTGCTGCTGAGCAAGGCCGTCGACGGTGCGGACGCACCGATCGCCCGCCTTGATGAGCTGACCGACATCTACGCCGAGTTGCTGGGCAAGCTGGCCGACGCCGGCGCGCAGTGGGTGCAGATCGACGAGCCGGTGCTGGTGACCGACATCTCCGCCGACGCCCCCGCGTTGGCCGAGCAGGTCTACAACCGTCTCGGCGGGCTGAGCAAGCGGCCGTCGATCTTCGTGGCCACCTACTTCGGTGACCCGGGCGCCGGGCTGCCCGCCCTGGCCCGCACTCCGGTCGAGGCGATCGGCGTCGACCTGGTCTACGGCGCGGACACCAAGATCGCGTCGGTGCCGGAGCTGGCTTCCAAGACGCTGGTCGCCGGTGTGGTCGACGGCCGCAACATCTGGCGCACCGACCTGCAGGCCGCGCTGGCCAAGCTGGCGTCGCTGCTGGGGAGTGCGGAGGCTGTTGCCGTATCGACGTCGTGCTCGACGTTGCACGTGCCCTACTCGCTGGAGCCCGAGACCGGCCTGGACGACGCGCTGCGCAGCTGGCTGGCGTTCGGCGCCGAGAAGGTGACCGAGGTGGCCACCCTGGCTCGCGCCCTGCGCGAGGGCCGGGACGCGGTCGCCGCGGAGATCGCCGCGTCCAACGCCGCGGTCGCCTCCCGCAAGTCCGACCCGCGACTGAACAACGCGGCGCTGCGCTCGCAGATCTCCAAGATCAAAGAGGCGGGCATCCAGCG
This sequence comes from Mycobacterium sp. SMC-14, assembly GCF_046250075.1. NCBI lineage: Bacteria > Bacillati > Actinomycetota > Actinomycetes > Mycobacteriales > Mycobacteriaceae > Mycobacterium > Mycobacterium sp. SMC-14. The sequence continues at coordinate 1,203,549 of NZ_CP176429.1, read as the reverse complement.
CGGTTCGGCCGAGGAGCGTCGCGCCGCTCAGGACGAGCGACTGCACCTGCCGCCGCTGCCGACCACCACGATCGGCTCCTTCCCTCAGACCGTGGAGATCCGCAAGGCCCGTGCCGCGCTGGTGGCCGGAGAGATCGACGACGCGGAGTACACCAACCGGATGAAGGCGGAGGTCGCCGCCGTCATCAAGCTGCAGGAAGAACTCGGCCTCGACGTGCTGGTGCACGGCGAACCGGAGCGCAACGACATGGTGCAGTACTTCGCCGAGCAGCTGGACGGCTTCTTCGCCACCAGCAACGGCTGGGTGCAGTCCTACGGCAGCCGCTGCGTGCGCCCGCCGGTGCTGTTCGGCGACGTCACGCGGCCCAAGCCGATGACGGTGGACTGGGCCACCTACGCCCAGTCGCTGACCGACAAGCCGGTCAAGGGCATGCTCACCGGTCCGGTCACCATCCTGGCCTGGTCGTTCGTCCGTGACGACCAGCCGCTGGCCGACACCGCCTACCAGGTGGCGCTGGCTATCCGCGAGGAGACGGTGGATCTGGAAGCCGCCGGCATCGCGGTGATTCAGGTAGACGAGCCGGCCCTGCGTGAGCTGTTGCCGGTGCGCGACGCCGACAAGGCGGCCTACCTGGACTGGGCGGTCGGATCATTCCGGATGTCCACCTCGGGTGTCTCGAATGCGACGCAGATCCACACTCACCTGTGCTACTCGGAGTTCGGCGAGGTGATCGGGGCGATCGCTGATCTGGATGCCGACGTCACCTCGATCGAGGCGGCCCGCTCGCACATGGAGGTGCTCGACGACCTCAACGCGATCGGCTTCTCCAACGGGGTGGGCCCGGGTGTCTACGACATCCACTCGCCGCGGGTGCCGTCCACCGACGAGATGGCCACGTCGCTCCGCGAGGCGCTGGATGCTGTTCCGGCGCAACGTCTCTGGGTGAACCCGGACTGCGGCCTGAAGACCCGCAAGACCGACGAGGTGACAGCATCGCTGGCCAATCTTGTTGCGGCGGCTAAGGAAGCCCGCACCGGCCTGTGACCTTCTGACATGTTGCGCCCCAGAGCGATTTCTGGGGCGCAACATGTCCATTCCATGAGATCGGAGTCCCCTGGTGCCGTTGAACACCATCGCACTGGAATTGGTGCCGCCCAACACCGATCGCGGGCCTGAGCACGCCCGCGAAGAGGCATACAAGGTTCTACAGCTATCCGAGCAGGCGGGTATCGCAGGCCGGATCGGGCACGTCATGATCCCCGGGTTGATCCCCGAGGATGACGGTCGGCCGGTCGAGATGAAACCCAAACTCGACGTATCCGACTTCTGGTCGATCATCCACCCCGAACTGCCCGGCGTACGCGGACTGTGCACGCAGGTAACCGCATTCCTCGACGAGGCGGCGCTGCGGACGCGCCTTGTGGACCTGCGCCGGGCCGGGTTCGACGGAATCATCTTCGTAGGTGTCCCCCGCACGCTGAACGACGGCGAGGGCGGCGGCGTCGCACCCACCGACGCGCTGTCGAAGTTCGACGACCTCGTCGACAACCGGGGCGTCATCCTCATCCCGACACGGGACGGCGAGCGGGAACGCTTCGACTTCAAATGCGACCGGGGCGCCACCTTCGGAATGACGCAGCTGCTCTACTCCGATGCGATTGTCGGATTCCTCCGCGACTTCTCCGAAGTCAGCGACCACCGGCCCGAGGTCCTGTTGTCGTTCGGCTTCGTGCCGAAGATGGAGTCCAAGGTCGGACTGGTCGATTGGCTGATCCAGGACCCGGGCAACGAAGCCGTCGCCGCCGAGCAGGCCTTCGTGCGGACACTGGCCGCGGGCGAACCCGACGTCAAACGCCGCCAGTTGCTCGACTTGTACAAGCGGGTCATCGACGGCGTGGCCGATTTGGGCTATCCGTTGAGCCTGCACTTCGAGGCTCCCTACGGTATTTCGAAACCGGCATTCGACACCTTCGCCGAGATGCTCGCCTACTGGTCGCCGCACGCCTGAACCCGGCCCGACCCCGGGCCACGCAACTGCGCGCTCGATCTACTCCGCCAGATCCACTGTGGTGCACAGCATTCACCGGCATTTCAAGTAGGGTCTCGCCGGTGTTCAGCTGAACGCTGCCTACCGGACCTACCTTCGAGCGTGAAGGGGAGTAGTTCCTACCCGCCACACCTGTGGCGGATGTGAATGGTCGTCAATACGGCGGGTTCCACCCGCCCGGTCATTCAGCGGACCCAGGACTTTCGCGAGCGAGACCTTCGGACGATTGACCATGTCGACCGAAGGCTCCGCAGGCTTTCCTTGCAGATTCGGTCGCCGAGCGAAGGAGACCGATGCCCCCCTCGATACCTGCCCTGATCGACGACGTCGAACCGGCAACCGACGAGCCTCTCGATACGATCACCGTCGTCGAGAGCCCCCTGATCGACGACGACCTCGACGACGACGTCGCCGACGGTCCCACACCCCGCGCCACCCCCGCACCCGGCGACGGGCTGTTGGCGGTCTCCACCGCGGCGATGGCAGGTATCAGCGCCGTCGGCTTCGGCATCGCGCTGGCCGGGCGCGTCCTGCGCGTTCCCCGTCTGCCGGCCAGTGTGCAAGGCGCCGTGGTCGCTTTGGACCACCAGCCGCGGCTGCGCCGACTCCTCGAGGAACGCATCGGTAAACGCGCAACGGACACTGCCATGGGGCTGGCCTCCACCGCCGCCAACGCGCTCGCCGTCGCCCCGTCGATTCTGGCGATCGACCTGGCGATCAACACCTTCAAGGCAGCCGAAACGCGCGCCGACGCCCGGGCATGGTCCCGGCGCGAACTGGCCCGCCCCACCACCGGATCCGAGACGCAGTCAGCCGCACGCCCGGTACCTGCCCCGGTCGGCCCAATCGAACAACACCTGCAGCGCGGCACCTGGGTTCAGGCGATCGGCGCGGCGGCGGTCGGCGCGGCCAGCCGCGACCCGAACCTGGCCGGCAATGCCGCGTTGGTCGCCGTGCCGAAAGCCGCCCGCTCCACGCAGGAATCGTTCGCGGCGACACTGGGTCGCGGACTGGCCAACAACGATGAGGCGCTGCAGATCGACCCGGACAGCCTGCGCCGATTGGATCGGATCGATGTGGTGATTCTCGATCCGCGAGTGCTGCGCAGCGAGTCGTTGCGCTTGGTGCGGCTTCGGGGTGGCGACGAGAAGGATCTGACCACCTGGGAGCGCGCCCAGGCGATGTTGGCGGCCGGCGACCTGCAGCCCGGCTGGCGCCCCGTGCCCGGCACACGCCGCGGCAAGGGGCGCGCCGTCACCGAGGCGCTCTTCGCCCCGGCACCACATCCGCTGGCTACCGCGACGCTCGCCGAGACACAGCGAGCCGACGTACAGACCATCACCGTCGACGACTCCGTCGGTCTCGGAGAGCTGCGGCCCGCGTTCGACGAAATCGCACCGATGACAGGCGATTCGATCGACGAGGCACTGCTCGACGCGGTGCACGACTACCAACAGGAAGGCCACACCGTCGCGGTGGTTTCTTCGGCGGCTGCCCAGGCACTGTCGGCGGCCGATCTCGGGGTGGGCATCCTGCCCGACGACAGCCACTCGCAACCGCTGGAGGCGGACCTGATCGTCGATGACCTGGCCGGGGTGTGGCGGATTCTGCATGCCCTGCCCGCGGCGAAGGCGGCCAGTCGCCGCGGCGTCGAATTGTCCGTCGGCGCTTCGGCGATGGGTTCCCTGCTGCTGATTCCGACCGTCCGGGGCCGCGGGCCCGAAGCGGTGGTCTTGGGCGCGGCGGCGGGTGTAGCGTCCGGCTACTGGTCGGCGCGCAAGGTCGTCAACGCACCGCTGCCCCGGCCGGTTCCGGTCGACGAGTGGCATGCCATGTCGGTGGAGCAGGTGCGTGACGCACTGAAATCCGCAGAGCCCACCTCCGCCCCGCGCATTGCCGCGGACACCGAACGACCCGTGATCTGGCAATTCCTCGACGCGGTGCGCGACGAACTGTCCGACCCGCTGACCCCGGTGCTGGGACTGGGCGCCACGGCCACCGCGATACTGGGCTCGCCCATCGACGCCCTGCTGGTCGGCACCGTGCTGGCCAGTAACGCCGTGCTGGCCGCCGGTCAACGGCTGAGCGCCGAGCTGCGGCTGAATCGGCTGCTCGCCGACCAGATCCCGCCCGCCTGGAAGGTGACGATCCGGCCCGACGGTACGCGCGAACGCGTGCAGGTGCTCCCCGAGCAGTTGCAGCGCGGGGATCTGATCGAGGTGGGTCCCGACGACGTGGTGCCGGCCGACGCCCGCGTCATCGAGCAGGAGAAGCTGGAGGTCGACGAGGCGTCACTGACCGGGGAGTCGCTGCCGGTGACCAAGCAGCTCGACGCCACCCCGGGCGCAGAACTGGCCGAACGTCGCTGCATGCTCTTCGCCGGCACCACCGTGGCCGCCGGGACGGGCCTGGCGTTGGTGACCGCGGTGGGACCCGACACCGAGGTGCGGCGCGCCGCCGACCTGGTCACCAGTCGACACGGCGACATCGGGCTGGGCCACCAGCTCGGCCAGATCACCAACCGGACCTGGCCGCTGAGCCTGGTGACCGGCGGATTGGTCAGCGCGCTGGGGGTGCTGCGCGGTACCCGGCTGCAACAGGCGGTGGCCCAAGGTGTTTCGGTGGCCGTCGCCGCCGTCCCCGAGGGTATGCCGGTGGTGGCGACACTGGCTCAGCACGCCTCGGCGCAGCGACTCACCAAATCCGGTGTGCTGGTGCGGGTGCCACGCTCCGTGGAGGCCCTGGGCCGCGTCGACGTGGTGTGCTTCGACAAGACCGGCACGCTCAGCGAGAACCGGCTGCGGGTCACCGAAGTGCGCACGGCATCCGAACATTCCCGCGACGAGGTGCTGCGGTGCGCGGTACGTGCGACGCCGTCGGCGAAGGGGCAAAGCCATGTGGACGCCACCGACGCCGCGATCGTTGCGGCAGCCGAGTCGGTGCCGGGTGCCATCGCATCGGGGGCAGCCGACGCCCATCTGCCGTTCCGATCGGGGCGGCCGTTCGCGGCATCGGTGTTCGGCACCGAGTTGACCATCAAGGGTGCACCCGAGGTGGTGCTGGCGGCCTGCGACGACGTCCCGGCTGACATCGACGACGTGGTGGAACAGCTTGCCGACGAGGGACTGCGGGTGCTCGCGGTCGCACGACGTGAGCTCAGTCCCGCTCAACTGCAAGCGCTTTCGGCCGATCCCGACGATCCCGAAGCCCAGCTTGCTGCCATGGCCCGCCAATGCGCCGACGGGCTGACCCTAGTCGGATTCGTCGGCATCTCCGACACCCCGCGCGCTGGGTCGGCCGGCCTGCTGGCCGAGCTGCACCGCCGGCAGGTGCCCATTCGGATGATCACCGGTGATCACCCGACCACCGGTCGCGCGATCGCCCGCAAGATGGGCTTGCAGCTGACCGCCGACCAGGTCATCACCGGCTCGGAATGGGAGACGCTGTCGGGCAAGGAGCAGGAGCGCGCCGTGGCCGAGCGGGTGGTGTTCGCCCGGATGTCGCCGGCGAACAAGGTGCAGGTGGTGCAGGCGCTGGAACGCAGCGGCAAGGTGTCGGCGATGGTCGGCGACGGCGCCAACGACGCCGCCGCCATCCGGGCCGCCACCGTCGGGATCGGGATCGTCGCCCAGGGCAGCGACGCCGCCCACACCGCCGCCGACGTGGTGCTGCTCGACGGCCGCATCGAGACCCTGCTGGATGCGCTCAACGAGGGCAGCCAACTGTGGCAGCGGGTGCAGGCGGCGGTGGCGGTGCTGTTGGGCGGCAACGCCAGCGGCGCGGTGTTCGCGATCATCGGCAGCGCGCTGACCGGTCAGGCACCGTTGAACACCCGCCAGCTGCTGCTGGTCAACATCGTGACCGATGCGTTCCCGGCCACCGCGCTGGCGATCAGCCAACCGCGTCGCCCGATGCCCTTCGGGGGGCGCGGGCCCGACGAGAAGGCATTGTTGCGGGCGGTGGCGGTGCGTGGCACGACCACGGCCAGTGCCACCCTCGCGGCGTGGTTCATGGCGCGAGCCACCGGCTTTCCGCGACGCGCCTCCACGGTGGCGCTGGTCGCGCTGGTGACCACCCAGCTGGGCCAGACCCTGCTGGAGTCGCGTTCCCCACTGCTGCTGGCTACCGCGGGTGGGTCTTTCGCGGCGATGGCGCTGTTGATCAGTATCCCGGGGATCAGCCAGTTCATGGGATGCACGCCGCTGGGTCCGATCGGTTGGGCCCAGGCGCTGGGATCGGCGGCGGTCGCGACCACCGCGGCGGGCATCGCGCCCCGCTTCCTCGCGCGTACCGAGGCGAAAGACGCTGTCACCGCCTGACACCGGATTCAGCGGCGGCGGGCGAGATACTCCTGCTTGAGCAGCCAGGTGCGCCCGTCGTCGCTGCGTTCGTCGCGCCAGCGAAACGAGTCCGGCCCGATGTCGCGGAAGCTCCATCGGATGGCGGAGCCGTCCGGCAGCGTGCCGTCCTGCACGATCCCGTCCGCGTCGGCCGTGCCCAGTTGGTGCAGCCGAAGTCCCAGTTGCGGTTCGGTCCACTGGATGTGCCAGGCGTCGATAGCCGGGTCGTAGACGCGCAGTGTGGTCCCGTGAAAGAGAGTTTCGGCGTGCCAGACGTCCTGGACGGCTCGCCCGTCGAGCACCCAGTCCGCGACCATCCAGCCGGAGACGTGGCGGGTGCCCTCGTCGCCGAACCAGGTGATGTCAAGATCCCAGCGGCCACCGACCAACCACCCGTAGCGGGCCATCGCGTCGCGATGTTCGGCGGTTGGTCCGGTGGCGACCAATGCGTTTGTCAGCAAAGACATGTCAGGCCGCCACGATGTCGAACTCGTTGCCCTCGGGGTCGGCCAGGGTGGTCCACCGGTAGCCGCCATCGGCATGGTCGGCCAACCGGGCGGCGCCGAGTTCCAGGGCCCGCTCGACCGCGGCGGCCAGATCCGCCGCGACGAGGTCGAGGTGCACCCGGTTCTTGACCTGCTTGGCTTCTGGCACCTGCACGAACACCAGGCGTGGGGGCGTCTGCGCGGAGATGCCGACTGAGGCGATCGCGGCGCTGGCTCCGTCGTCGACCGGTCGGGCCAGCAACTGCGACCAGAACCGCGCCAGCTCGCCGGCGTCGGCGCAGTCGAAGGTGACGGTGTGCAGCGTGATTTCCATGGGTGAACTCCTTGTCGTGGGTCAGGATTTGGTGCGAAAGATCGGCCAGCACACCTCGGTGCGATGCGCTGTCTCGTCGTCGGTGTCGTAGCCGGACACCAGGTAGTGCTCGCGGATCGGTCCATCGACACCCAGTTCGCGTTCGGCAACATGGGTGCCCAGCGCGGCGTAGGTGCGGTCCAGCTCGCCGAACGCCCCGCGGTGCACGGCCACCGCCAGTTCCGCCGCGGGAATCTCCAGCGTGTGCACCCTGCCCCGGGCCGTCGCGGCGCCCACCGGTCGGAACGCGATCACCTCTCCCCCGCCGGCTTCGAAGAACTCCGCCGAGTACAACGCACGCGAGCCCCGGGGGCGTCGACGACCGCGGCGTCGAGCTCGGAGAACGCCTGCGTCCACCAGTCGTCGATGTCTGCCATCGCCACCTGGTCCACGACCGCGGCCGCCAGCGTCGCCGGCACCGACCGGTAGGTGACGTCGCAGGCATCACCGGAGTCTTCGAGCAGCGCTCGCAGCGATTCCACGCTGGCCTGGGTTTGCGCCAGGCGGTCCTGGAGCCGTTGCAGGTGAGCCACGATGGCCCGGTTGCGGTCGGTGACCTGTTCGGCGCGGACCACGTCGGTCAGCTCGTCGAGCGGCATGCCCAGATCCCGCAGCCGGCGGATGACTTGGGCGATCGGCACCTGGTCCGGGCTGTAATAGCGGTACCCCGACGACGGGTCCACCTGCACGGGCGCCAGCAGGCCGCGCTCGTGATAGAGCCGCAACGCCTTGACGGTCAGATAGGTCATCCGGGAGAAGTCCCCGATGGGCAACAGTGTCGGCATGCGCTCCAGTGTCGAATCTCCCCCGGGGGCAGAGTCAACAGATCGGTGCAACTAGCCTCGGTTGATGGAGTTCAACACGCTGCGCCACGAGGTCGAAGACGGCATTCTCACCGTGTACCTGGACCGACCGGACAATCTCAACGCGTTCACCGTCGAGATGGCCGAGGAGCTGGAACGCACCTTCGTCGAGGTCAACGACGACGACGCCGTTCGCGCGGTGATCGTCACCGGTTCCGGACGCGCCTTCTGCGCGGGGATGGACCTGTCCAGCTCGGGCAATGTGTTCGGACTCGACGAGTCCAAGTCGCCGTCACTGGCCGCCATGGCCGATCTCGATGATCCGGAGCTGGCCCGGGTCCGCGACACCGGCGGGCGGGTGACGCTGGCGATCTATGGCTGTCGCAAGCCGGTGATCGCCGCGGTCAACGGTGCGGCGGTCGGGATCGGCGCCACCATGATGCTGGCGATGGACGCCCGGCTGTTTTCGACAAAGGCGCGGTTCGGTCTGGTGTTCGGGAAGTTGGGCATCACCCCGGAGGCGTGCTCGACGTGGTTTCTGCCCCGGATCGTGGGTGTGCCAACGGCGTTGGATCTGCTCTACCGCGCCGACATCCTCGACGCCGAGGGGGCGCGCGCCTGTGGGATCGCGCAGTCCCTCCACGAACCAGAGACGCTGCTGGCGCAGGCGCGGGCGCTGGCCGACGCCTGGACCAAGGGGCGTTCGCCGGTCTCGTTCGCGTTGATCCGCCAGATGCTCTACCGCAACTCCGCGCAGCCCGACCCGGTCGAGGCGCACCGGGTGGACTCGCTGGCGATGTTCTACACCAGCATCGGCGACGGCGCCGACGGCGTGCGCGCCTTCCTGGAGAAGCGCGACGCGCAGTTCACCTCTCGGGCGTCGGCGATGCCGCCGTTCTACGACGAGTGGGTCAAGCCCGTATAGCCCGCACACCTGCCACCCTCCCCCATCTCCCGTCGAGCGTGAAGCCAACTTCACGGTCGACGAGTGGGTCCAGCCCGGTTCCTAACCGGTGGGCTGCCATCCCGGGCCGCGAAACAGGTGGCCCCACGCCGCACGCCAACTGCGGGCCGCGCGGATGTCGCGCCAGATCGCGACGTACTCGTGGGTGGCCACCCGCACCGGATTGAACGTGTCGATGTTCTTGGTCAAGCCGTAGACCACGCGCTCGTCTTCGGGCTGGAAGGTACCGAACAGCCGGTCCCAGACGATGAGGATTCCCCCGTAATTCTTGTCGAGGTATTGGGCGTTCGCCCCATGGTGCACCCGGTGGTGTGACGGGGTGTTGAAGATGAATTCGATTGGTCGCCAGAGCTTGCCGACCCGCTCGGTGTGGATGAAGAACTGGTAGAGCAGGCTGACGGACTGTTGCAGCAGAATCATCCACGGGGCGAAACCAACGAACGCCAACAGGATCCAGAACGGCACCGCGGTGAACGGCGTCCAGGTCTGGCGCAGTGCGGTGGACAGGTTGTAGTGCTGACTGGAGTGGTGCACCACGTGGCTGGCCCAGAACACCCGGATGGTGTGGTGGGTGCGGTGATACCAGTAGTAGGCGACGTCGTCGGCGACGAACAGCGCGATCCAGGTCAGCGGGTTGGCCGCCGGCAGGTGAACCGGGGCCAGCAGGTAGACGCCACTGAAGACCGCCAGCACCACCAGCTTCCAGCCGATGTTGATGATCACGTTGCCGATGCCCATCGAAAGGCTGGTGCCGGTATCGCGTAGTTCGTAGCCGCGCTCGTCGTCGTCGGGGCGCACGACGAACGACACGGCTTCCAGGATCAGGCAGAGCACGAAGACCGGAATGGCGTGCGCGATGAGGTCGAACATGCGGCTAGTCCTCTCCCTCGGCGCCGGCCTGGCAGGCCGTGACGAACCGGGTCAGCAGCTCGTCGGCGAGGCGGTACGCGGCGTCCTCGTCGGCGGCGGCGATAGCGGCGGCCAGGTCGATGTGTGCGCCGCGGTCGGCGAACTCGGCGGCCCCCAGCGCATAGATGGCCTCGCGTCCCATCTCGTCGTAGGCGGCGACCAGGGTATTGAGAGCCAGCCGATAGGCAATATTGCCGGACGCGTCAATTACGGCGATCCAGAACGCCAGGTCGGCGTCGCTGACCTCCGTGAGATCCCCGGCGGTCGGGTATTCCGCGGCGGCCGCGATGATCGCGGCCCGCTGCTGCGCCGAGGCGTTCCGCGCGCACAGGCGTGCGGCGTCCGCAGCGATCGAGCGCCGCATCACCGCCACGTCGCCGATGATCTGGCGTGCCGGGATCGCCCCGGCGACGGCCAATCCGGTCAGGGCATCCAGGCCGGCGCTTTGACGCCAGTCCAGCACCCGGGTCTTTCCACCGTGGCTGATCCGGACCAGTCCCGCCTGCTGCAACCGCTTGAGCGCTTCGCGGACGGCATGCCGGTTGACCTGCAGGGTCAGGGCCAGTTCGCGTTCCGACGGAAGCGGCTCGCCGGCGGGCAGGCGTCCGGTCAATATCTCTTCGACAAGCCGCACGAAGATCGTGTCGGAGAGTGCGGTGCGGGAGATGGGCGCCAGATCCATGGTCTACATCGTCAGGCACCCCGCCCCACTGGTCAACTGGTTGTACCAGTTATCTGGGTCACATCGCGGCGGGGCGATCGACGTAGATCGGCAGGTCGTCCTGCCAGGGCTGACGCACCACCATGTCCGCCACTTTCACGTGGCCACGTTCAAACTCACCGGTGGCGGCATCGACCAAGCGATACTGCTGGGTTTGTCGCTGAATCGGCTGCGCGTCAAGCATCACGATGCGCACCTCGCCCGGCTCGAACCCGCAGCGCTTCTGTAGCGCGGCGACCAGCTGCTCGTTGCTGAAATGCCCATCACCGAAATTCCATCCGAGAGCGGTGCTGCAGATTCGCTCGCCGTCGGTCAGGACATAGTCGTCTTCGTTCTGATCAGCCATGGCACGGTGGGCCAGGGCAAACAGTGCGCGGCCGTGCGTGTTGAAGGCGCGGAACGCGTACCCCATGTACATCGGGATCTGCGCCGCTTCTTTGCTGCCGTAGAACTTCTCCAATTGGGCGGCGGGCATGCTGGCGATCGACACGATTCCCTCGGCGATCTTCGCGTCAGCTGACGGCTTGATGCACCACAGCGTGGTATCCCAGTTGCCCGCGTAGTAGCGCATGCCGGGCAGGAAGGACACCTTGCGGGGGAACAGATTCCCCAGCACGACGGTCCCCGCGACGACGGCCAAAAGCAGTATTGGCAGGGGTGTCGTCATATCCGTCAGCCCGACCCCGGAATGACCGACGAACAGCGCCAGCACCGAAAACATCATGAAGACGTTCCATTCCAGCGGCACGCCCATCGGAATCGCGGACAGGATGCCGAAGTGGAAGCACAGCATGACGAACGCGGCGATCGCCGTGGGCCAGCCGCCGTGACTGAAGAACAGCACCAGCGGGACCAGTCCCTCGATGACCGTGCTGAAATGCGCGAGCCAGCGCGAACGCCAGCCCGGACGGAGATCGTCTGGAAAGTGCTCGAAGAACTTGCGTTTGATGAACCGCGGTCGAAACAGCGGGTTGTTGCTCATCATCGTCGAGATGACGAATGGGAAGTGTTTGTTGAGCTTGGATGTCGCCGCGCCCAACCAAATAACCAGACAGACGAGCTTGGCGCCCAGGATCAGATCGACGCCGTAGCCGGCGAACAGGAACGCGACGGTGAACGAGGCGTATACCTCACCGCGGGCAGCCAAGAACACGACCTTGTCCCGCAGACCCAGCACCGCCAGCACGATCAACACGGCCCAGATCTGCCACGCCGGCAGCACCCCGACCGTCGTTCCCAGAGCGGGCACCGGGCCGGTTCCATCGGAAAAGAGCGCGATGATGAGCAGCACCAGTAGCGCGCCGTAGAGCAGCGCATCGAACGGCGTTCGGCTATCACCCTTCGTCAACGGAATGCGGCTCGGCCACGGCGGGAGCCGAATAGTGCCGGGTCGCAGCCAGTACAGGATCGAGCCCATCGGCGGGAAGAACCGATTGTTCAGCGGTCCGAACCCGCAGCCCAGGCCAACGACCTCGAACAACATCGTGTACAGCACGACCTTCTCGAACACGATGGGCTCGGCGTACCAGTGCGCGACATTGGTGAAGCCATCGATTCCCGTGGTGGTCAGCACCAACAACCAGGCCGCCAGAACATAGACCGCGATCTTGACGACGTAGAACAGGTGCAGCAAAACCGGGGTACCGAAACCGACTTCGGCCCAGTGCCGCGCCATCGGCATGATCTTCTCGGCGCGGGTGCCCTTGCTCCATTCCTCAAAGTCGATCTGCGGGGTGTCCTGCTTGAGAAATCCCATGACGGTCAGATTAGAACGCGTTCTAGAAGTTCGGGTCGCGATCAACCATTCGTGTCGAACGCCGGGGCTACGAAGCGCTCCAGAATCTGCCGCTCGGCCTCGGCGTCCTCGACCGGCCAGCACAACAGCGACAGCACCACCCGCACGACCCACTGCGCGGCCTCTCGGTCGTCCTCGCTCAGGCCGCTGAGATCGCGGGCGAAACCGGCGACCATGGGCGATGCGGCCAGTCGAGTCATCTCCTGTGCGCCGCGCACCGAACCGACCATCGGTTGGACGAGCGGATCCGAGCGGATCCGATGCAGTGCCGCCGCTATCGCGACCACCACCCGTTCGGCCCCGCTGCGCCCGGCGACCGCCTGCCGCACGGTGTCCACGATGCGTGCAGCCGACCGGGCCAGAACGGCATCGCGAATCTCGGCCTTGCCGCCGGCATGCCGATAGATAGTGGCCCGCGAGCAATGCACCCGGGCGGCCAAGACGTCGATGTCCAGGGCATCCAACCCGTCGCGAACCACCAGATCAGTTGCGGCGGCGTAGATGCGTTCGGCACCGGCGGTACGGCGGTCTTCGCCCACCAGCCAGTCATGCCCCGTCATCGCAAGCTCCCTCCGCCTGGAAACTTTATCTCAGCGTGAGACAGAAAACGACCAAATTCTCACCGGGTCTGCAGGTCCGCGGCGCGCCCTGAGACGACTCCCGGCGGTCGGCTCCATGGGCGGCTTTCAACTTTGCGCAGCGCATTGACGCAGGTAGCACGCCCTGAGCAGCCTAGAGCCATGCCAGTAGGAATAGACCCGATGGGCCTGCGCCTGTTCGACGACGCGTGCATTCAGGACCCGTATCCGCTCTATGAGCGGATGATCACGCAGGCGCCCGTCCACCCGGTCGGTGATTCCGGCTTCTATCTCGTGTGCGGCTGGGATGCGGTCACCGAGGCCGTGGCGCGAGTGCAGGACTTCTCCTCGAACTTGACCGGGACGATGCTCTATCAACCCGACGGCACGGTCGCCACGTTCCCGATGCCCGGACTCAACGACCCCACCCATGTGCTGGCCACCGCCGACGACCCGGCACACGCCGCGCACCGCAAGATGCTGGTGCCACAGCTGGCGGCCAAGCGTATTCGTGCCTTGGAACCGTTCATCTCCGAAATGATGGACCAGCTATGGCACGACGGCGTCCGCGATGGACGCATCGAGTGGATGAGCACCGTCGCCAACCGGCTTCCGATGATGATCGTGGCACGGCTGATCGGTGTGCCCGACGAGGACGTGGATCAGCTGACGGCATGGGGCTACGCCGGCACCCAAGTGGTGGAGGGGCTGGTCGACGCCGACCAACTCGCCAGTGCGGGTGTCGCCGTCATGGAGCTCGCGGGCTATATCAACGACCACTTCGGGCGGGCCGCGCTCGATCCCCGGGACAACCTGCTCGGCGACCTGGCCACCGCCTGCGCCACCGGCGCACTCGACACCCTCACCGCCCAGGTCATGATGATCACCCTGTTCAGCGCCGGCGGCGAATCGACGGCATCGCTGATCGGTTCGGCCGCCTGGACTTTGGCGACGCGCCCGGAGATTCAGCGTCGGGTTCGCGAGTCACCGGAGCTGATCGGCCCGTTCCTCGAAGAGGTGCTGCGGTGCGAGTCGCCGTTTCGCGGTCACTACCGGCACGTCCGCCGCGACACCAGCCTCGGCGGGGTGGACCTGCCGGCCGGATCACGCCTGCTGCTGCTGTGGGGCGCAGCCAACCGGGACCCGGCACGCTACGCCGAGCCGAACGATTTCCGCTTGGACCGTCCGCCGCAAAGTCACCTGGCCTTCGGCAAGGGCGCGCATTTCTGCGTCGGCGCCGCCCTGGCACGCCTGGAGGCCAGAATCGTGATCGGCGAACTTCTGGCACGCACCGCACACATCGGTATCGGCGAGGCCGGCCGTTGGCTGCCCAGCCTGCTGGTGCGCCGGCTCGAGCACCTGGAGCTCACAGCGATCGGCTGATGATCTCCTTCATGATCTCGCTGGTGCCGCCGTAGATCCGGTTCACCCGCGAACCGGTGTACATGTTGGCGATCGGGTATTCGGCCATGTAGCCGTAGCCGCCGAAGATCTGCAGGCACTTGTCGACCACCTGATCGGATTTCTCCGCGGCGAACAGTTTGGCCATCGACGCGGTCATCGGGTCGTTCTTGCCGCCGACGTACTGGCTGATCGCGTAGTCGACCAGGGTCTTGATCGCGAGTGTGTCCGTCTTGCATTCGGCCAGCACGAATTTGGTGTGCTGAAAGTTGCCGATGGGCCGGCCGAACGCCTCGCGTTCCTTGGAGTAGCGGATGGCCTCCAGCACGGCGGCCTCGGCCAATGCCGCGCACAGCGTCCCGATGATCAGCCGCTCCCGGGCCAGCTGGTCCATCAGCTGGTAGAAGCCCAGGCCTTCCTTCTCCCCGAGCAGGTTGGCGACCGGCACCCGCATGTCGGTGAAGTACAGCTCCCGGGTGTCCTGGCCGTGCTGGCCGATCTTCTGCAGCACCCGACCACGTTCGAAGCCGGCCAGTCCGTTGGTCTCGGCCACGATCAACGACACCCCGGCCGCGCCCTGGGACGGGTCGGTCTTGGCGACGATCACCAGCAGATCGCAGTGGGTCCCGTTGGAGATGAACGTCTTCGAGCCGTTGATGACGTAGTGGTCGCCGTCGCGCACCGCGGTGGTGCGCACCGACTGCAGATCCGAGCCGGTGCCCGGCTCGGTCATCGCGATCGCTAGCACCGCCTCGCCGCTGATGACCTTGGGCAACCAGCGTTTGCGTTGCTCGTCGTTGCCGTAGGCGTACAGGTAGTGCGCCACGATCGGCGAATGCACCGAGAAGCCGAAGCACTGGTCGTGGGCGTAGACCAGTTCTTCCTGGACCACCGAGTGCATGGCGTAGTCGCCGCCGGCTCCGCCGAACTCCTCGGGCAGATCCAGTCCCAGCAGCCCGGCGTCACCGGCCTTGTTCCAGAACTCGCGGTCCACGCCGTGTTGGGCTACCCAGCGTTCCTGGTGCGGGGTGGCCTCCTTGCGCAGGAACTCCGCGGCGTGCTTGCGCAGTTCGCGGTGCTGGTCGGTCTCCCAGAGCGGGCGGTAATCGGGGAACAGTTGCGACATCCCCGGATGGTAGCCCCCGGGGCGAGCCTCAGACCGCGCCGACGACGCGCTGCGGACTTCCCGAATAGGCGCTCAGCGGGCGGATCAGCGCGTTGGACGCGGTCTGCTCGATGATGTGCGCGGTCCATCCGGTGATGCGGCTCATCACGAACAGCGGGGTGAACATCGGGATGTCGAAGCCCATCAGGTAGTAGGCCGGCCCGGTCGGGAAGTCCAGGTTGGGCTTGATCCCGGTTGCGGCGAACATCTCGGCCTCCAGGATCTGGTAGATGTCCAACCAGCGCTGGCCGCCGCGGGCCGCCACGACGCGCTCCAGCGCCGCCTTCATGGTCGGCACCCGGGAGTCACCGTGCTTATACACCCGGTGACCGAAGCCCATCACCTTGTCTTTGCGAGACAGCTTGCCGTGCAGCCACTCTGCGGCCTTCTCCGGCTCACCGATCTCGATCATGTCGTGCATGACCGCCTCGTTGGCCCCACCGTGCAGCGAGCCCTTGAGCGCGCCGATGGCCGCGGTGACCGCACTGTAGATGTCGGACTGGGTGGAGGTGACCACCCGCGCGGCGAAGGTGGACGCGTTGAAGCTGTGCTCGGCGTAGAGGGTCATGGACTGCTCGAATGCCTGCACGATCACCGGCTCGGGCACCTCACCGAAGCACATCCGCAGGAAGTTCTCCGAGTAGCCGAGATGGCTGTGCGGCGCGATCGGGTCCAGACCGCGCCGGCGGCGCATGTCCGCGGCCACGATCGTCGGCAGCACCGCGAACATCCGCAGCGCCTTGGCGAAGTTCGCCGACTCGGAGGGGTCGTCCTCTTCCGCGTCCTCGGCACCCAGGTAGCTGATCGCGGTGCGCACCACGTCCATCGGGTGGCAGTTCTCCGGGAGCTTTTCCACGAGCGACAACAGCGACCGGTCCGCTCGCCGGGCCGCCCGCTCGCGCTGGCAGAACAGTGCCAGTTCGGCGTCGGTCGGCAGCTCACCGTGCCAGAGCAGGTAGGCGACCTGCTCGAAGCTGCAGTGCGCGGCCAGGTCCTGCACGGGATAGCCGCGGTAGGTCAGCGAGTTGGTCTCCGGCACCACTTTGGAGATCGACGTGGTGTCGACGACGACGCCTGCGAGTCCCTTGCGGATTTCCGGTGCTGAGGCGGCGTCGGAGGGGGCGATCGTCATTGGGACGCTCCTAACGTGAAGTTGAAGATGTCGTCGTCGAACTGGCTGTACTCGGCGTACCGCAGCAGCTCGTAGAGCCGACTGCGGTGCTGCATCTGGTCCAAAAGACCGGATTGCGTTCCGGCCGTGTCGATCTCCCGCAGCCCGACTTCGACGGCGAACATGGCCAGCCGCAGGGTGGTGACGGGATAGATGACCGCGTTGTAGCCGAGGTCGGTCAGTTGAGCGGCGGTCAGCAGCTCCGATTTGCCGAACTCGGTCATGTTGGCCAGCAGCGGAACATCGACTGCGGCGCGGAACGCTTCGAAGTCGGCCGGCCCGCGTAGCGCTTCGGTGAAGATCAGGTCCGCTCCGGCGTCGGCGTAGGCCTTGGCCCGGTCGATCGCGGGCGAAAGCCCTTCGATGCCCGCGGCATCGGTGCGGGCGCAGATGACGAAGTTCGGGTCCCGGCGGGCGGCGACCGCGGCCCGCAGGCGCTTGACCATCTCGCTAGCCGGCACCACGGCCTTGCCGTCGAGGTGCCCGCACCGCTTGGGGTTGACCTGATCCTCGAGGTGACAGCCGGCCAGCCCGGCGTCTTCGAGTGCCGTGATGGTGCGGGCGGCACTCATCGGCTCGCCGAAGCCGGTGTCGGCGTCGATGAAGGTCGGTAGGTCGGTGGCGGCCGCGATCTGCGCGCCGCGCCCGGCCACTTCGGTCAGTGTGGTCAGCCCGATGTCCGGCAGCCCCAGATCGGCCGACAGCACCGCACCGGAGACGTAGACGCCCTCGAAGCCGATCTCGGCAACCAGCTTGGCGACCAGGGGCGAGAACGCCCCCGGGAACCGTTGCAGCCGACCGGATTGCAGTCCGGCCCGAAAGTCCGCCCGCTTGTCCGCCGGGACCGCGGCGGCCCCGAGCAGCCCACTCACCGGAAGATCCCGTCGGGCGTCGCCGGCGCCTGGCTCAGCACCGCGGGTTCGACGACGATGTTGAGTTCGCCGAGCTGAGCACCGGAAAGCCCCGCTAGACCTTCTGCGGCGGCGAGGAACCGTTCCTGCTCGCCCACCGTCACCACGCCCTCGGCGAGCTCGGTGAACTTGGCGATGTACTGCTTGCGTTCGAACGGCCGCGCCCCCAGCGGGTGCGCGTCGGCGATCGCGAGCTCGTCGGTGATGACTTCCCCACTGGCCAGGGTGATCTCGGCGCGCGCCCCGAAGGCCTTCTCATTCGGGTCGGTCGAGTGGTAGCGCCGCGTCCACTCCGGGTCCTCGACGGTGGAGATCTTGCGCCACAACGCGATGGTCTCGGGGCGGTGCGCACGCTCCGGGGAGTACGACCGCACGTGGTGCCAGCTGCCGTCCTCCAGGGCGACGGCGAAGATGTACATCACCGAGTGGTCCAGGGTCTCCCGCGAGGCGTCCGGGTCGAACTTCTGCGGGTCGCCGGAGCCGGTCCCGATCACGTAGTGGGTGTGGTGGCTGGTGTGCAACTTGATCGTGGCCACCTGGCTCAGGTCACCGACCCGCTCCCGCAGCCGCTTGGCCAGGTCGATCAGCGCCTGGCTCTGGTACTCCGCGGAGTACTCCTTGGTGTAGGTGTCCAGGATGGCGCGCTTGGCCTCGCCCGGTCCGGGCAGCGGCACCTGGTAGGTGTGGTCCTTCCCGGACAGCATCCAGGCAATGACGCCGTCCTCGCCCTCCCAGATCGGAGCCGGTGCGCCCTCACCGCGCATCGCCCGGTCCACGGCCTCGATGCCGACCTTGCCGGCCCAAGCCGGCGCGTAGGCCTTCCAGCTCGAGATCAGGCCCTTGCGGGACTGGCGGGTGGCGGTGGTCAGGTGCAGCGCCTGGCCCACCGCCTGATAGATCACCTCGGGGTCCAGCCGCAGCATGGTGCCGATTCCGGCGGCCACCGACGGGCCGAGGTGCGCGACGTGGTCGATCTTGTGCTCGTGCAGGCAGATGCCCTTGACCAGGTCGACCTGGATCTCGTAGGCGGTGGCCAGGCCGCGGATCAGGTCGGCGCCGGACAGGCCGAGCTGCTGGGCGACCGCCACCAGCGGCGGGATGTTGTCGCCGGGGTGTGAGTACTCCGCGGCCAGGAAGGTGTCGTGGAAGTCCAGTTCGCGCACCGCGGTGCCGTTGGCCCAGGCGGCCCACTCGGCGGAATAGGTGCCCTCGATACCGAAGACCGCAGCGCCTGGCTTCGACGGGTGCGCCTGAGCCTGCCGGCGGGCCACCGTCACCGGCCGGCGCAGTACCGAGGCAGCACTGACCGACGCGTTGTCGATGATCCGGTTGATCACCATTGCCGCGGTGTCATCGGGAACGGCCACCGGGTCGGCGGCCACCTGTGCGATCTTCCAGGCGAGGTGCTCGGAGCGGGGAAAGTCATCGGCACTGCGGCGGGTCTTCACGTCATGTAGCTGCATGTTCCACACCCTACGCACGACCGGTAAACACCGATATGCATGGGAAATGCGTATTAATGCGTCCTAAGTTGGCCAGAATTGCGAACCTTGCGAATGCATTCGCGGGTTACGCTGCACGACATGGCACCCACCACAACCCGGACCTTCGCCGGGGCCCGGCTGCGACGCCTGCGCGAGGAGCGCGGCCTGACCCAGGTGGCACTGGCACGCGCGTTGAACCTGTCGACCAGCTACGTCAACCAGCTCGAGAACGACCAGCGTCCGATCACCGTGCCGGTGTTGCTGGCGCTCACCGACCGATTCAGCCTGCCCGCGCAGTACTTCTCCGGGGACGCCGATGCCCGGCTGGTGGCCGACCTGCGAGACATGTTCACCGCAACCGCCGGCGAACACGCCGCCAGCGACAGCCAGATCGAGGAACTCGTCGCGCGGATGCCCGATATCGGCAACAGCCTGCTGACCATGCATCGCCAGCTACGCGGTGCCACCGAGGAATTGGAGTCCTACCGGTCACAGATCTCCGGCGACTCGGCGCAGTCGGTGGCCCGGCCCATGCCGTTCGAGGAGGTCCGCGACTTCTTCTACGACCGCAACAACTACATCGGTGAGCTCGACAATGCCGCCGAGCGGCTGTTCGTCGAGACCGGGATGCGCTTCGGCGGCTTGGACATTCAGCTGTCGACGCTGATGGCCGAGCGATTCGACATCACCGTGGCGATCGTCGACGACCTGCCGGCGGGGACCAAGCGGGTCTTCGACCCGGCGACTCGGGTGCTGCGCATCGCGCATTGGCTGCTGGCGGGGCAGCGGGCCTTCCAGATAGCCACCCAACTGGCACTGCTGACCCAACAGGAGTTGATGTCGGACATCGTGGCCCAGGATCAGTCACTGAGCCCGGAGTCCCGCGATGTTGCCAAGATTGGGCTGGCCAACTACTTCGCCGGCGCTTTCCTGTTGCCGTATCGGCAGTTTCAGCGTTCCGCAACCGACCTGCGCTACGACATCGACCTGCTGGGACGCCGCTTCGAGGTCGGTTTCGAGACGGTGTGCCATCGGCTCTCGACCCTGCAACAGCCCGGACGACGCGGTGTGCCGTTCATCTTCGTCCGTACCGACAAGGCGGGAAACATCTCGAAACGGCAGTCAGCCACCGCGTTTCACTTCAGCAGGGTCGGTGGCAGCTGTCCGCTGTGGGTGGTGCACGACGCGTTCAGCCAACCCGGCCGGATCGTCACTCAGGTGGCGCAGATGCCCGACGGCCGCAAGTACTTCTGGATCGCCACCACCACGCCGCCCGAGGGGCGCGGCTATCTGGGGCAGCACAAGACTTTCGCCGTCGGATTGGGGTGCGACCTGGCGCATGCCGACAAGCTGGTGTACTCCACCGGCGTCGCCCTGGGTGACGCCGCCACCGTGGTACCGATCGGTGCGGGTTGCAAGATCTGCGAACGCGAGGCGTGCCCGCAGCGGGCATTTCCGTTTCTGGGCCGGCGGGTGGTCGTCGACGAGAACGCCGGCAGCGGGCTGCCCTACTCGCCGGTCGTGTCGACTGCCCCCGGACGGTAGAACAGCGCCAGCTGGCCCACGGCGCCCGCCAGGCCGAGACCGAGCGAGATCCACAGGCCCGGCCAGCCGTTCTTCCAGCAATGGCAGAACATCTGGTGGTCCACGCTGAGATAGCCCGGCCCGAGCATCGCCACCACGACGGCGCCGGTGGCCAGCACCAGGTTGTACTCCCAGCCGTTGGTCAGCACGAAGAAGCCGTTCGCGCGGTGCACGGTCCACACCGCCACCGCCATCAGGGCCACGAATCCGGCGGCGGCGATCGGGGTCAGCAGCCCCACCGCCAGCCCCAGCCCGGCGGCGATCTCCGCAGTAGCAGCCGTCACCGCCTGGAACTTGCCGTACTTCATCCCGATGCTTTCGAACCAGCCCGCGGTGCCGGGGATTCGGCCTCCGCCGAAGAACTTGTTGAACCCGTGCGCCGCCATAGTCAGGCCGAGAACCAGGCGCAGGAGCAGCAATGCGACATCAGCAGCAGTGACCATCTGCTCAAACTACAACGCAGCGTCCAGCAGTCGCAGATATACCTCGATATCCCGGACCGCCGACTCGGCGGCATGCACGCTGATCACCACGGTGTCACCGATGCCGTGCACCCCGTGGGTCAGGCCCATCGCCGGGGACAACGAGGGGAACCCCGCGGTCAGCAGCACCGGCGCCGCACCGAAACGCAGGTCTTTGGCGCCGCGGTGCACGCTGGAGACCACGGTGTTGCCGGTGACCCGCTCCGGCCGGGCATCGGGGTCGAAATTGTCGATGCCCCAGCGCAGCAGCGCCGCGGGTGTCGCGGCGAAGGCCCGATCGGCCGCGGCCGCGGCCGGGTGGCGACCGCGCAGCCGGCCTCCGGCGATGTCGGCGGCGATCCGTTCGCAGCGAGTGTCGCGGCCCAGATGCGGGTACAGGCCGACCGGAATATTGCCGAAGTGGTTGTGGGCCTGACGCTCACCGACTTTGGCCATCGGCACTTCGGCGCCCAGATCCTCGCAGGGTTCGTCGAGATACTCCGACAGCGCCGCCGACACCGCTGACAGCGCCGCCACGGTGACCGTCGGCCCGCGCAGTTCCTGTCGCTGCCGCACCAAGGTGCGCACTGTCCGGCCACCGGCCGGCCGGTTGTTGGTGGCCAGCGGCGGGCGGTCACCGACCGGGGGCGGCAAGAGTCCCGCCGCAGTGTCCTCGACCCGCTTGCGGTGGGCCCGCGCCGCGACAACCGCACGCCACGGCAGAAAGCCACGGCCCGGTGTTTGCACCGCAGGCACCGGTGCGGCCCGGCCGAACAGCCAGGCGGCCAACGCTGAAGCCCGCCCGCCGTCGGCGAGGGCATGCGCCACTTGCAGCACCGCCACCGTGCCCGCACCGCGGTGGCCGGGAATGTCGTGGACCGGCGCGAAAACGTGCAACCGCCAGGGCGCCACCCGCACATCAAGCTGGTCGTCGGTCAGGCGCGAGACGGCATCCAGGCAACCGGACCAGCTGTCACCGGGGGCCCGGATCGCGGCTACGTCCTCGCTGGGCTCGGTGATCGGCACCCACCGCGGGTAGCGCAGCGCGCCGGCCTCGGCGACCCGGATGGTCAGGTCCGGGATCGTTCGGGATCGGTCGAGTACGTCTGCGATCGCATCGTCGAGGTCGGCCGGTACCCCGGCGAAGGCGTACAGCAGGAACTGGTCGCTGGGGATCTTCGCGGACATCCAGTAGAACTGCGTGTCGATCGCGGTCATGGGGCGTCCGCGCATCAGGTCAAACCCTGCTCATCGGGACAGAAAGGGCAGCACCCGATCGGCGACCTCGTCGGGCTGCTCGAGTTGCAGGAAGTGACCGGCATTCTCGATGACGGCCACCGCACTGCCTGCGGGCAAGGCCGGCTGCACCCACTGCGTGAATCCAGGCGACATGCAGCCATCGGTGCGCCCGTGCAGGTACAGGGTCTGCAGCCGCGGGAGCTGCAGCCAGTGCCGGTGCAGGTCGGCGTAGCGATCGGGAGCCCGCAGACTGCGCAGCGCCCGGTACGGACCGAGTGCTGCGCGCCAGCCCTCCGGCGTTCCGATGGCCGCGTCGACGTGCCGCAGATCCTCTTCGGCGGCATACCCCGGTGACCACCGCCGCCACAACAGCGGCAGCACCCACGAGGCGGACCGATCCGGCAGCCACGGCAGTTGGAAGTAGCTGATGTACCAGCTGCGCAGCAGTTGCGCCGGCAGATAGCCGGCCAGGGTCAGTCGGTCTTTCCCGCGGACCGCACGCAGCGATGCCGGCGGCGGAACCGACATGATCACCGCCTTGGTGAACGGACTGTCCGGCAACGCGGCCAGCCCGGTGGCGGCCATCGCGCCCCAGTCATGACCGATCACCACATCGCGACCGGTCCCGCCGACGGCGGCGTGCACCCGCAGTGCGTCGTCCATCAGCGCGCCGATGTGGTAGCTGCCGTCGGTGGGAATCGACGACGGCGCGTAGCCCCGCATGAACGGCGCCACCACATGCCAGCCGGCCGCGACCAGGTGCGGGGCCAGCCGGCGCCACCCGTAGGCGGTGTCAGGAAACCCGTGCAGGCACAACGCCACCGGGTCACCCGGTGTCCCCCAACTCAGTGCCTTGAGCGCGACTCCGGGCGTAGACACGTCGATCCACCGCGGTTCAGTCATCACATACCCCCAAGACCGGGCCGGGCAGGCGTTTCTGTCCGCCCTGTCGTTCAAACTATCTACCATCTTGAGATGCGCACAGCCCAGACCGTCGAGTACGACGGCGTCGGCGGAGTAACGCTGGTCGCCGACGAGTGGAACCGGGGCGCCACCGAGGCCGCCGAGCATCCGACGATCGTGATGCTGCACGGCGGTGGTCAGAATCGGCACTCCTGGCACAAGACCGGCCAGATCCTGGCCGACCGCGGTTATCACGTCGTCGCGCTCGACACCCGCGGCCACGGCGACAGCGACCGCGCACCGAACGCCGACTACGCCATCGAGACGCTCACCGCCGACGCCGTCGCCGTGATCGAGGCGATCGGCCGGCCGGTGGCGCTGATCGGGGCCAGTATGGGTGGGCTGACCGGCATCCTGGTGGCCGATGAGGCCGGGCCACAGCGGGTGACCAAGTTGGTGTTGGTCGACGTGGTGCCGCGTTACGAGAAGGACGGCAGCGCCCGGATCCGCGACTTCATGTTCAGCCACATCGACGGCTTCGACTCCCTGGAGCAGGCCGCCGACGCGGTGGCCGCATACCTGCCGCATCGGGCCAAACCCCGCAGCCCCGAGGGATTGAAGAAGAATCTGCGGTTCCGCGACGGCCGCTGGTACTGGCACTGGGATCCGGCGCTGATGACCAAACCCGGCGACGATCCGGCGCTGCGCACCGAGAAGATCGAGGCCGCCGCGATGGGGCTGCAGATCCCGATCCTGTTGATCCGCGGCAAGTTGTCCGACGTGGTCAGCGCCGAGGGTGTCGCCGACTTCTTGTCCAAGGTGCCCGGCGCGCGCCTGGTCGAGTTGTCCGACGCCGGGCACACCGCGGCCGGCGACGACAACGATGCCTTCAGCGCGGCCGTCGTCGAGTTCGTGTCGGGCTGAATGTTCGGCATCGGATGGTTGACGCCGACGCTGCTGGCGGCCGGTGTGCTGGCGGCGGTGGCGGTCACCGAGGCCATCGCCCTGGCCGTGTTGACCCGACAGTTGCGGACGGCCCAAGCCGAGATCGATGCGCTGCGCGGTCGGGTCGACACCCGCAACCTTCTGCTGGCCGGCGGACGTGAGGCCGTCAAGACGGTGTGGCAGACCGCGAACCTGGTGCGCAAGCAGGGGTTCGGTGCGGCCGTGCGCAGTTCGATCGAAGACCTCGCGGACTGGGCCGAGGTGGAGCGCCCCGATCTGGCCCGGATGACCCCGAACGGGCATGTGGTGGTGCTGTTCACCGACATCGAGGGGTCCACCGCGCTCAACGAGCGGATCGGCGATCGCGCGTGGGTGAAGCTGATCGCCCGGCACGACGAGATGGTGCAACGACTGGTCGCCCAGCACTCCGGGCATGTGGTCAAGAGCCAGGGCGACGGCTTCATGATCGCCTTCGCCCAGCCCGACCAAGCGGTGCGCTGCGCCATCGACATCCAGCACGCGCTGGCTTCGCGCCGCGGGCGCAAACCGCAGCACCCGATCCGGGTCCGGATCGGGGTGCATATGGGCCGCTCGGTGCGCCGCGGTGACGACCTGTTCGGACGCAACGTCGCGATGGCCGCTCGGGTGGCCGCGGCCGCCGAGGGCGGCCAGATCCTGATCAGTGGACCGGTGCGCGACGCCGTCAAGGAATGCGACGACATCACCGTCGGCGCGGGCCGCGACGCCGAGCTGAAGGGCTTCGCCGGCACGCACCGCCTCTACGCGGTCGACGTCACCACGGAATAGTCCGCGTTAGTCCTCGCCGCCGGCCTCGGCCAGCCGCTCATGCAGCCGGGCGCGGATTTCGTCGGGCGTGTAGGCCCGTCGCCGCCGCTGGTCCCGCGCCACCAGCACTCCCCCGGCGGCAACCCCGACCACGCCCGCCAGGCCGATCCATTTCCAGATGCTGCGCACGCTCACACTTTATGGTGCTGAGCGTGGACGAACACACCGTGACTTTGGAGCGGGCGCTGGCTGAGACGCGCACCGGCGACATCTGGCTGTTCCGGGGCCGCTCCGGGCCAGACCGCGCCATCCAGACGCTGTCCAACTCTCCGGTGAACCACGTCGGGATGACGGTGGCGCTCGATGACCTGCCGCCGCTGATCTGGCACGCCGAGCTCGGCGACAAGCTGCACGACTTCTGGACCGGCACCAATCACCGTGGCGTGCAGCTCAACGACGCCCGGGCCGCCGTCGAACAGTGGATGGGCCGCTACGAGCAGCGCTGCTGGTTTCGCCAGCTCAGCGGGACCATCACCCGCAAGCAGGAGAACCACCTGCTGCAGGCGATCGCGCGGATGGACGGCACCGCGTTTCCCACCACCGCGCGGCTGACCGGCCGGTGGCTGCGCGGGCGGCTGCCGACCGCCAGCGACTGGACCCGCGGCATCCCGTTTCTGGACCGCAAGGTTCACGAGATCAGCCAGCGGCGCAAGGCCCGCAACAACAAAGTCGCGTTGCAGACCGCGTACTGCGCCGAGACGGTGGCCATCACCTATGAGGAGATGGGCCTGCTGTCGACCGACAAGAATTCGAACTGGTTCGACCCCGGGTCATTCTGGAGCGGCGATATCTTGCCGTTGACCCCCGGCTATCAGCTGGGCCGGGAGATCGTCGTGGTGCGCTGATTGCGATTTCGGCGCGGTTTCGCCCGCTCAGCGGGAGTTAGCGCGCCGAAATCGCTAGACCGACAGCTCGCCCATCTCTGACCAGCCCGTCGCGTCGATCTGCTGGCTGATGATCTTCGGCGTCGACACCAGCGCCTGCGGCATGTCGGACATGGCTTTCTTGAAATGGTCGCTGTTGACGTGCGCGCCGCCGGCCTCACCGTCGCGGAAAGCCTCGACGAGCACGTACTCGTTCGGATCCTCCAGGCTGCGCGACCAGTCGAACCACAGGTTGCCCGGCTCGGCACGGGTGGCCTCGGTGAAGCCGGCCACCAGCTGCGGCCAGCGCTCGGCCCACTCCGGCTTGACCGCGAACTTGACCACGATGAAGATCATCGCCGCTACCCGATTTCCAGCGTGCTGCGCACCGGGGTGACATTGGTGGTCAGATCCAGTACCGGGCAGTGCTTTTCGACGACCTCGTGCAGTTCGCGGTAGCGCTCCTCGGTTTCCGGGCCGGTCACTGTGACGACCACCCGCACCTCTTTGAAGCCGGGGCGCACCGAGTCGTCCAGGCCGAAGAACCCGCGCACGTCGAGGTCTCCCTCGGCCCGCCCGGTGATCTCGTCAACCGCGATACCGAGCTTCTCGGCCCAGTACCGCCAGGTGACCACCTGGCAGGATAGCAGCGAACCCAGGTAGTACTCGACCGGGTTGGGGGCGGTGTTCTCACCGCCGAGCGCCGGCGGTTCGTCGACCTCGACGCTGTAGCGGCCCATGGTGATGGTGCTGGCCACTGCGTCGTGCGCGACGGCCGAGGCACGGAAGACCACCTGGGAGCCGGCGGGGTCGGCGGCAGCCGGGTCACTGGTGGCGGCGACGACGGCGGCCAGGCGAGTTGTCGAAGAAGTCATGCCGGTAAGGGTAGAGACCCCTCCGACAGGTCGGCGAACGACGCGACCACCAGGTCGCCGGAAGGAATACCATTTGCCGCCGCCAGGGGCTAGCCTGAGCGACGTGGAGGTACTACGGCACGTAATAGTTCTGCTGCACATCGTCGGATTCGCGGTGACCTTCGGGGCATTGATCGCCGAAGCCGCGGCACGGCGCTTCCAGCTCACCCCGGTGATGGACTACGGCGTGGTGCTGTCGCTGCTGACCGGACTCGCGCTGGCCGCGCCCTGGCCCGCCGGCGTGGTGCTCAACTACCCCAAGATCGAGATCAAGCTGGTGATCCTGATCGCCCTCGGTGCCGTGCTGGGCATCGGCCGGGCCCGGCAGCGCAAGTCTGGCGGGGAAGCCCCTCGCCCGCTGTTCTACGCCGCGGGCGCGCTGGCCCTGACCGCCGCCGGGCTCGCCGTCATCTGGTAGCCGTCACTTCACGCTGATTTCGCTCAGCGTGATCGGGCTTCCCCGGTCTCAGCCGGCGCTGACCAACGTGATGTCGATCGGCGGAAGCATCGGACACTGATAGGTACCGGTAAGCGAAGACTCGTCGAGAGTGGTCTTACAGCCGCCGGTCGTGGTGCCCGCCCACGCATTGCCCTGCCTGTGCAGCTGGCCCGACGGCGCAATGGTCAGGCAGTCCGGACCGCACGAGCTGAGCTCCCAGTAGAAATCGTCCTGCAGGCCTTGCCCGGTGACGTGGTACCTGCCGCTCGGCGGATCGGTGCAGGCCGGACCGGCCAGCACCATCGCACCGCCAGCTAACACTCCCGCCAAGATCGCAATTCTTTGACCTCGCATTTTCGTCTCCATCGCGATAGGTGGGCCAACTTTTTGCCCACTTTTCCGGAGCCTAACAGCGGCCGCCGAACCTGGTTGCAGATCGCGATTCAGTCGCCCGCCGCGACGTCAGCAGCCTCTCGGATCAGCCCGACCAGCGTCGGCACCAACGCCACGACGCGCTCGTAGTGGTCGCCCCAGTTCACCTGGGCGAGGCCGAGATAGTCCTGCCCGGCAAGCTCCAGCAGCGCACGATCCTGTCCCGTCAGTCTCGGCGCGACACGTTGCGCGGCAACGTCCTTGGGGACAATGTGCCCGGTCTCGATGGTGACCAGCATGCGAGCCAAGGTCAGCAGGAAGAACCGCTCCTCGCCCGCCGGATCGTTCAGGAGCTCGGGCAACAACGCGAGCTGGGCGCTCCGGAGACGCTCGGGCGGCACCGGAGCGACGAGATCTTCGAGCGGCCGGCCGCGCAAGACCCGGTGAGCGCTCTGGGCGGTGGCGAGCAGCACGACCACATCGGGATCGGCAACGGCAGGCGGCATCTGGCCGTCCAGCAACTCCACGCGCAGCCATTCGCCGAATTGGAAGTCGCGCCTGGGTGTCTGCGGCAGCGGATCTACATCGGCCACCACGAGGCTGGTCAGCTCCAATGGCCGCCGGTCGGCGATCTCGGGGAACTGCGCAGCGTGCCCGCGCCACCCGGAAGCACTCAGCAACATGGAAACCAGGGAAGCCCGCTCGGACTCCGACAGCGACTCGCGGGTGAGGACCAGCAGATCGACGTCACTGTCCGGCCGCAGCCCGCCGGTCGCCGCCGAACCGTAGAGGTAGGCCCCGGCCAGCTCGCCCGGCCGGTTCTCGTCCAGATAGCTCAGGACCGGTGTGAGCAGTGCTTCCATGTGCAGCAACGGGTACGGCCGACCCGCGTCGTCACGCTCGCTGCGCCCGATGACGACGAAGCCGCGTCGAACGTAGAACCCGACCGCCTGCTCGTTCTGCTCGTTGACGTCCACCAAGCGGACCTGCGGCTCGGCGATCGCATGATCGAGCAGGGCTGTCCCGACACCGTGGCCGCGAGCATCAGCGTGGACGAACAACATCTCCAGGTTCTCCCCCGCCGTGCCGGCGAAACCCACCGGCTCACCGTCGATTTCAGCGACGGTGAGACGAACCCCGGGAAAGTAGTTGTCCGCCAGCTGGCTTTCGATGGCCGCGCGGTCGGCTTCTGCCAGAAAATCGTGCGTCGCGTCGACGGCGCTGCGCCAGATCGCCACCAGCCGGGGATAGTCGGCCGGGCCGACGCAGTCACGAATCCGCACCGCGGTCAGGTTACCGGGCAAGCGCGGCCGAAAGCGCTTTGGTGTCAGGAAGAATGACCTCCTCAACGACCTTGCCCCACACCACGCGCCCGAAGTACGTACCGCGATAGACGAGCCGGCCGTCTTGCTCGGTGTGGTAGCGGGTCGCTATGCGGGTCGACCAGGGCCCGCCTTCGACGAGCGTCTCATCGACAACGAACCGCAGGTTCGGCAGCCGGGCAAGCAGCTGATCGCGTAGCCAGTTGCGCACCGTCTCGGCCCCGCGAAGGTCGGCGGCCAACTCGTGGTCACCGAGGAAGACAAAGTGCATGTCATCGGCCAGGGGCGTTTCGTCGAACCGCTGCTCGGACAGTCGTTGCCACCCAGCCGCAGCCTGTCTGCGTACCAACCAGCGATAGATCATCGTGCGAGCGTATTCCGTGTGCGGCGCCGTCACAGGGGAATAGCCGCCGCGATTCGCTAGCCTCGATCCAATGGACGCGATCGACGACGAAGGCCCGTTCTTCCACGGCACCAAGGCTGACCTGACGGTTGGGGATCTACTCCTCCCGGGCTTCCGTTCCAACTACCGCCCCGAAATCGTCATGAACCACATCTATTTCACCGCCCTGCACGACGGTGCTGGCCTAGCGGCCGAGCTCGCCGCCGGCCACGGCGCGCCACGGGTGTATCGGGTCGAACCGACCGGAGAGTACGAGAACGATCCGAACGTCACCGACAAGAAGTTCCCCGGCAATCCGACCCGCTCCTATCGCAGCAGCGAACCGCTGCGGGTCGTCGAAGAGATCCACGACTGGCCACGACTGACACCCGAAGCCCTTCAGGAGTGGCGTGACCGGTTGGCGGCGATGCGGGCAGAGGGAATCGACGTCATCATCAACTGAGCGATGCGCCCGAGGAAGCCGCTGCCGGCAACTACCCGCCGAAGAACGGCGGCACCGCCGGCGGCCACTGCCCGGTACGGGACGATGGCGCGCTCGATGGACAGCCGGACGGTGTCGATCAGCCCGGTCACCTGGCGCCGCCTGGCACGAAGCTTGATCAGGTAGTGGCCTCCGAGGCACGCCGCGGCCACCACCACGACAATCCACAGCACCGCCGCGACCAGGTAGATCGCCTCAACCACCGACATGAGGATGAGCCTCCCCTATCGCCGTCGCGGTGAGGTCACCGGCGAGACACGCGTCGGCGACTTCTCTGCGGGCGAACCGCCGCTGCTGGCGCTATCCTTCCCCATTCGGGGCATTCAGACCATCGGTTATCAGGCCAGAACCCGCGGGTCAGGTGACGCTGCGGCCGTCGGTCAACGCGCGCCGCAACTCCTCATCCGGACCGGCCACCCCTGGCTCGGGCGCTCCGTCGGTGAGCAGCCGACGCCACCGTTCCAGGTCGAAATCCAGCGGCACCGTGCTGGTGATGAAGTCGTCGACGAGGTCGGCGAACCGCAGCGGGTCGTCACGGAACGGGAAATGACCGGAATCGACGAAGGTTTCCAGCCGCGAATGCGGCATAGCGGCGTGTGCGAGCTTGGCGTGCGAATACGGCAGCACCAGATCGTGGGTCCCCCAGACGATCATGATTGGGAGCCGTTCGGTCAGATAACTGCGGTCGAGCATGGTGACCATCTGCCCGCGCCAGTCCACCACCGCGCGCAGCGTCCGCACGAACGCCGCCCGCTTGTTCGGCGAACTCAAATCACCGAGCACCCGCAGGATCTCGGGCAGATCGACCAGAAGCGCCGGCAGGGTCACCTTGTCGATCCGCCCCCGAACCATCCGAAGCGCTGTCTCAAATCCTGGCACTGAAAGTGCGGCTAGCGCCTGCGGTGCGGCCGGCAGCGACGCCAGCCGCAGTGCGGGGTTGACCTCGCGCTTCACACCGCCGGCGGCCACCAGCACCAGCCGCTCAACCATCTGTGGGTACTGGTAGCAGAACTGCATCGCCACCCCGCCGCCCAAGGAGTGCCCGATGACCGTCACCCGGTCAAAATTCAAGGCCGACAGCAGATCTCGCATGCCATTGGCGAACGCGGCGACGGAATAGTCGGCGCGCGGCTGATCCGAGAGCCCGTGACCGAGAAGATCCGGGGCGATCACCGTGTACTTCTGCGCCAGCAGCGGGATCAGCGGACCCCAGGTCGACGAATTGTCTCCAATCCCGTGGATCAGCAGCAGCGGCGGCCCGTCCCCGGCCACTCGAAACGCCCGGCGATATCCGTGCACGGTTCGGTATTCGACTCGGACCGGATCATCCGAGACCGTCCGCAATCGAGGCTTACGCGCAACCATTCGGCGCTCCCTCCATCGGCAGTTACCGACAGCTAACCGCCTATTGACCCGTTGCGCACCCGATGTTTCGAGGATTTAACGCGCGACCCGTTCCCGCCCCCGGCCCGCTCGCGGCAAACCCGTGGTAAGCAACGTCACTCGCGCCGCCGTGCCTGCGTCACCCGCCATGACAAAGTCGCCGTCCGCTTCGCCGCCACCATCGAAATCACCGGCATCAACCATCGGTTTAAACGACCAGCTCATCAGAAGTCAGGTGTTCCCCAGCTCCTCGGCGAGCATGACGATGATTCCGCTGGGACCGCGGACATAGGTGAGCTTGTACACGTCGTTGTAGTTGGCCACGCCGCGGAGCGGGTGACATCCATGCTTCGCGGCTACACCGAGAGCCTCGTCGATGTCGTCGACCGAGAAGGCGACGCGGTGCATACCAATTTCGTTCGGACGCGTCGGATTCGACTCGATGGCACGGGGGTGGATGTACTCGAACAGCTCGATGCGGCCCTGGCCGTCCGGCGTCTGGAGCATCGCAATGTTGGCGTGGTTACCGTCGAGACCCACCGCGATGTCGGTCCATTCGCCGCTCACGGTGTCACGTCCGACGAGTGTCAAACCGAGGTCGGTGAAGAAGGCAATTGTTGCTTCGAGGTCGTCCACCGCGATGCCGACGTTCTCGAGTTTGATGGCCATGCGCTAGACGCTAACGCGCACACAGTCCACCTACACGTTGAACCGGAACTCCACCACGTCCCCGTCGGCCATGACGTAGTCCTTGCCCTCCATGCGCACCTTGCCGGCGGATTTGGCGGCGGCCATCGATCCGGCCTCGACCAGGTCGTCGTAGGAGACCACCTCGGCCTTGATGAAGCCCTTCTCGAAGTCGGTGTGGATCACCCCGGCCGCCTTGGGCGCGGTGTCGCCCTGGTGGATGGTCCAGGCCCGTGCCTCCTTGGGCCCGGCGGTCAGGTAGGTCTGCAACTTCAGGGTGTGAAAACCGGCCCGCGCCAAGGCATCCAGGCCGCGCTCGCTCTGCCCGATCGACTCCAGCAGTTCCATGGCCGACTCATCGTCGAGCTCGGCGAGCTCGGCTTCGATCTTGGCGTCCAGGAACACCGCGTCGGCCGGGGCCACCAGCTCGCGAAGCGCGGCGACCCGCGCCGCGTCGGTGAGCACCGACTCGTCGGCGTTGAACACATAGAGGAACGGTTTGGTGGTCAGCAGGTTCAGCTCGCGCAGCGGCGCGGTGTCCACCCCGGCGGCGAACAGGGTCTTGCCGGTGTCGAGGATCGCCGCGGCGGCCACCGCGGCCTCGTGCATGGGCTTGCGGTCCTTGTTGTTGCGGGCTTCTTTCTCCAGCCGCGGGATCGCCTTCTCCAGGGTCTGCATGTCTGCCAGGATCAGCTCGGTGGCGATCACCTCGATGTCGGCCTCGGGGTCCACCTTGCCGTCCACGTGCACCACGTCGTCGTCGGCGAAGACCCGCACCACCTGACAGATGGCGTCGCACTCGCGGATGTTGGCCAGGAACTTGTTGCCCAGCCCGGCCCCTTCCGAGGCGCCCTTGACGATGCCGGCGATGTCGACGAACGTCACCGGCGCGGGCAGGATCCGCTCGGAGCCGAAGATCTCGGCCAGCTTGGTCAGCCGGGGGTCGGGCAGCGGCACCACACCCTCGTTCGGCTCGATCGTCGCGAACGGGTAATTGGCGGCCAACACATCGTTGTGTGTCAGCGCGTTGAACAGGGTCGACTTACCAACGTTGGGCAACCCCACGATTCCGAGACTCAGGCTCACGGGTAGCCAAGTCTAAGGCCCGGGGCGTGCCGCCGTGCGCCCCCGCCGCCGTCAGCCGGTACCGTCAGTGTGTGGCAGTAGCGCGGGAGAAGTCGGCAGTGGCCGCTGACCACCGTTCGATTTTGCCGAGCATCGCCGGTTTGCCGTGGTGGAGCGCCGTGGCCGTGGCGGTGGTCGCGACCGCGATCGGGGTGGCGTTCGACGCCGGCTCCGGCGACAAAGAACTGACCATCGTCTTCTCCGCGCTCTATGCGATGGGCTGTATCGCCGCGGTGCTCATGGTGCAGCAATCGGCCGTGTTCACGACGGTGGTCCAGCCCCCGCTGATCCTGTTCGTCAGCGTGCCCAGCGCATACTGGCTGCTGCGCGGCGGCGGATTTCCCGGCCTCAAGGCCATCGTCATCAACTGCGGCTATCCCCTGATCGAACGATTCCCACTGATGCTGTTCACGGCCGCGGCCGTGCTGCTGATCGGGATGGTTCGCTGGTATCTCGGGATGCTGGGCGGGACCACGAAGCGCGATACCGCGGACGACGCCACCCCGAAGCGGGCCACGCTCAGCGACCGCATCGGCGTCATGCTCACCTCGGCCCTCACCCGCAACCCAGCGCACGCCATTGAGCAGCCCGCCTCCCGCGAGGAGCGCCCGGGCCAGCGCCCCCGCCGCGCCACCGCGGAATCGCGTCGGGCCGCGCGCGCGGCCTCCGGGTCCCGCTCCCGCACCCGCTCCACCGAGCGCCGCGGCGCAGCCAACGGCTCGGCGCCGACACGTTCGCGGCACGTCCGGCCGGAGATGGACGCCCGCGCCGCCGAGCAACCACGCCCGCGCCGCCGCCCGGCAGCCGACGGACGCGACGAACCCATGCAGCGGCGGCGACGCCCGGCTCCCGAGGCGCACGATGAGCGCCAACCCCGCCGGCGGCCGGCGCCGGACTGGCAAGACGAGCCGCGGCGGCGTCCGCGCCCGCCCCAGGACTCACCGCGCTCAGGTGACCCGCTCTCGCGGACTAACCGGGATCCGCATCCGCGCAGCTACCGCCCTTCCGACGCACCCGAGTCGATGCCCCGGCGCCGACCGGCCCCGACAGGTGGCGAGGGGCGCGGCAACGGGACCGACACTCGGCATCCCGTTTCTCAGGTGCGTTACCGCAGGTCCGGGGCCGACGAGGCCGAGGCGCAACCCCGCGCCCGCTCCCGTCAACCGCGCGATGACGTCGACTCCTGGGAGTTCGACGTCTAGCTAGCGCCGAACGCTAGCGGCGACTCGGCCGGATCTCGCGGGGCAAGGCGAACACCAGGGTCTCATTGGCGGTGGCCACCGGGAACACCGTGCCGTAGCCGTACTCGCCCAGCCGCTCCAACACACCGCGGACCAGGATCTCCGGCACCGACGCACCCGAGGTGACGCCGATGGTCTGCACCTCACCGGCCTCCGGGGCCAGCCACGCCGGGTCGATGTCTTCGGCGTAGTCCACCAGGTGGGCCGCGCGCGCACCGGCACCCAGCGCCACCTCGACCAGTCGGCAGGAGTTCGAGGAGTTCCGCGAGCCCACCACGATCACCAGCTCGCACTCCGGGGCCATCGCCTTGACCGCGGTCTGGCGGTTCTGGGTGGCGTAGCAGATGTCGTCGCTGGGCGGGTCCTGCAGGTTCGGGAACCGTTCACGCAGCTTGAGCACCGTCTGCATCGTCTCGTCGACGCTGAGCGTGGTCTGCGACAGCCACACGATCTTGTTCTCGTCGCGGACCTGCACCGAGTCCACCGCGTCCAGCCCGTCGACCAACTGCACGTCGTTGGGGGCCTCGCCGATGATCCCGACGACCTCTTCGTGGCCGGCGTGGCCGATCAGCAGGATGTCGTAGCCGTCGCGGGCGAATCGTTTGGCCTCGTTGTGCACCTTGGTCACCAGCGGGCAGGTCGCGTCGATCACCCGCAAGTTGCGGTCGGCGGCCGTTTCGTGCACGGTCGGGGCCACGCCGTGCGCGGAGAACACCACGATCGCGCCTTCGGGGACCTCGTCGGTCTCGTGCACGAAGACTGCGCCCTTGTTCGTCAGGGTGTCCACCACATGCTTGTTGTGCACGATCTCGTGCCGCACGTATACCGGAGCTCCGTGCTTCTCCAGTGCCCGCTCGACGGTCTCGACCGCCCGGTCCACGCCCGCGCAGTACCCGCGTGGCTCCGCCAGCAGCACCCGCTTACCGGCGGGGGCGCCGCTCGCCCGCGCGGCTGAACTGTAGGCGATCTCCACGTCGACGGTTTGGGGCATGGCAACCAGCGTACGGTCTGCCGACACGAGACCGCCAGCTCGCGTCAGGCCGGTCAATACTTGGAGATGACCGGCAGGTAAGGCAGGCTGGGGGCCATGGCAAACGCACCCTTTGGAGTCCGGCTTCTGGTCGGCGCGGCCACCGTCGCGGTCGAGGAGACCCTGAAGCTGCCGCAAACCATCCTGACCTACCCGATGACGCTGGCCAGCCAGGCCGCGCACGCGGTGATGCGCTGGCAGCAGGGTATGGCTGAGCTGGTCAACAAGGGCGACACCACCCTCGAGTCGCTGTTCCCGCCGAAGGATGAGCAACCGGAGTGGGCGACCTTCGACGACGACGTGGAGGACAGCGTCGACGGCGCGGCCGTGACCTTCGATGACGACGACGACGCCAGCCCGCGTACCGACGGGCGGTTCGCCCTCTATTCGTTCAGCGAGGACGGGGCTACCCCGCCCGTGGAGAACGGCGCGCCGAGCAAGACCGTGAGCTCCGACGTGCCCGTCCCCGACCTGGTCGACGAACTGGACTACGGCTCGCTGACCCTGGCCCAGCTGCGGGCCCGGCTGGCCTCGCTCAGCCTCGACGAGCTGGAGACCCTGCTCGCCTACGAAGAGGCCACCAAGGCCCGGGCACCGTTCCAGACGCTGCTGGCCAACAGGATCACCCGCACCACCGCAAAGTGACCGCCCCCGCGCCGGGCGAATCCGCCGAGACCCCGTTCCCGGTCCGCGCGGTTGCCATCCGGGTCAAGGGCTGGATCGACCGGCTGGGATCGGTGTGGGTGGAAGGGCAGCTCACCCAGATCAACCTGCGCCCGGGCGTGCGGACGGTGTTCATGGTGCTGCGCGACCCCGCCGCCGACATGTCCCTGACGGTGACGTGCAGCCCCGAACTGGTGGCTTCAGCGCCGGTCAAGCTGACCGAAGGCACCCAGGTGGTGGTCTGCGGCAAACCCAACTTCTACACCGCCCGGGGCACCTTCTCGCTGCGCCTGACCGAGATCCGTGCCGTCGGCATCGGTGAGCTGCTGGCCCGCATCGAGCGGCTGCGCCGGCTGCTGGACGCCGAGGGACTCTTCGATCCACGACTCAAACGGCCCCTGCCATTCCTGCCGGGCACGATCGGCCTGATCACCGGGCGCGCCAGTGCCGCCGAGCGCGATGTCATGGCGGTGGCCGGCACCCGGTGGCCAGCGGTGCGCTTCGCGGTGCGCAACACCGCCGTGCAGGGCCCGACCGCCGTCACCCAGATCGTCGAGGCGCTGCGCGAGCTGGACGCCGACCCGGCCGTGGAGGTGATCGTGCTGGCCCGCGGCGGCGGCAGCGTCGAGGACCTGCTGCCGTTCTCCGACGAAACCCTGTGCCGGGCCATCGCGGCGTGCCGTACCCCGGTGGTCAGCGCGATCGGTCACGAACCCGACAGCCCGTTGTGCGATTTGGTCGCCGACCTGCGCGCAGCCACCCCCACCGATGCGGCGAAGCGGATCGTCCCGGACGCCGCCGCCGAACAGGCCCTGGTCGATGACCTGCGGCGACGCAGCGCGCAGGCCGTACGCAACTGGGTGGTGCGCGAGGACCGGGTGCTGATGCAGCTGCGTAGCCGGCCGGTGCTGGCCGACCCGCTGCGCGCGCTGACCGAGCGCGGCGAAGAGGTGCGGCGGGCGCTGGCCGCGGTGCGCCGTGATGTCGCCCGGCTGATCGCCGTCCAGAGCGAACGGGTGGGGCACCTGTCGGCGCGGCTGGCTACCCTGGGCCCGGCCGCGACCTTGGCGCGCGGCTACGCGGTCGTCCAGACTGTCGGCGCGGCGGGGCCGCACGTACTGCGGTCGGTCGACGATGCGGCGGCCGGCACCCGACTGCGAATCCGGGTGGCCGACGGGGCCGTCGCGGCAACGAGTGAGGGGCGACTTCTTGAAGGACCCAGCGATGGCAGCTGAGCAAGCCGATCCGGTGACACCCGTTAGTGAGCTTGGCTATGAGCAATGCCGCGACGAGCTGATCGATGTGGTGCAGCGGCTGGAGCAGGGCGGGATGGATCTCGACGCGTCGCTGAGCCTGTGGGAACGGGGCGAGCAGCTGGCCAAGCGGTGTGAAGAGCACCTGGCCGGCGCCCGGCGCCGGGTGCAGGAAGCGCTGGACTCCGAGCCCGGCGATGACGCCCGCGGGTGACTTCCCTCTTTACAAGACCACGGGAACTGAAACACGTTCAGTTATGCTCGCCCGATGGGTGATCCTTCACTGACTACTGAACTGGGCCGGGTACTGGTCACCGGCGGCTCCGGCTTCGTCGGGACCAATTTCGTCAAGACCCTGTTGGAACGCGGCTACCAGGTGCGCTCTTTCGACCGCGCACCGTCGAGCCTGCCCGACCACCCCAACTTGCAGAAGCTCGAAGGCGACATCTGCGACGCGCAGACGGTGGCCGCGGCGGTCACCGACATCGACACCGTGTTCCACACCGCCGCGATCATCGATCTGCAGGGCGGCGCGAAGGTCACCGACGAGATCCGCCGGCGCAGCTTCGCCGTCAACGTGGACGGCACCAAGAACCTGGTGCAGGCCGGACAGCGGGCCGGGGTGAAGCGGTTCGTCTACACCGCCTCCAACAGCGTCGTGATGGGCGGCAAGGCCATCTCCGGCGGAGACGAAACCATGGCCTACACCACCAAGTTCAACGACCTCTACACCGAGACCAAGGCGGTCGCCGAGAAGTTCGTGCTCGGCGAGAACGGTGTCGAGGGCATGCTGACCTGTGCGATCCGGCCGTCGGGCATCTGGGGCGACGGCGACCAGACCATGTTCCGCAAGCTGTTCGAAAGCGTGGTCGCCGGGCACGTCAAGGTGTTGGTCGGCAGCAAGCGCGCCAAACTCGACAACTCCTACGTGCACAACCTGATTCACGGCTTCATCCTGGCCGCCGAGCACCTGGTCCCCGGCGGATCGGCACCCGGCCAGGCCTACTTCATCAACGACGGTGAACCGATCAACATGTTCGAGTTCGCTCGACCGGTCATGGAGGCGTGCGGAGAGCGCTGGCCCCGGATCCGGGTCTCCGGCCGGATGGTGCGCGACGCGATGTTCGCCTGGCAGTGGCTGCACTTCCGGTTCGGCCTGCCCGAGCCGATGTTGGAACCCGGTGCGGTGGAACGGCTTTACCTCAACAACTACTTCTCGATCGCCAAGGCCGGCCGCGACCTCGGCTACCAGCCGTTGTTCACCACCGAGCAGGCCATGGCCGACTGCATGCCCTACTACAAGAAGCTTTTCGAGGTAGTCAAGGCCGAGGCGAATCCGCACCTGGCGACCGTGGTCGCCGAGCCGCACCCGGAGTAGCCCCAGCTCAGCGCCGGGAAGTTTCTCGGCGAACGCGGTATCCAGCTATGGGTCCGCGGTGACACGATAACGACGTGAACGGCGTTGGGCCGCTGTCGGAACTGCCAGCTTTGGTGTGCAGTTCATGCGGCACTGGGCTGCCCGCGACCTTCAAGTTCTGCAATGAGTGCGGAGCGGCGGTTCTGGCCGCACCGATACCGGCTGAATACAAGCAGGTGACGGTGCTGTTCGCCGACGTGGTGCACTGGATGGACATCGCCGCGGCGGTGGGTTCCGAGCGGTTGCGCGAGATCATGGCCGACCTCGCCGACCGCTGCGCGGCGGTGGTACAGCGCTACGGCAGCACGGTCGCACAGTGGACGGGCGACGGGATCATGGCGGTGTTCGGCGCCCCGGTCGCCGTGGAAGACCATGCCGTGCGGGCCTGCCTGGCGGCGTTGGATATTCAGGAGGAGTCGAAGCGGCTTGCCGTCGAGGTCGCCGAGCGCGACGGCATCGAGCTGCGGCTGCGAGTCGGGTTGAACTCCGGTGAGGTGATCGCGGGCGGGATCGGCTCGGGACAGTTCGGCTACGCCGCGGTGGGTGAGCAGGTCGGCATGGCCCAGCGGATGGAGTCGGTCGCGCCGCCGGGCGCGATCATGCTGAGCACGTCGACAGCCGGGCTGGTCGAGGGCACGGCGGCACTGGGTGATGTCGAGTGGGTTCGGATCAAGGGCGCCTCGGAACCGGTGCCCGCCCGCCGCCTGTTGGGCATGGCCAAGCGGCATCGCGCGGTCCGGCGGGCGGAGTCCAGCCTGATCGGCCGGCGCGGGGAGCTGGCCACCGTAGCGGCGATGGTGGACCGCGCAGTCCACGGTCACGGCGCTGTGGCCAGTGTGGTGGGGGCGCCGGGCATCGGGAAGAGCCGGATGGCCCGGGAGGTCGCGGCGGCCGCGGCAGGTCGCGGCGTGAAGGTGGTGTGGGCATTCTGCGAGTCGCATGCCGGTGACATCCCGTTCCAGGCCGTGTCGAGGCTGCTGCGGGCGAGCATCGGCGTGGATGACCGGCGGGACGAGGACGCCCGCGCACGGGTCCGCGACCGCTTTGGGCACGGCGACGCGCAGGATCTGCTGCTGCTCGATGATCTGCTGGGTATCGCCGACCCTGATGTGACACCGCCCCAGATCGACGCCGATACCCGCCGCGGCCGGCTGACAGCTCTGATCAACTCGGCGTCGTTGGCCCGCACCGAACCAACTCTGTTCATCATCGAGGATGCGCACTGGATCGATGCCGTCAGCGATTCTCTGATCGCCGACTTCTTGGCGGTGCTCCCCCGCACCCCCTCGATGGTGCTGATCACCTACCGCCCCGACTACCGCGGCGCACTGACACATCTACCCGATGCACAGAAAATAGTCCTTGCCCCGCTGGATGATTCGGACATCACGGCACTGACCGGCGAGCTGTTGGGATCGGATCCGTCGGTCGGCGAGCTGGCCGCGATCATCGCCGGGCGAGCCGCCGGAAATCCGTTCTTCGCCGAGGAGATGGTGCGCGAGTTGGCCCAGCGCGGGGCGCTGGCCGGCGAACACGGTGGCTACGTCTGCCGGACGCGGGCCGCGGACGTCACGGTGCCGCCGACGGTGCAGGCGGCCATCGAGGCGCGCACCGACCAGCTCAGCAGCGGGGCCAAACGAACATTGAACGCAGCCTCGGTGATCGGGGCCCGCTTCGGCGCGGAGCTGCTGCCCGCACTGGGCGTCGATGCGGTGTTCGACGAGTTGCTCGAGGCGGAGCTGATCGATGAGGTTGATCTCACCGCGAGTGCCGAGTACGCCTTTCGGCATCCGTTGATCCGCACGGTGGTCTACGAATCGCAGCTCAAGTCCGATCGCGCTCACTGGCACCGAAAGCTGGCCGCCGCGATCCAAGAACGGGCTCCCGGCTCGCTGGAGGACAACGCTGCGCTGATAGCCGAACATCTGCAGGCTGCGGGTGAACTGCGCGCGGCGTATGCCTGGCACATGCGCGCCGGGGCATGGTCCACCAACCGCGATCTGGTCGCGGCCCGGGGCAGCTGGGAACGAGCCCGCCGGATCGCCGACGCGCTACCGACAGCGGACCCAGAATATTTGTCGATGCGCATCGCCCCGCGAACCATGTTGTGCGCCACCGACTGGCAAGCCCGAGAAGTCCAGGAAAGCCGCAGTCGCTTCGAGGAACTGCAGGAGTTGTGCGACGCGGCCGGCGACCAGGTGTCGCTGGCCATCGGGATGACCGCGCTGGCCACCGAGCTGCTCTACGCGGGCCGCTCACATGAGGGCGCGCAGCTGGCATCCCAGCAGATGGCACTGTTCGAGTCGATCGGCGATCGCTCCCCGACCATGGGCTTGGCGTTCATGGCGTTCGTCAACTGGCTCTGTGTCGGTGAATTCGGCGAGATCTTGCGGTGGTCGCAGACCATCGTCGACCTGGCCGAGGGCGACCCCGCCAAGGGCGCCAACTTCGGTGTGGGATCACCTCTCGCGATCGCACTGGCATGGCGTGGCAGTGCCCGGTGGTGGCTCGGCCGTGCCGGATGGCTCCAAGACCTCCACGATGCCGTTGCGATGGCCCTGCGCAGCAACGCGGAAACCCTGGGCAGCACCGTCGCCTGGACCTACGGTTTCGCGTTGCAGTACGGGGTGCTTCGCCCCAGCGCCGCCGCGCAACGCGCGTGCGAGGAGGCGGTGCAGTCCGCCCAACGGGCCAGCAGCGATCGCGCACTCGGGCTGGCCGGCTATGCGCTCGGAGTCGTGCTGATCAATCGGGACAACGCCACCGATCGTCATCGGGGGCTGGAATTGATCCTGCAGAGCCGCGACATCTGGCTGCGCAAGCGCGCCCTCTTCCTCATCCCGGTGACCGACGTGTGGGCCGCCCGGGAGACCGCCCGCAGCGGTGACTGCGACGCCGCCATCACGGCGATGCGCGAAGCGGTCGACGACTTGCGTAACGCCGGCAATGTCTTCTACGGCGTGTGGGGCACCGGCGTCCTGGTGGAGACACTGCTGGAGCGCGGCGCCGAGGGCGACCTGACCGAAGCCGACGAGGCACTTCACTGGTTGGCGAGCCTCCCGGCGGGTCAAAGCTCGGCGATGTGCGAGATCGCCCTGCTGCGGCTGACTG
Organism: Mycobacterium sp. SMC-14; assembly: GCF_046250075.1. Taxonomy (NCBI): domain Bacteria; kingdom Bacillati; phylum Actinomycetota; class Actinomycetes; order Mycobacteriales; family Mycobacteriaceae; genus Mycobacterium; species Mycobacterium sp. SMC-14. The sequence continues at coordinate 1,161,719 of NZ_CP176429.1, read as the reverse complement.
CACTGCTGTGCCGTGCACGCGGTGACGTCGTGGCCGGCGCCGAAGCGGTGAATCGCTATCGCGCCCTGGCGGAATCGCTCGGCTTCGAACTCCATACCGACTGGGCGAGGGCGCTTAGGAGAACAGCTCCATGAAGTTGTCCAGGGTGCCGATGGCCGCGAACAGTGCCGGTGGAGCCCCGAGCAGCAGATCGAACGGGACCAGACCTGAATACGCCGCCAGTGGAAGCCCGATCGCGTCAAGAAGGTCACCGGCCAGCAGCTGGTCGACAAAGATGTTAGCGGCGTATGCGGGGAGGCTGGTGAACAGCGCACCGACCGCGTCGGCTGCGGGCAGCAGCGCCGAGTAGTCGTAGGCCAGCGTGCTGTTGATCATGGTGATGATGTCGGCCACCGGTGAATTGAGCGTCACGTCGGAAACCGGGAAGCCGGCGAGCGTGAGGAGCCCCTCCATCACATCGTCAAACGTCGGGTTCTCCGGAGCGAATCCGTGGGTGTAGATGGAGTCCGCGAACGGCAGCCATGGCGCGATCTGCTCTTCGTAGCTGACCGGATTCGCAATGGCGTTGAGGGCGTCGGTGATTCCCTGCTGCAAGCCATTACCCAGTGCCGTAGAAAGCTGGCCCAGGTCGATCTGCGGGAACAACCCGAACGTCGTGGGGACATTCGCCGGCCCCTGATTCCATCCTTCGTCGATGCTGCCGTAGCCCAGGTTCACCAGGATCCGAGTGACGGGCTCCAGCAGGTCATACAGGGGCTGGCCGATCCCGGGGAGGAACAGCAGCGGCATCAGCAACGGCAGGCTCGCGCTCGGAATCATGTAGTAGTCGGTGAGGCCTTCGCCGGACAGCGCCTCGGATCCCGGCAGCAGAATCGCACTTTCGGCCTGCTCCGGGGTGAGGTTCGCATAGATGAAGTGCTGGGTGAAGTTTCCTATCAGGGCGTTGAGGACCGACAACAGATTGAGCGGGTAATGCGGAAAGTCGGCGCTGGCGTCGTATTCGAGACTGTAGATGTCGGTCGGATACAGATCCGACGGGGTCGGGGGGCTGAACGGGAAGTTCGCGGCGGTGAAGGCCCAGTTGTTGCCGGCCGGAAAATCGAAGGTGTTCAACAGGCCGCCGTTGGGGTTGTTGACATCGCCCACCAGCACGAAGTGCACCAGGTCGCTGGGGACACCCGCGTCGCGGAGTTGCGGCATGATCTGCGAGGCCACCGCGGCGCTCTGCGAGTAGCCGAAAACCACGAGGGGATTCTCCGATGTCACCCCGCCGGCAGCGATCTGGTTTTGGATGTCGGAGAGCATGATCGGTTGTCCGTGGCTCACCGACGCCCCGAATCCCATGCTCTTGACACCGGTGATCGGATAGAGCTCGTTGGGCAGCAGCGCGGCCTGCATCGTGCCGGTGAAGCCGCCCGGCTGCAGATACAGCGTGTTGATCGCATCGAGAAACTGCGGGGGCGGCAGCATCGGGCCACCGCTGCCGTCATACACCAACGCCGTACCGCCGCCGGCGAGTTGGATATCCCGGGCCTGCGGGGCGGACGATGCCGCCACCGGGGGGACGGCGATCAGGCTGGTGCCGGCCACCACCGCACTTATGGCGAGTAAGGCGACCGGCAAAGTCGGTGTACGCCTCATCGTCCTTCGCGCCGTCACAGTCGGCGCATCTCTCGCGCCAAGGCGGCATTCTCGAGAAAGGAGCTGAGGTCCGGCGGATAGTGGATCCGTTCCGGCCGAGTTCCCATGTGGAACATCGCCACGACGGCTTCGATCGCATGAAGGTGCTTGAGGTGCGGCACGTGCAACGGATGGGCGTGTACCGCAGACAACGTGGACATGATGGGTCTTCTTTCTGCTGCACTGTGATCGGAGAATCGTGACTCTGTTCCGATACGCAGTACGCAGTAGACGACTACTGCAATCTCCCCCGGTTGCACTGGCGCAATACCGAGCTCATCCCCTGCGCCCACGCGACGATTTTTCTCGGACGGATGCGCGAACCGCAGCAATCCACTTCAGCGATGACGAAGTCACCCGCATTCGTGATGGGACCGGCCTTTCAACAATGTCGCTACCGCCCAAGGAATTCGAGGCTGACCGCCTATGCCTGCGCCCACTGCAATGCTGTCCGGTGCACCTCTTCAACGGAGCCCCTGAACAGCTGGATGACTTGCAGGTTCAGGTCATAATGCGTCGCGACCCAGCCGATACCGCGTTCGCAGTCAACGCGCAGCAAGGTGCCGTCTTTGGCCCAATCGTGACCGCACGATCGTGGGGCAATCATGTCAACCCTCCCCGCTTGGTTCCTGGTAACGAGGCGTCCATATCAATCATCACGGGCATGGGGCGGCTGTAGTTCAGTGGTGCACTACTGCAGTCTCCGGACCTACGGGCGGTGGGGTCGCAGGGCTGCGAGTTCGTCACGGCAGTTGGTGTCCGTCTTCAACATGGCCCGGTAGATGTGGCTTTCGACAGTGCGAACGGAAACGGTCAGCCGCTCGGCAATCTCCCGGTTGGACAATCCCGCGCTGATCAACATCACGATCTCTTGCTCGCGATCGGTGAGAGGCAAGGGCTGCGCGGCCTGGCGCAGCGCCGGGGTGCTCGCGCCACCGCATTGTTCGGCCAGGGCGGCGGCGCGGGTCGAGCAGACCAACGCTGTTCCGCGCAGGTCTTGGCGGCGGTACTCGATCGCTGCCTGGGCGGCAGCATCGACCGCGGCAACCAGGTCCCCCATACGCTCGAAGTCCAGCGATACCACGGCCATTTCCCCGGCATCTCCGTCGCGTAGCGCGGCGGAGAACCGGGCTGCCAGGCCTACCCGCGGCCCCTCGACGACATCTTCGAGCTCGCGCAGCCGGGCGGCACCGGTGCGATCCCCGAACTGAGCGGCGGTCTGCAGACAGATCACTTCCGCCGCGAACTGCCCTTTGGCAGCGGCGGCCTGGGCCGCCGACCTGACGACGGCGATCGCCTCCCTGACTGCGCCCTGGCCGGCGACCACCCACGCCCGGGCCAGGCTCCGGTCACAATCGAGCAGGCGGAACGGACGTGGCGGCTTGTCGAGCGTGGCGAGGGCAGCGGCAGCCTCATCGGTTGCACCACGCATGGCTGACGCGGTGATGCCCGGCACCAGATAGCGGTATCCCCAACCGATGGCATGGCTGGCGGACAATCCTGCTTCCGCCTGCTCCAGCAGCCGGCACGCGGCGTCCAGGCGGCCCGCACCCAGGGCCGCCAGGCCCGCCACGGCGACACCGAGCGACCCCGCCGCCCCTGGCAGCTCGGCTGCCTGCCGGCGGACCCGCTCGGCCGCCTCGACGGCATCGCCTACCCGTCCCGCCATCAGCAAGGCGCCGACATGTGCGTCGGCGATGTTGAAACTCATCTGCGGAGCGTCAAGAGAACGGACCGCGGCGCCATACCCGGCCTCCGCGGTGGCCACGGCCTCGGCTGTTCGCCCCGCGTCCGCGGCGATGGCGGCAAGCACCCAGGCAATCTCGGCGCCGACAACGGCGGGCAACTCCTCCATCTCAAGCACTTCGGCGGCCTGCCTCGCCGCATCCGGGCGGTCCACGGCAAACCAGTACACCGTGAGGAAGGCATCGATGTAACTGCGCGCCTGCCGCGGCACGGTGCGCGAAGCCTCATCGATGATTTCCTTCGCCCGCGCGGGCTCACCGAGCGCCCAGAGCATGTTGCTGGCCCGCAGAAACGCCAACTGGGCCCGCTCGCCGTCGGCCAAGTCGCTGGCGGCGATCTCGGCGAGCACACTGTCGGCCTCCCGGCCACGGCCCAGCCACGACAATGCGTGTGCACGAACGAAACTCGACTCCGGCCCGCCACCGCCGCGGATCGCCGCTCCGGCAAGTCGTTCGGCGAGGGGCAAGTCCGCCAGCCAGACGGCGCCACGAGCCGCCCGGATCAGCAATTCGGCGTCGGGGGTGAGGTCGGAGTCGAGACTGAGGGTGGCGCGGCGCACCACCACCTGAATGTCGTCTCGATCTTCGGCTTTGGCGAGTTCAGTGGCCACCACTCCGCGCAGCCGCCGTAGCCGGGTGGCCGGCGCGCGGGTGCGGCGCACTTCACCGTAGAGCGGATGCGCGACCCGTACCAGAACACCTCCGACGCTGGGCTCCAGCGTGATCAGGCCGCGAGTATCGGCCTCCTCGACCGCGACAGGGTCGGTGATCCGGGTCAGGGCGGCCAGGTCGATTGGCTCCCCGACTGCCAGCACGTCGATCACATCGCTGATCGGGCCGGGCAGGGTTCCGAAGCGAGATTCGATGAGCTCGACCAGGCTGAGCGGCATGATCGGATCCCCGATCCACCGCCAATAGCCGCACTGTTGCGTGATCCGGCCATCGGCGACCTCCTGCTCGACGATGTGTCGAAGATACAACACGTTGCCGTGAGTCAGCTTCCAGAGCCGCTGCACCGCATCAGGATCCACCGGTCCCGCCATAGCCGCCGACAGCAACGTGGTGGTCTCCTCGATCGACAACGGCTGCAGGTCGAGCCGTTCGAACCGACCAGAGGTCCAAATCTCACGTACCGCAGCGGGAATGGGCTCACCGTCGCGGACGGTGAGAATCACTTTCGCCAGGTTCCGCTGCACGATCTGGTGCACGACGAAGGCCGACAGGTCGTCGAGCAGATGCGCGTCATCGACGCCCACCACAACCGTGGCGCCGGCAGGGGGGGCCACCAGCGATTCGATCACCCCCCGCAACAGCTGGACCGTGTCGGTGACACCCGGCGGCATCCACGCCGCGAAGGCGCCGAGTGGAATTGCGCGCGCAGCAGATGTGCCGACCGCCCAACGTGTTTCACTGCCCCGCGACTCGGCAGCCGACAGTGCCTCACGTGCGATCCGGCTCTTCCCCACACCCGAGACGCCATGGACAACGATTCCGGAGACATCCGTGGCCACGAGCGCAGTCTCCAGAGTCCGCATCTCCGCCGGACGGGCGGTCAAAGGCCACGACAAACGCACGATCCCGCCCCGATTGTCACGCTCATCGCTACGCCGCCGATCCGGAATTCATCCGATCGGAAAAGAATAGACTTATCCACCCTGACCAGCTGCTTATCGGGAAATTAGGACTCCGTGCAGTAACCAGGCCCCAGACCGCCCGCGTCCTTCCCGACGCGACATTCCGCGAGGTGTTTACCCGGAAGATCGATCGCTGCGCCGAGTTTCCCGGCAAAATCGCGAGAACACTTTCCAATCGAGGGGTCTCATGGACACGGTCCTGGTCACCGGCGCGTTCGGGCTGGTCGGTTCGGCGGTGGTGCGTCGGTTGGCCGCCGAGGGCCGCGCCGTTGTCGCGACCGACCTCGACATCCCGGCCAACCGCAAGGCGGTCGCCGCGCTGCCGGCGTCGGTGCAGGTGCGCTACGCCGACCTGACCGATCCGGCGGCCGTCGACGCGCTGGTCGGCACTGTCCGGCCCGCCGCGATCATCCACCTGGCGGCGGTGATCCCGCCGTTCATCTACATGCGCCGCGACCTGGCGCGCCGCGTCAACGTCGAGGCCACCGGGCACCTGTTGTCAGCGGCCGGCGCCGAAACTAAACCGCCCCGACTGGTGCAGGCCTCCAGCATCGCGGTGTACGGGTCACGCAACCCGCACACCGTCTCGGGCGTGCTGACCGCCGACACCCCGACCAATCCCGCCGACGTTTACGGTGACCACAAACTGCAGGCCGAACAACTGGTGCGCGCCTCGCCGCTGGACTGGGTGATCCTGCGGTTGGGTGGGGTTATCACCGTCGACCCGGGCTCCTACATGAAGCTCGACAACCTGTACTTCGAGCAGCTGCTCCCCACCGACGGCAGGCTGCAGACCGTCGATGTGCGCGACGTCGCCGCGGCGTTCGTCGCGGCCACCACCGCGCCCGTCGTCGGGGAAACCCTGCTGATCGGCGGCGACGACTCGCATCGCCAGATCCAGGGCGACGTCGCGCCGGCGATGGCCGCCGCATTGGGCCTGGTCAACGGCCTGCCCGTCGGGCTGCCCGGCAATCCCGACCATGACGCGGACTGGTTCAACACCGACTGGATGGACTCGCGGCGCGCCCAGGAGGCCCTGGGTTTCCAGCACCATTCCTGGCCGGAGATGTTGGCCGAGACGGCGGCCCGAGCCGGCGCCCAGCGCTACCTGCTGCGGGCCGTCGCTCCGCTGGCCCGCCCCGTACTACGAACCCGCTCCCCCTACTACCGCAATGGCCAGCGGTTCGCCGAACCCTGGCAGGCCATCGCCGACAAATGGAGTGACCCGCGCCCATGAATCACGAATTCACTCCCACCCAACGACGGGCGCTGGCGGTCTTCACCGTGATCGCGCTGATGTTCGGCGCCTATTTCCTGCGCACCTACTTTGTGCTGATCGTGGTGGCCGCGGTCGGCGCCTACCTGTTCACCCCGTTGTTCCGGCTGCTCAACCGCAGGGTGTCTACCGGGCTGGCGGCCACCGGGACCCTGTTGGCGGCCCTGGTCGCCGTCATCGTCCCGGTCGGATTGTCGGTCTTTCTGGCCGTCGTGCAGATCTCTCGCACGGTCGGCGAGGTGGCCGAATGGGTGCAGGCGACCGATCCCAACGCGCTGGGCGACAAGGTGCTGAAGTTCATCAACGGCGTGCTGGCCAAGGTGCCGTTCGTGCACGTCGAGCTGACCATGGAATCGCTGCGCGGGGCGATGGTGAACGTGGCGCAGAAGGGCGGCGAGCTGCTGCTGCACGTGTTGCAGGGCGCCGTCGGCGGAGTGGTGGGCGCGGTCACCTCGGCGATCATCTTCTTGTACGTGTTCCTCGCGCTGCTGACCCACCGCGAGGAACTGCACACCCTGATTCGCCGGCTCAACCCGCTCGGCGCCGAGGTGACCGATCTGTACCTGGCCAAGATGGGCTCGATGGTGCGCGGCACCGTCGGCGGACAGTTCGTGATCGCGTTCTGCCAAGGCGTCGCCGGAGCCGCGTCCATCTACATCGGCGGATTCCACCAGGCGTTCTTCATCTTCGCGATCGTGCTGACCGCGCTGTCGATCATCCCGCTCGGCGGAGGCATCGTGACCATGCCGTTCGGCATCGGCATGGCACTGTTCGGCAACGTCATCGGCGGGCTGTTCGTGTTCTTCTTCCACCTGGTCGTGGTGACCAACATCGACAACTTCCTGCGCCCGGTCTTGGTGCCGCGCGACGCCCGGCTCAATTCCGCACTGATGCTGCTGGCCGTCTTCGCCGGCATCGCCATGTTCGGCTTCTGGGGCATCGTGATCGGCCCGGTCCTGATGATCATCATCGTCACCACCATCGACGTGTACCTGGCAGCGTTCTCCAGCGACGAGACCAGCGAGGAGCTGTTGGCAGAGGGTTAGCTACCGAGTCGCCGGCAGCGGCGGCTGTGACTGCACGGCCGCCGCCACAGTCCGGAACAGCTCGGGTCCGCCCGCACCGGAGATCGCCAACTGGGCCGCGCCGGCCTTTGCGGCCAACCGGGTGGTCCACACCGGGTCGCCGTCGCCTTGGTACACCACCCAGCGGGTGCCGTCGACGTCCTCGCTGCCGGTCGGGTGTAGTCCGGGGCTGATGGAGGCGACCAGCGGGACCTCGTCGGCGTTGCTCTGCGTCAGGCTGACGTACATCCCGGTCGGGCTGACGTAGCCCACCCGCGAGGTGACCGCGCGTAACCGCTGGCCTTTAGCGTCGCTGCGCCCATCGGTGATGCTGCCGCGGGAGCCGGAATTGGGCTGCCACCCCTCGGGCAGCTGCGGCAGTCGGACCGGGAACCCCAGGGTCTGCGCATCGGCCTTCACCGCCGTGGCAGCGTCGTAGGACGGCACCGGGCCGGCGGTGATCCCACCCGGCCGAAACGCGCACGTCCCGGCCAGACCGGCCAGCGCGACGCAGGCCAACACCAGCGGCACGATCGACCAGAACATGTCACGCCAGTCCTGCAGTATGCGTGGTTTGGCAGGCTTGGGCGCCGGCTGGGGCTCATTACTCACGGAAGCCAGTATCCCAGCTCAACAGTGCGAATCCGGCTCTGGGAGAATCAACAGCCGTGACTGGCATGACGGGACCAACTCGACGCGAAGCCCCAGACCGCAACCTGGCCTTGGAGCTGGTGCGGGTGACCGAGGCCGGTGCCATGGCATCCGGCCGCTGGGTGGGCCGCGGCGACAAGGAGGGCGGCGACGGCGCGGCCGTCGACGCGATGCGCGAACTGGTGAACTCGGTGTCGATGCGCGGCGTGGTGGTGATCGGCGAGGGCGAGAAGGACCACGCGCCGATGCTCTACAACGGCGAGGAAGTGGGCAACGGCGACGGCCCCGACTGCGACTTCGCCGTCGACCCGGTCGATGGCACCACCCTGATGAGCAAGGGCATGCCCAACGCCATCTCGGTGCTGGCGGTGGCCGAGCGCGGCGCGATGTTCGACCCGTCGGCGGTGTTCTACATGAACAAGATCGCCGTCGGCCCGGAGGCCGCTGACGTGCTGGACATCACCAAGCCGATCGCCGACAACATCGCCGCGGTCGCCAAAGTCAAGGGCCTGTCCGCCCGGGACATGACGGTCTGCATCCTGGACCGCCCGCGGCACGCGCAGCTGATCGCCGACGCCCGGGCCACCGGGGCGCGCATCCGGCTGATCACCGACGGCGACGTGGCCGGCGCCATTTCGGCGTGCCGGCCCGACTCGGGCACCGACATGCTGGCCGGGATCGGCGGAACCCCGGAGGGGATCATCGCCGCGGCCGCGATCCGCTGTATGGGCGGGGCGATCCAAGCCCAGCTTGCGCCCACCGATGACGCCGAGCGGCGCAAGGCCCTCGACGCCGGCTACGACCTGGACGCGGTGCTGACCACCGAAGACCTGGTCTCCGGGGAGAACGTGTTCTTCTGCGCCACCGGCGTCACCGACGGCGACCTGCTCAAGGGGGTTCGCTACTACCCCGGCGGCTGCACCACCCAATCGATCGTGATGCGCTCGAAGTCCGGCACCGTCCGGATGATCGAGGCCTATCACCGGCTGTCGAAGCTCAACGAGTACTCGGCCGTCGACTTCACCGGCGACTCCCACGCCGCCTATCCCCTGCCCTGACCGTCAAGCGAGGACCGGAAAAGCTATGAGCGAGATCGAATACCGCATCGAACACGACACCATGGGCGAGGTCCGGGTGCCGGTGACCGCGCTGTGGCGCGCCCAGACCCAGCGTGCGGTGGAGAACTTCCCGATCTCCGGGCGGGGCCTGGAGCGCACCCAGATCCGGGCGCTCGGTCTGCTCAAGAGCGCGTGTGCGCAGGTGAACGCCGACCTGGGTCTGCTGACCCCGGAGAAGGCCGCCGCCATCAAGGCCGCCGCCGCCGAGATCGCCGACGGCAAGCACGACGACCAGTTCCCCATCGACGTGTTCCAGACCGGCTCGGGCACCAGCTCGAACATGAACACCAACGAGGTGATCGCCTCGATCGCCTCAGCGAACGGCGTCACGGTGCACCCCAACGACGACGTGAACATGTCGCAGTCGTCCAATGACACCTTCCCGACCGCCACCCACATCGCGGCCACCGAAGCCGCAGTGCGCCACCTGATCCCGTCGCTGCAGGTGCTGCACGACGCGCTGGCCGCCAAGGCCGTCGAGTGGCGCACCGTGGTGAAGTCGGGCCGCACCCACCTGATGGACGCCGTCCCGGTCACCCTGGGTCAGGAATTCTCCGGCTACGCCCGCCAGATCGCCGCCGGTATCGAGCGGGTGCAGGCCACCCTGCCCCGCCTCGGTGAGCTGGCGATCGGCGGCACCGCCGTCGGCACCGGCCTGAACGCCCCGGACGGCTTCGGCGCCAAGGTGGTCGAGGTGCTGGTCGCCGAGACCGGCATCACCGAGCTGCGTACCGCGGCCAACTCGTTCGAGGCCCAGGCGGCGCGCGACGGCCTGGTCGAGGCCTCGGGTGCGCTGCGCACCATCGCGGTGTCGCTGACCAAGATCGCCAACGACATCCGCTGGATGGGATCGGGTCCGCTGACCGGCCTGGCCGAGATTCAGCTGCCCGATCTGCAGCCGGGCAGCTCGATCATGCCGGGCAAGGTGAATCCCGTTCTGCCCGAGGCGGTCACCCAGGTGGCCGCGCAGGTGATCGGTAACGACGCGGCGATCGCCTGGGGCGGCGGCAACGGCGCCTTCGAGCTCAACGTCTACATCCCGATGATGGCCCGCAACATGCTGGAGTCCTTCACGCTGCTGTCCAACGTCTCGCGCCTGTTCGCCGAGCGCTGCATCGTCGGACTGGTCGCCAATGAGGAGCACCTGCGCGAACTGGCCGAGTCCAGCCCGTCGATCGTGACACCGCTGAACTCCGCGATCGGCTACGAGGAGGCCGCCGCGGTGGCCAAGCAGGCCCTCAAGGAGCGCAAGACCATTCGCCAGACCGTGATCGACCGCGGCCTGATCGGCGAGAACCTGTCGGAGGACGAGCTGGACAAGCGCCTCGACGTGTTGGCGATGGCCAAGGTAAAGGACTGATCCGCCAGGCCGCGGATGAACCCTGATCCCGCTGGGGCGCGACTGGGCCGGGCGACGCTGGCGAAAGTCTCTCGTCGGCTGATCCCTTTCCTGGCGCTGCTGTTCGTCGTCAACTACCTGGACCGGGTCAATATCGGCTTCGCCGGGCCCAACGGGATGAACGCCGAGCTCGGCCTGACCGCCACCACGTTCGGGTTCGCGTCGGGGATCTTCTTCTTCGGCTACCTGTTGCTGGAGATACCCAGCAATATCGCGCTGCACAGGTTCGGTGGTCGACGCTGGCTGGCCCGCATCATGGCGACCTGGGGAATCGTCAGCACCGCAATCGCTTTCGTGCCCAACGCAGCGACGCTCGTGGCGCTGCGGTTCCTGCTGGGGGTGGCCGAAGCCGGCTTCTTCCCGGGCATCATCCTCTTTCTCACGTTCTGGTTTCCCGAGAAGCAGCGATCCCGGGCGATCTCGCTGTTCATGGTGTCGGTGCCGGTGTCCACGGCCATCGGCGCCACCTTGTCCGCACTCGTCATCGACTGGGGCCATGGTGTTTTCGGCCTGGCCGGGTGGCGGTTCATGTTCCTCGTCGAAGGGTTGCCGGCCATTGCCTTGGCGTTCGCCTGCTGGTTCTACCTGACCGATCGCCCGGCCGCGGCCGGCTGGCTCGACGCCGAAGAACGCCAGTGGCTGGAAACCACGTTGGCCGATGAGCGCGCGGCGGCCGAGGCCGGTCAGCACTGGCCGCTGCGCAAGGCGCTCAGCCACCCGAGGATCCTGGCCCTGGCGTTCGTCTACTTCGGGATCGTCTACGGGCTGTACGCCGTTGGGTTCTTCCTGCCGACCATCGTCTCGGGATTTCAGCAGCAGTACGGCAGCCACCTGAGCATCATCGGGCGGGGCCTGGTGACCGCTGTTCCCTACGCCATCGCGGCGATCGTGATGGTGCCTTGGGCTCGCCACGCCGACAGGACGGGCGAGCGCGTCTGGCATGTGGCGATCCCCGCGATCGCCGGCGGGATCAGCATTCCGGCGGCGCTGTATATGGCCAACCCGTATCTGGCGATGGTCGCGATCACGGTGACGACGTGCTCGATCATGTGCGCCATGCCGGTTTTCTGGGCGCTGCCCTCGACGTTCCTCACCGGGACCGCGGCGGCCGGTGGCATCGCGTTGATCAACTCGCTGGGCAACGTCAGCGGCTTCGGCGGTCCGTACGTGACGGGTTGGCTGACCGATCTGACCGGCGACGGTAAGGCCGCGCTCTGGGTGGTCGGGGCCTTCTCGCTGGCGTCGGCCGTCGTGGTTCTCCGGCTCGGTTCCGCCCCAGCGGCTACCAGACCAGCGGCGCCAGATACTTCTTCGCGTAGGCGCTGACCGCCTGCTCGTCAGCCGGGTCGAGCACCGACGTCGACACCTGGGCGATCGAAGCGGCCAGGCGCACATGCAGTTCGGCGGCAGCCACCAAGTCGGCGTCGGGCATGGTGGCCCCCGCGGCACGTAGCGCCTTGGCCATCGCGCTCGACGCGCTGTCCAGGAATGCTTCGGCCTCCTGGTACATCCCGGCCATCGTCGGCACACCGGCGTCCAGCCGCAGCAGCTTCCGCACCACCGGATCGGTGGTCAGTAGCCGCAACCCGGCGCGAAACGCCGCAACCGCCGCGTTCTTCGGCCCTGAGTCGACCGCGACGGTGCGCAGCTGAACCATCGCATTGTCGAAGGCCCGGCGTCCGAGCTCGGTGATCAGTGCGTCGCGCGTCGGGAAGCGCCGGTACAAGGTGCTGCGGCTGACCCCCGCCTGGCGGGCGATGACATCAAGGCTGGCGCGGCCCACCCCGACCAGTCCGACTTCTTCGGCGGCCGCTTTGAGGATGGCCGCCTCTTGCTCGGCTGGGCTCGCGGTACTGCGTCGCGATGTCATCGGCACCAGTGTGTCATCCCATCGGGCAGCCGCCGGGCGGCGCAAAGGAATCCAGCGCGACCGAGCGGTGCATCTTCACCAGCTTCTCGTACTGCAGCCGGTTGTAGGCCAGCGGCACCAGCACGACGCGATCGGGCAACACCCGCCATGCCATCTGCAGCAGCTGGGTGTAGAAGTTGAACTCGACGTCGTGGTGCGGCTGCCACCGGAATCCGGTCAGCTCCCGAACCCCGGGGTGCATGATCCCGAACGAACAGATCTTGACCACGCGGCCGGCCCCCGCGCTGACGACCGACCACAGCGGAGCAGCCGCGGCCCGAACCGGGGCCGGCAGGGCCGACGGCAGCGGCAACTTGCCCAGCCCGGCCGTGACCCGATCCAGGAACGGGTTGGCCGCCAGGTCGGTCTGCACCATCTGGTCGTAGTACTCGGCGGCCTCGACATAGGTCGCGGGGAACTTACCGGCCTTGCCGGGCAGCTCAAGAGCGCTGAACGCCTCGACCAGTTGCTGGTAGGCCGCCTCCCGCTCGGCGTCGTTCCATTTGATGCCGGTGACGGGGGTGAACGAATTGAGGGTTACGAACATGCCGCTGACGGCAATCCAGTTCCACAGCCGCGGGTTCAGCGCGCTGTAGCGGACATCGGCAAAGTCCCCCTTGCCGTGTCCGTGAACGTCGCGGTGCATCCGCTTGAGTCGCTCTCCTTCGGCCGCGCGGTCCTCGGCATCTCCCCAGATGGCAAGCAGCGCAGAGAATCCGCTGCGGATGGCGCGGTCGGTGAAGTTGCGTTCGAAGCGCCCGGTCTTGTCCACCGCGGCGGCCACCGGCACCAGGGCCACCTCGTCGAACGCCGCGGCGCCGAACAGGCCCGACAACACGCTGCCGGAGTGCCTGCGGAACTGGGCCATCACCTGAGGCCGAATCCGAGCGGCAGGGTCGATGCTGGTGACATGACTGATCACTGCCGTCATCTGTGGCCTCCTCGGCTCGCTTGACACAAAGAATAGTTTTTTGTGTCAAAGTGTCAAGAGCGCGCCCCAAGCCGCGAGACCGCAACTATGCAGGAGAAGTTCGAGTAGCCGCCTGCGTGAGCGCAATCTCGCGAACAAGCACCCCAGGGCTCAAGCCCCGTTGTTGGGTCCCCCGGAATTCGCCCCGGCAATGTCGGTGATCGGGAAGTTCGGCATCGGCGGCGGCGACGGCGTGGCCGGCAGCCCCGGGATGTCCGCGGGCGGGATGTCCTGCAGCTCGCCAGCCGGCGGTCCGTTGTCCCGGCTGCCATACACACTGCCCGGTGCGCGCGGACCGAGCAGCTGGCTGACCGTAACCACGTGGTAGCCATTGGCTTTGAGCACCGGCAGGAACTGGTAGACCAGGTCCACCGTGGATGAGTAGGTGTCGTGGAACAGCACCACCGAGCCGGGCTTGATCTGGGTCATCAGCATGTAGCGGGTGGCATTGGTGTCGGCGTCGTTGATCCAGTCGAACGGGATGACATCCCACAGGATCGCCGCCTGTCCGGCCTCGGCCGCGCGCGCGTTGACCGCCGCATCGGTGAGCCCGCCGGGCGGGCGCCACAGCGTCGGCGTGACGCCGGTCGCGGAGCGGATCGCGTCGGTGGCCTTGGCGAACTGCGCGGGCACGTCCGCTGCCGGGATCGCGGTCATATTCGGGTGTTCCCAGGTATGACTGCCGATCTCCATGCCGGCGTCGGCGATCCGCTTGGCGCCCGCCGGGTCGGCCGCCACCTTGTTGCCGATCAGGAAGAACGTGGAACGCGCGCCGGCGTCGTTCAGGATCCCCAACAGCCGGTCGGTGTAGGGCGAAGGGCCGTCGTCGAAGGTCAGCGCCACACACTTATCGACGGCGCAGTCCACCGGTTCGGCCGACGCCTCGTGGACATGGCTGGTGCAGGCGCCGAGCACCGCAACGGCCATCGCAACAACACCGACATGCCAGGGTTTTGCCACCCCGGCAGCCTACCGGGGGCTCAGCTCAGGTCGGGTCCGCTGATCTCCTCGAGCATCTCGGTGACCAGGGCGGCGATCGGCGAACGTTCGCTGCGCAGCAGGGTGACGTGCGCGAACAGCGGGTGCCCCTTGAGCTTCTCGATCACCGCGGCGATGCCGTCGTGCCGACCGACCCGCAGGTTGTCCCGCTGCGCGACGTCATGGGTGAGCACCACCCGCGAGCCGGTGCCCAGCCGCGACAGCACGGTCAGCAGCACATTGCGCTCCAGCGATTGCGCTTCGTCGACGATCACGAACGAGTCGTGCAGCGAGCGCCCGCGGATATGCGTCAGCGGCAGCACCTCGAGCATGCCCCGTGACAGCACCTCCTCGAGCACTGCCGGGCTGGCCAGACCCTCGAGGGTGTCGAACACCGCCTGAGCCCAGGGCCCCATCTTCTCGTTCTCGCTGCCCGGCAGGTAACCGAGTTCCTGGCCCCCGACGGCGTAGAGCGGGCGGAACACCACCACCTTGCGCTGAGTGCGCCTTTCCAAGACCGCCTCCAGGCCGGCACACAGCGCCAGCGCGGATTTGCCGGTGCCGGCCTTGCCGCCCAGCGAGACGATGCCCACCGATTCGTCGAGCAGCAGATCCAGCGCCACCCGCTGCTCAGCGGACCGCCCGCGCAGACCGAACGCCTCCCGGTCGCCGCGGACCAGCTGCACCCGCTTGGCCGCGTTGACCCGGCCTAAGGCATGCGAACTGCCCGCCAGCAAACGGATTCCGGTGTGGCACGGCAGATCCCGTGCAGCGGCCAGATCGATCTCGCCCTCGTCGAACAGCGCGTCGACGTCCTCGACAGACGCCTCGACCTCGTCCATCCCGGTCCAGCCGGAGACGATGACGTCCTGGGCGTGGTACTCGTCGGCAGCCAGACCCAGCGCGGCGGCCTTGACCCGCAGCGGAATGTCCTTGCTGACCAACGTGACGCTGCGTCCTTCGGCCGCCAGGTTGGCCGCGCAGGTCAGGATCCGGGAGTCGTTGCTGTCGGTGCGGAACCCGGTCGGCAGCACCGCGGGGTCGCTGTGATTGAGCTCGACGTGCAACGTACCGCCCTGTGTCCCAACGGGAATGGGCTGGTCGAGCCGTCCATGCTCTAGTCGCATGTCGTCGAAGATGCGTAGCGCCTGGCGGGCGAACCAGCCGAGCTCGTGGTGGTGGCGTTTGGCCTCCAACTCACTGATGACCACCAGCGGGACGACAACCTCGTGTTCGGCGAACCGGGTGCAAGCCCACGGGTCCGACAGCAGTACGGAGGTGTCGAGCACGTACGTCCGGATTTCAGGCACTAAGCGCTCCAGCGGTGAGGGCACGCGCGACCCCGCGCGAACATTTCGACGGGGGGCACGGCACAGAACCGGGGCCGGTCCTGTCGTAATCACGACCGGTGGTGCCGATGAGACAGCGAAGCGTGTGGCTAGCCATCGATTGCGACGGTACCCCCGTCGGCGCGTGGGCGCTGCGCAGGCGCGCCGGAGTTTTCAGCCGA
Organism: Mycobacterium sp. SMC-14; assembly: GCF_046250075.1. Classification (NCBI taxonomy): domain Bacteria; kingdom Bacillati; phylum Actinomycetota; class Actinomycetes; order Mycobacteriales; family Mycobacteriaceae; genus Mycobacterium; species Mycobacterium sp. SMC-14. Next base: position 1,145,785 of record NZ_CP176429.1, on the reverse strand, counting down.
TGACGAGCGGCTTCAGATCGGGGTTGGCGGCCAAGCCCCAAGCGCTGATTCGGTCGGAGATCACCCGGCGCAACTGGTCGGGCCCGAAGATGCCGGCCTCGGCGATCGCGGCCTGCCGGTCGGCGTAGGCGTCGATGTCGGCGCCGACGACCTTGAGCTCGGCGGCCCGGGCGGCGATCGCGGCCACCGTCTCGTCGTGCACGAAGTCCAGGCAGTGCGCGACCAGGTTCGCGAAGAATTCCTCGTGACGCTCCTCGTCGCCCGCGATCCGGCCGATCAGCCCCTTGAGCACCGGCTCATCGATCTGGTCGGCCAGGTTGCGGCAGAACTCGGCGCAGGCACGCTCATAGAAGGCCATGAACACCAGCGTCTCGACCTGGCTGTAGCGGTCGGCGCGGTAGCCCTTCTGCACGTGCTCCATGCGAACACGCTCGTTCTCGTCGGGGTCGATCTCCCGGGTCACGATGAGGTACTCGCGCAGCGCGATGGCGTGCAGGTGCTCTTCGGCGGTCCACCGGCCGATCCAGCGGCCCCACTTGTCCTCGAGGATGAAGTGCTCGACCAGTTCACGGTGGTAGCCGGCCAGGCTGTCCTTCTCCACGAGCAGGATCTCGCAGGCGTCGGTGATCAGCTTGGGCAGTGTGACCTGCGACGGGTCCCAGTCCTGGCCGCCGAGAAACGCGAAGTTCTGGCCCTGCTCGAACGGCACGAAGTCGTGCGCGTACCACGGGTCCACCGTGTCGATGTGTCGGACCAAGTTCGCGTCGACCACCGGCTCCAGCTCGCGGATCAGTGCATTAGCAACGGGACGTTCAGCCATGAAAGTAACTGTAACCCGAATTCACACTATCCTGTCAACTCGGGGTACGGCGTGTCAGTGCCACAACGGGCGGGCCTAGGCGAGCTTCCAGTCCTCCAGGCCGTCGTACAGCGGGAAGTCCTGCGCCAGCTTGGTAACCCGGGCCCGCAGCGCCGGCACGTCAGCGGCCGAACCGTCCGCCAGCGCGGTGGCGATGACATCGGCGACCTCGGTGAACTCGGCGTCGCCGAAACCACGAGCGACCAGCGCCGGGGTGCCCACCCGAAGCCCGGAAGTGACCATCGGCGGCCGCGGGTCGTTCGGGACCGCGTTGCGGTTGACGGTGATGCCGACCTCGTGCAGCAGGTCCTCGGCCATCTGGCCGTCCAGCGGCGAGTCCCGCAGGTCGACGAGCACCAGGTGCACGTCGGTACCGCCACTGACCACCGAGACGCCGGCCTTGGCCACGTCAGCGGCCAGCAGCCGCTCGGCGATGATCTTCGCGCCAGAGAGCACCCGCTGCTGGCGCTCGGCGAATTCGGGGGTGCCGGCGATCTTCAGCGCAACGGCCTTGGCGGCGATGACGTGCATCAGCGGGCCGCCCTGCTGACCCGGGAAGACCGCCGAGTTGATCTGCTTGGCGAATTCCTTCTGGCCGACGATCAGACCGGACCGCGGGCCGCCGAGCGTCTTGTGCACCGTGGTGGACACCACCTGGGCGTGCGGCACCGGCGACGGATGCAGCCCCGCGGCCACCAGCCCGGCGAAGTGCGCCATATCCACCCACAGCGTCGCGCCGACCTCGTCGGCGATGGACCGGAACGCCGCGAAGTCGAGGACACGCGGGTAGGCCGACCAGCCGGCGATGATCACCTTCGGCTTGAACTCCAGCGCCTGGGCGCGCACCACGTCCATGTCGACGCGGTGAGTGACAGGGTCGACGCCGTAGAAGGCGTTCTCGTAGAGCTTGCCGGAGAAGTTCAGCCGCATCCCGTGGGTCAGGTGTCCCCCGTTGGCCAGGTCCAGGCCCAGCAGGCGGTCGCCGGGCTCCATGAGTGCCTGCAGCACCGCGGCGTTGGCCTGCGCACCCGAATGCGGCTGGACGTTGGCGAAGTCAGCGCCGAACAGTTCCTTGGCACGGTCGCGGGCGATGTTCTCCACCACGTCGACGTGCTCGCACCCGCCGTAGTAGCGCCGGCCCGGCAGGCCCTCGGCGTACTTGTTGGTCAACACACTGCCCTGTGCCTGCAGCACCGCCCGCGGGACGAAGTTCTCCGAGGCGATCATCTCCAGCGTGTCGCGCTGACGGCCCAGTTCCTTGCCGAGCAGCTCGGCGATGTCGGGGTCGAGTTCGGCCAGCGGGGTCGACATGGTGGACGCGGGGCGGGTGTTCGGTGCGGCAGTCACGCCCTCCAGTTTGGCACGCGGACCTTCACCCGATTGCCGCAGGCCAGCGATCGCTCCCCCTGCGCCGACTGTGCGGATTTATCCGCAAATCACGAGGTCCGGTGTGTAAATCCACACACTCACGCCGCCGGCCCAGCCCCCCGGGGCCTCAGTCGGCCCGCAGCGTCGACGGGGTCAACGGTTCGTCGAGCAGCCGACCGAACCGCTCGGTGAGACTCACCCCGGGCGGCGCGGCGTCCAGCCAGCCGCGCAGCAGCCGGTAGCCCTCCACGTAGGTCGAGGTGTAGGCCCGCCACAGCGGCGAGGATAAGAACCGCATGCTCTGGCGGGCCCGGTCATCGGTGACCAGCAGCCAGCGGCGCAGGTAGTCGGCCACCTCGTCGGCGTCGCGATGTTCGTCGTGCAGCATCAGCGCCGCGTCCTGCCGCACGTCGGCCAGCGCCGCGGCGGCCTCGGACACCGCTTCGGCCCGGGCCCCGTCGAACTGCAGGCCCAGGTCGGCGTAGATCTCCGCGGCCCAGGCACCCCAGCCCGGCCCGACCGCCGCATACAGCGCCAGATCGGCCAGGCCCTCGGCCATCAGGCATTGCGGGGTGTTGACCAGGAAGATGGTCTGCTCGGCCTGGCCGAGCTTTTCGACCAGCCCGGCTTCCTTGCGGCAGTGCTCGGTGTGATGACCCGGGTAGGACTCGTGGGCCACCAGCCGCGGCAGGTTCGACATCAGCTGTTTGAGGTCAGCGTTGACCGCCACCGTGGAGCGGTAGTCGCCGCGGTAGTAGTTGAACCCCGACCACGGCTTGTCGGTGACCACTTCGTAGGTGATGGTTTCGGTCTCCGGCAGCGGGAAGTGCACCCGCACCCGGTCGCGCAGCGCCGAGGAGAACGCGTGGATGGCGGCTTCGAGTCGCTCCGGCGGAATCTCCTCGGCCTTCCGGTGCGCGGCCATCCGCTCGGCCAGCGGGCCCGTGCCACCCAGTGCTTCGTCCAGCCGGGCGTGCGCTTGGCGATAGCGGTCGGTGTCGCCCTTGACGATGTCGACGTCGAAGTAGTCGCGGACCTCCTCGACGAAGCCGACCTGCTCCCCGGCGAACTTGCGCCCGGCGCACGCCAGCGCCCGCAGGTGCACCCGCAGGTACTCAGCGCGGGCCGGATCGAGGCCGCCCGGCAGCGCAGCGACCAGCTTCTCGGCCTGACGGGCCAGGTCGGACGGGTTGGGCATCGGCTCGTTGGCGACCAGTCGCTGCAGCTCGGGGTCGCCGGTGAAAGCGTCGACGTAACCCTGCTCGATGCGGTCAAAGCGCAGACCGAGCAACAGGTATTCACGGATCAAGGCGGCGGGCTCCATACCCGATCAGGTTAACGGTCGCGGCTACTGCAAGACTGTATGGTCATGCGGCGGCTGAGCGAGCCGACTCCCTACGTGGAGTTCGACCGACGTCAATGGCGGACACTGCGTATGTCGACGCCGATGCCACTCACCGAAGCAGAAGTCGTCGCACTGCGCGGCCTCGGCGAGCAGGTCGACCTGTTGGAGGTCGAAGAGGTCTATCTGCCGCTGGCGCGTCTGTTGCATCTGCAGGTGGCCGCTCGTCAGCAGCTGTTTGCCGCCACCGCGGAGTTCCTCGGCGAGAACAATCAGAGCCTCGACCGGCCGGTGCCGTTCGTCATCGGCGTGGCAGGCAGCGTGGCGGTCGGCAAGTCGACGACGGCCCGTGTACTGCAGGCCTTGCTGGCCCGCTGGGACCACCACCCGCGGGTGGACCTGGTCACCACGGACGGCTTCCTGTACCCCAATCACGAATTGCAGCGCCGCAACCTGATGCACCGCAAAGGGTTCCCGGAAAGCTACAACCGCCGCGCGTTGATGCGGTTCGTCACCTCGGTGAAGTCCGGTGCGGACTACGTATGTGCACCGGTGTATTCACACATGAGCTACGACATCGTTCCCAGCGCCAAGCAGGTGGTCCGCCACCCCGACATCTTGATCCTTGAGGGCCTCAACGTTCTGCAGACCGGCCCGACGCTGATGATCTCCGACCTGTTCGACTTCTCGCTGTACGTCGACGCCCGGGTGGAAGACATCGAGCACTGGTACGTCTCACGCTTCCTGGCGATGCGCTCCACCTCGTTCGCCAATCCCGAGTCGCACTTCCACCACTACGCAGCACTCAATGATCAGCAGGCAGTGGCCGCGGCGCGCGACATCTGGCGCTCGATCAACCGGCCCAACCTGATCGAGAACATCCTGCCCACCCGGCCACGAGCGACGCTGGTGCTGCGCAAGGACGCCGATCACTCCATCAACAGGCTGCGACTGCGCAAGCTCTAGCGCGCGGCGATCGCAAGCGCGGCGGAGCCGGGCGCTGCGGGTCGCCGCCATCTGCGCGGCGACCGTTAGGGCTGCGTCGCGGTGCCCGGCTGCGGCTGTCCCGGCGGCGGCGCCGGCTCCGGCGGCGGCGGGGGCAGCTCCCCTGCGGGTGCAGGTGCAGGCTCGGGCGGCGGCGGGAAACCGGGAGGTGGCGGGAAGTCCGGCGGCGGGGGGAAACCCGGCGGCGGGGGGAAACCTGGGGGCGGCGGGAAGCCGGGCGGCGGTGCCGGGTCGGCCGGCGGCGGAACCTCAGGCCCCGGTGACGGCGGTTCGCCGGCACCCGGCGGCGGCACCGCCGGCGTCGGCGTGGGGTTGGCAGCGGCCGCCAAGGTGTCCGGGCACATTTCGCGTTGCGCCCCGTCGATCATGACCTTGGTGACGCCGTCGGCGACCTTCGTGCCGAACCGGTCCTTGGCCGGGCGGCCCTTCCGCAGGTTCTCGCAGATGATCTTGCCGAACTGCACCGCCCCGGACGGAGTGGTCAGCCCGGGACTGTTCTGGTATTTGAAGCCGTGCGACTCAAGGTAACTGAGGTAGGTCTTCTCGTCGGCCTGCGCCGGCGCGGCGGCGTAGATCAGGGTTCCGGGGATCAGCGTCATCGCCGCCAGCCGCCACTTCATGGGAGAGAACTGTAGACGGTGGCGGCCGCGGCGACACGTTGAGTGGGCTGCATCTCAGCCGAGGCGACGCAGCCCCCGGTACTGCATCAGTGCGAAGAACGCGGTGTAGACCGCGCTCGCCAGCATGGCCACCACTCCGATTCCGGTCAGCGGCAGTACGCCTGCCTCGACCACCGCTACGGCGGCCACGGTGCACGCCACATTGGCGGCGATCACACCGACACCCGCGCGGCGCAGGTCCGGCAGCGCGGACAGGAAGTAGACCACGACGCCATAGAGAATGCAGAAGGCGGCCACGGCGTATTCGTGGGCCGCGGTGAGGCCTTCCAGTGCCGCCATCGGGCGGGCGGCGAGCGCGCCGGCCAGGCCGACGGTTCCAACGATGACGGCGTCGGCGCGCAGCGCGAAGCGCAGCAGTGAGTCGGTCGAGTCGGACAGGACCGGGGTGGTGATGGCGGTCATGAGGAAACTCCCTTCGAGGGTGGTGCGGACACCCTCGACCTTGCGGCGCAACCGCTGCCACATCGACCCGTGGCACTGCCAAGCACTGCCACGCGCAGGTCAGAGAGCCGTCGACACCGTCATCCGGCCCCGTAGGTCGGCGGCGATCACCCGGGCCCCGGCGTTCTGCCAGTTGTGCAGCGAACGCTGCGGCACCTCGGTGACCAGCCACTGCCAGGCCTGCCGGGCGGTGGGGTCCAGTCCGGCCGCGGTGGCGTTCTGCGCGTAGGCACGCACTCCGACGACGTAGGGGAAATACAGGGCGTTGTAGTGACGCCACTGTTCGGTGGTGCCGAACTCGCCGCCGTCACGTGGCTTGAGCGCGGCGATCCGGTCGGCCAGCACGGCCTTGAGTTCGTTGGCGCGTTCCAGCGGTGCATCGGGCGCACCGCGGGCGGCCAACCGCTCGTCGATGACCGGCAACGCGGTCAGGGGGCTGGCGACAAGCTTCGACAGATCCCCGTAGTGCCCCAGCGCCCGGCGGGTCAGCCGGACGAAGGTCTCCTCGTCGAGGTCGTCGAGCGGGCCGGTCGAGCGCAGGGCCAGCGCCGCCTCGGTGCCGCGCAACACGGCGCGGTCGGCGCGCAACGCCGGGGACCGCCAGAACGCCAGCCGGTCCCAGAGTCCGGCCAGCCGGTCGACGAACACCTGGACCTCGATCCCGACCGCGATCGTGGTGAACAGCAGCACCGTCAACGCGGTCTGCGCCACCGGTTCGGTTCGGGTCAACCACAGCCCGATCAACACCTGCCCACCCAGCAGCGCCGCCATCGCGACGCAGGCAAGAAACGACCGCAGCATGTCCAAGCGCAGCGCCTGCCCCTCGTCGAAGGCATCCCACAGCGCCACCGCCAGGCCCAATAGCAGGACGTCGACGCCGGTGCTGGCCAGCGCTATCCCGCTGGGCACCACGCCCAGCGGGATGATCAGGATCGCGTTGGCCAGGGCGAAGAACAGCGTCGCGACGGCGGCTACACCGAGCACCGAACCAGGCTGCGCGGGCCGGATCAGCGCCTTGACCATCGCCGCCAACGTCGACACCGAGATCACCGCGAACAGCAGCCAGTGCCCGGCCCGCGGCGGGCCTTCCACGCTGCCGGCCCAGGTCGCTCCGACCAGCGCGGCGGCCCCGACCGCGCCGATGAATGTCGCGTCGCGCGCCCGGCCGGTCCACCGGTCACACGGCCTGGCCAGCTCCAGCAGCACCGCGAACCAGGCCACCCCGGGCAGCACCGCCAGGTAGATCTCCACCCGCCCGAGCAGCACCGGATGCCACACCTCGCGGACCGCGTCGGCGGCCACCACGGCGGCGAAACCGCACAACCCCACCGCGGCCAGCACCAGCACCGGTTTGCGCGGGTCGCGCGCCAACAGGTACATCCCGAGCCACCAACTCAGGGTGAAGACCAGCGCCGACAACATCACCACGGCTCGCTACCGCCCGAATCTCCGGTGCCGCACGCTGTAGTCGCGCAGCGCTCGCAGGAAGTCGACCCGGCGAAACGCCGGCCAGTGCGCCTCGGTGAACCACATCTCCGAGTAGGCGCTCTGCCACAGCAGGAAGCCCGACAACCGCTGCTCCCCGGACGTGCGGATCACCAGGTCCGGGTCGGGCTGACCCGAGGTGTAGAGGTTTTCCGAGATGCCCTCGACGGTCACCGCGTCGACCAGTTCCTCGGCCGTGGCGCCGTTGGCCAGCTGCTTACCGAGCAGGCCACGCACGGCGTCGACGATCTCTTGGCGGCCGCCGTAGCCGACCGCGACGTTGACGTGCAGGTTGCAGCGTCCGCGATCAGCGGTACTTACTGTGCTCTCTACGGCCTCACGCAGGCGACGAGCCGGTTCTTCGCCCAGCAGCGCCAGGTCCCCGACGGTGCGCACGCTCCACCGATTCGCGGGCGCGCAGATCTCCTCCACCACGTCGGTGATGATCTCGATCAGCGCGGCCAGTTCGGCCGGGTCGCGCTGCAGGTTCTCGGTGGACAGCAGGTAGACGGTGGCCATCTCGATGCCCGCGTCGGCGCACCAGCGCAGCATCTCGGCGATCTTGGCCGCACCCATCCGGTAGCCGTAGCTGACGTCGTCGTAGCCGGCATCGCGCGCCCACCGCCGGTTACCGTCGCAGAGCACGGCGATGTGGCGGGGCAGCGTCGACCGCGACGCCGCCAAGCCCTGCCGGAGGCGCAGTTCGTAGATCCGGTACAGCGGCTCTTTCAAGCGCGCCGGGATGATTGCCACAAAAACCCAGACTACTGTGATCTGAAAGCAATGACGGGAATCAGTCCGGGATCCGCGTGGAGTTCAGGAAGGCCCATGAGCACCCACACCGACACCATCGCCGAGCCGAATCCGAACGAGCTGCCGGCGGACCTCACCGCGCCACACACCAAACCGCGGGCACGCGGGTGGATTCACCTCGTGTCGGCCATCGTTGCCGTCATCGCCGGGATCACCCTGACCGCGGTGGCCTGGTCGCTGGCCGGGCTCGAGGCCGGCCTGGCCACCTTGGCCTACTCCATCTCCGTGGTGGGCATGTTCGCGGTCAGCGCGACCTATCACCGGATCACCTGGAAGTCTGTCGCCGCCCGGATCCGCATGAAGCGGCTCGACCACGCGATGATCTTCATCTTCATCGCCGGCACTTACACCCCGTTCGCCCTGCTGGCCATGGACCACGGCGCCCAGGAACGGCTGGTGATGGCGATCGTGTGGGGAGGTGCGCTGGCCGGCGTGGTGCTCAAGCTGTGCTGGCCGACCGCCCCGAAGTGGGTCGGGGTACCGCTCTACCTGCTGCTGGGCTGGGTGTCAGCGTTTTTCATCGCGACGATCATGCACAACGCCGGTGTCGCAGCGATGGTGCTGCTGGCCGTCGGTGGCATGCTCTACAGCATCGGCGCGATCATGTACGCGCTGAAGTGGCCGGACCCGTGGCCCGAGACGTTCGGTTACCACGAGTTCTTCCACGCGTGCACCGCTGTGGCCGCGATCTGCCAGTACATCGCGATCTGGTTCGCGGTGCTCTCGTAGCCGCGCGGCTACAGCTGGGTGATGTTCTCCGCCGACCAGTAGGCCTTCATCCCGGCGATCTTGCCGTCGCCGTCGAACACCATCACGTCGATCGGCTCGATGCGCATCCGATGATCACCGTTGGTGATGGTCAGCGCGAAGTGGAACGCCGCCTCGTTGCCGGCGACCCGCAGCGTCACCAGCTCGGACTTGCGGTCCAGCCCGGTGATGGCCGAGTAGAAGTTGCGAATGGCCTGGTGGCCGATGTGCACCTCGCCGCCGACCGGGTCCTCCAGGGTGGCGTCGGAGGCGTAGAGCTCGACCAGCGCATCGGCGTCGCCGCCGCCGACCAGCTCGATGTAGCGGTGGACGGTCTCGGTGATGGCCTGTGCCCGCTCGGGTGCGCTCGTCATGTGCCGCACGTTACACGGATGCCGGATTTGCGGGCACCCCAAGGGCAACGCCAAGTGCGGAGGCCAACTGCGCCGCGCTGCCCACCGGCAAGTCACACACCGGGCCCCGACAGACGTAGGCGGCGTCGGCGCCGTTGACCCGGTTTCGCCCAATCAGCAGCTCCGATGAGTCGGCCGTCCCGCCGACCACTATCGTCCCCCCGGGCGCCAGCCGGCGCGCCTGTGCCAGCAGCGCGGAGTCCGGGCCGTCGCAGGCCACCGCGATCTGCAGCGGACCCCGCACGTAGGCCTCGGCGATGCCGAGCCAGTGCCCGACCGCGCGGGGTACGCGCTCCAGCAGCGCGGCATGCGCCGCCAGCGCATCGGTGGCGGCCTGGCGATACCGCTCGCTACGGTCCGCGGAGACCAGGTGGGCCGCGGTCAGCAGCGCCTCGGTGATCAACGCCGCGCCCGACGGGGTGGCACCGTCCATCGGGTCGCTGGGGCGCAGCACCAGCGTCTCAGCGTCGTCGGCGCTGTCGAACCAGCGCCCGGGTGACTCCGGATCGGCGAAATGGACCAGCGCGGTGTCCAGCAGGCCGGCGGCGGCGTCGAGTAGCCGCTGCTGACCGCTGAGCTGGTGCAGGCTGAGCAGTCCGGTGGCCAGCGCGCCGTAGTCCTCCAGGATCGCGGCGCTGCCGCCCACCCGACGGCCCAGGCTGGCCCGTCGCAGCCGGCCGTCCACCAGGTGCAGCTCAAGCAGCTTGTCGGCACACTCCTGCGCCGCGGCGGTCAGGCCCGGATCTCCCAGCGCCACAGCCGCTTCGGCCAACGCCGTGATCGCCATACCGTTCCAGGCGGTGACCACCTTGTCGTCGCGCCCGGGCTGGGGCCGGGACCGCCGAGCGGCCAGCAGCTGCTGGCGCACCCGCTCGAGCCGCGCTGGATCGTCGGGATCGACCGGAAGCTGCAGCACCGACGTGCCGTGCCCATGCGGCGGTCCCAGCTTCCCCTCTCCTCCGTCGAGCCTCGCTGAACCGCCGGATTCAAAGGTGCCGCTCGCCGTGACCACGAAAACGTCTGCGGCCCACGCCCCGTCGTCGGCACCCAGAACCGCGGTCAGCTGATCGGGTGTCCACACATAGGTCAAGCCCTCTTGGCCGTCGGCGTCGGCGTCCAGCGACGAGATGAACATCCCACTGTCGGACAGCTCGTCGAGTAGGAAGCGGGCCGTCTGGGCGGTCACCCGCGTGGCGAGCGGGTCGCCGGTGCGTCGGGCCCAATGCGCATAGGCCCGCAGCAGCAGTGCATTGTCGTAGAGCATCTTCTCGAAATGCGGTACCACCCAGGCATTGTCGACGCTGTAGCGGGCGAAGCCGCCGGCCAGCTGGTCGTAGATCCCGCCGCGGGCCATCGCCGCACCGGCGCGTTCCACTGCCTGCAGTGCCGGGCGGGTCGCCGTCCGTTCGTAATGACGCAGCAGGGTTTCCAGCAGCGCCGACGGCGGGAACTTCGGTGCGCCGCCGAACCCCCCGTGGGTGATGTCCTCGTCGCGCAGCACCGCGGCCACGGCAGCGTCGCACAGCATCGCATCGACCGGCGGCCCGTCCCCCGGCAGTCCGGCGGCCATCGAGCGCAACTCGGTGGCGATGTTGTCCGAAGCCTCCTCGACTTCGTCGCGGCGCTCGTTCCAGGTGGCGGTGATCGCCGAAAGCAGGTTCAAGAACGCGTCTTTGGGGTAGTACGTGCCGCAGTAGAACGGCCGGCCATCGGGGGTCAGGAAGCAGGTCATCGGCCAGCCGCCGCGCCCGGTGAGCGCCTGGGTGGCGGTCATGTAGATCGCGTCGATATCCGGGCGCTCCTCCCGGTCGACCTTGATGCACACGAAGCCCGCGTTCATGGCCGCCGCGACTTCTGCGTCCTCGAACGAGCCGTGCGCCATCACGTGACACCAGTGGCAGGCCGCGTAGCCGACCGACAGCAGGATCGGCACGTCGCGTTCGACCGCTTCGGCCAGGGCCTCGGGCGTCCACTCCCACCAGTGCACCGGATTGTCGGCGTGTTGACGCAGGTAGGGGCTGGCGGACGTTGCGAGACGGTTGGCCATCCGTCCACGCTAATCCCGTGGCGCTCGGCACGCCGACAGACCCGTAGGCAGACGCTGCCTGCCCGGCTGATGGCCAGATCGAAAACGGTTGCTGAACTCTTGAATTCCCCTGCGAAGTACCAATGTTGCGGGTGCATGCCATTGCTACATTCGCCGATGAGACGACCCGAGGGGTGTGGTTGACATCAATCGACGTGCCGTACCGAGCTTGCTGACCGTGGGCGTGGCGCTGCTGTCCGGATGCGGAGGCGGCCATGACGCGACCGCACCGAGCCATGCGGCACAGGCCCCGGCATCCGGGGTGGACTGTGGCGGTGACCCGAACCTGAAGGCCAGCGGATCCACCGCTCAGGCCAACGCCATGACGCGGTTCGTCGCGACCTTCAGCCAGGCCTGCCCCGGCCAGAGCCTGACCTACCGGCCGAACGGCTCCGGTGCCGGCATCGACGAATTCATGGCCGACCAAACCGATTTCGGTGGATCCGATTCGCCGCTGAGCAAGGGCGAATACGACCGCGCCCAGCAACGCTGCGGTGCACCGGTCTGGAATCTGCCGATGGTGTTCGGACCCATCGCCATCGCGTTTCGCCTCGGCGGCGTGACATCGCTGAACCTGGACGGCCCCACCGCGGCCAACATCTTCAACGGCACCATCACCAGCTGGAACGATCCGGCGATCGCCGCGCTCAACACCGGCACCGCCCTGCCCGCCCTGCCGATTCGGGTGGTGTCGCGCAGCGACGCATCCGGCACCACCGACAACTTCCAGCGCTACCTGGACACCGCATCCGCGGGCACCTGGGGCAAGGGCGCCGGGCGAACCTTCAACGGCGCTGCCGGACAGACCGCCCACGGCAACGAGGGCGTCGCCGCGGCCGCGGCCGACCTCGAAGGGTCGGTCACCTATACCGAATGGTCGTTCGCGCAGAACCACCAGCTGGGTATGGCCAACGTCATCACCTCGGCAGGCCCGGATCCGGTCGCGATCAGCGAGGACTCGGTCGGCAAGACCATTACCTCGGCCTGGTTCATCCGCGACGGCAACGACCTGGCCCTGGACACCATCTCCTTCTACCGGCCGAATCAGCCCGGCGCGTATCCGATCGTGCTGGCCACCTACGAGATCGTCTGCTCGAAGTATCCCGACCCCCAGGTCGGAACCGCGGTGCGCGCCTTCCTACAGAGCGCGATCGGCGACGGCCAGCACGAGCTGGCCGACCACGGCTACGTCCCCATCCCCGACGCGTTCAAGGCGCGCCTATCGGCCGCCATCAGCGCGATCGCCTAACGAGCCACCACCACGGGTCATGCAGTCCATAACCGCGCCCCCCGAGGTCACCTCCGCGCTGGTCCACACCGGCCCCGGCGCGAGATCCCTCGTCGAGGCGTCCGGCGCGTGGCGGCAGCTTGGCAGCTACCTCGATGAATACGCCGATGACTATGTCGCCGCGCTGTCGTCATTGGTGGACTCGTGGCGCGGCCGGTCCGCGGCTGCGATGGTGCAGTCCGCCGAGCCCTACCTGGTGTGGCTGCGCGCCACGGCACAGCAGTGCCGGCGGACTGCCGCCTCGATTCAGGCCGCCGCGGCGGCCTTCGAAACGGTCCGCACCGCGGTGGCCCCGACCGCGGCGATAAAGGCCAACCGCACTCGCCGGGTGCAACTCCTGGCGACCAATCGATTCGGGAACAACTCCCCGGCGATCGCGGAGAACGAGAGCCAGTACCTGGGCATGTGGACGAACAACTCCGCCGCGATGACCCGCTATCAGGCGGCCGCGGCGCAGGCCACCACACTGCCCGCGTTCAGCTCCCCGAAGCCCGCGACAGCCGGCAGTGGAACCACTTCTGCCGACTCGACTTTGGCGTCATTGGAGTCGTCGCTGACCTCATTCGACCCGAACACCAGTTGGACCGGCCTGGCGAACACCTACGCCAACCAGTTCGTCTCGTCCGGCTTCCCGATCAACCTGCTCAGCTATCTCGCCCAGAACACCTCGGCGCAGGCGTTGCAGAACGTCAACGCCGCGATGGCGCAGGGCCTCGCCGAGGGCGAGTCCGCCTTGATCCCGGCCATGCCGCTCGGGGGGCTGGGGGCACTGGGCGCCGCCGGCCTGTCCGAAATGCCCTCGGCCGCCATCGGTGTCGGGATGAAGGTCGGCCCGCTGACCGCGCCGCCCGCCGCGGCGGGATTTCTGGCCGCGACTCAGACGCCGGTGCAACTGGCGTCGTCGGCGGCACCGCTGCCCGCAAACCAGTCCACGACGTTCGCCGGCATCCCGCCGATCATGCCGCCGATGGTGCCCCCCTCGAATTCTGCGGGCAGCGGCTGGCGCAAGCGCAAGCAGCAGAAGTACGAGGACCTGGAAGTCGGTTTGGAGCTGCGGGGCCCGGTCATGCCGAAGCCGCCCTCTGCCGGCTGAGCAGGACTAACCGTGATGCCTCGGGCAGAACGCACTGACGCTGACCCCGACGAAGAAACCGGCGTGGTAACCGTCGAGCTGGCTACTCTGCATCACTTCGGAGACCACGTCGTTCTTCTGCCGGCCGCTGTCGAGCTCGTCGCAGACCTCATGACCGGCGATGACCGCAGACTGCCCGTTGGCGAAATCGATGCCCTTGGAGTTGAGGGCGCCCAGGAAAGTGGTGTCGACCGCGTCGGCATGCACGGCCGGAACCTTGATGAGGCCGACCAGTAACACCATCAAGATGATCGGCGACAGCGCCAACCCGGGTGAGCGATCTGCGAGCATGGCCAACCCCGAACCTTTCTCCCAAGCCGCGGTTCAGGGCAATCATCGCACGCCGCGCTGGCGTCGGCGATACTCGCAATAGCGACGAAACCCCAAGGGGCAAAGGTTAATCCGGCTGTCGCATGTGCGAAACCCGGCGTTGGGGAGCTGTTAGCTCGACGACTGCTGCGGCGCTGAGCCCGGCCCGTCATCGCCCGGAAGATCGCCGGACGAAGCGGACCCGACGGTCCCCTCGTCGGCGGCTTGGTCCGCGGCCGGGTCCTCCCGGTCGAACGATTCCGGCAACTTCTTGAGCTGCCGGTTCATCGACCACACCAGCGCGAACGTGCCGAGCATCAGCAGCACGATGACCAACAGCCCGAACGGGCTGGCCTTGCCGAAATCCGGCCCGGTGTCGCGCGGCACGCCGTCGTCGGCCGCCATCCACAGCACAGTCAGCACAGCGTGGTTCATCCGTTGTCCTCGATCCCGGCGAACAGGTCCGTCTCCGGCAGAGTAACCGGCACCCGAGACCGGGCCAGCTCGAACTCCTCGGTCGGCCAGAGTCGCTGCTGCCACTCGATCGGCGCGGCGAAGAAGTCGCCGTTGGGGTCGATCTGGGTGGCGTGCGCGCGCAGCGCATCGTCACGCTGGCTGAAGTACTCGGCGCATTCGACGCGGGTGGTCACCCGGTCGGCGAACACATCGTGGTCGGGCTGCCAGTGTTCCAGCCATTTGGCGAACGGGCCCACCTCGCCGTTGCGGGCGAACTCGTCCTGCAGTAGCTGCATCCGTTGCCGCAGGAACCCGTGGTTGTAGTAGAGCTTGGCCACGGACCAGGGCTCACCGGCGTCGGGAAAAAGTCGATGGTCGCCTGCCGCCTCGAACGCGGCCAGCGACACCTGGTGGCACCGGATGTGATCGGGGTGCGGATAGCCGCCGTTCTCGTCGTACGTGGTCATCACGTGCGGACGGAACGTGCGCACCGCCCGCACCAGGGCTTCGGTGGACACCTCCAGCGGCACCAGCGCGAAGCAGTCCTCGGGCAGCGGTGGCAGCGGGTCGCCCTTGGGCAGACCGGAGTCGACGAATCCCAGCCAGTGGTGTTCGACCCCGAGGATCTCGGCGGCCTTGGCCATCTCGTCGCGACGCACGTCGGCGATACGGCCGTGCACGTCGGGCAGGTCCATCGCGGGGTTGAGGATGTCGCCGCGCTCGCCACCGGTCAGAGTCACGACCATCACCCGGTGCCCAGCTGCGGTGTAGCGCGCCACCGTGGCCGCGCCCTTGCTGGACTCGTCGTCGGGGTGGGCGTGCACCGCCATCAGCCGCAGTCCACTCATGCGCACATTCCCCGTTCCCTCCAGGTTCCTCCTGCCGGAACTCCGGACCGGACGCCTATAGTTCCAGATGGTTCCGGCCCCCATCGTTACACCACCTGCGGCGGGCGCGGTAACCGCTCCCGACTCCACCGGCGACCATGGGACACACCTGACGATGACCGACTCCAAGCCGGCCCGTTACGGGGATACCCGGGGCAGTGCCCTGCCCCGTCGACTGCTGGCGATCGCACTGGCTGCACTGGCGATCGCCACCGTCGCCGCCATCGCGGTGGTGGGCTACCAGCGCTTCGCGACCGCCGAGGTCAAGGGCGAGCTGTACGGCTACGAGGTGCTCGACGACCAGACGGTCAAGGTTAGGTTCAGCGTGACTCGATCCGAACCGTCGCGTCCCGCGGCGTGCATCGTGCGAGTTCGGTCCAGCGACGGCAGCGAGACTGGCCGGCGTGAAGTGCTGATTCCGCCGTCGGAGTCGGCCACCGTACAGGTGACGACGACGCTGAAATCTTCCCAGCCACCTGTCATGGGAGACGTCTACGGTTGCGGCAGCGACGTCCCGGATTACCTACGATCGCCATGATGCCGCGGTGGTACCCTGTACGGATACACGGTTCCAGCTGGGACCGTGTATTGCTGCATTAGAACGATGTCGCCCCGCTGCCCGACGGCGCCGGATCCGACGACACAAGGAGCACAGTGAGATGACGGACACCCAGGTGACCTGGTTGACGCAGGAGTCACACGACCGGCTCAAGGCGGAGCTGGACCAGCTGATCGCGAACCGTCCGGTGATCGCCGCGGAGATCAACGACCGCCGCGAAGAGGGCGACCTGCGCGAGAACGGCGGTTATCACGCCGCACGCGAGGAGCAGGGCCAGCAGGAGGCCCGCATCCGGCAGCTGCAGGAGTTGCTCAACAACGCCAAGGTCGGCGAGGCTCCGACGCAGTCCGGCGTGGCACTGCCGGGCTCGGTGGTCAAGGTCTTCTACGACGGCGACAAATCCGACACCGAGACCTTCCTGATCGCCACCCGCCAGGAGGGCGTCAGCGACGACAAGCTCGAGGTGTACTCACCGAACTCGCCGCTCGGGCACGCCCTGCTGGGCGCCAAGGTGGACGAGGAGCGCAGCTACACGGTGCCCAGCGGCAAGACCGTCAAGGTGACCCTGGTCAGCGCGGAGCCCTACCACTCCTGAGCCCCGCAGCGGGGGCTGGTCGCTTCAGTCCAGCGCCTGCTTCAGGTCGGCGATCAGGTCGTCGATGTCCTCGATACCCACCGACAGGCGCACCAAGTCGTCGGGAACCTCGAGTTGCGAACCCGCCGTCGACGCATGCGTCATCGCGCCGGGTAGTTCGATCAGCGACTCCACTCCGCCCAGCGACTCGGCCAGGATGAAGATCTCGGTGCCGGCGCACAGCTTCTCGGCGGCGGCCCGGCCACCACGCATCCGGACCGACACCATGCCGCCGAATCCGCGCATCTGGGCCGCGGCGACATCGTGGCCGGGGTGCTCCGGCAACCCCGGATAGAGCACCCGACTCACCGCGGGATGGCCGTTGAGGAATTCGGCGACCGCGGCGGCGTTCTCGCTGTGCCGCTGCATGCGCAGCACCAACGTCTTCAAGCCGCGCAGGGTCAGGTAGGCGTCAAAGGGACCAGGTACGGCCCCCGCCCCGTTCTGCAGGAACGCGAAAGCCGCATCGAGCTCTTCGTCGTCGGTGACCAGCGCACCGCCCACCACGTCGGAGTGTCCGCCGATGTATTTGGTGGTCGAATGCAGCACCACGTCGGCGCCCAGCGTCAGCGGCTGCTGCAATGCAGGCGAGGCGAAGGTGTTGTCCACCAGCACCTTTGCCCCGGATTCTTTGCCGATGGCCGCGATGCCCGCGATGTCGGCGATCGACAGCAGCGGGTTGGTGGGGGTCTCCACCCAGATCAGCCTGGTCTTGTCGGTGAGCGCGGCGCGGACCGCGTCCAGGTCGGACAGCCCCACCGGGGTGTGCGCCACACCCCACTGGGTGAAGACCTTGTCGATCAGCCGGAAGGTGCCGCCGTAGGCGTCGTCGGGAATGATCAGGTGATCGCCGGGGCGCAGGATCGCCCGCAGCGCGCAGTCCGTGGCGGCCATCCCCGACGCGAACGCCCGGCCGAACCGGCCGCGCTCCACCGCGGCCAGCGCGGTCTCCAGCGCGGCCCGGGTCGGATTGCCGGTGCGCGCATATTCGTATCCGCCGCGCAGACCACCGACGCCGTCCTGGGCGAAGGTGCTGCTGGCGTAGATCGGTGCGTTGACGGCCCCGGTTGCCGGGTCCGGACGGAATCCGGCGTGGATCGCCGTGGTGGACAGGCCCTTATTGCTGTGCGATTGGTTCTGGCTCAACGGATCGGCAGGCAGACGGTGGTCATGATCTTGTCGGCGATCGTCTGACGTTTGGCGTCCCACAGCGGGAACAGGTAGCCGATGCACAAGATCGCGCCGTCGATGATGTGTGCCAACTGGCGCACGATCGACATCCCGAACCCGATGGGCTGACCGGTCTGCTCGGAGACCACCTTGAACTTCAGCACCGACTTGCCGATGCTCGATCCGGTGGTGCCCTGCCGATAGCCGAAGTTCCAGATCCCGTAGGCGAGCGCGGCCAGCCAGCCCACGAACATCAGTGCCGCGCCGGTGCTCGACGGCGTAACCGTGCAGGCGAATCCGTCGGAGCTGGTGACGCACTCCTTGTCGGCGGTGGTTCCGGCGATCATCGACGGAATGCCGTAGAGCACCAGGATCGGCAGGAAGTCGACGAAGTAGGCGCCGACGCGAGTCAGCCAGGATGTGTAGGCCTCTTGCGGCAGCTGGCCCACCGGGCTTCCGGCCGCACCTGGGTACGCGCCGTAACCCGGAGGGGCCGGCGGGTAGTTACCCGGAGGCGGCGGGGGGTAGTTGCCGGGCGGCGGCGGCGGGTAATTGCCCGGCGGCGGCGGGTAGTTGCCCGGGGGCGGCGGGTAGTTGCCGGGCGGCGGCGGAGGGTAGTTGCCCTGCGACGGGAAGTCACCGGACGGGGGTGGGTAGTTGCCCTGCGGGGGCTGCGGAAAGTCGGTCATCTCCACCCTTTCGGGTCGTGTCGGTGAACGGTCCAAACGCTACCGCAGGACAGTGAACGTCAAGCCCTTATCGTCGGCGTGGCCCGTCGGACAAAAAGCCCAACAGGTCGTGGCGGGTGATGACGCCCACAGGTTTGCCGTCCTCGACCACCATCACCGCGTCCACGTCGGCCAGGGTGGTGGCGGCGACGCCGACGACCTCGCCGGATCCGATCAGCGGCAGCGGCGGACCCATATGCTGCGACACCGCGTCGGCCAGCTTCGCGCGGCCCTCGAACACCGCCGAGAGCAGATCGCGCTCGGACACGCTGCCGGCCACTTCGCCGGCCATCACCGGCGGTTCGGCGCCGACGACGGGCATCTGCGACACCCCGTACTCCCGCAGGATCCCGATGGCGTCGCGCAGCGTCTCGGCCGGGTGAGTGTGGACCAGGTCCGGCAGCACCCCCGCCTTGGCCCGGAGCACATCGGCGACCGTGGGCTGCACCGTCGAGCCGTCCAGCCGGGACCGCAGGAACCCGTAGGACGACATCCAGGAGTCGTTGAACAGCTTCGACATGTAGCCGCGCCCGCCGTCGGGCAGCAGGACGACGACGAGCGCCTCGGGGCCGGCCTTGACGGCGGTCTCGACCGCCGCCACCACGGCCATCCCGCAGGAGCCGCCGACCAGCAACGCCTCTTCCCGGGCCAGGCGCCGGGTCATGTCGAACGAATCGGCATCGGAGACCGCGATGATGCCGTCGGGAATATTCGGGTCGTAGGCGGCCGGCCAGAAGTCCTCGCCGACCCCTTCCACCAGGTACGGCCGGCCGGTCCCGCCGGAGTAGACCGAACCTTCGGGGTCTGCGCCGATGATCTGCACCCGGCCACCCGACACCTCTTTGAGGTAGCGGCCGGTGCCGGTGATGGTGCCGCCGGTCCCGATGCCGGCGACGAAATGGGTGACCTGGCCGTCGGTGTCGGTCCAGATTTCCGGGCCGGTGGTCTCGTAGTGACTCTCGGGGCCCGCCGGGTTGGAGTACTGGTCCGGCTTCCAGGCGCCGTCGATCTCCTCGACAAGCCGGTTGGAGACGCTGTAATAGCTGGCCGGGTCGTCCGGCGGTACCGCCGTCGGGCACACCACCACTTCGGCGCCGTAGGCCCGCAACACGTTCTGCTTGTCCTCACTGACCTTGTCCGGGCAGACGAACACGCACTTGTAGCCACGGCGCTGGGCCACCAGCGCCAAGCCGACACCGGTGTTGCCGGAGGTGGGTTCGACGATGGTGCCGCCAGGCTTGAGCGCGCCGCTGGCCTCGGCGGCGTCGATCATCTTCACCGCGATGCGGTCCTTGGAACTCGCACCCGGGTTGAGGTACTCGACTTTGGCCACCACCCGGCCGGCGCCGGGGGGAACGATCGAACTCAGCTCGACCAGGGGGGTGTTGCCGATGAGGTCACTGATGTGGCGCGCTATCCGCATGCCTGCCATCGTCTCAGGTTATTTGGCCGGGCGGATCAGCGAGGCTCGACGAAGGAGAGCCGAAGCTGGAACCGCCCCATGAACAGGTCGGTTCAGCGAGGCTCGACGAGGGAGAGCCGAAGTTGGAACCGCCCCATGAACCGGGCGGATCAACCGGTCGCCTCGCGAATGTACTCGCCGATCTGCCGCAGCGAACGGGTGGCCTCCGGCACGAACGGGGCGGCGATTTGGAAGACGTGAATCTGGCCGGGCCACACCCGCAGCTCCACCGGGACACCGGCGGCCGCGAGCACCTTGGCCCCCAGCCGGGCGTCGTGCAGCAGCACCTCGGAACCCGAGACGTGGATCAAGGTCCGTGGAAGTCCGGGCTTTACGTGCTGCAGCGGCTCGAGGACGTCACTGCCGTGGGTGCGGTCGCGGCGGGCTGCCGCTTCCACCAGTTCCACCAACGCGTCAAATGCCTTGGGCGGGAACATCGCACCGGTATGGATGTTGGGGTGTGCCTTCTTGGCTTCCTTGGCGATCTCCAGCAGCGGCGACATCGTGACGATCGCCGCGGGCATGTCTTCGTCCCCCTCCTCCAGCAACCGCTCGGCCAGCGCCAGCGAAAGATAGCCGCCGGCCGAGTCGCCGGCCAGCACGATCTGGTCCGGTTGGTAACCCTGGCGGCGCAGCCAGCGGTAGCCGTCGTAACAGTCGTCCACGGCGTCGGCGATGGAGTACTTGGGAATCATCCGGTACTCCACCACCAGCACCGGGCTGTCGGCATACTTCGACAGCTTGGTGACGAGCCGGCCGTGGGTGTTGGCCCCGCAGGTCAGAAATGCCCCGCCGTGCATGTAGAGCACGACGCGGCGGGTGCCGTCGGCGGGCAGGACGCCGGCCGCGCGCACCATCTGCGCCTTGCAGCGCGGCAGCCGGATGGTGGCGCGGATGGTGCCCGGCGCCGGCAGCATCGCCTTCGCGGCGAAGTCGAGCAGGCCGAACGGCCACGGCATCCGCGGTAGGTAGCTGCCGACCGAGAGAACGGGCCGAATGGTGGCCCGGGCCGCCAGCCACGCCAACCGTCCCTCGACGCTGGTCGACTCCTCGGCAACCTCGACGGGCAGCCCATCGTGGCGACCGTAACGGTAGGGTCGCGGACTGGGGTACAGGCGACTGCGAACACGTAACGAGCTGGGAATTGTGTCGGGTGCGGTCATGATGGACACTCCCTCCAGCCGGCCCGGGCCGGCACAGCCAACGCGGTACCTCGTATCGTCACACGCAGAAAATTGAGAAGAAATCTTACGATTCGTTCCGATGCAGCATCGGGTCCTCTTCGTGACCATATTTGTTTGCTGCACTCAGGTGACGTGGGCCTCCCTTCCCTAAAATCACAGGCATGGCGATCGGGGCAACGCGACGCTCAGCGGTCACGCTCACCACTGCGGGCGTGTTCGCTTTCAGCGGCACCCTCTACGTGGGTGTGCGCAATCTTCTGGCGGGCCAGGCCGACCGGGCCCGCCAGACGATCCCCAAGGCTTGGGGCCTTCCACCACGTGCTGATGGTTTATACGGTCGCGACGACGCCGAAGTTCAGCCATTTCACCGTGGGGAGAACGTCGATCTGCACCTGATGGTTTTCGGCGACTCCACCGCGACCGGCTACGGCTGCCTTTCGGCGGACGAGGTTCCCGGGGCGCTGATCGCCAAGGCGCTGGCGCAGCGCACCGGATTGCGGATTCGGTTGAGCACCAAGGCAATTGTGGGCGCCACCTCCAAAGGCCTGGCCGGCCAAGTGGACGCGATGTTCGTCGCGGGCCCGCCACCGGATGTGGCGGTGATCATGATCGGCGCCAACGACATCACCGCGCTGCACAGCATCGCCGGCTCGGTGCAGCGACTGCGTGCCGCGGTGAAGCGGCTGCGCGCCAGTGGTGCGGTGGTGATCGTGGGCACCTGCCCGAAGTTCAGCGCGATCAGCGCGATACCGCGACCGCTGCGCTGGGTGGCACACGCAAGGGCGTGCCAGCTGGCCCGGGCCCAGACCCTGGCGGTCAAGGCAGCCGGCGGGATCGCCGTGCCCTTCGCCGACTTCCGTGCCCGGGAGTTCCATGACAGTCCGGGCCTGCTGTTCGCCGCGGACCAGTACCACCCGTCGGCGGCGGGTTACGCCCTGGCGGCGGGCCAAATGATCCCGGCACTCTGCGCTGTGCTGGACCGGCCCGATTCCCGCGTGGTGGCCGCTTCGGGCTAGATTCGGCTCTATATACCCGATCTCAAGGAGCCTGAAGTGCCTGAAGCTGTAATCGTCTCAACTGCGCGTTCGCCGATCGGCCGGGCCGGTAAGGGATCCCTGGTCACCATGCGGCCCGACGACCTGGCCGCCCAGATGGTGCGCGCCGCCCTGGACAAGGTGCCCGCGCTGGACCCGCGGGAGATCGACGACCTGATGATGGGCTGCGGCCAGCCGGGCGGCGCCTCTGGCTACAACATCGGGCGCGTGGTCTCGGTGCTGCTCGGCTACGACTTCCTGCCCGGCACCACGGTGAACCGGTACTGCTCGTCGTCGCTGCAGACCACCCGGATGGCGTTCCACGCGATCAAGGCCGGCGAGGGTGACGCGTTCATCTCCGCCGGTGTGGAGACCGTCTCGCAGTTCGCGATCGGTGCCGCCGACGGCGCCCCGAACAGCAAGAACCCGCTGTTCAACGACGGGATCGCCCGCTCCGAGGCCGCCGCAGCCGGTGCCACCGAGTGGCACGACCCGCGCGGCGACGGCCTGCTGCCCGACGTCTACATCGCGATGGGCCAGACCGCCGAGAACGTGGTGCTGCACACCGGTATCAGCCGCGAAGACCAGGACCACTGGGGCGTGCGCAGCCAGAACCGCGCCGAGGAGGCCATCAACAGCGGCTTCTTCGCCCGCGAGATCTCGCCCGTGACGCTGCCCGACGGCACCGTGGTGAGCACCGACGACGGCCCGCGCGCCGGTACCACCTACGAGAAGATCAGCCAGCTCAAGCCGGTGTTCCGGCCCAACGGCACGATCACCGCCGGTAACGCCTGCCCGCTGAACGACGGCGCCGCCGCGGTGATCATCACCAGCGACACCAAGGCCAAGGAGCTGGGCCTGCAGCCGCTGGCCCGGATCGTGTCCACCGGGGTGTCGGGCCTGTCGCCGGAGATCATGGGCCTGGGCCCGATCGAGGCCGTCAAGAAGGCGCTGGCGAACGCGAAGATGTCGGTCTCCGACATCGACCTGTTCGAGATCAACGAGGCCTTCGCGGTGCAGGTGCTCGGCTCGGCCCGCGAGCTGGGCATCGACGAGGACAAGCTGAACGTGTCCGGCGGCGCGATCGCCCTGGGCCACCCGTTCGGCATGACCGGCGCCCGGATCACCGCGACCCTGCTGAACAACCTGGCCACCCACGACAAGCAGTTCGGTGTGGAGACCATGTGTGTCGGCGGCGGCCAGGGCATGGCCATGGTTGTCGAGCGGCTCTCCTGATTTCGTTGACTCTGCGCTCAGGGCGGGAAAGTTCGAGTAACCCCCGCCCTGAGCGCAGAGTCATTTTCGCCTCAGGGCGTCCCATGACTGGCGGACGCGTCGAACGACGTCGTAGCCCCGGTGTTCGGCAAGCACCGTGACGTGGGTCCAGCCCGCCTGCCGGATGTACTCCAGACGCTCGACGTCCTTGACGAACTGTGGGCGGCTGGTGCGGTGCTGGTCGCCGTCGTATTCGACCGCGAGCATGATGTCCTCCCACCCCATATCGAGGAAGTAGCGCGGACAGCCGTCCGCCCCGAGGACCGGGATCTGGGTCTGCGGCCGGGGAAAGCCGGCGTCACTGAGCAGCAGCCGCAGCCAGGTCTCCTTCGGTGATTGCGCACCGGCGTCGACGAGGTACAGCGCGGCTTCGAGTTGGCGCAGTCCGCGGGTATGCCGATGCCGTGCCGCCAGCCGAGCCACATCGTCGATCTTGAAATGCGTGGCATTGGCCAGCGCGTCGAGCCTGGCGACCGCCTGATACAACGGGCCGCGCCGGCCCAGGTCGAAGGCGGTGCGCTCGGGAGTGGTGGCGACGACGCCGCCAAGGTGCTGAGATTCGCCGTCCAGGATCAGGTCGGCGCGGGTCTGGACGCCGTGCGGGGCCCGCGCGTTGCACCAGATCAGTTCGACGATCGCGTCGTCGTCGACCCAGCTGGATCCATGCAGGGCGGCCGCGGCCAGCCCGCTGACGACCGCTTGGCGTTGCGTCCACAGCCAGGCGGCCTGCGTCCGGTGCAGGAGCGTGGGTTCGGCGTGCTTGTCCTGGTAGACGTTCGGCAGTACTGCTGTGTGGAACTGGCGCAGCTCATGGCGGCTCAAAGTTCCAGCTGTCAATGCCTCGCTACCGATGAATGGCTGTCCCATGTCGGCATGCTGCCCGGGGCCACTGACACAAAAAATGACTCTGCGCTGAGGGCGGGTGCTACTCGCACTTTTGCGCCCTCAGCGCAGAGTCAACGGGGAAAGCTAGCGGGTCACTCGCTCTGGAAGTAGCTGAGCAGACGCAGGATCTCCAGGTACAGCCAGACCAGGGTCACGGTCAGGCCGAGTGCGATGCCCCAGGCGGCCTTCTCCGGCGCGCCGGCACGGATCAGCTGGTCGGCTGCGTCGAAGTCGATCAGGAAGCTGAACGCGGCGATACCGATGCACACCAGCGAGAAGATGATGGACAGCGTGCCGCCGCTCCGCAGGCCCAGGCCCTCACCGCCGCCGACGCCGAACAGCGACAGCACCAGGTTGCCGATCATCAGGGCCAGCACACCGAACATGCCGGCGACGAGCATCCGGGTGAACTTCGGGGTGACGCGGATGGCGCCGGTCTTGTAGACGACCAGCATGCCGCCGAACACCCCGAGGGTGCCCATCACGGCCTGACCGATCATCGAGCCGGCGTTGCCGGTCCCCACGGTGAAGGCCGTCAGCACCCAGGAGATGGCACCGAGGAACAGGCCCTCGAGCACCGCGTAGCTGAGCACCACGGCCTTGTTGTCCTGCTTGCGGGCGAACATGGCCACCATGACCACGGCCAGGCCGCCGAACGCACCGACGAAGGTCAGCGGCCCGGCCAGCGCCTGATTGGCCGACACCAGGAAGAAGGAGATGATCGCCGACACGCTCAGCACGCCGAGCGTGATGCCGGTCTTGGTGACGACGTCATCAATGGTCAGCGGGCGAGTGACTTCCCGCTGCTGGTACTGCGCCAACGACGGGTCGACCTGGTAGGTCTGACTCATCTGCTGAGTGGCACCGGCCATACCGGTTCCGAACTGCGCGTAGCCGCCCTGTTTGGGCAACGAACGAAATACCGGGTTGCTGGTCTCCCGCACCGTCCCGATCCTCTCTTGGGGCTGTGAAGCGAAGGGTTACGAATACTGAATCAACGTTTCCCGACTCGCCGGAGTTCCCGACGGCGTTCGGGCCGCTCTGCTGCCAAACCTTACCCGCGGATCCGTGACCGCGCGTAGGGATCTACATTGCGAAGGCGTGACAGGTGAATCTGACGAGGTCCTGGCCCGCGTTGACAACGGGGTCGGCCTGCTGACACTCAACCGTCCGAAGGCGATCAACTCGCTGAACCTTCCGATGGTGACCGCCATGACCGCGGCGCTGTCCAGCTGGGCCGACGACCCGGCGGTAACGGCGGTGGTGCTCACCGGTGCCGGCGAGCGCGGACTGTGCGCCGGCGGCGACGTGGTCGCGATCTATCACAGCGCCAAAGCCGACGGCGCGGATGCGCGACGATTCTGGTACGACGAGTACCTGCTCAACGCGCAGATCGGCGGATACCCCAAGCCCTACGTGTCGTTGATGGACGGCATCGTGATGGGCGGCGGCGTCGGAGTCGGGGCGCACGCCAACACCCGGGTGGTCACCGACACCACCAAGATGGCCATGCCCGAGGTCGGCATCGGGTTCATCCCCGATGTCGGCGGCACCTATCTGCTCGCCCGCTCCCCCGGCCGGCTCGGCCTGCACGCCGCACTGACCGGCGCGCCGTTCTCCGGCCCGGATGCCATTGCACTGGGCTTCGCCGACCACTACGTGCCGCACGCCGCCCTGGAGGACTTCACCGCGGCGATCATCGCCGACGGGGTGGACAGTGCATTGGCAGCACACGCGGTCGAGGCGCCGCCGAGTCAGCTTGCCGCACACCGCGACTGGATCGACGAGTGCTACGCACACGACACCGTCGCCGAGATCGTGGCGGCGCTGGCCGCCCACGCCAGCCCCGACGCCAACGCCGCCGCCGAACTGATCGGCACCCGGTCCCCGGTCGCCTGCGCGGTGACGTTGGAGGCGGTGCGCCGGGCGGGCCGGCTCGCCACCCTCGAAGACGTACTGATCCAGGAATACCGGGTTTCCTGCGCATCGCTGCGCTCGCATGATCTGGTGGAGGGCATCCGCGCCCAGCTGGTCGACAAGGACCGCAATCCGCAATGGTCACCGGCGACGCTGGCCGAGGTGAGCGCCGCCGACATCGAAACGTACTTCGTGCCCGCCGAACCCGACCTGACCTTCTAAGGAGAACCCATGACTTACGAAACCATTCTCGTCGACCGCGACGGCCGTGTCGGCACCATCACCTTGAACCGGCCGCAGGCACTCAACGCCCTCAACAGCCAGGTGATGGGCGAAGTCACCACCGCAGCAGCTGAATTCGACGCCGATCCGGGCATCGGGGCGATCATCATCACCGGCAGCGCCAAGGCGTTCGCCGCGGGAGCGGACATCAAGGAGATGGCCGATCTGAGTTTCGCCGAGGTGTTCGCCGCCGACTTCTTCGCCGCCTGGTCCAAGCTGGCCGCGGTGCGCACCCCGACCATCGCCGCGGTGGCCGGGCACGCCCTGGGCGGCGGCTGCGAACTGGCGATGATGTGCGACCTGCTGATCGCCGCCGACACCGCCAAGTTCGGCCAGCCGGAGATCAAGCTGGGCGTGCTGCCCGGCATGGGCGGCTCCCAGCGACTGACCCGGGCCATCGGCAAGGCCAAGGCCATGGACCTGATCTTGACCGGCCGCACCATCGACGCCGCCGAAGCCGAGCGCTCCGGGCTGGTGTCCCGCGTGGTGCCAGCCGACGACCTGCTGGCCGAGGCCGGCAAGGTGGCCGCCACCATCGCCGGGATGAGCCTGTCGGCGGCCCGGATGGCCAAGGAAGCCGTCAACCGGGCCTTCGAGTCCACCCTGGCCGAGGGGCTGCTCTACGAGCGTCGCCTGTTCCACTCGGCGTTCGCCACCGAGGACCAGACCGAGGGCATGGCGGCCTTCACCGAGAAGCGCGCGCCGAACTTCACCCACCGCTGAGTCGATCTCCGATGAGCGCGACAGCCACCGACACCGCCACCGCGGAAACACCCGCGGAAGCAACCGCGCGCGCACCCTGGTGGGTCCGGCACTACACGTTCACCGGCACCGCGGTGGGCCTGGTGTTCCTGTGGTTGTCGCTGACGCCGTCGCTGCTGCCGCGTGGGCCGCTGTTCCAGGGCTTGGTCAGCGGCGGCTCGGGCGCCATCGGCTATGCCCTGGGTGTGTTCAGCGTCTGGCTGGTCCGCTACATGCGCTCGAAGGACACCAGCCCGCCGGCCCCGCGGTGGGCCTGGCTGGTGCTCATCCCCGTCGCGGCGATCATCCATCTGTGGGTGGTGTGGACGATCCACGGCTGGCAGGACCAGATGCGCGACCTGATGGGTGTGCCGCGGCTGACTTGGTACAACTACCCCCAGGCCGGCGCGATAGCGGTGGTCACGCTGTTCATCCTGGTCGAGATCGGCCAACTGATCAGGCTGCTGATCCGTTTTCTGATGCGCCAGCTCGAACGTATTGCGCCGCCGCGGGTTTCGGCCGTGGTCGCAGTGTCGCTACTGGTTGCCTTGGTTGTGGCGGTGCTCAACGGTCTGGTGCTCAAGACCGCGATGCACGTCATGAACAGCACCTTCGCCTCGGTCAACGAGGAGACCAGCCCCGACCGAGCGGCCCCGTCGACCCGGCTGCGCTCCGGCGGGCCGGAGTCGCTGGCCTCCTGGGAGTCGCTGGGCCATCAGGGCCGTATCTTCGTGGCGAATGGACCGACCGTCGCCCAGCTCAGCGCGTTCAACGAGAAACCGGCCACCGAACCGATTAGGGCCTACGCCGGCCTGAATTCGGCCCACGGGATCAAGGAGACCGCCGAGCTGGCCGCGGCCGAATTGGCCCGCACCGGCGGACTGAGCCGCGCGGTGGTGGCCGTGGCCACCACGACGGGCACCGGCTGGATCAACGAGGCGGAGGCCTCCGCCCTGGAATACATGTTCAACGGCGACACCGCGATCGTGAGCATGCAGTATTCGTTCCTGCCCAGTTGGCTGTCTTTCCTGGTCGACAAGGAGAACGCTCGCCAGGCCGGCCAGGCGCTGTTCGAAGCCGTCGACAAGCAGGTGCGGGCCCTGCCGGAGGCCAAGCGCCCCAAACTGGTGGTGTTCGGGGAAAGCCTCGGCTCCTTCGGCGGCGAAGCCTCCTTCATGAGCCTCAACAATGTGCTGGCGCGCACCGACGGTGCGCTGTTCTCCGGCCCGACGTTTCAGAACACCATCTGGACCGACCTGACCATCAACCGCGATCCCGGTTCCCCGCAATGGCTGCCGATCTACCACGACGGCCGCGCCGTGCGGTTCGCCGCCCGCCCGGGTGACCTGGCACGCCCCGACAACCCTTGGGGCGCACCGGATACGCCGCGGGTGGTGTACCTACAGCACGCCTCCGACCCGATCGCCTGGTGGCATCCCGATCTGCTCTACCACAAGCCGGACTGGCTGAAAGAGCCCCGCGGCTACGACGTGCTGCCGCAGGTGCACTGGACTCCGATCGTGACGTTCCTGCAGGTCTCGGCCGACATGGCGGTGGCTATCGACGTGCCCGACGGTCATGGCCACAGCTATGTCGCCGACGCCGCCGATGCGTGGGCGGCGATCCTACATCCAGCGGCGTGGACCCCGGACAAGACTGAACGGCTCCGCCCCCTGTTGCACTCCAACGCTTAGTCCGACGAGAGGGGCCGGCTCCACCAGCTCCCCGACGGCGGCCAGGGCCTGATAGCCGCCGACGACGTCGGTGGCGCGGTGCAGCCCCAAGTCCTGCAGAGCAGCCGCGGCCAGGCTCGAGGTGTAGCCCTGCGAGCACAGGATGACCCACTGCACGTCGTCGTCGACCGCTTGCGGCAGCCGAGCGTCGCTGGTCGGGTCGCAGCGCCACTCCAGCACGTTGCGTTCGATCACCAGCGCTTCGGGCACTTGGCCTTCCTCCGCGCGCTGGGCCGCCGGCCGGATGTCGACTAGGTGTGCGCCGTTGCGCAGCGCCTCGGGCACCTCATCAGCGGTCAGCCGGTGCAGCTTGGCGCGGGCGGCCTCCAACACCCGGTCGATGCGGCTGGTCACGTGCGTTGTGGTCATGACGCCTCCGGGTGCGAAGTGAGTTCGGTGCGCTGCCTACGCAAAGTATGGTCCTGCGCGACGTCGTAGTAGGACATTTCCGCCAGTGGCGGCGAGTAGGCGTGCACGCTCAGCGTCGGGGCGGCCGGTTCGAACTGGTTTGCCGGCGGCGCCCAGACGACGTCGTGCACCCAGCCCTGGGTGAACGCGGCCTGGTCCCCCGCATCCAGCCGTCGCTGAGCCAGCTCGCGACCATTCCAATGGAATTCCTCCAATGAGCCGGACAGCACGGTCAGCGCGCCGAGCGAGTCGCCGTGATCGTGCAGCTCGGTGGCGTGGCCCGGCACCCAGCTGATCAGCCAGATGTCGAGCCGCTCGTCGCCATGGATTCGAGCGAACCAGCGCTGATCGTCCGGCAGCCCCGACTCGGGCAGCAAGTGGTTGTAGCGGCCTTGCAGCACCGCGTCGGCGGCCAGATCGGTGGTCTGCAAGAGGTCGGGCAGGCGCAACGAGCGCGAACGCGAGGGTGAGCGCCGCAGCGCAATGGGATCAGCGATAACCATGGTGAGAACTCCAAAAAGGATGGGGTGGATTCAAGAAACGGGTCGGCGGCAGCATTCAGCTGCGGCAACAACAACCCCGGAACCCGACGTACTCCATCACAGCGGCCATGCTATGCGGGTGCGGCGCCGGCCGCATCGGCGGGTTGCCGAGAGTTCGCACGTTCTGGCCCTCCCGGCGCGGCAATACCCGCCGTGACCTGCTGGTTCCTGTCGGTACTACGGTTGTAATCGCAATGACGGAAAGAACCGGTGCGGTATTGCCCGCAAAATGGTGGACATGACTTCTGCTGCGGAATCCCGCGCGGCCCGAGCACCCCGGGTGGCCCTGGTGCTCGGCAGCGGCGGCGCGCGCGGCTACGCCCACATCGGGGTGATCGCCGAGCTGCGCGACCGCGGCTACGACATCGTCGGGATCTCCGGATCGTCGATGGGTGCGCTGGTGGGCGGCCTGCAGGCTGCCGGTCGACTCGATGACTTCGCCGAGTGGGCCAAGTCGCTGACCCAGGGCGCGGTGCTGCGCCTGCTGGATCCCTCATTCACCGCGGCGGGCGTGCTGCGGGCGGAGAAGATCCTCGATGTCGTCCGGGACATCTTGGGCGATATCGACATCGAAGAGCTGCCGGTCCCCTATACGGCGGTAGCAACCGATCTGATCGCGGGCCGATCGGTGTGGCTGCAGCGCGGGCCGGTCGATACGGCCATCCGCGCCTCGATCGCCATCCCCGGGGTGATCGCGCCGCACGTGGTCGATGGCCGCCTGCTCGCCGACGGCGGCATCCTCGACCCGCTGCCGATGGCTCCGTTGAGCGCCGTCAACGCGGACCTGACGCTGGCCGTGAGCCTCAACGGCGGCGACCCGACCGCCGCCGGGCCGGCCGCCGAGGATTCCGAACGGAGCGTGCCGGCTGGTCGGTTGAATCGTATGTGGCGCAGTACGTCTGCGCTGCTGGACACCAGTGGGGCACGTTCCCTGCTGGATCGGCCGACGGCGCGGGCGATCCTGGATCGGTTCAGCAGCGGTGAGTCCGAACCCGGCGAGGACGAGGAGTCAGCGTCCGGCGTGCCCAAACTCGGCAGCTTCGAGGTGATGAACCGAACCATCGATATAGCCCAGGCGGCGCTGGCCCGCCATCAGCTCGCGTCGCACCCGCCCGATCTGCTCATCGAGGTGCCCCGCGTCGCCTGCCGCAGCCTGGACTTCCATCGCGCCGCCGAGTTGGTCGACGTCGGCCGAGAACTCGCCGTCCGCGCCCTCGACGCCGCGAAATCGCTCTAGCTGCTCTAGCCGGCCAAGAACTCGGCGATGGCGCCGGCCTGCCGTCGGCCCTGTTCGCGTCCGGCCTGCGCCGACGGCAACCGGCACGCCGGGTCGAGCGGATTGCCACCGAAGGAGCGCAGCGCGTCATCGTCGGCCAGCACCGCGCACACGCGGCCGGCGAACGCCGCGATCTCGCCATCGACTCCGCCACCGGTGGGCACCAGCAGCACGGCCTCGTCGCAGTCGGCGGCCACATCGAGGTTCACCGTGCTGCGCACCCCGCCATCCATGTAGCGGTGCGTGCCGATCACCACCGGGGGCCAGGCGCCCGGCACCGCGCAACTGGCCGCCACCGCGTCGATGAGGTCCACACCCGAGTCGCGGTCGAAGACCGTCAGCTCCCCGGTGTCGATGTCGATCGCGGTGATCCGCAGCGTGCGCTCCGGCCAGTCGTGTGACGGCAGGCGGTCGGCGATGATCCCGCGCCGCACCGGTGCGGCAACCGTCTGCGCCGACAGGGCCACCGCGCCGATGCCCTGCAGTTTCTGCGCAGTAGTCGTGTTGGGCTCGGTGATCGCCGCCACGAACAGCTCGGTCAGCTCATCGGCACCGACGCCGGGATCGATCTCCGAGCAGGTCTGCGAAACCTGGCGGGCGAACAACTGCTCCAGGCTCAGCCCGCTGCCGATCTGGGCGGCCACCGCCGAACCGGCCGATGTCCCCACCAGCACAGCGGATTCCAGTAGTTCCCGCGCGGCGTCGGGCGACTCGTCGGCGATGCCGCACAAGATGCCGGTCTCCCAGGCGATGCCCGCTACCCCACCGCCGCCGAGCACCAGGGCGCGTTTGACTGTCATGTCCGTCCTTTCCATGGGTGTTGGGCCTCCTGGGCGGCGGCAGTCAGATCTTCCCGGCGCAGTTGCCGGGCAGGTGAATCGGGCAGCACCAATTGGCGGGTGATCCGCAGGCCCGCGTCGACGTGCACCAGGTGGCCCGGCTCGATCGGTTCCCAGCGGGTGTCATCGTCCATCGGTTCGGTGGCGAACACTACCGCGGGTCGGCCGCGCAATCTCGCGGCATCAGCTCGAATCCGCTTGGTGCGCAATGTCAAACCTCCGGGTGCTGTGCCGTCTCGCCGGTCCAGGATGTAGAGCTCGTTGGGCTGGGGGTACCGCAACGCCCACATGTCGGTGGCGGTGCTCAGCAGCAGGTTGAGCGAGTAGATCGGCACGTTGGCGGCCAGCCACCGCACGGCGTCGACGAGGCCGCCCGTCACGTCGCCGCGTCGCGCCCGGATCGCGGCGGTGATGAGGGCGAAGATCCGTTCGGAGTCGGTATCGCCTCGCACCATGCCGTAGCCGTCGACCTCGCGCAGCCGCTGGTCAATCGCGGGAAGATCTTCGACAACGCCGTTGTGCGCGAAGATGCGGTTGTCCTGCAGGAACGGGTGAGTGTTGGCGACGCTCCGAGCGCCGGTGGTGGCGTAGCGTACGTGCGCGACGAAGGTGGTGCCGGTCAGTTCATGTGCAGCGGTAGCGAATTCGGTGTCCTGCCACGCCGCGATCGGCTGCTTGCGCAGCTGCGATTGCCCGTAGCCGTCGAACACACCCAGGCCCGTGCCGTCGGGGTTGCGTCGGCTCTGTTCGGCCAGATTGTCCGCGGCGTCGAGCAGCCAGAACGTGGCGGTGAGGACGCTGGTCCCGGCGTGCAGCCCGAAAAGTCGGCACATCGACGGACTCAGCCCTCCAACAGGACGGACAGTCTCGCCAACGCCTGACGCGCGTAGCCCTTCCACAGCCAGCCGAGCACCGGCAGCACCGGCGCGGCCAGCCTGGATCGCGGGTGGATGACCCAGCTCCAGGTGACCGTGGTGCCCGAACCAGCGGGGGCGAACTGCCAGCGGCCCTCGACGTGGGCCACCAGCGGCGCCATCGGGCCGGTGACGTCGGTGAGCCGGTAGGCGAACGCCCGGGGTGGATCGACCTCGGTCAACTCCTCGCGCATGCTGCCGCCGCCGGTCAGTAACACCGTGCGGGTCTGCCCGACGCTCGCCCACTCACCGGATTGTCCCCGGACCTCCTTGATCGGCGGGATGGGCCCGTACCAGCGGCGGAAGAGCTCCGGCAACGGCAATGGCAATGTTGCGGCGAATGCGTCGGCGACGGTCGCCGGTACCGTCCGAGACTGTTCGACAACCAGGGCCATCAGCCGAGGGTAGCGCTCAGCGCGCCAGGTGCGGAGCGGCCCGGCCGGTGATGAGCGGCAGCTCGAAGAACCCGGCGAACCCGGGCGGTGCCGCACAAGTAGCCGGGATGGCGTTGACGCAGTGCGCCGCGGTCGCCACGACGCCGGGGTTGCTGACCAGGCCGGCTTCGACGGTCTCGGGCTGCCAGCCCTTCACGGTGACGAACGTGTCGGGGTTGCCCCGCACCTCCATCTCGTAGCGCTCGCCCGCGGGACCGAAACTCCATGGCGGGTCGAGGTTCTCCTCGCCCATCTGCCAGTTGACCGTGACCCGTGCCACCACCTGGTCGCCGACGGTCGCCTCCCAGTGGAACCGGCGCCCGGCCACCTGACCGGGTTCGATCGCACCGATCGGCGAGTCGATCGGTGCGGTGGCCACCGCCACCTCCTGCGAGGAGCGGATGTGCTCGTCGGCGGCGAAGCCCAGCCGGTCCACGCACAGCCGCACCGATTGGCGGAACCCGCCGTCGAGCAGCTTCTGCATCGGGCCGCTCAGGGCCTGATCGGGGGTGCCGCCGAAGCCCATGACATACCGCAGCACGTCCGGGGCATCGTAGGTACGCAGGTCCGAATACTCTTCGCCGCGAATGAATGTCACGCCGGTGGACATCACCGACAGCAGCAGCGGGAACAGCTCGAAGGCCGCGCCCGGGCCGATACCGGCGCCGTGCAGGGTCACACCGCCTTCGCGCGCCGCGGCCTCCAACGGTCCCACCTCCTTTTCGGAGGGATAGAACCAGCCGACCGGGGTGATGACGTTCTTGCCCGAACGCAGCAGCGTGGCGACCTCGTCGGGGTTGGGCATCAGGGGCGCGTAGATCACCGCGTCGGCGTCGAGCGCCAGGATCTCCTCGACGCTGTCGGTGGCCGTCACTCCCACCGGCTCGGTGCCAATGATCTCCCCGACGTCCTTGCCGCTCTTGGACTTCGAGTGCACCCAGCAGCCGACCAGCTGCAGGTCGGGGTGCTCAAGCACACCCTTGATCGCGGCGACACCTACCCCGCCGGTTGCCCATTGGATGACACGCAGGCTCATCAGTCACGCACCTCGCTCACTTGGTATTGATCCTCGGAATACCTGGCCCGGATGGTCTTCTTGTCGTACTTGCCGACGCTGGTGCGCGGGATCGCCTCGACGAACGTCCAGCGCTCCGGCAGCCACCAGCGGGCGACCTTGTCGGACAGGAACGTTCGCAGCTCGGCACCGCTGACCGACACACCGGTTCGGGCCACCACGACGGCCAGCGGCCGTTCATCCCAGCGCTCGTCGGGCACCCCGACCACCGCGGCTTCCACGACGTCGGGGTGGCCGATCAGCTCGTTCTCCAGTTCCACCGAGGAGATCCACTCCCCGCCGGACTTGATCACGTCTTTGGCCCGATCGGTCAGCGTGATGAAGCCCTGCGCGTCGATGCGGCCGACGTCGCCGGTGCGCAGCCAGCCCGAGGAGAACTTGGATTGGTCCTGGCCGCGGTAGTAGGCGCCGGTGATCCAGGCGCCGCGCACCTCCAGTTCGCCGACCGCCTCGCCGTCGTTGGGCAGCACCGCGTCCTCGTCGTCGACGATGCGGGTCTCGACACCGCATACCGGCCGGCCCTGGGTGCCACGCAGCGCCCAGTGCTGTTCGTCCGGGGTGCCGGGAGGCGGCCAGGCCATGGTGGCCATCGGTGAGGTCTCGGTCATGCCCCACAGCTGCCGCACCTGCACGTCGTGACGCTGCTCGAACGCCTGCATCAGCGAGACCGGAACCGCCGACCCGCCGCAGGCCGCCAGCCGCAATGACGAGATGTCATGGCCGGGTTCGCGTTCCAGGTAGTGCATGACGTCGTTCCAGATCGTGGGCACCGCACCGGCCACGGTGGCCCGCTGCGATTCGATGAGGGCGACCAGCGACTTGGCGTCCAGGTGCCGGTCGGGCATCGCCAGGTCCGCGCCGGCCATCAGCGCCGAATACGGCAGCCCCCAGGCGTTGGCGTGGAACATCGGCACGATCGGCAGCACGCAGTCAATCGCGCCGATCCCGGTGCCGTTGGTGGTGCATCCCGCCATGGCGTGCAGGTAGCTGGACCGGTGGCTGTACACCACACCCTTGGGGTTGCCGGTGGTGCCGCTGGTGTAGCACATGGCGGCCGCCGAGTTCTCGTCGATGACCGGCCAGTCGAACTCGTCGGATTCGGCGGCCAGCAGGTCGGCGTAGCCCAGCACGGTCTTGCCGGACGCCTCCAACGCCGCACGGTCGCCGTCGCCGACGAGGATCACGGTGTGCACGGTTTCCAGTTGCGCCAGGACCGGGGCCAGCAGTGGCACCAGGGACGCGTCGACCAGGATGATCCGGTCCTCGGCCTCGTTGGCGACGAAGACGATCTGCTCGGCAAACAGCCGGATGTTGAGCGTGTGCAGCACCGCGCCCATGGCCGGAACCGCCAGGTAGGCGGCCAGGTGTTCGGTGTTGTTCCACATGAAGGTGGCCACCCGCTCGTCGCCGGTGATACCGAGACGGCGCAGGGCATTCGCCAGCCGGGCGACCTGCCCACCGAGTTCGCGATAGGTGGTGACCCGATATCCGTCGTCGGCCACGGTGGTGACGGTACGGTCACCGTGGACGGCCGTGACGTGGTTCAAGATGGCGCCGACCGTCAGCGGCCAGTGCTGCATGGTGCTGTGCATCGACCTATTCGATCACGCCACCATTTCGAAAGTGGCGTGGGTTACAGCGCGGGTTCGAGTTGCAGCATGCGGGTGACGGCGTCGTCGAGTTCCAGCTGCTCGTGCAGCAACGCCGAAGGCGCCGGCAGGTCGGTCAGCGACGCGATGGTCACCTTGCCGTCGAACCCGGCGATGTAGAGCCGGCTGCCGTCGGCGCTCTCGGCGGCGCAGGACGCCTCGGTGATGCCGGTCAGCGTGCCCAGGATTTCGCTGGTGCGCGCACACAGCACCAAAACGGCGCCCTGCGTCACCAGGTAAACCCGCTGGCCGTCACGCCCGGCGATCAGCTGGACCAGCTGGGCCTCCAGGGCACGGCTGGCGGTGACCGCGTGGGTGCGGGCGTCGACGACGTGGACCCGGCTGCGGCCGTCGGGACCGGCGGTCGCCACGTACAGCCGGGCGCCGTCGGGGCTGACCGCGACATCGATGATGCTCGCGCCGATCCGGATGGTGTCGACGATGTTCAGGTCGCGGTCCAACACCGTGACGGTGTCGCCGGTGGGCTGGCGGACCGCGGCGTACAGCCGCCGGCCGTCGGCACTGATCCGCAGGCTGGCCGCTGCCGCCCCGGGGTGCCCGGACACCGTGGCGGACCCGGCGGGGCGCATGGCCGCGTCGAGGACGAGCACGTCGACACCGGCCGAGCCGGTACGGGTGAGGTAGACGCGGCTGCTGGTGGGGTCGGCGACCAGGTCGCCGATGTCCATGGCCACCGGGTAGCACCCGGCGACTTCGGCGGTGTCGACGTCGATCGCCAGCACGGCATCCAGGGCGGTCGAGCCCGCGGTGACGTAGGCCCAGCCAGAGCCGGCGGGGCCGGCGGCGATCGAGAACGGCTCGTCGGCTTGGAAGACGGTGTTCACGATTTTGCAGCTGACGGTGTCGATGATCGAGACGGTGTCGTCGCCGTAGTTGGTGGCCAGCAGGCGCCGGCCGTCTGCGGTGACCGCGAGGCCGCCGATGGGGCCGCGATCCAGGGTCACGGTGTTCGCGACGAGGGATGCAGAGTTGGCCAATCTATAAGCCGGCACGTCGTCCACATCGCTCCTATCAACCACTGTTCGTATCGCTTCGTTCGTATCGTCACTGCCCTCACGCCCCCGCGGCTGCCGCAACGCGGCCCGGTCGAGACCGGGATGCCGAGGCGGGGCATCCGGTCGATCCTAGCGGTGAATTCGAGGTAACAGGAAAATGTCGTAATTATTGTGATCGAGGTCGCAGACTAATCCCAACCGCACCATGTCACACTGGACAAAACCGCAGGATCCAGGCCTGCCAGCAACTTCCTCCATATGCCTTGAGCAGGCATCAAGGCCGGGTTGGCCAACTTGTGATGCGCATCGCGATTAACATTGAATAAGAATTTAAGAATTCCCAACAGGAAATTCGGAGCTCCTCGTCACAGGGCCCTTGCAAATTCTCGGGCGGGCGGGTATGAGCCAGACAAAGACGCCGGTCAGGCGGTGCGCCGGGGCCGGATGGGGGCCTGCGAACCTAGGATTCGCACGCCACACCATCGCCGTCTCGATCAAGTTCATAGACGTCGTTGCCGACGACCGAGACGGGGCCTTGGACATACGCCGGGCCGTTGCCGCCCTTGCCATCGCCGGTATGTCCCCCTCAGTGGAACGTGCTGGGGACAGCTACGACGCCGTCGCCGCAACCATCAACGGCCTCTACAAGACCGAACTGATCAAAACCCGCGGCCCGTGGCGCACCATCGACCAAGTCGAAGTAGCCACCCTGGAATGGGCGGACTGGTTCAATCACCGCCGCATCAACAGCTACTGCGCCGACACACCACCGGCCGAGTAAGAAGCCCTTTACTACAGTCAGGTCCGAACCCAGCAAACTGCTGAGTTCTCAAACCCCTGAGCGTCCGGAAACGCCGGGGATTCAAGATGCTCGTTGCAGCGCAATCGACGTCAACTGGAGGTGGCACCGATGACCGTGTCGGCAGACTCGCGATCCGAGCCGTCGCCCCCACAGCGTCGCGACCGAACGCACTGGCTCTACATCGCAGTCATCGCGGCCGTCGTCGTCGGCATAGCGGTCGGGCTCGTGGCACCCGAGGTCGGCAAGAGCGTCGGGGTCCTCGGCACCATGTTCGTCAACCTCATCAAGATGATGATCGGCCCCATCATCTTCTGCACGATCGTGTTGGGGATCGGCTCGGTACGCAAGGCCACCACCGTAGGGAAGGTCGGCGGCCTGGCCTTCGTTTACTTCCTGGGCATGTCCACGGTCGCATTGGCCATCGGTCTGGTGGTCGGCAACCTGATTCACCCCGGCAGCGGCATGCACCTGGCCGAGAACTCGACAGGTAAAGGCGCCGAACTCGCGGAGAAGGCACGCAAGTCAGGCGGACTCATGGACTTCGTGCAGGGCATCATCCCCGAGACGCTCTTCTCATCGCTGACCGCCGGAAGCGTGCTTCAGGCACTGTTCGTGGCACTACTGGTCGGATTCGCGCTGCAGGGCATGGGCAGCTCCGGTGAACCGATCCTGCGTGGCATCGAGCACCTGCAGAAGCTCGTCTTCAAAGTGCTCATCATGATCCTGTGGTTGGCACCGATCGGCGCCTTCGGTGCGATCGCCAACGTCGTCGGACAAACCGGCTGGACCGCCGTCAGCCAACTGCTGACGCTGATGCTGGGCTTCTATGTGACCTGCGCGCTCTTCGTGTTCGGCGTGCTCGGCGTTCTGCTGCGCGCGGTGTCGGGGGTGTCCATCTTCAAGCTGGTGCGGTACCTGGCCCGCGAGTACCTGCTGATCTTCTCGACGTCCTCGTCGGAATCGGCGCTGCCGCGTCTCATCGCCAAGATGGAGCACCTGGGCGTCGACCGAAGCACCGTCGGTGTCGTTGTGCCGACCGGGTATTCGTTCAACCTCGACGGCACCGCGATCTACCTGACCATGGCGGCGCTGTTCATCGCCGAGGCGCTGAGCGCCCCGATGTCCGTCGGGCAGCAGATCGGCCTGCTGGTGTTCATGATCGTCGCCTCCAAGGGCGCCGCCGGTGTGACGGGCGCCGGGTTGGCCACGTTGGCCGGAGGCCTGCAGGCCCACCGCTCCGATCTGCTCGACGGGGTCGGCCTGATCGTCGGGATCGACCGGTTCATGTCCGAGGCCCGGGCGGTGACCAATTTCTCCGGCAACGCCGTAGCAACCCTGCTGGTCGGCTCGTGGACACACACCGTGGACAAGGCAAAGGTCGATGCGGTGCTGCGTGGGCACGATCCGTTCGACGAGCTCACCATGGTCGACGACCACTCCTCGGCAATCGCGCAACCTGCGCGCGTCTAGCTCTGGTGGCACCAAGGGCTCCCCCCGGGTGAGCCCGGGCCATCAACCCTTTGACCAGCACAAACACCGTGCCCCCAGTCGGACTCGAACCGACACTGGGCGGATTTTAAGTCCGCTGCCTCTGCCAATTGGGCTATGGGGGCTCGCGGCGAATCTAACGTGGCGAGCGCGCCAGCGCCCTACCGGCACTCCGTGAAGGTGCAGAAATCAGGCGTGCTCGGGGCAGTAGTTCTGCGCGGCGATCCGGGCGAACTCCGCGGCACGCTGCAGCGTGAAGCCGGGGTTGGTGGTCTGGACGGCCACCACGGTGTCCATCGGGGTGAGTCCGGCGTCCATCAGCTGGCACACCGAGTGACCGGCCGAGATGGCCACCTGGTCCGAGCCCTTGTGGCTCAGGCCGGCCCCGGTCAGCTGGGTCAGGAAGGCGGCGTCGCTGCCCACCGGCTCTGCGTGCGCCGGTGCCGCCAGACCGACCAGCGCGGTGAGGCCCGCTAGCAGCAGAAACCGATTCATAGCTCGTAGTGTGCTGAGCGTTCGTTAATAGCGTGTTACGCACCGTTTACTCCTCCGGATCCGGATGTTAAATCCGCGTTACCGGGCCCTCACCGCCCCGACGCGGGTGGCCGGCGCGATGGGCTGAGACGGGCTAAAAATGTTGTCCATCAACCTGATTGACAGCCGGCCAGGCAACGCCGAGATGGCCGCGCCCACGCCCAGGGTGTCAGTGTGAGCTGGACCACGCCGCCGCAACGCGAAAGCCCCACGGCGAGCACCCAATACCGCCACGCACGGCTTTTGCATCCAAGCCCTCGGTCGGCCTCGGGCCCGCGAGATCGTGACGCCCCACACACCGCAGACACCGCTCCACTGAGGTGCATGTAAAGAGTTCCGACACCCCGGTTAAGAAGCGGTTAACCAGCTTTCACAATCGCCCGGTCATACGCAACGGTGGTGCCAGGAGCCGCGTCGTCACGGGCTCCGTAAGGAGAATCCCATGTCTTTCGTGACCACCCAGCCGGAGGCGCTGGCGTCGGCGGCCAGCACCCTGCAGGCGATCGGCGCGGCGCTCAACGCCCAGAGCGCCGCGGCGTCCGCCCCGACCACCGGCGTCGCTCCCGCGGCCGCTGACGAGGTCTCGGCGTTGACCGCCGCGCAGTTCGCCGCGCACGCCGGCCTCTACCAGACGGTTGCCGCGCAGGCGTCGGCCATTCACGACATGTTCGTGGCCACGCTCAAGAGCAGCTCCGCGTCGTACGCGGCCACCGAGGCCGCGAACGCGGCGGCAGCGGGTTAGGCGGAAATCATGTGGGACTACGGAGCATTGCCCCCCGAGATCAACTCCGGGCGCATCTACAGCGGACCGGGGTCGACCCCGATGATGACGGCCGCCGCGGCCTGGCGCGGACTGGCGGCCGAACTGAGCGCAGCCGCCCACTCCTACGAGACGGTGATCACCGAGCTGTCCGGTGAGGAATGGCTCGGTCCGGCCTCCTCCTCGATGGCCGCGGCCGCGGCCCCCTACATCGCCTGGATGAACAACACCGCCGCGCTGGCCGAGCAGGCCGCGGTCCAGGCCACCTCCGCCGCCGCCGCATTCGAGACGGCCCGGGGAGCCACGGTGCCCCCGGCGGCGGTCACCACCAACCGGGTGCAGCAGGCGGCGCTGGTCTCGACCAACATCCTCGGCATCAACACCCCGGCGATCGCGGCTCTGGACGCCCTCTACGCACAGATGTGGGCCCAAGACGCCGCAGCCATGTACGGCTACGCCAGCGGCTCGGCTGCCGCGACACAGGTCACCCCGTTCAACGAGCCGGCCCAGAACACCAACCCGGCCGGGCTGGCCAACCAGGGAGCGGCGGTCACCCAGGCCGGCGGCAGCAGCACCGCCAACAGCACCGCGCAGACCGCACAGATGATCTCGTCGCTGCCGAATGCCCTGCAGAGCATGGCCTCGCCGGCAGCCTCGACCGACTGGCTCGAGCAGATCATCGAGTTCCTCTACAACGACCCGACAAACGGCTACGCGTACATGTTCGGCACCCCGCTCTACAACCTGTTCAACACCGCCGGCACCGGCGCGGCCTTCATCCCGTCTGCGTTGCTGCCGAGCCTCATCGGTTTCATGACCGGTGGCGGCTTCAGCGGCACCACCGGCAGTGCGCTCGGAGGCGGTCTGGGAGCGGCGCTGAGCCCCGGTGGTGCACTCGGCGCCCTCGGTGCGCTCGGCGGCGGCCTGTCCAGCGGCGTCAGCAGCGCCTTCGGGGTCAGCGCGGTCACCCCGGCCGTCACCGCCGGCATGGGGAAGGCCTCGCTGGTCGGGACGTCGTTCTCGGCGCCGGCGAGCTGGGCGGCGAACACCCCCGGCGCTGCGGCCTTGACCAGCGGGCCCGGCGGTTGGGCGGTCCCCACCGAGACCCACAACAACATGGCCTCCATGCCCCCTCCGGTGCCGACCGGCGTCGGGCAGCGCGGCATGAACTACGGCACACCGCGTTACGGGTTCCGACCCAAATTCATGCCCAAGCCGATGGTGGTCTAGGAGCAACGATGATCGACTACGCACTGCTGTCGCCGGAGATCAACTCCGGACGTCTGTACGCCGGTCCCGGCTCCACGCCGATGATGACGGTCGCCTCTGCCTGGCGCGGACTGGCCGCGGAGATCTCCTCGGCGTTGACCTCGTACGAAACGACGATCACCCAGCTCGTCGACGAGGAGTGGATGGGCCCGGCATCGGCCTCGATGTCCGCCGCCACCAAGCCGTATCTGACGTGGATGGCCGACACGGCGACCAAGGCCGAGGAGGCCGCCACCCAGGCCACCTCGGCGGCGGCCGCGTTCGAGGCGGCCCACGCGGCCACCCCTCCCCCGGCGGTGATCGCTGCCAATCGCGCGCAGCAGAAGCAACTGGTGGCGACCAACGTCGTCGGCCAGAACTCGGCCGCGATCATGGCAAGCGACGCACAGTATTTCGAGATGTGGGCCCAGGCCGCCGACGTCATGTACGGCTACGCCGCGTCGTCGGCAGTGGCGACCAAGGTGACGCCGTTCAACGAGCCCAACCAGACCACGAACCCGGACGGAACGGCCAGCCAGGCCGCCGCGGTCACTCAAGCCAACGGCAACACCGCCGCCAACAACACCGCGCAGACGGCACAGGCGATTTCGTCGCTGCCGAACACGCTGCAGACGCTGACCTCGCCGAGTCCCGCCGACGCCGGTCTTCCCCCGCCCACGCTGGCCGGGCTGCTCGAAGCCATCGGCCGCAACGCGTCGATCAATGGTGTTGTGTCGCTGGTGACTTACCCGTTCAACGGCCTGATGAGCTTCACCGGAACCTCGGCGGCGTTCACCCCGGCAAGCTTGATCCCGACCATGACCACGTTCTTCTCCGGTGGTGGTTTCAACGCCCTCGGCGGTGGTGCGGCCGGTGCCGGCATCGGTGCCCTGCTGGCCCCGGGTGGTCCGTTGAGCAGCCTGGGCGCATTGGGCGGCG
This sequence comes from Mycobacterium sp. SMC-14, assembly GCF_046250075.1. Lineage (NCBI taxonomy): Bacteria > Bacillati > Actinomycetota > Actinomycetes > Mycobacteriales > Mycobacteriaceae > Mycobacterium > Mycobacterium sp. SMC-14. Next base: position 1,102,946 of record NZ_CP176429.1, on the reverse strand, counting down.
CGTCGGCGTTCACCGCGAGCGCCCCGTCGGTGTCGGCCGGCGTGGGTCAGGCCACCTTGGTCGGCGAGCTTTCCACGCCGCCTACCTGGGCCGCAGCCGCTCCCGCCGCCAGCGCCGTCGACTCGGCCGGCGCCTTGCAGGCCAGCAGCTGGGCCGCCGCCCCCGAAGAGATCGAGTCGATGGCGGCCATGCCCGGCGGCATGCCGATGGGTGCAGAACGGGGCGGCTTCGGTCTGGGCACCCCGCGCTACGGCTTCAAGCCGACCGTCATGGCCCGACCGGTAGTTGCCGGATAAACCCCCTCACCGTAAAAACGGAACCGCAGACAAGGAGACACAGCAGTGGCAACACGATTTATGACCGATCCGGACGCGATGCGTTCGATGGCGGGCCGTTTTGATGTGCACGCGCAGACGGTGGAGGACGAGGCTCGTCGGATGTGGGCGTCCTCGACGAACATCTCCGGTGCGGGCTGGGGTGGTCTGGCGGAGCGGACCTCGATGGACACCATGGGTCAGATGCAGACCGCGTTTCGCAACATCGTGACCATGCTGCACGGTGTGCGTGATGGGCTGATTCGGGACGCGAACCACTACGAGCAGCAGGAAGCTGCTTCCCAGCAGATCCTGTCGAGCTAGAAGGAGAACCGCAGATGTCGATCAATTACCAGTTCGGTGATGTGGATGCCCACGGTGCGTTGATTCGTGCGCAGGCTGCTTCGTTGGAGGCTGAGCACCAGGCGATCGTGCACGATGTGCTGGCTGCCGGTGATTTTTGGGGTGGTGCTGGTTCGGTGGCGTGCCAGGAGTTTGTGGCGCAGTTGGGTCGCAACTTCGCGGTGATCTACGAGCAGGCCAACAGCCACGGTCAGAAGGTGCAGTCGGCCGGCAACAACATGGCCAACACCGACGCCTCGGTGGGCTCCAGCTGGGCGTAACGTCGGCCAAGACCCGGGAAACCCGACGCAGCAGAGGGGGCTGCGTCGGGTTTTTCCGTTTCGCGGCATCAAGAACTCATCAAGGTTCGATTCCGCCGCGTTAAGAGCGCATAAGGGCAGCAGCTAACCGAGCACCGTTGCGGCACGGTGGATCTCGTGGTCGGCACCGTGCCGGCCCGATCGGTTAGGAGATGGTGATGTTGATGTCGTTCGTGAGCGCGCAGCCTTTTGAGCTGACGACCGCGGCCGGCGAATTGACCGGTATCGGCTCGGCGATGGCCGCCCAGAACGCGGCAGCCGCCCCAGCCACCACCGGCGTGATCCCCGCGGCGGCGGACCCGGTCTCGGCGTTGACCGCCGCACAGTTCGTCGCGCACGCCGGCCTGTACCAGGCGGTCAGTGCCCAGGCGAATGCGATTCATCAGATGTTCGTCACCACTCTGGCGACCAGCGCGGCAGCGTACGAGGCGACCGAGGCCGCCAACGCGATCGCAGCGCGCTGAGTCACGCAAAACCAAGCAAGTCAAAGGAACTCAAGAACATGATGGAGTTCGGTGCGTTGCCACCGGAAGTCAACTCCGCGTGGATGTACACCGGGCCGGGAGCGGCGCCGCTGATGGCTGCCGCCACGGCCTGGCGCGGACTGGCCGCGGAGCTGGGGTCGACGGCCGCCGCCTACCAGGCGGTGATCGCCCGGATGGCCGGTGAACTGTGGGCCGGTCCGGCGTCGGCGTCGATGGCCGCCGCGGCGGTTCCCTTCGTGGCGTGGATGAACACCACCGCCGCTGCGGCCGAGCAGGCCGCCACCCAGGCCACCGCGGCCGCGGCCGCCTTCGAGACCGCGTTCGCGATGACGGTGCCCCCACCGGTGATCGTGGCCAACCGCAGCCTGTTGATGCTGCTGGTCGCGACCAACCTGCTGGGGCAGAACGCCCCGGCGATCACGGCCACCGAGGCGCAGTACGCCGAAATGTGGGCCCAGGACGCCGCCGCCATGTACGGCTACGCGAGTGGTTCGGCCGCCGCGGCGCAGGTGACGCCGTTTGCCGAACCCGCCCAAACCACCAACCCGGCCGGGTTGGCCGGCCAGGCCGCCGCGGTCACCCAGGCCGCCGGCAGCTCCGCGGCGAGCAACAGCCAGGCCAGCCAACTGATCTCGGTGTTACCGGGCGTGCTGCAGAGTCTGGCATCGCCGACCCAGGGCGGCCCATCATCAGCTTCGTCAAGCCTGTCGGGGATTCTGGGCGGTCTGTTCGACAACAGCCAGATCACCGACGGCATCAACGGGATGGTGAACACCGGAGCCTGGAACGTCGCCAGCACGCTGTCGACCGCGGTCGGCTTCTTGAGCAGTCTCGGCAGCAGCGCGGGATCCTCGCTGGGAACCGCGGGCTCCGCGGCTGCCGGGGGGCTGAGTTCGGCCGTCGGTGCGGTGGCACCAATGGCTTCGCTGGGCCCGGTCGGCTTGGCCGGGCTGGGTTCATTCGGCGGCGCGCCGGTGTCGGCGGCCCTCGGTCAGGCCGGTTCGGTCGGCATGCTCTCGGTGCCGCAGAGCTGGGCTACCGGAGCCACCGCCGGCGCCGTGTCGGCACTGCCGAGCACCGGCTCGACCGTGCCCGCAGCAAACGGGGCATCGGCCGTACCGGCCGGCCTGCCGATCGGTGCTGCTGGGGGCCGCAGTGGCCCCAGCGGGAACCTGCCTCAGTACGGATTCAAACCCAGTGTCGTCGCACATCCGGTCCTGGCCGGCTGACGACGGAAGAACCGCAACCAACAATCAAGGAGTTACCGCAATGACCACCCGTTTTATGACCGACCCGGACGCCATGCGTTCCACGGCGGCGCGATTCGACGCGCACGCGCAGACCGTGGAGGACGAGGCCCGGCGGATGTGGGCATCGACGACCAGCATCTCCGGCTCCGGCTGGGGCGGCCTGGCCGAGCGCACGTCCTACGACACCATGGGCCAGATGCAGACCGCTTTCAGCAACATCGTCAACATGCTGCACGGCGTGCGGGATGGTCTTGTCCGGGACGCCAACCAGTACGAACAGCAGGAATCTGCCTCGCAGCAGATCCTGAGCAGCTAACACAAGGAGCAATGGTTCAGATGTCCATCAACTATCAGTTCGGCGACGTCGACGCCCACGGCGCGTTGATCCGCGCCCAGGCCGCCGCCCTGGAGGCCGAGCACCAAGCGATCGTGCAGGACGTGCTGGCCGCCGGGGACTTCTGGGGCGGCGCCGGCTCGGTGGCCTGCCAGGAATTCGTCACCGCCCTCGGGCGGAACTTCCAGGTCATCTACGCCCAGGCCAACGCCCATGGTCAGAAGGTTCAATCGGCCGGCAACGACATGGCCAACACCGACGCCGCCGTGGGCTCCAGCTGGGCCTGAAAGCAAACCGTCAATAATCCGTGCGAGACCGTAAAGAACTCGTTAACGACCTCTGGCAGTCGGGAGTCCGACGAAACAGTGGAGCGGTGACCGAGCCCCGCTTGGGGTCCGGCTCGTATCCGCCGAGGAGATGTCATGTCGTTCCTGACCACCCAGCCCGAGGCGCTGGCTGCGGCGTCCGGCAATCTACAGACGATCGCCGGCACGCTGAACGCCCAGAACGCGGCCGCAGCCGGCCCGATCACCGGGCTGGCGCCGGCCGCCGCCGACGAGGTCTCCGCACTGCAGGCCACCCAGTTCTCCGCCTACGGCACCCTGTACCAGCAGATCAGTGCGCAGGCCGCGGCAATGCAGGAGATGTTCATTCACACCCTGCGTGTCAGCGCTGATTCCTACGGGGAGACCGAGACCGCCAACTCGGCGGCGGCGACCACCACGGCCGGGTTGGGCACTGCCACGGGGCTGGGGAACGCCGGTACCGGGGCCGCCGCCGACCCGACGTTCGGGCTGGGTGGAATCGCCAGCAACTCCGCCATCCTGGCCGCCATGAACGCCGCGAACCTCGGCTCCGCGACCTCAGCATTCACCGGCTTGGGCACCGGCTTCATCACCAACCCGTCCGGCGTCATCCATCACGTCGAGGGTGTCAGCCAGGGCAACCTGGTCTCCCAGAGCACCCCGGGCGCAGCGGCCCCGGTGGCCGCCGCAGCCGGCCAAGGGGCCCCGGTCAACAAGATGTCGGCGCCGCCGAACTGGGCCGGCGAAGCCGTCCCGGCAGCCGAGCCGCGCCCGCTGGTCGCCGCAGGATCGTCGGAAGTCGAGCCGCGCGGGGCCGCCACGGTGCCGGCAGGAGCACCGGCAGTCGCCTCTTCCGATCGTGGTGGCCCCGGTTTCGGCCGGCCTCGCTACGGCGTCAAGCCGGTCGTGATGCCGCGCAAGCCGATCGTCTAGCGGCAACCCGCGCCTGGCCGAAACCGACTAGAGGAAACGGACTTCCACGAGATGGACTACGCAGCATTGCCCCCGGAGATCAACTCCACTCGGATGTACTCGGGCGCCGGGGCCGCGCCGATGACGGCTGCCGCAACGACATGGAACGCGCTGGGCGCCGAGCTGGCCACGACAGCGGCCTCCTACGAGTCGGTGATCTCGACGCTGACCGACGAAGAGTGGCGGGGCCCGGCCGCAGCGGCGATGGCCGCCGCGGTCCGGCCCTACGTGGCGTGGCTGAACACCACGGCCGCCGCCGCCGAGCACGCCGCCGCCCAGGCGTCGGCATCGGCCGCGGCCTACGAAGCGGCGTTTGCGATGACGGTGCCCCCGGCGGTGGTGGCCGCCAACCGGGCACAGTTCGCGGCGCTGGTGGCGACGAATTTCCTGGGGTTCAACACCGCGGCAATCGCGGCGGTGGAGGCGCAGTACGCCGAGATGTGGGCACAGGACGCCTTGGCCATGTACGGCTACGCGGCCTCCTCAGCGCTTGCCGGGACGCTACAACCGCTGAGCTCACCCGCTCCCAGCACCAACCCGGCCGGGATCGCCGGTCAGGGCGCGGCCGTCGCCCAGGCCTCGGTCGGCAGCGCACAGAACGGGTTGTCGCAGCTGGTATCGGGATTGCCGACCGCCATGCAGACCCTCGCCTCGCCCTTGGCCGCCGGATCAGCCCAGAGCGGGCTGGGTGACTTCCTGTCCAACTTCATCAACTCGACGCAGAACATCGGCATCTGGAACGGGGTTCAGACCTACAGTTCGGCGTTGACCAACGCCGGCGCGTGGCACGCGTTCGCCGGTATCGCCAGCGCCATCGCCATCGCGCACGGCGGTGCGGCGGAGGCGGTGACTTCGCCGTTGCTGGTGGACTCGGTCTCCGCGCCACCAGCGACGCCCCTGGGCCGCGCGCCGGTGCTGGCCGGCATCGGAAACGCCGCCCCGGTGGGCGGACTCTCGGTGCCCCAGAGTTGGCCGGCGGCCGTCCCGACAACGGCGACGTCGATCCCCGAAAGCAACGCCACTCTGGTCAGCCATGGCTGGACCGAGGCCGAGGAGGCCGGCACGGTCAACACGGTGGGCGCCGGTGTGCCAGGAGTGGCATCGGCCGGCCGCGGAGGCTCCGGTCTGAGCAACCCGAGGTACGGGTTCAAACCCACTGTGATGGTGCGGCCTGTCGTCGCTGGCTGATGCCGTCGGTTGCCGCGATGATGGTCTGGTGAGTCTCGTGAGACAAGCCGGGCAGCCTGCAGAACCACGGGGAGAACTCCGCATCTACCTCGGAGCCTCGCCCGGGGTCGGTAAGACCTACGCGATGCTCGGCGAAGCGCACCGCCGCACCGACCGCGGCACCGATGTGGTCGCGGCCGCGGTCGAGACCCACGGCCGCAGCAAGACCGCCGAACTGCTGCAGGGCATCGAGATCCTCGGCGAACCCGGCGGGCCACTCGATGTCGACGCCGTGCTGACCCGCCGCCCCGAGGTGGTCCTGATCGACGATCTCGCGCACACCAACCCCGCGGGCAGCCGCAACCCCAAACGCTGGCAAGACATAGAAGAACTGCTTGCCGCCGGCATCACCGTGGTCTCCACCGTCAACGTGCAGCAGCTGGAGAGCCTGAGCGACGTCGTCGCCAAGATCACCGGGACCACCCAGCACGACACCGTCCCCGACGCGGTCGTGCGCCAAGCCGCGCAGATCGAACTCATCGACGTCGCACCGGAGGCGTTGCGCCGCAGGCTGTCCCACGGCAACGTCTTTCCGCCGGAGAAGGTCGACGCGGCGTTGGCCAACTACTTCCGCGGCGAGACGCTCACCGCGCTGCGGGAATTGGCGTTGCTGTGGCTCGCCGGGCAGGTTGACGCGACGCTCACCCGCTACCGCGCCGACAAGAAGATCACCGAGACCTGGGAGGCGCGGGAACGCATCGTCGCCGCGGTGACCGGCGGCCCGGAATCGGAGACCCTGGTCCGGCGGGCCTCCCGGATCGCCTCGAAGGCCGGCGGTGACCTGCTGGTGCTGCATGTCCTGGGCGGCGATGGGCTCTCTGGTGCGCCGGCACCCCGGGTGGGCAAGATCCGCCAACTGGCGATCAGCCTGGGCGCCTCGCTGCACACCGTGATCGGCGACGACGTGCCGACCGCGCTGCTGGACTTCGCCCGTGACGTCAACGCTACCCAGTTGGTGATCGGCAGTTCACGCCGTTCCCGTTGGGCCCGCATCCTCGACGAGGGTGTCGGTGCGGCGGTGGTGCAGCAGTCCGGCGATATCGACGTCCACATCGTCACCTACGAGGACGCCAAGCCCAGTTTCCGGGGGTTGTCGATCTCGCCGCGGGAACGGCGTGCGGTGTCCTGGCTGGCCGCCGTCGTTGTGCCGTTCCTGATGTGCGCGATCATGGTGGGCTGGCTGGACCGCTACTTCGACGCCGGTCAGAGCGCACTGTTTTTTGTCGGGGTGCTCTTGGTGGCCCTGCTCGGCGGTATCGCCCCGGCGGTTCTGTCGGCGTTGCTGTCCGGGGTGTTGCTGAACTACTTCGTCCTCGCGCCTCGGCGCGATTTCACCATCGCTGAGCACGACGTCGCCGTGACCGAAGTCGTCCTGCTGTTGGTGGCCGTCGCGGTGGCGGCCCTGGTCGACGGCGCGGCCAAACGAACCCGGGAAGCCGGCCGCGCCTCCCGCGAAGCGGAGCTGATGACACTGTTCGCCGGGTCGGTGCTGCGCGGCGCGGACCTGGACACCCTGCTGGAGCGGGTTCGTGAAACGTACGCGCAGCGGGCGGTGAGCCTGGTGCGCGTCCCGACGAACACCGCGACGCCCGAAGTCGTCGCCTCCGTCGGCGAAAACCCCTGTACTTCGGTAGATCTCGCGGACACCTCGATCGATGTCGGCGACGACGAGTTCTGGATGCTGATGGTCGGCCGGCAGTTGGCCTCACGTGATCGCCGGGTGCTCTCGGTGGTGGCTCGCCAAGCCGCAGGACTGGTCCGCCAGGAGGAACTGGCCGCCGAGGCCGGCCGGGCCGACGCGGTGATGCGGACCGACGAGCTGCGCCGTTCCCTGCTGTCGGCGGTCAGCCACGACCTGCGCACCCCACTGGCAGCAGCCAAGGCGGCGGTGTCGAGTCTGCGCGCCGACGACGTCGACTTCTCCCCCGGCGACACCGCCGAACTGCTCGCCACCGTGGAGGAATCGGTTGATCAGCTCACCGGCCTGGTGGGCAACCTGCTCGATTCCTCGCGACTGGCCGCGGGTGTGATCCGACCGGAGTTGATCAAGGTGTACCTGGAGGAGGTGGTGCAGCGGGCCTTGATCGGAATCGGCAAACGCAGCAGCGCCTTCGGCCACGGCCGCGGCCTGGACCAGGTAAAGGTCGAGGTGGGCCCGACCGTGGTGATGGCCGATGCCGGCTTGTTGGAGCGCGTGCTGGCCAACGTGATCGACAACGCGCTGCGCTACGCCTCCGACAGCGTGGTGCGGGTGACGGCAGGCCGAGTCGGCGACCGGGTGCTGATCAACGTCGCCGATGAGGGCCGCGGGCTGCCCCGCGGCGGCGAGGCGCACGTGTTCGATCCGTTCCAGCGTCTCGGCGACCGCGACAACACCAGCGGCGTCGGCCTCGGACTGTCGGTGGCGCGGGGTTTCACCGAGGCGATGGGCGGCACCATTTCGGCGACGGAGACGCCGGGCGGCGGGTTGACCATGGTGGTAGACCTGGCCGCACCGGCAGGAGAGAGCTGATGAGCACACGAGTTCTGGTAGTCGACGACGAGCCGCAGATTCTGCGCGCGCTGAAGATCAACCTGTCGGTGCGCGGCTACGAAGTCGTCACCGCGGCGACCGGCGCCGGCGCCTTGCGTGCCGCCGCCGAGCAACGCCCGGATGTGGTGATCCTCGATCTGGGGCTGCCCGACATCTCCGGCATCGAGGTGCTGGCCGGGCTGCGTGGCTGGCTGACGGTGCCGGTGATCGTGCTGTCGGCACGCACCGACTCGGCCGACAAGGTGGAGGCGCTCGACGCCGGCGCCGACGACTACGTGACCAAACCCTTCGGAATGGACGAGTTCCTGGCGCGGCTGCGCGCCGCCGCCCGGCGCAACGCCGCAACCGCTGAAATCGACCAGCCAATAGTGGAAACCGCCTCGTTCACCGTCGATCTGGCGGCCAAGAAAGTGATCAAGAACGGCGGCGAGGTCCACCTGACTCCCACCGAATGGGGAATGCTGGAGATGCTGGTGCGAAACCGGGGAAAGCTGGTCGGCCGCGACGAGTTGCTCACCCAGGTATGGGGCCCGGCATACGCAAAGGAAACCCAATATCTTCGGGTCTATCTGGCGCAGTTGCGCCGCAAACTCGAAAACGATCCCTCAAACCCCAAACACCTGCTCACCGAGGCGGGGATGGGTTACCGATTCGAAGTGTGAATTTTTGAGGTTTTGAAATCCGTCGACGCGGATATGCCTGGGAGAACCTAGCGGAAGGAGCTTTACCGTGATGTTCTCCCAAATCGCCAAGAAGACGGCAGTTGCAGCGGCCGGCCTCACGACGGCCGGAATGCTTGCGGTGGCACCGGCTTCTGCAGACCCACAGGTGGTCGGATTCGGCCAGACCCAAGAGATTCAGAGCCCCGGTGGGGCCATCGACTACACCGTCTCGGACCTGCAACCCAGCGGGCACAACGACGGTATTTGGTACTCGGAGGTGACCGCCCGGGCAGTAAGCGGTTCCCCCACACCGAACATCGCTGACTTCAATGCGCGTGCCGTCAACAGCTCAACGTTCGCGGTGATGAAGGGCAACGAGGTCGACGGCCTGCCCAACGGACCGATCGCTGCGGGAAGTCAGACCAGCGGACGACTCTACTTCGACGTCAAGAACGGCACCGCGCCGGACAGCGTGGTCTACCGCGACGCCGCCGGAGTCGACAAGGTTGTCTGGAAGCACGCATAACCCGTCGTAGTCAGATCGCCGGGGGCGCGGCCAGATCCACCACCATGGTGAGGCCGCCGCCCGGCGTCTCGGTGGCGGAGACCGTTCCGCCCATCGACTCGACGAACCCGCGTGCCACCGACAAGCCCAGGCCGATACCGGTGGTGTTGTTCTGATCGCCGATCCGCTGGAACGGCTCAAACAGGCGCTCCCCACCCGGCGGTAGGCCGCGGCCCTGGTCGGCAACATTGATCAGAACCCGATCACCGACCTGACACGCACTGACGCGGATCGGGCCATCGGGGGCATAGCGCAACGCGTTGTCCAGGAGGTTGGCCAGCACCCGTTCCAACAGTCCGGCGTCGGCCAGCACCACCGGGTCATCAACGTCGACTTTGACCCTGTCGATACCCGAACGGAAGAAGCCGGTCTTGCCCCGTCCGATACTGACCAGGGCCCGTTCCACGACTTCTTCCAGGTACACCCGACCCAACTCGGGGTGTACCACTCCCGCGGCCAACCGGGACGAGTCGAGGAGGTTGCCGACCAGTGCGGTGAGTTGGTCGATCGACTCCTCCACGGTGGCCAGCAGTTCGCCGGTGTCCTCCGGTGAGAACCCGACGTCGTCGGCGCGCAGACTCGACACGGCTGCCTTGGCACCCGCCAGCGGCGTACGCAGATCATGGCTGACCGCGGACAGCAGCGAGCGGCGCAGCTCATCGGCTCGCATCACAGCCTCGGATCGGCTCGCCTCGTCCGTCAATTCGCGTTGCCTGACCAATCCGGCCGCCTGCTTGGCCACTGCGGACAACACGCGTCGATCGCGCGCCGCCAATTGTCTGCCCGCGATCAGCATCCAGAACTCGTCGTCGCCCACATCGATGGCGGTGTCCGCAGCGTCGACAGTCGTACACGGGTCAGTGCCCGCGGCGGCAATCACCGTCTGACCGGCCTGCTGGCCGTCGACGGTAGCTATCCGCAGGATGCTCACCGCCCGTAGCGCATAGGTCTCCCGGACGCGTTCCAGCAGCGTCTCGATGTCGGCGCCCCGCAATACCGAACCAGCGAACAGCGCCAGCAACTCCGCCTCTTGGGAAGCCCGCCCGGCTTCCCTGGCGCGTTCGGCGGCGCGATCCACCAGCACCGACACCGCGACCGCAACCAACAGCAGCACGATCTCGGTGATCGCCGAATCGGTTTCGGCGATGGTGAAACTGTGCCGGGGATCGATCAGGAAATAGTTGAGCAGCAGACCCGATATCACGGCCGAGAGAATTGCCGGGGCCACACCGCCGAGCAGGGCCACCGCCAGGACGCTGACGAAGAACAGCGCGCTCTCCCCGCCCAAGCGCAGTACCGGATCGAGCCATGTCGTGGTGATCGCGCAGACCACCGACGGCACGAGCAGCGCCGCCAGCCACGGCAGCGCGCGGCGTTGTCGCGGTGAGATGGGTGTGATCCGGAAACCTTGCTTGGACTCTTCATGAGTCACGATGTGCACATCGATCTTGCCGGACCGCCGCACCACCACCGCGCCGATGCCCTCGTCGAACAAGCGCGCCCAGCGAGACCGCCGCGACGTCCCGATCACCAACTGGGTGGCGTTGACTTCCCGGGCGAAGTCCAATAGCGCGGTCGGCACGTCGTCGCCGACGACGATGTGCAGTGAGGCACCGAGGCCGGCCGCCAACTCACGGATCTTTCCCATCCGCGCACTGGGAACGGCCGAGTGTCCGTCACCGGCCAGCACGTGCAGCGCCAGCAGCTCGGCGCTGGACTTCGATGCGATCCGCGAGGCACGCCGTACCAGCGTCTCCGATTCCGGGCCGCCGGTCACGGCCACCACCACCCGTTCGCGGGCTTCCCAGGTGTCGGTGATCTTCTTGTCCGCGCGGTATTTCGCCAGCGCGGAGTCCACCTGGTCGGCCACCCACAGCAGTGCCAATTCCCTTAGCGCGGTGAGGTTTCCGCTGCGGAAATAGTTGGACAACGCCGCATCGACCTTCTCCGGTGCATAGACATTGCCGTGGGCGAGCCGGCGGCGAAGCGCCTCCGGAGCGATGTCGACGAGTTCAATCTGCGACGCCTGACGGACGAACGAATCCGGCACCGTCTCCAGTTGCTCAACACCAGTGATCTGTGCGACGACGTCGTTGAGGCTCTCCAGATGCTGCACATTGACCGTAGAGATCACCGTGATCCCCGCGGCGAGCAGTTCCTCGATGTCCTGCCACCGTTTGGCGTTGACGCTGCCCGGCGTATTGGTGTGGGCCAACTCGTCGACGAGGACGACCTGCGGTCGTCGCGCCAGCACCGCTGGGACGTCGAGTTCGGGGAAACGCTTGCCCCGGTAGTCGAGCTGGCGAGGCGGGACGACCTCGATTCCCTGCAGCAGTTCCGCCGTCTTTCTCCGACCGTGCGTCTCGACCACGGCGGCCACCACGTCGGTCCCTCGTTCCATCCGCCGGTGGGCCTCGCCCAGCATCGCGTACGTCTTTCCGACCCCGGGGGCCGCACCCAGGTAGATGCGCAACTCCCCACGTCTGGCGCGGGAGCCATAAGCACTCACCGATAGATCATCCATCGGAACAGCAACCGGGGACAGGATGCTCGTGGTCGAGTTCCAGGTTCACCTCAACCACGTTGACGCGGGCCTCACCCAGGAACCCGAGCAGTCGGCCGCTCTGATGAGCGCGGACCACGGCACGGACCTGCTCGGCGCGTATCCCCCGGGCCTTGGCGACTCGGTCGATTTGAAGTTCGGCGTAGGCCGGTGAGATATCGGGGTCCAGGCCGCTGCCGCTGGCGGTGACGGCATCGGCGGGAACACGCGGATGTTCGGCCGCGGCTCCCCGGATCGGCACGATCTGGCCGGCCGAGTAATCCTCACCGGGCCGGGCACATTCCACCCGAACGCCGTGATAGCCGGACACAAACGGTTCGCTGCCGGGGGCGCAGGGCTCATTGACGCTGACCACGCGGGTCGGACGGGCGACGGTGCCGCCGGGGCCACGCGGACCGAACACAGCCAGCACGGCGCCCCGCCCACTGGCGGTGCAGAACGGTCGCGACGCGGCCTCCGCGTCGAGGCCTTCGGCCTTCGCAACGGCCACGCTGCGCGTGCAGACCTCGGTGAGCAGGCTCGGCGCAGCGGGCATGTCGACGATGCTCTCCGGGCCAAGATTGCTCGCTCCACTGGCCAAGGCGTCGTAGCCGATGCCGGCCTTCGACGGCCTGCTCTGAAGGTACTGCGGCAGCGGCCGGCCGGCAGTGTCGGTGAACGACTGCCCGAGCAGCGCGCTGGCGACCGGTCGGCCACCGGCGTCGGCGACCAGTGACCCCTCCGCACGCTGATGCAGACCCGGGATCTGGGCCACCAGCCAGACCAACACCGGGTAGCCGATGCCGAGCACGACGGTCAAGACCAGCAGTGCACGCAGCGCGGCCCCGTAGCCCCGCACCAAGCCCGCAAATCGCATGTCATGCCATCCCAGGAAGAAGTTGAACCAGCAGGTCGATGAGCTTGATCCCAACGAACGGGGCCACGATCCCGCCCAGGCCGTAGACCGCGAGGTTTCGGCTGAGCAGTTTGGACGCGCTGCCCGGAACGTAGCGGACCCCACGCAGTGCCAGCGGGATCAGGGCGGCGATCACCAGCGCATTGAAGACCACCGCCGACAGGATCGCCGATTGCGGGCTGTGCAACCTCATCACGTTGAGCAGACCCAAGCCCGGGAAGATCGTTACGAAAAGCGCTGGGATGATGGCGAAATACTTGGCGATGTCGTTGGCGATCGAGAAAGTGGTCAGCGCGCCTCGGGTGATCAGCAGTTGTTTGCCGATCTCCACGATCTCGATGAGCTTGGTGGGGTCGGAGTCCAGGTCCACCATATTGCCCGCCTCCTTGGCGGCGCTGGTGCCGGTGTTCATCGCCACCCCGACGTCGGCCTGCGCCAGCGCCGGTGCGTCGTTGGTTCCGTCGCCGGTCATCGCGACCAGTCGTCCACCCTGCTGTTCGCGTTTGATCAGCATCAGCTTGTCTTCGGGGGTGGCTTCGGCGAGGAAGTCGTCAACACCGGCCTCATCGGCGATCGCCTTGGCGGTCAACGGGTTGTCTCCGGTGATCATCACGGTCCGGATACCCATCCGCCGCATGGCGTCGAACCGCTCTCGCATGCCCTGCTTCACCACGTCCCGCAGATGAATGACACCGAGCACCACGGCCGGCCCGCCGACGAGCACCTCACCGACCACCAGCGGTGTTCCACCGGCAGCGCTGATGCCGTCGACGATCCGGCCGAGCTCGGCGGGGATGTCCCCGCCGTGGCCACGCACCCAGTCGCTGACGGAATTGGCGGCGCCCTTACGCAATTGGCGGCCGCCGATGTCGACACCGGACATCCGGGTCACCGCGGTGAACTCGACCCAGGACGCCGCGGTGAGCTCGCCCGGTGTCCGGGTTCGCAACCCAAAGGCCTCCTTGGCGTAGACCACGATGGAGCGGCCTTCGGGAGTCTCATCGGCAAGGCTGGACAGTTGCGCGGCGTCGGCGAGCTCGGCGGCCGATACCCCGGATATCGGAAGGAAATCCGATGCCTGCCGATTGCCCAGCGTGATCGTGCCGGTCTTGTCCAGCAGCAATGTGTTGACGTCCCCGGCGGCCTCGACCGCCCGGCCGGACATGGCGAGCACATTGCGCTGCACCAGCCGGTCCATGCCGGCAATTCCGATGGCGGACAGCAGCGCACCGATCGTGGTGGGGATCAGACAGACCAGTAGTGCCACCAAGACGATGCCGGTGACACCGTTGCCATCGAGCGCCGCCGTATCCGAGACGCCCGGGTTGTTGGCCTTGGAGTAGATCGCCAACGGTTGCAGCGTTGCGACCGCCACCACGAAGATCAGGGTCAGCGCGGCCAGCAGGATGTTCAGCGCGATCTCGTTCGGGGTCTTCTGCCGGTTGGCCCCCTCGACCAGCGCGATCATCCGGTCGACAAAACTCTGTCCTGGTTTCTGGGTGATCCGGACCACGATCCGGTCCGACAACACCAGCGTCCCACCGGTGACCGCGGAACGATCGCCGCCGGATTCGCGGATCACCGGCGCCGATTCGCCGGTGATCGCCGATTCGTCCACCGACGCGATGCCCTCCACCACGTCGCCGTCGCCGGGGATGATCTGACCCGCTTCGACAACGACGATGTCGCCCCGTTGCAGCAGGGGCGCCGCGACCGACTCCTCGATGGCGGGCGTATTGGGCGCCCAACCACGCAGCCGACGTGCGACGGTGTCGGACTTCGACTTTCGCAGGGCGTCGGCCTGCGCCTTCCCGCGACCTTCGGCGACCGCCTCGGCCAGATTGGCAATGACCACGGTCAGCCACAACCAGCACACGATCAGAGCGCCGAACCAAGTCCGCTCGCCGATGACCAACACCGTGGACCACACCGCGCCGACCTCGACGATCAGCATCACCGGGTTGCGCCACAGGGTCCGGGGATCGAGCTTGCGCAACGCCGCGGGCAGTGCCGCCAGCAGCATCGCGGAGCCGATCAGCCCGCCCGATACCCGCCGATGATCGGTGGCCGGCGGCGGCGATGAGATGGTTGTGGCCGAACGCATTTCAATGCAGCCCTTCAGCGAGTGGCCCCAAGGCCAATGCCGGCAGGAAGGTCAGGGCGACCAGAATGAGTGTCACTCCGACGACCATGCCGACGAATTGGGGCTTGTGGGTGGGCAGCGTGCCAATGGATTCCGGGGTCTGCCCCTGTGCGGCCAGCGCCCCGGCCAGCGCAAGCACCAAGATCATGGGCAGGAACCTGCCGGCCAGCATCGCGATCGGCAGCGCGGTCTCGTACCACGTCCCGTCGGCCGCCAAGCCCGCGAACGCCGAACCATTGTTGTTCGCCGCTGAGGTAAACGCGTACAGCACTTCGGAGAGTCCGTGCGGTCCGGTGTTGGCCATCGCCGAGCGCGGGCCCGGCAACGCAATCGAGATGGCCGTTCCGCACAGCACAACCACCGGGGTGACCAGGAAATAGCTTGCCGCCAGCTTGATCTCGCGTGGACTGATCTTCTTGCCCAGGTATTCCGGGGTACGCCCGACCATCAACCCGGCGACGAACACGGCGATCACCGCGAGGATCAAGATGCCGTACAGGCCCGAGCCGACACCCCCGGGAGCGACCTCCCCGAGCTGCATGTCGACCATCGTCAGCAGGCCGCCCAGACTGGTATAGGAGTCGTGGGTGGAATCCACTGCACCGGTGGAGGTCAGCGTGGTCGCCGCGGCGAAGACCGCCGAGTCGGCCACTCCGAGCCGCTGCTCGATCCCTTCTGTCGCCGCCCCCACGGCGGTCGGGACGGTGCCGTGATGCGCCAGCTGCGACCAGCCGAGCAGGCTGACGCTGAGGAGGGCGATCACGGCCATGACGGCGGTGATGGCATGGCCTTGCTTGGCGTTGCCCACCATTGCGCCGAAGGTGCGGGGCAGTGAGAAGGCAATGACCACCAGCAGGAAGATCTCGACCCAGTTGGTCCATGCGGTCGGGTTCTCGAACGGATGCGCGGAGTTGGCGTTGTAGAAGCCGCCCCCATTGGTGCCGAGCAGCTTGATCACCTCCTGGCTGGCCACCGGACCACCTGGAATGGCCTGCGGTGCACCGGTCAGGGTCGTGATTGTCTGGTCGTTGAGGTGAAAGTTCTGGACTACCCCGCCGACGATCAACACCGTCGCGCCGATGACCGCGAGCGGCAACAGGATGCGCAGGGTGCCGCGAACCAGGTCTACCCAGAATGAGCCCAGCACCGCGGTGCGCCGACCGATGAACCCGCGGACGAACGCGACGGCAACCGCCATGCCGACCGCGGCGGAGACGAAGTTCTGCACCGCCAGGCCGGCCATCTGCACCAGATGCCCTTGGGTCGACTCGCCCGCGTAGGCCTGCCAGTTGGTGTTCGTGACAAAGCTGACCGCGGTGTTCCACGCCAACCCAGGTGTCATCGATGTCGCCGGATGATCCAGATGCAGGGGAAGTTTTCCCTGGATGAGCTGCAGCACGAACAGGAACACCACGCACACTGCGGAAAACGCCAGAACACTGCGCGCATAGCCGACCCAGGTCTGTTCGGACTCCGGGTTGACCCCGATCGACCGGTAGACGAATCGCTCGCTGCGGGAGTGTGTTTCGCGGGTGTAGACCCGATACATGTAGTCGCCCAACGGTACGTGCACCGCGGCCAACGCCACGACCAATGACGCCAGGAATAACACGCCCGCCGTTGTCGTACTCAACTAGAACCGTTCCGGGAACAGCAGCGCCGCCACCAGCAGCGCCACCACCGCCAGGGCCAGCGTCAGACCGACGGCATTGGCAAGATTCACAGTCGCTCAACCAACTTCAACGCCCCGCCGAGCAGGACGAAGATCACCGCCGTCAACAGTAGGTAGGCCAGTACAGCCACGTGTTCTCCGTTCTCGAGAACCCGACCGGGTCTGTCCTGAAGTTAGACCCGGTCAGCGGGCACGATGGAGACCGTTGACGCTTTCTTTACGCTGGACGAGGCGACCTTTACGCCTTTACAGCCGGCCGGAAGATCGCGAGGCGATCGACAGCACGATGCCGTCCAGGATGTCGTGTTCGCTGACCACCAACTCCGCGATTCCGGCGCGCCGCGCCAAGATCCGGGCCAGCTCCTGCACCACGATCGCCCCCCCGCCGATGACGTCGACACGGCCGGGGTGCATGGGCCCCAGGGCGGCCCGTTCGACGCGGGTCATGGCGATCAACCGATCGCAGACCGCCGTCAGATCATCGAAGCCGACCCGTGACAGATGTATTGCGGCCGAATCATATTCGGTAAGGCCGTGCGCCAGGGCCGACAGCGTGGTCATGGTGCCCGCCACCCCCACCCACGTTCGGGCGTGCTGCACCGGCACCGCCTGCACCGCCGCCCCGAGGAGCTCGCGGGCCACCTCGCGAGCGGCCGAGATTTCCCCGGCGGTCGGCGGGTCGGAGTGCAGGCACCGTTCGGTCAAGCGGACGCAGCCCACGTTGGCCGAGTAGCTCGCGGACACCCCGTTGTCCGGATCGCCGAGCACCACCTCGGTCGAACCACCACCGAGGTCGACAACCACGAACGGCCCGTCGGCACTGTCCAATTCACCCACCGCGCCACGGAAGGACAGCTCCGCTTCCTCTTGCCCGGTGATCACCTCGGCGATAGCCCCCGCAACGGCGCGTCCCAGCACCTGCGCCGTCATGTCGAAGAACACGTCACGGTTAGCCGCGTCGCGGGTGGCCGAGGTCGCCACCATCCGCACTCGTGAAACACCCTGGGCCACCAGCAAATCGGCGTAGTCGGCCAACGCCGCGCGGGTGCGCTCGATCGCCTCGGGGGCAAACTGCCCGGTGGCGTCGACGCCCTCACCCAAGCGGACGATGCGCATCTCGCGGTGGATGTCGCGCAGTCGGCCATCGATCGGCTCGGCGATCAACAGGCGAATCGAGTTGGTGCCGCAGTCGATTCCGGCCAGGCGGGTCACAGCCACTGCTCCGGTGCCAGGACCCCGGCCATCGCCGGCTCGGCGGCCAGGATGGCCAGCGCCTCGTCACCGAACGGGTTGACGCCGCGCCCCTTGGCCAGGGAATGCGCCATCAGCACGTGCAGGCATTTCACCCGGTCGGGCATGCCCCCGCCGGTGAACGTGGTTCCCAACGATTCGATCGCGTCCCGCTCGGCGAGATAGGACTCGTGAGCCACCCGGTAGCCGGCGGCGAGTTCGGGATCGTGCTGCAGCCGCTCGGTCATATCGGCCATCAGGCCCGACGATTCCAACCGGCTGGCCGCGGCGGTCAGCGCCGGGTGCGTCAGGTAGTACAGGGTGGGAAACGGTGTTCCGTCCGGCAGCTTCGGGGACGTCTTGACCACGGCGGGTTCGCCATTGGGACACCGATAGGAGATCTCCAGGACGCCGCGAGGCTCTCGGCCCAATTGCCGGCCCACCGCGTCCAGGTCGGCGGGATCAACCAACGGGCACCACCGGTGCGGGCGGACCGGGCAGCCCCGGGGGACTTGGCGGCGCCGGCGGGGGGTGCGGCGCGTCGGCGATGGTGTGCCACAGCGCGGTGTACCAGGGATCGCCGCTGGGGGCGGCCAGCGGTTCGGCGCCCGGCTCGCCCGGCACCTCAGCCATCCCAGGCAGCTGGACCTGATACGGAATCTCGCCGGGCATGACGAAGCCGAGCCGCTGGCGGGCCTGCGCCCGGATGTGCGCGGGGTCGTCCAAGTTGGACTTCTGTTGCTGCAGGTCGGTGATCTGGCGGTGCAGGGTGGTCTCCAATTGGGACTGTTGTTTCATCTCCGCATGCTGGGCGAAGAACGTACGGACCGGTCCGGCGACGGTCAGTGTGAGCACGCACATCACGGCTGCCAGGATGACCGCCCGCCGGGCGGTGAAACCGACCCGCAGCTCCGAGCTCTGCTCGGTCGCCGCCGCAATGGCCCGTTTGACCGCTCCGGCCGGTGACGGCAGCGGGTTGCGCGAGGCGCCCGTCCCGCGGCGCACCGCCGCCGACCGGCGCGGATGCGCACGCCCGTTCTCCCCGCCCCGTCCCGGCCGCGACGTCGCGGCACGCCGCTTGGCGTCAGGCCGTTTCGGATCGGTCATGGCATCGGCCCCTGGCGGCTACTTGCTCTCCGGCGCGTAGCGGGGGAAGGCCAGCTCGCCGGCGTAACGGGCCGCGTCGCCGAGTTCCTCCTCGATCCGCAGCAGCTGGTTGTACTTGGCCACCCGCTCGCTACGGGCCGGGGCACCGGTCTTGATCTGACCGCTGCTGACGGCCACCGCCAAGTCGGCGATGGTGGTGTCCTCGGTCTCGCCGCTGCGGTGGCTCATCATGGTGCGGTAACCGCTGTGGTGGGCCAGGGTGACCGCGTCCAGGGTTTCGGTCAGCGTGCCGATCTGGTTGACCTTGACCAGCAGCGCATTCGCCGCGCCCCGCTCGATGCCCTCCTCGAGCCGTTCGGGGTTGGTGACGAACAGGTCGTCGCCGACGAGCTGCACCCGGTCGCCGATCGCCGAGGTCAGCGCCACCCAGCCGTCCCAGTCGTCCTCGGACAGCGGGTCTTCGATGGACACCAGCGGGTAGCTGTCGAGCAGCTTGGCGTAGAACTCGGCCAGCTGGGCCGCGGTGCGGTTCTGCTTCTCGAACGCGTAGCCGCTGCCCTCGGTGTAGAACTCGGTGGCCGCGACGTCGAGGGCCAGCGCCACGTCGGTACCCAGCTTCAGCCCGGTGGCCTCGATCGCGGTGCTGATCAGGTCCAGCGCGGCGGTGGTGCCGGCCACGTCGGGGGCGAAGCCGCCCTCGTCACCGAGCCCGGTGGACAGACCCTGCTTCTTGAGCACTGCCTTCAGCGAGTGGTAGACCTCGGTACCCCAGCGCAGCGCCTCGGCGAAGTTGGGGGCGCCGATCGGGGCGACCATGAATTCCTGGACGTCGACACCGGTGTCGGCGTGGGCGCCGCCGTTGAGGATGTTCATCATCGGCACCGGCAGGATGTGGGCGTTGGGACCACCCAGGTAGCGGTACAGCGGCAGCGCCGCGGAGTCGGCAGCGGCCTTGGCCACCGCCAGCGACACCCCGAGCATGGCGTTGGCGCCCAGCCGGGACTTGTCCGGGGTGCCGTCGAGGTCCACCAGCGCCTGGTCCACCAGTCGCTGGTCGTCAGCGCTGATCCCGATGACCGCCGGCGCGATCTGGTCCAGTACCGCGGTGACCGCCTTCTGCACACCCTTGCCGCCGTAGCGAGCACCACCGTCGCGGAGTTCCACGGCCTCGTGCTCGCCGGTGGACGCGCCCGAGGGCACCGCGGCCCGGGCGAACGTGCCGTCTTCCAGCGCGATCTCGACCTCGACCGTGGGGTTGCCGCGGGAATCGAGGATCTCGCGGGCACCGACCTGCTGGATGATGGGCACTGACTTCTCCTTGAACGTGATGGGGCTGGCCTTCTTGTCCTATCGGGGGCCTGCTGGGAGCCTATCCCGTACCAGACACCTCACAGCGGGCGACCGGCCGCGTACGCGGCGGCCCAATCCCGGACGGCGCGGGCGTAGATCTCCGACTCGTTGTAGGCCATCAACGCCGTCATCCAGCCCTTGGGGGTGGCCAGGTCCTTGCCGCGCCAGCACAGATAGCCGGCCGCCGACAGGGCGGCGTCGTCGATGTTGTCGGGGCTGACGACGCCGTCGTTGTTGGCGTCGACGCCGTAGAGCCGCCAGGTCTCCGGAATGAACTGCATCGGGCCCATCGCGCGGACCACACCGTCGTCGTCGGCCAGATCCGGCTGCACGTCCTCGACGATGTGGAGATTTCCTCCGGAGCCGTCGAGCCGGACCCCGCGGATCTTGGGCCGCACGTCGCCGTTGCGCGCCACCGTGGCGTTGTTGTAGTGACCGTGATGACTCTCGATCTGGCCGATGCCGGCCAAGGTGGTCCAACCCAGATGACAGTTGGGGTTCTCCACCTCCGCGACCCGCGCGGCGTAGGCGTAGGCCTCCAGCGCGGTGATCGGGATGCCGAGCATCGGTGCCCGTTCAGCGGCCCAGTGATAGAGCTGGTCGGCCGGCCGGCCCGAGGCGACGTCCGTACTGACCGGCGGGACCGGATCGCCGGGTGGCGGCGGCACGCCCTGCGGGATGGGATTGCCGAGCTGCCAGCTGCAACTGGACGCCAGCAGAACAGCCGTCGCGCCGACGACGGCGGCCGTCCGCAGCCAACGTAGCGCCGACACCGCTCTCCCCAACCTCGAAGCTATGGTTTTGCGTCCATCGTTCCATGACTAGTCGACGGGCGAGACGCCACCGGTCGCCCACACCGCCCGCGCTCGTCGCAAAAACCGGCTCTGCCAGCGCGAACTCAGACGAGTCTATGCGGCTGGTTCCAGCTTCGACTCTCCTTCGTCGAGCCTCGCTAGCCCGCCGGCTAACCGGTCAGCTCACCGCGTTCCGGATCGGCCAGCAGCGCATCACGTGCGCGCGCGACCCGGGATCGAATGGTGCCCACCGGACAACCACAGACCGCGGCGGCGTCGGAGTAGGACAGCCCGAACAGTTGGGTCAGCAACAGTGCCTCGCGCTGATCGGTCGACAGGCCGGCGATCAACGCAGTCACCTCGACGACGTCCTCGAAACCACGGGACGGCCGGTCGCGGTCGAGCAGCAGCTCGGGGTCGGCGCCCGGGGCGGTACGCGGACGCGACTTGAGGTACCGAATGTGGTCGGCCACCACTCGCCGCGCGATGGCCAGCAGCCAGGTCCGGGCACTGGAACGGCCGGCGAAACGCGGGATCGCGCCGATGGCGCGCAGGAAGGTCTCCTGAGTCAGGTCATCAGCGCTGACACCGTCGAAAAGGTAGGCCACGAATCGCCAGACATCGTGCTGAGTGGCCTTGATGAAGGCCTCCAACGCGCGGGCATCACCGGCGGCGGCGGCAACGGCGAGAGCGGTGACAGCATCGTCGTCCACTCGGTCAGCTCCCGCCATGAACACCCACCTTAGACCCGCGGTCGCGGCGCTATTACGACGCATGGTCGTAGAGCCCTCGGAGCGGTTGACCGACCGCAGATGGCGACGGCGACCGCGACTGACGGCCGCCCCCGGAGCGGCCCCGTCAGCGGCGCCGTCGGCGTCCCACCGGGCTGGGCGCGGGCCTGCGCCGCCCATGCGTTGACGCGCCACCAGCAAAGCGAACGCCAAGCCGATCAGCACCGGCAGGTGGCTGGCGACCCGCGCCGCCGTCACCTGACCGTGGTAGGCGTCGACAGCCACGTAACCACCCAGTGCCACCGCATATACCCCGGTAATCGCGGCAACCCCGGCCGCCACGGCCGGCCAGATACCCGCTGCGATCATCGCTCCACCGAGCGCCAACAGCCACGCCGTGGATTCATGCAGCAAATGCGCGCCGGTGGCCGCAGGGTGCCCGTGGCCATGTGCCGACACCATGCCGAAGTCGACGCCGGCGATCTGTACCGCCGCCATCGCCACCTGCAGCACGCCGACGGCAACCAGCGCGGGCCGTCGAAATCCCCACCGGGACCAGAGGCTGTCGTCGGCGTCCTCGGCGGTGATCGATGTCACCCCGGCGGCCGCCAGGATCTGGGCGGCCAGGTCAGGGCCTTTCCCGGCCGCGTAGTCACTCTCGGTGTCGCCGTTGATGTCGGTCAGCCGGCGGGCCTGGGCGGCAGCGCCGACCAGCCAGCGCCGGCAGCCGCGGCATGATGCCAAGTGCGCATCGACCTGCTGCGCCGGTAGTTCCTGCTGCTCGCCGTCGAGCAGCGACGACAGGGTCTCGCGCACTACCTCGCACCGCATGTCGCCATAGTCGCTCATTAGGCGCCCGGACACAAAGGTTCGCCAGGATGGAACCAAACCGGGCCGCGACGCGACTAATGAGTGTCTGAACAACGTCACACATCTTCGGGGGAAGAGGACTTCGATGACCGCACCGGTTTGGCTGGCGTCGCCGCCAGAGGTGCACTCAGCGCTGCTGAGCGCCGGGCCCGGACCCGGTCCGCTGCTGGAGTCGGCGACGGCGTACTCGGTGATGAGCGCCGAATACGCCGAAGTGGCGGCCGAGCTCGACGCGGTACTGGCTGGAGTGGCCGGTACGTGGCAGGGCCCCAGCGCCCAGCAGTACGCAGCCGCACACGCCCCGTATCTGAGCTGGCTGGCTGACAGCGCCGCCAAGAGCATCGCCGCCGCCGGTCTGCACCAGACCGCGGCCGCGGCCTACACCACCGCACTGGCCGGCATGCCCACCCTGGCCGAACTGGCCGCCAACCATGCCGTGCACGCGACGCTGCTGGCGACGAACTTCTTCGGCATCAACACCGTCCCGATCGCGCTGAACGAAGCCGACTACGCCCGGATGTGGGTCCAGGCCGCCGAGATGATGACCGTCTACCAGGGCATCGCGGGCGCGGCGCTGGCCTCGGTTCCGGCAGCGACGCCCGCACCGCCGATCGTGGCCCCCGGGGCTGCCGAGGCCGCTGCCGCCCCCAGCTGGGAACAGCAGCTCAAGGACCTGATCACGCAGTTCAACATGGGCTTTGCCGACCCGATCGCCAAGTGGTTGTGGGCGCAGTTGGGCGTCGACGGATATCCGATCGAGGCGTTTCCGTTTGCCAGCGCAGTCACCCAGATGCTGGTGCAGATCCCGGGGATGTCCCCGATTCTGGCCGGGGCCCTGGGCTGGTTCACCTTTCACACGTTGATGCTGTTGTGGCCGATGGGCCAGATTGCAGTAATGATGGCGATCCCGATCGTGATGGCAGCGGCCCCGGCGCTGGCCGCGGCGGCCGGGCTCGGTGCGCTGGGCGCGATCGGTGCAGTCGGGCTGGACCAGACCGTCGAGCCGACCCCGCCGATGCCGGTGGGCGGGAGCGTCGGCGCGCCGGTCGCCGCGGGCGCCCCGGTGCCCGCGGGAGCCGAAGCGTGCGCCTGCGCAGACCCGATCTCCTCGGCGGGCCCCACCGCTCCTGCCACCGCGGGTGCCGGCATGCCGGCCGGCGGCGGCGCGGGTGGTGGACCGGGCGTCGGATTCGGGCCCACCTCCTGCCTGTATCTGGTGAGCAGTGTCTCCTCCTCGGCGCGCAGCTCCAGCGGTGCGCGGCGTTCCCGCAGTGCCGACGAAGAGGCGTCGGAGAGCCAGGGCGCCCCCGGTGAGGCCACGGCGCAGGCGCTGGCCGCCAAGCGCCGGCAGCGGCAGCGCGCCAAGCAGCGCGGATTCGGCGACGAATACATGGACATGAACATCGACGTGACGCCGGAGTGGGATGGGCCCCCGGGCGCGGCAAGCGCCTCGGATTCCGGTGCCGGCCCGCTGGGCTTCGCCGGTACCGCGACCGGAACCAGCCGTCAGGCCTCCGGAATCGCTGTGCTGACCGGTGACGGGCTCGACACCGAGCCGCGGATGCCGATGCTGCCGGGCAGCTGGGGCGAGAACCCGAACTGATCGGCTGCGATAAGCGCTAGGGCTGGGGCCAGTGGGCGCGCCACTGCTCTTCGGTGGACTCCCCGATGATCGCCTTCTCCACCACACGGACCGTGTCCATGAGCTCCAAAACCGCTGCGCGCAAGTGGTTCTCCGCATCGATATCAGCGGCGACCGTGACGTGGGTGACCGTCTCGGGGATCAGGTCGGCGGGCACGCCGGCGCGGGCGAGCCGTTGCAGCACTTTCTGCGCCAGCGCTAATGCCGGTTGAGCGGTCGGCAAGTCGTCCATGATCGAGTCTCTGGACTTCTTCTCCAGCGACTTGCGTTGCTCCCACTGCGCCACCTGATCGGCCAGCGAGATCTCCTCGCCGGCCAGCACCGCCGGCGCCCGATTGACCAGCTTGCGCAGCAGCGAATCCGCGACGTCGTCGATGGAAAACGGGCGCTCCAGTGCGTCCTCGGCGATACGGGCGTGGAACAGCACCTGCAGGAGCACATCGCCGAGCTCCGCACACAACTCGTCGGCGTCGCCGCTGCGGACCGCGTCGAACAGTTCGTAGGTCTCCTCGAGCAGAAACCGGCGCAGCGAGTCGTGGGTCTGCTCGCTCTCCCAGGGCCCGGTGGTGCGCAACCGGTCCATGATCGCGACCGCGTCGATCAGCCGCTCCCCCGGCGGCGCATCCGGCGCCGCGATCAGCGTTTCGCCGGCCGCCAGGCGAGCAACCACGTCGGGATGGTTGCGGTCCGAAGAAAGCAACACCGGGGCTTCGACGCCCGAGAGCACCGATCGCGCGGCCGGCAACGACCAGGGCACCACGATCGGCAATTCCTCGGTGTAGACGATCTCACCGGCGAGCAGCGCGAGGGCTTCGACCGGGACAAGCGAGGGCCGGCGGGGGTCGACCAGGACAACGGTCATCGTGGCTACCGTACTGCGGGCGTCGTGCCGGTGACGTCGATGAGACCCTGCGGCTTGCCGTCCAGTGCCGAAATCAGATCGGCCACCATCTGCACCAGTTCGACGTCACGGATGCGCGGCGCCCCGACCGGCGCGCCGGCACCGCCGGCACGCGGGATCGGGACCTGGATGGTGGCGGTGGTCGCGCGGTAACTGGCCGACGGATG
Source organism: Mycobacterium sp. SMC-14 (assembly GCF_046250075.1). Classification (NCBI taxonomy): domain Bacteria; kingdom Bacillati; phylum Actinomycetota; class Actinomycetes; order Mycobacteriales; family Mycobacteriaceae; genus Mycobacterium; species Mycobacterium sp. SMC-14. The sequence goes on along the minus strand of NZ_CP176429.1, from coordinate 1,077,572 downwards.
CATCCGCTTGAGTCGCAACTGGGCGGAGTCCGGCAGGGTCATCGGGGCCAGCCGCAGCGTTGTCGCCGACGCCGCCGAGACCTCGGTGATCCCGGCTGCCCGGCACAGCAGCCGCAGCCGGGCCACCGCCACCAGCCGGCCGGCGGGCTCGGGCAGCGGCCCGTAGCGGTCGGTCAGTTCCTCGATGACCGCGGCGATCTCGTCGTCGCCGGGAGCGGCGGCCAACCGTCGGTAGGCCTCCAGCCGCAACCGGTCCGAGTTGATGTACTCCGGCGGCAGGTGGGCGTCGACCGGCAGGTCGATCCGGACGTCCTTGACCTCTTCGGTGGTGACCGTCTCGCCGTTGAACGCCGCCCGATACGCCTCGACCGCCTCGCCGACCAGCCGCACGTACAGGTCGAAGCCCACCCCGGCGACGTGCCCGGACTGCTCCACCCCCAGCACGTTGCCGGCGCCGCGAATCTCCAGGTCCTTCATCGCCACCGCCATCCCGGCGCCCAACTCGTTGTTCTGGGCGATGGTGGCCAGCCGGTCGTGGGCGGTCTCGGTCAGCGGGCTCTCCTTCGGGTAGAGGAAGTACGCGTAGCCGCGCTCTCGGCTACGTCCCACCCGGCCGCGCAGCTGATGCAGCTGCGAGAGCCCGAAGGTGTCGGCACGCTCGACGATCAGCGTGTTGGCGTTGGAGATGTCCAGGCCGGTCTCGATGATGGTGGTGCACACCAGGATGTCGTATTCCCGGTTCCAGAAGCCCTGCACCGTGGTTTCCAGCATCTCTTCGGGCATCTGGCCGTGCGCGACGACCACCCTGGCCTCGGGCACCAGGCCGCGCACCCGGGCGGCGGCCGCGTCGATGGAGCTGACCCGGTTGTGCACGTAGAACACCTGGCCGTCACGCAGCAGCTCCCGGCGCAGCGCGGCCGCGACCTGCTTGTCGTCGTGGCCGCCGACATAGGTCAGCACCGGATAGCGGTCTTCGGGCGGGGTCAGGATCGTCGACATCTCCCGGATGCCGGCCAGGCTCATCTCCAGGGTCCGCGGGATCGGCGTGGCACTCATGGTGAGCACGTCGACGTGGGTGCGCAGGGCCTTGATGTGCTCCTTGTGCTCGACACCGAACCGCTGTTCCTCGTCGACGATCACCAGGCCGAGGTCCTTCCAGCGCACCCCGGTCTGCAGCAGCCGGTGGGTGCCGATCACCACGTCCACCGAGCCGTCGGCGAGGCCGTTGACGGTCGCCTTGGACTCTTGGGCGTCGGTGAACCGCGACAGTCCTTTGACGGTGACCGGGAAGCCGGCCATCCGGGTGCTGAACGTCTGCAGGTGCTGGTCCGCCAGCAGCGTGGTGGGCACCAGCACCGCGACCTGCTTGCCGTCCTGGACGGCCTTGAACGCCGCGCGCACCGCGATCTCGGTCTTGCCGTAGCCGACGTCGCCGCAGATCACCCGGTCCATCGGGACCGGCTTCTCCATGTCGGCCTTGACCTCGCTGATCGCGGTGAGCTGGTCCATGGTCTCGGTGAAGCCGAACGCGTCCTCCATCTCGGCCTGCCACGGACTGTCCGGGGCGAACGCGTGGCCCGGCGCGGCCTGTCGTTTGGCGTAGAGCGCGACCAGTTCGTCGGCGATCTCTCTGACCGCCTTGCGGGCCTTGGTCTTGGTCTGGCTCCAGTCGCTGCCACCGAGCCTGCTCAGCGCCGGGGCCTGGCCACCGACGTAGCGGGACAGCTGGTCGAGGGAGTCCATCGGCACGTAGAGCTTGTCGGTGCCGTTCGCGCCGCGCTTGCCCGAGGCGTACTCCAGCACCAGGTATTCGCGCCGCGCCCCACCGACGGTGCGCTCGGTCATCTCCACGAATTTGCCGATGCCGTGCTGGTCGTGCACCACCAGGTCGCCGGCGGTCAGCGCCAGCGGGTCGACGGCGTTGCGGCGCTTGGCCGCCAGCCGCTTGCCTTCCGGACCGCTGACCCGGTTGCCGGTCAGGTCGGCCTCGGTCACCACAACCAGGTCGGCGCCCGGAATCACCAGACCCTCGTGCAGCGGGCCCTTCAGCACCCCGACCGCCCCGGGCTGCGGCGCGGCACCGGAGTCCAACAACGTTGCCGCAGTATCGGATTCGGCCAGCTGCTCCACGATCCGGCGTGCTGTACCGACACCCGGCGCGACGACCGCCGCACGACCCCCGGTCGCGATGTGCGCCCGCAGCATGGCGAAGATCTCGTCGATGTCGCGCTGCCGGCCGCGGGCCGACGGCGACGGACGGACGTCGAGTTCGGTCGCCTCCGGGTCGGGCAACTGGCTCAGCGTCCACCACGGATGGGCGGTGTCGAGCGCCGCCTGGCGCACCTGCGCGAACTCCCGGAATCCCGACCCACCGAGCTGTTCGATGTCGATCGGTGCCTCGCCGCCGATCGCGGCGACCGACCAGGACGCCTCCAGGAATTCGCGTCCGGTCTTGATCAGGTCGGCGGCGCGGGCCCGGACCTTCTCCGGATCGCAGACCAGCACCGGGGTGCCTGGGCGCAGCTGATCGGTCAGCAGTGCCTGCGGGCCAGGCCGCAGCACCGGACTCAGCGCCTCCATGCCGTCGACCGGGATGCCCTCAGCCAGCTTGGCCAGCATGTCGCCGACGGTGCCCGAGACGGCGTTGTCGGTCTGTGGCTGATCGCGCGCCAGCTCGGCCGCGCGCGCCCGCACGTCGTCGGTGAGCAGCAACTCCCGACACGGCACCGCGACCACGGTGCCGACCTCGACCTCGGGGATGGAGCGTTGATCGGCCACCGAGAACGGCCGGATCTCGGTGACCTCGTCACCCCAGAACTCGATGCGCACCGGATGTTCGGCGGTCGGCGGGAACAGGTCGAGGATGCCGCCGCGGACCGCGAACTCGCCGCGCTTGCCCACCAGGTCCACTCGCGAGTAGGCCAGCCCGACCAGCCGAGAGATCACCTCCTCGAACGGGACCTCGTCCCCGACGGCCAGCATGACCGGCTCGATCGCGTCCAGTTGGCTGGTCATCGGCTGCAGCAGCGACCGGGCCGCGGTCACCACCACGCGCAACGGCGGCCCCAGCCGGGCGTCGTCGGGCGCAGACAGCCGGCGCAGCAACAGCAGGCGGGCGCCGACGGTATCGACCCCGGGCGAGAGCCGCTCATGCGGAAGCGTCTCCCAAGACGGGAACAGTGCCACCGCGTCGCCGTAGACACCACGCAGTTCTGCGGTCAGGTCGTCGGCCTCGTGGCCGGTGGCGGTGACCACCAGCAGCGGGCCGTTGCGGGCCAGGGCGGCAGCCGTGAACGGCCGCGCACCGACCGGACCGACCAGCGCGAGTTCGGCGGGCGGGTCGCCCGCACGCTCGATCAGTTCGGTGAAGGCCGGCGCGGTCAACGCCAGGTCTACGAGCCCCGCAATCGGGTTTTGGACAGTCTGGTACCCCGGTGCGGTCATGATGCGGGCAATTCTAGGCGGTGCGGTGCGGTGCGCCGATTTGCGTTGCGGTACATGCCCTATTCGTCGTGCAGGGTCGGATCGGACTCGAGGTGAGTCAGTCCGTTCCAGCAAAGGTTGACCAGGTGCGCGGCCACCACTTCCTTCTTGGGCTCGCGTACGTCGAGCCACCATTGGGCCGTCATCGACACCGAACCGACCAGCGCCTGGGCGTACAGCGGCGCGGTCTCGGGGTCCAGGCCGCGCTTGGCGAAGTCGCCGGCCAAGATCGACGACACTTGGCCGATCGCGTCGTTGAGCAGGGTCGAGTAGGTGCCGGAACTGATCGACGCCGGAGAGTCGCGGATCAGGATGCGGAATCCGTCGGTGTGCTCGTCGACGTAGGTCAGCAAGGCCAGCGCGACGCGCTCCACTCGCAGTCGGGACTGGTTGTTGGTCGCCTTGGTCAACGACGTGGTGATGCCGTCCAGCAACGCCGACATCTCACGGTCGACCACCACGGCGTAGAGCCCCTCTTTGCCGCCGAAGTGTTCGTAGACCACGGGCTTGGACACGTTGGCGCGCTGCGCTATCTCCTCGATGGAGGTGCCCTCATACCCGCGTTCGGCGAATAGCGAGCGGGCGACATCGATCAGTTGGTGACGACGCTCGCTACCTGTCATCCGGGCTCGCGGCGCCCGGCCGTCCTTGTCCAGACCAGCCACGCGACCAGGGTAGTCCGTGGGACGAGACCGGATTGTCCGACTTCTTACTCGGGCCGCGGGCGGCCCTCGCCGTCGTCGGACTAAAGTCACTGCGGAACACCGATCCGTCGTGGTGTAATCGGCAGCACCTCTGATTTTGGTTCAGATAGTTCAGGTTCGAGTCCTGGCGACGGAGCTCACGGAATTGCCCCACCCCTTTGCCGCGAACGTGCGCAGAATGACAGGCTAGGCGGCGTGTCGACGCACAAACACGCACAGTCGCCCCAGGAGGCAGGCCAGGACGCCGTCATCGTCTTGGCGGCTGGAGCCGGCACCCGGATGGTCTCCGACACCCCCAAAGTGCTGCATGAGCTGGGCGGGCGCAGCATGCTGGCGCACTGCCTGCAGGCGGCCGCCGGCGTCGGACCCCGTCACCTGGTGGTGGTGTTGGGCCACGCGCACGAACGCATCACCGGGCCGGTCGCCGAGCTGGCGCAAGCCCTGGACTTTCCCATCGACATCGCCCTGCAGGACCAGCAGCTCGGCACCGGGCATGCGGTGCTGTGCGGCCTGGCAGCCCTGCCCGACGACTTCACCGGCACCGTCGTCGTCACCTCCGGCGACATTCCGCTGCTGGACACCGCCACGCTGCAGGCGCTGATCGACACCCACCGCGTCGCCCCGGCCGCGGTCACCGTGCTGACCACCACGCTGGCCGACCCCACCGGCTACGGCCGCATCCTGCACACCCAGGACGGCGAGGTCACCGCGATCGTCGAGCAGGCCGACGCCACCGAATCGCAGCGTGAGATCCGCGAGGTCAATGCCGGGGTGTACGCCTTCGACATCGCCGCGTTGCGTTCCGCGCTGGGCCGGCTGGGCTCGGACAACGCCCAGCACGAGCTGTACCTCACCGACGTGATCGGCATCGTCCGCGGCGACGGCCAAGTGGTGCACGCCCGCCATGTCGACGACGCGGCGTTGGTGGCCGGCGTCAACGACCGGGTGCAGCTGTCCGCGCTGGCGGGCGAGCTCAACCGCCGCCTGGTGGCCACCCATCAGCGGGCCGGCGTCACCATCGTCGACCCCACCACCACCTGGATCGACGTGGACGTGACCATCGGACGCGACACGACGGTCGCCCCCGGAACCCAGCTGCTCGGCCGCACCGCCGTCGGGGCGCACTGCACGATCGGCCCCGACACCACCCTGACCGATGTCACCGTGGGCGACGGTGCGTCCGTGATCCGCAGCCACGCCACCTCGTCATCGATCGGCGACGGTGCGACGGTCGGCCCGTTCACCTACCTGCGTCCCGGCTCCGTGCTGGGCGCCGACGGCAAGCTGGGCGCGTTCGTCGAGACCAAGAACTCGACCATCGGCACCGGGACCAAGGTTCCGCACCTGACCTACGTCGGTGATGCCGACATCGGCGACCACAGCAACATCGGCGCCTCCAGCGTCTTCGTCAACTACGACGGCCAGACCAAACGACGGACCACAGTCGGCTCGCACGTGCGCACCGGTTCGGACACCATGTTCGTCGCGCCGGTCACCATCGGCGACGGCGCCTACACCGGCGCCGGGACCGTGGTGCGCCATGATGTGCCGCCGGGCGCACTGGCGGTCTCAGCCGGCCCGCAGCGCAACATCGAGAACTGGGTGCAGCGCAAGCGGCCCGGCAGCCAGGCCGCCGCGGCGGCCGACACAGCGAACAGTGCCGAAGAACCCGGCCAGACTCCACCCGACCTGTCATCGTGAGCTTGATCGCGTTGAGGCAGCCCGAGGCGAAATCGCGCACCGGGCTACGTACCATAAGGCCCGAGTTAACTCGACCGAAATCCACAATCTCCTACGGCGGGGGCAGCACGTGAGCCACGACTGGACAGACAATCGCAAGAACCTGATGCTCTTCGCTGGTCGTGCGCACCCGGAGCTGGCTGATCAGGTCGCCAAAGAACTGGACGTACCGGTCACCGCGCAGACCGCCCGGGACTTTGCCAACGGCGAGATCTTCGTGCGTTTCGACGAGTCCGTGCGCGGCTGCGACGCCTTCGTTCTGCAGTCGCACCCCGCGCCGCTGAATCAGCACCTGATGGAACAGCTGATCATGATCGACGCGCTCAAGCGGGGCAGCGCCAAGCGGATCACCGCGATCCTGCCGTTCTACCCGTATGCCCGCCAGGACAAGAAGCATCGCGGCCGCGAACCGATTTCGGCCCGCCTGGTCGCCGACCTGCTCAAGACGGCCGGCGCCGACCGGATCGTCACGGTGGACCTGCACACCGACCAGATCCAGGGCTTCTTCGACGGCCCGGTCGACCACATGCGCGCCCAGCCGCTGCTGTGTGGCTACATCCGGGACAATTACCTCAACAACGGCAAGGACGTCGTGGTGGTCTCCCCCGACTCCGGCCGGGTGCGGGTCGCCGAGAAGTGGGCGGACTCGCTGGGCGGCGTGCCGCTGGCCTTCATCCACAAGACTCGTGATCCGCGGGTGCCCAACCAGGTCAAAGCCAACCGGGTGGTCGGCGAGGTCGCCGGCAAGACCTGTGTGATCACCGACGACATGATCGACACCGGCGGCACCATCGCCGGGGCGGTCGGCCTGCTGCGCGAAGCGGGGGCAGTCGATGTGGTGATCGCCGCCACCCACGGCGTGCTGTCCAGCCCGGCATCCGAGCGGTTGGCGGCCTGCGGCGCCAGCGAGGTGATCGTCACCAACACCCTGCCGATCACCGAGGACAAGCAGTTCCCGGCGCTGACCGTGCTGTCGATCGCTCCGCTGCTGGCCAGCACCATCCGGGCGGTATTCGAAAACGGCTCGGTCACCGGACTTTTCGACGGAGACGCCTGACATGACTGACGGGGTGGTCTATCACAACCCGCGCTGCTCGACTTCGCGCAAGACGCTGGATCTGCTGCGCGAGAACGGTATCGAGCCGACGGTCGTGGAGTACCTGAAGACCCCGCCGTCGCGTGCGGAGCTGGCGGAGATGATCAGCGCCGCCGGCATCGGTGTGCGCGACGCGGTGCGCACCGGCGAGGCGGTGTACGCCGAGCTGAACCTGTCCGGCGCGTCCGACGACGAACTGCTCGACGCGATGGCTGCGAACCCGATCCTGATCCAGCGGCCGTTCGTCGTCACCGGTAACGGCACCCGGTTGGCCCGTCCGATTGACGCGGTCCGCGAGATCCTGTGACCTCGCTGCGCTTGGCGGCCGTGGCCCTGGCGTGCACGGCGATGGTCGGCACGACATCCGCGTGCGGCAGCAAAACCCCTGACTATCACTCGATTTGGGGTAACGGCAGCACGCCCACCACTTCCTCGGAGCCGGAGGCCCCGGTGAGCGTGGGGCGCTACCTCGAGGACCAGGGAGTGGCCGCCGAAGCGGTGGCCCCCAACGCACCGACCGACCTGACCGTGTCGATCCCGACACCGGCGGGCTGGACGAAGAAAGAAAACCCGATGCTGCCCGCCACCACTCTGGTGCTCGGCAAGGGCGAGAAGTTTCCCCGGGCGATTCTGAGTGTGGTCAAGCTCAACGGGAAATTCGACTCGAAAGAGGCCATCAAGCACGGTGTGGTCGACGCCCAGCTCTCACCGAACTTCCGACTGCTGGACGCCTCCAACGAGGACTACCAAGGTTTTCCGTCCTCGATGGTCCAGGGCACCTACGACATGGACGGTCAGCGCCTGCACAGCTGGTTCCGGATGGTGATCGCCACCGGTTCGGCACCGGCCGAACAGCGTTACCTGGTGCAGCTGGCGGTCACCGCCCCGGCCGAAGAGGCGCCCAAGGATGCCACCGATGTCGAGGCGATCATGAAGGGCTTCACCGTCACTGCGAAGTGACCCCCACCGGACTCGGGTCTTGTTAAAGTGACGCACCCGCCTGAAGGGAGTTCCGCGATGTCCCTCGTTCGCCTATCCTCACTGAGCCTTGCCGGCCTCGGCGTGGCCGCCGTCGCGACCGGCCTGCTGGCACCGGCCACCGCGCTGGCAGACCCGCAGCCCGGTTGCACCGCCGCCGACATGGCCAACGTTGCCACCGGCGTCGCCGCCTCGACGTCGGGTTACCTCTACGCGCATCCGGACGTCAACGAGTTCTACACCGGTCTGCACAACCGGCCCGATGACGAAGTGCCCGAGGCGGTTCGCGGCTTCTTCGCCGACAACCCGCAGGCCCACTCCGACCTGTTGGGGCTGCGCCAGCCGCTGGCTGACTTCCGCGCCCGCTGCGGATTGCCCCAGCCCGAGCGCCCACTGCTGGACCAGTGATGGCACGCCGGATCTGGGTCGTCGCGGCACTGGCCCTGACCAGCCTGCCGGGGACCGTGGTCGTGTTCACGCCGGCCGGCACCGCCACCGCGCAAGGCTGCGTCGGTGTGGGTCGCCGGGTCTATGTCAGCGGATGCGCCGACCCGGTACCGCCGCCGGCCTACTACGCGCCGCTGCCCGAAGACGTGCCTCCGCCGCCGCCCCCGCCGCCTCCGCCGATCAACACCTGCGTGGGCTACAACGGCCGTTGGGTGCACGCCAACAACTGCAACTAGGCCGGCCTAGTTCTTCACCGCCTTCGGCGGTGCCCAGATGCCGCCCAGCGCTGCTTCCTTGGGCCAGTACAGCCGCAGGATCATCTGGAACGGCCCCTCGGGTGCGGGCAGCCAGTTGGCTTCCTTGCCCGCGCCCGGGGACTGGCTCTGCACGTAGACGGTGATTCCGCCGTCGGGATCGCGGGTCAGATCCGGCAGCATCGGCGAGTTGATCAGGTATCGGTCGATCGGGTTGGCCACCAGCAGGCTTTCGGGCATCTTGTACATGGTCAGCGACCAGAACGAGTTGACCGGCGGCAGTGCATCCGGCGCGAACCGCAGCGTGTATCCGTTGGCACCACTCAGCGGCGCGCCGTCGGAATCCACGGCCACCACCGGATAAATGGCCTCCTCTTGCGAGTTGCCGTAGATCCCGAGCACCGCACCGGCCATCCGGTAGAGATAGTTGCCGGCGAGGAACTCCCGGGTCCCGAACAACTGTCCCGAGGTCACCTGACCGGTGTCCAGCTTGTCCTTCTTGAATGCGTTGAGTTCCGCCCAGGCCTGCGCCATCCCGGCCTGGACGGCGTCGCGACTCTCGGCGCTGAGTTCGTCGGCGTTGAAGGCGCCGTCGGGGCCGATACCGAGACTGGCGAACCGGGCCCGCAGGTCCTGCTCCCCCGGCAACACCGGCGCGTACTTCAACAGGAAGCTCAAGATCTCGAAGAACCTCGGCGACGTCTTCTGCTCGTCAGGTGTCAGTGGCGCAATGAAATCCACCGGCGGGGCGCTCGGCGCGGGTTGCTTGAGGTAGGCCGACAGCGGCTCCACGGTGTAACCGGCCTGGATCTTCTTGACGTTGTCGATGTCGGCCGGGTCGAACAGCTGGGTGCGGTAGATGACCTGTGCGAAGTCGGTCTCGGCGCGAATCACCTCGTCGACGCCGTCGGGCTTGTCGCCCGTCCAGCCGGGCCCGGCCAGCAGGTACCTGCCGCCGTTGTTGCCGGTGGTCCGGCTGCCCACGTAGGCGAAGTTGTAGGTGTAGGCGTCGATGAACTGCAGCGAGTAATAGCGAGGCGCCTCGATCGGTGGCACGGTGAGCACCAACGGCTCGGCCCGCAGGTCGGCGCCCAGCATGGTGTAGGGGGTGTCGGAGTTCGGCGTCTGCACGGTGGTGTCATCGGGCGTGTAAACCCTTGCAGCGCTGTGCGTCTGATTCCAATCACCCTTGTACTGCGGACCCGATTTGTCGACGAAGTAGGCGTGCCGGATGCGGTAGGAGTCCACCATCGGGAAGCCGTAGACGTAGGCCTCCTTGGCGATCTGACGGACCTGATCGGCGGACGGTGCCGGCGCCGGGCTAGCGGGTTCGGACGGCTGCCGGTTGCCGCAGCCACCGACCGCGGCCAGCATCACGACGATCAATCCGAGGGTGGTCCATGGCTTCACGTCGCTCCTCGAGTCTGATCGGCATACCGGCGCAGCTGCCGGCGCCTCGTTAGAGTGTCAGCCATGGCCTCCTGGTCTGCCACCGATCTGCCGTCGTTCGCCGGCCGATCCGTCATCGTCACCGGAGCCAACAGCGGCTTGGGCGCCGTGACCGCGCGCGAATTGGCCCGGGTCGGCGCCGCCGTCACCCTGGCGGTCCGCAACACCGCCAAGGGCCAGGCCGCCGCGGCGGGCATGCCCGGCCCTACAGGTGGGGTGACGGTTCGTGCCCTGGATCTCGCGGACCTGTCCTCGGTGCGGCGGTTCGCCGACGAGACCACGAGCGTCGATGTGCTGATCAACAACGCCGGCATCATGGCGGTGCCCTACGCCAAAACCGTCGACGGCTTCGAGGCTCAGATCGGCACCAATCACCTGGGTCATTTCGCGCTCACCAACCTGCTGTTGCCCAAACTCACCGACCGGGTGGTGACGGTGTCGTCGGCCCTGCACCGGATGGGCTACATCAGCCTCAAGGACCTGAACTGGGAGTCGCGGCGGTATTCGGCATGGCTCGCCTACGGTCAGGCCAAGCTGGCCAATCTGCTGTTCACCAGCGAACTGCAACGCCGGCTCGTGGCGGCGGGTTCACCGCTTCGCGCGTTGGCCGCCCATCCCGGCTATTCGAGCACCAACCTGCAGGGCCAGACCGGTAACCGGATCGGCGACCTGATGATGCGCACCTTCGGCAACGGCCTGTTCGCCACCAGCCCCGACTTCGGGGCGCGCCAAACCCTGTATGCGGCGTCGCAGGACCTGTCCGGGAACACCTTCATCGGTCCGCGCTTCGGCATTGTCGGCCGCAGCGGGTCGGTGGGCCGCAGCCTGCTGGCCAAGCGCGGTTCCACGGCCGCCGGACTGTGGGAGCTGTCTGCGCAGCTCACCGGGGTTCAATTTCCGCTCTGAGCTGCCGATGCGCTAGCCTGACCAGGCGTCACGGCGAGGGCGGCCACCATTCGGCCGCCGTTATCGACGAGGACCTCCTAGATGGTTGTCGCGATCTGGCCGTGCCTCATGCACGCCGTAGCAACCAAGGAGTTCCCCATGGCTAAGAACGCATCCACCACCAACCAGCTGACCGTCTCGGTGCGGACCGAGACCGGCAAGGGCGCCTCCCGCCGGGCCCGCCGCGCAGGCCGGGTCCCCGCGGTACTCTACGGCCACGGCACCGAGCCGCAGCACCTGGAGCTCCCGGCCCACGACTTCGCGGCCGTGTTGCGCCACTCCGGTACCAACGCCGTGCTCACCCTCGACATCGAGGGCAAGGAGCAGCTGGCGCTGACCAAGGCTCTCGAGATCCACCCGATCCGTCGCACCATCCAGCACGCCGACCTGCTGGTCGTGCGCCGCGGCGAGAAGGTCACCGTCGAGGTCAACGTCGTCATCGAGGGCGACGCCGCTTCCGGCACCCTGGTCACCCAGGACGCCACCGCCGTGGAGATCGAGGCCGAGGCACTGTCGATCCCCGAGCAGCTGACCATCTCGATCGAAGGCGCCGAGGCCGGCACCCAGTTCACCGCCGGCGCTCTCGAGCTGCCCAAGGGCGTGAACCTGATCTCCGACCCCGAGCTGCTGCTGGTCAACGTGATCGAGGCACCGAGCGCCGAGGAGCCGGCCGAGACCGAAGCGGCGGGCGAGGAAGCCGCCGAGGCCCCGGCCGCCGAGTCCGAGTAAGCCGAGCACCGCGTGGCCGAGTCACCACCGATACTGGTGGTCGGCCTGGGCAACCCGGGCCCGAACTACGCACGCACCCGACACAACGTCGGCTTCATGGTCGTCGACCTGCTCGCCGAGCGGATCGGGTCGGCGTTCAAGCTGCACAAGAAATCGGGTGCCGACGTGGCCACCGGGCGCCTAAGCGGGCGCTCGGTGGTGCTGGCCCGGCCACGCTGCTACATGAACGAATCGGGCCGCCAGGTGGGGCCGTTGGCCAAGTTCTATTCGGTCCCCACCGGCGGCATCGTGGTGATTCACGACGACCTCGATCTGGACTTCGGCCGGATCCGGCTCAAGCAGGGCGGCGGTGAGGGCGGCCACAATGGCCTGCGCTCTATCGCGACCGTCTTGGGCAGCAAGGACTTTCAGCGGGTCCGCCTCGGGATCGGCCGACCGCCGGGGCGCCAAGATCCAGCAGCCTACGTGCTGCAGGCGTTCGGTGCGCGCGAGCGCGACGAGCTACCGACGATCTGCGAGCAGGCCGCCGACGCCACCGAGTTGCTGATCGAGCTGGGCCTGGAACCGGCCCAGAACGTCGTCCACGCCTGGGGCTGACCCAGCTTTCCGCGGCGAGCGTGCGTGCTTGTACGCAAAAGCCCGGCGTGTCGCGTACAAACACGCTCCCTCGCGGGAAAGGGGACGCCTAGGTGACCAGCGCGACGGAGTTGGCCCGGCGCAGCTTGCCCGACGGAGTCTTGGGGATGCTGCCCGGCCCGAGCACCACCACGTTGCGGGGCCGCATGTCGACCTCGGTCACCACCTCATGGGCGACCTGGTGCTCGATGCGGCGTACCTCGACCGGGTCCTGCCAGGCGTTGGATTCCACCGCCACCGCGAACGTCTCCCGGGAGTGCCCGGCGTCCAGGCGCACCGCGACCGCACAGCCCGGGCGCACGCCCTCGACTCGGCCCGCGGCCCGCTCGATGTCGGTCGGGTAGATGTTGCGGCCCGCCATGATGATGACGTCCTTGACGCGGCCGCAGACCACGACGTGACCGTCTTCCATCTGGTAGCCCAGGTCGCCGGTGTCATACCAACCGTGCTCGTCCTGCGCCGGCAGGAAGCCCGCCATGGTCAGGTAGCCCGGCGTCACCGGCTCACCGCGCAGCTGGATCACTCCGACCCCACGCGGCGGCAACGAATTGCCGTGCTCGTCGACGATCCGGATCTCGATGCCCTCCAACAGCGGACCCAGCGAGGCCAGTCGGCGGGTGTTGCCCTTGGTGGCCGGCACCGCCTGGCGCAGCGCGGCCAGCAGGTCGGCGTCGATCTCGTCGACCACCAGGCCCGCATTGCACTTGGAGAAGGACACCGCCAGCACCGTCTCGGCCATACCGTAGGCCGGCAGGATGGCGGTCGGGTTCAGCCCGAACGGCCTACCGGCGTCGATCAGGTCCTCGACGTCGGCCGGCTCCACCGGCTCTGCACCCGAGAGCGCGAACCGCAGCGTGGACAGGTCGAACTGCCCCGGCGTGGCCTGCTTGCGCAGCCGCTTGGCGAACAGCGCGTAGGCGAAGTTCGGGGCCGCGGTCATGGTGCCCTTGTACTTGTCGATCAGCTTGGCCCACAGCAGGGTGTCGCGCAGGAAGTCCATCGGGGTGATCTTGACCAGCTCGGCACCGAAATACATCGGCACGGTGAGGAACCCGATCATGCCCATGTCGTGGAAGCACGGCAGCCAGCTGACCATGACGTCCTTGTCGACGTCGTACTCGGCGCTGATGAACATCGCCTCGGCGTTCGAGTAGATGTTGCGGTGGGTGATCTGCACGGCCTTCGGCGAACCGGTCGATCCCGACGTCAGCTGCATCAGCGCCAGATCGTCCTCACCGGCTTCTTCCGGGTCGATCGGTTCGGCGGCCAGCAGGTCAGCAACCGTGACGACCTTCAGGCCCTTCTCCTCCAGCACCGGGGCTGCCGGCATGAACGGGTCGGAGATGATGACGGCCTTGGCGTCGATCATGTCGACGACGGTCATGGTGTCCTCGGCCCACACCGCCAGGTCGGTACGCGGGGTCGGCTGGTGCAGCATGGTCAGGCTCGCCGCGCGCATCCACACACCCTGGGCGGTGGGGGCGATTTCCACCGGGGCGCCGGCCAGCACCCCGACCGCGTCGCCCGGGCCTACGCCGGCCGCGGCCAGCCCGCCGGCGATACGCCGGGCGCGTTCGTGGACCTCGGCCCAGGTGTGCCGGACGGGCGTGTGCGGCTCACCCGTCACCATGCCCTTCGACGACTCCCGGGCACTGCGGAACATGTTGTCGGTAAACCTGCTCACGACGGCCTCCTAGCCGGCACCAGTACGTTCCATACGGGCTCAGATTTCATGTTCCACCTGCTTTAGACCACATCGCGAGAGGCACACGCACACAATTCGGTGGCGGTTAGATCTCGATACCGTAATGCGCGGCCCACCAGATCGGAGAGCGTCTGGCTGGCAGGGTTGTCCTGGCCGCGAATAGTCACCGCGGGCTATCTTAAACTCCTCTTAATCCACGGGCAAATCTACCCGCGGATCGGCGGCTCGGTCAGGCCCCGCTCACCGACGACGGCACCACGCGAGCGCCATAGACCGGGCCGCTGGCCACCCGCACCGCCCGCCCCGCGCCGAGCGCCGACAGTTCGACGGCGACGTCGGCCGCCGACTGCGCCGAGGAGCACAGGAACGCACACGTCGGGCCGGAGCCGGACACCACACCGGCCAGGGCACCTGCCTCTACCCCGGCGCGCAACGTGCGACGCAAGCCCGAGTTGAGGCTGACGGCCGCGGCCTGCAGGTCATTGCCGAGCAATCCGGCCAGGCGCTCTGGATCACCGGCGGCCAACGCCGCCAGCACCGGCTCGGGCTCACCCGACTCCGGCAGCTTGCGCCCGGTGTCGCGCAGCCGGTCCAGTTCACCGAAGACCGCCGGCGTCGACAGCCCCCGGTCGGCGAACGCCAGCACCCAGTGGAAGGTCTCGCGGGTGAGCACCGTCGCCAGCTCCTCGCCGCGTCCGGTGCCCAGCGCGGTGCCGCCGTGCAACGCGAACGGCACGTCGCTGCCCAGCTTGGCGGCCAGCGAGTGCAGGTCGCGGCGCGGCACGCCGAGCTCCCACAGCACGTTCATGCCGACCAGTACCGCCGCGGCGTCGGCGCTGCCACCGGCCATGCCGCCGGCCACCGGAATGGACTTGTCGATGCTGATCGCCACGTCCGGAGCCCGGCCCACGTACTCGGCCATCAGCTCGGCGGCCTGCCACGCCAGATTGCGCTCATCGGTGGGCAGCACATCGGCACCCTCGCCGCTGACCCGCAGCGACAGCACGTCGGCGTCGCGGACGGTCACCTCGTCGACCAACGAAACCGCGTGGAACACGGTGGTCAGCTCGTGGTAACCGTCATCTCGACGGTCACCGACGGCCAGGTAGAGGTTGAGCTTGCCCGGTACCCGCACCGTCACCGAACCGGTCGGGGACCACTCGGTGGCGGTATTGCCGTCGGATGCGGTCACGCCGATGAGACTATCGGGCTACGGCGGCTCCGAGGGGCCGTAGTACCCCGGGCTCTGGCCAGCAGTGCCTACCCGATCAGGAGAACAGGTCGGAGAAGTCGGCGCTGATCGAGCTGAAGGCGTTCATCAGGACCTCCACCTCGAACCCGCCGGCCATGGTGACCAACCCGGTGGTGGCCGCCAGCGGCATCCCGATCGCGTTCAGCAGATCTCCCGACATCAGTTCGTTGAAGAACAGGCTCGCGGAGTAGGCCGGCAGCGTGGTGATCAGCGAATTGATGATGTCGGCGGTCGGCAGCAGCGTCGCGTACAAGGTCGCCGCGGCGCTGCTGAAGGTGTTGACGATGTCCGTCAGGCTCGGCAGCGAGAAGTCCGCGGGGCCGCCACTGAAGTCGAACAGGTCGGAGGCGCCGCCGGACCCGATGTTCTGCAGGTCGGCGATGAAGTCGTTCCAACCCTGCTCGGCGCCGTTGACCAGGGCGGTGAGCACGTCCATCGGGTTGACGTCGGGGAACACTCCGAACGGCGTGGAGATGTCCGCCGGACCCTGGTCCCAGCCGTGCTCGATGTTGCCGTAGCCGAGGTTGACCAGCACCCGCAGGGCCGGCTGCAACAGGTCGGCAAACGCGTTGCCGAATGCGTTGCCGCGCAACAGCGCCAGCAACGGCAGGTCCTCGGTGGGGATCATGAAGTACTGGTTGTTGCCGGTGTAGCCGTCGGAGGTGTCCAGCTCGATGGCCGTCGCCAGCTGGGCATCGGTCAGCGTCGGGTAGGTGCCGTGAATGAACATGATGCCCAAGAAGGCGTTGAGGTCGGCCAGGAAATTCAGCGGATACTTCGGGAAGTCAGCGAAGCCGTCGTATTCCTGGATGTAATTGGCCGTCTCCCAGGGCGTCTCAGACGGGGCACCCCCGCTGAACGTGACGCCGAGGGCTGGCAGGCTCAGCGGAACCCCGGGGACGTCGAAGCGGGCCAACAGGCCGCCGTTGGGGTTGGCCGGGCTGCCCAGCGTCACGAAGGACAGCTCGTCGGAGGTCGGGCGCTCGTCCTCGGGCAGGGCCAGCAGCTGGTCCATGACCAGCCCGTTGATCACACCGCTCTGCGAATACCCCAGTACGACAAGGTCATTGCCCTTGCCAACCTCTTCCATGATCTTCTGGTACAGGATGGTGGAGCCCTGGGCCAGCGAGGTGTCCAGCGGCAGCGTCTTCACGCCGGTGAGCGGGTAGAGACCCTCCGGGGTGAACAGCGGGTTGGCGGCGTCCACCGGGAAGGTCGGCTGCCCCTCGAACTTCGGCGTCGCCGGGTCAATGAACCGATCGGTGACGGCAGCCAGGTAGCTCGGCGGCGGGATCGGCAGCCCGCTGCCGCCCATGATCCACGACTCGGTGTCCAGCAGAGTCGTCTGGGCGACCACCGTTTTGGCGGTCGCGGCCAGGGTGGGCGCCACCACGGGTGCGACACCGAGGGCGGCAATGGCGGCCAGGGTCAAGGGCACGGCACCGATGGAACTCAGGTTGCGATGGGACAGAGTTGTCATGGCGGCCTCCCTGGAATGCTGCTGCAATCGGTCGATTATTCACCTCGCACCAGCCAAATGTCATCGCTTTTTTGTAATTCGATCATGCTACTCTCAGTTTTCTGCGAGGTAGCTGTGCGCGTCCTAATCTGAGGTCATGAACGCAGCCGGCGACTACGGCGGCTACCTGATCGAGCGCGAGGTCGGCCGCGGCGGGCACGCCGGGGTGTATTTGGCCCACCACCGCAGCGCCCCCGACGTGCCCGTGGCACTGAAGGTCCTCGACGAGGCGCACCGCTCCCCCGCCGAGCAGGCCCGGCTGGATCGCGAGTTCGCGTTCGCGGGCGCCCTCAAGCACCCCAACATCGTCGCGGTGTACCGGCACGGCCCGTTCTGGCTGGCCATGCAGTACGTCGACGGCGGTAAGGTGACCGGTCTGCGCTCGCTCGACGATCGCCTGGCGGCGCTGACCCAGATTGCCGCCGCGCTCGACTACGCACACCGTCGCGGCATCGTGCACTGTGACGTCAAACCCGCCAACATCTTGATCCACGCGGACTTCGGCCGCGCCGGGGCGGTGCTGACCGATTTCGGAGCGGCCCACGCCGTCGTCGAAGACGTGTGGCACCGGGCCCGACATCCCGAAAACCCCGAAGTCTCGTTGCCCTACACCGCACCGGAGATCCTGCAGGGCAAGGCCCCATCGGCGGCCACCGACGAATACGCCTTGGCTTGCACGGCGGTCGAGCTGTTTACCGGAGCGCCGCCCTTCCCCGCTCAGTGCGCAGCCGATCTGGCCGATGCGCACCTGCGGCTGCTACCGCCGCCGCTGTCCGACACGCTCGGTCCGGCGGCGCGGGCCGCCGATGTGGTGGTGCAACGTGCGCTGGCGAAGTTTCCGGCGCGCCGCTACGAGTCCTGCGCCGATTTCGTCGAAGAGTTGTCCCGCGCGCTGCTGTCGCACGCCGGGCCCGCCAAAGCCGCCGAGACCTGAAGCAGCCGCACGAAGTCCGCGATCGCCAGGGTTTCGCCGCGACTCATCGGATCGATGCCCGCCGCCTCCAACAGCTCGGCAGCCCGCGCGCCCGAGCCGGCCCAGTCGGCGATCGCGTTGCGGGCGGTCTTGCGGCGCTGGGCGAATGCGGCGTCGATCAGCCTGAAGACCTGTCGGCGAAACGCGTCGTCGACCGGCCATGGGGCGGCCTCGTGGCGATCGATGCGCACCAGCCCGGAATTCACTCGCGGCACCGGCCAGAACACGCTGGGCGGCACCGTGCCGCAGCGGCGCACGGCGCCGAAGAACCGTGCCTTGGCGCTGGGCACCCCGTAGTCCTTGCCACCCGGCTCGGCGGCCAGCCGCTCGGCCACCTCCAACTGCACCATGACCGTGACGGTGCGAATGGAGTCGAACTCCGACAGCAGGTGCAGCAGCGCCGGGACCGCAACGTTGTAGGGCAGGTTTGCCACCACCGCCGTCGGCGCGGTCGCCACCTGGTCGCGGCGCAGGGTCAAGACATCGGCGCCGAGCACCTCCAACCGGGTGGCGTCGGCGGGCGCGTGTTCGGCGATGGTCTGCGGCAACCGGGTGGCCAGCACCGGATCCTTTTCGACGGCGATCACCGTCGGGCCGTGTTCGAGCAGTGCCAGGGTCAGCGAGCCGAGCCCAGGCCCGACTTCGAGGACATGGTCGTCGGCGGTGATACCGGCGCCGTCCACAATCCGGCGCACGGTGTTCGCGTCGTGAACGAAGTTCTGTCCCAGTGATTTCCGGGGCCGCAGGTCGAGTTCATTCGCCAGGGCCCTGATGTCACCGGCCCCGAGTAGCCCGATGGTCAGCGTCTCCCGCTGCACACCGGCCAGGCGCCCCAGCCCTGCCGGGCCTGGGTGACCTCCGCGATCGCGATCTGCTCTTCGCGGGTCGCCATATCCGCGCGCGGTGCGTACTTCAGACCGCCGTTGGCCACCCAGGTGCCGTAGTCGAACTGCACGCCGCCGTAGAAGCCGTTGCCGGTGTTGATCGCCCAGTTTCCGTGCGACTCGCAGTTGGCGATGCGGTCCCAGGCTGCTCCGTACACCGACGGCGGCACCTCGGTGCCGGGCTTGGCGCCGACCCGCAGCACCGAGTCGCGGGCCGGGGCCACCACCGCATTGGCGACCGGCAGGCGGCCGGTCTCGGCGCCGTTGACGGTGGCCACCGAGTAGGTCACGTCCTGGGTGCCCGGAGTCCCCGGGTCCTCGACGACCTGCCGGCTGATGTTCAGCGCCGGGTCCTCGATGCGACGGGCGGGCGGGGGAAGCGGCACCCGCTCGGTGACCTGCTTGACCCGGATCCGCGTCACCTGGATCGCCATGCCCTCGGTGATCGGGGTCGACGCGGCCGGGATGACCTTGTCAGCCTGCTCCAGCGGGGCGCCGTCGGCGGCCAGCAGTTCGGCGACATTGGGCGCGGCCAGGTGCACCGTACGCACCACACCGCCGTCGTCGAGCGTGACGGTCTTGGCACTGACGACCGGCAGCGCCATCCCGGCCAGCGGGACCCGGCTACCGCGCGATGCCGCGGCGGGGGCGGTGTCGGTCATCGACAGCTGGGCCAGCGCCTCGTCCACCGAGAGCGCCGTCGTCCACAGCTGCTGGGGCTCGCGCCCGTCCAGGGACACCTGTAGCGGCCGGCCGCGACGGACCATGATCGTGTCGGAGTCGTTCACCCGGGCGGTGCGCGCGGGGCTCACATCGTCACGCTCGCCGAGGTTGAAACCGTTCTCGGCGACGACGTCGATGACCCGCGACCGCATGGTGGTGACGGTGATCGGAGTTCCGTCAACGTCCAACGTCACGGTCTTGACGCTGGCAACCGCAAAGCCGCCGGCAAAGGTCAGCACCAGTAGTAAAGCGCCGACCAGAAGCCGCAGCATCGGCGATGGCGCCTGGTGCAACCTGGTCAAAGCGTTCAAGACAGAAAAACCTCACTACGTTCAAGACAGCAGCAGACACAGCGAAGGGGCAGTTGCTCCTGCCCCCCAGGTTCGATAACGGAACGGTAACGAACCTACCGGCGGTCGGCAACCGACTGTGACCTGCTCGACCTTCAGTCCAGCCCGTACACACGCCGGGCGTTGCAGTTCGTCACCTGCGCCAGCTCGGCCGCCGATGTTCCCAACAGCTCAGCCAGCGCCCTGACAGTGTATGGCAGACAGTAGGGCTCGTTCGGTGCACCGCGGTACGGATGCGGAGTCAAAAACGGCGCGTCGGTCTCCACCAACAGTTGCTCCTGCGGTATCAATGCCGCCGCTTCCCGCAGGTCACGCGCATTTTTGAAGCTGACCGTGCCGGACAGGCTCAAGATCCAGCCGGCGTCGACGCAGGTGTGAGCCATCTCGGGGCCCGACGAGAAACAGTGGAAGATCACCGTCTCGGGAGCGCCTTCGGCGCGCAAAACATCGAGCACGGCGGCGTCGGCGGCGCGGTTGTGGATCATCAGCGGTTTGCCCGTGCGTTTGGCCAGGTCGATATGCCAGGCGAAGGCCTCCCGCTGGGTCTGCGGGTCCGCGCAGCCCTCTAAGCGCCCGGGCCAATACAGATCCATGCCGGTCTCCCCGACCGCCACCACCCGCGGGTGGGCGGCCAGCGCCTCGATCTCGGTGCGGGCCCCCTCGGTCAGGGTGCCGGCCCGCGTCGGATGCAGCGCGACCGCCGCATAGACCCGATCGTCGGCGTCGGCGGCCTGGGTCACCCAGCGAGCCGACGCCAGGTCGTCGGCGACAGTCACCGCCGCCTGCACCCCGACCGCGGCGGCGCGGTCCATGATCGCGCGCACCGAAGCGGCGTCGGAGGCGCCGCAGGCATCGAGGTGGGTGTGGGCGTCGACCAGCGGACTGAGCTCCTGCGGTGCGGGCGGCGGAGTTTTGCCTGATCGTTTCGAGCTCACCCGCACACAATAGGGTGAACGGTGATGAAGCCTTTCTACGTCACCACCGCGATCACCTACCCCAACGGTGATCCGCATATCGGCCACGCCTACGAGTACATCGCCACCGACGCGATCGCCCGATTCCATCGGCTCGACGGATTCGACGTGCGGTACCTGACCGGCACCGACGAGCACGGGCTGAAGATGGCCGAGACCGCCGCCGCCGAGGGCATTCCCACCGCGGAGCTGGCGCGGCGCAACTCCGATGTGTTCGAGCGGCTGCAGCGCAAGCTCAACGTTTCCTTCGACCGGTTCATCCGCACCACCGACGCCGATCACCTGGAGGCGTCCAAGGCGATCTGGCAGCGCATGGTCGACGCCGGTGACATCTATCTGGACGCCTACTCCGGCTGGTACTCGGTGCGCGACGAGCGGTTCTTCACCGAGGGCGAGACCCGGCTGACGCCGGACGGCTCGCGGGTGGCCAACGAAACCGGGGCGCCGGTCACCTGGACCGAGGAGCAGACCTATTTCTTCCGGCTGTCGGCCTACACCGACAAGCTGCTGGCGCACTACCAGGCGAATCCGGACTTCATCGCCCCCGAGGTGCGCCGCAACGAGGTGGTCAGCTTCGTCTCCGGCGGGCTGCGGGACCTGTCGATCTCGCGCACCTCGTTCGATTGGGGCGTGCCGGTGCCCGGGCATCCGGACCACGTCATGTACGTCTGGGTGGATGCGCTGACCAACTACCTGACCGGCGTCGGCTACCCCGACACCGACTCGCCAATCTTCAAGCGGTACTGGCCCGCCGATCTGCACATGATCGGCAAGGACATCATCCGGTTCCACACGGTGTACTGGCCCGCCTTCTTGATGTCGGCCGGGATCGAGTTGCCGCGCAGGGTTTTTGCGCACGGCTTCCTGCTCAACAGCGGCGAGAAGATGAGCAAGTCAGTGGGCAACGTGATCGACCCGGTCGAGTTCGTCGACAAGTACGGCGTGGATCAGGTGCGCTTCTTCCTGCTGCGCGAGATCCCGTTCGGCCAGGACGGCAGCATCTCCGATGAGGCGATGATCGGCCGGGTCAATGCCGATTTGGCCAACGAGCTGGGCAATCTGGCGCAGCGCTCGCTGTCGATGGTGGCCAAGAACCTTGACGGGGTGGTGCCCGAGCCGACCGCCCAGGCCGCCGACGGCGACGAACTGCTGGCCCTGGCCGACGCGCTGCTGGAGAAGATGCGGGTGGCGTTCAGCGCGCAGTCCATGCACGTGGGACTGGAAGCGATCTGGCAGATGCTGGGCGCAGCCAACCGGTACTTCTCGGCCAACGAGCCGTGGAAGCTCGCCAAGAGCGAGTCCGCGGACGATCAGGCCCGCTTCGGCACGGTTTTGTACACCACGCTGGAGGCGGTGCGGATCGCGGCGCTGCTGGTGCAGCCGGTGATGCCCGAATCGGCGGGCAAGCTGCTGGACCTGCTGGGCCAGACCGATGAGCAGCGGATGTTCACCGCCGTGCCCGAGCGTCTGGTGCCCGGGCTTTCGCTCCCGGCGCCGTCCGGGGTGTTTCCGCGCTACCAACCCTGAACGTGACGGCGGGCCCGTGATCTGGGCCACAAGCTGTCACATCTGGCAGGCGCGCGGTGTCTTGAGGGCATAACCCTTGAGAGACAGGAGCACCTCATGACCCGCATCCAAGTCGTCATCATCGGCGGCGGCTACGCCGGCACCCTGGCCGCCAACCGGCTGCGCCAGCACCCCGACGTCGACATCACCCTGGTCAACCCGCGCCCGGCATTCGTCGAGCGGATCCGGTTGCACCAGTACGTCGCCGGCACCGGGACGGCCACCATCGACTACCCCGAACTGCTCGGCGACGGAGTCCGGCTGCTGGTCGACTCGGCCACCCGGATTGACGCCGCCGACCGGCGCATCCAGCTGGCATCGGGCACCGTCCTGCGCTACGACTTCCTCATCTATGCGGTGGGCAGCACCGGGGCGATCACTCCGGCGGTTCCCGGTGCCGCCGAATTCGCCTACTCGATCAGCGAATTGGAGCATGCGACCCGGCTGCTGGCGCGCCTGACCGCGGTGGCGCCGGATGCCCCGGTGACCGTGGTGGGCGGTGGACTGACCGGTATCGAAGCGGCCTCCGAACTGGCCGGACAAGGTCGGCCGGTGACCCTGGTCTGCGGTGAAATGCTGGGACCGTCACTGCACGCGGCGGGCCGGCGCTCGGTGGCCAAGGCACTGCGCAAACTGGGTGTCGACGTGCGCGAGGGCGCGGTCGTCGCCGAGGTGCGCGCCGACGCTCTGGTGCTGCGCGACGGCACCGTGCTGCCCAGCGCGGTGACGGTCTGGACGGCAGGATTCGGCGTGCCGGACCTGGCCACAGCCAGTGGACTGGCCACCGACGCGTTGGGCAGACTGCTCACCGACGACACCCTGACCAGTGTCGACAACCCGTGGATCATGGCGGCCGGGGATGCCGTGGCCCCCTCGGGCCAGCCGCTGCGGATGAGCTGCCAGGCCGCCCTGCCGCTGGGCGCCCAAGCCGCCAACACCGTGTTGGCCCGCATCGCCGGCACCTCACCGGTCGCGCTGGACCAGGCGTTCGTGTCGCAGTGCATCAGCGTGGGGCGCCACGCGGCGACCGTACAGTTGTCGCGCCGCGACGACACCCCGATCAAGGCGTTCATCGGCGGCCGCCTTGGCGCCGTGGTCAAGGAGTCGATCTGCAAGTACACGGTGAAGTGGATTCGGGGCGAGGCCGCCAAGCCGGGCTCGTACCGTTGGATGAAGGGCGGCGCCCGGGCGGCCCAGGCCGCACAGGGCCAATCGGAACGGGGGGCTGCGGTGTGAGAAGCGAACACGCCCAACGGTTCACCGAGCTCCGGCCGCTGCTGTTCACCATCGCCTACGAGATCCTGGGCTCGGCAACCGAATCCGATGACGTCTTGCAGGACAGCTACCTGCGCTGGGCCGAGGTCGATCTGGCCGAGGTCCGCGACGTCAAGGCGTACCTGGCCAGCCTGGTCACCCGTCAGGCGCTCAACGCGCTGCGGGCCGGGGCCCGACGCCGCGAGGAGTACGTGGGGCCGTGGCTGCCCGAGCCGCTGCTGCTCACCGAGCACGATCCCTCGGCCGATGTCGTACTGGCCGAGTCGGTCTCGATGGCGATGCTGGTGGTGCTGGAGACGCTGCGTCCCGAGGAGCGGGCGGTGTTCGTGCTGCGCGAAGTGTTCGGCTTCGACTATGACGAGATCGCGGCCGCGGTCGGCAAATCTGCGGCCGCGGCCCGTCAGGTCGCGCACCGGGCCCGCAGCCACGTCCAGGCCCGCCGGCCGCGCTACGCCCCGGTGGACCCGGAGGAGAGCGCACGGGTCACCGCGGAGTTCATGACCGCGGCGGCGGGCGGCGACCTCACCACGGTGCTGTCGATGCTGGCCCCCGACGTGGTGTGGACCGCTGACAGCGGCGGCAAGGCCAGCGCGGCCCGGCGGCCCGTCGTCGGAGCCGACAAGGTCGCCCGCACCGTCATCGGGCTGCTGCGGCAGGGCGCACAGATGCCCGACGTGCGGGTGGACATGGGCGTCTGCAACTCCGCACCCGCGGTGCTGCTCTACAGCGCCGACCGCCTGGAGGGCGTGTTCACCGTCGAGATCGTCGACGGGCTGATCACGAACTTCTACGCGATGCGCAACCCGGACAAGCTGGCGGCGGTGGCGGCCGCCCGCGAGATCACCCGCGGCGCTGACGTCTGACAAGCTAGTGCCGTGCGGATCGAGCGTCTCGGCGACTTGGGTGCGGCACCGGAGGTGCTGCGCGCGGTCGGCGATGCCACCGACCGACATGGGCTGCCGTCGCCGGCCGCGCTGACCGGCGAGTGGTTCGGCTCACGGGCGGTGATCGCGCCCAGCGTGGCCGTCGAGCCGGTCGGCCCCGGCGAGGTGTTCGATGTCCCGGCCGGAGCGCCGCATGAACCCACTGCCGAGGCACAGCCCGTTGTGGTGGGTGGCGGCTGGATCGGCTATCTGTCCTACCCCGATGCCGGCGCCGACGGCCTGGGCCCCCGCATCCCCGAGGCTGCCGGCGGCTGGACCGACTGTGTGCTGCGCCAAGACGACGACGAGCAGTGGTGGTTCGAAAGCCTGTCCGGCGCGGCGATGCCGAGCTGGCTGGCCGAGGCGCTGACGACTCCCGCCCCGGCCCGCGGATGCCGGATCTACTGGGAGACCCCGGACCGGCAGGCGCACCGCGCCGGCGTGCTGGCGTGCCTGGAGGCCATCCGGTCCGGCGAGGTGTATCAGGCCTGCGTGTGCACCCGCTTCACCGGAACCGTGACGGGCGCCCCGCTGGACTTCTTCGCCGACGCCGTGGCGCGCACCTCGCCGGCGCGTGCCGCCTATGTCGCGGGTGACTGGGGCGCGGTGGCCTCGCTGTCACCGGAGCTGTTCCTGCGCCGCCGCGGTCAGGTCGTGGACTCCAGCCCGATCAAAGGCACCTTGCCGCTGTACGCCCGCCCGTCCGCGCTGCGCGCGTCGACCAAGGACGTCGCGGAGAACATCATGATCGTCGATCTGGTCCGCAACGACCTGGGCCGAGTGGCGATCACCGGCACGGTCACCGTGCCCGAACTGTTGGCGGTGCGGCCCGCCCCGGGTGTGTGGCATCTGGTGTCGACGGTCTCGGCCCGGGTGCCCGAGCAGCTGGCGATGGCCGAGTTGCTGGACGCGACATTCCCGCCCGCGTCGGTAACCGGCACCCCCAAGCACCGTGCCCGCCAGCTGCTTTCGGAGTGGGAATCGTCGCGGCGCGGTACCTACTGCGGCACGGTGGGGTTGGCGTCACCGGTGGCCGGTTGCGAACTGAACGTCGCGATCCGCACCGTGGAGTTCGACGCCGGCGGTGGCGCGGTGCTGGGGGTCGGCGGCGGAATCACCGCGGACTCCGACGTCGACGCCGAGTGGCAGGAGTGCCTGCATAAGGCCGCCCCGATCGTCGCCGACGGTCAGTCGCGGGAACGCAGCACCGCGTCGTAAAGCTCGCGTCGCGACACCGCAGCCGACACGTCGGCGATCACCTGCGCGCAGGCGTCCTTGACCCGCATCCCCTCGGCCGCCAACCTGTTGACCTCGTCCACCAACGTCGCCAGGTCCGCGCGCGGTGTCGCCCCGGCCAACACCACGGTGATCTCCCCCAGCACACCGTCGACCGCCCAGTCGGCCAGCTCGGCCAGCGTCCCGCGCAGCACCTCTTCATGGGTCTTGGTCAGCTCCCGGCACACCACCGCGCGCCTTTCGCTGCCGAGCTCGTCGACGGCGTCACGCAGGCAGTCGGCCAACCGCCGCGGCGACTCGAAGAACACACAGGTGCGCCGTTCGTCGGCCAGCGAGGCCAGCCACGCCCGGCGGGCCGCCTGCTTGCGGGGCGCGAAGCCCTCGAAGCAGAACCGCTCCGCGGCCAACCCGGACACCGCCAGCGCGGTCGTCACCGCCGACGGGCCGGGCAGGCAGGTCACCGGCAGCCCGGCCTCGGCGCACGCGGACACCAGGCGGTAGCCCGGGTCGCTGATCAGCGGCATCCCGGCGTCGCTGACCACCAGCACGGTCGCCCCGGCCTCGAGATCGGCAAGCAGCGTGGGCACCCGCGACGCCTCGTTGGCGTCGAACAGACTGACCACCCGGCCGCCGATCTGCACGTCGAGGGCCTTGGCCAGCGTGCGCACCCGCCGGGTGTCCTCGGCGGCCACGACGTCGGCGGTGCTCAGCGCTTCGACCAGCCGGGGGGAGGCGTCGGCGGGCTGGCCCAGCGGGGTGGCACCCAGCAGCAATCGACCATCGGGCATGGCGCACAGCCTACGATCGTCGGAATGAGCGCTCCGACCGCTACCAGGCTCGTGGCCGCACCGGAGCGCACCGCTCCGGTGATCAGCCCGGGGCTGCTGGTGCCGGTCGCCGATTTCGGGCCGACCGACCGGGCCCGGGGCTGGGCGGTGACCGCGGCGGTGACGCTGCTGGCCGCGGTGACGCGTTTCTCGAACCTGTACACACCGACTGACGCCGGCACCCCGATCTTCGACGAGAAGCACTACGCGCCGCAGGCATGGCAGATGCTGCATAACCATGGCGTCGAGGACAATCCCGGCTACGGCCTGGTGGTGCACCCGCCGGTGGGCAAACAGCTGATCGCGATCGGTGAGGCGCTGTTCGGCTACAACGGGCTGGGCTGGCGATTCACCAGCGCGCTGCTCGGGGTGCTCGCGATAGCGCTGCTGGTGCGGATCGTGCGGCGAATGACCCGCTCGACGCTGGCCGGCGGGATCGCCGGACTGCTGCTGGTGGGCGACGGGGTCAGTTTCGTCGCGGCGCGCACCGCGCTGCTGGACGGTTTCCTGACGTTCTTCGTGGTGGCCGCGTTCGGGGCGCTGATCGTCGACCGCGACCAGGTGCGCATGCGGATGCACACCGTGCTGACCGACGGTCGCTGCGGCGCGACGCCGTGGGGCCCTCGGCTGGGGGTGCGCTGGTGGCGCTTCGGCGCCGGGGTGTTGCTCGGATTGGCCTGCGCCACCAAATGGTCCGGCCTGTACTTCGTGGTGTTCTTCGGCGCGATGTCGCTCGCGTTCGACGTGGCCGCGCGACGGCAGTACCGGGTGCGGCGGCCGTGGCTGGGGACCCTACGCCGCGACGCCGGCCCCACCGCTTACGCCATGGTGCTCATTCCCTTCGCGGTCTACCTGGCGTCCTATGCGCCGTGGTTCGCCTCGGAGACCGGCGTGGACCGCCACGAAGTCGGCCAGTCAATCGGATTCGAGTCCCGATTCCCGATTCCCGATGCACTGCGCTCACTGTGGCACTACACCTACCAGGCGTATCACTTCCACGCCGGACTGACGAACGCCGCGGGCAATCATCACCCGTGGGAGTCCAAGCCGTGGACGTGGCCGATGTCGCTGCGCCCGGTGCTCTATGCGATCGACCAGCACGACGTGCCCGGCTGCGGCGCGCAGTCCTGCGTCAAGGCGGTGATGCTGGTGGGCACCCCGGCGATGTGGTGGCTGGCCGTTCCGGTGCTGGGTTACGCGTTGTGGCGCTCCCTGGTGCGCCACGACTGGCGCTACGCCGCGGCGCTGGTGGGCTACTGCGCGGGCTGGCTGCCGTGGTTCGCCGACATCGGGCGGCAGATGTACTTCTTCTACGCGGTGCCGATGGCCCCGTTCCTGGCGATGCTGCTGGCCCTGATCTGCGTCGACATCGTCAACGACGGGCGAACCCGTACCGAGGAGCGCTGGGCGCTCGGGCTGTTGGCGGTGTCCGGCTACCTGGCGCTGGTGCTGACCAACTTCGCCTGGCTGTATCCGATTCTGACCGGGGTGCCGATCTCCCCCGTCACCTGGAACATGGAGATCTGGCTGCCCAGCTGGTCTTAGCGTGCTGGAGCGTCGAGCCCTTTGGCGTTGAGATTGCAGCCACGGCTGCTACCGCGGTCGATCCACAGCCATAGACGCAATCTCACCGCGCTGGCCTTCACATGTCGGTGGCACACACCACCATCGCCCCATGTCTGAGGTGTTCAAGGGAACCGAGGCGCTCGGTCGTGGACTCACGCGCGGGACGCTGCGCTGGAACTACACCGCGATCTTTCCCGACGTCTACCTGCCGAAGACGGCACCTGCCACACTGCGGCTCAACACCATCGGCGCCTGGCTGTGGTCAGGCCGCGACGGCGTGATCGCCGGGCGCGCGGCGGCGGCGCTGCACGGTGCGCGATGGGTCGACGCAGCCACGCCGATCGAAATGATCTGGCGTAGCGGGCGCCCGCCCCAGGGCATTGTGGTGCGTAACGAACGGATCGACGCCGACGAGCTCGTGGACATCGACGGGATGCTGGTGACCAACCCGGCGCGGACCGCGCTGGACCTCGCCCGGCATCTCCCCCGTAACCAGGCCGTGCGCCACCTCGATGCGTTGGGCCGTGCCACCGGGGTGCGGGCCCGCGACGCACTGCTGCTGAGCGAGCGCCACCGCAAAGCGCGAGGACGGCGTCGGTCGAAAGTTGCTCTCGCCCTGATGGACCCTGGTGCGGACTCGCCGAAAGAAACCTGGTTGCGGCTGGTACTCATCGATGCCGGCCTTTCCCCGCCGCGGACACAGATCCTGGTGACTGACGGCTTCACTCAGGCGTTCATCGACATGGGCTACGACGGACCGATGGTCGGCCTGGACTACGAGGGTCGGCATCACAGCACCGATCGCGCACAGTACGTGCACGGCATCGGACGCGCGGAGCTGATCGAACGCCAAGGTTGGCTCAACATTCTTGTGGTGGCCGAACACAGTCGTCGATTCATCCTCCACCGGGTGTCGGAAGCGTTCACCCGCCGCGGGCATCCCCTGACATTGCGCACAGGGTCGTGACGTGCGTCTGCGAACAGCCCTGGACGCAATATCAACACCCCACTCGAACGAATGTGCGATAAAGTGCATCTCATGGCGATACCGGTACAGGAGTCGCTGTTCGACCTCAGCGAACGCCGACAGCTCGGTGACGGTGCCTGGCTCGACGTTCGTCCGGGCTGGCTGTCCGAGGAAAGCAGCGAACTGGTCAGCGAGCTGCAGTCGGTCATTCCCTGGCGGGCCGAACGCCGCCGGATGTATGACCGGGTGCTCGACGTCCCCAGACTGGTGAGCTTCCACGACCTGGCGACCGGTGATGCGCCGCATCCGGCGATCGCCAAGCTGCGCCGCCGGCTCAATGACATCTACGCCGGGGAACTCGGCGAGCCGTTCACCACGGCGGGGCTCTGCCTATACCGCCACGGGGGCGACAGCGTGGCCTGGCACGGCGACACCATCGGCCGCGGCGCCAGCCAGGACACCATGGTCGCGATCGTCAGCGTCGGCGCCACCCGCACCCTGGCCCTTCGGCCACGCGGGGGCGGTCCCGGCCTGCGATTGGCGCAACACCACGGCGACCTGGTGGTGATGGGTGGCTCGTGTCAGCGGACGTGGGAGCATTCGATCCCCAAGACGGCCATGCCCACCGGCCCGCGGATCAGCATTCAGTTCCGCCCGCGCGGCGTGCGATAGCTCAACGGACCGGTCCGCTAGTTGCGTATCGCGTCCACCGCGGCCACCAACAGCTCACGGGCCCGGGCGGTGTCGACCGGAGCGACGGGCTTGCCCGGCTGCACCAGGGGGTTGGCGGTGACAAGCACCTGGTAGGGGCCGAAATAGGCCGAGTAGTTGTAGAGCTCACCGACCCGGGACTTGCCGGCGGCGACGGCCTCGATCACCCGGTGCACGCCCAGGGTCTTCACCCCGTCGATGTGCGGCGCCTCGACCGTCTCGATCAATCCGCGCATCTGGCCACCGGCGAAGCCGATCCGCCGGCAGGTACGCCCCGGCTCGCTGACCGGAACCGGCTCGGAGGTCTCCAAGGCGATGGTGATGAACCGGTTGCCCTGGCCTTCGGCGGCGACGGCGGCCATGTTGCCCTGGACGCCCTGCGGCAGTTGCTGACTGATCGCGAACTTCGAGCAGTCAGCCGGGTCGAAGGTCAGGCCCGGGGGCAGCGCGGTGCCCGCCAGCAGTTTGGGATCGATCCCGGTGCGCGAGATGGCCTTGGCCTCGAAATCCGGGCCGAACGAAGACTTGAGATCGACCACCTTGCTGATGTCGGCGGAAACCTCGGCGGGGCTGGAGCTGCAAGCGGCGAGCAGGCAGACACAGCCGATAGCCAGCACCGCGCGAAGGGTCAACATCGCAGCCAATTTACCCAACGCGACCTGGGCCGTTGGCAGCGGTTACCCCACGGCTTGGATCGCTTGGCGGCCAACCTCTTTAATCTGATCGGCGGTCGCACGGTCGAACGGCAGCTGGTCCTCGCCGGGAACATCGAGGACGGTGGTGACAACGCCCGGGTCGTCGCGCTCCCAGAAGGCGCCCAGATGATCAAGGATGGCGCGCATGGGCGCATTCTCCGAGAGCACCCGCGCGGTGAACTTCTCGATGCCCTCGAGCCGTGCGATCACCGCCACCGCCCCCATCAGGTAGGTGCCGATGCCACGGCCCTGGTAGCTGTCGCCGACGATGAACGCTACCTCGGCGAAGGTCGGGTTGTCGGGATCGCGGACGAATCGCCCGTCGGCGACGAACGAGCCGTCGAGCTCAGTGATGACCCACACGAAGTGGTCGACGTAGTCGACCTCGAACAGGTAGTGCATCAGGGCCGGACTCGGGGTCCGGGTGGTCTGGAACCGCCGGTAGAGCGTCTCGCCGGAGAATTCGACATGGCCTGAAACGGTTCGCGCGCTGTCGCCGGGCAACACCGGCCGCAACAGCAGCTCGGTACCGTCGCGGGCCCGGATCGGGACGGCGGAAAGGTAGGCGGCCAGGCGCTGGCGTGCGATGCGCACCAGCCGCCCCATGACCTCGGGGACATGCACCATCTCGTGGAAGGCCTGCTCGTCACCGATCCAGCCGGTCAGCGGCGTCGAGGTGGTGACGGTTGCCGTTCGCAGGCCCTTGCGCAGCAGCGCGATCTCACCGACCACCATGCCGGCCGTCACTTCGTTGACTACCACGGTGCCGTCGTCGCCGATATGCTTGACCTGGGCTGATCCCGACGAGATCAGGAGGAACGACAGCGCCTGCTCGCCCTGCCGCATCAGTTCGGCACCGGCGGGGGCCTGCAGGGGCCGCAACCCGGCGGCCAACGGCGCCAGATCAGCCGCGGAGCATCCGGCGAAGATCTCCATCTCGGCGAGGTCGGCGGCGGGTAGCGCTCCATCGGGTGCTGCGGAATTCGGGTCCCGCCGCGACATCACCATGGAAGTGCTCCGCCCCTTGTTCGCCAACCAAGGTTAACCGGTGCCCCGCGAATGTTAATGATTTAACAATGATGTAACGGCCAGGATTCGGCGTTAGCGATTCCGGCCGCTAGCCTGTGGCCGCTGACTGCGACACGCGAGGAAGAGATCATCCAATATGACCGAACTGAATCCGAAGCTGCACGAGATCTACGACGAGGTGCTCCGGCGCAACCCCGGTGAGGCCGAGTTCCATCAGGCCGTTTTCGAGGTGCTCAGCAGCCTCGGCCCGGTGGTGACCAAGCACCCCGAGTACGTGGATCGCGCCGTCATCCGACGGATGTGCGAGCCCGAGCGCCAGATCATCTTCCGGGTGCCGTGGCTCGACGACAACGGCGACGTGCAGATCAACCGGGGTTTCCGGGTGGAGTTCAACTCGGCTCTGGGCCCCTTCAAGGGCGGCCTGCGCTTCCACCCGTCGGTGTACCTGGGGATCATCAAGTTCCTGGGCTTCGAGCAGATCTTCAAGAACTCCCTGACCGGTCTGCCCATCGGCGGCGGTAAGGGCGGGTCGGACTTCGACCCCAAGGGCCGCTCCGACAACGAGATCATGCGGTTCTGCCAGTCCTTCATGACCGAGCTCTACCGCCACCTGGGCGAGTACACCGACGTCCCGGCCGGTGACATCGGCGTGGGCGGTCGTGAGATCGGTTACCTGTTCGGCCAGTACAAGCGCATCACCAACCGCTACGAGTCGGGTGTGCTGACCGGCAAGGGCCTGAGCTGGGGCGGGTCGCAGGTCCGCACCGAGGCGACCGGTTACGGCGCGGTGTTCTTCGCTGACGAGATCCTCAAGACCTCCAAGGACTCCTTCGAGGGCAAGCGGGCCGTGGTCTCCGGTTCGGGCAACGTGGCGATCTACGCCATCGAGAAGATCCACCAGCTCGGCGGCACCGTGGTGGCCGCTTCGGACTCCAGCGGCTACATCGTCGACGAGAAGGGCATCGACCTGGAGCTGCTCAAGGAGATCAAAGAGGTCAAGCGCGAGCGGATCGAGGCCTACGCCAAGGCCCGCGGCGGGGCGACCCAGTTCGTCAGCGACGGCTCCATCTGGGACGTGGCCTGCCAGATCGCGATCCCCTCGGCCACCCAGAACGAGCTGGACGGCAACCACGCCGCCACGCTGGCCCGCAACGGCTGCAAGATCGTCGCCGAGGGCGCCAACATGCCGTGCACCCCGGAGGCGGTCAAGCTGTTCGGCGAGGCCGGTGTGACCGTGGCCCCGGGCAAGGCGGCCAACGCCGGTGGTGTGGCGACCAGCGCGCTGGAGATGCAGCAGAACGCATCGCGGGACTCGTGGAGCTTCGAGTACACCGAGCAGCGGCTGGCAGCGATCATGCAGAGCATCCACCACCGCTGCCTGGTCACCGCCGACGAGTACGGCGCCCCCGGCAACTACGTGCTGGGTGCCAACATCGCCGGCTTCATCCAGGTCGCCGACGCGATGACCGCGCTGGGCCTGATCTAGCCTCTGTTGACTCTGCGTCCATGGCGGGGTGCACTCGCACTTCTCCGCCATGGACGCAGAGTCAACGTGGTTTTGACCCCTTATCGCTTAGCATCGCCGGTATGAATCGGATTCTGGGTGCCGCCGTGTTCGTCGGGAGCGCCGCCATCGCCCTGCTCGGCAGCGCTCCGGCCTACGCCGACGACGCCAGCTATCTCGCGGCACTCGACGCCAACGGCGTCTTCAAGTCCGGTCCCCCCAATGCACGCCTGTCGGCGGGACACCGGTTCTGCAGCCAATTGCGCGGCGGCTCCACCCCCGACCAGGTCGTCAACGATTACGTGCGTCGACCGTCGTTCGGTGGTCCGTCGATGGTCGACGATCTGACCGTCAACCTGCGCCCGGTGATCGACATCGCGCAGCACGAACTGTGCCCTGACACCCTGCACTGATTCGTCGGCCTAGCCGGCCTTGCACTCGGCTGCCGCGACGAGCTTGCGCGTCAGCGTCCCGAGCACCACCCGCAGGACCAGCCAGTAGGCCATACCCACGACGCGCCAACGCGTCTCGTACCGCCCGCGCCACGTCACCTGGGTGCCCTCGGAGTCCTCGACGAAGGTCACCTCGGCTTGATAGTCGCGGATCGGGCCATCGATGAGCATGGTGTAGCCGTGCCGGCCGGGCGGCTCGTGGATGGTGACCATCTCGCGGGTCGGCCGTTGGCGCCTCCCGACAGCGCGGATCGCGCCTACGCCACTATCGCCGGCCGAGCTCAGCGATTCCCATGTCGAGTACGGGATCAACGGCGCAGCCCATCTGGACCACCCGGCGCCGTCGGAGACGAGGGCGAACAGGGTCTGCGGCGTGGCCGTGGTGCGGCTCGAGATGACGCATTCGTAGCGGTGAACCATGGTCGACACGATAACAGAACGTTGTTCTATTATGGGGTGGTGTCAGCATCCCCTCCCCTGCCGTTCGCGCGCGCCCGCAACGAGGCGCAGCGCCAGGACCGGTTGACGCAGCTCACCGCCGCCACCCGCGGGCTGCTGACGCAGACCCGGGCCACCGCACTGACGCTGGGCGACGTGGCCGCGGCGGCCGGTCTGGCGAAGTCGGGCATCCTGCGCTACGCCGGGTCGCGGGAGGCGCTGCTGCTGCGGGCGATGCATGAGGAGCACCTGGCCTGGATCGACGCACTGAACGGCGAACTGCCGCACACCGCCCCGGCTACAGCCCTGGCTCACACGCTCGCCGCTCGCCCCGTCCTGTGCGACCTCATCGCGGCGTCACCGGCACTGATCGCCAAGCTCGGCCCCGACGAGATGCGGGTCCTGCTCGCCCAGGCCAGCGACGCACAACGGCGTCTCGGTTCGGCGCTACATCCCTGGCTGCCGCTCTCCGACGACCAGCTCGGCACCCTGACCGCGGCGGTGCACGCCTTCACCGGCACCGCGTGGGCCTGGATGGACCCGGATGCGACCCGGCCGATAGTCACCGACTTCGAGTCGACCGTCCTACGGCTGCTGCAGATCTTCGTCGCCGGGTTGGAGTCGACCAGCTGACCGGTCGAGTATCTCGTCGACCAGCGGGATGTCGACGTCGCCGTCGGCAATCACCGCCGGCGCCCACAGTCCGGCGTCCAGGTCGTACTTCTCGGTGAGGAACCGCAGCCGATAGGCCTGTTGTGAGCGTTCGAATGTCTGCTGCGCGATACGGGCGTTGAGCCCGCCATTGACCACCGCACCCAAGATCGGAACCGCCTGCGCCAGCTTGCGTTTGGCCAGCCGAAATCCCAGCGCCAGGGATACCTGACTGATCACGTTGTCGGCCTGCTGCGGCTGCAGTTGGTGCCACGACGCCTGACGCATCATCTGCTGGGTCAATCGCGACAGCGAGGCCAAGGCTGCGGCCTTCTCCGCGGAGTTACCGGCGGTGGAATAGGCGATGACCCCCGAGGCGAACGCCTGCTCGTCTGGCTCGCGAACGTCGTAACCGTAATGCGCCGCAACCAATGCCACGATCCGGCCCATGCCCACCAGCACTGCGGTCACGTCGGCCACCACGGCCGACGCGGCGACCGGCAATGTGGTGCCGCCGGTCACCGCGCTCGACACCGCCGAGCCCGTCACCGCCAGCGACGACGCCGCACCTTCGGCAATGGCCAGGGCTACGTAGCGCTCCTTGCGCCGCGGGACCGAACGATCGCAATGCTTCAGGTCGAGGTTCTTGACCTGCGCATAGGACTGCACGCTGATGCCTTCATCGGCGAACATCGCAAAGACGTTGGCCGGCTTGACCGAATTGAGTCCACGCTCGACCAGCACGGTGTGCAGAGTGTCCAGGGCCTTGGTGGTGAGCTGGTCCACTTTGCCGATGGCCGCCGTGGCGCCCGGGACCTGTTCAACCCCGGAGCGGACTTGGGAAACCACGTCTTTGGCGCGATCGGCGATGCCCTGACTCAGGCCTTCAAACCACCCGGGCGATTCGGTACCGGTGGCCGCGTCCAGCAGCGCGTCCCATTGCTTGCGCTCGTAGGGGGACATGTCCGGCCGGCCAGACTGAGCCACGTGGGAAATCCTACCGCTCACTGCCGTTCAAGGAGGGGGCGAAGATCAAGGCCCATCGGCGAATCAAGAGGGATCTCACCGGCCGCCACGACGGCCCGGGTCAGGGGGTGCAGCGCACGGATCAGGTCGTGCCGTTCGGTATCGGACAGCGCCTCATAGCCCGCAGCGGCGAGCCGATCGGTTTGGTCTTCGATCTGCGCCTTGAGCCGGATGCCTTCCGGGGTGAGCTCGTCGGTTCCGGCAAGGCCCTTGTCGCGCAGTGCGTTCCCCAACCGGTTCCATTCGTCATCGGTGAAGTCGCGGGCGACGGTGTAGGTATGACGCGGGGTTCCCGAAGCCAGGGCGTGGAACACATGGGATTCGCGGCCCTCGATACCGGCAGCCAGAAGTGCCGCGACGTGGCCGTCGCCGCGATGCTCACGCAGCACCGTGGCCGCGTGCCACAACCGCGCCAAGGGCTGTTCGGGCAGCGGAAGTGCATGATTCGCGGCACCCAGCACCCGGCCGACGAGGGGCACCGCAGCCGCCGCTCGCGAGGCCAGTTCGGCGGCGCGGGCCACCTCGGGGCCCTCCGCCAGATCCGCGAGCTGGCGCCGCAAGGCGGCGACGGCACCCACTCGGCGTGCCTGGAGGGCAGCTTCGGGCGGGGCGAAGCGCCACGCGGCCGGCAGCGCCTTGGCGACCCGTTCGAAAGAGAAGTTGTAGAACGCCGCGTGCACGACTTCGGCGCCGACCGCACCCAGTGGCGCGGCACGGCCCGCGAAGTAGCCCATCCAGAATCCGCGATAGCCGGCGGCGTCGAGTGCGGCCAGGGGTTCCGGTGAGAAGTAGACGACCGCGTGCAGGGGCTCCAACAGCCGCCAGGCGTCCCGGGCGCTAGACACGGTCGCCACCCGATTGTGCGACGGCGCGAACTGACATGAACACGGTCTTACCACTACCTCGCTGTCGCTACCTCCGCCGCCAGACGCCCTTCGAAATGACGTGTACGGAAAGTGACGGTACGGTTAACAGAAGGTGAACTGATGTTTGCTTAGTCCGTCAGAGCGTGTGTTGTTGTAAGCCGAAATCTAAGGATTACGCCCCCATGTCCACCCATCTGATCACCGGTTCGATCATCGGCATCGTCACCTTCGGCGCGGTTGCATTCGCCGGCGTCTACAGCCCCCCAGTCGCCCGCGCCGACCTTCCCGCCAACTGCGATTCGCGCCCCTGGGGCTTTCTGGGCAGAGAAACGCGGGTGATCTGCGATTCGCCGATCCGGCCAGACGGCTACTGGACACGCAACCGGATCATCGGCATTCCCGCCCACTACGAGAACGCGACCAGTCACTGTTCGAACCGCAGGTACTACAGCAACTGCACGTACTACCCCGGTGGCTGGGTCAGCACCCGCATATCAAGCCAAGACACCTACCAGGTCCGCGCCGACAACGTTCTCCCCGACGAACCCGGGCACATGCCCGACCCGGCGCCGCTCCCCCCTCCGCCCGAGAACTCCGCGCCCCCGGGCGGCTCCGGACCGGTATTGAGCAACCTCATCACGCCTACCGGCCCCCGGGACTGAGGGCGTCTTACCCCTGAACCGACAGTGCCGTCAATCGTGGATAGAGAATGGCCGGCCCCAACCATCGAGCGATGAATCCGCGTAACGCGAGTCCGGTACGCGGCACTTGTCCATGATCGGTCAACAGAGACTGCACCGTGCGCAAGGTCATCTCGGCG
Organism: Mycobacterium sp. SMC-14; assembly: GCF_046250075.1. NCBI lineage: Bacteria > Bacillati > Actinomycetota > Actinomycetes > Mycobacteriales > Mycobacteriaceae > Mycobacterium > Mycobacterium sp. SMC-14. The sequence goes on along the minus strand of NZ_CP176429.1, from coordinate 1,040,179 downwards.
AGTTCACGCAGAGCCGCAGCATCGAAGCCGTGAAGCTTCCAATCCACATCGAAGCGGTGAAAAACAGACAGGCAGAACGTGATTGCCGTGTCGGAGGTCAGCGAGACGATGGCTTCGCCTTCATCTCGCTGGGTCAAGAGGCTTTCCAGCTGCGGATCACCGGAGAGGTTCTCAACTCCGAACGCGACGCTCTCAACCACGGCGGCAACCGGGTCGTACAGGCCGCTGACGTGGTCTGCAATCTGGTCGATGAATCCGTTGACCGCACGCATTGCACTGGCGATGAGCAGCGCGTCAGCATTGGGAAAATAGCGGTACACCGTCTGGCGCGTAACCCCGAGCCTGCGGGCAACGTCGGCTAGGCGCACCGCCGCTCCGCGCACGGCGATCTCCTCGTCTACCGCACTCAGGATTCGCGAAATGGCTTCCTCGTCCGATGCGGGCGTCGAACCCGCCCAGCCTCTACTACGCATCCGCCGTCACCAGCCTTTCGCTGGTGAACTCGATCGAAAGAGTTGTCGGACCCGTCATTCCGAGCACCGGTTTCCATGGGGCCGGACCCACCCGGCGGGCGGTGGGAAGCCGACGCGTCAGGACTGTCAGTGCTTCCGCCAGTTCCCGGCGTGCGAGGTTCGCCCCCAGACAGTAATGCGCGCCACCACCGAACGTCAGAATTGCGGGGACGTCCCTGCGCGCAATGTCGAAGCGGTCGGCATCTTCATAGATCGCTGGATCTCGGTTGGCGGCAAAAGTGTTCGCCAGCACGAACGTTCCTGCCGGGAACAGGTAGCCACCGAACTCGACATCGTCGACGGCGGTTCGCGGCACGATGCAGGCCGCCGGTGAGTGACGCATGCTCTCCTCGACCGCCTGCATCGCAAGTTCAGGATGGTCGCGCAGCTTCGCCCATTGGTCCGGATGCTCGCAGAGCACCTGGACCGACGCCGCCAGTTGGTTCCGCGTCGTATCCGTCCCCGCCATCAGGAAGCCGGCAACCAGCATGCGGAGTTCGTCGAGACTCAGACGCTCGCCTTCGCTTTCGGCGCGGATGAGCTCGGAGAGCAGATCATCGGTCAGGTTGCCTCGGCGGGCGGCGACCATGTCGTCGACGTAGGCGTCGAGTTCGCTCCAGGCGCGCATGATCGCAGCTTCATCAAAGCTGGCATCTGGCTGGAAGTTGAAGGCCTTGAACACCTCCTCGGTCCAGTCCGCGAACAACTGCCAGTCCGCGCGAGGCGCACCGAGCAGCGCGCACATGATCGGCGTGGGGTAGGGACGCGCGATGTCTGCCACGACGTCACACCGCCCGGCGTCCATCACCCGATCAATCAGTCCGTTGACCACCTCGTGGATCGTGTCGTGGAGACGCGATGTGGCGCGGGGGGTGAACGCCTTGGAAACCAGTTTGCGCAACCGAGTATGGGGTGGGCCGTCCAGGCCCAGGAGGCTGCTCGCCAGCTTGTCGAACAGCGGACCCGATGTGATGCCCTGTGCGGCCAGAGTGATACCGGGTGGCAGACGGAATCTGTTGTCGCGCAATATGTCGCGAGTCAGTTCGTAAGACAGGATCTCCGGGCCCAGTGGCCCGATGGCGATGGGCGCGCGTGATCGCGCCAGCCGGAGGTCTTCGAGGATGTCGTGCGGAGCGGCAGTCAGGCCGTAGTCGACGGCGGGAAGTCCAGCGTCAAAGACGCTGGGCGCGGCGCGGTTCACAGCCATCGACATTCACACCCTTCCGCTGGGCCTGCGTCGGCCTTGAGGAGACATAATTGCCAAGAGCGTATGACCATGGATCGCGATCCGTCAACGATTGGGGCTCTTTACCCAGATAGATCCGGATATCGCGGATCATGGTCATACGTCTTAGAAGTAACTGTCCAGATGGAGGCCACCGCATGGGGCGCGGTGCATGTTCGTCGACGGATCAGCCGAACCCGGGACTTAACTGGACCGTCGCGGGGCACCGGATCGTAACGACCGGCAAACAGTTGTGTCTTGCTGTCATAAATTGTCTATTGGCAATTGACCGCCCGTGCTACTAATGCCTCGTGACCGACCTGCACCGACCGTCACCGATGCCGCACGAGTGGAGCACCGCCGGCACGGAACGGGGTTCGCATCGGCGTCCGAATCAGGCAGGTGCCCACCGGATCCGCAGCGAAGCAGGTCGACGTCCCCATCGGCATTACCCGATCGCCGAGATCCTGCATATGCCGGATCTGCAAGCGCCACGGAAAGCCGCACCTGCCTCCGGCTGGCGCAAACTCGTTTATGCCGCCTCATTCCGCGGCATCAATGCCGGGGAATCACCGCTTGAACAGCATTTCCGCGCACTCCGCGATCAGATCCGTCAGCGCATGCACAAACACTTGGTCATCGGCGTGGTCTCCGGTAAAGGCGGCGTCGGCAAGACCACGATGACCACGTGCATCGGCGGCATATTCCGGGAATCGCGATCAGACAACGTCGTAGCGATCGATGCCGCACCGGGCTTCGGGACGTTGGCCGACCGGATCGACACCGCCTCACCCGACGGCTACACCGAGATCATCGCCAAGATCGATGTTCGGGGCTACACCGATATCCGAGAACATCTCGGCCACAACAGCATCGGTTTGGACGTGCTGTCGGGCAATCGGACGTCCGACCAGCCTCGTCCGCTCGTGCCTTCGATGCTGAACGAGGCGCTGGCCCGCCTGCGCCGCACACACCAGATCGTCCTGATCGACACGTCGGACAATCTGGACCATCCGGTGATGAAGGCGGTATTCAACTCCTGCGACGCCTTGGTCTTCGTGTCCGGACTGACCGGCGATACCGCACTGCCGGTCGCGCGTTCCATCGATCTGCTGCGCTCAATGGACTACCACGACCTGTTGGCGCGCTCGATGGTCATCCTCAACAACAGCAGGAACCACGCCACTCCGAATGCGCGACGCTATCTCACCGATCTGTTCACGGAGGCCGAGATCCGCGCCGAATACATGCCGCACGATCCACACCTTGCCAAAGGCGGCATCATCGACACGCAGTACGAGCTTCGCCCGCAGAGCCGGCTACGGCTGTTCGAAATAGCGGCGACGCTGGCGGATCAACATGTGCGCAAAGCCGATCGACCGATCTGACCAGCTACCCAACCTCTGTGGAGCTAAGGGGAATCGAACCCCTGACCTTCTCGATGCGAACGAGACGCGCTACCAACTGCGCTATAGCCCCTGACCGCTAGGAGATTACCAGCCCCTAGCGGGTGCACTGAAACCGAGACCTATTGACCGGAGGCGCGCGCCAGGTCGCCGCGCCAGTTGTACCGGCCGGAGCTCGACGTGTACTCCAGGTGCTCGAACACCGGGTCCTCGTCGTCGATCTCCAGCACCGCCACGCCCGGACGGCGCAGCCGCGACGGCACCACCTCGAACGCGTCGCTGTGGACACTCTCGCGCTGCATACGCGGCCGCTCGGAACGCCGTGCCCGGCGGGCCCGCACCTGCTGCTCGATCCGGGTCTGGCGCCGCAGGTAGGCAAGATAGAGCACCGTCGCGCCGGCCGCGCCACCACAGATCCACCACGCACTGGGTGCCACGGTGAAGGCGGTGAGCGCCGAGAGCACCAGGATGACCGCCAGCGACATCAACACCCGCTTGCGGAACTCGTACTTGCGCGCACTGACAGCCGCCGCGGTGTCGATACGAGGCCGCCGCCCACGGGCCGACAGACCGGACCCGCGCGCGGAGGACTCCGCCTCGGGCTCGAGCCCGGAGCTGTCCTCGACGTACTCGTACTCGTAACCGTCGGATTCGGCTTCGGCGGCCGGCTCCTCATAGGTGTCCTCGTCGGCCTCGGCTTCGACCTTGGCCGCCAAGGCCTCGGCCGCCATGGCGGCCTCCTCCGCAGCGCGAGCTTCCGCCTCGGCGGCGGCCTGAGCTTCGGCCTGGGCACGCGCCTCGGCTTCGACCTCGGCGGCCAGCCCCGCTTCCGACAGCGGGAGCACGTCGGAGTCATCGGCGACGACATCGACGTCCAAGTAGTCGAGCTCGGTCTGCTCACCGACCTGCTTTTCCGCGGTGGCGACGAAAACGGCCGCCGCGGCGACGAACACCCGCGAGCCGTCCTGGGCGGGCTCGCCCTCGACCTCGTCGACATCATCGATGTCGGCGTCCTCGTCGATGTCGTCGGCGCTGTGCTGCCAGTCGGGGTCGCTGCGGTGGCCGGTGGCCGGGCCGCCGCGCTTGAGCAGCCGGGCGCTGGAGCCACTGGTCAATACCCTGGTCGCCAAGGCGACGTCACTGGTACGACGCACCGCGTCGCGCTTGCTGACCAGCATCGGCACCAGTACGAACAGCCAGAGAACGACCAGTGAGATCCAGAGCAATGATTGCGGGATGCTGGGCATGGTTGGCCTGCTCCTTTCCGAGCCAAGGCTAGGTGTGGGACCCACACGACCTCGGACGACGCGCCGAACCAATTACACAGTTGTAATTTACTCGCTGACCTCGTTAGTCACAACTACCACACGGGTAACATCTCGCCCGAAATTGCGTCAGACCCGGGCGGCGCGGCCGGAACGGATCAGCGCCGCGGTCACCGAGCCGGCGACCTCCTCGGCCGTCATCGCGACCAGCAGGTGGTCGCGCCACGCCCCGTCGACGTCCAGGTAGCGCTGCAACAGTCCTTCCTGGCGGAAGCCGGCCTTCGCCAACACCGCTCGGCTGGCCGCGTTCTCCGGCCGGACGGTGGCTTCCACTCGGTGTAGCCGTACCGGCCCGAAGCAGTGGTCCAGCCCGAGCGCCACCGCCCCGGTCGCCACTCCCCCGCCGGCCACCGCACTGGACACCCAATAGCCGATCCAGGCCGAGCGCAGCGCCCCGTGAGCGATGTTGCCCACCGTCAGCTGGCCGCAGAACCGGCCGTCGAGTTCGATCACATACGGCAGCATCCGCCCGTAGCGGGCCTCGGTGCGCAGGCTCGAACACAACGGCGGCCAGGACGCGCTGCCGTGCCGGGTCACCCAGTCCACCTCCACGCTGGGTTCCCACTGCTCCAGGTAGGCACGGTCGGCCAACCGGATCCGGCTCCATGCCACGCCGTCACGCATACGCACCGGCCGCAGCCGGATCACCCCCGCCGGCACCCGCAGGGGCCCGAGCACACTCGGCCAGCCGGGGTGCTCAACGGCCTTGAACGGCCACAGATTGACCAACATGGACTCGGGTTCAACCCCGCTGAGCCAGGAAGGCGACGTCCACCAACTCGCCGGCGGCGACCTGGTCGACCTCCTCGGGAACCACCACCAGACAGTTCGCCTCGGCCAACGTGGCGAGCAGGTGCGACGACGTGCCGCCGGAAACGCCGAGCACCTGCACCAGGTATTCGCCGGTGTCCTCGTCACGCATCAGCTGGCCGCGCAAGAATCCCTTGCGCCCGGGCATCGAAGCGATCGGACCGAGGGTGCGGGCCTGCACCATCCGGCGCATCGGCTCGCGTTTGCCCAGCGACAGCCGGATCAGCGGGCGGATCATCACCTCGAACACCACCAGTGCGCTCACCGGATTGGTGGGCAACAGGAACGTCGGCACCCCTTCCGGGCCGAGCTGGCCGAAGCCCTGCACCGACCCGGGGTGCATCGCGATCCGGGCGACTTCCATGTCGCCGAGGTCGGCCAGTACCGCGCGCACCTCATCGGCCGCGGCGCCCCCGACTCCACCGGCGATCACCACCACTTCGGCGCGATTGAGTTGTCCCTCGACCGTCTCGCGCAGTTTCTTGGGGTCATTGCTGACGATGCCGACCCGGTTCACCTCCGCGCCCGCGTCACGACCGGCCGCGGCCAGCGCGTAGGAGTCGACGTCGTAGACCTGCCCGTTGCCGGGGGTGCGATTGACGTCGACCAGTTCGCCACCCACCGCCATCACCGACAGTCGGGGCCGCGGGTGGACCAGCACACGGTCGCGGCCCACGGCGGCCAGCAGCCCCACCTGGGCCGCGCCGACCACCGTGCCGGCACGCACCGCGACGTCACCGGGCTGCACGTCGTCACCGACCCGGCGCACATAGTCGCCCGGGCGCACGCCGCGCAGCACCCGGACCCGGGAGTTCCCGCCGTCCGTCCAGCGCAGCGGAAGGACCGCATCGGCCAGGGTGGGCATCGGCGCCCCGGTCTGGATCCGGGTGGCCAGCTTGGGTTGCAGCCGGGTCGGGGTGCGCGCACCGGCTTCGATGACACCCAACACCGGCAGGGTGACCACGGTGTTGGAGGCATCATCGCGCCCGGCCCCATCGGAGCTGTCGCCGATCGCGTCGGCACCCAGCACATCGACGCTGCGCACCGCGTAACCGTCGATGGCGGCCTGGTCGAATGCGGGCATCGGCCGCTCGGCGACCACCTCTTCGGCGCACATCAAGCCCTGCGCCTCGGCGATCGCTACCCGGACCGGGCGGGGCGCCACCGCGGCAGCCGAAACCCGGGCCTGCTGCTCCTCAACCGAACGCACGGTGCGCCTTTCTCCGTTGCTGCATCGGTCCGATTCTCCGCAGACGTCAGCTCAGTTCTCCGCCAAGCCCAGCCGCGCCACCAACCACCGACGCAGATCCGGACCGTAGTCGTCGCGGTCCAAGGCAAAGTCAACCGCAGCTTTGAGGTAGCCGCCCGGATTTCCCAGGTCGTGTCGCGACCCCCGGTGCACGACGACGTGCACGGGATGGCCCTCGGCGATCATCAGCGCGATGGCATCGGTGAGCTGCACCTCGCCGCCGGCCCCGCGATCGATGCGCCGCAACGCGTCGAACACGGCCCGGTCCAGCACATAGCGGCCCGCCGCGGCATACATCGACGGTGCGTCCTGCGCCTTGGGCTTCTCGACCATCCCCTTGACCCGCATCACGTCCGGGTTGTCACTGTCGGGCAGCGACTCGACGTCGAAGACGCCGTAGGCGCTGACCTCGTCGGGACTGACCTCGATCGCGCACAACACGGTGCCGCCCCGGCGAGCACGCACCTTCGACATGGTCTCCAGCACACCGGTGGGCAGCACCAGGTCGTCGGGAAGCAACACCGCGACGGCATCTTCGTCGGGGGACAACGTGGGCTCGACGCAGCTGATGGCATGCCCCAGGCCCAACGGCTCGGCCTGCACCACCGACTCGACCTTGATCAACTGCGGGGCCCGGCGCACCTTGGCCAGCATGGCCTTCTTACCGCGAGCCTCCAGCGTGCCTTCCAGCACCAGGTCTTCGACGAAGTGCGCGACCACGCCGTCCTTGCCCTCGGAGGTGATGATCACCAACCGCTCGGCACCGGCCTCGGCCGCCTCGGCTGCGACCAGCTCGATTCCGGGGGTGTCGACGACCGGCAACAGCTCTTTGGGCACTGTCTTGGTCGCGGGCAGAAAGCGGGTGCCCAAACCTGCCGCGGGCACAATGGCGGTGCGCGGAATCGGGACCTTCGGCGTGGGCATTGCTCACACGATAACCGCAATCCACTTGATCTCTTCGGCTGGCGGTAGGCGAGCCGTTGCTGACAGTCTGGTTGCCGTGACCGACGACGCGGTGGTGGCCGCCAAGTCCGCGTTGCGGGCGCGACTGCTCGCCGACCGACGCGCGGTACCCCCCGACGTGCACGCCGCCGAGGCCGCGGCGTTGGCCGAGCACCTGCAACAACTGGCGGGCCGGGCCACCACGGTCTGCGCCTATGTCCCGGTCGGCAGCGAGCCGGGCTCGATCGAGATGCTGGCTCGCCTGACCCGTCGCGGCGTGCGGGTGCTGTTGCCGGTGGTGCGCACCGACGACGCCGGGACCCCGCTGGCGCTGCTATGGGGCGAGTACCGGCCGGATTCCCTGGTCACCGCCCGGTTCGGCCTGCTCGAACCACCGCAACCGTGGCTGGCCGCCGAAGCGCTGGCCGAGGCGGACCTGATCGTGGTGCCGGCAGTGGCCGTCGACCGCCGGGGGGCGCGACTGGGCCGCGGCGCCGGCTTCTACGACCGCTCGCTGCAGTGGCGCAGACCGCAGATTCCGCTGGTCGCAGTGGTCCGCGACGCCGAGCTTCTCGACAAGCTGCCTGCCGAGGCCCATGACGTGCCGATGACCCATGCCCTGACACCCGGACTCGGCCTGGTGGCGCTGGGCTGAGCCACAGGGGCCTGGAATGAGGAAGGCCACATAGTGGTTCTAGCACTTAGCACGGTAGAGTGCTAAGCCGATTGTTCGATTCACGGAGGTTCACGTGCCCACCTACAGCTATGCCTGCACCGAGTGCAGCAACCGCTTCGACGTGGTCCAGGCCTTCACCGACGATGCACTGACCAACTGCGAGGAATGCAACGGCCGGCTGCGCAAGATCTTCGGCAAGGTCGGCGTGGTCTTCAAGGGCAGTGGCTTCTACCGCAACGACAGCCGGGAAGCGGGCAAGTCGGGGAAGTCAACGTCCAACGGTTCCAGCAACGGCAGTAGCTCCGCCAGCTCCACGAGCTCCAGTGACTCCGGCAGCGGTTCGAGCGACAGCGGCACCAAATCGGCCGACAGCGGCGCCAAGTCCAGCGACAGCGCCAAGGCGAGCACCACCTCGTCGGCACCGGCGACAACCGCCAGCTAGTCCGTTATCCACAGTCCGGCGCTTGAGCCGACGACGCCCGGTGAACCTACCGGTTAGCGTGCGGCCATGGGCGAGTCGCTCAATCCCACACTGATCAGCCGAATATCGCTGGCCCTGCGCCCGGACTGGACCCGCACCGTGCGCGCCCGTCGAGTGACCGCAGCCGCACTTGTCGTGCTGGCCGGCGTCGCGACGATCCGCTCCAACCCGCAGGGCGACCGGCTCGATGTGGTGGTGGCAAACCACGATATCGCGCCCGGCACTGCCCTGACCATCAACGATGTTTCCCTTGAAAGCCGTTCGGCCCAAACAGTTCCCGACGGCGCCGTCACCGATACGGCGGCGGTGGTGCAGTCCACGCTGACGGGTCCTGCCCGCCGCGGCGAGATACTCACCGATGTGCGTCTGTTGGGTCGCCGGCTCACCGAGGCCGCTGCCGGAACCGACGCGCGCATCGTGGGAGTGCACCCGGCCGACGCCGCCCTGATCGATCTGGTGCGCCCAGGCGATGTCGTCGACGTCGTGACGGCCGCCCCCGAGGATGCCGCCGGCCCTCCGGGCGCCGCCCGGGTGCTGGCCAGTGGCGGGATCGTGGTGCTGGTGTCCGACAAGCACAACCACGACGACCGCGTGGTACTGGTGGCGTTGCCGGCCACCGCCGCGGTAGCGGTGGCCGGCGCCACGCTGGGTCAGGCCGTCACGCTCACCCTGCGCTGACCGCCGCTAAGCGGCGGCGGGCTGCACGCTGGCGCAGAACTTACACCTGTTCGCGTCGGCGGCGATTTCGGACTTGCACTCGGGGCAGGTCTTGGTCGGTGCCGGGTCGCCGAATACGGTGTTCCCGCGGCGCTTCTGGATGTGCTTGTAGGGCAACACGATCAGGAAGTAGATCGTGGCCATGAACACGACGAAGTAGATGATGGCCGAGATGAAGGCGCCGAGGTCGATGAACGTCGCTTCGTTGCCCTCCGCACCCAATTGGTAGCCCAGCCCCAGCCCTGCGGTATCGGGCTGGGCGGCCGAGATCAGCGGGTTGATCACGCTGTCGGTGAAGGCCTTGACCAGGTTGGAAAACGCCAGCGCCACGACCAGACCGATGGCCACGGTGATGACGTCATCGCGCATCAGGAAATTCTTGAACCCCTTGAGCACCGCAATTCCCCTTCCGTACGGATGCACTGCGAAGCGGCGCCACGCCGCCTACGGCGAACCGTAGTAGCCGTCGCGGAGTCCGTACGGGGGATTTCGAGAAGTCGAACCTCAACCGTGATGCGGCGGGATGTTGTCCCGTAACCAGCGCTCGCGTTCCTCGGCTTCCCGGGCGTCGTCCGGGTCGCGTTCGTCCGACGACGACTGATGCTCTTCGAGTCCGGGCATGGCCGCCTAGATCTCCAGGCTGGACAGTTGGCCGATAATCGCCGCGGCCAGCGGGTTCAGTGTCGCCATCCCGTCGCGCACCGCCGCCCGGGACCCGGCCAGGTTGACCACCAGGGTGCTGCCCGAGACCCCGGCCAGACCACGCGAGAGCCCGGCGTCGGCGATCCCGGCGGACAGCCCGGAAGCGCGCAGCGCCTCGGCGATGCCGAGGATCTCGCGGTCCAGGAGCTCGCGGGTGGCCTCGGGTGTGACGTCGCGCGGGGTGACCCCGGTACCGCCCACCGAAACAACCAGGTCGACGCCGCCGATCACCGCCGTATTCAGCGCGTTGCGGATCTCGACCTCGTCGGCGGAGACGGCGACCACACCGTCGACCATGAATCCGCCCTCGGCCAACAATTCGGTGACCAACGGGCCACTGTGGTCCTCATCGCCGTGGGCGGTGCGGTCGTCAACAACGACGACGAGTGCGCGGCCGGCGAGTTCTCGGGACTGCTCCATGGGTGCAACCGTATATCCGGATTCCGACACCGCAGTCACCAACCCGTCACTGCTGCGCTTTACCCAGCGTGACCTGCGCGGTCTTGGATGCTCCGCCGGCATCCAAGTAGGTCAGCGTCACCTGGTCGCCGGGCGCCTTGGAGCGCACCGCGGCCACTAGCGCGTCGGCGCTGCCGATGGGGCGCTTGTCGAACGCCGTCACCGTCGCGCCCTCGGGCAGGCCGGCCTTCGCGGCCGCCTCACCGGGCACCACTTCGACCACCTTGGCGCCGTGCAGGCTGCGCTCGCTGGTGACGCGCACCCCCAGCGAGGCATGCGACGCCGTGTGGTCCGGCGAGTTGATGAGTTCATCGGCGATCCGTTTGGCCTGGTCCACCGGTATCGCGAAGCCGAGGCCGATCGAGCCGCTCTGCGCTTCGGCGGAATCGCCGCCCATGGTGGCGATCGCGGAGTTGATCCCGACCAGGTCGCCGTTCATGTTGACCAATGCACCGCCCGAGTTACCGGGGTTGATGGCGGCATCGGTCTGGATCGCATCGAGCACGGTGTTCTGGTTACCCGCCTCACCGCTGGTGGACACCGGCCGGTTGAGTGCGCTGACGATCCCGGTGGTCACCGTGCCCTCCAGGCCGAGCGGCGACCCGACCGCCACCACGTTCTGGCCCACCCGCAGGTCTGCAGACGAGCCGATCGTGATCGGGGTCAGATCCGACACGCCCTGGACGCGCACCACGGCGATATCGCTGGCCGGGTCCGTCCCCACCACGGTGAACGGTGCGGTGCGGCCATCGGCGAAGGTGACCGTGGTCCTCGGCGCCCCCTTGGGCGCTCCGTCGGGCTTGCTGCCCGGGTCTAGCTTGGTGCTCGGGTCGGGCTTGGCGGCAGCGGCGGCCACCACATGGTTGTTGGTCAGGATCAGGCCGTCGGCCGACAGGATGATGCCCGAGCCCTCTTCGGACTGGCGGCCCAGATCGGTCTCCAGCATGACGACGCTGGGCACCACTTTCGCCGCAACCTTCTCCACTGAGCCGTCCGGCAGATTCACCGCGGCCGGCACACCCGGCGCCTGGATGCTCGGCGAGTGGCTTCCGGTGGCGACCGGCTTGTGATCGGAGTGCAGCGCCGAGCCGACCACGCCGCCCATCACACCGGACATCGCCGCGATCGCCACCGCCCCCAGCACCAAACCTCCGGTGCGAGAACGCTTCGGCGGTGTCCCCCCGGGACCGCCCGGGCCGACCGGAATCCCGGGGCGGCCGTAGGAGGCGTCATAGGCGGAGCGGTACGCGGACTGCTGGTGCTGCTGCTGGCCCTGCTGAGGGGCGTAACGCCAGTCGTAGGGCGGCGGGTACGAACCCTGCGCGGCCCGGCCCGGATAACCGGACTGTCCGCGTTGGTCCGCCGGCTGCCCACCGGTCGGGTTGGCCCGTTCCGGTTGCTGAGGCGGCGGAAGGTACCCGGGGTAATTCGTCATGTTTGCTGCCTACTCCTAGGGACACGACTGCGGCGACGTTGCCTCACCACCATGCCTACGTGGACTGAGAAGCGCCTGTGACTGCTCCGGCCGGTATTTGCTCGGCCGACGTGGCCCCGCCGGGCAACACCATTCGGAACGAAGTCCCAGGCGGCGTCCCCCCGGGCATGGTCTCTCCGATGGTGATCTTTCCACCGTGTTTGAGCACCACCTGTTTGACGATCGCCAGCCCCAGCCCGGATCCGGGCATCGCGCGCGCCGAGTCCGATCGGTAGAAACGTTCGAACACCAATTCCCGTTGGCTCTCCGGGATTCCGGGCCCCTCGTCGGACACGACCATCTCCACGTGCGTGGGGTCGAGCTGCCGCATTCGCAGACCCACGACGCCGCCCGCGGGGCTCCACTTGGCGGCATTGTCGAGCAGGTTGAGCACCGCGCGCGACAGCCCCGCGGCATCGCCGTATACGTGCCACGGCACCACCTGGATGTCGAACTCGATGTCGTTGCGGCGCCGCCGGACCCGCTCCATACTGCGGTCGACGACCTCGGTGATGTCGACCTGCTCGTAAGCAACCTCGCGTTGATCGTCGCGGGTGAGGTCCACCAAATCGCCCACCAGCGTGGATAATTCCTCGATCTGGCCGATTGCGTCAGCACGCAATTCGGCCATCTCCTCCTCCGGCAGCTGGGGGGCACCCGGCGCCGCCGACGCCATCAACAGCTCGACGTTGGTACGCAGCGACGTCAACGGGGTCTTCAGCTCATGCCCGGCGTCGGCGACCAGTCGTGCCTGCCGCTCCCGCGACTCGGCCAAGGCCCGCAACATGGCGTTGAACGCCTCGGTAAGTCGGGCCAACTCGTCACTGCCGTAGACCGGGATCGGTCTCAGGTCATCGGTGCGCGCCACGCGTTCGGCCGCCTCGGTCAGGCGGCCCACCGGTCTCAGCCCGGTTCTGGTGACCATGCCGCCGGCCACCGCGGCCACCACGACACCCACCCCGCCGACGACCAGCAGCACCCACCGCAGCTTCATCGTCACCGCCCGGGTAGGCGCCAGGCTCTTGGAGATCAACAGCGTGCTGCCATTGGGCAGGTGCACGGCCAGGACCCGCTGGCCGGACGCGGTGCGGCGCGACAGGAACAGCTCGCCGCGGATGACGGCCTTCTCCTGCTGTCCGACCGGCAACCGCTGACCGGGCTGGTTGGCGGTGTAGATCGACCGGCCCGGGTTGACCAGCATGGCGTTGACGTCGGAGTAGGCGGTGCCCTCGATCGCTTTGCGCGGATCGGCGGCCAGCGAGCCGCTGGCGATCAGCATCTCGGCACGGCTCTGCAGCTGATTATCGATGTCGTTGTAGAGCGCCGCCGAGATCACGGCGTAGACGGCCACCGCCATCAACACCACCACCAATGCCACCATCGACATCGCCAGTAGCATCACCCGCCAGCGCAGTGACAGGGATGTCTTCTTCGCCTCTTCACCCTGTCGGCGGCGGAACGATTGCATCAGGGAGGAGTCTCGCGCAGCACGTAACCCACCCCGCGAACGGTGTAGATCAGCCGCGGCTCACCTTCGGCTTCAGTCTTGCGACGCAGGTACCCGATGTAGACCTCCAGCGCGTTGCCCGAGGTGGGGAAGTCGAAGCCCCACACCTCCTCGAGGATCCGGCTGCGGGTCAGCACCCGACGCGGGTTGGCGATCAGCATCTCCAACAGGGCGAACTCGGTGCGGGTCAGGCTGATCTGGCGGTCACCCCGGGTGACCTCGCGGGTCACCGGGTCCAACGTCAGGTCTTCGAACGACATCGCCACCGATTCGGACAGGTCCTCGGCGGTGGTGCGGCGCAGCAATGCCCGCATCCGCGCCAGCAGCTCCTCCAGTGCGAACGGCTTGGGCAGGTAGTCGTCGGCGCCGGCATCGAGGCCGGCGACCCGCTCGGACACCGAGTCGCGGGCCGTCAGGACCAAGATCGGCAGGTCGTCACCGGTGCTACGCAGCTGACGACAGACTTCCAGTCCGTCCAGCCGCGGCATCATGACGTCCAGGATCATCGCGTCCGGACGGTCGCTGGTGATTGCCTCGAGCGCCTCGACGCCGTCGGTGGCCAGCGAGACCGAGTAACCATTGAACGACAAAGACCTGCGCAACGACTCGCGCACAGCGCGATCGTCATCAACAACCAGTACCCGGGTAGCCATGGGTGCTATCCAATCATCCGAAAGGCGATCTGGAGGGTCAGGAGCAGGTCGTGTCGGAGCCTAATTAGCGACGATCGAGGTCGATAAGGCCCAGGCGTGCAGCTTTGAGGAGGCGACGCGGCACCTTGTGCGCGCGGCCGGCGACCGTCACGTTGACCAGGCCGGTTGCCTCAGCCTTCCACTGCGCGCGGCGACTACGAGTGTTCGCACGCGACATCCTGCGTTTCGGCACGGCCATGGTCGAGCCTCTCCTGTTGTTGGCATAGTGCCGCTTCGATACCAGCGGCGGGACTATCCGAAAGGATAGCCGGTGACCAGCGTCGGCTCCAAAATAGCGAATACGGCGGTTCAGCGAGGCTCGACGAAGGAGAGGCGAAACTGGGACCGACGCATAGGCCCGGCGGTTCAGCGAGGCTCGACGAAGGAGAGGCGAAGCTGGGACCGACGCCTTGACGCGGCACCGGCGGTACCGGCTAACCTACCGGTTGGTTGAGGGATGGGATTTGGGGATGACAGCAGCCGTTCGGATCGGTAACTGCTCGGGGTTCTACGGCGACCGCCACGCCGCAATGCACGAGATGCTCACCGGCGGCGAGCTGGACTACCTCACCGGCGACTACCTGGCCGAACTGACCATGCTGATCCTGGGTCGCGACCGGATGAAGCACCCGGAACGCGGTTACGCCAAGACCTTCCTGACCCAGCTCGAACAGTGCCTCGGACTGGCCCTCGACCAGGGCGTTCGCATCGTGGCCAACGCCGGCGGGCTCAATCCGGCCGGCCTGGCCGACGCCGTGCGCGAGCTGGCGCAGCGCCTGGGCGTTCCGGCCCGCGTCGCCCACGTCGAAGGCGATGACCTGCTCCCCCGTGCCGCCGAGCTCGGATTGGGCACTCCGCTGACGGCGAACGCCTACCTGGGCGCCTGGGGCATCGCCGAGTGCCTGGCCGGCGGCGCCGACGTGGTGATCACCGGCCGCGTCACCGATGCATCGGTGATCGTCGGACCCGCCGCCGCTCATTTCGGCTGGAGCCGCACGGACTACGACCAGCTCGCGGGGGCCGTGGTCGCGGGCCACGTCATCGAGTGCGGAATCCAGGCCAGCGGCGGCAATTACTCCTTCTTTACCGAGATTCCCACCGAGAAGTTGCTGCACCCCGGGTTCCCGCTCGCCGAGATCCACGCCGACGGGTCGTCGGTGATCACCAAACATGCCGGCACCGGCGGGCTGGTCAGCGTGGACACCGTGACCGCGCAACTGCTCTACGAGGTGACCGGCGCGCGCTACGCCAACCCCGACGTCACCGCGCGGATGGACAGCATCGAGCTGGCCGCCGACGGGCCGGACCGGGTGCGGATCTCGGGCGTGACCGGGGAGGCGCCGCCACCGACCTACAAGGTCTCGTTGAACAGCATCGGCGGGTTCCGCAACTCCACCACCTTTGTGCTGACCGGCCTGGACATCGAGGCCAAGGCCACGCTGCTGCGCACGCAGCTCGAGGCGGCACTGACCGTCCGGCCGGCCGAGCTGGACTGGACGTTGTCGCGCACCGACCACCCCGACGCCGACACCGAGGAAACCGCCAGCGCCCTACTGCACTGTGTGGTGCGCGACCCGGACCCGGCCAACGTGGGCCGCAAGTTCTCCGCGGCCGGCATCGAACTCGCACTGGCCAGCTACCCCGGGTTCTGTGTCACCGCCCCACCCGGCGACGGCCAGGTCTACGGGGTCTTCACCCCCGGCTATGTCGATGCCACCCGGGTGCCGCACGTCGCCGTGCACGCCGACGGCACCCGGGTGGACATTCCCTCCGCCACCCAAACCCTGGAACTCGCTGCGGCCGCCGACCCGGAACTGCCCGAGGCGCTGTCGGCCGGCCCAAGCCGCCGCGCGCCACTGGGGACGATCGCCGGCGCCCGCAGCGGCGACAAGGGCGGCTCGGCCAACGTCGGAGTCTGGGTGCGCACCGACGAGCAGTGGCGCTGGCTGGCCCACACGTTGACCGTGGACAAGCTGCGCGAACTGCTGCCCGAAACCGCCGAGTTGCCGGTCACCCGTCACCTGCTGCCGAAATTGCGCGCGGTGAACTTCGTCATCGAGGGCATCCTCGGGCAGGGCGTCGCCTACCAGGCCCGATTCGACCCGCAGGCCAAGGGGCTGGGCGAATGGCTGCGAAGTCGTCACCTCGAGATACCCGAGCAGCTGCTGTCAGAAGGGGAACTGTGAGTATCTGGACCACCGCCGAGCGCCAGGAGCTGCGCAAGACCGTGCGCGGCTTCGTCGAGCGCGAGATCCTGCCGCACGTCGACGAGTGGGAACGCTCCGGCGAGCTGCCGCGCGAACTGCACCGCAAGGCCGCCGAGGTCGGCCTGTTGGGTGCGGGCTTCCCCGAGGAGGTCGGCGGCAGTGGCGGCGACGGCGCCGACGCGGTGATCGTCTGCGAGGAGATGCACCAGGCCGGAGCGCCGGGCGGGGTGTTCGCCTCCCTGTTCACCTGCGGTATCGCGGTGCCGCACATGATCGCCTCGGGCGATGCGCGGCTGATCGAGGAGTTCGTCCGCCCCACGCTGGCCGGCGAGAAGATCGGTTCGCTGGCCATCACCGAGCCCGGCGGCGGCTCCGATGTCGGACACCTGCGCACCACAGCGCGCCTCGACGGCGACCACTACGTGGTCAACGGCTCCAAAACCTTCATCACCTCCGCGGTGCGCGGCGACTACGTCGTCACCGCGGTGCGCACCGGCGGGCCGGGAGCGGCCGGGGTGTCGCTGCTGGTGGTCGAGAAGGGCACGCCGGGGTTTGAGGTGAGTCGCAAGCTGGAGAAGATGGGCTGGCGATCCTCCGATACCGCCGAGCTGTCGTACGTCGACGCCCGGGTGCCGGTAGCCAACCTGGTCGGCGTCGAGAACACCGGCTTCGCCCAGATCGCCTCGGCGTTCGTCTCCGAGCGGGTCGGGCTGGCAGCGCAGGCGTATTCCAGCGCGCAGCGCTGCCTGGACCTGACCCTGACCTGGTGCCGGGACCGGGAGACGTTCGGCCGGCCACTGATCTCGCGGCAGGCCGTGCAGAACACGCTGGCCGAGATGGCCCGCCGCATCGATGTGGCCCGGGTCTACACCCGCCACGTCGTCGAGCGGCAGCTGGCCGGGGAGGCCTTCCTCATCCCGGAGGTGTGTTTCGCCAAGAACACCGCGGTGGAGGCCGGTGAATGGGTGGCCAACCAGGCGGTGCAGCTGTTCGGCGGCATGGGTTATATGGCCGAGTCCGAGGTGGAGCGCCAGTATCGGGACATGCGCATCATCGGCATCGGCGGTGGAACCACCGAGATCCTGACCTCACTGGCCGCCAAGACCCTGGGATACCAATCATGATTACTCCCCCTCCTCCGCATCGCTCCGCAGGCTCCGCTCTGAATCGTCGGGGGTGGCTATGACCACCCTCAAGTCCACCCTGGACCCCAACTCCCCCGCCTACACCGAGGCGGCGGAGGCGCTGAACGACAAACTCGCCGAGATCGACGCCGAGCACGCCAAAGCACTCGCCGGCGGCGGACCCAAGTACGTCGAGCGCCACCATTCCCGCGGCAAGCTCACCGCCCGGGAACGCATCGAGGCGCTGATCGACCCCGACTCACCGTTCCTGGAGCTGTGCCCCTTGGCTGCCTGGGGCAGCGCCTTCCAGGTCGGGGCCAGCCTGGTCACCGGGATCGGCGCGGTCGAGGGCGTGGAGTGCATGATCGTCGCCAACGACCCGACGGTGAAGGGCGGCACGTCCAACCCGTGGACGCTGCGCAAGATCCTGCGGGCCAACAAGATCGCCCTGGAGAACCGGCTTCCGGTGATCTCCCTGGTGGAATCGGGCGGAGCGGACCTGCCCACCCAGAAGGAAGTCTTCATTCCGGGCGGCCAAATGTTCCGCGATCTGACTCGGTTGTCGGCCGCCGGCATCCCGACCATCGCGCTGGTTTTCGGCAACTCCACCGCAGGCGGGGCCTATGTGCCGGGCATGTCCGATCACGTGGTGATGATCAAGGAACGTTCCAAGGTTTTCCTGGCCGGGCCACCGCTGGTGAAGATGGCCACCGGCGAGGAGTCCGACGACGAGTCGCTCGGCGGCGCCGAGATGCACTCGCGCACTTCGGGGTTGGGCGATTACCTCGCCAACGACGAGCTTGACGCGGTGCGGATCGGTCGACGGATCGTGGCCCGGCTGAACTGGGTCAAGCAGGGCCCGAAGCCCAAGGCGGTGACCGAGCCGCTGTTCGACTCCGACGAGCTGATCGGCATCGTGCCCGCGGACCTGCGCGTCCCGTTCGACCCGCGAGAGGTGATCGCCCGGATCGTCGACGGCTCCGACTTCGATGAGTTCAAGCCGCTCTACGGGTCATCCTTGGTGACGGGTTGGGCACGGCTACACGGATATCCGATCGGCATCCTGGCCAATGCGCGGGGCGTGCTGTTCAGCGAGGAATCCCAGAAAGCCACCCAGTTCATCCAGTTGGCCAACCGCTCCAACACCCCACTGTTGTTCCTGCACAACACCACCGGCTACATGGTGGGCAAGGACTACGAAGAGGGCGGGATGATCAAGCACGGCTCGATGATGATCAACGCCGTGTCCAATTCGACGGTGCCGCACATCTCGCTGCTGCTCGGCGCCTCCTACGGTGCCGGGCACTATGGCATGTGTGGGCGGGCCTATGACCCCCGCTTTCTGTTCGCCTGGCCGTCCGCCAAATCCTCGGTGATGGGCGGAGCGCAGCTGGCCGGCGTGCTGTCGATCGTGAACCGGGCGGCCACCGAGGCCCGCGGGCAGCAGGTCGACGAGGCGGCCGATGCCGCCATGCGCGCCATGGTCGAAGGGCAGATCGAAGCGGAGTCGCTGCCGCTCGTCCTGTCGGGGATGCTCTACGACGACGGGGTGATCGACCCCCGCGATACCCGCACCGTATTGGGAATGTGTTTGTCCGCCATTGCCAGTGGCCCGATCGAGGGGACGTCGAACTTCGGCGTCTTCCGGATGTGAGCGCGATGAGCGCTTGCGCGAAGAGCAGAAGGCAGAGTCAATGATCAGCACTGTTCTAGTGGCCAATCGCGGCGAGATCGCCCGACGGGTCTTCGCCACCTGTCGTCGATTGGGCCTGGGCACGGTCGCGGTATACACCGACCCCGATGCGGGAATGCCGCACGTCGCCGAAGCCGACGCGAAGGTGCGCCTGCCGGAGACCACCAGCTACCTGTCCGCCGAGGCGATCATCGCCGCGGCTCGCGCCGCCGGCGCCGACACCATCCATCCCGGCTACGGATTCCTTTCCGAGAACGCCGACTTCGCCGCTGCCGTGCAGGACGCCGGTCTGACCTGGATCGGACCGCCGGTGGCGGCGGTGACCTCGATGGGCTCCAAGATCGAGTCGAAGAAGATGATGGCCGCCGCGGGCGTACCGGTTCTCGAGGAACTCGACCCGGAAACCGTCACCGCCGATCAACTGCCGGTGCTGGTGAAGGCCTCTGCGGGCGGCGGCGGCCGGGGTATGCGAGTGGTCACTGAATTGTCCGCTCTGGCAGGCGAAGTGGAAGCCGCCCAGCGCGAGGCCGCTTCGGCGTTCGGCGACCCGACGGTGTTCTGCGAGCGCTATCTGCCGACCGGGCATCACATCGAGGTGCAGGTGATGGCCGATCAGCATGGCACCGTGTGGGCGGTCGGTGAGCGGGAATGCTCGATTCAGCGCCGCCACCAGAAGGTCATCGAAGAGGCGCCATCGCCGTTGGTGGAACGCACCCCGGGGATGCGCGCCAAGCTGTTCGAGGCCGCCCGGCTGGCGGCCAGCGCAATCGGTTACACCGGCGCGGGCACCGTGGAGTTCCTGGCCGACTCCCGCGGCGAGTTCTACTTCCTGGAGATGAACACCCGACTGCAGGTCGAGCATCCGGTCACCGAGGAGACCACCGGCGTCGACCTGGTCGAACTGCAGATCGCGGTGGCCGACGGAACCCGGCTCGATGCCGAGCCGCCGGTCGCCCAAGGGCATTCGATCGAGGTGCGCCTCTACGCCGAAGACCCGGCCCACGGCTGGCAGCCGCAGGCCGGACCGGTGTACGCCCTTGAGATCCCGGGCGTGGCGACGCAGTTCGAGACGCTGTCCCGGCGCACCGGTGTCCGGCTGGATTCCGGCATCGTCGGCGGGTCGACGGTGTCCATCCACTACGACCCGATGCTGGCCAAGGTGATCAGCTACGCACCGACCCGCCGGCAGGCGGCCACGGTGCTCGCCGGCGCGCTGGCGCGAACCCGGCTGCACGGCCTGCGCACCAACCGTGACCTGCTGGTCAACGTGCTGCGCCACCCGGCCTTCCTGGACGGTGCGACCGACACCGCGTTCTTCGACACCCACGGTCTGGCCGAACTGTCGGCGCCGCTGGCCGACGCCGCAACAGTGCAGGCCAGTGCGATCGCGGCCGCCCTGGCCGACGCCGCGCACAATCGGGCCACCGCGCAGGCGTTCGGATCCATTCCGGGCGGTTGGCGCAACCTGGCTTCGGGTTTCCAGTCCAAGGCCTATCTCGACGACGCAGGTACCGAGCATCGGATCGAATACCGTTTCACCCGAACGGGATTGATTGTCAACGGCGCCGAGGTCACCCTGATTTCGTCGACTCCGGATGAAGTGGTGCTGGCCGACCCGGCCGGCGTCGCCCGCACGTTCACCGTCGCCCGGTACGGCTCGGATGTCTACGTCGACTCGCCCGGCGGCGGTATCCACCTGGTGGCGTTGCCCCGATTCGGAGATCCGGAGTCGGCTGTCGCGCAGGGATCGCTGCTGGCGCCCATGCCCGGCAACGTGATCCGGCTGGGCGCTGCCGTCGGTGACCAGGTGAGCGCCGGCCAGCCACTGATCTGGCTGGAAGCCATGAAGATGGAACACACCATCAGCGCGCCGTCCGACGGCGTGCTCACTCAACTCGACGTCAAGCCGGGCGACCAGGTAGAGGTCGGCGCCGTGCTGGCCCGTGTCGAACAATCCGAGACAACGCAAGCAGAAGGAGATCCACTGTGACCGATTCCAAGAGCGACACCAGCTTCATCGAAAGCGACGAACGGCGCGCACTGCGCGAGTCGGTCGCAGCGATGGCCCGCAACTATGGCCAGGACTACTACCTGGAGAAGGCCCGCGCCGGCGAGCACACCGACGAATTGTGGAACGAGGCAGGCAAACTCGGCTTCATCGGTGTCAACCTGCCGGAGGAGTACGGCGGCGGCGGCGCCGGCATGTACGAGCTGTCGCTGGTCATGGAGGAGATGTCGGCGAACGGCTGCGCTCTGCTGATGATGGTCGTCTCACCGGCCATCAACGGCACCATCATCTCCAAGTTCGGCACCGACGAGCAGAAGAAGCGGTGGATCCCCGGTATCGCCGACGGCTCGCTGACCATGGCGTTCGCCATCACCGAGCCCGACGCCGGATCGAACTCGCACAAGATCACCACCACCGCGCGCCGCGACGGCTCCGACTGGATCCTCAAGGGCCAGAAGACCTTCATCTCCGGCGTCGACCAGGCGCAGGCCGTGCTGGTGGTCGGCCGCAGCGAGGACGCCAAGACCGGCAACCTGCGGCCCGCCCTGTTCGTGGTGCCCACCGACACCCCCGGTTTGAGCTGGACGCCGATCGAGATGGAGCTGGTCAGCCCCGAGCGCCAGTTCCAGGTGTTCCTCGACGACGTTCGGCTGCCGGCCGACGCGCTGGTGGGCTCCGAGGACGCCGCCATCGCGCAGCTGTTCGCGGGCCTGAACCCCGAGCGCATCATGGGCGCGGCCAGCGCGGTCGGCATGGGCCGCTTCGCGATCGGCAAGGCCGTCGACTACGTCACCACCCGCCAGGTGTGGAAGACCCCGATCGGCGCGCACCAGGGCCTGTCGCATCCGCTGGCGGCGAACCACATCGAGATCCAGCTGGCCAAGCTCATGATGCAGAAGGCGGCGACGCTCTATGACGCCGGCGACGACTTCGGTGCTGCCGAGGCGGCCAACATGGCCAAGTACGCCGCCGGCGAGGCGTCGACGCGGGCGGTCGACCAGGCGGTGCAGTCACTCGGCGGCAACGGCCTGACCAAGGAGTACGGCATCGCCGCGGCGGTCACCTCGTCCCGGCTGGCGCGGATCGCACCGGTGAGCCGGGAGATGATCCTCAACTTCGTCGCGCAGACCTCGCTGGGCCTGCCTCGAAGCTACTGAGGTCGTACTGATGGACACGCTGGTCTCCTACACCGGTCCGGAAGACACCGGCGACGGTTCGGCCCGGCTGACCCTGGACTCACCGCACAACCGCAACGCGCTGTCGTCGAAGCTGGTCGCTCAGCTGCACGCCGGGCTGCGCGACGCGGCGGCCGACCCGAACGTGCGGGTGGTGGTGCTCGGGCACACCGGCGGCACGTTCTGTGCCGGCGCGGATCTGAGTGAAGCCTCCGGCGGTGACCCCGGCGAATTGGCCGCGGACCGGGCCCGCGAAATGGCGGCCCTGCTGCGCGCGATCGTCGAGTCACCGCGGCCGGTGATCGCGGCGGTCAACGGCCACGTGCGGGCCGGCGGCATGGGGCTGGTCGGCGCCTGCGACCTCGCGGTCGCCGGGCCGGCCAGCACCTTCGCCCTGACCGAGGCCCGCATCGGGGTGGCTCCGTCGATCATCTCGCTGACGTTGCTGCCCAAGCTGTCGCCGAGGTCCGCGGCCCGCTACTACCTGACCGGCGAGAAGTTCGGCGCAGCCGAAGCCGCGGCGATCGGGCTGATCACCCTGGCAGCCGAGGACGTCGGTGCGGCGGTTGCGGACCTGGTTGCCAATCTGCGGCTCGGGTCCCCGCAGGGGCTGGCGGCCTCCAAGGCCCTGACCACCGCGGCGGTGCTGGCCGGGTTCGATCGGGACGCCGAGCCGCTCAGCGTGGCGTCGGCGCGGATGTTCGTCTCCGACGAGGCCCGGGAAGGGATGCTGGCCTTCCTGCAGAAACGTCCCCCGAGCTGGGCAGAGTAACTACTTTGGGTAACCCCGCTTGCGGCAAACGCGGTTAGTCGTAGGCTACGTATCCGATGAGGAACTCAACCCGGCGTAGTCACGACGACAGCAACGCCACCACGTCGCGCGCCGCTGACACCGACCGGATCCAGTTGGCGCAGGTGCTCGGCGACGCCGTCGCGCAGGGCCAACTGCCGATGAGCGAGTACGAAGCCCGGCTCGCCAAGGCCTACGCGGCACAGACCTACGACGAGCTCGACGGTCTGCGCGCCGACCTGCCGGGCTCCTCGGTGTGCCCGCACCGCGGAGGTGACTGCAAACCCGCGCCCTCCACGTTGCTGCTGGCCATCATGAGTTCCTTCGAGCGACGCGGCCGGTGGAACGTGCCCAAGCGGCTGACCACATTCTCCCTGTGGGGCGGCGGCGTCATCGATCTGCGCTACGCCGACTTCACCTCACCGGACGTGGAGATCAACGCCTACTCCATCATGGGCGGGCAGACCATCCTGCTGCCGCCCGAGGTCAACGTCGACATCCACGGTTACGGCGTGATGGGCGGCTTCGACCAGCGTGTCGAGGGCACCGGCACCCCCGGTGCACCGACCGTCAAGGTGCGCGGTTTCTCACTGTGGGGCGGCGTCGGCATCCGGCGCAAGAGCCGCAAACATCGCAGCTGACAGCCCTGCACGTCGGCCTCGACAGGTTCGCTAGCGCAGGCGCACACTTTTGGGCATGGAAGCGCCCCGCCGCTGTCTGAACGGCATCTCCGACGTGCGCGCGTTCTTCCACACCAACACCACGCCGCTGTACTTCATCTCACCGACCCCGTTCAACCTGTTGGGCATCGACCGCTGGGTTCGAAACTTCTTCTACCTGACCTACTTCGACTCCTTCGAAGGCACCCATTCGCGGGTGTTCGTGCCGCGGCGGCGCGACCGCATCGACTTCGACTCCATGGGAGACGTGTGCAACCACCTCTTGTCCGATCCCGAGACACTTGAGTTCATCGCGGGCCGGGGCCCCGGTGGCAAAGCCTGCTTCGTGATGATGGAAGAGGAAACGCAGACGCTCGCGCGGCAGGCCGGTCTGGAAGTCATGCACCCCTCGGTGGCGGTGCGCAATCGCCTGGGCTCCAAGACCGTCATGACGCGCCTGGCCGACGCGGCGGGCGTGCCGAGTGTGCCGCACGTGATGGGTCGAGCCGGCTCCTACGAAGAACTGCTGACGCTCGCGCGGGATACCGGATTGGGAGATGACCTCGTCATCTCCATCCCTTACGGCAACGCGGGTAGCGGGACGTTCTTTGTGCGCGGTCAGGCCGACTGGGACCAGCACGCCGGTGCGCTGACCGCGGAGCAGGAATGCAAAGTCATGAAGCGGATCCGCAATGTCGAGGTGTGCATCGAAGGTGCGGTGACTCGCCACGGAACCGTGATCGGCCCCGCGATGACCAGTCTGGTCGGTTACTCGGAGCTGACCCCCAATCCGGGCGCCTGGTGCGGCAACGACATCTGGCGCGAAGTGCTCCCGCCGGACCAGACGCACGCCGCCCGAGAAATGGTGCGAAAGCTGGGCGACATCCTGAGCCGGGAGGGCTACCGCGGCTATTTCGAAGTGGACCTGCTGCACGACCTGGACTCCGACGAGCTCTATCTCGGCGAGGTCAACCCGCGACTGTCCGGCGCCAGCCCGATGACGAACCTGACCACCGAGGCTTATGCAGACATGCCGCTGTTCCTCTTCCATCTGCTCGAGTACATGGACGTGGAGTATGCGCTCGACATCGACGAGATCAACGCGCGCTGGGAGCGTGGCTATGGCGAGGACGAGGTCTGGGGCCAGGTGATCATCAACGAGACCTCGCCGGATGTCGAGCTCTTCACCGCGACGCCGCGCACCGGGGTGTGGCGCATCGACGACGACGGTCGGGTGTCCTTTGCGCGGTCCGCCAACGACTGGGCCACCTTGCTCGACGGGTCCGAAGCGTTCTACATGCGCGTCGCGGCGCCCGGCGACTTGCGTTCCGAAGGCGCCCAACTCGGCGTACTCGTCACCCGCGGACACCTGCAGACCACCGATTATCGACTAACCGAACGCTGCCAGCGCTGGGTCAAAGGCATGAGAGCGAAATTCGTCTCAACACCACTGACCCCGGCCACACCGATCGTCTCCCGGCTCGTCGCGCGAGCGTGAGCGACGCCGCGCCCGGTCGCCGCCCGGCCGGGATCTCCCTGGACAACTGGCTGTCCGAGCCCTATTCGCGGTGGTCGTTTCAGCACGTCGAAGACTTCGTGCCGACCGCGGTGATTGCGCGCGGAACCGGCCCCGCCGCGGCGTTGCCCGCGTCCCGCGCTGAGCTGGCCACGATCCCGGTGACCGCCTCCGACGGAGCCCCGACCACTGTCAGCGCGATCATGGCCGTCACCGCGACCGACGGGTGGGCGGTCGCGCACCGCGGCACGCTGGTGGCCGAGGAGTACGTCGGCGCTCTGGAAGCACACACCCGGCACTTGCTGTTCTCGGTGAGCAAGTCGATGGTGGCCGCCGTGGTCGGCGCGCTGCACGGGTCTGGGGCCATCGCGCTCGACGCCCCGGTCACCACATACGTGCCCGCCTTGGCGGACTGCGGCTACGCCGGCGCAACGGTGCGCCACCTGCTGGACATGAGGTCGGGTATCGCCTTCTCGGACAACTACCTGCACCCGACCGCGGAGATACACGCCCTCGACGAGGCAGTCGGGTGGGCGCCCAGGGGCAGCGAGGACGGTCCGGCCACGCTGCGCGACTTCCTGCTGACGTTGCGGCAGAAGTCGGCACACGGCGGCCCGTTCGAATACCGATCGTGCGAAACCGATGTACTGGGCTGGATCTGCGAGGTCGCCGGCGGTCAGCGGATGCCCGAGCTGATGTCGGAACTGCTGTGGCGCCGCATCGGCGCCCAATCTGACGCCACCATAGGCGTGGACCCGGTCGGCACTGGATTTTTCGACGGGGGCATCAGCGCCAGCCTCACCGACCTGATCCGGTTCGGATCACTGTTCTTACGCGACGGCGTCTCGTTGACCGGCCGGCAGGTGGTCCCGCCGGCGTGGATCGCCGACACGCTCGACGGCGGTCCCGATTCGCGTGAGGCGTTCGCCGCCAGCACCGACGAAACCGGCATGCCCGGCGGGATGTACCGCAATCAGGTGTGGTTCCCGTACCCAGGCAGCAATGTGGTGCTGTGCCAAGGCATGTGCGGTCAGATGGTCTACGTCGACCGCGCCGCGGAGGTGGTCGCCGCCAAGGTGTCCACCCAGTCCTACGCGGCGGACTCGCGGATGTTGTCGGACACCCTGCGTGCCTTCGACGCGATCACACAGAGCCTCGCGGGGTGAGGCGGCCTAGCGGTGGTCGCAAGCGCGGCGAAGCCGGGCGCAGCGGGCCATCGCCATCGACCTAGCCGCGGAACAGCGCCGGGTCGTCGAGTTGGCCCAGCAGCGCGGTCAACTGGTCCACCAACTGGTCCGGCGCCAGGTGTACGTCACCAGCCAGCCAGGCGCTGATGGTCTGGGCCACCCCGCCGACCACGAAATGCGCGACCGCCTTGATCCGGTCGTTGCCCGGCACCCGCAAGACGTTCTGCATGTGGCGGCCGGACAGCATCGCGAACAGCGCACTGGATTCGGCACGCTTGCGTACCAGCAGCGCGTTGGTCAGCTGGGTGCTGAAGAGCATCCGGCCGACCCGGAGGTCCCCGGCGATGGCCGACACCAGGTGGGCCATGCCTGCTCGGGTCTGCTCGGCAGAGGGCACCGCGGCAACGGCGGCTTGGGTGCTGGCCGCCAGGTCGGCGACCACCCGGTCGAACACCGCGGCCACGAACTCGTCTTTGTCGGCGAAGCTCTCGTAGAAATACCGCGACGCCACGCCGGCCCGGTGGCAGATCCCTCGCACCGTCAGCTCGATCAAATCGCGGGCACCCAGCACGTCGAGCCCGGCCGCCAACAGGCGTTCCCGGCGCTCAGCCAGCCGGTCGGCTGCTTGCACACCCCGGTAAGGACGCTCGGGCACGGCGGAGACCACGTTCACCATCTTGACACCGGGCCCACGGCTGGGCAATATCGGGAAACCGACGTTCTCACAATCAGCGAGGTGCAGACATGACCATCAGCGAGCCCGTTCCCCTGGTGGAGCGTTCGGTGAACGACTCGCTCAGCGCGCACCCCGCACCGCGCAGGCGTTCCTGGCTGCCGCAGGTCACCTGCGACGACAACATGATGATGGGCGTCGCCTTGTTGGCCGGACCAGCCAACGTGATCATGCAACTGGCGCGGCCCGGGGTGGGCTACGGCGTGATGGAGAGCAAGGTCGAAAGCGGCCGGGTTGACCGGCATCCGATCAAACGGGCTCGTACCACGTTCACCTACCTGGTGGTCTCCACCCAGGGCAGCGACGAGCAGAAGGCCGCGTTCCGCGAGGCGGTCAACAGTGCCCACCGTCAGGTTCGTTCCACGGCCGACAGCCCGGTGAAGTACAACGCATTCGACCGTGACCTGCAGCTCTGGGTGGGCGCCTGCCTGTACAAGGGCAACGTCGACATCCACCGCATCTTCCTCGGTGAGATGGACGACGAGCACGCCGACCGGCATTACCACAATGAGGGCAAGGCGATGGCCACCATGCTGCAGGTGCCCGAGGACATGTGGCCGGCCGATCGGGCCGCATTCGACCGGTACTGGCAGGACCAGCTGGACAAGGTCCACATCGATGACGCCGTCCGCGAATACCTGGAGCCGATCGCGGCGAGCCGGCTGCGGGGCCTGACCCTGCCCGGCCCGCTGCAGCGGACCAACGAGCGGATCGCGACGCTGATCACCACCGGCTTCCTTCCGCAGCGCTTCCGCGACGAGATGCAGCTGCCCTGGGGGCCAGACAAGCAACGTCGGTTCGACCGGCTGATGGGCGTGCTCCGCGCAGTCAACAACGTGCTGCCGCAGTTCCTGCGCGGCTTCCCGTTCAACTTGATCCTGTGGGACCTCGACCGTCGTATCCGCACGGGTCGCCCGCTGGTGTGACCCGGCCGCCTTCAGGCGTTCTTGGTCAACACCCACCAGATGGTGGCTGACGAGCCGGCCAGCTTCCCGGCCAGGGTCTTCTGATCGAAGGAATGGGTCAATTTCCCATCGTTGACGGTCCATACCCATCTGTTGCCCTCGAGGTGAGCATCCTTGTTCCAGCCGATGGCGGTGTCGCGAACGTTGAGACAGCCCGTGCCGCACGGCGCCAAGAACCACGGGTAGGCCGATCCGGCGCGGACGATTCCGGCGCCATCGGTGATGGTCATGGTGTAGGCACCCGACAGCGGTCCCGGCCCGCTCGGGCTGATCACCTCGACTGCGGCGCCGACCAGGGCCGCAGCAACGACAAGACTTCTCGGGCCCACGGCGGGCGCTCCTTTCCCTCCCGGCCTTCCGCTCTGGGCCGAATCTAGGATTCGCCGACCCGGTGACGAAACAGGGTTTTCCCTTGCGTCTGCGCCCAATCTGCCGCGGGTGAATTGACGGTTGCGCGCGCGTCGGTAGGCTTTGACCTCGACACAAGCGGACGGAAGGTGACCGGCGATGCACGTCAACCCCCATGTGTTGCGCACCGGAGCAAACGTGTCCGACGACGCCGGCGGGCACGCCAATGACGGTGCTCAGCGCCTCGACGTGGCCGGCGTGACGTCCAAGATGTTCGGCGACTTCGACGACGCAGACGGTTTTCACGCCGCGCTGGGCAGCGCCAAGGACAGTCATCGCGACGCCCTGCAGGGCCACCACCAGAACCTCACCGGCATCGCCGAGAACGTGCGCACGGCGGCCGCGGGCTTCACCCAGATGGACGACCACAACGCCAAACTGTTGCGAGACGTCGCCGGCCCCCAGCAGTGAGTCGTCCCACCCTGCAGCACCTGCACGTCGACGATCTCGTCGCGCAGGCCGGCGGTGATCCGTGGGCGATCGATGACAGTCTGCAGGCCGGCAGCCCCACCCAGATCAACTTCCTGGCCCAGGCGTTCCACTCCGCCGCCGGCTCGGCCACCGCCGCCGAAGAGTCCTTCCGGACCGCACAAGAGCACTTCACGCAGTTCAACCGTGAAAACGGCGAGCAACCCATCAACAACGGCGCCGAAGTCCAGCGCGTCAAAGACAGCCTGCACGCCACCAACGAACAGCTCGGTCAGATCGCCGCCGACCTGGAGACCATCGCTGCCGCCCTGGCTCAGGCCCGCGGAACCTCGCGGGGCAACATCAAGTCACTCAATGAGAACCTGGGGACCGCCGACTATCTGATCGGGCACTACCTCGACCTGGAGAGCCAGGGCCTGGATCGCGACGCCGACATCGAGGAGGTTCGTCGGGCCGCCAAGGCCGACACCGAGACGGCCCTGCACAACGAGACGTTTATCCGCAACGACTACTCCAAGACACTGAAGCAGGCCCTGACCAACCTGCGGGTCAAGGACGGCTACGACCCAGACGTCGTGGTACGCAAGTTCGACGCCGAGGGCGAGCCTGCAGCCGGCAACGGCACTCCGGGGGCCGCCAGCCCCACCAACGGCACACCCAACGGCGGCGCCGGGCAGACACCGCCGGCAGGCGGTACCCCGACGGGAGCCGATGGCGGCGCCGGTGGCACTGGCGGCGCCAACGGCCAAGCTCCCGGAACGCCGGACGGCAAGGCCGGCGACGGCGGCGCCGGGGCCACCCCGCCGTGGGTGCCACCGGGCACGCCCGTGATGGTCCCCGGGTCACTACCGCCGCCCACCCCACCCACCCAGATCAACGGCAAATGGGGCAACGTCGGCGACGGCCTCGCCGCGGCCGGTGAACGAGCGAACGTACCCGCCAATCCAGCGAAGTTGCCGGGGTTCGTTCCGGGCGGCTCCCCCAGTCCCGCTATTCCCGGCGGCGTCCCGATGGGTACTGCGTTGGAGACCGTCGAGAGGTTCGGCAAACGTCTGGGTTTGGCCGGAAACGTCGTCACCGGCGTGAATGGGATCGTGGAGGGCTTCAACGATGTGAGCAACGGTGCCGCCGTGAGCACCACTCTGGTCGATGTCGGTGCCAAAACCGCGGGTGATATCGGCGGTGGCTTGGTCGGCGCCACCACTGGGGCCGAAGCGGGGGCCTGGATCGGGACCATGATCGCCCCGGGGGCCGGAACCGTCATCGGCGCCGGCGTCGGAGCGGTGGTCGGCGGCGTGATCGGCAGCGACATCGGAAAGAAGATGGGCGAAGAGATTGCGGATGTGTCCCACAGTGTTTGGCGGAGCCTCTTCGGCTGAGCTGGCCCATAGGTAAGGGAGATCGATCACCATCAGTAACGCAGAGCGCATCATCTTTGCCGCCGGGGCGGTGATGTTTCTTGTCGCAGTCCCCGTGGACCCCCGTAAGGACGCGAAGTCGAAGTGGCTGTTTTGGCTCATCGGCCCTCTGGTGTGTACAACGTTATTCGCTGTCGCGCTCTACAGCGCCGTGAAGAACCCCGAGACGTCAGACCTGATCAGCGCGGCCATCGGAGCAGCGTTCTTCTCCTACCTCGGCTTCGGCGCCGCCTATGTCCGCAAACGCTGGCCGATCGGGCGATGGCCTGGTTCTCGTTCTTGACGCACCGAAAGGACTTGACGTGGAACCCGAAAGTCAGCCAGCCAGCGAGGGACCCATCCAGCTGGATCCCCGCACGCCCGACGAACCGACGATCACCCTCCCCCAGCCGCCGGGTTGGGGGTTCATGCCGGGCAAAGACGAGACGTCGATCCGCGGCATTCTGTTCAACCAGGAGCTGCGGCGGCACGGCTTCACGCCCAACGCGGTGGTGACGTGCGAAGAGCTCACCGGCCAGGTGGGACTCCCATCGCAGGCCCTGGCCAAGGAGCGCGCCGCGGTCATCGACCTCGTCGGTGACCTCGACACCGACATCGCCGGAACGGTGTCGGGCTTTCCCAGCAGAACGATCACCTACAACCTGCAGGGCCGCCCCGCGACCGGCCTGATCGTCGCAGTACAGAACACCAAAGCCAGGATCTGGGCGATCACCGTCACCCTGCAGACCACCGACGCCGACAACCCCCACTACATCGCCGCCAAACAGGCACTACTGGATTCGGTGGAAGTCCGCCTGCCCACCCCGTGAGGACCCTGCGACAATGCATCCATGGTCGAGCAGAGCCTCTGGATGCAGAAAGTCGCCGCCGATCCCGGGCATTCGCAGTGGTATATCGAACGCTTCCGCGAGATGGCCCGCGCCGGTAGGGATCTGGCCGGCGAAGCACGCTTCATCGACGCGATGGCATCACGGGGCGCCCGCATCCTCGACGCCGGGTGCGGCCCCGGCAGGGTCGCGGGTGTCCTGGCCACGTGCGGTCACGACGTGGTCGGTGTCGACGTCGACCCGGCGCTCATCGAGGCCGCCGAGCAGGACTATCCCGGACCGCGCTATCTGGTGGGCGACCTCGCCGAGCTCGACCTGCCCGCCCGCGGCATCTCCGAACCGTTCGACCTGATCGTGTCGGCGGGCAACGTCATGGCATTCGTGGCGCCGAGCACGCGCGCGGAGATCCTGCGCCGGTTGCGCGCTCACTGCGCCGACGACGGCCGGACCGTGATCGGCTTCGGTGCCGACCGGGACTACGACTTCGATCAGTTCCTGCGTGATGCGTCAGCCGCCGGTTTTGCGACCGATCTCTTGCTGGCCACCTGGGACCTGCGGCCCTTCACCGCGGACTCCGATTTCCTGGTCGCGGTGCTGCGGCCCGATCACAGCGGCAGCTGATCCTCCTCGGTCAGCTCGCCGAGCTGGTCAACGGTCAGCACCTCGGTCATGTCCTGCTCCTGATAGGCCAGCCGACCCACCCGGTGCGCGACCACCGGCGCGGTGATCAGGGTGAACAGGATGCTCACGGTCACCATTCCCGCGTCGTGGCTGCCGCGTAGCCGGATCAACGCACCGAACAGCACCAGCAACAGGCCCAACACCTGCGGTTTGGTGGCCGAGTGCATCCGGGCCAAGGTATCGGGGAACCGCAC
The DNA here is from genome assembly GCF_046250075.1 of Mycobacterium sp. SMC-14. Taxonomy (NCBI): domain Bacteria; kingdom Bacillati; phylum Actinomycetota; class Actinomycetes; order Mycobacteriales; family Mycobacteriaceae; genus Mycobacterium; species Mycobacterium sp. SMC-14. The sequence goes on along the minus strand of NZ_CP176429.1, from coordinate 1,007,988 downwards.
CACGCCTATCGCCGCGGTCAGCGCCAGCACCGACCCGGCGAGCACCAGCACGCCGGCGAACACGTCGAGCAGGATCACGGCTGCCTCCCCAGATCAGGTGCGTCGTCGGGCACCCGGAAACGCGCCACACTCACCGAGCCGATGAAGCCGACCAACGCCAGTGCCGCGAGGCTGTAGGTCACGGTGGTGTCCCGGCTGACCGCGGCCCAGATACCGATACCGCACATGGTCATCGCGGCCAGCGTGTCCAGTGCCACCAGCCGGTCCAACGTGCTGGGTCCGGCCAGCAGCCGATACATGGTGATGACCGCGGCGATGCCCAGTAGCACGCCCGCAGTCGCCCAGATCACGTTCATGCGCTTGCTCCCGCCGGCAGCCATTCGTCGTCACGCTCGAAGGCGGCGATCAACAGTCGCTCCACCTGCGCGACTTGCTGAAAGAAACGTTCGACCGCCGGCGCAGACCCGACATCGATCACATGGCAATACAGGATGCGGCGCACCTGATCGATCTCGAGCACCATCGATCCGGGAATCAAAGTGGTGATGTTGGCGGCAAGCACCAAAACCAGGTCGGACTTGATGGTCAGCGGCACCCGTAGCACCCCGGTGCGCGGCGGCGGCCCGGGCCGGATCGCCAGCCACATCAACTGAATGCTGGACTCCATCAGGTACCAGGTGAACAGTCCCAGCAGCTTCATCAGCGGCACCAGATGCACCCGGCCCTGCACCGGCACGGGCGGCATTGGCAGCAAGACCAGGATCACGATCGCGACCACGATCCCGGTGGCGATGTTGGGGATCGTGAAGCGGCCCCACAACAGCACCCACACGGTTGCCAGCGCGGTCACCGCGAAGATGCGCAGCGCGAGGGCCCTCATGGTGTACCCACCGACAACACGGTCGAGATGTATTCGCCCCGGTCGAGAACCTCAGCTGCGGCCCGCTGGGTGTAGGCGAAGATCGGGCCGGCCAGCACGCTCAGCGACAGGCCCAGTCCGATGAGCGCGAGTGTCGGAACCACCATCCACGTCGGCATCTTTCCGACGTCATCGCGGTCGTCGTAGGCAATGTCACCGACGTCGTCGAGCAGCACCGGCGGAGCGGCGAGCACCAGCTCCCCCTCGGGGGCATCCACGCGGCGGCGCCAAAACGCCATGGTCCACACCCGCGCCAGCACGTACAACGTCAGCAGACTGGTCACGACCGCGCCGCCCACCAGGCACCAGGCCAGCACCGACCCGTCACCCACGCCGGCCTGCAGCACGGCGGTCTTACCGATGAAGCCGGAAAAGGGCGGAATACCACCGAGATTGAATGCCGGCACCAGGAAAACGAAGGCCAACAACGGGTTGGCGATCAGACCACCCAGCCGCTGCAGCGACGAGGCGCCGCCCTGGCGTTCGATCAGTCCCGCCGCCAAGAACAGCGTGGTCATCACGATGATGTGGTGCATCACGTAGAAGATGGCGCCGGCCATGCCCTGCTGGCTCGACAACGCGACCCCGAACATCATGAAGCCGATATGGCTGACCAGCGTGAACGACAACACCCGCTTGATGTCGCTCTGCGCGATCGCACCGAAGATTCCGATCAGCATGGTCAACAGCGCCGCGACCAGCAGCACCGAGTCCAGTCCGCCGTCGGGGAACAGCAGTGAGTGCGCCCGGATGATCGCGTACACACCGACTTTGGTCAGAATCCCGGCGAACACCGCGGTGATCGGGGCGGGCGCGGTGGGATAGGCGTCGGGCAGCCACGCCGACAGCGGGAACACCGCGGCCTTGATGCCGAATGCCACCAGCAACACCGCGAACACCGCACTTCGGATGCCGTCGGGCAGGGCGCCGGTCCGCGTCGCCAGCTCGGCGAGGTTCAGCGTGCCGGTGGACGCGTAGACCAGGGCGATGCCGAACAGGAAGATCAACGACGAGGCCATCGAGACCATCACGTAGCCGATTCCGGCGCGGATGCGTTCGGCACTGGCGCCGATGGTCAGCAAGACGAAGCTGGCCGACAGCAGCATCTCGAACCCGACGAACAGGTTGAACAGGTCGCCCGCCAGAAACGCCAGGGAGACGCCGGTGGCCAGAGTCAGGTAGGTGGGCAGGAAGATCGACACCGGCTGGCGGTCGTCGCCGTCGCGCACCCCCTGCCCGATGGCGTAGACCATGACCGCCAGCAGCACGACCGCCGACACCACCAGCATCAGCGCCGACAAGCGATCGACGACCAGGCTGATGCCCAGCGGCCCCAACCCCTGCTCGGTGGGCCCCCAACCTCCGACATGCAGCACCAGCGTGCCGTTGCGGTCGGTCAGGTACAGCAGCACCGCGCTGACCGCGGCCACCGCGCACAGCACTCCGATGGTGATCGGCCGCTGCAGCCGGGGACGACGGCCGACGATCAGCGTGACCGCGGCGCCCAGCGTGGGCAACAACACCGGCAGCGGCATCAAGACGGCGGCAAGACTCACCGTGACACCTCGCTTTCGGGAACGGCGTCGAGATCACCGGCCGCCACCGGCACGCCCTGTTCCTGTTCTGCGGCGATGACCTCTTCGTCGGACAGCTGCGAGACGCGGGTCGCTTCCTGGTCGTCGCCGATGTCATCGGTGGTCGTCAGGTTGTAGGAGCGGTAGGTCAGGGCAAGCACGAAGGCGCCCACGCCCATGGTGATGACGATGGAGGTCAGCACCATGGCCTGAGCCAGCGGGTCGGCGTCGGTTTCCTTGCCGGAGCTGGCCCAAAGGATCGGCGGATTCCCATCAGGTCCGCCGACATCGATGATCAGCAGATTGATGGCATTGCCAATCATCATCAGGCCCAACAACATTCGGGTCAGGCTGCGCTCCAGCAACATGTAGACCCCGCACGAGCTGAGCCCGGCGGCCATCAGCAACGGAACCAGATGGGCGGTCATGACACTCCTGCCATCGGTCGGGCAGCGGACTGCGATTCAAGCTCCTGGTCCAATCGCACCCCCAGGCTGCGCAGCACATCAAGCACCATGCCGACCACCACCAGGTACACGCCCAGATCGAAGAACAACGACGTCACCACGTCGACGTGCCCCACCACCGGAAGCGTGAAGCTCAGCACCGCCGAGGACAGCACCGGCGCCCCCAGGAACAACGACCCCAGCGCGGTCCCGCCCACCAGGGCCAGCCCGACGCCCAGGATCTTGCTGGAGTCCAGGGGCAGCGTCTCGCCAAGCTCGTATCGTCCGCCGGCCAGATAACGCAACGCCAGCCCGAGCCCGGCGGCCAGGCCGCCGGCGAAGCCGCCGCCCGGATAGTTGTGCCCGGCGAACAGGAAGTAGATCGAGACCACCATGATCAGCGGGAAGATGATCCGGGTCGCGACCTCCAGCACCAGCGACCGCTCATTGGGATCGTGGTAAGCGCTGCCCCGCAGCCAAGTGGTGGACCCGATCGCCGGGCTGTAGGGGGTGGCGATGCCCCGGTTCTTGCGCGCGGCGCCGGCGTCGGCGATCCGTGGGGCCCGGCCGAACCGGCGGTTGCGGAACACCATCGAGGCCACCCCGGTCGCGGCGACCAGCAGCACCGAGATCTCGCCGAGGGTGTCCCAGGCCCGGATATCGACCAGCAGCACGTTGACGGTGTTGGCGCCGTGGCCGCGGACATAGGCCGCCTCGGGCAACGCCTCGGCCACGCCGTCACGGGCGCGGGCCGCCATCGCGAACGCCGCCAGCACCGCGACGCTGATACCCACTCCTGCGGCCAGCACTATGCGCGGCAGCCTGTTCAGCGCCATGGTGGGTCGCTCGGCCTCCGCCGGCAAGGTGCGCAACACCAGCACGAAGATCACCAGGGTCACGGTCTCGACCAGCAGCTGGGTCAGCGCCAAATCGGGCGCGCCGTGGAAGGCGAATGCCGCCGCGCACCCGTAACCGGTCACCCCGACCATCAACACCGCGGACAGCCGGTTACGAGCCATCGTCGCGCCGATCCCGCCGGCGACCACCAGCACCGCGACCGTCAACTGCAGCGGCGTATCCCACAGGTGCAGCTCGACGTGGTTGCGCGCACCCAACGCCAGCGCCGTCAGCGGGAGCACCACCAGCGTCGCGAAGATCATCCCCTGGTTGAGCGGCAGGGAGCCGCGCTGAGTGACGCCGGTCAGCCGGACCGCTGCCACATCGAGCAGCCGAAGTACTTCGTCATAGATGCGGTCGGCCTTGCCCATCGGCAGCCGGCGCAGCCGGGACAGGCCCAGCGGGCCGCGGGCGGCGAACACACTGGCGCCGACCACCAAGACCAGCGCCGACAGCAACACCGGCAGACCCACGCCGTGCCACAGCGCCAGGTGATAGCCGGTTCCGCCGGGCATGGTGTCGGCGTAGCTGCGCAACACGGTGTCGAGGGTGAGCGCACACAACCCCAAGGCCAGGCTGGCGGCGGCCAGCACGGCTGGAGGTGCCAGGAAGGACACTTCCGGTCGGTGCAGCCCGGCCACCTGAGCACTCGGCGCGACCCGGCCCTTGCTGGAGAAGCCGCCCCACACGAACCGCACGCTGTAGATCACGGTGAACATCGAGGCGAGCACCCCGGCGGCCAGCACGTACGGACCGGCAGAACCCAGGACCGGGGACTGTGCCTCGGTCCCGAAGATGGTCTCCTTGGCGATGAAGCCCACGAACGGCGGCACCCCGGCCATGCTGGCGGCCGCTGCGGCGGCGACCACGAACAGCCCCGGGGCACGGCGTCCCAATCCGGCCAGTTCGCGCAGATCGCGGGTGCCGGTGGCATGGTCGATGATCCCCACCACCATGAACAGCGTGGCCTTGGCCGCCGCGTGCGCGCACATGGCAGTCAATCCGGCCAGCATGAGATCACCGGTGCCGGCTCCGACCAACACGATCATCAGACCCAGCTGGCTGACGGTGCTGTAGGCCAGCAGCAGCTTGAGGTCGTACTCGCGCACGGCCCGCCATCCCGCCAACAGTGCGGTGGCCAGTCCGAGAATCATCAGCGTCGGCCGCCACCCGGGCGAATCGGCGAACCCGGGCGCCAGCCTCGCCACCAGGTAGATCCCGGCCTTGACCATCGCCGCGGCATGCAGGTAGGCGCTGACCGGTGTCGGTGCCGCCATGGCGCCGGGCAGCCAGAAGTGCAGTGGCACGATCGCCGACTTGCTGAGCGCACCGACCAGGATCAGCAGCACCCCGACAGTGACGACGGTCCCCGACGGCGGATGCGCCACCAGCTCCGAGAGCAGGTAGGTCCCGGCGGCGTTGCCCACCATGATGATGCCGACCAGCATCGCCAGCCCGCCGGCGGTGGTCACCAGCAATGCCTGGGTGGCGGCCCGCCGATTGATGGCGCGTTCGGCGTAGTGGCCGATCAGCAGGAACGACAACACCGTCGTCATTTCCCAGAACACGTAGAGCACCAACGCGTTGTCGGCGACCATCAGCCCGAACATCGCTCCGGCGAAACCGACCATCTTGGCGGCGAAGCTGGGCAGCCGCGGATCAATTTCGGTCTGCGACCCGACCGGGCGGAAGTATGCGGCGCAGTAGAACAGGACCAGGGCGCCGATCCCCAGCGCCAGCACGCACATGATCGCGCTCAGCGAATCGAACCGCAACGCGATGTCCATCGACAGTCCAGGCACCCAGGGCACCGTGACGCGGTGGTCGTCGGCCGGACCGGCCGGCCAGTTCGCCACCACCCAACCCAGCGATACCAGCGGGATCAATCCCAGCGGATAGAACGCCGCCCTGCCCCACCTGCGCACCAACGCCGGTGCAGCAGCTGTGCCAACAACATGGGCAAGCAGTATCGCCAGCATCACGCTCCACGGGCCGTTTCGTTTAAGTCGATGCGTTCAGTCGTGGCTAATCGTGAGGAGACCGCGGACGCGCCCAGAGCACGTCCGCACCCATCTCCCACCACCACTAAAACCAGTCTGTGTGGTGCAGCGGCCGCGCGCCATGGAATACAACCCCCATTCGGCGGGGGGTTAAACACCCATTACGGCCGGGGGCGGCGTCCCGCTGCTACGGCTCGGGCGGCGTCCCGCTGCGCCCGGCTCCGCCGCGCTTGCGAACGCCGCTACGGCTCGATCAGCCCGGTCCTGATCGCGTACCGGGTGAGTGCCAGGCGGTCACGCAGGCCCAATTTCTGCAGGGTGTTGGTCCGGTGCCGGTCCACTGTCTTGGCGCTGATGCCGAGCGTCTTGGCGATCTCCCGGGCCGAGAAGCCCTCGGCGATCAACTTGAGGACTTCCTCTTCACGCGGCGTGAGGATGGTTTCCGGCAACGTATTGCCGTGCCGCGCCCGATGCAGGTAGTCCCGAATCAGCGCGGTCACCGCCCCGGCGTAGAGAAACGGCTCACCGCGAATCGTCGCCCGGCAGGCCTCGAGCAGGTCGCGGTCGGCCACCGACTTCAAGACGTAGCCCGACGCGCCGGCCTTGAGGGCTTCGAAGAAATACTGCTCGTTGTCGTGCATCGACAGCATCAGCACCCGCACGTGGGGATGGTTGCGGTTGATCTCGCGGGCGGCCTGCAATCCCGTCATCCGTGGCATCGCGATGTCCAGAATAGCCAGGTCGACGGGGGTTTCCTGCAACACTGCGAGCGCCTCGGCCCCATCGGCGGCCTCGGCGACGACGGACAGGTCGGGTTCGGCGTCCAGGATCATCCGCAGCCCACTGCGCATCAGGGCGTGATCGTCGGCCAGCAGGATGCGTGCCGGCTGGGTCGGCATCATGACCGTCCCACCCCCGGCCGGGCCGGCACCACCAGCCGGATTTCGGTACCTTGGTCGGCCGACGAGGTGATGGTCAGGGTGCCGTGCACCAGCAGTGCGCGCTCGCGCATTCCGGTGATGCCCGCACCTTCTGCGCTCATCCCGCCCGTGCCGTCATCGGAAATCCGCAGGGTCAGCTCCCCCGCTGCATCGACGTGCAAATCCAGCCACACTTTCTGCGCACCGGAGTGCCGGGCGATATTGGTCAAGCTCTCCTGCACGATGCGGTAGCACACCAACTCCACGTTGGGATTCAACCGTTCCGCTTGCGGGCCAATGTCTTTGACGACGTCAATACCGCTCGCCTGGGTGAACTGGTTGCACAGCGCCTGCAGTGCACTCTGTAGGCCGAGGTCTTCCAAGGCATCCGGGCGCAGCCGTCGCGCAATGTCGCGCACTTCGTCGAGACTGGCCCGCACGATCTCCTGCGCGTCCGCGAGGTCACCGCGTATTCCGTCCGGCGCGGCGTCGACAGCTCGTTTGAGGGTGAGCAGGGCAACGGTGAGGGTCTGGCCGATCTCATCGTGCAGCTCCCGGGCGATCCGCTGCCGCTCGTTCTCCTGCGCGGCCAGCACCAAAGCACTCGAGGAGGCTCGTTCGGTTTCCAGCCGGTCCAGCATGGCGTTGAACGACGCCATGAGATGGTGCAGATCACTGTCGCCGGTATCGTCCACCCGGTCGGTGTGCCGGAGCAGATCCACCCGCCGCATGGACGCGGCGAGGCGGTCCAGCGGGGCCAGGCTTGACCGCAACAGCAGGGCGTTGGCCCCCACCACGACTGCCAGCCCGATGACCAGCACCGGGATCTCGGTCAATCTGACTGGCCCCGAAACGGTGGCAGGTGACATGGCCAGCACCAGGGTGCCGAAGGTGAAGACCAAACCGTTGATCAGGACGACACGCCGAATAAACCCCCGCGCGGGCGCGCTCGCCCGCCGCCGAAATCGGTCGACGAGCCCAGTCCAACGGCTCATACCACCACCCTGGTCTGCGCGACACACAATGTCCATACGGGTCACCGCAGCGCGCGATTGGGTGTCAAACACCATGGCGAGTCACCGGTTCGGGCTCGGAGAATGGTGGTACGCCCAGCGCATCGTCGGCCTTGACGCCATGGTCGAGGTGTTTGCCGCCCCGGAGTGTCGAGCCCCCTGTGGAGCGCCGGGCGAGTTAGATCGACGGATCACACCACCACCGACCCGTGACCGGAGGGATGCAACTGCAATGGACCGCTGTTCCCGAGCGCGGCGTCCCGTCCCCCGCAAGCGGGAGGTACCCCCAGCGCCCGGTTCCGCCGCGCTGGCGAACGTCGCCGCGGGCGTGCACGGGCAATGAATTTCGCGGCGTTGCCGCCGGAAGTCAACTCCGGCCTCATGTACCTCGGCGTCGGCTCGGGGCCGATGCTCGCCGCTGCGACTGCCTGGAGCGGATTGGCGGCTGAACTGCATACGGCGGCAGCAGGTTACGAGTCCGTGGTTGCCGAATTGACCAGCGGGGCATGGTCGGGCCCCTCGTCGGCGGCGATGACGGCCGCGGCCACCCCGTTCGTGGCGTGGTTGAACACCACCGCCGGACAGGCGGAACAGACTGCCCTACAAGCCAAAGCGGCGGTGGCCGCCTACGAGGCCGCGTTCGCCCTGACGGTTCCTCCGTCGATCATCGCGGCTAACCGCGCTCAGTTGCTGACGTTGCTGGCCACCAATCTGCTGGGCCAGAATGCCGCGGCGATCGCGGCCACCGAAGCCCAGTACGGCGAAATGTGGGCGCAGGACGCCACCGCGATGTACAGCTACTCGGCGCTGTCGACGACCGCCAGGGAGCTTGAGCCGTTCGCGCCGCCGCCGCAGACCAGTAACCCCGCGGGACCAGTCAGCCAGACCGGCGCTCAGGGCAATCCCGCCGCCAACCTCGCGCAGACGGTGTCGTCACGATTGGCCTCCACACTGGCCGGGCCCGGCTCGGCGGAGGCCACGCCGGGGTTGCCCGGCATGGCGTTGCCGACCGACATCCCTTCTGGATTCTTCGACTGGATGGGCGTCATCGCCGACGAGACCGCCCTTGGGATCGCCCTGCCGATGTCGATCCTCGGTGTCTTCCTGGCGGGCGCGGCAATGCATTTCGCGGAGCAGGACTCCCAAGAGATCTTCGACACCCAGGACATCCTGCGTGGCGGCCAGCGCAGCATCTTGGAGGCGTTGGGCCAGTTGGGTGGAGTCGCGGAACTGCCGAGCACGGATGCGCTGCGCATCCCGCACGTCCCGGTGGTGGCGTCCAGGGGCGAGGGGTTCCCGCTCGGGGCGCTCTCGACGCCCATCAGTTGGGCCGAGCTGGCCCCCGAGATCCGCCATGCCAGTTTCTCGACGCCGCTGGGCGCTGCCCCCACGTCGCCGGCTGGGCTGGGAACGGCATTCGGCCAGATGGCCCTGGCCGGTATGGGCGGCAGTGCGTTGGCCGGCGCCATGAACCAGCGCCGCTCGGATTCCGGGAAGGCGACGGCGGCCGCCGCGTCCACAGGGGCCGGCAAGCCGTCCTCGGATTCGGCAGAGCAGACAGCGGTGGCGGCGGCGCATTCTCCGCTGACCTCGGTGGCCGAGCTGGCGGCCGGGATCCGCGAACTCGGCGAACTGCACGACGCCGGCTATCTGACCGGCGAGGAGTTCGCCGCCCAAAAGCGCCGGCTACTGTCCCGGTGACCGCTCGGCCGAGCACTGTCTAGCGGCGCCGCGACCTCAGGTAGTCGCCGACCACCGCCGCGCCCAGGCCGTCGAGTTCGGGCACTACCACCCGGCCCTGGACCCGCCGTGCCACCTGGTCGATGAAGCGGGCCAGCCCGGGATCATCGCCGAGCCGGAAGATCGTCACCTGGGCACCGAGCCGGGCGACGTCGTCGAAGCCCCTGACGGTGTGGGCGATGGTCCGCGGGTGGGGCGGGTAATCGAAGAACACCGAGGGGCCCGTCGTACCGCGGCCGTCATAGTCCTCCAAGTGTGCCGTCGGCTCTCCGTCGGTGACCACCAGCACCACCGGCTGGGCGTTGGGGTGGCGACGCAGGTGCCGACCGGCCAGCGCCAGCGCATGGTGCAGATTGGTGCCCTGCTCGTAGACGCCTTCCAAGCCGGTCAGCTCAGCGGCGGTCACCGTGCGCGCGTAGCGGCCGAACGCGATGATCTGCAACGCATCTGAACGGAACCGAGTGCTGATCAGGTGGTTCAACGCCAGCGCGGTGCGCTTCATCGGCAGCCAGCGGTTGTCCATCACCATCGAGAAGGACGTGTCCACCAGCAGCGCAACAGCAGACTGGGTGCGGGTCTCGGTCTCGGAGACCTCGACGTCGTCGACGCTGATCGACAGCCGACTACGAGTGGCGGCCGTGCCCGGTTCGGCTACTTGGCGCAGCACACTGTTGGTCAGGGTCCGGGTGACGTTCCACGGCTCGGTGTCGCCGAACTGCCAGGGCCGGGTCGCCCCGGTGAGCTCGCCGGCCGCCCCGGCCCGCCGGTGGTCGCGTTCGCCGCGGCGCCCCGAAAGTTGCCGCGCCACATCGCGTAGCGCGGTCTCGCCGAGCCTGCGCATCGCCTTCGGCGACAGCCGCCACTGCCCGTCGGAGCTGCGGTCCAGGAACCCTTGGTTGAGCAACGCACGTTCCAGCTCGGCCAGGGTGCGCGCGTCCACGGCAGCCTGGTCGCCGAGTTGGCGGGCCAGTGCGTCAAGGTCGACGTCATCCATGCTCGCGCCCGGATACGCCTGCGACAGCTGCTCGGCCAGCTGCTCGAGCTCGGCGATATCGGCCAGGGCCTGGGCGCCCTCCCCCATGCCGAGCGGGTTGTTGCCGGAGAACTCCGACGAGCCGGTCCAGTCCTCTCCCGGCCGCGCCGCCTGCAGATGAGCATCGAGTCGCCCCAGCGCCTGCTGCAAGGCCGGGGAGCCGAACGCCTGCTCGGCCAACGCATCCAGCTCGGCACGCTGCTCGGCGCTCAGGCTGTTGCGGAAGCGCTGCGCTGCGGCCGCCCGCTGGGCCAGCGAATCCAGCAACTCCTCGACATTGCGCGGGTTCTCCGGGAAGAACTCGCCGTGCTTGTCCATGAACTGCTGAAAGTCTTGCTGAGTATCTTCGCCGCGAGAGTGCTTGTCCAACAGGTCGTTGAGGTCGTCGAGCATGTCGCTGACCCGTTGCCGGTCGGCGTCGGTGGCGCCTTCCAGTGCCTGCTTCATGCCGGAGAAACGCTGGTCGAGCATCTCGCGGCCAAGCAGGTCTTTGATCTTCTCGTAGGATTCGCGGGCCTCGCTGCTGCGCCAGTCGTAGTCGGCCAGCTCCTGCACCGCTTTGGCCGGCGACGGCGACAGCCCCTCGATCTGCATCTCGGCGAAGCGCGCGTCGTCGTCGAGCGCGCGGGCCAGTTCTTTGCGTTCGGCGAGCACCGCTTCGTCAAGCAGCTTCTTGACCTCGGCCAGGGTTCCGTCCAAGTTGTTGCGGCGCAACAATTCCCGACGACGCCGTTGCGCCTCGGCGGCCAGCTGGTCGGCTCCGGTCAGGTTCTTGGTGCCGCGGCGCAGCAGCTCTTGCAGCGCCCGCCGTGGCGAGGTCCCCTCCATGACGTCGCGCCCGATCTCCTCCAGCGCCTCGGCCAGGTCGACCGGCGGCGCCAACGGATCCGGCCCACCGGAGTAGGCCGAATACCGGGAGGCGTGGCTTCTAGCCATAGACGGTTTCGCCCTCGTCGGAGGTCTTGTCGATGCGCTTGGCCAAATACAATGCTTCCAAGGCCAACTCGAGCGCCGCGGCGCGTTCGCCGTCGGATTCCGCACCCAGGCGCTGCGCGACGGCATCGATCACCGGCAGGTCCGGCAACGCCGCCAGCACCGCCTTGGCTGAGATCCGCTCCCCCGTAGTCACCGTCGCGTTCTCGACCGCCGCCACCAGCGGGCCCACGTCGATCCCGCCCAAGGCCCGCGATGCGGTATCGGCGGTGGCTCGGCGCAGCAGGTGCTCCAGCACTGCCTGCTCGCGGCCCTCCTCCCCGGATTCGAATTCCAGTTTGCCGCGCAACACGTCGACGATCGTGCTCAAGTCCACCACTCGCGCCACCGGATCGGTTTCGCCCAGCAGCGCGCCGCGGTGCCGCGCCGAGGCCGCGACGGTCTCCGCGGCGGCGATCGCGAAGCGCGCCGAGACGCCGGAGCGCTGATCCACCGAGCGAGACTCACGCAGGTAGCGGGCGAATCGGGCCAGTACCGCCAGCAGGTAGTCGGGCACCTGCGCGCTCAGATGCGCCTCTTGGGCGATCACGCCGACCTCGGCGTCGAGTTCCAGCGGGTAGTGGGTGCGGATCTCGGCGCCGAAGCGGTCCTTCAGCGGGGTGATGATGCGGCCGCGGTTGGTGTAGTCCTCCGGGTTGGCGCTGGCGACCACCAGCACATCCAGCGGCAGCCGCAGCGTGTAGCCGCGCACCTGGATGTCGCGCTCCTCCATCACGTTGAGCATCGCCACCTGGATGCGCTCGGCGAGGTCGGGCAGTTCGTTGACGGCGACCACGCCGCGGTGCGCCCGCGGGATCAGTCCGTAGGCGATGGTCTCGGGGTCACCCAGGCTGCGCCCCTCGGCCACCTTGATCGGGTCGATGTCGCCGACCAGGTCGGCGACGCTGGTGTCGGGGGTGGCCAGTTTCTCGGTGTAGCGCTCGCTGCGGTGCCGCCACGCCACCGGCAGGTCGTCACCGAGCTCGGCGGCCCGGCGAATCGACTCCGGCGTGATCGGCGAATACGGGTGCTCGCCGAGTTCGGCGCCGGCGATCACCGGGGTCCACTCGTCGAGCAGCCCGGTCAGCGCCCGCAACAGCCGCGTCTTGCCCTGGCCCCGCTCGCCGAGCAGCACCATGTCGTGACCGGCGATCAGCGCCCGCTCCAGTTGCGGCAGCACGGTGTCGTCAAACCCGAAGATGCCGGGCCAGATGGCTGCGGCGTCGTCACCGTCACCGAGCCGGGCCAACAGGTTCTCGGCGATCTCCTGCTTGACCCCCCTTTCGCGATGGCCGGCGGCACGCAGCTCACCGAGAGTTTTGGGCAGATCGTGCGGGGCATTCGGCGCGGTCACCACTCCACGCTACGACGGGCGCGAAAGTCCGTCACGATGTCCTGCGTTTATCCGGACACCCAATACCCGATACCCTGGGTACCGTGAACTTTCCGGAATGGCGTGAACGACCGGCTCAGACCTACTTCGGTCCGGCCTCCTGGCAGGCCCGACTGCTGGCCGCGGCCGCAGCCATCTTTCTGCGCACTTCGATCGCAGTGCTGACGTTGGTCGGCATGGTCGTCAACCGGTTCTGGCCGGCAGGCTTGCAGCGCGCCCGCCTCGATCTCATCGACCAGCCGATGCGCTACATCCGGGCACTGCCGGGCACCGAGGTGACACCGGAGCGGTTGACCGACTGCCCGGCGGAGTGGGTGGTGGCACCGGAGGCTCGCGACTCGAACCGGGTGATCGTCTATTTCCACGGTTCGGCGCTGGTGACGCTGGGCCTCAATTCGCACCGCCGTTTCGCCAGCAAGCTCTCCGCGGTCACCGGCGCGAAGGTGTTCAACGTCGGCTACCGCTTGGCGCCGCTGGCCGGCATCGACGAGGCTGTCGCCGACGGCCTGTGCGCCTACCGCCGCGTGCTGGACGCCGGTTTCACCGCGGATCGCATTGTGGTGGCCGGAGATTCAGCTGGCGGGCTGATGGCGGTGAACACCGCCCTGGCCGCCCGCGATGCCGGGCTGCCGGCGCCCGCAGCTCAGGTCTTGATGTCACCGCTGACGTCGTCGGACATGGAGATCAAACGAGAGGCCGCACGCACCCACCGCGACCCGTTCTTCCCGTTCATGGCGTTCATGTTCATCTACCGGGTGTTCGCCACCGTGAACGGCACCCGTGAGCTGCCGGTGATGCCACCAGAGGCGGAGCTGCGCGGGCTGGGACCGTTCCTGCTGCAGGTCGGCAACGACGAGATGCTGCGCAACGACACCTTCGTGCTGGCCGACAAGCTGACCGCCGCCGGCGTACCGAACTGGGTTCAGGTCTGGGACCGTGCGTTGCACATGTTCCAGCTCACCTTCGACTTCAACCCCGACGCTCGGCGGGCAGTCGCCGAGATCGCCGACTTCGTGGACTACGCGGTGGCCGACGCTGCGCCCAGCGCCGAGTCGACTCTCGGCGCCTAGGCCTGCCCCTGCAATAGGGCCAGCAGCAGCGGAATGCGGTTGGCCTCGATCTCGGGTTGCGGCAGCACCGCGCGCACGATTGCCGCACCATCGAAGGTGTTGGTAAGCAACGCAACCAGATTCGGGAAGAGCTCCGGCGGAAATGCGTCCGCGGTGGGAATCGCCCGGGCGGCGTCGCAGATCTTGTCGCTGTAGTCGGCCAGCACGTCCTGCAAGACGGTGCGCAGTTTGTCGTCGGTGCGCGCGGCGATCAGCAGCTCGTAGACCACCGCATTGGTGGCGTTGGCGGTCAAGTCACGCAGTACCGTCAACACCGCCTCCAGCGCCGGCACGTCCGCCGGGATCTGAGCGACCTGTTTCCCAAACAGCTCCAGCTGACGTCGCAGCACCTCCTGCGCGGTAGCCGCCATGAAGTCGCCCATGGTGCCGAAGTGGCGGAACAACGCCCCATCGGATACCCCGGCGCGCGCGGCGATCACCTTGGCCGACGCCCGGGCGTAGCCGATCTCGGAGATGGTGGCGATGCTGGCGTCGAGCAATCCAGCGACGGTTGTCTCGCGGCGCTCCTGCTGAGTTCTGGCCATGCGCTAGACCGATTGCAGCTCACGGGATCCGGCGCGCAGGAAACGGCCGGACTTCACCGTCGCTCCGTAGCCGTCGCAGAACTGCCCGTTGCGGAACACCACGGTGCCACCCACGCCGGTCACGACCACCGCATCGTCGTTGCGGTTGACCATCCGGCTCAGGTCGCCGTAGAACGGCACCTTCTCCTCGTGGTAGCCGTCGACGGCGTCGGTCAGACCGGCCGGGTCGATCACCACGAAATCCGCGCGGTCGCCCTTACGCAGTGTGCCGGCGTCGAACCCGAACCAGTCGGCGACCTCGGAAGTCAGCCGGTACACCGCCCGCTGGACGCTCATGAACGGCCGCCCGGCCGCCTCGGCGTCGCGAACGCGCTTGAGCAGGCGCAGCGAGAAGTTGTAGAAAGCCATGTTGCGCAGGTGCGCTCCGGCGTCGGAGAACCCCATGTGGATCACCGGCTCGTTGGCCAACTTGTCCAGCTGCTTGGGCCGGTGGTTGGCGACGATCGTGGTCCAGCGGACGTTGCGTTCACCGTTGTCCACCAACACATCGAGGAACGCATCCAACGGGTGCAGCCCGCGTTCCTCGGCGATCTGCCCGAAGCTCTTGCCGACCAGGCCGACATCCGGGCATTCGACGATCACCGCGTCATGGAAGTCGCGGTGCCACAACGACGGACCCAGCTTCTTGCGGTCGAATGCCTTGCGGAACTTGCGGCGGTATTCGGTGTCGGCCAGCAGCGCGTTGCGCTCCAACTGGTCGCGCAGGTGCAGCGCGGCGGTTCCCGCACCGAATTCCTCGAACACCGGCAGATCGATTCCGTCGGAATACAACTCGAACGGCACCGGCAGGTGCTGGAACCGCACGCTGGACCCGAGCACGGCGTTGAGCAGCCGGGCACCGGGACCGAAGACCCGCACTGCGCCCGGTGCCGACTTGGCGTCCGCGGAGACCAGCAGGCTCATCCGGACCCCGCGTCGCCGGCCGAACATGCCGCTGCTGGTCAGGAAGAAGTTCAACGCCGTCAACGGGTTTCGGACGTCTGGCGCGCTCTGCAGCATCCGGCCGCGTTTGCGCAGCACCTTGATCAACCGCCGGCGCTCCCGCCAGGTGGCGAACGTCGACGGCAGCGCCCTGGACCGGAACCGGTCGCCGTCGAGCTTGTCGATGGGGGCGTCCATCCCGGACATACCCAACAGTCCGGCTTCAAGGCCCTGATCGAGCAGCGTGGCCATCTTCTCCAGCTCGGCATCGGTCGGGACGACGCCGTCGGTGGTGGCGCGGTCCAAGCCGAGCACCGCGGTCCGCAGATCCGAGTGGCCGAGCATCGAGCTGATGTTGGGTCCGAGCGGCAACTCCTCGAGGGCGCGCACGTACTCGGCGGGCGTGGACCAGGTCTTCTTGGACTGCAGCGCGTCCAGCACGAATTTGCGCGGGACCGCCTCGACCCGGCTGAACAGGTCGGCGGCGTCCTCGGACTCGGCGTACACCGTCGACAACGAGCAGTTGCCCAGCAGCACCGTGGTGACGCCGTGGCGCACCGATTCCCGCAGGCCCGGATCCAGCAGCACCTCGGCGTCGTAGTGGGTGTGCACGTCGATGAAGCCCGGGACCACCCACTTGCCGGCCGCGTCGATCACCTCCGGGCAGCCGGACTCATCCAGCTCCCCAGCGACGATGTCGGCGACGACACCGTCGCGAATGCCCAGGGTGCGGACCTGCGGGGCGTTGCCCAGGCCGTCGAACCACAGTCCGTTGCGGATGATCAGGTCATAGGCCACTACGTCTCCCAACTTCGAGGTTGAAATAGATAGTGAGCGCTGACAATCTTTCTGTCAAGGGGTCGATCCAGGGCAGTTATCCCCAGTCGGGGCTTGATCCACAGATTCGCGTTCTGTCTGCGCCAATCCCGGACGGGCGCCATAGTATTAGCACATGCGTTCGAGTAGTCGGGAAGCGGTCGTCGAGGTGTTCGACGCGCTGGCTGCCGACCTGGACCGGGCGCTGGACCTGGACTTCGACGCACTGACGCCGCGGGAATGCCTGGCACTGCTTCAGCGCTGCGAACGGCTGCGGCGGCGCCTTCCCGCAGCAGAGCATCCGCTGGTCAACCGGCTCGCCGACACCGACCCCGCCGAGTTGGGCGGCAAGCCCCGCTGGGTGCTGGCCGACGAACTCCACATCACCCGTGGGGAGGCCGGGCGGCGTCTGGCGGAGGCCGCCGAGCTGGGACCGCGCCGGTCCATGACCGGTGAAACCCTGGAACCGGTATTACCGAGCGCGGCCACCGCCCAACGTGCGGGAAAGATCGGCGCCCCCCACATCGCGGTGATCCGCTCCTTCTTCACCTACCTACCCGCGCAGGTCGACGCGGGGACCTTGACCCAGGCCGAACAGCACCTCACCGCATTGGGTACGGACTGTCGCCCCGACGAACTCGCCAAACTTGCCCAACGGCTGGCCGATCACCTGCATCCCGACGGTAACTACACCGAAGACGATCGCGCCAAAAGACGCGGCCTGACACTCGGCCCCCAAGACCGCAACGGCATGACCCTGATCAAGGGCTACCTCGATCCGCAAGCACGCGCCACCCTCGATGCCGTACTCGCGCGATGGGCCGGCCCCGGCATGTGCAACCCCAACGATGCGACTCCGTGCACCGCCGGCACCCCCTCGCAAGCCGCCATCGAAGCCGACACCCGCAGTGCGCCGCAACGCAACCATGACGCCCTCACCGCCCTGGGCCGCGCCCTGCTGGCCTCCGGGGACCTCGGTCAGCACAACGGCTTACCGGCCACCATCATCGTCTCGGCCACCCTGGCCGACCTGGAAGCCGGCACCGGCAAAGCCCACACCGGCGGCGGCACCTGGCTACCGATGCGCGACGTGATCGCCATGGCCAGCCACGCGCATCACTACTTGCGGATCTACGACGGCGCCAAAGAACTCGCCCTATTCCACACCAAACGCCTGGCCAACCCCGCCCAACGCATCGTGCTGTACGCCAAAGAACGCGGCTGTTCCCACCCGGGCTGCCCCATATCGGGCTACCACTGCGAAGTCCATCACGACCACGATTACGCCAAAACCAGGCGCACCGACATCACTGACCTGACCCTGCGCTGCGGCCCCCACCACCAACTCATCACCTCAGGCGGTTGGAAAACCCGCAAGCGCCACGACGGGACCACCCAGACTCTGCCCCCACCCCACCTCGACAGAGGTCAACCCCGCACCAACCACTACCATCACCCCGAAAAACTGCTGGGCGACAACGGTTCCGGTGCTGACGAAGACGACGGGCCTTAGCTCAGTGCGCGAAGTGCCGAGCCCCCGTCAGGTACAGCGTGATCCCGGCCTCGGCCGCCGCCGCAGTCACCTCGTCGTCGCGCACCGAGCCGCCCGGGTGCACGATCGCCTTCACCCCGGCGGCGGTCAGCGTCTGCAGTCCATCGGGGAACGGGAAGAACGCATCCGAGGCGGCCACCGCGCCGGCAACCCGCTCGCCACCGCGCTCCACCGCCAGCCGGGCCGCGTCGACCCGGTTGACCTGGCCCATGCCCACGCCGATGGTGGCACCGTCGGCGGCGACCACGATCGCGTTGGATTTGACCGCGCGGCAGGCCCGCCACGCGAAGACCAGGTCGGCCAGCGTGGCCGCATCGGCAGGTGACCCGGTGGCCAGTGTCCAGTTCGCCGGGTTGTCGCCGGCAGCGTCGAGGCCGTCGCGGCTCTGCATCAACAGCCCACCGCTGATCTGGCGCCATTCGGTGCCGCCGCGCAGCGGCTCAGAGGCCAGCAGCACCCGGATGTTCTTCTTGCGCGACAAGATCTCGACGGCACCGGCCTGGTAGGCCGGTGCAACGATCACCTCGGTGAAGATGGTGCTGACGTACTCCGCCATCTCCACGCTGACCTCGGTGTTGGCCGCGATGACACCGCCGAACGCGCTCAACGGGTCACACTCGTGGGCCTTGCGGTGGGCATCGGCCACCGACGTCGCCGAGACTGCGATGCCGCACGGGTTGGCGTGCTTGATGATGGCCACGCACGTCTCTTCGTGATCGAACGCGGCGCGCCACGCGGCATCAGCATCGGTGAAGTTGTTGTAGGACATCTCTTTTCCGTGCAGCTGCTCGGCCTGAGCCAAGCCCGGCCACGCGCCGGCGTCACAGTAGAGAGCGGCTTGCTGGTGCGGGTTCTCGCCGTAGCGCAGCTGCGCAGCCCGACGATAGGTGCGCCCGTACCACTCCGGCAGCGCCTGGCGCGGCTCTCCGGCCTGTTCGAAGGGTGCCAGCGTCGTCGACATCCAACTGGCGACCGCGACGTCGTACTCGGCGGTGTGCCGAAATGCCAGTGACGCCAAACGCTTCCGCTCTTCGAGGGTGAAGCCGCCGGCGTTGACCGCAGCCAGCACACCCTCGTAGCCGAGCGGATCGACCACTACCGCGACGCTGGGGTGGTTCTTGGCCGCCGCCCGGATCATCGAGGGCCCGCCGATGTCGATCTGCTCGACGCACTCGTCCTCGCCGGCGCCGGAATCCACGGTCTCGCTGAACGGGTACAGGTTGACCACCACCAGCTCGAACGCTGCGATCTCCAGCTCGTCGAGCGCCGCGGCATGCTCGGGCTTGCGCAGGTCGGCCAGCAACCCGGCGTGCACTCGGGGGTGCAAAGTCTTGACTCGGCCGTCGAGCACCTCCGGGAAGCCGGTCACCTGCTCCACCGGCGTCACCGGAATGCCCTTGGCCGCTATCGACTTGGCGGTGGATCCGGTGGAGACGATATCCACGCCGGCGGCGTGCAGGCCGGCGGCCAGGTCGACCAGTCCAGTCTTGTCGTAGACACTGATCAACGCCCGACGAATCGGTCGCTTGCCGTCGGTCATCCTAGGGTTGCCTTTCGTCCGTTCCAGGTCACGCCGCCGGTCGCCAATGCGGCCAGTACGTCAACCAGGAGCTTGCGCTCCACTTTCTTGATGCGTTCATGCAAAGAGTCTTCGTCGTCGCCGTCGAGCACCGCGACCGGTTCTTGGGCCAGCACCGGGCCGGTGTCGGTGCCGGCGTCCACCAGGTGCACGGTGCAGCCGGTGACCTTAACCCCGTAGGCCAACGCCTCGGGCACCGCGTGCGCTCCCGGGAAGGCAGGCAGCAGTGCCGGGTGGGTGTTGACGGTGCGCCCCAGAAACCGGGACAGGAAGTGCGAGCCCAGGATTTTCATGAAGCCCGCCGAGACCACCAGATCCGGGCTGTGGGCCGCGGTGGCCTCGGTCAGCGCAAGATCCCATGCCGCCCGGTTCGGATAGTCACCCATCCGGACGGTGAACACCGGCAACCCCGCCGCCGCGGCGATCTCCACCGCCCGGCAGTCGCGGTCGGTGCCGACGGCAACCACCCGCGCGGGGTAGTCCTCTACCGCCGCGGCCAGCAGCGACTCGAGTAGCGAACCGGTGCCTGAAGCCAGCACCACCATTCGGGCGGGGACGCTGGGAGCCACATGGATCGGTTGCACGGTGACTGAGCCTAACGCGGTGATGATTGCGAACGTAGCGAAGGTAGGCGCCGCAAGAGCCCGCGGTTCAGGCGGAGTGCGGCGCTCGATCCCGGGCGACCCGAAGTGCGGCCGCTACGCCATCCGTCCAGATCTCGACCATGTCCCAGGTGACCTCGGGGTGACCGATCGGCTGGGTCATCTTGCCGAGCTTGCTGACCCGCCCGTAGGCCAGGTCCTGAAAGTCGGGGTCGTCCAATTCGGGGAACTCCTCGTATTCACTGCAGAACCCCGCGCCCGCCAACTGGTCATAGAGGGCCTCCGCCAGATCATCGGTCAGTCCGATCCTGCGCGACTGCGGCGACGGCTCGATCATCTGCATCCCGGCCTCGACGCCGTCCACCCAGATCAGGACCACGACGTCGAGCACCCGCTCATGGCCCGGCGGCAGGATCAGCCCGGTCAGCAGTTCGGCCCGGGCGCCGGCCAGCATGTGCAGATTCCGCCGCCTCGGCACGCCAGCGGGGACGTTCTTGCCGGCGGGCTCGGTACTCACGACGTCGGTCATGTCGTCCCCTTGGAGTTCGGACGGGTCGGCACTCCCCATCCGATCAGCCAACGGCGACATATATAAGGGACCGAAGTCCTCGATTTAGCGGTCGTATCCGTCGTCGTCGGTGAACATCAGGTCTTCGGGGTCTTCCAGCGGGCCCGGCGGCTGCGTCGGCGCGTGCGACCGGAACGTTCGCGGCGGCTCGGGCTCCGGCGTCCAATTCAACTCGCCGTCGTCGGTGACCTCGTCGGGTTGGAAACCCGGTTCGAAGTCCGCGTCGAACAGCTCGTCAGGTTCGAAGGGTTCTCCGGCTGAGGCGAGGTCCTCGGGATCGACGTCGGCGATCGGCGTCGGGCTCGGTTCGGAGACCTGTTCGGGCTCCGCGGGCCGCTCCGGGGCGGGCGGCAGCACCCGCTGTGTGCCGGGCACCGCATCAGCCCGGACCCCACCGATCATCACCACCGTCAGCGCTCCGATCGCGGCGAACCAGCCGAACACCGCGGGACCGAACGTCAGTTGATCCACCCCGACGTCACCGAAGTTGCCCAGCCGTCCCCCACCGGCCAACCCCAGGACGGCCATCGACACCGCCGCGATCAAGGCCGCTACGGCGACCTTGGCCAGCGCCGGAAGCAGCGGCAGCGGCCGGCGGGCGCACTGCTGCCCCACGGCCACTCCCGAAGCCGCCCCGATGATCAGTAGCGCCACCCACGCAGGACCCAACGGCGGGGCGGGTGCCGCGGCCAGGATCGGCAGCGCAGGGATATCGCCGCCGAGCACGGTGAACGCGCTGAACAGCGCGGGGCCGATGTGTGCGCTCGAGCCGACCGCCATCGCCGTCGCACCGACCAGAACGTTGGGCACATACAGCAGCGCCAGCAGGGTCAGGCTGAGCTGGCCGAACAGTGAATCGGTGATCGCGTAGAGCTCGTGCATGGTTCCCCAGTGCCAGACCAGGGACAGCACCGTCACCGCGCCGGCCAGGCCGAACAGTGCCAGCATGCCGGTGATCGCGGCTCGGACCGAGTCCACCAGCCAGTCCGGCAGCCGGGTCTCGGCGAGCGCCCGCCGGCCCACCCGCGTGCCCACTCCCAGTGCCGCTCCGATCGCGTGGACAAAAAACACGTGCGCGAAGGCGCTCAGGGCATGCGGCGTCTGCAGTTCGGTGATGACCGAGGCCGCGTCGTGGATGACCGCCAGGGAGACCGCGGCGATCAGCAGTGGGCCGCCCACCGCGGAAGCCACGATCCAGCGGATGACGAACCATGAGGCCCCACGGGCGGTGGCCTGCGCGGTGGTTCGTGCCGTTCCGGCCACCATCAACAGCACCGGCAACAGCGGCAGTGCACCCAGGTCGCGGCCGCCGATCGAGACCGGCACCTGGTGCACGGCCAGCCACATGCTGGCGATGGCACCGGAAGCCCCGGTCATGTCGCTGTTGGCGATCAGCAACTGCAGCAGCGTTACCGCTGCGATAACCGTCAACGCCACGACGGACGGCCCGAAGGCGACCCGTAGCAGGTCGCGGGTCGGGTTCGAGCCTGGTTTGCCGCCGGTCACCGATGTCACGCTGCGAGCACGTTCAACTCGGCGCGCGGGCGCGGGTTAGGGCTGCGCCGGCCCCGACGAGGCCGAGCCGCCCTGCGACTGCTGGCCACCCGTCGAGCTCTGATCCGAACCGGCTGCACTGTGGCCACCGGTCGACGCACTCCCCGAACCACCGGACGACGGCGGGTTGTAGGAGGGGAATCCGGTCGGCGGGGTCGGCGGCCCCTGCGGTGCCGCCTGCTGCGCGCCGGAGTTGAAGGCGCCCGACGAAGGGGAGCCTGGTGCCTGCTGCGCGCCGAAGCCGCCACTGGCAGGCCCGGACGGGTAGCTGCCATACGACGACGGGTAGCCAGGCTGCTGCGGAGCCTGCTGGCCCTGGTGGCCATAACCCTGCTGGCCAGGCTGACCGTAGTAGTTACCGCCCGGCGGCAGCCCGTACTGGGCGTAGGGGTCGTACTTGGGACGCGGCGCCGGCGCGGTCACCACGCCGGCCTCCAGCAGCAGCGATCCGACCGCGGCGGCGGCCTGCAGGACGCTGAAGGTCAGGATCAGCCACAGCCCCCAACCGATGGTGTAGCTGCCGCTGGCATCGGCGACGGTCGAAATAGCCAGCAGCGCGCCCAGTGCCGAGACCACGGCGACCACGGCCGTGTAGCTCTTCGCCTTGGGCAGCAGGGCCGCGCCGGCCAGCAGTGCTGCCAGCACCGCCAGCGGAACGGTGTGGCCGGCGTCGCTGAGGATCAGCGGGTAGTCGACGTCGGTGATCGTCACGATCGGCCCGAAGTTCGCCAGGTAGACACCCAGCCCCAACGCAACCACCGCGATCCGGAGGTACTGCGGCAATTTGCTCTCGACTTCGCCGCCTGATTTCGCGAACGACGGGGTGGATGGCCCATATGAGCCTGGTGGTTGAGAAGGCTGGAAGCCGGGGTTCCCGGGCGAGTAGGTCATGACCTCTCCTGTGCTTGTGGCAGGGCGCTTGTGGGCGGTGCGGCGCGCTTCGACCATCCACGCTAGCGCACTTGCGGGCCGAGTCGGTGGGTCAACACTGCGCGACAAGGACCCCCCCGTTGCCCGCCGAATAGGAACACGTTCTAATCGGGATATGGATTACGGGCTCGTGCTATTCACCAGTGACCGTGGAATCAACCCGGCAGCGGCCGCAAAACTCGCCGATGATCACGGCTTCACCACCTTCTATGTACCGGAGCACACACACATTCCGGTCAAGCGGCAGGCCGCTCACCCGACCACCGGGGACGAGTCGCTGCCCGATGACCGTTATATGCGCACCCTGGACCCGTGGGTCAGCCTGGGAGCTGCGTGCGCGGTGACTTCGCGAGTGCGACTGTCGACCGCGGTGGCGCTGCCGGTCGAGCACGATCCGATCACGCTGGCGAAATCGATCGCCACGCTGGATCACCTGTCCGGCGGCCGGGTGAGCCTGGGTGTCGGATTCGGTTGGAACACCGACGAACTGGCCGACCACGGCGTCCCCGCCGGCCGGCGGCGCACCATGCTTCGGGAGTACCTGGAGGCCATGCGGGCACTGTGGACCCAGGAGGAAGCGTCCTTCGAGGGCGAGTTCGTGAACTTCGGCCCGAGCTGGGCTTGGCCCAAGCCGGTGCAGTCGCACGTTCCGGTGCTGGTCGGTGCGGCCGGGACCGAGAAGAACTTCAAGTGGATCGCCCGCAGCGCCGACGGCTGGATCACCACGCCGCGTGACTTCGACATCGACGCGCCGGTCAAGCTGCTGCAGGACACCTGGGCGGCCGCCGGCCGCGACGGCGCACCGCAGATCGTGGCACTGGACTTCAAGCCCGTTCCCGAGAAGCTGGCGCACTGGGCCGAGATCGGCGTCACCGAGACACTGTTCGGGTTGCCGGACAAGTCCGAGTCCGAGGTGGCGGCGTACGTGGAGCGCCTAGCCGCCAAGCTGGGACTGTCCACCTAAGGGCCCACTCCCCTTTGCCTCGAGCGTGCAGAAACGCCCACACCCACCTGGGCTTTTAGGGGACCGTTGTGCACGCTCGCGCCAAGGGGGGTGGCTCAGCGCGGGGAGCAGCGGTTGCCGTAGTCGAACGCGTGCACCGTCACCGGAGTGCCCAGCGGGTCGCCGTCGGACAGCAGGGCCACCAGATCCTCGTCTTCGGTGGTCGCCAGGAACCGGGTGCCGTCGGCGTCGAGTCGACCGATGATGATCCCGGTCCGGGTCTCCCAGTCATAACGAACGCTGTAGGTCTCGATGGTGGCCGGGCCCTGGGCGCTCTCGGTGACTGGCACGGCGGCTGCGGTATCGGCCTGCGCCTGTAATTCGGCGCTGCGATCCGGCGTCCACGGCACCGCGGTGGTCGAGTACACCCCGACCGCGTACTTGCTCATCATGCCGCCGTTGGCCCCGACGAACGTGAATTGTCCTGGGACACTTCGCGCCGAGGCGACGGCTTCGGCGATCGCGTGCATCGAGTAGTTGTTGCCGGCGCCGCCGAAGAAGGGCAGCCCGCCGGTCAGGGTCAGGCCGCGCGGGTCGTCGGCAGACAGACCGAAGGCGTCGCAGATGGCGAACACCGGGACCGGAAAGCAGCTGTAGAGGTCCATGGCCGCGATGTCGTCGAAGGCGATCCCGGCCATGTCGAGCGCGTCGGTGGTAGCCGTAATAGCGGCCGGATAGGCACTGAGGTCGGGCCGTTCCAGCAGGCGCTGGGCGCGCTGGTCGGCGTGACCGTGCAGGTACACCCAGCGGTCTTCGGGCACGCCCAGGCGGCGTGCGGCCTCGACCGACATCACCAGCACCGCGGCGCCCTGGTTGACCTGATCGCGCGCCACCAGCAGTCGCGGGTAGGGGTCGCAGATCATTCGGTTGCCGGTGCTGATCGTGGCCAGCTCATCGACCGACCGTTCCACCGGCGAGGCCGAGAACGGGTTCTTGGCGGCGATCTTGGTCATCGGTGCGAACAGCTCCGCCATGGCCTGCAGGTAGTCGGCGGTGCCCATGCCCAGCCGGGCACGCCGGGCGTTCTCCAGCAGGCCGTACTGCACCGGCGCACCGGTCAGCCCGTGGATGACGGTGTAGCGCTCGACGAAGTCCTCCAGACCGAAGCCGCGGTCTTCGAGCTGCCCGTCGATGGTCTCGGTGAAGTCCGGCTTGTTGTCGGCCTTGGCGAAGTGGCGCAGCGTCGAGGTCGCGTCGGACCCGCACAGCAGCACCACATCGGCGGTGCCGGCCACGATCTCGCCGGCGAACTCGGTGAGCAGCTTCTGCGGCCCCTGACCGCCCACCTTGTCCAGCACCGCGCGAGCCGGCTCCGCGCCGAGCAGGCGCGCAACCGATCGCGGGAAGTTATTGGACTTGCCCAGCGGTGCTGGGGCTTTGGGAATCGAAATCTCGAACTGGCGGGTGGCCACCACCGCGTCGATGGCCGACGCGACCTGCTCCGAGCTCGCCCCGCAGTCGGCCAACGCCGCCTGTGCGGCCGCTGCGGCCAGCTCCACCGGTGACATCGCGCGGTAGTCGGCGTCGTCGATGCGCTCGGCGGCCTGCCCGACGCCGACGATGACGGGAGTGCGGGGATCGATGCTCATGGATTCACCTCACCACAAATGCCGAACGTGCCGTTTCGTACGACGCGCTGGTGGCGGCGTACGAAACGGCACGATCGGTGCTGCTGTTTTTTACAGGCTCTCGAGGATCTGTCGGGCCAGGGCCGCGGTGGCCGACGGGGTCTTGCCCACCTTCACACCGGCGGCCTCCAGGGCCTCCTGCTTGGCGGCCGCGGTGCCCGACGAGCCGGACACGATGGCGCCGGCGTGGCCCATGGTCTTGCCCTCCGGCGCGGTGAACCCGGCCACGTAGCCGACGACGGGCTTGGTGACGTTGGCCTTGATGTAGGCCGCGGCCCGCTCCTCGGCGTCGCCGCCGATCTCGCCGATCATCACGATGACCTTGGTGTTCGGGTCCTTCTCGAACGCCTCGATGGCGTCGATGTGGGTGGTACCGATCACCGGGTCGCCGCCGATGCCGATGGCGGTGGAGAAACCGAAGTCCCGCAGCTCGTACATCATCTGGTAGGTCAGCGTGCCGGACTTCGACACCAGACCGATGGGGCCGGTGCCCGAGATGTTGGCCGGGGTGATGCCGACCAGGCACTCACCCGGGGTGATGATGCCGGGACAGTTCGGCCCGATGATCCGGGTCTTCTCACCCTTGTCCACGTTGTAGGCCCACGCATAGGCGCTGTCCTGCACGGGGATGCCCTCGGTGATGACCACCAGCAGCGGAATCTCGGCGTCGATGGCCTCGATCATCGCGTCCTTGGAGAAGGCCGGCGGCACGAAGGCGATCGACACGTCAGCGCCGGTCTCCTTCATGGCCTCGGCGACACTGCCGAACACCGGCAGCTCGACGTCGTTACCGTCCTTGTCCTTGTGCGCAACCGTGGTGCCGGCCTTACGGGCGTTGACGCCACCGACGATCTGGGTGCCGGCGGCAAGCATCCGCGCGGTGTGCTTGGTCGCCTCGGCACCGGTGATGCCCTGGACGATGACCTTGCTGTCCTTGTTGACGAAGATCGACATGACTTAAGCGTCCTTTCCGGCGTTCGCCAGCTCGGCGGCCTTGTCGGCGGCCTCGTCCATGGTGGCGACGACGGTCACCAGCGGGTGGTTGGCCTCGGCCAGGATCGCCCGACCCTCCTCGACGTTGTTGCCGTCCAGGCGCACCACCAGCGGCTTGGTCGCGGCGTCACCGAGGATCCCCAGCGCCGACACGATGCCGTTGGCCACCGCGTCGCAGGCGGTGATCCCGCCGAACACGTTGACGAACACGCTCTTGACCTGCTTGTCACCCAGGATGACGTCCAGGCCGGCGGCCATCACCTCGGCGGAGGCGCCGCCCCCGATGTCGAGGAAGTTGGCCGGCTTCACGCCGCCGTGCTTCTCACCGGCGTAGGCGGTGACGTCCAGGGTGGACATGACCAGGCCGGCGCCGTTGCCGATGATGCCGACCTCGCCGTCCAGCTTGACGTAGTTCAGGTCGTGCTCTTTGGCCTTGATCTCCAGCGGGTCGGTGGCGTCCAGGTCCGCGAACTCGGCGTGACCGGGCTGCCGGAACTCGGCATTGCCGTCCAGGGTGACCTTGCCGTCCAGCGCCAGGATCTGGTCGTCGGGGGTGCGAACCAGCGGGTTGACCTCAACCAGGGTGGCGTCTTCGGCGACGAAGACCTCCCACAGCTTCTGGATGGTCACCGCGGCGGCGTCGAGCACCTCGGCGGGCAGGTGGCCCTGCTCGGCGATCGAGCGGGCGAACGCCAGGTCGACACCCTTGACCGCGTCGACGGGCACCTTGGCCAGGCGCTCCGGCTTGGTGGCGGCGACCTCTTCGATCTCCATGCCGCCCTCGACCGAGCACATGGCCAGGTAGGTGCGGTTGGAGCGGTCGAGCAGGAAGGAGATGTAGTACTCCTCGGCGATGTCGCTCGCCTCGGCTACCAGCAGCTTCTTGACAACGTGGCCCTTGATGTCCAGACCGAGGATGTTCTGCGCGTGGGTGAACGCGTCGTCCGGGGTGGCGGCGTACTTCACGCCACCGGCCTTGCCACGGCCGCCGACCTTGACCTGCGCCTTCACCATGACCGGCCGGCCGATCTCGGTGGCGATGGCCTTGGCGTCCTCAGCCGAGGTGGTTACCCGGCCGGGGGTGGTGGGCACGTTGTGCTTGGCGAACAGCTCCTTCGCCTGATACTCGAAAAGATCCATGGGCTCACTGTCTTATTGCGGGTCGCCGGCAAGCCGGCGCTGTCGGATTGTGAGAGATTTAGCTCCCGAGGCACTGTATCGAGAGTGCGGCGGGGTTCCCTCCTCGCGTACCACTGCTGTGGCACATCTCACCGCCAGAAAAACGTGATTCGTTTCACATTAACGACTGGATTCGGCCGATAGCTTGCCAGGCCCCAGCGGGAGTGGTTACCGTCACCAGGTCCAGGTCTTTATAACGTTCTGATCACGACCAGAGGAACTTCCAGACTGATGCAGCACGGTGCACCGATGCGTCCGGTTTCCGGCGGGGCTCTCCCTCGACGTCGAAACGGCGCCACGGCAGCCGCGATTCGGCCTTCGGCACCCAGCCCCTCCGAGGTCACCGACATCATTCCGTTCAACGAGTTCGGCTGGCCCGAGGACGCCTTCAGCGAAGACACGTTCGACGAGGCCTCCGATGTGTTGCTGGCCCCCGAGCTCGATGACATGACCGACACCGACAACATGCCGGTGCTGCAGCTGGCGTTCCCCCGCGGTGGTTACTCGGAGCGCCACTACCGCCGGCACGAGGTGGCCCAGCCGCCCGCGCGCGGCGGCAAACACCGCAACCAGCCCGCCAGTGCCGTCAAGAGCCGGGTGATGATCGCCGCGATGGCCGCCGGCGCAGCCGCTGCTGCCGCACACGCCGCCACTCACCCGTCGGGCGACACCGTCGCCCGCCCCGCCGTGCTGGCGGCCAGCAAGACGACGCTGAACGACGGCACCACCACCACTTCCAGCCACGGCCTGCAGATGATCACGGTCAAAGCCGCGGCCAACGTCGTCGTGCACAACGAGGAGCTGGCCAAGGGCGTGGCGTACGCGCAGGAGCGCGCCGAGCGTGAAGCCCGCTTGCAACGCCCGCTGTTCGTCGCCCCCACCCAGGGCGCGTTTACGTCGAACTTCGGCTACCGCTGGGGTGTGCTGCACGCCGGCATCGACATCGCCAACGCCATCGGCACCCCGATCCTGGCGGCCTCCGACGGCGTGGTGATCGAGTCGGGCCCCAGCGCCGGTTACGGCATGCTGGTCAAGCTGCGCCACTCCGATGGCACCGTGACCCTCTACGGCCACATCAACCGGTCGCTGGTCAGTGTCGGCGAGCGGGTCATGGCGGGCGACCAGATCGCCGAGATGGGCAATCGCGGCTACTCGACCGGCCCGCACCTGCACTTCGAGGTGCTGCAGAACGGCACCAACCGGATCGACCCGGCTTCCTGGCTCGCCAAGCGCGGCATCAACTTCGCCTAATCTGGAATGGTGAGCGACCGCCACCACCCACCTACCGGCGCAAACCCTTCCGGCCAGAGCCCGGCGAGTTCCTCCAGCCGCATCATCCGACGGGCACCCACCGGCGCCATCCCGATCGTCCCCTCCTCGTCGCGGATACCGCCACCCTTCCAGCCCAGCCCGGCGTCGCTGCCGGCGCGATTCCCGTCATCCGGTGTCGCGATCGGCGCCTGTGTGCTCGCTCTGGTGGGCTGCTGGGCCACCTCGGTGGTCTCCACCGACCTGATCGCCAGCTGGTGGCACACCGACCGGCTGTTCTGCGTCGCGGTCGCCTTCTTGAGTCTGGTGTTCGCCGGGACGACGGTGTCCGGGGTGATCATGCTGCTGCTGCGGCGCTCGGTCGGCCGCTACCTGATCGCGGTGGGAGCGGTGGTCGCCCTGCTGACATTCGGCAGCCTGTTCCTGGCCGGAGCCCGGGTGCCGGGGATCGTGCACGTCATCCCGTTCATCGAGATCGCCACCGTCGCGGCGGCACTGCACCCGGCCACCAGGCGCTGGCTGTTCGGCAGTTAGTGAGCCTCGACGGAGGAGAGGCGAAGCTGGACTGCCGATTCAAGCCCGGCGGCTAGTGGAACCAGCGGTCAGAGCTTGGTCACCGGCGCGTGGTTGTGCATCAGCTTGACCCGCCCGGAGCTGCCGAAGTCGATCAGCGACATCGCCGACTCCCCCACCCCGGACACTTCCTCCACCCGGCCCAGCCCGTACTTGTCGTGCGTGACTCGATCCCCGGCCGCCAGCACCAGCAGGGGCCGGTTGGCCGATCGGCTCGGTGCCGGCCGCGGAGTTCCGAACCGGCCGGCGCCACTGACCGGAGCGCTCGGTGAGGCGGTGACGTCGGTACGCCGCCAGTCGATGAGCTCCTGCGGGATCTCCCGAAGGAATCGCGATTCCGGATTCAACATGGGCTGACCCCACGACGAACGCACCTTGGCCCGGCTCAGATACAGCCGTTGGCGCGCCCGGGTCAGGCCGACGTAGGCCAGCCGGCGTTCCTCGGACAGTTCGCGGGCATCCCCCAGCGAGCGCATGTGCGGGAACATGCCGTCTTCCCAGCCGACGACGAACACCACCGGGAACTCCAGGCCTTTGGCGGTATGCAACGTCATCAGGGTGACCATGCCGGACCCGTGCTCGGGGATCTCGTCGGTGTCGGCGATCAGCGAGACCCGCTCCAAAAACGCCGCCAGCACTCCGACGTCGGGCACATCCTCCTCCTCCAGGGTGCCGTCCTGGTCGGCGAGCGCGTTGGCTCGGTCAATGCTGAATTCGTGTGCGACGCTGACGAGTTCGTTGATGTTGTCCAGGCGGGCCAAATCCTGCGGATCGGTCGAGGCCTCCAGTTCGGTGCGGTAGCCGGTGCGGTCCAGCACCAGCTCCACCAGAGAGCCGAGGTCGTCATCACAGGTGTTCAGGTGCGCCCGCAACTCCTCGAGCATCGCCACGAAGGCGGCGATCGCGTTCTGCGAACGGCTGTTGAGCATCGGTACGCCACCCTCGGCGGCGGCGGCCAGCGCGCCGGCAAACCCGGTGCCGGTGTTCTCCGCGTGCACCGAGACGCACGCCTCGGCACGATCGCCGATACCGCGGCGTGGGGTGTTGAGGATGCGCCGCAGGCTCACCGCATCGCCGGGATTGTCCAGCACTCGCAGGTAAGCGATGATGTCGCGGATCTCTTTGCGCTCGTAGAAGCGCACGCCGCCAACGACTTTGTACGGGATGCCGCTGCGGATGAAGACCTCTTCCAGCGACCGCGACGCATTGTTGGTGCGGTAGAACACCGCGATGTCGCTGTAGTTGACCGCGCCCGCATCGGTCAGGGCATCGATCTCCTGCGCGACGAACCGCGCCTCGTCGTGTTCGTTGTCGGCGACGTAGCCGACGATCAGCTCGCCGTCGCCGGCGTCAGTCCACAGCCGCTTCTCCCGGCGCCCGGAGTTGTAGGCGATCACCGCGTTGGCTGCCGAGAGGATGTTCTGCGTGGAGCGGTAGTTCTGTTCCAGCAGGATGGTGGTCGCGTCGGGGTAGTCGCGTTCGAAATCCTCGATGTTGCGGATGGTGGCGCCGCGGAAGGCGTAGATCGACTGATCGGCATCACCGACCACACACAGCTCCGCGGGTGGCAGGTCCGCATCGTCGTGCCCACCCGCGCGGTGTCCATGCGGCGGTCCCAGCTTCACCTCTCCTCCGTCGGGCCTCGCTGAACCGCCCGAGTGCCCCGCCAGCTCGCGCACCAGCATGTACTGGGCATGGTTGGTGTCCTGATACTCGTCGACCAGGATGTGCCGGAATCGGCGCCGATAGTGCTGGGCGATCTCCGGGAACGCCTGCAGGATCGCGACCGTCTCGCCGATCAGGTCGTCGAAGTCCAGCGCGTTGGCCGACCGCAGCCGGCGCTGATACTCGGTGTAGACCGCGGCCACCACCCGGCTCAGGTCATCGGAGCTCTCGGTGAGGTCGGCCAGCGCCCGGTCCGGGTCGATCAGTTCGTTCTTCAGGTTGGAGATCGCATTGGCCAACAGCCGCGGCGAGTGCCGCTTGACGTCCAGGCCCATGTCTCGGCCGATCATCAGCAGCAGGCGGCGCGAATCGTCGGCGTCATAGATCGAGAAATTCGAGTTCAGACCGGGGACCACCGAGGCCTGGTTACGCAGGATCCGCACGCAGGTGGAGTGAAACGTCGACACCCACATCACCCGGGCCCGGGGACCGACCAGGCTCGACACCCGCTCACGCATCTCGGCGGCGGCCTTGTTGGTGAAGGTGATCGCCAGGATCTGGCCCACCCCTACCTCGCGGGCGGCCAGCAGATAGGCGATGCGTCGGGTGAGCACCGCGGTCTTGCCCGAGCCGGCGCCGGCCACGATCAGCAGCGGGGAGCCCTCGTGCAGTACGGCCCGGCGCTGCTGGGGATTGAGCCCGTCGAGGAGGTGATCGGTCTGCGGAGTCGCGTGCACTGTCATATCGCAACCCAACGTACCGCCGCCCGACGACACTCTTTGCGCTGGCACGGCCCTTAGTGGCAGACTCGTTTCGTGCTCGACATGCAGCGTCGATTTTTCTACGGGTACCGGTCAGCGGTGCCCGTGGTTTAGCTGCAACGCCAAGCCCCGCGGTCCGCTTCGCCGACCCGGGGCTCGTCTGTTGTGTGAGGCCGGATCGCCGATGGGACCAGAAACCACCAACAGCGAGAACCTGGAGTTTTGATCATGTCTGCCCAACCCCAACAGCTGCCCGACATTGACGACCTGCGCCACGAGATCGACCGGCTCGATGCCGAGATCCTGGCCGCGGTGAAGCGCCGCACCGAGATCTCGCAGGAAATCGGCAAGGCCCGGATGGCGTCCGGCGGCACCCGCCTGGTGCACAGCCGCGAGATGAAGGTGCTCGAGCGCTACAGCGAACTCGGCCAGGACGGCAAGGACCTGGCGATGCTGTTGCTGCGGCTCGGCCGCGGCCGGCTCGGCCACTAGGGCGCCGCGCCCGCAGTTGCCGCTGGCCCGATGGCGACGACCCGCTGCGCCCGGCTCCGCCGCGCTGGCGATCGCCGCTGGCCCGATGGCGACGACCCGCTGCGCCCGGCTCCGCCGCGCTGGCGATCGCCGCTGGCCTGATGGCCGACCCGCGGTAACGTCCGGCGCTGCACCGACGACGGCGACCCGCCGCTAATGTCGGGGGTATGAGCTCCGTTCCCCAGATCCCGGACATCTCAACCACCCCGGCCTGGAACGCGTTGCGCAAGCATCACGAGCAGATCGGCGACACCCACCTACGCGAGTTCTTCGCCGACGATCCCGAACGCGGCACCCGGTTCACCGCCACCGTCGGTGACCTCTACATCGACTACAGCAAGCACCGCATCACCTCCGAGACCGTGCGTCTGCTGGTCGATCTGGCCCAGACGGCCGGCCTTGAGGACCGGCGCGACGCGATGTTCGCCGGGGTGCACATCAACACCTCCGAGGATCGGGCGGTGCTGCACACCGCTTTGCGGCTGCCGCGCAACGCCGACCTGCACGTCGACGGCCAGGATGTGGTCGCCGACGTGCACACGGTGCTCGACGCGATGGGCGATTTCACCGACCGATTGCGCAGCGGCGAATGGACCGGCGCCACCGGGAAACGCATCGAGACCGTGGTCAACATCGGTATCGGCGGCTCGGACCTTGGCCCGGTGATGGTGGACCGGGCGTTGCGTCACTACGCCGACGCCGGTATCTCGGCACGTTTCGTCTCCAACGTCGACCCGGCCGACCTGATCGCCAAACTGGCCGGCTTGGATCCGGCCAGCACGCTTTTCGTCGTCGCCTCCAAGACGTTCTCAACCCTGGAGACGCTGACCAACGCCACCGCGGCCCGCCGCTGGCTCACCGAGGCGCTGGGCGACGCGGCGGTGTCCAAGCACTTCGTGGCGGTCTCCACCAATGCTGCGTTGGTCGAGGAGTTCGGCATCGACACCGCGAACATGTTCGGATTCTGGGACTGGGTCGGCGGGCGGTACTCGGTGGATTCGGCCATCGGGCTGTCGGTGATGGCCGTCATCGGCCGGGAGCGCTTCGCGGAATTCTTGTCCGGCTTCCACATCGTCGACGAGCACTTCCGCACCGCGCCTTTGGAATCCAATGCGCCGGCGCTACTGGGCCTGATCGGGCTGTGGTACTCCGACTTCTTCGGCGCCCAATCCCGCGCGGTGCTGCCCTACTCCAACGATCTGGACCGCTTCGCCGCCTATCTGCAGCAGCTCACCATGGAGTCCAACGGCAAGTCGACCCGCGCCGACGGCACGCCGGTCAGCACCGACACCGGTGAAATCTATTGGGGCGAACCGGGAACCAACGGCCAGCACGCGTTCTACCAACTGCTGCACCAGGGCACCCGGCTGATACCGGCCGACTTCATCGGCTTCGCCCAACCCGTCGACGACCTGGCCACCGCGGACGGTACCGGCAGCATGCACGACCTGTTGATGAGCAACTTCTTCGCCCAGACCCAGGTGCTGGCGTTCGGCAAGAGCGCCGAGGAGATCGCCGCCGAGGGCACCCCCGCAGATGTCGTGCCGCACAAGGTGATGCCCGGCAACCGCCCGACGACCTCGATTCTGGCGACCCAGCTCACCCCGTCGGTGCTGGGACAGCTGATCGCGCTCTACGAGCATCAGGTGTTCACCGAGGGTGTGGTGTGGGGCATCGACTCCTTCGACCAGTGGGGCGTGGAGCTGGGCAAGACGCAGGCCAAGGCACTGCTGCCGGTGCTCACCGACGATGCCGCCCCGCCGCGCCAGACCGACAGTTCCACCGACGCGCTGGTGCGCCGCTACCGAGCGGAACGCGGCCGGGCTTCGTCGTAATTTGCGACTGCCCGGCGGTGGCTAAGTCGGCCGGTGCCCCGAACCCTTGGCCCGCAGGCTGGGCAGCAGCACGTCGTCGACCACGACACGGACCGTTTCCTGAGTCGGTGGCCGATCGGAAACCAGTGCCCGGAACACCAGGTAGCCCGGGAGCAGATCGTAGATCTCCTGATTGATCACCGAGGCCTCGATCTCACCACGTGCGACGGCATCGGCCAGCACGGAGTCGATAACAACATTGCGATGCTGGATGAACTTCTGCTGCATCACCTCTTGCAACGCGGGGCTGTGCGACATCTCGTTCAGCACTGCGCGCATGGTGCGCATGTGTTCCAGCGCCCGCCCACAGGTCCAGCGGCCGATCTCCAGCAGGTCACCACGCAGTGAGCCGGTATTGGGAGCGGCGGCCGACGCGCGAGTGCCTTCGATGAACGCCGCGAGCACCAGGTCGGCCTTCGTGGGCCAACGCCGATACATCGTGGCTTTACTG
The DNA here is from genome assembly GCF_046250075.1 of Mycobacterium sp. SMC-14. Taxonomy (NCBI): domain Bacteria; kingdom Bacillati; phylum Actinomycetota; class Actinomycetes; order Mycobacteriales; family Mycobacteriaceae; genus Mycobacterium; species Mycobacterium sp. SMC-14. The sequence goes on along the minus strand of NZ_CP176429.1, from coordinate 972,918 downwards.
GCCTTGGCCCTGGTAGCCACCGCCTCGACGGTGAGGCGGTCGTATCCATGCTCTTGCAACAGCTCCAGCGTGATCGCCAGCAGCTCGGCCTCCCGCGCACTCCACGGGCACCCCGTGTCGTCGCCACGATCCTTGGAAATCGTCGTCTCCTTCCACCCGCACCGCGGTCGTTCCGCAAGAGCAGCGTTTTGCGCAGATGTCAAGCAGGTTGCGATACATCGGCACGGTACCGTACCGTTTCATCCTACGTGACAATCTCACCGCATCGCATGCGGTGAGATCGTCAGCGCGGCGTCGAAAGGCTTTGTTTTGACCAAGTTTTCGGTAACCAAGTTGGTCCGCCGGCACTGGGTGGCGATCGTGGCGATCGTGGTGGTCGCTCTGGTCGGGTTCAGCGTTGACCGACTGCGCGGCATCTTCGGCTCGAACAACGAGGTGTCGAGGCCCGGCTCAGAGGCTTTGGAGAACACCGGCTACAACCCCAAACAGGTGTTGTTCGAGGTGTTCGGTTCGCCCGGATCCGTGGCCACCATCAACTATCTGGACATCAACGCCCAGCCTCAGCGCGTCGAGAACGTCCCGCTGCCGTGGTCGCAGGCGCTGACCACCGACGACCCGACGATGTACGCCGACCTTCGCGCCCAGGGCGACGGCAACACCATCGGCTGCCGAATCACCGTCAACGGCATCGTCACGGATGAAAGGTCTACGAACCACGTGAACGGATACATCGCGTGCCTGGACAAGACCGCATGAGTGGCCAGCACGCCGACACCGCCCCTGAAGCCCACGAGGGCTCCCTGCCGGCGCGGCTCATCCGGAGGCTGTCCTTACCGATCCTGTTGATCTGGATCGCCATCGCTGCCGTTTCGAACACCATCGCACCCCAACTCGAGGTTGTCGGCTGGGAACGCTCAGTCGGGCAGAACGCGCCCGACGCACCGGGCATTCTCGCGATGCGACACATCGGGCAGGTCTTCGACGAATTCGATTCCGACAGTGCGGCCATGATCGTTCTCGAAGGCGATCAGCCCCTGGGGCCCGAGGCACACGAGTACCACGACGGCCTGGTGAAGAAGCTGCGGGCCGACACCGAGCACGTCGAGCACGTCCAGGACTTCTGGGGTGACCCGCTGACCGCCGGTGGCTCACAGAGCAAGGACGGCAAAGCGGCCCTTACCCAGATCTACCTCCGCGGCAACCAGGGCGAGGCGATGTCGAACGAGTCCGTCGACGCCGTCCGCAAGATCGTCGCGGCCGCGCCACCCCCACCCGGCGTCAAGGCCTACGTCACCGGCGCGTCGCCGCTGGTGACCGACAACTTCGAGGTCGGCAGCGCCGGCACCAACGAGGTCACCGCGGTTACCTTCCTGGTCATCGGCCTCATGCTGCTGTTCGTCTACCGCTCAGTGCTGACCATGGCGATCGTCTTGCTGACGGTCGCCGTCGAGCTCGCGGCGGCCCGCGGCGTGGTCGCGGTCCTCGCCCACGCCGGCGTCATCGGCCTGTCCACCTACGCGACGAATCTCTTGACGCTCTTGGCTATTGCGGCCGGCACCGACTACGCGATCTTCGTCGTCGGCCGCTACCAAGAGGCGCGCGGCAAGGGGATGGACCGGATCGCGGCCTACCACGACATGTGGCGCGGCACCGTCCACGTCATGGTCGGATCGGGGTTGACCATCGCCGGCGCGGTCGCCTGCATGGGATTCACCCGGCTCCCCTACTTCCAGACCCTCGGGATACCGGCTGCCATCGGTGTTGTGGTGACCTTGGCGGCCGCCCTGACGCTGGGGCCCGCCGTGTTGTTGATGGCCACCCGGTTCGGGCTGATGGAACCCAAGGTCGCTCAACGGACGCGGGGCTGGCGCAAGATCGGCACCGCCATCGTGCGCTGGCCCGGACCGATCCTGGTGGTCACCGGTGCGACCGCGCTCATCGGCGTGCTCGCATTGCCCGGCTACCAGACCAGCTACGACAACCGCCCCTACATCCCCGACAGCGCGCCCGGCGTCGTCGGGATGGAAGCCGCCGAACGCCACTTCACCGAAGCGCGGATCAATCCCGAATTGGTGATGATCGAAACCGATCACGACATGCGCAACCCGGCAGACATGCTGATTCTCGAACGTGCGGCCAAAGCAATACTCCACACGCCGGGAATCGCCCTGGTGCAGTCCATCACGCGACCGCTCGGAACGCCGATCACGCACAGCTCCATTCCATTCCAGATCAGCGCGTCGAGTGCGAGCCAGATCATGAACCTCGACTACCAGAAAGACCGGGCCAACGATCTGCTGAAGCAGGCCGGCGAGATCGACAACACGATCGAGGTACTCAAGCAACAGCTCGCCCTGCAGCAGCAGAGCGCTGCGGTCACCCACGAACAGACCGAGGCGTTTCACGACACTGTCACGACGATGAACGCGCTGCGGGACAAGCTCGCCGATTTCGATGACCAGTTCCGCCCGCTGCGCAACTACTTCTACTGGGAGCCGCACTGCTTCGACATTCCGATGTGTTGGGCGCTGCGGTCGGTGTTCGACTCGCTGGACGGGATCTCGGAGCTGTCCGAGAAGTTCGGCTCCATCACCGCCAGCCTCGACAACCTCGACGCCCTGCAACCACAGCTGGTGGCCCTGTTGCCGCCACAGATCGCGATTCAGGAGCGCAACCGCGACCTGACGCTGTCGAATTTTGCGACCACCGGGGGCATCAACACCCAGAGCGAAGAAGCCCTGAACAACGCCACCGCGATGGGCAAGGCGTTCGACGATGCCAAGAACGATGACACGTTCTATCTGCCGCCGGAGGCCTTCGACAACGCCGACTTCAAGCGCGGCCTCAAGCTGTTCTTGTCGCCCGATGGCAAGGCGGCCCGGATGATCGTGACCCATCAGGGCAATCCGGCCAATCCCGAGGCGATTCCGCACATCAACGCCATCAAAGAGGCGGTGTTCGATGCCCTCAAGGCGACACCGATGTCGGACGCCAAGATCTATGTCGCGGGTATCGGCTCCACCAACAAGGACATCCAAGAGGGGATGAAGTACGACCTGCTGATCTCGGCGTTGGCCGCGGTCGCTCTCATTCTGCTGATCATGGTGATTGTGACGCGCAGCCTCGTCGCCGCCTTCGTCATCGTCGGCACCGTCGTCCTCTCGCTGGGGGCATCGGTGGGTTTGTCAGTCCTGGTGTGGCAGTACATCTTCGGGATTCACCTGTTCTGGGTCGTCGTTCCGCTGGCCATCATCCTGCTGCTGGCGGTGGGAGCGGACTACAACCTGTTGTTGGTGTCCAGATTCAAGGAGGAGATGGACGCGGGCCTCAACACCGCCATCATCCGGTCGATGGGTGGCACGGGTTCGGTCGTCACCGCCGCCGGTCTGGTGTTCTCGGCGACCATGGCGGCCTTCATCTTCAGCCCCCTGGTGATCCTCGGGCAGATCGGTACAACCATTGGTCTGGGCCTGTTGTTCGACACCTTGATCGTGCGGTCGTTCATGACGCCGTCGATCGCGGCGTTGCTGGGCAAGTGGTTCTGGTGGCCGCAGCTGGTGCGACAGCGTCCGGTTCCCGCGAAGTGGCCCGATCCCGTCCAGCGGCGGCCCGAGGAGGTCCCCGCGTGAAGTATGCAGTCCACCTCGGCATCGCCACGGCAGCCCTGATCGGCGCCGTGGCCACCGCCGGTGTCGTCGCCGCTGACGCCACCGACGACTACCCGATCCCCAGCCGGATCCTGCGTACCCCCTGTTCGGCCGAACAGATCATGGCCGCAGCCCGCGACGTCGCGCCGGTCTACTACGAGCGCTACATGATCGACTACAACAACAAACCCGCCGCCGACCGGCAAGGCGCCCAAGACCGCATCCACTGGTTCTTCGCCATGGACTACGCCGGCCGCCGCCAGTATTCCGAAGACACCGCCACCAACGCCTTTTTCGAAACCATGTCGTGGCGCTGGCCCAACTGGGCCAAGCTGTTCTTCAACAACAAGGGCGTGGCCGCCCACACCACCGACATCTGCATGAACTACCCGGCAGCCGACATGTCGGTCTGGGACTGGAAGTAGCCACAGCCTTCGGCATTTCCCTCATGCTGAGTTTTTGCCGGCGGCCATCGATGTCGGCCCTGCTGAAGTGCGACACATGGTATTTCAGCCGGGCAACCTATCGCGGCACGACAAAGATTTCGACGTCCAGGTTTCCTTAAGCTACGCGCCATGCAGATGCCATCCCGTGCTGGGCGGAGCGCCGCACCGGCGTTCGGCCGCCACCGCGGTGTCCTCGCGTGCTATCTGCACTGTTGTCGCTGACTCTCCCGCCACTTGCTAATTCTCGGTAGTCACTTTCGGTGACCGGTGCCGAACATCTCGGGCATTGGAAGGCCAGCATGCATTCTTCTTTCGGGTCCACCCGATGACTGTCACGACTCCACTCGAGCCGGCTGCACGCGTCCAAACCCACTCGGAGGGGGCCGACGCCCCGGCGGCCCTTCACGGCGCTGCGGGCCGGTCTGTCGTCACGCCGCTTCGCATCGGCGTGACCACGCTGTGGCTGTCGGTGATCGTGCTGCTGCCGCTGGTGGCCATCGCCTGGCAAGCCGGCGGTAGGGGCTGGAACGGCTTCCGGCTGGCCGTCACCTCGCACGCGGCACTCGAATCGTTCCGCGTGACGCTGACGATCTCGGTCCTGGTCACCGTCCTCGACGTGGTGTTCGGTCTGGCGACCGCGTGGGTGTTGGTGCGCGACGACTTCGTCGGAAAAGGAGTGATCGATGCGCTGATCGATCTGCCGTTCGCGCTGCCGACCATCGTCACCAGCTTGGTGATGCTCGCCCTCTACGGCAACGCCAGTCCGATCGGCATTCACCTGCAACACACTCCGCCCGGGGTGGCTATGGCACTGGCCTTCGTCACGTTGCCGCTGGTGGTCCGTGCCGTCCAGCCGGTGCTGATGGAGATCGACCGCGATGTCGAGGAGGCGGCCGCGGCCCTCGGCGCGACGCGCCTGGTCACCTTCAAGACGGTCGTGCTGCCGTCGTTGCAGCCCGCGTTGTTGACCGGTGCCGGACTTGCGTTTTCGCGGTGTGTCGCCGAATTCGGCTCGGTCGTGACGATCGGTGGCGCCGTGCCGGGCAAGACCGAGGTGTCGTCGCAGTGGATCCGTTCGCTGATCGAGAACGACGACCACACCAGCGCGGCGGCGATTTCGATCGTGTTGTTGGCGATCTCGTTCGCGGTGTTGATGCTCCTTCGGACCGTGGGTGGGCGTGCGGCCAAGCGCGAGGAGGAGGCCGAATGACGGCGCGGCTGGAGAAGCGGCACCTCCTGCGCTTCACCGTCTTGACCTATATCGGCGTCATGTTGATCGCTCCGGTGTCGGTGATTCTGTACCGGACGTTTGAGCCCGGGTTGGGCCAGTTCTGGGCCTGGATCAGCACCCCGGCGGCAATCTCGGCGCTGAAGCTGTCGCTGCTCCTGGTGATCATCGTGGTGCCGCTGAACGCATTGTTCGGCGTTTCGACATCGATCCTGCTGGTGCGCAACAAATTCCGGGGCCGATCAATACTTCAGGCGATCCTGGACCTGCCTTTTGCGGTCTCGCCCATCATCGTCGGGGTCGCCCTGATCGCACTGTGGGGGTCATCGGGCGCGCTGGGCTTCGTCGAGAACAACCTGGGATTCAAGATCATCTTCGGGTTGCCCGGGATGGTGCTGGCCAGCATCTTCGTCACCCTGCCGTTTGTGGTGCGCGAGGTCCAGCCGGTGCTCGTGGAGATCGGAATCGAACAGGAGCAGGCCGCCGCCACACTGGGTTCCAATGCGTGGCAGACACTTTGGCGGGTCACGCTGCCGTCGATCCGCTGGGGACTGACCTACGGCGTGGTATTGACCACGGCGCGCACACTCGGCGAGTTCGGCGCGGTCATCATGGTGTCCTCGAACCTGCCGGGACACTCCCAGACCCTCACGCTGTTGGTCAACGATCGCTACCATCGCGGAGCCGAATACGGCGCCTACGCCGTGTCCACGCTGCTGATGGGCGTGGCCGTTGCGTTCTTGATCGCCAAGGCGACCCTGCTGATCTACCGCAGGCGGGCCAAAGCCCTGGACTGGATGACCCGCTGACCCGAGCAGGGACCGATCAGGCGAAGCGTTTGGTGTACCGCGGAGGCATGCGGCGCAGCAGCCATACCAGGGGGGCCCACGGCCAGGACGGGACCACGGCCCGGCCGGTTTCGCGTTCGATGGCCCGCACCATGGCCTTGACTCCGGATGCGTTGTCCACCATCAACAGGGTGGACGCCGACTTGGCGGTCATCTCCGATTCGATGTAGCCCGGTTCCAGCACCGTGACCTTGATTGGGCCGCGCGAGTACTCCGCACGCAGCGACTCGCCCAGCGATGACACCCCGGCCTTGCTGGCGGCGTACGCCGCCTTGACGCCCGGAACACCCTTGTTGCCCAATACCGATGAGATCAGTACCAGGTGGCCGCTGCCGACCGCCTTGAATATCTCCAGCGCGGTCTCGATCTGCACCAGCGCAGCGACCAAGTTCGTTTCCACGGTTGCCTTGTTGGCCCACAGCTTGCCGGATCCGAGCGGGGCGCCCTTGCCGATGCCGGCATTGACGATGACCCGGTCGATTCCACCCAACTCGGCGGCGAAGTGGTTGAACACCTTGGGTATTTCGTCGTGGTCATTTACATCGAGCGCAGCCACCGCTACATTGATTTTTGGAAACTTGTCTGTCAGTTCGGCTTTCAGTTCATCAAGTCGGTCCGTCCGGCGGGCGCACAGGGCCAGATCACGTCCCTGCGCAGCGAAAACGCGGGCCATGCCGGCACCCAGTCCTGAACTGGCCCCGGTGATGAGGATTCTCTGACGGGTCACCAGGGCAGCTTAACGGCGGTCGCCGACTGTCGAAGTCACGTCGAAGAATTAGAAGAATTACTTGAGCAGTCGTGACATCCGACGGTCGGCGAGCACCTTGCCGCCGGTCTGGCAGGTCGCGCAGTACTGAAATGACTTATCGGCGAAAGATATTTCCCGGACCGTGTCGGCGCAGACCGGGCAGGGCAGCCCGGTTCGGGCGTGTACCCGCAGACCGGAACGCTTCTCCCCTTTCAAGGTGGCGGCCTGTTGGCCGACCGAGCGGGTCACGGCATCGGTCAGCACGGTGTGCATGGCCTGGTGCAGTGCGGTCAGCTGAGCCGCCGACAATTTGCCGGCGGTGGCGAACGGCGACAGTCGCGCGGTGTGCAGAATCTCGTCGCTGTAGGCGTTGCCGATCCCGGCGATCACCTTCTGATCGGTCAGGACCGTCTTGATGCGACCCGTATTGCCCGCCAACAATCGGGCGAGTTCGTCGACATCGGTTGCGAGCGCATCGGGACCCAGCGTGGCGATGCCCGGAACCTTCGCCGGGTCGTCGACCAACCAGACCGCCAGCCGCTTCTGGGTGCCTGCTTCGGTCAGATCGAAGCCCGGGGCCTGCCCCGGAACACCCAGGTGCACCCGCAGCGCGATCGGTCCCTTGCCCGGCCGCAGCGGTGCGGCCGCCAGCTGATCCGACCAGCGCAGCCAGCCCGCCCTGGACAGGTGCGCGATCAAGAACAGCTCACCGGCCTGCAACCCCAGATACTTGCCCCAGCGGTGCGCGCCGGTCACCTGCCCGCCATGCAACGCCGTCGGCGGCGGGTCGAAGGTCTTGAGCACAGACAGCGCCGCCACGTCGATCCGGCCGATGGTGCAACCGACTGCGTGCCGACGCAGATGGTCGGCGAGTGCTTCGACCTCGGGCAGCTCCGGCATACCCCGAGTCTGCCCCGCTACCTGGCGATGCGTCCGGCGACGAGCGACAACACCCAGCCCACCAGCGACAAGACGATCGCGGCCCAGATCGCGTCCCACCAGAAGTCGGCGATGTAGAGGCCCCAGTGCTTGGCGGTCTTGTCGGTGATCCACGCGGTGATCCACAGCATCAGTGCGTTGACCACGATGTGGAACAGGCCCAGGGTGACGATGTACAGCGGTATCGACAGCAGCTGCACCACCGGTTTGATGAAGGCATTCACCAGCCCGAAGATCAAAGCGATGACGAAGATGATGCCGACCCGTTGCAGCGTGGTGTCACCGCCGACGATCTCGACCCCCGGAACGATCTGAGTCACGATCCACAAGGCGAGCCCGGTCAGCCCGGCGCGGAGCAGGAAGGGTCCCATGGGCAGATCTTGCCACGGCGCAAACGCGGAAACCTGACTTTGTCGATTGCGCAGCCGAAGAGCCACGAACAGCTAGAGCCAGCTCCCGGCATCGCCGACCCGGGCCTGCACCCCAGCAGTGATCCGGTCGACCCGCCATCCGGCTTGGCTGCAAGCCGTCACAACCGTGTCAGAAGAGTCGGCAGCGACCACCCCGAACAAGGTCTCGTCGCGCGGCGAGGTCAAGGCAACCACCAGCCTCCCGCGCACGGCAGCCGCGGCGGACGCCAGCCGGTCGATCACAGCGTCGACGGTTGATTCGGCCAGGTCGGGTTGGTACCACTCCACCAAGAAGCACTGACGCGCCGATCCGTTGTCGCCCATCTGCCCGACGCTAACCAAACCCGTGCCGTAGCGAATCAGGGTTTTCCCTGGACCTCTCCGGGATTGAGCGCCGCAAACAGCCCGGCGCGCGAGCGGATACCCAACTTGCGATACACGGTGCTCAGCGTCATCTCCACGGTCTTTTCGGCGATGAACAGCTCCGCGGCTATCTGCTTGTTCGACAACCCCGCCGCCGCATATTCGGCAACCCGCCGTTCGGCCGCGGTAAGTCCCGTACCGGGGACTGCCGCAGTCATCCGGTCCAGCTCGGCACGAGCACGTCGGGCCCACAATGGCGCCCCCAGCCTCTCGAAGGCGGCCAGCGCCGTACTCAAGCTGGTCTGGGCGGCCTGTTTACGCCGGCGACGACGCTGAACCTGGCCCAGCAGCAACTGGGTGCGCGCCGTCTCGAAGGGCATCGACAAGCGCCCATGGTGCACTAAGGCCTCCAGGGCAGCGCGCTCGGCAGCGTCGAGTTCACCCCGGGCGGCCAGCCAGTGGCTGCGCCCGCGAGCACCCACCGCCAGCATCCACGGCCGATCAAGCCGCGCGCCATTGGTCTCCAGCGCAACGATCAGCGGTTCGGCTTCGTCGAGGCGCCCCAAGGCCGTCAGCGCCTCCACCGCATCGGGCAGGTAAGCGCCCACAACGATTTCGCAGTCGTGGTCGGGATCGAACGACGCCAACGACGACGCGAGTACCGCCAGCGCTGCCCCATAGTTCCCCAGCGACACTTCGAGGAAGCCCAGGGTGGCTGTTGCCGCTTGCCTGTGCATGACGTCGCCGCTGACACGAGACGTGTCGATCACCGCGCCCGCGTCTGAGCGGGCCAGTTCGACGGATCCGGTGTAGGCGGCTACCGCAGCGCGGCGAGCCCACGCGCACACCAACACCATTTCGGCGCCCATCTGCTCGGCGCGTTGTACCGCTTCCTCGGCGATGGCCCCGGCTTCCTCGTAATGCCCCAGCCAGAGTTCGACCATCGTGGCGTAGTCGGCCATCCAGAGGATGTCGGTCTCGGTCCCACCTTCAACCAACCGCTGCCGGATGACACGAATCTGGCTGGAAGCTTCCTCCTGTCCCCCGGTCCAGGAACAGATCACGGGCGCGACGGTGCTGGCGCGGTAAGTCGCGGCCGGACCGCCGGCCGGGTCCTCCAGATCCAGCGCCAGCTGCAAGGCGGATGGATCAAGGCCAAGCCCATGCCAAAAGCGGACCACGGCCTGAATCGTCAACGCCTGGCTGCGTAATCCGGGGACACCCAGCTGATCGGCCTGCGCCACGGCGACGCCCGCGAGGTGAACCGACTCCTCACCGTGCCCGATCACCCTTGCGAGCGGCACCAGCAACAGCCGGGCCTGAAGCTGCAGTGCCGGATTGTCGGCGGACTGGTCGATGGCCTGCGCGAGCAGCTCGGCCGCGGCCACCAAACTCCCGCCGTAGCCGGTGACTGCGGCGAGAGCGATCATCGCCATGCACCGCAACCCGCGCGACGATGACGACCCGTTCAAGATCGATTGCAGATGAGCACGCGTTGGCGCAATAGCTCCGGAGCGAAAGTGCTGTTCGGCAGCGCCCATCCGTCGCTGCGGGGTATCACCGCCCAGGTTGATGGCGAGTTCGATCAACTCCGCCGCTACCGCTGGGGCTCCGCGCCCCCGGGTAACCGTGGCGGCCTCATCGAGCGCTTGCAACACCTCCGGGTCAGCGCTGGTGGCCGCCAACGCAAGATGACGCGCGGTCAGCTCGGCCTCTTCGACAGTCTCGGCAAGGCGACGGTGCATCGCCCGGCGCGCCGACGGTCCGGCCGCGCTGTAGACACCGGTGGCGAACAGCGGATGGCGAAACCGGATCCGGCTGCCGTCGAGCGCGACCACCCCGGCGGCCTGCTCGGATTCCACCAGCTCGACAACGCGATCGGGGCTGAGGTCGACCGCACGACTCACTCGCTCCACGGTCGGCGAAGCGGCACAGGCGGCGGCCAACAACACCGAGCCGACCTCCGTGTCGGGTTGCCCGATGTGGTCGCGCACCAGCGCCGCCAAACTGTCGGGAAGGCCGACGGCGGCCCGGTCTGGGTCCTCGGCGATGAACCGCGCAAGTTCGAGAGCGAAAAACGGGTTGCCGCCCGAGGTTTCATGGATCCGAGTGATCGAAGGACGGGGCAACGTGTACCCCAGTCGAGTGGAAATCAGAGCATGCACGCCGCCCAGGGTCAGCGGCGTGATCCGCAGACGAGCCAGTGCGCCGGGCCGCGCCGGATTCAGCCAGCTCATGTCGACAGCGCCCCGGGCTCCCGTCCGGACGGTGATCAGCAGACCGACTCGGCCGTTGAGCCGGCGTTCCGCAAACCCGATCACCATCTGGCTTGACGCATCCAGCCACTGAGCGTCATCGACACAAAGCAGTACCGGCGCGACGGAACTCACGCTGCGAATCACCGCCAAGAACGAGGCGGCAACCATCCGCTCGTCACCGGCAGGGCCGTCGGCCCCGCCCTGCCGAACGCGATCGAGGGCCGCGCGCTGCACCTCGGGCAATTCGGCAAGTACGGCGGCGTCGATGTCGGCAAGCAAGTCGGCCACCGCCGCGTAGGCATACCGCACCTCGGTCGGGGCACCTGACGCCGAGAGCACCCGGTACCCCCGTGCGGTCGCGGCCTCGGCCGCCTCCCACAACAGCGTGGATTTACCGATGCCGGGTTCGCCTTCGAGCACCAGCGTCGCGGGTTCGCCAAGGGCGGTGTCGAGGAAAGCGCACACCGCTGACGTCTCTGCCTTTCGGTCCGCCAGGCCCGGTCGCATGGCCACAATTGTGGCAGTCAAGGCCCTACCCGGGAGTGATTGCGAGATGCCGATCCCGACGCCACTGACGACGCTTCAACCGGAATAGCGCCAGGCCAGGCATGTGATGGGCATCACACATGAAACCGTAGGTATCCGGTACCGTCGGTATTGACATGCCTTGTTGCGGCTCCTAGTTTTTACACGTCCGAGCGAGAAGGGATTCCGTCATGACCACTGCGGTGCGGCCGAGCGAACCGACCCGGGAGGAATTTGCCGAGCGTCTGCTGAAGGGCTCGGTGAAGAAGTCCTATGCACCGGTCGTCGACATCGACTGGAACGCCCCGCTGGAGGACGACAAGTTCTTCCTGCCGCCGCGGATGTGCACCCTCTACGGGACCGGCCTGTGGGAAGCCATGACCCGCGAGCAGCAGATCGAGATGTCGCGCCAGGAGCTGGTCAACGTCCTGTCGGCGGGCATCTGGTTCGAGAACATCCTCAACCAGGCGCTGCTGCGCGACATGATGCACAAGAACCCCACCGCGCGCACCACTCACTACTCGCTGACCGAACTGGGCGACGAGACCCGCCACATGCTGATGTTCGGCAAGACCATCGATCGGATCGGCGGAGTGCCGGTGCGCCCGCGGCTGCACCAGCGCATCGTTATCAACGCGCTTCCCTTCCTGTTCCGCGGCAGCATCTTGTGGGGAGCGGCGCTGGTCGGCGAGGAGATCTTCGACGCGCTGCAGCGCCAGATCCTCGACGATCCGGACCTGCAACCGATCGTGCGACGTGTGATGCGCATCCATGTCACCGAAGAAGCCCGCCACATCCAGTACGCCCGCGACGGTCTGCGACGCAGCGTGCCGGCGATGCCCCGTTACCGCCGGGTTCTGCTGGCCAACCTGCAGGGTGTCGGCGGACCGTTCTACCGCCACCTGTTCACCCTGCCGGTCATCTACAGCCGGGTCGGGCTCGACGGCCGCGAAGCTCGCCGGGTGGCGCGAGCCAACCCGCACTTCCATGCCGCTTCCCGCTCGTCGTTCGCGCCGCTGGCCGCGTTCTTCACCGAAGTCGGACTGATGGGTGGGCTGGCCCGACGGATGTGGCGGCGGGCCGGATTCCTGTGAGCCGCAACGGCGTCCTCGACGTGGTGGTGCTGGGCGACCCGGCGCACCTGCACGGGTTGATCGATGTCGCCCGCGCCGTCGATGCGACGAACGTGTCCACCCGATTCGACAGCGGCAACGACACCTGGACGGTGACCAGTGCCGACGGCGAGGCGCTTGTCGCCCGCGTATTGATCGGCACCGCCGCCTCAACCGACGACGTGGTCGCCAGGCATGGCGTCCCCAACCGATTCCAGATTCCCGGCCCGCACACCCGCAGGCAGGCCCGGTATGTGGCTCGGCTCGTCGATGCCCTACGGCGCAGCGGAGCCAGCCGGATCGAGTCCCGTTCGCCGCGGCTGCGGGTGCACCCGCTGTTGCCCACTCGAGGCATTTCGCGGTTCTACCTCACCGGCTGCGGAGGCGTGGACTTAGAAAACGCCGAAACCTATGACGGGCCGGCGGTTCTCACCCACAACGGCGAGGAGTACCCGACGCGAGTGCGCCTGACCGGACACTTCGATCCGATCGACGGCCAATACCATTGGCAGGGAATGCTTTTCAACGAATTGCCGGGCGCGAGTGTCACCGGTTCGAAGGTCAACATCCGGATTGGCGAGCACACCGCGCAAGGGCGCGTCGCGGAGCGGACGCCGTGGGGCACGCTGACCGTGATCGGCGCCGCCGGATATCCACCGTTCCCCCTGGAAAACGTCGAGATCGCGATGCCGCCGCGCATCTGATCCCAGTCCCCCGCTCAGGTCGGGCCGGGCGAGTCTGCTATGCAGAGAAGTGCGCCACACCACCCGAGACCGAGGAGACGACGTGCGGTTCACCTACGCCGAAGCGATGACCGACCCGAGCTACTACATTCCGCTCGCCAAGGCCGCCGAGGCCGCCGGGTACCACAGCATGACGATCCCCGACAGCATCGCCTACCCGTTCGAATCGGACTCGAAATACCCCTACACCCCCGACGGCAACCGGGAATTCCTCGACGGCAAGGCCTTCATCGAGACCTTCGTCTTGATCGCCGCGCTGGGCGCGGTCACCAGCACGCTGCGATTCACCCCGTTCGTCGTCAAACTGCCGATCCGCCCGCCGGCCTTGGTCGCCAAGCAGGCCGGCTCGCTGGCCGCGATGATCAACAACCGGCTGGGCCTGGGCGTGGGCACCAGCCCGTGGCCGGAGGACTACGAATTGATGGGGGTGCCGTTCGCCCGGCGCGGCAAGCGGATGGATGAGTGCATCGAGATCATCCAGGGGCTCACCACCGGCGACTACTTCGAATTCCACGGCGAGTTCTACGACATCCCCAAAACGAAGATGGCCCCGGCTCCGTCGCAGCCGATCCCGATCCTGATCGGCGGCCACGCCGAAGCCGCGCTGCGCCGAGCGGCCCGGCACGACGGCTGGATGCACGGCGGGGGCGACCCGGCCGAGCTGGACGGGCTGATCACCCGGCTGAAACAACTCCGCGAGGAGGAGGGCCGCGCCGACGATCCCTTCGAAATCCACGTGATCTCGGTTGACGGCTTCACCCTCGACGGCATCAAACGACTCGAGGACAAGGGCGTCACCGACGTCATCGTCGGCTTCCGGGTGCCTTACATCGTCGGATCCGACACCGAGCCGTTGGACACCAAGATCCGCAACCTGGAGCGGTTCGCCGAGCACGTGATCGCCAAGGCGGGGTGACGCCTGTCACGTCTTCGCCCGCACGTGTGCACGCTCACCGTTTTGCCCGGCTGAATCGGGATACATTTCGCCGCCGCCGGCGTTGATCGATACGTGCACTGACCGCCCACCCACAGCGGTCGGGTACTGCAGTTCTCGTTGCGTGACCTGCAGGGGGTATTCACACATGAAGACACAAAAGTATCTACCGGTCGAGCTGCGAGTCGGCCACGGCGATCACCAGCGGGTTATCCGCCTGCTTCGCGCCGCGGCGTCGGAGGCCGGGCAGAGCGACGCTCGGCGTCAGTGGATTCGCGCCGCGACCCAGTGCTGATCGGGCCTACGAAATAATTGTCGTAGCGAACTATCGCGCGATTTCACCTTTGACCGCGTTGCAGCGCGCCCACCAGCTATAACCGCTAGTCCCGCAGCGATGCGGGCGTGTCAGCCGGGCACCGAATCGCACGCCTTTTCCGCTGCACCCTTGCGCGTTGTTAAGTAACTCATTTAGCTTCTCAGACAGGCCTCAGAAATAGGCGCGTCCATGAGAAGGGTTTGTCGAGATGTCTCGTCACCGCAGCAAGGTTGTGGGCAGCAAGGTTGTCGGTATCGCCGCGTTCTTGGCGATCGCCCCGATCGCCCCGACCGCTCAGGCTGATTTCGACGACATGATGGACGTGCTGGTCACCCCGTTCGTCACCACCGATGGCGCGCTCGACGGTGACGCCCTGTTCGACGCGACCGCGTGGGACACCTTCTTGTCCTCCGCACACTGGGACGCCGCCTTCACCGCGCTGGCCGAGCCCAGCCCCGCTCTGGCCTTCGACCTCTACACCGGCCTACACGACATCGCCGAGAAGTGGATCGACAGCGACCTGGGCATCCAAGTCAACGGCGCCATCAACACCCTGTTCGGCTCGACGGTCATCGGCAACGGCGCCGACGGCACCGAAGCCAACCCCGACGGCGGCAACGGCGGCTGGCTCTTCGGTGACGGCGGCGCCGGCTGGAACAGCACCACCGACGGCGTCGCCGGCGGCCACGGCGGCTCGGCCGTCGGGCTCTTCGGCAACGGCGGCGCCGGCGGCGAAGGCGGCGCCGGGGCCGCAGGCGGCGACGGCGGCACCGGCGGCTGGCTGTGGGGCAACGGCGGGCACGGCGGCGACGCCGGCGACGGCGCCACCTCAGCTGGGCTGCCCGCACTGGGCGGCGTCGGCGGCGTGGCCGGCCTGCTCTATGGCACCCACGGCGACGTCGGCCACTACGGTGCACTGCCGGGCGGGATCACCGGAACGGTCGCCCCGCCGGTGGAGGTGTCCAACGGCTGGCTCACCAACAGCGACGGCCAGGTCGTCATGTGGCACGGGCTGAACCAGGTCTACAAGATCGCCCCCTACGAACCGTCCGCCGGCGGGTTCAGTGACGACGATGCTGCCTTCCTAGCCGCCAACGGCTTCAACGCGGTACGCCTGGGCGTGATCTGGGCCGGGGTGGAACCGCAGCCTGGAGTCATTGACTACGGCTACCTCGCGTCGCTCCAACAGACCGTCCAGATGCTGGCCAACCACAACATCGTCGCCATCCTCGACATGCACCAAGACCTCTACAGCGGCAGCCTGGGTGGCGACGGTGCGCCCGACTGGGCCGTCCTCACCGGCGGGTTGCCCAACGTCGAGGCAGGGTTCCCGGGCAGCTACTTCGTCAGCCCGGCGCAGAACTACGCCTGGGATGCGTTCTGGGCCAACGACAAAGCACCCGACGAGATCGGGCTGCAGAACCACTACGCACTGATGTGGCAGGCAGTCGCCAACTACTTCAAGGGCAACGAGAACGTCGCCGGCTACGAGATCATGAACGAGCCCTGGGCAGGCACCCAGACGCTGGGCAGCCTGTTGGGCAACCCCTACTTCGACTCCCAGCAGCTGACCCCGTTCTACAACCAGATCACCGAAGCCATCCGCTCAGTCGACCCGAACAAGACCGTGTTCTTCGGTCCCACCACTCTCGAAGCCAGCCTGCCTGTGCCAAACCACCTGGGCACGGTCGACGACGACAACACCGTCTTCTCGTTCCACCACTACTGCATGGTGAATGCGTTGTTCCCGACCCTGAGCTTCGGCTGCGACTGGAACGCCGACGTCTCGTTCGGATTCGCGATGGACTACGCGCAGGAGCACAACATTCCGGCGTTGCTCAGCGAGTTCGGCGCCACCAACAACATCCCGGCGATCAACGCCGGAATGAACGCCGCCAATCAGCATCTGATCGGTTGGACCGAATGGGCCTACACCGGCGGCGACATCACCAGTACCTCACCGAACGATCAGGCTCTGGTCTACGACCTGACCAAGCCGCCGGACGGCGACAACGTCAACTGGGACAAACTCGACGCCCTGTCCCAGCCCTACCCGCAGGTGATCTCGGGCATTCCGACCTCGTGGTCGTTCTCGGGCGGAGTCTTCTCCTTCAGCTACTCCACCGACCAGGCCGACGGCTCCGGAGCCTTCGCAGCCGGATCGCAGACCACTATCTCCGTTCCGACCAGCCAATACCCCGACGGCTACACCGTCAACGTGACCGGCGGGCACGTCACCTCCGGGCCCAACGCGTCGCAGCTGATCATCACCTCGGACTCCGGCGCCTCCACGATCAAGGTGACGGTGACCGCGGCGTAACAGCGGATCACTTCGGGTTGGGTCGACAGCCGGTGCCCACGCGCTCCCTGCCGGAACCTTGCGCAGGGTAAGTAACTCGTTTACCTTCTCAGACACACTTAAGAAACCGAGCAGGTCCATGAGAAGGGTTTGTCGAGATGTCTCGTCACCGCAGCAAGGTTGTGGGCAGCAAGGTTGTCGGTATCGCCGCGTTCTTGGCGATCGCCCCCCTGACCCCGCCGGCCCACGCCGACCTCGACGACATGATGGACGTGCTGGTCACCCCGTTCGTCACCGCCGAAGGCGCCCTTGACGGTGACGCCCTGTTCGACACCACCGCCTGGGACACCTTCTTGTCCGCCGAGCATTGGGACGCCGCCTTTGCCGCGCTGGCCGAGCCCAGCCCCGCTCTGGCCTTCGACCTCTACACCGGCCTGCACGACATCGCCGAGAAGTGGATCGACAGCGACCTGGGCATCCAAGTCAACGGCGCCATCAACACCCTGTTCGGCTCGACGGTCATCGGCAACGGCGCCGACGGCACCGAAGCCAACCCCGACGGCGGCAACGGCGGCTGGCTCTTCGGTGACGGCGGCGCCGGCTGGAACAGCACCACCGACGGCGTCGCCGGCGGCCACGGCGGCTCGGCGGTCGGGCTCTTCGGCAACGGCGGCGCCGGCGGCGAAGGCGGCGCCGGGGCCGCAGGCGGCGACGGCGGTGCCGCCGCCTGGCTGTTCGGCAACGGCGGGCACGGCGGCGACGCCGGCGACGGCGCCACCTCAGCTGGGCTGCCCGCACTGGGCGGCGTCGGCGGCGTGGCCGGCCTGATCTCCGGAACTCACGGCGACGTCGGCCACTACGGCACCCTGCCCGGCGGCATCACCGGAACCATCGCCCCTGTGGTGGAGGCGTCCAACGGCTGGCTCACCAACGCCGACGGCCAGGTCGTCATCTGGCACGGCCTCAACCAGGTCTACAAGGTCGCCCCGTATGCGCCCTCTGGCGACGGGTTCAGCGACGACGATGCCGCATTCCTGGCCGCCAACGGCTTCAATTCGGTACGCCTGGGCATCATCTGGGCCGGGGTGGAGCCCCAACCCGGTGTCATCGACTACGACTACCTGGCGTCGGTCAAGGAAACCGTGGACATGCTGGCGCGACACAACATCGTGGCGGTTCTCGACATGCATCAGGACCTCTACAACGAGGAGTTCGGCGGCGAGGGCGCTCCGGACTGGGCCACCTTCAACGGCGGGCTACCTCACATCGGCTTGGGTTTCCCGTTCACCTACCCCGTGAGCCCGGCGCAGAACCACGCCTGGGATACGTTCTGGGCCAACACGAAAGCCTCCGATGGGATCGGGCTGCAGAACCACTACGCGTTGTCGTGGCAGGCCGTCGCGAACTACTTCAAGGGCGATCCCAACGTCGCCGGCTACGACATCATGAACGAGCCGTGGGCCGGCACGCACTGGCTGGGCAGCATCTTGGGCAACTCGTACTTCGAAGCCCAGCAACTGACCCCGTTCTACAACCAGATCGACGCGGCCATCCGATCCGTCGACCCGAACAAGACCGTGTTCTTCGAACCGCCCGCCCTCTTCGGCAGCCTGCCGGTGCCGACGAATTTGGGCACGGTGGACGACCCGAACTCGGCCTTCTCGTTCCACCACTACTGCCTCACGGCTTCACTGTTCCCCGGGACCAGCTTCGGTTGCGACTGGAACGCCGACGTCGTCCTCGACTACGCGATGGACTACACCCAGGCCCACAACATCCCGGGTTGGTTCAGCGAATTCGGCGCTACCAACAACATTGGAGCCATCGAAGCGAGCCTGCAGGCCACCAACCGGGCGCTGTTCGGTTGGGCCGAATGGGCCTACTCCGGCAAGGACATCACCAGCATCTCACCGGAGGACCAGGCGCTGGTGTACGACCCCAGCAAGCCACCGGTCGGAGACAACGTCAACTGGGACAAACTCGACACGTTGGCCCAGCCCTACCCGCAGGTGATCTCAGGCATCCCGACCTCGTGGTCGTTCTCGGGCGGAGTCTTCTCCTTCAGCTACTCCACCGACCAGGCCGACGGATCCGGCACCTTCGGCGCCGGCTCCCAGACCACCATTTCCGTTCCGACCAGCCAATACCCCAACGGCTACACCGTCGACGTGACCGGCGGACACGTCACCTCCGGTCCCAACGCGTCGCAGCTGATCATCACCTCAGACGGCGCCTCGGCCATCAAGGTGACCGTCACGGCGGCCTAGGCACCCTAGGGTCGCGGGCGCTCGGGCAGCGGTATCGGCGGTGCGCTCGCGCGCACCGTCTGGCGAACCTCGCCGAGGCCCTGCACCTGCAGGGTCACCACGTCACCGTCGCTCAGCCAGCCCGGAAATGGTTGCGGCAGGGCAGGATCGAGGTGTTCGAGCAGAGTGCAGGTCGGGACGGTGCCGGACCCGAAGACGTCACCCGGCTCCAGCGGCACCCCGCGCGATGCATAGCTGATGATCTCGCCGAAGCTCCAGTCCATGGCCTCGGTCGACCCGAGCCCCACGATCACGTCGTTGACGATCGCGGTGACGTGCAGGCTGAGTTTGTCGTTGCGGCGGTAGGGCTCCAGCTCGTCGGGGGTGACAAGGTAGGGCCCCAGCGTGACCCCACTGTCCTTGCCCTTGGCCTGCCCGATCGCCAGCACCCCCTCCTGGGCCTGTAGATCCCGTGCCGACCAGTCGTTGAAAATGGTGTAGCCGATGATCGCCTGCTCGGCTTGCTCCACCGACAGGTTCGCGCCGGCCGTGCCGATGATCGCGGCAACCTCCAGCTCGAAGTCCTGGCAGACACTGCCGGGCGCCATGGGCGCATCGTCGTAGGGACCCAAAACCGTTGCTGGGCAGGCAAAATAGAACGCAGGTATTCGATACCAGGAGTCGTCGAGCTCGCGGCTGCGTCCGGTCGCAGCCAGGCAGTTGCGCATGTGGTCCAAAAAGCACAGGCTGTCGCGGATCGACGGTGGACGCGGGATCGGCGCCATCAGCGCCACCTGGTCGGCCCGCACTGTCGCTGACGGGGCGTTCAGCGCCCGTTCTCCGGCGTCGCGCAGTCCGTCGGGGCCGAGCCGGATCAACTCCAGCAGCGTCACACCGGGCGGCAGCGCATGGATCACGTCCCCGTCCAGCACACCCGTGCGCTCACCGTCTTCGCTTCGATAGGTCACCCATCGCACCGGTCAATCCTCACCCACCACATCGGCGGGAGTCTTATCGGGCCGCAGTCCACGCCAGCTGGGCTGACGCAGTCGGCCATCGGTCGTCCGTTCGCTGAAGCGCACCTCCCCCACCACGGTCGGCTCCACGAATGTGACGCCCTTGGCGTCCGCCGTGGGAAGCGGTGCCCCGAAAGGTGATCCACCGGCGCGCAGCGGCACCAACATCTTCTTCAGGGCGGCCAGCTGACGTTCGGTGAATCCGGTACCGACCCGGCCGACGAAACGCAGGCCGTCACCGTCGGGAATGCCCATCAGCAGCGACCCGATCCCCCCGCCGCGAGCCCCTTCCCCGGCCCGCCAGCCCCCTATCACCACCTCCTGGGTCCGCCAGTACTTCTCCTTGACCCACGCCGTCGAACGACGCCCCGCCTGATAGGGCGAATCCCACTTCTTGGCGACCACCCCTTCCCAGCCCAGCCGGCGGGACTGGTCGAGCGCCTTCGCGCCGTCGGGCGTCAAGAGGTCTTTGACCACCAGATCGGTTCCGCGCGCAAGGGTTTCCAGGAGACGGCGCCGATCCCGATAGGCCACCCGCAGTAGCGGGCGCCCGTCGAGGAAGAGCAAGTCGAAAGCCCAGAACTGTAGGCGGGCCGCACGGGCGCTGTTCTGCATCTCGGCGAAGCTGGGGACACCGTGGTCGTCGAGCGCGACGAGTTCACCATCGAGCACCACGTGGTGCTCGGCCAGGTCGGCGGCTGGAAACGGCAGCTGCGGGTATTCGCCGGTGACGTCGCGTCCGCTGCGGGCACGCAATCGGACCCGGCCATGGTCGGCATCCACCAACAGTCGGTACCCGTCCCATTTGCCTTCGAAAGCCCACTGGCCGCCGTCCAGACGCGTCACCGAGCCGTGGGTGGCCAGCATCGGCGCCAGCTCGCTGAACGTGAATGCCTGCTGGTCTTTCATCCGGTGCGCCAGCCACTGATCACCGCCGGTACGGATCAGTGCGTATCGCCCGGAGATCCGGCCGCCGGCCAGTACTACGATCACCTCCCCTTTTTCGGGCGTGTCCTCGAACTTCTCGGTCACGTAGGTACCCGAATCCCAGATATGCACCGTGCCGGCGCCGTACTCGC
Source organism: Mycobacterium sp. SMC-14 (assembly GCF_046250075.1). Lineage (NCBI taxonomy): Bacteria > Bacillati > Actinomycetota > Actinomycetes > Mycobacteriales > Mycobacteriaceae > Mycobacterium > Mycobacterium sp. SMC-14. Next base: position 951,761 of record NZ_CP176429.1, on the reverse strand, counting down.
CCTTGGGGATGGTGCCCTCGAAGCGGCCGTACTCCAGCGGATGGTCCTCGGTGCGCACCGCGAGATGGTTGACCGACGTCGTGTCCGGCAGGTTCTTGGGCACCGCCCAGCTCACCAACACCCCATCGCGCTCCAGCCGGAAGTCGTAATGCAGCCTGCGGGCGTGGTGCTCATGGATGACAAAACTGTTGCCCTCCCCCGGCGCCGGTGCCGCGGCCGGGACGGGTTCGGGAGTCCGGCCCGCATCACGCTTGGACCGGTACACCGACAGTCGATCCTGCCCGGTCAGGGGGCGATCCAGGCCGGCCAACAGATCACCGTCGCGGCCGACGCGGTCCAGCACCTCGTCAAAGCGCAGCTGACACAGGTCCGGGTCGTCCAGCTCGGCCCAGGTGCGTGGGGCGGCGACCGTCGGATGGTCACGGCCGCGCAGCGAGTACGGCGCAATGGTGGTCTTGGCCGCATTGTTCTGACTCCAGTCGAGAAAAACCTTGCCGGCCCGCAGCTTCTTGGCCATGGTCGCGGTCACCAGCTCGGGCATCGCGCTTTCGAGTTGTTGCGCAACGCGTTTGGCCACCGTGGCGGCACCGGTGCTGCTCACCGGACGCTCGAGGGCGGCGTACAGGTGCAAGCCCTTGCTGCCGCTGGTGACCGGGAAGGTGTCCAGGCCGAGCTCGGTCATCAGGTCGCGGATCGCGCGCGCCACCTCGGCGAGCTGGCTCATCGTTACGCCCTCGCCGGGGTCGAGGTCGAATACCAGTCGCGTCGCCAGTCCTGGCTTGAGCACCTTCCCGCCGTGGGACCACTGCGCCTCGAAACGCCACTGTGGAACGTGAACTTCCAGTGCAGCCTGCTGGGCGATCCAGGCCAGGCCGTCGAGATCCTCGATGATCGGATAAGTGGTGATGCCGGAGCGATGCTGAATTTCGGCGCGGGCCAACCAGCCCGGCGCCGAGGCGGCGAGCTGCTTTTCGAAGAACGATCCCTGATCGACACCGTTGGGCCAGCGTTTGCGCGTCACGGGCCGCCCCGCGATGTGCGGCAGCATCACTTCGGCGATCCGGGTGTAGTAGCCGTAGACCTCGGCCTTGGTGGTACCCGTGGCGGGGTAAAGCACCTTCTCGGCGTTGGTCAGCTTGACCCGGGTCTGGACGGACTCAGCGGCCATCTCACCAACCTACGTCGCGCCAAAGCAGGTTATCGGCACTCTCGCGTGGGCATACTGGCCTCATGCGTTCCATCTGGAAGGGTTCGATCGCATTCGGTCTGGTCAACGTGCCGGTGAAGGTCTACAGCGCCACCGAGGACCACGACATCAAGTTCCGTCAGGTGCACGCCAAGGATCACGGGCGGATCCGCTACCGGCGGGTGTGCGAGGAATGCGGCGAAGTCGTCGACTACGGCGACATCGCGCGTGCCTATGAATCCGATGACGGCCGGATGGTGGTGATCACCGACGACGACATCGCGAACCTTCCCGAGGAGCGCGACCACGAGATCGCGGTGCTCGAGTTCGTCCCCGCCGGCGACCTGGACCCGATGCTCTACGACCGCTCATACTTCTTGGAGCCGGCCACAAAGTCGATCAAATCCTATGTGCTGCTGGCCAAGACACTCGCCGAGACCGATCGGGTGGCGATAGTTCATTTCACGCTGCGCAACAAGACCCGGCTGGCGGCGCTGCGAGTCAAGGATTTCTCCAAGCGCGACGTGATGATGGTGCACACCCTGCTCTGGCCGGACGAGATCCGCGACCCGGACTTCCCCGCTCTGGACACCAAGGTGGAGATCAAACCGGCCGAGCTGAAGATGGCCGGGCAGGTGGTCGAGTCGATGGCCGACGATTTCGACCCGGACCGGTACCACGACACCTATCAGGAGCAGTTGCAGGAGTTGATCGCGGCCAAACTCGAAGGCGACGAGGCGTTCACCCCCGAAGAGCGCCCGGCTGAACTGGATGCGACCGAGGATGTTTCCGACCTGCTGGCCAAACTGGAGGCCAGCGTGAAGAAGCGAGCGTCGGCCGAGAAGACGCCGGCCAAGAAGGCTCCCGCGAAAAAGGCTCCGGCGAAAAGAGCTCCGGCAAAGAAGTAGTGCGCTTAGGTGCCTGCGGTCACCGCGGGCCGCTGACGCACCCGTTGCGGCCACCAGAACCAGCGTCCGAGCAGCGCCGCGATGGACGGCGTCATGAACGATCGCACGATCAACGTGTCGAACAGCAGGCCGAGCGCGATCGTGGTGCCGATCTGGCCGAGGATCCGCAGGTCGCTGAAGATGAACGAGGCCATGGTCGCGGAAAACACCAGCCCGGCGGCGGTCACGACCGAACCCGTGCCGCCCATGGCCCGGATGATCCCGGTGTTTATGCCGGCGCCGATCTCCTCGGAGAACCGCGAGATCAACAGCAGGTTGTAGTCCGAGCCCACCGCCAGCAACAGAATGACGGCCAGGGCCAACACGATCCAGTACAGGTGGATGCCGAACAGGTACTGCCACACCAGCACCGACAGTCCGAACGAGGCACCCAGCGAAAGCGCCACGGTGCCCACGATGACGATCGCGGCGACCAGGCTGCGGGTGATGATCATCATGATCAGCAGAATCAGGCTCAGTGCGGCGATTCCGGCGATCAGCAGGTCGTAGCGGGCTGCGTCGGCGATGTCCTTGTAGGTCGAGGCGGTGCCGGCGAGGTAGATGTGGGAGCCCTGCAGCGGGGTTCCTTTGACCGCTTCTTTGGCGGCATTGCGAATCGAGTCGATGTGCGCGATGCCCTCGGGGGTCGCCGGATCGCCCTCGTGGGTGATGATCATCTGCGCCGCTTTGCCGTCCGGCGACAGGAACAACTTCATCCCGCGTTTGAACTCGGCGTTGTCGAACGCTTCCGGCGGCAGGTAGAAAGAGTCGTCGTTCTTGGCTTCGTCGAAGGCCTGGCCCATGGCGGCCGGATTGTCGTTGGCGGCGGCGGACTGGTCGCTGATCCCCGAGTTGGTGGCGTAGTTGTTCAGCGCCAGGTCGCGGTTGACTCGCTGACTTTCGATCTGGGATGGAATCAGCTCCACCAACTGCGGTTGCAGGGCGTCCAACTTGTCCAAGGTGGTGGTGAGCTGTCCGAGTTTCTCGCTGAGCTTGTCGATGCCGTCCTGCAGGTCGAACACGTTGCGCAGCGCCGCACACACCGGGATGTCGTAGCAGTGCGGTTCCCAGTAGAAGTAACTGCGGATCGGCCGGAAAAAGTCGTCGAAGTTCGCGATCTGGTCACGCAGATCGTTGGTGAGGTCGACGGTGTCGTGAAAGCTCTGGGTCTCGGAGTGGGTGGCATCGGCGAGCTGCTGCTGCAGCACATATTGCTGTTCCAGCGTGTGAATCGACTTCTCGGCTTCGGCCGCCTGCTTGAGCAGATCGGCCGCCCGATCCATCTGGTACTTGAGATTCTGGGTCTGGGCGACACTTCCCTGTCCGACCGAAAACGGTATCGACGTGTGCTTCAGCGGCGTACCCAACGGACGTGTCATCGACTGCACCTTGGCGATACCCGGCGTGTGGAACACGGCCTTGGCGACGCGTTCCAAGACCAAGAAGGATGCCGGGTTACGCAGGTCGTGGTCGGCTTCGATCATCAGCAGCTCGGGGTTCAGCCGAGCTTGCGAGAAATGGCGTTCGGCCGCCGCGTAACCGATGTTGGCCGGCGCACGATCCGGCATGTAGATACGAGCGTCATAGCTGGTCTTGTAGCCCGGCAAGGCAAGCAGCCCGATCAAGGCCACACCGCACGCCACCACCAGGATCGGCCCGGGCCACCGGACTATGGCAGCACCGATCCGGCGCCAGCCGCGGGTCCGCATCGCCCGGGTGGGCTCGAAGAATCCGAACCGACTGCCCAGCGTGAGCACCGCCGACGTGAGGGTCAGCGCGGCGATCAGCGCGACGAAAATGCCGATGGCGGCGGGCAGCCCCAGGGTGTGGAAGTAGGGCAGCCGGGTGAAGGTCAGGCAGTACACGGCACCGGAAATGGTCAGGCCCGAGCCGATCACGACGTGGGCGGTGCCGCGGTACATGGTGTAGAACGCCGTCTCGCGATCTTCACCGGCCGCGCGCGCCTCCTGGTAGCGGCTGATGATGAAGATCGCGTAGTCGGTTCCCGCGGCGATCGCCAGCAATGTCAGCAGATTCGTTGAGTACGTTGATAATCCGATGATCTCGCGGTAGCCGAGGAACGCGACGAATCCACGCGCGGCAGCCATCTCGATGGCCACGGTGAGCAGCGCGAGCACAGTGGTGCCGACCGAGCGGTAGACCGCGAACAGCATGAGCGCGATCACCAGGAAGGTGATCGCGGTGACCTTGTTGGTGCCCTCGCTACCGACCGAGAACTGGTCGGCGACCAGCGGGGCCGCGCCCGTGATGTAGGCGTGTACGCCGGGCGGCGCCGGCGTCTGCTCGACGATCTCGCGGACGGCGGCCACCGACTCATTAGCCAACGTCTCGCCCTGACTTCCGGCTAGAAACACCTGCGCCAGTGCCGCTTTCCCGTCGTTACTCTGCGAACCGGCGGCAGTCAGCGGATCGCCCCAGAAGTCCTGGATGTGCTGGACGTGGCGGGTGTCGTCCGCAAGCTTGGCGACCAGGGTGTCGTAGAACCGGTGGGCGTCGGCACCCAGCGGCTCCTCGCCTTCGATGACGATCATCGCCGCGCTGTCGGTGTCGTACTGCTGGAACACTTTTCCGATGCGCTTCGCCGCCTGATACGACGGCGCGTCGTGCGAGCTCATCCCCACGTTGTGGGCTTCGGCCACGACCTCCAGTTGCGGCACCAGGCTGTTCGTCACGGCGGCCAGCGCCACCCAGAACAGCACGATCGGCAGCGCCAGGCGGCGGATGGTGCGTGGCCAGAACGGCGGCCGGCCGGACTCGCTCATCCGGACTTGTCCAAGCAGTAGATGTAGGCGCTCACGGCGTTCGCGGTCCTCTCGTCCTTGAGCTCGCCGTCGATCACGATGCGACAGCCCAGCGTGTCGCCGTTGCCCTGTGCCCGCAGATCCGCGATGACGGCCGGCTCGGTCGTCGTCGCCTGATATCTCCAGGGCAACGGGGCATCGATGACCTGCACAGGAGCGGCATTGACATCGAGATAGTTGATGGTGGCCACCGCCCCCGGTGCGCCGAAGACCTCGTAGACGACGTCCTTGGGGTTGAACGGGACGATGTCCTCGGCGGCATCACTACTGGTCGATGTGGTGTCACCCGAGCCGAAGATGCCGTGCAGTCGATACACGCAGAACGCCGCGACGGCGACTACCGCGACCGCCACCAGAACCATCCACCCGCGCCGGACCAGTGGGAAAAGCGACGGTCTCTTCACCGGAAGCCTCCCGGTATCGGTGGGCTGCTCGAATGAAAGTTAGCGTACGGTACCGAACCGTACGGTTCAATAGTGCGCGGCACGCCGGTGCCGCGCGAGGCGAAGTCAGTCGGCGCGGCGGGTGAGGCCCGGCAAGACCACCTGATCGACGAGGTTGGCCACGGTGTGCGCCGTGGGCATCCGACCCGAGACCAGGGACCGGAAGATCAGATATCCCGGCAACACGTCCCACAGGTCGTCGTCGATGGCGTCGGCGTCTATCTCCCCGCGGTCGACGGCTTGCCCCAGAATGTGCAGGACCAGCGCCTTGCGCTGATCGACGAAGTTGCTCTGCATCACCTCGTTCAGCGCCGGGTTCCGCGACACTTCCACCAGGACCGCACGCAGCGTGCCGGCATGCTGCGCCACCTGTTCGCAGACCAACTCACCCAGCCGCAGCAGATCGCCGCGCAGCGTGCCGGTGTCGGGCGAGACCGCGACCTGGCGGATGCCCTCGGTGAACGCGGCCAACACCAACTCGGCCTTCGACGGCCAACGCCGGTACACGGTGGCCTTGCTCGCCCGCGCGGCAGCCGCGACAGCATCAACCGTCAGCCGGTCGTAGCCGTTCTCCTGCAGCAGCGCCAGGGTGACGTCCAACAGCTCGACCTCGCGCGGCGACCAGGTCGGTGCGCCGGAAAGGTCGAGGTTCGAGGTCACGGCATCAACCATAGAATGCCGCCGACCAGACCTCGCTAAAACGGGGGTGGGTCGTTGGCGGCGGCGATTCGTCTGGCGTGTTCGGCGGCGGCGGCTTCGATCGCCGCGGCGGCGATGCGTTCCTGATTGTGGCTGCGTTCCAGCCAGATCCGGTAGGCCCGATCCTGAGCCCGGGTACGCCGGCGGGTGGGCATCATCACTCCGCGACTACCGGTCGGTGACCACTCGGGCAGATCCAGCTCGCCGGTGGGGTTGGCCAACTGCGGGAAGTATAGGGCACCACCGGGTTTGGTGACATAGGTGTGCCCGGTGGGCGCGGTCCAGATCACCGTGCCATCGGGTTCTTGGCGGTCCCGCCACCCATTGGGACCGACCCAGAAAGTCTTCAAAAGATGGTGAAGCCGGCACAGCAATTTCAGATTGCTCGGATGCGTAGGCCCGAGCGGCCATGGCACGGTGTGGTCGATGTCGGCGACCTCGGCGGGTCGACCGCATCCGGGAAACCGACACGTGAGATCACGGCAGCGGATGAAGTCCGCCAGGGCCGCCGACGGCCGATATCCTGGTTCCGGCGCTGCATCCCGCGGATGACGGACCGTCCGCAGCTTCGCCGATTTTGCGATCGTGCGCACTGCGTCGGCCTGCAGGCCACCGAACCCGGGAACGAATCCCGGTTTGTCCGAATGGCCGTCGAGCGTGGCCTGCTCGGCCATCACATGGATCATCACCGCACCCACCGAGGCATCGCCAGTGACTGCCGGGCAATCGGGTGAACCGCATTCGCACGCCATGATGGCCGCGCCCGCCGTCAGTGCCGACAGGGCGTCGGCGCGCCGCTGCTGCTTAGTGCGCGGATCGGCCGGGCACACCGTGCCGGCCAACTCATCGAGCCGGTGGTCGAAAGCCAACGCATCGACGGTGCGCACCTCGCCGAAGATCTCCGCCAGCCCCGAATGCTGCGGAGTCACCCGAATGTGACGAGATTGATCCAGGGTGCGGGCTTCGCGCACTGCGGCCGGTTCCACCACCTGCACCCAGTAGTCGACCGCTTCGACGATCCGGTTCCTCGACCATTTGCCCCACCGGGGCGCATTACGCTGCAGCCACCGGTCCATCCGCGGGATCGCATCCGGATCGATCATCAACTCGGTGCGATGCACCACCGCGGCCACCACCTGGTAATCGACCACACCCGCCGCAAACAACGCCTCCAGCTTCGGCAACCGCTCAGCCAAGGCCAAACCCAGCCGCAACTGCCCCGCCGCCCGCCCCCGACTGATGCCTTGAGCAGCCGCGATCTCCGCGGCCACCGCCTCCCAGCCATCGATCGCCCAGATCTCCCGAGCGGCTGCCTGCTGCTCGGCCAATCTGCGGTGATACAACTCAGCCGCGGCGGCGAATACCCGCGCCAGAAAAGCCGCCTGCAGACGCGCGGCCCCCTGCATCGCGTCGACCAGGCCCGCGTCGTCACGCGCGCGGATGCCCTCCAGCGACGGAAGGGCTATATCGAACATACATTCGATTGTACGTGAATCCACCGACGATCGCAGCGCCCTCGAGGCAGGCCCACTGCCCTGTTAGAACGTGTTTCAAAAAAGGGGTTCAGCTCACGATCGATCCTTGTTAGCGTGACGCCGTGATACTCGACAAATTCCGAATCGATAATCAAACAGCTGTAGTTACCGGCGCTGGCCGGGGCTTAGGCGCCGCCATCGCCGTCGCGTTCGCCGAGGCCGGCGCGGACGTGGTGATCGCATCGCGTACCCAATCCGAACTAGAGGCCGTCGCGCAGCAGGTCCGCGCGACGGGTCGTCGTGCCCACATCGTCGTCGCCGATCTCGCCCATCCCGAGGAGACCGCAAAGCTGGCCGCCGAAGCTGTCGAAGCGTTCGGCAGGCTCGACATCGTCGTCAACAACGTCGGTGGAACAATGCCCAACACACTGTTGACCACGTCGACCAAGGACCTCAAAGACGCCTTCACGTTCAACGTTGCGACGGCGCACGCGCTGACCATCGCGGCCGTGCCGCTGATGCTGGAGCACTCCGGCGGCGGGTCGTTCATCAACATCACCTCCACCATGGGGCGGGTGCCCGGGCGAGGTTTCGCCGCCTACGGCACGGCCAAGGCCGCGCTGGCTCACTACACCCGGCTGGCCGCGCTGGATCTGTGCCCCAAGATCCGCGTCAACGGCATTGCCCCGGGATCGATCATGACCTCGGCGCTGAACGTGGTGGCAGCCAACGAGGAACTGCGTACCCCGATGGAGAAGGCCACGCCGCTGCGCCGACTCGGGGACCCCGAGGAGATCGCGGCCGCCGCCCTGTATCTGGCTTCGCCGGCCGGCGCCTACCTGACCGGAAAGGTGCTCGAAGTCGACGGCGGCATCACCTTCCCGAACCTTGACCTGCCCGTCCCGGACCTGTGAGGAACTGCTGACTTATGACTATTCGTGTGGCTCAGATCGGCACCGGCAACGTCGGTGTCCACGCGCTGAAAGCGCTGATCACCAACCCCAAGTTCGAACTGACCGGGGTGTGGGTGTCCTCGGACGCCAAGGCCGGTAAGGACGCCGCGGAACTGGCCGGTGTGGACACGACGACCGGCGTGACCGCGACGACCGACCTGCAGCAGGTGCTCGACACCAAGCCCGACTGCGTGGTCTACACCGCGCTGGCCGACAACCGGCTGGTCGAGGCGCTGGAGGACTTCAAGCGCATCCTGAACGCCGGCATCAACGTGGTCGGCAGCAGCGCGGTGTTCCTGCAATACCCGTGGGACGTGATCCCCGCAGAGATGCTGACCCCCATCGAGGACGCCGCCAAGGCCGGCAATTCGAGCTTGTTCATCAACGGCATCGACCCGGGCTTCGCCAACGACCTGCTGCCCCTGGCGCTGGCCGGCACCTGCCAGAGCATCCAGCAGATCCGCTGCATGGAGATCGTCGACTACGCCACCTACGACAGCGCAGCCGTCATGTTCGACGTGATGGGCTTCGGACAGTCGATGGACGAGACCCCGATGCTGCTGCAGCCCGGTGTGCTCAGCCTGGCGTGGGGATCGGTGGTGCGCCAGCTCGCAGCCGGCCTGGGCCTGGAACTCGACTCGGTCGAGCAGTCCCACATCCGGGTGCCCGCGCCGGAGGACTTCTCGATTTCCTCGGGCGACATCGCGAAAGGCACCGCCGCGGCGTTGCGGTTCGAGGTACGCGGGATGGTTGACGGCAAGGCCGCCGTGGTCCTCGAGCACGTCACCCGGCTGCGCGAAGACCTGTGCCCGGACTGGCCGCAGCCGGCTCAAGAAGGCGGCTCGTACCGCGTCGAGGTGACCGGGGAGCCGTCGTACGCGCTGGACCTGTGCCTGTCCAGCCCCAATGGCGACCACAACCACGCCGGCCTGGTGGCCACCGCGATGCGGGTCGTCAACGCGATTCCCGTGGTGGTTGCGGCCGAGCCGGGCATCCGCACCACGCTGGACCTGCCGCTGGTCACCGGCCGCGGCCTCTATAACGCAGACTGACCACAGCGCCGCCTGGACCGCGGACCGTCGGCGAGATTCCGGCTACCCTGACTTTCCTGTTCGTTAATCCGGATGGAAAGGGTGTCGGTGGCCTCAGACACCGCGGTTCGACTGAAGCCGGGCTGGGCATTGCTCGGCCCGGCTTTCGTCGCTGCGATCGCCTACGTTGACCCGGGCAACGTTGCCGCCAACGTCAGCGCGGGAGCGAAATTCGGCTTCCTGCTGGTGTGGGTCATTGTCGCGGCCAACATCATGGCCGCACTGGTGCAGTACCTGTCCGCCAAGCTCGGCTTGGTGACCGGACGCTCGTTGCCGGAGGTGATCGGCGCCCACAGCCGAAAGCCGGTCCGGATCGCCTATTGGCTCCAAGCCGAATTGGTAGCCATGGCAACAGATCTCGCCGAAGTGGTGGGCGGTGCGATCGCGTTGAACCTGATCTTCGGATTACCCCTGGTGCTTGGCGGCCTCATCACCGGGGTGGTGTCGATGGCGCTGCTGGCGGTCGGTGACCGACGCGGGCCGCGGGTCTTCGAGCAGGTGACCAGCGGGCTGCTGATCATCATCGCCATCGGATTCCTGGCCAGCCTGGTGGTCGCCCCACCGGCGCCCGCCGATGTCGCGGCGGGCCTGCTGCCCCGCTTCGACGGCACCGAGAGCGTGCTGCTGGCCACCGCTATCCTCGGCGCGACGGTGATGCCGCACGCGGTGTACCTGCATTCAGGTCTGGCACGCGATCGGCACGGCCAGCCCGACCCCGGACCGGCGCGACGACGGCTGCTGCGGGCGACTCGCTGGGACGTAGGCCTGGCGATGCTGGTGGCCGGAACGCTGAACCTGGCCATGTTGGTGGTGGCCGCCAACAACCTGCGCGGCATGGACGACGCCGGTTCCATCGAGGGTGCACATGCCGCGGTCGGCAACACCCTGGGGCCGACAGTCGCACTGTTCTTCGCGATCGGACTGCTGGCCTCGGGATTGGCGTCGACCTCGGTGGGCGCCTATGCCGGCGCGATGATCATGCAGGGCCTGTTGCGGGTGTCGGTTCCGCTGCTCTGGCGCCGGTTGATCACGCTGGGCCCGGCGCTGGCGATCCTGGCCCTGGGAATCGAGCCCACTCGGGCACTGGTGATCTCGCAGGTGGTGTTGTCCTTCGGCATCCCGTTCGCGCTGGTACCGCTGATCCGGGTGACCGGCGACCGGGCGTTGATGGGCGCCGACGCCAACCGGCGACTGACGTCGGCCCTCGGTTGGGCTGTCACCGTGGTGATCGGGACGCTCAATGTGGCACTGATCTATCTGACCGTGCACTAGGCGACGGCTCCACCTTTCCTGCCGAGCGTTCTTGCGACGTTAACTCCTGCGCCTTTCCTACTTTCCGCCCTCGTCGACAGCCGCTCCTAGCGTGACTATTGCGCGTTCGTCGTCGAAGTAGTTCGTCGTCGAAGGAGTTGATGGGCTAATTGCATCCGATTGCGCCGACGTGGCTGGCTTCGCCGCCCGAGGTCCATTCCGCATTGCTGAGCAGTGGACCGGGCCCGGGGGCGCTGATCGCCGCCGCGTCAGCGTGGTCATCCTTGAGCTCCGAATATGCCTCGGCAGCGGCGGATTTGAACACCACCTTGGGCACCGTTCAGGCCGGAATCTGGATGGGACCAAGCGCAGAACGCTATATGCTTGCCCACCAACCGTATTCGGCGTGGCTCATGCAAGCCAGCACCGACAGTGCACGCGCCGCCGCCCAACACGAGATCGCCGCGGCGGCCTACGCCAGCGCATTGGCCAGCATGCCGACCATGGCCGAGCTGGCGGCCAATCACGCCACGCACGCGATCCTGGTGGCGACGAACTTCTTCGGCATCAACACCATCCCGATCGCCCTCACCGAAGCCGACTACATTCGGATGTGGATCCAGGCCGCCGTCACAATGGCCACGTATCAAACGATTTCGGACACGGCCTTGGCCACCGTGCCCCGCACACCGTCGCCGCCGCCGATCCTGGCGTTCGAGAGCGACGGCGGCGACGATGACGGCGGCGTCGGCGGCAGCCCGGCCGACGCCCTTGCGGCCCTGTACGAAACCCTGGCGATCTTCCTCGAGATCGCCGACATCCTGGACGGCCCGATCATCGCGATCATCGTGGAGATCGTGAATCGCATCATCGAGGCCATCAACGCCGCAGCCGCCCAAGTCGCGAGCGTGCCGCCCGTGGCGCCGGTGATCGCGGCCGTGGCGGAACCCGTCACCGTGGTCGCGGCGAGGGTGCCGGCGGTGCTCATAGCGCCACCCCCCGATGACGTGCCGGGGGCAGGATTCGCCCCTGGCTCCCCGACTCCCGCCACCTCGGTCACTGCCACCACCCCGACGCCCGCCACCCCCGCCCTCATCCCGACAGCCGTAGCCATCGCGCCGGCGGTCCACGCGCCGGCACGGGCCGGCAACGGCCCCGACAAAGGGTTCGGCCCCACGCTCAACGACCGGGAAGCGGCCCCCGCCGCGGCCACCCGGACCCGGAAGGCCGCCTCGAGCCCGGCGCGTCGCCGGCGTCGCACCGCAGCCAAGGAGCCCGGCGCCACCATGGCCATGGACTCCGGCCCGCTCGTACCCGATGCACCAACGCCCCCACCGTCGACGACGGCGTCCGCCCGTAACGCGGGCGCCTTGGGCCTGGCCGGAACCCACTCGCGAGGCAGCGGGGAACACGCAACCGGCTTGGCGGCGTTGGACGAGGACGCCTTCGGCAGCGGCCCGACGGTGCCGATGCTGCCCACCACCTGGACCCCGGAGCCGGAACCACCGTCCGGTGCGTAACGTTTGTTAAATGAACTAATTAATTGCTAGACTAAGCAAATCGCCCTGTTCATCCATCAAGGAGCGCTCAATGGCACGCACCGACAACGACACCTGGGACCTGGCCACCAGCGTGGGAGCCACCGCGACAATGGTCGCCGCCGCCCGGGCGATCGCCACCAAGGCCGACAATCCCCTGATCGACGACCGCTTCGCCGAGCCACTGGTCCGGGCGGTCGGGGTCGACTTCTTGACCAAATGGGCCGCCGGGGACCTGGCGGGCACCGATCTCGACGACCACGAGTCCGGCTGGAAGCTCGGGCAGATGCCCGACGCGATGGCCGCCCGCACCCGCTTTTTCGACGCATTCTTCGCCGACGCCACCCAGGCCGGGATTCGCCAGGTGGTGATCCTCGCATCGGGTCTGGATGCACGCGCCTACCGACTGACGTGGCCCCACGGGGTGACGATCTTCGAGATCGACCAACCCGCGGTGCTGGCATTCAAGACCGCAACGCTGGCCGACTTGGGCGCCAAGCCCACCGCCGCTCGCCGCGGCGTCGCCGTCGATCTGCGCGATGACTGGCCGGCCGCGTTGATCGAGGCGGGGTTCAACCGCACCCAGGCCACCGCATGGATCGCGGAGGGACTGCTCGGCTATCTCCCACCCGAAGCACAGGACCGGCTGCTGGACAACATCACCGCACTGAGTGCCGACGGCAGCCGACTGGCCACCGAGGCCATTCCGAACATCTCGGCGGCCCAGCACGAGCAGGCCAAGGAAATGATGCGCAGCGCCACCGAGAAATGGCGGGCGCACGGCTTCGACCTGGAGTTCTCCGAGCTCGGATACGAGGGTGAGCGCAACGACGTCGCCGACTACCTCAGCCCCTTGGACTGGACCTCGACGGGCCAAACCATGACCGAGCTGCTGACGCAGTACGGACGTCCGACACCCGCACGGGGCGCCGACTCGGTGTCGATGGCCGACACGACCTACTACACCTCGATCAAGGGCTAGGCGGAGACGGTCTCGCGCGCCTTGGCCTTCTCTTCGTAGTAGGTGGCCCGCTCGTCGACCATCTTCATGAAGCCGATGACCTGTTCGCGGGCCTCCTCGCCCACAGCACCGAAGTCGTTGCGCTCGTGGATCTTCCAGAAGCGCAGCACCGGCTGGACGACATCATCGTGGTGGATGCGCAGGTCGTAGATGCCGGCCTTGGCGATCATGATCGCGTTCTCCTGGAAACCGGGCATATGCATCCCGGGCATCGAGAAGCCGAGCACCTCGTCGCGGATGGCGCACATGGCCTCGTCCGGGGCGATGTCCAGCGCCGCCTGCATCAGGTTGCGGTAGAACACCATGTGCAGGTTCTCGTCGAGTGCGACGCGAGCCAGCAACTGGTCGGCGATGGGGCATCCGGAGGCCTTGCCGGTGTTGCGGTGCGACACCCGGGTGGCGAGCTCCTGGAACGACACATACGCCAGTACCCGCAGCGCCGACTTGCCGCCGGCGTCATAGCCGGCGACGGTGTGCTGCATCCGCAGGTTCTCGAGGTTCACCGGGTCGATGCCGCGGGTGACGATGAGGTAGTCGCGCAGCGCGATGCTGTGCCGGCCCTCCTCGGCGGTCCACTGGCCCACCCAGGTGCCCCAGGCGCCGTCGCGGCTGAAGGTGGTGGCGATCTCGCGGTGGTAGGACGGCAAGTTGTCCTCGGTCAACAGGTTCACCAGCAATGCAGCCTTGGCGACCGGGTCCAGCGGCGAGTCTTCGGGGACCCAGTCCTCGCCTCCGAGGAACGCGAAGTCGCGCCCCTTGCTCCATGGCACGTAGTCGTGCGGCAGCCACGGCTTGGCGGCCTTGAGATGCCGATTGAGGTTCTGCTCGACAATCGGCTCGAGTTCATGAAGCAACGCCGTCTGGACATTCACCATCGTTTTTAGTCCCCTCCTGATCGACAGGTGGGCTGTCGCTTGGCCCCCCAGCCAACCTACGGTCCCGTAGGTTTGGTCCACGGTAAGCAGCCACGCCGACCCGTGTCAACCGTTAACTTAGCTGCCTCGGTGCGCTCCGTGCTGAAAACCCGCTTTCCCACCAGCCGCAGCAGCCGCCGATCCCGGCTGAATGGCGGCGACCCGCTAGGGCGCCTCTCGGCCTTCCGACTGCCGCTTGAGCCCGTCAGCCTCCATATCGACGTAGCGACGAATCCGACCGCCGGCGAGCAGGCCGGCCAGCCAGGCCATCGGACCGGTCAGCGTAAAGGTCAGCACGGCCCGCACCCCCGACCCGGTCGGCGATAACTCGTGGAAGCCGGTGAAGCGGATGCCCGCCGTCGACGACGTCCAGGTGAAGGATCGCTCGTCGACCAGTTCGGTGACGGTCCACACCATCGGGCGACCAGCAGGCTGCCGGACACGGGCGGTACTGCCGACTCGCAGCGGACCCGAGTCGAGGCGGGTGATCTCACGCATCGACGCAGTCCAGTTCGGCCAATGCTCGACATCGGTCAGGACGGCCCAGACGTCGCTGGGACGGGCCGCGATGGGATCAGTGCGGGTGTAGCGCATCGACGCCCCCTTCCCCTCAACGGCACGCTACCCAAGTTCGGCGGCCACCCGGGCGCGTTCACGCATCGAGGCGACCACTCCCCCGTCGGCGAGGATGTCGGCGCCGGTGAGGTAGCGGCACTTGTCGCCGGCGCAGAAGGCGAACAGCTCGGCCATCTCCTCGGCCGTACCCCACCGCGGGATCAGCGCGTCGGGCATCATCAGGCCCACCCCGGCCTTCTCTTCGCGCCGGCCCATCTCGGTATCGATGTTGCCCGGCGACACCGAGACAATGCGCAGCCCGCGACCGCCGAAGCGCTCGGCCTGCGAGGCGCAGTACCACTTCACGAAGGCCTTGCTGACCGTGTACGAGAAACCCGAGCGCACCTGCTCGGGTGCGTTGTTGCAGTACGCCGTCATCGCGGCCACGAAGGCGTCGCCGTCGCTGTACGCCAGCGGGAACTGCTTGGTGGGGTAAGCCTTGTCGGGCAGCAGCTGCGCGGCCATCGAGGCAACGTTGACGATCACCGCGCCGTCGGGCGCGACGTCGTGGAACACCTCGTTGACGACGAGGGTGCCGAACGCGTTGATCCGCATGACGAACTCGGCGTCGCCCATGCTCGGGCTGACCCCGGCGGTGTGGATCACCGACGCCAGCGGTCCCAGGCCCGATGCGATGTCGAACAGCCGCATGACCGCGTCACGATCGGTGACATCGCAGTTGACGGCGGTCGCGGCGATACCGAGTTCGGTGAGCGCGACCTGCGCCGAGTCGAGCCGCTCCTGCCGGACATCGCACAGCACCACCGTGTGATCTCGACCGAGGATCTTGGCCGTCGCCAGACCCATGCCGCCCGCGCCTCCGGTGATCACTGATACTGAAGCCATAACTGGACGGTAGACGGCTGCGCATCAGTGCCGGTCGACTGGGTGATGCGGAGAGTCGAAATGACCGATCTGTCAGGCAAAGTGGCGCTGGTAACCGGTGCGTCGTCCGGCCTGGGCGCGGCGACTGCCCAACTGTTCGCCGCCCGCGGTGCGACGGTGTTCGGGCTGGCGCGCGACGCCGAGCGGCTGGCCACGGTGTTCGCCGACGTTCCCGGCGGGCACTACGCCCCCACCGACATCAGCACCGCGACAGCCTGCGCAGCGGCGGTCGAGCAATGCGTCGCCCAGTTCGGCCGACTCGATGTTCTGGTCAACGTCGCCGGCGCCCACCAGATGCGCCACACGCAGGCCGTCACCGACGACGAGTGGGCCCATGATCTGGCGGTCAACCTCAACGGGCCGTTCTTCCTGTGCCGGGCGGCGCTGCCGCACCTGCTGGAGACCGCCGGCAATATCGTCAACGTCGCCTCGATCGCCGGGGTGGAAGGACAGGCGTACTCGGCGGGCTACTGCGCAGCCAAGCACGGGCTCGTCGGGCTCACCCGGGCATTGGCCGTGGAGTTCACCGCGGAGAAGCTGCGCGTCAACGCGATCTGCCCGGGCGGGATGCTGACCCCGCAGGTGACCAACTTCCAGCTTCCCGAGGGCGCCGACGTCAACCTGATCATGCGGGTGGCCTCGCCACGCGGGATGAGCGCCCCGAGTGACGTCGCCGAGGTGATCGCCTTTTTGGCCAGCGATGCCGCGGCCGCGGTGCACGGCGCGGTCTACATGACCGACAACGGGAAAACGGCCGGCTAGGGCGCACTGCGCCCGCAGCTGTGGCGCCCGCTGTCGGACGTCAGAGCTAGCGTGCGGGCCATGGAACCTAAACCGGGCCCTACCGCGACACGTCCAGTCCTGCCCGAGGGTTACGGACTGCCGAGTTCGACGGAGGGCTTGTTGAGCTGGGCAGAAGTCGAACAACACTTGACCACGGCACAGCACTATTGGCTGAGCACGGTGCGCCCGGACGGAACCCCGCATTCGGTGCCGCGTTGGGGCGTGTGGCTCGACGGCCTGTTCTACTACGACGGCGCACCGACCACCCGCCACGCACGCAACCTCCAAGGCAATCCGGCCTGCACGCTGACGCTGGAAAGCGGCACGCAGGTGGTGATCGTCGAGGGCGTCTCGGAAGCAACCTCGGCGGACCCCGGCCATCTCGGCGCCCGGTTGGCGAGCGCGTTTGAGAAATACCACCCGCAGTACGCTCCCGGCCCCGATGCGTGGTCGGGGCAGGACGGCGGCGGGCTGCGCATGATCATCCCGCGGCGGGCACTGGCCTGGTTCGCGTTCCCCACCGACTGCACCCGGTTTGCCTTCTCCCGTCACGCGCCCTGACGTGGGAGTCCGGCCATCAGCGTAGCGGCAGGCCGGTCAGCGCTCGTGCGATCACCAACCGCTGGATCTCGCTAGTGCCCTCAAAGATCGTGAAGATCTTGGCGTCGCGGTGCATCCGTTCGACCGGGTAGTCGCGGGTGTAGCCGTTGCCGCCGAGGATCTGGATCGCTTCGTCGGTGACGTAGACGGCGGTCTCACTGGCGAACAGCTTGGCCATCGAACCCTCGGCATTGTCGAAGGCCTTGTTGTTGCGCCCCATCCACCCGGCCCGCCACACCATCAGCCGGGCCGCGTCGATGCGACTCTTCATGTCCGCCAGCTTGAACGCCACCGCCTGGAACTCGCCGATCTTGCGCCCGAACTGCTCACGCTGGCAGGCGTATTCGAGGGCGTACTCGTATGCGGCGCGGGCCACACCGACCGCCATCGCGCCGACGGTCGGTCGGGTCCGTTCGAAGGTCTTCATCGCCGCCTGCCCCCCGGCCGACGCACCGGACTTGACCCGAGCGACGCGCTCCTCGAACTTCTCCCGGCCACCGAGAATCATGTCCTCGGGCAGGCGAACGTTGTCGAGCACGATCTCGGCGGTGTGCGAGGCCCGGATGCCGTGCTTCTTGAACTTCTGCCCCTGCGCCAGGCCCGGAGTTCCGGGCGGGATGACGAAGCTGGTCTGTCCGCGCGAGCCGAGTTCGGGATAGACCGAGGCAACCACGATGTGCACGTTGGCGATGCCACCGTTGGTGGCCCAGGTCTTGGTGCCGTTGAGCACCCATTCCCGGGTCGCTTCGTCGAAACGGGCACGGGTCCGGATCGCACCGACGTCGGAACCGGCGTCGGGTTCCGAGGAGCAGAACGCCGCGAGCTTGGGGTCATCAGCGGTGCCGAACATCTGGGGCAGCCACTGACCCAGCTGTTCGGGAGTTCCGTTGCCCGCCAGGGCTGCGGCGGCAAGTCCGGTTCCCAGAATCGACAGGGCGATGCCGGCGTCGCCCCAGAACAATTCCTCGAAGACCGTCAGCATGCCGATACCGCTCGGTTCGGCAGCCTGGGTGGCGAACAGCTCCGGTGAGTACAGGCCGATCTTGGCCGCCTCCTGGATTACCGGCCACGGCGTCTCTTCCCGCTCATCCCACTCGGCGGCGGCCGGGCGGACAACCTCGGCGGCGAACTGGTGGACCCAGTCCCGCACCTCGATCACGTCATCACTGAGCTCTACCGAGAACGACATTGCTTCTCCTGGAAAGGTCTGAGCGAGCGCCATGGACACGGCCTGATCGATTGTGACACCTGGACTTGTTCTCGGCCGCGGCCGCCACCGATGATGTCTGCAGAACCGACGAACGACGAGAGCGCGGAGGCCGCCATGCCGAAGGCGACACGGGTGTACCTGGCGCGACACGGCCGCACTGCCCTCAACGCCGACGGACGGCTCCGCGGGCTGGCCGACCCGCCGCTGGACCAGGTCGGCTTGGCCGAGGTGTCCCGACTGGCGGCCGAACTCGCCACACGTCATCCCACGTTGGTGATCTCAAGCCCCTTGCAGCGCGCGGTGGCGACCGCGCAGGCGATCGCCACGGCCTCAGGCATCGAGGCGCAGGTCGACAACCGACGCAACGACCGCGACTATGGACCGCAGACCGGGCGGCCGCGCACCGACGTGGAAACCGAGTACGGAAGCGTCGATTCAGCACCGGGCGTGGAGCCGGTCGAAGCGCTGGCCGAGCGTGCGCGGCGGGCATTTTTCGAGTTGGTGGCCGAGCTCGGACCGGGCCCACTGGTCATGGTCTCCCATGATGCGTTCAACCAGGCGCTGCTCAGCCAGCTCGACCCGTCCCTCGAGTCGATCAGCCAGGACACCGCATGTTGGAACCAGTTGAGCCTGGTCGACGGGAGCTGGCGCGTGGATGCCTGCAACCGCACCGCGGTCTGACGACCCGGCGAATCACCGTCGTTCCGACGACGCTGTCGGTGTAGCATTCCGATAGGCGATGAAGCTCGCCTTAACCGCCAGATCCGGCTAATAGCTTCTACCCCGATTGACTCGTGGTAGAAGGCGGTGCCGGATGAGCTACGGCGACACTCCTTCTGCCACGATCGGACTGGCTTTCGGCGCACTTCCCCCGGAAGTCAATTCCGGGCGAATGTATCTCGGTCCCGGCTCCGTCCCGCTGACAACCGCGGCAGCGTCTTGGGATGCGCTTTCCGCTGAATTATCCGCTGCGGCAATCGGATACATATCGGTCATCGCTGAGCTGACCGGAACAGCCTGGCAGGGACCGACGTCGCTCGCCATGGCGGCGGCGGTGACACCGTTCGCGTCCTGGCTGAACGAGACGGCCAGCAGCGCAAGCGTGGTCGCCGACCAAGCCAGCGCAGCCGCCGCCGCCTACGAGCTGGCCTTCTCGATGACGGTTCCGCCAACGGTGATCGCCGCTAACCGCAGCCTGTTACTGGCGCTGGTCGCCACCAACTTCTTCGGACAGAACACCGCGGCGATCGCCGCCACCGAAATGCATTACGCGCAGATGTGGCTCCAGGACGCCACCGCGATGTACGTCTATGCCGAATCCTCGGCGCTCGCCTCGGCGTTGCCCTCGTTCCGCGATCCCCCACGCACGACCAACCCGGCCGCGTCAGCCGCCCAGCAACTGCAGACAACGTTGTCATCACCGCTGGCTCAAATCATCGAACACATCCCGAATGTGACCAACGTGGTCCTGGCCCCGGCCAGTGCCGCCACCTCCGAGCACGGGATCTCTGTGGTCAACATGCGACTCGCGGCCCAGGAAACCGCCCAACCCCGATCACCGCTTCCGTGGAGCCCCCGCCTGGCACTGATCAGCTCATCGGGTGGCTGCTCGCCACCACCGGTCTCCGCCGCCTGGGGCAGAGCCGGGCCGGTCGGCAAGCTTTCCGCGCCGCCGTCCTGGTTCACCGCGGCGCCCGAGCTACGACCGGCCGCATTAGCGCCGACGGCGGCGACTGTCGTGGCACCCCAGGCCGTATCGGCCGAATCCGTCGGCTACGGCAGCGTCCTCAGCCAGTCGCTACTGGGAACGCTCTCCCGGAACGGCCCCCAGCACGCACGCACGGAAAGCAAGCCGATCATCGTGCGCTCTCCGGCCGCCGGTTAGCACCTGCCCACCCGGAACCGATCAGGAAAGGATTCTCACGCCATGGACTTCGATATGGACTTCGGCGCGCTGCCACCAGAGATCAACTCGGCACGAATGTACGCCGGACCGGGCAGCGGTCCGCTGCTGGCGGCGGCCACCGCCTGGGCACAACTCGCCCAGGAGTTGAACAGCTCGGCTGCGTCCTACCGGTCGGTGGTCGCTGGGCTGGCTACCGACGGCTGGCGGGGCCCGTCGTCGGCGACGATGACGGGCGCCGCGAGCCGGTACGTGGACTGGCTGCATACGACGGCCGGGCAGGCTGAACAAACCTCCGTGCAGATCAAGGCCGCCGCCGCGGCCTACCAGACGGCCTGGACGGGCACGGTCTCACCGCCACTGATCGCCGCCAACCGGCTGCGCCTGACGGAGCTGATCGCCACCAACTTCTTCGGGCAGAACAGCCCGGCAATCGCCGCCACCGAAACGGACTACGAGCGGATGTGGGCCCAGGATGCCGTTGCGATGCACGGTTACGCCGCGTCAGCATCGAACGCCTCTAGCCTGACGCCTTTCACCGCGCCACCCATCGTCACGACACCCGCATCGGCTGCCGCCGCTCAGCCGGCGCAAGCAGTGGACCCATCCACGCTGCTCTCGATTGCGCTGGATGTCCCGTCGCTTGCCAGCGCGGCCGCCTCGACGACGAGTTCGACGTTCTCCGGCGCCGCCATCCAGACCACCAACCACGCGCTGGCAGTCAACGCGATGCGCGACGAGCAGCAAGGTATCGGGCCGTTCATAGCGGGCGCGGAACGCGCGCTGACGACCTCCGGGACGCTAGCCTCCACCACTCCGATGGTCTCAGCACTGACCGGCCGGTGCAGCTTGGTCGGCAAGCTGTCGGTGCCGCAGGGCTGGGCGGTCATGGAGGACTCGTTGGCCGCGGCATCCCCCGCCCTGGGTGGCCTCACGAGCACCGGCGGCCCGATAGGCGCGCCGACGATGTCGTCGGCCCTGCCGCCGGGCGTGTTCGGCGAGGCCATGCTGGGCACCCTGGCAGGGCGCGGCGCCAACAACGCCGCGGCGAAATTACGGCGGCCCAGCGTCATACCCCGATCATCCGCCGCCGGCTAAGGCCGATCAGCCCCACATAGCCTGCGCCGCAACGCTACCGACGTAATAGGCGCCAAGGCCGCAGCTCAACGTGAGCACCAGGTTAGCCAGCGCGTACAGCCGCGCACCGACGCCGGCCAGCTGCAGGGTCTCGTAGGAAAAAGTGGAGTAGGTGGTCAGCGCGCCGCACAGACCGGTGCCGACCAATAGGTGCAGCCGTTGGTCGCCGGCGCTCGCGGCGCCCATGAGCACACCCAGGGCCAGGCTGCCCAGCACGTTGGCGGTGAACGTGCCCCACGGGAATGTGGTGTCGTGGCGGGCCTGCACGAAGCGATCTGTCAGGTAGCGCAGCGGCGCCCCCACCGCGGCGCCGGCGATGACCAACAGCCAGGTCACTGGCCGGCGGGACTTCGCCCGATGTGGCGGATGACCTCGACTTCATCCAGCTGGATCAGGCCCTCGGTGACCAACTCGTCCAGCTCCGGCAGGAAGGCACGGACCCGCTCGGGGGCGTCGACGATGACGACCGAGACCGGCAGGTCCTCCGACATCGACAGCAGCCGGGTGGTGTGGATGGCCGAGGACGCTCCGTAACCCTCGATGCCGCGGAACACCGACGCGCCGGCTAGGCCGGCTCGCCGTGCCCGGTGCACGATCTCGCTGTACACCGGCTTGTGATGCCAGGTGTCGCTCTCTCCGAGAATTACCGTCAGGCGCAACGCGCGTCCGGTGAGCTCGCTCATGCTGTCCTCCTGATGATCAGACGGCGGGTGAGGCTGGCAGCGGTCCACGTCGCGATCAACACTGCCACCGGGGTGGTGAGTAAGTAGAACAAGGCCGAGATCGGCTGTCCGGCGGCGACCAGGGTGTCGACGTCGCCGGCGAACGTGGAAAACGTGGTGTAGCCGCCGAGCACGCCGGTGCCCAGCAGCGGACGCAGCAGTCGGTGTCCGACCCACATTTCGGTGATCGCCACCATCAGCACCCCCATCAGCGCACACCCACTCACGTTGGTAACCAATGTGGCCCAAGGGAATCCACCGACCGGGGTGGGCAAGGCCAACGCGACGGCATAGCGCGCGCAGGCGCCGATGGCTCCGCCGACAGCGACCGCCGCGACCACCGGCGCCTGTTCACGCACCGGCAAGAACCGCCAGCGCCGGGCAAATAGACCAGGACCGGTGGTCATATCGGATCCGCGTATCGGCATCGCTCAGATGGGCATTCGGTAGCCGTAATATTCGTGGTCCTCGTTGTAGCCGCCCATCCCGAGGCCGCGGTGGCGGAAGTCGTCGATGAACTCGATTGCCTCGATCCATTTCACCATCTTGAAGCCGAGCTCGTGCTCGTTACGGAGCCGCAGCGGTGCGCCGTGCGCTTCGGTGAGCGGCGCGTCGTTCATCTCGTAGGCCAGCAGCGTCGTCGGTTCGCTCATATGGGCGATCTTGTGGCAGTCGTAGTACCGGCCCTCGTCTGATGAGCCGGACCCCTCAGCGAAGGAGTAGAACGCCACCCAGCGCGCCGACGGTCGTGGCCGTACCAGCTCGACAATGTCCGACATCCGTACCCCGGCCCACTTGGCGACCCCGGTCCAGCCCTGGATGCAGTGGTGGCCGCTGATCTGTTCGTGTTTGGGCAGCGCCAACAGCTGCGCGTAGGTCAAGGTGACGGGGTTGTCCACCAGCCCCTCGATCCGCAGCACGTAGTCGGCCCAGCCGCCCTTCTGCAGCGCGTGGTAGCGCTCCGAGGTGGGCAGTGTTCCGTTGGGCCACAGGTACGGCGAGATATCCTTCTCGGCGTAGGTGACGTCCGGATGCGGGCGTTCCAGCAGATCTTTGAGCCATCCGAGCGTCGCGCTGCCGACGTTGCGGACCACAGCGGGGTAACGCAGCGTCAGCGGTGAGGCCACCAGCCACAGCACCCCGATGACGCCCATGACGACCAGATAAACGACCACCGGCCAATAGGATTGGGTGTTCGTTCCCAGCACGATGTGGTTGAGGTTGTCCGCCAGTCCGGTAGTGAACACCATCAGGGTGTGTATGGCGATGAAGAACACCATCCACAGCAGCACCGCGAAGTGAACGGTCCGGGCGACCTGTTGGTTGAGCGGTCCCCGGTCGAGGCCGAAATGCGCTGCAATCGCATGCGACTGCAGTAGTCCCGTGGCAAAGGCCAGTGGGGCGGCGATGAATACGGTGGAGAAATAGGCGATCACCTGCAGCGCGTTGTAGCTGGTGAATCCCTCATTGGCCGGAAAGTTCAGGGACGCATACTGAATCAGTGTCGAGGCCGCATTAGGCAGCACATCCCATGATTGCGGAACGATCCGGCGCCATTCACCACTGGTGAACAGCAGCACATAGAACACCGCGCCATTGAGCAGCCACAGCAGGTCGAATGAGAAGTGCCACCAGCGCGCCAGGCCCACGGTGTGGCGCAGGCCGGGAATGCCCAGCCACTTCGGCAATGCCACCGAGTCGTCCTTGGCGGTCCACATATGCGCGGCGTCGGCTTCGTCCATCCGATCTTTCGGCACCGCTCCGCGCATCCGCAGCCATGCGGTCCCCGGCCGACAGCCCTGGTTGAGATACAGCCGCGGGTGATCGGCCAGGATTTGCAGCCCCGCCCGCATCAGAAACATCATGAAGACGATGTTGAACAGGTGCTGCCAGCGCAGCCAGGCCGGAAAGCCGGTGCCGATCACCGGTGTCACCCGCGTCGACGTCCCCGGGTAGGCGGCGATGAAGTCCTGCATCCAGCCGTATTGCCGCAGCTGCTGAGCCAGCGCGATTCCGACGACCACCCCCGCGACCCCGAGCGGAATCAGCCATAGCGACGACACCCAACGCTTGCCGAAGCGCAGGGCCGGCACCTGTGCCATCTCCTGAGGGATACCGCCGGCCCAGTGTCCGATCTGCACCCGGCGATCCAGCGCCCCGACGCGGGGACTCTGATCAAGCAGAGATGCCAAATCTTTTGTAGGTGAAGCCATTTCAACGCCTCCCACCCATACTTGAGTCAGGTGGTAGAAGCTATCAGCCGTGGCGGCGGTTTATGGCGAGCCTCATCGCCGCCTTCAACTATAACCGCAGGGTGAGCGGTGTGCAGCCGTGCTTGCCGGCTACCCGGAGCCGTGCGCGGCGGCCTCCCGGGTGATCTGCTCGAACTGCTGCGCCATCGCCTCGGCCAGTGCGGTGGCCGCCGACAGCGGCCGGACCATCACGACGAAGTCGTCGATCTTGCCGTCGTCGTCGAAATGCAGGAAGTCGCATCCAGTCAGCCGTTTGCCGTCGACGGACGCTTCGAAGATCAGGGCGTGGTCGCGCCCGCCAGGGTCACCGATCTCCCGCACGTAGTGGAAATCCTCAAAGACGCGCATCACCGCGCGCAGGATCGCCGCGGTGACCGGCTTGCCCGGGTAGGGCTTGAACGCCACCGGGCTGGTGAACACGACATCGTCGGACAGCAGCTCCTCGATGGCCGCAGCATCGCGGGCCTCCACAGCTTGCCGAAAAGGGTGCACAGGAACACCTCCACTGGTCAACGCGTTGCAATGCCCTACGGTAGACGCGCCGCGGCGAGTCCACCGAGACCTATCACCGGAATCGTCGGTCGATGACTTCACGTGGAAGCTGCTGTGGGGTCGGGTAGGTGACCAGTACCCGGATGCCATCCGGATCGGCGCCATCGACGAAACTGATCTCACCCAAGGTGTTGGAGTACGCGCTCGGATCGTGGACGCGCATACGTTGTTCAATCTGCTGCAGCTCCTCTTCGCTGCCGACAGACCACATGATCTGCTCGACACCGACGCCGGTGATACCACCTGCCCTGGACGCCTCATTCGTGCGCAAGTAGATCTCGAAGCCGTCCGGCGTCAAGAGAAGTGCCGCATCCTTGTCGCAAATGGCTACTTCGCACTGGAATACATGACAGTAGAACTTCACGGAGTGATCCAGATGCGACACTCGCATCAAGCACGATGCAACCCTGGCCGTACTCATCCGCCTCCTCTTCGCTATCGGGTCAGCCTGCTGTAACCGGCAGGGATGCCATAGATCCCCCATCTGATTCCCAGCTATCAAGAGCAGCAGCCGCCATGTTGCGTCGGTCCCGGCTACGCGAACTGACCGTCAGCAGATCGCTCACTGTCACTGCGTTTTTCGGCCGTGCCGCAGTCATCATGGTGGTGTGCGCATCGCTAGGTTCGGCGCGCGCGGGAACCACCACCAAGGTAAGACGGTCACCGTCGAGCCCGAGAAGTTCAACCGTGTCGATCGGCTGAAGCCGGTACCCATCCAGCCGTACCGACCGCCCGTCACTGACGAGTTTACGCGGCGCGCCCACCCATTCGTTCAGGTTGTACAGAACCCGGCTTATGCGACCCAACCGAACGGAGAGCACCGCCAGCAGGTCAGGTAACTCCACCACGAGGTCATCGGAGTGAGGCCACCATGCCCCATCGACGTATCCGCTCGGCGAAGCTTTGCGCTTCAACCGCAACCGCGGCGTCCGCAGTGGAGACGTGGAGTTGTCGGGGCTTTTGCGTGTTGTCTTCTGTCGCGTCATGGCGACGCTCCCATCTGAGCCCTAGCGGCCAGAATTTCCGGCGATGACAGGACTTGAAAACACCACGTGTACGAAGTACCGCCGCTGCCAGCAACCCTACGCCGATTCGGTCCGAGCGCCGGAGCGCACAGGATCAGCGGCCGGCCGCCCGCGAAAGAGGGTAGTGTTATTGGTGCTGAGTCCTTCAGCCGGTGCGGAAGCGAGTTCGGCTGTACGCCGCCGATTTCGATGAATTTTTATTCGAGCCGCACATTTCGATATCTATCCGACGATGTCATCGAACAAGCGTGGAATCCACACCCGCTACCCAGAAACCCGGTAAACACCATGATTGCTCTCGGAGTAGTCCTCATCGTCCTCGGGCTCCTCTTGCCCGCTCTGGTCCCTACCTTCGCCTATGCCCATCTCTGCTTGGTCATCGGCGTCATCCTTCTCGTCGTCGGGCTGCTCTTGGCCCTGATGGGACGGATGGGACACGCAGTCGGCGGGCGCAGCCACTACTACTAGACCGCCAAATGCATCCAGGTGTATTCAGCGACTGCCCGCTCGCCCGGCCGAAGGCTGACGAAAGGGGAAACCGGTGGCTATTACTGATATTTCGGTCTTCGCTCACCTGACTGACGCCGATATCGACTCTTTGGCCGTAGATCTGGACGCAATCCGGCTGGACATCGAGGATTCCCTTGGCGAGCGCGATGCGCACTACATCCGCCGTACTATCGCCGCCCAACGTGCCCTGGAAGTAGCGGGCCGGCTCCTGCTGACCGTTGGTTCGAAACGCCCGGCCTGGTGGGCGGGAACGCTGACTGTCGCGCTGGCCAAGATCATCGAGAATATGGAGATCGGCCACAACGTCATGCATGGCCAGTGGAACTGGATGAACGACCCCGAGATCCACTCCTCGACGTGGGAGTGGGACATGGCCGGGGTCTCGAAGCATTGGCAATTCACCCACAACCTTCGCCACCACAAGTACACGAACATCGTCGGCATGGACGACGACGTCGGCTACAGCACTCTGCGGGTCACTCGGGACCAGCCCTGGCATCCGATCAACATCGGCAACCTGGTGTTCAACATCGTTCTTGCGATCGGTTTCGAGTGGGGAATCGGCTTGCAGCCCATCGAATTCGGCGACATCGCCAAGGGCGGTTCGGACCGCGGAACCGCCCTCAGAAAGGCACGCGAGTTTGCGACCAAGGCCGGCAGGCAGGTGCTCAAAGACTACGTAGTGTTCCCCGCACTCACCTCCCTGTCACGGGCAGCCACCTTCAGAGCGACGCTGAAGGCCAACCTGCTGGCTAACGCGATCCGCAACGTCTGGGCGAACGCGGTGATCTTCTGCGGGCATTTCCCTGATGGCGCCGAGAAATTCAGCAAGACCGACATGATCGGCGAATCCCCGGGGCACTGGTATCTGCGCCAGATGCTGGGCAGCGCCAACTTCGATGCCGGGCCGACAATGCGGTTCATGAGCGGCAACTTGTGCCATCAGATCGAGCATCACCTCTACCCCGACCTGCCGAGCAACCGGTTGCACGAGATCTCGGTGCGGGTGCGTCAGATCTGCGACACATACGACCTGCCCTACACCACCGGTTCGTTCCTGACGCAGTACGGCAAGACTTGGCGCACCATCGCCAAGCTGTCGCTGCCGGATCGCTACCTGCGCGAGACCGCTGACGATGCCCCGGAGACTCGCAGCGAACGAATGTTCGCCGTACTTGCGACTGACGTCGTCGGCACCGACCCGGCGAACGGGCGCCGCCGCGGGCTCAAGACAGCGATCGCGGCGGTACGCCGTCGGCGTCGCGCCCACGGGATCAGTCCCGGAACACGTGGATTACGCCGATCCGCCGCCCTAGAATGTCGGCATGAGCTTGCCGCAATCAAGCAGCTGACGGCGCCGTCGTGACCGATGTTTCCGAGCCCGGCAACCGGACGGTACCCGCTACCGAACGCCCCGACGAGGACACCGACGACCTGCGGTCTGGTCTGGCCGATCTGGCCGGCCTGGTTGCGGACTCACTCGGACTTGAGGAACTCCTGGCCCGGGTGGCGACTTTCGCAGTACAGGCCATTCCTGCCGCAGACGGCGCGGGATTGACGTTGCTGCGTAGTGACCGCCCGGACAACCGGGTCGAGGTTCTGGCCGCCAGTGCCCCTTTCGTCCAGCAGATCGACGAGATCCAATACGTCGAAGTCAACGAGGGGCCCTGCATCACCGCGGCGCTGGAACGGCGCACCGTGCGGTCCGGGTCATTGGGCGGCGACAAGCTCTGGCCGCGCTTCGGACCGCGGGTGGGACGTCTCGGCGTACACAGCGTGTTGTCGCTACCGCTGCTGCTGCCCGGGCAGGTGGTAGGTGCCATCAACGTCTACGCACACCGCAAGGATGCCTTCACCGAACGCGCCGCCGAACTCGGGGAACTGTTCGCGGTTCCCGCCGCCGTAGCGGTCCACAACGCGCACGTGCTCACCCATGCCCGGGCGTTGACCGCGCAGTTGCAGACAGCACTGTCCAGCCGACCGGTCATCGACCAGGCCATCGGTATCCTGCGAGCCCGTTCCGGAGGGACCGCAGAAGAGGCGTTCGACCGGCTGCGCCGGATCAGCCAGACCGAGAACATCAAACTGGCAGTGGTTGCACGAAGCATCGTCGATGAGGCGGTTCGCCGCGCTCGTGCTCGCCACACCGGGCCTTGATGCGCGAGTAGCGTTGGGTAGAGCGGCACTGATAGACCCGGATCCCTGATCCGCGGTCGGATGTTGCGCCCGCGGAGCCGCGACCTGCGGCACTCGGCTTGGATCCAAGGATCGGCGTTCGGGGCGTCACTGGGGAGCACTACCCTTTTGGACATCACCGCGGCGCTGGCTGCCGATCTCGCTGCCCTGACCGAAATCCTCGACGACCCTGACCTCGACCTCACCGACACCCTGCGGCAGTTGGCGAACAACGCCAGACTCGCGGTGGGGTCCTATCTGGGACTCACGATGCTGGTCACCGTCTTGGGCCGTCAATCCCGCTTCACCGTGCTCGAGGAAGGCACCGAGCTTGGCGACATCGTCGCCTCGCTGTGCCTGCCGATGCCTCCAGACGGGTCCGACGACAGCGCCGCGCGGCACGCAGTCCTGATTCTCTACGCCGGCCACCCCGGCGCCTTCGTCGACCTGGCCGCCGACCTCGCTTGGCTGACCGGCCGCGCGCTGGCCGAGTTCGTACTCGATCAGCACCGCACCCCACCCCTAGCCGGGGCGACACCCGGGGGGCTCGCAGCGACCTCGCTGATCGATCAGGCGATCGGGGTGTTGATCGCCCGCGGCTATACCCCCGAATATGCCCACCTCGAGCTCGATGCCCGGGCCCAGCGGCTCGGCGTGAGCCGCAGCGGCAGCGCGAACGACCTTCTCAGCGAATTGAATCGACCGGTCTCCGAAGACGATTGACGCCCATCGGGGCATTCAGGCCGTCGAAGAGTTCTCCAGCTGTGCCGGGTGATGGTTGAAGCCTGTGCGGGCTAGCGTTCGGCGCGGCCGGCCGTCGGGGGCCCCGCCCATCGCTTTCACCGTGGCCAGCGGCCCGGACGCGGTGTCGGCGCCGGCCTCCGATGACTCGCGCCGCCCGGCCGGCAGCACGTGCGGCGCCGCGGCGATCGCCAGAACCGCGGCGCCGGTGGCGCCCAGGGCCTGCGACCAGCCCAGCGGTCCCACCGGGACGCAACCCAGCAGCTGACTGATTCCGGGCAGGCTGATCATCGCCGCGAACGCCGCGA
The DNA here is from genome assembly GCF_046250075.1 of Mycobacterium sp. SMC-14. Classification (NCBI taxonomy): domain Bacteria; kingdom Bacillati; phylum Actinomycetota; class Actinomycetes; order Mycobacteriales; family Mycobacteriaceae; genus Mycobacterium; species Mycobacterium sp. SMC-14. The sequence goes on along the minus strand of NZ_CP176429.1, from coordinate 922,003 downwards.
ACGAACCGGCGGCGGTGAGCAACACCAACGGCGCGTGGGAGTCGACCAGGGTCTGGGCCAGCTCGGTGGTGACCAGCGTGATCAACGCGACGGTGGCGGCGCGCTGGCGGGCGCCCGGTACAACAGAAAGGCGGGCCATCCCCCACGCGGCGCTGGCCGCGGCCCCGGTGATCGCCCCGCGGACCGCGACGGCGCGCATCAGGCTGCGTTCGTCGATGCCCTGCACCACCCGATGCGAGGAGCCGGCGGGGGTGCTCACCGCGACCGCGGTGGCCGGCAGCGCGTCGGTCAGCATGTTCATCAGCAGCAGCTGGCGGTTGTTCAGCGGCGAGGTCCCGGACAGCGCGGTGCCGATGACGCCGAAGATCACCTCGCCGACGTTGCCGCCGAGCAGACCGGTCACCGCCAGCTGCACGCCGCGCCACAGTCGCTGGCCCTCGTCGATGGCATCGGTCAGGGCGCCGATGCGCCCGTCGGTCAACACGATGTCGGCGGTGAGGTGCGCCGAATCGCTGCCGCGCGCGACCACACCCAGACCCACGCTGGCGGCCCGGATCGCCGCCGCGTCGTTGGCGCCGTCTCCGACCATGGCGCACACCCGTCCGCTGCGTTCGAGGGTCTGCACGACCTGCACCTTGTTCTCGGGGGACATCCGGGCGAAGATCACCCGCTCTCCCACCGCTTGTTCCTGATCCTTGCGCGACAGCGCGTTCCACTGGGCCCCGGTGATGACTTGCTCGGCGGTGACCGGCACCCCCAGCTCCGCGGCGATCGCCGTGGCGGTGACGGGGTGATCACCGGTGATCAGCCGGATCCCGACGCCGCGCTCCGCCAGGTCGGCGAGCAGCTGTGGTGCTTCGGCACGCGGAGTGTCGGAGATACCGAGATACCCGGTGAGGGTCAGCCCGTCCTGGCACAACCCGGCGAGGGTGTCCGGGTCGTCGGCGAGGGCCTTCACCTGAGCGGCAGTGAGCCGACGTTGCGCCACCGCGATCACTCGCAGCCCACCGGCCGCCAGTTCAGCGACCGGCGCGTCGCTGTCCGGGCCGAGGCCGGTGCAGGCGGCCAGCACGACTTCCGGAGCCCCCTTGATCATCAGGTCCCTGTCCAACACCGATGCCGAGAACGCCCGGCCGGAGCGGAACGGCAGGTGCGCGTCCGGGGTGGTCCACAGCGGTGCCCCGCCATCGGATATTCCGGCGGCCGCCTCGGTGACGGCCTGGTCGGTGGCATGCGCGTGGGGGTCGCCCTCGGGGGCCGGCGCGGCGTTGGCCGCGCACCGCAGCACGTCGTCGTGCGCGTGGCCGGAGACCGGGTACACCCGGGTGACCCGCAGCCGGTTCTCGCTCAGCGTTCCGGTCTTGTCGAAGCAGACCACCTCGACTCGGCCCAGGGCCTCCACCGAGCGGGGAATACGCACCAGCGCACCGGAATCGGTCAGGCGTTGAGCCGAGGCATGTTGGGCCAGGGTCGCCATCAGCGGCATGCCCTCGGGCACCGCGGCGACCGCGACCGCGATCGCGTTGCCCAGGGCCAGGCGCAGCCCACCGCCGCGCAGCATCCCCAGCAGACCCACCATCAGGCCGCCGCCGGCGCTGGCCGGGAAGGCACGGCTCATCAGCTGACTGAGCTGGTGCTGCAGGCCGACCACCGGCAGATCCCCGGCGGCCAGTTCGGCGGCACGACGGGCCTGAGTGTCGGCGCCGACGGCGGTGACCACGGCCCGTGCCGTGCCGGCGACAACCGTCGTGCCGGCGTAGAGCATGCAGCGCCGTTCGGCGAGTTCGGCACCCGGCGTCGATGCGGTCTGCTTGTCCACCGACAGTGATTCACCGGTGAGCGAGGATTCGTCGACTTCGAGGTCGGTGGCCTCGATCAGCCGCGCGTCGGCGGGCACCACCTCGTTACTGCGGACCTCGATCACAGTGCCGGGGATCAGGCGGTCCGCGACGATCTCGGCATAGCGGTCGGTGCCCGGCTCGACGGTGCGTGCCGGCGGAGTCTGTTGGGCCAGCAGCCGGTTCAGCCGGTTCTCGGCCTGCAGCTGCTGGGCTGCCGCGAGCATGCAGTTGCCGATCAGCACCGTGCTGACCATCAAGGCATCCACCGGCGACCCCAGCATGGCGGTGGCCACAGAGCTGAGCGCCAGCACCGGCATCAGCGGATCGGACAGTTCGGCGCGCACCGCCTTAATGAACTGCCACGCCATGTGCGGCGGCGCGGCGTCGAGTTCGGCGGCGGCGCAGGCGGCGTCGGGAACCGGCAGGATCGCGCGGACCTCCTCGAGCGACATCGCATGCCACTCGTAAGCCGGTGCGGGTCGCGGCGCCGGCGTCCGAGCCACCTGGCGAGCCAGCAGATATCCGGAGAGCAGTCCGGAGGCCGCCCCGGCGGTGACCGGCCCGGGGCCGCGCCCACCCGTGACACCAGGAACCATCAGCAGTGCACCGATGGTCGAGGCGCCGGTGGACAGGGAGATGCCGCGCTGGGCGGCCGCGCGCGCCGCCGGTATGGCATGCAGCACCCGCCAGGCACCGGCCAGATCGGCCAGCAGCAGATCCGCTTCCCACGGCGGCGCCGTCTCCGCGTCGTCGGGCAGGATCCCCAGGCCCACGTCGGCGCTGGCGAGTGCCTGCGCGCCGGTCGACGTCAGCACCGCAACGGTGCGGCCGTCTTGCTGCCGTGCCGTCAACGCGGCGGCCAATGCGTCGTCGAGTTGTTCGTCGTCGGCGGCGATCTCGACCGGCGCCAGTTCGTCGAACGCGGGACGCAGTTCCCCCAGGGCCTCGACGTCGAGGGTGACCAGTTCCGCCCCGGACGCCCGCGCCTCGGCCAGCAGCGCCGCGGCCAGTGGGTGGCGTGCATTCGCGGTGCAGAGCAACCGCGGATCGATGAGAACGGCGTCGACACGATCGAGTCGGCGCACACCCTCCGGGCGCAACGGCAGCGCCGAGTGCTGCTCGACCAACGACCGGCTCAGGGTGGCCGCGAAGGATTCCGTCGTAGTGCGCATGGCTTTCGGGCCGGCGACCACGGCCGCGGTGGCGGCGGTGGTGACATTGCGGGTCAGCACTCCCACCAGGCCGGCCCCGAACAGCTGGACGTAGCCCGCCCGCCTGCCGTGCCGGTCGATCGCCCCCTCCGGCAGGGGCACCGGCCGCGACGACACGTGTACCTGCGCCTGGTCGGCGTGCCGGGCCAGGTGCGGCTCGTGGCGGATCCAGGCCTGCGCCGCGGCCGCAGATTCGGCGGCCTTGACGCCTTGCAACGCCAAGTCCACTGCCAGCGTGGCCGGCGACAAGGTGGCGATGCGAGCTCCGGTGGAGATCAGCGACAGCACTGTGTCCGCCGGACCCCGGCCGATTCGCTCGGCCAGTTGCTGGCGCAGCCACGGCTGGTAGTTCGCCAGCGCCGCGACGGCGTCGACGGTGATCGGCGCCTGCGGCAGCCGCAGCGCGCGCCCGGCGACCGCGATGGCCAGCCCGGCGGCGTTGACGCCGACCATCACACCCCGGGCCATCAGCAACAACCCGTCGCCGGGCAAGACGGTGGCCGGTGCTGCGCCGCTCGGAGCTGGCGTGCCCTCGGCGCGGCGGTAGCCGCGTTCGACCCCGGCGATCAGGCGGCACAGGTCATTCAGTGATACCTGCTCGTCGTCGACGGCGAGCTCCACCACGACCCGCGACAACGGGCGGTTCAGCCGCGCCGACACCACACCGGGCTCGGCGACGAGCGCGTCGAGCACCCGCTGCCCGAGGTCGGCGGATTCGCTCAAGCCACGGACCTCGATCCAGGCGCGGTTCTCCCCGCGCCAGCACCTGCGCGTCAGCGTCGCCGTGGTGGATTCGCCGGACAGCACCCGCGTGGCTTCACGAATCGGTAGCGCGGCGACCTGCAGTCCGGCCGAGGTAATGGCCCCCACCGCCTCGGTGGTGGCCGATGCACTGCGAGCGGCCGCGCCGACGACGGCTGAGGCCGCACGGATTCCCAGGGTGGCCGGGCGCAGCAGCAACGATGTCGGAATCAATTCGGCAGCAACCAATCCTGTGGTCTGACAGCGGGCTTGGGTTGCACCCGCCGGGCGGCCAACACGCCGCGTGAACTGCCCAATTCTGGCGATACTTTGGCGATTGCGCAACTATATGAATGTGTCGTTCGGCGAATCCCGTCATGGGAGTTGAGACAAAATGAATGCCGCCATGGCTAAAGATGAAGAACGGCTGCCCGAAGAAATCAGTTCAGGCAACCGGCCCGATGAACCCACCCAACCCCAACTGGCCTCCGCCGCGAGCACGTTCGCGCTGCTCAGCAGTCCGGCGCGCCTGCACGTGATGTGGCTGGCCGCCCAGGATGCCTACGACGTGACAACCCTGGCGCGGCGAGCGGGCGTCAATGTCGCCACCATGAGCCAGCACTTGACCAAGCTGCGACTGGCCGGGCTGATCAATGCCCGCCGTGACGGGCGCCACCACATCTACACCGTCGATGACCCGCACATCTTGACGCTGCTCCAGCAGATCTTCGCCCACATCGCCCCGGACGGCAGCCTGGCGCCCGACCCGCCACAAGGCGGCTCGAGTAGCTGAACGGCCGGCGGCATACGACGATGTGTCCGACGCAGCAGACGATGCACCCGAGGTAAGGAGACCGGCGTTGGGCGATCAGATAGTGGCTCCGGTGTTGCCCAACGGCGCGGTGCTGCCGTTCCCGCCGGTCGGGTCCGGCAGTGTCGCGGGCCGGACCCTGCAGGAATCGACCTACAGTCCGCGGCCGGTCCCCCGGCGACTGCACGACGATGCACCCAATGTCGTCATCGTCCTCATCGACGACGCCGGCCCCGGCCTACCGTCGACGTTCGGCGGCGAGGTGACCACCGCGACCCTCGACCGGATCTGCGGGCAAGGCGTGTCCTACAACCGGTTTCACACCACAGCCATGTGCTCACCCACTCGGGCGTCGTTGCTCACCGGCCGCAATCACCACGAGATCGGCAACGGACAGATCGCCGAGTTGGCCAATGACTGGGACGGCTACGCCGGCAAGATTCCGTCATCGAGCGCCACGGCAGCCGAGGTGCTCAAGCAGTACGGTTACGCCACGTCGGCGTTCGGGAAGTGGCACAACACCCCCGCAGAGCAGACCACCGCCGCCGGACCGTTCGAAAACTGGCCCACCGGTCTGGGTTTCGAATACTTCTACGGATTCTTGGCCGGCGAAGCATCCCAGTACGAGCCCAACCTGGTGCGCAACACCACCGTGGTGGCCCCGCCGAGGACACCCGAAGAGGGCTATCACCTGTCCGAGGACCTGGCCGACGACGCCATCTCCTGGCTACGGCGGCACAAGGCCTTCAACGCCGACAAGCCGTTCTTCATGTATTGGGCCAGCGGCTGCCTGCACGGCCCGCACCACATCATGAAGGAATGGGCCGACAAGTACGCCGGTAAGTTCGACGACGGCTGGGACGCCTATCGCCAGCGGGTGTTCGAACGGGCCAAGACCAAAGGGTGGATTCCCCAGGACTGTTCGCTCACCGAACGCGACGAGACCCTGACCGCCTGGGACGACATCCCCGAGGACGAGAAGCCGTTCCAACGCCGACTGATGGAGGTTGCCGCCGGTTACGCCGAGCACGTCGACGTCCAGGTCGGCCGGATCGCCGACGAGCTGGAAACCCTCGGCTACGCCGACAACACGCTGTTCTTCTACATCTGGGGCGACAACGGCTCCTCCGGCGAGGGCCAGAACGGCACCATCTCGGAACTGTTGGCCCAGAACGGGATCCCCACCACCGTGCGTCAGCACATCGATGCCCTCGACGCACTCGGCGGCCTGGACGTGTTGGGATCTCCCCTGGTCGATAACCAGTACCACGCGGGGTGGGCCTGGGCCGGATCCACCCCGTACAAGGGCATGAAACTGCTGGCGTCGCACCTGGGCGGCACCCGCAACCCGATGGTGGTGCGCTGGCCGGCCAAGATCGCCGCGGACCCGGCGCCGCGGGACGTTTTCCTGCACTGCAACGACGTGGTACCGACCATCTACGAAGTCGTCGGGATCGAGGCACCCCAGACGGTGCACGGACAACCACAGCTGCCGTTGGCCGGGGCCAGCTTCGCGCGCACGCTGGCCGACCGGAATGCCCCCGGCGGCAAGAAGACCCAGTACTTCGAGATCATGGGCAGTCGCGCGATCTACCACGACGGATGGATGGCATCGGCCCGCGGTCTCCGGCTGCCGTGGGTGCCCGGCCAGCCGCCCGGGATCGCCACCTGGACCCCCGACGCCGACGTGTGGGAGCTCTACAACCTCGACGAGGACTGGACACAGGCCCGCGATCTGGCCGCACAGCTGCCCGACAAACTCGCCCAGCTGCGCGAGGTGTTCATGGTCGAGGCGGCCCGCAATGCCGTTCTGCCCATCGGCGGTGGCCTGTGGGTGCCCGTCTATCACCCCGAGCTGCGCATCGCCCCGCCCTACACCGAGTGGGACTTCACCGGCGATACCGTGCGGATGCCCGAATTCTGCGCGCCCGCGCTTGGCAACAAGAACAACGTGGTCACCATCGATGCCGACGTCCCGGCCGACGCGAACGGAGTGTTGTATGCCCTCGGGGCCGGCGCCGGCGGCCTGACGTGCTACTTCGACGACGGTCATCTCTGCTACGAGTACAACCTGTTCATCTTGTCGCGCAGCAAGATTCGTTCAGCGACTAAGGTGCCACCCGGACGCGCCACCATCACCGTGACCACGCAGTATGCGGAGCCGCGCCCGGCCGGACCGCTCGACATCACCGTGGACGTCAACGGCGACATCGTTGCCGAGGGCCAGGTGCCCGTCAGCGCACCGTTGTTGTTCACCGCCAACGACTGCCTCGACATCGGCACCTGCCTGGGCTCGCCGGTATCCCTGGACTACCGGGAGCGCGCACCGTTTCCGTTCGAGGGCCACATTCACCGGGTTCGCGTCGCCTACACCTGAGCCCGCTGTCCACACCGGTGACCGCGGTCACAGACCAAAGTCCCGAGATGACGTGATCGGCAACACTTTTCCGTTTTCTACAACAGGCGGCTGTATAACGTCTCGATCCATGAAAGATCCAATGCTTGCTCTTCCGGTGCTCGCCGGAATCCTCGGACTGCTCGTCTTCGGATTCCTGGCCCTGGAGGTCGTGTTCCACATCGGCTGAGGGCCACCGACCGCTAGGGCCGGGTGTGCTGCGCGACAAGCTCCTTGAGCAGCTGCCCGGTCCGCAGCAACGGCGCCGCCGATTTGGCGGCCAGCGACATGATCACCGCACCTTCAACCGCAGCGATGGTGGTGGTGGCCAGCTGCTGCGCGGTCGCGGGCGCGACATCGGCCTCTTCCAGCCGATCGGCCAGTAGGCGCTCCCAGTCGGCGAACACCGCGCCGGCGACATCGGCCGCATCGGGCGCTTCGGAGCGTCCCAACGCTGCGGCCACAATAGGACAGCCCGCACGAAACTCGCTGCCGATCAAGGCTTCCTTCCACACCGCAATGAACGCCTCGACGGCCGTCACCGCATCCGCCTCGACCAGCAACCGCCGGATCATGTCAGAGGTAGTCCGACCAGCGGTTCTGGCCGCATTGGCGACAAGTTCGGCTTTGCCACCGGGAAAATTGAGATATACCGAGCGTCGCGCGATCCCGCTATGCGCCAGCAGTTCGGAAATCCCGGTACCTGCAACACCTTTGCGCTGCAGTAGCGCGATTGCACTGTTGATGAGCCGGTCACGCGCCGCCATCACCATCACCTTTCCCGACTCCGACTGTTTGCGGTATACCGATCAGTCTACTAGCCTCGCAGCACACGAGTAGACCAATTGGTATACCGCGGTCGCCGAGCTGGTTCATCGGCGCAGGGGGGATGGGGAGTCAGCCATGACACGAAGCGCCGAGCAAGCCCTACGCAAGTTCCGCGCCGAACGACGAGTGGGGCGCTACATCGCCAACCCCCTGGTATCGGCACTGGCCCGCGTGGGCATCAGCACCACCCTGGCCACCGAACTACAGACCATCGGCCGCAAGACAGGAAAGACACGGCACGTTCCGGTCGCCGCCTGCTTCGACGACAGTGGCGCCTGGGTGATCTCCCAGCACGGGTCACGCTCGGGGTGGGGAGCCAACATCACCGCCAATCCACAAGTCCGCATACGCCAGGGCAAGCAATGGCGCAGCGGACTCGCACGGTTCCAACCCGACGACGACGTGACGACCCGCGCACGCACCTTCGCGTCCCGCCCCGCCTTCGCAGGCCTAGCGGTGGCCACGTTTCGCGCGCTGGCGAGCACGCCGGTCTCCGTGCGCATCACCTTCACCGACGGTGCCGTGTGAGATGCGCTCCGCCTGGGTGTATCTGGTCGTGGCAGCAACGCTAGGCGCCACTGGGATGTTCATCGCCCATCTGAGGCTCAGCGACATCCCCGACCCAGCGGTCGGCCACTCGCCGCGCCCTCCGGCGGTCGGACGACTCAACGAGAAGGTCGTCGAATACCGCGTGGACGGTCCGGCAGGCACCCCGGTATTCGCGTCCTATCTCGACGTCGACGGCTCGGTGCGCCAGGTATCGGCGACCCTGCCCTGGCAGACCACCCTGCGCACCCAGCGCATCACCGTGCCCACCGGGGTGATGGCGCAATCCGAGAACGAACCGTTGTCCTGTCGCGTCGTCATCGACGGGCAGGTACGCGATGAGCAATCGTCCATGTCGTCGGCGGTGGCATGCAAGGAGCCTGTCGCATGAGGGCGCCGGACCGCCGGCCCCTGATCGCCCGGCTGCTCTATCGGTTCGCAGTGCCCATCATCGTGCTGTGGGTGGGCGCCGCCGGCGCGCTCAATCTCGCCGTCCCGCAATTAGAAACGGTCATCACCGAGCACGCGAAATCGTTTCTGCCCGACGACGCCGCCTCGGTGCAGGCCATCGTGAAGCTGGGCGAGCACTTCGGTGGCGCCGGCACCAACAACTTCGTCTACCTACTGCTCGAAGGCGACGAACCCCTTGGCCCCGATGCCCACCGCTACTACTCGACCTTGCTGGATCGGATCACCGCCGACACCGCGCACGTCAACTCGGCAATGGACCTCTGGTCCGATCCCCAGTTCGCCTCGGCGAACGAGAGCGCCGACGGCCATGCCGCCTACGTCTTGCTCAATCTGAGCGGCAACATGGGCACCGCGCTGGCGATGTCCTCAACCCAGGCCGTTCGCGACATCATCGCCACCACCGCGCCCCCTCCGGGGATCACCGCACACTTGACCGGGCCCTCAGCGGTCGTCAACGACGAACTGGTCTCGATCAACGACTCGACCTGCTGCTGCTGATCGCCTGCGGCGCGCTCGTCGGCGCGATTCTGTTCTGGGTCTACCGCTCACCGATCACGGTGGCGATGCCGATGCTGGTCGCCGGAGCCGGACTCGGCGTCGGCCGGCCGGTGGTCGCGCTGCTGGGCAGCCACCACGTCATCGGTGTCTCCATCTTCGCCTCAGCACTGATGGCAGTCATGGTCCTGGGAGCCGGAATCGACTACGGCATCTTTCTCTTGGGTCGCTACCAAGAGGCACGCCGGGCCGGGGCCGACCCGACCTCCGCGTACTACGCGGCGCTACGCGGTGTGCAACACATCATCATCGCCTCGGGCCTGACCATCGCCGGGGCAACAGCATGCATGACATTCACCCGACTGGCGATCTTCAGCACCTCCGGGTTGCCGTGCACCATCGCGGTCGTCATCACCCTCGCCGCGGCGCTGACGCTGGGGCCGGCCATCCTCGCGCTCGGCAGCCGGTTGGGGTTCTTCGAGCCGCACAAAGGCCGCGATCGAAAGTCGCTGCGTCGCTGGCGGCGGATCGCCACCTACGTGGTGCGCTGGCCAGGCCCGGTCCTGGTGGGCTCGCTGGCGGTGCTGAGCCTGGCCCTGCTGGTGCTGCCGACGTTTCATCCCAGCTACAACGAACGCATCGCCCAGCCCGGCAACTCACCGGCCAACCTGGGCATCGCCGCGGCCGACCGCCACCTTCCGCCCAACATCATGTCTCCCAGCGTCTTCCTGGTCGAAGCCGATCACGACATGCGCAATCCGTCGGACATGATCGCCCTGGCCAAGCTGGCCAACGCGGTGCTGGCGATTCCCGGAATCTCCAACGTTCAAGGCATCACCCGCCCGCTGGGCGCGCCGTTGCAGCAGGGCACGCTGACCTCCCAGGCCGGCTACCTCGGTCAACGACTGACGCAGATGACCGATGTGCTCAGCCAACGCGCTGACGACCTGCTGATCCTCAACGGCGAGGTGGGACGACTCCAACTCACCATCGCCGGGATTGAGCAGGCCCTGCACAGCGGGCGCGCCGGCAGCGATGAGATCAACGGCAGCACAACCGAACTCCAGGCCGCCCTGAGCGGCGTCGTGACGAAGATGGATTCGCTGCGCGACGCCACCGCGCCCGCCCGCATGTTCATCGATTCCATCCCCAACTGCCGGGACAACGAACCGTGCCGGGCGGCACTCACCAGCTTCTCTCTCTTCGAAGACCTTCATCGTTTCGACGGACTGGTGGACCGACTGGCCGGCGGAACCCACTCCGTCGCCCGCACCCTGCCCGAGCTGTCCGCACAGCTCGACAGCCTGAAAGGCTTCGCAGCCCAGGTCAATGCCGCGACCGAACCGGTGCGCGCCACCCTGCAGACATTGGTTCCCCAGATCGCCGAAATCACCACGTTCACCGAGGAACTCAGCCAGAGCTTTTCCGGAGGCGACCCCAACGGTTCGTTCTTCCTGCCCAGTCAGGCCTTCGACAATCCGCTGTTCAAGAATGCGATGCCCTACTTCTTCTCCCCCGACGGCATGATGACTCGCATGGTCGTCACCCCCGAGATGGAGGGGTTCAGCCGCGAAGCGATGGATGTCAGCGCCAACGTCATCCCGACCGCACTGCAAGCGATCAAAGGCACATCGCTGGCCGGCAGCACGGTAAGCCTCGGTGGCCCCGGCGGCACCCTGCTCAATATCGAGGCCTTCGCGCGGGAAGACTTCATCACCAGTGCGGTAGCCGCGTTCGCGTTCGTGTTCTGCGTGATCCTGATCCTGCTCCGCAGTCTGGTCGCCGCGATCGCGGTGATCGGAACGGTAGCCCTGTCCTATCTGGCGGCGCTGGGTTTGACCGCGTTCGTCTGGCAGGACCTCATCGGCAACCCGCTGCACTGGTCGGTGGCCCCGGTCTCCTTCGTGTTTCTGGTCGCGGTGGGCGCCGACTACAACATGCTGCTGGTCGCCCGGTTCAAAGAGGAGATCAGGGCCGGCATCAAGACCGGCATCATCCGCGCCATGGTCAACACCGGCGGGGTGGTCACCACCGCCGGGTTGGTGTTCGGGTTCACCATGTTCGCCATGCTGGCCGGCTATGCGCACAACATCGCCCAGACCGGCACTGCTGTCGGCCTGGGGCTGTTGCTGGACACGCTGCTCATCAGGTCCCTGGTCATCCCGGCCGTCGCGACCCTGGCCGGTCGCTGGTTCTGGTGGCCGATCGTGGTCCACGACCGACCCACCAAACAGCTGCCGGCGTGATCCGGCCCAGCGTCCTTAGCCCTCGACCGTGGGCCCCGGATACGGCAGCAACGCCATTTCCCGGGCGTTCTTGATGGCGCTGGCGACCTGGCGTTGTTGACGAACGGTGAGGCCGGTGACGGCACGTGAGCGGATCTTGCCGCGCGGAGAGAGGAAGATGCGCAGCGTGGCGGTGTCTTTGTAGTCGACGGCCATCAGGCCCAGTTTGGCGAGCAGGTTCGGCTTGGCCGATCTGGGCGCGCTCCGTGAAAGACGCCGCGAATCTTTGGGTTTGATCGCCATCTACCAGCTCGCTTTCCGGACGCCAGGCAGGTGGCCCTCGTGCGCGAGCTTGCGCACGCGCACGCGCGAGAGTCCGAACTTGCGCAGGTAGCCGCGGGGGCGCCCGTCGGCGCTGTCTCGGTTGCGCAGCCGGACCGGGCTGGCATCGCGCGGGTGGCGCGCCAGCGCGCGCTGGGCGGCCAGTCGCTGCTGCGGGCTGCTCGACGTCGAACGAATGATCTCCTTGAGCTCAGCGCGCCGCTCGGCGTAGCGGGCCACCAGCACTCGGCGCTGCTCGTTCTTCACGATCTTGGATTTCTTGGCCATGGCTCAGCGCTCCTCCCGAAAGTCGACATGGCGACGGACCACGGGGTCGTACTTGCGCAGCACCAGGCGGTCGGGGTCGTTGCGCCGGTTCTTGCGGGTGACGTAGGTGTAGCCGGTGCCCGCGGTGGAGCGCAGTTTGACGATGGGACGAATGTCGGTGCGCGCCATCAGATCCGCTGCCCTTCGCGCCGCAACCGGGCCACCACGGCCTCGATGCCGTCCCGGTCGATGACCTTGATGCCCTTCGCGCTGACCCGTAGCCGGATCCGGCGGTCTTGCGAGGGCAGGTAGTAGGTCCTGACCTGGATGTTCGGCGACCAGCGACGACGGGTGCGGCGATGCGAGTGCGACACCGCATTCCCGAATCCGGGCACCCGGCCGGTGACTTGGCAGCGTGCAGACAACGGAGCTCTCCTTCAACCCTTATTGACAATGATTGTCGACAAGCGACGCGCTGGAGGCTACCGTAGGGACGGTCTTAATGACAATGATTTTCAATAGGAGGATGATGCGGACTCCGGTGATCCTGGTGGCCGGGCAGTACGGCACCGACGCAGCGACCAAAGCCTTGCAGGCCAAGGCGGGCACGGTGACCGTCGCCTACGGCCTGGACGGTCACGTGGTGGTGCGGGAAACCACCAGCACGACAGCGGTTGCCACGACGTTGGCCCTGGAGCTGGCGCACGGCTGCGTGTCCTGCACCCTGCGCAACGACCTACTGGTCCTGTTGCGCCGACTGCACCGGCGGGCCGGCGTTGAACGCATCGTCGTTCAGCTGCCCAATTGGTTGGAGCCGCAGCCCATCTGCTGGGCGATCCGCAACGTGCGGGTCCGCGTGGGACCGGGATACATCGACGGACCGGCCGGCCGCGATGTGGCGGTCGCCGCGGTCGTCACCTGTCTCGATGCCACCGCGTGGCTGCCGCAAGCGCTCGGCGACGACGAACTCGACGACGGCCGTACCATCGCGCAGGTGGTGGTCGGCCAGGCTGAGTCCGCCGATGCCCTGGTGGTTTACGCCCCGGACCCGACGGCTCTGGCGATACTGCGCCGGTTGGCTCCGCTGGCGCGCATCACCGCCGGAACCGATCGCCTTGAACAGGCGCTGACCCATCTCGATGACGGCGCGCGCCGCGGTCGCGGCGATGATCCACACGCCCCGCTGCTGGCCGGTCAACCGCCGCTACGGGCCGAGGGCCCGGTTGAGCTGATCGAATTCCACGCCCGCCGACCGTTTCATCCGCAACGCCTGCACGCGGCCCTTGATGCCCTACTCGACGGAGTGATCCGGGCTCGCGGGCGGCTGTGGTTGGCCAACCGGAGCGAGCGAGCGATCTGGCTGGAGTCGGCGGGTGGCGGGTTGCACACCTGCGCGGTGGGCAAGTGGCTGGCCGCGATGACGGCCGAGGAGGCCGCCCGCGTCTCCCCGGAGCGCCACGCGTTCGCGGATCTGATCTGGGACCACCGTTACGGCGATCGGCACACCTCGCTGGTGGTTCTGGTCTGTGGCGCCCGACCCGAGCAGATCCGCGAGGCCCTGTCGGGCGCACTGCTCACCGACGATGAGTTACGCAGCCCGAACCAGTGGGCCGGCTACCCCGACCCGTTCGGCGATCACCACCAGGAACCGTGCGACGAAACCCCCACGGCCACTGCAGATATTTCCCTGTACCGCACTCAAGACGGAGACCAGCGATGAAACCCGGCATCCACCCCGACTACCGCCCCGTCGTCTTCCAGGACGCCACCACCGGCCAGGCGTTCCTGACCCGCTCCACCGTGACCAGCGACCGCACCATCGAGTGGCCCACCCCGGTTGGCCCTCGCAGCTATCCGCTGGTGATCGTGGAGATCAGCGCGGCGTCGCATCCGTTTTGGACTGGCAACAGCCGGATCGTCGATTCCGCCGGGCAGGTCGAGAAATTCCGTCGCCGCTACGGACAACGCCAGATCTGATCTCGCAGAGCGTTACAGGGAATCCGACAACGCCTCGATCACCTCACGCGCCACCCGGGTTCCCGATTCGATGGCACCCTCGAGGTAACCGGCGTGGTCGCGTGCCGTCTCGGTACCCGCCCAGTGAATGTCGCCGGTCGGAGTGCACTCGATAGGCGGGATACCGTCGGTGGTCCCGGGCAGGGCCAGTGCGATGTAGCCGCCACCGACGTATTCGTCTCGGTGCCAGGACTTTTCGTGCCAGCTTTCCGGTTCCAGAACGTCGGGTCCGAGGTAGCGGGCCAGTGCACCGAGCACCGCGTTGCGCCGCTCGACGGCATCGAGGCGGTCGAGCTCGCGCGCCTCCGGTCCCCCGACGAGCACGCACAGGTGGCCGGGACCGCCCGGCGCGCCGGTGTCGAACACCGCCCGCCCGGGTTTATCCAGGACCAGGAACTCGCCGCCGGCGCGGTCTCTCCAGAACGGGCTCGGATAGACCGCCACGCCCTTGTACACCGAACCCATATAGGTATCGGACGCCAATGCGGCACGGTCGGGCGGGAGCGGCGGGTCGTAGGTGATTCGTCCGGTGAGCGGCGGCGGAACCGTCACAATGACTTTCGCGGCACGGATGTCACCCGCGGTCGTTCCGACGGTGACGCCATCACCGCTGTGCACGAGCGAGGTGACCCGGCGCCCCGGGAGCACCCGCGAACCGAGTTCGACGGCAAGGCCATCGATCAGCGAGCCGATCCCTTCGACGACCAGGGACTCCTGAGCCCCCCGGGCCGTCGCCAACATGGTTCGCAGCCCGCCCTGCTGGCGGATGCTCTGCGCCATCGCGTGAATGGAGCAGCGATCAAGGTCAGCGGTCCACGAGATGTACGCCAGCACTTCGAGCAGCCGCCGAGCGCGCCCCGGCACTCGACGCAGCCAAGCCTGCACCGTCGTGGCATTCCATCGTTGCGTCGTGGCGATACGGGACCAGACCTCGACGCCGACCAGAACCAGAAGGGTCACCAACATCGACGGCCCAGCGGCGCGTAGCCGGCGCTCCCCGTCGACCACGATGGGCAACGGCCGAGTGTGCATCGCAAACTCCGTGGCGCCCAATTCGGAAGCCAGCGCCTTGATTCGGTGGTGATCGTGGCCGATCCACTGACCGCCGAGGTCCACTCGCGACCCCAACGAACTCGTCTCGGTCATGGCCCGCCCGCCGAGCCGGTCCGCGGCCTCGAGAACGAGCACGTCGACGCCGGCCCGATGCAGATCGCGGGCAGCCGTCAATCCGGACATCCCCGCACCCACTATGGCCACCGTGGTGGCCACCGCCGCGTCGTCCGACTTCACGCCTCACAATTTAAGTCGGACAACCGACCGAGTCAAGGATTCGTACCGGTCGCCGCACGTCAGGAATCAGCCGGAGTGGCGCGGGCGGTCACCGATGGGCTGCGGGTCGGCGAATCGCACAACCATGTCGACGGCGCGGTCGAGGTCGCGCCGTGCCCGCTCGGAGTCCGGACTCGTCACGTACTGCACGATCAAGCCGTCCACCAGGGCGAGCGCGAGCCGCCCGAGGCTGTCGAAATCGACGGCGCAGCGCTCCCCCGCCGCCTGCGCGGCCTGGGCGCAGAACTGGGTGACGAGCGCGGTGTAGCGCTCATATTGCAGCTGGGCCAGACCACCCGAGCCTTCGCTGCGCACCGAGTACATGGCCAGCTCGTATTGCATGATCTGCAGGCCGGTGTCGCTTTCCACCAACGTGCTCCAGAAGTTCGTCACACCCTGCCGAAGCGCATGGGCCACTCCCCGGTCGAGCTGCAGATCGGCGCGCACCGCGTGCACAACGTCGTCCATGACCGCGGCGATCACCGCGCGCAGCAGCAGGTCCTTGGACGGAAACACATAGTGCAACGTGCCCAACGGAATCCCGGCTTCAGCGGCAACCCCGCGCAATGTCGTGCCCGCCACGCCGACGTCACGCAGTACCCGCATCGCGGCCGCGACGATCTGTCCCTCGCGCTCGGACGCCTTGACGTAGGCCATCTAGGCCACCACATTCATCAAGCCACCACTAACCGGCGCGCCACACCCGCAACGCCGCGACGATCATCGGAAGCTGCAACGGCAGGCGCGCGATCGCCCCCGCCCTCAGCCAGGGTTTGGCCCAAAGCAACCGTACCGAGTGGATATTCGCCGGGTACACCGCCACGAACAGAGCGGCCGCGGCCAGCCCGGCCCTGCGGCGGGTGCGCGGCGACAACAGCAGGGCACCGATGATCAGCTCGGCGACTCCCGACAGATAGGTGTACGTGCGGGCGCTGCCCGGCAACTCCGGCGGGACGATCGCGTCGAACGGTTGCGGGACGACGAAATGTCCTGCCCCGGCGCCCAGCAGCAGCCCGGCGAGCCCTCGCGCGGCGGTGACGGCATTGCGCTGTCCTGTCGGTGCGGCAGTCATCGCTCGATCGTAGCCAGCGTGGCGGTCTGCAGTCACCGGCCGCCGGTGCCGAAAAGTACGGCCGCCATCAAGGCATGGATCCGGGACCGCTGTTCGTCTCGATCATCAAAGTTAACCAGGCGTCCTATATCGACGACGAGAGCAAGCGCCGCGTGGACACGGAACACCGCTTCGGTGTCGCCCGCGCCGACCTGGCTCACCAGGTGAGCCCATTCGTCGACGTTCTGCCGCTGCAGACCGCGCAGTTCAACGCGGTCGGGTTCGGGCAGGTTGGCGAACTCGGCGAAATAGATGTTGATCAGCTCGGGCGCGGCGAACGCCAGCGCGGTATAGCGCTCGGCGATGCGCAGGGCCGCCTGCCGCGCACTGGTCGACTCGGCCAGGGAGTCGGTGATGGCCATCAGCACTCGGGCGCTGGCCCGATGGAAGGCGACGGCCAGCAAGGCCGCCTTGCTCGGGTAGTAGCGATAGGCGCTGGAGCCGTTCAGTCCGGCCGCGGTGCCGATCTCCTCGATGCTGACTTCGTAGAAGCCGCGCTGGCCGAACATGCGGATCGCCTCGGCGAGCAGCCGTTCACGCTTGGATGTGCTGGGCAGCCCCCGCTCCGGCCGTCGGGGCGCGGGACCCGACGGCGCCGGGGGCAGCTCGACGGTGAGCACCGACCAGCACAGCTCCGCCAGCAGCTCCGCAAGTGCGGCGACCGGCAGTCGGGTTCGGTGCGCGGAGATGCTGCCGATCACGCTCAGGGCGGCGGCGGCCAGGATCGCGGTGTCGGCCTGGGGAAGTTCTGGGCGCAGCGCCGCCAATGGTTCGGCGATCGCGGCGTTGAGCGCGTCATAACCGGCCCGGATGTCCTTGCGATCCGGCAACTGCAGGTAGCGCCGTTCCCACCGGTAGAACGCGCCCTCACGTCGCGTCCCGATCGTGGTCTCGATCAGCGCGGCGGTGATCGCGCGCAACCGCTCCGGCGCCGGCCGGCTCGGATCGTCGGCGGATCGCGCGGCGGTCACCAGCACCCCCGCCGTGTACTGGGCGGTCGCGACCAGCAGCGCGTACTTGTTGGCGAAGTGCCGATACAGCGCAGGTCCGGAGATACCGACCTCGGCGGCGATCTCGTCGACCCCGACCGCGTGGTAGCCGCGTTCACTGAAGGCACGGGCCGCGGCGCGCACGATCTGTGCCTTGCGGTCCTTGGGGCGGCGCTGCACCGCAGTGACCGATCCCGCAGCCATGGACGCGGCCATTTTCACCCCCGTGTTGACTGTTGGACCCGACGCCCATACGTTAACCACAATTTACGTTTTCATCCACGGAGGAAGTGACGTGCTGCAATCCCGGTTCATCGAAGGGCGGGTCTGACCGTGTCCGAGAACGCCAGCTCCGCCAAACTCACCGCGACCCGCGACGGCCGGGTATTGCGGGTGACGATTACCAACCCCGCCCGGCTCAACGCGATCGACTACGCCACCATGGCTGGCCTCGGTGACGTCATCGCCGGCGCGGCCGACGACCCCGGTGTGCGGGCCATCGTGATCACCGGCGAAGGCAAGGCGTTCTGCACCGGTGCCGACCTGTCGGCCACGGCCGGCGGCGTGAGCCCCGAGGAGGTGATGGACTGCGCCTCGCGGCTGGTCAACTCGGTCGC
The DNA here is from genome assembly GCF_046250075.1 of Mycobacterium sp. SMC-14. NCBI lineage: Bacteria > Bacillati > Actinomycetota > Actinomycetes > Mycobacteriales > Mycobacteriaceae > Mycobacterium > Mycobacterium sp. SMC-14. Next base: position 903,789 of record NZ_CP176429.1, on the reverse strand, counting down.
GCAGACCCCGGTGCCGGTGATCGCGCGTATCAACGGTCCGGCCGCCGGCGTCGGCGTAGGTCTTGCGCTGGCCGCGGATCTGATCTACGCCGCCGAGAGCGCCTACTTCCTGCTCTCGTTCACCAACATCGGCCTGATGCCCGACGGCGGCACCACCGCCCTGGTCGCGGCGGCAGCCGGACGGGCCGTGGCCAACGAGATGGCCCTGCTCGGGGAGCGCCTGTCGGCGACGGCCGCCCGCCATGCCGGGCTGATCAACGCGGTGCTCGGCGAGGCGGAGTTGGACGCCCGGGTGAATGAGGCCGCCGAGAAGCTGGCCCACGGACCGCGTCGCGCCATCGAATTGACCAAGCGTGCGCTCAACGCCACCAACCTCGCAGCGCTCGACGCCGCGCTGGCCCGCGAGAAGGCCGGTCAGGTGGAGTTGCTGGGCTCCCCCGACTTCTTCGAAGGCGCCGCCGCGATGCTGCAGAAGCGCAAGGCGGTGTTCGGCGAATGATCGCTCAGCCGCTGCGGTCTCGCCGCAACCACTGGATGAATCAGGTGGCGACCCACGCCGAAATGCGTCCCGACTCCGTTGCCTTCCGCTGCCGCGGCAACGACACCACCTGGCAACAACTGCACGATCGCTCGCAACGCCTGGCCGGGGCATTGTTCCGGCGCGGCATCTCCTTCGGCGATCGCGTGCTGATCGTGATGCTCAACCACACCGAATACATCGAGGCAACCTTGGCGATCAACGCCCTGGGTGCCATCGCGGTACCGGTTAACTTCCGCCTCACCGACCCCGAGATCAGCTACATCGTCACCGACAGCGGAGCCAAGGGCGTCATCACCGATCAACTGCTGGCGCCGTTGATGGAGGCCGTCCGCAAGAACACCCCGGGACTTGATGTGGCCGTGGTGCTCGGCGATGACTACGAATCGCTGATCGCCGAGCCGGGCGACCCGCACCCCGGCACGGACGTCCCAGAAGACACCCCGGCACTGATCATGTACACCTCGGGAACCACCGGAAGTCCCAAGGGCGCCATCCTGTCGCACTCGAACCTGCTGGCCCAGTCGCTGACCTGCATCCAGGCGCTGCAGATCAGCCCGGACAGCGTGTACTTCTGCGCCGCGCCGATGTTCCACATCGCGGGCCTGGGCAGCATCGCGCCCAACCTGATGCTCGGCACCAAGACGGTGATCCACCCGCTCGGCGCGTTCAACGCCACCGACACCCTGGACGCCTGGGAGCGCGAGCGCGCCACATCGGTGTTCCTGGTTCCGGCGCAGTGGCAGGTCATCTGCGCGGATCCGACTGTGCGGCAACGGGACCTGGCGCTCGAGGTGATCAGCTGGGGAGCGGCGCCGGCGTCGGACACGGTGCTGCGGGCCATGGCGGAGACCTTCCCGGACGCGCTCAACGTCGCGGTGTTCGGACAGACCGAGATGTCACCGGTCACCTGCGTGCTCCAGGGCAAGGACGCGATCCGCAAACTCGGGTCGGTGGGCAAGGTGATCCCGACTATCTCGGCACGGGTCGTCGACGAGAACATGAACGACGTGGCGCCCGGTGAGATCGGCGAGATCGTCTACCGCGGGCCCACCATGATGCAGGGCTACTGGAACAAGCCCGAGGCGACCGCCGAAGCGTTCGCCGGCGACTGGTTCCACTCCGGGGATCTGGTCCGCGTCGACGACGAGGGCTTCGTCTACGTCGTCGACCGCAAGAAGGACATGATCATCTCCGGCGGCGAGAACATCTACTGCGCCGAGGTGGAGAACGTACTGTTCGAGCACCCACTGATTCAGGAGGCCGCCGTGATCGGGCGTGCCCACGACAAGTGGGGCGAAGTCCCCGTGGCCATCGTTGCCGTGGTCGACGGCGAAGCACCGATGACGCTGGAGGACCTCGAGCCCTTCCTCAACGACCGCCTGGCCCGCTACAAGCACCCGAAGGAACTGGTGCTGATCGACGCATTGCCCCGCAATGCCAGCGGCAAGGTGGTCAAACCGCAGCTGCGCAAGCGGTACGGCTAGCAGCGGCGGCGGACCGCTCGATCCGGGTAGCGTCGTGACATGAGCCTGGTCTACTCCAGCGAGCTCGAGGCACCGCGTGACGAGGTCTTCTCCTGGCACGCCAGGCCGGGGGCCTTCACCCGGCTGAGCCCGCCGTGGCAGGCGATGCGCTTGCGACGCGAAGCCGACTCGCTGCGCGACGGCATCGCCGAGCTCGCCCTTCCGGGTGGGCTGCGCTGGGTGGCCGAACACCAGGCGAGCGGCTATGACCCGCCCCGGCAATTCGCCGACGAACTCGGCAGCGGCGGCCTGGCGTCACTGCCGGCGAGGTGGGTGATGAAGTGGCGACACATCCACGAGTTCGACGATCTCGGCGACGGCCGGACGCTGATGACCGACCGGGTCGACACCCCGGTTCCCGGGGCGCTGCTGCGGCCGATGTTCGTCTATCGGCATCGCCAGCTCGCCGATGACCTCGCGGCGCACCAGCGCGCCAAAGCCCATGGCCTACAGCCTCTTACGGTGGCAGTCAGCGGCGCATCCGGGCTGGTGGGTTCGGCGCTGACGGCATTCTTGAGCACCGGCGGTCATCGGGTGATCCGGCTGGTGCGGCACACCGCCGGCAGCCCCGACGAGCGGCAGTGGAATCCCGACGACCCAGATCGCGATCTGCTGGCCGGCATCGATGCGGTGATTCATCTGGCCGGTGCGTCGATCGCGGGACGCTTCACCGCGCAGCATCGCCGGGTGATCCGCGACAGCAGAATCGGTCCGACGCACAGACTCGCCGAGCTGGTTGCCGACACGGCCAGCGGGCCGAACGCCCTGATCTGCGCTTCGGCGGTCGGCTATTACGGCTATGACCGCGGCGACGATGTCCTCACCGAGGACAGCCAACGCGGGGACGGCTATCTGGCCGACGTCGTCGCCGACTGGGAGGACGCGCTGGCGCCGGCGGAGCAGTCCGGGACCCGCGTCGTGCGCGTTCGCACCGGCATTGTGCAGTCGCCGCGCGGCGGCACGCTGCGGCTGATGCGGCCGCTGTTCGCCGCGGGCCTGGGCGGCCGGTTGGGCAGCGGTCGACAATGGCTGCCCTGGATCGGGATCGACGACTTGATCGACATCTATCACCGAGCCCTGTGGGACACCGGACTTTCCGGACCGGTGAACGCCGTCGCTCCGCATCCGGTACGAAACAGCGACTACACCAAGACACTGGGACGCGTGCTGCGCCGGCCCACGATTCTTCCCGTCCCGGGCCTGGGGCCACGCCTGCTGCTCGGGGCCCAAGGCGCACGTGAGCTGGCCTGCGCGAGCCAGCGAGTGCTGCCGGCGCGCCTGAGCGAGGCCGAACACCCGTTCCGCGCCCCCGAACTCGAACCGCTGCTGCGGCATCTGTTGGGGCGTGCGGGCGGCGCTACGTACTGATCTGCTGATACCGCCGAAGCGCCTCGGCCCGCTCGTGACGATGGTCGACGATCGGCTCCGGGTAACCCGGCGGGTGCCCGCACCGCACCAGGTGGGCATCGGTGACATCGGCCAACTCGGAAACCCAGCGACGTATGTAGAACCCGTCGGGATCGAACTTTCGGCCCTGCAGCGTCGGGTTGAACACCCGGAAGTACGGCGACGCATCGGTACCGGTCCCCGCGCACCATTGCCAGCCATGCTGATTGTTGGCCAGATCGCCGTCGACCAATTGATCCAGAAACCAGCGGGCACCCCACTGCCAGGGCAGGTGCAGGTCCTTGACCAGGAACGAGGCCACGATCATTCGCACTCGGTTGTGCATGAATCCGGTGGCGAGCAGTTCACGCATGCCCGCGTCGACAAGGGGAAAGCCGGTGGTCCCGGCCTTCCAGCGCTCGAAGCGCCGTTGTGCCTCGGCGTCGGTATCAGTCTGGATCGCGTCGAACTCGGTGTTCCAGTTCTCCCAGGCACTGCGTGGCCAGTGGTGCAGTACCGCGGCGTAGAAGTCCCGGAAGGCCAACTGTCGCAGGTACGCTGCGGGGCCTGGGCGGTGCGGGTCGAGGTCGGCGGCCATGGTGCGCGGGTGGATGTTGCCGAACTTCAGGTAGGCCGACATCCGACTAGCCCCGTCACGGCCGAGCAGGTCGCGGTCTTGGTCGTAGCGGTCTAACCCGCTGGCCACAAACGCTTTCCAATGCTCACGCGCGGCGGCTTCCCCGGCCGGGATATCGGCCTGCCCGCCGAAGTCGGGGATTTCCACCGGTTGCGCACCCTTGCCGGACAGCTCCGTGGGATCGATCCAGTGCGCCGATTCGGAGCGTGACAGCGCCGGACGGCGCCAGCCATGCTCGCGCCACCGCCGATAGAACGGCGTGAAGACCCGATACGGGGTGCCGTCGTCTTTCACGACCCGGCCCGGCGAGATCAGGTAGGGCGATCCGGTAGCCACCAAAGGGATCTCGCCGAGTGCGGCTTGGACCTGCTGGTCACGACGGCGCCCGAACGGTGCGAAATCCTCCGAGACGTGCACGGCCGTCGCCGAGATCTCGGCGGCGAGCTGTGGGATCCTCTGTTGCGGGAGCCCGCGGGTGATCAGCAGCCGGCCGCCGAGGTCATCACGCAGCTGGCGCAGACTTGCCCCGAGGAACTGCAGTCGGCGTTGCCCCGATGAGGCCTCCAGCCGTGGGTCCAGCACGAAACAACACAGCACCTCGGGGTCGTCGGCGACCGCGGCCGCCAGGGCCGGCAGATCACCTACCCGCAGGTCGCGGCGATACCACTGCAGGACCGGCATTAGGCGAGGCCTGAGCCCTCAGGCCGGCGACAGCGGCAACCGCAGCGCGCCGGGGGAACCGTCGGGCACGGTCGGGTGGTGCGGCGCGATCGGCGCGATGCGCCGATACGGCTGCCCCAGCGGCGGACGGGAATCGAGCTCACCGTTGTTGGGCCACAACGCCATCGCCCGTTCGGCCTGCGCGGTGATGGTGAACGACGGGTTGACACCCAGGTTGGCGGTGATCGCCGAACCGTCGACCACGTGGACGCCGGGATGCCCGTAGGCGCGCTGATAGGGGTCGATGACCCCGGTTTCCGCGGATTCACCGATCGGGCAGCCGCCGATGAAGTGCGCCGTCAACGGGATGTTGAGTGCGTCCAGGTAGGTGCCGCCGGCCATCCCGCCGACCTTGTCCGCCATTCGGCGCGCCACGTCGTGGGCGGTCGGGATCCAGTCCGGATTAGGCTCGCCCACACCCTGTTTCGCCGTCATGCGAGTGCCGAACAGGCCTCGCTTGCGGTAGGTGGTCAGCGAGTTGTCCAGGGACTGCATCACCAGCACGATGATCGAGTGCGAGGACGCGTTGCGGGGGAACATGCTGTGCAGCATCATCGCCGGGTGGCGTGCGATGGTCAGCATCAGCCGGGCGAAGCGCCACGGCCCGCCGTCGATCAGATGGGTGCCCATCATCGACAACAGGTTGGATCCCTTGCCGTAACGGCACACCTCGACATGGGTGTTGGCCTCCGGGTGGATCGACGAAGTGATCGCCACTCCTTGGGCGAAGTCGTCACGATCGGGCGCGAACACCACCGGCACCTCTTCGGAATTGGTGCGGGTCAGCTCACCCAGGCGCGGCGAGAGATGCGGCAGTGATCCGGTGTCGCGCAGCTGGTGCAGCAACCGCTGGGTGCCCAGCGAGGCCGCGGCGAACACCACCTGGCCCGCGGTGAAGTCCCGCTTGCGCTTGCGCACCCACCGGCCGGTGCGCACGGTGCTGACCACATAGCCGTCGCCGTCGGGCCGCACATCGGTGACCATCGTCATCGGATGGATCTGAGCGCCGGCGTGCTCGGCCAGATACAGGTAATTGGTCTCGGTGGTGTTCTTCGCGTTGTGCGGGCAACCGGTGAAACACTGCGCGCAGCCGATGCAGCCGGCGCGGTCGGGGCCTGCCCCGCCGAAGAACGGATCGGCGACGGTCTTGCCTGGCTCGTCACCGAAGAAGACTCCGACGTTGGTCGGGTGGTAGGTGTCCTCGACCCCCAGATCGCGGGCCACCGCCAGCAACACCTCATCTGCTGGAGTGGTGTGCGGGGTGGGCGTCACCCCCAGCATCCGGCGGGCCTGTTCGTAATACGGCGCCAGCTCGGACTTCCAGTCGGTGATGTGCGCCCACTGCGGGTCGCTGTAAAACCGTTCCAACGGCTCGTAGAGCGTGTTGCCGTAGATCAACGACCCGCCACCGACGCCAACGGCGCTGGCGATGAACGTCTTACCCAACACGGTCAGCCGTTGCGGGCCGAAGCAGCCGAGTTTCGGTGCCCACATTGCCTTGCGAACGTGCCAGTTGTTGGGCGGGAAATCGGTGGGGGTCCAGCGCCGGCCCATGTCCAACACGCCGACGCGATAACCCTTCTCGGTCAGGCGCAGCGCCGCCACGCTGCCGCCGAATCCCGATCCGATCACCACCACGTCGTAGTCGTAGGTCACGTGTGGTCCTCGGTGGCGCGGCTGCGTGTGGGGATGAGCAGGGTCAGCGACAACACCAGCAGCAGGCTGAGGCTGACGACGTTCAGCACCGCATCACGCGGGCCGTACATGTGCAGCATGCCGACGTGGTAAATCAGGTGCAGCACATTGAAGACCGACCAGCTGACCCCCGTGATCACGACGACGGGCCGGTTGCGCAGGTAGTACAGCGCCAGGGCGCTGAGCACCGCGAGCCCGGAGAACAAGGAGCCGACGTCTTTCACGAAATGCTCGTTGTACGGGCCGAGCACCGGCAACCAGTGCATGCCCATGCCGGGGAATGTGCTGTACCAGTTCAGCGGAGCGAAGTATGCCCACACTCCGAGGGTGACGCCGGCGATCGTCAACAAGATGAGGCATACGCGATGCACGTTGGGGTTCATGCTCGGTTGACGACGCAGCGGGCGCGTTTGTGACATCCGGTTTCCTTACCTGTTGTCCGGTGTGAGCGCGGCCAGCCACTCGGCATAGGTTTGGTGGCCGCGGGGCCCGGGCTGGGTCGGCAGCAGCGCGCCGTTTGCCATGCCCTTCCCAGCCGCACCGGGAATCCGCAGTCCGATGACCGGCCGGCGCTGCCCACGCCGCCGGATCAGTTGCCGAACCATGTCGACGACCGATTCCACGCGGGGGCCTGCTAGTTCGGGTGCCATCTGCTGGGGTTCGCCGGTGACCAGGCCGCACAGGTGAGCGGCGACTTCGGTGACCGCGATCGGTTGCGACTGCATTTTCGGTACCAGGGCGATCGGCCCGGGCACCTGCGCAAGGACTTGGTCGGCGAATTCGTGAAACTGGGCGGCCCGCAGAATCGTCCACGGGACGGCGCCGGCCTTCACCACTTCCTCTTGCCGCAGCTTGCCTTGGTAGTAGCCGCTGGTTGCTCGGTCAATGCCGATGATCGACAGCGTGACGTGGTGGCGAACTCCGTTGCGCTGCGCGGCGGCCAGCAGATTGGTGGTGGCTGCGCCGAAGGAGGCCTGTGCCTTCTTTGCGTTCATGGTCGCGAAGTCGGAGACGTCGATGACGGCCTCGACGCCGTCGAGCGCGGCATCGATGCCGGTGTTCTGGATCAGGTCCACCCCGTGGGCGCGGGCCAGGATCACTGGGTGGTGGCCCTGGCTGTGGAGATGCTCGACCACTTTGCGTCCGGTCTTGCCGGTACCGCCGGCAACCGCGATCTTCATGGGTGCATCCTTCTACGTGCCTGGATGTCAGTCGACCAATACCACCATTTTGCCTCCGGCCTCCCCGGATTCCATGACGCGATGCGCTTCGCGGATCTGGTCGAAGGAGAAGACATGGGACGGTGCGGCTTGCAGGCGTCCGTCGCGCACTTTGTCGGCGATGTCCTGCAGCGGGACATCCGCTAGCGCGAACCCGGGAGTGCCGAACACGAAGCTGCCGAAGAAGCTGAGGTTGACACCGCTGGGCATCTGCAACAGCGGGTTGAAATCGACGATCGGATCCAGTCCGCCGAGCCAGCCCGCCAAGCACGCCGTACCGCCCCGGCGCAGGATGGTCAGGGAGTCGAGGATCGTGCTGTTGCCCACCAGGTCGAGAACGGCGTCGACGTGCTTGGCCTCGGCGAGGTGCGCACTCAGATCGGGAATCTCCAGTTCGGCACGTTCGACGCCGAGCGAGGTCAGCAAGCCGAACCGTTCCCGGTTGCGGGTGGTGGCGATCACCCGCGCACCGGCCTCCACGGCCAGCTTCACGGCCGCCTGCCCGAAAGACGATGTCGCCCCGCGGATCACGATGGTCTGCCCGGCGGTCAGGTCGAGGTTGCGAAACAGACAGGTCCATGCGGTGGCGTAGGTTTCCGGCAGCGCGGCCAGCTGATCCCACGGCAGATCCGTCTCGATCAGCGCGACGTTCTCGGCCCGCACCCGGGTGAATTGGGCGTAGCTGCCGTTGATGGTGCGGCCGAGCCCGCCCATCAGCGCAGCGACTTTGGCTCCGACCGGGAATTCTCCGCCCGGGCAGGCATCGACAATGCCGACACATTCGATACCACTGACTTCGGCGGCCTCGGCCCACTCGCCCCGACGCATGTGCATTTCGGCGTGATTGATGCCGAATCCCTTGACCCTGATCACGACCTCGCCGGGCTTCGGCAGCGGCTTGGGGAGGTCGGTGTAGGTCAACGCGTCCAGGCCGCCGAATCCGTCGAGAATGATCGCCCGCATGGTCGGGCCGCCTGGCACTTCGCGCACCACTGCGGGCGAGGTCGGGACAGCCGGCGTCTGCGTTGCGTCCATTGGTGTCATCTCCTGGTGAATATTGTTGGTGTATTGGATTTTTCGAGGACAGCTGTCACTGTCCGGTGCGGCGCAGGAAGTTTTTGATCAGTTCGGCGACTTCGTCGGCGGCGGTCTCCAGCAAGAAGTGACCGCCATCGAGCAGATGGATTTCGGCATTGTGCGCGTCCCGGTCGAACGCCCGGGCGCCCGCCGGCCCAAAGATCGGGTCCCCTTGTCCCCAAACGGCCAGCACCGGAACTCCGCTGGTGCGCAGGTACTCGTGAAGAGCGGGGTACATCGGCGAATTGGTGGCGTAGTCCCGGAACAACTTGAACTGAATCTCGTCATTGCCCGGGCGACCCAGCAGCGCCGCGTCCAGGGTCCAGGTATCCGGGCTGACCAGCGACTCGTCCGGCGCACCGGTCAGGTACTGCCATTTGATCGACTCGACATCCAGCGCCGTGCGGATGGCCGCCTCCGTCGCCGCCGTCTGCTCACCTTGGTAGTCCCAGACGGTTTTCCAGAAGGTCTCGACGAAGCCCTCGTCGTAGCCGTTGCCGCTCTGCGTGATGATCGCGCTGATGGATTCGGGTCGGTCCAGTGCCAGCCGCCACCCGATCGGCGCCCCGTAATCCTGGACATAGATCGCGTAACGCTGGAGCCCGAGGTGATCCAACAGCCCCCGGGTGAGCTCCGTCAGATTGTCGAAGGTGTAGTCGAACTCGGTCACCAGCGGCATATCGGAGTACCCGAAGCCCAGGTGGTCGGGGGCGATCACGTGATAGTCGTCCGCCAGGCGGGTGATGAGATCCCGGAACATGTACGAGCTCGTCGGAAAGCCGTGCAGCAGCACGATCGCGGGCGCGCCGGCGCTTCCCGCCTCGCGGTAGAACAAGCGCCGCCCGGCGATGGTGGCGTACTGGTGTCTGACAGAAGGAACCATAGCTAACCCCTTAACTAGTTTTTGATAGTTAGGAGTCAAGCACTCGTGGTGTAACCTGTCAATAGCATTTTGGAGGTTATATGGAAATTGTTGCAACGGGGCCCGCCGACGAGGCCCTGCTGCTGGACCTGCTCAACACCACCCCGGTCATGGATGGCGTGCCACACGATGAGCTCGAAGATCCGGCCGCGGCACGGGCCTGGCTGTCTGCGCACGGCCTCGACCCCGCATATGAGCAGCTGCAGGAGTTGGTCGACGCGCGGACCGCATTGCAGTCGGTGGTGCGCGGCGAACTGGCCCCGCAGGCGTTGCAGCCTTTCCTCGAGGGCGTTGAACTATCCCCCGTCATGTCTGACGACGGCATCTCCTGGACGTTGTCTACGCGCGATTCCTCCCGCGGCGCCGCGCAGGCGATACTCGCGTGGGACGCACTACGCATCTCCAGCCCCGGACGGCTGCGCCCCTGCGCCAATTCCGACTGCCAGCTGTTCCTGATCGATCGCAGCAAACCCAACACCGCCCGGTGGTGCTCGATGGCCATCTGCGGCAACCGCATGAAAGCGCGCCGGCATTACCAGCGAAGCAAGACCACGACCGGCGAGTGACCTCCGGAGGAAAGTCGCGAGCCCAATACCTATAACGCGGACTCGCCGACTACGATGAGCTGTCCCTATGGGTTCCCGTACCTACATAGCCAGGTCCCGCGCCCCCGTAGCTCAGGGGATAGAGCACGGCTCTCCTAAAGCCGGTGTCGCAGGTTCGAATCCTGCCGGGGGCACCAAGTGTGTGTATGACTTCGGGTGAGGCTTGACAGCGGCTTCGGTTGATCCTTGACACTCCCTAGATGAGGGAGTTGAGCGTGGTCATAAGTGCCGGCGCGCGACCGCTACTTCCAGAAGGCGTTCATGGGCTGGGCGTACATGTCGTTGTCAGTGAGCGGGGCCAGAGTTCCTGGCGAGGCGCGCAAGGCATCTTCAATAGTGGCCATCAGGCTGTACTCGTTGTAGTAGTCGTCCGTGGTGAAGTTGCCGGACTGCATACCGCTGGCCACCGCGCCCGCGCTCGGAATGACGATCATCGGAACGTGATTGCCTTCGTTGCCGAAGCCCAGGGACAAATTGTTGTTGTCCTCGTCGGTGGTGATGATGATGACGTCCCGCTCGTTCGGATCGGTCCAGGTATTCGAGTTCTCAACGGTGGAGACCTCTTGCTGGACGTACTGATCGCCGGCCGCGACGTTGTACTGATGGTCCGTCAACTGGGTGGCGATGAACTGGAGAATGCCACTGAGACTGTCGACCGGTCCTTCCATGTTGTTGTCCTCGTTGGCGGCGATCCAGGTGAATCCCGGGAAGGTGCTCGGGTCGGCGAGGTTGGTGGCCAACTGGGTCAGCGGCAGCAGGTGCTCCTGCAGGTAGTCGGGGGTGTTGCCGTAGACGTAACTGAATTGGGTAAAGGGCAGTTCGTCGGCGGAGTAGTCGCCCGATGACACGATGGCGCCCGCGGACGGCATGCTCTGCGCGTAGCCGGCCCAGGTGATGCCCGCCTGATCCATTTCCTGCATGAGGCTCGGGGCGTTGATGGAGTTCGGGGCAGAGTTGTAGTCGATGCCGAAGTCCGAGCCGCCCAGGATCCGGAAGTAGTTCGGGTCGCTGGGGTGGCTGAGCGCGTAATAGTTGTCCGCATAGCCGTAGGTGTTGATCAGGCTGTTGAGGTAGGGCGCGTTCGGGCTGCCGACGATGTCGTCGGTGCCCTTGTTCTCCATGTAGATCACGAACACGTGGTCCAGTTGGCCGACGTCGGACGTCGGCGTGGACAGCGCCGCCGGGACGAGGTTGGGATCGCCGACGGTGAACGACTCGTTGTCGGCGTAGGCGCCGTTGTAGTCACCGAGGTACTGGTTTTCGTCGGTGAAGGTCGTCGTCACCTTCGCCGAAACAGCGCCGTCGGGGACCGTCCCGGTGATCTCGCGTTCCTCAAACCCGGTGAAACCCCAGCGATCCCACACCGTGACGGGATTGAGCGAGCCGGTGCCCACCACGTTCCCGTTGGCATCGAGGAAGCTGACCTGTACGGAGGCATAGGACGGGTTCCACGTTTGGCCACCGAGATCCGCACTGAGCGCGTACGGCGTTCCGGCCGCGCCGATGACGTCGACGGTTTGACTGATGGTGGACGTGCCCACCGGTCCGCCGCCGGCGAAATTGTCGCCGCCGCCCGGCGGCGCGTCCTGCGGAAAGCCGAACAACCCCGACACCGTCGGCAACGGAAACGACAGCGGGGACGGATACCCGACGGGGGTGCCGTAGCCGATCACGGTCGGGGTGCCGGTCTCGGTCCAGCCCGGTATGGTCACCCCGCTGTAGCCCGACCCGGAGGGATCGGCTGTTTCGAAGCCGGGGTTGACCAGCAAGTTCTGGCTCATGAGCTGCGTGTCGGCGCTCAGTGTGGCAAGCGGATCGAGGCTGCCCAGCCAGCCGACGAGCTCGGTGTCCAGCTGCGGACCCAACACGGCACTGACCGAGTCCTGTTCCAAGAAACCGGTGATCGAATTGAGGACCTGGTCGATGATGACGTCGAACTCGTCGGCATGGGCTTCGGGGGTGGACGCCAGCCCCAGTCCCACTGCCACAAAGGCGCCGACCGTGCCCGTCATCCCCATCGCACGCCGACGGTGGCGTGCCATCCCCTTGCGGGCAGTTGCGTCTTGCACCCTGAGACGTCGACGAGTCATGGCCTAACCCTCCGCAGGCATAGGCAATAAAGTGGCTTAAGTTTCCAAGCGGCGAAGCCGGCGAGTGGCCGAAAAGACTCGATACACAGCACTCTGACAGCGCTGCTACACGATCAGCCCCCGAACAAGTCGTTCAGGTCGAAGCTCGGCGTATTGGCGATCAGGTCGGACATGTTCGCCCACTGCTGGGCCGCCTGGGCACTCAGTTCGGTCGGCCAGTCGTTGTTGCCGCTCAAGATCGCCGTCGCGAAGTCGTCGCGGGCGTTGAGCAGCCCGGCCAGGATGCTGGTGTTCGGGTTGAACAGCGCGTCGTTGATGGCCGGGATCAGCATCTGCGGCATCAACACCGACATCGCGGTCTGGGCCAGCGCCAGCGTGATCGGCATGGTGATGTCGTTGCTCAGCACCGGCAAGGCGTTCCACACCGAGGTCAGGCTTTCCATCGGGTGGTCCAAGACGCTGCGCAGGACGGCATCCCAGTCCGGGCTCAGCGCGTCGGTGAATCGCAGCTCGATCGGGGTGAAGGGCTGACTGCCGAACACCGACTCGAAGTTATCCCTGCCCATCAGGGCCGACAGCGCGTTGAGCTCCAGATGCTGCAGCACCCAGGCCGGTTGGGCGTGGATCCGCGACATATCCAGGCCGTAGCCGTAGGAGAACACCCGCCGGGCCATGTCGGCGGCGAACTCCTCAGGGCTGACGGTGGGGGTGTCGCTGGGCAGGTACTGGGCGATGTCGTCAATCGACACCACCTGAGCGGTCACCCCCTGACCGATCGCGGCGTCGCGGTCGTCGACGTTCTCGAAGCGCGCGAAGATCTCACCTCGCGTCAGACCGCCGGTGTCGAGCCAGTTGGCCACGCCCGGATTCGTCGCGCTGACAACGTAATAGGTGTAGCCGTCGTCGGCGTAGTAGGTCTGGGTGTGGTTGAGGGTGGTCTGGGCCATGACGTAGGGCAGCGCGCCACCGTAGACGTTCATCAACTCGATGCCGCTGTAGGCAGCGTCGATGGTCGGCACCTTCAGGATCAGTGCCTCACCGGGATCCAGGTCGAAATTGCCGCCGGTGACGACCGCGGACTCCAGACCGACGCCATAGCTGGTCTCCGGCGCCAACGTCATCATGGTGTTGGCGGGCACCTCCATGCCCACCGATGCCCCGCCTTCGATGCTGCGCTGATTGAACGGGACGACGATCTGGGCGAAGGCACCGAACAGCATGTTCAACACGTCATCGACGGAGCCGATGCTGCCCGGCCCGGATGGCGCGTCGGTTCCGCCGTCTTCGGTGGGGAAGAATCCGCCGGCCGGGATGGAGAAGAACGGCGGGCAGTCGGAGACGCACTGCAGGCTGATGCTGCCGGGACCCTTGGCCCAGTCGCCCAGCATGTCCCGGATCAGCAGGGACGCGGCGCCGCCGACGGTGGCCTCGGTGGAGTCCAGGAAGTTGACCGCGCCCGGCGGCGCTTCCGGTCCGATGTAGATGGTGAAGTTGCCGTTGGCGTCGACCACCAGGCCGTGGTTGAGTTCCAGGTCCTCGATGGTGTGGGCGGTCGCGCCGGTGACGGCCATGGTGCTGATCGACATGTGCTCGGTTCCCCCACCGAGGTTTCCGGTAAGCACGTAGGTCGCACCGGGAGCCAGCCCGGCCGTGACGTGGTAGTAGATGTCGGGGGTGAAGTAGTCGAAATACTGGCGCGAGTCGGCGACATTGCCGGCGACCACTTCGGGCGACTGGAAGAACACCCCATTGAACAGCTCGGTCACCCGCGACAATCCGGTGGTGATCAGTTGGTAATTGGTGTTCTGCAACATCCTCATCAGCGTGTCCGCGTCGCCCGGCGAGGCATAGGGCAGTGACAGGTCGTAGGCCTGCGCCTGCTTCATGGCGTCAAGCAGGGCATCGAGGGCCTGCTGATACCCCGCGGTCAACGTCACCGCGGGCGCGACGCTGCCGGCGGTGGCCATCGGGCTGCCCATCACCATCGACAGCGCGCCGCCGACCGCCACTGCGGCGGTCCCGAGTCGTCGTCCGTGGGCCGAAGAGAGCAGCCGGGACGCAACCCTCGAAGGGCGTTGCGCTTCGATGTTGCCCGTCGTGTCCACGGCCACTATTCCCCCGTCTCGTTAATCATTTTCTCTTTTTACTCACGGCTGATTTTTATTGGGACCATACGTCTGCATCGCATGACGTGCAATAGTCGTCGCGCAGATTGAGACGGCCGTGTCGCGAAACCCGTTGCCGACATCAACGGGCGTCGACCGGTAGGTTGCGCTGCATGTCCATGCGATGGCTTTCTGCGTTCGGCGCGGTGACGACGGCCCTAATCCTGAGCGGATGCGGGCTGACGGTGACCAAGACCGGCACCGACCCGGTGGCGAACCTGGCCCCGCGCAGCACCCCCAACGGCATGGTGTTGGTGTCGCCGGACAACTTCGTGCGGGCCGTCACGGACCAGGAATTCACCAATATCGTCAACGAGAACGGCTTCGGCCGGTTCTTTCACATGCGCGAAGTCACCCCGGTCGACCGGCAGCTGGTGGTGCGCTCCAACCGGGACACCTTGTATTCGGCAGCGGTGTTCGACCTGCAGGCCGGTCCGGTGACGCTGACCCTGCCCGATCCCGGCCAGCGCTACATGTCGGCGCAGGTGATCAACCAGGACGAATACGTCACCGACATGTTCTACGGCGGCGGCGAGCACGCCCTCGATCAGCAGCATGTCGGGACCCGCTATGTGGCCGTCGCGGTACGCATCCTGGCCGACCCCAACGATTCCGCCGACCTGGCCACGGCACACCGCCTGCAGGACGCGATCACGGCGCAACAAGACGACACCGGCAGCTTCGATGTGCCCCGATGGGATCCGGTCAGCCAGAAGAAGGTCAACGACGCGTTGTTGGAGCTGGCCCAGACCATCCCCGACACTCGGGGCATGTTCGGCACCGAGGCCGACACGGACCCGGTGCGGCATTTGATCGGAGCCGCTGCGGCGTGGGGCGGAAACTCCGAAAAGGAGGCGCTGTACCTCAATGTCACCCCGGCCCGCAACGACGGAAACACGGTGTACCGCCTGACCGTCAAAGACGTTCCGGTGAAGGCCTTCTGGTCGGTCACGGTCTACAACAAGAACGGTTACTTCACCGAGAACCCGCAGCAGGCGTACTCGGTCAACGACATCACCGCAGACAAAGCCGGGGACGGATCGGTGACCGTGCAGTTCGGGGGTTGTTCGGACGACAACACTGTCAATTGCCTGCCCACCACACCGGGATGGAACTACATGGTCCGGCTCTACCAGCCGGACAAGGAGATCCTGTCGGGCAAGTGGGTCTTCCCGACGGCGCAACCGGAAGACTCGGCGAGCAGCGAGACCCGCTCTCCCGCGCCGCCGCCCCCACCCTCGCCGGCACCCACCCCGACCCCGACGCCCCCACCGCGCCCGGGGCGCTGATCGCACCGCGGATCGTCACCGCGGTGGTTAGTCTGCTGAATATGGTGTCGATCTGGCTGGCGCTGGGCTGAGTGCCGGCGACGCGGCATGCCTACTTCGCGTACGGGTCCAACCTGTGCGCACAGCAGATGGCACGCCGCTGCCCCGATGCGGTGGATCCTCGCCCAGCGACGCTGACCGACCACGATTGGCTGATCAATCAGCGCGGGGTGGCGACCGTCGAGCCGTTTCCCGGATCACGTGTGCACGGCGTGCTGTGGTGGGTGTCCGACGACGACCTGGCCGCGTTGGACAGCGCCGAAGGTGTCCCGCTGCGCTACCACCGAGACCAACTGACGGTGCACACCGTCGACGGACCGTCGGTGGCGTGGGTGTACATCGACCACCGGGTGCAGCCCGGGGCGCCGCGGCCCGGCTATCTGGAACGCATCATCGGCGCGGCCATGCAGCACAAACTGCCATCGCACTGGATTGAGTTCCTGCGCCGCTGGGATCCTTCCCACTGGCCGCTGCAACAGCGGGCGAGCAGTCAGGAACCGCAATCGCTTTCGGAGCTGTTGGCGGACCCCGACGTGGTCGAGCAGAGCCGGTTGCGGTCGCGGTTCGGCTTCCTGGCCATTCACGGCGGCGGTCTGGAGCAGGTGACCGACGTGATCGCCGAACGCGCCGCTCAAGCCTCCGGCGCATCGGTGTATGTGGTGCGCCATCCCGACGGCTATCCGCACCATCTGCCGTCGACGCGGTATCGCGCCGAGGAGTCCGCGCGGCTGGCCGAATTCCTTGACCACGTCCACGTCGTGGTGTCGCTGCACGGCTACGGCCGGCTCGGACGCAGCACGCAGTTGCTGGCGGGCGGCGGCAACCGCAGTCTGGCCGCGCACGTCGCCCGATGCCTCGACCTGCCCGGCTATCAGGTGATCACCGATCTCGACGCGATGCCGGCGAAGCTACGCGGCCTGCACCCCGCGAACCCGGTCAATCAGGTACGCGGCGGCGGAACTCAGCTGGAACTCTCACCGCGGGTGCGTGGGATCAGCCCGCGCAGTCAGCCGCCGGGAGCCGACGGGCTGTCGCCGGCCACCGCGGCACTGGTGCGCGGACTGACGATCGCGGCCACAACGTGGCGGTTGGACACTTAGGAGGTAGTTGGTGGACAAGCAGTTTCGCTTCGGCGTGGGCCTGAACCCGATCAGGTCTGCGACCGCACTGGCCGAGACCGCCCGGCGGCTCGAGGGTTTCGGCTTCGATGTGCTGCACGTGCCCGACCATCTCGGCGCCCCGGCCCCCTTCCCGGTCCTGGTCGCCGCCGCCGCGGCCACCTCGACGATCCGGGTGGGCACCTACGTGCTCAACGCCTGCTTCTACAAGCCGGCACTGCTGGCCCGCGACATCGCCGACACCGACGTGCTGTCCGGCGGACGACTGGAAGTGGGCCTGGGTGCGGGCTATGTCCGCGCGGAGTTCGAGGCCGCCGAGCTGCCGTTTCCGAGCGCCGGCCGCCGCATCGACTACCTCGAGCACGTGACCAAATACGTGGCGACGCACCAGCCGCGGGTGCCCATCCTGATCGCCGGCAGTGGCGACCGGCTGCTCACGGCGGCAGCTCGCCACGCCGACATCATCGGATTGACCGGGGCACGGGTGGCCGGTGCCGACGATCCCCTGGCCGAGCGGATCGACTTCGTCCGGGCGGCCGCCGGCAACCGATTCAACGCCCTCGAACTGAACCTGGCCATCACGGCGGTGCCGACCGACGGCTCCGGGATGCCCAATCTGTCACTGACCCGCCGATTCGCGCCGACACTCTCGGACGAGGAACTGCTGGCCTCACCCGCCGTGCTGTCCGGATCGGCCAGCGACATGGCCGACACCCTGCGCGAACGCCGCCGTCGCTACGGGGTCAGCTACTTCACCGTCCAGCAGGACCACGCCGAAGCCTTCGCCGAGGTCATCGCCGCATTGCGGTGACCAACGCCCACACCGAACAGCCCAGCGCCCCCGCCACCGCCACGGCGCCGATGTAGAGCCCATATCCGGCGGCGATCGGCGCAGCGACGTTCAGCCGGTAGTACCAGAAACCCAGTGCAGCGATGAGCACAGAGTCCAGCACTGCGACAGCCGCGGCCAGCCGGGTGAAGAGTTCCCGGGCCACCATCGCGCCGGCCACCAGCAGCACGGCGGCCAACAACACGATCAGCTGGCCGACACCGAAGCGAGGCGGCAGCGCGATGGCACCGGCACTGCCGCCGATCGCACTGGCATGCCCGCCGCCGTTGGCCGATGTGGTCAGCCACGGCAGCCATGCACTGCCCGACAGAAGGGCCGCGCACAGCGCAATCAGCCAACCGGGACGCCAGCGAGTCATGTTGTGACACTAGCTCGCATCGACCAGCTCGCCGCTGCGCGGCATCGTCAACGTTCGCTTCAGGCCCAGCCGCGCCAGGAATTCCTCATCGTGACTCACCACGATGAAGGCTCCCCGATAGCCTTCCAGCGCGTCGACGAGCTGACCGACGCTGGCCAGATCGAGATTGTTGGTCGGTTCGTCGAGCAGCAACAGCTGCGGTGGCGGGTCGGCGAGCAGTAGTTGGGCCAGCGCGACGCGGAATCGCTCACCGCCGGACAGGGTGCCGACCGGTCGCGCCACACAATCGGCGGTCAGCAGGAACCGGGCCAGTTGGGCCCGCACCGCCTGCGGCTGTCGGCCCGAGACCGCCGACACCGCGTCGAACGCGGACACTGCGTCGTTCAGATGGTCCAGGCGTTGTGGGAGGTAGCCGACCCGGTCGGTCAGCAGTCGCCCGGCGTCGCCCGCCAGCAGTGCTTCCAGCAACGATGTCTTGCCCACCCCGTTCGGGCCGTCCAGGGCGATGCGTTCTGGCCCCTGCACGACGATCGGTCCGTCGACGCCCGGCAACTCGGCCAGCCGGCGGCTGTTGGGCACTTGGGGGTCGGGCAGATCGACGCGAATGTGTTCCTCGCGCCGTACCCGGGTGGACGCGGCGTCCCAATCGGCTTGGGCGTCCCGGACCCGCCCGTCGAGGTGCCCGCGCAACTTACCGGCCGAGACCTGGGCGTTGGCGGCGTTCTGGTTCATCACGATCTTCGCGGCGCGCTTGTTCTGGTGGGCGACCTGGGCCGCCCGGTTGCGTCGCGCCAGTTTGGTCTCGGCTTCCACGCGTTGACGCTTCTGGACCTTGACCACCTGCTCTGCGGTGCGGGCCGCCGTCCGGGCGGCGGCCTGCTCGTCCTCCAGGTGGGCCCGCCAGGCGCTGTAGGGGCCGCCGAACGTGGTGAGTCGCCCGTCGTAAAGCTCGGCGGTGCAGTCCATCTGCTCCAGCAGCGCGGTGTCATGGCTGGCCACGATGAGCGCGCCCGGCCACACCTCGACCAGCCGCGCCAGCCCGGTCCGCGCGGTACGGTCCAGGTTGTTGGTCGGCTCATCGAGCAGGGTGATCGGGGCGGCCGCCAGCCGGAGCCCGGTCAACGCCACCAGCATGACCTCCCCGCCGGACAGTTCGGCGACCCGGCGATCGAGGTCGTTCGCCGAGAATCCGATGTCGCGCAGCGCCGCATCGGCGCGGGATTCGATGTCCCACTCGTCACCGACCACCTCGAAATGGGCCTCCGCGGCATCACCGCCTTCGATCGCCCGCAGTGCGGCGACGCGATCGGCGACACCGAGCAGCTCGGCGATCGAAGCGTCGGCGTCCAGGGTGAGCAGCTGTGGCAGATAGGCCACCCGCCCGGCCGTCGTGATGTGCCCGCTGGTCGCCCGGAGTTCCCCGGCGATCAGCCGAAGCAGCGTGGACTTTCCGGCGCCGTTGGCGCCCACCAGGCCGGTACGGCCGACGCCGAACGAGCCGGTGATGCCGGCCAGCGCGGTACTGCCGTCGGGCCAGGTGAAGCCGACATCGGTCAGGGTGACGACAGCATGGGAATCAGAAAAAGGTAGGGACATGTGGTCTCCGGGAAGGTCAGCGGGAGCGCTGACAACCGGGACCGGACTACGGCGACTCGGCGGTGATCAGCGCGCGGACAGCGGCGTGAGACCGACGATGCCTGTCATTCCATGACCTCCTGTGAAACCTACGGCCGCCACCCTAGCTGCGGGATGGCTGGGCGTGCAACCGATTAACCCGGCGCGAAAACCGTGACGAATTTGCGCAGCGACTCGTTGATGTCGCTTTTGAGTGCCGCGGCCACCAGCATGCCGATCGGGCCGAACAACGCCGGACCGCCCAGGTGCACGTCGAAACTGACCTTGGAGCCATCACCTTCGGGGGCGACCTTGGCGAGCAGCTTGATCTTGACCCCACCCTTACCGTCGCCGTTGAGCGTCATTCCGGTGGGCGGCTTGTAGTTCACGATCGTCCATCTGACCTTGTTGAGCATGCCCTTGACCTCGACGATCGAGTCCAGCTGCGTGCCCTTGTCGAGGGTCTCGGGCAGCACACTGCGCCACACCCGGTGAATGGTCAGCCACTCTTTGTAGCGGGAAAGATCCGAGGCGTGCGCCCAGGCCTCTTCGGGAGGCAGCGGGACGTCGATGGATCCGGAGAGCTTGGCCATGTCGTGCTATCCCCTTGTGTCACGGTTTATCGCTGGGTCATTGTGGTCGTTGCCGACTCCCGCCACAACTTCGGCTTCTCACCGAGCATGCCGCCCCGTGCCCACCACATCGCCTCGATGGCGGCCGCGCCGAGCGCGCCGATACCGAGCGCCAGCAGCGTCAGTGCCACGTTGGAGGGGTCCAGCAGGAACTTCTCCCGGGTCAGCGGCATCGCGAAGATCGCCACATAGGCCAACCCGCAGCTGATCACCAACAGCAGCCGCCACCATTGATAGGGGCGCGCCACCACCGCCAGCACCCAGCCCGCCGTGGTCAGCAAGGTGATCAATGCGCTGGTGGAGGCCTGGATCTGCTGGACCGGCGTGGCTTCGCTGCCGCGGTAGGCCACCAGGTAGGACGCGAATGTGGCGATGCCCACCACCACGCCGGCCGGCAGCGCCCCGCTCATCACGCGCCGGACGAATCCGGGGTGCGCCCGCTCGTTGTTCGGTGCGAGCGACAGGATGAAGGCCGGGATACCGATGGTGAACCACGCGGCGACCGTGACGTGGATCGGCTGGAACGGATACAGCAGCGGTTTGGTGCCGAACAGCGCCGATGCCAGTCCGACCAGCCCTACCAGCAGCGCGAGCAGCACCGAATACACCGTTTTGGTCAAGAACAGGTTCGCCACCCGCTCGATGTTGCCGATCACCCGGCGGCCCTCGCCCACCACGTAGGGCAGGGTGGCGAACTTGTTGTCCAGCAACACGATCTGCGCCACCGAGCGCGCCGCCGAACTCCCGGCTCCCATCGCGACACCGATGTCGGCGTCTTTGAGTGCCAACACATCGTTGACGCCGTCGCCGGTCATAGCCACGGTGTGGTCGTGCGCCTGCAGGGCGTGCACCATGGCCCGCTTCTGATCGGGGCGCACCCGGCCGAACACGGTGTGTTCCTCCAGCGCTCCGGCCAGTTCGTCCGGTTCAGCCGGCAGCTTGCGGGCATCCATCGCGTCCCCGGGCAACCCCAACTCCGCGGCCACCGCGCCCACCGAGACAGCGTTGTCGCCGGATATGACCTTCACCGACACTTCCTGCGCGGCAAAATAATCCAGGGTCTCGCGGGCGTCGGGGCGCAGTTTCTGCTCGAGCACCACCAGCGCCGCCGGAGTCACCTGCCCCGGGGCGTCGGGATGGTCCACGGGCTGGTCGCAGACACCCAGCAGCAGCACCCGCAGACCGCGCGCCCCGATCTGTTCGGCCTGCTCGGCGGCCTCCGACGACGGGTCGAGCAGCACGTCGGGAGCCCCGATCACCCAGTTGCCGTGCCGCCCGTATGAAACGCCGCTCCATTTCGTCGCCGACTTGAACGGAGCGCACGCGCTCGACGTCCAGCCCGGCGCTGCCGGGAAGGCCTCGGCAATGGCCTGGATGCTGGCGTTGGGGCGGGCATCGTCGGCGGCCAGCGCGGCCAGCGCCTGGTGCACCGGAAGGCCTTGCCCGCCATCGAGTTCGGCGACCTCCGAGACCCGCATCCCGTTCTCGGTGAGGGTACCGGTCTTGTCGGCGCAGACCACGTCGACGCGGGCCAGGCCTTCGATCGCGGGCAGTTCCTGCACCAGGCACTGCCGTTGGCCCAGCCGCACGACACCGACCGCGAACGCCAGCGACGTCATCAGCACCAGGCCCTCGGGAACCATCGGCACCAGGGCGCCCACCGTCGCCAGCACCGATGCGCGCCAGCCCACGTCGGTGGTGAACATCTGCGTGTAGATGATCAGCAGCCCGGCCGGAATCAACAGGTAGGTGATGAATTTCAGGATCTGGTTGATACCGGTGCGCAGTTCGGATTTCACCAGCGTGAATTTGCTGGCCTCCTCGGCCAGCTTGGCGGCGTACGCCTCACGGCCAACCCGGCTGGCGCGGTAGGCACCGCTGCCGGAGATCACGAAGCTGCCCGACATCACCTGGTCGCCGAGGTCCTTGCCGATCGGGTCCGCTTCACCGGTGAGCAGGGATTCGTCGATCTCCAGGTCGGCTGACTCCACGACCTCGCCGTCGACGACGATCTGGTCACCAGGGCCCAGCTCGATGACGTCGTCGAGCACCACCTCGCCCGGCGGGAGCTGCTTTGTACCGGACTGCCTGCGCACCAACGGTTTCGCTTGGCCGACGATGGCCAGCTTGTCCAGCGTCTGTTTGGCCCGGATCTCCTGCACCATGCCGATGACGCTGTTGAAGACGATGAGTAGCCCGAACAGCCCGTTGATCAGGGATCCGGTGGTGAGCACGATGGCCAACAGCACACCCAGGATCGCGTTGATTCGGGTGAAGACATTGGCCCGGACGATCTCGGGGACGCTGCGCGCGGCCCGGGCGGGGATGTCGTTGGTCTGGCCCTGCGTGACCCGCTGGGCGACTTGCGCGTCAGTGAGTCCTGGGGTTCGCGCTGTCGTCACCGGGTGAACCTTCCCAGCTTGTCGTGATCGAAGTACTCCAGCTCCACCGCGTCCTTGCTGAACTTTGCGGTGGATATCGTTCCGTCCGGAGCATTCTCGCCCTGCAGGGCGAAGGTGAAGGTGTCACCGTCGTAGTGGCTCAACCGGAATCGTTGATGCTGCGGCCCGAGCGTCACATCGAGCGCACCGTGGTCCTCGGTGACGGTGGCTGGGCCCCAGTAGGGGTTGGCGTACTCCCCGATGTAGTCCGGCAGCGGCCGCGCCGGACCCGGATGGGCCGGCGGCCCCGCGCCCACCAGCGTGCCTTCCGGTTCTGACATCGGCGCCAGTGCCTGCCGGTACAGCGTCGGCCAGTTCTCGCGGATCTCGCCGTACTGGACCAAGTCCAGGAATTGGGCGATCAAGGTCTCCGGGACGCCGATCGGTGTGGCGTTGGTCAGCACGACGATTCCCACGTCATGGGACGGCAGCGCCGAAAACGCGGTCGCGGCACCCAGCAGGAAGGCACCCGAGTGGCCGTATTGGGTGCGCCCCGATGAGGTGATCGACACGTTGAAGCCCTCGCCGTAGAACCCTGGCCGGGCGGTGCCGACCCCGGCGGGGGCGCTGATCACCTGTGGGGTGATCGCGGGCAACAACGCTTCGGGCGCGATGATCTGGGTGCCGTCATGACTGCCGTTGGCCAGCACCATGGCCAGCCAGCGCGCCATGTCGTTCGCCGAGGAACTGACTCCGCCGGCCGGCGACTGGGCGTCCGGATTGCGTTGGTATCGCGGCTGATAACTGTCACCGACCTTGACGTGGGTGAGCGCGCGATTGGGTCGCGCGAGGAAGTCTGCGTGGCGGGAGCTGGTCGACGCCATCCCCAACGGTCGGTACAGCACGTCGGCCGACAACTGCTCCCACGGCACGCCCGCCGCGCCGGCGACCGCCTCTGCGGCGGCGGTCAGCCCGAAGTTGGTGTAGTCATAGTTGTCGCGGAACGGAGCCAGCGGTAGGTATTTGAGCCGTTGCAGCACTTCCCGGCGGTCATAGCCGAGGTCTTCGAGCCGATCTCCGGCGTGATCGGGCAACCCGGACCGATGCGCATACAGGTCAGCGATGGTGAGGTGGTCGGTCACGTAGGGGTCCGACAGCGCGAACCAGGGCAGCTGCGTCACCACCGGGGTGTCCCAGGCGATGGCCCCCGCACTGACCTGTTGCGCCACCACGGTGGCGCCGACCGATTTGGACACCGAAGCCAGCTGGAACACCGTGTCGGCGTTCACCGCATTGTCCGGTCCAGCACCGTTGCGGGTGTCTCGTACACCAAAGCCTTTGGCGTATAGGGACTTCCCGCCATGGACGACCGCGACGGCCAGCCCGGGTATTCCGGTGCCGTCCATCAGTTCCCGCGCCAGGCCGTCGAGTTTGGCCACCGCGGCGTCGACGCGGCCCGCGGGGATGTCCACTCCCGACACCTCGTTGGGCGGGGTCTCGTGTTGCGCGGTCGGGGTCGCCGCCGGAGTGCACGCGCCTAAAGCAACGGCCAGCACAGTGGCCCCGGCCGTAGCCGCCCACCTGGTCATGGCGCTACAGCCTCCACCACGCTCTGGGCGCGGCGGCGCCGGGCTGCACCCGGCCACCGGGTTTGGGCACCGCCGTCGATACCCCTGCGGCGTCAGCGGCGGCCAGCAACCGTTCCACCGGCTCGGCCCATCGGTGCGGCGCCAACCGGAACGTGCCCCAGTGAATCGGCACCAGCAGACCCGACGCCGAAGCATTCAGGTCGAGATGCGCCTGGACCGCCTCCTCCGGGTTCATGTGGACGTCGGGCCAGGCGGTGTTGTAGGCCCCGATCGGCAACAGCGTCGCGTCGAACGGGCCATGCTCGGCGCCGATCGCAGCGAAGCTGCCGGTATATCCGCTGTCGCCGCCGAAGTAGACCCGGTGGGTGGGACCGGCGATCACCCACGACGCCCACAGCGTCTGGTTGCGGGTCAGGAATCGTCCGGAGAAATGCCGCGCCGGGGTGCAGGTCAGGGTGAGATCGCCCAGCGTGGTGTGCTCGTCCCAGTCGAGTTCGATCACCCGTTCCGCGGGGACACCCCACGCGCGTAGGTGCGCCCCGACACCCAGCGGGACCACGAACGGTGCCCACTGGCTGCGGGCGAGCGCGGTGACGGTGTCGATGTCGAGGTGGTCGTAGTGGTCGTGGCTGACGACGATCGCGTCGACCGCGGGCAGCGCCCCGAGCCCCACCGGCGGGGGATGCAGCCGCCGCGGCCCGACCGCATCCGACGGCGAGCAGCGTTCGCTCCAGACCGGGTCG
The DNA here is from genome assembly GCF_046250075.1 of Mycobacterium sp. SMC-14. Classification (NCBI taxonomy): domain Bacteria; kingdom Bacillati; phylum Actinomycetota; class Actinomycetes; order Mycobacteriales; family Mycobacteriaceae; genus Mycobacterium; species Mycobacterium sp. SMC-14. Next base: position 878,595 of record NZ_CP176429.1, on the reverse strand, counting down.
GTCAGGACGCGGTAGCCGTCGATCTCAACGAGTGCCGTCGCGTGTCCCAGCCAGGTGATCGCCAGCGGCTCGACGTCGACGCTGAAGCCGGGCACCTCCAGCGGGATCGGCGCCGAGGGCCGTCGCCCGATGCGGTCGGCGAACAGCTCGCGCACCATCAGCCGCTGTTGTTCACGGTCCATGTTGACCATGGCGGCGCGTTCGATGTTGTGGAAGATCCCGTCGCGGTAGTTCCTCGACCGGGTCGCCACCGCATCGATCGCGCTGGGCGCCGCACCCAACGCGGCGGGGGTGCCGCGCAGCGCACGAAGCGTCCAGCCGCCGGCGGCCAGCGACGCCGTGGTTCCCGCCAGTCGAAGTGCCCCGCGCAGCATGACGATGAGTCTATGGTGGCGAACCGCGGGCTCCGCCATTTCGATGGCGCCGGTCAGGCGCCCTGGAACTTGGGCGGGCGCTTCTGGACGCGCGCCACCTGGGCCTCGATGACGTCTTGGGAACCCCAGGCCTTGTCGAACAGCTCCTTGTGCGCCGGCTGCTGCTCCTCGTAGGCACCGTCGTCGTTGAGCACCCGCTTGGCGTGCTGCAGCGCGAGGGGCGCCAGCCCGGCGATCTCGCGCGCCCAGGCCTGCGCGTCGGCAACGGTGCCGATTCGGTTGGCCATCCCGGTCAGCAGTGCCTCGTCGGACGGCAGCTTCTCCGCGGTCAGCATCATGGCCCGGGCCCGCCCGTAGCCGACCAGTGAGGTCAGCCGCCGGATGCTCCAGTTGTCCAGCGCAAGGCCGTACTTGGCGACCGGGAACTGGAAGAACGCCTCGGGCGCCACCACCCGCAGATCACAGACCATCGCCAATTGCAGGCCGGCGCCGATAGCGGCCCCGTTGATGGCGCCGATCACCGGCACCGGGACGTCGGCGATGCTCTGGTGCAGGGCGACCAGCTTGTCGGGGTAGTCGGCGGCGAACGCGTCGCCGGACAGATCCGCGCCGGCGCAGAACACCGTGCCCTGCCCGGTCAGCACGATCGCCCGGACGTCGTGGGTGGCGGCGTCCAAAACCGCCTCCCGCAACTCGGTGACGAGCTGGGAGTTCAAGGCGTTGCGACGCTCGGGGCGCTGCAACTCGATAGTCGTGACGGCTTCATCGCGGGTAACACCGATCATGACGAACCAGCCTATTAGCCTCGAGCTGTGAGCCGGACCGGGGCCGACGAAGTGCGCGACGCGGTGCTGGATGGCGGCTCGTTCCTCAGTTGGGACGCCGAGCCGCTGGCCGTGCCTACCAGTGACACATATGCCGCCGAGCTGGCTGCGGCCCGGGCTGCCAGCGGCCGCGACGAGGCGGTGCTGACCGGCGAGGGCCGGATCAACGGCCGCAGGGTGGCGGTGATCGCCAGCGACTTCGACTTCTTGGCCGGCTCCATCGGAGTGGCGGCGGCCGAGCGGATCACCGCCGCCGTCCAGCGCGCCACCGCCGAGCGACTGCCGCTGCTGGCCTCGCCGAGCTCGGGCGGCACCCGAATGCAGGAGGGCACCGTCGCGTTCCTGCAGATGGTGAAGATCGCCGCCGCGGTCGAGCTGCACAAACGCGCTCACCTGCCCTACCTGGTCTACCTGCGTCATCCCACCACCGGCGGCGTGTTCGCCTCCTGGGGTTCACTGGGGCACGTCACGCTGGCCGAGCCGGGAGCCCTGGTCGGCTTTCTGGGGCCGCGGGTCTACGAACAGCTCTACGGTGCCCCGTTCCCGCCGGGCGTCCAGACCGCCGAGAACCTGCAGGCCTACGGCGTGATCGACGGCGTCATCCCGCTGAAGTGGCTGCGGCGCATCTGCTCGCGGGCACTCAAGGTGATGCTCGACGATCCGGGTCCGGCTCCTGCGCGGCCGGCCGCTGAGCCGATCCCCGACATTCCGGCGTGGGACTCGGTGTGTGCGTCTCGGCGTCCGGAGCGGCCGGGCGTCGGTTTTCTGCTGCGGCACGGCGCCACCGAGCGGGTCTTCCTGTCCGGCACCGGCAGCAGCGAACGCGGTGCCACGATCCTGCTGGCGTTGGCGCGCTTCGGCGGCCAACCCGCGGTGGTGTTGGGGCAGCTGCGCGGCGCGGATCGACTGACCGACCCGGTTGCGCTGCGCGACGCCCGCCGCGGCATGGCGCTGGCCGCCGGGCTGCGGCTGCCCCTGGTGCTGGCTATCGACACCCCAGGCCCCGCGCTGTCGGTGGAGGCCGAGCAAGGTGGCCTGGCGGCCCAGATCGCGGCATGCCTGGCCGAGCTGGTCACGCTCGAGGTTCCGACGGTGTCGGTGCTGCTGGGTCAGGGCAGTGGCGGCCCGGCACTGGCGATGGTGCCGGCGGATCGGGTACTGGCGGCGTTGCACGGCTGGCTGGCGCCGTTGCCGCCGGAGGGGGCCAGTGCCATCGTGTTCCGCGACACCGAGCACGCCCCGGAACTCTCGGCCGCGCAGGGCATCCGTTCAGCGGATCTGCGGGCCCACGGGATCGTGGATGTGATCGTGCCCGAGCACCCGGACGCCGCCGCGGAGCCGATCGACTTCGCCAAGCGAATGTCGCGGGCCATCGCGGTCGAGCTGCACGCGCTGGGCAAGGTGCCCGCCGAGCAGCGAATGGCGGCCCGGTTGGAGCGCTACCGCCGGATCGGGCTGCCCGGCTGACCGGCTGAGTTGTTACCCGGTGATCATCGCCACCGCGACTCCCGCCAGCACCATCCCCACCACCTGGCGGAGGCGTACCCGCTCCCCCAGCAGCACGACCGCCAAGATCACCGTGGCGGCCGGGTACAGGGAAATCAGCACGCTGGCCAGCGAAAGCAACGCAAGCTTCAACGCGAAGAGCATGGTGACGTTGGCGGCGGTGTCGAGCAATGCGATCACAAACGCCAGCCGCAGCGGTATGCCTGTCGGCACCTTCAGATTGCGACTGGCCGCCGCGACGGCGATCACCAAGATGGTGGCCGCGCCACGCGCGAACAGCAGGGGCCACAGGCCGGAATCCGACGGAGTGCGGTCCAGGAAGACGAAGTTCAACCCCAGGGCCACCCCCGAGGCGACCGTCAACCAGAGCACACGGTGGCTGAGCCCCGGCCGATGAACGCCGTCGTCGCCGGCGTGCCAGCTGATCAACACCACCGCGCTCAGTGCCAACGCGATACCGGCGCTGGCGAGCATGCCGGGGCGCTCCCCCAGGATCCGCCCGACGCACACCGGCACGCCGGCATCCACCACCGCGGCCAGTGGCGATACCACCGAGATCGGGCCCGCGGCCATGGCGGCGTAGAACCACCAGATGCCCAGGGCCTGGCTGAGTCCGCCGAGCATGCCCAAGACGATCGTGCTGGTCGTGATGTGCCCGCCGCCGATCATGGCGAGCGCTCCGAGCATCACCATGGAGACCGGCGTGGACACCAAAACCACGCGAAGCGCGGCGACCCGCCGCGACGCGACTCCCCCGACGAAGTCACTGATTCCGAAACTGGTGGCCGACGCTAACGCCAATCCCTGCGCGGTCGGTGAACCGATCACGCAGCTGCCTTGGCAGCTTCGGCGGCCTTAACGTTCGATGTGACGATCACGGCGGAAAGCCTAAGTGGGCAATTAGCTTGGAAAGTCCTGCGTTTGCGGGATCTTTGCGCCCAACGGCCCGATGTTCGCAGGTCGGTGCATTTAAATTCACTTGGATTTAACCCGCCTCGAGGCGCTCGCCGACCGCCGTTCAGGCCAACGAGCGCAGCCACGCGTCATGCAGGGCGGCGTAGTGCCCCTCGGCGCGGATCAACTCGGCCGGCGGGCCGTCCTCGACGATTCGCCCGCCCTCGATCACCAAAACCCGGTCGGCGATCTCCACCGTGGAGAGCCGGTGGGCGATCACCAGCGCGGTCCGCTGGGCCAACACGCTGCGCAGCGCCTGCTGCACCATCCGCTCGCCGGGGATGTCCAGCGACGACGTCGCCTCGTCGAGGATCAGCACCGCCGGGTCGGCGAGGAAGGCGCGCGCGAACGCGACCAGCTGACGCTGACCCGCCGAGAGCCGCCCGCCCCGCTTGGCGAGATCGGTGTCGTAGCCCTCCGGCAATGCGGTGATGAACGCATCGGCGCCCACGTTCGTCGCCGCGGCGGCCACCTCGGCGTCGGTCGCACCGGGACGGCCGAAGCGGATGTTGTCGGCGACCGTCCCGGTGAACAGGAAATTTTCCTGGGTGACCATCACCACGTGGCGGCGCAGCACAGCCTGCGTGAACGCCCGCAGGTCGACACCGTCCAGTGTCACCGCTCCCGACACCGGGTCGTAGAACCGGGCAATCAGTTTGGCGATGGTGGACTTACCGGCGCCGGTGCTGCCGACCAGCGCCACGGTCTGGCCGGCCGGGATGTTCAGCGACAACCCGTCCAGCACCGACTGACCGCCCCGGTAGCCGAACTGCACGTCGCGCAGGGCGATCTCACCGCGCACCTCATCGCGTTCATGCGGAACGTCCGCGGACTGCGGGCCGGGCGGGTCGGCCGGGTCTTTGATGGCGGGCGTTTCGGCCAGCACCCCGGCCAGCTTCTCCAGTGCCGAGGTCGCCGAGGAGAAGGTGTTGAGGAACTCGGAGATGCCCTGCATGGGTTCAAAGAACATCCGCAGATACAGCAGGAAAGCGGTGAAGGTTCCGATCGTCATGTGCCCGTGCAACACTCGCCAGCCCCCGTAGAGCAGGACCACCCCGGTGGTGAGGTTGCCGACCAGCTTGACCCCGGGTGCGAAGACCGCGACCAGTCGGAAAGCCTTCTCGTTCACGGCACGGTAGCCGTCGGCGACGCTCGCGAAGATCTGCTGGTTGCGGGCCTCACGGCGATAGGCCTGCACCGCCTTGATCCCGGTCATGGTCTCGACGAACTGCACAATCACCCGCGCGGCGTGCTCGCGGACCGCGGCGTAGTTCTTCGAAGATTCGGCCCTGAACCATCGGAGCAACGCCACCAGCACCGGAAAGGCGATCAAGCACATCAGGCCCAGCCGCCAGTCCAGCACGATGAGCAGCACGGCTGTCCCCGCCATCGTCAGTGCGGCGCCGACCAGGCCATCGAATCCGGTGAGCAACATCTCCTGGATCGCGTCGACGTCGTTGGTCAACCTGCTGACCACTCGGCCCGAGGTGTAGCGCTCGTGGAATCCGACATCCAGGCGCTGAAACTGTCGGAACACCCGCCTTCGTAGCTCCAGCAGCATCCGCTGCCCGATCTTGCCCGAGCTCTGCAGGAACAGCATCCGGCTGACGGCCTGCGTGAACACCACCGCCGCGAGCGCGACCACGATCACGCTCAGTTGCCGGATCGAGCCGTCCGCGGCGATCGGCGGGATGCCCCGGTCGATCCCCCGCTGCGCAAGCATCGGAACCGCAAGCCGGGCAGCGTTTTCCACCACGATGGCCACGACCATCAGCAGCACCGCACATCGGTACGGGCGCAACAGCGACCACAGCAGGGCCCGCGCCGCGGCCCGGCCCGGCTCGGCCGTCACCGCCGCGCCCAGTCGACGAGGTGTTCGGCGCCGTCGTCGAGCTCGTCGTCCGCCGCCAGCAGGTAGCGGTACCGCGGCACCGCGGCCAGCAGCTCGGCGTGCGTACCGACCGCCGTGATGGTGCCGTCCTCGACCAGCGCCACCCGGTCGGCCAGCGCCACGGTGGATGCCCGGTTGGCCACCACCAGCGCGGTGATCGGCTGCGGCCCCGTGCGCAGTACCTGGCGCAGCGCGTCAGTCACGGCGGCCTCGGTGTGCACATCCAACGCAGACAGCGTGTCGTCGAGCACCAAGATCGTCGGCGCCGCCACCAGGGCTCGGGCCAGCGACAGCCGTTGGCGCTGTCCACCCGACAAACTCATCCCCTGCTCACCGATCCGGGTGTCCAGCCCGGACGGGAGCTCGTAGACGAAATCCGCCGAAGCCACATCCAGGGCGCGGGCCAGTTCCCCGTCGCTCGCGTCGGGGCGGCCCAGCCGCAGGTTCTCGGCCACCGACATCGAGAACAGGGTCGGATCGTCGAAGGCCGTCACCACCGCCGAGCGCAGCGCCGTCAACGTCAGCGTCCGGATGTCGCGCCCGCCGATGAGGATCCGTCCCTCACGTGCGTCGTAGAGCCGGGACAACAGCATCGCCAGCACCGACTTGCCGGAGCCGGTGGCGCCCACCAGGGCGACCGTCTCGCCGGCCTCGACAGTGAGATTGACCCCGCGCAACACCCACGGCCCGGCATCGTCGAAACGGAATCCGACATCGCACAACTCCAGCCGGCCCACCGGTGGCACCGGGTCGTCACCGTCGGTGATCTCGATGGGCGCATCGAAGATCTCGGTGATCCGGTCGGCGGCCGTCATCGCCTCCTGGGTGGCCGACAGCAGGAAGCCCAACGACGACAACGGCCAGATCAGCGAGAGCATCAGCGTGACGAACGCGACCAGGGTGCCCATCGTGACCAGGTGGTTCCCGGCGGCGTACGCGCCGACGGCGAGCACCCCGATCAGCGTGAAGTTGGGGATCACCTCCAGCAGGGTCCAGAACTTCGACGACACCACCACCTTGCCAATGCCGAGGTCGCGCAGCTTTGCGGCTTGGGCGTCGAAGCGCGCGAACACGTAGTCCTCGCGTCCGAACGCCTTGATGGTGCGCAAACCCAGCGCGGACTCCTCGACGAGGGTGGCGACCTGGCCGGCCTGGTCCTGCGCTTGGCGCGTCAGCCGGGTGTACTGGCGCCGGAAGTGCTGCACCGCCAGCATCACCGGTACCAGCGACGCGCACACCACCACGCCAAGCGGCCAGTAGAGCACCAACAGAATCGTCGTGACCGCGACGATCTGCACCGTGTTGAGCACCAGGAACACCACCACGAACGACAGGAAGCGCCGCACTGCGGACAGGTCGTTCATGATCCGTGACAGCAGCTGGCCGGACTGCCAGCGGCCGTGAAAGGTCATCGGCAGGATCTGCAGCCGCGCGTAGAGGTCCTTGCGGATGTCGGCTTCCACACCCATGGTGGTGGGCGCGACCAGCCAGCGCCGCACGAACAACAGCAGCGCCTCGGTGACTCCGAGCGCGGTGGCCGCCGTACCCAGCACCCACAAGCCGGGCTGGTCGTGGTGCAGCACCGGTCCGTCGATGACGGCCCTGGTCACGAGCGGGATCACCACGGTGGCCACCAGGCTGAGCACGGCCACCGTCACCATGGTGATCCACCGGGCCCGGTAAGGGCGCAGGTAGGGCAACAGGCTGCGCAGCGCGGACGCCGGTTTCACGCAGTCGACCCTAGATTGATCGGTGCAACCCGCGGCGCATCCCGCGCTTGATTGCCATGTTCAGGCAAAATGGCGCCATGGACAACGCAGCTGCCTCGCCCCGAGTCTTGGTCGTCGATGACGACTCCGACGTGCTCGCCTCGCTGGAACGCGGACTGCGCCTGTCCGGCTTCGAGGTGGCGACGGCGGCCGACGGCGCCGAAGCATTGCGCAGCGCCAAGGAAGCCCGTCCCGACGCCATCGTGCTCGACATCAACATGCCGGTACTCGACGGCGTGAGTGTGGTGACGGCATTGCGGGCAATGGGTGACGACGTGCCGGTCTGTGTGTTGTCCGCGCGCAGCTCGGTCGACGACCGGGTCGCCGGGCTGGAAGCCGGCGCCGACGACTACCTGGTCAAGCCGTTCGTGCTTGCCGAGCTGGTGGCACGGGTTCGGGCGATGCTGCGGCGACGCGGGTCGGCGGCCAGCTCCTCCTCGGAGACCATCACGGTGGGCCCGTTGGAGGTCGACATCCCCGGCCGCCGCGCGCGGGTCAAGGGCGTCGACGTGGACTTGACCAAGCGGGAGTTCGACCTGTTGGCCGTACTGGCCGAGCACAAGACCGCGGTGTTGTCGCGCGCCCAGCTCCTCGAGCTGGTCTGGGGTTACGACTTCGCCGCCGACACCAACGTCGTCGACGTGTTCATCGGCTATCTGCGGCGCAAGCTCGAGGCCGGCGGCGCTCCACGGCTGCTCCACACCGTGCGCGGAGTCGGCTTCGTCCTGCGAACGCAGTGAGGCAGGCGTGAATGTCATGAAGCTGCTGCGGCGCATCTTCGCCCGGACACCGTCGCTGCGGACCCGGGTGATGCTGGCGACGGCGGTCGGCACCGCGATCGTGACCGTCATCATCGGCGCCATCGTGTGGGTCGGTATCACCAACGACCGCAAGTATTGGCTGGACCGACGGCTCGACGAGGCGGCCGGTCTGACCGTCCCGCTGATCGGCCTGGGTGAACTGCCCCGGTCGGCCGGCCCCACCGACGCGGTGATCACACTGCGGCGCGTCAACCAAGTGACGTCGAACTCCTCGGTGGTGCTGCCGGAGCTTGAGCCGGGTTACGCCGACACCGAGATCAACGGCGTGCTCTACCGGGTGCGTACCGTCGACATCCCCGGGCCGGGGCCGCGCTCGCTGGCCGTCGGCGCCACCTACGACGCCACCCTCGCCGACACCAACAACCTGCACCGCCGGGTGATCCTGCTCTGTACCGCCGCGATCGGGGCGGCCGCGCTGCTGGGCTGGCTGCTGACGGCATTCGCGGTGCGGCCCCTGCGACGGCTGGCGGAGCAGGCGCGATCGATCGACGCCGGTGACGAACGGCCGGAGATCGAGGTCCGCGGCGCCACGGAGGCCGTAGAGATCGCGGAGGCGATGCGCGGCATGCTGCAACGGATCTGGAAAGAGCGCGACCGCACCCAAGAGGCACTCGCCTCCGCGCGGGACTTCGCCGCGGTCTCCTCGCATGAGCTGCGCACTCCGCTCACCGCGATGCGCACCAACCTCGAAGTGCTGACCACCCTGGACCTGCCCGATGACCAGCGTAAGGAGGTGCTGCACGACGTCGTGCGGACCCAGACGCGGATCGAGGCGACGCTGTCGGCCCTGGAGCGGCTGGCGCAGGGCGAGCTGTCCACCTCCGACGATCACGTGCCGGTCGACATCACCGATCTGCTCGACCGGGCGGCCCACGACGCGATGCGAGTCTTCCCCGATCTGAACGTCTCGCTGGTGCCGTCGCCGACCTGCATCATCGTCGGGCTGCCGGCCGGACTGCGGCTGGCCGTGGACAACGCGATCGCCAACGCGGTCAAGCACGGTGGCGCGACCCAGGTGCAGTTGTCGGCGGTCACCTCCCGCGAAGGCGTGGAGATCGCCATCGACGACAACGGCGGCGGGCTTCCCGAGGAAGAGCGCCGCATCGTTTTCGAGCGGTTCTCCCGCGGGTCGACCGCGTCCCATTCGGGGTCCGGCCTCGGGCTGGCGCTGGTGGCTCAGCAAGCCGAACTGCACGGCGGCACGGCGACTTTGGAAGACAGTCCGCTGGGCGGAGTACGTCTGCTGCTGCAGTTACCGCCACCGCACTGAGTGCATTACGCCCGGGGCGTCACTTCTTTTTCTTCTTGTCCTTGCGCCAGCTGTCCCAACGCTCGAAGCCGGCTGCCGCGGCCGTCTGTTCGTCTTTGAACCACACCTCGGCGATCGTCGCGTCGTAGGCCGGGCTCGCCGGAGCGTGGTAGAGCATCGAGTCCTCGTTGCCCTTGACCGTCCAGCCCGCCGGGCCGCTGCCACCCGGGCCGGCCTTGGTCGATCCCGGACCGTACGGGCCGGGCGGCACCTCCTCGACGTCGGCGACCAGCTTGGCAGTACCGCTGAGGCCGCGCGCGGCCTTGCCCTTGTCCCAGCGGGTGAATCCGGCCGCGGCGGCGGCACTCTCCTCGGCGAACCACACCTCGGCGATCGTCTGGTCATACCAGGGGCTGTCCGTGGTGTGGTAGAGCATCGAGTCCTCGTTGCCCTTGATCGTCCAGCCGGTCGGGCCGACGCCGCCGGCACCCGCGCGTGCCGAGCCCACGCCGTAGGGCGCTCCACCGAGCGCCATCGTGGTGGTCTCGGCCTCCGAGGGGAGTGTGCCGCCGGAGAGCTTGGCCGTCGACCCCGGACCGGTGCTCGCACCGGCAGTCGGGATGGGGGTGGTGGGTGCGCTCGCCGCGGCACCGAGTGTCGCCGCGACGGGCACCTCGCGTTTGACCCGCCGGACGGTGAAGGCGAACGTGAGCGCAAGACCCAACAGGAATGACAGTCCCATCAACCAGCAGTTGACCCCGTGCATCAGTGGGCTCCTATCTCACGCGAGCCGGGAAGCGCCGCAATGGCATCTTCGGCGCTGGTGCGGCGGATCGAGACGATGGTGAGCAACCAGGCGACCGCCGAGCCCACCGCGAACGCCAGCAGGTACCACAGCCAGTGAATGACGAAATCCATTGCGAATGCTCCTTAGCTCACGGTGATCGCGACGCGCCGGTTTTGGGCTCGACCGTCCGGTGTCGCGTTGCTGGCAACCGGGTCGGCCGACCCGAACCCCTTGGACGTGACGCTGTTGGCAGGGACGCCCTGGGTCACCAGGAAATCGGCGACCGACTTGGCGCGAGCGGTGCTCAGCGGCACATTGATGCCGTCGTTGCCGGTGTTGTCGGTGTAGCCGTTGACCGCGACGCGGGCGTTGTGGCAGCCCTTCACCTTCTCCGCCACCCGGCTCAGTTGTTCCTTCGTGCCCGCCGACAGGGTGTAGCCATTGGTGACGAACCTGACCGGTGTGCTCATCAACGCGGTGATGTCGGCCTGCAGATTGCCGCAGTCACCGGCAGGGCCCGGGGCCGGCGTCTGAGCCGGGGCACTGCCCGACGGAGCCGGGGCCGGGGCGGGTGTCGGACTCGGCGTTGGCATCGGCGTCCCGGTCGCACTCGGAGCCGCCTGGGTCTGCCCCGTCGAGACCCGAATGTCGTTGAACAACTTGAGGTTCGGCCAAGCAGCTTTCGCCGCCGCCTCGACGGCGGACTTGACCGCATCGGACGCCGCGGTTCCGATCAGCGTGACGGTGTCGTCGACGATCTTGAATTTGAAGTCCGGCATGGACACCGCGGCCTTGAACACCGCACCCAGGCTGGACAGGTCGGGTGCGGTGACGCCGGCCTTGATGTTGAGGTTGTCGACCAGCTGCACACCGCTGCCGAACACCCCCTTGAGCATGTCGAGCAGTCCGGTTCGCGTGGCGATGTCAGGCAGATCTCCGTTGAGGGTGATCACGTTGCCGTTGCGCAGAATCGCCAGCGGAGCAAAGGACCATCCCGGCAGGCTCGCACTCGGTACCGACAGCGACAGCGACGGCGCGGCGACGTCCGGACCATTGATGTTCGGCCCGTTGACGTCGAGTTTGGAACGGTCGGTAATTCCGTAGCCGATCAGCGCCAGTAGTAACGGAATGGCCGCCAGGGCTAGGAGCCAACCGAAGCCGGGAGGCCGGCGGTAAAACCGCGAGACCTTTCGCCAGCCAGTCACAGTCGGGTTGTCTGAGCCTGGCATGGATCCTCCTAGAAGACCGAAAACACCCGCGAGTCCAAGACACCGCGAGTGTAGGAGTTCCGCTTTGTTAATGGAGGCAATTAGTCGTTTTTGGTGGACTTTCCCCCGTCTGGAGAGCTGGTCACCAGCTCGTTGACGAAGTGGGCCCGCGGCCAGGCGTCTTCGGCCGCAGCCCGCACCGCAGCCGCCTCGTCCGCCTTCGCCGTGGTCCCGCCCAGCGTCACGGTGTCGCCGTTGATCTCCAAGGTGAAGTCGTCGATGCCCGCGGCCGCCTCGAACACCGGGGCCGCATCGGAGAAGTCCACCGCCGCCGCTCCGGGGGCCACCCCGAGCCGATCGACCACGGTCACCTCGTCGCTCGAGGTGACCACCGCATCCAACAGCTCTCGTTTGGCCGCGGGATCGGCCACGTCACCGGCCAGCGTGAACTCAGCGCCGCGACGGACCACCGACAGCGGCGCCGGCGCTACCGGCCCAGCGGCGGGCTCCGGTGCGGCGACCGGTTGGTGGGGGCGTTCGAGTAAGCCATAACCGATCGCAGCGAGCAGCACCGTTGCCAGCGCCGCCCCGATCAGCCGGGCACGCACTCAGCGGGTGCCGAGCAGATCGATCACGAAGACCAGGGTTTTGCCGGCCAGCGGGTGACCGGTACCGGCGGGACCATAGGCCAGCTCCGGCGGGATCACCAGCTGACGCCGGCCGCCGACCTGCATGCCCGGGATGCCGTCCTGCCAACCGGCAATGAGCCCGTCCAGCGGAAACTCCAGCGATTCGCCGCGGTTCCACGAACTGTCGAACTCCGCGCCGCTGTCGTAGTCGACGCCCAGGTAGTGCACGTTGACGACGCCACCGGGCACGGCCGCAGGGCCTTCCCCGACGACGATGTCTTCGATGACCAGCTCGGCGGGTGCCGGGCCGGTCGGAACGGTGATCTGAGGCTTGGCCGGATTGGTCATGGTGGTTACCGTCCTCCGATGCCGACGTAGTCACGCTCGGTGTAGCCGGTGTAGATCTGACGCGGCCGGCCGATCTTGCTGTCACCCTCGTCGTGCATCTCGCGCCAGTGCGCGATCCAGCCGGGCAGCCGGCCCAGCGCGAACAGCACCGTGAACATCTGGGCCGGGAAGCCGATCGCCCGGTAGATCAGGCCGGTGTAGAAGTCGACGTTCGGGTACAGCTTGCGCTCGACGAAGTAGTCGTCGGTCAGCGCGGCCTCTTCGAGGTCCTTGGCGATGTTGAGCAGCTCGTCGTCACCGCCGAGCTTGCCGAGGATCTTGTCGGCCTGCTCCTTGACGATGCGCGCCCGCGGGTCGTAGTTCTTGTAGACCCGGTGACCGAAGCCCATCAGCTTGACGCCGTCTTCGCGGTTCTTGACCTTGCGCACGAAGTCGGTGACGTTGCCGTTCTGCTGGTCGCGGATCTGCTCCAGCATCTCCAGCACCGCCTGGTTGGCGCCGCCGTGCAGCGGGCCCCACAGCGCGTTGATGCCACCGGAGATCGAGGTGAACAGGTTGGCCCGCGAGGAGCCCACCAGCCGCACCGTCGAGGTCGAGCAGTTCTGCTCGTGGTCGGCGTGCAGGATGAACAACATGTCCAGGGCGCGGACCACCTCGGGGTCGGCCTCATAGGGCTCGGCCGGCAGGCCGAAGGTCATCCGCAGGAAGTTCTCCACCAGGCTCAGCGAGTTGTCCGGGTACAGGAACGGCTGGCCGGCCGACTTCTTGTAGGCGTAGGCGGCGATGGTGGGCAGCTTGCCCAGCAGCCGGATGGTCGACAGCTCCACCTGGTCGTTGTCCGACGGGTCCAGCGAATCTTGGTAGTAGGCACTCAACGCGTTCACCACGCTGGAGAGCACCGGCATCGGGTGGGCGTTGCGGGGGAAGCCGTCGAAGAACCGCTTCAGGTCCTCGTGCAGCATGGTGTGCCGCTGGATCCGGCCGGTGAATGCGGCCAACTGGTCGGACGTCGGCAGCTCGCCGTAGATCAGCAGATAGCTGACCTCGATGAAGGTCGACTTCTCGGCCAGCTGCTCGATCGGGTAGCCGCGGTAGCGCAGGATCCCGGCGTCGCCGTCGATGTAGGTGATGGCGCTCTTGACCGGCGAGGTGTTGGCGTAGCCGTTGTCGAAGGTCGTGTATCCGGTCTTGGCGAGCAGCGAACCGATGGCGAGAGCGTCGGACCCCTCGGTCGCCTTGACGATCGGCAGTTCTAGCTCGCCGCCCGGATACCGGAGAGTGGCGGTTTCGTCGGTTGCGGCCACAAGGAACCCCTTTGCGCTATTCGGCTAACCAGATTGGGCGTGTATAGGAAAAGGTAGTCGGTTCCGGGCCGGCGCGCCCGCCCGGGGCCGGGGTATCTCCTAACGGCGCTGCGGTGGGGACTCTCGGCGTACATCACCGGGCCGGCGATAACGCAGGAATGCGGGCGCTGCCAGGGCGGCAAGAACCACGCCCACCACCACCAGGGCACCGCCGCCGGCGGACGCCGCGGCCGTCCCCACCACCGCGCCGGCGGCACCATGCACGGCGTCGGCGAGCCGGGGTCCGCCGGCGACGATCACGGTGAACACCCCCTGCAACCGGCCGCGGATCTCGTCGGAGGCGGCCTGCTGCAGCATGGTCGACCGGAATGCGGCCGAGACCATGTCCGCGGCACCGCCGACCGCCAGGAACACCAGCGCCACCCACAGCGCCCGACCGGCGTGCCCTCCGCCGTGGCCGACCGCGACTCCGAAGCCGATCATCGCCCCGCCCCAGACCACGATCGCGGCGACCACGGCCACGCCCTGACGGGTGATCCGCGGCAGCCACCCCGAGAACACTCCGCCCAGCACCGCGCCGGCCGACATCGCCGCGGCCAGCAGCGCCATGGTGGTGCCGCCCTCGACCGGCCCGCCGAAGTCCGCGCTGGCGATCTGCGGGAACAGCGCCCTGGGCATCCCGAGGATCATGGCGATCAGGTCCACAACGAACGACATCAGCACCACGGTGTTGCCGGCCAGGTAGCGGAACCCGTCCAGCACGGCCCCGATCCCGAAGCTGGACGGGCCGGCCGATTCAGCCGGCGACATCGGAGCCAGCCGGAACGTCGCCCAGATCGGGAAGATGCACGTCGCGGCGTCGATCAAGTAGAGGGTGGACAGGTCCAGCCAGCCGAGCAGCAGCCCAGCCAGCAGGGGGCCGACGATCGCCCCGAACTGCATGACGGTCATGTTCAGTGAGTTGGCGGCTGGCAGATCGCTGCCGGCCACCAGCCGCGGAATCGCCGCGGATCGGGTCGGGGCATTGACCGCATAGAACCCCTGCTGCACCCCCAGCAGTACGAGCACCACCCATACGTTCTCGAGCCCGGCCGCGGCCTGGATCCACAACAGCAGCGAGGCCACCGCCAGCCCGCAGGAGGCGATGATCAGTAGCTTGCGGCGGTCCATGGCGTCGGCCCAGGCACCGCCGAGCAGACCGAAGACGACCAGCGGCACCAGTGCGAACAGACCCGACAGCCCGACGTAGGCCGAGCTTCGGGTCAGCGCATAGATCTGCACCGGGACCGCGAAGATGGTCAGGTTCGCCCCGATGACGGTCGGGATCCCGGCCACCCACAACCGTCGGAAGTCGGGGCTGCGCAGTGGGGTGGTGTCGGCGAAGATCCTCACCGCAGCGGTACCGGACTCACGGCTGGAGCCGCTCCACCCGCCCGCCGGTCACCCGAATCCGGTTGTGCAACCGACCTTCCCGGCCCTGCCAGAACTCCACCACCTCCGGTGCGATCCGGTAGCCACGCCAGTTCGGCGGCGCGGGGATCGACTCGGCGCCGGAGAATTGGGTCGTCACCGCGTCCAACTGCGCCAGCAGTGCGGTCCGCGACGCGATCGGCTGCGACTGCTGAGATGCGCAGAAACCCAACTGGGACGCCCGTGGTCGGTGCGCCCAGTACTGCGCGCTGACCGACTCGTCGAGCTGAGTGACCGGTCCGCGAACGTGGACTTGGCGGCCCAACTGATACCAGGGAAACGTCACCGACGCATACGGTGTCGAGGCCAGCTCAGCAGCCTTGGCCGAGTCGGAGTCGGTGAAGAAGGTCACACCGCATGGGTCGAGGTTCTTGCACAGCACCGAGCGGCTGACCGGACGGCCGGCTTCGACCGTCGCCAACACCATGGCGTTGGGTTCGGCGATCCCTGCGCGCTCAGCATCGCCGATCCAGTTGCGCAGCAAAACCTCCCAGCCCTCCTCGAGCCAGTCCGCGTCGAGGTCGCCGCTGTTGTCCTTCTCCTGGTATTCCACTCGCATCGCCGCCAGGTGCTCGTTGTCGGGGCCGGTCCTGTGCACCGCCCAACGCTACGCCCCGCCGCAGACCAGCCGTCGTTACCGGCCGGTAGCAACGGCCGGGCACCGGGGTGGAAGAATCCACGGTATGACTGCTGCGGTCCCGGAGAACTTTGTCGCCGGCTTGGAAGGCACGGTGGCCTTCACTACTGAAATCGCCGAACCGGACAAGGACGGCGGCGCGCTGCGCTACCGCGGCGTCGACATCGAGGACCTGGCCGGCAAGGTCGGCTTCGGCGACGTGTGGGCCCTGCTGGTCGACGGCGACTTCAACCGCCCGCTGGCGCCCGCCGAACCGCTGGAGCTGCCGATACGCACCGGCGATGTGCGGGTCGACGCCCAGGCCGGGGTGGCGATGCTGGCCCCGCAGTGGGGCTTTGAACCGTTGTTGGACACCGACGACGCCACCGCCCGTGACCAGCTGGCCCGCGCGTCGGTGATGGTGCTGTCCTACGTCGCGCAGTCGGCTCGCGGCCAGGAGCCCGCGGTGTCGCAGCAGACCATCGACGGATGCGCCACCATCACCGAGCGGTTCATGACCCGCTGGCGTGGGGAGCCCGACCCGCGCCACACCGAGGCGATCGACGCCTACTGGGTATCGGCGGCCGAGCACGGCATGAACGCCTCGACCTTCACCGCCCGGGTGATCGCCTCCACCGGCGCCGACGTCGGTGCGGCGCTGTCCGGCGCGATCGGCGCGATGAGCGGCCCGCTGCACGGTGGTGCCCCCGCCCGGGTGATCCCGATGATCGCCGAGGCGGAACGCACCGGTGACGCCCGCGCGGTGGTCAAGGGCATCCTGGACCGGCGCGAGAAGCTGATGGGCTTCGGACACCGGGTGTACCGCGCCGAAGACCCGCGCGCCCGCGTGTTGCGAGCCACCGCCAAGCGACTGTCGGCCCCGCGTTTCGAGGTGGCCGCGGCACTGGAGCAGGCGGCGCTGGCCGAGCTTCGGGAGCGTCGCCCCGACCGGGCCATCGAGACCAACGTGGAGTTCTGGGCGGCGGTGATCCTGGACTTCGCCGAGGTACCCCCGGCGATGATGCCGGCGATGTTCACCTGTGGCCGCACCGCCGGCTGGTGCGCCCACATCATGGAGCAGAAGCGGCTGGGCAAGCTGGTGCGCCCGTCGGCGATCTATGTCGGACCGGGGCCGCGCAGCGCGGAAACCGTTGCGGGCTGGGACCGGATCGCCACGGCCTGACCCCCCCGCTGTCCCTGCGCCGAACGTGTAACCAGGACGGGACTCTGCGCGATTCTTCGCGCTGAGTACACGCTCGGCGGTGTCCGAGGGTTAGATGGTTCAGCTCCGCCGCAGCGCGCCGAGCAGGTTCTGCAGTAGCGGCATATCCGAGTGGTCCTTGACCTCGTCGAGCATGTCCGGAACCCGGGTGAACTTCACTCGCGGCCGGTCTTGTGCTCGGCCACGGGCGATCTCGGCTTTGTCGATGGCCTTCCAGCCGGCGGCGTCGATGACGTCGGGCTGGTGGGCATGGACCATCCGGGCGACCGCACGCGGTCCGGCGATCGGCTCAGTCAGCAGGTCTGCGTTGTAGTCGGCGGCCAGCGTCTGAATCGTCTTGAGCGAGTCGGACTTGTTGGAGCCGATGAAACCGTTGGTACCGCGCTTGATCCAGCCCGACACATACGCTCCCGGAACGCGCTCGCCGGTCGCCGGGTCGATCACGCGGCCGCCCTCGTTCGGGACGACGCCGGCAGCGTCGTCGAACGGCAGGTCGGCGATGGGCGTTCCGTGGTAACCGATCGACGACAGCACCAGTCCGGCGTCGATGCGGCGCACCTGATCGGTCCCGGTGACAGTGAACTCCACTGCGCCGCACCGGCCCTCACCGAGGACTCGGGCCGGGGTCAACTCGTAGGCGAATCGGATCCGGGGCCGGGTGATCGGCGCCGAGGCATCGCCAAGCTTGGTCAGTATCTCCAGCTTCTGCCGGGTCAAGGTGTCCGCGACGGTGGCCAGGTCATCGCGCACCCGAGCATGATCCTCGGCGTCGAGTACCACCTCGGCGGTCTGCGTCAGCCCCACCAGTTCGGGCAGCGTGAACGCGGACGAAATCGGACCGCGCCGGGCGACGACCACCACTTCGGAAACCGCCGAGTCACGCAGCGCGGTCAGCGCATAGTCGGCGATGTCCGTGCGGGCCAGCCGGTCCGGGTCGGCAGTGAGAACGCGCGCCACATCCAGGGCGACGTTGCCGTTGCCCACGATCACCACCCGCTCGTGACTGAGATCGACTGGCAAGTCGGCGAACTCGGGATGCCCGTTGTACCAGCCGACGATCTCGGTCGCCGTGCCCGTCCCGGGCAGACCCATGCCTTCGATCTCAAGCCGCCGGTCGTGCATCGCACCCGAGGCGTAGAGCACGGCGTGGTGGTGCTTCAGCAGGTCGGCGTGGGTCAGGTGTTTGCCCACCTCCACGTTGAGGAAGAACTGGAAACCACGGCGCCCGGAGATCTCGTCGAAAAGCCGGGTAGCCAATCTGGTGCGCTGGTGATCCGGGGCGACGCCGGCCCGCACCAACCCATAAGGGGTGGGCAGTTTCTCGAACATATTCACCAGCACGCCCTGCTGGGTCAGTAGTTCATCGGCCGCATACATGGCCGCGGGACCGGAGCCGACGATGGCCACGGTCAGCGGGTACTTGCCTCGCTGATGTAGCTCGGCGGCCGGCAGGATGGGAGCCAGCTTGGAGGTCGGCGGCAGCTTCACCCCTTCGGGGCGTTCCGGGTAGAACGACCTGTTGATCTCCACGAACGGCAACTGTTCGGTCATCACCTTGGTGTGCGGGACGATCGCGTCGACCGGGCAGGCCCGCACGCAGGCCCCGCAGTCCACACACGCATCGGGATCGATGTAGAGCATCTCCGACGTGGCGAAACCGGGCTCGTCCGGCGTGGGGTGAATGCAGTTCACCGGGCAGGCGAACACACACGACGCGTCGTTACAACACGCCTGGGTAATTACGTGCGGCATGACCTGAGGGCGGCGCTATGCGACCGAAGCGGCAACGGGCGTGAGGTGCGCACGCTGCGGCTGGCTGCGGAACCGGGACGGCGCGCCGTGGATCCGGCAGATCCGCCAGACCAACTTGGCAACCGGGTTCATCAAACCGGTGTCGTGGCAGAGCATCCGGACGTCGCCGAACATGTCCTGCAACATCTGCCGGGCTTCCGCCGACCGGAAGAAGATGTCCTTGCGGACCTCGCGCGGAATGTCGAACTCGGTCCAGAACGCCTTGGGCGGCACAACGATCGCCGAGCACAGGATCCGCATCACGATCGGAACGTACAGCGACAGCCAGAACCGCTTGCGACGCGGTAGGTGCGGAATGCGCTTGTGCAGGTACTCGTGTGCGAACGAGATATGCCGCGCCTCCTCGGCCACGTGAATGGCCATCACCCGCTCCATGATCGGGTGCAGCGTCTTGCCCTCACGCAGGATCGCCTTCTGAATGTGGTCGATGGGCTCCTCGCCGGCGAGAATGCCGAACCAGAACGGGATCGGCAGCGGTCCGGCGACCAGCGGGATGAACGGCTGCACCCACTTGAGCAACCGCGGCATACCGGGCACGTCGGCGCCGATGTGGTTCACCATCTCCTGGAACATCATGGTGTGGTTGCACTCTTCGACCGCCTCGTGCAGGCAGTAGCGGTACTCGGGTGAACCGTTGGGCACCCAGAACGCGTACTCCATCAGGCCGCGGATCAAGATGGACTCGAAGTGCAGTCCGACCTTGGCGACGTTGGCCTGGCGCCACATGCCGATCTTGATCTGAACGTCTTGCGGCTGGGCCTGGTACCACCAGTGCCGACCGATTGGGTCGGTGCCCGGCAGGATCCAGCGCGGGTCGTTCTCGGTGACCTTGAACTCGGGGGTGTCCCAGTCGATGTCGGTGTACGGATTGAAGTTCCGGCGCACCGATCCTTCCGACAAGGTGTTGAGAATCTCGACGTAGTTCGCGTCGTCGGTCACTTCCATGTTGGCTCGCCACCGGCGCACGATTCGGGTTCGAGCGGCTTTCTGAGCCATCGGAGACACCTCCACCAGTCGTTTACATTTACTAGGCTTATGTACAACGGTACCGCAGGTACCGGGTACCCGTCCAGACCTTGGATCAACACTGTGGGCGTGACAGGTGTCGAGTAACTCGAGTGATCCACATCACAATAAACCTGCCCTGCGGACGCCCGCCGACCGCTGTCTACGCTAGAGGCCATGGCTGAGCAGCTGACGATCCCGGACACCATCAAGCCCGCCGACGGACGGTTCGGCTGCGGGCCTTCGAAGGTCCGCCCTGAGCAGTTGAACGCGCTGGTCACCACGGCGGCGCCACTGTTCGGCACCTCCCACCGTCAGGCGCCGGTCAAGGACTTGGTGGGCCGCGTCCGCTCCGGACTGCGCGAACTGTTCTCGGTGCCCGACGGCTACGAGGTGGTCCTGGGCAACGGCGGGTCCACGGCCTTCTGGGACGCCGCGGCGTTCGGACTGGTCGACAAGCGATCCCTGCACCTGACCTACGGCGAGTTCAGCGCAAAGTTCGCCTCGGCGGTGGCCAAGAACCCCTTCGTCGGCGACCCGATCGTCATCAAGGCCGACGCCGGCAGCGCCCCCGAGCCGCAGTCCGACCCGTCGGTCGACCTGATCGCCTGGGCACACAATGAGACCTCGACGGGCGTGGCGGTGCCGGTGCGTCGGCCCAGCGGTTCCGGGGACGCCCTGGTCGTGATCGACGCGACCTCGGGTGCCGGCGGCCTGCCGGTCGACATCACCGAGGTCGACGCCTACTACTTCGCGCCACAGAAGAACTTCGCCTCCGACGGCGGACTGTGGCTGTCCATCATGAGCCCCGCCGCGCTGGCCCGCATCGAGGCCATCGCCGCGTCCGGCCGGTGGGTGCCGGAGTTCCTGTCCCTGCCGATCGCGGTGGACAACAGCACCAAGAACCAGACCTACAACACCCCGGCGATCGCCACCCTGGTGCTGCTGGCCGAGCAGCTGGACTGGATGCTGGGCAACGGCGGGCTGGACTGGGCGGTCAAGCGCACCGCGGACTCCTCGCAGCGGCTGTACTCGTGGGCCGAGGAGCGGCCGTTCACCACGCCGTTCGTCGCCGACCCGGCGCTGCGGTCGCAGGTGGTGGGCACCATCGACTTCGTCGACGAGGTGGACGCGGCGGCGGTGGCCAAGGTGCTTCGGGCCAACGGCATCGTCGACACCGAGCCCTACCGCAAGTTGGGCCGCAACCAGCTGCGGGTCGCGATGTTCCCGGCCGTGGAGCCCGACGACGTGAGCGCCCTGACCCAGTGCGTGGACTGGGTGGTCGAGCGCCTCTGAGCCCAGCGGGACCGCCGCGGCGGTCCCAGCTTCACCGCTCCTCCGTCGAGCCTCGCTGAACCGCCGGGTCCATGCGGCGGTCCCAGCTTCACCTCTCCTTCGTCGAGCCTCGCTGAACCGCCGGGCTCATGCGGCGGTCCCAGCTTCACCTCTCCTTCGTCGAGCCTCGCTGAACCGCCGTAATCGGATCGTTATAACGCCCGCGTGTCACGACGGGCGGGGCCGTTCACTGGACTAGAGTCCGCACGTAACCGGGCGTTCGCAAGGAGAAGTCATGCGGGAACTGAGGGCCATCGGCCTCGACGTCGACGGCAAACACATCATCTGCGAAAGCGCCGGCGACGGCGAAGACCACACCGAGATGTTCCGGGTGCGTATCGACGACCGGCTGCGCGGTGCGGTCCGCGGCGAGGGCCACCGTGTAGGCCAGAACCCGGCCGATTCGGGCAGCAGCATGCTCCGCCCCAAGGACATCCAGGCGCGGATCCGCGCCGGGGCATCGGTCGAACAGGTGGCCGCCGCCGCTGGTGTGGACGTCGCCCGGGTGGAGCGCTTCGCCCACCCGGTGCTGCTGGAGCGGTCCCGGGCCGCGGAACTCGCGACCGCCGCCCACCCGGTGCTGTCCGACGGCCCGGCCGTACCGACCCTGCTGGAGGTCGTCACCTCCGCGCTGGTGTCGCGCGGCTTGAGCTCCGACAGCAGCAGCTGGGACGCATGGCGCAACGACGACGGACGATGGACGGTGCAGCTGGCCTGGAAGGCCGGACGTTCGGACAACGTCGCCCACTTCTGGTTCACTCCGGGCGCGCACGGCGGGACGGTGACCGCTGTCGACGACGCGGCCATGGAGTTGATCGACCCCGGCTTCGGCCGTCCGCTGCGGCCGGTTGCCGCGGTGGCCGAGTTGGACTTCGAGGCTCCGTCCGCCCCCGCAGTCATGGAAGAGGAGCCGGTGCAGCAGCGCCCGGGGACCCGCGCCCGCCGCAGCAAGCCGGAAGTCCCTGGGTGGGAAGACGTCCTGCTCGGGGTGCGCTCGACCGGTCAGCGCTGAGCAGCCAGCGCCAACAGCACCAACCACGCGCCCGCCACGCCGATTCCGGCGCCCAATGCCAACCATCGCAGCACCGGGGTGCGTCGCCAGCCCCACACCGTGGGCGCCAGCCCGCCCACCGCAATCAGATTGAGCGCCACCGCCAGTGCCGGGTGGACGCGCAGCAGCCCCAGGCTCAACACCGTGATCGCGGTCCCGGTCACCGCCGCGACGAACCCCGCCACAGTCAAACCCGTCCCCCACGGCGTACTGGGGGTGGACGTCATTCCGGCAGCCTAATGCGCTCGTAGAACGCCAGTGCGGCTGCGGTAGCGACGTTGAGCGAGTCGGTTCCCCGCGACATCGGAATGCGGACTCGCATGTCGCTGGCGCGCATCGCCCGCTCCGACAGGCCCGGCCCCTCCGCACCGACAAGCACCGCCACCGGCTCGTCGCGCACCTTCGCCATCGCACTCGACAACAGCTCGGACCGCGGATCCGGTGTCATCGCCAGCAGCCGGAAACCCTGCCCGCGCAGCATCTCTAGATCCCCGGGCCAGTCCTCCGAGCGGGCGAACGGCACCAGCAGGGCGTGCCCCATCGAGACGCGCACCGAGCGCCGGTAGAGCGGGTCGGCGCAGCCACTGCCGAAGACCACCGCGTCCACGCCCAGACCGGCACCGTTGCGAAAGATCGAACCCAGGTTCTCGTGGTCGTTGACACCCTCGAGCACCGCGATCGTCCGGGCCCCGGCGACCAGGTCTGCCACCGACGGCTCCGGCACTCGCGACGCCGCGGCCAGCACACCCCGGTTGAGGTGAAAGCCCACCGCTTCGGCCATCACCTCGGCGGACACCCGGTAGTACGGGACGTCCGGGGCGCCGGGTGCGGTCAGGTCGGGCGTCAACTCGGCCAGGCGCCGATCGGTGCCCAGCAGCGCCCGCGGGGTGAACCGCGATGCCAGCATCCGCTGCACCACCAACACCCCTTCGGCGATCACCAGCCCCTTGCCGGTGGGCAGGTCCGGGCGACGGTCGATGCTGTTCAGATCGCGGAAATCATCCAGCCGGGAATCGCGGGGGTCATCGATATCGACAACATCGACGATCCTGGCCACTGCGGGGACTTTACCGGCGAGGCGCTAACGTCAACGGCGATGACCCCTCAGCCCTCCCCCGAGCCGCCACCGTTGCCGACCGCCCTGCTGCGGATCTGGCCGGT
This sequence comes from Mycobacterium sp. SMC-14, assembly GCF_046250075.1. NCBI lineage: Bacteria > Bacillati > Actinomycetota > Actinomycetes > Mycobacteriales > Mycobacteriaceae > Mycobacterium > Mycobacterium sp. SMC-14. The sequence goes on along the minus strand of NZ_CP176429.1, from coordinate 855,259 downwards.
GATCGGCGCCGGCGTCACGGGTTTCTGCTGCGCGACCATCGCCGCGTTCACGGTGCCCGCACTGGAAGGATGGCGGCCGGTGAGCGTGGCGGGGCTCGGCGTCGGGATGGTGGGCACCACAATCTTTCTGGTGCAACGCGGGGCGGCGCGACGCGGCGCGCGCGGTGCCCAAACCGGGCTGGAACACGAATAGTGTTACGAACCGACGATTCGAGGAGGAATGCCATGGCAGCCCCGCTGTTGACGGCACAGGTCGACATCCATGCACCGGTGGCCAAGGTCTGGGCACTGATCTCCGACTTCCGGCGGATGCCCGAGTGGAGCCCGCAGTGCCGGTGGATGAAGCCGCTCGGTGCGGTGGGCCCGGGGACCCGCACGATCAACTTCAACCGGCGCGGCTGGATGTACTGGCCCACCAGCTCCGTCATCACCGAGTACATCCCGGAGCGCAAGCTGGCCTTCCGCGTCACCGAGAACCACAGTGTGTGGACCTATGAACTCGAGCCGACCGCCACCGGTACGCGGGTGGTCGAAAGTCGGCACGTCGAAAACGGCAACACCACCAAAGTCTCGGCGTTTTTGGTGGGCAAGTTCATGGGCGGCACGCCCACCTTCGAACGCGAGCTGGTCGAGGGTATGAACGCATCGCTGAGCAAGATCAAGGCCGCCGCAGAGAACGCCTGACGCCTCTGTGGCGGCGGAGTAACGTCCCCTGAAGTGGGGAGACACTGGGAGGAATCCATGGAAACCGTGAAATCCGCAGTGCGACTGCCGAGTATCGCCGTGGCAGCGACCGCGCTGGTGGCCGCCGGCCTGACCCCGGTGGTCGCGTCACCCGAAATCAGCACCCGCGCCGCGGCCGCGGTGTCGGCCGAGGTGACGCTGGCCGCCAACGCGGTCGTCGACAGCTTCGACACCCTCGCCGGGCTCGCGCCTTTCGACATGTCCAGCATTGCCGACGAGCTCAACGTCCCGGGCACAGTCGACCTGTCCGACGTCCTGCCCGGCGCGGCCGACGCGTTGGACGTTCCCGGCGCCGCCGACGCGTTTGACATCGTCGGCCTGTTCAACGCGGAAGTGGCTGCCGCCGTAGGACTGTTCAACCGGTTCATCAGCCTGCCGTTCACGTTGTTCAACGACTTCGAGAACTTGTTCACCAGCCTGATCAACCTCGACTTCGGGATGGCCTTCAGTCAGGCAGCCACCATCCCGCTGGACATCGTCAACTACGTGGTCGGCCTACCAGGCGCGGTGGTCAACACCGCTTTCAACATGCTCTTTGTGCTCCCGGGCGAGTACCTGTTCAACTTCGGTTAGGGCGTCTCCGGCTCGCCCGGCTCCCCGGATTCCCCTGGGACGTCGGCGATGTCGGCGGATGCGTCGGCGACCGTCTCAGCAGCGTCAGCCTCGGCGTCGGTTCCGGCTTCGGCCGGTTCCGGCGCCGCTGCTGTCTCGGCGAGCGCTTCGACGGGAGCTTCGATCGATTCGTCCGCCGGCTCGATGGTTTCGGTCACTTCGTCAGCCGCGTCAGCCACCTCGCTCACCTCGGTAACCGGTTCGGCTGCGGGAACCGGCGCGACGTCGACGATCTCCAGCACGCCGTCGTCGTAGGGCTCGTACGCCGGGGATCCGGCGCCTGCGGGCGCCGGAGTGTCGCTGTGCGCGCCGCAGCCGTACCGGTTCTCAACCACGTGTCCGTCGGCGGACATCTCGTTACCGCAGACGCCGAACACCGTGCCCAGCTCACCGGCGAGTGGCAGGTAGAAGCCGCAGTCGCGGCAGACCCGCTTGGTGGACCGCGCCATCGCCGAATCCGGACCGTGCTCGCCGTCGTGCCAGCGCTGCGCCGCATCGGCGCGGCCCACCGGGCTCATCAGCCAGCGTCGGCCCAGGCCGATCTCGCCGGCCACCTCGTCGAGCTGCGGGTCGCCGCTCGAGGTGTAACCGGGCACCAGTCGCGGATCGTCGGCGGGCGGCGCCAGCAGGTCCCCCGGACCCAGGTCGCCGGGCCGCACTCGCTGGTCCCACGGCACCCATTCCGGAGCCAGCAGGGCCGTGGGGCCGGGCACCAGCACGACCTCGCTGACCGTGGGCTCCGTGGCGCCCGGGATGGCCGCGACGACGACGGCCCACTGCCAGCCCTGATAACCGGGCAGCACCGCACCGAACCGGTGGGTGGCGGCGGTCGGGTCCTCATAGTCGACCCCCAGGTGCTCGCCGACGGTGTCGGCGCCGCTGAACTCGGCGACGGCCGAGCGAGCCTGCTCGACGGCCGCGGCCAGCACCGTGGGTACGGCGATGATCGCAGTGGCTGATTCTGCGCTGGGTCGCATCACGCGGGTCCCTTCCGTTCAATGACGCCCCTCATACTGCCGCAGCGTGGCTCCATCAGCCACATGCAGGCACGACCACGGCCTGCGCGATCGCGCGGCGGACATAGGGAAGAATCGCGGATGTGTCTGCACGGCGTCGTGATCCCTCCGAACCGGGCCGGCGCCGCCGTCCGCCCCCGGCCCCCGGCCGCGGTGCGCGCAACGGCTCGGCCGGCCAGCACCCCGGCATGGCCAACTACCCCAGCAACAACACCGGTGACCAGCGACAGCGCAAGCCCATGCCCAGCTCCAACCGGTACCTGCCACCGCTGCGCGAACACACCGACACGCCTCGCCGTCCCGAGCCCTCGAGCGGTTCGGGTGCCGGCGACCGCGTCACGGTAACCCGAGCCGCCGCCGCCCGAAGCCGCGAAATGGGCTCGCGGATGTATGGGCTGGTGCAACGGGCCGCTACCGCCGACGGCGCCGACAAATCCGGACTGACCGCACTGACCTGGCCGGTGGTGGCGAACTTCGCGGTGGACGCGGCGATGGCCGTCGCGTTGGCCAACACCTTGTTCTTCGCGGCGGCCGCCGGGGAGAGCAAGGGCCGCGTGGCGCTGTACCTGCTGGTGACAATCGCGCCGTTCGCGGTGGTCGCGCCGCTGATCGGTCCCGCCCTGGACCGCGTCCAGCACGGCCGACGCGCAGCGTTGGCCATGTCGTTCGCGCTGCGTACCGCCTTGGCCCTGGTGCTGATCGCCAACTACGACGGTGTCGCGGGCACCTTCGGCTCCTGGGTGCTCTACCCGTGCGCGTTGGCGATGATGGCGCTGTCGAAATCGTTCACGGTGTTGCGCAGCGCGGTGACGCCCCGCGTCATGCCGCCGTCGATCGATCTGGTTCGGGTCAATTCCCGGCTGACGATGTTCGGCCTGCTCGGCGGAACGATCGTGGGCGGCGGCGTCGCCGCAGCCGCTGAGTACACCTTCACCCGGCTGTTGCAGCTGCCGGGCGCCTTGTTGGTGCTCGTGGCGGCCTCGGTGGCCGGGGCGGTCCTGTCGATGCGGATCCCGCGATGGGTGGAAGTGACCACCGGCGAGATCCCGACCACCTTGAGCTACCGCTTCGACGAACGGCCCCGAAGCTGGCCCGAACAGGTCCGGCGGGCCGGCGGGGCGTTGAGCCAACCGCTGCGGCAACCGCTGGGCCGCAACATCATCGCCGCACTCTGGGGCAATTGCACCATCAAGGCCATGGTCGGGTTCTTGTTCTTGTACCCGGCGTTCGTGGCCAAACAGCACGACGCCGGCGGGTGGGTGCAGCTCGGCATTCTCGGGTTGATCGGAGCTGCCGCTGGCGCGGGCAACTTCGCGGGGAACTTCACCAGCGCCCGACTGCAACTGGGCCGCCCCGCGGTGCTGGTGGTGCGCTGCACGATGGCTGTGACCGCTGTCGCGCTGGCGGCAGCGGTGGCCGGCACCCTGGTGATGGCGGCGGTCGCCGCGCTGGTGACCTCGGGAGCCAGTGCGATCTCGAAAGCGTCGCTGGACGCCGCACTGCAAGACGACCTGCCCGAAGAGTCGCGGGCATCGGCGTTCGGCCGCACCGAATCCACCCTGCAGCTGGCCTGGGTGTTGGGTGGCGCGCTGGGGGTGCTGGTATACACCGACCTGTGGGTGGGCTTCACCGCGATCACCGCTCTGCTGATCCCGGGTCTGGCCCAGACCATCCTGTCGTTCCACGGCGACTCGTTGATTCCCGGCCTGGGGGGCAACCGGCCGGTGCTGATCGAGCAGGACGGTGCCCGCCTCGATCCGGCAAGACAGGGGTGATGTACAGGTGAAACGCTCGACGGCCGTGCTGGTGGCGGTGCTGACGGTGGTGACCGCGGCGCTCGCCGGATTCGGCACCTGGTGGTTCACCCGGGCCGAAGAGCCGCTGCCGCCGCAGATCAGCGTGTACTCCAGCGGGCACCTCACCCGCACCGGGCCGTACCTGTACTGCAACGTGCTCAATCTCGATGAGTGCCTGCTGACCGAATCGCGAGGCACGTTGACGGTCGACTCACGTCATCCCGTGCAGCTGTCGGTGGACGAAAGCATCGGGCGAGCGCCGTGGCAACTACTGCGGCTTTACGACGACCCGGCCGACTCCACCGGCAGGGTGTACCCGCCGGGCAGCACCCTGGCCGTCACCGTCCCCACCGTGGATGCGCAGCGCGGTCCGCTGCGCGGGTTGGTGGTGCAGCTGCTCACCCTGGTCGTCGATTCCAGCACCGGCGAGCAGTTCGCGGTACCGCACGCCGAGTGGGCGGTGGGTATGCGCTGGAATCGTCACGCGCTGGGTTGACGGCTAGGCACCGTGGCCGGCCGGCACCCGCTCGCCGGCCGGAACCGGGCCCGGCGGAGTTCCGTCACCGAACGGCCTGCCGCCCAGCGCTTCACGTCCATGCGGGAGGAGCCAATTCGCCAGGTCCGGCCCGTCGGGAACGATCCGCGACGGATTGATATCGGCGTGCACGATGTAGTAGTGCTGCTTGATCTGGACGAAGTCGGTGGTGTCGCCGAAGCCGGGCGTCTGGAACAGATCTCGGGCGTAGGCCCACAGCACCGGCATCTCGGACAGCTTCTGCCGGTTGCATTTGAAATGTCCGTGATAGACCGGGTCGAAGCGGGCCAGCGTGGTGAACAGTCGGACGTCGGCCTCGGTGATGGTGTCCCCCACCAGGTATCGCTGATCGGCAAGACGCTCGCTGACCCAATCCAGCGCGATGAAGAGCCGGTCATAGGCGGCGTCGTAGGCCTCCTGGGTGCCGGCGAAGCCGCACCGGTAGACCCCGTTGTTGATCTCGGTGTAGATCCGCCGGGCCACCTCGTCGATCTCGTCGCGCAGCGGTTCGGGATACAGCTGCGGAGCCCCGTCGCGATGGTAGGCCGTCCACTCGGTGGAGAAGTCCAGAGTCATCTGGGCGAAGTCGTTGGTCACCACCGCACCGGTGGGCACGTCGACCATCGCCGGAACGGTGATGCCCTTGGGATAGTCCGGTATGCGCTTGAAGTAGGCGTCCTGCAGCCGTGGAATCTGCAGCACCGGGTCGACGCCGCCGGGGTCCAGGTCGAAGGTCCAGCTGCGCTGATCGTGGGTGGGGCCGCAAAACCCTATGGAGATAACCTTTTCCAGCCCGAGTAGCCGCCGCACGATGATGGTGCGATTGGCCCACGGGCAGGCCCGTGCGACGACCAGCCGGTAGCGGCCCGGTTCGACCGGATACCCATCACGGCCATCGGCGGTGATCCGAGTGGAGATGTAGTTGGTGTCGCGCTTGAAGTCGCCGCCGGCGAGGTAGCTGGCCATGACTACCAGAGTGCCACGACTGGAGCACCGCAGATGGTCCGAAGTGCCCGGCTAACCGAACCGGCGCGCCACGTTCGACTCGGTGGAGGCTCCCGGTTCCCAGTGTGCGATCCACGGCCCGGTGCCCTCGGACGGATCGAGGATGCCGTCCTCTAGCCAGATGTAGCGGTCCTCCAGCACCGCGTGGGCCAACCGGGTGTCGGCGCGGTCGGTGTTGGTCCACAACGCGGCGAACAACGCCTCGACCCGCAGCCGGGACTGCTCGCAGAACGCGTCGGCCAGCTGATAGGCCTGCTGCCCTTCGGCCCGGTCGGCCACCCGCTGCGATTCAGCGCGCACGCACACCGCGGCCATCGCGAACAGCTCCGCCCCGATGTCGACGACGCGCCCCAGAAATCCCTGCCTTTTCTCCAGGCCGGCCTGCCACCGGGCCATGCCGTAGAAAGTGTTGCGTGCCAGCTTGCGTGAGTGGCGTTCGACGAAACGCAGGTGCGTCGCCAACCTGCCGAACTCGCGGTACGCCATGGGACGTTGCCCTTCCCCGAAGAGCAACTGCGGCAACCATTTTGCGTAGAAGCCGCTGGCCGCGGCGGCGGATTTGGCCTTCTGCCCCAACCTGGCCTTGGGGTTGGCGAGATCGCCTGCGGCGCTCAGATGGGTATCGACGGCCTCACGCGCGATCAGCAGGCGCATGATCTCGCTGGAGCCCTCGAAGATCCGGTTGATCCGCAGATCCCGAACCTGCTGCTCCACCGGTACCGCCCGTTCGCCGCGCGCGGCAAGTGACGGGGCGGTCTCATAGCCGCGACCGCCACGAATCTGCAACAACTCATCGGCGATGACACACGCCATCTCGCTGGACCACAACTTGGCCAGCGCCGCTTCGATCCGGATGTCGTTGCGGCCCTCGTCGGCCATCTGGCCGGACAGCTCCAGTACCGCTTCCAGCGCGTAACTGGTGGCGGCGATGAACGCGATCTTCGTGGCGACGGCTTCGTGCTCGCCGACCGGCCTGCCCCACTGGACCCGCTCCCGGGACCACTGCCGAGCGATCTTCAGTGACCATTTCGCCGATCCGGTCGCCATCGCCGGAATGGCCAAGCGACCGGCGTTCAGGGTGGTCAGCGCGATCCGCAGGCCGTCGCCCTCGCGTCCCACCAGGTTCTCGGCGGGCACTCGAACCTTGTGCAGCCGGGTCACGCCGTTTTCGATACCGCGCAGCCCCATGAACGTGTTTCGGCGTTCGACGGTGATCCCGGGTGAATCGGCTTCCACGACGAAGGCACTGATGCCTCCGCGGTGGCCGTCGCCCTTGGGCACGCCCGCCATCACCACCAGCAGTTCAGCCACCACACCGTTGGTGGTCCACAGTTTCACCCCGTCCAGCTCGTAGGCCTTCCCATCCTCGATCGGTCGTGCCGTGGAGGCCAGTCGCGCCGGATCGGAGCCCACGTCCGGCTCGGTCAGCAGGAATGCCGAGATCGCGCCGGCCGCGCAACGTGGCAGGAACATCTGCTTCTGCTGGTCGGTGCCCGCCAGCTTGAGTGGTTCGGGCACCCCGATCGACTGATGGGCGCTCAACAGCGCCCCGAGGCTGGGATGCACGCTCGACACCAGCATCAGGGCCCGGTTATAGGCGACCTGCGACATGCCCAGGCCGCCATACTCGACGGGGATCTTCAGCCCGAAACAGCCGAGCCCGGCCAGTCCCTTGACGTATTCGTCGGGGATCTGTGCGTCACGCTCGATGACCGCGCCGTCGACGGTGTCGAGAAACTCCCGCAGCCTGCCCAGAAAGTCCTCGGTGCGCGCTGCGTCGTCATCGGCCGGCCGCGGAAAAGGATGGACGAGCGGCAGGGGAAACCGCCCGAGGAACAGTCCCTTGGCGAAAGAAGGTTTGTCCCAGCCGCTCTCGCGAGACTCCTCGGCAACGGCTCGTGCCTGTTCCTCGCTGACCTGCACCTGCTGCGTCATCGGACACCTCCTGAACCAGCCACCGCCGGAGAACCGCTGCCTCCGGAGGATTAACCAGTTGGTGTCAAACCAAACGCCGTCGTGCCGCCGCGACCCCGGGCACGACGATTCAGCCGGTCACCGTAGGCGCGTGCAGGTTTCGCACGGTCGGCGACGATTCCACCGTGCGCGGATCCGGGTAGGTGCCCAGCAGGCGATCGGCGGTGCCGGAGCTGGTCACGGTGAACCAATAGTTCTCGTTCTTGAAATGGTGATACCGGTGGTTGCGCCACACCGCACAGTAGATCGCATGGCGGGGCTTGTAGTCCGTGTGGACGAGGTAGTGAATCCATTCGTAGAAGACCAGGAACGTCGCGATGGTGAGCACGAACGTGAGCCCTTTTCCGGTGTCCCCGAAGGCGAGCAACACCAAGGGCGTTAGGGCGATGATCACAATCAGGCTGGGCCACGGAATGAAGATCAGCGGGATGTCGCGCGGGTCGCGGTGATGCAGACGGTGGTCACGGGCCAGGCGCGAGTCGATCGTGATGCCCACCACGGTGCGCGGGCGCCAATGCAGGATTCCGGTATGGATCAGCCACTCGCCCAACGGCGAAAAAGCAAGGAGCGCAACGGCAATGATCGCGTCACCGATCGACCAGCCGCCCACAGCCAGGCGCGCCGCCCACAGTGCGACCGCCCACGTGAGGAGCATCCAGGGGCTGGGGTGCCGAATGAATTCGGCGAAGGCCTCCCGCAGGGTCTGCTGTTTCCGCGTCATTGCGGGCCCTCCAACTGGCTGGCGAGCTCGGCGAAGGCGGCGCTGCCGAGGTCAAGTAGCTCCGCCGCGGCCAGACGGGCGCCACCTCCATCACCGGCGGCGATGGCTTCGGCGAGCGATCGGTAGTGCTCGATATCGTTGACCTCGGCAGCCATCACGTTGACGAGCGCGTCGAGGACGGGCACGTATGCCTGATTGAGAGTGTTGAACAACAGCCGAAAAGCGATGGACTCGGCGCTGTCCACGATGAGTTCCCAAAACCCAAGGGCACGCCACATGCGTTGCACGGGTTCCGATTCGGCTTCCAATTCGTCCACCACGGTGCGCAGCCGGGCGCGGGCGTCGTCGTTGGCGCGGGCAGCTGCCAGCGCGGCCACCTGCGGACCGATGATGGCGCGGGCCTCGATCACGCTGGCCAAGGTGGCGCGGTCGACGTCGCCGCCGTGCACCAGTAGCAGCGGCAACACGTCGAAACCGGCTTCGGCACGGAAATCGCGAACCACCGTGGACCCACCCTGGCGGACCTGGATGAGGCGCGCTCGGTCCAGGCGGCCCAGCGCCTCCCGGACAGCGGCGCGCGATACCCCGAGCGCCTCGGACAGGGTCCGCTCGCTCGGCAGGGTGTCCCCGGGCGTCCGGTCACCGGAGAGCACCTGGCCGGCGAGCTGGGCGAAGATCTCGTCGGGTATCGACTGACGATTGATCGGCTGCAGGGTCATGGCCGAACCCTAGCACGAAAAATGGCCGGAGGTCTGGTGGTCAGACCAGTTGCCTGGGCGGCGCTGCGCCGCTGCTGCCTTTTCAGTAGTCAGTCAACGACGATCGCCACCCGCAGTGGGATCGCCAGCACCGGCTGGTTTCAGGCGTCCAATTCGCGGGCCACGGCCTTGACCACCTCGGAGATCTGCCGAGCGGTCTTGCGGTCCGGGTATTTGCCCTTGCGCAGCTCCGGCTGCACAGTGCCTTCCAGCAGGGTGATCATGTCCTCGACCATGCCGTGCAGCTCATCGGGGGTGTGCCGGTGCTCGACAGCCGGCGCCGCCTCACGGCGGGTCCGCGACAGGCTCGGCGGCGGGTCGATCAACTTCACCGTCAGCGCCTGCGGCCCGCGACGTCCGGCGGCGACGCCGAACTCGACCCGCTGGCCCGCCTTGAGACCCTCCACACCGTCCGGCAGGGCCGAGGCGCGGACGTAGACGTCCTCACCTTCTTCCTGGGACAGGAAGCCGAAGCCCTTCGCGGCGTCGTACCACTTCACCTTGCCGGTCGGCACTGGTCTCACCTGCTTGTCTTGCTTGATCACGTACTCGGGGACATAAAGGAAGCGTCCCGCCTGCGCAGGACGCGTCAGCAGCCGATCTTACTAGGACACAGACCCGCAAAACACCCAGGTTTCCTCGGTAGGCTGGCGAAGCCGCTGGAGGAGACAAGGACCGGACACCGAAGTCGCACGGTCGCTCCCCGGCCGACCGAATCGGATACAGATATGACGTTGAGGCAACCGGGTCCGCGCACCCCGGCACCACACACGGATGCTGCCGACGCGGACCACCAAGAGGCGGCCCGGAAGGCCGCCTTCCACGAAGCCGTGGAGCGTGCCGTCGCCACGCAGATGCCGACCACCGGTCCGTTGGTGGACACCTTCGGCCGGGTACACACCGATCTGCGGATCTCCCTGACCGACCGCTGCAACCTGCGCTGTACCTACTGCATGCCGGCCGAGGGGCTGGACTGGATTCCCAGCCAGCACCTGCTGAGCGACGACGAGCTGATTCGGCTGATGCGGATCGGTGTCACCCGACTGGGCATCGCCGACATCCGGTTCACCGGCGGTGAGCCGCTGCTGGCCCGCCACCTCGAAGGGGTGGTGGCCGGCGCCGCGGCACTGCGCCCGCGGCCCGAAATCGCCTTGACCACCAACGGCCTGGGACTGGCACGCCGGGCGGGCGCCCTGGTGGCGGCCGGGCTGGACCGCATCAACGTGTCACTGGACACCGTCGACCGCGCTCATTTCGCCGAGATCACTCGCCGAGACCGACTGCCCGACGTACTCGCCGGCCTCGACGCGGCCGCCCAGGCCGGGATGCGGCCGATCAAGGTCAACGCCGTGCTCGATCCCAAGATCACCGGCGACGACATCATCAGCCTGCTGCGCTTCTGCCTACTCCACGGCTATCACCTGCGGGTGATCGAAATGATGCCGCTGGATGCCGACCACAACTGGAACCGCGACGCCGGGCTCAGCGTCGAGCAACTGCTGGAGACGGTGCAGGCCCAATTCACCCTGCGGCCCGATCCGAAGCCGCGCGGCTCCGCGCCGGCCGAGCTCTGGCTCGTCGACGAGGGCCCGCAGACCCCGGCAGGCACGTTCGGGATCATCGCGTCGGTGTCACGGCCGTTCTGCGGAGACTGCGACCGGACTCGACTCACCGCCGACGGCCAGATTCGCAACTGCCTGTTCTCCATCGAGGAGTACGACCTGCGCGCCCTACTGCGAGACGGTTCCGATGACGACGCCATCGAGCAGGCGTGGCGGGCCGCGATGTGGACCAAGAAGGCCGGCCATGGCATCAACGATCCGGATTTCATCCAGCCGGACCGCCCGATGAGCGCGATCGGCGGCTGATCCATGACCCATCAGACCGACGTCACCGATACCGGCGTCGCGGTGACGGTCCGCTACTTCGCTGCGGCGCGGGCCGCGGCCGGGACCGAATCAGAGACCGTCAGCGTGCCCCTCGGAGGCGGCGTGGCCGTCTTGGCGCAGACCCTCGCCGCCCGCAATGAGCGGCTGGCGGCGGTGCTGAACCGGTGCTCCTACTTGCGCGACGGGGTCGCGGTGCGCGACCAGGAGGCGGCTTTGCGGCCCGGTGAAACGGTCGACGTACTGCCTCCGTTCGCCGGCGGTTAGCGAGTCTCGACGAAGGAGAGACGAAGCTGGACCGCCGAATCAAACCCGGCGGTTAGCATGATCTACGTCACATAACGAATTGATCACGGACCGACAACAGCTTGATTTAGTGTGCTCTGACCTGCGCAAACACTGGCGGTTCCTGGTGGTTTGAGAAGAACCAGCGATGAAAACACCCGGGAGCGTCAAGGGTGACTCGGCGGGTAAGACCGGTTACGGTACATCTCCGGGTGTATCGAAAAATTTTCCGTTCGATCCACCTTTCCTCACCCGTAGCGCCGAGCTCCATCCAACGGGAGAGGAAAACCACAAATACCTGATGGATGGAGGCGGGGGACCCACCGGGTCCGCCGAGAGCGGCCCTGAGGCCCTAACCGGCCTCTCGGGGTGAAGCCGACGACGCACCGCGTGCATCAAGGCCGGGCAGTCCCCCCTGTCCGAACCCGACGCTGACCTCGCAGGCGTAGACAGAGAGGAATTCACCACCGTATGAGTGGACGGCATCGCAAGCCCACCCAATCGAACGTCAACATCGCCAAGATCGCTTTCACCGGAGCTGTGATCGGTGGCGGCAGCCTGGCCCTCGCCGGGACCGCAGCCGCGGCTACCGATGACGAATGGGACCACGTAGCCCGGTGCGAATCCGGCAACAACTGGGGCATCAACACCGGTAACGGCTACCAGGGCGGGCTGCAGTTCTCGCCGAGCACCTGGAGCTCACACGGTGGCAGCAAGTACGCCCCGTCGGCTCACCTGGCCAGCCGCGAGCAGCAGATCGCGATCGCCGAGCACGTGCTGGCAACGCAAGGCCGTGGCGCCTGGCCGGTCTGCGGTCGCGGACTGTCCGGCGCATCGCAGCGCGAGGTTCCGGCAGCGCCGCCGGCCGACGCCCCGATCGACAACCCGGATGTCAACGGCGAGGCCGTAGCCCTGGACAACCCGATGGCTCCCCCGCCCGCTCCCGAGCCCGCACCGTGGTGGGCTCCCCCGGCCCCCGAGGCGCCGGCTCCCGCAGAGGGCGCCGCACCGGTGGCTCCCGCAGGCTGGATGCCGCCGGCTCCCGAGGCTCCCGCTCCGGAGGCCCCGGCCCCCGAGGCCCCGGCCCCGATCGCCGAGGACCTGCCGCCGGCTCCCGAGGCTCCCGCTCCGGAAGCCCCGGCCCCCGAGGCTCCGGCACCCGAGGCCCCGGCCCCGATCGCCGAGGATGTCCCGCCGCCGGCCCCCGAGGCTCCCGCGCCTTGGTGGAACCCGGAGGCTCCGGCACCCGAAGCCCCGGCCCCCGGCGACGAGGTAGCTCCGGCTCCCGGTCCGGACGGCAACCGGCAGGAAGCGGTCTCGGTCGGCTTCCACCAGCAGCTGTGGCAGGCCGTTCGGTCGGAGAACATCAGCGGCAACGACGCGCTGGACGCGTTCGCGCAGCAGCCCAGCCGGGTTATGTAACGCACCTGGAAAAACCACGAAAAAACGGGGGCCGGATTACCGGCCCCCGTTTTTTGTGTCCTCCCGACCATCAGGCCGAGCCGACCCACTCCTCGGTGTCGTCGGCGAAGAACTGATGCTTCCACACCGGCAGCCGCGCCTTGATGGTGTCGACAAGCAGCGCGCAGGCCGCGAAGGCCTCCCGGCGGTGATCGGCCGCCACGGCAGCCACCAGAGCGGCGTCACCGATGTGCAGCACACCGATTCGGTGGCTGGCCGCCAACGCGCGGACCCCGACCGCCTGCTCGGCAACCTCGGCCAGCACTTCGGCCATCACCTGCTGCGCCGTCGGGTGTGCGGAGTACTCCAGTCGGGTGACCTGTTGGCCGTGGTCGTGATCGCGGATCATGCCGACGAAGCCGACGATTGCTCCGGCGGCGCGATGGCCCACCAGCTCCTCGTGTTCGGACAGCACGATGGGCTGCTCGGTGATGGCGGCCCGCAGGACCTTCGGGCCGGTGGCCGTCACCGGTGGTCTCCGCCGGCGAGCTGGTCCAGGGCGTGATCCAGGACGTCGGCAAGCACGCCCAGCCCGTCGCGCACCCCACCGGACGACCCGGGCAGGTTGACGATCAGACTGCGACCGGCCACGCCGCACACGCCGCGAGACAGTACCGAGGTCGGCACCTTCGGCAGCCCGGACCGGCGGATGGCATCGGCCAAGCCGGGGATCTGGTAGTCGAGCACCGTGAGGGTCTGTGCCGGGGTGTCGTCGGTCGGCGAGATCCCGGTGCCGCCGGAGGTGATGATCAGCGCGGGCCGAGCGGCCACCGCGGCTCGCAGCGCGGCACCGACGGGCTCGCCGTCCGAAACGACCTCCGGCTGCACCGGGGCGAAGCCGCGCTGCGCCAGCCACTCGGCGATGATCGGCCCGGTACGGTCGGTGTACTCACCGGCCGAGGCTCGGGTGGAAGCGATGATGATGCGGGCGATCCGGGCACTCATGAGCGCTCCCAGGCGCCGGTACGGCCACCGTCCTTGCTCAGCACCCGAATGTCGTCGATGACCGCGGCCCGGTCGACCGCCTTGATCATGTCGTAGAGAGTCAGTGCCGCCACGCTGACCGCGGTCAGTGCTTCCATCTCGACCCCGGTGCGGTCAGTGGTGCGTACCGAGGCGGTGATGTCGATCTGGGATTCGCCGATGGTGAAGTCCACGTCGACTCCGGTCAGGGCCAGTTGGTGGCAGAGCGGGACCAGATCGCTGGTGCGTTTGGCGGCCATGATGCCGGCCACCCGTGCGGTCGCCAACGCGTCACCCTTGGGCAGTCCGCCGGCCGAGATCAGCTGGACCACGTCGGCGGTGGTGCGCAGCACGCCGCCGGCGACCGCAACACGCTTGGTGGTCGCCTTGGCGCTGACGTCGACCATATGGGCCGCACCCCGATCGTCGAGATGTGAGAGCGGCCCGGTCATGGCGTCACCGCTACCGGTTGACGACGGTGACCGGATGCAGGTAGGGCAGCTCGTCGGACGGCAGCGGGAACACGAGGTCCCCGAACGGCGACAGTGCGCCGGTCCGATCGGTGCGCAGCTCGCTGACAGCGGGTTCGCCGTCGGTCTTCGGCCAACCGTTGTCGACGTACCGGTTCTTGTTGTCCTGGTTTCCAGCCACGGCACCATTCTGACAGGTCGCGATCGACGACGTTCACCGGTTGGGCCTTACGCTGGTCGTCGATGACCGAACGCGCCCGGGGTGTCCCACTGGGGTCGTGGCTGGCCGACCTGCCCGACGAGGATCTGATCCGGCTCCTGAAGCTACGGCCCGACCTCGCCCAACCACCGCCGGGCAGCATCGCCGCGCTGGCGGCGCGGGCCCAGGCCCGTCAGTCGGTTCGGGCTGCCACCGACGAGCTGGATTTTCTGCGGCTCGCTGTCCTGGATGCGCTGCTGGAATTGCATGCCGACGCCACCGGCGTGCCGGTCGCCGATCTGCTGGCCCTGCTCGGCGAGCGCGCCCCCGCCGACGCGGTGACCGAGGCGCTGACCGACCTGATCGAGCGGGCGTTGTGTTGGGGTTCGACAGAACCGGACGGCGTGTTGCGCATCGCCGCCGAGGCAGGCGCCGGCCTGCCGTGGCATCCGGGCCAGGTGACCCGCGAGGATCCGGCACACGGCGAGGCCGACATCGCCGCGCTTCGCGAAGCCATCGCCGATCTGGCAGCGCCGCAGCATGACCTGCTGGACAAACTGCTGACCGGTTCCCCGATCGGGCGCACCCGCGACGCCGCGCCCGACGCGCCCCCGGAGCGTCCGGTGCCCCAGCTGCTGGCGGCGGGACTGCTGCGCCGCGTCGACGACGAGACGGTGATCCTGCCGCGGCTCGTCGGGCAGCTGCTGCGGGGCGAACAGCCGGGCCCGATCGCGTTGCACGAGCCCGACCCGGTGGTGTCGCAGACCACCGCGGCCGATGTCGACGCGGCGGCGGCCGGCGCGGTGATCGACGTGTTGCGCGAACTCGACGTGATCCTGGCCAGTCTGGGCGAAACGCCGGTGCCGGAGCTGCGCAGCGGCGGGCTGGGCGTACGCGAGGTCAAGCGACTGGCCAAGGCCACCGGTGTCGACGAGATCCGGCTGGGCCTGCTGCTTGAGGTCGCCGCGACCGCCCGGCTGATCGCGGCCGATTTTCCCGACCCGGCGAGCGTCGATCAACGGGACTGGCCCGACGCCGACGGCCCCTATTGGGCGCCGACGGTGCTCGCCGACCGGTTCGCCGAGCAGTCCACCGCGGAGCGCTGGCATCTGCTGGCTGCCACCTGGCTGGATCTGGCGGCCCGGCCGGGTCTGATCGGCAGCCGCGGCGCCGACGGCAAACCCCGCGCGGCCCTGTCCACCCCGCTGTTCTCCACCGCCGCCCCGATGGATCGCCGGCTGCTGCTGGGCATGCTCGCCGAGCTGCCCGCGGGCGCTGGGGTCGACGCCGTGACCGCATCGCAGGCGCTCATCTGGCGCCGGCCGCGCTGGGCCAACCGGTTACAGCCCGGCCCGGTGGGCGAACTGCTCGACGAGGCGCACACCCTGGGTGTCCTGGGCCGCGGCGCGCTCAGTACCCCGGGACGGGTCCTGTTGGCCGACACCGACGCCGCCGACGGAGCCGCCGCGGTGGCCGCGATGGCCAAGGCGTTGCCCGAGCCGATCGACCACTTCCTGGTACAGGCCGATCTGACCGTGGTGGTGCCGGGACCACTGAAGCGTGACCTCGCCGAGGAGCTGGCCGTCGTCGCCACCGTGGAATCGGCCGGCGCGGCGATGGTCTACCGGGTCTCCGAACAGACCATCCGGTCCGCTCTGGACGTGGGCCGTACCGGTGCGGGGCTGCGGGCATTCTTCGAGAAGCACTCCAAGACCCCGGTGCCGCAAGGGCTGAGCTACCTGATCGACGACGTCGCGCGCCGGCACGGCCAGCTGCGGATCGGCTTGGCGGCCTCCTTCGTGCGGTGCGAGGATCCCGCGCTGCTGGCCCAGGCCGTCGCCGTTCCGGCCGCCGAGGCACTGTGCCTGAGGCTGCTGGCCCCGACGGTGGCGGTGGCGCAGGCTCCGCTCGCCGACGTGCTGGCGGCGCTGCGCAACGCCGGTTTCGCCCCGGCCGCCGAGGATGCCTCTGGAACGATCGTCGACATCCGGCCGCGCGGGATGCGGGTGCACACCCCGGCGGAGCGTCGCGGGCACCGGCCACACCCCGGTCCTGGTGATGACAGCCTGACCGCGCTGGTCCGGGTGCTGCGCACCGTGACGTCGGCGCCGTTCGACAACATCCGGCTGGACCCGGTGACCGCGATGATCATGCTCAAGCGCGCGGCGCTGGAGCGGGCCACGGTGCTGATCGGCTACGTCGACGCCGCCGGCGTGGCCACCCAGCGCGAGGTGGCCCCCACCCAGGTCCTGGGCGGCCGGCTGATGGCATTCGATTCGACCTCGGGGCAGATGAAGGATTTCGCGATTCACCGCATCACGTCGGTCTCGTCGGCCCCCGACGACGCAGCGCACTAGCGACGCATGTCGGGGCGGTCCGGATAATGGGCCCATGCGCGCTGCCGACGATGCAGAGCGCCAGCGATGAGGAGGAGCGGCGCCATGAGCGGAGTCGACGGGCCGTTGATCGTCCAATCCGACAAAACCGTGCTGCTCGAGGTCGACCACGAACAGGCCGGTTCGGCGCGCGCCGCCATCGCGCCGTTCGCCGAGCTCGAGCGCGCCCCGGAGCACATCCACACCTACCGCATCACCCCGCTGGCGTTGTGGAACGCCCGCGCCGCCGGCCATGACGCCGAGCAGGTGGTCGATGCCTTGGTCAGCCATTCCCGGTACGCGGTGCCGCAGCCGCTGCTGGTCGACATCGTCGACACCATGGCGCGCTACGGGCGTCTGCAGCTGGTGAAGAGCCCGGTGCACGGCCTGACCCTGGTGAGCCTGGATCGCGCGGTGCTCGAGGAGGTGCTGCGCAACAAGAAGATCGCGCCGATGCTCGGTGCCCGCCTCGATGACGACACCGTCGTGGTGCATCCCAGTGAGCGCGGCCGGGTCAAGCAGATGCTGCTCAAGATCGGCTGGCCGGCAGAGGATCTGGCGGGTTACGTCGACGGCGAGGCCCATCCGATCGACCTGGCCCAGGACGGCTGGCAGCTGCGCGACTATCAGGAGATGGCCGCCGACTCGTTCTGGTCGGGTGGTTCGGGGGTGGTGGTGCTGCCCTGCGGTGCCGGCAAGACACTGGTCGGAGCCGCGGCGATGGCCAAGGCGAAGGCCACCACGCTGATCCTGGTCACCAACACCGTCGCGGGCCGGCAGTGGAAGCGCGAACTGGTGGCGCGCACGTCGCTGACCGAAGAGGAGATCGGCGAGTACTCCGGTGAGCGCAAGGAGATCCGGCCGGTCACCATCGCCACCTACCAGGTGATCACCCGGCGCACCAAGGGCGAGTATCGGCACCTGGAGTTGTTCGACAGCCGCGACTGGGGGCTGATCATCTACGACGAGGTGCACCTGCTGCCCGCGCCGGTGTTCCGGATGACCGCCGATCTGCAGTCCCGCCGCCGCCTGGGCCTGACCGCGACGCTGATCCGCGAGGACGGCCGCGAAGGCGACGTGTTCTCGCTGATCGGGCCCAAGCGTTACGACGCACCGTGGAAGGACATCGAGGCGCAGGGCTGGATCGCCCCGGCCGAGTGCATCGAGGTGCGGGTCACCATGACCGAGAGCGAGCGGATGACCTACGCGGTCGCCGAGCCCGAGGAGCGCTACAAGTTGTGCTCGACGGTGCACTCCAAGATCGCGGTGGTGCGCTCGATCCTCAAGCAGCATCCCGGCGAACAGACCCTGGTGATCGGTGCCTATCTCGACCAACTGGAGGAACTGGGCGAGCAGTTGGACGCCCCGGTGATCCAGGGCTCGACACGTACCGCCGAGCGCGAGAAGCTGTTCGACGCCTTCCGCCGCGGCGAGATCTCCACCCTGGTGGTGTCCAAAGTCGCCAACTTCTCCATCGACCTGCCGGAAGCGTCGGTGGCCGTGCAGGTCTCGGGCACCTTCGGGTCACGGCAGGAGGAGGCCCAGCGGCTGGGCCGGCTGCTGCGCCCCAAGGCCGACGGCGGCGGCGCGGTGTTCTACTCGGTGGTCGCTCGCGACAGCCTGGACGCCGAGTACGCCGCGCACCGGCAGCGGTTCCTGGCCGAGCAGGGGTACGGCTACATCATCCGCGACGCCGACGACCTGCTCGGTCCGGCAATCTGAGGCAGCCCTCCCCGATCGCGGCTAGCCTCGAAAACATGGCGCTGTCCAAGGACGAACGCGAACAGTTTCTCGCCGAGCCGCACATCGCGGCACTCTCGGTGGACGCCGGCGCCGGCCGTGGTCCGCTCACGGTGCCGATCTGGTACCAGTACGCACCCGGCGGCGAGCCCTGGGTGTTGACCGGGGCCGGGTCGCGCAAAGCCAAGCTCATCGAGGCAGCCGGCAGCTTCTCGCTGATGGTGGAGCGCACCGAGCCGACGCTGCGCTACGTCGCTGTCGACGGCACCGTCAGCCGTATCGAGCCCGGCACCGACGACCTCCACGCCGAGCTGGCCCACCGCTATCTGCCGCCCGATCGGGCCGAGAAGTTCCTCGAGTACGCGTTGGCCCAACTGGGCGAGCAGGTGGTCATCTATCTGCGTCCCCAGCACTGGATTTCAGCAGACCTGGGGGCCATCTAAGCCCCGGCGTTCGGCTCAGCGCACGCAGACGTCGGCCGGCAGCAGCAGCATCACCGGCCACAGCGCCACCGAGGTCACCGTCGCCACTTCGTAGACGCTGGACGGTGGTATGCCGTACTGCCGCTCGGCCTGCGCTTGGAGCCGTTCGACGCCGTCGGGGTGCAGAAACAGCCACACCACGCCGGCGATCACATAGACCAGGCCGAGCCACAGCGCCGCCTCGATCAGCGCCCCGACGCTCACCTGGCGGTCCAAGAAACGCAGAATCCCCCGAAACCGCGGGGTTTCGGGGGATTCCACGTTGTCACCTGATTACAGCAGCGATGCCGGCGGGTTGAACCGGTCGCCGTAGGTGGCGGCCAGTTCCTTCGCCCGGGCCACGAACGCGGCCTTGCCGCCGGGGTAGCCGGTGATGAACTGCGCGGTGCCACCGGTCCAAGCCGGGAACCCGATGCCCATGATCGCGCCGATGTTGGCGTCGGCGGTCGAGGTCAGCACGCCCTCGTCGAAGCACTTCTGGGTTTCCAGTACCTCGGCGAAGAGCATCCGGTCGATCATGTCCTGCAGCGGCGGGGTGGAGCTGCCCGAATTGAACGTCTCCCGCAGGCCCGACCACAGACCGGTGCGCTTGCCGTCGACGTACTCGTAGAAGCCGGCACCCTTCAGACGCGACGGACGACCGATCTCGATCATCTTGTCGACGACCTCTTCATTCCGCTGCTTGGCCAGCGTGCCACCGGCCGCCTCGACACCCTCGCGGGTGGCCGTGGCGATCTTCTGCATCAGCTCCAGGTTGAGCTCGTCGCAGAGCTGCAGCGGAGCTGCCGGGTAGCCGGCCTGCAGACCGGCCTGCTCGATGCTGGCCGGCTCCACGCCCTCACCGAGCATCATCAGCGCCTCGTTCACGAAGGTGCCGATCACGCGCGAGGTGTAGAAGCCGCGGCTGTCGTTGACCACGATCGGGGTCTTCTTGATCGCCAGCACGTAGTCGAACACCCGGGCCAGCGCCTCGTCGGAGGTCTTCTCACCCTTGATGATCTCCACCAGCGGCATCTTGTCGACCGGCGAGAAGAAGTGGATCCCGATGAAGTCCTCCTGGCGCTTCACGCCGGTCGCCAGACCGGTGATCGGCAGCGTGGAGGTGTTCGATCCCAGCAGCGCGTTGGGCTCGACGATGTCCTCGATCTCCTGGAAGACCTTGTGCTTGAGGTCCTGACTCTCGAACACGGCCTCGATCACGAAGTCGACGCCGGCCAGGTCCTGCGGGTCGGCGGTCGGGGTGATCTTGTCCAGCAGAGCCTGCGACTTCTCAGCGGTGGTGCGACCCCGCTCGAGCGCCTTGGCTTCCAGCTTCTCCGAGTAGCCCTTGCCGCGCTGGGCCGCCTCGAGGGAGACGTCCTTGAGCACCACGTCGTAGCCCGCCTTGGCCGACACGTAGGCGATGCCGGCGCCCATCATCCCGGCACCGAGCACACCGATCTTGCGGATCGGCGTCTGCGCGATGCCCTCGGGCCGGCTGCCGCCGCCGTTGATGTGCTGCAGGTCGAAGAAGAACGCCTGGATCATGTTCTTCGCGACGTTGCCGGTGACCAGCGAGATGAAGTAGCGGGTCTCGATGCGGCTGGCGGTGTCGAAGTCCACCTGCGCGCCCTCGATCGCGGCCGCCAGGATGGCGCGCGGCGCGGGCATGTTGGCCCCCTTGACCTGCTTGCGCAGCAGGGCCGGGAACGACGGCAGGATGGCCGCCAGGGCCGGGGTGGCCGGGGTGCCGCCGGGCATCTTGTAGCCCTTGGCATCCCACGGCCGCACACCGGCGTCGGGGTTGGCCTTGATCCACGCCTTGGCGGCGGGCACCAGTTCCTCGACGGTGGGCAGCACCTCGTCGACCAGGCCGATCTCCTTGGCCTTGGCCGGCTTGAAGCGGGTGCCCTGCGCCAGCACGTTCATGAAAGCGTTCTGGATGCCCAGCATCCGCACGGTGCGGGCGACGCCGCCGCCGCCGGGCAGCAGGCCCAGGGTGACCTCGGGCAGGCCGAGCTGGCTGCCCTTGGCGTCGGCCGCGATCCGGTGGTGACACGCCAGCGCGATCTCCAGGCCACCGCCGAGGGCGGCGCCGTTGATGGCGGCCACGACCGGCTTGCCCAGGGTCTCCAGGGCGCGCAGGTCGGCCTTGATGCCTTCGCACTGGTCGAAGACGGCCTGGGCGTCGGCCGGGCCGACGTGGATCATCGCCTTGAGGTCACCGCCGGCGAAGAAGGTCTTCTTCGCGCTGGTGACGACCACACCGGTGACCGAATCCTTCTCGGCGATCAGGCGCTGTACCGCGTTGTGCATGGACTCGCGGTAGTGGTCGTTCATGACGTTGGCCGACCCGGTCGGGTCGTCCAGGGTCAGCGTGACGATGCCGTCGGCATCCTTGTCCCACTTGATGGTGTTCTCTGCCATTTTTTACAAGCCCTCTCAGACGCGCTCGATGATGGTGGCCACGCCCATGCCGCCGCCGATGCACAGCGTGATCAGGGCACGCTTGGCACCGCGACGCTCAAGCTCGTCGACCATGGTTCCGGTGATCATGGCGCCGGTGGCGCCCAGCGGGTGACCCATCGCGATGGCGCCACCGTTGACGTTGAGCTTCTCGTTGGGGATGCCAAGGTCCTTCTGGAACTTCAGCACCACCGAGGCGAACGCCTCGTTGAGCTCGAACAGGTCGATGTCATCGACGGTCAGGCCGGCCCGGTCGAGTGCCTTGACGGTGGCCGGGGTGGGGCCGGTGAGCATGATGGTCGCGTCGGCGCCGGTGGTGGCGGTGGCCACGACCCGGGCCCGCGGGGTCAGACCCTGCGACGCGCCCGCCTTCTCGCTGCCGATCAGCAGCAGCGCGGCACCGTCGACGATGCCGGAGCTGTTACCGCCGGTGTGGACGTGGTTGATGCCCTCGACCCAGTGGTACTTCTGCAGCGCCACGTCGTCGAAGCCGCCCATCGCACCGATACCGTCGAACGCGGTGCGCAGCTTGCCCAGGCCCTCGAGGGTGGTCTCGGGACGCATGTGCTCGTCGTGGTCCAGGATCAGCAGACCGTTCTGGTCGCGCACCGGGATGACGGACTTGGAGAAGTAGCCGCCCGACCAGGCCGCGGCCGCACGCTGCTGGCTCTGCAGCGCGTAGTTGTCCACGTCCTCGCGGGAGAAGCCCTCGATGGTGGCGATCAGGTCGGCACCGATGCCCTGCGGGGCGATGTAGTTGTCGTAGGTGAAGGGCACGTCGGAGAACATCGCGCCGCCGTCGGAGCCCATCGGGATCCGGCTCATCGACTCCACGCCGCCGGCCAGCACCAAGTCGTCCCAACCGGAGCGCACCTTCTGGGCGGCGGTGTTGACGGCCTCGAGACCGGAGGCGCAGAACCGGTTGAGCTGCACGCCGCCGACGGTGTCGGGCAGACCCGCGGCCAGCACTGCGGTGCGGGCGATGTCGCCGCCCTGGTCACCCACGGGCGAGACGCAGCCCAGGATCACGTCGCTGATCAGGCTCTCGTCCAGGTCGGGGTGGCGGGTGCGCAGTTCCTCGATGAGGCCGACAACCAGGCTGAGCGGCTTGACCTCGTTCAGCGCGCCGCCGCGCTGCTTGCCGCGCGGGGTGCGAATGGCCTCGTAGATGAAGGCTTCTTCGGACATGGGCGATTCCTCTTCAGTATTTGGTATTCGATGCGGATCGACTGCGTCTTGGTCGGAGCGTAGTCCCCGAATTCCCACCCTAACAGGGTGGCCTATCAACCGGATGGTTGGTCCGTCTGGGCCCGCTCCCCCGCCGAGCGTGAAGTTGGCTTCACGCCGGCGGGTTGAACGTGAAGCCAGCTTCACGCTCGACCCTGCGACGACGCCCTTTAGGCTCGGATCCCATGACGGCGCGGATGGTCTCACGGCTGGAGCCCTATGCCACCACGATCTTCGCCGAGATGTCGGCGCTGGCCGCACGGATCGGCGCGGTCAACCTCGGTCAGGGCTTCCCCGACGAGGACGGACCGCCGGCCATGCTCGAGGCCGCCCGGGCCGCGATCACCGACGGCGTCAACCAATACCCGCCCGGCCCCGGCATCCCCGCCCTGCGCGAAGCCATCGCCGGGCAGCGCGCGCGCAAGTACGGGATCGACTACGACCCCGACACCGAAATCCTGGTGACGGTCGGGGCTACCGAGGCCATCGCCGCCGCGGTGCTCGGTCTGGTGGAGCCGGGTTCGGACGTGGTGCTGCTTGAGCCGTTCTACGACTCCTACTCCCCGGTGGTCGCCATGGCCGGGGCGCGACGAGTCAGCGTGTCCCTGGTTCCCGACGGGCGCGGGTTCGCCTTGGACGCCGACGCGTTGCGGCGGGCCGTCACCCCGGCAACCCGGGCGCTGATCGTCAACTCACCGCATAACCCGACCGGCATGGTGTTCACCGAGTCCGAGTTGGCCGAGATCGCCCGGATCGCGGTGGAGGCCGATCTGTTGGTGATCTCCGACGAGGTCTACGAGCACCTGGTCTTCGCCGGACGGACCCACCGCCCGCTGGCCGCCTTCGAGGGGATGGCGGAGCGCACCATCACCATCTCCAGCGCGGCGAAGATGTTCAACTGCACCGGCTGGAAGATCGGGTGGGCGTGCGGACCGGCGGAGCTGCTGGCCGGCGTGCGGGCCGCCAAGCAGTACCTGAGTTACGTCGGCGGGGCGCCGTTTCAGCCGGCGGTGGCGCTGGCGCTGAACACCGAGGACGCCTGGGTGGCGGCACTGTGCGCGACCATGCAGGCGCGCCGCGACCGGTTGACCGAGGGCCTGCGGGGCATCGGATTCGAGGTGCACGACAGTTTCGGCACCTATTTCCTGTGCGCCGATCCGCGCCCGCTGGGCTACGACGACAGCACGGCGTTCTGCGCCGAGCTGCCCCACCGGGCCGGGGTGGCCGCTATCCCGCTGTCGGCGTTCTGCGTGCCCGGTTCGGAAGCGACCGCTCCCGATGTCTGGAATCACTTGGTGCGGTTCACCTTCGTCAAGCGTGAGGACACCATCGACGAGGCGATCCGGCGATTGGAGACGCTGCGCGACGGGCCCGCTACGACTCGGTAGTGGCGTCGTCGCCCATGATCTGCTGACGCAGCCGTTCGGTGGCGATGCTCAGCACCAGCTTGCTGGCGCGGCGGACGATGAACTCCGGAATGGGCCCGGACGGTTCGACGGTGATGTCGAAGCGCACCCGAGTGCTGTCGGGACCTTCGCGAGTCAGGGTGTATTCGACGTGCTGGGCGCGCTGCTGGGCCGTCGCCTTGGCGTCCCAGACCATCCAGTCCGGACCCCAGTGGTATTCCAGGATCTCCTTGTCCACCAAGCCCAGGATCTTGATGGTGGCCAGCACGTGATGCGGACGGCCATCCTCGTACTTGTCGAGGACTTCGATCCGCTTGTGCACCGGCGACCACGACGCCAACTCGGACACATCAGCGAGCGCGTCGAGGATTTTCTCCGGCGGCGCGTCAATCACAATTTCCCGCGATGCTCGAACAGCCACTAGATCGAGCCTAACGCCGAGTCCTCCCGGCGGCAGGATTTCATCGCAGGGGAAAAGTCAGCGGCTCTTCTTGAGCTTGAGCACCTGGTCGCGCAGGCCGTCCGTGGCGGTCTTCATGCCGCCCTTGAGGGTGCTCTTGAGCAGGAACCCCGGGATCGGGATCGACGGGTCGACGTTCATGTCGAACCGCACCTTGGTCTTTTCACCCTGCGGGGTCAACGTGTACTTGGCGTCCTGCGCCTTGAGCTGACCGGCCGACACCAGGGTCCAGCCGACGCTGTCGTCGGTCCAGCTGTATTCGACGACCTGCTCATCGGTGAGGCCCGCAGCCTTGATCTTCATCCGCACCCGGCGTGGCCGGCCGTCGTCGTACGTGTCGAGCACCTCAGCACTCTGGTACTGCGGCGACCAGGACGGAACAGACTCGACGTCGGCGAGGACGTCGAAGATCTCCTCCGCGCTCGCTTCGATAACCACTTCGCGGGAATCCTTGACTGCCATGGCAGGCACCCTAACCAGGCGGGCGGTGATGCGGGGGGATTTGGGCCCACCGAGAGTCGCCCCCTCGCCGGGTGGCGGTGGCACCATGGAGGTCATGCAGTTGACCGTCCGGATTGCCGCACCCCTGCTGGCCGCCGCGGCACTGACCGCCGCGCCGGCCGCCCACGCCGATGACGCGAGCTACCTGGCCCGGGTCAACGCCGCCCCGGTGGCGATCCCGGTCGCCGACCAGGTCAAGGTGACCTCGGGGCACTACGTCTGCGCCGAGTTGCGAATGTATGGCCACACCGGGACTTACCGCTCCGGCATCTCACCGGGTGACCTGGTGCGCCAGTTGACCAACACCTTCTATTACAGCCCCGAGGCCGCCGACGTCCAGATTCAGGCGGCGCAGGCCGAGATCTGCCCGGAGACGTTGCGGCCCTGAGGCTTAGCCGAGGCCGAACCCGGCGCCCGGGCCCCCCTTGGCGTTGAGGTCATCGAGGATCGCCTTGAACATCACGATCCCCGGCCCCGACTGGTCCAGCGGCGCGGTCGGGAAGCTTCCATCGCGGACCATGCCGACGAGCAGGTTGTCGATGGTGATCGGGGCCCCGTCATCACCGGGCTTCCACCACTCTTCACCGGCGGTGTCCACCCCGGCAGGCCCCAGGTCGTAGCAATTGAGGCCGGTGCCCCGGCCGAGTTTGCAGGCCTGCTTGGGAGCGGCGGGTTCCGACGCGACGGGCTCTTGGGGGGCGGGCTCTTGGGCGGCCGGCTCTGCGGCGGGGGGTTCGGGGGCGGCGGGCTCTTGGGCGGCCGGCTCTGCGGCGGGGGGTTCCGGGGCGACGGGTTCCGGGGCGGGAGGCGTCGGCTCTTTCGGGCCCAGGCCGAAGATCCCAAAGCCTTCGTAGTCGCCGATCGGTTTGACCTTGACCGGGTCGAACTCGATCACCGCGTAACCCAGTCCCTGGTCGGCGGCCACCACCGTGCCCACGCCGCCGTGATCTTCGGCGCCCTCGACGACAACGGACGATCCCGGCCCACCGCAGTTCGCGGCGGTGAAACCGATCAGCCGGCCGCTGCTGTCGTGACCCATCGCGGTCAGCGTGCACAGCGTGTCGTCGTGGAGCACGATCGCGGCACCGCCACCGAGCTGGATCTTGTCACTGGCCGCGGCGGCGGACGGCAGACCTGCGGAGGCGATCACGGCGGCGATGACGATCGCTGGCGCTCGTCGAATCGAGGCGGGGTGCACAGCGGCTCAGTCTAGGGGGCGGGCTTGATCGGCAACCGTCATTCCAGCCCGCGCACCGGGCTTCACCTGAACTGTCCCGCAAACCATGCCGGCAGCGTACGGTCGAACGTGAGCCGCTTCATTGTCAGCGGTGGTCCACCCAGACTCGCCCCGGGCGGTCCCCACGGGCAATTGTGATTCCGCCGCCTACCTGCAACCCCGCGGGCCCGACGAACCCAACCCTGACGGAACCGCCCGTGGATTGTGAGATCTAGTGCGACACTTAGATATACCCAGCTCCATGGCTATCGGGAGACCCCAAAGGCTGGTGGAGCAATGATTTACCCGCTC
The DNA here is from genome assembly GCF_046250075.1 of Mycobacterium sp. SMC-14. Taxonomy (NCBI): domain Bacteria; kingdom Bacillati; phylum Actinomycetota; class Actinomycetes; order Mycobacteriales; family Mycobacteriaceae; genus Mycobacterium; species Mycobacterium sp. SMC-14. Next base: position 828,670 of record NZ_CP176429.1, on the reverse strand, counting down.
GGAGGCGCGCGCCATGCCCGCCCTATCCGGGTCACGGTGGCTCGTAAACTCGGCCGCGAGATAGATGGTGCTTGGTGGCCGCACGCGGACCGCATCACCAACGAATTGCCAAGCCTGATGGCCATCCTGACTCCCCTGCTCGGAGACATCACCACCATCAACGTCAACTGGTCCGCACTCCAACGTCCACCCGACCTGAACTGGCCGGGGTGGGAAGGCAAACGCCAGCACGTCATGACTGTCAGCGGCACGCAGGCGTGCGTCAATCTGCTGGTCATCTCCTACGCGACCCACAGCGCGCTCGCCTTAATGGTGATGCGCTGTGCCGCAGGCCTACCGATAGCTGCTGCGGACCGCGACAAGCCTGCATGCTTGACGGCGGGATCAGTCTTGCGGCACGCCAGACAACAACTCTCCGCCTGAGACGACTGACCAAACGGAGATCGAAGGCCGGTTGCCTGCCGATGCCCCACGCGCCAATCCGTCGGGAACTGGTGGCGGGAATTTGGCGGCGGGTTGGCAGGTTGCTGAAATGGTCTGTCCGCCAATCGGAAGGTTCTTGTTGTGGCCCTTGAGCAGTTCATTCCCGGCGTGGTTCCGATGGTCCGGGCCGACGAACGCGAAGTACTGCGCACGGCGTCGGGCGCCTCCACTGGATTGGTCGTGGACTCCGATGCGACCGGTGGCGCGGCGAGTGTCCTGGACATCTCCCTGGCCATGGGCGCGGACGGTGCTGCCCCGCACTTTCACACGCGCTCTTCTGAACTGTTCTTCGTCGTATCGGGTCAGATCGAATTCCTTGCCGGCGATCACGTGGAGACGTTGAAGGCCGGCGACACCGCCGTGGTCCCACCACTGATGCATCACGCGTTCGCCGCCAGCCCGGGCAGCGAGGCGCACCTCTACACAGTGCTCACGCCAGGGGTGCAACGCTTCGGCTACTTCCGACTGTTGGACGACATCTTCAACGGCAGAGTCGACCGCTCCAAGCTGGAGGGGGCGCAGGCCGACTACGACAACTGGTTCGTTGACAGTCCCGTATGGGGTGAGGCGCGCGGCCTGACGACGCGCGGTTAGCCCCAGACAGCAAAAGAACCACCTGATGCCAGGTGGTTCTCACTGTGGCCAGGGCCGGGATCGAACCGGCGACCTTCCGCTTTTCAGGCGGGTGGAACGACCACTGACCTGCAGTTTATCTACTTCTATGCGTCGCATACGGCGCACTGAGCACGTCGGGCGCAGGCCACTCGTCCGACGACCGGACACAAACCGGACATGGGGGACTTGCCGAATTCCGCCGCATTTCTGTCGCCGTGCGAACAGGTCAGGAGTCTATCCGCGAGCCCACTCAGGAAAGATGAATTCGTCGCTAGTCGTCAGCCGCACTTCATCGCCTTTTTGCACGTTCATGTCAAAGTCATTCAACGTGTCCTTGCGCTCGACTTTGAATGTTTCTACGCGGTCAGGAACAGCGGGAAGGTCTTGGGAAAGCATGGCCGTGAAGCTGGCCTGGCTACGCAGATAATCCATCGGGCTCTGCCCCTCGATGGCGGCGCGACCCCGAATCACCAGAAACGTTCGGCCAACTGACAGATGGTCACCCTCGACTCGAACCACCTTGACAACGGTCTTCGCCGCTTCCATTGTGCCCAGCAGTTCACCGTCATCGTCGCGAACCTCGACACCACCCCGCTTCAGGACAGCGAACCGCATTCCGACTTTCACGCCATCGGCCTTACCAACGTTCATCACGAACTCGCGATCGTTGACGAACGCCACCACCTTGCCGCGAATCATGTTTCGTTCGTCGCTGAGAGCATCAAGCTCGTCGGCCGCGTTGTCATCGTCGGTAGTCATCACTTCCAGCCTTCCTCCACATTTGGCGCGCTACTCGATCCACTGCCGCGCGCCTAACCCTCGGCCGCACGAAGAGCAGCCGCGTGGCGCTCGGCAGCTTTGCGTTCGTCGTCACTAAGCAAATCCGTCAAATGCTCATTGAAAGCCATCCAATCGAAAACAGCGCCGGCGACGTCCTCACCGATTCCGCCGAGTTGCGCACTCACCGTCCCCATGTGGTCGCGCCGTTCCGTCGGTGTGTGGGAGCCCTCGAAACTCTCCTGTGCCGCGGCTTCGACTTTCCGAACCCTGATCGCCAGCGCGATCAACCTTTGCGCCGACCGTTTCGCGTGCGTCGGATCTGCCTTGCCTTGGCGCGAAAACATTGTGGCGGCCATGATCTGAGCAAACGCCGCGGCTACGGCGATCAGCAATTGATTCTCCGGGATGACATTGACAGCGACGATCGTCAATGTCATCCCAGCAGCGGCGGACAAGTACCCGAAGATCTGCCGCAAAGTGAGGTAGTGAAACCAGTCAGCAGTCTCGCCAACGAACCGAGGTCTCCGCACGCCAGCAGTGTAGGCGCGCAACGCGTCAGAATCGCGTCGCCCTCGCGAGGGATTTGTCTTGACCCTGCGATGGCAACACGAGAATGCGCTCAACCCGCCTGTGTTCCGTTGCTTGTTTCCGCGGAGGTCTCGTCCGCTGCGTCGGCGCTGAGGCTCTTCCCGAGAAGCAAACGCTGCCAGTCGAAGTCCGAGTCGTGGTCACCAGACAACAATCGCTCCTCCCACGCCATTAAGTCCGCATTGCCGGGAAACTCTTCGACCGCGTTGGCAGCAAAGACGACCGCCTCATCGTGACGACCGGCAACTTCCAGCTCATTCGCGGCTTCAAGCTGGATGAGTGCGTCGATTTTCGCCGGAAGCGGCGACTCCTTACCCTTGCACCTCGCGGCGTAACGGCTCGACGCCATTGCGGCCCAATCGTCGGCGGTCCAAGCCGGTAGTGTTCGATTGGAGAGGACCACGACGGTGAAGGCGACCGGTGTCGGCAGGTCAAGACAGGATGCGTAGTGCTCGATGAACTCTGCGGCGCTGGTGCGACGATCTTCCGGGCGAAGCCACTCGTGCCAGAGCACGTGGATGGCGACCATCGTGGTCTTCGACTCTCCATCAGGTAGCTCTGGCACCAGTTGCTCGATCTTCTCAATGACTCCGGTCAGGTTGAAGCCATCCTTATTGTCGCCAGAAAGCCACGAAATCAGGGCATCGGCGACACCGCTGAACCATCGCGGCGCGTTCTTGACATCGAACCCGTCCGACTGCCCGATCCAGTACTGGGGAGCAAGTTGCATCTGGACCTGACCAGGTAGCGCGCCTCGATAGTCCCACGGTTCGGGCTGGGTCTTGGGGGCATCGACAACGAAACCGCGTACCACGTGTCGGGTCAGCCTCCACAGACCGGCCAGCGTGAGAATGCGTGTGAAGTTCGCTTCGAACGTCGTCTCAGCGCCGTCGGTGAAAACCCATGCCTCGGCCCCTAGGTCTTGGAGGACGTGGCTTCGTCGGGAGCGAATATCATAGGCAATTACCAACATTCGTTCGAGTTCGGCCGCGCGGGGCGGGCGCACGGTTGTGACTGCCTCTTCGCGGTAGTACGCGGGAGTTACACGCGCGAGTGTGGAATCGACGAAGCGGCGCTTGAGGCCGGCCCTGTCTGCTTTCAAAATCGCATTTCTCACCCTCTGGACGACGTCATCGTCCACGTCCCTGAGTGCAGCGTCGATGATCTTGCGCTTGGCTGGGTCGTAGCGATCCCATGTCGTCGATGAAGTGAGGCTGTCTTCGCCAAGTGATTCGAGTGCGGCGACGATGTCAGTGTAGGCACCGGTCGGGTCGTCAATGGCCGTTCGGGTCGCATCGACCGTGTTGCGGATAACTCGCATGACGCGGGCGAAGTCCTCCCGGTGCAGCGCCAGCAGATCGGTCATGAACGCGCTCAAAGCATCCCACTCCGGCTTCTGAATGACCTGTGCGGGCTCAAACAGTCGAGGAAACAGGCTCGCCGCGGCGTGACGGCGACTGGGGCGACCTTCGGCGGGGATAAGTCGACGCACCTGGTCGTGATTGCGGCTGAAAGTGCGATTGAGTACGAATGTCGTCACGTATGCGATGTCGTCAATCAGTTCATCGCCACCTGTCGCGACGAGGAACTCGTCGGTGCCATCCCATCTCTGCGCTTCCAGTCGGTCCATCGCTTCGACCATCACCGTTGACACGTCGACTGGCTGTGTCGACCCGGTTATGGTGCCGACAGGCAGGTCGATGGACGTTGGGTCGAGAAGCCACACGTTGGTGTAGACGGCGCGACGATGGAGACGTTCGTTTATTTCAACGCCGGAGCGGAAGAACCGCCCAGCGGAGATCTGCAGCATCAGCTGGCCGCGAAGTTCCAGCGGCGTCTTGGCTTTTTTCTTGACCATGTCAGTACCCGCGAGTCTCACCAGGCTGGTTCGGTTCGACGAGTCGCGGCGCAACGCATCGTGAAATCAAAGACAGTGATACCGCGGCATCTCCGTCGATGAGATCGGAGCGCGCACCGGGCGGCACGGACAAACCTATGAGTTTGAGTCGCTCGACGGACGTATCGTCGCGGATGCCATCGACTCGTGGCTCTCCGAAGTGCATGCCACATTCTCGCAGCGGCACGGTCATTCGTCATGAACCGAGACGGACGCCTGAACAGCGGCCTCCAGGTATGTGAGACAAGTCCGCAAGACGTTCGGACTGCGACGCTGCGCCGGTAGCCATTCCGGACGTCGGTTCGCCACCGACGAAATCTTGGATGCCCTCCATTGGAGACTGGTCCAGAAGCCATACCCGCGAATGGCGAACAATTGCGCAGCCGACAAACTGGAGGACATGACGGACGGTGCATACCCTCTACCGACGCCCGCCACGATACGTCAGTTGTACGGGTCTGCGTTTCGTTGCGCACACCCAGAGTGCAGCCGGCCGCTGTACAAGCTCTCGGACGATACGGGCGACCGGTTGCTGAACAGTCGAGTGGCCCACATTCATGCACGGCGGAAGAGAGGGCCACGGTGGCTCGATATGCCCGCCGAGGAGAACCGAGCCTTCGGCAATCTAGTTCTGCTGTGCATTGAGCACTCCTACGAGGTCGACGAGGCCCCGGATCTATTCCCAGCTGACATGCTTCGCGAGTGGAAGGCAGCGCAGATCGCGGAGTACGACCGTCTTCAACGTAGCTGGCCCATCAATGACGATGAGGCGACTGAAGTCCTCGTCGCGTCCGAGTCGTTCGATGCCCTTCACGCACCATCAACAGTCGAGTTGGTTCGGCGGGTGGAGGCGCTTCGGCTCACCGCCGAGCGGACTCGCGGCGCCCCTCGATCTTGGTCTCGCAGATGGCAACAGCTCAACGAGCGGACAAACAGGTCCTTCACTGCGTGGGACGACGACGGCAACCTTCTGTCTATCCAACCCTCGGAGATGGAGGTTCGCCCGATCCGAGAAGGTATTCAGTCCGCTCTGGCCGCAGCACTCGATGAAGTGGACCCGGCGGCGGAAGCGGCTCGGATCGAACTCGCAGCAGTCCGCGCGACACGAACGCAGGTAGCGCCCTGGTGCGACGCCCTGGACCGTGCGATCACCCACGCGATCGACACAGCTTCGACCTGGACAGGGGGCCCCGACCCTGGAGCGGACACCGCATTCGACACCGCATTGGCTGATCTCCAGCGATCCGTCACCGACCTGGTTCGTGCATCGCGTGGCGAGCAGGTGGACATGCCGGAGCCTCCGCAAGTCGTCAGTGAGCACAAGGACGTGGACCCACTCGCGGAACACCGGAATCTACTCGATGAAGCCCGGCCTTTTTCTCGAGTCGATCATCGTCCGTACGACCCTGAGCTTCGCGAGCGTGTCGCTGAGGCAACCCGCCAAGCGGCAACGATCCCGCCGACCCTGCGCTTTCTCACGATCAGTCTGGACACCACGGCCCGCCTTGCTATTGCCGTCGGAGGCAACGCGAGCGAGGGCGAGCAGCTCGAACTAGTCGAGCTCGACCGGGGACGGCTTCCAATCTGCGCCGCGGTCGCGCTACTCCAAGTCGCCTCTCGTCGTGGCGACGGGCAGACAGCTCCAGCCGCTGCCGCACGTGAGCAGCTGTGTAGCTTGTGGTCGGAAACAGACTGGGCGAGCGCGACTTCTTGGGTCGGAAACGACGTATACGGCCGGTCGATGATGCAGACCTTCGCCCATGTGACCTCGGATGAGGAGGTGCGTGATCGCTTGGCCCAGGTTCTAGAGGCGGAACCCGAGTTGCTGGGGACTCTTGTCGTCTCCTGCGCAAGCTGGGTAGAAGAGTTCGACTTTCGAACGTCGAACCTCGTCCGCGAATATGGTGAGCTTCCTGCGTGGCTACCCATCGAGGCCATTAAGGCGCTGGCAACAGACCTGCTTGCCGACGACCACGGCCTCGATGACAGGGGGATCTTGGAGGCGCTTCTGAAACGCGGGCTGGAGAAGCTAGATCGCCAACCGTAAGCCCCCGCTGCTAGGGGTGAGGTCCAATCGTGGTGATGGTCAGCGTGTCAGCGCCAGGTCCGTAGACCCACCAAATGCGCCAGGCAGAGGGCGTGTGGTTCTCCACGTAGGACTCCCACACGTCCTCACCGTTGGGACCAGTCAGGGAGTGGTACTTGTGCGACTCAAGGCCAGGATGCGACGGACCGACGTCCCGCAGCAGCCGTAGGGCCTTCTTGACCTTTTTCGTCTTCACGTCACGCGGGCGAGTGACAAGATCGTCCATGATGGCTTGGGCTTCGTCGGTGTAGAACAACGTGAACGGTGGCGCGCTCATTCGTCGGTGTCGTCGCCGTCCAGGTAATCGTCACGCTGAGATGCCCTGCCGGCCGCGGCATCAGCCAGCCCGCGCAGGAGGGAGTTTCGGACGGGCTCGTTCTCCCACACCAGCAACTCGCGCTGCGGAATGGAGGCCATCGGCGTCAACAGCAACTCGCCAGACGCACGGCGCGAAACAAGGAAGCGGTCATTGCGGTGCACGCCGATTCGCCCGAACGCGATACGCGCACGATCATCTGCTGTGACCTCAGTCACAGGCTCGAATACGGGGTCAACTGTCATGGCCGCTCCCTCTCCACCAGGACTTCCGTAAGACAGGACATGCCTAGTATGCGTCTAATCCGGAAAATGGGCAATGCGACGGAATGGGTAATACCCACTCCTTCGGGTGCTCATTCTTCGAGACCACTCCCCCTGGACGTGGTGACCCGAACCTTCGCCAGGACTCCCCGCCCACCTGTCACCCGCGATCCGCATTGCCCCCGAGAACAGGCCCCTCAATTCCCCCGCACCATCAAGCCGACGCCAAGCACGACACCCACCGGCCAGGAAGTGACCCACCTGGCGCAACCCCGCCTGAACGGCCAGTCGGAACACGGCCGGAGCCGCGGAGCGGTGTAGGTCGTGTTTCGGCTGGGACCAACAAACTTGCCACATCTGCCAAAGCGCCCTGCGAGACCGACCGCGCCATCCGGGAAGCTCATCATGAACGGACCCACAGCCGGGCCGAGTGAACAGATCTATCTGCGCCGAAAGTGCCAGGGAACACGGAGCTCCAGAGGGTGACAGGACCCCCATTTCTGGCCCTGGCGCCCCACGGCCGGATCGGCGATTCTCAGCGCACAGCGTTGCCTGCGAAGGCCCTGACTTGCAGCGCTTGTTCACACTCGATCGATTGGCTAAGAACCCTTGTCGCTTCCTCGGCGTGTCTTCGGTTTTTTAGACGAGGGAGCGTCAAAATCGCCATCACCCCGGCGACCGATTGACCGGGCCTGCTACCAGAGTGGGTGCCGTTAGTTTGGGTTTCAAATCCGACTGCGAGTCAGCTGTGCGCGCCATCGTGCAGGCGCCATTCAACACACGGTGGGGGCGCGATGTTCCTACCACCGAGTCAATCGTCCAGAAGGACGGCGCCGTCTATCTGACCGCGGCCTATCTCTACGCCGACATGGCCGACTCGACCGGAATGGCAGAGAAGTTCTCCAATGAGGACGCGGCGAAGATCATCCGCGCGTACCTCCATGCCGTCTCGCGAGTACTTCGTGACCGAGGTGGCGAGATCCGCAGTTTCGATGGCGACCGGGTGATGGCGATCTTCATCGGAGACGACGCTGCAAACAATGCCGTCGACGCTGCACTTCGGGTGACATGGGTGGTCGATACGGTGGTTCACGACGAGCTGCTCACCTACAACAAGTCATACCGTGACGAATGGGTCGACAGCGATTGGCGGGTCAGACATCGCACCGGAATCGACCTCGGCACAGCGTTCATCGTCCGAGCTGGCGTCAGGGGTCACAACGACTTGGTCTCCATAGGATCCCCACCGAATGTTGCCGCCAAGCTGAGCGATTACAAGGGCAGCGGGCGCACCATCATCACCAACTATGTCTGGGACAAACTCTCCTACGACAACTGCTTTTCGAAGGACTCATCGTCAACCAGCGATGAAGTCAAGAGCATGTGGACTTCCCCCAAGATGATCGACATCGGTGGCGGGAGATGGGAATCTATTCGAACTTCGACCTGGAGGAGGTCATACGCGTGAGCGACGATCCAGTCGATAACGCGTGGAAGATTCACGCGGCGCTCGTTGATTGGACCGGAAAGGTCGATACCAAGGCGTCTTTCGCGCTCTCCATCGAGGCCGCTCTACTCGCCGGAATCGTGACTCTCTCAGGATCCGACCGAGTTTTCGATAACCTGGACGGTTGGTTCCCCATGACACTCTATGTTGGCGGGACCGTGGTTTTAGTCGCCAGTGTCTTGTGTGCCGTCTGGGTCGTCAGGCCACGCCTTCGTGCCCCCAACCTCGAGGCTGAGGCAGCAAGTTCTTACATCTATTTCGGCCATCTGCGTCTACTCGACGACGACGCTGTTCTGAATCACCTCAACCACACGCCAATTGCCCCGGTGCTCGCACGACAACTTGTCCAGATGGGCAAGATCGCCTGGAATAAGCACGTCTTCGTGCAATGGTCAATGACACTGGCCGTGATCGGGGTCATCCTGCTCGGTTTGTGCGCTGGCGCTGCTAGTACGAGCCCGTGCCCGTAACGCCGGCGGCGTCGGCAGGGGATCCTCAGCGGCGCCGTCACGTGGCCCAAGCGCAGTCAGAACTCCCAAAAGTGTCCGCGAGACAGCCGAGTCACGGACTGGTCGACCAGCCGATGCCGAGGCTGCGGTTCCTCAGCCCAAGAGGGTCACCTCGGCGGCGAAACTGATGGAAATGTTTGGAATCTCGGTCGGAGCACGGTGATCCGGAGGAACCGGACTGAGGCGGTGACGCGGCGCTGTGAACGGACCCCGGCAATCACTTGGTGGGATCACGCAATCAAAGTGTCGTGCCGGTGCCAGTTCCACCCCATCCCATTCCGAATCATCTCCTCCGAGGCATGTCGACCCCATTGCCGGACGCAGCATCGCCATCCCGGTTCGCTCCAGCCGGTCCAGGGCTTGCTTGGGCACGTCGTCACACAGCTGGACGGCCGCCACATGGCTCCATGACGGGCCTTCGATGGGTTGGCCAGGTGCTGACGCAACCGGTCCTGCAGCGTCTGGGTCGTCTGCCCGACGTACTGGACGACTCCGTGGCGCCGTCACCGCACCCAATCGAACAACGAGGCTGCGCTCTGCTCCAATATGGCGGCGACATACGCACTGGCGCTGATCTCCGCTCCGTACAGAAGACCATGGACCACTCGACACCGACGGTCACTGCGAACTTCTACAGCGGCCTCTATGCCGACGAGCTGGGCTAGGTGGCAACCAACCTCGATCAGCTACACGCAACCGAGATTCACACACCGAAGACCGGACAAGAACCGGACAAAGAAAACTGACAACCGAGTGCAAGACCCGTGTCGATGCAGGTAAAGAATGGTGGCCAGGGCCGGGATCGAACCGGCGACCTTCCGCTTTTCAGGCGGACGCTCGTACCAACTGAGCTACCTGGCCGGAAGGCACCAGGTGCCTCGCCGTAATAAAAGCGACCCTGACGGGACTTGAACCCGCGACCTCCGCCGTGACAGGGCGGCGCGCTAACCAACTGCGCCACAGGGCCTTGCTTGTACTGCTTCACTCCCGGCGTTTCCGCCGCTTGCGAGTACCCCCAACGGGATTCGAACCCGTGCTACCGCCGTGAAAGGGCGGCGTCCTAGGCCACTAGACGATGGGGGCCAGAACCGAATCTCTCCGAGGCACTCACAACGTTTCACGTTGGGAGCTTGGCTAGCTTAGGGCACAGTGGCCCGAATCCTCAAACCGGTCCCGAGCGGAGCACGATCGGGCGGGCAGTATTCTGTTCCAGCACGGCCCCTATAGCTCAGTTGGTAGAGCTACGGACTTTTAATCCGCAGGTCGCAGGTTCGAGCCCTGCTGGGGGCACCACACCACCGTCCACCCGCCACATCGGCGGACCCGCCCGCTGTGATCCGTTTCATACCGCGGGACCAGGCAGAACGGCGCTCAAGTAGGTCATGTCGTCGAACGCGACCGCCAGTTCGTCATCCCCGTACTCCAGGCCGCACTCGTCGTAGAGCTCGCGGACCTGGCGGCCCGTCACCGTCCAGCCGGCACCGGTCAGGTACTCGATGATGTGATTGCGTTCGCCGTGGTAGATCAGGTCGCCGATCTCCACTTCGAACCCGAGCGCCGACATCTTCTCCCGGTGTTCGCGCCATGCCGGGCTGGCGAACACCGAGGTGTCACTGATGAACTCGCAGGCCACCCGGCTGCCCGGTGCGCTCAGCGACTTGATGGTGTCGAACAGGGCGTCCTGGGCGTCCGGCTGCAGGTAGATCAGCAAGCCCTCGGCGCTCCACACGGTGGGCGCCTGCGGGTCGAATCCGGCGGCCTTCAGGGCCCTCGGCCAGTCGTCACGCAGGTCGATGGCCACGGTGCGGCGCTCAGCGGTCGGCTCGGCGCCCAGGTCGCGCAGCGTGGTGGTCTTGAACTCGATCACCTCCGGCAGGTCGACCTCGTAGACCACGGTGCCCGCCGGCCAGTCCAGTCGGTAGGCGCGCGAATCCAGTCCAGAAGCGAGGATCACCGCCTGGCGGATGCCGCTGCGCGTCGCCAACAGGAAGTGCTCGTCGAAGAATCGGGTCCGCACGCCCATGCCGTGGCCCATCCGGATCGGGTCGAACTCGCCGCCCTCGACGACCGGGATGTCGCCGTCGACCATCCGGGTGAAGAAGTCGATGCCGACCGCCCGCACCAGCGGTGCCGCCCACGGGTCGTTGATCAGTTTGTCCGGTCCCGAGGTGGCCAGGGCGCGCTGCGCCGCCACCATGGTCGCGGTCGCCCCCACACTGGTGGCCAAGTCCCAGCTGTCGCTATCCGTGCGCGTCATCGATGCCTCTCCGAGAAATTCTGCAAACTATCTAGCCAGGCTACCGACCACCGTGGACCACCGCACCGGCGACGACCGTCACCGCCACCAGCCCGGCGTCGAGGGCCACCGGATCACCGGCCAGCAGGCACACGTCACCGGGATCGCCGACGGCGATTCGGCGCGGTGTCGCGGGCCGATCGGCCCGGCCGGTGAACCCCTGCAGCGCAGCACGGGGCGAGATCCGCTCCCCCGGCCCCAGCACCGCGCCGCTGGGCGTCGTCCGGTGCACCGCAGCACGCATGGCCGCCCAGGGGTCGCCGTCTCCGAAGGGCGTGTCGGTGGACAGTGCCACCGGAATTGCGTTGCGCTGCAAGGAGGAAACCCGCCACAGTTCGTGGTGACGCGCGGGTTCGATGGTGGCAAGGTAGTCGTCGCCGCGTTCGGCGACGAAGTTCGGCTGGGTGACGACGACGATCCCCAGTGCGGCGAGATCGGCCAGCCGGTCGTCGGGTACGACCGCGGCGTGTTCGATGCGGTCGTCGGGGTGCGGCCCGGTGGCCTGCCATGCGGCGATCGCGACGGTGAGCTGGGCGTCGGTGACGCAGTGCAGTGCCACACCGTGGCCGCGGGCGTGGTTGTCGGACAACGCTTTTATCAGCGCATCCAGATCGAGGCGGTCGTCGTCGAGGATGATTTTGGTCGGGCCGAGCGTGATACCGGGCACGGCACTGGCCCCGGCGGGCGCCAGACAGTGCAGCCGCTGCAGGAGCTGGCCGGCATTGTGGGCGGCGGCGAACACGGCGATGTCGGCGTCGCCATGACCCGGGGTGGCGTCGGTGATTCCGGTGACGCCGCGGGCTGCCAGCTGCCGGCTCAGCCGGGCCAGCGAGGGTTCGCGGTGCGGGAGCCGGGGCGCGGGATCGCCGTGGGCGCGCAGCAGGCGCCCGTCGGGGTGCTCGGCCATCCCGGTGCAGGCCAGACCGGCGGAGTTGAGCACCCACAGTGCGCCGCTGCGGTGCGCCACCCGCACCGGCAGCTGCGGTGAGAACCGATCCAGCAGTGCGGCGTTGAGCTCTCCGGCAACCGATTCGTGGTAGCCGTAGCCACGCACCCAACCGTCAGCATCGGGGGCGGCGGCCCGCAGTGCGGCGGCCAGTTCGTCGAGGGTGCGCACCTGCGGCGGGCCCAGGCATACCGAATCCAGCGCCGCGGCGGCCGATCGCAGGTGCACGTGATGGTCGTGCAGCCCGGGAATCACGGTGGCGCCGCACCCGTCGAGGACGTCTTCGCCGCGGCGCGCGGTCAATGCCGGTGCGATTTCCTCGATGGTGTCGCCTAGGCGGACATCGACCCGTGCGCCGTCCAGGAGCACCGCGCGCTGGATCAGCACCGCGCCGCCACCAGGTCGTTGATTCGGGCGTTGTCGGCCCCCAGCGCCGGACCGGCGCCCTCAATACGAGGAGGTGGCGGCGCCAGCACCGGTACCTCGCCGGCGGGGACACACTCCGGTAGTGCGGCATAGCCGGCTGCGACGGCGGCCAGCGCCAGCGTGATCACCTCCCCGCCGCCGCGGGCCAACGAATCGGAAACCGCCGCAGCGGCTTCGATGCCGGTCAACGGGTCGGCGATGGCGTCGGCGCAGAACACCGGGCCATCGCCCACCAGGCCGCCGGCGACCGCGGCGTCGTCGCCGAACCCGGCGTAGCCGCTGTCGGCACCGTGCGCGGTGATCTGCAGCCATACCCGCCCGGGCCGGCCGGCCACGTCGAGCGGGCCCAGGCCACGGCGGGCCAGTGCGGCCGGACGCGAGCCCTCCAACACCACATCGGCGGCCGCCAACAGCTGGGCGAGGACCGTGGCATCACGGTCGAAATCCAGGGCACAGGAAAGCTTTCCGCCGTTCATCCAGTCGAAGAAGGCGCTGGGCCCGCCGCGGGTGCCGTCCGGACGCGACGGGCTTTCCACCTTGATAACCGTCGCCCCGGCCTGGGCGAGCAGGCGCCCGCACAGCGGCCCCGCCCACAGCGAGGTCAGGTCGACGACAAGCGCTCCACGCAGACCGCGGACGGGGCCCGCCGGCCCCACTGGGCGCACCACCGGCGCGGCGGGGGCGGTCTCGCCCAGCGCCGCGGCGGGCAGATCCAGCAGCCGCGCCCGCGCCACGACCTCGGCCACCGGCCGTTTCGAAGACCAGCCGGTGATCCCCGCCCATGGCTCGTGGCACTCGGATTCGATCAAGGCGGGCACGGCGTCGAGGTCGTCGGCGCGCGAGAGCGTGAGCGCCCACCACCCGTCCACGGCGGCCAGCAGCCGCGAGGCTCCCCCGGCCGATACCCGCCCCGCGCGCGTCCAGCCCAGCAGCCCGGCCCGCCCGGCCAGCAGCACCGCGGCGTCGGACTCGACACCGGTCGCGGTGGTGAAGCGGCCCAGCACCCGCGTAGCGCACTGCAGTACCGCGGCCCGCGAGAAATCCGGGCGGCCGTCAGGCTGCCCGGTCAGCCAGGCCAGCCCCGACGCGCCCCAGGCGGCCGCGGCCGTCACGTGACCTCATCGACAAGGCCCCACCGCAGCGCGGTCTTCGCGTCAAGGGTGCGGCCGGACAGGATGAGATAGGCGGTACGCCACCGCCCGATCCGGCGGGTGACGCTGACGGTGCCGCCCGCACCTGGAATCAGACCCAGGCTCAGCTCGGGTAGTCCCAATGTCGTGGCGGGGTCCGCTCGCACCCAGCCGCAGAAGGCGGCCATCTCCAGGCCGCTGCCCAGCACTTGGCCGTGGATCTCGGCGCGACAACGCGCGCCCAGCCGAGCGGTCAGCGCATCCAGGGCCAGCGCCGGGCTGTGCCGGATGCGGGCCAGATGCGCGCTGGCCACGTCGGTGAACCCGCCGAATTCGGCGAGGTCGCCACCGCTGCAGAACGACGGCCCGACTCCGCTGAGCACCACCTCGTCGATCGCCGTGTCGGCGGCGGCCACGGCGAGTCCGTCGAGCAGGACGGCCCGCGTCGCGTTGTCAAAGGCATTGTGGCGCTTCGGCCGGTTGAAGCGCAGCCGCAAGGTGTCGCCGTCGCGGTCGAGCAGCAGGGGCTCGGCGATCTTCGGCGCGGTGGCCGGGCCGCGGGCCGTCAGCCAGTCGGCGAACTCCGGGCCGGCTTGCAGCACCGAGTAGGCCAGCGATTCGGTGACCAGTCCGGACCAGGCCGGCGCCCCCGGGTCCACCGCGCGCAGCACGTCGTCGCAGATCGCCGCGGCTTGCGGCCAGCGCGCGCAGCGCTCGGCGATCTCGGCCAGCGCCTCGGGCACCGAGGCGACGGTGATCACCCGGCGATCCGTCGTCGCGGACTCGGTGAGGGTGAAGGTGGCGTGCTGTAGCCAGTGTTCGGCGTGCGCGGTGTCGAAGCGGGCGCCCGTCGCGATGATGATCCCGGCGCCTGGCGCGGCGTCGGGCACAGCGGCGTCGAGGTCGATCGTTGCGATCATGTCGCCGTCAGCGTACCCAGCGGCGGTGTGGCCACGGCCCGTACGGTATCGAAACTACCGCAAAATGATAATGTCGTTCTCATGGCGGTTCGGAGGGCGCAACGGTGAGTATTTCGCTGCTGCTGGAGATGGCGGTGTCCGCCGACCCGGATCGGGTCGCGGTCGTCTCCGACACCACGCGCTACACCACTGCGGAACTCAACGCCCTCGCCGATGCCGGCGCGGGAGTGATCGAGGAGACCGGCGCCGCCAGCGTGGCCTACGTCGGGATGGGCGGCGACATGCTGCCGCTGCTGTTGTTCTCCGCGGCGCGGTCCGGACGGCCGTTCGCGCCGCTGAACTACCGGCTCAGTGGCCAGGCGCTGCGGGAGCTGATCGAGCGACTGCCGCAGCCGCTGGTCGTGGTCGATAAGGAATACCGCGACGTCCTGGGCGATATCGGTGTGGCAGTCATGGATTCCGACACCTTCTGCGCTCGCGCTCAGACCGCCACGCCCGCGGTGCAGTGGCCCGATCCCGACGATGTGGCGGTGGTGCTGTTCACCTCGGGCACCACATCCAAGCCCAAAGCCGTTGAGCTGACGCACAACAACCTGACCAGCTACGTGACACAGACGGTCGAGTTCGGCTCCGCGGATCCCCTGGATGCCGCACTGATCTGCGTTCCGCCGTATCACATCGCCGGCGTCGGCGCGGCGCTGAGCAATCTCTACGCCGGGCGCAAAGCGGTCTATCTGCGCCGGTTCAGCGCCTCGGAGTGGATCCGGCTGGTCAACACCGAGGCGGTGACCACCGCGACCGTGGTCCCAACCATGTTGGAACGCATCGTCTCCGAGTTGGAGACCCGCCCGACCCCGCTGTCCACCCTGCGCAACCTCGCCTACGGCGGCTCCAAAGTAGCGCTGCCGTTGGTGCGCCGGGCTCTGGATCTGCTGCCCGATGTCGGCTTCGTCAACGCCTATGGCCTGACCGAGACCAGTTCGACGGTCGCGGTGCTGACCCCCGAAGACCACCGGACCGCCTATGCGGCCACCGAGGAAGCCGTCCGCAGGCGGTTGGGGTCCGTCGGCCGCGCGGTGCCCGGGATCGAAGCCGTCATCCGCGACGACGAGGGCCGGGCGCTCGAAGCCGGACAGCCCGGCGAGCTGTACGTACGCGGCGAACAGGTTTCGGGCAAATACACCGGCATCGGATCGGTGCTCGACGGCGAGGGCTGGTTTCCCACCCGCGACCTTGCCGTGCTCGACGAGGACGGCTACCTGTTCATCGTGGGGCGCTCCGACGACACCATCATCCGGGGCGGGGAGAACATCGCCCCCGCCGAGATCGAGGACGTACTGGTCGAACATCCCGAGGTCCGCGACGTCGCGGTCGTCGGCGCACCCGACCCCGAGTGGGGACAGATCATCGTCGCGTGCGTAGTGCCGGCACCGGGTGCGTCGCCGGATCCCGACGCACTGCGCGAGTATGTTCGACAACAGCTGCGAGGGTCGCGCACCCCGGACCGGATTGTCTTCCGGTCGGAGTTGCCGACCACCCCGACCGGCAAGGTGTTGCGGCGCGAGCTGGTCTCTGAAATCGAAGCAGAGCACGCCAATATCGAAGGGGCGCAATGATCAAGTCCGGTACCCGCCTGAAGAGTCAGGTTTGCGACACCCAGGTCATCGTCGTCAAGACCGCCGACAGCCTCGATGATCTTCGTGCCGGCGGTGCGCCGATGGTGCCGCTGGATGACACGACGTCCGGGGGTGCAGCACTGGACCCGGACCTCTCCGGCGGTGCGGTGATGGGCAAGCGCTACGTCGACGAGGCGGGCGCCGAGGTGCTGGTGACCAAGGCCGGTGCCGGAACCTTGAGCATCGGTACCGTGCCGCTGAGCATCAAGGAAGCCAAGCCGCTGCCGGCCAGCGACTAGGCGCTCAGCTCGCCGGCTCGCCGGCCGTTTCGGATTCGTCGCCGACGCGCATCAGGTGCGCCAGGCGGCCGACGAACACCGGCGGATAGATCCCGACGCCGGCTCGGGTGATCCACTCGGAGGCGAACTCCGGTTCGTTGATCCACTGCCCGGCGCCCAGTTCGTCGTCTGCTTCTTGCAGCATGAAGATCTCGCGCGGATTGTCGAAGGCCTGGAATATCAGGATCTTTCGGATCCCGGCCGCGGTGAAGTGCTGCTCGGTGCCATGTACGTGGGAGATCAGCGCCTGGGTGTCACCGACTTCGGCCACGGCCGCGACTACGACGCCCGGGGGCGAGGCGGAGCGCGCCGGATCGGTGAGATCGATGCGCTCCACCAATGATCCGGCGAACACCGCCGGGATGTCGCTGACGCCGACGGCGTCGAACCAGGCCATGAAGGCCTCGTCGCGCAGCAGGTCGACCACCGGCTGCGCGGCGTGGATCGCCATCACCGCCAGTACCCGGCCTGGATCCACCGACGAGGTGTAGACGAGGACGTGGTGGGCGCCCAGGTGGGCAAGGCTGTCGCGGTGGCGCTGCATCAGCGGCCAGACCTTGGCCGGATCCGGCACCCGATAGTCCGTCACCAGCACCAGGGAGCGTGCCAGTGGGTCAGGCATCATGTCGGTCGCGCGCTGCCCGCGCCCTTCAACTGGCTGGGCTCAGGTCCGCCGCGACCGAGGTACACGCGGCCGGCCCACAGCGAAACGTCTCGATGTGGGCGTCCCAGGCGTGGGAGCCCGCCGGGTCGATACCCGCCGCTCGCAGCGCCTGGGCCTTGAAGGCGCGAGCCGCCGCGCTGAGCCGGTGCTGGCGGGCGTCGACGTCGCTGTCCAACTCGGCCGGCACATCGCCCCACAGCGTCACCTCGGTGCTGCTGTGCTCCAGCGCGTCGATCACGCCCTGACGCACCCGGGCGTGGCCGTCGAACATCTCGGCGCACACCGCGATGGTCTGCGGGTGCGGCCAGTGCTCCCACTGGGTGAGCACCGACGCCAGGTCCAGCACCTTGGCCCCCAGGATCTCCAGGGGGCGGGTGTCCTCGGCGTCATCGATCAACACGGTGACGTCCCAGCCCGCCGTCGCGCGGTCATAGAGCCAGCCGCCGGCGGCCATGACGACGTCGACGACGCTGCGCCCCACGATGTCGAAGCGGTAGCGCATGTCCTGCTCCCCGGCCCCGGTCACCGCTGCGCGCCCTTTTCCTGAAGCGCGAAGTCGCGGGCCAGCGTTTCCGCGTACCCCGCGAACACCTCGGTCAGGGGAATTGATGGATCCAGCAGCCATGACATCTCCATTCCATTGATAAAGGCGATAATCTCCGCGGCCTTGGCGGTCGCGTTGAGGTCTGTGCGGTAGCGGCCGTCGTCCATGCCCCGCCGGATCAGGTCGGCGACGATCTCCAGCGCGCTGCGGTACCGGTGCAGCATCCGGTCGTGCAGCGGCGCCTCGGGCAGGACGTTCTCGGCGAGCAACACGGTGAAGGTGCCGACCAATTCGGGCGCCCGGGTGAACCGCTCGGCCACCCGCTGGATCTCCTCGATCAGGTCGCCGCTGCGGTCGGCGTGGATGTCGTCGTCGGCGTCGCGGGCGTCGAGCACCGCGTGCAGCAGCTGCTCTTTGGACGCGAAATGGTGCAACAGGCCGGCCGCGCTGACGCCGGCGTTGCGGGCGATCTGCGCCAGTGAGGTGTTGCGCCAGCCATTGCGTGCCAGCAGGTGCTCAGCCGCCAACAGAATCCGCTGCCTGCGGTCCTCGCCTTTGGCGAGAAGTGTGGCGTACGGCCGGGGTGACGTCACCGGTCTCCTTTGCTTAACCAACCAAGTGAACACACAGTAGGTTGGTTAGGCCTGCTGTGACAAGGGTCTCATCCAACAAACTTTTTGGCGGAGCTCTTACCGAGCGTGAAGTTGGCTTCACTGTCGACGTTCGGGCGTGAAGCTGCCCTCACTCTCGGCGGAATCCGGGTGTGTTTCCCGCCCTCACAAACCCAGCGATTTGGCGACGATCATCTTCATCACCTCGCTGGTCCCGGCATAGATCCGGGCCACCCGCGCATCGGTGTAAAGCCGGGCGATCGGGTATTCCATCATGTAGCCGTAGCCGCCGAACAGCTGCAGACAGCGGTCGATGACCCGGGCCTGCATCTCGGTGCAGAACAGTTTGGTCCGGGCCGCGTCCGAACCCGACAAGATGCCCTCGACGTGATCGGCGACCGCCCGATCGAGCATGCACTGGGCCGCCTCGATCTCGGTGGAGACCGCCGCCAACTCGAACTTGGTGTTCTGGAACGAGGCGACCGGCGAACCGAACACGTTGCGGTTCTGCACGTAGTCGATGGTCGCGGCCAGCGCCGAGCGGGCTTGGGCGACCGACCCGACCGCCACGGTGAGCCGCTCCTGGGCGAGGTTGTGGCCCAGGTAGCTGAAGGCCTCGCCCTCGTCCCCCAGCCGGTTGGCCACCGGAACCCGGACGTCGGTGAAGGACAACTCGGCGGTGTCTTGGACCTTGCAGCCCATCTTGTCCAGTTCGCGGCCGCGCTCGAAGCCGGCCATACCCTCCTCGACCACCAACAGGGTCAGCCCGCTGCGACGGTTGTCGGGGTCGGTCGAGGTGCGGGCCACCACGATCACCAGATCGGCCTGGATGCCGCCGGTGATGAACGTCTTGGCCCCGTTGAGAATGTAGTCCTCGCCGTCTCGCACGGCGGTGGTGCGCATTCCGGCCAGATCCGATCCGGTGCCGGGCTCGGTCATCGCGATCGCGGTGAGCAGCTTGCCGGCCGCCATCTGAGGGAACCAGCGCGCCCGCTGTTCGTCGTTCGTGTAGCGCAGGAAGTACGGCAGGATCACCTCGAGTTGAGTGCGCACCGTGGACAGCGTGACCAGGGCGCGCGCCGCCTCCTCCTGCAGCACCACGTTGTAGCGGTAGTCCTCGACGCCCGCGCCGCCGTATTCCTCGGGGATGGCCATGCCCAGCATCCCGAGCGAGCCCAGGTGCTCGAACACCTCGCGGGGCATCCGGCCGGCCTTCTCCCAGTTGGGGTATTCGGGCACCACGTGCTTCTCGACGAAGTCGCGGGCCAAGGCACGGAATGACTCATGGTCCTGCGTGAACAGATCGCGCCGCATGGAAAGTCCCCTAACCGACCAGCTCGACGATCGTGGCGTTGGCCGTGCCGCCGCCCTCGCACATGGTCTGCAGGCCGTAGCGAATCCCGTTGGCGCGCATGTGGTGAATCATCCGGATCATCAGCACCGCTCCCGATGCACCGAGCGGGTGACCCAGGGCGATCGCACCGCCGAGCGGGTTGAGGCGCTTGGCGTCGGCGCCGGTCTCGGCCAGCCACGCCATCGGCACCGGGGCGAAGGCCTCGTTGACTTCGAAGACGCCGATGTCGTCGATGCTCAGTCCGGCGCGCTGGAGCACCTTCGCGGTTGCCGGGATGGGCCCGGTGAGCATCAGGACCGGGTCGGCGCCGGTCACCGCGCCGGCGGTGTAGCGCACCAGCGGGGTCAGCCCGCGCCGGGAGGCCTCCTCCTCGCTCATCACCAAAAGCGCTGCGGCGCCGTCGGAGATCTGCGACGAGTTGCCGGCGTGGATCAATCCGTCCTCGCGGAAGGCCGGCTTGAGCCCGGCCAGCTTCTCGGCGGTGGTTCCGCGGCGGATGCCCTCGTCCGCGTCCACCACGCCGCCGTCGGTCGCGACCGGGACGATCTGATCGCGGAATGCACTGGCGTCCTGCGCGGCGGCGGCCAACTCGTGTGAGCGCGCCGAATACTCATCGACCTGGGTGCGATCGAAACCCCACTTCTCGCAGATCATCTCGGCGCCGACGCCCTGGTTGAACACGAAACCGTCATAGCGGGCCAGTGCTTTCGGGCCGAAGGGTTCGCCGGTGGCCCGGGCCGCACCGAGCGGAACCCGGCTCATCACCTCAACACCGCCGGCGACCACGATGTCCTGCTGGCCCGACATCACGGCCTGCACGGCGAAGTCCAGCGCCTGCTGGCTGGAGCCGCAGGCCCGGTTGACCGTGGTTGCCGGGACGTGCTCGGGCCAGCCCGCGGCCAGCACCGCGTATCGACCGATGTTGGAGGACTGATCGCCGACCTGCGACACGCAGCCCCACACCACGTCGTCGACGACGCCGGGGTCGGTTCCGGTGCGCTCCATCAGTTCGCCCAGCACGATCGCGGACAGGTCCGCGGCATGGGTGCCGGCCAGCCCGCCGTTGCGCTTTCCGACAGGGGTGCGCACCGCTCCGACGATCACCGTGGGTCGCATCTGACTACTCCGATCTCGTTGACTTCGGCGGCCACCCGCCGGTGAAGCGCGGCGGGCGCTTCTCGGCGAACGCCGCATAGGCTTCCGCGGCATCGGTGCCCGCGAAGTTCACGATCTGGGCCCGTGCCTCATTGGCCAGGGCCTCGGGCAGGGTGGCGTCGGCGCCCTGATTGAGCAGCGCCTTGGTCTGCGCCAGCGCTCGCGGCGGGCCGGCGGCCAGCCGGTCGGCGAGGTCGTCGACGAAGGCGTCGATCTCGCCGGCGCCCACCACCCAGGTCACCAGGTTCAACGCCTGCGCCTCGCCGGCGTCGATGGTCTCGGCGAGCAGTGCGAGCCGCTTGGCCTGTTGCAGCCCGACGAGTTTGGGCAGCAACCAGGATCCGGCCAGATCGATCGAGAGCCCGCGCTTCGGGAAGATCTGGCAGAACGTCGATTCCGGTGTCGCTACCACCAGGTCGCAGCCGAGCGCCAGGTTCCAGCCGGCCCCCACCGCGACACCGGTCACCTTCGCGATGGTGGGGATGGTCAACTCGTGCAGGGCCAGTGCGACGTCGGACAACCGGCGCAGTTTCTCCACCGGGTGCACCTCATCGGGGGTGCCGATGTCGGCGCCCGAGCAGAACGCCCCGCCGGCGCCGGTGATCACCAGCGCACGCAGGGCGGGGTCGTCGGCGGCGTCGCGCAGCGCGTCGCGCAGCGCACGCCACAGCTCCGGGTTGATCGCGTTCTTGCGCGCGGGCCGGTTCAGGGTCAGCGTCCGCACGCCGTCGCGGTCGGCGCAAAGCAGCACGGGCGCAGTGTCAGGAGCCATCAGCGCCCAGCCTGCCGTATGACGCCGTGGTCGCGCAGGGCGCCGATCTCCTCGCCGGTCAGACCCAGTTCGTCCAGCACCGCGTCGGTGTGTTCTCCCAGGCCCGGCACCGCCCCCATCGGCGGGTGGTAGCCGGAGATCACCGGCGGCGGCAGCAACGACGGGATGGGACCGGCCGGGGTGTCGATACTGTGCCAGCGATCGCGCTGCGCCAGTTGAGGATGCGCCAGCACGTCGCTGGGGGTGTTGTAGCGGGCGTTGCCGATCCCGGCGGCGTCGGCGGCGTCCTGGATGTGCGCCAGGTCGTGGCGGGCGCACCACGCGGCGATCGCCTCGTCCAGGATTGCCCGGTTGGCGACCCGGTCGGCGTTGCCGGCAAAGCCCGGATCGTCGGCCAGATCGTTGCGGACCAGTAGTTCCCGGGCCAGTCGCTGCCATTCCCGATCGTTGGTGGTGCCCAGCACCACGGTGTGCCCGTCCGCGGTCGGGTAGGCCCCGTACGGCGAGACTGCCGGTGAGCTCATTCCCAGCGGCTGCTGGTCGATCCCGGAGTGCCGGGCGTAGGTCAGGTGGTAGCCCATCATCTCGGCCATGGTGTCGAACAGGCTCACGGCCACCGACGGCGCCGGCGAATCCGCTTGGGCTCCTGACCCTTTGCGGCCGACCAGCAGGGCCATGATCGACAGCGCCGTGTACAGGCCGGTGGTGACGTCGGCGACCGGCGGGCCCGGTTTGGCCGGGGCACCCGGGTTGCCGGTCACCGAGCACACCCCCGACTCCGCCTGCACCAGCAGGTCGTAGGCCCTCTTGTGCGACAGCGGTCCGCCGGCACCGTAGCCGTCGATCTCGACGGCGATCACGTTCGGGTGCCGCTGCGCCATCTGCCCGGGGGAAAGCCCCAGCCGAGCGGTGGCACCCGGCGCGAGGTTGGACACCAGCACGTCGGCGCGGTCCAACAATCGGTGCAGGACATCGCGTCCCGCTTCGCTTTTCAAGTCCAGGGTCACCGATTCCTTGCCCCGGTTGACCCAGACGAAGTGCGCCGCCTGGCCATTCACGACGTCGTCGTAATAGCGGGCAAAATCGCCGCCGTCGGGGTTTTCCACCTTGATGACCCGGGCGCCGAAGTCGGCCAGGGCGCGGGTGCACATCGGCGCCGACACCGCCTGCTCCAGCGCCACCACCGTGATGCCGGCCAGCGGCGCGCTGCAGGGTTCCGGCATCACATCACCATGCCGCCGTCGACCGGCAAGACCTGGCCGGTGACGTAGGACGCGGCATCGGAAGCCATGAAGACGAACGCGCCGGCGACCTCGCTTGGCTCGGCCCAGCGCTTCATCGGGATGCGGTTCATCATGTTGGCCGCAAACTTCTCATTGGTGCGGATGGTCTCGGTCATCGGGGTCGCTGCCAGCGGCGCCAGCGCGTTGACGCAGATCCGCTTGGTCGCCAGTTCCCGGGCCAGCGACTTGGTGAAGCCGATCAGCGCCGCCTTGGCCGCCGAGTAGTTGACCTGCCCGAGGGTGCCGGTCAGGCCCGCCGCCGAGGTCACGTTGACGATGCGGCCGGTGCCGTCGGTGGGGACATACGGCAGCACGGCGTGGGTGCAGTTGAAGGCGCCGACGGTGTGCACGTCGAGCAGCAGTCGCATGGACTCGGCGGTCAACTTCTCGAACATCGCCGGGCGGGTCACGCCCGCATTGTTGATCAGGATGTGAATCTTTCCGTCGGCCAGTTCCGCGGCCTTGGCGGCGGCCGCCTCGGCCGAGTCGGGATCGGTGACATCGAGCGCCGCGGATTCGGCCCGGCCACCGGATGCCGAAATCCGTTCGGCCACCTTGGCTGCCGCATCTCCATCAACGTCGGTGACCAGCACCGCCGCACCGGCTTCGGCGAGTGCGGCCGCCACTGCCGAGCCGATGCCGCCGGCTGCCCCGGTCACCACCGCGGCGCGCCCGGTCAGGTCGAAGTAGCCGGCCATCAGTAGCTCCTCGGCAGGCCGAGCACATGGGAACCGAGGAAATTCAGGATCATCTCCTGGCTGACCGGTGCGATCTTCATCAGGCGGGACTCGCGGAAGAACCGGGAGATGTTGTATTCCTCCGAGTAGCCCATCCCGCCATGGGTCTGCAGCGCCCGGTCGGCGGCCGCGAAACCGGCATCGGCGCAGAGGTACTTGGCCATATTGGCTTCGCGGCCGCAGGACTTGCCGTTGTCGTAGAGCCAGGTGGCCTTGCGCAGGATCAGTTCGGCCGCGTCCAGGCGGGCCAGCGAGTCGGCGAGCGGGAATTGGATGCCCTGGTTCATGCCGATCGGCCGGTCGAACACCACCCGCTCGTTGGCGTACTTGACCGCACGGTCGAGTGCGACCCGGCCGATGCCCAGCGCCTCGGCGGCGATCAGCATGCGCTCGGGGTTCAGCCCGTGCAGGATGTAGGAAAAGCCCTTGCCCTCTTCACCGATACGGTGTTCGGCCGGGATGCGCAGATCGTCGATGAACACCTCGTTGGACGACACCGCGTTGCGGCCCATTTTGGTGATCGGCCGGATATCGACGTGGTCGCGGTCGATGTCGGTGAGGAACAGGGTCAGGCCATCGGTGGGTTTGGCCGTCTCGTCGCGTGGTGTGGTGCGGGTCAGCAGCAGGATCTTCTCGGACTCCAGTGCTTTGGAGATCCAGACCTTGCGGCCGTTGACCACATAATCGCTGCCGTCACGCTTGGCGAACGTGGTGATGCGGGAGGTGTCCAGGCCCGCGGTCGGTTCGGTGACGCCGAAGCACACGTGCAGGTCGCCGCTGACGATGCGGGGCAGGGTTTCGGCCTTCATTTCGTCCGAGCCGAAGACCACCACCGGTTGCATGCCGAAGATCGACAGGTGGATCGCGCTGGCGGCATTCATCCCGCCGCCCGAACGCGCCACTTCCTCGGCCAGGATGGTGGCCTCCGTGATGCCCAGCCCGTGACCGCCGTACTGCTCGGGGATGGTCATGCCCAGCCAGCCGCCGTCGGCGATGGCGTCGTAGAACTCCTGCGGGAATTCGTGCGCCTGGTCCTTGGTCATCCAGTAGTGGTCGTCGAACTTGGCCGCGAGTTCGGCGACCGACTGCCGGATCAGCTGTTGATCCTCGGTCAGTTCGAAGTTCATTCCGCCGGACATGATCCCCTCCAGCCCATCACCTCGTGCACGTTGTTAGTCGAAAGCGAGAATAGCATTCTCGCTTATTGGGTTCCTTCGGCGTACCAGGTGCGGAACTCGGCATAGTTCGGCATCTCTTCGGAGTTCGCCTTGGGATCGATGCAGACGTGGATCACCGCGGTGCCGCCGGCGGCGAAGGCACGCTCGATCGCCGGTCCGATCTGTGTTTCGTCGTCGACGAACTCCCCGCGGGCACCCATGCCCTCGGCGATCTTGTCGAACCGCACGTTCTTGCCCCAGTGCACGCCGGGCTGCGGGGACGGTTGTTCGAAGGTGCGCTTGTAGACGCCGACTTCCAGGCCCCATTGGTGATCGACGCCCACCACGCAGACCAGTGGCAGGCCCAGTCGGGCCGCCGTCTCCAGCTCGCCGATGTGAAAGAGGAACGCCGAGTCGCTGGTCAGCAGCATCACCGGCCGCTTTCCGCCCTCGGCGACCGAGGCGCCGACGGCGTAGGGCAGCCCGGTGCCCAGGTGCCCGAAGTTCTGATTCCACATCACGTCGTGCGGCTTGGCCTGCGAATAGGTCCATTGGAAGATGACGGTGGCGCCGCCGTCGCGCACCATGATGCCGTCGGCGGGGAATGCCCGAGTGGCCTCGACCACGTAGCGCGCTGGGTGCACCGGGGAACGGCCGGCCGGTGCCGTTTCGGCCAGTTCCGCGAGCTGGTCGGCGTCCTGTTTGATCCACCGGTCCAGGTCGGCGGACGGGGTGCGGGGGCTGTCCTTGAGGGCGTCCACCAGCTGCGGCACGATGCCCCGCAGGTCACCCACCAGTGCCACGTCCACCGGCCGGTTCACCCCGATCGCCAGCGGATCCTGCTCGACGTAGATCCACTTGCGCTCGCCGTTCTTGTCGGCCCAGTGCCGGGTGGTGCCGTAGTGCACCGGCTCCCCCAGCTCGGTGCCCAGCGCCACGCAGACGTCCGACCCGGCGACGGCCTCGACGGCTGCCGTGGAGAAGCCGTAGGGGAAGGTGCGTTCTTCCAGGCCGGGGATGAACGCGGTGCCGCCGGAGGTCTGGATCACCGGGCAGGCCATCAGCTGAGCCAGCTCGGCGACCGCGGCCGCGCTGCGCGAGGTGTGTACGCCGTGACCTACCAGCAGGATCGGGCTGGACGCGTTGCGGATGATCTCGGCGGCCTGCGCGACCTCGGGCGCTCCGGCCCGCTGATTCACCAGCCGATAGCGGTGCGGCTCGGGCGGATCGGCGACGTCGAGTTCTTCGAGGATGACGTGCGACGGATATTCGATATAGGCCGGTCCGGGGGTGCCGGACATGGCGCGGCGGATCGCCTCGTGCACGATCTCGTCGGTCTGGTCGGCGTATTCGATCGACGCGCTGTACTTCACCGACGGCGTGAAAAGCTCTTCCTGGCGGACGAATTGGATGCGTCCGCGCCGCACCCGCCGTTCGGTGATTCGGGCACGCTGACCGCCCAGGAACACCACCGGGGAGTTCTCCACCTTCGCGCACATCATCGCTCCGGCGATGTTGGCCACCCCCGGCCCCAGTGTGCCGATGCACAGGCCCGGCCGGCCGGTCATCCGCGAGGCGGCCTCGGCCATGAAGCCGGCGCTCTCCTCGTGGTGCGGCGCCACCACCGACCAGCCGCGTTGTTCGGCCTCGACGAACATGTGCACAAAATTGGGGTCGGGGATGCCGAACAGCGTGTTGACGCCCTCGGCCTCGAACAGTTCCAGGATCCGGCGATAGACGGGCACACCCACTTCTCGAAACTCCTTGCTTGACTTGTTAATACCGTTGAGCGAGATGACGACGGTGCGCTGCCGGGGATCCGAACAGCGACCGGTTGAAAGTGGCGCGCTTCAGGTAGACGTGGATGCCGCTCTCCCACGTGTAGCCGATGCCGCCGTGCAGTTGCAGCGCTTTGCCGACCACGTCGACGGCGGCCGCGGTCGTGTAGGACTTCGCCATGGCGACGGCGGCGTCCACGTCTGGGTCGTTGTGCACGACGGCGTGGATCGCGTCGCGGACCAGGGTGCGGGCCACTGTGACTTTCACCAGCATGTCGGCGCAGGCGTGTTTGACGGCCTGAAAGGAGCCGATGGGCCGGCCGAACTGCTCCCGGGTCTTCACATAGGACACCGTCGCCTCCAGCATGGCTTCGGCCAGACCGAGGCTGTCGCACGCCACCGCGACCGCCGCTCGACGCATGACCGGCTGCGTGCTGCCCGCGAACCGCAGCACCGCCGAGTCGGCCACCTCGACCCCCTCGGCGGTGACGGTGGCGACGTCGCGGGTCTCGTCGAGCACCGGCTGGCCGGTGACGCTCAGCGCCTCCGCGACGACGGCGACATCGGCACCGGACGTATCGGTGGCCACCACCAGCAGCCGGTCGGCGCCGTCGGCATCCGGCACGAAGTCGGCGCGGCCGGTCAGCCGCCGTTGGGCGTCGAGGGTGAACGATCCCCCGATCACCGCGGCGACCCGGGTCCGTCCGGCGGCGACGTCGGCCAGCAGGGCGTTGCGAACCTCGCTGTCGCGCAGGCTGTTCAGCAGCCCCACCGACAGCACCGCGCCGCCCAGATAGTGCGTTGCCGCGGCGGCGCGGCCCAGCTCCTGGCAGATCACCGCGACTTCGGCGAAGCTCGCCCCCGCCCCGCCGAACGCGTCGGGGACCTCCAGGCCCGCCCAGCCGGCGTCGACGACGTTGGACCAGTCGACCACCCGGCCGCGGGCCAGTACGTCTGCGGCGACCGTTCGCAGGTCGTCGTGCAGCTCGGCGAAATCGGTGGTGGTCACGGCATCCTCGGCTCTCTGGGCAGGCCGAGGCCGCGTTCGCCGATGATGGTCCGCTGGATCTCGCTGGAGCCGCCGGGAATGGTCCATTCCCAGGAGCCGACGAAGTCCAGTACCCACGACCCCGACTCCCAGCCACTGGACAGCGGTTTGGCCAGCACGGTGTGGGCGCCCGGCCCACCGATCTCGGTGCCGAAGTCGGTGAGCCGCTGCAACAGCTCGCTGTAGTACAGCTTCACGATCGAGGCATCCGCGGGTCCGGCGGTGCCGGCTTCGACGCCCGCCACCAGTTGGCGGCACATGCCGCGCAGTCCGGTGATCTCGATTTCCAGTTGTGCCAGCCGGTCGGCCACCACCGGGTCATCGCTCGGGGCGGCATCGACCAGCCAGCGGAAGCCGGCGCAGCCCAGGCGTTCGGCGAGCTCGAGCATGGTCATGCCGCGCTCGGCGCCCAGGGTCGCCTGCGCCACCTGCCATCCGGCGTTCTCCGCCCCGATCAGGTTGGCGGCGGGGATCACCACGTCGTCGAGGAAGATCTCGCAGAAGTGCTGGTCGCCGATGGCGTTGCGGATCGGGCGCACCTGGACGCCGGGGGCGGCCATGTCCAGCAGGAAATACGAGATGCCTTTGCGTTTGGGGGCATCCGGGTCGGTACGGGCCAGCAGCAGACACCACTGGGCATGGCCGGCACCGCTGGCCCACAGCTTCTGCCCGTTCACCACATAGTCATGGCCCACCCGGCGCGCGGTGGTGCGCAGTGCTGCCAAGTCCGAGCCGGCCTCCGGTTCGGAGAAGCCCTGCACCCAGATCTCGCCGTCGAGGATCGCCGGCAGATGCCGGCGCCGCTGTTCTTCGGTGCCGGCAGCCAACAGGGTTGCGGCCGCGTGGTGGATGCCGACGAACGCCAGCACCAGCCGGGGCGCGTCGTGGGCGGCGAGTTCCTGGTACAGCATGGCCTGATCGGCCACGGACATCCCGCCGCCCCACTCGCTCGGCCAATGCGGGACCGCGAACCCGGCGCTGTGCAGGGTGGCGAACCAGCTGCGCTGGAAGTCGACGAACTCGCGCTCGCTCACCCCGGTCTGGGCGCGGCGCCAATCCGCGGGAATGTTGTCGCGGCACCACTGGCGTACCTGGGCGCGGAAATCGGCGGGTTGATGCGGTTCCGTCATCGCCTGCTCGCCCGCTCGGCGAAGGCGAGCAACCGCTGCCGGTGGTCGTCGGATTTCATGGTGGCGACCTCGGCGGCGAACCCGGCTTGCAACGGCCCGGCCAGCACCTGCGACAGGTACATGTTGACCACCCGCTTAGTGCCCTGCAGCGCTTCGGGCGGCTGGGCCGCCAGGCGGGCGGCCAGCTGATGTGCTTGCGGCAGCAACTCTTCGGGTGCCACCGTGCGGCTGGCCAGTCCGAGTTCGACCGCGGTGGCAGCGTCGATGCGATCGCCGGTGTAGAGGTATTCGCGGGATCGCAGGATCGGGGTGATCAGCGGCCAGAGGGCGGCCCCGCCATCACCGGCGACCAACCCGACCGCCACGTGGGGATCGGCGAGATAGGCGCTCTGCGAGATCAACACGATGTCGCAGAGCACGGCCACGCTGCAGCCCAGTCCGACGGCGGGACCGTTGACGGCCGCGATGATCGGCAGCGGGAACCGCAGCATCTCTTCGATGATCTGAGCCCCTTCGCGGATGCTCTCGTCTCGGGCGGCTTCGTCGTCGAGGAAGGTGGTGATCCAGTTCAGGTCGCCGCCGGCGGAGAACGCCCGCCCGGCGCCGGTCAGCACCACGACCCGGATCGCCTTGTCGGCGGCCAGTTGCCGCCACACGTTGGCCAGACCCCAGTGCAGGTTGGCGTTGACGCTGCCCAGCTCGTCGGGCCGGTTGATCGTGACGGTGCGGACCGGGCCCTCGCCGGTCACCGTGATCTCGGGCGGCAGGTCGTACGTCATGCGTAGAGTCCCGTCAGTCCGGTCTGTTGCACGCGGCGGGCCAGCCGATCGCGGGTGGCCGAGAGTCCCCACGGCAGGCGCCGCAGCGGCTGGCTGTAGCGCGACAGCCACGACAGTGCGGTCTCGTCGCAGAATCCGACGGCGCCGTGCAGCTGATGGCAGATGCGGAACACCACGTCGGCGGCCTCCAGCGCGGCCGATCGCAGTGCCAATGCGTCGTCGACGGCTTCGGGACGCCCGGTCGCGATACTCCACAGCGCGTACTTGGCCAGCATGTCCAGCCCGGCGCGCTCCACCTCGGCGTCGGTCAGTTGAAACTGCACGCCCTGAAACGTCGACAGCGCCTGACCGAATTGTTCGCGCAGCCGGACGTGGGCGATCGTCAGATCCATTGCCCGGTCCAGCATCCCCAGCAGCGTCCAGCAGGGCAGCGTCAGCGCTAGCGCGAGATCACCCACGCCATCGGGGTCGACTGGGGCCAAGGTCAACTCCGCCACCAGGGCCGACCGGGCCTCCGACTGCGCCGCGACGGTGCTGCGCACCCCGGCCAGCGTGACCGTGGCCCAGCGCTTCGACAGCCCCGCCACCACGCCGGCGGGAGCATGGTCGGCGACCACGATCAGACCATCAACGTCGAGATCGGCTGGCACGGAAAGGCATTCGGCGACCGGGTACGGCAGCGCCCAGTACCCGGCGCCGCGGCACAGTGCGGCGGCAGCCTCGAGTTCGTCGGCGTCGGCGCGCGGCTTCAGCTCGAATGCGCCCAACCCGCGCAATACCGGGCCGACCAGCGGCTCCCGCAGGCTGGGATCGGCGTCGGCGCGCACCACCAGGTCGTCGCCGCCGGCCGCTTCGAAGGCGCGGCGCGCCGCCCGTCCGAATTCTTCTGCGTCCGCGCCGAGTTCGAGGTTCATCGCGCCACCGCCAGCAGGGCGCGCGACAGCAGGATGCGCTGCATCTCGATGCTGCCTGAGGACACCGTGGCCGCCTGCGAGTAGCGCCAGTGGTCTTCGACCTCCTGGCGATACCACTGCGCCTGCGGGCCGTCGGGTGCTTCGGCGGCGATCTCCATCAGCACCTCGGCGCTCTCCTGGTCCAGCCGGGTGACCGCAATCCGGTAGGCGGCCGCGTCACCGGGCGCAATGCGGCCACTGGCCTGCAGCGACACCACCCGGTAGGCCATCAGCCGGGCCCGCCGGCAGTGCGTGAGCATCCGCACCCAGCGGGCGATCACCTCGCCGGGCAGAGCCTCCCAGCACTGCCCGAGGGCATGCGGCGCCGCGGCGAGCAACCGTTCGCAGCGCGCGTAGCGGGCGATCCCGACTCGCTCGAACGCCATCACGTCGGCCACGATCGACCAGCCCGCGTCGATCTCGCCGAGGACATCGGCCTCGGTGACGCGCAGGTCGTCGAAGAACACCTCGTTGAGATGGTGCGGACCCATCATGGTGCCCAGCGGCCGGACGGTGATGGCGGGATCGTCCATCGGGACCAGGAACACGGTCAGGCCCTGCTGCTTCTTGGTAACTGAGCCTTCACCGACTCGGGTGGTGCGCACCAGCAGGAAGCACCATTGCGCCATGGTCGCGTAGGAGGTCCAGATCTTCTGGCCGTTGATCAGCCAGCCATCACCATCGCGGCGGGCGTAGGTGCGCAGCGAGGCCAGGTCGGATCCGGCTTCGGGTTCGGAGAAGCCCTGGCACCAGATCACCTCACCGGCCGCGATCGGCGGCAGGTGGCGGCGCTGCTGCTGCGGTGTGCCGTGCCGCATGATGATCGGCCCGACCCAGTTCACCCCCATGTACTGCGCCCCGCGCGGCTCATGATGCGCCCACATCTCCTCGCGCACCACGGTCTGCTCCCACACCGAGGCGCCCGCCCCACCGAATTCCTCCGGCCAGGACAGGCACAACAGATCCTGCTCCGCCAGCACCCGGCAGAACCGTTGTGCTGCAGCAAGGTCCGTGGGGTCGTCGGTGAACGCGCCCGGGAACCGATCGGGCAGTTCCCGTTGAATCAGTTCGCGCAGCTGGACCCGTAGTTCGCCGGCGCGCGCCCCCATGTCGAAGTCGATGCTCATGCGGTGCCCTGCTCGAGTCCGAGTTCAGCGAAGACTGCCGCGGTGTGCGCGCCGAGTTCCGGCGCCGCGCCGGCGACCCGGCCGGGGGTCCGCGACAGCCAGGTGGGCACCCCGGGGAAGCGAACCGGTCCGTTGGGGGTGTCCACGGTCTCGAACAGACCGACGGCGTTGAGGTGCGCATCGTGGAACAGCGCCCCGGGCGAGTTCAGCGGGGCCGCCGGGATTTCCAGCTCCCCGAAGAGCGCCAGCCATTGGGCGGTGGTGCGCTCCTTCATCGTCTGCGCCACCAGCCCGTAGATGGTGTCGATCTGCCCGGCCCGCTGCGCCAGGGTGGCGTACTGTTCGCAGGCCCAAGGCGGCTGCACCGCGCCGATGAAGGCATTCCAGTGCTTGTCGTTGTAGATCAGCGCGGCGATCTGGCCGTCGCTGGTCTCGTACGGTCGCCGGTTGGGCGCCACCGTGCGCGGGTAGACGGCCGGGCCCAGCGGTGGGTCGAACATCGCACCGTTGGCGTGCTCGACGAGCATGAACGAAGCCATGGTCTCGAACATGGCGACTTCGACTTCCTGGCCCTGTCCGGTTCGCTCCCGGTGGAACAGCGCCATCATCGTGGCGTAGAGGGCGGTCAGCCCGGCGATCTTGTCGGCCATGATGGTGCCGACGTAGTCGGCCCGCCCGGTGAGCTGCTCTTGCACCGCGGGCAGCCCGCATTCGGCCTGAATGGTGTCGTCGTAGGCCGGGCGGTCGGCGGCCGGGCCGCGGCGCCCGTAGCCATAGCAGTTGGTATAGACGATCCCCGGGTTGAGCGTGGCCACCTCGGCATAGCCCAGGCCCAGCTTCGCCATCGCCTTGGCCCGCATCGAGTGAATGAACACGTCGGCCCGGCCGATCAGCGCGGCGATCGCGGCCTGCCCGGACACGCTGCGCAGGTCCAGCACCACGCTGCGTTTGCCCCGGTTGACGTTGATGAACACCCCGCTCATGTCGGGTGCGGGACCGGCCGAAATGTAGCGGGTGGCGTCGCCCTCCGGGGGTTCGATCTTGATGACGTCGGCACCCATGTCGGCCATGATCTGCGTGCAGTACGGGCCCATCACCATGGTCGTCAGATCGACCACTCGAACGCCGCGCAGCGGCCCGGGCGCCGGAGTCTGCCCGTCCGCCCCATTGGCGCCGGTCATCATTTGTTCGGACAAAATACTCCGTTCTGCGTAATACAGAACACTATTCCGCAGCGGTTATTCATGCGTCAAGGCCGGATTGCCCCCTAGCTGCCGACTATTGTCTGGACTAACTGGGCTTGATAACGTCCGGAGTCATGACTGCCTCCCTGCCGCGCCCCCGCCAGGTGGCCGGTACCCCCTCCGCCGCGCCCGGTTGGCGGTTGGAGCGGATCACCGAACCGAGCCGGCTGTTCGGCGCGAACGGGCTACGAACCGGCCCGGACGGCCGGGTCTACGTCGCGCAGGTGACCGGCAGTCAGATCAGTGCGCTGAACCTGAGCACCGGTGAGTTGGCGGTCGTGAGCGCATGCGGCGGCGACGTCGTCGCGCCCGATGATGTCGCCTTCGACTCGGCCGGCACCTTGTACGCCACCGAGGTGATGGATGCCCGGGTCAGCGCACTCGATGCCTCCGGCCGCAGCCGCGTACTGCGCGACGACGTGCCCTGCGCCAACGGCATCACCGTGCACCGGGACCGGCTGTTCGTGGGTGAATGCCGCGAGGGCGGACGCCTGATGGAAGTCGATCGGGCCACCGGCAGCAGGCGCATCGTGGCCGAAAACCTGCCCTCGCCCAACGCCATGGAGGTGGGGCCCGACGGCCTGCTGTACTTCCCGGTGATGACCGCCAACGAGATCTGGCGCATCGATCCCTTCGCCGCCGACGCCGTCCCGCAGCGGGTCGCGGGCGATCTGGGTGTACCGGACTCGGTGAAGTTCGACGCCGACGGTTTCATCGTGTCCACCCAGGCCGCCAGCGGACAGGTGCTGCGCATCGATCCGCGCACCGGTACGTCCACCGTGCTGGCGCAGCTGCACCCCGGACTGGACAACTGCACCTTCGTCGACGGGCGCCTGTTCGTCTCCAACTTCACCGGCGAGATCACCGAAATCACCGGCGGCGGGCAGACATCCACGATGCTACCGGGCGGGCTGAACTGGCCGCTGGACCTCACCGTCGATAAGGCCGGCGCCCTGTTTGTCGCCGACGGTACCTACTTCTACGCCGTCGGCGCGGGCGGCCGGCTGGAAACCCTCGGCATGCTGTTCAGCCCCGGCTACCCCGGGTTCGTACGGGGCGTGGCTGCCGTCGGTCCCGGAGAATTCGTCGTCACCACCTCCGGCGGGCAGGTCGCACGCTACATTCCGGCACATGCGTCCAGCGAGGTGCTCGCCGACGGTTTCGACCAGCTCTACGGGGTGGCGGTGGGACCCGCCGGTATCGCGGTCACCGAATTCGGTACCGGCCGGGTCTTGGGGCTGCGCGCCGGTGCAGTGGAAGTGCTGGCCGGCGACCTGGCCGGACCGGTCGGGATCGAGATCACCGATGACGGGTCCTACCTGGTGGCCGAATCCGGCGCGGGCCGGGTGCTGCGCATCAGCGGCTCAAGGGCCCAGCCGGTCGTCGACGGACTCGTTCGGCCACAAGGGATTGCGCTGGCTGACCGCACGCTCTACATCGTCGACGCCGGAACCCGCCAGGTGCTCGCCGTCGACCTCGACGCCGGGACTCGGCAGGTGATCGCCGAGGGGCTACCGATCGGGCCGCCGCCGGGCGTGACCCCCAAACCGCTCAACGGAATGCCGCCGTTCTCCGGTCCCCAAGGCCCGTTCGCCGGTATCGCACGCGGCCACGACGGCACCCTGTTCGTCTCGGCCGACGGCGACGGCAGCGTGCTGGCACTACATCCGGTCGGCCCGTGACCGACCACCGCTATCTGAAAGTGGCGCGGACGCTGCGCAAGGAGATCGCCGACGGCGTCTATCCGATCGGTTCGCAGCTGCCCACCGAACATGAACTGTGCGAACGGTTCAACGTCAGCCGCTACACGGTCCGCGAGGCGTTGCGACGCCTGCGGGAGGACAACCTCGTCGTCTCCCGTCCCCGCGCGGGCACCGTGGTGATCCCCCGCGCCGCGACCAACTGCTACGCCCAAGACGTGGTGTCGATCGATGATCTGGTGGCGTTCGCGGCCGGCGCGCAGTTCGAGATCGACTCCAACGCCATGGTCACCCTGGACACCGATGTCGCCGCGCGCACCGGTCTGCCGGTGGGCAGCGAATGGCTGGCCGTGCGCGGCAACCGGCGCGCCCAGGGGCAGGCCGCGGCGATCTGTCGGACCGAGTACTACATCAACCGGGCGTTCGCCGGGGTCGGCCGGCTGTTGCAGCGTCACTCCGGACCGATCTTCCCGCTGATCGAGGACGTGTTCGGGGTCAGCGTCGTCGAAGTCCGCCAGCACATCCGGGCGGTGATCATCACCCCCGAACTCGCCACGGCCCTGGCCGTCGAGCCCGGTACCGCCGGGCTGCAGATGCAGCGCAGCTACACCACCTCCGAGGGCGAGATCGCCCAGGTAACGGTGAACACCCATGCCGGCGACGACTATCGCTACTCGATGACGCTGCACCGGGTGACCGGACCGAGCGGCCCGTGACCACGTTGGGCGACGCCCTGGGCCAGGCCGCCGCGCAGACCCCCGATCGGGTATTGCTGATCGATGGTGATGTCCGCCTGACCTGCCGGGAACTGCTCAGTCGGGCAACGGAACTGGCGCAGGCCTTGCTGGAGCGGATGCCCGCCGGCAGCGTGGTGTCGTTCATGCTGCCGAACTGGCACGAAGCTGCCGTGGTCTATGCGGCAGCGACGCTGGCCGGGATGGTGGTCAACCCCATCCTGCCGTCGCTGCGCGACGCGGAACTGACCTTCATCCTCGCCGACTCGGGCACCCGAATGCTGTTCGCACCCGAGAAGTTCCGCGGCCACGACTACGCGGCGATGCTGGCCCGAGTTGCCGGGGCGCTGCCCGAGTCGCCCGAAGTGGTTACGGTGCGTGGGTCCTCGACCGGCCACACCGACTACCGCGCACTGTTCGATCGCGTGGCTCCTGCCATGGATCTGCCGGCGGTAGACACCGATGCGGTACGGCTGCTGCTGTACACCTCCGGCACTACGAGCCAGCCGAAGGGTGTGCTGCACAGTCACAGTTCGATTCACGCCCTGATCCGCCAGCTGGGTGAGTACTGGCGAGTGGCGCCCGGTGCCACGTTTCTGGTGCCGTCCCCCATCGCCCATATCGGCGGATCGATTTACGCATTCGAAGCCCCGTTGCTGCTCGGCACCACGGCCGTGCTGATGGAGACCTGGAATCCCGATGCCGCGGTCGCGCTGATGCTCGCCGAGCACTGCACCCACGTGGCGGGGGCAACGCCGTTTCTGGCCCAGTTGCTCGCCGCCGCGCGCGCCGCCGGCACCCGGCTGCCGGAACTCAAGCTCTTCGTCTGCGGCGGTGCGTCGGTTCCGGCGTCGTTGATCCGCGAAGCGGCAGGCTACTTTCACACCGCCGTCGTCACCCGGGTGTACGGGTCCAGCGAGGTTCCGGTCAGCACGGTCGGATCGGTGGGCCCCCATGACCTTTCCCATGCCGCGGAGACCGACGGCCGAGCCGGGATCGCCGACATCAAGTTGGTCTCTCACCCCGGCGCTCCCCCCGGCGAAGGAGAGATCTACGTCCGCGGCCCGCAGATGTTGCTGGGCTACCTGCACCCCGAGGACGGGCGCGGCTGCTTCGATGACCAGGGTTACTTCGCGACCGGCGATCTCGGTCGGTGGGTCGACGAGGACTATCTGCTTGTCACCGGCCGCCTCAAGGACGTGATCATCCGCAACGGCGAGAACATCTCCGCGCGCGAGGTGGAGGACATCCTGATCGGTCACCCGCGGATCGCCGAGGTCGCCGTGGTCGGGATCCCCGACCTGCGCACCGGCGAGCGCGCCTGCGCGGTGATCGTGCCGACCGGCCAGACCCCGCCGGGTGTCTCGGAGCTGCGCGCCATGCTGGCCGAACACGGCGTTGCCCGGTTCAAAGCCCCGGAGCAGGTGCTGATCTGGGATGCGTTGCCCCGCAACGATGCCGGCAAAGTGGTCAAACAGCAGATCCGGGCGGAGCTGTCCCGCACAGAGGTAGGTGAGTAGATCATGCAGGTGGCGATCGTGACCGGGGCCAGCAGCGGAATCGGGTTCGGCTGCGCGGCAAAGCTTGCCGAGGCCGGGATGGCGGTGCTGGCAACCGGCCGCGATGCCGGACGCCTGGCCGGATTGGCGGCGCAGCTACAGGCGTCGGGCATCGATCCAGACCGCATCGCCACCGTGGCGGTCGACCTGACCACGACGCAGGCGCCCCAGCAGATCCTCGACGCCGCCCTGTCCCGGTGGGGGCGGGTGGACTATCTGATCAACAACGCCGGCATCGGCAGCCCCAAACCGCTGCACGAGACCGACGACGAGACCCTGGACCACTTCCTGAATCTGATGCTGCGGGCGCCGTTCCGCCTGGCGCGCGACGTGCTGCCGCACCTGCAACCCGGGTCGGCGATCATCAACATCACCTCCACCTTCGCCGTGGTGGGCGGACTGCGCGGCGGGGCGTACTCGGCCGCCAAGGGCGGGTTGACCGCGCTGACCACCCACATCGCCTGCCAGTACGGCGCCCAGGGCATCCGCTGCAACGCGGTGGCCCCCGGCGTCACCGTGACCCCTATGGTGCAGCAACGCCTGTCCGACAATCGGTTCCGCAAACTCAATGCCGAAATGACACCATCTCCGCGACTGGGCCGGGTAGACGACATCGCGGGCACCGTGGCCTTCCTGTGCTCGGATGCCGGGTCCTTCATCAACGGCCAGACCATCGTCGTCGACGGCGGCTGGAGCTCGACCAAGTATCTGTCCGACTTCGGCCTCGACTCCGACTGGGTCCAGCCGTGAACCTGTTCACGTTGTTGGACCAGGCCGCGACCCGGTTCGGCGAGCAGGGCGCGGTCTACCACGGCGAGCGCCGGCTGCACACCTGGAGCGAGTTGGCCGATCGCGCACGCCGGCTGGCCACGTCGCTGGGCCGGCTAGCGGGAACCGGCGCACGGATCGCGATCGCCAGCGAGAACCGGCCGGAGCTCATCGAGCTGATGTTCGCCACCTGGGCGGCCGATTGCGTTGTGGTTCCCCTCAATTACAAGCTGCACCCGCGCGAGATGGCGCAGATCATCGACGACGCCGGTGCAGCACTGGTCTTGGCGTCCCCGAAACTGGCCGCAGGGCTGTCCGGAGTCGTTGACGCACCCGTCGAGACCATCGGCGGCGCAACCTATCTGGACCGGCTTTCCTGCCCTCCCATGGAAGAGGTCAACCCGGATCCATCCCGGCTGGCGTGGCTGTTCTACACCAGCGGCACCACCGGGCGCTCGAAGGGCGCCATGCTGACCCACCGCAACCTGTTGGCGATGACGATGGCGCATCTGGCCGACTTGGATGATCCAGACGCTGACTGCAGCCTGATCCACGGCGCGCCGATGTCGCACGGGTCGGGGCTCTACATCGCGCCCTACGTGCTGCGTGGGGCCCGCCAGGTGGTACCCGCATCGGGCTCGTTCGACGCGGCCGAATTCCTCGACCTGTGCTCGCATCATCGCGGCGCCACCGCCTTTTTGGCGCCGACGATGGTGGGCCGGCTGGTGGCCACCGGCCGGCATAGGCCGGCCAACTTGCGCACCATCGTCTACGGCGGCGGGCCGATGTATCTCGGGGACCTCAAGCGGGCGATGACCGCGTTCGGGCCGGTGTTCGCCCAGCTCTACGGCCAGGGCGAAGCACCCATGACGATCACCGGCCTAAGCCGCACCGATCACCTCGGTGACGACGCGATCCTGGGGTCGGTCGGCTGGCCGCGCACCGGCGTCGAGGTAGCGGTATTGCGCGAGGACGGCACCCGAGCACCCGCCGGCGAGGTCGGCGAGATCGTCTGCCGCGGCGACGTGGTCATGACCGGCTACTGGAACAACCCGGATGCCACCGCCGAGGCCATCCGAGACGGCTGGCTGTTCACCGGTGACAAGGGATCGTTGGACCCCCGCGGTTTTCTCACCCTGCGCGACCGCTCCAAGGACGTGGTGATCAGCGGGGGCAGCAACATCTACCCCCGCGAAGTCGAAGAGGCGCTGTTGAGTCATCCCGGCGTCATCGAGGCTTCAGTGGTGGGCGCGCCCGACGCCGAGTGGGGCGAGATCGTGGTCGCGTTCGTGGTGGGCGACGCGCCAGTTGCCGAGCTGGACAGCCATCTGCTGGAACGCATCGCGCGGTTCAAGCGCCCCAAGCGCTACGAGTTCGTCGATGCGCTGCCCAAGAACAGCTACGGCAAGGTGCTCAAACGCCAGCTGCGTTCCACGTTGGCCGCGAGATTGCGCTGACGCAGGGAAATTCGAGCAATTGGCTGCGTGAGTGCAATCTCGCGGCGATTATTTGACCTGCGACTTCATCTCGTCGAGGTTGACCAGAATCGGCCATCCGCACACCGACAGTGCGTTGCCGTGGCCGGTCTCGTGGATGTCGAACGCGGACTGGATCGCCGAATGGAAGCCCTGCACATCCAGGGTCTGGTTGACCGCGCGTTTGGCCTGGCGCAGCGCGAACGACGGCATGGTGGCTATGTGCTCGGCGAGTTGGCGAGTCTCGGCATCGAGCTGCTCACGCGGGACCACCCGGTTGACCATGCCGGTCCGCTCGGCTTCTTGTGCCGTCAGCGCGCGGCCGGTGAACAGCATCTCTTTGGCCTTGCGCGGACCTAATTCCCAGGTGTGCCCGTGGTATTCGACCCCACCGATGCCCATGAGCACCACCGGGTCGGAGAACTGCGCGTCGTCGGAGGCGATGATCAGGTCACACGGCCAGCACAGCATCAGCCCACCGGAGATGCAGCGGCCCTGCACGGCGGCGATCGACGGCTTGGGTACATTGCGCCACCGCAGCGTGTACTCCAGGTAGCGCTTGCATTCGTGCTTGTAGATGAACTCCAGGGTGATCTTGTCCGGCACCGGGCCGCCGCCCTTGAGGTCGTGGCCGGCCGAGAAGTGTTTGCCGTTGGCGCGCAACACGATGACGGCGACGTCATCGTCGTCGGCGGCGCGCGTCCAGGCCGCGTCGAGCTCGTCGAGCAGTTCGGTGTTCTGGGCGTTGGCGGCGTCGGGCCGGTTCAGGGTGATCGTCGCAATCTTCTCGGCGACTTCGTAGTCGATGTACATGAGCGTCCTTCAGATTGCGCCGACAACTGGCGAGAATGCCCTTCTCGTGTAGGGAAAGTTACCATCTTCGCCACCGGGATGGCAGCGTCGCGTTAGCCGACGTCAATCCGGACCTGTTCTCCGGTAGGGTGCATTCGTGTTCTCCCAAAAAGGCAACCGTTGGAGCCGCTGGTGAGTAACCCGGAAGAAGAGCCCGTCTGGAAGCAGCGGGCGGTCGAGCGGTCGATCAAGACCGCACGGTTGCGGGCCGCCCAGCGCGTTCAGCGCTTCCTGGACGCGGCCCAGGCCATCATCATCGAAAAGGGCAGCACCGACTTCACCGTCCAAGAGGTCGTCGAGCGCTCCCGGCAGTCGCTGCGCAGCTTCTACCTGCAGTTCAACGGCAAGCACGAGTTGCTGCTGGCACTCTTCGAAGACGCCTTGGTGCGTACGTCCGACCAGATCCGTGCCGCCACCGACGGCCAGGCCAAACCGCTGGAGCGGCTGAAAGTGGCGATCGAGCTGCTCTTCGAGCTGTCTCGACCAGACCCGTCGGCAAAGCGACCACTGTTCACCGACTTCGCGCCGCGCCTGCTGGTGTCACACCCCACCGAAGTGCGGGTGGCCTTCACCCCGCTGTTGACACTGCTCACCGAACTGATGGAAGCCGCCGACGCGGCCGGCGAGCTGCGCAAGGGCGTCAACGCCCGGCGGATGGCGGCAATGATCATGCAGACCGTCATGTTCGTGGCGCAGTCCAGCGCCGAGTCCGACGATCCGGCGGCCCACCCCATCAGCGCCGATGAGGTCTGGGACTTCTGCGCACACGGCCTCGCCAAGTAGTCCCGCTTTCTGCGCGAGCGTGCGCGTCTGCACGCGACACGCCGCGAAGAAGTGACATTCTGCGCACCCTCACGCGCCTAGCGCAGCCACCCCCAGGCCCGGACCGCCCGTTCGGGCTTCCCTCGCTGTAGGCACGTATGCTCTAATCGAGAATGTGATTTCCACTCTGTGCGTGCCTGCCTGGCGGACCGCCGGCGGTGCCGATGCGTAAGGCCCTCGCTCCCGACGTCACCAACTGGCCCGACGAGAACGTGGCCCTGATCGGCAGCCAGTGCGCGGATTGCCAAGCGACGGTGTGGCCCCGCCAGGATCACTGCCCACGATGCAGCGGACCGCAGATGCAGGATCTGCTGCTACCCCGCCAGGGCACCTTGGAGGCCTGGACCACTCAGGGCTTCGTCCCGAAACTGCCCTATGCCGGCGGCGAGACCGCCGAGGGCTTCACCCCCTACGGGGTCGGGCTGGTCCGACTCGGCGACGTGGTCCAGGTCGAGGCTCGCCTGACCGAATCCGACCCCGCCAAGCTGAAATTCGGCATGCCCGTCGAACTGACCATGGTGCCGTTCTATGTCGAGGACGACGGGACCGAGATTCTCACCTGGGCATTCCAGCCCGTCTAAGGAGACCTGGACAATGACGGTAGCGAACAACGACGTGGCGATCATCGGTGTCGGGCTGCACCCCTTCGGCCGATTCGACAAGTCCGCGATGCAGATGGGCGCCGAGGCCATCCACCTGGCTCTGGCCGATGCCGGCGCCGAATGGAAGGACATCCAGTTCGGGGTCGGCGGCAGCTATGAGATCTCCAACCCCGACGCGGTGACACGACTGGTCGGCCTGACCGGCATCCCGTTCACCAACGTTTTCAATGCCTGCGCCACCGCGGCCACCGCAACCCAGGTCTGCGCCGACAACATCCGCTCCGGCAAGTACGACATCGGTATCGCGATCGGCATGGACAAGCACCCCCGCGGCGCGTTCACCGACGACCCGGCCAAGCTGGCGCTGCCGGCCTGGTACGCCGAGAACGGCCAGTTCGTCACCACCAAGTTCTTCGGCATGAAAGCCAACCGCTACCTGCACGACCACGGCATCTCGGCACGTACGCTGGCCAAGGTCGCCGCCAAGAACTTCCGCAACGGTGCGTTGAACCCCAACGCATTTCGGCGCAAGCCGATGTCCGAGGACGCCATCCTCGACTCGACAGTGCTCAACTACCCCCTTACCCAGTACATGTTCTGTGCACCGGATGAGGGTGCGGCCGCTGTGGTTATGTGCCGCGCCGACATCGCACACCGCTTCAGCGGTAAGCCGGTCTACCTGCAGGCCACCGAGATCCGCACCCGCACCTACGGTGCCTACGAGGTGCATGGGACGTCGGCTCCGATCGAAGAGGACGTGGCGCCGACGGTCTACGCCGCCCGCGCCGCGTTCGAGAAGGCCGGCGTGACGCCGGAAGACGTCGATGTGGTCCAGTTGCAGGACACCGACGCCGGCGCCGAGGTCATCCACATGGCCGAGTGCGGCTTCTGCGCCGATGGCGACCAGGAGAAGCTGCTCGCCGACGGGGCAACCGAGATCACCGGGTCACTGCCGGTCAACACCGACGGCGGACTGATCGCCAACGGCGAACCGATCGGCGCCTCGGGGCTGCGTCAGCTCCACGAACTGGTGCTGCAGCTGCGTGGCCAGGCCGGTGACCGTCAGGTTCCCGGGGGCCCGAAGGTGGGGTTCGCCCAGGTTTACGGCGCGCCGGGCACGGCGTCGGCCTCGATCGTCACGGTCTGAGCCGCCGCGCTAATCCTCCAGCGTCGGCGGCGGCCGGTAGGCCGGCTGGTACCCGGCGACCCGGATCGGGCTGCCGATCAGCCGGAACTCTCCTGCGGTGACGATCATTTCGGGATGTTCCTTCAACGCCTCGGGCAGCGTACGCACCGCCGCCGCCGGGATACCCAGCGGGCGCAACCGACGTTCCCAGCCGGCCGCGGTGTCGTCGGCAAGCGCGGCGGTGACCACCGCGAGCACCTCGTCCCGGCGGGCCGCGCGCTCGGCCATCGTCGCGAAACCGTCGATACCTGCCTCGCTGGCGAACGACTTCCAGAATCCATCATGGGTGACGAACAACGCCAGATACCCCCGTGCGGTCGGGAATAGCTGTGCGGGAACGTAATACGAATGTGCGCCGTGCGGGTACCGTTGGGGTTCGACACCGTCGTTGAGGAAGGCCGAGGCACGGTAGTTCAGTTGCGACAGCATCACATCCAGCAGTGACACCTCCACCTGCCCGCCACGACCGCTGACGATCTGCGCCAGCAGGCCCAGCGCCGCGGTCAGCCCGGTGGAGTTGTCCGCCGAGGAGTAGCCCGGCAGGGTCGGCGGCGCATCCGGGTCCCCGGTCATCGCCGCGATCCCGGTGGCTGCCTGAATCACGTAGTCGAACGCCGGTTCATCACCGCCGTCCAGGCCGAAGCCGGTCAGCGCGACGCAGACGATCCGCGAATTGAAGCGCTGTAGCGCCTCGTAGGTCAGCCCTAGTCGCTTGATCACCGAGGGCTTCATATTCACCAGCAGCGCATGGGAATCGGCGACCAGCTCCCCCAGCCGCGCCTGTCCGGTCTCCGATGCCAGATCCAGCTGGACGCTGGTCTTGTTGCGGTTGAGGCTGGCGAAGTAGCTCGGGCCCACCTGGCGGGAGATCTCCCCGCCCGGCGGTTCTATCTTGATGACCTCGGCACCGAGGTCGGCCAGCAGCATGGTGGCGTACGGGCCGGCCAGCATCACCCCCACCTCGAGGATGCGGATCCCCGCGAGCGGTCCGCTCACCTAGACCGCCTTGGCGAGTTCGGCGATCACCTCACGGGTGCGG
The DNA here is from genome assembly GCF_046250075.1 of Mycobacterium sp. SMC-14. Lineage (NCBI taxonomy): Bacteria > Bacillati > Actinomycetota > Actinomycetes > Mycobacteriales > Mycobacteriaceae > Mycobacterium > Mycobacterium sp. SMC-14. The sequence continues at coordinate 784,881 of NZ_CP176429.1, read as the reverse complement.
TACTTGGAGGCGATCAGCTCGTCGCGGTTGTCCCCGATGGGCAGCAACCGCACCGACAGATCGGTCACCCCGGCGTCGGCGAACTGCTTGAACCGCTTGAGGATCGATTCCTCGTCGCCGGCCGCGCACAGGTCGCCGACATTACGGGCCGAACCGCGGTCCAGCAGCCGCTGATAGTTGGGCGAGGTCTCGGCCTCGGCCAGGATCCGGTTGGCGCGTTCCTTGGCGGCCTCGATCTCGGAATTGGCGCACAGGGTGACCGGGATGCCGGCGACAATGCGCGGCTGCGGCTTGCCCGCATCGGCCGCGGCCTTGTTGATCTTGGGCGCGATGTGCTCGGCAATCGCCTTCTCATCGGCCATCCACAGCGACGTGCCGTCGGCGTGCTCGCCGGCGATCTGCAACATCACCGGGCCCAGCGCGGCCACCAGCACCGGCATCTTGGTGTGGGCACCGAGCGCGGTCGGGCTGTGCACGGTGAAGTGGTCGTTCTCGACGTCCACCTGTCCCGGGCCGGCGATGGCCGCATTCAGCACCTGCAGGTAGTCCCGGGTGTAGGCGGCAGGTTTGTCGTAGGGCAGGCCGAGCATGTCCCGGATGATCCAGTGGTGCGAGGGCCCCACGCCCAGAGCCAGCCGGCCGCCGGAGATGGCGTGCACCGAAAGTGCTTGGCGAGCAAGAGCTACCGGGTGCTGAGCCTGCAACGGCACCACGGCGGTGCCGAGCTCGATGCGGGTGCTGTGCGAGGCCATCAGCGCCACCATGGTCAGCAGATCGAAGTCGTCGGGTACCTGCGGCATCCACGCGGTGGACAGCCCCGCCGAATCGGCCCATTCGATGTCAGAGGTCAGTTTGGCGACCTTGCGCGCCATATCGCCACGTTCGGCGCCGATCATCACCCCAAGTCGCATGCCTACAGAGCCCCCGCCTTCGAAATCACGTCGCGCACCCCGGTCACCAGATCGTCCAGGGACGTTCCGGTGGGAAACACCGCCGCGGCACCGGCTTCCACCAGTTTGGGTACGTCGCCCTGCGGGATGGTGCCGCCGACCACGACGGCGATGTCCCCGCCGTCCGCGGCGCGCAGCGCCTCGACGATGCGCCCGGTCAACGCGACGTGCGCGCCGGACAGGATGCTCAGGCCCACCACCGCCACATCCTCCTGCAGGGCGGTGGCGACGATGTCCTCGACGCGTTGCCGAATGCCGGTGTAGATGACCTCGAAACCCGCGTCACGCAACGTGCGGGCGACGATCTTGGCCCCCCGATCGTGGCCGTCGAGACCGGGTTTGGCGACCAGGACACGGGCCGGAACCGCCGCGGACGGAGAAAGCGGAGAAGTCATCAGTACACCACCGGTTGCTGGAACTCGCCCCAGACGCCTCTGAGCGCCGAGACCATCTCGCCCACCGTGCAGTAGGCGTTGGCGCAGTCGATCAGGGGATGCATGAGGTTGACGTCGCCCTCGGCGGCGCGCGACAGCGCAGCGAGAGTAGCGGCGACGTCGTCGGCGTTGCGATCGGCCTTGACCCGCGCCAGCCGCTTGAGCTGAACGTCGCGGCCTTCGGCGTCCAGTTCGTAGGTGGCGATCTCCGGTGGTGGCTCGTCGGACGTGAACTTATTGACGCCGACGACCGGCCTTGTGCCCGACTCGATCTCGTGGTGGATCTTGAACGCCTCGTCGGCGATCAGGCCCTGCAGGTAGCCGTCTTCGATCGCACGCACCATGCCGCCGTGGTTCTCCAGGTCGGCCATGATCTCGATGATGCGTTCTTCGGTGGCGTCGGTGAGCGCTTCGACGAAATAGGAGCCGCCGAGCGGATCGGCCACCCGGGTCACCCCGGTCTCATAGGCCAGGATCTGTTGGGTGCGCAGGGCCAGCGTCGCGGACTCCTCGCTGGGCAGCGCGAACGGTTCATCCCAGGCGGCGGTGAACATCGATTGGACCCCGCCCAGCACCGCGGCCATCGACTCGTAGGCCACCCGAACCAGGTTGTTCTGGGCCTGCGGCGCGAACAGCGACGCACCGCCGGCCACGCAGCCGAACCGGAACATCGACGCTTTGTCGGCCTGTGCGCCGTAACGTTCCCGCACGATCGTGGCCCACCGGCGGCGGCCGGCACGGTATTTGGCGATCTCCTCGAAGAAGTCGCCGTGGGTGTAGAAGAAGAACGAGACCTGCGGGGCGAACTGCTCGATACTCATCCGGCCGCGCTGCACGACGGTGTCGCAGTAGGTGACGCCGTCGGCGAGCGTGAACGCCATCTCCTGCACCGCGTTGGCGCCCGCGTCACGAAAGTGCGCGCCGGCCACCGAGATCGCGTTGAACCGGGGCACTTCGGCGGCGCAGAACTCGATGGTGTCGGCGATCAGCCGCAGCGACGGTTCGGGCGGCCAGATCCAGGTGCCGCGCGACGCGTACTCCTTGAGGATGTCGTTCTGGATGGTGCCGGTGAGCTTGGCTCGCGGCACCCCGGAACGCTCGGCGGCCGCCACGTAGAACGCGAGCAGGATCGCGGCGGTGCCGTTGATGGTGAAGCTGGTGCTGATCTTGTCCAGCGGGATGGAGTCGAACAGGATCTCGGCATCGGCCAGGGTGTCCACCGCCACGCCGACCCGGCCGACCTCCTCGCCGACCTCGGGGTCATCGGAGTCGTAGCCGCACTGGGTCGGCAGGTCCAGCGCCACCGACAGTCCGGTACCGCCCTGGCTCAGCAGGTACTGGTAGCGCCGGTTGGACTCCTCGGCGGTCCCGAAGCCGGAGTACTGACGGAAGGTCCACAGCCGTCCGCGGTAGCCGGACTCGAAGTTTCCGCGGGTGAAGGGATACGTGCCGGGCGCGGGCGGCTCTTCGCGCCGGTCGTCCGGGCCGTACACCGGTTTCAGCGGGATCCCTGAGGAGGTCTGCACTGGGTCGCTCATCGATGGATACGGTACTTGCAAAAAATGAGAATGCCAATACCACTAGCGCGACGTGCGCGAATGCCGGTTGCTAACCGGCCAGGTTGAAGTTGCCGCTGGCCCCGTAGACCGACAGCGAGACCAACAACGTCACCGAGACGACGACGATCAGCGAGGTCCGCACCGCGTTGCCCACCGCGACACCGACGCCCGCCGGACCACCGGCGGCGAAATAGCCGAAGTAGGTATGGATCAACAAGATGGTGATCGCCATCAAGAAGGCCTGCAGGAACGACCACAGCAGGTCGATGGGGTTGAGGAAGGTGCGGAAATAGTGGTCGTAGAGTCCGGCCGACTGCCCGAACAAGAAGACGGTGGTGAAGCGGCTGGCCACGAACGACAGGATCACCGCGATGGCATACAGCGGAACGATCGCGACCAGCCCGGCAACGATGCGAGTGCTGACCAGGTAGGCGATCGGGCGGATGGCCATCGATTCCAGCGCGTCGATCTCCTCGTTGATCCGCATGGCCCCCAGCTGCGCGGTGACCCCGGCGCCGAAGGTGGCGGCCAATCCGATCCCGGCGACCACCGGCGCCGAGATGCGCACGTTGATGAACGCCGCCAGGAATCCGGTCAAAGCCTCGATGCCGATGTTGCCCAGCGAGCTGTAGCCCTGCACCGCCAGGGTGCCGCCGGCCGCCAGCGTCAGGAAGCCGACGATCACTACGGTGCCGCCGATCATCGCCAGGGTTCCGGTGCCCATGCTGATCTCGGCGATCAGCCGGATGACCTCGCGGCGGTAGTGGGCGAACGCGAACGGCGTGGTGGCGATCGCCTTGCCGTAGAACAGCGTGTGGTCGCCGATGCGCCCCATCGCGGCGATCGGTCGCCGCAGCTGCCGGGTGACACCGGGATAGACGGCGGACAAAGCACGAAGCGCCACGGCTCAGCGCGCCGTCATCTTGATGCCGATCGCGGTGACCACCACGTTGACCACGAAGAGAGACATGAAGGCATACACCACGGTCTCGTTCACCGCGTTGCCGACGGCCTTGGCGCCGCCGCCGGAGATCGTCAGGCCGCGGTAGCAGGCGACCATTCCGGCGATCAGCCCGAACAGCGCCGCCTTGACGCAGGAGATGACCAGTTCGGGCACCCCGGTCAGCAGGGTGATCCCGGCCGCGAATGCGCCCGGGTTGACGTCTTGGACGAAGACCGAGAAGACGTAGCCGCCGAGAATGCCGATGATCACCACGAGACTGTTGAGCAGCAGCGCCACCAGCCCGGCGGCGAGCATCCGCGGTGTCACCAGCCGTTGCACCGGGTTGATGCCCAAGACCTCCATGGCGTCGATCTCTTCGCGAATCGTGCGCGACCCCAGGTCGGCACACATCGCGGTGGCACCGGCTCCGGCCACGATCAACACCGTCACCATCGGTCCGACCTGGGTCACGGCGCCGAACGCCGCGCCGGCACCGGACAGGTCGGCGGCACCGAGCTCGCGCAGCAGGATGTTGAGAATGAAGCTGACCAGGACCGTGAACGGAATGGCCACCAGCAACGTCGGCGCCAGCGAGACGCGCGCGACGAACCAGGACTGCTCGATGAATTCCCGGGCCTGGAACGGACGTTTGAACAAGAACCTGACGGCGTCCACCGACATGGTGAAGAGCCCACCGACCGCCTCCATCGGCCCCGCCAGGCGAACCATCGCCGATTCCGGGGACCAGCGGACCAGGTCCTTCATCCCCATAGGGCAGGCTCCTCCGAACGAGCGTTAACGATGCGTGTGGATACTATCCGATTGGCAGATTGTGCGATACCAGCTTCTAATTTTTATGCACACCCATTCTCAATTTAAAGCATGAAATTCATCTATAATCGTCCTTCGATCCTCAGCTCGGGATGCACCCACGCCGGTGACCTGCGCTCTTTGAAGGCGCGGAACCCTTCGACGGCCTCCGGCGCACCGAGGCTGGTGTTCATCCCGATCCGGTCGAACAGGCCGAGGTAGGCATCCAGGCTGGACTTGACCACGGCGCGCGCGGCCGGCGCGGTGCGGCAGCACTGCGCCAGCACGTCACGCGCGGCATCAGCCAGTTCCTCGTGCGGAACCACACGTGCCACCATGCCCCAGTCGAGGGCTTCCTGCGCGCCGAAGGTGCGGCCGGTGAACATCAGGTCGCGGGTTCGCACGGGCCCGATCACTCGCGCCAGCATCTGGCTGTAGTAGGTGTCGGCGATGCCGCGGAACAGCTCGGGCACCCGGAAGGTGGCCCGGTCGCTGACCACGGCCACGTCACTGCAGAGCGCGATCTGTAGCCCGCCGCCCTGACACAACCCGTTGACCGCGGAGACCACCGGCTTGACCGAACTGCGCAGGGTGTCGAACGGGGTGATGTCCATACCCAGCGCGGCCCCGAACGTGAGCCAGTCGTCTGCCCCGCCGCCGCCCATGTCCCCGCCGGGGGCGAATACGTCTGCGGTGCCGGTGATCAACAACCCGGCCAGCTCTGGATCCTGATTGACCCGGCCCACCGCATAGCGCAGGCCGAAGTACATGGCCGGCGTCATCGCATTGCGGGCTTCGGGGCGATCCAGGGTGCAGACCGCGATCGGGCCCTCACGCCGAAACATCAGATACGGCGTTCCCAGCCAGTCCCCCTCTGGCGGTCGCGGGCCCTGCGCGTGAGCATTCATCAGACCCCCACCTCTCCTTCTGCGGCGCGGACGACCAGGCTCAGCCGGCCAGCTCGCCCACCAGCTCCAGCGTGCCCAGATCGCGGATGGCCTGACACCCGCGCCGCAGCATCGTGACGAACATGTCGTCGCCGCGGTCGGTATCGGTTGCGAACACCAACCCGAGTGCGCAGATCAGGGGCACCTGCAGCGCGCCGAACCGGTAGTCCTGCCAACAGGTTTCCCGGTCATAATCGCTGACGCCGTGGCCCAGCAGCGCGCTGTGATACGCGGTGACCAGGTCGGCCTCGATTTCTTTGCGCAGCTCGGGCGCCAAGCTGGTGCCGGTGAAGAACGCCAGATCGCGCGCCGGCAGTCCAACACCCAGCGTCTGCCAATCGACCACCCAGATGTGGTCCCCGTCGGGACTGAACAGCATGTTGTCCAGCCGGTAGTCGCCATGGATCAACGCGAACCGGCCCAGCGGCGCCGACACCCACGGGGTGATCAGGTCCAGCGCAGCGGTCAACGTCGCGCAGTCGGCGTCGCCGAGCTGCGCACCGAGCCGCTGAACGGTGGTCTCGGCGCACATCCGGGCGATGTCACCCATGCCCTTGGCGCCGGCCTCGTCCAGCTGGGTCATGGCCAGGCCGGGGAAGGTCAGCCACCGCTGGTCGCACCAGGTGGGCGCGTGCAGCCCGGCCAGGGCGGTCACCGCCAGCCTGGCCTGGCCCTCACCGCACCCCGCGATCTGATCGCCCTGGACCGCGGGCGCCCGATCGGAGAGCAGCAGGGCGTACTCGGTTGCGTCATCAGTGATTTCGCAGTGGAAGCACTGGGGTATCGGTATCTTGACGCCGTCGGCTACCTCACCGTAGAAGGCGCACTCACTGCGATAGCCCAGCACGACGCGATCGCGAACGGCGTCGTCGCCGGCCGGCAGTTTGATCACGAAGCTGGTAGGCAGGTCGGCCGGGTTGTCGACGTAGCGGGCCGCCACCCGATAGGTGGCCCCGGTCTGGCCGGTGCCGACCGGGGTGACGTCGACCGCGGCCACCTCGACGGGCTCGCCGCGGGCGCTCAACACCGCCGACAGCCACTGGCTGGTCACGTCGTGCGGATGCCGCGGTATCGACGTCTGCGTGGTCACCGGGCACGCTCCCGCGCAAGGGAACTCATAGCCGAAGTCTCTCCGGACAGCCGCTTCCAGCCATGCCGCGAGACGTTACAGTAAGAATTTCAGTATGGTCAACGAAAGAGGACGCCGCAGATGACGAACGCCCAGGACTGGCAGGAGACACTGGAGGATCTGGACCGACGGCGCCAGCACACGCGGGCCATGGGCGGCCCCGAGCGGGTGGCCAAACACCGCGGCAAGGGCAAACTCGACGCGCGCGCCAGGATCGGGCACCTGCTGGACCCGGGCAGCTTCCGCGAACTGGGCACCATGGTGGGCGGGCAGATCGCCGCCGACGGCATCGTGGTCGGCTCGGGACTGATCAACGGCTCCCCGGTGATGGTGGGCGCCGAGGATTTCACCACGCTGGCGGGCAGCATCGGCCCAGGGGGCAACGCCAAGCGCTATCGCATCGCGGAGCTGGCGCTGCGCGACAAGATCCCGCTGGTAATGCTGTTGGAGGGCGCCGGATTCCGTCCCACCGGTGAGCATTACGGGCGCACCCCGACCGACCTGCTGGCCCAGGCGCAATGCTCGGGCAAGGTGCCGACCGTCGCCGCGATAATGGGTCCCTCGGCCGGGCATGGCGCGCTGGTCGGTCCGGTCTGCGATTTCCGGATCATGAGCCCGCACGGCGCGATCTTCACCGCCGGCCCACCGGTGGTCAAGGAGTCCACCGGCGAAGACATCTCCAAGGAAGACCTGGGCGGTCCCGAGGTCGCGCTGAACAGCGGTGTGGTGCACAACTTCGGCGCCGACGACGAGACGGTGCTCGACGACATCCGCCGGTATCTGTCCTACTTCCCGTCCAGTGCATGGTCATACCCCACGGCGTTGCCGACGGACCCTGCCGCGCAATCGCGGACTACCCCCGAGCTGCTCGACATCGTGTCGCGGGACAACCGTCGGGTCTACGACATGCGGTCGGTGCTCGACGTCGTCTTCGACCGGCCCGACTGGTTCGAAGTGCAGCCGCGGTTCGGTCGGGCGATCATCTGCGCGCTGGCCCATCTGGGTGGCCACCCGGTGGCCGTGGTGGCCAATCAGCCGCAGGTGCTGGCCGGCTCGATCGACACCGACGCCGCGGACAAGGCGGCGCACTTCATCATGGTGGCCGATTCGTTCCACCTGCCGATCGTGTTCTTGGCCGACAATCCCGGCATGCTGCCCGGCAGCCGCTCCGAGCGTGCCGGGGTGTTGCGCGCCGGTGCCCGGATGTTCGCTGCACAGACCGCGGCCAGCACGGTCAAACTTCATCTGACGCTGCGCAAGGCCTATGGCTTCGGTTCCATGGTGATGTCGCTGCTGGGGTTCGATGCTCAGGTGGCGACTTTCGCCTATCCCGGGGCGACGATGGGGGCGATGAGTGCGGCCGCGCTCAGCTCGGCCACGCACGCCGGGGAGGATCTGTCCGCCAAGCTGCGTGAGACCGAACTGCAGGCGTCGTATCACTCCGCCCAGCAGCTCGGCTTCGACGAGCTCATCGATCCCCGCGAGACCCGCGATGCGCTGCTGTATGCCCTGCAGCGCGGGCTGCGCAGCCGCCAGGCCGCCGCCGAGCCGGTGACCCGAACCGTCATCATGCCCTGATGAGCACTCTGCGCGAAGCGCTGCTGGGCGGCTGGGAGCTGTCGTCGTTCGAGTCCCGCGGTTCAGCGAGGCTCGACGCAGGAGAGGCGAAGCTGGGACCGCGGCATGAGCCCGTCGACGCCGACACCGGCGCGGTGTCACACCCGTTGGGCACGGCGCCGCGCGGTCTGATCCTCTACACCGCCGACGGGTACATGTCCGCGCAGCTGACCGGCAGCGCGGACGCCGTGCTGCCCGCCTACATCGCCTACGGTGGCCGATTCCGTGTCGACGAGGACACCGCGACCGTGCATCACGAAGTCAGCGTCTCGATGCTGCCGGAGCTGCTGGCGAGCCCGCAGCTGCGGCAGGCACGCGTGGACGGCAACCGGCTGACGCTGTCGGCGACGACCACCAACGATGGTGTGACGACGCTCAACACCTTGGTCTGGGTCAGACGTCGATGATGACCTTGCCGATCGCTTTGCGGTCGGCGACGTAGCGCAGCGCGGCTGCGGTCTCGGCGAGCGGGAAGCGGGCGCCGATGTAGGGGCTGACCTTGCCCTCGGCGAACAACCGATTCAGTTCGACGAGGTCGCGCTCGTTCTCGGCCGGAAAGTCGGTGGCGAACGTCCGGATCTCCATGCCCTGCACCGTGATGCCCTTGAGCATCACCAGATTCAGCGGAATCGCCGGAATCGAGCCGGCGGCATAGCCCAAGGTGATGAACCGCCCGCCGCGGGCCAGGCTGCGCAACGCCGGCTCGGCGTAGGAACCGCCGACCGGGTCGAGCACGGCCTGCGCGCCGTCGCCGGTGATCTCGCGGATCCGCGTCTTGAGGTCCTCCCGGTCGTAGTCGACCGTCGCGGCAGCACCGCGCTGGCGGCACACCTCAAGCTTCTCCGGGCTGGAGGCCGCGGCAAGCACCTTCGCACCCATCGCCACTGCCAGGTCGACGGCGGCCAGCCCGACTCCGCCGGCCGCGCCCAGCACCACCACCCAATCGCCTTCTGCCACTTGGGCAACCGAGCGCAGTGCGTGATACGCCGTGCGGTAGGTGACGCCGAATCCGGCCGCGGCCGCGTAGTCGATGCCCCCGGGGATGGCGGACACCGCCGCCGCGGGCACCAGCGCCTGCTCGGCGAAGCCACCCACGAACGAAGCGCCGGCCACCCGGTCGCCGACAGCGAACGGCACCCCGTCACCGACCGCGATCACATCACCGGCCAGCTCGCTGCCGGGCGTGAACGGTGCCGGGATCTTCAGCTGATACTTGCCGTCGATCAGCAGCACGTCGGGGAAGTTGACCGCCGCGGCCCGCACCCGAACCACCAGCGTGCCGGGGCCGGGCGCCGGGTCGGGCAGCTCCGTGAGCACCAGATCTTCGGGCGGGCCGTACTGCTCGCACACGATCGCGCGCATCAGGCAGCCCCCAGGCCGCGGAGGCAGAACGACACCAGGTGATCCACATCGGCCCGCTTCGGTCGCCGGCCGGCATTGAGGTAGCCACGCATGGTCGACAAGGTAGCGCCAAAGACCAGATCGGCATCCCGGCGGGGGTCGTCGCCGCCGAGCGCACCGATCGGGGCGGTGAGCAGATCGCGCAACGGGGCCAGGATGTCCTCATCGGAGCGCGGCCGGTCGGCACTGACCGCCAGCTGGGTGCTTGCGGCGCGGCTCAGGCTCAGCAGGTGCGGGTCGGAGAGCTGCGCCAGCGCGCCCCGGATCCAGCTCGCGACCTTGGCTTGCGGCGTGGATTCCTTGGCCAGTTGATGCTCCAGGTAGGACACCACGAGTGCGACGCCGCGCTCCATCACCGCCAGGATCACGTCGTCCTTGCCGGCGAAGTAGCGGTAGAACGCCTTGTTCGACGAGCCCGCCTCGGCGACGATGTCGCACACCCGGGGCGGCTCGGGCGCCGTGCGTTCCAAGACAGTTACTGCCGCGGCCAGGATCCGCTCCACCTCGGCGGTGGCCTCGCGCTGGCGGTCGTCGAGGGCACGGTGCACCGCGGCGTCGACACGTGTGGTCATGGCACCGCCGGGATCCGGTCAATCAGGTCGCCGTACTTCGCGCGGGCGGCCTCGATGCGGTTGTCCAGGAACTCGCTGGGCCACTCCGGGTCCTCGGCGTCGTAGTCCTTGAGCAGCAACCGGGCCAGGTTCACCTTGTGCGCCTCGGTGGGGCCGTCGGCCAGACCCAGCGCCACCCCGCCAAGGAGCACATTGGTCAGCGGCAACTGTTCGGTCAGGCCCATCGCACCGTGCACCTGGATGGCACGCAATCCGATGGACTTGAGCACCTGCGACGCCAGGATCTTGCAGACCCCGATCTCGGCACGGGCCGCCTTCTCGTCCCCGGAGTCGATCAGCCATGCCGCGTGCAGCACCGTGAGCCGGAACCCGAGCAGCTCGGCGTAGGAGTCGACGATGAACGCCTGCACCAGCTGCTTGTCGGCCAACGAACTGCCCTGGGTGAAGCGACTTTTCGCGCGCCGAGCCATCATGTCGATGGCACGTTGGGCCACCCCGATCGAGCGCATGGCGTGATGCAGCCGGCCGCCGGCCAGCCGGCTCTGCAGGATCAGGAAGCCTTGACCGGGCTCGCCCAGGATCGCGTCGGCCGGGACCCGCACGTCTGCGTAGCGGACCAGTGAATGCCCGGCTTCGTGGGGATGCGACCCCACCAGGTGGTGGGTGGCTTCGACGACCAGCCCCGGGGTGCCGGCCGGAATCAGAAACGTCGAGGCACCGCGGTGCACCGGGACGTCCGGGTCGGTGATGGCCACCACGATAAAGAACGACGCCACCGAGGCATTGGAGGAGAAGTACTTGCGCCCGGTGATCACCCAATCGTCACCGTCGCGGACGGCCCTGGTGGTGAACACCCGCGGGTCGGCGCCGCCCTGCGGTTCGGTCATGGAGAAGCAGGAGAAGATCTCCCCCGACAGCAACCCGGCCAAGTAGCTGTCCATCTGCTCTTTCGTGCCGAACCGGGCCAGGATCTCGGCGTTGCCGGTGTCGGGGGCCTGGGTGCCGAACACGATCGGCGCCCAGCTGGACCGGCCCAGGATCTCGTTGATCAGGGTCAGCTTGACCGCCCCGAATCCCTGGCCGCCCAACTCCGGCCCCAGATGTGGTGCCCACAAGCCCTGTTCGCGTACCCGATCCTTGAGCGGGTCGACGATCCGGCGACGTTCGTCGGTCAGCGGCAGGTATTCGCAGCCAGGAAACAGCACCTCCAGCGGCTCCACCTCGTCGTGCACGAACGCCCGGATCCAGTCGAGCTTCGCCTCGAACTCGGGTTCAGTGGAGAAGTCCCACGCCATTTTTCGCTCCTATCACGGTAGGTCAGACACTGCCGCCGTCGGCCCGCACGATCGATCCGGTGGTGAAGCTTGAGGCATCGGACATCAAGAACAGTGCCGCGCCGACGATCTCCGGCGGATTCCCGGCGCGCTGTAATGCGGCGGCGCCGAACGGGTTGTCGGCTTCGCCGAAGTTCCATGCCTTGGAGATATCGGTGAGGAACGGCCCGGGCATCAAGGTGTTGACCCGCACCGTGGGGCCGTATGCCTGGGCCAGTGCTTCGGTCATGACGTTGAGTCCGGCCTTGGACGCGGCGTAGGGGATGAACGACGGGTGGGGGCGCAGCGATCCGTGGGTGCTGACGTTGATGATCGAGCCACGGCCCGCGGCCACCATCCGTTCACCGATCAACGCCGACAACCGAAATGGGCCTTTGAGGTTGAGGTTGACCACGGCGTCGAACATCTTCTCGGTGACGTCGGTCTGCTTGCCGTAGACCGGCGACATGCCCGCGTTGTTGACCAGTACGTCGACCCGGCCGAACCGCTCGTAGGCGGCGTCGACCAAGCCGTCGAGCTGATCCCAGCGCCCGACGTGCACCGCATGAGGCAGAGCAGAGCGTCCGGTCTCGGCCTCGATCTCGGCCGCCGTGGCCTCGCAGGCCTCGAGTTTGCGGCTGGCGATCACCACATCGGCGCCGCAGCGGGCGGCCGCCAGCGCCATCTCACGTCCCAGGCCGCGGCTGCCGCCGGTGACCAGCACGACCCGGTCGGTCAGGTCGAAGAGCGAATCCGCGTAACCCATGTCAGCCCCGCTTGCCCGGCAGAGAACGGGCGAGTTCGGCCGCGGCGCTGATCAACTGCGGGATCATCGGCCCCATGGCAGCGGCGATCTTCGGATCGACGCGGTCACCGGTGACCGAAGCGGCGTAGGTCTTCTCCAGCACGATTCCCAACTTCCAGTTGGCCAGCACCAGGTAATAGTCGATGTTCTCGGTGGACAGTCCGCTGACCTGCTCGTAGCGTTCCAGCAACTCCGATCGGGTCGGCATACCCGCGAGGTCGGCGTAATACCCTTGGGTGCGTGGGTTTTCGCCGTCGTAGCCGAGTAGAGCCCAGGCCAGGTCCAGCAATGGATCGCCGATGGTCGTCATCTCCCAGTCGATGATCGCGACCAGTTTCGCGGGTGCTCCGTGGGCGTACATCACATTGGCGAACTGATAGTCGCCGTGCATGATTCCCGGCGTGTAGTGCGCCGGCCGGTTACGGCGAAGCCAGTCGGCGGCCTCGTCCAGGCCCGGCAGGTCCCGCACCCGATAGCTGTCCAAAAAGGCCAGCCAGCGGTCCACCTGGCGCTCATGGAAGCCGTCCGGGCGGCCGAACCCGTCGAGTCCCTGCGCGCGCCAGTCCACCCGACCAAGTCGCGCGGCGCCCTCAACCAGCTCGAAGGCCAGGCCACGGCGAGCGCTCAGATCGGCGTCGTATGGCGCGGGCCAGGCGTTGCCGGTCGAGTTCCAGCCGTCCACCTCGGCCATCACGTAGAACGGCGCGCCGAGCAGCTCGCCGCTGTCGTCGGCGGCGATCAACTGCGCGTGCGGGACGTCGGTTCCCGCCAGCGCCCGTACCAGGCGGATCTCGCGCCGCAGTCCATCGATGCGGGCGGAATCCGCCCGGACGCCGGGCATCCGCAGCACCATCGTGGCCTCGCCCCGGCGCACCCGGTACAGCGTGTTCTGCGAGCCGCCGCTGAGCGGTTCTAGTACCGGCCCCTCGCCGTCTCCGGGGGCGCCACGTGCGTCGAGCCAGCGCGCCAACGCAGTTTCGTCGAGCTGTGCCGCCCGTTCCTGCGCCATCGCATGCACCTCGCAATCTCTAGCCGGAGAATAGCGTTCTCCAGCTAGAGATTGGTCGGTTTCAGCGGATCTGATACGGCGTCGGCGGCTGGAATCCAGGTACGTGGAGCTCGCGAGCGTGCATGGTTGTACGCCTAACGCGGCGTGTTGCCGTGCAAACACGCACGCTCGCGCGAAGAAAGCTAGCCCAGCACGTCGGAGATCGGGGCACCCGCGGCGATCTTGGCGCGCGCACCCATCACCTTGCCGGGCCGGCCCGCTCCCACCACGCCGGCCAGCACACCGTTGCGCTCGTAGTAGGCCAGGAACTTGTGGCCGTCGTCCTCGACCAGGTGCACGGTGTCGGTGGCCTCCGGCTCGCCCAGGCACTGGATCTTCACGTCGTACTGGTCGCTCCAGAAGTACGCCGGCACCGCCACGTCATGCAGGGACTCCCGGCCCAGCATGGTCGGGACCATCGTGCGGACCTGGGTGACGACATTGCTCCAGTGCTCGACGCGCACCTGGTGTCCTTCGCGACCCCGCCAGAACGCCACGTCGCCGACGGCCCACACGTTCGGCGCACTGGTGCGCCCGGTCGCGTCGCACAGCACCCCATTGTCGACATCGACGCCGCAGCCGTCCAGCCACTCGGTCGCCGGCCGCGAACCGACTCCGAGCACCACCACGTCGGCGGCCAGCTCCGTGCCGTCGGTGAGTACCACGGTCTCGACGCGGCCGGTGCCGCGAACCTCGGCGACACCGACACCGCTGCGGACATCGACGCCGTTGGTCCGGTGCAGCCGCGCCACCAGTTCACCGATCTGCTCACCGAGCACGGCCGCCAGCGGGGTGGGCTGCGGCTCGACCAGCACGACGTCCACGCCCAGCTTGCGCAGGCTGGCCGCCGCCTCACAACCGATGAACCCGGCGCCGATCACCACGGCGCGGCTGGCGCCGGCCGCATCCTCGCGCAGCGCCAGGCTGTCCTCGAACGACCGGACCACCCGGATGCCGTCCAGGTCGCCGAAGCTCGGGATCCGCCGCGGCACTAGACCGGTGGCGATCACGAGTTGGTCATAGCCCAGCTCGCTGCCGTCTGCCAGCGTCACCGATTGCGCCGCGGTGTCGACGCTGCGCGCGCCGCAGCCCAACCGCAGACTGATGTCGTGGGAGGCGTAGAACTCCGGCGGCTCCAGCGTGGTGTCGTCACGCTCACCGCGCAGCACCTCTTTGGTCAACGGCGGCCGGTCATACGGCGGACGATTCTCGTCGGAGACGATCGTGATCGGCCCCGCGTATTCTTCGCGCCGCAATTCCTCGGCGGTACGCACGGCAGCCAGGCCGCCGCCGACGATGACGACGCCAGAACCAGAAGAGCTAGTGACCATCAGGATTTTCTACACGACCGCGGCGCACCGCGGTGCACCCACCTTCTGGCCCTGGCGTCGCCGTCCGCGTGTTTGCCCATTTTGTAGCGGTATTTGTACCCCCCGAAGAAGAGCGTCCTGTGCCTACAGTGGCGCTACCGGTTCAGCCCAGGGACGAAACGAGGACACTCATGACCAGGATCAACGGCGAGTGCCTCACGGGCGTATCGGCGACCACGCTGTGGACCCTGCACAACCGGGGCAGCGAGGCCAAACGCGGCGACAGCGTGATCGATGACCCGATGGCGGTGCAGCTGTTCGACTCGATTCAGTACGACTACCGCAAGTTCGGCCGCCCCTCCCAGGCCCATCCGCTGCGCGCTCTGGCCTTTGACCAACAGACCCGCGATTACCTCGCCTCGCACCCCAAAGCATCCGTCGTGTCCCTGGCCGAGGGGTTGCAGACCAGCTTCTGGAGGCTGGATAACGGTGAACTCACCTGGTACACCGTCGACTTGGAGCCGGTGGTGGAGCTTCGCAACACCTTGCTGCCCGAAGACGAACGGGTGGTGACGCTCGCGCAGTCCGCGCTCGATCTGAGCTGGATGGACCGGGTGGACACCGGCGACGGGGTCATGGTGACCGCCGAGGGATTGTTGATGTACCTGCAGCCCGGGGAGGCCTTGGGGCTGATCGCCGCCTGCGCCGAGCGTTTCCCGGGCGGTCGGATGGTGTTCGACAGCATTCCGCACTGGTTCAGCCGGCGGACGCTGCGCGGCATGCGACTGTCCGACCGCTATGTGGCGCCGCCGATGCCCTTCGCGATGACTTCCGAGCAGGGCACCGCTCTCACCGCGATACCGGGCGTGATGTCCGCACGTGATGTGCCATTGCCCTCGGGCCGTGGCATCTGGAAAGCGAGGTACCTCCGGCAACTGGACAAGGTCGGCTTCCTGCGTCGGGCCCGGCCGTCCATCACCGTGCTCGACTTCGGGTGAAGCTCAGTATTTCAACGCGCCCTTGTCGACCTGGATCTGGACTCCCGTCAGGATTCCAGAGCCATCACCGGCCAACCAAACCACCACGTCGGAGACCTGGTCAGGGGTCATGAACGACTGCGGGTGCAGCGGCATCGGGGGGAAGGCGTGCAGATAGTCGGGGCGTTCGGTGAAGATCTGCGCCATCACCTGCGGCTCGATCATCGGGGTGTCCACCGAGTAGGGGTGAATCGAGTTGACCCGAATCCGGTGCGCCCCGACCTCCAGAGCCAGCGTGTTGGTCAGACCCACCAGGGCATGCTTGCTCGCCGCGTAGTGGCCGTTGCCGGGAGTGGCCTTCAGCCCGGCCGACGAGCTGACGATCACGATCGAACCGCCGTTATCGGCCTCGATCATCGCCGGCACCGCCGCCCGGATGGTGCGCCACGTACCGGTCAGGTTCACGTCGATGACGGTGTTCCACTGCTCGTCGGTCAGCTCCCACAGCCGGCCCCAGCTCAGCACGCCGGCGTTGGCCACCACCACGTCGAGGCGACCGAACTGCTCGACGCCGTCGTCGACCAGCTGCCGCAGTGCCGCATCGTCACGGACGTCGACCGATCGGGCCAGCACCTTGCGGCCGTGGGACTCGACCGCACTGACCATCTCGGCGAATTCCTCGGGCGTGGCCGCCGGGTAGGTGATGCAGTCCGACGCCGGGGCGCAGATGTCGGCGGCAATGATGTCGGCACCAGCGGCCGCCAGCCGGATCGCGTGCGAACGGCCCTGGCCGCGCGCCGCACCGGTGACGAAGGCCACCTTGCCCTGCAGATTGTGGTTCTGGCTCTCGCTCACTCGACGAGGCTAGCAGCTGCTTATGGAACGTGTTCTAATTCGACGCCTCAGAGGTCGGCGATGATCTGGGCACGCTTGCGGGCGTACTCTTCGTCGGTCACCGTTCCCGCCGCGTGCAGTGCCGACAACTCCTGCAACCGCTCACCGACGGACGGCTGCTCACCGGCCGGTACAGCTGCCGGCTCACTTGCCGCAGACTCCTGCGCGACCGCTCGGCGCACCACCGCGCTGATCTGCTGGCGCAGTGCGGGGTTCGCCCGTACGTCCACCATCTGGTTCAGGCCCACGCCGTGCGCTTTGAGCAGCTGCAGGATCTCCATCAGCGGGCCGGATTGCCCGCTCAGATCGTAGGTCTGGCCGTCTTCGGCAACGGTGAACTGCGCCGGCACCAGCCCGTTGACCAACGCGCTGCGTTCCCAGTCGATCAGGTGCTTGCCGCTGACCGGGTCGACTTGGACCACTAGCTTGCGGGCGGTGATGTTCCCCAATCGGCTGACGCTCGCGATGACCCGGTCTTCGCGATCCATCGGGGTCAGGCCCGGCCCGGTGATGTGCAACTGCAATTTGACCAGCGGCTGGTCGTTGATCCGCGTACCGGTCTCGGTGATGCCGTTGATCTGCGCGAGCCCCAGGACCCCGTCGCGTTCCAGCAGGGCGGCATCGCTGGCCGATCGGGCTCCGAAGTACGCCAGCGCGATGGCCACCAGTACGTCGACCACGGTGATCGCGATGCCGCTGTAGTACATCCACCGCGTCATCTCGTATTCGCCGATGGCGTAGTAGGCGATCAGGAAAATGGGCCCGACCAAGCCCCCGCACAACAGGACGAGCAACTGCGCCTTGACGTATCGCCACAACATCACGTGACCAGCGTCTAACACTCACCTGCCGAACAGACGCAAAATCCCCCTTTTCCTCGGAGGAAAAGGGGGACCTTACGACTGCTTGCGCAGGAACTACTTGATGATCTTGACGACCCGGCCGGCGCCGACGGTACGACCACCCTCACGGATGGCGAACCGCAGACCCTCGTCCATAGCGACAGGCTGGATCAGCTTGACGCTCATCTCGGTGTTGTCACCGGGCATGACCATCTCGGTGCCCTCGGGCAGGGTCACCACACCGGTCACGTCGGTGGTCCGGAAGTAGAACTGCGGACGGTAGTTGTTGAAGAACGGCGTGTGGCGGCCACCCTCGTCCTTGGACAGGATGTAGGCCTGGCCCTCGAACTCGGTGTGCGGGGTGGTGGTGCCGGGCTTGACCACAACCTGGCCACGCTCGACGTCCTCACGCTTGATACCACGGATCAGCAGACCGACGTTGTCACCGGCCTGACCCTGGTCCAGCAGCTTGCGGAACATCTCCACACCGGTGACCGTGGTCTTGGTGGTCTCCGGACGGATGCCGACGATCTCGACTTCCTCGTTCACGTTGATCACGCCACGCTCGACACGACCGGTGACCACGGTGCCACGACCGGTGATGGTGAAGACGTCCTCAACCGGCATCAGGAACGGCTTGTCGGTCTCGCGAACCGGGTCCGGAACGGACTCGTCGACGGCCTCCATCAGGTCCTCGACGGACTTGACCCACTTCTCGTCGCCCTCGAGCGCCTTGAGAGCCGACACCCGGACCACCGGGGCCTCCTCGTCGAACTCCTGGGCAGCCAGCAGCTCGCGGACCTCCATCTCGACGAGCTCGAGGAGTTCCTCGTCGTCGACCATGTCGGACTTGTTCAGCGCCACCAGGATGTAGGGCACACCGACCTGACGGGCCAGCAGCACGTGCTCGCGGGTCTGCGGCATCGGGCCGTCGGTGGCCGCGACCACCAGGATCGCGCCGTCCATCTGGGCGGCACCCGTGATCATGTTCTTGATGTAGTCAGCGTGGCCCGGCGCGTCGACGTGGGCGTAGTGCCGCTTCTCGGTCTGGTACTCCACGTGGGAGATGTTGATCGTGATACCGCGCTGGCGCTCCTCGGGAGCGTTGTCGATCTGGTCGAACGCACGCGACTCGTTCAGGGCCGGGTACTTGTCGTGCAGAACCTTGGTGATAGCCGCGGTCAGCGTGGTCTTGCCGTGGTCAACGTGACCGATGGTCCCGATGTTGACGTGCGGCTTCGTCCGCTCGAACTTCGCCTTCGCCACTTCTTGTCCTCCTGGACTTGTTGGTGCTGGGTTACAGCAGGTTTGATCTTTTTGGGTTTGTGCCACCGTAGCGGCACGGGCGGGAAGCTAGTTACTCGCCCGTTGCCTTCGCGATAATCTCCTTCGCCACCTGCGCCGGCACTTCGGCGTAGGAGTCGAACACCATGGAGTAGTTCGCCCGGCCCTGGGTCTTCGACCGCAGGTCTCCGACGTAGCCGAACATCTCCGACAGCGGCACCTGCGCCTTGACGACGCGCGCACCGCTGCGCTCCTCCATGGCCTGGATCTGACCACGGCGGGAGTTCAGGTCGCCGATCACATCGCCCATGTAGTCCTCGGGCGTGGTGACCTCAACGGCCATGATCGGTTCCAGGATCACCGGCTGCGCGGCAGCGGCAGCCTTCTTCAGCGCCTGCGAGCCGGCCACCTTGAAGGCCATCTCGGAGGAGTCGACGTCGTGGTACTGACCGTCGGTCAGGGTGACCTTGATGTTGACCAGCGGGTAGCCGGCCAGCACGCCGTACTGCATGGCGTCCTGGGCCCCGGCGTCCACCGCGGGAATGTACTCGCGGGGCACGCGGCCGCCGGTGACCTTGTTCTCGAACTCGTAGGTCGCACCGTCTTCGCCGGTGAACGGTTCGATGTCGATGAGGACCTTCGCGAACTGGCCCGAGCCACCCGTCTGCTTCTTGTGGGTGTACTCGACCTTCTCGACCTTCTTGCGGATGGTCTCCTTGTAGGCCACCTGCGGCTTGCCGACGTTGGCCTCGACCTTGAACTCGCGGCGCATCCGGTCCACCAGGATGTCCAGGTGCAGCTCGCCCATGCCGCCGATCACGGTCTGGCCGGTCTCCTGGTCCAGGTGCACCTTGAAGGTCGGGTCCTCTTCGGCCAGCTTCTGGATCGCCAGGCTCAGCTTCTCCTGGTCACTCTTGGTCTTGGGCTCGATGGCCACCTCGATGACCGGAGCCGGGAACGTCATCGACTCGAGCACGATCTGGTTGGCCGGGTCGCACAGGGTGTCGCCGGTGGTGGTGTCCTTGAGGCCGATCATCGCGTAGATGTGGCCGGCGAACGCCGAGTCGACCGGGTTCTCCTTGTTGGAGTGCATCTGGAACAGCTTGCCCAGCCGCTCCTTCTTGCCCTTGGTCGAGTTGACCACCTGCGTGCCCGACTCCACCTTGCCCGAGTACACCCGGACGTAGGTGAGCTTGCCGAAGAACGGGTGCACCGCGATCTTGAATGCCAGCGCCGAGAACGGCTCGTCGATGCTGGGCTTGCGGCTGATGACTTCGTCTTCCTTGCCGGGCACGTGGCCCTGCACCGACTCGACGTCGAGCGGCGACGGCAGGTAGTCGATCACCGCGTCCAGCATCGGCTGGACACCCTTGTTCTTGAACGCGCTGCCGCACAGCACCGGGTACAGCTCCGATGAGACCGTCAGCTTGCGGATGCCGCCCTTGATCTCCTCGATCGAGAGCTCCTCGCCGCCGAGGTACTTCTCCAGCAGAGCCTCGTCGGTCTCGGCGACTGCCTCCAGCAGAGCGGTCCGGTACTCGTCGGCCTTGTCGGTCAGGTCGGCCGGGATCTCGATGGTCTCGTAGGTCTCACCGAGCTTGGTCTCGCCGCGCCACACCTTGGCGTTCATCTCGACCAGGTCGACGATGCCCTCGAAGTCGTTCTCCGCACCGATCGGCAGCTGAATCACCAGGGGACGAGCGCCGAGGCGCTCTTCGATGGTGCGCACGGTGAAGTAGAAGTCCGCACCGAGCTTGTCCATCTTGTTGACGAAGCAGATCCGGGGCACGTCGTACTTGTCGGCCTGCCGCCACACCTGCTCGGACTGCGGCTCCACGCCCTCCTTGCCGTCGAACACGGCAACGGCGCCATCAAGGACACGCAGGGAGCGCTCCACCTCGACGGTGAAGTCGACGTGGCCCGGGGTGTCGATGATGTTGATCTGGTTCTTGTTCCAGAAGCAGGTCACCGCGGCGGAGGTGATGGTGATGCCGCGCTCCTGCTCCTGCTCCATCCAGTCGGTCGTGGAGGCACCGTCGTGCGTCTCACCGATCTTGTAGTTGACGCCGGTGTAGTACAGGATCCGCTCGGTCGTCGTCGTCTTACCAGCATCGATGTGCGCCATGATGCCGATATTGCGGACCTTGTTCAGGTCAGTCAGCACATCCTGTGCCACAGCAGTCTTCCCACTCTTTCGGTTACTTCAATTGCTTGTTGTCGCAGGTGTGTCGGTTGGTCAGACCGACGAGGTCACCAGCGGTAGTGCGCGAACGCCCGGTTGGCCTCGGCCATCTTGTGGGTGTCTTCACGCCGCTTGACGGCAGCACCGAGGCCATTGCTGGCATCCAGGATCTCGTTCGCCAGGCGCTCGATCATGGTCTTCTCGCGGCGAGCCCGCGAGAAGCTCACCAGCCAGCGCAGCGCCAAAGTGGTGGAGCGCTCGGCACGCACCTCGACCGGCACCTGGTAGGTGGCGCCACCGACGCGGCGGCTGCGGACCTCGAGGGCCGGCTTGACGTTGTCCATGGCACGCTTCAGCGTCACGACCGGGTCGGTACCGGTCTTGTCGCGAGCCTGCTCGAGCGCGCCGTAGACGATGCGCTCGGCCAGCGACTTCTTGCCGTCCAGCAGCACCTTGTTGACCAACTGGGTGACCAGCTGGGACCCGTAGACGGGGTCGTTGACCAGCGGACGCTTGGGTGCGGGGCCCTTGCGCGGCATCAGCTCTTCTCCTTCTTCGCGCCGTAGCGGCTGCGGGCCTGCTTGCGGTTCTTGACTCCCTGGGTGTCCAGCGAGCCGCGGATGATCTTGTAGCGCACACCCGGCAGGTCCTTCACACGACCACCACGCACCAGCACCATCGAGTGCTCCTGCAGGTTGTGACCCTCACCCGGGATGTAGGCGGTCACCTCCACCTGGCTGGTCAGCTTGACGCGGGCCACCTTGCGAAGCGCCGAGTTCGGCTTCTTGGGGGTGGTGGTGTACACGCGGGTGCACACGCCCCGACGCTGCGGGCTGCCCTTGAGGGCCGCGGTCTTCACCTTGGCGACCTTGTCGCGGCGACCCTTGCGGACCAGCTGCTGAATGGTTGGCATCTACCGGCTTCCTGTATCGCTGTTCAAAACTCTCGTAAATCCTGCGGTCTGTGCCCCACCGCTACCCCGCGGTCGGGCGTGTCGCATGGGCCGCTGCGGATTCCTCCGCTGCATAATGGACATGCGAATTAGGCCAGGCGCGCGCGTTATGTCACCAAACGCGCCTCGGTGGCCAGGCACGAGCTACCACAATACCCGGCAGCACTCCAGCAGGTCAAAGCGCGTGCCCAGCGTCCCCCGCGGCCCCTCCCACCTGCTCGGTGTCTACTGGGTGCGACTGTCCATCGCCGAGGCCAGCCGGCGCACCATGTCGGAGAAGACGGCGTCGGTGTCCACGTCATCCATCACGCCGGTCATCTCCAGCAGGACAAATCCGTGCATGGCCGCCCAGAACTCCAGGGCCGCGTGAAACGCCCGGTCCCCTTCGAGCCCGTAGGACGCCAATACCTCGATGACCGGGGCGGCGGCGCGGCTGGCCGCGGCGGTGTACTCCGGGTCATCGCCACCCAGCGGCATCCGGGTGAACGCCGAATACCGGCCCGGGTGGTGGTGGGCATAGCTGCGGTAGGCGCCGGCCATCACCAGCACCGCGTCGTCGCGGGCGCGACCCTGGCCGACCTGGGTCAGCATCTCCAGAATGTCGTCGATGACCCGCATGCGCATGGCGCGGCGCAGGTCATTGAGGCTGTGCACGTGGTTGTACAGCGACGGGCCCTTGGTGCCGAGCTGGGTGGCCAACGCGTTGATGGTCAGCGCGTCCCAGCCCTCCCGGTCCAGGAAGTTCAAGGCGGCGTTGACGATGGCGTCGCGGCTCAGCTTGACCGGGCGCGCCCCCGATTTGCCGTTGGCGCGCGAGCGACCCGCCGCGGCGGGCGGGTCTGGTCGAGCTGACATGGCGTACGCCCTTCGTATCGTGCGGCAGGAGATCAGCACAGAACTCTAATCGAACGATTAGTAGGGGAACCCGAGTACGCGCCAGCTGGTGCGACGTAAGCTTTGCCGAAATTGCGTCCGCCGAGAGGGGCCCGGAGATGAAATGGACTGCGCTGGCTGGTGCGCTGCTGGGTCTGGCCGCCGGTTCACTGGGGGCAGCCACGAGCGCGCACGCCGTGCCCGGCGACATCCACATCTACGGGGTGCACGAGACCCACACCCTGGACTGCAACGGCGGGACGCTGTTCATCAACGGCGTCAACCTCACCATCCATGCGATGGGAACCTGCTGGGCGGTGACCACGCAGGGCTCGCAGAACACCGTGATCGCCGACACCATCGTCAACGACGTCACGGTCTACGGCAATGACACGACCGTGTACTACCACAATGGCGACCCGCTGCTGTTCGACCGCGGACGCGAGCTAGGGATGACCAACCGGCTCGCGCGCGTACCGGCGTGACCCAGGTTCGCCGCGTAGCACTGTGTTCGTTGCTCGCCGGCGGAATGACACTGCTTGCGACCCTGCTCACCGGCTGCGAGTCGGCGGCGCCGCCCAAGTCCGCTCGGATCTCGAAGAACTATGACGGGCAGTTCTCCAACACCATCAGCCTCGAATCGTTCGGCTCGACGTCGCCGGTGGACTGCGCCGACGGCAAGTCGCTCAATGTGCTCGGGTCGAACAACAAGCTGACCGTCCGGGGCCGCTGCGAGGCGGTGAGCGTGACCGGCTCCGACAATCGGATCACCATCGAGCGGGTCGACAAGACGCTGCAGATAACCGGCCTCAACAACACCATCAGCTATCGCGGCGGCGATCCGAAGATCGACAACCGCGGGCCGGGCAACACGATCGCCGACAAGCGCTGACGGGCCGCCGGCGTCAGGCCTCCCGGCGGTCGCAAGCGCGGCGAAGCCGGGCGCAGCGGGCCGCTGGCGTCAGGCCTTAGCGCCGTGGCGGCCGGCCCCACCGGCGAAGCGGCCCGCCCCACGCAGCGCCTCCTCGGCCACCCGCTCGATGCTCTCGAATTCCTGTTCCATGGCATGAGATTCGCTCATGCCCCACTGCCGTAGCGCCGACAGCCGATCCGAGCGCAGGCAGCCCTGCGGCAACTCGGCCAGTTCCAGGGCCAGCTGCTCGGCTGCCGCGCGAGCCTGCCCGGCGGGGACCACCCTATTGGCCAGTCCGATCGCCAGCGCCTCCTCGGCGTTCACCGCACGGCCGGTGAGGATCAGGTCCATGGCGCGGCTGTGGCCGATCAGTCGAGGCAACCGCACGGTGCCGCCGTCGATAAGTGGCACACCCCAGCGGCGGCAGAACACGCCGAAGGTCGCGTCGTCCTCGACCACGCGCATGTCGCACCACAGCGCCAACTCCAGGCCGCCGGCCACCGCGTAGCCACTGACCGCGGCAATCACCGGTTTGGACAACATCATTCGGGTCGGACCCATCGGGCCCGGCCCGCTGCGGTGAGTCTGGTTGGCGTTCGGGGTGCCCAGCGCCTTGAGATCGGCTCCCGCGCAAAATGTTCCGTTGTCTCCCCACAGCACGGCCACCGATGCGGTGTCGTCGCGGTCGAATTCGTCGAATGCCTGGTACAGCGCGGCGGCGGTCGGGCCGTCGACGGCGTTGCGCGCGTGCGGGCGATCCAAGATCACCGTGGTGACCGGGCCATTGCGCTCCACGCGCACCGCGCTCATCGCAGCACCGCCTCTCGGTCCGCATCGCGTCGCGCGACCAGTTCGGCAGCGAACTCCGCGTAGCGACTGCGGATTCGGGTCCCCGGCCAGTCCGCCGGAAGCAGTTCCGGTGGCAGCACCGGGTCACGACGCAGGTGGCGGACCATGGCCGCCGCGATGACGAAACGGCTTGGAACGTCCTCGGCATCGGCCATCGCGGCAAGCAGTTCGTGGCCGGTCTGCGTCCAGCCCGCCAGATCCCACAGCGTGGCGGCCAATTCGGCCGGCTTCTCGTCACGCGCGGTGAGCAGCCGGGTGTAGCTCTCGAGCCCGTCACCCAGCTCGACGTCAATGTTGTCCGGGCGCATCCAGAAGCCTTCACGCAGCTCGGCGAACCGCCGCTCGGCCAGCCCCGAGCGCAAGGCGGCCCGGGTTCGGGCGTCACAGCCGATACTGGTGATCACCACGGCCAACCAGTCGCCGTCCCAGTTCCTGGTCTGCGGATTGAGTGCCGCATCCTGTTGGCGTTGGCGCGCCAGCAGACGCTCGGAGAGTCCGTAGCCCTCGACCGAGCGGACCAGGTCTCCGGCAGCGACCAGTCGGGTGAGCGCCACCCGCAAGGCCGTTTCTTTGATACCGAAATCTGTTGTCAACCGAAGCAATTCAGCAGCCGTTGCCGACGCAGGGTGAGCTCCCAAGAGCACCGAAAGGACTACCGATCGGGCCGTCATACGCACTGTGTCGGACATCGGGTTCTCTCCTAAACCCCGGAGGTCTTTCGACCGTAGTCCCCGAACGGCTCGTCGCGGTGGCGCACCGCGTCGCGGAACCCGTGCTCCACTGCGTCGGCGACGAAGGCGTGCCCCTCCGGCGTGTGCCGCGCCACCCCGTCGAACACGGTGCTGACCATCCTGCTGGTGGCCACGCCCTGCTGCAGCAGCGCGGTGTTGAGCGCGAGCTTGGCCATGATCAGCTGGTTGACCGGCATCGCGGCGATGCGCGCCACCAGGCGCTCGGTGCGCTCATCAAGATCGGCCGGGTCGGGGGCCTCGATGGCCAGACCCCATTCGGCGGCCTGGGCTCCGGTGATGCAATCTCCGGTCAGCAGTAGGCGTTTGGCGCGCTGGTCGCCGAGCCGGTGCGCCCAGAGCCCGGCCGCCGGCACCCCCCACACCCGCATCGGCGGGTAGCCGATCTTGGCATCGGAAGCCGCGATCACCTGGTCGGCATGCAGGGCGATGTCGGTGCCGCCGGCCACGCAGTAGCCGTGGATCTTGACCACGGTGGGCTTGTCGGCGTGCATCAGCGAGGCGAAGCCGCGGACGAAGCGGCTCATCATCTGGTAGTCGATCATCGGGTCCCACGGCTGATCCGGCCGGTGGTTGGTGGCCTGGGTCTTCCCGTCGAGCACGCTGCCCCGGTAGTTCTCTCCGCCCGCCGACGACGAGCCTTCGGCGTAGGCACCGAGATCGAAACCGGCGCAGAATCCCTCGCCACGGCCCGACACCAGGATCACGTGCACGTTGGGGTCCAGATCAGCGCGCTCCACCAGAGCCGACAACTCCAGGGGGGTGTCCGCGGTGATCGCGTTTCCGTGCTCGGGCCGGTTGAACGTGATCCGCGCGATGCGATCGGTGACCTCGTAGGTCATCGTCCGCAGGTTGTCGAATTCGACAGGGGCGATGTGGTGTCGCATGGCGTGCGCTGACCTCAGCCCTTGACCAGAGCACGCTCGAGGATCGGCCCGAGGTCGAGGCCGGCCGGCAGGGTGCCGAACGCCCCGCCCCATTGGCCGCCGAACCGAGTCGCCAGGAAGGCCTCGGCGACGGCCGGATGGCCGTGACGCACCAGCAACCCGCCCTGCAGCGCCAAGCAGATGTCCTCGGCGATCTTGCGCGCCTGATATTGGGCAGCCATCACGTCGGCGCCCAGGCCCGCCAGTTGGCCCTTCAGCGCGTCGACGTGGGCGTCGAGCCGGCGATCCTGCCCGGCCGTCTCGGCCAGCTCATCGAAGAGCACCGCCACCGAGTCGGGTTGAGTAGCCAGGGCACGCAACGTGTCCAGGGCGCTGACGTTGCCCGACCCCTCCCAGATGCCCATCAACGGCGCCTCCCGGTACAGCCGCGGCATCAAGGAGTCCTCGATGTAGCCGTTGCCGCCCAAGCACTCCATCGCCTCGGCGGCGTGCGGGGTGGCGCGCTTGCACACCCAGTACTTGGTCGCGGCCAGACCGATCCGGCGCAGCAGACCCTCGCGTTCGTCGCCGCGGACCGCCTTGTCGGTGGCACCGGCCATCCGCATCGACACCATGGTGGCGGCCTCGGCCTCCACAGCCAGGTCGGCCAGCACGTTGCGCATCAGTGGCTGATCGATCAGATAGGCGCCGAACGCCTTGCGGTGCTGAGCGTGGTAGATGGCGCGGGCCAGGCCCATCCGCATGCTGGTGGCACTGCCCAACGCGCAGTCCAGGCGGGTGAGGTTGACCATCTCGATGATGACCGAGACCCCGCGGCCCTCCTCCCCCACCAGCCAGGCGGTCGCACCGTCGTACTCGATCTCACTGGAGGCGTTGGCGTGGTTGCCGAGCTTGTCCTTGAGCCGCTGCAGCCGCATCCGGTTGCGGGTGCCGTCCGGCAGGATCCGGGGCAGGAAGAAACAGCTCAGTCCGCCGGGCGCCTGGGCCAGCACCAGGAACACGTCGCACATCGGCGCGGAGGTGAACCACTTGTGCCCGGTCAGGCTGTAGCTGCCGTCGGCGCCCCGCACCGCCTGGGTGGTTCCGGCGCGCACGTCGGAGCCGCCCTGCTTCTCGGTCATCGACATGCCCGCGGTGATACCGGCTTTGGCGGCCGGCACCTTCAGCTCGGGGTCGTAAACCCGGCTGGTCAGCAGCGGCTCGTAGGTCTTGGCGAGCTCGGCGTTGTTGCGCAGCGCGGGCACGATCGCGTACGTCATCGAGATCGGACAGACGTGGCCCGGCTCGGCGGTCCAGACCCCGGTTTGAGCGGCACGCACGACGTGCGCGCCGGGCCGCGGGTCGGCCCATGGGGCGGCGTGCAGGCCGTGGCCGATCGCGGTGCGCATCAACTCGTGATAGGCCGGGTCGTACTCCACTTCGTCGATCCGGTTACCGACGACGTCGTGGGTGTGCAGCACCGGCCGATTGCGGTCGGCCAGCGCGCCCCAGCGTTGCACCTGCTTGGATCCGGAGAGCGCTCCGAGGTCGGTGACCTCGTCGACGCCCCATTGACCACCCTCGCGGATCAGCGCCTCGATGAGAACCGGGGACGACGCGGGATTGAAGCCTTCCAGCGGAAGGACCTGGTTGGTGACGATATGGGTGTCGGCCATAGCCGAATATTACATTTTTTGCACGTACGCACAATAGATGTAATCAAATTGGTGTTCGGCAAACAAAAAAACGGCGGTCACGGCCCGGGGTCGGGAGGTTCCAGGCTGTGACCGCCGTCGTTTTGGGGCGCCGGACTAAGGGCTGCGCACTCCCCCCACACCATGATGGTGTCGCTCAGGCAATTGGACCCCCTCCAGTCCCGAGTCGTGTGCGCAGCTGCCGCGGTCACGGCGCCTAGCAAAGTTGTAGCACACAACCGACTCAATGTCGCGCATTAAGCAATAAATCAGTCAAAACGGATGTTTTTTGGCGAGGCCGGACATCAGGTCAGCCGATCCCGCAGGTAAGCGATGTCGGCCTTGCGGCCCTCTTCGGCGGTCTCGCAGATCACCGGGGCGCCGGCGGCCTCGACCACCGCGACCAGCAGGTCCGGGTCGATCTGGCCGGTACCGAAGTTGGCGTGCCGGTCCCGCCCGGAGCCGGGCGCGTCCTTGGAGTCGTTGCAGTGCACCAGATCGATGCGTCCGGTGATGGCCTTGACGCGCTCCACCGCGTCGGGCAGCGATTCCCCGGCCGCCCAGGTGTGGCAGGTGTCCAGGCAGAACCCCACGCCGGTGTCGCCGATGTGGTCCCACAGTTTGGCGATGGTGTCGAAGTGCCGGGCCATCGCATGATCACCGCCGGCGGTGTTCTCCAAGTACACCGGGACGGTGGTCTCCAGCCGGTCCAGCGCCTTGCGCCACCGAGCGAACCCGGCCTGCGGGTCGTCGTCATCGGCGGTCACGTGTCCGCCGTGCACGATCACCGCGACGGCGCCGATCTCGGCGGCCGCGTCACAGGTCTGCTGCAGGATGGTGCGCGACGGGATACGCACCCGGTTGTTCGGCGAAGCCACGTTGATCAGGTACGGCGCGTGCACATAGATCGGCAGCGCCGCCTCGCGAAGCTGCGCCGCGTCCTCGCGGGGTTTGGGCGGCTTCCAGCTCTGCGGGTTGCCGAGGAAGATCTGCACCACGTCGGCACCCTCGGCTTCGGCGGCAGCCAACGGATTCTGCGGGCGCACATGGGATCCGATCAACACGGCGGCCAGCCTAGTCCGCGCCGGACGCCTCAGCCCACTTCTGTCGGCCAGGTATGCACCGGCTGGTTGGTATGCATGTGCGTGCAGTACCGGCTCAGCATCTCCGCCAGCGCCGCGGGCCGACTCAGGCCCTGATCCTGTAATGCGCGGACCGTCGACACCTGCCAGGTGGCGCCGTTGCGTCCCGCCGCCGCCCGACCCGCGATGATGCCGAGGAACCGGTCGGCCACCTCGGCGGCGACACCCCAGTCGTCAAGGCCTTGGCGGGCCAGCGGCAGCAGCTCGCGCTGCGTCAGTTCCGCCACGCTCACCTCGCCCAGCTCCGGCCAGAACAGTCGCGCGTCCATGCCGTAGCGCGCGGCCCGGCGAAAGTTGTCGTGCGCCACCGCAAAACTCATCTGGGTCCACAGCGGACGCTGCTCACGGGCCAGGCTGCGCAGCAGACCGTAGTAGAAGACCGCATTGGCCACCATGTCGGCGACGGTCGGGCCCGAGGGCAGGACCCGGTTCTCCACACGTAGGTGCGGCCGTCCGTCGACGACGTCATAGACCGGTCGATTCCAGCGGTACACGGTGCCGTTGTGCAGACGCAGCTCTGCCAGTTGCGGGGCGCGTCCCCGCGCGAGTTCGTCCGCCGGATCCTCCTCGGAGACCTCGGGCAGCAGCGACGGGAAGTAGCGCACGTTCTCCTCGAACAGGTCGAAGATGGACGTGATCCAGCGCTCCCCGAACCACACCCGGGGCCGCACCCCCTGGTTCTTCAGTTCGTCGGGGCGGGTGTCGGTGGACTGGGTGAACAGCTCGACCCGGGTCTCCGCCCACAGGCGATGGCCGAAGAAGTAGGGAGAGTTGGCACCCATCGCCAGTTGTGGACCGGCCAGCACCTGCGCGGCGTTCCAGTGGTTGGCGAACTCGGCCGGCGAGACCTGCAGGTGCAACTGCATGCTGGTGCACGCCGACTCCGGTGCGATGTTCTCGGCATGCAGATTCAGTGGTTCTGGGCCGTCGATCTCGATATCGATGTCTTCGCCGCGCGCGGCGAAGATCGAGTCGTTGAGCGCTGCGTACCGTGCCGAATCGCTCATCCAGTCACCGGCCAGATGCTCGGGCATCAGCGTCGGCAAGATGCCGATCATGACAATGCCCGCGTCGTGTTTCCGGGCCTTGGCCTGCGCGTCGTTGAGGCTGGCACGCACCTCCGCTTCCAGATCCAGTGCGGCGAGCTGGGTGAACTGGCGGGGCGGCACGTTGAATTCGATGTTGTAGGAACCTAATTCACGTTGAAATGCCGGATCGTCGATCGACGACAACACACCGGCGTTCGCCATGGCCGGCCGGTAGTCGTCGCCGATCAGGTTGCCCTCGATCTCCATACCGGTCAGCGGCGGCTCACACTCGAAGCTGGCCTGCGCCAACATCGTCTCGAAGACGTCCAGGCACTGCTGAATCTTGTGCCGGTATTGGCGGCGCTGGGTGCGGGAGTAGGTGGTGCGGTCGACTTCGTCCCCCATCTCAACGATGCAACCTCGTCCGCTGCGGGGCCGCAACCCGGCCCGTCCGCCGAGTGTGCATCCTGCGACGCGACACGCCGCGGGGACGTCGCAGGATGCACACTCGGCGGCAGATACGAAAAGAGCCCCGGGGGTATACGCCCCGGGGCTCTTTTCGTCGTCGACTAGCGGTAGTCGCTGTACCCGTAGTCGTCCAGCGGAACCGCGGCACCGGTGGCGGCGCCGAAGTCCGGGCTGTAGTACTGATCCTCGTAGGACGGGATCGTGTACGCAGCGGCCCGGGCCTCTTCGGTGGGCTGCACGGCAATGTTGCGGTACCGGTTGATACCAGTACCGGCCGGGATCAGCTTGCCGATGATCACGTTCTCCTTCAGGCCCTGCAGCTTGTCGCTGCGGCAGTTGATCGCCGCATCGGTCAGCACGCGGGTGGTCTCCTGGAAGGAGGCCGCCGACAGCCACGAATCGGTGGCCAGCGACGCCTTGGTGATACCCATCAGCACCGGACGTCCGGCCGCGGGCTCCAGCCCCTCGGCCACCACGCGACGGTTCGCCGTCTCGAACTCGGCCCGCTCGGTCAGCGAACCGGGCAGGAACTCCGTGGCGCCCGAGTCGATGATGGTCACCCGGCGCAGCATCTGCCGGACGATCACCTCGATGTGCTTGTCGTGGATCGACACGCCCTGGGCCCGGTAGACCTGCTGGACCTCGTTGACCAGGTGGATCTGCACCTCACGCGGGCCCTGCACACGCAGCACCTCGTGCGGGTCCGCCGAGCCCTCCATGAGCTGCTGGCCGACCTCGACGTGGTCGCCGTCGGACAGCAACCGCTCCGAGCCGTCCTCGTGCTTGAACACGCGCAGCCGCTGACGCTTGGGCAGCTTGTCGTAGACCACTTCCTCGCCACCGTCATCCGGCACGATCGTGATCTTGTAGAACTTCTCGCCCTCTTCGAGCTGCACCCGCCCGGCGACGTCGGCGATCGGCGCCTTGCCACGCGGAATCCGGGCCTCGAACAGCTCCTGCACACGCGGCAGACCACCGGTGATGTCGTCACCGACACCACCCTGGTGGAAGGTACGCATGGTCAGCTGAGTACCGGGCTCACCGATGGACTGGGCGGCGACAATGCCGACCGCCTCACCGATGTCGACCAGCTTGCCGGTGGCCATCGATCGGCCGTAGCAGGTGGCACAAACCCCGGTACCGGTGGCGCAGGTCAGCACCGAGCGCACCTTGACGTTAGCGATGCCGGCAGCCAGCAGGGCCTCGATCGACGGGTCGCCGAGGTCGTGACCGCGCTCGATGACGACCTTGCCCTTCTCATCGACCGCGTCGACGGCCAACGTGCGGGCGTAGGCCGACGTCTCGATGAACGCGTTACGGATCAGCGATCCGTCCGCCTGGGCCTCGGCCAAGTCGACAATGATGCCGCGCTCAGTGCCACAGTCGTGCTCGCGCACGATCACGTCCTGAGAAACGTCGACAAGACGACGAGTCAGGTAACCCGAGTCAGCGGTACGCAACGCGGTGTCCGCCAAGCCCTTTCGGGCGCCGTGGGTGTTGATGAAGTACTCCAGCACCGTCAGGCCCTCACGGAACGAGGACTTGATCGGGCGCGGGATGAACTCACCCTTCGGGTTGGTCACCAGACCCTTCATGCCCGCCAGCGTCCGGGTCTGGGTGAAGTTACCCGTCGCGCCGGAGTCGACGATCGTGATGATCGGGTTGTCGGCCGGGTAGTGGTCACGCAGCGCCTGACCCACTTCCTCGGTGGCTTCCTTCCAGATCTCCACCAGCGCCTCGTTGCGCTCCTCGCGGTTGAGAGCACCACGCTGGAACTGCTTCTCCAGCTTGTCGGCACGCTCCTCGTAGGAGTCGAGGATCTCCTTCTTGCGCGGCGGCACCAGCACGTCGGCCATCGAGACCGTGACTCCCGAACGGGTGGCCCAATGGAAGCCGGCGTCCTTGAGCTTGTCGACGGTCTGGGCGACCACGATCATCGGGTAGCGCTCGGCCAGGTCGTTGATGATGACGGCCTGAACCTTCTTGTGCATCTGCTTGTTCACGAACGGGTAGCCGGTCGGCAGCAGCTCGTTGAACAGCACCCGGCCCAGCGTGGTCTCGGCGATCCAGGACCCGCCCGGACGCCAGCCGTTCTCGCCGAACAGCTCGGTCTCCACCTCGGCCGGCGGCCGCAGCTGGTCCAGACGCACCTTGATCTTGGCCCGCACGGAAAGCGCACCGCGGTCGACCGCCATGATCGCCTCGGCCGGCGAGGAGTACACACCGGTCTCCGGACGGTCCTTGGCGGCCGGGGTGTATTCGCCTGCGTCACCATCGATCTCGGTGGTCAGGTAGTACAGCCCGGTAACCATGTCCAGTCGCGGCATGGCCAGCGGACGACCCGAGGCCGGCGACAGGATGTTGTTGCTCGACAGCATCAGGATGCGGGCCTCGGCCTGCGCCTCGGCGCTCAGCGGCAGGTGCACGGCCATCTGGTCACCGTCGAAGTCGGCGTTGAAGGCCTCACACACCAGCGGGTGCAGCTGAATGGCCTTGCCTTCCACCAGCTGCGGCTCGAAGGCCTGGATACCCAGGCGGTGCAGCGTGGGTGCACGGTTGAGCAGCACCGGGTGCTCGGCGATGACCTCTTCGAGGACGTCCCACACCTGGGGACGCTGCCGCTCCACCATCCGCTTGGCGCTCTTGATGTTCTGCGCGTGGTTGAGGTCAACCAGTCGCTTCATCACGAACGGCTTGAACAGCTCCAGAGCCATCAGCTTGGGCAGACCGCATTGGTGCAGCTTGAGCTGCGGACCGACCACGATCACGCTGCGGCCCGAGTAGTCGACACGCTTGCCGAGCAGGTTCTGACGGAACCGGCCCTGCTTGCCCTTGAGCAGGTCGGACAGCGACTTCAGCGGACGGTTGCCCGGTCCGGTGACCGGCCGGCCGCGGCGGCCGTTGTCGAACAGCGCGTCGACGGACTCCTGCAGCATCCGCTTCTCGTTGTTGACGATGATCTCGGGCGCACCGAGGTCGATCAGTCGCTTGAGGCGGTTGTTGCGGTTGATGACCCGGCGGTACAGGTCGTTGAGGTCGGACGTGGCGAACCGGCCACCGTCGAGCTGCACCATCGGACGCAGCTCCGGCGGGATCACCGGCACCGCGTCGAGCACCATGCCCATCGGGGAGTTACCCGACTGCTGGAATGCGGCCACCACCTTGAGGCGCTTGAGAGCACGAAGCTTCTTCTGCCCCTTGCCGTTCTTGATGATGTCGCGCAGCAGCTCGGCCTCGGCGTGGATGTCGAAGGTCTCGATCAGCTTCTGGATCGACTCCGCACCCATGGCACCGGTGAAGTACTCGCCGTAGCGGTCCACCAGCTCGCGGTAGACGGTCTCGTCGACGATCAGCTGCTTGGGAGCCAGCTTGACGAAGGTGTCCCAGATGTTGTCGAGGCGGTCCAGCTCACGCTGGGACCGGTCGCGCAGCTGACGCATCTCGCGCTCGCCGCCGTCGCGAACCTTGCGGCGCACATCGGCTTTGGCACCCTCGGCCTCCAGCTCGGCCAGGTCGGCCTCCAGCTTCTGGGCGCGGGCTTCCAGGTCGGCGTCCCGCTGGTCTTCGACGGCCTTCTTCTCGACGACCATCTCGGCTTCCAGCGTGGACAGCTCGTTGTGACGCATGTCGGTGTCGACGCTGGTGATCACGTAGGCCGCGAAGTAGATGATCTTTTCGAGGTCCTTGGGCGCCAGGTCCAGCAGGTAGCCCAAGCGCGACGGCACGCCCTTGAAGTACCAGATGTGGGTGACCGGGGCGGCCAGTTCGATGTGGCCCATCCGCTCACGACGCACCTTGGCGCGAGTCACCTCGACGCCACAGCGCTCACAGATGATGCCCTTGAAGCGCACCCGCTTGTACTTGCCGCAGTAGCACTCCCAGTCGCGAGTCGGTCCGAAGATCTTCTCGCAGAACAGGCCGTCCTTCTCGGGCTTGAGCGTGCGGTAGTTGATCGTTTCCGGCTTCTTGACCTCACCGTAGGACCATTGCCGGATGTCCTCCGCGGTCGCCAGGCCGATGCGGAGCTCATCGAAGAAGTTGACGTCGAGCACGTAACTCCCTTTCCCCTTGCGGGTTTAGTAGCGAGTAATTAAGCGAGGTCCTCAACAGAGGCGGATTCGTTGCGGGACAGGTTGATTCCCAGGTTGGCGGCTGCCCGCTCCAGGTCCTCGTCCTCGCCTTCGCGCAATTCGATCGCCGCACCGTCCTTCGCCAGCACCTCAACGTTGAGGCACAGCGACTGCAGCTCTTTGAGCAGCACCTTGAAGGACTCCGGGATACCCGGCTCGGGGATGTTCTCGCCCTTGACGATCGCCTCGTAGACCTTGACACGGCCGACCGTGTCATCGGACTTGATCGTCAGCAACTCCTGCAGCGTGTACGCCGCACCGTAGGCCTGCATGGCCCAGCACTCCATCTCACCGAACCGCTGGCCACCGAACTGCGCCTTACCACCCAACGGCTGCTGGGTGATCATCGAGTACGGGCCGGTGGAACGGGCGTGGATCTTGTCGTCCACCAAGTGGTGCAGCTTCATGATGTACATGTAGCCAACGGTCACCGGGTACGGGAACGGCTCACCGGAGCGACCGTCGAACAGCATCGCCTTGCCGTCACCGTTGACCATGACCTCGCCGTCGCGGTTGGCCAGCGTCGAGGAGAGCAGACCCTGCAGCTCCTCCTCGCGGGCACCGTCGAACACCGGGGTCGCGGTACGGGTGTCCGCTCCGGCCGAGTACAGCTCCTCGGGGAGCTTGTCCGCCCAGTCCGGCACGCCGGCCGCCACATCGATGTTCCAGCCGGTCTTGGCGATCCAGCCCAGGTGGGTCTCCAGGATCTGACCGATGTTCATACGACGGGGCACACCGTGGGTGTTCAAGATGATGTCGACCGGGGTGCCGTCCGGCAGGAACGGCATGTCCTCGGCCGGCAGGATCTTGCCGATGACGCCCTTGTTGCCGTGGCGTCCGGCCAGCTTGTCACCGTCGGAGATCTTGCGCTTCTGTGCGACGTAGACGCGCACCAGCTCGTTGACCCCGGCGGGCAGCTCGTCGTCGTCCTCGCGGGAGAACACCCGGATGCCGATGACCTTGCCGGACTCACCGTGCGGCACCTTCAGCGAGGTGTCGCGGACTTCGCGGGCCTTCTCGCCGAAGATCGCACGCAGCAGCCGCTCCTCGGGCGTCAGCTCGGTCTCACCCTTGGGGGTGACCTTGCCGACCAGGATGTCGCCGTCGCGGACCTCGGCGCCGATGCGGACGATGCCGCGCTCGTCGAGGTCAGCCAGCACCTCGTCGGAGACGTTCGGGATGTCCCGAGTGATCTCCTCGGCGCCCAGCTTGGTGTCGCGGGCGTCGATCTCGTGCTCCTCGATGTGAATCGAGGTCAGCGTGTCCTCCTCGACCAGCCTGTTGGACAGGATGATCGCGTCCTCGTAGTTGTGGCCCTCCCACGGCATGATCGCCACGAGCAGGTTCTTGCCCAGAGCCATCTCGCCGTTGTCGGTGCACGGGCCGTCCGCGATGACCTGGCCGGCCTCGACACGCTGGCCGGCGTCGACGATCGGACGCTGGTTGGCGCAGGTGCCGTGGTTGGACCGGTTGAACTTGCGCATCCGGTAGGTCTGCCGGGTGCCGTCATCGGCCATCACCGTGACGTAGTCGGCGGACACCTCCTCGATGACACCGGTCTTGTCGGCGACGATCACGTCGCCGGCGTCGATCGCGGCCCGCAGCTCCATGCCGGTACCCACCAGCGGCGCCTCGCTGCGCACCAGCGGAACCGCCTGACGCTGCATGTTGGCACCCATCAGGGCACGGTTGGCGTCGTCGTGCTCGAGGAACGGGATCATGGCCGTGGCCACCGACACCATCTGGCGCGGCGAGACGTCCATGTAGTCGACCTCGGCCGAGGACACGTACTCGACCTCGCCACCCTTACGACGGACCAGAACGCGGTCCTCGGTGAAGCGGCCGTCGTCCTGAAGCGGCGAGTTGGCCTGCGCCACAACGTGGCGGTCCTCCTCGTCGGCGGTCAGGTACTCGATGTCATCGCTGACCACACCGTCGTTGACCTTGCGGTACGGCGTCTCGATGAAGCCGAACGGGTTGACCCGCGCGTACACCGACAACGACCCGATCAGACCGATGTTGGGGCCTTCCGGGGTTTCGATCGGACACATCCGGCCGTAGTGGGACGGGTGCACGTCACGAACTTCCAGGCCGGCCCGCTCACGGGACAGACCACCCGGGCCCAGCGCCGACAGGCGGCGCTTGTGGGTCAGACCCGACAGCGGGTTGTTCTGGTCCATGAACTGGGAGAGCTGGCTGGTGCCGAAGAACTCCTTGATCGCGGCGACCACCGGGCGGATGTTGATCAGGGTCTGCGGCGTAATGGCCTCGACGTCCTGGGTGGTCATCCGCTCGCGGACCACGCGCTCCATCCGGGACAGCCCGACCCGGATCTGGTTCTGGATCAGCTCACCCACGGTGCGCAGACGCCGGTTGCCGAAGTGGTCGATGTCGTCGACCTCCACGGGAACCTCGACGCCGCCCGGCACCGTCATGGTGGCGGACTGACCATCCTGAGCGGCCTGGTGCAGACGCACCAGGTACTCGATGGTGGCCACGATGTCCTCTTCGGTCAGCGTGGTCGGCTGCGACTCGCCCGGGTTGGCGGTCAGGCCCAGCTTCTTGTTGATCTTGTAGCGACCCACGCGCGCCAGGTCGTAGCGCTTCTCCTTGAAGAACAGGTTCTCCAGCAAGGTCTGCGCGGATTCCTTGGTGGGGGGCTCGCCCGGACGCAGCTTGCGGTAGATGTCCAGCAGCGCCTCGTCGGGGCTGGCGGCACTGTCCTTCTCCAGCGTCGACATCATGATCTCGGAGAAGCCGAAGCGCTCCCGGATCTGCTCGGAGGTCCAACCCAGCGCCTTGAGCAGGATCGTGACCGGCTGGCGACGCTTGCGGTCGATACGGACGCCGACCAGGTCGCGCTTGTCGACGTCGAACTCCAGCCAGGCGCCGCGGCCCGGGATCACCTTCACCGAGTGCAGCGTCTTCTCGGTGGACTTGTCGATGTTGGCGTCGAAGTACACACCGGGCGAGCGCACCAGCTGGGAGACCACCACCCGCTCGGTGCCGTTGATGATGAAGGTGCCCTTCTCGGTCATCATCGGGAAGTCACCCATGAACACCGTCTGGCTCTTGATCTCGCCGGTGTTGTTGTTGATGAACTCCGCGGTGACGAACAGCGGGGCCGCGTAGGTCATGTCCTTGTCGCGGCACTCCTCGACCGGGGCCTTGACCTCGTCGAACCGCGGGTCAGAGAACGACAGCGACATCGAGCCGGAGAAGTCCTCGATCGGGGACAGCTCTTCGAGAACCTCTTCGAGGCCACCCTTGGGCGCAGCACCGGTCTGCTGGGCCCTGCGCTCGCGCCACTCCGACGCCCCGATCAGCCACTGGAACGAGTCGGTCTGCACGTCCAGCAGACCCGGAACCTCAAGCGGTTCGCGCAGCTTGGCAAAGGAGACCCGATTCGGGGCCCCGGGCACAGAACTATTGGGAGAATTCTGGGTAGTAGAAGCGTTCTTTTTGCTCTGGCGGGAGACTGCCAAGATGCATCCTTCCAGCACCTAATGCGGCCAGCGGATCCCGGCTCTCACCGGACCCCGTTCGCTGCGAATATTCGACCGTTGGTTCGGCTGGCGAACGATCTGTCCGGTCTCACGCACAGCCAAACCACGAGGTAACAAGCCAAAACGAGCCAAAACGTGACTCAGGCTGGTAACGCGGTGTTCGGGTGCGGGTAAGGGATGGGCAGGAGGAAGCCAGCGCAACGTCCAACAATAGCGCAGGCTGACGCAATCCTCAACTGCGATGTCCCGGGGCCCTGTCGGTGCTGGCTGACCTCCGCCGGGCTCTCCGCACGTGTGCTGGTGACCAGATTGGACCGTTTAGGTCCGTCCGTCAAGAGCTGACACGGCGCGAGCCTGCACGGATTCAGCCAGGCGGGGTCGGGATCGACGCGGTGGGAGCCTCTTCGTCTGCCGGGAACTCGTGCACGGCGTACTTGTGAGTGCCCTCGAGATCATCCCGGATGGCCGCCTGAGCGTTGGGCGGCAGGGTGTGCAGGATCTCGCGCACCCGGGCCCTGCGGCGTGCCACGCCCATGCGCTCCGGCAAGCCGGGAGTCGCGCTGAGCTGGGGCGGCACGCCCTCGATCTCTTCGACTCCGCCGTCGCTCTGGCCGGCGGCGATCATGGCCTCCTCGGCCGCCGCGGTCGCCTGGTCCTTCTCCTCGGACATGCCGATGGGACCGATGCGCCGGCCGTTGAGGAACTGGCGGACCACCGGCTCCTCGGACGTCAGCAGCACCTCGCGGGGCCCGAACATCACCAACTCCTTGCGGAACAGCATCCCGATGTTGTCCGGCACGGTGCGCGCGATGTTGATGTTGTGCGTAACGATCAAGATGGTGGCGTCGATCTGGGCGTTGATGTCGATCAGCAGCTGGCTCAGGTACGCCGTGCGGACCGGGTCCAGGCCGGAGTCCGGCTCGTCGCACAGGATGATCTTCGGGTCGAGCACCAAGGCGCGGGCCAGACCGGCACGCTTGCGCATACCGCCGGAGATCTCACCGGGGAACTTGTAGCCGTCGTTGGGCATACCGACCATCTCGAGCTTCTCCATGACGATGTCACGGATTTGGCTCTCGGACTTCTTGGTGTGCTCACGCAGCGGGAAGGCGGTGTTGTCGTAGATGTTCATCGACCCGAACAGGGCGCCGTCCTGGAACAGCACGCCGAACAGCGTGCGGATCTCGTAGAGCTCCTTGGCGCTGCACTGCAGGATGTCGGTGCCGTCGATGACGATCGAACCGCGCTCGGGACGCAGCAGGCCGATCAGCGACTTCAAGAACACGGACTTGCCGGTACCGGAGGGTCCGAGCAGAACGCTGACCTCTCCCTCGGGAATAGTCATAGTGACGTCTTCCCAGATCCGGGCCGATCCGAAGGACTTGGTAAGCCCCTGTACCTCGATGGCGACACCCATTAGTGAGGTCCTTCCGCAACGTCTGTTCGTGCCACGACTGGCTTGTGGCTTGGGCCACTGTAGCGCACAGGTGCGACCCTTATCGGCGGTCCGCCTCAGTCGGTGGGTGTCCAATTGCCATGGAAGCCCATCGGAACCCGTTGCGGCAGGTGCACGGTGGCCACCGGCTCACAGGTCGCGGCGTCGAGGATGACTAATTGTCCCTCGTTCCGGCCGCGGTGGTGGCCCATTCCCATCAGAATGCCGTCGTCCTCGTCGCGACCGCCAGGCCTTGGCACGAACGACATCTCGCCGAGCACGAGTTGCGGGTCGATCGGCGCGGTGATACTCGAGCCGGTCAGGTAGTCGTGCTTGTACAGCGTGGTCGACATCTCCGCCTGGACGTCGCCGATGAACCCGCCGTTGATCCCGACGGCGTAACCGAAGCGGTGCTTGGACCCCAGCAGCGCGTCGTTGATCCGGGGGAATTCCTGCGGTCGGTCATCGCGAGACTCGGTGCGCACCGCGCCGGTGTCGAGGTTGATGGTCCAGCGGTCCAACGTTGGCGGGGCGTCGCCAGGGCCGCGCCGGTCGACATCGAAGACCTTCGCGTAGCGCACCACGTCGAGCACCAGCAGTTCGTGCCCGGCAGGCGAGACCTCGGTGTAGGCGTTGAGCGGGTGGAAGACATAACAGGGCTCGACCTCGAACCACCGCACCTGCGCTTCCCCCGCCCGGACCCACCCCTGGGCTTCTCCGTCACGCGGCATCACGCCGATGCGCGCCGGATAGTCGGCATTCCACGAGTACGGCAGCCCGCCCGGCGGGCGGCTGTCGCGATTGACCATCGCGGTGATCGGGCTGGGCACCCGAACCCGGCCGACCAGGCTGCTCAACACCATCCGTGCGGGCGCCTTGAGCCAGCGGGGCATGCTCACCGGCAACACCTGCGCCGAGTCGAAGGTGACCGGTAGGTCATAGACCACGACGTACTTCTCGGTCAGGGAGAAGTCGTGCATCATCGGCGAGCCGGTGACCTCGATGTCGACGGTGCGCCGGGCGCGCCCGGCGGTGTCGATGACCGAGTACTGCACGGTGTTGCCCCGAGCGAACGAGTAGGAGACGGCGTGCAACTCACCGCTGACCGGGTCGCGGTGCGGGTGCGCCGTGTAACCCCCGGCCAGGGTGCCGTCGAAGTCGCAGGTGCCCACCGTGTCCAGCTCCTCGGTGAGCTCATAGTTGGCGACGCCGCCTTCCACCAGCGCGAGCGTCTTGCCGGCATGGCCGAGCACATTGGTGTTGGGGCCGACGGACTGCATGCCGGCCCGCACGTCGATCCGGTCCGGCAGCGGTTCTCCCAGCGCGGCACAGACCGCCGGCGTGCGCACCCAGCGGTTGCGGTACCAGCGGGCCCGGCCGTCGCTCAGCGCCACGCCGTGCACCATCGGGTCGCCGGTGAACCAGTGGTAGCTGGCCGGATCGACCTCGGCGACCGGATTGGGCCCGTTGCGCAGGTAGCGGCCGTCGAGATAGTCCGGGATCTGCCCGGTGACGCGGAGGTCGGTGGCAGTGAGCTCGGTCTGCACCGGCCCCATCACGCCTTCCAGATACGGGTTCGCGAGGGGAACTTCCTGGCTGGTGGTCATTCCGCTCCTATAACATTGTTATTTCAACGTTATGAGCACCGTACGCTGGCTGTGAAACGATGGCAACCGTGACTTCGCAGCCCGCGCGGACCGTACGCGACGACCTGCTTGCCGCGGCCCTCGCCCTGCTCGACCAGCACGGTCCCGACGCATTGCAGACCCGCAAAGTGGCCGGCACAGCTGGGACTTCGACGATGGCGGTCTACACCCACTTCGGTGGAATGCCGCAGCTGATCGCGGCGATCGCCGAGGAGGGCCTGCGCCAGTTCGATGCGGCCCTGACGATCCCCGCCACCGATGATCCCGTCGCCGACCTCTTGGCCACCGGAATCGTCTACCGCAATTTCGCGATCGAACGGCCGCACCTGTATCGGCTGATGTTCGGCAGCACCAGCGCGCACGGCATCAATGCGCCGGCCCACAACATGCTCACCCTCGGTACCGCCCAGATCGACGTCGAGGTGCCCAGCTTCGCGCACCTGGTCCGAGGCGTACACCGATCGATGCAAGCGGGGCGGCTCACCGTGGCCCCGAGCGACACGGCCGACACGACTGACGCCGCCGTAGTGGCGGCCGCCGCGCAATTCTGGACCGTGATGCACGGTTTCATGATGCTGGAGCTGGCCGGATTCTTCGGCGACGTGAACGACGGGCTGGCTGCCGCGATACAGGTGTTGAGCCCGATGACGCTCAGCCTCCTGGTTGCCCTCGGCGACACCCCCGAGCGGGCGGCACAGTCGCTGGCCGCGGCGGGCGCCGCGCTCAATACCGCTGAATAGCAGAAGCCCCCGGAACCTCGCGGGTTCCGGGGGCTTGCGCCGTAGTACGAACTACTTGACGGTGACGGTGGCGCCAGCCGCCTCGAGCTTGGCCTTGGCGTCCTCGGCAGCTTCCTTGGCGACCTTCTCCAGCAGCGGCTTGGGAGCGCTGTCGACCAGGTCCTTGGCTTCCTTCAGACCCAGGCCGGACACGACCTCGCGGACAACCTTGATGACGCCGATCTTCTTCTCGCCAGCCGACTCCAGGATGACGTCGAACTCGCTCTGCTCCTCGCCAGCCTCAGCGGCGGGGGCAGCGCCCGCGACGGCGGCCACGGCGACCGGAGCCGCAGCGGTGACGTCGAAGGTCTCCTCGAACTGCTTCACGAACTCCGAGAGCTCCAGCAGGGTCATCTCTTTGAAGACGTCGAGCAGCTCTTCGGTGGAAATTTTGGCCATGATTTCGGTCCTTTCTGATTCCGGTTAGGGAAGTTGGGTTGGGGTTGTGCCTAGTTACTCGGCGGCTTCGGCCGGAGCCTCGGCGGTCTCCGCCGGAGCTTCGGTCTCGGCCGGGGCCTCGGCCTCCGCGGGAGCCTCGGCCGGGGCCGCGGCAGCAGGTGCTGCCTCGGCAGGCTTCTTCTCCTGCAGCGCGGCCGCCAGGCGAGCCATCTGCGATGCCGGCGCGGCGAACAGTCCGGCAGCCTTGGACAGGTTGGCCTTCATGGCACCGGCCATCTTGGCCAGCAGCACCTCGCGCGACTCCAGGTCGGCGATGCGCTCCACCTCGGCGACGGTCAACGCGCGACCGTCCATGTAGCCGCCCTTGATGACCAGCGCCTTGTGGTCCTTGGCGAACTTCTTGATGGCCTTGGCGGCATCTACCGGCTCGCCCTGGACGAACGCGATGGCCGTCGGGCCCGTGAAGAGCTCGTCGAGCCCTTCGACTCCGGCCTCGGCCGCAGCCAGTTTGACCAGGGTGTTCTTCGCCACCGCGTAGGTTGCCGCACCGCCGAGCGAACGCCGCAGCTCCGCCAGGTTCGCAACCGTCAGACCGCGGTACTCGGTGATCACGGTGGCGGCCGAGCCGTTGAACTGCTCGACGATCTCCGCGACGGCGGCGGTCTTGTCAGCCCGCGCCATGCATACCTCCTCGGTGTCGCTGTTGTTGTCTCAAAAGTTTGTTCCACCCGGGAAATAACGAACGCCCCGACGCAGGATGCGGTCGGGGCGTCACAATGTGTGCCGGCGATGCCGGTGCCTCGTCCTCCTGCGTGGGCCGCCGGGATGTTCCCGGACCTTCAACCGATTGCTCGGTGACCGACGGTCTGTGGTGGATCGCCACACACCATAGCGTGACGAGGGCCGAACGGCCAAAACGGCGTCCGCCGACCCAGCCGGACCTAGGCCTGCACGACACCGATCGCCAGCAGCGCGAAGATCACCGCCAGCATCGCCACGCGCAACCAGTGCAGCCGATCCCAGCGCGCGGCAAGCACTCGGGACACCTCGTCGGGGGCACGCCAGGCCGCGATCTTGTTGTTGATCGGCACCAGCACCACCACCGACAGCAGCACGACGGCCACCATCAGGATCGCGCCGGCACCGATGAGCCAACGCTGCGAGCCCGCGACGGCGGCGACCCCCAGCAGCAGCGCGAA
This sequence comes from Mycobacterium sp. SMC-14, assembly GCF_046250075.1. Lineage (NCBI taxonomy): Bacteria > Bacillati > Actinomycetota > Actinomycetes > Mycobacteriales > Mycobacteriaceae > Mycobacterium > Mycobacterium sp. SMC-14. Next base: position 741,236 of record NZ_CP176429.1, on the reverse strand, counting down.
CGAGGCCAGGTACCAGAACGGCATCACCTTTCCCAGCAGCCCGGCTCCGTCACCGCGGGCGACCCAATAGGCGTCGTCGGGCAGGCGCTCGAGGATTGGGCGAAAGAACGCCGCCACCGCGAACTCCGCACCCACCAGGGTTCCGACCACTACCAGCGCGAGAATCTCCACAATCTGCTTCACAACAACCGACTGTGATCGCTATGCTGACAAAAAACAAGGTACTGACAAATTCGTCAGCATAAGGAGCGCTGGTGGCGGCATCGAAAACACTGATCAGCGACTGCCCGATCGACGCCGCACTGTCGGTGATCAATGGTCGTTGGAAGGGCACCATCCTGTGGCGGCTGGCCGACGGGCCGATGCGCACCGCCGAGCTGCGCCGCAGCATCCCGGGCATCACCGAACGAATGCTCATCCGTCATCTGCACGAGCTCGTCGCCGACGGCATCATCGACCGCCATGACGCCGGCACCGTGCCGCCGTGTGTGCACTATTCGGTCTCCGAGTACGGGATGACGCTGGCCCCGGTGCTGGCTCAGCTCTGCGAGTGGGGACGTATCCACCTTTCGCGTTGACTCAGGGCTCCGAGTGGCCAACCAATCGCTTGCTAGGCTCCTGTGATGAGCGACACCATTCCCACCCTCGTCTGGGGCACCGGGAACGTCGGACGGCTGGCCATCCGCGCCGTCGACGCCCACCCGGCACTCGAACTCGCGCACGTCATCGTCCACGACCCGGCCAAGGTCGGCCGCGATGCGGGCGACCTGGGCGGGCTCGGCCGCACGCTCGGCGTCGCCGCCACCGATGACGTCGAAGCGGCCCTCGCCGCAGGTCCCCGCGCCGTCGTCTATGCCGCCTCCGGCGACATCCGCCCCGACGAGGCTCTGGCCGACGTCTGCCGCGCGATCCGTGCCGGCGCCGCCGTCGTCACACCGTCGCTGTATGCCCTGTACGACCACCGCAGCGCCCCGGCCGAAATACGCGAACCCATCGAGAAGGCCATCGCCGACGGCGGCGGATCGTTGTTCGTCTCCGGCATCGACCCCGGCTGGGGCAACGACATCCTGCCGTTGCTCGTCAGTGGGTTCGCCGCCCGTGTGGACGGGATCCGCTGCCAGGAGATCTTCGACTACACGACCTACGACCAGCCGGATTCCGTCCGCCACCTGGTCGGTATGGGGCACCCGCTCGACTACGACCCGCCGATGCTGATGGCGACCGTCCCGTCAATGGTGTGGGGCGGGCAGGTCCGGCTGATCGCCCGCGCGCTGGGCGTCGAACTGGACGAGGTACGCGAGCACGTCGAACGTCGCGCCCTGGACACCACCGTGACGACCGCCTCCATGGGTGACTTCGAGGCGGGCACCCAGGGCGCCGTGCGGTTCGAGGTCCAGGGCATCGTCGACGGCGAGCCCCGCATCGTGATCGAACACGTCACCCGCATTGACCCGTCCTGCGCGCCCGACTGGCCGCAGCCACCGGCCGGCGAAGACGGCGCCCACCGCGTCATCATCGAAGGCAGCCCCCGGATAGAGGTGACCGTCGAGGCCACCGAGAACGGCAACCGCTCCGAGGGCGGCAATGCCACCGCGGTCGGCCGCATCGTCGGCGCCCTCGACTGGCTCGTCGCCGCCGGCCCCGGCCTGTACGACGCACTCGACGTCCCGCTGCGCTGGATCCCCGGCCGAACCTTTGGAGGCACGAAATGAACATCGACATCCCCGAGGGCCAGGACGCCATCGAGTACGTCTGGGGCAGCCTGGTCCCCGGGATCGGCCCGGCGGCGGCGAACTTCTCCCTGGCTGTCTACGCCCACTCGACGCTGGGCCTACGTGAGTTCGAGGCCGCCCGACTGCGCATAGCCCAGTTGAACGGCTGCCTGTTCTGCCAGGACTGGAGAACGGAACGCGACGGCGTCAAGGTGGAAGAAGAGTTCGCCGAAGCAGTGGAACAGTGGCGCACGACAGACCGCCTGGACGACAGGGCACGCCTGGCCGCGGAGTACGCGGAACGCTACGTCCTCGACCATCACGGCTTGGACGACGAGTTCTGGACCCGCTTCACGGGCCACTACGACCAGCGTGAGGCAGTGGAACTGACGATGTCCCTGGGCTCCTGGCTGGCCTTCGGCCGATTGAACAGGGTCTTCGGCCTGGACGCGATCTGCTCCCTGCCCAGCCACGCGATGACGCAGACCCCCTAAGCGGAGTCAAGGCAGGGTGGCCAGCACGGCCGCCCCAACCAGCCCGGCGTCGCCGCCGAGTTCGGCAGGCACCACCTGCAGGCCTACCAGGAAGTCCAAGCCGGCACGCTGCGCCAGCGCGGCCCGCAGCGGGTCGAACAACAAGGCACCGGAACGGGCGACTCCCCCGCCGATCACCACCAGATCCAGGTCGCACACCGCGGCCACCGAGGTGATCATCACCGCCAGCGCGTCGGTGCCGCGCCGAAAAGCCCGCAGCGCCACCGGGTCACCGGCGTCGGCGGCCGCGGCGAGCGTCTTGGCGTCTGCCACGGGAGCTTCCGGCGCCCAACCGTTGGCCAGCGCCCAGCGCACCATCGACGGCCCGGAGGCGATGGTCTCCACGCAGCCGCGGCCACCGCAGCGACACCGTTCCCCGTTGGGATCGACGACGACGTGCCCGACGTGGCCCGCGTTGCCGGTTCGGCCATGCACCGGTGCGCCGTCGAGCACCAGACCACCGCCCACCCCGGTCGAGACCACCATGCCCAGCATGGAGCGGGTGCCGCGCCCGGCGCCGTGCCGATGTTCACCCAGCGCCATGCAGACGCCGTCGCCGCCCAACCGGACCGCTACTCCGGGCACCGCGGCAGCCACCCGGTCCCGCAGCGCGAACCCGCGCCAGCCCACGATGTTGACCGGGCTGACCGTTCCGGCGTTGACATCGATGGGTCCGGCCGAGCCGATGCCGACGGCGTCCACCCGCCCACCGGCCCGTTCCAGGGCGTTCTCGATCAGCTCGGCAACCACCGCCCACACCACCTCGGTGCCCTGGTCCGCACGGGTGGGCAGGGTGGCGGTGTAGATCAGGGACCCGTCGGGATCGACCAGGCCGACCGCGATCTTGGTGCCGCCGACGTCCAGCGCCAGGACCGGGGCCATCAGTCGACACCCACCGTGGCGGGCGCCCGCACCGCCAGCCGCACCGCGGTCGAATAGGCCAACGCACCCGCCCCACCGACCCGGACCAGCGCCCACCAGGTGCCCGGCCCAGCCCACACGGGCGGGGCGACGTCGAAGCTCAACTCCACCTGCCCACGAGCCGGCACCACCGCACCCACCGCCGGTGGGCCGGCCCATTCCCAGCTACCCCAGGGGCTGATCAGGTGCGCCTCGACCGCCAAGTCGGCATGCGCGTCGGTGCCGACCGTGACCGTCAGCCGAGCAGAGCGTCCGGCAGTGACCTCAATCTCGGGCGGATCGTCCACGTACAGCAGCCGGTCGGGACCCGTATCGCCGACGCGGACCACCGCCACGTCTTCGACCTGCTGGAGCCAGGCCCGCGGCATGTCACCGGACAGGCCGAGTCGAGCGCGCAGCGGATAGAGCCCCGGGGCGGCGTCGTCCGGAATCGTCACCGCTATCGGGACACGCATGTGGTCCCCGGCCGCCAGCCGCACCGGTTGTTCGGTCGGTGTGACCGCCCAGCCCGCCGGGCACTGCCACGTCACCGCACCGGACAGGGCCGCGTCGATGCAGTCACTGGCCACGGTCAGCTCCAGTTTGAGCAGCGCACCCGGATCCGCGTCGAGCCGGTGCGGATGCAGAGCCGGTGTCACCGGCAGACCGCCCAGCGGCGCCGGGCCGCGGTTGTGCAGCCAGTAGCGGGCATAGAGCGGTTGGGCTGCCTCGGATTCGGGCGCCAAGGGACGGCCGGTGCCCAGGATTTCACTATCGAGGCGAGCGGTGAGGGTGGCGATCTCGTAGCCGTGCAGCCGGTCCGGGGCCGGATGTTCGCGGGGCCGTTCCAGCAGGTCGGCACGGCCCAGCACGGTCATCGGACCCAGGTCGCTACGCAGCGTGACAGCGGCGTCGGCGCCGCGGGTCTCGACCAACCGCAGCGTGACGGTGTTCGGGTCGACGGGCTGCGCACTGCCGCGCGCCATCGGGTTGCCCGCCGCTTTGAGCGCCCCCAGGCCGACCCCCTCGGCCGGGTCAAGACGCAGCAGCGAACCGCTCGCGGGCAACGGCCCGCCGGCCCCGGCTACCGGCACGGCCAGCAAGGGATCGCCGAATTCGGCGCTGCGCTCAGGAATCGCCGCCTGGCGCCAATCGCCGTCGCCGGTCACCAGTGCGTAGTCGAACGTATGCGTCCAATGCTGCAGTTGATACGCGCTGCCGTCGGGCGCCGTACGGCGCGGGTCGTCTTCCCAGGCCGCCGACGGCCAGCTGGTGCATGAACGCAGCAGCGCGGTGTGCAACGTGCCCGCGGAGTCCACGGCGAAACTGGGCACGCCGCGGTTGATCACGGCGACGGTGCGCGCCTCGAAGGGCTCCATCTCCGCGCGGGCGTCCTGGTCCACCGCGATCTCGGCGTCGGCCAGGTCGTCGGCCACCCGGGCGATCTCGGCCACCAAACTGTCGTCGTCGCGGCCGGCGATCACCAGCACCGGCAGGTCGCGGGGGCCGGTGAGGTCCGCCCCGGGAATCCAGACCTCGGTGAGGGGTTTGGCCGCCGGCACCCACACCCGGGCCCGGCCGTGCCGCTCGAGCTGGCGGTGCAACTCGTCGGTGTAGGCCGGATCGGCGGCGGCCAGCACCGCGCGGGTGAAGGCGTTACGGTCCGGCCCACCCAGCGCGATGCGGGTGTCGGGCAGGTTGGAGTCGACGTCGAGGTTGCCGTAGCGGGGCCCGTCGGCCGCCGAACAGGTGGCGGTGACACCGGCGCGCACCAGCGCGACCATCAACTCCCGCGCCGGTGGGCCCGCGGTGACTATTTCGGCCACCGCGACCGCCCGGCTGCCGTCGCCGACATTGATCCGGGCCGTCGCGGACAGACCGAACCAACGGTTGGCGGGGGTATCGAGGGTCCGCGGGTGCTGCGCGGTGTCCACCGAGCGACCGCTGGGCTCATGCAGCAGGCCGAAACCGCGGCCGATGACGGCGTCGGCCACCTCGGCGACCGGCATGGCACCGGGCACCGGGCAGGGCCATCGCAGTCGCAACAGATGATCGGCGCCGGTGAACTCCTCGATGGTGGTGGAGCAATCCACCCGGTCCACGCCGTGCCACAGGGTCAGGGTCTGGGTGTAGGCCAGCACGCTGCGGATCCGCCCGGACACCACCAGCCGCTCCCCCAGCGGCCCACGGTAGGCCTGGACGGTGACGTCGCGGGCGACCGCGGAGGTGAACAGGTTGCCGCTGGGCACCAGGTGCCACGGTCCTTCCCCGGACTGCGGGTGCCGGGGGTATTCGTCGTAGACGGCGAGTTGGTTGCCCAAGCCGCCGGCGATGATCATTTCGCGCCCCTGGTACAGCCACGAGGTGACGCCGCCGCCGCGGTCCGGGTCCGCGACCAGCTGGTGGTACTCGTTGCTGATCCGTGCGCCGGCCACCGGTTGCCAGCCGTGGGCGTCGCCGGTGGGCGTGAGCCGGTAGGCCTGCCAGCCCAGCGACGGCACGTGCGCCAGCCAGCTGACGGTGCTGCCGCCATGCTCGACGTGGGTCGGACATTCGGTGCCGTCAGGGCCAACCACGCGTACCCCGGCCGACAACGGTGTTTCCAGGTGCACCGTGACGATGTCGGTGCGGTCGGCGGCCACCGGGTTCCACACCACGACACCGTCCCCGCCACCGGAATCGACCAAGCCCGACAGCACCGCCAGTGCGTTATCGCGAGCATCGGTGCCCAGCTGCCAGGCGTCGCGCCAGCCGGTCAGCAGGTCCAGGTAGACCTGGTCGGCCTCCGACCCGGTGATGGCGTCATGGTGGGCGCCGTAGGACAGTTGCGCCCAGGCCTTGGCCAGTGCCGCCTCCGGGTAGTCCGCCCCGGTCAGCGCCGCGGCGAACACCGCAAAGCGCTCCGCGCCCAGGACCGCCTGCTCGGCGGCCCGGTTGGCCTGCTTGGTGTCGATATAGGAGACGTGGCAGCCGGTGTAGATCGGGTTCATGTCCCGGGTCTGCGGGGATGGGTCCGCGCCGCGTTGCTCCAGTTCGGCGCGCACCGCGGCGAAGAACTCGCCCGGCACGGCGCAGACGAACTTCGGCCAGGTGTAGCGGGCGTTCCAGGCCCGGTGGATCTCGGTGATCCAGCGGTTCGGCGGGGTGAAGTCGGTGCCCACCGGCAGCAGCACGTTGCGGGTGGCGGCGACCTTCTTCATCTCGGTGAACAACCGGTAGACGTCGTCCTCGGCGGCGGCCAAGGTCCCACACGAATCCATCCACCACCCGGCCGCATAGTGCGCCGGCATGTAATGGGTCAGCAGGCCGCGCCCGGACGGCGCGATCCATTCGAACTCGGATGCGAACTGCATCCGGCGCGAATCGCCCCGATCGGCCATCGGACCCCACTGGTGAAACGGCCCGCGCGCCCAGGCGCTGGAGGACAGGCCGGCGTCGGCGACCAGCCCGGGGAACTGCGGATCGTGGCCGAACACGTCCAGCTGCCAGGCCGTCGCCGGCGCGGCGCCCATGATGTCGCGCTGAAAACCCATCCCGGCCACCAGGTTGCGGATCGTGGTCTCGGCGTCGGTGAGGTTCGTCGACGGCTCGTTGTAGGTGCCGCCCATCACCTCGACCCGGCCCTGCTCCATCAGCCGGCGCAGCTCGGCGCGATCCTGCGGGTGGGTGTCCCAATACGGCTTGAGGTAATCGACCTCGGCCAAGACGAACTTGTACTCGGGGTTGTCCCGCGCCCAGTCCAGGTGACCGCGCACCAGGTCGAAGCCGTTGGTCTGCCGGCACGCACCGAGCGGGCTCTCGGTCCACACGCTGGTGTAGTTGGCCTGGGTGTTCCACCACACCGGGTCGTAGTGGAAGTGGCCGACCATGAACATCGTCCAACCGGGCTCCGCCACGGTGAACGTGAAACGGCCGCCATTGACCTGGGCGGACCGCTGTTGTCCCGGCACCGGATCGTCGACGGTCACCGGCACCTCGACGACACCGTTTCCGGGCTCAGCGACGGCTTCCCCGACCAGGCCGTCGCCGACGATACGAACCGGTGTCGCCACGTCGGCGTCGCGGTAGTCCACCCGGACCAGTTGCGCGGGCGCGTTGGCCGGCCCGACGAACTTCTCGGTCGATTCGACCTCGAGGATCCGCATGCCACAAACCTACGGATGCCCGGCCGCCGCGCGGAGCCTTTCGGCCACCGTGCGCGCCGCTGCCACCACCTCCGGCGGCTCCAGGATTTCGAACGCCGCGCCCACCATCGCGAAGTACAACACCATCCGCTCCGGATCGTCGGCCCCCGCGGTGACGATGCACGCATGGTCACCGTCGGGCTCGATCGTCACCGCCGTCGGCGAGAAATGCTGCGCAACGGTGTCCTTGGCGGCGAAGTAGCGCACCTTCGCGACGTGCCGATAGGGCCAGGCGGTGATCGCCTGCTGCACGTAGCCGGCGGCATCCGGCGCTGGGCGCGGTACGAACGTCGTGCCCAGCGCCTGCACCGCGGCCATCCGGTCCAGCCGCAGACTGCGCCAGTCGCTGCGATCCCGGTCGTAGGCCAGCAGATACCAGCGGCGGCCGGTGGTCACCAGCTGATAAGGCTCGAGTCGGCGCTGGGTTCGTGCCCCAGCGCGGTCGGTGTAGCCGGCGGCGACATGCTCATGGTCGCGGCAGGCCCGGGCCAGCGTCATCAGGACGTCGGGATCCACCGACTCCGCCCCGGCGTCGGGTGTCAACGTCACCGTCGCCTGGCGCACCGCGGCGACCTGAGAGCGCAGCCTCGCCGGCATCACCTGGTGCAACTTGCTCATCGCGCGCAATGCGGCCTCGGCCACCCCGGACACGCTGCCCCCGGCGGCCAACCGCAGGCAGACCGCCACCGCCACCGCCTCGTCGGGGTCGAGCAACAGGGGAGGCAGCGCGGTCCCGGCGCCGAGCTGATAGCCGCCACCGCGGCCCTTGCTGGCCTGCACCGGATAACCCAGCTCCCGCAGGCGCTCGACATCACGACGCACGCTGCGGGTGGTCACCGCCAGCCGCTCGGCCAGCTCCTGCCCGGTCCAGACCCGGCGGGCTTCCAGCAGACCGAGTAGCCGCAGCACCCGGCTCGTCGTCTCCGACACGCCCACCAGTCTGCCGAAGATTTAGGACAGGAACTGTCCTATTTCCGTGGAACGCTCAAAGCATGCCGGACCCGACCACCTACCTGGCCAACCAGCTCGACTGGCACTGGCAACACCTGCTGCGCCCACGGCTGGACGGCCTCACCGACGACGAGTACCTGTGGGAACCTGTGCCGGACTGCTGGACTGTGCGCCCGGGCGGTATCGACTTCGCGTTTCCGGCTCCTGAGCCGGCGCCGTTCACCACCATCGCCTGGCGAATGGCGCATGTCATCGTCGGTGTGTTCGCCATGCGCAACCACCACCACTTCGGCGGGCCGCCGGCCGATTACCAGAGCTGGCCATACGCACGCGACGCCGCCACGGCGCTGCGCCAACTCGACGACGCGTATGCGGGCTGGATCGCCGGGGTGCGGGGCCTCGACGAGCCTGCCTTGGGCCGCCCTATCGGAGCGGCGGAGGGGCCGTGGGCCAACCACACCATGGCGGAGCTGGTCTTGCACATCAACCGTGAAGCCATCCATCACGGAGCCGAAATCGCATGCCTGCGCGATCTGTACGCGCACCGACCCGATCGAAAGGACTAAACCATGCCCGGACTTGCCCCGCCGGTGACCGATGAACGCCACGCGCTGCGCGAATTCGTCACCTACCACCAGGGCGCCTACTTCGCGGTGGCCTACGGACTGACCGACGAGCAGGCTCGCGCCACCCCGACGGCCAGCGCCCTGTCGATCGGCGCGTTGATCAAACACGCCACCGGGATGCAGCACGCCTGGATGTCCCGCGTCGCCACCGCACCGGCCGCCCCGTCCGCCGACACCCGGCCGCGCGAGGAGAAGGAACGCGAGTATCAGGACCAGTACGTGCTGCGCCAGGACGAAACCCTGGCCGGGGCGCTGGAGGCGTTCGCAACCCAGAACGCCGAAACGCTACGCCTGTTGGAGTGCGCCGACCTCGACGCCGCGGTGCCGGTACCGCGCGACGCACCGTGGTTCCCCACCGACGTCGACGCGTGGACGGTGCGCTGGGTGTTCCATCACCTGATCAACGAGCTCGCCCGCCATGCCGGGCACGCCGACATCATCCGGGAGAGCATCGACGGCGCCACCATGTACGAACTGATCGCCGGGGTCGAGGGTTGGGAGCCGACCGCGTGGCTGACCCCCTGGCGACCGGGTGCCGAGGCCTAGGGCGGTGCGCTGGCGGAGAACTTCCTTCGCCGATTTGGCAGACTGCAGCAATGAGTTCGACCCCACCCCGACAGGTGGCCCAGCTGGATCGGGTGCCGCTGCCGGTTGAGGCGGCCCGCATCGGTGCCACGGGCTGGCAGCTCATCCGCGCCGTCACCCGGGTTTTCGCCCGGTTGCTCCGGCCGGGGCCGGTCCAGCAGAAGGTGATCCGCGAGCTGCCCCAGACGTTCGCCGACCTGGGCCCCACCTACGTCAAGTTCGGCCAGATCATCGCCTCGAGCCCCGGCGCCTTCGGCGAGCCGCTGTCCCGGGAGTTCCGTGGACTGCTCGACGCCGTCCCGCCGGCCGACTCGGACGCGGTGCACAAACTGTTCGTCGAGGAACTGGGCGCCGCACCGCAGGAGCTGTTCGCGAAGTTCGACGAGACCCCGATCGCGTCGGCCTCGATCGCCCAGGTGCACTTCGCCACGCTGCACAGCGGCGAGGAGGTCGTGGTCAAGATCCAGCGGCCCGGCATCCGCCGACGGGTCGCGGCCGACCTGCAGATCCTCAAGCGCTTCGCCCAGGTTGTCGAGCTGGCCAAACTCGGCCGGCGACTGTCGGCCGGCGACGTGGTCGCCGACTTCGCCGACAACCTCGCCGAGGAGCTGGACTTCCGTATCGAGGGCCAGTCGATGCAGACCTGGGTGTCGCACCTGCATGCCTCCCCGCTGGGCCGCAACATCAAGGTGCCCGACGTGCACTGGGACTTCACCAGCGAGCGGGTGCTGACGATGGAGCGGGTGTCGGGCATTCGCATCGATGACGCCCCCGCCATCCGCAAGGCCGGCTTCGACGGCGTGGAGCTGGTCAAGGCGCTGCTGTTCTCCACCTTCGAGGGTGGTCTGCGGCATGGCTTGTTCCACGGCGACCTGCACGCCGGCAACCTGCTGGTGGATGACGAGGGTCGGGTGGTGTTCCTGGACTTCGGGATCATGGGGCGGATCGATCCGCGCACCCGTTGGCTGTTGCGCGAGCTGGTGTACGCACTGCTGGTCAAGAAGGACCACGCCGCGGCAGGCAAGATCGTGGTGCTGATGGGAGCGGTGGGCACCGTCAAGCCCGAGGGCCAGGCCGCCAAGGACCTGGAGGCGTTCGCCACCCCGCTGACCATGAAGTCGCTGGGCGACATGTCCTATGCCGACATCGGCAAGCAGCTCGGGGCGCTGGCCGATGCCTACGACGTCAAGCTGCCCCGCGAGCTGGTCCTGATCGGCAAGCAATTCCTCTATGTGGAGCGCTACATGAAACTGCTGGCTCCGCGCTGGCAGATGATGTCCGACCCGCAGCTGACCGGCTACTTCGCCAACTTCATGGTCGACGTCAGCCGCGAGCACAAAGACACCGACGACAACAACCCGGGAGTATGACCGTGGTGGAGATGCGCAGCGGCACCGCCCGCTCGGGGGATCTGGACATCTACTACGAGGACATGGGAAACCCCGCGGATCCGCCGGTGCTGCTGGTGATGGGGCTGGGCGCCCAGTTGCTGCTGTGGCGCACCGGGTTCTGCGAGAAGCTGGTCGCGCACGGCTTGCGGGTGATCCGCTACGACAACCGCGACGTCGGCCTGTCCAGCAAGCTGGGCCGCAGTCATGCCCGCGGCGCGCTGGTCCCTCGGATGGCGCGGTTCTGGCTGGGCAAGCCCAGCCCGGCCGTCTACACCCTTGAGGACATGGCCGACGACGCCGCCGCTCTGTTGGATCACCTGGACATCGAGCAGGCGCACGTGGTCGGCGCCTCGATGGGCGGCATGATCGCGCAGGTGTTCGCGGCGCGGTTCGCGGCCCGGACCCGGTCCTTGGCCGTCATCTTCTCCAGCAACAACCGCCGCTTCCTGCCCCCGCCCGCACCGCGGGCGCTGATGGCGCTGCTGACCGGGCCGTCACCGGACTCCCCCCGCGACGTGATCATCGACAACGCGGTACGGGCCAGCCGGATCATCGGCAGCCCCGGCTACCCGACACCGGAAGACCGGCTGCGCGCCAACATCATCGAGGCCTACGAACGCAGTTACTACCCGTGGGGCATCGCCCGGCAGTTCGGCGCCATCTTGGCCAGCGGCAGCCTGGCCGCCTATGACCGGCTGATCACCGCGCCGACCGTGGTCATTCACGGACTGGCCGACAAGCTGATGCGCCCGTCGGGCGGACGGGCCGTCGCCGACGCGGTTGATCGCGCCCGGCTGGTGCTGTTCGAGGGCATGGGCCACGACCTGCCCGAAGAGTTGTGGGATCCGGTGATCAGCGAGCTGACCACGACGTTTGCTACTGCTAAGTAGCTTTGTCGGCGGCTTCGCGGTGGCCCAAACCACACCGAGGTGCTCATAACAGACGGACAACGGTAGTCTGTGCACACCCTCCCCTCTATTTATACAAGATCGCGAGCGAACTGAGCCATGCCGAAATTGGAACCGAAGTACGAAGAACTGCAGTCGATCTACGACATCTCCAACGAGTTCTACGAGCTGTTCCTGGGTCCGACGATGGGCTACACCTGCGGGTTCTACCCGAACAAGGACACCACCTGCGACGAGGCACAGATCGCCAAGTTCGACTTGGCGTTGGGCAAGCTGGGCCTGGAGCCCGGCATGACGCTGCTCGACATCGGCTGCGGTTGGGGGGCCTGCATGCAGCACGCGCTGGAGAAGTACGACGTCAACGTCATCGGACTCACCCTCAGTGGCGAGCAGCGCCAGTACGCGATCGAGAAGCTGTCCAAGGTGGACACCAACCGCAGCATCGAGGTGCGACTGCAGGGCTGGGAGGAGTTCACCGACAAGGTGGACCGGATCGTGTCGATCGGCGCGTTCGAGCACTTCGGCCGCGACCGCTGGCCGGACTTCTTCGACATCACCTACAACGCGCTGCCCGACGACGGTCGGATGCTGCTGCACACCATCACCGCGATCAGCGGGCAGGACGAGGCGCAGGCCAAGGGCATCCCGATGACGATGTCGCTGGCCAAGTTCACCCTGTTCATCATGAGGGAGATCTTCCCCGGCGGGCAGCTTCCGTCGGCATGGTTGCCCCGCAAGTACGCCGCGGACGCCGGTTTCGCCGTGACTCGGGACGACGAGATCGGCCCGCACTACGCACGGACGCTGGAGGACTGGGCGGCGATGTTGCTGGCCAACAAGGAGCGGGCGATCGAGGTGCAGGGTCAGGAGGCCTACGACCGTTTCGACAAGTACCTCAACGGCTGCGTGGAGCTGTTCCGCAACGGCAACACCAGCGTCCACCAGTACACGCTGCAGAAGTAGCAGGGACCGGCCTGCCGCGGGCTCCGGCTTGGCTACATGTCACGTCAACCGTTTCACCCTCGACCCGCTAAGCTGCAACAGTTGACCGGCACGGACGACAAGGCAGTTATCACGTCCGGTCATAGCGGGTTTCATCAGGAAGGCAACCAGTCACAGATGGTGGACAAATCGACCCGGACCGCAGACATGCGCCCGAAATTCGAGAACATCCAGGCCCACTACGACCTGTCCGATGACTTCTTCGCGCTGTTCCAGGACCCGACTCGGATGTACAGCTGTGCGTACTTCGAGCCGCCGGACGCCACCTTGGAAGAAGCCCAACTCGCCAAGCTCGACCTGAACCTGGACAAGCTGGACCTGCGCCCGGGGATGACGCTGCTGGACATCGGTTGCGGCTGGGGTGCGACCATGCAGCGCGCCGTCGAGAAGTACGACGTCAACGTCATCGGCCTGACCCTGTCGAAGAATCAGCACGCCTACTCGCAGAGCCTGCTGGACGCCATCGACACCGACCGGTCACGGCGGGTCCTGCTGCAGGGTTGGGAGCAGTTCCACGAGCCGGTGGACCGGATCGTCTCGATCGAGGCGTTCGAGCACTTCGGTTTCGAGAACTACGACAGCTTCTTCAAGAACAGCTACGACATCATGCCGGCGGACGGCCGGATGACGATCCAGAGCAGCGTGAGCTTCCACCCCTATGAGCTCAACGCGCGCGGCAAGAAGCTGACATTCGAGACCGCGCGGTTCATCAAGTTCATCCTCACCGAGATCTTCCCGGGCGGCCGGCTGCCCACCACCAACATGATGGTGGAACACGGCGAGAAAGCCGGTTTCACTGTGCCCGAGGCGCTTTCGTTGCGGCCGCACTACATCAAGACGCTCAGGATCTGGGGCGACGCACTGGAGGCCCACCACGCCGACGCCGTCGCGATCCAGTCCGAAGAGGTCTACGAGCGCTACATGAAGTACCTGCGCGGCTGCGAGTACTACTTCACCGACGAGGCGCTGGACGTCAGCCTGGTCAGCTACGCCAAACAAGCTGACTAGACCCCCACGGTCACAGCGAAAAGCCCCCGTCACGCGCTAGCGTGCGGGGGCTTTTCGGTATGTCTTATTCGGCCGCGAAGTTGCGGGTGACGGCCGGGTCCACCGGAATGCCGGGGCCGGTGGTCGTCGAAATGGTGACCTTCTTGAGGTAGCGGCCCTTGGACGACGACGGCTTGAGCCGCAGCACCTCGTCGAGGGCGGCGCCGTAGTTCTCCGCCAGCTTCGCCTCTTCGAACGACGCCTTGCCGATCACGAAGTGCAGGTTGGCCTGCTTGTCGACACGGAAGTTGATCTTGCCGCCCTTGATGTCGGCGACGGCCTTGGCGACGTCCGGGGTGACGGTGCCGGTCTTGGGGTTGGGCATCAGGCCACGCGGGCCCAGCACGCGGGCGATGCGGCCCACCTTGGCCATCTGGTCCGGGGTGGCGATCGCGGCGTCGAAGTCTAGAAAACCACCTTGTATCCGCTCAATGAGGTCGTCGCTACCGACAACATCAGCTCCCGCGGCGATGGCCTGCTCGGCCTTCTCACCGACCGCGAACACCGCCACGCGGGCGGTCTTGCCGGTGCCGTGCGGCAGGTTGACGGTGCCGCGGACCATCTGGTCGGCCTTACGCGGGTCGACGCCGAGCCGGATGGCCACCTCGACGGTGGCGTCCTGCTTGGTCGACGACGTCTCCTTGGCCAGCTTGGCGGCGGCCAGCGGGGTGTAGAGGTTGTCGCGGTCCACCTTCTCGGCGGCAGCGCGGTAGGCCTTGCTGGTCTTGCTCATGGGTTATCCAATCTCAGATGGTTGGTCGTGGTGAAAGTCGGGCCGAAGCTGGCCCTCCCACGGGTGCTGCTAACTACTCGACGGTGATGCCCATGGAGCGGGCGGTACCGGCGATGATCTTGGCTCCGGCCTCAATGTCGTTGGCGTTGAGGTCGGCCTTCTTGGTCTCGGCGATCTCGCGCACCTGGTCCCAGGACACCTTGGCGACCTTGGTCTTGTGCGGTTCAGCCGAGCCCTTGGCGATACCGGCGGCCTTGAGCAGCAGCCGCGCCGCGGGCGGGGTCTTGAGCGCAAAGGTGAAGCTGCGGTCCTCGTAGACGGTGATCTCCACGGGGATGACGTTGCCGCGCTGGCTCTCCGTCGCGGCGTTGTACGCCTTGCAGAACTCCATGATGTTCACGCCGTGCTGACCAAGCGCGGGTCCGACCGGCGGCGCGGGGTTGGCCTCGCCAGCCTTGATCTGAAGCTTGATCAGCCCGGCGACCTTCTTCTTCGGGGCCATGAGGGGGTGTTTCCTTTCCTACGTACTAAATCTTCGAGACCTGGTTAAAGGCCAGTTCCACTGGTGTCTCGCGACCGAAGATGGACACCAACACCTTGAGCTTCTGCTGTTCGGCGTTGACCTCGCTGATCGAGGCGGGCAGCGTGGCGAACGGACCGTCCATGACGGTGACCGACTCGCCGACCTCGTAGTCGACCTCGATGATCGGCCGCTCCAGACCGCCTTCGCTTGCAGCGGTGCTCACCGCACCCGCTCCGCCCCGGGCTTGCTTCTTGGCCGCGCCCTGCGGCAGCAGGAACTTGACCACGTCGTCCAGCGGGAGCGAGGTCGGCCGCGAGGTGGCGCCGACGAACCCGGTCACACCGGGGGTGTTGCGCACCGCCGACCAGGAATCGTCGGTGAGGTCCATCCGAACCAGGATGTAGCCCGGCAGCACCTTGCGGTTGACCTGCTTGCGCTGGCCGTTCTTGATCTCGGTGACCTCTTCGGTGGGAACCTCCACCTGGAAGATGTAGTCGCCGACGTCAAGGTTCTGCACGCGGGTTTCGAGGTTGGCTTTCACCTTGTTCTCGTAGCCGGCGTAGGAGTGGATGACGTACCAGTCGCCCGGCTTGGAGCGCAGTTCGGCTTTCAGCGCCACCGCTGGGTCGAGTTCCTCGGCCGACTCGTCCTGGGCCGCCTCGGCGGACTCGGTGGCCCCAGACTCGGGAGCCTCGGGGGCCTCAGTGGCCTCAGCCTCGGCAGACTCGGTGGCCTCCACCGCGGAGTCCTCAGCGGGACCCTCGGTGGTCTCCGCCACGTCGACCGGCTCGCCCGCAGGCGTATCGCCGTCGAAGGTAGTCACGGTTGTCAGTCCTTCCTATAACTTCACTCGCCGAACACCAGCAGCACGAGCCGGGCCCATCCGTAGTCTGCCCCGGCGACCAACGCCACCATGAAGACCAGGAAGGCCAGCACCACCGCGGTGTAGGTGACCATCTGCTTGCGGTTCGGCCAGATCACCTTGCGAAGTTCGCCGACGACCTGCTTGAGGAAGTTCAGAACGAAGACGAACGGGTTGCGCGAGGGCCCTTCCGCCTTCTTCTTCGCCTTCTTCTTCTTGGCCTTCGCGGCGTCGTCGGCGTCCAATTCGGTAGCCGTGGATTCCACGTCGTCGCCACCATCGCCTGCACCACGACGCGAACGCTTGCCGGTAGGTCGCAGCGGGTCGCCGACCTGCCTGCTCACCACGGCCGTGCGACTGCTGCGGCCGGATTCGGCATCGCTGTCGCCGTCGGCTGCGGCGTCGGGACGGTCGAGCTCGTCGGTCACCGCATGCTCCTTCGTTGTTCGCGCTTACCTCGTTGCCGTTCCGCGCATGGTGTCCAGTGTCCACCATGGCACGTCAGCAGGGGCGACAGGACTTGAACCTGCAACCTGCGGTTTTGGAGACCGCTGCTCTGCCAGTTGAGCTACGCCCCTTCGCGGTTGGCGCACCAACCTGCGGGTCCGGGAGCTTCACCTGTGCGCCGTCGCCGGCTCACACAATTCGCGCGCCCCCCGTTCGCCTCACGGAAAGCGCGCTAATGCTGGGAAAACCCCGAGGTCCCAGTGTACCTCGCCGCAACGGCCAGTTACTAATCAGGCTGTTCGGACGACCTGACCGGATTCGGCGTCCCACCGAAGGTTCACCGAATCGTCGCCGTCGTGACCCATCATCGTCGTGAACGCTTCGAGCACCACATCGCCATGCTGGTTGGTCAAGATATTGCGGGTCGTCACGATGTCAGCACCGAAACGCTCGACCACCGAGGCGATCTCCATCCGGGCGTAAAGCGTGTCGCCGGCCTTGATCGGCTTGATGTATTTGAAGCCCTGGTCCACCTGGACCATCTGCATGGTGGTGTAGCCGGTGTCGACGTGGCGGAAGAAGTCGGACTGCACCAGCTTCGCCAGAATCGCCACGAAGGTCAGCGGCGCCACCAGCGAGTCGTGGCCCAGCTTGGCCGCCTCCGCCTCGTCGAAGCAGGCGGAGTCCTCAGCCTTGATAGACCGGGCGAACTCGCGGATCTTCTCGCGGCCCACCACGAAAGACTCGGGGTAGCGCCAGATCATGCCCCGGATATCAGTTTTGATCGCCATCGCTGCGCGCCCCTAGGCCAGCTTGGCGGAAGCGACCGCCCGTCCGAAGATCTTCTTGCCACCGGTGGTGGCGGTGAGCGCAATGGTCACCGTCTTCGATTCGGAGTCGACAGATTTCACCCGACCGCTGAAGGTGATCTCAGCGCCCTTGCCATCGTTGGGCACCGGCACCACGGCGGTGAAGCGCACGTTGTATTCGGTCACCGCGCCCGGGTCACCGACCCAGCCCGTGACGTAGCCGCCACCGAGCCCCATGGTCAGCATGCCGTGGGCGATCGCGGTGTCCAGACCGACCTGCTGGGCGATCTCGTCGTCCCAGTGGATCGGGTTCAGGTCGCCGGACACACCGGCGTAGTTCACCAGATCCTGCCGCGACAGCGGAATGACCCGCTCGGGCAGCTGATCGCCGACCTTGACCGAACTGAACTCACGCAACGCCATCGGTGAAACCCTTATCTCCCTCGCCGGCGCGGCCCGCCAACGTCGTATATGTCTTCTGCACGATTTCACCGGCGTGGTTGGTGACCACCTGCTGGGTCACGATGATGTCGGTGCCGTGTGCACGGCGAACGGATTCCACCGACACATCGCAGTAGAGTCGGTCGCCTTCCTTGATCGCCCGGTGAAACTCGATCTTCTGGTCGACCTGGACGATCTGAGCGTCGTCGGTGGTGACACCGCAATGTTCGAAGAAACCCGATATCGCCATGTGCCCGAACACCGAGATGAAGGTCAGAGGGGCCGCCAGCCCGTCGTAGCCGAGGTCAGCTGCCGCCCGCAGATCGAGGCTTGCCGGGTCCATCGCCTTGACCGCGCGCGTGTACTCGCGGATTTTCTCCCGTTCCACGTCGTAGTGGTCGGGATAGCGGTAGTGCGCCCCGGCGAGGCGGTCGGCCAACGACACGGTCGGCCTACCTTAGCGAGATTCGCGGTGCGACTCGTGCTTGCCGCAGTTGGGGCAGAATTTCTTCAGCTCCAGCCGGTCGGGGTCGTTACGGCGGTTCTTCTTGGTGATGTAGTTGCGGTGCTTGCACACCTCACAGGCCAAGGTGATCTTCGGCCGCACATCAGTACTGGAGGCCACGTCTGTTGTCCTTCTTCACATGTTGTATTGCTTGCAGTAGCGGTGGGGAGGCTCGATCTCCCGACCTCACGATTATGAGTCGTGCGCTCTAACCAGCTGAGCTACACCGCCCCGATCGGCGCTAGTCGGCGCACCGACTGGCGTCCACCGAGCCCCCTAACGGAATCGAACCGTTGACCTTTTCCTTACCATGGAAACGCTCTGCCGACTGAGCTAAGGGGGCCTTCACCTACAGCGACCCGTTGGGCGCTGCAAGCCTGTAGAAGGTTACAACCTCGCCCACGAGGTCACCAAACCGCGACGACAGACGCTGGCCAGAGCCTGCTGACTTAAGGGCGGCTACGCGTCGACGACCTGCGCCGCCCGGCTTCGCCGCGCTTGCAATCGCCGCTGCTTTAGGCTGGAGGGCGTGCCCGAATCCGACCGGCTGTATTTCCGCCAGCTGCTCTCTGGACGCGATTTCGCGGCCGGCGACCCGATGGCCGCCCAGATGCGCAACTTCGCCTACCTCATCGGCGACCGGCAGACCGGCGACGCCGTAGTGGTCGACCCGGCCTACGCCGCCGGTGATCTGCTGGACGCGCTCGAGGCCGACGGTATGCGACTGTCCGGGGTGCTGGTCACCCATCACCACCCCGATCACGTCGGCGGCAAGATGATGGGCTTCGAGCTCAAGGGGCTCGCCGAGCTACTGGAGCGAGTCAGCGTTCCGGTGCACGTGAATACCCATGAGGCACAGTGGGTTTCACGGGTGACTGACATTCCGATGACGGACCTGACTGCGCACGATCACGGCGACAGGGTCAGCGTCGGTGACATCGACATCGAGCTGCTGCACACGCCCGGTCACACCCCGGGCAGCCAGTGTTTCCTGCTGGACGGTCGGTTGGTCGCCGGCGACACCTTGTTCCTGGAGGGCTGCGGCCGAACCGATTTCCCGGGCGGCGATTCCGACGAGATGTACCGCAGCCTGCAGCAGTTGGCCGCACTACCGGGCGACCCGACGGTGTTCCCCGGCCACTGGTATTCGGCGGACCCGAGCGCGGCACTTTCCGAAGTCAAGCGATCCAACTACGTATTCAGCGCCGCAAGTCTGGACCGGTGGCGCATGCTGATGGGCGGATGAGGGGATAGCTGATGGGATCAGTTGAGGACCGCTTGTACGACGTCGCGCACGCGGGCGCGGATGCCTGGCTGGCTTGGGCCGCATGGCTGGCCATCGGTATCACCGTGCTGGCACTGTTCTATTTGAACCGTCAACTGCAGCGCAACCGCCGGCTGGCCGCCGAGCAGACCCGCCCGCACGTGGCGATGTTCATGGAGCCGCACGCCGCCGACTGGCACGTCATCGAGCTGGTGGTCCGCAACTTCGGCAAGACCGCCGCCTATGACATCCGGTTTTCGTTCGACCAGCCCCCCACCGTGGCGCGCTACGAAACCGCCTCGGACGGCTACGCCGACGTGGTCGCGCTGCAGCTGCCCGAGGAACTGACGGTGCTGGCGCCCAACCAGGAGTGGCGCACCGTATGGGACTCGGCGATCGATCGGGCCGAGCTCGGCGAGGGCATCGAGTCGCGGTTCACCGGGACGGTCAGCTACGCCAACAGCCCCGACGAGCCGAAGGGCTGGTTCGGGCGGCGCGGCAAACAACCTCGGTACGAGAACAAGGTGGCGCTCGACTGGAAAGACCTGCCCCCGGTGCGGCGGGTCGAGTTGATGACGACGCACGACCTGGCCAAGCGGGAGAAGCAGAAGCTGGAGCTGCTGCGCAGTCTGCTCAGCTACTTCCACTACGCCAGCAAAGAGACCCGCCCGGACGTGTTCCGCGGCGAGATCGAGCGGATCAACGGGGCGGCCCGCGAGATCCAGGACCGGTTGCGCGGTCGCGAGCAGCTGGAGGCTTCCGGCAACACCGACATCACCGTGCGGCTGGGCGACGCCAGCGCCGAGTTGGGCAAGCACCGCACCTGAACCCGGAGGTTCAGCGAAGCTGGAACCGCCGCACAAACCCGGTATCAGTCGGTTCCGGCTGTGCTTGGGTAGTGCGACGCCCGGAAGCGCCGCAGATAGGCCGCCCAGTCCCAGGTCGACAGGAACTCGCTCGCGGCGGTGTAGCCGTTGTCGTAGAGCTTCTCGAGCCGGTCACGGGAGATGCCGAAGTCCAGCACGCTGACATCGGTGGAGTTGACCTTGATCGCGCGCACACTGACCCACGGCTGGTTCAGGTAGGTCTGGTCGTGGCCGACCAGCATGGTGCT
Source organism: Mycobacterium sp. SMC-14 (assembly GCF_046250075.1). Lineage (NCBI taxonomy): Bacteria > Bacillati > Actinomycetota > Actinomycetes > Mycobacteriales > Mycobacteriaceae > Mycobacterium > Mycobacterium sp. SMC-14. The sequence goes on along the minus strand of NZ_CP176429.1, from coordinate 720,699 downwards.
GATCAGGTTCTCCAGCAGCAGTGACTGTCCGAACAGCCGCAGCGGCCGCAACACCGGGACCATGGCACCGATGCCGTCGGACATCTCCGGGACGACCGTGACCCCGAACGTGGGCCATAGCGGCGCCCGGCCGTCGAGCCGGTCGAAGGTGTAGATCGGGAAGTTCGACAGCACTCCACCGTCGACCAGGGTGGATCGCAGCCCGCCGGCGCTGGTCAGCGTCACCGGACGGTAGAAGAACGGGACGGCCATCGAGGCGCGCACCGCATCGGCGACGGACTGCTCGTCGGGATCGAGCCCGTACACCCGCCGGTAGTCCCACGGCAGCCGCACCAGCTGCCCGGTCGTCACATCGGTGACGGTGACCACGGCGCGGTAGCGACGCTCGGGCATCAGGTTGTCGGCGTGGTAGGCCAGATCTCCCCAGGTGCTCACCCCCAGATTCGCCAGCTCACTGCGGATCCAATCGTGCGCGACGTCGCCGCGGTAGAGCGCACTGTCGCGCAGGAACCCCCACACCGGCCCGACCAGCGGGATGGGCGCCGCGTCGCGCCAGGTATGCAGCGGAACCGACAGGGCCAGATCCTTCACCTGCGCCGCGGTCAGCTGGTCGCCCTGGGCGGCAGCGGCCAGAATCGTGCCCACCACCGAGCCGCCGGACACCCCGGAGATGCGCTGCACCGAATAGCCGGCGTCCATCAGGGCGACCACCGCTCCGACCAGCCCGACGAAGCGCACTCCCCCGCCGGACAGCACCAGGTCGGCGGTCAGTGGCGGGGTGTCGCGCGCTCCACGAGTGGCCATCGATTGGCGCTCAGTCCGCTGAGTTCCATTCGTAGGGAAGGAATTTACCGTCGAAGGTGATCACCACCCGGTCACCGCCCGGATGGGGTTTGCGCTCGACGTCCATGCTGAAGTTGATGGCGCTCATGATGCCGTCGCCGAACTGCTCGTGGATCAGCTCCTTGATCGCCGGGCCGTAGACGCCCACCGCTTCGTAGAGCCGGTAGATGGTCGGGTCGGTGGGAGGCGCGGCGAGCCCGCCGCGCATCGGTACCGCGGCCAGCACCGGCACCACCGCCGGGTCCAGTCCGAGCAGGCCGGCCAGGACCGTGCCCGACTCGGCGGGAATGGGATGCTGGCCCAGCAGTGCCGAGGTGGTCCACACGACCGGCTTGTCGATTGCGTCGGCCAACTCCTGCCAGGTCAGCCCCTTGGCGAGGCGGGCGGCGATGATCTGCTCGGTGATCTGGCTTCGGTTCATGGCTTCCAGCATGCCCGGCTTGGTCACGCTTCGAAATAGCGACGCAGGTTGTCCCACATCGCGGCGTGCGAGCTGCCGCCGTCGCGCAGCACGGTCTTCATCAACATCCGTGGCGCGCTGATGTCGACGTGCTCGTGCAGCCTGGTGCCGCCGGCATGGGGGCGAACCGTCATGGTGGACCACATCTCGATACCGGGCCGCTGCAGGGTGTGGGTCTGGATCTCGCCGGGTGCGCAAGTACGCAGTTCCACCCGGCAGGTGAACCGGATCGGTATTCCGTACAGGCGCATGCGATGCGGGGCCAGGTACCGGGTCATTCCGTCGGCGCCGCCCGGGATCTGCCGCACGTCCACCAGCATCGGATGCAGGGCTTCGTAGTTCACCAGGTCGGCCAGAAACGCCGCCACGGTGTCCGGCGGCGCAGCGATGTCGGCGGTGTGCTCCAGGCTTCCGCGTGCCATGGCAGAACCTTAGCCTCGCAGGATCCGGTGGCATACTCGCCGGTATGCCGCATGACAAGGCCCCTGGGCGTCGCCGATCGGCCGTACTGCTCATGGCTGTGGCGGCGATAGCCGTACTGATCTTCGGCTGCGGGTCGCAAACCCGGGCCGAGAACGCCCAACTCGATTTCGCTGCCCAAACCCTCGACGGCCGACCGTTTTCCGGTGCGAGCCTGGTCGGCAGGCCGGCCGTGTTGTGGTTCTGGGCGCCCTGGTGTCCACTCTGCCAGCGCGACGCACCGATGGTCGCCCGGCTGGCCGCCGCACACCCCAAGGTGACGTTCGTCGGCGTTGGCGCACAGGACCGGCTGGACGCGTTGCGGGCATTCGCCGCCAAGTACGGCGTCGACGAGTTCACCGAGTTGGCCGACACCGACGCCGTGGTGTGGTCCCGGTTCGGCGTGACCCGACAACCCGCGTACGCCTTCATCAAGTCGGACGGACGGGTCGAAGTGGTGACGGGCTCGCTGGCCGAGGCCGAGCTGAACAGGCGACTGCAGGCCCTGACGGGTTCGTGATCGACACCGCCTCACTCAGTTTCGCCCTGGGAGCGGGGCTGGTTGCGGCATTGAACCCCTGCGGATTCGCGTTTCTGCCCGGCTATCTGGGCCTGGTGATCGCCGCCAGCCGGGACACCTCACGCCCGGTCGCGCTGACCCGGGCAGCCGTGGCGACCGTGGTCATGGCGACCGGATTCCTGACGGTGTTCGGGATCTTCGGACTGGCCGTCTCACCGTTGATCGCTTCGGCGCAGAGGTATCTGCCGTTCGCCACCGTGGTGATCGGCGTGGCACTGCTGGCGATGGGCGCCTGGCTGGTGTCCGGCCGCGACATCGCCGTGCTACTGCCCAACACGGCGGGCGGCACACCCACGGCGCGCCTGGGATCGATGTACGGCTACGGCGTCGGCTATGCCGTGGCATCCCTGTCTTGCACGATCGCGCCGTTTCTGGCGGTGATCAGCACGACCTTCCGGCAGGGCTCGACGATGTCCGGCGTGCTGGCGTTCGTCGCCTACGCGGCCGGCATGAGCATCACCGTGGGCGTTGCCGCGCTGGCGGTGGCGTTGGCGGGCTCTGCTGCCAGCTCGGCGTTGCGGCGGGTGCTGCCGTATGTGGGACGGATCGCGGGGTTGATCGTGTTGCTGACCGGGTTGTACGTCAGCTACTACGGCTACTACGAGATCCGGCTGTACTTCGCCGAGGGAGACGCCGATGATCCGGTGATCGGTGCGGCGGGAGCAGTGCAGTCCTGGTTCGCCGATCGGGTCGACACGCTGGGCGTGTGGCCGCTGCTGGGCGCGCTCGTCGCGCTGACGGCCGGCGCACTGGGCTGGCGCGCGCTGAGACGCCGGCGCGGGCCCACTCCCGAATAATTGTTTCGATTGTTTCAATCCTAGGCCGCGGCGAGTAGTATCGAGCGCATGCCCATCGCCGTCGCCCCGATCGCCCGTCAGGTCGCCGAACGCGCCCGCGCCGACGCCGGGTTCGCCCTTGTCCTCGACGCGCTGCTAGAGGCACCCACCGCACCGCAGGGCACGTTGGAGCGCATCGCCGCCCACGCCCTGAACGATCAGCGCCGCGCTGCCCTCGTCGACGACTTCGTCGCCGGAGCGCTGCCCACCCCGAAGGTCCAAGACCTCCTGCGACTGGGCACGCCCCAGGCGGTGCACCGGTTGCGCAGCCGAGGCAAGCTCATCGGCGCGGCCGTGGGCAACCAGACCTGGTTCCCGGCCTGGCAATTCGACGACGCCCGGCTGCGCCCCGAGCTGCCCGAGATCCTGGAACTGCTGTGCCGGTTCACCACCGACCCGCTGGCCGCCGACCGCATCATGCGGCTCACTCATGACGAGTTGGGCGGCGTCTCGATCGCCGAGGCGCTGCGCCACAGCGAGACCGCGCCGGCCGCGCGTCGCCTGCTCATCTCGCTCGGTGCCTGACCTCCCCGCCGGATATCGGGCGCCGCTGCCCGATGCCCGGCCCAGTGGACTGCGCCGCCGCCGGATCGCCGCCGGAACACAGCTGTGGCGCCTGGACGCCGAGCAGCCCGACCAGTGGACCTGGGACGGGTTCGACCAACCACGTTATCGCTTCGACCCGCCATCGGGCGGGTTCCGTACCCGTTACGCGGCAACCGATCTCGTCGGCGCGTTCCGAGAACGCTACCGACTGACCGGGCTGATGATCCCCGGCGATCACGCCCGTCACCACCTGGTGCGCCTGTCCGCTGCCCGCCACCTGCGAGTGCTCGATCTGCGCACCGAGCGCAACCTGGATGCGCTCGGCGTCGACGACCAGATCAGCACCGGCCAGCACGACGCGGTGTGGGCCACCTGCCAGCACCTGGCAGATGCCGTACGGCGCTGGTGGCCCGAGCCCGACGAGTGCCCGGACGCGATCGTCTACCGCTCGCGCACCACTCCCGAGACGTCGGTCAACTACGCGTTCTTCGATGTCGAGGCATTCGCCGTCGAGTGCTGGCCTCTCGCGGAACGCCCCGATGTGACCGCGGATCTGGTTCTGCGGCAAGGATTTACCGTCGCGTACTGATCCCGCGTATTAGCGCGGCGTGACCGCACCGCCCCAGCTGTCCCAGCTGTCACAGCCCGGGAGGATGTGGACGTGTGCCCGCCTCTGAGCGACAACGTCGGTTATGTCAACTCATGTCTTGGCTCGCCGGCGACCAATTTCCCGCCAGTACCCCTGCCACGGCCTGACATAACGCCACTTGTCGCTCAGAGGCGGGCACACACCACACCGCCGCCCCCGCGTGGCGCGTGAGACGGACGTGACCAAGCCCGGGCTCAGCCGGGTTTCGTTGCGGTGACCAGCCGGGTCGATGCCCACGGCCCGCCATACCACATTCGCCAACCCAGGTTGCGCCACGTCACGTCACGCCAACCGATTTCACGCAGTTGGGCGGCGTGGTGGCGGATCTCCCACAGGTCGGCGATGGCCAACCGGCCGCCGGGCCGCAGCACCCGGGCCGCCTCGGCCAGCGCACGCCGGCGGCCCTCGCGGGACCCGATGTTGTGGATCGCCAGGTTGGACACCACCACGTCGACGCTGGCGTCGGGAAGCGGCAGCGCGGTCATGTCGCCGGTGCGCACCTCGATCCGGTCGGCGACGCCTTCCAGTGCGGCGTTGGACAGGGTGGCATCAGCCGAGTTGTCGGTCTGGTCGGCCTGCCACAGGTCGACTCCGATCGCCCGCCCGTCGGGCAGCCGTTTGGCTGCGGCGATCAACACCGCACCTCGCCCACATCCCATGTCCAGCACCGTTTCGTCGCCGCGCAGCCGCAACCCGTCCAGGACGTCGTCCCACACCGCGAACTTGCCGGACCGCGTCGCGTGCCAGAACAGCCCAACCTGGGCCAGGATGCCGGCGTCGAGGACCAATGCCACCGCCCCGGCCCACTGTGGACCGCGAGCCAGGGCGAAGCCGCCGTAGATCGCCAGCGCAGCGCACCCGATCGCCAGGGCGGCGAGCTGCCCGCCGAGCGAGACCCGGTGAAACGACCCGTCGATGCCGTAGTCGCCGCGACGGTGTGGCGCCTCAGTCATGGCGGAGGCCCTCGTCGCCGAACCTGATACCCAGGTCTCGGGCGGTCTGGATCGAGTCACAGTCCAGCGGCACGGTCTTCTGTCGGCGGGTGGCCTGCGCCAAGGGCACGTAATCCACCGTCGGCGGGTTGAGTGCCACCATCACCCCGCTGTGCCCCTCGTCGAGGGCCCGCACCGCGGCAGCGCCGAACCGAAGCCCCAGCAGCCGGTCCACCGACGAGGGCGAGCCGCCACGCAACAGGTGCCCGAGCACGACGGCGCGAGACTCGCGCCCGGTGAGCGCCTCGAGTTCGGCGGCAACTTTGGCGCCCACGCCGCCCAGGCGTTCAGCCTGGCCCACCGCCTTGCCCGCCACGGTGAGTTCGCCATCCACCGGTTTGGCGCCTTCGGCGACACAGACAATGGAGTACGTCGAACCGCGTTGTGCGCGTTCGTTGATCAGCTCGGCCACCGGCTCGAGCCGATACGGGAACTCCGGGAGCAAGATGGCATGCACCCCGGACGCCAGCCCGGCGTGCAGCGCGATCCAGCCGGCGTAGCGGCCCATCACCTCCACCACGATGATGCGGCTGTGCGAGGTCGCGGTGGGAAACAACCGATCGATGCACTCCGAGGCGAAGTCGACCGCGCTGTCGAATCCGAACGTCGCCGCGGTGCACTCCAGATCGTTGTCGATGGTCTTGGGTACGCCGACCAGCCGCAGCCCGGCCTCATGCAGGTGGTGGCCGATCGCCAGGGAGCCGTCGCCGCCGATGGTGATCAACGCATCGATCTCGTGCTGCGCGATGCGCTGCAGCACCTCGTCGGTACGGTCCTGTTCATTCCAGCTGCCATCAGGCTGCTGCACCGGGTAGGCGATCGGATTGCCGCGATTGGTGCTGCCCAGGATGGTGCCGCCCTGGTGGATGATGCCGCGCACCCGGTCACGGGTCAGCTCGATCAGCCCGCCGTCGGGGTAGTCCTCACCCAGCAGCAGCCCGTTGTAGCCGTCGCGGATCCCGACCACATCCCAGCCCCGGCTTCGGCCGGCCAGGGTGGCGGCGTAGATGACGGCGTTCAGGCCGGGTGCGTCACCGCCACCAGTGCTGATCGCGATGCGCTTGATGCTCGCCGTCACGCGTCGACCTCCTGCACCGGGCTCTTGGGATCGATCAGGATCTTGGCGTGCTGGGCCGGGTCGCCCAGCACGTCGAACGCGTCCGCCACCCCGCCCAGTCCGACCGTGCCGGTGATCAGCGGCGAAACGTCGACCTTGCCCTCGGCGATCATGTGCAGGGTGTCGCGGAATTCCATTGGTGTGTAGCCCAATACGAACCGAAGGTCGGTTTCCTTGTTGATCGCGATCGCGGGCCGGATCGCGTCGGTTCCCATGCAGACCCCGACCACCACCACCCGGGAGAACAGTGGAGCGCCGGCGATGACGCCGTCGATGACACCGGGCACCCCTACGCACTCGAAGATCACCGGACGGTTGGGCGTGGCGGCGCCGACGGCTTCGGCGGCCCGCCAGACATGCCACCAGGGCAGCCGTGCCTTGTACAGCTTTTCGACCGTGCCCACCGCCAGGCCCAGCGCATCCGGCGCCTTCTCCAGGTGACCGTGACCGGCCGCCGCGGCATACGGCGAGTCCTGTGCCGGGTCGACAACGATGTCGGCGCCGCACCGCGTGGCCAACGCGCGGCGGCCGGGTGAGAAGTCGCTGGCGATCACCGTGCGCACGCCACGCGCCTTGAGCATGCACACCACCGCCAGGCCGATCGGTCCACAGCCGATCACGATCGCCACGTCTCGCTTGCGCACCTCGCCGCGCCGCACGGCATGCCAGGCCACCGCCATCGGCTCGGTGAGCGCGGCCGCCTCCGCCGACAGCCCGTTGGGAACCGGCAGAGTCAGCGACTGCTCGACGAGCATCTGCTCGGCGTAGCCTCCCGGCGCCGATTCCGACAGCCCCACCGCGTGGACAGCATCGCCGCGCCGCAACAGCGGCAGTGCGACCACCCGGGTGCCCGGGCGCGGCGCCTTGCGGGTGCGGGGGCCGTGGTCGAGTACTTCGCCGCAGACTTCGTGCCCGAGCACCACCCGCTGATCCGAGCGCATGAAGCCGTCGTATCCGGTCAAGGCCATGACATCGGCGACCTCGTCGCAGTGCTGGCGAGCGTGCAGATCCGATCCGCAGATGCCGCACCGCAGCACGTCGATGAGCAGCTGGCCTCTGGCCGGGGTCGGAGTCGGTAGGTCGACGACCTCGAGTTCGCTGTTAGTGCAGCTGACGGCTTTCACGGTTTCCAGCCTACGAGGGCGCCGGGCGGGCGTGGTGTCAACGACCGGGACGTCGAGCACGCAGCGCCGCTCCCAGCAGGAAGATCGCCAACACCACCAACCATGGCCAGGCCCCGTGCTGGTGCACCCACCCGGCCAGCGTGCCCTGTAGCCGTCCGGCCGCGGCCAGCACCGGATCGCTCGCGCTGACGTCGCTCTCGAACAGGCGAACTTCGTGGTAGCCGTAGTAGCCGACGTAGAGTCCCACGGCCACCAGCAGCGCGCCGCTGATCCGGCTGGCGTAGCGGGTGATTCGGCGTATCCGATCGATCAGTGCGGAGCGGGCCAGCGCCACCGCGATCGCCAATACCCCGACCAGTAGTCCGAACCCCGCCGCATACGCCAGATAGGCCAGCACGGCGTCGTGGCCACCGCGCAGTGCCGCCCCGGTGACCGCCAGAAACGGACCGATCGTGCAGCCCAGCGAGGCGCAGGCGTAACCCACCCCGTAGCCGAGCATCGACCCGATTCGGGCGGTGGGCGCCCATCGCCCACCGAACGAGCCGACCGCCAGCCGGCGGCCCGCCAGCAGCCAACCACCCAGCACGACCAGCACGATGCCGATCACCACTGTGGCGTAGGGCAGGTAGCGCTCCACCCTGGTGGCCACCGTGACGGTGAGCAGCCCAAAGGCGCCGAACACCGCCAGAAAGCCCAGGGTCATCGCGGCGGTGGCCGCCAACGCCCGGCCCACCGCGCCCGACCCGCCGGCCCGCTCACCGCGCACCACCAACGCCAGGTAGGCGGGCAGCAGCGCGAACCCACACGGATTCAGGGCCGCCACCAGGCCGGCGGCGAAGGCCAGTCCCGGCAGGTTCTGGTTCACCTACGTCAGCGCCGCGACCCGGTCGGACAACTCCTGTTGTGACATCGCCGAAGTCGGGTTGTTCACGAATGTCGAGGTGCCATCGGAGCGCTCGAACACGTAGGCGGGCTGCCACGGCACCCCGAATCGCGCCCAGATCGAGCCGTCGGCGTCGTTGAGGTTGGTGAAGTTCAGGTGGTACTTGGCCGCAAAGTCCCGCATCGACGCCACATCGGAGCGCCCCGCCACGCCGATGAACCTCACCCGCGGGTTGGCGGCCGCGACCTGGCTCACCGACGGCGCCTCGGCGTTGCAGAACGGACAACTCGGCCTCCAGAACCACAGCACCGCGGGTTTGCCCTGCAGGCTGGCGCCATTGAACGGGGTCCCGTCAATAGTCGTGGTGGTGAACTGCAACCGATCATCTGCGGCCGTCGCAGCCGGTGGGCCGGCCAGCCCGACAAGCAGTGCGGCGACGGCGGCCAGTATCAGCGTGTAGATCCTCATGTAAGGCACCACGATCGCGACCGGCCGATGGTTCAGCCCACGCGTCGGGGCCGCGGTTTAGGGTGGCCGCGATGGGACTGCACCTGCACCGCGCCGAGCGCACCGACGTCCTCGCCGACGGCCTCGGTGCGCTGTTGGCGACGCCGCCGGCCGACCCGTTCGCCCAGGAGCTGGTGCTGGTGCCGGCGCGCGGGGTGGAGCGCTGGCTGTCCCAGCGCCTGTCGCACGTGCTGGGTGCCGGTTCCGGGGGCGACGGAGTGTGCGCGGGCGTGGATTTTCGCAGCCCGACCTCGTTGATCGCCGAGATCATCGGTGCCGGCGACGAGGACCCGTGGTCGCCTGACGCCATGACCTGGCCGCTGTTGACGGTGATCGATGCGAGCCTCGATGAGCCGTGGTGCGCAACGCTGGCAAGACATTTGGGTCACGCCGACCCCAGCCCGGAGGGTGAGCTGCGCCGCGGCCGACGCTATGCGGTGGCGCGCCGGCTGGCCGGATTGTTCGCCTCGTACGCCCGCCAGCGGCCGCAGCTGCTCGTCGACTGGAGCGCCGGCCAGGCCACCGACGGTGCCGGCGCCGCGTTACACGACGACTTGGGCTGGCAGCCGCCGCTGTGGCGGGCGCTGGTGGCTGCCATCGGTATCGATCCCCCGCACGTTCGGCACCGCGATACGGTCGCGCGCCTGCGCCAGGCGCCGATCGCGACGCTGCCGGCCCGGCTGTCGTTATTCGGGCACACCCGGTTGGCGTGCACCGACATCGAGTTGCTGGATGCTCTGGCCGCCCATCACGACCTGCACCTGTGGTTGCCGCACCCCTCCGACACGCTGTGGCGCTCACTCGACGACGTCCATGGCACCGTGCCGCGCACCGACGACGACACCCAGCACCGTGCACACCATCCGCTGCTGGAGACCCTGGGCCGCGATCTGCGTGAACTGCAACGCGGTCTACCGGCCGCGCCCGACAGCGATGAATACCTGCGTGCCGCAACCCGACCGGACACGCTCTTGGGTTGGCTGCAATCCGATCTGGGCGCCAACGCGCTGCGCCCCGAGGGCCGCAACCACACGGTATCCGACCACTCGGTGCAGGTGCACAGCTGCCACAGCCCGGCCCGCCAAGTCGACGTGCTGCGCGAAGTGCTGCTCGGGCTGCTGCACGACGACCCGACGCTGGAGCCCCGCGACATCGTGGTGATGTGCCCGGACATCGAGACCTACGCGCCGTTGATCGTCGCCGACTTCGGTCTGGGCGAGCTGGCCGGTGATACCCACCCGGCGCACCGGTTGCGGGTGCAACTCGCCGACCGGGCACTGACCCAGACCAATCCGCTGCTGGCGGTGGCCGCCGAACTGCTGGAGATCGCCGGCAGCCGCGCCACTGCCACCGCCGTACTCAATCTCGCCCACACCGACCCGGTGCGGGCGCGGTTCGGCTTCACCGACAACGATCTGGCCCAGATCACCACCTGGGTGCGTACCGCCAACATCCGCTGGGGTTTCGATCCGCACACCCGCGAGGCCTACGGGCTGTCCCACATCGTGCACAACACCTGGCGATTCGGGCTGGACCGCATCCTGACCGGGGTGGCGATGTCCGACGATTCGCAGGCCTGGCTCGATACCGCGCTGCCGCTCGACGACGTCGGCAGTAGTCAGGTGGAGCTGGCCGGGAAACTGGCCGAGTTCGTCGCACGGCTGCAGTCGGCGGTCGACAAGCTGGACGGCACTCGCCCGCTGGCGGAGTGGATCGCGGCGCTGCGCGACGGGGTCGCCGAACTGGCCGATGCCGGCACGGATGCCTGGCAGAGCGCGCATCTGCAGCGCGAGTTGGCGCAGGTACTCGAGGACGCCGCGGCCCGCAGCGATATCGCGCTGCGGCTGCCCGATGTGCGGGTGCTGATGGCCGGGCACCTGGCCGGGCGCCCGACCCGGGCCAACTTCCGCACCGGAACGCTGACGGTGTGCACCATGGTGCCGATGCGCTCGGTGCCACACCGGGTGGTGTGCCTGCTGGGCGTGGACGACGGGGTGTTCCCCCGGCTGGACCTGCCCGACGGTGACGATGCGCTGGCGCGGCGCCCGATGACCGGGGAACGTGACATCCGTTCCGAGGACCGGCAATTGCTGCTGGATGCGATCACCGCCGCCACCGACAAGCTGGTGATCACCTACACCGGCGCCGACGAACACAGCGGGCACGCACGCCCGCCCGCCGTCCCGCTGGCCGAGTTGATCGACGCCCTGGATCAGACCACGCCGCAGCCGGTGCGCGAGCACCTGGTTGTGCAGCATCCCCTGCAGCCCTTCGACGTCAAGAACGTCGAACCCGGACGGCTGATCCCCGACGTGCCCTTCACCTTCGACCCGACCGTGCCGCTGGCCGCCAGAACCGCCGCCGGAACCCGCCGAGACGCGCAGCAGTTCATCACCGACCCGCTGCCGCCCCCACCACCGGCAGACGTTGCGCTGACCGACCTGCTGAAGTTCTTCAAGGACCCGGTCAAGGGCTTTTTCAGCGCGCTGAACTACACCTTGCCGTGGGAGGTCGACGAGGTCGAGGACGGTATGCCCGTCGAGATCGACGCGCTCGGCGAATGGGCGGTCGGCAATCGCATGCTGCACGACATGCTGCTGGGCATCGACCCCGCCCAGGCCATCGCGGCCGAATGGCGGCGCGGCAGCCTGCCGCCCGGACAACTGGGCTGGCGCACCGCCAAACAGATCCGGGACCGGGTCGTCCAGTTAGCGGCCGCGGCGCGCGAGCATCGCCAGGGTGCTCCGGCCACCTACGACATCGATCTGGATCTCGGCGGTGGGCGCCGGCTGACCGGCACCGTCACCCCGGTGTTCGATGCGGCCACGGTGTCGGTCAACTACTCCAAGCTGCGCGATACCCACCTGTTGCAGGCCTGGATTCCGCTGGTGGCGCTGGCCGCCCAGCGTCCCGACGTCGAATGGAGCGCTCGCTGCATCGGCCGGGCCCGCGACGGCGAACGCGCCCTGCAGCGATTGTTCGGGCCGCCCCCCAATCCGATCGAGACGTTGCGGGAGCTGTTGTGGCTCTACGACATCGGGCGTTGCGAACCGCTGCCGCTGCCGATCAAGACGTCGTTCGCGTGGGCTGAGAAGCGTCACGCCGGCCGCGACCCGGTCTGGTATGCGAGCAGCAAATGGGCCACCCAGCGCTACCCCGGCGAGGACGCCGAACCCGCCAGCGTCCGAGTCTGGGGCCCACGCGCACCGTTCGACGTGCTGCAACGGCCGCCCCGTCCGGGCGAGGAGATCGACGGCGAGGACACCCGACTAGGCGCGCTGGCGGCCAGACTGTGGCTGCCGCTGCTGCGCGCGGAACGGCGGGCGCGCTGATGGAACGCTTCGATCTGCTGGGCCCGCTGCCGGCCCCGGGGACCACCACAGTGCTGGAGGCCAGCGCCGGCACCGGTAAGACGTTCACGCTGGCCGGTCTGGTGACCCGCTATCTGGCCGAGGGGCACGCCACGCTGGACGAGATGCTGCTGATCACCTTCAGCCGGGCGGCCACCCGGGAGCTGCGTGACCGGGTGCGCCGCCAACTGGTGGAGACGCTGGCCGCCCTCGACGGCACAGCCGCGCAGCAACCCAATGATCTCCTCGCGCATCTGTGCAGCGGCAGCGCAGACGAGCGGGAGCTGCGCCGCCGCCGGCTGCGTGATGCGTTGGCCGGATTCGACGCCGCGACCATCGCCACCACCCACCAGTTCTGTCATCTGGTGCTCAAATCGCTCGGCATCGCCGGTGACACCAGCGCCGGCGTCGAGTTGGTGGAAAGCCTCGACGATCTGGTGATCCGGGTCGTCGACGACCTGTACCTGGCGAATTTCGGGACTCAGCGCGACGAGGTGGCACTGAGTTACGCCGACGCACTGAAACTCGCGCGGGTGGTGGTCTCCGACCCGTATGCCCAACTGCGCCCGCAGGATCCCGAACCGGGCACGGTGGCCGAGGTGCGGCTGCGCTTCGTCGACGCGGTGTGCACGGAGTTGGAACTGCGCAAACGCCGGCTCGGGGTGCTCGGGTACGACGACCTGCTGCGCCGGCTGGCGGACGCGCTGGAACCCGAAGACTCGCCGGCCCGTGAACGAATGCGGCAGCGCTGGCCGATCGTGATGGTCGACGAGTTCCAGGACACCGACCCGATCCAGTGGCAGGTGATCGAACGCGGCTTCGTCGGACATTCGGCGGTGGTGCTGATCGGCGACCCCAAGCAGGCGATCTACGGGTTCCGCGGCGGCGACATCTACACCTACCTGCAGGCGGCGCGCACCGCTGGGCAGCAGCGCACCCTGGCGGTGAACTGGCGCAGCGACTCGGCGCTGGTCGGTGCGCTCCAGACGGTGATGGGCGGCGCGGCGCTGGGTGATCCGCAGATCGTGGTCCACAACGTCGAAGCCGCGGTCGGCGGTACCCGGCTGGCCGGTGCGCCCAGCACGGCGCCGTTCCGGCTGCGGGTGGTCGGCCGCGCGACCTTCGGCGTCGCCTCAGACCGTGTCGCCCCGATGCCCAAGCTGCGCCGCCATATCCCCGATGATCTGGCCGCCGACGTCGCCGCCCTGTGGGCCAGCGGCGCGACCTTCGACGGCCGGCCGATCAGCCCCGGCGACGTGGCGGTGATCGTCGAGAACAGCAGGGACGCGGCCGCCTGCCAAGAAGCCTTGTTGCGAGCCGGGATTCCCGCGGTGTTCACCGGTGACGCCGATGTGTTCTCCTCGGCCGCGGCCGCCGACTGGTTGTGTCTGCTGGAGGCGTTCGAAGCAACCCATCGCGGTGGGCTGGTGCGGGCCGCCGCGGCGACGGTGTTCTTCGGCCACACCGCCGCCGCGCTGGCCGACGGCGGTGACGCGTTGACCGACAAGGTGGCATCGACGTTGCGGGACTGGGCCGACGAGCTGCGGCTACACGGTCCGGCTGCGGTGTTCGAGGCGGCGCAGTTGGCCGGCCTGAAGCGCCGCCTGCTCGGCGAGTACGGCGGAGAACGCACCATGACCGATCTGGCACACGTAGCGCAGCTGCTGCATGAGGCCGCGCACCGCGACCGGCTGGGCCTGCCGGCGTTGCGGGACTGGTTGCGCCGCCAGTGCACGGAAGGAACCGGCGGCGGGCAGCACAATCGTCGACTGGACTCTGATGCCGCAGCCGTGCAGATCCTGACGGTGTGGGGAGCCAAGGGATTGCAGTTCCCGATCGTGTACCTGCCGTTCGCATTCAATCGGCACATGTTCGACGAGGCCATCCCGCTCTACCACGAAGCCGGCGTCCGCTGCCGGCACGTCGGCGGACCGGACAGCTCCGACCACACCGACGTGCAACGGCTGAGCCTGGCCGAGGCCGCCCGCAATGACATTCGGCTGGCCTATGTGGCGTTGACCCGCGCGCAGTCGCAGGTGGTGGCGTGGTGGGCGGCGTCCTACGACGAGCCCAACGGCGGACTGTCCCGGCTGCTGCGTGGCCGGCGCCGCGGCGAGGCGCCGGTGCCGGATCGCTGCGAGCCCAAACCATCCGATGACGAAGCCCTGGCCTGTTTTCGGGAGTGGGAGGCCGCCGGCGGTCTGGTCATCGAGGAGTCGGTGATCGCCCCGTTAGCCCCGGTCACGCCGGCGCAGCCTCCGGATGACTTGGAAGCGAGGCACTTCCACCGGCACATCGACACCGGATGGCGTCGCACCTCGTATTCGGGCCTGATCCGGCACGCTTCGGAAGACGGGGCGCTGGGGGTGCACAGCGAACCGGAGCTGACGGCCCGCGACGACGAGGCCGACGACGTCCCGGTGGCGGTGGCGCCGCCGCCGGTCGGGGCGGAGCTGGTCTCGCCGATGGCCGAGCTGCCCGCCGGAGCGGCATTCGGCTCGCTGGTGCACGCCGTACTGGAGACGGCCGATCCGTTCGCGGCCGACTTGGCAACCGAACTGGAAACCCACGTGCGTCAACACGCCGCCTGGTGGTCGGTGGAGGCCGACCCTGAAGTGCTGGCAGCTGCCCTGGTGCCCATGCACGACACCCCGCTGGGGCCGCTGGCCGATGGGCTGACACTGCGCGACATCGGCACCCGGGACCGGTTGCGGGAGCTGGATTTCGAGATTCCGCTGG
Organism: Mycobacterium sp. SMC-14; assembly: GCF_046250075.1. Taxonomy (NCBI): domain Bacteria; kingdom Bacillati; phylum Actinomycetota; class Actinomycetes; order Mycobacteriales; family Mycobacteriaceae; genus Mycobacterium; species Mycobacterium sp. SMC-14. The sequence goes on along the minus strand of NZ_CP176429.1, from coordinate 705,614 downwards.
CCGGCGGGGATGTTCGGGGCGCGGCGCCGGACGTGCGGCTGGCCGAGGTGGGATTGCTGTTGCACGAGCACCTGCGGCCCGACGACCCGTTCGCCCCCTATGCCGACCGGCTGGCCACCGAGGCACTGGGCGGCCAGCCGCTGCGCGGGTATCTGTCCGGGTCGATCGACGTGGTGCTGCGGGTGCCCGAGCAGCGCTTCCTGGTGGTCGACTACAAGACCAACCGGCTCGGCGACACCGCCGCCGACTACGGGTTCGATCGGCTCACCGCCGCGATGCTGCATTCGGATTACCCGCTGCAGGCGCTGCTGTATACCGCGGTGCTGCACCGGTTCCTGCGCTGGCGGCTGCCCGGCTACGACCCCGAGCAGCATCTGGGCGGGGTGCTGTATCTGTTCGTGCGCGGGATGTGCGGACCGGACACCCCGGTGCTCAACGGGCACCGTGCCGGGGTGTTCGACTGGCGGCCGCCGGCCGCACTGGTGGTGGCGCTGTCGGATCTGTTGCACGCCGGGCGGGTGGCATGAGCGAGCTGTTGGAGTGGCGAGTGGCCTCCCGAGCCACCGGGCTGTTGCGGGACTTCAATCAGGCCGGCGTACTGGATGCTGCCGATGTCCATGCTGCCCAACGCATCACGGCATTAGGCGGGGAGCCCGATGAGACGGTGGGCTTGGCGCTCGCGCTGACCGTGCGCGCGCTGCGGCATGGTTCGGTGTGTCTGGATCTGTCGTCGGTGGCGGCCGACACCGACGGCGACCAGGTGACCTGGCCGGAGCCGGGGGCGTGGTTGGCCGCGGTGCGTGCCAGTCAGCTGGTGCAGGCGCAGGTGCTGCGGCTCTATGACGACCGACTGCTCTACCTCGACCGGTATTGGCGCGAGGAGGAGCAGGTCTGCGCGGACCTGTTGGCGTTGTCGGCGCCCGGGACGGCACCAACTCAGTTGCCCGCCTTTGAGCGACTCTTTCCGCCCGGCGACTTCGATGAGCAACGGGCGGCCGCCGAAATCGCACTGTCGCAGCCGGTTACGGTGCTGACCGGGGGGCCGGGCACCGGCAAGACGACCACGGTGGCGCGGCTGTTGGCGCTGTTGGCCGAGCATGCCGAGCGGTCCGGGACGCCCGGGCTGCGGATCGCGCTGGCCGCCCCGACCGGCAAGGCCGCGGCCCGACTGACCGAGGCGGTCGGGGCGGAGGTGGCCGAGCTGGAGCCGGTGGATCGGGCGCGGCTGGCCGGACTGGGTGCGACCACGTTGCACACGCTGCTGGGTTCGCGCCCGGACAGCTCGGTGCGGTTCCGTCACGATCGGGCCAACCGGTTGCCGCACGATGTGATCGTCGTCGACGAGACATCGATGGTGTCGCTGACGCTGATGGCCCGGCTGCTGGAGGCGATGCGCCCGGATGCCCGGCTGATACTGGTGGGCGACGCCGATCAGCTGGCGTCGGTGGAAGCCGGTGCGGTGCTGGCCGATCTGGTGGACGGGCTGGCGGCCCGGCCGGACACCCGGGTGGCGACGCTGCGGACGTCGCACCGGTTCGGTGAGTCGATCGGCGCGCTGGCGGTGGCGATCCGCGACGGCGACGCCGACAAGGCAATCGCGCTGCTGGCCGCCGGGGGCGAACACGTGGAGTGGATCGACACCGACCACGCGGCGGACGTGGCCGAGCGGTTGGCGGCTCTGGTGGTCCCGCACGCGTTGGCGGTGCGCCAGGCCGCGCTGCTCGGTGATGCCACGGCGGCGTCGGCGACGCTGGACGAGCACCGGTTGCTGTGTGCGCACCGGGAGGGCCTGCACGGGGTGCGGCACTGGAACCAGCAGATCCGCCGCCTCGTGGCCGAGCAGACCGGTGACCCGATGTGGACCGAGTGGTATGCGGGCCGACCGTTGCTGGTGACCGCCAACGACTACGGGCTCGGGCTGCGCAACGGCGATACCGGGGCGGTGGTGGTCCGCAACGAGGGACTGCGCGCGGTGATCTCGACGGCGTCCGGGCCGCTGGAGTTCGCCACCAGCCGCCTCGCCGAGGTCGAGACCATGTATGCGATGACGATCCACAAGAGCCAGGGCAGCCAGGCCGGCGAGGTGACGGTGCTGATGCCGCCCGTCGAGTCGCGGCTGTTGACCCGGGAGTTGTTCTACACCGCAGTGACCCGGGCCAAGACGAAGGTGCGGGTGGTCGGGTCGGAGGCATCGGTGCGGGCTGCACTGGGCCGCCGGGTGGTGCGGGCCTCCGGGCTGGCGCTGCGGCTGCGGGAGGCGTGAGGTTCTTTTCGGACACCGAGGTGTCACACCCCCGGATTACCGTCGCGACCATGGGGAATCGCCAACAGTCGGCCAGCAACGGAACCGGCTTCGCCATCCTGTTGTTCATCGTGCTGCTGTGGTGGCTGCGCTGGCTCATTCTGGCCGGCGCCGTGATCACCGTGCTGGTGGTCGTCACACGCCGGGTGCTGCGCAGCTACACCGCGTACCGGGCCGCCGAATTGAGCCGGCTGGGCAGTATCCGCCGGCGCGCTGACGTTCAGAACGCCCAGGTGTTGCGCGGTGACCCGCACGGGTTCTTCGGGCAGTACCCGCTACCGGACCCGGAGCTGATTCCGCGGTGGTACCGGGCCAGTTAGGTGATCGCCGTCGGGCCGGTAGGGCGCGTCGCAGGGCGGAACCATGTGGACCATTGCCCGCATCCCCGCCAAGGCGTTAGGGATGGGGCCGGTGGTGCGCCACACTGGGACCATGACGGAATCCGGCGATACCCGGGTCGCGGTCTACCTCGACTTCGACAACATCGTGATCTCCCGCTACGACCAGGTCAACGGGCGCAGTTCGTTCCAAAAGGACAAGTCCAAGGGACTATCCAAGCAGCCGGAACGCCTCGCCCGAGCCACCGTCGATGTCGGGGCGATCATCGACTTCGCCTCGTCGTTCGGGACGCTGGTGCTCACCCGCGCGTACGCCGACTGGTCGGCGGAGGTCAACACCGGCTACCGCGCGCAGCTGGTGGGGCGAGCGGTCGATCTGGTGCAACTGTTCCCGGCGGCCGCGTACGGCAAGAACGGTGCCGACATTCGGTTGGCGGTCGACGCGGTCGAGGACATGTTCCGGCTGCCGGATCTGACCCATGTGGTGATCGTGGCCGGCGACTCCGACTACATTCCGCTGGCGCAGCGCTGTAAACGCTTGGGCCGCTACGTGGTCGGCATTGGCGTGGCCGGCTCGACCAGTCGCGCACTGGCCGCGGCCTGCGACGACTTCGTCAGCTACGACGCGCTGCCCGGCGTGCCGGTGTTCGAGCCCGCGCCGGTCACCGCCGACGCAGATGCCCAACCGAAGCGGCGCACCCGCCAAGCCAAAGAGGAGCCCGAGGAGCCGCCACAACCGGATCCGCAGGACACCGCCACCGGGCTGCTCATCCGCGCCCTGAAGATCGGCCTGGAAAAGGACGACGTCGAGTGGCTGCACAACTCGTCGGTCAAGGCGCAGATGAAGCGCATGGATCCGTCTTTCAGCGAGAAGGCCCTGGGTTATAAGTCATTCAGCGACTTCCTGCGGTCCTACTCAGACCTGGTGGAGCTCGACGAGAGTTCGACGACGCGACTGGTACGGCTGCGCGGCTAGGCCCGGCAAAACCGGGTGTACGCTCGAGAAGGTTGGGAGCCGAGCCAGTCCGGGATGAGTCAGCATTTCGCCGTTGATCTTGTAGAGCAATCGCTCGCACCGGGCACACCGGTGACGACAGTACGTCGGGATCACCATGAATGCTCTGTTCGTTTACCCGCCCCTTACCGCCCCTAAGGCGGAACAACGCTTTTCGAGCCCCCCGAGTTTCGGCATCCTCAGTACGTATCCACCGACACCGTGCGGGCTGGCGACATTCACCACGGCCCTGTCCGACGGACTGTCCGCCAAAGGCGCCGACGTCAGCGTGGTGCGCATCGCGGATGGGTCGCCCTCCGACAGTTCCCGAGTCGTCGGAGAGCTGGTCAACGGCTCAGCGAGATCGGTGGCGGCCAGCTCCGAATTGCTGAACCAGAGCGATGTCGCGGTGATCCAGCATGAGTACGGGATCTACGGCGGAGTCGACGGCGAAGAAGTGGTCGATCTGATCGGCAGGTTGCGCGTCCCATCAATCGTGGTCGCTCACACGATCCTCAAAAACCCTTCCCCACACCAGCGTTCGGTATTCGAAGCGATCGCGGCTAGGGCGGATCAGGTGGTCGTCATGTCGGAGGTCGCCAGTCAGCGCCTACGCCTCGACTTCAACATCGATCGCCGTAAAGTCACCACGATCCCGCATGGTGCGGCCGTGCCGGGGCATGTCGCACTGAAGCGATCAGGCCGACCCACCCTGTTGACCTGGGGGCTACTGGGTCCGGGCAAGGGCATCGAGCGGGTGATCGACGTGATGGGTTCCCTGCATGATCTCCCCGGCCGGCCGCGCTACCTGGTAGCCGGTCGGACGCACCCGAAGGTTCTGGCCGCCGATGGCGAGGCCTACCGTGACGCGCGCACCGCGCAGGCACGCAGCAGCGGTGTCGAAGACTCGGTGTCGTTCGACCCCGACTATCGCGGCGTTTCGTCACTGGTCGCGCTAGTCCAGTCCTCGGCGGCGGTCGTCCTGCCCTATGACTCCACCGATCAGGTCACGTCTGGCGTGCTGGTCGACGCGATCGCGTGCGGTCGGCCGGTGGTCGCCACCGCCTTCCCGCACGCCGTCGAGCTTCTCGGCACCGGGGCGGGCATCGTCGTCGGGCACGATGATCCCGACGCGCTGGCCGCGGCCCTGCGCCGGTTACTGACCGACCCGCGTGTGGCCGGCTCGATGGCCGCCGAGGCCCGCCGACTGGCCCCGACCATGGCCTGGACGAGTGTCGCCAGTGCCTATCTGAGCTTGGCGCGCCGCCATCTCGCGCAGCGGCCGGCATCGGTATGACCCCCACCACGCCCGCCCCGATCTTCGACCATCTGCTGCGCATGACGGATCATCGAGGCACCTTCGAGCACGCTTGTTTCGCCGAGCCGCGTCGCGAGCACGGCTACTGCGCCGACGACATGAGCCGCGTTCTCGTCGTCGCCACCCGCCAGCCCCACGCTGATGGGGACGTGCACCGCCTCGCCAGCGTTGCGGTGCGGTTTCTGAACGAGGCGCAAGCCCTCACCGGCGCGTGCCGCAATCGGATGGACAGCTCCGGCGGTTGGGCCGACGAGCCGACGCTGGAGGACTGCTGGGGCAGGTGCGTCTGGGGGCTCGGGACGGCCGCCGCACACAGCGAAGTGGGCTGGGTGCGCCAGTCGGCCATCGTGCAGTTCGAACGCGCCGCCCAGGGGCGGTCGATCTGGCCGCGCGCCATGGCCTTCGCGGCATTGGGGGCCGCGGAAATCCTGACCGTCAATCCCGACCATCGCGCGGCCCGCGAGCTCGTCACCGACTACGCCGCCACCGTCGCCGAACCGAACGGCAACCCCGCCTGGCCGTGGCCCGAAGACCGACTGACCTACGCGAACGCGGTCCTGGCCGAGGCGATGATCGCCGCCGGCGTTGCGCTCGACAAGCCGACACTGTGGGAGCGCGGTCTGGACCTGTTGGAGTGGCTGGTCGGATACGAAACGGCAGACGGGCACCTCTCCCCCACCCCGGCGGCGGGACGGGGCCCCACTGACCTTCGGCCCGGATTCGACCAGCAGCCTATCGAGGTGGCTACGCTCGCCGATGCGTGCGCACGCGCTGCCGGCGTCGACGCCAGGCAGATCTGGCCGGACGGGGTCCGAGCGGCCGCAGCGTGGTTCCAGGGCGCCAACGACGCGGGACAGCCAATGTGGGATCCCGAGACGGGCGGCGGATTCGATGGTCTGCACGCCGACGGTGTGAATCGCAATCAGGGCGCGGAGTCCACACTGGCTGTGCTGTCGACCTTGCAGCAGGCTCAGCACTTCTCGACTGTGCCGCAATGACTTCGGTACTTGACGGACTGGTTGTGCGCAGCCCCCAGCGGCTCGCGGCCGACCCATCTCGGGTCATCACCCGGCTCTTCGTACCCGGTCAAGAGGGTTTCGAGTACCAGGAGTCCCGCTCGGGCGCAGTGCTGGCGCGGATCCTGGCCTTGGACGAGGACGAGGTGCTGTCGTCGCTAGACGATGTCGTGTCACGCTTCGACGGGCGGCACCGCGATCTGGTCGGCACCTTCGGCCGGCACGCCCGGGAACTCGCCGACCGGCTGGACCCCGGCCGCGACCTCTCCGAAATACGGAGGCTGCTGCTGGGTGCGGCGTTCACCAACGAGTACGCCATTGAGGGTGCCGCGTTGTGCAATCCCAGCATGGTCGCCCACCCCGACCAGGCGGGAACGGCAGCGGGTGGCCTGCGATTCGTGATGAGCGTGCGGGGCATCGGGGAAGGACACCGTTCCTCGATCGGGTTTCGCACCGGCGTCATCGACGCGGCAGGATGCGCCACCATCGATGATCAGAGCCCCTTCGCCACCGCCGGGGCAGCCACACCGACCCCGCTGGACGCGGCTATCTTCCGCAGTGAGCTCGCCCGACTCGACGATGCGGGCGAAGCCAGTCGCTACGTACTCGATGCGCTCGGTGACCGATTCACCCGCGCGGAACTCGATCAGCGACTCGCCACGCTGGAGACCCGCCTGAGTACCCGTGGGCGTGCCGGAGAAACGATCTCCGTGATCCGCGCCATCGCAGAGCGAACCTACGCCGTTGATTTCGCTGACAGCATCCCGCTGTCCGAGCGGGTGCTGTGGCCGGCGATAGGGGTTGAGCAGGCCGGGATGGAGGATGCCCGTTTCGTCCGCTTCACCGACGATGACGGAACCGTCAGGTGGCTTGCCACCTACACGGCCTACAGCGGATCGCATATCAACCAACAGCTTTTGGAGACAACGGATTTTCGATCCTTTACCTCCGCACCGATTGTCGGACGCGCCGCGGCTAACAAGGGACTGGCGTTGTTTCCGCGCCGGATCCACGGTCGATTCGCGGCCCTGTCGAGGGCGGACCGCGAATCGAATGCGATCGCCTACTCCGATCACTTGTCGGTATGGCCCAGCGCAGTTCCCGTCCAGCGACCGGCCGAGGCGTGGGAGGCGTTGCAACTCGGGAACTGCGGTCCGCCCATCGAAACCGAGGCAGGGTGGCTGGTGCTCACCCATGGCGTGGGCCCGATGCGTACCTATCGCATCGGAGCGATTCTGCTCGATCTCGACGATCCGACCCGGATTGTCGGTCGACTACGCCAACCGCTCCTGAGCCCCACCAGCGACGAGCAGGACGGCTATGTGCCTAATGTGATCTACTCCTGCGGCGCTCTGGTACATGCCGACACCCTGGTACTGCCCTACGGTATCGGCGACTCCGCCATCGGCATCGCCACCGTGCCACTTCCCGAACTGCTTGCTGCCCTGTGTGATTGAGGAATCGCGGCGGCGGTTCGGTTACCCCTCCGCGGCCACCAGGGACCGCAGCTGCACGTCGGGGTTATCGCGTTGGAAACCCTGCAGCCGCCACGCGTTGGAGAACAACACCAGGTGCACGCCGTCGGTGCGGGTCAAGACTTCCGCCAAAGACTGTTTGTTGACGAAGTCGACGTCGCCGGCGTCCACGATCCGCGCGACCTGATACGGCAGCGGCTCCAGCGTGATCGGCGCGCCCATTTCGCTGGCCATGCGGTGTGCGGCCACCTCGAACTGCATCGGTCCGACCGCGGCCAGCACCGGCGCCTGCTCTCCCCGGCGATCGGAGACCAGCACCTGCACGACGCCCTCTTGGTCCAACTGCTCGATGCCGCGACGGAACTGCTTGTGCTTGCTGGGATCGACGTTGCGTGCCACCGAGAAATGCTCGGGCGAGAAGCTCGGGATCGGCGGGTACTGCACGGGCACATCGCAATACAGCGTGTCGCCCGGACGCAGCGCGGCAGCGTTGGCCAACCCGATCACATCACCGGGCCAGGCGGTGTCCAAGGTGGAGCGCTGCTGGCCGAACACCGACTGGGCGTACTTGGTGACAAAGGGCTTGCCGCTCGCGGCGTGGGTGAGGACGTCGCCACGTTCGAAGGTGCCCGAATACACCCGCGCGAAAGCGATGCGATCGCGGTGGGCCGAGTCCATTCCGGCCTGCACCTTGAACACGAAGGCGCTGAACGGGGCGTCGGTGGCGCGCCGACCGCCGTCGACGTCGAGCGCCCCGCCGGGAGCCGGCGCCAACTCGGTAAGCACGTCGAGAAGCTGATTCACCCCGAAGTTCAATGCCGCCGAGGTGAACAGCACCGGCGTCGCCGTGCAGTCCAGGAACGCCTCGCGGTCGAAGTCTGATCCGTCGGCGGACAGCAGCTCGCACTCTTCGACCGCGGTATCCCAGTCAGCACCGGCCGCGGCATGCGCATCGGCCGCGGCGATGTGCTCCTCGGGTGCCGCGGTGGCGCCGCCGGCGGTACGGGTGAACCGGATGAAGTTTCCAGACTGGCGATCGAGCACCCCGTCGAATTCTCCGGCGATGCCGACCGGCCAGGTCAGCGGGGTGGGCCGTAGCCCGATGCGGGTGTGGATCTCGTCCATCAATTCCAGGGCGTGCCGGCCGGGACGGTCCCACTTGTTGATCACGGTGATGATCGGGATCCGACGATGACGGCACACCTGGAACAGCTTGAGGGTCTGCGGCTCGAGGCCTTTCGCGGCGTCGATGAGCATGACCGCGGAGTCGACGGCTGTCAGCACCCGGTAGGTGTCTTCGGAGAAGTCGGCGTGGCCGGGAGTGTCGAGCAGGTTGATGACGCAGTCCTGCCCCTTGGGGGTGCGGTACGGGAACTGCAGGGCCGTCGACGTGATGGAGATGCCTCGGGCTTTCTCCATCTCCATCCAGTCCGACACCGTGGCACGACGACCAGACTTGCCGTGCACCGCGCCGGCCTCGGTGATGGCCTTGGCGTGCAGCACCAGGGCCTCGGTCAAGGTGGATTTGCCGGCATCGGGATGGCTGATCACGGCGAAGGTGCGGCGGCGGCCCGCTTCAGCGGAGATCTCGGTCATTGCGCCAGCGATTGTATTTGCGACCTTGAGCGAATCACTAATCGGCGCTCGCCGCCAGGACAGCGGGCAGGACCAGCGTGTCGATGACCTGCCGGGCGAACTTCGCATCGAAGCTCTGACCACTCATGACCCGGATCAGACCTACCCCGGCCAGCACATCGGCGACCAGCGACCAGTCGCGCCCGGATGCCACCTCGCCACGGTCGGCGGCCCGCTGCAGGATGGTGGTCACCACCCGTCGGCCCTTGAGCAGAAGCATGTCGTCGAGCGCCGAGGCCAGGTGTGGATCATGGGCGGCCTCGACCGCGACCCGCAACACCACGTCGTTGGGGATCAGCGCGTCGTCGGTGCGCGCCATCCGCCCCACCAACGCGTCGAGATCGCCGACCAGGCTGCCGGTGTCGGCGACGTCGTCATCCATCAGGTCGGGCCGCCAGTACACCAGCGCATCGGCGATCAGCGCAGCCTTCGACGACCAGCGGCGGTAGATGGCGGCCTTGCCGACACCGGCGCGCGCCGCGATGTCGTTCATGTTGGTGTCGTCGTAGCCGTTCTCGGCCAACGCGGCCAATGCGGCATCGAGGATCGCGGGATCACGCGATCGATCGAGTCGCCCGTCGGTGCGCCTGCGCAATTTCGATTCGGTGTCTGCCATCGCCCGACACTTACGATGTGGGTTGCGGAATGGGCGCGGTGTTGTCCTCGGCCGGCTGCGGTTCGGGTCCGCTGCGGCCCCGCCGGGTGATCTCAAAAGTGTTGAGCGGCCACCAGAACCAGCGGCCCAGCGCCGCAGCGATCGATGGGGTCATGAATGCCCGGACGATCAACGTGTCGATGATCAGGCCGATACCGATGGTCGTACCGAGCTGGCCGACCACGCGCAGGTCACTGACGATCATCGCCATCATGGTGAAGGCGAACACCAGGCCCGCCGCGGTGACGACACGACCGGTGGCCCCCACACCCCGGATGATGCCGGTGTTGAGCCCGGCGTTTATCTCTTCCCGCAGGCGCGAGACCACCAGGAGGTTGTAGTCCGAACCCACCGCCAACAGGATCACCATCGACAACGGGATCACGATCCACTGCACGCCCAGGCCCAGGATGTCCTGCCAGAGCAGGACCGACAATCCGCATGCGATACCCAAGGATGCGGCCACGGTGCCGACGATCACCAGGGCGGCCACCACGCTGCGGGTGATGATCAGCATGATCGCGAAGATCAGGATCAGCGACGCGATCAGCACGATCATCAGGTCGATGACGACGCCGTCCTGCATATCGGCGTACAGCGATGCGGTACCGGCGAGCGAGACCTTCGCGCTGGCCAGCGGGGTGCCCTTGAGGGCATCGGCGACAACGTCTTTGAGGTCCCGGACATGTGCGATGCCCTGCACCGAGGCCGGGTCGCCCTGGTGGGTGATGATCATCCGGACCGACTGGTGATCGGGCGACATGAACATCTTGATGCCACGCTTGAAGTCGGGATTGTCGAACACATCCGGCGGCATGTAGAAGAAATCGTCGTTCTTGGCCTGATCGAAATACAGGCCGATCTCCGTCTCGCCCTTCGCCAATTCCTGTTGCTGGGCCTGGGTTCCGGCCATGGTGCTGTGGGTCGCGAGCATGAAGTCGCGCATCGTCGTCATCGAGTCGATGGTGTTCTGCAGAACCGGCAGCATCTGCGGCAGCAACTTATCCAGACGGTCCATGTCGACGGTGAGATTCTGTATCTGTTCGTCGAGTTCGTCGATGCCGTCCATGGTGTCGAAGATCGATCGCAGTGAGTTGCAGATCGGGATGTCGAAGCAGTGCGGTTCCCAGTAGAAGTAGTTGCGGAACACCCGGAAGAAATCGTCGAAATCGGCGATGTGGTCACGCAATTGATCGGTGGTGTCCGCCATGTCGTGGGTCCTGGCGACCATGCTGTGCGTGACTTCCGTCATCTCCTTGGTGATGGCGTACATGCGCTCCATGTTGGCGACGGTCTTGCTCATCTCGTCGGCCTGTTCGAGCATCTGCGCCGAGTTGTCATTGTTGAACTTCGCGGCCTGCAGGGTGCCGGCGTTCTGCGCACCGAGCAGGAATGGGATCGAGCTGTGCTCGATCGGTGCGCCCAGGGGGCGGGTGATGGTCTGCACCCGATCGATGCCCCGCATGCGAAAGACGCTCTTGGCGACCTTCTCGATCACCAGCATGTCTGCGGGGGTGCGCAGGTCATGATCGGTTTCGAGCATCAACAGCTCGGGGTTCATCCGGGCCTGGGAGAAATGCCGGTCCGCGACGGCCATGGCCAGGTTGGCCGGCATGTCGGCGGGAGTGAACTTCTGGTCGTTGTACTGCGGCACGTACGTCAGCAAGCTGATGAAGCCCACGACGGCAAGCGCGCTGCTCATCAAGATGACCGGGATGGGCCAGCGGACCGTGATGGTTCCGACCTTGCGCCAGTTCCGCGTCGAGAGTTTCTGTTTGGGGTCGAGCAGGCCGAACTTCGATGCCACGGTGAGTATCGCCGGGGCCAGGGTCAGCGAGGCGGCGATGACGACCAGAATCGCGATCGCGCAGGGCGGCCCCATGGTCTGAAAGTAGGGCAGCGTGGTCATGCTCAGGCACATCAAGGCGCCGACGATGGTCAACCCCGAACCCAGGATGACGTGCGAGACGCCACTGTAGGAAACATAGAACGCCTCTTCGGGATCGAGGCCGTTGGCTCTCTCTTCGTGATATCGGCCGAGTAGAAAGATCAGGTAATCCGTGATCGCGGCGATGGACAACATCGTCACCATGCTCACCGCATACGGGGTCAGGCCGATGATGTTCATGTTGCCGGCTGCGGCCGTAACGCTCATTGCGGCAAACAGTCCCAGGCCGATGGCGACCATCGAGATCAGCATCGTCACCACCGAGCGGTAGATGGCGAGCAGCATCACGATGATGATGGCGACGGATACAAACTCCAGCCGATGCATGCTTTGATGACCGGCCACACTGGTGTCGGCATTGAGGACCGTGTTGCCCGCGACATGGGCCTTGATACCCGGCGGCGGGGTCACCGACGCAACGATGTCGCGCACCGCCGCCACCGACTCATGGCTTTCGGTGGTGCCCTGCGAGCCATTGAGGAAGATCTGCACATAGGCGGACTTGCCGTCCACACTCTGCGAACCCGCCGCGGTCAGCGGATCACTCCAGAAGTCCTGGACGTTCTGCACGTGCTCGTGATCGGCCTCGAGTTTGGCGACGATCTCGTCGTAGAACTTGTGCGCGGCCTCCCCGACCGGCTCGTCGCTCTCGAGCACGACCATCGCGGTGGAGTCCGAATCGTACTGCTGAAATACCTTGCCGATATTGAGCATCGCGGCGTACGACGGCGCACCGGTAGGGCTGATCGGGACCGACCGGGTGGCCGCGACCTCGCCCAGTGAGGGGATCACCGCCCCCAGGACGATCACGAGGAGCACCCAGAATCCGATGATCGGCACCGAGAAGACCCGGACCATCCGGCCTAAGAAGGGGCGGTGGGTCTGCGGCTCGCTCATACGGATTTCACCAAGCAGTAGATGAACGGTTTGATGGTGTCGTCGCTGGCCCGCTCATCGCGCACCTCGTCGTCGACGGTCACCCGGCATCGAAGGTCGCGGGTGTTGCGATCGCCCTGGGCCATGATGTTGGCCGACATCGACGGCAGCGTCGTCACGATCGTGAACGACCATGGCAACGACGCGTTCTCGACGAGATTCGGTTGCCCATTCTCGTCGAGGTAGTTGAGGTTCGCGGTCCCACCGGTTCCGGTGATCTCGTAGGTGATGTGCTTCGGATTGAAGTTCTCGGTGATTGCGGACCCTTCCGCCAGGTTCGGGCCTTGGTGGCCCAGAGATTCGCGAATCCGGGAAATGGCATACCCGCCCAGTGCCACGACAACCACCAGCAGTAGCGGAATCCAGAACCGCTTCATCAGTCGGAACACCGGGTGCAGGCCTCTCGGTCGTTCGGGTCGATCAGATCGAGACGGGGGCAACCCGGCTCGCGCGACGCCCACTACAGGCGAAGAAACCATGCTGCCAACCGATACGGAACCCGAGTTCCGCGCGTAGAGCGATGCTTAGATTACCTGATGATCTGACCGCGTGGAACGGCCTTGGCCCCAATCGCGGGTCTGTCGTGTTTTTGCCGGTCGTTACGGGCCCGTACCCTTACCAGGCGTGACCGTCATCGACCCGGAAAGGCTCGCCACCTGCCTACAGGTGCTCGCCGAGATCGACTCGCTGCCACCGGAGCACCCGGACGCCGTGGCCGTGCGCCGGGCCACCGCCCGCATGTTCAAGGCGGTCAAGAAGGCCCGCCGGACCGCCCGACGCGATGCGGTGGCCGCCGCCGACCAGGCCGTCATCGCCGCCACCGCCACCGGGGCACCGGGCCGCATCGACGACGAGACGCAGGGCATTCCGCTGGTCTCAGCCGCGGTCGGGGCGTCGGCGGGCACGCTGCTGCGCTCGCGGGCCTGCTACATCTGCAAGACCCACTACACGCAGGTGGACGCGTTCTATCACCAGCTCTGCCCGGACTGCGCCGCGATGAGCCGGGCCAAACGTGATGCGCGTACCGACCTCACCGGACGACGGGTCCTGCTCACCGGCGGGCGAGCCAAGATCGGCATGTACATCGCGCTGCGGCTGCTGCGCGACGGTGCGCACACCACCATCACCACCCGATTCCCCAACGATGCCGTGCGCCGGTTCGCCGCGATGCCCGACAGCGCCGACTGGCTGGACCGGCTGCAGGTGGTGGGTATCGACCTACGCGACCCGGCCCAGGTCGTCGCGCTGGCCGACACGGTCGCTGCCCAGGGCCCGTTGGACATCCTGATCAACAACGCCGCGCAGACGGTGCGGCGCGCACCCGGCTCCTATGCCGCCCTCGTCGAGGCGGAGCGCACCCCCGCAGGCGAGCTGGTCGACGTGATCACCTTCGACCATGTCAGCGACGCCCACCCGGCGGCCCTGGCCGGCAGCCTTGCCGAACACCAGCAGCCACACGCACTGACCGAACTGGCCCTGACCGCCCGCAGCGCGTCCCCCGAGCGGATCGCCGCAGGCACAGCGATCGACGCGGGCGGGCTGCTACCCGACACCGCCGCCGTCAACAGCTGGACCCAGCACGTGCACGAGATCGACCCACTGGAGCTGCTCGAGGTGCAGCTGTGCAACCAGACCGCGCCGTTCATCCTGGTGAGCCGGCTTCGCCCGGCCATGGCGGCGGCTACCGCGCGCCGTAAGTACGTGGTGAATGTCTCGGCCATGGAGGGGCAGTTCAGCCGCCGCTACAAGGGCCCGGGCCACCCGCACACCAACATGGCCAAGGCCGCGCTGAACATGCTGACCCGCACCAGCGCAGCCGAGATGCTGGAGAGCGACCGCATCCTGATGACCGCGGTGGACACCGGCTGGATCACCGATGAGCGCCCGCATCCCACCAAGCTGCGACTGGCCGAGGAGGGATTTCACGCCCCGTTGGATCTGGTCGACGGCGCCGCGCGGGTCTACGACCCGATCGTGCGCGGGGAAGCCGGCGAAGATCTGTACGGGTGCTTCCTCAAGGATTACGCGCCGAGCAACTGGTAGGCGCCGTCAGTACAGCGGCCCGCCGCCGAACAGTTCGCGGTGCGAGTCCGGCTGGTTTCCCTCGATGTCGGTGACGCCGTAGTCGAGCGCGGTCTCGGCGGTGATCAGGGTGTGCCCGCTGCGGGCAGCTAGGTCGGGGTCATTCGCCAGGGCGGCGACGACGCGGCCGATGAACTCCGGGGTTTCGGCGTTGGCCAGCGGGAAGCCCTGGAAGTTGTCCAGGCCACGGGCCATGAAGCCCTGCATGACTTCGTTCTTCACCAATCCGGGCCACAGCGACACCGCGCTCACCCCGGTTCCGGTCAGCTCGACGGCCATGTCCGCGGCCATCTTGTCCAGCCCGGCCTTGGACATGCCGTAGAGCACCGAGTGCAGGTGCCCGCGGGCCCCGAACGAGGAGATGTTGGCGATCAGGCCGGCGCCGCGCGGGACCATCAGCTGCGCGGCATGCACCGAGGCGACGTAGTGGGCGCGCAGGCCCACCCCGATCAGGGTGTCCCAGTCCGACAGTGGGCGCTGCCAGAACTTCTCGGTGAACCCGGCGAACCCCTTGGGCGCGGCCCACACGTTGTTGACCAGCAGATCCAACCGGCCGCCGCACTCATCGCCGATGCGGGCGAACAGCTTGGCGATCTGCTCGTCGTCGCGGTGGTCGCACTGCACACCGATGCCGCGCCCGCCGCGTTCGGTGACTTCCCGCGCAGTCTGATCCAGTGGCCCGTCTGCGCCGACTTCGCCGCGAGCGGTGACGTAGACGGTCCAGCCGTGCGAGCCGAGCGCCAGCGCAACTCCCTTGCCGACGCTTCGGCTGGCACCGGTGACCAAGGCGATTCGGGTGCTCATCTCAGGCCTCCACGATGGTGTCGTCGCCGAGCGGTCGGGTGATCACCCAGAGCTGGCGGAAGTGGCTGCGGGCCATTTTCCAGGCGCCGTCCTCGATCACGTAGTCGTCGTCGTACTCGCCGGTGAGCAGTCTTTCGGTGCGCTCAATCATGTTGAGCTGCCGGAACTTCAGCGTCCAACGTCCGGTGGCGGTGCCGGGGCCGGTGATGGCGATATCGGGGTGCATGCCGTGGTGCATGTCCAGGATCACCGGTTTGCCGTCCACTTTGTGCAGCGCGATCTTGGTGAATACCGCGGCGATCTGATCGGCGTCATCGAACCCGCCCAGGGGTCCGTAATGAATATCGGCCCCACGATTGATGAAGCAGGCCCGGAAGGTTTCGGGGTCTTTGGCGTCACACGCCCGGAAATAGCGGTGCTTGAGGGCTTTTATCGCCTCGATCTGTTCGAGCGCGGTCAGCCGCTCCTCGGGTGTCATCGCTCGACGATAGTTGTCGGGTGCCCCACGCCAAGGCAGGGCGTCGGAATGTACGCCCGGCGGCCTATGGGTGCCGGTGGCTCACGCGCGAGGAAGCGCGCCCGCGGCGTGAATCAGCAGATTTGGCCGGCGAAGAAGGCGGCCGACACCAGACCGACACACAACGCCAGGGTGGCATGACCCATCATGCCGGCGCCGACAGTCGCGGTGGCAGCGGTGGCAGCCAAGCCGCTCAGAAAAGTGGTCATTGCCCCATCTCCTGTGGTGTACGTCACATCTATGTTTCCAACGTGGTCTACACCACATCATACCTCTAAGGAAAATGCCAGCCCCGTCCTATTCACCGGAAAGTCGGCGGGATTCAGCGGAGCTCGGCGACCCGCACCAGCAAGCCGTGACGGGCTGCAATACCGCGTCACCTTCGACCCTTATGCGCTGGTGACGGGCCGGCGATACCCGGGGCGGCGGGGTCCCAGCGGCGCGGGGCTCCGCGGTGGCGGCCGGCCGAGTGGATTGCGGTCTGGGTGAGGTCGTCGGCTGTGGATGGACGGACGTTCTCGACCGCCGCGTCGGCGTACGCTGCCACCATGCCGCCGAAGGATCTCGAGTCACGGGTCAGCGCCCTGGAGGTGCAGGTGGGCGAGTTGCGCGGCCGGGTCAGCGCCAGCGAACGCGACGCCGCGGCGGCCCGGGTGCTCGCCGGTGGGGCTGATCGCGACGTGGGTGAGATCCGCGGTGAGATCCGTGACTTTCAGCGGGCCACCATCGGGAGCTTCAACGCGTTGCGCCAGGACATGGTCGACATGCGCCGGGATTTGGTCGACGGTTTTCGACGGGTCGACGAACGGTTCGCGCAGATCGACGGAACGTTCGGACAGGTCGCCACCGGCTTCGCCGAGATGCGCGCCAAGTTCGACATGACCGCGGCCGGACAGCAGCGCATCGCCGAGCTGATCCAACCCGTCATCGACGCGCAAGCCGGCAACGGCTCGGAGTGACCGATACTTCGAATGCGGTAGAGGTTTCTTGCGGCGGACGAGCCGTTCTGGACTCTGGCGTAACCGCTGTTTCCCAACGGCTCGGGCTGACGCGTCGATCGTTGGCCGGCTCACGGCCGCCTCGGATAACCGCTTCCGCCTACAACTCGATGACACTCCCGTCCTCGACCCGCCAGGAGCGGTCCAACCGGACGTTCTGCAGCATCCGGCGGTCGTGGGTCACCAACAACAGCGCACCGTCGTAGGTCTCCAGTGCCTGCTCAAGCTGTTCGATGGCGGGCAGATCGAGATGGTTGGTCGGTTCGTCGAGGACCAGCACGTTCGTGCCGCAGGCCTGCAGCAGCGCCAGGCCGGCGCGGGTGCGCTCCCCGGGCGAGAGGTCGTCGACCGTGCGCTCCACATGGTCGGCGGTCAGCCCGAACTTCGCCAGCAGGGTTCGCACGTCGGCGGTCGACCAGTCCGGCACCCGCTGCTCGAAGCGATCGACCAGACGGGCGGGGCCGGTGAAATCGGCGCGCGCCTGGTCGATCTCACCGATGGCGACGTTGGTGCCCAGACTTGCGCGGCCCGCGTCGGGCTGCTGACGGCCGAGCAGCAGTCGCAGCAGCGTCGACTTTCCCGCCCCGTTGGGGCCCACGATGCCGATCCGCTCGCCGGCATCCACCTGTAGCGACACCGGTCCGAGGACGAAATCGCCTTGCCGCACCACCGCATTGTCGAGTGTCGCGACTACCGAACTGGACCGTGGCGCAGCCCCGATGGTGAACTGCAGTGTCCATTCCTTGCGGGGTTCGACGACCTCCTCGAGGCGGGCGATCCGGCTCTCCATCTGGCGCACCTTCTGCGCCTGCTTCTCGCTGGACTCGGTGGCGGCGCGCCGGCGGATCTTGTCGTTGTCCGGTGCCTTGCGGATGGCGTTGCGGACGCCCTGACTGGACCATTCCCGCTGTACGCGGGCCCGCGCGACCAGGTCGGCCTTCTTCTCGGCGAACTCGTCGTACTGCTCACGCCGGTGCCGGCGGTTGATCTCTCGCTCCTCGAGATAGCTGTCGTATCCGCCGCCGAACACGGTCGTGGTGTTCTGCGCCAGATCCAATTCCAGGACACGAGTGACGCTGCGGGCCAAGAACTCCCGATCGTGGCTGACCAGCACCACCCCGCCACGCAGATCCCGGACGAACTGCTCCAGCCGGGCCAGCCCATCCAGGTCAAGATCGTTGGTCGGCTCATCGAGCAGCACGATGTCGAACCGCGACAGCATCAGCGCCGCCAAACCCACCCGGGCGGCCTGCCCACCCGACAATCCGGTCATCAGGGTCGACTCGGGCTGCACCGCCTCGGAGTCCAGGCCCAGGTCGGCCAGCACCGCCGGCACCCGGTCCTCGAGGTCCGCCGCGCCGGTGACCAGCCAATGGTCCAGCGCAATGGAGTAGGCGTCGGCCGGATCGGTACCCGCGGGAGCCTGATCCGGATCGGCTAAGGCGGCGGCCGCGGCGTCCATGGCCTGCGCCGCCTGTGCGCAGCCGGTCCGACGAGCGATATAGGCGCCGACGGTCTCCCCTTCGACCCGCTCGTGTTCCTGCGGCAGCCAACCGACGAACGCATCGGCCGGGGCGACGTTGACCGCACCGTCGAGCGCCTCCAGATCGCCGGCCAGGATCCGCAACAGGGTGCTCTTGCCGGCGCCGTTGGCACCCACGACGCCGACGACGTCGCCCGGCGCCACGGTCAGGTCAACGCCCTCGAACAGGGTGCGGTGCGCGAAGCCGCCGGCAACGTTCTTCGCGACGAGTGTTGCGGTCATCGGTACATGGTCGCAGGGGGCGAAGGGGGTAGAGAGGGATGGCGGTGGGCAGGAGCGCGCTGCTCATTTATCCGCAGAGCGACGACCTTCTCGGCCGTGGCCGCGGCCGGCCCAGTCCGGTTCGTGGTTGATGAATAGTTGGGCACATAATTTGCGAGCTCCTCCCGGTTCAGAGCGCCGTTCGCGCCGCTACGTAGTTGCGGCCGAGTTGACGAAGCCCCAAGTTTTCTCGAGGTGTCACCTGCGGACCATTTCAAGGACGAGGACCCCACTTGTCTCGGTCGCTGAGTTGGCTGCACTGGGGGGGCTGATGAACGGATGTGTGCATAGGCAAGGCCAATCTCAGCGCTGAGGCAAGCGCCATCTGCGCAAGAGGTTAGCCGGATTCCGCAAATTCGGTGCAGACATTCCGATCGGTCACGTCTGGCAGCTTGCCGATCACAATGAACTGCTTGTCGGCTAACAAGTCACCGATGACGCGGACGCCGCGATAGTCAAGACGAAGATGCTCACTGCCTTTCGCGCTATAGGCGCCTTCCATTCGCGAACATTCGCGGCTGAACACAGACCGGAAACGCAGGTCAACCCAGAATTACGTTTGGGTCCACGACTTTTGAAACACCTAGCCCACACCACCTTGCGCTGCCGGCCGCACTCGCGGGAACGTCTCTACTAGAAGCGCAGCTAGTTGGCATGCGATCTCTTCATCGATCTGGATCGACTGACTGCTCTTCGGCGTCGATGCTCGACTGTCTGAGCCAAACGTACTCAGGTGAAGCAGCTGAGTACCGTCTGCATTCTCCACGACCTGAAAGTAGCAATCGACCTCAGATCCGTGCGGTCTTACGTCTTGAGTCCCGCGTTCCAACTTGCGCACCTTTGCCATGCGGCAATGTTAAGTCAATTGGGTCAACCAGTTTGGTGTACGCCGCGGGATCAACTTCGTACTGCGGCATGGCAAATGAACGGGGGGCCCGAGTTCTGATCGTCCGGACCCGAGCAGGGAACTCAGCCCTTCGCAATTGGCAGAGGCGCTGGCGCGGGTCGCATGAATGGCCCTGCCAACTCCGTCCACGACCGTAGTTCGTCGGATGAAACTTCTCCACCACCCTTGTTGCGAGCCACATCAACGACCCTCGCACGCTCGCGAGTGATACTCCCGTTCTGCCGGCGGCACATGCGCCGCCGACCGCGGCCCCAGCTGGCGCGGCACAGTCTTGCCTGCTCACCGCCGATTGTCGACTCCAACGACGGAGTTTGTGTTCACCCTCCGCGTAACCGCCCCACCTGCACACCCGCCCCACCCTCGGTACCCTCGCCTAAATGGCCGCCTTTCGACGACCCCCGCCCAAAACCCTGCTCAAACGTCTGTCCATCGCGGCCGGCGTCGTAACAGTCCTGGCGGGCATGGTCTGGGTCAGCCGCGCCCAGCCGGTGCAGCAGCTCATCCCGCAGCCGCCGGCCGAGGCGATCGGTCCGGGGGTCGGCATCAATGTCTCCTCTACCGGCAGCTCCGAGGCCACCAGCTGTACCGCGGGGTTCCTGGTACGCAGCAAGGACGGCCGGCCGGGACTGCTGTCGGCGGGGCACTGCAACAAGCCCGGCGGCTCCGGCACGGTGTCCATCCACAACGGTGCCCTCTACCCCACCGTCGGTGCCTTCACCCAGAGCGTCTACGACGGCAAGGACGGCAACAACATCGGCTTGATCACCTTGGACGACCCCGACAAGTTCCCGCTGACCTCCGAGGTCGACGGACACCCGGTCAGCGGCGTCGCCGAGCGCGTCAACATCGGCGACACGCTCTGTCATCTGGGAGTCCGTAGCGGCGAGCCGATGTGCGGTCCGGTGGCTGCCAGCGAAAAGGACAAGGTCAGGTTCGCCGCGGCTACCACCTGCGGTGACGCGGGTGGCCCGGCCTACCGGATGCGCCCCGACGGCACCGCCGAAGCGGTCGGCATCCTCACCGCGGAGTCCGACGGCGAGGATCCCGAGACGGCCTGCGCTGAGCCGCGCGAGTCCTCCGTTGCGCAGCTGATCAAGCCGTGGCTGCAGGCCTGGCAGCTGACGCTGGTCACCACGACCTAAAGAGCCTCTACCGCAGCCGCCGGGCGCGCGCGACACTGAACCGGACGGGACGCTGCCCCGTGTCACTTCCGGGAGGCTGGTGCATGGGTAGAGGAAAACCAGCGGCAGATCGATTCTCGGCCGCGGGCACACCACGGCCGGACACTTCTGCGCGTACGGGCCGGGCCTGAACCGCCATGACCACCGACGACCAGGCCCGGGCCCGCCTCAGCAGCGCTTCAAGCGCCATGCACCGCGACTTTGCACCGGACCGAGCCGTGGTCGCCGCCGCGCTGGCGCAGCTCTCCGCCGAACACCGGGCCCTGCTACGTCGTGCCTATTACTTCGGATGGAGCACCGAGCAGATCGCGGTCGATCTGGAAATCGCGGAGCGCAGCGTGAAGACCCAGCTGCACTACGCGCTGCGGACACTGCAACAGACACTGCGAGATATGGGAACGGTGCAATGACGTTTGACCACGAGTACGGCCTGTGGGATGCCGCCTATGTGCTGGGGTCACTCTCGGAGTCCGACTACCGCGAGTTCGAGACACACCTCGACGGGTGCCTGTTGTGCCAGGACGCCGTCACCGAGTTGTCCGAGATGCCGGCTGTCCTGTCGTTGCTGGATGAAGAGGACTTCACCGAAACCAACGACGTGACAGCCGACAGCGAATTCACCGCGGGTCGCGCGGCCGCCGGTGTCATCCGTCAGGTCAACGGCCATGACTCTGGTGCTGCAGTGGCGGTTCTTCAGCCGCCGGAGACGGTCTTCAGAGTCTTTCGCCCCGGTAACTACGCTCCGGTCCCCGACGAGCTCACCGCGTTCGATCTACCCGTCGACGGCAGCATCCCGCCGGAGTTGAACGGCTGGTATCTGCGCAACGGCCCCAACCCCCGCGACGCGGGAGGGCACTGGTGCACCGGTGACGGCATGGTGCACGGAGTTCGGCTGGAGAACGGCCGGGCCGCCTGGTACCGCAACCGCTGGGTGCGCACCGAGAGCTTCGAACACCCCCTGCCGCTGTTCAACGCCGACGGCAGCCGCAATCTGCACTCCAGCGCGGCCAACACGCACGTCATCCGGCACGCCGGCAAGACCCTGGCGCTGATGGACACCGCACTGCCGTATGAACTCACCCCCGACTTGGACACGCTGGGCGCCTACGACTTCGCCGGCAAGCTGACCGATTCCATGGCGCCGCACCCCAAGGTCTGCCCGATCACGGGCGAGCTGCACTTCTTCGGCTACGGCGACCTTGCCCACCCGCACATCAACTACTACCGCGCCGGCGCCGACGGTGCGGTCCAGGTCCGCCGCCCGATCGATGTCCCCGGACTGACGCTGATGCACGACTTCGCGCTGACCGCGCAACATGTGGTGTTCCTGGACCTGCCGTTGGTGTTCAATCCGCAGGTTGCGCTCACCCGGCCCATCGAGCGTGACCTGCCGTACCGGTGGGACGACGACTACGGCGCCCGCCTCGGGGTGCTGCGCCGCGATGACCCGTTCGGTCTCGTTCGCTGGTTCGACATCAACCCGTGTTACGTCTTCCACGTCGCCAACGCGTTCGACGTGTCGTCACCCCAGGGCGACGCGATAGTGATGCAGGTGGTCCGCTACCCGGAAATCTGGCGCGCCAACAGTGATTTCGAAACCGATGCCTCGCTGTGGCGCTGGACGATCGACTTGGACGCGGGCGTCGTGGCCGAGGTTCAGCTCGATGACCGCGACATCGAGTTCCCCCGCGTCGACGACCGGCGGGTGGGCGCTGCGGCCCGCTACGCCGTGGCCGTCGGCAACGACGGGCTGGTCCGCTACGACCTGGCCCGCGACAGCGTCGAGGTCCACCGGTTCGGCGTCAACGGGATGGCCGGCGCGCCCGATGAGGCGGTGTTCGCGCCGGCGCCGGGTCAGACCGACGAATCGGCCGGCTGGTACCTGAGTTACGTCTACAGCCCCGTCCGCGAGTGCAGCGAACTGGTGATCCTGGGCGCGTCGGAGTTCGACGCCGAGCCGGTCGCCCGGGTGCGGCTGCCGCGGCGCGTTCCGCACGGTTTTCACGGCAGCTGGATTCCTGACTGAGGTGCCAAAGCATGAACCCGACGGGCATCCACGTCGTGTCATTAGGCAGGAGGTGATCAGCTTGCCTCGCATTGGCATACCGCCAGACCACGAAGCCGCGCTGATGAAAGCGCTCTACGACGAGCACGCCGCGGTGTTGTGGCGCTACGCCCTGCGCCTGACCGGTGACGCCAGCCGCGCCGAAGACGTCGTGCAGGAGACGCTGCTGCGCGCTTGGCAGCACCCGGAGGTCATCGGCGATACCGAACGCTCCCCTCGCGCCTGGATGTGCACCGTGGCGCGCAACATGATCATCGACGAACGGCGCAGCGCCCAGTACCGTCACGTGGTCGCCACGCTCGACGAGACGACCACGCCCGAGCAGCCCACCCGCGACGAGGTGGACACCGCCCTGGACCGGATGTTGATCGCCGACGCCATGACGCACCTGTCGGCGGAGCACCGGGCGGTGATCGAACGGTCCTACTACCGTGGCTGGAGTACCGGCCAGACCGCCGAAGACCTGGGGATCGCGGAGGGAACAGTGAAATCGCGCCTGCACTACGCGGTGCGGGCTCTGCGACTCGCCCTGCAGGAGATGGGGGTGACACGATGATGTCGCCGCGGGAGATCGGCCCGGCCTGCGGGCCGGTCGATACTGAGCACCCATACGCCATGTGGGATGCCGCCTATGTGCTCGGTTCGCTGTCGGCGGCCGACCGCCGGGAATTCGAGGGACACCTCGCCGGCTGCCCGCAGTGCCGGAACGCCGTGGCCGAGATCAGCGGCGTGCCTGCCCTGCTGTCCCAGCTCGACGGCAACTGTGTGGCGGCGATCAACGAATCCGACGCGGCGGGGCCACCCCCGCCGGCCTACCTGCTGCCTGCCCTGTTGACCGAGGTGCACCGGCGGCGCCGGCGTACCCGGTTGATGGCGTGGACGGCCTCGGCCGCGGCGGCCGCCGTGCTCGGGATCGGTGTCCTGCTCGGGATCAGCTCCGTGACCACGCCGTCACCCCATCCCGATGCGGTGCCGATGGCCCAAGTGGGGACGACGGCGCTCGCCTCGACGGTGGCGGTCAGGGACGAATCCTGGGGCAGCTACATCGATTTGAGTTGTGTCTGCCTGGCACCGGTGAACGCTCACCACGACACCCTGGCGCTGGTGGTGGTCGGCCGCGATGGCAGCCAGACCCGGCTGGCGACCTGGGTCGCCGAACCCGGGCACACCGCGACGCCGGCCGGCAGCATCTCGACTCCGTCGGATCAGATCGCCTCGGTTCAAGTGGTGTCAGCCGACAACGGCCAGGTCCTGCTGGAGCGCACGCTGTAACGAGCCCGGGCCATCGGATGCCTTCGTCGAACCAACGCCCGACGGAAACCGTGTCAATGACATCGTCACGAGTTAGGTGGGCAGATGTCCAGGATCGCTTCCGTGGTCGATTACATCGTCGCCCAGCTGGCGGCCATGGGAATCGGTCACATCTTCGGCGTCGATGGTGCGAACATCGAAGATCTGTACGACGCGGCGTATTTCCGCCCCGAGATCGCGGCGGTGCTGGCCAAGCATGAGTTCTCGGCCGCCACCATGGCCGACGGTTACAGCCGCAGCGGTGCCGGGTTGGGGGTGGTCGCCGCGACGTCGGGCGGGGGCGCCCTGAACCTGGTTGCCGGACTCGGCGAATCATTGGCCAGCCGGGTTCCGGTGCTGGCGCTGGTGGGCCAGGCCCCGATCACCTTGGATGGTCGAGGCAGTTTTCAAGACACCAGTGGCCGCAACGGCGCACTTGACGCGCAGGCCTTGTTCTCGGCGGTCTCGGTCTTCTGCGAGCGGGTGATGAACCCCGAAGACATCGTGGCTGCCTTGCCCCGGGCGATCGCCGCGGCACACAGCGGTGGTCCCGCGGTGCTTTTGCTGCCCAAGGATGTTCAGCAGGGCTTCGTTACGGCCAGCCCGTACCGCAACGGCGGCGACGCCGGTGGCGATCCTGTCGTGATCAGCGACCCGCATCCGATCGTCCACGCGCTGCGCAACGCCCATGGACCGGTCACGATCATCGCCGGTGAACAGGTGGCCCGCGACGACGCCCGCGCCGACCTCGAGCACCTGCGGGCACTGCTGCGGGCACGGGTGGTGTGCGTCCCCGACGCCAAAGACGTCTCGGGCACTTCGGGTTTGGGATCTTCGTCGGCACTGGGTGTGGCCGGCATCATGGGCCACCCCTCGGTCGCCGATGCACTGACCGCCAGCGCGGTATGCCTGGTGGTGGGCACCCGGATGTCGCTGACCGCTCGCGCCGGTCTCGAAGCGGTGCTGAGCTCCATCCACACCGTATCGATCGGTTCGGCGCCGCCGTATGTTCCGTGTACGCACGTGCAGACCGCTGATCTGCGGGTGTCCCTACGAGCGATCGCCCGCGAGCTCTCCGGTGACGGGCGCCCCCGGTGGCTGCGAGTGCCCGAGACAGTGCCGCACACCGAATTGACTCCCCCGCCGTACACCGGCCCCGGGGTGCGCTATCGCGACGCGATGGCCGTACTGGACCGGGCGTTGCCCGCCGGGACCGACATCGTCGTCGATGCGGGCAACACCGGCGCCGCGGCCATCCACTACCTGCCGCCGCGGCGCGACGGGCGTTTCCTGGTCGCGCTGGGGATGGGCGGCATGGGCTACAGCTTCGGGGCCGGCCTCGGCATGGCCTTCGGCCGCGGCCGGCGCACCGTGGTGATCGCCGGCGACGGCGCGTTCTTCATGCACGGCATGGAGATCCACACCGCCGTGCAGTACCGGCTTCCGGTGCTGTTCGTGCTGCTGAACAACAACGCGCACGCCATGTGCGTCACCCGCGAGCAGTTGTTCTACGACGGGTTCTACAGCTACAACCGCTTCACCCCCAGCCAGCTCGGTGACGGCCTGGCGTCGATGTTTCCCGGGCTCAGCGCGATCGACGTGGATGACGCCGAAACATTTCACGCAGCCGTGGCCTCGGCCTTGGACCGCGAAGGGCCCTCGGTGATCAGCATCGAATGCGCCGCCGACGAGATACCACCGTTCGCTCCGTTCCTTTCGGCCGACGCGGCAGCGAAATCCACTGCTCCAGTTAGTCATAACGGCAATGTTCCAACCGACGAGGAGGATCAATTCGATGTCGCTGCCCGCCCTCGCTGATATCAGCGTTCACGCCGGTACGCCCGGACCCATCGACGGCTTGGTCCGGGTCGAGACCAGTCCCCGGGAGGTCGCCACCCCGATCATCATGGAGATGATGCATTCGGTCTACCCCCACGACGTGGTGTTCGGCGACTACTGCACCGTCAACGACTACATCGACTGTCCGCCCGGCGAATTGTTCGACTACCTCTCCGATACACGATGCCTGGAAGAGTGGACCTACAGCCTGCGCGGCTTCACCCCCACCGACGAGGAGGGCCTCTGGCTCGCCTACGACCGACTGGGTTCGGAGACCAAGATCTACACCCGCACCGTCTCCAACTCCGAAGCCCTCACGGTGGACTACCACTGCGCCTGGGATCAGCCCGACCACCTGTGGATGATCTACCTGATCCGGATCGTCGACGCCCAGGTGGTGCTGAACAAGCCCGGATCTGTTGTGCTGTGGACCAATTGTCACCACCCGTTCTACGACCACAACCCGTATCCGGACACCGCGCCGCCGCAGCGCCCGGTGTGGGTCGGCGACTTCTGGGACATGTTCAGTGCCGGCCACCTGCTGGAGCTGAAGAACCTGAAGGCGATCGCCGAATACCGGCACCACAACGGTCTTCCGGTCACCCCATTCTGGATGCGATGAGGCGATCATGAACCAATCAGCCGTCAGCCTGATCGACGTCTCCAGCTACCTTCCCGGCGAACCCATCGGCGCCGACTACTACACCAAGTACGCCGAGTCCGATGTGTTGCGCGACAACCTGATGTTCCGCGCGCCCCGATTCCGCCATCACGTCGGCGAGGACGAGACGGCGGCGGACATGATCGAGCAAGCGGCGCAGGGGATCATCGAGCGCCACGGCCGCGAGGTCATCGAGAACGTGGACATCTTGATCACCCACACCCAGTTGCCGGACATCCCGTTCTGCGGCTCCGGCGGCGGCATCGCCCACCGGTTGGGGATGCGCCCGTCTACGGTGCTGGATCTGCACAACGGCGGATGCGCCGCTTTCGTGCTGGGGCTCAATGTGGCCCGGCAGTTGTTGACCGCCGGCGTGGGGCAGACCGCATTGATCGCGATTGCGCAGAACGCCGCCGGCCAGGTCTTCGATCAGCCCGCCGTACGCCCCAAGTCGCAGGCGTCGGTTCCCGGTGATGGCGCGGCGGTCGGACTGCTCACCCGATCAGATCAGTCGCCCATCATCGACGTCGAATGCCGTACCTACGGCCAGTACGCCGGCGACATGACCTACAACACCGACCCGCCCCGCAAGTGGTGGCAGCCCGGGCCCGGCGCCGCCTACATCGGTTTCACCGAAGACAAGATCACCAAGGTGCTCGCGCGCGGTAACCGGCAGGTTCCCGAGGTCGCCCTCGCGGTCTGTCATCGCAACCGCCTGTCTCCCTCGGACATCGGCCTGCTGGTCACCAACCAGCCCAACCGAGTCTTTCTGCGCAATTGGCGCGAAGCGCTCGAAGTGCCCGAATCACGACACGTCGACACCTTTGATGAGTGCGGCAACCTGTTCGGTGCCGGCATCCCGATCAATCTGGATCGGGCGATAACCGGCAACCGGCTGCAGCCGGGCGAGGTGGTGGTGATGGCCGGCTTCGCACACGCCGGCGACTTCGCCGGTGCGGCGGCCATCCGATGGGGCGGACGACCGCAATGACCTCGGCGGCGCAAGCGGATTCGGGCACCACGCATCTTCGCAGCGCACTCCCGCCGGCCGTCGACCCGTGTGCGTTGTCGCTCAACGAGAACCCGCTGCCGCCGCTGCCGGCGGTGCGGGCGGCGCTGGTTGACTTCATCGGGGCGGCCAACCGCTATCCGGAATTCCTGCCCACCCAGCTGCGCCGACTGGTGGCCGACCATGCCGGGGTGGCCGAGGAGAACGTGGCACTCGGCCCGGGCGCGTCCGGGCTGGCTATGCGGGTGCTACAGACGGCAGCATCTCCCGGCGAGCGGATCGTACTGAGCAAGCCCACTTTTGAGGGCTACCCCGCCTTCGCCCAGATGGCCGGGCTGACCGCGGTCGACGTCCCCCTCGACAGCTACGGCCATTACGACCTGACCGCGATGGCCCAGGCAGCCGCCCAGGGTGCCCGGGTGGTGGTGTTGTGCCGCCCGCACAATCCGACCGGAACCCTGGAGACCGTCGCCGATGTCGAACGGCTGGTCGCGGACGTTCCCGCCGACACCATTGTGCTGCTGGACGAGGCCTACATCGAGTTCGTCGCACCGAACCAGCGCATCGATGTTCCCAGACTCATTGCGCGCTTCCCGAATGTGATTGTGCTGCGCACTTTCTCCAAGGCCTACGGCCTGGCTGGGCTACGAATCGGCTACGCGCTGGCGGCACCGGAGCTGGCCGGTCTGCTGTGGTCGATGCAGCTGCCGTTCGGCATCAGCGCCGGCTGCACGGTGGCGGTGGCCGCTTCCTATGAGGCAGAAGCACAACTGGAGCAGCGCATCGCCCACATCGTCGCCGAGCGGAGCTACCTGCGTACCCGGCTGCGGGCATCGGGGGTATACACCACCGATTCCCACGCGAACTTTGTGTACCTGCCGGCGACCGACCGGCCATGGAGCGAGATCTTCTCCGCCAGTGGGCTGCGGGTCCGGAACTATCCCGACGGCGCGGTTCGCATCACCATCGGCTCGCGCGGCTCCACCCAGATGGTTTTGTCCGCCATCGAGTAGCGCCTCAATGCGCCAGCAGATGCACCGCACGGTCGAACACCGCAGGCAGGGCGCAGCAGGCGGGGACCACAGCCCGTCGGGCCGGCTGCCACGCACTGGCCAGCACCAGACCTCGGGTGAGCAGTCGATAGCGGCGAGTGATGGAATGCCAGGTGCGCTCGTAAGACGACGGGTTGCCATCGACTATCGCCGTCACAGCCGCAGCGGCCTGTTTGACAGCCAGGCTGACACCCTCACCGGTCAGCGCATCCTCGTAGCCGGCCGCGTCACCGACCAACAGCACCCGCCCGGCGACACGGCGCGAAACCACTTGCCGCATCGGACCGCAGCCCCGGGCGGGACCCCGTTGAGCGTCGGCCAGGCGGGCCGCCAAGGATGGAAACCAGTCCAGCTGCGGGCGGCGCGGCGACAAGATGGCCACCCCCACCAGGCCCGGCTCTACCGGCGTCACGTAGGCCTCCCCCCACCGTGACCAGTGCACCTCCACGAACTCCGACCACGCCGGAACCTGGTAGTGCCAGCGCAGCCCGTACCGCCGCGGGGTCCCTGCAACACAGGAGATCCCGACGGCGCGGCGAACCACCGAGTGCAGCCCGTCGGCGGCGATCAACCATCTGGCCCGAATCCCGCCCGCCGCGACTCCCTCGGCATCTTGGACTACGTCGTCCACCTTCGTGGCGACCCAGTCGACGTCGTTCTGCTTGGCCTGATCGGTCAGGGCGGCATGCAACGTCGTGCGTCGCACACCGCGTCCCGGGCCGTTGCGAAAAGGCGCCTCGGCCCGGCGTTGCTCGTCGAGATAGTTGATGCCGCGCAGCGGCATACCGACCGGGTCCACCCCGAGCGACTTCAACACGGCCAGCCCGCCCGGCATCAGGCCCTCCCCACAGGCCTTGTCGATCGGGCTGGCCCGGGGATCGGCAACGATCACCGAAAGTCCCTGCTGTCGAGCACACAACGCGGTGGCGAGGCCCCCCGGCCCGCCACCGACGATCAGCAGGTCGGTGTCGAAGCCGATCACCGGTACCCCAGCGCGACGTTCTCCACCCGAATCCGCTCCCGCAACACCGCCGCGTTGGCCAGACCGAACCAGAGCGCGGTCAGCCAGGCGGTGTGGATCAGCGGCAGTGCTAACCCCTCGCATACCACTGCCACATAGTTGGGATGATGGATCCAGCGATACGGACCGCCGTGCACCAGAGGGCTTTCCGGCAGAACGATCACCTGGGTATTCCAGCGCCGTCCCAGTGTGCGCACACACCACCAGCGCAGTACCTGGCTCAACATGGCGACCGCAAACATGGGCCAGCCCAGCCAGGGGATAAAGGGTCGGTGCAACAGCCATACCTCGGCAACGCAGCTGACCAGCAGCGCCGAGTGGATGCTGACCATCACCGGATAATGCTTGTGCCCGAACTCGACGCCGCCGTTGGCGAACGCCCACCGCGCATTGCTGCGGGCCACCACCAACTCGATGAGCCGTTCAATGCCCACCGCCAGAACCAGTAGGTAGTACACGCCTACCACTCCAGCAGCACGAGTTCGGCGGAGAAACCCGGACCCATCGCGATCATCAGCCCCAGTGATCCGGGCGGCGGCGGATCCGATTCGATACCGTCGAGGATGTCCAGGACGGACACCGAGGACAGGTTCCCGTGATCCCGCAACGAATTTCGGGTCGGCGTCAGCGCCTCGGACCGTAGGTGCAGCAGGTTCTCGATCGCGTCAATGATCTTCGGTCCGGCGGCATGCACGATCCAGGTCGAGATGTCGTCGCTGACCAAGCCGTGATCGGCCAGGAATTCGCGGACGTTGTCGCCGAGGTACTTCTCGACGATCGTGGCGATCTCCACCGACAAGACAATGCTGAAGCCCTCGCTGCCGATCTTCCATCCCAGGATGTCATCGGTGTCGGGGTAGGTCTGGCTTCGGGTCGCCAACAGCCTCGGCCCGCGTCCCGCGCGTCGGGCGCCGGTCGCGATGACCGCCGCGGCGCCGTCACCGAACAGGCTGGCGGCAACCAGATTTGCCACCGAGAGGTCTTCGCGCTGAACCGTCAGGGAGCACAGTTCGACCGCGACCAGGGCGGCCACATGGTCGGGAAAGGCGCGCAGGTAATCGTGGACCCGGGCCAGGCCCGCCGCGCCGGCAACGCACCCCAACCCGAACAGCGGGATGCGTTTGACGTCGGAGCGAAGACCGATCCGCGACACCAACCGGCCCTCCAGCGAGGGAACAGCCAAACCGGTCACGGTCGTCGAGAACACGACATCGACGTCGGCCGGAGCGATTCCGGCACGGTCCAGCGCCGCCAGTAGCGCCCGTTCGCTCAGATCCAGAGCGATGTCAAGGTATTCGTCGTTCGCCTCGGAGAAGCCGCTGAGCTTCGGGTACCGCGCCAACGGCAGCGCCAGCTGACGGGTCGCGACACCACTGTGGGCGGCGAACCGCTGAAAGTCGGGGCCGGCGAAGTCCGACAGAGCGGCCATCACCTCACCCTGACGGTGTTGGTGAGAAGGGAATTCCACGGCTACGGCGGCCACGGTCGGAGTGTTGTCCATGTCGAGGTCACGGTGCCGCCGAGGCGCTGGTTCAACGGCTCGGCATAGCTGGCGAATATTGAACGTCTGCGCCATCGACTACGTATCTTGTCGGTAGGGGTGTCGTCGCACCTCCGGTTGACCATATCGGCGGAAGGTCACTACGTGCTGCACCGGATCGCCCTGCTGGCCCTCGCCGCTCCGAGACGCGTCCTAGTCCTGGCCGGGCTGGTGATGGTCGCAGCCGCGGTGTTCGGGATCCCGGTGGCCGACAGCCTGTCCGCGGGCGGCTTTCAGGACCCCGGTTCGGAGTCCGCGCAGGCCACCGCGTTGCTGACCGACAAGTTCGGCCAAAGTGACCAGCAACTGCTGATTCTGGTGAGTTCTCCCGAGGGCGCCGACAGCGACCGGGCCCGCACGGTCGGCACCGAGATCGCCGGAGTCCTGCAGCGCTCGCCGTTCGTCTTCAATGTCACCTCACCGTGGACGGATCCGCCATCGGCAGCCGCCCGACTGACCAGCACCGACGGTACGGCCGGTCTGATCGTGGCCAACCTGCGCGGCGGCGAGAATGACGCGCAGAAGTATGCCCGCACCCTGGCTGACCAGGTGGCGCACGACCGCGACGGGGTCAGCGTTCGCGCCGGCGGTGGCGCGATGGTCTATGCGCAGATCAATCACCAGAATCAGCATGATCTGTTGCTGATGGAATCGATCGCGATCCCGCTGAGCTTTGCGGTGCTGGTGTGGGTTTTCGGCGGTCTGCTGGCGGCCGCGTTGCCGGTGGCGCTGGGCGGACTGGCGATCGTGGGCTCGATGGCGGTGCTGCGGCTGATCACGCTGGGCACCGACGTGTCGATCTTCGCGATGAACCTCACCACCGCGATGGGCTTGGCGCTGGCGATCGACTACACCCTGCTGATCATCAACCGTTACCGCGACGAACTGGCCGACGGCGTCGCTCCCGACCGAGCCCTGATCCGGACGATGACCACCGCCGGTCGCACCGTGCTGTTCTCGGCGATCACGGTCGCGCTGTCGATGGCGGCCATGGTCTTGTTCCCGATGTACTTCCTCAAGTCGTTCGCCTACGCCGGGGTGGCAACGGTGACGTTCGTGGCGATCGCGGCGATCGTGGTCACCCCGGCGGCGATCGCCCTGCTAGGCCCCCGGCTCGACGCATTGAACCTGCGGCGGCCGATTCGGCGGCTGCTGCGGCGTTCTGAGCCCGTCGCGCGACCGATTGAAGAGGGATTCTGGTACCGGTCAACGAGATTCGTTTCCCGCCACTCGGTGCCGATCGGTCTGGCAGTGGTCACGCTGCTGGTGGCGGTCGGAGCGCCTTTCCTCGGGGTGAAGTGGGGCTACCCCGACGACCGGGTGCTACCGCGAACAGCCTCGGCGCACCAGGTCGGCGACGCGCTGCGCGAGCAGTTCGCCGACGACTCCGACCGTGCGGTACCGATCGTGGTTCGTGAGGCGAACGGCGTCGCGCCCGAGGAGTTGGATCGTTACGCCGCCGAGTTGTCCCGGGTCCCGGAGGTGTCCTCGGTGTCGGCGCCGACTGGCACCTTCGTCGGCGGCAACCGGGTGGGCGATCCCTCGGCGGCCACCGGGATCAAAGACGACACCGTGTTGCTGACCGTGGCCAGCACCGCCCCGCTGTTTTCGCAGCGTTCCGAAACTCAGCTCGATCTGCTGCATCAGGTGCCGGCACCCGGTCAGCGGACGGTGCAGATGGGCGGACTGGCGCAGATCAACCGGGACAGCGTCGACGCGATCACCGACCGGCTGCCACAGGTGCTCGGGCTGATCGCGACGATCACGTTCGCGCTGCTGTTCCTGCTGACCGGCAGCGTGGTGCTGCCGATCAAGGCGCTGATCCTCAATGTGTTGTCGCTATGCGCCGCATTCGGGGCGCTGGTCTGGATATTCCAGGACGGCCATCTCGGAGCGCTGGGCACGACCCCCACCGGGATGTTGGTCGCCAACGTGCCGGTGCTGCTGTTCTGCATCTCGTTCGGGCTGTCGATGGACTACGAGGTGTTCCTGGTATCCCGGATCCGGGAGTACTGGCTGGCCTCGGGGCGCACCCGCGCCGACAACGACGAGAGCGTGTCGCAGGGGTTGGCGCATACCGCTCGGGTGATTACCGCCGCGGCCCTGATCATGTCGATCTCGTTCGCGGCGTTGATCGCCGCACAGGTGTCGTTCATGCGCATGCTCGGCCTCGGTCTGACCTTGGCGGTGCTGGTGGATGCCACGCTGATCCGGATGGTGTTGGTGCCGGCGTTCATGCACCTGATGGGCAGTTGGAACTGGTGGGCTCCCGCACCGCTGGCCCGGCTGGCGCGGCGGTTCGAGATCAGCGAGAACGGCGGTTCCACGGGGCGCCACGCCGCGCCCCCGGGACTTCGGACCCCACACGTGCCGGCGCAACATGGCGCGCATCGGGCTCACCGGAGCACGCACGAAGCCGCGCTGTCCACCCCGGACTGATTGGCCGTCCGCGGCCGTCAGGTCCCGCAGAATGTGCGGTAAGCCCCGAATTCCGGCGGTGCCGCAGCGGCATATACCGCCAAGTCATCCCGTTGCCGGTAGGGCTCGGTGATCACGTCCAACAGCTTTTCCACCGGCACCAGATCGCCGCGCATCGCGGACGTCAACGCCTGCTCCACCAGGTGGTTGCGCGCAATGTAGACCGGATTGACCCGGTCCATCGCGTCGAGGTCGGGCTGCATGGCCCGCCAGCGCCCCAGCCAGTCGCCGAACACCGCGGGCAGTGCGTCGGCGTCACCACGCCCGGCGGCCGCCAGCTGCCGGAAGAACGAGGTGTAGTCCACCTGGTTGTCGGTCATGAGCGCCAACGCCTGATCGATCAACGCGGCAGCCTCCACGCTGGCGGACAGCCCGAACTTCGCCAGCATCCCCGCCGACCAGAGACCGTGATAGCGCGGCATGAACCCTTCGAGGGTTTCCACCGCCACCGACAGCGCCAGCTCCTCGGTGGCGGCCAGCAGCGGCAGGATGGTCTCGGCGAACCGGGCCAGGTTCCACTGAGCGACCAGCGGCTGGTTGCCGTAGGCGTAGCGCCCGGCATGGTCGATCGAGCTGAACACCGTCGCCGGGTCGTAGGCCTCCATGAATGCGCACGGCCCGTAGTCGATGGTCTCCCCGGAGATGGTCATGTTGTCGGTGTTCATCACTCCGTGCACGAAACCGACCAGCATCCAGCGTGCGATCAGTGACGCCTGGGCTTCGAGGACCGCTTGAAACAGTGCGAGGTAAGGGTTTTCGGCCTGTGCGGCGTCGGGGTAATGCCGGGCGATCGCGTAGTCGGCCAACCGGCGTAGCAACCCCAGGTCACCGGTGGCGCGGGCCTGTTGGGCGACGAGCTGGAAACTACCGACCCGCAGGTGGCTGGCGGCGACGCGGGTCAGTACCGCCCCGGGCACCGGTGCCTCGCGTTGCACCTGGGCTCCGGTGGCGACCACGGCCAGCGAGCGGGTGGTGGGGATCCCCAGCGCGTGCATGGCTTCGCTGATGACGTATTCGCGCAGCATCGGGCCGACGACGGCCAAACCGTCGCCGCCGCGGGCGAATGGAGTCGGCCCCGAGCCCTTGAGGTGGATGTCGTGACGGTGGTCGCCGTCGAGTTCGCCCAGCAGCAGGGCGCGACCATCTCCGAGCAGCGGCACATAGTTGCCGAATTGGTGTCCGGCATAAGCCTGGGCCACCGGGGTGGCGCCGTCGGGAACGTCGGTACCGGTCAACAGCTTTAGCCCGTCAGGGCTTTTCAGCCAGGCCGGATCCAAGCCCAGTTCGGCGGCCAGCTTCTCGTTGAGCACCAGCAGCTTCGGTTCCGGCGGAGTGGCGGCCCGCCAGGGCTGGGCGAGTTCGGGGAACTCGCGGGCAAAGTCGGCGGTCAGTATCGGGGACGCCATCTGGCCAGCCTACGCAACCGCTACCGTTGCCACGGTGACGGAACGGCGCCGTTGGGACACGGTGAAGACGGCGGCATGGCGGATCGGGACCGCCGTCGTCGTCGCCGCGATCTTCATCGGCCTGTACCAGGTGAACCGCACCCACCCGGCACACCCCGTGATCCCGATCCCGATGGCGCACGCGATCGGGCCCGGGATCGGCATCAGCGTCTCCCCCGGCGGCGACGCGGCCGGTATCAGTTGCACCACCGGATTCCTGGTGCACACCCGCGACGGCCGGCCCGGGCTGCTGGTAGCCGGACACTGCAACCCGGGCGGCGGGCCCGGGCAGGCGGTGATCCGCCACGGCGGCGCTTTCGCCTATCGCACCATCGGCACGTTCACCGAGACCGTCAGCGACGGCAGCAACTGGGATGACTACGACATCGGGCTGATCACCGTGGACAACCCGGGCAAGATCCCCCTCACTTCGGTCATCGATGGGCATCCGGTGGTCGGGGTCGCCGAGTATGTGTCCGTTGGTGATGTGCTGTGTCACTACGGAATCCGCAGTGGCGGACCGGTGTGCGGTCCGGTGGTGGCCAGTGAGGCGAACAAGGTCCGGTTCGAGGCCGGCGGTACCTGCGGCGACTCCGGCGGGCCGGTGTACCGACTGCGCGACGACGGCACCGCCGAGGCGGTCGGCATCTATATTGCGGTGTCCGATGGCACCTACTCCGAGCCCAAGTGCGAAGACCCGCACCCGTTCTCGATCGCCCAGACCATCACGCCCTGGCTGGCGGCCTGGGAGCTGACATTGGACACCACCACCGGCCGTTGACGCGGCCCTCGCGGCGCCAGCGATGCTGGCGGCGGCCACACAATGCTCGTAGCCTGGTGAAATAAGGCTCCAGGAGGGCAGTGCGATGAGTGTGTCAGAGCAATCTCAAGCCAGGACTCGGATGTTCGCCCGCGTGATCGGTCCGTTCCTGCTGATCCTCACCGCGACGGCGATATTTCGTGCCCCGCAGGTATGGGAACGAGTCTCGGACTATGGAACCGATCCGTTGTTGTTGTGGGTAGCCGGGGCGTTCACGCTTTTAGCGGGCCTCATCGTGGTTGCTTTTCACCCGTATTGGCGCGGCGCGGCGGCGATCTTCGTGTCGGTGACGGGCTGGATCACCGCACTCAAGGGATTCGCGTTGACGGTGTTTCCCGACGCCGGCATGTCGGCCGCGAACATCGCGATGCGCGCCGAAGGCTGGGCACGCGCCGCCTACGTGGTGTTCGCACTGGTCGGGCTGTACCTGACCTACGTCGGGTGGGCGCCGCTGCGGAATCGGCCGGCGCCGCTGCCGGCCAGCGGTGATCGGGATCTGCGCTCGGCGGCGTGACACGCTACTTCTAGCCGGTTGCCACCGCGCGAACTCCCCGCAACAAGTAGTTCGTTGCGACGACGTGCATCCGCGTCCCGATCACCAGGGCCCGGTAGATGCCGCCGTGCAATCCGGGGAAACTCCCGTAGCTGTGGGCATGCACGCACGTCGTGCCCGCCTGATCATCGGTGAGCTCGAACACCAGCCGGTAGCGCGAGAAGCGATGCTGGCCGGCCAGTACGATCCGTTGCTGCTCAACGCTTTCGGCCACTGCGAAGCCGGCGCGGGGCCGCAGTCCGAGCGGCGCGAGCAGCGGATTGCGTTCGTTACCGCGCAACATGGCCTCGACATAGCGTTGCAGAGCGCTCCACACCCGGCTGCGCGGCGCGTCGATCCGTAGCGTGTGCTCGTCGATGTAGGGCAGGTCACTGGTCATGGCAATCACCTTGTCTCGGTTGGGATAGCGTGGCGAAATTCGTCGGACGTCAAACAACGGGCCTGTTCGGTGACCGCTGCCCGTAGGCCGGCGGCGTCGTCGAGGGTCCGGCCCGCATCGATGGCACGCCGTGCCCCACGGACCGCGGTCTTCGGTTGGCGCGCCAGACGGACGGCGAATTCGTGAGCCATGGAATCGAGTTCGTCGTCGCCGACCACGCGGTTGGCCAGTCCGATGCGCAGCGCCTCCGCTGCGTCGATGACCTCGCCGAACAGGATCAGTTCTCGTGCTCGCCCCTCCCCGATGAGGCGCGGGAGTCGAAACGTTGCGCCCATGTCAGGCAACAGGCCGTAGCGAGTTTCGGTCAAACCGACCCGGGCGTCGCGGGCGAAGATGCGGAAGTCGCAGGCCAGTGCCAGCTGCAGGCCCGCCCCATAGGCATGGCCCCGGACCGCTGCGACGCTGGGACAGCCGAGCCGGGGAATCCACTCGAAGGTCCCGGCTATCTCGAGGCCGAGCTCCACGGTCTCGTCATCGACGGGTCGCTCGGCGAACGCGGTCAACGTCCCGGCCATGTCTTCGACCAGGTCGATGCCGGCCGAGAAGGACGGCCCGTCGCCGGCGACGATCAGGCAGCGAAGGGACTCGTCGGCCAGCAGCTGTCTGCCCAGGTGGTCCAACTCCGCGCGCATTGCCGGGTTGATGGCGTTGCGCTTGTCGGGTCGCGACAACGTCAGGGTTCCGACGTGTTCGCGCCGGTCATAGCGAATGGTCCGGTAGCTGCTCATGTCATGTAGACGATTCCGCGTGGCCGAGTGTGACACCAACGAGCTGTCACACTCGCCGGCCGCTTTCCGTCCTAGCAGATGAAGACCCCAAACAGGTAGAGCCCCCGTCTCAGAACGTGTCGACGAACCGCCGGGGTGGAACATCCCGCCGGTAGCCGGTCGACGCGGCCAGAGTCGCCGCGATCACCCCGCGCGTCTCGGCGGGATCGATCACGTCGTCGATCTCGAAAATCGTTGCGGCGTTCAGAGCTTTGGCGTGTTCTTCGGCGGCAGCGGTGGCTTGGCGGACGCGTTCTTCGCGCTCGTCGTCATCGGCGATGGCTTCCAGTTCCTTGCGCAGTCCCAATCGCACCGCGCCTTCCAGCCCCATCGGGCCCAGGTGCGCGCCCGGCCAGGCGACCGTCAGCACCGGCTGGTGCAGGCTGCCGCCGAGCATGGCTTGCGCGCCCAGCCCATAGCCGCGGCGCAGGATCACCCCGATCAGCGGCACCCGCAGCGCCGCCCCGGCCACCAGCAGCCGAGATGCCCTCCGTACCAGCGCTTCTGCTTCGGCTGCTGGGCCGACCATGTAGCCGGGGCAGTCGACCAGCGACACGATCGGCAGCCCGAAGGCGTCGCACAACTGCAGGAAACGCGCGGCTTTGTCGGAGGCGGCGGCCGTGATGGCTCCGGCCATCACCATGGTGTTGTTGCCGATGATCCCGACCGGCCGGCCGTCGATACGAGCCAGTGCGGTGACCATCTCGGGCGCGAACTTCTCCCGCAGGAACGTCACCGAATCCACGTCGGCGAGCGTCTCGATGATCGGCTTGAGCGGATATGCACGCCGTGCCCGCTCGGGGGTCATGGTGCGCAAGGCGTCTTGGTCTGCCGCAGCGCCGGGGGCGGTAGCGCCTTGGAAGTAGCCGAGGACTTGTTTGGTGACGGCAACGGCCTCGGCTTCGTCGGCCACCACCACGTCGACGACGCCGTTGGGTGCCTGCACGGACAACGGGCCCACGTCATCGGGTGCGACGTGGCCCAGTCCGCCGCCGGCGATCATCGCCGGGCCCGCCATGCCGATCGAGGTGTCCGCGGTCGCGATGATCAGATCCGAGACGCCCGCGATCACCGCGTTGCCGGCAAAGCAGCGGCCCTTGACCACCGCGATACGCGGCACCAGCCCGGACAGCTTGGCCCACAAGGCGAATGCCGGCACGTCCAGTGACGACACCGTCGGATAGTCGGTGTCACCGGGGCGGCCACCGCCACCCTCGGCAAAGAAGACTGTCGGCAGGCGCATCCGTTCGATGAGCTCGAACAGACGGTCCTTCTTGAAGTGGCCGATCGCGCCCTGCGTGCCCGCCAACACGGTGTAGTCGTAGGACAACACGGCGCAGGCGCCGCGTTCGGGTCCGAACAGCGCGCCGTTGATCGTGGCGGTCCCGCCCAGTAGGCCGTCGCCGGGGGTGTTGGCAACCAGGTCGTCGATGTCGCGGCGGGCGCGTTGGGCCGCGATAGCGAACCGCCCGTATTCCACAAAGGTCCCGGGGTCGACCAGGTCGGCGATGTTCTCGCGAGCCGTACGGCCCCCGGCGTCGTGTCGGCGTTGCACCGACTGCGGTCGGGCCGCGTCCTCGGTCAGCGCGCGACGGCGCAGCAGCTCAAGGTGATCGTCACGCAGCGGAGCGTCGGGCATGTGGGATTCCTTCGCCGGGGTGTTGACCTAGAACAACACCATGGGCGAAGCGCGATCCACAAGCCTCGGGATGGGTCGCATGCGACGCGGCGGGACCATGTGGGGTGATGCCCGCCTCTGCGCGACAATCGCGGTCAAGGATCTGACATAACGTCGGTTGTCGCTGCAAGGCGGGCGACTCCCCTAATCCTTCCCGCCGGTGCCGCTCCCTACGCTGAGGGCATGGCGAACGAGGAACAGCAGCAGGCCTGGGCGGCCCAGGGCATCGACTGGGTGGACAACGCGGCGACCTTCGAGGCGGTGCTGGCACCATTCGCCGACGCGGTCATGCAGGCGGCTGACATCACCGCAGGTGAGCAGGTGCTCGACATCGGCTGCGGCTCCGGCACATTGCTGCAGCGCACCGCCGCCCTGGGTGCCATTCCGTTCGGCGTGGACATCTCCGAGCCGATGACGGACGCGGCGCGCCGGCGGGTTCCCGAGGCTACGGTGATCCTCGGCGACGCCCAGACCATGGACCTGCACCAGGCTGCGGGTGGAGCATCGTTTCACCGGGTGATCTCGCGGTTCGGGGTGATGTTCTTCGACGATCCGGTGGCGGCGTTCACCAACATCCGCACCGCCGCGGCCCCGGGCTCCCGGCTGGCGTTCGTGTGCTGGCGCGAAGGCGACAATCCGATGTTCACCGCGGGCACCGATGTTCTGGCCGCCAAACTGGAATCACCGCCTGCCGCGCTGGATCCCACGGCGCCGGGTCCGCTGGCCTTCGGCAATCCCGAGCGGGTGCGAGCCATCCTGACCGACGCCGGCTGGAATGACATTGCCCTGGAAGCGTTCGACGGGGTCTGCAATTTCGGGATCGACGGTAGCGACGGCGTCGAGGAACGGCTGGCGTTGATCCTGGCCAACCGCACCGGGCAGCAGGCCCGCGCCGAACTGGAGGACAGGCTGGGTGCCGATGGCTGGGCCGGCGTGGTCGAGGAACTGCGTGACGAGCTGCGCCGGCAGCGGGTCGACGGTGTAGTGCAGTTCCCGGGCCGCACCTGGGTGGTCACCGCGATAGCGTGACTCGAACCGCTCCGATCACCGCTAAGGACTCCCGTGACCCCACACCCCTTCGATCTGGCCATGCAACTCAAGGCGGTCGACGCCGGAACGCTCCGCGGCGCTACCCGTCCGGAGTGGGCGAATATGGTCGGGCCGTTCGGCGGGATCACCGCGGCTGTTTTGCTACGTGCCGTTGAATCGCACCCCGAGCGCATCGGTGACCCGCTGGCGCTGACCGTCAACTTCGCCGCACCCATTGCCGACGGCGAATTCGACATCAGCGTGCGCGCCGCGCGCACCAACCGCAGCAACCAGCACTGGATGCTTGAGCTGCGTCAGGGTGACGAGGTCAAGACCACTGCCACCGCGCTGTTCGGACTGCATCGCGACACCTGGGCCGACGACGAAAGCCACCCGCCGAGCGCCCCCGCCCCCGAGGACGTCGCCCCGGGCAGCTTCGTCGATGCCATCGTCTGGGCCAAGCGCTACGACATGCGCTTCACCGACGGCCCGGTGCCGCTCAAGGCGGTAGAGCCCAGCTCATCCTCGACCACCACCTTGTGGGTGCGCGACGCCGAGGACCGGCCGCTCGACTTCGCGGCGTTGGCGTGCCTGTCGGACGTGTTCTTCCCTCGGGTGTTCCTGCGCAGCGGCCGCTTCCTGCCCGCCGGCACCATCTCCCTGACCACCTACTTCCACGCCGACCAAGGCGAAATCGACGCGCTCGGAAGTGATTTCCTGCTGGCCAGCGCGCACGCCAACCGGTTCTCGCGCGGCTACTTCGATCAGAGCGCGCACCTGTGGTCGCGGGCGGGCCGGTTGGTGGCCAGCACGCATCAGCTGGTGTATTTCAAGGA
Organism: Mycobacterium sp. SMC-14; assembly: GCF_046250075.1. NCBI lineage: Bacteria > Bacillati > Actinomycetota > Actinomycetes > Mycobacteriales > Mycobacteriaceae > Mycobacterium > Mycobacterium sp. SMC-14. The sequence goes on along the minus strand of NZ_CP176429.1, from coordinate 664,182 downwards.
CTGACGCACCAGACGCGGCCTCGGGTGAATACCGGGATCGCCGTCGCTGAACTAGCGTCGCCGCTATGCCCGAGGAACTCGGCGCCCACGCCGATGCCGCGCGAGTACGCGAAGATGCCCTGGCGCGGCGGCAGCAGAGGTCTGTGAAGACCGACCGGGCTTTCCTGACGACGGTGCGCGGTGCCGCGCAGGTGGCCCTGCTGGGCCGCAAACGGCTCGACAGCATCGAGGCCGAGATCCGCGAGGCGTTGGCCCACCACCGCGCGCTGGCGTTGGACACTCCCGCCGGAGCCCGCCAGTTCCAGCGGTTCTTGACCGCCAAGACCCGCGACATCCACCAGGTGATCGCCGACACCGTCGCTGACAGTCAGGACCGCGCGCGGTCGGTGCGCTCCCTGGGCGGCGGTTATTCGGTCGAGGGCCGGAAGCGGCCGACCATCCAGGCCGTCGACCACTCCTTCAAACGAGGCCCGGCCTCCGATGACACACGCCGGTTCAATCAGATCGACGCGTTCCGGGAGGTCTTCGGCCGCGATCCGGTCTCCAGATCCGACTGGACCACCGCCGCCGCACTCGACGCACATACCTACGACCCCAAGTTCCAGGGCGTGAACTCCGAGGTTCGGGTGGCCCGGATCGATCCGGTGCCCGGGCAGGGCGTGATTCGGGCATCGCAGTGGATCCCCCAGCGAGATGTCAAGAGTGGCTTCTTTTCTCGCGACTTCGGAAACGATCGTGGCCCCAATGCGCGCTTTGATCCCGAGGACACCAAGGTCACCACCTACATCGATTACGAGAACGGCGTCGTGGTGATGCGGCAGAACCCGTCGGTGGAACTCAACGGCAGTGGCGGCCCGGGAAGAGTGGCGGTCGGTGTCCCGCAAGGCAGCATCGCGCAAGCCGCTGACGGGTCGGTTCGCATCAAGTACGACGCCGGCAACCCCCTGGTGCCCGGCTTCACGACGGACGCGCATGGACCCCTGCGCGACAACCGACTCAGCGTCAACGGCGACCTGGTGTTCACCCCTGGATACGACGGCGTCTATATCGACGGAACACGTACCAATTACCCGTCTCTGGAGGTTTACCAGGATCTGCCGAGTGGCGGCACCCGCACGGTGTTGATCGATCCGGCGCACTCGGGAAATACCTGGTTGGGTCCAGTCACCAATCTGCCGATCCACCACGAGGTCGGCGTCGGCAGTTCGCGCTTCGCCGCGTTCGACGACGCGGCTGCCCGTGATTTCGGGCCGGTCTATGCGCCGCCGTCCGTCTCGTCGCAACCAGCCAGCTGAGCACCGTTGAAGGAGCTGTCATGACCACCCCTGCACCGACCCCGGCAGCGCCCTATGGACCGCGCGGCTTCCTCGCCGCGTTGGCGACCATCGCGATCGTCGAGACCGCGACGTGGGCTTGGCTGCCGTTGTGGTTCGCCAGCGTCTTCTTCTTTGTGATCGCAACAGTCGTGGTGGTGCCGACCGGACTGTTCATGCGCGAACTACCCGACGAGGCCGGCCAGGTCGGGCGTGGCATCCTCATCGGCTACCTCGCAACTCCCCTGACCGTCGTCGTCACCGTCATCGCCGCCACCGTGATCTACCAGGTGCTGCAGCATCTGCACTGAAAGGACTCGGACATGCTGAATCGACTGTGGGCACGAATTCGTGCACAGGACGACGATGCCTGGCGGACGGCTACCCGATCAGCGCCGATCGTCGTCCAGGCCGTGTTCGCGGCGGCGTTCGGCGTCGGCTGGCTACTGGGTCATTTTCCGATAGAAAGCCATGCCGGATATCGCATCATGCTCGCCGCCACGTTCATCATCACGGCCTTCGCATCGCTGCTGATCGGCGCAAGGATCTTGGGTTCCAGATCTCCGCGCCGACGCGGCCTAGGTCTGGCCATCGGTGGGTCCGGTCTGGCACTCTTGGCTGGTGGCTTGCCATGGGCACTGATTTTCCTGTCGCTGGTGGACACCATATGAGCTCTCCGGCTAGCCAATAGCGCTGCGGCGTGAGCGCCACCGGCAGGTACGGTGACCAGCATGTCTTTCAGAATCGCGGACACCCCCGATCAGTCCGGCCGCACCTTCGTGGTGACCGGCGCCAACGGTGGTCTCGGTGAGGTCGTCACCCGCACCCTGGCCGCCAAGGGCGCCAGCGTGGTGATGGCCTGCCGCAACACCACCAAAGCCCAGGAGATCGCCGACGGCATCGACGGGGACGTCCGGGTGGCGGCGCTGGATCTGGGCAGCCTGGCCTCGGTGCGCGATTTCGCCGCGCAGCAGGGCGGCTTCGACGTGCTGGTCAACAACGCCGGGATCATGAACATCCCGATGCGGCGCACCGTGGACGGCTTCGAGACGCAGTTCGGGGTCAACCACCTGGGCCACTTCGCGCTGACCGGCCTGCTGCTGGACCGGATCGGTGACCGGGTGGTGACGGTGTCGAGCATCGCGCACAAGCAGACCCCCAAGTTCTGGGTCGACGACCTCAACTATGAGCACCGCCCCTACCAGCGCAACCTGGCCTACGCACAGTCCAAGCTGGCCAACCTGATGTTCGCCCGCGAGCTGCAGCGGCGACTGGTCGCAGCCGGCTCGGCGCTGCGCTCTTACGGGGTGCATCCCGGGGTGTCGACCACCGACCTGTTCGACAATGACAAGTCCCTCGTCGGTTTGATCGCCAAGTACGGCCTGCCGCTGGTCGGCCAGCCGCCGGAGCGCGGCGCCGAGTCGACCCTGTTCGCCGCTACCGTGCCCGACGCCGACCCGGACATCTACTGGGGGCCGACCAAGCTGAATCAATCCCGCGGCCCGATGGGACCGTGCCCGTCGAACCAACTGTCCAAGGATCAGCGGCTGTGGCGCCGGCTGTGGGAGGAGTCGGAGAAGATGACCGGGGTGATCTTCCCGGTCTGACCCGGCAGCGGTCCGTCGTCGCCCCCAAAGAAGCCGTCGTCACCTCAATAACCCCAACCGTCACCGCTTCGGACCATGCGATCGTGCGCCCACCTTGGAGCGACAACCAGCGTTATGTCAGGTGGTGGGTAGGCCATATCGACGCGGCGCGGCAATGGCGTGGAACGCGGCAACTCTGCAGTCGCTCAAAGCCGGGCGCACACCACATACCCGCTCGTCGGTGACAGATGTGACGGACGGGACTCAACCCGGATGACGCGGCGGCGAGGCGGCCGACAAATTAACCCCCCACCGCAGCTCACCGGTTAAGTTGTGGCGAGCCGCCACGCGATGCGGCATGAGACGGACCGAAAGAGATCATGCGAGTTGAGGGGCGCGACGTCGCCGTCACCGGCAACCTGCTGCAGCCGCTGACCCGACGCACCAACGACATTCTGCGTCTGGTGCTGGCCACACTCTTCCTGGCGACCGTCATCACCAGCTCGCTGGTCACCCGCTACGAATGGGTGGCCCTCGAGCGGTCGGTTTCCCAGATCGTCGGGGTGCTCTCCCCCGTCCACGCCAACCTGGTCTACCTCGCCTATGGCATCGCGATCCTGGTGTTGCCGTTCGCGATTCTGATCGGACTGGTGGTCTCCAAGCAATGGAAGCTGCTCGGTGCCTATGCCGTGGCCGGCCTGCTCGCCGTGGTGTCATTGTCGATCCGCAGCACCGGCATGGCCGCACCGAACTGGCATTTCGACCTCTCCGATCGGCTGGCCACCACGCTGGCGCAGTTCCTTGACGACCCGCGGTGGATCGCCATGCTGGCCGCCATGCTCACCGTCTCCGGCCCCTGGCTGCCGGCCCGCTGGCGACGCTGGTGGTGGGCCCTGTTGCTGGCGTTCGTACCGATCCACTTGGTGGTCAGCGCGATTGTGCCGGCCCGCTCGCTGCTGGGGCTGGCCGTCGGATGGTTCGTCGGGGCCTTGGTGATCCTGATCGTCGGCACCCCCGCGCTGGAGGTGCCGTTGGACGGCACCGTCCGCGCCCTGGCACGTCGCGGTCACACCGTCTCCGAACTCGCCGTCATCCGGCCGGCGGGCCGCGGCCCGCTGGTGCTGTCCACCGTCGGCGACCACCCGGTGATCATCGAGTTGTATGGCCCGAACCAGCGCAGCGGCGGCGCGCTGCGACAGCTCTGGCGCAAATTCCGGTTGCGCACCACCGAGACCGCGCCGCTGCACGCCTCCCTGCACCGCGCCGTGGAGCATCGCGCACTGATGGCGATCTCCATCGCTGATGCCAGGTTGGCCAACACCAACACCGTCGCGGTCGCCTCCCTCGACCGGGGCTGGACGCTGTACGCCCACACCCCGCCCCGCGGCACCCCGATCGCCGACTGCACCTCCTCCACGCCGGTGGCCCAGCCCTGGGAATCCTTGCGGCGTCTGCACGATCAGCAGATCTCGCACGGCGACCTGCGCAGCAAGGAGATGACCGTCGACGACGGCCGGGTGGTGTTCGGCGGCTTCGGCAATGCCGAGTACGGCGCCACCGACACCCAGCTGCAATCCGATATCGCCCAGTTGCTGGTGACGACGTCATCGCTGTACGACGCGGCCGCGGCGGTGGCGGCGGCAATCGAGCATTTCGGTCGCACCGTGGTGCTGGCCGCCTCGCGACGCCTCACCAAATCCGCGGTGCCCGCGCGCCTTCGCAATGCCGTCCCCGACGTCGGCACGGTGATCGCCGCCGCCCGCGAAGAGGTCAAGCGTCAGACCAACACCGATCAGATCCAGACCAAGACCATCACCCGGTTCACCCGCAGCCAACTGATTCAGTTGATCCTGCTGGTTGCCCTGGTCTACGTGGCCTATCCCTTCATCAGCCAGGTGCCCACCTTCTTCTCCCAACTGCGGCAGGCGAACTGGTGGTGGGCGTTGGTCGGGCTGATCGTCTCGTCGCTGACCTACGTCGGCGCGGCGGGCGCCCTGTGGGCCTGCGCCAACGGCTTTGTCAGCTTCCGGGATCTGGCGATCATGCAGGTGGCCAACACCTTTGCGGCCACCACCACCCCGGCCGGGGTCGGCGGTCTGGCGCTGAGCACCCGCTTCCTGCAAAAGGGCGGCCTAAGCACCTTGCGCGCGACCGCCGCGGTTGCGCTGCAGCAGTCGGTGCAGGTGATCGTGCACGTGATCCTGCTGGTCATCTTCACCACCGCTGCCGGCGCCTCGACGGATCTGTCCCACTTCGTGCCCGGCGCGACCATGCTGTACCTGATCGCCGGCGTGGCGCTCGGCTTGGCCGGGATCGTGCTGCTGGTACCGAACCTGCGCCGGTGGTTGACCACGGCGCTGCGGCCGCGCCTCAAGGAAGTCACCGGCGACTTGGTGGACCTGGCCCGCGAGCCCAAGCGGCTGGCGTTGATCGTGTTGGGCGCGGCCGGCACCACGCTGGGTGCGGCGCTGGCACTGTGGGCCAGCGTGGAGGCGTTTGGCGGCAACACGTCATTCGTCACCGTCACGGTGGTGACGATGGTCGGCGGCACCCTGGCCTCCGCCGCGCCGACACCCGGCGGGGTGGGTGCCGTGGAGGCCGCCCTGATCGGTGGGTTGGCCGCGTTCGGTGTGCCGGCCGCGCTGGCGGTCCCGTCGGTGCTGCTCTACCGGGTACTGACCTGCTGGCTGCCGGTTTTCATCGGCTGGCCGGTGATGCGATGGCTGACCGAGAACGAAATGATCTGAGCCGATGCGGATCGCGATCAGCGGTGCAGGAGTAGCCGGGACGGCGCTCGCGTACTGGCTGCACCGCACCGGCCACACCCCGACCGTGATCGAGCGTGCGCCGGCCTTCCGCTCCGGCGGCTACATGATCGACTTCTGGGGCGTCGGCTACACCGTGGCCCAGCGGATGGGACTCGAGGCGCAGATCCTCGACAAGGGCTACCAGATCGAATCCGTCGAATCGGTGGGCGCCGACGGCCGTGTCCTGGCTGCGTTGGACGCCACCGTCTTTGGGCACCTGATCGGCGACGACTTCACCAGCCTGCCGCGCGGTGACCTGGCCGCCACCATTCACGCCGCCACCGCCGAACACGTCGAGATGATCTACGGCGACAGCATCACCGCCATCGACCAAGACGACGACTGCGTCCGCCTCACCTTCGAGCGCACCGGGCCGCGGGAGTTCGACCTGGTGATCGGCGCCGACGGGCTGCACTCCAACGTGCGCCGGTTGGCGTTCGGCCCGGACGCCGATTTCGAGTACTACCTGGGCTGCAAGGTGGCCGCCGCCGTCGTCGAGGGCTACCGTCCCCGCGACGAGCTGACATACGTGACCCACGCCGTCCCCGGCCTGCAGATGTCACGGGTCGCGCTGCGCGGTGACCGGACCCTGGCCCTGTTCGTGTTCCGCGACCGCTCACCCGACATTGCCGAAGAACCGAAAACCACGTTGCACCACCGGTTCGCCGACGTCGGCTGGGAGTGCCCGCAACTGCTTGCCGCGATCGACGATGCCGACGACCTCTACTTCGACGTGGTCAGCCAGGTCCGGATGAACCACTGGTCGCGGGGCCGAGTGCTGTTGATCGGCGACGCGGCCGGGTGCATCTCGCTGCTGGGCGGAGAGGGCACCGGCCTGGCGATCACCGAGGCCTACGTGCTTGTCGGAGAGCTGCACCGCGCCGCCGGTGACCACCGGCGCGCGTTCGACGCCTACGAAGCACGACTGCGCCCGTTGATCGAGACCAAACAGTCCACCGCGACACAACTGCTCGGATTCTTCGCCACCCGAACACGTTTCGGTCTGTGGTTTCGCAATCTCGCGCTGCGGGCGATGAACCTGCGGATCCTGACAAACCTGTTCGCCGGCGCCGTGCGCGACGATTTCGACCTGCCCGACTACGGGATCTGAGGCTATCGGGCCCCGGCCGCCGCATACACCCGGCTCACCTCCGGCTCGGGGTATCCGGCTTCGATGACCGCGGCGCGCACCGCATCACCCACCCTCAACGTGAGTTTGGCGGGCACCAGCGCGATCACGCAGCCACCGAACCCGCCGCCCGTCATCCGGGCCCCGAGCGCGCCGGCGGCCACCGCACTGTCGGCGATCAGGTCGATGTGCTCGGTGGTGATCTCGAAGTCGTCGCGCATCGACGCGTGCGACGCGGTGAACAACGTACCGGCCGCGGCGAAGTCCAACTCCGCGCACGCCGCAACGAAATCCAGCACCCGCTCGTTCTCGGTCAGCACGTGCCGAGCCCGCCGGGCGTCGACCGGGTCGGCGAGCGCATTGAGCGCTGCCACGCCCCGGTGCTGCACCTCGCGCAGCGATGACACCCCCAACTCGGCGGCGACCCGCTCACACGATGCGCGCCGGGCGGCGTATTCCCCGTCGACGTGACCGTGCCGCTGACCGGAGTCGAGCAGCAGCAAGGTCACCCCGGAAGCGTCCGGGTCGAACGGCACCGGGTGCACCGCGACGTCGCGGAAGTCGATCAGCAGCGCGCTGGACACCTCCCCGTAAAGCGATGACAGCTGATCCAGCAAACCCGTTGGCGCGCCGACATAGTCGTTCTCGGCGCGCTGGCCGATCCGGGCCCGCTCGATCCGATCGATGTTCAGATCTGCCGCCGAGGCCAAGGCGCCGAGCACCGCGCATTCCAGGGCCGCCGACGACGACAGTCCCGAGCCGATCGGTACGTCACTGCGGATATCCATGGTGCCACCGGGCACCGCAAACCCACTGTCGCGCAGCGCCCAGATCACCCCGGCGGCATACGCGCCCCAGCCGGTGGTCTGCCCTGGCGTGGTGTTCAGCGGAATGCTGACCGGCGCGTCGGCGCGATCGCTGAGCACGGTGAGCGTGTCGGCCTCGGCCGGGGTGAAGGTGACGCTGGTGCGTTGCGGCAACGCGATGGGCAGCGCGAAACCGCCGTTGTAGTCGGTGTGTTCGCCGATCAGGTTGACCCGGCCCGGCGCGGAGTAGGTGATCACAGCTCACGCAGCCTAGCCGCCACGGACTCCGGCGTGACATCAGCGATGAACGCGTCCATCGCCGACTCCGAGGCCGCCAGATACTTCAGCTTGGTGGCGCTGCGTCTGATCGACATCAGCTCGACGTGAAAATAGCCGTCGGCCTGCGCGCCGTCGCTGCGGTACTGGTGCAGTGCGGCCATATAGGGCAGCGGGGCGTCGTAGATCCGATCGAAGCGACCCAACAGGTTTCGGTAGACGCCTGCGAAGTCGTCGAGCTCGTCATCGGTCAGGTCGGTCAGGTTGTGCACTCGGCGATTCGGGTACAGGTGCACCTCCACCGGCCACCGCGCGGCGAACGGCACGAACGCGGTGAAGTGTTCGGTCTGCGCCACGACCCGAGCACCCGCGGCACGCTCAGCCGCCAGCAGATCGGCGAACAGATTCCTGCCGTGCGTCACTCGATGCTCACGCGCTTGCGCCAGCATCGCGGCGGTGCGCGGGGTCAGGTAGGGGTAGCCGTAGATCTGGCCGTGCGGGTGAGCCAGCGTCACCCCGATCTCCTCGCCGCGGTTTTCGAAGCAGAACACCTGCTCGACACCCGCACGGCCCAACAGATCGGCGGTGCGGTGCCGCCAGGCCTGCACCACCAGCCGGGCATGTGCCGCCGGCAGGTCGGCGAAAGAACCGGTGTGATCGGCCGAGAAGCAGATCACCTCGCAACGGCCGACGCCCGGCCTGGAGACGAACGGTTCCGGCGCGGTTTCTCCCGCTGAGCGGTCATTATCGCGCCGAAATCCCGACAGACTGGGAAATCGGTTCTCGAAGACCACGACGTCATAGTCGGCCGCCGGCACCTCGCTGGTCTCACCGCTCGGTCCCGGGCACAGCGGGCAGGCCTCGGCCGGGGGCTTGTAGGTGCGGTCCTGGCGCTGCGCGGCGATGATCACCCACTGGCCGGTGGTGCGGTCGAAGCGCAGCTGCGACGGCTCGGGGTCACGGGGCGACAGCGGCCGCAGGTCTGCTACCGGCACCGGGGCACGGCCGGGCAGGGCGAAGAACAAGAGGTCGCGGCCGTCGGCGAGCGTCCAGCGAATCGGGGCGCTCACGCGACCAGCCGCGGGTGCAGCCGCTGCGGGGCGATCTCGACACCGGCCGCCAGGTCGTCGGCCAAATGCGCGGCAAAGCCCAACAATCCGGCGAGATCGATCCCGAACGGGGCCGGGGGCCGCACCGTCGCCAGATGTTCGGCGCCCCGGCGCAACAGACTGACCGCGCCGGCGACATTGCCCCGCTGGACGTGGGTGACGCCGACGGCCAGCTGCGCCAGGCCCTGCCACAGTTCACGCTCGGCGGAAGGCCGATGCTTCCAGGCGGCTTCCAGCACCTCGTGGGCGTTGAACGCCAGACCGTCGTCCAACAACAGCTGCGCGTACGCGAGCATCTGTGCCGGCGGCAGGTCGAGGTCGTCGGGAACACCCTCGACCCCGCCCTGGCTGCCGCGGGGCAGCGGCCGGCCCAGCCGATCACGCGGGCGGGCGTTGCGGGGACGGCCCGAATCGTCGCGGTCGCGGGTTGTCACCTGTCCATCATGGCAAGCCGGTCAGGCGGGCTTGGCAGCAATCACCTCGATAGCGGCCATGTTGTTGCGGTGGCGACGGAACGTCGCGCGCATGTTGAGCACCCGGGCCCGCGCATCGGAATCGCGCAGCACGTTGAACACGAACCGCAGCGCCCCGAACAGGCCCTCGTCGGCGATCAACCGGTGCGGCTCCAACAGCGCCATCGGTGCGTAGGAGATCTTCTCCACCGTGAAGCCGGCCTCGGTGAGCAACTCGGTCCATTCCGCGGCGGTCAACGGGCGGGCGTTGACCTTGATCGAGCGGGCCAGCGCGGTACGGACCTCGTCCTTGACAGCCTCGGGCACGTCGACGGGCTGCAGAACCATCTCGTGGATGGCGTAGCGGCCGCCGGGGCGCAGCACTCGGAAGGCCTCCCCGATGATGTCGGCCTTATGCGCGTTGGTCTGCATGGTCAGCATCGCTTCGCCGATGACGACGTCGGCGCTGTCGGCCTCCAGACCGGTCTGCGACGCCTCGCCGGTGACCACTCGGCCCCGCTCGCCAACCACCGAGCGGACCACGCCGGCGGCGTTCTCGTCCGCCTCCACACCGGTGTAGGTGCCGGGGCCCTTCTGCAGGATCTCTTTCGCGGTACGCCCCATGCCGGGGGCGAGTTCCACGACGTCGGCGCCGGCCAGCTGCGCATCGGCCAGCATCCGGTGGGTCAGGCCGAGCCCGCCGGGCCGCAGCACCCGTTTGCCCAGACGGGCGAACAGCCAGTGGCCGGGCAGATCAGCGGTCTTGCGGTCGGGCATCGGCAGGCTCATGCAACGAAGGTTAGCCTTACCAGGCTTAGTCCGCCAGGGGGCTTTAGACCCCTATGTTTCCTTTAAATAGCGGGGCGGTCCCCAGATTTCAGGCCACCTGGCGGCCGGCCAGGAAGGTAGCGCGCACCTCGAGATCGGCGATCGCTTCCGGGGCGACGGCGCGTGGGTCGGCCGACAACACCACCAGGTCGGCGTACTTGCCCACCTCAAGTGAGCCGGTCACATCTTCGGCGAACAGCTGCCAGGCCGCGTCGAGGGTTTGCGCCCGTATCGCCTGCTCGACGGTGAGCCGCTCTTCGGGCGCCAGGATCCGTCCGCTGGGTGCAACCCGGGTGGCGGCGACGCTGATATTGCGCAACGGCTCTTCGGGGGTGACGGGCGCGTCGTTATGCAGTGAGATGCGCATACCCGTCGCGACGGCGGATGCCGCCGGCATCCACCGCGAGCCGTGTTCCTCGCCGAACAGTCCGTCGACCAGAACATCACCCCAGTAGTGGAGGTGGTCGACGAACAGGCTGCAGGTGACGCCCAGCGCGGCGGCACGGCGCAGTTGCTCGGGGCGGATGGCGCCGACGTGTTCGAGGCGCAACCGGTGATCGGGGCGCGGGTGCCGCCTCAGCGCGTCCTCGTAGACGTCGAGGATGGTGTCGACCCCGTTGTCGCCGTGGACGTGACAGGCCATCTGCCAGCCGTGCGGGAAGTACGCCTCGACGATGCGGGTCAGTTGTTCGCCGGTGTAGTTGGCGTGCCCGCACGATCCGGGTTCGACGCCGATGGTGCGGGTGGCATCGGTGTCCAGGTACGGGAACGACAGGTCGATGTTGCCGATCCACGGTGAGCCGTCCACCCAGATCTTGATCCCGACCTGGCGCGCCATGTCGTCGCCGTCCCCCGGCGAAGCATCGGTGTGCAACGCCTCGTTGGAGATCTCGTAGGTGCGCAGTCGCACGGTCAGCTCATTGCGCAGGTGGTCAACCAGCGGCCGGAACTGCGGCGAGAACGCCATCTCCGAAATTGTTGTCAGGCCGGCCCGGTTGAGCCGTGCGCATTCGGCGCGCAGCATCGCCGGAGCGTCGCCGGGCAGCATCGCCTTGCCCAGCAACGGAATCAGCGCGGCGGTCTCCTCCGCGGTCCCATCCAGTTCGCCGGCGGCGTCGCGGCCGTATTTTGCACCAACGGGGTCGGGGGTGTCGCGGCTCAGCCCGGCCTCCCGGGCGGCTGCACTGTTGAAGTACGCCTTGTGGCCCGAGTTGTGCACGATCACCAGGGGATGCTGCGGGGCGACGCCGTCCAGCCAGGCCAACGTGGGTAGGGGCAGACCCGGTTGCAGCAGCTGGTCCCAGCCGACCGCGTAGGCCCCCTCGACGCCGCGAGCGGCGACCTCCTGGTGGATCAGCCCCACGACGGTGTCGGCATCGGTCAGGGTGACCGGCCGAATATCGACCATCCGGCCAGACAGCACGACTGACTCCATCAGCGGATGCCCGTGGGCCTCGACGAAGCCCGGTAATACGCAGCCGTCGCCGATGTCGAGCACCCAGGTCTCGGGGCCGATGAATGCGTCCATGTCCTTGCGGTCGCCGACCGCGACGATGCGCCCGTCGGTGACAGCCAGCGCCTCGGCAGTCGGTTGCGCGTCATTGACCGTGAGCACCGTGCCGATGACAACAAGGTCCGCTACAGGCATTCCGGGCTCCTTCTCGGCAGGCATCGCCGGAGTGTAAGCGGAATAGCGAAGCGTCCATCGCTGTTCGAGCCGGTATGCCCAAACCCTTTACCGAGACCGAGCGTCAGCAGTTTCTCGCCGACAAGCACATCGCGGTGTTGTCCGTCGCCGCCACCGATGGCCGACCTCCGGCCAGTGTCCCGATTTGGTACGACTACACCCCCGGCGGCGACATCCTGGTCAATACCGGTGCCGGCCGGCGGAAAGCCAAGCTCATCGAGCAAGCCGGTGCGGTGACGTTGGTGGTGCAGCGCGAAGAGCTGCCCTACCAATACGTGATCGTCGAAGGCACCGTGGTCAATGCGGCCACACCAGCCCCGCTGCCGCAACGCGAGGCTATCGCGATCCGCTACCTGGGACAGGAAAGCGGCCGGGCATTCGCCGCCAACATGGACGGCGCATCCAGTGTGCTGTTCACCATCCGGCCCGACCGTTGGCTGACCGCCGACTTCTCCGGCGACCTGTAGGCGCTTGGCTGTTGGCGCCTGATGACGAAGGGTCCCTGTGATGCTGCCTGTACTGGACCTGTCTAACGCCGCTACCGACGCAGCGGCGTTTCGCCTGGCCCTGCGGGAGGCCACCCACACCCGCGGCTTCTTCTATCTCATCGGCCACGGCGTACCCGGCGAGCAGATCGCCGAGGTGCTCGAGCTGGCCCGGCAGTTCTTCAGACTGCCCGACGCGGAGAAGGGTCGGATCAGCCAGTTGAAAAGCCCGCATTTCCGGGGCTATTCACGCCTGGGCGGCGAGCTGACGAACGGTCGCGTCGACTGGCGAGAGCAGATCGATATCGGGCCGCAGCGTCCCGCGTTGCCCGACGCGCAGGGTTACTGGCACCTGCAGGGCCCGAACCTGTGGCCCGCACGGCCCGCATCCTTCCGCACCGCGTTCGAAGCGTGGGACCGGTCCCTGTCCGCGGTAGGCCTGCAACTGCTCCGGCACTGGGCGGCATCGCTGGGAGCCGCCGAAGACCTGTTCGACGACGCATTCGCCGCCTCGGCGGCGACGCTGATCAAGGTCGTCCGGTATCCGGGCGGCCCCGCGGCCGGCCAAGGTGTCGGCGCCCACAAGGATTCGGGTGTCTTGACCCTGCTGCTCGTCGATCCGGATTCCGAAGGGCTTCAAGTGGAAAGCTCGCCCGGCGAATGGGTCGACGTTCCCCCGATGGCCGGTGCGTTCATCGTCAACATCGGCGAACTGCTCGAAGTCGCGACCGACGGCTACCTACGGGCCACGCGCCACCGGGTGCTGTTGCCCCAACCGGGCACCGACCGGGTATCTATCCCGTACTTCCTCAACCCGGCACTGAATGCCACCATCCCGCGTATCACCCTGCCCGCCGACTTGGCAGTCCTGGCGCGGGGCGTCGAGACCGACCCGGACAACCCCATCTTCGACACCTACGGCGAGAACGCATGGAAGTCGCGCACCCGGGCTCACCCCGACGTCGCCGAACTGCACCATGGGATCAGGCCGGCAAGCCCGCACCGTTCGGCCTACTGAGAACTGGTCCTGGCCGCGGGCGCGCCCAGCCCGGAAAAAACGTCAGGCCCCCTAGAAAGGGGGCCTGACCAGTGTGGCAGGTACAGGATTCGAACCTGTGTAGGCTTTCGCCGACGGATTTACAGTCCGCTCCCATTGGCCGCTCGGGCAACCTGCCGTAGTGCGCCTAGCAGACTACAACGAGGATGTACCTCAGACGCAAACGGCCAGCACAACTCAAGGAGAGGACAGATCTCGTGGCGGACTCATCGTTCGACATCGTCAGCAAGGTCGATCGGCAGGAGGTCGACAACGCCTTGAACCAGGCCGCCAAGGAGTTGGCCACCCGGTTCGACTTCCGCGGCACCGACACCACCATCGCCTGGAAGGGTGAGGAAAACATCGAGCTGGTCAGCTCCACCGAAGAGCGGGTCAAGGCCGCCGTCGATGTGTTCAAGGAGAAACTGATCCGCCGCGACATCTCCATGAAGGCGTTCGACGCCGGGGACCCGCAGCCGTCGGGCAAGACCTACAAGGTCAGCGGCAGCCTCAAGCAGGGCATCGACGCCGAGCACGCCAAGAAGATCAACAAGCTGATCCGCGACGAGGGCCCCAAGGGCGTCAAGTCCCAGGTCCAAGGCGAAGAAATCCGGGTGTCGTCGAAGAAGCGCGACGACCTGCAGGCCGTGATCTCACTGCTCAAGGGTGCCGACCTGGACGTGGCCTTGCAGTTCGTGAATTACCGGTAACCGGTACCGCTGGTCCGACCGCCTCCCGGTGCTTAGGCTGAGCATCGTGACTACCGAAGAGGTCGTGGACGTCGTCATCATCGGAGCGGGCATCTCCGGTATCGGCGCTGCTTACCGCATCGCCGAACGCAACCCCGGCACCCGCTACGTCATCCTGGAACGGCGTGAGCGCATCGGCGGGACCTGGGACCTGTTCCGCTATCCCGGGGTTCGCTCGGACAGCAGCATCTTCACGCTGTGCCTGCCGTATGAACCGTGGACCCGGCGCGAACGGGTCGCCAACGGCGACGAGATCCGCGACTACCTGACCGACACCGCGCGCAAGTACGGCATCGACGACCACATCCGGTTCAACCACCACGTCACCGCCGCCGACTGGGACTCGGCAACCGACACCTGGACGGTCACTGCGGACGAAAACGGCACCCAGCGGACCTACCGCGGCCGGTTCGTCTTCTTCGGCTCCGGCTACTACAACTACGACGAGGGCTACACCCCGGACTTCCCGGGATTCGAGACGTTCGCGGGAACGCTGGTGCACCCCCAGCACTGGCCCGAAGATCTGGACTACACCAACAAGAAGGTCGTGGTGATCGGCAGCGGCGCCACCGCGATGTCACTGGTCCCGGCGTTGGCCGAGCGCTCGCGCCACGTGACCCTGCTGCAGCGCACCCCCACCTATCTGATCTCGGCGACCATGTACAGCCGATTCGTTGACGTGGTGGCAAAACTGTTGCCCCGCAAGTTGGCTCACCCGATCATCCGGTTCGTGATGGCCATGTTCGAGGGCTACGTCTGGTTCCTGGCCCGCAAGACTCCCCCGCTGTTGAAGTGGATCCTGCGTCGCACGGCCGTGCAGAACCTGCCGGCGGGTTACCCGGTGGACACCCACTTCAAGCCGCCGTATGAGCCGTGGGACCAGCGACTGTGTCTGATTCCCGACGCCGACCTCTACGCCGAGATCAGCGCCGGGCGGGTCGAGATGGTCACCGACCGGATCGACCACTTCGACGCCACCGGGATTGCATTGCAGTCCGGCGCGCATCTCGATGCCGACATCATCGTCACCGCCACCGGCCTGCAGCTGCAAGCACTCGGCGGGGTACGGATCAGCTTGGACGGCACCGAGATCAAGTCCACCGACCGATTCGTCTACAAGGCACACATGCTCGAAGACGTGCCGAACCTGTTCTGGTGCGTCGGCTACACCAACGCCTCCTGGACGCTGCGCGCCGACATCACCGCCCGGGCCACCGCCAAACTGCTGGAGTACATGACCTCGCGCGGCTACACCCACGCCTACCCGCACCTCGGCGACGAACCGATGCCCGAGAAGTCGGCGTGGGACATCCAGGCCGGCTACGTGCTGCGCGCGCCGCACGCGCTCCCGCGCTCGGGCACCAAGCGGCCCTGGAATGTGCGGCAGAACTACTTCGCCGACGCCCTGGACTTCCGGTTCGACCAGATCACCGAATCAATGGTGTTCGGACGGGCCGGGGAGGCGATCCCGTTGGCCGGATAGGTCAGGCTTCGGCTCGTAGCGCGGCGATGCCGCGGTCCAGCGCGGCTTCCAAGAAGCCGAGATCGCCGGTGGCGAGCAGGATGCCCACGCCGCCCTGGATGCCCGCCAGTAGGGCGGCTGCCGCCGAATCGGCGTCGATACGCCCCGCCATCTTGCCGCCCTGCTGCATCGCGCGGATCCCGGTCGCGATCTCGGCGTGCCATTGCCGGATCAGCGACGAGGTGACGGCTTGGGCTGCCGGTGTGGTCCGCCCGAGTTCGGACATCAGTACCGCCAGCGGGCAATGCTGCCCCTGTCGTCGGTAGCGCTCGACGACGGCGTCGCGCCAGCGCTGCCAGGCCGCCCAGGACGTGAGCTCGCCCAAGTACGGCTGCTGATCGGCCAACACCCGCGCGGCCTCGTGTTCGGCCACCGCGAGCAGCAACTGTTCCTTGCCGCCGGGAAAGTAGTGGAACAGCTGACTCTTGGAGGTCTGGGTGCGGGCCCGGATGTCATCGAGCGTGGTGGCCGACACCCCGCTGGTACGGATCTCCCCGGCGGCGCCCTCGATGATCCGCCACCGGGTGGCCGCCCCCTTGCTGGTCAATTTCTGGACTTGCGGGTCCATTTTGATAGGTGAACTATCTGGACTCATGAGTCCAAACAGTACGCGGCTTGCAGGCCGCACAGCGTTGATCACCGGTTCTACCGCCGGACTGGGGGCCGGCATCGCCACCGCATTGGCCGAGGCCGGCGCGTCGGTGCTCGTCAGCGGACGCGATTCCAAACGCGGCGCCGACGTCGTGCAGCGCATCGAATCAGCGGGCGGCAGGGCCACGTTCATCGGCTCCGATCTGGGCGCCGGCGGGAACGCGGTCACCCGGTTGGCCGCCGAGGCGACCGCCGCGGCCAGAGGTTCGATCGACATCCTGGTCAACAACGCGGCCATGCTGCTGATGCCGTCGCCCACTGCGGAGGTTCCCGAGCAACAGGTCCGCGACGCGTTCGCGATCAACGTGTTCGCCCCGTTCCTGCTGACCGGCGCTCTCGCGCCCGCCATGGCGCAGCGCGGCAGCGGCGTGATCGTCAACGTCGGTTCGATCAGCGGACTGATCGGTTCGGCGAATTCAGCGCTGTACAGCGCGACCAAGGCCACCATCCACTCGCTGACCAAGTCGTGGGCCGACGAATACGGCCCCTCCGGTGTGCGCGTCAATACCGTTGCCCCCGGACCGATCCGGACCGAGCGCAACGCGGAGTTCGAACCGCACGTGGCGCCCGTGCTGGCCCGGATTCCGTCACGGCGGATGAGCACCGTGGCAGAGGTTGCCGCCGCCGTGGTGTTCCTCGCCAGTGACGACGCCGCCAACATCCACGGCACCACGCTCTCGATCGACGGCGGCTGGTCCGCCGTTTAGGCGACATGTTCACAAACCGTGGGTGCGGCAGTGGCGACGGCAATACGCTGTCGCTCATGCCTGCTGCTACTCGTACACCCAATGTCGTCGTGCTCGGAGGCGGATCGTTCGGTACCACGGTGGCGTCCATCTGCTCGCGCCGTGCGCCGACGCTGCAGTGGGTGCGATCGGAAGCGACCGCTGCCGACATCAACGACAACCATCGCAACAGTCGCTATCTGGGCAACGACGTCGAACTCAGCAGCACGCTGCGCGCCACCACCGATTTCGCCGACGCCGCGCACTGCGCCGACGTCGTCGTGATGGCCGTACCGTCGCACGGCTTCCGGGGAGTGCTCGAAGAGTTGGCCACCGAGCTGCGCCCCTGGGTGCCGGTGGTGTCGCTGGTCAAGGGCCTGGAGCAGGGCACCAACATGCGGATGTCGCAGATCGTCGACGAGGTGCTGCCCGGGCATCCCGCCGGCATCCTGGCCGGACCGAACATCGCCCGCGAGGTCGCCGAGGGTTATGCGGCTGCGGCGGTGCTGGCCATGCCCGACCCGGGCCTGGCCTGCGAACTGGCGTCACTGTTCCGCACCAAGCGATTCCGGGTGTACACCACCGACGACGTGGTGGGGGTCGAGATGGCCGGCGCACTGAAGAACGTGTACGCGATCGCGGTCGGAATGGGCTACTCGCTGGGGATCGGGGAGAACACCCGGGCCATGGTGATGGCGCGTTCCGTGCGCGAGATGTCCAAGCTCGGCGAGGCGATGGGCGGAGCCCGCGACACTTTCGCGGGCCTGGCCGGGATGGGCGACCTGATCGTCACCTGCACCAGCCAGCGCAGCCGCAACCGCTATGTCGGTGAGCAGCTGGGCTCCGGCAAGCCCATCGACGAGATCATCGCGTCGATGAACCAGGTGGCCGAGGGGGTGCGGGCCGCCAGCGTGATCATGAAGTTCGCCGCGCAGTACGGCCTGAGTATGCCGATCGCGCGCGAGGTCGACGGCGTGATCAACCACGGCTCCACGGTGGAGCAGGCCTATCGCGGGCTGATCGCCGAGACCCCCGGGCATGAGGTGACCGGCCCTGGCTTCTAACTGTGTGATTCCTGTACGTTCGCTCCGAATGTGTTACATGTGTTTACTTCCTGGACATGTCACATTCCATCACTGGCAATAAGGCATGAATAACTTCTCTGCATCTCAGCAATATCTTATGAGGGCAGGGGAACTACCGGATGCTGACCGCGCAAGCCGACGTCAAATCACGAGCCAACGCACGAAGAGCCTGGTCCCGCTCGGTTCTCCGGCATGACCTACCCGCCTCCTTGGTGGTGTTTCTGGTCGCTCTGCCGCTGTCGCTGGGTATTGCCGTGGCCTCCGGTGCACCAGTGCTGGCTGGCCTGATCGCCGCGATCGTCGGCGGGCTCGTCGTCGGCGCCCTGGGCGGATCACCGCTGCAAGTCAGCGGGCCGGCGGCCGGGCTGACAGTCATCGTCGCGGATCTGGTGGGGCGCTTCGGCTGGAAGGTGACGTGCGCAATCACCGTCGGCGCCGGGGTGCTGCAGGTCCTATTGGGGCTGAGCCGGGTGGCGCGGGCCGCCCTGGCGATCTCGCCGGTCGTGGTGCACGCGATGCTGGCCGGAATCGGCATCACGATCACCCTGCAGCAGCTGCTCGTCCTACTCGGCGGCCGCTCGGCGAGTTCGGCCTGGGAAAACCTCGCCAGGCTGCCGGAAGGGCTGATCGAGTCCCATGGGGCCGAGCCGATCCTGGGCATCCTGGTGATCATGACCATGCTCGCCTGGCGATCGGTACCGGGACCGCTGGGCCGGATTCCCGGGCCGCTGGTCGCGATTGCCGGAGCGACAGTGCTGTCCTTGCTCTTCTCGCTCGAGGTGCGTCGCATCACCCTGGACGGATCACTGCTGGATGCCGTGCAGCTGCCCGCGCTGCCGGACGGCAACTGGACTGCCGCCTTCATCGGGGTGGTCACCGTGGCGTTGATCGCCAGCGTGGAAAGCCTGCTCTCGGCGGTGTCGGTGGACCGGATGCATACCGGGCCGCGTACCGCTTTCAACCGCGAACTGATCGGGCAAGGCACCGCGAACGTCGCCTCGGGATTGCTGGGTGGACTGCCGATCACCGGGGTGATCGTCCGCAGCGCCACCAACGTCGCCGCCGGTGCGAAGTCGCGGGCGTCGGCGTTCCTGCACGGCGTGTGGATCCTGCTGTTCGCCCTGCCGTTCGCGGACTTGGTGCAGAAGATTCCCACTGCGGCACTGGCCGGCCTGCTGATTACCGTCGGCGTTCAGCTGATCAAGATGATTCACATCGAGACGGCCTGGCGCAGCGGCGATCTCGTCGTCTACCTGGTGACGGTGGCCGGCGTGGTGTTCCTGAACCTGCTGCACGGCGTGCTGATCGGGCTGGTGCTGGCGATGGCATTGACGGGCTGGCGGGTGATCCGGATGAAGATCACCGCCGCGCACAGCGACGACGAGTGGGTGGTGACCGTGTCGGGCGCGTGCACCTTCCTGGCGCTTCCCCGGCTGACCAACGTGCTGGCACAGATTCCCGCTGGCTCGCACGTCACGCTCGCCATCCGGACCACCTACATCGATCACGCCGCCGAGCAGGCCCTTGAAGATTGGCTGCGGCAGCATTGCGCTACCGGCGGTACGGTGCTGGTTCCCAGTGAATCGAGCTCCACAGCGGACGCAGCCGACGCATGCGTCACGTGCGCACCGTCGAGGCTGGGGTGAGATGGGTGTGAATCGGATAGCGCATCCGATATCACCAGTCGAGCAGGCCAGTCGGCGGCCGGTCGGCCAGCTTCTGCACGATCCAGTGGTTCATGGACACATGCTGGTCAGCGGCCTCGACGGCGAGCCGGGCGTGCAGGTGGGGCGGCGAACTGCGCTAGCCGCGAGCCATCGCCTCTAGCCGCCGAATCCGGTCGGCCATCGGCGGGTGGGTGGCGAACAGCTGACCGACCTTCTCCCCCGCGCGGAACGGGTTGGCGATCATCAGATGCGACTGGCTGGCCAGCTCCGGCTCGGGCGGCAGCGGGGCGGCCTGTACGCCGTCGGAGATCTTGCGCAGCGCGGACGCCAGCGCCAGCGGGTCACCCGAGAGCACGGCACCGGACTCGTCGGCCTGGTACTCGCGCGACCGCGACACAGCCATTCGCACCACCGACGCGGCCAGCGGGCCTACCAAGGCGACCAGCAGCATCGCCAGCGGGTTGCCGTCGCGCCGGTTGCCCATGAACATCGCCATGTTGGCCAACCCGGTGATCACCGAGGCCAAAGCGCCGGCCACACACGAGATCAGGATGTCGCGGTTGTACACGTGCGACAGCTCGTGCCCCAGCACCGCGCGCAACTCGCGCTCGTTGAGCAGCCGCAGAATTCCGCTGGTGCAGCACACCGCGGCGTGGCGCGGGTTGCGGCCGGTGGCGAAGGCGTTGGGCGCGTTGGTGTCGCTGACGTACAAGCGGGGCATGGGCTGGTGGGCGGTGGTGGCCAGCTCCCGCACAATCCGGTAGATCTCCGGTGCCTGTACCTCGGTCACCGGCTGGGCCCGCATCGCCCGCAGCGCCAGTTTGTCGCTGTTGAAGTAGGTGTAGGCGTTCATCCCCACGGCGAACAGCACCGCCACCCACATCATCTGTGGCCCGAACGCCCGGCCCACCAAGACGATCAACGCCGACATCACGAACAGCAGAAAGAACGTCTTTGCGGTGTTGTGGTGCGGGTGCCAGGTCATCGACTTCCTCCTTGGAGAACGACCATCGTGCTCATTAAACGCCGCCGAGGTCGCACGAGTTCCGCAATCGTGGTCAGCCGTGCCGGTTGACGGTGTAGTCGACGAGCCCGGCCAGTGCCGCGCGACCGACGCAGTCGGGCAGCTCAGCCAGCTCCGCGCGGGCCTGCGCGGCATAGTCGGCCACGGTCTGCTTGGCCTTGACCATCCCCGCCGACGCCCGCAGTAGCCCCAGCGCCTCTTCGACCGCCGCGTCCTCGGTGACCGGGCCGGCCAGCAGCTCCCGCAGCCGCTCGGCGTCGGCACCCGTCTCCTGCAGGGCGTAGAGCACCGGCAGCGTGTGCACACCCTCGCGTAGATCGGTGCCGGGTAGCTTGCCGGACTCGTCGGGGTCGGAATCGATGTCGATGATGTCGTCGGAGATCTGGAAGGCGGTGCCTACGATCCCGCCCAGCCGGGCCAGTCGCTCGATCTGGTCGTCGTCGGCACCGGAGAACGTCGCACCGAACCGGCCCGACGCCGAGATCAGGCAGGCCGTCTTCTCGTAGACGACCTTGAGGTAGTGCTCTATCGAGTCCACGCCGTCAGCCGCACCGCGGGTCTCGCGCATCTGTCCGGTCACCAGTTGGGCGAAGGTCTCGGCGATGATCCGCACCGCATCCGGACCCAGCCGCGACACCAGCCGTGACGCGGTGGCGAACAGGTAGTCGCCGGCCAGGATCGCGATGTTGTTGCCCCACCGCGCGTTGGCACTCGGCGCCCCACGGCGGATCTGCGCCTCATCCATCACGTCGTCGTGATACAGCGTGGCCAGGTGCACCAGCTCGATCACCGCACCGGCCACCGTCACCTGCCAGGCGTCCGGCTCGGGCCCCAGCTGGGCCGACAGCACGGTGAACAGCGGACGGAACCGCTTTCCGCCGGCGTCGAACAGGTGGGTGACGGCCTCGGTCATCAGGCCGTCACCACCGCGCAACTCGGTGTCCATCAGTTCTTCGATGCGGGCAACCCCGTCGCGGACTCGGTCCGCGAAACCCGGGTCCCCCAAGCCGCCGAAATCCAACCCCGCCACCACGTTCGCCGGTGTCCTCACGGCTCCAACATACTGGTCAGTGTGAATTCCAGCGCTGAGACGGTGGCCGAGGTGGTGATAGTCGGTGCGGGACCGGCGGGGTCGGCGGCAGCCGCCTGGGCCGCGCGGGCGGGCCGCGACGTGCTGGTGGTCGATTCGGCCGTCTTCCCGCGGGACAAGCCGTGCGGTGACGGCCTGACCCCGCGCGCCGTCGAACAGCTGGAGTTACTGGGGCTCGGCGAGTGGCTGGACAGCCACATCCGGCATCGTGGTCTGCGGATGGCCGGCTTCGGCGGCGAGATCGAAGTGGACTGGCCCGGCCCGTCGTTCCCGTCCACCGGCAGTGCGGCGCCGCGCACCGAACTCGACGAACGCATCCGCAAGGTCGCCGAGGAGTCCGGGGCCCGGATGTTGTTGGGCGTCAAGGCCGTCGGGGTCCATCACGACTCGTCCGGGCGAGTGCACTCGGTGGTGTTGGCCGACGGCGCAGAGGTCAGCTGTCAGACGCTGATCGTTGCCGACGGGGCCCGCTCCACGCTGGGCCGCGTGCTGGGCCGCCAGTGGCACCAGGAGACGGTGTACGGGGTGGCCGCCCGCGGCTATCTGGCCTCGCCGCGCAGCGACGAACCGTGGCTGACGTCGCATTTGGAGCTGCGGTCCCCGGATGGGGAGGTGCTGCCGGGCTACGGCTGGATCTTCCCGCTGGGCAACGGCGAGGTGAACATCGGCGTCGGGGCGCTGGCCACCGTCAAACGGCCCGCCGACGTGGCGCTGCGGCCACTGATGTCCTACTACGCCGACCTGCGCCGCGATGAGTGGGGCTTCGAGGGGCCGGTGCGTGCGCCGGCCAGCGCCCTGCTGCCGATGGGCGGCGCGGTCTCGGGTGTCGCCGGGCCCAACTGGATGCTGATCGGCGACGCCGCGGCCTGCGTCAACCCACTCAACGGCGAGGGCATCGACTACGGCCTGGAAACCGGCCGGCTGGCCATTGAGTTATTGAGTGCTGCGGGACATTCTGCTGACCTTTCGCAGGCCTGGCCGGAGTTGCTGACCGCCCACTACGCGCGCGGGTTCTCGGTCGCGCGACGCCTCGCGCTGCTGCTGACGTTCCCCCGGTTCCTGCCGGCCACCGGACCGTTGGCGATGCGCTCGACGATGCTGATGCGGGTGGCGGTGCGGGTGATGGCCAACCTGGTCACCGACGACGACGCGGATCTGGTGGCGCGGGCCTGGCGCGGCGGGGGCCGGATGTCTCGGTTGATCGACCGCCGCCGCCCGTTCTCCTAGCGCCGGGAACTTGGGGACGGCTGCTGGGGCGCCCCCGCACAAAGATATATCAACAACGTTGACATGTATCAGAGGCGTTGATATACCGGGGTAATGAGCGATTCATTGGATCTCCAGTTCGACGCCGCCTACCGTGGCGAATCCGAGCAAATGGGCTTGGGCGCCAAACCACCGTGGAGTATCGGGGAACCCCAACCCGAGCTGGCCACACTGATCGAGCAGGGCAAGTTCCACGGCGATGTCCTTGACGTCGGCTGCGGCGAGGCCGCCATCTCGCTGTACCTGGCTAAACAGGGGCACACCACGGTGGGACTCGACAGCTCGCCCACCGCTATCGAGCTGGCCCGCGCCGAGGCCGCCCAACGCGGCCTGACCAACGCCTCCTTCGAGGTCGCCGACATCAGCAACTTCTCCGGCTATGACGGCCGGTTCGGCACCATCGTCGACAGCACGCTGTTTCACTCGATCCCGGTGCAGGCCCGTGAGGGCTACCAGCGGTCCATCGTGCGCGCCGCCGCGCCGGGGGCGTCGTACTTCGTGCTGGTCTTCGATAAGACCGCCATCCCCGAGGGCCCGCCATTCGCGGTGACCGCTGACGAACTACGTGAGGTGGTCTCGAAGTACTGGGTGATCGACGAGATCAAGCCGGCCCGGCTGCACGCGGTGTTCCCCGACGACTTCCCCGGGTTCGGCGGCGTCGGGCTGCGCGACGAAGCGGGCGGGCGCAAGTCGGCCGCGGGCTGGTTGCTCTCGGCGCATCTGGGCTGACGGGGAGCGAAGCCATGACTGACCCGAAGCCGCCGCGCTGGCTGAAACCGGTCAACAAGCTGATGATCGGCCTGCAGAAACTGGGCATCCCCACGGGACCGCCGATGGTGCTGACGGTGCCGGGCCGCAAGTCCGGGCAGCCGCGCAGCACCCCGATGACGCCGTTCACCGTCGACGGCCAGCTCTACACGGTGGCGGGGTTCCCCAAGGCCGATTGGGCGCTCAACGCCCGGGCGGCCGGTGCGGGCCTCCTGCGCCACGGTCGCCACGAACGGCCGGTGCGCATCGTCGAGCTGTCGGCGGAGGCTGCCCGTCCGGTGTTGCGGGCGTTTCCAGTGCAGGTGCCCGTCGGCGCCCGCTTCCTCAAACAGGCCGGCCTGGTGGACCAGGGCACCCCCGACGAGGTCGAGGCGCTCGCCGGCCGGATTGCGGTGTTCCGGTTCGACCCGGCGTCCTAGGCCCCTCCTGGGCCGAGCGCAGGGTTAGCGCGGCTTGCGGGCCGAGTGCAGCGCGACGATCCCCCCGGTGAGGTTGCGCCAGCTCACGTCCGACCAACCCGACGCGCCGATCTGCTCCGCCAGCGCGGCCTGATCCGGCCAGGCGCGGATCGATTCGGCGAGGTAGACGTAGGCCTCCGGGTTCGATGACACGGCGCGCGCCACCGCCGGCAGCGCCCGCATCAGGTACTCCTTGTAGGCCGTGGCGAACACCGGGACGGTCGGGGTGGAGAACTCGCACACCACCAGCCGGCCCCCGGGCCGGGTCACCCGGGCCATCTCCCGCAGGCCCGCGGTGTGGTCGACGACATTGCGCAGCCCGAAGCTGATCGTGACCGCGTCGAACACCTCGTCGCCGAAGGGCAGCTTGGTGGCGTCCCCGGCGACCTTGGGCACGGGCCGACCCGCCCCTGCGGCCAGCATCCCCACCGAGAAGTCCGCCGCCACGCACCAGGCACCCGAGCGGGCCAGCTCCACCGTCGACACCGCGGTCCCGGCGGCCAGGTCAAGCACCTTCTCCCCCGGCTGCAACTCAAGAGCTTTCCGGGTGGCCTTACGCCAGGACCGATCTCGTCCCAACGACAGCACCGTGTTGGTCAGGTCGTAACGACGGGCAACGCCGTCGAACATCGACGCCACGGCATGGGGGTCTTTGTCCAGGCTCGCGCGGCTCACCCGGTCGACGGTACCCGCCTTTCGATAGGGTGCTGGAATGCGGTCTTGGCTGGGCACATTGGCAGCACTGGTGGTATTCGGCGGGGCATTGGCGGGGCCGGCAGCAGCCGACCCCGAGGCACCCGGCGGTTCAGCGAGCCTCGACGGAGGAGAGGCGAAGCTGGGACCGGCGCATGAACCCGGCACGACGTGGAGTGCCGACCACTTCGGCGTGCTGGTCGGAACGGCCTCCGCCCCGGTGCAGCTGGAGATCTTCTGCGACCCGCAGTGCTCCGAGTGCGCGAAGTTCGAGGCGGCCTCCGGCGACGAGCTGGGCCGGCACCTGTCCGCCGGCGACGTCGCGGTGACCTACCGCTGGATGACGTTTCTGGATGCCCGCCGCAAGAACGACACCTCCGCGCGCGTCGGCAACGCACTGATGGCAGCGGCCGATCCGGCTACCTCGGCCGGTGCCTATCAAACGTTCGTGACCGGCCTGTACCGCAAGGGCGGCACACCCGCCGTGGAGGACATCGCGACCACTGCTGGTGAAAGCGGTCTGCCCGGCCACGTGGTGGACCGGATCGCCGCCGGCCAGCAGGTCGTGGACGCCACGTCGATGAATGCCTTCAACCGCGTGCAGCTGCTCTCGGCAAACCCGGAGAGCCCCGGCACCCCGACTGTGTACGACCTGACCACCAAGACGGTGGTGGACACCGACGACGCGGGCTGGCTCGAGCGGCTGGTGCACGAGCGCTAGCCGGTCAGTATTACGACTGCGCTCGGGCCCACCGTCGTTCGGCGACATTGCATCCCGCCAATGCCGCAACCCCGATCAGCCAGGCGATCACCGCGACGGACCCGGCCGGAATGACCGCCAGCACCGCGGTCCGGTGCTGGACCCGCACCAGATCCGGGTCGGCCTTGTCGTATTCGACGTAAATCCGCATCCCGGTTGCCAATTCGGAGGGATAGAGCACGCCGAGCTCGGGGCGGTAGGTGATCCGCTCCGGCGTGACGAACTCGATGGTGGAGCGCCGAAATCCCGCGTTGAGCACCTCGGCCTCGGCCACCCCCATGTCGCGCTCGATGGTGATGTCGTTGCGCCACGCACCGGCCACCAGCAACAGCGACTGCAATGTCACCAACGACACCAGGATCACCACGCCGGTACGCGCCCACCGCAGTACACGCGCGGCCCAGCTGTCGCGGGGCAAGGCGCCATTACCGCGAATCAATGTGCGCAGCAGCGGCTTCAACGTTCGATAGGCCCGATTGGACCGGTAATCGGGCAGTCTCACAACGCCGCCTTGATCGCGGCGTGCAGTGTCCGCAGCGATGAGCGGTCGGCTTTGACTTCGAGCACCCGCACGCCGCCGGCGGGTTCAGCGAGCACGGCGGGCAGGTCCTCAGTCTCGACCTGCTGGAAATCGACGTGATAGGCGTGGCACAACGCGGCGATGTCGACGTCATGCGGGGTGCCGAAGATTCGCGACGAGACGTCGGCGAACCGGGGGTCTCCTTGCTCGAGCAGCTCAAAGATGCCGCCGCCGTTGTCATTGGAGACCACGATCGTCAGCTGCTGCGGCCTCGGCTCGGTGGGCCCGATCAGCAGCCCGGAGCTGTCGTGGACGAAGGTCAGGTCCCCGATCAGGGCGATGGTGCGGGCGTCGGGGTTCTGCCGCTCGTGCGCCAGGGCGGCACCGATCGCAGTGGACACCGTGCCATCGATGCCGGCGACCCCGCGGTTGGATCGCACGGCGACGCCCCGGGCACCCTTGGCGTTGCCCAGCCCCACCAGGGCGGCGTCGCGCACCGGGTTCGACGCGCCCAGCACCAACTGATCCCCGGCGCGCAGCGCGTCGGCCACCGCCGCCGCCACGTGCAGGCCGGTGGTGAGCGGATGGGCCGCCAGTTGCGCGCGCACCGCGGCATTGGCCTGGGCGTTCAGTTCCGCGCAGCGGCGCAGCCAGGCCGGGTCCGGCTCCCCGGAGGTGACGGCCCGGGTGCCGGTGGCCTGCGAGTTACCCGACACGTCCGGCCAGCGTGGCCCGGTGGTCAGCGCGTACACCGGCACCGTCGGGTCGGCCAGCAGGGTCGACACCGGACGGTGCAGGGTAGGACGGCCAGCCATGATCACCTGCTGCGGGCGCAGCAGCGGCAGCGCAAGCGGGTGCAGCGGATTCGCCGGCATCGGGGCGGTGGGCTCGGCGACGGTGGGCAGCGCCGCAAGGTTGGGATGCAGCCCCGCACCGTGCCCGGCGATCACCACGGTGTCCGGGGACAGGTCGATGTCGAGAGGCTGGTCGAAGCTGACCGGTGGGGTGAGAGTCCAGGGACGCCCGTGCGGTCGGCCCAGCTGCTCCAGCGGCCGATCTGAATCGGTATCGGGCACCAGCGGTTCGCGCAGCGGGATGTCGAACTGCACCGGACCCGCGTTCGCGGTCCGGGATCCGGTGGCGGCGACCAAGACTCGGCACACCGCCGAACGCCAGGTGGCGTTGAGGGCGTCCATTCGCTCGGGGGCGTCCTCGGCCAACCCCAGGCTGATGGCGGCACGCACCTGGGTACCGAAGTAGCCCAGTTGCTCCATGGTCTGGTTGGCGCCGGTGCCCAGCAGCTCGTAGGGGCGGTTGGCGCTCAGCACGATCAGCGGCACCCGCGCATAGTTGGCCTCGACCACCGCCGGCCCCAGGTTGGCGACCGCGGTACCCGAGGTCATCGCCACACACACCGGCGCGCCCGCGCCCACCGCCAGCCCGATCGCCAGATACCCGGCGGTGCGTTCGTCGATGCGCACATGCAGCCGCAGCCGGCCCGCCCGGTCGGCGTCGTGCAGCGCGAACGCCAGCGGCGCATTGCGCGACCCCGGACACAAGACCACATCGCGGACACCGCCGCGGATCAGCTCGTCGACGACGATGCGGGCCTGTGCCGTCGAGGGGTTGGTCATTGGTATCAGGTTAGTCGTGCGCCGGGGGCACCGGCGCCCACCGGAACGGCTTGCCGTCGACCTCGGCGAGGAACTCCAGGACAGCCTTGTTGACCTGATCCGGCTTCTCGATGAAACCGAGGTGCCCGGCATCGGGGATCTCCAGGTAGCGTGCCCCCGGGATCGCATCGGCGACCTCGCGGCTCAGGTGCGCCGGAGTGACGACGTCGTCGCCGAATCCGATCACCAGCACCGGTTGGGTGATGTTGGCGTAGGCGGGCAGCCGGTTGGTCAATGGCGCCACGTCCAGCTGGCAGCGCAGCCCCGGGGTGTTTTTGACCGGCCACATGGTGAACATCGCGATCCAGTCCTTGATCGCCGCGTCGTCGCTGAGCGTCTTCGGTGAAAAGCTCTCCAGCAGGCGAACTTTGGCCTCGTATTCGGCAGGGAGTTCGGCACCGGATTCGGCGAGCTTCGCCTCGGCCTGATAGAAGAATTCGCGAGCGCGGTCGTGGCGGCCGCGCGTAGCCATCAGGACAGCCGATGTCACCAATTCGGGCCGGGCAAGCATCAGTTCCTGAGCGATGAAGGAGCCCATCGACACCGCGACGATGCGGACAGGTCCACAGTTCAGCGATTCGATGAGCTGCGCGGTGTCGGCCACCATGGTTTCGGTGGTGAACCCCGAGGCGTTCTCGGTGGCACCGATGCCGCGGTTGTCGAAGGTGATCGGGCGATATCGGGCGAGCTGGAAATCGCGCACCTGATGCAAGTGCCAGCCGCGGCCGGCGCCGCCCCGCCCGGCGATGAACAGAACTGGCTCCCCATCCTGATTACGGTCGTCGTAAGCGAGGTTGGTCACCAGAGTGAAGGTACGCGACCCGTCGACGCCTTATGGTGTCAGGATCTCAACTGCGCAGCTGGGGGACGGTGATGCGGATACGGAGCGTCGGCTTGGCCTGCACGCTGGCGCTGGCCTGCGCCGTGCTGGCGGACTGTTCCCGGGTGACCGGTGGCGTGGCGGTGCCGGCCGACCAGGACGGACCCCGGCCGGTGACGGCTGTGATGCTGCCGGAGCTGCTGCTGAAGGCGACCACGGTGAGCGAGATCATGGGCGCGCGCGCCATGCGGGTCAAAGACTCCCGGTCGCGGATGTTCGACTCCGGTCGCCAATTCCCCGAACACGCCTGCCTGGCGGCGTGGATGCCCGTCGAGAAGACCGTATACGCCGACGCGCAATGGACCGCGACCCTCGCCCAGACCCTCACCCAGAGCTCGCAAGACCATTTCGTTATTCAGGCCGCGACGGTGTTCGCCAACCGCGATGCCGCGCAGAGTTTCTTCGACGCGACCGCGCGGCGCTGGAACTCTTGCGGCGAGCAGACATTCGCGACCGCCAAGGACGGCTACCCCGATACGTCCTGGACGTTCGACGCGGTCGCCGATGTCGACTCAACGGTGTGGATGACCCAGCACCAGGACGACAGCGCGGGCTGGTCGTGTCAACGGGCCCTGCGGGTGACCAACAACGTTGCGATCGATGTGCTGGCGTGCAAGCTCTATGTCAGCGATGAAGCCGTGACGATCGCCAATGGGATCGACGCGCGGCTGCCCAGCGTGTGAGGGTTTACTGCGGCAACAGTTGATGGCAGGCCCGGACCCGGTCGATCCACCACTGGCGTCGCTGCGGCGAAGCGGCCAGGGCGTGCAACCGCGCGGGGTCCGGGGCGATCGGCAGCACGGGCAGGTAGCCGTCTTTTTGTGCCGGTGTCTCGGCAATGTCGTCGACGAACAGCGAGCCGGTGCCCAGCCCGCAGGCATGCTGCAGTTCCGGCAGTGCGGCCGCCGCCCGCAGGCCAGTGGCGATGCCGACCGCCGAGTCGATCGCGCTGGAGACCACCACCGGGATGCCGATCTGCTCAGCGATCTGCAACAGCGCTGAAACACCGCCCAGCGGCGCGACTTTCAGCACCGCGATATCGGCCGCGCCGGCCGCTTTGACCGCCAGCGGATCCTGGGCTTTCCGGATGCTCTCATCGGCGGCCACCGGCGTGTCGATGCGACGGCGCAGCTCCGCGAGTTCAGCAACGGTGGCGCACGGTTGCTCCAGGTATTCCAGTGCACCCAAGGCTTTTGCCGCCTCGACTGCCTGATCGAGCGTCCAGCCGCCGTTGGCGTCGACGCGCACGGTGGGGATGAGCGCGCGGACGGCTTCGACGCGGGCGACGTCGTCGACCAGGGTTTGGCCCGGTTCGGCGACTTTGACCTTGGCGGTTTTCGCGCCGGGGAACCGGGCCAGTACCTCGGGAACCCGACCGGCGTCGACGGCGGGCACGGTTGCGTTGATCGGGATGCGGTCGCGGAGCGGTTGGGGCAGTTCGCAATAGGCGCTCTCCAGCGCCGAGGCCAACCAGTGCGCCGCCTCGGGCGGTTCGTATTCGCCGAACGCGCCGAACTCTCCCCAGCCTTTCGGGCCGTCGATCAGGGCCACTTCGCGCACCGTGATGCCGCGGAACCTGACCCGCATCGGCAGCGCCACCACGTGGAGGCGGTCAAGGATGTCGTCTAGGGGTGGCGGCATCGGTCTATGGTGCCGGTCCGGTGGTGAGGTGCGCCAGGTAGGGACAGGAATTAGGCTTCCCTAATGCAAACCCTCCGGGTGAGCGACGCGGCGCTGCAAGCCGAGGCGAGCTGGTGTGGTTCGTTGGCCGGCAAGTTGGCGGCCAACACGGCACCCGCCGGTGTTGCTTCCTCCGTGCTGTCCAGCGCTGCAGCGGTCGCTGCCCTCAATGCCCTGGTGTCCGTGGCCGGCGCAAACTGCGCGGCGCGAATGCAGGCGACCGCCGCCAAGTTGGCCGCAGCTGCAAACGGATACGCAGTTACCGAAGCTGACGCAGCAGCGCGAATGAGTTCGATCGTTCCGCCGACGGTGTGTTAGATGGCGGCCGTTCGGGCGCTGTTGACGTTGTCGCAGGTGCAGGCGCTCGACACCTCTTACCTGCGTGACGCAGCCGACCATTGGGAACGCACCGCCAACCTGTGGGAGGAGTCGTTCACCGATGTGCACCAGCGAGTCTCCGCCCCTGGCGGTACGCCCTGGACCGGCTTCGGAAACGAGGGGGCACAGCAACGTACCTACGGCGACATGGTGAAGGTGCGCACTGCGACTGACCAATTGCACCGGGCCATCGAGATCGCCCGTCACAGTGACCAGGCATTGCAGTTCTGCAAGCGGGAGGTGCTTAGCGCGGTCCGCGAAGCCAACGACAACGGTTTTGATGTCGGCGAGGACTATTCGGTCACCGATCGCTCCCAGGCCAGCTCCCCCGAGCACCGCGCCGCCCGCCAGACCGCCGCCCAAGAGCACGCTTCATTTATCCGACACAAGGTGGCGGCGCTGGCCACCAAAGACAATGAGATCGCCACCCAAATAGCCTCTTTCACAGAGGGTGTCGGAATCCTGAAGTTCGACGACGGTGAACCTCTCGCGCCTCAGCGGCAAGAACACGGGATCCAACTCGTAGGCAACGGCATCCCCTTGCCGCAGGCTCCGCACCCTGCCCCGGAGCCGCCGCCGGGTGGTTGGAGCAACGATCCACTAATGCGGGCCGCGCAGAAGATCGCCTACGGCCACGCCGGCAGAACGCACATCGGTGAATTTCCCGGTATGACCAGAGATCAGTTGGCTGAAACGGTCTACGACCTATTCAAACGAAGCGCCGAAAACCCAGGAGATCTCGTCCTCGGGCGGACCCCCGACGGCGCGCCAGTGCTCTACGATCCCAAGGCCAACGTGATGGTGATTCGCGACCCTAAAGGGCTAGATGCGGGAACTGTGTACAAGCCGAAGGTTCCGAACCTACAAAACTACCTGGACCGCAAGATTCCGACACGCCTCACGTCGATAGCCACTAACGAACTTTCGGATGGTCCGCTGCCAACTGCGGGCGGAACACCAGGCGGTGTTGTTCCGTCAGAAAACGCGCCGAGCTCCCCGAAGACACCCGGGCGGCCCCCCGTCGAAGCGCTGCCGGCGCCGCCCACACCTAGTACCAAGTCGGGCGGGGGCGGACCACTTCGGCTTCCCGCTGGGGGCGGACTCCCTTGGGATTCACCCGCGGCAGGTCCGCGGCCCGTCTATCTCCCGGACCGCGCCGATCACCCCCCTGTCTTGGGTGAGGACCAAGACGAAAATCCACTACCGTGAAAGCATGACCATGCCCAAACCGGTGGCAATCGACCTGACCGACGACGAGCTGGTGCTCATGGTGCAAAGCCTCAATGAATACTTCGGCTCAGCGAAGCGAGCCGATTCGGTCTTAGCACCGATAATTGGCTTACCCAGAACAGAAGACTTCGATTCATTCGTAGAGCGGATTATTGAAGCCTTGGAAAGCAAAGAGCCCCTGATCGACCTGGACTGGGCACGCGCTTTGTTTCTGACCGAAATCGCCTGGGCCAGTGACCTCATCGGCTCGGGACTCGATTTTGCAACCAACATCCGCGACGAGAAAGCCCTTCCCCTGCTGCGGTCAGTCCAACGCAAAATCAGCAATTACAATCGTTTTGCCCTGCTCCGAGACAACTTTCTCAGACCCCCGCCGGACACGCCCCCGCCGGCAGCCGTTTAGGCGTAGGGATCGGATCACCCATCTTGACGAGTATCGACGGTTTCCGGCGGTCGCAGGAGACGGCGGCGTGATTGATGTTGCGCCCGGATGGACATTCCGGACCAGTACCGCTACAACACACCGGTCGCCGAAAGCCCCAGGCGTCCTAAGACACCGGACCACCTAACGATCAGTCCGCTCCCCGCCGTTACTACGATTCCCGCCGGCCGCCATGCCAGTCCGGTCCCTGAGGTGAAATGATGCCTCCGGGTGACTCGCCCCCGACTGGTCGCTACCTGGTCGAAGAGAACGCGCGCCCTCACTGGCTGCGCACGGGCTACAAGTTCTTCCCTTATGCAGCACAGCAATCCGATCAATGGTGGGTACTGCGATTCAACTTCGGGTTTTCCGAACACGAGATGTACACCTTATTCGTCGACGGCAACCCGGCCACCGACGTCACAGGGAATCCGACCAGCCCGGTCCCCCTGGTCGCGAGCATCGGTTCACTGCGACCGTCCGATTCCGAGACGGACGAATCGACACTCGACCCGGATACGGCAGCCCGAGTCGTCAAAGCAGTCGCGCGCTACACCGATTATGGCAGCGAATACGGCGACCCCTGCGTCTTCTGTTCGAGCGATCGCGACGGCATGACTCTTTGTTAGCGGGCCCGCGCCGCTGCATAGGCGCACCCCAAGAGCTGCCGGCGAAGGTCACAAAGGTTCGCCGGTGTCGGGAAGCAGGGCAATGTCCTGAGGCGGCCCATACTTGCGAAACTTGGCGGCAGTCTCGCGGACATTTCTCTTCGCCCAATCAACACTGAATTCGCTGAGCACTTCGTACTCGTATCTAAACCCGTTCCGCGCGGTCGCCCACCGCTTTGATTGCTTGACTTGTGACGATGGCCTCGCCGTACCAATAAAGGACGTCTTCAAGATCGCCCACCCGGTCAAAACCCAGCTGCCGTCGCTCGTAGAAAGTGAAGTGGTAACAACCGTCGTCGGCCACGAAGATATTCAGCCCGTCGTTGGTCCGCATCCCGACCGGCATGGAGCGGACCCCCAACTCCGTCGACAACCGATCGATCTCGATCTGAAGTTCCTTGGATTTATCGTCAGAGGGTGTCCATGCCGATAAACTACTAGCGATCGCCGGACAATAGCGCAGCACGCGCCGCTTCGAAATGGGTGTCGAACAGGGCTTTCCTCCAAGCCCATAGTTTGGCTTCCCCTCCTGCCAGGGGCGGCGGACCTAGATCGTCGGTCACATCACTGAGCGCCAGCATGTAGCGCCAAGTTTTGAATCCATCGTCAAGCCCGAACTTATTCGGCGCATCCAACGGAGCCAACAAGAAGTGGAGTCCACCCTCTCGAGATGACCAGCACAGTTGAAGTTTGCAGTCCGGGCCGCGGTAGAAAGCCGCCCACGCTGGGGACTCGCCGTACTCGAGATCAGAGTCGACCCATTCAATGGCGAAGCCACGGGCCGCCAGTGTCGAAGCCATGTAACGCTCGACGTCGATAGGGCTCATAGCCGTTTATTCACCTCCATAAAACCTGGAATCCCTATCACCACCCAGCTTGAACACCCGCTCGGCGTTCCCGCGCAGATAATCCGCCCGCGCCTGATCACTAAGACCGAGATCGTCGAGACCGTCGAGCGCATGGGCGTGCATGATCATCGGATAGTTGGTGCCGAACAACACCTTTCGCTGCCCGGTGCGGGTTCGCATGAACCGGATCAGCTCCTCCGGCAGCCGCTTGGTGGTGTAGGCCGAGGTGTCGATGTAGACGTTCTCGTGCTTACGGGCCACCGCGACCATCTCCTCGGTCCACGGATAGCCGACGTGGCCGCACACGATGGACAGTTCGGGAAAGTCCAGTGCCACTTGGTCAATGTAGGGAATCGGACGACCGGTCTCCGACGGTCGCAGCGGGCCGGTATGCCCGACCTGGGTGCAGAACGGCACGCCGAGTTCCACGCACTCGGCGAACAGCGCGTAGTAGCGCCGATCAGTAGGCGGCGCATTCCACAACCAGGGCACCACGCGCAGGCCGACGAAACCGTCGTCGCGCACCCGGCGCCGCAGCTCGCGGACGGCCTCCATCGGGCGGTCCAGATCGACGGTGGCCAGTCCCGCGAAGCGACTCGGGTGCGCTCGAACCCATCCGGCGACTTCGTCATTGGAGACCAGGTCCATACCGTTGGGGCCGCGCCACGCACTGAGCAGTCCGAAATCCACGCCTGCGGCATCCATCGCCGACACGGTGGCCTCGATCGGGATCTCCGCGTCGGGCATCGCCCCGCCGGTCCAGCGTCGCAGGGACGCCAACATGTCGTGGTCGAGGAACCGCCGGGTCGGGTGCTGCATCCACACGTCGATGGTCATCGTCCCCACCGTAGACAGCTTGATCAGCCGGTGGCGGCCACTCCGGCGACCAAAAGATCCAACAGCCGCCCGGTCTGCTCGGGCGAGCCACTGGTCAAGAAGATGCCGATGAGGCTGGACACGACGTCGTCGGCGCGCACATCAGCGCGCAGGCTGCCGTCCCGCGCGCCGGCCCGCAGCAGCAGATCGACCGCGCCGACAATGCGCTCGCGCGTCTCGTTGGGCTCCATCGCGCCGGACTCGACGATGGCACGCAACGACTCGGCCATCCCCCGCTTGGCCGCCACGAAGCCGGCGTAGCGGTCCATCCAGCGGCGCAGCGCCACCTTCGGCGAATGGCGGGTGACCAGCTGTTCGGCAACGGCCGCGACATCGCCCAGTTCGGCGCGGTAGACGGCCTCGACCAGCGCCTCGCGATTGGGAAAGTGCCGGTAGAGCGTGCCGATGCCGACACCGGCGTCGCGGGCGATCGACTCGAGCGGAACCGGACTCCCGTCGGAGCCGCCGAACGCGGCGGCGGCGGCCGCCAACAGCCGCTCTCGGTTGCGGCGGGCATCGGATCTCCCAGCCAAAGCGGAGGCACCTCCGTTTCTGTTACGCTGCCTAAGCGGAGGATCCTCCGCATCTCTACCAGTGTCTCACTAGGAGCACCATGACAGACCAACTCCAGCCCGGCGGCCTCGGCCGCATCGGCACATCGGCCGTGGCGCGTGTCGGCTACGGCGCCATGCAGCTCGACGAGAAAGTCGCAGGCGACGACGCCATCGCGGTCCTGCGCCGCGCGGTCGAGCTGGGCGTCAACCACATCGACACCGCGTCCTTCTACGCCGGCGGCGAGGTCAACCACCGCATCCGCAAGGCACTGGCGCCCTACCGCGACGAGCTGGTGATCGTCAGCAAGGTCGGTGCCGCCTACACCGGCGTCGGCCCGGTGCCGCTGACCGCCGCCCAGAAGCCCGCCGAACTGCGGGCCGCCGTCGAGAACGACCTGCGCCAACTGGGCCTGGACACCGTGCCGGTGGTCAACCTGCGGCGCTACGACCTCGGCCCCGCCCCAGCTCCCGAGGGTGATCAGAACGTCGACCTCGACGACCAGCTGGCCGAGATGGTCGCGTTGCGCGAGGAGGGCAAGATCGCCGCGATCGGTATCAGCAGCGTGGGGCTGGAGGTGCTGCAGCGCGCCCTGCCGGCCGGGATCGTCTGCGTCCAGAACGCCTACAGCCTGCTCGACCGCTCTCAGGAGGACGCGCTCGACTTCTGCGCCGACGAAGGTATCGCGTGGGTGCCGTACTTCCCGCTCGGCTCGGCGTTCCCCGGCTTCCCCAAGGTCACCGACCACGCCGTCGTCCGCGAGATCGCCGACGATACCGGCGCCACCCCGGCCCAGATCGGACTGGCCTGGCTGCTGACCACCTCGGCCAACACCCTGCTGATCCCCGGCACCGGATCGCGCGCCCACCTGGAAGAGAACATGAAGGTTGCCGACATCGCGCTGAGCGACGACGCCATCGCCCGGCTGGACGCGATCACCGCCCCCGGGCAGGGGCCGGACTACGCCGCGACCCTGCGCGAAGCGTTCCGGCAAGCTCCGGCGTCCTGACGCCGCCGCCCCGGTACGGTCGCAGGCGTGAGCAGCAACCCTTTTGACGAGAGCATCTGGCGCACCGTCGACGGCTTCGCCGACCTGACCGACATCACCTATCACCGCCACGTCAGCGACGCGACGGTACGGGTGGCGTTCAACCGTCCCGAGGTGCGCAACGCATTTCGGCCGCACACCGTCGACGAGCTGTACCAGGCGCTGGATCATGCCCGGATGTCTCCCGACGTCGGCGTGGTGCTGCTGACCGGCAACGGACCGGCACCCAAGGACGGCGGCTGGGCGTTCTGCTCCGGCGGGGATCAGCGCATCCGCGGCCGCAGCGGCTACCAGTACGCGTCCGGCGAAACCGCCGACACCGTCGACGTCGCCCGCGCCGGACGGCTGCACATCCTGGAGGTGCAACGACTGATCCGATTCATGCCCAAACCGGTGATCTGCCTGGTCAACGGCTGGGCCGCCGGCGGCGGGCACAGCCTGCACGTGGTGTGCGACCTGACCCTGGCCAGCCGCGAACACGCCAGGTTCAAGCAGACCGACGCCGACGTCGGCAGCTTCGACGGCGGCTACGGCAGCGCCTACTTGGCCCGGCAGGTGGGCCAGAAGTTCGCCCGCGAGATCTTCTTCCTGGGCCGGACCTACACCGCCGAACAGATGCACCAGATGGGCGCGGTCAACGAGGTCGTCGACCACGCCGAGCTGGAGGCCACCGGCGTGCAGTGGGCCAAGGAGATCAACGGCAAATCGCCTCAGGCGCAACGCATGTTGAAGTTCGCCTTCAATCTCCTGGACGACGGACTGGTCGGCCAGCAGCTGTTCGCCGGCGAAGCCACCCGGCTGGCCTACATGACCGACGAAGCCGTCGAGGGCCGGGATTCCTTCCTGGAGAAGCGCGATCCGGACTGGAGCAGGTTCCCCCGGTACTTCTGAGCCCCCGCGGTTCGCCGAGCCTGGAGTTGGCGCGAAAAAGTGCGAGTGGGACGCACGGTAACTACAGCCTCGGCACGCAAAGAACGCCCGCATAGACTGGCTAACCATGAGCCGAAGCCCACTACGCCGACTGTCCGACCAGATCACGCTGGCCACCATGCGTCCCCCGGTCGCCGCGCAGCTGATGCATCGGCCCGGCGCCAAGCCCGTCGACCTCTCCGGCAAGCGGGTGCTGGTGACCGGGGCATCCTCGGGCATCGGGGAGGCCGGCGCCGAACAGTTCGGGGCAGCGGGCGCCACCGTGATCGCGGTGGCCCGCCGCCAGGAAAACCTCGACGCGCTGGTCCAGCGGATCACCGCCGCCGGCGGCACCGCTCACGCCATCGCGTGCGACCTGTCTGACCTGGCGGCGATCGACGCCCTGGTCAAGGACGTCGACGAGCGGTTCGGCGGAGTGGACATCCTGGTCAACAATGCCGGCCGCTCCATCCGCCGTCCGCTGGCCGAATCCCTGGATCGCTGGCACGACGTCGAGCGGACCATGCAGCTGAACTACTACTCGCCGCTGCGGCTGATCCGCGGGTTCGCCCCGGCGATGCGCGAGCGCGGCGACGGCCACATCATCAACGTCGCCACCTGGGGCGTGTTCACCGACTCATCGCCGCTGTTCGGCGTCTACAACGGCTCCAAGTCCGCACTGAGTGCAGTCAGCCGGGTCATCGACAGCGAGTGGGCCCGCTACGGCGTGCAGTCCACCACGTTGTACTACCCGCTGGTGAAGACCCCGATGATCGCGCCCACCGCGGCGTTCCAGGGCAAGCCGGGGCTCACCGCGCAGGAGGCCGGCGCGTGGATGATCGACGCGGCCCGCTACCGCCCGATCCGCATCGCGCCGCGGCTGGCGCTGGCGTTTCGCGCACTGGACAACCTCAACGCCGGTTGGGCCACCGCCATCGTCAAGCGGAACCGGATCGAGCCGGTCGAGGACTGATGGAGATCCTGTCCAGTCGGGTCTTGCTCCGTCCGGCCGACTATCAACGCTCGTTGCGGTTCTACCGCGACGAGCTCGGGCTGGCGATCGCCCGCGACTACGGCGCGGGGATGGTGTTCTTCGCCGGCCAGTCGCTGATCGAACTCGCCGGGCACGGCAACCCCGAACACTCCGGCGCGAGCTTCCCGGGGGCGCTGTGGCTTCAGGTCCGCGACGTCGCCGCCACCCAGGCCGAACTGGAGAGCCGCGGGGTCCCCATCGCCCGGCCCGCGCGCCGTGAGCCGTGGGGGTTACGTGAGATGCATGTCACCGATCCCGACGGCCTGACCTTGATCTTCGTGGAAGTTCCCGAAGACCATCCGCTGCGCCGCGATACCCGCCAGGACAGCCCCCGCAAGCCCTGAGGTTAACGACGGGGAAACAGTTCGAAACGTCTCGACATACACCGGCGTTTCGCGAGGTCGATCGTTAGACAACGGCCCCATCGAGGCCTCAGAATCAGTGCCGTGATGCTCTCGTGAGCCTTGATCTGTTCCTCTTAATCATCGTGGTGATCACGGCTTTGGCCTTCGACTTCACCAACGGATTCCACGACACCGGCAACGCGATGGCGACCTCGATCGCCAGCGGTGCGCTCAAGCCCAAGGCAGCGGTCACCATGTCGGCCTGCCTGAACCTGCTCGGCGCTTTCTTGTCGACCGCGGTCGCCGCAACGATCGCCAAGGGCCTGGTGGACGCCCACCTGGTGACCCTCGAGATCGTCTTCGCCGGCCTGGTCGGCGGCATCGTGTGGAATCTGCTCACCTGGCTGCTCGGCATCCCGTCGAGCTCCTCGCACGCCCTGATCGGCGGCATCGTGGGAGCGATGATCGCCGCGGTCGGCGGGCACGGGGTGATCTGGCACGGGGTGGTTTCCAAGGTCCTGGTCCCGGCCGTGGTCGCCACGGTGATCGCCACGGTGATCGCCTCCGTGGGCACCTGGCTGGTCTACCGAATCACCCGCGGCGTCGACGAGAAGAAGTCCGAGAAGGTGTTCCGGCACGGCCAGATCGGCTCGGCCGCGCTGGTATCGCTGGCACACGGCACCAACGACGCGCAGAAGACCATGGGCGTGATCTTCCTCGCGCTGATGTCCTACGGCGCGGTGAGCACGTCGGCCACGCTGCCGCCGCTGTGGGTGATCGTCAGCTGCGCGCTGGCCATGTCGGCGGGCACCTACACCGGCGGCTGGCGCATCATCCGCACCCTGGGCAAGGGCCTCGTCGAGATCAAGCCGCCGCAGGGCATGGCCGCCGAGTCCTCCGCGGCCGCGGTCATCCTGCTCTCCAGCCACTTCGGTTACTCGCTGTCGACCACCCAGGTCGCCACCGGGTCGGTGCTGGGCAGCGGCGTCGGCAAGCCGGGCGCGCAGGTTCGCTGGAGTGTCGCCGGACGGATGGTGGCCGCCTGGCTGGTGACGCTGCCGATGGCCGGCGGGGTCGGCTCGGGGGCGTACGGCCTGGTCCACGGGATTGGCGGCTACCCCGGCATCACCATCGGTGTGGCACTGCTGATCATCACGGTCCTGGCGATCTGGCTGCGGTCACGCCGGGCGCGCATCGACCACAACAACGTCAACGCTGAATGGGACGGCACCCTCACCGGCGGTCTCGACGCCCCCGGCGTGCAGCCCGAAGAAGCGGGCCGTGAAGTCGAGAACGCCCTCCGATCGGCATTCGAGACCGGCCACGCCGGAGCCAAGCTGACGGTCGTCTCCACCGACGATCCCAATTCACGTGAGGTCATCCGGTCATGAGTCAGTGGTTCAACCTTGCAGCCACGTGCAAGATCCTGGTTTTCGGACTGCTGGTCGGCGGGCTATTGCCGGCACTGTTCGCGGTCGGGGTGCGGGTCAACGTGGCCGGTAACAGCGGCGTCCCCGCCGTCGCCGGCGGCACTGCGGGTGCGACCGGCGGACGCCGGCCGCTGCTGCTCGCACTCAGCTGGGCGATCTTCCTGCTAGTGCTGGCCGTGGCGGTCATCGGTGTGCTCTTCATCGCCCGCGACTTCTTGGGGCACCACCTGGGCTGGTACCTGCTCGGGGCCAAGCCCGCCTAACCCGGTTCGACAAGTCAGGCGTGCGGCTGCAAAAATCCGCACGGTGACCTTGGAGCTGTTCCTGTTGATCACGGTCGTGATCACCGCCCTGGCTTTCGACTTCACCAACGGCTTCCATGACACCGGCAACGCTGTCGCCACCGGGATCGCCAGCGGTGCGCTCAAGCCCAAGACCGCAGTGACGCTCTGCGCCACGCTCAACCTTGTCGGCGCGTTCATGTCGACCCAGGTGGCGGCCACGGTGGCCAAGGATCTGGTGGTCACCAACCTGGTGACCCTGGAAGTCATGTTCGCCGGTTTAGTCGGTGGCATCGTCTGGAACCTGTCGACCTGGCTGTTCGGTATCCCGTCGAGTTCCTCGCACGCCCTGATCGGTGGCGTGGTGGGGGCCATGCTGGCCGCGGCCGGCACGGCCGGGGTGCGTTGGCCCGGGGTGGTCTCGAAGGTACTGGTGCCGACGGTGATCGCCGTGCTCGCCGCGACGCTGGTCGCCACCGTCGGAACCTGGCTGGTCTATCGGTTGACCCGGGGAGTCTCCCGGGAACGCAGTCTGCGCGACTTCCGGCGCGGTCAGGTGTTCTCTGCTGCCCTGATGTCACTGGCGCACGGCACCAACGATGCCCAGAAGACGATGGGTGTGATCTTCCTCGCGCTGATCTCCTACGGCGCTGCCTACAAGACCGATGTCACACCGCCGCTGTGGGTCATCGTGTCGTGCGCGGTCGCCATGGCCGCCGGCACCTATTTCGGCGGATGGCGAGTCATCCGCACCCTGGGCAAGGGTCTCGTCGAGATCGAATCCCCCCAGGGCATGGCCGCCGAATCATCCTCGGCGGCCATCATTTTGCTGTCCAGTCACTTCGGTTACTCACTGTCCACCACCCAAGTGGTGACGGGATCGGTGTTGGGTTCGGGCCTGGGCAAGCCCGGGGCCAACGTGCGCTGGGGAGTCGCCCGCCGAATGGCGACCGCCTGGGTGATCACCCTGCCGCTGGCCGGCGCCATCGGTGCATGCACCTACCACCTGATCCACCGCATCGGCGGCTACCCCGGCACCATCACCGGACTGGTGCTGCTGGTGGGTGTCTCTGCACTCATCTGGCTGCAGTCGCGCAAAGTCCCGGTCGATCACACCAATGTCACCGCCGATTGGGGTGCACATATGACCGATGGCCTCGAAGTGATTGCACCGCAACCTGATACCCCCGGTTCAACTGGCGAGAACCGCACGGAGGGGGTCGGTGGGTGAACACCTTGAGCACCTGGTTCGACTACGTGGCCACCGCCAAGATCCTGATCTTCGGCCTGCTGGTCGGCACCGCGCTGCCGGCGTTGTTCGCCATCGGGGTACGCCTGGGCGAATCGGCTGACGGACCGACTGAGCACCGCCGGGAATTGACCCTGCTGCGGTGGATCGTCTTCGCGCTGTTGCTCGCCGCGGTATTGGTTGGCGTGCTGTTCATCGCCCGCGACTTCATCGAGCACCGCATCGGCTGGCAATGGGATGACTGGGGCAACTGGGACGAGGTGTTTGGCCTTGAATAGACGTAATATTGCAGCTGACATGTTCCTTCCGGTGTCGGCGCGGGGAAGTTGACGCAGCATGAACAAATTTCTCACCTCGATCGTCGCCTGGCTGCGCGCCGGGTACCCCGATGGTGTGCCGCAGAACGACTACGT
Source organism: Mycobacterium sp. SMC-14 (assembly GCF_046250075.1). NCBI lineage: Bacteria > Bacillati > Actinomycetota > Actinomycetes > Mycobacteriales > Mycobacteriaceae > Mycobacterium > Mycobacterium sp. SMC-14. The sequence goes on along the minus strand of NZ_CP176429.1, from coordinate 621,777 downwards.
TCCGCTGTTGGCTCTGTTGTCACGACGCCTGACCAACGACGAGGTCAAGGACGTCGCCCGTGAATTGATCGGCCGCGGCGAGTTCGACCGCATCGACATCGGGGTGCTGATCGCCCGCTTGACCAACGAACTGCCTGCTCCAGACGACGTCGAACGGGTGCGACAGCGGTTGGCGGCAAAGGGCTGGCTGCTGGATGACGCTGCGCCCAACGACGCCCCCACCAACGGAGGAAACCCATAGCACGCCTTCGTGCACTGGCCATCCCACCCGGTGATGCCGTCGCGACGCTCCTGCCCGCGTTGCAGGGCGTTTTGCAGGGTCACGACCCCGCGTTCACTCCGGTAGGGCCGGACACCGATCCGTCGGCCCTGACCGCGCTGCGAGTGGACGATCCCATCGGCGACGACGTCGCACTGGTGGTGGCGACGTCCGGAACCACCGGGGTGCCCAAAGGGGCGCTGTTGACCGGTGCGGCGCTGGCGGCCAGCGCTGCCGCCACCCACGACAGGTTGGGCGGCCCGGGCCGCTGGCTACTGGCGTTGCCCGCACACCACATCGCCGGAATCCAAGTGCTGGTGCGAAGTTTGGCGGCCAGCACCGCCCCGGTACAGCTCGATGTCACAGCGGGATTCGATGTCGCGCAGCTTCCCGGCGCGGTGGCGGCGCTCGGCTCCGGGCGGCGCTACACCTCGCTGGTCGCCACCCAATTGGCCAAGGCACTGACGGTTCCCGCGTCCGCGGCCGCACTGGCCGAGCTGGACGCGGTGCTGTTGGGCGGAGGTCCGGCGCCGCAACCGATCCTGGACGCGGCAGCCGCCGCCGGGGTGCGGGTGGTCCGCACCTACGGCATGAGTGAGACCGCCGGCGGCTGTGTCTATGACGGGGTGCCGTTGTCGGGCGTCCGGCTACGTATCGGCGACGACGGACGGATCGCCATCGGTGGCCCGACCCTGGCGCAGGGCTATCGCAATCCCGTCGAACCGGACCCGTTCGCCGAGCCGGGCTGGTTTGCCACCAATGACGTTGGTGCCCTTGATCCCTCGGGGCGACTGACCGTACTCGGTCGCGCCGATGACGCGATCAGCACCGGCGGCTTGACGGTACTTCCGGGACCGGTGGAGGCGGTGTTATCGACCCATCCCGCGGTGACCGACTGCGCGGTCTTCGGGATCGCCGACGACCGACTGGGGCAACGCGTCGTCGCAGCGATCGTGGTGGCCGGCGCGACGCCACCGACGCTCGAAGCATTGCGCGCCCACGTCGCGGAATCTCTGGACACCACGGCAGCCCCCCGCGAATTGCATGTCGTGACCGCGCTCCCCCGACACGGCATCGGCAAGCTGGACCGAAAGGCGCTGGCACAACGGTTTACTGCCGACAGTATTGCGTCGGATTAGACCGTTGGTCTAATTTATAGACCAGTGGTCTAATCCACTGGCAGCGGCCGTGCTGGCGCTGCCGGCAAAGGGGGTCGCAGTGACGCACACACCGACTACGTCCGCGCAGCGCACGCGCTCCTTCGCGCGCGTACTGGGGCCGTTCATCACTGTGGTTCCCGCCATCGTCGCGATCAGGGCCGGGAGTATCGGAGATCTGCTGTCGAGTTTCTCGACCGATCCGATGTGGCCGTGGGTGCTGGGCGCACTGTTGTTCGGCGGCGGGTTGTTCATCATTGCGTTTCACCAATATTGGCGCAGCGTGCCCGCAGTGATCATTTCGCTGTTCGGTTGGTTTCTGCTGCTGCGCGGATTCGTCCTGCTTGCCGCACCGCAGTTGATCATCCACGGAGCCGAATCCGCTACCGCGACATCGAGCGGAGCAATCGGCGTGGTGCGGGCCGGGTTCGGACTGCTTGCCTTGTGCGGCGCATACCTGACCTACGTGGGATGGCTGAAGAAGTCCGACTGATTCAATACCGTCATGCGCCGTCTCGTGAAACCCAGGGATATCCGGCAGGCCGAGCTGCTCGATCAGGCGCTGGCACTCTTTCTCGAACGTGGCTATGACAAAGTCAGCCTCAACGAACTTCTGGCCGTGACAGGAATTCCCAAAGGCGCTTTCTACCACTACTTTCCATCCAAAGACGCGCTGGTCATCGCGCTGGCGCAGCGCAGCGCCGACGCGGCATTGGAAGCATTGCTTCCGGTCTTCGACCAGCCGGGTACGAGCGCCCTGGAGCGTCTCAATCGCGGGCTGGTGGCCAGTTACGACGTCAAGATGACGATGGGGTCTGCCGAACAGATCGCGGCGATGACGGCACTGTTCGCGCCGCACAATCGCGGCCTGTTCGCCAAGATCGTGGCCACCTGGGAGGACCTGTTTCGACCGGTACTGACCGAGCTCATCAGTGACGGGGTCCACGAAGGGGTGTTCGACACGTTTGATCCCGAAGGTGTGGGCGACATGATTCAGGGTTTCGCGGCCAGCTTGCGCAGGAACGTCATGCAGGTGCTCGATGCGCCTGATGCGAAGGCGCGCCGTCAGGCGATCGATGACTGTGTGAAGCGGATCAAACTGCACGGCATCGCAACGGACCGAATCCTCGGATTACCTGACGGGTCAACGGTTGTGCTGGACCGCAAACAGGTAGAGGCGATGGTCAAGCGCATCACGCTGTGACATGGCGAGTGCCGCGGGATCAGTCGCCTCCACCGGACCCGCCGCCCGATCCACCGCCAGAGCCGCCCCCGGAACCACCCCCGGATCCACCGCCAGAGCCACCCCCGGAACCACCGCCAGACCCGCCGCCAGAGCCACCCCCGGAACCACCGCCAGACCCGCCGCCACTCGAACCACCGCTCGAGCCGCCGCTTGAGCCGCCGCTCGAGCCGCCGCTTGAGCCGCCGCCACTCGACCCGCTTCCGGAACCACCCCCGGAGTCACCACTGGAGCCCGAGGAGCTGGACCCGCCACCGGAACCGCCGGCAGAACCTCCAGAGCTGCTACCGGAACCGGAGGAAGCGCCGCCGGAGCCGCTGCTCCCCGAGCCTGCGGAATCACCACCGGCACTGCTGCCAGCTCCGCCCGAACTGCCGTTGCTCGACCCCGAACCGCCCGAGCCGGCTCCGCCAGATCCGCCCGCCTCGCTGCCGGAGCCCCCCGAACCGGGTCCGCCCGAGTCACCGCCCGCTCCGGTACCGCCCGAACCGCTCTCACCAGAGCCGCCAGGGGTTCCACCGGATCCGCCGGAATGGCCACCCGAACCGCTCTCGCCGGAGCCATTGCCCGATCCGCCGGGGTTACTGCCGGATCCACCAGCACTGCCGTCACCCGAGTCGCTACCACCGGAATGCCCACCACCCGAGTCGCTGCCACCGGAATGGCCGCCACCCGAGTCGCTACCACCGGAATGGCCGCCGCTGGAACCGTTATCGCCGGAACCGGTGTTACCCGAATCAGTACCGCCCGAACTCGTGCCGCCAGAACCATTGCCGCCTGTGCCGCCAGTTCCATTGCCGCCGGAACCATTACCGCCTGTGCCATTGCCGCCCGAACCGGCATCGCCGCCGGAATGACCACCCCCGCCGTGATCACGACCAGATCCGCTGCCGCCGCTACCACTGCCGCCCGACCCCGGCAGCCAACCGCCGCCGCCGCCGACGGGCCCGGTGATGATTGGGATCGGAATCGGGAACGGAATCACCGCGGGCGGCGCGGGTGCGGGCGCCGCCGGAAGTGCCGGAGGGACCGGCGGAGGGGCAACCACGGCCGGCGCCGGGTTTGCCGGGGCTACAACGGGATTGGGGGCCTGCTCCTGCAGAGCGGGCATTCGCGCCGGCTTCGGGGCCGGCAGTACCGGCATGAAGTTGCCGGGCACCGGTTGGGCCTGCGGAGGCTGCGCCACCACCGGAGGCTGCGCCGGCGTGGAGGCGGCCGTCGGGCGAATGCCGATGGTCACGGCCACGGCCAACGCCGCGCACCCGGCCACCAGAATCCCACCGACCGAGCTGCCCACCAGAAGTGCACGCCCCACCGGCGGCGGTGGGGGCGCCGGCTCCCCGGCTTCGGCATCGTCTTCGCCGTATTCGGCGCCGTAAGCGTCGTAGCCCTCGTAGCTTTCGTAGTCGCCCTCGGCGTACTCCACCGGCAGCAGTTCGGAGTCATCGTCAGTCATCGAGTACGCGAGCTGCTGTTCCGACTCTCCGTCCTCGACCGCCGGGGCCAGCGCCGTGGACGTTCCGTCCGGGATACCGGACTCGGTCAGCACGGGCGCAGCCATCGTCGCATCGCCGGCCGGAGCCGGCAGCCACGTCGTCTCGCCGTCCTCTCCCGAGGCGTTGCGCGCCAAAGCCACTGCCGAGCGCGCCTGGGGCTGCTCGGAGACGTTCTCGACTCCCGCCTCCTCGAGGGCGCGGCGAACCTCCGCCAGCAAGTCCGAGTCCGACCAGCACAGGCGGGTAGCAGCCAGCCGGTGCCCCTCTTCGGCCAGCATGCGGTGGGTTCCGGTCACGGTCTCGATCAGCGTTTCGGCCGGATTGCGCGTCAGATCGAGCATCGACTCGTCGAGCACGGCATCGCCGTAGGCATCCGATTCGACGAGCGCCAAGCGGGCGAGCGCGCCGGTAACCGACACTCCGAGCGCGACATCCATTGCGCGTCTCCTTCCGCGGCCACTCGAATAGCCAGTCTAACCGCGCGAATCGACCACCGAGCGGATCGATCTTCGCAGTTCAATGGCGTATGCCCCTCCCGCGGTTATGGTGAGCAGGTGATCGCCGAGTCGACCAGGAGCTGGAACATCGGCCGCGATGCGACCGCTGCGGTGCTGCTGCTCGCGGCGCCGGCGTTGCCGTGGAGCCTGCACTTCGGTGCCGGCATCCCGGCCGGCACGCCCGGCCTGTTCGCCGCGCTGGCTGCGGCCACCCTGCTCGCGCTGACAGCGATCGCCGCGACCTACATCGGCTCCTGGGGGATCTTGCGCGTGCCCAACAATCCCGCCATCGCGGGAAGGCTGCGGCTCTTGTTCAGCGCGCCGTATCTGGTGTTGCTACTCGGTGTGGTGGCCGCCGACGTGGTCCAGACCGTCCGATACGGCGGAACCCCACGGCCACCCGGAGGCGTCGGGCCGGGTGCCCTGCTGGGCGCCGCAGGGGCATTGCTCGCCGCGCAGCCGGTGCTCGCCGGGCCGGTGCGGCTGTGGCGACGCACGGTCCGAGTCCTCGGCTACGCATCGATCGCCGGGGCCACGTGCAGTGTGCTGTTCAACTTGTACTGGCGGGTGCGCTACGCCCTGCCGGACTCTCATTCCACGAGCGGCTTCGGCCGACAGCAAGTCGCGATCATTGCGACCGCCCTGGTGTACGGAGCGGTGGCATGGGCCACGGTACTCGTCGCGTCGAAGTGGGTTCTGCAGCGCGACAAGGCGTCCCAGCTCGGCGTTGTGCTGCTCGGCGGGGCCACTCTGATCGCCGGGACCCTGGTGTGGCTGCTGCCGGTGGGCCGCGACATCGATGGCTTTCACGGGATCGCGCAGAACACCTCCACGGCCGGTGTCGGCTTCGAGGGCTACCTCGTATGGGTGGCCGCCGGGGCACTGTTCGCGGTGGCCGCAGCGCGGGGGGCGTCGGCGGCAACGTGGCTGGGGGCAACCCGGAACACGTTGTTGCTCATCGCGATCTGGAGCCTTGGATCGGCGCTCATGCGCATCGTCGATCTCAGCGTCGCGGTCGGTCTGGATCTGCCGTATTCGCCGTACGACAGCGCCGCGATGGCCTCGTTCGACGTGGTGACCGCGGTCATCGCGATCTGGCTACGGCTCAACCTGGGCAATCGGTCGGTGCCGGCAGCGGCCGTCTGGTCGGTGAGCGCCGTCCTCTTCGGTTTCACGATCGCCCGCGTCGTGGTGGGTGTCGGTCTGGCTCCGCGGGTTGCGGAAGCCCAACGTGCCAGCGCATGGGCGAACCCGGTGTACGGCAACGGACTCGCGCAGCAGATCACCAGCACGTTCGACGTGGTGCTGTGCGGCCTGGCGCTATGCGGCCTGGTGGTGGCCATCGTCGTCGGACGCCTGACGGTGCCCGCAGACGACCGCCCCAAGCCCGGCGAGCCCGGTACACCCCGGATCTTCCGGTCCGCGGACTCCCCCACTGCTGTACCCGCGGGTGGACCGAAGATCTATCGAGGAAGCGCCGAAGACGGCGAAGAGCGTTTATCGGACGCCGACGGCGGGTAGCCGAAACTGCGTTTCAGCTCTTGAGCCCGGTCGGGTGGACGATACGAATGAAGGTCACCATGAGCACCACTGCAGCGGTCGCAGCGCAGGCACGGCATATCACTCGGTACCTGGGTGCGGCGATGGTGGTGGGCGGTACCGCACTGGCGGCCCCCGTCGTCGCGTCCGTCGCGGCACAGCCTTGCCCCGACGTCGAGGTGGTGTTCGCGCGCGGCACCGGCGAGCCTCCCGGCGTCGGTGGCATCGGTCAATCGTTCGTCGATGCCCTACACGCCAAGGTGGGTGAGCGCTCCTTCGAGGTGTATCCGGTCAACTACGCCGCCAGCAACGATTTCGGCGGCGGGGTCGACTTCGCCCGCACCGTCGTCGACGGTATCCGCGACGCCGGCAGCCACATCGAGAACACCGCCGCGAACTGCCCCAGAACTCGAATAGTGCTGGGGGGCTTCTCACAAGGCGCGGCGTTGGCCGGCTACACCACCTCGGCCGAGATCCCCAAGGAAGTCCCCGCCGACTATCTCGCCTACATCCCCCGCCCGATGCCGCCGTCGGTGGCCGACCACGTTGCCGCAGTCGTCTTGTTCGGCACGCCCTCGGCGGAGTTCCTCCAGCCGAACGGCGCGCCACCGGTGCGGATCGGTCCACAGTACGCGTCCAAGGCCTTGGAGCTGTGCGCCGACGGCGACACCATCTGCAACGGCGCCCCGGCCGGCGGACCGCCTTTTGCGCACGCGTCCTACGGCGTCAACGGTATGACGGAGCAGGGCGCCGAATACGCGGCCGCCCACCTCTGAGTGCGCTGCGTTGATTCAGGGCAGCTCGAACGGCAACGCAATGCCTTCGTGCGGCAAGCAGTGCGTACAGGTCCGCTCTTCGTCGATCTGCTCGATCGCGTCGTGCACCAGCTTTTTGAACGGCTCGATGTTCTTCTGGAACTCCGCAAACACATCGACGGCCTTCACGCCGCCGCCCACGTCGACACCGGCATCTAAATCGGTGACCAGAGCTACTGCGGCATAACACATTTCCAGCTCACGAGCCAGCACAGATTCGGGATATCCGGTCATGTTGATCAGCCGGAACCCCGCCGAGGCGAACCATTGGCTTTCGGCGCGGGTGGAGAATCGCGGCCCCTGGATCACCACCATGGTTCCGCCGTCGACGACGTCGGGTCGGCCGGTCACCGCGGTCCGCAGCGTCGGGCAGTACGGGTCGGCGAACTCGACGTGCACACCGCCGTCATCGAAGTAGGTGTCGGCGCGGCCCCGAGTGCGATCAACCAGCTGATCGGGCACCACCACCGAGCCGGGGGGCAGCTCCGGAGTCAGGCTGCCGACCGCACACGGCGCGAGGATCCGCCGCACGCCCAGCGTCCGCAACGCCCACATGTTGGCCCGATAGGGCACCGTGTGGGCCGAGTACTCGTGCGCGGCCCCGTGCCGCGGCAGAAACGCCACTTCGTGGCCGCCGACAGCCCCGATGGTGATCTCCGCGCTGGGCGCCCCGTAGGGCGTTTCGCAACGGACGCGGCGCGCATCGTCACCGAAGAACGAGTAGAAACCGCTACCGCCGATCACGCCCAGCAACCTCTGCTCCTCCCGCATGCAAGGATCGTGCGGTGGCCAGCTTCGCACAGTGGATAGAGGGGGCGCGTCCCCGCACCCTGCCCAACGCGATCGCTCCGGTGATCGCCGGAACCGGCGCGGCCGCATGGCTGGACGCCGCGGTGTGGTGGAAGGCGCTGCTGGCGCTGACCGTCGCGGTGGCGCTGATCATCGGGGTGAATTACGCCAACGACTACTCCGACGGCATCCGTGGCACCGACGACGACCGGACCGGCCCGGTGCGCCTGGTGGGCGCCCGGCTGGCGAGCCCGCGCGCGGTGCTGACGGCAGCGATCGCCGCGCTGTCGGTCGGAGCGCTGGCCGGTTCGGCTTTGGCCCTGGTCAGCGCTCCGTGGCTGCTGATCGTGGGGGCGGCCTGCATCGCGGGGGCCTGGCTGTACACCGGCGGGTCACGCCCGTACGGCTACGCAGGCTTCGGCGAGATCGCGGTGTTCGTGTTCTTCGGCCTGGTCGCGGTGCTGGGCACCCAGTACACCCAGGCCCTGCGGGTGGACTGGGTCGGCGGAGCGCTGGCGGTGGGCGTCGGTGCCCTGTCGTCGGCGGTGCTGGTGGCCAACAATCTGCGCGACATCGCCACCGACAAACCGGCCGGCAAGATCACCCTGGCGGTACGCCTCGGCGATGCCCGCACCCGGGCGCTGTTTCAGCTGCTGGTGGCGCTGGCCGGGGTGCTGACGCTGGCCCTGATGCGGGCCACCCCGTGGTGCGCGGTGGGGTTTGTCGCCACGCCACTGGCGTTGCGGGCCGCGGCCCCAGTGCGCTCCGGGCTCGGCGGCGCCGCATTGATTCCGGTGCTGCGCGACACCGGGCTGACCATGCTGGTGTGGGCTATCGCGGAGGCGACGGCGCTATCCCTGCACTGACTCTGCGCTCAGGGTGCGGGTTACTCGCACTTTCTCGCCGTCAGCGCAGAGTCAACGGGGCGGTTACTCCCCGCGGAGGCGGGCCTGAAGTTTCTCGCGCTCAAGGCGCCGTCGCTCGCCGGCCACGGTCAGGCTGTCGGTCGCCCGCTTACGCAGCGGCGTGAAGAGCCACATCCCCAACGGCAGCGCGACGATCAGCGCCAGCATCGCAGCGATGATCGGCGGGAAATCGCTGAGCCCGAGCAGCCGGCCCAGCCCGTAGATCACCGCCGTCAGCACAGCCACCAGCGCCAGCCGCGCCGCCGTGTACATCGCCACATCGAGTACCGCTCGGCCCATCGGGGCCCGACCTGTCGCCACGGTCATCAAGCCTACTGGCGGGCCGGACCGGCGAGAACGACGCTAACGGTATATTCGGCGCCAGGAGGTGTCGCGAGTGCTCTACCTGCTCCTCGTCCTGACTTTGGGAACGCTGCTGTATCTCAGCCTGCGTACGATTCGTGCTCGGCCGAAGACGCGCGTGATCGGACCGGACGACGACCCAGAGTTCCTCTGGCGGATCAGTCACGGCGACAACCAGCCCTAAGGCTGCCGAACCCCCGATCTACACGAAGTGCTGGTTGAACCGGTCGTCGCCGGGGAACGCCTCGGCAACCACCGCAGCCAGCTCGACGAGCGCCTCACGGGTCTCTCGCTTCAGCCGCATCAGGTCGATCTCCGCGCCTTCTTCCAGGTGCGGGTCGAACGGCACCAACCGCACCGCGCGGCAGCGCCGCGAGAAGTGGTCGACCACCTTCTGCATGTCGACCTTGCCTGAGCGTGGCCGCACCGCGTTGATCACCGCGATGGAATTGCGCACCAGATCCTCGTGACCGTGCGCGTCGAGCCAGTCCAGCGTCGCCGAGGCGCTGCGGGCGCCATCGACTGATCCCGAACTCACCACGATCATGGTGTCGGCCTTGGCGAGCACCGCAGACATGGCGGAGTGCATCAGACCGGTGCCACAGTCGGTGAGGACCAGGCTGTAGAACCGCTCCAACACCTGCAGCGTGCTGGCGTAGTCCTCGGCGCTGAAGGCTTCCGAGACCGCCGGGTCGCTGTCGGAGGCGAGGACCTCCAGGCGGCTGGGGCCCTGGTTGGTGTAGCTGCGGACATCGCTGTAGCGCTGGATGCCGTCGGCGTCGCGCAGCAGGTGACGCACAGTCGCCGGCGTCTCCATCGGCACCTTCTGGTTCAGCGTGCCGCGGTCGGGGTTGGCGTCCACGGCCACCACGCGGTCACCGCGGATGGAGGCGAACGTGGCCCCCAGGGTCGCGGTGGTGGTGGTCTTGCCGACACCGCCCTTCAGAGACAGCACCGCGATGCGGTGACAGCCCTGCAGGGGCCGGTTCACCTGCACCACCAAGTCGTTGAAACGGATGGTTCGCGGGCTCTCCCCGACATTGATCAGCTGGCCGGACAGCACATAGAGCAGCCGGCGCCAGCCCGACGTCGGCGGCGGCTTGACCTGCCGCAACAACGAGGTGGTGGACAGATCTGAGAACGGGGCGATGGGCTCGGAGGCACGATACGGGGCCTGCCCGCCGCCGCCGGCGCTGCCGCCGAAGTAGACCGGAGCGGGGTTCTCCATCGGCTGCGGAACCCAGGTGGTCGACGCGCCCGCGTTCCAGGGCTGTTGCGCAGGCGAGGTCTCCGCGGGCGCCGACGGCCACGGGTCGACCGGTTCGGAGAACCGGCGCTCGGTGCGGAAACCGCCGAAAGAGCGGGTCTCATCGCCCTCGGGCCGCTGGTTGAACGACCCGCTGGCCCCGGGCTCCGAAGCGTCCGCGGAGCCGTCAGCCGCCTCACTGACGTGCTGAAGGGGCCGGAACTGGGTGGTCGGATGATCCGTCACGTCATGGCTCGCAGTGACATCACCGGGTGCATGGTCGGACACTTGTATCTCCCCTGTCACACTGGTTAGGACGTCAATGGACGTCGGTAACCGCAGGGTAGCGCAGCTGTCATAAAGGAAACTGTCAGCTGGATTAGCCCACTCCGGCATACGAGTGCAGGCCGACGGTCACCAAGTTGACGAAGAACAGGTTGAAGATCATCGCTGCGAAGCCCACGACGTTGATCCACGCTGCCTTGTAATCGCGCCACCCAGCCGTCGACCTGGCATGGAGATAGGCGGCGTAGACGACCCAGGCGATGAAGGAAACCGTCTCCTTGGGGTCCCAGCCCCAGTAGCGGCCCCATGCCCCCTCGGCCCAGATCGCGCCGAAGATCACACCGAAGCCGAACACCGGGAAGGCGAAGATGGTGGTCCGGTAGGCGATACGGTCCAGGGTCTGCGCATCGGGCAACCGGCGCACCATCCGAGCCAGCGCCCCCGGAGCGTCGGGGTCACTCAGACGCGTCGAGCGGATCAGAAACAGGATGCTGGCCACCCCGGCCACCAGGAACACCCCGGAGCCGATGCTGACCACCGACACGTGGATCGGCAGCCAGTAGGACTGCAGGGCCGGCATGACCGGGGCGGCCGTGGCGTAGAGCCAGCGGCCGGAGACCGTCAGCAGGATCAGCACCGGCAGCAGCACGAACACCCACAGGCTGCGGTGTTGCGGCCGGCGCAGGGCGACGGCGGACGCCACCAGCCCGGAAAAGCAGGTCAGGTTGATGAACTCGTACATGTTGCCCCACGGCGGGCGCAGTGTGGCGGCGCCGCGGAACACGATGCAGGCCAGCAGCAGGACGATGCCCAGGTAGACCAGGGCCAGTCCGGCGCGGCCCACCCGCTCGCCCAGGGGCCGGCGCTGCGCAGGGAGCACCACGCCCGGGGTGGCGCTGTCGGGGCGCACACCACCGGCGGAAACCAGCTCGGCCTCGGCGGGTGTGCGGGCACGGCTGTAGGCCAGTTCGACGGCCAGCAACAGCAGCGCGATGACCAGCACGATCATCGCGGAGGTGAACGCCCAGTCGGAGTAGCGCGCCAACCCGATGTCGATATGACTCGTATTCACCTATGTCTCCTTGCCGAAGAGCTTCGTGCTCAAGCGCTCGAACTCGTCACCCCAGCCGGAGTTGTCGGTGCGAGCCAGCCCGCCCAGCTCGACGTTCACCGTACCGGCCTGGCCCATCGACTCCGTCGGCGTGATCCGGATCCAGATCCGGCGGCGGCGCACCACCAGGGACACCACCAGCCCCGCCATCATCGTCATCGCGAACACCAGCACCCACAGCTCGGCCGGATCGTGCGACACCTGGATATTGACGAACGGCACCGCACCGTCGAAGCGCACCCTGGTGCCGTCATCGAGGCGGATCTGTTCGCCGGCCTTGAGGTTGGACCGGGCCACCTTGCTCAACCGGCCCTGGTCGATCAGCCGGGAATCCAACGTGAACAGGCTCTGCGGCCGGCCGGTGTCGAGCCCGGTGTCGCCGCGGTAGACGTCGATCGCGACCGCGGGGTCGTTCATGGCGGGGAACGCCGACGACAGCAGCCGGTCATCGAGCTGTTCGGTCGGAGCGAACAGGCCCTGGATGCCGATCTGGTGCTTGCGGCGCTCCGCGGCGTCGGGGTAGACCCCGGCGGGGGGATCGAAGCGCATCGCGCCCGACGACAGCAGGGTCAATGGGTTGTCCGGGCGGAACTGCACCGTCTGGGTGCGGGTCTGACCGTCCGGGAAGGTCACGGTGAAGGTGGGCGCATAGCCGTGCCCCTGCAGGTAGGCACGCACGCCGCCGACCCGCAGCGGATGGTTGACCTCCAGCTGGTAGGGCCGCCACTCATTGGTGCGCAGGTCCTCGCCGGCCTGGTAGTCGATATGCGCGGTGAAGGAGGTGGCCAGACCGGAGACCAGGTAGTCGGCGGTGAAGTCGTTGACCCGCACGCACAGCGGGTGCAGCTTCGTCCCGTCGACCGTGGCGCCGGCCCGGAACGAATCGAACGCGGCCGGCGACGCCGAGCAGAATCCCGGTCCGCCGTCGGCGATCACCATCACGTTGCCCTCGTAACCGAACATCCGGCCGAGGGCGACGGCGGCCAGCAGACCCAGTAGCGCGAAATGGAAGATCAGATTGCCGAATTCGCGCAGATAGCCTTTCTCCGCCGAGACTTCGACGGTGCCTTCCGGTGGCGACCCGCTGCGCCCGGCTTCGCCGCGCTCGCGATCGCCACGGCCGTCCGCGGAGCGAGTGACCCGGCGCCAGCCGCGCAACTCCGCGGCCATCCGGGCGCCGAGTTCTGCGGCGTCACCGGCCAACTGCGTCTGCGCGTGCTTGGGCAGCCGAGACAGGTTGCGCGGTGCGGTCACCGGGGTGGCACGAAGGTTGCGCAGGTGCTCGAAGGTCCGCGGCGTCAGGCAGCCGATCAGTGACACGCACAGCAGCACGTAAATGGCGGTGAACCAGAAGCTGGAGAAGACGTCGAACGCCTCCACCCGGTTCAGCCAGGGGCCCAGTACCGGGTGCAGCGCCAGGTACTCGTCGACCTTGGCGGCGTTGAGGCTGCGTTGCGGCAGCAGTGCTCCGGGGATGGCGGCCAGTGCGAGCAGCACCAGCAGCACCAGCGCGGTGCCCATCGAGGTCAGCGCCCGCCAGGTGTTGCGGGCCTTGCCTGCGAGCAGACGCAATGTCGCCCCAAGGCGCGCCTTTTTGGGCCCTTGTGCGTCCGTTCGCGGTGGTGAGGTGGTGGTCATCAGATCGGCAGCCTGACGTCGGAGACCAGGCCGTCTCGGAGCACGGCCACGAAGTGGTCCCACACGCCGGTGAGCAGGGCGAGCCCGACCGCAATCAGCAACACCCCGCCAACGACCTGGATCGCCCGGGTGTGCCGGCGTAGCCAACTCAGCCCGGCCACCGCGCTGGCCGACCCGAATGCCAGCGCCACGAACGGGATGCCCAAGCCCAGGCAGTAGGCGATCACCAGCACCACGCCGCGGGCCACCCCGGCGCCGTCGGTGGTCGAGGCGACCGCGATCACCCCGGTCAGCGTCGGACCCAGGCACGGTGTCCAGCCGAGTGCGAAGACCGCGCCCAGCAGCGGCGCCCCGAACACGGTGGACAGCTGCTGGGGCGTGAAGCGGAGTTGGCGCTGCAGCGCGGGAACGAACCCGATGAACACCAAGCCCATCAGAATCGTCACCGCGCCGCCGACCCGTTGCAGCAGAACCTGATTGGTGATCAACGTGGTGGTCATGCCCAACACGGCCACCGAGCCCAGCAGGAACACTGCGGTGAACCCGGCGACGAACAGCGCCGCCGACCCGGCGACGCGCCACCTCGCGCCGGGCGGGGGCTCGAGCGTCCCGGCCCTTGGACTTTCGTCGACACCCACCACGGCCGCCAGGTAGGACAGGTAGCCCGGCACCAGCGGCACCACGCACGGCGAGGCGAACGACACCAGCCCGGCCAGGACCGAGACGGCGACGGCCAACAGCAGCGGACCGGTGGTGGCGGTGGCGGTGAAGCCGCTCACGACGCCGCCTCGGCAGCCAGCCGCTGCACCACGGGCTGCAGGTCTTCGGCCAGCACCTCACGCAGGAACACCGCCGCCACCCGGTGCTGCCGGTCGAGCACCATGGTCGCCGGGATCACCGACGAGGGATAGCGACCGCCGAACGCAATCATGGTGCGCATCGCCGGGTCGTAGATCGAGGGATAGGTGATACGTCGGTCGGTGATGAAGTCACGGGACGCCTGCGGCTCGGGGTCGCGGACGTCGATGCCCAAAAACGCCACCCCCTGGGCACGGGTGTCGTCGTAGACCTTTTGCAGTTGGCTGATTTCGGTACGGCAGGGTCCACACCACTGCCCCCACACGTTGACGACGACGACCTTGCCGACGAAGTCGTCGACGCCGATGGTGCGTGCCGGGTCCATCAGGTCGGGCCCGGAGATCGGGCCGGGCCGGCCGCGGGTCTCGGGAGGGTCGTAGAAGATGTCGGTTTTGCCGCCGGGCGAGACGAACTCGAAGGTGCCGCCGTGGGTGACGGCGTCGTCGCCGACCGAGCAGCCCGAGACCAGCGCGGCCAGCACTGCCCCGACGATCAGCACTGCCCGCATCGTCAGCCGCCGGCCGGAACCTGGTAATCGACGTCGACGAGACGATCACCGTCGTAGATCAAGGTGGTCACCGAACCCACGCCGCACTCGCGCCGGCGCGGGTCGTGCCAGAGCCGGTTACCGGTGAGGTGCTGGCGCGCGGTCCAGACCGGCAGCTGATGACTGACGCACACCACCTCGCGGCCGGCGGCGCGAGCGCGAGCTTTGCTCACCGCGGTGGCCATCCGAGCCGCGATCTGGTCGTAGGGCTCGCCCCACGACGGGCGCAGCGGGTTGCGTAGATGCCACCAGAACCGCGGGTTGCGCCAGGCGCCGTCGCCGGGTGAAACACGCTTGCCTTCAAAGAAGTTGGCCGACTCGATCAGGTCATCGTCGGTATCGATAGCCAGGCTGTGCCGGGCAGCGATGGGGGCGGCGGTCTCCTGGGCGCGCTGAAGCGGCGAGGCGATCACCGCGACGATGTCGCGGCCTGCCAGCAGGTCGGCCGCGGCGACGGCCTGGGCACGGCCGGTCTCGGAGAGCCGGAATCCCGGCAGCCGGCCATACAGAATGCCGTCGGGGTTGTGGACCTCGCCGTGGCGGATCAGGTGGACGCGGGTTTCTTCTGCCATCAGGGTTTCGGCTCTCCGGTGGTGGCGGCGGCACGCGCCGCGGCGGGTAGCGCAGCGGCGATCCGTTCGAATGCTTCGTCGGTCAGGGCGGCCGAGACGAACCAGGCCTCGAACGCACTGCAGGGCAGGTAGACGCCGGCTTCCAGCAGGGAGTGGAAGAACGCCGGGAAGCGCCAGGTCTCGCTGGCGCGGGCGGCGGCGAAGTCGGTGACGGGCTGCTCGGCGAAAAACACGCTGAACATGTTTCCGGCTCGCGGAATCTGGTGCGGCACACCCGCGTCCGTCAACGCTTCGGCCAGCATCGCGGTCAGCCGGTCGGCATTCTTGTCGAGCGCGGCGTAGACACCGTCGTCGGCGGCGCGCAGTGTGGCCAGCCCGGCGGCGGTGGCCACCGGGTTCCCCGACAGCGTGCCGGCCTGGTAGACCGGCCCCAGCGGGGCCAGTCGGTCCATCACCTCGGCCCGGCCGCCGAACGCCGCGGCCGGCAGCCCGCCGCTGATCACCTTGCCGAAGGTGAACAGGTCGGCCTCCACCGGATCGACGCCGTACCAACCACTTCTGCTCACCCGGAAGCCGGTCATCACCTCGTCGATGATCAGCAGCGCCCCGTGTTCGCTGGCGATCGTCCGCAATTCGGCGTTGAAGCCGGGAGCCGGCGGCACCACGCCCATGTTGCCGGGGCTGGCCTCGGTGATGACCGCGGCGATCTCGTCGCCGAATTCGGCGAAAGCCTTACGGACGGCGTCGATGTCGTTGTAGGGCAACACGATCGTGTCGGCGGCGGTGGCTCCGGTGACCCCGGGCGAGGACGGCAGCGCCAGAGTGGCGACCCCGGAGCCGGCGTCGGCGAGCAGGGCGTCGACGTGGCCGTGGTAGCAGCCGGAGAACTTGACGACCTTGGCCCGGCCGGTGAAGCCGCGGGCCAGCCGCAGCGCGCTCATGGTGGCTTCGGTGCCGGAGTTGACCAGGCGGAGCTTGTCCACCGCCGGCACCCGGGCGATGATCTCGGTCACCAGCTCGGTCTCACCGCGGGTCGGCGCCCCGAATGACAGGCCGGTCCCGACGGCGTCGCGGACCGCCCCGACCACCGCGGGGTGGGCGTGGCCCAGGATCATCGGGCCCCAGGAACAGACCAGGTCCACATAGCGGTTGCCGTCGGCGTCGGTCAGCCAGCAGCCCTGCGCCTCGGTGATGAAGCGGGGTGTGCCCCCCACCGCCGCGAAAGCCCGGACCGGTGAGTTGACGCCGCCGGGGATCACCGCGCAGGCCTCGGAGAACAACCGCTCCGATACCGCCGTGGCTCGATCCGCATTACCCACGGCGACCAGTGTCCCAGCTCGCGCGACGTCACTCGACTACAGGGTGTAGTTGAGGGTTGAAGTGGGTCGGTGGCCGGAGTTGGATGACAGTTATGCAACTACCGCAGCGGCTGGCCCGTTTCAACCGGCATGTCACCAACCCGATCCAGCGAATGTGGGCAGGCTGGGCGCCGACGTTCGGAATTCTCGAGCACGTCGGCCGGCGCTCCGGCAAGCCCTTCCGCACCCCCCTGACCGTGTTCAGCACCGATAACGGGGTGGCCATTCTGCTGACTTATGGCCCGGACCGCGACTGGCTGAAGAACATCACCGCTGCCGGCGGCGGCACCATGCGCCGGCACGGCAAGACCTTCGGCGTCACCGAACCGCGGGTGGTCAGCAAGGCAGAAGCGGCCGAGCATGTGAGTCCGCGAGCGCGGAGGGTCTTCGCCCGGCTGCCGTTCGAGCAGGCGGTTCTGCTCACCCGGCAGGGCTGAGCGGTGCAGTTCTCGGACCGGCGCGCCCGGTTCAACCGGGTTGTGACGAATCCGCTGTTCCGCCCGATCTGCGGCTGGGTGCCGATGTGGTCGATCGTCGAGCACACCGGCCGGCGCTCGGGCACGGCCTACCGCACCCCGGTCTCGATGTTCCACACCGCAGACGGCGTCGCGGTGCTGCTTCCGTACGGAACCGGCCGCGACTGGGTGAAGAATCTGCAGGCCGCCGATGGCGGGCGGGTCAAGGTCGGCGGGAAGACGTTCGCCGTCACGAACCCGCAGGTGGTGCCTACCGAGGAGGCGATCGAGCTGCTGAAGCCGCCGTGGCGCCAGCTGCTCGGGCGCGCCGGGGTGCCGCACACTTTGCTGCTCACCCGCGCTTGAGGCCGGTGTCGGACTTCGACGTTCCGGAGACCCCGGAATCCGCGCTCACCTGGCTGCTGGCGCCGGTGACGGTGCAGGCCTTCCTGGACGAGCTGTGGGGTGCCGCCCCGCACCACATCGGCCGGGGCCGCGCCGACTACTTCGAGCCGCTGCTGGCCGGGCCGTCGGCGGCGAAGCAGCTGCTGGCGGCGTTGGACACCGAGCCGTCGGCGGTGCGCCTCGTGCGCGGTGCCGATCACCTGGAGCCCGAGCGGTACACGCTGCCCGACGGAACGCTCGACGTGGCGCGGGTCCGCGCCGCGGCCGCCAGCGGCTACACGATCATCTGCAACAACATCGAGAAGTACCTGCGTCCCATGTCGACGCTGACCCACGGGGTCGAGGTCGAGCTGAACTTTCCGACCCACGTCAATGCCTATGTCACCCCGCCGGACGCCACCGGCTTTCTGCCGCACTACGACCACCACGACGTACTGGTGTTGCAGATCCAGGGCAGCAAGGCCTGGTATTTCTACGGCGACGATCCGGTGCCGCCACACCTGATGCAACAGATGTACGAGGTGGACCCGGCCGGCCTTCCGGAGCCGACGACTCTGCACCTGGAGGCTGGGGACACCCTTTACCTGCCGCGAGGCCGAGTGCACTCCGCCGAGACGGGCGGCGAACCGTCGGTGCACCTGACCGTCGGCATCCACGTCCCTACGGTGCTCACGCTGTTGACCCACGCCCTGCACCTGTTGAGTCTGCGCGACGACGTCGTGCACACCCGGTTACCGGCAAAGCACCTGGATGACGCGCAGGTGCGGGTAAGCCTGGGCCCATTGATCCATGCCGGCCTGGCCGCGATCGAGTCGCCCGACTCCCTCGCGGAAGGCCTTGGCGCCATGCAGGATTTCCTGGTGCGGCGTGCCCGCTGTCCGATCGTCGGGCAGGTCAGCGACACCGTCGGGCTCGACGTCGACACCTGGGTGCGCAAGCAACAACCGCTGTACTCGCGAGTGACCACGACGGCCGACGGGGTCGGCCTGCAGTTCGCCCAGCTGATCGTCACCGCCCGCCCGGATCACGAGGCCGCGATGCGATTTGCGTCGGAGCGCACCGAGGCGTTCCGGGTCGGCGAGCTTCCCGGACTGGCCGCGACGCAACAGATTGAGCTGGCCCGCAGTCTGATCATGAGCGGCTTTCTGGTGCGTCCACCCGTCCGATAAACCTCCCAAGGTACATGCCCTTCCATAAATGCGGACGATTCCGCATTCGACGCCCGCATTCCGAGGAAACTTCCAGGGAATGACCAAGATTTGAGGTTTAAGCTTCGTTTATTCACCGCGCGAAAGGCGGCAATGACGGAGCCGATCTGGATGGCGTCACCACCGGAGGTGTACTCAGCCCTGCTGAGTAGTGGTCCGGGCGCAGGGCCATTGCTGGCGGCCGCCGCGATGTGGGATGCGTTGAGCACGGAATACACCGACGTGGCGCAGGAACTTTCCACCATGCTCTCGGCGGTACAGGCGGGATCATGGCAGGGCCCCAGCGCGGAATCCTATGTGGCGGCAAATGTTCCGTATCTGACCTGGCTGACGAAGGCCGGCGCGGACAGCATGACGCTGGCCGCTGCGCACCAGACCGCCGCCACCGCCTACACCTCCGCACTGGCCGCCATGCCGACGCTGGCCGAGCTGGCTGCCAACCACACCATTCACGCCGTGCTGGTAGCGACGAACTTCTTTGGGGTCAACGCGATTCCGATCGCTCTCAATGAGGCCGACTACACCCGGATGTGGGTCCAGGCGGCTACCACCATGTCGACGTATCAGGAGGTGGCCGGAGCCGCGGTGGCGTCGTCACCGGCGGCGTCGACCGCGCCGACGGTGCTCAATCCCAACACCCCAACACATCGCGACCACCACCACCGGACCGGCCAAGCGCCCACCCAGGACTTCGGCAACATCTATCAGGAGAGCTGGTGGACCACTCGGATCGCCGAGATCAACGAGGCCATCCAAGCCGACCTGTCCAGCAACAACCCGCTCACCAGCCTGATCAGCGATCCCGTGCTGATGACGATCGCTCCCCACTACGCGGGCGAGATCGTGCTCGGGATGGCGCCGGCCGTCACGGCGCTGACCGAGACCATGCTCGGCTTGGTGGCACCCATGTCACCGCTGAGCGCATTCGTCGGTGTCACCGGGTTGGCCGGCTTGGCGGGCATCACCGCGCCCGCCGCGCCGGCGCTGCCCGCCCTGAATCCACCTCAGCCCGTGCCCGCTGCCGCTGCGCTACCGGCATTGTCGGCTCCGCCGGCGCCGGCCCCGGCGGCTCCCCCCGCCATGGCCCCGCCGACGCTGACCCCGGCCGCCACCGTCGCCGGTGCCCCGCCTCCTCCGCCGCCGTTCACCGGCACCGAGGCAGCGTTCGTCCCGTACCTGGTGGGCGGCGGCCCGGCCAGCGGGGCGCGGATGAAAGTGCGCTTGAGCACTCCTGCGCAGGGTCAGCGCCGCGATGCGGCCGAGGCGGTGTCGGCGGCCGCCGTTCCCGCCAGCCAGGTACGCCGCAAACGGCAACGCAAGGCCCTCACCGATCCCGGCAACCGCTACGAATACCTCGACTCGGCGGACACTGCTGCCGCACAACACGGCGCGGGACAGATGGGGTTCCCGGGCACGGTTCGCCATGAAAAAGGTTCTGCGGTAACCGGATTGACCACCCTATCCGAGAGCGCCGCGGGCCCGCCCGTACCGATGTTGCCGCACACCTGGGAGACTCCCGAAGACCCGGATCAGCTCACCTGAGTGCGGCTGCGCGCCCAGCAGCCAATCGGCTAGCCGTAGGACTCGCCGGGACTCCCCGGCTGGCCGGCAGCACCGTTCGGATCACCGGCACCACCGCTACCAGCCTTGCCGGCCGCTCCACCCGGGACCCCCTGCCCGCCATCACCGCCGTTGCCTCCAGGGCCGCCGGGCCCGACCGATCCGCTCCCGGCCTTCGCACCACCGGCGCCTCCGATGCCCCCGGCCCCACCGGCCGCCGCGGCGTTACCGTCTCCGGCATTGCCCCCGTTTCCGCCCTTCCCGCCGGCTCCGCCGTCGGGATGAGCGGCCGTTCCCGCGCCACCGGCACCACCGGTCCCGCCCGCGCCACCTCCGCCGGCTTCACCTCCGTTGGGATGGCCGAGCATGCCGTCACCGCCATTGCCACCATCACCGCCATTGCCTGCGCTGGCAGTGGGCGATCCCGCTGCCCCGCCGTTGCCACCGGCACCGCCGGCGCGAGCGTGGCTCGGGTTGCCGCCGTAGCCGCCGGAGCCGCTGTCGCCGCCGCGGCCGCCGTTGCCGCCATTGCCCTGGGCTGACCCGGCGAGGCCGTCGCCGCCGTTGCCGCCGGGAGCGCTGAAACCGCCGGGTCCGGCATTGCCCATGATCATCAGGTTGCCGGCGTTTCCGGAGGCCCCGCCATCGCCGCCGTTACCGCCGCCCGGGTGCTCGGCGGTGCCCGCGCCGCCGTTGCCGCCGTAGCCTCCGGAGCCACCCGGGCCCCCGAAGCCGGCCACCGCATTGCCGCCGTCGCCGGCGGCGCCCCCGTTGCCGCCGTCGCCGCCGGCGTTGCCCCAGCCGCCGTCACCGCCGTCGCCCCCGCGTCCACCCGCCCCGAACAGCGAGATGGCGTCGCCACCGAGCCCGCCGGCACCGCCGTTGCCGGCAGTGCCCGAGATGCTGTCCAGCCCGTCACCACCCCAGCCGCCGTCACCGCCGTTGCCCATCAACCAGCCGCCGACACCGCCGACGCCGCCGTTGGCACTGGCCCCGCCATCGCCGCCCCAGCCGCCGTTGCCGATCATCTTGGCGTCGCCGCCGTCCCCGCCGTTGACGCCGGCCTCGTTGTCTTCGGAGGCGCCCGGGTTGTAGCCGCTGCCACCGTCGCCGAACAGCCAGCCGCCGTCGCCACCGTCGGGGTGATCCGCCGTGCCATTCACGCCGTTGCAGATCAGGCCGCAGGCACCATCGATGGCGAACAGCGGGTTGATGATCGGATCCAGCAACGCCCCCGGGCCCTGGATCCACATTTCACCGAGGTCGTGAACGGTCGCGTAGAGCTGGTTCTGGAACAGACCGGCGAACACGACCTCGACCACCGATGCCCAGGTGTAGATGTCGTTGCCCACCACCTGCGAAAGATCCAGCGCATCGGTGGCATCGACCGGCTCGGGCAACGCCGAGGCTCCCAAGCTCGCGGGGTCGAAAAGCTGATCGAACCCGAACAGGTCGTCGAAGTCGGCGCTCGCCGGTGCCGCGGGCACCACCCCCAGCGCCAAGCATGCCCCCACCGTGGTCGCCGAGGCGACGGCGTGACGGTTCCTGCTGAGACGCCCCTTGCGACCGCCAATGAACATTCCCCGCCCCTTCACCTGACCCCCGGACAACAACTGCGTGAGCGGGAGCTTAACCACCGAGACTTGGAGCCACAAGGGCGGTATTTCGCCGGAAAAATAGCCGCAAATGCGGAATCGCTTTAACGCCCCAGCAGGCGCATCTTCTGTTCGTTGTACTCGTCGTTGGTGATCAAGCCACGGTCGCGTAGATCAGCGAATTCGCGGATCTCCGCGGCAATGCCCATCATCGACGGACCGGGGGCGCCCTCGGTATCACCGGTTGGCGAATCCGCCGCTGATTCGCCCGCCGCGCGCTGCGGCATCGCAACCCTGGCCGACGATTCCGCGTCGGCGCCCCCGCGGCCGCGGCTGACCGAGCCCGCCAGGGCGCTACCCCCCATGCCCGCCAGCGCCATCTGGCTGAACGCGGTGCCAGCAGCGCCCAGCGAGGCCGGCGGGGCACCGCCGAACCCCGGGCCGGCCAGCGGCTTGGTGTAGGACAGGCTCCGGATCTCCGGGGCGTTGGCCGCCCAGTTGATCGGCACCGACAGGTTCCCGGCGGTGATCGCCTCGCCCATCGCCGCCGACGTCGCCGACACACCCGGCACCATCGGCCGCGACGGGGTCAGCGGGGAGAACAGGTCGATGTTGCGCAGGATCTCGTACTCCACCAGCTGCAACTGATCCTGCTCGGACAGGATCTCCCGGGTGCTGGCGTCGCCCGCCGCCCAGGCGCCGGCAGACATCACCACCGAGAGCATCGACACCGCGCTGACGCCCAACAGATCGGACAGGCTCGGCCACACGAGCAGGTCCTCGGGGCCCTGCGCGATCCCGGGCAGCGTGGCCGCCGCCGTCTGTAACAGCGAGCTGTTCGGCGAGCCGAAGATCCCCGAGGCCAGCTGGCTGAGCAGGGACTGGACGTCCGACGACGACGAGGTGGCCTCGGCGGTCCCGACCGCGGCAGCTTGACTGGCCGGTCCGGCGGGATTGCTTGTCTGCGGTGGCTTCTGGAAGGGTGCGAGCCCGGTGGCAGCGGCCGACGCCGCGGCGTAGGCGTACATTGCGGCCGCATCCTGGGCCCACATCTCGCCGTATTCGGCCTCGTTGGCGGCAATCGCCGCGGTGTTGGTGCCCAAGACATTGGTGGCGATCAGCAGCAGCAATCGGGCTCGGTTGGCCGCCACCACCGAGGGAGGCACCGTCGCGCTGTGCGCCGCCTCGTAGGCCGCGGCCGCCGCGTTCGCCTGCGCCGTCGTCTGGTCGATCTGTGCCGCGGTGGCGGTCATCCATGCCGCATACAGCGCCGCGGCCCGAGTCAGCGCCTCCGAGGCCGGCCCCAGCCAGGCCTGAGCCGTCAGCTCAGCTGTCACTGACTCGTACGAGGCGACCGCCGAGTGCAGTTCGGCGGAGAGTCCGCCCCACGCAGCGGCGGCGGCGCGCATCGGGGCGGAGCCCGGCCCGGTGTACAGACGCAACGAGTTGATCTCCGGTGGCAGGGCAGCGTAATTCATCACTGACCCCCTCCCTGGGGCGTACACCGGGCGCATGAAAGCGCGTGTGTGTATTTGTAGCTGAAGAAGCGAGCAGTTGACCGGGCATTCCGGATTTGCGGAGGCCCGTCCGGCCTCGCGCCGAGATGACGGTCACACGCGCACGCTGCGATAACATGCGCGCGTGCGGATGTTAATCACCGCGTTTCGCGATCTGCAGTGGCGACTGCGCCGATTCATCGTTGCCGCGGTGGGCACCGCAATGGTGTTCGCCCTGACCCTGGTGCTGGCCGGGCTGACCCATGGGTTCCGGGTCGAGGCGGAGCACGTCGTCGACTCACTGAACATCGACGGCTACCTGATCCAGACGGCTGCGGTAGGGCCGTTCATGGGCTCGTCGCGCTTCCCGCAGGCCGAAGCCGGCGACGTCGCCCGCATTCCCGGCGTGGAGGCGGCGCTGCCGGTGGTCTACGGCAACACCATCCTGCAGGACGGCAAGGCGCCGCTGAACGTGAATATCTACGGTGTGCCCAAGGCCGCGATGCCGCCGCTCACTGCGGGTCGGGCTCCGACCGAACCCAACGAGATCGCGATGTCGACCACGCTCAAGCGCGCCGTCGGCGACGAGATCGAACTGGGCGCGGACAAGCTGCGGATCGTCGGCCTGGTGGAGAAGTCGACCACGCTGGCCGGCCAACCCAATGGCTTCGTGACCGTGGCGGGCGCTCAACGCCTGATGTTTTCGGGTCAGCCAGTGGCCTCCGCGATCGGCGTGCGGGGCACGCCCGAGCACGTGCCGAAGGGCTACCGGGTGGTCGACCGGGCCGCCGCCGTCGACGACATGGTTCGCCCGCTGGCGGGCGCGCAGATGGCCCTGTCCTATATGTCGGTGCTGCTGTGGGGGGTCGCTGGGCTGATCGTGGGCTCGCTGATCTACCTGTCGGCGTTGGAACGCACCCGCGACTTCGCGGTGTTCAAGGCGTTGGGCGTCACGACCTGGATGGTGCTGGCCGGGCTGGCACTGCAGGCGGTGATCGTCGCGGTGGCCGCGGCGGTGCTCGGTGGCGTCTTGGCGGTGTCGATCGGGCCGCTGTTCCCGATGCTGGTGGCGGTGACCGGCTCATCGTTCGCACTGCTGGTCCTGACCGCGGTGGGGATCGGCCTGCTGGCCAGTCTGGCGGGTCTGCGGCACGCGGTGGCCGTCGACCCGGTGCTGGCGTTCGGGGGACCGTAGCTCATGGGGGACTTGCAGATCCGTGATCTGGTCATCGAATACGCCACCGGCGGCGGGGAGCCGATCCGTCCCATCCACGGCCTGAGCCTGGATGTCCCGGCCGGCTCGCTGGTGGTGGTGCTGGGTCCCAGCGGCTGCGGCAAGACCACGCTGCTGTCGTGCCTGGGCGGCATCTTGAGCCCGACCAGCGGTCAGATCCACTTCGGCGCCACCGACGTGACCGGACTGAGCCGGCGCGACATCACGTCCTACCGGCGGCGCACCGTCGGCATCGTCTTCCAGGCGTTCAATCTGGTGCCGAGTCTGACCGCGCTGGAGAACGTGATGGTGCCGATGTGGGCGGCCGGCTGGACCCAGTGGTCCGCCCAAGAACGCGCCCGGGATCTGCTGTCACGGGTTGGCCTGGCAGACCGGGTTTCGCACCACCCCGGGCAACTCAGTGGCGGCCAACAGCAGCGGGTGGCGGTGGCGCGCGCCCTGGCCCTGGATCCGCCGCTGATCCTGGCCGACGAACCCACCGCACAACTGGACTACGTCCGGGCCGGCGAAGTCGTACAACTACTACGGGTGCTGGCGGCCGGTGACCGTGTCGTGGTGGTCGCGACCCACGACACCCGGATCGTGCCGCTGGCCGACATCGTCATCCAGCTGTCGCCGACGGCCGCGCCGGCGCGTCCCCAACAGGCGCCGGTCCTGCTCGGTCCGGGCTCGGTGCTGCTGGAGCAGGGCACCGTCGAGGACCTGATCTACGTCGTCACCGAAGGTGAGGTCGAGATCGCCCCGGACTCGGCCGGCACCGGCGACGGGCTGCTCAAGATCGGCAAACCGGACCAATACGCCGGCCAGCTCGGACCCATGGTGCGGATCCCCCGCTCGGCCACGGTCCGCGCCCCGCATGAGGCGACGGTCGTCAGCTACACCGTGGACGCGTTCCGTCGGCAGTTCGGCCGCCCACCTGTTCCCGACGTTCCTAACGAACCGGCATCAACCTGATCAATCCCGCGGCGTGCCGGGCCAACCCGAGCACGCGGCCACGCGATGATGCTGTACATGGCAGATGTGACCCGCCGGGCTGCTTTGCGCCTCGGGGTCGGTGCCGCGGGGGCTGCTGGCCTGTTCGGAATGGGTGTGGGGCGACACCCGTCCGAGTCGCGGGCGACCGGCAATAGCTATCCGACCCGGGAATCCGGGTCGTTCGTCTCGGCGGCCCGTGGCGGCGTGGAGACCAACTGGATCATCGCCCGCCCACCGGGACAGACTGCTCCGCTGCGGCCGGTGATCGCCCTGCACTGCAAGGACGGCGACGCGGCCTGGGTGATGGATCTGGGCGTGGAAGAGGAGCTGGCGAAGCTGACCGCAGCAGGCCGACCGCCGTTTGCGGTGGTGGCCGTCGACGGCGGCAACACCTACTGGCGCCGGCACAGCTCCGGTGAGGACTCCGGTGCGATGGTGCTGGGTGAGCTGATCCCGATGCTAGCGGAGAAGGGCATCGACACCACGCGAGTCGGGTTCATGGGCTGGTCGATGGGCGGCTACGGCGCGCTGCAGCTGGGCACCCGCCTGGGTCCGTCGCGCACCGCCGGGATCTGTGCCATCAGCCCGGCGATCTACATGACCTATTTCGGTGCGCCCGCCGGCGCATTCGACAGCGTCGACGACTGGCGAACGAACTCAGTTTTCACCCTGGCGCCGCGACTGGCCCCGTTCCCGCTGCGAGTCGACTGCGGGACTTCGGACAGCTTCGCTTATGCGACCAAAAGCTTCATCGGTCAACTGAATCCGCCTCCGGCAGGCGGCTTTTCCCCCGGAGGTCACGACGTGTCCTATTGGCGGGAGCAGCTTCCCGCCCAATTGGCCTGGCTGGATTCGTGATTGCGCCGGGCGCCGCTGCCGCCCGGCCGGGTCAGGCCTGATTCAGCGGGTTCATCGGGCTGGCCGGATTAGCCGGATTCATCGGGTTCATCGGGCTGTCCGGGTTCGCCGGGTTCATCGGATTGGCCGGGTTGTCCGGGTTCGCCGGGTTCAGCGGGCTGTTGATGTTGGCCGGATTGGTCAGGCTGTCGGGGCCGTAGGGACCGACGTTGCAGACCGCACTCGCGTTGGCGATGCAGTCGCTGGGGCTGAACGGGTCGGGATTGGCCGGATCCGCACCGGCCGGCCCGGACACCGCCAGAGCAAACGCGGCCAGACCGGCGCACACCGCCCCGGCCTTGGCGATCACACCATGAGAAACGTTGCGTGCATACATAGAGCAAACCCCCTGTTCGACTTTTCCGGACCCTACCGCGCGAAACGTCGAAGGCGCAGGCTATTCGTCACCACGAGAACTGACGAGGCCGCCATCGCCGCGCCCGCGATCATCGGGTTGAGCAACCCGGCCGCCGCCAGCGGGATCGCCGCGATGTTGTAGCCGAACGCCCAGACCAGGTTCTGCCGGATGATTCGCAGCGTGCGCGCGGACAGCCGCAGCGCCGTCGGAACCGTGCCGAGGTCACCGCGCACCAGCGTCACGTCACCCGCCTCGATGGCGGCGTCGGTGCCGGTTCCCATCGCCATCCCGATATCGGCGGTGGCCAGCGCCACCGAGTCGTTGACGCCGTCGCCGACCATGGCCACCCGACGACCCTGGTCCTGCAGCCGCGTGACGGCCTCGGCCTTGTCCGCGGGCAACACGTTGGCGATGACGTTGGCCGGATCGATCCCCACCTCGCCGGCCACCATGCGCGCCACCGCCGCACCGTCGCCGGTCAGCAGCATCGGGGTGATTCCCATGGCCTTGAGCTCGGCCACCGCGGCTGCGCTGGTGGGCCGCACGGTGTCGGTCAGGGTGATCGTCCCGCGGGCCCGACCGTCCCAGGAGACCTCGACGGCCGTCCCAGTTTCGTGCGCGGCGGCCGACCGAGCGACCTCGACCCGTACGCCGTCGACCACCCCGGCCACACCGTGGCCGGGCCGGCTGGCGAACTCGGTCACCCGGCCGATCTCCAGGCCGCCGGCAGTGGCTCCGGCGACGATGGCCGCGGCGATCGGGTGCTCGGACGCCGATTCGACGGCGGCGGCCCGGCCCAGCACCGTGTTCGGGTCCTCGCCGCGGGCGACTGCGAGACCGCCGACGGCCATCACGCCGGTGGTGACCGTGCCCGTCTTGTCCAGCACGACGGTGTCGATGTCCTTGACGGCCTCCAGAACCTGGGGGTTCTTGATCAGAATCCCGAGCTGCGCGCCGCGGCCGGTGCCGACCAGGATGGCGGTCGGCGTGGCCAGTCCCAGCGCACAGGGGCAGGCGATGATCAGCACGGCGACCGCCGCGGTGAACGCCGCCGCGACCGATGCGCCGGTCAGCAGCCAGCCGGTCAGAGTGAGCGCGGCAATCCCCAGCACCGCGGGCACGAACACGGCCGAGACCCGATCGGCGAGCCGCTGTACCGATGCCTTGCCGGCCTGGGCGTCGGCGACCATCTTCGCCATCCGGGCCAGCTGGGTGTCGGCGCCGACCTTGGTGGCGCGGACCAGCACCAGTCCGGTGGTATTGAGAGAACCGCCCAGCACCGTGTCGCCGTCGGCGACGTCCACCGGCAACGATTCGCCGGTCATCGCCGAGGTGTCCAGGGCCGTGGCTCCGTCGATGACCACGCCGTCGGCGGCGACCCGCTCCCCCGGCCGGACCACGATGACGTCGTCCACCCGCAGGTCAGCTATCGGCACCCGGAGCTCCGTCAATACGCCCTCTTCTCGCCGCATGACCGCGGCGTCCTTGGCGCCGAGTTCCAGCAGTTCCCGCAATGCCGCGCCCGCCGAACGCTTGGCATGCGATTCGGCGTAGCGGCCGGCCAGCAGGAAGACCGTGACGACGGCCGCGACCTCGAAATACACGTGGCCCGCGCCGGTGAAGACCGCAACCGCCGACCACAGATATGCCGCCCACGTGCCCAACGAGACCAGGGTGTCCATGGTGGCGGCGCGGTGCACAGCACTGCGCAATGCGGCGCGGTGGAACGGATAGCCGCCCCACGCCACGATCGGGGTGGTCAGCGCGAACACCAGCCACTGCCAGCCGCTGAACTGCCAGGCCATCACCATCGACAGCGCCACCACGGGCACGGCCAGCACCGCCGAGACGACCAGCCGGGAGCGCAGTTGTCCGGCGAGCACGTCGGCATGTTCGGAGACGTGCTCGCCCTGATGCTCATCGGCCGAGCCGGCCACGATGGCCTGATAACCGGTGTTCTCTACGGCGCGCACCAGGTCCGTGGCCGAGACGTTCGGATCGTGTTCGACGCGGGCCCGTTCGACCGCGAAGTTCACCGTGGCATGCACCCCGTCAAGCGCGTTCAGGCCGCGCTCCACCCGCGCCGCGCACGACGCACAAGTCATTCCCCGCAGTTCGAGGTCGGTGGTGATCACCCCGACGACTATACCCCCATGGGGTATCTAGGAAATCCGGGCGCGACGGACGCGGCACAGACGCGCCGCGCCGACCACCACCAGCACCCCGGCGGCCGTCGCCAACATCCACGCCAGCAGCAGCATCCGGGGGTGGTAGGCCACCGAGGCGGTAGCCGGTTCGCCGTCGATGACCGGCGCGACCATCACCACATAACGCACCTGCAGCCAGGCCATCGCGCAGCCCACCGCCGCGGCGGCGGCCAAGACCAGCTCGAACAGGGCCCGGAGAAGCGGGACGGTCCTCACCAGGACGATCCGTCCTCGACGTCGGTGTCAGCAGGACCACCGGGCGGCACCGTCTCGGGAATCAGCTCGCTAAGGGCGGCCCGAAGCCTGCGATGATCACGCGCCCAGGCCTGCACCGTGCGCCGCCCGGCCAGCCTCAACCCGACGCCCACCCGGCGGCGGGGCACGCCGCTCAGCTCGCCCAGCGCTCGCGATTCCTGCCACTTCTGCGGTT
Source organism: Mycobacterium sp. SMC-14 (assembly GCF_046250075.1). NCBI lineage: Bacteria > Bacillati > Actinomycetota > Actinomycetes > Mycobacteriales > Mycobacteriaceae > Mycobacterium > Mycobacterium sp. SMC-14. The sequence continues at coordinate 592,279 of NZ_CP176429.1, read as the reverse complement.
CCTGCTTCCCCCAGCCGACGGGCCGCGGCGCCTCGGGGTAGATCGCCAAAATGTCGGCGACCCGGAGGGTTTCGGTGCCCTGCCGCAACGTGTCTGCCGTCAGCTCGACGGAAGTGTGGATACGCGCAGCCTTCACCTGGATGGCGAGCATCGTCGAGACCAGTACCAACAGCACGGTAGGAACCAAGGGCTGAAAGCCGTAGCCGCCGGAGTTCTGGATCAGCACCAGCAGTCCCGCCGAGATCGGGCCGAACAGCACCCAATACCAGCTGGCACCGCGCTCGAAGAACAGCGGTGCGGGTTGCGATTGGGGTTCAGACATGTCGGGTCAGCCTAACGCGGTCCCGAAGCTCACAGCACCGGGCCGCGACCTCTGGTCGATTTTGACGATTCTTAAGTTACGCGCCAGTAGGTAGGGCTAAATTTCTGCTTGCGTACATGTTTTACACAGGTTGCCGCAACTTGGAGATGGACACATGACCAGTCAGGTAGCCGGCATTGCCGCCGCCGCAGGGGCGGTCCTGACCTTCGGGCTGACGCCACTGGCCGCAGCGCCCGCCGCCCAGGCCGACTTCGATGATGCGCTCGACGCAGTCTTCGCGCCCTTCCTCGATGTCACGACCAACAACCTCGACTGGGACGCGGTGCTCTCCCCGACGGCCTGGGACACCTTCCTCGCGCCCGCCCACTGGGACACCGCCCTGGCCGAACTGGGCTCCGCCCTGGCCGGCCCCGCGGTCGCCGACCCCAACACCCTGCTGCTGCAGTACTTCTACACCCCGATCCACACCGGCATCGAAGACTGGATCAACAGCGACCTCGGCCAACAACTCAACAACCTCATCAACCAACCCTTCCTCGCCCTCACCGGCCGCGCCCTGATCGGCGACGGCGCCGACGGCACCGCCGAACGTCCCGATGGCACCGACGGCGGCTGGCTCTTCGGCGACGGCGGAAATGGCTGGAACAACACCGAATCCGACGGCATGGGCGGCGCCGGAGGTAACGCCGGCATGTTCGGCAACGGCGGTACCGGAGGCAACGGTGCAGACGGTAGCCTCGGCGGCAACGGCGGAGACGGCGGCAGCGGCGGCTGGCTGATGGGCAACGGCGGAACCGGCGGCGACGCCGGCGACGGCACCTACACCGGCCCCGGAGACCTCCCCGCCCTCGGCGGCGCCGGCGGCAACGCCAGCATGCTGCTCGGCACCCACGGCGACCACGGCCACTACGGCACCCTCGACGGCGCCCCGGCAGCCGTCGCCGGGATCACCACGGCCGGCACGTGGATCACCGACGCAGACGGCCGGGTCCTCAACCTGCACGGATTCAACGAGGTCTACAAGATTCCGCCATACGAGCCCTCGGCCGGCGGGTTCAGCGACGACGACGCGGCGTTCCTGGCCGCCAACGGCTTCAACTCGGTACGGCTGGGCGTCATCTGGGCGGGAGTGGAACCACAGCCGGGAGTCATCGACTACAACTACTTGGCGTCGATCAACCAGACCGTGCAGATCCTGGCCAACCACGGCATCGTCAGCATCATCGACTTCCACCAAGACGACTTCAGCCCCGTCTTCGGCGGAGAAGGCGCACCGGAGTGGGCTACCTACACCGGCGGACTGCCCAACCCCGACATCGGATTCGGACTCAACTACGCACTCAACCCCGCGCAGAATCACGCCTGGGACATGTTCTGGTCCAACGCCAAGGGTCCTGACGGAGTAGGTCTGTTGAACCACTACGCGCGGATGTCCCAAGCCGTCGCCGACTACTTCAAGGACGATCCCAACATCGCCGGCTACGAGATCATCAACGAGCCCTGGGCCGGATCTACTTGGTTGTCAACGATATTCGGTAATTCCTTCTATGAAGCTCAACAGCTGACCCCGTTCTACAACCAGGTGAGCGCGGCGATCCGGTCCGTCGACCCGACCACACCGTTGATCTACGAGCCCAACACCCTGTTCAACGAGGCGGTACCGACCCAGCTGGGTGAGGTCGACGACCCGCACGGCGTCTTCGCCTTCCACGACTACTGCATGTTGACCAGCATCAGCGCAGCCTTCTCGCCACTGTGCCCGGGATACATCGAGCTACTGGCCGAGAACGGCGAGGCGTACACGAGCAAGTACGGCGTGCCCGGCCTCATCTCGGAGTTCGGATCCGGAAACGGCGCTGCGGAGGCCGTCATGGTGATGAACGCCGCCGACCAGCGCATGTGGGGCTGGTCGCAGTGGGCCTACAACGGGGTACCCGCCATCACCGGCACCGCCCCGGGCAATGCGCTGGTCTTCGACCCGAGTAAGCCACCCGTCGGTGACAATGTCGATTGGGCCAGGCTGGAAGCCACGTCGGCGCCCTACGCGCAGGCCATTGCCGGCACCCCGACGTCGTGGTCGTTCACAGACGGCACCTTCCAGCTCAGCTACTCCACCGAGATGGCCGGCGGCACAGGACACTTCGCCGCCGGCTCCCAGACCGAAATCTCAGTACCGCCCATCCAGTACCCGGACGGCTATCAAGTCTCCGTCACCGGCGGGCACGTCGTCTCGGCCCCCGGCGCGCCGGTGCTGATCATCGCCTCGGAAGACAACGCCACCACCGTCACCGTCACGGTGACCGGGGCTGCCGGTAGCCCGACCGGCGGAGTGTGACGCCCGCCACAACCCGTCCGGGCTATGCTTAGCCCCATCGAGATCAACACCCGCAAGCTGGGCTACTTCGTGGCGGTGGCCGAAGAGCTGCACTTCAGCAAGGCCGCGGAACGCGTGCACCTGGCCCAGCAGGCCCTCAGCCGCCAGATCAAAGAGCTCGAGAACCTGGTCGGCGCCAAGCTGCTGGAGCGAACCACCCGCAAGGTGACATTGACGCCCGCGGGCGAAGCCTTCCTGGAGGGAGCGCGTACCGCGCTCACTGCTCTCGACGAGGCCGCGTCTGCCGCCCGCCGGGCCGCACGCGGGCTGGCCGGCACGCTGCGGTTGGGCTACGTCCCCGGCGCCGCCCTCGAACTGACGCCATTCATCCTGTCCGAGTTCGCGGAACGCCACCCCGATGTCAGCGTTGAGATGCAAGAGTTCCCGGTCCACGACTCCTCGGCAGGCCTGGCATCAGGTGCCACTGACGTGGCGTTCGTGCGCCTGCCGAAGGGCATCCCCAATATCGAGACGGAGGTTTTGTTCGTCGATCCGGTCGTGGCGATGGTGGCGAGCTCGCACCACCTCGTCGGACGGGGTTCGGTGTCCGCGCGGGAACTCGTCGCCGATCCGATCACCAATGGGGACACCCTTGACGAGGCTTATCGCGCTTTCTGGTGCCTGGAGGCGGCGCGCGACGAGTCAACCAAGGCCCGCTTCGTTCCCATCAACTCGATCACCGAGGAAGCACAGCTGGTCGCGGCCGGCGCGGCTATCGCGGTCACCAGCGCAGTGGTCATGCACCACATGCCGATGCCCGGGGTGGAATTCCTCGAGATCAACGACTGGCCTGGCTCGGCGATCGCCCTGGCCTGGCACCGTGACGAACGCTCGCCCCTGGTCACCCAGTTCCTCCACACCGCGCTCGCGGTGCGGGACCGAGAGTCCGAGCTCGTTCACACCATGGAGAACAGGCCGACCACCACCTGATTCAGCACGCCTGCGTTGTCAATGAGGCGGCGGTTTGGTGTTTCACTTCAGGGCTGCCAATTGCCAGGCTTGACGCAGGGAATTATTAGAATTCCTGCTCAGGGTCACGGCTACCTGAGAAGTTACGTCGCCAGGGGTATCGGCAATGACTCGTCAGCGTTCCGCCACGCGTACTCACCGGTTGTGCACGGCACGACATCGCCTGATCGGTCTCGGGGTCAGTGCCGGCGCGTTCGTGACCCTCGGGTTGGGACCACTGGCCGTTGCGCCCGCGGCCCAGGCCGACTTCGACGACGTGATCGAAGCAGCCATCGCACCCTTCGTGGACACCAACACCAACACCCTCGACTGGGACGCCGTGCTCTCCCCCACCGCCTGGGACACCTTCCTGGCCCCGGAGCACTGGGACGGCGTGCTGGCCGAACTGGGTGCCCTCGCGGTACCCGGAACGGCCAGCTTCGATCAGGCAGACCTGGCCGGCTGGGTGCAGCAATACCTCTACACCCCGATGCACGCCGGTATGCAGGCCTGGATCACCAGCGACTTCGGCAAGTCGGTCAACGACGTGATCAACACGGTGTTCGGCTCGCTGGTGATCGGCAACGGCGTCGACGGAACGGCAGCGATCCCCGACGGCACCCCGGGTGGATGGCTGTTCGGCGACGGCGGCGCCGGCTGGGACAGCACCGAAGCCGGCGTCGCCGGCGGTGACGGCGGCGCAGCCGGGCTCTTCGGCACCGGAGGGGCCGGCGGTGACGGCGGCGCAGGCGCCATCGGTGGCCACGGCGGTGACAGCGGATGGCTGATCGGCATCGGCGGTGACGGTGGCGACGGCGGTGACAGCGACAGTGGTGTCGGTGGCTACGGCGGTGACGGCGGTAGCGCGACCGGATGGTTCGGCAGCGGTGGCGCCGGTGGCGACGCCGGCGACGGCGTGTACACCGGTGGCCGCGAGCTGCCCGCGCTCGGCGGAGCCGGCGGCAACGGCAGCTCGCTACTGGGCACCCACGGTACGCACGGGCAGTTCGGCGCCCTGGAGGGCTTGCCACCCGGCGGCGTCGCTGACCTCGGCACCACCGGCGCCTGGATCACCGACAACGACGGGCGAGTGGTCGTCCTGCACGGGTTCGGCGAGGTGAACAAGCGGGCGCCGTTCTATCCCGCCGCTGAGAACGAGGGGTTCAGCGATGCCGACGCGGCGCTGCTGGCCGCCAACGGCTTCAACGTGGTGCGGGTCGGCATCCTCTGGGAAGGCGTGGAGCCCCGGCCCGGCGTCATCGACTACGACTACCTCGCCGCGATCAACCAGACCATTCAGACGCTGTCCAACCACGGCATCTACACCGTGCTCGACATGCACCAGGACCTTTACGCCGCCGGACTCGGTGGCCCCCTGGGCTACGGCGACGGTGCCCCGGACTGGGCGGTGCAGACCGGTGGGATGCCCGATCCCGACACCGGTTGGCCGTGGACTTACGCGCTCAACCCGGCGGAGAACCACGTCTGGGATGCCTTCTGGCGCAACTCCGACGCGCCCGACGGCGTCGGATTGCAGAACCACTACGCCCAGATGTGGCAAGCCGTTGCGCATTACTTCAAAGACGACGCGAACGTGGTCGGCTACGAGCTGATGAACGAACCGTGGGCGGGCTCGACATGGCTGTCGACCATCTTCGGCAACTCGTTCTTCGAAGGCCAGCAGCTCACCTCGTTCTACGACCAGGTGGCTTCGGCGATCCGCTCCGTCGACTCGACCACCACGCTGTACGTCGAACCGAGCACGCTGTCCGGCAACCTGCCGATCCCGACGTACCTGGGCGAGGTGGACGACTCGAACGTCGTCTACGCGTTCCACGACTACTGCACCATGACGGCCCTGCTGGGCACCGACTTCGGCTGCTCGCTGTGGGAGACGATCGTGCAGGGCTACGCCGACGCCTACGCATCGAAATACGATGTGCCGGTAGCGATCACCGAGTTCGGCGCATCCACCAACACCGGCTCGATCAACGACACCCTGGACGAGGCCAACCGGTACGGGTACAGCTGGATGTTCTGGGACTACACCCTGATCCGCTACCACGATCTACACACCCCGATAACCGACGACACCGTCGACTACGCCACCTTGACCACGCTGGCTCAGCCCTACCCGCTGGCGGTCGCCGGCACCCCGGACTCCTGGTCGTTCGCGGACGGCACTTTCCACTTCAGCTACTCGACCGAGATGACGGACGGCTCAGGACACTTCGCCGCCGGCACTCAAACCGAGATCTCAGTACCGACACTGCAATACCCCGACGGCTACCAGGTCAGCGTCACCGGAGGACACGTCGTCTCCGCGCCAGGCGCCCCTGTCCTCGTGATCGCCTCAGACAGCGGCGCGAGCACCATCACCGTCACCGTCACCCCCGCAAACTAGGAGATACGCGTCACCATGACAGACCGCATGAGCGGCCGGACCATCGGATTTGCCACTGCCACAGGCGCGTTCCTGTCCTTCGGGATGGCGCCACTGGCCGTCGCGCCGTCAGCCCAGGCCGACTTCGACGACGCGATCGAAGCGGCCATCGCACCGTTCCTGGACGCCACCACCAACGATCTCGACTGGGATGCGGTGCTCTCCCCCACCGCCTGGGAGACTTTCTTCGCCCCTGCGCACTGGAACACCATCTTTGGTGAACTCAGCATCCCGGGTGCAGCTGCCGGACCGGCGGCCTACGACCCGGCTGACCTGACCGCATGGATCCAGCACAACATCTACACCCCGATCCACACCGGCATCGAAGCCTGGATCCACAGCGACATCGGCCAACAGGTCAACAACTTCATCAACGAGCCGTTCCTCACGCTCACCGGACGCGCCCTGATCGGCGACGGCGTCGACGGGGATCCGTTGCACGTCAATGGAACCGACGGTGGATGGCTGTTCGGCGACGGCGGCGCCGGCTGGGACAGCACCGTAGACCACACGCCCGGCGGCAACGGCGGACACGGCGGGCTGTTCGGCATCGGCGGGGCCGGTGGCGACGGCGGTGCCGGAGCTTCCGGTGGTGCCGGTGGCGCGGGTGGGGTGGTGATGGGCATCGGCGGAGTCGGCGGCGACGGAGGTGAGGGCGACCTCGGCTACAACGGCGGTGCCGGCGGGTCCGGCGGCGCAGGCGGCGACGCCGCCGGCTGGCTGTTCGGCCTCGGCGGCCACGGCGGAAACGGTGGAAACGGCGCCGCTGGCGGCACCGGCGTCGACGGCGGCCACGGCGGTGACGGCGGCCACGGCGGTGACGGCGGCAGCGCTATCGGACTGTTCAGCAGCGGCGGCCACGGCGGTGATGCCGGCGACGGCGTCTACAGCGGCCCACGCGATCTACCCGCCCTCGGCGGAGCCGGCGGCGGCGGAGGCCTGCTCGGCGCCCACGGCGACCACGGCCACTTCGGAACCCTCGAGGGCGCCCCGGCCGGGGGTCTGTCCGACATCACTACCGCCGGCAGCTGGCTGGTCGACAACGACGGACGCGTCGTCGTCCTGCACGGATTCGGCGAGGTGGTGAAGGACCCGCCGTTCTACCCCGCCGCCGAGGGGTTCAGCGACCAAGACGCGGCCCTGCTGGCCGCCAACGGTTTCAACGTGGTGCGGCTCGGCATCATCTGGGCCGGGGTCGAGCCCGAACCCGGCGTCTATGACTACGAGTATCTGGACCTGATCAACCAGACCGCGCAAACCCTGTCCAACCACGGCATCCGCGTCGTCCTCGACATGCACCAGGACAACTACGGCACCACCTTCTGGGGCGATGGCGCACCGGCGTGGGCGGCACAGGACGGCGGCCTGCCCAACCCCCACACCCCGTTCCCGTTCCGCTACGTCATGAGCCCCGCGGAGAACTACGCCTGGGATGCGTTCTGGAGCAACGCCGACGGGCCCGACGGCGTCGGACTGCAGAACCACTACGCGCTGATGTGGCAAGTCGTGGCGAATTACTTCAAAGACGACCCCAACGTGATCGGCTACGAGCTGATGAACGAGCCGTGGCCGGGCTCAACATGGCTGTCGACCATCTTCGGCGGCTCGTTCTTCGAAGGCCAGCAGCTGACCCCGTTCTACAACCTGCTGGCTTCTGCGGTCCGCTCGGTCGATCCGGCCACACCGCTCTACATCGAACCCAGCGTGCTGTCCGGCAACCTCCCCATCCCGACCTACCTGGGCGAGGTAGACGATCCGCGCGTCGTCTTCGCGTTCCACGACTACTGCACCACAACGGCTTTCATGGACAGCAACTTCGGCTGCTCGCTGTGGGAGACAATCGTGCACGGCAACGCCGACGACTACGCGTCAAGATACGACCTGCCGGTGGCGATCACGGAGTACGGCGGAACCACCAACGCCGGCTCGATCGCCGACACCCTCAACGCGGCCAACAGCTACGGCTACAACTGGATGTTCTGGGATTACACCATGCTCCGGTACTGGGACCTGAACCAGCCGATGACCGAAGACAACATCAACATGGACCTCCTGACGCAACTGTCCGAGCCGTATCCGCTGGCGGTGGGCGGCACCCCGGAATCGTGGTCCTTCGGTGACGGCACCTTCCAATTCACCTACTCCACCGAGATGGCCAGCGGTACAGGACACTTCGCTGCCGGCACCCAGACCGAGATCTCGGTGCCGAACATCGTCTATCCGGACGGCTATCAGGTCAGTGTCACCGGCGGACACGTGGTCTCGGCCCCGGGCGCGCCGGTGCTGATCATCGCCTCGGACAGCGGCGCCACCACCGTCACCGTCACAGTGACGGCCAGCTGAACCGGCTACCGGATGAAGTAGGCCTGCGCCTCGGATCGGTGCAGCAGGACAGTCCCCGCGGCGATCAGCACCGATCCGAGAATGCCGGTGACCGCCACGGCCATCGCGACCGCCGGCCTCGCATCGGCGTGCCACAGCGCGCTGACCGCATTGACCACCGCGGCGATCCCTCCGCCGGTCAACACGGTGCGCGCCCAGCGATACCCGGAGCGCATCAACATCAGAAACGTCGCCACCACCACGACCACCACGATCGCCGTCAGCGCGGTGATCGGGTAGGTGACCGCGGTCGCCGGGATCTCCGGGGCGGTCAGCAGGTTAACCACGTATCCGCACGTCATCAGGGGCAGGGCGGCAAGCCACAGCCAGAACGCGGTGTCGACATCCGCGGGACGGCCAGGTGGAATCTGGGCCGAGGGCCGCGGCCCGTCGGGTGGAGCCGTCACGCCAGCCAACCGGCCGCTTCGGCCGCCCAGTAACTCAGCACGATGTCGGCGCCGGCACGCCGGATGCCGATCAGGGACTCCAGCGCCGCGGACCGCCCGTCGATCCAACCGTTGGCAGCGGCCGCCGCGATCATCGCGTACTCGCCCGAGACCTGGTAGGCGGCGACCGGAACAGAGGACACCGCGGCGGTCGCCGCGATCACGTCCAGGTAGCCCATCGCGGGTTTGACCATCACGATGTCGGCGCCCTCCGCGAGGTCGAGTGCGACCTCGCGCAGCGCCTCGCGGGAGTTGCCGGGTTCCTGCTGGTAGGTCCTACGGTCCCCGGCCAGGGTCGAGGCGACCGCGTCACGGAACGGACCGTAGAACGCCGAGGCGAACTTCGCCGCGTAGGCCAGGATCACCACGTCGCTGTGCCCGGCGGCATCCAGCCCGTCGCGGATCGCCGCCACCTGGCCGTCCATCATGCCGCTCGGGCTCACCACATGAGCACCCGAATCCGCTTGGGCAACGGCCAGTTCCACGTAGCACTTCAGGGTGGCGTCGTTGTCGACCCGGCCTCGCGCGTCGAGCACCCCGCAATGGCCGTGATCGGTGAACTCGTCCAGGCAGGTGTCGGCCATCAGCACCGTGGCCTCACCGAGATCGGCGGCCAGATCGCGCAGCGCGGTGTTGAGCACGCCGTCGGGAGCAGCGCCGGCCGATCCTGCGCTGTCTTTGTCCGCCTCCACCGGAACCCCGAACAGCATCAGCCCGCCCACTCCGGCCGCCACCGCCTCGGCGGCCGCGGCGCGCAGCGAATCACGCGTGTGCTGATACACCCCGGGCATAGAAGCGATCGGTCTCGGCTCGTCGATGCCGTCGGCGACGAACATCGGCAACACCAGATGCCTGGGCTCCAGCGATGTTTGAGCCACCAGCCGGCGCATCGCCGGAGTGGAACGCAGCCGACGGGGACGCTCTCTCATGCGTTGACTCTGCGGTGAGGGCGGAAGTTACTCGCACTTTCACGCCATGGACGCAGAGTCAACGCGAGCGAGGTCATCGCCTGCGGCTCTTCTTTCGCGGCGGAGGCAACGCACCCTCGGCCCGCAGCCGCGCAGCGTGCTCGGCCAGGGCGTCGACCAGCGGACCCACTGCCGCGGTCTCCGGCTGCACGTCCACCCGCAGCCCGAATTCGGCTGCAGTCTCCGCGGTCTTGGGGCCGATGCAGGCCACCAGGGTCCGGGCGTGCGGCTTGCCGGCGATGCCGACCAGGTTGCGCACCGTCGAGCTCGAGGTGAAGCACACCGCGTCGAACCCGCCGGTCTTGATCATCTCCCGGATGGCCGCGGGCGGCGGAGCAGCACGAACGGTGCGGTAGGCGGTGACATCCTCGATCTCCCAGCCCCGCTCGCGCAGCCCTTCGGCCAGCGTCTCGGTGGCAATGTCCGCGCGCGGCAACAGCACTCGGTTCACCGGGTCGAAAACGTCGTCGTAGGGCGGGAATTCGTCAAGCAGGCCCAGCGAGGACTGCTCGCCGGACGGCACCAGCTCGGGGCTGATCCCGAACGCCCGGACACGCTCCGCGGTGGCCTCGCCGACGCAGGCGATCTTCACCCCGGAGAACGCACGAGCGTCCAGACCGAACTCAGCGAACTTCTCCCACACGGCACGCACCGCATTGGTCGAGGTGAACACCACCCACTGGTAGCGGCCGTCCACCAAACCCTTGACGGCCCTTTCCATCTGGGCCGGGCTCCGCGGCGGCTCCACGGCGATGGTCGGAACCTCGATCGGCGACGCGCCGTGCCCGACCAGGCGGTCGCTCATCTCGCCGGCCTGGTCCTTGGTGCGCGGCACCAGCACCGTCCAGCCGTACAGCGCGCGGCTCTCCCACCAGTTCAGCTTGGCCCGGTTGCTCACCGTCTTGCCGATGGTCACCACCAGCGGACCGGCCGAGGTCTCCTGACCGTTGGGCAGGATGACCGGGTCGATGCTCGCCAGCGCCGAAGCCTCCGTCAGGCCACCGAGGTTGGACTCGATCGACCGCTGCGCGCACGTGGTGCCCGACGTGGTGACCACGCACGGCGTGCTGTCCGACAGGCCGTACTCGATCAGGGTGCGGGCCGCCTCCGGCAGGTGCGAGGTGGTGGCCTGCAAGATCAGCGGCCCCGGAGCGGCAGCCAGAGCGCCCCAGTCCACGTTCGGGTCGCGGACGTCGGCCACCGTGTGCGACGAGCCGAGCGGCAGACCGGCGTAGGTGGGCACCGCACTCGTGGCGGGCAGTCCAGGCACGATCTCGAACGCAACGTTGGTGCGAGCCACCGCGCTTACCTCGGTGATGACCGCGTCGATCGACAGCGGGTCACCGGCCACCAGCCGCACCACGTCGGAGCCTGAGCGCGCCTCGGCCGCCAGAATCTTGGCCACCTCGGCCGGCTCGCCCAGCGCCGGGCGAATGTCGGGTCCGCCCGGAACGGTCGCGGCGGCTTCGTCGGCGCCGGCGTCATCGTCCGCGGCGGTGCCGTCGGCATTGTTGGCCGCGTCGTCGTCGGCCTTGTCCGCCTTGGGGGCCGGGGGCACCGGACCGGCGATCGGAGGCAGGTCCGTGCCGACCAGCGCCAGCACCGCCTCAGGCACGTCGGGGTCGATGAACACCAGCGCGGCGTTCGTCAGCGCCGTCCGCGCCCGCGTCGTCAGCAGGCCCGGGTCGCCGGGACCCGATCCGACGAAAACAATGCGGCCCGGCTTGGGCTTCTGCCCTCGCACGCTCACTTGGCGAGCCATTCGTTACTCCCAGTCACTTCACCACGCACCGTTTCACCGTGCGTCCGACATCAGCTCGCGCGCACCCAACTCGAACAGTTCCGCCGCGACCGACACGCCCAGCTCCCGGGCTCGGTCCGGACTGCCGATGCCGGACGCGCGGATCACGTCGGATCCGTCCAGCGCCGCCACGCAACTGCGCAGCGACAGCTCTTCGAAGACCCGGCCGTCCTCATCGATGGACTCGACCACTTCGGCGATCGCGCCCACCGGTGCGGAACAACCCGCCTCCAGTTCGGCGAGCAGGGTCCGCTCGGCGGTAACCGCCAGGCGGGTGTCGGCGTCGTCCAACTCCGCCAGCAGCGCCGCCAGTGCCGTATCACCTGCGCGACACTCCACCGCCAGTGCCCCTTGAGCCGGAGCCGGCAACATCTGTACCGGTTCCAACGTCTCGGTGACCGCGTCGAGGCGTCCCAGCCGGGCCAGACCCGCCCGGGCTACCACGATGGCGTCGAGTTCGCCGCTGCTTACCCTGTTCAACCTGCTATCTAGGTTGCCTCGTAGGGGGCGAATTTCCAAACCGAGACCCAGTGCTCTAAGCTGTGCGGCCCGCCGCGGCGACGAAGTGCCCACCACGGCACCCGCCGGCAACTCCCCCAGCACCAATCCGTCACGCGCCACCAGCGCATCCCGTGGGTCCTCACGCGGCGGATTCGCCGCGAGTCGGAACCGGGAGTCGGCAGCGGTCGGCAGGTCCTTGTGAGAGTGCACAGCGGCATCGACTCGGCCGTCGAGAATGGCCTCTCGTAGCGCAGCGGTGAACACCCCCACCCCGATGTCGGCGATAGGCCCGGATGTGACATCCCCGGCGGTGCTGATCACGACCAGTTCAGCGGGGTGCCCAGCGGCCACCAGGGCATCACGAATGGTCCCGGCCTGGGTGGTGGCCAACAAGCTACCCCGGGTACCGATGCGGATTACTTCACCCAAAACGTCTACCCGGCCGACCCGGTTTCGGCGCCGACATCAAGCCCTCCTGGCACTACTGGTAGTTCACCGGCGGTCGCGACCGCGTCCACAGCGGTCGGATCGAGCTCAAAGAGTTCACGCAACGCCTCGGCGTAGCTGTCCCCGCCGGGCGAGCTGGCCAGCTGCTTGACCCGCACCGTGGGGGCGTGCAGCAGCTTGTCGACGACGCGGCGCACCGTGCGCGCCACTTCCTCGCGCTGGGCGGTCTCCAGGTCCGGCAGCCGGTGATCCAGCCGCAGCAATTCGGCGGTGACCACGTCGGCGGCGCGCTGGCGCAGCGCGGTCACAGTCGGGGTGACCTCGGCCATCCGTTGGCCGGCCAGATAGGTGGCGACCTCGCGGGCCACGATGTTGCGTGCGGCCTCGGTGTCGGAGGTGGCGACCTGCGCCGACGGCTCCCGCTGGATCCGGTCCATGTCAATGACCCGCACCCCGGGCAGCCCGGTGACCGCGGCGTCGACGTCACGTGGCATGCCCAGGTCGCAGATCACCAGCGGTTGGGTCGCCTCGTCACGGTCGCCCCCGGCCAGCGCGTGGTGCACGTCGGCCAGCGACACGACTGGGCTCACCGCTCCGGTGGAGGACACCACGATGTCGGCACTGATCAGGGTTGCGGCCATCCGGTCCAGGGCGACGGCGTCAGCCGTGACACCGCTCTCGCGGATCTTGCGGGCCAGTCGTTGAGCTCGCGGCAGCGAGCGGTTGACGACGTGGATGTGTTGGACGCCGGCACGCACCAGGTGGGCCGCAGACAACGCGCCCATCGACCCCGCGCCGATCACCACCGCGGTCCGTCCCTGGAGCGCCTCATCGCCAAACTGACAGCCAAACTGCTTGGCCGCGATACCCAGGGCTACCGAGACCACCGACGCGCCGGCGGCGTCGATCCCGGTTTCGGAGTGCACCCGCTTGCCCACCGACAGCGCACGCTGGGCCAATTCGTGCAGCACCCGGCCGACACTGCTGTTGGCCTCGGCGGAGGCATAGGCGCGACGCACTTGGCCCAGCACCTGCTGTTCGCCGACGACCGCGGAGTCCAGGCCGCTGGCCACCGAGAACAGGTGCTCGACGGCGGCCTCGCTGTAGCGGACGTAGGCGTACTTGGTCAGGTCGGCCATCGACATGCCGGAGTGCTCGGAGAGCACCTGGCCGATCGCCGACAACCCGGCGTGGAAGGCTTCGACGACGGCGTAGACCTCAACCCGGTTGCAGGTCGACAGGATCATCGCCTCGGTGACGAGCGGCGACTCCAGCACCTGCTCGACGATCTTGACCTGATCGGATTCTGCGGTGCTGAGCTGCTCGAGTACTGAGACGGGGGCGCTGCGGTGCGAGACCCCGAAGAGCAGGACGCTCACGGCAATATCACCTGGTCCGCTCCTTGCTGTCACCCGTGAAGAAACTTCACTCCACGGTAGAGGCTAAAGCGCTGGCCTACCAAATTCGGCGGTTCAGCGAGGCTCGACGGAGGAGAGGCGAAGCTGGAACCGTCGTATGAGCGAGCGGTTCAGCGAGGCTCGACGGTGAGAGGCGAAGCTGGAACCGCCTCATGAACCCGCCAAATCAGCACGTAGGCGGGCCTCGTCGACCTCCCAGTAGCTGTGTTCTCGTCCGTCGAGCAACACCACCGGCAACCGGTCGCCGAATTCCGCCCGCGGCGCGGTGTCACCGGCCGCCGCGGCGGCGTCGACGTCGACTGTGTGCAGGTCGAACGCGAGCTCGTCCGCCAGCTGGGCCAACTGGTCGTGTACCTGCACGCAGACCGGGCAGCCCTCCCGGGTGAGCAGCTGTACCTGGTGGCGGGTCATGGTTCCAGTGTCGCAGGGGTATCGCCGGCCTGCCGAGGCCACCGAGGTTCTCTGGATTGTCGCGACGGTCGGGTACGGATTGACTTACGGTGTGACCGGCCATAGGCCGGCAGCACCTTCACCCCCGGCGGACAAGAGCAAGCCATGAATTCCAGCGCTGTGTCGATCACGAACCTGCTGTACCGCTATGCCGAGCTGATGGATGCCGGCGACCTGGACGGCGCCGCGGCGCTGTTCACCCACGCCCAGATCAAAGCCGACCCCGAGGGCACGGTCGTCCTCGACAGCGCCGGGATCCTGCAGTTGTGGCGCGGGCTGGTCACCATCCATGCCGACGGCACGCCGCGCACCAAGCATGTGATCACCAACCCGATCCTCGACATCGACGAGGACGCGGGGACCGCGACATGCCGCTCCTACTACACGGTGCTGCAGCAGACCGACGCCGTCGCGCTCCAGGTGATCGCTGCGGGCCGCTATCACGACAGATTCGAGCGGGTCGGCGACATCTGGCGGTTCAGTTTCCGGGATTACTCGATGTTCGACCTCAAGGGTGATCTACGCGATCACCTGGGGGTCATCGGGCCGGTAGCCGGATAGGGTTGTGGACGGCCGGAGCACCGGCCCTACAGCCCAGCCGCGGAAGGAGTCGGGTGATGGCATCACCGGGCCCGGCCGAACGGGTAACCGCAGCCGACGTGACATCGCCGGCCACTGATGCCAGCGCAGAGCGGGCGCTGGTCGATGTGGCCGACACCGACACGCCCGCGCCGGTCGACCTGACCGCCGCCGCGTTCTTCGACGTCGACAACACCCTGGTCCAGGGCTCCTCGATGGTGCACTTCGGCCGGGGGCTGGCCGCCCGCAATTACTTCACCTACCGCGACGTCATCGGGTTCGTCTACGCCCAGGCCAAATTTCAGCTCACCGGCAAGGAGAACAGCGACGACGTCGCGGCCGGCCGGCGCAAGGCCCTGGCCTTCATCGAAGGCCGGCCGGTCTCGGAGCTGGTCGATCTGGGCGAGGAGATCTACGACGAGATCATCGCCGACAAGATCTGGCCCGGCACCCGCGAGTTGGCCCAGATGCACCTCGACGCCGGCCAGCAGGTGTGGCTTGTCACCGCCACCCCTTACGAGCTGGCCGAGACCATCGCCCGCCGACTCGGGCTGACCGGTGCGTTGGGCACCGTCGCCGAGTCCGTCGACGGGGTGTTCACCGGCCGGCTGGTCGGCGAGATCCTGCACGGGCCGGGCAAGGCCCACGCGGTGCGGTCCCTGGCGATCCGGGAGGGACTGAACCTGCGGCGTTGCACGGCCTACTCCGACAGCTTCAACGACGTGCCGATGCTCTCGCTGGTCGGGACCGCGGTGGCGATCAACCCCGACGCCGCCTTGCGGGAGATGGCGCGCAAGCGGGGCTGGGAGATCCGCGACTTCCGTACCGCACGTCGGGCGGCCCGGATCGGCGTGCCGTCGGCGCTGGCACTGGGGGCTGTCGGCGGGGCCCTGGCTGCGGCCGTGGCGCACCGGAACGAGCGCGCCTGAGCTGCTCGCTGATAAACTTCCGCCGCCGAACACCACGGCGAACGGAGGGGTAAACCGGGATGTCAGTACACACCGAGTCGCAGCGGATGATCGGAGCCCACTACCGGTTCCCGGACTACTTCGAGGTCGGCCGGGAGAAGATCAGGGAGTTCGCCCGCTCCGTCAAAGATGACCACCCAGCCCACTTCGACGAGGCTGCTGCCGCCGAAGCCGGGCATCCGGGGCTGGTGGCATCGCTGACGTTCCTGGCGGTCGCCGGCCGACAGGTGCAGTTGGAGATCTTCGACAAGTTCGACCTCCCGATCAACATCGCCCGGGTGCTGCACCGCGACCAGAAGTTCACCTTCCACCGGCCGATCGTGGCCGGTGACAAGCTGTTCTTCGACACCTACCTGGACTCGGTCATCGAATCGCACGGCACGGTTGTCAGTGAGGTCCGCAGCGAGGTCACCGACGAGAACGGCGAGCCGGTGGTGACCAGTGTGGTCACCATGCTCGGCGAGTCGGTCAACCAGGACGCCGACACCGAGGCCAAGACAATCGCCGCCCTCGAGGCCATGCGCGATCGGGCGCTGGGCAAGAAGTAGCCCGCTTTCCGGCGAGCGTGCACAGTTGACCGCTCGCACGCGGCGTGTCGCGTACAGACACGCACGCTCGCGGGAAACAGACGAGACGTCAGCCGAAGAACATGTTGCGACGCCCGGCGAGCAGCCGATACAGCGTCTGCTGAATGGTTTCGCGTACCTGGTCGGTCAGCTCGAAGGTGACCATCGGGTCGTCGGCGGCACCGGCCTCGTAGTCGGTGGTCGCAATCGGCTCCCCGAAGGCGATGTGCCACTTCGACGGCATCGGCACCAGACCAACGGGACCGGCCAACGGAAACAGCGGCGTGATCGGGAAATAGGGCACGCCGAGCAGCCGAGCCAACAGCTTGACGTCGGCGATCATCGGATAGATCTCCTCGGAGCCGACGATCGAGCAAGGCACGATCGGCGCCTTGGTGCGCAGCGCCGCTGAGACAAAGCCCCCGCGGCCGAACCGCTGCAGCTTGTACCGGTCCTTGAAGCGCTTACCCAGGCCCTTGTAGCCCTCCGGGAACACCGCGGTCAGCTCACCGGCCTCCAGCAGCCGGTTGGCGTCGGCGGTGCAGGCCATGGTGTGGCCCGCCTTGCGGGCGGTCGGACCGATCAGCGGCAGATCGAATACCAGGTCGGCGGCGAGCATCCGCAGGTTCCGATGGTCGGGGTGATGGTCGCGCACCGCCACCGAGAGCATCAGCGCATCCATCGGCAACACCCCGGCGTGGTTGGCCACCACCAGCGCGGGCCCATCGACCGGCAGGTTCTCGACACCGCTGACCTCGACCCGGAACCAGTCGTTGAAGAACACCCGGAGCAACGGCAGCACGACGGCCTCGTTGAAGTGCGGGTCGAAGCCGAACTCGTCGACCTGGTAGTCCCCGGTGATCCGCTCCCGAAGGAACGCGGCGACCGCACCCACCCGGGTGGCGAATTCACTCGGCGTGGGGGCGGAGGCACCGGTGGTCCCCCCGGAGCCGCGGCGCTCGCCGAGTTCACGGACGACGGCGGCGACCTGCCTGGCCGAAGCCTGTTCGGCCGGGCCGGCCAGCGCCGACGGATGCCGACGCACGGAACTCGAATGCTTGTGCAGCGGAATGACTTTCGCTTTCGAATCCTCAGCCATGGCGTTACCCTCCCCGCACCCTGGTGAAGCTGATATCCCCCATGCGCTGCGCTGCGCTCACTGTTCGCCGCTCCACCGAACGGACCCACTTGGGATCGACGATCGGGTTCAGCCCCCGACCCCGCACGTAGTCATCGAATGCCTCGGCGGTGGTCCACTTGGCGCTGTACCCGAGTTCGGTTCGCATTCTAGTCGTGTCCATCACCCGGCCAAAGCTCAGATAATCCAGCTGCTCCCGGTTGATCTCGGTGTAATTGTTGGCCCGGCGCAACGAATCCATGACCCACAGCCCGAGACCCGGCAGCGGCATCGGAACGCGGCCTGACCTGCGGATCGCCTGCGACATCATGATGATCCCGTCGGCGCCGATGTTGAAGGTGCCGGCCTTGCTGGCCATGGTGGCCCGCTCCAAGGCCCCCAGCGCGTCCTGCTCGTGCAGCAGCTGCAGGCGCGCGTCTCGGCCCAGCACCATCGGAACCAGCGGGCCGGCGAGGTAGCGCGACAGCGCGGTGTCCATGGCCGGGCCGATCATGTTGGCCATCCGCAGGATCGTGACCGCGATGTCGGGCCGTCGCCGGCCCAGCCCGCGGGCATAGCCCTCGATGTCGATGCTGTCGCGGGGGAACCCCTGAGTCGGCGGACGGCGACTGGTGCTGTCCTCGGAGAACAACACCGGGTCACGCGAGCACGACCCGTAGACCTCCGAGGTCGACTTGAGCACCACCCGCCGCACCGAAGGAGCTTTCTGGCAGGCGGCGAACAGCTGCATCGCGCCCATCACGTTGAACTCTTTGAGCGCCGCCCCACCGCCGGACCGAGGGACGTACGACGCCGCCGCTGCGTGCACGACGGTGTCGACATCGCTGTTTCGAATCACCTTGGCGATAAAGGGGTTACGGATGTCGGCGCGGACAAACTCAGCGCGCCCCATTCGACGCAGCATGTCCTTGCTCGGCATGACCGCATCCACCGCGATCACCCGGTTGATCAACGGGTTCTGCGTGAGCCTTGCGGTGAGGAATCCACCCAGAAACCTGCACGCACCGGTGACCAACACAACCTTGGGGTAATGCCGGGCGTCACTTCGCGTGCCGTCGCTTGGGGGTCCGGCCTCGTCCACCCCGTCAGCCTAACGGCCAGGCCGGAAAAGCAATACCGGCGATCGGCTCGTTGTCGAGTGTGAAGCTAACGTCACACCCGGCGCGCGAGCGTGAAGCCAACTTCACGCTCGGCACGGCTCGGGGGGCCTAGGCGGAGTTACTTACCGAGTTTTCTGCGCTGCACGCGGGTACGGCGAAGCAGCTTGCGGTGCTTCTTCTTCGACATGCGCTTGCGCCGCTTCTTGATGACTGAACCCATGAACTCCGCTATCTGCTTCTGCCCGCGCCGACGAATGGGCGCTGCTGAATTTGATCGACCCGGTTACTTTACCCGTAGGCAGGCACGGACCGGAAAACCGCACCTGGCCCGACCACCAAGGCCGCCAAGACAGCCGACCCCGGGCGTCGCCGTGCGGCGACGCCCGGGGGGGCGCTTACCTGTCGACCGGCTCTTGCTAGCCCGCGTCGAAGAAGGAGGTCTCCAACAGGTCGTGCACCGCCTTGGCGTGCACCCGGAAAGACCGTCCCACCCGTACCGCGGGCAGCTCGCCGTTGTGTACCAGGCGGTACACCGTCATCTTGCTGACCCGCATCAACGCGGCCACCTCGGCCACGGTGAGAAATTGTGTCGTGTCACGCGCCGAAGGCCCGTTCGCAGACGTCATCGTTACCCATTTCAATCAGGCACGTGCAGTCTCAGCGGCTTCCCCTCCGCTGCGCCCACACGCACAGACATAGAGGAGAATAGCGGGACGGATGGGGTTCCTGCGACTACTGAGAGCCAATATGTGAAAAATAAGTGAATTACTCTGGTGTAATTCTTAGCTGCTCAGAGCGTGTTTTTGCGGCCTGGACCGCCCGATCGATCGAGGTCCGCAGGCCACCGGCCTCCAATTCCCGCAGTGCGGCCGCGGTGGTCCCCCCGGGCGAAGTCACCATCGCTCTCAGGTGGGTCGGCGCGGTGTCGATGCCCGCATTGGCCGCCCCCTCGCCCTCGCCGCGCTCCTCCAGCAGCATCTGCGCCGAACCGGCCATCGTCTGCACCGCCAAATCGGTGGCCGCCTGCCGGCTCAATCCGGCAGCAACCCCGGCATCCACCAGCGCCTCGACCACCAAGAAGAAGTAGGCCGGCCCAGAGCCCGATACCGCGGTCACCGCGTCCATTTGCTCTTCGGGAACGATCGCCACTGTCCCGACGCACTCGAACAACGCGGCGACCTCACTGACCTGTGCATTGCTGGGGAACCGGCCCTTCGCCAGCGCGCTGGCGCCGGCGCCGACCTTGACCGGGGTGTTGGGCATGACGCGCACCACGGCAGCGCCGGCCGGGAGCTTGGACTCCACGTACCCGGTGGTGAGACCGGCCACGATCGTGACCAGCACCTGCTCGGCACTGTCCCCGGAGGCAGCGGTGACGCTCCTGGCGAACTCCTCGACCACCGCGTCCACATCCTGTGGCTTCACCGCGACGATCACCACGGAGGCGTTCTCCATCGCGTCGGCGACCGAAGTCACCAGGACCGAGTACTTCTCCGACAGCTGCCGGGCCCGGTCGCCATACCGCTCGGCGACCACCAGGTCCTTGACCGGGCGACCGGCAGCCAGCAGCCCCGCAAGCAACGCTTCGCCCATGTTGCCGCCACCGATGATCGCGATTCTGGTCATGGCGACAGCATTTCAGACCCGGCCTGCCAGCGCGGTGAAGCCCAGTCCACAGGCGGGTCGCCCGCTAGCGCACCGGGCGATCGCAAGCGCGGCGGAGCCGGGCGCAGCGGGTCGCCCGCTAGCGCACCGGGCGATCGCAAGCGCGGCGGAGCCGGGCGCAGCGGGTCGCCCGCTAGCGCACCGGGCGATCGCAAGCGTGGCGGAGCCGGGCGCAGCGGGTCGCCCGCTAGCGCACCGGCACCATCGCCAGCTGGCGGGTCTGCACCACGATTCGGCCCTCGCAGTCCACGACGGTGTGGTCCTCGTCGAACCAGTCCTGACCGATCTGCACGCAGCTGCAGATCACCCGCAGCCAGCCGTCGGCCGGGACGGCCCGCAGGTAGGCGGTGAGCTGCACGGTGGGCGCCCAGCCGTTGCGATCGACGGCGAAGGTCACCGGCGCCGACACATCGCCGCACAGCAGCGCGAACAACACGTCAGGGGCGGCGTCCTTGGGCCGGACCCACATCTCGATCACCGGCGGGCCGCCATCCGAGCGCGGGCCGAGCGTGGTCAGCGCCGGCCGAATGTCGCAGCCATGTGCCAGGTGCACGATGTGCTCCATCGGATGCCCCGGACCGATCGGTTCCAGGCCGGGCGGAGGCTCCGGCGTCATCAACGGCACCACCGGGTTGAACGACAGCAGTGGCGGCGCCTGGTGTTCCGGCTCACTGAGGGTGATAACCGCGCGCACCGCGGTGCGTTCGCCCTGATTGAGTTCGACGTCGACGAGGCTGACCCGGCGGCCACGCTTGCGGATCGTGGCCACCAGCTGCATCGGGCCCGGGTCGGGTGCCCACAGGTAGCTGGCCGACACCGCGACCGGCTGGATCTCCGCCGCCGCCGCGTCGCCGGCCACGGCGGTGCGGGCGGCGTTGGCGCACAACGCCAGCATGGCGCCGCCGTGCACCTTCGGACCGATAGTCCAGTGCTCGTTGAGCTCACCGGTGAACGACGCGACATCGTCGCTGTCGTCGGGGCCGTCGATGCGCACCAGGGCCATGGCATCGGTGAACAAGGTGGATGAGGTCACGCGAGGACTCCTTGTGTCTCAGCGATCGACATGGACAGGCGATCAGCGCAGCAGATGCGTCCGGGCGAACTGCAGCGACTCGGTCAGCAGCGCTTCACGCTCGTGCGGCGAGCGCGCCTGCGAGGTGGTCACTTCCAGCACCACGTGACCGGTGAAGTCACTGGCGGCCAGCAGCTGACACACCTCGGCGGTGGGCTGGTCGCCGCGGCCGGGCACCAGATGCTCATCGGCCGGCAGCCCGGTTCCGTCACACAGGTGCAGGTGCGTCAGCCCCGAACCCATCCGGCGGGCCATCTCCAAGCCGTCGGCACCGGCGGTCGCGGTGTGCGACAGGTCCAGCGTGTAGTGCGCATGGTTGCCGTCGAGGGGATCGTGGGACGGCGCGAACGCCGAAATCCCCGCTCCTGGACCGCCTCCGCGGCGACGCATCCGCTCGCGGGACTGATCGGCGCCGAAGAATCGATCGGCACGGAAGGGGAACATGTTCTCCACCGCCACCGCCACATCGCTGGTGGCCTCCAAATGGGCGACTTGATCGCTGAAGCCCTCGGCGTAGCGCCGCTGCCAGCGAAACGGCGGATGCACGACAACGGTTTGGGCATCGAGCTGCTCCGCGGTTCGTACGCTGCGTTCCAGCTTGGATATCGGGTTGGAGCCCCACACTCGTTGCGAGATCAACAGACACGGAGCGTGTACCGAGAGCACCGGCACCCGGTACTTGCGCGACAGCCTCCGGACGGCGCCGACGTCCTGGCTGACCGACTCCCCCCACACCATCAGCTCGACGCCGTCGTAGCCGAGCCGGGCCGCGTATTCGAAGGCAGCCTCGGCCCGCAGTGGGTAGACCGAAGCCGTCGACAATCCGACCTTGATGGCAGGGCGCACGAAGTAATAGTGAACGGCTAATTAGCGTGCAGCGCCAGCGGCCCCAACGTAACCAGCAAACCGACCGCCACCGCGATCAATGTGCTGACGATGTCGACGGTCTTACGGACCGCCTGCACCGCGGCCACCAGACCGAGCGTGACCAGGACCGTGAGCACCAGGGCCACGATGCTGTTCCACCGCCACAACTGGTCGAAGACGACGAACAGGCCGCCGCCGAACACCACCGCCAGGATCGACTGCAGCACCACCAGCAAGCCGCCCACCACACCCGGGCGCCCGACGTACGGCTCGCCCGTCTCCGCTTCGGCGGCCATCGCAGCACTGTCGGTGGCGCCGGCCTCGGCGTCCACGTCGGCATCCGCAACCAGAGCCGACCCGCCCGCCCGTTCGGTGGAGCCGGACTTGGTCAGGAATGACCGCACGAACGCGGAGTCCCCGGTAGGCAGGGCGGCGTCACGAACTTCGGCGTCCATCACGTCGACGGCGATATCGGTGTAGGTGTCAACAGGATCCGGACGCATCCGTTCAGCACCGGATCCGGTCGGCCGGGTCTCGGCCGGCTGGCCGTTCTCGGCGGCGGGCGGTTCGGAGCGGCGCATGGGCCGTGGGTAGGCGCTCTGCTCCGGGCCGATCCCACGCGGCGGCTGCGGCGGGGATTTGGGCCAGCGCGGCTCGGCCGCCGACCGCTCGGCGGGCTCCACCCGCTGCGCCGGACGCGGCCCGGTCGCAGGCCGGTCCTCCTCCTCGACGAAGCCGGGTGCCGGACCGATGGGCAGAGCACCGCTGGGCTCGCCGTCGGCACTCGCCGACGGCGTGGCCGGGACGTCGGGCTCGGGCGGTGCGTCGTCGCGAATGATCGGGATCTCGCCGGTCAGTTCGGCGACCGTGACGGCGTCGGCATTGCCGCGCCTGCGCCGGCGGCGCCCGGTGACCGGAGGGGCACCGATGTTGCCGTTCTTGGCGAGCAATTCGGCAACCGAGATGGGGCGCGTCTCGACGTCGCGGGGGTCGGGCTTGGGTCCACTCATCGGTCCCCTCCTTTTGACCGCGCCGCGGCCAGGCCCATCGACGGGGATCCGAACAGGGTGACACCGTCGGCTTCGCTGTCGAGTCTGCGCAGGATCAAGCCCTCCCGCAGCGCCCACGGGCAAATCTCCACCGTTTCGATCGACAGCGCTCGCATGCTCGCCTCCGCCACCAGAGCACCCGCCACGATCTGTGGCGCTCGCTCGGCGCTCACCCCTTCCAATTCGGCCCGATCAGCCGTGGTCATCCTAGAGATGAATGATATGAGCTGCCTAAGGCCAGTGGCGGTCAATGTGCGCCGTACGCGTGGCCCGGCGGCCGAGGGAGCCGCCCCGGTGAGCCGCGCCAGCGAACGAAACGTCTTGGAGCTCGCGACCGCCAGATCAGGCGGGCCGACGTCCAGCACGGCCGCGGCGGCACCCGCCAGCTCGGTGTCCAACCAGTCCCGCAGCATCGCCACCCGGCGCCGGCCGGGCGGGTCTTCGGTCAGCCACTCCCGGGTGAGCCGTCCGGCACCCAACGGCAGCGACAGCGCGACGTCCGGCTCCTCGTCGACACCGCTGGACATCTCCAGCGAGCCGCCACCGATGTCGAGGTTGTTGATCCGCCCGGCGCTCCAGCCGAACCAGCGCCGCACCGCCAGGAACGTCAGCCGGGATTCGTCCTCACCGGCGAGCACCTGCAATTCGACACCGGCCTCCGAACGCACCCGGGCCAGCACCTCCTCGGAGTTGGACGCGTCGCGCACCGCCGAGGTGGCGAAGGCCACCAGCTCCGCACAGCCCGAACTCGCTGCGATCGTGGCGAATTCACCGACCGTGGACACCAACTTGTCAGCTCCGCGCCGGGTGATCTTGCCGGAGCTGTCGGTCGCCTCGGCCAGCCGCAACGTGGCCTTGGTCGAGCTCATGGGAGTCGGGTGACCGCCCCGGTGAGCATCGACCACCAACAGGTGAACGGTGTTGCTGCCGACGTCGAGCACCCCTAATCGCACGCACCCAACTTAGTGGGGCGAGGCCCGGACATGGTGAGGCAACGTGAATTTCTGGTCTAGCCTGGAGATTCGTGACCCCCGCGCAGCACCGCCCCCATCCCGGCGAGGTCGAACTGGACTTCCCTCGCGAATGGGTGGAGTTCTACGACCCCGACAATCCCGAGCACCTGATCGCCGCTGACCTGACGTGGCTGCTGTCCCGCTGGACCTGCGTTTTCGGCACCCCGGCCTGTCAGGGCATCATGGCCGGCCGCCCCGACGACGGGTGCTGTTCGCACGGCGCCTTTCTGTGTGACGACGACGATCGGGCCAACCTCGATGACGCGGTCGCCCAACTCACCGACGCCGACTGGCAACTGCGCGACAAGGGCCTGGGCCGCAAGGGTTACCTGGAATACGACGAGAACGACGGCGAGCAACAACTGCGCACCCGCACCGTCAAGGGCGCCTGCATCTTCCTGAACCGGCCGGGGTTCGCCGGCGGCGCGGGCTGCGCCCTGCACATCAAAGCCGTCCGCCTCGGCGTGGAGCCCCTGACGATGAAGCCCGAGGTGTGCTGGCAGCTGCCGATCCGGCGCAGCCAGGACTGGGTCACCCGCCCCGACGACACCGAAATCCTCAAGACCACGATCACCGAATTCGACCGGCGCGGCTGGGGGCCGGGCGGTGAGGACCTGAACTGGTACTGCACCGGCGACCCGGCAGCCCACGTCGGCGCCCGGCAGGTCTGGCAGAGTCTGGCGCCCGAACTGACCGAGCTGCTGGGCGCCAAGGCCTATGCGGAATTGGCGGCGATCTGCGAGCGGCGCAACGAACTCGGCCTGGTGGCCATTCACCCCGCCACCCGGGAGGCGCGGCGCACCTGACCGGAGCATCGTGCACTTGGGTGGCCGCAAATTCATGACTCCGATAGCCGCAGGTCAGCCGGCACTTTGCCGCCGGCGCGGCGCAACGGCCACCGCGGGCTGACAGCGGGATCGGCCGGGTAACGCGACGGCTTCCGGTGGTCGGGGTCACGGCCGAACGATTTTCGGCAGGCGACCGGCGCCGGTATGATCGGCCCATAGCGCCGCGTAGCGCACCAACTTCGCGGAGTGCGTACTGAATTGAGAAACGCGCCCAACGCGGGCATGATCGCCTATATTACGACGCCCGCCGGAGATTCATGATCAGGACCGAGATGCATACCGTGGATATGGAGCTCAACCGGAACGGACACACGCCGCCGGTCGTTCTGAGACCTCCTGTGGTCCTTGAAGCGCGCAAACTCAACAAACAGTTCGGTGAGGGTGATACCGCCACGCCGATTTTGCGCAACATCGATATCCAGATAACCCGCGGCGAATTCGTCGCGATGGTCGGCCCCTCCGGTTCGGGCAAGTCCACCCTGCTGAGCATTCTCGGCTTGTTGGACATGCCGACCAGTGGCGATGTCCTCATCAACGGCCAGAGTGTCTCGCAGCTCTCACGCAAGCAGTTGGCTACCGTGCGATGCCAGACGCTCGGTTACGTCTTCCAAGCCTTCAACCTTCTGGCGGGCCTCTCGGTGGTCGAGAATGTGATGCTCCCGGGCCTGCTGGCCGGCAAATCCGGCCGCGCCCAGCACGCCCACGCGATGAGCCTGCTCGACCAGGTCGGGCTGGCCGCCAAGTCCAAGCGTGTTCCCTCGGAATTGTCCGGCGGCGAACAGCAGCGCGTGGCCGTGGCCCGGGCGCTTTTCATGAAGCCCGACGTGATTCTCGCCGATGAGCCGACCGGAAACCTGGACACCGTAAATGGCCAGCGAGTTATCGATGCGCTGTATAACTTGAATGCCGCGGGCCAGACAATTGTTTTGGTGACCCACGACCGGAAAATAGCTGACGACGCTCCTCGTCTGATTTCATTGCTCGACGGTGAAGTTGAGACAGACAGCGGAATGGCTCACGCGGCAAATAATGTGACATGGCTCGCGGAACATTAGCCGCGACATTCGGCCTGCTGCGGATAATCAACTTCCGAGCCGTCCGTAAACACGCATTCCGGGCCGCACTGGCCGCATTCTCGCTCGGCGGCGGTGTCGCAGTCGTCGTAGCCGTCATGATCGAGGTCACCAGCGTCTCCAAAGCCGTCGAAGACGTCGGCTACCAGATCGCCGGTCCCGCACCACTGCGCGTGGTCGGGGCGGCCACCCGTGGCGGCATCAGCCCCGCCGTCGTCGACGACTCCCGGGCGGTGCCCGGGGTGGCAGCCGTGGTACCGGTCATCCGCGGGGTGACCATGATCCACAACGACGGCAAGGAGAGCTTCGCGCTGGGTCTGGGCGTGGACTGTTCCGCACAGTGGATCGTCGACCCGAAGGTCTGCCAGGCCGGGCAGGCCGAACCCCCACCGGCGACCTCGAAGTCGCTGGGCGACTCCCTGGACTCCTCGGCGACCCTGGTCACCGATGTCGGGCAGCTGTCGGTGGAGAAATTCCAGCGGGTGGCTGACCTCGACGACGTCAACAACGGCCTGGTCGCGGTGCTGCCGCTGAGCATGGCCAAAGTGCAGTTCGCCCGCGGCGACCGGGTGGACATGCTGTACGTGACCCTGGACCCGGGCGCCGACGCCAATGAGGTCCAGCAGCGGTTGAAGACCACGCTCGGTCCCACCTACAGCGTGCAGCCCCGCAGCGAGCCGGCGAAGGGCTACAACGTCAACGACGTGCTGCTGCCCCTGCTGGGCATCTTCGCCCTGATCTCGATCGGTGTCGGGGTCATCCTGATCACCCAGATCACCCGACTTTCGGTGGAGGAGCGTCGACGCGAGATCGCGATCGCCTCCGCATTGGGAGCCTCGCCCGCGTCGATCATGACCGGATTCCTCAGCGAGGCCGCGCTGTTGGGTGCGGTGGGCTCGGCGATGGGTGTGCTGACCGGCATTGTGATCTCCGAACCCATCGTGGCCAGCGCCAGCGAGCTGACCGAACGCTTCGTCGGTGTCACCGTCCCGGTGATCCTCAAGCCGGCGATCCTGGTGGTCGGCATCCTCGCCGGCATCGTGCTGGCGGTGGGGGCCGCGATCGGCCCCGCCCTCTCGGCATCCAACACGCCCATCGCGGCCGAGCTGTCGGGGCGAGCGGCGCAGGAACAGACCACCCAGCGCAAGATCTGGTTCAGGGCCCTGCTGCTGCTGGCGATCGGACTGACCGGGGTGGTCGCGGCACGGCTGGCCACGCTGTCCGGCGCGCTGGTAGCCTGGCAGGCCATCATCGCCGACGCCGGGGCGGTCGTCGCCCTCATCGGCCTCCTGCTGGCCACGGCGTACCTCAGCGCGCAGGCGATAACCAGCCTGCGCCCGCGGCCGGACAAGTCGAGCGGGGCGACGCTGACCATCGCGCTCAACGCGCTGCGCTCGGACCGATCACGCACCGCCGCCATCTCGGGCGCCATCGCGGTGCCCGTCGTGGTCGCCATCCTGCTGTCCGGATTCCTGGTGGCGATCCACATCGGCGCCACCAAGGTCGCCGAATCCCAGGCGGACGGTCGCATTGCCATCACCACGACACAGTTCGCCGATTACGGACCGATTGATGCCCGATTCGCCCCGCAGACGGTCAACAAACTGAACTCGGTGGCCGGGGTGGAAAAGACCGAGCGGATGGCTGAAATCGAGATCAGCCTCAAAGACGGGTCGTTAGCGCATATTCAGGCGCAGGACCGGCCGACATTTCCGTTCGGATTACTCGCGGGGCAATCCCCGGAGGCAAGCCAGAATGCCAATCAGGTCGTCATCGGCAGCGTCCTGGCGCGCGAGAAGAATCTCCACATCGGTGACACTCTTGTATTTGGAAGTGGACTCGACGCGCAGGCGATGAGCATCGGCACCATTGTCGCCACGCCCGAATACGGCGGCCGTCGGATCTACATGCCCTACGCGGTCGCCGAGCAGATCTACGGCCCCCAGCCCGCCGGCCTGATCTTCGCCACCCCGGAGTCCGGCTCCACCGCCGGTCAGGTCATCGAGAACATCAAGGCCGCGCAGTTCGACCAGCCGGTGACCGCGGTGGACACCGACGGCTACGCCGCTGACATCGCGACCTCCATCGGCCGTTATCTCACGCCGCTGAACACCCTGAAGTACGGCCTGCTCGCGATCGCCTTCATCTCGGTGCTGTCGACGCTGCTGCTGGTCGGTATCCGCCGCCGGCGCGAGGTGGCCCTGATCCAGGCGCTGGGCGCCACCCGGGTCCGGGTATTCAGCATCACCACCATCGAGGCGGTCGTCGCTGGCGCCGCCGGCGGACTGTTCGGCGCGGTGCTCTCGATCGCCATCTCAGAGGCCGTGCGGCGGGCAGCCGTCGTCAACGTCGGCCTGATCACCCCACTGGTGTTCCCCTGGACCGACGCGGTGGTCTACGCCGTACTGGCCACCGTCGCCGCGGTCTTCGCGGCCATCATTCCCGCCTGGAAGAGCACTCGGTCCACTCCGGCGACCGAACTGCGCGACGAGTGAGCTCGCCGCGCTGACCCGTTAAGGATGCGATGACAGCCACCACCCCTACCGTTCCGGGCTTTACCGGCGACGCAGTCTCCCCGGGCGATGCCCGCTACGACGAGGTGCGCCAGGTCTTCAACGGTCTGATCGACAAGCGGCCGCGGGTGGTCCTGCAGTGCCGCTCGCAGGACGACATCGTCGCCGCTGTGCGCTATGCCGTGGACTCCGGTGCCCAGATCGCGGTGCGCAGCGGCGGTCACAGTGTCGCCGGCCATTCGGCCACCGAGGGCGGCATCGTCATCGACCTGACGCAGATGCGCGGGGTGCGGGTCGACGCGCAGGAGCGGATCGCCTACGTCGAGGCCGGCGCCACCTGGGGCGATGTTGACCCGGTCACCAGCAAGCACGGCCTGGCCTGCCCGGGCGGGGTGGTCTCGACGACCGGCGTCGGCGGATTCTCGCTCGGCGGCGGCATCGGATGGCTCTCCCGCGCCCACGGCATGACCTGCGACAACCTGATCGGCGCAACGCTGGTGACCGCATCCGGTGAGGTGCTGACGGTCAGCGAGACCGAGAACGCCGACGTGCTGTGGGGCCTGCGCGGCGGGGGCGGCAACTTCGGCGTGGTGGCCCAGTTCGTGCTGCGCCTACACCCGATCTCCGGGGTGGTGGCCGGCGTGCAGTCCTATCCCGACGTCGACGCCGAGGCAGCCCTGCGGCACTTCCGCGCCCAGATGGACAACGCACCGGATCACCTGGCATCCATCCTGGACTTCTCTTCCGACTTCACCACGGGCCAGTCGCTGGTCAACGTGCTGGCCTGTTCGACGCGCACCGATGCGATCAGCAGCGACGACGTCAGCGCGCTGCTCAACGTTCGCGGCGTGGCGGCCAAGCCGGTGGTGGCGGTGCAGCACAAGCTGGACTACTCGACCTGGCAGCAGGCACTGGACTACACGGCGCCGTATGGCTGGCTGAACTACTGGAAGTCGCTGTTCGTCACCGAACTCACCGACGAGGCGATCCGGCGCATCGCCCTGCTGGGGCGGTCGCGGCCCTCGGCGCAGACCCGGCTGCACCTGATCCGGCTCGGCGGGTACGCCAGCCGGGTTCCGGCGGAGTCGACGGCCATCGTCGCCCGCGATCACCCGTACATCATCCATTTGATGGCGACGTGGACCGACCCCGCCGAGAGCGCACGCTGCACGGCGTGGGCCCGGCAGGCCTTCGAGATACTGCGGCCACTGGGCCCGGACAGCGCCTACCTGAACTTCGTCGGCGACGAAGGGCAAGACCGCATTCGCGCGACATTCGGTGACGCCGGATATCAACGCCTCGCCGACCTCAAAGCACGCCTGGATCCGGGCAACCGATTCACCCTCAACCACAACATCGAGCCTGCGACGGGGAGCTGAGCGCTCTGCAGTTCTCAGTGTGTCGCCAACGCCGACACACTTTTACGCCAATGCACGGTGGGTATTGTTGTCCGCGGGGGAAAGGACGCAATGATGTCTGCCGCGCACGACGATGAGTTGGCCTTCGCCGGCGTCGCGCGCTTAGCGCAGTTGGTGCGCGCGCGTGAGGTGTCGCCGCGCGAACTGGTGACCCTGTATCTGGATCGGATCGCCCGCCTTGACCCGGTTTTGAACGTCTTTCGCACCGTGATGGGCGACCGGGCGATGGCCGAGGCGGCACATGTCGAACAGCGACTGGCCGCCGGAGAAGCACTGCCGTTAGCCGGTGTGCCGATCGCGGTCAAGGACGACACCGACGTTGCCGGCGTTTCCTCGATGTGTGGCACCGGAATTGACGCCGGCCCCGCAAGCGCCGACAGCGCCGCCGTGCGACGGCTCCGGGCTGCCGGCGCGGTGATCATCGGCAAGACCCATCTTTCAGAGTTCGGCGCCTACCCGGTGAGCGAATCGGCGACCTGGGGCGTGACCCGCAACCCGTGGGATCTCTACCGAACCCCGGGCGGTTCCAGCGGCGGGTCGGCCGCTGCCGTCGCCGCCGCAATGGTGCCCGGTGCCACCGGTAGTGACAGCGGTGGCTCGGTCCGCATTCCGGCCGCCTGCTGCGGACTGGTCGGGCTGAAGGGCCAGCGTGGCCGGATCAGCACCAAGGAGTCGCCGGAACGGGCCTACCGGTTCCACGGGCTCAACCACATCGGGCCGTTGGCTCGCAGCGTCATCGATGCGGCGCTGCTGCACGACGCGATGACCGGGCCCGAACCCGACGACGAGATTCCCTCGCCCCCGCCGGCACCGCCGCTGATGGAGGCACTGCTGGCGCATCCAAGGCGGCTGCGGATCGCGATGTCGTTCAAGCCCGTTGTGCCGGTACACGTCAGCGATGACGTGCGCCGCCCGGTGCTGGAGACCGCCGAGTTGCTGCGCTCGATGGGCCACGAGGTGGTCGAGCGCAACCCGGTCTATCCGGTGATGGGTATCGCCGCGGTGCTCGCACTGTTCATGAACGGATTCGCCCACGAGATCGAGCGGCTCCCGAAAACCGAACTGTTGGAACGGCGTATGCAGGCCGAGGCCCGAACCAGCCGGCTGGTCCCGGACTGGCTGGCCAGCCGGGCGGTCGCCGCCGAGCCGCGGATCACCGCACGCTCGCAGCGCAGGATCGCCGACTTCGACATTCTGATGACCCCGGTGCTGGCCATTCCGCCGGTACGGGTGGGCTACTTCGAGGGACTCGGGCCGACCCGGGCGATGCTGAAGATGCTCAAGTTCATCCCGTTCACCTTCCCCCAGTGCTACAGCGGTCAGCCGGCCATCTCGGTCCCGACCGGGATCGCCGCCGACGGCGTGCCCGAGGCGGTACACCTGGTGGCGCGGGCCAACGACGAGGCCACCCTGGTCTCACTGGCGGCGCAGATCGAGTCGGTGCAGCCCTGGACGCAGCGTCGTCCGCCGACCGAAGCTCTGCTTTCGCAGGTGGGTTAGCCGTCAGCCATCCGGCACCGGCTGGGGCCGACACTGACAGACCCGCCGTGATGACGTGAAAAGCCCTGTGCTGCAGTTGGTTACGTAAACCAGCTATGGCGTGTACCCCTTACCCGTCGGCCCCGGGAGTCCCGCGAGTGCCATCCCTGCCGCCATTGCTGCCGTTGCCGCCGGAGGTGCCGTCGCTACCGCCTGAGCCGCCGTCGCCGCCTTCGCCGTAACCATTGGGTCCCTGATTGCCACCGGTACCGCCGTCGCCGCCCCGGCCGTCACCCTTCGGTCCGACGGTGCCGCCATTGCCGCCTCGACCACCGATACCGCCCGAGCGGTCCTCGCCGATTCCCTGGCCGCCGTCGCCGCCGGAACCGCCGTCGCCGCCGGAACCGTCCTCCGAGCCCGCGCCGCCACGACCGCCAATTCCGCCGGAGGCGCCAACCGCACCATCGACAGAATTCGCCCCGCCATTACCGCCGTCACCTCCCGTGCCGCCATTGTTGCCGGTCGAACCGCTACCGCCGGATCCTCCGTCCCCGCCGAGGCCGCTGTTGCCATTGGCACCGTTACCGGGGCCGCCTCCGCCGCCGTACAGACCGTCGCCGCCGTCGCCACCGTTGCCGCCGTTGCCGCCGGGCACACCCCAGGCCGATGGCCCGCCCCCTCCACCGGCACCGCCGTAGCCGCCGGTCCCGTTCACGGCGTCGCCCCCGTCGCCACCGTTACCCCCGGCGCCGCCAATTCCCTTGTAGCCGGTGCCACCGCCGCCCGCGTGGCCACCGTCGCCTGCGTACAACCCCGAACTGCCCGCGTCGCCGCCCCTACCGCCGTTGCCACCGACATACCCGTCGGCCGTCCCGGCCGCTCCGTAGCCACCGTTGCCGCCGCGGCCACCATTTCCGGCCGGTCCGGCAGATTGCCCGGCGTCGCCGCTGGCTGCATTGGTGCGGTCACCGTTGTTGCCGCCGAGGCCGCCGGCACCCGCGGCGCCGTTCTCGCCACCGTCGCCGCCGTTGCCGCCGTCGCCGCCGGCGCGGTCACCGAGTTCTGCGGGACCGCCGCTACCCCAGGCCCCGTCACCGCCACGGCCTCCGTCGGCGGCCGACCCGGCCGCGCCGCCGTTGCCACCGACTCCGCCGGTCCCGTTGACACCGCTCCAGAAGTTCTGTGCCAGACCGGCGTCACCGCCCCGGCCGCCGGCGCCACCGTTTCCTCCGGAACCGCCATTACCCGCGGCGCCACCGATGCCGTTGCCGCCCTCGGCAAACGTGCCCGCCGCGCCGTTGGCGCCAGATCCACCGGACCCGCCGTCGCCTCCGACGCCCCCGGCCCCACCGCTGCCGCCGTTGCCGATCAGGAATGCCCCACGGCCACCGCTACCGCCGTTGCCGCCGCCGGCACCAGCAGATCCGGTTTCACCGGTGCCATCGGATCCAGTCAGTCCGACACCACCGTTGCCCCCCACACCGCCATTGCCGCCGTTGCCGGTGTGAACGCCGGCATTGCCACCGTCCCCGCCGTTGCCGCCGAGGGTGGCCTGCTGATCATCGGTGGCATCAAGACCCTGACCACCGGCACCGCCGTTGCCGCCGTTGCCGATGCCGAACCAGGTCCGCGCGTCACCGCCGTTGCCACCGGAACCCGCGGCGAACACGGTGCCTTCGGTATCGATCCGGGCGGCCGCACCGGCGCCACCGGCACCGCCGTGGCCCATCAGCAATCCGCCGATGCCGCCCTCACCACCGTTGCCGCTACCGGCCTCGCCGTCGATCAATGCGGTGCTGCCGGCCCCGCCGGCGCCGCCGTCTCCGAAGATCCCGGCTGCGCCACCGTCGGAGCCGTCAATGCCGTTGCCGCCGTTGCCAAACAGCCAGCCACCGTCCTGCGCCCCGACCAAATCGCCGCTGTCGGTATCGATGTAGGCGTCGGCGCCGTTGCACGCGATGCCGCAAGAATCACCAACGGCGAACAGTCCGTTCAACGGATCCAGCCACCAGGAATTGGACTGGTTGTCGATGATTGCCTGAACCGGGTCATAGATGGCGCTGTACAGCTGCTCATCGAATGCCGTCCAGGCAGACGTCAACCAGTTGCCCGCCTCGGCACTGCCCATCGCCAGCAGCTCGGACACGCCGTCGGTTTCCTGGCCAAAAGACAATCCCGCGTCGCCGCTGTCCGCACCGAACCAGGACAACGGATCCCACAGATCGAAGTCCGCCTGCGCGGGACTCACCACGACCGGCGTCATCCCGAACGCCAGAAACGCCCCCACCGACGCCGCGGCACCCACCACCCGGCGACCACGACGCACTCCTCCGTTGCAGCGACGCTCCGACACTCCGGCCTCCTCTAGCTGAGATACGGCACACCGAACATCCAAACGCCCACCTGAGCCGCAACTTGGAATTGAGCAACACGGAGGTTAGCACTGCTGCCATCGACCACTGTCCGCATTCGACGATTATTCGCCGGATTTCTACAAAGCCGGGTTGCCAACGGGCCCACCCGAATTGAGGCGATCAAGTGAACGCCGGTTCGGCAAACCCCCGCTCCGGCCGGCCGGCTAATCCAGGTAGCCGTTGTCGCGATACCACTCGTAGCCGGAACGCAGCGCGGTCGCGAACGGCGTGAACGGCACACCCAACTCCGCGCGAGACTTGCTGGCATCGGCGAAGATCTCGGCCGTCGACAGCCGCATCTGGCGGGCGTCGATCGGTAGCCGCGGTCCCACCACGACACGTGCCACGCTCACCCCAGCTGCGGCTACCGGAATGAACCAGCGCGGCAACATAACAGAGGGTGGGCGCCGACCGAAGAGTCCGTTGGCGACTGCGAATGCCTCACGGAAAAGCAGATTCTCGCCACCCAGGATGTAGCGCTCCCCGATCCGACCCCGCTCGGCAGCGGCGATGTGGCCGGCCACCACGTCGTCGACCGAGACGAAGTTGGTGCCGCCGGGGGCGGCGAACCACAGCCGGCCCTGCTTGGCTTCGACCAGCATCGCGCTGGCAATGCGGTTGACGTCGCGAGGCCCGATGACCGCCGACGGGTTGACGATCACCACCGGCAGACCGGCCGCGGCGGCTTTCTGCAGTTCAGCCTCGGCGAGGTGTTTGCTGTGCGCGTAGGGGAACTGCCGAGGCCGGATGTTGAAGTCATCGGTCTCGACCAACTCATGTCCGCGCTCTGGAACACCCAGGGCGGCAAGCGAACTGGTGTAGACGAACCGCTTGACCCCGGCCCGCTGGGCGGCGGCGGCCATATCACGGGTGCCGTCCACGTTGGTGCGGTAGAGCCGGGTCTGCGTCCGGTAGCGCCAGTAGTCCGAGATCGCCGCGGTGTGAAACACCCAGTCGCAGTCGGCCATTGCTTCTGCCAGTGCGTCGACGCCATCGTTGACGTCGCCGATCCGGGTCTCGCAGTCCAAACCTTCCAGTGCGGCCATCGGCGAGGTCGAGCGGCGCAGGACCCGCACCTGTATTCCTCGCTCGAGCAGTGCGGCGACCAGGTTCGAGCCGACGAATCCGGTTCCCCCGGTGACGAATGCGCGCATGCCGATCAGAACCGGTAGGTAGTGCAGCCGACCTCGACACCCGAGCCGACCGCCATGATCAGCGCGACGTCGCCCGGTTTGACCAGGCCGCGCCGGCGGGCGTCGGCGATCTGGTAGGGCAGCGTCGAGGTGAACGGGTCACTGGTCTGGCCCTGCGCCTCGAGGTCGACGAACCGCGACCGGTCCACACCGATGTGCGCGGCCAGCTCATCGAGAGCGGCACCGGGCAGGTACGGCGGGAACACCAGCGCGATGTCCTCGGGCGCCAGCTGCTCCAGCGTCAGCAACTCCTTGACCGACGACGGCAAACAGCTCACGTAGATCGCGGCCAGGTTCGGGTCGCGGTCGATCCGCAGCCACATCCGGCCGTCGCGCTCCTGGGTGTAGGTGGCCAACGCGCCCCGGTACTCCGGGTGGTGACCGAAGACGAACCGGCCGAAGCCTTCTGGCCCATGGCTGGGGCTCAGCATGATCGCCGACCCGGTCTCGAAAATACCGTTGCGCGGGTAGCCGCTCTCCGGGGTGTTGTTCTCCACTTCGGAGGCCAGCACCATGGCATGTCCGGTCCGTCCGGCACCGATCATGCCGGCGGCGACATGGCAGCCGTTGAGGAAACCGACCGCCCCGTTGAGAACGTCGAACGCGAAGGTCTTGGGGGCGTCCGCGGACTCCGGCTCGGCGTTGATCCCGACCTCGCCGGCCACCAAGGTGGCGACCGCCGGCTCGCTCAGGAAATCGTCGCGGTAGATGCCGGCGTGAATCACCAGCCCGACGTCGGTCCTCTCGACTGCACTGTCGGCCAGGCAGGCAGTGGCGGCGTCGACGGCGAACTGGATGGAGCTGGGCGGCGTCTGACCCTCTGGCATGGCCATGCCGATGCCCTCGATGCGCACCCGCGGTGTCGCCGGGAGTTCCCGACGGACCCCGCCGGAGCGGACACCGCGCGTGCCGTGGCCGGCCTGGCCGCCCTCGGCTCGGCGCATCCGATCAGGCAGGTCGTCGAACGTATAGAGACCGGTGCCGATGGTCTGCCCGGAGCCGGTGATGGACAGCACCACGTTGTCGCCGGAATTGATCCGACCCGCGTTGATGTAGTCATACAACGCGACGAAATGCGTTGTGGTGGCGGTGTTCCCGCGCTCGGCGAGGTTGCAGATGGTGTTGGCCCGGCTCGCGGCACCGGCACCGAAGACCCGGTTGATGGTCAAGATGGCATCGTTGATGGACGCTTCTGAGGTCTGGTGCATCAGCAGCTGATCGGCCGTCTCGGGCCGCCAGCCGTGCCGCTGCATGACCGCTGCCACATAGGGAACCGAGTGCTTCACCGCGATCGCGGTCTGGGTGACCGAGTCGGTGACCATGATGGCGCCGCCGTGCGGGCCTTCGGTCGCCTTGGCGATGCACAGCTTGGCGAATTCGCTGAACGTGGCCAGATCCAGGTCGTGGAAGCCGACCCGGTCGTTAGGCCCGAGCTCGAGCACTGCCGCCGCGCCGGCGTCGCCGACGGTCAGGCAGGCCAGCCGCGGGTCCATCGCACTTTCGATCTCCTGCTGCGCGGTTTCGGTGATGTGGCTGATGTATTCGCCACTGACCACCAGCGCGTTACGCACCAGGCCGGTCTTGAGGAAGTCCTGGGCCACGCTGACGCCGGTGAACATGCCCGCGCAGGCGTTGTTGATGTCGAAGCAGACGGCGCCCGTCAGCCCCAGCTGATCACGGAACTGCGAGGCGGTGCTCGGCTCGAAGGTGAACATGTGCTCCGGGCCGTCGCAGCGCGAGATGTTGCACGCGATCACCAGATCGATCTCTTCGGGGGCGTAGCTCGACCGCGACAAGCAGTCCGCGATCGCCTTGCGGCCCAAGTCGATCGAGAACTCGTCTTGGCCGGCCATCCGCCGGTTCTTGATACCGGTGAGACGCTCCAGCGGGATCTTCACCTCGTTGACGCAGTCGGCCAGCACTTGCTCGGTGGAGACCGCCCGCGGTGGCAGGTACACGCCGAGGCTCTCGATTACGACGTTGCGCGCCGGACCGCTCTGCACGGGTTTGATCACCGACGCCGGGGCAGGCGTGGCCGCGCGAACCGGCTGCGGCGCGACCACCACGGGCTCGGGCTGCGCCGCAGGCTTGTCCGCTGCCGGCTCGGCCGCGGCGGCCCCGCCGATCGGGCCGAATTCGGCGGCCAGCTCGGCGATGGTGCCGTAGACGAACAGCGACTCCGGTCGCAGTTCCAGTCCCAGCTCTCCCACGCGCACTGCAACTTCCAGCGCCTGGGTGGAGGCGCCGCCGAGGGCGAAGAAGTCGTCGGTGACGCCGACCCGGTCCACGTCGAGCACCTCGCGCCAGATCTCGGCCAGCACCTCTTCGGTGTGGTCGCGGGGCGCGACGAACTCCGCCGGTGCGGCGTCGAGGTCCTTGCCGAGGGCGAGCAACGCCCGGCGATCCACCTTGCCGCTGGCCGACAAAGGCAGCAGGTCGGTGGTGTGGAACACCGCGGGAATCATCGCCGCCGGCACCAGGTCCAGCAGGAAGCGGCGCAGCTCGGCCGTGCCGGGCATTGCCGCGACGGGGACTACATGTGCGATCAGCTGGGTGTTACCCGAGGCGTCTTTGCGTGCCACGACGGCGTTCTCGGCGATACCGGGATGCTGGGCCAGCGCGGCCTCCACCTCACCGAGCTCAATGCGGAAACCGTTGATCTTCACCTGGTCGTCGCGGCGGCCCAGGTATTCGATGTTGCCGTCGGGTCGGTAACGGGCCAGGTCGCCGGTGCGGTACAGCAGGGCACCTGGAACGGAACTGAACGGGTCGTCGAGGAACGCTGCCGCGGTGGCCTCGGGTCGGTTCAGGTAGCCGCGGCCCACGCCAACGCCGCCGATGTGCAGCTCGCCGGGCACCCCGATCGGCACCGGGTTGCCCGTCGCGTCCAGCAAGTGGATCGCGATGTTGGCGATCGGCCGTCCGATCGGGATGATGGGATCGGTTGTCCCACGCTCACAATGGAAATGGGTGACGTCGATAGCGGCTTCGGTCGGGCCGTACAGGTTGTACAGCTCGGCGGGCAGCGCGGCGAAGAAGCTATCGCGCAGGTCCGCCGTGAGCGCTTCACCGCTGCAGAACACCTTGCGCAAGCCGGTACACGAGGCCGCCTGAGACTCCGCAAGGAAGCGGCGCAGCATCGACGGAACGAAATGCATTGTGGTGACGCGCTGTTCGACAATGGTACGCGCCAGGTACGCGGCGTCTTTGTGTCCCTCGGGCTTGGCGATCACCACCCGGGCACCAACCGTCAACGGCCAGAAGATCTCCCAGACGAACGGGTCGAAGTTGATCGGGGTCTTGTGCAGCACCCGGTCATCGGCGGTCAGCTGGTAGGCGTCCTGCATCCACAACAGCCGGTTGCGAATGCCGGCGTGGCTGTTCAGCGCGCCCTTCGGAGCCCCGGTGGAACCCGAGGTGTACATCAGATAGGCCAGATCCGCTGGCGTAGTGCCCGTCTCGGGGGCTGCGGCTTCCTCGACGGGCGCCGTGGAGGGCTGGTCCAGGCACAGCCGGGCTCCGGTGAAACCTGTTGGAACGCAGCCCAAATGCTCACGATGCGTGACACAGACTGGAGCCTCGGGGACGTCGGCGAGCATCGCCTCCATCCGGCCGGTGGGCTGCGCGGGATCCAGCGGCAGGAACACGCCGCCGGCCTTGAGCACGCCGAGCAGCGCGATCACCAGGTCCTCGGAGCGCTCGAGCAGCACCGGAACCACGGCGGGTCCCGGGCCGGTGCCAACACCGAACTGGCGCAACCGGTGTGCCAGGCCGTTGGCCCGCCGGTCCAGTTCGCCGTAGCTGATGTCGCGGCCGTCGTAGCTGACCGCGACGGCGTCCGGTGTGCGCGCGGCGCTGGCGGCGACCATCTCGTGCAAGGTCCCAGGGGCCGCCGAAGAAACCGGGTAGTCGACCGCGGTGTCGTTCCAGGCGGCTAGCGCGGCGCGCTCGGCGTCGGTGAGCAGGGTCAGCTGCGAGACCGGGGCGTCGGCCGCCCCGGGCTGGGCCAGCCCGGTCAGCAGCAACGTGAAGTGCTGCGCAAGGGCCTCGATGGTCGCGGCATCGAACAGGTCGGTGTTGTACTGCAGGGCGAGCTGAAGCTCGTCATCCTGCTCGCCGACCTGCATGGTGATGTCGAAGGGTGAGCCGCCCTGGCCGATGTAGAGGGTTTCCAGGTGCAGGATGCCGTCCCCACCCGACGCGTTGTCCTCGAATAGCCGGACCTGCTGCCAGGCGAACGACACCTGGAACAGCGGGGTGCGCGCGGCGTCACGCACCGGCCGCAGCCGCTCGACGAGCAGCGGCAGCGGGTATTCCTGGTGGCCGATCGCGCCCAGCACGGTGTCTTTGACCTGACCGAGCAGCGCAGCAAAGCTCGGGTCGTCACTCACATCGACGCGTAGCGGCAACGGGTTGGTGACGTAACCGACCATGCCCATCAGCCCGGCCCGGTCGCGGCAGGCGAACGGCGAACCGATGACCAGGTCGTCCTGCCCGCTGTAGCGGTGCAGCAGCACCGCATAGGCCGCCAGCAGGGTCATGTAAGGCGTCGCCCCGACGGTCCGCGCGACCTGCTTGATCCCGGCCGTGACCTGGGCGTCGACGCTGAACCGGTGCAGCGCACCGTCGTAGGTCTGGATCGCCGGCCGCGGCCGATCGGTGGGCAGCGCCAGGGTCGGCAGTTCGCCGCCCAGTGTCTGGTGCCAAAACTCCCAAAGCCGCTCGCCCTCGGGCCCGGCCAGCATCCGGGACTGCTGCGCGGCGTAGTCGACGTAGCGGTCGGCGGGTGGCCCCGGTGGGGCGGAAGGATCAGCGCCGTGTTCGGCGGCGTAGAGCGCCCGCAGCTCGTCGAGGATGATGTCGATGGACCAGAAGTCGACGGCGATGTGGTGCACCGTCAGCAGCAGCACGTGGTCGTCGGGCCGCGCCAGCAATGTCAGCCGCAGCACCGGGCCGGTGCGCAGGTCGAAGGGCCGGTCGATCTCGGCCTGGACCCATTGATCGAGTTCAGCTGCGTCCGCACTGATGCGCTGCGTGGCGATACGCAGCGGCCAGTGCGCGTGGACCAGCGCGACGGGCTGGCCGTCCCGTTCGGTGTAGGTGGTTCGCAGCATCGGGTGCCGGTTCACCAACGCCTGCGCGGCCCGCTCCAGGGCCGGCACATCCAGGCCGCCGTCGATGCGTCCGGCGTAGGCGACGGTGTAGGCCGCACTGTCGGGCGCGAGCCGGTGCATGAACCACATCGAGCGCTGCCCGTAGGACAGCTCGTGTTCGGATGCCGCGTCCTGCGCCTTGGCCCTCAGTAGCTGGGCAAGAAGCTCACGCTTTTTCTCCGGCGACAGGCTGGAGATGTCAGTGGGCACGTCCGGACGATCCGTCACGCGCTGCCCCCATCTTCGGCCATCATCTTCGCCAGCAGCGCATCCACCGCTTCGTCCGACAGCTCGGTGACCTGTGCCAACAGCTCCATCTCCTGCGAGGGGGCCGCCTCCGCGACATCCGGCGCCGCCGACCCTTCGTCAGCCACAACCCGGTCCGTCCCGGCGGCCAGCTGCTCACCAAGCCAGCTGCAAAGGCTGACAACGCTCGGCCCGTCCAGCAGCCGGGCAACGGGAACCACGATACCGAGTTCGCGCTCGACCTGGATGCGAAGTTCCAGGGTGATCAGCGAATCCACCCCTAGGCTGCTCAGCGGTGCGTGCACGTCCAGGCTGGCCGGAGCCAGGCCCAGCTTGCCGGCAACCAAGTCACGCAGGTAGGTCTCCAGCAGCCGCTGGCTCTCCTGGGCATCGGCGGCCTGCACCGCCTCGAACAGACCGCTGCCCGATGCCCCGCCGCCCTGGCCGTCGGTGGCCGTGACCTGCAGGTCGCGCAACAGCGGGGACTGTGCACTCGGGCGCCAGCGCGCCCAGTCGATGTCGAGCACCATCGCTTCGGTCGCGCCATCGGCCATCAGCACCGCCAGCGCCGCCAAGTAGTCCTCGGCCGGCAACCCTTCGACGCCGTAGTGCGAGAAATGCCGGTGCAGCTCGGAGTTGGTGAACATACCCAGTCCGGCCCAGGGCCCGAAGTTGACGCTCAGCGCCGGCCGGCCCGCCGCCCGGCGATGCCAGGCCAGCGCGTCCAGGAAAGCGTTCGCGGCGCCGTAGTTGGCGGCGCCGGGTGAACCCAGCACCGAGGCCGCCGAGGAGAACAGCACGAAGAAGTCCAGCTCCGCGTCGGCGGTCAGGGTGTGCAGGTTCCAGGCACCTTGCACCTTGGGCGCCATCACCGCACGCAGCTGCGCCGCGTCCAGGCGCGCCAGAATCGCGTCGTCGACGGTGCCGGCCGCGTGCACCACGCCGCGCAGCGGCGGCATGGACGCATCGATGGTGGCCAGTGCCGCAGCAACGTCGGCGGATTTGGTGACATCGCCTTGTGCGACGGTCACCTGCGCGCCGGCGGCGCGCAGCTGATCCAGCGTCGCCTGCGCCGCGTCCGAGGGCGCGCTGCGGCCCATCAGGACCAGGTGGCGGGCACCGCGCTCGACCAGCCAGCCGGCCACCTTGCCGCCGACCGCCCCCAGGCCGCCGGTGACCAGGTAAGTGGCTTGCTCGTGGATGTCACTGCCGCGCAGCTCGCCCGCCGCCTCCGACGGAGCCGTATAGGGCTCCAGCCGGGCGACATAGCGGCGATGGCCGCGCAGGGCCACGTCCGTCTCGGGGTTGTCCGACCAGATCTCGCTGAACAGGCCGCGCAGTTCTTCGGGCCCGCCGTCGGCGGCCAGGTCGACGCCGGTGGCGTGCAGCTCGGGGTATTCGTGATCGAGGGAACGGCCCAGCCCCCAGACCGGAGCCTGGCCGACCGACAGGGCCCCGAGGCCGGCTTCGTCCCCGGCCGGCTGCGCCCCGCGCGTCACCAGCCACAGCCGCGGCGATTCCGGCCAACCGGCCAGGGTCAGCGCCTGGATCAGGTGGACCACGCTCAGCGATCCGACGTCGGCGGCCGTCGCCAGCGACTCTTCGGTGGTGTCGGCCGGCGCGGCGGCCAGCAGGTTCCACAGGTGCACCACTCCGCGGCAGGGCGGCCGGTCGCCGCCGAACGCTGCGCGCAGCAACTCGGCGAAGTGTTCCGGACGGGCTGGATCGACCCGGTAGCTGTCGGCGCTCACCCGCTCGATCTCGGCAAGCCCAACGACCGGTTCCACCAGCACGCAGGACTGCGACTGCGCCTCGAGGTGATCCCGCAGCGTGTCGGCGACCGGGCCGTCGGACAGGATCAGCCAGCTGCCGGGGTCGGCGGGCCGGCCCTCGCTGTCGGTCGCCAAAGAGGCCGGCTGCCAACGCATCCGGTAGCTCCGGTCCCGCGGGTCCACGGCCGCGGTGACGACGGTCGGCGCGTGCGACTGCTCGGCAGACAGGGTGCCGGTGGCCAGCAGCGACCAGTTGGCACCGGCGCTGCCATAGCAATCGAATGCGTCGCCGGTCAGGGCGAACTGCACGGTGCGTGCCTGGTCCAGACCGTCACGCAGGCTCAGCTCGGCGACCGACCGAGTGCCGGGCCCGAACGCGACCTCGGCCGCGGCCAGAGCCAACTCGGCCAGCTGCTCGGCCGACAGCGACGCAGTGGTCACGTCGATCTCGGCCAGCACCGTTGCAGGCTGCGCGGCCGACCGGATCGGCCCGCGCCAGCCACCGCCGTTGCCGCCGACGCCGCCTCGCCGCGGCGCCGCGATCGATCCGGCGTTGAGCCAGGAGTGCACCCGCTGCCAGGGGTAGGTCGGAGCCGGAACGCAGCGGCTGCCTTGGGGGTAGATCTGCTCCCAGGCCACCCGGTGCCCCAGGGTGTAGAGGGTGCCCAGCGAGCCCAGCATGGTCGCGCGGCCACTGAAAACCCCGTCGTCGCGGCGCATCGAGGGCAGCAGGGTGGCGCTGCGGTGCACATGCTCGGCGTCCTCGCGGGCTCCGGTCAGCAGGATGGGATGCGGGCTGAGTTCGACGAAGGTGTTGTGCCCGGTCTCGAGCAGCCGACGCAGCGCCGGCGAGAACCGCACCGGCGAGCACAGGTTCGCCACCCAGTAGTCGGCGTCCAGCAGCTTGTTGCCCACCAGTTCCCCGGTGACCGTCGAATACATCGGCACTGTCGGCACGGTCGGCTTCAGCTTCACCAGGCTGCCGCGCAGGCCGGCGCCGAGCGCCTCCATCTGCGGGCTGTGCGAGGCGACGTCGACGTCGATCCAGCGGCAGAACCGGTCCCGCTGCTGCAGTTTGGCCATCAGCGCTTCGAGCACCTTGCGCTCGCCGGCGAGCACCGTCGATCGGTAACTGTTGCTCGCGGCGACGGCCACCTCGCGCTCGTGGCCGGCGATGAGCTCCTGCGCTTCGGCCATGGTGGTCTCGGTGACCATCATCGCCCCACGGCCACGGACGCCACGCAGCATCCGGGCGCGGGCGCAGATCACCCGGGCGGCGTCATCGAGACTCAGCGCGCCCGCGACGTGGGCGGCCGCGGCCTCACCGAGGCTGTGCCCGACGACGGCGGCCGGCTCGACACCCCAGGACCGCCACAGTGCCGCCAGCGCCACCTGAATCGCGAAGATCGTCGGCTGCAGGATTCCGATGTCTTTGAGCTTGGAGCGCTCCTCGGGACCGTCCTGCGCGGCCAGCTCCTTGAGGATCGAGTGCCCCAGATGCGGGAACAGCGCGTTGTCGCAGGCGGCCAGGGCGTCGGCGAACACCGGCTCGTCGGCCTGCAGTCCTTGCGCCATGCCGTGCCACTGCGAGCCCTGGCCGGAGAACACGAACGTGACACCCGGGCCGGGCCGGCTCGGCGCACAGTGGCCCACCGACAATCCGGGCCGTGACTCGCCCTGCCGGTACGCCGAGAGCGACTCGAACATCGCCGCCGGGGTGTCACCGACCACCGAGAGCCGGTAGTCGTGGTGGCCGCGGCGGGCACCGGCGGTGTAGCACAGGTCGGTCAGCGCGGCGCCGCCCATCAAACCGCCCGAGAACAAAGCCATCTCGTACTCGCCGACCAACGCGGTCAGCGCCTCCGGCGATCGTGCGGACAGCGCGAGCAGTTCGGCGCGCGGTGCCGCGGTGTCGTCGTAGTAGCTGCTGCGGGCCTGTGGAGCCTCGGTGAGCACGACGTGGGCGTTGGTGCCGCCGAAGCCGAACGAGCTGACCCCGGCGATCGCCCGGCTGCCCGACGGCCACGGGGTCAGCTTCTGGACCACCTCCAGCGGCAGGCGGTCGAATCCGATGTGCGGGTTGGGCTCGGTGTAGTTCAGGCTGGCCGGGATCTCCCGGTGCTGCAACGACAGCGCCACCTTGATCAGGCCGGCGATACCGGCCGCCGCCTCCAGG
This sequence comes from Mycobacterium sp. SMC-14, assembly GCF_046250075.1. Classification (NCBI taxonomy): domain Bacteria; kingdom Bacillati; phylum Actinomycetota; class Actinomycetes; order Mycobacteriales; family Mycobacteriaceae; genus Mycobacterium; species Mycobacterium sp. SMC-14. The sequence continues at coordinate 547,477 of NZ_CP176429.1, read as the reverse complement.
TGGCCGATGTTGGTCTTGACCGAGCCGACCAGGCAGCGACTGCCCTCCGGTCGGCCTTCGGCCAGTGCGGCGCCCAAGGCGTTGGCCTCGATGGCGTCGCCGATCGATGTGCCGGTGCCGTGCGCCTCGACGTACTGGACCGCGCCAACGGGCAGGCCCGCCCGTCGGAACGACTCGGCGACCACGCCCTCCTGCGCCCGACCACTGGGAGCGATCAGGCCGTTGGTCCGGCCGTCGGAGTTGGTGGCACTGCCGCGGATCACCGCGTACACCGGGTCGTTGTCCTCCAGCGCCTTGCGCAGCGGCTTGAGCACGACCACGCCGGCGCCCTCACCGCGGACATAGCCGTCGGCGTCGGCGTCGAACGTCTTGCAACGGCCGTCGGGCGCCATCACCCGGGCCTTGCTGAAATTGATCGCCAGCGCCGGCGACAAGATCACGTTCACCCCGGCGGCCAGCGCCATGTTGCATTCGCCGTCGCGCAGGCTGCGGCACGCCAAGTCGACGGCGACCAGCGACGACGAGCAGGCGGTGTCGATCGACATGCTCGGCCCGTGGAAGTCGAACGTGTACGACAGCCGGTTGGCGGCGATGCTCAGCGCGTTGCCGGTGCCGGTGTAGGCGTCGACGAGCTGCGGCTGACCCAGCCGCAGGAAGCCGTAGTCATTGGTGGAGATGCCGACGAAGACGCCGGTGCGACTGCCGGCCAGCTCGCCTGGCACCTGGCCGGCGTCTTCCAGCGCCTCCCACGCCACCTCGAGCAACAATCGCTGCTGCGGGTCCATCTGCGCCGACTCGCGCGGCGAGATCCCGAAGAACTGGAAATCGAACTGGTCGACCTGGCCCAGGAAGCCGCCGCGGCGGGTGACCGCGGTGCCCGGAACCGACGGGTCGGGGTTGTAGAAGGCGTCGACGTCCCACCGGTCGGCCGGGACGTCACTGGTGGCGTCCATCCCGCCGGACAGCAGCCGCCAGAAACCCTCGGGCCCATCAGCGCCCGGGAAGCGGCAGCCGATACCGACGATCGCGATGGGCTCGTCGGCGGCGGGCCGCTCGGTGCGCTCGGCAGCAGCGCCGGCGCTCGGAGCCGCCGGCGTCTTCGCAGCGACCCGGGCCAGATGCGCCGACAGGATGTCGATCGACGGGTATTCGTAGGCGATCGTGGGGGCCAGTTCGAAGCCCAGCCACGTCTCGAGGGCGCTGGAGAGCCGGACCGCGTGGATGGAGTCCAGTCCGTAGAACGCGAACGGCTTGGCCGGATCGATCTCGGCCAGCGGCAGCTCGAGGTCTTGCGACAGCCGCTCGATGAGCCAAGTACTGATCTCGGACGCACTGTGGGCGCCTGATTCGGTCCGCTCCGCCACCGGGGCCGGCTCGGCCTGGGCTTGCGGCTGCGCGGTGGCGGCCGCCGACGGCCACTGGGCCACCACCGGCAGCTCGCCGTCGAGGTACTGCTGCTTGCACGCGCTGCGCTGGATCTTGCCGCTGGAGGTGGTGGGCAGCTGCAACGGCTGGACCAGCACGACGGCGTGCGTGCGGACCGAATGGTTCTGCGTGACCTCGGTGCGGATGACCTGCATGGCCTCGTCAGCCTGCTCGCCTGCCAGGCGGCTCGGGTCCACTTCTTGGACCACGACCAGTTGCTCGGCCGCGCCCGGTTCCGGGGCGATCGAGAACACCGCACCGCGGCCGCGCAGCAGCGCCGGATTGGTGTTCTGAACGGTCAGCTCGATGTCGTTGGGGTAGTGGTTGGTGCCCCGGATGATGATCAGGTCTTTGCGACGACCGGTGACGAACAATTCCCCGGAATGCAGGAATCCCAGGTCGCCGGTGCGCAGGAACGGGCCCTCACCGGTGTCGGCCAACGTCGCGGCGAACGTCTCCGCGGACAGTTCCGGGGCGCCCCAGTAGCCGTGCGCGACGCTGCCGCCGGACACCCAGATCTCGCCGACCTGGTCTCCGGCGCACTCCAACCGGGTCTCGGGGTCGACGATGATCACCCGCTGGCCGCCGCGGGGCTTGCCACAGCCGACCATGGTCGCCACGTTCGGATCGTCGGCGGCGACATCGATCACCCGGTTGTCGCCCAGTGCGACCCGGTCTACGTGCTGCACCATCGGCACCGGCAGGTCCGACCCGCCGGATACCAGCAAGGTGCCCTCAGCCAGTCCGTAGACCGGGTAGAACGACTGGGGCCGGAAGCCCGACGGTGCGAACAACTCGACGAACCCGTCCAGGGTGGCCGTGCGCACCGGTTCGGCACCACACAGCGCCACCGACCAGTTGGACAGGTCCAGCGCAGCGCGCTCCTGCGGAGTGCTCAGCTCGACGCACAGGTCGAAGGCGAAGTTCGGTGCGGCGGTGATCATCGCGCGGTGCCGCGAGATGGCCTCCAGCCACCGCATCGGGCGCTTGATGAACGCCGTCGGCGGCATCAGGATCGAATGCCCGCCGACGTACATGGTGCCCAACAACCCGCCGATCAGACCCATGTCGTGGTACGGCGGCAGCCAGAACACGCCGGTCACGTACGGCATGTTGGGATTCGCGCCCCAGGCCTCGGCGATGGTCGCCATGTTGTGCACCAGGTTGCCGTGAGTCAGCACGACTCCCTTGGGTGCGCTGGTCGACCCGGAGGTGTACTGCAGCATTGCGATGCTGTCGCCGTCGATCTGCGGCGCCGCCCAGGCCGCCGCACTGCCCGTGACGTCGACGTCGGTGATGGTCCAACGCAGCGCCTGGCCGCCGGGCAGGGCGTCGATCGCAGGCTTGATCTTGGGTTCGATCTCGCTGGTGGTCAGCGCGAAGCCGGGCTGGACGTCGGCGATGATCGATTCGACGCGCGGCAGCAGGTGTTCGCGCATCGGCGGATGCACCGGGATCGCGATGGCTCCGGCGTACAGACAGCCGAAGAAGCTGGCGATGAAGTCCAGCCCCGGGGGACACAACACCAGCACCCGTTGCCCGGACGCTCCCTGCCCCTGCAGGTCAGCGGCGATCTGGCGGGCGCGCCGGTCCAGCTCGCCGTAGGTCGCCTGGCTGATTTCGTGCTCATCACCGTCACGCGAGAAGGTGAAAGCCAAGTTCTCGCCGTACTGCGCCGCACGCTGCGTCAGCAGATCAACCAGCGTGCGCAAGGTGTGCGCCGTGTCGTCCGGCCCGCTCATCGATCGCGTCTCCCGTGTAACTGACGAAGTGTGGATTGGGCCCAAGGATTCCCACAGGCAACCTTGATTAAGGTTACCTTAAGAAGTCGGACGTCCAATTCGCGTAATTTTCGGCGACGACGACCCCGCCGAGCAAGTTAGGAGACCCCACCAAGGGGCTACCGGGGGGCGCAGAGGGCGCAAGAAGGTTTAGCCCTCCAGCTTGTACCCGAGTCCACGCACGGTAACCAGGTGCACCGGATTGGCAGGATCGGACTCGATCTTGGACCGAAGTCGTTTGACGTGGACATCCAATGTCTTGGTGTCGCCGACGTAATCCGCACCCCAGACCCGGTCGATCAACTGGCCGCGGGTCAGCACGCGGCCGGTGTTGCGCATCAGGTACTCGAGCAGGTCGAACTCCTTGAGCGGCAAGGTAATCTGCTCGCCGTTCACCATGACGACGTGCCGTTCGACGTCCATGCGCACCGGGCCGGACTCCAGCACACCCTCACCGACGCCGCCTTCGTCGTCACCGCCGCGGCGCAGCACCGCCCGAATCCGGGCGATCAGCTCGCGGGCCGAATACGGCTTGGTCACGTAGTCGTCGGCACCCAATTCCAGGCCGACGACCTTGTCGATCTCGCTGTCGCGGGCAGTGACCATAATCACCGGAACGCTGGAACGCGCACGCAGTTGCTTACAGACGTCGGTGCCCGACATCCCCGGCAGCATCAGATCCAGCAGCACGATGTCGGCGCCGGCCCGGTCGAATTCGGCCAGGGCGGCGGTTCCATCGCCCACCACGGTGGCCTCGAAACCCTCTTTACGCAGCAGAAATGCCAACGGGTCGGCCAGTGATTCCTCGTCCTCAACGATCAAGACATGTGTCATCGACGCTGTCCCTCCGCGTAGCCACCCTCTGCGTCATCGACAGTGGGTCTCATCACTGCTCCTCCTTCTCTGGGTCCACACTGCCTTGGTATGCGGGAATCGCCAAGGTAAACGTCGAACCGGTGCCCGGCTGGCTCCACAACGTGATGGTGCCGTTGTGGTTGGCCGCCACGTGCTTGACGATCGCCAACCCCAGCCCGGTGCCCCCGGTGGCCCGCGAGCGGGCCTTGTCGCTGCGGAAGAACCGTTCGAACACGCGCTGCTGATCCTTGGGCGCGATGCCGATGCCACGGTCGGTCACGGCGATCTCGATGACCCCCTCCCGGCGACGCCGGCTGATCGACACCGGCGAACCGTGCGGCGAGTAGGCGATCGCATTGGACACCAGGTTGGCCAGCGCGGTGACCAGCAGTGGTTCGTCGCCGAGCACGCGCAACCCGCTCGGGGCATCGGTGGTGATCGTGATCTCGGCGTTGTCGGCGGCCACCTTGTGCCGGGAGATCGCCTCGTTGACCACCGCGTCGACGTCGACGACGCCCAGGTCCGGCAGCGGGTCGGCGCCCTGCAGCCGGGACAGTTCGATCAACTCGCCGATCATGCTGGCGAGCCGGTTGGCCTCCACCAGCACTCGCTCGGCGAACGGCCGCACCGCCTCGGGGTCATCGGCCGACGCCAGCAGTGCCTCGGCGAGCAGCCCCATCGCCCCCACCGGGGTTTTGAGTTCATGGCTGACGTTGGCCACGAAGTCGCGGCGGCTGGCCTCCATGCGGGCCTGCTCGGACTGATCGTCGACGATCACCACCGCGAACCGGCGATCCTCTTCCGACAGCATGCTGGCATAGCCGCGCACCGCGGACAGATCCGACCGGGTGGCCCCGGGAGCGCGCTTGGCCACCGTCAGGTCGAAGACGACTTCCTCGTCGCCGGCCAGTGCGCGTTGTGCGGCCGCCCACGCCTCGTCGTCGAGCAACCGGCCGTGCACCAGCCCCAACTCGGTTGCGCGCTCATTGAGGTAGACGACGTCGCGGTGGGAGTCGACGACCGCGATCCCCAGCGAGGCGTGCGAAACGATCTGCTGCAGCATCTCCGCGACGGTGATCCCGGACCGTTCGGTGGCCGCCTTGCGGCGCCGCTCGGCCAGTCGCGGCGACAGCCAAACGCCGGCCGCCACGCCCGCCGCCAGGGCAGGAATCGCCGACGCTGCAGCAAGCGTCAGCGCCGAGGTCGCAGCCACGGCAAAATCGTACGCAGTCCGGCACCGTGAGCTGACCAGCGTTCGACGGTGACGTGCGCCGAATGTGAATTCAACGCGAAGATTTCACCCGGGCTCCACCCTGTATTCACACTGGGCGGGCCTAAAACCGCTACTTGGCGCCCTGGCTCGCCACCGCTGCAGCCCCGGCGGCGGCCGCCTCCGGGTCCAGATAGACGCCGCCGGCAACCTTCGGGCGCAGGTCGGCATCCAAGTCGTAGCGCAACGGGATGCCCGTCGGAATGTTCAGCCCGACCACGTCCTCATCCGACATCTGATCGAGGTACTTCACCAGCGCCCGCAACGAGTTGCCGTGCGCCGCGATCAGCACCGTCTTGCCGCACCGCAGGTCTGGGATGACGACGTCGGTGAAGTACGGCAGGAAGCGCGCCACCACGTCGGCCAGGCATTCGGTCAGGGGGCCGCCACCGATGTCGGCATAACGGGCATCGGTGTCCTGGCTGTAGCGGCTGCCTGCCTCGATCGGTGGCGGCGGGGTGTCGTAGCTGCGCCGCCATGTCATGAACTGGTCGTCGCCGTAGCGCGCCTTGGTGGCGGCCTTGTCCAGGCCCTGTAGGGCGCCGTAGTGGCGCTCGTTGAGCCGCCAGGTGCGGTGCACCGGGATCCAGTGCCGGTCAGCGGCGTCCAGCGCCAGGTTCGCGGTGGTGATCGCCCGGCGCAGCAGCGAGGTGTAGACCACATCCGGCGCCAGACCGTGCTCGACCAGCAGCGAGCCGGCGCGGACCGCTTCGGTGCGGCCCTTGTCGGTCAGGTTGACGTCCATCCAGCCGGTGAACTGGTTGCTGGCGTTCCATTCGCTTTCGCCGTGGCGCAGCAGCACCAGGGTGGCAGTGTCAGACATGGGCGTCAGTGTCTCACGGGCACCAATGCGGGTTACCGTCGTAGGAAGGTCCGGCGACCGGGATCGGGGGTGTGGCGGTGAAGCTTCCTCGCTTGCGGCCGGTCCCCCACCTCCTCGCCGCCGCACTGCTGACGACCTCGGCGGTGCCGCTGACCGTGGCAGCTCCGGACGCGGCCGCCAAGCCGTGCGCCGACGTCGAGCTGGTCTTCGCCCGTGGTAGCGACGAGCCGCCCGGCGTCGGCAAGGTCGGGCAGGCATTCGTCGACGCCCTGCGCTCCAAGCTCACCGACCGGTCGATGGTGGTGTATCCGGTCAACTACGCCGCCGCCAGCGGCTTGTCCAGCGGTCTCGATTTCGACCGAAGCGTGATCGCCGGGATCCGCGACGAGGTCAGCCACATCGAGTGGACGGCGCTGGACTGTCCGGATACCCAGATCGTGCTGGGCGGCTACTCCCAAGGCGCGGCCGTCACCGGTTATGCGACGGCGCAGTCGGTGCCGGCCGGGTTGCCGGACGAGCTGGTGCCGGATCTACCGCGACCGATGCCCGACGTGGTGGCCGACCACGTTGCGGCGGTGATCCTGTTCGGGAAGCCCTCGGCCACGTTCATCCGGCGTTACGACGCGCCGCCGGTCAGGGTCGGCCCGCTCTACGCGGCCAATACCCGCGAGTACTGCGCGCACAATGACGCCGTCTGCGACGGCACCGACGGTCTCCCGCTCGGGCATATGGATTACCCGACTAACGGCATGCCGGCCGAAGCCGCGGCGTTCGCCGCCCGCCGTATCGAAGCCGACGCGAATCGCGACGTCACCCTGCACTGATCGGTGGCCGGCTGGCTACGACGTCGCGACGTCACCATCCTTGTCGATCAGGTGCTCGAACGCCTGCAGGTTCTTCAGCGACTGCCCGGTGGACACCCGCCACTCCCATTCCTTCTGGATCGAAGTGGCAAATCCCAACTCCAGCAACGTATTGAAGTCGAAGTCGACGGCTTCGAGCACCTGCCCGAGCACCCGGTCGATCTCCTCGGCGGTCACCGACGTCAGCGCCATCCGGCCGACCAGGTAGATGTCGCCGACGTTGTCCAAGGTGTAGGCCACCCCGTAGAGCCGGCGGTTGCGCTTGAGCAGGTACCGGTAGACCTCGGCGTGGTTCTCGTCGGGCTGACGACAGACGAACGCCTCCACGCGCACCGAGTGCTCGCCGATGCTGAGGATGGTGTTGGTCTTGAGCTTGCGCTCGCCGGGCAGTTCCACGATCAGCCCCGGCAGCCCGCCGTGGGAGCCCGGCGTCGGCGAGTAGGTCAGCTCGGCCGCCTGCAGCGTCCTCTCGATGAGCTCCTGGACGTCGCCGCGGTTCACTCCCACCACTGCCTCCTGCGAGCGTCGAGTGTGCGGTTTACTCGGCAACACACCGGCGCTGGCGTCGGAAACCGCACACTCGGCGCCGACGGGGCGCCCGGTGTCGCCATCCGAGTCACGCGCGCGCCCCGCGCCGCGTCGGCCAGCGGCGGGGCCGGCGCGTCGCTCCGAGCACCCGCATCCGCCCACCCCGGGCCGAGCCGAAGTCTTCGATCGCCTGGGTGTAGCTGGCCAGCTGGGAGTCCACGGTGCGCTCCCAGGAGAACTGCGTCGCATGGCTGACCGCGGCCCGGCGCATCGCCCAACCGCGGGGCCCGGAACTCAGCCGCAGCAGCTCGTCGAGGGCGCTCGCCCACGCCTCGATCCCGTGCCCGTCGACCAGTCGCCCGGTGACCCCGTCGCGCACCGCCACCGGCAATCCACCGACGGCCGCGGCGACCACCGGCGTCCCGCACGCCTGCGCCTCCAGCGCGACCAGACCGAAAGATTCGGAGTAACTGGGCACCGCCACCAGGTCGGCGGCCTGGAACAGCGTCGCCAGATCCTCGCGGGACTGCGGCGGCAGGAACGTCACCCGGTCACTGATACCCAGTTCGGCCGCCAGCCGAACCAGGCCGCCCGGAGCCGCCAGCCCGCTGCTGCCCGACGGGCCGCCGGCCACCACCACGCGCACCCCGGGCAGTTTCGCGACCGCCCGCAGCAGGACGTCGGGCGCCTTGAGGGGCTGGATGCGGCCAACGAACGCCACGATCGGTTCGGTCGGCGACAACTCCAACGCCTCCCGGGCCACCAGCTTGTCGCCGGGCCGGAACACCTGCAGGTCGACGCCCGGGTGCGCCACGTCGATCCGGCGCGGGTCCGCCTCGTGCAGTGCGATGAGTTGCTGCGCCTCGTCGTCGGTGTTGACGATCAGCCGGTCCGCGGCATCGACGACCTGCTGCTCACCGACCGTGCGCAGCGGCGGTTCCGGGGTGTCCCCGGCGGCCAGGGCGGCGTTCTTCACCCCGGCCAGGGTGTGTGCGGTGTGCACCAGCGGCACCGCCCACCGGTCCGCAGCCAACCAGCCGACCTGACCCGACAGCCAGTAGTGCGAATGCACGACGTCGTAGTAGCCAGGCTCGTGGGCCGCCTCGGCGCGCAGCACCCCGGCGGCGAACGCGCACAGCTGAGTGGGCAGGTCGTTCTTGTCCAGACCCTCGAACGGTCCGGCCACCACGTTGCGCACCAACACGCCGGGCGCGACGTGGGCCACCGGCGGATCGGCCGACGACGTGGCGCGGGTGAAGACCTCCACGGCCACCCCGCGGCGCGCCAGATGTAGTGCGCTCTGCAGGACGTAGACGTTCATTCCGCCGGCATCGCCGGTGCCGGGTTGAGCCAGCGGCGAAGTGTGTACCGACAGCAGCGCTACCCGGTGCACGTCGGATCGGATGCCTCCGCCCCCTCCGATGCCATAGCCCACCCCGCCATCTTTACAGGTCCGATCAGGCGGACACGTCCGGGACCACGCGGGCGACCGGACCGCGGGAGCGGCGCATCGCGCCGACCGGATCGGCGTAGAGCCCGCCCAGTGACACCGTTCCGGCACCGGCTTCCTGGACCCGGTTGCCGAACGCGGTCACCCGGAGGCTGCGTCCCGACAGCACCGAACGCTGCGTGAACGCCCGCTCCACCTCGGCCATGCCCTCCGGGTATTCGGTGAATCCCTGCCCGCCGACCACCAGGTCATCGGGGTTGAGTACGTCACGCAACAGCGCCACCGCTTCGCCCAGCGCGCGGGCGCGCTCGGTCAGCAGTGCCACCGCCCGCTCGTCGCCGCCGCGCGCCTCGCGCACCAGAGTGGTTACCGCCGCCGACACCGCCCCGCTGCCCTCCGGCAGGAGCCGTAGCCGACGAGCCGCGGCCAGCACCGCCTCATCGCTGACGGTGGATTCCAGATGCCCGGTGCCCCCGAGCAGCTCCGAGTACACGGGCAGGCCGGCGATGGTGCCGGGACCGCTGGCCGGGCTGTGCACCCGTCCGCCGATCACCAAGGCGTAGCCGACCGTTTCCCGGGCGTAGACGTAGAGGCTGGTGGTGCTGTTGGCCGTCGGCCGCCGTACACCGAACAGCAGTTCCGCCCCGGCCATCGCGTCCACGTGGGAGGCAACCGACACCGGCAGGCCCAGCTCCTCGGCCAGCACCGGCCCGACCGGCGCGGCCGTCCAGCCCAGCCGCGGGTGGTCGACGTGACCGGTGGCCCCGTCCACCGCGCCACCGATCGCCACCCCGACCCACAGCGGCCGGCGCTTTTGCCAGCGGGTCAGATACCGGCTGGCGCTGGCGGCCAGCGACGCCAGCGCCGGCGTCGCCCCATTGTTCGGGGTCGGAGTCTCGACGACGTCCAGGGTGCGGCCGAGCAGGTCGGTGGCCACGATGCTGGTGGTCTTGGCGCCGATGTGCAGGCCCAGGGTGAGGAACGGTTCGTGGTTGACCACCACCGGCCGACGCGGCCGCCCGATCGCCCCGGAAGTGGCCAGGTCGGCGCGTTCCAGCAGCAATCCGGCTTCCAGCAGGGCACTGACCTGGCGGTTGACGGTGGCGACGCTCAGCGAGGTAGCGCCGGCGATGGCCTCACGGGCGACGGGGCCGTGCTGGCGTACCGCGGCGAACACTTCGGCACCGGCGCTGTCTGCCAGTTGCAGGGCCGGGGCTACCACGCGCGGGTGGGAGCGGAGCCGGCCGTTCCGGTGGCTGGCCAGGTGAGCGGTGAGAGAGGTAGTACGCACGCGATGTCCTTGTCTGGAGAAAAATCCCAATGCGGGCCGTTTACGCCTACGACCCGGCGGATTCTCCTAAGGAGCGCTACTCGCAGCAGGTCAGGCGCAGCAACATGCGCGACAACACGCGCCGTGGGCGACCAGACAGACCGCTGTCAGAAAGCGGGCACTGCGAGACATAGCTGAGAATCTATCACGATCACTAAGGTTGTGGCGATGACGACATCTGCGCGCGATCAGCGCATTGCCGTGGTCACCGGAGCCAGCTCAGGCATCGGCGAGGCGACCGCGAGAACTCTTGCCGGACAAGGTTTTCACGTCATCGTGGTGGCTCGTCGCGCCGATCGGCTCGCCGCACTGGCCAAGGAGATCGGCGGTACCGCGGTAGTGACGGATATCACTGACCCGGTCGCCGTCGGTGCACTGGCCGAGGCATGCGACCAGGTTGCCGGTTCGATCAATGTGCTGGTCAACAATGCCGGCGGCGCCAAAGGCCTGGCATCGGTGGAAGCGGCCGACCTTGAGCACTGGCGCTGGATGTGGGAGACCAACGTGCTGGGCACGCTGCACGTGACACGCGCGCTGCTGCCCAAACTGGTCGCCTCCGGTGACGGCCTGGTGATCACGGTGACCTCGATCGCGGCGTTCGAGATCTATGACGGGGGCGCCGGCTACACCTCGGCCAAACACGCCCAGAGCGCACTGCACCGGACGCTGCGCGGCGAACTGCTGGGAAAGCCGGTGCGGCTCACCGAGATCGCCCCCGGGATGGTGGACACCGAGTTCTCCCTGGTGCGTTTCGGCGGGGACCGGGAGCGGGCCGACGCCGTCTATTCCGGGCTGACCCCGCTCACGGCGGCCGACATCGCCGAGGTGATCGGGTTCGTGGCCTCCCGGCCGCCACACGTCGACCTCGACCAGATCGTCATCCGTCCCCGCGACCAGGCTTCTGCGACCCGGGCTAACCGCCGGGTGGCGGACTCGGATTCGGACTCGGACTCGTCGTAGTCGTGGGCGTGCCCGACAGTGTTGGCGCGTCGGTGGGAGTTGCCGGCGCGGTGCGGGGCAGCGAGGTCCGGGGTGGTTCGGAACTCGACAACGCCGACATCGAGACCCAGGTGTCCCAGTCCACCGCCCAGTCCCAGATATCCCCGTCGGCGTAGGACAGCTCGATCGAGCTGCCGGTCACTTCGACGGGGTCGCCGTAGATCGCGCTGTGGAAGTACTGCTCAGCGTCGTCTGTCGACAAGTTGATGCAGCCGTTGGTGACATTGGTGTTGCCCTGAGCGCCCGCACTGGCCGGGTTGGCGTGGATGAACTCGCCGTTGTTGGAGATGCGGACCGCCCAGCGCTCATGGATGTTGCTGTAGCCGGCGGCCGGGTTGGACATGTAGAAGTCCGCGTACTTCTCGCTCACCACGTGGATGCCGTTGCGGGTGACGTTGCGCGGCTTGTCGGCTTCCCCGTAACTGCAGGGGAAGTCCATGATCACGCCCTCGTCGCGGATCACCTGTATGCGGTGCGAAGAGACTTCGGCCCGCACCAGCTGACGCCGTCCGATAGAGAAGTCCAGCGACATGTCCTGTGCCCCGTAGGCGCCGTCGCCGAACGCCAGGCCGTACAGCTTGGCGCTGACATGGACAGTGGTTCCCGCCGGGAAATAGTCGCGGCTGCGCCAGTGCACCCGAGCGCCCTGCACTTCGTCGGGCAACCAAGCCCAACTGCCCTCCACTGGCGGCTCGGTGACGATGGTCAGCGCCCGCTCGACGGCAGCCTTGTCGGCGATCGGTCCGTCGAACTGCAGGATCACCGGCGCGGCGACCCCCACCGTCTGGCCATCGGCCAGCTGAAAGCCGCCGTCGATGACGGCGCGGGGGGCGACCGTGGCGATAGTGCCGCTGACCGGCATCGCGTTGCCGTCGTGGCCCACCACCGACCCGCTCCAGGTGTAGACGGAGTCATAGCCCAGCGGCTCGGCGACGGTGTAGCGCGTGCGCTCCCGGTTGAAGGTTCCGGTGAGCACCTTTCCCGCCGGGCTGGTCAGCGCCACCCGCTGAAACCAGCCGTCGCGAACCGTGACGGCGACGGCGGCGGTGGGCAGCACGTCGGCCACGGCTCCCTGTTTCAGGGCGGGCTCGAAGGTGAGGGCAGGCGCAGACGGAGGCACCTTCTCGGCGCCCTGCCCAGACCGGCCGAAGCATCCCGCCAGCGTGGTCGGCGCCACCACCCCGGCAGCCAGCGCCGCCAACGCACGTCGCCGGTTCAGGGTCACGGCATTCCAAGATACCGGCCGGGGTTCCTGACCACCTGCGACGTTGATTACACCGGATCTACAACGCACACCCGACGAGCACCGGCTCGGGATGCAAGGTGATGCCGAATGCCTCGTGCACCCCGTCCCGCACGACGCGAGCCAAGCCCACGATGTCGGCCGATGTGGCGCCGCCCCGATTGGTCAACGCCAACGCATGTTTCGTGGACAGTCGGGCCGTCGCCCCATCACCCGGATAGCCCTTGCCGAAACCGGACCGCTCCACCAGCCAACCGGCCGCCAATTTCACTCCGCCGGGGGCGTCCCAGTGCGGCACCGAGCCGCTCTCCCGATCAGCCAGGATACGGTAGATATCTTGCGGCACAACCGGATTGGTAAAGAACGAGCCCACACTCCAGGTATCGTGATCGCTCGCGTCGAGCACCATGCCCTTTGCCGCCCGTAGCGCGAGCACCGCGGCGCGGACCGCAGCCGGGTCGGCCCGCTCGCCGTCGGCGGCCTGCAGCGCAGCGGTCAGCTCGCCGTACCGCAACGGCGCGCTGCGCCCGCCCGCATCCAGTTCGAATTCCACCTCCAGCACCACCGCCGCTTCCGAGTGCTTGAGCACACTGGTGCGATAGCCCAGCCCCAACTCGGCCGCCGGTGTCCAGCGCACCTCGCCGGTGCGCCGATCCAGCAGCAAAACCCGGGTCAGGCGGTCGGCGACTTCCACACCGTAGGCCCCGACGTTCTGCACCGGAGTGGCGCCGGCCGAACCGGGAATGCCCGACAGGCACTCCAGCCCGCCCAGGTTCGCAGCGACCGCGTACGCGACGACGTCGTCCCAGACCGCGCCCGCTTCGACGCGCAGAAGATTGCCGTCGATGGTGATGCCGGCATTGGCCAGCACCACGGCGGTCAGGTCCTCGAGGTCGTCGGCGATCAGCACGTTGGAGCCGCCCGCCAGCAGCAGCGGGCGGTCACCGGCCGCACTGAGTTCGCCCAGCGTTGCCACGATCTGCTCGGTATCGGTGCACGTGATGACGCGTCGGGCGACCGGCCCCACCCGCAGGGTGGTCAACGGCGCCAGCGGCACCGCCTCAGCGACACGCGCGCCCGCGAACTCGGAACCCGCCACGGCCGGTAACGGTAGCGTGACCAGCTATGCCGCGTACATTCACGCTCTCCGAGCACTACTCGGCAACCGTCGAGCAGGTGTACGCCGTCTTCGCCGACGAGCACTACTGGCGGGCCCGGCTGGCCGACTCAGGAGCCGACGTCGTGGCGTTGGATTCGATGACCGTCGGCCCCGATGGCAGCGTCGACGTCGCCACCACGCAGGGCATTCACCGGGAGAAGTTGCCCGCGCTGGCGGCCCAGTTCCATCCCGGCAACCTGGACGTGGCACGGCACGAGACGTGGCGTCCGGTGCGCGACGGGAAGGCACGCGCCCAGGTGACCGGCAAGGTCGTCGGCGCACCTGCGAAGCTGTCCGGCGACGCGGTGCTGGCGCCGGCGGCCGGGGGTTGTGAGTTGCGACTGACCGCGACGGTACAGGTCGATATCCCGCTGGTGGGCGGCAAGATCGAAAGCTTCATCGGCGGGCAGCTGGCCGAATTGATGACCACCGAGCAGCGGTTCACCGCGACGTGGCTGGGCCAGGGCGGCGCAACACCGACGGAATAGGCTGGATCCATGCGGATTGCGTGTGCGCAGATACTCAGCGGCGCCGACCCTGCCGCGAATCTGCGACTGGTGACCGATTACACCCAGCGGGCCGCCGAGCAGGGGGCGTCGCTGGTGGTTTTCCCGGAGGCGGCGATGTGCCGTTTCGGGGTGCCGCTTGGACCGGTTGCCGAACGGCTCGACGGGCCATGGGCCACGCAGGTCCGCGAGGTCGCCGCGCGGGCTCAGATCACCGTGGTCGCGGGCATGTTCACCCCGGCCGATGATGGACGCGTCACCAACACGTTGTTGGCCGTCGGACCGGGAACCGACACGCACTATCACAAGATCCACCTGTACGACGCCTTCGGTTTCACCGAATCACGCACGGTGGCACCGGGATTCGAGCCGGTAGTGATCGATGTCGACGGAGTCGGCGTCGGACTAACGACCTGCTATGACATCCGGTTCCCGGCGCTGTACACCGAGCTGGCCGACCGCGGCGCGGAGCTGATCGTGGTCGGCGCCTCGTGGGGTGCCGGTCCGGGGAAACTGTCCCAGTGGGAGCTGTTGACCCGGGCCCGGGCGTTGGATTCGACCAGCTACGTCGTCGCGGTCGGGCAGGCCGACCCGGGCGGTCCGGCGGATTTCTCCGGCGCCCCGACCGGAGTGGGCCACAGCATGATCACCTCACCGTGGGGTGAGGTGATCGCCGAAGCCGGTGCCGCGCCGCAGCTATTGGTCAGCGATGTCGACCTCGACGCGGTCTCCGCCGCCCGCCGGACGCTGGCCGTGTTGGGCAATCGTGCGGCCTTCCTTCAGGTCGGTAGGGCAGAATCGCGCGGGTGAGCAATCCGCCCGGACCTCCCCAAGACGAGTCACCCTGGGCTCGCCCCACCGGCCAGCCCGAACCCCAAGGCGGCGCTACGCCGCCCCGTCCGCCGGAACCGTCCGCCTCGCCCACCCAGCAGATGCCGGCGGGCGGGCGTGAAGAGCCGACCACCCGGATTCCCGCGGCACCTGTACAACCTCCGGTGCCGCCGCAGGCCCCGGCCCCCGCGCAAGGCGCCGTGCCGCCGCCCACCGACCCGGTGCCGCAGCCGGCTCCGGCACCTGCCGGCGAGGCGCCCACCACCGTGATCGAAGCCCCGGCCGCCCCGTCGCGGTCGGCTTCGGTACTGCGTGACCCGCTGGCCCTGGTCCTGATTTTGGTGACAGTGATCGCGCTGGCGCTGGCCGGGTTGATCGGCGCCGAGCTGATCGCTCGCCGTATCGGCGACAGCAAGGTGGCCAAGGCAACCGAGTGCGTGGTGAACGACAAGGCGAGTGCCTCGTTCGGCGTGACACCGCCGTTCCTGTGGCAGCACATCACCGGCAACTACACCAACATCTCCATCCACACCGCGGGCAATCAGGTCAAAGACGCCAAGCAGATGACGGCCGACTTGAGCATCTCCGATGTCGATCTGCACGGCAGCGGCGACTCGCGGGGCACCATCGGTTCCCTGCAGGCGACGTTGACCTGGCCGTCGGCCGGCATCAAAGAGACCGTCCAGAACATGGTGCCGATCCTGGGCAACCTGGTCTCGGACCTCAAGACCAACGCGGCCGACGGCACCGTGGAGCTGCGGGGTGCATTCGGTCTGGCCACCGTTGTGGTCAAACCCGAAGTCGTCAACGGGGGCCTGTCCCTGCAGGTGCAGAAGCTGACCGGGCTGGGCGCCCTGACCCTGCCCCGCGAGTCGCTGCAGCCCGAGTTGGACAGGTTCGCCACGGAGCTGACGAAGCGTTATCCACTCGGTCTACGCGCCGACGGCATTGAGGTCACCGACACCGGCGTGGTGGCGCGGTTCTCCACTCGCAACGCCTCGATTCCGCGGACGGATGACCCCTGCTTCGCGCATCTGTAACCTTGCACAATGAGCGCACCCGGACCCACACATCGGTTTTCCGGCCTGCCGGCGATCATGCTGGCCTTGACCGCGGTGCTCGCAATAGCACTGGTAGGAATGCTCGGCGGTGAGCTTTACGCCCGCCACCGCGCGAACACCTTGGTGGCCGACGCCGTCCAATGCGAAGCGCAGGACAGCGCCACCGTGTCCTTCGGGACCACTCCCCCAGTGCTGGCCCAGTACTTCAACGGCGAGTACTCCCACATCTCGGTCAAGACCGCAGGCAACCAGATCCGGCAGGCCAAGGGCATGCAGCTCGACCTGGACATCCGCAACGTCAAGCTGAACAAGGGCGCGGGCGCATCAGACTCCAAGGGCACCATCGGGTCACTGGACGGCACCATCACCTGGCCGGCCGACGGCATCAAGCAGTCGATTCAAGACGTGGTCCCGATGATCGGCAGCATCGTCACCGGCAGTGTCACCGCCGATCCGGGTGCCGGCACCGTCCAACTCAAGGGCCTGCTCAACAAGGCGACCGTCAAGCCACAGCTGGTGAACAACGGGCTGTCGCTACAGGTGGTCGACCTGGAGGCGCTGGGCCATGATCTGGACACCGACACCGTGCAGCGCCGCCTCGATGAACTCACCGCGAAAGTGACGAATGATCTTCCGCTGGGCATCCACCTCGACAGCGTGCAAGTCACCGATTCCGGTGTGGTGGTGAAATTCTCGACCCAGAATGCCGCCATCGAGCAGGGGTCGTCGTCGAGTCAGTGCTTCGACTCGCTCTAAGTACCGCCGATCCGGCGTAACAGGCCGACTGCCCCGCGGGCCGCGGAGGCGAACGCGTCAGGATCGTTGCGGGCGCGGGCAAGGACATAGCCGCCCTCCACGACGGCCACAACCATCGCACCGAGGTCCTTGGCATCGATGTCGGCCGGAACATCTCCGTCGGATTGCCCCTGGGCGATGACCTGCGTAAGTCGGGCACACATCCACCGAAACATCTCATCGACTTCGGCCCGCAACGCCGGCGACTCGATCACATGCGGATCTTGCGCAATCCTGCCGAATCGGCATCCTTTCAACACATCCCGACACTTGAGCAGATAGCGCTCGATACGGTCTACCGCCGTCCCGGGGATCGTCACGTCCGCCTCAATCAGGGCTCGCAACTCGGCACCGTTGACCCGAATGGCCTCGATGGCCAACGCCTCCTTGCCTTCGAAGTGGTGATACATGCTGCCCTGACCCACGCCGGCAGCGGTCAGGATGGCCTTAGGGCTGGTGGCGGTATAGCCGCGGGCCCAGAGCAACTCCCTAGTCGCCTCGACCAACTTTTCGCGGGTGTCCATGCCATGTATTGTACATACCAGTAGTTACAGTCTGCGGGAATCGAGGCAGCCATGCGTGTGCGCGAAGCGGTGACGGGACGACGTTCGGTGCGCGCATTCCTGCCCCGCCCCGTGTCGCTGCACCTTGTGGACGAGGTACTCGACGCCGCTAAGGCGGCACCATCGAACGCGAATTTTCAGCCTCAGTATGTCGACGTACTCAGCGGCCCGGCGCTTCAGCAGTTCACCGCAGCCATGACGCGGCGCTTTCATGCCCGCACCGAGACAGACGATGTCGAATACGACATCTTCCCCAGACACGGCGCGTGGCCAGATCGACGTTTTGCACTGGGCGCCAAAGTCTATGGCGCATGGGGCGTCGAACGCGGTGACACCGGGGGCCGGCGTCGATTCCTCGAGAAGAACCTGCGGTTCTTCGACGCACCGATCGGCCTCATCTTGTCGCTAGATCGTGAGAGCGGCCCCTTTCAGTGGGCTGATCTGGGTATATACCTGCAAACGATCATGCTGCTACTGCGTGACGCGGGCCTCGACAGTTGCGCGCAAGCTAATTGGGCCGAATACGCGCCCACCGTCGCAGCACTGTTGGACTGGCCCGGCAACCGAAGCCTGTACTGCGGGGTATCGGTCGGGTACGCCGATGCCGGGCATCCGGTGAACAAGTTCCCTCGAAGCAGAGAGCCCGTCTCTGGCTATGTCCGATTCCACGGAGTCACTCGACCACTGATAGAGCAACGACAGCCATAGGAGGCACGCCGTGCGCACGACACCACTCACCACGATGTTCGGAATCGATCACCCCGTCGTGTTGGCCCCCATGTCGGGTGCCGCCGGCGGCGAGTTGGCCAAGGCCGTTTCACAAGCCGGCGGCCTGGGCATTGTGACCGCGGGCTACGGCGGGATTGATGGGTTACAACGAGAACTGGCTCTCACCAACGGCGCTTCAGTGGGAATCGGCTTCATCACGTGGACACTGCGGTCCGATGCGGCGTTGCTGGACGCAGCGCTGGCACACCGGCCCGCGGCGGTGTGGCTTTCCTATGCCGACCCCGTTCCGTTCATAGCTACGATTCACGCGGCGCAGACTCCGGCCATCTGCCAGGTGCAGACACTGCGTCAGGCGCGCGACGCACTCGAGGCCGGTGCCGACGTCCTGGTTGCTCAGGGCACCGAGGCCGGCGGCCACGGCGGTAACCGCCGCTCTACCTTCACGCTGGTTCCCGAAGTGGTCGACCTCGCCGCCGGCAGCGGCGTGCCCGTGCTCGCAGCGGGCGGAGTGGCCGACGGGCGGGGGTTGGCCGCCGCCCTGGCATTGGGTGCCGATGGGGTAGTCGTCGGCAGCCGGTTCGTCGCCAGTAGAGAGTCCCTCGTCTCCGATGCGGCACGCGAACTCGTCCTAGCCACCGATGGCGACCACACGGTCCGCACACGGGTGTACGACGTGGCGCGAGAACTCGCGTGGCCGACCGAGTACACCGGTCGACTCGTCCGCAATGGTTTCATCGATACCTGGCACGGCAAGGAGGACTCCCTTGCCGCTGAAATGCCGGAACTGCGCGACAGCTTCAAAGATGCAGTGGCAGAAGACGATTTCAGTATCGCCAGTGTGCACATCGGAGAATCCGTAGGCCTGATCCACAGCGTACGTACGGCCGGGGAAATCGTGCTCGGCATCGTCACCGAGGCCGAGCAGATATTGAGCCGGGGGGCAGGAACATGCCGCTGATTCGATTCGATCTTCTCCAGGGCCGCAGTGATCAAGAGATCTCGGCACTGCTCGACGCCGCTCACCGCGCCGTGGTCTCGGCCTTCGAGGTACCCGAGCGTGATCGCTATCAGATCGTGCAAGAACACCAGCCCGGGCGACTCATCGTGCAGGACACCGGCCTCGGAATCGACCGCACCGACAAGGTCGTCGTCGTCACTGTCGTCAGCCGTCCGCGCAGCCAAGTGGCAAAGCTGGCGTTCTATGCGGATTTGGTTCGAGAGCTGCATGAACATGCCGGCGTCGATCCGGCGGACGTCGTGGTATCGATCGTGGAGAACTCCGACGCGGACTGGAGCTTCGGGTATGGACGCGCGCAGTTCGTCACCGCAGAGTTGTGAATGCGGTCCAGCAGCTAGGAGCAGAGCAATGAACGACAACGCCGACACTCTTTACGATCGGCTCGGCGGCCGCGACGGAATCGCCGCGCTATCCAGGGACATACTGCGTCTGCATCACGCAAACCCCGTTCTGAATCGGCGCTACAGCCATGCCAAGAGAAGCGACGCTGAGTTGGAGCGTCTTCTGACGGAACTCCTGTGCTCGGCGGCCGGGGGCCGTGAGGTCTATACCGGCATGTCGATGGCCGAGGCTCATCGGGGTATGAACATTCATCCTGACGAGTTCATGGAAGCCCTCGACGACATCCTCACTGCGTTGGAAGAAAACGGCGTCAGTCGCCGGGACAGGGACACCCTCCTGGGAATCGGCTATGCGCTGAAGCCCGACATCATCGGGATCTGACTGGCGTTCTGGTAGCCGCGGACTCAGATGCGCGTGAGGCGGAAATACCCGTAGAGATGGGCGTCAGTGCCTGTTGCGGCCGTCACCGGGGTGCGGTTGAATCCCGCGACCAGGATCAGGTCGTCGTTGAACCAACGCCGAAGCCCGCCGTTGTGTCCGTACACGCTGTATTCGATGGCGAAGTCGGTAGAGAAACCGTCCGCCGTCAGCGCGTAGCCGGACGGCGCGAGGTCCGGCCCGACGAAGTGCCGCAACGCATCCCACACGAGTGGGCCCCCGGAAGCGAGAAACCGTTCGTCGGCCACCCGGTAGCCGGGCGATATGCCGTCGGCGAATTCGCGCAACTGCTTCTCGGCGCCGACGTGATCGGGCACCGATGTGACGGGAATGTCGGCGCTCTGGGCGTACACCCGAATGTCACCCAGCGCGGGGGGCGCAGCACTTCGGTACTGCCAGAAGGCATATCCGGCAAGGACCGTGACGGCTCCCACGACCACCGCTGCGCTTATCACCATCGCCCTTGCCTTCATCCGAGTGAACCGATGTTGACGCCCGACATCGGGTGCGTACCGAGGGGTCCGGGCAGCCCGGACCCGATCAGGTCGCCGAGCCGGACGGTGACCAGCGCATCGGGGGTGTCGATCGGCGTGCCGATATTGGTTTCCCACGGGTTCCGCAGCGTCACCATGGCGTCGCTGCCCGTACCGCTGATGCCTTCGACCACATACACATGGCTCTGTGCCAGCGGTGCTCCCTCGGGCGTCGTCGAGATCGTGACGGGCTGATGATCGGCCAATGCCCCGGAAATCGCTTGGTCGATATGCTGATTGGTGAACCAGACGGCCTCCGGATTGATGACGGTGCCGCGGTTGCCGGTCAGCGCCTCCAACGCATCCTTGGCATAGCCGCCCTGCCCGATCCCCACGTCGTTGCCGAGGGCGTCGGCGAGATCCCGGTCCGGATATTTGAGTTTCGCGTACGCCGACTCCAACACAGTTGGCCACAGCGCCGCGTCGGGCCGGCCGTTGTCGAGCCAGCTTGCACCGTTGTGTTTGATGTCGGTGTCGATATCGGCCTGCATGACGCCGATGTGCTTCCACTCCTGCCCATCCCAGAGGGTGACGTCGAAAGTCCCCGTCTGGTCGTCGAATTGAATGCGGTCTTTGATCCACTGCGGGTTGGCGTTAGCAATGGCGCCCATGGTGGCGTCCAGATAGCAGTCCCCGACGCTGTCCTGCTTCACGTCCGCGGCGCTCGGGTCATGAGGGTAGAGATCTTTGTCGGTCCACCGGTGTTGGCCGCCGAGCGTATCGATCGGGGGCCCAAGGGGCGGAGCGTCGCCCATCGGATACCGCAGCGACTGCAGCATCGCTGTCCTGCGCGTGCTGTCGACGGAAACCTCGTCCACCACCCGGTGGATCTGCCTGGCCTTGGTTGCCAGGAAGGCCTGGAACTGCCGAGCACCCGCGGGGGTGTCCAAGCCCAGTACGCCTTGTCGGGCCAGGACGTCGCTGATCTCGACCTCAATGGCGTCCAGGCGCCGGCGCCCCCACGCCGCCTTTCGGCAGGCTCCACCCAGCGCCTCGGCGAAAGTCCGATCCACCTCGGCCGCGGTGGCGAGCCGCTGCACCAGATCCTGCTCGCGCACACGCGCGGCGTCGGCGAACGCACCACGCACATCGGGCATAGCCGCAAAGGCTATCGGCGGTCTGCCTGCTTGGGTAGTCACCCAGGCGCACTACCCCAGGCCGTCGAGCACCGCCCGCGTGCCGGACAACCCCAGCCGAGTCGCCCCGGCATCGATCATGGCCAGCGCGTCCGCCGCTGTGCGGATACCGCCGCTGGCCTTGACCCCCAACCGGCCGCCGACCGTGTCGGCCATCAGCGACACCGCGTGCACGCTTGCCCCGCCGGACGGATGGAATCCGGTGGAGGTCTTCACGAAATCCGCTCCGGCGTCTTCGGCGGCCCGGCAGGCAGCGATCAGAGCCACGTCGCCGGCGAATTCCAGCAGCGCGGCGGATTCGACGATCACCTTGAGCACCGCCTGGGGCACCGCGGCGCGCACGGTCGCGATGTCGGCGCCCACCGCGGCAAAATCACCTGCCAGTGCCGCACCGACGTCGATGACCATGTCGATCTCGGCCGCCCCGTCCGCGGCGGCCAGTGCCGCCTCCTGGGCTTTGACCACCGGCAGATGCTTGCCGGACGGGAAGCCGGCAACCGCGGCGATCGGGACGCCGGAGGGGTTGGCCCCAGCCGCTATGGCCACCGTCGATGGCGATACGCAGACCGCCGCGACACCGAGTTCGGCGGCTTCGGCGACGACGGCCGCGACCTGGGCCGCGGTGGCTTCGGGTTTGAGCAGGGTGTGGTCGACCAGTTTGGCTACCTGGTTGCGGTCCCATCGGGTGGTGGGCATCAGAAAGCCTCCTCGGCGGCACCCGGATTGCATCCGGATTCGAGCATGGTCGCGCCGTCGACGACAGGGCGCCACGGCTCTAGATTCCAGCTGGTCTTGCCGGGTCGGGCGAACTCGGCATAGCTGAAGTGGCAGAGGAATTGGTCGCGCATGCCGGGGGTATCGGCATCGGGAGCGCTGGCGAGCACCTCTCGCCAAGCCTGTTCACCCGCGGCGTCGGTGTCGAGCCGCAGCGCCGCCGCCCGCGCAGCGGGGGTCGGGTACACCCGCAGGCTCGACTGGCCGTCGTAGCTGACCCACTCGGTGTGGTCGACATAGCCGAACATCCCGGTCTCGGCGGTTGCCGGCACCGCACTCAGCACCGCGGCCGCGGCACCCAAGGCGGCAAGGACGAACGCACGCGGCATGGGGCTAGTGGGACTTGCCTTGGACCTCAAGGAGTCGGGGCCGCACGTCCACCAGGTAGACCCCGGCCGCGCAGGCCGCGATCGCCATCCCCATCACCTGCAACACCAATGCCAGCAGCCCGCACACCCCGAGGATCACCAGCCAGACCGGCTTGGTGAGCTTGTCGGCGGCGGTATAAGCGTCGGAACGTTGCATCGCCGCGTGGACGAAGGCGTACACCGACGTCGCGAAGACGGCGATCTGCAAAACGCCAAGGACGGTACCCACCAGGTTCGCAGCGATCACGCTGCAAGCCTAGGCGGGCACCGTCCCGGGCGTCGAACTGCGACTACTTCTGGGTGACCTTCTTGGCCGGAGCCTTCTTGGCAGCCGGAGCCTTCTTAGCCGGAGCCTTCTTAGCCGGGGCCTTCTTGGCGGCCGGAGCCTTCTTGGCCGGGGCGGGCGCGGGTTCGTCCTTCTTGGGCAGCTCGATGCCGACCAGCTTGGCGGCGCGCTCGCCGACCTCGCGGGTCTGCGACGCGACGTTGCCCAGCACCTCCTGGGTCAGCTCGACGGCCTGGTCGACGTAGCCCTCCACCTGCGCCGAGGCGTCGTCCAGACCGGACTGGCTGCGCAGCCGCACCAGGGCGGCCTCACCGCGCGCCACCAGGTCGTTGTACCGGTCGCTGGCAGCCTCCACGTAGCCCTCGGCGGCCTTGCGCAGCTCGTCGGCGGTGAAGCGCTCCCGCAGCTCGGCGAGCTGCTCGGGCAGCTCTTCCTGCAGCTTGTTCAGGCGAGCGCGGCTCTCCTCGACCCGGGTGCTGGCGTCTTCGCGGGCTTCGCCGGCGCGATCGCGCAGGTTGGCGACGAGGTCGTTCACGGTGGCCAGCGCCAGGTCGGCGGCGCCGAGCGCGGCGAGCAGGGGGGCCTTCAGTTCTTCGATGGTCGGGTTCTCGGCCATGTCGGGTTCCTTTCGGGTTGAAATCGTGCGTAGGTAATTCGGTCAGGAGAACGACAGAGGATCAGTCAGCTGGCGTCTCCTCACCGTCGGCTTCGTTCTGCTGGACGAAGGAGGTGTAGATGTCGAGCAGAACCTGCTTTTGCCGTTCCGTGATCGCTGCATCGCCAATGACGGCGTCACGGACCTCGCTCTTCTCGCTCGGCTCCAAAATTCCCGCCCGGACGTAGAGCACCTCGGCGGAAACCCTTAGGGCCTTGGCGATCTGGTTGAGGACGTCAGCGGAAGGCTTGCGCAGTCCACGTTCGATCTGGCTCAGATACGGGTTGCTGACGCCGGCCTTGTCGGCCAGCTGGCGCATGGACACCTGCGCGGCTTCGCGCTGGGACCGGATGAAACTACCGATATCCGCCGCAGCCGTGGAGACCACTGCGGTGAGCTTGTCATCCTGCGACACCGGTGACCCCTTTCGTGGACTGGCGACTGCTGACACGTGCCACGATACGGCCCAGTGCTAACTTTTGCAAGCACTTGCTAGCGCAGGTCAGAACATAAGTTGAGCTATGGCGTAGATCGCCAGGCCGGCCAACGCGCCGACCACGGTCCCGTTGATCCGGATGAACTGCAAGTCCCGCCCCACGTGCAGTTCGATGCGCCGGCTCGCCTCGGCGGCATCCCAGCGCTCGATGGTCTCGGTGATGATCGCGGTGATCTCCACCCCGTAATGGCCCACCAGGTGTTGCGCCGCCCGCACGATCCAATTGTCGACCTTGTCGCGCAGTTCGGCCTTGTCGCGCAACGACTCTCCGACCTGAACCACCGTCGAGGCCACCCGGGTCCGCAGCGCGCTGGACGGATCGTCGACACCCTCGAGCACCAGCCGCTTGAGCGTCCGCCAGGCCGTCGCCGCGGCATTGGCGACCTCCTCGCGGGCCATCAACTGCTCCTTGACCGCATCGGCCTTCGCGATGGTCGCCTGGTCGTGCTGCAGATCGTCGGCGAACTCGAACAGAAACCGGGTCGCACTGCGCCGCAATTCGTGATCAGGATTACGGCGCACCTTGTCGGTGAAGTCCATCAATTCACGGTGGATGCGGTCCCCGACGAGGTGGTCGACGAACCGCGGCGACCAGGTCGGCGAGTCGCGCTCCACCACCCGCTGGATGACTTCACCGGCGTTGAGCGACCACTGGAAGGCCCGGTCGGCCAGCAGCTGGATCAGCGCCTCCTGCCGGTTCTCCGCCAGTAGGGAGCCCAGCACCCGGCCGACCGGCGGACCCCAGTGCGGCTCGGCGATGCGCTGCACGATCATCCGGTCGATCACCTCCTGGACGTCGTCGTCGCGCAGCATCTCGATCAGGACCCGCAGCACGGTCGCGGTCTCGGCGGCCACCCGCTCGGCATGCGCCGGCTCCGAGAGCCACTTACCCACCCGGCCGGCGACCTGCGCGTCACGCAGCTTGGTCTCGATCACCGGCGGCGACAGGAAGTTTTCCCGCACGAAGGTGCCCAACCCCTCCCCGAGCTGGTCCTTCTTGCGCTTGATGATCGCGGTGTGCGGGATAGGTATACCCAGCGGGTGCTTGAACAGTGCGGTGACCGCGAACCAGTCCGCCAGCGCACCCACCATGCCGGCCTCGGCGGCGGCGCCGACGTAGCCCACCCACGCGGGAGCCAGCCCGTCCGCCTGCGCCCACCGGCACAGGAGGAAGACCACAGTGGCGCCGAGCAGGAAGCTCAGCGCCACCACTTTCATCCGGCGCAGATCACGCAACCGAACCGCGTCCGCGCCCGGATCGGCGCCGGCGAACGACTCCGCCAACGACTGCACGGTTTGCGCGGCACCCGGCCAACTCGACTGGTTCTCTGGATGCACCACCCCACCATCATCCACTGTCGAGACCCCCGGTAACTGTTACCAGTCCACAAAGTTTGCTGTACGGGCCCGTATTATCTATAGCGTCTAGCGAATGGGAATCGGCAATGGTGGCAAATCAGCTCCGGACCGGTGCCGCCAAGACCGACGGTCGTAAGCGGCGTTGGCACCAGCACAAGGTCGAGCGCCGGAACGACCTGATCGACGGAACGATCGAGGCGATCCGGCGCCGCGGCCAGTACGTGAGCATGGATGAGATCGCCGCGGAGATCGGCGTGTCCAAGACGGTCTTGTACCGGTATTTCGTCGACAAGAACGACCTCACCACCGCGGTGATGATGCGCTTCACGCAGACCACGCTGATCCCGAATATGACCAAGGCACTCTCGTCGAATCTGGACGGCTTCGACCTGACCCGCGAAATCATCCGGGTGTATGTCGACACCGTCGCCTCCGAGCCCGAGCCGTACCGGTTCGTGATGGCCAACAGCTCCGCGGCGAAGAGCAAGGTGATCGCCGACTCCGAGCGGATCATCGCCCGGATGCTCGCGGTGATGCTGCGGATCCGGATGAACCAGGCCGGGATGGACACCGGCGGTGTCGAGCCGTGGTCCTACATGATCGTCGGCGCTGTGCAGCTGGCCACCCACTCCTGGCTGCTGGGCCCGCGGATGACCGCTGACGAGTTGATCGACTACCTGACCATGTTCGCCTGGAGCGCGTTGTACGGCATCGTCGAGGTAGGCGGGTCACTGGAGAAGTTCAACGCCGGCCCGCACCCGTCGCCCGTGCTGCCCTGGCGACGAACGGCCGAGGCGTAGGCGCGGTCTGCCCGCTGACCTTGCCTCGCCATGAGGCACCGTCAATTACCAGGGAAATCCCTGTATCTCTCCGGGACCGAAGCTCCTACCGTCGCAAGCGGGTCGTCTGAACCGACCAGTTGTGACGCGATGCCCTATGCGGAAGGCAGGTGCCTCACCATGGCCACAACGGACTACCGACTGGCCGCCAGGGCGGTCTTGTCGGCACTGATCGCTGCCGGAGCATTCATCAGCTGTCCGCCCCTGGCCAGCGCGGACGACCCGGAACAGCCGCCCGGGCAAGGGCAGGATGCCTGCGCCAGCGGCGACCAGGGCCAACAACCGCAGGACCCGCAGGCGTGCGGCCCCGGTATCGCCAATCGGGCCATCGGCGAGGCCCAGAACGCCGCCGACCAGGCAGCCCGCGCCGCCGGCCAGAACGGTCAGAACAACCCGCCCGGTGACCGGCCACCACAGGACCTGATCACCAACTCGGCCTGCGTCATCTTCAACGGGGTTCCCACGCTCATACCGCCGAGCGGCTTGACCCGCACCGCGTCGCCGTTCGACTCACCCATGGAGGGCAAGCCCTGCTGGTTCGCGTTCGGCGTGAGCCCCACGCACTAACGGATCAGTAGGTGTAGAAGCCCCGGCCGGACTTCTTGCCCAGCTGGCCGGCCTCGACCATGCGCAGCAGCAGCGGCGGCGCGGCGTAGAGCGGCTCCTTGAACTCCTCGTACATCTTGTCCGCGATCAGCTTCAGCGTGTCCAGGCCGACCAGGTCGGACAGCCGCAGCGGTCCCATCGGGTGCGACAGGCCGGCGACGATGGCCTTGTCGATGTCCTCGACGGTGGCGAATCCGGACTCGAGCATGCGGACCGCCGACAGCAGGTAGGGCACCAGCAGGGCGTTCACCACGAAGCCGGACCGGTCCGAGCAGCGCACCACCTGCTTGCCCAGCACCGCGCTGGCGAACTCCTCGGTGCGGTCGGCGGCGGCGGGGTCGGTGACCAGCGTGCTGACCAGCTCGACCAGCGGCAGCACCGGAACCGGGTTGAAGAAGTGCAGACCCAGCACCCGCTGCGGGTTCGCCGTGGCGGCGGCGATCTTCATGATCGGGATGGACGAGGTGTTCGACGCGAGCACGGCGTCCGGGTCGGTGATCACCCGGTCCAGCTCGGCGAAGATCTTCGACTTGACGGTGTCGTCTTCGATGACGGCCTCGATGACCAGCTGGCGATCCGCCAGGTCGCCCAGGTCGGTGGTGAAGGTCAGGTTCGCGAGCGCGTCGTCGCGCTCGCGTTCGGTGATCTTGCCCGCGCTCACGCCGCGCTCCAGCGACTTGACGATCCGGTTTCTGCCCGCGGTGACCAGTGCGTCAGTGGTCTCGAAGACCTTCACCCCAACGCCGGCACGCGCAGACACTTCGGCGATTCCGGCGCCCATCTGCCCGGCTCCGATGACACCTACTCGTTGGATCGACACGGTCTCCCTTTCAGTCAACGGCAGCAACAGGCCCCGCCCAGGCTGGCTGGGCGGGGCCTGTGCTGTCAACTCCCCCGCGGCGCAATCCGACTTCCACCGCGGGAAACCTCTTCCCTGGCTTCCTTGGCGCGAGCGTGCGTGTCTGTACGTCGACACGCCGTGTCAGGGCGTACAACTGCGCACGCTCGCGGCAAGGTCAGTGGCCTAGTGGAACTGGCCCTCTTCGGTCGAGCCGGCCAGTGCCGTGGTCGACGAGGTCGGGTCCACGGTGGTGGCGATCCGGTCGAAGTAGCCGGCACCGACCTCGCGCTGGTGCTTGGTGGCGGTGTAGCCCCGCTCCTCGGCGGCGAACTCGCGCTCCTGCAGCTCGACATAGGCGCTCATCTGCTTGCGGGCGTAGCCGTGGGCCAGATCGAACATCGAGTAGTTCAGGGCGTGGAAGCCGGCCAGGGTGATGAACTGGAACTTGAAGCCCATGGCGCCCAGCTCGTTCTGGAACTTGGCGATGGTCGCGTCGTCCAGGTGCTGCTTCCAGTTGAACGACGGCGAGCAGTTGTAGGCCAGCATCTGGTCCGGGAACTCAGACTTGACGCCCTCGGCGAACTTGCGGGCCAGCTCCAGGTCCGGAGTACCGGTCTCCATCCAGATCAGGTCGGCGTACGGGGCGTAGGCCTTGGCGCGGGCGATGCAGGGCTCCAGGCCGTTCTTGGTGTAGAAGAAGCCTTCCTTCGTGCGCTCGCCGGTGATGAACGGCTGGTCCCGCTCGTCCACGTCGGAGGTGATCAGGGTGGCGGCCTCGGCGTCGGTCCGGGCGATCACCACGGTGGGCACGTCGGCGACGTCAGCGGCCAGACGGGCCGAGGTCAGGGTGCGGATGTGCTGCTGGGTGGGGATCAGCACCTTGCCGCCCAGGTGGCCACACTTCTTCTCCGAGGCCAACTGGTCCTCCCAGTGCGAACCCGCGACACCGGCGGCGATCATCGCCTTCTGCAGCTCGTAGACGTTGAGCGCGCCACCGAAGCCGGCCTCGCCGTCGGCCACGATCGGGGCCAGCCAGTTGTCCACCGAGGTGTCGCCCTCGACCTTGGCGATCTCGTCGGCGCGCAGCAGCGCGTTGTTGATCCGGCGCACCACCTGCGGCACCGAGTTGGCCGGGTAGAGGCTCTGGTCGGGGTAGGTGTGGCCGGACAGGTTGGCGTCACCGGCGACCTGCCACCCGGACAGGTAGATGGCCTTCAGGCCGGCCCGAACCTGCTGGACGGCCATGTTGCCGGTCAGCGCACCCAGGGCGTTGATGTAGTCCAAGTCGTGCAGCTGCTCCCACAGCACCTCGGCGCCACGACGGGCCAGGGTGTGCTCCTCGACGACGTGGCCCTGGAGCGCGACGACATCCTCGGCGGTGTAGGTGCGGCTGACACCCTTCCAACGCGGGTTGTGGTCCCAGTCGTGCTGGATCTGCTCCGGGCTCTTCGGCGTACCAACGGTCGACATGGCGGCTCCTTCGTGTTCGCGCGATCGCCGGGCCGCTTATCGGACTTGCCAACACCCCGACGGATTCACTGGTGTGTTAACAAGACATTGACACACCACATCAGCCCAGGTCCACCGGATTTCATTGCCAAGTTTGGCCAAACAGTACGAACGTTATGCGAAGTTTGCGAAGAATAGCGAGGAGGCCCTGTCGCGACACCGGCCGAAAAAGCTACCGGCCGGTAACATATCCACACAGGTCAACGCATGTTTCAGCAGTACGCCCGTACTGACTAGAACGTGTTACAGCGGGAAGATCGCGACGAGGGCTTTGACCTCTTCGCCCACCAGGTATGTGAGCGTTCTAACAGTGCGATCGACCAAGTCGGGCCCGAACCTGTCGGTCGATCCAGCCGGGTGAACGTGGGAGACGATCTCTAGTTTGTCGCCCAGCGCGATGGCCGCGTCGTGTTCCAGCGTGACCCGCAGCGGCGCCGCGAGCAGCTCGGGATAACTCGACAGGTAGTCCTCGACCACGCTCCAGTACACCGAGTTGTTCATGTGGTCGAACAGGTCGATGTCGGTGACCCGGATCGGGTACTCGTGGATCTCGTCCGCGTCCTCACGGCCACCGGCCTTCAAGTAGGCCTTCCAGCGCAGCCGGTCGACGGTGGTGGTGCGCATCAGCGCGGCCAGGAAATCGTCCGACATCCGCGCCGGCCCCTGGGTCTCCCGGTTGATGTTGATCCAGAACGATTCGGCCTCGACCAAGCCACCCTTGCGTTTCCCGTCGATCCGCACGCGCATCTCACACCAGCGGTTGGAGGCGCCCGAGCACCAGCGGCGCACCCGCAATAGGTCCTGGAACTCGATAGGGCGGATCAGGTCCATCATGGTGCGCCGGACGATCCACAGGGGGTGGGTGGCCTCATATCCCATCTGGCGCAACTGGTCTTGGCCGATGTCCTGGATATGCCGGGCGGCCGCGTCCATCCGCAGGCGGCCCAGCCGGTCGATGTCGGCGACCCGCAGCGGCCACTGCCGGTCGAACACGTCGGGATGTGGGTCGGGCACCGGCATCAAAACCTTGGCCAGGCCGGTCGGCTGTGTTCTCGGTTCGCCTGTCATGGTCCGCGCTCCCTGTCGTCCACCCAGCGAAATCATGCCAAATGGCGGCCACCATCCGGACCGGAGTCCGGATGGTGGCCGCCGTTGTGGGCGCTACGGATTGTTCTGGCCGTTACCCCCCGTGGTTCCGGGGGTGCCGTCGGGCTGGCCGGCGGTGCCGTCGTCAGCGTCCCCGCCGGTCGCACCATTGGTGCCGGTGCCGCCGGTGCCACCGGTGCCACCGGATCCGTCACCGTTCGGGCCTACCACGCCACCGGCGCCGCCCGCACCGCCGGTGCCACCGACGCCGATCGAGACGGGGCCGGTGCCGACGCCCACCCCGATACCACCGGCGCCACCGGTTCCGCCAGCACCGCCGATCACGCCGGCACCATCGGCATCACCACCGGCACCGCCGGAACCGCCGGCGCCGCCGTGGCCGAAGACGATGGTGGTATCCGGGTTCCCCTGGTGGTTGCCGGCACCGCCACCGCCGCCACCGCCGCCACCACCACCGTGGCCGCCGTTGGTACCGGTGCCACCGGCACCGCCAGATCCGCCGGTGCCGCCGATGCCGGTGGAGTAGGTGCCGCCACCGCCGCCGTTACCGCCGTCGCCGCCGGCGCCATTGACGCCGCCGAGGCCGCCGTCACCACCGGCGCCACCATTGCCCAGGTTGCTGTCCACGCTATTGCCGGCGGCGTTGGTGCCGCCGCCGGCGCCGCCGTTGCCGCCGTCGCCGCCGTTACCGCCCTCGCCGGCCCCGTTGCCGCCGACCCCGCCGACCCCGCCGTCTCGGCCGGCGACGATACCGTTGCTGTTCCCCGACATGCTGCCGCCCGCGCCGCCGTCGCCGCCGGAACCGCCGTCGCCGAGCGTGGTGGCATTGCCGCCGACACCGCCGGCACCGCCGACCTGCGAGATGGACACAATCGTGTAGACGATCTGCCCATCAACACGTCGGGCAGTGACCCGCGCGAACGCACCGTCGCCGCCCTTGCCGCCGTCGCCGCCGTTGGCCCGGTCACTGCCGGCCGCACCGGCCTGGCCGTCGGCGGCCTCCTGGCCTCCTTCGCCGGTGCCGCCGTGCCCGGCGGTGCCGGCCGCGCCGCCGTGCTGGCCGGCGGCGCCACCGTTACCGCCGTTGCCGGCCGGACCGTCGATCGTATTGGTGAGCGTAGGCCCGCCGGCGCCGTTGCCGCCGGTGCCGCCGTTGCCCGCGTCGCCACCGTTTCCGGCGTTGCCGCCGAGGCCGCCGGCTCCGTGGACGGCGTTGCCGCCGTTACCACCGACTCCGCCGGCACCGCCGTTACCGCCGGCACCGCCGTCCTGGCCGTTGCCGTTGGAACCTGCCGCCGCACTGGCCCCGGTACCGCCGTTGACGGTGCCGCCGTCGCCACCGTTACCGCCGTTACCGGCGTCACCCGATTCGGTGCCACCGGCCCCACCGCTACCACCGTTGCCGCCGATACCGCCGTCGACACCGTCGCCGCCGTTTCCGGATGCACCCTTACCGCCGTTGCCGCCATTGCCGCCGGTACCGATCCGACCGGCGTTGCCGCCGTCACCGCCGACACCACCGGCCTGCGCGGTCACGCTGCCATCGGGATTGGTGATGAGCTGACCGTCCAGACCCGCACCGCCGGCACCACCGTCGCCGCCGTCGCTGGCGTCCTTGCCGGTGCTGCCGTTGCCGGCGTGGCTGCCATCTCCGTTGGTGCCGCCCTGGCCGCCGCCCCCGGTGTCGCCGCGATCACCGCCGTCACCGCCCGTGCCACCGGAGACACTGCCGGTGCCACCGACGCCACCGTCACCGGCATTACCGCCGGTGCCGCCGGCCCCACCGGTGCCACCGTCACCGTTCGGGTCGGTGGCATCACCACCGGTGCCGCCGGTCCCGCCGTTTCCACCGTCACCGGCGTCGCCGCCGGCACCTCCGGTGCCGTTCGTCGCAGTACCGCCCGTACCGCCGCCACCGGCTGTCCCGCCACTGCCACCGGTACCGCCGAAGCCACCGTTGGGACCGTCAGAGCCCGCCCCGCCATTACCGCCGTCACCGGAGTCGCCGCCGTGCCCGCCGGCACCGCCGTTGCCCGACGTGGTCCCGCCGGCACCACCGGTGCCACCCGCACCACCGGCTCCGCCGTCGGTGCCCGCGGTGCCGTTGCCGTCACCGTCGGTGCCACCGTCAGCCCCATCAGCACCCGTACCACCGTTACCACCGGTGCCGCCGTCACCGACCGACCCGGCGTCACCGCCCTGCCCGCCGGCACCGCCGGCCTGTCCGCCCTCGCCGGTCTGGCCGACCCCTTCGCCGCCGTTACCACCAGCGCCGCCGTCGCCGCCGGATCCGTTGTTGCCGGCCGCACCGTCGCTGCCCGGACCGTCGCTGCCCTTACCGCCGCCACCGGCACTACCGGCGTGGCCGATCTCACCACCGGTGCCACCGTCACCGCCGGCGCCGGCGGTGACGCCGTCACCGCCGCCGGCACCATCGCCACCGTTGCCCGCAGTGCCGGTGTTGCCGCCGTCCCCGGCGCCGCCGCCGATACCGCCGTTGCCGTTCGTCGAGGAGCCGCCGGTGCCGCCGGACCCACCGGATCCACCGGATCCGGCGTTGCCACCGTTGCCACCATCGGCGCCGGAGCCGTCGGCGGCGTCCTGGCCGTTACCGCCGTCACCGCCGCCGCCTCCAGTGCCGCCGTGCCCGCCGACGCCACCGTTGCCGTCGGTCGAGGCACCACCGGAACCGCCGCTACCACCGCTGCCGCCGTTGGTGCCGGTCGTTCCGTTGCCCTCGGGGTCGGTGACACCATCGGTGCCTTCCGCGCCGGAACCGCCGTCGCCGCCGACACCACCGTTACCGGTGGTCGCGGTTCCACCCGCACCGCCCGCGCCACCGTTCTGCGCCAGCGGCTCACCACCACCGCCGTCGATCACCTGCCCGTTGCCGCCGTTACCGCCGGCGCCACCGTCACTGCCCGCACCATCGGCACCCGTGCCGCCGGACTCACCCTTACCGGTCCCGCCGGCGCCACCACTGCCTGCCGAGCCCGCCGCGCCACCATCGGCTCCGGCACCGCCGGTGCCGCCGGAACCCGCGGTGTCCTCGGAGCCACCTCCGGCGCCGTCACCACCGGCACCGGCGTTGCCCGCGTTACCGCCGTCGCCGGCGTCACCGCCGGTACCACCGGTGCCGTCGGTGGAGGCACCGCCGCTACCGCCGGCACCGCCGTGGCCACCGGCACCGGCCCCGCCACCGTTGCCGCCGCTGTCGCCGCTGCCCGCGGTCGCGTCCTCGCCGGCACCACCGTCACCGCCGGTACCCCCGGTGCCGCCGTGACCACCGACGCCGCCGTTGCCGGTGGTGGCCGTACCCCCGGTACCGCCGGCACCACCGTTGCCGGCCACCGTGCCCGTCGTGCCGTCGCCCGTCTCCGGGTCGGTCACACCGTCGACACCGTTGGCGCCGGCACCGCCATCGCCGCCGACGCCGCCGTTGGCGCCGCCACCGGCTGCACCGCCCTCACCGCCGGCACCACCGTTCTGCGACAGCGGCACACCGTCGCCGTCGATCACCTGACCGCTGCCACCGTTCCCGCCGGCACCACCGTCGCTGTCGGCACCCACAGCACCCACACCACCGTCGGCGCCGTCGTTGCCACCGCCTCCGCCGGTACCCCCGGATCCGGCCGTACCGGCCGGACCGCCGACCGCGCCGACACCACCCTGGCCGCCGGATCCGGCGGTGTCTCCGGTCCCACCGCCAGCACCGTCGCCACCGGAGCCGGCCACACCGCCCGCACCCCCGGCGCCCGCGTCACCACCGGCGCCGCCATCGCCGTGTGTTGCCGAGCCGCCGGTGCCGCCGGCGGCGCCGGCGCCGCCCGCGCCGGCCGCACCGCCATTGCCGCCGTTGCCGCCGCTGCCCTCTTCGGCATCCGCTCCGGCACCAC
Source organism: Mycobacterium sp. SMC-14 (assembly GCF_046250075.1). Taxonomy (NCBI): domain Bacteria; kingdom Bacillati; phylum Actinomycetota; class Actinomycetes; order Mycobacteriales; family Mycobacteriaceae; genus Mycobacterium; species Mycobacterium sp. SMC-14. The sequence goes on along the minus strand of NZ_CP176429.1, from coordinate 513,063 downwards.
CGTTACCGCCGGCACCACCGGTGCCTGACGCCCCACCGGCGCCGCCGTTGCCCGAGACCGCCCCGCCCTTGCCGCCCGCACCACCACTGCCCGCGTCACCGCCGGCGCCACCCGCCGTGCCGTTGCCGTCGGGGTCGGTGCCACCGTCGGAGCCCTGGGCGCCGTTGCCTCCAGCACCGCCGACACCACCATTGCCGTGCGAACCACCGTCGCCGCCCGCACCGCCCTTGCCACCCGATCCGCCGGTGCCGGTCTCCAGCGTCCCGACGCCCTGACCACCCGCCCCGCCGGCACCACCATTGCCGGTCGCACCCGACGGCGCCGCGCCGTCGGCACCGGGCTGTGCGGCATTGCCCCAGACCGAGGCCATGAACTTGTCGCCACCGGCGCCACCGCTGCCGGCCACCCCGATGTCACCGCCCTTGCCGCCGGCGCCACCGTCGCCACCGAACAGACCGTCGCCGCCCAGGCCACCGGCACCACCATCACCGGCCGCACCCGCAGCACCGCCCACACCACCGTTGCCGCCGGCCCCGAAATGCCCGCCGGCCCCGCCGACACCGGCGTTGCCGCCGACACCACCATTGCCGCCGATACCACCGGCAGCACCGTCACCGCCGATGCCCTCGGGGTCATCCGCGCCATTACCACCCAGGCCACCGACACCGCCCGCACCGCCGGCACCGCCCGCGCCACCGACACCACCGATACCGACCACGAACCCGGCCCGGCCACCGGCACCACCGTTGCCGCCCTGTCCACCGTTGCCGCCGGCCATGCCGGCAGTGCCGCCCGCCCCGGCGGTGGCACCGTTGTCACCGCTACCACCGGCCGCGCCCTGTGCACCGGCACCACCGGCGCCGCCGACCCCACCGAAGCCGAACAGCATCCCAGCCGCCCCACCGACGCCACCGTTGCCGCCGGCGACCGCCAGATCCGTCGAAGCCCCACCGGCGCCACCGGTTCCGCCATCACCGAACAGCCAGCCACCGGTTCCACCGGCGCCGCCATCGGCACCGGCAAACCCAACACCACCGGTGCCGCCGTTGCCGAACCAACCCGCATCCCCACCGACACCACCAACGCCGGCGTTGACGTCGGCCGAACCGGCCGCACCGGTGCCGCCGTCACCGAATAGGAACCCGCCGTCGCCGGCATCGCCGAACAGCCCCGACGAACCCAAGATCGAGTCATTGGTCCCGATGAAGCCGTCGACGCCGTTGCCGATCAGATCCCGGCCGAACAACTCCACGAACGGCGTATTGATCAGCTCAAGCAACTGCGCGTTCTGCGTGATGAAGTCCTGCCCCATGTCATACAGCGGCAGATAGAAATTGTCGTGGTAGAAGCTCGCCACCGCCAGGTCGAACTGCTCGAACATGTCGGTCAGCGAGCCGCCGTCCGCGCCGCCCGGCACGTCCGCGAAGTCACTCCAGAAGCCCGGGTCCAGCAGATCGAAGCTGTCGGCGTGCGCTACCGGCCCGGTCGTCAGCGGCGTCATCCCCAAGGCCAGGAAGGCCGTCAACGCACTTCCGGCGCCGGTCACACGGCAGAAGCGAGTTCCTCGCCCAGCCTTCTGCGATCCTGTCCGGCGGTAACCCTGACGACGACTCATGGCTGGCGTCTCCTCACGATTCTGTGAATTTTTCACGATCCTATTTAGTAACACTGATCAGATACACGGTTTCTGAAAATCCTTTATTACTGTGAACCACAGCTCTTATCGGATCACCGCTCGCTAATTTTGCGAACACCCTCTTCACAGCAGGTAGGCTCGTTGGGTGGCCAAGACGTATGTCGGTGCCCGGGTGCGCCAGCTGCGCAGCGAACGCGGGTTCAGCCAGGCTGCACTGGCCCAGATGCTGGAGATCTCGCCGAGCTACCTCAACCAGATCGAACACGACGTTCGTCCGCTGACCGTCGCGGTGCTGCTGCGCATCGCCGAGGTCTTCGGCGTGGACGCCAGCTTCTTCGCCTCCCAGGACGACACCCGGCTGGTCGCCGAATTGCGCGAGGTCGCCATGGACCGCGATCTCGACATGGACGTCGACCTGGCCGAGGTGGCCGAATTGGTCAGTGCCCACCCCAAATTGGCCCACGCAATGGTCAACCTGCACCGCCGCTACCGCATCACCACGGCCCAACTCGCCGCAGCCACCGAGGAACGCTTCTCCGACGGCAGTGGCACCGGCGCAATCACCATGCCGCACGAAGAGGTCCGGGACTACTTCTATCAGCGGCAGAACTATCTGCACGAACTCGACACCGCCGCCGAGGAACTGGCCACCCGGATGCGCAGACACCAGGGCGAATTGGCCGTCGAGCTGGCCAATCGACTCACCGAGGTGCACGGCGTGCACATCAACCGCCGGATCGACCTAGGCGAGACAGTGCTGCACCGCTATGACGCGGAAACCCGGACGCTGGACATCTCCAACCACCTGTCCTGGGGGCAGCGGGTGTTCAAGATGGCCGCCGAACTGGCCTATCTGGAGTTCGACGACCAGATCTCGACCATGGTCGAAGAGGGAAAGTTCACCTCGAAGGATTCCCGCACCCTGGCCCGGCTCGGGCTGGCCAACTACTTCGCGGCGGCGATTGTGTTGCCCTACGGGCAGTTTCACGACAGCGCCGAGACGTTCCGCTACGACATCGAACGACTCTCGGCCTTCTACCGCGTCAGCTACGAGACCATCGCCCACCGGCTGTCCACCCTGCAGCGGCCGTCGATGCGGGGTGTGCCGTTCTCCTTCGTCCGGGTCGATCGGGCCGGCAACATGTCAAAACGACAATCCGCCACCGGCTTTCACTTCTCCTCGAGCGGCGGCACCTGCCCGCTGTGGAACGTCTACGAGTCGTTCGGCAACCCGGGAAAGATCCTGGTGCAGATCGCCGAGATGCCCGACGGTCGCAAGTACATGTGGGTGGCGCGCACCGTCGAACGCCGCGCCTCCCGCTGGGGCCAGCCAGACAAGACCTTCGCGATCGGGCTCGGTTGCGAGCTACGCCACGCCCACCGGCTGGTCTACTCCGAAGGCCTGGATCTGGCGACCGGCCACGACGTCCCGGCCACCGCGATCGGGGTGGGCTGTCGAGTCTGCGACCACGACAACTGCCCACAGCGGGCCTTCCCCGCGCTCGGCCGTGACCTGGATCTCAACGAACATCGCAGCACTGTCTCGCCGTATCTGGTAAAGCAACAGCGGTGACTGTTCGTATCCCCGATTCCCCCGGCCTACGCGACCTCGGCGTCGCCAACTGGCTGGTCTGCAAGGTCATCGCCCTGCGCCAGCATGTACCCCGCGCGCACCTGTTCACCACACTCGGCCAGCACAAGCGATTGATGTGGTCCTGGCTGCCGTTCGGCGGGGTGCTTATGCGGGGCGGCAAGCTGCCGAACCGCGACACCGAGTTGGTGATCCTGCGGGTCGGACACCTGCGCGACAGCCAATACGAACTGCAGCACCATCGCCGGATGGGCCGGGCCGTCGGCCTCGACGACGCCACCCAGGCACGGATCTTCGAAGGACCCGGCGCGGACGGGCTCACCGACCGGCAGCGCGTATTGCTGACCGGGGTCGACGAACTGGTGGGAACCCGCACGCTCTCGGACGCCACCTGGACGCAGCTGGCTGCCCATCTGGATCGCCCCCGGCTGATCGAATTCGTCATGCTGACCAGCCAATACGACGCGCTGGCCGCCACCCTGAGCGCACTGCGGGTGCCGCTGGACTTCGATGAGTAGTCCTGCGTGACAGCTACCGTGAGCCACGACCTGGCCGTCGCCGGGGGCGGGGTCCTGCTGATCGCAGCGGTGCTGATCGTCGTCGGGCGCGCACTGGCACGGCGCGGCGCCGGGCCGCTGGTAATCCGCAAGATCCCCCACGCGCTGTGCGGGCTGTTCGCCGCGCTGGCGGCCTTCCAGCTCTCGCACGGCGTGGTGGTGGCGGGCGTGCTGGCCGCCGCGACGGTGGCCTTGACGGTCATCGTGGAGCGCGGTCTGGTCCCGGTGCCCGGCGTCTTCGACGGCACCCGGTCTCGCGACTACGGACTGGTGGGCTTCGCCGCCGGGGCATTGGTCGCGGTGCTGGCGTTCTGGCCGGACCGGGTCGCCATCGCGGCAGGCGTGGTGGTGCTGGGACTGGCCGACGCCGGTGCGGCGCTGATCGGGGACCGCTACGGCAGACATCGAGTCGAAGCCGGCGGCGGGGTGCGCTCCCTGGAGGGGTCGGCCGCCTTCGTGGCCATCGCCTTCGCCGTGTCGTGGGTGTTCTGCCGGGTCGGACTTGAACTGAATACGTTTATGGCGGTGTCGGTTTCACTGTTCGTCGCGATAACCACAGCAGCCGTGGAACTTCTGGTGCTGCCGGCGGCGGACAACCTGCTGATCACACCGTGGGTTGCGCTACTGCTGCACGTGGCACGGGAACTGTCGACCGACGACGCGCTGCGGTGGCTGGCCGCGGTGGTATTCGGCTGCGCCATCGTGCCGTTCATGCTGCGGATGCGATGGCTGGACCTGCCGGGCGCACTGGCCGGCGGCCTGATCGCCGGGGTGGCCGTCGGCCTCGGTGGCTGGGCGTGGATCATCCCGGCCGCGTTGTTCTTCTCACTGACCAGCCTGCTCACCGCGTATCGACGGCCCACACGAAGTGGGGGCATGCGCACCCTGAGCCAGGTCGCGGTGAACGCGGGCCTCCCGGTGCTGGTTCCGGTGATCGGCTACGCATTCACCCGTGACCCGCTCTGGTACGCCGTGTCGATCGGCGGGATCGCAGCCGGCATCGCCGACTCCTGGGCCTCGGAGATAGGACGCTTCTCCGTTCGGGAGCCGTTGTCGCTGCGCACCTGGGGTCGGGTGCCCAAGGGCACCTCCGGGGCGGTCTCCCCGCTGGGTTCGGGCGCAACGGTGCTGGGGGCGCTGGCCGTCGGCGCCTTCGGCGCCCTGTTCGGCGGGCCCGCGATGGTGGCGGTGGGCCTGGCGGCAGGAGTCGTCGGCTCGCTGGTCGACACCCTGATCGGCGCCAGCGTGCAGGCCCGCTTCGCCTGCGCGACGTGCGGTGCCACGGTGGAGGACGCCCTGCACTGCGGCGCACCGACAACGCCGTCCACCGGCTGGCGGTGGGTGGGCAACGACGTGGTCAACGCCTGCGCGAACACAGCCGGCATGGTCACCGGGCTGGTCGTTTTCGCGCTGATGACCTAGCCAGGGCTGTTCCCGGGGAGCAGTCACCATAAGCGGTCAGAAACGAGAGGGCTCATGAAGAAGACCCGCTTGGACTCCGTCGTCCCGATCCTGTTCGTTCGAGACGTCACAGCCAGTGCCGGCTATTTTCAAGCCAAGCTCGGGTTTGAGATCGACTTCCTCCATGGATCGCCGCCCTTCTACGGAGCGGTGTCGCGCGACGAGGTCTGCCTGCATCTTCGCTTCGTTGCCCAGCCGAATTTCGCCCAGCTGGCCGCCTCTGAACCTTCTCTGATTCTGGCCACGATCGAAGTGTCAGACGTCGAGTCGCTGTTCGATGAAATCACCGAACGCGGTGCCACCATCATCCAGGAACCGACTCAAAAGCCCTGGGGCGGCACCGACTTTCATGTCGGCGACCCCGACGGCAACGTCATCTCTTTCGTCAGCTACGAGTAGGCCACCGGCCCGCCGCAACGTCAGAAGTTGATCATGTGGCCGGTCAGGCCGTGGAAGCACTCCTGCAGCGCCTCGGACATGGTCGGGTGGGTGTGCACGTTGCGGGCCAGCTCGCCCGCGGTCAGGTCCCACTTCTGCGCCAAGGTGAGCTCCGGCAGCAACTCGGACACGTCATGGCCGACCAGGTGCCCGCCGATCAGCTCGCCGTAGCGGGCGTCGGCGATCAATTTCACGAACCCGCTCGGGTCACCCACGCCGTGCGCCTTGCCGTTGGCGGTGAACGGGAACTTCACCACCTTGACGTCGTAACCCTCGGCCTTGGCCTGTTCCTCGGTGAGCCCGAAGCTGGCCACCTGCGGCTGGCAGAACGTGGCGCGCGGCATCATCCGGTAGTCGCCCAGCGACATGGTTTCGGCCCCGCCGATGGTCTCGGCGGCCACCACGCCCTGCGCCTCGGCGACGTGCGCCAGCTGCAGCAGCCCGGTGACGTCGCCGATGGCGTAGATGTGCGGCACCGAGGTCTGCAGGTACTCGCCGACACCGATGGCGCGGCGCTCGGTCAGCGCGACACCCGCCGCCTCCAGCCCGTAGCCGTCGACGTTGGGGGCAAATCCGATGGCCTGCAACACCTTGTCGGCCTTGAGTTCCTCGGTCTGACCGTCCTTACTGACCGTGACGGTCACCGGGCCGTCGCCCCCGCTGTCCACGATGGACTCGACCTTGGTTCCGGTGCGGATCTTGACGCCCAGCTTCTTGAACTGCTTCTCGATCTCCTTGGACACATCGGCGTCCTCGTTGGGCAGCGCCCGCGGCAGGAACTCCACCACGGTGACGTCCACGCCGTAGTTGGCCAGCACGTAGGAGAACTCCATGCCGATGGCCCCGGCGCCGGCGATGATGATTGAGCTCGGCAGCTCGCGGCTCAGGATCAGCTGCTCGTAGGTGACGACGTTGTCCGACAGCGAGGTGCCCGGCACCAGCCGGGTGCTCGACCCGGTGGCGATGATCGCGTTGGTGAACGTAACCGTCTCGGTACCACCGTCATTGAGGGCTACCGAGATCGTGTTCGGGTCGGTGAACGTGCCGTAGCCGTGGATCTCGGTGATCTTGTTCTTCTTCATCAGGAAGTGCACGCCGGCCACCCGGCCCTCGGCGACCTTGCGGCTGCGGTCGAACGCGGCACCGTAGTCGAAGGTGGCGGTGCCGCTGATCCCGAACGTGGCTGCCTCGCGCGAGAAGATGTGTGCCAACTCAGCGTTGCGCAGCAGCGCCTTCGAGGGAATGCAGCCGACGTTGAGGCAGACCCCGCCCCAGTACTTCGGTTCGATGATGGCGGTGTTCAAGCCCAGCTGGGCGGCGCGAATGGCCGCTACATATCCGCCGGGGCCGGCTCCGAGGACGACGACGTCAAAGTGGGTCACCAGCCCACCCTAACGGGTCAGGCCGCTGGCGCCAGGCGCAACCGGGGCCACCTCGGACTTCCCCCAAGCGGGTTCATTAGGAAGAAGAAGCTGTGGTCTGTTCCAAGTGGCCGGTACCGCCACGCAACGGTTGCCATGCTGGCAGGACAGACGCCATACCGACAGTTCAGTGGGGGCGGTGCCCTATGACGCAGCGATACGACGTGGCGGTGTGCGGCGGCGGTCCAGCGGGCTCCGCGGCGGCTTGGCAAGCCGCGCGGAGCGGTGCCCGGGTGGTGGTGCTGGACAAGGCCGAGTTTCCACGCGATAAGCCCTGCGGCGACGGCTTGACGCCCCGGGCCGTCAGCTACCTGCAGAAGATGGGCCTGGCCGGTGAGATCGCCGGCTTTCACCGGCTGAACCGGGCCACCGTATTCAGCCCGCGCGAATGGGAGGTGTCGTTTCCGCGGCGGCCCGGGATGCCGGACCACGGGCACAGCGTCAGCCGGCGAGAGTTGGATACCTTGCTGCTCAAGAATGCGGAGTCTGCGGGAGCCGAAGTACGCCAGTCGACAGAGGTCCTCGGCCCCATCGTCGACGACGGCGGGCGCGTCACCGGAGTGCGGCTCAAGACCGGGGAGCAGTTGCTCGCGGGAGCGGTGATCGCCGCCGACGGCGCCTACTCGCCGGTCAAGCGGGGCCTGCAGCTCAACTCGCGGCATAACGGCTACTCGGCGATCGCGATCCGTGCGGAGATGCAGACCAACCGCCCCGAATCTGATTCGCTCGACATCCATGTGAAACTGCTGTTCCACGGTGATCAGCTGCCTGGCTACGGCTGGGTGTTCCCTCTCGGTGGCGGCCGGGTGAATATCGGGCTGGGCTACGTCAACAGCTACAAGCACTGGCACCAGATCAATGCCACCGGGCTTCTCGCCGATTTTCTTGCCGGGCTTCCCGCGGACTGGGAGCTGCCGCCGATCGGCGAGTTGCAGCGGTCGAAGGCCGTGCAGGGCTGGCGCCTGCCGATGGGCTTCACCGCTTGGCCGCCCTGGCGCCCCGGGGTACTGTTCGCCGGCGACGCGCTGGGTGCAGCGAGGCCGGTGTCGGGGGCCGGCATATCCAAAGCTCTACAGTCCGGGCTGGCTGCCGGCGAGTGTGCGGTCGCGGCGTTGGTCAACGGCGGCCCTGGCGACTTCACCAACTACCAGGAGCGCCTGACGTCGTTCTGGGGGCGCGAGTACCGCCGCGGCCGCTACTTCCACCGGCTCGTGGGAATCCCAGCGCTGGCGAAGGCGGGGGTCAAGATGCTCGACACCGTGAACCATCCCTGGCTGCGTGCGCACCTGCTGCTGTGGGAAAGTACGTTGTCGGGCAGCTGAATTGCGTCAGTACGGGATGATTCCGGCGACGCAGCGACTCACATGCTGGCAGTAGTAGTGCCCATATAGCGGCGCCGCGGCGACCGCGGCGGCGAACACCGCCGACATCAGCGCGATCGCCACCGCCGACACCAACGGTTTCTCCCCCACCATCGCCACGATCAGCCCGGCGACCATACACACCACCGCATAGACCAGCACGACGAAGACGGCCGGCGTCTTGTCGGCCAGCGAATACCACCAGGAGAACAGTCCCAGGCCGATCCCGGCCGCCGGAATCCACACCGCCAACAGCACCAGGACCAGCTGCCACCACTTCAGGAATTGGTATTGGCCGGTGAGGACCACCGGTTTGGGCGGTTTGACCGGCGACGATGCGGACGCCGCCGCAGATCCTTCCGGTTCAGGCCAGGCGATCGGCTCGTCACCGGTGACCGGCTCGTCCAGCGCCTCCGCCGGTCCGGGCAGCGGTACCGGGTGCGGCCCGGTGTCGAAGATCGGAGCCATGTGCGGCTCGGTCATGGGCAGTGACCCGGTATCGGTGGTCTCAGACACCCGACACCACCTGAATCGTGGCCAGTGCGCCGAACCATCCGACCGCCATCGCGAGCAGAAACGCACCCAGAGCGGTTACCCACCGACGTGAGGAGACGAACACCAGCACCAGCCCCGCGATGCTGGGCGCTCCCAGCACCAGCGTGATCGCGACGTCCGGGCGCAGCGGCGCGGTGATGACCAGGCTCAAGCCGATCCCGGTCAAGATGCCGACCGCCGCCCCGACCAGCATGGCGCTGCTCAACAACCAAGGGCGTGGCAGCGGAATCACACCACCAGATTTTACGGCGACCACACCGATCAGCGCGGTAGCGACCCGGTGATCACCGGGACTGATTCCAGCAGGGTGTTCTCGGCGTTGGTGAAAGCCCGACCGCGGGTCAGGAACCGCAGGCCTTCGGGTGCCTCCAGGCTGAACCCGGCCCCGCGGCCCGGCACCACGTCGATGATCAACTGGGTGTGCTTCCAGGCCGCGAACTGCGGACCGGAGATCCAGACCGGCACGTCGATCCCGGCCGCATCCAACACACCGAGCCGCACGTCGTGGTCACCGATGAGGAAATCGCCGTCGGGATAGCACATCGGTGCCGACCCGTCGCAGCAGCCGCCGGACTGGTGGAACATCACCGGACCGTGGCGCGCCACCAGTCGCGCCACCAGGTCGGCGGCCGCGTCGGTGATCAGCACCCGGTCTGGTGCGTCCATCAGAACAGGCCCATCAAAAAAGACCCTGTGCCGACTGGGAGTAGGACACCAGCAGGTTCTTGGTCTGCTGGTAGTGGTCGAGCACCATCTTGTGGTTCTCCCGGCCGATGCCGGACTGCTTGTAGCCGCCAAAAGCCGCGTGCGCGGGATAGGCGTGGTAGCAGTTAACCCAGACTCGCCCGGCCTGGATGTCGCGTCCGGCCCGATAGGCGGTGTTCCCGTCGCGGCTCCACACTCCGGCGGCCAGCCCGTAGATGGTGTCGTTGGCGATCGAGATCGCGTCGTCGTAGTCGGTGAACGACGTCACCGAGACCACCGGACCGAAGATCTCCTCCTGGAAGACGCGCATCTTGTTGTGGCCGGCGAAGATCGTCGGCTGCACGTAATAGCCGCCCGAGAGCTCACCGCCCAGCTCGGCGCGTTCACCGCCGGTGACGGTGGTGGCGCCCTCCTCCTTGCCGATCGCGATGTAGGACAGGATCTTTTCCAGCTGGTCGTTGGAGGCCTGCGCCCCGATCATCGTGGTGATGTCGAGTGGATCGCCCTGGCGGATCGCTTTGGTGCGGATAGCGGCCAGCTCCAGGAACTCGTCGTAGATGGGGGCCTGGACCAACGACCGGGACGGGCAGGTGCACACCTCGCCCTGGTTGAGGGCGAAGCCCGCGAATCCCTCCAAGGCCTTGTCCTGGAAGTCGTCATTGGCCGCCAGTACGTCGGAGAAGAAGATGTTGGGACTCTTGCCGCCCAGCTCCAGGGTGACCGGGATGATGTTCTGGCTGACGTACTGCATGATCAGCCGCCCGGTGGTGGTCTCGCCGGTGAAGCCGATCTTGGCGATCCGGTTGCTGGTCGCCAGCGGCTTGCCGGCCTCGACACCGAATCCGTTGACCACGTTGACGACTCCCGGCGGCAACAGGTCGCCGATCAGGCTCATCAGGAACAGGATCGAGGCGGGGGTCTGCTCGGCCGGCTTGAGTACCACCGCGTTGCCGGCGGCCAGGGCGGGCGCCAGCTTCCAGGCGGCCATCAACAGCGGGAAGTTCCACGGAATGATCTGACCGACCACGCCCAGCGGCTCATGGAAGTGGTAGGCGACGGTGTCGTTGTCGAGCTGGCTCAGCGCACCCTCCTGGGTGCGGATCGCCGCGGCGAAGTAGCGGAAGTGATCCGCGGCCAGCGGGATGTCGGCGGCCAGCGTCTCCCGGACCGGCTTGCCGTTGTCCCACACCTCGGCGACCGCCAGCTCCTCGCGGTGTTGGTCGATCCGGTCGGCGATCTTGGCCAGGACATCCGCCCGCTCGGCCGGGGACGCCTTTCCCCACGCCGGGGCGGCGGCGTGCGCGGCGTCGAGCGCCAGGTCGATGTCGGCCGCTGTGGAGCGGGGAATCTCGCAGAACGGCTGGCCGGTGACCGGCGTGGTGTTCTCGAAGTACTCACCGCCGACGGGTGCCACCCACTGGCCCCCGATGAAGTTCCCGTAGCGGGACTCGTAGCTCATCAGCGCGCCGGCAGAACCCGGACGTGCGAAAACGGTCATCGATGCTGCTCCTTAGCCGTGGGTGTTACTCAACTCACATTACCGTCGCGGTCACAATGACTGCTATGTCTACCCAGCCTGCTAAGGACTTTGACGACCCGTACCTGTGGCTGGAGGACGTTACCGGCGAGCAGCCACTGGACTGGGTGCGCGCTCACAACGACGGAACCGTCGAGGAGTTCGCCGGCGACGACTTCGAGGCGATGCGCGCCACCGCGCGCGAGGTGCTCGACACCGACGCCCGTATCCCCTACGTACGACGCCGGGGCGAGTACCTCTACAACTTCTGGCGTGACGCCACCAACCCGCGCGGGTTGTGGCGACGCACCACCTTGGACAGCTACCGCACCGACAGTCCGGTGTGGGATGTCGTCATCGACCTCGATGAGCTGGCCCGCGCCGACGACGAGAACTGGGTCTGGGGCGGAGCCAACGTGATCGAACCCCACCACACTCGGGCTCTGATATCGCTGTCGCGCGGCGGGTCGGACGCCGTGGTGGTGCGTGAATTCGACATGGCAACACGGGAATTCGTCGGACCCGACGGCCAGGGCTTCGAGCTTCCCGAGGCCAAGACCCGGATCGGCTGGGAGGACGACGACACCGTGCTGGTGGGCACCGACTTCGGTGCCGACTCACTGACCGAGTCCGGCTACCCGCGGATGGTGAAGAGGTGGCGCCGCGGCCAGGAGTTGGCGCAGGCGGAGACGGTGTTCACTGGGTCGGCCACCGATGTGGTGGTCGCTGCGGGCCGAGACCGCACCCCGGGATTCGAACGAACCATGGTGTCGCGGGCGATCGACTTCTTCAACGACGAAGTCTACGAATTGCGCGAGGGCGAGCTGATCCGCATCGACGCGCCTACCGATGCCTCGGTGTCGGTACACCGGCAATGGATCCTGATCGATCTGCGCACCGACTGGGACACGCCCGCCGCGTCATATCGGGCCGGCTCGCTGTTGGCCGCTGACTACGACGAATTTCTCGCCGGCACAGCGCAGTGCAGCGTCATCTTCGAACCCGATGCCCACACCGCACTGCATCACTACGCGTGGACCCGCGACCGCCTGGTCCTGGTCACGCTGCACGACGTGGCCAGCCGGGTGGAGGTAGTCAGGCCCGGCGACTGGCAGCGGCGTCCCATTGCCGAAGTACCGGCCAACACCAACACCGTCATTGCGGCCGCCGACGACACCGGCGACGAGATCTTCTTGGACTCAAGCGGATTCGACCGTCCGTCACGACTGCTGCACGGCGCAGTGGACGGGAAGCTGACCGAGATCAAATCCGCTCCGGCGTTTTTCGACGCCGACGGACTCGACGTCAGCCAGTACTTCGCCACCTCCAAAGACGGTACCGCGATCCCGTACTTCGTGGTGCGCCCGGCGGGCGCCACCGGCGCGACACTGCTGGGCGGCTACGGCGGGTTCGAGGTGGCGCGCACACCCGGCTACGACGGCGTGCTGGGCCGGTTGTGGCTGGAACGCGGCGGCACCTACGTGCTGGCCAATATTCGTGGCGGCGGCGAATACGGGCCAGGCTGGCACACCCAGGCGATGCGTGCCGGCCGGCACCTGGTGGCCGAGGATTTCGCCGCAGTGGCAACCGATCTGGTGGACCGCGGCATCACCAGAGTCGAGCAGCTCGGGGCGGTGGGCGGCAGCAACGGTGGGTTGCTGATGGGCATCATGCTCACCGCCTACCCGCAGCTGTTCGGCGCACTGGTGTGCCAGGTGCCGCTGCTGGACATGCGCCGCTACCACTTGCTGCTCGCCGGTGCGTCCTGGGTGGCCGAATACGGCGACCCCGACGACCCCGATGAGTGGGAGTTCATCCGCGAGTACTCGCCGTACCAGAACATTTCCGCCGATGCGGCGTACCCACCGGTGCTGATCACCACCTCCACCCGAGACGATCGGGTGCATCCGGGGCATGCCCGCAAGATGACCGCGGCACTGCAGGACAGTGGCCACCGGGTCTGGTACTACGAGAACATCGAGGGCGGGCACGGCGGCGCGGCCGACAACGCCCAGGCGGCGTTCAAGTCAGCGCTGAGCTTTTCGTTCCTGTGGCGGATGCTGGGCCAGCAGGGCTGACAACGCCGTTCGCCAGGGCGGCGATGTTGGCGAGTCAGGACTTGCGCAGGCCGCCCGCCAGCGCGATTCCCACCCCGACCAGCACCAAGACCGCACCGGCCGCCAGGGTCAGATTGAGCCAGAGGTGCAGACTCCCCTCGGCCACATCGGCGAGGGCATCGGTGATCCGGCGGATATCGCCGGTCGCCTGGCTGAGCACCTGGTCGAGGAGGCGCCGCGCCACTTCGACTCCCGACCAGCCGACGGCGCCCACCAGCAGCGCCGAAACACCCAGGCTCGCCAACGCCCTGCCGCGGCGCCGTGCCGCGACCAGCGTCAGGATCGCGCACAATCCGCCCATTGCGCCCAGTACGACGGTGAGCAATGGCCCCCACACCGCGAGCCGATGCAACCCACCGGGACGCATCACCTCGGTGGACGTCGAGGTCAGCGGCACCGTCAACGACGCGGGCAGCGTAATCGGGTAGTCGGACAACAGTTGCGCGAACGCGTCGTCACGCAGCATCGGTATCACGTCGATCTCCCAGGGGCCGGGATCGCCGACGTTGAGCAGCCACGCGTGCCCGTCCCGGTTGACCCGAACGAACTGCGCCGGAAACGACGGCCCGGCGGTGTACTGGCGGGCGGCCTGCCGGACCTCCGACGGGTCGATGCCGAAGCCGCTCCCCCGGATCAGCTGGACCGTCTGGGCGCTGAGTTCAGCCGCCACCGCGTCCTGCAGGGCCGGTTGAGCCGCGGCCCGGGCCGCCAACCGCGCGTAGCCGTCGGCGTCGATCAGGTTGTACTGCGCCCACGCCGTCGGCAGTGCCACCGCAAGCGTTGCGGTGGCCAGCAGCCAGAACAGTGTCGCGGTGAAGACGCGCACTATTTCGCGGTGCGGCGCGGTCGCGCCAGCGCCAGCTTGGTGATCAGCCGGTTGCTTCGGGCCAGCGTCTTCAGCGAATTGTGGTAGAAGTTCCCGCCCGCACCGACGTTGGTGCGCGGCGCGACGACGGTCTCCTGCCGACAGAACTTGCGGATGCCGTCCGCACCACCGAAGCGCGCACCGATGCCCGAGGTCTTCCAGCCACCCATCGGCGCCGTCGTGCACATCAGGTTGGAGATCACGTCGTTGACGTTCACCGCCCCGCAATCCAACTGCAAGGCAATGTCTTTGGCCCGCGCAACGTCACGGGAGAACACCGAGGCGCTCAATCCGTAGGCGCTGTCGTTGGCCAGTCGGATCGCCTCGTCGACGCTGGCGACCTTCATGATCGGCAGGGTCGGGCCGAAGGTCTCCTCGGTCATGCAGGCCATCGAGTGGTCGACGTCGACCAGCACGGTGGGCGGGTAGAAGCTGCCCGGACCGCCGGCGCGTTCACCGCCGGTCAGTGCACGCGCGCCCGCGGCCACCGCTTCCTTCACGTGCCGCTCGGTGATGGCCAGTTGCTGGTCGCTGATCAGGGCCCCGAAGTGCTTGCCCTCGCCGGTGCCCATCTGCAGCCCCTCGACGTCGCGGACCACGGCGGCGACGAACTTGTCGTAGACGGGTTCCAGCACGTACACCCGCTCGACCGATACGCAGGTCTGCCCGGCGTTGAACATCGCGCCCCAGACCGCGGCGTGCGCGGCCAGGTCGATGTCGGCGTCCTCGCACACGATCATCGGGTCTTTGCCCCCGAGCTCGAGGCTGACCGGCACCAGCCGGCTCGCGGCCCGCTCGGCGACCTTGCGCCCGGTGGCGGTGGAGCCGGTGAACTGCACGTAGTCGGAGTTGTCGATCACCGCTTCGGCGACCTCGCGCGCACCCTGCACCACCGCGAACACGTCCGGTGCGCCGGAGGCCAGCCAGCCTTCGCGAAGAAGTTCCGCGGTGAGCGGGGTCTGCTCGGACGGCTTGAGCAGCACCGCGCAGCCGGCCGCCAAAGCGCCGATGGCATCCATCAGCGCGTTGGCCACCGGGTAGTTCCACGGCGCAATCACGCCGACCACCGGCCGGGGCCGGTAGTGGATGGCGATCTTCTTGATGCTCATCACCGGCAGCGACGCGGGCCGAGTCTCCGGGGCCACCGCCTTGTCCATCACCTTGATCACGTACGACAGGATCATGATCAGCAGCGGCACCTCTTGCGCGGCGTCGGTACTGGACTTGCCGGTCTCGGCGATCAGCAGCTTCTCGATCTCGTCCCGGTTGTCACCGAGCCACAAGGCGAAACGGGCCAGGGCCTTGGCCCGGCCCTTGGCGCCGCGGTGCTCCCACTCCCGCTGGGCGGTGCGCAGCCCGGCAGCGATTTTTTCGACGTCAGAAGGGTCGGTCCACCGCACCTCGCCGGCAGCTTCCCCGGTAGCGGGGCTGAACACGGTTCCGGTGCCGGTGAAGGCGGCGACTGAGTTGGTGGCGGTCATGGCGCCATGCTAGTCCGGGCTGTGACCCGGATCGCACCGGGCCTCGACAGGTGTCAAGTCCGGAGGAGCCTAGCTTTTCAGGCCCCGCAGGTACGCGGCCTGTCCCAGATGCTGGGCGCAGTCGTCGATGACGCTGACCAGCCGGACCCCGGCCGTCACCGGCGGATCCCAATGGGTGTCGACGACCCGGGACAGCTCGTCGGCGGTGACACCGTCGAGATAGCCCAGGGTCAACTCGTGCACGCCGCGGTAGTAGCCCGCAAGCAGTGCTGCCGGTGCCCGAACCTTGGCGACATCGGCGGGGCTATGGCCGTAGCCACTGTCATCACGCGGCAGGTCCAGACCGAATCGATCCACCCAGCCGTCGCGAGTCCACGCCTGCTCGACGCCGGCGACCTGGGCCACCTGAATGTCCTGCACTCGGGCGCTGTGCCAGAGCAGCCACGCGATGCTGTTGGCCTGCGCGGTCGGGCGATAGTCGGCCACCTCGTCGGTGAGCCCGTCAGTGAGTTCGTCGGCGTGCTCGATCAACCGAGTGAACGCGTCGCGGAGCAGGGCCCGCAGGGCGGCGGTTGTGTCGTTCTCCGTCATACCGCCCGACGCTACGCCTGGTGGCAGACCGCCTCGACGTTGTTGCCGTCCGGATCCCGGACGAAGGCGCCGAAGTAGCCGGGGTGGTACTCGGGCCACAGCCTCGGCGCGTGTAGGGACTCGGCACCCAGTCGCACGGCGGTGTCGTAGAACGCCTGCACCTGATCGGGGTCAGCGGCGCTGAACGCGACGTGGATCTCGCGGTTGGGCCCGGAGGCGTCACCCGCGCCGGCGTCGGCGATCCAGAACGTCGGCTTGCCGTCTCGCCCGTAACCGAGCGCCACGCCGACATCCAGCTGCCGCGTGTAGCCCAGGACGCCTAGCACCGCGTCGTAAAATTGCTGCGATTTCGCGTAGTCGCTGCAGTTGATGCCCACGTGGTCGATCACGGAATACATCCTGGCATGCCGAACCGCAGGGTCGTAGATTAACTAGATGAGCCTCGACGTCGTGGTCCGCAACGGCACGATTGTCGACGGACTGGGCGGGCAACCCTACGTCGGCGATCTCGCGGTCCGCGGTGGCGTCATCACCGAGATCGGCGAGGTATCCGGCAGGGATGGCGGGGCGCACCGCGTCATCGATGCGACCGGGCTGCTGGTCACACCGGGTTTCGTCGACCTGCACACGCACTACGACGGACAGTCGATCTGGTCGGATCGGCTCAATCCTTCCTCGGCGCATGGCGTGACGACCGCGCTGATGGGCAACTGCGGGGTGGGGTTCGCGCCGTGCCGGATCGACGATCACGACGTGCTGGTGGATCTGATGGCCGGCGTTGAGGACATTCCCGGTGTGGTGATGACGGACGGTCTGCCATGGACCTGGGAGACCTTCCCGCAGTTCATGGACGCCGTCGACAAGCGTCAGCGCGATATCGATGTCGCGGCGTTCCTGCCGCATTCACCGCTGCGCGTCTACGTGATGGGCCAGCGCGGTGTGGACCGCGAACCGGCCACGCCCGAGGATCTGGCACAGATGCGCCGACTGGCCCAAGAGGCCGCCGAGGCTGGCGCACTGGGGTTCTCGTCCTCACGGCTGATGACGCACCGCACCAAGACCGGCACCCAGATCCCCAGCTACGACGCCTCCTACGCCGAGATCCTCGCGATCAGCCGCGGCCTGGCCGACGGCGGGGGCGGGCTGATCCAGTTCGTCCCGGATCTTCCCGAAGGCACCTACCAGCCTGTGCTGCAACAGGTTTTCGACGCGGCTACCGAAGCAGGACTGCCCGTCACGTTCAGCTTGCTTATCGGCAACGCCGGTGCGCGGCTTTGGCGCGACGCCATCGACATGGTCGAGAAGGCCAACGGATCCGGAGCAGCGATCACCGCGCAGATATTTCCCCGCCCGATCGGACTGATGGTCGGACTGGACCTGAGCATTCATCCATTCGTGCTGTACCCGAGCTACCAAAAGATCGCTCGCCTGCCGCTGGCAGAGCGGGTCGCCCAGATGCGTAAACCGGAGGTGCGGCAACAGATTCTGTCCGACCGCCCGACGATCGTCCCGACCAACCCGCTCGCCTACCTGGCCCAGTCCTGGGAGTGGACTTTCCCGCTCGGCGATGATCCCGACTATGAACCGGACCCGTCGAAAAGTATTGCGGCACGGGCCAGAGCACGTGGGGTATCCCCGGTCGAGGAGGCATACGACCGGCTGCTCGACGACGGCGGGCATGCGATCCTGCTCGATGCCCTGGCCAATTTCGAGAACAACTCACTGGACACCGTCAGCGCCCTGATGCGTCGCGACGACGTCGTGCTGGGCTTGGGAGACGGTGGTGCGCACTACGGAATGATCTGCGACTCCAGCTTTCCCACCTATGTGCTGACCCATTGGGCCCGTGACCGCGCGTCGGGACGACTCAGCGTCGAAGCGGCGATCCGCGAACTGACGTCCACGCCGGCCCGGGTTGCCGGCCTGGCCGACCGCGGTCGCATCGCGGTCGGATACAAGGCCGATCTCAACGTCATCGACCACCAGAACCTGCGGCTGCACAAGCCGGTGGTCACCTATGACCTGCCGGCCGGTGGGCGCCGGTTGGATCAGACCGCCGACGGCTACGTCGCGACGATCGTCTCCGGCGAGATCATCGCCGAGAACGGCAAGCCCACCGCGGCCCGGCCCGGCAGGCTGGTGCGCGGCCGTCAACCCGCGCCGGCCTGACCGCCCACCGAATCCACCGGCGTACCGTTTCGGAGTGTGACTGAGCCATCAGAGCCCAAATACACCCACGGCCATCACGAATCGGTGTTGCGCGCCCACCGCTCCCGCACCGCGGAGAACTCCGCGCCCTATCTGTTGGGATCGCTGAGGCCGGGCTTGCAGTTGCTCGATGTCGGCTGCGGGCCGGGAACCATCACGGTGGATCTGGCCGCCCTCGTCGCGCCGGGCCGAGTGACCGCCATCGAGCCGGTCCCCGAGGCACTGGATCTGGCCCGCGCCTGCGCAGGTGAGCGGGGGCAGCACAACATCGACTTTGTGGTTGCCGATGTGCACGTATTGCAGTTCGGTGACAACAGTTTTGACGTGGTGCATGCCCATCAGGTGCTACAGCACGTCGCCGACCCGGTGACCGCCCTGACCGAGATGCGCCGAGTATGCAAGCCCGGCGGGTTGGTGGCCGTGCGCGACAGCGACTATGCGGCGTTCACCTGGTATCCGGCGTCGGCAGAGTTGGACGACTGGCTGCGGCTCTACCGTGACGCGGCGCGGGCCAACGGCGGCGAGCCCGACGCGGGCCGGCATCTGCTGGCCTGGGCGCACGCGGCCGGGTTCACCGACATCACCCCTACGACGAGCGCGACCTGTTACGCCACCCCCGCCGACCGAGAGCACTGGGGCGGCATGTGGGCCGACCGGATCCTGCAATCGGCCATCGCCCAGCAACTGCTCGACAGTGGTGCCGCCGATCAGGCCAAGCTGCAGGCGATTTCACAGGCCTGGCGAAACTGGGCCGACGATCCAGACGGCTATTTGATGATCCCGCACAGCCAGCTCCTGTGCCGGGCATGACGTCTTAGATCAACCGTTTGGGCGGGGTCGAGCGTGCCACCAGTTCGGCGTCGCTGGTCACCGCGTCACCCAGAACCTGATCGATGCGCGCCAGCAGCTCAGCAGGAATCCGCACGCCGGAGGCTTTGACGTTCTCGGCGACCTGCTCCGGGCGGGACGCCCCGACCAAAGCGGCAGCGACGTTGTCGTTCTGCAGCACCCAGGCGATCGCCAACTGTGCCGTGGTCAGCTCCAGCTCCGCGGCGATCGGCGCCAACTGCTGGACCCGGGTCAACACGTCATCGGTCATGAACCGTTTGATGAAGTTCGCGCCGCCCTTCTCGTCGGTGGCACGCGAGCCGGCCGGCGGCGGCTGACCGGGCAGGTACTTGCCGGACAGCACGCCCTGGGCCATCGGTGACCAGACGATCTGACTCAAGCCCAGCTCTTGGCAGGTCGGGACCACCTCCGGCTCGATCACCCGCCACAGCATCGAATACTGCGGCTGGCTGGAGATCAGCGATACGCCGAGCTGGCGGGCCAACCCGTGGGCTTGGCGGATCTGTTCGGGGGTCCATTCGCTGACGCCGATGTAGAGCGCCTTGCCCGCTCGGACGATGTCGGCGAAGGCCTGCATGGTCTCCTCGAGCGGGGTGAAGATGTCGTAGCGGTGCGCCTGGTACAGGTCGACGTAGTCGGTGCCCAGCCGGCGTAGCGATCCGTCGATGGCCTCCATCATGTGTTTGCGGGACAGGCCGGTGTCGTTGCGGCCCAACGGGGCCGGCCCGATCGGCCAGTACACCTTGGTGAAGATCTCCAGCGACTCACGCCGCCGGCCCGCCAATGCGGCGCCCAGCACCTCCTCGGCCCGCCCGTTCGCGTAGACGTCGGCGGTGTCGAAGGTGGTGATGCCGGCATCGAGCGCTGCGTGCACGCAGGCGGTGGCGACGTCGTTCTCGACCTGCGAGCCGTGGGTGAGCCAGTTGCCGTAGGTGATTTCCGAGATCTGCAGGCCGGAGTTGCCCAGGTAGCGAAATTCCATAGGCCCATCATGGCGCACGACTCTGGGACGTGTCTCGTGCCGGATTACTATCCTGGACACCATGGCCCGCTCCGTCGACCTCGCACGCCTGGCCGAGCTGCTGCGCGATTACCGGTACGCCTTCCTGGTCACTGTCGGCGACGACTACCGCGTCCGCACCACCGCGATCACCCCGAGCTTCGACGGTGCCCGGCTGGACATCGGACCGGTGGGATCGCACGGCCGGGAGAACCTGTCGACCCGCAACGCCGTCACCCTGGTCTGGCCCGGCCGCGACGTCGGCGAATACTCGTTGCTCGTCGATGGCCTGGCCGAGCTTCCCGAGGATCCGGCCGGCCCGGTACTGGTCACGCCGGCCAAGGCCCTGCTGCACCGGCCGGTGTTCGAGCCCGGGACCCAGCAGGCGGTCGGCACCGTCCATGACTGCGTGCAGCTCAAGGCAGATTGACAGCCTGCAGGTTTAGGCTCGAATTCATGAGTTCTAGCGTGGATTTCGATCGACTCGCAGAGAAGCTGGTGGGCCATGACTACGCCTACCTGATCACCGTCGATGCCGAGAGTCGTCCGCATCCGGTGCCGGTGATGCCGGTGCTGCGGGGCGACACGGTGCACATCGGTGCGCTGGGCGGTCGGCGCAGCCGGGCGAATCTGGCGCGCACAGCGGATGTGACGGTGATGTGGCCACCACCGGTTCCGGGCGGCTACACCGTCATCGTCGACGGCACGGCCCAGGTGTCCGATGCCGGTGAGTTGGCCAGTGTGGCGATCTCCCCGACCCGTGCCGTTTTGATCCGGGTCGCCACGCCCGAATCACCGGGCGAGACACCCTGTTACAGCGATTGCGTCGACCTCAAAGTCAGTCCGCGGGGAGCCTGAGCGGCCGCCCGGCCACCATCAGCACGACCTCGTCGGAGGCCGCGGAGACCCGCGCGTTGAGCACTCCCAGCAGGTCACGGAACAGCCGCCCCGAAGCGGTGGGCGGGACTACCCCGCTGCCCACCTCGTTGCTCACCGCCACCACCGGCGCCGGGCAGGCCCGCCAGGCCGCCACCAGCTCGTCGATGTCGGCCGATACGGCGTTCAGTCCGTCACCGCCGTCCCACACGTGGTGCAGGTCCATCCGCGCGGTGAGCCAGGTGCCGAGGCAGTCCAGCAGCAGCGCGTTGGGGGCCGACCGCAGTTCCTCGGCAACATCGACGGTCTCGACCGTGCGCCACGATTCGGGGCGGCGTGCCCGGTGCAGCCGCACCCGCTCGACCCATTCCGGATCGCCCTCGCGCACTCCGCCGGTGGCCAGGTAGGTCACTGCCGGCTCGGCGGCCAGCAGCGCCTCGGCGTGCGCGGACTTACCCGATCGCGCGCCGCCCAACACCAGGGTCCGGGTGGCGTGACCGTCGGCTGCACCCACTCGCACCACCTCACCGTCACGCCCCGGCCGGGCGCCTGAATCCGACAGTACGGCAGTCAATTCCGACTCGGAAGGATTGTGGTGGCTCAGGTGTACCGCGACAATATCGGTGGTGTCGGTGACGGCGCCACTGGCACGCAGCCGCGCCACCGTTGTCGCGAATGCCGGCAGGTCGTGGTGTTCGGTGCCGTGTTCGGTATAGGTCCCGAACGTCTCCTCCAAAAACACCGCGTCGTAGCCGGCGCCGGCCAGCTCGGCGTGAGTCGCCTCGGATAGCGGGCCGGTGTCGGTCGCCCAGAAGATGCGGCCGCCAACGGATGCCAGGTCGTAGAGCACCGCGTCACCGCCGATGTCGGCACCGTGGGCGGCGGCCAGCACCCGCACGTCGTAGTCCCCGAGCCGGATACGGTCACCGGCTTGCACCGTCACGAATCGGACCGGATCGTCGGGCCCCACCCAGTGCCGGCACTGATCGAGCGCACCGGCCGGGCCGACCACATCGAGCGGTTCGACCGTCCCGGTCCAGTGCCGCATCAGCAGCGCGGCGGGGCCGACGTGATCGGGGTGGCCGTGGGTGAACAGGATGTGCCGGACGTCGGCCAGCGTTCGCCCGTGGCGCATCGCGGCGCGCGGTGCCTCCGGCCCGCAGTCCAGCAGCAGCACATCGTCGACCAGCGCGGCGGTCTGGGCGCGAACCTGCGTTGCCGCCGACCGGCAGGAGGCGCACCGGCAGAACGGATTCGGCCAGCCGTCGGCGCTGCCGGTGCCCAGCAGCACGACTTCCATGGCGCCTCCCACCGTTGACTCTGCGTCCAGGGCGGGCCCCACTCGCACTTTCCCGCCCTCCGCGCAGAGTCAACGTAAACGACGAAGGCCCGGCCTGCCGAAGGCAGGCCGGGCCTTGTCGTGCAACCAGACTTAGAAGTCCATGCCGCCCATGCCACCGGTCGGGTCGCCCGCGGGTGCGGCCGCCTTCTCCGGCTTGTCGGCGACAACGGCCTCGGTGGTCAGGAACAGTGCCGCGATGGACGCCGCGTTCTGCAGCGCCGAGCGGGTCACCTTCACCGGGTCGGCAACGCCGGCCTTGAGCAGGTCCTCGTACTCGCCGGAGGCGGCGTTGAGGCCGGTGCCCGAGGCGGAGTTGGTGACCTTCTCGGCGACAACGCCGGGCTCCAGGCCCGCGTTGAAGGCGATCTGCTTCAGCGGAGCCGACAGCGCGACACGCACGATGTTGGCACCGGTCGCCTCGTCACCGTCGAGCTTGAGCTCGTCGAGCGACGGAGCGGCCTGCAGCAGGGCCACGCCACCACCGGCGACGATGCCCTCCTCCACGGCGGCCTTGGCGTTGCGCACTGCGTCCTCGATGCGGTGCTTGCGCTCCTTGAGCTCCACCTCGGTGGCAGCCCCGGCCTTGATCACCGCAACACCGCCGGCCAGCTTGGCCAGGCGCTCCTGCAGCTTCTCGCGGTCGTAGTCGGAGTCGCTGTTCTCGATCTCGGCGCGGATCTGAGCCACCCGACCGGCGATGGCGTCGGAGTCGCCCGAGCCCTCGACGATGGTGGTCTCGTCCTTGGTGATGACGACCTTGCGGGCGGTGCCCAGCAGGGCGACGTCGGCGCTCTCCAGCGACAGGCCGACCTCTTCGCTGATGACCTGGCCACCGGTGAGGATCGCCATGTCCTGCAGCATCGCCTTGCGACGGTCACCGAAGCCCGGAGCCTTGACGGCAACGGACTTGAAGGTGCCGCGGATCTTGTTCACGACCAGGGTCGACAGGGCCTCGCCCTCGACGTCCTCGGCGATGATCAGCAACGGCTTGCCGGACTGGATGACCTTCTCCAGCAAGGGCAGCAGGTCCTTGACGGTCGAGATCTTCGAGCTGACCAGCAGGATGTAGGGGTCCTCCAGGACGGCTTCCTGACGCTCGGCGTCGGTGACGAAGTAGCCCGAGATGTAGCCCTTGTCGAAGCGCATGCCCTCGGTGAGCTCCAGCTGCAGGCCGAAGGTGTTCGACTCCTCGACGGTGATGACGCCCTCGTTGCCGACCTTGTCCATGGCCTCGGCGATCAGGTCACCGATGGTCTGGTCGCCCGCGGAGATACCGGCGGTCGCCGCGATCTGCTCCTTGGTCTCGACCTCTTTAGCCGAAGCCAGCAGGGTCGAGGTGACCTTTTCCACGGCCTTCTCGATGCCGCGCTTCAGACCCAGCGGGTTGGCGCCGGCGGCCACGTTGCGCAGGCCTTCCTTGACCAGGGCCTGGGCCAGCACGGTGGCGGTGGTGGTGCCGTCACCCGCGACGTCGTCGGTCTTCTTGGCGACCTCTTTGACCAGCTCGGCGCCGATCTTCTCGTAGGGGTCCTCCAGCTCGATCTCCTTGGCGATGGACACACCATCGTTGGTGATCGTGGGGGCGCCCCACTTCTTCTCCAGGACGACGTTGCGGCCCTTGGGGCCCAGCGTCACCTTGACCGCGTCGGCGAGGGCGTTCAGGCCCCGCTCGAGGCCGCGACGGGCCTCTTCGTCATACGCAATTTGCTTAGCCATTGCGAAGTGATTCCTCCGGTTAGGGGGTGCACGTCTTGTCGGTCGGGTGCAGTGCCCGCGACGGACGGCTGTGGGTGTGCTCCGCAGGTGCGGCCCCGTGCCTCACCGTCCCGACCTAGCACTCACTGGTCGCGAGTGCCAACGTCATTTTTAGCACTCGCCTATGCCGAGTGCAAGGTCGCGGCGACGATGCGGGCTGCTACTGGGAGGCCCGCAGACCGTCGATGACGACGTCGGTCACCCGTTCAGCAGACTCCGGGTTGTACGACTCCATCGCCTGACATCCGACCAGGAGCGACTTCACGTCGCGCGTGCCGATATCGCGGCGCGCCGTGCCGGCATTCTGGGCAGATCGCAGCAGTTCCCCGAGCAGGGTGAGAAACGCCTCCTCGGCCTCCTGCCCGACGTCGATGCCGAGTCCGGCAAGCGCCTCGACCACACCGCGGTCTTTCGCTCCCCACCTCACCATCGAACGCAGAAAGCCAAAGAGCGCTTCGGCGGGACCATCGGACTCCAGCAGGGCGTAGCCCCCCTCGATGAGGCGCCGGATGTGGTCCTGGACCACCGCCCGAAACAGTTCCTCCTTGGTCGGAAAGTGGCGGTAGATGGTCCCGGCCCCGACTCCGGCTCGCCGGGCGATCTCATCGATCGGCACCGACAGCCCTTCGGCCGCGAAGGTCTCGTAGGCGACTTCCAGCACACGCGCACGGTTGCGCGCCGCGTCGGCGCGTAACGGACGTGCCTGCTCAGCCACGTGACAGCCCCAATCGGTTGACAAAACGGGGCGCGCGTTCCGTATAGTCGAATCAACCGGAGCGTCCGCCCCGTTTACCCTACCGCTCAGGAGCCTCCCATGGCCAAATGGACAACCGCCGATATCCCCGACCAGACCGGTCGGGTCGCCGTGATCACCGGAGCCAACACCGGCCTCGGCTATGAAACCGCCTTGGCGCTCGCCGCGCGGGGCGCCCACGTGGTGCTGGCCGTGCGCAATCTCGACAAGGGCAAGGACGCCGCGACCCTGATCGGCAAGCGCAGCCCCGGAGCCAGCGTGGCGCTGCAGGAACTCGACCTGACGTCACTGGACTCCGTCCGCACCGCCGCCGCACAGTTGCGCGCCGACCACGACCGCATCGACCTGCTGATCAACAACGCCGGGGTGATGTGGACGCCGAAGGCGACCACCGAGGACGGCTTCGAGCTCCAGTTCGGAACCAACCACCTGGGCCACTTCGCCTTCACCGGGCTGCTGCTGGATCGGCTGCTGCCGGTCCCCGGCTCCCGGGTCGTGACGGTCAGCAGCATCGGTCATCGCATCCGCGCCGACATCCACTTCGACGACCTGCAGTGGGAGCGGAGCTACAGCCGGGTGGCAGCGTACGGGCAGGCCAAGCTCGCCAATCTGCTGTTCACCTACGAACTGCAGCGGCGCCTGGCCCCGCACGCCACGACTATCGCGACAGCTGCGCACCCCGGAGGCTCCCGCACCGAGCTGACCCGCAACCTGCCCCCACTGCTCGCGCGGATCACGCCGCTGATCGAGCCCCTGTTCCAGGGAGCCGACATGGGCGCTCTGCCGACGCTGCGTGCCGCAACCGATCCCGGTGTGCGTGGCGGGCAGTACTACGGCCCTGACGGCTGGGGTCAGCAGCGCGGCTACCCCAAGGTGGTCGAGTCGAGCAGCAAGTCACACGATGTCGACGTTCAACAACGCCTCTGGACCGTCTCCGAGGAGCTGACCGGGGTGGTCTACCCCATCGGCTGATCGGGGCTCACGCCACGTCGAGCAACTGCTCGTAGAAGCCGCCGAATCCGCGGGCCCGGTTCACCAGGTGCACCTCCAGGATCCAGTGACAGACCCGGCCGGTGGGATCGGTCCGGCGCATCGGCTCGTCGGATCCGGGCGCAACATAGAACCGGGCGTCGTCACCGGAGATCTTCTTGTGCGGAAACTCCCCGAGCAGGTGCCCGGCGATGGGAGCGCCGAACTCGAAGCCCGCATCCTGGGCCAGGCCGACGACGTGTTCGAACAGCTGCGCGCCGGTGATGTCGGGATGCGCCTCGAAGAAGGCGCGACCCGCGCCCCACACTCCAGGCAGCGCGTCGCGCAGCGCCAGTTTGTCCGGGTCATCGCCGAGCACGAAGGTGCGGCCGAAATCGGCCTCCCACTCCTCGAAGATCGGCCCCAGGTCGAGGTAGGCGATGTCGTCGTCGGCCATGACACGGTCGGGCGGGTCGGCGTGAAACGGCAGCAGGCTGTTCTCCCCGGCCCGCACCACCCGCCGATGCCAGTGCCGCGTCACCCCGAACATGTCGGCGGCCAGGTCCCGGATCTCATCGGAAAGCTGCCGCTCGCCGACTCCGGGGCGGACCATGCCGCATCGTTCGATCTCGTCGAACAGTGCGACGGCCTTGGCCTGTGCGTCGCGGAGCCGCTCGACACGAATGGATTCCGGCTCACGCGGGGTGGACACGCCAACGATCCTATCGGCTTGCCCTAGACTGCATCTCGATCAGATAGGAGACCGGGTGCGGGCTGAAGCAGCGCCCAGCACCCGGGCTTTGCGGGGCTGGCAACGCCGGGCTCTGGTGCGCTATCTGACCGCCAAGCCGCGAGATTTCCTGATGGTGGCCACCCCCGGCGCCGGTAAGACGACGTTCGCGCTGCGGATCGTGGCCGAGCTGCTCGCCGACCGCACCGTCGAGCGGATCACCATCGTGGTGCCCACCGAACACCTCAAGGTGCAGTGGGCCTCAGCCGCCGCCTCCCACGGCATCGCGCTCGATCCGCGGTTCTCCAACTCCGACTCGCAGACCAGCTCGGAGTACCACGGCGTGGTCGTCACCTACGCGCAGGTGGCCAGCCACCCCACCCGGCACCGGGTGCGTACCGAGGCCGCGAAAACCCTGGTGATCTTCGACGAGATCCACCACGGCGGCGACGCCAAGAGTTGGGGCGACGGCATCCGTGAGGCGTTCGACGATGCCACCCGCCGGCTGGCGCTGACCGGAACTCCGTTCCGCAGCGACGACAGCCCCATCCCCTTCGTCAACTACGAGCCCGACGGCGCCGGCCATCTGCGCTCGGTGGCCGACGACAGCTACGGCTACACCGATGCGCTGGCCGACGGCGTGGTGCGCCCGGTGGTGTTCATGGCCTACTCGGGCGAGGCCCGCTGGCGCGACAGCGCCGGCGAGGAGCACGCGGCCCGACTCGGCGAACCGCTGACCGCCGAGCACACCGCCCGAGCGTGGCGCACCGCGCTGGACCCGACCGGGGAATGGATGCCGGCGGTGATCTCCGCCGCGGACACCCGGCTGCGCCAGTTGCGCGACGGCGGCATGGCCGATGCCGGCGGCATGATCATCGCCACCGACCAGAAGGCGGCCCGCGCCTATGCGGTGCTGCTGAAACGGCACACCGGCGAGGAACCCACCGTGGTGCTCTCCGACGACCCCAGCGCGTCGGACAAGATCGCTCAGTTTTCCGCGGCCACCAGCCCTTGGCTGGTGGCGGTGCGGATGGTCTCCGAAGGTGTCGACGTGCCCCGACTGGCGGTCGGGGTCTACGCCACCAGTGCCTCCACCCCGTTGTTCTTCGCGCAGGCGATCGGCCGGTTCGTGCGGTCACGGCGGCCGGGCGAGACCGCCAGCATCTTCTTGCCGTCGGTGCCGTCACTGCTGGGCCTGGCCAGCGAGCTGGAACAGCAGCGCAACCACGTGTTGGGCAAGCCACACCGGGAATCCGAACGCGACGAGTTCGCCGAGGCCGAGCGCCGGCGCGACGAGCCGTCGGAGATGGAGAACAAGTTCGAGTCGTTGGGGGCCGACGCCGAACTGGACCAGGTGATCTTCGACGGCGCCTCGTTCGGCACCGCTACCCCGGCGGGCAGCGACGAAGAGGCCGACTACCTGGGTATCCCCGGGTTGCTGGATGCCAACCAGATGCGCGACCTGCTGCGTCAGCGCCAGGAAGAGCAGCTGGATCGGCGGTCCAAGGCAGTCAACGACGGCGGGGTTCCGGTGCCGGTGACCACGCACGGACAGCTGCGCGAGCTGCGCCACGAACTCAACGCGCTGGTGTCGGCGGCCCATCATCGGCTCGGCAAACCGCACGGCTGGATTCACAACGAGCTGCGTCGGCGTTGTGGCGGCCCCCCGGTGGCGGCGGCGACGTCGGATCAGCTGCGGGCGCGGATCGTGGCCATCCGGCAGCTCAATCGCGAGTCGTAGCCCTCGACTGACGCCGCCCCGCCCGCCGAGTGTGCGGTTTCGTTGCTGATTCGCTGATCTTGCCCACCAATCCACACAGTCGATGAGGCCGACGTGCGCCCAGGAGACGCAAGAGTCCCCCAGATCGGGTGATCTGGGGGACCTTTGCCTCGGCTAGCCGAAGTCAGGCGACCCGCGGGTCAGGGCTGACCGCCGGGCTGGCCCGCCGTTCCGGCGGTGCCGTCGGTGCCGTGACCGCCGGCGGTGCCGTCATTGCCGGCCGTGCCGTCGATGATGGTGGTGCCGCCTGGGCTGGCCGCGGTGCCGCCGGCCCCACCCGTACCAGCGTCGCCGCCGGCCGCGCCGGTACCAGCCGTTCCCGCGGCCCCACCAGCACCCGCGGCGCCCGCGCCGTCGGCGCCGGTACCGGCGGTCCCGCCGGTACCGCCATTGCCGCCGTTCCCGCCGTTCCCGCCGTCGCCGCCGTTACCGCCGTCGCCGCCGTTACCGCCGGTGGACACTTCCCCGTTGCTGGCCACGCCACCGGTGCCGCCGTTACCGCCGGCACCACCGACATCGCCGTCCGCGCCGCTACCGCCGGCACCACCGACGCCACCGTCACCGCCGACACCACTCACAGTGCCGCCGGCCCCGCCGGCGCCGCCGGCCCCACCGCTGCTGCCGCTGGTCCCGCTGGCGCCGGTACCACCGTCACCGCCGTTACCGCCGCCACCGCCGGTGGCGTCGGTGCCGCTGACAGCACCATCGGTATCCCCGTAACCACCGTTGCCACCGTTGCCACCCGCGGCCCCGGTGCCGCCATGGCCACCGTTGCCGCCGTTTCCACCGGTGCCGTTGCCGCCGACGTCGCCGTTACCGCCGACGCCGCCGTTACCGCCCGCACCGCCGGCCCCGCCGTCACCGCCGTCCCCCCCGGTACCGCCGTTGCCGTCGATGCCGTCTCCGCCACCGAATACCGTGCCGCCGCCTCCGCCGTCACCGCCGACTGCGCCTAGGCCACCGGACCCGCCGGACCCGCCGTTGCCGCCGGTGGCGTTGCTTTCGGGCTGGAAGATCGTGCCGCCGCTCCCACCGGTACCGCCGGCCTGCCCGGCCGTGGTTCCATCGCTGGCGTCGCCACCGTTGGCGGCTTGCCCGCCGCCGCCGGTGCTGTCCGGCACGTCGGTACCACCACCGGCCGCCGGCGGAGTGTTCTGGGCCGGCGGATTGCCGCCGGTGCCGTCCACGCCGGCGCCGCCGGCGCCACCCCTACCGCCGTTGCCGACCGCACCTGCAGCCCCGCCGGCGCCGCCACTACCGCCGTCCTGGGCGATGTCGCCGCCGCCGGTGGTGACCACTTGGCCGTTCGCACCCGCACCACCGTTGCCGCCGTTGCCGACTCCGGTGGCCGCCGCACCGGCGGTGCCGTTGGCGGCCGTGGAGCTGCCGTCACCACTGCTCCCGCCCGTGCCGGCGCCGCCCGCGGTACCCGCGTCTCCGGCGTTGCCGCCGTTACCGCCGCTGCCCGCAGTGGTCCCGGTTCCGCCGGCCGCGCCGGCTCCGCCGTCACCGCCGTCACCGGCGTTGCCTGCCGCTCCGCCGTTACCGCCGACGCCACCGGCACCGGCGGCACCGTCGCTGTAGCCGTCGGCCTGCGCCACACCACCGGCACCGCCCGCACCGCCGTTGGCACCGGACCCACCGTTGCCGCCGCTGCCGCCGTCGGTGCCGTTACCGCCGTCGGCGCCACTACCGGCCTCGGCGTCGGCGCCATCGGTGCCCTCAACACCGGCACCGCCGTTACCGCCGTTACCACCGGCGCCGCCGGCACCACCGGCACCGGCGTTACCGGCGTTGGTTCCGCCGGCGCCACCACTACCGCCGTTGCCGCCGATACCACCACCGGAACCGTTGCCGCCGTTGATGTTGGTGGCGGTGCCCGCCGTACCCACGGCGCCATTCGCGCCGTTGCCACCGGCACCGCCGTTGCCACCGTTGCCGTACGCCCCGCCGTCGCCGGCGGCGCCACCGTTGCCTCCGACCGCACCGGCCAGCGCATTGGCATCGGCGGCCGCGTCATAGCCGTTACCGCCGTCACCACCGTTACCGCCACCGCCGCGGGCACCGTCGTTGCCGCTGCCACCCAAGAAGCTGGCTCCCGTGCCGCCCTTGCCGCCGGTGCCCGGGGCCGCACCGTTGCCGCCCGCGCCACCGTTGATGTTGGCGGCGGTGCCGGTGGCCCCCGCGCCGCCGTTACCGGCCGCACCGCCGGTACCGCCATTGCCGCCGATGCCCAGGATCGACGAACCGGCCCCACCGTTACCGCCGTTGCCGCCGTTGGTGCCGTTGCCGCCGTTGCCGGCACCACCGTTGGCGAACGACCCAGCCGCACCGGTGTAGCCCGCGCCGCCGACACCGCCGTTGCCGCCGTTACCCAGCGCTCCCATGCCGAAGAAGTCCTGAGCCTGACCCGACGCCCCACCGTTGCCGCCGTTACCTGCGGTCAGCGTCGCCGTTGCGTTACCGCCGGCCCCGCCGTCGCCGCCGTTACCCCACATCTCACCGCCGTGGCCGCCCTGGCCGCCGTCGGCACCCAGGCCACCGGCGCCGCCATCGCCGCCGTTGCCGATCCCACCGGCGTGCCCACCGTTGCCGCCGGCTACCTCGTCGAGGGTCGAGGACCAGCCGTCGCCGCCGTCGCCGAACCAGAGGCCACCGTTGCCGCCGTCGGGGTCGGCCTCGGTGCCGTCGACGCCGTTACAGATCATCCCGCAGAAGCCCTCGGTGAAGGGCGCGAACATCTGGTTGATCACGCCGTTTACCTGCGACCCGAAGTCAGAGTCGATCCAGGCCTGCAAACTGTCGTGCAGCGGCGCATAGAAGTAGGTGTCCCACATTTGGGCCAGCTCCGCCCCGGACGCGTCAGCCGCACCAAGGCCCCAGTCCGAACCGGTGAACAGACTGTCGAAATCGCCCGACAGGTTGCCCCACGCGCTGGGATCAAACAGATCGGTGAACAGATCCTCAAAGTCCGCGTTGGCCGCCGGAGCCGACGCCAACGGCCCCAACCCCAATGCCAAGAAAGCCCCGACAGACGCGGCGGCACCCACCGCACGCTCGCGTCGACGTGTCCCCACCCGACCATTCCTCACACCACGTTGGCGAACACCCATTTCTCCACCCCTTTTCGCTAAGTACAACTCAGCTTTCCCTTAGTTTCGGAGCATAAGCGAAGTTAGGCGTGATGAATGTCATTTCTGAAAAATCGGTAGAAAATCCTGCTGGCGATCAGCCAGTCACCGTCAAACAGGGGCACTTATCGCACCATATCCCCACGTAAGAACGGTATTTGACCCCTAAAAGGTTGCGCTCCGCCGCTCGCCGGCGGCAACGAAACGTATATACAACCCATTCGCGGCCTAGTCCAGAGAAATTGCCATGGACGACTATTTACTAGTCAGCTCTAAGATTCCACTATTGCAGCATCCGGGTCCGAGTAATTGCGGCGCCGGCCGCCACAAGACTCAGCGCTGTCGCGTCCAGCGACTGTTTGCCACCCACGGGGACGCCTGCGCGGCCACCGACCACGCCCACTCCTGCGGCACATCGATCACCCGGTAGGCCTTGACGCCGGCGGCGGTGGCGGCGATCAGGGTGGCCACCCCGGCGCGGCGCTGAAACCAGCTCTGGCGCACCGTCCATCCCACGATGCCCGCGGTGGCGATGCAGTAGCGGCGCTGTTCCCAGCTGCCGGTGCGGGCCGAGAGCCAGCGCGCGTCGACGCGATGCCCCAGGGCACGCACCCGGTCGACGGCCATCAGGGCGGCGCCCAGCGTCATCGCCGCCCAGGCCGGCCAGCACCACTGCGGTAGCTCAACGAACGCCGCGGCGATCGCCAGCCCGGCCCCGGCGGCCACCGGCAGCAGCAGCGCCCGAGTCCAGCGCCGGCGAGTCGCCGCCGGGCCGTGCTTGCGCAGCGGGCCGGTGACCACCACGGGGTCGGCGACCAGCCCGGTCAAGACTCCCTCGGCGGTGGCCCGCGGGCAGGGCGGCAGCAGGATCGACGACTCACCTTCCCCGTTAACCCCGGTCATTGCCGCGTCCAGCCGCGCGCCGCCGAATAACCGCACCAACAACGGCCGGCGCAGCGTTCCGCCGCGCAACCGGCGCATGTCGTAGTTGTGCTCGCGCACCCGCAGCAGGCCGTAGCTCAACGCCAGGACGTCACCGCCCGCACCGGAACTGCGGGACAGCACCAGGTTTCCGTAGGTCACCAAAGACCGCAGCACCGCCAACAGCATGGAGACCACCACCAGCAGGGCGGCGATCAGCGTCAGGCTCTGCTGGACGCCGAACTGTTCGGCGGCCTGAAGCCAGGACCGGCTCACCGGCGAATCCTCCAGCGCCGCCCAGACTCCGCTCTGGTACAGCGCACCCACCGCGGCCCCGACCATCACCAGCCCGGACAGACTCAGCGGGCTGTAGCGCAGCCACGATGGCCGCCACCGTGCCAGTACCGTCGCCGGGGCGGGCGCCGATCCGGTCGCAGCGCGCGCGTTCTGCCCGGTGTGGGCCAGCAGCGTCGCGCGCAGCCGGGGGACCTCGCCGCTCTCGACCGCGTTCAGCTCGAAGGCGCCGTCCGCGGCGGCGTGCTGACCCGTGCTGACCCGTAACACCGTCAGGCCCAGCAGCCGGTGCAACAGCCGGGCGTCTGTCTCCACCGAGCGAATCCGGTTGCGGGGCACCGAAAGCAACTTGCGGCGCAACAGACCTGAGCGCAGCTCGATCCGGCCGACCTCGGGGTCGGGCTCGATGCGGTAGGTGGTGGTGAACCAGCGCGTCACACCCACCACGGCGATCACCGACACCACCGCCAGCACCCAGGGCCGGTTGTCGGTCGCCGAGCCGAACACCACCACCGCGATCAGCAGCGGCAGTTCACGCAGCACTTCGTGCAGCGGATGCACCAGCAGCATCCGCGGGCTCAAGCGCTGCCACTGGTCAGCGCGCTGTGTGCTGTTCATCTGCCTTCTCCGTGCCTCGGCACCATGCGCCTGTGGGTCGGCATCTCGCCGTGTCCTGCTTGGAACCGTATCCGCATGGGTTGCCCAGTGACCGCCAGGCGGGAATGCGGGGGGCGAATCGCGCACGGCTGATGCGGGCTATGAGGACTCGTCTTCGCCGGCGGAATCGTCTGTGGCCAGGTGGTGCAGGACTCGTTGATTGAGGACGGCGAGCATGTCGAGCTCAGCCTCGGTGAACAGGTCGATGAAGTTCCGGCGCACATCCTCCACGTGCCCCGGCGCCGCCTCCTCGATGGCCTCCCGGCCGGCCGGCAGCAGGCAGACCATGGTGCTGCGGGCGTCCTCGGGGTTGGGCTCCCGGCTGATCAGCCCGTCCTTCTGCATGCGCCGCACCTGATGGGACAGGCGGCTCTTCTCCCAGCTCAGTGCTTTGCACAGGGCGTGGGCGGGCATGCGGTCTTCGTCGAGAGCCGAAAGCACCGCCAGGACCTCGTAGTCGGCCCCGGACAGGCCTGATTTCTGCAGGCGTCGGTTGAGGTGGGCCTCGATCTGTTGATGCGCGTAGACGAAGGCCCGCCAGGCGCGGTCTTCACGCGGGTTCAGCCAGTTCGGTTCCATCAGCCTCCACACCTTCTCGATTTGTTGACACGTCACCAAATCGATCCTAAGGTTGAAGAGTCAACCTATTCGAGCCTCAGTATAGACGGGACACCTCATGAGCAGCATCAGCATCATCGGCACCGGGCACATGGCCCGCGCCATCGGCGCGCTGGCGGTAGCGGGCGGCAACACCGTCGAGATCATCGGCCGCGACCCGGCCAAAGCCGCCAACCTGGCCAAGACTCTCGGCGACGGCGCCACGACCGGAGAGTTCGGCGCCGTTCCGGTCGGGGACATCGTCATCGTGGCTCTGTTGTACGCCCACGTCGTGCCGGTAGTCGCCCAGTACGGAGACGCCCTCGCAGGCAAGGTCATCGTCGACATCAGCAATCCCTTCAACCCCGCGGCTGACGGGCTGGCCATCCCCGAGGGCACCTCGGTCGCACAGGATGTGGCCAAGGCCGCCCCGGCCAGCGCCAGCGTGGTGAAGGCCTTCAACACCATCTTCGGTGTTGTCCTGGCCCAGGGCCGTCCGCTTGACGTCTTCATCGCGGGCGATGACGCGCGCGCCAAGGCGGCCGTGGCGGAATTCATCGAAAGCCTCAGGTTGCGCCCGCTGGACGTCGGCGGCTTGAACATGGCGCACTGGCTGGAAGGAACGGGCCTGGTCATGATGGGCCTCGCCCGTCACGGCGTGGGGAACTACGACTTCGCCCTCGGCGCCGCCCCGGCCGCCTGAGCCCAGCGCGGTCGGTCCAAGCCAGGGAATACCCAGGGGCAGCCACGCCCAGCAAATTGTTGATGAATCACCGAAAGGATTCGCGATGAAACTCGGTTTCGCACTTCCGATAGTCGGCCCCGCTGTCAGCAGCGCCGACGGTCTGAGTGCGTTCTGCCGCGGACTCGAGGACCTTGGCTACGACACGCTGTGGGTCGGTGATCGCCTGGTCACCCCGGTCGATATGCAGAGCACCTATCCGGGCAAAGAGCAGCCGTACCCGCCGCAGATGACCCGCTACCTGGATCCGGTGCTGCTGTGGACGGTCGCCGCCACGGCGACCCGTCGGATTCGGCTGAACGCCAGCACGCTCAGCACGTTCTACTACGAGCCGGTGCACCTGGCCCGGATGCTGACCACACTCGACGTGCTCAGCGACGGCCGCCTTGACGTGGGCGTGGGAATCGGGTGGATGAAGGACGAACACGACATCGCCCGCAGCGCGAACTGGCGCCGCCGCGGGCAGATGCTCGATGACCTGCTGGCGTTCCTGCACGAGTGGTGGACGACCACTCCCGTGTCCTGGGACAGCGAGTTCTTCTCGCTGCCGCCGGTCCACGCCGACCTGCGCCCGGTGCAGGGCGGCGGTCCGCCCATCTGGATCGGCGGTGCCAGCGAGGCCGCGATGCGCCGGGTGGGCCGCAGCGGCACCGGCTGGCTCGGGGTCGAGGGACTGCAGGACGAGGTCACCGACCACCTGTGGTCGGTTGCGCGCCGTGCGGCGAAGGAAGCCGGCCGCGATCCGGACGCGCTGAAGACGGCCATGCGGATCAACCTCGAGCCGGGCACGTCGGTCGAGACTGTTGCCGGCAAGCTCGAGCGCCTCGCCGGGACCGGTGCCGATGAGGCGATCGTGGATGCCTTCGCCATGTTCTCCACCCTTGACCAGATGCTCGACTTCGCCGGCCAGGTGATCGCCCGATGGAGTGCCGGTCGGAACGCTTGATCGTGGTGGCTAGTCGCCGGATTCGTACCTGGCCCTCACGTGGCGTCCTCGGCACCCAGCGCGGCAATGTCGGTCAGTTGCGCCACGATCCGGTCGGCGACGGCGGCATCCAGCGCCACGATGTGCACCGCGCCCGCCGACGACGCGGTGGTGACCCGCACATTGGCCAACCCCAGCAGTCGATCCAGCGGACCCCGATAGGTGTCGACGGTCTGCACCCGCGAGATCGGTGCGATCCGTCGCTCCTGCACCAACCAGCCGGTGCGGGTGAACACGGCCTGGTCACTGACATCCCACCGGTGCACCCGGTAGCGCCACAGCGGGGCGATCACCGCCGACACCACCAGCCCCAGTGCGGTGACCGCCA
The DNA here is from genome assembly GCF_046250075.1 of Mycobacterium sp. SMC-14. Classification (NCBI taxonomy): domain Bacteria; kingdom Bacillati; phylum Actinomycetota; class Actinomycetes; order Mycobacteriales; family Mycobacteriaceae; genus Mycobacterium; species Mycobacterium sp. SMC-14. The sequence continues at coordinate 476,850 of NZ_CP176429.1, read as the reverse complement.
GAGCCGCGATGTGCAGCCAGGCCAGCCGCTCGTCGGCGACCGCCCAACCCAGCTGCAGCAGGGCCAGAAACAGCCAGGGCACCGCACCGACCAGCGCCCAGGCCAAGGGCGCGCGGGAGCTGGGCGGATTGGTGGGGTCGACCAGGCTGATCGCCGGGGACCCGTCTGCGTGCTGCGCCATGTAGGAGAGGATGTCAGGGCTCAGGCCGCGCCGCACCGTCGACCGCGGGTCCGGCGAAAAACCATCCGGCGCACGATGCGTCACCTGAGTATCGTTTGTCACATGAGTAGCCGGGACAGATGGGCTGCGGAAGACGTGCCGGATCAAACCGGCCGCGTCGCGGTGATCACCGGCTCCAACACCGGAATCGGTTATCACACCGCGGAGATACTCGCCGGGCACGGCGCACTGGTGGTGCTGGCGGTGCGCGATCTCGAGAAGGGCAACGCGGCGGCGAAACGAATCAACAGCGCCAGCCCGCAGGCACGCGTCGAGGTACGGGAACTCGATCTCAGTTCGTTGGCGTCGGTCCGCGAAGCCGCCGAGGCCCTGGGCGCCGCCCACCCCCGCATCGATCTGCTGATCAACAACGCCGGCGTCATGTACACCCCCAAACAGCACACCGTCGACGGCTTCGAGCTGCAGTTCGGGGTCAACCATCTGGGGCATTTCGCTTTGACCGGCCTGCTGCTGCCACGGATGCTGCGGGTCAAGCGGTCTCGCGTGGTGACCGTCACCAGCATGGCGCACCGGATCATGGCCGCGATCCACTTCGACGACCTGCAGTGGGAACACGGCTACAACCGGATCGCCGCCTACGGGCAGTCCAAACTGGCCAATCTGATGTTCACCTACGAGCTGCAGCGCCGGCTGGCCGCCAAACGCCGCTCGACCATCGCCGTCGCCGCGCATCCGGGCACCGCCAACACCGAACTGACCCGGCACCTGCCGCCCTTACTGCGTCCCGCAGACCGGCTGCTGACGCCCCTGGTCGTGCAGAGTGCGGCGATGGGTGCATTGCCCACGCTGCGCGCCGCCACCGACCCAGAGGTGACCGGCGGGCAGTACTACGGTCCCAGCGGCATCGGCGAGCAGCGCGGATATCCCAAGCTGGTGGACGCCAGCAAGCAGGCACACGAAGTCGAGTTGCAGCAGCGATTGTGGGCGGTCTCGCAGGAGCTGACAGGAATCACCTTCCCGGTCTGAGTCAGACTGTCGTGATGCGATCCGTCGAAGAGCACCAGCGGGCCGTCACCGATCTGATCCGGGCCCGGCCGCCGGTCACGGTCGCACTGGCCGATGCCGAGGGACTGGTACTGGCCGCGGACGTGATCGCACCGATCTCACTGCCGGTCTTCGACAATTCCGGGATGGACGGCTACGCCGTGCTCGCCGACGACATTGCCATGGCGACACCCGATACGCCGGTCAGATTGCCTGTCACCGAAGATATTCCGGCCGGACGCACCGATATTCCCACGCTGACATCAGGAACCGCGCATCGCATCATGACCGGCGCACCGATCCCCTACGGCGCCGACGGCGTGATTCCCGTCGAGGCCACCGACGGCGGCACCGACGTGGTCCAGATCAGCGCGGCCACCGACCGGGGCCGCCACATCCGCCGGGCCGGCGGCGACGTCGCCGAGGGCGCCACGGTGCTCTGGGCCGGGCAACTCGTCAGCGCGCCGGCGGCCGGCCTGGCCTCGGCACTGGGCCTGGCGCAGCTCACGGTGCGGCCCCGACAGCGAGTGCTGGTGATCTCCACCGGTTCCGAACTGGTCAAACCCGGTACACCGCTGGCACCCGGTCAGATCTATGAATCCAACGGGGTGATGTTGTCCGCCGCGGTGCGTGATGCCGGCGCCGAGGTGGTGGCCACCGTGACGGTCGCCGACGACACCGCCGCATTCACCGAAGTCCTCGACCGCTATGGCGTGCGCGACGGGGCGGTAGACCTGGTGATCACCAGCGGTGGGGTCAGCGCGGGAGCCTACGAAGTGGTCAAGGATGTGTTCGGCCGTGACGGCGACCAGGGGGTGCACTTCGTCAAGGTGGCGATGCAGCCCGGGATGCCGCAGGGCATCGGGCGGGTGGGCTCGCCTGGGTCCGGAGCGGCCATCATCACCCTGCCCGGCAATCCGGTCAGCGCCCAGGTCTCCTTCGAGGTCTTCGTTCGCCCCGCGCTGCGTCGTGCGATGGACCTGCCCAAGCCGAATCGGCCGCGCCGTACCGCCGTCTTGAGCGAAAAGCTGGTGTCGCCGGCCGGTAAGCGGCAGTTCCGGCGCGGGCTGCTCGACTATGAAACCGGGACCGTCACCAACTACGGGCCGCCGGCCTCGCACCATCTGCGCTATCTGGCGTCGGCGAACTGCCTCCTGGATATCGCCGACGAGGTGACCGAGCTGCCGGTGGGCACCCAGGTAGAGGTCTGGGACCTCACCGGGTGAGCCGCCCAGCTTCTAAGATGGCCCAATGGCCAGACGCCCCCGCGCAGCAGATGATCCCGGCGGTCTTCGGCACCTGATCGAGCTGGTGCGCTCGACGGTGCCGCCGATGCACAGCGCCGGGCTGCCGTTCGTCGGCAGTGCGCTGGGCGTGGCGCTGGTGGGCCGCAAGCAGCGATGGCTGCGCGGAGCCGGGTTGCTGGCCGCGGGTGCCTGCGCCGGGTTCTTCCGGCATCCGCATCGGGTGCCACCGACTCGCCCCGGTGTGGTGGTGGCCCCCGCCGATGGCGTGGTCTGCCTGGTCGACTCGGCGCCCCCGCCGCCGGAGCTGGACCTGCCCGATACCCCGTTGCCGCGGGTCTGCATCTTCATGTCGGTCTTCGACGCCCACGTACAACGGGCTCCGGTCGGCGGTGAGGTGATCGCAGTGCTGCACCGGGCCGGCCGATTCGGCTCCGCGGATCGCGCCGAAGCCAGCGAGGACAACGAGCGCAACAGCGTGCGGATCCGCACCGCCGACGGCGCCGAGGTGATCGCCGTGCAGGTTGCCGGGCTGGTGGCGCGCCGCATCCTCTGCGAAACCCGCCCCGGTGATCATCTGGCGATCGGTGACACCTACGGGCTGATCCGATTCGGTTCACGCCTCGACGTCTACCTGCCGGTCGGAACGCAGCCGCTGGTCGGCGTCGGCCAGCGCATGGTCGCCGGCGAGACCGTCCTGGCCGACCTGTCATGACGAGTCCCGCCCAGCAGGCCCGCAGCCGGGGCCCGGTGGGTCTGCACATCCTGCCCAGCTCCATGACGGTGTTGGCGATCTGCGCCGGCCTGACCTCGATCAAGTACGCGCTGGATGGGCAGCCGCATCTCGCGATGGCGCTGATCGCCGCGGCCGCCATTCTCGACGGCCTCGACGGCCGGGTGGCACGCATCCTGGACGCCGAGTCGAGGATGGGCGCCGAGATCGATTCCCTGGCCGACGCCGTCGACTTCGGGGTGGCTCCCGCGGTGGTGATCTACGTGACGCTGCTGTCGACACAGCCGGCGGGCTGGATCGTGGTGCTGCTGTACGCGGTGTGCGTGGTACTGCGGCTGGCCCGGTTCAACACCCTGCTCGACGACGCCACGCTGCCGGCCTACACCCGGGAGTTCTTCGTCGGCATGCCCGCCCCGGCCGGTGCGATCACACTGATGGGCCTGCTGGCCGCCAAGCTGGAGTTCGGCGACGGATGGTGGACTTCGCAATGGTTCACCTGCATCTGGGTGGTGGGCACCTCGATGCTGCTGGTCAGCCGGATCCCGATGCGCAAGATGCACGCCGTGTCGGTGCCGCCGCACCTGGCGGCGGTGCTGCTGGCGGTGCTGGCTCTGGTGGCCGCGGCGGCATTCCTGTTCCCCTATGTGCTGGTGCTGGTGCTGATCGGGGCGTACCTGTGCACCATTCCGTTCTCGGTCCGCAGTCAGCGCTGGGTTGCCGCACACCCGGAGGCGTGGGAAGACGCCCCCCGGGAGCGCCGCGCCGCGCGGCGGGCGATCCGCCGGGCGCAGCCGAGCCGCCGTCCCGGTGTGCGGCGGGGCATCCGTCGGCCCAGTGGGCAGTCGATGGCCCGGCTGCGGCTGCGCAAGCCGGGTCGGTAGCGGCGCGGTTACCGGGCGCAGTAGTCCTGCGTCGCGGACGACAGCGCCCGCCGGTAGAACTCGTCGAGCTGGCGTGCGTCGCTGACGGTTCGGGTTGCCGCGCCGAGTTGTCCGGCGCAATCCGGTGAGTGCAGCAGCTCCCATCGCTGGCCGATCTGGGCCAGCATGACCTGGTTGAAGCCGTCGATACGCGCCCGCGAGGCCGCCAGTTCGGGGGCGGCGGACGGGACGGCCGTCGGGTCCAGTTTCCATTGGGCGAACCGGTAGTGCTCGGCGGCTTCGGTCGCGGCGATCTGATCGGCGAAGATCCGCCGCACGTAGTCGGGGTCGAGGTGTTTCCCGGCGGCGTCGGCGGCCAGCTTCGCCAGTTGCTGCCCGACCCGGGCCGGGTCCTCGATGGCGCCGCCGGTCTGCCATTTGATCGCCGCCACGTCGTCGGCGACCTGGAGCCGCTGGGCGGCCGCGTCCACCAGGTCGGACAACGCGGATGCCTCGTCGGCCCCGGCCGGGGCCGGGGTGGTCAGCAGAGTGACCGCACAGATCGCCGAAATCAGCACGCCGGGCCGCATCGCTCTATCAAACCTGCCCGGTCGATCCGCCTGTTACCGGGGAGGCCGCCCGGTGCTATGCCGATAATGGCCGGGTGGGTTCCACGCAAGAGCGCGAAGAAGAACGCCGGGTCGATACCTCCCGGCACCTGACGCTGATCGCCCGGCTCAACACCTCCGCCGTCGACGCCCGCCGCGGGGTGGTCCGGCTGCACCCCGAAGCCGTTGCCGCCCTGGGCATCCGGGAGTGGGATGCGGTTTCGCTGACCGGTTCTCGCACGACGTCGGCGGTGGCGGGGCTGACGGGGCCAGACGCCCCGGCCGGTGTGGCGCTACTTGACGATGTGACGCTGTCCAACGCCGGCCTGCGAGATGGCACGCAAGTCGTCGTGGCCGCTGTGACCGTTTACGGGGCCCGGTCGGTGACGCTGAGCGGATCAACCCTGGCCTCCCAGACGTTGTCGCCCACCACGCTGCGCCAGGCTTTGCTGGGCAAGGTGATGACCGTCGGCGACGCGGTCTCCCTGCTGCCGCGTGACCTGGGCCCCGGCACGTCCACGTCGGCGGCCACCTCCGCGTTGGCGTCGGCGGTGGGGATCAGCTGGACCTCGGAGTTGTTGACGGTCACCGGTGTGGACCCGGCCGGGCCGGTCAGCGTGCAGCCCAACTCGCTGGTCACCTTTGGCAACGCCCCCACCGCCCCGGTGGCGACCGTTGCCAAGCCGGCGGCCCCGGCCCGGATCGCCATCGACGAACTCAAGGGGTGCGAGGCGCAGGCCGCCAAGCTCGCCGAATGGCTCAAGCTTGCGCTCGACGAACCGCAGCTGCTGAAAACCCTGCGTGCGGGCACGAATCTCGGTGTGCTGGTGTCGGGTCCGGCCGGGGTGGGCAAGACGACCCTGGTCCGGGCTGTGTGTGAGGGCCGGCGGCTGATCGAGCTGGACGGACCCGAGATCGGGGCGCTGGCCGCCGATGAACGGCTGACCGCGGTGCGTTCCGCGGCGGCACAGGTCTGCGACGGCGGCGGGGTGCTGCTGATCGCCGATGTCGACACGTTGTTGCCCGAACCTTCGGAGCCGGTGGCGACGCTGATCCTCGCCGAGCTGCGCAACGTGGTGGCCACCGAAGGGGTGGCGTTCATCGCGACCTCGGCGCTGCCGGACCATGTCGATCCCCGACTGCGGGCTCCGGAACTGTGCGATCGCGAGATCCGGCTGAGCCTGCCCGACGGCGCGACCCGGGCGGCGCTACTGGCCACCCTGCTCATCTCGGTGCCTACCGCCGACCTAACGTTGGGTGAGATCGCCGAACGCACACCGGGTTTCGTCGCCGCAGACCTTGCCGCACTGGTACGGGAGGCTGCCCTGCGGGCAGCGTCGCGGGCCAGCGACAACGATGAGGAACCCAAACTCACCCAGGAGGACCTGGTCGGTGCGCTCAGCGTGATCCGGCCGTTGTCGCGCTCGGCGGCCGCAGAGGTGTCCGTCGGCTCGGTCACCCTCGACGACGTCGGTGACATGGTGGCCACCAAGCAGGCACTGACCGAAGCGGTGCTGTGGCCTCTGCAGCACCCGGACACCTTCACCCGCCTGGGCGTCGATCCACCGCACGGCGTGCTGCTCTACGGCCCGCCCGGTTGCGGCAAGACCTTCGTGGTGCGCGCCCTGGCGGGGTCCGGTCGAGTCAGCGTGCATTCCGTCAAAGGCGCGGAGCTGATGGACAAGTGGGTGGGCAGCAGTGAGCGGGCGGTGCGGGATCTGTTCCAGCGCGCCCGTGATTCGGCGCCGTCACTGGTGTTCCTCGACGAAATCGACGCCCTGGCACCGCGGCGCGGCCAAAGCTTCGACTCCGGGGTGACCGATCGGGTGGTGGCCGCGCTGCTCACCGAGCTCGACGGCGTCAACCCGCTGCGCGACGTGGTGGTGGTCGGCGCCACCAACCGTCCCGAGCTGATCGACCCGGCCCTGACCCGGCCGGGCCGACTGGAGAAGCTGGTGTTCGTCGAACCGCCCGATGCCGATGCCCGCCGCCAGATCCTGCGGGTGTCCGGGAAATCCGTTCCGCTGCACGTCGACGTCGACCTCGACGCGCTGGCCGCGGACCTGGACGGCTACAGCGCCGCGGACTGCGTGGCACTGTTGCGCGAAGCCGCCCTGACGGCGATGCGGCGCAGCATCGACGCCGCCGACGTCACCGTGGCAGACATCGCAGCAGCCCGCGAAAACGTCCGTCCCTCATTGGATCCCGCTCAGGTCGACGCGCTGCGCTCGTTCGCCGACAACCGCTGAACTCCGAGTACGCGAGTTCAGGAGACTTCGACCAGCGCGGCAAGCCGGGACAACGAGGCCGCAAGCATGTCCGCCGTAGTGGCCCGAGCGCGGGCGAGACGATTCGGGTCGGTTAGCTCCGACCAGTCGTAGGTGTGGGTTACTCGAGTGCGCGCCGGCCCGAGCGGCTCGAGCTCCCACCGCCACAGGTGACCCGGCGGCGCACACCCGGGGGCCGCTGGGCGCCAGGCGATACGGCGTCCCTCCTCGAACTCCACCACGTGGTTCTCCCGCACCGTTCCCATGGTCAGCGCCATGGTGAAAACGTCCCCGACGGCATGAACCCGTTGACCGGATGCGGCTTCGGCCAGATTCGCGTTGCCGTCCCAGCGCGGCTGGCGGGCCGGGTCGGCGATGAAGTCGAAGATCAGCTTCGCCGGCGCCGCGATCACCCTGCTGGCGCTGACGACTTTTGCCGGCAGTGGCGAGCCGACGCGGTGCAAGGTGCCTTCGGGGTCGACGTAGGCGAATTCCCTGAGCTGGTAGTCGGTGTCGACCGGTTCGACAAAGCGCCCCGGCACGCCCGATGCCGACCATTGCGCATAGAGCGCGTCGGCGTCGTCGACATAGAAATACACGCTGGCGGCCGTGCGCAGCGGATCGTGTTCGGCCCACTCGGAAAGGTGCAGCGAAACCGAGCCGCGGTCGGCGAATCCGTACCGGGCCGGGCCGCCGTAATGGTTGACGGTGAACCCGAGCCGGCGGTAGCGGTCCAGCGCGGCGTCGAGGTCTCGCACGGGAATGATCGGTGCGACCGAGGTGAACTCGATGTCGGCCATAGCGTCAGCGTACGTCGCGGCACCAACGGCTAGTGGCCGCGCTGCTGCTCATACCCGCTGGTGAGCCAGTACACAGCCCGATCAAGGCCGGGCAGCATCTCGGTGATGGCGATCTCGCCGGCGGCGAACCGCGCGGACAACCCGTGCACCAGGTTGGAGATGATGACGTCCAGGTCGGCGATGAAGCCTTCGTCGACGTCGGACATGGCCGCCAGCATCGCGGGCCCCACCGCATCCAGACCGCGCCGAACCAGGGCGTCACCACCGGGCGCCGACCTCGCCCGGACGTAGGCGGTCAGCATCGCTGGGTGCCGCTCCCAGGGCTCGAAGATGGTGCGGTACAAGCTCATCAACGCCGCATACAGGGATTCGCCGGGCTCGCGGGCGTGCGGGGCGATACCCGAGTAACGATTCTGCTGCATCCAGGCGTCCAGCGCCGCCAGGATCAGCTCGTCGCGGGTGGCGTAGCGCTTGTAGATGGTCGCCAGCGACATCCGGGCGCGCCGGGCGACCTCCCTGAGCTGGACCGCGTCATAGCCCTCGGTCTCGAGAATCTCGACCACGATGGCCAAGATCCGGTCTTGCGCACTGTCCATCGATCACCCCTTGCCGCCGACGAGTAACCAGGTTACCGTAGCCGCATGGGTTCCCTGAATGGGCAGGTCGCTTTCATCACCGGCGCGGCGCGCGGGCAGGGCCGCAGTCATGCGGTGCGACTGGCCGCCGAGGGCGCGGACATCATCGGGGTCGACATCTGTGCCGACATCTCCTCCACCGGATATCCGATGGGCTCCCGTGACGAGCTCGACGAGACCGTGGCCATGGTGGAAGCCCAGGGCGGCAAGATGATCGCCTCGGTTGCCGATGTCCGCGACTTTGTGGCGCTGAAGGCGGCACTGAAGGCCGGCGTGGAGCACTTCGGCCGCCTCGACATCGTCTGCGTCAACGCGGGTATCGCCACGATGGCGTTTCGCGAGCTGACCGACGACGAAGATCTGCAGTTGTGGACCGACGTGCTCGACGTCAATCTGGTCGGCGCGTTTCACACCGCCAAGGCCGCGATTCCGCACCTGATCGCCGGAAATCGGGGCGGTTCGATCGTGTTCACCAGCTCGACCGCCGGGCTGATCGGATTCGGCGGCATGCAAGGCGGTGGCCTGGGCTACTCCGCTTCCAAGCACGGCATCGTGGGGCTGATGCGCACGCTGGCCAATGCCCTGGCGCCGCACAGCATTCGGGTCAATAGCGTGCACCCGACCGGGGTCAACACCATGATGGCGGCCAACCCGGCGATGACCGAATTCCTGGAGAACTATCCCGGCGGTGGGCCACATCTGCAGAATCCGCTGCCGGTGCAGATGCTCGAACCCGAGGACATCAGCGCCGCTATCGCCTACCTGGTGTCGGATGCCGGAAAGTACGTCACCGGGGTCACGCTGCCCGTCGACGCAGGGTTCTGCAACAAGCTATGAGCGGGCGGGTAACCGGCAAACGGGTGTTGGTCACCGGAGCCGCGCGCGGCATGGGGCGCAGCCACGCGGTACGCCTGGCCGAAGAGGGCGCCGACCTGATCCTGGTCGACGTCTGCGCATCGCTATCCGAGGTCGACTATCCACTGGCCACCACCGAAGATCTCGACGAGACCGCTGAATTGGTGCGACAGCACGGCCGCCGGGCCATCACCCACGTCGTGGACGTGCGCGAAGCCGCCGCCCTGACCGCCGCGGTCGCCGAGGGTGTGGCCCAGTTGGGTGGCCTGGACGCCTCGATCGCCAATGCCGGCGTGATCACCGCCGGGACGTGGGATACCACCACCTCGGCGCAGTGGCGCACCGTTGTCGATGTGAACCTGATCGGCACCTGGAATACCTGTGCGGCGGCACTGCCGCACCTGGTTTCCCGCGGCGGCAGCCTGGTCAACATCAGCTCGGTGGCCGGGCTGAAGGGCAGCCCACTGCACACGCCCTATACGGCGTCCAAGCACGGCGTCGTCGGCATGAGCCGCGCGCTGGCCAATGAACTTGCCGCGGTGAATGTTCGGGTCAACACCGTGCACCCCACCGGAGTGGAGACCGGGATGCGCCCGGACGCGCTGCACGGGCTGCTTGCCGAAACCCGCTCGGATCTGGCCCCGATCTTCAGCAACGCCTTGCCGATCGTGATGACCGAGGCGCGCGACGTCAGCAACGCAGTGCTGTTCCTGGTCTCCGACGAGTCCCGGCACGTGACCGGACTGGAATTCAAAGTCGATGCCGGCGTCACCCTGCGGTGAGGCGGGGCCCGGCGCCCACGCCTTCGCCGAGCTGATGAGCCTGCCGGTTCCCGCCAACGCCACGCCCGCGGCGGCAACTCTGCTGGATTTCGTCTTCGCGCAGATCTGGCAACGGCCGGGCCTGAGCCGCCGAGATCGATGGTTCGTCGCGCTGCCGTGCGTCGCCGCCGCCGACACCGAGCAGCCGCTGCGCGACCATATCTACGCCGCCCTGTTCCACGGCGACGTGACAATCGAGGAGATGCGCGAAGCCGTCCTGCATTTCGCGGTGTATTCGGGCTGGCCCAAGGCGTCACTGTTCAACATGGTCGTCGACGAGCAGTGGGCACGCATCCATGCCGAACGAGGCCAGCCGGTGCCGCCCGCGGCGCCGCTGTTGCCGCTGACCACGCCCAGCGACCCCGAAGCGCGACTACGGGCCGGAGAGCAGACCTTCCGTGACGTCAACTGCCTGCCCTTCGCTCCGGTCCGAGACGACCCGTATTCGGGTGCGGGCATTCTGAACTTCGTCTTCGGTGAGATGTGGCTGCGGCCCGGGCTGGGCATGAAACAGCGGCGCCTGGTGACCGTGGCGTGCGTGGCGTTCCAGGATGCGCCGTACCCGATCTTCAGCCACGTCTATGCCGCACTGAAGAGCGGAGACGTCTCGTTCGACGAAATAGACGAAGTCGCTTTGCATTTCGGTGCCTACTATGGCTGGGCGAAAGCTTCGCGACTGATGCAGGTGATCGAGGAGCAGAAGCAGCGCGTTACGCAGGAGTGGGCCGCAGAAGGCTAGCCCACCGGGTCGAATTCGATGTGCAACTCTGTGAGCCCGCGCAGCAGGAACGTGGGCTCGTAGGAGAAGCGTCGCTGTCCGGCGGGCCCGTGGTGAGACTCGCTGATCCTGATGTCCCGCATCCGGTCCAGCATGCGGTGAACCGTGATGCGTCCCTCGACCCGGGCCAGCGGAGCCCCGGCGCAGGTGTGGATGCCGCGACCGAAGGCGATGTGCTCCCGCACGTTCTTGCGGTCCAGCCGGAACTCGTCGGGGCCATCGAACTTGCGCGGATCACGGTTCGCCGCACCCAGGCAGAGCATCAGGACGGTGCCGGCCTTGATCGGCACCCCGCCCAGCGTGGTGGTCTTGCGGGCAAGACGAAAGTCGATCTTGGTGGGGCTCTGAATTCGCAGGGACTCTTCGATGAATGCGGGGATCAGTGCGGGGTTCTCGCGCAGCATCTGCTGTAACTCAGGTCGCTCCCCCAGGGTTTGCACCGCCGCCCCCAGCAACTTGGTGACGGTCTCTTGACCGGCGCCGAACAGGAAGGTGGCCGGGTGAACCACCTCAAGCAGTTCCGGCGTGGAACCGTCGGGGTAGGTTGCGGCGGCCAGGGTGCTGAGAACGTCGCCACGAGGCTCCCGCCGCCGCTCGGTGAGGTACCCGCTGAACTTCTCATCGAGGTACCGCAGGGGATTGAGTCCCACCGGTGTCCCGTCGAGGGATCCGACATGTTGCCCGTCGCGATGCCCGGCACCCAGCGCACTGCGGAATTCGGCGCGATCCTCCTCGGGAACCCCGAGCAGATCGGTGATGGCCAGGGTTGCATACGGTTTGGCGTAGTCGAACAGGAACTCGCAGCGTCCCGTGCCGATGAATTCGTCGAGCTGGGTATCGGTCAGCTGCCAGATGAACTCCTCGTTCTCCTTCAGCCGCTTGGGGGTCAGCAGCCCGCTGAGCAGCGAGCGGGCCCGGGTATGCGCCGGCGGATCCATCACCACGACGTGTTCGAAGATCGGGAACTCGTGCCGGTGCGCCTCGATCTGCTCGGTGATGTCGTCGCCCTCGGGCTCGAACGGCAGCGGGGGAAAAGGTCCACCGATGGCATTCACCGCCGAGAACGAGTCGTGGTCTTTGAAGGCGGCGAGTACCTCGTCGTAGCCGGTGACGGCCACGACGCCGTGATGCGGCTCGGCGAACACCGGCCCGCATCCGCGCAGGTATTCGTAGTAGGCGTAGGGATCCTGGGTGACGGTTTCGTCGGAGAAGTAGTCCACCGCCGCGAGATCCACCATCACCCGATACGCCCTTCGCTCGCGCCGCGACCTCGTAGCGCTGATCGATCGATCAAATTGCTAGAATGCGTCATGCCTACCACGCGCGGCGCCGGACGGTCAAGCAATCGCAAGCCCGGGCTGACCTGAATGGCGGCTCCGCGCAAGGCCAAATCGACCGACAATGCCACCCGGCGCCGCCTGATCGAGGCGACGGCGCGGCTGATGCGCGACGAGGGTTATGCCGCGGCCACGTCGCGGCGGGTCGCCGCCGAGGCCGGTGTGCGCCAAGCCCTGGTCTACTACTACTTCCCCACCATGGACGACCTGTTCGTCGAGGTGCTGCGGGTCGGCGCCGACGTCGCGTTGGACCGGATGCGCACCGCCCTGACCGATGACGATCCGCTGCGCGCATTGTGGGCGATCAACAGCGATACGCGCCTGACCAGTCTGAACACCGAGTTCATGGCGTTGGCTAACCATCGCAAGGCGATCCGGACCGAACTCAAGGCCTATGCCGAGCGAGTACGGGACATCGAGACCGCGGCGGTCACGGTGGCACTGCGCGCCAACGGCGTGGATCTGGCGGAATACCCCCCGATCGCGATCTCGATCCTGATCGCCCAAACGGCCCGCAATCTGTGCAATGAGAGCGCCGTCGGCGTCACCCAAGGGCACGATGAACTGCGCGCACTGATCGATCGCGAGCTGGGCCGGCTGGCACCGCCGCCTGCCACTTCCTAGCCCGCGCCGCCTCAGAAGCGGTTGCCAACACGACCCCGACGGCACAGACGCTGATCGATCGACCAGTCTATTAGAACTAGCCGGCCAGCGCGGGTGCGCGGCCGATTCGGCCGGCAGCGCCGAAAATTGGATGCACCGCCCGCGGTCGCCGCGGTACCTTCGTCTGCCCGGAGGACGAAAGAGACCATGCTCACCGAAACGATGCCCGAAGAGCTGCTGGGCGCCCGCCGGTCGTTCATTCTCGCGACCACCGTCGCCATGGCCAGCGCCGGGCTGTGGGTGCCGCTGATCTTCTTGTTCTTCACCCTTGGGCGCGGGCTGCCACTGACCGGGACCGGCGTGGCCGCCACCCTCGGCAACACCGGCGCACTCATCTTGGGGGTGCTGGTCTCCGGGCGCACGGTTGACCGGTTCGGTCCGTTTCGGACCATGGCGCTGGCCGGCGTCGGGGCCTCCGGCGCCTTCCTGGGCTTCCTGTACACCCACACCCTGGCCGAGGTCGCGATCTTCTCCTTCGCCGCGGCACTGAGTGCGAACCTGTTCTTCACCGCCGATCCCGAAGCCGTCCGGCGGCTGACCCGCGACCACGACGACCGCACCCAGATGTTCGCGCTGCTCACCTCGGTTCGGGTACTCGGGTTCGGTCTCGGCGCATTGGCCGCGACCGTGGGCCTGGCCATCGACCGGAACGGCGAATGGTTCTGGACCACATTGGTGGCGACCATCGCGGCGGGTGAACTCACCACCGGCCTGCTGTTCTGGCGGCTGCGCTGGATCGACCGCGCCGTCGCCGACGACGAGTCGCCAGAGTGCGAGCCGCCGCGCTACCGCGATGTGTTGCGCCAGGGCGCCTTCATGGCCTTCCTCGCCGGTGTGTTCGTCATCGCGCTGACCACCATAGGGATGGATACGGCACTGCCGCTGTTCATGCTGTCGGTCAGCCTGCCCGCCTGGTCGACGACGGTGGCCTATCTATTCATCTGCGTCATGGTCGCGATAGCGGCGCGCTGGGTCGCCCGAATCGGCTCGCGGGTCCCGCACCTTCGGATCCTGGCGTGGTCGGCCGCACTGTGCTCGATCAGTTTCCTGGTGATCGATCTCCTCGCCGGCATCCAAAACGCCGTACCGGCAATTCTTTTCGCCGTCTTGGCTGTCGGGCTGACACTGTTCAGCGTGTCCGACGCGGCCGGCAACGCGCTCAGCGCAAACATCATGCTGACGTTCGCGCCCGACGAGTCCTCTGGACGACACGCCTCGCTGCTGCAGACGGCGTGGGCAGCCGCGACCGCCGTTGCGCCCGGCATGTACGCCGCCCTGTTCTCCACGGCGCGCATCCTGCCCTGGCTGGCCAGTTCGGCGCTGCTGGCCGCAGCAGCGGCGGTATTCGGTGCGGTGTACCTAAGAACCCGTTGACTCTGCGTCCAGGGCGGTAGCTACTCGCACTTTGCCGCCCTGGACGCAGAGTCAACGAGGGATATCGAATTCGACTCGGGCCGAGACGGTCTCAATCGCCTCGTACACCGCCGCCAAACGGTCGGACAGCGACGGCGCGGCCAGCACCGCGTACCGGTCGGCCTCCCCCATCGGGACCCGGCAGGCCAGTGAGTACAGCCGCTGCACCGGGTCCAGCGAGCGCAGTCGCCGGCCACCCAGCAGGCTGTTGCGCCCCGGCATCACCCAGCGTCGCTGCGCCTGGGCCATCCGCTTGTGCAGCACGACAATGCGGTCTTCGAGCGCACGGAACTGCTCGTCACTCACCGGTTCTGATGGCTCGTCGGGCCACACCTCGGCGATCGCCCGCGGGTAGGGATCGTCGGTGAGCCATTCGCGCACCCGGATCCGCTCCCCGGTCAGGCAGCGTAAGCCGTACCGGCCTGCCCCGAGTTCGCTGCACTGGGTGATGCTGGCCATCGCGCCGACGTCGTTGCGCTGCTCGCCGCCGCCCACCTCACGGCCGCGGGCGATCAGCACCACCCCGAAGCGGGGATCGCCGCTGCGCATCAGGTCGCCGACCAACACGGTGTAACGCAACTCGAAGATCCGCAGCGACAGTTCCTCGCCGGGCAGCAACACCCATTCCAGCGGGAACATCGGCAGTTCCATCACGAGATATCGAGCTCGCCCACCAGTGCATCGACCACGGCACGCAGATCGCCGTCATGTTCCTCGGCGACCCGGCGCTGGCGCTGGTACGACGCGCCCGTCCGGTAAATATCGGCGACGGCCGCCAGCTCGTCGGCGCAGTGCAGTCGTGCGGCGACCGGTTCGAGCCGGTTGAGCAGCTCGTCGAGGTCCTCGGTGACCAGCCGCTCGTTGCTGTCGGCATCCAGGATGATCTCGGCGTCCAGCCCATAGCGGGCGGCGCGCCACTTGTTCTCCTGCACGTGCCAGGGCGGCATGGTGGGCAGGGATTCATCGTTCTCAAGCCGCCGGTCCAGGTCGACGATCAGGCAGTGCGTCAACGCCACCAGAGCACCCAGCTCGCGCAGATTGGACACCCCGTCGCAGACCCGCACCTCGATGGTGCCCAGATGCGGTGATGGCCGGATATCCCAACGGATCTCGTTGGTGTGATCGATGATCCCGGTCTTCTTCTGGTCGTAGACGAAGCCCTCGAACTCTCCCCAGGTCTGGAACTGAAACGGCAGGCCCGCAGTGGGCAACTGCTGGAACATCATCGCGCGGTTACTGGCGTAACCGGTGTCGTGACCGTCCCACCAGGGCGAGGATCCCGACAGCGCCAGCAGGTGCGGATAGTGCTGCAGCAGTGAGGAGATGATCGGCATCACCTTGTAGGACGAGGAGATACCGACATGGACGTGCACTCCCCAGATCAACATCTGCCGACCCCACCACTGGGTGCGTTTGATCAGCTCGGCGTAGCGCGGCGCGTCGGTCAGCTTCTGCGCTGACCACTGTGCGAACGGGTGGGTGCCGGCGCCGAAGAGCTCCATGCCCCGGCTGTGCACGATCGGCCGGGTGGTGGCCAGCGTCTGGCGCAGGTCCTCGATGGCCTCGCCGGTGTTGTCGCAGATGCCCGTGACGAGCTCGACGGTGTTGCGCAGCAATTCCTTGTGCACACGCGGGTTCTCGCCGAGCTCGGACAACACCGCGCTGGCTTCGTTGCTCAGATCGCGCGTCTGGGCATCGACAAGAGCCAGCTCCCATTCCACGCCGATGGTGGGACGGGCGCTGCGGGCGAACTCGATTCGGGCTTCGGACCTCGAGGAAGCCCAGTTGTTGGTCGGGCTATCCGGCGCCGATAACACCACACGCAATCCGCTTTCCGGCGTCTCCGGTGGTCAGCGTGGTCTGGTCCGGGCCGGGCGTGCCGTTGACCTGGGTGTAGCGATCCGCCGGAATGTTGGCGAAGTTGTCGTCATCGGCGTGGATGATGATCGAGGTCCCCTCGCCACCGAGCAGTTCGGCCTTGGTGAAGGCGTCGGTGGTGGTCACCAGCAGCCCGCTGCCGTCGGAGCGCACCTGCAGTGACGTCAGGTCCCCACTCTGCGGGTGCTCGCTGTGGCCGGGCGCCTGGAAGTGTCCGCCGGCCGACAGGAAGCCGCCGGGAGCCCCGCCGGTGGGGGCCACGGAGTCGGCTTCGCACTTACCGATGGCGTGGATGTGCAGGCCGTGGAAACCGGGCGACAGCACCCCGGTGCTGGTGGTCCGCACGGTCACGGTGGCGAACTCCTTGCCGCCGGCCTTGCTGAACTCGAACGTCGCGGTGGCGACCTGGCCGCCATCGGGGGTCGTCAGGTGCGCGACGAGATTGTCCGAACCGCTCGGACCACCGGACTCGGACTCCGGGGCGGACGGCGCCGCCGACCCGGTCCAGATGGCCGGCGTGGTGCCGGGCGCGTCGGAAGGCAGCTGGTTGGGACTGCACGCCGCCAACAGGATGGCCGGGGTGGCGAAGACGACGGCGGTAAGAGCTCTGCGGTGACCTGTGACCATGCGAGGAGCTTAACCCGCGACCACCACGATGACGCCCGGTGGTTGCTCAGCCACGTCGGGGATCCGCGGCTCGACGGCGGCGCCGAGCACCTGGGCCACCGAATGCGCCGCGTCCTGCTCTCCCTCGGCGTCACTGAAGTAGACAGTGGTCTGGGTGACCTCAGGCAGTTCGAGGTTCCCGATCTCGGTCACGTTCCAGCCGGCCTCGCGCAGCCGGTCGGCGGTGTGGCCGGCCAGCCCTGCCTGTTCGGAGATGTTGAAGACCCGCACGTCGGACTTGCGGGCCGGGTGTTCGGGTTTGGCCGGCGCCGAGGCGGTGGTGACGGGTTGGGCGGTCGGCGAGTGGTCGGCGTCGTCGCTGCTACCCGACGATCCGAGGGCTTGAAAGCCGACCAGCAGGAAGACGATGCCCAAAAACAGCAGCACCATCACCATCGCCCGAAGCGGGAGTCGGGAGGAGTCAGGAACGTGGTCGTTCATTGCGCCCACTGTATCCAGGAGCGGGCCAGGACCGATAAACGCCCAGCAATCAAGGGGTCAGGCAATCAGGTGATGTCGAACCCGAGCCGGCGCGCGGCACGCGCCTTCTGACGACTGGACCGCAGCCTCCGCAGCCGTTTGACCAGCATCGGGTCGGCGGCCAGCGCCTCGGGCCGGTCGACGAGCGCGTTGAGGACCTGGTAGTAGCGGGTCGCCGACAGCGCAAAACGCTCCTTGATGGCCTCTTCCTTGGCGCCGGCGTACTTCCACCAGTCCCGTTCGAAGGACAGGATGTCGTGTTCGCGACGGCTCAAACCGTCGGTGGGTTCCGAATCGTCCCCTGAGCGATTCGCCTGCGCCATGGCGCCGTCCATATCGTTTCCTGGACCCTTCCGGAAAGTTCTCTCGCTGCAAACGTTCGCTAGTTTTCGGCGGCGTGTTCTGAGCGAATATTGAATCACGCCAGGCTGTGTTGAACCGGGAGCCTGGCCCGCGCGTCGCCATGGCCGCTGCACTGAGGCGGTGGCAGCAGCCAATCCGGCGGTTCCAGCTTCGCCTCTCCTCCGTCGAGCCTCGCTAAACCGCCCACCAACCCGGCGGTTCCAGCTTCGCCTCTCCTCCGTCGAGCCTCGCTAAACCGCCCACCTAAGATTTGCGGTCATGGCCGTCCTACCCATCCGCATTGTGGGCGATCCCGTCCTGCACACACCGACCAGCCCGGTGCCCGTCGCCGATGACGGCTCCTTGCCGGCTGACCTCGGTGAGCTGATCACCTCGATGTACGAAACCATGGACGCCGCCAACGGCGTCGGCTTGGCCGCCAACCAGATTGGCGTGGGGCTGCGGGTCTTCGTCTACGACTGCGCCGACGACCGCCGCTCCACCACCCGGCGCCGCGGCGTCGTGGTCAACCCGGTGCTGGAGACCTCCGAGCGGCCCGAAACCATGCCCGACCCGGATGACGACGACGAAGGCTGTCTGTCGGTGCCCGGAGAGTCGTTTCCGACCGGTCGGGCGCAGTGGGCGCGGGTCACCGGATTGGACGCCGACGGCAACCCGGTGACGTTGGAGGGCACCGGGCTGTTCGCCCGGATGCTGCAGCACGAGACCGGGCACCTCGACGGCTTGCTCTACCTGGACATGTTGGTGGGCCGGAACGCGCGCGCCGCGAAACGGACGGTGAAGTCCAACGGCTGGGGTGTGCCCGGCCTGTCCTGGATGCCAGGCGACGTGCCCGATCCGTTCGGTCACTGACGAGCCCTTTCATGTCCCAACCACCCGAACTCCCTGAGATCGGCGTCCGGGTGAGTCTGCGCTACCTGCGTCCCCCGGGTTCCGAACCGCCGATGGGCGATGTGATCGGTCAGCTGGTGGCGACTGGACCGCTGGTGCGGATTCGCTCGGCCGACGGGGTTATCCACGAATGCCGGCATGCCGATGTGCTGTACGTGCGCTGGCTGACCGATCGGCCGGTGAAGAACTCGACGATCCGCTCTGTTGAGCATGCCGCCGCGCTGGCCTGGCCGGGCAGCGAACACCAATGGCTCGACGGCTGGATCCTGCGGGCCGGTCCCGGTGCCGACCTCGCGGCTAATTCCGCTGTGCCCCTGGACAGGTTTGCCCACACGAATACCATTCCGGCGATCATCGACTGGTATGCGCAGCGCGGTCTGCCCCCATACCTGGCGGTCCCGGAGCGCCTGCTGCGGTTGCCGGAGGACATCGCGACCCGGCACGAGACCCGCACCCTGGTGTGCGACATCGTCGCTGCCGGCGCGGCCCCTGGTGACGTGGCGACGGCCGCCGGGCCCGACGCCGACTGGCTGGCGGTATACCGCGGTGGGGCGGCTCCGGTGGAGGTGTTGACCGCGGTGGTCGACGGCGAGGCGATCTTCGCCTCGATCCCCGGGGTGGCGGCCGGCCGGGGCACCGTCACCGAGGGACCGGACGGCACTCGCTGGCTGGGGTTGACAGAGGTGCGGGTGGCCGACGACCACCGGCGGCAAGGCCACGGTCGCCGGATCTGCGCTGCGTTGCAGTCCTGGGGGGCCGATCGCGGTGCCACCCGCGGCTACGCCCAGGTGCCCACCGGCGGTTCAGCGAGCCCCGGCACCGGCGCGTTCGAGTTCTTCGAAGCGATCGGATTCGCCGGCCAGCACCGCACCCGCTACATCGATGCCCGGCTGCTGGCCCGCGGCTCATCGCCGTCGAACGCGCTTTAGGGTGGCTTGCGTGACTGCGCTGCGACTGGCCACCTGGAACGTCAACTCCATCCGCACCCGGGTGGACCGGGTGACCGACTGGCTGGCCCGAGCCGACGTCGACGTGCTGGCCATGCAGGAGACCAAGTGCACCGACGCCCAGTTTCCGGCGCTGCCGTTTCACGAGTTGGGCTATGAGGTCGCCCACGTCGGGCTGAACCAGTGGAACGGCGTGGCGATCGCGTCGCGGGTCGGCCTCGACGACGTCGAGGTCGGGTTTCCCGGCCAGCCGGCCTGGGCCAAGGCAGAAGCCGATCCCACCGTGGAGGCGCGCGCGCTCGGTGCCACCTGCGGCGGGGTGCGAGTGTGGAGTCTGTACGTGCCCAACGGACGCGCCCTGAATGACCCGCACTACACCTACAAGCTCGATTGGCTTGCGGCCCTGCGCGATACCGCCGAAGGCTGGTTGCGCGACGATCCGTCGGCCCCGATCGCTCTGGTCGGCGACTGGAACATCGCTCCGCAGGACGACGACGTATGGAGCATGGAGTTCTTCGAGGGCGCCACGCACGTCTCGCAACCGGAGCGCACGGCATTCCAGGCAATGGCCGACGCCCAATTCCTCGACGTGGTGCGCCCCTTCACACCAGGGCCTGGCGTCTACACCTACTGGGACTACACCCAGCTGCGGTTCCCGAAGAAGCAGGGCATGCGCATCGACTTCATCCTGGGCTCCCCCGCGCTGGCGACACGGGTCGCGCATGCCGAGATCGTCCGCGAGGAACGCAAGGGCAAGTCGCCCAGTGACCACGCTCCGGTGCTGGTCGAGATTCGCCGGGACTGATTACCCGCAGTTCTATGAATTCGGTGTGGATTCCGGACCGATCGCGAAATCGCGCATAGGATAGGCGGATTATCCAATTTGCTCATTTGAAGGGCAGGGAATTCCCATGAACGCCGTCGCAGGGACGGTAAGGAAGGTGGCCGGGGCGGCGAACCGCGCGGTCACTATGACCACTGAGGCAGCCGGAGCGATCGGCGGGGCCGCAGTCAACGGGGTAATCGGCGGTGTGAAGGGGGCGGCCAGCGGCGTACAGCGCGGGTTGCGCACCGGCAGCCACTCGACGCCCGCGGCTGCACTGACCCTGGGCGCTCTCGGCGTGACCGGACTGGTCGAGTGGCCGGTGCTGGTGGCCGTTGGCGGCACCGCGCTGGCACTCAAGCAATTGACCAACCGATCCGATGACAGCAAGGCGGCCCAGACGCCAGCTGCCCCGGTGCGGCCCCTCAAGGCGGCGCCGTCGGCGAAGGCGACGAAGCCGGTGAAGTCGGCCAGCTCATCGACCTCGGCGCGGCGCAGCCCACAGCCGAAGAAGACGGCGGCACGGCAATCACGCAGCGGCGCCAGCAGCAGCACCCGCACGCGCACGCGCCACTAGTCGGTGCGAGTGAATTTAGGTCGTGCCGTAAGGCACTCTCTGCCGCTGCGCGCAGCGAATTTCGGTGTCCAACTGACCTCAGCACTGCTAGATGCCTCGGTTCAGACCGCTGCCGGGGTAGCCGGTGCTGTCCTGCCGAACGGCGACGGGGGCCCGGTGCTGTCCCGGCGATGCTTCCGCGGCGAGGGGCGAGCCTGGGTCGAGATCCGTGGCCTCGACGGCCCGGCCGGCGACGAGCTGGCGACCGCGGTACTGGGGGCGGCCCGCGCACTGCCCGGGGTGGTCTCGGTCCGGTTGAACCACCCGTTGTCGCGCCTGGTGGTCGGGCTCGACCCGGCCGCCGGCGGTGACGTCGTCTCGGTACGCGAACTGTGCCAGGCGGTGTCGGACATCGAGCGCCAATACCGCTCGAGAACCCCCGGCGGGCATGCGCCGGTGAGCCTGCCCGGCGATGAGATGACCCAAGCGCTGCGGGTTTTGACTGTCGGCGCCAACATCGCCGGCCTGGGTGCGGCGACGGTGGGCCGGCTGCTGCGGCTGCCGGGCCTGCCGCTGGGCCTGGAGGCCGGTGTGGTCGTCGTCGACTACCAGCCTCGACTGCGCCGGCTGCTGGAGGACAGCATCGGCAAGCAGACGACCGATGCGCTGTTGGCGCTGGCCAGCGCCGGCGTGCACGCCCTCAACCAGGCGCCGACCTCGCTGGCGGTGGACCTGTCGGTAGAGGCGATGCGCGCCGGGGAGGAACGCGCCGAGGCGCGGGCCTGGCGCCGCCTCGAACCAGGGCTCGCCGACCACGCCGAGCATCCGCCGGTCGCCGTCCCGCAACGACCGGCGCCGCGGCCGCCCGGTCCGGTGGAACGGCACCTGACCCGCAGCGCCTGGGCGCAAGTCGCCGGCGCCGGGGTGATCGGCGCCGTGACCCGCAATCCCGATCTGGCCGGGACGGCCGCTGCGGTGACCGCTCCGAAGGCCACCCGCACCGCACGCGAGTGTTTTGCCGCCACCCTTGGCCGCGGCCTGGCCGATCAGCACGGCACCGTCGTGTTGCGGCCCGGCAGCCTGCGTGAGCTCGACCGCGTCGACACCGTGGTCATCGATCCCCGAGTGCTGTGCGGTGACACCCTGCGGGTGATGCAGGTGCGCGGCGCCGACGACGACGAACTGCGTGCGGTGTGGGCGCAGGCCCAGGCTCGGCTGACCGACACCGACCTCACCCCCGGATGGCATCGAATCGGAGCGCGCTCCGGTGTGCAGGCATCGTTCCAGCCCGCGCTGTTGCCGCTGGCCGCCGCCGTGGTGACCGAGGCCCGCCGCGCCGACGTCGAGGTGGTCTCGGTAGAAGCCGACGCCCTCGGGGAGCTGCGGCCGATCTTCGATGAGATCCGCCCGCTGGACGGGGCATCGGTGGATGAGGCGCTGGCCGCCGCGGTAGCCGCCCATCAGGCCGATGGCCATGATGTCGCGGTGCTGTCCTCGGTGGCCGTCCAGGCCCTGGCGGCAGCCGACGTGGCGCTGGGCGTGCTGCCCGGACAGGGCGTCCCGCCCTGGTGCGCCGACGTATTGCTGACCGACCTGACCGCGGTGTGGCGGGTACTGCATGCACTTCCCGCGGCTCGCTCCGCCAGCCACCGTGGTGTCGAGATCTCCATCGGCGCTACGACATTGGGATCGCTGCTGATGCTGCCCGGGGTGCGCGGCAGCGGACCTGGGCCAGTGACCACCGGCGCGGCGGCCGGCGCACTGTCGGGCTACTGGCTGGCCCGCCGTGCCGTGGACGCCGCGGTCCCCCGGCCTGCGGCGGTGCATGAGTGGCACGCGATGTCGGTCGAGCAGGTGCGGGCAGTGCTTCCGCCGCCGGAACTGGTGGAGCCGACCAAGCCCCATCATGCGCCCGCTGCGGCGGCGGCGCTGGCGGCCGTGGATCTGGCCCGCCGGGGCGCCCAGCGCACCGCGCCGCCGCGACTGTTCTGGCAATTCGCCCAGGCCGTGCGCAGCGAGCTGTCCGATCCGATCACCCCGGTGCTGGCGCTGGGCGCCGCGGCCAGCGCGGTGCTGGGCTCACCGGTCGACGCGATGCTGGTCGGTTCGGTGTTGGGCGGCAACGCGATGCTGGCCGCCGCACAGCGACTCATCGCCGAGCGTCGGCTCAGCGTCCTGCTGAACGAGCAGGTTCCGCCGGCACGCAAGGTCCTGCCCGACGGCAGCCACTGCGAGATTCCCGCCGAGGACCTGCTTCCGGGCGATGTGATCGAGGTACACCCGCACGAGGTGATACCCGCCGACGGACGGTTGATCGACGCGATCGATCTGGAGGTCGACGAGTCGTCGCTGACCGGTGAGTCGCTGACGGTGGTCAAACAGGTAGAGGCCACTCCGGGTGCGGATCTGGCGGACCGGGAATGCATGGTCTACGCGGGAACCACCGTGGTGACCGGGACCGCGCTGGCGCTGGTGACCGCGATCGGCGGCGATACCCACGGACGCCGGGCGGCCGAACTGGTGGCCGGTGATCAGTCCGCCATCGGGTTGCAGCATCAGCTGAGCCTGCTCACCAGTAAGGCATGGCGGATCAGCCTGGCCGGCGGTGCGCTGGTGACTGGGCTGGGCATGGCCCGCCGGATCGGATTGCGCCAGGCAGTGGCCAGCGGTATCGCGGTGAGCGTCGCGGCCATCCCCGAAGGATTGCCACTGGTGGCCACCCTGGCGCAGCAGGCCTCGGCCCGCCGGTTGACCAAGGCCGGTGTGCTGGTGCGGGTGCCGCGTTCAGTCGAGGCGCTGGGGCGCGTCGACGTGGTCTGCTTCGACAAGACCGGAACCCTGAGCCGCAACCGGCTGCGGGTCTCGCAGGTGCACCCGGCGGCGGGCTTCACCGACGACGACGTGCTGCGCTTCGCGGCAAGCGCGGCGCCGGTTCCCAACGGCACCCGCCAGGTGCATGCCACCGACGCCGCCATCGTGGAGGCCGCCTCCAGCGCGGGAGCCGCGGCGGCGCCGCAGGGGCCCGCCGCGCACCTGCCGTTCCGTTCCGGACGCCCGTTCTCGGCCTCCATCCGCGGAACAGAGCTAACCCTCAAGGGCGCACCGGAAGTGGTGCTGGCATGCACCGGCGCTGGCCCGACCGTCAGGAAGTCGGTGGCCGCCTTGGCCGGCGGCGGTCTGCGGGTGATCGCGGTGGCCCGCCGGGAACTGACCCCCGAGCAATGCTCTGCGCTGGGCGAGGATCCCGAGCCCGAGGAGATCGCCGAGTTCTGTGCCGAGGGGCTGACGTTCGTCGGCCTGCTCGGCTTGTCCGACACCCCGCGCGACGAGGCCGCTGAACTGCTCGCCGACCTCAAGCGCCGCCGAATCCCGGTGCGGCTCATCACCGGCGACCACCCGCTGACCGCCACGGCGATCGCCCGGGAGCTGGGCCTGGAGGTCGAGGGCGATCAGGTGATCAGCGGCGCACAGTGGGATGCGTTGTCCCGCAAGGAACAGGAGCTTGCGGTAGCCGAGCGAGTGGTGTTCGCCCGGATGTCGCCGGAGAACAAGGTCCAGATCGTGCAAACCCTGGAACGCACCGGCAAGGTGTCGGCGATGGTGGGCGACGGCGCCAACGACGCCGCGGCGATCCGGGCCGCCACCGTCGGTATTGCGGTGGTGGCGCACGGCAGCGAAGCGGCCAGCACCGCTGCTGACGTAGTGCTGCTCGACGAGCGAATCGACACCCTGCTCGACGCGTTGGATGAAGGCCGTGAGCTGTGGCAGCGGGTGCAGGCCGCGGTGGCGGTGCTGTTGGGCGGCAATGCCGGCGAGGTGGCGTTCGCGATCATCGGTAGTGCATTGACTGGCCGATCGCCGCTGAACGCCCGCCAGCTACTGCTGGTCAACATGCTGACCGACGCACTGCCGGCCACCGCGCTGGCGGTCAGTTCGCTCAACGAGTCGGCCGCCGCAGGCGGGCACGGTCCCGACGAGCGTGCGTTGTGGCGAACGGTGGCCGTGCGTGGCGTGACGACGGCGTCGGCCGCGGTGGGAGCGTGGGGGCTGGCCTCGGTCACCGGTCGCCAGCAACGGGCCTCGACCGTAGCGCTGGTGTCGCTGGTCGCCACGCAGCTGGGCCAGACGCTGCTGGACTCGCACGACCCGCTGGTCGTGGCGACCGCTGTCGGCTCGCTCGGCGTGATGGGGACGTTGATCACCATCCCGGGTATCAGCCAGCTGCTGGGTTGCACCCCGATCGGACCGCTGGGCTGGGCTCAGGCACTGGGCACGGCGACGGTGGCCACCCTCGGCGCGGCCGTGGTGCCTCGGCTGCTGTCGGGGTCGCAGGACGACACGGTGAAGCCGAAGGAGTTCATCGTTCCCGGGCCGCGGCAACCGGACCGCCCGCAGGAATCATCCAACGGTCAAGGAGCGCCGCGGCTGCGGCTTGTGCACAATGGGGACACTGACTCTCGTCGCGGAACGGTCGCGGCTCGATCATCCGGCGATCCATCGCCACCAGGAGGTTCATGATGGCGGACAAACCGCGGCGCAGCGCATCCCAGCGCGAGGCAGTAGCCCACATCCGCGAGGCGGAGGGATTCGCCGTTGAATTGCCGCTGTTCGGCAAGGTGACGGTGCCGCGGCCCGAGCAATTGGCCTACTACGGCGGACTGGCACTGCTGGCCGCGTTCGAGATCATCGACTGGCCGGTGGCCGTCGCGGTGGCTGCCGGCCACATTCTGGCCAGCAACCACCGCAGTGAAGTGCTCGAACAACTCGGCGAGGCCCTGGAAGAGGTCTAACCGAGGTCCAGCCTCGGTTGGCCTTTAGTTGTTGACGGTCAGCACTCCGACGCGCCACAGGAGTGCGTACATCTGGTGCAGCGGACCACTGAGCAGCCGCGTGGTCATGTCGACCAGCGGGTCCGAGGTAGGGGCGGCAGGACGGTGGTCCAGCTTCTTCGCCGTGCTGATCGCACGCGGGGCGGGAGCCGGAGCCGTGATGTCGGTGTAGGCGATTGCAACCATGATGGCCTCCTAGTCGCGTAACGGTGCTACGCGCTCAGCTGGAGGCCGGGATCGTGGCTCAGCTGGAGGCGGTATGCGACCGTTCGGATGGGGACGGAACAGATGTCAGATATCGGCTCGGACTATCACCGGAACTCATTCGTCCCTCACCCCCTCTCGGTCGCGGGCGCGCAGATGCGCGCCGGATTCACCGCATGCTTAGGAGGGCAGCTCCGACGACTGTCGGAAGACCGCACCCCTCTCGTCAGAGCTTCGACACTGCACGGCGTGTCCCTATTCAGGAAGCCACTTGGGCTCAACCCTTAAGCCGGGAGGAGCTGTCCTGACCCGGGGCGTCTTTCGACGTTCGGGGTCAGTGGCCTATGTCCGTGCAGACGCCTCACCTAACGAGGTGCTTGCAGGGTCCATAGTGCACCACCGAGGGTGCGGGGTCAACTCCACCCCGTTCGGGTGTGTCGAGGGTCTCTGACGTGCAGCGATGCCCCTAGACCCCCTGCGCACGAGGTGTCACACCAGTCACTTTGGTACCAGAATGAGACCGCGACGGCCCGGTTCTGCAACCAATGCGCAGAACCGGGCCGCGGGGCTTCGCGGCGGTTCGAGTCAGCCGGCCAGCGAGGCGAACAACGGTCCGGTCAGCTGCAGTCCGGTGCTGGCACCGGCGGTGACGAAGAAGCCGAACAATGCCAGCGCGGCGCCGGCCAGCGACACATCCTTGTTGAAGTGGGTCTGCTCGCCGGCCTTGACCTCCGGGTCCCGCTCGTTCCAGAACGGATGCATGAGGAACGCCGTCGGCAGCAGGAAGACCGCCAGCATCAGCGCGCCGAGATCCGCCCAAGCGCCCACGATCACCAAGGCCGCGCCGGTAAGCATCCAGGCGCCCGAGCCCAGCACCGCGAGTTTGCCGGGCTTGATGCCCTTGCTCTCGGTAAAGGCCGCTATCGCGGCGGTCTGGGTGAAGTGCCCCAGCGCTCCGCCGACGAATACGGCGCCGAACAGGATTCGGCCGATCAGTATCACGATGTCCACGAGGACCCCTCTCAAACTTTGTAGTTGCGCAGTCAACTACATCAGAGCCTAAGGGTGCCGTCGTTGCATTGTCAACTAAATTCCCCCGGACCCCTCGTTATCGCGGCGGCGCGGCTGTTGCCCGGACACATGACTGTCGTTCCGCGGCCCGCACGGATTTCAGCGCCGGTCGACCGGCAAGAGCGATTGCAGCCCGATGATTGCTTTCAAAACCAGTTGCGTGGGCTCCGCGGTGGTTGGCGTGCGTGTCAGTCCCGCAGATTCAGCGGCTCGACGGCGTAGCGCCCCGGCGTCCGCCACGACGCGAGCGCCCCGAGCAGCATCATCACCGCCGCGGCGGCAAAGACCACCGCCAGACCGGCGTGGAAGGGCCCGGAGATCAGTTGCGGGAAGAAGCTGTGCCCGGTCAGCGCCTCGGCGTCCACACCGGGCGCGGCCAGCGCACCCGACGGCGCGAGCAGTTCGGCAATCGGGTTGTAGCCCAGAAACGCCGCGAACAGGCTTCCCACCGGCGGGGTGTTGGCCACCTGATCAGCGACACCGGCAGACACCCCCTGCTGCTGCAATCCGGCGCCCAGGGCCGCCGGCAACGTGTTGGCCAGTCCGATCACCATCAGCGAGAAGAAGATGCCGATCGACAGCGACGTGCCGGCATTGAAGAACGTGGCTCGCACGCCCGACGCCGCCCCACGCTGGTCGGCCGGGACACTGGACATGACCACGGCACTGTTGGGTGCGGTGAAAATCCCGCCGCCCAGGCCGTTGAGGAACACCAGCGCCGCGAACACCCGGTAGTCGAAGTCCACCGGAAGCAGCACCAGCCCCACGAACGTCGCCGCCATCAGCACCATGCCGCCGACCGTGAACGGACGGGCGCCGCGGCGGTCCGACAACGAACCGGCCACCGGACCGGCCAACAAGAACCCCGCCGTCATGGGCAGCAGATAGATACCCGACCACAACGGCGTCGATTCGTAGCTGTAGCCGTGCAGTGGCAGCCAGATGCCCTGTAGCCAGATGATCAGCATGAACTGCATGCCGCCACGCCCAATCGCCGCCAGTAGCCCGGCCATGTTGGCCATCCCGAACGCCGGAATCGCAAAGAGCCGCACGTCGAGCAGCGGCGAGGCAACCCGTAGCTCGATGAAACAGAACAGCACCAGCAGGGCCACTCCGAGCGCCAGCGAACCCAGCACGGCGGGACTGCCCCAGCTGGTCGGCGAAGATCCATGCGGCTGAATGCTGTAGGTGATGGCGGTCAACACCACGGTCAACCCCAGACCGAGCGTCGCGGTGCCCGCCCAGTCCAGCTTCGCCGGCGCCTTCTCACCGAGTTCGTGCAGTGAGCGCAGCGACCAGACGGTGCCCAACACTCCGATCGGCACCCCGACCCAGAACACCGCGCGCCAGTCCCACTCCGACAGCACGCCGCCGATCAGCAGGCCGACGAAAGACCCGGCGACCGCGGCCACCTGGTTGACGCCCAGCGCCATGCCGCGCTGATTGGCCGGGAACGCATCGGTGAGGATCGCCGACGATGACGCCATCAGCATCGCCCCGCCGACGCCCTGCACCACCCGCCACGCGATCAGCCACTGGGCGCCGCGGCCCATGTCGAACGGATCGATCGACAGCGCGATCGCTGCGACGGTGAACACCACGAAGCCCAGGTTGTAGATGCGCACCCTGCCGAACATGTCCCCGAGCCGGCCGAAGAACACCACCAGCACGGCCGACACCAGCAGATAGCCCATCAACATCCACAGCAGGTAGCTGACGTTCGCCGGCTCCAGCGGATTCAGGCCGATACCGCGGAAGATCGCCGGCATCGAGATCAGCACGATCGAGCCGTTGATGGTCGCCAGCAGGACACCCAGCGTCGTGTTGGACAGCGCGACCCACTTGTAGCGCGGGTGGTCACGGTCATAGCGCAGTCGGCGGCGAGCGGTGGCGACGGCGCCCGGGTCCTGGACACCGGTGTTCACCTGCTCTATCTGCGCCGTCATGTCTCTCCCAGCTACCTCTACCCCGACCACATATGTTAGCTAAGCAAATGATCAGTTACCTAATTCTCGTCCGGCAGCCTCGGCGCCTTACGCCGACTGCTGCGCTGCGATAGCGTGGCAGTGCACGAATCGCCAGTGCAGAAATCGCAAAAACCGCGGGAGCGCAACCAGTGCGCTGAGAGGACGGCCGGGGCCGTCGACCGTACGAACCTGACCGGGTCATGCCGGCAAGGGAGAGGAAGAACTATGACTGACGTTGCAGTGGAGCCGCAGGTCACCACCGGGCCCATCCCCTACAGCGAGAAGGCCTACCGCGAGATCGAAGCTCCCGGCGGCGTGAAAATGAAGGTGCCGTTCCGGCGTATCAACCTCACCACCGGTGAGCACTTCGACGTCTACGACACCTCCGGTCCCTACACCGACGCCAATGCCGACATCGACCTGCACCGCGGCTTGGCGCCTCGGCCGGGTGTGGTGACCGATCGCGGTACCCAGCTGCAGCGCGCCCAGGCCGGTGAGATCACCGCCGAGATGGCCTTCATCGCCGCCCGCGAGGGAGTTCCCGCCGAACTGGTCCGCGACGAGGTCGCCCGCGGGCGGGCGGTGATCCCGGCCAACCACAACCACCCCGAGCTGGAGCCGATGATCATCGGCAAGGCGTTCAAGGTGAAGATCAACGCCAACATCGGCAACTCCGCGGTGACCAGCTCGATCGCCGAAGAGGTGGACAAGCTGGTGTGGGCCACCCGCTGGGGCGCCGACAACGTCATGGACCTGTCCACCGGCAAGGACATCCACGAGACCCGGGAGTGGATTCTGCGCAACTCGCCGGTGCCGATCGGGACGGTGCCGATCTACCAGGCGCTGGAGAAGGTCAACGGCGACCCGACCAAGCTGACCTGGGAGCTGTACCGCGACACCGTGATCGAGCAGTGCGAGCAGGGCGTGGACTACATGACCGTGCACGCCGGTGTGCTGTTGCGGTATGTGCCGTTGACCGCCAAGCGGGTCACCGGCATCGTGTCGCGCGGCGGTTCGATCATGGCGGCGTGGTGCCTGTCGCGGCATCAGGAGTCCTTCCTGTACACCAATTTTGAAGAACTGGCCGACATCCTGGCCAGCTACGACGTCACGTTCTCCCTCGGCGACGGGCTGCGGCCGGGCTCGATTGCCGACGCCAACGACGAAGCCCAGTTCGCCGAATTACGCACCCTCGGTGAGCTGACCAAGATCGCCAAATCCCGTGGCGCGCAGGTGATGATCGAGGGCCCGGGCCACGTTCCGATGCACAAGATCGTCGAGAACGTGCGGCTGGAAGAGGAATGGTGCGACGAGGCGCCCTTCTACACGCTGGGGCCGCTGGCCACCGACATCGCGCCGGCCTACGACCACATCACCTCGGCGATCGGTGCGGCCATCATCGCCCAGGCCGGCACGGCGATGCTGTGCTACGTGACTCCCAAGGAGCACTTGGGGCTGCCCGACCGCAAGGACGTCAAGGACGGTGTGATCGCCTACAAGATCGCCGCACACGCCGCCGACCTGGCCAAGGGACACCCCGGAGCCCAGGATCGCGACAACGCACTGTCCAAGGCACGCTTCGAGTTCCGTTGGTATGACCAGTTCGCGTTGTCCCTGGACCCGGACACCGCACGCGAGTACCACGACGAGACGCTGCCTGCCGAGCCGGCGAAGTCCGCACACTTCTGTTCGATGTGCGGCCCGAAGTTCTGCTCGATGCGGATCAGCCACGATGTACGCGACTACGCCAACGAGCACGGCCTGCAGACCCAGGACGACATCGACGCCGCCATCAAGAAGGGCATGGACGAGAAGTCGGCCGAGTTCGCCGACCACGGAAACCGGGTGTACCTGCCCATCTCCACCTAGTGGTGATCGCAAGCGCGGCGGAGCCGGGCGAAGCGGGTCGCCACTCATCCAGCACAGTGAACTTCCTGCCGCTGGCCCCGCCGGGTGCGACACCGGTACGGATACTCACCGTTGCCGGCTCGGACTCCGGCGGCGGCGCGGGCATTGCGGCCGATATGCGTACGTGCGCGTTACTCGGGGTTCACGCCTGCGTCGCGGTGACCGCGGTGACGGTGCAGAACACCGTGGGAGTCAAGAGCTTTCACGAGGTTCCCGCCGAAACCGTCGCCGCCCAGATCAATGCGGTGGTGCCCGATATCGGAATCCAGGCCGCCAAGACCGGGATGCTGGCGTCCGCGCAGATCATCACCGCGGTGGCGGCGACCTGGCGGGAACTGGGGCTGACGGTCCCCCTGGTGGTCGATCCGGTGTCGGCGTCCATGCACGGCGACGCACTGCTGGCGTCGTCGGCGCTGGATGCGCTCCGCGACAGCCTGTTTCCGCTGGCGACCCTGGTGACCCCGAATCTGCACGAGGTGCGACTGCTGGTCGATATCGACGTGGTCGACGCCGCATCCCAGCGTGCGGCGGCTCGTGCGCTGCATGCCCTGGGACCGCGGTGGGCACTGGTCAAGGGCGGACACCTGCCCTCGGCGGAGCACAGTCCGGACCTGCTCTATGACGGCACCGATTTCCTGGAGTTCCCCGGGCCGCGGGTGGCTACCGGCGACGACCACGGCGCCGGCGACACGCTCGCGGCGGCCTCGGCAGCCGCGCTGGCGCACGGGTTGTCCGTTCCGGACGCGGTGGCGTTCGCCAAACGCTGGGTGACCGAGTGCCTGCGGGCCGCCTACCCGCTGGGCCAGGGGCACGGCCCGGTCTCGCCGTTGTTCCGGTTGGGGCTGGGCGCCTCGTGAGCCTGGAGGAAATCGCCGGTTTGGACGGGCTAGCGCACCGCCCAGACGGCACCCCCGTCGGAGTGGTATTGCTCACGCACGGCGCCGGCGGAAACCGTGATTCCCCGATGCTGCAACGGCTTTGCGATGAATGGTCGCGTCGCGGTTTCCTGGCGGTCCGCTACAACCTGCCATTCCGGCGGCGTCGCCCCAAGGGCCCGCCGTCGGGATCGGGCGCCGGCGATCGGGAGGGCATCACCGAGGCGATCGAATATGGCCGTGCCCTGGCCGACGGTCCGCTGATCGTCGGTGGGCATTCCTACGGCGGCCGGCAGACCTCGATGGTGGTGGCTGCCGGCGATGTCGCGGTCGACCTGCTGACGCTGTTCTCCTATCCGCTGCACCCGCCGGGGAAACCCGAGCGCACCCGCACCGAACACCTGCCCGAGATCGTCGTACCGACCGTGTTCACCCACGGCAGCTCGGACAGCTTCGGAACCGGCGCAGAGATTCGCGCTGCCGCCGCCCTGATACCCGCGCCGCATGAGGTCGTCGAAATCACCGGCGCCCGCCACGATCTGGCGTCCAAGACACTGGACGTGCCGGTACTGGCGGTCGACGCGGCGCTACGCCTGCTGGGCTGAGCCCGCGGCGATCAGGGCAGAACGACGACGCTGGCCGCGTAGCTCAAACCCGACCCGTAGCCGAGCAGCAGGGCCAGCTCACCGGATTTGGCGATTCCCGCCGACAACAGCTGCTCCATCGCCAGCGGGATAGATGCCGCGGAGGTGTTGCCGCTGTTCTCGATGTCATTGGCGACGACGACGTCGGAGCGCAGCTCGAGACTCTTGGCGATCAGCGCGTTGATCCGGCTGTTGGCCTGGTGTGGAATGAAGACGTCGATATCGTGGGCTTGCAACCCGGCCGCCGCGATGGCTCGTCTCCCGACGTCGCTCATTTCGTATGCTGCCCAGCGGAATACCGTGCTGCCGTCCATGCGCAGGAAGGGCCGTGGCCCGTCCGGCTGCTCGGTGTAGCTGATCCAGTCGATGTCCTGGCGGATCGCGTCACGGTTCTCGCCGTCACTGCCCCACACGATCGAGCCGATACCGTGCACCGGAGTCTCGCCGACGACGACCGCACCGGCCCCGTCGCCGAAGATGAAGCAGTTCGAACGGTCCTGCATATCGATCGTTGGCGAGAGCACTTCAGAACCGATGACCAAAGCGGTGTTGATGGTCCGGCCGCGGAGCAGATCGGCCGCCACCCCCAGGGCATAACCGAACCCTGCGCATCCGGTGGCCACATCGAAGGCAGGCACGCCCTGCGCTCCGAGGGCGACCGCGACGGTGGGCGCGCACGAAGGAGTTTGGCGGAAGTTGGTACTGGTCGCGACGATCACCGCGTCCACGCCAGACCCGTCGAGCCCGGCCTGGGACAGCGCGCTGCGGCCGGCCTCGATGGCCAGACCCGCCACGGTGTCGGTCTCCTCGGCGAACCGGCGCGTCTTGATTCCGGTACGGGACTGAATCCATTCGTCGGAGGAGTCGATGCGCGCACAGATCTCGTCGTTGGTGACCACCCGTGCCGGGCGAGAAGCGCCGACACCGAGCAGGCCGATCGGCCGGGTGGTCGCAGGATGGCGAATCTCGCTCAAGAAAACGTCTCTCGGTCTTAGGCCAACAGCTAACTAAAGCGTCTAACCATAACGTCCCCTGCGCCGGCGGCGGCCCCGTACCGGCAACCCCTCAGCGGTCGTAGTCATC
The DNA here is from genome assembly GCF_046250075.1 of Mycobacterium sp. SMC-14. Classification (NCBI taxonomy): domain Bacteria; kingdom Bacillati; phylum Actinomycetota; class Actinomycetes; order Mycobacteriales; family Mycobacteriaceae; genus Mycobacterium; species Mycobacterium sp. SMC-14. Next base: position 443,426 of record NZ_CP176429.1, on the reverse strand, counting down.
CTCATCGGCGGGCACACCCCGGTGCTGCTCGACCACGTCGGCGATGTCGGCGTTGTCGCCGGCGGCGATCTCCGGGCCCGGCGTTTCGTCGTCGGCCTCGTCGCCCGCGGCGGCCGGAACCTCCTGTTCGGCCAAGTCTGCGTCGCTGGCTTCGACATTGCGGCTGGTCATGACTGCCCTCCCCGAAATCTCCGAACAGCGTGCAAGGCCCATTGTCTCCCATCCGCGGGGCGGCCCGGGAGCTTCGCTGGTTACCGGTGAGTCAGGTACCTTAATTTTCATGGGTATCGAGCAGTTCGACGTCGTGATCGTGGGTGCGGGCTTCGGCGGAATGGGCGCGGCCATCGAGCTGAAGAAGCTCGGCTACCACGACATCGTCCTGCTCGAGCGTGAAGACGATCTCGGCGGAACCTGGCACGTCAACCACTATCCCGGCCTGGCCGTCGACATCCCGTCGACCACCTACGCGTACTGGTTCGAGCCGAATCCGTACTGGTCGCGGATGTTCGCACCCGGCGAGGAGATCAAGCGGTACGCCGAGCACGTCGCCGACAAGTACGACGTGCGCCGCCACATGCGCTTCAACACCACCGTGGACAGTGCCCAATGGGACGAGGACGCCCAGCGCTGGCAGGTGGCCCTGGCCGGCGGCGAGACGCTCAGCGCCCGATTCCTGATCACCGCCACCGGTTTCCTGTCCCAGCCGCGCAACCCGGACATCGCCGGGATCGACAGCTTCGCCGGGAAGGTGGTGCACACCGCCGCCTGGGACCACGACTACGACTTCACCGGACGTCGGGTCGGGCAGATCGGCACCGGCGCTACCGCGGTGCAGCTGATCCCGCAGTTGGCCAAGACCGTCGCAGACCTGACCGTGTTTCAGCGCACCGCGATCTGGGTGGCGCCCAAGCTCGACTTCCGGATCCCGGCGCGGCTGCAGAAACTGTTCGCTCGCGTTCCGTTCGCCCAGCGGGTGATGCGCTTCATCAGCGACTACCTGCTGGAGTTCATGACGGTGACCGCGGTGTTGAACTACCCCGCCTTCCGGCGGCTGTCGATCGCCGGGATGGACGCGTGCAAGATCCACCGGTTCGTCCAGATCCGCGACAAGGAACTGCGAGCCAAGCTGACCCCGACCTACGACATCGGCTGCAAGCGGCCCAGCTGGTCCAACGACTACTACCGCAGCTTCACCAAGCCACATGTGCACCTGGAGACCACCGGCATCGAGCGGATCGAGCCGGACGGCATCGTCACCGTCGACGGCCACAAGACCGTCATCGACACCCTGGTGCTGGCCACCGGATATGACCTGTGGGAGGCAAACTTCCCGGCGATCGAGATCATCGGGCGGGACGGGCGCAACCTGGGCAAGTGGTGGCGGGAGACCCGGTTCCAGGCCTACCAGGGCCTGTCGATACCGCATTTTCCGAACTTTTTGAGCCTGGCCAGCCCATACGGGTTCTCCGGCCTGTCGTTCTTCAACACCATGGAATACCAGATGCGGCACATGGGCCGGCTCTTCGGCGAGCTGCAGCGCCGCAACGCTACGACGTTCGAGGTCACCGAGGCCGCCAACACCCGGTTCCTGGACGCCATGACCAAACGGCTGGACCACACAGTGTTCTACGCCGGGGACTGCACCACGTCGCGGTCCTACTACTACAACCCCAGTGGCGAAGCGACGCTGCTGCGGCCCACCACCGTGCGCAACGCGGTGCGCGACGGCTCGCAGTTCCCGCTAGAGGACTACGAAATCGCCTGATCGACCAGGCGGTTCAGCGAGGCTCGACGCAGGAGAGCCGAAGCTGGGACCGCCTCATGAACCAGCGGTTCAGCGAGGCTCGACGCCAACCACCTCAGGTGTCGAGGCCGCGGAACACAATGGACTCCATCAGCCTGCGCAAGCAGGCCTGCGCATAACCCGGGCCCCCGGCCAGAAAACCGGTACCCGGTATCTCGCCGCCTCGGGCGACCCGCCCCAGGTCGTCCACGAGCGCCGCCAAAGCGTGCACCAAGAACTTGGCGTGCATCGAATCCAGGTCCGGCCTGATCGCCATCAGCGGTCGGGCCCAGGTTTCGATGAACGCGCGCTCGGAAGCGCGCAGCAGTTCGCGTTCTGCCGGCGCCAGGTTCACCCGCTCGGTGTCATAGACCGACGCCAACTCGGGGTTGGCGAACACGGTAGCCACATATGCCTCGATCAACCGGCGCAGCGCCTCTTCGGGCTCGGCGAAGACGCCGGCGATAGCGGCCATCTCCCCGGCTATCCGGTCCACGGCGCGCTGCAGCCCCGTCGTCAAGATGTCGCTCTTGCTCGAGAAATAGCGGTAGACGCCGGATGCGGGGACACCCACGGCGTCGGCGATCTCGGTGACGCCGGTCTCGGCATATCCCTGCTTGCCGAACAACAGCACCGCCGAGTTCAGCAGTGCCTCATACGGTCCGGCGTCCGGCGTGAAGATACGCCACACCGACGGCCGATTGACCCCCACGTCGTCGGATCCAGGAAGCTGCGCGGCGACCACCGATCGCGACGCATCGATGAGCAACGGCTTGATCTCGTCATCCGGGAGCTGAAGCCGGTGTCCGATGATGCTGCCGGCGACACTGACCAGCGCTACCGTCAGCGTCCACTGCTCCAAGGAGTTCAGTTCCGGACGCATGACGCTGATGGGCCGTTTCAGACGCGCACCGACGGTGTGCATCTGCGTCATGAGCTTGGCCTGGTCTTCCGACTGCAGGTAGCGAGCCTGCCACCGGAACAGCCCACTGGCCTCACGGTTGAGGATCGACGACGTGATGAGCCCGTCGACGACCTGGTCCAATACCGCCGGCGCGTCGTTGTGAAGGTCGGCGTCGGACAACTCGTCGACGAAAGCAGTCGAGTCGATCAGCTGCTGCCCAAGCGAGCCGACGACGACCGCGAACATCTCGTACTTGCTGGGATAGTGCCGGTACAGCGCCGGCGCGGAGATCCCGACCTTGGAAGCTATCGCCTCCATGCTGGTCGCGTGGTAACCCTGCGCACTGAAAGTTTCCGCGGCAGCACGCGTGATCTGCGCCTTGCGGTCCTTGGGGCGCCGCTTTATGCGGGCACCAGTGCGTCCGACAGGGTCGTTCGTGGCACCAAGCGAGGTCACCACCCCCGATCAACTCAGGCCAGCTCTGTCACGTGCACAGCATTATTAACACAGCCGGGTAAACGGGCTACAGCGGATTCAATATAGAGCCCGCCCGTACGTGTACCGATGCCCGCCCAATGCGGGACTACGGCCCCAGCGGAGCCCGATGACGCTTATCGCGCGCCGGGACACCATTGGGGCCGCCGATGGACTGCGCATAGTTTGCCACTGTGAACGCCACCGCGGCACCGGTTAGCGCCAATGCGTGCTGATTGATCTGTTCGACCGTGTCGCCGGGGCCGTGGTAGTTCGGGTCGAACGCCGCTCCGGGCTTTCCACCCCACAGTCGGGCCTGTGCGGTGGTCTTGAGTTGAGAGGCACCGGTGGTGATGCCCCCGATCGGCACCCCGGCCACCACAAACGGGCTGTAGTCGGTGTCACTGCTCAGCGGCATGTCGGCGGGCCGCACGCCCACCAGGTTGAGGTAACCGGACAGGGTGCGTTCGATACCGGCCGACCCCACCGGCACGTCAGCGGGGGTGATGTCGCGGCTCGGCAGCGCGGACTGGTCTCCGTCATAGGTGAAGAAGCCAGGATTGGGCGAGGCGAGCATGTCGAAATTGAGGTACAGCGCGATGTCGTTGAGCTGGTCGCGGTCGAGCCCGAAGACGTAGTCGCTGGAACCGCCGAGCTGTTGTTCCTCGGCGCCCCAGAACGCAAAGCGGACCGCATTGGTCACAGCCGGCTCCGGGCCCAGCTGCAGCGCGGTCTCCAACACCGCGGCCACCCCAGAGCCGTTGTCGTTGATTCCCGGCCCGCCCGGTGCACCGTCCAGGTGCGCCCCGACCATCACGACCTCATGCTCAGAGCCGGTTTTCGTCTGCGCCACGACATTGCGGGAAGTGATCTTCACGGTGTTGGCATCCAGCACCAGCCGCACCTTCCCGGTGGTGCGCCGCAGCGCGCTGTCGCCGTCGCGCCCGGCCACCGCCACCGGCATGGTGAGGTGGTCGTAGTACTCGGGCGGGAACAATCCGGCAGGAGCTCCGTTGCGGCTCGGCAGGCTCACCACGACCAGTGCGGCGGCGCCATGCTCGGCGGCCACGTTCTGCTTGACCACCACCGAACAGCCGGCGTCGCTGACCACGGCGATCCCCCCGCGGGGCACTTTCGGGGGATAGTCGGCCGCCGCGCAGCCCGACGAGCGCGTCGGGCGGACCACCGGACCGCTGACCCCACCGGCCGGAGTGCGCACCAGCAGCGAGGCCTGATCGACCGAGTAGCCGATCCCGGCGACGGTCAGCGTGGGCTTGCCGGCCGAGACGGTGTCCAGCCTGATGAGCTCCGGTGTCGCCACCTCGAAGCCCTTGTCCCGCAGGGCATTGGCCACGTAGTCGGCACTGGCGTCGAACCCCGGTGTGCCGTCGGCCCGATTCCGCTGGTGTGCGTCAGCGATCTCCTGCAGGCGCTGCAGGTGCGCAAGCATCGCGCCAACGGTGACCTGACCGGCCAGCCGATTCGACAGCGGGGGCGAGACCGGCTCCGGCGCGCAGCCCGCCAGCACGCCGACGGCGACCAGCAGGGCTGCGGCCGGACGGATCATGGCTGGGTGACGGCGTGGCGGGTGCGATCGTCTCGCACCGGGACCCCGTTGCGGCCGCTGAGATCCTGGGCATACAAGCCGACGGAGTAGGGCACGCCGCCGCCATTGATGGCCAGTTCGTCGCGGTCGATGTTCTCGATGGTGTCGCCCTTCTGGTGATAGTTCGGGTCGAAGGGCTCATCGGCGGCGCCGCCCCACAGTTTGGCTTCCTCGGGCGACTTCTTGACCTCCGCGCCGGAGAACAACCCGCCCGACGGGATACCGGCCTGGGTGAACCCGTCATAGTCGGACCGTCCGTCGAATGAGGTGTCCTGGGGCTCCTTGCCGGCCGACTTGAGATAGGCGACCATGGTCCGCTCGATGCCCGCCGAACCTTCCGGCACCACCGGCTGGCCCCGCTTGTCCACCGGCAGCGATTGGTCGCCGTCATAGGTGAAGTAGCCCGGATTCGGCGAGCCCAGCATGTCGAAGTTCAGGTACAGCGCGATGTTCTTGAGCTGCTCCACGTCGAGCGACTCGACGTACTTCCGCGAGCCGATCAGGCCGAGCTCCTCGGCGCCCCAGAAACCGAACCGCACCGCGTTGCGCACCTGCGGCGAATCACCCAACTGCAAAGCGGTTTCCAGCACCGCGGCAACGCCGGAGCCGTTGTCGTTGATGCCCGGACCCTCCGGAACGCTGTCCAGGTGAGCCCCGAGCATCACCACGTTCTCGGTCGACCCGGTCTTGGTCTGCGCGATCACATTGCGCGACGGGATGTCGTCGGTGTGCGCGTCGAGCTTGACCGTCATCGCCCCGTGCCCGTCCCGCAGCATCGCGCCGTCGGCCTTGGTCACGCTCACCACCGGAACCTTGACCTCGGTCTGCTCGCCCAGGGTGCCGCCCATCTTCGGTTCGTCGACGCTGTCGGCCACCACCATCGCCACCGCGCCCAACTCCACGGCGACGGCCATCTTCTCCTTGAACGGACAAGTGCCGCGATCGACCAGCACGACGGCGTCCTTGACCGTGAGCCCCTCATAGTCTTCGGCGCTGCAGCCCGGGCTGTCGTCGGCCGGCGCCGCGACCAGCGGGCCGGTGACACCCTCAGGCGCGGTGCCGAGGCTGTACATCAGCGCGCGGGCCTCGACGGTCTTGTCGCCGAGGTGCACCGAGCCCGGTTCGGACTTGAACACCCGGGCGGTGAACTCCGGGGTCGCCACGTCGAAGCCGTGATCGCGCAGGGCGCTGGCCACGTACTCGACGCTGGCGTCGTAGCCCGGGGTGCCGATGGCCCGGGTGCCGTTGTTGGCGTCGGCGATGTCCTGCAGCTTCTGGAGGTGGGCCATCATGGCGTCGACGGTGACCTTGTCGCGCAGGCTGCTGGCGAACTCAGCGGCCGCTGCGGGATCCGCTCCCTGCTCGGTGTTTTCCGGGGTGCGGCTGCAGCCGGCGCTGAACAGCGCACCGACCAACACAACGCCGAGGGCAGGGATTAACTTCGACTTGTACTCCACCGCGTCCACGTTAGTGGGTGCGCAGCACGGGTGAAGTCAGGCCCGGCCGCCAGCCTGCACGGCGAGCAACTCGGCGACTGCGGCCATCCCCGCGGCGTTGGGGTGAAAGGGCCACGGCCGCCAGGGCAGCGGCACGCCCGCGCCCACCGTCCAGGGCCGCGCCGACCACGGGTGGTGCTCACGGCTGGCCTGTCCGGCGCGGACGATCTCACAGTCGGTGGCCGCCGCCGCTGCGGCGGTGTGGCGCTCCAGTCGATCGGCGATGTGGCGGGCCAGGGTCACGACGTCCTGCGGCAGTCGCCCGGCCCGGACCCCGGCCGGAGGCAGCAGGGTCAGGTAGTCGACGAAGAGCACCCGAGCGCGCGGTGCGCGGTCCCGCACTGCCGCGCCGACCGCTCGCAGTGCTGCTTCGACCTCATCCAGTGCCTGCTCGCGCTGCCCGGGATCCAGCAGGCCGGCGATGGCCGGCAGCCGCCGAAAGACCCTGGGCAGCGTCGCGGCCATCAACAGCGGCACATAGCCGACGTCGTTGCCGCCGATGGTGATGGTCACCAGGGATTCCGAACCGTCGAGAGCCTCGATCTGCGGCGGCGCACCATGTTGGCGTTCGCTGCACAGATGGGCGGTCGTGGCGCCGGAGAACGTGACGTCCACCAGGTCGAGGTTCAGCGCCTGGGCAACCAAGTGCGGGTAGTTGCGCGCCGAGCGGCCCGACGCCGGGGGCGCGCCCGCGGCGCGAGGCCGGATCCCGGGGCCGGCCGCCATCGAACTTCCGAGGGCGACATAGCGTTTCACGATCGGCCGCTTCCGCCGAGTGTGAATCTCGCGACGCGACACGCCGCCGACGCGTCGCGATGTTCACACTCGGTGGGCATCACAGGGCGGGACTCGACGCCTGCGCCCAGAACCGCTTCGGAATACGTCCGGCGCGGCGCGCCAGATACCCCGCGGTGACAGCGGCGGCCATCGCCGCGGCCATCGCGGGCGGGTCGGTCGCCCGGGTCACCGCGGTGGCCAGCAGCACCGCATCGCATCCCAGTTCCATCGCCAGCGCGGCATCGCTGGCGGTGCCGATCCCCGCGTCGAGCACCACCGGCACCCCGGCGGCGGCAACGATCATCTCGATGCTGTGCGGGTTGGCGATGCCCAGCCCGGTGCCGATCGGCGATCCCAGCGGCATCACGGCCGCGCATCCGGCGTCTTCGAGCCGACGGGCCAGCACCGGGTCGTCATTGGTGTAGGGCAACACCACAAACCCGTCGTCGACCAATTGTTCTGCGGCGCGCACCAATTCGATGCCGTCGGGCAGCAGGGTGCGCTCGTCGCCGATCACCTCCAGCTTGACCCATTCGGTACCGAGCGCCTCACGCGCCAACTGGGCCGTCAGCACCGCTTCAGCGGCACTACGGCAGCCGGCGGTGTTGGGCAGTGGCGTGATACCCAGCCGACTCAGCAGATCTAGCATGCCGGTACCGCCTTCGGTGTCGACGCGGCGCATCGCGACCGTGGTCAGCTCGGTGCCGGAAGCCACCAACGCTTCTTCCAGCGATGTCAAGCTTTGCGCCCCACCGGTTCCCATGATGAGCCGGGAGCTGAACTCTCGCCCGGCAATGGTCAGCTTCGCGTCATCAACCACCTTGCACCGCCGTCACCACATCGAGACAGGCACCGTCGGACAGCGCAGTGGCCCAACGCGATTTCGGCAGCACCGCTTGGTCCACCGCCACCGCGATGCCGCGGTCGGGATAACCCATCGAAGCAAGCAGCGTCGCGACCGTGGTCGCCTCGGCCACTTCTACCTGCTTCTGGTTGACATTGATGATCATCGTTGCACTCCAACCGGAAGTAGTTCGGACACAACCTGTTCGGCGGTCCACGGCGCCAACAGGAACCCGTTGCGGCCGTGCCCGGCAGCGACATAGGTCCGTTCGTCGAGACGGTGCACCAGCGGTAGATTGTCCGGCGTCATGGGCCGCAGGCCCGCGGCACATTCGGCCAGCTCGTACTCGCCCAACGCCGGGACCAGCGCGCAGGCGTCGTCAAGCAGGTCGCGCACTCCGGAGACCGCCGGTGCGGTGTCCCGGCCGTGCTCGTACTGGGTGGCCCCCACCACCACGCCGTCGGGGCGCGGCACCAGGTAAACCGCCCGGCCGTGCACCCGGGCGCGGATCACCCGCTGCGGCGGGGGCAGGCAGCCTTTACGCCAGCGCAGCCGCAGCACCTCGCCCTTGACCGGCCGGATCGCCAAGCCGGGCCACAGTGCGGGGGCGTCGATGCCGTTAGCGATCACGACGGCGTCATCGGCGGCCACCTCGGCGAGGTCACGCACCGGCGGAGCCCAAGTCACGCCGAGTTCCTCGCAGGCGTCGACCAGCGCGGTGACCACCGCGCGGTTGTCGACGGCCAGTTCGGTGGGCGCCCGGAAACCATGCCGAATACCGCCGGCCAGCAGAGGTTCGACGTCGCGGGCGGCGGACTCCCAGATCACCGGATGGCCTTGGGCGGAGAGCCAGTCGGCTACGGTGCGCAGGTCGGCCACGTCGGCCCGGTCGGCGGCCACCACCAGCGATTCGCGCGCGGTGACAAGGTGGGCCGGCAGCCCGTCGAGGAAGTCGTGCCACAACTCCAGCGAGCGCAACCCCAGCCGCAAATGCTGATCCTCGCCCGGCCAGCCTTCACTGTGTGGGGCCAACATGCCGCCGGCCACCCAGGAGGCACCTGGTTGATACGGCGCTCCCAGCTTCGCCTCTCCTCCGTCGAGCCTCGCTGAACCGCCGGGCTCGCCGGTGCAGTGCACCCGCACCGTCCACCCGGCCCGGGCGGCCTGCCGGGCCACCGACAGCCCGATGACGCCGCCGCCGATCACGGCCAGCGAACCGAGCGAGGGTTCGGGCATGTGCTGCTCCCTTCCACCTGCTCGCGTGTCAACACACCAAGCTAGCCGCTAGCGTCGCGGTGTGCACAAACGCTCCGACCGTCTCGCCCGACTCGCTGATGCCCGGCTCTACCTGTGCACCGATGCCCGCCGGGAACGCGGTGACCTGGCCGAGTTCGCCGACGCCGCCCTGGCCGGAGGCGTCGACATCATCCAGCTGCGCGACAAGGGTTCGCCGGGCGAGCAGCGGTTCGGTCCGCTGGAGGCGCTCGGCGAATTGGCGGCGCTGGAGATCCTGGCCGATGCCGCGCGGCGGCACGGGGCACTGCTGGCGGTCAACGACCGCGCCGACATTGCCCGCGCCGCGGGCGCCGACGTGCTGCACCTGGGCCAGGACGACCTGCCGCTGCCGGCGGCGCGGGAGGTCATCGGGCCCGAGGTGCTGATCGGCCGCTCGACCCACGACCGCGATCAGGTCGCCGCGGCCCTGGCCGAACCTGTCGACTACTTCTGCACCGGGCCGTGCTGGCCCACCCCGACCAAACCGGGCCGGTCTGCACCGGGCCTGGAGCTGGTGCGGTTCGCCACTAACGCCGCGCAGCCCAGCACCAAGCCGTGGTTCGCCATCGGCGGCATCGACATCGAGCGGTTGCCGCAGGTGCTGGCCGCCGGCGCAGACCGGCTGGTGGTGGTCCGGGCGATCACCGCCGCCGAGGATCCTCGGGCGGCCGCGGCGGCCTTGCGGGCCGGGCTCGCACCGAGCGTGCACTGAGCGCGAGTTTTCCCAGCATTTTTCGCCCTGAGTACACGTTCGCCGCGCCGGACCGTCATTGCCGACGTCACACGCCGCGCAGCAGCTCCCAGCTGGCGGCGAACCCCGGATGCAACGGCAGCCCGGCGACCTCATGTTCGTCGACCCACCGCAGTTCGGTGCTCTCCCCGTTGGGCACCACCGGCAGCAATTCGTCGGCGTCGGCGACCACGGTGGTGTAGGTCCAGGTGGTGCCGCTGGCCGACGCGGTCACCACGGCCGCGCGCACCACGATCCGATCGGCGGGCAGGCCAGCCTCCTCCTGCGCCTCGCGGATGGCGGCCTCTTCCACAGTCTCATGACTGTCGCGGGCGCCGCCGGGCAGCGCCCAGGTGCCGCCCTGGTGACTCCACCAGGCGCGATGCTGCAGCAGCACGGTGCGGGAGCCATCGGGGCGGGGCGCCCGCAGCAACAGGCCTGCCGCACCGTGCCGGCCCCAGAAGCGGACGCCAGTATCGGAAAACGCCCACCCATCGCCGTCACCACGCACGCTTGGAAGCGTATCGGGGCGGGCAAGGTCTCGGTTCTGGCGAGATCACGCGACGTTTTTGACAACAACCGCGTCGAGAGGACGCGCAGACACCGCCCTCGCTCTTAGAATCCCTTTATTATCGTTGGTGCCGCGAGCAGCCGCACAGGGATGGAGTGAAGAACAGACGTGACCGTTGAGTTGGCGCACCCGTCAACCGAGCCGGCGGGGTTACGGTCACCGACCGAACCGGCCCGACCCCGCTGGTGGTTCTTCACCACCACCCCCGGACGCATTCTCGCCATCGGACTCATCCTCGCCGCCCTCGGCGGCATCAGCGCTTTCGCCACCGCGAGCGCGATCAACAACCGGCAGAACACCCTGACCACGGTTCTCGACCACACCGAGCCGTTGGCGTATGCCGCCGGGCAGCTCTACACCACCCTGTCGGTCGCCGACGCCGCAGCTGCCACCGCATTCATCGCTCAGGGCGAACCGCGTGCGGTGCGGGAACGCTACGAACAAGCCATCACCGCCGCCGCGGTGGCGGTGACCAGAGCCTCCGGCGGTCTGGACGACGAACCACTGCTGCAGCTGCTGGGGCGAATCAATGCGCAGCTGGCCGTCTACACCGGGCTGATCGAGACCGCTCGCACCAACAACCGCTCAGGAGATCCGGTCGGCTCGTCGTACCTGTCGGAAGCCTCCGAGCTGATGCAACACACCATCCTCCCCGACGCCCAGCGCCTCTACCAGGCCACGTCGGCGACCGTGGACCTTCAGACCACGGCGTCGACGCGGGTGCCGGCCCCGGTGATCCTGGTGGTGGCGACCACCGTGCTGTTCGGCGCGTTCGCACACCGCTGGCTGGCCCGGCACACCCGGCGGCGCATCAATCCCGGCCTGGTCGCCGGCGGCCTGGCGATCCTGCTGATGATCATCTGGGTCGGAACGGTGCTGGTGATCTCCACCGCGGGCAGTCGCAACGCCAAGGACACCGGCGCCGAATCACTCAAGGCGATCACCAACCTGGCGATCACCGCGCAGCAGGCGCGTGCCGACGAGACCCTGTCGCTGATCCGGCGCGGTGACGAGGAGACCCGCAAGCAGACCTTCTACCAGCGCCTCGACATGATGCAGGAGCAGCTGGAGGGTTACCTGGACCGCGGCGACGCCGTGGACAAGGCCGACCTGGCCAACGCCGGACAGCTGCTGGCCCGGTGGCGGCAGGCCAATGACCGGATGAACGCCTACATCAGCGTCGGCAACTACCGGGCCGCCACCCAGGTAGCGCTGGGCGGCAGCGGCGATGACTCGACGCCGGCGTTCGACCAGCTCGACGCGGCCCTGGACAAGGCGCTGCAGCACAGTCGCAATCAGCTGCGCGGCGATGTCCTCAACGCCCGCCGGGTACTGTCGGTGGCCCCGGTCGGGGGCGCGGTACTCAGCATGGGTGCCGCGATCGCGGTCGCGCTCGGGTTGTGGCCTCGACTGAACGAGTACAGATGATGAAACGCCGTCGGCCCCGGTTGCTGCTGTGCGCACTGAGTGCGGCATTGGTGCTGTCCGGCCTGACCGGATGCGGCCGCACCGAGTTCGTGACGGCGACCGCGATGCCGACGCTGCCGCCGCCCACTCCGGCCGGCATGGAGGAGCTGGCGCCCGAGGCGCCGCGCCCTCCCGGCCCGCGCACCGAGGACTGCGACGCCACCGCCAGCCTGCGCCCGTTCCACAACAAGGCCGAAGCGGACGCCGCGGTGGCCAAGATCCGCCACCGCGGCCGGCTGATCGTCGGGCTGGACATCGGCAGCAACCTGTTCAGCTTCCGGGATCCGATCACCGGTGAGATCACCGGTTTCGACGTTGACATCGCCGGGGAGGTGGCCCGCGACATCTTCGGTACGCCTTCGCAGGTCGAATACCGAATCCTGGCGTCGGCCGAACGGATCGCGGCCCTGCAGAAGTCCGAAGTCGATATCGTGGTCAAGACCATGAGCATCACCTGCGGCCGACGCGAGCTGGTGAACTTCTCGACGGTCTATCTCGTGGCCAACCAGCGTCTGCTGGTGCCGCGCGACTCCGCGATCCGCCAGGCCGCGGACCTCTCCGGCAAACGGGTCTGTGTCGCGCAGGGCACCACCTCGCTGCGGCGGATCCGCAACATCACACCCGCCCCGATCATCGTTTCGGTGGTGAACTGGGCCGACTGCCTGGTGGCGCTGCAACAGCGTCAGGTCGACGCCGTCAGCACCGACGACTCGATCTTGGCCGGACTGATGGCCCAAGACCCGTATCTGCACATCGTCGGTCCGAGCATGGACGAAGAGCCCTACGGCATCGGGATCAACCTGAATAACACCGGGCTGGTGCGTTTCGTCAACGGAACCCTGGAGCGCATCCGCCGCGACGGCACGTGGAACACCTTGTACCGCAAGTGGTTGACGGTGCTGGGGCCGGCGCCGTTGCCACCGACACCGAGGTACTCGGACTGATGGCGCGCCGCGACGATGAGGAGCGCAGCGACGCTGAGGAGCGGCGCAGCAGGCACGGCCGCGACGATGAGGAGCGCAGCGACGATGAGGAGCGCAGCGACGCTGAGGAGCGCAGCGACGCTGAGGAGCGCAGCGAGCACGATGCCGATGCACCGGACCAGGCCGCGGCCGAGCTGGACGACGACGGCCCGGCCACCCAGCGGGCCGACGTGCTGGCCGAATCGTCGTCGGTACGCCGGCCGATGTCGACCCAAGCGATCTTTCGGCCACGGGAGGGTTCGCACTCCGCGGGCTCGGCCGAATCCCACGACACGACGGTGGTGCGCACCGTCGCTCCGCGACGGCGTTTGGGCGGTGGCCTGGTGGAGATCCCTCGGGTCCCCCCGATCGATCCCCTCGCCGCGCTCATGGAAAATCCGGAGGTCGCCGAGTCCAAGCGATTCTGCTGGAACTGCGGCCGGCCGGTGGGCCGATCCACCGGAGAGGCGAAGGGCGCCTCCGAAGGCTGGTGCCCGCACTGCGGAAGTCCGTATTCTTTTCTGCCGCAGCTGAAACCAGGCGATATGGTCGCTGGACAGTACGAGATCAAGGGCTGCGTGGCCCACGGCGGTCTGGGCTGGGTGTACCTGGCGGTCGACCACAACGTCAATGAGCGCCCGGTGGTACTCAAAGGCCTGGTGCATTCCGGCGACGCCGAGGCGCAGGCCATCGCGATGGCCGAGCGGCAGTTCCTCGCCGAGGTGACCCACCCGTCGATCGTCAAGATCTTCAACTTCGTCCAGCACCCGGACTCCCACGGCGACCCGGTCGGCTACATCGTCATGGAGTACGTCGGCGGCCAGTCGCTCAAACAGCGCCGCGGCACCCGGCTGCCGGTGGCGCAAGCCATCGCCTACATGCTGGAAATCCTTCCCGCACTGGGCTATCTGCATTCTCTGGGGCTGGTCTACAACGACCTCAAGCCGGAGAACATCGTGCTCACCGAGGAGCAGCTGAAGCTGATCGACCTCGGCGCGGTGGCACGCATCAACTCGTTCGGCTACCTCTACGGCACCCCGGGCTTTCAGGCGCCCGACATCGTTCGCACCGGGCCCACCGTCGCCACCGACATCTACACCGTGGGCCGGACCCTGGCCGCGCTCACGCTGAAGCTCCGCACTCGTGACGGGCGCTACGTCGAGGGACTGCCCGACGACGACCCGGTGCTCAAGAAGTACGACTCCTACCGCCGGCTGCTGCGCCGGGCCATCGATCCCGACCCGCGCCGACGCTTCACCTCCGCCGAGGAGATGTCCGCGCAGCTGATGGGCGTGCTGCGCGAAGTGGTCGCGCGCGACACCGGGACACCACGGCCCGGGTTGTCGACGGTGTTCACCCGCTCGCGGTCTACCTTCGGTGAGCACCTGCTGGTCGCGCACACCGACGTCTACCTCGACGGGCACGTGCACTCCCAGAATCTGACGGCACGTGAGATCGTGACCGCCTTGCAGGTTCCGCTGATCGACCCGGGTGACGTTGCCGCCCCGTTGTTGTCGTCGATGGAGCTCAGCGAGCCGGTGCAGACGCTGGATTCGCTGCGGGCGGTACGGAACAGCTCACTGGAATCCGACGGCATCGATTTGTCGGAGTCCATCGGACTGCCGTTGATGGAGGTGCGTGCACTGCTCGACCTCGGCAACGTCACCAAGGCCACCAGCAAGCTCGACGAACTGGCCGAGCAGGTGGGTTGGCGATGGCGGCTGGTCTGGTTCCGGGGGGTAGCCGAGCTGCTCACCGGCGACTACGAGGCAGCCCGTAAGGATTTCACCGAGGTACTCGACATGTTCCCCGGCGAGCTGGCACCGAAGATGGCCTTGGCCGCCACCGCCGAACTGGCCGGAACCGAAGACGAGCGCGGCTTCTACGAGTCGGTGTGGCGCACCGACGACAGCGTGATCTCGGCCGCCTTTGGCCTGGCCCGCGCCCTCTCGGTAGAAGCCGACCGGACTGCAGCGGTTCGCACCCTTGACGAAGTGCCCGCTACCTCAAGGCATTTCACTACCGCACGGTTGACCAGTGCGGTGACGTTGCTGTCGGGGCGTTCATCCAGCGAGATCAGCGAGGCCCAGATCCGTGACGCCGCACGCCGGGTAGAGGCGCTGCCGGACACCGAACCGCGGGTATTGCAGATCCGGGCGCTGGTCCTGGGTGCCGCGATGGACTGGTTGACCGAGCACGAGGCCAGCACGAACCACATCCTGGGTTTCCCGTTCACCGAGCACGGGCTGCGACTCGGTGTGGAGATGGCGCTGCGCGCCCTGGCCCGGTTGGCGCCCACCCAGGAGCATCGCTACCGGCTGGTCGACACAGCCAATGCGGTGCGCCCGATGAGCACGTTCTAGGTCCGATGGCCGTAAACAGCTGGCGTCGGGGAACTTGCGCGCTCTCGGTGACCTTGTCGGTCGCCCTGGCGCCGTCGGCCACCGCGACGCCGAGCGACCGGATCAGGGGGGTGACCCTGTCGCAGACCACGGTCGATGGCCGCGACTACGTCCTGCGCGAGATCACCATCGAGCCCGGCGGCAGCACCGGCTGGCATTGGCACCCTGGCACCGTGTTCGGCGTCGTCCGCCAGGGCACCTTGACCCACAATCTCGCGGACTGCAGCCTCGACGGCAGCTATGGGCCGGGCGCTCAGATGACCGAACCCGGCGGCCCCGAGCATGCCCACGTCGGTCGCAATCTGGGATCGATTCCGGTGGTGCTGCAGGCGGTGTACCTGTTACCGATCGGCGCCCCGCTTGTCGAGGATGCGCCCGACCCCGGTTGCGGTTACCCCTGACCGGTCCTTGCTCCTGCCCCCAGCCGGCGCAGCCGCGGCTCCAGGTCGGTCTTGAACAGCTCCAGGAAGCGCCGCTGGTCGTGACCGGGAGCGTGAAACACCAGGTGGTTCAGGCCCCACTTCACATACTCGCCGACCTTCTCAACAGCCTCGTCCGGGTCTGAGGCGACGATCCAGCGCTTGGCGATCTGCTCGATCGGCAGCGCGTCGGCCGCTTTCTCCATCTCGATCGGGTCGTCGATGGAGTGCTTCTGCTCGGCGCTCAGTGACAGCGGCGCCCAGAAGCGGGTGTTGTTCAACGCCAAGTCAGGATCGGGGTCGTAGGAGATCTTGATCTCGATCATCTTGTCGATCGTGTCGGCGTCGCGCTCCGCGATGGCCGCGCCTTCCAACACGGCCGGCATCAGCTTTTCGGTGTAGAGCTCCTCGCCCTTGCCGGACGTGCAGATGAAGCCGTCACCCACGCGCCCCGCATACTTCGCCACCGCCGGCCCGCCGGCCGCGATGTAGACCGGTACGCCCGACTCCGGGACGTCGTAGATCGAGGCCCCCTTGAGCTTGTAGTAGTCGCCGTCAAAATCCACCCGGTCACCACGCCAGAGTTCGCGCATCAGGCGCACCGACTCGCGCAGGCGCCCGAACCGCTCCTTGAACTCGGGCCACTCGCCGGTGAAGCCGGTGGCGATCTCGTTCAGGGCCTCTCCGGTGCCGACGCCCAGGAAGATCCGCTGCGGGTACAGGCAGCTCATGGTCGCGAAAGCCTGCGCGATGACGGCCGGGTTGTACCGGAACGTCGGGGTCAGCACGGAGGTGCCGAGCTGGATCTTGCTCGTACGCTCGCCGACCGCTGTCATCCAGGCCAGCGAGAACGGGGCGTGCCCGCCTTCGTGGCGCCACGGCTGGAAGTGGTCGCTGACGGTGGCACTGTCCATGCCATGCGCTTCGGCGGCTACGCCGAGTTCCACCAGTTCCCGCGGCCCGAACTGCTCTGCCGATGCCTTGTACCCGAGTTTTAGTTCCGCCATTCCACCTTTTCTACTCTCCCGCCGCCTTTCTAAACTCACGGGCATGGGTGAGAAGCTCGTCGAACTGGTTCCGGTGACCGAGCGGGTGTACTTGGCCCGCGGCGAAGCCGTCAACTGGCTGCTGGTCACCGATGACACCGGCGTCATGTTGATCGACGCCGGTTACCCCGGTGATCGCACCGACGTGTTGGCGTCGCTGGGCGCCCTGGGCTACCACCCGGCCGACGTGCGGGCGGTGTTGCTCACCCATGCCCACGTCGACCATTTCGGTGCGGCGATCTGGCTCGCCAAGACGCACGGCACCCCGGTGTACTGCCACGCCGACGAGGTCGGCCACGCCAAACGCGAGTACCTGGAGCAGGTTTCACCGCTGGCGCTGGCTCCGCGCCTGTGGCGGCCGAGCTGGGCGCTGTGGAGCGCGCACGTGGTGCGTAGCGGCGGCCTGAACCGTGAGGGCATCCCGTCCGCGCAGCCGCTGACCGGAGAGATCGCCGCCGGACTGCCGGGGCAGCCCGTCGCCATCCCCACCCCAGGCCACACCCGCGGGCACTGCTCGTATCTGGTCGATGGCGTTCTGGCCAGCGGAGACGCGCTGATCACCGGCCATCCGGTGTTGTCGCACACCGGACCGCAACTGCTGCCGGCGCTGTTCAGCCACAGCCAGGAGGACTGTCTGCGCAGTCTCAGTGCGCTGGCTCTGCTGGAGACCGAGATCCTGGCACCCGGCCACGGCGATGTCTGGCATGGACCGATCAAAGAAGCCGCCGAGGCCGCAATCGACCGTGCCAGCAAACATTAAGGTCACGATCGCATAAGCGCTGATCCCGCAGATTAAGAGCGGACCTTAAACAATCCCTCCGCACTGGTGGAGCATTTGCCGCCAAAAGATGCGGCAGGTCCAGAAGCGATGGCCAAGAGCGCTGATGGCTGTGCCCCAGGACACACAGCGTGCACTCCAGCCGCGCGTACCTTGGGCTCCGGACGGGAATTGCATTCACCCACCCGGAAGGAACATCCATGTCGAAAGCCCACGGCTTCACCATGATTCGACGACTTGGCCTCGGTGCCGGACTCCTGGGCGCCACCGCCGCCACCCTGGTCATCGCGCCGTCGGCGTCTGCCGCACCGGACTGCAGTCCGGCCGGGGTATCGGGCACCGTGAACTCCGTGACCGGCTCCGCGCAGCAGTACCTGGCCGCGCACCCCGGCGCCAACGCGGTGGTGAATCAGGCCATCAGCTCCCCGCGGCCGCAAGTCGCCGCCGACGTGCGCAGCTACTTCACTGCCCACCCCCAGGAGTACTACGAACTGCGCGGAATCCTGGCGCCTATCGGTGAGACCCAACGGCAATGCCAAACCACCGGACTTCCGCCCGAGTTGGCTTCCGCCTACGCCGAATTCATGGCGGGATGACGCCGGCCGGTCAGATCCGGGTGGCCGCGACGTAGCGGATAGCCGCCGGAGCCCCGTCGAGCTCAGGATCGGAAAGCCGGGGCAGTCGGGCAGCCGCGAACAGGTCGGCGATACCGGATTGAGTTGTGGTCCAGCCACTTTCGGTGAGATGCCGAACGACATCGGTGTGCTCTCCGGAATAGAACGGTCCGGGCCCGGTCAGGCTCAGACCGCGCCGGCGCCACCGCTCGACGAGCGATTCGTGGTGCACAGCCTGCGGCCGGCTCGGCGGCACCGCGTGATCGGCGGCGAGCCGGCTGCCCGGGGCACTGAGCTGGGTAACCCCGTCGAGCAGACGATTCTGTGCGTCCGAGGGGACGTACCAGACCAGCAGCCCCTCGATGACCCACACCGTCGGCGCGGCGGCGTCAAAACCCACCCGCCGCAAGGCCGCCGGCCAATCGCCGCGTAAGTCGACGCCGACCGCGCGACGGTTGACGCTCGGCGTGGCATCCCAGGCCCGCATCGTGGTGGTCTTGAAGTCGACGACATGGGGGTGGTCGACCTCGTAGACGATGGTCTCGGCGGGCCACCACAGCCGGTAGGCGCGTGTGTCCAGCCCGGAGCCCAGGATCACCGCCTGGCGGATACCACCGCGGGCGGCGTCGGTGAAGAACGCGTCGAAGAAGTGGGTTCGCGCCGCGGAGAACTCCGCAAACCGGGGAAATCCCCCATCTTTGCCGAGCCGGCTGATGTCCAGGTCCCCGTCGGCTACCCGAATGCAGAACTCCAGGCCGACCTTATGCACCAACGGCGCCGCGAACGGGTCGCTGATCAGATCGCGCGACGCCGCCGCGGCCCGAGCGGCCGCCAGCACGGTGGCGATGACACCGGCACCGCTGGCCAAACTCCCGGCGTCGTCCTGCTCATTCGGCGCCGTATTCATGGATCCCCACCGCGGCGGCACGGCGTCAATGCATCCTTCTGCCGGCGGGTGCGCCGTGCACCACCGCCCGAACCTCGTCATCGATCCCGCTGGCCGCGGCGAACAGCATTTCGTCACCGGCCAGCAGCGCCTCGGTCGCCCGCGGCAGGATCACCTGGTCACCGCGCTGCACCGCGACCAGCGCGGCGCCCTCGGGCAGCACGATGTCGCAGACCCGCCTACCGATCAGCGGGTTGTCGTCGGGCAGGGTCAGTTTCGTCAGGCTGGCCTGACCGCGCCGCAAGCCCATCAACGGCACCAGATGGCCCACGTCGATCGCACCCTCGACCGCAGCGACCATCGCCCGCGGGGTGGAGACGGCCACGTCGATACCCCACTCTTCGGTGAACAGCGGCTCGTTGCGGGCGTTGTTGACCCGGGCCACCACCCGGGCCACTCCGAACTCCGCCTTCGCCAGCAACGCGGTAGCCAGGTTGGCCTTGTCGTCACCGGTGGCGGCGATCACCACATCACAGATCTCGATTCCGCATTCCCGCAGCGCGCTCAGCTCGCAGGCGTCGGCCAGCAGCCACTCGGCTTCCGGGACGGTATGGGGTTGGTAGTGCCCCGGGTTGCGCTCAATCAGCAGCACCCGGTGGCCGTCGCCGATCAGTTCTCGTGCGACGGATCGCCCCACCGCGCCGGCGCCGGCGATCCCGATGCGCATGATGGCTCCCCTCATCCCCGGCCGCTCCGGGCGTAACACGGTCGTGACAGCGCTACTGATTTACTGACAGATAACACGAACCCGCTGACTTTGAGCGAATCACATGGGCGGGTCCGACCGCCACCAACAGCCCGAACGGGGATCAGATGAGCCTGGAACAGCTCTACCTGGCTCTGTTGATCGGGGGCTTGGTACTGCTGGCCAGCATCATCGCCACCCGCGCGGCGGATCGAGTCGGGTTGCCCAGCCTGTTGCTGTTCCTGCTGGTCGGAGTCGTGATCGGCAACGACGGGCTGGGCCTGGATTTCTCCGACGTCCAGCTGGCCAGCGACCTGGGCACCACCGCGTTGGCGGTGATCCTGGTCGAAGGTGGTTTGACGACCCGGTTCGCCAACATTCGCCGGTTGCTGGCGCCGGCGGCCGTGCTGGCCACTGTCGGCGTCGTGGTCAGCATGGCGGTGATCGCGGTGGCCGCGCATCTGCTGCTGGGCATCAGTTGGCAATTGGCCTTCCTGCTGGGTGCGATCGTCTCACCGACCGACGCCGCGGCGGTGTTCTCCATCCTGCGGGTGCTGCCGCTGCCCAGACGGGTGGCCGGCCTGCTGGAAGCCGAGTCCGGTTTCAACGACGCGCCGGCGGCGATCGTGGTGCTGATGCTGAGCACGACGCCGTTGGTGATCGACCCGGTCCACGCCATCGGCGGGGTGTTCTATGAGCTGATAGCGGGCTCGGCGATCGGCCTGGTCGTCGGGCTACTCGGCGCGATGATGCTGCGTCGGGCGGCCTTGCCGGCGTCCGGCCTGTATCCGCTGGCGACGTTCGGGCTCGCCATGGTGGCGTTCGCGGCGGCGGCGTCGTTGCACTCCAGCGGATTCATCGCCGCCTACCTGTCGGGTGTGGTGCTGGCCAACTCCGGCCTGCCGCACCGCGCGGCCATCCGCTCGTTCGCCGAAGGGCTGGGCTGGCTGGCGCAGATCGGGCTGTTCGTGTTGCTGGGCCTGCTGGTGAGTCCGAGCCAGTTGTCCGGGGAACTGATCCCCGCGCTGATCATCGGGGCGGTGTTGCTGCTGTTGAGCCGGCCGTTGTCGGTGGTGGCGTCGCTGATCTGGTTCAAGGTGCCCTGGCGAGAACAGATCTTCCTGTCCTGGGCGGGACTGCGTGGCGCGGTTCCGATCGTGCTCGCAACATTCCCGATCGTCGAGGGCGTCCCGGACAGCTACCGCCTGCTCAACATCGTGTTCATCCTGGTGGTGGTCTACACCGTGGTGCAGGGCCCCAGCCTGGGCCTGTTCGCGCACTGGCTGCGGCTGATCCCGCGCGACGCCACCCGCGAGATCCAGGTCGAGGCGGCGCCGCTGGACGTCTTGGAGGCCGAGCTGCTGACGATGACGGTGCAGCCGGGGTCGAAGCTGCACAACGTCTCGGTGCTGGAGCTGCGACTGCCCGACCCGAGCGTGATCACACTGATCATCCGCAAGGGCGACACCTTCGTCCCCCAGCCCGACACCCGGATCACCGTCGGCGACGAGTTGCTGATCGTCACCACCAGCAAGACCCGCCTGTCGGCCGAACGTCGACTGCGGGCGGTCAGCCGGCGCGGCAAGCTGGCCCACTGGTTCGACGAGTACGGCGTCAAGGAGTAACCCCGTCTGCGTTGACTCTGCGGTGAGGGCGGGTGCTACTCGCACTTTTGCGCCCTGGACGCAGAGTCAACGAGAAAAGGTGAGCAGCGGGATCGCCATCTCGGCCGGGGTGAGCCCGCCGTGGAAGCCGACCAGTTGCGCCGTCTGCGGCGGCTCGTGGTCGGTCGCCAGGATCGCGGTGTCGCCGGTACAGGTCACCACGATGTCGCCGATGCGTGCCAGATGCCCGTCCCGCACGGGTCCGAATACCCCGGAGGCAACAGCCTGCTCGCGGGTCTGCACCAGGGCCCGCCCGGCCAGGCGTTCCGTCCAGGCCGCCAGCACGTCGGCCGTGGCACCGGGCTCGGTGTGCAGGTAGCGCACCCGCGGCTCGCCGGCGACCACCCGAATTCCGGCGCGTAGCACCGGATCCGCGTCGAGGTCGATTCGGGACTCCTCGGGCACGTTGAGCCCACCGTGGTCCGCGGTGACCAGCAGGGCCGCGTCGCGGGGCAGTTCCTCGAGGAGATGACGCAGCAGCGCATCGACCTTGGCGGCCGCGGCGTGCCAGTGCGGTGAGCCGATCCCCGACACGTGCGCGGCGTGGTCGAGTGCCGCGGTGTAGCCGTAGACCAGGCCCGGCGAGGCCAGCTCCGCTACGACCCGCTGGGCGTAGGGCTCCCCCTTGGCTACCGGGCAGAATTCCGCGCCTCGGTAGGCGGACTCGGTCAGCCCGCTGCCGACGAACATCTCCGGCAGCACGGCGCGCGCAGCCACGCCGGCGTCGTGCAGCCGCTCGAACCAGGTGGGCACCGGCTGCCAGCGCGCCGGCGGCGGCTCGTCACCCCAGAAGATGTGCGTGAGCACCCGATCGGTTCCGGGCACATTGACGGTGAAACCCAGCACGCCATGCTCGCCCGGCGCTACGCCGGTGCCCAGCGAGACCAGGCTGGTCGGCGTGGTGGAGGGGAACGTGCAGGACAGTTCGCTCAGGTGACCGGTGGTGCCGGCCAGCACCGAAGCCAGCAGGGGTGCGTCCTGGGTCAGTTGCGGCAATAGGTGATAGCCCAGCCCGTCGACCAACACCACCGCCACCCGCTGCACGTCACCGACGCGCTCGCGCAGACCGAGCGTGTCGATCGCGCCCGGAACTCCTAGCAGCGCGGCAGAAGACGGCAGGATGTCGCAGATCGAACCGGGCACCGGTTCAGCCTGCCATCGATCGGCGCGGCGTGGCCGCCGAGGCGCTAGTTGACGCCGTCGCCCTCTCTCGGCAGATCGGCGCCGGGCTTGGCGGCGCTGGTGTTCGACTTGACCTTGTTGTTATTGCCGCCTGGGGCACCGGAGCCGTTGCCGCTACCGCCGGAGCCACCGCCACCGTTGCCGCCGCTGGGCATGCTGAGCTTCGGGAAACTGGTGGGATTGTTGGAGTTTTCGGAGTTTCCGGTGTGGTGCTCGCCGTCCGCGGGAGTCGGGGTGGTCTCGCCCGGGGCTCCCGAATCGGTGTCGGAGGGCGCGCCCGGATTGACCTCGGCGGGCGAACCCGCGGTCGCCGGTTCTGGACTGAACTGCCCTGGTGCGTCGTGCAACACCTGATCGAGCTGTGCCAGCGGGTCCTGAAGAACGCCGGAGGCATCCAGATCCAGCGAGCCCGCGGGAATGTCGGCAACATCGACCGGGTCGGGTCCGGCGCTGGCCGCACCGATCAGCGTGTCGAGCAAGTCGTCGAGGTCGGCGTGCGCCGCCGGTGCGACCAGCAAGCAGAATCCCGCCGACACAATCGTGGCCGTCACGCGGGCCACCGCCCGCTGCCCTCGGCCCAGGCCGCCACCTCGGGGACCGCTCATCCGCCCAGACCTTCCTCGAAAACCTCGCCCGTCGATGCTCCGCTCGGGCGAAGACGAACGTAGCCGTTTCTCCGCCAATTAGGCGACCCCAAAGCCCTGTGAATAACAACGTTCAAAGACCGTTCACTTTCCGTCACCGCTCCAGTCACCGCGCTCAGAAGACACAGCATTTTCCCTGGTCGAGCCCATAATTGAGACCGGCGTCACAAAGGCCGACGACTAATGCACGGCAAATAATTCAGCTATCCACATAAAAGCTCCCCCGGTTCCTATCCTTTATTGAAGTTCGATCACCTTCGGGGCAATAAAATCAGCGCGATCGATAAATCGGGGCAACGACGTTCACGGCCGCCCTGCGGCGAACCACCCCTGCGCCGACACCTCGCGGGTTAGCGTTCGTGAGGTGGACATTCCCCCGATCGATCTCGGCTCCTGGACCTCCCGGCGGGCCGCCGCGACGCCGAACCTCCCGGCCATCACCTACGGCGAAAGCACCTGGACTTACCGAGAATTCGCGAATCGCATCGACCAGTTGGCGGCCGAACTGGCCGCCGGAGGCATGCAGCGCGGGGATCGAGTCGGTTACGCGGGCCTGAACCACCCGGACTTTCTGGTCACCCTGTTCGCGGCCGCGCGAATCGGCGCCTCTTTCGTGCCGCTGAACTGGCGACTGACCGCCGACGAGCTCGGCTACATCCTGGGCAATGCGCAGGTCCACACCCTGGTCGCCGACGCCGAACGCGCGACGGTGATCGATCCGGTGCGTGCGCAGGCCGGGCTGCGCCGGGTGATCGCGCTGGCCCCGACGCCGGGCTGGGAGGTGCTCGACGAACTGCTGGCCGGGCGGGCACCCCTGACCGACCCGGTGTTAGCCGAGCCGGATGACATCGCGGTGATCATGTACACCTCCGGCACCACCGGGCACCCCAAGGGCGCCATGCTCACCCACGCAAACCTGTTCTGGAACAACATCAATGCCCTGCTCACATTCGACACCAGCCAGAACGACGTGTCGTTGGTATGCGCACCGCTGTTTCACATCGGTGGGCTCAATGTCACCACGCTGGTGACCCTGCAGAAGGGGGGCCGGATCGTGCTGATGCCCACCTTCGATCCAGCCGAAGCGTTGCGGCTCATCGCCGACCAGCGGATCACCACCATGTTCGGGGTGCCGGCGATGTTCTTGTTCATGAGCCAGCGGCCGGAGTTCGCCGAGACCGACCTGTCCAGCGTGCGCAGCTTCGTCTGTGGTGGCGCGCCGGTGCCCGAGCCGCTGATCCGCCGCTACGCCGAGCGCGGTATCCCGTTCGCGCAGGGCTACGGGCTCACCGAGACCGCCCCGCTGGCCTTGGTGCTGCGCACCGATGAGGTCGGCGTGAAGATCGGTGCCGCGGGCAACCAGGTGCTGCCGCTGTCCGATGTGCGCCTTGTCGATCTCGAGAACCAGCCGGTGCCCGCCGGCACGCGCGGAGAGATCTGTGTGCGGGGGCCGCAGGTGATGGCCGGCTACTGGCGAAATCCCGACGCCACCGCGGCGGTGATCGACGCCGAGGGCTGGTTTCACACCGGCGATATCGGCCAGGCCGACGACGACGGCTATGTCTGGGTGCTCGACCGGGTGAAGGACATGGTGATCTCCGGCGGCGAGAACGTCTATCCAGCCGAGGTCGAAGACGTGCTCTACGGACACCCGGCCGTCGCCGAAGTGGCCGTGCTGGGCACCCCGCACGAGAAGTGGGGCGAGGCGGTGACGGCCGTGGTGGTACTGCGGCCGGGCGCCACGTTAGAGCTCGATGAGCTACGCGACCACGCCAGGGACAAGCTCGCGGCGTTCAAACTGCCGATCCGGCTGGAGTTCGTCGACGCCCTACCCCGAACGCAGTCCGGGAAAGTGGTGAAGTACCAGCTCCGCGACGTGCTTTCGGACCGACCAGACGGACAGTGACCTCACAGATTCCTTCAAGGTGATCCGCAGGCATCTTCCAGTGGACTGCAGACTTTGTTAAGTTACGGTAAATTCCGGATCTGAGACCCCTAAATCTGGTTCGGCGTCACGGCCGCGACCGCTGCACCGAGAGGTACCTAATGTCGCGCCAGCGCAAATCCGTTGCACCCCAACGCCGTCACCGCACTTTGGCGGCGGGCGCGGCGCTGGCACTGGGGCTGAGCCCCCTGGGATTCGCGCCGGCCGCCAGCGCCGATCTGGAAGACCTGTTCGACCCGAGCTACTGGTTGGACCCGACCAGCTGGTTCGAGCCGGGCGATGTCGGCAGCGCGGTTTTCGACCCCGACGCCCTGGGCCTCGGGGATCTGTCGACCTGGTTCGACGGTGTGGGAGCGGCCGACTTCAGCTTCTCGGCGTTCAGCTTCGATGACTTCGCGCAGAGCATCTACCTGGATCTGCACGCCGGCATGCAGGACTGGATGTCGAGCTCGTTCGGGCAGCAGTTCGGCGATCTGATCAACCCGCTGTTCGCCTCCGACTCCGTGTGCGGGCTGATCTGCAACGGTCTCGCCGGCACCGAGGACGACCCGACCGGCGGCGGCGGTGGCTGGCTGTTCGGCGACGGCGGCGCGGGCTATGACTCCGATGTGGCCGGCCTGGCCGGCGGCAACGGGGGCGCGGCCGGCTGGTTCGGCAATGGTGGCGCCGGCGGTATCGGCGGCGCCGGAGCCGACGGCGGCGACGGCGGAACCAGCGGGACGCTGATCGGTATCGGCGGCGCGGGCGGCGACGGCGGCGCGGGCCTGGCCGGTGCGAACGGCGGCAACGGCGGCGACGGCGGCGACGCGACCGGAAAGTGGTTCTCCTTCGGCGGTGTCGGCGGAAACGGCGGGGCCGGCGGCGACGCCTTGGACGGCACCGGCGGCAATGGCGGCCTAGGTGGCAACGGCGGCATGGCAGACCTTGACCAGTCCAAGTACGGCGGCCTGTTTCGAAACGGCGGCGTCGGCGGAGCTGGTGGAGCCGGTGGTGGTGGCCTGACCGGCGGCGCAGGCGGCAACGGCGGCATGGGCGGCCTGTCGACGACCCGATTCGGAGGGTTCCTCGGCGGAGTCGTCGGCGGAGCCGCCGGTGACGGCGGCACCGGCGGCAGCGGCACCGAGGTGGCTGGCGCGGGCGGCAACGGCGGTATGGGCGGCGGCACTTTCTCGCTGTTCGGCGGGACTGGCGGAGCCGGCGGCCAGGGCGGCGCGGGCGGTGCCGTTGACGTCGACCAGGCCACCGCAGGAGCTGGCGGTATCGGCGGCCAAGGCGGAACGGCCAACGCGCTTTTCGGCAGCACCGGCGGTGTAGGTGGTGCCGGTGGAGCCGGCGGAGCCGCAGACGGCGGCGGCAGCACTGCAGGAGCCGGCGGCAGCGGAGGCTTCGGCGGCATCGGCGGATACTTGTTCGGCGGACAGGGCGGGGCCGGCGGGACCGGCGGGACTGGCGGCGCCGTCACCGGTGTCAACAGCGTCGCCGGTACGGGTGGCGACGGCGGTAACGGCGGGCTGGGCGGAATAGTCGGCGGCGGTACCGCCGGCACGGGCGGTGCCGGTGGGACGGGCGGCGCCAGCACCGGTGCCGGCGGCACAGCGGGCAGCGGAGGTGACGGCGGCAACGCCGGTTCGCTGGGCAGTGTCTACGGCTCGCCTGATCAGTTGGGTGCGGCCATCACTCAGCTCGCGATCATGACCGGCAAATCTGCTGAGGAACTGCAGGCTCAACTCGATAAAATTGCCGCGCTCTCCGGCAGTCCCATCTCCACGCTGACCTCCGCCAGCGGCATTTTCGGCGGCAACGGCGCCGACGGCGGTGCCGGCGGAACCGGGGGCATCGCGAGCGGCACCGACGGGCTCGCCGGTGACGGCGGCCATGGCGGCGACGGCAGCGGCGGTGGCATGTTGGGTGGCGCGGGTACGCCCGGTAATGCTGGTGCAGGCGGTAACGGTGGCAACGCCAGCGGCACCGGTGCCGTCGCCGGCAACGGCGGTTCGGGAGGCAACGGCGCCATAGCCTCGCCGATCGGCGGCAACGGCGGCGTCGGTGGCGTCGGCGGTGCGGGTGGCAACGGCTCCGACGGAGCGCTGGCCGGGTACGGCGGTAGCGGTGGATCCGGCGGAGCCGGCAGTCCGTTCAGCGGCAGCGGTGGTGCCGGCGGGGCCGGTGGTGCGGGCGGCACCAGCGGCGGCGGAGTCGCCGGCCAGGGTGGCGCCGGGGGCGTAGGCGGCACCGGCTTGGGTGGCCTGCTGAACAGCTTCAACAACTTCCCCGAAACGCCCGACAGGTCGCCCAGCGCCGGCGCCGCCGGTGGTGGTGGCGGCGGTGGCGGCGGCGCCGGAAATGCCGGGACCGGCGGCGATGGTGGCGTCGGTGGCGCGGGCGGCATGGCCAACGGCGGCCAGGGCGGGACCGGCGGCGCCGGAGTCAATGGCGGCAACGGGGGCACCGGCGGAACCGGCGCTGCGGGCAGCGGCACCAACTACATAACCGGCGGCCTCAGCGGCGGCACCGGGGGCAGCGGTGGTGCTGGCATCGGTGCGGGCAGCACCGGCGGTAACGGCGCCACCGGAGGCACCAGCACCACCGTGCAGGGCGGCACCGGCGGCAACGGCGGTACCGGGCTCGATGGCGGGACCGGCGGCAACGGCGGACTCGGCGGCAACGCGGGCACCAGCGGCAACGACCACACCACGCCGGGCGACGACACGACCGACGCCACCAAGCAACCCGGGGGTGCCGGCGGCGCCGGCGGCAATGGCGGCGACGGAGGCACCGGCACAGCGGCCGCTAATGGCGGCGACGGCGGCGCCGGTGGCAACGGCGGTAACGGCGCGAACGCCACCGAGACCGGCCCCGGTGGCGCCGGCGGTGCGGGCGGCGCCGGTGGCACCGGCGGCCAGATCGGCCCGAACGGCGACGGTAGCGGCGGCGTCGGGGGCAACGGAGCCGATGGCGGTGCGGACGGCGCTGCTGGCGAGGCCGGCGGGACCGGCGGCAATGGCAGCGCCGACGGAACCCCGGGTGCGCCCGGGACGCCCAGCGCGACTTCCGACAGCGCAAGCTGACCTGATCCACGCCACCCACCAGGTGGCAGGATGAACGGATGGCAACCGGCCCCGCCTCAGATACCCCGGCTTTCAATCCGATCGATCCGCTGAGCCTGGACACCCTGCTCTCCGACGACGAAATCGCGCTGCGCGACACCGTCGCCAAGTTCTGCGCCGAACACGTCATGCCGCATATCGCCGAATGGTTCGAGATCGGCGACCTACCGGCGCGCGAACTGGCCCGGGAGTTCGGCAAACTCGGGCTGCTGGGCATGCACCTGGATGGTTACGGCTGCAGCGGGGCATCGGCGGTGCACTACGGATTGGCCTGCGTGGAGTTGGAGGCCGCCGACTCCGGCCTGCGGTCCCTGGTGTCGGTGCAGGGCTCCCTGGCCATGTACTCGATCTACAACAACGGTTCCGAAGAGCAGAAGCAGCAGTGGCTGCCGGGCATGGCCGCCGGTGAACTGATCGGCTGCTTCGGGCTGACCGAGCCCGACGTCGGCTCCGATCCGGCCGGCATGACCACCCGGGCCAAGCGTGACGGATCCGATTGGGTTCTCAATGGCCGCAAGATGTGGATCACCAACGGCTCCATCGCCGACGTCGCGGTGGTCTGGGCGGCCACCGACGACGGTGTCCGCGGTTTCATCGTGCCCACCGACACCCCGGGGTTCACCGCCAACACCATCCACCACAAGCTGTCGCTGCGCGCCTCGATCACCAGTGAGCTGGTGCTCGACGACGTACGTCTGCCGGCCGAGGCCATGCTGCCCAAATCCCGCGGCGTCAAGGGCGCATTGGCCAGCCTGTCCGAAGCGCGCTACGGAATCATCTGGGGCGCAATGGGTGCGGCCCGCTCGGCCTGGCAGGCGGCCCGCGACTACGCCATGGCGCGCACCCAGTTCGGCAAGCCGATCGCCGGCTTCCAGCTCACCCAGGCCAAACTCGTCGACATGGCCCTCGAACTACACAAGGGACAGTTGCTCTCCCTGCACCTGGGCCGCCTCAAAGACAGCGCCGGGTTGCGCCCCGAGCAGGTCAGCTTCGGCAAGCTCAACAACACCCGCACCGCGTTGGAGATCTGCCGCACCGCGCGAACCATCTTGGGCGGCAACGGGATATCGCTGGAATACCCGGTGATTCGGCACATGGTCAACCTCGAGTCGGTGCTGACCTACGAGGGCACCCCCGAAATGCATCAACTGGTGCTCGGCCAGGCCTTCACCGGCCTCGGCGCCTTCCGCTGAGACGGAGCTACGGCCCACGAAAAGCAAGCCCGGGCTTCCATGGAGAATTCTCACATGGCAGTCTTGTGAAAATGACGAGTCGCGAGGTTCTTGGGCAACAGGCGGCGGCATTCCTGGCGCTGCACCAAGCGGGCAATCCGGTGATCCTGCCAACCGTGTGGGACGCGTGGTCGGCAAAGCTGGCCGCCGGCGCCGGTTTCGCCGCGCTGACGATCGGCAGCAAGCCGGTCGCCGAATCTCTGGGCAAGACCGACGGCGAAGGCATGTCGTTCGCTGACGTCCTGGACCGAGCACGACAGATCACCGCCGCGGTCGATGTGCCGGTGTCACTCGACATCGAGTCCGGCTACGCCCAGTCGCCCGCCCGCCTGGTCGAAGGCCTGCTGGACGCCGGTGTGGTCGGGTGCAACATCGAGGACACGGTGCACAGCGAGGACAAGCGGCTGCGGTCATCGTCCGAGCACGCGGAGTATGTGGGTGCGCTACGGGAGGCGGCCGACGCCGCCGGCCCCCATCTGGTGATCAACGCCCGCACGGACCTGTTCCTGCGCAAGGACGGCGACGAAGCCGACCGCGTCGACCGCGCCATTGCACGGCTGACCGAATGCGCGCACGCGGGAGCGGATGTGCTCTACCCGGTCGGTTTCCACGACGCAGAGACGCTGCGCGTCCTGGCTGCCGCCCTGCCGAAGCCGGTCAACGCGCTCGCCGCACCCGATACCGCCGAACCCGCCTCGTTCGGTCCGCTCGGTATCGCGCGGATCAGCTTCGGACCGCTGCTGCAGGCCGCCCTTGGCAAGCACGCCAATGAGGTCTTGGCCCGCTGGGCCTGAGTGCAGCCTTCCCGCACCGTCGACACCGAATTTGACACCTGTTAAGTTCGTCCTCGTGGACAACATTCGCGGTAAGACCATCGCCATCACCGGCGCCGCCCGTGGCATCGGGCTGGCCACCGCCACCGCCCTGCTGGCGCGTGGCGCTCGCGTCGTCATCGGCGACCGTGACGTCGCGATTCTCGATAGGGCGGTGAAGCAGCTGAGTTCGGGCGGCCAGGTCAGCGGCCACCCGCTGGATGTCACCGACCGCGAATCATTCTCGGCCTTCCTGGACAAGGCCCGCGCCGACGGCGACGGCCACATCGACGTGCTGATCAACAATGCCGGCGTCATGCCGGTCGGGCCGTTCCTCGACCAGACGCAGGAGACCATTCGCTCGGCGACCGAGGTCAACTTCTACGGCGTGCTCAACGGCTGCCAGCTGGTGCTTCCCGAGATGATCAAGCGACGCAGCGGCCACATCATCAACATCGCCTCGATGGCCGGGATCGTCGCGGTGCCGGGCCAAGTGCTGTACGCCGGAACGAAATTCGCCGTCGTCGGCCTGAGCACCGCGATGTCCGATGAGTTCGCACCGCAGGGCGTCTCGGTCTCCGCCGTGCTACCGACCTTCACCAACACCGAATTGATCTCGGGTACCTCGCCGTCGGCGGCACAGAAGCCGGTGGAGCCCGAAGACATCGCCGCCGGGGTGATCAAGGTGCTCGACAAGCCCAAGACCCTGGTCTCAGTGCCCGGTTTCGGGCGTCGTGCCGCGATCATGGCAACCCTGCTCCCGGATCGGGCCCGTCGCTGGCTGAACAAGAAGACGCAGAACGACACCGTGTTCCTGCAGTTGGACACCGCGGCGCGCAAGGCCTACGAGGACCGCGCGCAGCACGCCACCGGCGTCGTCGAAGGCGACTGAGCGGTCGGCGCTACGCCAGCGCCTGATCCAGGTCGGCGATCAGATCGTCGGTGCCCTCGAGGCCGACGGAGATCCGCACCACCCCGTCGCCGAGTCCGATCGCGGCGCGCCCATCGGGCCCCATCGCCCGGTGGGTGGTGGTCGCCGGATGGGTGATCAACGACTTCGCATCGCCCAGGTTGTTGGAGATGTCGATCAGCTTCAGCTTGTCCAGCAGCTCGAATGCCCGCTGCTTGGCGCCACTTTGGGGCCCGTCGAGTTCGAAGGTGATGACGGTGCCACCGCCGGACATCTGTCTGCGCGCCAGATCGTACTGCGGGTGCGACGCCAAGAAGGGGTAGCGCACCCAACTCACCGCCGGATGCCGCTGGAGGAACTCGGCGATCTTCAGCGCGGCGGAATTTGCATAGTCGACCCGAATAGCCAGCGTTTCAAGACCTTTCAGCAGGATCCACGCATTGAAGGCACTCAGCGCAGGTCCGGTGTGTCGCATCAGGGTCTGCACCGGGCCGTCGATGTAGTCCTGGTCGCCCAAGATCGCCCCGCCCAGGACCCGGCCCTGCCCGTCCAGGTGCTTGGTGCCGGAGTACACCACCACATCCACCCCGAGCGGTAGCCCCCGCTGCAGCAGCGGGGTGGCGAACACGTTGTCCAGCACCACTTTCGCGCCGGCGGCGTGCGCCAACTCGGTGACCGCGGCGATGTCCACCAGCGACTGCATCGGGTTGGACGGTGTCTCGAAGAACACCGCGTTGGTGGGTACCGATAGCGCCTGCTCCCACTGCGTCATGTCCTCGCCGTCGACGAACACGGTTTCCACGCCCCAGCGGGGCAAGATCTCGTTGCAGATCACGAAGCAGGATCCGAACAGACTGCGCGCTGCCACCAGCCGATCGCCGGCCTTCAACAGCGCGCCGAGTGCCACGAACACCGCTGCCATGCCGCTCGCAGTGGCGAACGCCGCCGGAGCCCCTTCGATCAGGCGCAGCCGTTCCTCGAACATCGACACCGTCGGGTTGCCGTAACGCGAGTAGACGAACCGGTCGACCTCCCCGGTGAAGGCCTGCTCGGCCGCGGCCGCCGAGTCGTAGACGTATCCCGAGGTCAGGAACAGCCCCTCGGCGGTCTCCTCGAACTGGCTGCGCAGCAGGCCGCCGCGCACCCCGATGGTCGCCGCGCTGACACCGTCCGGCAGCGGTTTCGGGACGCGGACCGACGGTTCAGCGAGGCTCGACGAAGGAGAGGCGAAGCTGGGGCCGTCGCACGACACTGAACGGGCCGATTCCGGCTCGCTCATGACTGCGTCCAGGGCAGGCCGACGGCCCGCCACCCGGTACCGCCCCGGTGGCCGTGCTCGTCGAGATTGCCCTCGAAGCCGTCCAGCACGTTGTAGGACGGCGTCAAACCCAGTGCGGTACCGGCTTCGGCGGCCGGAATGGAGCGGTTGCCCGAGCGGCACAGGAAGATCGCCGGCCCGCGGGCCACGCGCGCCGCCAGTTCGCGGGAGAAGTCGCGATTGGGTGTCCCATCGGAGTGAACCCACTCGATGCAGATCACTTCGCGGCCCAAACCGGACACATCGGGCAGTCCGACGAAGCGCCATTCGGCGTCGGTGCGCACGTCGATCAGCGTCGCCGCCGAGTCATCGCGCAGTATCGTCCAGGCCTGCTCAGGGGTGATATCTCCCGCGTAGCTCACCTGCGGAAGTGTCGCACCTCGGCAAGGTTCACGCCATGGCGGGTCACGGCCAGAGCTTGCCCAGAACGGTCGCCACCTGCGCCGCACGGTCGCGGGCCTTCCCGATATCCGGCCCGGTGGCCAGCGCCAAGCCCAGCCGCCGGCGGGGGTGCCCCTCGTGGTGGGAGAACACCACCACATCACTTTCAGTCACGCTGAGTGCATCGGCCACGACCCCCACGCTTTCCGGTGTGGCCTCGGCCGCGGAGCCGGTGCGGCGGCGCGAGTAGATGAGCCGGGCGGCGCCGGGCGAGACCATGATGGTGTCGGTCGCCAGCCCGAGGATTCCGCGCGCCTGCAGCTCGAAACCGGACAACCGTTGCGTGCGCAACGTCAGCAGCGTGGCGTCGTAGGGGCGCACATCGACCCCGGCGAAATACACCTCATCGCCGTATACCAGCAGCTCCACCCCGAACAACCCGCGTCCACCGAGGGCGCGAGCGACCCGCGCGGCGATCGACTTGGCCGCATCCAGCGCCACGGCGCTCATGGGGTGGGGTTGCCAGAACTCCACTGTCAGTTGCCCGTTCGGTTCCTCGACACTGCGGTGACCGATCGGCGCGCAGAAGTCCAGCGCCGGCCCGTCCGGGCCGTCACGATGGACGGCCAGCAGGGTGACCTCGCTGTCGAACTCCACCACGGTCTCGGCGAGCACCCGCGGCGGCGCCTCCGAGACGCTTGCCGCCACCGCGCGCTGCCAGGCGGGTTCGATGTCGCTGTCGCGGACCATCACCGAACGGCCCTCGCCGAGCGCGCCGCCCACCGGTTTGACCGACATCGGGTAACCGGCCCGCCCGGCCACCGCGCGCAGTTCGTCGACCGAGCCGGCGAACCAGAACGGCGCGGTGGGCAGACCCAGTTCGTCGGAGGCCAGCCGCCGCATGCCTTCGGGGTCTGCGGCCAACCGGGCCCCGCGGATGCCGGGCACCACTTGGGTGAATCCGGTGTCGACGGCGTCGGTCAAGGCGTCGGTGGCCACCACCTCGGAGGCGACCACCACGAATTTCGGCTGCAACCATCGCAGGGTCGCCGCCAGTTCGTCGTTGTCACTGAGGTCGACCACCACCGAGCGATCGACAATGCCGTGCAGCGCGGCGTCGGCGTAGCGGTCGATGGCGATCACCTCGGCACCGAGGCGCTGTAGCGCCGTCACCAGCTCACGACCGAGATCACCGGACCCGAGCAACGCAACCCGGGTACGGCTGGGACCGTCGGCGGACAACCGGTCGGTCGCAAACTCGCCCGCCTCGCCGTTCACCGCCCCACCCTCCCCGCGCCGCGGCAATGTTGCATGCTGCTCCAGGATAGGGGTGAAAGCGGACGGAGGTGCAACGACGGTGAACGCCGCACTGTTGGGCCCCCTGGTGGCCGCGGTGCTGGTCGCGGCCATCGCACGGCACCGCAAGCTGTCCGCGCCGCTGGTACTGGTGATCACCGGCCTGCTGGTCGGGCTGATCCCCGCGGTGCCGGAGATCGTCCTGCGGCCCGAGCTGGTGCTGTTCGTGATCCTGCCGCCATTGCTGTGGTCGGCCGGTCTGGAAAGTTCCGTGATCAGCATGCGCCGTAACAAGCGCCCCATCATCCTGCTGGCGGTCGGACTGCCGCTGGCCACGACCGTCGCCGTCGGCGTGGTCGCCTACTACACCGTGCCGGCCCTGACCCTGGCCGCCGCGCTGACGCTGGGCGCGATCGTGGCGCCGCCGGACGCGGTGTCGGCGACCGCCATCGGCCGTCGAGTCGGCTTGCCGCGTCCGATCATGACGCTGCTGGGCGGCGAGAGCCTGCTCAACGACGCGACCGCCCTGACCGTCTACAAAGTGTCGCTGGCCACGGCGATCGGCGTGGCGACGGGCTGGGGCATGGGTCTGCTGACCTTCGCACTGGCCGCGGTGGGCGGCGTGGCGGTCGGGGTGGCGTTCGGAGCAGTCATCGTGGTCATCCGGGCCCGGTTGACCGATCCGGTGGTGGAGAGCGCGGTCGGGCTGCTGGCCCCGTTCGTCATCTACCTGGCGGCCGAAGAGATCCACGGATCGGGAGTACTCGCGGTGGTGGTCGCCGCATTGATACTCGGGCAGCGCTTCACCCGCGCCCATTACGCCACCCGCCTGCAGGACCAGGCCGTCTGGCGCGCCGTGCAGCTGGTGCTGGAGTCGTTGGCGTTCCTGCTGATCGGGCTGCAACTGCCGGCGGTGGTGCAGAACATGCAGGGCGTGCGCTTCTCGACCCTCACGGTTGCGTCGTTGGCGGTGTTCGGGACGCTGCTGGCGGTGCGGGCGCTGTGGGTGGTGATTTTCGCCTACGCCCCTCGGATGCTCTCGGCGAAGGTCCGGCAACGCGAATCCGCACCGACCCCGGGGCAGGTGTTCGTGCTGGCCTGGGCCGGCATGCGGGGAGTGGTGTCGCTGGCAGCCGCGTTCGGTGTGCCGCGGACGACACTGTCCGGAGAACCCTTCCCGGGCCGTCCGCAGCTGGTGTTCTTGACCTTCGTGGTGGTGGTGGGCACGCTGCTGCTGCACGGGCTGACGCTGCCCTGGGTGATTCGCCGGCTGGGCGTTCCCACCAACCAGGAGCATGCCGATGCGATCGCCGCGGCCGCCGCGCAGGACAAGGCGGCCCTGGCCGCGGCCCAACGGCTCGACGAGGTGCTCGCCTCGACCGAACCGTCACCGGCCAGCGAGCGCGCCGCCGACGCTTTGCGCGGCCTGAACACCCGGCGACGCAATGCGGCCCGGGAGCGACTGCGGCGTTTCGACCCCGACCACGACGACAGCGACGAGACCGCCGCGGCGGCGTTTCGCCGGCTCCGGTTGGAGATGCTGGCCACCGAGCGGGCGGCGCTGATCCATGAACGCGACATCGGCCGCATCGACGACCAGGTGCTGCGCACTGTGCTGCACCGGCTCGATCTGGAAGAGGCGACGCTGAACCTGGACTAGCGGGCCTGGCACATCCGCATACAGTTGGTGCTATGAGCGCGCTGACGTCACCGAAGACCTACACCGGCCTGGCCGCTTTCCAAGCCGCCGACGCAGTGCTGTGCGCCATCCCGGTGCCCTACATCGCCAAAGCACTCGACACCGTGCAGGTCCCGCAAGAGATCCGGCCGGTCCTGCCGATCGTCAAGGCCGCTTCTGCGCTCGGCCTGCTGTCGGTGCACCGGTTTCCGGGACTGGCACGGCTGACTACCGCCGCGTTGACGTTGTATTTCGTCCTGGCGGTCGGTGCGCACATCCGGGTCCGCGACAGCATCGTCAACACCGTGCCGGCGGCGTCGTTCCTGGCCCTGTTCGCGGCGATGACGCTGCGCGGGCCGCGCCGAGACGGCTGAGCTGAATGGCGCCGACCCCCAGCGCCCGGCTCCGCCGCGCTTGCGGTCGACGCTAGGGCTGCCCCGGAAGCAGCCGCACCATCAGTCCCTGCGCCTCGGCGAGCACGGTGCCGTCGGTGTCGGTGAGCTCGGCGGTGATGAACGCCTTACGCCCCTCGGCCTTGTCGATCCGGCCGTGCACCAGCAGCGGGGTGTCGATCGGGGTGACCTTGCGGTAGTCGACATGCAGGAATGCCGTACGGCTGATCGGGCGGTTCGCGGCGTGCACCACCATCCCGAACATCCAGTCGAACAGCAGCGGCAGCACGCCGCCGTGCACCGCGGAGTTGCCGCCCACGTGGAAACGGCTGAACGACCCCGTCATCGAGACGCCGTCGGCCTCAAACCGGCTGATCCGCCACGGCGGCAGCAGCAGGCTGCCCATGCCCGGCATCGACGGTGCCCGCCCGGCCGGGGCGACGCCCGCGGGTGCCGGGTACTTCTCCAACAACCCCACCAGCGCCTCGACGCGGTCGGCGGCGTCGTCCCAGGTGGCGTCGTCGGGGTCGGTCGACACCGCCAGATCCTGCAGGCGCCGCATGGTGGTGACGAACCGCTCGAAGCCAGGGCTCGGGTCGACGACCCCGTAGTCGGGGAAACCGCCGTGGTTGGCGTAGTCGGGATCGGTGGCCGGGTCGTCCGCGCCGGCCAGTGACTGCCCCTCGCTCACGCGCCGCCGCCCCTCACGACGTCGCGCCGCACAATGGTCTGCTCGCGTCCGGGACCGACCCCGATGCACGAGACCTGGGCGCCGGCGATCTCCTCGAGCCGTGACACGTAGTCGCGTGCGTTGGCGGGCAGGTCCTCGAAGGTGCGGGCCCCGGAGATGTCCTCCCACCAGCCCGGCAGTTCCTCATAGACCGGCTCGGCACGCGCAAATTCTTCCTGGGTCATCGGCAGCTCGTCGGTGCGCTTGCCGTCGACGGTGTAGCCGACACAGACCGGCACGGTCTCCAGGCTGGAGAGCACGTCGAGCTTGGTCAGGAAGTAGTCGGTGATGCCGTTGACCCGGGTGGCATAGCGAGCGATCACCGCGTCGAACCAGCCGCACCGCCGCTGGCGCCCGGTAGTCACCCCGACCTCGCCACCGGTCTTGGACAGGTATTCGCCGTAGGAGTCGAACAGTTCAGTGGGGAACGGTCCCGAGCCGACTCGAGTGGTGTA
Source organism: Mycobacterium sp. SMC-14 (assembly GCF_046250075.1). Lineage (NCBI taxonomy): Bacteria > Bacillati > Actinomycetota > Actinomycetes > Mycobacteriales > Mycobacteriaceae > Mycobacterium > Mycobacterium sp. SMC-14. The sequence goes on along the minus strand of NZ_CP176429.1, from coordinate 405,901 downwards.
GGCCTTCAGGATGCCCAGCACCGTGGTGATGCGGGTCGGTCCGACGCCGGAGCCCACGGCCGCGCCGCCCGCGGTCGGGTTGCTCGACGTCACGTACGGGTAGGTGCCGTGGTCGACGTCGAGCAGGGTGCCCTGCGAGCCTTCCAGCAGCACGTTCTCACCGCGGTCCAGCGCAGCACCCAACAGCAGGCTGGTGTCGGCGATGCGGTGCTTGAAACCCTCGGCCTGCTCCAGCAGGTCTTCGAGGACTTGCTGGGGATCCAGCGCCTTGCGGTTGTAGATCTTGACCAGCACCTGGTTCTTGAAATCCAGAGCGGCCTCGATCTTCTGGGCCAGCGACTCGTGGTCGAGCACGTCGGCGACTCGGATCCCGATCCGCGCGATCTTGTCCTGGTAGCAGGGCCCGATGCCGCGACCGGTGGTGCCGATCTTCTTGCTGCCCATGTAACGCTCGGTCACCTTGTCGATGGCCACGTGGTAGGGCATCAGCAGATGCGCATCGGCGGAGATCAGCAGCCGCGTGGTGTCCACATCACGGCGTTCCAGGCCGGCCAGCTCGTCGAGCAGCACTCCCGGATCGACCACCACGCCATTACCGATGACGTTCGTGACGTGCGGCGACAAGACCCCGGACGGGATCAGGTGCAGCGCGAAATTCTCCCCGGTGGGCAGGACCACCGTGTGGCCGGCGTTATTGCCGCCCTGGTAGCGCACCACCCACTGCACTCGTTCACCGAGTAGGTCGGTCGCTTTACCTTTGCCCTCGTCGCCCCACTGGGCGCCGATGACGACGATTGCCGGCATGGAATTCTCGCTAACTGTCTTGGCTTACTGTGGTCCAGCCGGTGACTGAGCCTATCTGAAGAGATTCACAAGGAGCGTGTTGAACGCCACTAACGGCACCAGGAGCCTGAAGAGGCCGCCCGAAACCGCCGTCTTGCTGTTTGCCGGACGGCCACTGCCACGCCCCTTGCGGGGCCTGCCGACAGTGCCGGTCGGCAACGATACGAGCGCCGGTGACCTGGATGCCGCCATCGCCCGTTATCGCAGGTTGGTGGTGGTAGGCAGCGACGCGGACCTGGCGCAGACGTTGACCCGGCTGCTGCGCACCGACCGACTCGACGTCGAGCTCGGTTACGCACCGCGACGGCGCACGCCGGCCACCGCGACCTACCGGCTGCCGGCCGGGTGGCGGGCCGCGCGGCGGGCACGGCGGGGTACCGCTGCGCCAGTGCCACTGGTCCGCGACGACGCCGGAACCGCCCTGGTGGGTGTTGGCCGGTGGCTGCCGGTGGACGGCGCCGCCGTGCTGCGCGGTGAGGGAATCGTCGACGACGCCGCCCTGTTCGACGGCCAAGTGACCGCGGTGCTGATCGAGCCGATGGGCACCGCACCGGGCGTGCGCGCCGGCGTCCCGGACCGGCGCGGCCGGGTGCGACGCTGGGTGGCGGGGCGCGCGGCCCAACTGGGCACCACCGGGGCGCTGGTGGTGCGCGACGGTAGCTACAGCAGCCGGACGGTGAAACGGTCCACCTTTTATCGGCACATCGAGGACTGGCTGCTCGTCCGATGACGATGCACAGTCGATAGGTTCACGGGCGTGAACGTGCACCCGCTACGCGGCCAGGCGGTACGGCCCAGCCCGGTGTTCCTGGCGCTGGTGGCCTTGACCGCCCTGGGCGGTGTGTTGGCGTGGCGGGCCGGTGAAGAGATCCGGCCGCTCGCCTACGCCGGTGTGTTCGTGTTCGTCATCGCCGGCTGGCTGGTCTCGTTGTGCCTGCACGAGTTCGGCCACGCTTACACCGCCTGGCGGTTCGGTGACCACGGCGCGCAGATGCGCGGCTATCTGACCCTCAACCCGCTGCGCTACACCCATCCGGGGCTGTCGCTGGTGCTGCCGATGCTGTTCATCGTGCTGGGGGGCATCGGCCTACCGGGCGGGGCGGTCTTCGTGCAGACGTCGTTCATGACGCCGCGACGGCGCACCCTGGTCAGCCTGGCGGGTCCGGCGGCCAACCTGGTGCTGGCCGTGCTGCTGTTGGGCGCCACGCGAGCCTTCTACGACCCCGCACACCCGGTGTTCTGGTCCGGGGTGGCGTTCCTGGGCTTCCTGGAGTTGACCGCGGTGGTGCTGAACCTGCTGCCGATACCGGGGCTGGACGGCTATGGGGCGCTCGAGCCGCACCTGAGTCCGGCGACCCGCCGCGCCGTGGCGCCCTTCCAGCAATGGGGGCTGCTGGTTCTGCTGGTGTTGTTGCTTGCCTCGCCGGTGCTGAACCAGAAGTTCTTCGCACTGGTGTTGTGGTTCTTCGACCTGTTCGACGTGCCGCGCCTGTTGGTGTCGTGGGGTCTGAGCCTGACGCAGTTCTGGAGCTCCTGGTTCTGAGTTCCCTGCCGTGATCCCGGCGGGCGTGAACCCGACTTCACGCCCGGCAGCGGGCCAGTCCGCCTATATTCACCTCCCATGGGCGCCGGTCACGATCACCGTCACACCGACTCCCGACTGTCTCGCATGGTCGTCGGCGCCGCCATCCTGAGCGCGTTCTTCGTCATCGAACTGACCACCGCCATCACCATCAACTCGATGGCACTGCTGGCCGACGCGGGCCATCTGCTGACCGACCTGGCCGCCCTGTTCATGGGGGTGGCGGCGGTGATGCTGGCCCGGCGCGGCAGTACGTCACCGTCGCGCACCTACGGCTGGCACCGCGCCGAGGTGTTCACGGCGGTCGCCAATGCGGTGCTGCTGATCGGGGTGGCGACCTTCATCCTCACCGAGGCGATCCGCCGCATCGGCACTGCGCCGGACGTGCCGGGTGTACCGATGGTCGTGGTCGCCCTGGCCGGGCTTACCGTCAACATCGGCGTCGCCCTGCTGCTGCGTTCGCAGTCTGCCGAGAGTCTCGCGGTACGCGGCGCGTACATGGAGGTGGTCGCTGACACCGTCGGCAGCGTGGGCGTGCTGATCGCCGGCGTGGTCACCCTCACCACCAACTGGCCCTACGCCGACGTGGTGGTCGCGGTCTTCGTCGCGCTGTGGGTGTTGCCGCGCGCGTTCGCGCTGGCTGGGGCGGCACTGCGGATCCTGTCGGAGGCCTCACCCAGCCACATCGACGTGGCCGAACTCCGCGCGGCGCTCGCCGCCGTCGACGGCGTGACCGACGTGCACGACCTACACGTGTGGACGCTGGTGCCGGGCCAGGACATGGCCACCGCGCACCTGCGCACCACCTCCGACGCCGGCACGGTACTCGGCAAGGCGCGCACGATCCTGGCCGCCCGCGGGCTCACCCACGCCACCGTCCAGGTGGAGCCGCCCGGCCAGGTCGCCGACTGCCCGATCGGTTGCTGACGCCCGAGGGCACGGGCGACGGTCAGCTCAGCCCCAGCGGCGAGCGGGCGCCGGGGTCGCAATCATCGAGCAGTTTCAGACAACGCGCCAGCTCGTCGGTCTCACCGATGCTGTCGGCGGCACGCGCCAGCGCGGCCACGCAGCGCAAGAAACCCCGGTTGGGTTCATGCCCGTACGGCACCGGGCCGTAGCCCTTCCACCCGTTGCGGCGCAGCTGGTCCAGGCCCCGGTGGTAGCCGGTGCGTGCGTACGCGTAGGCGGTGACCGCGTTGCCCTCGGCCAGCGCCGCTTCGGCCAGCGCGGCCCACGCCACCGACGCCGCCGGATGCGCGGCCGCGACAATCGCGGGATCCTGGTTGGCCCGCAGGCCGGCCTCGGCTTCGGGGTCGCCGGGCAGCAAGATCGGATCGGGCCTGAGGAGATCACCGGTGAGAGTCACATCGTCCATTCTGCCGTGCCGTCCATGGCCAGCCACTCCAGCAAGCCGGCGCCTCGCTCAGTAAACTAGCGGCAGCCGATCCGAAACAGCCGGCGGACATTGGAGGATCAGCCACTCATGCCAAACCCACCGGAACCGGATGCCACCGAGCCGACCGACGACGCCGCTCCCACGGAGCAACCCGACGGCGACGATCAGGTCACCGAGATCCAGCCTGTCACCTCAGCGGACGACGAGACCGCGACGGCCATCCTCGCGGAAACACCCGCGGAAGCCGACGCCGTCACCGAAGTGATCACCACCGAGGCCCCGGCCTCAGAACCCGGACCCGACGGATCACCGGAGCGCCGGTTTACCGCACCCGGGTTCGACGCCGGGCACACCGAAGTCATCCCGTCGGTGGGTGATGCCGACACCGAACTGATCGCCCAGCAAAGCGATGACGCGGGAAAGGCGATACCGCAACAGATTCCGGCTCGGGTCGGTGGCAAACTGCCGTCTACCGTCTCCCGCAGCTGGGGCTGGGTGATGGCGGTGATCCTGATCGTCCTGGCGCTCGCGGTCATCGCGGTGCTAGGCACGCTGTGGCTGACCCGCGACACGCGGCAGGCCGCCTCGCAGGAAGAGCACGTCCGCGCCACCATCTCGAACTTCGACGTCGCCATGCAGAACGGTGACCTGGCCGCATTGCGCAGCCTGACTTGTGGCGACATCCGCGACCGCTACGTCAACTACGACCAAAAGGCTTGGGACGACACCTACCGCCGGATTGCGGCAGCCAAGCAGTACCCGGTGGTCGCCAGCATCGATGAGGTGGTGGTCAACGACGGTCAAGCCGAAGCCAACGTCACCGCGTTCATGGCCTACGAGCCGCGGGTTCGCTCAACCCGCAGCTTCGATCTTCAGTTCCGCGACGACCAGTGGAAGATCTGCCAGTCGCACGGCAGCTAGCACGCTTCGTTGACTCTGCGCCTACGGCGGGGGTTACTCGAACTTCCCCGCCGTGGACGCAGAGTCAACGACTCAGGCCAGGCTCTTGCCGGCGCTGTGCAGGTCGTTGCAGGCCTCGATGACGCGCTCGGTCATGGCCGCCTCGGCCTTCTTGAGGTAGCTACGCGGGTCGTAGACCTTCTTGTTGCCCACCTCGCCGTCGACCTTGAGCACGCCGTCGTAGTTGGTGAACATGTGCGCGGCCAGCGGGCGGGTGAACGCGTACTGGGTGTCGGTGTCGACGTTCATCTTCACCACCCCGTAGCGCAGCGCCTCCTCGATCTCGGACTTCAGCGAACCCGAGCCGCCGTGGAAGACGAAGTCGAACGGCTTGGAGCCGTCAGCCAAACCCAGCTTGGCGGACGCCACCTTCTGACCCTCGGCCAGGATGTCCGGGCGCAGCTTGACGTTGCCGGGCTTGTAGACGCCGTGCACGTTGCCGAAGGTGGCGGCCAGCAGGTACTGGCCCTTCTCACCGGCACCCAGGGCGGCGACGGTCTTCTCGAAGTCTTCGGGCGAGGTGTAGAGCTTCTCGTTGATCTCGGCTTCCACGCCGTCCTCTTCACCACCGACCACGCCGATCTCGACCTCGAGGATGATCTTGGCGGCCACGGCCTGGGCCAGCAGCTCCTGGGCGATGTCCAGGTTCTCGTCGATCGGCACTGCCGAGCCGTCCCACATGTGCGACTGGAACAGCGGATTTTGACCCGCTCGCACCCTGTCATTGGAGATCGCCAGCAGCGGCCGCACGAAGCCGTCCAGCTTGTCCTTCGGGCAGTGGTCGGTGTGCAGGGCCACGTTGATCGGGTACTTGGCGGCGATCACGTGGGTGAACTCGGCCAGCGCCACCGCACCGGTCACCATGTCCTTGACGCCCAGGCCGGAGCCGAATTCGGCGCCGCCGGTGGAGAACTGGATGATGCCGTCACTGCCCGCGTCCGCGAAGCCCTTGATCGCCGCGTTGATGGTCTCCGACGACGTGCAGTTGATCGCGGGGAACGCGTACGCGTTCTCCTTGGCGCGGCCCAGCATCTCGGCGTAGATCTCGGGGGTGGCGATGGGCATGGGAACTCTCTCCTCTGAGCTGTCCGAAACTGCCCTCGAGTATCGCAGGGGCGGTTTCACCGGTGGCCCCCGGTATGTTGGTGCGTCATGAGCACCACCCTCGTCGCGATGCCGGGCCTGCTGGACCCGATGTATTGGCTGGGTGCCGGGGGCATCTTCCACGGCGCCGTACTGCCGGCCATCCTGGTGGTGGTCTTCATCGAGACCGGCCTGCTGTTCCCGCTGCTGCCGGGCGAATCACTGCTGTTCACCGGTGGCCTGTTGGCCGCCAAGGGGCTGGCCCCCGACATCTGGATCTTGGCGCCCGCGGTCGCCGTGGTGGCGGTGCTGGGCGATCAGTGCGGCTACTTCATCGGCCGGCGGATCGGGCCGGCGCTGTTCAAAAAGGAAGACTCCCGCTTCTTCAAGAAGCACTACGTTACCGAGTCGCACGCGTTCTTTGAGAAGTACGGGCCGTGGGCGATCATCCTGGCCCGGTTCGCGCCGTTCGTCCGGACGTTCGTGCCGGTGGTGGCGGGGGTGTCCTACATGCGCTACCCGGTGTACCTGGCCTTCGACATCGTCGGCGGCATCCTGTGGGGCGCCGGGGTGACGACGTTGGGGTACTTCCTGGGCAACGTGCCGTTCGTCCACGAGAACCTGGAAAAGATCATCCTGGTGATCCTGTTCGTGTCGATGATCCCGGCGTTCATCGCCACGGCCAAGGCCTACCGCAGCCGTCGCGCCCCGTCGGTCGACGCTGACTCTGCGCTCACGGCGCAAAAGTCCGAGTAGACCGCGCCCTCAGCGCAGAGTCAACGAGCCGGCGCGCCGGCCGCGACGTTGTGCGCGGCCTCCATCAGCATCCAGCCGCCCAACTGCACCGACAGATCCCGTTCGGGGATCTCGGACTCGCGCACCGCACCGGCGATGGAAGTGGCCACCGCGCCGTCGGCCCGGGGCACCTCGGCAATCTGGTCCCAGAACGCCCCGAACAACGGCAGCCCGTCAACCGATTGCCGGTGATCCCACGCCGATTTCGCCGACGACAGCACCAGTTTGCCGGCGGTGTCGCGCGCCTGTGCGTCGGCGACGGACTCGCCCGGCAACGCGGTGGCGACCAGCGCCAGGTAGCGGGCGGTGATCCCGGCGAACAGCCCGCCGTCGCCACCGCCGGCGCCCTTGATCACCCCGCCCGGGGCCATCTGCTTGCTGACCGCGGCCACCAGCCGGTGCACCCGAGCGGCGTGCCGCTGCGCGCCGGTGCGCACCGCCAATTCGGTCTCCAGCCCGAGCACCACGCCTTGGCAATAGGTGTACTCGGCGCGCACCAGCGAACCCTCCCTGATGCCGTCGAACACCAGGTCGGTGTCCGGGTCGATCAGGGTGGCGTCGATCCAGTCGCCCATCTGCTGAGCACGCTCCAGCCACCCGGGCTCGCGGGCCAGAAAGATCCCGGCCGGACCGTTGGCGGGGGCGTTGAAGAAGGGGGCGGTGAACTGTTCGTCCTTACGCCACGGGATGCCGCCGCCGGCTTCGGGCATCCATGAGTCGGTCAGCTCGCGGGTCAGGGTGCCCAGGGCGCGGTGTCGGTCGATACCGGTGACACCGGCCGCCCGTTGGATTGCCAGCGCCAGCCAGGCCATGTCGTCGTAGTAGGCGTTGGTCCAGCGGCCCACGTTGCGCAGGCGGTGCGTGCGGATCTGCCGTTTGATCCGGGTCACCCGTTCGGGTTGCGGGTCACGCAGCTGGGCGTCGACCAGGCAATCGATCAGGTGCGCCTGCCACCAGTAGTGCCAGTGCGGGGCGCGCCGGATCGGCGGCCAGGCGACCACACCGAGCTGGGTGCCTGGCAGATGCCAGAGCGACTTGAGATGCCTCGCGGTGACGGCGGCTTCGGCGCTTTCGGCGCGATTCGCCCAGAGGAGATCCATAGCCGTTGATCCTGCCCTACCAGGCCTGATCGAGGTGGCCATGACGGCTGATCCAGGCGTGCATCACGATCCCGGCGGCCACCCCGACATTGATACTGCGGGTCGAGCCGAACTGGGCGATGGACACCGTCAGGTCCGCGCCGGCACGAGCTTCGTCGCTGATACCGGGGCCTTCACTGCCGAACACCAGCAGACAGTCGACGGGCAAGGCGGTCTGCTCCAGCCGCACCGCCCCAGCCACGTTGTCCACCGCGACGACGGTGAGCCCCTGCTGGGCAGCGAATTCCAGGAGATCAGCGGCTGTTTCGTGATGGGCCAGCCGCTGGTAGCGGTCGGTGACCATGGCGCCGCGCCGATTCCAACGCCGACGCCCGACGATGTGCACGGTGTGCACGGCAAACGCGTTGGCGGTGCGCACCACCGAGCCGATGTTGGCGTCGTGCCCGAAGTTCTCGATCGCGATGTGCAGCCGGTGCCGACGGCGGTCGATGTCGGCGACGATCGCCTCGCGGGTCCAGTAGCGGTAGGCGTCGACGACGTTGCGACGATCACCCTCACGCAGCAGTTCCGGGTCGTAGCGGGAGTCGCTCGGCAGTGGCCCCTGCCAGGGTCCGACGCCGTTGGCCGGCGAGAACCACTCGGTGGGGCCCGGCGGTTCAGCGCGGCTCGACGAAGGAGAGGCGAAGCTGGGACCGCCGCATGAATCTGGATGGTCCGACGGCTCGTTCACGAGGTGGTCCACACGGCGGCGTGCGTACCCACCACCGACACCGAGGGGTAGAGCAGCGCGGCGTTGATCTCCCCGTGCGTGCACAGCGAGGTCGGCACGTGCACCGAGTTCAGCGACGCCTCCGGCAGGATCAACACCGACGACCCGGCCGCGACGCAGTCCGCCCCCAACCCAGGCATCGGCGTCGACGGTCCGGCGATCAGCATCAACGGTCCGCCACGCGCCTTGGCGTCGTCGCGGTACTGCGTAGCCACCGCGTCGACGGACAGGTTCAACACCATAGAACCGTTGCCGGTGAACGCCTTTGGGTCGCCAAGTGCCGTCGGTGCCAGCGGCACGCCGTCGGCCCGATAGGCCGCCACGCCCTGCGCGGTGAGCAGCAGACCGGTGTCACCGGGGTTGACCGGCGCCAGGCCCACCGGGAACGCGGCAGCGTAAGCCACCGTCGTGTCTTTGATCCGGTCGGCGGGTGAGTAGACATACACCCCGCGCACCGCACTGCGCTCCTTGAGCGGACCCAGACACACCGTCCCGTTCAACCGGTCGGGTTCCTTGCCCGACAACGGTGTCGGCACGAACTCCCCCAGCAGTTTGCAGCTGCCCACTCCGGTGACCTCGACTGGGTGCGCGGGGGTGCCGTACACCCCGAATCGCAGATCGTCGGCCGCTGCATGCCCAGCGTCGGGGTCGGCGACCTGGGCTTTGACGTCGAGCAGCGCGTAGTCAAGCTCCCAGCGCAGGTTGGACAGGGTCATCTGCCAGCCCAGAACGGTGATCTCCGAACCGATTCGGGCGCCCTCGGCCCCGAAGGGGCCGGTCGCGCCGGAGCCCGAGCAGGCCGCGGCGCAGGTGACGGCCAACGCCGATATCAGCGCGATGAGTCTCCGCACGACCGTCCTCGGGGTGTTCAGTCCAGGCCCAGCTCAGCCAGGCCGAGCACACTGCGGTACGGCACGCCCTCGGCCTCGATGACCTCGGCCGCGCCGGTGGCGCGATCGACCACGGTGACCACCCCGACGACGTGTCCGCCTGCCTCACGCACGGCGCGCACCGCGGTCAGCGCCGACCCACCGGTGGTGCTGGTGTCCTCCACCACCAGAACCGGTTGGCCGGCCACGTCGAACCCTTCGATAAGGCGTTGCATGCCATGGGCTTTCACCGACTTACGCACCACGAATGCATCGATCGGGCGGCCCGCGGCGTGCATGACGGCGGTCGCCACCGGGTCCGCACCCAGGGTGAGGCCGCCCACGGCGGCGTAGTCCCAGTCATCGGTGAGCTGGCGGACCAACCGCCCGATCAGGGCACCGGCGCGATGGTGCAGGGTGGAACGGCGAAGGTCGACGTAGTAGTCGGCCTCGGCGCCCGAGGACAGCGTCACGCGGCCGTGCACCACCGAAAGCTGGCGCACCAGCGCGGCGAGCTCATCGCGTTCGTCGTTGTTAAGTGCGGCCACGGCCCCTCCCGAACGTGTTGGTCAGCGTCCGCGACAGCCCGCGCGGAATGAGCCGACTGGCGCCTACCAATGTCTTGTATTGCAGACCCGGAACGCTGACCACCTCGCCGCGCGCGACGTCGGCCAGACTTGCCGCGACCACGTCGTCGACCTCCATCCACATGAATGACGGCAACGTGGCCATATCGATCCCGGCGCGCTCGTGGAACTCGGTATGCACGTATCCCGGGCAGACCACGTGGATGCCGACACCGGTGCCGTGCAGGCCGCCGGCCAGTCCCTCGGTGAACGACACCACCCAAGCCTTGGACGCCGAGTACGTCGAGCCGCGCCCGGACAGCAGCCCGGCGACGCTGGCGACGTTTATGACGGTGCCGGCGCCCGCCTCGACCATCGCGGGCAGCGCGGCTCTGGTCAGCTGCATCACCGCGGTGACGTTGACGTCCAGTTGCGACTGCAGCAGGGCGGGGTCGGCGGTCCAGAACTCACCGGACGTGCCGAATCCGGCGTTGTTGACCAGCACCCGCACCCCGGCGCGCAGCCGCTCGGCGACTGCGGCGCGGCCGGCGGCGTCGGCCAGGTCGGCGGGCAGCACCTCGACGGCACCGCCGTGGCTGCCACGCAGTTCGGTTGCCAGCGCCTCCAGGCGCTCGACGTCGCGGGAGACCAGGACCAGGTCATATCCGTCGGCGGCGTAGCGGCGGGCATAGCCGGCGCCCAACCCCGAGGTGGGCCCGGTGACCAGGGCAACGGGGCGAGACATGCCCGTCAGAGTAGCGAAGCCGGCGGTGTCGGCCGTCGTCGGCTGTCAGCGCTGATAGTGCGCGGTCTGGCGGCCGTTGCGACCGCCGGGGGCATGCAGCACGTCCGAGGAACTATCCCGGCTCGTCCGGCGGCGCTGCGGCGGCTCGGCGGCCGAGGTGGCGTTGCCCGGTGCCGGCGTGGCAGCTCGCGGCGCCGACGGAAGCTGCTCGGCTTCGCTGTCGTCCGGCGCCTCTGCGGCACTCGCCGACGAGCCCAGCGGACGGCTGGGTTGGCCGTTGCGGCGGCCCGTTGCGGTGGCGGCGGCTTCGGCGGACTGGCGCCGCGGGTTCGGCGGCAGCACGCGCAGCAGGTCGTTGAACTGGCGGACGCTGCGCAGGCCCTCGTCCCACTGGGCGCGGGTGCTGGTGATGGGCATGCTCACCAGCGTCCAGTTCGCCTCGTTCCACATGATTTCCGCGCAGTCTGGGGCGGTGTGGGCGAACGTGACCATCCGCCGGTCGCAGGCCCGCCGCGCCGCGTCGAGGTTGGTGGAGTACACCATCCGGGGGCCGATCGCCCCGAGCAGCCAGATGTCGTTCTCGCGCGGCTCCTTGAGGCCCTTGAGCCGCACGTCGACGACGACGTTGGTGCTGACCTTGCGGTGCAGGGCGATCACCGTCGCCACTTCGTCCAGGTCGAAGATGTACACGGCCTCACCGCGGATCTGGCCGAGCACGACGTTGCGCACCGGCGCCTCGCCCACCGTCGACATCACGCCGCGTTTCCAGCGGTGCAGGATCTCGGCGGATTCCGGTTCGAAGTCGAAGCCGTGCGAACGAGCCCAGGACTTACGCCGCCGGCTGCGGCCGCGCCGCTGGTCGATGTCCACGTACAGCAATACCGCCGCGCCGACGAAACACAGCGCGGACAGCGTGAACCAGAGCGGGACCATTGGGCCTAGCGTATCTGTTCTCCGGCGCGATCGACGAATGTCCTCAGGTCACAACCCTGTATCACCGCGGCGCTACGGCGTCACGATGTTGTTCGGAACGATGTGCATGGACCCGTCACCGGCCGTCGAGACGTATACCTCATTCTGCTGGAACAGCCAGTTACCGGTGTTCATCGAGCTGCCCGACACGATCGTCGGACTGTTGGACGAGGTCGAATTCACCGTGTAGTCGTACAGCAGGGTGCCGCCCTTGGTGGGGTCGCCCGTGTACACGCTGACCTCCTGGCCGGGGGCCAGAACGTCCCCCGCGCTTCCGTTCGTCAGGCTTACCGGGATCGTCCCGTTCACCCCACCGGAATCCATGACTGAGCTCACCTGGGTGGCCGTGTTGCCTCCGTCGAACGACACGTACAGCGGCGCATTCGGCGAGCCCTCGACCGTGACTCCGCCGGTCAGCGGGTCGGCGCCGAACGTCAGGGTGCCGGCGTGTTGGTTGATCAGCACCCCGTCACCGAGCGCACCCGGTAGCGCGGTGGTCGGGATGCTGCCGGGACTGGGACCGACGGCATTCGCCCCAATGCCCAGAATGCCGTCGGCGTTGCCGCCGAGGTAAGAACTGAGAGTCCAGTCTCCATTGAGCAGGGAAGTGAGGCTGACCGGGAACGCGAACAAGACGGCATCGACATCGGTCGTGCCGCTGGTGATCGTGTCACCGGCAGTGTCGGTGAAGCCCACCGTGGTGGGCAGCTCGGTATAGAAATAGCCCAGCGAGTTGCCGTACTCGCCATATTGGATTGTGGGGAGCCCGGAGAGATCCGACCAGTTGATGCCGGACCAGTTGATGTCCCAGATCGGCATGACCAGACCAGCCGAGCCGGTGTCGACAAGCACCGACGACTCGGGGCCGCCACCCACCGAGACGTTCACCACCGGCTCGGTACCACTGTTGATCTGCAGCGGAACGGTGAAGCTGTCCGGGATGCCGACATCTGAGCCGGAGGCGGCGGCGCTGCCGGCCACGCTCGCGTCGGCGGCCCCACCGAAGATCCACTGCTCAAGATCGTTGATCGGGGTGAAGACGAGGTTCTGGTACCACCCGTCGAACAGGGTGTCCAGCGAGGCCAGGGCGGAACCGGGGTCGGTGTCTGCGGCGATGCCGGGGTCCATCGCGCTGAGGGCGTCGATGATGGGCTGGAACAGGTCATCGATGTCGGCGTGAGCCGGCGGCGCGGAAATTCCCAGCGCGAGAAACGCCCCGGCCGCCGCGGCGACACCGATCATCCGTCGACGAGCTGCCATCTCCGAAACCTCCCCGCATGAGGTCACGGACACCCGCTGAGCCGTAACCAACCGCGGTCAGCTAACCCACCCAGGGACGCAGAACACCAGGGGATTCAGCCAAGAAAGAGCCAAAAATCGGTTGGGACGCTCACCCCGACTCCCGGCCATCACCTCATCAGGGTTCGATGAGGGTGCCGCCGATGATGGTCTGCCCGCCGGGTACGCCGTAGTTGATGTAGACGGGCTGCTGGCCGAAGAGCCAGTTACCGGTGTTCATGTTGTTACCGCCCACCACGAACGGGCTGCGAGTGGCTTCATCCGTTGGCGACGGGAGCATCGAGTTGACCTTGTACTCGTACAGCAGCGTCGTGCCGTCCTTGGCGTAGACCGAGATGATCGTCCCGTCAGGCAGCTTTCCGTCGGCGGTCGGCGTGATGCCACCGAGCGCCGAGGACGGCATGGTGCCGTACACCCCGCCGGAGTCGATCACCCCGCGGACATTCGTGAGCGGTCCGTCATTGAGCTGCACCTTCAGGTCCGCCCACGGTGCGCCCTGGATGACGGTTCCGCCCTCATACGGGTTGTCCCCGAAGATCAATTTGCCGCCCGGCTGGTCGATCAGCACGCCGTTGCCGAGGTTGCCCGGCAGATCGGCGGTCGGAATGTGGTCGGGGGTAGGTCCGAGCGCATTGGGTCCGATGCCCAGGATCCCGGTGGAGGAGCCGGCCAGGTAGCTCTCAATGGACCACGGGCCCAAGAGGTTGAAGTCCGCCGGGAACGCGAACAGCACCGCATCCACAGTGGTGTCGGCAGTGAGGGTGTCGCCGTTCTCACCGGTGAAGGTCACCGTGGTGGGCAGTTCCAGATAGAAGTAGTTCAACGCACCGCCGAATTGACCGATGTTGAAACCGGTGGGCAGGCCCGTGATGCCGAACGGGTTGATGTTCCAGATCGGGATGACCAGCCCGGCAGCGCCGGTGTCGACCAGCACCTCGGTCTGTGCGCCGCCGCCCACCGAGACGTTGATCACCGGTTGGGTGTTGAGATTGACTTCCATCGGGACGGTGAAGCTGTCGGGCAGGTTGTCACTGTCCGGGCCGTAGGCAACGGCACTGCCAGGAAGAGCGTCGCCGAACAGCCACGGCGCGATGCTGTTGAGCGGGTTGTAGACGAGGTCCTGGTACCAGCCGTTGAACAGGGTGTCCAAGGACGACAGCGCGGAACCCGGGTCGGTGTCTGCGGCGAGGCCCGGGTCGACCCAACTGATCGCGTCGATGATCGGCTGGAACAGGTCGTCCCAGTCCGCCTGAGCGGCCGGGGCGGGCGCACCCAATGCCAGGACCGCCCCCACGGCACCGACGGCACCCACTAGGCGATGGCGACGAGCTGACATGGCTACCCTCCGGATGAACAACGGTGCAGGAATACACCGGAATTTCTCAGTAACCGCTAGGCTAACCGATCAGCTTCGACACCGCATCCGCAAAGGAGCGCTGGCCAAACGACAGGCCCCCCGGAACTACTTCCGGGGGGCCTGATCGTGAGGGGAATCTCAGCCCAGGACCAGCGACTCACCGTCCGCGCTGATGTTGATCGGCACGACGTCACCGTCGTGCACCTCGCCGGCCAGCAACATCTTGGCCAACTGGTCGCCGATCGCCTGTTGGATCAACCGCCGCAGTGGACGCGCCCCGTAGACCGGGTCGAATCCGCGCTGGGCCAGCCACTTCTTGGCCTCCAACGACACCTCGATGGTCAGCCGCCGCTGCGCCAGCCTCTTGGCCAACTGCTGCAGCTGGATGTCGACGATCCGCACCAGTTCCTCGGGGTCCAGGCCCTCGAAGATCAGCACGTCGTCCAGCCGGTTGATGAACTCCGGCTTGAACGCCGCCCGCACCGCGGCCATCACCTGCTCTTCGGTGCCACCGGACCCCAGGTTGGAGGTCAGGATCAGGATCGTGTTGCGGAAGTCCACGGTGCGGCCCTGTCCGTCGGTGAGCCGGCCCTCGTCGAGGACCTGCAGCAGCACGTCGAACACGTCCGGGTGAGCCTTTTCGACCTCGTCGAACAGCACCACGGTGTAGGGCCGGCGGCGAACCGCCTCGGTCAGCTGACCGCCCTGGTCGTAGCCGACGTAGCCGGGGGGCGCACCGACCAGGCGAGCCACCGAGTGCTTCTCGCCGTACTCGCTCATGTCGATGCGGACCATGGCCCGTTCGTCGTCGAACAGGAAGTCGGCCAGCGCCTTGGCCAGCTCGGTCTTGCCGACGCCGGTGGGACCCAGGAACAGGAACGAGCCTGTGGGCCGGTTGGGGTCGGCAACCCCGGCCCTGCTGCGCCGTACCGCATCCGAGACAGCCTGCACCGGCTTGTGCTGCCCGACGACACGCTTGCCGAGCTCCTCTTCCATGCGCAGCAGCTTGGCGGTCTCGCCTTCCAGCAGCCGGCCGGCGGGGATGCCGGTCCAGGCGCTCACCACATCGGCGATGTCGTCCGGGCCGACCTCTTCCTTGAGCATGACATCCTCGCGGGCCTGCGCATTGGGCAGCGCGGCTTCGAGTTTCTTCTCCACCTCGGGAATGCGCCCGTAGCGCAGCTCGGCCGCCTTGGCCAGGTCGCCGTCGCGCTCGGCCCGGTCGGACTCGCCGCGCAGCGCTTCCAGCTGCTCCTTGAGCTCACGGACGATGTCGATGGCACCCTTCTCGTTCTGCCACCGGGTCGTCAGCTGGGCCAGCTTCTCCTTGTAATCAGCCAGCTCGCTGCGCAGCTTCTCCAACCGGTCTTTGGACGCGTCATCGGATTCCTTGCTCAGCGCCATCTCTTCGATTTCCAGCCGGCGCACGAGCCGCTCGACCTCGTCGATCTCCACGGGCCGTGAGTCGATCTCCATCCGCAGCCGCGACGCGGCCTCATCGACCAGGTCAATGGCCTTGTCCGGCAAGAACCTTGCGGTGATGTAGCGGTCGGAAAGAGTGGCCGCGGCCACCAGCGCGGAGTCGGTGATGCGCACACCGTGGTGCACCTCGTAGCGGTCCTTGAGTCCGCGCAGGATGCCGATGGTGTCCTCGGCCGACGGTTCGCCGACGTAGACCTGCTGGAAACGACGCTCCAGGGCGGCGTCCTTCTCGATGTACTTGCGGTACTCCTCCAGCGTGGTGGCGCCGACCAACCGCAGCTCGCCGCGCGCCAGCATCGGCTTGATCATGTTGCCGGCGTCCATCGCGCCCTCGCCGGTGGCACCGGCGCCCACGATGGTGTGCAGTTCGTCGATGAACGTGATGATCTGCCCGGCGGAGTCCTTGATCTCGTCCAGCACCGCCTTGAGGCGTTCCTCGAACTCGCCCCGGTACTTGGCGCCGGCCACCATCGAGCCCAGGTCCAGGCTGACGACGGTCTTGTCGCGCAGGCTGTCCGGGACGTCGCCGGCGACGATGCGCTGGGCCAGGCCCTCGACGATCGCGGTCTTGCCGACGCCCGGCTCGCCGATCAGCACCGGGTTGTTCTTGGTGCGCCGGCTCAAAACCTGCACCACCCGGCGGATTTCGGTGTCACGGCCGATCACCGGGTCCAGCTTGCCCTCGCGGGCACGCGCGGTCAGATCGGTGGAGTACTTCTCCAACGCCTGGTAGCTGGCCTCCGGGTCGGGGCTGGTGACCCGAGCGCTGCCACGCACCTTGACGAACGCCTCCCGCAGCGCCTGCGGTGAAGCACCGTGGCCGGTCAGCAGTTTGGCGACATCGGAGTCGCCGGTGGCCAACCCCACCATCAGGTGCTCGGTGGAGACGTACTCGTCGTCGAGTTCGGTGGCCAGCTGTTGGGCCACGGTGATCGCGGCCAGCGAGTCGCGGGACAGCTGCGGTTGCGCGTTGGAACTGGCGACCTGCGGCGCCAGATCGATCAGGTGTTGCGCTTCGTTGCGGATCGTGGCCGGGTTCACACCGACCGCCTCCAGCAGCGGCGCGGCGATCCCGTCGTTCTGGGTCAGCAAGGCCTGCAGCAGATGCGCGGGCCGGATTTCGGGGTTGCCGGCGGCGGTGGCCGTCTGCAAAGCCGCGGTCAGTGCTGCCTGCGTCTTGGTGGTCGGGTTGAACGAGTCCACGACACCTCCATTCGGGGTCAGAGCGGGCCGAGAAGGTCCCGCCAAAAATGCTTGTCGTGTTGTTCAACGCCGTCAAGG
The DNA here is from genome assembly GCF_046250075.1 of Mycobacterium sp. SMC-14. Taxonomy (NCBI): domain Bacteria; kingdom Bacillati; phylum Actinomycetota; class Actinomycetes; order Mycobacteriales; family Mycobacteriaceae; genus Mycobacterium; species Mycobacterium sp. SMC-14. The sequence continues at coordinate 388,802 of NZ_CP176429.1, read as the reverse complement.
TTGAGTCTGTTCCGCTCAAGTCTATTTTTCTGCCGAGCGGCGCTCCGCCTCAGCCCAGGCGCAGCGTGGGACGCGCGTTCTGGACCAACCGCGGTAGCCGGGAGGCGCCCATCAGCGCCCGGAACAACCAACTGTCATCCGACGGCAGCACCCCTGCCGACTGGGTGGCGTCGAGCAGGTCGAACAGCGTCTCCCCCTCATACATCAATCCGTCGGTGTTGAAGTGGTAGCGGTCCACCGCAGTGCACTGCACGAAGGTACCGACACCGTGGATCGCCGGGGCCGACTCATCGTAGGGGTAGAAGCGCAGGGTGCCACTGAAGTGCCCGCTTCCGATGTAGCGAACGACGATCCGAGTCTCACCCTCCGGGGTGACGTCGAAATACACCTGCCCGGGGAGGGGGTCGTAGCGCCAGTCCGGGATGGCGTCGAGGAAGGAGAAGTTATAGCGTTCGAATTCCTCAAGCCCCACGATGATCCGGCCGAAGGTAGTGGGGTCCTTGTAGCGCAGGTCCGGGACATAGAGCTCGTGGTTGAGTGACATGTCCCGCATCAGCCAACTCCACCAATACTTTTTGGCCCATTCGGCCGCGAAAGCCACGTCGATCCTGCGGTCGGCGTAGTGGGCGATCTTGCGGTCCAGGTCGACGAACCACTGCTGGGTCATGGCATTGAGCTCGGGCTCGGTGAGCACCTTGACCCTCCCGCCGGCTCGGTTGCCGGGAAGGAATTCCGGCAACGGCTGGCGCAGCCTCGGCTTGGTGATGGCCTCCCGAAATAGCGCTTCGTCGAACATATCCCAACCCTCCGACTAACTGGAATCGCCTGATTCCTCTATGTAAGCAGGCCCGGGAACGTATCCTCAAGCGTCCCCACGATTCGGAGGTGCGCATGGGTGGCGAAAGGGCGCCGCGGGTGTGGCGCGGCCAGACCCACGATGCCCGGTCCCAAGCACGTCGAGCTCAGCTGATCGAGGCCGGGGTGGAGCTGCTGGGCACCGGGGGCACGGCCGGGGTCACCATGCGCGCGGCGTGCCGCGACGCCGGGCTCAGCCTTCGCTACTTCTATGAAAGCTTCAGTGACACAGACGAGCTGATCCTGGCCGTGTACGACCGGTGTAACGCGGAGCTGCTTGCCACGATGGCCGGTGTCACAGGCAAAGCGGCTCCGATCAGCGTGGCACTCGACAGAGCGACAGCCTATTTCGAGGAGGATCCGCGTCGGCTGCGGATCCTGCTGCGCGAGCCGCAGTCCAGCAGCCTGTTGGCCGATCATCGCGCCGATGTGCTGCCTGGCCTACTGGGCGCGCTGATCGGCACATCCGGCGCCGGCAATTCGTCTCCCGCCACCGCCGCACAAGCCATGAGTGCCAGCGCACTGTCCGGCGCGCTCACCACGCTGGTTCTCGACTGGGCCGATGGCCGTCTGCACGTCAGCCGTGCCGAACTGGTGAAGTTCGCGGCGGACCTGGTGCGCGCCGAGTTGAGCATGGCAAGCCCGTCACGGAGTTGACTTCTCACACGAGCTTGCGCCGGGCCGCGGACGCGTCCACAGGTACAGGACGATCCAGGCGCCGTAGCCCAGAGCCATCCCCGCGTACATGACGAGGGGATCGTCCTGGCCGTGCACGCTGAGGTAGAGCACAACGCCGGCAATCAGTGCCGGCAGCACTGCCGCGCGACGGCGCAGCGCGAACGCAACCGCGACGAGCACGATCGACACGATCAGCAGCACAGGACTGATCCGGTGCAGCGTGTCGAGCACAGCGGCGAGCCACCCCTGGGATCCGCCAGCGCCGTGTCCGGCGTGTCCCGCACCGGCCGCGACCGATGCGCCGGCGCCAAGCGCGACCAGGATCGCCGGCAGGCAACAGGCCAGCGTGCAGGTCAGTGCGGCAACCACTCCCGCCGCCCCGAATCGGCGCCCGAGGGGCCTCGACCAGCGGGGCCGGTCGCGACATTCTGACGTGGGTGACATATCCGCCTTCCGTAGGTATCCTGTGAACCTATACCCCGTATGGGTATCTAGCAAGGGTGGGGTTCTGCGTGACCGGGCACGCGCCGCCCGGTCCGATACGGTGCAGCTATGACGACCAGCCTGGCTTCGCTGTGGACCGCGTTGATACCGCTCGCGCTGGTGGTGGCCCTCTCGCCGATCACCGTCATCCCGGCCGTACTGGTGCTGCATACCGCACGCCCGCGCGAGACTGGACTGGCCTTCCTGCTCGGTTGGCTGGTGGGCCTGGCGGCACTGACCGCCGCCTTCATCGCGATATCCGGACTGCTGGGCGGCCTGCACACGACCCCGCCGACCTGGGCGTCGTGGTTGCGGATCGTCGTCGGTACGGTGCTGATCGCGTTCGGCGTCTACCGGTGGGTGACCCGGCACGGACACGGCGAGATGCCGCGCTGGATGCGCTCATTCACCTCGATGTCGCCGCTCCGCGCGGGCCTGACGGCCGCGGCGCTCGCCGTGATTCGGCCCGAGGTGCTGTTCATGTGCGCGGCGGCCGGCCTGGCCATCGGCAGCGCCGGACTGCGCAGAGAGGACAGTTGGCCCGCGGCCGTATTTTTTGTCGTGCTCTCCGCATCCTCGGTGCTGATCCCGATTCTGGGCTACCTGGCGGCCAGCGACCGACTGGATCCGGCGCTGAACCGGCTCAAGAACTGGATGGAGCAGCAGCACGCCGCGCTGACCGCCGTCGTCCTGGTCCTCATCGGTGCGATGGTGGTCTACAACGGGATTCACGCGCTATAGGCGGCAGTGCCGCCCGCCAGCATTAAGATCGCGGCCGTGGGCCTGGACGATCGCGATGCGCTGCGCGTGCTGCATGACGCGTTTGCCGTGCCGCCCGACGGTTCCAGCGTCGTCACCGAGTTCTTCACCAGATGGTTCGGCACCGACCCGTCGGTGCGTGACCTGTTCCCCGCCGACCTGACCACCCAGCGGGCCGCTTTCGCGCATGCCATCAGCTGGGTGCTCGGAGAATTCATCGCCCAACGAGCCCAGGAACCCGTGGCGCTTTTGGCTCAACTGGGCCGTGACCACCGCAAGTACGGTGTGACGCAACGCCATTACGAAGTGGTGGGCCGAGTGCTGCTGGCTACGCTGCGTGACGAGTTGGCCGACCGCTGGACTCCGTCCGTCGATGACGCCGCCCGCGAAGCGCTGAACCTGATCATCGGGGTAATGGGCGGGGCCGCCGACGCCGAAGAGGGCCCGGCGTGGTGGGACGGCACCGTCGTCGAGCACCTGCGGGTCTCCCGCGACATGGCCGTCGTGCGGATCCAGCTGGACCAACCGCTGCCCTATCACCCGGGCCAGTACGTCAAAGTCGAGGTGCCGCAGTGCCCGCGATCGTGGCGCTACCTGAGCCCGAGCATGCCCCCCGACGAGACCGGGGCCATCGAATTTCACGTCCGCGCGGTCCCCGCCGGTCTGGTCAGCACCGCCATCGTCAACGAAACACGGCCCGGCGAGCGGTGGCGACTGTCCAGTCCCCACGGCGGATTGCATGTCGACCGCGACGCCGGTGACGTGCTGATGGTGGCCGGAAGTACCGGCTTGGCGCCGCTGCGGGCGATCATCATGGACCTGACCCGGTGGGGCGTGAATCCTCGTGTGCACCTGTTCTTCGGTGGCCGCTATCCCTGCGAGCTCTACGACCTGCCCACCCTGTGGCAGATCGCGGCGCACAACCCGTGGCTGTCGGTGACCCCTGTGTCGGAGTACGCACGCGATCCGGAGTGGGCCGCCGACTACCCCGACGTGACCCCGCCGCGGGGTTTGCATGTGCGACAGACCGGGCGGCTGGCGGAGGTGGTCACCCGGTACGGCAGCTGGGGTGATCGCCAGATTCTGGTCTGTGGCGGTCCGGAGATGACGCGGGCTACCGTGTCAGCTTTGGTCGCCAAAGGGGCTCCACCACAACGCATTCAACACGACCCATTGTCGGAGTGAGAAGTGACTGATCTCGAGCCCTGCGTTCTGTCCGATCCGTCGTCGTCGCTGACGGCGACGTTCGTCCCGAACGCCGGCATGATCGGGACGTCACTGTGCCATGACGGCGTGGAACTGCTCGGCCAGCGCCGGGGTGTCGCCGCCTATGTTGCCGAGCACAAGACCATGGGCATTCCGCTGTTGTATCCGTGGGCGAATCGATTGAGCGGCAACGGCTACCAGGTAGGCGCTACAGAGGTGACGCTCACCGCGGGAATCGGCGGGGTGCACGCCGACGATTTCGGCGCACCGATCCACGGCACGCTGGCCGGTGATGCCGGTTGGCGGGTGAGCGCGCGATCGGCATCGGCGCTGACCGCCGAACTCGACTTCAGTTCCCGGCCGGACCTGTTGGCCTCGTTCCCGTTCCCACACCTGCTGGAGTTGTCCATCACACTGGCGGACCGCACGCTGACGGTGCGCACCACGGTCAGCGCCACCAGCGACACGGCGGTGCCGCTGTGCTTCGGTTTCCACCCGTATCTGCAGCTTCCCGGAGTGCCCAGGGCGCAATGGCTCATCGAGACCCCGCCGATGCGGGCACGGATCGTCGACGCACACGGCCTCCCCACCGGCGCGATCGAGCCGCACCCGGCATCGACAAAGCTGTTAGGCGAGGAGGTTTTCGACCACGGTTTCGACGAGGTGGTGCCTGGCGCGGTGTTCGCGCTCTCCGGCGGCGGTCGACGCATCGAGGTGCGGTTCGACCACGGGTATCCGGCGGCGCAGATCTACGCGCCGGCCACTGAAGACGTGGTCTGCTTCGAGCCGATGGCCGCACCTACCGACGCACTGCGCCGCGGCGGCTATGCGGTAGCACGCTTAGGACAGCCCGGCGAGGCCCAATTCTCGATCCACGTCCGTTGACACTGCGCCCACGGCGCAGAAGTGCGAGTAGGGCACGCCGTGAGCGCAGAGTCAACGAAAGAAACGGCTAGCGGCGCGGTTTCCAGACCACCACGGCGGTGCTCTTGGGCACCACCGCGATCTCGCGACGCTGGTTGACGCGCAACATCTCCAACTCGGCCGTCATCTCCTTGACCCGCGACTGCAGCGCCTCAACCTGGTTGGTCAACTCGATGATCCGCTTGATACCCGCGAGGTTGACGCCCTCGTCGTGCGAGAGCCGCTGCACCTCGCGCAGCAGGTCGACGTCTCTCTCGGAGTAGCGGCGTCCGCCGCCGGAGCTGCGCTGCGGACTCACCAATCCGATCCGGTCATAAGTCCGCAACGTCTGAGCGTGCATCCCGGCCAGCTCGGCGGCCACCGAGATCAGGAAGGTGCGGGCGCTGTCCGATTTACTCATGAGCGATTACCCGCCCATCCGGCCCGCGGGTCGAATCCGCTGGACTGCTCCGCCGCCGCGTACGCCTCGAGCGCCTCCTGCGCCGGCCCCTCCAGATTCGGTGGGACCGCGACCTTTACGGTGACCAGCAGGTCGCCGCTACCGCCGCCGCGTTTGGGCACACCGCGCCCGCGGACCCGCAGAATCCGGCCGTCGGCGGTGCCTTTCGGCACCCGCACACCGACCTTGCCGTCCAGCGTCGGGACCGAGAGCGTGGTACCCAGAGCGAGCTCGGAGAAGCTGACCGGGATGGTGACCGTCAGGTCGTCGCCGTCACGCCCAAAGACCTTGTCCGGACGCACTCGCACCGTCACGTACAGGTCACCCGAGGGCGCGCCGCGCAGGCCGGCCTCTCCTTGGCCCGCCAACCGAATCCGTTGGCCGTCTTCGACACCGGGGGGAATCCGCACATTGATGGTGCGGGTCCGGGCAGCCCGCCCGGTTCCCTTGCACTCCGAACACGGGTGCTCGATGATCGACCCGCTGCCACGGCAGTCGGTACACGGCTCCGAGAACCCGAAGGCGCCCTGATTACTGCTGATCACCCCGGAGCCGTTGCAGGAGACGCACACGCGCGGACTGGTGCCCGGCCGGGCGCCGCTACCGTGACAGTTGGTGCACGGTGCGGCACTGGTCAACCGTAGCGGCATCTCCACACCCTTGGTGGCCTCCAGGAAACTGAGCTCGGAGTCGGTTTCCAGGTCATTGCCACGCCGCGGCCGGCTGGGCCGTTGCTGCGCACCGCGTCCGAACAGGCCGCCGAAGAGATCACCGATGTTGGCCCCGCCGGTCTGTCCGGCCGCGCCGAACAGGTCGTTGAGGTTGAACTCGCTGCCGTCACCGCCGGTGGAGAACCGGTCGAAGTTGCCGCCACCGAATCCGCTGCCGCCGTTGAAGCGCCGCCCGAAGCCGCCGCCGGCGAACAGCCGCCGGGTCTCGTCGTACTCCTTGCGCTTGGCCTCGTCGGACAACACGCTGTAGGCCTCGGACACCGCCTTGAAGCGGTCGGCGGCGGTCGGGTTGTTCGGGTTGCGGTCCGGATGCAGTTCGGAGGCCAACTTGCGGTAGGCGCTCTTGATCTCTTTCTCGCTGGCGTCGGAGGAGACGCCCAACTCCTTATAGAAGTCCTTTTCGACCCATTCACGCTGAGCCATGACGCGTCACCTCCTTACCTGTCAATTCTCTTCAGCAGTGTCACCGTCGACAACCGCGCCGTCGGCCGCGGCGTCCGGAACGGTGTCGACCACCCCGACCATCGCGTGCCGCAGCACCTGCTCGCCGAGCTTGTAGCCCTGCCGCAGGACGGTGCCGATCACCGAGTGTGTCCCGTCGCCCTCATGCTGCACCGCCTCGTGCAGCGATGGGTCGAACTCGTCGCCCTCGGCGCCGAACGACGTCAGTCCCATGCCGGTGAGCGCACCGGTCAGCTTGTCCGCCACCGATTTCAGCGGACCCGATTCCAGGTCGCCGTGACTGCGGGCGCGGTCCAGGTCGTCGAGGATTCCGAGCAGTTCGGTCACCACTGCGGCCTTGGCCCGGTCTGCGACGCCTTGCTGGTCGCGCAGCGCCCGCTTGCGGTAGTTGGCGAAGTCCGCCTGTACCCGCTGCAGGTCCGCGGTCAGCTCGGCGACCTGGTCGGCTTGGGCGGCCTGCCCTTCGTCGGCGGCCGGCTCCTCCGGGGCCGGCCCACTAGGGGCCGGCCCGGAGGAACCCTCCCGCACCTCACCGGTTTCCGGGTCGATGCGCCGCTTGTCAGTGACGGTGATGGTCTCCGGAGACTGTTCGCGCGAGTTCTCTTCGCTCACTTGGTGTCTCCGTCATCGACCACCTCTGCGTCCACGACGTCGTCGTCGCCACCGGACGGCCCGCCGGCGTCACTTGCGCCCTGCTCGGCCTGGGTGGCCTCGTAGATCGCCTGGCCCAGCGCTTGCGACTCGACGCCGAGCTTCTCCATCGCGGACTTGATGGCGCCGATGTCGGTGCCCTCCAGCGCCTTCTTCGCCTCACCGATGGCTGCGTCGACCTTGCCCAGGGTGTCCTCGGGAACCTTGGAGCCCCCCTCGGCTTCGCGCTGCTCCTTGACGAACTTCTCCGTCTGGTAGACCAGCGACTCGGCCTGGTTGCGCACGTCGGCCTCTTCGCGACGCTTGCGGTCCTCCTCGGCGTGCGCCTCGGCATCCTTGATCATCCGGTCGATCTCCTCCTGGGAAAGGCCGGAGCCCTCCTGGATCTTGATCGTGTTCTCCTTGCCGGTGCCCTTGTCCTTGGCGGTGACGTGCACGATGCCGTTGGCGTCGATGTCGAAGGTGACCTCGATCTGCGGGACACCGCGCGGGGCCGGCGGGATACCGGTGAGCTCGAAGGAGCCGAGCAGCTTGTTGTGCGAGGCGATCTCGCGCTCACCCTGGAAGACCTGGATCTGCACCGACGGCTGGTTGTCGTCGGCCGTGGTGAAGGTCTCGCTGCGCTTGGTCGGGATGGTGGTGTTCCGCTCGATCAGCTTGGTCATCACGCCGCCCTTGGTTTCGATACCAAGGCTCAGCGGGGTGACGTCAAGCAGCAGAACGTCTTTCACCTCGCCCTTCAGCACGCCGGCCTGCAGGGCGGCGCCCACGGCGACGACCTCGTCGGGGTTGACGCCCTTGTTGGGCTCCTGGCCACCGGTCAGTTCCTTGACCAGCTCGGTGACCGCGGGCATGCGGGTGGAACCACCCACCAGCACCACGTGGTCGATCTCCGACACCGAGATGCCGGCGTCCTTGATCACCGATTGGAACGGCTTGCGGGTGCGGTCCAGCAGATCCTGGGTGATCTTCTGGAACTCCGAACGGGTGAGCTGCTCGTCGAGGAACAGCGGGTTCTTGTCGGCGTCAACGGTGATGTAGGGCAGGTTGATCGAGGTGCTCTGCGAGCTCGACAGCTCGATCTTGGCCTTCTCGGCAGCTTCACGCAGCCGCTGCATGGCCATCTTGTCCTTGGTCAGGTCGATGCCCGAGGTGCCCTTGAACTTGTCGACCAGCCATTCGACGACACGGTCGTCCCAGTCGTCGCCACCGAGGTGGTTGTCACCGGAGGTGGCCCGCACCTCGACCACACCCTCACCGATCTCCAGCAAGGAGACGTCGAAGGTACCGCCACCGAGGTCGAAGACCAGGATGGTCTGTTCCTTGTGGCCCTTGTCCAGGCCGTAGGCCAGCGCGGCCGCGGTCGGCTCGTTGACGATGCGCAGCACGTTCAGTCCGGCGATCTGGCCGGCTTCCTTGGTGGCCTGACGCTGGGCGTCATTGAAGTAGGCCGGCACGGTGATCACGGCGTCGGTGATGTCCTCACCGAGGTAGGCCTCCGCGTCGCGCTTGAGCTTCATCAGCACCCGGGCGCTGATCTCCTGCGAGGTGTAGTCCTTGCCGTCGATCTCGACTTTCCAGTCGGTGCCGATGTGGCGCTTGACCGAGCGGATGGTGCGGTCGACGTTGGTGACCGCCTGGTTCTTGGCGGGCTGGCCGACCAGCACTTCGCCGTTGCGGGCGAACGCGACGACCGATGGGGTGGTGCGCGAGCCCTCCGAGTTGGCTACGACGACGGGGTCGCCGCCCTCCAGCACTGCGACGCACGAGTTGGTGGTCCCGAGGTCGATTCCGACCGCACGAGCCATTGTGGTTCCTCCCTGGTAGACGATATCCCTAGTCTGAGCGGACTGCGCTCAAGGATGCTCCTTGGGCGGCTTGGCTGTCAACCCAGACTTGAGTGCTTATGACTCAACTTGTCGAGTTGGTCAACGAGCTGGGTTCCGGGTTTGTTCCCGAGGAGCCACCGGCGCTGTGGCTTCCGCCGGACTCACGCCGGGCGGCCTTACCTTGTGCGATGGGGGCAGGCGGCTGCGGCGACGTCGTTGAGTCAGTGCACGGAGAAGACGTGACCCATCAGACCTTCTCCAGCCTCGCCGGAACAGACTTATGCCACGGTGTACCGACGAACTCGTCGCGATCTGCCGAAGAAGTCAGGTTGTTCAGACGTACCCCGACCCGTTCGCCGTCTTGCGAGGTCAGACCGAACCCATTCGGCAATGCGATGTGCCCCTTGCGCATGGTGTCGACCACCGTGACCACAGCTTCCGCCGAGCCGCTGCGGGTGCTCACCCGCGCTCGGTCACCGGTGACCAATGACAAGGCGGTGGCGTCTTCCTGAGACACCCGCAACGCGCCGTCGGGATCGCGTTTACGCCAGGCCGGGTCGCGAAAGATCGTGTTGGCGGTGAAGTCTCGGCGCTCACCGGCGGAGAGCACCAGCGGATAGTCGGGGTCGGTGATGACGGCTTCGTCGTCGGCGAGTTTGCGCACCACATCGAGCAGTTCGGGGATGTCGAGCTGGATCCGCCTGCCCCCAAGCCTGTTCCAGGACTCGTCGTCTTCATCATCGGTGATGACCACTCCGTGCGGGCCGGCGAGGATTGCCTCGAAGAGCCGGTCCCCAGCCATCAGCCCCTCGCCGTAACCGGCGCGGGCAACACCTTGCGGGTTCTCCATGGCGCACATCAGCGATGCCCCCCAGAGCACGGCCGCGGCCGCGGCGCCATCCGGGAGCGTCGGGCCCAAGGTGCGGTAGAGCAGAACCGGGGCCAGCTTGGCCAGGCGGCGGTCGGCCAGCACGCCCAGCATCGCCTGGGCGAAGGCTTCCCGGCCCTGGGCCAGCGCCTCGCGTAACGGCGCGTAGTCGGACTCGCCGACCGCCCCGGACAACTCACACAGCCGGGCGTGGATCTCGGGTTCGGCCAGCTGACCGGCCGGCGCGTCCAGCACGGGATGGCGCAGGTGAAACAGGTTGCGGGGGAACTCGAAGTCGAAGAAGGTCGCCTCGTACTTCTCGTACTGGGTGGGTGTCGGCAGCACGTAGTCGGCTTCACGCGCGGTCTCGGTCATGGCGACGTCGATGACGACCACCAAGTCCAGGGCCCGGAATGCCTCCGTCATCCGCCGGCTGTCCGCGAGCGAGTGGACCGGGTTGCTGCTTTCGACGATCGCGGCGCGGAAACGGGCGGGGTGGTCGGTGAGGATTTCGTCGGGAATCGAGTTACAGGGAATCAGCCCACTGATGATCGCCGCCCCGCTGACCGGTGAACGAGGTGTCTGGTCGAACGCCAGCCCGCGGTCGCGGGCGATCGGCGCGAGGCCGGAGAACACGTATTGCGTGCCCGGTTTCGCGAAGTTGCCGGTGAGCAGCCACAGCAGCTTCTCGACGTAGGACACTGCCGTGGAGTTGCGGTTCATCTGGACGCCGAGGTCCTCCAGGACTGCCACCGACCCGGCCGCGGCGACGCGTCGCGTGGCTGCACGTACGAGCCGCTCAGGTACGTCGGCGACAGCACAGTAGTCCGCGATCGACACCTCGCGCATCACCGTTGCGACCTCGCCCAACCCATCGGCGTGCTCAGTCAGCCAGGCGTGGTCGACCAGGTCCTCCTGCACAAGGACCGCCACCATCGCGGTCAGCAGGTGAAGGTCGGTGCCGGGGCGCAGCTGCAGGTGGAAGTCGGCCAGCTCGGCTGTCTGGGTGCGTACCGGGTCGATCACGATCATCGACCGGGACGGGTCCTTGCCGATCTGCTTGAGTACCGACCGGGCACGCGGAAATCCGTGGGACTGATAGGGATTCTTGCCGATGAAGACCGCGACCTCGCACCGCTCGAAATCGGATCGGTGCGGGCGGCCGAGCATCCTGGCGGCGACCCAGAACTCGCCCGTCTTCTCCTGAGCCAGCGCGCTGGAGCGAAATCGTGCACCGTAGGCGGCCATCGTTGCTGGCGCGTAGGCCCCGCCGAGGTGGTTCCCCTGGCCGCCTCCGCCGTAGTAGAAGATCGACTCGCCGCCATACTCGGCACGCAGCCGGCCCAGCCGCCCGGCGATCTCAGTCAGCGCGGTGTCCCAGCCGACTTCCTCGAAGGTGCCGTCCGCACGGCGGCGAAGCGGCACCGTGAGCCGACCATTTCGGCCGTTCTGATAGGCATCCAAGCGCAGTGCCTTATTGCAGGTGTAGCCCTCCGAGGACGGATGCGTCTTGTCGCCGCGGATCTTCACGAATCGGCGGGTGTGCGGCTCCACGAGAACCTCGATGCCGCAGTTGCACTCGCACAAGATGCAAGCGCTCGGCTTCCACTCCGCAGGGTGCTCAGTGGTGACGGTGGCTTCGGACATGCGTCGCTCCTCGGCGATTCCCGGGGCAGTTTTATATTGAGACTGACCTGGACAGTAGTGCACGTATCTCTACCACCACAAGTCAGTCTCAACACGCGACTGATAGGGTCGCCGCATGAGAACGACCTCGTTCGCCGGGTGGCCTTGCACGATCGCCCGAGCCGCCGACCTGGTCGGCGACGGCTGGACCCTGCTCGTGCTGCGTGAGGTCTACTACGGCGAAAACCGGTTCGACGCGTTCATCGGCTCCCTGGGTATCGCCCGCAGCACCCTGACCGACCGGCTGCGCAAGCTGGTCGACGCGGGCCTGCTCGAGCGCCGGGAATACCAGACAGAACCGGTTCGACATGAATACGTGCTCACCGAATCCGGTCGGGAGTTCTTCGCGGTCATGGCGGCCCTGAAGACCTGGGGCGACAGATGGCAGCATCAGGGCAAGGAACTACCGGTAACGCTGGTGCACGACGCATGTGGCCATGAGCTGGAAGCCGCCGTGGTGTGCGCGCACTGCGGTGAGGCCGTGCGGCTGGAGCAGACGCATGCGCGCCCGGGCCCCGGCTTCCCCCGGCGCCTGCTCGACAATCCGCAGATTGCCGCACGCTTCAGCCAGGCCATCCGGCCGGCGCCGCTCGACTAACAGCTGTCCGCGGCACCCTCGGCGAAGTCCGGGTGCACGCCGGGGATGAGGTCGGCGCCGGCGGCGATGCGCTGCAGCAGGTCACGCAGTGTGTTCCGCTCGGCGGACGAAAGAGGCTCGGCTATCGAGTCCTCGAGTTCACGGCCGGCGCGGTCAAGGTCGGGCAGGACGCTGCGGGCCCGTTCGGTCAGGGTGATCGCGAACGCGCGGAGAGCTGACGCTGGGACTGTCCGTCGTCGGTCGCCTACGCCATGAGCACCGCAGGCCGTCATCCGGCGACCTTCGCTGCCAGTACGGCCAGCTTGGCGTCGAGCTCTTCGGCGGCCGCCAGCAGCTCCGCATTGGGTTCGACGACCATCAGCGAGGACGGTTTGACGTAGGTCAAACTGCTGCGACCGTCCGCCTCGTCGACCAGCAGCAGCTCCACCGGCGCGAACAATCCCGCAGTCACGTCGTGGCGCAACATGGTGATCGCGATCAATGGGTTGCCGATGATGGCGCGCAGCACTTTCCGGGCAATGCCGGCTTTCTGGATCCAGCCCCCATGGTCGAAAGTCGCAAACAACATGAATCCACTGGGGCCAACATAGGATTCGACCTTTGCCCGGTAAGAGTCCCAACTGACGAAGTCCTTCGGAAAGTCATCGATCGGAACGGGCCGAGCACCGACGTCGGCCAGCAATGCAGCGACCAGTTCGTCATAGCTCTTGACGCTCTCGTAGCGCACCCGGACTCCGGAGAACCGGGTCTCACGCGGTTCAGATTGCGACACGATCCACCTCCAAGGCGTTGGGGTCTGCCGATTGTTCGAATCGGTCCTGGACGTGTGCACGTGGTGTGCGGTCCACCAGCAGGCTCAGCACGTCGGGGCGGCTGTAGTGACCGCGGGAATCCATCTGCGACTTGCGGGCATCGATCACGGAGAAGTCGAGGTCGGCGATCACCTCGCCCTCGCCGGAGCGCACTGGCTCACCGAGCAGTTCACCGTGCGGGTTGATGATCGCGGTGAAACACCCGCCCGAGATAGGACCGGGCGGGCATCCGGTGTCGGCCATGACCCGCGACTGTTGATCGGCGTCCAACCACGCGGTGGCGTTCACGACGAAAGCAGCCGACTCAAGCGCGTGATTGCGCACGCTGATCTCGACCTGTTGCGCGAACAGGTCACCGGCGAACGACCCCGGCCACATGCCCGAATGGATCTGCTCGCCGTCGGCGATCAAGGCATAGCGCGCCAGCGGAATGTAGTGCTCCCAGCACGCGAGCTGTCCGATCCGCCCCACCGCGCTGTCTACAGCGCGCAGCCCGCTGCCGTCGCCCTGCCCCCAGATCATCCGTTCGTGGTAGGTCGGCATGATCTTGCGCCGGCGCTGCAGCAGGCTCCCGTCGGCGTCGAACAGCAGCTGGGTGTTGTACAACGATCCACCGTCCCGTTCGGTGACGCCGATCGAGACGACCATTTCGGCCTGCCGGACCGCCGCTGCGATCGCGTCGATCTCCGGCGACGGAATCGTCACGGCCTGCTCCATCAATCTGAGGTGTTCCGGTCGCATCTCGAAAGGGCGTTGAACGAACGCGAAATACGGGTAGTACGGGATCACCGTTTCGGGAAATGCTGCGAACCGCACACCGTGGCGCGACAGCTGCTCAATCTTGCCGACCACCCGCTCAACGGTCCCCTCCCGGCTGTAGAGCACCGGGCTGATCTGCACGGCGGCGGCTCGAATTGTGTTCATCGTCGTCAGCCCTCTAGCTGCTCGATGATGGTGGCGTTAGCCATTCCGCCGCCCTCGCACATCGTCTGCAGGCCGTAGCGTTTTCCGCTGTGCTGCAACGCATTGACGAGGGTCGTCATCAGGCGTGCACCACTGGCGCCCAACGGATGCCCGATAGCGATCGCGCCGCCATTGACGTTCGTCTTGGCCAGATCTGCGCCAGTTTCTTTCGCCCAGGCCAACACCACCGGAGCGAACGCCTCGTTGACCTCGAACAGGTCGATGTCGGACAGCCTCAGACCGGCCCGCTGCAGCACCTTCTGGGTGGCCGGGATCACCCCGGTGAGCATGTACAGCGGATCGGACCCGACGACGGTGGTGGTGTGGATCCGCGCCAGTGGACGTAGGCCCATCGTCTTGGCGAACTCGGAGCTGGTAATCATCACCGCTGCACTGCCGTCCGACAGCGGTGATGAATTGCCGGGGGTGATCTCCCAATTGATTTGCGGGAAGCGCACCTTCATCGCTTCGTCGTAGAACGCCGGGTTCAAGGCCGCCAAGGTTGCGACGCTGGTTCCGGGCCTGATGATCTCGTCGGTGGTCAGGCCTGCGATAGGGGCGAGCTCATCGCCGAACAGCCCGTCCTTGGTGGCACGCGCCGCCTTCTCGTGACTGTTGGCGGAGAATTCGTCGAGTTCGGTCCGGGAGAAACCCCACCGGGCCGCGATCAGCTCGGCGCTGATGCCCTGCGGCACCAGGCCTTCCGGATAGCGCTCCGCCATCCCCTCACCAAATGGGCTGCTGCCCGGCAACAATGACACGCCCATCGGTACGCGGCTCATCGACTCCACCCCTGCGGCAATGACGACGTCGTAGGCGCCGGCCACCACGCCCTGGGCAGCGAAGCTGATCGCCTGTTGGCTGCTCCCGCATTGCCGGCCGATTGTGGTGCCGGGAACCGATTCGGGGAAGCCCGCACCCAACAGGGCATTGCGTCCGATGTTGAAGGCCTGATCACCGACTTGAGTGACGGCCCCTGCGATCACATCGTCCACCTGAATCGGATCGATTCCCGTTCGCTGCGCCAGCTCTCGCAGGCTGTGCGCCAACAGGTCCACCGGCAGGATGCCCTGCAGAGCACCGCCCGGTTTGCCTTTGCCGATCGGCGTGCGAACGGCTCCGACGATGACGGCGTCGCGACCTTGATATTCGACCATCATGAATCCTCCCGCCTAGCTAGGTATTGTTTCCTATACTCAGCTATACACCCTGGGTATAGTAGGGTCAACCCAGATCGGGAGGTGAATCGAGATGACTTTCCTGCAGGGCCCGCTGGCGGATCGCGATGGCTGGTCGGCGATCGGCGAGTGTCCCGTCGAAAAGACCATGGCGGTGGTCGGCACCAAGTCCGCGATGCTGATCATGCGCGAGGCCTACTACGGCACCACCCGCTTCGACGACTTCGCGCACCGGGTTGGCATCACCAAAGCCGCGACCGCGACACGGCTCACCGAACTCGTCGACCTCGGATTGCTGGCCCGCCGGCCCTACCGTGAGCCCGGCCAGCGCAGCCGCGACGAATACGTCCTGACCGAGGCCGGCACCGATTTCATGCCGGTGGTCTGGGCCATGTTCCAGTGGGGACAACGCCACCTGCCCAACCGCGGTCAGCTACGCCTGACGCATCTGGACTGCGGCGCGGACGCGCTGGTCGAGATCCGCTGCACCGAAGGTCACCGCGTCGAGCCCGGCGAACTGGGTGCACGGCTGGTCAGGTCGAAGGTGCCACGTCCTGAATGACACCCGCGCGACGACACGCCCGATCAGGTGGACGCCGGGATGTGCCGGAAACCGTGCAAAGTTGCCAGTCCACGTGGCGTCGGGGGTCCGTCGAGCTGCAGGTCGGGGAAACGTTCGAACAGCGCCCGCAACGCGATGGTGGCCTCCATGCGAGCCAGGTTGGCCCCGAGGCAGGCGTGAATACCGCTGCTGAACGACAGATGCTCTTTGGCGTTGGCCCTGGTGACGTCGAAGCGGCCGGGCTCCTCGAACACGTCGGGGTCGTGGTTGGCGCCGCCCAGCAGCAGCGCCACCGTTTCGCCAGGGGCGACGTGGTACCCCGCCAGCTCGAGGTCACACAGGGCGTTGCGTGACGTCATCTGCACCGGGCTGTCGAAGCGCAGCACTTCCTCGACCGCGCCCGGCCACAGCTCGGGGTCCTCGCGCAGCATCGCCAGCTGTTCGCGGTGGCGCAGCAACAGCACGATCGCGTTGCCGATCAGGTTGATGGTGGTCTCAAAACCCGCGCCGGCGAGCAGCAGTGCCGTCACGCCCAGTTCGCGTCGATCAAGGTCCCCGTCGCGAATGATCTGGCTGTAGATGTCGTCGCCGGGGTTGTTGCGCAACCGTTCGATGTGGTCGCTGAACTCGTGATCGTTTTCCCGCAGGGATTCCATGGCAACCCGAAAGGTTTTCCAGGACACCCCGATATCGAGCAACGGTGCACCACGGTCACCCCGGTCGAGCATCTGCGGTCGCTGCTCCTCGGGGATTCCGAGAATCTCGGCGATGATCAAAGCCGGTAAGGGCCCGGCGAAATCGGCGATCAGATCTGGATTGGGCGTCGATTCCACCCGATCCAGCAGTTCATGAGTGATCTCGATGATCCGGGTCCGCAGTCTGTCGATCGCACGAGGTGTGAACGCGCGCACCACCGCACGCCGGTAACGGGTGTGGTCGGGCGGGTCGACCACCAGCATCGAGGGCGGCTCAGCCGGATTCGGCAGCTGGGGATCCGTTCGGCTGATCAGCCAGCGGGTCGTTCTGGGCAGATTGATATTGGCCGGGTTACTCGCCCCGAACCTGTCGTCACGCAGGATTGCGCGGCATAGCTCATGGTCGGCGGTCACCGAGACGAACGGCGTGCGCGTCAATCGACCACGGGCACGGATCTGTTCGGTCAGCGGTTCCGGGTCGCCGCCGCGCACCGGGCCGATAAGCAATCGTGCCATCGGGTCGCCGCGCCGCGCTTGCACCGCAAGGAACGCGCGCGGAAACCCCTGCAACAGCACCCACCGAAGCCACAGTTTTGGTCTCATCGCTGCGCACCTATCGCCGGCAGCACGAACGCCGACCCTGCGGCCACCGTTGCCAGGTGCCTCATCAGCAGTGCTTCCGGAATCAGACCGGTGGCGCGACTGGCGGCGGCGCTGAGGAAGTCGGGCCGCATGTTGACCACCTTCCCGAACCAGGCCGACTCCCGGACCAGCGGCGCCACCCGTGGCCGCCGGAACGCGACGAACCGCGCGAACGCGGTGGGCAGATCGGGTGCCCGGTCGACGAACTCGGCCAGGATGGCGGCGTCTTCCAAGCCCTGACAGCCGCCCTGGCCGAGGTGCGGACGCATGGGATGGGCCGCGTCGCCGACCAGCACGATGGGTCCGCGCGCCCAGTGACGAGCGGGCGCACGGTCGTAGAGGTCGTCGCGCAAGACGTCGGCGGGCGAGGTCGCGGCAAGGATGCTCGGGATGGGCTCACACCAGTGGGCGAATTTGGCTCGGAGGTAGGCCAGTTCTCCTTCGCCCGCTCGCTGTCCCTCCGGGACCCGTTCGGTGGCGAACCAGTAGGTCAGGTCCGGACCCATCGGCACATGGCCGGTTTCGACTCCGGGCCCCATGGTTTCCCCGGCCAGGTCGGGGTCCAAGGCGTAGGCAGCGATTCCTCGCCATGCGGTGTAACCGACGTAGCGTCGGCGCAGCGGGCCGTTGAGGTGGCGGGCCAGTACCGAATGGGTGCCGTCCGCGCCGACGACGGCATCGAAGTTCTCTACCGTGCCACCCGAGAGTTGCAGCGCGACAGAGTCTCCCGCCATCGCCACGTCGGTGGCGGCGACCCCGTAGTGCAGGCTGCCCGCCCCCAACGCTTCGGCAAGGATGTCGCGAAGTACCGAGCGCTGCACCACCACGAGCGGTTCACCCAGTGCCCGCACCATCCGTTCGGCCGCCGGGCGGCGCAGCCACGATCCGTCGTACCAGCGCGCCGCGCCGGCGGTGATCCGGCCACCGGCCGCGCGGACCTCATCGCCCAGACCGAGGTGGTCCAGCGCGGCCAGCGCGTTGGGCCAGATGCTGATCCCGGCGCCCGATGAGGTGTCGGTCCGTTGTTCGACGACGGTGACATGGTGACCGCGGCGCTGCAGCCCGATCGCGGTCGCCAGCCCGGCGATGCCGGCCCCCACCACGCCGATCCGCCTGCTCATCGGGCTGGACCGTCGGTGTCGTGGGTAGCCAGCCAGGCTGTCCGCCGCCTGTTCGAAGCTCGAGACAGCCAGGCGTCCTGAACCACTTCGGCCAGTTCACTCTTGCTGATCGCGTGCAGGTCTGCCTCCCGAACCAGAACGGACAGATGACCGTTGAAATGGTCAGTGCTGAAAAACGGTGTGGTGGGGTCTTGAATGAGGGCCTGCTTGTCGGCGTCCGACTCGACCCAGATCACTATGACATCGGGGTAGGCCTCACCGGTGACGGGATCCTTGGCGTCGGGCCGCGGGGTACGGAAGAACACGAACGACTTGCCGCCCACCTGGTAAATCGGATTGCCTTTCGGCCCTTCGATTCTGGTGACGTGCGGCATCGACGCGGCGGCCTCGTGCACGTCTGCGACTCGCGCGGGTCGATCGGCCATAACCGCAACCGTAGTCACCCGTCGAACAGCAGGCGCGCAATCCGTTCGACCGTGTCCATCGGATCAGCGGCCTTCACGCCGTCGGCTACCGCGTCATTGAGCCAGAGCGTCGCAAAGCCATGAACCAACGACCAGGCCGCCAACTCAGCACCGGCCGGATCCGCACGCGCAGCCACGTCCTCCAACGTCGCCACACCCCGGGAGAGTTCAGCTCCGGCAGCCATTTCCGCGGCGACCAGCTCGGCGTCGGCGGGATCCAGCAGCGACTTGTCGAACATCACTTCGTAGTGGCCTGGATGGTCCAGCGCGAACCGCACGTAGGCCAACGCGGCGTCGACGAACCGGCCCCGAGCTGCGGTGAGCGCGACGCTCAACAGCTGAAATCCTTCGGTCGCCAGCGCGGTGAACAGGCCCCTCCGATCGGTGAAGTGATGCGCGGGCGCTGCATGCGACACCCCGGCCACGCGCGCCAGTTCACGCAGCGACACCCGGTCGGCCCCCTGCTCGGCCACCAGGCGCGCCGCCTCGGCCAGGATCGCCGCACGCAGATCGCCGTGGTGGTAGGTCGAACGGGCCATAGCGGTCACCCTACAAGACAATCTTGACACCGACTAGATACCGGATTTACGCTCGGCGTCATAACTTGTCATTGCCTAGATCCGGAGGTTGTCATGGCTCCCCTGATCACGCTGCTGGCGGGTAGCCTGGCCGCCCGGATCGTCGGCTGGTTGGGCATCGCCTACGTGGACTCGTGGGGTCGCGCGATCGCCGTCGGCCTGGCGGCGATGTTCTTCCTCACCGGTGTGGCGCATTTCGCTCCGCCGCTGCGCAGCCAGCTGATCGCGATCGTGCCACCGGCACTGCCCGCACCGGGTTTGCTGGTCAGCGTCACTGGTGTGCTCGAACTGCTGGGTGCGGTGGGCCTGCTGCTTCCGGCCACGCGCGTCGTCGCCGCCGCCTGCCTGCTGGTGCTGATGCTGGCGATGTTCCCGGCCAACATCTACGCCGCCCGGATGCCCAATCCGCCCAAAGCAATGACGACGAGGCTGCCGGTGCGCACCGCCGAGGAGATCCTCTACCTGGCCGCCGCGGCGATGGTCGCCTTCGCTGGTTGACCGCACCGGGGTCAGCTCGCTATAGCGAATTAGCAGGGCCCGAGCGCCATGGGCTTTGGTCCTGACCAGCAACCCTGGTGCGTTACCCTCGCACCGATGTCACTTTCCCCCGCCCCGCACCCGGTTTCCGCGGCTGCGCTGACCCGCGAAGACGCGGGCTACCACAAGGACCTGGCGCCCCGGCAGCTGCAGATGATCGCCCTGGGCGGTGCCATCGGGACCGGGTTGTTCCTCGGTGCCGGCGGCCGGCTCGCCTCGGCCGGACCGGGCCTGTTCGTGGTCTACGCGGTCTGTGGCGCCTTTGCCTTCCTTATCCTGCGCGCGCTCGGCGAGCTGGTGCTGCACCGTCCGTCGCCGGGATCGTTCGTCTCCTACGCGCGCGAATTCTTCGGGGAGAAAACCGCATACGTCGCGGGGTGGCTGTACTTCCTGAACTGGTCGATGACCGGCATCGTCGACACCACCGCGATCGCCAGCTACTTCCACTACTGGCACCTGTTCGAGGTGATCCCACAGTGGACGCTGGCGCTGATCGCGCTGTTGGCGGTGCTGTCGATGAACCTGATCTCGGTGAAGCTCTTCGGCGAGCTGGAATTCTGGGCAGCGCTGATCAAGGTCCTCGCGCTGATGACGTTCCTGGTGGTCGGCACCATCTTTCTGGGCGGCCGCTACCAGGTCGACGGTCAGGAAACCGGCCTGCACCTCTTGACCCAGAACGGCGGATTCCTGCCTACTGGCCTGCTCCCGCTGGTGTTGGTGACCTCCGGCGTGGTGTTCTCCTACGCCGGGGTCGAACTGGTCGGCACCGCGGCCGGCGAAACCCCCAACCCCGAGAAGGTCATGCCGCGGGCGATCAACTCCGTGGTAGCCCGCATCGCGATCTTCTACGTGGGATCGGTAGTGCTGCTGGCACTGCTGCTGCCCTACACCGCGTTCAAGGAGCACCAGAGCCCCTTCGTCACGTTCTTCTCCAAGGTCGGCTTCACCGGCGCGGGCAGCTTGATGAATCTGGTGGTGCTGACCGCCGCGTTCTCCAGCCTCAACGCCGGGCTGTACTCCACCGGTCGGATCCTGCGCTCGATGGCCGTCAACGGCAGCGGCCCGGCGTTCACCGCCAAGATCTCCAAGAACGGGGTGCCCTACGGCGGCATTCTGCTGACCAGTGGCGTCGGGCTGCTGGGCGTCGTGCTCAACGCGCTGCGTCCCGGGCAGGCCTTCGAGATCGTGCTCAACATCGCCGCGGTCGGAGTCATGGCGGCGTGGGCGACGATCGTGGCCTGCCAACTACGGTTGCTCCGGCTGGCCAATGCCGGGGTACTGAAACGACCGTCGTTCCGGATGCCGCTGGCCCCCTACAGCGGGTACACGACCTTGCTGTTCCTGGCGGGTGTGCTGGTGCTCATGCTGTTCGATCACCGCAGCGGCCCGTTCGTGTGGGGAGTGCTGCTCATCGGCACACCTGCACTGATCGTCGGTTGGTTCCTGGTGCGCGGGCGGGTGCAAGCCGCCGCAGCGCTCGCCCAAACGACGCCCCCCGAGCAGACCCCGGCCATGGCCGTGCAGCCGGATCCCGACGAGTAGAAGGCCCGAAACCAGATGGCCCGCAACCGTTACGCAGCCAAACCCCCGCTGTATGGAATGGTGCTGGTCTTCTGCGCCATCGCGATCGTCGCCGTCACCGCCTACCTGCACGCCGGCTGGTGGTCGCTGGTGGGTTATGCGCTCGCCGCGGTGACGGCGGTCGCCGGCACGGCGCTGGCCTTCCGCGACTTTTCCTGACCGCAGGCCGCTCACCGACGCCGCTCCGGTAGTACCGCGCGTCACTACAGCCACTGATGTCACTGGATGCGTACGCTAGGCCGCAACATATGTCAGCGGGGGAATGAGTGCGGGTACCAGACCAGGCGAGGCGCCGAACGGCCGGAAAGCTGACGTTGGCGGCTGCGCTACTAGTGGTGGGTTGCAGTAGCACCGTCGACGGCCACCCGACCGCGGTTCCGGGCGGCGGACCGCCGGAGCCGTCGTTTCGGCCGCCCCGCACCAGCACTGCACCGCCGAGCCCGACGAGCTCGCCGAGCCCGACCAAGTCGGCCACCCCCAACCGGCCGGCCGATGCCATCCCACTGCCTCCCGACGACAACGGTTACGTCTTCATCGAGACGAAATCCGGCCGGACCCGCTGCCAGATCTCGTCGGCGCAGGTCGACTGCGAGGCACAGTTCACCAATACCCCGCTCAAGGACGGCCAGCACGCCAACGGGGTCAGTATCAGTACCGACGGATCCGTGAAATGGGTGTTGGGCAACCTGGGTGACATCCCGGTCGTCACCATCGACTACCTCACCTACCAGGCTCAAGGCTGGACGATCAACGCCGATATCAACGGCACGCGGTTCACCAACGACCGCACCGGCCACGGCATGGTCGTCAGCATCGAGAACATCGATACTTTCTGATTTTTCGGCCACGTCGCCTGCAAGTACTTTCCGATACGATCGGTGAAATGGCGCGCTTCGGATCTTCGGACGGTTCCGGCAAACCCAGCGAGGACCAGACTCGGTCCATGCCCGCCGCCCAGCGCGGCCCACGGCCGCCCGGGCCGCCCCCCGCTCCCTTCGGCCCCGCCTACCAGGGACGTAACCCCGGCGATGCCCGTTACCAGCCCGGCAACGCACCGACCCAATACGCCTCCTACAACGCCTTCGACGAACCGACCGATCCGACGGGCGCCGATTTCGCTGCGCCATCGTCCATCCCCTGGTTTCGCCGCCGATCGGTCCTGATCGCCTGGTTCGGGCTCATCACGGTCATGATCGCGCTGGTGGTCTGGGGAATCATCCAGCTGACCAGCCACGGACCCGGCGGCGGCACCACCCCGGCGACCAGCTCGTCCAGCACCACCAGCAGCTCGACCAGTAGTACGACCAGCAGCACGACCACTGCCTCATCCAGTGCGCCCAGCACCACCGCGCCGTCGGCCGCCCCGCCCCGACAGGCCCCGCCGCAGCAGCCGCCGGCACAGCAGGCGCCGCCACCGAGCGAGCCGCCGCACCGCCATCTGCCGCATCTGCCGTCGGTGATCACCATCCCGCCGATCCCCAAGGTTCCCGAGCTGCCGACGGTGATCACACTGCCGCCGCGCCGGTAGTCCACCGGCCCGGTACTCTCGCCGCATGCAACCACCTCGGAAGCCGGCCTGGCTCGGCATTGACGTGGTGGCCGTGTTGATCTTCTGCGCTCTCGGCCGTCGTAGCCACGACGAAGGCCTCACTCTCAGCGGCTTGGCGACCACGGCCTGGCCGTTTCTGAGCGGCACAGCGCTGGGCTGGCTGTTATCGCGCGCCTGGCGCAATCCCACCGCGCTCTGGCCCGCCGGAGTGACGGTCTGGGTATCGACGGTGCTGGTCGGCATGCTGTTGCGCGAAGCGACCTCGGCCGGCGTGGCGAAGAGTTTCATCCTGGTCGCGTCGACGGTGACCGCCGTGTTCCTGCTCGGCTGGCGTGCCGTCGCCGAGCTTGTCGCACGTCGCCGCTCGGACAGCTGACGGGTTCCCGCCAGTGTCGTCGCGGGATTTCGTCAGGCGCGGCCCCTACCCTCGGTTCGTGTGAACCGATCGCCGGACGATCCGCATAACGAGCCGACCCAGATGGCCGGCTACGACTACGGCGGCAACGGTAACTACGGCGAGCCTGCCTACTACAGCGAGTACCGCGAGCCCACCGGTCGCCAGCCCGAGTGGACCGAACCGCCGCCACCGACCCCCTGGTATCTACGGCCGGTCGCTCTGGTCGGCCTGGGCGTGCTGACCGCAATCCTGATCGCCCTGTTGGTGTGGGGCATGGTCCGGCTGGTGAACAAGGAACCGAGCCCCACCGCGCCGGCGACTACCCCGGTGACGTCCACCACTACCGCGCCCGCCGTAGCGCCCGCTGCCCCGAGCCCGGAGCAGGCCCCTTCCGACGCCCCCACCGCCGAAAACCCGCCGCCGGCGACGGAGTCAGAGCCCCCCGGTTCCACCACCGAGGCACCGACCACCACGACGACCACCGAACTGCCGACCACCACCACGGTGCCGCCGACCACCACCGAGGCCCCGACTACGACCGCCCCGAGCACCACGGCTGCCCCCGCCACGCCGACGCCGACGCGACAGCCACCGGCGATCGTCATCCCGCTGCCCGGACTCTGAATTCCGACTACCTGACCGGGCGCGAAGGCCCGTCCGAACAGTCGCCGGCCGATACAGTTAGGCCAGCCTTTGTCGCGCTGAACGGCCTCGGAGTGGCACTATGAGCGAGCACCGAGCAGGGCTTGAACTGGTGCTGCGCAAGATTGGCGGTAAGTTACCCGTCAGTAACCATAGCTAAGTTACTGACCGGTAACTTGTGGATGGGAGAGGCTCTCCGTGACCGAAAATACCCAGATGCTGATCAGGCTGGTGGTCGGCCTGTCCATGACGGGACTCGTCGGCCTGCTGGCCGCACGCCGGGTGTTCTGGCTCTTCCGACTGGTCATGTCCGGTCAGAAGGTCGGTGCCGAACGGACGAACGACATCAAGTCCCGGATCGAGACCCAGATCCGTGAAGTCGCCGGCCAGGCCAAGCTGCTGAAGTGGAATATCCCCGGGATCGCACACTTCTTCACCATGTGGGCGTTCTTCGTCCTGATCACGGTCTACATCGAGGCCTACGGGCAGATGTTCAACCCCCACTTCGCCATCCCGCTCGTCGGGCACTGGGACTTCCTGGGCTTCATGCAGGACTTCTTCATCACCGCGGTCACCCTGTCGATCTTCGTGTTCATGGTCATCCGGGTCCTGCGCAACCCGACCGAGCACGGCCGGTCGTCCCGGTTCTACGGCTCGCACAACGGCGGTGCGTGGCTGATCCTGGTGATGATCCTCAACGTGGTCTGGACCTTCCTGCTGCTGCGCGGGGCCGCGGCCAACACCGGCACCCTGCCCTACGGCAAGGGCGCCTACCTGTCGCACCTCATGGGCAAGGTCATGGCGCCGCTGGGGCTCGCCGTCAACGAGAACATCGAGACCGCCGCGTTGCTGCTGCACGTCGCGGTGGCACTGGGCTTCCTGCTGATCGTGCTGAACTCCAAGCACCTGCACATCTTCTTGGCCCCGATCAACGTCACCTTCAAGCGTCTGCCCAACGCCCTGGGCCCGCTGCTGCCGATCGAGTACCAGGGCGAGCCGCTGGACTTCGACAACCCGCCGGAAGACGCGGTGTTCGGTCGCGGCAAGATCGACGACTTCACCTGGAAGGGCATGCTCGACTTCGCCACCTGTACCGAGTGTGGCCGCTGCCAGTCGCAGTGTCCTGCCTGGAACACCGGCAAGCCGCTGAGCCCCAAGCTGGTCATCATGGACCTGCGTGACCACTGGATGGCCAAGGCCCCCTACCTGCTCGGCGACAAGCCGATGCCGACCGGTGAGGTCGACCTGGCCGACGCCCAGCCGCTGCCCGGCCACCACGTGGCGGAGAAGGGCTTCGAGCGTATCGGCGGCTCCGGCCCGGAGCAGGCCGTCCGCCCGCTGGTGGGCACCGCCGAAGAAGGCGGCGTGATCGACCCCGACGTGCTGTGGTCGTGCACCAACTGTGGCGCCTGCGTCGAGCAGTGCCCGGTGGACATCGAGCACATCGACCACATCGTCGACATGCGCCGCTACCAGGTGCTGGTGGAGTCGGAGTTCCCCTCCGAGCTGGGTGTGCTGTTCAAGAACCTGGAGAACAAGGGCAACCCGTGGGGGCAGAACGCCAAGGAGCGCACCTCCTGGATCGACGAGCTCAACTTCGACATCCCGGTCTACGGCCAGGACGTCGACAGCTTCGACGGGTTCGAGTACCTGTTCTGGGTGGGCTGCGCGGGCGCCTACGAGGACCGCGCCAAGAAGACCACCAAGGCGACCGCGGAGTTGCTGGCCGCTGCCGGCGTGAAGTTCCTGGTGCTGGGCACCGGCGAGACCTGTACCGGTGACCCGGCCCGGCGTGCCGGAAACGAGTTCCTGTTCCAGCAGTTGGCCTCGCAGAACGTCGAGATGCTCAACGAGGTGTTCGACGGTCTGGACAGGCCGGACCGCAAGATCATCGCCAGCTGCCCGCACTGCTTCAACACGATCTCGCGCGAATACCCGCAGCTGGGCAGCGAATACACGGTGCTGCACCACACCCAGGTGCTCAACCGGCTGGTCCGCGACAAGCGACTGATTCCGGTCGCTCCGGTGTCGCGGGAGGTCACCTACCACGACCCGTGCTTCCTGGGTCGCCACAACAAGGTCTACGAGCCGCCGCGTGAGCTGGTCGAGGCCTCAGGCGCCAACCTGGTCGAGATGCCGCGTAACCGCGACCGCTCGTTCTGCTGCGGCGCCGGCGGTGCCCGGATGTGGATGGAAGAGCACATCGGCAAGCGGGTGAACCACGACCGCGTGGACGAGGCGCTGGCCACCGGTGCCACCACCATCGCCACCGGATGCCCGTTCTGCCGGGTGATGGTCAGCGACGGCATCGACGACCGCATCGAGGCCTCCGGCCGCTCCGGTGTGGACGTGCGTGACATCGCCCAGCTGCTGCTGGAGTCCCTCGACATGGACTCGGTGACGTTGCCGGCCAAGGGCACTGCCGCCGAGGCCGCCGCCAAGGCCGGTCCGAAGAAGGTCGAGGAGAAGGCGCCGGCACCTGCTGCGGCTGCTGTGGCCACCGCGACGGCGGAGAAGCCGGCTGCCGAGGCCAAGGCCGCGGCCCCGGTCAAGGGCCTGGGGATGGCCGGCGCCGCCAAGCGTCCCGGCGCCAAGAAGGCGGCCCCCGCCGCAGCCCCCGCGGCCCCCGCGCCCGAGGCCAGCGCCCCTGCACCCGCGGCTCCCGCTGCCCCGGTGAAGGGGTTGGGGATGGCGGGCGGCGCCAAGCGTCCCGGCGCCAAGAAGGCGGCTCCGGCCGCGGTCCCGGAAGCGACCGCCGTTGCCGCACCCGCGACACCGGCAGCACCCGAAGCACCGGCGGCACCCGCGGCACCGGTCAAGGGCCTGGGCATGGCGGCCGGAGCCCGCAAGCCGGGCGCCAAGAAGCCCGCCGCGGCAACCCCGGCAGCTGCGGAGCCGGCCGCCGCGGCCGCCGAACCCGCATCGACCGCCGCTGAGCCGGCCTCGGCCGCCTCCGAGCCCGCCCCGGCCCCGGAGGCCGCCCCGGCGGAGGCACCCAAGGAACAGCCGCCGGTGAAGGGCCTGGGAATCCAGCGCGGAGCACGCCCGCCTGGCAAACGCTGAGATAACAGGTTGGGGCCGTATGGGTGCACATACGGCCCCAACTTGTTTCTCGGGCAAATTTTGATTGGACAGCTATGGGATTATTGCCAACGTGACCGCTCATTCGTTGCCGCATCAGATGCCCTGGCCTGCCACCGGCAGTCAGCCACGGCAACGTACGTTCGCGCAGTCGACCAAGCTGCAGGACGTCCTCT
This sequence comes from Mycobacterium sp. SMC-14, assembly GCF_046250075.1. Lineage (NCBI taxonomy): Bacteria > Bacillati > Actinomycetota > Actinomycetes > Mycobacteriales > Mycobacteriaceae > Mycobacterium > Mycobacterium sp. SMC-14. The sequence continues at coordinate 361,655 of NZ_CP176429.1, read as the reverse complement.
ACGAGATCCGCGGTCCGATCCACGCCCAGGCCTCCCGGATGGAGGCCGAGGGGCATCGCATCCTCAAGCTCAACATCGGCAACCCGGCACCGTTCGGGTTCGAGGCCCCCGACGTGATCATGCGGGACATGATCCAGGCGCTGCCGTACGCGCAGGGCTACTCGGACTCCCAGGGCATCCTGCCGGCCCGGCGCGCGGTGGTCACCCGCTACGAACTCATTGAGGGCTTCCCCCGCTTCGACGTCGACGACGTCTATCTGGGCAACGGGGTATCCGAGCTGATCTCCATGGTGTTGCAGGCGCTGCTGGACAACGGCGACCAGGTGCTGATCCCGGCGCCGGACTATCCGCTGTGGACGGCGTCGACCTCGTTGGCGGGCGGCACGCCGGTGCACTACCTGTGCGACGAGACCCAGGGCTGGCAGCCCGACATCGCCGACATGGAATCGAAGATCACCGAGCGCACCAAGGCCCTGGTGGTGATCAACCCCAACAACCCGACCGGGGCGGTCTACAGCCGCGAGGTGCTCAGCCAGATCGTCGAATTGGCCCGCAAGCATCAGCTGCTGCTGCTGGCCGACGAGATCTACGACAAGATCCTCTACGACGACGTCGAGCACATCAACCTGGCCACCCTGGCGCCGGATCTGCTGTGCCTGACCTTCAATGGCCTGTCAAAGGCCTACCGGGTGGCCGGCTACCGCTCCGGCTGGCTGGCGATCACCGGCCCGAAGGAGCACGCGACCAGCTTCCTGGAGGGCATCAACCTGTTGGCAAGCATGCGGCTGTGCCCGAATGTTCCCGCGCAGCATGCCATTCAGGTGGCGTTGGGCGGCCACCAGAGCATCGATGACCTGGTGCTGCCGGGTGGGCGGCTGCTCGAACAGCGTGACGTCGCCTGGAGCAAACTCAACGAGATTCCGGGCGTCTCCTGCGTCAAGCCTCGCGGTGCGCTCTACACGTTCCCGCGGCTGGACCCGGAGGTCTACCCGATCGACAACGACGAGCAGTTGGTCTTGGACCTGTTGTTGCAGGAGAAGATCCTGGTCACCCAGGGCACCGGGTTCAACTGGCCGGCGCCCGACCACCTGCGCATCGTGACCCTGCCGTGGGCCCGCGACCTGTCCAGCGCCATCGAGCGCCTGGGCAACTTCCTGGTGAGCTACCGACCCTAGTTTCTTCGGCGCTTGCGCCGAAACTGTAGTTAGCGCGAGAAAGTTCGAGTACCGAACTCGCTAACAACAGGCTCGACGGCACCCGAAGCCCTTCGCGCACACGCCCCGACGGGAATCGCGTGCGAGACGATCCCGATGCCCCATCCGAGGATCGGCCAGGCCGGCCAGAAATACCACGCACCCGCGGTCACCGCGGTCACCAACCAGATGCCGATCATCAACACGGACACGGCCAGGTAGGCGCCCAGGTGAACCTGGACGCCCCGCCGGGCGGCCGCGCTGCGTTGCGCAGAACGCCGTGGGTCTCGCCTGATGATCTGCGCGACAGGCAGATCGGCGAGGAGCTCCTTGAGCGCTCCGGCTGTCTGAGCCTCAAACGCCCGGGCCAGTCGTGTCTCGTATTCCTCCATCGACAGGTAGCCCTGGGTGAACGCCTGACCGAGATGGTCGGCGGTACGCCCCCGCTCCGCGTCACCTACTCGTACAGCAGAATCCGATGGCGTGACGAATCGTGTGGTCATGTCGCACCCCTATTGGCCGTTAGGCACCCAGTTGCCGTGGAATCCAGCCGGGACACGGTGCGGCAGGTGGATGCCCGCGACGTCCTCCAGCGTTGCCGCATCCAGGATCGCCAGCGTGCTGGTGTCGGTCGAGCTGTCGTAGACGAAGCCCATCAGTACGCCGTCATCTTCGGCTGCGTCCGCCGTCGCCGGATGGAAGACGAACTCACCCAACTGTTTTCCCTCACCGAATGAACGCGTCGCTGCCGACCCGCCGACCAGGTCGTGTTTGAGCAGCGTTGCGTCGGGGACCACGCCGTTGCCGATACTGACCGCGTAGCCGAACCGGTGCCGCTTGCCGACCAGTCGTTCGTCAACGCGGGGAAACTCCTGACCACGATCGTCCACCCGAGATTCGCGGACCTTGCCGTCGGCCAGATCGATGGTCCACCGTTCCAGCGTGGGCAGCCCCTCGGCGGGGCCACGCATCTCGGTGTCGAACATCTTCGGATGCCGGACCACGTCGAGGACGACGGTGTCACCCTCGTCGTAGGCGTTCATCGGATGGAACACGTAGCACGGTTCCACCTCGAACCACCGAACGTCGGCATTGCCCCCATCCCGTGGCATTACTCCAACCCGCGCAGGGTATTTCGGGTTCCACCGATACGGCATGGTGCGCACACTGCTCTTGGGCATCGGCAACCGCGCCATGATCGGATCCGGAATGCGCACCCGGCCGATCAGAGCCGACATGATCAGCCGCACTGGTAGCCGCAGGCCGGGCGGCGCTGCACCCTGGGCGACCTGGCGGGCGTCGAACGTGACCGGCAGGTCATAGAAGACGACGTGGTTCTCGGTGAGCGAGAAGTCGTGCATCATCGGCGAACCGGTGACCTCGATATCCACGGTGCGCCGCGCCCGACCGTCGGTGCCGATAACCGAGTACTGGACGGTGTTTCCGCGGTTGAACGCGTACGACACGGCATGCAGCTCACCGGTGTCGGGGTCACGTTTGGGGTGCGCGGTGTACCCACCGGACAACGTGCCGTCGAAGTCGCAGGTGCCGACGGTGTCCAGCTCGTCGGTCAGCTCATAGCAGGAGATCCCGCCCTCGATCAGCGCAAGGGTCCGCCCGGCGTGACCGATCACGTTGGTGTTGGCGCCGATCCCGGAAGCCCCGCCGTGCCGGCCGGGGCGCGGCGATTCGCCGAGCGCGGCCGCCGTCTGTGGGCCCCGCACGTACCGGTTGCGGTACCACTGCGCCTTGCCGTCGCGAAGGCGCACGCCGTGGACCATGCCGTCGCCGATGAACCAGTGATAGACCGCGGGATCGATCTCGCCGACCGGGTTGGGCCCGTTACGCAGGTAGCGCCCGTCCAGGTAATCCGGGATAGTCCCGGTCACCGCCAGCTCGGTGAGGGTGTGCTCCTGTGCGATCGGCGCGAATCCGCCCTGAAGGTAAGGATTGGTCATCGGACACCTCCTGTCCATAACGATGTTATGGACCATGTATAACACTGTTATGGCAGGATGGCAAGGGTGAATTCGAGCCCGCGCGATCGCCTGATCGAGGCCGGTACCCGACTGCTGGACAGTGCGGGCCCCGAGTCTTTGCAGGCCCGCAAGGTCGCAGCCGAGATCGGCGCCTCCACCATGGCGGTCTACACCCACTTCGGCGGGATGAATGGCCTGCTGGAGGCGATCGTCTCCGCCGCGTTCGAGCGTTTCGGCGCCGCGCTGGCGGCCGCACCCAAGACCGACGATCCGATGGCGGACTTCTTCGTCATGGGTTATGCCTACCGAGAGTTCGCGCTAGCCAGCCCGCAACGCTATCGGCTGATGTTCGGGCTCGCCGCACCCCAGAAGTTTCACGTCCCCGAAATACCGGTAGCGACAGCCACCTTCGACCAACTCGTCGCCGCCGTGGATCGGATCGTGACCACCGGCCGGATCCGCGCGGACGACACCGTTGAACTGGCCGGGCGAATCTGGAGCATGATCCACGGCGTGGTGCTGCTGGAACTTGTCGGCACGTTCGAGCAGGACGGCCGGGCACTGACTCACATCCTCAGCCCGATGACCATCGACATGTTCGTCGGGATGGGCGACAGTCGGACAAGCGCCGAGTTGTCACTGCGACGGGCGGCCGACGCCATTCGTCAGTGAGCACCCGTCACCGACGATCCAACAGGCCCATCAGGTAGTCGCCGTAGCCGGACTTGCACAGCGCCGCGGCCCGGGCGGCGAGTGCGGCGTCGTCGATGAAGCCCATCCGCCAGGCGACCTCTTCGGGCACACCGATCTTGAGGCCCTGGCGCCGCTCGACGGTGCGGACGTAATCGCCGGCGTCCAGCAGCGAGTCGAAAGTCCCGGTGTCCAGCCACGCGGTGCCACGGGCCAGGGTCTCGACCGCCAGCCGGCCCTGCTCGAGGTAGGTCTGGTTGATGTCGGTGATCTCGTACTCGCCGCGCGCGGAAGGCTTGAGGCCCCGGGCGATCTCGACGACATCGTTGTCATAGAAATATAGCCCGGGTATCGCGTAGTGCGACCGGGGCGAGGTCGGCTTCTCCACCACCGACACCGCCGTACCGTCCCCGTCGAACTCGACCACACCGTAGGCCGACGGGTCGGCCATCCAGTACGCGAAAATAACGGCACCGGAAAGGGATTGGTGACGCCGCAGACTGGTTCCCAAGCCGGCGCCGTAGAAGATGTTGTCCCCCAACACCAGCGCGACAGAGTCGGTGCCGATGTGGTCGGCGCCGATCACGAACGCTCGCGCCAGTCCGTCCGGCTGATCCTGGACGGCGTAGCTGATGTCGACACCGAACGCGCTGCCGTCCCCCAGCAGTCGCTGGAAGGCGGGCGCGTCGTGGCCGGTGGTGATCACCTGAATGTCCCGAATTCCCGCCAGCATGAGCGTGCACAGCGGGTAGTAGACCAGCGGCTTGTCGTACACCGGCAGCAGCTGCTTACTGACGCCCATGGTGATCGGATGCAGGCGGGTACCGGAGCCACCGGCCAGGATGATCCCGCGCATGCCGCCTAGCCTAACGGCGATCGCAAGCGCGGCGGAGCCGGGCGCAGCGGGTCGCCGTCTTCAACACAGCGGGGCTAATCGACCCGATCGGCTTCGGAGAGGTCCGTGGCTGCCAGGGCGTGGCCCAGGTCGTCGTGGCGGAAAACCGCGGTGACGTGATCGCGCACCACCCGGAAGGCGACCGCCTGGGCTGTACCCGCTCCCACCGGGGTCAGCTCGGCCACCACCACACCGTCGTGCACATACATCCGGCCGATTCCGGCGCTCACCTGCGCCGACGCGGCCCACCCGCGCAACGCCTGATGACCCTGCCCAGCCCCGTTTGCGTCGGCAACCTCGATGTCGTCGCTGGACAGCTGTTCCAAGGTGTCCAGATCACCGGCGGCCAGGGCGTCGTGCCAGGCGAGGACCGTTGCGATCTCCGATGTGCTCATGGTCGCCAAAACTACCGCCCGATCAGAAGGCGGTGTGGTCGACCCAGTTCTGCCACACCGCGGCGTCGCCGAAGATCGCGATGTCGGTATCGGCGACGGGCACCCGGCGCATCACCGCCAAAAACAGGTCGCGCGCCGGACCACGCAGGGCCACCGAGCCTTTGCCGTGCTCATGCGACCAGCTCACCGTGTCGGTACCGCTCGGCCGGCTGATGGTCCACTCCCCGGCCGGCCCGAGGCCGTCATCGGTGGCGTGCAGGTGCAGGCTGTGGCCCTCGGCCAGCGGCAACGTCTGTCCATTGCGCGCGATGAGCGTGGGGATCAGGTCCAGCAACTCACCGATCCCGTCGGCGGCCAACTCCGGGGACAGGGCGAAGTCACCGCCGAGCGCCAGCGCGGCGTCGGCGCGGTGCACGGTTGCCTCGTGCAGCCGGCGGCGCACCCACCACGAGGCCGGACGTGGACCCATGAACGTCCACGCCGGCGAGTCCGGCCCAGCGTGGGCCACCGCGTCCAACACCCGCTGTGCGCCGTCGTGCAGCCAGTCGATGGCTGCGTCGGGCTCGGCGGGCGGTTTGCCGTCGATGACGTCACGCGGGTCCAGGGGACCGTCCATTCGATCGGCGACGATTTGTGCGGCCCAACGGTTTCCACGCCCGAAGTGCCGGAACAGTTGGGTGAGGTTCCACTCCGGGCAAGTCGGGATCGCCAACTGCGGATCGCCGGCGCGGATCAGCTCCCCGAACGCGCGCGTCTCATCGAGCAATGCTGCGGCGTAGTCCACGCCGTCAGGCTAATGGATTCTGTGCCCGCTCAGAAGGGCCAGCCGCCCTTGCCGCCACCGCCCCCACCGCCGTGGCCTCCGCCGCCGCCACCACCGCCGAGGCCCGGGAACCAGGAGCCGCCGCCACCGCCGCCACCGCCGCGCCCGCCACCGTTGCCGTTGCCGCCGCCGCCGAGGCCCGGGAACCACGGGTTCCCGCCACCACCGTTGCTGCCGATGCCGGGCAGCCAGGGTGACGGGTTGCCACCCTTTTTGCCACCGCCATCGTTGTCGGGCAGCCAGGACGGGTTACCGCCCTTCTTGCCACCGCCATCGTTGTCGGGCAGCCAGGACGGGTTACCGCCCTTCTTGCCGCCACCGTTGTTGTTGCCCGGCAGCCAGGAAGGGTTGCCGCCGTTGTTGGACGGTGGCCGGAAGATCGGCGGCAGCTCGGGTTGCTGGATCGGAGGTGGTGCGGGGACCGGTGCAGCAGGGGCCGGTGCCTCGACCGGCGCGGGCACATGGATGGGCACCGGAATCGGTATCGGCACCGGGGCCACCGGCGCGGGAGCCGGGGCCGCCGGGGCGGGTGCCGGAGCCGCCGGGGCGGGCGCAGGAGCAGGCGCGGCCGGCGCCGGCCGAGCTACCGGGACCTCCGTGACGGGCGGGGCCGCCGGTGGCGGCGCGGGGGCGGGTGGGGGCGCCGCTTCTGGGACCGGCGCCGGGGCCGGGGCCTGCTGGGTGGGAACCACGATGTGCCCGGTGGGCGGCGGATGATCTGCGGCGGTGGGCCGGATGCTGACCGCCAGCGCCACCACCAGGCTGGAGACCCCGACCACGAAGAACGCCGCCAGCCCGCTGCCGGCCAGCAGGAAGGGGTTACGTCGCCGAAGAGGTTTGCTGTCCTCGAATAGATCCACACCGGAACTCGGCGGGTAATCGTCGTCCTCGATGACCGCGCCGTCAAAGCCATCACCGTCGACCAGGTTCAGGTAGCCGCTGTCGGTGGTGTCGTCGCGCACCGCACTGTAGGCCAGCGCGTACTCGCCCATGGTGGCGTCATAGTCGGCCTGGTGGGCATAGGCGAGCGCGACCAAGTCCGGGTCGATCACGCCGGTGCCCGGGTCGCGTGCCCACGCCAGTGCCGACGTCGAGGAGTCGAACAGCGGCGCATGGGCACTGGCCAGCGCCGCGCCCCGCGCCAGCGCGGTATCGGGCTCCTCGGGCACGCTCACCGGGATGGCACTGACCGCGTCCAACTCGGGCTTGACCATGCCGACGTTGACTCCGGAACCGACCACGAACAGGCCGTCGGGTCGCGACGACAGGCGGCCGGCCTGGGCGGCCAGACGGGTCAGCGCGCCCACCGCGGCGGCGTCATCGGATGGCAGGGCCACCCGCTGCACCTCGGCGATCGAGCCGTCCGACGAGTCGACGACGGCCAGGGTCGCCCCATCGGGCTCGATGAACATCAGCGCGGTCCGCTCGTAGCCGATCGACCCGCCCACCGTCTGCGCCAGCGCTGCCGCCGCCAAGAACGCCGACACCAGCATCACGTTCTCGACCCGGTGACCGGCCAGCGCATCACGCAGCTGGCCGGCTTGCAGCTGGTTGGCGACGGTCACCCCGGTCGAGGCCAGCCGGTAGCCGCTCTCCCGGGCACTTTCCTGGGTGCCCAGGATGGCCGACACGACCTGGTCGGGGAACGCCTTCTCGTCGGCGTCCACCTCGAATCCGTCTTCATCGACGGTCACGCCACCGGCGCGCTCCCCCTCGACGAGGACCATGCGTACCGATGGCGGTGCCATCGAGACCCCCAGAACGATGTCCACCGCACCTCCTCCACTACGGCCGGCGAATTATTAGCCCATCTTACGACTGTTGTATGTGCGTGCCCACTCAGAAAGGAAGGCCGGGGATCTTGAACGGGAACCCGCCACCACCGCGGCCGTGACCACCACCGTGGCCACCGCCATGACCGCCACCGCGGCCATGACCACCACCGGGCCCCCAGTCGTCGTCGCCGCCCCAACCGCCCCGGGGCGGGCCAAACAGCGGCGGACCGCCGGGCAGGCCCGGAATCCCGAGGTTCGGAAGCGGTGGCGGCGGGAGCGCCGGAGGTGGTGGAGGCGGTGCCACCGGTGCGGGGGCTGCTGGAGCCGGAGCCTCGGGCACTGGAGCGGGAGCTGGCGCGGGAGCCCGCGGCGGAGCCGGTTCACCGACCGGGGCGGGCGGGGCCTGCGGCGGCGCCGGCGCGGGCGTGACGACGGCAGCCGGCGGCGGTGCCTGATGAGTGACGACGTTGGCCCGCACATCGGGTCGGTGCTGGTTGGCCGCTCGCATCCCGACGGCCAACGCGATCGCCAGGCCCAGCACCCCGATCACAAACAGCGCCGCGACCCCGCCGGTGACCAGCATCGGCTTGCGTTCCCGCGGCTGGATCCCGGTGCTGAAGTCCAGCATCCGGGAGTCGACGAGTTCGGGATCGTCAGCGAGATCCGGAAGCGCGCCGCCCAGGACCACGCCGCTGTCCGGGAGCGCGCTGTAGGCCAGCGGCTCGTTGTCGCTGGTGGCGTTGTAGTCCACCTCGTCGTAGTTGACCCCACCGGGCGCGATGTAGGCGTATCCGGCACCGGCCAGTGCCGGGTCCAGTTCACCGGTGCCCGGGTCCTGGGCCCAGGCCACGGCCCGGGTGGAGGACGAGAACAGCGGGGCATGCGCGCTGGCCAGCGCCGCCCCGCGGGCCAACGCCATGTCCGGTTCCTCGGGCACGCTGACCGGCAGCGGAGTGACCTTGTCCAGCTCCGGTTTGATCATCGCCACATTCACGCCCGAGCCCACCACGAACAGACCGTCGGGGTTCGACTCCAGCCGTTGCGCACCGGCGGCCAGCTCGGTGATCTCGCCGACCGCACGCTCATCGTCGTTCGACAGCGACTGACGGTGAATCTCGGTGATCGAACCGTCGTCAGAATTGACGACGGCCAGCGTGGCGGCTTCCGGCTCGACGAACAGCAGCGCGGTCCGGGCGTAACGCGTCGCACTGCCCACCGACTGGGCCAGCGCCGCCGCGGCAAGAAACGCCGACACCAGCATCACGTTCTCGACCTTGCGGCCGGCCAGCGCCTCACGCAGCGCGTTCGCCTCGGCCGGATTGCTCCAGGTCACGCCGGTGGAGCTCAGCTCATAGCCGCCCTCGCGGGCGCCTTCACGGGTGCCCAGGATCGCCGACACCACGCGCTCTGGAGCGGTCTGTGCGCCGTCTACGACGTCGAAGTCGTCGTGCTCGACGGTGACCCCGTCGGCGTTCTCGCCTTCCACCAACACCATGCGGACCGCCGAGGGTGCCACCGACACCCCAAGAACGATCTCCACGAAACCTCCCCTGTTACTGCTTATCGGCCAGGCATGTGGGCCGAACCCCCACCAGGGCTGGCCGATACCGGCTTCATCGCAGCCGCGGGGCGACCGTCAGGTCCGAGGGCTAACCGGACTTGATGAAGTTCTGGTACGAGCGGGACGGCGTCGGCCCGCGCTGGCCCTGATATTTCGACCCTACGCGCGTACTGCCGTACGGGTGCTCAGCCGGACTGGTCAATCGCAGTAGGCACAGCTGGCCGATCTTCATACCCGGCCACAACGTGATCGGCAGATTCGCCACGTTGGACAGCTCCAGCGTGATGTGACCGGAGAAGCCGGGATCGATGAAACCCGCGGTGGAGTGGGTCAGCAGGCCGAGGCGGCCCAGGCTGGACTTGCCCTCCAGCCGGCCGGCCAGATCCTCCGGCAGGGTGCAGCACTCCAGCGTGGAGCCCAGCACGAACTCGCCGGGATGCAGCACGAACGGCTCGCCGGGTTTGGGTTCGACCAGGGTGGTCAGCTCGTCTTGCTGTTTGGCCGGATCGATGTGGGTGTAGCGGGTGTTGTTGAACACCCGGAACAGGCTGTCGAGGCGAACGTCCACGCTGGACGGCTGTACCAGCTCGTCGTCAAACGGGTCGATGCCCAGCCGGCCAGCAGCGATTTCGGCTCGCAGATCGCGATCGGAGAGCAGCACGGCACGAGCGTATCGCTCGGCCCGCGGGCCGGGCCGGATGACCAAGCCCGTGGTGGCCACCGAGTGTGCGGTTTGATTCGGTTCTCGGCGGTTCGGCCGACGATTCCGCACACTCGCGGAGCGGGCGGGGGCCCGGATGCTAGCCTGCTAGCGCACCAGTGCCGATGTAGTTCAATGGCAGAACATCAGCTTCCCAAGCTGAATACGCGGGTTCGATTCCCGTCATCGGCTCCACGTTGAGCAGGGGGTTTTACCCCGGACGACTCGCACGATCGGCGCGATGGTCCCTTAACGGTCCCTTGTAGGCAACCACTTGTCACGCGGAAGTCACCCCCGCCTGTCCGCCACAAATGGCAGTATTCACGCCATGACAGGTACGGGAGATGCCACTGATGCGTCAGAGGCAGCGGAATCAGAGGCCGCGACCAGCAACGGCCAAACGTCATCTGGACGTCGTCCAAGGACGCCGCGCAGCTTCCCCGCAATGTCGTTCAAGGAGGCCCTGATCCTTGCTGAAGCCATTCACACACATGGCTCCGGGCAAAAGGTCCGTCGCATTACACTTTTCGAAGCGATTAACCGCTCACCAACCAGCGGTCCGACGCGCAACCTCATCACCGCGAGCGGCCAGTACGGCCTCACGACTGGGGGATACAACGCCGAGTTCCTCGAACTAACCGATACGGGCAGAACGGCTTCCGACCCAGGATTGCCGGAGCCGCGACGGCTCGCTGCACAAATAGAACTCGCAATAACGCGCATCGAGCCCTTTAAGACGGTCTACGAACAATACCGCGGGGTTCGCCTACCCAGCGTCGAAATTTTGCGTGACGCCTTTAAAAATGCGGACGTTCAAAGCAACCACGTGAACGAAGCGGTCGAGACGTTTCTTGCAAATGCACGCGAAGTCGGCCTAGTCCGAACCATCGCAGGTTCGGAACACCTCGTACCCATTGACGCAGTCATCGAACGTGTCGCATCAGAACAAGCCACCGTCCCGGAGGACGCCACTGAAGAAAGGCAGCCTCCGACGCAAGAAACCGCCGCGACAAGCCAACCACGTCCGGCCCCAGCTAGCTGGGGCACTGCGCAGTCAGACGACCTTTCCAAGGTTTGTTTCATCGTCTCACCAATCGGGTCTGACGGCTCCGAACAACGACAGCACGCAGACTTGGTACTCGGATCACTGATTGAACCCGCATTACAGGAGCTGGGACTGACCCCTGTACGCGCCGATCAAATTAGCAAACCAGGACTGATCACCGGCCAGGTGATCGAGCACATCGCAAGAGCTGCGCTTGTTATAGCCGATCTCAGCTACGCAAATCCTAACGTCTATTACGAGTTAGCCCTGCGTCACGCGGCGCGGAAACCAGTAGTCCAGATAACTAGATCGGCGGACAAGCTTCCATTTGATGTCGGCCAGTATCGGACTGTGACAATCGACATGACAAGCATCTTTACTTTGGTCCCGCAGCTGGATCTTCACCGTCAGGAGATCGCCCGACAGTGTCGAGCCGCACTTAGTGACGGGGTGCCCTCACTCACTCAACTCTCGCTGTTCTATCCGCAGTTCTGGGATCACATCGGCCAGTGACTAACCCGTCAACGGCATAACATTTCCGCTGTAGGTCGGCTTCGGGGCTGCTAAAGCACCTAGCGCCGCCATGTTGCCCGCGTGGTCATCGGTGTTGATGAGATGGGCGTACACCGTAAGGGTCGTCTTGACATCCCGGTGGCCCATCAGCTCAGCGATGGCAACGGGCGGTATCCCCGCCGCGATGCACATGCTCGCGTAGGTGTGGCGGAGGGAGTGGAACGATTGCGCGGGCGATAAACGGGCGGTCGGCGTTAGCCGGTTCGCCCGCAACACAGCGGGCCGGTACACCGCTTTGTAGAACGTCGGGTGCCGCAGCGGCGAGGTCCAGTCGAGGTCGAGCCGCGCCTCAGCGTCCACCGCCGACAGCGCGGCGAGGGCGTCCGCTTGTCGGCGGGCTTTCGCTTGAGCGGTCGGGGTAGCGGCGCTGCCATCTCCTGTGGCTGTCTCGCCATCTGCGCCAGGGGTTGCCACCCCGGTCGGCCGGGGTCGAGCCAACGCCATGCCGGGCCACAGCGGCGCGGTCGGGTCGTCGGCGCGCGGGTGCTCCGCGAGGTAGTCGCGCAACAGCGCTGTCGTCTCGGGCGTTAGCGACACGCGCCGGTCGGAGCCTGGTGTCTTCGGCGTCACGTAGACCAGCTCCTTGCCGATAACCCGCGCTGCGCGCTGCACACGCAAAGTGCCCGGCTTCGCGGGCGCGTTCGGGTTCATCGATGGCTGCGGCAGCTCCACATCGCCAACCTTTAGACCCGCCAGCTCCCCCGCTCGTAACCCCGACCACGCGGCCGTGTGCACAAGCGTGTTGTAGGGCCAAGGTGTAGCCGCCACGAGAGCGGACACCTGCGGCGGAGTGAGGAATTGCTTCGGGTCATCCACAACCCCTACCGGCCCACCCTTACGGGCGTGCTCTTTGGGGAGCTTTACGTGCGCGGCTGGGTTCTTGCCCAGCCGGCCATCAACCACCGCCTGCTCCAACACCATTCGCACCGTGAAGAACGCGTGCCGCACCGTGGACGGTTTCTTGCCTGCTGCAATGAGCTTGTTGACCCAGTCCTGGATGTATTCGCGGGTGATCTTGTTCAGCGGGTAACCGCCAAACACCGCATCAATCCCCAGCGTCTTGCCGTCACCGCGACGGGTCGCTGCCGGGGCGAGGGCGTAAGCGTGGTTGTTGTGGGTGGCGCTCTTGAGGTCGGCCCGCGACTCCAACCACCACGCCGCCGCGTCGCGGAACAGCACCTTGCCCTTCGCGGGGTTGAAGTCCATCCCCGCCGCCACCGCCGCGTCAGCCTTAGCAGCGAACGCCTTGGCCTCCTTGCGGGTGCGGAACCCGCCCTTGGTGCGCTGTTCGCCATCCGGTGTGTACCACCGGACCACGTACGTTGTTGTCCCGCTGGCGCGTACACGCTTCTGAACATTTGCCATCGGTCAATTCCCTTCGGTTGGTTGGTCGGTGACGTGTCGCCAGGTGCGCCGGTGGACTACCGCGCTCATGGTCGGCTGGGTCACGCCGTAGATGTCCGCCAAGTCATTCACGCCCCAGCGCCCCGCCGCGTAGTCCGCGCGAATCTCCCGCACGTCGTCCTCGGTGAGTTTCGGGCGACGGTTGGGCGCTCGCTCTGGTGACGGTTCCGGTAGGCCGTTGTTGCCGCTGCGTGGCTGCGGGGCTTGTTCGGCGGCGACGTACTGGGATGGGCTTGGCATCGGTGTAGGGGCGGCGTACGGAACGCCGAGCGGCGTCCGCCGAACCAACGCCCGCGAGCTACGGCGTGGGACGGTCACTCCGGCTCCAACTCGTCGGCGAGATGGAAGCTCAGGTTTTGGGGTTGGGGCGGCTCGTCGGGGTTGTACCGCAGGATGTGCACGAGCCCGCCCGCGCCGTCATCGAAGTGCTCCATGACGGCGCCGACCTGCCCGGTGTACGGCTCGTTCGGAGTCAGCAGCCGAACCCGCGTGCCGACTGGGTAGACGATCATGCTGCTGCCCCGTTGGTGTTGGCGCGCTTGAGGATGTCGCTAACCGTCGTCGGGTACCACCGCGCTCCGCCGCGTGGTGTGGGTACCCCGCGCTCGGTGAGCTGGCGGGCGATCATGTTCGCGCTCAGGCCGTCGCGGGTGTGCATGTGCGTAATCTGCTCAGCCAGGGCGGGGTCTACCTCAACTGGCCGGCCAAGGCGCTTACCGGCCTTGCGGGCTTTGGCGAGACCTTCGCGGGTGCGCTCGCTGATCTTGCGGCGTTCCTCGGCGGCTACCGCGATGCGGATGTCCGCGAGTAGGCGCTGGGTGGGGTCGCCGCTGTCGGCCTTGTCGCAGTCCATCAACCGCCAGGCGTTGCGCTCGGCGCGCTTGAACAGCTTCGCGGCGTCCTCCTGATCGCGGGTCGCGCGGTCGAGCGCCCGGACCAGTAGCGCATCGGCCACGCCCGACTCGATAGCTGCTATCGCAACTTCCCTGCCGTACATGCGATCTGATGCAGTACCGCTGACCACATCGCTGGTTACTGTCAGCAGCTCGTAGCCGTGGGTAGCGCAGAAGTGTTCCAGCGCTTCGTGTTGCGCGCCGAGGCCGTGGCCGGTGTCGCCCTGCTTGGCGGTGGAGACCCGTACGTACCCGACCACGCGCAGCGGCTTCGCGTTCCCGGTCACCACATGCTCCCGCCAGGCGCGAACGGGTTGACCGTGTTGCCGGTGGTCGGGCTGGTCGCGGTCTCCCAGGGCATGTCGGGCTGGTTGTAGGTACCGGTACCGCTGGGGTTGCCCCAGACGGGCTGACCCGGCTGCGGGCCGACCGGCAGGCACCAATCGCTCCATGACCCGGCGTTACCGGTCGGGTCGAACGCGCAGTACGGGAAGGGCACGGGGTCTGCTGATGCTGTTGCTGGGGCGACCAGCGCAGCCCCCGCGATAGCCAGGGCGGTGAGCAGTCGGGGCATCGGTCCTCCTTGTTTCGCCTAAACCGCCGAAACGGTCATTACGGCTTTTACGCTACGCCAGCAAACGCCCGTATAGCCTGTGGCCTGCTATTATTGGTCGATTAGCGCACTCTATGGACCCGCCCCATTCGGGCGGCTGCCCTGTTCGCGGCGGCGGTGTCGGCGGTCGCGTCCTCCAACGTCGCCAGCTCCCGACCCGGCGGGCGGCTCGGTGGGCCGCTACGGGCTGCGTCCGTGCCGGTGGGGTCGCCGGACCGATCACCGGGCGCTCGCCCACGAGGGCCATGCTCAGGCTCGTCTACGAGTTCCGCGTCCACGACCTCCATCGGCTCCGACGCGGGCAGAGCGCGCGGCGGGTCGGGCGGTAGGCCCTGACGGGCGCGGGACTCGGCGCGGGTGATGTGTGCGACCCCGACGATGTCGTTGAGCACCTCCTCGTAGGGCTGGACCGGTTTCGGCCCGATCTCGACGGTTGTCGTGGCTTTGCCCATTGCACGGTCCAAGGCGTCGCGGATCGCTTGGAGCGCGACGTGATCCGGCACATCGCCGTCCAGCGCCATACCCAAGAGCTTTTGCACGAGCGCGTCGCAGGACTGCTCTAAACGTCTTTGCGCCTTGGCCTTTACTTGGGGTGCTGCCCCGCCGTGGTGGTAGCAGACGTTCCCGCCGAGCATGGGTGGGCGTTTACACGGCTCGCCGGTGCGCGAGCTTCTAGCAGTACACCGCATCCCGCCGCTCTTGAAGTCCGTGGTCGCTTCGCGGCGGTCCTTGGGCGCGGTCGATGGGTTACGGGTGTTATTGGTTTCTTTGATCGCTGTCTCTCCAATCTCATCGGGTTCCGGGCCGGATGTAGTCCACGGGCCTCGGCGGTCGGTTCGGGTTCCGGCGAGGTCTTGTCGGGTGCCCTCGCCTGCTACGTCGGTTGGGCTGCAACCAATACGGCGTCTCGACGGGTGTGTAGAGGTTCATGGGATCGGCCCTATCGGTTCGTCGGTACTCGTACCCCGCCTAGGGGCTTCGCCCCTATAGGCGAGGGGTACTAAGTACCCCGGAGTGGGGTAACAATGGGGTACTAAGGGGGTAACAAGCGCCCTACCAGCGCCTTCATGGGGTAACAACGGGGGTAACGACTTTCGCTTTCCGACCGGTGTTTCTCGCCTTGTTACCCCTGGGCGGGGGTAACAAAGAAATCGCTGGTAGATATACGTTTTCGGCGTTCTACTCATTCGTCGTCCCCGTTCCCTTCGCGGAGGTTGACCCGCACTCGGTGGCCGGCGTATGGGTCGTTCGGTCCGATGGAGTGCTTGATGGCGGTACCTACCTTCTCGGCGGTGATCCAGCCCTTGCCTTGCGCGTAGTCGATCGCCGCGCGACCTTTCGCGGAGTTCTTGCCCTGCGCCTTTAGGCCTGCCGCGTGGAACAGATCGCCCTGATTTAGGGGTTCGCTCGACTTCTGGAGCGCATCCCAAAGGTTCAGCGCAAGTTGCCGTTCCTGGTTCTCCTCGCGGCTACCGCCGTTCTCATCCACGAGCAGTTCCAGCGTGGCGGGGTTGTAGTCCAGGGTGATGCTCGGCTGGTCGATGCGGCGACCAAAAGCCCGGAGGTACCGCTTGTTGTCGGGCGGCAGCTCGCCGTGGTTTCCACCGTGCCTGTACTCCACCAGCACGTCGGGGTTGCCCATCATCGCTGAGGTGCCGCGTGCTCGGCCCTCCCCGCCGTGGCCAGAGTGGTGAACCAGCACTGTCACGCGAACTCCGGCGCGTTGCATGATCTCCTCTAGCGCCGACCACCATTCGTTGAATTCGGTGCTGCTGTTCTCGTCGCCCCGGTAGAGCTTGCTCAGCGGGTCAATGATCCATACGGTGATACCGCGCTCGCGCAGCCACCGCACCGCCCAATCGACAGCTAGCGGATTGCGGAAGTCGACGGACCGGTCGCCGCGCAGGCACTTCGGGTAGATGCGTTCGCGTTCCCCCGGCGGGATACCGACGTGTTCGAGCCAGTCGACAAGGTCTTGGCGGTCTACCTCCAGGTTCCATATCGCAACGCACTCGTGGTCTCCGAACTCAACGCTGAACTTGCGCAGGAACGGCTGCCCCGTTACGAGCGCCTTGGGCAGATTCACCGACGCCAACGTGGTCTTGCCGGTCTTGTGCTGCGCGTTGATCAACACGATCCCGCGCGAACGGATGAGGCCGTGGACAAGGTCGCCCTCGTCAGGCTCCGGGTGGTCGATCTGATAGGCGAGGTCGCCCTCATCCGCCGGTTCGGTCCAGTCCTCCAGCGCCATCCGTCGGCGCGCCAACTGATCGGCTCTCCGGCGCACGTAAGCTCGCTCGGTCTCCCAGGCAAGGCCATCTTGCTCGCTGGCTTTCTCGCCATCGGCTACTGCGAGCCGGTCGGCCCAAGCGTCACAGTCGAACTTTCCGGCCGCAGCGCACGTATCGTCCGGCGCATACTCGCCGCTGCCGTCCGTTTGGTAACGCGGCTGGATTTTCCCCAGCGCGCCCAACAGACTTCGTCCTCTCTCAGCGCTCAGCACCTCGGGGGCGCGCTTGCCGCTCGCTTGCTTCCACCACGCTCGCTCGACCTCGGTCAGCGCCCACTTCGCCCCGGCGTGACCTTCCGCGGCCAAGTTCAACAGCTGCCAGTGCGCCGGGGTGAGCCGGTCGTGGCTACTCGGGCTGTCCGCAATTTTCGCCAGGTGCGCAGCGGCCGCGTTGCTCATGACCGCGCACGGCTCAGCGTCGAACAGCGGTCGGCTCTCTATCCACTCCACCAGTTGGCTCGGGGAGAGGTCGCTGATCGGGTCGTCGCTTTCCAACATTCCACCGTGGGTCAGGTGGACAAACCACGCCTCGGGCAGCATCGCCACATCACCCATGGCGGGCAGCTCACCGTCGAACCGCTCGATCACATGAACACCCGCGTCCGCGAGCTTCGACGGCGCGCCCCGGCGCCATTGATAGATGGCCGGCTGCCCGTCAGCATCGCGCGCATCGGGGTGCGCACTCGGGTGTACGACCATGTAGCGGTGGCGCTTTTGCACCACTTCGATGGACTCCGCGACCTTCCCGGCGAACCGGTACCCCTTCGGCACGAGGTACACCGCGATACAGCTGCCCGTGTCGAACCGTGCCCCGCTCAGCGCAGTGGCCGGCAACTCGCCCAGCTGCGCCTCCAAGTCACCCAGCTCCGCAGCGCCGGTCTTGGGCGGGCCATCACCTTTCATGTAGTTGTCGACATCGATGCCGATGAGTTCCCAGCCGTCGACGTTGTTGCCCGCATAAACCACCGGCAGATCGTCATGCTCGCTGAGGAATTCACTCGGCACTTCAGCCAGGCGCAGGCCGATGTTCCCGCCGCCTTGATCCCTGTGCCAGCACCTCACATGGTCATCGGTCGGGTAAGGCCTGCCGCCTCCGGTGAAGTTGCTAGGAGGTGGTTCTTTCTGCCCCGCAGGCAATGGAATCGTGCCCAGGAATCCATCGGCGCGATACCGCCTGGCGAGGTTGGCGTACGGCCCCTTGGGCTTTCGACGGGCGGTGCTCTCAGGTAGGCTATTCACTACCGCTCCTGCTCTCTAGCAAGGTCAGGTTTCTTCGGTAGTCCCCAGTGCGCCCGCCAGTGTGCCGGGAATTTCCTTTTACTGGGCTGCATGGGTTTTCGAGCCACGGCCGGTGTTCGCTCCGGTATAGCGCGTGGGCACGGGACTAGTGCACGACTCAATCCAGTCGTCACCGGACTTCTTGGAAAACCAATTTTTGCAACTGATTTGCGTAGTTTTGATCTGTCTCCGCTGTACCGCAACCTTCACGCTTCTGCGGGTGACACTAATCAGTCCGCGCTCGTAACGCAGGTACTCGAATAGCTGCTGCTCAGTGAGTACAGGGTCGCCGTAGTGCGGGTCATCATCGTGATTCACGAACAACTCCAGGGTCGCCGCCCGCCCTGGCTAGGGCAGGACAAACCAACACCGGCACCAGGATTGGTGTTCGGCGCTCCTGTTTCTGGTTGATTGATGAACGGCGTATCTGCCCGCCAAGGTGACGCCGCTCGACCGGGCCTAGAGTACCGGCCCGTTCCCTAGTATAGGCCGAGCCGCTGCCGAGCCGTCGAACTTATGAATCGGCGACCTCGGCAGCGGCGGAACGGATTTAGCCGCCATCTCCTGGCGTCTTCCATGTAATGCACAGTTCGACGCTGACCCCAGATTGGTGGCGAAGTACCTCTCGCAAGGTGCCCTCAATCTCGCTCATCCACCAAGGGCCGTCTACTGCCACGAAGACTTGGAATCTGCGTCGATCAGCCGACAGGATCGCCCCCCAGAGGTCAGGCTCATCACTATCGTGGTGCACTGAGCCTTGCCAGCACATTCCCGTAGACCCATCGCCATGCGCGAACACCGCTGGCTTCAGAGCTCCATCTGGAAATGGAAGCATACTTACTGTTGGCGTTTTCCGCTCCTGCGTCGTTGTCACTGTTGTTGCCCTCCTTGGCATTCTGGATTTCAGACCCACGGAGAGCAACGAAAAGAGCGCACACCGAGGGCCGCCCTCTTTAGGTCTGCGAGGGTCTTGCCTTCGACGTACGCTCTTGGGCAGGACGTACCTGCCGGGATGAGAGCAGCCCGACCCTTGGGTATTCGGTCGAGTGTCCAACCTCGCCGTCGTGCGGAGTTGGACAGGCACCACAATAGCCCTCCCGCGCAAGCCGGGCAATGGGTCTACCGCTGCTTACCGGCCCCGGCCCACCGGTTGTCGGCCCGGCGCTCGCAGGCCGTCAGCGGCCACCGCAGCGGTGCCTACGGTCACCGCCGAAGCCATCGCCGGATAGCGGTTCTCCACCGCATCAACGTCGGCGTTGGCCGCATCGGTTGCGCAGGGGCGGGTTTGAATGCCACGCGTTCATGGGCAGCCATGATTGCGAGCTGAGTATTGGTGCTTGCATCTCTCGCGGCCTTGGCCATGCAGGCGTCACACACGCGGAGCAGCAACACCAGCGTGCCCCGGTCTACCGGCAATAGCCGCGTCGGCCCACCGCAGGCCTCGGCGATGTGCACGGTGCACCGTAGGTCGCAATCGCCAGCGCAACCTTCGGTCGTGCAGTCGTGATGGTCCAGTTGTTCCGTCGAGTGTTCGAGGGAGAGCGCCGCATAGTCAACGGTTCCCCACCGCCGGCCAGGCGCGTCACGCCAGCGTTCCCGCACCACATCCACATGGTTGCTGCCGACGCGCCAAATACGCACTACACCTTGCTCGGCGGGGGCATCAGGGTTGTAGTCGCCGCGCGGCCCCTCTCCGGTATCCCAGCGCAGCTCACCGTTTGCCGCGCGGCGGTGGTATTCGGCTGCGGCGGCATCGGCTCGCTTAGCCAAGGCGCGGACCCGCTCCGGATCGAACAACACTCCGCCCTCGCCGCCCCGGTCACCCCACACCTTCGTGATGATCTGCTCAGCGCGGTCAGTCGCGCGAACTTGGGTGTTCGCGTCGGGGTGCATGGGTCGTGGTGCGATCAGCTCGGGGTACTTCGCGGTCAGGTACTCGCGGCGTTCGGGGTTGATCGTGCTCATGCGGTTCTCCTCATGCCCTGGATGAAGTTGTAGAGGTCGACAGTGCTGTACCAGATAGCGCCGCTGATCTTGTAGCTCGGCAACGTCCGGTCGTTGGTCGCCTTGGTGACTAGTCCGATTCCGACGTTGTTCAGCCCCATGACATCCCGGTACCAATCGACCGCTCCCGTTTTGCCCTTCACGGTGGGGTCGGGCGACAGCTCAAGCTTGGTCGGTGCCGTTGCACCGTTCATGGTCGGTTTTGGTATCGCTGGCGTTCGGGCCATTTCATATCTCCGTAATCATCTGGCGGGCAACGTATCCCCGTCTATATCGAAGCTACCTCTCTACTACCCCGGAAATCTTTCGTTAAGTAGTCGCGCCGTTAATCGACTCTCCCGCAATGTGTTAACCGAGTAGCGTCGACCCGAACAGTAAAGGGAGTCGGGAGAATTTCAAATGCCACAGGGATATCAGGCGAGTGGGGATGTTCTCGTCAACCAACTGAACGACGGCACACCGCTTGCGGCTATCTGGGATGAACTATCAGAGGCTTTGTCGCTCTATAACGAGCACCGTTCTGCTCTGGCAAGCTTACTCAGCTACAGCACGCTCAACGCCGCTGACGCAGTCGCGCAGAATGTGAAGGCGGAGTCGTTCGAGGAGGCCTCGGAGTATGGTGTTCCCCAGGGCATCTCGGACCCGTCGTACCTGAAGCTGGGTTACAGCATCAAAGATTTTGATCTGGCATTGCGAATGACCTGGCGCTACCTGCGCGGGGCAGATCGGGCCCAAGTCGAGAACAGGATTACGAGGGCGTTTGCTGCCGATAACCGCCTCGTAACTGGGACCATACTGCAGCGGATTTTCTCGAATATCGTTTACACCAACGACTTCGGAATCCCAGTGTACGGACTGTACAACGGGGATATGCGACCTCCCGACCATATGGGTCGATCATTCGCTGCTACGCACAATCACTTTCTGACAACTGAAAGCACCACGCTCGATAGCATGGATATCGAGGCCGGGATCAGGCATATTTCTGAACATGGCTACGGCAGTACGCAATCCGCCCGATTCCTGCTTCTGGCACACCCCAACGATGTCGAAGCAGCAAAGCTCACCACGTGGCGGGCCGGTGTCGAGTACGCCACCAGCAAAGTCCCCCGATTCGACTTCGTGGCAAGCTCAAACGCGCCTGCTCGACTAAGCAACGAAACCGTGCACGGCGCTGTGCCGCCGCCGGAGTATAGCGGGCTCGACGTCACCGGCTCCTACGGTCGGGCTCTCGTGATTGAGTCTTATTTCATTCCCCAAGGCTGGGCTGCCATCGTGGCAACGGGAGGTCCGGGCAGCGAGTCGAATCCCATTGGTGTGAGAGAACATTCAAATCCGGCCTACCGTGGTCTCCGGCAGATTCCCGGCCACTGGCACGACTATCCCCTCATTGAGTCGTATCTGAGTCGAACCTTTGGTGTTGGTGTCCGCCATCGCGGCGCAGCGGTCGCAATTCAAATTACGAACAGCACCAGCTACACCCCACCCATCATCGAGACATAGGAGCCCGTGATGGGTTTCAACCGCGAGTGGTACGGGGGCAAAGATGGCGCCACCGAGTTCAGCTGGGGGCCGGGTCTGGTAGCCCCCGGCAAGGAGCATGCGCCACCCTCAGCGGGAGGGATGTACCGAGGGCGCGCACCCGACATGACGCAGCCTCGGAGGAAATACCGCCGGGGCGACCCACCTGGCGGCTACCCCGGCGACCAAGTAGCGCGGTAGCCCCCAGGCACAGCGGGGGCTGGTGAAAGGGTTGGCCCAGCCCGGCAGCACCCCTCGTCTGGGCATTACTCCGGTCGCGCGTAGCCCCGCGTCATGAAAGTGGAACGAAGTGCAACGTCCAATCGCCCCCGTTGTAGATATGGAGAGTTACCGGTCCGCCGGAGGCATAGCTGGTAACGCCGGACGTCTGGGTGGCGTTGATGATTGAGCCGCCAGTCGATCCGTCGCGATTAACCGGTTCCACGATCAGGTAGCCGCTCGTGTTCGTGTACTGAACGGTGTAACCGCCCGGTTCAAGATTGGCCGTCTGGACTGACTCTCCAGAGCCACTAAGATCCACCGGCACTGTGGGAACGGGCACCGGGGTGCTCACTGAGGCAGTTGGCATAGTTAGCGCGTTGGTCGGCGCGGGGCCGGTGGTGGTGCCGCTACTGGGGACCTGACATGCAGTTCCCGCCATGCAAACGCCCACGGCCATCACAGCGGCGGTCACAACTTTTCCCACTGATTCCTCCTCATAGCCCGCACAGGTTGTGTTCAGCGTATCCGGCACGGTTGTAGGTTTCCGAGAATCGGGGGAGTTGAAGTGTGCTGGCCTTTGGTCTGGACCGCCCCGTGCGGCCATGCCCGCTCCAACCACAAGCGCAAGGGCAAGGGCAAGGGCAAGGGCAAGGGCAAGTAACCCGACAGGATTGCACGGTCCCTTATTGGTCCCTTGTACCCAGCCGAACTGGGTCCGTACCGGAGCCGTACCCCGGCCGTATGCCAAACGTACTAAATGCGCTGGTAGAACTGCAATTCTAGTTAGCTGAAACCGCCTCTAGCTGGGTCTATCCGAACCCCTGTTCGGGCATGGAAATAGCTTCCCAAGCTGAATACGCGGGTTCGATTCCCGTCATCGGCTCCACGTTTGACCAGCGCAAGCCCTTCGATGCCGGGATCTCCGTCCCGACCTCACCATCCGGGACCCGACGCTCATTTGAGCGGCGGCACGATGGGCACGAACGGCCGGTTGGCGTTGTGCCAGAAATGCTCCAGAGCGGTGACTGCGGTGTCGTGAGCGATCAGCCAATGCCCACCCTGGTTAATCAGCCCGATGGGCTCAGGAGCGCTTTCTTCATGGAAGCCCCCCACCGAGGTGACAGTCGCTCCGGCGGAATTATCCGGCGCGGGCTGAATGTCGGAGACCACGAAGTGGTACGGCAACAGTCCGGCCTCTTGCGTCTCGCGCAGGCGCTCGTCGATGGTCTGGGCTTCCTCGGGCGTGAATCCGGGGGCGACGATGTTGGTCTTGTTCGCCGCCGGGATGTTCGGGTCGGTCAGCTCGGCCATCGCGGCGAGCACTTCATCGGCGGTGGGAATGGCTCCGGTACACAGTGATTGGCCGGGATCCCCGCACGCCGCAACGGCCGTGGCGGGCGCAGCCACCCCCGTGAACGTAGTAGCCAGCAATACCGCTGTAACGGCGAGTCTCATAGCGCGAACGCTAACGGCGTCATGTGTCAACGATGTTTTCCGTTTGCAACGGCAGATGAACGAACCCTGGCAAAGCAAGGCGGCCCCCGCTCTAGAAGCGCCCCGCCAGTCGGCCCTCGATTGCGCGTACCACGTCGACCTCCCGGTCTCGAACGTCGCAAGCCACCTCTACGAACCGCGCCACCAGCGGGCTGGGCTCATCGCGCAGCCAGGCGACCGCCACCACAGACCCCGGCCAGTCGTCGATCGGCAGGCATTGCACCCCCGGCGCCGGCAGGTACTGCGTGACCGCCGCACTGGTAATTGCGACCGCCACCCCGGCCTGAACCAACTGCGCCTCCTCGGTGACCGAGTTGATCGGGAATCGCCGGGCCGCAGTCACGTCATCGCGCACGGCATCCAGACACCAGAATGCACGGTGATTCTCATCGGTGGTGTCGGTGACCGTAATCGGTTCGTCGATGAGATCGAGCACCGATACCGAGGAGCGGGTAGCGAGTCGATGGTTGGCGGACACCATCGCGACGACCGGGTCGACGAACAGTGATTCCGCCTCAATATCGGGGGTGCTTACCGGCAACCGCAGCAGCGCCACATCACTGACTCCCGACGCCAGCCCGGCCGACGGATCGCCGATCGGGAATTCACGCATGGTGACGTCGACGCTGGGATAGCAACGACGGAACTCGTCAACGATCAGGCCGGTCAACTCCAGTGCGCCACCGGGCCCAAAACCCAGCCGCAGCGTCCCGGACAGTCCGCGGACCGCCCGTGCGATATCGGCGGTCGTGGCGTCCAGTGTCGCCAGCATCTCCCGCGCCCCGGCCAGGAAGATATCGCCGGCCGGGGTGAGCGTTACCTTCCGCGTCGTGCGGTTCAACAGTTTGGCACCGGCCGACGCCTCGATCTCCTTGATCTCACGGCTAAGCGCCTGCTGGGTCATACACAGGCTGGTGGCGGCGCGGCTGAAATGCAGCTCCTCGGCAACCACAACGAAGTGGCGCAGCTTGCGGGTGTTGATGTCGATACCAGCGAATATAGACGCACATCTTGCGGCGACGACTCAAATCTTGCATCGTTCGCTCCCTATAACTAAACTGATCGTACAGTTCATTTATCGAAGGGCGAGAACATGAGCGTTTGGTTCATCACAGGAGCTTCCCGCGGGTTCGGCCTGCAGATCGCACGTGACCTGCTGGACCGCGGACACCAGGTGGTCGCGACCGCGCGTGACGCGGCAACCGTCACCGAGTCGCTCGGCGAGAACGACAACGTGCTCGCCGTGGCCCTCGACGTCACCGACGAGACGCAGGCCCGCCAGGCCGTGCAGACGGCAGTGGACCGCTTCGGCCGCATCGACGTTCTGATCAACAACGCCGGCCGTGGACTGCTGGGCGCCGTCGAGGAAGCCACCGACGCCGAGGTTCGCGCCGTCTACGAGACCAACGTGTTCGGCCTGCTGACCGTCACCCGTGCGGTCACACCGGTACTGCGGGCGCAGCGGTCCGGCACGATCGTCAACATTTCATCGGTAGGCGGGTTCGTCAGCTCCCCGGGGTGGGGCGTGTACGCGTCCACCAAGTTCGCCGTCGAAGCCCTCTCCGAGGCGCTGCACGCCGAACTGCAACCCCTGGGAATCCACGCGATGGTGGTCGAGCCCGGCTACTTCCGCACGGACTTCCTCGACTCATCCAGCTTGCAAATCCAGCAGCACACCATCGACGACTACGCCGACGGGCCCGCGGGCAAGATGCGCATCACCGCGGGCGAGCGCAACCACGACCAGCCCGGCGACCCCGTCAAGGCGGCGGCCGCGATCATCGATGTGGTCGAATCCGAGCGGCCCCCGGTGCGCCTGTTGCTGGGCAATGACACCATCGCCGCAGTCGAGAGCAAGCTCGCCCACGTGCAAGCCGAGTTGGCGCAGTGGCGCGGCGTCTCGGCATCGACCGACTTCGACGATGTCGTCTGAAACCGCCGGCGGGTCGGGCGAATCCGCCTTCGTCCGGCCTACCGGCGCCCGCAGCGATCGCATCCATCAGGCCATCTTGGACGCGACCGCGCAACTGCTCGACGAGGGCGGCTATGCCGCCACCACCGTCGACGCGATCGCGGCCCGGTCCGGGGCCAGCAAGGCCACCATCTACAAGCACTGGCCGTCGCGGACTGCGGTGGCCGCCGAGGCTTTCGGCGCGATGATGGCCCAGGATCTGCCGCTGCCGGATACCGGAAGCACCGTCGGCGATCTCACCGAGCAGGTGGTGCGGGTCTCGGCGTTCTATGCGAGTAGTCGCGGTGACGTATTCGCGCAGCTACTCGCCGCCTGCGTCGAAGACGCGGCGGGCGCCGCCTATTTCCGGGACTACTTTCTCGACGGTCGCCGCGCGGCCATCACCGAACTGTGGCAACGGGGAGTCAGCCGCGGCGACGTCGACGCCGGCATCGCCATCGACGACGTCATCGATCTGCTGTTCGGGCCGCTCATCTTTCGCCGTATGAGTGGACACTGCCCACTCACCGAGGAACACGCGCGGCGGCTGGCCGACGTCGCGCTGCGCAGTGCACTCGCCCCAAACGGCCCCTAAGCCGGCTGATCCCGCCACAATCTCCGGTATGGGTCTGTTTCCGAAGCCACACGCCACCTTGACCGACTCCGAGGTCGCCGACGCACTGGGCCGCGCGGTCGCGGTTATCGATCCGCTGCTCGACCTGCTCGCCGAGGCCGATCCGATCGGGCTGCGCAAACGCACCCGCCGACTGCTCACCCCGCCCCGCGGCCTGTCCCATCGCATCCGGCGCTTTCGGCTGCGGCGGCGCCGTCACGACGCCGGTCGCGGGCCCAACGTCACCAACCGCGCCTTGAACGCCGGGGCCCAGCTGATCAACGCCGCGGATCTGCCCGGCACCGCGGCTTGGGAGCGGATGAGCCGTGAGCAACGGGTGCACTGGTGGGTACACCGGGTGGGTGCGCTCAACACCGTGGTGGTCGCCTCCCCGGGGGTGTTCGGCTGGCTGACCCGAGTGATTCCGGTGGGCGAGCTGGCGGGATTCGTCAACCACGCCATCGTGTTGTGCGCGCTGGCCCGCGAGTACGGCGTCACCGACCGACGCGAGCAGGTCCGGCTGCTCGCCGAGGTGTTGTGCGGGCGGCATCTCCCCGAGAACGTCGACGTACCAACGCAACCCGATCCCGCACCGCTTCCCGAAACACCCCCGCCCGGGTGGAAGCCGCTGAAGTCGATCACGTCATCGACCCCGGTGGTGATCACCCGCACCGTCTGGCAGCTGGCCGGCATCCTGCGCGCGACTTTCGACGAGGTGAGCAAGCGCCCGCACCCGAAGAAGTTCTATCAACGTCTGGGTGTACTGCCCGGGTTCGGTTTGTTCGCTGCCTATTTCGGCGAACGTGGAGCGCTGATCCGAGCGGCCGAACAAGGCGTGGCTTGGCTCCAGGACCGCGAAGACGGTGCCAGCCCCGGCGGGACCGGCGAGGTAAGCCCGCTTTAGAAGACCCGGATCCAGTCGACGAGCATCTGGGCAGGGTAGCTGCCCGGTCGTGGATCGCCGCCACCGGAACCGGCCACCGCCAGGTTGAACACCGAAAACACTTGGTAGCCGGGATTATTGAAAGGCCAGTCCGCGATCGAGTTCGCCGGAACGGAGAAGTAGGGTGCCGCTCCGTCGACGTAGTCGCGCCAGAACCGGATGCCATCGGTGTCCCAACGGCACCGCCAGGTGTGCCAGGCGCTGTCCATCGAGATCTGTTGGGTTGCCCATTCGGCACCGTTCGATCTCGTGTGGACGGTGGTCGCCGATGGCCAATTGCCGTTGCCGTACCACTCCAGCACGTCGATCTCGCCTTGATCCTCGTTGCCCATCCACCAGGCGGGCCAAGCCCCGGCGGTAAGGCAGTCGAGCTTGATCCGGGCTTCCCAGGTGTGCCCGATACCGCCCATCCACCGGCTCTGGATTTTTCCGCTGTAGTAGTTGTCGCTATCTTTGGCGGCGCGCAGCACCAGGTTCGACTTGCCGTCGACGAACACGTTCTTGCGATCGTCGCGGTATTGGCCGACGTTCTCGGGACGCTCCCAAAACGTCGGGTCCTTCATCGATTCCCGGGCCTGCGCCACCGCCCACTTCGCCGGGTCCGGCGCGGAACCAGCCGGGCCGTCGAACTCGTCGCTGAAGAGGTAGGTCTGCGACGGCGCGTCGGGCAGCGGATCGGCGGGCCCCGGTCGGGCCCATGCCTCCGGCATGCGCATCGCGGCGGCAAGCATGCCGAATCCCGTCGTCAACATCAGCCTGCGTCGATTTATCTCGGCCACCTTCGCATGAAACCACTACAGCGGCCGAGGCATCAATGGCAGAAGCCCCGCACACCCGAAGGTGTGCGGGGCTCCTGTCGCGTGTTGTAGCGGGCCGCTAGCCGGCTGCCGGAGCAGCGCCCTCGCCGCCCTGGCCGCCAGCACCGGGGTTGGTCCCGTTGTTGTCGGCGCCTGCGGAGCCCGGTGCACCAGCGGTCTCGCCGGAGGCGCCACCGGCACCGCCGTGGCCACCGTCGCCGGCCGTGAGCCCGCCCGAGGCACTGCCCCCGGTACCACCGGTACCGCCGTTGCCGCCGGTAGCGGTGGCGCTGTCGCCGCCCACGCCGCCGACGCCACCGGTACCGGACGCCAGACCGTTCGAGCCGCGAGCCCCACCGGTACCACCGGCACCGCCGTTGCCACCGTTGCCCGAGGTCGAGTCACCGCCGGCACCGCCGGTGCCACCCGTACCGGCGGTCGCACCGAACCCAGCAGTTCCGCCGGCGCCACCGACGCCACCGTTGCCGCCGGTGCCGATCGTGCCAGCACTGCCACCGAGGATGCCCGCGGTTCCAGCCTTCGCTCCGGCCGCGCCGCCCTCGCCACCGACGCCGCCGTTGCCACCGTTGTTGTTGAACGTGGTGTTGACCAGCGAACCGTCGCCACCGGCGCCACCAGTACCACCGGCGCCACCGGCGCCCGAGTTGCCGCCGCTACCGATAAGCGAGCCGCCGTTGCCACCGTTGCCACCGTTGCCACCGTTGCCACCGTTGGCACCGGTCTCCGCGGCCGTCGTGTTGGTTGCGTTGTCGCCCTTGGCCCCAGCACTGCCGGCACCGCCGACGCCACCATCGCCACCGGCACCCAGCATCGCCGCCGCGCCACCGTTGCCACCGTTGCCACCGTTAGCGGCGCCGACGCCACCGTTGCCGCCGTTGCCCAGCAACGAACCACCGGCGCCACCGTCACCACCGTTGTTGGTGCCCTCGATCACGTTGCCCTCGGCGTCCTTGATGGCACCCAACGCGCCAGCGCCGCCGTCGCCCCCGTTGCCGATCAGGCCCGCATCGCCACCCGCGGACCCGGCGATACCGTTGCCGCCGTCGCCGAACAGCAGACCACCGTTGGTGGCCTCGGTCAGCACACCGTCGTCGCTGACAGACGCGTCAACGCCATCGCACACCAAGCCACAGCTGCCATCGAACGCGAACAGCGTGTTGATGCCGGTCGCATCGAAGATCGGAATCAGCATGTCGCCCATCGAGTGGATGCTGCTGTAGATCGAGTCGTAGACGCCTTCCAGCCCAGTGCTGTCTGCGGCGCCGGGCAGGGCCAAGTCGAAGCTCGAGCCGTCAAAGACCGCAGTGCCGTCGGCCGAGTCGTCCCAACCGAGCGCGCTCAGCACATCGCCGAAGTCGAAGTCGAAGTCCGCGTTGGCGGCCGGAGCTGCGGCCAGCGGGCTCAGGCCCAGCGCCAGGAACGCACCCACGGCGCCCCCAGCGCCCACCACGCGCCGACGTGCGCCGCCGTTGTGACGTTGACTCATCAAAGAAATCCCCTCCTGTGGACTTGCCGTCAGGCAGTCGTGTCTCCCTCAGCATCGCCTTAGATGGCGAGCGAGGGGGACGCTACCTCAGCGATCCACCTCCTTGCCGGACCCTGCCCAGTCTTGACGGGCGTCGAGTCGCTCGCCAATGCCGCTGAACTGCAACAGATTCCACATGCAGACTCCGGAGATGTGGCGCAAATCACATACCGGCTCGCCGTGCCGCGTACGATTTCCAAGGTCCTACCAACCAGTGGCCAAGACGGCTAACTTGATCGAGATCTTGTGAAAGACAGCCTGTTTCGTTAACGTTTCCGGCGGAGGGCGGAAGCAAAAGAACCCGTGTCGCGATTAGTGCACGAACTCTCCGCCGGCCGAAACCGGCACGGCGGGCGAGGCGGACCGCAAGCTAGAAGACCCGGACCCAGTCGATCAGCATGTCGGCCGGGTAACTCCCCACCCGGGCGTCACCGCCGCCGGATCCGCCGATGGCCAGGTTCAGGATCGGGAACACCGTGTAACCCGGGTCGTTGAACGGCCACTCCCGGCCCGGTTCGTCGATGTTCTCGATGCCGACGGCCGGGACGGAGAAGTAGGGCTCCATACCCTCGGCGTAGTCCTGCCAGAAGTACATCCCGCTCTGGTTCCAGGTGACCCGCCAGTTGTGCCAGTTGCCGTCCACCGGGAGCGCGAAGGTTTCGAATGCGGTGCCGTAGGGGTTGGCGTGCACGGTGGTGCCCGAGGGCCACTCGCCGTTGCCGTACCACTCCATCAGGTCGATTTCGCCCTCACGGCCCGGGTCGTCGTTGGACAGCCACCATCCGGGCCAGCAGCCCGCCGTCTGGCAGTTCAACTTGATGCGGGCTTCCCACGTGGTGCCGATGCCGCCACGCCAGTTGCCGTGCACCAAGCCACCGAAGAAGGTGTTGCCCTCCTGGGTGCCCCGGATCACCAGGTTGGAGTTGCCGTCGAGGAAGACGTTCTTGCGGCTGTCGCGGTACTGGTAGAAGTACTCGGGCCGGTCCCAGCCGACCGGACGACGGATCGGGGTCCGGTGATTGGAGATCGTCCACTTCGACCGATCGGGGGCCGAGCCGGCCGGCCCGTCGAACTCGTCATGCCAGATGAAGCCACCGGGCTTGGCGGCACCGGTCGGGGGCGTCGCAGGCGCAGCGGGACCAGACGGCGGCTGCGCCGGGTCGCCGGGCGCTCCCGGGACCGCGGGAACGGCTCTGGCCTGGGGGGTGGGCGCTGCGGCAGCCAATGCGCCGGCACCCAGCATCATCATGACCTGGCGGCGGTTCATCTCGGACACGGTGGCAATCTAACCCACACCGCACCGGTGTCAAACAAGACAAGCCCGCCCACGTGGCCTATGTCACCTCATCGTCTTCGACGCTGTCGTCGAGCACGCCCACGGCGATCCCATAAGGCAGGAACCGGACTCGACGATTCGGGTCGGGATTGCGCTGACTGGCACGCAACGCGTCGATCTCGGTGGCGTAAACCTGCTCGACGCGCGCCGCCCCGTCGCCGCCGACGGTATAGATAGCCCACACGCCGTCACCGGTCTCGCCGGTGGTCGCCGGCTCGGCCCGCGCCGCCCGGGCCAGGTCCGCGAAGATCGCACCCCAGCCGGCTTTCTCCCCGGCGGAGCCGAATGTCCCGGAGAAGCGGTCGAATGCTGCGCGCAGCCCCTCGCCCGCCTCACGCATCATGCGGTCCAAATCCTCGGAATCGAATCCGAACGCGCCGTTGTCGCCCATTGCGAACTCCTTTCGCCCGGTCGCCACACCCCAGTGTGCCTGCGCCGGGCTAATCCGGCCACGATCTCAGGCGACGCCCACAAGCTAGTTCTGCGGAACCGTGATCGGGATCGGTATCGGCACCAAGGGAATGTGCAGGTATTCGGTTGTCATCGGCACGGTGGTGGCCGGCGGCACCGTGGTGCTGGGCGGTTCGCTGGTCGTGGGCGGAACGGTCGTGGTCGTCGTCGTAGACGGAGCCGCCGTGGTCGTTGTCGTGGTGGTCGGTGGCGCGGTGGTGGTCGTGGTGGTCGTAGTGGGCGGCGCCGTCGTCGTGGTCGGCGGCGGCGCCGTGGTGCTCGGCGGCGGCGGTGGCGACGTTGTGGCCACGGGCGGCGGCGCGGGGGCGCTGGGCTGCGGTGGCGCACTGGGCGTCGGGGTCGGCGGCACCACGGCACTGGTCTCGGGCGCAACCGGCGCCTCGTCGTCCTGACTGCGGGCCAAGCTGTAGAGCGCCCCGGCAACAGCGATCAGCGCCACCACGATGCCCACACCGAGCGCCAACCGCGGTAGCCGCGAAGGCGCGCGACGGCCCGGGACCGGCGCAGCAGGCACCGACACCGTCGGGCGGCGTCCGGTACTCAGATCCTGGTCGTAGTAGGGGTCCTCGACGTAGGGCACCGGCTCGGCACCAGCACTGCCGTCCTCCTGCGACCAGGCGAACGCGTCCACAACAGCACCGGAACCGGGAGCAGACATCACGGTCGGCGCCATGTCAGTTGCGTCGACCGCTTCTGCTTCCCTGGTGGCCTCGTCGTCGTGCGGGTCGTACATGGCTGACTACCTTGGATCGACAACGGCTGGAATGGCCTCACCATAGGCGGGGCCGAACCGGTCAGGATCGCCGACACACCGGCGGTCGGCGGGCTATCAGCCGATTCACACCACGGTCAGCGGCAGCGATTTGCGGGTGCGGAACACAAAATCCGCGCCGCTGCTGACCTTGGTCACCATCACCTCGGGCATTTCCTTTGCCTCGGTGTCGTTCTCGGTAAGCCGGGCAGTCCACTCGTTTGCCGACCCTTCGACCTCCACCCGCAGGAGCGGGTTCACGGCGGTCGCGATGGCCTGCAGCGGGTTGACGTCCTGCGGCGAGCACAGCGTGATCCACGCGCCGTCGTCGTGCGCGGGCGAGGGGTGCACCGTGACGGTTTGCTCGCCGATGTCGGCGCGCACGTAGCCGATCGGGTTGAGCAACGGATGCAGCTCGAAGGTGCGTAGCGCACCGTCGATGTCTCCGGGAAGCCTCAGCGCGTTCTTGATTCGCTGGGCGCCCAGCCCGGCCAGGCCGGTGAGCTGCCGCCGCCCCACCGATGCGGCCAGTTCATCGGAGTCCGCCCGGGCCCGCACCGCGAGCGCGAAGGAGAGGTAGAGCAGGTGCATCTGCAGGCACACCTCGTCGGCGATACGGACCAACGCCGAATGGGAGAACGCGGTGAAGTCGACGTCGGCCAGCAGCGGTCCGGTGTAGTCCGCCAGACCTTCGTCGGCGGCATCGATGTCGTCGAGCTGCCAAGTGGCGGCTTTGCTTTCACTGATCACCGCCAACGCGGGAATCGGCTGGGCCGGCGGGTAGTCCTCGTCGATGATGACGGTCCAGTGGCAGTGCGGTTGCCGGTCCGACGGCGTGCGGGGCGGTCGGTGTACGGGACGGCACTGCGCGTGGACGTTGGTGGCCACCGCGGTGGCGTCGAACGTCGGATCCTCGATGGTGTGGCACATGCCGAAGACGTAGTCGTCGCCCATGGGCTCCACGTCGAGCAGCGCACCGCAGCTGGCCAACTCGAATTCGCCGTTCCAGCGGTCGTGGATGGTGAAGCGGAAGTCCATGAACTGCGGTGGTGATCCGATGTCGAACTGCAGGCCCTTGAAGATGGTGAACACGTCGTCGCCGGTGTAGCCCAGCGCGCGCTGCATACG
Organism: Mycobacterium sp. SMC-14; assembly: GCF_046250075.1. Classification (NCBI taxonomy): domain Bacteria; kingdom Bacillati; phylum Actinomycetota; class Actinomycetes; order Mycobacteriales; family Mycobacteriaceae; genus Mycobacterium; species Mycobacterium sp. SMC-14. The sequence continues at coordinate 328,771 of NZ_CP176429.1, read as the reverse complement.
CCGGGTGTAGATGGGGCTGGAGCCCGCCCACTCCTCGATGGCGATCTGCACCATTTCCTCGCGGCCGAACTCCGAGATGCACCAGGCCATTCCGGAGCGGTCGATCATGTGCCCGATCAGTAGCAGTTCGGGCACGAGGACAGCCAACTCCTCGCGGGACAACGAGGCATACCTGGATTCGGTCACGAGCTAAAAAATAGTTGTGTCTATGTTATAAAGTCAACAATGACTATTTCCGCTGGTTCTACTCGGGCTTCGGGGCCCTCTGGGCCGACCCGGCGGACCAGCGCGCCCCGCAAGCGCGGCGACGACACCCGCGCCCGGATCATCGACGAGACGGTGCGCTGTATCACCGAAGAGGGTTTTGGCGCGGCGACCGCCAAGCACGTCGCGGAACGGGCCGGGGTGACCTGGGGAGTCATCCAGTACCACTTCGGAGACCGCAACGGCCTGTTGATGGCCGTGGTCGACGACGGGGTGACCGAACTGCTGACGAGTCTGTCCGCAGTCGACGTCAGCGAGCTGGGGCTGCATGAGCGAATCGAAGCGGTCGTGGACACCGCCTGGCGCTGCTACGCCAGCCCGACCTCACTGGCCGCATTCGAGATCCTGCGGGCCACTCGCGGCAGTTTGGGCGAGCAGTCCCATCAGCACCTGCTGCAGATGAACTCCGCGATCAACAGGTTGGGGCGGCTGGTCTCCGACGATCCCGCGGATTCCGGTGTCGCCGAGGTGATCTGGGCAGCGCTGCGGGGAATTGTGTTGGCGCAGATGATTATGGGCGGACCCATCGACTGGCAGACCGAGCGGCGGGCGCTGATCGACATGGTCGCCCACTACCTGCAGCGCGATCGCGGTTAGCTGATCGCGCGCTAGCCCGTCCGCCAGTGCGACGGCAGCGGCTGCCCCTCACGCTGCCGGGTGTGATACGCCCAGGACGACGCCAACCAGCCGCTTCCGTTGGTCAGCGTGGTGATCGGCTTGCCGTCCTGATCGTCGTTCTTGCCGTTGCTCTTCTGGTTGCGGCGGTCGGTGGCGGCGGGCGTTGCGCCCTGGCCCGCGGTCGTTCCCATCATCGCCTCCTGACACGCCATTCCCGGCGGCATTCCGGCGGCCACCGGCAACGGGGTCTGCGCGGCGGCCAACGTAAAGGCGATGGGCTTCATCTCCGGGGCCGCGGTCGCCCAGCTCGGCGGCACCGACAGCCCGCCGATCGGGATCGCCCTGCCGATACCCGGTCCCATCACCGGCGTCGTGGACGCCGACAGCACACCGCGCGGCCCGATCCCCAGGAAGGTCAACGCCCCCTCCGTCCCACCGCGGACATACACCAGCCGTCCCCAGCCGGCGCCGTTGCTCACCACGGTGTACAGGCTGGAGTCGAAGCTCAGCCCGCTGCTGGCGATGCTGCTGAACGGCGTCAGCTGGCCCAATTCGGAGGTAAGGGTTTCCCACCACGTCGGCGGGTCTGTTGAGGCCGCCGGATTCGCGAACTGCTGCAGCGTCGACTGGGCCAATGCCTGGCCGTTGCCGGCGGCCGCGTGCGATACCGCCGTGGACTGCGCGCCGGGCCCGGCCGGGTTGGTGGTCTGCGGCGGCTGGTCGAGTTCCGGCAATGCGCTGGCCGGCATCGCCGCCGCCGCGTAGCCGTACATCGCGACGGCGTCTTGGGCCCACATCTCTGCATACGCGGCTTCAGTGGCGGCGATGGCCGGAGTGTTCTGGCCGAAGAAATTAGTGGCGACCAGGGTGGCGAGCAGGGTTCGGTTGGCGGCCACCACCGTCGGCGGGACAGTGGCCGCGAAGGCGGACTCATAGGCCGCGGCAACAGCTTTGGCCTGTATCGCGGTCTGCTCGGCGTTGGCGGCCCCGGCTTGCAGCCACGCCACGTAGGGTGCCGCCGCGGTGGCCATCGCCACCGATGTCGGCCCGGACCACGCGTGCCCGATCAGACTCTCGATCGCCCCGGCATAACCGACCGCGGCTGTCTCCAGTTCGGCGGCCAGGGCATCCCAGGCGGCCGCCGCGGCGAGCATCGGCGCTGCCCCCGCGCCGGTGTACATCCGGCCGGAATTGACCTCCGGGGGGAGTAACGCAAAATCCATGTCGCTGGGGGATCAACCTGCAGCCGGCGGACGGGGCACCACGGTCCGGCGATGAGCGGCAGCTCGCGACGTCGCCGCACCCAGACCCCGGCCGGCCAAGGTGCCGAGCATGGTCTCACCGAACGCCCCGCCTGGCACACTGCCGGCCAGGACCGGCGCCGCCGGCACCGCGGCGGCCGGTAGCGGCACGCCCGCCGAGGTCAGCGTGACCGGCATCGCCCAGCCGTGGGGCACCGACAACGCCCCGATCTTGAGCGCAGTTCCGGCGCTTGCCGACGACCCCACACTGCCCAGTCCGGCGCCCAACCCGGCGCTGCCGAGTCCGGATTTGCCCAGTCCCAGGCCTCCCAAGCCCAAACCGGCCGGGCCGATCTTGGGCGGATGCAGTATTTCATCCAGGCCGCCGGGGTTCTCCGCCTGAAACGCGGCCAGGCCGATCCCGTTGTTGACGTTGCTGAGCATGTTGGCCGTACCCGACCAACCGGTCATGGTGGCGCTCAGGCCCTGGGTGGCCAACCCAGTGAACGGCGATATCTGACCGATGATCGAAATCAACGAACTGAAGATGTCGGTGGCCGCACCGTTGCCGGCCGCCGCGACCCCGGCCTGGGCAACCGCGGCGGACTGAGCGGACTGCCCCGCTGCGTTGGTGGTCTGGGGCGGCTGGTTGAACGCGGCCAACGCCGACGCGGCCGCCGAGGAACCGGCGTAGCGGTACATCGCCGCCGCGTCCTGGGCCCACATCTCGGCGTATTGGAGTTCGGCTTCGGCGATCGCCGGGGAGTTCTGCCCGAAGAAGTTGGTGGCGACCAGCTGCTTGAGCAGGACGCGATTGGCGGCGATCACCGGTGGTGGCACCACCGCGGCCACCGCAGTCGAGTAGGCCTCCGCTGCCGCGGTGGCCTGGCGAGCCGTGGTTTCGGCCTGAGCGCCGGCGCCACGCAGCCAGGTCACATACGGTGCCGCGGAGGCAACCATCGCCGTCGCTGCCGGGCCGGTCCATGGCCCGGCGGCCAGGCCTGACGTGACCGAGTCATAGGACGCCGCAGCGGTATTCAGCTCAGCGGCCAGGTTCTCCCACGCAGAAGCGGCGGTCAGCATGGAGCCGGATCCGGGGCCGGCGTACATGCGTCCCGAATTGATCTCCGGGGGCAGCACCCCGTAGTCCAGGTACACGATGTCTCCTCGCTCACGGCACTAGGTGGCACACCAGTGGCCTTCAGCGGTTTGCGAACGGCTATTCCGATCCTCACGAAACGGTATGTAAATGAACCGAAGGTTAAGGCGAAGTGGTCAACAGGGTAGCGGGTAAATGAACTGTTAGGCAGCCGTCTACCGGCGCGACGCATCCGGCGCACACCGTACCGATGGTGTTCACCGATGGTTCATTTTGTTGCCGCTAGGGGTTAATTCAGGTCAGCCATCCTGTTGTCACTGTGATAAATCCACGATGGGCCTTGATCGCGATCGGCGCTGCGGCGCTGGTCAGCGTGGCTGCACCGGCAGCCGCCGACCCGGACACCGACGCCATGTTCATCAGTGCGATCGAGCAGGCCGGCATCGAATACACCAATCCGGTCGACGCAGTCGCCGTCGGCCGGGAGGTCTGCGCCTACCTAGGCGAGGGACATCACTCAGATTCCGCCGCGCGCGCCGTGCGGATCTCCAACCGCAGCATGTCGGTGAAGAACGCCGCCCGGTTCGTGACGTTCTCCCAAGTGGCGTTCTGCCCCGACTCGATCACGGATTGACAGAGGTAGACCATGACGGTTCGCATGTCCCGCACACTCGCCATGACGGCCTTCGCGGTGGCCGGTGCGCTCGGCCTGGCCGCACCGGCGGCCGCCGATACCGATGACAGCGGCTTCCTCAGCGCGCTCGACAAGATGGGCATCTCCTACCCGGATCCGGCCGACGCGGTCGCCGGCGGGCATTCGGTGTGCGAGTACCTCGTCGGGGGGCACTCCCCCAATCAGGCGGCCAAGGCCGTGAAGAACGCCAACCCCAGCCTGACCCTGACCAGAGCGTCGCAGTTCGTCAGCATCGCCCGCGCGTCCTACTGCGAAGAGGCCTGAGGAAACTACTTCGCGATCGCGATGACCGCGCCTGGGCGCAGCCACTGAATGATCTGCACCAGCTTGGCGTCGTCGATGGCGACGCAGCCCGCGGTCGGGCCTCCGTCGGTGGTGTGAAAGAAGAAGGCGGCGCCGTCACCGGGACTGCGCGCGGTGTTGACCCCCATCACCACAGCGTGCTTGTACTGCGGGATTTCCAGGTTCTCGCTCTCACTGGTGTCGAACGCGCATTGCGCCTTCTTGCACACCTGCATGGTGTTGAACGTCGGGCTGTGGTCGTCGCCGTCCCACCAGTGGTCCGGACCGACCTGCACATACTGCAGTCCCCCGCCCGGGTTCGGCGCGGTGCCGAACGCATACGGCAGGGTGAAGACGCCCATCGGAGTGGCCGGATAGCCGCTCTTTGCCTTGGCCGCCATGCCCGCCGAACCGACGTGCGTCGGGATCCCGGCGGCCACCGGCTGCCAACCCGTCGCATTGCGCTGGTAGACGTCCATCTTGGCGTCCGAACCGCCAACCCCGACAACCGAGATCACCTGACTGGCATTGCCCACCGAGCGGGCAAACCACGGCATGACATCGGCCTGGGCTCCTGGCGCCGCGGTCAGCGCCGCAGCAACCGTGCACAGGGCAGCGCTGAACAAGCTCACAAGTCGGCGCATTGACTCATCATCTGCGCACGTCCGAAGCGGGTCAAACACCGCTCACGGCGCGCCGGAATTCAGGACGCCGCGGTCACGACCCCGCCCGGCGCTGCAGTTCGTCGACCGGCGCCTCACCTTTGAGCAGGCCGCGCGACGACAGATAGTCGCGAAAGTACTGCCGGTGCTGCGGACACGTCAGCCAGACCTTGCGACGTTCGGGGGTGTGCAGTTTCGGGTTGTTCCACAGCATGCCGTACACCGCGTCGGCACTGCAGCCCTTGCGGGAGCAGACGAGTGCGCCCACCGGATCGGCGTTACTGCTGGTCATCACGATCATCCTGCGGCGCACCGGCCGACCCGGTCAACCCCGCTCGCCGCCACGGTTGCAGCACCAGAGCCCACACCGTCAGATAGGCCCAGCCCAGCGCCCAGCCGGCCAGCACGTCGGAGGGATGGTGCACGTTGAGCGCTACCCGGGAGACCCCGACCGCACCCACCACCAGCAGGCCGACGCTCACGGCCGCCACCTTGGCGTTGCGCCGCAACACGGGCAGCGCCAGCAGCAACAGCGCACCGACACCGATCGTCACCCCTAGGGCGTGCCCCGAGGGAAACGAGGTCGAGGACGCCGTGACCAGCGCCGTCACCGGCCGCGGCCGGCCGACCGAGCCCTTGGCCAGCACGGTCAGCAGCCCGCTGGTCTCCACGGCAGCCAAGAGGAACAACGCCGCGCGTAGCCGACGGCGCAGCACCGCGACCAGGGCCACCACCATGCCCACCGCCCGGAAAACCGCCGGTTCGAAAACGGTGGAGATGCCATCCCAGAACCGGACCCAGATCGGGTGTTTGGCCGCGACGTCGTAGCTCGCGTCCAGTGCGGCGGCGTCGACACCGGCCAGCCAGCCCCAACTCTGCAGATAACCCACCAACATCAGCGCGTAGACCATCGCCGCGACCGCCACCGAGATCAGCGCTGCACGCGCAGCCGAAGACGTCACCAGTTAGTTCCCACCGCGGGAAGCCCCGGTGCCACGCAGGTCCGGCCAGGGCGGGCGGCGCAGTACCGCCAGCGAGGTGATGACGGCGGACAGCAACCCGGTGAGCACCCCGACCAGCGCGATCCGGTTCGCATCGACCACGGCCACCCACTTGGCCCTGTCACCGCGGATCACCACCACCCCCAGAGGTGTGGCGGTCACGTCCGAACCGTCCGGGCCCGACGCGGTCACCCGCGCGGCGGTGATGACCGTCGCCCCGTCCGGAGTCTGGTGAGGTTCGCCGTAAACGAGGTTTGCGGCAGCATCGGCGGAGAAGTGGTCGAGCAGTTGCGAACGTTTCATGACGAGCGTCCCTTCCTGTGGCTCCTACCATGATCCCGTGGCTGATCCATCGTTCACCGCGCAGGAGCGCCAAGCCGTGTACCGGGTGATCACCGAGCGACGCGACATGCGCCGATTCGTGCCCGACAGCACGGTCGACCCCGACGTCCTGGCGCGCCTGTTGGCGGCGGCTCACGCCGCCCCCAGTGTGGGCCTGATGCAGCCGTGGCGGTTCGTCCGGATCACCGACGACGGCCTTCGACAGCGGATCCACGCCCTGGTCGACGAGGAACGCCATCGCACCGCCGAGGCACTGGGCCGTCGCGAACAGGAATTCCTGGCCCTGAAGGTGGAAGGCATCCGCGAGTGCGCCGAACTGTTGGTGGTGGCCTTGCGAGACGGCAGGCAGGCACACATCTTCGGTCGTCGGACCCTGCCGCAGATGGATCTGGCGTCGGTGTCATGCGCGATTCAGAACCTCTGGCTGGCCGCCCGCGCCGAGGGGCTGGGCATGGGCTGGGTGTCACTGTTCGAACCTGCGGCGCTGGCGCAGTTGCTGGGAATGCCCTCGGACGCAGAGCCCGTGGCGATCCTGTGCCTGGGGCCCGTCCCAGAGTTTCCGGACCGGCCGGCATTGGAGATCGACGAGTGGGCCTACCGACAGCCCTTGGGCGAGTTCGTGTCCGAAAACACCTGGGAGACCTCATGACACACGACGACGAGGCCGCCGCGGTCCGCCGGGTCTGGTCGGGACTCGGACTGCCGGGGATCATCGACGTCCACACCCATTTCATGCCCAAGTCGGTGATGGACAAGGTGTGGAAGTACTTCGATGCGGCCGGCCCGATGGTCGGCCGGCCCTGGCCCATCACCTACCGGATGGATGAGTCCAAGCGCGTCGATGCGTTGCGTGCGTTCGGGGTACGCCGATTCACCTCCCTGGTGTACCCGCACAGGCCGGATATGGCCGCCTGGCTCAACCAGTGGGCAGCCCAATTCGCCAACGACACACCGGATTGCCTGCCCACGGCGACCTTTTACCCGGAGCCCGGGGCGGCCGACTACGTCAAGGCCGCAATCCACGCTGGAGCCCGAATCTTCAAGGCACACATCCAGGTCGGCGACTACGACCCGACCGACCCGCTGCTCGACGAGGTTTGGGGAGTGATTGAGGACTGCGGGATCCCGGTCGTCATCCATTGCGGCTCCGGCCCGCAACCCGGCCGGTTCACCGGGCCTGAACCGGTGCGACGGTTACTGCGCCGCCACCCGCGACTTACGTTGATCATCGCGCACATGGGCATGCCTGAGTACGACGAATTCCTCGACATCTGCCTGGATTCGCCAAGCGTGCACCTCGACACCACAATGGCCTTCACCGCGTTCGTCGACGAGCTCATGCCGTTCCCGACCGGCGTCGATCCGCGCTTACGCACCGCCGGAGAGCGGATTCTGTTCGGCAGCGACTTTCCGAACATCCCGTACGGCTACCGTGAGGCGCTCGAAGCGATCACCGCCCTTCCCGGCGTCGACGACACCTGGCTGCGCGGGGTTCTGCACGACAATGCCGCGCGGCTCTTCGCAGTCGAGTTACCATCCGGTTGACGACGCACCGGTGGCCGCAGGGCCAGGGCGACCAGCACCCGAGAAAGGCCGGCGACCGTGAGCACTGACGTCACCCCGATCAACCCGCCCATCCCCATTCCCGATATTCCGGGTGCCGACGCCGGCGCACAGGGCCTGCCGCGGCGCAGCGAGTTGTCGTTGCGGGAGAAGGCGATCGTGGATGCGTCGGCCTTCGCTGACATCGGCTTGCGCACCGCGGTCGCCTCCCTGGTTGCCGCAGCGATGATCCCATCGGTGCTCACCACGGCGGTGGGCCGCAAGCAGTCACGGCAGGAGCGGGAACGGCTGGCGTTCTATGCCGATCTGGCGTCGCATCACGACCCAATCCGGTCTTTTCCCGCACCCGCGGAGCGGCCGAGGGTTTCGGCGCGGCGGGCCAATCCCATCGCGGAGCGGATCGCGCGCGGCACGGTCGAGAACGTCTCGTTCCGCAGCGGTTTCGAAGCGGTCAATCCGGCGATGCGTGATTCATGGCATGCCCTGGGAAACAACAACACCGCACGATTTCAGCACTGGCGCCACGACGACGGACCCCGGCCGACACTGTGCGTCATCCACGGGTTCATGGGGTCGCCCTACTTGTTCAACGGGCTCTTCTTCTCACTGCCGTGGTTCTTCCGCACCGGGTACGACGTTGCCCTGTTTACCCTGCCCTTCCACGGTCGCCGGGCCGAAAAACACTCGCCCTTCAGCGGATACGGCTACTTCTCGCACGGCATGTCGGGCTTCGCCGAGGCGATGGCCCAGGCGGTTCACGACTTCCGATCGATGGTCGACTATCTGGAGTCCACCGGTGTCGACCGCTTCGCGTTGACCGGTCTGTCACTGGGCGGTTACACCACTGCCCTGCTGGCCGCCGTCGAACCTCGCCTGCAGGCGGTGATCCCGAATGTGCCGGTCGTCGCCGTCGAATCGGAGATCCGCGATTGGTTTCCAGCCAACCTGGTGCTGCGGGGGGGACAACGGCTGGGGCAGGTCGCCGGCGACGAGTTCGTCGCTGCAACGGCCTACCACTCACCGCTGAACTACGCCCCGCTGGTGGCCAAGGAACGGCGACTGATCATCACCGGCCTTGGCGACCGGCTGGCACCACCGGAGCAATCCGAAATGCTGTGGCATCACTGGGATCAGTGCGCGCTGCACTGGTTTCCGGGAAACCATGTGCTGCACGTCAGCCAACCGACCTACCTGCGCAGGATGACCGCGTTCCTGCGGCCCTACATGTTCTAGCCCTACGACGGCTAGCCCTATGGCGGCGACCCGCCGCGCCCGGCTCCGCCGCGCTTGCGATCGCCGCTAGCGCGCGGCCGCAGCCGCCGCCGTGACAGGCCACCGCAGGCCGGCGAGATCGTCGCCCGACACCGTGGTGTGGCCGTCCAGGCGGCTGCCGGACAGCGGGTGCAAGCCCAGCAGCGCACTGCGGTGATTGCCCTGCTGCGGAAGGAGTCCGGCCAGCGGGGCGCCACCGTCGGGTGCCGAACCGGTACGCAGCGCGCAGGCCGCGGCGATGGTCTGCTGGCCGTCGTCTTCGGCCACTTCCAGGACCGTCCAGGTCTCACTGGCATTGACAGCCTGGATCCGGCTGATCGTGTCGGCCAGCGCCGCGTCGATCCCTACCTGGTAGGCGGCGACATGGTCACCTGAGCCGTCGACCACTGAGCGCCATGCTTCCCGGGCACCGGCGTCGATCAGCGTGGGGATCTCGTCGTCGGCAACGATCGTTGTTTCCCAACCGATTTCGCGGAGGTGATCGGCGAGGCGTCGCACGGCGATGTCGACGGTCCGCTGCAGCGGGATGGACGCCGAGCGGGCCTGCAGTGCGGCCAGATTCGGTGCGGCCGCATATGTCAGTCCGATCCAGGTGTCGGTGGATCCCGCACCGGCGCGACTGGTGATGCGCACCGTGTCGGCCCGCAGGCCGTACCGGTTCAAGTAGCTGGCGATCAGCGACAGCGGAACAGCATTCCCTGCTGCCGAGGCCGTGATCCGCAGCGCCCCCGTCGCCCGCGCGCCGGCAGCGTCCCGGCGGTCGGTGTGCGCACCGCCGCGCGAGCGCAACATCGACAACCGGCGGCGGGCGATCGTGGTGAAGTGCAGGCCACGCCACCAGCCGAGCAGCAGGATCGTCACAAGGACGCCGACGGCAAGCGCCCAGCGCTGCGCGGTGGTCTCCCAGGGGCTAGCCATCAGCGCGGGTACCACGGCCAACAGCACCAAGGTGATCCGGGCCGGTCCGGGTCGGGGAATGGTGGTTCGGTGCGAGCTCACAGCTGGTCTTCCTTTCGTCGGCGAGCGGCCGCCGCGGCGCCGGTGGCGACGGCGACGACCAACCCGGCCAGCAGCGCGGTTCCGGCGAAGGCCACGATCCGTGGCGCCGGGTCCTCGGGTTGCGGCGCCGGGGGTGGGGAGATCTTCTTCGCGGGTGAGGCGGCCGGGTCCGCGACCGGGGGCAGTTCCCAGGTCAGGGCGGCCACCGGGTCGATCATTCCGGCGCCCACCACATCCGAAGGTGCACGCGCGGAGTTGTGCGCGGTGGAAACGATCCGGTGCGCAACCTGCATGGCATTCAGGTCCGGGTAGCGACCGCGGACCAGCGCGGCCACGCCGGCCACATAGCCGGCGGCGTACCCGGTGCCGGTGAGCGGCACCGGCCGGCCTTGGTTGCCGGGCAGGGAGTTGGCCAGACCACCGTCTTCGCGGTTGCTGACCGAGACGATGTCTTCGCCCGGGGCGGCGACACCGACCCACGGTCCGGCCATGGTGAATCCGGATGGCCGGCCGCTCGACGACAGCGCCGCCACCGAGAGCACGTAGGGATGCCACCACGACGGCACCGACAGCGACGTCACCCCGGCCCAGTTGCGCGGGTCCTGCGGGCGGCTCAGGTCGGTGAGCGGATTGGACTCGCACGCCTCCCCACCGCCGCCGACCGATCCGGTCTGGCCGGCGTCACCGGCGGCCGCCACGATCAGCGCGTCCTTTTCCACCGCCGCGTAGCGCAAGGCCGCGCCCAACGCCGTCTGGTCGACGTTGCGGTCGGCCGGCAGGCAGGTGGTGGTGGAGATGGTGATGACCCGAGCACCGAGGTCGGCGGCGTGCACGATCGCCCGCGACAGTGCGGTGATGTCGGTGACCACCCGAGTTGTCCGCGGATCGTCGCCGCCCAGGCGCGGCGAGATCGTCGCCGAGGCGGTCCGCAGCGACAGCAGGCGGGCCGCCGGGGCCACCCCGCTGAATCCGTCATCACCCGGCTGGCCGGCCACGATCCCGGCAACCAGGGTTCCATGCCCGTCGCAGTCCGTCAGGCCGTCGGTGGTGCCGATGTAGTCGCCGCCCGCGTCCACCGCGCCCAGTCGCGGGCCCGGCCGGACGCCGGTGTCGATGACGGCCACTGTCTGGCCCTCGCCGCGGGAGAACTGCCACGCGGCGGGCAGGTCGAGCATGCGCTGTCCGGCCGTCGCGGAGCTCAGGTTGCTGCCCGGCATCAAACCCGAGCTGATGCACTCGCTGCGCTGTTCCATCGCAGCGACGGGTCCGGGTGCCCCGCTGGGCGGCGGCACCGTCGGGTCGACCGTCGGCGGGGTGATGGCCAACGCCGGCGAGCTGGTCAGCAAGGCGGCCAGCATCGCGACGCCGGCTCCGCGGATCGCCGATCGGCTCCGACTGTGTTGAACGGCAACGGTCATCGAGACAGAACCCAGGCGAAAATACCGACCAGGTAGGCCATGACCGGGATCAAGGAGGCGTCGACACCCGAAGCCAAGAAGCCCACCAGGCGGCGGACCGGCAGCGAGTAGCTCTCCGGCGACGCCACGGACGGGCTCAAGGAGACCACCGCCCACACCGCCACCAAGGCGGCCAAGACCAGCACGGCACCGAAGGCAGCCGCATACCGGCCGGTGGCCGCGTAGCCGACCAGCAGCACGATCGCGGTCAGGTGCGGCTCGGCGAGCAGCCACGCCTTGCACCACGCCGAGTCCCACACCCGGGCCCGCAGCACCGAGGCCACCGCGATACCCGCGACGACGTACCACGCCCAGCCCGAAAGCCCTTCAGGTGCAAAGGCGATGGCGACCGAACCAAGCACAGCGAGCAGCACCGAGCCGGCGATGAAGCCGGTCTGGTGGGCGTCAGTGACACGGACCCGGCGGGGCAGATCCGCAAGCACGCTCTCCGGCAGCGCCGACGGGGTCGGGTCGCCCGGCGCCGGGATCACCGGCAACGGCAGCCGCGCCCACAACGCCGAAACCTGCGGTGCGGCAACGGTCAGCAGCAGAGACGCAGTGATCAGGCCAGCGCCGACGGTGAGAGGCGGCAGTTCCCAGAAAGTCTTGACGGCGGCCGCCGCCAGCACCCCGACGCCGACAACCACTGCGGCGGTGAAGAACGCGATCCCGCGCTCGCCACGACCGCCCGGCGGCAAGATCAGGCTGATCAGCGACCATGCGCTGACCGCGGCCGCGCCCAGCACCACGTGGGCCGGACTGAACTGCCCAGGCACCGCCAGGGTGCCCACCGCGGCAAGCGGGACCAGTGCCGCAATCGACAGGGTGAGTGCGGCTTCGGCCGACCGCGTGCGGCACAGCAGCGCAGCGAGCACCGTGAGCAGGGCGATGGCCCCTGCGGCGAACAGGCCGGCCGGTTCACCGGTGACTGCACGGTGCGCGGCGGCCAGCCCGGTGGCGGCGAGGATCAGCCCCGTCCCGGCGGCCAACGCAGCGCGTTGAATGTGCTTGGCGCCCCAGGGGTTACGACGAGACGCTGAGAAGATGACGGCAGCATCGGCGATGTCCTCGACGATGCCCGGCGCCGCAGGACCGACCGGGACAGGACGCAGCGCCAGCAGGTCACCGTCCACGACCCCGACGGTGTCCAGGCTGGCGTCCAGACTGAACGGTGCGCCGCCGACCGGCGCCAGGCTCAGCCGGGTGGTGGCACCGGCAGCCGGCTCGGCATCGTCGCCGGCATCCGGGGCCACCAGGCGTTGCACCGCAGGCAGGATTTCGCGCAGCGGCAACTCCGCGGGCACGGCGATCTCGGTCAGCCGGCTGTCGGCCAGAACCGCGATGCGGACAATCGGCATGACGGCGCTGGTCAGCACCGGGGCTTCGGTCATTGGTGTTCCCTATTCTTTTTCTCTGCTAGGACGTTCTTCTCGCTGTTTTTAGGACAGCTGGGTGGTGAAATCTCTGGACAGTCGCTGACCGGGGAACCATGTGCCCTCGGGCAGGGTGGCGGTCAACTGTTCGATCGCGACAGCAGTCGCAAAGTCGGTTCCTGGCCGGAAGGTCGACACCCACTCGCCGTCGAAGGCCTGCGACGGGGTGACCAGGATGCGGCCCGCATCGGTGTCGACCAGACTCATCCCGACCTCAGTGGTGCTATGCCGGCCGTCCCGCGCGCAGCCCGCGACAACCTCGACGTAGCTGCGTGGCCCGCTGAACACCGACTCCACGATCGGCCGCGCCGAGGCGGGAATACCCAGGTAGTCAAGCACTTCGGCGAGTGGAGCACCGGCACGCAGCCGCTCGTCGGCGCGCGCGCCTACCCGGGCCGGCAGGGTGAACTCGTCGAACCGGGCCGGTGGGCGCTGCCGCAGGCCTGCTCCGAGTACCGGGACCAGCAGACGCGGATCGTCGATATCCATCGCGGTGAACGTGACCAGTTGCGCATTGCGCAGTGCCACCACCGTCCGGCCGGGTTTGCCGGTGTTCTGGTCGCGGCGCGCCACGATACCGCGCAACATCTCGGGAGCCCCGCCGGCGGCCGAACCCACATAACGCAGGTCCAGCCACCGGTCCGGGAAGCACACCACCCGGATCCATTCGGCCACAGCCGGATTGACCGTGCCCTCAGGCGAGACAACTCCCATCCGGGTGAGCTCCTCGCGCTGGCGCGCCATGAACGCGCCCCGCTCCCCGGCGTCCGTGTAGGGCATGGTGATTGCCAAAACCCACGGAAAAGACCCGGCACCAACGGTTTCCGCGATGTACCAGGCTTGCTCGACGGTCAGTTCGGCCGCGTTGGGTTCAGTCCCCATCACGGCCTTCCCTCATCGAGCGGATCACTGGGGTCAGCCCCACTTGGCGGCTTCGGCGGTGTCGCGCGCGTTCATCATCAAGGTGTTGGTCTCATGGGTGGTGGCCATCGCGTGATAGGCCCGCACCAACTCCTCCATCGCCTGATTCCACTGCGCCTGCCAGGCCTGATACGTCATTCCCGTATCGCCCTGCCACGCCGCCGACAACGCCGCCTGCTCACTGGCAATATCAGCACCCACAGCCTGCAACGTGCCCGAATACCCATTCATCTCAGCCGCATGGGCCAACATCGCCGGGTAGTTGTACATAATCTGCGACATCAGACAAACCCTCCCTAAACCCCGGTGTAACCAGACGCAGCAGCCGCATCAGCCGCCACATATGTCGAACCGGCATCCGCCAGATTCACCTGCGCCATATCCAGCAACGCATTCACCCGCGCCGCCATCGCCACAAACCGGGCGTGCGACCCCTGAAACGCCGCAGCCGCCTCACCCACATGAAACGCCTGCGCCGACATCGCCGCCTGCTCCGCCTGCGCCATCGTCGACCGCATCAATGCCGCCTTGGCACCAAACGCCGACTCCGACGCCACCAACTGCGGAATATGCGCATCCAACATACTCATCGCTGCACTCCTTTCCTGACTTCTACTTCGGTTCCGATTCCGACTCCCCAGCGGAGTCGCCAAGATCTTTCTCGCCCCAGGTATCGGGCAACATCGGCATGCTTGGCCCGCGACCGAACCCGTCGCCGGCCATCGTGGCAAGGCCAGACGCCATTGCGGTGCCGCGCTTGCCTACCGTCCCGGTGAAGCCCAGGCCGCCGGCTCCCCGATCCGAACCCACCGCGGCAGCGTCGGCCGGGCCGCTGATGGGGCCCGAATCCAGATCCATGAACTCGTCGGCATGGTCTCGCATGACCGCACGCTTGCGGCGTCGCGCCCGGGCACTCTCGCGGGTCGCCGACCGCACTCCCGCCGCGGCCGCGGGGATACCTTCCGCGGGAGCCTTTCCACGTTCCCGATCGGTCAGGGTCGGACCGAAGCTGTTCCCGGGGTGTGCTCCCGCAACCAAATAGGCGAGCAGCGGGGTTCCGGGGACCGCGCCTGGGGCCGCACCGGCCGCCGGCGCACCAGCGGCTGCCGGTCCTCCCGCAGCCGGGACCGTGCCCGATCCGACACCCACCGCCGCGGGCAGCGGGAGGGCCTGTTCACCGCGCACCATGACTGGCGTCGGCTTTACGGCGGCAGGCACTGGCTCCCCCATGTCGTCCGCCAACAGCGCGTTCACCACGCCGATTGCGATCCCCATCAAGAGGAACGGCGAGCTGAGCAGTACCGACCAGAACGTCCAGCCGAAGGGGATGAAGAACGCCTCGTAGGCGATGAAGAACAACAGCGGGAACCAGGCCGACGGGTTGGCGAGTATGGCCCTGATGGTTCCGATCGGATCTTCGAACAGCCGGACCAATTGGTTCCACAGGTCCGTCCAGAAATCCCCGGAGCCCGAAGAGGTGTCGTCGGCGGGCAGCGCCGAATCAGACTTGACCACCGGCGGAGCTTCCACCGAGCGTGGCGCCGACGCCAGGGCCGCACCGGACACTGTGTGATAGGTGCTCATCGTGGTGGCCGCCTGGATCCACATCCGGACATAGTCGGCTTCGTTGAGCGCGATCGGGATTGTGTTGATCCCGAAGAAGTTGGTGGCGACCAGCACCCCGTGCGTCATGTGATTGGTGGCCAATTCGGCCAGTGTCGGCATGGACGCCAGCGCGCTGGTGTACGCCGTGGCGGCCACCTCGTGCTGCGCCGCTACCCCGGCG
Organism: Mycobacterium sp. SMC-14; assembly: GCF_046250075.1. Lineage (NCBI taxonomy): Bacteria > Bacillati > Actinomycetota > Actinomycetes > Mycobacteriales > Mycobacteriaceae > Mycobacterium > Mycobacterium sp. SMC-14. Next base: position 313,137 of record NZ_CP176429.1, on the reverse strand, counting down.
GTGTCCGCGCTGGCCTGGCCCAGCCACGCCAGATACGGCGCGTGCGCGGCCACGTACTGCTCGGCGCTGGGTCCCTGCCATGCGCCGGCCTGCACTGCACCGAGCACTGCGGTGAGTTCGTCTGCCACTGAGGCGTACTCGACGCTCAGTGAATTCCACGCCCCGGCAGCCGACAACAACGGACCCGCTCCGGGGCCGCTGCTCAGCAATGCTGAATGCACCTCCGGCGGGGAGGCGATCCAGACCGGGGCGGAAAACATCAGCCGCGCGTGCCCAAGAAGTATGTCGACGCACCAGCGGCATCACCGGCGGCGTAATTGACACCAGACTCACCGACACCGACACCGGCGCGGCCCAACTCGGTGGCGCCCTGAGCGGCCACCGCGGCGTGCTCACTGCCCTGCGCACTGAAACCGGCAGCGGTCTGCAGCGACACCGGGTCGGCCGCCGGCGGAACCACCGCGGTGATCAGCGGTGCGGCACTGGCCTGCGCGGCAGCCAGACGGGCAGTCAATGCCTCGACCGCTGCACTGGCGGCGGCGAGACCTTCCGGAACGACATTGAGCGTCATGACAATTTCCCCTTCCCCAATTCGATGCGCATCAGCGCGTCAAGGTTTCACTGAATGTCGGGTTGACTAGTTGTAGGTAGGTGGGTTCGTCGTTGTCGGCTAGTAGGATTGCTCGTCCTGCGGGCAGGCGTGCGAAGCGTTGGCCGCGGATTTTGCCGCTGTCGGCGGGGTTACCTGAGAGCATCAGGGTGGTGGCTTGCAGGTCGTTGAGCCGCCGCAGTAGCGGGTTGGTCATCAGGGCGTGTGCGGAGCCGGTGGCCCGTCCGGTGACGATGACCCGCAATCCGAGATCGCCTGCTTGGGAGAGCAGTTCGATCAGGGTGGTCCACGGCCGCTGCCCGGCATACGGGCCCGTGAGGGCCGGGGTGTCGGGGATGGCATCAACATCATCGATGATCAGGTAATGGGTGTGGCCTTCATAGCTCCAGCTGGCCAGATCCGCCGCCGACAATCCTGCCGGGGGCCGGCGTGATCCGATCAACGCTGAGAGCCCGAGCATGGCAGGGATGACCCGATCCACATTCGCGGTGTACTCATTGTCGGCGAACAGGGGTTCGTCGACGAGGTGCAGGCGCCGGTCGATGACGGTGAACGCCACCTGATCGGCCGTGGAGTGATCCCGCACTGTGCGGATGATGTGCCGCAGCAAGGTGGTCTTGCCGGATTTGGCGTCCCCGAGCACCAGCAGCAGCGGGTTGGTGGTGAAGTCCACCTGCACCGGGGCCAGGTCCTCTTCACGCACCCCGATCACCACATGATCGATAGCGGGATAGGCCACACCGACTTCTTCGGGGGCCAGGTTGGTCGGCAACAACCGCACCGGCGGCGCCGCCAACCCGGGATGACGCGCATTGATCGCCTCGATCTGGCCCAGGTCGGGTGCCGCGATCAGGAAGTGCTCGGCGGCCATCGTCAAACCCCGACCCGGCTGGTTGGCCGGCACCGCTTCGGCCGGGCGGGTGAGGGCCCCGGCGACCCGCACGTTGCTGTCGCGGGCATCGTGGAGTTTGAGTTCCAGGCGCAGGCCGAGCCCGTCGCGCATGGCCAGCGGGACTTCCAGCCAGCTCGGCGTGGTCACCACCACGTGGATGCCGTAGGCCAGGCCGACGTTGACCAGTTCGGTGACCTTAGCCAACAGCGGGTTACGCGTGTTGAATTGGTCAGTGTTGTCGCGGCTGAACGCATACAGGTTGTCGATGACCAAAAAGACTTCCCCGTAGCCGTCGTTGAGCGAACCGATGCTGCCATCACGGAACGCTTCACGCTGCTGGCGTGCGGTCAACAGTTGTTCGAGTTCGCCGAAGGTGCGGCGGATCTTCTCGGGTTCCAACCCCGAGGCGACACTGCCCACATGCGCCAACCCCTCCAGGGCCCGCAACTGCCCGCCGCCGTAATCGAGGCAGTAGAAACTCACCTCCCGCGGCGAATGCAGGCTCGCCGCCGACAGGATGAACGTCTGCAACGCGGTGGTCTTACCGGATTTGGGGCCACCGTGAATGAGCAGGTTCCCCGACGCCGAACGGGCATCGAAGACCAGCGGATCCCGGCGCATCTCAAAGGGCTTGTCGATCTGACCCAACGGCCACCGCAACTGCTGGGCTCCAATCCCGGCCTCGGCCAACGTCGTGGCGAGTGGGATCGGCTCATCCAGGGGCGGCAACCACAACGCCGGGGCCTGGGGGCCGTAGTTGGCCAACTGATCCCCAATGGTGGCGATCAGCTTGCGCGGCGGACCCAACACCTCCTCCGGGGCCTCGATGACGGTGGTGTCCTGCCCGGCGTCGACCGCAGCGGCGGTGAACAGTTTCGGCTCAGGCAACGCATGCATCACCACCGCCCGCGACGCCCGCGGCGGGTCATAAATCCCATCGACATAGGTAGAGCGGAACTTGATCGGCGCCGCCCCCGGAGCCGGCACCAAAAAGCCCTCACCCTTATGTTCTTTGCCCGACTCGATGTGATAGGCGTCCTCGACCCCGATGATCTGCCGAGACACACTCGCACTCGCGACTTTCAGGCCGATCCGGTACGAGGTGTTCTTGTCGATGTCCTTGATCTTGCCGACATCCAAGGTCTGCGACGCAAACAGAATATGGATCCGGAACGAGCGGCCCTTACGCGCCACATAGTCGAACAACTCGGCATACTCGGGATGATCAGCCAACATCAAGGTGAACTCATCAGCCACAATGAACAAGGTCGGGATCGGCGCCAGATCATGGCCGGCGGCGATCGCCGCCTCATACTCGGTCACCGAATTGAACGCACTGCCCTGCACCGCCCGGCCCGCCTCGCGCAGCAACAACTCCCGCCGCGCCACCTCACCACGCAACGTGTCCGCGAACCGATCCGCCAACGAGCGCTTTTCGGCCATGTTCGAGATCACCGCGACGACCTGCGGGAAATGCCGGAAGATATCCGCGCCGGCCTCCCCCTTGAAGTCGGCGTAGATCACGATCAACCGATCCGCCGAATGCGTCGTCAACAACGACAACAAGATCGCCATCAACGTCTGCGACTTACCGGATCCGGTCATCCCGATCATCAACCCGTGCGGACCCATCCCGCCCTCGGCCTCATCCTTGAGATCGAAGAACAGTGGTTCGCCGGTCGCGGTCACCCCGATCGGGACCCGCAACTCCTGCTCACGGCTACGCGGCGACCACAACGCCGGCACATCCAGGCGGGAAGCATCATTGATGCCCAGCAGTGTGGTGAAGGTGGCCCCGCGGGTGCCGGCCGAACGCAACCCGGCATGCGTCGGGTTCGAATCCCAGCGGGACAAGCGCCGCGCCAGATGCGCCGCCTCCGCAGCACCCAACGAATCGGCGGCATCGACATAACGCGCCCAGCCCCCCGACTGCCACCGATCAATCGCCACCCCACCCGCGGTGATCCGCAGAATCGGGCGTTCGGGATCGGAATACTGCTCCCGGCTCGGGGCCACCGCACCGCGCTGCACAATGGTCACTCCGGCACGGGCCGAACCCAACACCGAAGCCGCCACATCAAAATCGGGGTCATCGATGATCACCAACAGATGCCGCCCGGACTCACCGGCCTCACCGGTAAACGGCGGGCGTGCCGCCAGCACCGGGCCCAACAATGCCGCCAGTTCCTCACCACTGCCCGCCAGATAGCGGGCCGGGCCCACCCCATCAGCCTGGCCGGCGATATCAGTGTGCGGCAACCACTTGCACCAGCTCCATGCCGCCGACTCCAACTCCGGCGACGCCACCGCCACCCCCAACATCGTCGGGTCATGCCAGCTCACAGCTTGGGCCACCCACGCCCGCAACGCACCCCGCACCTCGGCGGCCGCATCATCGCCCTCACCGAGCACCGTGACCCGCGACAGTTTCGTCACATCCACACCCACCGGCACATCACGCACCGTGCGCTGAGTGTCAAGCAGGCTGCGCAACGCACTGTGCGACACCGGCTCCAAATCAATCTCATCCGCAGTGTCGCTCACCCGCACCGCACTGGCCAACGCCACCGCATGCCGGCCCGTGCGCACCACCAAGAAATCCTCATCATGCGGATCGCGTTCCCACTGCCGACGCGAACCCGGCACCGCCGCCAAATCCTCCGGATCCGGATGCGACCACTCCGCCGCCGCCCGCTGCTTCGCCGCCGACCCCCGAATATTGTCCCGAACCACCGACAAATACCGCAGATAATCCGCCCGCTCAGCATCCACCTCAACCGTGCGGGCCTTCTTATCCCCACCCCGATAAATCCCCGCCGCCGCCACCAACAACGCAAACGGGAAGAACAACATCACCGGAGACACCAACCGCATCCCCGTCGCGACCATGGCAATCACCATGCCCACAATCAACACCACAATCACCACCGGCAACGCCCGCTGCAAAAACGACGCCGGAACCAACCGCGGCAACTCCGGCGGCGGCTCAACGGTGATCGTGCCCCGATCAACAGGCGGCACCGGAAGCCGACGACGGGCCTCAAAAATCAAACGACTCATCGGGACTCCCCAACACTAGAAACGCCACCCAACTCCGACGCCACACGACGACCCGCACGCCCATCGGGCGCCAACCCGTCATGCGCCAACAACGCATCACCACGCGACAACGTCGGACCAACAGCAAACTGCGACAACACCGACCACGGAACCGGCAACGCCGGCTCACTCAAACCAAGAGCAGACACCGTGTCTCCGTCGCCACCATTGGTGCCGGCCTCGGTGTTGATGCCATACCGCACACCGGTATCCGAGATCCAAAACAGCGGGCCCGCATTGGCGTTGGCCGCCGGATCACTGTTGACACTCTGGGCGAAGTAACCCGACCCCGGGGCCAGCGCGACGCGTGCAGCAGTGCCACCCACACCCGCACCCACCAAATCCAAGGTCCGCACACCCTCACGCAACGGCAACGTCGAACCCGACAACAACGACAACGAACTCGTCGACGCCCCCGCAGGCCTACTCCAATGCGCACACGTCACCGGAGCCGACACCGCATCAACCACCTTCACCGGCTGCTCCGGAAAACGCGACACATCCAACAACCGCGAAACCGGCAACCGCGCAACATCATCAGCACCCAACACCGGCGGCCGATCCAAACCCTGCGAATCAGAATTACGCAACACCGCCGCCACCACCCCAGAAATCGGCTGCAACCCGTCTTCGAGCACCGCGTAGTAGCGCAGGGTGCCGTCGGAGTTGCCGTCCAGGGAGTGTGCCGCCACAACTGCGCCCACCGGCGCGGCCGCGTGCAGGTCGAATGTCGGCTTGCCGCCGGCGCCGGGGATCACCGGCGCCACCAGCGCGGGCGCCTCCGGAATCACGTTGAACAACCCCGTGGCGATCGGGCGCGGGGTGGGCACTGCCGAACCGCGCTCGCCGAGACCCAGGGCTCCGGTGATGGCGTGGTCGGACAGATCGATTCGACTGCGCTTGCCGTCCCACAGCAGCCAAGCACCGGCACCGTTGTCGGCCAGCACCGCATGCTGCGCGTCCAGCGCACCGGCGCGAGAACCGCTGTAGGACAACGGCCCGCCGATCACCGTGACCCCGGCAGTCGAACCGGTCACCGAGTCGCACGCCGTCCAATCGGCGTCACGGGCGCTGCTCTGCACCATGCGTTCCGGGGCTCCCGGAATGCCGATCAGGTTGCCGCGGGCGAACTTGTCCAGCGCAGTGCTTTTCACCACGGTCGGGTTGACCGGCCGACCGGCGATCAGCCGCGCGGAGGTCAGGTTCAGCACCGGGTGCAGCTGGTCGCCGACCCGCACATACAGCGCGGAGGTGGACTTGTCCGCCAACACCGGGTCGTTGTTGGCCGCACTGTTGGGCCAGATCAGGGTGAAGACGAAGCAACCGCCCGCGACCGTGGCCAGCACCAGCAGACCCATCAGCACTGCCCGCGCTTGGGAGCGCAGCGGCTCCACGAGCATCCGGGTGTCGTGCAGGGCTACGCCAGAGGCGATGCGCCGCATGACGAATCGCCAGCCGCTGACCTGGTGCTTGGTGACGAAGCCACGCCGGTATTCGACCCGGTCGGGATTCTCGTTGACCGGGGTACGCGAGGCGAACGAGCGCCGCTCGTCATCGGACCGGTCGGACTGAGCCGCGCTCATGCCTTGGCCTCCAGGCCAAGGCCACGCAGCAACGGCGCCACCGAGTTACGAACGTCTTCGGTCGTAATGGTCATGAGCTCCTCATCGGTGAACAGCCCGGTGCCGGACTGTTCGGAATGGTCAAGCCGGAATTCGCGCTCTTCCTCGGAGCGTTCGACGACGTTTCGCACAAAGCGGCCGTTACCGGCGATGTCCAGGCTGCGCCGGGCCACGCCGTTGGCGTCGGGGTGCGTCGCCTCGGCCAGCTGACCGAACAGCGCCTCCATGTCTTCGAGTGCGGCCTGCTCGAAACGGCTGTCGCGCTGCTCGGCCATCTTGTGCGCGATCTCGACCAGCTCCGGCGGCTGGTAGGACGGGAAGTCGATGCTGCGGGTGAAACGTGACCGCAGACCTTCATTGGTGTCCAAGAACCGGTCCAAGTCAGCCCGGTAACCGGCGACGATCACCACCAGCCGGTCGCGGTCGTTCTCCATCCGCGCCAGCAGGGTGTCGATGGCCACCAAACCGAAGTCGTTCTTGGCGCCGGTAGCCACCAAGGCGTAGGCCTCGTCGAGGAACAGCACGCCATCAAGCGCACTGTCGATGATGGCGTTGGTCTTAGCCTCGGTCTCACCGATGTGCTGACCGATCAGGTCGGCACGGTGCACCTCTTTGATGTTCTCTTTCTTCAGCAGGCCCAGGCCGCAATAGATCTTCGCCACCACACGAGCGATGGTGGTCTTACCGGTCCCGGGAGGGCCGGCGAAGACCAGGTGATGGGTGCGCTGGCCGACGGCCAAACCGTGCTGCTTGCGCACCACTTCCATGGCCACCGAGCTCTTGAGCCGCTGTACCTGGTTCTTGACCTCGGACAGCCCGATGAACTCGCCGAGTTCGCGCTCCGCTTCGGCCAGCAGTTCGGCCTTGCGTTCATGGGCGGACGGGTCGACGAAGTCCTCGGCGCTCGGCTCCGTGTCGGGGTCCCACGGGTCGGTCCGGGCCTCGATCCGGGCCGCGGTGGTCGTGACGATCCCGAAGCTGTGGTCCAACAAGGCGTGCTGAACCTGCTCGTTCTCCGGGTTGGCCGCATAAAGGTCCTGCAGCACTTCGGCCGCGGATTCCTCATCGTCTTGGGCCCGCAGGATCAGACCCTTGACCAAGGCCCCGTCGGTGGCCGCGACCGCGATCGGACCTTCCGGCTCCTCCAGGTAAGACAACGCCGGGGCATACATGCCCAGCCGAGCCAGCGCGATCCCCAGGGCGATCTTGGCGGCGTGGGTGAACAACTCGTCGCGGTCGGGGTCGTTGACGATCGGAGTCAGCAGCTTGACCATGTCCGACCAGCGCCCGGCGTGGTGGTTCACCGCGATCGCCATCCAACGAACGTCATTCCAGTCGGGACGCCGCTGGGCGATCTCGGCGACCACCGCGTTCGCCTCGGCGCACCGACCGGCCATCGCCAGCTGCGCCGCGTGAGCGAGGTGGAAGTCGTCGGCTTCGGTGGCGCGCAGTTTCAGGTACAGCCCGGTGTCGTAGTGGAACCCGAGCGCACCCTGCTGCAGATCCAGGCGCCGCTGCAGGGCGCCGGCGCCGGCGACGGTCTGGGAGATCGCGGCCAGCACCCGCGGCGACTGATCGCCGGCGGCGGCCAGGCCGATCCAGGCGTCGCACTGCTCATGCGCTACCCGGGTGAGCGCCGCGAATCCAGCGCGCGCCGCTGTCAGGTCGGCAGGACGTTTCCGCTGGTAAACCTCGATACCAAGGGCGCGGCAGCAGGTGGCAAACCGGCTGACCGTATCCTCGTCGACCCGTGCTTGCGGGGTGAGCAGAGCCGCATCACCGTTATTCATGCGTGGCTCGCCCCTTCACTGTTTTTGACTGCACCAACCCGGCTGAAGTTAGCATTGCATAAGCTAACTGTCGAGATCGATCGAGACGATCGGCAGGCGACTTCCATCACTCCCGCAGGCGGCTTCGCAGCCCACAAACGGGACGTTGGCACGCCCACGTCGTTCCAACCCATCACCGACTCCTTATTGAAAATCATTTTCGATTATCCCGCACGCTACCGCATGCCGGTTTCGTCTTCCACAACGGTTCACCCCCCCCGGCGGTCCCGACCGCCACTACCTCTTGACTGCCCACATCAGCGAGTTCCGCAGGATCATCTGACCGGCTGGACTGTCGGGCTCCGGCACGGGGCGACCCAACCCCTGCAGACAAGACGCCAGGGGCGTCACCGACGCGGTCCAGCCGCGAGCGCCGAACCACTGATCCGCCGGAGCGTGCTGCTCGTTGTAGACCAGCCGATGGAAATTGCGGGTGTCGTCGCCTGCCTCGACTTCGGCCGCAACCGCGGCTTCATATGCGTCCGGAGGCATCGGGATGCCGTCCTCGACCGCGACGTGGCTACCCGAAGCGGCAAGGCCATCGATACCGGCGAACAGCTGCTCCTGCGCGACAGCAGGCAGGTAGATCAACAGCCCTTCGGCGATCCATGCCGAGGGACGCGTCGGATCGAAACCGGCATCACGCAGCGCCCGGGGCCAGTCCTCACGCAGGTCGACGGCGACCTCACGCCGCTCGGCCGTGGGACGGATGCCGCGCTGCGACAGCACATAACTCTTGAAGCCGAGCACCTGCGGCTGGTCCAACTCAAAGACCGTTGTTCCGTCCGGCCAGGGCAACCGGAAGGCACGGGAGTCCAACCCGGCCGCCAGAATCACCACTTGGTGCACCCCGGCCTCTATGACACCACTGAAGTATTCGTCGAAGTAGCGGGTGCGCGCACCCTGGAAGTTGACGAAGTGCTGCCCGAATTCACTGGACAACAACTCGTGGTCGGGCAGGTTGCCGTCCAGCACGGCCGCCCAGTCCCCGCCGGCGGCCCGGCAGAACAACTCCGCATACGGATCGACGGCCACCGGGTCGGGTTTGGCCGCTTCCAGCGCCCGGGCGGTGGCCACGAACAAGGCCGTCGAACCGACGCTCGTGGTGATGTCCCAGCTGTCACCTTCACTACGCATTAGAGGCATTCCAGGGACCCTACGCCGACGTGAGCGCGCTGGAAGGCCCGCCGAATGCGGCCGGAACCGGCCATGCCAGGCCAGAGCTTGCGCTCCGCTAACCCCACTTGGCGGCTTCGGCGGTGTCGCGCGCGTTCATCATCAAGGTGTTGGTCTCATGGGTGGTGGCCATCGCGTGATAGGCCCGCACCAACTCCTCCATCGCCTGATTCCACTGCGCCTGCCACGCCTGATACGTCATTCCCGTATCGCCCTGCCACGCCGCCGACAACGCCGCCTGCTCACTGGCAATATCAGCACCCACAGCCTGCAACGTGCCCGAATACCCATTCATCTCAGCCGCATGGGCCAACATCGCCGGGTAGTTGTACATAATCTGCGACATCAGACAAACCCTCCCTAAACCCCGGTGTAACCAGACGCAGCAGCCGCATCAGCCGCCACATATGTCGAACCGGCATCCGCCAGATTCACCTGCGCCATATCCAGCAACGCATTCACCCGCGCCGCCATCGCCACAAACCGGGCGTGCGACCCCTGAAACGCCGCAGCCGCCTCACCCACATGAAACGCCTGCGCCGACATCGCCGCCTGCTCCGCCTGCGCCATCGTCGACCGCATCAATGCCGCCTTGGCACCAAACGCCGACTCCGACGCCACCAACTGCGGAATATGCGCATCCAACAGACTCATCCCCGCGCTCCTCTCTCAACTATCGATTAGTCGTGGCCCGCGCCGCTCGGGTTCCATGGAGGCCACGACCGCCTGTTGCTCGCATCGTTGAGAGCGGCTGCTGCACTCCCGGACCAGAACGCCGGCGGAGTCAGTCCGGCAATAACTGAGGACCAATGCTACGACAATTACCTCGTTATACGTACTTTTAATCTGATTAGCAGCCGCGAATGCGGATTAACTTATTTAGCGGGCGGGACGTCGTCCTGGCCGTCCCAGGAGGTGGGCAACATCGGCAGGGTGGGGCCTCCGCCGTACTCGTCTCCGGTCAAGCCCGCCAGACCGGCGGCCCGTGCCAGGCCGGGTTTGCCGAGCGTCCCCGTGAAGCCCGTTGTGCTGTAGCGGGCCTGCGACGCACGGTCCGGTTCGCGACCCGCGTCGTCGTCCTCGAGGTATTCGTAACGGTAGCCGGGGTCGATCAGCCTGCCGCGCCGACGGCCGCCGTGTCGCGCCGCGCCGGTCGCCGGTTCGCCTATCGTCGCGGCGGCCGCAACACCTGCGGCAGGCCGGGCCGACTTCGCACCCGCCCTTCCGGCGGCGTTCTGCGTCGAGGGAAGCCAGCCCACCAGGTAACTGTGGAACGCACCCTCGGTGCCGATCAACGGGGGCGCTGCCGGTGGTGGCGGTGGCGCGGCGCCGGCGGAGGCAGCGGAGGCGGGCAGCGTCGCCGCAGGGGCTGCGGGCGCTGCCGAAGCCGGCACCGTCGCAGGGTTCGGCGCCGGTGCGCCAACGGGGATGACCGGTGGCATCGCAACCGGGGCCGCCGGTACCGGCACCGGGACCGCCGGTGCGGGGATGCCGGCCAGTCCTGCCAAGCCGGCCAGGCCGGCCGGCGGCGCGACCGCAGCCAGGCTGCCGATCGCCAGGTTCAACCCGACGCCCGCCAGCAGCGGGGAAAGTTGCAACAGGAAGCGCAGGCTGCGCAGCGTCCAGTTGACGGCGCGGTAGGTCTGCCATGCGACGAAGTAGCTCGTCAGCTGCCACCACTGGGCGGGCGTCAGCACACCTTGGAAGTTCTGCTGCAGCCAGGCCAGCGCCTTCTCACTGCCGTTGACGAAATTCGACAGGTTCTGCAGGAATTCCGCGGGACTCCAGTTCGGCTGGCCTTGTCCGGGCACCTGCTGACCGTCGGCCCCGAAGAGCATCTGCCAGATCTCGGCCGGCGTCGGCAATTCGAAGGATCCGCCGCCGCCCCCGCTGTTGCCGCCGTTGCCTCCCCCACCGCCGCCGCCCGTACCGTCTCCGGCCGCCGCGGCCCCGGCTTGCGCGCTGCCACTGGTGTGCCCCAAGCTGCGCGCGGTCTCGGTGGTCGCCTGATAGGCGCTCATGACGGTGGCGGCCTGGGTCCACATCCGGGCGTAATCGGCCTCGTTGAGCGCGATCGGCGCGGTGTTGATCCCGAAGAAATTGGTCGCCACCAACACGGCGTGGGCGGCGTGGTTGGCGGCCAATTCGGCGAGGGTCGGCATGGCCGCCAGAGCGCTGCTGTACGCCGTCGCGATTACTTGGTGCTGGGAGGCAGTCCGGGCGCTGAGCGTGCCGGCCAGTTGCAGCCAGGCCAGATAGGGCAGATGCGCTGCCTCATACGCATCGGCGGTCGAACCGGCCCAGACCTGCTGGGAATCGCCGAGAACGGCGGTGAGATCACTTGCGGCAGCGAGGTACTCACTGCTCAATGTCGCCCACGCCGTCGACGCCGCAAGCAGCGGCCCCGGCCCCGGCCCGGTGCTCAGCATTGCTGAGTGCACCTCGGGCGGGGCCGCCATCCAGGTGGCTGGGGCCGACATCACCACACCGCTATCGCGGAAACACCGACGCCGCCACGGTGTCTGCGACCTGGTAGTTGACCCCGGCTTGAGCGACCCCCACCCCGGCGCGGCCCAACACCTCGGTACCGCGCGCAGCTACCGCCCCATGCGCGCTGCCCTGCACACTGAGTTCCGCCGCGGCCTGCAGCGACACCGGATCGATCGCCGGCGCTACCACCGCGGTGATCGACGGAGCCGCCGCCGCGTGTGCCACCGCCAGCGCCGCGGCGATCGCCTCGACCGCCGCGCTTGTCGCAGCCAGGCCCTCGGGCACAACATCCAAGACCATGGCGGAACCCCCTTCCGGCCGGTACGTCGCCAACCCTACCTGCGGAATAATGACGCAGCTTCAGTCACGATATGCCTACTCAGAACATCATCGTTACCGTAACTGCGGATACACCTCAATGCTTCTTGACCACCGACCGGGGCGCGGTGCGCCAACGAAGACGGCCATCGGCGCACCGCAGGGGTCGGTCCAGTAGCAGCACGGCGCGCCCCTCCAGCAGAACGGGCCGGACCCAGTCGCCCAACTCGATCACTTCTCCCGTGGCCGGACGGCGGTCGCTGCCGTCACGGACGTCGTCGATGGGCACACTGGCCAGCAGTTCGTCGACGGTCGCCTCGGTCGGCAGATTCCCCAACCCGGGCAGCGTGATGAACAGCCCGTCGTCGCCGGAGAGTTGCAGACCGACCGCCGCCAAGGCACCCAGAACCCCGTCCTGCGTGCCGCCGTGACCGGACACGTGGACACCCAGTTCATCGCCGAGACGACGGGCTTGCGCCCGCTGCAGCACTTCTCGTTTGGCCCGCCGACCGAACTCCACCAGTGGACCGACGTCTGGCACATCCGTCGGAATCGCCACCGCCAGACCGGGATCGGCGGCCGGCGGGCAGACCCGTTCCAGGAATCCGGCGACGAAGTCGATGATCTGATCGCGCACTGCGTGCGGGTCGGCGCCGGGGCTGCGCCAGGCCAGGCAGGCGCTGGAATTGTGCGAGGTGTAGGGAACGCGATCATCGACGAGGAGTTGATGCCGGGTGGCCCCGGCCTCGCTTCCCAGCCCGGCAGCGGCCAACTCCCGCAGTAGCGCCCGAGCGCGCCGACCGGTACCGGGACTGAACTGGTCATCGGTGTCGTCGATGCCGATCAGCAGATCGACACCGGCAAAGACCGTCACGGGTTGACGACCACGGTGCTGACATCGCGAACCCACCGGTCGCGCTCGAGTTCGACGCCCGCCAGCTTGAGGGTGTCGCGTTTGGTGAAGCTCAACACGACCTGGTCGGTGAGCTCGGCGGCGGTCAGCGTCTGCGCCGGGTCGCGTCCTTCGAACCGAACGCTATGGACGGCCGTGGCGCCGGCCGCGTCCAGAACCGCGCGCACCGCAGGGCCTCGCTGCACGGGACTTCCGTGGGATTGCGGCGTGGCGATCTCGGTCTGCGGCAGACCACCGAGCCGGGCGAGATCGAACTCGTCCAGCACTCGGCCGTCCTGCCGGATCACCAGGTGATACCCCGTCGACGTGTCGGTATCGGTGTCGGCGGCGCACCCCGCCACGGCAGCGCCGACGACAAGCGCCGCCAAACCCAGTCCGACCAGGCGCCCAGCAGATGACCGCATGTGCATGACCGTAGGCAGGCGTCGCCACGTATTCAAGCGTCCACACAGCTATCTGACCCTCAATTGAGGTTGTGCGGCGCGGTCGACGAGGCCTACCTTGGGTCGATGACCGTGATGCCGTGGACCACACCGCGCCCGTCCAGGCTGGCCCTGGCCCGCGATGTCGCCTTCCCGGCCGCGGCTGCCCTGGTGATCGCGTGGGCGTCCGACATGCGGATGCCGCTGGGATTACCCGGACATCGCGGCCTGGTGTGGCTGACCCTGCTGGTAGCGGTCACGCTCACCGCGCGACGGCCTCAGACGGTGCTCGCGGTGGGGGCGGCGTCCACGGCAGCCACCGTGTTACTGCAGTCCGGGCCCGGCCCCTGGGCCGGGGTTCGCTACCTGGGCGCCGCGGCGTTCCTGTACCTGCTGACAACCAACCCGGCAGTGCGGACCCGCCGATGGCTGATCGCGCTGGCCGCGGCTCCGATACACCTTGTCGCGCTTGCTGTTCCGATTGCGACCGGGTTCGTGGGCGGTCACCATGCGGGCATGGTGGGCCTGGGCGACAAGGCGCTGTATCACCTCGGCTGCGGCCTGGTGGCCGGAATCCTCGGTTGGGTGATGGCCGCCGCGATCGACTGGGCAACGCCGGAGACCCGCTAGGAGTTACAGCCGGTACCGCTGCCCGGGCCGCCCGGGCCGCCGCCACCGGGGTTGGGGACGCATCCGCCACCGCCGCCGCCATGGCTGCCCGGTGTGTTCCCGGTAGTGCCGGCTTCGCCGTTGCTCCCGCCGATGCTGCCCGCGCCGCCTTGGCCACCGACGCCCCCCTGGCCTCCGGGGCTGTCGGGCCCTCTGATTCCGGCGTAGCCGCCGTTGCCGCCGTCACCACCGTTGCCGCCGTTGCCCGATATCAGGGCGGCGCTGCCGCCCGCGCCACCGCGACCACCGTTGCCGCCCGCGGTATTGGTGCCCGAGGCGCCGCCGCCTCCGCCACCTCCTCCGCCACCGCCACCGCCGCCGCCGCCGGTTCCGCTGCCACTCACCGGGGCCCCGTCGCCACCTGCGCCGCCGGCACCGCCGTTACCACCGTTGCCGTAGCCCAGGGACGCGCCATTACCGCCGGCGCCACCGTTGCCGGCGGCGCTCCCGGCCCCAGCGGACACCCCTTGGACGCCCAGCAAGCCGATGCCGCCGTCACCGCCTTTCCCGCCGTTGCCGAACCAGGAGCCGGCATTTCCGCCCGCGCCGCCGTCACCGCCGGGGACCGCGATGCCGGTGGAGTCACCACCGGCGCCGCCATTGCCCCCGTTGCCGAACATGCTGCCGCCGGCGCCGCCGGCACCACCCGCCGCGCCCGCCGCACCCGCACCACCGTCGCCGCCGTCGCCGAACATCCCGGCCGAGCCGCCCGCCCAGCCGACCCCGTCGTTCACGCCTACCTCGCCCGCGGCCCCGGTCCCGCCGTTGCCGAACAGGAACCCGCCGTCACCTAGGTCACCGAACATGCCCGAGCTGCCGAACAGCGACGTGTTGGCGTCGGTGAAGTCGTCGAGGCCGTTGCCGATCAGGTCGCGCCCGAACAGATACACAAATGGTTGGTTGATCATCTCGGCCAGCTGCATGCCCGAAGCACTGGTGAGCCATTCCTGCAGCGAGTCGTTGATCGACTGCCAGAAGTCGAGCGGTCCGGCCTCGGCGCTGCCCAGTCCCAGATCGCCGAAGTCCCCGAACGGATCGGCGGCCGGCCCGCCGTCGACGACGTCTGCGATCGGGTCGACGAACAGATCCCACAGATCGGCATGTGCGGCCGGCGCGAGGCTGATCGGCGCTACGGCGGCGATCAGGAACGCTCCGGACGTGGCGCCGGCGCTGATCCGGCGCCTGTCGAACAGGCGACTCCGGTCCTGACGGCGACTGGCCATCGAGCACCTCCTCGGGTTTCCGACCAGGGTTTACTCAGTCTCGTCACACTAATCCCTGAAATCGAAAAAGCAACATAGATGAGCCGTTATCGCCCGCGATTGCGGGCACATTTGCCCAGGATTTCTCGCGATTGCGATGCGCAGCTGAACTGTCGATCAGCCGATGATGCGGTCGTCCCGGCTGTACACATTCATCGAGTCACCCCGAAGGAACGCGACCAGCGTCAGCCCGCATTCGACCGCCAGGTCGACCGCCAACGACGACGGCGCAGAGACCGCGGCCAGGACCGGCACCCCGGCCATCACCGCCTTCTGGGTCAGCTCGAACGATGCCCGCCCACTCACCAGCAGCACCGTCCCGGACAGCGGTATCCGGTGCCGCTCGAGCGCCCAGCCGATCACCTTGTCGACGGCGTTGTGGCGGCCGATGTCCTCGCGCACCACCAACATCGCGCCGCCGTGGGTGACGTCGAACAGCGCCGCGGCATGCAAACCCCCGGTGCTGGCGAAAACGTCCTGCGCGGCTCGCAGTTGATCGGGCATCGCGGTCAGCTCCGCCGCGGAAACGTGGACCGGGTCGTCGCCCGGGTGGTACCGGCTGGCAAGGCGTACCGCGTCCAATGAAGCTTTACCGCAGATCCCGCAAGACGAGGTGGCATAGAAATTGCGGGAGATGTCCACCGCCGGAGGCGGCACGTGCGGCGCCAGCGTCACATCGAGCACGTTGTAGGTGTTGGGGGTCTCCGACTCGCCGCAGTACCGCGCGCTCACCACGTCGTCACGCCCTGCGATGATGCCTTCGGAGAGCAAGAAGCCCTGCGCCAGCTCGATATCCGAACCGGGTGTGCGCATCGTGACGGTGAGCGGGACACCGCCCAGCCGGATCTCCAGCGGTTCCTCCACCGCCAGCGTCTCGGACCGCTGCGTCGCATCCCCTGCGACCAGGCGGCTGACCCGCCGACGCTGCGTTATCCGACTCATCGCTCCATCATCCCGGGTCGGGTTCTCATGCGCGCCCGGTTGCCGCGGAACAGCGCGTCGCGCGAGCACCACGGGACTACGCTGCAGGGATGGTTCAGCGAAAATTCCTGGAGTGGCCGGTAATCCGGCAGCTGCGCACCGGCGACGTGTTCGGCCGTGGGCCGGCGGTCACCTCCGAACGCACCCGCAGCATCGCGCCGCGAACCGCTACCGCCGACCGCGTGGTGAGCAGCGTCTGCCCGTATTGCGCGGTCGGCTGCGGCCAGCGCGTCTACGTCAAGGACGAGAAGGTCGTGCAGATCGAGGGCGACCCGAATTCGCCGATCTCACGGGGGCGCCTGTGTCCGAAGGGGTCGGCCAGCGAACAATTGGTCAACTCGCCCGGCCGGCAGATCACCGTGCTCTACCGGGCTCCCCGCGCCACGCAGTGGCAGCCGCTGGAGCTGGACACCGCCATCGACATGGTGGCCGAGCGGTTCATCGCCTCGCGACGTAACGCATGGCAGGACCATGATGCCGACGGCCGGCCGTTGCGGCGCACCATGGGCATCGCCTCGCTGGGCGGCGCGACGCTGGACAACGAAGAGAACTACGTCATCAAGAAACTCTTCACCGCTGCGGGCGTCATACAGGTCGACAACCAAGCTCGTATTTGACACTCCGCCACGGTTCCCGGTCTGGGAGCCTCCTTCGGTCGCGGTGGAGCGACGCAAACATTGCAAGACATGGCGAATGCCGACTGCATCGTCATCCAGGGCTCGAACATGGCCGAGTGCCACCCGGTGGGGTTCCAGTGGGTGGAGGAGGCCAAAGCCCGCGGCGCGGTGGTGATCCACGTCGACCCGCGTTTCACCCGCACGTCGGCGGTGTGCGACAAGCACATTCCGATCCGAGCAGGCTCCGACGTGGTGCTGTTGGGCGCCCTGATCAACCATGTGCTCACCCACGACCTGTGGTTCCGTGACTACGTGCTCGCCTACACCAATGCCGCGACGCTGGTCCGTGAGGACTTCCGCGATACCGAGGACCTGGGCGGGTTGTTCTCCGGCTTCGACCCGCAGACCGGGCAGTACGACCCGTCGAGTTGGGCGTACGAATGCGACGAGCCGGGCGCGCCGGTCACCGACGCAACGTTGACGCATCCTCGCACGGTTTTCCATATCCTCAAGCGGCACTACGCGCGCTACACACCGGAGGTCGTCCGCGACGTCTGTGGCATCGACACCACGATGTTCGACTACTTGGCGGCCGCTGTCACGGCCAACTCGGGGCGCGAACGCACCACCTGCTTCGCCTACGCGGTGGGCTGGACCCAACACACCCTGGGCGCCCAGTACATCCGCACCGCCGCGATCCTGCAGCTGCTGCTGGGCAACGTGGGCCGACCGGGCGGCGGGATCATGGCGCTGCGCGGGCACGCCAGCATTCAGGGCTCCACCGATATCCCCACGCTCTACGACATGCTGCCCGGCTATCTGCCGATGCCCAAGGCCGGGCGTGACGACACCCTGCGCCAGTACCTGGACCGCGTTGGGGCGAAGAGCCAGAAGGGCTTTTGGGCCAACGCCGACGCCTACCTGGTCAGCCTGCTCAAGGCGTGGTGGGGGGACGCCGCGACCCCCGACAACGACTGGGCTTATGACTACCTGCCCCGGCTGACCGGACCGCACGGCACCTATCAGGCCGTGACGGGAATGCTGAACGACGAAGTGGAGGGCTACTTCCTGCTCGGCCAGAACCCGGCCGTCGGTTCGGCCAACGGCCGTCAACAACGGTTGGGCATGTCGCACCTGAAGTGGCTGGTGGTGCGGGACCTGAACCTGATCGAGTCGGCCACCTGGTGGAAGGACGGCCCGGAGATCGCCTCCGGCGAGCTGCGCGCGCAAGACAACGAGACCGAGGTGTTCTTCCTGCCGGCGGCCAGCCACGTCGAAAAGGCCGGGACGTTCACCCAGACCCAACGTTTGCTGCAATGGCGCCATCAGGCCGTCGCCCCGCCAGGGGACTGCATCAGTGAGCTGGAGTTCTTCATCAAGCTGGGCAACCGAATTCGTGCGCACCTCGCCGGGTCGACTGATCCGCGGGACCGACCGCTGTTGGACCTGGTCTGGGACTACCCGGTCGACGCCCACGGTGATCCCGATCCGGAATTCGTGCTCGCCGAGATCAACGGTCATCAGCTCACCGGTCCAGATGCCGGTCGGTGTGTCTCGGGTTTCACCGAGCTGCGTGCCGACGGTTCCACCGCCGCCGGCTGCTGGATCTATTCCGGGGTGTACGCCGACGGCGTCAACCGTGCCGCCCGCCGCGTGCCGCGCGGCGGGCCGAGCCCTAACCAGTCGGAGTGGGGCTGGGCCTGGCCGGCCGATCGGCGGATCCTCTACAACCGCGCGTCGGCGGACCCGGACGGGGTGCCGTGGAGCGAACGCAAACGCTACGTGTGGTGGGATGCGGCGGCCGGCCGTTGGACCGGCAAGGACGTACCCGACTTCGTGGTCGATCGCGCGCCGGGCGCTCGGCCGGATCCGGCCTTGGGCGGCCCGGATGCGTTGGCCGGCGACGACCCGTTCGTCATGCAGCCCGACGGAAAGGGCTGGCTGTTCGCACCCAAGGGCGTGGTGGACGGGCCGTTGCCCACCCACTACGAGCCGCAGGAGTCGCCGGTCGCCAACGCCGTCTATCGTCAACAGCGCAACCCCGCCCGAATCACGTTCCCCCGCAAGGACAATCTTTCGGCACCCAGCGCCGGGGAACCGGGCGCCGATGTCTACCCCTACGTGTTCACCACCTACCGGCTCACCGAGCATCACACCGCCGGCGGCATGAGCCGCTGGCTGCCGTACCTGGCCGAGCTGCAGCCGGAGATGTTCTGCGAGGTCTCCCCGGCGCTGGCGGCTGAGCGCGGTCTGGAGAACTTCGGCTGGGCCACCATCATTTCGCCGCGGGCGGCGATCGAGGCACGGGTGCTGGTCACCGACCGGATGACGCCACTGATCGTGGGCGGCCACACGGTGCACCAGATCGGGCTGCCCTACCACTGGGGCGTCGGCGGCGACGCGGTGGTCAGCGGCGACGCCGCCAACGATCTGCTCGGAGTGACCCTGGACCCCAACGTGCAGATCCAGGAGTCCAAGGCCGGCTCGTGCGATATCCAGCCGGGCCGGCGTCCGCGAGGCGAGGCGCTGCTGCGCCTGATCTCGGAGTATCAAAGCCGTTCCGGCACAACACCGGAGACCGGCAATGCCGCTGTCGATCCTGAAGGGCGGGACTGATGGGCCAGCTGTCCGGACCGACCGACCCCGCCGCCGACGCCCGGTGGTCGCCAGAACACCCGCGCAAGGGGTTCTTCACCGACACCTCGATCTGCATCGGTTGTAAAGCCTGCGAGGTGGCGTGCAAGGAGTGGAACCACAATCCACAAGACGGCCCGCTGGAGTTGCTCGGGTCGTCCTACGACAACACCGGTGCGCTGGGCGCGAGCACATGGCGGCATGTGGCGTTCATCGAACAGAACCGTGACCGCATCGAGGAGGCCCGCGACTCCGGCCGGCAGTTGATCAGCCTGGGCCTGCCGAAGATGCCCGGCGACAAGGCGGATGTCGCACCGCCGGACACCGACCAGTTCCGCTGGCTGATGTCCTCGGATGTCTGCAAGCACTGCACCCACGCGGGGTGCCTGGATGTGTGCCCGACGGGATCGCTGTTTCGCACCGAGTTCGGCACGGTGGTGGTGCAGGCCGACGTCTGCAACGGCTGCGGCAACTGCGTGCCGGCCTGCCCGTTCGGGGTGATCGAGCGTCGCACCGATGGAACCGCCGCACCGAAGACCGCCCGAGACCCCGAACCGGTGGCCAACACCGGGGTCGCCCAGAAGTGCACGCTCTGTTACGACCGGCTGGTCGACGGCCAGCCGCCGGCCTGTGCGCAGACCTGCCCCACGCAGTCCATCCGGTTCGGTGATCACGACGAGCTGGTGCGGCGGGCCCGGCAGCGGGTGGCCCAGCTGCATGCCCAGGGCCGCACCGAGGCCCGGCTGTACGGCGCCAACGCCCATGACGGCGTCGGCGGTACCGGCTCGGTCTTCCTGTTGCTCGACGAACCGGAGGTGTACGGGCTGCCGCCCGATCCGCGGGTGGGCACCGCCGACCTGCCGACGATGTTCAGGCGCTCGGCGCTGGCCGCGGCGGGCATGCTTGCCGCCGCGGCGGTCGCCTTCCTCGGGGGACGCTCATGAGCATGGTGCCCGATGGTCCGCGCCGCGGCGGCGGTAAGCGCCGACGCCGCGGCGGTGGTGACGGTGGCCGCGAGATGCCGATGGTCCCCGATGTGCAGTTCAGCTCCTATTACGGCCGTCCGGTGGTCAAGCCCGCACCGTGGTCACACGAGATCGCCGCCTACCTGTTTCTCGGCGGTGTGGCGGGGGGATCCGGTCTGCTGGCCGCCGGCGCGCAACTGACCGGCCGAAAAGTGTTGCGGCGCAACTCCCGGCTGGCGGCACTGGGGGCGATCGTGTTGAGTGCGGCGGCCCTGATCAGCGACCTCGGCCGTCCGGAGCGTTTCGTCAACATGCTGCGCACCATCAAGCTGACGTCGCCGATGAGCCTGGGCTCGTGGATCCTGTCGGGGTTCGGCGCGGGCACGTCGGTGGTGGCGGCCGCCGAGCTGGATCGGTTGACTCACCAGCGGTTACCGCTGGGCCCGCTGCGCGGCGTGCTGCAGGCGGTAGAGGGGCCGGCCGGTTTGGAGGCCGCGGTGTTCGCGGCGCCGCTGGCCGTCTATACCGCGGTGTTGCTGGGCGACACCGCGACCCCGACCTGGCACGGCGCGCACCGCCACCTGCCGTTCGTGTTCGTCAGCTCGGCGAGCCTGGCCTCGGGCGGCTTGGCCATGCTGACCACGCCGGTGCGTGAGGCCGGGCCGGCCCGGCGATTGGCCGTGCTCGGGGTGCTCGGCGATGTCTTTGCCACCCGGGCCATGGAGCACCGGATGGACCCGATCGCCGCCGAGCCGCTACACGAGGGCCGAGCCGGGGCGATGCTGCGCTGGAGCGAACGGTTGGCGCTCGCCGGAGGTATCGGGACGCTCCTGGGCGGGCGTCACCGCGCCGTGGCTGCGTGCTCGGGGCTGGCGCTGCTGAGCGCCTCCGCGCTGACCCGCTTCGGGGTGTTCGAAGCCGGCATGGCCTCGGCGAAGGACCCGCGCTACACCATCGAGCCGCAGAAGCGCCGGCTGGCGGAGCGGCAGGCGGCGGGGATCACCGGGGATTCGATCACCACGGCTGATTAAGACCTGCCGGAATGTCTCAACCGAGCTGGTGTAGCTGAAAGGGCCTGGAGGACAGCGCACTTCCCGGACATTCGCCATCGGAGCTGGTCGTGACCACGCCGCCGAGCGTTACCGGGTCGATCGACACCCGAATGATCGCCGGCGCATAGTTACCGTCCGCGCAGATCCCCCCGTCCGGCTTGGTGACACTGAACTGCCAGTGCCCGTCGACCAAGCTCATGGGACTGGTCCAGCCCCTATCAGAGTTCCCCCTCACAACACCTCAATTCCGCTGCCCGCCACGGTATGTCCGATCACGGGGTGGCCGGGCAGCTCGCCGACGAGCAGCAGGCCCCCGGAGGTCTGGGCGTCGGCCAGCAGCAGCAGGTCGTCCTCGGTGACATTGGGATCGGGGCGCAGGTGCGGACGCACCCAGTCCAGGTTGCGGCGCGTCCCACCGGAGACGTAGCCATCGCGCAGTGCTTCGTGTGCGCCGGCGATCAGTGGCACCGCGGATCGGTCGAGCACCGCACCCACCCCCGACGCGCGGCACATCTTGTACAGATGGCCGAGCAGCCCGAAACCGGTGACATCGGTGGCCGCCCGCACCCCCAGCGACACTGCGGATTCGGCGGCGTCGCGGTTGAGCCCGATCATGGTCGCGATCGCCTCGTCGAACACCTCGCCGGTGCGTTTGTGCCGGTTGTTGAGCAGCCCCACTCCCAGCGGCTTGGTCAAGGTCAGCGGCAGGCCGGGCCGCGCGGCATCGTTGCGCAGCAGCTTGGTCGGGTCGGCTACCCCGGTGACCGCCATGCCGTATTTGGGTTCGGGATCGTCGATGGAATGGCCGCCGATCACCGGGCAGCCCGCTTGCTCGGCCACCGCCAGCCCGCCGCGCAACACCTCGGTCATCAACTCCAGGGGCAGCGTTTCCCGCGGCCAGCCGACCAGGTTGATCGCGACCACCGGGCGCCCGCCCATCGCATAGATGTCCGAGAGCGCGTTGGCGGCGGCGATCCGGCCCCAGTCGTAGGCGTCATCGACGACGGGGGTGAAAAAGTCCGCGGTGGACAGCACCGCGAGGTCGTCGCGCACCAGCACGGCCGCAGCGTCGTCGCCGTCGTCGAGGCCCACCAGAACGTTCTTCCCGGACTGCCCGGTCAGGCCGCGCACCGCCTCCTCCAGCTCGCCGGGGGGAATCTTGCACGCGCAGCCGCCGCCGTGGGCGTAGCCGGTCAATCGCACGTCGGTCATGCGTCAATGATGAGGTGGTCGCCGGCCGCGCGGGAGATGCAGATCAGCATGTCGCCGTCGGCGCGTTCGGTATCGGTCAGGGTCTGATCTCGATGGTCGACCTCGCCGTCGAGAACCCGCACCCGGCAGGTGCCGCAGAACCCCTGCTTGCACGAGTAGGGGGTGGCGGGGTTGACCTGCAGGATCGCTGCCAACGCGGTCTGCTCGGCGTCGACAGGGACGACGGTGCCGCTTTTGACGAGGGTGACGGAGAACGGCTTGCCGTCCAGAACCGGTGGGGCAGAGAACCGTTCGTAGTGCAGCTCCACATCCGTGCGGCCGATCAGACCTTGGCGGAGCACCTCGAGCATCGCCGGCGGGCCACACGCGTAGAGCGCCGTCGGCACCGGAGCATCGCCGATCAGATCGGCGGCCGTCGGTAGCCCATGCGTGTCATCGGTGCGGACGGCCACCTTGTCGCCGAACTGCTCCACCTCGGCAATGAACGGGATGGTGTCGGCCGAGCGACCGGTGTAGATCATCGACCAGTCCAGACCCAGGCGCTCGGCGGCGCGCATCATCGGCAGGACCGGGGTGATCCCGATACCGCCGGCGACGAACCGGAGACGCTGCGCCGGCGATCCGAAACCGGGAACGGCCATCGGCATGCCGTTGCGGGGTCCCTTGATCGTGACCGTGGTGCCCGGCTGCAACGTGTCGTGCACCTCGATCGACCCACCGCCGCCGTCGGGGATGCGGCGCACCGCAATGCGGTAGCTTTCGGAATCGGCGGGGTCCCCGCACAGCGAGTACTCCCGCATCTTGCCCGAGGGCAGCAGCAGGTCCAGGTGCGCGCCGGGTGTCCAGCGGGCCAGCGGCTTGCCGTCGACGGCGACCAGGGTCAACGCCACCACATCTTTGTCGTGCGCGACGATCTCGCGTCGGGCCACCCGCAACTCGCGGGTGCGATCCGGCTCGGCCAGTTTCCAGCGCCGCATCAACACGCTGAACGCCGGGAACGCGATCTTGGCCAGCAGATTCGAGGCCCGCAGCAGGGGGTCGTGGCGCCACCGCCCGTACAGCTGCGGCGGAACGTCGGCCGGAATCTCGCCCAGCGGCCGGAACCGTGATCCCGCGGCGTCGTGCCCTGACGTCAACGCCGCGCCCTCCGTGCTGCCGGCGACGTCGCCAGGTAGGCCACGGCCTGCGCGGTGGAGCCGATGGAGGCGGGGTCGAACGACGGCTTGAAGTAGACGACGGTGTATTTGAGCACCTGCCGCAGCTGGGGCAGGATGTTGCGCCGCGACCCGCGCAGGTACTGACGCCACAACCAGAAATAGGAATGGCTGATGGTGGCGTCGGAGCGGCACATGAATCCGATCGCCCGGTGAATCATCAACACCAGATAGGTCAGGCCAACCACCATCGCTCGGCACCGGTTCAGGTAGCCGGGGTGAAAGTAGTTCGCCACATCGTGTGCCACACAGCGGTGTTCGATCTCCTCGGCACCGTGCCAGCGGCAGATGTCGGCCATTGTCGGATCGACGTCGTAGTCGTCCCACGAGCAGTTCAGCACGAAGTCGCCCAGGATCGCGGTGTAGTGCTCGATCGCCGCGATCAGCCACAGCCGCTGCACCATGTCGTTGTATCGGGTGCGGGCGAACCGCTGGCTGCGCGGCGCCAGCAGCTTGCGGAACAAGTACTCGAACTGCCGCAGTATGGGCCCGGTGTCGACGCCGCGTGCTTCCAGGAACTCGGTCACCGCCTTGTCGTGCGACTCGGCATGCATCGCCTCCTGGCCGATGAAGCCGCGCATGGCCCGCGCCAGATCCTCGTCTTTGACATACGGCAGCGCCTCGTTGAACACCTCGCAGAACCAGCGCTCGCCCTCGGGCAGGATCAGGTGCAGGATGCTCACCACGTCGGAGGCCACCGGCTCGCCTTTGATCCAGTGCAGCGGGGTCTGGGACCAGTCGAACTCGACGTTGCGGGCGTGGATCTCCACGCCGGCCGGCTCATGGGTGTGCCCGCCCACCGACGGCTTGGTTTGGCTCGTCATAGTCACGGCCTCCTTCGGGGTCATGCTACCCACGATTTCGGTGCGTTTTTCTGCGGTGAGCGGTCATTGTCACGCCAAGATCGGCTGAAGGTTTAGGTTGATCAGCGGAGGCGTCTGAGTCCTGGTGGGCTCCCCGGTCTTCAAAACCGGTGAGGCCGAGTAGCTCGGCCTGGCGGGTTCGATTCCCGTCCGCCTCCGCCAGCCGCGTATCGCCAGGAGGAGCCGTGACCGACGCCGATCCGCGCCGCACCATTCCACGCACCGATGCACTGTTGATGCTGCCTCCGGTTCGTGCGGCGCGAGCACGGCTCGGTGAGCACGTGGTCCGTGGCCTGGTGCGCGACGCCCAGGATCGAGCGCGACGCGGCGATCTGGCACCGGACCAGGTTGAAAGCGCGGTCCTGGAGGGCCTTTCAGGGCAGACGGGGACGGCGCTACGGCCGGTCCTCAACGCCACCGGCGTGGTGGTGCACACCAATCTGGGTCGAGCGCCGCTGTCAGCCGCCGCGGTCGAAGCGCTGGTGGCAGCCAGCGGCTACGTCGACGTCGAGCTGGACCTGGCCACCGGCGCGCGCTCCAAACGTGGGGTCGCGGCCCGGGTCGCACTGCTGACTGCCTGCCCGGGCGCCGAGGACGCGCTGGTGGTCAACAACGGTGCCGCGGCCCTGGTGCTGGCCACCACCGCGTTGGCCGCCGGCCGCGAGGTCGTGGTCAGCCGGGGCGAACTGATCGAGATCGGGGCCGGATTCCGCCTACCGGACCTGATCGCCTCTACCGGGGCGAGGCTGCACGAGGTCGGCACCACCAACCGCACCCACCTGCGCGACTACGCCGACGCCATCGGCCCGCAGACCGGGTGCATCCTCAAGGTGCACCCCAGCAATTTCGCCGTCCACGGTTTCACTGCGTCGGTGGGATTGGCGCAATTGCGGCCACTGGCAACCGAACACGACGTTGCCTTGGTAGCCGATCTGGGCAGCGGGCTGTTGGCCCCCGATCCGCTGCTGCCCGACGAGCCCGATGCGGCCACCACGCTTGCCGACGGCGCCGACGTCGTGACCGCCAGCGGTGACAAGCTGCTCGGCGGGCCGCAGGCCGGAATCGTGTTGGGCCGCGCCGGGGTCATCTCCAGGCTTGCTCGACACCCGTTGGCCCGCGCGGTCCGCGCCGACAAACTCACCCTCGCCGCGCTGGAGGCGACCGTCTCCGGCGCCACCGCACCGGTGACTCGGGCGCTGCACGCCGATCCTGACCAGTTGCGTTCCCGCGCCGAGCGGTTGGCTGCCGCGGTCGGTGCCACCGTCGTGGCCCACGACGGCCGCGTCGGTGGCGGCGGCGCTCCGGGAGTCCCGCTGCCGGGCTGGGCGGTCCGACTACCCGAGTCGGCGGCCGCGCCGCTGCGCACCGGCGATCCCGCGGTGCTGCCCCGCGTGCACGACGGCGCCTGCCTGATCGATCTGCGCTGTGTGCCGGAAGCCGACGACGGACGGCTGCTGGTGGCGGTGCGGGCCGCGCTCGACCGGATCGGGTGAGCGTGTTTGTCGTCGCCACCGCCGGCCACGTCGACCACGGAAAATCCACCCTGGTGCGGGCGCTCACCGGCATGGAACCCGACCGTTGGGCGCAGGAGCGACGGCGCGGACTCACCATCGACCTGGGTTTCGCCTGGACCGCGCTGCCGTCGGGACGGCGAGTGGCCTTCGTCGATGTCCCGGGCCACGAACGGTTTCTGCCCAACACGCTCGCCGGCCTGGGACCGGCTTCGGTGGTGTGCTTCGTGGTCGCCGCCGACGAGGGCTGGCGGGCGCAGTCCGATGATCACCGCGACGCCATTGCGGCACTGGGCATTACCCGGGGACTGGTGGTGCTCACCCGTATCGACCGGGCCGGCGATCAACGTGTCGCCGAGGTGTCCGAACAGGTCCGCACCGAACTGACCCAGACGGGTCTGCACCACGCCCCGATCGTCGCCGTCTCGGCACTGGACGGCACCGGCCTGGACACGCTGCGTGCTGTGCTCGACGACCTGTTGGCCGAGCTTCCGCCACCGTCGAGCACGGGGCGCGTCCGGTTGTGGGTCGACCGGTCGTTCGCCATCACCGGGGCCGGGACGGTGGTGACCGGCACCCTGACCGCGGGCACACTGGCGAGCGGCGATCACCTGCAGCTGCTGAATCGCGGCCACTGGCGTGCGGTGGCCGTCCGAGGACTGCAAAGCTGCGGCGAGGCACATTCGGAACTGCATCCCACGGCGCGAGTGGCAGTCAATCTGCGTGGGGTGGCGGCCGGCGAGGTGCGCCGCGGGGACACCCTGGCCAGCCCCGACGAGTGGCTGACCACAACGGTGGCCGACGTCCGGCGCAGCACCGGTTGTCCCCTGACCGAGGCACCCGAGCGAATCGTGGTGCACGTGGGCACGGCCGCGGTGTCCGCCCGGCTTCGGGTTCTCGGCACCGACCACGCCCGAATCACTTTGGAACATCCTCTGCCGCTGATGTTTTCCGATCGCCTGGTACTGCGCGACCCGGGTGCCCGCCGCGTGCTGGGCGGGGTGGTGGTGCTCGACGCCGATCCACCGGCCCTGCGGCGACGCGGTGATGCGGCCCGACGCGCCGAGGAGCTCGCCGGCTCCGATCCGGCCGATCAGGCACTCCGGGTACTTACCGAGGTGGCCCGCCGCGGCGCAGTGTCGCAGCGCCAGTTGCAGTTGCTCGGATACGAGGTCTCCCCGGCGCCGCCGGAGATCACGGTGATGGGCGGCTGGTGGGTGCACCCTGCGACGTACGAGGCTTGGCGGGACCGGCTGCAGACTGCGGCGCGTGAACTACGAGAGCGCGATCCGCTGTCCGCCGGTCTGTCCCGGGGCGCGGCGGCGGATCTGCTTGCGCTACCCGAAGCGGCGCTGCTCGATGAGCTGGTAGACGCCGCGGGGTTGGAACAACACAATGGGCTGATTCGACTGCCTGGCGGCCGTGGCGATCTCGGCCCTGCCGAAGACGCGATCGCAGAGCTGGAATCCCGGCTGGCGGCGGCTCCGTTTCACGCCCCGGAGGCCGAAGATCTGTCCGCGCTGCACCTGGGCATCCGGGAGCTGGCGGCGGCAGAACGGGTCGGGCGACTGTTGCGGCTCACCGAGAATCTGGTGCTGCTCCCGACTGCTCCCGCGTTGGCCATGCGTGAATTGGCTTCGTTGGCGCAGCCTTTCACGGCCACTCAGGCCAAGCAGGCGTTGAACACCACCCGGCGGGTGGCGATCCCCTTGCTGGAGTATCTCGATGCCCGCGGCTGGACTCGCCGAATCGATGCGGTCTACCGGGAAGTTGTGCGCTGACACGGCACATGCTGTTTGCTGGCAACATGATCGGTACGTCGCGACTGCGAGCCACCGCATGGGCGATCCTGCAGACCGCGCTGGCCGCGGGCGTGGCGTGGTACCTGGCGCGCGACGTGCTCGGCCACCCTGCCCCGTTCTTCGCGCCGATCGCTGCCGCGGTGTGCATGTGGGCGACCAACGTGGTGCGCGCAGAGCTTGCGGCCGAGATGGTGGTGGGGGTGGGGCTGGGTATCGGATTAGGCAGCTTGGTGAACATGGTCCTGGGCACCGGGCCGATCGCGATGTCCGTGGTCGTCTTGGTCTCGCTGTCTGCGGCGTTGCTCATCGGCCGAGGTTTCCTGCAGCACCGTCCGATGTTCGTCAACCAGACGGTCATCTCAGCCATCCTGGTGTTGTCCCTGCCGCACAGCGGTATCGGAACGGAGAGGCTGTTCGACGCGCTGGTCGGCGGCGGGATCGCGGCAACCTTCAGCATCCTGGTTTTCCCCCGGAATCCGGTAGTTGTCCTGCGGGATGCCCGGATCGAAGTATTGACGGCGGTGCACGAGATCCTCACCCAGACACACAGCCACACCGGCGATTCCGATTGGATGCTGTCAGCCGCGGCCGAGCTGCACCACCGTCTGGCTCGCCTGACCGAAGCTCGCGGTACCGCCGAACAGTTGGCGCGGGTATGCCCGTTTCGCTGGTCGCTGCGCGACGCGACGCGAGCCGCCGATCGCCAGGCCGCACAACTGTCCCTGCTGGCCACTTCCGTGGTGCAACTGGCGCGCACCATCACCGGGACCGCCGAACCGCTCGTCGAACCGGTCCGGGAAGCCGTCGGCGAGCTCGCCGCGGCGGCCTCCGCCCTCGCCCGTGACGAGCCGGTTGCCGCAGCGGCGAACGCGACATCCGCCCGCAGTCACATGGTGGTGGCACAGTCCGGCAACGCCGCGTTGTCTGCCCCCATCGACAGCTGCATCGACGAGCTCGACCGGGTGATCAGCCTCGCGCCGCAGTGACGCCCTGGGGGCCAATACGTTTCAACACTCAACGCGATCCGCGTGGTCTATTCGACCACGATCCCCTGTTGTTCGGTGGCGACCCAGCTGGCCAATAGTTTCAGCGCCTGCTCGGCCGGCGATTGCGGTACGGCGGTGTAGCCGATCAGCGACAGTCCGGCGGCGCCGGGCAACTCGAAGGCGTTGTAGGTCAACGTCAATTCCCCGACCGCGGGGTGCCGGAATCGTTTGGCGCCGTGGTGGTGTGCCTTGACATTGTGGGCCGCCCAGCGGGTGCGGAACGGTTCGCTGCGAGTGGCCAGCTCCCCGATCAACGCGACTACCGCCGGCGAGTCCGGTGCGCGGGCGGCTTCGGCCCGCAACAGGGCCACCACGTCGTCGGCGGCGGCCGCCCAGTCCGGGAAGGTCGCGTCGGCCGACGGATCAAGAAAGACGGACCGAGCGAGGTTCGGCGTCGTCCCGGTACGACCGAACGCCGGGGCATACAGGGCGCGCCCGAGTACGTTGGCGGCGACCACGTCGAGATGCCCGTTGAGCACCACTGCCGGGGCGCCGACCATGCTGTCCAGCAGTTGCTGTACCCCGTCGGGCAAGACCACGCCGGCCCGGCGCGTCGTCCGCCGCCGCCCGGGCTTGACCGCTCCGGCCCGGGACAGGTCGAACAGGTGCGCCGTCTCCGCATCGGATAGCTGCAGGGCTCGGGCGACGGCGTCCAGGACCTCATCGGAGACTCCGGCCACGTGTCCCCGTTCGATCTGGGTGTAGTACTCGATGCTGACCCCGGCGAGCTGGGCCACCTCCTCGCGCCGCAACCCGGGGACCCGACGCCGTCGCCCGGGCGGCAACCCGACCTGTTCGGGGGTTATCCGTGCGCGCCGGGTCATCAGGAAGCCCTTGATGTCCTGGCCGATGTCCATACCGCAACGGTAGGCAATCGGCTCGGGTGTCAGGCAGGAACTGGCAGTACCCCTATAACCAGCACCTGTCGGGTCGGTGCGCAGGCTCGTAGCGTCGAGCTCAGTAATCGTTTTCCACGCGAGGAGGTCAGCGAAGATGCCCAGTCAAGATGAGGCCCAGGCGGCGTTCGACGGTTTTGTCGACATGTGGACGAGCGGTAGGACAGGCGGGCTGCGCGCACCCATCCTGCATCACCCGGGCGAGCTCGACCTGAAGTACGAGGACGTGTCATTCCCCTCGGCGGACGGTGTTCGCCTGGAAGGCTGGTTCATCCCCGCCGACTCGAACCGGTTGATCATCCACAACCACTTCCTGCCGGGAAACCGTTCTGGCTACCCGGGACACCTCCCGCAGTTCAGCGGCCTGGGCGGGTTAGAGGTGAATTTCTTGCCGGAGTACAAAGCGTTGCACGACGCCGGGTACAACATCTTGTGCTACGACATGAGCAACCACGGGATGAGCGGATCACGCGAGCGCGGTACCGGAATCGGCCTGGTGGAGTACCAGGACGTGATCGGTTCGGTGCGCTACGCCAAGTCCCGGCCGGACACCGCTTCGATGGAGACTTTCCTGCTCAGCGTCTGCCTGGGCGGTGACTCGACCTGCGTCGCGATGGCCAAGCATCCCGAGGAGTTCAGCCACATCAAGTCCCTGATCCTGCTCCAACCGGTGTCGGCTGACCCGATCGTCGAGAATTTCGTGCGGGACAGCGGCATTCCCGACGGCTATGCACGCTTCGACCAAGAGGTGTTCGCCCGTACCGGCTTCCATCTCGCCGAGCAGTCACCGATCGAATACGCCAAGTCGATCCAGATCCCCACCCTGGTCGCCCAGGTGCATCACGACACCATGACGCGCCCCGATGACGTGCAGGCGATCTACGACGCGATCCCCACGACGGAGAAGAAATTGCATTGGATCGAAGGCACCACCCGGCGCTTCGACGGCTACAACTACTTCGGCGAGCATCCCGAAGTTGCCATCGACTGGTTCGACAATCACGCCGGGTAGCGTGACCGCGCCCAAGTGTCGTGACTACGTGCTGGCCGGAACCCGTCGGTCGGCAGCGGTCTTGGGGGTGACGTGCTCCTCGTCGCCGGTGAATTCCTTCGTCCAGCAGGCGAATTCCAGCGTGATTCCGTCGGGGTCCTGGAAGTAGAACGAGCGGACATACACACCCGGGTGCAACGTCGGGCTCGCCTGCCACTCGGACTCGTCGTGGTTGAGGACCGGACCGACCCGGACACCCTTCTCTTTCAGCCGCTGACGGTAGGCGTCGAACTTGTCCGCCGGCACATGGAAGGCCAGGTGGTTGAGCGTGCTCACCGCACTGGTGATCTCGCCGATTCCGGGTATGGCGGCCGGCGAGGAGATCCCGGGAACCCGGTCCGGCGCGTCGCGGAACCAGAAGAAGGCCACACAGTCCCCGTTACCGGCATCGAAGAAGAAGTGCTGACCGATACCCGCGGGCAGGTCGAGCGACTTGATCAGGGGCATGCCCAAGGTGTTGCTGTAGAAGTCGACGGTGCGTTCCATGTCGGAGCACACCATCGCTACGTGGTTGATCCCGCTGATTTCGAATTCGGTGTTGACACCGTGCGGCTTGATCATGTGCGGACACTCCTCTGGTCAAGATCTGAAACTGAATCTAACATCAGATTCAGATTTGATCCAGCCCCGCCAAGACAGGGAGTGTGTTCCGGTGTCGACCAGCCCCGAGCAGTCCGGCCACCGCGACCCGTTGCCCACGCACCGGGGTCGACGCACCCAAGCCGCGATCGACTCGGCGGCGCGCGCGGTGATCGCCCGCAAGGGAGTTCTGGCTGCCACCATCGCCGACATCGCGGCCGAAGCCGGCCGATCGGCGGCGTCGTTCTACAACTACTACGACTCCAAAGAGGCGATGGTCGCCGAGTGGGCGCTGCGATTCCGCGACGAGGCCGGTCAGCGCGCATCCAGCACGGTGCGGCACGGGCTGACCAACCGCGAACGGATCGAGCAGGCCACCGCCGCGCATTGGCACACCTACCGCAACCGGCTGGCCGAGATGATCGGAGTCTCCCAGCTGGCGATGGTCAACGACGACTTCGCCCGGTACTGGGCGGAGATCTGCGCCGTTCCCGTCGGCCACATCACTGAAACGGTCAAGCGCGCCCAAGCCGAGGGCTACTGCACCGATGACGACCCGGAATTGCTCGCGGTGGCGATCGTGTCGATGCTCAACCAGTTCTGTTATGTCCAGCTCGCCACGCCCCGCGACGACGGCCCCGACGATGACGCGTGTATTCGCACGCTGGCCAACGTGTTCTATCGGGCGATCTACACCGAGGAGAATTCCTGAGCATGGCGTTGAGAGTCCTGGCGCACTTCATTCCTGGCCCGAAGGTCGAGGAATTCGTTGCACCCGAATCCGATTGGCTGGATATCCGGTGGTGCGCCGCCGACGACGACGTCACGTTCCGCCGTGAATTGGCCGACGCTGAGGTGCTCTGGCACGTGCTGCGGCCGCTCTCAGGCGATGACCTGCGGAGTGGGCCTGCACTGCGGCTGGTGCACAAGTTCGGTGTCGGCATCAACACCATCGACGTCGACGTCGCAACCCAGCGCGGCATCGCGGTGGCCAATATGCCCGGCGCCAATGCCGCGTCCGTCGCCGAGGGCACCGTGCTGCTGATGCTCGCCGTGTTGCGCCGACTGCTGCCGCTGGATCGCGCCACCCGGGAGCTCCGCGGGTGGCCGACCGATCCCGATCTGGGCGAGCACTGCCGCGATATCGGCGGCTGCACCGTCGGCCTGGTCGGCTTCGGCAGCATCGCCCAGCGGGTGGCCGGGATCGTGGCCGCCATGGGCGCGCAGGTGCTACACACCAGCACCCGCGACGACGGCACGCCCGGCTGGCGGCCCCTGCCAGAACTGCTGGCCGCCTCGGACATCGTCTCGCTGCACGTTCCATTGACCGAGGCCACCGAGGGTCTGATCGACCGGGCCGCCCTGGCGCGGATGAAACCTGGGGCGGTGCTGGTCAACACCGCGCGCGGTCCGATCGTCGACGAGACCGCTCTGGCCAACGCGCTGCGCGGTGGGCGGCTGGCCGGGGCCGGCCTCGACGTGTTCGCCGTCGAGCCGGTGACGGCGGACAACCCCCTGCTCGGCCTGGAGAACGTGGTGCTCACTCCACACGTCAGCTGGTACACCGCCGACACCATGCGGCGCTATCTGGCGGCCGCTGTCGACAACTGCCGCCGGTTGCGCGATGGGCAACCGCTGGCCCACGTCGTCAACCGACCGTAGTCAACCAACCGACTGGTTGTTAGATTCACTATACGTACACACCGAAAGGCGCATCAATGCCGATAGCGATCACTTCCGAACATCAGGACCTGGCCGATTCCGTGCGGTCGTTCGTGACCCGCGCAGTGCCGGCCGAGATGCTGCACGCCGCGATGGACACCCCGATCCAGAATCCGCCGCCGTATTGGCGTGCGGCCGCCGAGCAGGGCTTGGCGGGTGTACATCTGGCCGAGGATGCCGGCGGCCAGGGTTTCGGAATCCTGGAATTGGCGGTGGTGCTCGCCGAGTTCGGCTACGGCGCGGTGCCCGGGCCGTTCGTGCCGTCCACAATCGCCAGCGCCCTGATCGCCGCGAACAATCCGGCTGCCGCCGAGCTGAGCGGGCTGGCCGGCGGAGAGGTGATCGCCAGCTACACAATCAATCCGGGACTGACCGGCACCCCGCAGGGGTCGGGGCTGGTGATCGGTGGCGAGGCTCGCGCCGTGGCGGCCGCCGCGCAGGCGTCGTTGCTGGTGCTGCCCGTGGCCGTCGACGGCGCCGAGGTGTGGGTGGTGCTGCGCGCCGAGCAGCTCGAGATCGAGCCGGTGACAAGCGTGGACCCGCTGCGCCCCATCGCCCACGTGCGCGCCAACGGCGTCGAGGTCGACGACACCGCGATCCTGCGTGACCTCTCCTCGGCGCGGGCGCACGCACTGATCACGACGCTGCTGTCCGCGGAGGCGGTCGGTGTGGCCCGCTGGGCCACCGACACCGCGGCGGACTACGCCAAGATCCGCGAGCAGTTCGGCCGGCCGATCGGCCAGTTCCAGGCGATCAAACACAAGTGCGCGGAGATGATCGCCGACACCGAGCGGGCCACCGCCGCGGTGTGGGACGCCGCCCGGGCTATCGACGAGGCTGATGAAAACGGTTGGGACGCTGCCGGTTCTGCGGTGCAGTTCGCAACGGCAGTGGCGGCCACGCTGACGCCCAGCGCCGCGCAGCACTGCACCCAGGACTGCATCCAGGTGCACGGTGGAATCGGCTTCACCTGGGAGCACGACGCGGGTGTGTACTACCGGCGGGCACTGATTCTGGCTGCTTCCTTCGGGAGCCGCTCCGCATACCCGCAACAGGTGGTCGACACCGCCACCGCTGGTGGGATGCGCAAGATCGACATCGACCTGGACCCCGACACCGAGAAGCTACGGGCCGAGATCAGGTCCGAGGTCGCTGCACTCAAGGCCATGGCGCACGACGAGCGCACGGTCGCGATCGCCGAGGGCGGCTGGGTGTTGCCCTACCTGCCGAAGCCGTGGGGACGGGCCGCCGAGCCGATCGAGCAGGTCATCATCGAGCAGGAATTCTCCACCGGCCGGGTGCGTCGCCAGGCGATGGGTATCGCCGCGTGGCTGATCCCGTCGATCGTGGCGTTTGGCACCGACGAGCAGAAGCAGCGTTTCCTCCCCCCCACGTTCCGCGGCGAAATGATCTGGTGCCAACTGTTTTCCGAACCCGGCGCCGGTTCGGACCTGGCCAGCCTGACCACCAAGGCAACCAAGGTCGACGGCGGCTGGCGGATCAGCGGCCAGAAGATCTGGACGTCGGCCGCGCAGTTCTCCTCGTGGGGAGCCCTGCTGGCGAGGACTGACTCGAGCGCGCCGAAACATGACGGCATCACCTACTTCTTGTTGGACATGAAGGCCGAGGGGGTGACGGTCAGTCCGCTGCGCGAACTCACCGGCGGCGCGATGTTCAACACCGTGTTCATCGACGATGTGTTCATCCCGGACGAGCTGGTGCTCGGCGAGGTGAACCGGGGCTGGGAGGTCAGCCGCAACACGCTGACGGCCGAGCGGGTGTCGATCGGCGGCTCTGAGATGCCGTTCCTGGCCAGCCTGGACGGCTTCGTGGAGTTCATGCGGGACGGCCAGTTCGATGGAGGAGAACAGCGCCGTGGCGGCCAGCTGATCGCCGAAGGGCATGCAGCCAAGCTGCTCAACCTGCGCTCGACCCTGTTGACCCTGGCGGGCAAGGACCCGATGCCGGCGGCGGCGGTGTCCAAGCTGCTCTCGATGCGCACCGGGCAGGGCTATGCCGAGTTCGCGGTGGGCACCTTCGCCGGTGATGCCGCGATCGGCGACCGTGAGCAGCTTCCGGGCAAGTGGGCCGAGTACCTGCTGATGAGCCGCGCCACCACCATCTACGGCGGCACCTCGGAGGTCCAGCTCAACATCATCGCCGAGCGCCTGCTGGGCCTCCCCCGCGATCCCTAACGGGTCGCCGTAGGCGCCGAGTGCGAACAGCTTGACGGCGCAACCGGTTTCGGCTGACACTCCGACCGCGCTGCTAGCATGGCGGGCAAGATCGCCAGGAACGACTGCCTCAGGACTGCCTACGTGACCGCTGACGCTGTTGACGAAAAGAAGATCACCGAACGCCCTTTCGCTACCGCCGCACTTTTTGCACTGCCCGTCCGGCTCGTCATCGGATGGACATACTTCTCTGCCTTCTGGAGACGAGTCGGCCTCGACGACAAATTGAATCCGGACCTACCTGGCTACGTCGGCGAGAAGTTCAATCACTTTCTTCCGAACGCGCTGGGCATCGGCCCGATCATCGAACATCTCCTAACCCACCCCGGTCTGCTCACGGTGGCGATGACCGTGTTCACCATCGTGGAAGGCATCGTCGGGATCTGCGTGATCATCGGCTTGTGCACCAGGGTCATGAGCCTGGCCGTGCTGGGGTTGGCGTTCGGCATCTTGCTCAGCGCCGGTTGGCTGGGCACCACCTGCCTCGACGAGTGGCAGATCGGCATCTTGGGCGTGGCCAGCGGATTCATGCTGTTTCTGAGCGGTGGCGGACACTATTCGGTGGACCGCGTCCTGTCCGCGAAATATCCGCGGCTCACCCAGCGATGGCTCAGCTGGCTGACCTCCGGCGAGGTCACCATCAAGGCGCCAGCGGTCCTGACCGGCTCGCTGGTCATCCTGGCGTTGGCGTTGTTCACCAACCAGCATTTCCACGGCGGGGTCTATGGCCCGTTGCACAACAAATCAGTGGCGCCGAACGTCGAGATCGACAATGCCCATATCGCCGGCGACGGCCTGCAATTTCAGCTCTTCCGCACCGAAGGTGCGGATGTGTACGGCTCCTTCCTGATCGGTGTCAGCGTCATCGACGACACCACCGGCGATACCGTCGTACGACTGGACGGCGCGCAGCTCAGCCGGCTGCCCGAGGCGGCGATCGCCAACCCTACGTGGCCAAGGTCAAACCCGGCGCACACAGCCTGATCGTCCCGTTAGGCGCCAAGGCACAGCTGACCATCGACACCGGGTCCACCCGCTGGAACGCCGCGCATTCCTACACGCTGGTGCTCACCGACATCAGCGGCGCCACCTGGAAAGGGGCGATCGAAACCGTCTCCTGAGCGTGCCCTACAGGTCGCGGAGCTCGCGCTTGAGGATCTTGCCGGTGGGGTTACGCGGCAGTTCGTCGAGGAAGACCACCTCGCGTGGCACCTTGTAGCGGGCCAGGTGCTCCTTGACGTAGACCTTGATGGTGTCCTCGTCGACGGTGGAGCCTTCCTTCTTCACCACGAAGGCCCGCAGCCGTGCACCCCACTCCTTGTCGTCGACGCCCAAAGCGGTCGCCTCGATCACGTCGGGGTGCCCGCTGATCAGGTCCTCGACTTCGGCCGGGAAGACGTTCTCGCCGCCGGAGACGATCATCTCGTCGTCGCGTCCGCTGACATAGAGCAGCCCGCGCTCGTCGAAGTAGCCGACGTCGCCCGAGGACAGCAGCCCATCGATGATCTGCTTGCCGCCGCCACCGGTGTAGCCCTCGAACGGGAAGAAGTTGCCGACGAAGATCCGCCCGACCTGGCCCTGCGGCAGTTCGTTGCCGTTGTCGTCGAGGATGCGGACCTTGACGCCCTTGACCACCGGTCCCACCGTCGCGGCGTTGTGCTGCAGGTCGGCGGGGCCCGCGATGGTGGCGAACGCGACCTCGGTGGAGCCGTACATGTTGTAGATGACCGGCCCCAGGTCCTTCATGGCCCGCGCCGCCAATTCGGCGCCGAGCTGCGACCCCGAGACGAACACGATCCGCAAGTTCGACAGGTCCGGCTTGGGACTGGTCTTCTCCAGCTGGTCGAGGATCCGAGACAACATGACCGGGACGACGACCATGCCCGTCACCTTGTGCTTTTCCAGATCCTCCAGCACGGTGGCCGGCTTGAAGCGGCGCCGCAGCACCAGCGTCGAGCCGAAGAACATGGCCAGGGTGCCGTGCAGATAGCCCAGCGCGTGGAACATCGGCGACGGCAAGGACGTCACCTCACCGGCCCGGAACGGGACGTGCGACAGGATGCCGCCGATCGGTGCCAGCGTGGGCGGGGTGCTGCGGTTGGCGCCCTTGGGGGTACCGGTGGTCCCGGACGTCAGGATGATGATCGAGGCGTGCTTGGTGATCTTGGGCGCCGGCGCCTTGCTGCTGCGTGCAATCAGCTGCGCCAGTGTCTCGTCGGTGCTACCCGACGGTTCATCGGTGTCCGGGTTGACGCCCAGGGCCCGCAACTTGCCCAGCGTCGGTTCGGCCTGCGTCACGGCGGCGGTGTACTCGTCGTCGTAGATGATCAGCTTGGCGCCTTCGCGTTCGGAGACGTCTTTGATCTGCGGACCGGAGAATTCACTGTTCAGCAGGATCAGCCGGGCGCCGACCCGGGCGCAGCCGTAGTTGGCGATCAGGAACCAGCGGTGGTTACGGGCCAGGATCGCCACCCCGTCACCGCCACGCACCCCCATCGCGAGCAGGCCGTTGGCCACCGCGTTGACGGCGTCGTCCAGTTCCTTGAACGTGATGCTGCCGTCGTCGTCGATCACGGCGACGCCGTTCGGGTTACGACGGGCATTGAGCGCGGGAATCATCCCCAGCTCGCCCCAGCGCGCTCCGTCGGCGAGTGCACTGGCGATCACCCGCGGGGACTCCAGCTTCAACGCGCCGGACTGCAGGATCTTGCGCAGATAATGCAACTCGGCGCCACCGCGTTCGAGATAGCGACCGAGCTTGTTTGCAGCCTGGCTGGGCAGGTCAGTGAGCTTAGCCATGGGACAACCTTATGTGACGCAGATCGCCGTCGGGCGGCGGATTGCGGCCTCTCATTAACATGACGTCATGGCCGGCGGGATGTCGCTGGAGGTTGCGGGACACCGGGTGGCGGTCACCCACCCGGATAAGTTGGTGTTCCCCGGTGGACGAGGCTCCACTCCGCGCACCAAGATCGAGCTGATTCGCTACTACCTGTCGGTGGCCGACGGTGCGCTGCGCGGGGTGGCCGGGCGGCCGATGATCCTCAAACGCTTCGTCGACGGCATCGACGCCGAGGCCATCTTCCAGAAGCGGGCACCGGCCAACCGCCCCGATTGGGTTTCCGTCGCGGAGCTGCACTACGCGTCGGGCCGGTCGGCGCAGGAGGTCGTCGTCGATGACGCGGCCGGCCTGGCCTGGGTGATCAATCTGGGCTGTGTGGACCTCAATCCGCATCCGGTGCTCGCCGGCGACCTCGACCATCCCGACGAGCTGCGGGTCGACCTCGATCCGATGCCGGGAGTCGGCTGGTCGGAGATCGTCGAGGTGACGCTGCTGGCCCGTGCAGTACTGGCTGACCACGGGCTGACGGCGTGGCCGAAGACGTCCGGCTCACGGGGCATGCACATCTACGCACGGATCGCACCGCAATGGCAGTTCGGCCAGGTGCGGCTGGCGGCACAGGCGGTGGCCCGCGAGATCGAACGGCGCGCACCGCAGTTGGCCACCAGCCGGTGGTGGAAAGAGGAGCGGCACGGCGTCTTCGTGGATTTCAATCAGAACGCCAAGGACCGTACCGTCGCCTCGGCGTACTCGGTGCGGGCCACCGCTGACGCCCGGGTGTCGACGCCGCTGCATTGGGACGAGGTCGCCGACGTCGACCCTGCGTCGTTCACCGTGGATACCGTGCCGGACCGCTTCGCGCAGATCGGCGACCCGTGGGCGGGCATGACGGACACCGTCGGCTCGTTGGAGTCGCTGCTGGAGCTGGCCGAAGAGCAGGGCCCGGCGGAGAAGGCGCCGCGCGGTGCGCGCAAAAGCGTCGACGGCCGTCGTACGTCACCGCTGCCCTTGATCGAGATCGCCCGCACTAAGACTCGCGACGAGGCGATGGCCGCCCTGGACGTCTGGCGAGATCGGCACGCCGCAGCGGCGAAACAGCTGGCGCCCGAAGATGTTCTGCTCGACGGCATGCGGGGTCCGAGTTCGATCTGGTACCGGGTCCGGATCAACCTGCAGCACGTAGAAGAGGCGCAGCGCCCACCCCAGGAAGAGTTGATCGCCGACTACAGCCCTTGGGGCCACAAGGGCGCGAAAGGCTGATCCGCGGTCAGGGCACGGTGATACCGGCGGCCAAGTTCGCGGCGACTTCGGACTCCCAGTGGCCGAATGCATGGGCGGTGTCGACCTCGACCTCGAACCGGTCGGTCATGTCCGGGGTGACGGCCGCGGCGTCGACGTAGAACTGCTCGTACCACCGGCGCAGCTGGTAGACCGGGCCATCTTCTTCGGTGAGCAACGGGTTCTCGACGGGCGCCTTGTGCTTCCAGATCTCGACGTCCTCGAGGAATCCCGCTCCGAATGAGCGACTCATGGCCGCGGCGAGTTTGGTGGCCTTCTCCGCCGGCAGGTTCGGCATCTGCTGAACGGCGACACCCCACTGCAGCATGAAGGAGTCCTGCGTGACCGGGTAGTGGCAGTTGATCAGCGCGATCTCGGCCGTGAAATCCGGCGCGAGATCGTTGTGCAGCCAGTTGATCATGTAAGCCGGCCCGAAGTAGGTCGCCTCGGAGCGCAGGTAGGTGCCCTCCCACAGTTTGTCGGCGCCCGGAGAGTCCGGCCGGACCTTGCTCTCCATGTACTGGCTGGCGTGAGAACCTTCGATCACGTTCTTGAAGTAGGTCGGATATGAGTGGTGGATGTAGAAGAAGTGCGCCATGTCGACGACGTTGTCGATGATCTCTCGGCAGTTGGCGCCCTCGATCAAGACCGAATCCCATTGCCACGGCGACCACTTACCGGCGTCCATTCCCTCGATCTGAGGTGGGGTCAGTTCCGCGGGTGGTGTCGAGCCCTCCGGGTCGTGCCACATCAACAGTTGGCCGTTGACCTCGCAGGTCGGCCAGCGTCGGGTGCGCGCCGTCCGCGGCGCCCGTTTGGCGTAGGGCACCATGGCGCACCGGCCGGTCGAGCCCTGCCAACGCCAGTCGTGGAAGGGACACGCCACGGCGTCACCCTTGACCGTGCCCCGGGACAGGTCGCCGCCCATGTGCCGGCAATAAGCGTCCAGCACATGCACTTCGCCGTGGGAGTCGGCGAACACCACCAGCTTCATGCCAAAGGCGTTGATGCCGTGCGGCTTACCATCGCGGAAGGTCTCCGCCAGGCCCAGGCAGTGCCATCCCCGGGCATACCGATTCTTGGGGGTGCCGTGGTCCAGCGCCCGGATCGCGCAATCACTCATCGTCTCTACCCTTCGCCTCGCAGGTAGCTTTGCCGACCGTAGGACGTGAATTCGGCGTCCAACGAACGCTTGTCGTCGTCGGTCATGCGGGTGTACTCGGGGGTACCCCGCCCGACCCAGCGGTATACCGGTTCGTCGGTGTGCCAGCGCTGCGCCTGCAGTTCGCGTTTGAGCACCTTGTTCGAGCCGGTGACCGGCAGGCCGGCCGAGATCCGCAGGAACCGCGGGAAGCCCTTGCGGCCCAGGTCGGGTTGGGCGGCCAGATACCCGGCGAAGGCGGCCGCGTCGAAGCTGTCGGGATCGGCGACCTCGACGGCACCCATCACCTGGTCACCGGAGCGCGGGTCGGGCACCGCGTAGACGCCGGCGCTGATGATCAGCGGATGCCGGCGCAGTACCTGTTCGATGGTCAGCGCGGAGGTGTTCTCCCCGTCGACCCGGATCCAGTCGCCGCGGCGGCCGGCGAAGTACAGGAAGCCGGCCGCGTCGCGGTAGCCGAGGTCACCGGTCCAGTACCAGCCGTCGCGGATCTTTTCAGAGTCT
The DNA here is from genome assembly GCF_046250075.1 of Mycobacterium sp. SMC-14. Lineage (NCBI taxonomy): Bacteria > Bacillati > Actinomycetota > Actinomycetes > Mycobacteriales > Mycobacteriaceae > Mycobacterium > Mycobacterium sp. SMC-14. The sequence goes on along the minus strand of NZ_CP176429.1, from coordinate 271,670 downwards.
GCGGTGTCGTTCTTGTAGTAGCCCTCGAAGTCGCGGGCCCCGGTCCTGTCGACGATCTCACCGACCGCTTCGTCGGCGTTGGAAACCCTGCCGTGCTCGTCGAGGACCGCGGTGGCGCACTCGGCACGGGTCTGCGGGTCGACGATGGCGATGCCCGCGTGTGCCGGACGGCCCAGCGCGCCGGGCGGTGCCGCCGGGTCGGGTATCGCGGCGTTGCCACCCTCACTGGAGCCGTACCCCTCGTGCAGCACCGCGCCGAACCGGCGGAGAAACTCGGCCTGATCCTGCGGCGACGCCTCGGTTCCGAAGCCGCGGACTAGGGCGTTATCGGCATCGTCGGGCTGTTCGGCGGTGGCCAGCAGGTAGCCCAGCGCCTTGCCCACGTAGGTGAAGTAGGTCGCGCCGAAGTAGCGCACGTCGGGCAGGAACTGCGAAGCCGAGAACTTGGGCGTCAGACAGATCGTGGCTCCGTTGGCCAGCGCGGGCGCCCACAGCGCCATGATCGCGTTGCCGTGAAACAGGGGCATGCAGCAGTAGTCGACGTCGGAGCGCACGTGGCCGAATTTGGCGGTGGCCATGTCGGCGATCCGGACCAGCCGGCCCTGACTGCATTTGACCGCCTTGGAGGCACCGGTGGTGCCGGAGGTGAACAGCAGCAGCAGTAGCGATCCCGGCCCCACGCCCGCGGCGGCGGCCGGCTCCACCCGATGTTCACCAACCAGGGCGGCGTAGCCGGGGTCGTCGATCACCAGGAAGCGTTCCGTCTCCAGGCCGTGGTTCAGGCCGCGTAGCCGGTCCATTCCGGCGGTGTCGGTGACGATCAGCTGACAATCCGCGTGGCGGATCTCCGCGGCCATGTCGGCATCGCCGCGGGTGGGATTGATGCCGACGATGACACCGCCCGCCAACGCGCCGGCACCGAGCCAGAACACGAAGTCTTCGACGTTGTCCAGCAGCACGCCGATGTGAAACGGCCCGTCCCGGCGCAACTCCGCCGCCAACGCGGCGCGCGCGGCGGACTCGCGCACCACCTCGTCCCAGGTCCAATCTCGGTGCCGGGTGCGCAACCCCAGATGCCGGTCGCCGAGGCGGTCGAGCAGCATCCCCGCGATATCAGTGGGCATTCGCCGCGGGTGCGTGAACGAGATCGATGTACTGCTGCGGGAGGTCTTCACGGGCCACCGGGGTCACGCTGCGCACGCCGGCGAAGTAGGAGTCCTCTCCGACGATCTTGCCGCTGGCATCGAGCGGCCACAGCAGGACCTGTCGGTACACCACCAAGTAGTCGGCGTCGGGATCTTCGACTTCCACCCCGAGAATGGCGGTCGCCAAGGCGCCCGGGTACAGCTGCTTCATGTCCCCTTCGGTGACCACGCAGTCGTCGTCGACCACCAGCCGGTCGATGGCGAACTCCAGCACGTTGGTACGGGTCGCCATGAAGTTCGTGTAGTAGGTGTGCACTCCCTCGGTGGTCTTGGGACCGACATCCTGACCGCCCATCCAGAAGTGGTAGTCCGGCTCGGCGCTCAGCGTCTCCATCACCTGGTCGAGGTCGGGCGAAGCCTCGCCCTTCATGTGCTCGATCACCACTTGGAGCGCGGCCCGGTGCCGCTCATTGGTGGTTTCGGCCAACCGCTTCTCCAAGGGGGCCCAGGTCCGGCTGGGGTCGATCACGGCCACGATTCTCGCTCCTTCTTTTCAGGTGGTGATCATCATCACTGCAATCGTCGATGCCGGTCATCCGCCATCCGTCTGCTGGTTTACGGATTCTGCCCGACGTTTGTCGGTTCGGTGACGGAAAGCTCAGCCGCCGACAGCGCAATCCGGCGCACGAAGAGCACCAGGGTGGCCGTGAAGCGATCGATCGGGTCGGCCAGATCCCAGCCCATCGCCGACTCGACGTGGGCAATGCGGGACGCCACCGTGCTGTGGTGCAGGTGCAACTGGGTGGCAGTGCGGCGCAGCGAACCGAGCACGCAGAACGCTTCGGTGGTATCGACGTCGTGAGCCCCGGCCGGCTTCGCCGCGATGGCGTTGATCCGCGCCACATCGTGGTGGCGCAGCACCCGCTCCAGCGGAAGGTCGGCGAGTAGCTCCAGGACACTCAGGCGTTCGTAGGCGACCGCCCGTCGCCCGTAGTGCGTGGACGAAGCGAATCGCAGCCCCCGCTGCGCCTGCTGCCACGATGTCGCCGCACCGAACACGGTGGACTTGGCTCCGATCCCGACCCACGGCCCCCGGCCCAGCTGTGCCGGAAATGGTGGCGGAAAGGCCGCGATGATCGCCGCATCGAGCCGGTCCGACAGGGTCCGGGCATCCTCGGAGCTATAACACAGCAGCGCCGTGTCGGCGCCGATCGTGACCGAGCGGACCGGTTGGTCGCCCAGTTCCCTCACAACGACGCGCAGCGCCTCGGCGGGCGATCCCGCCGAGACCGCCAGCACCCGGACCTCGCGGGACTCATCGAGACCCAACAGCCGGATCGCCCGGGCCCGCTCCGCCGGTAATTCGTTGTCGGACAACACCAGTTCCAGCAGCGCGGGGTCACCCAGCCGGACGGTTGCTCCCGCCCGCGACGCCGCCATGCGCAGCGCGTGACGCACCCGGTCCGCCAGCACCTCGTCGAGTGGATGCGCTGAGGTGCCGGCGCGCTCCAGTCGGATCTCGGGTTCGGTCTCCGATATCCATCGCACGGTCACCGGGCATTGCGCGACGGACTCGGCCGACCGGATCACTGTCTCGGTATCGGCGTTCGACTCGACGAGTGCGTCGAAATGCGCGACGACCCGCAGCACCGCATCGGCACCGGAATCCAGCTGGGACAGCCGGATCGGCTCGGGATCCATCAGCCGAGGCTATCGCGGATCCGCCACGGGATCGGCGGCTTCAGTTGATCGTGAAGCCGCCGTCGACCGCGATGGTCTGTCCGGTGACGTAGCCGCCGGCATCCGAGGCAAGCCACAGCACCGAGGCTGCGAGATCTTCCGGGTCGCCCATCCGGCCCAGCACGATTCGGTGGGCGACGCTGTCCAGGTAGCCCGGTCGGTACTGGTCGGTCATCTCCGAGGCGAAGAAGCCGGGAGCAATCGCGTTGACCCGGATACCTTTTCGGCTGCCCCATTGCTGCGCCAAGTCCCGCGTCAGACCGATCAGTCCGGCCTTGCTGGCGGCATACGCCGCCTGCGGCAACCCAGCCGTGGTCAGCCCCAGAACGCTGGAGATGTTGACGATCGACGAACCCGGCGCCATCACCCGTCCGCAGGCCTGCGCCGCCCAGTAGGCCCCGTTGAGGTTGACGTCGATGACCTCCCGGAACTGCTCGGGGGTTTCCCGGGTGGCCGGGTGCGCCGTTCCGATGCCGGCGTTGTTGATCAGCACATCGACGCGGCCGAATCGCTCAATGGCCGCCTCGACCATTCTGGTCGCTGCCTCCGGGTCGGCGATATCGGTCGCCACCGGCAGGGCTGCGCGCCCGGCAGCGGTGACGAGTTCGGCCGCCTCCGCGAGCTTCTCCACCCGCCGCGCTGCCAGCACCACGTCCGCGCCGGCCTCGGCGAAGGCCCGAGCGAAATACACCCCGAGACCCGAGGACGCCCCGGTCACCACGGCGACCTTGCCTTCCATCCGGAACTTGTCCAGTACGCTCACCCGACTCACCTTTCTCGACTTTTTACGGTTATTTCAACGCATTTCGCGCCGCAGTGATGAACTCCGGCGCAGCCTGTGCCGCTTCACCGGCATTCTGCACGTCTTTCGCGCCGTGCTGAGCTCGGTGGGTGATTCCTTCGGCGATCACCCCGATCTTGAAGTTCGCCAGCGCCAGGTAGAAGTTCCAACCGCTCAGGTCACGGCCGGACAGCCGTGCGTATTCCTCGGCGAGGGCGTCGGCCGATGGCAGGCGTGCACTGGTCCACGCGGCGGGGTGGCCGAACACCAGGTCGAATGCCGGTGACCGGTAGGCACACATCAGGGCGATGTCGGTGAGCGGATCTCCGAGGGTGGACAGCTCCCAGTCCACAACTGCCCGGATGACGTCCGCCCGCTCCGGATCGCAGATGGTGTTGTCGATGCGGAAGTCGCCATGCACCACCGAGGGTTGCGATGTCTGTGGGATGGCGCCGGCCAGTGCCGCGGCCAGCTTCGAGACATCATCGGACAGCGCCTCATCGTTGGCAGGCGATTTGACCAGCTCCCATTGGCGAGCCCACAGGCGCACCTGACGTTCCAGGAATCCGTCTGGCCTACCGAAGGATTCGAGCCCGACGGCACGGTAGTCGACCGCGTGCAGATCCACCAGAGCCTGCACCAGCGCCTTGGCGTTGGCCGCCAGTTCCGCGTCGGACAGGGTGTCCAGATCGTCCTTGTGCCGGTAGACCCGTCCGGTCACGAACTCCGTGACGGTCAACGGCGCGCCGCAGACCGCGCCGTCGGCGTCGAGTGCCACGGGTCGTGCGATCGGAACACCGGTGCCGTAGAGCTTGTCGGTGACCACGAATTCGCGGCCCACATCGTGGGCCGACGGGGTCAGGCCGCCGAGCGGAGGTCGGCGCACGACCCACGCCGACGATTCGTCGCTGACCTTGAAGGTGAGGTTGGAGCGGCCACCGGCGATCAGTTCGACGGTGAGCTCACCGCGAACCGGAACGTCGTTGGCGATGAGGTATTGCCGCAGGGCAACCGGATCCAGGGCTTCGACCGTCACTGTGCGGCGTCCTTGCGAGCGCGCCGTGCCGCCCCGACCCGCCGCTTGGCAATGGCCCAGCGGTGCACCTCGGAGGGGCCGTCGTAAACCCGGAACGGACGCACCTCGCGGGAAAGCCGCGCCGGCGGCAGGTCCTCGGTGACCCCGAGCGCGCCGCACATCTGGACGCTGCGGTCGACGATCCGGAAGATCGCCTCGGCGGCGAACGTCTTGGCGATCGACGTCGCGTCGCCGGCACCAGAGCCCTGATCGAGTTCCCAGCATGCGCGCACCAGCAGGGCTCGGGTAGCGGCGATGTCGATTTCGTTGTCGGCCACCATGTTCTGGATCATGCCCAGATCGCCGAGCGCCGATCCGAATGCCTGACGCTCCACGACGTGCGACAGCGCGGTGTCGTGACCACGGCGGGCGGCGCCGAGCCAGCGCATGACGTGGGTCATGCGCGCAGGCCCGAGGCGCACCTGGGCGTATTCGAAGCCGCGGTCCACCTCGCCGAGCACCGCTTCCTCGGGTACCCGAACGTCGTCGAAGAACACCTCACAGTGGCCGCCCACCATGGACCGGTCCAGGGTCGGGATGTGTCGGCCGACGGTCAGACCCGCGGTGTCGGCGGGGACCAGGAACATGGTGGCGCCGCCGCGCTGGCCGGGTTCCCCGGAGGTGCGGGCCATGACGATGAAGAATCCCGCGCCGTCGGCGCCGGTGATGTACCACTTGCGGCCGGTGATGTACCAATCTCCCGACCGGCGCTGCGCCTTGGTCGTCAGCGCGGCCGGGTCCGAACCCGCGCCCGGCCCCGGCTCGGTCATCGCGAACGCGGACCGCACGTCGCCGGCCGCCAGCGGCGCGAGGTAGCGCGCCTTCTGCTCGGGGCTGGCCACCTCTGCCAGCAGATGCACGTTGCCCTCATCGGGGGCGGCGATGTTCACCGCGGCCGGGCCGAACAGCGAATACCCGGCGGCCTCGAACACCGGCGCCCGGTCGGACATGTTCAAGCCCAGCCCGCCGTACTCGACGGGAGCGTGCGGCGCGAACACACCCGCTTCTCGAGCCGCCGCCTGCAGTTCCTGCACCGCGGCGTCCCCGCCCGCGGCCGCGATGTCCCCGCCGAAGCGGTCCTCCACCGGCAGGACCACGTCCTCGATGAACGCCCGCGTCTTTTCGACGAGTTCCGACACTTCCGGCGAGTAGCTCAACTCGATCGCCATGACACCCCATCACCACTCTCGCAATGACCGACCGTTCGCTCGGCCCGAACACTACGGACTGTGACACAGAAGAGTATTTCCCGTCAAAATCAACCGTAAGCCAGCGCCAACCCGTGCGGTATAGTTCAGGATTACTGAACAAACCGGAGGTGTTCGTGGGGGGATCGCCAGGATGCGGCACGGCGATCCGCGCCGCCCGTCGGGCCCGGGGTCTGACCGTGCGCGAGCTTGCCCACTGTCTGCGGGTCAGTCCCGCCACGATCAGCGCCATCGAGAACGGCAAGACCGGGATCTCGGTGTCGAGGCTTCAGGAGTGCGCCGGGGCACTGGGCGTCACACCGGCCCAGATCCTGGCGGGCACCGTCTCGGCGGCCGGGACGCACCTGGACCACGCGCGCGCCGACGCCGCCGATTCCGGGCAGCGCGACTGGCGAAGGTTTCCGCCGCTGGCCCTCGACGGCGTCTTGGCCGCGGCCATCGACGCGTTCGTCGAAACCGGCTACCACGGCAGTTCCATGCGGGATGTCTCCGCACGCGCGGGCATGAGTGTGCCCGGGATTTACCACCACTACCCCGACAAGCAGGCGCTGCTGGTCGCGATACTCGATCTGACCATGTCAGAACTGCACTGGCGGGTCACCTCGGCCCGCGCCGACGCCGCAACAGGGCTGCAGGAGGTGCGGCTGGTCGTCGAAGCGCTGGCCCTGTTCCACACCCACCGCCAGAAGCTGGCCTTCATCGGAGCCAGCGAGATGCGCAGCCTTACCGCGACGAATCGGCAGAGTATCGCCGACTCACGAAATCAACTGCAGCACACCTTGGACGCCGCCATCGACCGCGCAGCGCGGGAGCGCGATGTCGACATCGCCGATGTTCTCGACCGCCGGATCGCCGGCCGCGCCATCACGACCATGTGCACCTCGCTGCCGCAATGGTTCAACGCCGACGGTCCCGCCACCCCGGAGGAAACGGCTCGCACCTACGCCGATTTCGCGGTCTCGCTGCTCACCAAGCCGCGCGGCCTAGGACTGGCTTCCCCGCCGGCGTCCCCCGACGGCAGAATGTGACCCGTGTCGGCTACATGGCAGTTCTGGATCGACCGGGGCGGCACGTTCACCGACATCGTGGCGCGCCACCCCGACGGACGACTGCTCACGCACAAGCTCCTGTCGGAGAATCCGGAGCACTACCGCGACGCGGCGGTGGCCGGAATCCGTGCCCTGCTGCAGCTCGACGGCGAGGCGCCCATCCCGGCCGGGCTGATCGATGCGGTGCGGATGGGCACGACGGTGGCCACCAACGCCCTGCTGGAGCGCGCCGGTGAACGCACCCTGCTGGTCATCACGCGGGGTTTCGGCGATGCACTGCGCATCGCCTATCAGAACCGGCCGCGCATCTTCGACCGGCACATCGTGACGCCCGAGCAACTCTACGAACGCACCATCGAGGTCGATGAACGCGTCGCCGCCGACGGGACGGTGCTGCAGGCACCGAATCTGGACGACTTGGCCGCACAGCTGCGCACCGCCCGCGCCGAGGGTATCGGCGCGTGCGCGGTGGTATGCCTGCACAGTTACCGAAATCCGGTGCATGAAAGGGCAATCGGAGAGCTAGCCCGCGAGATCGGTTTCACCCAGATCTCGTTGTCGTGTGAGGTCAGCCCGCTGCCGAAACTGATCCCACGCGGCGATACCGCCGTCGTCGACGCCTATCTGTCACCGGTCTTGCGCCGCTATGTCGCACAGGTGGCCGACCAGCTCACCGACGTGCGACTGATGTTCATGCAGTCCAACGGGGGGCTGGCGGCGGCAGATCATTTCCGCGGCAAGGACGCGATTCTGTCCGGCCCAGCCGGCGGAATCGTCGGCATGGTTCGAATGTCGGCAATCGCCGGCTTCGACTCGGTGATCGGTTTCGACATGGGCGGAACCTCCACCGACGTCTCGCACTACACCGCCACCGGCGGATACGAGCGGGTGTTCACCACCGAGGTCGCCGGCGTGCGGCTGCGAGCACCGATGCTGCACATCCACACCGTCGCGGCCGGCGGCGGCTCGATCCTGCACTTCGACGGCAGCCGGTATCGGGTGGGCCCGGAGTCCGCGGGCGCCGACCCGGGCCCGGCCTGCTACCGGCGCGGGGGACCGTTGACCGTCACCGATGCCAACGTCATGCTCGGGCGCATCCAACCAGACCATTTCCCAGCAGTGTTCGGACCGGCCGGTGACGAACCGCTGGATGCTGCGACGGTCGGACAGTCCTTCGCCGCCCTGGCCGACGACATCCTCATCGCCACCGGCGATGACCGCACGGCCGAGCAGGTCGCCGAAGGGTTCCTGCGCATCGCCGTGGCGAACATGGCCAACGCGGTCAAGAAGATCTCGGTGGCCAAGGGCTACGACATCACCCGCTACGCCCTGACCACCTTCGGTGGCGCCGGCGGACAACACGCGTGCGCGGTCGCCGACGAGCTCGGCATCCGTACGGTGTTGGTACCGCCGATGGCGGGCGTGCTCTCCGCACTCGGGATCGGGTTGGCCGACACCACCGTGATCCGCGAGCGCGCCGTCGAGACCGAGCTGGATTCCACCGCCCTCACCGGGTTGCGAGAGGTCGCGGACGACCTGGAGCGGGCGGCTCGCGCCGAGCTCGCCGACCAGGACATTCCGCCCGACCGGACACGGGTGATCCACCGAGTTCAGCTGCGCTACCAGGGCACCGACACCTCGATCCCGGTCGAATTCGACGGCGTCGCCGCGATGACGGCGGCGTTCGAAGACATCCACCGCAGCATGTACTCGTTCCTGATGGATCGTCCGCTGATCGCCGAGGCGGTCTCGGTCGAGGCGACCGGCCTCACCGAGCAACCTGAGCTGTTGCAGCGAAGCGCTGCCGACGCATCTCGTCACGCCGGCGAAGTCGTGCGCCTCTACACCGGTGGCGCCTGGCGGGACGCGCCGCTGCACCGGCGGGACTCGATCACCGACGTGGTGATCGGGCCGGCCATCATCGCCGAGAACAACGCCACCACCGTCGTCGACGACGGCTGGCAGGCCCAGCTGACCGCCGACGGGCAACTGGTGCTCCAACGGCTGACCACCGCAGCACCGGCCGCGGCCGGGACCGCGGCGGATCCGGTGCTGCTGGAGATCTTCAACAACCTGTTCATGTCCATCGCCGAACAAATGGGCACCCGGCTGGAGGCCACCGCTCAGTCGGTGAACATCCGTGAGCGGCTGGACTTCTCCTGCGCATTGTTCGACGCCGAAGGCAATCTGGTGGCCAACGCGCCGCATATCCCGGTACACCTGGGATCGATGGGTGCGACCGTCAAGGAAGTGATCGCCCGCCGGGCTTCGACGATGCAGCCCGGCCAGGTCTATGCGGTCAACGACCCGTACCACGGCGGCACCCACCTGCCCGACGTCACCGTCGTCACTCCGGTGTACGCCGAAGCCGCAACCCCGGACGACCCCGTGTTGTTCTTCGTGGCCTCACGCGGTCACCACGCCGAAATCGGTGGGACCACGCCGGGTTCCATGCCCGCCGACAGCAAGTCCGTTGTCGAGGAGGGCGTGCTGTTCGACAACTGGCTGCTGGTCGACGGCGGCCAGTTCCGCGAAACAGCGACCCGGAACCATCTCACGGGGGCCCCATTCGCCTCCCGCAGCCCCGATACCAACCTCGCCGATCTGCGAGCGCAGGTCGCCGCGAATCAGAAGGGCATAGACGAGATCCGCTCCATGATCTCGCATTTCGGGCTGGATGTCGTACAGGCCTACATGCGCCACGTCCAGGACAACGCCGAGGAGGCGGTGCGTCGGGTCATCGATTCGCTCGATGACGGCGAGTACCGCTATGAGATGGACTCCGGCGCAACGATCGCGGTGCGCATTACCGTCGACCGCGCGGCGCGGGGTGCCACCATCGACTTCGACGGAACATCACCCCAGTTGGCCACAAACTTCAACGCGCCGTCCTCGGTGGCCACCGCCGCGGTGCTCTACGTGTTCCGCACTCTGGTAGCCGACGACATCCCGATCAATGATGGATGCCTGCGGCCGCTGCGGATCTCGATCCCGGACGGCACCCTTCTCTCGCCGGCCTACCCGGCCGCGGTGGTCGCCGGCAACGTCGAGACCTCCCAAGCCATCACCGGCGCACTACTGGCTGCGCTGCGGGTCCAGGCCGAAGGCTCCGGAACCATGAACAACGTCACGTTCGGCAACGCCGGCCACCAGTACTACGAGACGCTGGGCTGCGGATCGGGCGCGGGCAAGGGCTTCGATGGGGCCTCGGTGGTGCAGACCCACATGACCAACTCGCGGCTCACCGACCCCGAAATTCTGGAGATGCGCTTCCCGGTGTTGTTGCGCGAGTTCGCGATCCGGCAGGGCAGCGGCGGGTCCGGACGCTGGCACGGGGGTGATGGCGGCGTGCGCAAGATCGAGTTCTGCGAGCCGATGACCGTCAGCGTGCTGACGGGACATCGGCGGGTCGCGCCCTACGGCATGGCCGGCGGTCGGACCGGCGAGCTGGGACGCAACCGGGTGGAACGCACGAATGGCTCGGTGACCGAGTTGGCCGGCTGCGATTCCACCGACGTCGGCCCCGGCGATGTGCTGGTGATCGAGACTCCGGGCGGCGGCGGGTATGGCGAGCCCCGCTGATCGCGGGTTAATCTCACCCGATGCGGGACCAGTGGAGCCGGCGCGGTTTCTTCGGCCTCTGCGGCGCGGCCGGTGCCGCCGCGTTGCTGGCGTCCTGCTCGTCGGATGAGCATGGCGATGACGGCGCACCAGGACCGATCACCATTGCCCACATCTTCGGTGAGACGACCGTCCCGGAGCCACCCACCCGAGTGGTCTGCGCCGGCTACACCGGGCAGGACGACCTGCTGGCGCTCGGCGTCGTTCCGATCGCGGTGACCAACTGGTTCGGTGACCAGCCTTTTGCGGTGTGGCCGTGGGCGCAGCGGCAGCTCGGGGACGCCAAGCCGGTGGTGCTGAACTTGGACAACGGGATTGCGGTCGCGCAGATCGCCGACCTCAAACCGGATCTGATCATCGCGACGAACGCCGGCGTGGACGCCGATACCTATCAGGAGCTGTCGGCCATCGCGCCGACCGTGCCCCAGTCGGGTCGCGACGCCTTCTTCGAGCCCTGGAAGGTTCAGGCCGCCGCCATCGGCAAGGCGGTGCATCGCAGTCAGCAGATGCAGTCGCTGGTCGACGGGGTCGACGCCGCGTTCACCGACGTCGCCGGCGCGCGCCCGGGCTTCAGAGGCAAGAAGGTACTGCTGCTGGCCGGTCGACTGGACCAGGGCAACGTCAGCGCCGCCACCGGGTGGCGAACTGCGTTTCTCACCCAGATGGGATTGACCGTCGCCGATGGACCCTCGGTGATCGAGCACGACCGGATCGCATCCGCACTCGGCGGCGCGGACGTGCTGATCTGGACCACCGAGAGCGACGACGAGCGCGCGGCGCTGCTGGCCGATCCCGGTATCGCCGGGTTCGAGTCGCGCAGCATTTTCACGACCAAAGACCAGGCCGGCGCTATCGCCTTCGCCTCCCCGCTGAGCTACCCGCTGGTGGCCGGGCAGCTACCGGCGCTGATCGCCAAGATCACCGGCTAGGGCCGACTCTGCGCGTTCGGTAAGACCCCTCTGGCATACCCCGCAGAATTGTGTTCTACGTCACTATTTGCCGCCATTCGGGGCTACGGTCGTGGCATGAGCGTGGCATTGGATTTCACGGATTTCACCAAGACCGACATGGTCCTCGACTATGGCGACAGCGCCTTGCTGCTGCAGTTCGACTCAACGACCGATGTGCTGGCATGGACCGCGGCGCTGCATTCCGCCGCGCTGCCCGGCGTGGTCGACATCGTCCCGGCGTCGCACACGGTGTTGGTGCAAGTGGCCGCACCCAGATACCTGGCAGGTGTCCGGCGCCGCCTGACAACCCTGGACGTCGACCCCGACGCGGTCCGAACTCGCGCCTCAGGCGGCCCCGCGGACGTGGTGGTCGACGTCATCTACGACGGGCCGGACCTGACCGAGGTGGCCGACCACACCGGCCTGAGCGTTGCCCAGGTGATCAACGCCCATACCGCCACGCCCTGGTTGGTGGGCTTCGGCGGATCCACACCGGGTTTCACCTACCTGCTGGGCGGCGACCCCAGGCTGCAGGTGCCCCGCCGCGCCGAGCTCCGTCCGGTTCCAGCCGGTTCGGTGGCGCTGGCCGGCCAGTTCAGCGGCATCTATCCGCGTCAGTGGCCCGGCGGCTGGCAGGTGATCGGCCACACCGACGCCGTGTTGTGGGATCTGAATCGTCCTGCCCCGGCACTGTTGACACCGGGCCTGTCGGTGCAATTCCGGGCCGCGTGACCGCCATGACAACCACCCTGGAAATTCTGCACACCGGCCCGCTGGCCCTGGTCGAGGATCTGGGCCGGGCCGGGTTAGGGCATCTCGGCGTCAGCCGTTCCGGCGCCGCCGACCGTCGCTCACACAGATTGGCCAACCGACTGTTGGCCAATCCCGACGATCGCGCCACCATCGAGGTGGCATTCGGCGGATTGTCCGTGCGCGTCCACGGCGGCGACGTCGACATCGCGGTCACCGGCGCCGACACCGACCCGAATGTCAACGGAGTCAGCTTCGGCACCAACAGCATTCAACATGTCCGCGACGGCCAGGTGGTCTCCCTGGGCACAGCACGGTCGGGGCTGCGCAGCTACCTGGCGGTGCGAGGCGGAATCGACGTCACCCCGGTACTGGGTTCCCGCAGTTACGACGTGATGGGTGAGATCGGCCCGGCCCCGTTGCGTGACGGCGATGTGCTGCCGATCGGCGAACGGACCGGCGCCTACCCCGAGATCGACCAGGCACCGGTGGCGACCATCCCCGACGATGTGGTCGAGTTACGGGTGACGCCCGGGCCGCGCGACGACTGGTTCGTCGACCCCGACATCATGGTGCGCACCAACTGGCTGGTGAGCAACCGCAGCGACCGGGTCGGCATGCGATTGGTGGGGATGCCGTTGGAATACCGTTGGCCAGAAAGGCAATTGCCCGCCGAGGGTGCCGACCGGGGCGCCATCCAGATCCTGCCGAACGGCTTTCCGATAATCCTGGGCCCCGACCATCCGGTGACCGGGGCCTACCCGGTGGTCGGGGTAGTGGTCGATGAGGACATCGACACCTTGGCCCAAGTCCGGCCCGGACAGACGGTGCGGATGCACTGGTCGCGGCCCCGCCAGCATCCCGCCTCGCGCTCGGCCTGGTAGGCCCTCGGGTGCCCGGCCAGGTGCATACCGCCCGCCTGATCCACACCAGCGATCTGGACGAGGAGACCCGCCGCGGCGCCCATCGGCTGGTCACCGAGGCCTCCGGGGGCACACTCTCCGACGCCGACTGGCAGCACGCGCTCGGCGGCATGCACGCATTGATCTGGCACCACGGCGTCCTGATCGCTCACGGCTGCGTGATCCGGCGCCAGCTGCTCTATCGCGGCAGATCGCTGCGGTGCGGCTATATAGAAGCCGTCACCGTCCAGGCCGACCACCGGGAGCGGGGCCTGGGCACCGCGGTACTCCAGGCGTGCGAGCAGGTGATCCGCGGCGCCTTCGAACTCGGCGCGCTCAGTTCGCCCAGCATCAGCCGCCGGCTGTACACCGCCCGGGGATGGTTGCTGTGGCGCGGACCCACTGCCGTCCTGGCCCCCACCGGGCCGGTGCGTACTCCCGAGGCGGACGGCACCGTGTTTGTCATGCCGGTGGACACCGATCTGGACACCTCCGCCGAGTTGACCTGCGACTGGCGCGACGGCCACGTGTGGTAGCCGCACGGTTAACAGACCGTAGACATTCGGTGTATGCGCGGTGACCAGGCGGGACTCCAGTGAGGTGGCTCACAATCCCTGCGGTGTTCATAAGAATCAGCCGTGCGATTCAAGCGTCGCCAGGATTGATTGTTAACTTAATATTGCGTCAGCCTCACAGGCGAACCGGCGCGGCGACCCCGGCAATACGGCCGTTCGCCGCCGCCAGGGAAGCTTTTAGGGCTTTGACCTGGACATACCCGCCGCGCCGGTCACGCCGGCTTCCCGCACCCGGCACGGCGACACCTTGAACGCAAGGCCGGATTCTGCGGCTCCCTGCCACTCTGCTGCCAATAGTCGCAGGGGGCTGACTTCAGGGCGACGCCCAACAAAAGTGGCCTTATGGTGTGACCGTCACGGCTTGCCCCGGCCCTGCACGTCCCCCTCTCGAAAGACGCAACCTCATGCTGTACGAGTTCTGGCACAACTTCACCCACAACTTGTTCAAGCCACTCTTGCTTTTCTTCTACATGGGGTTCCTCATCCCCCTGCTGAAGATCCAGTTCGAGTTCCCCTACGTGCTGTATCAGGGCTTGACGTTGTATTTGCTGCTCGCCATCGGGTGGCGTGGCGGCGAAGAGCTCGCAACCGTCGACTCGTCGAACATCGGCGGCGTGCTGGGCTTCGTCGTGCTCGGCTTCGCCACCAACTTGATCATCGGATTCGTCGCTTACTGGCTGCTCACCCGAATGACCAAGATGAGACGTATCGACCGTGCCACCGTCGCCGGGTATTACGGGTCGGACTCCGCCGGCACTTTCGCCACCTGCCTTGGCGTGCTCGCCACGCTGGATATCGCGTTCGACGCCTACATGCCGGTGATGCTTGCTGTCATGGAGATCCCCGGCTGCATCGTGGCCCTAGTCTTGGTGTCACGGTTGCGTGCACGCGGAATGGACGCCCGCGGCAACATGGCCGACGAGCCCGGCTACAACAAGAAGGCCAGCCGGCAACTCGTCGCCGCCACCGCCCAGGCGAACGGATCACGCACCACGACGCGGCACGACCAGGGCATCCAAGACGAGATCGACCTCGCGCTGCAAAGGCAGGAGCACGCCGCGTCGAGTGGGGCGACGGCGACTACGACCTCAGCACAGCCCAGCGGAGCCCTGATGCGGGAGGTGCTGCTCAACCCGGGCCTGTACCTGCTGTTCGGTGGGATTCTCATCGGCTTCGTCGGCCGCCTGCAGGGCGCCTCGGTCATCGAGGACGGTGACCACGTCTTCGTCACCGCGTTCCAGGGGATGTTGTGCCTCTTCCTGCTCGAAATGGGAATGACTGCCTCACGCAAGCTCAAGGACCTGCGCTCGGCGGGACGCGGTCTGATCGCCTTTGGGTTGTTGGCCCCCAACCTCTTTGCGACAGCCGGAATTTTCATCATCCACACCTATTCGCAGATCACCGGCATCCATTTTGAAGCCGGCAGCTACGTGCTGTTCGCGGTGCTGTGCGGCGCGGCTTCCTATATCGCCGTTCCGGCGGTGCAGCGCATGGCGATCCCCGAGGCCAGTCCGACGGTTCCACTGGCCGCATCGCTGGGCCTGACGTTCTCCTACAACGTGACCATCGGGATTCCGCTGTATCTCCAGATCGCGAAGGCTGTCAATACCTGGCTTCCAGTCAGCTGACAGAAGGTTCCAACCGAACGCAACGCTTCTCCACTCTGTCGGCCAACCAGGCGAAATATCCTGCGCGCGCGGCCATTACGTGACGTGGGCCACTGAGAGGCCGTGTGCCCACCGCATTTTCAGGTTCTGTTCTGCCACTTGCCAGATCGGGTCGGTAGGTTCGCACACCGACCATCGTGATGCGAGATTGTCCGCGTGGCGATGGCCCAGAGCCTGAGGAGATCGCATGACGAACGGCCACATCAGCAATTTCGATCCCGAGGACTGCGCCGCCTGGGAGACCGGCAACGCCGCCATCGCACGACGCAACCTGATCTGGTCCACCGCCAGTACCCACGTCGCGTTCTCCATCTGGTCGCTGTGGTCGGTGGTGGTGCTGTTCATGCCCGAGTCGGTCTACGGCATCAAGCCCGGCGACAAGCTGCTGCTGGCCGCGGTTGCCACTCTGGTCGGTGGATGCGTCCGCGTGCCCTACGTTCGGGCCACCGCGAAGTTCGGCGGCCGGGACTGGGCGGTGGCGTCCTCGCTGATCCTGCTGGTGCCGACCGTCGGGACGCTGCTGTTGCTCGTCAACCCCGGCCAACCGCTGTGGATGTACCTGGTGTGCGCCGCACTGACCGGCCTGGGCGGCGGCAACTACGCCGCGTCGCTGGCCAACGTCGACGCCTTCTACCCCCAACGGCTCAAAGGTGTCGCCCTCGGACTGTGCGGCGGCATCGGCAACCTCGGGGTGGCAGCCATCCAACTGGTCGGCCTATTGGTACTGGCTACCGTCGGCAACACCAAGCCCGAATTGGTCTGCTCGGTGTATCTGGTGCTGCTTGCCGTGGTCGGAACCTGCGCAGCCCTGTGGATGGACAACCTCGACCACGGCATGGAAGAGGTGGGCAGCATCCGGTCGATCCTGTCGGTCCCGGACAGCTGGATCGTCTCGGCGCTGTACTGCGCAGCGTTCGGCTCGTTCATCGGCTTCGCATTCGCATTCGCCCAGGTGCTGCACGTCACTTTCGAGAAGGCCGGCCACAGTCCCGCCGAGGCGGCGCTCTACGCTGCGAGAATCGCGTTCCTAGGCCCGCTGTTGGGTGCCTTGGCCCGCATTTACGGCGGCCGGGTTGCCGACCGCCGTGGCGGCGGCCGCGTCACCTTGGTGGTGTTCCTCGGCATGATCGTGGCGTCAGCCGTTCTGCTTGTGACCAGCACGATCGACGACCACAACAGCCGCGCAACCACATCGACGATCGTGATCTACATCGCCGCATTCATGGTGCTGTTCATCCTCGCCGGGATGGGTAACGGATCGGTGTTGAAGATGATCCCGTCGATCTTCGAGGCGCGCAGTCGCTCACTGGACGCGGACGAAGCCGAGCGCCGGCATTGGGCACGTTCGCATTCCGGCGCCTTGATCGGGTTCGCCACCGCGGTCGGCGCGCTCGGCGGGGTCGCCATCAACTTGATCCTGCGTCAGGCCTACGCGAGCTCGGGAACGGAGACACCGGCGTTCTGGGTCTTTCTGGCGTCGTACTGCGCCGTTGCAGCACTGACCTGGGTGATGTACGTTCGGCGTCCCCCGCGGGTGCGGGGCGCCCGAAGCTCCCGGGTTCCGGCCGAGAAGATCTCGGCGTGACCCGGAACACGAATCGGGCAACGGATCCGAAATCGGTCGGTAACACAGATGAAATCGGCTGGGGCTAAATCTTATACATGAGTACCGCCGTTTACGCCGCCGGTCACCGCATCGAGATCGAGGAAAGCCGGGTTCTCGTGGACGGGATGGTCAAACCGGTCTCTCCAGCCGGTCTGGCCGCCCTGCGCGTCCTGGCGCTTCGTCCGGGCAACGTGGTTGCCCGGGACACGTTGCTGCGCGCCCTCCCGGGGCGCGGCAACAGCACGCATGCCGTCGAGTCGGCCGTGCTCCGGCTGCGAACAGCGCTGGGCGACAGCCAGATCGTCGCCACGGTGGTCAAGCGCGGATACCGACTGGCGGTCGACAGCGAGCAGGGGGCAGCATGACTCCCATCCTGGTGGCGCATGGCACCCGTCAGCCCGAGGGGATCGTCATGATCGGCGAACTCGCCGAACAGGTCAGCACCTTGTTGGGGCAACCGGTGCGCGTGGCCTTCGTCGACGTGCTGGGACCCAACCCGTCGGAGATCCTTGCCGCTGAGGCCGAGAGCGGTCGCCCGGCGATCCTGGTACCCGCCTTTCTGGCCCGGGGTTACCACGTCCGCGTCGACGTACCCACCCAGGTCGCGGCCAGCGGTCACCCCGATGTCACGATCACTCCGGCGCTGGGTCCCGACGATCGCGTCGCCGCGGTGGTCGCCGCTCGGCTGACCGAATCAGGCTGGCACGCTGGAGACTCGGTGGTTCTCGCCGCGGCCGGCTCATCAGACCCGCTCGCGCACAACGACTTGAAGCACGCAGCAGAGATGCTTTCCGGGCTGCTCGGTTCGCCGGTCACGGTGGCGTTCGCCGCTACCGGCGGTCCCAGCGTCGGTGAGGCCGTCGCCGACCTGCGCAGCCAAGGCGCTTCGCGCGTGGTGATCGCATCGTACTTGTTGGCCGACGGCCTTTTCCAGCGCCGCCTGCGCGACGCCGGTGCGGATCTGGTGACCGAGCCGCTGGGTACGCATCCCGGTATCGCCCGGGTCGTCGCCGACCGGTTCATCACCGCCCAGACGCGGATTCCAGTGCGTTAGACCGCTTTCAGCAACGGTCCTCGTCCGCGCGGAGTTCGCGCTGAACCAGGCTTCCTGAATTCCTTTCTGGCCCCGCCATGTTGATAGGCGCGCCCCGTGCATTCCGCCGCGTTCGGAGGACCGACTCCGGCCCCTCACACGCGGCCGGTAGCACCGTGAGGAGAAGTTCACGGGCGAGTCATCTCGTGCAGCATTGCGGTAACGAAAGATTTCTACCGTGACCACATGGCTCGTTCACACCTGATAACCCAGTGGGATCCCGAAGACACCGTGGCCTGGACGGCCGGCAACGACAAGATCGCGCGGCGCAACCTGATCTGGTCGACTATTGCCGAGCACGCCGGCTTCTCCATCTGGTCGATCTGGTCGGTGATGGTGTTGTTCATGCCCGAGTCGGTGTACGGCTTCACCGCGGGTGACAAATTCCTGCTGGCAGCCACGGCTACGCTCGCCGGCGGCGTGCTGCGCATACCGTACTCGCTGGCCACCGCGGCATTCGGCGGCCGTAACTGGACGATCTTCTCCGCGCTGGTGCTGCTGATCCCGACCGTCGGGATGATGGGCCTGCTGGCCCATCCGGGCCTGCCGCTGTGGCCCTACCTGGTGTGTGCGGCGCTAACGGGTCTGGGCGGCGGCAACTTTGCCGCCTCGATGACCAATGTGAACGCGTTCTATCCACACCGACTCAAGGGTTGGGCGCTGGCGGTCAATGCCGGTGGCGGCAACCTGGGGGTTCCGCTGATCCAGCTGGTCGGGCTGGGAGTGCTAGCCACCGTGGGTAATCGTCAGCCGTATTGGGTGTGTGCGATCTACCTGGTCGTCCTCGCGGTTGCGGCGATCGGTGCCGCGCTGTTCATGGACAATCTCGACGGCCAACGGGCCGACCTGACCGCAATGCGCTCGATCCTTCCCGAGCTGGACACCTGGATCGTCGCACTGCTCTACATCGGGACGTTCGGCTCCTTCATCGGATTCTCTTTCGCGTTCGGCCAGGTGCTGCAGATCAGCTTCGTGGGCGGCGGCCAGAGCCCGGCGCAGGCCTCCTTGCATGCTGCTCAGATCGCCTTTTTGGGACCGCTTTTGGGGTCGATCTCGCGGATCTTCGGAGGTCGACTGGCCGATCGGCTCGGCGGCAGCCGAGTCACACTGGCTGCCTTCGGCGGCTTGTTCGCAGCCTCCGGGTTGCTCGTGAGTGTGAGCACCCTGGACAGCCATCGCAGCGGTCCCACGTCCGGCGCCGTGATGGTGGGCTATGTCATCGGCTTCGTCGCGCTGTTCATCGTGTCCGGAATCGGCAATGGCTCGGTGTACAAGATGATTCCGTCGGTCTTCGAGGCCCGCAGCCACCGAATGGGCATGCACGAGAGCGACCGTCGGCATTGGGCGCGAGCCATGTCGGGAGCGCTGATCGGATTCGCCGGCGCAATCGGCGCATTGGGCGGCGTCGGGATCAATCTGGCTCTGCGCCAGTCGTATATCTCCAGTGGCTCGGCTACGACGGCATTTTGGATCTTCCTGGTCGGTTATGTCGGGGCCGCGGCGCTGACCTGGCTGAGGTACGTACGTCGGCCGTTCTTCGCCACTCAACCGGCTCGGGCCGCGCTGGCGCCGGCGTAAGGTGTCCACGTCGCTGAGCGGCTACCGGGTCGCGGTGACGTCAGCGCGGCGCGCTGACGAGCTCTGCACCATGCTGCGGCGCCACGGCGCCTCGGTCTGCGCCGCCCCGGCCATCACCATGATCGACCTGACCGACGACGTTGTATTGCGCGGGCGCACCGAATCATTGATCGAGGAACCGCCCGACGTCTTGATTGTGACGACCGCCATGGGCTTCCGCGGCTGGATCGCCGCCGCCGAAGGATGGGGCATCGCCGATCAGCTGATCACCGCCCTGACCGCCGCCCGCATCGTGGCCCGTGGGCCGAAGGCCGTCGGCGCCTTGCGCACCGTGGGTTTGCCCGAGGAGTGGTCGCCCGAATCTGAGTCGTCAGCCGCGGTGGTCGATTATCTGAAATCCACTGTTGCCGGCGCCCGCATGGCAGTGCAGCTGCACGGCACCACCGGCGACTGGGATCCCGCCCCCGAGCTGCTCGACCAATTCCGCAAGGCGGGCGCCGAGGTACTACCCATCCCGGTCTACCGATGGCGGCCGGCCCATCCCGGCGGAGAGTTCGATCAACTCACCTCGCAGATCGCCCAACGCCAGTTCGACGCGGTCAGCTTCACCTCGGCAGCCGCCGTGATGGCGACACTGACCCGGGCCGCCGATCTCGGCATCTCCGACGCTCTGCTTGGCGCGCTGCGGTCCGATGTGCACGCGATGTGCGTAGGACCGTTGACCGCGCGGCCCCTGGCGCTCCTGGAGGTTCCGACCTCTTCGCCGCGACGAATGCGACTGGGCGCGTTGGCACGCCATATCGTCGACGAGCTGCCTCGGCTGCGCACCCACACGGTTCACGCCGCCGGCCATCGCATCGAAGTCCGCGGCAATTGCGTGATAGTGGACGGGGTGCCCAAGCCGATGTCGCCCGCGAGCATGGCTACGTTACGAGCGCTGGCGCACCGGCCCGGCAGAGTCGTCTCACGACAGACCCTGCTCGAGGCACTGCCCGGCAACGGTGCCAGCACTCATGCGGTGGAGACCGCCGTACTGAGGCTGCGGACAACTTTGGGCGACAAGAATATTGTCGCCACCGTCGTCAAGCGGGGGTATCGCCTGGCCGTGGACCAAGTGGACCAGGAGGCGGGCTAAGCGACCGCTCTCTCCGGGACGGTCTGGCCGATCTGCACATAGCCCTCGGCGGTGGTCCGAGTCGGGTAGACCCGCACCGAGACGCTCGGGTCGTCCAGGCAGCTGCCGTCGTCGAGCGCGAAGGCCTGCTTCTTCAGCGGCGAGATGACCGACAGCCGGCCGCCGCGGTCACCGACGATCCCGCGGGACAGCACCGCAGCCCGGAAGAACGGGTCGATGTTGCACACCGCGCGAACCGAACCGTCGTCAAGCCGGAACAGCGCCGCCTGCTTACCGTCGGCGAGCAGGACACCGACGCCGAGTCCGGGGATCAGACTGTCGTAGCGGCAGGCGGTGATCCAAGTGTCAATGTTGTTGGTGCTCATGATTCCTCCTCAGATGAGCGCACTACCGGGACGGGTAACGGGATCTTGCGGCCGTCGCGCACGGTGAAGGCGACGGTCGGGTCTTCGGCGTCGGGGGCGTTGACGAACGACACGAAGCGCGACAGCTTCTCCGGGTCGTCGAGCACGCCCTTCCACTCGTCGGTGTAGTTGTCGACGTGGCGGGCCATCTCTGCCTCGAATTCCTCCGCCAGCCCCAGGGAGTCGTCGCAGACGACCTCGCGGACATGGTCGAGACCGCCTTCCATCGACTCGATCCATGGCGCGGTGCGCTGCAGGCGGTCGGCGGTGCGGATGTAGAACATCAGGAACCGGTCGACGTAGCGGAAGACGGTCTCGGTGTCGAGATCACTGGCGAGCAACTGGGCGTGCTTGGGCGACATACCACCGTTGCCGCCGACGTAGAGGTTCCAGCCGATCTCGGTGGCGATCACACCGACGTCTTTGCCGCGCGCCTCGGCGCACTCGCGGGCACAGCCCGACACACCCATCTTGATCTTGTGCGGCGCGCGCAGCCCGCGGTAGCGCAGTTCCAAGTCGATGGCCATCTTCACCGAGTCCTGCTGCCCGTAGCGGCACCAGTCGCTGCCCACGCAACTCTTCACGGTCCGCAGCGATTTGCCGTATGCCTGACCGGATTCCATGCCGGCGTCGACCAACTTGCGCCAGATGGCGGGCAGCTGATCCACCCGGGCACCGAACATGTCGATGCGCTGTCCGCCGGTGATCTTGGTGTAGAGGCCGAATTCCTGGGCGATCTGGCCGATCAGGATCAGGTGCTCGGGCTTGATCTCACCGCCGGGAACCCGCGGGACCACCGAGTAGCTGCCGTTGCGCTGAATGTTGGCCAGGAAGTGGTCGTTGGTGTCCTGAAGAGCGGCCTGCTCGCCGGAGAGGATGTGGTCGGATCCGGTGGAGGCCAGGATGGAGGCGACGGTGGGCTTGCAGATGTCGCAGCCGTAGCCGGTGCCGAACCGTTCCAGTAGTTCAGAGAAGGTGCGGATTCCGGTGACCTGGACTATCTCGAAGAGCTCCGCGCGCGACTGGGCGAAGTGTTCGCACAGCGCCTTGGACTGCTCGACGCCCTCGGCGACCAGCAGCTCCTTGAGTAGCGGAATGCAGGAGCCGCAAGAGGTTCCCGCCTTGGTGCAGGTCTTCAGGCTCTGTACGTCGTGGCAGCCGTCGGCGATCGCGTCGCAGAGCTGACTCTTGGTGACGTTGTTGCAGGAGCAGATCTGCGCCGCCCCGGGCAGGGCGCTGATCCCCAGCGAGATCTTGCCCTCACCGGAGCCGGCCGGGGCGATCAGGTCCAGCGGATCACCGGGCAACTCCGCACCGACCATCGGGCGCAGTACGCCGTAGGAGGAGGCGTCGCCGACCAGGATCCCGCCAAGCAGGGTCTTGGCGTTGTCGGAGAGCACCAACTTGGCGTAGGTCCGCTTCACCGGGTCGTTGACCACGACCGACAGCGAGTTCTCGGTCGCTCCCATCGCGTCGCCGAAGCTGGCCACGTCGACGCCGAGCAGCTTGAGCTTGGTCGACATGTCGGCCTCACCGAATTCGGCAACACCCTCGAGCAGTCGATCGGCGACTACCTCGGCGCTGGTATATCCGGGTCCGACCAATCCATAGCAGACACCTTCGATGGCAGCCACCTCGCCGATCGCGTACACATCGGAATCGCTGGTCCGACAGGACAGATCGGTCAACACGCCGCCACGCTCGGCGATCGCCAGGCCGGCCTCACGAGCCAGTTCATCGCGCGGACGCACCCCGGCAGCGAAGATCACCAGTCCGGCCTCGATCGCGTCGCCGTTGGAGAGCTGCACCCGCAGGGTGGGCGAGCCGTATTGGTGGGTCAGCTGCTCGATGGACTCTGTACCCACGCCGACGTGCACCGCGATACCCAATTCCGAGATCATCCGGCTCAGCAGCACACCGCCGGCGTCGTCGAGTTGCTGCGGCATCAGTCGCGGCGCCATCTCGACGATGTGCGGTTCGATCCCCGAGGCGCGCAGCGCGTTCGCGGCTTCCAACCCCAGCAACCCGCCCCCGATCACCACTCCGGCGCGGGTGTTCCCGGCTTCCAACATGCACTCGATGTCGGCCCGGATTCCATCCAGATCGTCCAGGGTTCGGTAGACGTGGCACCCGGGCAGATCGTGGCCCGGGACCGGGGGGACGAACGCGCGCGACCCGGTCGCCAGCACCAGGGAGTCGTAGCCGTACCGCTGTCCATCGGCCGCGAGCACCGACTTGTCGGCCAGGTCGAGTTTCTCGACCCGGGTGCTCAGCATCAGGCGCACCTGCTCGTCGTCGGCGTAGTCGTTGCCCGGCAGCGCCAGCCGGGATCGATCCCACCCGTCGGTGTAGGACGTCAGCCCGACCCGGTCGTACGCGGGGTCGGCCTCCTCTGCGAGCACCGTGACCCGCCAGTTTCCGCCGTCGGCCCGGCTACGCAGCGCCTCCACGAAGCGGTGCCCCACCATGCCGTGTCCGACCACGACAAGGTCTTTGACGGCGCGCGGGGTCTCGATCGTGGTCATGGAAAAGAGGTTAGGAAGCCGATATTGCCGGAATATCGCCATACGTTACAAGCGTGTGACGGTGTGCTCACGCGGCTGTGAGGCCGCTCACGAGAAGCCGATCTGACGTGGTCGTTCACCCTCGGCGAACACGGAACTTTAGCGGGATCGACTCAAGTTCTATCCGGTGACGGACCGGCACCCGACCGGCACGCAGCGATCACCGCAAGGAGACACCCATGAGCACCCTGACACTGTGGCAGCGCAAGCCCCCCTTCGACACCGACCGTTGGGTCCGCGACTTTTTCAGCCCGGCCACGGCCACCGACTGGCGCAAGCCCACGCCGGACGGGTTCAGCCCGGCCGCTGAGATCACCAAGGACGGCGACGACGCCGTGGTCCGCCTGGAACTGCCTGGCATCGATGTCGACAAGGACGTGACGGTCGAACTCGACAAAGGCCGCCTGGTGGTGCGCGGCGAACGGCGCGACGAGCACACCGACACCGATCGCACGCTGCGCGAGGTGCGCTACGGCGCGTTCCGCCGCTCGTTCGCGGTTCCGGCGCACGTAACCGGCGACGCCGTGACCGCGTCGTATGACGCCGGCGTGCTGACGGTCCGGGTAGCCGGCGTGTACGCGGGTACCTCGCCGCAGACCATCGCCATCACCAGGTAGGCCGACGAGGCACCGCCAGACCCGAAAACCCCTGCACACGCCCGTGTGTGGGGGTTTTCGGCGTTCAACACATCGCGTGCACAACGTGATCTGTCTCACGTTCCGTTCCTTGTGTGACTAGCATCGGGTGAACGTACTGTGATCCGTACCACCCGAGGAGGTCTGGTGTCGAGCACTACCGAACTCGCCGAACTGCACACCCTGATTGGTGACCTGCGGCGTTGCGTGCTGGGGCTGAAGACCCGGTTCGGAGACATTCCCGGAATGCGCCGCATCGAACTGGACGCCGAACGCATCCTCACCGATGTTCAACTCCTCGAATCCGATGCCGGAGAGATGGACTTGGAGCGCTGGGCGGCCGAGAGGTCGCACGAGAAGATCACCATTCCCGACACGGAATACGACAGTGAATTCTGGCGTGACGTCGACGACGAAGGCGTCGGCGGCCAAGGCAGGTACTGACCCACACCGGGTGCTGCTTGCGGCCAAGGGGCGCCCTCCGACGAACTGAGCCGAAGGGAACCCCAACAGAATGAGCGCACCCGCCGTGAACCGTCCCGGCGTCTTCTCGGCGACTCGCGCGCGGATCGCGAATCGCACCCTGCGTACCGACCGCTGGTGGCTCTCTCCGCTGCGGGTGAATCTCGGACTGGACGCGTTCATCATCTACGCGACCATCCGGTCGTTCTGGGGCAGCGCCTACTGGGTTGACAAGTACCACTACCTGACGCCGTTCTACTCGCCGTGCATCAGCGCGTCGTGTGTTCCCGGCTCGAGCCACCTGGGCGTCTGGTTACCGGAGTTCCCCTGGTGGATTCCCCTGGGGGCGTTGGTATTGCCTTTCCTGCTCTGTTTCCGGCTCACCTGCTACTACTACCGCAAGGCCTACTACCGCGCCTTCTGGCAGTCGCCGACGGCGTGCGCGGTACCCGAACCCCGAGCTCACTACACCGGCGAGACCCGCTTCCCGCTGATCCTGCAGAACAGCCACCGCTACTTCTTCTACGCCGCGTTCGCGCTGGCCGCGCTCAATACCTACGACGCGTTCGCCGCGCTGCACTCCGACGACGGGCCCGGTGGATTCGGGCTCGGAGTGGGCAACATCGTGTTGTTCACGAACGTGGCGATGCTCTGGGCATACACCGGCGGCTGCCATTCCTGCCGACACGTATTCGGCGGCCGCCTCAACCACTTCTCCAAACACCCAGTCCGCTACTGGTTCTGGACGAAGATCAGCTGGTTCAACGGCCGCCACCAGCAGTTCGCCTGGATCACCCTGGGCACGCTGGCCTTTACCGACCTCTACGTCGCCCTGGTGTCCAGCGGCGTCATCACCGATTTCCGGTTCGTCGGCTAAGTGCCGCGATCACACGAAGGGTAAGCGAGAATTCATGGTTGAAGTGCAGCGGCACTCCTACGACGTGGTCGTGATCGGTGCCGGCGGCGCTGGCCTGCGCGCGGTGATCGAAGCCCGTGAACAGGGCCTGAGCGTTGCGGTGGTGTGCAAGTCGCTGTTCGGCAAGGCGCACACCGTGATGGCCGAGGGCGGTTGCGCGGCGTCGATGGGCAACGTCAACTCCAAGGACAACTGGCAGGTGCACTTCCGCGACACCATGCGCGGCGGGAAGTTCCTCAATAACTGGCGGATGGCCGAACTACACGCCCGTGAGGCACCGGAGCGGGTCTGGGAGCTGGAGACCTACGGTGCACTGTTCGACCGCACCCCCGACGGAAAGATCAACCAGCGCAACTTCGGTGGGCATACCTACCCGCGGCTGGCCCACGTCGGAGACCGCACCGGCCTCGAGCTGATCCGCACCATGCAGCAGAAAGTGGTTTCGCTGCAACAGGACGACTTCGCCCAGTTCGGCGACTACGAGGCCCGGATCAAGATCTTCCACGAGTGCACGATCACCGAACTGCTCAAAGACGAATCCACCGGCGCCATTTCGGGTGCATTCGGCTACTGGCGTGAAGGCGGCAACTTCGTACTGTTCGAAGCGCCGGCGATAGTGCTGGCCACCGGCGGCATCGGTAAGTCGTTCAAGGTGACCTCGAACTCGTGGGAGTACACCGGCGACGGACATGCACTGGCGCTGCGAGCAGGCGCGACGCTGATCAACATGGAGTTCGTCCAGTTCCACCCGACCGGGATGGTGTGGCCGCCCAGCGTGAAGGGAATTCTGGTCACCGAGGGCGTGCGCGGCGACGGCGGAGTGCTCAAGAACTCCGACGGAACGCGCTTCATGTTCGACTACATCCCGCCGGTGTTCAAAGGCCAGTACGCCGAGACCGAGCAAGAGGCCGATCAGTGGCTCAAGGACAACGACTCGGCCCGCCGCACCCCCGACCTGCTGCCCCGTGACGAGGTGGCCCGCGCCATCAACTCCGAGGTCAAGGCCGGACGCGGGTCGCCGCACGGCGGGGTGTTCCTCGACATCGCCTCCCGGCTCACGCCGGAGGAGATCAAGCGCCGGCTGCCCTCGATGTACCACCAGTTCATGCAGCTCGCTGAGGTCGACATCACCAAGGACGCAATGGAAGTCGGCCCCACCTGCCACTACGTGATGGGTGGCATCGAAGTCGACCCCGACACCGGCGCCGCGGTAGTGCCCGGGCTGTTCGCCGCCGGTGAGTGCTCCGGCGGGATGCACGGCTCCAACCGGCTCGGCGGCAACTCCTTGTCGGACCTGTTGGTGTTCGGCCGCCGCGCCGGTTTAGGTGCCGCGCAATATGTCCAGGGCTTGGCCACTCGGCCGGCGGTGACACCTGCGGCGCTGGAGGCCGCCGCGGCGCTGGCACTGGCGCCGTTCAACGGTCCAGCCGGCGGCGGAGCGCCGGAGAACCCGTACACCCTGCACTCCGAGCTGCAACAGTCGATGAACGATCTGGTCGGCATCATCCGCAATGCCGGCGAGCTGGAGCAGGCCCTGGTCCGCCTCGAGGAGTTCAAGGCCCGGTTCGCGGCCGTCACCGTCGAGGGCGGACGGCACTACAACCCGGGATGGCACCTGGCCGTCGACTTGCGCAACATGCTGCTGGTCAGCGAATGCGTGGCCAAAGCCGCGCTGCAGCGCACCGAGAGTCGCGGTGGGCACACCCGCGACGATCACCCCGGGATGGACTCCAACTGGCGCAAGACGCTGCTGGTCTGCCGCGTCGCCGACCACAGCGCGGTTCCCGACATCACGATCACCCCGGAGCCTCAGACCGGGATGCGCGAGGACTTGCTGGAGCTGTTCGAGATCTCCGAACTGGAGAAGTACTACACCGACCAAGAGCTGGCGCAACATCCGGGACGGAGAGCGTAATGACACACAACGCCCACCTGCGAGTCTGGCGCGGTGACGTCGACGGCGGTGGACTACAGGACTTCGAGGTCGAGGTCAACGAGGGCGAGGTGGTGCTCGACGTCATCCACCGCCTGCAGGCGACCCAGACCCCGGACCTGGCGGTGCGCTGGAACTGCAAGGCCGGCAAGTGCGGATCGTGTTCGGCGGAGATCAACGGATTCCCGCGGCTGATGTGCATGACGCGGATGTCGACGTTCGACCCGGATGAGACCATCACGGTGACACCGGTGCGGACCTTCCCGGTGGTGCGCGACCTGGTCACCGACGTCTCGTTCAATTACGAGAAGGCCCGCGAGATGCCGGCATTCAAGCCCCCGGCGGATCTCAAACCCGGCGAATACCGAATGCAGCAAGTTGATGTGGAGCGCTCGCAGGAGTTCCGCAAATGCATCGAATGCTTTCTGTGCCAAAACGTCTGCCACGTCATCCGGGACCATGAGGAGAACAAGCCACAATTCTCCGGGCCGCGGATGTTCATCCGGCTCGCGGAGTTGGACATGCACCCGCTGGACGCCGCCGACCGGCGTGACTTCGCCCAGGACGACGCCGGTCTGGGGCTGTGCAACATCACCAAGTGCTGCACCGAAGTCTGCCCGGAGCACATCACGATCACCGACAACGCCATCATCCCCATGAAGGAACGAGTGGCCGGGAACCGCTACGACCCCGTCGTCTGGCTCGGGCGAAAGATCTTCCGCCGCAAGGCCGACTGAGACTAGGTTCCCAGAAACGTCATCGGGTCGTGTAACACCCGGGTGCCGTCGTGCAGGCCGTCCAGGGTGGCCATGTCGGACTCCGACAGCTCGAACGCGAACACGTCCAGATTCGCCGCAACCCGCTCTGGATTCCCAGACCGTGAGATCACCGCGTTGCCGCTCTGTAGATTCCACCGGATCAGGATCTGTGCCGGTGTTCGCCCGTGGGTGGTGGCCAACGCCGTGACCGCGGGGTCATCGAGCAGCCGACCCACCCCCAGCGGGCTGTAAGACTGGGTGACGATGTCGCGGTTTGCGTTGGCGTCGCGCAGTTTTGCTTGGCTGAGCCTCGGATGCAGTTCGATCTGGTTGATCGCCGGGGTCACGCCGGTCTCGTCGATCACCTCGGTCAGGTGTTCCTCGGTGAAGTTGCATACCCCGACCGACTGCACCAGGCCTGCGTCGCGCGCCTCGATCACCGCTTCGAAGCTCTCCACGTATTTGCCCAGCTGCGGGGCCGGCCAGTGGATGAGATACATGTCGATGTAGTCCAGACCAAGCTGCTCCAGGCTGCGTTGGCAGGCCTGCTTGGCAGCGGAGTACCCCTGATTGGACGTACCCAACTTGGTGCTGACGAACAACTCGGAACGCGGAACGCCTGACGCCTCGATCGCCCGTCCCACAACGGCTTCGTTGCCGTAGGACGCGGCGGTGTCGATGAGCCGGCAGCCGCTTTCCAGGGCCGCCAGCACCGATGCCTGCGTCTGCTCGTCGGACAATTTGGCGACCCCCAGCCCCAGCACGGGCATGGCCACCTCGTCATTGAGGGACACTTGGGGAATCGACTTCGAAGTATCCGCAAGGGATTCCAACTCGAAAGAAACCGTCATCTCTTCGACCTACGCATTCCGTTACGTTGCTATCACCAGTTACGTGCCGATCAGCCGGGAAACCCGCTGCTACTAGCCAGTTTTTACCAATCCGGCTATTGCCGCGTCGATGCGGCCACCGAAGCCTCAGCGCTTCCGCATGTCCCGTTCTACCGACACGGCCGAACGGCGGTCAACAAGTGATAGGCAATAAACCGGCCCCGAAGTGAACCCGCTCACAATGTTTCTCGCACGATCGGGCTATTGGGCAATAGCAGCCCAGCCACCTTCACGCTGCAGCATTGCGATCAAGGCGTCGGCAATGCCCGGCGCGGCGGCGACGCACACGTCACCGCTGTCGATTTCCGGGCCGGGCAGCACCACCCGGGCACCGGCCTCGACCGCGATCAGCGCTCCGGCGGCGTAGTCCCACGGCTTGATCCCGTGCTCGTAGTACGCGTCCAGCCTCCCGGCAGCCACCATGCACAGGTCGAGCGCGGCCGATCCGATCCGACGTACATCGCGTACCGCCGGCAACAGCCGGGCAAGCAACTGCGCCTGGGCGGCCCTGCGCCGGGGCGAATACCCGAAGCCGGTGCCCAGCAGCGCCAGCGACAGCTCGCTGACATCGGTGCAGCGCAGCCCAGCGGTGACCTGGCCATCGGTGACCCGTGCACCCAATCCGGCACCGGCAGAATAGATCCGGCCCCCAACCACGTCGGCGACCGCGCCGGCCACCGACACCCCGCCGATCTGCGCTGCCACCGACACCGCGTAAGCCGGGACGCCGTACATGAAGTTGACGGTGCCGTCTATCGGGTCGACCACCCAGGTGACGACACCCGGTTCACGGCCGGAGCCGCTGCCGGAACCTCCGCCTTCCTCACCCAGCACCGCATCACCGGGCCGCAGCCGGGCCAGTCGATCCCGGATGAAGTTCTCGGTCTCGGTGTCCACCACGGTCACCGGATCGGTCGGGCTGCTTTTCGTCTGAACCAGGGCGGAGGATGTCTCGATCCCCTCCGCGCCGAACACCTCGGCGCGTCGGCGCCGGACGAAGGCGGCGGCTTCGGCCACCAGCGTCTCGGCGGTGGTCCTCAACTGCACGGGGTCGCTACGCAGGGGCGCCATCTGCCCATAGCAACACATCCGCGGTGGCTATCGCACCCCCGGCAGGCCCGCAGCGGCTCGGGTATCAGCCGCCGAGACGCCGAAAACCGCTGCGGTGGAACACGATCGGAGCAATCTCTGGATCGACGGTCAATTCACAGACCCGCAGCACCACGATGGTGTGGTCCCCGGCAGGAACCAGCTGTTCGATCGAGCTGCCCAGCCACACCCCGGTTCCCTTGATGAACACCGCGCCGTCGTTGGTCACCGTCTCCAGCCCGGCGAACCGGTCACCGGTCTTGGCGGCCAGGGTGCGCGCCGCCACGTCGTGCGCCTCACCGAGCACGCTGATGCCCAACCGGGGCGAGTCCTTGAGCTTCGGCCAGGTCGACGAGGTGTTCTGCACACAGAACGACACCAACGGAGGTTCCAGCGAAACCGGCACAAACGTGCTCGCCGCCAAGCCGACCCGCACGCCGTCGATCTCGGCGGCCACCGCCACCACACCGGACGGGAAATGCCCGAAGGCTTCCCGTAGCGACGACGGGGTCAGTGGGGTCAGGTTGCTCGCGGAACTCACGTGGGGATTCACCGGGGACCCATTCGCCTCGTCTGATCTGGTCGCCCAGAACCCTACTCGCCGCCCCGTGGCCTCGGCAGATCGGCCAGCTGACGGCCACTTTCCCGGATAGGGACCAACCGGTTGGTTACCCGATTAAAGGACGTAGCTCACATCAGCTTGCACTATGGCTACTGGCGAGTATATTTCAGGTTACGTTACTGGTGGGTAACTTAAGCCTGAGTACCCAACCATCAGGTGGCATTCCATGAGGAGGAAGTAGTGAGCCACTACAAGAGCAATGTCCGTGACCAGGTGTTCAACCTGTTCGAGGTGCTGGGCTTGGACCAGGTCTTCGGCGAAGGCGACTACGCCGACCTGGACATCGACACCGCTCAAGAGATGCTCGGCGAGATGGTCCGCCTGGCCGAGGGCCCGATCGCCGAGTCCTTCGTCGACGGCGACCGCAACCCGCCGGTGTTCGACCCGGCCACCCACTCGGTGACACTGCCCGAGTCCTTCAAGAAGTCGGTGCGCGCCCACCTGGAAGGCGGCTGGGACCGGGTCGGGGTCATCGAGGAGCTCGGCGGCATCCCGATGCCCAAGGTCCTGATGTGGGCCCTGCAGGAGCACATCCTGGGCGCCAACCCGGCGGTGTGGATGTACGGCGGCGGCGCCGGCTTCGCCAACATCTTCTACAACATCGCCACCGAAGAGCAGAAGAAGTGGGCCATCCTGGCCGCCGAGCGCGGCTGGGGTTCGACCATGGTGCTGACCGAGCCGGACGCCGGCTCGGACGTGGGCGCCGGCCGCACCAAGGCCGTCCAGCAGGAGGACGGCTCGTGGCACATCGACGGTGTCAAGCGGTTCATCACCTCGGCTGACTCCGACGACCTGTTCGAGAACATCTTCCACCTGGTGCTGGCCCGCCCGGAGGGCGCCAAGCCCGGCACCAAGGGTCTGTCGCTGTTCTTCGTGCCGAAGTTCCTCTTCGACTTCGAAACCGGTGAGCTCGGCGAGCGCAACGGTGCCTTCGTGACCAACGTCGAGCACAAGATGGGCCTGAAGGTCTCGGCCACCTGTGAGCTGACCTTCGGTCAGCACGGTGTACCGGCCAAGGGCTGGCTGGTCGGCGAGGTGCACAACGGCATCGCGCAGATGTTCGACGTCATCGAGCAGGCCCGGATGATGGTGGGCACCAAGGCCATCGCCACGCTGTCCACCGGTTACCTCAACGCGCTCGAGTACGCCAAGGAGCGGGTGCAGGGCGCTGACCTGACCCAGATGACCGACAAGGCCGCACCGCGGGTGACCATCACCCACCACCCGGACGTCCGCCGGTCGCTGATGACCCAGAAGGCCTACGCCGAGGGTCTGCGCGCGCTGTACATGTTCACCGCCACTTTCCAGGACGAAGCGGTCGCCAAGGCACTGCACGGCGTCGACGCCGATCTGGCGGTCAAGATCAACGACCTGATGCTGCCGATCGTCAAGGGCGTCGGCTCCGAGCAGGCCTACGCCAAGCTCACCGAGAGCCTGCAGACCCTGGGTGGCTCGGGCTTCCTGCAGGACTACCCGATCGAGCAGTACATCCGTGACGCCAAGATCGACTCGCTCTACGAGGGCACCACGGCAATTCAGGCGCAGGACTTCTTCTTCCGCAAGATCATCCGCGACAAGGGCGCCGCGCTGGGCCACGTCGCGGGCGAGATCGAGGCGTTCATCAAGAACGAGACCGGCAACGGGCGGCTCAAGGCCGAGCGGGAGCTGCTGGCCACCGCGCTGGCCGATGTGCAGGGCATGGCGGCCACGCTGACCGGCTACCTGATGGCCGCGCAGGAGGACATCTCCAGCATCTACAAGGTCGGCTTGGGTTCGGTGCGCTTCCTGATGAGCGTCGGCGACCTGATGATCGGCTGGCTGCTGGCCCGCCAGGCCGCGGTGGCGGTGGCGAAGCTCGACGCCGGTGCCGAGGGTGCCGACCGGTCCTTCTACGAGGGCAAGATCGCGGTGGCATCGTTCTTCACCAAGAACTTCCTGCCGTTGCTGACCAGCACTCGCTCGGTGATCGAGGCCATCGACAACGAGATCATGGAACTCGACGAAGCAGCGTTCTAAGCGCTGAGCACAGACCGCGCAGGCCCCCGGGGAGACCCCTTGGGGGCCTGCTGCATTGTCGGGGCTTGGTCCGGACGACGCGGGCTTGTCCTGATTGGTGGGATATATGTCGTAGACGCCACGGGACCGGACAGTCGACACTGATGGCATGACTCGGAAGGTCGTCATTCTCGGCTATCCCGGCATCCAGGCACTGGATGTCTTCGGGCCGGCGGAGGTGTTCGCCACCGCGACGCTCGTTCTGCTTGGTCAGGGCCGCGAGGACGCCGGCTACCAGGTCACGGTGGCGAGCGTCGACGGCGCATCGATCGCCACCAGCAGCGGGCTGGCGCTCACGCCCAGTCCCCTGCCCGCGCCGAGCGAACCCGTCGACACCCTGGTGCTGCCCGGTGGCGTCGGCGTCCACGCGGCGCAGGCCGACCCCGAAACCGTCGAATGGGTTCGCCGCACCTCGGCCCACACCCGACGGGTGGTCAGCGTGTGCACCGGCGCGTTTCTGGCCGCACAGGCGGGCCTGCTCGACGGGTGCCGGGCCACCACGCATTGGGCATTTGCCGACGCGCTGGCCCGCGAGTTCCCGAGCGTCACCGTCGACCCGGAGCCCATCTTCGTGCGCAGTTCGGCGGCGCTGTGGACCGCCGCCGGAGTCACCGCCGGTATCGACCTGGCCCTGGCGTTGGTGGAAGAAGACTATGGAACCGAGGTAGCGCAGACCGCGGCCCGCTGGCTGGTGCTGTATCTGCGGCGCCCCGGCGGCCAGTCCCAATTCGCGGTCCCCGCTTGGCTGCCACGATCCAGGCGCGCGCCCATCCGTGATGTGCAGGAGCTGATCGAATCCGAACCCGGTGGCCCACATCGGATTACCGAGCTGGCGTCCCGAGCCTCGATGAGTCCCCGGCACTTCACCCGGGTCTTCACCGACGAGGTGGGCATGGCACCGGGCGCCTACGTGGAGCGCGTGCGCACCGAGGCCGCACGCCGCCAACTCGAGGAGACCGACGACACCGTCGTCGCGATCGCCGGGCGCTGCGGATTCGGCACCGCGGAAACCCTGCGGCGCACCTTCATCCGCCGGCTCGGCATCTCACCCGATCACTACCGCAAGACCTTCGCCTGAAAGGAAATATCGATGCAGATCGCAGTCGTGCTCTACCCCGGTTTCACCTCGCTGGACTTCATCGGCCCCTACGAGGTGTTGCGCTGGCTTCCGGATGCCCAGGTGCGCTTCGTGTGGCACGAGCCGGGGCCGATCACCGCCGACTCCGGTGTACTGGTGGTCGGCGCAACCCACTCGTTCGACGAGACGCCCTCCCCCGACGTGATTCTGATCCCCGGCGGGATGACGACCATGGAGCACGCCCGCGACGAGAAGCTGCTGGACTGGGTCCGTGCCGCCCACCAGACCGCGACGTGGACGACATCGGTGTGCTCGGGCTCGGTCATTCTGGGCGCCGCCGGGCTGCTCACCGGCAAGCGCGCCACCTCGCACTGGATGGCGCTGCCCGCGCTGAAGACGTTCGGCGCCACCGCCGTCGGCGACGAGCGCATCGTGCACGAGGGGGACATCGTCACCGGTGCGGGGGTGTCAGCCGGTATCGACCTGGGCTTGTGGCTGGCCGGCCAGATCGGCGGCGAGGGCCGCGCCAAGGCGATCCAGTTGTCGGTGGAGTACGACCCGCAGCCGCCATTCGACTCCGGCCACACCTCGAAGGCATCGGTGCAGACCAAGGCGGCGGCCACCGCGCTGATGGCCAGGGAGCTGGCGAAGCCGGCCCAGCTGAAGGCCAGCGCGCTGCTGCTGTGGGATCAGGCGATCGGCGCGGTTCGCAACCGGCGGACCCAAACGGTCCGCCG
Source organism: Mycobacterium sp. SMC-14 (assembly GCF_046250075.1). Classification (NCBI taxonomy): domain Bacteria; kingdom Bacillati; phylum Actinomycetota; class Actinomycetes; order Mycobacteriales; family Mycobacteriaceae; genus Mycobacterium; species Mycobacterium sp. SMC-14. Next base: position 236,652 of record NZ_CP176429.1, on the reverse strand, counting down.
CTGAATCCCCTCAGTTCAGCGGCGGACCGGGCAGGTTGCTTCGCGGTGCCACCGGGGGCGAGCGGCCACGCGAAGCGAACCGTTGTCTCGACTACCCGGCGACGGCGGCCGTCAAACGTCGACTCCTAGGCCGCTGCCCTCGGCTACCCCTCGAGGATGGCGGCCACGCCCTGGCCTCCAGCGGCGCAGATCGAGATCAGCGCGCGCACCGGCTTGTTCTTTGCAGCACCCTTTTTGGCCGCTTTGGCCTCGGCGATCTGCTTGGCCGCCTGCGCCACGATCCGGCCGCCGGTGGCCGCGAACGGGTGCCCCGAAGCCAGCGAAGAGCCGTTGACGTTGAGCTTGGACCGGTCGATGGCACCCAACGCGGAGTCCAGCCCCAGTCGCTCCTTGCAGTACTCCTCGGACTCCCACGCCGCCAGATGGCACAGGACCGTCGAGGCGAACGCCTCGTGGATCTCGTAGAAGTCGAAGTCCTGCAGGGTCAGCCCGTTGCGGGCCAGCAGCCGCGGCACCGCGTAGGTCGGGGCCATCAGCAGCCCGTCGGCGCCGTTGACGTAGTCCACCGCGGCCGTCTCGGCGTCGACGAAGTACGCCAGCGGGGTCAGCTTGTGCGCCGCGGCCCACTCCTCGCTGGCCAGCAGCGCCACCGACGCGCCATCGGTCAGCGGGGTGGAGTTGCCCGCGGTCATGGTGGCGTCACCGGCCTTCGCGCCGAACACCGGCTTGAGCGTGGCCAGCTTCTCCGGGCTGGACTGCGGCCGCAGATTGTCGTCGCGGTAGAGCCCCTGAAACGGCGTGACAAGGTCGTCGAAGAAGCCGCGGTCGTAAGCGGCGGCCATGTTGCGGTGGCTGGCTGCGGCCAGTTCGTCCTGATCGACCCGCTTGATCCCCATCTGCTTGGTGGTGATGGCCTGGTGCTCGCCCATCGACAGGCCGGTGCGGGTCTCTTTGTTGGCCGGGATTTCCACCCCCAGTGCGGCGGGCAGCTTGCCGGCCAGCTTGAGGCGCTGCAGGTTCGACTTCGACCGGCGCAACGCGAGCAGGGTGCGGCGCAGTTCGTTGCCGACTGCCAGGGGCGCATCCGAGGTGGTGTCCACCCCGCCGGCGGCAGCCACCTCGTAGCGGCCGGCGGCGATCCCGTCGGCAGCGCAGATCGCCGCCTGCAACCCGGTGCCGCAGGCCTGCTGCAGGTCGAATGCCTGCGTGTAGGGCGACAGCGCCGATCCCAGCACCGATTCGCGGATCAGGTTGAAGTCGCGGCTGTGCTTGAGCACCGCCCCACCGATCACCGCGTCCAGCTTCTCGCCGGCCAGGCCGAATCGGTCGACGAGGCCGCCCAGGGCCGCGGTGAACATGTCCTGGTTGGACGCATTCGCGTAGGCGCCGTCGGAGCGCGCGAACGGAATGCGGTTGCCCCCGAGGACGGCGACACGGCGTCGTGTGCCGGCGGTTGCCTCGGCCGGTTTAGTAGCAGATGTAGATGCCACGATCTCTCGTCTCTGATGGTGGGTCCCCCCGCATTGCCGGGGACGGTCGGGCTGATACTACCCAGTATTCTTACTCTGGAGTAAGTTCGTTGTCGACACCGTAGCCCGCACCAGGCACGTCCCCACATGGAAGGCAGCTCAGTGGCTCCCAAGCTCTCCTCGGACCTGTTGTCCCAGCTCCTCAACTCCGCACCCGGATCGTTCCTGTCCAAGCAGCTGGGCGTTCCGCAGGCCGAGACCCTGCGCCGCTACCGGGTCGGCGAGCCGGCGCTGGCCGGACCCCTGCTGATCGGCGGGTCGGGCCGGATGGCCGAGCCGCTGCGGGCCGCACTCGCCGACGACTACGAGCTGGTCGGCGACAACCTGGGCGGCCGTTGGGCCGACTCGTTCGGCGGACTGGTCTTCGACGCCACCGGCATCACCTCGCCCGCCGGGCTGACCGAGCTGCATGAGTTCTTCACCCCGCTGCTGCGCAACGTGGGCCGCTGTGGCCGCCTGGTGGTCGTCGGTACCACCCCCTCCGCGACTGGCAGCGCCGACGAGCAGATCGCCCAACGCGCCCTGGAGGGCTTCACCCGCTCCCTAGGCAAGGAGCTGCAGCGCGGCGCCACCGTGCAGCTGGTGTACCTGTCGCCGGACGCCAAGCCCGGGGCCACCGGCCTGGAATCGACGTTGCGATTCATCCTCTCGGCCCGCTCGGCCTACGTCGACGGCCAGGTGTTCTACGTGGGCGCCGACGACGCGACCGCGCCCGCCGACTGGGACCGTCCGCTGGAGGGCAAGGTCGCGATCATCACCGGTGCGGCGCGCGGCATCGGCGCCACCATCGCCGAGGTGTTCGCCCGCGACGGTGCCAAGGTGGTGGCGATCGACGTGCCGCAAGCCGCCGAGGCACTGGAGAAGACGGCCTCCCGCGTGGGCGGGACCGCGCTGGCACTGGACGTCACTGCCGACGACGCGGTGGACCAGATCGCAGCGCACCTGGCTGAGCACCATGGGGGCAAGGCCGATGTGCTGGTCAACAACGCCGGCATCACCCGCGACAAGTTGCTGGCCAACATGGACGACGCTCGATGGAACGCGGTTCTGGCGGTCAACCTGCTTGCGCCGCAGCGTCTTACCGAAGGGCTGGTCGCCAATGGCAGCATCGGCGAGGGCGGCCGGGTGATCGGCCTGTCGTCGATGGCCGGCATCGCGGGCAACCGCGGCCAGACCAACTACGCGGCCACCAAGGCCGGCATGATCGGCCTGACCGAAGCACTGGCTCCGACGCTCGCCAAGAAGGGCATCACGATCAATGCCGTCGCCCCCGGATTCATCGAAACCGAGATGACGGCGGCGATCCCGCTTGCCACCCGCGAGGTCGGCCGTCGGCTCAACTCGCTGTTCCAGGGTGGTCAGCCCGTCGATGTCGCCGAGTTGATCGGCTACTTCGCCAGCCCGGCGTCGAATGCGGTGACCGGCAACACCATTCGGGTCTGCGGCCAAGCCATGTTGGGGGCGTGAGACCCATGTCCCAACCCAGTGGCATGAGGAACATGGTGCGCGCGGTCGCCGGGGCGCTGCCCTTCGTTCCGCGCACACAATCCCTGCCGAACCGGACGCTGCGGGTCGACGAGCTGACCATCGACCCCGGCCACGTCGCGGCATACGCCGCCGTCACCGGGCTGCGTTTCGCCGACCAGGTCCCGCTGACCTATCCCTTCGCGCTGACGTTCCCGACGGTGATGGAGCTGGCGACCGGGTTCGACTTCCCGTTCGCCGCTATGGGCTCGGTGCACACCGAGAACCGAATCGTCCGCCACCGGCCGATCGCCGTCACCGACACCGTCGGAGTGACGGTGCGGGCCGAGAACCTGCGGGAGCACCGCAAGGGCCTGCTGGTCGACATCGTCACCGACATCAACGTGGGCAATGACCCTGCCTGGCATCAGGTGACGACCTTCCTTCATCAGCAGCGCACCAGCCTGTCCGACGAGCCGAAGCCGCCGCCGGCCAAGCAACCCAAACTGGGCCCGCCCAGTGCCGTGCTGCGGGTCACCCCGGGACGGATTCGGCGCTACGCGTCGGCCGGCGGCGATCACAACCCGATCCACACCAGCTCGATCGGCGCCAAGCTGTTCGGCTTCCCTACCGCGATAGCGCACGGGATGTTCTCCGCGGCAACGGTGCTGGCCAACGTCGAAGGCACGCTTCCGGACGCAGTGGACTACACGGTGCGGTTCGGCAAGCCGATGTTGCTGCCGGCCAGCCCCGGCCTCTATATCGACAAGGTCGAGGGCGGCTGGGACCTGGCACTGCGCAACGTTGCCAAGGGCTACCCCTATCTGACCGGGTCGGTACGGGCGCTGTAAGCGATTCGCCGGGCGCACACCCGGCAATTCCCGGCCTCCCCAACTAGTTGACAAAGCAACTATCAGCGCTATCCCGGACGTTAGTTGCTAAGTCAACTAGCTGGGGAGGCTGTTGGAGATGATGGACTTCGCGCTGCTGCCGCGCCGGTAATGGCGGCCGGCGGCGGGGCGCCGTCGGCCGAACCCGGAGCCGGATCCCTGGTCGGACAGGCCGCCGCGGGGGGCGTGGCCGGCGCCGCCGGGGCCGGTCGCGTCCCCCGCTCAGCGAAGGTCCCGGCCACCGCCGTCACCACCGACCGCGAGGCGCCCGAACCGCTCCGGCAGGACCTGGGCGCGGCCGCCGAAAGACCGGAATCGGTGCAGCACTGGCACACCGACAAGGCGCACCTGGAAAATCTGTTGGATGTGCTGTCGACACCACCGGGCGTCCACGCCGTGCATCTGTCCGACGGCGACGTCTGATCGGGCAGTCAGTCAGCAACCGGAAGGCCGGCCGCCCTCAACAGGTTGGCCTTGCTGGCCTCCCAGCGAGTACTGACCACCTCGATACCCCAGACCGGGATCGACATCACCAGGCCGCGGACCACCACCATCACCGTGTCCATATAGGCCGGCGCGGAGAAGCCCGGGGCAGCACCGGGTAACGCTTCGGCGGACGCCACCGCCAGGCCATAGATGTGCTGCTCCAACGACTTCACCGTCTCGGCGACCTGTGAATCCGTCCAACACGCAGCCCACAGGTGAGCCACCGAAAGTGCGTGCGGGGTAGTGAATTCGCGCCAGATCAGGTCGAGGTAGCCCTCCAGGTCAAGAGTGGCGGCCGCGGCCGTCTCCTGGAAGTGGATGCGGGCCTGATTCGCCAACTCGAAGGCGAGCTGGGCGACCGCCGCTGTGACCAGGTCATCGCGGGTCGGGAAGTGATACATCACCGTGCTTTGCGAGACGTTCGCGGCGCCGGCGACCCGGCGCGTGGTCACCGCGACAACCCCTTCGGTCCGCAGCAGTTCGACCGCAGCGCCCACCAGTGCCTGACGCGTCGCGGCGCGCTGCTCGGCCCGCGTACCAATTTTCATTGGGATTCCCCTATTGCGTTGACATCTCTGTCACAGCTAATCTGACTGATCAGATGAACGGTCAATTAGGGCTCGGTCGTCATTTCCGCTGTTCAGGCCTGAAGACCTTGCCATGAGGCAATTGTAAGGACACTCCGATGACCTTCGCGTTTCGTCTCGACAACACCAGCCGGCCGTTCCACGCGCTCGCCGTACCGCTGGCCATCACCTCCGCCGTCTCCCTGGGTGCGATCCCCGCCCTGAACCCCGCAGTAACAGCCGGGGCGAAAGCGGTTGCGGCCCAAGTAAAATTGTTGGACACCGAGGCGTGGATCATGGGCGGCAGCGGCCTGCCGATCCCGCCCCAGAGCTACATGGACGCGCTCTTTGCCCGCTACATCGACCCCACCACACCGTTCTTCGACGGCCAGCCCCGCTATCCGGTGGATGCGGTGAACGGCCTGGTCACACCGGAAGGCCTCTACCCCAACAGCGGTGTCAAGAGCCTGGAACTGGATCCGTCGCTCGCCCAGGGCGTCACCATCCTGCACGACACGATCAACAAGCAGATCGCGGAGGGGAACAAGCTCGTCATACTGGGCTACTCGCAGAGCAGCACCATTTCCACCGTCGTGATGCGCGATCTGTTGGCGCTGCCCGCCGACCAACAGCCGACCGCCGACCAGCTGTCCTTCGTGCTGCTCGGCGCCCCCAACAATCCCAACGGCGGCTTGTTCGAACGTTTCAATGTCTTAGACGACGGCAGCTACCCGACCATCCCGAGCCTGGGCATCACGTTCAACGGCGCAATCCCGGAGGACGCCCCGTGGGCTACCAGCGTCTACACCCTGGAATACGACGGCTACGCCGACTTCCCGAAATACCCGATCAATTTCCTCGCCGACCTCAACGCTGTCCTGGGCATCATCTACGAGCACACGATCTACCCAAACCTGACCGCCGAGCAGCTGGGGACGGCCATCGAATTGCCGATGAGCGAGGGCTACGACGGAAACACCCAGTACTTCATGATTCCCAGCGAGATATTGCCGCTGTTGATGCCCCTGCAGTCGATCCCGGTCCTCGGCATGCCGCTCTACGACCTATTGGAACCGGCTATGCGCGTCCTGGTGAACCTTGGCTACGGCAGCATCACCGATGGCTGGTCCTCCGGCCCGGCCGATGTCGCCTCCACGTTCGAGTTGTTCCCGACAGACCTCAACTGGGGTGAGGTTCTGACGGCTCTAGCCAACGGGGCGCAGGAGGGCTGGACCAACTTCGTCGACGATCTGTCGAATCTGTCCTTCCCCAGTGCAGCCGATTTCCTGGGCGACTCGGCGGGCGACCTCACGTCGTTCGCGCTGCCCAGCCTGACCGAAATCGTCAACACGTTCAGCAGTATCGCGTCGACGGCGTACGCCGCGCTGCTTCCGACCGCCGACATCCTCAACGCGCTACTCACCACCGCACCGGCGTACGCGTTCGATGTGTTCGCCCAGGAACTCGCCGAAGGAGACATCCTTAACGCTGTCGGTCTGCCGATCGCCGGCATCATCGGGTTGGGCACGCTGGGCGCCGGTTTCGAATTCCTCGCACTCAACGGCGCGATCCGGGACATCACCGCCGACCTCCAGAGCCTCTTCACGGCCTGAGGCCGCGCCGGGCTACCCGGCCGCGACGGTGTCGGCGCCGTCGCGGCCGCCGGGCGCTTCTTTGAGGCCGCGCCAGAACAGGTCGATCATCAGCTCGCCGGCTTCGTCGACGCCGGTGTCACCGGTGCTGACCCGGCTGGCGATCGCCTCGCCGGCGCCCACCAGCGCGACCGCCATCAAGTCGAAGTCGACGCCCGGTTCGGGCTTACGCGTGCCGGCCCGCAGCAGTCGGCCGACCAGCTCGATGATTCGCTCGCGGCCTTCACGCACGGTGTGGGCGAACGCCTGCGAACTGGTGGCCTGGGTGTACATCACGATCCACGACGCCCGGTTGGCGTCGATATAGCGCAAAAATGCCCGAATGGTATTGCGCAGCATGTCTTTCGGGGGCTGCTGAAAGTCGATCTCGGTGCGCACCGACTCGACGAAGCGGCGCAGTTCGCGGTCCAGGCATGCCCCGAACAACTCTTCCTTGGAGCCGTAATACAGATAGAGCATCGGCTTGGAGATCTGCGCGGCCGCGGCGATCGAATCCATCGACGTCTCGTGGTAGCCGTTGATCGAGAACATCTGCACCGCGGCGTCGAGCATCTGCTGTTCGCGCACGGCCCGCGGTAACCGTTTGCTACCAGCTGCCATCGCCTCGAGGTCCTTCCGCGCTCCCCCTCGGCACGATCTTACCGAAGAGTAACTTGTGTGCTTGCCCGCGCCGCCGGAATTAACCGTGGCAGTGCGTACCGGGTTTCTTGACCGCAGCCACCCGAGCCAGCGAGGCCTCGACGGCCTCCTGCTTCAGCTCACCGGCCGACACCGCCTGCTCCAGCCTGTCCAGCACCGCCGGCACCTCGTCGGTGGTGACCCACAGTGCGATGTCGACTCCTGCCTGCAGGCTGCGCAGCACCGCTTCGGCGACCCCGTAGTGCTCGGTGATGGCCGCCATCGACGACAGGTCGTCGCTGAACACCGGACCGTCGAACGCCGGGCCGTGATAGTCGGTGCCGGTGCGCAGCAGCTTGACCGCGGCCGGGCTCAGGCTGGCGGGATCCTCGGTCAGTCCGGGTACCTCCAGGTGGCCCATCATCACTGCCACCGGTGCCTGGGTGACCAGCGTGCGGTAGGGCACCAGGTCGTTGTCCTGCAGCTGTGCCAGGGGCGGCGTGACGACCGCGCCGGCGGTGTGGGAGTCACCGGAACCGTGGCCGTGGCCGGGGAAGTGCTTGAGCACCGGCAGCAGCCCGGCGTCCCGCAGACCCTGCGCGTACGCGCCGGCGTACTCGGTGACCTTGGCGGGGTCCGAGCCGAACGAACGGTCACCGATCACGGTGTCGTCGTCGGTGTCGGAATCCACCACGTCGACGACGGGCGCGAAGTCGACGGTGATGCCCAGCTCAGCCATCTTGCGGCCCCGTTCGGCGGCCAGCTCACGTACCTGCGCGGCGCTGCTGGTCTGCGCCAGCTCCTTCGCCGACGGCGACTTCCCGATCAGCGACGACAGCCGAGACACCCGGCCGCCCTCCTCGTCCACGCTGACCGCCAGCGGCAGTGGACCGGTGGGCGCCTGGCTTTCCTTGATCTCCTTGAGAGAACCGTCGGTGAGCATGGACAGCTCGGTCCAGCTGCCGATGAAGATGCCGCCGACGTGGTGGTCGGTGACCACTGCGCGGGCGTCGGCCGCATCACGGACCCCCACCATCACCAGCTGTGCCAGCTTGTCGCGGACCGACAGGGCCGACACCTGCTCACACACCGGATCCACCGGCGGCGCAGCCGTCGCGGTGTCCGACGGCGTCGACGAGGACGCCTCAGACGAGGGCGCCTCGTCACGGTGCGAGCACGAGGTCACGAGGGCTGGCAGCAGCGCGGCGGCGAGTAGCAGACCGGGCAGTTGTCGAGTCAGTGATCCAGGCATCGCACCATGCTGTCACGGCCGGAACCGTCGGGCTCATGCGGCGGTCCCAGCCTCGCCTCTCCTACGTCGAGCCTCACTGAACCGCCGGGTACACAAGGCCCACATGCTACGTTGGCGGTCAGGGGCCAGCGGGGGCTGATATTGACGGCCCCTGATCTACGTCACGAGAGTGCAGAAGGAGCCTGACCATGCCTCGGTTCGTGGTGCCGGCCGCTATAAGCATCGTCGTGGGGGTGTTGCTGGGTGCGGCGGCCGTCTTCGGGGTCACGCTGATGGTGCAACAAGACACCAAGCCGCAGATCGCCGGAGGCGACCCGCAGTCCTCGGTGCTGAACAGGGTGGAATACGGCAACCGCGGCTGACCTGCGGACGCCGGCAGCGCCCGAGCGTCCGCCGGAAAGGCCGCAGGCTGTGACACCGTTGTCCCGGCGCTGGTTGTGGCTGGTCGGCGCCGTCGCTCTGACTTTCAGCCTGCTACAGGCTCCCGGCCGGATCTCTCCGGACACCAAGCTCGATCTGACCATCGCTCCGCTGCGCTTCCTGGCTCGTGCCGCCAATCTGTGGAGCAGCGAACTGCCGTTCGGTCAGGTGCAGAACCAGGCGTACGGCTACCTGTTCCCGCACGGCACCTTCTTCCTGGCCGGTGACCTGCTGGGACTCCCCGGCTGGATCGTTCAGCGGCTCTGGTGGGCGGTGCTGCTCACGGTGGGGTTCTGGGGTCTGCTGCGGGTCGCCGAGACGTTGCGGATCGGGACGCCCACGGCGCGGTTGATCGGCGCCGCCGCGTTCGCCCTGTCGCCGCGAGTGCTCACCACCCTGGGGTCGATCTCGTCGGAGACGCTGCCGATGATGCTGGCCCCCTGGGTGCTGCTGCCGGTCATCCGGGCGCTCGGCGCGCCGCGTGATCCGAACCAGGACGCCCCGGAACGACCCGCTCGGGTGCTGGCCGGCCAGGCTGGGGTCGCGGTGGCCTTGATGGGCGCCGTGAACGCGGTCGCGACGCTGGCGGGGTGCCTGCCGGCGATGATCTGGTGGCTGTGTCATCGCCCGAACCGGCGCTGGTGGCGGTTCTCCGGCTGGTGGCTGCTAGCACTGGCACTGGCGGTGACCTGGTGGGTGGTGGCCCTGCTGCTGCTCGGCCGGGTCAGCCCGCCGTTCCTGGACTTCATCGAATCGGCCGGCGTCACCACCCGCTGGACGTCGCTGACCGAGATGCTGCGCGGCACCCACAGCTGGACTCCGTTCGTCGCGCCGAATGCCACCGCCGGGGCGCCACTGGTCACCCGCCCGGTGATGATCCTGGGCACCTGCCTGGTCGCGGCCGCAGGTCTGGCCGGACTGACCGGCCTGCTGTCTCGGCGGGCGCCCGGCGCCGGACGGCTGGTCACCATGCTGCTGATTGGGATGACGCTGCTGGCCATCGGCTATGCCGGCGGGCTGGGCTCGCCGCTGGCCCACTCGGTGCAGGCCTTCCTCGACGGAGCCGGAGCGCCGCTGCGCAACCTGCACAAGCTCGAGTCGGTGATTCGGATCCCGGTGGTCCTGGGGCTCACCCATCTGCTGGGCCGCATCCCGCTGCCGGGCAGCGCGCCGGCGCTGGTGTGGCGGCGCGCGTTCGTCCACCCCGAGCACCACAAGTCGGCCGCGGTCGGCCTGGTGGTCCTGACGGCGCTGATGGTCTCCACGTCACTGGCCTGGACCGGCCGGCTCGCCCCGTCGGGGACATTCAGCGCGCTGCCGCAGTATTGGCGCGACGCCGCCACCTGGCTCGCCGAACACAACGGTGGCGGCCCCACGCCGGGCCGGGTGCTGGTGGCGCCGGGCGCGCCGTTCGCCACCCAGACCTGGGGCACCAGCCACGACGAAACCCTACAGGTTCTCGACGTCGGACCGTGGGGAGTGCGCGACTCGATCCCGCTGACCCCGCCGCAGACCATCCGGGCACTCGACTCGGTGCAGCGCCTGTTCGCCGCCGGCCGCCCGTCGGCCGGGCTGGCCGACACCCTGATCCGACAAGGCATCTCCTATCTGGTGGTGCGCAACGATCTGGACCCCGACACCTCGCGGTCGGCTCGGCCACTGCTGGTGCACCGCGCTGTCGACGGCTCGCCGGGGTTGCAACGGGTGGCCCAATTCGGCGATCCGGTCGGGTCGGGCACGGTCCCGGGATTCGTCTCCGACAGCGGTCTGCGGCCGGCCTATCCGGCGATCGAGATCTACCGGGTCGGTGACCCGGGGGCCGTCGCAAACCCGGGCGCGCCGTACCTGGCCGACCTTGACGCGATGCCGCGGGTCGACGGAGGCCCCGAGGTGTTGCTGCGACTCGACGAACACCGACGGTTGCGCGGTGAGCCGGTGCTGGGTCCGGTGCTGATGACCGCTGACGCGCGGCGCGCGGACTTGGGCACACCGGTAGTCACCGTCACCGACACGCCCCTGGCCCGCGAGACCGACTACGGCCGGGTCGATGACCACTCGTCGACGATCCGGGCGGCCGGCGACGCCCGGCACACGCTGAGCCGGGTGCCGGACTATCCGACACCCGGCGCCAGCACGGTGTTCGGCGGCTGGCTCGGAGGCCGGCTCACCGCCTCCAGCTCGTCCTCGGACGCCACCACGCTGCCCGACGTCGCGCCGTCGACCTCACCGGCCGCCGCCATCGACAGCGACTCGGGCACCGCCTGGGTGTCCAACGCCCTGCAGTCGGCGGTCGGGCAATGGCTGCAGGTGGACTTCGATCACCCGCTGACCAACGGCACCATCACCTTGACGCCCAGCGCCACGGCCGTCGGCGCGCAGGTGCGCCGGATCCAGATCTCCACGGTCAACGGCACCACCACGCTGCGGTTCGACCGCGCCGGCGAGCCCCTGATCGCTGCGCTGCCCTACGGCGAGACACCCTGGGTGCGGATCACCGCATCGGGCACCGACGACGGCTCCCCGGGCGTCCAGTTCGGCATCACCGATTTGGCGATCACCCAGTACGACGCCTCGGGCTTCGCGCATCCGGTCGACCTGCGCCACACGGCCCTGGTTCCCGCGCCACCGGCGGGCGCCCAGGTGGCGCAGTGGGACTTGGGGGCGGGCTTGCCGGGCCGGACCGGTTGCGCGACGGCCGACGGCACGGTGCGCTGCGCGGCGTCGATGATGTTGGAGCCCGAGGAGCCCGCCAGCTTCAGCCGCACCCTGAACGTGCCGCGGCCCATGTCGGTGACCCCGACCGTTTGGGTGCGGCCGCGTCAGGGACCGAACCTGGTCGACCTGATCGCCGAGCCGGGCACCCTGCGGGCCCGCGGTGACGCCGACGTGCTCGACGTGCTGGGGTCGGCGTATGCCGCCGCCGACGGTGACCCGGGCACGGCATGGACCGCGTCGCAGCGAGTGGTCGCGCACCGATCCCCGCCGACCCTGACCATCACCTTGCCGCGACCGGTCAAGGTGACCGGAGTGCGGTTCACTCCCAGTCAGTCCCCACTGCCGGCGCATCCCACGCTGGTGGCCATCGACCTGGGATCCGGTCCCCAAGTCCGGGACCTGGCGGAATCCGACGATCAGCGGGTGCGCTTGCTGCCGCGGGTCACCGACACCGTCACCATCAGCCTGCTGGGTTGGGAGGACGTGATCGACCGCACCGCGATCGGCTTCGACCAGCTCAAACCACCGGGGCTGGCCGAGGTCAGTGTGCTCGGCGCCGACGGACGTCCCGTTGCTCCCGCCGATCCCGCCCGCAACCGGTCGCGTCCGGTCCACATCGACTGCGACCGCGGCCCGATCATCGCGATCGCCGGCCGGTTCGTGCACACCTCGATCACCACCACGGTCGGTGCGCTGCTCGACGACAAGCCGGTGGCGGCGCAGGCGTGCGACCAGCGTCCGATCGCGTTGCCGCCCGGCGCGCAGGAATTGATGATCAGCCCGGGTCCGGCTTTCGTCGTCGATGGCGCGACGCTGTCCGGACCATCAGCAGCCACCGGGGCGTCCGCGACGACACCCGCGGTCCTCGGCACGTGGGGCTCGGACCGTCGTGAGGTGACGGTGCCGGCCGCGGCGACCGCTCGAGTGCTGGTCGTTCCGGAGAGCATCAACGGCGGGTGGGTGGCCCGCACGTCGGACGGCACCCGCTTGGCTCCGGTGGCGGTCAATGGATGGCAGCAGGGCTTTGTGCTGCCCCCGGCCACCGACGGCGCGATCACCCTGACATTCGGGCCCAATCGGATGTACCGACTCGGGATGGCCGGCGGTCTGGCTCTGCTACCGCTGCTGGCGTTGCTGGCCTGGTGGCCGGCGCGGCGGACCCGTGATCCCGGCCCGCCGGTGCAGCCCTGGGGGCCGAGCCGCCGCGTGGCGGCGACCGGTGCGCTGACGGTCGGATTCTTGATCGCCGGGATCACCGGCGCAGCGGTGCTCGGGGCCGCGATGGCGTTGCTGATCGCGTTGCGGCATCGGCAGCGCGCCTTTGATGTGGCCCGGCTCGGGTTGAGCGCCGGCGGCCTGATCACGGCGGGTGCGATGCTGTGCCGGCATCCTTGGCGGTCGGTGGACGGCTATGCCGGCCATTCCGCGGGAGTGCAATTAGCGGCCCTGGTCTCGGTGGCGGTCCTGGCGGCCACGGCGGTGGTTGCGAGGCCGACGGAGTCGGGCGAAGCAGACCAGCGCCCATAAACACGGCGGTGGTTACGCGCGGTGGTCGCAAGCGCGACGGAGTCGAGGGCAGCGGGCCACCGCAATAGGCCCAGCCGACGGAGTCGGACGAAGCAGACCAGCGCCCATAACCCGCGCGCCACATCCGCACCGCGCGTACCGTCGGCCCGCCATTGTGTGTTGTTCGAATCGGATATTGACGGCGCTATCACCGACGGACCAACCGGCGGGCGATAGCGCATGCGCTAGCCGATCCGAACAGCTCTACGTGGTTCCATCACGAGGCAGGTGAGTCCCCTGCGGCGCCCGGGACTACTGCGCGGCTTCGAGCTTCTCGATCTGCGTGTTGAACAGCTTCACCAGATCATCGGCGTGCGAGGAGTCCTCGGATCCGTCGCTCTCCATGCGCAAACCGATGTCGTTGCTGGTCGCAACCACGAGCACCCCGCGGTAGTAACCGGAGATGGTGGAGGCGGTGATCGAGATCGGCAACCGGATGGCGGCCTTGCTCGCGCTCGTGATGACCGTCGCGACCGCCCACGGTGGCACCCCATCGGCGTCCAGCGGATTCATCTGGATGTCGGTGGTCACCGAACGCCCACCCTGCTCGAAGGTCTGCTTGAACGTCTGGCACTTCTCCACGTACCGCTTGAGGTTCGGGTGATCCGGCGTCAGGGCCAGTCGCACCCGCATCGTGTGCAGACCGCCGGGCTGCAGCTTGGCCAGTGTCGCCGTCGCCGTCTGGGTGGCCGAGGAGGGGCTGGAGTAGAAGTCGGCGCATTCGGGCGGGTCGACCGTCAGATTCGGCATATCCGAGGGCGCGTCGCCGGCGCTGTTCACCCCGCTGATCCACTTCCCGCCGGACGGGTCCGGGAAGGAGGACCGCTCCACGAGCATCTCCGACGTGAGGTCTTTGATGTCCGGCTTGCTAGACGGCTTGTCCTCCGTCGTGAGTCGGCCGCCCAGGCTCAGAACCAGACCGGCGACCACCACAACCACCACTGCAGCCGCCGCCAGCGACAGCCACAACACCTTGCGTGACCTGGGCTCGGGCGCCGGCCCCGGCCACGGCGCACCATAGGGCGGGTAGCCCCCGGGGGCCACGCCGGCAGCGTCGTCCTCCACCCACAGCGGCCAGCCCGGAGGCAGGGGCGGCCACGTCGGATCAGGCGCCCAATTGGCGTCCGGTGCCCAGCCAGGCGGCGCAGGCGGCCAGGTGGGCGGTGGGTTGAAACGCATCGGGCAACTCCCGTATCGATGTACTGACGCTGGCTCGTGGCGAGCCTACGCGGTTCGATGGTGGCAGGCTGGACATGCACTCTCACACCGCAGCGCTCCAAAGGAGGCCCGCGTGCCCGCAACACCGATAGCCACGACCAACCCGGCCACCGGCGAAACGGTCAAGACGTTCACCGCCGCCAGCGACGCGGAAGTCGATGCCGCGATCACCCGCGCGGCGAATCGCTTCGTCGACTACCGTCGCACCGATTTCGCTCAACGCACCAGATGGATGCATGCCGCCGCCGATCTGCTGGAGAGCGAAGCCGACGAGGTCGCCGCAATGATGACCCTCGAGATGGGCAAGACCTTGACTTCGGCCAAGGCGGAAGCACTCAAGTGCGTCAAGGGGTTCCGCTACTACGCCGATCACAGCGCGGAGTTGCTGGCCGACGAGGTCGCCGACGCGTCGAAGGTCAACGCGTCCAAGGCGTTCGCCCGCTATCAGCCGCTCGGGGTGGTGCTGGCGGTGATGCCGTGGAACTTCCCGCTGTGGCAGGCGGTGCGATTTGCCGCCCCGGCCCTGATGGCCGGCAACGTGGGCCTGCTCAAACACGCCTCGAACGTGCCGCAGACCGCGCTGTACCTCGCCGACCTGCTGGCCCGTGCCGGTTTCCCCGAGGGCTGCTTCCAGACCCTGCTGATCTCCTCGGGTGCTGTCGAGCGGGTGCTGCGCGACCCGCGGGTGGTGGCGGCCACCCTGACTGGCAGCGAACCCGCCGGGCGTTCGGTCGCCGCTATCGCCGGCGACGAGGTCAAACACACCGTGCTGGAATTGGGCGGCAGTGACCCGTTCGTTGTCATGCCCTCGGCCGACCTGGAGTCCGCGGTGCGCACCGCGGTCACGGCGCGGGTGCAGAACAACGGTCAATCATGCATCGCGGCAAAGCGATTCATCGTTCACACCGACATCTACGACGAGTTCGTCGCCCAGTTCGTCAGTCAGATGTCGGCACTGCGGGTCGGCGACCCGACCGACCCGGACACCGATGTCGGACCGCTGGCCACCGAATCGGGCCGGGACGAGATCGCGCAGCAGGTCGATGCCGCTGCCGCCGCCGGCGCGGTAATCCGTTGCGGCGGCAAGCGACTCAACCGCCCGGGCTGGTTCTATCCGCCCACCGTGATCACCGACATCAGCCGCGACATGGCGATCTTTACCGAGGAGGTGTTCGGCCCGGTGGCATCGGTGTACCGCGCCGCCGATATCGACGAGGCCATCGAGATCGCCAACGCCAGCCCGTTCGGGCTGGGATCCAACGCCTGGACCCGCGACGAGGCGGAGATCAGCCGGTTTGCCGACGAGATCGAGGCCGGCCAGGTCTTTATCAACGGGATGACGGTGTCCTACCCGGAGCTGCCGTTCGGTGGAATCAAGCGATCCGGGTACGGCCGGGAACTCTCGGGCCACGGCATCCGGGAGTTCTGCAACCTCAAGACGGTGTGGGTGGCCTGACGCCGGCCGTCAGCCCGCCGCGACCTTGGCGGCGACGCCCACCACCCGCGTGGCCAGGTGGTCAAGTGCGGCCAGCGTGGCCTCGTCCAGCGCGTTCTGGTTGTTCGGTCCCGTGATGTGCCCGACGCCGTAGGGGTTGCCGTCGGCGAACTTGATCGGGTCGGTGTAGCCCGGCGGGACCAGGATGCCGCCGAAGTGCATCAGGGACACGTAGAGATTCAGCAGCGTGGCTTCCTGCCCCCCGTGGGCGGTCTGACTCGAGGTGAAACCGGCATAGACCTTGTCGGCGAGTTCACCCTTGGCCCACAGCCCACCCAGCCCGTCCAGGAAGTTACGGAACTGCGCGGAGGGGGAGCCGAAACGGGTGGGCGAGCCGAAGATGACGGCGTCCGCCCAGACGATGTCATCCCCGGTGGCCGCGGGCAGATCCTTGGTCGCCGCGTAGTTGGCGGACCACGCCGGGTTGTGGGCAAAGGTCTCCGGGTCGCGTGTCTCCTCGATGTGTCGCACGCGGACCTCGGCGCCAGCCGCCTCGCCCGCCCGGGCCACCCGCTCGGCCATCTTGGTGCCGTGCCCGGTGGCCGAGTAGTAGATAACCGCCAACTTCGTCATTGCCATCTCTCCTTTGGTTGTTGTGTCGTGTCAGTGCGTGCTGGTCAGCAGGCCCTGTATCTCGGTCAGCTCGTCGTTGAACTGGTCTCGGTGCGGCCGTGGGCCGCTCGCCCGCAACAGCCGAGCGAAATCCCTGGCCGCCTTGGCGATCCGTTCGGGCAGGCCTGAGCCGGACCCGTCCGCACCGAAGTCCGCGGTGGCGGCGAACACCCCGGTGGGTGATACCAGCGCATGCAGATAGCAGAACATCGGACGGAGGGCGTGGTCCAGCACCAACGAGTGGCGCTGCGTACCGCCGGTCGCCGCGATCAGCACCGGCGTCCCGTCCAGCGTCTGCTCGGGCAGCACGTCGAAGAACGACTTGAACAGCCCGCTGAACGTCGCGTTGAACGTCGGCGTCACCGCGATCACTCCGTCACTGCCCGCGACCGCGTCGAACACCTCCTCCAGCTCCGGTGAGGCGAACCCGGTCAACATCGCGTCGGTGATCGCGCGGGCCAGATGGCGCAGCTCGATGACCTCGATGTCGACCTGCCCGACCTCGGCGCGGACCGCCGCGCCGAGCCGGTCGGCCAACAGTCGGGTGGACGACGGCTCACGCAGGCCGCCACTGATCACGATCAACTTCATGACGCCTCCTGAATCTCGGGTTGCCGCGCAGCCTCGACCAGCGACTGGTGCGTCGGCGCACCGGGAACGTGCGCGGGCCGTCCGATGGCGAACTCCTTGCGCAGCACCGGGACAACGTGCTCGCCCAGCAGATCGAGCTGTTCGAGCACCGTCTTCAACGGCAGACCCGCATGGTCGACCAAGAACAGCTGGCGCTGGTAGTCGCCGACGTAGTCCCGGAAGCTCAGGGTCTTGTCGATCACCTGCTGCGGCGAGCCGACCGTCAGCGGGGTCTGATCACTGAACTCCTCCAGACTCGGACCGTGCCCATAGACCGGGGCATTGTCGAAGTAAGGCCGGAACTCGTTGACCGCGTCCTGGCTGTTGGGCCGCAAGAACACCTGACCTCCCAGACCCACGATCGCCTGGTCGGCACCACCATGGCCGTAGTGCTCGAACCGCTGGCGGTACAGCTGCACCATTCGTTTGGTGTGCGACGCCGGCCAGAAGATGTGGTTGGCAAAGAAGCCGTCGCCGTAGTGCGCGGCCAGTTCGGCGATTTCGGGACTGCGGATCGAGCCGTGCCAGACGAACGGGGGAACCCCGTCCAGCGGACGCGGCGCCAGGGTGAATCCGTGCAACGGGGTGCGGTACTCACCGCTGAAGTCGACGACGTCCTCACGCCACAGCCGGCGCAGCAACTGGTAGTTCTCCACCGTCAACGGCAACGCGGCCCGAATGTCCTTGCCGAACCAGGGATACACCGGTCCGGTGTTGCCCCGCCCCAGCATCAGGTCCACCCGGCCGTCGGCGAGGTGCTGCAACACGCTGTAGTCCTCGGCGATCTTCACCGGGTCGTTCGTGGTGATCAACGTGGTGGCGGTGGTCAGCTGGATCCGCTCGGTCTGCGCCGCGATGTAACCCAGCAGGGTCGTCGGCGACGACGGCACGAACGGCGGGTTGTGGTGCTCACCGGTGGCAAAGACGTCCAGGCCCACTTCCTCGGCCTTCTTGGCGATCGCCACGGTCGCCTTGATGCGCTCGGCCTCAGTCGGCGCGCGGCCGGTGGTCGGGTCGACGGTCACATCGCCGACGGTGAAGATGCCGAACTGCATACCGGTGCTCGTCACGGCGGGCCCTCCTTGGTTCGTTGTCAGCACTCTAACTGATAGTTGCTAACGCAACTAATTGTCGGTCCATTCCCGCATTTTCTGGCCGCTTAACGCGTCTCTCCGCCTGGACGATTGTGCTCATGTCAACTATATTTAGGTCTCATGGAGACACGGTGGCTCAACGAGGAGGAACAGCAGATGTGGCGGGGCTACCTCGACAGCACCCGACTGCTGCTACGCAGCCTGGACCGACAACTGGCCGCCGATGCGGGACTGACCCTGTCCGACTTCGAGATCCTGGCGCTGCTGTCCGAGGCGCCGGAACGCCGGCTGCGGATGAACGAGTTGGCCGACATCACCGTGACGACTCGCAGCGGAGTGACCCGAGCGGTCAAACGGCTGACCGACGCCGGCTGGGTCCACCAGGTCAAGTGCGAGGAAGACAAACGCGGCCAGTACGCCGAGCTCACCGAGTCGGGTATGGACAAGTTGCGAGCCGCCGCGCCCGGTCACGTGCAAGCGGTGCGGGCCGGGTTGTTCGACTCGCTCAGTCCGCGCGAGGTGGAACTGTTCACCCACTCCTACGCGCGAATCCGCGACAATCTGCTCGAGCACCCGTAGGCATTCTCGGCGAAGGCAACCGACCGCCGCGTCGATCTCCATACGATCGAGCCATGTCGCACTGCCACACCGCGCGCGGGCCCATCGACACCGCGGACCTCGGCGTCACCCTGATGCACGAGCACGTGTTCATCATGACCACCGAGATCGCCCAGAACTATCCGGAAGCCTGGGGTGACGAGGACGCCCGAATAGCCGATGCCATCACCCGGTTGGACGCATTGAAGGCCGCCGGAGTCGACACCATCGTCGACCTCACGGTGATCGGACTGGGCCGCTACATCCCGCGGATCGCCCGGGTGGCCGCCGGCACCGACCTGAATATCCTGGTGGCCACCGGCATCTACACCTACAACGACGTGCCGTTCTTCTACCACTATCGCGGGCCCGGCACCATGCTGGACGGCCCCGAGATCATGGCAGACATGTTCGTCCGCGACATCGAGTCCGGCATCGCCGACACTGGGATCAAGGCGGGAATCCTCAAGTGCGCCACCGACGAACCCGGCGTGACTCCCGGCGTCGAGCGGGTGCTGCGCGCGGTGGCCAACGCCCACCGTCGCACTGGAGCGCCCATCTCCACCCACACTCACGCCGGCACCCGCCGCGGCCTGGAACAGCAGCGCATCTTCGCAGAAGAAGGCGTCGACCTGTCCCGGGTGGTGATCGGACACTCCGGGGACAGCACCGACCTGGGCTATCTGGAAGAGCTGATCGCGGCGGGATCCTATCTGGGCATGGACCGCTTCGGCATCGACCTGATCCTGCCGTTCGAGGAGCGGGTGAACACGGTGGCGGCCATGTGCGAACGCGGCCACGCCGGCAAGATGGTGCTCTCCCACGATGCCAACTGTTATTTCGATGCACTGCCCGGCGAACTGAGCTCGGTGGCCGCACCGAACTGGCACTATCTGCACATCCACAATGACGTGATTCCGGCGCTACGGCAGCGCGGCGTCACCGAGGAGCAGCTGCGCACCATGCTGGTCGACAACCCGCGCAAGATCTTCGAGCACTCCGGCGGCTACTGAGGCCGTACCGGGACTTCACCGGGCAGGTGCAGCCGCGCGTATCGCCAATGACCGGACCAGCGCGTGCAACCGCTCGTGGGTGGCCGCGTCGGGATCGCTGAGGCGCAGCTGCAGGAGTTCACGGGCGGCCGCGTGCAGCACGCGGGCGGTGTAGTCGGGGTCAGGCAAGTCCGGGTAGATGCGCAGCAACTCACCCGCCAGATAGGCACGCACCACTTCTTGCGCCTGCGCCAGACGCTCGTGCAGTTCGGGCGGCGCCCCCTGCGGCGGGAATAGGAACAGCCGCCACGTCGCGGGGCAAGCGTCGGCGGCCTTGACCACGCCGTCGAATCTGGCGACCAGAACACCGTCGCCGGCTGCGTTGGCGGTTCCGGAGATGACCTCGGCGAATTGGGCACCCGCGCGTGCGGCTTCGCGATCGATGAGCGCAACGAACAGGCCGGCGGGGTCACCGAACTGCTGGTAGATCAGCGACCGGTTGATCCCGGCCTCCCCGGCTATCCGGTTCGGCGTGGCGGCATGGAACCCCTCCGCATCCACAATGGCGTGGGTGACATCGAGGATCTGGCTACGCCTGGCCTCGGCCGTCATCCGCCGCCGTGACTGCGCCGAAGTCATAGTTGACAGCATAACTAACAGTCTGTTATTTGTGTAACTAACAATGTGTTAGTTATTCGGAGGTCAGATGCCCACGCACTATCCTGAGCTTGCGCGACGTGTGCGCAGTCAGCGCGAGCTACAACCGGGCCTCTACGGCGACATCGACTTCGACGCACAGCCCTACCGCACCACCACCGATCCGGCAGATCTCTCCGCGCTGCCGGAGTGGGTCGCCGACCGCGCTCCCTACCTGGCCGACGAACGAGCCGTCGAACTGATTCGCACGGCGACCCTGCTGGGCGACGTGGTGGCCGACCCCTATGCGGCGCTGATGTCCGAATACAGCGTCACCGCGTTGATCGACATGCTCCAGTTGGCCTGCCGCCAGGGCATCGACGCGGTTGCCGACGCGCCGCCGGAGCTGGTGGCGTTCATCGCCGACATGGAGGCCGCGCCCCCGTGGCTGGACATGGACCTGGTGCGTGAGGGTGCGCGGCACGCCCGCATCCCGGCGGCACTGGTGGCGCCGTTCGTGACCCGTGGCGCCTTCATCGCGACCTTCGTCAACACCTACGCCGCACTGCCCATGGCACTGACCGGCGCGCTATCCGGCCGTCGCGCCGCGCGCCGGGTCAACGAGACCACGAGCTTCTTCGCCGTCACCACACTGCCCGGGGCGCTGGACCGCTACGGCCCGGGCTTCGAAGCTGCCGCCATGGTGCGACTGATGCACTCGATGGTTCGCTACAACGCGCTCAAGCGCTCGGAGAAGTGGGACCTCGACGTCTACGGGGTTCCTATCCCACAGGTCGACCAAATGCCGGCCGGAATGATCAACCTCTACCTGCTGGCCACGGCCGCCCACCGGAAAGGGCGCACCGAGTTCAGCGCGAGCGAGCGCGCCGTCGTCGAATTCACGCGCTACCGAGCGTTTTTGCTCGGCCTGCCCGAGGAGCTCCTGCCGACCACGCCCACCGAGATCATCCACCTCATCCATACCCGCGGGGCGCTGCTGCGTGAGGACTTCGACGACGCCACCTGCGGAGAGATGGTGCGCTCGACCATGGCCGCCTATCTGCGGCCCGTCGATACCCGCTGGGAACGCATGGCCGATGCCGTCGAGAAGAGCTACAGCAAGGCCGCTTTCACGAAGGCCTTCTGCAACGGCGACCGCGCCGTGGCCAAGGCCAAGGGCGTCTCGATCGGCCTGGCCGACTACCTGCGGATCGGCGTGACGGCCCCGTTCATCGTCGGGCGTCTGCTGGTGGTCCGGCGCGCCAGCCGGATCCCGGCATTGCGCCAGCTCACCGATGACTACCTGGTGCGGCTCGTCAAGCGTCGGCTGACGACCTACGGAAAACCTGAATTCACCAGCGATGCAAGCGATTACACTCCAGCCGGGCAGCTGGCGTAATCGAGCCGGCCGGCTACCAGACGAGGCGGGCGAGGTAGGTCTGGGCGTAATGGCGGACGGCGACAGTGTCGTTGATATCCAGCACCCCCGCCCGGTTGGTGAGCAGTGATGCGACCAGGCGCACCAGGATTTCCGCGGTGGTGAGGACCGCCTCGTCGGGCATGGTGACTCCACACAGGCGCAGCGTCGCGGCCACCAGATGGCTGGCCCGCACCAGCGCCTTCTCACCGCTGGGGGTGTTGACGCCGATCAGCAGTTCCGGCTCGCTTTCAATGACCGCGGTAGCCAGCGGACTCTCGGTGATGCGGCGCATGGCGAGGGTGAAGCATTCCACGATCGCGCCCGCGGCGTCCTGCGCCCGGGCGGCATTGCCGAGTTCGACGAACAGCGCCTGGGTGTCGGTCTCCACCAGCTGTTCGAACAGTGCCTCTTTGGTGGGGAAGTGCCGGTACAACGTGCGTCGGCTTACTCCGGCGCGCTGGGCGATGGCATCGATGTTGGCCCGGCGAAATGCATGCCGGGTGAACTCCACGCGAGCCGCCTCGAGGATGGCGCCCGCGGTGCCGCTCATGGGGTCGCCGACCTTGACTGATGCCGGACTGGCCATGTCGTTCATCCTGTCATGCTGCGCGGTGAGCTGGACCGACGTGAAGCGGCCGCCGGAGCTGTCGGCGAGTCTCCCCACCTGTTATCGTGACACAATTACATGAGTTTGTGCCATTGTGCGGCCGATCTGTTATCACCGGAGGTATTTTCGATGCCCACGCACTACCCCGACCTGTACCAGCGCGTGCGCCGTCAGGCCGAGCTGTTGCCGGAGCTCTACGGCGACCTGGACTTCGACGTACAGCCCTACCGCACGGCGAACTCCCCCGACGATGTCTCGTCACTGCCCGGCAATCCGGCCAACCGGGCCAAGTTGCTGGCCGACGATGCCGCCGTCGAATTGATCACGACGGCCACCTGGCTGGGCGATGTGGTGTCGGACTCCTACGCCGCACTGATGGGCCAGTACAGCGTCAGCGCCCTGATCGGCATGCTCAAGCAGGCCTGTCGCCAAGGTATCGACGCGGTGGCCGACGCGCCGCCCGAGCTCGCCGCGTTCATCGCCGACATGGAGGCCACCCCGGACTGGCTGGACATGGACCTGGTCCGAAAAGGTGCCGAGCACTCCCGACTCCCGATGGCGCTGCTGGCGCCGTTCGTCGTCCGCGGTGCGTTCATCGCGACCTTCCTCAACACCTACGCCGCGCTGCCGATGGCACTGACCGGCGCGCTCTCGGGCAAGCGTGCCGCCGGGCGGGTAAACGAGACCACCAGTTTCTTCGCCGTCACCACGCTGCCCGGCGCGCTGGACCGGCACGGCCCGGGTTTCGAGGCGGCGGCCATGGTGCGGCTGATGCACTCGATGGTCCGCTTCAACGCGCTCAAGCGATCCCCGAAGTGGGACATCGGCATTTACGGCCTGCCGATTCCGCAGATCGACCAGATGCCGGCCGGGATGATCAACCTCTTCGTGCTGGCGATGGACGCCCGCCGCCAAAAACGCACGGAATTCACGCCGAGCGAGCGCGCTCAGGTCGAGTTCACCCGTTACCGCTGCGTTCTGCTCGGCCTGCCCGAGGAGCTGCTGCCGACCACACCCGACGAGATCATCCGAGTGTTCAGCGCACGTGCCGCGCTGTTGCGCGACGATTTCGACGACTCCACCTGCGGGGAGTTGGTTCGCTCGACCATGGCCGCCTACCTGCGCCAGGAGCAGACACTCAGCGAGCGCATCGCCGATGCGGTCGAGAAGAGCTACAGCAAGGCCTTTTTCGTCAAGACGTTCTGCGGCGGGAAACGTGACGTGGCCAAGAAGATGAGCGTCACCCTCAGTGCGGGCGACTATGCGCGGATCGCGTGCACGGCTCCGTTCGTGATGGGCCGCCTGCTGCTGGTGCAACGCGCGGTGCGCACCCCCGGCCTGCGCCGGCTGACCAACGCCTACGTGCTTCGGCTGCTCAAGCGGCGATTGGCCGCCTACGGCACGCCCGAATTCACCAGCGACTCCGCCGAGTACACCCCGTCCGGCAAAGCCGCCTGAGCGGCGTCGGGGCGCTCCGCCGGACGCCGGGTCTCCCAGCCTCGTAGCTTCTCGCGGCACGGCTGCTCGACCAGGGCATAGCTGACCGCGGCGATAGCAACGGTGAACACCATGGTCAGCGCCAGCACCACCGCCATGTCCCCGGTGAACGCGAATCGGCCGATCACGGGGAACACCATGTCCAGTGCCGCCAGGTGCCAGATGAAGATCCCGTAGGACCAGCGGCCCAACGTCACCATCGGCGCGCTGGCCAAGAACCGGTGCGGTGTGTCCGGCCGGTCCAGCACCAGTGGTGCCAACAGCGCCCAGGCCAGCACACCGCCCATCGCGGTGCGCACGATGAACTGCCCGACGGTGGCCGAGGTCAGCCCCTCCGGCCCGGCCAGCGGCGACGCCGCCACTCCGAACGCCACCACGGTCAGCAGCGCCATCGGCAGCCGCCGACGGGCCAGGCGGTGCACCCGGCCAACCGGGCTGTACGCCCACTCCGCCAGCAGCATGCCCGCCCCGAACCAGCAGCCATAGGCCGGCGCCCAGTTCAACGGGTTCACCCCGTAGGGCGTGTGGATGGGCAGGAATCCCCACCCGAGGCTGAGCAGCGCCATGCCCGCGATCGCCGGTATCCGGGCGCGCACCGGTAGCCGCCGCGCCGCCAGCGCCAGCAATGGCAGTGCGATGTAGAAGCTGACCTCTACGGCCAGGCTCCACATCTGGGTCAGGCCCGGGGTCAGGGTCAGCGGTACATAGATCTGCGTCATCGTGAGATTGGCCAGCCACACCACCAGGCTGGCGCCCCCCGCGTCGGGCAGCAGCGCCAGGATCACCACCACCGACACCAGGTAGGCCGGCATGATCCGCACCACGCGCGACCGCAGGTAATGCCCGGTCGGCGGCGCGGGACGCAGCCCGCGCGCGGCCGCGGCGTGACCACGCCACAGCAAAAACCCGCTCAGCGCGAAGAACACCGCGACGGCCATGTCGAAACGACCCCAGAGCCGGCCGCTGATCCCCGTCGAATGCCCGGTCTGAAACGCGACATGCGTGATCACCACCCCGATGGCCGCGCAGGCACGCATACCCTCGACGGCGGGCAGGAAGCTGCGTACGCCACCTACCTGCTGACTCATCTGTTTTACGACCGAGGCATCGATGGACACACAGTAGCTGTTGCGTCTGCTGCTGTTAGGGTCAAACAAATTTGGGTACGGGGTCAAAAGGAGGAAGCGGCGACGTGAACCGAGCAATCATGATGCGTATCGCGGCATGCGCAGTCATGGGTCTCGGCGCCGCCCTGATGGTCGCGGCACTGTTGCTGTCCACCTACACGGTGGGCAAGATCGCCAAGATTCCGCTCGACATCGATGTCACGCTGATCGGCAACGGCAGCGGCGCCGCGTTGGACCCGGAGTCCCTCGGCAGTGAACACGCCGTCGTCGACCAGGACGTGCCGCTGGTGTCCCAGCAGCAGATCGGTGTCGAGTCGCCCGCCAACGCCGACGTGGTAACCCTGCAGGTCGGCTCGTCGCTGCGCCGCGCGGACCGGCAGAAGGACACCGGGCTGTTGCTGGCCATCGTCGACACCGTGACGCTGAACCGCACGACCGCCGAGGCGATTTCGGATGACACCCACCCGGGTGGCTCGGTGCAGCGGCCGCGCAACTTTGAGGACGAAACCCCGCCCACCAACATCGCCCTGCCGCACGAGGGACTGTCCTACCGGTTCCCCTTCGACACCAAGAAGCAGTCCTACCAGTACTTCGACCCGATCGCGCAGAAGGCCTACGAGGCCAACTACGAGGGCGAGGACGACGTCAACGGGCTGACCACCTACCGGTTCGTCCAGAACGTCGGCTACGACGGCGACGGCAGCCTGGCCGAGCCGGTGCGTTACCCGTCGCTGTACGGCCACGACGAAGACGGTGAGATCACCGCGCCCGCCCGACTCTGGAACATCGAAGGCGCCGACCCCGACGAGGACGTCACGATGACGCGGTACTACGCCGCGCAGCGCACGATGTGGGTCGACCCCGTCTCGGGCACCATCGTGAAGTCGAAGTTGCACGCCAACCACTACTACGCCCGGGACGCGCTCAAGCCCGAGATTGCGCTGGCCGACTACACGGTCACCAGCTCTGAGGAGACCATCGAAGCGCAGGTCAACGCGGCCCGCAACGAGCGCGACCGGGTGGCGCTGTGGTCCCGGATCCTGCCGATCACCTTCACCGCGGCCGGGCTGATCTGCTTGATCGGCGGCATCCTGGTCGGCTGGTTCAGCCTGCCGGCCGAGGCCGCGCTGGGCCGTGGCGACCGACACGGCTCCGACGGTGGGTTCTTCGGCGGGTTCGCGCCCAAGGCACCCACGGCCGACCGCCCGTCCGGGGCCGAGGCCGAGACCGAGAAGCTGCCGGCGCAACGTCCCCAGCTGGACCGCCCGTCGGGACCCCCGGAATCGAGCCCCCCGGAGCGCGCCACCCCGGATTCAGCTCCCGACCAGTCGTAGTCCCGCGGTGGTGCGAGCCAGGCGCGCGATCGCGCCCTGCTATGCACTCGGGTTGACGCTGTTCATCCTGGCGCCATTGCTGCGTCCGGGTTATCTGCTGTTGCGAGACGCGGTTTCGACGCCGCGCTCATATCTGACCGGGGCTGCCCTCGGGCTGGGTGAGGCGTCACCGAGGGCGGTGCCCCAGGACTTCGCAGTAGCGCTGGCGTCGCGACTCATCGACGGCGGCACCGTGGTCAAGGCGCTGCTGTTCGCGGGCCTGTGGCTGGCCGGATGCGGTGCGGCACGGCTGGTGGCGATGGTGCTGCCGCAGGCCGGGCTGCCCGGTCAGCTGGTGGCGACCACCGTGGCGGTCTGGAACCCCTATGTGGCCGAGCGGCTGCTGCAGGGCCATTGGAGCCTGCTGGTCGGATACGGCTGCCTGCCGTGGGTGGCGGCGGCTATGCTCGGATTGCGCTCGGGCTCATCCGGGCTGTTCGGCCTGGTGTTCTTTCTGGCGCTGGCCGGTTTGACCCCCACCGGGCTGTTGCTGGCGGCGGTGGTGGCGCTGGTGTGCGTCGCGGCGCCCGGTGCCGGGCCGCCGCGATGGTGGTGCGCGGTGAGCGCGATGGCGATCGCGGCGACCGCCGCGCTGCCCTGGCTGATGGCGGTGGTGCTGAGCTCGGGATCCGCACAGGGCGAGTCGGCCGGGGTGGCGGCGTTCGCGGCCCGCGCCGAGCCCGGCCTGGGCACCCTGGGCAGCCTCGCCGGGCTCGGCGGGATCTGGAACGCCGAGGCGGTGCCCGGTTCGCGACGAACGGCTTTTGCGCTACTGGCGACGGCGGCATTCATCGGAGTGCTGGGGCTGGGCTGGTCGTCGGTGCGTGACCTACCTGCGGCGCGGCCGCTGCTGATCCTGGCGGGCACGACGGTGCTGGCGTTCACCCTGTTGGCCACCGGGCCGGGGCTGGCGCTGCTGCGGTGGGCGACCGATATCGCTCCCGGGATCGGGATGCTGCGCGACGGACAGAAGTGGGTGGCGCTGGCGGTGCCGGGCTACGCGCTGGCCGGTGCCGGGGCGGTCGTGGGGCTGCGGGACCGGCTGCCGCCGGCGCGCGCAGCGCTGGTGTGCTGTGTCGCGCTGATCGTCGTGCTGCCCGACCTGGCCTGGGGTGTAGCCGGGCGGGTCACGCCGGTGCACTACCCGCCCGGGTGGGCGGCGGTGGCGGCCAAGATCAACGCCGATCCGCGCCCGGTGGCCGTGCTGCCGGCCGACACCATGCGCCACTTCCTTTGGGCGGGACCGGCTCCGGTGCTCGATCCGCTGCCCCGATGGGTGCGTGCCGAGGTGCTCACCACCGGCGACCTGACCGTGGGCGGGCAGACCGTCCCCGGCGAAGGCACCCACGCCCGGGCGGTGCAGCAGGCCCTGCTGTCCGGCGCCGAACCCGCGACGCTCGGCGTCAACGGGGTGGGATGGGTGGTCAAGGAGACCGACGTGGATGGCGAAATAGGCTCTGCGGCAAAGATGTTGAGTCGACTTCCGGTGGCCTACCAGGATTCGGACTTCATCGTGTACCGGGTCGGCGGCCGTGCGCCGAAGGCTTCGGCCGGGCCGCGCCGGGCCGCGCTGGCCGCCCACCTGGTGTGGCTGGCAATGCTGGCGGTAGGCGCGGGAGGACTGGCGGCGCCCGCGCTACGACGTCATCTGCCGACTAACGGCGCAGCTCGCCACTGAAGACGGTGACGGCGTGACCGATCAGAAGGACACGGTCACCGTCGCAGCGGACCCGCAATTCCCCGCCGCGCGCTGAGGCCTGCTCGGCCGAGAACTCGGCAACCCCCAGACGCTCGCCCCACAGCGCGGCGAGAGTGCAGTGCGCCGAGCCGGTCACCGGATCCTCGGGCAACCCGAAGCGGGGCGCGAACACCCGGCTCACGACGTCGGCGGCGCCGTCACCGCCTGCGGTGACCACCACGGCGCGGGCGTCGACCTTCGCCAGCGACACCGTGTCCGGCACCAATGCACGGACTTCGGCGGCCGAGCCGGCTTCCACGGCTACGTCCATGCTTCCCCGCCACACCGAGCGGATGCTCACCCCGGGCAAGCCCGTCACCAGCTCCGCTGTCGGCGACTCGGCGCGCACCGGATCCGCCGGAAAACCCATGCTGATCGCACCATCTGGCCCCGTCGTACAGCACAACACCCGGTCGCCCACCCGGAACGACTGATCACCGCCGAGGACATGGGCGCCGGCCAGGGTTCCAGAACCGCACAACGCCAGTTCGGCTACCGGACTGAACCACCGTAGGGGTCGCGCAGCGGGGTCCGATTCGACCGGACCGATGAATGCGGTTGCCGGGCAGTTGAACTCTGCTGCCACCGCCTGCATCCACGAAGT
The DNA here is from genome assembly GCF_046250075.1 of Mycobacterium sp. SMC-14. NCBI lineage: Bacteria > Bacillati > Actinomycetota > Actinomycetes > Mycobacteriales > Mycobacteriaceae > Mycobacterium > Mycobacterium sp. SMC-14. The sequence continues at coordinate 207,854 of NZ_CP176429.1, read as the reverse complement.
GTCGGCCGGACCGTCCAGCAGCACCACGCCGGTGGGGTTCCCGCGAAACCTGGCCGTCGTGAATGTGTCGACTACATATGCCGGGACGGGCACCTAGGCGTCCAGGAAGCGGGCCCGCACACCAGGTCCCGGGATCGGGCAGGTGTCGTGCCGACCGCCCAACCGATAACGGACGGCGGCGAAGCGGTCGTAGAGCCAGTCGCGCAGCCCTGCCGGGATGATTCGGGCCGCGAGCAGCAGCCGGAAGGGCCCACCCAGATAGCTCAGCACCCGCAGGGCCGCCGCCGATCGAACATCGATGTGCTCGTCGGTCCGGCCAGGGTTCTCCACGAAGACCATCGAATCGACATCCCGCAGCTCCGGATGGCGTTCGATGATCGCGCGCGCGAAGTCACTTTCCAGTGCCGCGAATCGCAGGGTGCCGCGCCGGTCGAACCGCAGAATGCTCTGCACCGATCGATTGCAGATTCCGCAGACACCGTCGTAAAGCAGCACGGGAGCTGGGTGATCAGTCACCGGTGCACCTCCACGTGTCTGCACAACCTCTTAGGCCAGTATGAAGCAGTTCGCCAACCGGTGGAAGTTGGCGCCGACTGAGGATTGCGGGCGATAGGGTCTCGACGTGGAGTTCACCGCGACCGAGATTGCGGCCGCAGTTCAGAGCGGAATGCTGACGGCCCGAGCCGCCACACAGCAAGCGCTGCACCGGATCGAGCAGACCCAGCCGGCCTTCAACGCGTGGCAGGTGATCCGCACGGACGCTGCGCTGGCCGAGGCGGACGCGATCGATGCCCGCGACGATCGCGAGTCGCTTCCGTTGGCGGGCGTTCCGATTGCCATCAAGGACAACATCGCCGTCGCCGGTGAACCGATGCGGGACGGCACGCTGGCCACCAGCGCGGTGCCTCGAGCATCCGATCACGAGGTTGTTCGTCGCCTTCGCGTCGCCGGCGCGGTGATCGTCGGGGTGACCCGCGTCCCAGAACTCTGCATCTGGGGCGCAACCGATTCGGCGTTCGGTGTGACCCGCAATCCGTGGAATCCGGAGCGGACTCCGGGCGGCTCGTCCGGAGGGTCCGCGGCTGCGGTCGCGTCGGGAGCGGTACCCATCGCCCACGGCAACGACGGCATGGGCTCCATTCGGATCCCGTCCGCATGCTGCGGAGTCGTTGGCCTCAAGCCTGGCCACGGGGTGGTGCCGGTCGGAGAGGCGCACGCATCCTGGGGAGGGATGTCGGAGAACGGACCGCTGGCGACCACGGTCGCAGATGCCGCGCTGATGTTCTCCGTCATGGCCGACGATCCCGATACCGCGGCACTGATCCCTCCGCCCACCCTGCGCATCGGCGTGTCGACTTCGGCCCCCAGCCTCGCGACGCCGGTAGCGCGCGATTGGGCCGACGCGGTCCACCGGACGGCCGATCTTCTTCGCGGCGGCGGCCACCTGGTTCGATCGGCGACCCCGCGTTACCCGGCCACGCTGATGAACACGACCGCACTGGCGTTGTGGACGGCCGGAGCCGCGGCCGATGCACACGCCTCGGTGAACACGTCCTTGTTGGAGCGTCGCAACCGCATCCATGTGCGGATCGGAGACGCCGTCGAGAAGCGGGGTCTTGCGAACCCCAAGGGGCGCGAGGTGTGGCGGCAGCGCGCGTTCGACTTCTTCGCCGACACCGACGTCCTGGTCACGCCGACGCTGGCTCAGCCGCCGATCAAGGCACGACGCTGGGCTCAGCGGGGCTGGCTCGCTTCGCTGGTCACCAACGCGCGCTACGCTCCCTTCGCGGCACCGTGGAACATCATCGGTTGGCCCGCGATGAACGTGCCCGCCGGACTCGGCCGCCACGGCCTGCCCGTCGGCGTGCAGTTGGTCGGCAAACCCGGGTCCGAGCGGACCCTGCTGGGCCTCGCCGCTCAGATCGAGCAGCTCCAACCCTGGCCGCGCACTGCTTAGCGAGCCGAAACCTCACACCACGCCGCTGACATACCGACGTTCTCGGACCGCCACCAGCACGGTGTGCAGCCCTTCGGCGCTTTGCCGCCACGAGAATTCGGCGCTGCGGTCCTGCGCCTTGTCTCCGAGCTGCGCGCGCAGCACCTGATCCGCCAGCAGCCGGTGGAGCTGCTCGACCAGCTCGTCGCGATCGTCCACCAGCATCCCGGTAACCCCGTCGACGATCGAATCGGACAGCCCACCCGAGGACCGGTAACCGATGGTGGGCACGCCGTGCTGGCCCGCCTCGATGACGGCCAGGCCCCAGCCCTCCTTGCGGGACGGCAACACGTGCACCCACGCCCGTTGCACCACTTCGTGCTTGGTGACCTCGTCGACGTGGCCGTGGAAGGTGACCGCATCGGTGATCCCCAGCTCCGCGGCGTGCTCCACCAGCCGATCGCTCCACCAACCTCCACCGATGACGTCGAGGTGCAGACCCGGCACCTGGGAACGCAGCGCCGCAACCGCACCCAACGCGTCCTCGATCTGCTTGTGCGGCACCAGGCGGGACAGCACCACCACCCGCGGCGTCGGCGAGCGCGGATGGGTCAGCGTCGCCGGTGGCGCCTCGTCGAGGCCGTTGCGCACCACCGCGATGCGCTCGGGGCCCACCCCGAGCTCGATCAGGTCGCGCACCGAAGGTAGGGACACGGTCAGGTATTGGTTGCGCCGGTTCAGCCAGGGCGACAACCTCGACTCCACCATCCAGCCGATCCGGCTCAGCACCGGCCCAGCCACCGGCCACTGCTCGCGGTGGCAGTGGTGTACCAGCATCGCGACCCGCCGCCCGTATGCGAGCCGGGCCAAAAACGGCAACCCGTTCTGGGTGTCGATCACCGCGTCGGGCCGCACCCGCCGCAGCTGCCCGAGACCGAACCGGGCGGCCACCATGGCCGCCCCCGCCCACAGGTACACGGTGTACCGCCCACCGCGCCGGTAGATGTGCACCCCGTCGACGACCTCGTGTTTGGGTGCGCCCGGGTAGCGGGCGGTACGCAGCGTGACCGCCACGCCGGCGGCGGCCAGCTCGGCGCCGATGCGCTGCAGGTAGGTCTCACTGCCGCCACCCTGCGGATGCCCGGTGTCACGCCAGCACAGCAGCAGGACAGAGCGGACAGCAGGCACGCCGACCAGGGTAGTCGGCCGATTCCCCGCCCCGTCGAGCGTGAAGCCAGCTGCACGTTCGGGCCCCGGCGTGCGGCCACCTTCACGTTGGGCGAGTTCTAGGCTGGCTCGGTGGCTGCCACCGACCTGTTCGCGCGACGCGCGACGCTGGCCCGTTCGGTACGCCTGCTGTCCCAGTTCCGCTACGAGCAGAGCGAGCCGGCCCGGTTCTACGGCGCGCTGGCCGACGACACCGCCGCCATGGTCAGCGAGCTGTGGCGGGGGGTCTGCGGCGACGATCCGGCCGGCAAGACACTGCTCGACGTCGGCGGCGGGCCGGGCTACTTCGCCACCGCGTTCGCCGACGCCGGGCTGCGCTATATCGGGGTAGAACCCGACCCTGACGAGATGCACGCGGCGGGCCCGCGGCCCGCGGATGCCACCGGCAGCTTCGTGCGGGCCTCGGGGATGGCCCTGCCCTTCGCCGACGCCAGCGTGGACATCTGCCTGTCGTCCAACGTCGCCGAGCACGTGCCACGGCCCTGGCAGCTCGGCAACGAGATGCTGCGGGTCACCCGGCCCGGCGGCCTGGCGGTGTTGTCCTACACGGTGTGGCTGGGTCCGTTCGGCGGCCACGAAATGGGTCTGACGCATTATCTGGGCGGGCAGCGCGCCGCCCGGCGCTACACCCGCCGGCATGGTCATCCGCCGAAGAACAACTACGGCTCGTCATTGTTCGCGGTGTCCGCCGCCGAGGGGCTGGACTGGGCCCGCCACACCGGCGTCCTGGTCGCGGCATTCCCCCGTTATCACCCGCGATGGGCGTGGTCGATGACGAAGGTGCCGGGCATTCGCGAGTTCGGTGTGAGCAACCTGGTGCTGGTGCTGCAACCGGCATAACGGATTGACTGCAACGTGTTCTAATCCGTCCGCCGGCTAGGTAGGGTGACGCCCATGACCGACTCCAGCATCACCGAATACGACACCCTCTTCATCGGCGGCAAGTGGACCGCCCCGTCCACCGATCGGGTGATCGAAGTTCACAGCCCGGCCACCGGCGAGTATGTCGGCAAGGTGCCGCTGGCAGCCAAGGGCGATGTGGACGCCGCGGTGGCCGCCGCCCGCACCGCATTTGACTCCGGCCCGTGGCCGTCGACCCCGCCGGCCGAGCGGGCCGCGGTGATCGCCGCGGCGATCAAGCTGATGGAAGAGCGCAAAGACCAGTTCACCGCGCTGCTGGGCGCCGAGACCGGCCAGCCCCCGCTGAGCGTCGAGACGATGCACTGGATGAGCTCGCTGGGCGCCCTGAACTTCTTCGCCGGCCCCGCAGCCGACGAAGTCAGCTGGGAAGAGATCCGCACCGGCGCCTACGGTCAGACGATCGTGCGCCGCGAACCGATCGGCGTGGTCGGCGCGATCGTGGCGTGGAACGTGCCGCTGTTCCTGGCGGTCAACAAGCTGGGGCCGGCCCTGCTGGCCGGCTGCACGGTGGTGCTCAAGCCCGCCGCCGAGACACCGTTCAGCGCGAACCTGCTGGCGCAGGCGTTCGCCGACGCGGGCTTGCCCGAAGGCGTGTTGTCCATCGTGCCCGGCGGCGCCGACACCGGACAGGCGCTGACGTCCAACCCGGACGTGGACATCTTCACCTTCACCGGCAGCTCGGCCGTCGGCAAGGAGATCGGCAAGCGCGCCGCGGACCTGCTCAAGCCGTGCACGCTGGAGCTCGGCGGCAAGTCGGCGTCCATCGTCCTCGAGGACGTCGACCTGGCATCGGCGATCCCCATGCTGGTGTTCTCCGGGATCATGAACACCGGGCAGGCCTGTGTGGCCCAGACCCGCATCCTCGCACCGCGCTCGCGCTACGAGGAGGTGGTGGAGGCCGTCAAGAACTTCGTCACCGCGCTGCCGGTCGGTCTGCCGAATGACCCGGGCGCCCAGATCGGTTCGCTGATCAGCGAGAAGCAGCGCGAGCGGGTCGAGGGCTACATCGCCAAGGGCATCGAGGAGGGCGCCCGGCTGGTCTGTGGCGGCGGCCGCCCAGAAGGCCTGGACGGCGGCTTCTTCGTGGAGCCGACCGTGTTCGCCGACGTGGACAACTCCATGACCATCGCCCAGGAGGAGATCTTCGGGCCGGTGCTGTCGATCATCGCCTACGACACCGAGGACGACGCGGTCGCGATCGCCAATGACTCGGTCTACGGCCTGGCCGGCAGCGTCTGGACCTCCGATGTCCCGCGCGGGATTGAGATCGCCAACAAGATCCGCACCGGGACGTACGGAATCAACTGGTACGCCTTCGACCCGTGCTGCCCGTTCGGCGGCTTCAAGAATTCCGGGATCGGCCGGGAGAACGGTAAAGAGGGCGTCGAGCACTTCACCCAGCAGAAGAGCGTGCTGATGCCGATGGGCTACACGCTGGACGCCTGATCGGCCAGCGCCTCAGATCAGTTCACCCTGCCGTTGCTGCAACGGTAAGCCCCTATACTGCCGTGCGTGGGCGTGCTGGTGTGGTTTGCACCCTGGGCGGTGTATTGGGTGTTGGTGGGAAATGCGCCGCCCGTGATCGCGGCGGCGGTGGCGCTGGTTGTTGCGTTGACCGTCCTGGTCAGCGGCCGCGACTCGTCGGAACGGCCCGTGAGTATCGGCGCCGTTGCGACGTTCGCGGTGCTGGCCGCGCTGCCGCTGGCGGCCACCGGGGCGCAGCACTGGGCGCTGACGTTGAGTTTCGGTGGACTGCTCGCGACGCTGCTTGCCAGCATGGCCCTGGGCAGATCCGTGGTGGCAGCCGCCGTGAAGGCGGATCTGCCGGCGGCGGTGGCGCAATCCGAACTACTGCGTCCCGTGGTGAATCGGGTGACGTGGATCTGGCTGGGCGCTGTGACGGCAATGTTCGTCTCGGCGGTAATCCCAGCGATCCTGCTGCCCGACGCCGGCACACCGCTGATCTACCTGTGCTCCTGGGTCATTCCGTTCGCGATCCTGGCCGCGGCGGCGATCGCATCGCGCATCCTGTCGGATCGTATGACCGCCGGCTTCGGCGACGCGGTGCGCAAGACCAGCTTTGTCGCCTTCGTCGACCTGGAGATCGATCAGCTGTACTACCTGGCCACCGAACACGCCACCCGTGAAGTCGGCCCCGGCGAGGAGGCCTACAACGTCACCGTCGGCACCAAGGGAACACCGCTGTCAGGCGACGACACCCGAGTGTCGTGGCCGTCCACCTACAAGGTTCGGCAACGGCGCAGCTGATCAGCGCTCAGCCGTTGAGTCGGCGGCGTCGGCGGTGCTCGATGCAGCGCCCCACCTGGGCGCGGTAGAAATCTTCGTCGCGCCCGCCGGCGGTGTACAGCCGCGCACCGAGCCGGTCCCGCAGCTCGTCGAGATCCACCTCATCGGTGGTGGCATCGGCCAGCACCCAGTCGACGGCGGCGTCACTGCCCTGTTCCCGGCAGATCCGCTCGGCCCGTTTGGCGGCAGCGCGCCGGTGAAACCGGGCGAACCCCCGCCGGCTCCAGGCGCGCAGCTCCAGGGCTTCCAGATCGAGCAGTTCGCGCAACACCGACAGCGGCCCGTCGGGCACGGTCTTGAACGGTGCCACGTCGACGAAAGTCAGTGCGCCGTCGCGACGGCGAATCCCCTCGATGTCCGGTTCCACCGCTACCGCCCCGCGTCCCTGGGCCAGTTCGTGGGCCCACCGCACGATGGCATAGCCGTGGTCGGGCAGGTGGTACTTCCGGGTGTGGGTGTCCACGGTCCGCCTTTCCGGGCCGGCCCAGATCGCACAGGGCGCCGGCCACCCGTCTTCGGACACCGTACCGACGCGTCAGCTGAGGGGTCGTCCGTCGCGGTCGACGTGGCACAGCGTCCGCCACGGCTTGGAGATGGACCCCACTCGCAGCGCACCGCCGTCGATCAATGCCCGCAGCACCGGGCGAACCGCCTCGTGCAGCAGTTCACGACGCTGCGGCTGCCGGCGCACCGCCCGCCAGGTGCGCCATTTCGGTAGACCCACACTGGCATAGACGCCGGGATGGACCAGCTCGTGGAACAGTTCCCGCAGAATCAGCGGCGCGAGATAGCGGACCGCAAAGCGGTCGCCCCAGGTGGTGTCGGCCCAGATTTCGGGGATGCGTAGCCGCGCGAAGGACAGGTGGCGGGCTTCCTCTTGCCGGTGATAGCGGTTGACGGCAGCCAGGAACGGGTCGGTGTCCGGATGCTCTGCGGCCCGCTTCTGCATCAGGTCCGGGATTTCCTCGCCGCCGAGCACCAGCGTGGTGAACAGTGCCGGTCGCCGGATGAGCGCGAAATCGGCGCGAATCTCCAACCAGCGCCCCAATCTCCCGCGGGGGACAAAGGGGCTGCGGGCCCTCGGCTGCAACTGGTCGATCACCCGCAGGAACAATCGGGAATGCCGGGTCTCCTCGCCGACCTCGTGCAGAGCAAAGACCGTTCGAGGATCGTTGAGGTCAGTGCGAACCGCCAGCTCCAGGCAGAATCCCGCCATCAGCACCGATTCGAATCGGATGCCCATATCCATGAGCGCGGCGACCTCTTCGCGGGCCAGTCGGACCTTCTGGTCGGGAGTCAACTGCAGTTCCATGCCGTAAACGGACAGCAATTCGTCGGGCAGCACCTGGCCGGACCCGCACTGGCCCGGCATGTCGACGTCAGGGTCGATGACGTGCCGCTGCGATGCACGGCTGAGCCGGTCAATACGTTCGTCCACGTTGCCACGTGTGGTGGTCATCCCAGTCGCTCCGTTTCAAATAATGCCGTTATTTGAAACGCTAGCACGCGTCAGTCGCGGTCGCCAGGGACGACGTCGCCGCTGCCGAGCAGGACGGTCAATCCGCGCGCGAACACGGTTGTGGCGTCGATATCAGGGTCCAGCAGGGCGTGCACGCTCAAGCCGTCGCCCAAGCTCAGCAACGCCTCGGCAAGCATCTCCTCCTGCAATGGCAAGACGGCGCCCAACCGGTCGGCCTGCCCGCGGAGCAGCTTCGCCACGCCGCGAGTGAAGCCGCGTTGTCGCTCGCGCAGCCGGGCGGCCAGTTCCGGCTTGCTGAGCCCCGCGATGGCGAGTTCAACCTCAAGGACACGCCACCGGGGGTCGTTGCGGAACATGTCGCCGAACCAGCCGCTGACCTTATCCACCACTTCCGCGACTGAAGTCGCGGAACGCACTGCTGCGCCGAGCTGTTCGACGTCGCCGGCCACGTGCTGATCCAACACACCCAGCAGGAGGTCGTCCTTGCTGGCGAAATTGCTGTACAACGCCCCGGTGGAGTAGCCAGCCCGACGGGCGATCTCGGCGGCCGTTGCCCCGTGAAAGCCCTTTTCCAGGTATGCCTGTTCACCGGCCAAGAGCAGTCGCGCACGCGTGCGCTCCTGCTGTTGAACCCGGGTCGTCGGCCTGTCGCCCTGTTGACCCTCCGTGCCGGCCGAGGCAGCGTTGCGAACCATGGCAGCTAGTGCACCACAAGGTTGCCTAGCACGACCGCCCGATCCAAAACCTGCCTCGCTCGAACCTTAGAACGCGTCCTCGGAGAGATCCATCAACGCGAGGTCTTCGCTTTCCACCATGCGTCGGTCCGCGCCGAGGCGGGGTAACACGTTGGCCGCGAAGAACTTTGCCGCCGCCACCTTTCCGCGGTAGAAATGCTGCTCGTCACCGGACGCCCCTTGCTCCAGCGCCGTCAGCGCGATCTCGGCCTGACGCATCAGCAGCCAGCCGATCACCAGATCGCCGACGGCCAGCAGGAACCGCACCGAGCCCAGGCCCACCCGATAGAGCTCTCGGGCGTCCTGCTGTGAGCCGAACATGTATCCGGTCATGGCGGCCACCATCGCCCGGGCATCGTCGAGCGCGGCGGCCAGCAGCTTGCGCGAATCGGCCAGTTCCTTGTGGCCGTCGGCATTGTCGATCAACGCCTCGATCTGGGCTACCAGATGCGCCAGTGCCACCCCGCGGTCGCGGGCGATCTTGCGAAAGAAGAAGTCCTGCGCCTGAATCGCGGTGGTGCCCTCATAGAGGGAATCGATCTTGGCGTCGCGGATGTACTGCTCGATCGGATAGTCCTGCAGGAAGCCCGAGCCGCCGAAGGTCTGCAGCGAATCGGTCAGGTACTGGTAGGCACGTTCCGAGCCGACACCCTTGACGATCGGAAGCAGCAGGTCATTGACCCGTTCGGCCATCTCGGCGTCGGCGCCCGACACCTGCATGGCAACCTGCGGGTTCTGGTGGGCGGCGGTGTAGAGGTACAGCGCCCGCATGCCCTCGGCGTAGACCTTCTGCATCATCAGGGCGCGCCGCACATCCGGGTGATGGATGATCGACACCCGCGGCGCGGTCTTGTCGGTCATCTGGGTCAGGTCGGCCCCCTGGATGCGGGTCTTGGCGTACTCCAGGGCATTGAGATAGCCGGTGGACAGCGTGGCGATCGCCTTGGTTCCCACCATCATTCGCGCATATTCGATGACGTGGAACATCTGCGCGATGCCGTTGCGAGTGTCTCCGACCAGCCACCCTTTCGCCGGGATGCCATGTTGGCCGAAGGTCAGCTCGCAGGTGGTCGAAACCTTCAGTCCCATCTTGTGTTCCAGCCCGGTGACGAAGACCCCGTTGCGCTCGCCGGGCTCCCCGGTCTCGGGGTCCGGCAAGAACTTGGGCACCAGAAACAGGCTGAGCCCCTTGGTCCCCGGTCCGGCACCCTCGGGTCGGGCCAGGGTCATGTGCATGATGTTCTCGAACAGGTCGTCGGTGTCGCCATTGGTGATGAATCGCTTGACGCCGTCGATGTGCCAGCTGCCGTCGGGCTGCTCGATGGCCTTGGTGCGGCCCGCCCCGACGTCAGAGCCGGCGTCGGGTTCTGTGAGCACCATGGTGGCGGCCCAGTTCCGCTCGATCGCCATGGAGGCCCAGTGCCGCTGCTGCTCGTTACCCAGCCCGTAGAGAATGTTGGCGAAGATCGGGCCGGCCATGAAGATGAACACCGCGGGATTGGCGCCCAATGCCAGTTCGTTGATCGCCCAGGACACCATCGACGGCGCCGGCACCCCGCCGACCTCCTCGACCAGGCCGATCCGAAACCACTCGCCCTCTTTCCAAGCCCGCAACGACTCCTTGAAGGGTTCGGGCAGCGTCACATGGTGGGTGGCCGGGTCGAACACCGGAGGATGGCGATCGCTGGCGGCAAAGGACTCGGCTACCGGCCCCTCGGCCAGCCGGGCGGCTTCGGCCAGCATCTGGCGTACGGTGTCGCCGTCGAGGTCTCCGAACGCGCCGTCGGCCAGGCATTGCTCCAGCCCCAGCAGTTCGAACAGATTGAATTCCAGGTCGCGCACATTGCTCTTGAAGTGACCCATGATTCCAGCATGCACCTTGACGATGCGCAGGTCGCCGGAATCGCGACGTTCTAACGCACCACGTGCAATCCCCATTGGCGCAGAATCGGCTCCACCAAGACGAAGTCGGTGCTGGAGTCGTCGTCGACTGGTCCGCCCTGCAGGATCCCTACCGCGCTGACGCTGCCGTCGGGGTTGACCACGAAGCCGGGACTGCCACTGTCACCGATGGTGCTGTACACGCGGGTTTCGACGAGGTTGCCGTTGACGGCGGTCACCGGACCACAGGTCTCACCGGTCTGGGCACCGGTCTTGCAGATCGTCATCCCGACGTGAATCTGATCCGCCGACAGCACACCGGCCACCGGGTAGCGGCCGGCAATCTTGGGGTTGGGCCGGCCGGCGTCGGGGTCGAGCCGGATGATCGCGGCGTCGCGGTCCTCACCGTTGTCCTCGCTGGCGGTGATTATGCCGAGCGGCGTCTCGAAGATGTCGGTCCACTGCGATCCGTCATGCGAGTCACAGTGCCCGCTGGTCAGCAGGTAGTAGCCGCCGCCGTCGTCCTGGGTGAGAAAGCCCGCCGTGCAGCTGCTGTTGTCGTCCAGCAGCTCGATACCGGGCATCGGCCCGGCCGATGCGACGCCGGCAAAGGCCAGTCCCGCGGCCGTCATGACGCCCGCCCACGCGATCTTGCCCATCAGGTGTCCAGCACCGATGCCACTTTGGCCTCGACGTCGCCCAAACCGGCCAGATCGATGCCGAAGCGGTCGGTCAGGGCCGCGCACACCTGGGCGGCGTCGTCGAACCGAATCCGCTCGGTGCCACCGCCGGCGTGGATGGCGAGGTTGCGACCGCGCAGGTTCCAGCGTGCATCGTCGGTCACCAAGGACGCGCTGAGGCCGACGATAAAATTCGACTCGGGGAAGGTGGACACATACCAACTACCCACCTGCAAGTCGATCAGCGGCCGTGGCCGCAGGCCCAAGACGTACAGCGGCCGCCAGCGCTCACCGATCAGCGTCTCCACCACCAACTCGTCCGCGTCATTGCCGTGCCGGCGCAGCCGGAACGGCTCATGCGACGTCTGCTGAACTTCGTCGGGGACCATCGGGATCGGTGCGGTCGGTGTCTGCCCGCCGAAACCCACGTCGACAAGATAGAGCTGGTCCGAGCCCGGGATCGTCACCGCCAAGGCCTGGTGAGTCTGAGGGCTCGGCGGGCCTTCCAGCCCTTCCGGGGCCATCCACACCACCCGCGCGGCCAGCCGCTCGGCCCCAAAGCCGAGTTCGGACAGCACCTCGCACATCAGGTTGTTGTGCTCGTAGCAGTAGCCGCCACGGCGTCGCGCCACCAGCTTGGCGCTCAGTGCCGCCGAGCTGAGGTCGATCACCGGTACACCCATCAGAGGGTCGAGATTCTCGAACGGAATGCGCCGGACGTGCGCTGACACCAGGTCGGAGAGCGTCTCATGCGTCGGCTCGGTGCCACCGCGATAGCCGATGCGGTCGAAGTACGCCTGCAGGTCGATGCGGAGCTCCCCTCGGCTCTCGGAACAAGTGCGCTGATGGTATCCACCAGCGGGTCTGAGCCGGTAATATGGGCAAAACTAGAACACGTTTCAATTGAGGGGGCCACGGTGGACACGCCGGACAACGACTGGTCGGACGACGTTCCACGGCCCATCACGAAGTGGGATCCCGGTCTGACCGAACGGGTGATGGGCCTGTTGCGACCGTTCATCAAGGGCTACCACCGTGCCGAGGTACGGGGTTTTGAGTCATTCCCGAACGGCGGCGCCCTCGTGGTTTCGAACCACTCCGGCGGCCTGTTCGCGATGGATGTCCCGGTGTTCGCCACTGGTTTCTACGACACGTTCGGCTACGAGCGTCCGGTCTACACCCTGAGCCATGACCTGATCTTCACCGGTTTCACCGCCGACTTCTTCCGCAAGACCGGGTTCATCCCGGCCAACCACTCCAACGCCGACGAGGCCTTGCGCTCCGGAGGTGTGGTGGTGGTCTTCCCGGGCGGCGACTACGACGTGTACCGACCGACGTTGGAAGAGAACAAGATCGACTTCGGCGGCCGCAAAGGCTACATCCGCGCCGCGCTCAACGCCGGTGTGCCGATCGTGCCGACGGTCGGGATCGGCGGCCAGGAGAGCCAGTTCTACCTGACCCGCGGCACGGGGTTGGCCAAGGCCCTGCGGCTGGACAAACTGATGCGGGTCAAGATTCTGCCGATCTCGTTCGGTTTCCCGTTCGGGCTTTCCGCGGTGTTACCCGTTAACCTGCCGCTGCCCACCAAGATCGTCATGCAGGTATGCGAGCCGATCGACATCGTCGCGGAGTTCGGCGAGGACCCCGACATCGACGTCGTCGACGCGCACGTGCGCGAGGTCATGCAGAAGGCGCTGGACAAGCTCGCCAGCGAGCGCCGTCTACCGATCCTGGGCTGAACGGTATGGGCCTGTTCGACTCGCTCAATCGGGTCGGCTCGATGCTGGTGACCTTCAGCCGGGCCGGACTGTTGGCGCCCATGCGCCCGGACAAATACCTCCGGATAGCCGCCGCGGCGGCCGCGGAGGGCGGCACCACCACCACCGGGATCGCCATGGCGGCGCAGCGTTGCGGCGACCGCGCGGCGATCATCGACGAGCGCGGCACGTGCACCTACGCCGAACTCGACCGGCGCTGTAACGCGCTGGCCGCCGGCCTGCAACGGCTGCCCGGCCGCACGCCCCGGGCAATCGCGCTGATGTGCCGCAACCACCGCGGCTTCATCGAAGCACTGGCGGCCGCCAACCGGGTCGGCGCGGACGTGCTGTTGCTCAACACCAGCTTCGCCGGGCCGGCGTTGGCCGAAGTGGTCGCCCGCGAAGGCGTCGACCTGATCTTCTACGACGAAGAGTTCACCGCCGCAGTGGATCTGGCTGTGCCGGCAGCATCGGGGTGCACGAGGGTGGTGAGCTGGACCGACAGCGAGGTCCCCGGCCTGACCGCAGACGAGTTGATCGCCGCCAACGCCGGGCGTCGACCGGCAAAGACGTCGCGGAGCGGCAAGCTGGTCATGCTCACCTCCGGAACCACCGGTACCCCCAAGGGGGCACGCCGCTCCGGACGTGGCGGAGGCGGGATCGCCGACCTGCAAGCCATTTTCGACCGGATCCCCTGGCACACCGAGGAAACCGTGGTCATCGCCGCGCCGATGTTCCACGCCTGGGGCTTCTCCCAGCTGGCCCTGGCGCTGACCATGGCCTGCACGATCGCCACCCGGCGGAAGTTCGACCCTGAAGCCACCCTGGCGCTGATCGAGGAGAACGACGCGGCCGGACTGTGCGTTGTACCGGTGATGTTCGACCGGATCATGGCGCTGCCGGACGCAGTTAGGATTCAATATCCTTGTAAGTCACTGCGATTCGCGACGGCCTCTGGCTCACGGATGCATCCCGACGTGGTGACGGCGTTCATGGACACCTTCGGCGATGTGGTCTACAACAACTACAACGCGACCGAGGCCGGCATGATCGCGCTGGCCACACCGGAAGACCTGCGCTACTCCCCCGACACCGCCGGCCGTCCGGCCCCGGGGAGCGAGATCAGGATTCTGGATGCTGATTTCACCGAAGTTCCGGCCGGGGTGACCGGGCAGATCTTCGTGCGCAACTCCTCGCAGTTCGACGGCTACACCGGCGGCGACTCGAAGCTGTTCCACGACGGTTTCATGGCGTCCGGCGACCTGGGCTACTTCGATGACACCGGAAGGCTCTTCGTGGTCGGCCGGGACGACGAGATGATCGTCTCGGGGGGCGAGAACGTCTATCCGATCGAGACGGAGAAGGCGCTGATCAAGCACGGCGCCGTTTCCGAGGCGGCTGTGATCGGCGTCGACGACGCCGACTACGGACAGCGGCTGGTGGCGTTCGTAGTGTTGGCGCCCGGTAGCTCGGCCTCGGCCGACGAGCTGAAGCAACACGTCCGGGAGAATCTGGCCGGCTACAAGGTGCCTCGTGACATCACCATCATGGATGCGCTGCCCCGCAACAACACCGGCAAGGTATTGCGTCGCGAACTGCAGGAGCTGGCAGCGTCCGACTGAGATCTAGGCGGGCGCCATCGCCGTCTCGACGGTGGTTAGCTGCTCGGAAAGCCCAGCGGCACGGCGGATGTCGACGAACTCGTTGACCAGTGCACTGGTCACCTCGTGCGGATCTTCAACGGTGACACCGTCGGTCAGCACTGAGATGTTGAGCTGGTCCACGTAGCTCCACACGGTGATATTCAGACCGCTGCCGGCGGTCAACGGCCCCACCGAGTAGATCTCGGTGACCAGCGCGCCGCCGACCCTGCCGCGCTCTCGCGGACCGGGAACATTGGAGATGTTGAGGTTGAGGACCTTGTTCTGACCGTCCTTACCCGACAACCACCGGAACAACGACTCCGCCGGCGCCGGCGGCAGGTACGCCGACCACCGGCTGACCAACTCCGGCCCGACCAGGTGATGGGCCTCCTTGGCCAAATCGGCCGCCTCTTGGGCTTTTGCGATCCGCTCCCGGACGTCGGCCACGTCGACCGGCAGTGCCACCAACACTCCGGAGAACCGATTGCCGGAGATCCGGTCGGCGGAGAAGTCGAAGCTCATCGGCACCGACGCCAGCAGCGGGTGATCCGCCTTCCCGTCGTAACGCAGCAGCAGCGTGCGCAGCGCCCCGGCCGAGATGGCCAGCACCAGATCGTTGATGGTGACGCCCAACTGCTTGCTGGTCGCCTTGATGTCGGCCAGCGCCAGGGTGGCGGTGGCGAACCGGCGATCGGGCGTGAGTACGTGGTTGATGAAGCTCGGCGGCGGAGTGAACGGCCGGGTCAGGTCAGCGGAGAGTTTGCGCGTGCTGCGCCGGACCCGGCCGATGCCGGCCGCGGTGTAGCCGATGGTCGCCGGGATCTTGCCCATCTGCCGGAAATGGTCGCGGAACGCCGAGCGCACCAACTGCCCGCCGGTGGGCGCGGGATCGGTTTCGTAAGAATCACGCTCGTTCTGCGAACCGGCTACCAGATCCATGCCACGGGCCATCAGGTTCGCCGACGCGATCCCGTCGGCGAGTGCGTGGTGGATCTTGCCGACCACCGCGATCCGGTTGTTTGCCAGCCCATCGATGAAGTACATCTCCCACAGCGGGCGGCTACGGTCCAGCGGCGTGCTGCCGATCTCACCGATCGCCTCATCGAGTTCACGGCGGCCGCCCGGAGCGGGCAGCGACCACGGCCTGATGTGATACGCCAGGTCGACTTCGCAGTTCTCCCGCCACATCGGGTGGTGGAACTTGCCGGGGATGTCCACCAGTTGGTAGCGGAACGGATCCAGCTTGTAGAGCCGGCCATGGATCACCCGCCGGAACGCCTCGACGTCGAACCCGTGCCGATCGGAATCCAGCTCGATCACCGCGATCTTGAGAGTGTGCATGTGCACGTTCGCCGTCTCGCTGTACAGCAGAACCGCATCCCACCCGGTGAGCCGCTTCACCCCACACCCCTCGCCATGCACGGACCATACCGTGGCGGGCGGGTTCAGATGATCTGTTTGCTCCCGACCGTGGTGCGGTCGCGGTGAATCTGGTTGAGGAACAAACCGATTGCCGTGCTCGTCGCACCGGTACGGGCCCCGTCGGTCATGTCGAAACCGTGCCCGGCTCCCGGCAGCTCCAGGTACCCGACCTTGGAACGTGACACCGCTCGCAGGCGGTCGGCGAAGCTACGAGCTTGTTGTACCGGGATGACCGTGTCGGCGCTGCCATGGACCACCAGGAACGGCGGCGCATCCGGATGAACCCGCGCGATCGGGGATGCCTGCCGGTAGAGGTCGCGATGGCGCCGCATCGATCGACCGACCACCACCCGCTCCAAGAAGTCGACGAACGCGACCCGTTCGGGGGTGGAGCGATCCTCCCAGTCGTAGCGGCCGTAGATACCCACCACGGCGTCCACGGAGGTGTCCCCGCCGGCCGGCAATTGGTCGGCGAATTCAGGGTCGCTGACCGCGCTTCCGGTCAGCCCGGCCAGGGCGGCCAGATGCCCGCCGGCCGAGGCACCCGCCACGGCCACGAAATTGCGGTCACCGCCGAATTTGTCGACGTTGGCGTGCGCCCAGGCGATCGCGGTCTTGACGTCGACGATGTGGCTCGGCCACCGGTTGTGCGGCGCGACCCGGTAGTCGATCGACAGGCACACCCAGCCCTGCTCGGCCAAGTGGGACAGCAGCGCATAACCCTGCAAGAGCCGGCTGCCGTGCACCCAGGCACCACCGGGAACGTAGATCAGGACCGGCGCCGGACCGTCCGGCAGCTCGCTGGACCGCCAGACATCGAGCACCTGCGCGGGGTCGCTGCCGTACTGCACACCGGAGCGATAGATGTGCCGCCGGTGCTGCAACGCCTTCACCACCGGCGGAGCCTGCTCCGGTTCGGGCCAATCGATGTCGAGATCGGCCGCCGAGACCACACCGCGCAGCGCGGCATCGCTGACCACATGGGTCTGCTCGCGCTCCTGCTTGCGGATGGCCGCGGCCCCCGGAGCCAGCCAAGATTTGGCGGCGTGTGAGAAGAACTCCGGCATGTGGCGGGTGCCCCATACCCCCATCGCGGTCATCCCGCCCAGGGGTTCGAGGTGCTTCCCGACCACCGGCAAGGACGCTGAGGCAACGCTGAGTGCCAGCAGGTAGTCGCTCGGCCGAGCTCGCATCAGCCAACGCAGCCGGCCGGCCAGGTCGAGCCCGGTCTCCGGGGTCTGCGATCGTCCCGTCATTGGCGCAGGGTACCGCGTTTGGGGTCCGAGGCGACCGCAATCGGGTGGGTTGGCGACGCCGCCAGTGCGACGCCGGTAATACTGAGCCGATGGTAAGCAGCGGGTTCCATCCAGATCTGCGCAGAACTGCCCGATTCCTTCCGCGAGGCGGGATCGGGCGTCGGACGCTGCCGGTGCTGCAGACACTCACCGGGATGCAGGGCCGGCGCACTCCCGGCGACGTCGAGGTCCTGAGCCTGCCCTCGGGCGCCGGCGTCCGGATCTTTCGGCCGCCGAATCGGCCCGCCGATCCCGCACCGGCACTGCTGTGGATCCACGGTGGCGGCTACGTCATCGGCACGGCCGCCCAGGACGACCGCCTCTGCCGCAGGTTCAGCGCCGAACTGGGTGCCACGGTCGCGTCAGTGGACTACCGACTGGCGCCGCAGAACCCCTATCCCGCGGCATTGGAGGACTGCTGGGCGGCCCTGACCCGGCTCGCTGAGCTGCCCGGGGTCGATCCGGCCCGGATCGCGATCGGAGGCGCCAGTGCCGGCGGCGGGCTGGCCGCGGCCCTGGCGCAGTTGGCCGCCGACCGCGGCGAGGTCTCCCCCGTGTTGCAGCTGCTGGTGTACCCGATGCTCGATGATCGCAGCGCGGCACTGCCGGCCAATCGGAGCTACCGACTGTGGAATCCACGGAGCAACCAGGTCGGCTGGACCGCGTACCTGGGCGGCGCGGATCCGCAGGTCGCGGTGCCGGCACGGCGTGCCGACCTGAGCGGGCTGGCACCGGCCTGGATCGGGGTGGGCACCCTGGACCTGTTCCACGACGAGGATCTGGCCTACGCAGAGCGGCTGCGTCAAGCCGGCGTCCCCTGCGAGGTCGAGACCGTCCCGGGGGCGTTCCACGGATTCGATCTGTTGATGCCCAAAGCCACAGTCTCGCGGGCGTTCTTCGCCGGCCAATGCCAGAGCCTGCGGCAGGCCTTCGGCGGAAAGGCCTGACCCGGTGGCCAGCTCCAGCCCAGAGGAACTGCGGGCACTGCGCGGCGCTGTCGCCGAGTTGATGACCAAACGCTCGCCCGACGACGAGGCCTGGTCAGAGTTGGCGGCCATGGGCCTGCTCGGACTGTTGGTGCCCGAGCAATACGGGGGCGCCGGCGCCAGATTGGTCGAGGTAGGCGTAGTTGCCGAAGAGCTGGGCAGGGTCCTGTACTCCGGTCCGTATTTGTCCTCGGCGGTACTTGCGGTCAATCTTCTTATGACAGTGGACGACCCGGCACAGCGCGAGGCGGTGCTGCCGGGCATCGCTGCCGGGCGCACCCGGATCGCGGTCGCCTTCGCCGAGGGCGATTCGACCCGTCCCCCCGCGACGCCGACCACCACGGCCGGCGGCGAAGCGACCCCGCTGGTCTCCGGCGAGAAGCGGTTCGTGCTCGACGCGGACACCGCCGACCTGCTCTACGTGCTGGCCGGCTCATCGGACGGACCCGGGATCTTCGCCGTCGACCCGGCCGGACCGGGCGTGACGGTGGAACCGCTGACCACGGTCGATCCCTCCCGCCGGCTGTGTCTGGTCCGACTGGCCGACGCCCCAGCGACGGCGGTGGGGTCGGCCGGAGCCGGAGTCGCCGCCGTGACCGCCGCGCTGGACCGTTCCGCGGTGGCGCTGCTCGGCGAGCAGGCCGGTGCCGCCCGGTTCGCCATGGAGATGGCCCGCGACTACGCCAAAACCCGTTATCAGTTCGGCCGGGCCATCGGCAGCTTTCAGGCCGTCAAACACATGTGCGCCGACATGTTGCTGGAGGCCGAGTCGGCGGTGACGGCCGCGCGCCAGGTGGCCGCGGCCGGCGCCGAAGGATCCGGCGACTGGTCCGCCGATCTCGCACTGGCCCAGGCGTATTGCTCGGATGCCTTCGTCTTTGTGGGCGCCACCAACATTCAGGTGCACGGCGGGATCGGGTTCACCTGGGAACATCCCGCCCACCGCTATCTGCGCCGAGCACGCAGCGACGCCCACCTGTTCGGCAGCCCCTCCTGGCACCGGGAGCGCTACCTGCAAGAGATCGGAGCGTGAGATGACGCTGCCCGACCCCAACGACGAACTTCGCGGTGAAGTCCGCGACTGGCTGGCCGCCAACTGGTCACCCGGTACCGACCGGGCCACCTTCGCCGCGGCGATCCTCGCTGCCGGATGGACCGCTCCGAGCTGGGAGCCGCACTGCTACGGGCGCGGCCTGACTGACCGCCAATCCCGCTTGGTAGCAGCGGAGTTCGCTGCCGTCGGTGCTCCCGGAACCGGTCACGACCGGGCCGACCTGTTCGCCTGCACAATCCATGACCGCGGCTCCGATGAGCAGAAGCACCGGCTGTTGCCGCCGGCGCTGCGCGGCGAGACCAAGTCGTGCCTGCTCTACAGCGAACCCGGCGCGGGATCGGACCTGGCCGGTCTGCGCACCCGCGCCGAACGCGACGGCGACGACTGGATCATCAACGGGCAGAAGGTCTGGACGTCGTTCGCGACCACCGCCGACTACGGCATGCTGGTGGCGCGCACCGACCCGGACGTGCCCAAACACAACGGCATCACCTTTTTCATGCTGCCGATGCGCCAGCCCGGCGTGGAGGTCCGGCCGATCCACCAGATAACCGGCGAATCGGAGTTCAATGAGGTGTTCCTGACCGACGCCAGAGTTCCCGACGCCAACCGGATCGGCGAGCCGGGCGAGGGATGGTCGGTGCTGCAGGTGGCATTGGGCTACGAGCGCCGGCTGATGGGCGACGTCGCGCGCACTGCGCGCCGCAAGGAGAAGTCCAGCGGTTTGGTGGAATTGGCTCGCGACGCCGGTTGCCTGCCCGATTCGCACATCCGCCAGGAGATCGCTCGCATCCAGGCGCTGACGACGGTGAACCGCTGGAACAATCAGCGGGCCAAGACCAGCAGCGACCGCGCCGAATCGGCCACCCTGCTGGCACTGGGCAAGATCGCGATGTCACGCATCCTGCACGAGACCGCCCGGGTCCAGACCGAGATCGTCGGCGTCGAGTCGCTGCTGAGCGGTCCGGACAATCCGGTCGGCGACGCGGTGACCTTCCGGGCACTCAACGCCTACTTCACCTCGATCGGCGGGGGCACCGACCAGATTCAGCGCAACATCATCGGCGAGCGGGTGCTGGGCCTGCCCAAGGAACCCGATCCGTATCGCGAAGCCCCGTTCCGGGACCTACCGCACTAACCGCGCAGTGTCGCGAGCGTGCGTGTCTGGGGCCGACACGCCGCGAAATTCGCGCAACCGCGCACGCTCGCGATCAGCCCTGAACGTGCGCAGTTGTACACAAGAGCGCGGCGTGTCGTGTGCAAACACGCACGCTCGCGCAAAGTAGGAACCCGGCCTCAGAAGTGCAAGGCGGTGAAGCGCCAGTCCAGCACCTGACGGTCCGGTTCACCGTCGGCACCGGCGGCGTAGACCAGCGACCGCAGCTCCAACACGCTGTCGCGGGCGGATTCGATGTGCAGTTCGCTGTAGAGGGTGTCGCCTTCGTGGACCGGCGCCGTGTGATCGCAGGACTGCCAGCCCAGCACCGTGGCCAGATTCGGCAGTAGCCGGGACGCCTGTGCCAGTGCCAGGCCGATGGTGTGTCCGCCGTAGACCAGCCGCTGCCCGGCCACCCGCGAATCATGGTGGGTAGCAGCAACATTGAGGGTCAGCCGAGCCAGCTCCGGAGCAGAGGAGACCACATCGCCGGTGCTGGTCAGCACCGTCCCCGTCATCGCCGCGTCGAAGTGTGGCCCCGGCACCTGCTGACGAAACTCCGCCGCGTCCCAATCCGTGGTCACGTCCGGCGGCGCCGCGAGCCCCGCGCCGATGGCGGACAGGTCATCGCCGTGGCCGGTATCGGAGACACCAGGCGACAGCGGCAGCATCGCGCAGCGGTAGAAGTCGAGCACCAGTCGGTCCACCTGATCGATGGTGGTGACCCGCAGCGCCACCAACCCAGTGGGTTCGCGCCCGGGCTTGACCGAATTCTGCTTCAGTCCAACGACTTCCGTGCGAGTGAAAACCGTATCGCCGATCACCGGATACCGGAAGAAGGCCAGGCCGCGGTAGAAGAGGTTCGCCTTGACGCGCCGGGTGACCAGAGTGGACTGCCCGATCGCGACGTCGCACACCAGTCCGGGGTGGGCCAACGGAGTCGTCGAGCCGGTCACCGCCCGGGACAACTCGGCGTCCAGCGGCAGGCGTAGCCGGTCTCCGAGGATGGCCTGGTGCAGCGCCGCCGCACCCGCGGTCAGGGTCATTGCCGGGGCCGCGTCGAATACCTGACCGACCTGGAGTTCGTCGAAGTAGGGGCCGCTGGTCACAAGAAAATCCTGGCATACGGTGAACCGATGAACCACGAAGAGTCGATCTTGGTCGAAACCGTGCGTCAGTTCATTGACCGGGAGGTGAAGCCGACGGTCCGCGACGTCGAGCACGCCAACACCTACCCGGAGGCGTGGATCGAGCAGATGAAGCACCTCGGCATCTACGGTCTGGCTGTTCCCGAGGAGTACGGCGGGACACCGGTGTCGATGCCGTGCTACGTGTTCGTCACACAGGAGCTGGCCCGTGGCTGGATGAGCCTGGCCGGGGCGATGGGCGGCCACACCGTGGTCGCCAAGCTGCTGACCCTGTTCGGTACCGACGAGCAGAAGCGGCGTTACCTGCCGGCCATGGCCACCGGAGCACTGCGCGCCACCATGGCGTTGACCGAACCGGGCGGCGGCAGCGACCTGCAGAACATGACGACGTCCGCGGTGGCTTCTGCCGACCCGGACACGCTGACGATCAATGGCTCCAAGACCTGGATCTCCAACGCCCGCTACTCGGGATTGATTGCGCTGCTGGCCAAAACCGATCCGAAGGCCACCCCGCGACACAGCGGTATCTCGGTGCTGTTGGTGGAGAACCCCAGCGACGGGCTGACGATCTCACGCGACCTGCCGAAGCTGGGCTATAAGGGGGTGGAGAGCTGTGAGCTGAGCTTCGACGGTTGCCGGGTGCCGGCGTCGGCGGTGCTCGGCGGCACGCCCGGCAACGGTTTCGCCCAGATGATGAAGGGATTGGAGACCGGTCGCATTCAGGTGGCGGCGCGAGCCTTGGGTGTGGCCACTGCGGCGCTGGAGGATGCGCTGGCCTACGCGCAGCAGCGGGAGAGCTTCGGCAAGCCGATCTGGAAGCACCAGAGTGTGGGCAACTACCTGGCCGACATGGTCACCAAACTCACCGCAGCCCGCCAGCTCACCCGGTACGCGGCGGAGCGCTACGACAGCGGGCAACGCTGCGACATGGAAGCCGGCATGGCCAAGTTGTTCGCCTCGGAAGCCGCCATGGAGATCGCGCTGAACGCGGTGCGTATCCACGGCGGCTACGGCTATTCGACCGAATACGACGTGGAACGCTACTTCCGGGACGCGCCGCTGATGATCGTCGGCGAGGGAACCAACGAGATCCAGCGCAATGTCATTGCGGCACAGCTGGTTGCCCGCGGCGGCGTTTAGCTCCTCGGACCGGTCCGGAATGAAAAGCACCCCGCACGCGTGTGCGGGGTGCTTCTCTTGAGCTGTCCTACTAGGGCAGAACGACTCCCGGGGTGCCATCCTGACCGGCGCTACCGGCGTCGGGACCGGTACCGGCGGAGCCACCGGTGCCGGCGGTACCACCGGTGCTGCCGGTACCCGGGGTGTCGCCGGCGCCACCATTGAGGCCGTCGTCCCCGAGATGCGGGGTGATGACGTCGCCGCCGTCACCACCGGTGCCGCCGTTGCCACCGGTGTTGGCGCCGGCACCGCCCGCACCGCCGTCGCCCCCGGCGCCGCCGTGAACGTTGTCGATCGGGCCCGAGGACGAATCGCCGGAGGTGGTCTGCCAGTCCGGGTCACCCCAACGGATGTTGCTGCCGTTGCCGCCGTTTCCACCGACACCGCCATCGCCACCGACACCGCCCGAGCCGTCAGCGTTCGCCAGGCCCTGACCACCGGCTCCACCGGCACCACCGTCGCCACCGTGCGCACCGCCGGCGTTCGGGTCGCTGCCGCCGCTTCCGCCGTTTCCGCCGGTACCGGCCGTGGCACCGGAACCGCCGTTGCCGCCAGCGCCACCGGTACCGGCCGAACCCTGCGGGCCCAGGGTGCCTGCGCCGCCCGGCCCTTCCACGGAGGCCTGTCCCGTCACGTCGGCGATGTCGCCGCCGCTACCACCGTTACCGCCGTTGCCGCCGTCACCGATCTGCCCGTCGTTGCCGTTGGCCGCACCGGCGCCTGCCGCGCCACCGTTACCGCCGGCGCCGCCCGAGCCACCATTACCGGGGGCGTTGTACAGGCCGTGTACGGAATCGGTCGTCCCGTGAATCGAGGCACTGCCGTGGCCGCCGTTGCCGCCATCGGAGCCGACACCGCCGACACCGCCGTTGCCGCCGTTACCGGCGGTCCCGCCGCCGTTGCCGCCGGCGCCGCCGTTACCTCCGGCAGCACCACTACCGCCACTGGTAGCCGAGATGTCGGGCGGGGTGCCGCCGTCGCGGTAGCCGTTGACACCGTCGCGGCCGTCGGTCGCCGCAGAGGCGTTGCCGCCGTTACCGCCATCGCCGCCGTCGCCGTCGACACCGGCCGCGCCCACGTTGGCTCCGGCTCCACCGGCCGCACCACCGGCTGCCGCGGCACCACCGTTACCGCCCGCACCACCGGTACCGCCGCCGGAACCGTTGGCGCCCACGCCGTTCACCGCGAGGCCGTCGGCACCGGTACCGCCGTCGCCACCGAGGCCGCCGTTACCGCCGACACCGCCGTCACCGTCGGCACCGACCGTGCCGTTGGCCGATCCGCCGTTACCGGCCGCACCACCGACACCGCCCTTGCCGCCGACGGCACCGTTACCACCGTTGCCGCCGACGGCGCCGGCTCCAGTGCCGTTGTTCGCGAAGGTGCCACCGTCACCGGCCGCGCCGTTGCCACCGCTTCCGCCGGCGCCACCGACACCGCCCGCACCACCGTTTCCGCCGATGCCGACGTACGAGGACCCGGCGCCGCCAGCGCCACCGTTGCCGGCGTTGCCACCGGCCACACCGTCACCACCGGAGCCCCCGGAACCGCTTCCCGCGGAGCCGTTGGTTCCGGTCCAGCCGGCACCCCCGGCCCCGCCGTTGCCGCCGTTGCCCCACGCGCCCATACCGAAGAAGTCCTGGGCCTGGCCCGAGGAGCCACCGTTGCCGCCGTTACCCGCGTCCAACGTGGCGGTGCCGTTACCGCCGGCGCCACCGTCGCCGCCGTTGCCCCACATCTCGCCGCCGTGGCCCCCGTTGCCGCCGTCGGCGCCCAGGCCGCCGACGCCACCGTCACCGCCGTT
This sequence comes from Mycobacterium sp. SMC-14, assembly GCF_046250075.1. Taxonomy (NCBI): domain Bacteria; kingdom Bacillati; phylum Actinomycetota; class Actinomycetes; order Mycobacteriales; family Mycobacteriaceae; genus Mycobacterium; species Mycobacterium sp. SMC-14. The sequence continues at coordinate 183,244 of NZ_CP176429.1, read as the reverse complement.
GCCGATACCGCCGGCGTGGCCGCCGTTGCCGCCGCCTACGCCCTCGAGGTTCGAGCCCCAGCCGTTGCCGCCGTCGCCGAACCACAACCCACCGGCCTGCCCGTCCACGCTGGTCTCGGTGCCGTCGGCGCCGTTGCAGATCATCCCGCAGAAGCCGTCGGTGAACGGCGCGAACAGCTGGTTGACCACACCGTTGACACTCGAACCGAAGTCGCTGGTAATCCAGTCCTGCATCATCGCGTGCAGCGGGAGGTAGAAGCTTTCCTGCCACATCTGGGCGAAGTCGGCGTCGAACAGGCCGCCGTCGGCCGCGCCCGGGACCCCCCACGCGGAGACGTCGAACAGGTCAAAGCCCGAGGTGTTGCTGTCGCCGACGCCGAACATGTCCCAGAACGCGTCCAGGCCGAAGTCGTCGGCCTGCGCGGACGGTGCGGACGCCAGGGGCGCCATTCCGAACGCCAAGAATGCCCCGACCGAGGCTGCCGCCCCGATCGCACGGTCGCGCCGTCGCACGGCCGATTGAGTGTTGTGACTACCGCGTCGAATATGTGCCACCGTTGGCCCACCCCTTCTGAACTTTACTGAAACTTTGCTTGGGCTTAATAAAATCTGTGCCCGTCCCCCTACGGTGCTTGACGGTAGCGTTTGAGCCGACCAATGTCCACTTGACCGTACGGCAGAATGCCCTAAAGGCATACTAATGGTCTGATTCATGCCGTATATGTAGACTCTTAGTCGCCGCCTGGGTGAGGACTGACCTGCTCGTGAAGGTCCACCCGGTCGGGCACGGTCTGCCCGCTTCGCACCATGTGCCACCCGGAAGGTTGCTCAGCAATGCCGCTTCACCTCAGTAAGGCCACGCGGGTCCGCCAGGTGCATCCCGCACCGAATCATGGCGTGCGACGGACAGTTCCCGCGCTGGCCGCCCTGGCCGCGTTCGCCCTGACTCCGGTCAGTCCCGCTCCCGACGCACAGGCGGATGAGTTCGACTGGATCATCGACATGCTCAGCCCGCTTTTCGGACTGACGGACCAAGACATGGGCGCATCGACCGCGGGCCTGGCCTGGTTGGATCCCACCGTCTGGAGCTTGAGCAGCCCGGACCTTGGTGGCAGCGACGTGCTGGCGCTAGCCGCCGACGCGTCCGGCACCGCCGGGCTTTACGAGTGGCTGCACGAGGCCGTGCAGGACTGGATCGACAGTCCGTCCGGCCAGTTGTTCGACAACCTGGTCAACCCGCTGTTCGCACCGTTGACCGAGGGCGGCTGTGGCGTGATCTGCAACGGCGTCGATGGGACCGCGGACCATCCCGACGGTGGGGCCGGCGGACTGTGGTTCGGCGACGGGGGCGACGGCTGGACATCGAACCTTGATGACGTAGCAGGCGGCAACGGCGGCAGCGCCGGACTGTTCGGGAACGGCGGCGACGGCGGGGCCGGTGGCCTGGGCGCCGACGGCGGCAGCGGCGGCAACGGCGGCGACATGTGGGGCAACGGCGGCAATGGTGGGCACGGCGGGGACGGTGCCGAAGACGGCGGTTCGGCCGGCAACGGTGGTAACGGCGGCGACGGCAATTACCTGTACGGCAGCGGGGGCGCCGGCGGGGACGGCGGCAACGGTGGCGCCGCCGCGGGCGACGGTAGGACCGCCGGGGCCGGGGGGAACGGCGGCCGGGGCGGCGACGGCGGCCAGTTGGCCGGTGGCGGAGGTGCCGGCGGCAACGGCGGCCACGGCGGGGCGGCGACCGGGGACAGCACCGTCGGCGGGTCCGGGGGCAACGGTGGTGACGGCGGCAGAATCGGCGGCAGCGGTGATTCGGCCGGCGGCGGGCAGGGCGGTCACGCAGGCGACGGCGGCACCGCCACGGGGACCGGCAGCCGGGGCGGTCGCGGCGGTGATGGCGGGGCCGGTGGCGGTGCCACCCCGGTGACGGTCGGCGCCAGCGGCAGCGACGGGGGCAACGGCGGCGCGGCGGGTAACGGCGGCAACGCTATTGGCGTCGGGGGCACCGGAGGAACCGGTGGCCACGGCGGCGCCGGCGGGCACGGGGTCGGCTTCGGCGGTGACGGCGGCAACGGGGGCGCGGGCGGCAACGGGGGCGACGGGGCTATCGCCGGCGCAGGCGGCCCTGGCGGCGCCGCCGGCCCGGGCACCGTTCACGGGCAGGCCGGCAGCCAAGGCGCCCCCGGCCAGCCGGGCAATGCCTCCTAGCCGGCATCACGCCGAATACTTGGTCACCAGTTCGTTCTTGTAGAGCTTGCCGGTGTCGGTGCGCGGCAACTGCTCCTCGAAAGCGATCGACCGCGGGCATTTGTAGTGCGCCAAGCGATCCCGTACCCAGTTAAGCAGTTCCGCGGCGAACGCAGGTGTGGCGTCGGCCGGGTCGACGGTCTGCACGGCCGCCTTCACGCTCTGGCCCATCTCGTCATCGGGAATCCCGAACACGGCCGCGTCCAACACCTTCGGGTGCGTGATCAACAGGTTCTCCGCTTCTTGCGGGTAGATGTTCACCCCGCCGGAGATGATCATGTGGTGGCGCCGGTCGGTGAGGTACAGGTAGCCCTCGTCGTCCAGGTAGCCGACGTCGCCGACGGTCGTCCAGCCTTGCGGGTGGCGTGATTTCGCGGTCTTCTCCGCATCATTGAGGTACTCGAAGGCGTTGCCGCCCTCAAAGTAGATCTCGCCGGCCTCGCCGGCGGGCAGCTCGTTGCCGTCCTCGTCGAGAATGTGCACCGCCCCGAACATCGCCTTGCCCACCGAGCCGGGGTGCTTCAGCCATTCGTCGGCGCTGATCAGCGTGGAGCCGTGTGCCTCCGATGAGGCGTAGTACTCATCGACGATCGGCCCCCACCAGTCGATCATCTGCTGTTTGATCTCCACCGGGCACGGCGCGGCGGCGTGCATGACCCGCTTGAGGCTCGAAACGTCATACGACTCCCGCACCCCCGCAGGCAGTTTCAGCATTCGCGTGAAGTGTGCCGGGACGAACTGCCCGTGCGTGACGCGATAGCGCTGGATCGCGTCGAGCGCGGACTCAGCGTCGAACTTCTCCATCACGACGGTGGTCAGCCCGGCCGCCTGCACTTGCATCGACCACACCGACGGCGCTGTGTGATACAGCGGCGCGGGGCTCAAATAGACCGAACCCGGGCCCATCCACACCGAGACCAGCATCGCCATCAGCCCCGGCACCTCGGTCGGCGGCAGGTGCGGCAGCGGACGTTTGATGCCCTTGGGCCGCCCGGTGGTGCCCGACGAGTACTGCAGCAGATCACCTTCGATTTCGTCATCGATGGGTGTAACCGGTTGGTCAGCAACACATTCCGGGTAGCGCTGCCAGCCCTCCAAGTCGCCATCGGCGATCAGCAGCAGCCCGGGCAGGCCGGCCGGCAGGTGCTCGGCCAGGTCCGCGCAGGTTTGGCGCAGCGCGGCCGAGCCGATGATCGCCTTGGCGTTGCTGTTGTCGATGATGTAGGCGGCCTCGGCAGCGGTCAGATGGGTGTTGATCGGCACGTAGTACAGGCCGCTGCGCCGCGCCGCCCACATCGCCGCATGGATGTGCTCGTTGTTCTCCATGATGATCGCGACGACGTCGCCCTCCACCAGCCCCACGGCCCGGAAGAAGTGCGCCAACCGGTTCGCCCGGGCTTCCAGCTCGGCGAAGCTGACGACGGTGCCCGAAGGGTGCAGGATGACGGCCGGGTTGTCGGCCTCGAGGTGTTCGCGAATCTGCATGGGCTGACTGTACTGGGGCCAAACTTGACGGCTGTCAAGTGGGGGCGTGAGTCACGCGGGCGGTCTCCGCGCCCGGATAAAACAGAACCGCACTCGGGGGATCCCCGAGTGCGGTTCCGGATGTATTCGAAAAGAGCTGCTAGCCCAGGCGCTGCTTGAGGGCCTCGAACTCGTCGCGCAGGCCGGTGGGCAGCTTGTCGCCGATGAACTCGAACCACTCCTCGATCAGCGGCAGCTCCGCGCGCCACTCCTCGGCGTCGACGATCAACGCCTGGTCCACGTCGGCGGCGGTCACGTCCAGCCCGTCCAGGTCCAGGTCAGCAGCGGTCGGCACCGTGCCGATCGGAGTCTCCTGGCCGCCGGCGTTGCCCTCGACCCGCTCGACGATCCACTTCAGCACCCGGCTGTTCTCGCCGAAGCCCGGCCACAGGAACCGGCCGCCCTCGCCACGACGGAACCAGTTCACGAAGAACACCTTCGGCAGCTTCGACTCGTCGGAGTGCTTGCCGGTGTCGATCCAGTGCTGCATGTAGTCCCCGGCGTTGTAGCCGATGAACGGCAGCATCGCCATCGGGTCGCGGCGCACCTTGCCCACCGTGCCCTCGGCGGCGGCGGTCTGCTCGCTGCCCATGGTGGCGCCGATGAAGACGCCGTGCTGCCAGTCGCGGGCCTGGCTCACGAGCGGCACCGTGGTCTTGCGGCGGGCGCCGAACAGGATCGCCGAGATCGGCACGCCCTGCGGGTCGTCCCACTCCGGCGCCAGGATCGGGCACTGCGACATCGGGGTGCAGTACCGCGAGTTCGGGTGGGCGGCAGGGGTGTCCGACTCGGGCGTCCAGTCGTTGCCTTTCCAGTCGGTGAGGTGCGCCGGGGTTTCCCCGTCGATGCCCTCCCACCACACGTCATTGTCGTCGGTGTGGCCGACGTTGGTGTAGACGGTGTTCCCGCGCTCCAGCGTGATCATCGCGTTCGGGTTGGAGCTGCGGCTGGTGCCCGGTGCCACGCCGAAGAAGCCCGCCTCCGGGTTCACCGCGTAGAGCCGGCCGTCCTTGCCGAACCGCATCCAGGCGATGTCGTCACCGAGGGTCTCGGCCCGCCAGCCGGGGATGGTCGGCTGGATCATCGCCAGGTTGGTCTTGCCGCAGGCCGAGGGGAACGCCGCCGCCACGTAGTAGGCCTTGTTCTCCGGCGAGATCAGCTTCAGGATCAGCATGTGCTCGGCCAGCCAGCCCTCGTCGTGGGCCATCGCCGACGCGATCCGCAGCGCGTAGCACTTCTTGCCCAGCAGCGCGTTGCCGCCGTAACCCGAGCCGTAGCTCCAGATCTCGCGGGTCTCGGGGAAGTGGGTGATGTACTTCTCGGAGTTACACGGCCACGGCACGTCCTGCTCGCCCTCGGCCAGCGGGGCACCCACCGAGTGCAGGCCCTTGACGTAGGCGCCGTCGGTGCCGATCTTCTCCAGTGCGGCGGTGCCCATCCGGGTCATCACCTTCATCGACGCCACCACGTAGGGCGAGTCGGTGATTTCGATGCCGAGCTTGGGGTCCTCGGCGCCGAGCGGACCCATGCAGAACGGGATGACGTACATGGTGCGACCGCGCATGCAACCGCGGTACAGCTCGGTCATGGTGGCCCGCATCTCGTCCGGGTCCATCCAGTTGTTGGTCGGGCCGGCACCTTCGGCGGTGCGGCTACAGATGAAAGTGCGTGACTCGACCCGCGCGACGTCGGCGGGGTCGGAGAGCGCCAGGTAGGAGTTGGGCTTCTTCTCCTCGTCGAGCTTGACCGCCGCGCCGGACTCCACCAGCAGGGCCATCAGTCGGTTCCACTCCTCCTCGGAACCGTCCGACCACTCCACCCGGTCGGGCTGGGTGAGCTCCGCGACTTCCCGCACCCAGGCCAACAACTCGCCATGCTTCGTCGGGGCGGTGTCCAGACCGGGAATGGTCGCTGAGGTCATTGAGCTCTCCTGTGTAACCTGTGTCACTCGGTGGCGTTGGCGCTGATGTGTACAGCTGTCACCTCTTATACCGCCATTAAATAAGAGATTACCGTCAATAGCTACACGGATCGAAACAATCGCAACTCGGGCTATCTCTCGCCAGTTACCGTGGCGTTGACCGGGCCTGATTCACCCAGCTCAGCGCGCACATTGTCCAACGCACGCCGCAATGCCGGCAGCCTGCGGTCACGCACCGCGGCGGCGCGAGCCGTCGCGGCCGCATGCTCGCGCAGTTCCCGATCCAACCCGGCAACCCGGTCGGCCACGCGCGCAGCCTCGGTCTCGTTGCGTCCGGCGAGCTCGGCGGCGAGCGCCGACTCGGCGGCCACCACCCGCAGCGCCACCAGTTCCTGCACCGAGGACCGCACCGCGCTCGCGGCCTGTCCCACCCAGCGATCGAGCACCACCCGGTCGCGCAACAGCGCCCGAATCCTGACCACCCACACCGTGGCCACCACGCCGGCGACTGCGCATCCGGCCGCACCGACCGCGGCCAGCCCCGGGGCGAGATGGGCGAAGACCCGGCTCAACGTCAACGCCACGCCCAGCCCGAAGCCGATCCCCAGCACCGCCATCAACTGGGTCTCCAGCCGTCGGGACTCCAACGGCGGCTTGCCGGCGTCTACCTGGGGTAACGACGCGGCCGACGGTGAGTCTCCGGCCAGCCCCAGCTCCTGGGCAACGTCGGCCAAGTGCTCGGTGACCCCCTGATCGACCTCCGCCACCACCTCGGTCAGCCGGTCGTGGACATAGGACTCGAATTCGGCCCACCGCCGGCGCGTCATGCTCGCCGCGTCTTCGCCCAACTCGCTGCGTACCGAGGCGCACCGTTTACCGGCGAAGTAGGACAGTTGGACGCGGGCCTGGGCGATGCGGCTGCGCAGCGCGATCACGCGCTCCGATTTCGACATTCGCCGCTGCCGCACCACCTCGTCACGCTGCTCCTGTAGCTGCGTCACCCGGGCACGTCGCCCTTCCGCGCGGGCGTCGCGGTCGATCCGTTCGGCGTCGGTGCGCAACTGAAACTCCCACGAGCGCAGCCGGTTGCGTCGGTGAGTGTCACCGTCCGCGAGCTGTTTGGTCAGTTCAGCGATCAGGTCGTCGACCCTTGGGTCGCCGCGTTCGGGCGCCGCGGCCGCGCCTACCCATGCCACGTCGCGGTAGCGCGGCGCGTGGCCGGTGAGGGTTTCGCGGGCCGCCGACTGCATCTCACGCCACGGCCGGTGGGCGTCGATCTTGGAGACCACGCCGATCACCAGGTCGGTGTGGGCGGCCACAGCGTCGAGCAGCGCGCAGTCCGACTCCGTCAGTGCGGCGGCCGCCGACACCACGAACACCACCGCCAGCGGCACCTCCCCAGGCGCCAAGTCGGCGGCTTCCATCACCAGCCACTGCGGCATCCGGGCGGCCAGCACCTCTGTCATCGCACTGACCCCAGCCAGCCAGGGTCCGGTTACCACCACCACGTCGCAGCGCCGCACCGCCGGTGGGCGCACTCCCGGCGCGACCTCAGCAACGCGGGCGTCGACCCCGGCGACGGGGTCCGGATCAGCCGAACCTGCGCCCGAGGAGGTCATGGGCGGCCCCGTGTCGCCGCCCAGGCCCGCAGCGATCCCCTGGCGATGTCGGCGGCGCAGGCCCGCGCAGCGGCGTCGACCGGTGCGCTGCGGTGGGCTTGCCACCGGCGGGCCCGCGCCAGCACCGGCTCATCCCGCAGGTCGATCGCGGCCGCCGCAGCGGTCAGTCGGGCGGCGAGTGTCACGTCGCGGACCAGGAATTCATCGATACGTTCGTCGCTGACCGCCATCGCTTCCAGCCGGGTCACCGCCGCCGTCAGCCGCCGGTGATAAACGGCGGCGCCCATCACCTCCAGCCGGGCGACTACGCGGTCGACACCGCTGAGTCGGCCCAGCCGAGCGCGAGCCTGCGCCAGGGTGCCGTCCCGGCGGGCCAAATCGAGCAGTGCTCCGATCCCGGAAAGGTCGATGGTGGTGCACAACCGCTCGCGTATCTGACGGGGCACCGGGTGCGGGCAGTTGACGAACTGCTCGGCGGAGCACAGATCGGCGGGCCGGACGGCCAGGCACGCCAGCGCTTCCCACAGTCGATCGTCCAGCGCACCGCCGAGCGCGGCCAGCGCGAACAACGCCGACATCGGTTCAACCGGCACCGGCATCACCGCGACCTCGCGCCCGCGCAGGTCGGCCTTGTTCAGCACCACCAGCACCGGGCGCCGACGCGCGGCATGCAGTGCGGCGGTGTCCTCCGGCTTGACCACCTCGGCGACGACATGCACGGCCAATTCGGGGTGTTCGTCCCCGGCGGGCTCCGCGGCGACACGAACCCCGGCGGCGGCCAGCGCCGCGGCGACGGTGCGTCGGCCGACACCGCGGCGGCCGTGCACCGCGACCGGCACCGGCGCCGTGATGGCTGCGGCGATCCTTGCCAGGCGCGGGTCACAGTTCCGCGTGGCCAGCACGGTCAGCTCATCGGCGAAGAGCTGGTGCCCCTGTGTCACGACCCTGCCTCCCACGCAATCGGCCCCGGGGGGCCATGGTGTCAGCTGCTCCGCCGCGGCGCGAGTCACCGCCGGATTCGGTGAGCGATGTAGTCCCGCGAACAAGAGATCCGGCGAATGGGTACCGCGTGTCGATCGACACGCTTCAGGCAACTGTTGGGTATCAATGTGGACCGCGAAGTGGGTACAGAGGCGTCCATGGGCCACCATGGACTGCATGCATGCGCCGCGCGACGTCGAGTCGGTATCAGACGTCCCTGGCGTCGACACCACGGCTCCACGCCGTTTCCGCAACTTCAGCGTCCGCTACCGGCACTCCGCGCTGTCGGCCGGTCAGCGCCAGACCTGGGAACGGCTCTGGCCCGATCTGGGCGCCGATGTCGCACCGCCCGACGGACCCGACCGCCCCCAGCCCCTGGATCCGCGCCGCTGGTTCGGCCGCGATGCCCCCGTGGTGCTCGAGATCGGCTGCGGAGCCGGCACCTCCACGGTGGCGATGGCACAGGCCGAGCCGGACCTGGACGTGATGGCCGTGGAGGTCTACGAGCGCGGGCTGGCGCAACTGCTGTGCGCGATCGACCGCGAGCAGCTGAGCAACATCCGGCTGCTGCGGGGCGACGGCCTCGACGTGCTGGAATACCTGATCGCGCGAGAGTCACTGATCGGGGTACGCGTCTTCTTCCCAGACCCGTGGCCCAAAGCCCGACACCACAAGCGCCGGCTGCTGCAGCCGGCCACCATGGCGTTGATCGCCGATCGACTGCAACCGGGCGGGGTGCTGCACGCCGCCACCGACCACGCCGACTACGCGGTACAGATTGCCGAATCCGGCGACGGCGAGCCGGGCCTGCGCCGGGTGACCGACCCTTCCGGGGACGCCGCCTTACCTATTTCCATCGCTCGGCCCACCACCAAATACGAGGCGAAGGGCCGCACTGCGGGCAGCGCGATCAACGAGTTCGTCTGGGTACGGGTCTGATGACCAGCCCCGATCTCGCAGCCGGGCCGGACGCCGAACCGACCGGCACCGACCCGGCCAACGAGGGGACGCCGACGCAGCGGGTGTTACTGGTGTGGGACGCCCCGAACCTGGACATGGGCCTGGGCGCGATCCTGGGCCGACGTCCGACCGGCGTGGAGCGGCCCCGTTTCGACGCGTTGGGCCGCTGGCTGCTCAACCGCACCGCGGAGGTCGCGGCGCTGCATCCGCAGAGCCGGGTCGAGCCCGAGGCAACCGTGTTCACCAATATCGCGCCCGGCAGCGCCGACGTCGTCCGGCCGTGGGTCGAAGCGTTGCGTAACGTGGGTTTCGCGGTCTTTGCCAAGCCGAAGATCGATGAGGACAGCGATGTCGACTCCGACATGCTCGAACACATCGCGCTGCGGAAAGAGCAGGGATTGGTGGCGGTGGCCGTGGCCTCCGCCGACGGTCAGGCGTTCCGGGAACCGCTGGAAGAACTCTGCGGTCTCGGTATAGGCGCCACTGTGCTCGGATTTCGCGAACATGCGAGCTGGGCGCTAGCCTCGGATACCTTGGAGTTCGTCGACCTGGAAGACATCCCTGGTGTGTTCCGGGAGCGGCTGCCGCGGATCAGCCTCGATTCGCTGCCGGAACAGGGGGCGTGGCTCCAGCCGTTCCGGCCGCTGAGCTCACTGCTTACCTCGCGAGAGTGACAACTGGAGAGCCTGAAGTCAGGGACGCGCGAGTCCGAAAGATGTCTCCACAGACCTTAGTAAGGAGCGAATAGGTGTTCGCCTGGTGGGGTCGAACTGTATACCGCTACCGGTTCATCGTAATCGGCGTGATGGTGGCGCTCTGCCTGGGTGGCGGCGTCTACGGAATGAGCCTGGGCGACCACGTCACCCAGAGCGGCTTCTACGACGACGGCAGCCAGTCAGTGCAGGCGTCGATCGTCGGCGACGAGGTCTACGGCCGGGACCGCACCAGCCATGTGGTGGCGGTCTTCACCGCCCCCAAGGGTGAGACGGTCGACGACTCGGAATGGTTCGACGCGGTCAAGAATGGCCTGAACAAGGTCAAGAATGACCACCCCGATCAGATCATGAGCTGGGTCGGTTACTTCACCAATCCCGAAGCGCTGGCCAACATGGCGGACGCAGGCAAGAAGCATGCATTCGCGTCGATCCAGCTCAAGGGCGACGACGACGACACCATCCTGAAGAACTACCAGGCTGTCGAGCCGGACCTGCAGAAGCTCGACGGCGGCAAGGTCGAACTCGGCGGCCTGCAACCGATCGCCAACGCCCTGACCGGGACTATCGCCAGCGACCAACAGCGCATGGAAGTGCTGGCACTGCCGTTGGTGGCGGTGGTGTTGTTCTTCGTGTTCGGCGGGGTGATCGCCGCCAGCCTTCCGGTCATCGTCGGCGGATTGAGCATCGCCGGGGCGACGGGCATCCTGCAGCTCACCACCCATTTCGGGCCGGTGCACTTCTTCGCCCAACCGGTGGTCTCGCTGATCGGCCTGGGCATCGCGATCGACTATGGGCTCTTTGTGGTGAGCCGGTTCCGCGAGGAGATCGCCGAGGGGTACGACACCGAGGCGGCGGTACGGCGTTCGGTGATGACGGCCGGGCGCACCGTGGTGTTCTCTGCGGTGCTGATCATCGTCTCGTGCGCCAGCCTGCTGGTTTTGCCGCAGGGTTTCGTGCACTCGCTGACCTACGCGTTCTTCGCCTCGGTGGGGCTGGCCGCAATCTTGTCGATCACGCTGCTGCCCGCCATTCTGGGTGTGCTCGGCACCAACGTGGACGCCCTCGGGGTTCGCACTCTCTACCGGATACCGTTCCTGCGGGAATGGGAGTTCTCCAACCGCATCATCGGCTGGTTCGCCGAGAAGACCCAGAAGACCAAGACCCGCGAAGAGGTCGAGGCCGGCTTCTGGGGCAAGCTGGTCAACTACGTGATGCAGCGACCGCTGGCATTCGCGATCCCCATCGTCATCGCGATGATCCTGTTGATCATCCCGCTGGGCAAGTTGTCGTTCGGCGGAATGAGCGAGAAGTACCTGCCGCCCGACAACACCGCCCGCGTGGCCCAAGAGCACTTCGACGAGATCTTCCCCGGCTTCCGTACCGAGAAGCTGACCCTGGTGATCACGAGCGACACCGACAAACCGGTCACCGACCAGCAGGTCGCCGATATCCGCAACCGCGCGATGGCGATCAGCGGGTTCGTCGTTCCCGATGACGATCCCGCCGAGATGTGGAAGGAGCGCCCCTACCTTCCCGGGGCCTCCAAGTCCCCCTCCGTCCGGGTGATCGAGAACGGCTTGGTCAACCGCAACGACGCCGCGCAGAAGATCAAGGCGCTGCGCGCCCTGAGCACACCCAAGGGCCTGGACGTGCTGGTCGGCGGGACACCCGCGCTCGAACAGGACAGCATCCATGCGATGGTCGACAAGGGGCCGCTGATGTTGGCGCTCTTGCTGATCACCACCACGCTGCTGATGTTCCTGGCGTTCGGCTCCCTGGTGCTGCCGTTGAAGGCGGCGGTGATGAGCGCGTTGACCATCGGGTCGACGATGGGCATCTTGACCTGGATGTTCGTCGACGGCCACGGCGCCGGGCTGCTCAACTTCACCCCGACCCCACTGATGGTGGTGGTCATTGCGCTGGTCGTTGCGGTGGGCTGGGGCCTGGCCACCGACTACGAGGTATTCCTGGTCTCCCGGATGGTGGAGGCACGAGAATCCGGGATGTCGACCACCGAGGCGATCCGGATCGGCACGGCCACCACCGGCCGGCTGATCACCGCGGCCGCACTGATCCTCGCGGTGGTTGCCGCGTCGTTCGTGTTCTCCGACCTGGTGATGATGAAATACCTGGCGTTCGGCCTGATGGCGGCGCTGTTGCTCGACGCCACCGTGGTCCGGATGTTCCTGGTGCCGTCGGTGATGAAACTGCTCGGCGACGACTGCTGGTGGGCGCCACGCTGGATGAAGCGCATCCAGAACCGAATCGGTCTGGGAGAGATCCGGTTGCCCGACGAGCGGCGTCGGGTGACCCGCCGCCCCGCCACGGCAACGGTCGCGCCGACCCCGGTGGGCGCGGCCGCCCCGCGCCCGACGCACGACCCCACCCACCCGGCCCCGGGCCGCGCCGCCCCCGCCCGGTCGCGTCCCGGCGAGCAGCTTCCGACCCGGCCGGTGAGCGGTAATCCGTCCAACGCCCGGACCAATCGGATCAACACCGGCCCGGCTGAACCTCCCACCACGCGCTTCTCGGCAGCCGACCCGGCGACCGAGCGGGTGACGTCCCCCGGCAAAGAGCCCGCCGGCCAGGGCGAGGAACGCGAAATCGAGTCGTGGCTGGGCGAGCTGCGCGGCGGCCGTGACGCGGCGCAGGCCCGGCGCGGGCGACAAGGCGAAACCGATCCGGAAGCGTCCGACGAGCGGACCCGGTCACTGCCCAAGCCCACCGGGGACGCGGGCAACACCGAGAACGCCCCCACGACGGCCATCCCGGCTCAGGGCTCCCCAACCGACCCCGAGAACCCGGCCACCGAGAAGTTCACCGCGGTCGGTGACCAACCCGACGACGCCACCGGGGACAACCCGCAGAGCCCGCAGCGACGTGGCGCTGCCGGCGGTCTCAGCGCTGCTGAACTGCTGCGTCGGGAGGGCCGGTACTGACGTCGTCGGCTTCTGAGTCCGGCGCATCGGCGTCCGCGTCGTCCGGCGCACCCGAATCCGACGCTCCGATCAGCACCCGCACGGCTCGATCGATGAAGGCGATGGTCGGGACGGCCAGTAGCGCGCCGACGATGCCGGCCAGGATTCCTCCGGTGGAGATGCCCAGCACCACCGCCAGCGGGTGGATCGAGACGGCACGTCCCATGACCAACGGCTGCAGTACATGGGCTTCCAGTTGGTTGACCGCAATGATCAGCCCCAGGGTGACAAGGGCATAGATCCAGCCCTTGGCGATCAGGGCGACCAAGACGGCCAGCAGCCCGGTGAGCACCGCACCGACCAGTGGGATGAAGGCGCCCAGAAACACCAGCGAGGCCAGCGGCAACGCCAGCGGCACGGCCATGACCGCCAGACCGATGCCGATTCCGAGGGCGTCGACCAGTGCCACCAGGAAGGTGGCCCGCACGTAGCCGATCAGCGATTCGAATCCCGCCACACCGGCCGCATGCACCCGCTCGCGCACCTGACTCGGGAAGAACTTCACGGTGAACCGCCAGATGTCGCGGCCGCCGTAGAGGAAGAAGATCAGCGTGAACAGCACGACGAAAGCGCCGGTGACGATCTTGGTGATGGTTTCGGCCGTCGACAGCGCGCCGCTGGTCAGTTTGGCCTGATTGTTGCGCAGGCTGTTGACCACGGTGTCGCCGACACTGTCGATCTGCTCGCTGCTCAGATGCAGCGGCCCTTCGACCAACCAGTGCTGGGTCGAGTTGACCACCTGGGTGACCTGCTCGACCAGTTCGGGTACCCCGTCGATGAATTGGTCGACGACGAAGCTCAGCAACGCCGCAAGCACGGCCAGACCGCTGAGCAGCAGCAGAAACACCGCCAACCCCCGGTGCACTCCGTGCCGGGACAACCAGTCCACGCCGGGAAGCAGCAGCGCCGACATCATCATCGCGATTGCCACTGGGACGACGATCACTTCGAGGCGCCGGATGACCAGCAGCACCACCAGTGCGGCGGCGAACAGCACCAGCAGGCGCCAGGCCCACGCCGCCGCCTTGCGGACCGTCGGATGTACGGATTCGTCTGCGCTGGCTGACATTCCGGTAGCGTAACGATGCCGCAGCGGGTGCACATCAGGTAGCCGAATATCGACGTGACGCGGCTAACCTTTACATTCGTGTCCCCCGCCCCCGTTTCTGGCGAACGCGTCGCGCAAGACGTCGTCGTTCGCGAAGCCGTCGGGCGAGAAACCTTGACTCCCCAGCGCCCCGGCAGCAAATACCGTTGGGTGCGCCCGGCAATCGTGGGTCTGGTCGCGGTGGTGCTGACGGTCGAGATCGTCCTGGTCTGGGACCAGGTGTCTGCCGCATGGCGCAGTCTCTGCCGAGCCGATGGCCGCTGGCTGTTAGGGGCGGTGCTGGCCGCGGCGGCGTCGATGCACAGCTTCGCGCAGATCCAGCGGACCCTGCTGGGCTCGGCCGGTGTGCGCGTCACTCAGCGGCGGTCCGAGGCCGCCTTCTACGCCGCCAATTCGCTCAGTACCACCCTGCCGGGCGGCCCGGTGCTGTCGGCGACCTTCCTCTATCGCCAGCAACGGCGCTGGGGCGCATCGCCAGTGGTGGCGTCGTGGCAGCTGGTGATGTCGGGGGTGCTGCAGGCGGTCGGGCTGGCCGTGCTGGGCCTGGGTGGCGCGTTCATTCTCGGTGCCCGTAGCAATCCGTTCTCGTTGTTGTTCACCCTCGGCGGCTTCATCGCGCTCCTGCTGCTGGCGCAGGCGGTCGCCTCACGACCGGAGCTGATCGACGGCGTCGGCGTCCGCGCGCTGTCCTGGGTCAACTCGGTGCGCGCCCGGCCTGTGGATGCCGGGCTTGCGACCTGGCGCAAGATACTGGGCCAACTGGAGTCGGTGAGTCTGGGCCGCCGTGATCTGTCGACGGCATTCGGCTGGTCCCTGTTCAACTGGATCGCCGACGTCGCCTGCTTGGCTTGCGCCGCCTATGCCACCGGTGGGCGGGCGTCGGTGGCCGGTTTGACGGTGGCCTACGCCGCCGCCCGCGCGGCGGGAACGATTCCGCTGATCCCCGGTGGCCTGCTGGTCGTGGAGGCCGTGCTGGTGCCGGGCCTGGTATCGAGCGGCCTGACCTTGCCAGATGCCATCTCTGCAGTGCTGATCTATCGGATGATCAGCTGGGTGCTG
Organism: Mycobacterium sp. SMC-14; assembly: GCF_046250075.1. NCBI lineage: Bacteria > Bacillati > Actinomycetota > Actinomycetes > Mycobacteriales > Mycobacteriaceae > Mycobacterium > Mycobacterium sp. SMC-14. The sequence goes on along the minus strand of NZ_CP176429.1, from coordinate 168,128 downwards.
GTATCAGCCGCCGGCTGGGTGGTGTTCTTCTTCGTTTTCCGCACCGACAACGCGGCCGATCACGACATCGACGACTACGCGCCGGTCCTCAGCGAACCGCTATCGGTTGAGTCACCGCCCCGGCTCCAGGTCCGCTCACCGGCAGACCGGCCACGGGCAGACCACCGACGGGCAGGCCGCCGGGCAACCCGCCACCCGGCAGGCCGCCCTGGGCCTGCACGGCCTGCAGGAGCCCGAGCACCTGCGGCAGGCTGACCGCCAGCTTGCACTGATCGGTCACCTCCTGCACCGGCGCGGTGATCTTGGCCAAGTCGTCCCCGACCTTCGGGTTGGCGTCGAAGTGCGCCTTCAGGTTTGCCAGCGTCTGCGGGCCGGGCTGCTGCTGCAGCGCACCGGTCATCACCTGATTGGTGTCCGGGTGCGAGTCCAGGTAATCACCGGTCGAGGTCACCACCTTGCCCACGGTCCGGGCAATCTCGCTGGCCACGCAGGGATCTTTGGCTGCGGTCGCCGAGGGTGCCGACGGAGTGGCCAGCAGCGCGGCCGTGACGGCCCCGCCCAACAAAACGGGCACGGCAGCAAAGACGCCAGTGCCCGACGGACTGCGACGCAGATTGGTGATGTTCACGTGTTCTCCTCACAACTGGCGGGATTCCCGATCGGCCACGACGAGCCCCGCCACGTTGCGGATGACGCTTCGAAGGTGGTTTGGGTGTGCGCGCGATGCCCCCCGGCAGCAACGGCAGATCGAAAGACGGCCTTTTCCCCATCCTGACAGTAACCACCAGATGCCGCCACCCGAGTACGGGTCGGCCTGGTCACAATGCGGTTCCCGGACGGCATCGGAGCAGCTCAGAGCCGAGAGAAACGGCCAGCGCGACACGTTGCTGCGGTAGGCTCGCAGCACGCGGCGCACCAGTGCGGGCGAGAGCGGGGAGAGACGAAATCCAGCAGTTCATGATGCGCTTCAGCAGCAACCTGCGCAGATTCCGCTGGGTGGTCTTCACAGGGTGGTTACTGGCTGTGATCCCCTCGCTCTATCTCGCCGCCACCCAGTCCGGACATCTCACCGGTGGCGGCTTCGAGGTCCAGGGATCGCAGTCGCTGCATGTGCAGTACCAGCTCGAGGATCACTTTCCCGAGCAGGGCGCGTCACCGCTGGCCTTGGTGGCCGCACCCCGCGCCGACGCCACCTACCGGGACATGAAGGACGCCGTCGCGCTGCTCCAGCGGTCCGCCGGCGAAGTTCCCAGCGTGACGGTGCTGCCGGATACGACGCAGCCGCCGCCGCGGCCCGACCGACCCTACGTGGTGTCGCTGCGGGTGGACTTCAACAACACCGGCGCGGTCGACGTCGCCAAGAGGCTGCGCACGAAGCTGGGCGTGGAAGGTGAACAGCCCGGCCGGATCGACAACGGTTCGGTGAACCTCTACGTGATCGGGCAGGGTGCGCTCGGCGCCGCGGCGTCGGCGAAGACCAAACAGGACATCGGCGCAGCCGAGCGCTGGAACCTGCCGATCGTGCTGATCGTCTTGCTGGCGGTGTTCGGTTCACTGGCGGCCGCGGCCATCCCGCTGGCTCTCGGGATCGGCACGGTGATCGTCACCATGGGGCTGGTCTATCTGCTGTCGATGTTCACCGCGATGTCGGTGTTCGTCACGTCGACGGTGTCGATGTTCGGGATCGCGCTGGCGATCGACTACTCACTGTTCATTCTGATGCGCTACCGCGAGGAACTGCGGGCCGGTCGCCAACCGCAGGAAGCCGTCGATGCGGCGATGGCGACGTCCGGGCTGGCGGTGGTGCTGTCGGGTCTCACCGTGGTGGCCTCCCTGACCGGCATCTATCTGATCAACACGCCGGTGCTGGTATCGATGGCGACCGGAGCGATCCTGGCTGTCTCGGTGGCGGTGCTGGCGTCGGTCAGTCTGACCCCGGTGGTGCTGGCCCTGTTCGGCCGGGCGGTGGCCAAACGGTCGGCGCTGCTGCACTGGGCACGCAGCCCGCAGACCGCACAGTCACGGTTCTGGACCAGCTGGACGGCTTCGGTAATGCGGCGCCCCTGGGCCTCGGCCTTGGTGGCCGCGGGTTTCCTGCTGGCGCTCGCGGCCCCGGCCCTGTCGTTGTCGCTGGGCAACAGCATGCTCCGCCAGTTCGACTCCTCCCACGAGATCCGGGGCGGGGTGGCCGCAGCTGCTCAAGCCCTCGGCCCAGGTGCGCTGGGACCCGTCCGGGTGTTGGTGACCATCCCCGGCGCGAACGCGTCAGCGCCGGCCCATGCCGAGACGTTCACGGCAATCCGCCAGGAGATGTCGCAGGCCCCCAACATCGCTTCGGTGTCCCCGCCGGTCTTCGGCAATGACAACAGCAGCGGCCTGCTGTCTGCGGTGCTGTCCGTCGATCCCGAGGACATGGCCGCACGGACAACCGTCGACTGGATGCGCGAACACCTGCCTGCGGCGGCCGGCTCGCCGGCGGTACAGGTGGATGTCGGCGGACCGACCGCGTTGATCAAGGACTTCGACGACCGGGTTGCGGCCGCTGAACCCATGGTGCTGGTTTTCGTGGCGCTGATCGCCTTCCTGATGCTGTTGGTCTCGATCCAGTCGGTGTTCTTGGCGCTCAAGGGCGTCGTGATGACAGTGCTCTCGGTGGCCGCTGCCTACGGCAGCCTGGTGATGGTGTTCCAGTGGGGCTGGCTGGAACGGTTCGGGTTCGCCGCGACCGGTTCCATCGACACGTTCATCCCGCCGCTCGTGCTGGCGATGACGTTCGGCTTGTCGATGGACTACGAGATCTTCCTGCTGACCCGTATCCGCGAGCGCTTCCTGCAGACCGGCAACACCCACGACGCCGTCGCCTATGGAGTGAGCACCAGCGCACGCACCATCACCAGCGCCGCGTTGATCATGATCGCGGTCTTTATCGGATTCGCGTTCGCCGGCATGCCCCTGGTCGCCGAGCTGGGAGTGGCCTGCGCGGTGGCGATCGCGGTCGACGCCACGGTGGTGCGGTTGGTGCTGGTTCCCGCGCTGATGGCGATGTTCGCCGAGTGGAACTGGTGGCTGCCATGCTGGCTGGCCCGGATCCTGCCGTCGGTGGACTTCGAAAAGCCGCTGCCCACAGTGGATTTGGGCGACGTCGTAGTGATCCCCGATGACATCTCCGCCCTGATCACGCCCAGCGCCGACCTTCGGGTGGTGGTCAAGTCGGCGGCCCGGCTCAAGGGACTGGTTCCCGACGCGGTCTGTGTCAGCGACCCGTTGGCCCTGCGCGGCTGCGGCGTGGCCGAGATGGCCACCAGCAAGATCGAAGCACTGCCGGTCGCTACCGGGCCGGCGGGATCGTCGCCGGCCGGCGGCAGGGCGGTGAGCCATGCGCTGGCCCGGCTGGCCGGTGGCTGGCAGTCGCGTACCGGTACCGACCGGGCACAACCCCGCACGATCCGTCCGGTGCACCCGGTCACCGTGTGGCGGCGCCGGCTTGCCATCGCGCTCGACGCGCTGGAAACCGAATCGTGGGCAGCCAACGAGATCGGGCTTGACGTCCCGTCGTTGACCCGGTGCCGTCCGATGGAGACCGCCGCGGTTCAACTGCCCACCGGTGACCGGCTGCAGATCCCCACCGGCGCCGAAACGCTGCGCCTGGCGGGTTACCTGGCACTGGCGCGCAACAGCCCCCGCGATTACGCCGGGCTGGCCGAGCTCGCCGATGCGCTGGGCCCGAAAACCGTTGCTGGGGCACTCAGCGAAATCGATGCGTACTACTCTGGTCAACCAGCCGACGGACACTGGATGGCCACCCAGCTGGTCTGTCGACTCGCCGATCCGGAGCCCACCGCACGCGGCGACTACGCCACCGGCGACGATGCGCTTGGAGCGAGTACGGACTGGGAACACGTCCAAGGGCGCTGCCTGGCAGTTGCCGTGGCGATGCTGGAGGAGGCGAGGTGACGTTGGCCGCGGACCGACGCCGTGGGCCGCTGCCCCGGCAGCCGTCCGGCGACACCGACCGGCCGGTCGAGTTCTGGCCCACGTCGGCTATCCGCGCTGCACTGCAGACCGGCGACATCGCCACCTGGCAGCTCATCGTGGTAGCGCTCAAGCGCGACCCCTACGGGCGGACCGCACGCCAGGTCGAGGAGGTGCTGGAGGGCACCGAATCCTTCGGCATCGCCAAGGCACTGTCGGAGGTCCTGACCCGCACCAGAGCACACCTGGAGGCCAACGAGCGCGCCGAGGTCGGGCGTCACATGCGGGTACTGATCGAGCGGTCGGGCCTGAGTCAGCAGGAGTTCGCCTCGCGGGTCGGGGTTCCCGCCGACACGCTCGGCGAATACCTCAGTGGCACGGTCAGCCCGCCCGCCTCGCTGATGATCCGGATGCGCCGACTGTCAGACCGTTTCGTCAAGCTCCACACGCGTGAGGCGCCCGACGTCGTCTGACGCCGGTCGCCCCTCCCCCGCGCGTCAGCGGGCGTGGATCGGTGACATCTCCAGCACCAGCCACTGACCGCCACGCTTGGTCAGCGTCACCCGCACCGGCACAACCGACTGCTTGACCTGCTGGTTCGCCACCGTCTGGACGCTGCGCATCACGACCGCGACCCGCGCGGCCGACGGCCCGAGCGCCTCGACACCGGCACTGAGCGTCTGCGCCTCGACCGCGATGTTGCGGTTGGCCATCTCGGTGGCGGTCCGGCCGATGCTCTCCCGGAACGCGTTGACCCGGTCCGGGACCATGTAGGTCGCGGCCTTCTCGATCGATGCGTCCGGGTTGGCCGGCGAAACCGTGGCCGCAGCCTCGGCCATGGCGACCGCGGTCTTGACCGCCTCGCCCGAGTCCGCCTCCAGGTCGCGGTCGGGAACCGTCCAGCGCAGGTATCCGAGCACCGCCGCGGCCACCAGCGCCGCCGCGGCCAGACCGACGACCCCGAAGCGCAGGCCGGGCCGCTCGTTGTCGGTGCCGACCGTGACCGCATCGCGGCGCAGCAGCACGAAGTTGACCACCATGCCCTCGACGATCAGCAGCACCAGCACCGAGCACAGCGACACGTACCAGACCGGCCAGTCCAGCGGCAGCCCGACCAGCACCAGGCCACCGATCGCGGCCAGCGGCGCGGCGATGTCGACGGCCAATACCCGCCACAGCGTCCGCGATTTCAGAAGTTCCAGCTTGCTCATCGAATCGACCTCAATCGGGAGATCATCAGATTGCCGGCGACGTCGGTGACGTCGAGGTGCAGAGCCCAGTGCACGGTCTGCGGCCTGCCGCCGACGTTCTCGGCGACGGAGGTGGCGATCACCATCACCGGATCGGTGCGGCCGGGGTTCGACGGCTTGTCACTGCCGGTCGCGGCCGGCTCGTCGAGGTCGTGGTGCTCCAGCTCGATGGCGACGGCTTCGATCCGGCCGCTGCTGCGCGACTGGATCCGCTGCACCACGTCACGGTAGGGCGCCAGGGCCGCGTCGAACTCGCCGTTGAGTTCGCCGACGGTCTTGTCCCGCAGCCGCGCCATGCCCTTCTCGACGTTCTCGGCGTTCAAGTTGATCAGCACGCTGGTCCAGCTGGCCGCCGTCTGCAAGACCCGGCTGCGGTAACCGCGCTCGTTGACGTCGTCGTAGTGCACCTTCAACGTGATCAGGCTGAAGACCAATGCGGCCACCGCGACCAAGCCGAGGGCCACCGACCCCCACCCGTAGCCCGACAGGCCGCCGCCCGAGGCCGCCGGAGCGGGCTTGCCGTGGGCGGCCTTCTTCGCGGCTTTCGCCGGGGCCTTTTTGCCGACCTTCTCTACGGCGTCAACGTCCTGATCCTCGGCGCTCTCAGCAGTGACGGCGCCGGGTTCGATGATTCCGTCGTCCATCTCGTTGGAGACGTCGGGTTGTTCCTCGTCAGGCATGGCGGTGACGCTACAGGAGAGCTTTACGGTTCGCCGTGGAAGGATGGGACGGTGACCTCATCAGCCACCCGATCCGGCCTTGATCTCACCTATATAGATAGTGGCGTGCGGCCGCAGGACGATCTGTTCGGTCACGTCAACGGCCGCTGGCTCGACGGTTACGAGATGCCACCGGACCGTGCCACCGACGGCGCCTTCCGCGCTCTGTTCGACCGGGCCGAGGTCCAGGTTCGTGACCTGCTCAATGAAACCCGCGAGTCGGCCGAGGCGAGTGCGGATGCGGCTGGCACCGACGAGCGCCGGATCGGCGACCTCTACGCCAGCTTCTTGGACGAGCAGACCATCCGCCGGCGCGGGGTGGAGCCGCTGCGCCGGGAGCTGTCCGCGATCGACAATGCCGGAGACCGCGAGGCCCTGGCGCGGGTGCTGGGCGCAGGTCAGCGCGCCGGGGTCGGCGGCGGCGTCGGACTCTATGTGGACACCGACTCGAAGGACTCGACCCGCTACCTGCTGCACCTGAGCCAGTCGGGCATCGGATTGCCCGACGAGTCCTACTTCCGCGAGGAACAGCACGCCGAGATCCTGGCCGCCTACCCCGGACACATCGCGGCGATGTTTGCTCTGGTCTACGGCGGCGCACCGGACGACCACGCCGGGACCGCGGCACGCATCGTGGCGCTGGAGACCCGATTGGCGGGCGCGCACTGGGACGTGGTGAAGCGGCGCGACGCCGAGCTGACGTACAACCTGCGCACCTTCGCCGGGCTGCCGGCCGAGGCGCCCGGCTTTGACTGGGCCGGCTGGGTGGACGCCCTCGGCGTGCATCCCGGCGCCTCAGCCGGACTCGACGAGCTGGTGGTGCGCCAGCCGGACTTTCTGACGGCGTTCGCCGCACTGTGGGAGAGCGCGGACTTCGCCGACTGGCAGGACTGGGCACGGTGGCGGGTCATTCATGCTCGCGCAGGTCTCCTGACCGAGGAGCTGGTCGCCGAGGACTTCGAGTTCTACGGACGGCGGCTGTCGGGCACCGAGCAGATCCGGGACCGCTGGAAGCGTGGCGTGTCAGTGGTTGAGTCCCTGATGGGCGATGCCGTCGGAAAGCTTTACGTAGCAAGGCATTTCCCGCCGGATGCCAAGGCGCGCATCGACGAGTTGGTGGGAAACCTCCGCGAGGCCTACCGGGCGAGCATCACCAACTTGGACTGGATGACCCCGGAAACGCGCGAGCGGGCGTTGGCCAAGCTGGACAAGTTCACCGCCAAGGTCGGCTACCCCACCGCCTGGCGGGACTACTCCGCGCTGGTCACCGACCCAGCCGACCTGTACGGCAACTACCTGCGTGGCTATGCGGTCAACTATGACCGCGAACTGGCCAAGTTGGGCCAGCCGGTGGACCGCGACGAATGGTTCATGACACCGCAGACCGTCAACGCCTACTACAACCCGGGAATGAACGAGATCGTCTTTCCCGCCGCGATCCTACAACCGCCGTTCTTCGACGCCGATGCCGACGACGCGGCCAACTACGGCGGTATCGGCGCGGTGATCGGCCATGAGATCGGGCACGGCTTCGACGACCAGGGCGCCAAGTACGACGGCGACGGCAACCTGATCGACTGGTGGACCGACGCCGACCGCGCCGAATTCGGTTCCCGCACAAGCGCGTTGATCGCCCAGTACGAGAACTATGTGCCGCGTGAACTGGATGGCGACCGCCACGTGAACGGCGCGTTCACCGTCGGGGAGAACATCGGCGATCTCGGCGGGCTTTCCATAGCTCTGCTCGCCTACCAGTTGTCACTGGCCGGCGCCGAGGCCCCGGTGATCGACGGCTTGACCGGTACCCAGCGCGTTTTCTTCGGCTGGGCGCAGGTGTGGCGCACGAAATCCCGTGACGCCGAGGCAATCCGGCGCCTGGCGGTGGATCCGCATTCACCGCCGGAGTTCCGCTGCAACGGGGTGATCCGCAACATGGACGCCTACTACGACGCCTTCGGTGTCACGCCCGACGATGCGCTCTACCTAGAGCCCGCTTCGCGGGTGCGCATCTGGAGCTGATCGCCGCCGAGCGCCCCGGCACGAGCAGCGGTTGCGGGCGCGCCCCCTACATCTGCCAGTCTTGGGAGCCGTCGTTTTTGGTGTAGGTGCCGACGGAGTTCTTCACCACGACGGGATCGCCACTGCCGAAGTTCTCGTAGAACCACTTGGCGTTGGCCGGGCTGAGGTTGATGCAGCCGTGGCTGACGTTGCGCTTTCCCTGATCGGCCACTGACCACGGCGCACTGTGCACGAACCCGCCGCTGTTGTCGATCCGGACCGCATCCTGCACGGTGAGCTTGTATCCCCAGCTGGAGTTCACCGGAACTCCGTAGGTGGAGGAGTCCATCACCACCGTGGGGAACTTCTCCAGCACGTAGTAGGTGCCGTTGGGGGTCTCGTGTCCCCCGGCGCTCATCCCCATCGACATCGGGAAGGTCTTCTCCACCTTGCCGTCTCGGGTGATCGTCATCTGGTGCGTCTTGTCATCGGCGGTGGCCACCAGGGAGTCCCCGGTGCGGAAGCTCGACTTGGTACCACCCGCGTCGATGTTGACGACGGTGTGAGCGGGCCAGAAGTTCAGCGGACGCCATCGCACCTGGCTCGGCGTCATCCAGTAGAACTTGCCGGACACCGGCGGGTTCGACGAGATGTGGATGGCCTGCTCGGCCATCGCCTTGTCGGCGATCGGCCGCTGGAAGTCGATGATGATCGGCTTGGCGACACCCACCATCGAGCCGTTGACCGGGTTGAAGGATGGCGGCAGGAACGGCGCCGTGCCGGTGAACGGCTCCGGATTCTGCCCGACGACCGGTCCGGAGGCGGCGGCCGGCACCGCACCGGGCTGCGCCGGGGCCGACGGGTCTGCCGACCCAGCGGGAACCGCCTGCGGGTCTGGACCCGGGGGGACCCCCTCGGGCGCGGCGGGTAGGCCGGGCGCGAGCTCGGGGGGCGGCGGAGGCGGGAACGCCATCGGGTCGCCCGGCGGCGGCGGAGGCGGCAGCTCAGGCGGGGGCGGCGGGAACTCCGGCGGGGGCGGCGGCGCGGCTGGATCGGCCGGGCCGGCATCCGCTGCGGCCGGGTCGCCGGGCTGCTGGGGCGGGTCGGCCAGTGCTGATCCGCAACCGAGCGTGAGACTCGCGGCCAAGCCAGCGGTGCTGAGCCACGCGCCGAGTTGCGCGAGCTTCCATCCCGACATCTACCTACCTCCGGTCACGATCTTGATCCCAGTGTCTCACAGGACGGTTTCCAGCTAACTCCGACGGCGGACGGAATTCCGCACACAACGACGGAAAGGAGGTTTCTGAACAGCGGCTTTGGCTGTCAGCGAAGTGGCGAACGTTACCGAGCCAGGACGGTCAGGGAACGATGAACAGGCGCTTGCTGGCCACGATGCCGACTGCGGCGATGCCGACCAGCACCGCCGACGCCGCCAACATGGCCGAGGTCCCGGCCCGCTCGAACAACAGCCCGCCGGCCAACGAGCCGCCGGTGATGCCGACCTGAAACGCCGTCACGTACAGCCCCGACGCCCCGTCGGGGTCGTCGGGTGCGGTGCGCATCGCCGCCGACTGCAGCATCGGCGACACGGCCATCGCCATCGCCCCCCACAGCACGATCGCGGCCGCCCCCACCACCGTGGTGCCGGTGGTGTGACGCCCGCCGATCGACAGCGCCGCCAGGACGACGAACGCCGCCGACATCGCAGCCATGCAGCCGCCGGTGACCAATTTGGGCCGGTGATCCACCGGTCGCGCCAACAGCGGCATCGCGATCAGCCCGGCAGCGCCGAACGCGGCCAGCAACCAGGCCAGCCGGGCCCCGGGGACACCGACCACGTCACCGATGATCACCGCGATGAAGGTGTAGGAGATGAAGTGCCCGGTGACGGCGATCAGCATCAGCGTGCTCACCGCCACCAGTCGCCCGTTGCGGTGGTGATGGTTGCCGACCAGCGCCAGTTGGTCGGTGCTGAGCACCAGGGCCGGCAGGGCAAGTCGGGCTGCCAGGGTGATGGCCGCCGCCGCCACCGTGATCACCACTACGGCCAGCCGCCAACCCCACAGCAGACTCATCGCCGAGGTCAGCGGGATACCGACCACCAGTGCCAGGCTGGTGCCGACGTAGATCGCCGTCGTCGCGCGGCCTGAATGGCTAGGTGGCACGAGCCGGGTGGCAATGGGCGCCAGCACCGACCACATCAGGCCGTGCGTGACGGCGCACAGCGCACGGCCGCCGGCCAGCACGGCGAAGTTCGGCGCCAGCGCCGAGATCACCTGCGAGGCGGTCAGGCAGACCAGGGTCAGCAGCAGCACCCGGCGGCGCGGCCAGAATGCGGTCCAGCGCACCAGCGGAAGCGTGGTCGCCGCTGCCACCACCGCATACCAGGCCAGCAAGGTCCCGACCAGCGCCTCGCTCACGCCCAGCCCGGCCGAGATGGCGGGCAGCGCACCCACCGGCAGGATCTCAGCAGTGGCGTAGATGAAAGCCGCGGCGGACAGGATCGCCAACCGTGCCGTGGTCTGTGGCGTCCACGGCCTCAATCGGGCATTTCCGGTTTCGACAGTCATGTGTTGGGGGCAGCGTCGAGTGGTGTGTGCCGCATGGCGCCCCCGGTAACTGCTGGGTCACATGGTAGCGGCGCAGGGGTCAGGAACGAACCAACCGCGCGATTGCGGCCGAAGCTTCGGTGAGTTTCGCATCGCCCTCCGCGCCGCCGGCCGCAACGGCCCCGCTGACGCAGTGCGCCAGGTGCTCGTCGAGCAGGTTCAGTGCCACGGACCGCAACGCGCTGTTGACCGCGCTGATCTGGGTGAGGACGTCGATGCAGTACTTGTCGTCCTCGATCATCTTGGCAATGCCGCGCACTTGACCCTCGATGCGGCGCAACCGCTTGGCGTAGTTGTCTTTGCGCGGGGAGTATCCCGGAGCTTCGGTGGTCATGGCGCCCCCAACAGTTGGTTCATCTGGTTGATCTCGGCTTGCTGAAACGGCACGAGCGAATGCGCGATGCTGATGGCCTCAGGACTCTCGCCGTGTTCGATTTCGTTCTGCGCCATCGCGATAGCGCCACGGTGGTGGGCGATCATCGACTGCAGCCACAACGTGTCGAATGCCTGTCCGCGCAGACCACGCAGCTTGTCTATGGTGGCCTGGTCCACCATGCCGGGAATCTCAGCGGCGTGGTCCCGGCCGGAATGACCGCCGGGGACCTCCCACTGCAACAGTTGCGCCTGGCATCCCTGTAGCTCAGTGCGCTGCTGGGTTGCACTTTGGTCGGCGAACGCCACCAGCGCAGGGTTCGCGCTCTGGCCGGGCGCCAGGGCCGCCAGCTCCAAGCCCTGCTGGTGGTGGATCACCATGTCCTCCAGAAACGTCACGTCCGCTGGACTGCCGATGGCCATTCCCGCCGAACTGGTCGACGTCTCGGGCGCCGGCGTGGGCGCGTGATGGCACCCGCCGGCGGCCATGCCGACACCGGCCGCGACGACGACGGTCAGGAGCGTTCTCATGCGCCCACTTTAGCGCATACCCCCGCGGGGTATTTATTCGTTTTGCCCGGTCCGACCCTAGCGGCATACTGAGCTGGTGAATTCGCCGAGCACCGACGCCGCCGGGGCGTCCGTCGACATCAAACCGCGCAGTCGTGACGTCACCGACGGCCTGGAGAAGACCGCCGCCCGCGGCATGTTGCGCGCCGTCGGCATGGGCGACGACGACTTCGCCAAGCCCCAGATCGGTGTGGCCTCCTCATGGAACGAGATCACGCCCTGCAACCTGTCACTGGACCGGTTGGCCAAAGCCGCCAAAGAGGGCGTTCTGGAGGCCAGCGGTTACCCGCTGGAATTCGGCACCATCTCGGTCTCCGACGGCATCTCGATGGGCCACGAGGGCATGCACTTCTCCCTGGTCTCCCGCGAGGTCATCGCCGACAGCGTCGAGACCGTGATGTGCGCCGAGCGACTCGACGGCTCGGTGCTGCTGGCCGGCTGCGACAAGTCGCTGCCCGGGATGCTGATGGCCGCGGCACGCCTGGACCTGGCCTCGGTCTTCCTCTACGCGGGCTCCACCATGCCGGGCTATGCCCAGCTGTCCGACGGCACCGAGCGTGAGGTGACGATCATCGACGCGTTCGAGGCGGTCGGCGCCTGTTCACGCGGGCTGATGTCTCGTGAAGACGTCGACATCATCGAACGGTCCATCTGCCCCGGAGAGGGCGCCTGCGGCGGCATGTACACCGCCAACACCATGGCCAGTGCGGCTGAGGCGCTGGGCATGTCACTGCCGGGCAGCGCCTCCCCGCCGGCGATCGACCGGCGCCGTGACGGGTATGCGCGCGCCAGCGGCCAGGCGGTGGTGGAGTTGCTGCGCCGGGGTATCACCGCTCGTGACATCTTGACGAAAGAGGCGTTCGAGAACGCGATCGCGGTGGTGATGGCGTTCGGCGGGTCGACCAACGCGGTGCTGCACCTGCTGGCTATCGCCCGCGAAGCCGAGGTGGATCTGACCCTGGCCGACTTCTCTCGAGTGGGCGCCAAGGTGCCGCACCTGGCGGACGTCAAGCCGTTCGGGGCGCACGTCATGTACGACATCGACAAGATCGGCGGGGTGCCGGTCATGTTGAAGACGTTGCTGGAAGCTGGTCTGCTGCACGGAGACTGCCTGACCGTCACCGGAAAGACGATGGCGGAGAACATCGCCGAGCTCAATCCCCCGGTCGTCGACGGCAAGGTGTTGCACGCGCTGACCAACCCGATCCACCCGACCGGTGGCATCACCATTCTGCGTGGCTCGCTGGCGCCCGACGGCGCGGTGGTCAAGTCCGCGGGCTTCGACACCGACGTGTTCGAGGGCACCGCACGGGTTTTCGACGGCGAGCGGGCAGCACTGGACGCTTTGGAAGACGGCACGATCAGCGCCGGCGACGCCGTGGTGATCCGCTACGAGGGCCCCAAGGGCGGACCCGGCATGCGGGAGATGCTGGCGATCACCGGCGCGATCAAGGGCGCCGGCCTCGGCAAGGACGTCCTGCTACTGACCGACGGCCGGTTCTCCGGCGGCACCACCGGCCTGTGCGTCGGCCACATCGCCCCCGAAGCGGTGGATGGCGGGCCGGTCGCGTTCCTGCGTGACGGCGACAAGATCCGCCTCGACGTGGCCAACGCGACCCTGGACGTGGTGGCGGATCCGAACGAATTCGCCACGCGCGCCCAGGGTTTCACCCCGCCGCCGCCGCGTTACACCACCGGCGTGCTGGCCAAGTACCGCAAGCTGGTGGGCTCCGCCGCCATCGGCGCGGTCTGCGGCTAGCCTTCGGCGGTCGGTGGGCCCACCAGCCCGCGGGGGACTCTTCGCGATCGGGTGATCAGGCGTGCCGGGCTGACTCGCCCCGCGCCCGCATACCGAAGTACGCGGCGTTAAGGCCGAGGATCGTCAACACCGCACCGGTGATCACGTTGGACCAGATCATGTCGGTGCTCGGCGATCCGTGCAGCAGGATCCAGGGCGATGCCATGAACCACACGCCGAAGACCGGCAGGGTCCACGCCAGGCCGTGCATGCGGTCCAGCGCCGCCGCCATCCCGCACGCCAGGAATGCGACGCAGAGTCCCACGACCAGGTTGTTGACGGCCAGCCGGGTGCTCGCGTCGAATCCGACAATCCACGGGGATACGGCCCCGTAGACGGCCGCAAGCAGCGTCAATCCGAAGGTTCCCTGCGCAGTCATCGACTCGGCGGCGCGCTCGTACCGTGCACGCAGAGCTAACAGATCAGGGTGGTGATCGATTGATGAATGGACTGTACTCATTTCGTAACCTTTCTGTTATTTAACAGGCGGTTTGGTGCCAGCTGCACCCATCCATCTGATGAAAGATTACGCCCGGACGCTGTTCGCCAGCAACGAAAAATTAGCCAGCAAGACGGGGGTCGGCCACCGCTAGTCGACGATGGCCAGGGCGAAGCCGTCCCAGCCCTTGGCCCCGACTGTCTGCAGCGCTGCGGCCCGCAACCGCGGATGTTTGCCCATCAGCTCCAACACGTCCCGGCTACCGCGCGCCGTCGCGTCATCCGAGCGCGGGTGAAGGATCGCGCCCTCGCGGATCACGTTGTCCACCACGATCACCGAGCCGGGACGACTCAGCTGCACGGCCCAATTCAGGTAGCCGACGTTGTTCTCCTTGTCGGCGTCGATGAACACCAGGTCGAACGGGTCGCCGGTCAGCGTCGGCAGGGTCTCCAGTGCGGCACCCACCAGAATCTGCACCCGGTCACCGACGCCGGCACGGTCCAGGTTGGCGCGAGCGACCTCGGCATGCCTGGGCTCGTACTCCAGCGTCACCACCGAGCCGGTAGGCCCGACGGCGCGCGCCAGCCAGATGGTGCTGTAGCCGCCCAGTGTGCCGATCTCCAGGATGCGGCTGGCACGGGCCGCGGTCGCCAGCAGATTCAGAAACTTGCCTTGTTGTACCGAAACCGCGATCGGCGGCAGTCCGGCCTCGTCGCTGGCGGCCAGCGCTGTCGTCAGCGCCGGGTCCTCTCCGGCGTACAGGTTGTCCAGCAGGGTATCGATTTCGCGGGGCGTGGGCTTTTCAGTCACTTAACCCAGGCTAGCCCGCGATCGCGGTTCTGGCTCCCGAATTTTCTTTACCCTATACCCCTATGGGGTATATAGTCGGGGAACCCGGCACCCGCTGGGGATCACAGAGGAAGGTGTGACACATGGCGAACTACGAGGATGGGACCGTACTGACGTGCGGCCACGACGGCTGTGGATGCCGGGTGCGTATCGAGACTGCGTGCCACTGCTCCGGTGCGAACGTGAGCTACCGCTGCACCTGCGGCGACGAACTGGTACCCGTCAGCAGCTGACGACAGACGGCGCCGGTGACGCACAACCTCGACCGTTGTGCGTCACCGGCGCCTGTTCTTGGTCTACACCACCTGGTCTGCTGAGGCCATGACAGAACCGACGCAGATCGTCACAAGGGTTCGCCGATGTCTGGAAGTAGCGCAATGTCCTGCGGTTGCCCGTTGCGGAAGAGGGCCGCGGTCTCACGGACATTTCTCTTCGCCCAGCCGACATTGAATTCGCTTAGCACCTCGTATTCATACCTGAAACGCTCTCGACGGTCACCGACTTCCCTAGATGCTTGTCGCGAGACGATACCTGCGCAGTACCAATAAAGTAGGTCATCGAGACTTCCCACCCGGTCGAATCCAAGTTTTCCCCGCTCGTAGAAGGTGAAGTGGTAGGAGCCATCCTCGTCGACGAAGATATTGAGCCCGTCATTGGTCCGTAGCCCGACAGGCATGGACCGGGCACCTAGGGCTTCCGACAGTTGATCGATCTCCACCTGGAGCGCGTTGGATTTATCGTCCAAAGGGCGGTCCATACTCATCGAGAACCCCTCGTCTTACGAGCTCCCACACGGATGGCCGGATGCCGTCGGGCGCAGTGATTACATATTGCGTCGCATTTGGCGATGGCGCCTGTCCGTAGTAAGGCTCAACTGGCCCTTGCACTATTTCCCAGCCGTCAGGCAATGGTTTCCCGGTGACAATATATCGATTGTAGTCCGAACCGACCGATTCCGGCGCCAAAGACCGGTCCGCAAATGGTGTGCCGTCTGGCGAGAGGTAGTGGCCCCATTCAGTACCGAACCTGTCGATAATCGTACCTTCAGTCAACTGTGCGGGCTGCGGAATATAGCCCGCCGGAAACCCGCCGTTTTCAGGCCAGACCCTCGTTTCAGGCCTGCCGAAGCTGGCCTCAAATTCTTGCCACGACAGACCGCCGGTCGGATTCCAGCCGCGCAGAACGGCAGCCGGTGCACCGCCCTCGGTCAGAACTTCGGCGGGCAGCCCCGCGCGGACTATTGCTCCCTCCGCGCCAAAGGGAAGGGTCACCGCGGCGGCACTGACATCGAAAGCCTTCTCGCCCAGGAAGTAGGCGGGACTGGGCGCGTTCAGGGCGTCTTTGACTTGTGCGACGCCCGCGCCGACCGGGTTGAGGAAGGAGTTACCGAGCCCCTTCGCCAGGCCACCCCACGATTCCAGGACCCCGGGGGCACCTGGGCCGCCCTGCCCGAGCAGGTTCTTGACGGCCCCTTCGGTGGTTCGCCAACGTTCCCCGAAGGCATCGCCGAACCCCAACGGCGCCCGCCGCTGCGACTCGGGGGCAACGTAGCGCGATAGCGGCTGTTGGGCCTGCAGCACCGCTGCGTTGATGCGCGCTTCGATCTGATCCGGCGGAACTCCGTCGTTGGCCAGGATGTCCCGAGCCAAGACCTTGAAACTCTCCACATCCGCGGGGCTCAACGGCACCGGCGCAGCGGGCACGCCGTCTGCCGGCACGTCGCGGTCGGCCTCGAAGCTGCGTGCCACGACACCGGGGTCGTAGCCATCCTTGACCCGCAGGTTCGTCAGCGCAGACTGCAGCACCTTGGCATAGCCGCCGCGGATAAGCGTGACGTTGACAGGACCGTCCGTGTGTCGGTTATCGCACCGTCCCAACACTTTTCGATCAGGCCATCAACGTCGTCGCCGTGCAACGTGTACGCCAAGTAGTGGGTGTTGTAGTCAGCCAGATACTCGTCGTAGCCCCGCAGATTCGCATTGAGCGCCTCGATCTGCTCATCGCAGCGCTGCCGGGCCTGGGCCAGGGCGGCGGCGATGGTCTCCAAGTCGGCTGCGATCTGGCCGAGCTGCTGGTTGGAGGCGCGCAGGCCGTCCTTGACCCGTTGCACCTCGGCGCTGTTGTTGATCGGCTGCTCGCCGTTCTCGCGGTTGTACTGCTCGAAGTGCTGCTGGGCGGTGCGGAAGGCTTCCTCGGCCGCGGTGGACGAGCCGGCCGCCGAATGAAACGCCTGCGCCAGGAAGTTGATCTGGGCGGGGCTGCCGGCCTGCACGCCGTCGTCAACGGCCCACGGATCACCGCCCGCGGCGGCAACAAGGTCACCGAGCCCGAGATGCTGCAGGCTCGGACGACTCACGGCGCACCCGCGCTACTCGCCATCGTCAGATCATGACCGACACCGCACCGGAGCGCACGTCACCGCACACCCTCTTTGGCGAACACCACCCGCAGCACATAGCCCAACTCCGGGCCCATCACCATTTCGGCCAACGCACAGAACGTCGCTACGAACTCCGGGCCGTGCGGCGGCCGAGCATCACACAGATGGTGCGCAATCTCATGCAGCACCACCAGTTCTCGCAACGCCCAGTCCACGCCGCGTTGATCCGGCACGGCGATAACGCCTGCTGCGCCGATCTTTTCGTAATGCGCCGCCGTGGCGCCGCGGCGTGCGCGCACGGTCAACTGCGTCGCATCGGGCCACCGAGCGCGCACCGTCGACAGTGCCATGACGTCATCGGCGTAGCGCTGGACGGCGGCCACCGAACCGAAGCGGGCCTCGGGCGGCAATGTCAGCTCGGCACCGAAGAACTCCAGATTGCGCCTGCCGGTCTCGGCGGCGCGGTCGAACAAGGTGCGGATGAAGACCTCCGCGGCGTAGACCTTGGCGCGCTGACCATCGCGCTCTGAAGCGTTGCCGCTCACCGCTCCAGCGCGGACCGCGCCACCGACAGCTCAGCACTGTCGCCCAGCCGGGCTTTGCGCCCAGCCCGATCCCCGGCCCGACGCGCCGCGGATGAATACCCTGCCGACGCCCGGGTGGCCCGCCAGGTGCCGCGCGCCTTCGACGTACCGCGGTAGAAGTCGCGCAGTTCCAGCTCCTTGTTACGCAACGCGATCGCGGTGCCCGGTGCCCTGTTCCGATCCTTCTCGGCATCGCGTCGGGTCTCATCGCGGGCCTCGGCCAGCCGCTGGCCGACCCGCGCGCCGAACGCCAGGTGGAAGTTCAGCCGAGCGGTGATGGTCGGGGTGGGGCGGTGCTCGCCGGTGGCGATATAGGTGTCCGAGGCCCGGACCATCTGAACGACCAGGCTGGCATAGAGGGCGTGGGTGGCGTCGATGTCCTCGGCGAAGCCGTAGGCGTACACATAGGTCGAATTGGTCGCCACGTCGCAACGCACGTCGTTGGCCGTGGCGATCCCGACGAACAGCTGCACATAGGTGCGCAGCCCCCGCGCACCGGGCGCTCCGATGGTGATGGTGCGCTGCACCGGCGCGGTGGCCGCTGTTCGGGTGGCGGAGTGCGCACGAGCCACCGCCAGGTCGATAGAGGTCGCGGTGGCGAGCCGTTGCGCCGCCGCCATGAATGCGTCGGCTTCGTGGGCGTTGTCGGTGCCCTCGGCCTGGCGCAACAGGGCGGCGATCCGCGCCAACATCTTGTCGTCGCTCATGGCCGCCACGCTAACCGACGCCGGCGACACCGCGCCGACGGCAACTCACAGGTGCGCGTCGATCCAGCCCACCACGTCGTCGAGCACCTGCGCGCGCTCTGGTTCGTTGAATACCTCGTGGTAGAGCCCCGGGTAGACGGTCAGCTGCACGTCGTCCGAACCGACGCACTGCACCAGCCGCGTGCTGCCCTCGGCGGGCACCAGACCGTCTTCGGCCCCATGTACCACCAGCAGCGGCACCGTCAGTGCCTGCGCCCGCGTCGGCATGGTCTCGCCGACCTTGATCAGCGCCCGTGCCACCCCGGCCGGTACTCGACCGTGGTGCACCAGGGGGTCCTCGTTGTAGGCGACCACCACTGCCGGGTCACGCGAGACCAGGGCACTGTCGAGTTTCTCCACCGGCAGGCTCGGCGCGACGACCCCGACCGCCTTGGCGACGAACGCCAACCCCGGCGACACCGTGTCGGTCATCGCCACCGCGGGTCCCGACAGCACCATCAGCTGGTAGTCGTCGGGCCGGTCGACGCCGTAACTGAACACGATCGCCCCGCCCATGCTGTGGCCGAGCACCACGCGCGGCACTCCGAGGTATTCACGGGCAGCGATGCCCGACAGCGTGTGGAAGTCACCGGTGTACTCCCCGATGTCGCGGCACAGCACTCGCTTGCCGCCCGAGCGCCCGTGTCCGCGGTGGTCCAACGCATACGTCACCAACCCCGCCGCACCGAACCGCTCTGCGACGTGGTCGTAGCGACGGGCGTGCTCACCGAAGCCGTGGGACAGCACCACCACGGCGCGTGGCGGTGCGTCCGGCGTCCACGTGTCGTAGACGATCGGAACGCCCCGCACTCCATCGAAGGTTCGCTCGGTGCGGGTCACAGCCATCAGGGCAGCGTAACGGGCAAAGCGCCCGCCCAGGTAACCTCGCCAGCCATGGGACGAGTCGAGGGCAAAGTTGCGCTGATCAGCGGCGGCGCGCGGGGAATGGGCGCGGCACACGCCCGGGCGCTGGCCGCCGAGGGCGCCAAGATCGTGATCGCGGACGTCCTGGAGGACGAGGGCAGCAAACTCGCCGACGAGCTGGGGGCCCACACCGCCCGGTTCGTCCGCCTCGACGTCACCCAGGCCGACCAGTGGCAAGCGGCCGCGGCGACCGCGGTCGATGCCTTCGGCAGCCTCAACGTCGTGGTCAACAACGCCGGGATCGCCAAATACAACACCCTGGAGAACTTCGACGCCGCCGCCTGGCAGCAGGTTCTCGACGTCAACCTGACCGGAACCATGCTGGGCATGCACGCCGCTGTCGCGCCGATGAAGGCAGCCGGCGGCGGCTCCATCATCAACATTTCCTCGGTGGAAGGCATGCGTGGCACCGCCGGCCTCTACGGCTATGTCGCGTCGAAGTGGGGGGTGCGCGGGCTGGCCAAGGCCGCCGCCGTGGAGCTGGCGCCGCACAACATCCGGATCAACAGTGTGTTGCCCGGGCTGATCCGTACCCGAATGACAATCGCGATCCCCGATGACTCGCTGCAGATTCCGCTGGGCCGGGGCGCCAAGTCGGCGGAGGTGTCCACCGCGGTGGTTTTCCTGGCCTCCGACGAGTCCTCCTACATGACCGGGGCCGACATCGTTATCGACGGGGGCCTGTCGGTGGGTATCCCCCACAAGACTGGATAGGACAGCATCTTCCCAGCTAAGAGCACCCGTCGGGGCAACTTCTGAAACGTGTTCTATGATGGCCGGTCATGAAGACCAAGGGCGCATTGTTGTGGGAGCTGAACTCGCCGTGGCGGGTCGACGAGATCGAGCTGGGCGACCCCGTTGAAGGCGAAGTCCAGGTCCGGATGCACGCCGCGGGGATGTGCCACTCCGATTACCACCTGACCACCGGAGCTACCCCGATGGCCCTGCCGGCGCTGGGCGGGCACGAGGGCGCCGGCGTCATCACCAAGGTCGGCAAGGGCGTCACCGGCCTGGAGGAGGGCGACCACGTCGTCATGGCCTTCATCCCGGCCTGTGGCAACTGTCCGCCGTGTATGAAGGGCTTCCGCTCGCTGTGTGACCGCGGGGCGGTACTGCTGGGCGGCAAGGCCATCGCCGACGGCACCAACCGGATCCACGCCGGCAGCCACGAGGTCTCGGCGATGAATCTGCTCGGCACCTTCTCGCCCTACATGACCGTGCACCAGGACTCCGTGGTCAAGATCGACAAGGACGTGCCGTTCGAGACCGCGGCCATCATGGGCTGCGCGGTGCCGACCGGGTTCGGTTCGGCCACCAACGTCGCCGAGGTCAAGCCCGGCGAGACCGTGATCATCATCGGTGTCGGCGGTATCGGCATGAGCGCCCTGCAGGGCGCGGTGCTCTCCGGCGCGCGCCGCGTCATCGCGATCGACCCGGTGCCCTTCAAGCGCGACCAGGCCGTCAAGTTCGGTGCCACCCACGTCTACCCGTCGATGGCCGAGGCGATCATGCCGGTCATGGAGGAGACCTGGGGCCTGATGGCCGACAAGGTGATCATCGCCGTCGGCGACATGAAGGGCGAGTACATCGAAGAGGCGCTCATCCTGACCGCCAAGACCGGCACCTGCGTGGTCACCGGGATGGGCTCGATGGTCGACGCCGACGTCAAGCTGAACCTGTTCTTGTTCACCATGTTGCAGAAGACGTTGAAGGGCAACATCTTCGGCGGCGGCAGCTCGCACATCGAGACGCCCAAGCTGGTGGGTCTGTACAAGTCCGGGCTGCTCAAGATCGACGAGATGATCACCACGACTTACAAGCTCGAGGACATCAACACCGGCTACCAGGACATGGTCGACGGCAAGAACATCCGCGGCGTGATCACCTACGACGAGTCGGACTGGTAGGCGGTTACTTCGCCTCCCGCGGCAGCCGGCAGCCGGTGTAACCGGAGACCACCAGGTTGCCGCGGTAGCCGACCTTGATGAAAAGGCCGGTGGGACCGTAGAAGCCGACGTCGTGATTGCCCGGCTGGTTCTGCATCACCTGCACCTCGGTGGCGTCCAGCTTCGCTGCCGCCTCCTTGGCGGTCTGTTCAAGCTTGGCCCAGGCCTGCTCTGACACCGCGACATCGCGGGCAACCGCGTCCGGCAGGAAGTAACGCTTACCGTCGGTTTGCTCGTATGGCCGCTCGCAATTTCCGCCGTCGCCCTCGTCCAGTGTCTCCCAGACGATGGACGGGATGAGTTGTCTTGCGGCGGCCGTTATCTCATTCATCGTGGCGGCTACCTGAGTTTGAGTGTCCTCAAACGACGGCAAAGACTTGAGCACGGCCAAGGCCTCGGCGGCGACGCTGGGCGGAGTGGGTTCATACGGTTGCGTCATGTGACATCCTGCGGTGAGTGCGGCGATGGCCAAGACAGTGAACAGGCATCGTCGCGGCTGGGGTGGGGACACTCGGTGAAACATCAATTTCCTTGAACCGCCTTGTCGCCCAGGCCGGCGAGGACGGCGGCGATGTTGTAGTTGGTCGTTCGAAGGCCTCCGCCGTCGGGGAAGCGGGGGTAGTCACTGTGTCCGTGAGCCTCTTGCAGGGTGATGGTGCCGCCGTGGCCGTCGGACACTATCGCGGCACCGGTTTCCAAGCGGGTGAATTCGGGGTTGGTGGCCGGGTTGGGCCCGAAGTCGCCGAGCTCGTTGTTGAGGTAGGTGCCGATGATCGGAATGCCCTGGCCGACCGCTCTGGCGTCGTAGACCCATTGGATCTTGTCGTCGGGGGCTTCCATGGCGAACACCTGACCGGGCTGCAGGTGCAGGTCCTGGGGTGTGGACGCCTCGATGCCGGGAGACCCGTAGAACAGCGCCCGCGACACGCCGTGATCGCCGGGCTCCTGCAGGGCCAGTCCGGTGGTCAGCGATCCGTAAGAGTGCCCGATCGCGGTCAGGTCGGCGGGCCCGCCCAGGTGCGAGGCCTGGATCCCGTCGTAGAAGCGAGCCAGATCGTGCGCGCCGGAGCGGGCGAGGTCGTCGTGGGTGACTCCCCAGAGTCCGGCCAGCGATGCGGTCTTGTCGTCGAAGCCGGGAACCTGCGGGGGGTCGTACCCGATCCAGGCGATCGTCGAGACGGTATCGCTCTCGTGTCCCGGGTCGAACCGCAATTGCCGCAGTGCTTCCCGTCTGACGTTGGTGGCCTCTTCCGCCATGCTTTCGATGCCCCCGTGCACCGTGGTGTTGAGCCCAGGGGTGGTGACCGACACGTGGGTCGCCTTGTCCGGATCTCCGACCGCGATGGCCGCGCGGGCCTGCGTTCCGCTCTGAGTGTCCAGCAGCATCAGTTTGCGATCCGGACTGGCCCGCAGCACCGAGTCGACGGCCCGCAGGTCAGGTAGATACTTGGCGCCTTCGCGCGCGGCGTCATATTGACGTTGCCAATTCTCGTAGGCGACGCGGTCATCGAAAATCGCCCCCGGCTCATTGGGACGCGGAATGTTGTTGCCGGCAGCCCAGTCCGGATGCTGGTTCTTCAATGCGTCGGCCTGCGCCGCGGCGCCCTGAGCCCGGCTGAGTTCGTCGGCCAGGTGCAGCTTGTTGTAGTGGTCGTAACCCAAGTGGTCCGGCGGATCGCTGGGCATGCCCGGATGGTTGCCGATGTTGTGGTCGGCGTTGTAGAGCCACTCCTTCTGTCCAGGAGTCAGGCTGTTCCAGTAGTCGTTGAACTGCTTGGGATCGTCGGGCACGGGTCCCGGGGGCGGCGCCGGCGCGTCCGCGTCGAACTTGCGCACCGTCACGTCAGGGTCGTAGCCGTCCCGTACCCGCAGATTCGTCAGGGCCTGTTGCAGGGTCTTGGAGTAGCCGTTGCGGATGACCGTGGCGTTGTGCAGCGCGGTCGCGGTGTCGTCCATGGCCAGCTGACGGCACTCGGCGATGTCCGCGTCGTGGTCGTAGCCCTGATTCTCCTGCTCCAGGTACACCCCGATACGGGCGTCGAGGACGATCAGGTTGGCGTTGAGCGCGGTGATGTTGGCCAGCGAGGCGGCGCGGGCCTGTGCCAAGGCCGCGGCGATGGTCTCCAGGTCGGCGGCGATCTGGCCGAGCTGCTGATTGGTGGCGTGCAGGCCGTCCTTGACCCGCTGCACTTCGGCGCCGTTGTTGATCGGTTGCTCGCCGTTCTCCCTGTTGTACTGCTCGAAGTGCTGTTGGGCGGTGACGAACGTTTCCTCGGCCGTTGTCGCCGAGCCGGCGGCCGAGTGGAATGCCTGGGCCAGGAAGTTGATCTGGGTGGGGCTGCCGGCCTGCAGACTGTCGTCGACCGCCCACGGATCGCCCCCGGCCGCCGCGATGAGGCTGTCCACCTGAAGGTGCTGCAGGCTGGGACGGCTCACCCGACTGAGGCTAACCCGTAGCGACCAACGGAACCAGCCGCTTTGGCGCGCTAACCTTGGCGGTCATGACCAGCCTGCTTGATGTACGACGGGCTGATGACCGTGCGACCACCCGTGCGCCGTGGCTGAACTCGCGGCATTCGTTCTCGTTCAACGATTACTACGACCCGGATAACACCCATCACGGGCTGCTGCTGGTCAACAACGATGACGTCGTCGCGCCGGGTGCTGGCTTTGACACCCACCCGCACCGCGACGCGGAGATCGTCACCTGGGTGCTGGCCGGCGCGTTGAGCCACCACGATTCGATCGGCAACGCAGGCGTCATTCATCCTGGCCTGGCGCAACGGATGTCGGCAGGCACCGGCATTCTGCATTCGGAGAAGAACGAATCCGCCAGCGAGCCGGTGCATTTCATCCAGATGTGGATCATGCCGGATACCCCGGGGCGCACGCCGGGTTATCAGCAGCACGACATCGGCGAGGCACTGGCGGGCGGTGGGCTCATCACCGTCGCCTCGGGCAGTGACCCCGACGCCGCGATCAGCATCGGCAACGCGGGTGCCACGCTGTACGTCGCGCAGTTGCAGCCCGGAGACCATGTCGGACTACCCGATGCGCCGTATACCCATCTGTTCGTCGCGGCCGGCCACGTCGATCTGGAGGACACCGGTGCGCTACACACCGGCGACGCGGTCCGCTGCACCGGCGGCGGCGGTCAACGCCTTACCGCATCCGCACCGTCGGAGATCCTGATCTGGGAGATGCACAGCCGCCTCGGCGGCTGATCGCTGGCCATAACCAATCCGCCACCGACGCAGCACAATCCGGTCACGTAGGTTGTCCCGGCGGTTTCGGTGGCTACCGTAGGAATTTGGTGTCTCCCCCAGTCCGGAGCCGAAGGGATGAACAGTGTCGACTCCAGTGGCTTTCGCGCGCCGACTGGCGGCCGGCTGCGCCGCGGTGCTGCTCTGCGCAACCCTGGCGATCGGCCCTGGCCAGCCGACCGCGCGTGCCGCCGCCCAAGACCAGTTGGCCGCCGCGATCGCCCGGACCCCGGGCTCCTACCTGGTGTACAACTTCGGCAGCGGGCATCCCACACCGATGCTCAACGCCGCCGGCGACTGGTATGAGATGTCCGGCGGCGGGCATCTGGTGGTCCTCAAGTCGGCCTCGCAACGCATCGAGCCGCACCTGCTGGTCGACAGTCATAGCGGCGCTCAGAGCCGCTGCGAGCGCGATCCGCGGGCCCGCACCAGCGAGGGCCTGATGCAAGCCTCCGAGCTCTACACCCCGCTGCAGGCCTGGCAGGTGCTGGGCCGGCCGATGGTGGCGATCAACGCCAACTTCTTCGACATCCGCGGCCAGCGGGGCGGATCCTGGCGAACCACCAAGTGCAGTTCCCCACTGGGCGCCTACGTCGACAACACCCGCGGCAAGGGCCGGGCCAACGTCGCGGTCACCGGCACCGTCCCCTACGCCGGCAAGCAAGGACTGTCCGGCGGCAACGAGCACTGGTCGACGCTGACCACGATGATCCTGCCGACTCGCGGCGCACCATATGTGTTGTGGCCGCGCGGCGGTCGCGACGGTGGGGACTACGACTCGGCCGGGCCGACGGTCACCGGCCTGGTGGAACGCGGGGACCGGTTCGTCGCGGTGAGCGGACTGGGATTGCTGGCCCCGGGCGTCACCGGGCAACTGAACGACGGCGGGCCGAGCGCGGCACGCACCGCCGTGGGCTATTCACGAGCCAAGGACGAGCTGTATATCTTCCAGGGCGGCCACTACACACCCGACAACATGCAGGATCTGTTCCGCGGCCTGGGCAGCGACCACGCCATCCTGCTCGACGGCGGTTCTTCGTCGGCGGTGGTACTGCGCCGCGACTCCGGCGGAATGTGGACCGGCGCCGGGGTGCCACGCGGATCCTGTGACACCGCACAGGTGCTGTGCGACGCGCACGAACGCGGGCTGCCCAGCTGGCTCGGATTCAATTGATCAGCGGCGGGCCGCCGCCACCGCTTAGGGCATCTCCACCTTGGCGGCCAGCCAACGGCCTTTCACCTTCTCCATGGTGATCACGATGCGGCTGCGGTCGATCTGCGCCTGGGGGGTGGTCTTGTTGCTCACCGCCTGATCGACGAACAGCAGCACCTCGACCTTGTTCTTGCTGGCGGATTTGACCGCCGAGTCGATGACGGTGCCGTGCGCGGACGCCTTGTTGTCGATCAGTAATTGGCGCAGCTGTTCACTGGATGCGCTGTAGACATCCTTGAACTCCCCGGTGGCTCCGTCGAGGATTTCGGCGAAGTTCTTGTCGATCGCGGTGGGGTCCACACTGGTGAGCACCAGGGTGTACTTCTGGGCCGCCTCGAGTGCCTCTTCGGCGGCAACCGTGCGCTGGTGGTGAGCGAACAGCAGCCAGCCCTCGTAGGTCGCCCCGATCAGGCCCAGCGCCAAGACCGCCGCGGCGATCCGCCGCCGGTTCGGTGTCAGGCCGCGTTCCTTGGGCTCGTCGGTTCCCTCAGCGATCTCGCCGGCGGCTGCAGTCTCGGCGGACTCGGCAGCCTCGGTTACCTCGGTGGCCTCGGTGTCGACGGCCTCGACCGCCGGTTCGACGTGGTCGGCCGCTTGCTCGTCCTCACGGTCCGACACCTGAACTACCTCTCGTGGTCCGCCTGCTGGGGGCCATCCGGCCGCAACGCCCCCCGAACCTACCCCAACCCGCTCCGGCGGGTTCTCGCTTGATGGCGGCGACCTGACCGGCCGGCGGCGCCGCGCCTGCAATCGCCGTCTAGGTGCAGGCCCGGGAATTCCGCAAGGCGTTGGCCCATCCGATCGCGGAGTCGATGTGGGGGCGCGCGAAGCCGGCCGGCTGTTTCTTGCGCATGCTGTCGGCGATGCGGGACAGCTGAAACAGCACGCCGGTCAGCTGTTCTCCGCCGTAGATCGGCGAGTAGGGGCCGAAGTTGTCCGGCGTGTTGCGGATGGTCAGCGGCTGAAGTCGTGGCCCCAAGAAGCCGGTCGACCGGTCGATGTTGGCCACCACCGCATCCGCCTGCGACTGAACGCCCGCGTAGACGTCGCGGTGGTCGGCAAGGTTGCCGTTGAAGGCGTTGATCTGTCCCATCAGCGGGTCGAACTGCGTGTTGAACCACTGGCACGAATCCGACATGCCGCCGATCATCTCGGGCGTCACCTGATAGGTGAAGGTGCTGTACGGCCAGATGTCCATCCGCGGAGACCAGTCGCTGGGCGCGGGGGTGAACCCTGGAAGCGCCGGCGGTTGATCCGGATCGGCGACGGCGGAATCTGGTGCCACCACTGCGGCGACTGCCATCGCACACGCGACTGTGGCAGCGATCTGGGTCCACCCTGCCCGCTTCGGCACCGTCTCGATTCCCTTCAACGCGTCGCGCTTGTCCCGGTCGAGTATCGCCATCGCCACCCGCACGCGGATGCCAAAACCACGAAAACGCGTGCTACTGGCCGGTAACCCCGCCATAACCGGAGTCATGTTGCCTGAAGCGCCCTTGCCGGGGCATTGTGTCCGACATCATGTCCGGATGAAAGGTCGCGGCGAGACCCCATGAGCTCCTCCCCATTGGTAGCCATGCGTATCCTTTCTATCTACCCACCAGTTGGTCCGAGAAGTTCCGAACCCTACCGCGGAGTAAGAACGCTGACTATGGTGGCCGCCATGGATCATCTGCCGTACACGCGCTCGGCAACCTCAGGTGATCTCACGACCACGATCGGCGACAAATGACCACCCAGGACGACCGCGACCTCGCAGCCGAGGCGCCGCTCGACGGTGTGGCAGCAATCCAGGACTGGACCGCCGGGTATGTCAACCGCCACCCACTGGCCTCGCTGACCACCGTCGGCGAGCAGTGCGTACTGGCGGTGCGCACCGTGCAGTACTTCTTCTCCGACCTGTTCGGCGGCCGATTCCAATGGGGCGAGTTCGTCCGCCAGAGCGCCTTCATGGCCAACACCGCTGTGCTGCCGACGGTTTTGGTCGCATTGCCGATCGGGGTCACGCTCTCCATTCAGTTCGCACTGTTGGCCAACCAGGTCGGCGCCACTTCGCTGGCCGGCGCGGCTGCCGGGCTCGCCGTCATCCGGCAGGCCGCATCCTTGGTGGCGGCCATGCTGATGGCCGCCGCGGTCGGGTCGGCCATCACCGCCGACCTGGGTTCGCGAACCATGCGCGAGGAGACCGACGCCATGGAGGTGATGGGCGTCTCGGTGATCCGTCGGCTGGTAGTCCCCCGCTTCGCCGCGGCCATCATGATCGGCGTAGCGCTGACCGGAATCACCTGCTTCGTAGGCTTTTTGGCCAGCTACCTGTTCAACGTGTATTTCCAGAAGGGCGCGCCAGGCAGCTTCGTGGCCACGTTCTCCTCGTTCGCCACCACCGGCGACATGATCGTCGCGCTGATCAAGGCCGTGGTCTACGGCGCGATCGTCGCGGTGGTGTCCTGCCAGAAGGGACTGTCCACCCGCGGCGGTCCGGCCGGCGTCGCCAACTCGGTGAACGCTTCGGTGGTCGAGTCGATCCTGGTCCTGATGATCGTCAATGTCGGCATCAGCGAGCTCTACAACGTGCTCTACCCACGGACGGGGCTGTGAGATGACCGCGTCCTCCTATGTCCCGGCATTCGCGCGCCCGCTGCTGCGCGCCTACCGGATGGCGTCCGAGCCGACCATCCGCTTGGGACACATGCTGGTGTTCTTCGGCCGCGCCGCGGCCGGTGTTCCGACCGTTCTACGTCACTACCGCAAAGAGTTTCTGCGGTTGCTCTCCGACATCGCCTGGGGCAACGGCTCCATCGTGGTGGGTGGCGGCACCGCTGGGGTGGCGATCGTCCTCGGCTTCACCGCCGGCGCGCTGGTGGCGATCGAGGGCTACAACTTTCTGAATCTGCTGGGGCTGGGGCCTGCGACCGGCATCATCTCCTCACTGGTCAACACCCGCGAGCTGGCACCGATCATGGCCTCGATGGCGTTCGCGATGCAGGCCGGTTGCCGCTTCACCGCGCAGCTCGGCGCCATGCGAATCGCCGAGGAGATCGACGCCCTCGATTCGATCGCGATCCGGCCCATTCCATTCCTGGTCACCACCCGACTGCTGGCCGCGACCATCGCGGTGATCCCGCTCTACGTGGCCTGTCTGGCGATCACCTACCTGACCTGCCAGCTGGTCACCGGCATCATCGGCGGCGGCTCCATCGGCCCATACATGCATTACTTCACAATGATGTTGAGCGGCAAGGACATCGTCTACTCCGTGCTCAAGTGCGTGGTGTTCGTGTGGCTGGCCTCTACCGTGCAGTGCTACTACGGCTTCTACGCCTCCGGCGGACCCGAAGGGGTCGGGGTGGCCGCGGGCCGCGCCATGCGCGCCAGCATCACGATCGTGATCATGGTCAACATGCTGCTGACGATGGCGCTGTGGAGCATCGACGCCGGCGCAAGGTTCGGTGGCTGACATGACCAATTCGCTGGACACCGACGGACGCGGCCCCTCCGAACACCAACTGCTGGGCGCGGGGATCGCGGTCCTGCTGGTGATCGCGCTGACCACCGGAGGCCTGTTGGCCAAGTCCACCGGCATGCTCAACTCCTACGTGCGGGTGGTGGCCGACCTGATCAACGTCGGCGACGGGCTGCCCGCCCAGTCCGACGTCAAGTACCACGGGCTGTTGGTCGGCAGCGTCACCGACGTGATCCCGGCCGCCTACGGCAAACCCAACTACGTACACATCAACCTCAAACCCGATTACGCCAAAGACATTCCGAGCTCGGTGACCGCCCGAGTGGTGCCGTCCAACGTCTTCGCGGTTTCGTCCATTCAGCTGGTCGATTCCGGCAACGGCGGGCCCACCATCCGCAACGGCAGCCACATCGCCGAGAACGGTGAACTGTCGACGGTGATCTTCCAGACCACCGTGTCCAAACTGCGCGACATACTCGCGGCCACCGGCCGCGGGCGCGAAGACCACAGTCTGGGCATCCTGGCCGCCGTCGGCGCGGCCACCGACAACCGCCGCGTCAAATTGCTCAACACGGCAGGGCAGATGTCCCGCCTGCTCGATCAGCTCAACAGCATCGTCGCCACCGAGCCCGGACCGTCGACCGTCTCGGCCCTGCTCGATGCCACCCATGGCCTGCAGTCCACCGCTCCCGACCTCGTCGACGCGCTGCACCAGGCCGTCGAACCGATGCGCGCGTTCGCCCAGAAGCGGGCCGAGTTGGCCTCGTTGGTCTCCGGTGGCCAGCACACCGTGGGTGTGGCCCGGGAAGCCCTCGACAATCACATCGACCAACTGATCCAGATCACCCACGACCTCACGCCCGTCATCGGCGTGCTGGCCAACAACGCCGACAAGTACGTCCCGATCTTCACCAGGGTCAATCGGCTCTCCGACAAGTTCTTCGACCAGCTCTACGATCCCAAGTTGATCACCCGGAACATGCGGGCCAACCTGTCTTTCACCCCGCTGCACACCTACACCCGGGCGGACTGCCCGCAGTACGGCGACGTGAAGGGACCGAGCTGCTACACCGCGCCGATGATCTCGGTACGGCCCGAACTGCCCGAGACACTGCTGCCGCAGAACTACCACTTCCCGGCCGGCCTCGAGCCGCCGGCAGGCACCGAGATCGGCCCGGATGGGAACCTCCGTGCCGTCGGACCGCCCCTGGTCAACCCGAATCGCAGCCTGGAGGACACCAACCCGCCGCTGCCCTGGTGGACCGGGCCCTTCCCGCGGGTTCCCAGCAACGCCGACCCGCTTGACCCTGCTCCCCCGCCCCCGCCGAGCCCGCCGATCCCGGCCCAACCCCACGCACCGGAGTGGCAGCCGGCGGCGCCGGCGTCCTTCGGCGGCAACGTCGGACCGGTCGGCAGCCAGGCCGAGCGCAATCAGCTCGGTCTGATCACCGGGCAACGCGAGCCGGCATCGGTGGCCACGCAGTTGCTGCTCGGCCCGGTCGCGCGGGGCAACGCCGTCTCTTGGGCCCCAGCCGGCCCCGCCAACACGGGAGGCCACAAGTGACATTCCGCGGACCGCTGATCGGCCTCTCCATCTTCATGGTCGTTTCGACGGTGCTGACCTGGCTGGTCTATGCCACGCTGCGCCGCGATGTGGCCGGATCCACGACCCCGTACGCAGCCATGTTCACCGATGTATACGGCCTGCGCGAGGGCGACGATGTCCGGATGGCTGGGGTGCGGGTGGGCCGGGTGGAGAAGGTCGCCCTGGACGGGAAGCTGGCGAAAGTCTCGTTCATCGTCCAGAACGACCAGAAGCTGTACGGCAACACCGTCGCCTCGGTGACGTACCAGAACATCATCGGCCAGCGTTATCTCGGGCTGTCGCTGGGCACACTCGGTACCAGCGAAGAGCTGCCCCGCGGCAGCGTGATCAGTGTGGAGCAGACCGATCCGTCCTTCGACGTCGGCGCCCTGCTCAACGGCTTCAAACCGTTGATGTCGCTGCTGGACCCCAAGCAGGCCGACGATCTGACCCGGGGTGTCCTGGAGTCGCTGTCGGGCGACCAGGCCTCGATCACCGCGCTGGTGGATCAGTCGTCAACGCTGACCGCGACGCTGGCCGGGCGCGACGAGGTGCTGGGGGACCTCATCACCAGCCTGAACAGGCTTACCGGCACCATCGCCGGACAGAACGATCAGTTGGACCACGCCCTGACCCAGGCCCGCCGAGCGGTCACCGATCTGGACTCGCGCCGCCCGGCGTTGCAGTCCTCGGTCGGTTCCTTGGCTCAGACGACTCGGCAGCTCGCACGGATCGCCGACGAGGTCTTCCCATCCTTGGAAGAGATGATCAACCGGGAGCCGGGTTTCACCAAGCACATGGCCGGGATCGAACCGCAGTTGGCGTTCACCGGTGCCAACCTGCCGCTGATGCTCAAGGGCCTGGGCCGGGCATTCGGGGATGGCGCCTACGGCAACGCCTACCTCTGCGACCTGAACGCCACGGGATTCTTCCCCGGCTTCAACGACATCACCACGATCATCGTCAACGCAGCCACCCCCGGCAATGCTCGGCCGATAACCCGGGAGAACCTGGCATGGCACTCGCCCCGATGCAGGAACACAGTCGATGGATAGCGCCATGACGATGCAGAGCGAAGCGATGAGGAGGAATGGCGCCATGGGTGGAGCGCCATGACCGCACGGGCCAAGAAGTTCTTCCGCGAGTGGCGCACCCGACCGCTGGAGTCCTACAACACCACGTGGCTGGGGTTCGGGGCACTGGCCATGGTGGGGATCGTGGTAGCCGGGGCACTGTTCGTCAAGCTGATCGGCTTCGGCTATTCCCGCTACACCGCCGAGTTCGCCCAGGCGGCCGCGCTGGCCCCCGGCAACCCGATCATGGTCGCCGGCATCGAGGTGGGCCGGGTAACGAGCATGCGACTCGCCGGGGATCACGTGGTGGCCGGGCTGACCGTGCGCAACGACGTCCCGCTCGGTAAGGACACCCGGGCCAAGATCCAGGTGATGACGATCCTCGGGTCGCGGTATCTCAAGCTTGAGCCCGACGGCCCCGGCTCGCTGCCCGGCAAACGGATCAACCTCGCCCACACCGAGGTGCCCTACTCGCTGGAGTCCCTGCTGGAGGACGCCACCACCACATTCGACCAGATTGACTCCGACCAGTTCGGGCAGTCCCTGGCCGTACTCGGCCAACAGCTGAGCGGACTGCCCCCGGTGATTCCGCAGGCGATGGCCAATCTGCATGCGCTGTCCAAGATCACCGCCGATCGACGCGATCAGCTCGGCACCCTGCTCGCCAGCACCCAGCGGGTGGCCAACACGCTGCGCAACCAGCAGACGAATCTGGGAAACCTGGTTGATCAGGGTCAGGACTTCCTCGGGGAATTGGTGGCACGGCAGAACACCTTCCACGCCATGCTGGCCGCGCTGACCAGCCTGGTGGGCCAACTCAACAACGTCGTGGTCACCGACCGATCGATGCTCGACGACATGCTGGTCAACCTGCGGGCGCTCTCGGACATGCTCGGCCAGCACGACGACCTGCTGCGCAGTCTGATCCAGTCGGCGCCACCAACCCTGCGCGGTATCACCAACGCCACCGGTTACGGCCCGGGCATCGAGTTCTTCGCCGGCAACGGCATTGCGATCGACTCGTGGATGTGCGCCATCAGCGGCCGCGCCAAGCAGTTCGGCATGATCGAGTACTTCAAGGACTGCAAATGAGCGCGACACCGACCACCGCGGCAGACGATCCGATCGAGGAGCCGACGGACATCGACTCCGCGACGCGCGAGCCCCAGCCGGTAGCAGCCCGAAAGAGCCGTCGTCGCGTCATGGCGCTGGTGACAACGCTGCTCGCCGGTGCACTGATCATCGCGGTCGTGGCCGGCTCGCACCTCAACCCGTTCGGCGGACACATCACCGTCACCGCCCAATTCGACAGCGCCGCAGGGCTGTACGAAGGCAACGTGGTCGCCGTGCTCGGCATGCCGGTGGGCAAGGTCAAGAAGGTCACGCCGAAGGGCGAATACGTTGAGGCGGAGTTCACCGTCGACCGCGGGGTGAAGGTCCCTGCCGACGTGAATGCCGTGACCATCAACACCTCGATCCTCACCGCGCGGCAGATCGAGCTGACCCCGGCGTATTCGGGCGGCCCGGTGTTGGCCGACCGAACCACCATCGGGCTGAACCGCACCCGGACACCGGTGGCATTCGATCGCGTGCTGGACATGCTCGACAAGGTGTCCAAATCACTCGGCGGCGACGGCAAAGGCAATGGGCCCGTGGCCGACGTGATCAACGCCGGCGCCGACATCGCCGACGGCAACGGCGAGAAGATCAAATCGGCACTGAGCGAGTTGTCCCGGGCATTGCGGCTCAGCTCCGACCAGGGTGAGGCGACCGGCGATCAGCTGACCACGATCATCACCAATCTCAGCTCGCTGATGGACGCGGCGGCCCGCAATGATGCGAAGCTGCGTCAATTCGGCTCCACCACACGTCAGTTGAGTCAAATGCTTGCCAACGAGGACTTCGGGACCGGGCGCACGGGCCGCAAGTTCAACGAGATCGTCACCCAGGCGACATCGCTGCTGCAGGCCAACCGCGACAACCTCAAGCAGAGCATCCTCAACGGCGATACCGCCGTGACCACCCTCGTCGAGAAGCAGCGTGACCTGGCGGAGCTCATCAACGTGTTGCCGCTGACGATGGAGAACCTCTACAACGCCGTCGACACCAACAACGGGGCGGTCCGCCTGCACGCCCTGGTCGACAAGATCCTCGTCGACAGCCAAAGCACCAAGGAACTGTGCAACATGATGCATCTGCGGCAATTGGGCTGCGGCACGGGAACCTTGGCCGACTACGGTCCGGACTTCGGCCTCACCTATGTCCTCGACGGCCTTTCGATGATGGGACAGTAGCCGTGACATCACGATCGAAGCGGACACCGAGGACCGCCATGGCACTGCTGTGCAGTGCGGTCGTCGCGTCATCAGCGGTGGGCTGCGGCACCAGTGGCCTGGACAGCCTCCCGCTGCCGGCTCCTGGTATCGGCAGTGGTGGATATCTGATCACCGCGGTTTTCGCGAACGCGCTCAACCTGCCTGGGCACGCCAAGGTGAAGCTCTCCGGCGCCGACATCGGCCAGATGGAGTCGATGGTCGCGCGCAACTACACCGCGGTCACCACGCTTCGGATCATGGACGGTGTCCGAATTCCGGTGGGCAGCACCGCTGAATTGCGGTCGGCGACTCCGCTCGGCGATGTGTTCGTGGCGATCAAGCCGCCGGTCCCGGTCGACCAGTCGGCGCCGCTGCTGAAGGGCGGCGATGCCATCGGACTGGAGTCCACCATGTCGGCTGCCACCGTGGAATCGGTGCTGAGCTCGGCGGCGCTGCTGGTAAACGGCGGCGCCGTGCAGAACTTCACCAATATCGTCAACGGCGCCGGGAAGGCAACCGGTGACCAGGGCAAGGCGTTCGGAAAGCTGATCAACCAGTCCAACGATCTACTGGCCAAGCTCAACGCCCGCTCCGGTGAGATCGAGACGGCACTGCGCGAGACCAGCCGGCTCGCCGACCAGCTCGATTCCCGCAGCGCCGCGCTCACCGACGTGCTCAACGCGGCGGGACCGGCGACCGACACGCTGGTGGACAACACCAGCCAGATCGCCGACCTGGTCGAGCAACTGGGTGCGACCAGCCGACAGCTGGCCCGGTTCCCGTCCATCGCCGGGACCGACGATTCCGGACATAGCTTCATCAAGGACGCCAACATCCTCGCCGGCGCCTGGAATGACGTGGCCACCGATCCCAGCACCAGCCTGGCCGCCCTGAACCGGCTTATGGCCCCGTTCATCAAAATGACGGCCGGTTCGGGTGTCTCGGTGCACGCCAGCGTCGACCGCCTGGTGTGGGGTTCGATGCCCGACGCCGGGTTCAAGGGCGACCCGGCCTTCCACGGCCCGAAGCGCTACGACTGGGCAAAGATGGCCGGATCGATCAAGTACGCGCTGTGGCGGCTACAAGAGCGGGTGGTGGGTCGCGGCCCGGACACCGACATGGGCCAGGCTCCGTGGACGGCGGTTGGTCCACCGATACCGCCCACACCGGCGGAGGTCGAGATGGAAGATTCCGCGCCCGGCCCGCTGATACCGAGGCCGACGCCATGATCGACGCACTCAGTCGCCAGATCGTAGCCCTGGTCCGCGCCGGCTACCGGCGGAAGAACCTGCTGTCCGGGCTCGCGTTGGCGACAACCCTGGTGGTGGCGGTGTCCTATCTGCTGGTGGGCGCACTGCGGGTGAATCCGGCCCGATCCACTTACCAAATCACCATCGCACTGCCCGATTCCGGCGGCCTGCTCACCAATCAGGACGTGTCGGTGCGTGGCGTCCCGGTCGGCCGGATCGAGTCACTGCGCGTCACGCCTAACGGCGTAGACGCGGTCGCCAACATCAACTCGAAGGTCAAGATTCCTGCGGCCAGTCCCGTGCGCGTCTCCGGCCTGTCGGCCGCCGGCGAGCAGTACATCGACTTCGAGCCCCCGTCGAGCTCCGGTCCGTTCCTGTCCGCCGGCAGCGTGGTCTCCCGGGATCGCGCGACGACTCCGATTCCGATCTCGCAGTTGCTCGCCGACGCGGACGGCATGCTGGCCCAGACCGATCCGCGCAAACTCGATCTGATCAAGTCCGAACTCAGCCTCTCCGACGAGGGCCCGCGCAAGCTGACCGACATCGTCGACGGCGGGTCGTTCCTGCTGTCCACGCTGGATTCGGTGCTGCCGGAGACAGTGAGCCTGCTGAAGTCGAGCCGGGTCGTGCTGACCATGCTCAGCGACGTCAACAACGGCATGGCCGCAACGTCGAACAACCTCGACAAGGTGCTCAAGGGCATCAACCCGATGATCGGTGGGTACCACCGACTGGTGGACCAGGCGCCAGGGATGCTGACGCAGGTCGACGGGCTCTTCGACGACAACTCCGACACTATGGTGGGCCTGCTGGGCAATCTGGTCACCCCGGCTCAGCTGCTCTACGTGCGGACTCCGGCGCTCAACGCACTCTTCCCCAACTACCGGGGGTCGACGGTTGAGGCGCTCAGCTCGGCCATCCATGAGGATGGGATGTGGGCGACGGTCGATATCTATCCGCGCTACACCTGCGACTACGGAACACCCCGGCGGCCCCCGTCGCAGGCGGACTACCCGGAACCGTTCCTCTATGGCTACTGCCGGGACACCGATCAGTCCGTGCTGG
This sequence comes from Mycobacterium sp. SMC-14, assembly GCF_046250075.1. Taxonomy (NCBI): domain Bacteria; kingdom Bacillati; phylum Actinomycetota; class Actinomycetes; order Mycobacteriales; family Mycobacteriaceae; genus Mycobacterium; species Mycobacterium sp. SMC-14. Next base: position 131,745 of record NZ_CP176429.1, on the reverse strand, counting down.
TGCGCGGTGCCCATAACGCGCCACGTCCGCCGGGCGATGACACCGCGGGCCCGCCACCGGGTGCGGACCTGGCGGCGACCACGGATCCGACACCCAAGGGCCGCTACACCATTCCCACCCCGTACGGCGGTCCGCCACTGTTGATCGAACCGCCTCGCTGATGCTCAAGGAGATATCGCGGTGAGCACCGCCGACGAACCGACCACCGAAGCCACGCCCGAGGACGTGGAATCCACGGCGGTAGAGCCGGAGTCGAAGGCCGTCGAAGAGGCGGTCGTGGCCACCCCGGTGGAGAAAGCCTCCGCGCCGGATCGCAGACGTCGGGACCTGTTGCCGATCGCGGCCACCTATCTGGCCGTGTTCGGGTTGGTCATCGGTCTTGGATGGCAACTGTGGCAACAGCATCGGATCTCCGCGGCGCAAGCCGCTGGACGCGATGCAGCGGTGGACTACGCCCAGGTGTTGACCAGCATCGACTCGAATAAGGTCGACGATGACTTCTCTACCGTGCTCAACGGTGCCACCGGGGAGTTCAAGGACACCTACACCAAGGCCAGCGTCCAGCTTCGGCAGCTGCTGATCGACAACAAGGCGACTGCACAGGGCACCGTGGTGGAGTCGGCCGTTCAGTCCAGTTCCACAGACAAAGTGGTGGTCCTGTTGATGGTCAACCAGACGATCACCAACACCACGCGTCCCGACCCGCGGGTAGACCGCACCCGAATGAAGATGACGATGCAGAAGGTCGACGGCCGGTGGCTGGCGAGCAAAGTCGAATTGCCTTAGGAGAGAAGCTATGTGGGCGACCCGGCTATTGACGGGATTGCTGGCAGCGGCACTTGCGGTATCTGCGGCGCCCGCGGCCGACGCTTCGGCGCCGTCGTTCTGCAGCGGGTTGGGCGGCAACTGGGACGGGCAGTACTGCGCCACCGACGTGCATTCCGAGCGGCTGGCCACCCGCTATATCCGGATGGCGGTGCCCGGAGATCTGGTCGACCACCCGGTCGCCGGGCCTCCGATCCGCGACTACCTGTCGAAGCTGTTCGCCAATTGGCGCAGCAAGGGCGCCTCCATGGTCGCTGACAGCTGGGGGAACGAGAACTACCAGATCTTCCAGCACGGCAACGCGTTGACCGCGGTCTTCCACGAGGACTACCACTCCGACGGCCCGTACATCAACAACGCCTACCGGACTTTCACGTTCGACATGGGGGCCGGTGGCCGGCAGCTGCAGTTGGCTGACATCACCAAGCCCGGCATCGACCCGCTGGCGATGATCCCGCAGCTCGGCGAGCCCTACATCGTAGAGGCGCTGGACCGCGCGTTCTGGGAACACCGCCCGGGGGACTACCCGTTCGTCCCGGAGCGCTTCACGCCCGACAAGGCCTTCTCCGGGGGCTACCGGTCTTGGGCGCTCACCCCCGATGAGCTGATCTTGTACATGCCCGACTACCCGGTCAGCCATGACAGTCCGATCCAGTACAACCAGATGCAGTGGTACATGGACGGCGGCAACGTCCAGGCGCACATCCCGCTTTCGGCGCTCAGCTCGATTCTGCGCCCGGAGTACGGCGGGGCATGAGCCCGTTCGGCGCGCGGAAGCCGCTAGCCGTACCGGAATAGCGCCAGGCTGACCAGTACCACTGCCCCTGCCATGGCGATGATCGGCGCCACGACGATGGGGGTCAACGTCGCGCCGACGACGGCGCCGAGGATCATCACGAAGACGACGCCGTAGCGTAGCTTTCCGCGTTCGCCGGTCCCACCGGCCAACCGGCTGTCCACCCCGATACCGACGATCGTCGAGGTGAGCACCGTGGTGTAGAGCTCCTGGATGCCAAATTGGCGGGCGGTCGAGTTCTGCACACCGAAGGCGACCGCGAGGCCTGCGATCAAGAGCAACTTGCTGGTGCCGTCGTAGTGCAACACACCCATTCCGGCGAGGGCGGCCAGCACCAACAGCATCACCGCCTCCAGACCGAGCGCAATGCTGATCCAGTCCCGGGGTCGCTGTTCCCCGAAGATCCGAAACAGCCTCCCCCCGATGACCGCGCCGAGAAGGAAGCCCGCGACCGCGACGACCGCGGCGGTCAGATCGAACCCGGTACCGGGGACGAACAGGAACCCCAGGAAGATCGCATTGCCGGTCATGTTCGCCACGAACACCCGCCCGAGCACCAACACACTGACCGCGTCGACCAGACCCGTGGCGAAGGTGAGCAGAAGCAACGCGACCACGGTGCGCCGCTGCGACAACGGCGACGCGATCGGCATGCTCCCCCGCTACCTTCGCCCGGCCTGCGCTAGCCCTGGAGACGTGGAGTGAGGTCGAGCGAGGTGATGGTGGGCATCCGGGTGACCACCCATCGGTTCTGGTCGCGCTTCATGAACAGCCGATAGGTCAGGTACTTGATCTGCGGGATCGATTTGCTCAGTTCACTGGTTGCCGTGGTGTTGGTGTAAACGATCACCGTCGCCTCGGGACCATCGAGGGTCTCGACGGCCGCTCCGACGATCTCGGTGGTGTCGGTGACCCTCGCCTGCTTGTTGCTGTCCGCGATCGCGTCTATGAACTTGCGGTACTGGGCTTCCAGGTCGCCGCTGAGATAGACCGAGGCCCGATCCGGAAGGGAATCCATGTTTTCCGGGGTGTAGTTCCACAGCGTGTGGATCGCCCTGGCCGCGGTCCGGGCGATGTCGAGTTTGGTCGCCACCTCTGCCCGGTCGATGAGATACGGCTGGGCTGCGGCACCCGCGAACGCGGCGGCGCCCACGAATGCCGCCGCCGAGACCGCAACCGCAAGCCGCACACCGAACTTGCGCCGGCCAGGGCGCTTGTCCTCCACCGGATCGGCCTCGACCGTGTCCTCGGTCGCGGCCTCGGCTTCGGTCTCCGACTCCGCCTCGGTGCCCTCGGCTGTCGACTCAAGGTCGTCCGTAGGTTCAGCGGAGGGATCGATCTCCGGATCGACCTCGGCCCCGGAGGACTCGTCGGTCACAGCACCTGGTTCAGATTGCTGATCTTCCATTGGTCCCCTTCCTTCTGCGCTGTCGCGAGCCAGCGGGTTGCCACCTTGACGTCGTGCTTTCCGTCCGGTGACTTTCCGCTGTTCTCGACGGCCACCAGCAGACTGACGCTGCCATCGTCGTTCCACCGTTCAACACCGGCCGCGGTCACCGTCCCGGTGGTCGGCTCGCTGCGCGCCACGGCGATCAGGATCTGATTCGCCTTCTCCTGGTACTGCTGGGCGAAGTCGCCGACGGCATGGTCCATGACACTGGCGAGGTAGTCATTGGCGTGGAACGGGTCCGGCGAGGTGAACATCGTCATGAACGATGCGACCGCGTCCCGTGCCTCGAGATTGCGCAGCACCGTCCGCCGGTGTTGTTCGTGGGTCACCAACGTCGCAGCGCACACCGCGACGGCGGCAGCAGTCACCACCAGCGAACTCGCGATCACCACCGGCAGCCGTCTGCGCCGTGGCACCGCCCGGTCGACGAACAGCGGTTGCCCTTCGGTGGGCACGCGGCGGCGCGGGCTCATCTGTCCCCCTCGGCGGGCAGCGGCTTGCTGACGACAGCGAGATCGTCGACGCGCCAGATTCCCGATTTCTGCACGAACATCACCTGGACGGTAGCGCTGATCAGGCGTTCCTTGCCCGGGGTGCCGCGCTGGCCCTGCAAGAACAGCAGCATGGTGGCGCGATGCGGGGCGGAGTTGAGCACCGCTGCATCGGTCACCCGGTAGAAGTTCGGAACGGGGTTGGCGTCGCGGATCGCGTCCTGCTGAGGAACCAGCTGCTGGCGATACTTCTCGGTGGCCAACGACTGCGCGCGATCGAAATCGTCCTGCAGAGTCTCGGGGTCGTAGGACAACATGTCCGCCACGATCTTCGGGCCCTGCCGGGCGATCTCGGCTTGGGCCAGATCCGACTTGTGATCATTCTGGTAGACCACGGAGTACGCCGTGCCGGCGGCGACGAGGCTCAGGGCGGCTGCGGCCACGAACACCGCAACCGTGACGGATCGGATGTTTGTCGGTGGCTGCCGCTCTACGGCCGGACGAACCTCGGTACGCGCCAGCACGTCGGCGAAGGTGCGTCTCCGTCGGTCCCGCAACGGCCAGAGCCAGCCCAGTAGAACCGGCACGGTGTCGAGCAGGTGCGCAATCTCGCGCAGCAACAGTCGGCCCACGCCGACAGCCGGGGCAGACCCTTCACCGCCGCGCACCACTTCGATTCCGGTGAACGCGCGGCCGAGGCTCCACCCCTTGAGCGCCGGCAGAATAATCCGGTTGACCTCGGTAGCCAGGAATGCCAGGGCGCCGACCATGGTCGCGAGCCACCGCCACAGTCCACCGGACGGGAAGCACAGCGCGGCCATGCCCATGGTCACCATCACGGCCGACCCCGGCAGCAGGTCGATTCCCAATGCCGTGGCGCGGGTTTTCCACCTGGCCGGCTCGGGACGCGGCGGGTCGGCCACTGTGTCGGTCACTTGGCCACCTGGTCGAGCCTGCCGATCCGGTACTGGCCGTCATCGCGGACCATCTGGACGCGCAGCCGGTAACCGACCTCTCGGCCCTTGGCCTCGATGTTGTCGACCTTGATCCGGAAGGCCACCAGGATGTCGACCGAGCCATCGGGGTTGTTGCGCTCCACCGCGGCGCCCATCTCGGTCAGCTCGACGTGGACCTTCGCCGCCTGATAGGCGGGCGGAAGAATCTGGGCGTACAGCGCTGCCTGGGTGCGGAACTCCCCGGCCGCACAGTTGAGCATCTTCTCCTGGGACAGCGACACATCGCCGGTGTCCGGGACCTGGGTCACGAGTACACAGGCTTTGGCCGCCTCAAGGGCTTCGGCGTTGTCGCGGGCCAGTTGCTGGCTTGTCGCGTGGTCACGTAACCCAACGAATCCCGCGGCCACCAGGCCGGCTGCCAACAGCAGTAACAGCACACAGATACCCGCCTGCTGGCGACGGCCGAGACGCGACGGTGCCGGTCCGGCGTCTACCGCCACCGAGTCGGTCGACTCCTCCGGAGCTTCCTGCTCCGTGTCCGCCACCGCGTTGTCAGCGTCCTCAGCCGAGGTCTCTGCGGTCTGCTGGTCCTCGTCCGTGCTCAGCGGAACGGTGCCAGCATCCCCTTCCATGCGTCGTCTCCTATGTTCATCGAGTTCTCGACGGAGTATTCGACGCCGTCTGGCCCCACCGCCTGGCCACTCTGCGGATTGTAGATCGCGGCTGGCCCCCCACCGGGGGTGTAGATGCAGGGGTTCGGTTGTTGCCCGTTGCACTGCACGCTACCGGTACCCGGCCGAGACAGCGGGTCGCTGGTCGGCGGGGGGGTTGCCGGGACCATATCCGCAGGTAGCGGATTCAGGCCGGTGTTGACCGACGGCGCCGGAATCACGTGACCCGGCTCGACCGGCTGGTCACAGCGAGCGCCCAGGGCCGGGCAGTTCCGGATCTGGTTCGGGTCGCCGTACCAGGGGTTGGTGCCCAGCGGGACGTACGGTTTGTCGCTGCGGCATTCCTTCGGTGTGGGAGCCCGCTTACCGGGCACGTCCACACACGGGATGTTGCGCACGCCGCGCACGTTGTTGGCCGGGGTGTCCTGCGGAATCCGGCAGGAGACGTCGGGCAGCTCGGCAGGGCTGGTGTCGGCGAACGCCCGCCACTCCGATGCCGGCAGATAGCCGGTCAGACACGGCGGTGGGGTGTTCAGGCTCAGGCCCGGAACCGGCACCGGGAAGATCGGTCCGGGGAACGCCCCGAGTGCCACGCCCAAGGATGCGCGACCGGGGTAGGTCGAGCTCACCGTCTGGATGATGGAGCCGGCCTGCGGCAGGAACACCAACACCTGCTCGGTGTTCCGGTTGTAGCGCTTGGCCATCTCGGTCAGGATCGCCATGTTGGCCATCACCTGCGGCAGGCTGTCCTTGGTCTCGCTGAACACGGTGTGCACCTGGTCGATCAGCGGCGGCAGCTCAGAGACGATGTGTTTCACCGTGTCTTCTCGGCTGGCCGCCTGACTGGCCAGAACGTTCAGGTTGCGCGCCCATTGATGAATGGCGTCACCGGTTTGAGTCTGACTCTCGATGATCGGCGCCGACTTCTCCACGATGTCGTCCACATCGGCGAGGTTCGTCTTGAAGTCGCCAACGATGGCCTGCGTCGCATCGACGAGGCGCTGCAGGGACGGGCCCAGCCCGCCCACGGCCGTCGCGGTCTCGTCGAGCAGGGCCGAGATCTTGCCGGCCGGCAAAGCCGCAAGCCCGCGGTTGGCGGTGTCCAGCGCCGGCCCGATCGCCGCCGGGACGGTGCCCGTGGTGATGGTCTGGCCCTGTTTCAGGTACTGACCCGGGTTACCGGTCGACACCAGATCCAGATACTGCTCACCGATCGCTGATACCGAGTGCACGTTGGCGCTGGCGTCGACGGGGATCTTGTACTTGCTGGAGATCTGGAAGGTGGCCTGCGCACCGGTCTCGGTCGGTTCGACGCTCGTGACCCGGCCGATGATGGTGCCCCGGTAGGTGACGTTCGCGGTCTTGTACAGGCCGCCCGCCTCGGGAAGATCCGCCTTCAGCGAGTACTGGCCCACGCCCGCCAAGGTCGGCAACCGCAGGTAGTAAACGCCCAACACCAGCAGGGCCACAGCGGTCAAGACGCTGAAGATGACCAGTTGACGCTTGATCTGAGGTTTCAGCAATTCCGGTCAGCCCTTTCCACATACGGACCGCCGGGTGCGGTAGCCGGGTTCGGCGTGTACCGAACGTCCGGAATCATCTTCGCCGGGTCGTGGCCGAAGGACTGCTCCAACGCCCGCAGCATCCCGGAGAAACCGGTTCCGGTCAGGATCGCGTTGTCGATGGACGCGTAGGTGAGGTCAACCACCAGCGAGGTGTTGATGAAGTCGCCGCGGACGGCCTTGAAGGCACCGTCGACGTGATACGGCGCGGTGATCATCACCTGCAACAGGTCGGGCAGGTACGGCGACGCCTTCCGCAGTTCCCGTCCCGGGCACTGGAATGACGTCAAGACCTTGTGCAGGTCGGACCGCGTGGGTGCGATGTGCTGGTTGACCTGGGTGCCCATCGCGCCCAGCGCCTCGACCGCGTTGATGAAGATCCCCTGCTGCGCGTTGAAGTACTTGAACAGCGGCGGGAAGTCCGTCAGGGCCTTCTCGATGCTGTCGTTGTGCGCACCGAAGTAGCTCAGCAACCGGTTGCTCGAGTCGATCGCCCGGGTGATGTCCTCACGCTGGTCGTTGAGGTTGCCGATGAACGTGTCCAGCTTGGTCAGGAACGCGTGGATCTGGTCGGCCCGCCCGGTGGACAGCGCGGCGAACTCCGTGGTGATGGTGTCCAGATCCGACAACCCACCGCGCTGCAGCAACAGCGCCAGCCCGGCCAGCGTGCGTTCGATCGTCGGGTATGACGTCGAGTTGCTCAGTCCGATCGTGTCGCCGTTGCGGAGTTCACCCTCCGGGTTGTCGGGTGCCTTCAACTCGATGTGCTGCGAACCCAGCAAGCTGGTCTGGCCGATCTTCGCCGTGGCGTTGCGCGGCAGATGAACGTCCTTGTTCAGCTTCAGCTTCAGCGTGGCGACCCAGTTCTTGAGCTCGATCCGCTCGACCGCGCCGACGAAGACGTCGGCGACCAGGACGCGGCTGTTGCCGTTGAGCGCCAGGGTGTCCGGCACCTGGACATACACCGTGTAGGCACCGGCACCACTACCCGGACCACCCGGCAACGACACGTTGGCGATTCCGCGCCAGCTGCTGCAGGACGTCAGCGTCAGGGCGGCCATCAGCAGCACCAGCGCCTGCCAGCCGCGGCGGCTGACCGTGTTCATCGCTGTCCTCCGTCTCATCAGCCGTCACCTCGCGGCGCCATCGGTGCCACCGGCCCCGGAATCACGTTCGGGCCCGGCGGGGGCGGCGCGATCGGCGCCTGACCCGCAGGTAGACCGATGAACGGCAGCGGACCGGCGGACTCGTCGTAGGAGTTCGGCGGGCCAGGCGGCGTCTGATACTGCGAGTCGACCGGGGCCGGGTCGGGGCCACCCATCAACTGCGCCAGCGACTCCGGGGTCAGCAGTCGCGCCGTGTCATGACCGGGCTCCACACCCTGCATCCCGGGCGCGGTGATCCAGCCCGGCTGGGTGTTGCGGTGTGACGTCGGGGTGTCAGGCACCCAGATGCCCGGGACGGTGGTGTCCTTGTACCCCGGTGGCGGCTGCAGCCGCGGCTCGGAGTAGGCGATCTGCTTGGGCGTGGTGTACGCGTTGGTCCAGATGTTGATACCGAACGGCAGGTAGTTGAACTTGATCGCGTCGGCCACCGGTGCCAGGTATTCCGCGCACAACTCCGCGGAGTCCTGGTAGCCCAAGCGGCTGCCCGCCTGAATCGCGCTGCAGATGAACTGCATCGGGTTCGCGAAGTTCACGATAACCGGGGAACCGAGGACCATGCCCTGCGCCGGGTGGTAGATCTCGTCCACACCCGCCAGCACATTCGGCAGGATGTGCAGCGCGGTCTCGAAACCGTCCAATGCATCCGGTTGCGTGATCGCCGTGGTCACCTCGGCCACGTTGTTGATGCTCTTTACCAACGGCTTTGCGTTCTGGTTCAGGAACGCCTTGATGATCGTCATGGTGGCGTAGAACTGGTCGGTAGCCGTTGCCAGTGCCTGGTCGGTGCTGTTCAGGTTGCTGGTGAACTTGGCCAGGTCATGGTTCAGCGCGACGAACTGCTGGTCGTTGTGGTCCAGCGCCTTGACGAACAACGACAAGCTGCGCACCACCGCGAAGAAATCCCCGCGGCCCTTGTTCAGTGCGGTCAGCGCATCCGACAGGCTGTTGAACGCCGTATTGATCTCCTGGCCCTTGCCAGACAGTCCATCGGCGAACGATTCGATGGCGTCACCGATGGGCCCCTTCGGCTGCTCGGCCGTCGGACCCAACTTGTTGATGATGTTGGTGACATCGTTACGCAGCGTGTCCCACTCGACCGGGACCTCGGTGCGCTCCTCCGGGATCACGGCCTTGTCGGCCAGCACCGCCCCGCCCCGGTACGGCGGCTCCAACTGAATGGTCCGCGATGCCACCAGCGTCGGGTTCAAGATGATCGCCTTGGCGTCGGCGGGCACCTTGTACTTGTTGTTGAAGTGCAGGGTGACCTTCATCTTGTCGCCGGCCGGCTCGATCTTGTCGATCGCGCCCACCCGGACACCCATGATCTGTACCGCGTCGCCGGGGTACAGCGCGTCGGTCTGCGGGAAGTAGGCGACGACACTGGTGCTGTTCAGCTTGCGGAAGAGCTGCATGCCCCCGAAGCCGGCCACCAGCGCCAGCGCCAGCAGCAGCGAACCGACGATCATCGTCGACCGGGACCGCTCCGGCAGTCGCAGGTTGCGAACATCAAAGACGGTACTCACGGCCGCTCACTCCCTCTTGCGCCACCGCCGCCACCAGGCTGACTGTTGCCACCTTCGCCGGGCGTGATGAACGGTGCCGGTAGCTGGTTGCCGGGTCCGGGCGGAGCCGGCGGACCGGGTGCCCGGGGTGCCGGCGGCGGTGCCGCGCCCGGGTTGGCGGGAGCCGGACCGGCGATCGGGCCCATCGGCTCGGAACGCCCGCCGGGGTTGGCGTCGGGCATTGGGACCGGGGTACCAGGGACCACCGGCGGTGTCTCGCCCGGACGGCCCGCGATCGAGATGCCCGGCGAGGACGGGATGCCATCGGGGTTTGCCGGCGAGACCAACACATCGGTCGGGCCCGGGTACGGTCCGCTGCGACCGAACGGGCCATCATTCGGGTCCAGGTTGGCGCATGGCAGCGGGTTGCCCGGGGTCGGGAACATGCCCGCAGCCGGTGCGTAGGAACACGGCGATCCGGGTGCGACGGCCGGCCCGGGGTGCTCGGGGGTGCCCTCGATCACCTGCGGAGCAGGCGGCGGTGCACCATTGGCGAACCTGGTTCCGTTGGGGTCGGGGTAGCGGAATTCCGGCAGCCCGGCGTTGCGCCAGAATTCCTCCGGCGAGATGCCGCGCTTCTTGAAGGCTGAGTCGACCCAGGGCTGCAGGATCCAGTACGGGATCAGGTTCAGGGTCGAGACCTTGAAGTACGGCCCCGAGGCGATCGCGTCGTTCACGATCGTCAGGTACCTGCCCAGGATGGTGAACATCTCCCTGAGGTCATCTTGGCGCCGCACCAACATGTCGGTGATGTTGGAGGCCTCGGTGAAAACATGGTTCAGATCCAGGCCGGGATTGTCGCGGACCAGGCCCTGTACCTGTTCGCCGAAGTAGGCGATGTTGCCCAGCAACGCCGAGATCGCCTGGCTGCGCTGGTTGACTGCCGCCGAGAGGGTCTGAGTATTGCGCAGCAGCGCGTCGATCTGGTTGCTGCGGTCACCGATAACGCTCGCGACCTGGTTGGTCTGTGCCAGCAGGTGGGTGATCTCGTCGTCGCGTTTGCCGATGGTGTCGGAGAACTTCGCGACGCCGTCGAGTGCCTCGCTCAAGTCGGGGTAGGTCTGATCGACCGTCTCCGACAGCACCTTCAACGACTTCTTGACCGTGTCAATGTCCCAGCCGGAGGCGGCTTTGGTGGCGTCGAAGACCGCATCGTAGAGCTGGTAGGGCGTGGTGCTCTGGCCCAACGGCAGGACGGCCTGCGGCGCAATGCGGCGCTCGCCCTTGGGCTCGATCGACAGAACCTTGCGGCCCAGGATGGTGTCGGTCTTGACGCCGATCACGCTGTCGCTGCCGATCGGGTTGGCCCCGACCGAGAACTTCACCAGCACGTGGTCGTTCTCGATCGACAGGTCTTGGACCTTGCCGACGTCCACGCCGGAGATGCGCACCTTGTCACCGGCGGTCAGGCCGCCGGTGTCGGAGAGCTGTCCGAAGTAACTCGGCTCGGCGAAGAGCATTGGCACCGTGGTGAAGGTCTGACCCACCAGGGTCACCAACGCCACTGTGGCGACACCGATGATGCCGATCCGCGCCCGGTTGGGCGGTTCCAGGGTCCTCACTGGGGCGTGCACCTCCCCGTCGGTTGCTGCCACAACCGGACGTTTCGGACCGGACCACCCGGCTGCAAGCCAGGAAGCTTGATGGTCGCGTCGCAGATGTAGAAGTTGAAGAAGTCACCGTAGACACCGGTGCGCCCGATCAGCTTCAGCGCCTTCGGAATCTTCTGCAGCAGCTCGTCGACGTCGTTGAGCCGGTCTGGCGGCTCCGGGCCGGCCACCGGGAACAGGCTGTGCAACTGCGTGCGGTTGTCGGCCAACAGATCCGCCAGGTTGCCGGCGGCGTTACCGAACTCCGCGGTGCCGTTTGCCAGCGGGTCGGCGTGGCTGTTCAAACCCTTGACCAGCTTGTCGAAGTTGTCGACCGTTTCGTCGAAGGTCTGGCGATGCCGGACCGCGGTGTCCAGCACCACGTTCAGGTTCTTGACCACCTCGCCGATGGCCGCATCGCGGTCGGCGATGTGGGCGGTCAGCTGGGCGGTCTGTTGCAGGATGTCGTTGATGGTGCCGCCCTGCCCCTGGAAGACCGTGACGATGGTCGAGGCGATGGTGTTGATCTTTTCCGGGTCCAGCGCCCGGAACACCGGCTTGAATCCGCCGATCAACGCATCCAGGTCCAGCGCCGGCTCGGTACGGGAGGCCGGAATGAATCCGCCGACGGGCAACCGCTGGTCGGCGCCCTCACCCTCGCCCCGCTTGAGCTCCATGTAGCGGTTGCCGATGAGGTCGTCGTAGCGGATCTGCGCGGTGGTCGACTGGAACAGCGGCAATGACCGATCGACGTCGAAGTCCACCACCGCCCGACGACCGCCGTCGACCAGCCGGACCTTCTTGACCTTGCCGATCTCCACGCCGGAGGCGCGGACGAACTGCCCCTGACGCAGGCCGCTGGCGTTGCTGAATTCCGCGGAGTAGTGGGCCGTCCGGTCGAACCGGATCTGCCCGAAGACCACGACGAGGCCGACCGTGAAGAGCAGCAGCACCGAGCCGACGGCGCCGAGTTTGAGGGCGGTTCTGGTGATGTTCATGGGTTGATCGTGTTATCCCCGACTTGGCGACCCCAGACGTAATCAATGGCCAGGGGCGATCCGGTATCAAAGTGGTTGTACGGCGCTTGGCTGACTCCCGTGTCGGCCACCAGGTAAGGCGCCGGCCAGAAGTCGTGGGTGATCTCCTGCCAGCAGCCCGGCGCACCGCCTGGGCCACCGCGTGCGTTGTAACGCGGCAGGTTCTCGGGATAGACGTACGGGTTGGCCGGTCCGACCAGTTCACTGACGGTGTCGAGCGCGTAGCCGTCGCCGCCGAGGAATTCGTAGACCTTGGGCGCGCCCTCGGCGAGGTTGCGGATGGCGCAGAACAACTCCGGGCTGTACTCATCCAGCAGTGCCGAGACCGGGACCAAGTCGGAGAACTGCCGGCGGAAGTACGGCCCGAACCGCTCGGTGACGTCCGCCCCGAGGTTGCCCACCCCGGCGGCGCCCAGCAACGCCGAGTCCAGTTCCTTCTGCTGGTTGGTGATCGTCTTGACCGTCACGACCGAGGTGTCCAAGAAGCCGATCAGATCCGGCGCCCCGTCGGCGTAGACCTCGCCCAGGGTCGCGAAGCCCTTGAGGTCGCGGCGGAACGAAGGCATCCGCGCGTTGACGTCGTCGAGAATCGCATTGCCGTTGACCAGCGATTCGCCAAGCTTGTCGCCCAACCCGGTCAACGCCTCGGCTGCGGCGTGCAGCGTCAGGTTGAGTTTGATCGGGTCGATGTGTTCCGACAGGTTGTTGACGGTCTCGAACAGCGTGTTGAGCTCCGTCGTCACCGAGGTCGCGATGATGCTCTTGCTGGTGATGCGTTCCCGCGCGGGATGCTCCGGGGCCGTCAGCGAGACGTACTTGTTGCCGAACAGCGTGGTCGCCAGGATGTCGGCTTTGACGTTGGACGGGATCAGCTTGATGTATTTGGGGTTCACGTCGAGGGTGAACTTGGCGGCCGGCTTGTTCTCGTACTCCGTCGGCGCAATGGCGGCCACGCGCCCGATCTGGACGCCGTTGTAGGTCACCGGCCCACCCGGATCCATCACCAGACCGGCGCGCGGAGCCACCATGGTCAGCGACGTGGTCTTGGTGAAGGACCCGCGGAACTGGCCGTAGACCAGCCCGCCGATCAGTGCCAGGACCGCGAAGGTCACCAGGCCCGCGATCCGGAACGGCGGGTTGTGCACTTTGTTCTGCTTGCCGGTTGCCATGCCCGTCACATCGTTAGGTTGAAGTTGGGGTCGACGCCGTAGAGCGCCAACGCTGCGAGCAGCACGACTGTGGGCACCGTGATCAGGGACAGGCGCATCGACTGGCCCACGGCGGCGCCGACGCCGACCGGACCGCCACTGGCGTTGAACCCGTAATAACAGTGCGTGACCATGACCACCACCGCGATCAGGATGGTCTCGATGAAGGACCAGAACACATCGTCTGGCCGCAAGAACGTTCGGAAGTAGTGATCGTAGGTACCCGACGACTGCCCGAAGAACAACGTGGTGACGATCTGCGGTGCGGCGAACGCCATGATCAGCGCTAGCGCGTACAGCGGGATGATCACGGTGAAACCGGCCACTACGCGGGTGGACACCAGGTAGGCGATCGAGTTGATACCCATCACTTCGAGGGCGTCGATCTCCTCACTGATGCGCATCGCGCCGAGTTCAGCGGTGGCGCCCGCTCCGACCGTCGCAGCCAAGGCGATACCGGCGTTGACCGGGCCGACTACGCGGACGTTGACCAGGGCCGCGGCGAAACCGGTGTAGGTCTCCACACCGATGTTGCCCAGCGAGGTGAAACCCTGAATGGCGATCAGCGAGCCGCCGGCCAGCATCACGAAGCCCATGATGGCGACGGTGCCGCCGATCACGGCCATGGCGCCGGTGCCCATGCCCAACTCGGCGACCAAGCGCAGCGTCTCGGTGCGGTACCGACGCAGCGCCCAGGGGATCTGCCGGAGGGCGGTTACCGAGAACCAGCCGAGCCGACCGCTCCTTTCGAGCCCGCGGCCGGCCATCCCGACGTAGCGCTGGTAGTTCGCAACCAGCCCGGGAAAGCGGCCCCGAACCACTGTCGATGTCGACATGTCAGGTCCCCGTTCCGAACTTCACGCCGATGGTGGTCAGCACCACGTTCACGGCGAACAACGCAAGCACGCACAGCACGACGGTCTCGTTCACGGCCGTTCCCAGACCCTTGGAGCCGCCGCGGACGGTAAGTCCCCGATAGCACCCGACTAAGCCGGCGATAAGTCCGAAGACACTGGCTTTCACGGTCGAGATGATGACCTCGGGCAGCCCGGTGAGCAGAGTCAACGTCGAGAGATAGGCGCCGCCGGACACGTTCTGCAGGTACACGCCGAAGAGGAAGCCTCCGGTCAGGCCGATCACGATCACCAATGCGTTGAGGAGCAAGGCCACCACGGTCGCGGCGATCACCCGGGGCACCACCAGTCGATGGATCGGATCGATCCCGAGCACTTCCATCGCGTCGATCTCTTCGCGGATGGTGCGCGCTCCCAGGTCGGCACAGATCGCGGTGGACCCGGCTCCGGCGACCACCAGCACGGTGACCAGTGGCCCCAGCTGGGTGACCGCGGCGATGCCCGCTCCGGCACCCGAAACGTCGGCAGCACCGAACTGCGCCAACAGGATATTCAGGGTGAAGACCAGGAGCACGGTGAGCGGAATGGCGACCGCGATGGTCGGAATGATGGCGACGCTGGTGATGAACCAGCCCTGCTGCAGGGTCTCACGCCATTGGAACGGCCGTACGAAAAGCGCACGAGCGGTCAGAGCACACATTCTGAAGAATCCGCCGACCATGATCAGCGGCGGCAGCACCCGATCCCGGAGGAAGTCGGTGACACGAGGACGCGCTGGAGCCGTCACACCACCCCCCTCACTAGAAATCCCGCCGCACGACTCAGCAAGGAACCGCGTCGCACAGTGTCTTCTCCCGTCCGTCGATCAGCGAGACCCGCGTCACCTTATCGGCCCGAAGTGCCCTTGGCGACCATCGGACAATACCTGATGGCTGCGTGAGAGGGGCATCGAACGGTAGGAACCTCCGCGGGTTTCCTACCGGAGAGTAACGTGCCGCGACCTCACTCATCGCTGTTTCGGGCGGCATCGCTTGGGGCGCTGTCCTACTCGGATCCCTGAGCCGACCCGTAGTTAATGCGCAGTTCGGTTTTGAGCACTTTCCCGGCCGGGTTGCGCGGCAGAGCGTCGACGATCTCGAGCGCCTTGGGGTGCTTGTAGCGCGCGAGCCGCTCGGTCAAGAAATCGTCGAGGTCGGCCAGGGTGAGGCTCGCCCCGGACAGCGCCGCGACCGCGACGGGGACCTCGCCCCATCGCTCGTCCGGACGGCCGATGACAGCGACCTCGATGATGGCGGGGTGATCGGCCAGCACGTTCTCCACTTCGGCGCAGTACACGTTCTCGCCGCCGGAGATGATCATGTCCTTCTTCCGGTCGACCACCCAGACGTAGCCCTCTTCATCCATTCGGACCAGATCGCCGGAGTGGAACCAGCCACCGGCAAAGGCCTCCGCGGTGGCCTCCGGGTTGTTCCAATAGCCGGCCATCAAGGTGGGCGCCCGGTAGACGATCTCGCCCACCTCGCCGACGGCGACGTCGTTCATCTGCTCGTCGACGACCCGGGCGGAGACGGTCGGGATGACGGTCCCGACCGAACCGAGCTTTCGGGTGGCGTCCTCGCCGAGCAGGATGCAGGTCACCGGCGACATCTCCGTCTGCCCGAAGGCCGCCAGGATCTTGGTGCCGGGGAAGGTCTCCGCCATCTGGCGCAGCAAGGCGTCCGAAGCCGGCGCCGCGCCCCACGACATGGTCCGCAACCGGATGTCGCGCGGGTTGGCCTGCTGCTGGGCGCAGACCGCCTGCCATTGGGCCGGCACCAGGAAGATTCCGGTGACCCGCTCGGCGGCCAGCACGTCGAGCAGTTGGCCCGCGTCGAACGCACCCAGCGGGTTGATGACGGTCGGGATGCCCAGCCACATGCCGGGCAGCAGGTTGCCCACACCGGCGATGTGGAAGAACGGAACCCCGATGAAGGCCACGTCGGCGGTGCCGGTACCGGCGGTGTGCAGCGCGGTCATCGTCTGACCAACCAAGTTGGTGTGGGTGAGCACCGCTCCCTTGGGGAGGCCGGTGGTGCCCGAGGTGTACATGATCAGGGCTGGTGAGTCGTTGAGGATGTCCACCGGCGCGTGCGGCTCGCCGGTCTCATTGATCAGGTCTTCGTAGGCGATCAGGCCCTCACCTGCCGCGTCACCGGCTACCACCACGTGGTCCAGCAGTCCGGTCAGCTCGCGCACACCGGTGGCGACCGGCACCAGCGCCGGTTCGGTGATCAGCACCCTGGCCTCGCAGTCGGTGACCAGGTAGGCGATCTCCGGTGGGGTGAGGCGGAAGTTGACCGGGACAGCGATGCCGCCCAGCATGTTCGCGGCCAGCACCGACTCGACGAACTCGGTGCGGTTGAGCATCAGGATCATCACCCGGTCACCGGCGCGGATCCCGCGGCGGCTCAGGGCGTCTGCCAGCGCGGTGACCCGGTCACGCAGCTGTGACCAGGTGGTGGTCTGGCCCAGGAACCGCAGCGCCGGAGCGTCCGGCTGCATCAGCGCGTGCCGGTCCAGCTGGTTGACCCAGTTCTGGCGACGCGCCCGGTAGGGCTGCTCGGCGGGATCGACGGTTGGGTGGCTCAATTCGGGTCTCCCGTTTCGTGCTAGCCCGAAGTCAGTTCTTCGGCGCGCCGTTTGAGATTGTCAGCTAGATAGTCCAAGGCGTTGCTGAATGCCTTTTTGAGCATCGGCTTGGGCACCGGCATCTGGGTCTCGACGTTCATGTCGACGGTGAGCAACGTGGTGGGGCCGATCTCGACCGCCGAGAACAGCTGCTCCTGCTTGGTGAACAGGTCGCCCTGCTGGAGAACGGTCTGGATCTGGGTGTCAGTGGGGTAGTAGACGGCCTGGATAAAGGTGCCGTCGAAGCCCGAGTAAGACGCGTCCAGCCGCAGCTGACTGGGCCGGCCGTCGTCGTAGCGGGCCAGCACCCAAGCCCCCTTGATCTCTTCATTCCACTGCGGGTACGCCTCGAAGTCGGCAACGATCCCCATGATGGTGGCGGCGTCGGCGGCGACTTCGACGGTCTTGCTCACGAGCGGCATCCGCCGAGCATAACCACCGGCAAGATCGGCCAGGGCGACGGTTGGCCGCCTAAAATTCGCTCAGTCCTCAGCCGCGCGTCAAGGTGGTGTTCCGGTGGAAACAGTGGGTGTTGCGGCGAGTTCGCAGTTCGGGCAATATCGGCTGCTTCGTCTCCTGGGCGCCGGCGGATTTGGCGAGGTCTACGCCGCCGAGGACACCGTCATGGGACGGCAAGTAGCGCTCAAGCTGATCGCCGCCCCGTACTCCCACGACCCGGTATTCCGCCAGAGACTGTTCCGGGAAGCCCGTACCGCCGGACGTCTCACCGAGCCGCATATCGTGCCGGTTCACGGCTACGGCGAGATCGACGGTCGACTCTACATAGACATGCGCCTGATCAGCGGGACCGATCTGGCCACCATCCTCGCTCGGAGCGGGCCGATGGATGCTGCGCGGGCAGTGGCGATCGTGAGTCAGATCGCGGCGGCGCTCGACGCTGCGCACGCCGCGGAGATGCTCCACCGCGATATCAAGCCGTCCAACATCCTGCTCGGTGACGACGACTTCGCATGTCTAGTCGACTTCGGTCTGGCGAACGCGGCCACCGACACCAAACTCACCAACACCGGCACCACGATCGGCAGCTTCGGTTACCTGGCCCCTGAACGACTAACCCACAATGCGGCGATCGGCCGAGAGTCTGACATTTACTCACTGGCCTGCGTGCTCTATGAATGTCTGACGGGTTCGGCGCCTTATCCAGGCAGTGATCTGCCAGTACTGATCTCTGCGCACTTGACCGCGCCAATCCCACGGCCCAGCCAACAACAGGTCAACGTTCCCTCTGGATTCGACGATGTGATCGCCCGCGGCATGGCCAAAGACCCCGCGCAGCGGTATCGCAGCGCGGGTGACCTGGCCGGCGCCGCCCAGCAGGCGCTGGCCACGGCCGGCCATCACTACCCCAACTCGGTTTACGCATTTGCCCCCACCCAAGACGCTGTGGCAGCTTTCTCGCCCGGTGGCGCCGAATCACCTCGCCGTCCACGCCCTGGCCGGACCGGAATCGTCATAGCGGTCCTGATCACGACGGTCGCCGCAATCGCAGGCGTTCTCGGTGGCATCGGATTCACACGCCGTAGTGCCCCCGCCAGCACGCTGGCTCAGGTCTGCGACCAGGCGCGCCAGGCGGCCACTTCGTACGCGACGATCCTCACGACTAGCGACTACCGAACGATCGACGAGAACTTCGCCGAGGTTCTCGCCGGCTCCACGGGTGAGTTCAAAGACAGCTACTCGAACACGAGTGCGCAATCGCGTCAGCAGCTAGTGGATAACCAGGCCGTAGCCCAAGGTGTGGTCATCGATTCCGCGGTTCAATCATGTAGCGCCGACAGGGTGGTCGTGCTGATGTTCATCGATCAGCACATGACCAATGCCGCGAACCCGCGTCCGAAGATCAACAGCTCCCGGGTGAAGATGACCATGGAACACGTCGGAGACAGTTGGTTGGCCAGCAAGGTCGAAGTGCTCTAGTCGGAACTCGACACGATTCACACCTGGGCGGTGGCCAGCAGCGCGCGAATACCCTCGGGGATCGGCACCGGCCGCCGGGTGGTGCGGTCGACATAAACGTGCACCCAGTGCCCGAGCGCGGCGAGCGGTACGGCGCCGGTGTCAACTCCGATTTCAGGGGCCCGGAACAGTGCGAGCCGATAGGTGACGCTGCTGCGGCCCAACCGCGTGACGGCCAGTCCCACCGCGAGCCGGTCCGGGAAGGCGAGTTCGCCCAGGAAGCGGCAGCCCGATTCGGCGACCACGCCCAGCTCCGGCATCGCGACCGGGTCGACGTCGACGTGAGCCGCGATCCAGCCGTTGATCGCGGTATCGAACAGCTGGTAGTACACCGCGTTGTTGAGGTGGCCGAACATGTCGTTGTCGGCCCAGCGGGTCAGCACCGGCCAGTGCACCGGAAAGTCGTGGCTGGTCAACCCTTCCGGAGCGGGCGGGACCGCTGCGTCCGAACTCATGGTTGTATTCCAGCATGACCACGATCCGCGGGGCGGTGCTGGAGCGGATCGGGGCGCCGCGCCCTTACGCCACCTCGCGCCCGCTGACGGTGACCGAGGTGGAGCTGGCCCCGCCCGGCGAGGGCGAGCTGCTGGTGCGGGTCGAGGCCGCCGGGGTCTGTCACTCCGATCTGTCAGTGGTCGACGGCAACCGGGTGCGGCCGGTGCCGATGCTGCTCGGCCACGAGGCCGCCGGCATCGTCGAAGCGGTAGGCGCCGGAGTCACCGGGATGCAGCCGGGCCAGCGGGTGGTGCTGACCTTCTTGCCTCGCTGCGGGCATTGCCCGGCCTGCGCCACCGATGGCATGGCGCCGTGTGAGCCCGGCAGCGCCGCCAACGGCGCGGGCACTCTGCTCGGCGGCGGGCTGCGGCTGCACCGCGCCGACCAAACCGTCTACCACCACCTTGGGGTCTCCGGGTTTGCCACACATGCGGTGGTGAGCCAGGCCAGCGCGGTGCCGGTGCCCGACGACGTGCCGCCGACGGTGGCCGCCCTGCTGGGCTGCGCGGTGCTGACCGGCGGCGGCGCCGTCCTCAACGTCGGCCGTCCGAAGCCCGGCGACACGGTCGCGGTGGTCGGGCTCGGCGGAGTCGGGATGGCTGCGGTGCTGACCGCGCTGGCCCACGACGGCGTGCAGGTCATCGCGATCGACCGGCTGCCGGACAAACTGGCCGCCGCAACCGCGCTGGGTGCCCATCTCACCTACACCCCGCAACAGGCGCTCGACGGCGGCGTGCGCGCACCGGTGGTGATCGAGGCGGCGGGTCATCCCGCCGCGCTGGAGGCCGCGATCGGTCTGACCGCACCGGGCGGGCGCACCATCACCGTCGGCCTGCCCCCACCGGATGCGCGGATCAGCGTGTCCCCGCTGGGTCTGGTTGCGCAGGGACGTTCACTGATCGGCAGCTATCTGGGTTCGGCGGTCCCCGCGCGCGACATCCCTAGCTTCGTGGAGTTGTGGCGGGCCGGCCGTCTGCCCGTCGAACACCTGGTTTCGGCGACCGTGCCGCTCGAGCAGATCAATGAGGCCATGGACTCACTCGCCGACGGCGCCGCGGTACGTCAGATCATTACCTTCGATCCGCACTGACTGCCGGTTCGAAGGTGAAGTCGGCGGCCCGGAACCGGCGGGTCATCGCCCAGAAGGCACCGGCACTGCGCGGCCACTGAGTGACCACCCGGCCGTTGGCAGCACGAAAGTAGTTGCTGCAGCGGGTGGTCCATACCGTACCGTGCATCCACCGGTCGACCTTGCTGACGAAGTCGGCGAGCGCGGCGGGCCGCACGGCGACATAGGACTTGCGTGTGCGCCGCAGGTGTTTGAGAACCCGAACGATGTAGCGCGCCTGGGCTTCCAGCACGAAGATGACACTGTTGGAGCCGACGTTGGTGTTGGGGCCATAGAGCATGAAGAAGTTGGGAAAGCCAGGCATCGCCATACCCAGGTAGGCACGCGGACCGTCGCGCCAGGCCTGCTTGAGTGTGGTCGCTCCCTCGCCCGTCACCTCGATCTGACCGAGGTAGTCCGCGGCGGCATATCCGGTGGCGCAGACCACCACGTCGACCTCGCACTCGGTGCCGTCCTCGGTGACCACCGATCGCGAGCGCAGCGCCCGGGCCGGGCTGGTCACCACTTCGACATTCGGTCGGGCCAACGCGGGCAGGTAGTCCGAGGAGAACACCAGACGCTTGCAGCCCAGCGGGTGGTCTGGGGTCAGCGCTGCCCGTAGTTGCTCGTCGGCAATGGTGTTGTCCAAGAGTTTTCGCGCGACATCGGTGAACTCTCGGGTCTTGTCACTGCCGCTCTCGATCACCGAGATGTTCGACTCACTGCGCAGCCACAGCCGCATCCGGTACAGCCGCTTGGCCAACGGTATGCGGACGAAGGCCCACCGCTCCCGCGGGGTGTAGCGCCGGTCCGGCTTGGGCAGGATCCACGTCGGCGACCGCTGCAACGAGTACACCTTCTCGGCGACCTCCGCCAGCTCCGGCAGCAGTTGCGCCGCAGTCGAACCCGTGCCGAGCACCGCAACCTTGGCTCCGGCGATCGGCACCGAATGATCCCACCGCGCCGAATGCATCACGGCGCCCGCGAAGGGCTCTTCTTCGATCAGATCGGGCAGCACCGGCTGGGTGAACAGCCCGACGGCCGAGACCACCACGTCGAACCGATGCTGCGCGCCGTCGCTGCTGCACAGACACCACTGCCGCCGGTCCGGCTCCCAGCGGGCGGCACGGATCTCGGTGCGCAGCCGCAGATGCGGGGCCAGGCCGTGGTCGGCCGCGCAGCGCTCGAAGTAGGCCAAGATCTCGGGCTGCTGCGACCACTGCCGCGACCAGTGCGGATTCAGATCGAAGGAATAGGAGTACAGGTGTGATTTGACGTCACAGGCCAGCCCGGGATAGGTGTTGATCCGCCAGGTTCCACCGACCCCGTCCTCCCGGTCGAAGATGGTGAAGTCGGAAAATCCCGCACGCCGCAACAGGATTCCCAGGGCCAGACCACCCGGCCCAGCACCGATGATGCCGATCTTCATCGGATCTGCAGGCACTGGCCGCCGTCCACGACGAGCTCGGCGCCGGTGATGAACGATGCGGCTTCGGACACCAGGAACGCCACCGCGTCGGCCACCTCGACCGGCCTGCCGATCCGGCCGCCCGCCGACACCGCGGCCAGGCGCTGCTGGGTGACGTCGTCGAGCATCGGGGTGGCGATCGGCCCGGGAAACACCGCGTTGACCCGGATGCCGGCCGAGACGAGTTCGGCGGCGACGGTCTGGGTCAGGCCGCGCAGCGCCCATTTCGACGACCCGTAGGCGCTGTGCTGCGGGAAGGGGCGGATCGCCCCGGTGCTGCAGGTGTTGACGATGGCGGCACCGTCTGCGGCACACAGGGACGCAAGCGCTGCCTGGATTCCCAGGAACGCCCCGAGACAGTTGACCCGCCAAGCGTTTTCGAAGTCCTCGGGTGTCTCGTCGGCGATCGCCGCACGGTGCAGGGTGCCGGCGTTGTTGATCAGTGCGGTCAGCGCGCCGAACCGCTCGACGGTGGTGGCCACCGCGGCCTCCCATTGCTCGGGACGGGTCACGTCGAGCCGAAAGCCGATCAGCGCATCGTCGGCCCGCGCGGTGATGGCGGCATTCAGTTCGGCGTCGTTGATGTCGCAGGCAACCACGGCGAACCCGTCGGTGCGCAGCCGTTCGGCGATCGCCCAGCCCTGGCCGCGGGCTGCGCCGGTGACCAGCGCTACGCGGGCTGAGCTCATCGGCCCCTCGCCTCGTCGAGATGTTCGAGGGCTCCGCGGCGCAGCGCCGCCGACTCGGCGGCCAGCGTGATCATCTGGTAGCCCCGCGCAGCCAGCGCCGCTCCCACCGCGCCCGATCCGCCGTGAATCGCCGCGATCACGCCCGCGCCCGTTGCCGCGCGCTGGATTCGCGTCATCGCCGTGAGCAGCTCGGGGTGGGTGGTGGACTGGGAGACGTCGACGCCCATCGAGATCGCCAGGTCGGCGGGTCCGACGTAGATGCCGGCCAGTCCGGGAACCGCGCAGATCCGTTCCACATCGGCCAAGGCTGCGGCCGTCTCGATCATCGCGAAGACGTCCGCCCGCGATTCCAGCGTGGCCAGGTCGCGACCCAGGCCAAGCCGCAGCGGCCCGAAACTGCGGACCCCCGCGGGCGGGTAGCGCGTGGCGGCCACCGCGGCGGCCGCCTGCTCGGCGGTCTCGATCAGCGCGATGATGACCGCGTCGGCCCCGGCATCGAGCACCCGCCCGATGGGAGCCGGATCCGCGTTGGGCAACCGGACCGCCGTGGCGATCGGCAGGTGTTCGGTGTGCCGCAGCATGGCGGCGATGTCGGCATCGTCGAGGTAACTGTGTTGGGCGTCGAAACCCACGTAGTCATAGCCCGCACGGGCGAATTCCTCCGGGCCCAGCACCGTGGGCCCGGTGACCCAGCCGCCCCAGAGCGGCGCCCGGTCCGCCAGGGCGGCACGCAGCGCCGACGTCATGCGACCATCGCGATCTTGACTCGGCCCGGCACCGGTCGAGTCGCCAATTCGAACGCCGCCTGGGCTTCGTGGCAACCGAAGACATGAGTGACGTAGTTGCCCAGCAGTTCTGGATGCTCAGCGGCGAACAGGCCTGCGGCGGCCAGCATCCGCCGCCGGTCCTGGGTGACTCCGGAGATCAGGGTCAGATTGTTGCGCAGCATGGTGCGCATACTGATCGGATAACTGTCGTCGTCGGGGACACCGAAGTAGAACACCGTGCCGCCGGGTGCGACGGCCTCGATGGCGTGGCCCAGGGTGGCGACCTGATGGCCAACGGTCTCGATCACGATCTCCGGGCGGTCACCCGCATCCAGGTGGCGTACCCACCGGTCACTGCTCGCCTGCACCACGGTGTCAACCCCGAAGGCGGCGGCCACATCTCGGCGGTCGATCGGGTCCACGCCGGTGACACGGCGCGCACCCGCCGCTTTGGCGACAGCGCTGAACAGCAGGCCGATCGAGCCCTGGCCGATCACCGCCGCGTGGCGGCCGGCCAGGTCGGGCAGTTGTTCGACGGCGTAGAGCACGCATGCCAGGGGTTGCAGGCCCACCGCTTGGGCGGGCGCCAGCGCCGGGTCATAGGCCACCAGGCCCTCGCCGTCGCTGATCACCTGTTCCATCAGTCCGTCAAAGCCCGACGCCCAGCCGACGACCCGGTCCCCGGGCTGGTGCTGCGGGTGCCGGCTGACGATGACGTCGCCGATGATTTCGTGGATCGGGAAGCCGAGCTTCTCCGCGGCGCCGGCGCCGTCGTCACCGGGCAATCTGCCCTGCGCGCCGCGAAACCCCGGCAGATCGCTCCCACACACCCCGGCGGCGACGAATCGCAACAGCACCTGCCCCGAACCGACCTGCTGCGCGGTGGGATCGGCGAGCTCGACCTTCTCGAACTCATACGGCGCGATCAACCGGTATGCCCACATGTTTCAGACCTCCACCGGGATGGTGTTCCAGCCCCACTGAAAACTGGACGGCAGCCTGGTGGCGCCATCGTCGACGATGCGGTAGTTCGGCACTCGGCGCAGCCATTCCTGCACCAGGACGGTCACTTCCAGTCGGGCCAGGTGGTAGCCGATGCAGAAGTGCTGCCCGCGCCCGAAAGCCAGTGACCGTTTGATCGGCCGGTCCCAGTGGAATTCGTCGGGGTCGGGATACTGGCGCTCGTCCCGGTTGGCCGACGCCAGCAGGGTGATGATGCGTTGCCCCGGCTCGACCGTCGTCCCGTGCAGCGTGAACGGTTTGCGGGCGGTGCGGGCGAACCATTGCGCCGGCGCGCAGTACCGGATCATCTCTTCGCGTGCCAGCTGCACCCTGTCCTGCGGATCGGCCCGTACCGCGGCCAGTTGTTCCGGTCGCCGAGCCAGTTCCCACAACCCATGCGCGACGATCTTGGGCACGGTCTCGGTACCGCCGATGAAGATGCACAGCAGTTGCGTCGCCGCTTCGATGTCATCGAGGTCGCTACCGTCCGGCAGTCGGTAGGCGAGCATCCCGTCGACGATCGGTAGTTCGGCGGGACCCTGCTCGGCGCGCCGGCGTTGCACGGCCGGGACAAGGTATTGCAGGTAGTTGGGCCGTGCCGCGGCCGTGTCCACCCCGCTGCCGGCCTGTGCGAGACTGCCGGCGTTCACCGCTGCCAGTACCTCCGCGGCGCAATCGATCGGAATGCCCAGCAGTTCGCAGACCACCTGGGCCACCACGACTCCGCCGTAGTCACAGGTCAGGTCGAAGCGGCCCAGCGGAAGCAACTCATCGAGCCGCTGGTTGGCCAAGTTGCGGACCCGGTCTTCCCAGTCGGCCACCGACCGGGGCCGAAACGCCGGGGACTGCAGGCGGCGAATGTCGTCGTAGATCGGCTTGTCGAAGACGGCGTGGAAGGGCAGCGGGTGCAACGGCGGGTCCGGGACCGCCCCGTTGTTGTGCTGCGCCAGCACATTGGCCGCCGGCAGCGTTCCCTCGGAGGCCACGAAGGTTCCGTCACTGACCGCCAGCACATCCCATATGTCGTCGAATCGGGACAAGGCGTACAGGTCCCACTGAGGGACGTAGTACATCGGATGCTGGTCGCGCAGCACGCGGTAATAGGGCAGGGGGTCGGCCATCACCGCCGGGTCGAACGGATCGTAGGAGAACTGCGGCGCGGCAACGCTTGTCACGTGGCGTCTCGCTGCAGCGGGGAGGGCGGTAGGGCTTGCAGGATCGAGTCCTCCCAGCCGTCGCGTAACGCGGGCGCCACGCTCATCCACGTCACGATCTCCGCCGGCGGGTGGTCCTTCCACGACGGGTAATGCTCGGCGAAGCATTCCCAACCGCCGTCAAGCGCCCAGTAGTGGATGACCTCGTTGTAGCGGAACGTGGTGGTGAACGAACCGAGCCAGCGCTTTCCGGTGCTCTCCGACCACGGCACGTACAGCCGCTCCAGTTCGCGGATGTAGTCGTCCTGTCGACCGGGCTTGGTCTGCATGATTTCCTGAATCACCACGGTCGCGTCGAACTCGGCCGCGCGCAGCGCAGCCAGGGTCTTGTTGTGCGGGCCGGGGTACATGATGCGGCCCTCCCCCGACGCTCCGATACCGCCGAGGTAGGTCGACCATTCGGTCGCGCGCTGGGCGTGGCTGCCGCCGCGGCTCTGTGCCTGCCCGATTCGGGCGTAGTCGGCGAATGCGTCGATCTCCCAGATGACCGTGACCTGCGGCCAGTGCCCGTTGTAGGCGGTGCTCTCCCACAGCGCGAACAGGCGGGCGCCCAACTCGGTCATCATCGGCTGGTAGATCTCGGTGAAATGGCGGGTGAAGTCGTCACGCAGGCCGCCGCCCAGTTCGATCGTCTCGTGCAGATACAGCAGGGTGTGGCCGTAGTGTTTGCGCATCAGCCGACCGGGACCAGGTCGGAATTGACCGGCAGGCAATGCTTCTGGTCGCTGCGGAATATCTCCGGGCCGTCGACCTGTGCTGTGTCGCTGATGTCGGCGGCGGCCAGCGCCTGCCTCTTGAACGCCCGGCCCGCCACGGTGGGCATGTGCTGCACGGCGCTCAGCCGGTGCTCCACCTCCAGCGGCCAGCGCTCACCCCACAACACGACCTCGGTCAGGCTGCGCCGCAGCGCCTGGTGCACCCGCCGGCTGATCCGCGGATCGGCGGCGAGTGCGTCGGCGACCACGGCCAGGCTGTGTCCGGATGCCTCGGCCTCGGGGCCGGACAGCTCCGTCTCGAGGTCGGCGGAGTTCAGGCCGAGGATCTGTAACGGCCGCAGATCCAGGTGCGGTGGCACCAGCACACGCACGTCCCAGCCGGTCGCCGCGCGGTGATACAGCCAGCCACCGGCCCCGTGCACCAGGCCGGGGACATCGAGGGCGATGACATCGAGGCGGTAGCGCAGGTACTGGTCCTGCGCCAGGGAATCCATGGCCGCAGCGGTACTCGTCATCACATCATCCCAGCTCGTCGCGAGAATCTCAGACGGCGCCGCCGGCCGGACGAACTGTCCGACCGGGCAGCACAACTTTTCCGAGATATTACAGTTGAAGCCAAATTTGTAAAGCAGAATGAGGCGAACGCGGGTGGGGAGCGAAATGAGTCTGGTTGCCGGGCAGGGCCCGCTCAGCACCGAACGCGCCGGCTGGTTCTCACCGGAGATCACCGGCGCCCTGGTGTATGTCGAACCGCATCCGCGCCGCGTCCAGGCGATCCGCGGCGAACGGACCGTGATCGATACCGAGGGCGCGCTGCTGGTGCATCGCCAGGGTGAGCCGTTGGGCTATGCCTTCCCCGCGGATTCCGTCGGCGACCTGCCGCACCAGGCGCTGCCGGAGGCATCGGGCTTTGTGCAGGTCCCTTGGGACGCCGTGGACGCCTGGTTCGAAGAGGGCCGCCGGCTCGTGCACTATCCGCCGAACCCCTATCACCGGGTCGATTGCCGGCCCACCCGGCGCGCATTGCGCGTCGCGGTCGCTGGCGTGGTCCTGGTGGACACCGACGACACGGTGATCCTGTTCGAGACGGCCCTGGCGCCGCGCCTGTACGTCGAACCGGACCGGGTCCGCATGGATCTGCTCCAGGCGTCGACGACGTCCACCTACTGCAACTACAAGGGCTACGCCCGCTATTGGTCCGCAGTGGTCGGTGACACCGTCGTGCCGGACGTGGCCTGGAGCTACCCGGACCCGCTGCCCGAGAGTGCGCCCATTGCAGGCCTTTTCAGCTTTGACCTGTCACGCGTCGGCGGTTTCGCCGAATTGCCCGAGCCGGCCGGACGCCCGCGGCTATAGCCGCGAGTGCTCGGCGATCTTGTTGTCGCTGGTGCGCAGCGGCCGGATGAGACCGTCCTGGGCGAACGAGGCGAGCAGTGCGCCGTCCTCGGTGTGCACGGTGCCGCGGACGTAGGACATGCCCGCACCCACCTGGGTGCTTTCATGGCCGTAGAGGATCCATCCAGCCCAGCGCACCGGTTCGTGGAAGCTCACCGTGACCGTCATGGGAGCGGTGGACACCGTCAGGTGCGACTGGCTGGTGCCGATCCCGGCGTGCGCACGCATCGTCGTCGAGATGCCCAAATGCCCGGTGAAATAAGCGATCAGAGCCTTGGCGAGGTCGTCGCGGGCGGGTATGGGGTCGTAGTGCAGCCAGGCGTAGAGCTCCGGCGGGCCCACCTCGTCGGGACTGTTGACGTCGACGACATCCACGAGGCGCACCTCGCGCCCGGTCATCGGCATGACGCAGGGGTTGGCCTGCGCGGGGGCTGCCACGTCGGGGCGCGGCAGGTGGTGCGTGATGACGTCGGCCGACGGGACGTCGGCGAGCACCGTGATGGTTGCGCAGCGCTTGCCGTTCTGCAGCACCGAGATCACTGCGGTGGCTGTCGAACGCCCCTCACTGACCACGTCGATCAGGTATTCCGCCGACGGCCCCACCAGCACAGCCCGGGCGAACACCGCGTGCACGGATCGGACGGACTTGTCCGAGAAGCGTTTCGCCGCCGCGACGATCGCCTGCGCCAGTAGTTGGGTGCCCTCCACGACTTGGCGCTCGTCGTCGCCGGCCAGCCCGGTGGCGCCGGTGAACCGGTCCGGGCCGTCCGCCGTCACCTCGAAAAGCTCCAGCAGGCCGCTCACCGACCATTGCGTCGCGGGGGAGGTCTCGGTGGTCGGAGTTGCTTCAGCCATTCCGCGAGCGTGACATTTAAGCCATATTTTGTAAAGTGGGCTCTGACCGCGCCAGCGGCCGCCGGACAGGAGGGCGACAGTGTTGGGTATCGCCGAAACGACTTCGCAGCAGGACAACCCGGGGTCAACGTCACCACCCGCGCCGCTGGTCGGCGGCTTCTGCTTCGGGGAGGGACCGCGCTGGTTCGAGGGCCTGCTGTGGTTTTCGGACATGCTCGGCGAGGCGATCCACACCGTGAACCTGCGCGGCTCGATGACCACGGTCCCGCTGCCGGGGCATACCCCCAGCGGCCTGGGTTTCCGGCCGGACGGATCGCTGCTGATCGCCTCGGCCTCGGACCGCCAGGTGCTCTGCTACGACGGGGACGCGGTGAGCACACTGGTCGACCTGAGCGGGCTGGTGCCGGCCGATCTCGGCGACATGGTCGTGGACGCGGCCGGCCGCAGCTATATCGGATCGCAGGCCTACTCCGGCGGTGTGGTGGTGCGCGTCGATCCGGACGCCAGCGTGCGCGTCGTCGCCGAGGACCTGGACTTTCCCAACGGGATGGTGATCACCCCGGACGGCGGCTCGCTGATCGTCGCCGAATCGATGGGCCGCCGGCTGACCCGGTTCACCATCGGCGCCGACGGCGGCCTGCGTGACCGCCGGGTGTTCGCCGACGGGCTGGACGGTCCACCGGACGGCATCGCACTGGACGCCGCCGGCGGAATCTGGACCGCGATGACCCTGGCCAATCAGTTCGAGCGCATCACCGAGGGCGGCGCCGTGACCGACCGCATCGCAACCGACGGGCGGGCCGCGATCGCGTGCGCGCTGGGCGGGCCGAGACGCCGCACGCTGTTCCTGCTGTCCAGCCCGTCCGCCTACCCCAAGCGACTGGTCGGGACCCGCGAGTCGCGCCTGGACACGGTGGCCGTGGAGATTCCCGGCGCCGGACTGCCCTGAAAGGGATTCGATGACCGACTCCTACTACGAGCTGCTGGATGCCGCCGACCCGCGGGGGGAGAAGTTCGCTGCCACCGACTTGGTGCGCGGTACCTGGTCGGCTCAGATTCAGCACGCCGCACCGGTTTCGGCGCTGCTGGTGCGGGCGCTGGAGCGTTTGGCGCCCCGCGACGACACCCGGCTCAGCCGGGTCAGCATCGACCTGTTGGGGCCCGTGCCCGCCGAGGGCGCGTTGTGGGTACGCGGCCAGGTCGACCGGGCCGGCAAGCAGATCGAACTGGTCAGCGCCGAGATGCTGGCACCCGGTCCCGACCAGCTGCCTCGGCCGGTCGCGCGCGCGAGCGGTTGGCGGCTGCAGACCTTGGACACCGGCGACGTGCAGCACGCCTCGGCTCCCCCGCTGCGGCCCGTCAGCGAGGCGCGCAGCAACAACATGCAGCAGAACTGGGACCGCAACTACGTGCACAGCCTTGATTGGCGGTGGCTGACCACGCCACTGGCCCCCGGCGCCGGCGAATCCTGGATCTCACCGATCGTGGACCTGGTCAAGGGTGAAGCGATGACTCCGCTGCAGCGGCTGTTCGCGGTGGCCGACGACGCCAACGGGGTCGGTACCAAGCTCGACATCAGGAAGTGGACGTTCCTCAACACCGACCTGGTGGTGCACGTGCACCGGATTCCCGACGGCGAGTGGATCGGGATCCGCGCCGAGACCAACTACGGCCCCGACGGCATCGGGACCACCATCGGCACCCTGTTCGACCAGCAGGGCGCGGTAGCGGGAATTGCGCAGTCAGTCCTCGTGCGCCGTCGTTAGCGGACCGCTCCTTGCAGCCGGGAGTAGTTCGACGAGACGCAGCCGCGACTCGGTGGCCATCCCGGCCACCAGGCGGCCGAGCTCAGCGGTGAACGCCAAGGCACCAGGCTGGGCCGACCGCACCACTGACGCTCGCACCCCGGTGCCGACGAACTCCGCATCCAGGGCCGCAATCCAGGCGTCGACCTTGCGCCCGGCGGCGGCGCAGCTCACCCCGGCCAACTCCGGGCCGATCAGTACGACGTCACCGCTGCCCCGGGCGATCATGGCCGGAATCACCCGGGTGGCAAGGGTTTGCGCCCCCACTCCGGCGCTGTCCGAACACTCGCCCGCCGGGCCGACCAGGCCGAAATCGGTGATGAGGACGTCCGGCGTGCCGATGAGGTAGTGCGCGGCGGCAAGGAATCGGTTGATCGAACGCGGGTCAGCGAGATCAAGGTGAGCCGCGAACGCACTGCCGCCGCGGTCGCGCAACCGCGCTGCGAACCGCTCGGACTCCTCGAGTCGTCTACCGCCGATCAGCACCAGATGTCCGTGTGCGGCCAACTGGGCCGCGGCCGCCCGGCCGATACCGGCTGCTTCGATGACGATCATCACGGCTCGCGGCGGATGCGTGCGTTCCTCGCACGTGACTTGCGGCGCTTCGATCACAATAATTGCCCTACGGCCCGATCCTGCGGGGCCCGTGACGGTGAGGAACTATGTCCAAGCACCGAACCAGCGTGACACTATCGCTATTTTTTGTAAAGTCTCCGCTATGACCCGCAGCACCGTGGACGCACCCGACAGCTCGACCCGGCAGCGGATCCTCGCGGCCACCGCCGAGGTGCTCGGCCGCAATGGGATGACCAAGCTCAGCCTGTCCGAGGTCGCCTCCCAGGCCGGGGTATCCCGCCCCACCCTGTATCGATGGTTCCCATCGAAGGAAGAGCTGATCTCGGCGTTCTCCCGCTACGAGCGGCACATCTTCGACAGTGGGATCGCCCGCGCCACCGAAGGCCTCAAGGGCGCCGAAAAGCTCGACGCTGCACTGCGGTTCATTGTCGACTACCAGCACTCGTCGACCGGCGTGCGAATGATCGACATCGAGCCCAAACATGTGCTCGCCGACTTCTCCCGCATCATCGTGCCGATGCGCGAGGGTCTGCAACGGATGCTGACCGGACCGGACGCCCCGGTGAAGGCGGCGGCAGCGATCCGGATTGCCATCTCGCACTACATCATTCGTAGCGACGACTCCGAGCAGTTCCTCGCCCAGCTGCGTCAGGCCGTCGGCATCAAGCACCGCGACTAGTCGAAGAGCACCGCGGCATTGAGATAGCCGGTCGGATCGAAAGCGGCTTTGATCGTCCGCATCGCGGCGATGTCGTCCGGTCCGCGCGACATCGCCAGGTAGGCCCGCTTGCGGCTGCCCACCCCGTGTTCGGAACTGACGTTGCCGCCGCACTCGGCGATGAGTTGCATCATCGCCGCGTACAGTGCCGGCTCGGCCGATGCCGAACAGCGCAGCACGTTGAAGTGCAGGTTTCCCTCACCGATGTGGCCGAACAGCACCGGAAACGCCTCGGGTGCTTGCCGGCGCACCACCGCGCTCGCCGCCGCGGCGAATTCGGCGACCGCTGCCAGTGGAAGGGACACATCGAACTTCAGCGGCGGCCCGAATGCACCTAGCACGTCGGCGATCGCCTCGCGAATCCGCCAGAGCCGCTGCTGAGTTGCAAGATCAACGCCCACCGCCGGTTCGTCGCAGGACCGCACCTGCGTCAGCAGTTCGGCGAGGCGATCGGTCTGATCGGTGTCGCCAGCCAGTTCCACCAGCAGTAGCCAGTCACCGCGCACCGGGGCACCGATCCCGAGCCGCTCGCCGGTCAGCGCAGCAACGCGGGCATCGACCAACTCCAGGGTGGCGATGCCGTCGAGGTCGCGAAAGATTCGGGCCGCATCGACCAAGGCTGTCAGCTCCGCGAAGCCGCAGACCGCCGTGACCCGGTGCACCGGGACGGGATGCAGCCGCAGATCTAAGCCGGTGATGACGCCCAGAGTTCCTTCGGCACCGACGAACAGTGCCGGCAGGTTGTAGCCGGTGTTGTCGGAGCGCACCGCGCTGTGCCGATGCACCAATGTGCCGTCCGGCAACGCGACCTGCAGACCCAGTAGCTGCTCGCCCATGTTGCCGTAGTGCACGGTGTACAGCCCGCCGGCGTTGGTCGAGGCCATGCCGCCGACGGTCGCGGTGTCGCGGGCGGTCAGGTCGACACCGAAGATCAGCCCGGCGCCGGCCGCCGCCCGCTGCACCGCCGCAAGGGTGGCACCCGACCCCACCCTCACCCGGCGCTCGACGACGTCAACCTCACCGACGGTGTTCAGCCGCTCGGTGGACAGCAGCACGTCGTCGTGTTCGGGAACGGTGCCGGCCACCAGCGAGGTGCGCCCGCCCTGGACGGTGACGTGCGCGCCGCCGTCGCGGCAGAGCCGCAGCACCGCGGCGACTTCTTCGGGCGAACCGGGACGCACCAGCGCACCCGCCCGGCCCCGGTAACGACCGGTGTAGTCGACGCTGCGGCCGGCCAGCACGTCAGGATCGTCGGTGACATAGGCCGGGCCCACCACCTTCGCCAGGCTCTGTAAAAGGCTCCGAAACTGGCTTTGAGTCACCGCCCCGGTCACGAAGCCGGTTTACCACATACCGGGGCTACCTTTAAGCATGACCATCCGCGAAGACGTCTCGTTTCGATCGGGCACGGACCGCATCAGCGCCTGGCTGTACCGCCCCGACAACGCCGGTCGCAACGGTGCCCCGCTGCTGGTGATGGCGCATGGCCTGGGTGCGGTGCGAACCATGCGGCTCGACGCCTACGCCGAGCGGTTCGCCGCGGCCGGTTACGCCTGCCTGGTGTTCGATTACCGCAATTTCGGCGACAGTGAAGGCGCTCCCCGCCAATTGCTCGATGTGGGCATGCAGCTGGCGGACTGGTCCGCCGCCGTCGACTTCGCGCACACCCTGGCCGGTGTCGACCGCAACCGGATCGGCCTATGGGGCACGTCGTTCGGTGGTGGCCACGTGATCGCCACCGCGGCGCGACTGCGGGTGGCGGCGGTTGTGGCGCAATGCCCGTTCACCGATGGGATCGCCTCCGCGCGCACCATTCCACCGTTGACCATCGCGCGGATCAGCCTGTTGGCGTTGCGGGATCTGGCCGCGGCCCGGCTCGGGAACCCTCCGGTGATGGTGGCGACCGCCGGTCGCCCCGGAGACGTCGCCCTGATGAGTACACCCGACTCCTACCCGGGCTACCTGAAGCTGGTTCCGCAGGGGCAGAACCTGCGCAACGAGGTCGCCGCGCGGATCGGGATGAAGATCCTGGCCTACCGACCGGGCCGGCAGGCGGCCAAGGTGAGCTGCCCGATCCTGTTCTGCGTCTGCGACACCGACTCGGTCGCCCCGCCCGAGCCGACCCTGCGCTACGCCGCGAAGGCGCCCCGCGGCACCGTCAAGAGATATCGCGAGGGCCACTTCGACATCTATGTCGGCGACGCTTTCGAGCGAGCGGTCGCAGATCAGCTGGACTTCTTGGACCGCAACCTCAAGACCGCGGGGGCCTGAGGGCGCGGCACCAACTTGTCAGACCCCCACCCTAAGATCGAAAGTATGTTCGAAACATCGTTGGCGGGCCCGGAGGTGCTGGCCGACGTCGACGACAAGGCCCTGGTGGCGGCGATCTCGGGGTGGGCCCGACTGGAGGCCGCCTCAGCTGCGCGCCGCCTGGCCGCCATCGGCGAATTGGTGGCACGGCGCACCCGCGGAACGGACGCGGTGAACCGGTCACGCTGGTCATGTGACTACTGGGACGCCGCGGCCTCCGAGGTCGGCGCTGCCGAGCAGATCAGCCACGGGATGGCGTCCTCGCAGATGTATCTGGCCACGGCGCTGCGTGAACGGCTACCGAAGGTGGCCGCGCTGTTTCTCGACGGGGCGATCAACAGCCGGCTGGTCGCCACGATCGTCTGGCGCACCACGTTGATCACCAACCCGTACTTACTGAACGCCGTCGACACCGAACTTGCCGCGATCGCCACCGGGCTGGGGTCCCTCTCGGCCGCCAAGACCGCTGCGGCCATCGACGCCCTGATCGACCGGTACGACCCCGATGCCGTCCGGCGCCAGGAGCGCGACGCCCGCGGCCGCGAAGTTGTTGTCGACACCCGCAACAGCGAAAACGGCACCACCGCCCTGTGGGGTCGGCTGTTTGCCACCGATGCCACCGCACTCGAACGGCGCCTGACCCAATTGGCCCACACCGTCTGCGACGACGATCCCCGCACCCTGGCCCAGCGTCGCGCCGATGCCCTCGGCGCCTTGGCCGCCGGAGCTGACGGCCTCGCCTGCGCCTGTGGCAACAGCGACTGCCCGGCCGCCGACACCGACGCCCGGGCCGCCAACGTCACCGTCTACGTCCTCGCCGACCAAACCGCACTGAACACCGCGACCGATCCGCGATACGGCAACGGCCAAGAACCGTCAACCGTCCCGGCTGGCAAACCCTCTGCGCGCCCAGCGCGCTCCGGGCAGATCATCGGCGGCGGTACGGTGCCCGCACCGCTGCTGGCCCAGCTCGTCAACAACGGCGCCACCGTCAAACCGCTGCGCGACCCGGCCGACCTGCTGGCCGAACCGCACTACCGGCCCTCGACAGCGTTGGCCGCCTTCGTCCGGGCCCGCGACCTCACCTGCCGATTCCCCGGCTGCGACCAGCCCGCCACCCACTGTGACATCGACAGAGATGATGAGGTGTCACCCGCGACGGCGGCCTGACTCTGACCTCGATTGGCGCCGGTGGGCTGTCCTTGTGTGGATCTGTCGACCGCCGTCGTGGGTGACGCGCTCGACGTCACCGACGTGACGGCTGTGACTTCATAGGAGCTTGCGCCACAAGCACCCATCTCTGTCTTGTCCAACCGCCAACGCCGGTGATGCCACCCATCCACCGGAAATTGAGGACGGTAGAACAAGCATGACAAGTAAGGCAGGGTCGCGTCACATCGTCGCCGGGGTTGATACCCACAAATTGACCCATCATGGCGCCCTCCTCGACGCCAACACGGGAAAGCTACTGACAGAACAGGAGTTTCCGGCAACCCGCGCCGGCTACCGGAAAATGCTGTCCTGGATGCGCTCGTACGGCGAGGTGGTCAAGGCGGGACTGGAGGGCACGGGTTCCTACGGCGCTGGGCTGCACCGGTATCTGCAAACACACGCGGTGACGGTGATCGAAGTGGCTCGACCCAACCGCCAAGATCGACGCCGACAAGGCAAATCTGACCCGATCGATGCGATCAACGCCGCGCGTGCGGTGTTGAGTGAGTCGGCAACCACTACCCCGAAAGACCGCGACGGGTACGTCGAATCGGTGCGCCAAATTCGCGCCACCCGGCGCAGCGCCACCAAAGCTCGCCGGGCCGCATTGCACCAGATGCACGGTCTACTGTGGTGCGCCCCCGAAGAGCTACGCGCCAAACTGGGCAGCTATGACCGAGCCGCCCTGGTTTCGCGATGCGCACGGCTGCGCATTCCCGCTAGCGCCACCCTGGAAGACCCCGCGATGAACGCCCGCCGCATGCTGCGCCGCCTGGCCAAACGTATCCAGATGCTCGACGACGAAATCGCCAAGGCTAACCATGAACTTCACGACCTCCTCACCCGCCACGCTCCGAATCTGCTGGCCGTCAACGGCGTCGGTACCGAGGCCGCAGGACAAATCCTGACCACCGCCGGCGAGAACATCGACCGTCTCAAATCCGAAGCATCGCTGGCCCGACTGTGCGGCGTGGCCCCCATCCCGGCCAGCACTGGTAGCACCACACGGCACCGACTGCACCGCGGCGGCGACCGGCAAGCCAACAGCTCGATCCACCTGGTCGTGGTCAACCGGCTGCGCTGGCACCAACCGACCAGAATCTACGCAGCCCGCCGCACCGAAGAGGGCAAGTCGAAAAAGGAAATCATGCGCTGCCTCAAACGAGCGGTAGTCCGTGAGCTATACCGAGCCCTCCAAGCCGATCTCAACCCTCAAAACGGGGCCCTTGACGCTGCATAGGAGCATCCATGCCGTGGCCCACCCGCATGGAGCCACCCACCCAGCCAACCTGCGATGCCTATGCCGAAAACACCACTTGCTCAAGACCTTCTGGACCGGCCGCGGGGGCTGGAGCGACCGTCAGCACCCCAACGGCACCATCGAATGGACCAGCCCCACCGGCCACACCTACACCACGCAGCCCGGCAGCCGCCTGTTGTTTCCCAGCCTGTGTCTGCCGACCACCGCGCCACCTGCCAGGGCTCCCTCGTCATCGGCAGATCGCAACGTCATGATGCCCACACGCAAGAGCACCCGCAGCCAAGACCGGCTCCGGTGCATCCAGGCCGAACGCGCCTACAACCTTGCCCAGCGCGATAGGCCTCCCCCTTAGTGCAGGCCCGCGGTTCTACACACCCAGCGGGGACTCGACCCGGATCGTCTCGTCGCGGATCAGCCCGCGCAGCAGCGCCGTGCTGAACTCCGCGGCGATCTCCTTGGCGCTGCGCCGGCCGCTGGGCCGCAACCAGCGGTAGGCCCCCAGCGTCATACCGATATAGCCCAGCGCCAGCACGTGCGAGTCGCACGGGTAGAACTCGCCGCTGGCGATACCGCGATCGATCAGGCCATGCACATGCTCGTAGACCTGGGCCTCCTTCTCCCGGATCTCGGCGACCTGTTCCTCGGTGAACCACTCGGTGATGTAGGGCTGCTCCTGGAAGTAGACCGCCGCGCCCTCGGGATTGACCGCGATCTGGTCGAGCAGGCGCACGGTGTACTGGTACAGCGCCTCACGTGCGGTCCAAGACGGGTCGTCGTGGACGGCCGCCAGCGTCCGTTCCGCGGCCTGCTGGTAAATGTCATAGAGGATCAACGACTTGCTGGCGTAATAGTGGTAGACCGTCGCCTTGTTCAGCCCCACCACGTCAGCGACGTCGTCCATGCGGGTGCCGTGGTAGCCGCGGGCCGCGAACAACTTGGTAGCGACCGCGAGCAGCTCCTCGCGACGAGATGGGGTCTGGGACGATCCCCCCGGCGTAGCCTTGCCGTTTGCCATGTCCACTCACTCTTCGGCCAGGCCGGTGTCATCGGCGCGTCAATCAACTGGTTGGAAGGATTCTAGGCAGTCCGCTGTTGCGGCGTTGACGGGCCGACTAAACTGGTGGAAATCCAAACTAAGGGGTTGACGACATGGGTCCTGGTTACGGTTACGATCCGAATCCGGATTACGAGCTGAGCGACGAGGCCGAGTTCTTCTTCAAGTACCTGACTTGGGGCCTTCGTGGCGTCGAAAGCGGTGGCGGCTACCCCCCGCAGAACTACCCGCCGGTCTAAACCGCCACAACGAACCGCTACAGACGGCCCCTGATCCGCCCGGATCGGGGGCCGTTTCACGTCTGATCGGCCAAGCCGCCGGCATGGTGTCCTATCGTGGCCGGGTGACCTCCCAGCCGAATCTGCCCGGGGCGTGGAATTTTCGCGACGTCTCCGAGACCACCGGCGCGCTGCGCCCCGGCCGGTTGTTCCGGTCCAGCGAACTGAGTCGCCTTGAGGACCGGGGCCGCGAAGAACTGCTGCGACTCGGGGTGGCCGACGTGGCCGACCTACGATCACCGCGCGAAGTCACGCGCCGGGGACCGGGGCTGGTGCCCGCCGGCGTGGGCATCCACCTGCTGCCCTTTCCGGATCTGGCCGGTGACCAATCACCGGACAGCTCGGCTCCGCACGAGGACGCGTTCCGCAACATGATGGCCGAGAAGCCCGACGAGGATTCCGCCGCCGACGTCGCCGCCCGCTACATGCTCGAGGAGTACGAGCGCTTCCCCACCCTCGCCGGGTCCCGCCGGGCGGTGCAGCGGGTGGTGTCACTGCTGGCAGAAGGTCGGCCGGTGCTGGCGCACTGCTTCGCCGGTAAGGACCGCACCGGATTCGTGGTCGCGGTGGTCCTGCGAGCGGCCGGGGTCGACCGCGACGCTGTCATCGAGGACTACCTGCGCAGCAACACCGCGGTGCCGGTGCTGCGAGACCGGATCATGGAGATGATCCGATCCCGGCCCGAGGCTGAGATCACCCCTGAGGTGCTGACCTTCACCGAAGCGCGGCTCTCCGACGAGGTGCTCGGTGTGCGCGCTGACTATCTGGATGCCGCCGAACGCTCGATCGAGGAGAACTTCGGCTCGCTCGACGGGTTCCTGCGGGCCGCTGGGGTCA
The DNA here is from genome assembly GCF_046250075.1 of Mycobacterium sp. SMC-14. Classification (NCBI taxonomy): domain Bacteria; kingdom Bacillati; phylum Actinomycetota; class Actinomycetes; order Mycobacteriales; family Mycobacteriaceae; genus Mycobacterium; species Mycobacterium sp. SMC-14. The sequence continues at coordinate 93,174 of NZ_CP176429.1, read as the reverse complement.
CCGACACCGACCGCGACGGGCTGCGCGGCGCGCTGCTCGGCTAAAAGCAGCGCGCCGCGTCCCGAACCTGACCCGCTGTTACAGCGAGAAGCTGGCCGACTTGGCCGCCGAAAGGTCGGCGATCGTCGACCACTGCGCCGCGATCTCGTCGACCGACGGCGGGTTCTCGAAGGTGGCGCCGGCGTTCTCGAACAGCGCGGTCCGCTGTACCTTGCCGCCGCCGGCGATGAAGACCGAGCCGGTCTCGGCGACCTCTTCGGTGCACAGGTAGGCCACCACCGGTGCGACGTACTCGGGCTTGAGCTTGGCCAGCACCTCCGGCGGCAGGATGTCCTCGGTCATCCGGGTCGCCGCGATGGGGGCGATCGCGTTGGCCTTGATGTTGTACTTGGCGCCCTCGATGGCCAGCGTGTTGATCATGCCGACCAGGCCGAGCTTGGCCGCACCGTAGTTGGCCTGCCCGAAGTTGCCGAACAGTCCGCTGGTGGAGGTGGCGACAACCACGCGGCCGTAGCTCTGCTCACGGAAGTGCGGCCACGCCGCGCGCACCACGTTGTATCCGCCGTAGAGGTGCACCTGCAGCACGGCGTCCCAGTTCTCCGACGTCATCTTGTGGAAGGTGCCGTCGCGCAGGATGCCGGCGTTGCTGACGACGCCGTCGATCTTCCCGAACTCGTCGACCGCAGTCTTGATGATGTTGGCCGCGCCCTCGGCGTCGGCGACGCTGTCGTAGTTGGCGACGGCCCGGCCGCCGGCCTCTTTGATCTCAGTGACTACCTGGTCGGCCATGTTGTGCCCGGCACCCGTGCCGTCGCGGGCACCACCGAGATCGTTGACCACCACACAGGCCCCCTCGCGGGCCAAGGTCAGGGCGTACTCACGGCCCAACCCACCACCGGCTCCGGTGACGACGACAACACGATCCTGCACTCCGGACATCAGTTTCCTTCCTCGATTCGATCGCCACGCTAGAACAGACCTAGATAAGGCCTAGCGCCAACTTCCAGGCCTTCTCTGTATACGGGGGATGAATCGAGTCCGCCATGTCGGGTCGGGTCTGCCGAGTCAGCCGCGCACCGCGGTGACGAACTCGGAGAACGCGTCCGCATCGTCGGTCACCGACACGTCCACCCAGCGATTCAGCCGGCGCATCTCGGCGGTGGAGGGCTGCGACGCGGCCTGCCAGCCATGCTCGTCGAGCCATCCCCGAACCGACGCGCGGTTCTCGTCCTGGTAGATCAGATCCTGGATGTCCAGGCTCTGCGTCAGGCCCATCGTCTCCGCGATCTTCTTGAACCGCTCCGCCATCTGCTGGCGCCGCTCATCGGAGCGGTGGTTGCCCGCGGTCTCCGCCGCGATCCGGCTCCCCGGGGCGCTGAGCGCGGTGATCTGGTCGAACAGCCGGTCCTGACCCTCGGCGGGCAGGTACATCAACAGTCCCTCGGCCAGCCACGCGGTCGGGGCCGCCGGATCGAAGCCGGCGGCGGTCAACGCCGCCGGCCAGTCCTGCCGCAGGTCGATGGCCACGGTGCGGCGCTCGGCCGCCGGCGTCACGTCGTTGGCCGCCATGGTCTGCTCCTTATAGGCCAAGACCTTCGGCTGGTCGATCTCATACACCGTGGTCCCGGCCGACCAGTCCAGCCGGTAGGCCCGCGAGTCCAGCCCGGACGCCAGGATCACCACCTGGCGGATGCCGGCAGCGACCGCGTCGGCGAAGAAGGCGTCGAAGAAATGCGTCCGGACCGCCTGGTAGTTGCGCATGTGGTGATACACCGCGGCGACCTCGGCGTCGATAGCCTCCACCTTGTCGACCAACGTGTCGTCGAGCAGCAACTCCCAGATCCCGGTGCCTGCCCCGGCGACCAGGAGTTTGGCGTACGGGTCGTTGATCAGCGGATCGGCGCTGGCGGTCTCGGACGCGCGGGCGGCGGCCACCATGACCGCCGTCGAGCCGACACTGGTGGCGATATCCCAGGTGTCATCGTGGGTACGGAGTGCGCTCATCGGTTTACCTCACTTGGTCGCGGCGGTGTCGCACGCGATACTACCGATGAAAGTTAGCCGGTCTATTAACTTTATCCGTCGGCTGGCTGACGCAACTGCCAGAGTTCCTGCGTCAACAGCGCCTGCAGCGTGGCGACCACCCGCGCCGACGCCGCTTGACTACCAACCAGCGACACATAGAACGCGATCCCCCACAACACGGCCAACAGCATCTCGGTCAGCTCGCCCACACTCGAGGTGGCGACCAACTCGCCCCGATCGATGGCCTCGGTGAGCGACTCTGTCAGAAACGCCCGCGGCGGGCCCTGGATGTCGCCGACCAACGACTTCAACGCCGGGTCGCGCTGAGCGTCGACCACAGCGGTGACCGCAAACGCCGCCACCGTACGGTCGTCTTCGCCGAGTTGGGTGAAAGACACCATGACGGACGAGATCTGCCCGACCAGGGTGGGCTCGGTGCGCGCCTGGTCGACAGCGTGCCCGAACAGGGTCTCAGCCTGCGTCAGGACCGCCTGATAGAGCAGTTGCTTGCTAGGAAAATAGTGGTTGATCGCCGGGCGGGTCAGCTTCGCCCGTTCCGCTATCGCCTGAAACGTCGTTGCGTGATAGCCGAATTCGCCAAACACCCCGCTGGCAGCGGTCACGATGCGTTCCCTAGTCACGCCAGACCGCGCCCCGCGGGGGCGCCCCACCCTGCGAAATGCCGCATCCCGCACTGGACAAGTGTGGCACGGCATAGCTTCCAACCCCAGAAAAATCGTAATTAGGAAGATTCACTTAAGACTCAGCCGTGCTGTATGCCAACGGCGTCCAGCGAACTAAAGTCGACTTATGGGCGCGGTTCTCTCCCGTCAGGCGTACTTCGAGACAGGTTTCGAAGTGCTGTCCGAATTGGGCTACGGCGGCCTCAAGCTCGCCGAAGTCTGCAACCGGCTCGGCGTGACGACGGGCTCGTTCTATCACTACTTCACCAGCTGGCCGGTTTACACCCGTGACCTGGTTCAACACTGGCTGGATGAGCGCACGCTCCAGCACGTGGAGTTCGTCCGAGCGATACCCGACCCCCGGCAGCGCCTCGACAGCCTGATCCAGATCGGCCTGACCCTGCCGCACGGGGCCGAAGCCTCGATCCGCGCCTGGAGCTCGGCGGACGCCCGGGTGCATGCGGTGCAGGCCCAAGTGGATCAGCAACGCTTCGACATTCTCTTCGAATCGGCGCTGGAAGTCCTCGACGACAAGCGGCAGGCGCAACTGTTCGCAAACTGGGCGATCTATCTGCTGATCGGTTACGAGCAGGCCCTGCTGCCGCGCGACACCTCCACATTCGAGTGGATCGCCGGCCAGTTGCTCGATGCGCTCGACTCCGGACGGTTTGCCACGGCGACCGACGACCCTCCCGGCGAGCCGTCTACAGCGAGCTGATCCGCTGCAGTGCCAGGCGCGGCCCCCGTCGTTTGCTGACAGCGAGCCCGCTTTCGATCAGCAACCTCGTCACCCGGTGCCGGTGTGGCCGCATCGGCTCCAACAGTTCGACCATGGCGTCGTCGGTGAAAGACGCGTCGAGCGGGAGGCCGAGCAGCGTGCGGCCGATCATCGTCGCAAGGTGGTAGTCGCCGACCGACAACGCGTCAGCATCACCGAACGCTCGCTGCGCAGTTTCGGCCGCGGTCCACTCGCCGACGCCGGGCAGCGACATCAGTGCCGCCCGGGCCTCTGCGGCGGGGCGCACCACCAACCGCTCCAGTGCGGTCGCCCGACTCGCGCAACCGACGATGGTGCGGGCCCGCCCACCATCGACGTTGGCCCGATGAAACTTCCACGACGGGATGGTCCGCCAGGTCTGCGCCGACGGCGGCACCCGCATTCGCGACGGCGCCGGACCGGGGGCCGGCGTGCCGAACTCGGTGACCAGCAGCCGCCAGGCCCGAAAGGCATCGGCGCCCGGCACCCGCTGCTCGAGCACGGCCGGGATGAGCGACTCGAGAACCAGACCGGTGCGCCCGAGCCGCAGGTGCGGCACGCGCCGGTAGGCGGCGGCCACCGTCGGCTCGGTGGGCGCGAAGTCGGTCGCGTCGTCGTGGACCCCCAGCAAGGCCGGCGCCTGGTCGAGAAACTCCGCGGCGCCGGCGCCCCAAGCCGTGCAGTCCACCGCGTCGGGGGCCACCTGCACGATGCGCGCCGTCACCGGCCCGCTGGACATCAGGCTGGTACGCCAGGTGGCGCCGTCGACGACCTGCAGGCACGGGTCACCCGGCCCGCGGCGCAGTGGGCCCAGGGTCAGCGCGGGGCTGGCAGGGCCGGGAAAAGCGACGGTACGACAAAGCGAATTACTGATGACGCGATCATAAGGATCGCTTGTCGTCGTTGACCGCTCCGCGCTGCCCGGTCACGATGGACAAATGGCCACCCCGTTCGATGACCCGCAGGCGGAATTGGCGTGGATGTTTCTCCAGGGCATCTGCGGCGACGACGACCTGGACGACATTTTTGCGCTGGTCAGCGACGACTTCACCTGGTGGAGCATCCTGACCCGCCAGGCCGTCGACAAGGATGAGCTGCGGCTGGAAGTCGAGCAGCGCCGCCTCGGCTTGCGGATCAACCTAGAGCTGGTCCGGTGCATCAACGAACACGAGACCGTGGTGATCGAGGCGCTGGGTGACTGTCATGCCGCCGACGGTTCGCACTATGACAGCCCGCTGGCGTACATCGTCGACACCCAAGACGGACGGATCGTCTCGGTTCGCGAATACACCGACACCCGGTTCGCCGGGCAATTGTTGGGGCTTTAGCGAAGCTCTGGCTAGCCTGCGGCTTCGGCGACGCTGATGTCGGCCTTGTCGGGGTAGAACGCAACGTGGCCGGCGATCGGCGCAACCGCCGCAAAAGGCTGCTCGTAGGTCCAGATCGCGTCGGCGACAGTCTCGCCCGCCGCGGTGGTGACGCTGTAGTAGGCGGCATCGCCCTTGAACGGACAGTAGCTGGCGGTCTGGGTGCGGGTCAGCAGATCGGTCTTGACATCAGCCAGCGGAATGTATTGCACCGCAGGGTGATTCGATTCCTGCAGAGTGAGCGCGTTCGCGCTGTCGGCAATGATCTCGCCGGCGATCCGCACTGTGACCTGCCGTCCGGTCGGGGTCACGGTGATCGGGTACTCGGGAGTCGGGATGTGAATCGGTCGTTGGTTCATGCGGGGGTACCTCGCTTTTTGGCGTCGCGCAGTTTCATCCAGAAACGCGCCGCCTCCCGGATCGATTCCTCAACCGGTCGTGGCTGCCAACCGAGCTCGCGCACCGCCTTGCTGTGATCGACCGGCGCTTCGGCGCGCATCATCTGCACCGACTTCAGGCTCAGCTCGGCATCCTTGCCGGTCAGGCTCGCCCGCAGGCTGCCCAGCGCGCCCAGTGCATACAGTGCCGGCACCGAGATCGAACGCGACGGCGCGGGCATACCGGCTTCGTCGGCCGCGATCTTGACCACGTCCTGCAGCTGGATCAACCGTTCGGAAATCAGGTAGCGCTGGCCGTTGCGTCCACGGTCGGCGGCCAGGATCATCGCGCGGGCGGCGTCGTCGACCCCGACCACCTCCAGCTCGATCCCTTTCATCAGGAACGGCAGCTTGCCGAATGCCGCCCCGGCAATGAACGCACCGTGCGGGGTCCGGCCCCAATCCCCGTCGCCGTAGGTGGTGGACACACACATCGCGACCGCGGGCAGGCCGGATTCGGCGCTGCGCAGCACCAGCTCCTCGGCCTGCACCCGGGACTGGACATAGGGGGTGAGTCCGCGCGGGTTGATGATGTCGTCCTCGGTGGCGACATGCCCGCGGCGCCGTCCCACCGTCGCGTAGCTGCTGGTGAACACGAATCGGCGCAGGTCGGCATCTTTGGCCACTGCCAGGACGTTTCGGGTGCCCTCGACGTTGGTGTGGAACAACGGGCTCGGGTCGCGCAGCCACGCGCGGGTGTCCACCACGCAGTAATAGACGTCGTCGCAGCCCGCCATCGCCTCGGCCAGGGTGGCGGAGTCGAAGATGTCGCCGTGGAACCGAGTGACGTCGAGGTGGTCGATGGCGATGGTGTTGGCGTTCGGACGCACCATCACCCGTACGTCTTCTCCGGCGTCGACGAGCTGGCGGGTGACGTGCGAACCCAGGAACCCGTTGGCTCCGATGACGAGTTTGGGCTTGCGGCTCACGCCTTGCCCCCGAACTGCTGCATCCAGGCGGCTGCCTCGTCGTCCAGGGTGCCGAGCTCCTGGGCTTTGCGGCACCACTTCATGCTCGCGGCCACGAAGCGCAGCGGGTTGTAGATGTCCTCCTGGCGGGACCACAGGCCGTCGCCGGCGTAGGTGACGATCGAGATGTTGGTGGCGCTGATAATGGTGCCGTCGCCGGGGTCGCGCATGGGGTTGTCCAGTTCGCAGATAACGCGCCCGCTCTCCTCGTCGATGACCGTCCACAGTGCCGGGAACTCGGTCATGTAGCTGCCCGGGAACGTCGACATGGTCTTGCGGATCCAGCTGCGCACCTCGTCACGGCCGTGCATGGTGCCCATCGCATGCTCGACGTATTCGACGTCGGGGGTGTAGTGCGCCACCCAGGCATCCCAGTCCTTGGTTTCGGCGGCGCGGGCGACGGTCTGCTCGAACACGTCGAATGCGGCCGCCAGTTCTGCGCGGCTGAACTGCGGTTTCGTCATGCCAAGAACTAGAACACGTTCTAGCGGGGTTGTCGAGGGTCCGCGCCCAGAATCGAATCTGGGTTTATATTCAGGAAAATGCTACGGTGACGCCGTCGGCCCAGCGCGGGCCGTGAGGAGGTTCGGTAGCCAGTGACATCCCCCAAGCCCGCCGTCGGTCTGCACCACGCCGCCTACGCCTGCGCCGACCTGGAGGCCACCAACCACTTCTACGAAGACCTGCTGGGATTGCCGCTGGTGCACACCGAAGTCGAGCACCTGCAGGAGGGCTACTTCCGGCATGTGTTCTACGACCTCGGCGACGGCTCGTGCATCGCGTTCTTCGACCTGCACGGCGTCGGGGAGAAACCCGACTGGTCCAGCTCGTTGTCACGCCCGAATGGACTGCCGGTGTGGGTGAACCACTTCGCCTTCCGGGCCACCGAGGAGAAGCAGAACGAAGTCCGGGCGCGGATGGACGCCGCCGGCATCAAGGCGCTGATGGACGTCGACCACGGCTGGTGCCACTCGCTGTACTACCTGGACCCCAACGGCATCATGATCGAGCTGTGCCGCGACACCCCTGGGTTCGAACCCGATCCGGAGAAGGCGCACGCCCTGCTGAACAGCACCGAGCGCGCCGCTGACCCCAAGGTGGTCACGTCGAAGACGACCACCACCCAGCTCGGCTGAGCCTGGCACTCATGGGTCTCGGTTCCCTGACGTCGCTCACCGTCGACCAGGACGGCCCGGTGGTCCGGGTGCGCATCGGCCACGGCGAGATCAACCTGATGGACGCCACCATGATGGGCGACCTGTGGCGCCTGGTGAACTGGCTGCGGTCGCCGGCCGGAAGCGACGTCCGCGTGGTGGTACTGGAAAGCACCAACCCCGACTTCTTCATCGCCCACGTGGACCTGGCGCTGCTGGCCGCCTCGGTCGACGACACCGAGGCTGCCGTCGGCTCGTTTCAGAACCTGGTCGGGGCCTTCCGGGCGCTGGACCAAGTCACCATCGGGGTGGTCGCCGGGCGGGTTGCCGGCGGTGGGATGGAGCTGCTGGTAAACCTCGATCTGCGGTTCGCGGTCACCGGCCGGGCGGTGTTCAACCAGGTCGAGACCGGAATCGGGGTCATCCCGGCCGGTTCGGGTCCGCAGCATCTGCTTCACCTGCTGGGCCGCGGCCGGGCACTGGAGGTCATCCTCGCTCACGACGACCTCGATGCCGATCTCGCCGAACGCTACGGGCTGGTCAACCGGGCGCTGGACGCGGACGCCGTCGGACCCTTCCTGGACCGGCTGGTGAAGCGCATCGCAACGGTGCCGCTGGCCGACATCGCCGATGTCAAGGCCACGCTGGCCGCCCCGGACGTCGCCGCGGGTCTGGCGGTGGAACGCTCCGCGTTCGCCCAGATGCTGGGACGCGGTGCGGCGCTTCCGAAGATGGAACGCTTTCTGGCCGCGGGTGGCCAGACGCCCGATGGCGAACGTCGACTGGCTGATCTGGTGGCCGACCTGGACCGGATGGAACCGGCGTGACGTCCGCGGACGGGACTGCCGGCCGCCCCACCGTCCGGGGCCGCGACACCCAGGCTCGCCTGGAACGGGCGGCCCGCGAGGTGATCGCCCGCAAGGGGTTTTTCAAGACGACGATCACCGACATCACCTCTGCCGCCAAACGCTCTCCGGCGTCGTTCTACCACTACTTCGGCTCCAAGGAAGAGTTGCTGGCGTCGCTGGCCGAGGACTTCCGGGCCATGGCCCGCAGCCGTGCGGTGCAGGCCCTGCACCCGGGGCAGGATCTGCGGGACATCATCCAGGAGTCCGTGCGTGCGCACTGGGACACCTACCGCGAGCATCTCGGGGTCATGGTCGGGGTGTTCCAGCTGGCGATGATCGACGACGCGTTCGCCCAGCGCTGGCGGGAGATGTGCGCCGACGCCATCGACTGGGTGGCGCAGACGGTGCGAATGGCTCAACGCCAGGGCTATTCGACCGACGCGGACCCGGAGCTGGTCGGATCGGCCATCGTCGCCATGCTCAACCACTTCACCTATGTCTGGCTGGTGGCCGGCGGCGACGTCGCGGGCCGCGAACTGGACGAAGAAGCAGCGATCAAGACGCTCACCGATACCTGGTATCGCTCGGTGAGTTGGCGCGATCAGGGTTCATGATCAAAGGAGCAATGCAGTGGCCGTAACCCGCGAATTCGTTTCGCTCACTTCGGCATCGGCGGGCGTGAACCCCGCCGGTTACCATCCGGCTCAGGGGCTGTACTGGACACCGGCCGGCGTGAAGCCGAAGGTGGCGGTGATCGCCAGCCACTACAACGTGGACTTCGCCGAGCACTACCTGGCGCCGCTCATCGCCGAACGCGGGTACGGCTTCTTGGGTTGGAACACCCGGTACCGCAGCGGTGAGTCGTTGTTCCTGCTCGAGCACGCACTGCTCGATATCGCGGCCGGGGTGCAATGGCTGCGCGAACAGGCCGGCGTCGAGACCATCGTCCTGCTCGGCAACTCCGGCGGTGGATCGTTGATGGCCGCCTACCAGTCGCAGTCCGTCGACCCGCACATCACAGGAGTCGGCGGCGGCCCAGTGCCCGATGCGGTCAACACGCTGCCGCCGGGCGACCTGTACGTGTCGACCCAGGCACACGCCGGGCGCCCGGAGGTGCTGACCGCGTGGATGGACCCGTCGGTGACCGACGAGACCGACCCGCTGTCCTGCGATCCCTCGCTGGACATGTACGCCGAGCAGAACGCGCCGCCCTACACCCCGGAATTCATCGCCCGCTACCGCCAGGCCCAGCGTGACCGCAATGACCGGATCACCGCCTGGGCGCAGGCGGAGCTGAAGCGGCTCAAGGCCGGCGGCACCTACGACCGGTCCTTCTCGGTGCATCGGGTGTGGGCCGACCCGCGCTACCTCGACGCCTCGCTCGACCCGTCGGACCGCCCGCTGAACTCCTGCTACCTGGGTGACCCGCGGCGCGCCAACCGCGCGCCGTACAACATCGCCGCGCACTGCACGCTGCGGACCTGGCTGTCCATGTGGAGCCTGCAGACGTCGTTCTGTCAGGGCGCTCCGCACCTGGGCCGGATCACGTTGCCCTCGTTGGTGATCCAGGGCACGGCGGACACCGGTGTCTTTCCCAGCGACGCGCACCACATCCACGACTCGCTGGCCAGCACCGACAAGCAGCTCCATTTCATCCCCGGCGATCACTACCTGGAGCAGCCGACGGACAGCCGCACGATCTGCGCGGATCTGGTGGCGTCCTGGATCGCCGAACGCACCTGATGAGCTCGCTCGACTTCGACTTCCGCGACCCGGAGCTGCACGTCGATCCGCTGACGTATCAGCGACGGTTTGCCGAAGCCGAACCGGTGCACCGCAACAGCCAGGGACTGTGGGTGCTGACCCGCTACGCCGACGTGCTGGCGATGCTGCGCGACGAGCGGGTCAGCACCGACCGGCGAAACCTCTACCGCAGCAAGCTCGATACGGGTCGCCCGTATCTGACTCACGTGGAACACAACCTGTTCTACCGCTCCGGTGACGATCACCGCCGGCTGCGGGCCCCGCTGTCCCGGGCGTTCACGCCGCGGGCGCTGGCCTCCTTCGAAGCTGAAGTCGCCGCCCGGGCCCGGTCTTTGGCCGCCGGGCTGGACGCGGAAGGCTTCGACCTGGTGGCCGAGTTCGCCAAGCCATTGCCGCTGGGGGCGATCGCCACGCTGCTGGGGGTGCCCGACAGCGAACTGGACAACCTGGCGACCTGGTCGATGGCGCTGATCGGGGCGCTGGAGCCGGCGGCATCTCGTGACGTGTTCGTCGCCGCGGACGACGCCGCCGCCGGGATGAAGGCGCTGCTCGCCGATCTGCTGGTGCTGCGCCGCGCCGATCCCGGCCACGACCTGCTGTCGGTGGTGGCCACCAGCGGACTGCCGGTGTCGGACGACGAGCTGCTGCACAACGCCATCTTCTTGCTGTCGGCCGGACACGACACCACCACAGCCGTGCTGACCGGAGCGGCCGCGCTGCTGATCGAGGAGAGCGGGCAACGCGGCCTGCTGGCCGATTCCCCGCACGCCGTCGACGAACTGGTCCGGATGATCAGCCCGGCCCTGATGATCTCCCGGGTGGCCGGCGCCCCGATCGAGATCGGCGACGCCGTGATCGACACCGGTGCCCCGATCCTGCTCGGGTTGGCGGCCGCCAACCGGGACCCGGCGGTGTTCCCCGACCCCGACCGGCTCGACCTGGCCCGGTCGCAGACCGGCCACCTGGGATTCGGGTTCGGTCCACATGTCTGCCTGGGCGCGCCGTTGGCCCGTATGCAGATCCGGCTGGGCCTGCTCGCCCTGTTCGACCGGTTCCCCGAGCTGACGGCGCAGGCGCCGCCGCACCGCGAGCCGAGCGCCGTGCTGACCAGCTATCGCTCCTATCGGCTGGCGGGCCACGGATAGCTGCGGATAATCGGGGCATGACCAATTACCAGAGAGCGATCCTGGCCGGCGGCTGCTTCTGGGGCATGCAGGACCTGATCCGCAAGCAGCCCGGCGTGGTGAGCACCCGAGTCGGCTACACCGGCGATCCCCATGTCCCGAACGCCACCTACCGCAATCACGGCACCCATGCCGAGGCCATCGAGATCACCTACGACCCCGCGGCTACCGACTACCGCAACCTGCTGGAGTTCTTCTTCGCCATCCACGACCCGACCACGCCTAACCGGCAGGGCAACGACGTCGGAACCAGTTACCGCTCGGCGATCTTCTACCTCGATGACGAGCAGCGCCAGATCGCGCTGGACACCATCGCCGACGTGGAGGCGTCCGGCCGCTGGCCGGGCAAGGTGGTGACCGAGGTCAGCCCCGCCGGTGACTTCTGGGAAGCCGAACCCGAGCATCAGGATTACCTGGAGCGCTTCCCGGGCGGGTACACCTGCCACTACATCCGACCGAACTGGCAGCTGCAGCCCCAGCGCTAGCCGGGATCAGTCCCGGCGGCGCACCGTGATCCGACCGCCCTGCTTGGGGGTGAAGGCCACGCCGCGGGAGTGGAACTTCTCCCCGGGCGCGGTGGTGGGCTCAATGGTCAAGCGCTCCAACACCGTCCGCAACACCACATCCATCTCCAAGTTGGCGAAGGTCGAGCCCGGGCAGCGCCGGGTGCCGCCGCCGTAGGGCATCCACTCGAACGCCGACGGGCTGCCGTCGATGTAGCGCTTGGGGTCGAATCCCTGCGGGTCATCGAACGCTGCGGGGTTCTGGTGGACCTGGTTGATCGCGACGATCACCGAATAGCCGCGCGGAATCACCCATTCGCCGATCTGGACACTGGGCGCGTAGACACGCCGTCCGGAGAAGTCGATCACGGTGCACACCCGCTGCACCTCGCGAATCGTGGCGCGCCGCAACGTGTTCCCACCCGCGTCCGCCTCGGCGGTCAGTTCGTCGAGCAGTTGTGGGTAGCGGCTCAGCCGCTCGAAGACCCAGGCCATGGTCGACGCCGTGGTCTCATGTCCGGCGGCCAGCAGGGTCAGCAGCTCGTCGCCGAGCTCCTGGCGGGTCATGGTCGTACCGTCTTCGTGGTTGCTACGCAGCAGCCGGGTCAGAACGTCGGATCGGTTCTCGAAATCAGGGTCGGCCCGCACATCGGCGATCAGCTTGTCCAGGATGACGTCATAGTGAGCACGCCACGCCTCCAGCCGGCCCCACGGGGTGAACCGGCCGTACTGGCGAATCGGAATCGGCAAAGCCGCCAGCCGAGAGCCCAGCGTCACCCACTTGGGCAGGATCGCCCGCAGCTGATCCAGCTCAGCGCCTTCGGCTCCAAAGATGGTCCGCAGGATGACGTTCAGGGTGATCCGGTTCATCGGACCGAAGGTCTCGAAGGACTTGCCGGTGGGCCAGCCGGCGATCTCGCGAAGAGTCTCCTGGACGATGATCTGCTCGTAGGCGCGCACGCTCTTGCCGTGGAACGGTGGGCTCAGCAAGTTGCGCCGGCGCCGATGCGCCGCACCGTCGAGGGCGAACACCGAACCCTTGCCGAGGATCCGCGACAGGTTGGGCTGGATGTTGCCCAGATCTTCGGGGTTGGTCAGCATGATCTGCCGAGCCAGCTCTGGGTCGGTGACGATGACGGTCGGCCCGAACATCGGGACCTGGACCGTGAAGGCGGCGCCGCATTTACGGGTCAGGCGTTGCAGCGCCCGGCGCCGGGCCAGGATGAACAGCAGGCCGGCCGCCAGCTTGGACCCACGCGCGCCGGGCGGCAGGTTGATCGCCGGTGAATCCGAAGTCTTGACGGTGTCCGCGGCCGTGCTGGCAACCGTGTGGGTCATGCGACGCCTCCCGACGTGGTCTTTGGTACCACTGCGTACCAATGCTTGCGGGAAACGGTACTCTTAAGTACCAACAAGTGGCAAGGCTTACGCGCAGGGAGGTGCGGCGATGACAGTGCCTGCGATCGATACCCCGGCGGCCAATGCCGCCGACCCCTACCGGCACCGATTGCTCGACGGGCTGGCCGATTCGATCGCCGAGCGCGGCTACCGGGCCAGCACCGTCGCCGAGATCGTGCGCGCGGCCCGCACCTCCAAACGCACCTTCTATGACCACTTCGCCAGCAAGGAAGAGTGCCTGCTCGAGCTGCTGCGGGTGGACAACGAGGAGTTGGCGCTGCGAATCCGGACCGAGGTGGATCCCCAGGCCGATTGGCAGGTCCAGATCCGCCAGGCGGTACAGGCCTACGTCGCCCAGATCCGATCCCGGCCGGCGATCACGCTGAGCTGGATCCGTGACATGCCGTCACTCGGCGAGGTGGCACGGCCGGCCCAGCGCCGCGGCCTAGAGCTGATGTCGAACCTGCTGATCGAGCTCAGCGGCAGTCCGGGGTTTCGCCGCGCGAATCTGCCGGCGTTGAGTCCGGCGCTGGCGGTGATTCTGCTGGGCGGCCTGCGCGAGCTGACTGCGCTCGCCGTCGAGGACGGTGCCGACATCGGCGTCATCACCGAGCCGGCCGTCGATGCGTCGATCGCGCTGCTGGGCCCCCGGGCCTGACTCAGTTCCAGGGCAACGCCAGTTTGCAGATCTTGCGGACCACGGTGCCGAACTGCTTGAGCAGCGGGCCGGTGTTGTACGGCACGCCATAGCGCTCGCAGATCTCGCGCACCTGCGGGGCGATCTCGGCGTACCGGTGTGCCGGCAGGTCGGGGAACAGGTGGTGTTCCACCTGGAATGACAGGTTGCCGCTGAAGATGTGGAACCACTTGCCGCCGGTCAGGTTCGCCGAGCCGAGGATCTGGCGGTAGTACCACATGCCACGGGACTCGTTCTCGGTCTCTTCGACAGTGAACTCCTGCGTGCCGTCAGGGAAATGCCCGCAGAAGATGATCGTGTAGGACCACACGTTGCGCATCAGGTTGGCGGTCACGTTGCCGGCGAACACCAGTGGCGCGAACGGGCCGGCCAGCAGCGGGAAGGCGACATAGTCCTTGAGGGTCTGCCGACGTACCTTCTGCCACGTCTCGAGCAGCATCTCCTTCTTGTCGGCGAAACCGATCTCGCCGGCCCGGATGCGCTCGGTCTCCAGCTCGTGCACCGCCACGCCGTACTGGAACAGCACCATCAGCAGGAAGGCGTAGAGCGGGTTGCCCAAGAAGTAGGGCTCCCACGGCTGCTTCTCGCTCATCCGCAGGATGCCGTAGCCCACATCGCGGTCCATGCCGACGATGTTGGTGTGGGTGTGGTGCATGTAGTTGTGCGAGTGCCGCCACTGGTCAGCCGGGCAGGCGTTGTCCCACTCGAAATCCCTGCCGTACAACGCCGGTTCGCCCATCCAGTCGTACTGGCCGTGCATGACGTTGTGGCCGATCTCCATGTTGTCGAGGATCTTCGACAGACCCAGCATCACGGTGCCGGCCAGCCAGGCCGGCGGGATGATGCTGAAGAAGAGCAGGGCGCGACCACCGACCTCCAAGGTGCGCTGCGCCTTGATGATCCGATGGATGTAGTCGGCGTCGCGCTCGCCGAGGTCGTCGAGGACACGCTGACGGAGGGCGTCGAGTTCGGCGCCGAATGCATCGAGGTTCGCCGGCAGGTCGACGCGCGGGGCTTCGAGGACTTCGGTCGCTTCGAGAACTGGTGCGGACATGGTTGGCTCCTTGGTTTTAAAGGTCGATTTCGACGTCGCCGACGGGCACGGAGACGCAGATCTGGATGTCTTCGCTCTCGGCGGTGGAGATCGCGCCGGTGATCAGGTTTCGCACCGCGCCACCGGTCTTGCGGCAGGTGCAGCTGTGGCAGATGCCCATCCGGCATCCGCTGATCGGTTGCAGGCCGGCCGCTTCGGCCTGCTCCAGCAGAGTCCGGCCGTCGTCGACCACCGAGACGGTGCTGCCGAGGAAGCTCACCTGCCCACCGGACGGGTCGGCCGGAACCGTGAAGACCGGGGGCACGAAGCTCTCTGAGATCGCATCGGGGCAGTGCTCGCGTACGGCCGCCACCAGCGCCGGCGGCCCGCACACATACACCGCTTCCGGGTTCGGCATGGCTGCCGCAAGATGCTCGGCGTCGAAGTAGCCCTGCAGGTCGCCATCGTCGGGGGTGCGGGTGTAGCCGTGCAGCACCTGAACTCGCGGCATGGCGGCGAGCTCGTCGTGGTAACAGGCCTCTTCGCGGCTGCGGGCGTAGTGGATGAAGGTCACCCGGCCCGCGTATTGCTCGGCGGCCAGCGTGCGCAGCATCGACATCACCGGGGTGATACCGCTGCCACCGGAGATCAGCAGAATGCGGCGGGGGCGGATTGCCGGGAGCACGAAGTCGCCGCCGACGTTCTCCAGTCCGACGACCATGCCGGGCCGGGCGTTGCGATACAGGTGCTCGGAGACCAGGCCCCCTTCGTGACGGCCGATGGTGAGCTCGAGGAGCCGTTGGCCTTCGGCGCTTGCCGGCGAGTAGCACCGGGTGCGGCGGCGCCCGTCGATGTCCACGGACAGGTTGATGTGTTGGCCGGCTCGGAAACGGGGGAAGCAGCCGAACGCGTCGTTGGGTTCGAGAAGCAGAGTCACGCTGCGCGGGGTGGAGCGCCGGACCGCGACGACCCGGGCACGGGCGTCGTTGCGGGTCCACGTCGGCGACACCAGCTCGGTGTAGCGGTCGACCCCGTGGGGACCGGTGAGCAGGTCGACCAGGCTGGAGCCCAGTACCCGCCGCGTCAAAGTTTGAGTGAACATATGTACACAGTGAACACTTGTTTACGACGAGTCAAGGGCTATTTGCCCGCTGTGTTACGCTTCACAACAGTGAACAGTCGTACGCCGAATTCACGGTCCGGGCGCACGCGGCCGCCACGGCCCGAACGCACGCCCCGCCCCGAAAGGCCGGAGCGGGTTTCGCGCGAGGAACGCAAGGAAGCCACCCGCCGCGCCATCATCAACGCGGCGCTGACCCTGCTGGACGAACGCAGCTTCAGTGCGCTGAGCCTGCGCGAGGTGACGCGCGCCGCCCACATCGTTCCGGCCGCCTTCTACCGGCATTTCGAGTCGATGGATGCCCTGGGCCTGGTGCTTATCGACGAATCGTTTCGGGCGCTGCGCGAGACGCTGCGCGATGCCCGCACCGGCGGAGTGGACCCCAGCAGGGTGATCGAGTCCTCCGTGGAAGTCCTGGTCAACAGCGTGGCCTCCCGCCCCGAGTACTGGCGATTCATCAACCGGGAACGTTTCAGCGGGATGACCGTGCTGCGCTATGCGATCCGCACCGAGATCCGGCTGATCACCTCCGAGCTGGCCACGGATCTGGCGCGGTTTCCCGGGTTCAATGCTTGGAGCGCCGAGGATCTCAATGTCCTGGCGGGACTGTTCGTCAACGCGATGATCGTCACCGCGGAGGCCATCGAGGACGCCCCCGATGCCGAGACACTCGCCGAGATCAAACATGTTGCCGTCAAACAACTCCGGATGATCGCGGTCGCCGCCGGCGGCTGGCGCAGCAAGCCTTGAGCGGTGCACCCCGCCGCGCGGAACGCCCCCGGGAAGCTGGCCGACGTCACCGGCCCAGGCATCACCGACCGCTGGGGCGTGACGTGCGCAGACCTGGGCGCCTCCGTACTGGCTCCTAACGGCACCCTGGTGTCGGTGTTCGGCGACACCTTCGCCGGCGAGCGGGTCGGCCAGGGCGATTGGCGATCCCCGGTGATCCTGATCGGCACCGGCGATGCCCGGCACCGGGTGCGCTACCAACGAGCCGGCGGCACCGATGCGCACTACGCGCGCCAGCTGTGGCACTACCGACACCGCCAACCAGCATCACGGCTGGACCGCTCCGCCATCAGCACCGTGATCCCGTCGGATCTACTGCGGGTGGAGCAGATGCTTTACCTGCACGCGATCGTCAACCGCGGGTTCGGCAAGGTGGCCTGGACCGAGATCTGGCAATCGGCCGACAACGGAATCACCTGGCACAACATGGGGGCGCGGTTCCCCGCTCGGCTGCATCGCGGGTACGCCCAATGCTGGTCCTGGGACTACGACCCCGACGACGGCTGGGTGTACGTGGTCTCGACCGGGTTCCGGCGCGACAAGGGCGTCATCCTGCGAAGGGTTCGCCCGGCACACCTTGGCGACCCGAGCAAGTACTCCGGCTGGGGCTACCGCGGAGAGCGCCGGGCCTGGGGCAGAGCCCCGGTGCCCATCACCCCACCCGGTGAGACATGGGGCGAGCTGTCACTGCGACGCCTGGGCCCGCAGACCTGGGTTCTCGGCGGGTTCGAATCGTCGCGCTACGCCCTTGGCTATCGAGTGCTGGAGTCCCCTACCGCCGAACTGACCGGGGCCCCGCTGCAACGCCCGCTGCTTGGGAGTAGTTGGGACGACGAGGATCACGCGTCGGGTCGAGTCGCCCAGCTCTACGGCGGCTATGTGCTGCCCGGTTCCCGGGTGGATCGCACCGGCGAGGTGGGCCTGATGGTTTCGCAGTGGAACACCGCGCACGGCTGGCCGTACCGGGTGATGCAGTTTCGCGCGACGCTCCTCAGCGGCGAGAAGGTTCTCTAGTCCGGAGGTGCCGACACCTGCGCACCTGGACGGTTAACCGAGATTCCTCAGTAACTTTCTGGGTAAATGAGGGAAACTAGCCATAAAGCTGAGTTTTTCCTGGGGACCAGCTGCTAGGATTTCCGGCCAGTGGTCCGTGTAACTCCGGCGAGGGATATCGATCGTGACAAAGGTGAAGCAGTTTCTGTGCGGTGCGGCCGTCGCAAGCTTGGTTGCGGGAACGGGAGCGGCAGTAGGGACGCAGGTGGGCCTGTCCACGGTGACCGCCGACTGGATGCTTACCGCCGAGCACGTGTTGCTGATCGGCCTCGACGGCGTCAACCTCGCCAAGGTCCTGGAATACGCCTACAACGACGACAGCGGGTTCAAGACCGCAATGGACCAGGGCATCACCGGCACCGCAAGTCTGACCAACCACACCACACTCTCCGGGCCTTCGTGGTCGACGATCCTGACCGGCGTGTGGGACGACAAGCACGGGGTCTACAACAACCTGTTCCGGCCCGAGCCGTACAACGCGTGGCCGTCGGTGTTCAACCTGATCGAGTACAACAAGCCGGAGATCGACACCACGATCATCAGCAATTGGGAGTACCTCAACGAGCTGGCCGACTCCGGCCAATACCCGGTCGACAACAACGTGTTCGTCCCCGCCGGGGACAGTGCCGCCGACAGCGACGAGCAGGTCACCGCGCTCACCATCGCGCAGATTCTCGCTACCGCGGACAACCCCGACGACATCTCGAGTTTCCTGTTCTCCTACCAGTCCCAGGGAGACCACGCAGGGCACTCGTTCGCCAGTGGGTCGGACGAATATATGCAGGCCATCATCAATCTCGGTGCCAACATCCAGCAGATCCTGGCCGCGATCGCTCAGGTACAGGCGATCACCGGCGACGACTGGTCGATCATGATCACCACCGACCACGGCCACCAACAGAGTGTGACCCTTCCCGGGCTCAGCATCGGCCACGGCTTCCAATCACCCAATGAGACAACGTCGTTCGTCATCTTCGATCAAGCCGGAAATGATGCGACCGACGGCAGCCAGAACCTGAACTACTCGATCGCCGACATCACGCCGACCATCTTGTCGCTGTTCGGCATCCCGTTGCGCTCGGACTTCGACGGTGTCTCCATGGCGTTCGACCCGACCGTCCTGAACAGCCTGGTGGACCCCGTCGACCTCAAGCAGGCGCTGACCGACGCGATCGCGATGTACGGCTACCCGAACATCGGCAACGACATCACGCTGGCCATCCGGACTCTGGCCGGGTCCGTGCCGTACTTCCTCGACAAGTTCGTGGTCGGGATCGACACATTCCTGCAGGGGATCGTCGACAAGGACATCTTCCTGGTCAGCGGCCTGGCCGAGGTCGCCCAGCAGATCAACGAATTCTTCGGCGGTCTGACGGTGAACGTGACCAACACACTGGCAATGGGAGTCACGCATCTGCTCGGGTCGGGCGTGATCGCACCCGAAGACGCGCCGCTGCCGGCGCCGGGCAGCGCCGAGTTCACCGACCTATCTGCGCTGCTCGACCTCGAGGCCCTGCTGGGCTGATCGGCCGCAGCCGGCGGCGCCACACCCAACCACTTCAACGAGGAGACCCGACCGTGACGAAGGTAAAGCAGTTTCTGTGCGGTACGGCCGTCGCCAGCCTGGTTGCTGGAACGGGAGCCGCGGCAGTAGGGACGCAGCTGGGCCTGTCTGCCGTGACCGCCGAGTGGATGCTCGCCGCCGAACACGTGCTGCTGCTGGGCACCGACGGCACCAACCTGGACAAGATCCTGGAGTACGCCTACAACGACGACAGCGGCTTCAAGATGCTGATGGACCGGGGCATCACCGCGGCAACCACCATCGCCGGCCATATGACCATGTCCACACCGTCGTGGTCGACGATTCTCACCGGGGTGTGGGACGACAAGCACGGCGTGGTCAGCAACGTCTATCGGCCCGAGCCGTACACGACCTGGCCGTCGGTGTTCAACCTGATCGAGTACTTCAAGCCCGAGGTCGACACCACCGTGATCTCCGGCCGGGGCCTGTTCACCGAGATCGCCTCGACGGGCAACTACCCGGCCGACAACATCATCGGCATCTCCGGTGGCTCCACCTCCGCGGAGATGGATGCGCTGGTCACCCAGGAAACCATCGCCCGGATCCTGGCGACCACGAACAACCCGAACCTCGACACGTTCATGTTCTCCTACCAGTCGCAGGTCGACCATGCCGGGCACTCGTACGGCGGCGGCTCGGACGAGTACCGGGACGCCGTCATCAACGTCGGGGCCAACTGGAAGGAAATCCTGGAGGCCGTCGGCGCCGCCGAGGCGGCCACCGGTGACAAGTGGACGATCATCGCGGTCACCGACCACGGCCACCAGCAGAACCCAGACCTGTTCGGATTCAGCCTCGGCCACGGCTTCCAATCACCCAACGAGACGTCCAGCTTCGTCATGTTGTCGCTGGCCGGGAACGAAGCCCAGGCCGGCGGGCAGAGCCTGGCCTACCAGACCATCGACATCACCCCGACGATCTTGCAGGCCTTCGGCATCCCGATGCGCTCAGACTTCGACGGCACCCCGATGCAGCTCGACCCAGACCTGCTCAACAGTGTGGTGTTCCCCGCCGATCTCAAGCAGGCCCTCACCGACGCGATCCACAGCTACGGCTACCCGAACATCGGCATCGACGTCATGCTGAGCATCCGGGCGCTGGCGGGCGGGGCCGGCTACTTCCTGGAGAACTACGCGCTGCCGCCCATCCTGAACTACCTGCAGTCGATCGTCGACCAGGACATCTTCCTGATCAGCGGGCTCGCTGAGGGCGCACAGTGGGTGCTCAAGACCGTCGGCGGCGCCACGGCCGACGTACTCACCGATATCGGCAGGGTCGTCGCGTATTTCACCGGCGCGGGGGTCATCCCGCCGAACGACGCACCGCTGCCGCTGCCGGGAAGCGCCGAGTTCACCGGATCGCTGGAGGCCTTGCTGGCGGACCACGCCTCTGCCGCACCCGACCTGGACTCCTCCCTCGACGTGGATGCCCTGTTGGGCTGATACAGCTGCGCTGACGCGCGTCTCGTCAGGTGAAATAACACACTGGCCTCCTCAGCAACACCCTGCTCACATGAGTGATTTTGGGCAGAAAGCTGAGTTTTCGCTGGGTAACTGTTAGTCTTGCGCCCAATTGGCTGGCACAACTCGACGAGGGAATCCGATCGTGACAACAATCAAGAAGTTCCTCAGCGGTGTGGCCGTCGCCGGCCTGGTTGCCGGGACGGGTGCCGCCGTCGGGTCGCCGGTGGGGCTGTCCGCAACGACGGCCGACTGGCTCCTTGCCGCCCAGCATGTGCTGTTGATCGGCACCGACGGCACCAACCTCTCCAAGATCCTGGAGTACGCCTACAACGAGGACAGCGGTTTCAAAACCGCCATGGACCAGGGCATCACCGGAGCCACCAGCGAGGTCAACCACACCACGATCTCCGGCCCGTCGTGGTCGACGATCCTCACTGGCGTGTGGGACGACAAGCACGGTGTGATCAACAACGTGTTCGAGCCCGAGCCGTACGACAAGTGGCCGACGGTGTTCAACCTGCTCGAGTACCACGACCCGAACATCGAGACCTCGGTGATCGCCGACTGGGACTACATCAACGACATGGCCGCCGCGGGCGGTTACGGGGCCGACAACAACTTGTTCGTCCCGTTCCAGAACAGCTGGGCCGACACCGACGCAGAGGTCACGGCCCAGACCATCGCCCAGATCCTGGCGACCACGACCAACCCGAACGTCGACACCTTCACGTTCTCCTACCAGGTGCAGGTCGATGAGGCCGGACACGGGTTCGGTGGCGGATCCGAAGAGTACAAGCAGGCCGTCATCAATGTCGGCGACAACATTCAAGCGATCTTGGCCGCAGTGGCGCAGGCCAGGGCGGCCACCGGCGACGACTGGTCGATCATCATCACCACCGACCACGGCCACCAGCAGTCGCTGGGCTTCGGCCACGGCTTCCAATCGCCCAACGAGACTTCGCAGTTCGTCATCTTCGATCAGGCCGGCGATCACGCCACGGACGGCAGCCAGAATCTGAACTACACGATCGCCGACATCACGCCCACGATCCTGTCGTTGTTCGGCGCCCCGATGCGATCGGACTTCGACGGTGTCTCCATGGCGTTCGACCCGACCGTTTTGAACGGCCTCGTGGATCCGGTCGACCTCAAGCAGGCGCTCATCGACGCTATCGCGATGTTTGGCTACCCGAACATCGGCAACGACCTCGCCCTGGGCTTCCGTACCGTCGTCGCCACCATCCCGTACCTGCTCAACGGCGTGGTCACCGACATCGACAAGATGCTGCAGGGGATCGTCGACCAGGACATCTTCCTGATCAGCGGACTGGCCCAATTCGCCCAAGAGATCAACGACTTCTTCGGCGGTCTGTCGGTGGACGCGCTGCAATTGGTGGCACATGGCGTCGCCTACCTCACTGGCTCCGGGACCATCGAACCGACCGACCCGCCGCTGCCGCCCCCGGGAAGCTCCGAGGCCACCAGCATCGAGTCCCTGTTGGCCGACCACAGCTACTCGACTCCCGACCTCGGGGACTCCGGCCTGTCGGGGCTGCTCGACGCACTGGTGGGCTGACAGCTCTTCGCACGCCGACATGCCGCCAGGTCGTTGACCTGGCGGCATCGGTGTTTCGGCCGGAGACCGCACCAGCCGCGCCACTTCAGCGGTGCTGCGCTAACGTCGCGGCAGGTACCTCACCCGGCGGGGCCCGGACCCGTTCTCGATCCCTGTTGAACAAAGGAGCGGCGACACCGTGAAAACCCCCATCTGCGAGCAATACGGCATCGACTTCCCGCTTTTCGCCTTCAGCCACTGCCGCGACGTGGTGGCCGCGGTGACCAACGCGGGCGGCTTCGGCGTACTCGGCGGCGCCGCCTACACCCCTGAGCAGTTGGATCAGGAGCTGACCTGGATCGACGAGCAGGTCAAGGGAAAGCCCTACGGCATCGACATCATCGTGCCCGCCAAATTCGAAGGCAAGGGCGAGAACCTTTCCGGCCACCAACTCTCCGACCGGATTCCCGACGAGTACAAAGCCTTCATCGCAGAACTGTTGGCGCAGCACGACATTGAGCCCGACGAAAAGCCTCGGTTGGGATCTGCCATGCTCTCCGGTAGCAACGGCGAACAACTGCTCGAAGTCGCGGTCGCCCATCCCATCCGCATGATGGCCAACGCGCTGGGCGTACCGCCGGATTACATGATCAAGTCCGGCAAGGACAACGACATCCCCGTCGCAGCGCTCGTCGGCGCCAAGGAGCACGCCCTCAAGCAGGTGGCACAAGGCGTGGATCTGATCGTCGCCCAGGGCACCGAGGCGGGCGGACACTGCGGCGAGGTCTCCACGCTGGTGGTCGTTCCCGAAGTCATCGAAGCCATCGACAACGCCGTGCCGGTGCTTGCCGCCGGCGGAATCGTCACCGGCCGACAGATGGCGGCCTGCGTGGCCTTGGGCGCCGCCGGCGCCTGGACAGGTTCGGTGTGGCTCACCACCGAGGAGGCCGAAACAGCTCCGCACACCGTGCAGAAGATGCTCGCGGCCACCTCGCGCGACACCATTCGCTCCACCGGACGCACCGGTAAGCCCGCCCGTCAACTGGTCTCCGATTGGACTGACGCATGGCGGCCGAACGACGCGGGCCACCCGACGCTGCCTCTGCCGCTGCAGTCGATGATCGCCGAACCCACACTGCGTCGCATCGACAAACTGGCCGCCACCGGACACCCCGGGGCACAAGCACTGTCCACCTATTTCGTCGGTCAGGGCGTTGGGCTGATGAACAAGGTGAAACCCGCGCGCGACGTCGTGTTCGAGTTCGCCGAGGACTACATCGCCGCCGCCGAGCGCCTCAGTGGCTCGGTCAGCGACTGAGGACTACGGGTTCTGCGGCTCCCGCCACATCTTCCACAGCGTCGGCCCACCGTTGGGGACATTGATCTCGCCGATCACCCGGAAGCCGAAACGCTCGTAGTACGGCACGTTTTCGTGCTTGCTGGACTCCAGGTAGGCCGGGCAGAGCTCGGCATCGCAGCGATCGAGCCGCGGTTGCATGACGGCCTGCCCGAAGCCGCGCCCCCGTACGGACGGGTCACTGCCGATCACCGCCAGATACCAGTGCGGCTCCTCGGGATGGTTGGCATCCAGCAGGTCCGTCAGTGCACGGCCTTGCGAAAGCCGGAAGCCGAAGGACCGGAACAACGACGGCACCATGCGCAGCTGGGACCAGATCGACTGCTTCCAGCGGTTCGGCGGATCCCACAGCGCGGCCGCCCCGACTACCGCGCCGTCGTCGGCAACCTCGACGCCTCCGCCCGCCAGGTGATGAACCCGCGTGGAAGTGCCGAAGAACGTCGTCAACTGCTCGGTGCGGGCCTGGTCGTCGGGAAGCAGCCACATCGAGACCGGGTCGTCGTAGAACGCACGTCCCAACGCCTGCGCCAGCGAGGGGATATCCGATTTCAGCGCGGGCCGCGAGTCGATTGCCATGGGCCTAGATTAATGCGTCGCTTTCGCACGCCGTGCAGAGCAAGATCAGCGGCTATGAGCACGCTGCTGTGGGACCAGCACACCTGCCTGCCGCTGCAGGACAGCGCCGAGGCGGCACCGCTGACCCGCTACCAGCACTCCGGCGGCGCACTGCTGTCGGTGAACGCGGGCTACGCTCCGCAGCGCTTGGCCGACACCCTGGCCCTGCTGCGGCACTTTCGTCGCGCCATCGAGGCTCACCCGGGCCTGACGGTCGCGGCCGGACTGGATGACGTCGACGCGATCACCGGCGCCGGCGGCATCGCGGTGGTGTTCGACCTGGAGGATTCCAACCCGCTCGACGACGATCTGGGCAATCTGGCCGTGTTGGCCGAGCATGGGGTTCGCACCTTGCTGCCGACCTACAACCACGCCAACCGCGCCGGCAGCGGGTGCCTGGACGCCGTGGATGAGGGGCTGACGGCGTGGGGCCGCGCGATCGTCACCGAGATGAACGCCGTGGGCATGGTTCCCGACGGCTCCCACTGCAGCGCGCGCACCGGCCTGGATATGTGCGCGGTTTCGGCCGGCCCCGTCGTCTACAGCCATTCGTGTATGCGGGCACTGTGGGATCACCCGCGCAACATCACCGACGATCAGGCCCTGGCGTGCGCGGCCACCGGCGGCGTGGTCGGTATCACCGCGGTGGGAATCTTCTTGGGCCCCAACACACCAACCCTCGACGCGGTGGCGCACCACCTGGAGTACGCGGTAGAGCTGGTGGGCATCGAACATGTCGGCGTCAGCACCGACTACTCCTTCGACCACGCCGACTTCAATGCCGAGCTGCTCGCCAATCCGCAGTTGTTCGACGAGAGCTACACCCGCTGGGGCCCGATCCAGTGGATGCCCCCGGAGACCTGGCTGGGCCTGCGTGATCACCTTTCGGCACGCGGCTGGGCCGATGACGACGTCAACGCGGTGCTCGGCGGCAACTTCCACCGGGTGGCACGCGAGACCTGGCAGACCTAGGTCTTGTGTTGTCCGTCGATGAAAGGCTTTATGGTGCTGATGAATTCGCTTGGCTTCTCCAGCAGGGGGCTGTGTCCTGATCCGGCAATGACGACCGGTTGCAGGCCGGCCTGGCGATAGCGGTCGACGTTCTGCACGGTCGGGGTCAACACATCGCTGTCGCCCCACACCACCAGCACCGGTTTGCCCAGACCCGCCAGCCGGTCGGCCACCGCCCGCTCTTCGTTGATCCGGCCCGCGGTCTTGGCGTCGCACAATGCGTTGTGGGTCATACGTTTCAACGAGCGGTAGGCCAATGTGGGAATCGGAAAGTCGGCGGCAAAGCCGGTCTGCAGCGAACTCTTGTCGACGGCGTCGAGGCTGCGCAGTTTGTCCACAGCGGCGCCGAGCACCGGCCAGCACACCGCGTTGCCCAGCGCGGGCATGGCGGTCATCCCCAACCCCGCGGGGGTATCGGAGACGACCACGCGGTCCACCAGCTCCGGTGCGCTTTCGGCCAGCGCAGTGGCCACCGTCCCGCCCATCGAATGCCCGACCAGCACCGCGTGGCGCACACCCAGGGCATCGAGCGCTTGGTGCACGGCGGTTGCCTGGCCCTCGGCGCTGTAGGGCGCGGCGTCGCTCGGGGCCTCGGAGCCGCCGTGGCCGACCAGGTCGATCGCGACCACCCGCGCTGTGTTTGCCAGCGCGGGCGCCACCGCCTGCCACCACTGGATCGACGCCGAATAGCCGTGCAGCAGCACGATGGCGCGGTCCCCACCGGAGCCGTACTCGCGGACGTTGAGATCCGGTCCGGGCAACTCAAGCACCCGCCCCTGCGCGAACGGCTCGGCAGCGCGTGAGATGCGGTCGGTGACCACGGTATTGACCAGCAGTGCGACAAGGACGAGCGTGATGACCAAAGCGGCAAGGCGTTTACCCACCCGCTGACGGTATCCCGGTCCTAGCCTGGATCGAGATCGAATCCACAGGAGGTAGCAGTGAGCGACCACGACATTCGGATGATCGTCTTGTCCACGGACGACCTGGACGAATCGATCAAGTTCTACAGCGAGACCCTGGGCATGCCGCTGAAGTTTCGCGACGGCGCGCACTTCGCCGCCCTCGACGGCGGATCGGTGACGCTCGCGTTGGCGACCGCGGTGGATCACCCCATCCACGGGCAGGTGGTGGTCGGCATCAAGACCGACGATGTCGACGGCGCCGCGAAAGCCATCGAGGCCAGCGGCGGCGGAATCGTGAAGGGCCCCTACGACGACGCGCACGAGCGGCGGGCCGTGGTCTACGACAACAAGGGCAATGGGCTGGTGTTCTATAAGCCGTTGGGGCGGTAAGGGTCAGCGCGGCCAAGCACGATCCGGGGGCCTTGGGCCTGGTTGAGGTCTACCATCCGGATTGTGACCATGACACCACCTCCTTGGCCCACACCACCTCCCGCCCCGTCATCCCGGCGATCCACTGCGGTATTCGCGGCGCTTGCTGCGTTGCTATCTGTCGCCGCGTTGATCGTGGCGATCATTTCGCTAACCCGGTCAGCAGATACCTCGTCGCCTCATTACACGGCCGCGCAGCAAGCCGACGCCAAGAAGCATCTCTGTGACAGTTACAAACTTGCAGCTCATGCGGAACACATCGAGACGAACACGCCTAACAACATTGCGCTCGCGCGTCTGTCGGCGACCAACGGCGCAGTGATCCTCGAGACGGCTGCGATGGACCCTGCATTAGACCCTGAGTACCGCGACGCTGCCCGTGCACTCGCACTCACATACCAGAATCTCGTTGCTATCTCCACGGGTAGAGGCGAAGGCGCCCCGGAGCTCGAGGCGGCGATCGCCGACGCAAACGCCAAGGACCGCGTGATGATCGAGCTTTGCGGCAATTAGTCACCCACTAGAGGCGGTGAACGTCGGCCGAAGCCACTCCGATGCTGCGCCAGCGGCTCAAACAACTGGCTCGCAAGATCAGCCTGTCCGAGCCGTACGTCGCGGCCACACCCCGCTGGAGCAGCAACTACGGCTTCGTCCGACGCCGGATAACGCGCCTGCCGCTGGCATCAGCCTCAGCGTCCAGGATTTCCGCCGGCTGAAGGAGAACAGTCTCAATCAGGATGTAAACGTGAAATCGCGTTGAGGGCTACCATCCGCAATGTGACCATGCCATCGGCCCCCTGGCCGGCACCTCCCACCGTTCAGCCGCGCCAGCGGTCTGCCGTGGCGTTCGCGGCACTTGGCGCACTGTTGGGTATCGCCTCGATGATCCTGGCAATCGTGGCACTCACCCGAGCTCCGGCCAGCCCGACCTATTCGGATGCCCAAAGGACGGCCGCCAAGACCGACTTATGTGGTCAGTTCAAACCTGCCATGGATGCTGTCCACATCGAGACCAACGGACCCGACGCAGGCTTTGGACGTATCACCTTGGTGAACGGCGCCCCTATCCTCGAAAGCGCGGCATCCAACCCCGCATTGGAATCTACCTATCGCGATGCGGCGAACGCGGTAGTGCAGTCGTACGAGAGCTTGGTTGTTGAGTCGTCCAGCGGTAGAGCGGGTGACTCACGATTCGATTCAGCCGTAGACGCCGTAAACGCCAAAGAACGCGTATTGAAGGAACTGTGCGGTGACTGATTCACCGACTGATCTTCCACCGGGTAAATGGTCATTTTATTTGGTGGGCACATGGTGGCCTGGTGCCCCGACCCGACCTGAGAGCGGCATCCAGCACTGGTCTAGTCAATCTGATGCCAAAGAGAACGAAGCTATGGAACTCCGGGACTTCACAAACGGCGTAAGCGCGAGGAACAGTGGAAAGACCACAGAAGACGAGCTGATACGGCTACGTATCGGTTACAACCGCCTGATGAACGCCGCCGAACACTGTCGGAGCAAAAGCACCGCTAGCGACAGTGTCGTCAAGGCCGTTAAAGAACTCCGTCAGAACTTGACGAATATCGCCGACCAGTACAACCCAAAAATTGATGACCTCGTCGCGAAAAATACGCCCGAGGCAATGACCGAAGCCGTCGGACTAATCGTCGAAGCCAACGGCAAAGCAGCCGAACACAGCTCAGAAACCAACCGACAGATCATTGAGGCAACCCAGCAGATATTCAAGGATCTGGATATCGAAGGCGACGCCCAGAAATGGCTGCAAGATAACGGCGCACAATTCAGCACGCCACCGCCCCAACCACCCACCGCCGACGAGCTAAGCAGAAAGGCAGCTGGTACCGACCAGCTTCCACTCCCTT
Organism: Mycobacterium sp. SMC-14; assembly: GCF_046250075.1. Classification (NCBI taxonomy): domain Bacteria; kingdom Bacillati; phylum Actinomycetota; class Actinomycetes; order Mycobacteriales; family Mycobacteriaceae; genus Mycobacterium; species Mycobacterium sp. SMC-14. The sequence continues at coordinate 64,594 of NZ_CP176429.1, read as the reverse complement.
ACGGTGCTGGGGACGCGGAGAATCGCCCAATTCCCAAGAGCGTGGACGACCTCCTTCTTCCGGAAGGCCGCGCCAACAGCGGCGCTGGCGGCAACGACACCGGGGGGACGGACGGTACCGGAACCGGTGGCACCACAGCCGGCACGGGCAACAGCGGCAGCGGCGGCGGGACCAGCGGCGGCACAGGCGGCGAAGGCACGGGAGGCAGCGGAACCGGCGGCGCCACAGCCGGCACGGGCAACAGCGGCAGCGGTGGCGGAACCAGCGGCGGAGGCACGGGAGGCAGCGGAACCGGCGGCGCCACAGCCGGCACGGGCAACAGCGGCAGCGATGGCGGCGGCAGAGCCAGCGGGACTGGGGGAAGCGGCAACATTGCTTTGCCACCCGGCCAAGTAAGTGACCCGGGCCTCGGAACGCCCGGCTTTAGTACACCGCCTGCTGCCGGCATACCCGGTCCAACCGCGATGAATGGAGGCGGCGGCGTCCCATCTCCCATGACCTCCGGCATGTCAGGCCTGGGCAGCCCCGGTGGCGGGATGCCACCCGGCCTACCGGGCGGCGGGCCGACCCAGGCGCTCGCATCGGGCATGCCTGGTGGTGGGCCTGCGGGTCCGGGAGGGCCGCCCTCGCCATTGGCGCCAGGCGGAGCCGGCACCGGGGGGTTCGGTCAGCCATCGCAGATTCCCCCCTCTCCATCGGTGACGCCGATGGCCGGCGGTGCGCTCGGCAATATGGCCCAATTGGCCAGTCCCAACACCGAGATCGCCCCGTCCGCACCCACCGCCGGTGCGACACCGGCAGCACCAACGGCACCCCCGGTAACAGCGAGCCCGGCCTCGGTTTCGTCGGGGCCTATCAGCGCCGGCCCGGCGGCCCCGTCGGGCCCCTTGCCCGGCTACGGGGCAGACCTGCGCCCAGCAGCTGGAGCCGCCCCGGCAGCACCCATGGCGCCTGCCGGTCCTGCGGGCCCGACTCCCCCGCCCCCGCCCGGCGGGCCCACGACGCCGGCGTCCGGGGGGCCAACGGTCGCCTCCGCAAGCGATCGTCCGGCACCGGGCAAACCGACGCCCAGCGCAGCCAGTCAGTCCGGAGCATCGGTGGCCGGGAGCATGGGCGCTGGGGGCACGGCCGGAGCCGGAGCCGGTACGGCCGCCCGGCGTCTGGCCGAACATCATGATCTGCAGCGCAAGGTCGACGCCGTGGCCCGCCAGGCGCCGAACCTGACCTGGGCGGCCGGCCTTCGCGACGACGAGACCACCACCGTGCTGGCCACCGACTTGGCCGGCGGCTGGATCCCGCCCACCGTCAAACTCCCGCCCGGGCTCACGCTGCTGGATCCGGCCCACCGCCGCCGCGACACCAGCGCGGTGGATCTGCTGGGTGCGGTGATCGCGGCCGCCGCCCACCAACCGAACACCTACGTCACCGAGCCCGGTCCGAACGATCCGATTCCCGGCAGCGGGGAGCGCGCCCGCTATGGCCAGCACGTCGACGAACTCGGTCCCACGCTCATCGATATCACCGGCACCAACGACCGCCTGCCGCGGATCGTGCAGACCGTGGCACGCGCCGTGGCACGCAGATCCGGCGTCGCCGACAACGAGATCGCGCTATTCCGGCAGGTAGTCACCGATACGCAGACGCGCGTACTGTCGGCCTATCCCCAACATGCTCCGCGGGATGTCGCCGACTGGATGCTGTTGGCGGCTATCGACGCCCTGATCGACGGAAGCGAAGAGCTGGCCCGCTACCACCTGGCGTGGTATCTGGCAGTGGCAGTACGGCATGGAGGTGTTACGCCATGACAGATGACTTCGTAAGGCATTACGGTGCGGACTTTTTGCACATTGCGCTCTCACAGCCACCGACGCCGGTCCCCCCGGGCCCGGTCCATCCCGGCGGATCGTCCCCGGTCGACGCGACGATGGCCGCATTCGGTGCCGCAACCAACCTGAACCTGGTCGAGCAGAACACCGAACTCGCCAACGATCACCGAGACCGCACCGGCCACGCCGCCGATGCCGTGCGCAAGTTCGGCGAGCACGAGGCCGACGCGGCATCGAAGTTCCAGAACGTCGCCTCGCAGGGCGACGCCCTGATGGCACAGCAATCACCGCAGGAAGCCATGGGCGGGGCGATGCAGGGTGTCAACGGCGCGATGCAGGGCATCACCAGCGCACTCAGCGGGGCTCTCGGTGCGGTGAGCAAGCTGCCCCAGGGGTTGATGCAGGCCGGCCAGGGCGCGTTGTCGCCGCTGATGAGCGCCGCGTCGTCGCTGGGCAAGGCCGGTCTCGGCGGCACCACGCTGGCCTCGGACATCAGTCCCGATCCCGGCTTGGGCGGCGGGGATTTCGGCTCCGGCGGAAGCGGCGGAGGGCTGGGCCTGGGCACCACGCCGGCCAGCAACCTCGGCCCGCCCCCGGTTCCGGGGACATCGACACCGACTACGCCCGCCAGCTCCCTAGCCAATACCGGTGCGGCCGGTCCGGCAGGCGGTGCGCCCACCGCGGGTGGGGGCGGCGGTGGGATGATGCCGATGATGCCGGGCGGGGCAGGCGCCGGCGGCAAGGGCGGCAAGGATGACAAGGCCGACGCGAAGCGGATCGCCGCCCCCGGGGTACCCAACGGCCAGCCCGTCAAGGGCCGCACGACGGCCCCGCCTAATGTGCCGGTGACCAAGTCCGTGGCGAAGGACGCCGGCCATCCCGGCATCACACCGCTGAAACGCATTGTGGACAAAGACGATCCGTCGAAGTGACCGCGCCTCACCCGCGCTCCTTCACCCGCTCGGAGATCATTTGCGCCACGGTTTCTGCGATCTGATCCGACCGCGGAATCCCTTGGACAACGACATCAATCAACACCGACGATGCAACGCGGTACATGACGCTCTGCGAATTTCCAGGGAAGACCAGGGCAACGGTGGATGGATCCTGCTTGTTCAGGCTGAAATCGTAAAGCTTTGCCTGTAACGCCGCACAGGCCTCGAAAGAGGCTGCGAGGCGGTTGAATTCACTCCTCGCCGCGCCTTCGTCAGTATAAATTCCGATCCCCTGCGCGACGGTAGATATGGTGCTAATTTCTCCACCAGTGGCCGTGTATGTCACGGCACGAAACTGTGACCAGTTGTGACCAAAAGCGTCCTCTTGGCCAAACACCGGGCGACACTGCTCCGGCGTGTAGGAGCTTTCATGATGCGACGCCGGCGCGTCCCTCACCGGCAGCGAAGTGAGATCGTCACGGTCAGCGACATGCTGGACGTCACCGAGGCCGACGAGCAACGAACCGGCATCAATGCCGGGTGCCGCGCCAACACCACCGGAATGGCAGGCGCTTAGCGCCACGAAAAGACAGCACGTTATCGCCGGACTCTTAAATCCCTTGCGAATCACGCTAATCCCTCCCAAAGACCACAGGATCAGACACCGATAAGCGCGGCGTTTTGTCGCCTCAGGAACGGACCGATCAGGTCGACCACCACCCAGTGTCGCGCCACATCGATCCCAGTGATGATTCCTAGGTTGCCGGTGGAGCCGTCGACTTCGGCTGTTACCGGCGCGCCGATGATTCTGGCATCGATGCCGGCGTTCGCGTCGTCCGCGGCGACGACAACTCGGTCGATGCCGGCAGGAACGTCCCGCAGTTCCATCGTCACAGCGGGATCGACCACGTGCCCTTCGATGACTCTGCCGTCGAGGTCTGTCCACGCTGCGTGAGCCCGGTTGTGTTGCACCGCATCGATTGTCTCGATCGTGTCGGCTGCCGGCGGCCTGCCGTTGACTGTTCCGTCGACGGGCAGAGGCCAGCCGCCCGGACCGGAACTGAACACTGCCAGCGCAGATATCGGCATCGTCCAAGGCTCATCGGCCACTCGCGGACGTGATTCGCCTGCCGCCAGGTAGGCGATCTCGCCGATCTTGGTCCGAGTTGGAGCCAATCCAGCGTCTTCGATCTTCATGACGGCGACCGGAGCATCGCCGTCACCGTGGGCGCACTGTGCGCCGGTCACAAAACCGGTTGCCCGTCGTCCCGCGGCGTCTGGATCCGGGAAATCCACATAGAAGCCGGTCGTACACACGGTCGCCGTGGATCCCTCGCCCACCAATACCTGAGTGCCGGGCCGCAACTGCGACACCGGTCTCGGCACCACCGTCGCTTCATTGACTGCAGGGGGAAGGTTCGCCATATACGTTGCACCAGCCGATGGAGCCGTCGCGGTTGAAGCGCTTCCGGGGTTCCTCGCCCCACAACCAGACACCGCCAAAACGAGGACTGCGCCCACGACGCTCAATGCACGGGCGGCCGCAGCGAACGCGCCCGACTGGTCCGCCATAGCGCAGAACCTACGCGCGTCGTCGTCATCGCGTGTGCGCAAGTGACTGGTTCCCGCTGGCCAAGGCCAGTAATGTCGTCGCGGTGCGCTTTGTCGCCGCAGGGGGCGGCGGCGCCGAGCGTGCGTCGTTAGGGGTAGCAGAGCATGCCGCTGAGTCTGTCGAACCGGGACCAGAACTCCGGTCACCTGTTCTACAACCGACGACTGCGCGCCGCCACCACCAAATTCTCGGTGCGGATGAAGCACGACGACCGCAAGCAGACCGCCGCGATCGTGCTGTCCATCGTGCTGATCTTCATCGGCATGGGCTGGATGCTGCTGCTGAACGTGCTGCGTCCGGCCGGGATCGTGCGGACGTCGTCGATCGTCGGCGACCGCGACTCCGGTGCGATCTACGCGCGCATCGACGGGCGGTTGTACCCGGCGCTGAACATCACCTCGGCACGGCTGGCGGTCGGAAACGCGCAGGTGCCCACCTGGGTCAAGCCCGCGGAGATCGCCAAGTACCCGACCGGCCCCTTGATCGGCATCCCCGGCGCCCCGACGTCATTGGTCGCCAATACCGGCGCCCCCTCGGCGTGGGCGGTCTGCGACACCGCCGGCTCCCCGCGCCGTGCCGAGCCCCCCGTGGTCACCGCGATCGCGGGCCCGTTGAGCCCGGCCGGCCGCGCCGCGCCGCTGGCCTCGGGCGCGGCCGTACTGACCCGCTTCCAGGGCGCCACGTACGTCATCTGGGGCGGCAAGCGGTCCCAGGTCGACCCCGCCGATCGGGCGATCACGCTGAGCCTCGGCATCGACCCGGGCATCACTGCTCCGGTGGAGATGTCGCGGGCACTGTTCGACGCGCTGCCGAGCACCGAGCCGCTGCGGGTCCCGGTGATTCCCCTGGCGGGCACGCCGTCGCAGTGGGTGCCCGGGTCCCAGGTGGGGGCGGTGCTGGAGACCCGCACGGCCGGCGGCGGCTCCCAGTTCTACGTATTGGTGCCCGACGGGGTCCAGAAGATCACCAGCTTCGTGGCCGACCTGATCCGCAGCGCGAACTCGTTCGGGTCGGTGGCGCCCCTGGTGGTCAGCCCGGACAAGCTGGTCAACATCCCGGAAGTGGGCACGCTGCCCGTCGAGTACTACCCCAACAGCAGGCTCAAGTTCGTCGATACCGCCGCCGACCCGACGACGTGCGTGGGCTGGGAAAAGGCTTCCGGCGACCGGCAGGCGCGGATCACCTTGTACAACGGGCGCGGCCTGCCCGTGTCGCCGGGGATGGACAACCGGATCGTCCGGCTGGTGCGCGATGACCGCAGCCCCGCCTCCGTGGTGGCCAACCAGGTTTTGGTGTTGCCGGGCGCAACCAACTTCGTCACCTCGACCAGTGAACTGCTCGACTCCGATTCCCGCGAAACCCTGTTCTGGGTGTCGCCCAACGGTGTCCGGTTCGGCATCGCCGCCGAGAGCGAGACCCTGCGCGGCCTCGGTCTGGATCCCGGCTCGGCGCAGCAGGCGCCGTGGCCGCTGCTGCGCACCTTCGCGACCGGTCCGGAACTGTCGCGGCATGCCGCGCTGCTGGCACGCGACACCGTGGCCTCGGCCGGCGCGGTGCAGCCGGTGGCCCCCAACAATCAGCAGGGCGTCCCGGGAGGGCACTGATCGATGTCCAAGCGTGCATTCGTTCCGGTCCGACTTCAGGTTCCCGAGCCCAAGCCGGTGCGGGTCGCTCCCCGCGCACCGGACGCCCTGCCCGAACGCGAGCCGCGCAACCTCTGGGTGATGATCGGCATGCCCGCGCTGATCGTCGCGCTGATCGGCACCATCGTCATGCTCTACGTGTCCGGGGTGCGCAGCTTGGGATCGGGCATGTTCCCGATGGTGGGCATGGCGGGCCTGGGCATGCTGATGTTCTCCGGGCGATTCGGGCGGGCCCGCAAAATCAGCTGGGGCGAGCAGGAGAAGAATCGGCGCAGCTATCTGCGCTCCCTCGACGGCGAGCGCGACGAGATCCAGAAAGCGGTCTGCGCCCAGCGCAATGCCCAGGAGTTGGTGCACTCCAACCCGCAAGACCTGGGTGCGGTCATCGGCGGGCCGCAGATGTGGGAGCGTCGCCGCTCCGACGCGGACTTCCTGGACGTGCGGGTGGGCGTCGGCGTGCAGCATGCCCCGGACTCGGTGTTGTCGGTGCAGTGGCCGGAGATCCCGATCGACGAGGAACTGGAGCCGGTCACCGGCCAGGCGCTGCGCGACTTCATCCTCGAACAACGCAAGATCCGCGACATCGCGAAAGTGTTCAACCTGCGCTCCCGCCCAGGCTTCAGCTTCGTCGGCGAGGACCTCGATGCAGTCCGTTCGCTGCTGCGGTCGATGCTGAGCGGGCTGGCGGTTTTTCACAATCCGCTTGACGTCAAGTTGATGGTGGTGACCCGGCACCCCGAGCTGTGGTCGTGGATGGTCTGGCTTCCGCACAACCAGCACGACGAACTGTTCGACGCCTGCGGGTGGCGGCGCCTGGTGTTCACCAGCCCCACCGAACTCGAGGTGACGCTCGGCGCCGACCTGCACATGAAGGGCAAGCGCGGCGCCTGGCGGCCGCCGTCGGCACCGAGCCCCACCACCATGGGATCGGCGTTGGAGACCGGCGCTGACGGGCACGATCTGGGTCCGCACTGGGTGATCGTCGACGACAACACCGGCAGCCCCGAGGCCTGGGAGAGCGTCGTCGGACGCGTCGGCAAAGAAGGCATCACGGTGCTGCGGGTGGCGTCCCGGCTCGGCACCGGTGTCGGGTTCGCCCGCGACGAGATCTTCGAGGTGATCGACCACGCGGCGCGGCACCACAGTGCCGAGGACCCGTCCCCGGACCATGCCGGCGACGGGCGCGGCACCGGCGCGGCACCGCGGCCCATGGTCCGCGCCGGAGGCAAGTTCTTCGCCCATGCCGACCAACTGTCGGTGCCGCGCGCCTACCGCTACGCGCGGGCGATGGCGCGCTGGTCCCCGACGGCCAGTGTCGACGTCGCCGACGCGGGCAGCGGCGCCCTGGAACTGTTGCGCGCGCTGGGAATCGACGACGCGCGCGAGCTGAACGTCGACCGGCTGTGGGCCGAGCGGCGCAGTCGCGGCGACGAGCGCTGGGCGGAGATCCCGGTCGGAGCCAAGCCCAACGGCGAGTTGCAGAATGTTGTGCTGCGAGCAAAAGACTTCGGCGGCTTCGGTTTCCACTCGGTGGTGATCGGCACCAGCGGCTCGGGCAAGTCGGAGTTTTTCCTGTCCCTGGTGTACGGGATCGCGCTGACCCACTCACCGGAGACCTTCAACGTGATCTTCGTGGACATGAAGTTCGAGTCCGCGGCCCAGGACATCCTCGGCATCCCCCATGTGTCAGCAGCCCTGTCCAACCTCGGTAAGGACGAGCGACACCTCTCCGAACGGATGCGCCGAGCCATCGACGGGGAGATCGCCCGGCGGTACCGACTGTTCAACTCGGTCGGTGCGCGCGACGCCAACGACTACGAGGAGATCCGGCTGGCCGGCCGGGACCTGGAGCCGGTGCCCATCCTGCTGGTGGTGATCGACGAATACCTGGAGCTGTTCCAGAACCACTCCAAGTGGATCGACCTGATCATCCACATCGGCCAGGAGGGCCGCGGCGCCAACGTCTTCTTCATGCTCGGCGGGCAACGCCTTGACCTGTCGTCATTGCAGAAAGTCAAGTCCAACATCGCCTTCCGGGTCGCCCTGCGCGCCGAGTCCGGTGACGACAGCCGCGAGGTGATCGGCTCGGATGCCGCCTATCACCTGCCGTCGAAGGAGAACGGCTTCGGGCTTTTGAAGGTCGGCCCGCGCGACCTGGACCCGTTCCGCTGTTTCTACCTGTCGGCGCCGTTCGTCGTCCCAAAACGCAAGACGTCCTCGGGCAAGACCCTCGACATGACTCTGACCAAGCCCCGGCTCTACACCTGGCAGTACCAGCCGCTGGATGAGGCGGATGCCCAAACGCTGCAGGATATGTCGGCCACCGACGCCGAACCCGACGAGTTCCTTCTGCACGCCGACGGGTTCAAAAAGAAGAAGATCGTCGACGTGCTGCGCGAGTCGCTGATCGCCGCCGACCGCAAGGCGCCGCACCTGCCGTGGCTGCCCCCACTGGAGATCTCCGAGCCGGTCGACGCCCTGGTGGCGCGGTACCGCGGCAAGCCGTGGGACGTCGACTACGGCCGCAACCCCGGGCTGGTGTGGCCGCTGGCCGTCAAGGACATCCCCGAGGACGCCCAGCAGCTGGTTCACTGCGTCGACGTGTTGCGCAGCAACGTCATGGTGGTCGGGGCCAAGAGCCGCGGCAAGACGACCACGCTGATGACGCTGATGTGTTCGGCGGCGCTGATGTATTCCCCGGCTCGGCTGACGTTCTTCTGCGTCGGCGGCGCCACGCTCGGGTATGCCGAGACGCTGCCGCATGTCGCCGACATCGTCTCGCCGGCCGACCGTGAGGGCGTGGAGCGCACCGTTGCGACCATGGCCGCGCTGATCAGCGCCCGGCAGGACACCTTCCGCCGCGACAAGATCGACATCAACGAATTCCGGGAGCGACGCTTCGGTTCCGGCGGCGAAAGCCTCGCGGGCACCGACGCAGCCGATCCCTACGGTGACGTGTTCCTGGTCATCGACGATTTCTCGGACCTCTACGCCGCCGACACCATGCTCGGCGACCGGATCATCGCGCTCAGCGGTGTCGGTCCCGAGTACGGCGTCCACCTGATGACCAGCGCGTCCGGCTGGATCCACGGCCAGCGCCAGACGTTGCTGCAGAACTCCGACGTACGCATTCAGTTGCGATTGCAGAACCCGGGCGAGAACGAGATGGGCACCGCGTCGCTGGACGCCCGCGACGCCGCCAAGCGCACCGTGAACCGGCCCGGCTTCGGTCTGACCGAGTCGCTGCACGAGATGCTGATCGGAGTGCCGGAACTGGCTGCCGAGGACGGAGCCCGGATCGGGACACGCGAATTGGGGACACGGGTCGCCGAGGTCGCGGGCGTGACCAAGCACGCCACGCTCAAGCGGCTGCCGCCCGCAGTGGCGCTGTCGGAGGTCCTGGCCTACGACGTGGCGCAGCGTCCACCCGCCCAGACCGCCCCGTCGATCGCGTTCATGATCGGCGAGCAGCACGACCTGCTTCCGGTGCCGCTGATGCTGTCCGAACACCCCGGGATGATGATTCTGGGGCGGGCCCTGTGCGGCAAGAGCGCCACCCTGGGCGCGATCGGCGAAGCGGTCATGGCGCGGTTCAGCCCGCAGGAAGCCCAGATCACCATCGTCGACCCCAAGACCGGTCCGCTGCGCGACCTGCAGGGCGCCGGCTACGTCAATGCCTACGCCTACGACCAGGACGAGATCGACGAGGTGCTGACCACGCTGGCCCAGCAGGTCCTGCTGCCCCGGCTGCCCGCCAAGGGTCTGAGCCAAGAGGAGCTGCGTGCGCTCAAGCCCTGGGAGGGCCCGCGCCATTTCGTGTTGGTCGACGACGTGCAGGACCTGCGGCCGGCGCAGATCCATCCGGCCAAGCCACCGGTGGGCGCGGCACTGTGGAAGTTGATGGAACGGGGCCGCCAGATCGGCCTGCACGTCTTCGCCACCAGGAACTCGTCCAACTTCGGTCAGCTGGAGATGGACCCCTGGGTCAAGACCCAACGCGCCGCCAAAGTGCCCACCTTGTTCATGGACAACGACCCGCAGAACAAGGTCAATCGGATGGTGCGGGCTCAGGCCCTGCCCGCCGGCCGCGGGTTACTGGTCAACGACTCCGAAGTAGAAGGCGTCCTGGTCGGAGTGCCGTCGTCAATGATCCACGATTTCGAGCAGCAATAACCGGTATTTACATCGTGAAGTGACGGCGGCCCGATATCGGTTTACGATCGACTCCGACCTGCCAACGTCGGCATATCAGCGATGAGGCTGGTGGGGTTTATGGGAGGAAATTATGTTCTCTGTAGAACCGGAAGCAGTCCTGGCGTCATCGGGCGTCGAAGCGGGAATCACCGCCGAAACGGAGGCAGCCGCCTCCGCGGCCAGCCCGGCCCTGCTGGGCGTTCTGCCGATGGGTAACGACCCCGATTCCCTCGCGTTCCAGGCCGCGCTGCTGGCCTCCGGAACCCAATACCTGGGCATCGTCGCCGAACACTCGGCGCAACGCGGGCTGTTCTCCGGCGCGCAGGCCACCGCCTCGGGTGTGTACGGCGCTACCGAGGCACTGCGAGCCGCCACCGTGGCACTCGGCGGCTAATCCGTGGCCGACCCGGGGTGGGCCGCCCGCACACCGGAGACCAACGACATGTTGATCAAATCCGGCGCGGGTGTGATGACCATGCTGACCAACGGGGCGGCATGGACGTCGCTGGGTGTGGCCCACCACGCGTCGGGTATCGCCTCGGCGGTCAACACCGCATTGACCTCAATCGGATGGGTCGGTGCCGGTTCGGAGGGATCCGTTCTCAACGCCACCCTGCTGAACGTGGCCCTGCACGGACTGGCGGGCTGGGTGGATGTCAAGGCGCCGATCGTCGCGGCGGCGGTCGAGGCCTACCAGCTGGCCTACGGCAGCATGCGCACCACCCAGGAGTGCGAGGAGAACCGGATCGAGACCGCCACCGACTACGGGATCAATCCGTCGGTACTGGGGGCGTTGACGCCGCGGATCACGTCGCTCGAATTCGAGTACTTCGGCCTGTTCTGGCCCAATAACGCCGCGGTGGGCGCGTCCTACGGGGCGGTGCTGACCGCGCTCACCTCCAGCCTGACGGTTCCCGCGCCGGTGGCCGGGATGGGCGCTTCGCCCGCAGCGCCGGCGGCCGCGGCCAGCGCCGTCGGCCAAGCGGCATCGCAGGCCGCGGCCGGTGGCGCGATGCGCGCCGCCTACACCGGTACGTCGTCGGCAACCAATGCCGCCGGCCAGGGCGCCAACGCCGCCCAGGGCATGGGCTCACAGATGAGCTCGATGCTGGGCCCGGTCCAGCAGATCGGCTCGACACTGATGCAGGCGCCGCAGTCTCTGATGCAGATGCCGCAGTCGATGATGAGCCCGATGCAGTCCCTGATGGGCATGTTCATGAACCCGAGCATGCTGGGCGGCGCTCTCAATCCGGCCGGGGCCGGCGGGGTTCCGGCCACGGCGATGCTGGCCAATGCGACGGTCTCACCCGGTGCTGGGGGCTTCGGGGGCGGCGGAGCGGGTGCGCCGGTGTCCGCGTTCACCCGGCCGGTGAGCGCATTCGAGTCCGGCGGCGGGCGTCCGGTCGGGTTGCGGCCCAGTGGCGCGCTGGGCTCCGTCGAGTCCCAGCGGGTGACGGCCACCAGCGGCGGCGGCATGGGCGGCATGCCCATGGCCCATGGCGCCGGGGCAGGCGGAAAAGGCCAAGGCGACCGGTCCTCCGACCGGACAAACACCGTGCGAGTTGTCGACGACCGGGTGTGACCTGGGCGTTTGCTGAAGACAGGGTGAATCGACACATCCGAAAGGAGCCAATACACTACCGCCAGCTACATCCCGCCGAACCCGGGGGGGTTGTTCTACAACCGAGGAGGAAACGATGGCAGCCATTGTCGTCACGCCCGAACTGATGCGGAACACCGCGTCGAAGTTGTCGCAGCACATCGAACACGCGCAGGCGATCGCCAACCAGTACCTGGCCGACCACGAGAACATCCTGGGCGCTGGGACGTGGGACGGTGGCGGCTCCAAGGCCTCGTATGCCACCGCCGCGCAGATCCACGAAGACGTACAGAAGATCCTCACCGGCGGCCACCGCCTGACCGAGGGCCTCAACCAGGCCGCTGCCCTGATGGAGTCGCACGAGTCCCACTCCGAGCACGCCTTCCACTCGCTCTTCGGCGGACAGTCCGCCTAACCCCCGACCCCCAAACTCGAAAGGACATCGATCCCCATGGCAGACAGTGGCGGTATCACTTACAACCCCGGCCCCGTCTCCGATCACGCCCACAGCGTGGTCAGCAGCGCCGGCACTCTCGACCAGATCCACCAGGACTCCCACCAGCTCACCCAGATGCTGACCGAGTACTTCGCCGGCCACGGTGCCACCGGCTTCTTCGAAGCCCAGGCCCAGATGCTGTCCGGCCTGCAGGGCCTGATCGAGACCATCGGGCAGCACGGGTCCACCATCGGCTCCGTGCTGGAGGGTGCCATTTCGACCGACCAGACGATCCAATCGCTTTTCTGATCGGACCCCGATCGTCACCGAGGTGGGGTGTCTGCGCGAGCGGCGCAGATGCCCCATTTCGCGTGTCAGGCCGGCTACCGGAGACCACAGATGAGACGAGGGTGACGTGCTGACAACCACGCTCGACGGGCTGTGGGTGCTGCAGGCCGTCACCGGGATCGAAACCCTCTGCCCGGAACTGGGGCTTCGTCCCCTGCTGCCCCGCCTGGACACCGCCGAGCGGGCACTGCGCCATCCGATCGCCGAGGAGCTGACCGAGATCGGTGTGCTCGACGACCAGGGCGCGGTGGACTCGATGGTCCGGGAATGGCTGACGGTGATCATGCGGCGCGACATCGCGCTGATGCTGAACCTCAACTTCCCCGGCCGGCCGTACGGCGACCCCCAGCACATGACCCGAGTCTCGATCAGCCGGTTCGCCTCCTGGTGGGTGGTGCTCGAACGCCATGACCAAGAGGTGCGGCTCTATCCCGCCGGCAGCGCCACCGACCAGGCGGCCGCGGGCGACCTGCTGGTCGGCCAGATCGAGCGGTTGTGCGGTGTCACCGAGGCCGCCCAGCTGCGGCCGGTCACCCTGGAGACCAAGGAACTGCTCGAGCGGGTCCGCGACCAGGACAGCCTCCGCCGATACCTGGCCGCACAGCGGCTCGACATCGACCAACAGCAGATCGTGGCGATGACCGCCGACCCGGAGGTGTCCGGTCAGGCCAACATCGTTGCGATCCAGCCCGGTGCGGGCCCCGAGGAGCTGGCTCGAATGGCGATCGGGGATACCGCGGTGCTGATCTCCGACACCCCCGCCGGCCGCGTCTGCGTGGAGAACATCGACAACGGTGGCCGCCGCTACCAGATCGTCTCCCCCGGCACCCGTGCCGATGTCGCCAACGCGATCCTGCGGCTCATCGCTCGTCTGCCGGCCGGCGCGGACTGGCATTCACACCGGCGGGTTGTGTGACAGTGAATTCACATCTTCACCATTACCGTGCATTACCGTCCACCGTCAGAAACGTTGCAAACGCCGAATCAGCAGCCGTGTTAACATCACGCACGTGACGAGCCCATGGAATAGCCAGAATATGCCTGACGAAGGCTCATCCGGGCGGTGGGATCCGACATCCGGTCACCGCTACCGGGATTCCGTATCGGACTCCATGCGCATTTCCGACCTGGCGACACCACGCAAGATTCCGCCCGGTTCGGGCTGGCGCAAACTGGTCTATGTCGTGTCGGCGAAAGTTATTAATCCGGGCGAATCTCCGCGCGAACGTCATTACCGTGATTTGCGCAATAGAATTCGTCGGCACATCCGGCGCCAGTACGTGATCACGTTGGTGTCCGGAAAGGGCGGCACCGGCGTGACGACGATGACCGCCGCAATCGGCAGCGTATTCCGGGAATGCCGACCGGAAAATGTGATCGCGATTGACGCTGTCCCGGGCTTCGGAACCCTGTCCGATCGCATCGACGAGCACCCGCCCGGTGACTACTCGGCCGTTCTGAGCGACACCGACGTACAGGGGTATTCCGATATCCGCGAACACCTCGGGCAAAACGCCGTCGGCTTGGATGTCCTGGCCGGCAACCGCACCTCGGATCAGCTCCGCCCGCTCGTCCCGGCCATGTTCAGCGGGGTGTTGTCGCGGCTGCGGCGAACCCACAACGTGATCCTGGTCGACACCGCGGCGGACCTGGAGCACCCGGTCATGAAGCCGGTGTTGGAGAACACCGACACGCTGGTCTTCGTCTCCGGAATCACCGCGGACCAGTCCCGGCCGGTGCTGCGAGCGGTGGACTACCTGGCCTCGCAGGGCCACCACGAGCTGGTGTCCCGGGCCACGGTGATCCTCAACCACTCCGCGCAAGGTGAGGACAGCGCCGCGGTGGCCTATCTGACCGAACGGTTCAGCAAAACCGGCGCCACGGTGGAAGTCATGCCGTATGACGCCCATCTGGCGAAGGGCGGAATCATCGACGTCCACAACGAGGTGAAAAAGAAGACCCGGCTGCGGTTATTTGAAATAACCGCCGGTCTGGCCGACAAGTTCGTGCCCGACACCGAAAGGTAAGCGCGGTGACTTCTCCGACACCAGCTAAAGTCGCGTTTCCGGCACGCTGTGCGGTGAGTCTCGCATACGACAAACACCTCGTGTCCCAGGTCTTCCCGGCCGGTATTCCGGTGGAGGAATTCTTCGAGGGAATGGTCGAGCTGCTCGACGAGGATCTGCGGCACCACGGTTTCGACGGGGTGGCTCTCCCCCCGGGCAGTTACGAACTGCATAAAGTCAACGGCGTACGGCTGGACATCACGCGCAGCCTCGACGACCTGGGCGTTCAGGACGGCGACACCCTGGTTCTGGTCCCGGCGGTGGGCGGCGACTCCTTCGAGCCGCAGTACGAATCGCTGTCGAGCGCCCTGGCCGCGACGGCCCGCCGCCTGGGCACCCAACCCGAGATCAAGTGCCAGGAGTGTGGGCACAAGGCCGACGAGCAGACCGTGACCCGGCTGCTCAACGTCAAGGTCGATCGGATGTTCGCCCCGGTCACCGCGTTGACCGCCGCGCACACCGCGATCGGGCTGATGGCCATGGCCGTGGTGGTGCTGTCGGCGCTGGCGGTTCGGGCCCGAACGTTCAGCGACAGTTGGCCCCCCGCGGCGGTCCTTGCCGGCCTCGGCGGACTGCTGGCGCTCGGTGCCACGGTGATCCGGCGGAACTGGCCCGCCCGCGACGACCTGTTGAGCGGATTCGGCTGGCTGGCGGTGGTCGCGCTGTCCTGCGCCGCGCTGTGCGCGGCCCCCGGGGCCCTGGGCGCGCCCCACCTGATGATCGGGGTGACAGTCCTGGCATTGGGCGCGATCGGCCTGAGTGTGCTGCTGCGTTCGCAGACCGCGGTGGCTACCGCGATCGTCACCGCCGCGGGAATCGGCGGGGCGGTGGCCGCGGCGCGGATGTGGCATCCGGTATCACCGCAGGTCATCGGTATCTGCATGCTGTTGGGCCTGCTGATCCTGTTGCGCATGTCGCCGACGATCGCGCTGTGGGTGGCGCGGGTGCGGCCACCGTACTTCGGTTCGATCACCGGGCGGGACCTGTTCGCCCGTCGCGCCAATATGCCGATCGACACGGTCTCGCCCGTCACCCCGGAAGACGGCGAGGACGACGAGGACGACCTGGTCGATATCTCGGCGCGCGGTACCGCGATCGCGGCCTCGGCGCGGTTGATCAACGCGGTGCAGGTCGGGATGTGTGTCGCGATCGCCACGGCGCTGCCGATCGCGGTGTGGATGGTGCTGGACCCGGGCGGGGCCCGACCGCGGGGCACGCTGGCGCTGTGCGGTCTGGTGGCGGGCCTGTTCATCACCCAGGGCCGTGGTTTCGCCGGCCGTGTCCAGGCGATCGCCCTGGTGGGCGGGGCGTGCGCGGCCGTATTGACCGGAATCGTGAAATACGCACTGGCGAACCCGGGCGACACCGCCGGCGGGTTCCTATGGCCGGCCGCCGCCGTCGCGGTCTTCGCCGGACTCGGGGTGGCCGCCGGACTGCTGGTCCCCGAGACCAAGTTCGTGCCCTGGATCCGGCTGGCCGTCGAATGGCTCGAAGTACTGGCGTTCATTGTGGTGGGGGTGCTTGGCGCTTGGCTGGGAGGACTGTTCGTGTGGGTGCGCAACTGAATCGCCTGCGCGCCCGCGGGGCCGCGGTCACCGCGGTGATGCTGCTGGTGAGCCTGTCGAGCGGCTCCCCGATGGCGCAGGCGATCGAGCCGCCGTCCGTCGATCCGGCCCTGGTGCCGGCCGACGGCGTACCCGGGCCTGACCAGCCGATGCGCCGTTCGAATTCCTGCAGTGTGCCGATCACCGTCAGCAACCCCGATGTGGCCCAGCTGGCACCCGGATTCGACATGCTGGGGATCGCCGCGGCATGGCAGTACTCCACCGGCAACGGCGTTCCGGTGGCCGTCATCGACACCGGCGTCACACCGAACCCCCGGCTACCGGCGGTCGCCGGCGGCGACTACATCATGGGTGGCCCTGAGGGCCTGGGCGGTCTGCAGGACTGCGATGCGCACGGCACCATCGCCGCGTCGATCATCGCCGCGGCCCCGCTGGGCGTGCTGCCGATGCCCCGCCCTATGCCGGAGGTCCCCGCCTTCCCCCCGCCGGCCGGTCCGCCGCCGAGTATCGGCGAACCGCTGCCGCCGGCCGATGTGCCCGGCCCGCCGGCACCGCCGCCGATCCCGGCTCCGGTGACCATCACCCAGGTGGCACCGCCGCCACCCCCGCCCCCGCCTCCCCCACCGCCGGAGGGTGCCGTGGCACCGGCCTCGGGGCCGGCCGATCCGCAGACCGAGGACGAGCCGGCGGTCCCCCCGCCCCCGCCGGGCGCCCCCGACGGTGTCGTCGGGGTGGCACCGCACGCCACCGTCATCTCGATCCGCCAGTCGTCCCGGGCGTTCGAGCCGGTCAACCCGCAACGGTTCGGCTACGACGACGAGCGGGTCAAGGCCGGCACGCTGGCCACGCTGGCCAAGGCCGTCGTCCACGCGGCCGACCTGGGTGCCAAGGTGATCAACATTTCGGTGACCTCCTGCGTTCAGGTGGCGGCCGGACTCGACCAACAGGTGCTGGGGGCGGCGCTGTGGTACGCGGCGACGGTCAAGGACGCGGTGATCGTCGCGGCCGCCGGCAATGTCGGCGAAGCCGGCTGCGCCGACAACCCGATGTTCGACCCGCTGAACCCGAGCGATCCGCGGGACTGGAACCAGGTCAAGGTGATCTCAAGCCCGTCGTGGTTCTCGGACTATGTCCTATCGGTGGGCGGCGTGGATGCCACCGGGGCGCCGATCGACAAGAGCATGGCCGGTCCCTGGGTGGGGGTGGCCGCGCCGGCCACACACGTGATGGGCCTGTCGCCGCAGGGCGCTGTACCGGTCAACGCCTATCCCCCGATTCGGGTCGGCGAGAAGAACATGCCGTTCTGGGGCACCAGCTTCTCGGCCGCCTACGTCAGCGGCGTGGCCGCCCTGGTCCGGGCGAAATACCCTCAGCTCACCGCGCATCAGGTCATCAACCGGATCATGCAGACCGCCCACAATCCGCCCGCCGGCGTCGACAACCGGGTGGGCTACGGCTTGGTCGACCCGGTGGCGGCGCTGACGTTCAACGTGCCGTCGGGCGACCCGCTGGCCCCGGGGTCGCAGCAGCGGGTGATCACCCCGGCTCCGCCGCCACCGCCGCCGGACCATCGGGCCCGGACCGTTGCCCTGGGGTTCCTCGGCGTGATCGCCGCGACCGTCCTGGCCGCCGCGATCACCGCGCGGATCCGGAGGGCCACCAAGTGAGCCAGAACCGGGTCCGGCTGACCGGGTTCACTGCGTCGAGCAACCGGCGGCTGCTGTGCGCGGCGACGATCGCACTGTGCGGGCTGGCCGGGTGGGCGCTGGGCGGACTGATCGGCGCCGCGGTGGCGGTCCTGCTGGCGGTGCTGGTGGTGCTGGTGCCGTGGTGGGGCCAGCCGGCGTGGTCGTGGGCCCGGCTGTGGTTGCGGCGCCCGGCAAAGGCCGCCTGGAGCGAGCCGATCACGGTCGCCAACAACCGCGCCGGCGGGGGGGTGCGAATCTCCGACGGTGTGGCGGTGGTGGCAGTCCACCTGCTGGGCCGGGCACATGCGGCGACGGTGGCCACCGGCTCGGTGAACGTGGAGACCGACAACGTCGTGGACGTCGCCGAGCTGCTGCCGATGCTGCGCCACGCGCTCGGACTGGTGCTGGAGTCCATGAGCGTGATCAGCATCGGGGCGCGCCGTGCCACCACCGGCGACTTCCCGCGGGTCTACGACACAGAGATCGGCACACCGCCCTATGCCGGCCAGCGGGAGACCTGGCTGCTGCTGCGATTGCGGGTCATCGACAACACCGCGGCGCTGCGCTGGCGCACCACACTGGGTGCCACCGCGGTCGCCGTAGCGCAACGGATTGCCGGCCTGCTGCGTTGCGAAGGCCTACGCACCCGGGTGGCCACCGCCAGCGACCTGGTCGAACTCGATCGGCGGCTCGGCGGGAATTCCCTGCAGGCCGGCGCCGAGCGCTGGAAGACGCTGCGCACCGAGGGCGGCTGGGTGACGACCTATGCCTATCCGGCCCGCCAGATCAGTGCCCAGCTGCTGGCCCAGGCATGGACTCTGCCGGTCGACGAGGTGATCCAGAACGTCACGGTGTTCCCAGATGGGACGTGTACGGCCACCGTCACCCTGCAAACACCGCAGCCGGCCCCGACTCCCCCGGCGGTGGTGCTGCGGCGGCTCAACGGGGAGCAGGCCGCCGCGCTGGAGGCCAACATGTGCGCCCCCCGCCCGCGGTTACGCGGCCTGCGACCCGGCCGGTTACCGGCGAACCTGCCCATCGAGATCGGTCCGTCGGGCGTCCTGATCGGCAAGTTGGCCAACGGCGACCGGCTGATGGTGCCGCTGACCGACTCGGGCGAGTTGAGCCGGGTGTTCATCGCCGCCGAAGACCTGATCGCCAAGCGCATCGTCATCCGGGCGGCCGGCGCCGGCGAACGAGTCTGTGTGCATACCCAGGACAAGGCCCGCTGGGCCAGCGTCCGAATGCCCGAGGTGGCCGTGGTCGGTGAGTCGAGGCCGACTCCGCGCAGCACCGTCAGCGTGGTGGACGGGCCGATCGCGCCGTCACCGCGGCCGGCCACCGTGATCACGGTGGCGCCGCCCGGGACACCGCCCCCACCACCGGACGCGGTCGAGGTGAGCATCGAGCAGATCGACCGGAACGCGGTACGGGTTGCGGCCGGCGGAAAATCGTGGCTGGCTACGGTGGAGTTGTTCCGGGCGGAAAACCGGTACTGCAGCCCGGAGGCGCTGGCCCCGATGTCGTCGCGATGACACCGCACCGCATCGGTTGTCAGCGGAGAGACCCTGGACGCGCGACAGAGGACGACAGACATTGAGTGACTTGCTGGCGGCCCGTCGACACTTCGACCGGGCCATGGTGAGCATGGACGGGCGCTACGGCACCCCCGACGCGTTGACCGACTTCGTCGCGGCAACCGAGGCCGATCCCTCGATGGCCGACGCGTGGCTGGGCCGCATCGCCTGCGGCGACACCGACCTGGACACCCTCAAGCGTCTCTATGCCAACAGCGACTGGCTGCACAAGGAGACCACCCGGCTGGGCCGGCACCTGGCCGCTCAGATTCCGCTGGGGCCGTATCTGTCGATCACGGTGACCGATGCCTCGCATGTGGGTTTGGCCCTGGCATCGGCGCTCACCGTTGCGGGTGAATACGAACGCGCCGACGCCCTGCTGACCGACAGAGCCTTGCTGGACAGCTGGATCAACCACCAGTGGCACCAGCTCGGCCGCGCCTACCTGATGTTCGTCACCCAGCGGTGGCCGGACCTGCTGACCGTGGCCGCCGAAGAACTCCCCGACCGCGCGATCGTCATGCCGGCGGTCACCGCGTCGGTGTGCGCCCTGGCCGGCTACGCGGCCGCGCATCTGGGCCAGGGCCGGGTGGCGCTGGATTGGCTGGATCGCGTCGACATCACCGGGCAGACGCGTTCCTCGGAGCGGTTTCCGGCCGGTGTGCTGACCGCGTCGATCAACCCGAGCGAGATCCCCCTGCTGGCTGCCGATCTCGCCTACCTGCGCGGCATGGTGCACCGCCAGCTCGGCGAAGAGGACAAGGCGCAGGTCTGGCTGTCCAAGGCGGCCATCAACGGTGTGCTGACCGAACCGGCCAAGGCCGCGCTGGCTGAACCGAATCTGCGCCTGGTGGTCACCGAGGAACAGATCATCGACAGTCGCACCGACCGTTGGGACGCCGGCTCGGCAAAGAGTCGTGCGGAACTCGACGAGCACAATGCGCTGGACCGTCGTGCTGAGCTGCTGGAGCAGGGGCGCGCCGAGCTGGAGAAGCAGGTCGGCCTGGCGGAGGTCAAGCGCGCGGTCAAGGCGTTGGAGGACCAGCTCGAGGTCCGTGCCATGCGACTCGAACACGGCCTGCCCGTGGAAGGCCAGACCAACCACATGCTGCTGGTGGGCCCGCCCGGCACCGGCAAAACCACCACCGCCGAAGCGTTGGGCAAGATCTACGCCGGCATGGGTATCGTGCGTAACCCGGAGATCACCGAGGTGCGCCGTTCGGACTTCTGCGGCGAGCACATCGGATCGTCCGGTCCCAAGACCAATGAACTGATCGAAAAGGCCTTGGGTGGAATCCTTTTCATGGATGAGTTTTATTCGCTGGTGGAACGTCACCAGGACGGGACTCCGGACATGATCGGCATGGAGGCCGTCAACCAACTGTTGATCGCACTGGAGAAGCACCGCTTCGACTTCTGTTTCCTGGCGGCCGGCTATGAAGACCAGGTCGATGAATTCCTGACCGTCAACCCCGGCCTGGCCAGCCGGTTCAACCGCAAGATCCGGTTCGAGTCCTACTCACCCGAAGAGATCGTCGAGATCGGTGAACGCTACGGATCCAGTCGCGCGACCGAACTGAATCCCGAAGCGCGCCAGCGGTTCCTGGAGATGGTGACCACGATCCGTGGCTACGTCAGCCCGCGCGGTGAGCATGGCATCAACGTCATGCACAACGGGCGGTTCGCCCGCAACGTGATTGAGGAGGCCGAGTTAGCCCGCGATACCCGGGTGGCCGCCCAGAAGCGTGCCGGGAAGCCGGTGACGATCGACGACCTCAAGACCATCACCGCGGTCGACATAGACTCCGCCGTGCGCGCCGTGTGCCACACCAAACGCGAGATGGCCGCTCTGAACTGGTAGATCGGCAAGCCACTGTCAGACCGGGCTGGCGCCGTATCGCGTCTCGAAATCTGACTGGGCTTCCTCGCGCAGTGCGGCGAACACGAGATTGAGTCGGTCCGCCAACTCGCTGTAGGTGTAATCGCTGACCACACACGGGTGCAACGTCAGCTCGAGCAGCCGCCCATCGGAGTTGGCCACGGCACGGACATCTCCGAGATCGACGCTGTAGGTTGTGTTCTCAGCCTCGGCTACCAGCGCTTCCCATTTCTCGGCGGCCTCGCGCAGATCCCGCAACACGGACTCAACGAGGTCCTTGTCGCTGAGTTCCGCGCGGCTCTCCGCCCCCGACATTGGCTAAGTATGTCCAGCCGGTGTGAACAGCGTCAATTCATCGGCGCCGGCTATGTCTGTGAATCCCACAAGCTCGCCGGTGGTACGTTCAGCGTCCGAAACCAGCCGTAGTGGTAATTGGCCGAGACCGTGTCTCCGGTCGCGATGCCTTCGGTGGCGGCCAACAGCATGCAGTTCAGCACCAAGGCGATATCGGAGTCGGGATACTGCGCCAGCAGCTGGTAGCGCATGGTGTCCAGATGCACACGCAATAAGTCGATTTCGGCGTCCACCACACCGGTGCCGGCGGCGCCCGCCTTCGCCAGCGTGTTGGCCATCCGCGGAATTCCTTCGCGCCAGTGGGTAGCCTCGCTGAGCTGCCAACCGAGATCGGCGATGGGCGCCAACTCGCGGGGCTGTACCGAGGTGTCGGTCACGGCGAAATCACTCGCCCACCCCAGACGATCGCCGGGGCTGTAGGTGGCCGACTCCGTCGGGTTGCCCAGCATCTCGGTGGCGGTTCCGTTCCGACGGCCGGGTTCCAGCAGCTGTACCCCCTCCGGCAGCTCGATCCCCGAGGGAATCCATCCGTTGGCGATGTCGGTGACCAGGCGGGTGGTGCCGTCGGCCAAGATGCCAATCGCCCAGCGCAGTCCGGGTTCCTGACGGGCGACGAAGGCAAGCAGACGCTGGAGTCGCTGTTCGTCGGATTCGGCGACCGCCGGCACGACGGGTTCGAGCTGGGCCTCCGCGGGTGGTTCCGGGGCTGCGGGAGCCGGGTCGGCCGGCGGGAGGACGACCGGTTCGAGCGGCGAGGCGAAGACCGGCTCGACCCGCTCGATCGGCGAGACCTGGATCGCTTCGGTCGGGAATGCGGCCGCCGATGGTTGCTCGTGCTCTACGCTCTCGATCACGCTCGGCGGCGGACCGTATGGCTCAGCGGGGAGCTCGGGTTCGAGTACCTCCGGCGTCGTGGCCACCTCGACTTCTGGTGCCGGCGGCGGCGCAGTCGCCGGCAGCGGGTCGAGCGGCTCCGCCTGGGGCCCGGCGGCGAAGGTTTCCGGCTGCCGATGACGGGCCCGTTGAGCAAATACCTCCGAAGGTTCCTCGGGCGGGTCGGGCGGGCGTGGCACCTCGACCGGTTCGGCCGGGACCTCAGCGGGCGGCAACACCACAGCCGGGGCCGGCGCTGGGGCCGGAGACCGGACCGGGGCGGGGGCCGGGGCCGCGTTGAGGCTGATGTACTCCCCGCCGAACTCCAGGGCCTCCTTGTGAAGTTGGCGCACCGTCGACTCCACCCGCAGTACGGCGAAAGCCCTGGCCACATTGATGACCCGGGACTCGGCAGCTTGACGGGCAGGGCCGGCCAGATCTGATCGACTGATGGCGGAGAGCTTCTCGTTGGCCGAATGCGCGATTCGCTGCAGATCGGCGTTGAGATAGTCGGCAAGCGGCGCCGTCTCGGGGGTGACCGTCGCCAGCTCGGCGGGCCACAGACCACCGAGCACCCAGGAACTGCAGTCGACCGGCGCGCTGAAGGCCGGGATCGTCAGTGATTCCCGTGCCGCGTTCCGGAGACGCTGCCGCGCCGACCGCCGACCGAAGAGTGCCACCGCGCAAGCGTACCGTTGCCGTCCTGGCGCTCTGGCCCGAATTCGCCCTCACCGGACCGCGCCGCCCACACTGTTCGGGCTTCTTTCCACAACCACTGTGCGCGGTGAATTGTCAGCTCCTGAACCGGTCGGTAGCGTGCAAATCGTGGCTGATGTCGGGTCCCCCGGGACGGGGTGTGCAGCGCAGTTGAGCGAGGTACTCGCCTTGCTAGAGCGGGCCCGAAACCTGTTTGGCGACACGGTGGTTGATCCTCCGGCAAACATCGCACCCAACGCTGAGGCCGCCGGAAGATGGGTGCTTTAGCGACCTGTTTTCCCGCCCGGGTGCAGTTTGTGGGCCGAAAGCCGCTCGGCAGCCATCCTCAGATCGTCATTGGTGGGCACCGCGGCCGAGGGTGCGTGCCCGGTGGTGACGATCTCGCCCCGGATCTCTAACGCCGCCTTGAGAAACGAGACGTCCGCTGCCAGGACGATAGCCTCTGCCAGCCGATGCACGTCCGTGTCCATCACCGCCTCAGTGAGCACCACACTGTGCAGATAGCCGCCGCGACAAGACCGGAACAGCACATCACCACTGGGGTGCAGCGTGTCGAATGCCGGATTCGGCTCAGTCATCGGCGCCCGTCGGTGAGGTGCCTGAAGGCACTGGCGGCATCGTCTTCATTCTGGTTCCACGTCGCCACCGCGCGGTTCAGATTGTCGGACACCGTCGAATGCTCGCTGGACTGGCCGTCGTAGCAGTCCTTGCGTGCGTCGAGCAACGACGCGGCCGCCTGGCGAAAGTCGCCGTAGATCGGACCGAGCGAGTTCAGGGTCGCCTGGATCCCCTCGTGTGAGGCCGAAACGGTGGACAGGTAGTCCGACGCCTCTTGATGGTTCCCGGCCGCGTTGGTCAGAACGTCCTGATTGACGTGGATCTTCTCGGGCATGTTCCACCTTCCTGGCTAATCGACGATGACTGTTGGAGCCGGCTTTTTCAAGCTCAGGTGGCCATCGAGCGCCCGCGCCGGCCTGGTCTCAGCTGGAACGGCGGGCGGCACGGGCTCCTGGGCCGAGGTTGGCGGATGCTGCCATCCCAGGAATCCGGGGCCGCGCAGGTTCTCCGCGAGGTGCACCTGCCCGTCGAGCAGCGCCTTGCCCGCCCCGACAGCAAGAGCATGGCGGTCGGTGAACACGCCGATGTCGCCCGGCCGCAGGCCGGCCACATCGACTGCGGCCACCACCGGTGTGCCGGGCGGCGGGATGTGTATGCCCTGGCTCCGAAACGCCTCCACCACTGGCTCTCCATCGGCGACGGCCTGCATCGCCGCAGCCAGTCGCGGGTTGGCCACGGTCGTGGTCTCGCCGTCGGGCAACCGCACGGTCACGGGGTCCTGCTCCCCCGCGTTCTGCGTCGACGTATCACCGTCAACCGCCTCGGCGTCGGCACCATCGGGCGCTTCGGCGACACCTGCATCGTCGGGCCCGAACTCATCGACGGGAGGGGCGTCACGGCCCACTCCAGGCGTCAGGCCGGTCAACGGAAATCCCGAGGGCATAGCGGCCGGCATCGCACCGAAGCCCGGCCCATCGGCGCCCAGGCCCGGGACCATCGGCGTCGGCAATGGGGGCAGCCCCTGCCGGGTGTCCGGGTCATCCGCCTCTGGCTCGTCGTCGGCCAACACGTCCAGGTAGGGATCGGTAGCCGGATCCGGCGGGAGCGCCTGCTCATCCTCGGCGGGCGTCGGGCCGCCGCGATCATCCGATTGCGCGGCCGCGTACAACCCCGTCAAGGCAGTGGCGAGCTCTTGCTTGGAGACGTCATCGTCATTGGCCTCTTCGACGACGGCGATGATCTGCCCTAGTTTCCCGATCAAGAATCTCTGGAATTCGCGTGCGCCCGCGGCGGTGCTCAGGTCCCACGATCGTGCGGCGCCGGCAATCTCCGACTCGAGGTCGTCGAGGCGCCGTCTGCCTTCCAGCGTCGTCTTGTGTGCGTGGCGCAGCGCTTCGATGATCTGCCGGTCAAAGTCCGCGGTACTCGACAGTTGCTGCGCCAGAGCCACTTCGGCCTGCTTCATGGCCGACGCCGCCCTGCCCTGTTGTTGATTACCGGGCGCCGGATACGCCGCGCCCAAGCCGCTCAGGACGCTGTCGTAGCCCGATGGCGGCAACGGGAGGGTCAGTGCCGCCTGGGCCATGCGTGTCGCCTCACCCGCGCCGCCGGCCCTTTCGATGCGGTCGATCGCATCCAGCACATCGTCGCGGGTAGCCATCTCCTCAGCCCAACATCGCTGCGCCGGGCCGACGCTCGAGAGCTGACCGCTTCATGGCCGGTGACTGTACCGACGCCCACCAAGGCCGGCAATTCACCCGGGAACCCGTTGTGGACAAGCCGATCACGGCGCCGGCCGGCGGATCGCCACATGCGCGCCGAGGGGGCTGATCTGCACCGTTGCTCCGGCGTGCGGGGCTTCGATCACCCGGTTGCCACCGATCGCCAGCTGAACGTGTCCGGTGCTGGGGAACACCAGGTCCCCGGGTCGAATCTGGGAGCGTGGCACCGAGATTCCTTCGAATATCTGGGTATAGGTAGTGCGCGACAGTGGCACGCCGGCCTGGCGATACGCCCACTGGGTCAGCCCGGAGCAGTCGAATCGGTCTGGACCGGTCGCACCCCACACATAGGGTCTACCGAGCCGCGACAGTGCGGCACGTACCGCCAGCCCGGCACGAGTGTTGGGCAGCCGCAATCGATCCAAACCCACGGGCCGCCGCCGCGCCCCCCGGTAGCGCAGCCGCCGCAGCCCCGCACGGTGGGCGCGCGCGCGATGCTGCGCCGAGACCACGTGGGCATGTTGGGCGCGTAGTCGTGCCGCCCGCCGGCGCATCGCCTCCCGGTGCGCCAGAGGCGTGTCGGCGGCCACTGCCGAGTCGGCGCGGGCGGCGGAAATGACGTTGCCGGTCTGCTGGTGTGCCCGAGCGTGGTCGGCAACCACAGCGGCCAGCACCGTTGTGGCTTGTGCATCGGTACGTGCGTTGGCCAACAACAGATCACGCTGGGCAAGCACTGCTGTGCGGTACCTGTCATGGGCGGCACCGGTCGCGATGTTGGCGTTGCGCTCCAACAGCTGGGCGTAGCGGTCCACCCCGGACTCCAGTGACACGGGCCGCGGACTGCCCACGAACAGCTCATTGGCGCGCGTCAGTAGCTCCAACTCACCATTGCTCACCGTTATCCCCCTTCGTCGCCACCAGCTGTCGCGTCCATGGATCCGTCGGCGAATGCCCGGACTCGGGCCAGCGCCCCGGGTGGAATGACGCCTCGGTTGCGGATGTCCCACATCTCCTCGGCGCCGACGCCGATCAACGCCGCGATCACCGGTTCGGGCAGCGACGACTGTGCGCATGCCCGGTCGAAGCGGGCGGTCAGACTGCCGGGCATCCGTTGCAGTAGGTCGATGCGGGTGGCTTCCAGGGCCTGTAGGTGCCCCATCAGTCGGGCGGCGTGTTCGGCGCCCGCGTTGACCGCCACCCGCCAGGAGCTGGCCGCGAGCATCTCCGCCTTCACGCACTGCGTGATCACGGAAAGAATATACGTCTCGTATTCGTCCGATGCTTCCGAAGGAAGTCTCGCTATCACCGAACGGAGCGCATCGAGCTGCGCCTCGGCGTATCCCTCCAGCACCTCGGTGTCGCTGTGCCGGTCGACGACGATGGCCCCGGCGGGGCGGGCGGCGGGCGTTTGCGGCCCGGCGGCGGAGGTCAGCTGAGCCAGTTCGGCGTCCGCGTCGTCGGCCACCAGGAGCCGAGAATAGGTGCCCGGCGGCAGGCCGAGCCCATTCTCAACCTTCTGAACTGTGCCTTTATGGGGTTTCCGGGCGCCACGCTCCAGGTAGCTCAACCCCATGATGCTGACGCCGGTGGCCGCTGCGAGGTCGGCCAGCGACCAGTCCCGCGCTTCCCGCAGTGCTCGAATGGCCGCACCCGCCGCTTCGCGGCTCATTGTTGCGCCCCGGCCATGGACGGATAGTACACAGCCTGGCCCTTCACTACTTACATATATGTTTTTATCAACTTCTGTTGCGCTTGTCGTATTCGATCATATACGTTTCCATCTACGTTATCCGGTCTGTCCCGAGGAGGTCCTTCCGATGGCACCCCCCTGCTCCGCCAATCCCGAACTGTGGTTCGGCTACCCGGACGCCGACGCGTCCGACGGCGCCTCCAAGGCCCGGGCGTATGAACAGTCGTCCACCGAGGCGCGGTTGCAGTGCCTGCGACGCTGCCCGCTGGCGCAGCAGCGCCGGTGCGCGGCGCTCGCCGTGGAACGCGGCGAGGAGTACGGCGTGTGGGCCGGCGTGAAGCTCCCCGGCGGCCAGTACCGCAAGCGGGCCGAACTCGCCCGGGCCCACGCCCTGCTGCTCGCGATCGCCGCCGGCGAGATCAACACCCGCGAGCTGCCCGACAACCAGACACTGTTGACCAACCACGAGCGTGAGCAGCTGCCGGTGACAGCGACGGTTTTTCACCTGCCCGCCGGGCGGATCGGGCCTAGGTCAGCGGCGTGACCAAGCCGGTCCACGGCATGAGTCGGTAGGATCTCCACAGCGGCATGGCACCCGGCCCGGAGGTGGACAGTTGAGCAACCTGGAAACCTCCTCGACTGAATTCGACTGCGCGGCAACGCCCGAAGA
Source organism: Mycobacterium sp. SMC-14 (assembly GCF_046250075.1). Lineage (NCBI taxonomy): Bacteria > Bacillati > Actinomycetota > Actinomycetes > Mycobacteriales > Mycobacteriaceae > Mycobacterium > Mycobacterium sp. SMC-14. The sequence goes on along the minus strand of NZ_CP176429.1, from coordinate 36,642 downwards.
TCACATCGAGGTGTTACACCCCCGCGAGGTGCCGCTGGGCGGACCACGCGCCATCGGGGTCCGGCGCACGTTGCCGCAGCGCGACCGCTCGCTGATCGGCGCCTGGTGCTTCGTCGACCATTACGGGCCTCACGACGTCGCCGACGGCGGCATGGACGTGCCCCCGCACCCACACACCGGGCTGCAGACGGCGACCTGGCTGTTCAGCGGGCGCGTCGAGCACCGCGACAGCGCCGGCGTGCACGCGGTGGTGAACCCCGGCGAGCTGAACCTGATGACCGCCGGTGCGGGCATCTGCCACTCCGAGGTCTCGGTCGATCCCCAGGCGGCTCCGGTCCTGCGCGGCGTACAGCTGTGGGTGGTCTTGCCCGACAGCGCCCGTCACACCGCACGCGACTTCACCCATTTCGCGCCCGATCCCGTTTCGCTGCCCGGCGCATCGGCGCTGGTGTTCCTCGGCGAGCTGGCCGGGTACCACTCCCCCGTCGGGTCGTTCACTCCCCTGCTGGGCGTCCAGCTTGACCTGGATCCGCGCACCGAACTGGCACTCGACGTCGATCCCGTATTCGAACACGGCGTGCTGTGCGACCTGGGCGCGATCACCCTGGGCGGCGCGGCTCTGGGTGTCGGTGCGCTCGGCTATCAAGGCCCCGGTCGCGCGGTGCTGGCGCTGCGCAACACCGCCGACTCCCCCGCCCGGATCCTGGTGCTGGGCGGGTTGCCGTTCGGCGAAGAGTTAGTGCTGTGGTGGAACTTCATCGGACGCACCCACGACGAGATCGTCGAGTTCCGGCGCCGCTGGCAAGACGGCGACGAGCAATTCGGCCAGGTAAGCGGCTATCAGGGTCGCCTGCAACGGTTGCCCGCCCCGGCGATGCCGCCGCTGCGGCTACGGCCGCGACGGCCCCGCACCGGGTAGATCCCGCTTTCAGCGAATGGTGCCCGCTCCCGGGATCAGCGGCAGGTCCACTGCCGTCACCCAGCCCGGTGGAAGGTCGTTGACCGCCGGCACCGCGTTCAGGGCGCGCATCCCGGTGGCCAGGCAGCCGGCCGTCGCCGCGTCGCGACCCGAACCATCGGTGAAGTGAAACGCCGTCTCCTGCGAAATACTCGGCGTCCCTTCGATATCGACGCGGTAGACGTCGTCCTGGGTGCCCGCCGGCCAGTCCGGCGCGGCATCTCGACCGATCCGGTTGACGTGCTCGAGTTGGATACGGGTCTCTCCTCGGTAGATGCCGTTGATGGTGAACCGCACCGCCGCGACCTGGCCGGGGGCGATCACGCCTTTGGCGGTCGTGCGTTCGTTCGGCGTCACCCAGGTGTCCCAGGTGGTGGTGATCTCGTCGAGTTCGATCCCGGCGGCGTGCGCGATCATCGGCACGGTGCCACCCCAGGCGAAGATCAGGACCTCGGGGATCTTGAGCACGGGCTGGAAGTCGGGGTCGCGGCCGATCCCCATCTCGTTCTCGTAGTCACCGGTGTAATTGGTGTAGTCCAACAACTCCGAGGCGCGCACCTTGCGCACCACGGCGCAGACCCCCATCAGTGTCATCGGGAACAGGTCGTTGGCGAAGCCCGGGTCGATGCCGGTGGTGAAGCATGATGCGCCGCCGTCCTCGCACGCTTGAGTGATCGGTGTCAAGAGGTCCGGCGGGTTGAGCTTGAGGCCGGGCCACACCCACGGGGTCATCGCGGTGGAGCAGACGTCGATGCCGGCACGCAGGAAGCGCGACATCAACGCGATATTGTCGCCTGCGCGTGCGGCGGTCGGGCCGTAGTGCACCAACGCGTCGGGGGCCAAGGCGATCAGGGCGTCGACGTCATCGGTGGCGGTGACGCCGACGTGGGGGATCCCGCAGATCTCACCGACGTCACGCCCCACCTTGGCGGGGTCGCTGACGCCGACGCCGACCAGCTCGAACAGAGGATGCTTGACGATCTCGGGAATGACCAACTTCCCGACAAATCCGGTGCCCCAGACGACGATCCGCTTAACCATCTGACATCCTCTCGTCCCCCGGCGTCGCTTCAGGCTACGGCGTGAGCAGCACCTTCACCACGTCTCCGGACCGCGCCGCCACCGCACGATAGGCGTCGGCCGCGTCGTCCAAGGCCATCTCGGTGGTGAAGATCCCGTCCACCGACAGTCGCCCGGATTGCAGCAGCGGCACCAGCTGCGGCCACGTCTGTTGCACCGGCGCGGTAGTCATCCGCAAGGTGGCGCTGCGCAGCAGTGCCGGCAACGCCGGGAACGGGAAGGGCTGCAGGTCATGCACGCCGACCACCGATACCGTCCCACCGGCCCGTATGGCGTTCAGCGCGTCGGACATGGTGGTGTCCGAGCCGACCGCGTCGATCACCGCGTCCACGCCGCGTCCGCCGCTGAGCTCCATGGCCGCGGCCGTGGTCGGCGGCTCTGCCGGGGTCACGCCCATCAGCGCGGCCCGTTCCCGACGTGCCCGCACCGGATCGATACCGAGAACCGTTGCTGCGCCCAGGAACAGCGCGCTGCGTGCCGCACACAGGCCGACCGCGCCCAAGCCGATCACCCCTACGGTGCCACCGACCGGGATGTCGGCGCGCAGCGCGGCCGCCCATCCGGTGGCGAGGTTGTCGGTGAGCAACAGGGCTTCGGCGTCGACGATCCCCTCGGGGATGCGGGCGAGCTGAAAGTCGGCTCCCGGCACGGCAAGCAGCTCGGACTGCGCGCCGCCCAACAGCCCCGATCCGAAGATCTGCGGGCCCGAGTGACACCGGATGGGGTCGAGGGTGCCGCACCCGGCGCAGTGCCCGCAGCCCGCGACCGAGGAAACCATGACGCGGTCACCGACCCGCACGGAGTTCACCTGCGAGCCGGCCTCGACGACGGTGCCGATCGCCTCGTGACCCAGCGGAACCGGGTCCACGATCGGGTAGTCGCCTTCGTAGAAGTGCAGATCGGAACCGCAGATCGCGGTCGCTGTCACCTCGACGATGGCGCCGTCGGCGCCGGGCAGCTCGGGGTCGGGGCGGGTGTCGACTCGGATCGACCCGGGCCCATCGATTACGACACTGCGCATGGCTTCATCCTTCAGGTCCTGTGGCTAAGGCTTGTACTTTGCCGAGCACGTCGGGGTAGCGCTTGAGATGCGCGCCGCCGTTGACGTCGAAGGCCGATCCGGTGATCCAGCCGGCGCGCTGCGAGGTCAAAAACTCCACGGTCTGCGCGATGTCCTCGGGGATGCCCGAGCGCCCGAGCGGGGTGTTTTCGATGTACTCGTCGGTGAGGCCGGGCACCATCGCCAGGCCGGCGACCAGGGGAGTGTCCACCAGGCCGGGGGAGACCGCGTTGACCCGGATGCCGCGGGGGCCCAGCTCCAGCGCGGCCACCTGGACCAGCATCAGGACCCCGGCCTTGGCGCTGCAGTACGCGGCCATGGTGGTGCCGGGCTGGCGGCCGTTGAGCGAGGAGATCGCGACCACGCTGCCGCCGTCTTCGAGATTACGGGCCGCGTGTTTGATCACCAGCATGGTGCCGGTCAGGCAGACATCGATGGTGGTCTGCCAGCCGGACAGCTCGATGTCGGCGATGGGCCCGATGATCGACAGGCCGGCACAACTGACCACCGTGCGGACCGGACCGATTTGCCGGGCGAGCGCGAATGCCGCTGCGACACTGGCCTCGTCGGTGACGTCCGCGGCCACAGCGGTGGCCATATCGGCCAGCTCGGCCGCCCTGGCACGTGCGGCTTCTTCGTTGATGTCGGCAATCACTACGTGGTCGCCGCGAGCGACCAGGGCGTGCGCGGTGGCCAACCCGATTCCGGACGCGCCGCCCACGATCAGGGCCACGGGTTTCTGAGTCGTCATCGTCACGCTCCCGTCGTCGCGGTGGTTCGGTAGGCCCGCTCGCGTTCGGGTCGCGCCCACAACGTGTCCTCGCCGACGCCGGTGCCGTCGGCGGCCAACAGGCGTTTGAGGATCTTGTTGGTTGCCGTCGAGGGCAGCTCCGCGGTCAACCGGACATAGCGCGGCCAGGCTTTGGGGGAGAGGTCCTCTTGAGCGGCAAGGAAATCGGCGAATTCGCTCTCAGTCAGCTGGGCGTCGTCGCGCAGCACCAGTGCCGCCATCACCTGGTCTCCGACGTTGCCGTCCGGCACGGCGTACACCGCGGCCTGGTTGATGTCGTCGTGGCGCATCAGGATCCGCTCGATCGGCGCCGCCGCCAGGTTCTCGCCGTCGACCCGCATCCAGTCGGCGGTGCGCCCGGCCAGGTAGATCCAGCCGTCGGCGTCGGCGTAGGCGAGATCGCCCGACCAGTACATGCCGTCGCGCATCCGCTCGGCGGTGGCCGCCTCGTTGTTGTAGTAGCCCGAGAAGAATCCCGAGCCCGCGGTGTTGACCAGTTCGCCGATCGCCTCGTCGGCGTTGATCAGCACACCGTGGTCGTCGAAGACCGCCGGTGGGCATTCGGTGTTCGTGTCGCTCTGGTAGATGGCGACGCCGGGGAAACCGCGTCCGACCGAACCGGACGGGGTGCCTTCATCACGAGTGATGGTGACGGCGTTCTCGGTGGAGCCGAAGGCGTCGACCACGTGGACACCGAATCGGCGGGCGAACTCACCGATGTCGCGCTCGGAGGCCTCGTTGCCGAAGGCGACCCGCAGTGGGTTGTCGGCGTCGTCAGGCTGCTCGGGATGCGCCAGCAGGTAGGCGAACGGCTTACCGACGTAGTTCATATAGGTGCCACCGTAGGCGCGGATGTCGTCCAAGAACCGCGAAGCCGAGAACTTCGCCGGCGCCATCGCCGCGCCGGCGGCCACCGCGGGGCCGAAGCCGGCCGCGATGGCATTCGAATGGAACAGCGGCATGGACAGGTAGACCACGTCGTCAGCGCCCAACTCGAATCGCTCGGTGAGGCTCTGCCCGGCGACCAGCACCATGAAGTGGCTGACCAGAACGGCCTTCGGGTCACCACTGGTGCCCGAGGTGAAGATCAGCATGAACGGGTCCAGCGGCGCCACCTGCCGATGCGGCTGAAGTACCCCGGCGTCGGCGCACTCGCTGGCCCAGGAGGCGTCGTCGACGTCGATGATCGTGACGCCGGGCAGCTCGAGTCCCTCTAGCAGCGCGCGGTGTTCGGCATCGACCAGCAGGATCTGCACATCGGCGGTGCGCAGGTCCCCGGCGAGCGCCGAGCCGCGACGGGTGTCGTTGATCCCGCACAGCACGTATCCGCCGAGCCCGGCGGCCGCCAGAGCGGTGAGCATCGCGGGGGTGTTGCCCAGCAGGGCGCCGACGTGCAGGGGCCGGCCGGTATCGGCGCGCGCGATCACCGCGGCCCCGTGCCGCGCCGCCCGGACGAGGTACTCCCTCCAGGTCCAGCGGGTCTGCCCGCCATCGGCGTCGTCGTAGAGCACCGCCAGCCCGGTGTCGCCGATGCGTTCGGCGAGCAGTTGCTGCATGGTCTCGGCCATCGGACCTCCTAACCCGTGACCGTAGCGGTCGCGCCGACCAGGTGCCGGGTCAAAAACGCGATCTGGTGTTCGACGGCGTGATCGAACCAGTCGCCACCGGCGAAGACGTCGAAGTGATCGCAGGGGTAGTGCCGCACTTCGGCGCGGGCGGCGAACGCCGCTTTGGCGGCAGCCTGCGGGGGAGCGCCGCGGTCGAAGTCCGCTATCTGCACCAGGATCGGGCAGGTGATGGCTTCGGCGTGCTTGGCCGCCGGCCGGTAGGCGCCGAGCTGAACGCCGACCTGGGCGTCGATCTCGTTGCGCCAGGTCGGGCCGGCCATCGCGGTGTAGGCCTCGTGGTAGCCGTCAGCGGTCAGGGTGGCCAGCTCCCCGGGGCGGCCCACCAGGGGGATGGTCGCGGGCGGCCCACCGAAGCGTTGGGCCAGCGCGCTGCGCCAACCCGTCGCCGTCGACCGCAGCATCGCCGACGGGCGATGGTGGGGCATTGCCGCGATCGCCGCGGCCGGACCGCTCACCAATGGTGTCAGCGCGATGGCAGCGGCGACGCCGGGCGTGGTGGCCGCCACCTCGAAGACATGCCCGCCGCCCAGCGAGACTCCCCACACCACGATCCGGCGCGGATCGACGCCGGGCTGCTCCGCCGCGATCGAGCATGCCGCGCGGAAGTCCTCGATCTGTTCCTGCATGGAAATCCGTTGGCGCGGTTGAGCTTCTGACGCTCCGAAGTACCGGTAGTCGAAGGCGAAGGCGGCCAACCCGGCTGCGCTGAGTCGTTCGGCAAACGGCACAAGACCGGAATCGACGGTGCCGCCCAACCCGTGTCCGAGCACTACGACCGGGGCGCCGCCTTCGTCACCATGCTCCGCGGGGAAGAACTGCCCGACACACGTGGCGCCGCCGTGGGTGAATCGGATGGTCTCGCTCATGCGGATGCCTCCATCTTGCACACGCCGGCCCATCCGGGCGCACCGAGTTCGGTGGCGCGTCGGGTGCCGCGCGGGATCTCCGCGGTGCGCATGTCGTGTTCATAAAGGAAGTAGTCGAGCTGCTGAGTGTGCCGCGGGGTGTCGAGCATGTGGCCGGTGTACTTGCGCCGGTCCGCGTCGATCACCCGGCGCATTTCGGTAGCCGACGGCAGCCGGTAGCGGCCGGCCGCGTAGGCGCCGATCAGGCGGGCCTGGGACTCCACGAACGGGAACAGCGTCGGGGTGGCTTGGGCGAATCCGGCGAACACCAAATCGTCGATGCCCGGATAGAACATCCGCTTGTATAGGTCGATCCGGTTGTCTGGTGCGCTGATGAATTCCGGGTCGAAGAACGGGAAGGTGATGTTGTAGCCGGTGGCGTAGATGATGACGTCGAATTGGCCGCTGGTGCCGTCGGTGAAGTGCACGGTGTCGCCGTCGAGCCGGCTGATGTTGGGTTTGGGAATGACGTCACCGGACCCCAGCCGCAATGGCAGTTCCACCGATTGGGTGGGGTGCGCTTCGAAGAACTTGTGGTTGGGGGTGGGCAGCCCGAGGTCCTCGGGGCGCCCGGCGATGATCGGCTGCGCCCATTGAGCGGCCTTGCGCTGCCAGGAGAACGGTAGGTACGGGCTGGTCCGGAAGTACTTGTCGGCGGGCTTGCCGGCCAGGTACTTCGGCACGATCCAGGCGCCCGAGCGGGTGGACAGCGTCAGCTCGTTGTCCAGGGCCTTCGACGACAGTTCGACGGCAATGTCGGCGGCGCTGTTACCCAGGCCGACGACCAGGATCCGTTTGCCGCTGAAGTCCAGCGGCGTCTTGGGGTCGATGTAGTGGTGCGCGTGCAACGTCTCCCCGCTGAATTCGCCGGGAAAGTCCGGCAGGCGCGGATCCCAGTGGTGCCCGTTGGCGACGACCAACAGGTCGAAGCGACGGCGCACGCCGCCGGCCAGCTCCAGCTCCCAACCGCCGCCGGGAAGCCGGTGGGCGTGGGTGACTTCGGTGTCGAACTCGATGTTGCGTTTGAGCTCGAACGCCGCCGCATAGGACTCCAGGTACTCCTTGACCAGCGTGTGGTGCAGGAAGTCGGGGTAGTGCTCCGGCATGGGGAAGTCGCGGAACGACAGCTGGTGCTTGGAGGTGTCGATGTGCAGTGACCGGTAGGCGCTGGAATGCCCGTTCGGGTTGCCGAAGGCCCAGTTGCCACCGATCCGGTCGGAAGACTCGAAGCAGGTGTAGTCAACCGCGTAGTCGCTCAGCATCTTTCCGGCGGTCAGGCCGCTGATGCCGGCACCGATGATCGCGGTGCGAGGTGAGGGCATGGGGGAACCTCCGGGATCCGGGGTAGACAGGTTTGCAGAAGTGTCTACGCGACGCGTCGCAATAGTACACACATCTGCGGATGTGTCTACTCCCTTGTTAGGCTTACCGGCCAGGAGGTGGCCGTGAACGCAGCATCAGCGTCACCCGCGTCCCCGTCGACAACCGATCGGCTTCTCGATGCGACCGAGAAACTGCTGGCCGACAAGGGGATCCGGGCGACGACGATGATCGACGTCGCCCAGGCAGCGGGGGTGTCCCGGGCCTGGTTGTACCGGAATTTCCCGGACAAGCCGACGCTGGTGGGCGCGGCGATCATCCGGCTCATCGAGACGAGCTGGGCCCAGACCCGCGCCGAGCTGTCGACGCTCACCGACTTCGAGGACCAGCTGGTGGCCGGCGTCCAGATCGGCCGCCGGGCCTACGACGATCCCGGCACGCTGCTGATGCGGCTGCGCACCGCCGAGCCGGATGAGTTCACCGCCTGCGCCGGGGCCGGCGTCCGCGGCCTGGTGCCCGACCTCGCGGCGTTCTGGCAGCCCTTTGTCGAGGCCGCCGCCGATGGCGGAGACATCCACCCCGACACCGACATTCCCGAGGCCAGTGAATGGATCGCCCGGGTGATGATCAGCCTGGGCAGTGTCCCGGGAAACCACATGGACCCCGACGATCCGGCAGCCGTGCGGCAGCATCTACGCCGCTACGTGCTGCCGGGCCTGCGACAGGCGCCGACGACTGCGACACCGAAGGGGAAGCGATGACGGAGTGGTTCCTATACCTCCCGCAAACCAGAATCGGCCTCGATGATCTGGTGTCGCGCGCACAAGCGGCCGAGGCGTCGGGCTTCGACGGCGTCGCGTTCCTCGATCACCTGGACACCCCGATGGACCCCGCTTCGCCGCTGTGGGAGGCGATGACCGTCGCCACCTGGGTGGCCGCTTACACCCAGCGGCTCAAGGTCGGCCACGTGGTGTTGTGCGACGGGTTCCGGCACCCGGCGGTGTTGGCCAAACAGGCGACCACCTTGGCCGAGGCCACCGGTGGGCGCTTCGAGCTGGGGCTCGGTTCCGGCTCGATGCCCGACGAACTGGTCAAGTACGGCATCACCACCGCCGGCCCGCGGCAGCGCGTCGACGCGCTGGGGGAGACGCTGGCGCTGCTACGTGAGTACTGGGGCACCGAGGGGGAGCGGACGCAGACTCCCGCGCCGACCCAGCCCATCCCGCTGGTGCTCGGGGGTGTTGGCCCGCGGATGCTCGAGTTGACCCGTCGGTACGCCGACTGGTGGAACCTGCCCGCGACGCACGTGCACAAGCTGCCGGAGTTGCTGCCGTCGATCGGGTCTGCGCGCGCCTCGGTCCAGCAGATGGTGGGTTTCGCCCGGCGCGATCAGGATGTGGTGGCGGTAGCGGCGACGGCGCAGCGGCGATTCGGCCGGCTGGGATCGGGCCTGGTGTGCGGTGATGCAGCGGCGCTGACCGAACACTTCCGGATGCTGGAAAGCCAAGGTGCACAGCGCTTCTACGTCTGGTTCGCCGATTTCGCGCCACCGGAGTCCATTGCCGAGTTCGCCGAGACCGTTATCCGGGCGGGTGGCTGAGCTCGTCAGCGTGATCGGCGCGGCGCGTTCCAGTGGATCTCGATGTCGTCGGCGTCGGTCTTCGGCCCGTCCAGATCGTCGGTAACGCGGACACCCACCCGGCGCTGGGTGGTGGCGTCGACGAAGCTCAGCGGCGGCGCCCCGTCCTGTAGGTACTTGTCGCCCCACTGCATCAGCGAGAGAAAGACCGGCAACAGGTCTTCGCCGGCGGGCGTCAGCCGATACTCGTCGCGGACCCGCTGCCCCGATTCCTGGTAGGGCACCCGCCTGATGATCCCGGCGGCTTCGAGCTGCTTGAGCGCCCGGGAGACCGCCGGTGCCGAGGCGCCCAGGCGTGCGGTGAAGTCCTCGAAACGCCTGGTGCCGTAGAAGCATTCGCGCACCACCAGGAACGCCGTCTTGGTGCTGAGCACATCGAGCAGCCTGGCCACCGAACACGCATCGCCGGCCGACCATCGCGTGCGATCTCGCAACCGAGGCTCGAACTCCATGGGGACCAGCTTACGTGACTAACACTTGCGTTATCCAGATATCCATGCTTCGCTCTTACTAACGTTGTCGTTAGTCAGGATGGAAGGGATCGGGAAATGGTTGCAATCGAAGGCAAGGTCGTGGTGGTCACCGGCGGCCGGCGGGGGCTGGGAGCGGCGTTGGTGGACGAGGTACTGGCCCGCGGTGCGGCCAAGGTGTACTCGACGGCCCGCACCGCGTTCACCGACGAACGCCCCCGGGTGGTGGCACACACCCTCGAAGTGACGTCCCCCGAGTCGGTCGCTGCGCTGGCCCACGCCGCCGGCGACGCCGACATCGTGTTCAACAACGCGGGCATCCTGCTGCCTGCAGCGCTGCTGACCGGCGATTTCGCCGACATCACCACCACCTTCGACATCAATGTCTTTGGGCCGCTGCGGGTGGCCCGCGCGTTCGCGCCGATCTTGGCGGCCAACGGGGGCGGGGCGCTGGTCAACATGCATTCGGTGTTGTCCTGGCTGGCCGGCTCCGGTGCTTACGGCGCCTCCAAAGCCGCCGCCTGGTCGGTGACCAACTCGCTGCGCACCGAGCTGGCGGCCCAGCACACGCAGGTGGTCGGCGTGCACGCCGGCTTCATCGACACCGACATGGTCTCGGCGATCAGCGCGGCCAAGGTCACTCCGGTCGAGGTGGCCCGGCGCATCGTCGAGGGCGTGGAATCCGGTGCCCTGGAAGTGCTGGCCGACGACGTGTCCGTCGGTGTCAAAGCCGCACTGTCCGGCCCGGTCGAAAAGCTGTCGTTCGCGCTGCCGCACTGAGCGTCTTATCACGAAGGAGCACTGAACCGTCATGCCACTGTGGACCATTCATCACACTCCCGGGATCTTCACCGCCGAGCAGAAGCACGAGCTGGCGTCCCGCATCACCGACCACTACGAGGGTGCCGGGCTGCCGCGCTTCTACGTGGTCACCGTCTTCCACGAGACGGCGCCGGAGGACTTCTATGTCAGCGGTGAGCCGACTCAGGTCGGTATTCGGGTGGTGATCGACCACATCGCCCGGCACGCCGTTGACACCGAGAGCCGTCGGCGGATCACGCAATGGATCCAGGCGATCCTGGCTCCGACGCTGGATCGGCATCCGGGCGTGCACTCGGAGTTCCACGTCGACGAGACCAGCGAGGAACTGTGGATGATCAACGGCCTGGTTCCGCCGCCGGGGGGATCGGACGCCGAGAAGCGGTGGGCGAAGGAGAACGTCGTGTCGGCGTACTGACGTACGGTGGCTCGGTGAGGCACCCGTTCTCTCGCGCGTTGTCCTATGCCGTTATCGACGGCCTGCTGCCGCTGGTGGACCGGCGCCTGGCGGCATCGCGGCGGCCATTCGACTTACCGCAGATCCTCAAGCCCCATGCCCGATCACGCGTTTGGGCCACGACGCACTACGGCGTCTTCGTTCCCGATCTGCCCGCACCCCACCGCTACCTCAACACCATGACGCTGCTCGGCGCGTCGGGCACCGAACTGTTCGACCTCGATCACTTGGCGGCGCCCGATGCGCGCGACACCACCACAGTGTTCTCCTCGACGGCGAAAGGTGATCAGCGGTTCTATCGGGCCTACGACATGAGCACCCAATGTCAACTCCCCGACGACGGGGGAGAGTTGCGTTGGGGCGACGAACTCGCGGTGGATGTCGCGCTGCCTAAGGTCGCGGTGCGGGGCCGCTATCCGGGCTTCGACGTCGATCTCGAACTGGCTGTCACCGACCAAGTCTCGTACTTCGTGAAGTCACCGATCTACGACCATCTAAGCCTGCTGGCCCCGTACCACGGGGTGGTCGACGGCGTCGACGTCCGCGGCCGGGCCACCTTCGAGTACGCGCGAATCCGGACCCCGCAGGGATTCCTGCGCCGACCCATGCCGGCGGCCCTGAAGCTGCCGCTGGACTTCTTCACCTATCAGATCATCGATATCGATGCGCGCACCCAGATCCTGTTGACCGATGTTCGCGCTCGGGGCAGGGTGGCCTGCCGCCTGGCGCACGTGCGGGTGCTCGACGGGACGACCGAGGTCTATTCCGACGTCGAGTTCACCGTGGCGCAGTTCGGCGAGCCGCTGGTCGACGACCGCGGCGATTCGATGCGCTGCCCCCGAACATTCCGCTGGACGGTTCGCGAAGGCGGCCAGGAGATCTTGGCCGTGGAAGGCACCGTCGACTCACCCTGGCGGCCGGGCCACGGCCCCGGATACGTCGCGGCCTACTCCTACACCGGAATCTGGCGGTCGGCTGCGGTGTCCGGCAGCGCCTACCTGGAATGGATCGACGTCCAGCCGGGATGATCCGCACCGTGCTCGCCGCAGCCGGTGTTTGGCTCGGCTCAGCGAAACAGAAAAACCCCAGCCATTCCGGCCGGGGTTTTCCGCACTGTGGGCGAAGGGGGACTTGAACCCCCACGTCCCGAAGGACACTGGCACCTGAAGCCAGCGCGTCTGCCATTCCGCCACTCGCCCGAGCAACCGGGGGAGCGTATCACGGGTCCCCTTACCCCTTAAAAATCGGCTCCGGACCTGCGGGCCAGCACCGCCCGGCTCCTATCCAAGCCGCCGTGATCCCTTCGTGACCTGGTCTTATCCGATTCTCCGCCGTAGAAGGGTGCCGCCGTGGCACCCCGGGTCGATACCATGTCCAGGGCGGATGCAGCTGAGCGACACGCCGCAGCAGCGTCCCGATACGGCTAGTGGCGGCGGAGAGTAAGGCGGGTAGCAGCTTGAACAGCCAGCGTGGGCTGGTTCATCGCATCGAGCGCAAACTCGAATCCGCTGTGGAGGATGCGATGGCCCGGGTCTTCGGAGGGGAAGTCCTCCCCGAGGAAGTCGAGGCTGCCCTGCGCCGCGAAGCCGCCGCCGGGGTGCGCTCACTAGCGGGAAATCAACTTTTGGCACCCAACGAATACGTCATTACCCTCGGTAGAGACGACTACGACAAAATGGGCGCCGACCAGGATCTGACGTCGAAGGCTTTCGCCCGGCACTTGGCCGGCTACATCGGCGAACAGGGGTGGCAAACGTATGGTGATGTGGTTGTCCGGTTCCAGCAGTCGCCGAACCTGCGTACCGGACAGGTCCGCGCACGGGGTGGGGTCAACCCTGACGCCCGCCCCCTCAAGACGCTCAACGAATCCCGCCCGCCACAATCAGTTCATGCGTTTACCGCAGAATCAGGAGTGCCACCGATGACCGATAACCCGAGCTACCGCGGCGCCCACGGGCAGGATCGTCCCGGCGACGACTATTACGACCCCCGCTACGGCCGGCCCGCTGACGATGCTCGCGGCGGTCAGGACCCCCGTGGCCCCTACGGCCCCGAAGGCGACCACTACCAGCAGCATGAGCAGCGCGGCGGCTACCCCGACCAGGGCCAGGGCGGCCCCGGCGGATACGCCCCGCCCCGTCACCCCGAACAGGGCGGCTACCCCGAGCAGGGCGGCTACCCCGGCCAGGGCGGCGGCTATGCCCCTCCCGCCCCGCCGGCCCAGCCCTACGAGCAGCGTCCGCCCAGCGGCTACGGCGCTCCCGCCGGTTACGAGCAGGGCTACCCCCAGCACCAGCAGCCCGCGGCACCTGCCTACCCGGCCGGCGGCCAGCCCGGCTACGGCGATTACGACCGCCCGCCGGCCCGCCAGGATGACTACGCCTACCCCGAGGGCCAGTACGAACAGCGCCCCGCCTACCCGGACCAGGGTGGATATGACCAGGGTGGCCAGTACGGCCGGCAGGACTACGGCCAGCCCGGCTACGGCTACGGCGAGGCGCCGCCTGCTCCGGCCGGCTACGACTACGGCCAGCCCGCGCCCGGTGGCTACGGCGAGGGTCAAGGCGCCCAAGGCGGCTACGACTACGGCCAGCAGGCTCAGGGCGGTTATGGCGAAGGCCAGGGCGGCGGCTATGGCCAGCGCGCCTACTCCGCACCGGCGTCGGTCACCCTGCAGCTCGACGACGGCAGCGGCCGGACCTACCAGTTGCACGAAGGTGCCAACGTGGTGGGCCGCGGCCAGGACGCCCAGTTCCGGTTGCCGGACACCGGGGTGTCGCGCCGTCACCTCGAGATCCGCTGGGACGGCCGAGTGGCCCTGCTGTCGGACCTGAACTCCACCAACGGCACCACGGTGAACAATGCCCCGGTCCAGGAGTGGCAGCTGGCCGACGGTGACGTCATCCGGCTGGGCCACTCCGAGATCATCGTCCGGGTCCACTAGGCACGGCGGCAGCGTCCACCCGACCGACAATCTGAACCAGCAAAGCGCTGCCGCTTTGCCCTACGGCCCCCCGCGCCCAAGTATCGTGACTTTGCCGAAGTGCTCCGCAAGGAGCACGCCATGGGCTGCGCGACGACGGAGAGGACGCCGGATGCAGGGACTGGTGCTGCAGCTGACGCGAGCCGGTTTTTTGACGTTGTTGTGGCTGTTCATCTGGTCCGTGCTGCGGATATTGCGGACGGACATCTACGCACCCACCGGTGCGGTGATGGTCCGCCGGGGGCTGTCGATCCGCGGAGTGCTGCTGCCGCCGCGCCAGCAACGAACCGGCGCGCGGCACCTGGTGGTGACCGAGGGACCGCTGACCGGGGCGCGCATCGCGCTCAGCGATCAGCCGGTTCTGGTGGGCCGCGCCGACGATTCGACACTGGTGCTGACCGACGATTACGCCTCCACCCGGCACGCTCGGCTATCTCAGCGAGGCACGGAATGGTATGTCGAAGATCTGGGTTCGACCAACGGCACCTACCTTGACAGGGTGAAGGTGACCACTGCGGTACGGGTTCCGGTCGGCACGCCGATACGAATCGGCAAGACCGCGATCGAGCTCCGCCGGTGAGCCTGGTTCTGCGGTACGCCGCCCGCAGCGACCGCGGTCTGGTGCGCTCCAACAACGAGGACTCCGTCTACGCCGGAGCCCGGCTGTTGGCGTTGGCCGACGGCATGGGTGGGCACGCGGCCGGTGAAGTCGCGTCCCAACTGGTGATCGCCGCGCTGGCGCATCTCGACGACGACGAGCCCGGCGGCGACCTGCTGGCAAAGCTGGAAAGCGCCGTGCAAGAGGGCAACTCGGCGATCGCGGCCTATGTCGAAGAGCATCCCGAGCTCGAAGGCATGGGCACCACGCTGACCACGATCCTGTTCGCCGGCCCCCGGCTGGGGCTGGCCCACATCGGCGACTCCCGCGGCTACCTGTTGCGCGATGGCGAGCTCACTCAGATCACCAAGGACGACACCTTCGTACAGACCCTGGTCGACGAGGGCCGCATCACCTTGGAGGAGGCGCACAGCCATCCCCAGCGCTCCCTGATCATGCGCGCCCTGACCGGCCATGAGGTGGAGCCGACGCTGATCATGCGCGAGGCGCAGGCCGGCGACCGCTATCTGCTGTGCTCCGACGGTCTGTCGGACCCGGTGAGCACCGAGACCATCCACGAAGCGCTGGAGATCCCCGACGTCAACGACTGCGCGCTGCGGCTCATCGAGTTGGCGCTGCGCGGCGGCGGCCCCGACAACGTCACGGTGGTGGTGGCCGACGTCGTCGACGTCGACTACGGCCAAACCCAGCCGATCCTGGCCGGGGCGGTCTCCGACAACGACGACGACCACCTGATCTCCCTGGACACCGCCGCCGGTCGGGCGTCGGCGATCTCCCCGCGTAAGACCGTCGCCAAGCGCGTGTTGCCACGCATCGAAACCCCGGACCGGCCGCCCCGCTCCCGGCGCCGCAAGTTCATCGTCGCGGCGCTGCTGCTGGCACTGCTGGGCGCCGGGTTATTGGTCGGGCGCGCGGTCGTCCGCACCAACTACTACGTCACCGCCTATGGCGGCACGGTGGCGATCATGCGCGGTGTGCAGGGTTCGATCCTGGGTGTGCCGCTGCAGGAGCCGTATCTGCTCGGCTGTCTGGACAGCAAGGGCGAGCTGGTGCAGATCAGCTTCAGCCAGTCCGGTGACAAGCTGAGCTGTCGGCTGATGACGTTGCAGGACCTCCGCCCGCCGGCTCGCCAACAGGTCAGCAACGGCCTGCCCGCCGGCACCCTCGATGACGCGATCACCCAGCTGCGCAATCTGGCACGTGATTCACTGCTGCCGCCGTGCCCGCACGGCACCACCGCCGGTACCAGCTCGACGCCGTCGCGCACCCCGGCCCCGGGGCTGGTGCCGACCGGTCCGCGGCCCGGCCCGCCGCCCCCACCGGCCTCTGGAAAGTCGCGCCTGCCCACCCTGACCAACCTGCCGCCGGCCCCTCCAGAACCGGGGACCGACTGCCGGGCGGCCTCATGACCCGCGCCGGCGACGATGCCGTGGGGAGTGCGGAGAAGGAGCGGCGCGAGGTGAGCACGGCGCCGCAGCCACCGGTGGCGCTGACCCCGGCGCTGCCGGATCGACGCAACGCCGAACTGCTGCTGCTGTGCTTCGCGACCGTGATCATCGCGGTGGCAATGCTGATCGTCGAGGCCGGCCACGAGCAGGGCCTGCGCTGGGACCTGGTCGGCTACGGGGTGGCGTTTCTGGTGCTGTTCGGCTTCGCGCACCTGGTGATCCGGCGGTCGGCGCGTTACGCCGACCCGCTGCTGTTGCCGGTGGTGGCACTGCTCAACGGCCTGGGGCTGGTGATGATCCACCGCATCGATCTCGGGGTCGGGATCGACGGCGCCGACGCCCGTCCCGGCGCCAGCGCGCAGATGCTGTGGACGCTGGTCGGCGTCGGCGTCTTCGCCCTGGTGCTGGTGGCGCTCAAGGACCACCGCCAGCTCTCCGGCAGCGGCTATGTCTGCGGCCTGGCCGGCCTGGTGCTGCTGGTGATCCCTGCCCTGCTGCCCGCGTCACTGTCCGAGCGCCAGGGTGCCAAGATCTGGATTCGGTTGCCGGGCTTCTCAATTCAGCCCGCCGAGTTCTCCAAGATCTTGCTGCTGATCTTCTTTGCCGCGGTGCTGGTGTCAAAGCGCCGATTGTTCACCAGCGCCGGCAAGCACGTGTTGGGCATGAACCTGCCCCGGCCCCGCGACCTGGCACCGCTGCTGGCCGCCTGGGTGATCTCGGTCGGGGTGATGGCGTTCGAGAAGGACCTCGGCACCTCACTGCTGCTGTACGCGTCGTTCCTGGTGGTGGTGTACCTGGCCACCCGCCGGTTCAGCTGGATGGTGATCGGCATGCTGCTGTTCGCCGCCGGCAGCGTGGCCGCCTACTTCCTGTTCAGCCACGTCCGGGTGCGGGTGCAGACCTGGCTGGACCCGTTCGCCGACCCCGAAGGCGTCGGCTATCAGATGGTGCAGTCACTGTTCAGCTTCGCCACCGGCGGCATCTTCGGCACCGGGCTGGGCAACGGGCAGCCCGGCTACGTGCCCGCGGCGTCGACGGACTTCATCATCGCCGCGTTCGGCGAGGAGCTGGGTCTGGTCGGGCTGGCCGGTGTGCTGATCCTGTACACGATCGTGATCGTGCGGGGCATGCGGACGGCGATCGCGGTGCGCGACAGCTTCGGCAAGCTGTTGGCCGCCGGGTTGGCCGCCACCCTGGGCATCCAGCTGTTCATCGTGGTCGGGGGCGTGACGAAGCTGATTCCGCTGACCGGGCTCACCACCCCGTGGCTGTCCTACGGCGGATCGTCGTTGCTGGCCAACTATGTGCTGCTGGCGATCGTGCTGCGGGTCTCGCACGCCGCCCGCCGGCCGCTGAGCACCCAACCCGCGCGCCCGGCCCCGATCGGTGACACCGGCACGGCGGTGATCGAGCGCGTATGAATACCTCCCTGCGCCGCGTCACGATGACCCTGATGGCGCTGATCGTGCTGCTGTTGGGCAACGCCACCCTGACCCAGGTCTTCGCCGCCGACGGGCTGCGCGCCGACCCGCGCAATCAGCGGGTGCTGCTCGACGAATACTCCCGACAACGCGGCCAGATCACCGCCGCCGGCCAGTTGCTGGCCTACTCGGTGGCCACCGACGATCGGATCAAATACCAGCGCATCTACCCCGACCCGGCGGTGTACGCGCCGGTCACCGGTTTCTACTCGCTGCGGTATTCGAGCAGCGGCCTGGAGCGCGCCGAGGACACCGTGCTCAACGGTTCGGACCCGCGGCTGTTTGGGCTGCGGTTGGCCGACTTCTTCACCGGCCGCAGCCCGCGTGGCGGCACAGTGGAGACCACCATCCGGCCCCGGGTGCAACAAGCCGGCTGGGAGGCGATGCAGAAGGGTTGCACCGGCGGCTGTCGCGGTGCGGTGGTGGCCCTGGAGCCGAGCACCGGCAAGGTCCTGGCGATGGTGTCGGCGCCGTCGTATGACCCCAACCTGTTGTCCTCGCACGATTCGGCCCTGCAGGGACAGGCCTGGCAACGGCTGCGCGACGACCCCGCCTCACCGCTGACCAACCGCGCCATCAGTGAGACCTACCCGCCGGGTTCGACGTTCAAGGTCATCACGACGGCTGCCGCGCTGCAGGCCGGCGTCAGTGAGAACGACCAGCTGACCAACGCGGCGCGCATCGCGCTGCCCGATAGCACTGTCACGCTGGAGAACTACGGCGGCAACACCTGCGAGGGCGGCAACGAGCAGACCGTTCCCCTGCGGGTGGCGTTCGCTCGATCGTGTAACACCGCCTTCGTCCAGTTGGGTATTCGTACCGGCGTGGACGCCTTGCGCAGTACCGCCCAGGGGTTCGGTCTGGATATCACCCCCGAACCGATGCCCCTACAGGTCGCGGAGTCCACCATCGGCCGGATCGGCGACGCTGCCGCGCTCGGCATGACCAGCATCGGCCAGAAGGATGTCGCGGTGACACCGCTGAAGAACGCGGTCATCGCGGCGACCATCGCAAACGGCGGGCTGACGATGCAGCCGTATCTGGTCGGCGGGCTGGAGGGTCCGGACCTGGCGGGCATTGCCACCACCCAACCGCACGAGCAGCGCCGTGCAGTGTCCTCGCAGGTCGCGGCTAAGCTAACTGAACTAATGATCGACGCCGAAAGAGTGACCCAGCAGGAGGGGGCCATCCCGGGCGTACAGATCGCGTCGAAGACCGGCACCGCCGAACACGGTCCCGATCCGCGGAACACCCCGCCGCACGCGTGGTACATCGCCTTTGCCCCGGCCAACGCCCCGAAAGTGGCCGTTGCCGTCCTGGTTGAAGACGGCGGCGATCGCTTGGCCGCCACCGGCGGCGCCTTGGCCGCGCCGATCGGACGAGCCGTCATCCAAGCCGCCCTGCAGGGGCGATCATGAGTCCACAGGTCGGCGCGGCACTGGCCGGGCGGTATCGGTTGCAGCGACTCATCGCCACCGGCGGTATGGGCCAGGTGTGGGAGGCCGTCGACAACCGGTTGGGCCGCCGCGTCGCGGTCAAGGTGCTCAAGCCGGAGTTCTCCTCCGATCCGGAGTTCATCGAGCGGTTCCGGGCCGAGGCCCGCAACACCGCCATGCTCAACCACCCCGGTATCGCCAGCGTGCACGACTACGGCGAGACCGAGCTGGACGGCGAGGGCCGCACCGCGTTCCTGGTGATGGAGCTGGTCAACGGTGAGCCGCTGAACTCGGTGCTCAAGCGGACCGGCCGGTTGTCGCTGCGGCACGCCCTGGACATGCTGGAGCAGACCGGGCGCGCCCTGCAGGTGGCGCACAGCACCGGCCTGGTGCACCGCGACGTCAAGCCGGGCAACATCATGATCACGCCCACCGGCCAGGTGAAGATCACCGACTTCGGCATCGCCAAGGCCGTCGACGCCGCGCCGGTCACCCAGACCGGAATGGTGATGGGCACCGCCCAGTACATCGCCCCCGAACAGGCACTCGGCCAGGACGCCACGGCCGCCAGCGACGTGTACTCCCTGGGCGTGGTCGGCTACGAGGTGCTCTCCGGCCGCCGGCCGTTCACCGGCGACGGCGCGCTGACCGTCGCGATGAAGCACATCAAGGAGCCGCCACCACCGCTGCCGGCCGAGTTGCCGCCCAACGTGCGCGAGCTGATCGAGATCACGCTGGCCAAGAATCCGGGGACGCGCTACCGCAGCGGCGGCCCGTTCGCCGACGCCGTGGCCGCGGTGCGATCCGGCCGGCGTCCCACCCGGCCCAGTCAGGCACTGCCGGCCGGGCGTGCCGCCCCGTCGGCCATCCCGTCGGGTGCCGCCACCCGCGCCGCACCGCCGGTGTCGGCTCGGGCGACCGCGGCCCGCCGGGCCCGGCCCAGCACCGGCAACCATCGCACACCGCCACCCCGACGCACGTTCACCGCCGGGCAGCGCGCGCTGCTGTGGGCGGCCGGCGTGCTGGGCACGCTGGCGATCATCATCGCGGTGCTGATCGTGGTCAACGCCAAGAGCCCGGGCGGCTCCCTGGCGCCCGCCACGGTCACCGACACCGGGGCACCACTGACCAGCTCGTCGAGCTCTGAATCGTCGTCGGCAACACCACCCGCGCACCCGTCCGGATGGACCTGGCACAGGACTGCGCAATGACCACGCCGCAGCGGCTCTCCGACCGCTACGAACTCGGCGAGATCCTCGGCTTCGGTGGGATGTCAGAGGTGCACCGCGCCGTCGACACCCGCCTGCACCGCGAGGTCGCCGTGAAGGTGCTGCGTGCCGACCTGGCCCGCGATCCCAGCTTCTACCTACGCTTCCGGCGGGAGGCGCAGAACGCCGCCGCCTTGAACCACCCGGCGATCGTCGCCGTCTACGACACCGGTGAAGCCGAGACCCCGGCCGGGCCGCTGCCCTACATCGTGATGGAGCTCGTCGAGGGCGTCACGCTGCGCGACATCGTGCACAACGACGGGCCGATGCCGCCGATCCGGGCCATCGAGGTGATCGCGGACGCCTGCCAAGCACTGAACTTCAGCCACCAGCACGGCATCATCCACCGGGACGTCAAGCCGGCCAACATCATGATCGACATGCACAACGCGGTGAAGGTCATGGATTTCGGCATCGCCCGGGCGGTCGCCGACGCCGGCAACAGCGTCACCCAGACCGCCGCCGTGATCGGCACCGCTCAGTACCTGTCGCCCGAACAGGCTCGCGGCGACACCGTCGATGCGCGCTCCGACGTGTACTCGCTGGGCTGCGTGTTGTATGAAATCCTCACCGGCGACCCACCTTTCGTCGGCGACTCACCGGTGGCGGTGGCCTACCAGCACGTCCGGGAAGACCCGGTACCCCCGTCGCAGCGGCTCCCGAGCCTGCCCGCCGACCTGGACGCGGTGGTGCTCAAGGCGCTGGCGAAGAATCCCGACAATCGCTATCAGACGGCCGCCGAGATGCGCGCCGATCTGGTGCGGGTGCACAACGGGGAGACTCCCGAAGCCCCCCGAGTACTGACCGCGGCCGACCGTGCCTCGATCATGACGCCGCGGTCCGGCGACAGCATCGGGGCTCAGACCGACCCGCTGCCCCGCCAAGAACTCGACTTCGGCCACGAGCGGCCGGGCTCGGTGGGCCGCTGGCTGATCGCCGCGATCGTGCTCGCCGTGCTGACCGTCATCGTGACGGTGTCGATCAACACCTTCGGCGGGCGCACCCACCAGATCCAGGTTCCCGACGTGAGCGGCCGCGCGTCGGTCGACGCGATCGCCGAACTCCAGAACAAGGGCTTCAAGACCCGCACCGAACAGCGCGCCGATTCCACCGTCCCGCCGGACCATGTGATCGGCACCGATCCGCCCGCCGGCGCGCCGGCCAACAAGGGCGACAAGATCACCGTCGACGTGTCCTACGGGCCGGAACAGCGTCAGCTTCCCGACGTGGCGACCTTGAGCTACGCCGACGCGGTCAAGAAGCTGACCGCCGCCGGGTTCGGCAAGTTCAAGCAGGTCAACTCGCCGTCGACACCGGAGCTCAAAGACAAGGTGGTCGGCACCAACCCGCCGGCGAATCAGACCACGGCGGTCACCAACGAGATCATCATCGTGATCGGCAGTGGCCCGGCCACCAAGCCCGTTCCCGACGTCACCGGCCAGACACTGGACCTGGCGCAGAAGAACCTGACCGTCTACGGCTTCACCAAGATCACCGAGGTGACGGTGGACAGTCCGCGGCCGGCCGGTGAGGTGATCGCCACCAGCCCGCCCAGCGGTGAGACGGTGCCCGTCGATGCGGTGATCGAACTGCGGGTGTCGCGCGGCAACCAGTTCGTGATGCCGGATCTGGCCGGCATGTTCTGGACCGACGCCGAACCGCAGCTGCGGGCACTGGGCTGGACCGGGATGTTGGTCAAGGGCGCCGACGTCGACGCCGGCGGTTCTGGCCACAACCGGGTGCTCTACCAGAGCCCGGCGGCGGGTCAGGGTGTGAACACCGACGGCAACATCACGTTGCGCTTCGGCCAGTAGCGCGGCTCTACCCGCAAGCCGCTACACGACGGGCGCGGGTGGGCGGGCCGTCTGCACGGTCGCGGCGATTTCCTCCTCCAGCCGGCGCACCAAGGCGTCGTCGCAGGAGTACCCGCAGTAGCCGAGCCAGTTGGCCAGCATCCGGTGACCGCCCTCGGTGAGGATGGACTCCGGGTGGAACTGCACCCCGTGGATGGGCAGCTCGGTGTGCCGGACCGCCATGATCACCCCGCCGCGGGTGCGCGCCGTGGCCTCGAGAACCGGCGGCAGCGTCTCGGGCAGGATCGTCAGCGAGTGGTAGCGGGTGGCCGTGAACGGGTCCGGCAAACCCTTGAGCACCCCGGCATCGGTGTGGAAGACGGTGCTGGTCTTGCCGTGCAGCAGCTCGGGCGCCCGGCCCACGGTGCCGCCGAATGCGACGCCGATCGCCTGATGCCCCAGGCACACTCCCAACACCGGGATCCCGGCGGCCGCACACGCACCGACCAGGGCGATCGAGGCGCCGGCGCGTTCCGGCGTGCCCGGTCCGGGGCTGAGCAGCACCCCGTCGAAGTCGGCCACGGCGGCGGCCGGGTCGACGAGGCGGGCGTCGTCGTTGCGCCAGACGGCAGCCTGCACACCCAACTGACCCAGATACTGGACCAGGTTGAACACAAAGCTGTCGTAATTGTCGACGACGAGGATCCGCACGCCCAACAGGCTACCGCCGTGTTAGTGGCGACGACCCGCTGCGCCCGGCTCCGCCGCGCTGGCGATCGTCGCTTGCGGCGCGGGCACCGGCGTCAGTAGTCGACCGGCCCGGCCGGCACGGCGTACCGCATCCGGGCGACGGCCGGCGTCTCGGCCACCTCCAGGTCGGTACTGACCTGCTCGCTGTAGCCCAGACCGAAACGGATCACGTACTGCTTGTAGAGGGTGATCAGCGGATCTGCGGCCAAGGCGGCCTGCATCGCGGCCGGGTCACCGATCGCAGTCACCACGTAGGGCGGGCTGTAGGTTCGGCCCTCCAGCAGCAGGGTGTTGCCCACGCAGCGCGGTGCTGACGCCGCGGTGATCCGCTGGTCCTGCATCTGCACGGCTTCGGCGCCGGAACTCCACAACGCGTTGAGCACGGCCGAGATGTCCTGCTGGTGCACCACCAGGTCGTCGGGGGAGGCGTCCCGGGGGAACCGGCCATTGGCGTCGCGCTGGGCGTCGGTGAGCGTGACCACCAGGCCCGGGCCGTGCATCGCCTCCAAACCGGCCGCCGCGGCGAGTTGCTCGGTGCGTTTGCGCATCGCCGACAGCGCAACGCCGGAGCCTCGGCCGTGTACGGACCCCACATCGGTTGCCAGTGTGTCGCGCTGGGCGGTGAGTTCTTCCACGGTGGCCTGCGTCGAGCGGACCAGATCGACCAGCCGGGGGGCATCCCCGCGTCGAATCTCTTTGCCGCCGGAGACCCCGTGGGTGGCCGCCAGCAGCAGGCCGGCCAGTAGGCAGACCAGCGGAACTCCGACCCGCCACGGGGAGGACGGCGGCCCGTTGCGCTCCATCGGCTCTCCCGTTCTCGGCTGGGTTATCCTGCTGGGCTAATCTCGTACCGACCCATACTCGCAGCTTCACGCCGCACTTTCCCGAGGTACTGATGCCCAAGTCCAAGGTTCGCAAGAAGACCACCAGCTTCACCCCCTCGGCGGTGAGCCGTACCCCGGTCAAGGTCAAAGGTGGCCCATCGAGCACATGGTTCGTCGCACTGTTCCTGGGGCTGATGCTCCTCGGCTTGGTGTGGCTGATGGTGTATCAGCTGGGCGCCACCGGGCTGGACGCTCCCGCGGCACTCAACTGGATGGCTGAGCTGGGCCCGTGGAACTACGCCATCGCGTTTGCCTTCATGATCACCGGGCTGTTGCTCACCATGCGCTGGCACTGAGCTGCGCAGACGCGGTATTTCGGTGATTTCGGGCTGCCGCCGATGCCAGCGAGGCAACCAAGCAATTGCTCAATCACATCGATGTGATTTATCCCCACTGTGGACAACTCCTGTAGATAACTTTGAAACCCGCAGGTCGAAATGACTCAGGACAGGCACGAGCAAACGGACTGGTCGCCGCCGGCCGGCGGAATCGCTGGTTGCGCGCTTGTCGGTGCATTGTTAGCTATCAGCGCTGTGACGGTCGCCACAGATACGCCCGGACGTGTTCTGGCCGGCATTGCCGGAGTCGGCCTGCTGTTGTTTGCCGGGCTCTCCTGGCGGGCCCGGCCCAAGCTTGCGCTGACATTCGACGGCCTGGCGGTGCGCGGTTGGTGGAGCACCACCATGCTGACTCCGGACAGCCTCACCCGGCTGCGGGTCACGGAGTATCAGCGCATCGGGCGCAAGCACCGGCTCCTGGAGATCGAGACGCGCGGTGACCAGATGCTGATCTTGTCGCGGTGGGATCTGGGGACCGATCCGCGCGAGGTGTTCGAGGTGCTCTCAGCGGCCGGCTACACCGGCCGCTGACAACAGCTGCGTGTCGCTGCTTAGGCGACGGTGATCGACTCGATGACGACGGGCTCGGTGGGCCGGTCGGCACGGTCGGTGGCGGTGGTGGCGATGGCGTCCACGACAGCCTGCGAGTCCGCGTCCACGACCTCACCGAAGATGGTGTGCTTGCGGTTCAGGTGCGGGGTCTGGCCCACGGTGATGAAGAACTGCGAACCGTTGGTGGCCGGGCCGGCGTTGGCCATCGCCAGCAGGTAGGGCTTGTCGAACACCAGCTCGGGGTGGAACTCGTCCTCGAACTTGTAGCCGGGGCCGCCGCGACCGGTGCCGGTCGGGTCGCCGCCCTGGATCATGAAGCCGTTGATCACCCGGTGGAACACCGCGCCGTCGTAGAACGGCCCCGACGAGCCGCCGGAGGCGTTGGTGGTGGAGTACTCCTTGGTGCCCTGGGACAGGCCGACGAAGTTGGCGACGGTCTTGGGGGCGTGGTTGCCGAACAGCGCGATCTTGATGTCGCCGCGGTTGGTGTGCAGCGTGGCAGTTGCGGTGGCAATGGAGCTGGAGGTCATGGGATCACAGTCTGCCATTCGCGGCGTGGTGGGCTACGTCACGGGTAGCGTTGTGCCCATGCGCCTGGCGACCGAGACCCCGCTGACCCACCGAGAGCGCCTGACGCGCGGGCTGGCTCATACCGCTGCCGGGCCGGTGGACGTGGCCCGGGGCGCCGTGGGGCTCAGTGGCGACGCAGTCCGCCGCGGGGCGGTGGAATTGCGTCGACGCTACCGGGAGAGTCAACTGTCCGACCGGGTCGCCGAGGCCGCCGAGGCCGCGGCCCGGGAGCTGGCCGCCGCCCAGGAAGCCGTTGCCGGTTTTCCGGAACTGTTGGAAGGTAGCGCCCCGCGCCGTCATGTTCGCCGGTCCTGGCTGCTGGTGGCGGCCGCCGGGGCGGCACTACTGGCGGGCGGGGTGGTGGCGGTGCTGATCCGCCGCTCGAACCGGCCGCAGGAGCCGGGACCGCGCCCACCGAGCGTGGACGCACAGCACAAGATTTAGTACGCAGGGCGACGCTTTCGCGTTCGCATTGTGGAGCCTAGGAGATTCGAACTCCTGACATCTGCCTTGCAAAGGCAGCGCTCTACCAACTGAGCTAAGGCCCCTGGTGGGACTCGTGGGCCTAGGAGGACTCGAACCTCCGACCTCTTCGTTATCAGCGAAGCGCTCTAACCGCCTGAGCTATAGGCCCGTAGTCGTCTGCGACCGAGCGAGATTACCGCACCGGGTGCCCGCTCACCAAAATGCCATGAACACCAGGCCGGTCAGTCCCGGTCGGCCAGGGTTACCTCCACGCCGCCGACGACGTCGGTGCTGAGGTTGTAGATCACCACACCGAGGGTCGCCATGGCGGTCAGCACCACGACGTTCACCAGCCCGATCAGCGCGGCGCCGCCGAAAATCGAACCGGCGGAAACCAGTTCGGCGGCACTGTTGTTGGTCAACAGGTCGCCTACGTTGCTGTTCAGCTTGCTCCAGACGCCCATGGCGCCCAGGGCGACGTAGAGCACGGCCACCGCCATCATCCAGACGAAGAACAGCGCCGTCGAGAGCAGCAGCGACACCTTGAGGGCACTCCAGGGGTCGATCCGTCGGATCTGCATGCTGGCCCGCAGCGGACCGCGTGGCCCCGCCGCGACCTGGGGGCGGCGGACCGCAGAGCGCCGCTGCGCCGGTTCGGACAGATCCGGCAGTTCGCTGGCGTAGGCGTCGTCCGCCTGGGCGGGCTTGCCCGGCGGCGCGGCCTTGGCTGCCGGCTTGGCCGGCTGTGCCGGGGGCTTGGCCTGTGCCGGACCCTTGGCCGCGGCCTGCTGCGGCGCACCGGGCGCCGGAGGTGTTGTCGGGGCGGCCGTACCGGAGACGAACCGGCGTAGCCGCTCGTCAACGCCGGGGGAGTGCGCACCGGCCTCTCCGGGACGGGCCGCGGCGGGCGGCCTCGGCTGGCCACCGCGTTGCCACGGCGGTGCCTCCCCGGTCTCGGTGATCCGGCCGGGCCGGCCCGGGGGCCGCTGACCCGCGTCGGCCGGACCGTTGCCGGCCGGCTCCGCCTTGCCCCCGTTGCCCGGGTGCCCCGGCTCGTTCGGTGCGCTCACCCACGACTCCTTACCTGCGTGTCCCGACCGCTCCGCGGCCGGGTCTGACGTCGGATCAGCTGCCCGAGTCCTCGTCGGCCGCCTCTTCGTCGGCGTTCCGCGCAATCGCTATCAGTGTGTCGCCCTCACCCAAGTTCATCAACCGAACGCCCTTGGTCTGCCGGCCGGCCTTGCGAACCTGCCGTGCGGCGGTACGAATCACTCCGCCGCCGGAGGTGATCGCGTAGAGCTCACTGTCGTCGTCGACGATCAGCGCCCCGACCAGTCGGCCTCGCCGTGAATCGTACTGAATGGTGAGGATTCCCTTGCCGCCACGACCCTGCGCGGTGTACTCCTCGATCGCGGTCCGCTTGGCATACCCGCCCGCGGTGGCCACCAACAGGTAGGTGTCCTCGCGAACCACATTGAGCGACAGCAACCGGTCGTCGGCGTTGAACCGCATGCCCTGCACACCGGAGGTCGCGCGGCCCATCGGCCGCAGCGCCTCGTCGGTCGCCGAGAACCGGATGGACTGACCGTTCGCCGACACCAGCAGCAGGTCCTCCTCGGCCGAGCACAACACGGCGCCCACCAGTTCGTCGCCGTCCCGGAGGTTGATCGCGACAATGCCGCCTGACCGGTTCGAGTCGAAGTCGGTCAGCTTGGATTTCTTGACCAGACCGTTGCGGGTGGCGAGCACCAGATACGGCGCGTCTTCGTAGCTCTTGATCTGGATGACCTGAGCGATGCGCTCCTCGGGCTGGAAGGCCAGCAGGTTGGCGACGTGCTGGCCGCGGGCGGTGCGCAGCGCCTCTGGCAGCTCGTAGGCCTTGGCCCGGTACACCCGGCCCTGTGTGGTGAAGAACAGGATCCAGTCGTGCGTCGAGCAGACGAAGAAGTGCGCGACGATGTCGTCCTGCTTGAGGCCGGCGCCCTGCACACCCTTACCGCCGCGCTTCTGGCTGCGGTACAGATCGGTCTTGGTGCGCTTGGCGTAGCCGGTCTCGGTGATCGTGACGACGACGTCCTCGCGGGCGATCAGATCTTCGTCGGCGACGTCGCCGTCGGCGGCGATGATCCGGGTACGCCGGTCATCGCCGAACTTCTCGACGAGCTCAGCCAGCTCGTCGTGCACGATGGCGCGCTGCCGTTCGGGCTTCTCCAGGATGTCCTTGAGGTCAGCGATCTCCGCTTCGATCTTGGCCAATTCATCGATGATCTTCTGGCGTTCCAGGGCAGCCAGCCGACGCAGCTGCATGTCCAAAATCGCTTGCGCCTGAATGTCATCGATCTCGAGGAGCTCGATCAGGCCCTGGCGGGCGATGTCGACGGTCTGGGATGCCCGGATCAGGGCGATGACCTCGTCGAGGGCATCGAGTGCCTTGACCAGACCTCGCAGGATGTGGGCTCGCTCCTCGGCTTTGCGGAGCCGGTAACGGGTGCGCCGCACAATGACGTCCAGCTGATGCGCCACGTAGTAGCGGATCATCTGGTCCAGCCGCAGGGTGCGCGGCACGCCGTCGACGATCGAGAGCATGTTGGCGCCGAAGCTGGTCTGCAGCTGGGTGTGCTTGTAGAGGTTGTTCAGCACCACCTTGGCCACGGCGTCGCGCTTGATCTCCACGACGATGCGCAGGCCCACGCGGTCACTGCTCTGGTCCTCAATGTTGGCGATTCCCACCAACTTTCCGTCGCGCACCTGCTCAGCGATGGACGTGATGAAGTTGTCGTGGTTGACCTGATACGGCAGCTCGGTGATGACCAGCAGGGCACGCCCGCGCGAGTCCTCTTCGATCTCCACCACACCACGCATCCGAATGGAGCCGCGGCCGGTGCGGTAAGCGTCGCTGATGCCCTGCGAGCCGACGATCAGACCGGAAGTGGGGAAGTCCGGGCCCTTGACCCGCTCCATCATCGCTTCGAGCGTGGTCTCTTCGTCGGCGTCGTAGTTTTCCAAGCACCAGAACACGCCCTCGGCCAGTTCGCGAAGGTTGTGCGGCGGGATGTTGGTCGCCATGCCGACGGCGATACCGCCGGAGCCGTTGGCCAGCAGGTTCGGGAACCGGCTGGGCAGCACCGTCGGCTCTTGCACCCGGCCGTCGTAGTTCGGAACGAAATCGACTGTTTCCTCATCGATTTCGCGAAGCATCTCCATGGCCAGCGGGGTCAGCCGGGCCTCGGTGTAACGCATCGCGGCCGCTGGGTCGTTGCCCGGCGAGCCGAAGTTGCCCTGGCCGTCGACCAGGGGATAGCGCAGCGACCACGGCTGGGCCATCCGGACCAGGGTGTCGTAGATCGAGGCGTCACCGTGCGGGTGGTAGTTGCCCATCGTTTCGGCAACCGAGCGCGCCGATTTCGCGTGGCTGCGGTCCGGCCGGAATCCGGAGTCATACATCGCGTAGAGGACCCGGCGGTGTACCGGCTTGAGACCGTCGCGCACCTCGGGCAGCGCGCGACCCACGATCACGCTCATCGCGTAGTCGATGTAGCTGCGCTGCATCTCGTGCTGGATGTCGACCGGCTCGATCCGGTCCACCGAGTCGTCTCCGGGTGGCAGCGTGGTGTCTGTCATCTATTCCTCGCTCTGTGAAGAAGTCAGTCAGGTCAGATGCCGCGATATCTCGCCGACGTCACTGGAACATCGGCCTACATCGCTAAACATCGAGGAAGCGAACGTCTTTCGCGTTGCGCGTGATGAAACTGCGCCGGGCCTCGACGTCTTCGCCCATCAGGATCGAGAACAGCTCGTCCGCGGCCGCGGCGTCGTCGAGGGTGATCTGGCGCAGCACTCGCACGGTCGGGTCCATCGTGGTCTCCCACAGTTCCTTGGCGTCCATCTCACCAAGACCTTTGTAGCGCTGGATGCCGTCGTCCATATTGATCTTCTTGCCGGCGGCCTTGCCGGCTTCGAGCAGACCGTCCCGCTCGCGGTCGGAATAGGCGAATTCAGCGTCGTTTCCGCGCTGCCACTTGAGCTTGTACAGCGGCGGCTGCGCCAAGAACACGTGCCCGTGCTCCACCAGCGGCCGCATGAAACGGAACAGCAGGGTGAGCAGCAACGTGGAGATGTGCTGGCCGTCGACGTCGGCGTCGGCCATCAGCACGATCTTGTGATAGCGCAGCTTGGAGATGTCGAACTCGTCGTGAATACCGGTGCCCAGGGCGGTGATGATCGCCTGGACTTCGTTGTTCTTCAGGACGCGGTCGATGCGTGCCTTCTCGACGTTGATGATCTTGCCGCGCAGCGGCAGGATCGCCTGGAACATCGAGTCGCGGCCGCTCTTAGCGGAGCCGCCGGCCGAATCACCCTCCACCACATACAGTTCGGACTTGGTCGGGTCATTGGAGCGGCAGTCGGCCAGCTTGCCCGGCAGGCCGCCCAGATCGGTCGCGCTCTTGCGCCGCACCAACTCCCGAGCCTTGCGGGCAGCCATCCGGGCCTGCGCCGACGACACCGCCTTGTTGATGATGGTCTTGGCTTCGGCGGGGTTGGCCTCGAACCAGTGGCCGAGTTGCTCGTTGCAGACCTTCTGCACGAACGACTTGACCTCGGTGTTGCCCAGCTTGGTCTTGGTCTGACCCTCGAACTGCGGCTGGGACACCTTCACGGAGATGACCGCGGCCAAACCCTCACGGATGTCGTCGCCGGTGAGGTTGGGATCCTTGTCTTTGAGCAGCTTCTTGTCTTTGGCGTACTTGTTGACGACGCTGGTCAACGCGGACCGGAAGCCCTCTTCGTGAGTACCGCCCTCGGCGGTGTTGATGGTGTTGGCGAAGGTGTGCACCGACTCCGAGTAGCCGCCGTTCCACTGCATGGCGATTTCTACTTCGTGTCCGGTTCCCTTGCCGTCGAAGTCGACGATGGTCGGGTGGATCGCGGTCTTGCTGCGGTTGATGTGTTGAACGAAGTCCCGCAGGCCGCCGGGGTAGTGGAAGACACGGTGCTTGACCTTGTGCGGGGCCACGGCTTCGGCGGCCTGTTCCTCGGCGGTCTTTGGCGCTTCGGCGGTGTCGCTGACCACTTCGTCGACGACCTCTTCGACCCGCACCCGCTCATCGGTCAGGTCGATGGTCAGGCCCTTGTTGAGGAACGCCATCTCTTGCAGGCGCCGCGCGACGGTCTCGAAGTCATAGGTGGTGGTCTCGAAGATGTCCGGATCCGCCCAGAATCGGATGGTCGTGCCGGTCTTCTTGCTCTTCTCACCCTTGCGCAGGGTTCCGGGAACCGACTTGTCGTAGGTCTGGAACCACTCGAAACCATCCCGGAAGATGTCGGCTTCCAGGCGGGTCGACAGCGCGTTGACCACCGAGACACCGACACCGTGCAGACCACCGGAGACGCTGTAGGCGCCTTCCTCGAACTTTCCGCCGGCGTGCAGCACGGTCATGACGACATCCACCGTGGGTACGCCGGTCGCATGCATCGCGACTGGGATGCCTCGACCGTCGTCGGTGACTTCGACACCACCGTCTTCGAGGATGCGGACCGTCACCTTCGAGGCGAAGCCGGCCATCGCTTCGTCGACGGCATTGTCGACGACTTCCCAGATCAGGTGGTGCAGACCGCGTTCACCGGTGGAGCCGATGTACATACCGGGTCTTTTACGGACGGCTTCGAGGCCTTCGAGAACCTTGATCGAATCGGCACCATACTTGTTTTCGGCAGCCACGGTCGGGGAGCTCTCCTCAGGTTTGCAAGCCAGCATTCGACGCGCCACAAGGGTGCGTACGCGGGATACTGAGTCAGTCTACCTTGGGGTCCCGACGGCGAGCATTTTCTTGGGGTGTTTCTGCCTACCTGATTGCGCCGTGGCGTCGATATCGCGGTTTGCCTCGTGTCCGGCCGCTGGCCGGAGCGATTTTTTTGCTCGTAGCGCCACTCAGGCGTCAGATTCCGGCATCCACTCAGCCGTAGGTATCGCGCGGGCCTCGGCCCGAGACGTGCAACGGTCCCTTACGCCACGACGGCGCGGTCGGACCGGTGATCTTCAGCGTCTTGACCACACCGTCGCCGACGGCGGCGGCGATCTTCGCCAGTAATTGGGCCTGGACCAGGCGCAATTGCGTGGCCCAGGCGGTCGACTCGGCCGCGACGCTCAGTACGCCGTCGGAGAGCCTCGTGGGAGTCGCATGCGAAGCGATGTCGTCGCCGACCACCGCGCGCCACTGTCCCAGCACCGTGCCTTCGGCCACTTGCGCCGACCAACCTCGCGACTGCGCCAGGTCGCGGGTGGCCGCACCCAGCGTCTGGGGGTCCCGCCGATCGGGTCCAGGTCCCGACCAGCTGCGGCGACCGCCACCGGTGCCGGTGGGACGGCGGCGCAGCGGCGCCCGGCGTCCCTGCCCGACGTCTTTGCCCTGGCTGCGGGCCGCTTCGCGTGCTTCGGCGAGGGTGCGGCGGACAAGATCCATGCCGGTCAAACCGGCCAGATGCGCCGGTGGCTGCCATGCCGGTTCGTCCGGCGAATCGTCGACGCCGGTCATGGCGCGGTGCCGATCAGTTCGGAGACCCTGCCCTCGTCACCTTCGGTGACGGCGATCCGGATCTGGCGGGCCTGCCAATCGTCGGGGATATCCTCCGCGACAGCGGCGGTGATCAAAACCTGCTCCGCCGATGCGGCGACGCCGGCGAGCGCGCGGCGCCGGGCGACGTCCAATTCGGCGAAAACGTCGTCGAGCAGCAGTACTGGCTCGGCGCCCTCACTGCTCAGCAGTTCATAGGAGGCCAATCGCAGGGACAGCGCCATGGACCACGACTCACCATGGCTGGCAAAACCTTTCACCGGTCGGTCCCCGAGTCGCAACTCCAATTCGTCGCGGTGCGGGCCGACCAGACACACACCACGTTCCAGTTCCGCACTGCGGCGGCGCGCCAGCTCCGTGAGCAGAGCTTCCTGTAGTTCGGTCGCGCCCGGATTCTCCTCACCGAGGGCGATCTCCAGTTTCGGCCGATAGGCCACGGCAGCGCTGCGCGTTCCGGGGGCTAGGAGTTGGTAGGCCTTCTCGACTTCCGGCGCCAGCTGATTGACCAGGTCGATGCGGGCGGCCATCAGCTCGGCCCCGTGGTTGGCCAGCTGAGCATCCCACACGTCCAGGGTGTCCAGCACGGATCGGTCACCACGATGCAGTGCACCCGGCGCGCTCTTGAGTAGCGCGGTGCGCTGTCGGAGCACCTTGTCGTAGTCCGCACGTACTCCCGCGATCCGCGGACGACGCACACTGGCCAATTCGTCGAGGTAGCGGCGACGCTCACCGGGATCGCCCCGTACCAACGCCAGATCTTCCGGGGCGAACAGCACCGCGCGCAGCACCCCGACGACTTCGCGTGCGTGCCGTACCGGTGAGCGATTGAGACGCACTTTGTTGGCGCGGCCCGCGGCGATCTCCAAATCAACGGCGAGTTCGCGGCCCTCATTGACGACGATCGTGGAAACTACGGCGCGACTGGCACCCGATCGGATCAACGGAGCGTCGGTGGCCACCCGGTGTGAGCCCAAAGTGGACGAATACCACAGTGCTTCAACAAGGTTGGTCTTCCCAAAGCCGTTCGGTCCGACCAGGACCGTCGCGCCCGGTTCCAGTTCCAGATCGACGTGCGCCCAGGACCGGAAATCGCGAAGGCCCACGTGGCGGACATACACCGAGAAACCAACCCCTCCCGTCGTCGCGACCTGCGCTGATCAGCCTGGCAGGCGGACCGGCATCAACAGGTAGACGTAATCCGACGGAATCGCCGGGAACGGTCCATCGCCGATCAGCGCGGGGTCATCCGCACCGACCGGGCGCAGCACCGCGGGCTTCTTCGGATCGGTGAAGCCCATCGACACCTTCTCGCTGTGCAGCGAACCCAAACCATCCGTGAGATAGGTCGGGTTGAACGCGATGGTCAACGGCTCACCGACGAAGTCGATGGGCAGATCCTCCTCGGCGCGACCGACATCTTCGGCGCCGGCCGAAAGTCGCAGAGTGCCCTCGGACAACTCCATGCGTACCTGGGCACCTCGGTCGGCCACCAAGGCCACACGCTTGATCGCTTCGGTCAGTTCCGCCACACCAATGGTCGCGACGGCCAGGTGCTCGTTGGGCAGCAGCTGCCGGAACTTCGGGAATTCCGCGTCCAACAGTCGGGTGGTGCTGCGCTTTCCGGCGCTGGTGATTCCCAACAGCCCCTCGTTACCGACCGCGGAACCGGCTCCCAGCGCCAGATGCACCTCGTTGCCGTCGCTGCTGGCCTTGGCCGCCTCGGCCAAGGTCTTGGCCGGGACCAGCACGGCGGCTTCGGTGCCGGGCGCGGCCGTCCAACTCAATTCTCGGACAGCAAGCCGGAAACGGTCTGTAGCAGCCAAAACGACTGTGTTGCCGGAAATTTCGACGCGTATACCGGTCAACATGGGCAACGTGTCGTCGCGGCCGGCCGCTACGGCTACCTGGCCGATGGCCTCGGCGAACACATCTGAGGACAGCACGCCCGTCTCGTCGGGCAGTGTCGGCAGAGTGGGGTAATCCTCGACCGTCATGGTCGGCAGCGAGAATCGGGCGTTGCCGCAGGTCAAAGAGACCCGGGTGGACTCCACCTGAACTTCGACCGGCTTGGCGGGCAGCGCTCTGGTGATATCCGACAGCAGTCGACCGGATACCAAAACGCTTCCAGGAGAAGCGATCTCAGCAGCAAGCTGAACTTCGGCGGAGACTTCGTAATCGAATCCAGACACAGTCAGGCCGTTGTCGGAACCCGTCAGCAACACCCCGGCCAGCAGCGGCACAGTAGGCCGGGCCGGCAGAGACTTCGCCACCCACGCCACCG
This sequence comes from Mycobacterium sp. SMC-14, assembly GCF_046250075.1. NCBI lineage: Bacteria > Bacillati > Actinomycetota > Actinomycetes > Mycobacteriales > Mycobacteriaceae > Mycobacterium > Mycobacterium sp. SMC-14. Next base: position 2,076 of record NZ_CP176429.1, on the reverse strand, counting down.
CGTCAGCGAAGTCATCCCGGTCCAGGCGGAACTTCAAGTCGGTCAGACCCGCGTTCGTGGTCGCCGCGTCCATAGCGTCCTCTCGTCACCCCGATATCGAGCTCTACTCTGCGGCGACTGGTGAACACCCCCACCCGCGGCCGTGCAACGCCCCACGCCGAAGTGTAAGAGCGGTAGGCCACCAACCGTAGAGCCTGTACGGCCTTCTTGAAAGTTAAACGTCGACACCGAGCGGCTCAGCACGGCCTTGGCCGGTGCCGAGACGGGCAGGTTGTGAACAGCCCGGGTTGACCCGAATCCCCAACGACCTGTTTTTAAAGAGAATCAAGGGATAACTCCCAGTATTAGTAGTAAGTCCTGTGGATGCTGGGCATAGCGTGGCATCGTCGCTGCTGAGCGGGCGCGTGGGGTTGGGGAAGAGCAGTGAATGACACGCCCGGGTCGGCCGGCGCGGCTGTGTATGAAACCGCCGGTGTGGATCGACTGGTGATTCGTCATCGGATGGTGGACAGGTTGTCCGCAGCGGTATCCACAGGGCTGGACCGTGACGGGTGGTACGAGTGGGTCCAAAGTTTTTTGTAAGAGCGACGGACTAGAACCGGCGAATCAGCGCTTGGCGCGCTGCCGGATCCGGGTGGTGAGCTCTTTGACTTGATCGAAGACCTCGCGACGCTCGGCCATCTCGCCACGGATCTTGCGCTCGGCGTACATCACCGTGGTGTGGTCGCGACCGAATGCCTGGCCGATCTTGGGAAGGGACAGGTCGGTCAGTTCGCGACACAGATACATGGCGATCTGGCGGGACTGTGCCAGCGGGCGGGTTTTGCCGGGCCCGCGTAGTTCCTCGATGGAGGTGTCGAAGTACTCGGCGATGACGGCCATGATGATCGCTGCGCTGATCTGCATGGTGCTGGCGTCGGCGATCAGGTCACGCAGCACGATCTCGGCCAACGATCGGTCGATCGGGGTCTTGTTGAGCGAGGCGAAGGCGGTCACCCGGATGAGTGCGCCCTCGAGTTCTCGGATGTTGCGCTCGATGCTGGTGGCGATGAGTTCGAGCACGTCGCCCGGCACGTCGAGACGTTCCATCTGCGCCTTCTTGCGCAAGATGGCGATCCGAGTCTCCAGATCGGGCGGCTGGACGTCGGTGATCAAGCCCCATTCGAAGCGGGTGCGAAGCCGATCTTCCAGGGTGGCAAGCTGTTTCGGCGCCCGATCGGACGTGATCACGATCTGTTTGTTGGCGTTGTGCAGGGTATTGAAGGTATGGAAGAACTCTTCCTGGATACCTTCTTTTCCTTCGATGAATTGGATGTCGTCGACCAGCAGCACGTCGATGTCGCGGTAGCTGCGCTTGAACGCCACCTTGCGGTCGTCGCGCAGGGAGTTGATGAAATCGTTGGTGAACTCTTCGGTGGAGACGTATTTGACACGCATTCCGGGGAAGAGTCGCTGGGTGTAGTTGCCGGCGGCGTGCAGTAGGTGGGTCTTACCGAGGCCGGATTCACCCCAGATGAAGAGCGGGTTGTAGGCACGCGCCGGTGCTTCGGCGATGGCCAGCGCGGCGGCGTGGGCGAACCGGTTGGAGGTTCCGATGACGAAGGTGTCGAAGGTGTAGCGCCGGTTGAGGCTCGCGCCGTCGGCGGTCGACGAGTCATCACTGGGGCGTTCGGTGAAATAGTTGGGCCAGTCGTATGCGACGTCGGTGGTGTCGTCGTCTTCTTCGTCCGTGCGGACCTCGGCGGCATTGTCGGTGCTGGAGGTACTGAGTTGGTCTTCGGCGGTCTGCGGTGAGATCCGAACCCCGAGTTCGATGGCGTGACCGAGGCGGCGGCTGAGTGCATCGGTGATCTGGGTACGCAGATGCCGTTCGATCTCGTTTTGGACGAAGCTGCTCGGAACCGCCAGCAGGGCGAAGCCCTCGACGATGGCCAGTGGGTGGACGAGCTTGAGCCAGGCCTTTTGCTGCGGAGTCAGGGTCGGGGCCGAACCGTTGGTTGGCGGGACTTCTCCGTTGAGTTCGGCTACTACTTCGTCCCAGAGACTGAGAAACGCGGTGCCGGGGTCCTCACTCAA